>NC_013929.1:5074347-10148695 GCF_000091305.1 Streptomyces scabiei 87.22 | reverse complement strand
CCCGCGGAGCGGGTACCACATCGCTGCGCGATGTGCAAGCGAACACCCGTGCTGCGCACGGGTGTTGCGCTTCCGCTCCGCGGAAGCGCTGGCGATGGGCTGCGCCCATCGCAGCAACTCGATTGCTGCGCAATCGAGTTGGGTCACATCGCTGCGCGATGTGCAGGGGAGGCGGTCGCTGCGCTCCCGCTGCCCACGCGATGCGTGGGCGGATCCCTTCGCTGCGCTTCAGGATCCGGTGGGACCGGCCGCTGCGGCGCCCGGCGCGGCGCGCGATGCGCGGTCGCCCGCTTGACGGGGTGTCACGTGCGGCTAGTGAGGCCTTTAGTGCGGGAGTTGGGGCGTGCTCCGCACGCCCGGGGGCGGGTCCGCTGCGCTCCCCCGCCTGACGGTCCTTCCGGCTGCGCCTCCAGAATCTGGGGCCCACTGTCTCGGGCCGGGCTGGCTACCAGGGAGGGGGTCGCTCGTTCGTGTCGGGTTCTAGTGTAGCGCGCGCCTCAGGTTGATGCAGCATGTACCGTTGGCGGAAACACGGGACACCCCCCAACCACCCGGGCGGGGCGCGGGAAGCGAGGGCTCTTTGAATCCGTCAGGCTTCGAAAAGCGCTTTGAAGCGCGGAACGAAATCCATCGTGAGGTTACTTCAGGGACGGACCCGGAGCTGATCCGCTATCGGATCGTGGCGCAGCGCGCCGATCCGGAGCACCCGGGCGCATCGGTGGTGACGAACTACGCCTGCGGGCGGTCGGTCGAGGAGGCCGTCGCCAAGGCCCGCAAGGCGTTGGAGAAGCCGGACGGTCTGTACGGGGACCAGGGCATGTACCGCGTGGTGGAGGTGGTCGAGGAGAGTCCGTCCAGCGAGCTCCGGCAGCAGGAGGGCGCCCGCCGGCGGTACCTCACCACCATCTGGGAGAACGCCACCACCACCGTGCGCGGCCGTGAGCCGGACAACCCAGATGCGGAACTCCTCAGCCGCCTGGACGACTTCTTCACCCGAGCCGTCGTCTTCCCCGACCCGCACACCAGCGGCGCCACCAGACCACGTTCGGCTGGACCAGCGAGAAGCCCTACATCCAGCACGCCAGCGACCCCGGCCACGCCCTGGCCCTGTTCCTCCTGGCCTACCTGGACCACCACGGCCTAGACCTGGAAACGGCCGTCCGCACCGGTGATCGTCCCGTTCTGCTGCCGTTGGCCAGGGGCCGGCCTTCGGCCCGTGACACAGAGGGAAGCGAGCCGTCGGCGGAACTCGTCGAGCGTGTCATGGACGTCTGCGAGCAGCACTACACGGCCGTGACCGGCACCAACTCCGAGCACTGGGACCAGGAGGCGTCCCGGGAACTCGTGGACATCTCCCTGCGGACCGTGCACCTGGCGGAGCCGGAGCGCTACCCGCAGACGCTCGACGCGTACCTGCACGAGCACCAGGCGCGATTGAAGCGGCTGTGGCACCGCTACGGACCCGGCGGCATGTTCGCGGGCGAGCTCGTTCTGATCGACCTGCCCGGCTGCTTCGTGCTGTGCGAGAGGATCGAGACGACCCCTCTCTGGCTCGAAGGGATCTGGACGCAGAAGGGCCAGGAGGAAATCGCGCTGGAAAGGCTTCAGAACAGTTGGCTGTACGACACGGGAGAGGAGGACGGACGATGAGCAGGATTCCACTCAAGAAACACCAGATCGACCAGAAGTCGAGTTTCCGTAAATGGGTCGGATTCTCTGCAAGATCATCTGTACCCCCTCAGGGTGCCCGTGGCACAATCGTGTCGGCGACCGGGTCGGGAAAAACGATCATGGCTGCCGCAAGTGCGCTGGAGTGCTTCCCGGAGGGCCGGATCCTCGTGACCGTGCCGACCCTGGACCTGCTCGTGCAGACCGCCCAAGCGTGGCGGGCCGTGGGCCACCGCTCCCCCATGGTCGCCGTGTGCTCGCTGGAGAACGACCCGGTGCTGAACGAGCTGGGGGTGCGCACCACCACCAACCCGATCCAGCTCGCCCTATGGGCCGGGCACGGGCCGGTCATCGTGTTCGCCACGTACGCCTCTCTCGTGGACCGCGAGGACTTCGACGACCCGACGGGCCAGGGGAAGGTTCGTGGGCCGCTGGAGGCCGCTCTGACGGGCGGGGAGCGGCTGTATGGACAGCAGATGGACGGTTTCGCGCTCGCCATCATCGACGAAGCCCACTCAACGGCAGGCGATCTTGGCAGGCCATGGGCGGCACTCCACGACAACACCCGCATCGCCGCCGACTTCCGGCTCTACCTCACCGCCACCCCACGCATCCTCGCCGCACCCCGCCCGCAGAAAGGCGCAGACGGCCAGGAGTTCGAGATCGCTTCAATGGGCCAAGACTCGGAAACCTACGGGCCATGGTTGGCAGAGCTCGGGCTCTCGGAGGCCATCGAACGTGAAATCCTCGCCGGCTTCGAGATCGACGTCCTGGAAATCCGCGACCCCTCCCCCGTCCTCGGGGAATCAGAGGAAGCGCAGCGCGGCCGACGCCTGGCGCTCCTACAGACCGCACTTTTGGAGCACGCGGCCGCGTACAACCTCCGTACGGTCATGACCTTCCACCAGAAGGTGGAGGAGGCCGCGGCGTTCGCGGAGAAGATGCCAAAGACGGCAGCCGAGCTGTACGTGAACGACGCCTCCGACGACGACCTGGCGGCCGCGGACCGGCTACCGAAATCGTCCATCGACGCGGAGTTCTACGAGCTGGAAGCCAGCCGCCACGTACCCCCGGACCGGGTGTGGTCGGCGTGGCTGTGCGGCGACCACCTCGTCAGCGAACGCCGGGAGGTACTGCGACAGTTCGCCAACGGAATCGACGCCACCAACCGGCGCGTACACCGGGCGTTCCTCGCCAGCGTTCGCGTGCTCGGAGAAGGCGTCGACATCACCGGCGAACGCGGAGTGGAGGCGATCTGCTTCGCCGACACCCGCGGCTCCCAGGTCGAGATCGTCCAGAACATCGGCCGTGCGCTCCGGCTCAACCGCGACGGCTCCACCAAGGTCGCCAGGATCATCGTGCCGATCTTCCTGGAACCCGGCGAAGACCCCACCGACATGGTCGCCTCCGCCAGCTTCCGCCCCCTCGTAGCGATCCTCCAAGGACTCCGCAGTCATGATGAACGACTCGTCGAACAGCTCGCCTCCCGCGCCCTGAGCAGCGGGAAGCGCAAGGTGCACATCCAACGCGATGAGGACGGGCAGATCGTCGGGACCGGCGGCGAGAGCGACGGCGAGGACCAGGAGCAGGACGGCACCGGCGCCGCTGCCGAGTCGGCCCTGCTCCACTTCTCCAGCCCGCGCGACGCCGCCACGATCGCCGCGTTCCTGCGCACCCGCGTCTACCGGCCCGAATCCCTGGTGTGGCTGGAGGGCTACCAAGCCCTCATCCGCTGGCGGAAGGAGAACGAGATCACCGGCCTCTACGCCGTGCCCTACGGCGTTGAGGTGGAAGTAGGGGTCACGAAGGATTTTCCGCTTGGGCGCTGGGTCCACCAGCAGAGGAAGGCGCTGCGGGCCGGGGAGCTGGAGGAGCGGCGCAAGACCCTGCTGGACGCGCCGGAGGCCGGGATGGTCTGGGAGCCCGGAGAGGAAGCCTGGGAGACCAAGCTCGCCGCACTCCGGTCCTACCGGCAGGCCACCGGCCACCTCGCCCCCCGCCAGGACGCCCTCTGGGGCGAGAGCGAAGCCGAGGGCCTGGTGCCCATCGGGCAGCACATCGCCAACCTCCGGCGGAAAGGCGGCCTGGGCAAGGACCCGAAGCGGGCGGAGGAGCGCGCCAAGCAACTAGCGGCGGTCGATGAGGACTGGAACTGCCCGTGGCCGCTGGACTGGCAGCGCCACTACCGCGTCCTCGCCGACTTGGTCGACGCCGACGGCCACCTGCCCGACATCGCACCCGGCGTGCTCATGGACGGCGACGACATCGGACGATGGCTCCAACGGCAGGCCCAGCCGGCTACTTGGGCGCAGCTGTCGACCGAGCAGCAGGAGCGGCTGTCCAAGCTGGGTGTGAAGCCCGTCCAGGCGCCGTCTCCGCCCCCTGCGGCTACGCGTGCGACGAAGGGCCCGGGCAAGGCACAGCAGGCCTTCCAGCGCGGCCTGGCAGCCCTCGCACAATGGGTCGAACGGGAAGGCGCCCACCGGCCTGTCCCGCGCGGCCACGCTGAAGAGATCGCGGTCGACGGCGAGACGGAGCCGGTGGCCGTGAGACTGGGCGTATGGGTCTCCAACACCAAATCGAGGCGTGACAAGCTCACCCAGGACCAGCTCGACGCACTGGGGAAGCTGGGCATCGACTGGATCTGACGGTCGTCGGCAAGGCCCCTCTCGTTTGGCATCGATCCGAGGCTGGGTCAGGGGCGCGGGGGTGGTGTGGTGAGGTACGGGGCGAGTTGGGCTTCGAGGTCGGCGATGCGTTTGTCCATGAAGCGGTTGTTCTGGCGGGCGCTGGTCAGTCGTTCTTGAATCTGCTGGTTGTCCTGGGTGAGTTGTCGTACGTGCTGCTTAAGCGTGGTGTTCTCGGTGACGATGCGCTGAAGTGCGCCTTCGGGGAGATCGTGTTCGAGGTCGCGGATCTTGCCGAGGAGTTCTGCGATGCGGGTGCGCTGGGTGCGGATTTCGCGCTGGGCTTGGGTGAGTGCGTCTTCGGCGTTGAGTGCACGTTCCTTCCAGGCGGACTGTGCGCGGCTGGCGCTGCTGGAGACTCCGGGATGGGGTCTGCTTGTGCGGGTGGCCTGTTCGATCAGGGCTCTGGCCTGCTGGTTTTGATAGAGGAAGGTGCGTGAGACGCGGGCGGTACGGGCGAGGGCTGCGACGGTGACAGGCGTGTGGTCGCGGGCTGCGGCCGCCAGGGCGGTCTGGAGGCGTTCGAGCATCTCCTGGGTGGCTTGGCGGCGGGCTTGGACGGCCGCGTCGGTGCGGGGGCTCATGGCTGTCCTGTGGCGTCGTCGGGGGCCTGAAGTGCTGCGAGGTCTCGGGCGCGGAAGGCGGTGCTCCAGGTGCGGTGGAAGTAGTCCTGTGGGCGCCGCAGGTCGAGGGTGAGGGCTTCGTCGAGGATGCCGAGGGCGGCCAGGGCCTGTTCGAGTCCTTTGATGGCTTTGGCGGTGGGTTCGAAGACGGTGTGGAGGTAGTCGGCGGTGGCGTCGTCGGGGGCGTTCTCGGCGATGGAGCGCCACTGTTCGGCTTTGCGTCGCCAGTAGAGGAGGTCTGCGCCGGAGAGGACGAAGTTGTCGCAGTTCTCGCAGTCGAGTTTCCAGGGGCAGGCTCCGCCGTCTACGACGGGTTGGTAGGTGCAGAATCCGCCGTCGGCGGGGGTGCTGCGGCGGGAGAGGTCCAGGGCCAGGGCGAGGGCTGTCTCGCGGTCTATGGGGGTGGTGTCGCCGGAGAGGAGTTCGCCTGGGTGGGGTGCCCCGGGCCCGGCTACCCAGACGGTGTTCAGGACGTCTTCGAGGTCGCTGTTGGTGATCTTCACGTAGTGCTCGGCCATGCGTTCGGAGAGCTGGCCGAGGTAGCGGCGGATGTGGGTGAGCGTGGCGCCGGCGCGCAGCAGGTTGGTGGCCAGGGTGTGGCGGGCCTGGTGGGCGACGTAGGCGCCGCCGAGGTCGAGGCCGGCGATCCAGGTCTTGAAGCGCTGGTTGAAGTGTCCGTAGGAGATCGGCTGCCGGCCGTTGGGGTTGCGGATGCGGGAGGGGAACAAAGCCAGGCCGGGGCGTTCAGCGGCTGTTGGGGTGCGGCCGTAACGTTTTTCGAAGCGGTGGAGTGTCTTGGTTCGGCGGGCATCGAGGCACTGGTAGACGGGCTCGGGGATGCGGATGCCCTCGTTGTAGTTGCCGACCTTGGTCTGGTCGTGCCACAGCATGGCCAGACCGCGGTAGCGGCCGATGCAGTCCAGGCGCAGTCCGACGACCTCGCTGCAGCGGCGCCCGGTGGCGACGATGGTCTCCCAGATGTCCCGCAGGCCCCGGTCGTTGAGGTCGAGTTCCTCAAGGCGGCGCAGATTGGTCTCGTCGGTCAGGGCGCGGGCGACGTCGTCGCTGAAAGGGTTGCGGGAGCGCTGTTTGATGCCGGTGCCGCCGAAGGGGATGGCGGTCAGGAAGCCGGTGTCGATGCCGAGGCGTTCGGCGTGGCCGGCGGTGATGGCGCTGTAGAGCAGCTTGCGGGATTGGTTGAAGACGAATTGGCAGCTCAGATCGGTGACGGTGGGGGATCGTCCGTCGACCAGGACCATGCCCAGGGACGGCAGACTGTGGCGGGCGCGGTGGCGCTGGTCGGCGACGAACCGCTCGGCGTGCTCACGGCGCAGCGCGGTGTGGTCGTGGCCGGCGTCGGGGGCGTCGGCTTGGAGGAAGACGCCCAGTTCGACGGCGGCGCGGCGCATCTGGTCGAAGGGGCCTCGGGTGCGGGGGCACTGCGGTGAACGGAGCAACTCGGCGAGGTGGTCCCAGAGCAGGTCGCGCAGCCACCGCTGCGGTACGGCGGTGATGTCGAAGTGGCTCTGGGCGTTCTTGAAGCGCCGTCCGAAGTGATCGGTCTCCAGGAAGCCGGCGTCCTTGGTGTCGGAGGGGCTGTAGTAGACGCAGCGCAGACCGTTGATGATCTCCCAGATGATTTTGCGGACCTCGGAGTCCATCTGCTTGCGTGTCAGGCCTGCGTAGCCTTCGTCGTGCAGGTCCATCAGGGACGTGATGCTGCCCCGCCAGCAGTATCTGACGAGATTCCTGATGCCGTTGGTGCTCCATTCGGAGTGCTGTGCGGCCTGGGCATGGGTGTGCAGGCCCCACTGGATCTCGGCCCGCAGCAGCGGGGACAGGCCATGAAGGTTGACCAGCCCTGGCTGCGTGACCGGCTCCGCAGCGGCGCACCAGGCACGGAATGTCTTCTCGTCGCCGTAGGTCACCGGGAGCGGTCGGCCGTCCTTGAGGGGACCGCGTGAGTTCTGCGACCGGGCTCCTCCCGGACGGTTGTCGATCTTGTACCGGTTCAGGTGCTGGAGGCACAGCCCCAGTGAGGTGCAGGCCAGGAACGGGCACCGTGCCTGGCACAGGCCGTAGCCGGGAAGCGGGTCCTGTGTACGGGCCCAGTGTTCGAACCGGTCCTGGTCCATGCCGGCGGCCTCCCCGTAGTGCCATCTGGTCTGGTGCTGCTGGCACAGCCGGGTGGTGGGACTGATCGCCGGGCGGTCGGGACAGACCAGGCACCGGCCGTAATCCACTCCCCGCGCGGCCGGCAGAGCACCGGCCGCGTCCATGAAGGCGCGCTTGGCCTGCCCCGCCCGCTCGGCCTGCTCCCACTCCAGGTTGTGCGTGTTGCACAGGTTGTGGCTGACCCGGCGGATGCGCAGACAGCCGTCAACGGCGCACTGCCAGGCGTAAACCGGGTGCTGAGGCGGGATGAAGATCAGCGGGTCGCGGAAGAGCGGGTCGAATGCGGGGGCGTCGATGAGGGCTGTGAGCAGTTCGAGGCGGTCGCGGCCGACGCGGGTGGTGTCGGTGCGGCCGGGCAGCAGCGTCAGAGAAATCACGGCCGTGCCCCCCACACCTGTTCCAGCGCCGCGGCGAAGACCGGGTCGTGGACGTCCACATGGCCGTAGACCTGCTCGACGGTCGCGGCCGAGGCCCAGCCGCCGGCCTCCCGCGCGATCACCGCGTTGCCCCGTGCGGCGTCCAGCACCGCGGTGGCGAAGCTGTGCCGGAAGGCGTGCGGTACCACCCGTCCGATCTGACCACGGGCCGCGGCCCGGCGCAGCATGCCGCGGGCCGCGGCAGTGGTCCACGGTTGGCCTCGGGAGGGACCGTGCAGGCTGACCAGGAGCATGCCGTGAGCGGTCTGGGCGGGGTACTGGGTGGTGATGTACTCGAAGTAGGTGTGGATCATCGCCGGGCTCGCCCGGCGTACCGTCCCGCCGCTTACGACGTTGTCCTGCCAGGTCCAGGGTGTCTTGGTCTTGACCCGGGCCCGGTTGGCGTTGTCCTCACGGTGGCAGATGTGCACGTGCGGCCCCCGGCACTGACCGCACGCGGCCTGCTCGCGCAGGTGGAGGTCGACCAGGCGCAGCCCGCACAGCTCGCCGATCCGGAAACCGCCGTCGGCCAACCACGTGACCACCATCCGGTCCCGCGCGCACGACACCGCCCCCGACAGCACCTCCCGGGCGCCCTCGGGCAGCATCTTCGGATGCCGGCGGATCTGCTCCGCCGGAGCCAGGGGGTTCGCGGGCATGCTGTGCAGGACGTGCCCGAGCATCGCCCGCCGCCGATCCACCCGCGTCGGCAAACGCGTCACACGCAGCGCCTCCGCCAGTGCAGGGTTCACGCCGTGGGTGCCCAGGCGGAGGTAGAAGCCCTTCAGGCAGGCCGCCGTGGTCTTCAACGCGCTGTGCCCGTACGGGCGTTTGTTCTCCCGCCACGGCAGACCGAACGGCCCCGGATAATCCGCCCCCAGAGCCGCCATGTAGTGCCGCAGATCCTCCAGCGACACCGACTCCACCGTCAGGCCCGCGAAGCGGAGCCAGCGCAGATGATCCACCAGCACATACGCGTACGTACGATCCGTGCCCGCCCGACAGGCACGCAAGAACCCGTCCGCCTCCGCCACAAGCGTGCAGTCCGTATCCACGACCGTGTAGGACACCTGACCGTTCCCACGGACGATCTCCTGGACCCGTAACTCGCCCACCACCAACCGACCACCCACCCGCTGCCGCCCCCTCCAGCCCCAGGGCCGCCCCGCTGGCGGCGCTCCCGGCCCCGAGTCCACACCCCTCCCCCGGCCCCGCGGACCACTCCACGCGAACGTCACACACACCCAGGTGACGGTTGGTAAAGTCCGTCACCCTCACACGCCAGAAGGGCAACTTCGCTGCCGACGTCAGCGAGGACAGGCGTGCCCCTCCGCCCGGTGCCCCATCCACACCGCCACGTCGCATATCCGCAGCGCACTCACTGTCTCCGGCACCCCTGCGACCTGACGCAGCTCGAACAACTGGCGGTGCAGGGCGTGGTCGTCCGCGCGGAGCGCAGCATGCAGCGCAAGCCAGAACGAGGGGCGCGGGCGTCCCAGAGCGCAGCGCACCACCTTGTCGTAGACCGGCAGCAACCGCGGACGCTTGCGGGCCAGGAGCTTCCCCGCGATCACCCATCCGACATCAGGCTGATCTTCTAGCAGTTGCCAGGCCTGGTCCGCCGGCGAGCCGTCGGCTACGACGTCCGCGTCGGCGTCGACCATGTCGATGTCCCTGGGAATGGCGTGCAGCAGACCGGACAGCCGCGCACCGAGAGGGCCCTCCAGAAGATCCAACGCAACAGCCGCCGGAACGGTCACCGACAAAGTCTGTACCGCGACCAAGTCTTCCGCCGTGAACCGGTTGGCGACCTCCGGCCGGTCTCCCCCACCCGCCAGATGCTCGAACCGACTGCCGGTGTATGGCACCCCGTCGGGCGGCAGATCGATACCGAAGTAACGCCGCAGATCACCCACAACACGCTCGGCACCCAGCAGTACGCGCAAACGCTGCCCCAACGGGGACAACGCCCCATCAGATACGCCGGGCGTTGCGGTAGGAGAAGCCATGAGAACTCCATCCTTCATCCAGATCGTGAGCAAACCAGGTCTGTAGCCACACAGCCGGGTGGGCGTGTCGACACCGAAGTAGCCGTCCTGCGCCGCCGTCGTCCTGGCGTGGTGCACCGCCCCGTCGCGGCAGGACGACGACTCCTTGTACTCGCAGAGCGGCACACCCGGGTTGCGGCCCTTCGGGCTGTCTTCAGAATCGCTCGTGCCCAAGGCATGAAGCCGTCGGCGGGACACGGCTGGCGAAGAGTGGAAGGTGCGCAGCTTCGCTTCCTTAGCCGTGCGCGGGGCGCAGGTACATCGGCAGGACGGTGCGCATGAGCTGTTCGCCGCGGGTGGTGATGGCCTCGAAGTCGCTGCGGGCCATGGCGGCGAAGTTGGTCGGGTAGGAGGCGACCGCGCTGCGCGGAACGAGGTCGGCTGGCGGCGCGGGCAGGCGGTCGTCCTTCATTCCGAGATAGGCAAGGGCGAAGCCGTCGATGCGTCCGCTCGCGGCCCACTCGTGCAGGCGGGCGCGGGCGGAGTCCTGGGCCTTGCGGTGGACGGTGGCGAAGGAGCGGCTGAGGCGTCCGAACATGAAGTGCGGTGCCTTCAGTGCGAGTTCCCCCAGGCCGGCGTCGCAGGAAATGATGAAGGGCACGTCGTAGACGTGCTGGGTGTGGTGCGGTGAGCGTCCGGGCTCGAGGACGGACAGGCCGAGGTTGTCGTAGACGCCGCCGTCGGTGAGCAGCACGGTGTGCTGCTGGTGGTGTCCGTCACGGTACTGGAAGGTGAAGGTGCGTTCCAGGGCCGGCAGGAAGACGGGGTAGGCGGCGGAGGCGGCTACGGCGGTGGCGACGTGGACGGGCTCGGTGATGGTGCCGTAGCGGGAGCAGCCGCTGCGGGTGCTGCCGAAGCGAACCGCGTTGGTGGTGGCCAGGTCGGTGGCGGTCAGAACGACGTCGAGACCGGGGTGGGTGACGTCGGCCAGGGTGGTGGTGCCGAACGCCTTGTGGGCGAGGACGGCGGCCAGGGCGTCGGTGCGGTTGGCGGGGCGGGCGACGGTGACCTGGGTGGTGCGGGTGAACAGTTGGCGGGTGCCTGCGCGGGCGGCCGCGGTGAGGTTGCGGGCGGCCGCGGAGGGCTTGAATGCCTGGCGTGCGATGTCCAGTTGCAGGCCGGAGCGCAGCAGGTCGGTGGTGCTGGCGTCGAAGTCGGTGAACTCTTTCGGGCCGTAGGCCCACAGGGCGGCGAGGAGGGAGCCGCCGGAGATGCCGGAGACGACGCGGATGCAGTCGAGGAGATCGCGGTCGTGCAGGGCGCGCAGGCAGCCGAGGTGGAAGGCGGCGGCGCGGGAGCCGCCGCCGGACAGGGCGAGGCCGATGGTGCGGGTCATGAGCGGGAGCCCTTGCGTGGGACGGGGACGGGACTGTGGGGGCGGGTGGAGTAGCCGCCGGGCCACCACTGCACGGGGCCGAGGTGAGCGGGTGGTTGCTGCGGGGGCGGCTCAACCGTGACCGAGGCGGTGCGGGCGGCGAGGTGGGCGTAGAGGTCGGGGCTGTCCCCGGTGGCGAGCCACTGGTGCCAGACGGGGGGTGGTCCTCCGGCGATGAGGACGAGGGCGCGGGCGGGGGCGTCGTCCAGCGGGAGGGTGAGGCTGGTCATGGCGGCGCGGTCGGTGGTGCTGGGCTGTGCTGCGGTGTGCGGGTGGGTGTGCCACATGCCCAGGAAGCGACTGATGTTGCCGGTAGCCTTCCGGCGGGCGGTGAGGTGGCCGCCGACGCCGTCCAGGCCGTGCTGGAAGTAGGCCTCGGTCAGCAGGGAGTCGGGGGGCGGGCCGGTGGCCTCGTCGATGAAGATCACACCGGTGGCGTCGTCGACGGCGCCGAGCAGGGTGCCGCCGGTTTCCACGCGCGGGCCCCGCACTCGGGCGCCGCGGCGGGCTTCCGCGCGCATCTCGGCCAGTGCGGCGGGGGTGATGCGCACGTCGTAACCGGTGGCCTCGTCCGTGGCGAGGGTGTCGTTGGGCCAGGTCAGCCAGCGCGGCCCGGACGGCTGGGTGCTGGTGGGGCCGGTGGGCATGCGGACGATGAGGACGGCCATGGCGTGCCGGTCGGCGGGTTCGGCCAGGGCGTGGAGGACGCCGGTCGCCAGTTGTCCGGCCAGTGCGGTGACGTCGGCGGCCGATCCGGTGAAGGTGGCGTCCGAGCAGCCGGGTTCGGGCTGGAAGAGCTCGGTCGGGGGTGTGGTGGGGAAGAAGTCGTCGATCAGGTCGTCGAAGGCGCGCGTGGCATCGGCGTGCGCGGCCAGCGCGGTGCGCCGCAGGACGTCCGTGCCACCGCCGGTGGCACCGCGGGGTGAGATGGCGGCGATGCCGCGGGTGGCGTGGTGGCCGATCATCAGTGTGGCCAGGTGGGGCCAGGGGGCGGTGTCGGTGCGGCGGGCACGTTCGAGGTGGGCGCGGACGATGCGGTTGGCGGTGCAGTCCCAGATCAGGTCGAAGGTGTGCAGGTCGAGGGCGGACAGCTGGGTGGTGACGTTGCCGACGAGGGCCTCGACACGGGTGGCGTGGGGGTCGATCCGGTTGAGGCGGTCGGCCAGGACCCTCGCCTTGGAAAAGCCGATGTCGGCGTCCGTATAGGGTTGGCGGGCCAGGATTCCGGGGTGGACGAGTCCGTGGTCGGCGACGGTGAGGTGCGCGGCTCCGGCGCGGGCGCACATGTCGGCGACGGGTGCTCCCAGGGCGCCCGCGCCCAGGACGAGGATGCGTTTGCCGCGCAGCCAGGCCGCGGGGCTGGCGTGGTCGCGTCGGACCGTGACCTCGGGCCGGGCTTCGTAGACGCGCATCCACCGGGTGCTCTGGCGGTCGAGCCAGTCGGTGCCGAACCGGACGACCTCGTCGCCGAGTTCGGCCAAGTACGCATGCCCGCTGAAGGCAGTGTCGGCGGTCAGGCGCCCGACCTGATCGGCGAAGTCGGGCAGGTGCCAGGCCACCAGGTGCGTCCGGCGCGGCCCGTCGCCGGCGATACCCCGCGAGGGGGTGCCCAGCAGCAGGTGCACCGGCGCGGCTGGGGTGTCCTCGTCGTCCCCGGTCGACACGGTGGCGTCGGCGTCGGGGCA
Organism: Streptomyces scabiei 87.22; assembly: GCF_000091305.1. GTDB lineage: Bacteria > Actinomycetota > Actinomycetes > Streptomycetales > Streptomycetaceae > Streptomyces > Streptomyces scabiei. The sequence continues at coordinate 10,136,018 of NC_013929.1, read as the reverse complement.
CAGCAGGGTGCGGTTGTGGCCTGCGACAAATCCCGTCAGCCCCAGCAGCAGGCGCGGCGTGATGTGGTCGCGGGCCAAGGACTCCACCAGCTCGCGCGCGGTGAGCGGGTATTCGAACGTCAGGTGCTTCGTGGTGACGACGACGGGGGCGAGGAAGGCGCGGGCGCCGGCCGGCAGCGCGGCGCTCTCCCGCAACTGTTCCAGGCTGTCGGGCCAGGGGTCCTCAACGGCGAGCCAGTCCACGACGTCGCATCTGATGTCGTTGACCTGGTGCAGTACGGCGGCGCCCAGCCACGGCCCGTCCGGTCGTGCGACGGGCGCGTCGTGTCGGATCACGAGGAGTCCCGCGGTGTGGTCGGTCAGGGCGTTCGGGGGGTGCAGGGGTTCGCCGGGCCGGTCCAGTTGTCCCGCGGCGGCCGCCTCGAACCAGTCCAGGAGGCGGGTGATGAACCCGTACATGCCGTCGGCCGGATCCCACTCGGTCGCCGTCGAGCGGTACAGGCACAGGTGGCGGCCCCAGTTGACGTGCGGGGCGCCGGCGAAGCGGGTGTGCCGGGTTTGCACGCTGGGGGCGGTGAAGGGGAAGTTCGGAGGGATCCGCAGGGTGACCGCCTCGACGCTGCGCAGCCGCAGGCCGCCCTGGGTGGGCGACAGGTTGGCGCAGCCGACGCTGACGCGGGCCTCGACGTACCCGCCGGCTGTGGCGGCCACGTGGGTGGCCGCCACCGATCCTCGAGACGCCTGGACGATCCGGTGCAGCTGGTCGATGGCGAGCTGCTGGCCCTCGGTGAGTTCCAGGGTGGCGCTGTCCTTCACGCGGCACCGAATCCGATCTGTACCGCGGGCTCGGCCTTGTCGCCCCTGGCCCGCTGCACACCGGCGCGCGCGGCGTCCGTGCCGCGCTGGCGCGGCAGACCAGCTGCGGCGGTGAGGGCGGTGGCCGGGAAGCGGGTGGTGCCCAGCGCGGCCAGCAGCCGTCGGCCGCCGCCTGCGGCATGCAGCACCTGGGACTTGTTCTCCAGGTCGGTGACGTCGACGAGTTCCAGTCCCAGGCCCGCCTCCAGGGCGAAGACCACTGGGCGGGGTTCCTCCTTGGAGGGGTACTCCCCCGTGCACAGCACCTCGTAGTCGGTGATCGACGCGTAGGCGTCCCGGGCCAGCAGGTGCGGCGGGTTGTTGCCCTTCTCGTCCTTCTCGCGGAAGGGCAACGAGCTGGCGATCACCCTGGCGTCCGGACTGGCATGCGCCTGGAGCAGGTCGAGAAGGTCCTGCTTGAGCTCCTCCTTGCCGTCCTCGCCCTCGGCGTACATGGCCTTCTTGGAGCAGTGGTGCGGGGAAAGCAGCACGTCCCACTCCACTCGGTCCGCGTTACCTGCGGCCTCGCTGTTCTCGAAGATCATCTTGATGATGGGGTAGGCGAGGTCGCCGAGGAAAAGAAGGCGGCCGACTGTGCCGTCGCTGGCCTTCAGCTGCACTTGCAGTGCCAGAGATGTGTCGTTGCGGTCGCCGGCGCAGTGATCCTTGAACGGGGCGTGGACGAACGCCTCGAAGCGGTCCGCGACGTCCTCGCCGTCGACCTTGGTGATCACGTCGCCGGGGAACGTGAAGTACTCGTCGGGCAGTTCGGCGTAGGAGTGCAGCTCGCGGTCCTCGTCGTAGCCGATGATGCGCACCCGGTCTCCGCTGGGCGGCTCCTTGCCGTCCTTGATGGCCTTGAGGGTGGCGTCCACGCGTCGCTCGACCTCGTCCTGGAAGCGCTGTGCGTCCTCGCACATCGGCTTGTCCTCGGACAGTTCGCGCCACAGCCGGGGCGTCGCCCAGATCTCCCCGATCAGGATGGAGCTCTCCAGAAGGTCGCCGAAGCCGCAGCAGTGGTCCGAGTCGGCGTGGGTCAGGGCGAAGACCGCCAGGTAGGGCGTCGTGCCGTCGGGCTGCGGCAGGGTCTCCTCCAGCCGGTCGATGACGGCGGCGACCACCGCGTCGTCCTCATCGGCGGCCTTCATGTCCCGCAAGTCCACCTGCATCACCAGGTTGTCGCCCAGCACGATCGTGGTGGAGTCGCCCGTGCCCACCGGCCAGAACACCACCCCCTGCCCGGGAAGTTCTGCCTCGACCATGTCGCACCTCTTCACTCGATAGTTGATCAACTAGCAGTAAAATTAGACAAGTTCACTCAGGGACCAGGTCTACCATGCGCCACTGACAACGCCGCCACCATCGGGCTGGTGGAGACCGACACCAACGTCTCCCCCTCGCGCACGGCGATCCCCCCTCCTCTTCGTGGCCGGCGAACGAGTTACCCGGGACCGCGTTCGGCGTCGTGCGCTGCGGCATCTCCACCGGCTCGCCGTCCACCGTGACGGTCGCCGCCTTGCCGCCGGTCTCCTCGTGCTGGATGCCTGCCGTCGTCATGACGGCCACCTCCCCTTCCCCCGGCCCGCCCGCGGCGGGCCGGGATATGCGAAAGGCGGGCCCGAAGCCCGCCTACTTGCTCTTCTTCGAGCCGCGACACGCGCTCGTTCACCGTCGTCGACGGATGCCTGCGCACCGTCGACTGCTTCACGAACCGACCCGTGACCGCACTCCGCCCCCGCTTCCCACCAGACCCACTCGCCCTGCCGGGCATGACGTACCTCCTTCAAGAGGGATCGATCTGACCTGCAAAGGCGCTCCACCATGCGCGGGGTTTCATACACCTAGCAAGCCAATGAAACTTTTCTTGATCGAGAGAGTAGCATGGAAGCGACAGGTATACGCAAGAGGTTTCTGGGGCTGCCGGTGGACATCGCCTTCGACGACGCGGAGCTCGCCCGCGTCTGCAACAGCGACGCGGCCCGCCGGGTCCGCTTCGGGCCGGAGGCCGCCGCCGCGCTCCACAGACGCCTCGGCCAGATGGCCGCCGCCGACCACCTGGCCGACCTGCATCGCCTCGCGGCCGCCCGGCTACGGCCTGATCCGGCCGACAGCGGCATCAGCCGGGTCGTCTCGCTCGGGGACCACGGCCACCTCGTCGTACGCCCGCGCGACGACCCGCCCGCCGCCCACCGTGACGGCACCCTTGACGAGCACTCCGTACGCGCACTGATAGTCACCGCGATCGCCATCACGCGATGACCGCCCCCGCCACCCCCGCCTCCCCGACCTCAGAGAGGCACCACCCGTGACCCCGCCTCCCGCCCCGCCCTTCGCCTACGCGCCCGACTCCGCCCAGCCGCCCGGCGAGACCCTCAAGGAACAACTGGAAGCGCTCGGCATCCCGCAGGCCGACCTCGCCCGGCGTACTGGCCTGTCCACCAAGCACATCAACCAGATCGTCCAGGGCACCGCAGTCCTCACCCCCGAGACCGCGCTTCTCCTCGAGCGCGCCACCGGCATCCCAGCCTCGATGTGGAACCAACTGGAAGCCGCCTGGCGCACCCACGTCACCCGCCAGCAGGAACTCCAGCAGCTCAGCAAGCGCATCGACTGGCTCGACAACTTCTCACTGACCGAGCTCGTCAAGCGCAGCATCCTGCCGAACAAGGACAGGAGCGCGGACAACCTCCAGCGTCTGCTGGCGTTCTTCGGCGTCGCCGACCCAGGCGTCGCCGAAGACCTCTGGCGCAGCTACCGCACCGCTTTCCGCCGCTCCACCGTCTTGAAGACCGACGACTACGCCACCGCGGTATGGCTGCGCCAGGCAGAACTCAAGGCCCGCGCCCTGCCCTGCCAGCCGTTCGACCGCGCCGCCCTCACCGCCCTCCTGCCCAGCCTGCGCGCCCTCACCCTGGACGACCCGGCAACCTGGCCCGGCCGGATCACCCAGTTGTGCGCCCAGGCCGGCGTAGCCGTCGTCTTCCTCCCCGCGCCTCCCCTGACAAGCGTCTCCGGCGTTACTCGCTGGCTCACCCCTGACAAGGTCGGCATCGCCCTCAGCGACCGGTTCAAAAAAGACGACCACTTCTGGTTCACCGTCTTCCACGAGATCGGCCACACCCTCCTCCATGGCAAGAGACTGACCTTCCTCGACAACACCGACCGCGCCGACGAACGCACCCCCGAAGGCGACCGCAGCGAAGAAGAAGCCGACACCTTCGCAGCCCAGACCCTCATCCCGCCCGAGCACAACGCCGCCTACCGGCGCCTCGCCCGCAGGCCCATGCCCTTCGACAACGTCAAAGCCTTCGCCCGCCAGGCCGGCATCGCCCCCGGCATCGTCGTCGGCCGCCTCCAGCACGACGGCGCCCTGCCCTGGACCCACGGCAACAACCTCAAACGCCCCGTCCGCTTCCCCCACAACGGCCCCGCCGAGGACCAGCCACAGTGACCGACCACCCCCGCAAAGGCACCGTCGCAGCACCGGGCTCCCCCGGCTTCGCCCTGCACACCCTGGGCTGGCGTGCATTCCAGGACCTGTGCGCTGCCGTACTCCGCGAAGTGTGGGCACAGTCCGTGCACACCTTCGCCGACTCCAACGACGGCGGACGCGACGGCGCCTTTTACGGAACCTGGCAACAGCCACCGGACCCGATCGGCGTCCAGGACGTCCCCGACGGCCCCTTCGTCCTGCAGTGCAAACACACCAAGAAAGCCGACACCACCCTCACACCCTGAAGTTTCCCCGTGATGCTGGACACTCGAGGCTTACGCTGCGAGGGCATGCTCTTGCTCGTGTCGCTGACGGGTCTCCAGCGGGGTGAGGTAGCCCCAGACTGGATGCCTTCGCAGCCGCTTGCGGTTGTAGAAGGTCTCGATGAAGGCGAAGATCTCAGCGCGGGCAGTGGTCCGGTCGGGCCAGCGGCGGGTGCCGATCTCCGCTTTCAGCAGCGCGAAGAAGCTCTCGGCGGCGGCATTGTCGTAGCACGAGCCGGTTCGGCCCATGCTCTGCCGCAGGCCCAACCTGCTTATTTCCCGGCGGAGTTCGTCAGAGGTGTACTCGGCTCCGCGGTCCGAGTGCACGATGCAGCCGGTCTGTAGCCGACCACGTCCGGCGGCCATCGTCAGTGCGTCGACCACCAGAGAGGCGCGGTGGTGGTCGGCCATCGAGTAGCCGACGATCTCGCGGGTGGCCAGGTCCAGCCAGGTCGCGAGATAGAGCCAGCCCTCGTCGGTGGGGATGTAGGTGATGTCACCGACCAGTTTCCGCCCCGGGTCGGCGGCCGTGAAGTCACGGCCGATCAGGTCGTGAGCGGGCACCGCCTTCCTCGCTGGACGGGTCAGCGACCGGCGCTTGCGCCGGGTGACCCCGGTGATGTCGCACTCACGCATGATCCGCTCCACTCGCTTGCGGTTGACCCGCCGGTCCATCCTGCGCAACTCGGCATGGATACGCGGCACTCCGTAGGTGCACCGGGAGGCTATGTGCAACACGGTGATCTCGTGGGCCAGGGCGTCGTCGGCGGCCCGGCGGGCGGCGCGGGCCGGCTCGCCGGCCAGCCAGGCGTAGAAGGAGGACCGGGCCACCTTCAGCAGCCGGCACAGCAGAGCAACGTTGTGGGTGGTCTTCTCCGCCTCGATGAACGCGTACACCTCGCTCATCGATCGCTCTCCTTCGCGAAGAAGACCGCCGCTTTTCGCAGCACCTCGATCGTCTCGGCCTGCTCACGGTTCTGCCTCCGCAGCCGACGCAGCTCTTCCCGCTCCGCGCTCGTCAGCTCACCCGGCGACCCCTGCCCGCGGTCGATCGTGTCCTGCTTGACCCAGTTCCGCAGCCCCTCGGAGCTGACCCCGATCTCCCGAGCCACCTCGGTGACGGTCTTGCCGGAGGACCGGACCAGCGCGACCGCGTCGCGCTTGAACTCCTCCGAGTACCGCCTGCTGCGGTTGCTCTTACTTCCCACCTGGCACTACTTCCTCTGGAACCTCATGTCCCAGTCTCCAGGTGTCCAACATCAAGGGGAAGCTTCACTCGGGGAGCTGCCCTGGGATGGCGCGCGGTGGTACGGGGTGGTGCGGGGCGCTGGTGGCGTTTCGTTTCGGGCGCTGTGTGTGATTGAGGAGTACAGTTCGCGCCGCTGCCGTCTTGGGGGCCTGGGGTGGTGAGGCTGAAGCGGGTCGGGGTGTCTCGTCCGTTTCGGTGGGCGATGACCGTCGTATCAGCGGTCGTGTGCATCATGCACCACCGACCGCGGCAGCGAATACACGAGTGATGAATTCCGCACCGAGATACGCAGGTTGCGCATGCGACAGTCGATGGGACGTGCCGACTCTTGTTACGGTAACGCTGCTGCGGAAAGCTGGTTCGCTGTCCTCAAAGCGGAGATCGGAACCACCGTCCGGGAGACCCTCGAGGCCGCCCGGCCGACGTCTTCCGCTACATCGAGATCGAGTGCAACCGCAGCCGACTCCGCAGACACCCCGAGTATGGGTACGTCACCCCACTCGAAACGAGAACCTTGCTCAGGCAAGGGCCCGGGTGGGGAACGTCAAGGCGCTGGCCGCGGAGGTGGCGGGCGCAACACCGGGCTCGCCGCGTTTCAGCTCTGCGCGGCGGCGGGGGTGACTCTCGGGGACCTGGTGGCGGCGAAGGCCCGCGACGAGGCGCTGGCCGTGTTGCGGGGGGCGCCGGTCGCGATCGATGTCATCTGCATCGACCGGGCGGGCACGATCGTTGCCGCAGCACGATCCGCCACCGACTTCGCCGGCGTGGTGTCGTAGCTCCCGGTCGCCGCCCCGACCAGGGGCCGGTCGGACCTGGTGGGGCAACGGGGAGCCGGGCACGTACCGCAGCAGTGCGGTACATGCCCGGAGGTCGGTTACGGTACGAGAACTATGGAGTTGATCGGCGTCATGTTGTACGGGGCGTATTCACCGGTCGCACGGGATACGGTCGAACAGTTGCCACCGTTGTACTCGTAGCAGACCTTGAAGCCCGCGCCACCGGTCTGGCTGTTGACGATCACGCGATCGCCGGTGACGTTCGACAGATTGTGGGCGCGATAGCTGTAGAAGATGTTCCTGCTCAGGATGCTGCCGTTCGTCTCACGGATGCAGACTGCTCCGGACGGGCAGGGAGTTGCCGCACTGGCGCTGGGCGCCATGACGAGCCCGCCTCCTACAGCCAGGGCCAGTGCTGCGATGGTCGTCGCGATCTTGCGCATGTCTACTTCCCCCTAGTCGTGGCACCCGCTACAGGGCGCGCCACAAGAGTCCCCAGGATGCACCTGTGCCGCCAACGAAACATTCGGCCATTCTCATCCTTCGTATCAATTCACGTGATACGCGGGCCCGGCCACCATGCCGCGACTCCGCACGGCCCGTAGCCGTCCACGAGTCACGGTGGTCCACTGAACGTCGTGTCCCTTACGGACGAGCAGCGGGGAACCCTGACAGAGGCTGCGTACATGGATCAGCAAACGTGCCGGTCCCGTTCCGGCGAGTACAGGTGGCTGTCCCGGAACTCCCGCGCACCAAGCATTCGGCCGACCATGATCACAGCCGTGCGCAGCGCACCCGCCTCCCTTCACCCGCTCGGCGATCTCACCCAGCCTGCCCCGGATGATCAGTTCCTCGGGCCGGGACGCGTACGCGACGACCGCCGCGGGGCAGGCCGCGCCGCAGTGCGGGAGGAACTCCTCGACGACACGGCTCACGTACCGCGCGGCGAGGTGCAGCACGATCAGCGCACCACTGCGGCCGAGCGTGGCGAGATCCTCGCCCTCCGGCATGGCCATGGCCTGCTGCGCGACCGCCGTGAGGATGACGGTCTGCCCGACCGTCGGCACAGTCAGCGAGTCGACGCAGGTCCGCAGTCAGCCGGTAGTGGCCCGAGGGGAGGTGGTACGCGGCCGATCCAGCGGCGTGGCCGAGGAAGCGTACGCCGTCCACCCGTGCCAGCCGGATGTGTCCCTCGCGCACTGTGTCCGCCGAAACCGTCGGCAGACACAGTGAAGGAGGAGGCCCTGATCAAACAGTTCCCGTTGGCCATAGCGGGTCCCGGAGACGTGGCTCGCGAGCGCGAGGTGAGCTCACGCCTTGAACACCGAGCCGTTCTCCACCACATAGTGCGAACGTTCTTCGCCTGAGCTCAGGAACCGCCAGTCTTCCCACTCTGGGCGCCCTGCCGGGAACACCTCCAAGAACATGCCGGAGGAGAGCATCAGCTGAAGGTCGAACTCGTCGCCGATGCGCACGTGGTCGACGACGGGAGCATCTGCCGCGATGAGCTGCGTGACGGTTTCGACGCGGTCGTCGAACCGGCTCGTCCCGATGTCGCCCCCAGCCTCGAATCCAGCTCCGGCCCGCGCGCCCGGAACATAGAGATCACCCTCCTGGACCATCGCAGAGACGCCGTTGAGCAGCCGCCATCGGCACTGCAAGTGCAGCGACATCTCCGGGCGGACGGTGTGCTCGCCATGGTGGTCCACCCATGACACGTCGTCACCGAACGTGAGCCAGACAAGCGTCGCGGCCCGGCCGATGGCCGTGAACGGCTGTCCCTCCAGCTCGCGCAACGCGGCGCGAGTGGCCTCAAGACCGGTCACAGTGAGTCTCACCCCTCCCCCAGCGCCGACGAACCCGAGTGCCGGCCGAAGGGCGGCATCGGAATCACAGGATACGGAGGCAAGGTCGGGGACCTGGGGAATTACGTGACCACGGCACAGGGGGAACTTCGTGACCGTCCACACCGCCCGCCCACCCGGCGGTGACGGGCGGGCCGGCGGTGACGGGCACGTCGTCAGAAGCGTGGAGCACGGTACCCCGTCGCCGTCAGGATGAACTGGGCGTAGGAGTCGGCGTTCATCAGGGCGCGCTGTCCCATGGCGTACCAGTTCGGCTGGCGGTTGGAGCCGTCGTTCGCGCCGCTGTACGTGGAGGGGTCCCGAAGGGCGCGCTTGCCGAGCATGTCCCCCTCGCGCGCCGCCGCCGACTCGGGCACGAGGGTGGCCAGTTCGGCGTTGCGGTCCTCCTCCTCCATCTCCATGTCGCGCGCGCTGTACTGGTAGTCGAGCGTGCCCGCGAACCGGTGGGTCGCCTCGTGGATGATGTACCAGGCGTTCTGGCCCTCGTCGGTGAGGTTGATCGGTCCGCTCCGGCCCGCGTCCATGGTCGGAAGGTCTTCGCTCTTCTGCTGGTTGGGGTTGAACACGCGGTTGTACAGGTCGGTCGCGCTGGGGGCGACCCAGCCCGCGACCCCGGGCGGGGCTCCGCCGTCGCCCACCAGGGCGATCTCCGCGCCCTCGGCGTTCAGGCCGGCCTGGATGCGCCGTACGACCTCGATGATCCGCGGCAGGAAGGTGGCGATCTGCGCGGGCGTCGCGGCCCGGAACGCGGGGAAGCCCGACTGGAGGCCGGTCAGCAGTTGGCCCCCGGGGGCGTTTCCGGCTCCGGCCAGCAGGGCGAGCACCGTCGAGATGGCCTGCTTTGCCTCGACCAGGGCCTTGCGGGTCTGTGTCTCGCGCTGCGGGTACTTGTGGTCCGGGATGGAACCGTTCTTCGAGAACTTCGCGTTCGCGCTGCTGTGCACCTGCCGGGTCGCGTCGTCGTAGATGTCGCCGTGCCGCGGTGTGCTCCGGCCATGGATGCCCAGCTGGGTGGCGGTGCGGATCTCGTCCCGGTTGCCCTGGTTGCGCCAGCGGGTCTCCTGGCCGGCACGGGGGTCGTTGAAGCTGGCGGCCTGGTCGTACTCCCAGACCACGCGCTGTACCGCCGTACCGCCGTGGAGTTCGGTGTGCGGCCCCTCGGCCGTACTGGCGGCCGGAGCCCGCTGGGCGACGGCCGACGGCGCGGTAGCCGCTCCCGCCGCGAAGGCGGCGCCGTCGGCGGCGGCCGCGCGCTCCGAGTCCTGCCCGGGGTCGGTCACCGTGACGCCGGCGCCGTTGTCGTTGCCGGTCTCGCGGATACCCCGGAGGTTCTTGTCGAGGTGGCTGGTCTCGTGGGCGAGGGTCTCGGTGTCACCGACGGCCGAGGCGCCGAGGAAGATGTGGCTGCCGATCGTGACGGCCTGCGCGCCTAGCGCAGCGGTGGCGCGCTGGGCGGTCGCATTGTCGTGGACGCGGCCCGCGGAGAGAGCGTCGTTGCCGTAGAAGGCCTTCGCTTTGGTGAGGAACGCGCCCGGCAGCGGGCTGCTCGGCGTCGCCATCGCGGCGTCGATGAGGCTGCGATGGTCCGTCAGGACCGTCTCCCCCGCGGCCTCCTGCGCCTGCTGGTGCTGGTGCTCCGAGGTCTCCCGGCGCTGGACGGCCGGGTCCGCGTGCTCGCATCCCGGACCGTGCTGGTGCCGCTCCTGCTCGACCATGCGGGCCACCGCGGCGTTCCCCGCGGTCCGCTGGAGGTCCAGCATGCGCTGAACCATCGGGTTCGGCCCGCTCACGCGGTGCGAGGCAGTGTCTCGCTCGTCCGACGACCGGTTCCTCTTTCCCCGCGCGTGCATGACCTTCCCTCCGACACCCCGTACGACTGACCATTCACCTCTACCGGAGAGCAAGCGCCGCCCACAGGGCCAGGAGGGCAGTACTCGGGGCAGAGGTGAGGGGGGCGTGCGGAACCGCCGGAGATGGCGGGGCGGCGTCTCGGCCGGAGGTGTACGCCCTGGATCACTGGGATGGCACTTCCCCTACAGGTGATGTACGGCAAGTACCAGCTGGTTTCCACATGAAGTTCGGTGTGCAGCTTGGCCGGGATAACACCGTTGACCATCCAGGGCCGTCGCAGAGGGGTGGAAGCCACCTCGCGCAGAACTCATGGTGCGAGGCGTCGATGGCGATGACCCAGCCGTGCGGCCGGCGCCCGAGGCGCTCGTAGCTGCGGCATGGTCAGTGCGAGTCGCTGCCGGGGTGGCGCGGGCCGCAGTCGGCGGCGTCCGTCCACAGCGGCAGGACCGCCGAAGTAGCCGTCTCCTGAGTGGAGGAAGGGGGGCGGCGGTCACTGCTGCAGCTCCTCTTACCCGTCAGCCTCTGACTCTCCGAGGCGACACTTCAGCACAACCGCGTCCTGTTCCTGTGCGTCCTACTCCTGAGCGCCGGTAGCCGGCTACCCCAGGGGATCGGGACGTGAGTCATGCGGAAGTACGCGATCGTCCAGTACATCACGCGGTTCTTCTGGCCCCCGCGTGGTGCAAGACGGCAGCCGCCCCGTTCGTCCGGCAATTGGTGGGGCTCTGGCTGTTCGCGCTTGCCTTCGCGGCCGCGCTCACCGCGATCGGCTGGGACGCGGAGTTCGGCATGGCACTGCTGCTCATCTTCTACGGCGACATCATCGACGGGGTGCGGTACCGCTGGACGGCCATACTGGCCGCGCTGACAGTCCTGTCGGGTGCCAGTCGGCTCACAGAAGCCGTCCTGCCCGGCTCCTTCGACGATGCCTGGGCGCAGAGCGTCGGCTCCGCTGTCGGTGTCACGCTCGGGTTGGCAGTGAGCGCCGCGATCACACGGCTTCCGGAACGCCGACCACATCGGCCCGCCGGGAAACACGACTCCGGGGTCAGCGGTCAAGACTCTCCATTGAGGGAGAGGGGCCGCCGACCTCGGTGACAACAAGCCCGTCTTTGTGACACCTCGCAGTCTGAACCGTTCCGGGTTCCGTAGAGAGCTCAAATATTGGGTGTGACCTGGGGTTTCGTGGTGCTGAGGTAGTGGTTTGCTTCGTACTCGACGGGCGGGATGTGCCCTATCTCACCGTGCAGTCGACTGTGGTTGTACCAGTCGACCCACTCGGCGGTGGCGAGCTCGACCTGGGAGAGCGTTCGCCACGGCCGCTGAGGCTTGATCAACTCGGTTTTGTAGAGCCCGATCGTCGATTCCATCAGGGCGTTGTCCAGGGCGTCCCCGACCGAGCCGATGCTCGCCGCGATGCCGGCGGCATCCAGATGGTCGGCCAGCTTGAACGACGTGTACTGCGACCCGGCGTCCGAGTGATGTATCAACTCGCCTCGAATGTGGGGGCGTTGGTCGCGGTCGCGTTGCCACAAGGCCATCTCCAGCGCGTCCAGGACGAGCCGGGTCTCCTTCGTGGTGGCGGCCGACCAGCCGACGATGCGGCGCGAGAAGGTGTCCACGACGTGGGCGACATAGACGACGCCGGTCCAGGTCGCCACGTGGGTGAAGTCTGCGACCCAGCAGCGGTTCGGTGCGTCGGCGACGAAGTCGCGGTCGACCAGGTCCGGTGCCCTGGGTGCGATGGGGTCGGGGATCGTGGTGATCACCTTCTTGCCGCGGACGGCGCCGGTGATGCCGAGTTCGCGCATGAGGCGTTCGACGGTGCAGCGGGCCACGAAATGGCCTTGTCGGTTCAGGTGGCGCCAGATCTTTCTGGCACCGTAGACACGGTAGTTGGTGTCGTACGCCTCCTCGATCAGGGGCTTCAGTTCGGTGTCGCGGACGGTGCGGGCCGCGGGGGCGTCCTGGCGTTTGCGGTGTGCGTAGTAGGTGGAGGGGGCGATCTTGCAGTCGTGGTCGGTGAGGACCCGGCAGATCGGCTCGACGCCGCCGAAGCGGCCCTTGTGCTCGTCGATGAACGCTACGAGCGTGTGTGTGGCCGGTCGAGCTCGGCCGCGAAGAAAGACGCTGCTGCCTTGAGGATGTCGTTCGCCCTCTTCAGCTCAGCGTTCTCCTTCTTCAGCCGCTTCAGTTCCGCCGACTCATCCGTCGTCGTGCCCGGCCGGGTGCCGGCGTCGATCTGGTCCTGCCGCACCCACTTACGCAGCGTCTCGGTCGTGCCGATGCCGAGTTTCGACGCGACGGCCTTCATCGCGGACCACTCGGTGTCGTACTCCGGCCGCACCTCGGCGACCATGCGGACAGCTCGTTTGCGCAGCTCAAGCGGGTACTGGGAAGGGCGTGCCATGACTCGATCCTCTCAAATGATCGAGTCCCTACCGAACCCGGAACGGTTCAGTCGGAGAGGACCGCCAGCGGGTACAGGCCCGGAGCTTGGCCATGTTGAGTATCTGGCCGTGCATGTTGACTTGGGCCTTGAGGAGGCCTCGCGCCTGCGGATGCCATGGACGAAGGAGTGCATGGGCGCGCACGGGCTGGTTTTGGCAGGGGGCGTCACCTGGGGTGTACCCGTGAGGCGGGTGTCGACGCCGATGACGCCCGGGTGATCATTGCGCTGTACGTACAGGCGCAGCAGGCTGTGGCCCAGGAGCAGGAACCCGATCACCCGTGAAGCCGCAGTCGACCTCCGCCGCCCCTGGGAGAAGCCTGCCGAGCCCTCCCGGCTCACCTCGGCCCGCGTCCGCCGAGGATTCAGACACATCCGCCCTCACCTGCACCGCCCGGCCCGTGCGCCCAAACCGTCAACACCCTTCCCAAGACGCACACTTGGCTCCAGGAACCGGCGGCCCGCCACCCGCTATGACGTAGGCAAAACGACCAGGTGGCCCGAGAACATCGCTGAACGTAATCAGCTCAAAGCTCTCAAGCCAACCTGCGCGAGGCCGAGCTGACGTCGCAGTACTTGACACCTGCCGAAGCCGCGTCACTCCGCAGCGAATACGTCGGATGCGTCATGTGACTACGCCGAAGCCCAGGCTTGTGGCTTCGTGCGCGGCTTGCCGAATGGCTCTGATGGTGTATTCGGAACGTCTGCGCCGCAACCAGGCGAGGGCGGATGCGGAGGGGATGAGGTCGACCACGTCGACGTATCTGATGCCCGGGCGTGGAAAGTATTCACGGGCGGCCGCCGGGAGAAAGCACATCGCTTCTCCGGCGGCCACTGTGTGCAGCAGCGATTCCATGTCGGTGACTACCGGCCCATAGTGAACGCGGCTGCCGTCGGGGCGGGGGTCGACCGCCCAGAAGTCCCACCACATCCGCGGAACTTGCCGAGGCATGTCGACCACCGGGACGCCGGCGAGCTGAGCCAGGGTGAGTCGGGGCAGGATCGCCAAGGGATGGTCGGCGGAGAGGCAGGCCACGCGCGGCTCGGTGGCCAGGTGGTGCAGTTCGATGTCGTCCGTCACTGGAGGGCGGAGGAAGACCACGTCGGCCTCTTGCTGTGCCAGCGCGGCCATGTGATCACCGAAGCCGAGGTTGACCAGTTGCACGGTTGTCCCGGGGTGACGGTCTTGCAGCCGGCTGAGTACGGCGCGGGTGTGCGCCATAGCTGCCTCGGCTCCCATGGTTCCCACGACGAGCCGTCCGGAGACCTGCCGCATCTGTGCGTCGGCGACGCGCCGCAGCCGGTCCACAGCCTCAACCGCCGCTCGTGCTTCGGGGAGCAGTGCCTGCCCTGCCTCGGTCAGAGTGATCGTCCGGCTCGTGCGCTCCACCACGCGCACACCCAAGCGTTTCTCCAGCTCTCTGATCTGCTGACTCAGTGCGTTGTGGCTAACCGGATTTCGTTCGAGGTGTGCGGCGCGGGTGATCATCTGGACGGAGGTTCGGGTGCGGTCGCGGGCATGAGAGAACGGGCCCCTTGGTAGTGACGCGGTTACGACACCAGCACGACCAAGGAAGCCCGTTGCCCGATCAGTTGAGCAGCATCTCTGTGCCTGCGTCCACCGCGGTCACCCCTGGGTGTGACTGCTACGTGCACCGGTTCGGTTCGCTCGCTCCGGGACGGCGGGCAGCCTGCTATCCCAGTGACATGACGGATGCGGAGTGGGCCGAGGTCCGCGCCGCGATGCCGGTGCCGGCCTGGCTCCTGAAGCGGGGCGGGCGCCCCGAGGCGTACTGCCACCGGACAATGCTCGACGCGGTGCGCTACCTGGTCGACAACGGCGTGAAGTGGACGGCTCTGCCGGTCGATTTTCCGTACTGGCGGGCGGTCTACGACTTCTTCCGCCGCTGGCGGGCCTACGACTATGCGCGTGAGCTGTACGAACGCCTGCGACGTTCGGCGAGGGAACGCTCAGGCCGCAACGCCGAGCCCAGTGCCGGGATCATCGACAGTCAGTCGGTGGACGCCTCCGAGACCGTCGGCGAGGACAGTCGCGGATACGACGGCGGCAAGTCACGTGACGGCCGCAAGCGTCACATCCTGACCGACACCGAGGGTCTGCTCCTGGAAGTGACCGTGACCACGGCCGATGTGCACGACTCCAAGGCCGCCCCCGCACTGCTGGAGACGTTCATGCAGCAGCCGGGACGGCTGCTGCAACTGGTGTGGGTCGACAGTGCCTACCAGGGTCCGGCGCTGGCGAGGGCGTTCGCCCGTCACGGAGTCCGGACCGAGGTCGTGCGCCGCTGCGACGGGCAACGCGGATTTGTCGTACTGGCCCGCAGGTGGGTCGTGGAGCGGACGCTGAGCTGGCTGGCCCGCTCACGCCGCCTCAACCGCGACCACGAACGCCGCCCCGACCACCACGCCCAGATGGTGTGGTGGGCCGCCGTGATCAGACTGTCCCGGCGCCTGGCCGCAGACGCTCCGCGCTGGCCGGAGAAGCGTCCCGGCCGACTGCCCCGGGCGCGGGCATGAACCGTCCGTCGTTCGCCCGCACCAGCCAGCCCCGCTTCTCCAGCACGTAGGCACGGTGCCGGATCTTCTCCACCTCGTTCTTGATCTCCGCTTCCCGGCCCACCGCCCGCGTCAGTTCCACCCCGTTCACCGGCCCCGAAGCGGCCACCATCGCGGCGAACACCTCCCGATACAGGCCGCTGAGCACCTCCTCGCCCATGCCCGACCGCCACACCGGCGGCCGCTCACCATGCCCCACGCCGGAGCCGCTCGACCCCAGGGCAGCAGCCATCTCGCCACCAGACGGCACCAGAACCGGCGTATTCACCGGGCTCTCCCCAGCCAGCACCGACACAAGTTCCTCACGCCCCACCCGGGCCCGCTCGACCCGCTCCCGCGCGGCATCCACCTCCGCCTGAGCCTGCTCCAGGACCTCCGTCCAGGACTCCAGATCCTGCCTCGCCCGCGCCTCACGCTGTTCCATCAACCTCAGCACCGACGGCATCGCACCCTCCTCGATCCACAACAAGCCGTCCGCTGCCTGCCCCTACCCCGCCGCGATCATGCCCCGCACACGACGAAGCCCCTGCTCACCGAACAGGGACTCCCTTTGCCACAACGCACTCAGTGCCGGCTGCGTGATGAATAGGCGCGCGGCAGCACGTCCGAAATGGAGTTCCTCGCTCAGCGTGAGATAGAGCCGAAGCTGATGAATGCTCGGCTCCTTCGATATGGACGCCCCCACGGAGAAGACCTTTCCGCTACCCAACCTGCTGCCATAATGCACACGTTATCAATCACCAGACATCATGTTCCCCTGGTTCGCTGACATCCCTGTGTCGGACATGTGATGGTCAACGGGCCGTCACTTGATCAGTCTGACGGCCACACCCTGGAAACAGCGCTCTGTCATCAAGTCGGCGGCGGTTGCCGAAGCAACACCGGTTCCCCGTGATCAGAGGAGGAGGCAGTGCGCAAGGCCGTACTCGGCTTGTTTGTGGCAGTGGCGGCTGTGCTCGCGGTAGCACCGCTCGCCGGCGCCAACCAGACCCAGACCGTCGCCTGCTGCGGTAGGCCACCTGGCCAGCCGTAAAGGGCCTTCGCCAGCGGAAGAGAGGACCGAGGACATGAGAAGGCCTGTCACCACTGTGATCAGTCTGCTCGGCATAGCCGCCGTCACGGCGGTGTCGTCGCCGTACGCGTCCGCCGCCCAGGCCACGGACGTCAGCGTCCTGGGCATCGGGCGCGCCACGTCGGTGCGTATCACGAGCGACATGAAGCCCATCCCGGGAACCGACGCTCCCAACACCGGGCTCGCCCGTCCCGGCGACAACATCGCCGCCATATGCTTCATTCCAGACAACAATCGCGTGCAGTGGGTGCTCACCCTCAACCGGAACGGGCGCGCCGGCCAGCAGTACGCCAACACCACGGGATTCATCCGCAAGGACAACCTGACCCTCGACAGCGGGACGTTGATGGTCAACTGCGACTTCGTCGCGGAGACGTACCTGACCCATACCGCGGCCGGCATCGTGCAGGCCGACATGAAGCCGATCCCGGGAACCGACGCCCCCAACACCGGACTCGCCCGGGCGGGCGATACGCTGCGCGTCTACTGCACTCTCACGGACAGCAACAACCAGCCCTGGCGACTCCTGATCAACACCAACGGGCATGCCGGCGGGCAGTACGCGAACACGGTCGGTTTCCTGCCGCTCAGCGCCTTGGAGGCACAGTCCTACAGTCCGCACTGCGGCGCCACCTGACCACTCACCTCCGTGCCTCCGGGGCGCCGGGGCCGGCGCCGATGGTCGGCGGAGCGGTTGACCACGTCCACGAACGGCTGGCGATCCTCGCCAGCCGAAGACACGGGCTGTGGGGTCGCAACCGGACCACCGTTCACCTACGGGTGGTTCACCCAGCTCCGGCCCTACCCCTCACCGGACCCCCACGCAGCTGTGGGTGATGGCGCTGCTCACGGGTCTGGCCAGCCAATGGGTTTTCCATGACTTTCGTAGCCGGTGATCGCTGGGTTTGGCGGAGCGTCAGCTGAGCAGGATGCGCCGGCGGAGGAGCGGGAAGCCGGCCCGGCTGGGCGAGTTGACCGGGCCGTCCGAGCACAGCACCGCGTCGGTGAGCTCGAAGAGCGCATCCGCCCTGCTGTAGAGGCAGTCGTAGAACTGGACACGAAAGTGGGACAGCACGCCCAATGCGGCGTCAGCGGACTGTTCAGCGGCGAGACTCTTCACCAGCGGCCGTTCCTTCACGCGACGTTGCTCGACACCTCGAAGCGTGAAGAACGGCGGCCCTGCTGTCCTGGAAACGAACCAAGATCAGCGGGTCAGGTGAACGGCCGAGGTTAAACACCAAGCTGCGAAGCTGTGCCTGAGCCCTGCATGACAATTTGGGGATGGCCCTTTGGTGCAGGTCGGCGGCTGCGTCCTGGTCCTGCGCGGCGAAGAATTGCGCAAGCACCGTGACATGCCGTTCGACACGATCTCCGAGCGCCTCGGCTGTCTCCCGCAACCGAGCCTGATCTAGTGAATTACCTGCGAAATTAGCTAGGTTGCCGTCACCTGACTTGACGTTTACAAGGGAGCGGCAGCCATGAGTCGACAGCAGAAGACCTTCCGGGCTATCGAGGTCGGCGACGGAAGCGACGGGAGATGGGCCGGCCATACACAGGCACTGTGGCCGCTCGCGGAGGGATGGATGACCGAGGAGAGCCGGACCTTGGAGGGAGCGGGCCGTGCTCGGAAACTGTTCGAGGCGCACATGCCGGAGCTGGTTCCCGTCCTCGACCGCCTCGCCGGTCAGCTCGACCGGCCCGAAGGGGAAACCTTCCTCACCCTTGCGGCGCTGCGACCGTTCTTCTCGGGCTGTACCCAGATCGGCGGCAGTGGCACCCTGCTGCGCAACTACGACTTCAGCCCCGACGAGTGTGAGGGCACCATTGTCTCCTCCCGCTTTCTCCGGCCGGTGATCGGAATGCAGGATGCCGCCTGGGGCTTGCTGGACGGGATGAACGACGCCGGGCTCGCTGTGTCACTCACCTTCGGTGGGCGATTCGTCCATGGCCCCGGCTTCGCCATTCTTATCGTCCTGCGCTACCTGTTGGAGACGTGTAACACCGTTGACGAGGCTGTCGGCAGGCTGCGGTCCATACCGATCGCGATCCCGCAGAATGTCACCCTTGTCGACTCCGAGCAGGCAGTGACGGTGTTCGTGGGACCGGACATGTCAATGACTGGGGCAGCGGATGCCTGCGCTGCCAACCACCAGCACTTGCCCGTGCCTGACGAGCAGGAGCAGTTCTCCCGGACCCAAGAGCGGCTGAGGGCTGTTCGTGCAGCGGGTACGGACGTGGCGGCGATGCTGAAGCCGCCGCTGTACCAATCCGCGTACGACGAGGGATTGGGAACGGTCTACACCGCCCGTTACCGGCCGTCCGAGGGCCGTGTGACCTACTACTGGCCGGACGAGTCCTGGGAACAGTCCTTCGACGGTTTCGCTCCGGGATCCCGGACCGTGACCATCGGCCGAGCAGGCTGAGAGGTGGGCCGCCCGCCTCCCCCGTCACCGCGATCGACGACCCCGCGCTGCCCGAGGTCCTGGGCCGAACTGGCGGCAGCGCGGGCGGTCTAGATGCACGCCGACACCGTCAACCGCGAACTGTCCATCGCACGCAAGGCGATCGGCTGGTGGCAGCGACAGGGCTGGATCGTCGGCGCCCCGACGATCAGCATCGAGCGATGAACAGACCACCGCGCCATCAGCGTCGCAGGAGGCTGACTACTCTCCAGCTCTGGCGAGGGGGCAAGATCATCTCCATGACCGCTGAACGAAGATTCGCCGACGCCGAAACCCTGGCCCCGGTGATGCGGGAGGTCTTCGGCACAGACCGCCGCATCACCGCCGTCGACCGCCTGCTCAACGGCACGAAGAAGGGCGTCTACCGCATTACGTTGGACGACACCACGAGCACGATCGTCTATGTATGGAACGCCGACGAGGACTACTGGGACGGGCTGCTTCCCGGCGGTCACGACGACCCGTCGAACCCGTTCGCTCACGCCTCCGGCATCGAGTTCTTCCAGGGAGCAACTCGTCGTCTGGAAGCGGTCGGAGCTCGTTCACCGGGGCTGTTGCTCGCCGACCGCAGCCGGACTCTGTACCCGGCCGACATCGCCGTCGCGGAGGACGTCCGAGGCGGAACACTGGAGACGCTGCTGGAACATGATCCGGACGCCGGCCGACGAACGCTCGCACAGCTCTCAGACATGCTGCAGCGCATGCACGCCTACCGTGCGCCGGCGTTCGGGCGGGTGGCGTGGATCGATGGTGGAGGCGCCCCGCCGGACATGACCTGCGAGCAGGCCTACCTGGAGCGCTCGCTGATGCACATTGCCACTGCCGTGCCCCGTGACGTTCGCGCGGCCGAAGGCGAGGCGATGCTGAAGGAGAAGCTCCGCACCCTGCATGCCGCACTCGAACCGCGCGCAGAGCTGGGCGTGGTCCACGGCGAGCTCTGCGCGGAACACACCCTCGTCGGGCCGGACGGGGAGCCCGTGCTCATCGACATCGAGGGCCTGATGTACACCGACATCGAAGTGGACCACTGCTGGATGCGGATGCGTTTCGGCCCGCACTACGAGGCATTGCGCAACCCGGACCTCGATCCGCGGCGCGTCAGGTACTACCAGTACGTCATGCACCTGGACCTGGTCGGCGGCCCGCTTCGCATCGCCGAGGGCGACTTCCCGAACCGAAAGTGGATGCTCGACGTCGCAGACTTCCATCTGCAAAAGGCACTCACCTACGAGACGTGACCCCGCCGTAGGTCTTCGGCCTAGGACCCTGCCGTGTGGTCCGAAGGTCCTGTTCCGGCACCGCTGGGGCTTCTGTGGGTGATGTGCAGTGGGCAGGGAGCCTGCGGCTCGCGCTGGAGGTGGGTGCGGAGCTGATGAGGCGTGTCCTCGCCGAGAATTCCGGGCGGGCGTTCGTCGTCGAGTGGTGCTGGGCGCGAGAGCGGGGCGTGTCAGCGGCAGAGACTGTCCAGGTCGTCGGAGAAGGTCGGGAACTCGGCCTGTGCCTCGGTGATGATGTCCCGGGCGGGTCGGCGTGCCGTGGTGGCGTGGCGCTCGGCGAGTTCGGTCAGTGCCGGGTTCGGTCGCGCTTCGCGCTGCTCGTACTCGACGACCTCCATCGGGCCGAGGCCGTCGGCCAGCAGCCACAGGAAGTCGGACAGGTTTACGGCCACGACGCCACGCTCGCCCTCCGAGCCCATGAACACCACGGGCTGTTCGGCGAGAGGCCGGCCCGGGCGCACACGCCACAGGGCGACGAGGCCGCCGGTGCCGTCCTGTCCGAAGACCCGGTAGGCGTCGCCGTCCAGTTCGTGGTTGCCGGTCCAGTTGCGGATCCAGTCGGTGGTCTCCTCGGCGGAGTCGAAGGCGTCGTAGGGCTCGAAGTCCACGCCCTCGCCGTTGTCATAGTCAAACTCCACCTGGGCGACGGCGGCCAGGGCGGGCAGGAAACGGCGGTCGTCGCCGGTCGTCTCGATCATGTCCGCAGGCTAGCCGCCGTCACTGACAACGGCCCTGGCCGACGGCTGTGTCCGAGGTGAGCACGGTGTCCTTGGCGAACCGCTTGCGGCCCGAAGCCGGCCAGGTGTCAGCTCCGTGCGGAGCGTGCGGTATGTGTGGGCCGCCCGGCTGCCGCGTGCCAGACCAGGGCCGCACAGATGAAGCCCGTCGCCGCGGAGGTCAGGGACCTGGTGAGGGTGTCGTCCCGGGCGCCGGAGACAAGGGCGATGGCCATGGCCAGTGTCAGGGTGATGGCGGGCAGCGCACGGGGGCTGCGTGTGGCGTCCGGTGGCAGCAGCCAGGTGGCGAGGCCGTACCAGGCGCAGGCCAGCAGTGTGGCTCCCAGCACCTCGCTGGGCCGGTGGCCGCCCATGGTCGCGCTGGCGGCGGCGATGCAGGCCAGCCACAGCACACCGGTCGTGGCGACGTAGGGGCGGATGCGGGGGGAAACCACGAGGGCGGCGGCGAGAGTCAGCGCGGCCGGGATGACGGTGTGCCCGCTGGGGAAACCCTGGTCGAGGAGGTTCTCGGGGGCACCCACCAGGTCCGGGCGGGGCAGGGTCGATTTGAGGAGCTCCTTGCCTCCGGTCGCGAGAATGACGACGCCGAGCGCCGCGCATCCCTGCCGCCAGCACCGTCGCAGCAGGGTGAGGACCACGATGACGGCCAGGCCCACCATCAGGGTGGGCTTGGCGCTGAGTTCCATCGGCGGCAGGGGCGTCGAGCCGTAGTCCGCTCCCGAGAGGGGGTAGATCCATGCTTGTTCGCTGCCCTGTTCACCGAGACGGAACAGGGCGTTCTCGGCTCGTTGCCCCCACGGGGTGCAGATGGCCAGCAGGTAGAGCGTCACGAACCCCAGGGTGTACAGCAGAGCCGGTATCCACGGCCGTTCCCTACCCGACCGGCTGGGAGTGTCGGGGGCGTCGGGGGTCTGCCTCGGGGCCCTGGGGCTGTGCGCGGGCAGGGTCGGATATTCGTGCTGGGTCATCGTGGTGTTTCTTCCGTCGAGGGAGAGGTGGGGTCGCGCACGTCTTGCGGCACGACGTGGGCCCGCCGGACTCGGCCGGCCCGATCGGGGGTCCGCTCCTATTCGGCGAGTGCCTGCCGCTGTTGGCGGTGGGCGGTGATCGCCAGGGCGGGCAGGGGCGCGATCAGGAGGATGAGGACGACCAGGTCCGGAAAGGACTGCATGAACGCGTCCGGACGGTCGACGATCGCCTGCGTGCGGACGACCGCGACCGCCGCGACGGGGATCAGCCAGCGGTGGTCACCGGTGGCGGCCGTCGCCGCCCACGCGCCGAGCAGCGCGGCGGCTTCGAGGACGAACAGACCGCGCTGGAACGTAGGGCTGACGGAGATGATGTGCAGGCCCCCGGCCACGGCCATGGCGAGCACGACAGGGACCAGCCAGCGGTAGGAGCGGCGTCGCAGACGGCGGGGACGGCAGAGCGCCAGCACGGCGCACGCCGCGCACAGCACCCCCGACAGCACCAGGTCACGGGCCGTCAGCGGGGCACCCAGACCGTAGTAGCTCAAGCCCGCCTTGCCCTCGTCCCCGAAGACGGTGCGGCCGTTGAACGTGGCGCCGGCCCAGATCATGGCTGCGGCGGCCGGCAGCGCGATCCACGCTCTGCCGCGCAGCAGAGCGATCAGGCAGCCCAGCGGGAGCAGCCCGTAGGGCAGCAGCCGTGTCCGCGTGGGGCCTGCGGCCCACGGGTACCAGCCGGAGAAGTGGAAGGCGATGGCGTGCTGTCCGGGGTCGATGCGCAGGGCCCAGTGCCACACGTCCTGCAGGTACGGGACCAGCGCCAGCGCGGCGAGGGCCAGGGCGGCCAGGTGGATGCCGTCCAGCCACCAGGGGCGGGCGGTGTCGTCGACGACGGCACGGGCACGGGCCTGTACTCCGGCTCGGGCGAGGGCGGCAATCTCCCGTGGCGGGGGCCAGGAACGGCCGGGGTAGGCCTCGGCGAGGCAGGCCAGTACCTCTTCTCCCTGCCGGGAGCGGTAGGAGTCAGGATAGACCGCGAGCAGGAGACGGTTCATGCCGGGGCTGCTCCGGCATCCCGCGAGCGTTTGATGACGACGGCCGCCGCCTGCTGCATCCGCAGCGCCTCCCTGCCGAGCGCCTCGCTGCCGTCCTCGGTGAGCCGGTAGTAGCGCCGCGCCCGCCCGTCCACGACTTCCTCATGGCCGGCGGCCACCCACCCGGCCCGCTCCATCCGCTCCAGCGCGCCGTAGAGGGTGCCGACAGCGATCCGCAACCGCCCCTCGGTGGCCCGCTCTGCCGCCTTGATGATGCCGTAACCGTGCAACGGGCCGTCCATGAGTGCGGCGAGGATGAAGTACTGCGGTTCCGTCAGAGGCGGATTCTGTCTGGTCATACACCCAGCATATATCGAGCTACGAAATATATCTGCCGGTGTTGGGTGATCGGTGGCTGCGCCTCCACGCCCGGAGAAGGCAACGAGCGGCCCGCACGGTGTCAGCGGGCCCCGCCCCGTCCCGGCGGCACGGGCGGCGTGGCAGCGGCCTCCTCCTCGGCACCCCGCGGCGGTGACGGATCCTCACCGCGGCCCGGTCCGGGCCGAGTGGAACGTCATTCCTGCCGGGTGGCGCCGGAACCGTCTCACCTCCGTCGCATCTTCCCGGTCCCGGGACCCGGCTCTGTCCGCCGGACCGGCCGGGGAATCGCGGCCTGGCCAGGGGAAAGCCCTACGGGGCCACATCAAGCCCCAGAAGAGCGGACCAGATTGCCGTCACTTCTGCACCGATCAGGCCGGCCGGCAAACAGGGCTCGGGGGGATCAGCCGGGTGCAGCGCGAAAGAGCACCCCAGAGCACCCCTCCACACCACCGTCACGGTGTCGGGGGCAACGACGTGGCAGCCAGGGCCCGTAGCGCTGCGACCGGCTTGCGCAATCCGTAGGCGACCGCCGTCGACGTTCCGTCGCCATGGCTCCAGGTCAGCAGTGCGCGTCCGTCGGCCACGCCGCCCTGTACCGTGGTCGGTTCGCCGGGGAGCGGCAGACGGCCGACGATCTTGACGGTGAGACCGGCGACCTCGGTCCAGAAGTAGTCGGCCTGCGCGGATCCCGGCAGCGGAAGACCGAGTACCGAAGCCGCCGCGGTCCTGGCCTGGGCGACGGCGTTGGACCAGAAGGGCGCACGCCGGTCGGGGCGTGTGCCGTCGCCGCGGAGGTAGGTGACGTCACCGGCGGCGAACACGCCGGGCGCGGTGGTGGCACAGGCATCGTCGATGCCGACGCCGAGGCGGCCGGCGAGGCCCGTCCCTTCCAGCCAGCCGACGCACGGTACTTCACCGGCGCAGGTGACCACCAGGTCAGCGGTGAGCCGGGTGCCGTCCGGGAGTGCCACGCCGCTCACGGGGTCGCCGGTCAGGGTGGCGAAGCCGGTCGCCTGGACGAAGCGGATGCCGTGTGCTGCGGCGCGTGCGGTGATCTCGGCGGACAGGTAGTCACCGAGGATGCGCTGAAGCGGGCGGTCGGTGTCCACGACGGTCACCGGGATGCCGCGGGCGGCGCAGGCGCTGGCCACCTCCATGCCGAGGAAGCCGGCGCCGATCACGATCGCCGACTCGGCGTCCGCCAGCCGGGCGCGGAGCAGGCGGGCGTCCTTCAGAGTGCGCAGGACGAGTTCGCCGCGCTGTCCGGGGGCGGCGAGTCGGCGGGCGTCCGCACCGGTGGCGATGATCAGCGCGTCGTAGGCGATCCGGCGGCCGTCGGCGGTTGTGACGGTGCGCCGGCGGGTGTCGGCGGCGACGGCGGGCGAGCGGATGACGTCGGCGTCGAGGCCGTCGAGGGTCAGGCCCAGGGTCTGGTCCGCGGACGGGTCTTTCAGGACGGCCTTGGACAGGGGCGGGCGGGAGTACGCGCCCTGCTCCTCGGCACCGATGAGGGTGAGCGGTCCGGTGTGGCCGAGGGTGCGCAGGTGGCGGGCGGCGGTGGTGCCGGCGAGGGACTCGCCGACGATGAGCACCGAGCGCGGAGCGGTCACGGCAGGACTCGCAGGGCGGCGACCGGGCAGGCGTTGACGGCCGCGCGGGCGGCGGGCCGGTGCTCGTCGGGGACCTCGGTGCCCTCGAAGCGGTAGGTCAGTTCGGCGTCGTCGTCCAGACCGAAGACGTCGGGGGCCTGGTCGGCGCACAGGCCGTGGCCTTCGCAGCGCGGGTGGTCGACGGAGATCTTCATGATGCTGTCCTCAGCTGTCCTCGAACGGGCGAGCGGCGGGTTCAGGCGGGGATGAGTTCGAGCGGCAGGCGCCCGAGGCGGTGGATGACGTTGTTCAGGGCCCACTCGGGCGGCCCGGTCACCTCGATGCGGTCGACGCGTTCGATCAGGGCGCGCAGGATCGCGGAGGTCTCCATGCGCGCCAGGCCCTGCCCGGCGCAGCCGTGGGTGCCCTGCCCGAAGCCGAGCTGGCGGGCGGCGTCACGGCGGATGTCGAAGGTGTCCGGGTCGTCCCACTCCAGCGGGTCGCGGTTGGCGGAGCCGTAGAGGACCAGCACCCGGGAGCCCTTACGGAGAGGGATGCCGGCGACTTCCGTGTCACGGGCGGCGGTCCGGGAGAAGGCCCGGATCGGGGATTCGTAGCGGACGACCTCGTTGACCGCTTTCGGGGCGAGGTCCGGGTCCGCCTTCAGCAGGCGCCACTGCTCGGGGTGAACGGCGAACAGATACAAGGCACTTGAGATGGCGCTGATGGTGGTGTCCAGGGAGGGCGCCAGGTAGTCGATCATCATCGTGGCGCACTCCGCGGGCATGATCCGGCCCTCGTCGGCGGCGAGCAGCAGGTCGTGGCCCATGCTGCCGTCCAGTACGGACCGGTCGCGCACGACGGCGCGCGCGTAGCGCAGCATGCCGAGGGACGCGGGAAGCGTGCGCGCCGCCTGGCAGTTGAGCGGGCCCAGGGCGTCGAAGGTGGCGCCGGCCCAGCGCAGCAGGTGTTCACGGCCCTGGCGGGGCCAGCCGACCAGGTCGGGGACGACGGACATCGGCAGCGCCGTGGCGATCTCCACGGCATCGACCGTCCGGCGGGCCACGGCGTCCTCGACGACGGCGGCAGCCTGCTGGTCGACGGTGTCCTTCATGGTGCGCAGCGCCCGGGGAGTAAGGCGGTGCCCGAGCAGAGAGCGGCGGCGAGCGTGGTCCTCGCCGTCGCTGAACAGCGTGGTGCCCTGACCCACACGGTTGGCGACCGGGTTGAGGGCGACGCCATGGGAGGAGATGAAGGTGTCGTCGTCCAGCAGTACTTGCTTGCACTCGGCGTAGCGCGGCAGCGCGTGGACGTTGTGCTTGCTCAGGTGGACCACGGGGCCGAGTGCGCGCAGCGCGGCGTAGTGCGGATAGGTGTCGCGGATGGCCGAGGCCGCATACAGATCGGGGTGGTAGACGGGGATCTCTGTACGCATGGGCATGAGGAGCCCTCCTGAAGGAGCTGTGAGGGAGCGGAGACAGGGCGGTGCGCGTGGGAGCGGCGGCAGGACGGTGGGCGTGGAAGCAGAGGCAGGACGGTGGACGTGGGGGCGGGCGGGCGGGTCCATGGGCGGCCGGCGGGAGCGCAGCGTGGGTGGTGCTCGCTGCCCGCTCCTCATCCGCTGCGCGCATACGGGCCGCGTCAGCGCACCAGCACCGCGACGACGGTGACTCGTGAGCCCTCGGGCCTCGCCCGCCCCCGCTCGATACCGCCTGCACACTCCGGGATGTCAGCCGGCGGCGACGGCAGCCCCGGCGTATGCCATCGCCGTCAGGGCCAGTACGGCCGCGGGAAGAGCTCGCGCGGGCGGGTCACCGTGGCGCAGGTGGACCACGGCGGCAGCCGTCATGAGCAGAGCCAGCCCGGCAGCGGCGGCCACGCCGAGCGGGGCCGAGGCCAGGCCGAGCAGCAGACCGGCGGCTCCGGCGATCTCCAGGGCACCGATCACCCGGTAGAGGGTCAGTGACAGGCCCAGGTGCGCAGCTGCCTGACGCATGAACGGAACGGCGGCGATCTTCGCCGTTCCGAAGGAGAAGAAGATCAGTGACAGTGCGACGGCGAGGGTGAGGTGTGCGGTGGTCATGCCGATCGGTCCCGGTGCTCGGCGCCCAGGCGGGCGTAGTGGTCGATGAGGTGGGGGGCGTCCACGGCGGCCAGGTCGACGACCTGCTCGACCGGGGCACCCTGGAGGATGCGCTTGACGGGGACCTCGAGCTTCTTGCCGGTGCGGGTGTGCGGGATCCCGGGCACTTCGAGGATCTCGTCGGGGACGTGCCGGGGTGAGGCGCCACTGCGGATGGCTTCCCTGATGCGGTCGCGCAGAGTGTCGTTCAGTTCGGTTCCGGCGGCCGGCACCACGAACAGCGGCATCCAGTAGCCGCCGTCGGGTTCCTCCGCGCCGATGACGAGGGCCTCGGCGATCTCCGGAAGGCGTTCGACGACGTCGTGGATGTCGGCGCTGCCGAGCCGGACGCCGTTGCGGTTGAGCGTGCTGTCGGAGCGGCCGTGGACGATGACCGAGCCGTGTGCGGTGACCGTGATCCAGTCGCCGTGCCGCCACACGCCGGGATAGTAGGAGAAGTAGGCGTCGCGGTAGCGGGTGCCGTCGGGGTCGTTCCAGAAGGACAGCGGCATCGACGGCATCGGGCGGGTGACCACCAGTTCGCCGACCTGGCCCACCACCGGAAAGCCCTCGCTGTCGTACGCGGCCAGCGCCACTCCCAGGTGCGGCGCGGACAACTCCCCAGCCCACACGGAGGTGTTGGGCGCGCTGCCCGCGAAGCCGGAGACGATGTCCGTGCCGCCGCTGACGGAGGCCAGCAGCACGCGGGCGCCGACGTGCTTGCGGACCCAGGGGTAGGCGGAAGCCGGCAGGGCGGAGCCGGTGCAGCCGACCACGCGGATCGACGACAGGTCGTGCACCGAGGGGTCGATGCCGAACTTGGCCATGCCCAGCAGGTACTGGGGGCTGGTGCCGAAGACGGTCACCCGGTGGCGGGCGGCCAGCTTCCACAGGATGTCGGGCTGGGCCAGGGGCGCCGGGCTGCCGTCGTAGGTGCAGGTCGTGGCGCCGGTCAGGAGGGTGGAAACGACCAGGTTCCACATCATCCAATGGGTGGTGGTGTACCACAGGAGCCGTTCGCCGGGGCCGAGGTCGCAGTGCAGGCCGAGGGTCTTGAGGTGCTCCAGCAGGACACCGCCGTGGCCGTGGACGATGCCCTTGGGCAGGCCGGTGGTGCCGGAGGAGAACACCACCCACAGCGGGTGGTCGAACGGCACCGGTACGCAGGTGAGTTCCTCGGAGCGGGTCGAGGCGTCCTCCCAGGGGACGACGAGCGACGGATACGCTCTCGACGGCCACGGCAGGCCCACGTGGTCCACCAGCAGGGTCGCCTTCAACGTCGGCAGCTGTCCGGCGAGTTCGAGGGTGGCGTCGCGGCGGTCGTGGGTGGTGCCGTTGAACAGGTAGCCGTCGGCGGCGATCAGCACGGTGGGTTCGAGCTGTGCGAACCGGTCGGCGGCGGCCCTGGGGGCGTAGTCCTGTCCGCACACCGACCACACCGCGCCCAGGCTCGCGGCGGCGAGGAACGCGACGATCGCGTGCGGGGTGTTGGGCAGGTACCCCACCACGCGGTCCCCCGTGCCGACACCCAGATCGCGCAGGGTCGCGGCGACGGACGCGACCTGGGCGCGCAGGCGGCTCGCGGTCACCTCGTAGCAGGAGCCAGTCTCGTCGAGGGCGACGATCGCCACGGCGTCGTCGGCGAGGTTGCGCAGGGCGTGGTGGGCGTAGTTGAGGGTGGCGCCGGGGAACCAGCGGGCGCCGGGCATCCGCTCCTCCGCCAGGACCCGCTCGTGGGGAGTGTTCGCGTCGATGTCGAAGTACTCCCACACCGCCCCCCAGAAGCCCTCCAGGTCGGTGACCGACCACCGGTGCAGGGCTGCGTAGTCGGAGCCGGCCATCCCGGCGTGACGGGCGAAGTCCATGATGGTGCTGTCCGCGACGGCCTGCGGATCAGGCGTCATGAAAGGGCTGGGCACGGTCATCGTGTGGCGCTCCTCAGCGGGCTCGTGCCGGCGCTCCGCCGGAGAGGGTGGGGACTGCGGGTGGTGTACAGGAGGGGTGCCCAGGCGGCGGTGCCGGTGAAGGCGGAGCCCCCGGCGGGAACGACGTCCAGGACGACACGGTCGGGTCTCAGGAGTACGGCTTCCGCCCGGCCGGCGCGCAGCCAGGCGGCGAGGGTGCCGGCGTCGCCGGCGTCGGCCACGGTGATCGTCCGCACACCGAGGGCGTGGGTGAGCGCGCTCAGCGAGGGCCAGGGATCCGCGGCGGTCACCATGGCGAAGGAATCACCGAGCACCTCGTCGAGACGGCCGCGTCGACCTGCGACGCTCACCCACGGTTGCGGGCAGTGGGTGCCCACGAGGCCCCGGCGGGCCGTGCGCCGCACCAGGGGCCCGGCGGTCAGGGGCGGGCTGAGACCGCGGCCCGCCACCGTGGTGAGCCCCGGTATGCGACAGGCCGCGGCCAGGAGCCTGCGGCGCACCGCGGCGGCACCGTCCTGGCCGCCGGTCATGGCCCAGCCCATGGCGACCGCCAGCCGGATCACATGCCGGGCATGCGGCTTCCGCTCGCTCTCGTACGTGTCCAACAGCCCTTCGTCCCCGCCCTGTTGCAGGACACGGGCCAGCTTCCAGGTGAGGTTGTAGGCGTCCCGTAGTCCCGTGCACAGGCCCTGCCCGACGAACGGCGGGGTGAGGTGGGCCGCGTCGCCGAGGAGGAAGACCCGGCCGCTGCGCCACCGGTCGGCGATCCGCGCCCGGAAGGTGTACCGCGTGTCACGGACGACCTCGACGTCCCCGTCGTACGACGGTGGCAGCCACGGGGCGATCAGCTCGCGCACCGGCACCTCGGTGTCCCCGAGGCGGAACTCCCAGCGGTAGCGGTCCTCGCCGACGCGCATGAAGGTCGCCGGGCGGCGCGGGTCGCAGACCTGCTCGACGCCCTCCCAACAGCGCACATCGGCCTTGGTCCGGACGTCGATGACCCTCCAGCGTTCCTCGAAGCGCAGGTCCTCCCATACGGCGCCGACGGCCTCGCGGGTGAGGCTGCCCGCGCCGTCGCAGCCCAGCACCGCCGCGGCCCACACCTCGTGCTCGCCGCCGTCGCGGTAGGTCACCCGCACGGGGCCCGTGGTGTCCGGGCCGACGCCGGTGACCTCCACACCGCCGCGCAGTTCGCACTCCGGGTGCCGGGCGAGGGCGGCGCGCAGCAGCCGTTCCAGTTCGGGCTGGTCGAACATGCTGGTCTGGGGGTAGCCGTGGTGGCCGTCCCCGGAACGGCGGAACTCGGCCATCACCCGGTGCCGGGCATCCAGCAGCCGCAGCCCGTTCGCCGGGCGGGCGATCGCGGTGAACTCCTCCCCCACGCCCGCCGCCTGGAGGATCCTGCACACCTCGTCGTCGGTGGCCACCGCACGCGGGAGGGGGTAGACGTCCCTGTGGCGTTCCAGGACGACGGTACGGACTCCGCGTCCGGCGAGGAGGAGTGCGGCGGTCACGCCCACCGGTCCGGCGCCGATGATCACCACAGGCAGGTCGTACGCGTTGTGTTCGGGGGTCATGTGCGGCTCACTTCGGGTCTTGTCGCTGGTCGCTTCGGGACGCGTCGCCGGTCGCTTCGGGACTCATCGCGGGTCGGCGACGGGGGTGCGCTGCTCACCCAGGTCGATCCGGCCGTCCGGGGTGGCGATCGTCGCCGTGATCACGTCACCGGAGTGCAGATAACGCGGGTTCCTGGCCTGCGTCTTGAAGAACGACTTCCACTTCAGGGCCGGCGGGAGCAGTGCGCCGATCTTCTCGACGGGTTTGGGCGGAGCCTTGAGGGCCGTGCCGCCGGGGGTGCCGGTGAGCAGCAGGTCGCCGGGGTCGAGGGTCTGGAAGCGGGCCAGCAGCGTGAGGGCCTGCGCAGGGCGGACGATCATGTCGGCGAGGGTGCGGTCCTGGCGCAGCTCTCCGTTGACGGAGAGCTTCAGCCGCAGGTCGAGGAGATGGGCGAAGTCCTCCGGTTCCAGCAGGGCCAGGTGGGGCCCGGTCGGCGTGAAGGTCGGGTAGGACTTGCTCTCGTAGAACTGCGTCCTGGTCAGCTGGATCTCGCGGGCGCTGACGTCGTTGGTGATCACCAGCCCGGCGACGTACGCCGGCAGGTCCCGTTCCTCGACCACGGTGCCGACGGGCAGCGGCGCCCCCATGACCAGGCCGAGTTCGATCTCGTAGTCCAGGAACCTCACATGGGAGGGGCGGACGACGGCCTCGCCCGGGCCGCTGACCGAGCCGGACGCCTTGCGGAAGAAGGCGGGCGGGATATCCCCGGTGAAGCCCGAATCCCGCGCGTGACTGCGGTAGTTGACCATCTGGGCCACCACCCGGCAGGGGGTGGTGACCGGTGAGAGGACTGCGAGGTCGGCGACGGGCGTGCCCGCGTCGGCCGACCGTGCCGCCTCCCGTACGGCGTCACGGTCGGCGATGAGTTCAGCGGTGGTCACGGCCTTGGTGTCGACCTGGACGGCCCGGTCGCCGCAGAGGACCCACCAGCCGTCGGGGGTGCGCAGGACATTGGTGCTCATGGCAGTACCTTCGTGAGGGGGTTGAGGCTCAGGACGTGGTGGCCCTGAGCAGGCCCAGCAGGCGCGCGGGGTCCATCTCGTTGTCACCGCGCAGGGCCTCGACGACGTCCCGGATCCGCTGCGGGGAGGGGCTCGCGCCGAGGAAGTCGCGGGTGGCGGGCGGGCCCCACTGGGCCAGGCCGCTGGTCGACATGGGTGCCCAGCCCGGCTCGACGTCACAGGTGAACAGGTCGCCGTCGGCGAAGTGCTCCAGCATGAAGTCGTCGGGGTCGCGCCAGTAGTCGAAGAGCTGGCTGCCCTGGACGTGCCGGCCGATGCCCCAACTACGTCGGTAGCCGCGCTCCTTGAGGTACTCACCGCCCGCCGCGATCGCGTCCAGGTCGGTCACCTGGTAGGCGGAGTGGACGTATCCCGTTCCCGGCCCCAGGTGCATCGCCAGCGTGTGGTGGTCGGCCGGCACGCCGCCCAGGTCGCAGCGTATGAACGCCATCGTCGGACCCCGGTCGCGCTGTCCGTCCAGGAACAGGAAGTCCGACACGATCATCCCGAGAGTGTCCAGATACCACTGAAGGGCCCGCGCGAACACCCGAGTCTCCAGCACCACATGACCCAGCCGCTGGATCCTGGACGGTTCGCGTGGCGGACGCTGGACGGCATCGACACGACGGTGAGCGGTGCCGAAGTTGAGGAGCAGCGGCTGCTGCCCCGGCAGTGCGGGGAGCAGTTCGGCGCGGTGCACGACCCGCACCGGGAAGCCGGACGGGTCGAGCAGGCCCACCACCTTGCCGCCGCCGGGCACGTCCGCGTCCCGTACGGCCGACCCGGTCGCCCGTGCCAGCCGGTCCAGGTCGGCCCGCTCGGCCGCACGGAACACCGGGCCGACGAAGCGGGACGTACGGCCGCGCCGGATCACCATGCAGGGCGGGCCGGCGAAGGTGCCGCGCAGCCACAGTTCCCCCTCGGTGCGAGCGGCGATCCCGAACCCGAAGTCCCGCGCGAAGACCTCGGCGCGGTCCAGGTCGGGCTTCTCGAACTCCAGCCACGCCAGGTCCGCCACTTTGATCACGGGGTTCCGGGAACGGCCCGGGCGCTCGCCGCGCAGGGCGCCCTGTTCGCTGTGCAAGGCCTGGTGGGCGGTCTTGACATCGGCCCCGAGCGTGCGGGTTTCAGACATGGCGCCCTCCGACGACATCCTCATAATGAGGAAATCATCAACCTTGACGAGATCGTCGTCAAGGGTCCGCCTCGAGTAAATGATGAAAGCATCAAAGATGCAGTCGTCATCGATCACGCGGATAGACTCTGTGCATGCCCAGCCCAGCCCCCTCCAGCAATCGGTTCGAGCGACGCCGCGCCGAGACCCGTCGCGCGCTCATCCACGCGGCCCGGCAGATACTCGCCGAGAGCGGCGACACAAGCGCCAGCATCCAGGCGATCGCCGAACGCGCGGACGTCGGCTTCGGCTCCTTCTACAACCACTTCGACTCCAAGACGGAGCTGTTCGAGGCGGCGGTGGTGGACGCCATGGAAGAGTTCGGCCAGAACTTCGACGAGCACCTGACCGGGATCGACGATCCCGCGGAACTCGTCGCGTCCGGCTTCCGCCTCAGCGCCCGCATGGCCGACTCCCAGCCGGAGCTCATGCAGGTCCTGCGCCGCCGCGGTCTCGGCCACATCCACTCGGACAACGGCCTGGCCCGCCGGGCCCTGCGCGACCTCGAGGCCGGCCTGGCGTCCGGCCGCTTCACCCCGGTCGACCCGGCGGTCGCCCTGACCGCACTCGGCGGAACCCTGCTCTCCCTGGCGGAGCTGCGCTTCGCCCGCCCCGACCTGGACGGCGACCAGGCCGCGACCGACCTCGCCGAGATGGTCCTGCGCATGTTGGGCGTACCCCCCGACGACGCCCATGAGGTCGCCCGGCGCCCCCTCCCCGACACCGCCGCACAGGCCGGCCCCACCAGGTAACCGGACCAGGGGTGTCGGCATTCTCTGCGCCGCCGTGGCCCGTCCCGCGAAGTGGCGGGGCCGCAGCCCGCCCTGCTCTCAGACCGCGCGGAGCGCGGCGGACTGCACAGGTGCGTCCGTCTTCGCGCGGAGCTCCTCCAGGGTGACGCCGGGGGCCCTCTCGACGACCGTGAAACCCCCGGGGGTGACGTCGAGGACTCCCAGGTCGGTGATGACGCGGTGGACACACGCCTGGCCGGTCAGGGGCAGGGTGCACTCGGTGAGGAGCTTCGGGCTGCCGTCCCTGGCGGTGTGCTCCATCAGGACGATCACCCGGCGGGCACCGTGGACCAGATCCATCGCGCCGCCCATGCCCTTGACCATCTTGCCGGGGATCATCCAGTTGGCCAGGTCACCGCGCTGCGACACCTGCATGGCGCCCAGCACCGCGGTGTCGATGTGGCCGCCGCGGATCATGCCGAAGGACAGGGCCGAGTCGAAGAAGGACGCGCCGGGCAGCACCGTGACGGTCTCCTTCCCGGCGTTGATGAGGTCGGGGTCGACCTCGTCCTCGCGGGGGTAGGGGCCCGTGCCGAGGATGCCGTTCTCGGAGTGCAGCACCACGTGCACGCCGGGCGGGAGGTGGCCGGGGACGAGGGTGGGCAGGCCGATTCCGAGGTTGACGTAGGAGCCGTCGGTGAGTTCGGCGGCGGCTCGGGCGGCCATCTGGTCGCGGGTCCAGCTCATGCGCGTACGGTCCTCTTCTCGATCTGCTTGTCGGCGGCCTGCTCCGGGGTCAGGGGCACCACCCGCTGGACGAAGACGCCCGGCAGATGGATCTCGCCCGGGTCCAGCTCGCCCGGGTCCACGAGCTGCTCCACCTCGGCGACGGTGATCCGGCCCGCCATCGCGGCGAGCGGGTTGAAGTTGGCGGACGCCTTGCGGAAGACCAGATTGCCGTGGCGGTCGCCGCGCCAGGCCCTCACCAAGGCGAAGTCGGTGGTGATGGCGTGCTCCAGCACGTGCGGCCGGCCGCGGAAGTCGCGGGTCTCCTTGGGCGGTGAGGCCACGGCGACCGAGCCGTCCGCCGCGTACCGCCACGGCAGGCCGCCGTCCGCCACCTGTGTGCCGACACCGGCAGGGGTGTAGAAGGCGGGGATGCCCGCGCCGCCCGCGCGCAGCCGCTCGGCCAGCGTGCCCTGCGGCACCAGCTCCACCTCCAGCTCGCCCGACAGGTAACGGCGGGCGAACTCCTTGTTCTCGCCGACGTAGCTGCCCGTCACGCGGGCGATGCGGCCGGCGGCGAGCAGGATGCCCAGGCCGCGGTCGTCCACACCGCAGTTGTTCGAGACGACCTCGAGGCCGGTGGCGCCCTGCTCGTGCAGGGCCCGGATCACGGTCTCGGGGATGCCGCTGAGGCCGAAGCCGCCGACGGCCAGGGACGCGCCGTCACAGATGTCGGCGACCGCCTCTTCGGCGGACGCGCTCACCTTGTTCATGAGGAGGGAGCCCTTTCGGTCTTTGCGCTGCGGAGGTCCGGCGCCGCAGGCGAACTCATGGCGTCCGCGATGGACTTGGCACCGCCGTGTGCGGTGAGGCCGCCGTCGACCGGGATCTCGGCGCCCGTGATGAACGAGGACTCGTCGGACAGAAGGAAGACGACGAGCGGGGTGATCTCGTCGACCGTGCCGGTGCGGCCGAGGGGGGTCTCCCGGATGTTCGCTTCGCGGAAGACGGGCGCCGCGGAGGCGGTCATCTCGGTCTCGATGAAACCGGGATGGATCGTGTTGACGCGGATGCCGCGCGGGCCGAGCTCCGTGGCGGCTGCCCTCGACAGTCCGCGCAGCGCCCATTTGCTGGTCGTGTAGGCGACCGGGTAATGACCGGTGAGCGCGGCGGTCGAGCCCACGTTGACGATGGACGCCCCGGGCGGCATCAGCGGCGTCAGGTGCTGGATGCCCAGGAGCGGGCCGGTGACGTTGACGGCGTGGACGCGGGCGAGGTCGTCGGGCGTGACGTCGCCGAGCCGAGCGCGCCAGGTGATGCCCGCGTTGTTGACCAGGCCGTGCACCTTCCCGTAGGAGTCGTGCAGTTCCGCGGCGAGATCGGCCCACTGCCCGCCGTCGGTGACGTCGAGGAGGCGGCAGCCGGGCGCCTCGGTCACGTCGGTGGCGATGACGTGGGCGCCCTCGTGCCTCAGTGCCTCGGCCTCGGCGGCGCCCTGGCCGCGCGCGGCGCCGGTGACGACGACGACCCTGCCGCGCAGTCTCGTGGGATGCGGGACGTTCACGGCCGCTCCCGGGTGCGGCGACGGGCCCTCGGCAGCGGCACCGGGGCGCTGCCGGCGACGACGGTGTTGGAGACGGTACCGATGCCCTCCACCGTGAGCGTGACCGTGTCGCCGGGCTTCAGGGGAGGCGGCGACTGCTCACCCCGCACACCCCACAGCTCGGCGAGACAGCCGCCGTTGCCGCAGGTCCCCGAGCCGAGGACGTCACCGGGGCGCACGACGGTGCCGCGGGAGGCGTAGGCAGCCATCTCCTCGAAGGTCCAGCTCATGTTGGACAGCAGGTCCTTGCCGACGACCTCGCCGTTGACGGCGGCGGTGAGCCCGAGGCGCAGGAATCCGTCGGCGTCGCGGTACGGCTCCAGTTCGTCGGCGGTCACCAGGTACGGGCCGAGGGTGGCGGCGGTGTCCTTGCCCTTGCACGGGCCGAGGCGGACCTGCATCTCACGGGACTGCAGGTCGCGGGCCGACCAGTCGTTGAAGACGGTGTAGCCGATGATGTGGTCGCGTGCCTGCCGGGGACTGAGGTTCCGCCCTTCCCGGCCGATGACGGCGGCGACCTCCAGTTCGAAGTCGAGGGCGCTGCTGCCGGGCGGTACGGGGACGTCGTCGTGGGCGCCGATCAGCGCGTAGGGGTTGGTGAAGTAGAAGGTCGGGGCGTCGTACCAGGCTTCGGGCACGCCACCGACACCGTCCACGGACCGTCGTACGCCCTCGACGTGCTCCTCGAAGGTGACGAAGTCCCGGATGGTGGGCGGCTGGAGCGGGGGCAGGAGCCGTACCTCGGAGACGTGGGGGCCGGCCGGCAGGTCGAGCGTGGCGTTGCCCTCTTCCAGCAGCGCGGGCAGGCCGCCGCCCCGGGCCAGCAGGTTGGTCAGGGAGCCGACCCCGGGGAGAGGGAAGAGCGTGCCGTCCTCCTCGACGACGGCCACGTGGCGTCGGTTGCGGTACTCGTACGCGGCGAAACGCATGGCGGTTTCCTGTCGGCTTTCGGCGTTGGGGGCGGGCGCGAAGGCCGGGGGCGCGGCGTGGGAGTCAGGGCCTGACAGGGCCACCGCGCCCCCGG
Organism: Streptomyces scabiei 87.22; assembly: GCF_000091305.1. Classification (GTDB taxonomy): domain Bacteria; phylum Actinomycetota; class Actinomycetes; order Streptomycetales; family Streptomycetaceae; genus Streptomyces; species Streptomyces scabiei. The sequence continues at coordinate 10,099,197 of NC_013929.1, read as the reverse complement.
GGACCGGAGGGCTTCGCCGATCAGACCGGCGGGGCGACGAACACGCCGCGGTCGACGTCGTTGAAGGATTCCTTGGTGACCAGTTCGTTCATGGGGTTGGCGGTGCCCCACTGGTCGGTGACCTCGGGCTCGGAGAAGTCGTAGACGTGCGGGTGCCAGGTGTCCTCGTCCAGCAGCTCCAACTCCGTCGTGTACTCGACGGTGTTGCCGTGCGGGTCGAGGAAGTAGGTGAAGGTGTTGTCGCCCGCCATGTGCCGGCCCGGCCCCCAGATCTTGCGGGCGCCGGAACGGATGACACGGCCGGAGCCGCGCATGTACTCGTCGATTCCGCGCATCTCGAAGGAGATGTGGTGCAGCGAGGTGTGCGGTCCCCTGGCGATGGCCATGGAGTGGTGCTGGTTGCTGATCCGCATGAAGTGCATGACGTCGCCGATATGCGGATGGCCGAGCGTGTCGGACAGCCGGAAGCCGAGGTGCTCCTCGTACCAGGCCTTGGTCTTGTCCAGGTCCGGGGAGTTGAGCACGACGTGCGACAGCTTGACCGGGATGGACTCCTTCTCCTCGATCTTGCGGTGCTGCCGTACCTCGACGTCGGCCGAGACCTCGATGGTGCGCCCGTCGACGTCGAAGAAGCGGAAGCCGTAGCCGCCGCCGGGAGTGTCGGCCTTGCCCGGCTGGGTGACCAGCTCAACACCTCCGGCGAGGAGTTGAGCTGCGAGCGTGTCCACGTCGGCCGGGCTCGCGGCACCGTAGGACACGAGGTCGAGGCGCTTCTCCTCGGCCTTGCGCAGCCGTACGACGTACTGCTCCGGGCTGCCCTCGGCGGCCAGGAAGGAGATGCCGGAGTCCTCGGCGACCTTGGTCAGGCCCCAGACACCGGCGTAGAAGTCGAGTTGCCTGTCGTAGTCGGGCACGGCGAGGTCGACGTGCCGGAGGTGGGTGAGCAGGCGGTTGTTCATGGGGGGAAGCTCCTCACACGAGGTTGAGCAGAGCGGCGGCGTTTGCGCCGCGGACGGAGTGGAAGTCGGTGTCGGGCAGGTCCGCGGCGCGCAGCGCGCCGAGCGGGTCCTCGGTGCCCATGTCGAAGGGGAAGTCGGAGCCGAGCAGGACGCGGTCGGCGCCGGCGACGTGGATCAGCTCCCGTAGGGTGCGCGGGTCGTGGACCAGGGAGTCGAACCAGATCCGCCGGAGGTAGCTGCTCGGCGGATGGGCGCAGCCGGCTTGCGCGTCGGGGCGGGCGGACCAGGCGTGGTCGGAGCGGCCGATGTGGGTGGGCAGGTAGCCGCCGCCGTGTGCGGCGATCAGCTTCAGCCGTGGGTGCCGGTCGAGTACGCCGGAGAAGATGAAGTGGGACAGGGCGACCGCGTTCTCCGTGGGCTGCCCGACGGTGTTGGAGAGGTACCACTGGTCGAGGCGTTCGTCGAGTGTGCAGCCGAAGGGGTGCAGGAAGAGGATCGCGCCCGTCTCCTCGGCACACGTCCAGAAGGGTTCGTACGCCGGGTCCGAGAGTTCGCGGCCCGGTGCGTGCGAGGACAGCTCGACGCCCAGCAGGCCGATTCCCATGGCGTGTTCGAGCGCTCGCACCGCCAGGTCGGGGTGTTGCAGCGGGACGAGCCCGAGGCCGTGCAGCCGGCCGGGCGCCTGCGCGCAGTGCGCGGCCGTCGCCTCGTTCGCGAGCAGGCACAGCTTCTCGGCCGTGTCCTGGTCCGCCCAGTAGTGGTAGTGCGAGGGGGAAGGGCTGACCAGCTGGACGTCCACGCCCTGCGCGTCCATCGCGGCGATGCGTACGGCGGCGTCGGTCAGGTGCGGGATGCGCTCGCGCACCATGGGGCCGTTGACGGTGAGGGCTGCCTGTCCGTTGCGGCGGGCGTCCAGGGCCCGGGCTTCGGCGAGGCCGGGTCTGTCGGCCACCAGGGCCTCGACCTCGGGCAGCAGGACGTGTGCGTGGACGTCGACGGTCGGGGCGGAGCGGGTGCCGGCGTCGGGGCGGTGGGCCGTCACGGCAGCTCCCTGAGGGTGGCCATGATGGGACCGGTCAGCCCGGGCACGTCACCGCGGACACCGTCGAGCTGCCACTGCCCGATCTGCACGGACGCGTCGACGACCGTCCGTACGCGATCGATCCGCCGCTCGTAGTAGCGCGTGAGTGTGTCCGTGCCCCATGGGGACCCGTCGGTCAGCAGTTGGGCCAGCACCCAGGCGTCCTCCAGGGCCATGGCCGCGCCCAGCGCCATGGTGGGCGGACAGCAGTGCGCGGCGTCACCGACGAGGACGACCCTGCCGCGGTGCCAGGAGCCCTTCACCAGCAGCCGGTCGAACCAGGTGTAGTTGACCTGCGCAGGGTCGGTGATCGACGCGCGGATCTCCTCCCAGACACCGCCGTAGCCCTCGGCGAGACGGCGCATCTCCTGCGCGTAGGTCTCGGGTGGGATCGTGGCGCGGTCCCGGGAGCGCTCCACCAGGATGGCGTAGATCGTGTTCTCGCTGGTGGGGGTGTAGCCGGCGATGAGGCAGGGGCCTCCGAAGGAGAGGTCGCTGCGTCGCACTCCGGCCGGGCGGGGCGCCGGGGTGCGCCAGATGGCCATGCCGGTCGGCTCGGGCTTGTCGTCGATGCCGATGGCGGCGCGGGTCGTGGAGTTGAGGCCGTCGGCGGCGACGACGAGGTCGTAGCGGCCCTCGGTGCCGTCGCTGAAGCGGGCGGTCACCGAGGTGTCGTCCTGGGTGACGATCTCGGTGCTGGTGCCGAGGCGGACGTGTGCGCCGGAGGCCCGGACGGCTTCGATGAGGATGCGCTGGAGCACCGGGCGCTGCATGCCGAGAGTGGCGGGCAGGTCGTCGCCGCCGGTGCGGGCGACCTCGCCCACGTGGAGCACGGTGCCGTCGGGCGCCGTCATGCCCAGGGTGTCGTAACCGAAGCCGTGCTCGCGGACCTCGTCCCAGACGCCGATCTCGCGCAGCACGCGCAGGGCGTTGCCCTGCAGGGTGATGCCGGAGCCGCGTACGTTCCAGTCCGGCTTGATCTCGACGAGGTCGACGTCGATTCCGGCCCGGCGCAGCATCACGGTCAGGACGTTGCCCGACGTGCCCCCTCCGATGACCAGGACTCTCTTCTTTTCCTTGTTCTCCATGGCCAACTCCTTCGTTGGGCTGGTCATTTGACGGCGACCGGGTTGACGGGGGAGCCGACGGCTCCGGTGATGGGCAGGGGTGCGGCGGTGAGCCAGAACTCGTACACGCCGTCGGCCGCGCAGTCGTCGGCGAGGGTGTCGGGGTCCCACATCTCGCCGATCAGCAGGCCGATGTGGGGGATGGCGATCTGGTGCAGCGGCTGGAAGGCGTCGTCGAACTCGTTCGGCCGTACCTCGAAGCCCCAGGTGTCGGTGGCGATCGCGGCGATCTCGCTCGTGTGCAGCCAGCCGGCCGTGGTGAAGGACAGTCCGGGTGAGTCACCGCCCGCGTAGTCGCCCCAGCCCTCGCGGCGGGCGCGCGCCAGCCGTCCGGTCCGGACGACGACGATGTCACCCCGGCCGACGGCCACGCCGTGCGCCCGGGCCGTCGCGGTCAGATGGTCCTCGGTGATCGCGTATCCGTCGGGAAGCTCTCCGCGAGCGTCGCCGATCACCCGGCCGACGTCGAGCAGGACGCCGCGTCCGGCGACGTACGGGGCCATGTGCTCGATGCCGGTGACCAGATCGCCGTCCGAGGTGACGGTCTTCGCAGCGTCCCGTCCGTTCCACGCCTTGCCGTGGTCGAAGATGTGCCCGAGCCCGTCCCACTGGGTGGAGCACTGCAGGGGCATCGCGATCACGTCGTCGGCTCCGCCGATGCCGTGCGGGAAGCCCTGGTTGCCGAGGGCGGCGTCGGTGCCCGTGTCGAGCATGGTGTGGACGGGGTTGGTGCGGCGGCGCCAGCCCTTCTGCGGGCCGTTCATGTCGAACGACTGCGACAGCGAGAAGCTCACGCCCCGGCGGACCAGTGCGGCACCCTCGCGCCGCTTGGCGTCGTCGAGGAAGTTCAGGGTGCCGAGCACGTCGTCCTCGCCCCAACGCCCCCAGTTGGAGCAGCGCTTGGCCGCCTCGGCGATCGCGCCCTCGGGATCGCGCCGGTCGGGACTCATGCCGGGCCCTGCGCCACACAGCGGGTGCGCTGCGCGCCGAGTCCGGTGATGGAGCCCTCCATGACGTCACCCTCGCGCAGCAGCCGTCCCCAGTGGATGCCGTTGCCGGCCGGGCTGCCGGTGAGCACCAGATCGCCCGGCAGGAGCCGGGAGGTCCGGGAGATGTACGACACCAGTCGCGCGATGCCGAAGAGCATGTCCTTGGTGGACTCGTCCTGCATGGTGTCGCCGTTGAGCTTCAGGGTGACCCGCAGGTCACCCGGGTCGGTGATCGACTCGGCGGGCACGATCCACGGCCCGAGCGGCGTGAAACCCGGCGCGTTCTTGCAGCGCAGCCAGTCCGTGCCGATGGCCTTCATGTCCCGGCGGAAGACGGTGGCGCGGTCGGTGAGGTCGTTGGCGATGGTGTATCCGGCGACGGCCTCCAGAGCCTCCTCGACGGACAGCCGGTAGGCGGGCCTGCCGATGACGGCCGCCAACTCCAGTTCCCAGTCGGGCTGTTCGGCCCAGTCCGGGAGTACGACATCGTCGTAGGGGCCCGCGATCGTGGTCGGCAGGCCGATGAACACGTACGGCAGGTCCTCGGTGGCCCGCCGGTCCATGACCGCGGCGATCTCCGCCCGCGCCTCCTCGACGGTGCGCGGGTCGTCCGGGGCGCGGTGGGCGACCTCCAGGTCGATCACGTGCTGGCGGTAGTTGGCGCCGGACTGGAAGATCTGGCGCGGCTCGACGGGTGCGTGCACCCGCAGGCCCTTCAGAGGCTGCCACGCGGCCGACTCGTCCGACGCGAGGTCGCGTAGGCGCGGGAGCAGCTCCTCCCAGCGCTCGAAGACCTGCCGGCTGGTCAGCGCGGGTTCTTCGAAGGCGTCGCGCAGGTCCAGCACACGGTCTCCGGGTACGACCAGGCCGGGATACACGGACTGGTCAGGGCCAGAGAGGGTGCCGAGGGCGAAGGGTCCGGAGAAGGGCTGGGAAGCGGCTGCGGGTTTCACGGGAATGTCCTCCAGATTGCGATGACAACAATGTGGCGCCCGCGTCGTAATCTGGGAAATAGATTGTTTAGATGTTGATCATCCATCCTGTAGATGCTGCGGTGTCCGGCAGCCACGCTCTGGAGGCGTCGTGTCCCTCTCCGGCCTCGATCTCAATCTCGTCCTGTCCCTGCGGGCCCTGCTGGAGGAACGCAACGTCACCCGTGCCGGCCAGCGCGTCGGGCTCAGCCAGCCGGCGATGAGCGCGGCCCTGGCCCGCCTGCGCCGGCACTTCGACGACGATCTCCTCTCCCGCGTCGGCAGACAGTACGAACTGACCGCCCTCGGCCGCGCTCTGCTGGACCGCACCACCACCGCCTGCGACCTGCTGGACCGCGTCTTCAGCAGCAGGGCCGACTTCGCCCCGGGCAGCGAGGAGCACGAGTTCACCCTGCTCACCTCCGACTACGCCCTCACCGTGTTCGGCGCCGAACTCGCCCGGACCGTGCACGCCGAGGCCCCGGGGGTACGGCTGCGCTTCCAGCGCACGCCCGCCGACGTCACGGAGGACACGGAACCCCTGCTCAGCACGGCCGACGGACTCCTGATGCCGCGCGGCGTCATCAGCGGCTTCCCCGCCGTCGACCTGTTCACCGACCGCTGGGCTTTCCTCGTCGCCGAGGCCAACGACGAGGTCGGCGACGAGCTCACCATGGACGACCTCGCGCGGCTGCCGTGGGTCGTCTATCAGCGCGCCTACGACGCCCCGGCCGCCCGGCAGCTCAGCATGCTCGGCGTCGATCCCCGCGTGGAGATCTCCGTCGACAGCTTCCAGGCACTGCCCTTCCTGGTCGCCGGCACCCGTCGGATCGCGCTGGTGCAACAGCGCCTGGCCGAGCTGCTGAGCGGCGTGGCACCGGTACGTCTCATGGAGCCCCCCTATGCGGCGGTTCCGCTCCAGGAGGCACTGTGGTGGCACCCGGTGCACACCCACGACGCGGCCCACATCTGGCTGCGCGAGGTCACAGCGCGCGTCGGAGCGAAGCTCGCCGTGTCGGAGCCCCGCCGCATTGCCGGAATGCCATCGAGGTGACGGGCGGGTACAGGTGCTCAGCATCCAGGTCTTGGATGATCCACATCTTCGATCCCGATCGGACGAGGGCTAGGCAGGGCCTGCCCGCTGGCCCATAGTCGTCTCAACCCGGCGCCGGAGCCGCGCCACCGTCCCCTGCCGGGAGTGCGCGGGGCGCCGGCTGGTCGTCCGCGCGCTCCGAACGTCTTCCACGGGTGCCGGACGGTCCGACCGTGACGGCCGCACCACCCGTACCCTCCCGACACGCCACGTGGAGTTCCCGCATGCCCGCACCCCTGCCTCCGCTTCCCAGCCCGCCGTCCGACCCCGTGGCGGACGCACCGTCCGAGCAGGTCGTGTCCGGCCCGGGCCACCGGCTTCGCCTCACGCTGCTGATGGCCGGTGCCTGTCTGCCCATCCTGGGCGCCGTGCTCATCGCCCCGGTCCTGCCGAAGATGCACGACCACTTCGCCCACGTGCCGGGGGTCGACGCACTCGTCCCCATGGCCCTGACGATCCCCGCTCTGTCGCTGGCGCTGCTGGCCCCGTTCGCCGGCGTCGTCGTCGACCGGCTCGGCCGCAAGCGGCTGCTCATCGTCTCGACGGTGGTGTACGCGCTGTTCGGCACCGCGCCCCTCTGGCTGGACTCCCTCGGCGCCATCGTCGCCAGCCGCGCCCTCGTGGGCGTCACCGAAGCCGCCATCATGACGTGCTGCACCACGCTGATCGGCGACTACTACACCGGCCGGCAGCGCGACCGCTACCTCGCGATGCAGACGATGTGCGCCGCGATCTCCGCGACGGCCTTCCTTCTCGTGGGCGGCGCGGCCGGGTCGGCCGGCTGGCGCGTACCGTTCTGGGCCTACGCCGTGAGCCTGCTGCTCGCCCCCGCCATGGCGGCCTTCCTGGCCCAGCCCCGACCCGACGACCGTGCCAAGGCCCTCTCCCCCACGGTCCCGGACGTCATGGGCAAGCGGCCCTTCCCCTGGCGTCCGCTGGCCGGCACCTGTGCGCTGACGGTCTTCGGCGCCGTCCTGTTCTACACCCTCCAGGTGGAGATGTCGTTCCTCCTGGACGACATGGGCGTGACCGAGACCAGCATGATCGGACTGGCCACCGCCATCACCAGTGCCGCGATCGTGGTCGGCTCCGTCGTGTTCACCAGGACCGGCCGTGCCCCGCAAGCCTGGCTGCCGACCGCCTTCGGCCTGTGCGCCGCCGGCTTCGCCGTCGTGTGGCTCGCTCCCAACCCCGTCGTGCTGACCATCGGTGCCGTGATCAACTGCCTCGGTGGCGGCATCATGCTGCCGAGCCTGCTCACCCTCGCCATGTCCAAGCTGGAGTTCGCCGACCGCGGTCGTGGCATCGGCCTGTGGACGGGGTCCTTCTTCCTCGGTCAGTTCCTGTGCCCGCTGATGGTGCTCGCGCTGACCTCGGTCGTCGGCTCCACCGCGGCATCCATGGGCGTACTGGCTCTCTCCGGGGCCGTCGCGAGCGCCGCACTCGGCCTCGCCGCACGTCGGCGCCGTGCGGGGGCAGTCCCCGCGCCGATCCAGCAGATCGCGGGCTGATCCGGCGCCGCCCCGGGTCACGTCCACGGCCTGACCGTCTGGAAACCCCACTCGTCGAGATCGGCATCGCGGACATCCCGCGATGCCGATCGCACCCCGTCCCACGGAGCCACAGGATGCTGACCCTGATCGCCGCCGTCCGCCGCAAGCCGGGCATGACGCACCTGGCGTTCGTGCACCACCTCCACCATGTGCACGGCCCGCTGGCCGCCGCGAAGCCTCTCGGGGTGCGGCGATACGTCCAGAACCATGTCTTCGACGCGTCCTTCGGTGCCGAGGGCGATGCGGCCCACCTGGCCGAGTTCGGCCGGGACGCCGTCACCGAACTGCAGTTTGACGACCAGGACGCGTTGGCCGTCACGATGTCCGACCCGTACACGCGCGAGGTGATCGGCCCCGACGGCGCACACTTCAACGACATGCCCTCGGCCGTGGCCCTGCTGGCGAGGCCCTCGGCGAACACGTCACCGCCGCCGTCGCCTCCCGAGGCCGACGGACGGGTCAAGGTGCTGCACTTCCTGAGCAGGGCGCAGGGCGTGAGCCTGGACAACTTCACCGAACGGGCGCTCGGCGCCCACGAGGCCGCCCTCTCCCGTGACGAGCCCCACACCAAGGCGGTGCGCGCGCACGTCCACCACGTGCGGGTACCGGGAGCAGAGCAGGCCCTGCGCCACTTCGGCGGTCAGGATCGGCATGCCTACGAGGCGGTCACCGCCCTGTACTACGACTCCGCGGACGAGGCCCTGACCCACTTCCCGGCGTACGAGCGGTCGCTGCGCGAGCCGTCAGCGGGAAGCGGCCGCTTCTACGACCCGTCCCGCTCGTTCGTTCTGTACTGCCGCGAGGTGACGATCTTCGAACAGCCGTGATCGGAAGCGCGTCCCTCAACTCCCGTTCCCGCGCGGACGGTCACCGAGTGAGCGTCGTATCCACCGAATGCGGCGTGCCCGGCCGGAAGCCGTTCGATCATGATGGGGCGAGTTCGACGACCGGCGGCCGGTCGTACTGCTGTCGGAGAGTGACGCGTCCGGGTTCCGGGTGATGCAGGTCGTGCTCCGGCGGGCACCGACATCAGTGGTCTGGGCGTCGAAGTGGTGGTTGAACAGCGCCTGCCGCCATCCCTCACGCCAAGACCGGCGCCACCGTTCCACCGACCGCACACTGACCCGGAGCCGTTTGGCTATCACCACGTTCTTCTCGTCCCGCGCAAAGCAGTCGGCGGCGAGCATACGCACCTGCTCACGCGCGGCCTGCCCTTGCGGAGTGAGACCACCACCCTGGGCATACCTCATGGCCACGAGCTACCGCAGGGATCAAGCGATGTCACCCCCGACAACTCAACGGAAAGGTCAGTAACAGGTCATGTTCTTCATCGGCAGCCTGCCGGTGGTCAGGTAGGCGGTGGCCGTCTTGTCGGCGCAGGTGCCCAGGCCGTAGACACCGTGCCCGACACCTCCGGCGACCGTGACCATCTTCGCCCCCTTCATGGCACGGCGCAGACCCCGGCCGCTGGTCAGTGGTGTCTGGAAATCCCACTCGTACTGCAGGATCAGTGCGCGGACCTTGTTGTCGACCCTGGTGGCGGGCTCACTGCCTTGCTTCTTCCAGAAGGCGCACGGCTTGATGTTGGACACGAAGTCGCCGTACACCGGGTACGCGGCCTTGTCCCGGATCGCGTCGCTGCGGTACTGCTCCGGATCACGCGGCCAGTCGCGGGTGTCGGCGCAGGCGATGGACCAGAAGGCGGCCCCTTCGTTGTCCGAGGGCACGGCACGGCCGAACGACGACTGAGCCTGCGGGGGCGCCTTGAGGTCCTGGCCGGAGGACGGAGACCTGCCACCTGCAGCCTTCTTCACCTTGGCGATCCACTTGGCGGCGTCGCTCAGGTAGAAGAACTTGACACGGCTCTCGGAGCGGATGTCGGCACCGGCCAGTGAGGTGCCCTCGTAGCGGATCGGCTCGCGGTCCGCCCGGGCGACCAGGTCGTAGAACGTCTTGCGGACCGCCTCGGGGGTGCTGCCCAGCCTGTACGTGGGGTTCCGGCGGGCAGTCCACTCGGTCCACCTGGCGAAGGCGGGCTCGGCACCCTGCGCCCAGTCCTGGAAGACGCCGCGCCAGATCCGGGCCGGGTCGGCGGCGCTGTCCAGCACGAAGCGGTCGGTGTGCTCGGGGAACATCTGTGTGTAGACCGCGCCGAGGTAGGTGCCGTACGAGACCCCGAGGTAGGAGATCTTCTTCTCGCCGAGCACGGCACGGATCACGTCCATGTCCCGGGCGGTGTTGCGGGTGGTGATGTGCCGCAGCTTGTCGCCCTGCTTGGCATAGCACTTCTCGGCGACGGTCCGGGCCCACGTGACGTCCTTGGTAAATGTCTCGGGCTTGTAGGGCCGCTCCCGGTTCTGTTCCTTGGACGTCAGACCACAACTGACGGGGGAGCTTTCACCGATGCCCCGCGGGTCGAAGCCGACGAGGTCGTACTTCCTCGTCACGGACTTCGGCAGGATGTTCGCCTCGTCCATCGGCATGGTGACGCCCTCACCGCCCGGGCCGCCCGGGTTGAGCAGGAGCACACCTCGACGCTCGTTCTTGGTGCTTGTCTTCATTCTCGATATCGCGAGGTCGAGCGTCCTGCCGTCCGGGCGGCTGTAGTCGAGCGGCACCTTGATCCTGGCGCACTGGTAGGTGGCCGGCAGTCGCTTGGCGCAACGGTGCCACGACGGCTCCTGCTGGAGGTACGGGCCGAGCGGATCGCCCGCGGCGGATGCCATGGAGGGGGCCAGCACAGGAATCAGAGCGGGAACCAGGGTGGCGACGACACCGGCCGCCAGGAGGGACGCCATTCGACTTCTTCGCACAGGGAGGACCTCGGGATCAGTGGGGTGGTACGCGCTGACCCTGCCGTGAAAGGGAGTTGGACGCATCCATCGCACGACCAAAGGCTTCTCCGCCCACAGACGGAGGGGAAGGCGCCACAGATGGTCCCTGAGTCGCACAACCGCGACCGGCCCCGCGACGTCTTCCCCAAGTGGCCACGATATGTGGGCGTTGGACGGCCCGAGCCTGCGGCTCCGACGGCCACAGCGTCGCTGCCGGGCTGCCCCTCGTGGTCACCGCCGACGGACGCATGAGCGGCTTCTGCGGCACCGACCGTCTCGCCGACTCGGGCGCACGTCCCCTCGGCGCCTGACGGCTCCGGCGACCACGCGACCGGGACCGGTGCGCACCTGCGTTCCGGACCGACAGGTCTGCCCTTGACCTCCGCCGTGAAACAGCGATGTGGCGGACAGTCCGTTCGCCAGATGTTCCCCAAGGTGTCGATACCGAACCCAGGTACTCGCCACCTGTCACTCGTGCGCGCCGCACGCGTACGCCGTCGTCCCGTCGTGCCGTTGGGGCGAGAGCGAGTGAGCAGAAACGGGAACCTGCGTCAGCCATATGCGGACAAGTGATGTGGAACTCGATCCTCCGGGGTTGTCTGCGGTGGCCGAGGGGGCCTGCCAAACAACTTCCGGGTTGTGAGCGTCGGTCGAGACACCGCCGCACGTCCACCAGTCCGGAGCACACCTTGCCCGTCAGCGTCCTCGCCACGATCGCCTTGTCCGTTCTTCTCGGACTCCTGGTGATCGTCCTGCACTGGGCGGACAGCCATGGGCCGGACTCGACGGCGGCGGATCTGAAGACGACCAACACCTAGGCAGCCGCCGGCACGAAGCACATCGACTTCCCGCAGGCCCGCTGGAACATCCACCGCGGCTCAGGCGCCTGATCACAGAAAACCCGGGGGACGCCGCACATGCGCATCGCCTTCCTGCTGCACAACGCCTACGCGATGGGCGGCACCGTACGCACGACCATGACACTCGCCGACACACTCGCCCGTCGACACGAGGTGGAACTCGTGTCGGTCTTCCGGCACCGGGAGAAGCCACGGCTGGGACGGTCGCCGGAGGTGCCGCTGCGGGCCCTGGTGGACCGCCGCCCGAAGTCCATGGACGCCTCGGACCCTCTGGCCCGACGAGGCGGAGAGTTCTTCCCCCAGGGGGACAGCCGCTCGAACCAGTACCACCGGCTCGCCGAGCAACGGGTCATCGACTGGCTGCGGGAGACGGACGCCGACGTCGTCGTGAGCACCAGGGCCGGGCTCAACGCGCTGCTGGCCCGGTTCGGGCAACGCACCGTACGCATCGGCCAGGAACATCTCACCCACGACAGCCACTCCCACCGACTGCGGACGGAACTCCAGCGCTGGTACGGCGGGCTCGACGCGCTGGTCACCATGACCGAGGCCGACGCGCGCGACCACCGGCGCGGCATGCGGCTGACGCGCACCCAGGTGGTGGCCATCCCCAACAGCGTCCCCGAACCCCTGGTGCCACCGGCCGACCCGGCGGCCAGGGTCGTCGTCGCGGCAGGACGGCTGGCCCGCGTCAAGCGGTACGAGATGCTGGTCGACGCGTTCGCCCTGGTCGGCGCGGCCTGCCCCGACTGGTCCCTGCGCATCTACGGGGACGGTGCGGAGCGCGGCCGGATAGCCGACCGGATCACTCGGCACGGTTTGGGGGACCGGGTCTTCCTGATGGGTTCGGCCACTCCCCTCGAGGCCGAGTTGGTCAAGGGCTCCATCGCCGCGGTGACCTCCGCGCACGAGTCCTTCGGCATGACGATCGTGGAGGCCATGCGGTGCGGCCTGCCCGTGGTGAGCACCGACTGCCCCCACGGGCCCGGCGAGATCATCCGCCACGGGGAGAACGGCCTTCTCGTTCCGCGCGACAGCACCCGGGGCATGGCCGACGCGCTGCTGGCGCTGATGCTGGACGACGCACGGCGTGGGGAGATGGGCAAGGCAGCCCGGGCAGGCGCAGCGAAGCGATTCGCCCCGGACGACGTCGCCGAGCGGTACGAGCGCCTGTTCAGCACGCTGCTGGAGGAGCGGGTCGGCCGGCCCGCTCCTCCACCGCCCGGCCCGGCCGACTGGCATGGCCGTGCCACCGTCCTCGCCGCCACGGCAGGCATCCTCGCCCGCGGAGCCGTGCGTCGTGGGCGGCGCGAGATGGGCTGGGTCGGATGAACACGGTTCGCTCCGCGGCCTCGGCCCGGCGGAAGCTGTTGATCGTGGCCGCCGGGTTCTGTCTGCTGTCGGCCGTTCTCGTACCGCTGACACTGCCGCTCGGCTGGGACGAGATCGTGTACGCCAGCCGCTTCGGACCGTACGGCCCCGAGACGCCGTTCAGCGCCCCGCGTACCCGCGGGGTTCCCCTGCTGCTCGCTCCGATCGCCTCCTGGAGCGACTCGACGGTACTGCTCAGGGTATGGCTGCTCCTGCTGGCCACTGGTGCGCTCTGGCTGGGATTCCGGCCCTGGCTGCAGATCCTGCACCGCCCTGCGGCGGTGTGGGTGGGGGCCGGGCTGTACGGCAGTCTGTGGATCACCCTGTTCTACGCCGGTTCCGCGATGCCCAACCACTACACCGCGATGGGGGCCACCGCCGCGGTGGGCTGTTTCCTCGCGCCGCGCCCCCGGTACGCCGGTGTCGCGGCGGGCCTGGCGGTGGTGACCCTGATGCGGCCCAACGACGGTGTGGCCGTCGCCGTACCGCTGCTCCTGGCCGCCGTGCTGGTGCCGACACTGCGAGGCCACGGCTGCCTCCGGGGACGTCTGGCAGCCGTGGCGGCCGGATTCGCGGCTGGTGTGCTGCCCTGGATCGTCGAGGCCGAGGTGCGGTTCGGCGGAGTGCGCAGCCGACTTGCCGAGGCCGACGAGGTCCAGGGCGGCCTGATGGCCGTCTTCTCCCTGCGTGCCCATCTCACCGCACTGGACGGCCCACTGCTGTGCCGTCCCTGTACCGGCGACGGCGTAGTGCTGCCCGTGACGGAGTGGTGGGTCCTGCTGCCCCTGTTGGTCGGCCTGGGGCTGTGGGCGCAGCGCCGGGAGCGCCGGTCCGCTGCATCGCTGTGGCTGGCGGTGGCCGTTGCGGTGGCCACGGCGGCACCGTATCTCTTCCTCGTCCCCTACGCCGCGCCGCGGTTCCTGCTGCCGGCCTACGCCCTGCTGGCACTCCCTGCCGCTGTCGGGCTCCTCGCCGTCGTCCACCGTGCCCGCACCCGCCGTTCGCTGCCGACAGCGGTCGTGCTCGCCCTGGCGCTCGTCGGGCACTGGGGCATCCAGGCCGCTCTCGTCCACACGCATGCGGGCATCCAGCAGCGGGCCCGCGGGGACTGGGACCGGATCGCCTCCGTGCTCCGCGAGCGCGGGGTGCACCCGCCCTGTGCCCTCGCGGGGAACAGTTCGGCGATCCCCATCGCCCACACCATGGGCTGCACGGTCACGGAGCTGGATTCCCCGGCGCTCCTCAGTGCGATCGTCCTTCGCGAGCGGAAGCCACCGCACTGGGCACGGGACTGGGAACGATTCCCGGTGCCGGACACCTACAACCCCGGCTGGACTGTCGCCGTGCGCCCCTGACGGCAGGCTGTGCGCCCCAGGGTTGATGGGCGATGCGACCCTGAGACTACGACTGCGCGGACGAGGCCCTGACCCACTTCCCGGCGTACGAGCGGGCGTTGCGCGAGCCGTCGGCGGAATCTCCGTGCGGACGGTCACCGAGTGAGCGTCCTACGCACCGGATGCGGCATGCCCGGCCGGAAACCGCGCTCATCACCCGGGCCGGTTCCGGCCTGGTCGCGCGGACAGTGTCCTCCTCGGCTCCGCTCACCATCCCGGCGGCCGGGGAGCTGACGGTCAGCAGCCCTTTCCGGGATACGTCAGTCCCGGATGAGGGCCAGTTGTTTCTGGATCTCGCGAGGGTTCGTGTCGCCTGCGACCTTCTGCAGCAGCGGAGTGTGGTCGAAGACGAAGTCACGTATCGGCCGCAGCGGTGCCGGCGCGTGGTGGAAGACCTTGCCGAGCATCCATGCCTGCTGGACCTGCCGGGCGGTGTGGGGCTTGCGCGGGTCCTCGTAGCTTTGCAGCGCACTCTGTACGGCGGCGAGGTCGGTGAGGTCGACGCCGCGCAGGGCCCGGCCGAGGAAGTAGCCGTCCTCGATGGACATGCCCGCACCGTAGGCGGCGTAGGGCGAGGTCGGGTGTGCGGCGTCGCCCACGAGGGTGGCCCGTCCCTTGGACCACTGCTGCAGGCGGGGCCGGTCGCGCAGCACCCAGCGTTGGACGTCGTCCGGCTCTGTCCGGGCGATCAGCCCGGGCAGCGGCGCCGGGAACTTCGCGGCCAACGCGGTGGCCGCGGCCCTGAGGTCGGACGGCGCGGGGGCGTCGGGGTCGGTGGCGGTGAGGACCCACCACTGGAACCCGTCCCGGCCCTTGTGCCGGATCGATGTCCAGCTTCCCTGCACCGTCCGGCCGTGCGTCAGGACGCACATGTTCGGTTCGGTGCCCGGGACGTCGGTGAAGGTGAATCCGCCGAAGATGTGCAGCCGGTGCTCGCGCTTGGACGTGTCCCCCCACAGCGTGCGCCGTACCAGCGAGTCGATCCCGTCGGCGCCGACCAGTACGTCGTGCTCGGCCGTGGTGCCGTCGGCGAAGTGCAGCGTGACCGCCCGGTCGTCCTGCTCGATCCGGGTCACCTGCTGGTTGAACCGGAGAGCGCCGGGCGGGATGGCGGCGAGCATCCGCTCGTACAGTTCGGGCCGCAGCAGTCCGATGAACCCGCCGCCGTAGGCGCGCTTGGTCTCCGGGTCCAGCTTGACGCGCACGCGCACGCGGCCCCGGAGGTTGCGGAACTCGGAATCCGTGGGGGAACCGAGGTCTTCGGTGTCCACTCCGAGCGCACGCAGCGCCTTCAGGGGCGGCGGCCACAGGTTGAGGATGTTGCCGGCCGGCCGCGCCTCGCGGTAGCGCTCATAGAGGGTGACCTCGTGACCGGCCTGGGCTATGGACAGGGCCGCGGCCATACCGGCGGGACCGGCGCCGAGGACGGCGACACGGCCGCCGGAGTCGTTCGGCACGGGCATGGAGCACCTCGCTTCATCGGGAGGAAAACAGTAGCGAGAGCTACTGTTAGCCGCAGACTGTAGTATCGACTACGTTTCAGTCAAGACCTGTGCACGCACCCGGGAAACGAAAGGCTGAGGTCATGGGCGAGGCCCGAGCAGCGCAGGCGGCCGACCTGGAGATCCGGCCGCCCAAGCAGCGGCGCAGCCGCGAGGCGTGGAACCGGGTGCTCGATGCCGGAGTGTCGATCCTGGAGGACGGCGGGTACGAGGCGTTCACCATCGCCGCCGTGTGCGAGCGGGCCCAGGTCGCGCCGCCGGCGATCTACGCCCGCACCACCAGCAAGGACGCTCTCTTCCTCGCCGTCTATGAACGCGCCATGCAGGGCCTGCGCGCGGAGCAGCAGGTCTTCTCCGACGACAGCCGATGGGCAAACCTGGACGCGGCCGAACTCGTCCGCGCAGCAGTGGCCGAAACGGTCGGCATGTTCCTGCGCCATGAACGGTTCCTGCGGGCGGTCGTCCTGACCTCGGCGTCACATCCCGAGATCCGCCGCCGGGGTTCCCACTACAGCCAGGAGCTCGGGAGCGGATTCGCCAAGGTGGTCCTTCGCGCGGCGGACTCCATCACCCTTCCCGACGTCGAGCCCGCGGTCCGCTCCTGCTTCAGCACCGTCTTCGCCGCGTCGGTCATCCGGGTTGCCTACGGTCCGGGATTCGCCAGGCCGGTACCCGTGAAGGACGAGGTGTTCATCGCAGATCTGGCGGAGACAGCGGTGCGCTATCTGCTCTCCGGCTGACGGTGTTTGACACACCTCTGGCAGCTACGGCACCGCTGTACGTCACCACACAGCGACGGGATCACGCGCTAACACTCGGTCTCGTGGTCGAGGGGGCGGATCAGCTGCCGCCACTCACAGGCCCGCCCCATGCAGGAAGGCGGGCCGGATCATCTGAACCGGCCCGCTCGGGAGGGTCCTGCTGTGTCACCGCCACCGCCCCTGTTCCCTCTTCGTGCGTCTCTGTCCCGTCAGGAGTGTGCGGCGAAGTACCGGGCGATGCCCGCGATTCCCTCGCCCACGGCTCGCTCGACGATGGGTGCCAGGGTCTCCGGGAGGATCTCCTGGCTGTAGACCACGCGTGAGCCGCTCGCGTCGGGAAGCACGTCGATGGTGCCCAGATGGAAGTCGATGGGCTGGGGCATGCCCTCGACGAACCGGTACTGGAAGCGGCGCAGGGCGTCGTCCTTCGTCACCACGAGGGATTTCAGGGTGCCCTCGGCTGTGGTCAGCCGGCGGTGCGTGCCGTCGAAGTGGGCCTCCTGCACTGCGGGGAACCACTGCGGAATCATGCTGACGTCGGTCAGCACGGCCCAGACGCGGTCGGGGTCCTGTGCGACTCGGGTGTCGAAACGGAACGTTGCCATGAGTACTCCCTGGTCGGGGTGACGACGGCTTCGGGCAGGGTGCTGTACGCCGTCAGGGTCAGAAGGGATAGCGGGAGTGCTCGGTGGCGAAGGTGACCCAGCGGGTGTTCGAGAAGGACTCGATGCCCCAGCGGCCGCCGAAGCGGCCGTACCCGGAGTCCGCGAACCCGCCGAAGGGGGCCTGCGGTTCGTCCCCCACCGACTGGTCGTTCACGTGCACGATGCCGGTACGGATACGGCGTGCCACCTTCAGGCCGTGGGTGCCGTTCTCGGTGAGGATGCCGCAACTGAGGCCGTGTTCGGTGTCGTTGGCCAGGGCCACCGCCTCGTCGTCGTCCGCGAAGGCCCTGAGGGTGACGACGGGTCCGAAGGCCTCGGTGTGGTGCAGTTCCGCGCTCTCGGGCAGGCCGGTCAGCACGGTCGCCGGATACAGGGCTCCTTGCGGCCTCCCACCGCCGGTCACCACGCGCGCGCCCTTGCCGACCGCGTCCGTGACCAGGGCGGCGACCCGCGCTGCGGCCGCCCGGTCGACCAGCGGGCCGATGACGGTGCCGGGCAGGCGGGGGTCGCCGCTCGGCAGTTCGGCGACCTTGGCGGCGAACCGCCGGGTGAACTCGTCGACGAGTGAGGCGTGCACCAGGACGCGGTCGGCGCACATGCAGATCTGGCCGGAGTTCATGAACGCGGCGAACGCGGCGGCGTCCACGGCGTGGTCGAGGTCGGCGTCCTCCAGCACGATCACGGAGTTCTTGCCGCCGAGTTCGAGTACGGCCGGCTTGAGGTGCTCGGCGGCGAGGGTGCCGATGATCCGCCCGACGCCGGTCGAGCCGGTGAAGTTGACGGCGCGGACCCGCACATCCTCGATCAGGGTCCGCGCGATGCCCGCGGCGTCCGCCTTGTCGTTGGTGATGACGTTGAGGACACCGTCGGGCAGGCCCGCGTCGCGCAGCACGTCGGCGACGAACAGGCCGCAGGCGATCGGGGCGTCCTCGCTCGCCTTGACCACGACGGTGTTGCCCGCCGCGAGCGGGGCGGCAACCGCTCGGGTGCCGAGGATGACCGGGGCGTTCCACGGTGCGAACGCCGCCACGACACCGAGGGGTTCGCGCACGGCCAGGCTCAGTCCGCCCGGTTTCCGGGTGGTGAGCACGTCCCCGCGCGGTGCGGTGATCGCCGCGGCGGCCTCGCGCAGCATGCCGGCGGCCACCTCGACGTTGAACAGCGCCCAGCCCCGGGTCCCGCCCACTTCGCGGGCCATCAACTCCACGACCTGCCCGCCGCGTTCCTCCATGAGGTCCGCCGCGCGCAGGAAGATGTTCCGACGGGCGAAGGGCTCCAGCGCCGCCCACCCGGTGAAGGCGGCGTCCGCCGCGTCCACTGCGGCGTGGACGTCCTCGGGGCCGGCTGCGGCGACCCTCGCGTAGGGCTCGCCGGTCCAGGGGCTGATGTCGGCGGTGGTCCGCCCGGAGGCGGCCGGGATCTCCTTGCCGCCGATCAGCAGGTCACGGTCAGGTGGCACGAGGGCGTCTCCTCTTGTTGCTCGGGTCGGTGCGCATCGTGTGGGTCAGGCGCCGATCATGTTGAAGCCGCCGTCGGCGTTGAGGTAGGCGCCGGTGATGTGGGCGGCGTCGTCGGTGGCGAGGAAGAGGGCGGTGCCCGCGAGTTCGGCGGGGCCCGGGATCCGGCCCATCGGGGTCTTGGCGATCATGTCCTCGCGGCGGCCGGCCTTCCAGTCCGCGCGGCTGAGGAGCATCTCCGTCTCGATGAATCCGGGGGCGAAGGTGTTGACCCGCACGGTGGGGGCGAACGCCTGTGCGTAGGACTTGGTGATGCCGAGGATGCCGTACTTCGCGGCGGCGTACTGCGGGGCGCGGGCGCTGCCGCGGACGATCACGGTGGAGCCGATGTTGACGATCGCGCCGTGGCCCTGCTCCAGCATCCGGGAGCCGAACTCGTGAACGCACAGCATCGTTCCCTTGATGTCCACCGCGAGCACATGGTCGACGGACTCCTCGGTGAGATCCCGCCAGGACATCTGGTCACCCGCCACGTCACCGACGTTGTTGACCAGGACGTCCAGGCCGCCGAAGCGGCCGAACACCTCGTCGGCCATGCGGACGACGTCCGCGTGGACGGCGATGTCGGCCTGCACCGTGAACGCCTCGCCGCCGGCCTCCCTGATGCGAGCCACCGTCTTCTCCGCTCCCGCCGCGGAGCTGCGGTAATGGACGGCGACCCGGGCGGCGCCCTCCTGTGCGGCGCGGACGGCGATCTCGGCGCCGTAGCCGGTGCCGGCTCCGGTGACCAGGACCGAGCGGCCTTCGAAGCGGCGGGGAATGCTCTGTTCTGTCATGGGGCGTCCCTTCAGGGGTGTACGGCCGTGAAGCGCTGGCGGATCTCGCCGATGCCTTCGATACGGCTGACGAGTTCGTCGCTCGCGGTGAGGTAGCGCGGTGGGTCCATCCGGTTGCCGACCCCGGCCGGGGTTCCGGTGAAGACCAGGTCGCCCGGGAAGAGCGGCACGACGGACGACAGGCGGGCGACGAGTTCCGGCACCGGGAAGATCATGGACTTGGTGCGGTCGTGCTGGACGGGCTCCCCGTTGAGCAGTCCGGTGATCTCCAGATCGTCCGGGTCGTCGAGCTCGTCGGGGGTGACCAGGAAGGGACCTGTGGGGCCGAAGCCCGGAAAGGACTTGCCGAGGCTGAACTGGGCGGGTCGGCCCTGGAGTTGGGTGACACGTTCGGAGAGATCCTGGCCGACCGTCAGACCGGCGACGGCCTCCCAGGCCCGGTCCTCGCTCACCCGGTACGTGTCCCGTCCGATGACGGCGACGAGTTCGACCTCCCAGTCCACCTTGCCCTGCGGAAGGGCGACCGTGGTGTTCGGGCCGGTGATGGAGGCTGGGAACTTGGTGAAGACGAGGGGTTCGCCGGGCAGGGTGAAGCCGGCTTCGGCGGCGTGCGGCGGGTAGTTGAGGGCGATGGCGAACACCTGCCGGGGGCGCGGTACCGGTGCGCCGAGTGCGTTGGGGTCGACGGGGATGTCGTAGGCCCCGTCGGACAGTCCGGCCGCCCATGCGCGTAGCCGGGGCCACTCGGCCAGCAGGAGCATCGGGTCGACGGGCAACCGTCCTTTCGAGGCCCATCGGACGTCCGCGGCCCGGTCACCGCGGACCACGACGGCCCGACCGTCGAGGACGCCGAGTCTCACCAGTCCACCTTCTTCGGTACGGGTGTGCCGTGGCCCTGTTCCCAGCTGACGATGGGGTTGCGCAGCACCCCGAGGCGTTCGACCTCGGCCTCGACGACGTCGCCGGGCTTGAGGTACATGTCGGGATCGCCGCTGAAGCCGGCCACGTCCTGCACCGTGCCGGTGGTGATCAGGTCACCGGCGCTGTAGCCCTGCGGGGAGTGGTAGGCGACCAGGTGCGGGATGGACACCGACATGCGGTTGGTGTTCGACTTCTGCCGCACCACCCCGTTGACCCGCAGCTCCATGTCGAGGTTCTGCGCGTCGGGGATCTCGTCGGCGGTCACGATGTAGGGGCCGACGGGGCAGAAGGTGTCGATGGCCTTGCAGAAGGAGAAGACGCCGGACTCCATTTCGCGACGCTGGATGTCGCGCGCGGTGATGTCGTTGAAGACGACGTACCCGGCGATGTGGTCGGGCGCGTCGTCCACGCCGAAGAACTTGCCGGGTTTGCCGATGACGACGGCGATCTCCAGCTCGTAGTCGAGTTCGCTCGTCAGGTGCTCCGGGTGGATCACCGGTTCGTCGGGGCCGACGATGGCGTCGACGTTCTGGAAGAAGACGATGCCCTTGTGCATGGGGTGCGACCAGTCGACGTTCTTAGACTCGTCCTCGTGCTCACGGAAGTTGCCGGAGGTGTGGAAAAACTTCTTCGGCACGATCGGTGCGCGCAGCGTCACGCCGTCGAGGTCGAGGCGCTCCCCTGTCTCCGTCACCCGGCCGTCACGCTCGAAGTACTCCCGCGTACTGGCCACTTCCAGTGGAAGCACCAGCCGCTCTTCGAGTTCGAGCCTTGCCACGCGTCCGTCGTCGAACGTGATCAGTTTCATGGTGTCCCGCTTTCGGTCTGGGGTGGGTCGCAGGGGTCTTCGGGTCCTTCTCCCGCGAAGACGCGCAATTGCAGGGCGAGCAGGGCGTAGTAGCCGACCAGGGCCGTGAGCTCGAACAGTCCTCGCTCTCCCCACTCGGCCACCGCGTGGTGGTACTTCTGGTCGTCGAGGACACCGGTTCGGACCAGCGCGAGCGTTGCGCGCAGGGCGGCGCGTTCGGCCGGGTCCGCGAGGGCAGGCAGTTCGCCCGCGCGCAGTGCGTCCAGTTCGGAGTCGGTGAGGCCACAGGTACGGCCGACCGCCTCGTGGGCCTCCCGCTCGAAGGTGCTGTTCCAGTGGGCGGCGACGAGCAGGATCGCCATCTCGCGCACCCGGTCGGTCAGGACCGACGCGTAGCGCACCGCCGCTCCCACCTCCTGTACGGCCATTCCGACGGGAGGGCTGAGCAGCATCGCGTTGAAGGGACCGCGCAGTCGGCCCTCCTGGTCGGTGAGGGGGAACACCTGCGGCCCTGTGGCCCGGGCACCGCCCGTGATGGCGCGATACACCTCTGCCTGCTGCTCGTCGAGTTCACCGGGCAGGCGGCCGGCGATGCGTGCGGGCATCCGCACTCCTTCCGGGGATCGGCCGAAGCGGACTGGGGGTCACACGAGCGTGCGTCCACCGTCCACGTAGAGCACCTGCCCGGTGACGTACGAGGCGCGGGCGGAGGCGAGGAACAGGGCGGCTCCGACCACGTCCTGCGGTTGTCCCAGGCGCCCGGCGGGGACCAGACCGGTCATTTCCTCCCGCATGCCGGGCTTTGCCAGGTAGGCGTGGGTCAGCTCGGTCTCCGTGTAGCCCGGGGCAACGGCGTTGACGTTGATGCCGTCGGCGGCCCATTCCCGCGCCATGACCTTCACCAGCTGGTCCAGGCCGCCCTTCGAGGCGGCGTACGGGCCGTGATGGCGGTGGGCGAGCAGGGAGGAGACGGAGGAGAAGAACACCATGCTGCCGTGTCCGGCCTCGCGCATCAGCCGACCCGCGGCGCGTCCCGTCCAGAAGGCGGTGGACAGGTTCAGGGTCAGGATGCGGTCCCACACCTCGTCGGGCGTGTCCACCACGGGACGCCGGTCGTTCGTGCCCACGGCGTGCACCAGCACATCCAGGCCACCGAGCTCGCGGGCCGCCGTGGCGACCGCCCGCTCGCACGCCTCGGAGGAGGTCAGGTCCGCGGTGAGGGTCCGTACGAGGGCGGCCGCGCAGGCCGGATCGTCGCGCAGGGCCTGGAGGCGGGCCTCGTCCGCGTCGACGACCGTCAGCCGCGCTCCGGCTTCCGCCAGGCCCCGGACGCAGGCAGTGCCCAGTCCGCCGGCTCCGATGACGAGCGCGCCGCGCCCCTCAAGGCCCAGCCACCCGACGGGCGGGCTCTGTTGCCGTGTCGATCCGGTCATCACGTGAGCTCGATTCCGGCCGCGGCCGCCACCCGCTGATAATCGGCCCCGATGTCCTGCAGGCACACCCGCAGCATGTGGTCCGCCAGCGCGTTCCCGCTGTCGCTCAGCCCGCCGTCGTGGATGGACACAGCGTTGCGGGGCTTGATCTCGCGGGCGTAGTCGATGACTTCGCCCGTCCTGGACCACGGGCCGTGTACGGGCAGCAGCAGCGTGTCCACCGGCCGCGCGGGCACGGTGAAGGCGTCGCCCGGGTGGAAGACGGTGGTGTCCCCGTCCTCCACGAGGAAGCCGACGTTGGTGACCCGCGGCAGGTCGGGGTGGACCACGGCGTGCAGTTCTCCGTACACCTCGACGCGCACGCCGTCGAGGTCGATGGTGTCCCCGTCGCCGACCACCGTGACCCGGCCGCCGCCGAGCCCGGTGAGCTGGTCCGCCACGGCTCGGTCGGCCCAGATCCGCAGGCCGGGGTCGGCTTCGGCCGCCGCGCGCAGGAGCGGCTCGGCGAAGTGGTCCACGTGCTCGTGGGTCACGAGCACCGCGTGGGCACCGTCGAGCGCGTGCGGGTCGGAGTAACTGCCGGGGTCGATGACGATGACGACGCCGTCCTGCTCCAGCCGGACGCAGGCGTGGCCGCACCTGGTGAGTCGCATGACGTGCTCACTTTCCCAGTTCGTCGGCGGGCACCCAGGTGCCGTGGAAGCCGTACCGGAGCCGGAAGGGGATTTTTATGGTGGCGATCGGGCCGGCGGCGATGTCGAGGGCGTCCAGGACGACCAGGTCGTGCCGCATCTGGTCGCGCCGGCCGACCAACGCCAGCAGATAGCCCTCGCCCTCGGCGGCGTCCGCCGACTTGGGTATGAACACCGGCTCCTCGGGCGCGGCGTGCTCGCCGGGGGTCCAGAAGGCCGTCGCGCCGGTGCTGTCGTCGCGGTGGATGAGGGAGTTGAACGGCGGGCCCATGGGTCCGATCGCGGCCATCGGCACATCGGGGTGCATGCCGCCGACCCAGGAGTGCCGGTTCTTCTCCATCAGCACGCGGGGGTCGACCCGGGGCATGTCACCGGGCGAGGCGAGGAGTTGCTCGCTGCGGTAGGTATCGGTGGCGTCGTCCCAGTGGGCGGCGCCCTGGGTGAGGTCGAACGTCCACCGGTGCAGGAACGGCGGCTGTTCGGGCAGGTAGCCCGCGGTCGTCTTCGGGAACTGGGAGAACCAGCCGGACTTGGTGGTGAAGTGGTCGCCGACGAGGGTGTCGCCGTCCGTCCAGGCGTTCAGGGTGTGGGTCTCCAGGAGCCGCTCGCTGCGGAACCACTTGATGCCGCTCACGCCCTCGGCGCGGGGGATGATCGCGACGTGGGTCTCCCGGTTCGGGTCCCAGACGAAGTACTGCTCCTCCCGCTTCAGCTGCTCCGGGTCGGCGACCATGGGCGAGATGGTGAAGACCAGGTGGTCCCGGGTGACCAGCCAGTCGTGCACCATCGACGAGTACGGCACCTCGAAGGTCTGGGTCCGGGTGACCTTGCCGTCCGCGGCGATCTCGTAGAGGTGGATCTGCTTGTCCGGCAGACCGCTCGCGTTGTAGGCGAAGGCCATCAGCTCGCCGGTGCGCGGGTCGTGCTTGGGGTGCACGGTGAAGGTACGGCCGGGGATCTGGCCGGAGAAGTCGTAGATGCCCTTGGTCTCCAGCGTGGCCGGGTCCAGCTCGTACGGGAGGGCCGCCTCCTTGAGTGCGAGGAGCTTGCCCGCGTGCCAGATGATCGCGGTGTTGGCGTTGCTGTCGTCGATGCCGGCGACGGACGGGTCGTCGGTGTAGGGGTTGCGGTAGGCACCGAACAGGGCCTGGCGTGCCTGGCGTTCCAGCTGGAAGCGCTGGGTGCGGACGTAGCGGGTCTTCAGATCCGCGTGGCCGTTGTCGAACCGCACCATGTGGATCATGCCGTCGCCGTTGATGTACACGTCGTTCGGGAACCGCGGCGGGTACTGGGTGTCCGCGGCGGCGCGGTAGAAGGCGCCGTTCAGCTCGGGGGGTATACGACCCTCGACCTCCAGGTCGTACACGTCCGCCTCGATCCGCGACGGGGCGAAGAATCCCTGGAAGTGCCGCGTGTCCGGGAACTGCATGGTGTCCGGGGGTGGCTGGGTGCTCACGGGCTGCTGCCCGGGTGTCCCGTCGGGCTGCGTCATTGCAGTGGCCATGGCTCTCTCCCTTGTGGCAAGGTCGGATCAAGCGAAGAATGTGATTGATTACCTCTGGATGACCGCACAGAGGATTCCGGCGAAGGCGATGCGACGAGCTTGTGCTGCCCATCATGTCGACGCGACGGCTGCGGCGTCCAACACTGAAACACGCACGAAATGATCGGAGAATGCGATGGATCTTCGGCAAATGGAGTACGCGGTGGCCATCGCCGACGAGCTCAACTTCACCCGGGCCGCGGCGCGCTGCCGCATCGGGCAGTCCGGACTCAGCCACCAGATCACCCAGCTCGAACGGGAGGTCGGAACCCGGCTCTTCGAGCGGACGAGTCGCAGCGTCCGCGTGACCCAGGCCGGGCAGATCTTCGTCGCCTGCGCGCGGCGGGTGCTGAAGGCGGTCCAGGAGATGCACGCCGAGATCTCCTCGCTCGACGGGCCCGTGCGAGGGCGGCTGCGGATCGGCTCGGTGACGCTCACGGCAGGGAACATCGACCAGCTCGGTCTGCTGCGGGAGTTCCAGGAGGCCTATCCCGCGGTCGAGGTCACTCTCTTCGACTCCGACGGCGTGCAGGCCACCTCCCAGCTCCTCACCGGTGAACTGGAGGTCGCCGTCGTCGCCCTGCACGAGCACCAGTTGCCGCCGGGCATCGCCTACCACCTGCTGAGCGTGGTGCCGCTGGTGGCGGTCGTGGGCCGTCGGCACCGGCTGCGCGGGGCCGGCGTCACCGGCCTGGGCGAGCTGGCCGGCGAACGCTTCCTCGAATGTGTTCCCGACACGGGCCTGCGCGCACAGGTGGATGCCGCGTTCGACCGCGCGCGGGCCCGTCGCCGGGGTGTCTGCGCGTTGCGCAGCGCGGGTGACCTCGCCTCGCTGGCGTTCGAGGACATCGGGGTGACCGTCGTGCCCCGTCCGGCGGCCGACGCGATCGTCCCGGCCGATCACGCCGACTGCGTCCTGCGCATCGACGACCCGCAGGCGCTTCAGCCCCTGGCCCTGGCCCACCGCGACCCGGCGCCGGCCTCTCCGGCCGCGCAGGCGTTCCTGCGTCTCGCGCTCACCCGCCTGCCCGGGCCGGGAGCACCCGGGTTGGAGGAGGCGCCGGCTCCGACCGGGTCCGGCGAGGGGTAGCGGGCCGCTGTCCGAGCGGTCCCACACGTTCCTTGAGCGGCGCGGTCACATCAACAGTGGTGATCTGAACTGCCCTGTGCTCACGACCCGTCAAGGAGCGGAGGCGAGCTGCCGGAGTTTGCGGACCGGCATCGTGTGGTTCACGGTCGCTGCCGCGCCGGCCGACCAGCGCAGGACCATGGAGCTGCCGTCGACGTCGACCAGGTCCGGTTCTCCGAGTCCGGCCGGTTCCCCGGCGACTTTGATGTCGACGCCGAACTGGTTGGTCCAGAAGTACGCGGGAAGCGACGTCTTGCTCACGTCCTCCCCCAGCAGTGCGTCCGCCGCAACTCGCGCCTGCTCCACCGCGTTGGTCCAATGCGGACGGCGGCATGCACCGCGGACCACCGCCGCATCCCCCGCCGCGACGATGCCGTCCGCGACGCGGCCGCGGGAGTCGGTGACCACGCCACGGTCGAGCGTCAGGCCGGAACCGGTGAGCCAGTCGACAGCGGGTACGTCCCCGACCGCCGACACGATCACGTCGGCGGTGAGCAGGTCTCCGTCGGCGTCGACGCCCTCCAGCGTGCGGGATCCGACCAGCCGGACGCCGGCGGGCACCGTCCTGAGCGACACTCCGTGCTCACGCGCGGCATCCGTGACCACCTCGGCGAGGCGCGGCCCGAGCACCCGGCGCAGTGCCGGATCCCGGTCGACCACGGTGACCTGGAGACCGCGGGTCCGGCACGTCGATGCGATCTCCATGCCCAGCAGTCCCGCTCCGACGACCAGGACGCTGCGGGCGCGGGTCAGGTCCTCGCGCAGTGCCACGCAGTCGGCGAGCGTGCGCAGCACCCGTTCTCCCGTCATGCCGGGAGGGCTCAGCCGTCGGGCCCGTCCTCCGGTGGCGATCACCAGGCCGTCGTAGGGCACCGGGTCGCCGTTGTCGATGATCACCCTGCGTGCCCGGGTGTCCAGTGAGACCGCCCGGGTCCCGAGCCGCACCACGACGCTGTCGTCGAGGGGCGGCAGCGCGGTGGAGGCGTCCGTCGCCTCACCGGACAGCACGGTCTTGGACAGGGGAACGCGGGTGTAGGGCTGTTCCGTCTCGGCGCTCAGGAGGGTGAGCGTCCCGTCGAACCCCCGCACGCGCAGCCAGCTCGCGGCGGTCACCGCCGCGATCGAGCCGCCCACGACGACGATGCGCCTCACGACGTGGCCCGCAGGGCCGCGACCGGGCAGGAACGCGCCGCCGCGAGGGCCGTCGCGGCGGCGTGGTCGCCGCCGGGGACCAATTGCACCATCCCGTCGTCGTCCACGCGGAACACCTCCGGTGCGATGGCCTCGCACACCGCGTGTCCCTCACAACGGCCGGGAATGAGTTCGATGCTCACGGTCACACCTTTCTGGTGGTCACGGTGACCGGCAGGCTGTCCAGCCCGCGGATCACATTGTTCAGATGCCGGCGTGGCGGGCCGGCGAGTTCGATGGAGTCGACGCGGTCGAGCAGGGCGGAGAAGACCGCCTGCGCCTCCATGCGCGCCAGGCCCTGGCCGGCGCAGCCGTGGACGCCGTATCCGAAGCCGACGTGGCCCGTCGGCGCCCGGTCGACCCGGAAACGGTCGGGATCGGTCCACTCGCGGGGGTCCCGGTTCGCCGAGCCGAACAGCAGGCTCACCTGTGCCTGCTCCGGGATCACGACGTCCCCGTACCTGACGGGGCAGGTGGTCCTGCGGAAGAACATCTGCACGGGCGATTCGTAGCGCAGGATCTCCTCGAACACCGAGGGCACGAGACTGCGGTCCTCTCGCAGCGACCGCCATGCCCCGGGTCTCTGCGCGAGGAGCCACAGACCGCTGCCGATCGCGTTGATGGTGGTGTCCATGCTCGCCACGAGGTAGGCCCGCAGCAGCGGTACGACCTGGTGCTCGCCGATCACGCCCCGGTCGGCGGCGCGGTGGACGGCCTGGCCCCAGCCGCCCGGTTCGAGGTTGTCCCGGCTCATCATGGCGGTGAGTTCGTCGAACAGCGTCTCGGCGACCGGCAGGGACTGTCTGGTGCGGTCGTTGAGCGGGCCGAAGGTGTTGAAGAAGGCGTCGGCGAACCGCAGGACCTCCTCCCGTGCCGCCAGGGGCATGCCGATCAGGTCGGCGACGACGCTCACGGGGAAGACGCGGGCCAAGTCGCGGACCACGTCGAAGGTTCGGCGCTCCACGAGCGGGGCGACGAGCTCTTCGGCCCGGCGGCCGATGTCCGTCCGCAGTGTGGCGAGGGCGCGCGGCGCCAGGCTCTCCGACAGGACACCGCGCAGCACGTCGTGTTCGGGTGGGTCCGACGCGAGCACACCACCGCGGCGCCGCTCGTTCAGAGCCGGGTCGAGGCCGACGCTGTCGACCGAGGAGAACCGTCCGTGATCGCCCAACGCCGCGCGCACCTGCGCATACCGCGGCAGCACCCAGCAGCCGTGGCGCGACAGGTGGACCGCAGCCCCGAGATCGCGCAGCTCTTCGTACACGGGGTACGGGTCGTCGAGCACCTCGTCGGCGAAGAGGTCCACATCGGAGACGGGTGTGGTGGTAGAGATCATCCTTGCTTCCTGTCCGCTGTGTGGTCAGCGCGGCCGGCGGAGGGCCGGCCCACGAGGCCGGCCCTCCGCCGAACCGTCAGAAGGGGTAGGAGGCGTGCTGGGTGGCCAGCGTGATCCACCGCGTGTTGCTGAAGGCCTCGATGCCCCAGCGGCCTCCGAAGCGGCCGTAGCCGGAGGATCCCACTCCACCGAACGGCGCCTGGGGATCGTCGGCGACGGACTGGTCGTTGATGTGGACCATGCCCGTGCGCAGCCTTCGGGCCACGCGCAGGCCGTGCGTGCCGTTCTCGGTGATGATGCCGGTGGTCAGCCCCTGGTCGGTGTCGTTGGCCATCGCGACGGCCTCGTCGTCGGTGGCGAAGGTGTCGACGACGCAGAGCGGCCCGAACGTCTCCGCGCCGTGCAGGTCGGCGTGGGCGGGGACCGCGCTCAGGACGGTCGCCGGGTGAGAGGCGTCCTCGATCTCGCCGCCGACGAGTACGGTGGCGCCCTTGGCGACCGCGTCCTCGACCAGGGCGGCGATGCGGCGTGCCGCGAAGAGTCCGCACCGCTGGTCGGGGTCCGTGTTGACCAGCGGGCCGATCACCGTGGCCGGATCGGCGGGATCACCGAACGGCAGTGCGGTGACCTTGGCCGTGAACTTGGTGATGAACTCCTCGGCGAGCGACTCGTGTACGAGGATCCGGTCGGCGGACATGCAGATCTGCCCGGAGTTCATGAACGCCGCGAAGGCGGCGGCGTCCACCGCGTAGTCCACATCGGCGTCGTCCAGGACGATGACCGCGTTCTTGCCGCCCAACTCCAGCAGCGCGGGCTTGAGATGGCCTGCGGCATGGGCACCGATGATCCGTCCGACGTGGGTCGAGCCGGTGAAGTTCACCGCGCGTACCGCGGGATCGGCGATGAGGGCTTCGGCGGTTTCCGCGGCGTCGGCGGGGTCGTTCGTGATCACGTTGAGGACCCCGTCGGGCAGTCCGGCTTCACTCAGCAGGTCCGCAATGAGAAGTCCGGCGGACTGAGGAGCCACTTCGCTCGGTTTCAGCACGACCGTGTTACCGGCGGCGAGAGCGGCGGCAA
Source organism: Streptomyces scabiei 87.22 (assembly GCF_000091305.1). Classification (GTDB taxonomy): domain Bacteria; phylum Actinomycetota; class Actinomycetes; order Streptomycetales; family Streptomycetaceae; genus Streptomyces; species Streptomyces scabiei. Next base: position 10,069,614 of record NC_013929.1, on the reverse strand, counting down.
CCGCGCGGGTCCCGAGAATGACGGGGGCGTTCCACGGGGAGAACGCGGCCACCACGCCCAGGGGTTCACGCACCGCGAGGCTGAGGGCGCCGTCGTGCTGGGTGGCGAGCACTTCGCCCTGCGGGGCGGTGATCAGAGCGGCTGTCTCGCGCAGCAGCGCGGCGGCCAGGGTCACGTTGAACGAGGCCCACAACCGCGTGGCGCCCACCTCACCGGCCATCAGGTCCACGATGTGTTCGCGCCGCTGCTCCATCAGGTCGGCGGCCTTGACGAAGATCGCCCGACGAGCGTACGGGTCCAGCCTCGCCCAGTCCTCGAACGCGGCCCGGGCGGCGTCGACGGCGCTGCTGACGTCCTCGACGCCGGCCGCGGCCACGGTGGCGTACATCTGTCCGGTGGCGGGGTTGATGACGGCCGTGGTGCGCCCGGATCGCGCACCCTTCTCCTTGCCGTCGATCAGCAGTTCACGGGTGATGACCATGAGGGCGACTCCATTGTCGGGAAGGTCTGTGCGCGGGCACGGTCCACGCAGGCGGGCCCAGGTGGGGGTGACGTGACCATCCGCGAGGAGGGCTCCGGCGCCGCGGACCGTTCGCGACGCGGACCGCTTGGGACGCGGATGCCTTGGTCGGGGATGGATGGCCGGAGACTGCGGGCGGGGCCACCGGAGCGGTCGATGGCCCTCGTCCGTCTTCGAGCGTCAGCGGTACTCGACATCCATGAGGAATGAGGCGAGGTACCGCGCTCCACAGATCTCGCGGGCCGTCTGCCCGTTGCTGATGTCCTTCGCTGATGATGCTGCTCAGCGGGCTCCGGAGTCCAACACGGATGCCGGGACACAGCCATCGGAAATGGCGATTGTGCCCTGTGAATCGAAACCTTCGATCGGTGCGTGCGCAAGTCGTTGTTGGACCCCGGCCCGTGCCGATGGGCAGGATCGATGGAACAGCGAGCGCCGTGTGAAGCGGCCCGTGTGAAGCGGCCGGCGTTCTCGTGCCGCCACACTCGTGGGTGAGGCCGGTGTGAGGACCGGCTGGTGGACCGCCGGGCCGAAGATGACGCGGACCTCTGGACAAGAGCACCGCGCTCGCAGCGGATGCACACCGTGACAGCCGCGCCGGCTGACACGGCGACCGTCGACCTCGGAGCCCATGATGCCTTCAACGACCCTGCCCTCAAGCGACGTCGACCTTTTCGCCACGGACACGCTTCTCGATCCCCATCCGGTGTATGCGCGCCTTCGGGATGCGGGACCGGTGGTCCGGCTCAGCCGGTTCGACGCGTGGGCGTTGCCGCGCTACGAGCAGGTCGGTGCCGCGTTGCGTGATCACGAGACGTTCAGCTCCGCGTCCGGCGTGGGCTTCGCTGCCGGGATGAACGAGCTGATGGCCGGCGGCGTGCTGGCCTCCGACCCCCCGCACCACACCACCCTGCGCGTCATCCTCTCCCGCATGCTGATGCCCCGGGCGCTGCGGGACCTCGGCCCATCGGTGACCGCCGCCGCAGAGGACATCGTCGACCGCTTGGCGACCGGTGCGGAGTTCGACGCGGTGTCCGATCTCGCGGAGGCATTCACTCCGCGATTCGTCGCCGATCTCATCGGTCTTCCCGAGGAAGGCCGCGACCAGCTCCTCGAGTTCGGCGCCTCCACCTTCGAGGGCCTGGGTCCCGTGGGAGAGCGGACACCTGCCGCGATGCGACAGCAGCAGGCCCTGCTGCAGTACGTCACCACCACCGCCGCCAAGGACCGGCTCGCCGAGGGCGGTCTCGGCGCCCGCGTCTGGGAGGCGGTCGACGCGGGCGAGATCGACGAGGCCGCCGCGGTCACCCTCATGATGGCGTTCCTCGCCACGGGCATGGACACCACGATCCTCTCCCTGGCGGCCGCCGTCCGGCTGTTCGCCCAGCACCCCGACCAGTGGGACGCGCTGCGGGCCGACCCGTCGCTCGTGCCCGCCGCCTACCTCGAGGTTCTGCGCATCGCGTCTCCGGTCACCGTTTTCAGCAGGGTGACCACCAGGGCTTGGGAGTGCGACGGCGTCACCATCCCCGCGGGCGATCGTGTCGCCGTCATGTACGCCTCCGCCAACCGCGACGAACGCAAGTGGGACGACCCGGAGCTGTTCGACATCACGCGGAAGCCTTCCGATCACCTGACCTTCGGCGTCGGCATCCACGCCTGTGTCGGTCAGAACCTGGCCAAGCTGGAGGCGCACGCCCTGCTCACAGCACTGCTGGCACGGGTGCGCCGGTTCGAGATCGGCAAGCCGGAGTTCATCGTGAACAACACCCTGCACGGGCTGAGCAGCCTTCCGTGCCGGATCGTCACCTGAGCGAGCCGCGCGGGCGAACGCCTCGGGCGACAGCCGGGCCGAGCCACCGGCCGACATGGCCTTCATGGCGGCGGGTGGGCGGCGGGGGTCGCGAGCTGTCACGTGCCCGGGGCCCGCTGCGTGTCAGGGAGCGTCGGGAACTGCCGGCTGTCGTCAGGCCAAGTCGTAGACGGTGACGGGCACCCCGCGCCGGGTCAACGTATCCACGACGAGCGGCTCGACCAGTTCCCACCGGCCGCCGGCAAGTCCGCAACCGATCCGAGGCATGTGCACCGAGGCCCGAAGGTGCAGCGCACGGTCGGCGACGGTGGCGAGGGCGGCACCGATGGCTTCGTACCTGACGGGTGGGGTGCTGCTGGGACGGTAGCCGTGCTGGCCGATCATGTTGGCGACGAGGAGGTCTGCCTCGGCCGGCACGAACTGCACCGCGCCGAGCGCGAAACCGCTGGTGTCCCGGTCGCGTTACCAGGTCTTGTACGCCGTCCTGGTCTGCGGCCAACGTCGGGCGAGCGGCAGCACGAAGCCCTTGCCCCAGCCGCCCGCGTCGTTGCAGACGTGCGCGATGATCTTCGGGCCTTCGCCCTGGGGCGCGGTGGCATCGCCGACGACGTAACTGATCTCCTGAGTCACGACGCGACTCTAGCCAGCGGGTTTGCCAGGCAACCACGAGATTCTTTCGGTTCTCGCTCAGCAGGGCGGGGTCGGCAGTCGCCATCCCCTGGCCTTCGTCCTGGCGCAGGTCGCGTACGCGGTTCCCACCGGCGCGAAGTCCCTGGCCGCAATCACAGGGGGTATCCGACGCGCCGCCGACCGCGCTCACCTCGCTCGGCGCGCCCGTGCGCGACCGGCGGGGCCGGTCGCCCCGGCCGGGACCAGGATGCGCCGCCTCCTGCAACGCGTGGACGGCAAGACCGTCCGCGGCGCCCGCCGACGAGACGGCACCCAGGTTCACCTCCTCGCCGCCATGACCGCGGGCCGCCAGGTCATCGCCCGACGCGAGGTCCTCCCCCGATGCGAGGTCTGCCACAAGACGAACGAGACGAGCTTGACCGCGATGAGATCAGAGTTGATACTTTCATCAATATAACCTTGCGGTCAGCTTCCCGCCGACCCCGGCACCGACTGAGGCTCCATGATCACCACCCCCCGCAGGGACACAGCGCCACTCGTCGCCACCGGCCGTGCCGGAACCCGCGGCGTGCTGTTCGCGATGTGCCTGTCCCTCGTCCTGGTCGTCGCGTCCGTCTCCGCCCTCAACCTGGCCCTTCCCGAACTGGCCATCGACCTGTCGGCCTCCAACGGGGCACTGACCTGGATCGCCGACGCCTACACCGTCGCACTGGCCGCGCTCGTCCTGCCGCTCGGCGCGATCGGCGACCGCCTGGGCCGCCGCAACGTGCTCATCGTCGGCACGGTCGTCTTCGGCGCCGCATCCCTCGCCGCCTCGTTCGCGGACTCCACGACCACGCTGATCGTCTGGCGTGCCGTCATGGGCCTGGGCGCCGCGATGATCATGCCGGGAACCCTGTCGACGATCACCGCGGCCTTCCCGCCCGAGCGGCGCGCCAAGGGCGTGGCCACCTGGTCGGGCTTCGCGGCCGCCGGAGCGATCATCGGCATGCTCGCCGCCGGAGCCCTGCTGGAGTGGTTCTCCTGGCGCTCGATCTTCGTCGCCGGCGCCGCCGTCGCCGTGGCCGCCGCGCTCGCCGCCCTCCTGCTGGCCCCCAACACCAAGGACGGCCACCCTCACCGCCCTGACGTAGCCGGCGCGATCACCACCGCCGTGGCCATCGGCACCCTGGTCTTCGCCATCATCGAGGGCAACGAGCGAGGCTGGACCGAGCCTGTGGTGATCGGCGCCTTCGTCGTCACGGCCGCCGCCTTCGCCGCCTACGCCTACCTCGGCCTGCGCACCGAACATCCTCTGCTCGACCCCGCCCTGTTCGGCATCCGAGGCTTCCGGGCCGGCGCCGTCACCGTCCTGGTGCAGTTCATGGCCGTCTTCGGGTTCTTCTTCGTCGGCCTGCAGTACCTGCAACTCATCCTGGACTACAGCCCGTTGAAGGCCGCCGTCGCGCTGGTCCCGGTCGCGCTGGCGGTGCTGCCCACCTCCGCGGCCACCCCGCACCTGGTCCACCGTTTCGGCATGAAGGCAGTGATGTCGGTCGGCTTGCTCCTGCTCGCCGTCGGCCTGTACGCCATCTCCTTCCTCGGTGTCGGCTCCGGCTACCTGCCCTTCCTGGGCGGTCTGCTCCTGGCGGGCTTCGGCATCGGCTTGAGCGGCGCCGTCGGCACGGCGGCCATCACCGGCTCCCTCGGCCGGGGGCAGCAGGGCGTCGCCTCCGCCATGAACGACACCACCCGCGAGGTCGGTTCGGCGATCGGCATCGCCCTCATGGGCTCGATCTACGGAAGCCACTACCGCTCCTCCCTGCCCGACTCGGTCGACCGACTCCCCGCCGACGCGGCCGAATCCGTACGCCACTCGGCGGCCGCCGGCCTCCACGTGGCCGACCAGCTCGGAACCCGGGGCGCGCCCCTCGCCGACGGCGTCAAGAGCGCGTTCATGGACGGCCTGTCCGCTTCCCTGATCGCCGTGAGTGTCGTCGTGGTCGCCGCCGCGATCGGCGCCCTGCTGCGTGCGCCGAAGGCACCGCCGACGGCCGACTGATCTCCCATGACGGAGGGTCGGCGAGGAGCCGGTACGTACCCGCTCCTCGCCGACCTCGGAATGACCTCGCCGCCGACCGGAGTGACGTGGCGACCCCCTCCGACAAGCCACCGTGACGCTCACCAGCAGCACAGCGGACCGACCACTCCCCCGGACAAGACCGCTCACCCTCGACGCTCCGGGGTTCGCACTTGACACGACCGCTTATCGGTAACAGTGTAGCCATTATGAGTACCTGGTCTGAGCCGCAGCCCGACTCCCGGTTCGTCGCGGTGGACGGTCTGCGCATCCACTACAAACGCGCCGGGCACGGTCCGGCTCTCGTGCTGCTGCACGGCAGCGGTTCGTCACTGCAGCACTTCGACCGTGCGGCGGCCCTGCTGTCCGAAGCGTTCGAAGTCATCCGCCCCGACCTGCCGGCGTTCGGCCTGACCGGCCCTCGAAGGGACCGCGACTACCGCGTCTCCACGTACGCCGCGACGGTGGCGGCCTTCGTGGCGGCGCTGGAGGTGGAGCACTACGCGGTGGCCGGCAATTCGCTGGGCGGCAACATCGCCTGGAACCTCGCGCTGGACCACCCCGAGCGGCTGACCGGCCTGGTGCTGGTCAATGCCACCGGATACCCGGAGAAGGAGATGCCCGCGGGCATGCGCCTGACCCGCAACCCCCTGCTGCGGCCCGTACTGCGCCGTGTGATGCCGCGTGGCGCCATCGAGCGCAACCTGCGCGCGAACGTCGGCCCCCGCTCGACGATCGTGGACGACGCCATGGTGACCCGGGCCCATCAGCTCATGAACCGGCCCGGTAACCGCTCGGCCTTCGTCGACCTCTGCAACACCGACCAGTCCGACCGCAGCGCGCAGATCCCCCGCATCACCGTGCCCACGCTCGCGCTGCGCAGCCCGGGCATCGACGGCCAGCACTTCGCCCGCGACATCCCCTGCGCCCAGGAACTGACCCATCCCCACGGCGGACACCTGCTGCCGGAGGAGGAACCGCAGTGGGTCGCCGACGCGATCACAAAGTTCCTCACTCCTCTCACCGACACCCCCACGCACTGAGGCCAGGAGGCCCGTTCCCATGAAGTACTTCGTCGCAGCAGGCGAGGACCGGCAGCTTAACCCCGACGCACGGCAGGATCTGTCCGGCAGTTTCATCGAACTGTCCGACGGCTTCACCCACTACGAACTGGCCGGCCCCGAGGACGGCGACCTGGTCGTGATGGCGGGCGGACTGACCATCCCGCTGTTCTACTGGGACAGCCTCGCCACCGAGCTTCACAGCCGCGGGCTGCGGACCCTGACCTGCAGCGCGTACGGCCGCGGCTACTCGGACCGGGTACGGGCGCGCTACGACGAGACGCTGTTCGCGCGGCAACTGATCGAGCTGACGCAACGGCTCGACCTGACGGGGCGGCCACTGCACCTCGTCGGCACGTCCATGGGCGCGCTGGTCGCCATGACCTACGCCGCCCGGTACCCCTCGTCGGTGTCCACCCTCACCATCGTCGGACCCGCCGGTCTCGCGAAACCCCGGCCGACATCCCCGCACCGGCTGCTCCGCAGCGACCTGCTGGCCGGCCTCGTCGCCCGGCAGCGTGGCCGTCGGATACTCCAGGGGCACCTCGGACACAACGTCCGCGACCCCGAACTGGGCGCGGAACTCACCGAGATGGTCCTCGACGCGTTCCGCTTCGAAGGGTCGCTGTACGCGGTCTTCGACACGCTGCAGCATCTGCCGGCCACCGGCCGCGACGACCTCTTCCGGCAGACGGGTGCCCTGGACATCCCGACGTTGCTGCTGTGGGGCGAACAGGACGAGGTCACGCCCCTGGCCCACCTCGACACGGCACGCCGGTTGCTGAAGCCCCGGCGCCATCACGTCATTCCCGAATGCGGCCACATGGCCCCCTTCGAACGGCCCCGCGACGTCGCCGATCAGATCGCCCCGTTCGTGGCCGCTCGCGGCGAAAGGCTCCACTCGTGAACGACGCACAGGTCATCGACGTCCTGGTCGTCGGCGCGGGCCCTTCGGGCTCCGCCGTGGCGATCGATCTCGTACGGCGAGGACTCGTCGTACGGATCATCGACAGGTCTCCCCATGCCTTCGACGGCTCCCGTGCCAAAGGCGTCCAGCCCCGCAGTCTCGAAGTCCTGGAAGACCTCGGTGCCTTGAAAGACGTGCTGGCCGGCGGCAGCGTCTACCCCCGGCTCGGGATCCATGCGGGACCTCTCGCCGTGCCGTGGAAGATGTTCCCGGACAAGGAAGCGACACCGGACGTTCCCTATCCGAATACCTGGTTGATCCCTCAGTTCCGCACGGACCGCGCCCTGCATGCCCGGCTCGGCGAGCTCGGGTGCGAGGTCGAGTTCGGTCGTGAACTGACCGAGCTGACCCAGGACGAGGACACCGTGGTCGCCAAGGTGGCGGGTGCGGACGGCACGCACGAGATCGTCGCCCGCTATGTCGTGGGCACCGACGGTGGTTCCAGTGCGGTGCGCAAGCAGCTCGGTGTCGGTTTCGTCGGGACGACGGACGAGAGCGACCGGATGCTCATCGTCGACGCCTCGGTGACAGGGCTGGCCCGTGACCGGTGGCATATGTGGCCTGGCCTGGGCGGCAAGTTCATCGGAGCCTGCCCGCTGCCCGACAGCGACATGTTCCAGTGGATGATCCGCCTCACGCCGGACGAGGAACCACCCTCGGAGAAGCACGACATCATCCGACGGATCCACGACCACACCCGCGACCGGCGCATCCGCCTGCACGGCATCCGCTGGACGTCGGTGTTCCGGCCCAACATCCGCCTGGCGGAGAGCTACGGCCGCGGACGGGTCTTCCTCGCCGGTGACGCCGCGCACGTGCATACCCCGGCCGGTGCCCAGGGCCTGAACACCGGCATGCAGGACGGTTACAACCTCGGCTGGAAGATCGCACAGGTCCTCGCCGGAGCGGACCCGGCGCTGCTGGACACCTACGAGGCCGAGCGGCAGCCGATCGCCGCCGGTGTCCTGGGCCTGTCCACGGCGAAGTGGGGAGGCATCGCCAAGCTGGATCCGTCGAGCATGAAGCGGGGCAAGGACGAGCAGCAACTCGCCCTGACCTACTACGGCGGCCCGCTCGCCCCCGCCGACGGCATGCGCACCGAGACCCTGCGCGCGGGCGACCGCGCCCCGGACGCCGAACTGCGCGGCGCCGACGGCGCCGCGATCCGGCTCTTCGACGTCCTCCGCGGGCCGCACTTCACCGCTCTCGCCTACGGCCCCCGCGCCGTCCGCGACCTCGAACACATCGCCTGGCCCACGGCGGGCGCACCGCTCAAGCGACTCGCCGTAGGTCCAGCCGCCGCCGACGGCCTCGGCTTCGGCGACTCTGCGAAGAGCCTGCGACGCGCCTACGGCCTGACCGGCGACACCCTGCTGCTGATCCGCCCCGACGGCTACATCGGGCACATCGCCACGTCGGGCTTCCTCGCCACCACACAATCCGCCGCACGCGCCATGACGCCGTAGCCAAGGAGCCGCACCATGTCTCAGCCGAGCCACAGCACCCCCGTCCGGGGAGCCACCGCATGAGCCGCGTCCTGCTGCGCGGAGCGCGGGTCATCACGATGGTGCCGGATCGACCCGACGCCGAGCATGTCGACATCCTCGTCGACGGGGACCGCATCGCGGCCGTCGGAGAGAGCGTCGAGGCACCCGACGCCGAAGTCGTCGATTTCTCCGGCCGGATCGTCATCCCAGGGCTGGTCAACGCCCATCTGCACACCTGGCAGACGGCACTGCGCTCCGCAGGCGCCGACTGGACCCTGGTGCAGTACCTCACCCACCTCCACGGCGAGTGCGTCGGGCATTACTCCCCTGCCGACATGCACATCAGCAATCTCGTCGGCGCGCTGAACCAGATCAACTGCGGAACGACCACCGTCGGCGACTGGTGTCACAACGTGCTGTCACCCGAGCACGCCGACGCGGCCGTCGAGGGCCTGGCGCAGGCCGGTATCCGGGCCGTCTTCCTGCACGGCACGCCCTACCGGTCGCCGGACGTCCCCCACCCCCTCGCCGAGATCGACCGGTTGCTCGAAGGACCCGTGCGCGATCACGCCCTCCTCACCCTGGGCATGGCGCTGCAAGGGCCTCAGTACTCCTCGCCCGACACCGCCGTGGCCGATTTCCGTGCCGGCGCGGAACGCGGTCTCGTCGTCTCGATGCACCAGAGCGGCGGAGAACCCTCGTCCGGCTGGGAGGCCGTGCGCGACGCCGGGCTCTTCAGTCCCCTGACCAACGTCGCACACGGGATCGACCTGCCCGACGACTGGATCAAGAGGCTCGTCGAGGCGGGCGTCACCTTCACCACCACGCCGGAGAACGAACTGGGCCAGGGACACGGCACCCCCATCACCGGCGCCCTGCTGCGCCAGGGCGCGGCCCCCTCGCTCGGCACGGACATCGACACGGCCGTGTCCGGCGATCTTCTCACCGCCGCCCGCATCGCCCTGGCCCATCAGCGCGCCCTGGACCACGCCCAGCACCGGCAGGCGACCGGCATGCACGCCGGCACCGCTTCGATCACCGCCAGGCAGGCACTGGCCTGGGCCACGGTCGAAGGGGCCAGGGCACTGGGCCTTGCCGACCGGGTGGGCCGCATCGAGGCGGGCATGCAGGCCGATCTGGTCGCCGTCGACGCCCGTGCGCTCAACCTGTGGCCGGCGCACGACCCCGTCGCCACGGCTCTGCATGCCGGCATCGCCAACATCGAGGCCGTGATGGTTGCCGGCAGCTGGCGCAAACGCGATCACGCCCTGCTCGCCACCGGCCTCGACGACCTCAAACACCGACTCCGCGAGTCCGGCGAACGCCTGCTGCGCCATGTCCGACCCACGGCCTCCTCCGCCTGACAGCAGAAGGTGACGTGAACAGCTCCCTGGAGCGGTGACACCGGAGAATGCCGTACCGCTGCGCTGGTCGCGCCACGCGCGGCGGATCGGGTCGGGCTCGTGGCTCGGTCAGGCCTCGCGCAGGTGGGCAAGCCCGCCGAGGAGAAGTTCGAGGCCGAAGGAGAACTCCTCCTCGATCGGGACCGGCATCACCGCGGCCACGGTGACGGTGGCCGGGAACAGGTCCGGATCGATGCTCTGGAACGCGGCCGCGAGTTGTGTGTCGCCGGGTTGCCCTGTGCCGCCATGTCCGTTGACCTGTATGGCGAAGCCGAGCACGTAGCGGGCCAGGGTCGCGTACGCGTACGCGGCTGTGCGCGGCGCGAAACCGCTGTCGAGCAACACCGCGACGCAACGCTCCCGCAGTGCCATGGCGTTCGGCCCCAGCGGAACCTGCTCGACCAGCAGGCGGGCCGCGTTCCGGTGCCGGGCCAGGGCGTCGAACATGGCATGCGCACCCGTTCGCAGCGCCTGCTGCCAGCCCAGCGAGGACAACTCGTCGCCGTTGAACGCCACGGCGCCGAACATGCGGTCCACGACATGGGCGACCAGGGCGGCCCGGTTGTCGAAGTGCCGGTACAGCGTCGCCGTGCCCGATCCCAGGCGCAGGGCCAATGTCCGCATCGAGAGCGCGTCGGCGCCCTCCTCGTCCACGATCTGCAGTGCGGTCGCGACGATGCGCTCCAACGGGACGGGTGGCCGCCCCGGAGAACGCCGAGCCGATGCCGCACCCGCTTTGGCAAGATCAGGTTCTGCCACGGAAAGACCCACCTCCTCAGCCAGCACCATAACAGCAACGCCGTAGCCGATACGGGGCTCGCCGATCGGGGTCGAGCCCTGTCACACCGTGCGATGCCCTCGTGGAAGCGGAGGAAAGAATCTCTGGCGGCCGAAGCGGCTGCGGGAGCGGTCGCACAGTGCGCCGCAGACCGTACGGGTGATCAGGGCGCCGATCGTTCTCATCGGCCGGCTCCCGGGTCGGACGAGAGCCGTTCCCGCTGCCGCAGCCCCCTGGCTTCGGCGACGGGGAGGATCCGGCGCATCAGCCGGGGGAAGACTCCGGCGATCCGCTGGACACGGCCTGCGAGCGGCGGGAAGACGACCTCGACGGGTTTGGTGGCGAGGGCGTCGAGGACCGCCCGGGCGATCTGCTGCGGTGCGTAGGACTTCTCCGCGAAGGCGATGGCGCAGGACGGGTCGGCCATCTCCTGTTCGAGCATCGCGGTCCGGGTGGACGGCGGATGGACGATGGTGAAGTCCAGCGGTCCGTCGCGCTCTTCGATGGCGACGCTGTGGTGGAAGGCCCGCAGACCGTACTTCGAGGCGCAGTAGGTCGCGTATCCGGGCAGGGGCAGGAACGAGGTCATGCTGCAGACGTTGACGATGTGGCCGTGGCCCTGGGCGGTCATCCGCTCCAGCGCCGTACAGACCCCGGTGATGGTGCCGAGCAGGTTCACCTCGACGATGTCACGGTGTTGCTGCTGACGGAGGTCGCGTGCCACTCCGGTGTGGGTGATGCCCGCGTTGTTGACGAGTACGTCGACTCCGCCGAAGGCCGATTCCGCCGCCTCGAAGGCCCTGGTCCATTCCGCGGAACTGCGGATGTCCAGCGCGCAGGCGGCGGCTCTGGGACCCAGGCCGCGGGCGCGGCTGACGACAGCTGCTTCGTCGACGTCGGTCAGCATCACGCGATGGCCGCGTGCGACGGCGAGTTCCGCGATGGCAGCGCCAATGCCGTTGGCGGCGCCGGTCACCAGGACGGTCTGCTCCTGCTCAGCTTTCCGGCCCATGGCCACACACTCCCTCGTACATGTCGTTTCGGCGCCCGTCGTCCGTCATCAGGTGCGTCACAGCCGCACCATCTCGATACGGCCGCCGTTCAGGGCTGCGGCGCGGACGGGATCGTCCGTGGGGACGGTGGCGGCGAAGAGGGTGCGTCCGTCATGGCCCGCCACCAGGCAACTGAGGGTCTGCTGGCTCGTCGCCACTCGATCGAGGATCCGGCCGCCCTCCGCCACGCGCACGCATTCGCCGCGCAGGGCGTTCGCCACCCAGACCGTCTCGCCGTCGGTGTCCCAGGCGATGCCGTCCGGTGCGACCGGTGACGCGGAATGCTTGGCTACGGCGGGACGGTCGAGGAGGGCGGAGATCCTTCGGGTGATGCGTCCGGGCAGTCCCGGATGGTTCAGGAGGCGCCACAGGAGCGGTGAGATCAGAGCGGCCCAGGGCTGCGGGCCTTCGAGCGTGCCGTCGCCGTCGCCGTTGACGGGGAGGCGGGTGAGTCGCATGGCGAGTGTTTCGGCCACCACGAGAGCCGAACCGTCGGCCGTGAGAAGCATGCCGTTGGGAAACAGCAACGGCTCCGACAGCCCGATCACACGTCCGTCCGGGGCGAGGCGGGCGACCGGTGTTCGCGGAGGGCCGGGCGGCGCGTAGAGCAGAGAGTTCGGGTGCTTGCGCGTGAAGGCGTGGTAGTCGAAACCGAAGTTGCCGACGTACGCCCGCCCTTGCGGGTCGACCAGCATGTCGTTGACCGGCCCACCGACGATGTGGCGCAGGTCGGTGTGCTCGACCAGGTCGCCGCCCGGTTCACGCCGGTACACCCGGCCCTCGTCCATGGACACGACCAGCAGGCGACCGTCGGGGAGCCAGCCGAGCCCGCCGGCCCGGCCCGGCACCCTCAGGACCGTCTCCGGCGCCCCGCTGCCGTCCCAGCGATGCACCGTGCCGTGCGCCAGATCGGAGAACCACAGCGCCCCCTCGTGCCAGCGCAGGCATTCCGGAACACCGAGGCCGCTCAAGGCGAGCGCTGCCGTCGTTTTCATTCAGCCACTCCTCGGGCGACCGGCTGACAGGGCTCGCACCACCGCAACCAGAAGTAGGACACTTGTACTGGACAGTTGACTTGTACGGGTGACCGTCTCATTCCGAGTGAACCGAAGTCAACGTTCCGGCGGGAGTCTTCGTGGCTGAGGTGCGAGCCCTCGGAGCAGGCGACGCTCCGGCGGGCGCAGGCGGGTTGGGGCGGCATGCCCGGACGCGTGCGGAGTTCTTCGCGCGGGGCCGCCGGTGGCCGACGTCGGAGCTGTCGCGACAAGTGACACGCGACGGCTTCGGCCGGCGAAAACCGAACCAGTGGGGCCCCGACCGAGGCCGCAGCGCGGACCGGAACGCGCCGCCACCGAGAACTCCGGGCCGGCAGCTAGTCCTTGCTCTCGGCGAGGGTCAGAAGATGCTCGCCGGTCAGACGCAGCACCGCACGGCTGTCCTCGCCCTTGCGGTCGACCAGCCAGCACAGGATGAGACCGTCCAGCACCGCGTTGAGGTAGCGGGCAAGAACCGGTACAGGAGCGGTCCAACGGATCCCCTCGGCCTCAGCGGCCTCCACGAGGAGCCCCTGGTGGACGTCCAGGTAACTCTGATACTGCCGACGAGCCAGTTCCTCGAACCCGGCCTGCCGCAAGGCATGGTGCGTGAGTTCATAGGTCACCTGGTGCTCTCCCGGGCCGCGTTCCACACCGTCCCAGAACGCGCTCAGGCTCTTGGAGATCCTCGCACCGAGGTCGCCACCCTCCTGAAGGGCGTTCCGCGCCGCGTCGGCACTCCGGGCGGTGAAGCGGGTGAGGACCTCCTGCAGGAGTTCTTCCCGGGAGCTGAAGCAGTAGTGGAAAACACCCAACGGCATCTTCGCTTCGTTGACGATCGCGCGCGTTGTCGCCTTCGTCACTCCGTCGCGGACCATCACCCGGAACGCCGCCGCAATCAGCTCTTCCCGTCGGTCCTTCGCCGCCATGCGAGCCATGCAGTCCGCTTTCCCCTGTGAGATCGAAACGCCTGTTCACACGCATGGTAGCGCAGCGTCTTGGACGAGCGACCAACATGTGGTTGTCGGCCCAGGAGTTGTCCTTGACGTTGATCCACAGCGGGCGCGAGCCGACGGTCTCGCCGAGCGGGGCGTAGTACCGGTCGTCGTCGGTGGCCACCTGGGACAGATAGACCTCCGGCAGGGCGTCGGGCTTCACCGAGTCGGCGATCGGCTTGAGGCCCTTCCAGAATTCCGACCTGGCTTCGTCTGGCATGGTGCGGCTCCTTTTCGTGCAGGTGGCCGACAGTGAACCCCCGGAGCCGGGTCGAGGTCTTTCCCGAAGGAGACATGGCGGATTGCCTGTTCGGAACATTCCCCGCGCCACACGCGTGGACCGCAGCGCCCCCGGTGAGGGGGGGCGGTGAGATGGGCGCACGGCAGCGCACCGGCTCGTGGGCCGCGTTCTCACGGGGGACCGACGGCATCGCCCGTGAGCACGTCATCGGCGCCGGTGCCGAGCGGACCGGCCCCACCGGCGAACGGGCCGTACACGGCATCGACAGCAGCGCGACCTCATCGGCCCCTTGTCGCACCCGTCGCGAGCAGTCCGTTGACCACGAGCGTCGCCAGCGCCTCCGCAGTGCCCGTCAGCTGCTGGGACGAGGCGGGCTCGGGCCTGCCCAGGCGCCGAGCCAGAGGGCCGTCCACCATTCCCGAGACGGGCGGAACGACGGCGAAGAACAGCACGTCCATCGGGACGGGCGCCATGCGCCCGGAGGCGACGAGCCGCTCGATGCCGGGTGCCATGAGCCGCAGAGTCGGAACGATGTGCCGCTCGTACAGGTAGTCCAACCGTTCGGTGTCCCGGGACGACTCGTCGACGAGGATGCGTCCGATCAAGGGAGTGTCCGCCGCGGCACGGTAGAAGCCGGCGATGATCCGCCGCAGCCGATCGGCGTCGTCGCCCCCGGAGTCCTGCTGCGGCGGGCCCTCCGACTGCGGACCCAGGGCGTGGTCCATCACCGCCCGCCAGAAGGCTGCCTTCGACCCGTACCGGTCGTTGATGAAGTTGTGGCTGACGCCCAGACGGCGGGCCAGTTCACGTGCGGAGGCGCGGTCGTAGCCGAGCTCCGCGAAGGCCTCCAGGCCCCGCTGGAGGACGCTCTCCCGCCCGGGCACCGCCGGGGTGCCGGCGCCGGGGCGCCCGGGCCGCCTGACGGACTCGGTCCGTACTCCCATCACTGCCTCCATGACTGCTGGTTCGTACCTGCGCAGCGTGCACCGCACAGGCATGGGCCGACGGTGAGTCCTCGCCCTCCTCTCGAAGCGTCCTGCCACGAGATCACCTTACTTGACACCCGTCAGATTGCAGCTAATCTGACGGGTGTCAGAGAGTGTCTGTGACGGACCTCCCCACCTCCCCGACCGGCTCGGGGAGCCGCGTGCGTCCGACACTCCGGGTCGCGCCTTCTCGGAAATGAGAGTCACATGACCGCGCACCACACCCCCCACACCGCCGCCGAACAAGCGAGCGCTCCTGAAGCGGTGGGCCGTAGGCCCTCCCTGGAGGCGGAGCGCATGGCGTCGCTGCTCACCGCCGGGGATCCGCTCGCCGACGCCGTCATCGCAGAACTGGATGCCTGCGGCCCCAGGACACGGCAGGCGCTCGATGCCGGTCTGAGGAAAGGGCTGGCAGGTCTCGACGAGCAGCCCCCGGAAGCCGTTGCCGCACTGCTGGAGCAGGTGGAGACGCCCCCGTCCTGGGCCGACCCCTTGATGCTCCACCGCGGCGATGTGGTGAGCCTGTCCGTCCCGCCCATGTGGTTCGGGCTCTGCGCGATCACCGGCGCGCTCGTCCACACCTACGCCTCCCCGGCCGCCGCGCGACTGCTGATCCGCACCGACAGGCCGGCTCAGAGCGCTCCGCGGCGGCTCGTGGAGGCCGGGGTGTGGGCACGGCAGGCCATCCGGCCGGGTGGGCTGCTGCGCGGACGGCCCGGGCACGTGGCCACCGTGGAGGCCCGGCTGCGCCATGCCCGCTTGCGGGCCACAGCCCTCATGGACCGGGACAGGGGCGTCGTCCCGGGCCTGCCGATCGGCCGGCTCGACATGGCACGCACCTGGCTCGGTTTCACCCTCGTCGCCCACCAGGCCCTGGCCGCCGTCGGTATCGACGTCACCGGCGAGGAGGAGCGCCGGCTCTACCGGTACTGGGCGTACGTCGCCCATCTTCTGGGGGTGGACCAGAGCCTGTACGAAGCCGTCGCCGACCACGCCGGCGCCCGCCGCCTGCAGGACATGCTGGACGCCATGACGCCCTCCCCCGACGACACGTCACGCACCGCCACGGCTGCCGTGATCGGCGCGCAGGCCCACGCTACGGCGCAGGCACCGGGCGCGGTCCTGTCCGAGGAGCGGCTGCGCGACCTCATCCACTGGGTGCTCCGACGGGCCCTCGGAGACCCGGCGGCCGATCGGCTGGGCATCCCCGACGACCCGGCCGTAACCGATCTCATGCCGTTGATCAGCACGTTGAACCGTCAAGCCCGGCACTGGCAGACCTTCTCCCCCGCCTCGGCCCAGGCAGCTCGCCGGCAGGCCGCCGACGAGCCCGGGCCCGGAACGGACCCGATCGCGGCCGTTCTCGCCCTTGGTGTCACGTCCCGGCGTCGCGCTGAAGTCCGTCGCTCGGGTACGCCGGCGGCCTGACAGCCACCCGATCACCGACCGCACCACGTGACGAGCTCCAACGAAGCAGCCGTCCGCATCGCCTCACCGCACCTTCCTGCTCCTTCATCATGTCTCTGGAGACTTCGTCATGTCTGGAACCTCCCTCGGCGCACCGGCCACGGCCGGCGTGTCCCCGCTTCCTTCCTCCGGCACACCACCTCGCCATCGCTGGTGGATTCTCACCGTCATCGGCGTGGCCCAGCTCATGGTGGTGCTCGACTCGACGATCGTGAACATCGCCCTGCCCTCGGCCCAGAAGGACCTAGGCTTCTCCGACGGCGACCGGCAGTGGGTCGTCACCGCCTACGCCCTCGCCTTCGGCAGCCTGCTGCTGCTCGGCGGACGCATAGCCGACCTGTTCGGCCGCAAGATCACGTTCCTGGTCGGACTGGTCGGCTTCGCCGGTGCCTCCGCCCTGGGCGGGGCCGCGAACAGCTTCGAGATGCTGGTCGCCGCGCGCGTCGGCCAGGGCCTGTTCGGGGCCCTGCTCGCCCCGGCCGCGATGTCGCTGCTGACCACGACGTTCACCGACCCCAAGGAACGCGCCAGGGCCTTCGGTGTCTACGGCGCCATCGCCGGCGCCGGCGGTGCCGTGGGCCTGCTGCTCGGCGGTGTGCTCACCGAGCACCTCGACTGGCGCTGGACGCTCTACGTCAACCTTGTCTTCGCCGG
This sequence comes from Streptomyces scabiei 87.22, assembly GCF_000091305.1. Taxonomy (GTDB): domain Bacteria; phylum Actinomycetota; class Actinomycetes; order Streptomycetales; family Streptomycetaceae; genus Streptomyces; species Streptomyces scabiei. The sequence goes on along the minus strand of NC_013929.1, from coordinate 10,052,467 downwards.
TGCGGCGCTCCTCGGAGGTGCCCTCCTTCTGCGCCGTAGCACCCGCGACGAGACCACCAGCCTGGACATCCCCGGCGCCGTCCTCGTCGGCGGCGGCCTGTTCAGCCTGGTCTACGGCTTCGCCAACGCCGAGAGCCATGACTGGAGTTCGCCTCAGACATGGGGTTGGCTGGCCGTCGGAGCCGTCCTGCTCGCCGCCTTCACCGTGTGGCAGACCAGGTCCTCCCACCCCCTGCTGCCCCTGCGCGTCCTGCTCGACCGCAACCGCGGCGCCTCCTTCATCTCCGTGCTGATCAGCGGAGCCGGCATGTTCGGGGTCTTCCTCTTCCTCACCTACTACCTGCAGCAGAGCCTCGGCTACACGCCCATCGAGACCGGGCTGGCCTTCCTGCCCATGACCGGCGCACTCATGATCACTTCCGCCCTCGCCACCAGCGTGCTGCTCCCCCGCATCGGCCCCAAGCCGGTGGTCCCGCTCGGCATGGGCCTGGCCGCCGCCGGCATGGTCTGGATGACCGGCCTCGACCTCCACAGCTCGTACGGCACGGACATCCTGCCGACTCTGGTCGTGACGGGCCTCGGGCTCGGCCTGGTGATGCCCCCTGCCATGAGCCTGGCCGTCACAGGTGTGGACGCCGAGCACTCCGGGGTCGCCTCCGCCACCGTCAACGCCATGCTGCAGGTCGGCGGCTCGATCGGCACCGCTCTGCTCAACACCCTCGCCACCGGCGCCGCAACCGACTACCTGACCGGCAAGGACCCCAGGGATCCCGTCGTGCAGGCCCATGCGGGTCTGGAGGCCTATTCCACCGCCTACTGGTGGTCGGCCGTCTTCTTCACCGTCGGCCTGGCCGTCAGCGTCATCCTCTACCGTCGCGGTGTACCGGAGCAGGATCCCGACGCGGCACCCGTCGTCCACATGTGACGCCGGGCAACGGCCACTCGCCGGGGCCCCCGTCGAGATTCGACCGGGGCCCCGGCGGGGTCACCGCGTCAGCGGATCATGACAGCGGCGGGTAGGCGTTCTGCATCAACTGCTGGAACTGGGCGGAGAACCATTTTCCGGCGAGCGGTGCGTTCGGCAGTGCGCCGGTGGGGTTGTTGCCGTTGCGCGCGTTGCCGCCGTAGGTCGGATCGCACATGCGGTCGAAGCCCTTGCCCTCGTCGTTCGGGATGGCGGCGCTGTTGCCGTCGGACTCACCCGGCGGCTTGACCCACACGTAGGCATCGACGCCGGTGGCGGGGGCGGCGGTGGGTCGCAGACCGATTCCGGCACCACTCTGGTTGCACCAGTTGCCCGCGTGGATGCGCCGGTCGATGCGGCCGCCGTCGACGTAGGCGTCCACGGAGGTCAGCGGACCGGGGCCGGCGGGCCGGGCGGATCCGCCCCAGCCGTTGCGCGAGGTGTCGATCAGCATGCCGAGACCGGAGTCGAACCCGGCCGCCACCAGCTTGTCCCGCAGCCCGAGGGCGAACGACTGCTCATCCGCGTACTGGTTCCAGTCCAGCCACTTCGCCTGCCGTATCGTCTGCCCGTTCACCATGTCGGTGACCTTGAGATGGGGCTCCTTGACGGGGCTGTAGTTGGCGGTGTTGACGATGAACCCGGCCACATCGCCCACCCTCGCCCCGTTGGTCGTGGCGACCTTGTAGAACTCCTGCACCGACGGGCCCAGGTTGCTGTCCCAGCCCAGCCACCCGTGGTGACCGGCGTCGATGTAGTTGTAGACGTTCGCGAGGGCGCCGAGCTTGTCGAGCGCGTAGGAGACGCCCTTCTCGTAATTGCCGTTGCTCTTCATGGTCACGCACGCGTCGGTGGTGGTGCTGGTACCACCGGCGTTGGTGATCAGGTTGGGCAGCGAGTCGGGCTCGATGACGGTGGCGATCCGCAGGCCGGCGTACTTCGACTCGGAGAGGATCGCGGTGATCGGGTCGATGTACTGGCTCTTGTACTTGTCGAGGTCGTTCGGCCCCAGTTCGCCGTTGGAGGCGAGAGCGGCGCAGTCGCGGCCCGGCAGGTCGTAGATCACCAGCTGGATGACGAGTTCACCGCTGCCCTTCTGCTTCAGCGCCTCGTCCAGGTGGGCGCGCAGGCCCATGCCGCCGTTCACGCCGTTGATGGCGGCGATCCGGTCCAGCCACACGGCGGTGGGCTGGTCGGAGATGCGGCTGCCGCCCGGTTCGGCGGCCGCCTTCGCGGACCACTCCGGGTTCACGTAGGCCTTGGCACCGACATAGGGGTTGGCGGCCTTCGGCCCACCCGGGCCGGGATCGGTCGGTCCCGGGTCCGTCGGCCCGGGATCCGTCGGCCCGGGATCCGTCGGCCCGCCATCCACGTTGCAGGTCACTCCGTCGAGCGTGAACGTGGCCGGAATCGCGTTGGTTCCGCTGTAGGACGCCTGGAAGCCGAAGCCGACCGAACCTCCGGTGGGAAGCGTGCCGTTGTAGTTCTCGTTGGCGGCCGTCACGGACGAACCGCTCTGGCTGACCTTCGCGTTCCAGCCATTGCTGATCTTCTGGTTTCCCGCGTACGACCATTTCAGCGACCAACTCGACTTGGCCGGGCCGTTGTTGGTGATGGTCACCGTGGTGGTGAAGCCGGTGTCCCACTGGTTCACCTTGTAGTCCACGGTGCAGGGCGCGGCCGCGGCGGCGCCGGCCGGTGCCGCGACGAGTGCGGCCGCCGAGGTCCCGCTGAGCAGCGCGAGCGCTGCGAGCAGTGAGGTTGTGGTGCGACTCATGATGACGGGGTTCCTTCCGGTTGGAGGATTTCTCCGCTGTTGGAGCACGCGCAGGTGATCGCGCACCTTGATCCGTACTGGGTAGGGCGTGCCGTCCCGACCGAAGCGCAGGGACGATGTGGGGCAGGGGTCATCCACGACCGGTGCTCCGGATACGGCGCACGCCGGGGACTCGTTCTGGGAGCGCTCCCGATTCGACGTCCAACGGGCCGGGTCTGCCGCCGTTCCTGTGTTCGAGCATCGTCGGAGGGGTGACGGCACCCACTCAAGGGCTGGGAGGCCGAGCCGACCCTCGCGTCGGTCGGCTCGCCCCGTTCTCATTCGGTGCGCAGCCATCGGCCAGAACCGACGGCGGGCCGCCAACTACCCTCTTTGAGCTGGGAATTACTCGTCGGCACGGATCCGTTGAGCCGTGATCCCTCTGTCCGGCACCGACGCTTTCCGCCTTACGGCGGAGCGCTGCTCCCGGAGGCCGGATCATGGGAACCACCACTTTGGCGACGAGCGTCTCGGCGCGTGCGGTGACGAGGGGAAATGAAGGTGGGGGGTGTCGCATGAGCGACTCCTCTCAGCGTGGCGCGCCGTGTCCGGCGCGTCGACTGTCGGGAACCGCTCCCACTGGTGCGAAGGAAGGTAGCGCCAAGTGGCGCCGTTGCCCAGAGGTACGGCTGAACTTCCCCTGAACTCAACCCTTTCGCGTGTACGACTCTTCAAGCTCCTTGACCGCTGCCGCCCCCATCCCCATCATGGGAGCGCTCCCACTGGCCAAGACTTGTGCTTCCCCGTGCTTCGACCGCTTGGAGGAACCAGTTCATGGATCCCGGACGCACACGCAGAACTCTTCGGCGGGCGTTGACCGCCACGGCCACCGCCCTGGCCCTGCCCCTGTCGATGCTGGCCACGGGCGCGACGACCGCGCGTGCGGCGGGCGTTCAGTGCAGCGTGGACTACAAGACGAACGACTGGGGCTCCGGCTTCACCACGGACGTGACCATCACCAACCGAGGTACGGACACCGTCGACGGCTGGACGCTGACGTACGCCTACTCGGGCGACCAGAAGCTGATGAACGGCTGGAACGGCAGCTGGGCCCAGTCCGGCCGGAACATCAGCGTCAAGGACGCCGGCTGGAACGGCAAGATCGCCGCGGGCGCCGCCGTCTCCGCCGGCGCGCAGTTCACGTACAGCGGCACCAACGCGGCGCCCACGTCCTTCTCGGTCAACGGCACTGCCTGCAACGGGGCCCACCAGCCGCCGATCACCGTGCTGACCAGCCCGGCCGCGGGCGCGGTCTACACCCAGGGCGAGGCGGTCCCGCTCGCGGCCACCGCCGCGGCCGCGGACGACGCGACCATCAGCAAGGTGGAGTTCTACGACGACACCAAGCTGCTGGGCACCGACACGACAGCTCCGTACACGCTCTCCGCCTCAAGCATGACCGTGGGCAGTCATTCGCTGCTGGCGAAGGCCTACGACAGCCTGGGCGCCTCCGCAGAGTCCACGCCCGTCGGCATCACGGTCGCCTCGGGCCCCTCCGTGGTCGCCACACCCCCGCAACTGGGCGTCCAGCAGGGCAAGTCGGGCGCGTACGAGGTGAAACTCTCGAAGCAGCCGAGCGCGAACGTCACGGTGACGACAACGCGCGCGAGCGGCAACTCGGGCCTGGCGGTGACCGGTGGCGCCTCGCTCACCTTCACGCCGTCGAACTGGAACACCGCCCAGAAGGTGACCGTCACGGCCGACTCCTCCGGCACCGGCGCGGCGGTCTTCGAGTCGACGGCCACCGGCCACGCCAAGGCTTCGGTCACCGTGACCCAGCTGGGAGCGACGAAGGCGTACGACGCCCGTTTCCTGGAGTTGTACGGCAAGATCACCAACCCGGCGAACGGCTACTTCTCCCCCGAGGGCATCCCGTACCACTCGGTGGAGACGCTGATCGTCGAGGCGCCGGACCACGGCCATGAGACCACATCGGAGGCATACGGCTACCTCCTGTGGCTGCAGGCCATGTACGGCAAGGTGACGGGCGACTGGTCCAAGTTCAACGGCGCCTGGGAGATCATGGAGAAGTACATGATCCCCACCAAGGCCGACCAGCCGACCAACTCCTTCTACAACGCCTCCAAGCCGGCCACCTACGCACCCGAGCTGGACACTCCCGACGAGTACCCGGCGAAACTCGACTCGTCGGTCGCTTCCGGTGCGGACCCGATCGCCGGTGAGCTGAAGTCGGCGTACGGCACGGACGACATCTACGGTATGCACTGGCTGGAGGATGTCGACAACGTCTACGGCTTCGGCAACGCGCCGGGCAAGTGCGAGGCGGGGCCCGCGGACACCGGGCCGTCGTACATCAATACTTTCCAGCGCGGTGTGCAGGAGTCGGTGTGGGAGACGGTGCCGCAGCCGACGTGTGACGCCTTCAAGTACGGCGGTAAGAACGGGTACCTGGACCTGTTCACCCGTGACGCCTCCTACGCCAAGCAGTGGAAGTTCACCAACGCCCCGGACGCCGACGCGCGCGCCGTGCAGGCCGCGTACTGGGCGGACGTCTGGGCCAAGCAGCAGGGCAAGGGCGGTGACGTCTCCGCGACCGTCGGCAAGGCCGCGAAGATGGGCGACTACCTCCGCTACGCGATGTACGACAAGTACTTCAAGAAGATCGGCAACTGTGTCGGCCCGTCCGCCTGTCCGGCCGGCACCGGCAAGGACTCCTCGATGTATCTGCTGTCCTGGTACTACGCCTGGGGCGGTGCCACCGACACCAACGCCGGCTGGGCCTGGCGCATCGGCTCCAGCCACACCCACGGCGGCTACCAGAACCCACTGGCCGCGTACGCGCTGGCCAACTACGCCCCGCTGAAGCCGAAGTCGGCGACCGGGCAGGCGGACTGGGCCAAGTCCCTCGACCGGCAGATCGAGTTCTACCGCTGGCTCCAGTCCGACGAGGGCGCCATCGCGGGCGGCGCCACCAACAGCTGGGCGGGGCGGTACGCCACTCCCCCGGCCGGGACGCCGACCTTCTACGGCATGTACTACGACGAGAAGCCCGTGTACCACGACCCGCCGTCCAACCAGTGGTTCGGCTTCCAGACGTGGTCCATGGAGCGCGTCGCCGAGTACTACCAGCAGACGGGCAACGCACAGGCCAAGTCGGTCCTCGACAAGTGGGTCAAGTGGGCGCTGTCCAAGACCACGATCAACCCCGACGGCACCTACCGGATCCCCTCCACCCTGCAGTGGTCCGGCGCCCCGAACACCTGGAACGCGTCCAGCCCCGGCTCCAACAGCGGGCTGCACGTCACCGTCGCCGACTACACCAACGACGTCGGCGTGGCCGCCGCGTACGCCAAGACCCTGAGCTACTACGCCGCCAGGTCGGGCGACAGCGCGGCGAAGACGACGGCGAAGGCCCTCCTGGACGGCATGTGGAACAACTACCAGGACAGCCTGGGCATCGCGGTGCCGGAGGACCGGGCCGACTACAACCGGTTCGACGACCCGGTGTACATCCCGAGCGGATGGACCGGAACCATGCCCAACGGTGACGCGATCAACTCCTCCTCGACCTTCGAGTCCATGCGGTCCTTCTACAAGAGCGACCCGGCCTGGTCGAAGATCGAGTCCTACCTGAAGGGCGGCGCGGTGCCGTCGTTCACCTACCACCGGTTCTGGGCCCAGGCGGACATCGCCCTGGCCATGGGATCGTACGCGGAACTCCTCGAATAGCCCCCGCTGAGGCCGCGTACGGACCCCGTCACCCGGCGACGGGGTCACCGGCCGGGCGGCCCCGTCCCCTTGGGGCCGCCCGGCGCCCGGGTCCCGACATCTGCCGAGCCCGGTTCGGCCCCGCACCACCAGCCTCTTCGGGGAGCGCCTCGAGCCACCGGAACCGCCACCCTTGTCAGGAACATGATCCTCTCCTACAGTCCCGGCGAGATCACTCTTGGGAGCGCTCCCAATCCCATGCAGAAGCCCTCGCCCCACACCACTCGCGGAGGACACGCATGCAACCCTCACGCCACCAGGTCCGCAGGACGCGCGCGCTCTGCGGTGCCCTGCTGACCACGTTCGTCGCCCTGGCCGCGCTGCTGACCGGCGCGACGGCCTCCCAGGCCGACACGACGATCTGCGAAGAGTTCGGCAGCACCACGATCCAGGGCCGTTACGTCGTGCAGAACAACCGCTGGGGCACCAGTACCACCCAGTGCATCTCCGTCACGGACTCGGGCTTCAGGGTCACCCGGGCCGACGGCTCGGTCCCCACGAACGGGGCCCCGAAGTCGTACCCGTCCGTGTACAACGGCTGCCACTACACCAACTGCTCACCCGGCACGAACCTCCCGGCCCGGCTCAGCTCCATCGCGAGCGCGCCCACGAGTATCTCCTACAGCTATGCGAGCGGTGCGGCCTATGACGCCGCCTACGACATCTGGCTGGACCCGGCCCCCCGTACCGACGGCGTCAACCGCACCGAGATCATGATCTGGTTCGACCGGGTGGGGTCCGTGCAGCCGGTGGGCTCGCCCGTCGGTTCCGCCACGGTGGCCGGACGCCAGTGGCAGGTATGGTCCGGCAACAACGGCGGCAACGACGTCCTGTCCTTCGTCGCGCCGTCGGCGATCGACAGTTGGAACTTCGACGTGATGGACTTCGTCCGCCAGACCGTCTCGCGCGGACTCGCCCAGGACAGCTGGTACCTGACGAGTATTCAGGCGGGCTTCGAGCCCTGGCAGAACGGCGCGGGCCTGGCCGTGAACTCGTTCTCCTCCACGGTGAACCTCGGCGGCGGCACCCCCGGCGGCCCCGGCTCGCCCGGCGGCCCCGCCGCGTGCAAGGTGAGCTACGGCACGAGCGTCTGGCAGGACGGCTTCACCGCCGGCGTCACGGTGAGCAACACGGGCTCCTCCCCGGTCGACGGCTGGAAGGTCGGGTTCGCACTGCCGTCGGGGCAGCGGATCACCCATTCCTGGAATGCCAACGTCTCCCCGGCGTCGGGGTCCGTGACGGCCGACAACGCCGTGCACAACGCGTCCATCGCGCCAGGCGGCCAGGTCTCCTTCGGGTTCCAGGGCACCTACAGCGGCACCTTCACCAAGCCGGCCTCCTTCAGCCTCAACGGAACGTCCTGCACCACCGCGTAGCCCGCAGGAGGATTCTTCCGTCCGGGGCTCGCCCGACCGCCCCCATGCCGACAGGGCGAGCCCCGCCACCCTCCTCATGGAGCTTCTCGCCGAATCCGACCAAAAGGCGCTAAGCACCCACTCCGCACCAGCCGGCACCCCACCTCCCCTTGGCCGACACTGCACGGGTTCCGCGCGCAAGGCGTGTGCCCGGTTCTTTCGGCCCGTAAGATCGGCTGTCTCATGGGGGAGGTGGTCATGGGCACGCGACGCCCCGGCACGCCGACGCTGGAAGAGGTGGCCGCGCACGCCGGGGTGGGGCGGGGCACGGTCTCCCGCGTCATCAACAACGCGGCAGGCGTGAAGGAATCCACGCGCCGAGCCGTGCAGCAGGCCATCGAGGAGCTGGGGTACGTCCCGAATCTCGCGGCCCGTTCGCTGGCCGGCCAGCGAAGCAATGCCGTCGCTCTCGTCCTGACCGAGCCCGACTGGAGAGTGTTCGCGGAGCCCTTCTTCTCAGAGGTCGTCCGCTCCCTGGGCGACGCGCTGGCAGACATCGGGATGCAGCTGATGCTGACCCTGGTCCGCTCGGACGCGGACCGGAAGCGCTTCTTGGAGTACGCCCGCGGCAGCCGGGTCGACGGAGTTCTGCTGCTGTCCGTGCGCGCCGGGGACCGGCTGCCGGACATGCTCGCCGAGGCGCGGCTGCCGACCGTGATGCTGGGTCGCCGCTCGGGCGACGAGTACGTCAGTTACGTGGACGCGGACAACCTGGGGGGTGCCCGCAGCGCGGTCTCCCACCTCGTGTCGCGCGGCCGCAGGACCATCGCCACCATCACGGGGCCACTGGACATGGACGCCGCCCAGTGCCGACTGCGCGGCTATCAGGACGCTCTGGCACTGGCCGGCCTGGACGGCGTGAAGTCGTTGGTGGCCGAAAGTGATTTCTCGCAGGACAGCGGACGCCGCGCCATGACCGAACTGCTCGAACGGCACCCGGACATCGACGGTGTTCTCGCCGCGTCGGACACCACGGCTGCGGGGGCTCTGCAGGCCCTGCGCGCGGCGGGGCGGCGCGTGCCGCACGACGTCGCCGTGATCGGCTTCGACGACTTCCCCCTGGCCCAGCGCACGAAGCCGCAGCTCACCACGGTGCGTCAACCGCTGGAGGAGATGGGCCGGGCCATGATCCGGCTGCTCCTGGAGGACATGGAGGAGCCGTCGGTGGCCTACCGTCACGTCATCCTCCGTACCGCGCTGGTCGTCCGCGAGTCGGCCTGAGAAACGCCGGCTACTTGCACCGGAGTTGACCGTCCGGCTTTTTGGGAGCGCTCCCAGTCTTCAGACCCGTCCTGCGCCTGACAGACGCCCCTGGGCCGCGCAAAGTCGGCGGCAACCTTTTCGCCGTGGGCGGGCACTGACCAGTGCACCATCGGCACCATCCTGAACGGACAGGTAATCATGACAACGAGGCAGGTCGCGCGGCAGCGCAGGCGCAGACGCAGACTCGTACTGGGCTCCACGGTGGCCCTGACCGCCGCGAGCGTTCTCGCCTACCTGGTCACGGCGTTGCTCCCCGGCCACAAGGTCGATGCCGGGCCGGCCGCGGCCACGCCCCTCGTCACCACGCAACCGAAAGCCGCCCGCACCGCCGGCACGGCATCTCCCAGCGCGACGCCGAGCCCGTCGTCGAGCCCTAGTCCGAGCAGCTCCACCAGCCCCAAGGCCAAGAAACCCCCCAAGGCGGCGAAGGCCTCGTCCAAGGACGCCCCGAAGACCTCACGCACGTCCACCACGCCCCCGTCGGCAGGGCGGATCCGGCCCAACACCTCGTATCAGGGCGTCGCCACCGCCTACGAGGCCGGTGTCGGGGACGGGGCCTGTCTGTTCGGTCCGAGCCCGGACATGATGATCGCGGCGATGAACACCACCGACTACGAGACCTCCCGGGCCTGCGGCGCGTACGTTCTCGTCCGCACGGGCAACGGCAAGTCGATCACGGTGCGGATCACCAACGAATGCCCTCTGCCCTGCGCACCCGGGCAGATCGACCTCAGCCAGCAGGCCTTCGCCAAGCTCGCCGACCTCAAGGTCGGCAGGCTCCCCATCACCTGGAGCCTGGTGAGTCCCAGCTCCATCGGCACGATGTCCATCAGGTACAAGACCGGCTCCAGCGTCTACTGGTGCGGCATCCAGGTGATCGGTCATCGCAACCCGGTCGCGCGGCTGGAGGTCAGCACCGGGGGCGGCTGGCGGCAGCTCTCCCGCACCAGCTTCAACTACTTCGTCTCCGCCGACGGCAGTGGCTGTGGCAAGGCGATCAGAGTCACCGACATCTACGGGGAGCAGCTGACCGTCAGCGGACTCGCGGTGCGCCCGAATGTCGTCCAACCGACGCAGGTTCAGTTCGCCCGGCACTGACCCGTGAGGAACCGGACGCCGGTGTCATCAGTGATCCCGTCCCCGGCAGTTCGCATGCCGGGGACGGGCCGATGGTCGTGATCGGCTGCGGCGACTTCACCCACGTTCGCGGTCACGGTTCGCCGCCGGGGCGGTGATCGTCGTGGGTTTTTCCGTCGCTCCACAGCGCGGCCGATGAGTTTGTGGCTCCCCGCCGGTCCAAGCTCATGACACCCCAGGAAAGGACACCGCCATGTCGGAGCTTCTCGTCGACTTCATCACCTCCCTCGACGGCTACGCGTCGGGAGAGGGATGGCCCGGCTTCTGGGGCCTCGAGGGCCCTGAGTACCTCGCATGGCTCGGCGAGCAGCCCGAGGCCACCTACCTGATGGGAGCCAACACCTACCGCCTGATGTCGGGCTTCGCCGCGGGCGAGGTCCCCGCCGGCCAGGACGAGTTCAGGCCCGAGGAGGAGGCGTCCGTCGACGCGCTCACGCAAGCGTCCAAGGTGGTGTTCTCCTCCTCGCTCGAGGAGCCACTGACGTGGGCCAACTCCAGGCTCGTGCGGGACGACGCCGTCGAGGCGGTCCGCACCATGAAGTCGAACGGCTCGGGGCTCCTCAGCACGATCGGCAGTCTCAGCCTGTGCCGGTCCCTGATGCAGGCCGGACTCGTCGACCGCTTCCGGGTCGTGATGTTCCCGGTGATCACCGGGGCCACGGGCGAGGAACGCATCTACGACGGCTATCCGGACGTCGCCCTCGAAATGATCGACCACCGCACCTTCGACGGCCGCACCCAGCTGGTCGAGTACAAGCCCCGCGTACTGGAGCACCCTCCGCTCGGTACCCCGGCCTGACGTCGCCTGCAGAGGGGCGAGTGCCGCGTCGACCGCCCCCTCAGCGACGCTCCACGCCGCGCGCACATCAGTCCGCCTTGAGGGCGGTGAGGACGTTCAGGCGGGCCGCCCGGCGGGCGGGCCACAGTCCCGCCACCACGCCGACGAGTGCGGCGCCGGCGAGAGCCGCGGCGATGCGGCCCCAGGGGATGACCGTCTCGTATCCCTGGATGCTGCCGGAGGCGAGTCTGCCGGCGGCCCAGCCGAGGAACAGGCCCGCGCCGATGCCCAGCAGGGCACCGAACAGCGAGATGAGGACGGACTCCAGGTGGATCATCCGCTTGGTCTGCTCGGGCTGGAGCCCCACCGCGCGCAGCATCCCGATCTCACGAGTGCGCTCGGCCACGGACATCGCAAGGGTGTTGACGACCCCCAGAACAGCGATCACCACGGCCATGGCCAGCAGCCCGTAGAGGAGGTCGAGGAGCAGGCTGATGTCCCCGCCACCGGCGGACGCGGCCAGGTCGTCGGTGTTCCGCAGCCGGATGAGGGGGTTCTGGTCGAGGGCGCGCTGCAGGGCTCGCCGTGGCGTCTCGCCGTCGCCGCCCTGGGTGTGCACCAGTACCGAGGCGTCCTCCGTCTTCTTCAGATGGGGCTGGAGCGTGGTGAGCGGCATCATGGTGGCCGGCAGGAACTCGTCGGCGCGGTAGATGCCGCCGATCCGCAGGGTGTCCCGGCTGCCGTCGCCGTAGACCACCGGAACCCGCCGGCCCAGGGTCCACCCGTACAGGTCGGCCGTGGCGGTGTCGATCAGCAGGTTCTTTCCGCCGCCCGTGCCCAGGGCGGCCGGTGACCCCGAGGTGAAGCTCGGGTCGAGGAGATCGGCGATGCTCCGGGCGTCCACACCGGTCAGGTTCACCTCCTCGCCGCCGAGCCGGACCGCGCTCTGGCGCTGCGGGCTCGAGGAGGTCACGGCCGTGGACTTCGCCAGGGTGTCGTGGACCGACGCGGGCAGGTAGCCGCCTCTCCTCGACGTGATCTCGAAGTCGGCCGTGACGGTGCTCTCGGCCCGCCGGGCCAGTGCTGTCGTGGCGGACACCGCGACCACCGTGAGGCCGGTGACCATGGACAGGCCGATCATCAGGGCCGAGGCCGTGGAGGCGGTGCGCCGCGGATTGCGCCGGGCGTTGCGCGCGGCCAGCGTGCCCGGGACACCGAAGCGTCGCAGGAGGGGCCCGGCCAGGGCGATCGCCGGGCCGGAGAGCGCCGGGGTCACCACGATGAGGCCGATGAGCAGCAGGGCGGACGGGACGAGGACGATGGTGCGGCCCTGCTCTCCGCTGGACGCCGCGCTCACCACGCCGAGCACACCGAGCACGATGAGGACGACACCGAGGGTGTTGCGCCTGCGGAGGCTGCGGACCGGCGGGGGTGTGTGAAGTGCGGACATGGCGGCCACGGGCGGCACGGCGGCGGCGCGACGGGCCGGCAGATAGGCGGCGACCATGGTGACGACGACGCCCACCACGAAGGAGACCAGCACGGTGCCCGGGGCGACGACCAACGGCCCGTCGGGGACGCCGGATCCGGTGGACGCGAACAGCTGCCGCAGGGTCAGGGCCACGCCGATCCCGAGGAGGAACCCCGCGGCCTCCGCGCACAGCCCCAGCAGGGCGGCCTCGACGAGCACGGACCGGGTCACCTGGCGGCGTCCGGCGCCGACGGCCCGCAGCAGGGCCGTCTCCTGCGAACGCTGGGTGGCCAGCATGGTGAAGGTGTTGCCGATGACGAAGACGCCGACGAACAGGGCGATGGCCGCGAAGGCGAGCAGCACCTGGCTGAGCCCTTCCGCCCCCTCGGCGGCCTCGGCCCGCCGCTGCTCGCGCAGCTGCGCCCCCGTGCTGATCTCGGATTCCTCGGGCAGCAGACCGCGCGCCGCGGCCGCGAGCCGCTGCTCCGAGGCGCCGGCCTCGGCATCGAGCGAGACACCGTCGTACTGTCCCGGCCTCAGAAGCAGTTTCTGTGCGGTGGCGTCGTCGAAGAACACCGAGGTGCCGCCCGAGCCGGAGGCAGCGTCGATGCGGACGATGCCGACGAGTTTCTTGTGCAGCACCGGTCCGTCGATCGCCAGCCGGACGGTGTCGCCCACCTCGTAGCCACCCTGGTCGGCGGTGCTGGTGTCCATCAGCACCTCGTCGGGTCCGGCGGGGGCGCGTCCGGTGGTCAGCGGATGGCGGTCGTCCTTTCCGTCGGCCTGGGGGAAGTAGTTGCCCGCCCTGGCCACATGGCCCTCGCCGAGGGGGCGGCCGTCCTTCGCGGCCACGGCGGCGAACCCTTCGACGGAGCCGGTCACGGACGCCACGCCGGGCAGCCTTCGCAGGCGCCGCAGCGTGTCCATCCCCACGGTTCCGGGCTCGCCGGACGTCTCGTCGAACGGCGGTGTGACCTGGACCGAGACATCGCGCAGGGTGCTGAGGTAGCGCTGTTTGTAGGCGTTGCCGACGGTGTCGGTGAAGACGAGGGTGCCGGCGACGAAGGCGACGCCGAGCAGAACGGCGAGCATGGTCATCAGCAGGCGGGCTTTGTGCACGAGGACATTGCGCAAGGCGGTGCGGAACACGGGGCGGCCTTCCGGAGGTGCAGGGTGAGGGGTTTTCGAAGGGGGCAGACGCGCGTCAGACGCGGGTGCGCGCGTCAGACGCAAGCAGGACTCACGTCAGACGCAGGAAGTACGCGCGTCAGGCCCGGGACGTACGCCCGTGGATGCGCGGCATACCCGCACCGGGCGCGCAGGGTGCGGACGACGGGCGTACGTAGGCGTCAGGCCTGGTGCGCGGGTGTCAGGCGTCCCATACGCTCCAGGACGGCCTCGGCGGTGGGCGCGTGGAGTTCGTCGACGATGCGTCCGTCGGCGAGGAAGACGACGCGGTCGGCGTAGGAGGCGGCGGCGGGATCGTGCGTGACCATGACGACGGTCTGGCCCAGCGCGCTCGTGGAGCCGCGCAGGAACTGGAGGATCTCGGCCCCGCTGCGGGAGTCCAGATTGCCGGTGGGCTCGTCCGCGAAGACGATGTCGGGCCGCCCGGCCAGCGCACGGGCGACGGCGACGCGCTGCTGCTGGCCGCCGGAGAGCTGGCCGGGCCGGTGGTCGAGCCGGTCGGCCAGGCCGACGGTCTCGATGATGCCCTCGAGCCATTTCCGTTCCGGCCCGCGGCCCGCGATGTCCAAGGGAAGGGTGATGTTCTCCAGGGCGGTGAGGGTGGGCAGCAGGTTGAACGCCTGGAAGACGAAGCCGAGGCGGTCGCGGCGCAGCCGGGTGAGCTGACGGTCGTTCAGGGAGCCGATCTCCGTGTCGCCGAGCCGGACCGACCCGAAGGACGGCGAGTCGAGACCTGCCATGCAGTGCATCAGGGTGGACTTCCCCGATCCGGAAGGGCCCATGATCGCGGTGAACTGGCCCCGGACGAAGCCGACCGTGACCGCGTCGAGGGCCACCACACGGGTGTCACCTGTGCCGTACACCTTCGTCAGGTCGGTGGCGCAGGCCGCGTAACTCGCCTTGGCGGTAGGGGGCAGGGAGGGGTGCATGCCGGTCCTCGGTGGAAGGTCGATGGATTGCCCCCTCGTGGCACAGGGGGTCGCAGCTGAAAGGCGACGTACATGAGCCTCCCGCCCGGCCACCCGTCGGCGGATCCCCCGAACATCCGGCGCCGCATCCCCCGATCGGGGGAGATCGTCACCGGAGCGCCGCTCCGGTCCGGTCCGGCAGCGACAACCTCCGGACCGACTGTTACGGCCGGACCGTCTGATGCGGCCGGACCGACTTGACCGCCCGAACGCCCGTCGACCGAGGCGCTGTTCCGACCGGACTGCTGTTGCGGCGGACCACTCTTCGCGACGCGATGGCCCTTCGCGACGCGATCGCTATTCGGCGCGTCCGGAGCGGAACGCCCAGACCGCGACCTCGACCCTGTTGCGCAGGCCCAGCTTCGCCTGGACCGACCCCACTTCCTGTCGAACACCGGGTCGAAGACGATTCGGCCCCGCATGTCCTCGTACACGGAGAAGAGAAACAACAGCGCCAGCGCCGAGTTCAGGATCCGCCCCGGCCGACTTCGGTATCCGGCACGCCGACCGGACGACACAGCTATTCGCACCGGCGCCACCCTACGCACCCACAGCGGCAATTACCGCCCGCCGCCCACACGCGGGCCGTCAACATGGAGGACCCGAACGACGTGACGTCCGCGATGACCGTGGTCTTGCCGACGGCGTCCTTCGCGCCGGAAAGCTCCCATGCCTTGCAGTCGTTGCGGTTGCCGGGCAGGGGCTGACCGACCGCGACGACGAGTCGGGTGTCAGCGTCGATGACGACCTGGTGGTTGGTCGAGTAACGGTAGTTCTTCGACTGCTCGGCGATGGTGTGATCGCGGGTTGGCACCAGGGTGCCGTCCACGATCAGCACGGTGTCCTTGCGGAACCGCTTGCGCTGTTGCAGAGCCAGCGAGGGCCTGAGGTGGTCGATGATGCGATCCGCTGCCGACTTCGAGATGCCGAAGAGCGGGGCGAGCTGCCGCAATGTCAGGTTCGTCCGCCAGTACGCGGCGACCAGCAGGACCCGGTCCTCCAGCGGCAGGCGCCATGGCCGTCTTTTGCGGACGGGGTCTACGCCCTCGCGTCGTAACGCGGTGATCAGCTTGCCGAACTGCCGCGGGCTCAGGCCGCTGAACGGGGCTATCCAGGAAGGTTCCGACGCCGTGATCACACCACTCACTGCGCGATCATTCCATTGCTTCAGGTGCTCCCTGCTCGAACGCGAGGCGGCAGCGTTCAACCTGCTCGGCCACCTGCTCCATGAACCAGCGCATGATCTCGTAGGGGATGACGTGCTCGTCGTGGCTGTGGATGTGAACGGTCGGCTCCAGACTCGGGTCCTCGTCAGGTATCACCGCCACCACGAACGCAGTTCCTGGCAGGTGCGTCTCTGCATTGGGAATGTCAGCCCACGAAGCCGGCGCCGGGACGGCCTCGCTCAGCTCCACACACCAGGCGTCGTCCGGCAAGGCGTAGTGGAACTGGACGGCGTAGTGGCGGCCTGCATGAACGCGCAGCTCTGGCATGTCCGCAGGCTGCCACAGCTGCCACGTCGGAGTCTCGCGAGTATCCGCTCACCACCTGGCGCCACGCCCCACCGACCCTTTGCGGGACAGCTCCTAGCGTTGCCATGGAGTCTGCCCTTTCTTCCCGTCGGGATTTCCCTTCTTCCCGTCGGAAATGCCCTTCCTCACCTCGATCATTCCTTGCATCACCCTCGGCCCTCGCCTCCCCGACGGGCGCCGCACCGTCGTCCTGGTCTCCGACGACGAGGACTCCGCCTGGACAAGCGGGTTACGGTTCCCGGCTCGGTCAGTTGGGTGTGAGCGTGGGTCTGCGGCTGCTGTTCGTGGTGAGGGTTTCGGGGTGCAGGATGTTCTGGAGCTGGTCGGTGGTGAGCAGCTTCTGTGCCAGGACCACGTCGGTCACCGGCAGGTTCTTGTCCAGCGCTTCCTGTGCGGCGGCACTCGCCTGTGTGTAGCCGATGACGGGGGTGAGCGCGGTGACGATGGCGATGGTGTTGTGCGCGACCGTGCGCAGGTGTTCGCGGTTGGCGGTGATGCCTCTCACGCAGCGGTCGGCCAGCGTCAGGCATCCGCTTTCCAGCTGTCCCAGGCTTTCGAACAGGCAGAGGGCGATGACTGGTTCGAAGGCGTTGAGCTGCAACTGCCCGGATTCGGCGGCCATGGTGATGGTGATGTCGTTGCCGACGGTCCTGAAGGCGATCTGGTTGACGACTTCGGGGATCACGGGGTTGACCTTGCCGGGCATGATGCTGGAACCCGCCTGAACCGCGGGGAGGTTGATCTCGCCGAGGCCGGCGCGCGGGCCCGAGGACAGCAGGCGCAGGTCGTTGCAGGTCTTGGAGAGCTTGACGGCGATGCGTTTGAGTACTCCGGAGAGCTGGACGAACGCTCCGGTGTCCTGGGTCGCCTCGACGAGGTCGGCGGCGGTGGTCAGAGGCACACCGGTGATGGTGCTCAGGTGCGCGCAGGCCAGTGCCGCGTAGCCGGGGTGGGTGTTGAGACCGGTTCCGATGGCCGTGCCACCGAGGTTGATCTCCCGCAGGAGAGCGGCGGCCTCGGCCAGACGCTGTTCGTCCTCGGCCAGCATCACCGCGTATGCGCCGAACTCCTGGCCGATGGTCATGGGCACGGCGTCCTGGAGTTGGGTGCGGCCGGTCTTGACGATGTCGGCGAACTCGTCGGCCTTGGTCCGGAAGGCTCGCCGCAGGGTGGCCATGGCCTGCCCGAGACGGTCGGCGCCTTCCTGCAGGGCCACCTTGAGCGCCGTCGGGTAGGCGTCGTTGGTGCTCTGCCCGGCGTTGACGTCGTCGAGGGGGTGCAGATGCCGGTAGTCGCCGCGGTCGTGACCGAGGAGTTCGAGGGCCCGGTTGGCGATGACCTCGTTGGCGTTCATGTTGGTGGACGTGCCCGCGCCGCCCTGCATGACGTCCACGACGAACTGGTCGTGCAGCTTGCCGGAGCGGATCTCCTCGCAGGCGGTGACGATGGCCTCGGCCTTGTCGGCATCGAGGAGCCCCAGGTCGCGGTTGGCCAGTGCCGCGGCCTGCTTGACGGCCGCCAGCCCGTTGACCAGGTCACGGTGGGTGGAGATACGGGAGCCGGTGATGGGGAAGTTGTGTACCGCCCGCAGGGTGTGGATGCCGAAGTAGGCGTATCGGGGCACCGGAAGGTCGCCGAGGAGGTCGTGTTCGAAGCGGAACTCGTCGTGCATGAAGGGGTGTACTCCTGATCTGGGCGGATCACCGTGAGTCTGCCGGCTGTGCCGGGCCCCGTCCCGTGTCGCCGGTGGCCCGGGCCGGTGTCAGAGCGGTGTGGGGAGGGCGTCGTCCATGGGGAGGGGACGGGGTGTGCCGGTGCCCTTGCCGGGTTCACGCGCGGCCTTTCTGCCGCGGCTGATCCGCCGCTGCAGCCAGTGTGCCAGCGCGTCGAGGGCCGTGTTGATCGCGATGAAGATCGTCGCGACGAGCAGTGCGGCGGGGATGACGTTGGAGAAGTTGGCGGCGATGCCGTTCAGGCCCCGGTCGACGAGTTCGTCGTAGCCGACGATGAAGCCCAGGGCGGAGTCCTTCAGCAGGACGACGAACTGGCTGACGATGGCCGGCATCATGGCGACGATCGCCTGGGGCATCAGGACCAGCGCCATCGTCTGGCTCTTGGGCATGCCGAGGGCCCGTGCGGCCTCTGCCTGTCCTTTGGGGAGGCTGTTCACTCCGGCGCGGAGCGTTTCCGCGATCACCGATCCGTTGTAGAGCGTGAGTCCGAGGACCACGGCGGTGAACGGGGAGACGGTCTGTCCGGTGAGTGCGAAGGAGCCGAAGAACGCGCAGAAGATGAGCAGCAGAAGGGGCACGGCCCGGAAGAACTCCACGACCGCTGCGGCGGGCACACGGATCCAGGTGTGTTCGGACATCCGTGCGGTCGCGAAGAGCAGCCCGAAGGAGCCGGCGAGCACGATCCCCAGTCCTGCGGCCTCGAGGGTGCCTCGCAGGCCGGGGAGGATGAACGTGGTCCAGACGTCCGCCCGCAGCAGGGGCTGCCATTTCTCGGCCGCCCACTGGTCACGCTCGTCGAACCGTGCGTAGATCAGGTATCCGAGCCAGCCGAGGGCGACGGTGATCACGGCTGCCAGTACACGGTTGCGGAGGACGCCCCGGCGGCCGGGGACCTCGTACAGGTTCGCGTGCGCGGTCATCGGGCCACCGCCAGGCGGCGAGCGAGCCGGCCGAACAGCAGGCCGGTCGGCAGGCACAGCACCACGAAGCCCGCCGCGAAGCCGAGGAAGATCTGGATGACCTGGTCACCGTAGATCTCGATCATCTCCCGCATCCGGACGGAGGCCTCCGCGACTCCTGCCACGAGGGCGACCGTGGTGTTCTTGGTCAGGGCGATCAGAATGCTTCCCAGGGGCGGGATCACCGCGCGGAACGCCTGGGGCAGCACCACGAAGCCCAGGGTCTGGCCGAACCCGAGCCCCACGGCCCGGGCTGCCTCCGCCTGCCCGACGGGGACGGTGTTGATGCCCGAGCGCAGGGCCTCGCACACGAACGCCGAGGTGTACGCGGTCAGGCCGAGGACGGCGAGCCAGTAGTTGTTGACGCTGATCTGCGAGGAGAACTCCACGCCCAGATTGGCGCCCACGCCCAGGCTGGTGAACAGCAGGACCAGGGTGAGCGGGGTGTTGCGCGCCACCGTGACGTAGACCTGGGAGGCGGTGCGCAGCACCGGGAGGGGGCAGACGCGCATCCCTGTCAGTACGGTGCCCAGGACGAGTGAGCCGAGTGCGCTGACAGCGGTGAGCCGCAGGGTCATCCAGAACGCGGCGAGGATCGTTGCTCGCTCGGTGAACAGTGCGTCCATCAGTACCTTCGATCGGGGCGGTGCGGGGCCGGGCGGCGCGGTCGAGTGCGCTGCCCGGCGGCCCGCGGTGCGGACGTGGGTGTCAGTACCGCTCGATGCGGGGAACGGGGAATCCGGAGGCGGAGAGATTGGCCTTGAGCGCGGCGCTCCAGGAGCCGTCGGACATCATCTTGGCCAGCGCGTCGTTGACCGCCTCGCGGCCCTTCTTGTCGTCCTTCTTCAGCCCGATGCCGTAGTTCTCCTGGCTGAAGGGCGAGTCGAGCACCTTCAGCTTGCCGGGGTGCTGGGCGGCGTAGCCGTAGAGAATGGAGTTGTCGGTGGTGACCGCGTCCAACTGGCCGCTGAGTACCCGGTCCACGCAGGCGGAGTAGGTCCGTTCCTCCTGGAGTTGTGCGTCCTCGGCATACTTCTCCTTGATCAGTTGCGCGGAGGTCGAGCCGGCGACCGAGCACAGCTTCTTGCCGTTGAGCGACTCGGGACCCGTGATGTCCTTGTTGTCCTTTCGGACCAGCAGGTCCTGGCCGGCGACGAGGTAGGGGCCGGCGAAGGAGACCTTCTCCTTGCGGGCGTCGTTGATGGAGTAGGTGGCGACGACCATGTCGACCTGCCCCTGCTGGAGGAACGCCTCCCTGTTCGCCGAGACGGCCTCCTTGAAGGTGATGTCCTTCTTGTCGACTCCCAGCTCCTTGGCGACGTAGGTGGCGACGTCGATGTCGAAACCGGTGAAGGTGCCTTCGGGGGTGCGCAGGCCGAGCCCGGGCTGATCGGCCTTCACGCCGATGACGAGCTTGTCGCGCTTGGCGGCGTCGAGGACGGACGAGCCGGTGTCGTCGCTGCTGGTGCAGGCGCTCGCGCTCAGTACGACGATCGCCGAGGTGAGAGCGGCGCTGATCAGTCTCTTGGACATGCGGGGTCCTTTGCTGGCGGAAGGAGAGGGGGAAAGGCGATGGAGGTGCGGTGCGGGTGCGGACGGCTGTCGGCCGGTCGGCGCCTGCGGATGTCAGTGGGTGAGGATCTTGGCCAGGAACGACCGGGCGCGCTCGCTGCGCGGGTTGTCGAAGAACTCGACGGGGGTGTTCTCCTCGACGATCTGGCCGTCGGCCATGAACACGACGCGATCGGCGGCGCGGCGGGCGAAGCCCATCTCGTGCGTCACCACGACCATGGTCATGCCGTCCCGGGCGAGGGCCGTCATCACGTCCAGTACCTCGTTGACCATCTCGGGGTCGAGGGCCGAGGTCGGCTCGTCGAAGAGGATCACCTTCGGGTCCATGGCCAGGGCGCGGGCGATGGCCACCCGCTGCTGCTGTCCTCCGGACAACTGGGCGGGATACTTGTGGGCCTGGGCTCCGATACCGACCCGGTCCAGGAGTTCGTGGGCGCGCTGTTCGGCGGCCGTCCGCCTGTGCTTCAGCACCTTGACCGGGGCGAGGGTGACGTTGTCCAGGACGGTCTTGTGGGCGAAGAGGTTGAAGTTCTGGAAGACCATGCCTACTTCGGCGCGCAGCCGTGCGAGCTGTCGGCCTTCGGCGGGCAACGGCGTCGCGTCGACGGTGATGGTGCCGGAGTCGATCGTCTCGAGCCGGTTGACGGTACGGCAGAGCGTGGACTTGCCGGACCCGGAAGGGCCGATCAGCACGACGACCTCACCGCGGCCGACGGTCAGGTCGACGTCCTTCAGCACGTGCAGTGGCCCGTAGTGCTTGTTGACCCTGTCGAGCACCACCAGGGGGGTGCTCGGCGCCGGCCGCGAGTGCGTCGCGGACATAACCTCGGTCATGGGAACACGTCCCTCCTTCCTCGGATTTCGCCGGCCGAAGTGCCGTTTCTCGGCGGCGATGGCGTCACCGTAGGAGGAGCGCGGTTCCGTGGAAGGCTTGTGCGCGTTGTGCTCAGCGGGACGGTGCGGAAGGGGAGGCCGAGGAGGGGGACAGGGCGGGCTTGGCCGTCTTCGCGGACACGTGCATCACGTCGATGGTGTCCCCGAACGCCTTGTCCCACCGGCCGTCGCGGACGTACTGCCGGATCAGACCGTTGAGGTAGTCGCGCAGGCCGGTGTCGCCCCGGCGCACACCGATGGCGTACGGCTCCCTGCCGAACGGTTTGCCGACGAGCCGGACCGTGTCCGGTTGCCGGCTCATCAGGCCCAGCAGGATGGACTCGTCCGTGCTGATCGCGTCGATCCGCCCGTCGACCAGCGCCGCCATGCACTCGCTGTAGGTGTCGACGATCACCAGCCGGGCGCGCGAGACCTCACCCCGAAGCCGCTGCGCGGACGTGGAGCCCGCGGCCGTGCACACGTCCCGGCCCGCCAGGTCGGCGAGGTCACGGATGCCGCGCTCGTCGCTGCGGACCAGCACGTCCTGCCTGGAGTAGTAGTACGGATCGGTGAAGTCCACCAGTTTGCGGCGTTCTTCGCTGATCGAGTACGTCGCCACCACGATGTCCACGACACCCCGGCGCAGAAAGTCCTCGCGGTTGCGTGGCATGGTCTCGATGAACCGGATGTTGCGTTCGCTGCCGGTGAGGTCCTTGGCCACCATGCGGGCGATCTCCGCGTCGAATCCGGTGATCCGGCCGGTGGAGGGCTCCTTGTAGCCGAAGAGCGGATGGTCGAACTTGATGCCGACGGTGAACACGCCCCGCTCCGCGACGCGGGCCATGGTCGAACCTTCGGGAAAGCGTGACCCCGGGCCCTCCTCCCCCGGCAGACCGCAGCTGCCGAGCACCAGACACGTCAACGCGGCCAGGACCGAGCGGCGGCCCGTCATGACTCGCAGAAGCGGTAGCGGTGCTGCGGCCGCCCCGACAACCCGTAGCGCAGGCTCGCCACGACCTCCCCACGGTCGGCGAGGTGCTCGAGATACCTCCTGGCGGTGGCCCTGCTGATGCCGACCGCCTCGGCGGTCTCGTGGGCCGACAGATCCCGTCCCGCGGCGGCGAGAGCGTCGAGGACCACCTGCTCGGTCGCGGGTGAGATGCCGGTGGGACGGACGACGGCGTCCAGGTGCAGGGAACGGAAGACACGGTCGATCGCGCGCTGCTCCACCATCGACGCACCGGCCGACAGATGTGCCGACGCCGCCGCGTAGCGCAGAAGGGTCTGCTCCACGGTGCCGGTCCGGGCGGGCTTGATCAGGTAGTGCAGAGCGCCGCGCTGCATCGCCGCCCGTACGGCGGTGGATTCCCGGCTGCCCGAGATCACGATGACGTCCGTGGGCGGATAGTCGGGACGCCTGAGCTGGTGGGCCACGTCCAGGCCCGGTATGTCGGGCAGATGCAGATCAAGGAGCACCAGGTTCGGCGCGAACCGGCGCGTGGCGGCCAGGGCCTCGCGTCCGGTGTGGGCGATGGCCACGACCCTGAACCCGGATATGCGGTTGACCTGCGCCCGCAGGGCAGTGGTGACGACCGGGTCGTCGTCCACGATCAGAAGGGTTATCTCCTTCGACGCCATCGCCACGCTCCTCGTTCCGGCGACCGTCCAGACGACCCCATAGGTTGTCAATCGACGCGGTGTCCCCTCGGCATTCTGTGCATTCTGCTCACTGCAAATGTCCCTTTCAACCGCTCGACCTACTATTTTTCCTTCCAGCAACCACTCTGTACCGCGGCGGCATCTAGATGACTCGCCTGTTCCCCTGGAGGTGAGCGCGTTGGGAGGGCGAATCTCCTGGAGCGGACGACGTCCGCGGCTGTCCCCGCGCCGAGGCGACGGCGACCGGGGATGGCTGTGCGCGGTGGCCGTGCTGTGGGTCCTGCTGGGCCTGCTGCCGCTGGGGCTGCTGACCTCATCGAGTGTGTCGCTGTCCGATCGGGCCGTCCGCAGCGAGGTACGGGACCGGGTGGAGACGACCGCGGCGGTGAGCCGGGTGGTCGTGGAGCAGCAGATGGGGACCCTCGAGCAGCTTGTCAGCGCCTACGCCCAGCGGCCCCGGATACGCTCCCTGGTCACCTCGGGCGACCACCGGGCGGCCGCGTCGGGTCTGACCGACGCGCTGGCGGAGCTGGCCCGGATGCGGCCGGGGATCAGCGGAGTGATCGTGGCCGCGCCCGATGGCCGGCTGATCGACGCCCGGCCCTCGCTCAAGCTGTTCCAGGACGTCAGCACGACGGACTGGTACCGCGCGGTGCGCAACGACATGCAGCCGTACGTGTCGCAGGCGTACACGCCCACCATGCAGGGAGTCTCCCGTGCCGTGGCCGTCGCGGCGCCGATCCCGGACGAGGACGGCAGGCGACTGCTGGGGGTCCTGACCGCCGTCTACAGCCTCGACGCGATCCAGGCCTACGCTTCCGAGGCCGCCACGGCTCAGGGGATCCAGCTGCTGATCACGGACCGGGCCGGGGTTCTGGTGGCGGACCCGGCCGGCCGGCTGTTCGCGCTCACCTCCCTGCGGGAGGACGCGCGGGTGGACGCGGCGCTGGCCGGCCGCAGGGTTTTCACCAGCTGGCGCGGCGCCGAGGGGCCTGTGCTCTCGGCCTCCGAGCCCATCCCGGGCATCGGCTGGACGGTCACCGCCGAGGTGCCCGCCGCCCAGGCACTGGCCTCCGCGACGCATCTGCGCAACCGCGTACTGTTCATAGCCGCCCTGCTCGCCGCCCTGATCCTGGCCGGGCTCGGCTTCCAGATCCACACCAGCCGCAGCCGCCGGCGGGCGCAGCGGACCCTGGCACGGTACGCGGACGCGCTCGCCACGGCGCGGGACGAGGCGGTGGGGGCCTCGGCCGCCAAGTCCGAGTTCCTGGCCAAGGTCAGCCACGAGATCCGCACGCCGATCAATGGCGTTCTCGGCATGAACGCCCTCCTCCTCGACACCCGCATGGACGGCGAGCAGCGGCATTACGCCAGCACGGTCCAGGAGTCGGCGCAGAACCTGCTCCGCCTGCTGGACGACTTCCTCGATCTGTCCAAGGTCGAGGCGGGCCGTCTGAAGATCGAGAAAGTGGCCTTCGACCTGCCCCGGCTGTGTGACGAGGTCGTCGCCCTGTTCGCCCCGCACGCCTACCGGCAGGGTCTGTGGCTGGCGCTCCACCTGGCCGAGGATCTCCCCCAGCATGTGGCCGGTGATCCCGTCCGGCTGCGGCAGGTGCTGACCAACATCCTCGGCAACGCCCTGAAATTCACCGACCAGGGCGGAATCGACCTGGAGGTCACGCTGGAGCCCCACCGCGAACAGGGCGTCCCGTCCACCGCCGACCGGGCGACCTTGCGGTTCACCGTCCGCGACACGGGCATCGGTGTCGGCCCAGAGGACCGGGACCGGGTCTTCGAGACCTTCCACCGCCTCGACTCGCCCATCACCCGCCGCACCGGCGGCAGCGGGCTGGGGCTCGCCATCAGCCGGCAGCTGGTCGAACTCATGGGCGGCAGGATCGGGCTGGACAGCGTGAAGGGCGTGGGCAGCCGCTTCTGGGTGACCCTGCCCCTGGACGTCCTCGCCCGGACCGCCCCCGCCCACGGGGAACTGAACGGCCGCCGCGTCCTGATCGCCGACGGGAACGACGACAACCGGGACCGGGCGGGCCGCATCCTGTCCGGTGCCGGTCTGGTGGTGGAGGAGGCGAGGAACGCCGTCACGGCCATGGCCGCCCTGCGGGCCGCGGCAGCGGGCCGGTCGCCGTTCGACCTGGCCGTCATCGACCTGCACATGGCGCTCGCCGGAAACGGCACGTCCACGCCCGGGCCGGACGATGCCGAGGAGTCGCTCGCCGACGCCGTCCTCGCCGATCCCCGCCTCCACGCGACCGGCGTCATCGTGCTGATCACCCCGGGACGCACCGGTGTCGCGTGGCCGGCCGCCTCCCGCACCAAGGACCGGATCGTCCAGCCGGTGACCCTGCCCCTGAGTCGGCGCCTGCTGCTGACGGCCGCCCAGAACGCGCTCGGCACGCCCCAGGCCCCCACCCCCCAGGCGCTCCTCCCTCGCCCGTACGACGGCGGAGCACAAGATCACCCGGGCGTCGGGGCACGCCCGCTGCGTGTCCTCGTCGTCGAGGACGACGACGTCAGTGCGCAGGTCGCACGGCTCGTCCTGCAGAAGGCGGGCCACCACGTGGACGTGGCCGACGACGGCGAACGCGCCGTGCGGGCCGTGCTCCGCGAGCAGTACGACCTCGTCCTCATGGACTGCCAGCTTCCGGGGCTCGACGGCCTCGCCGCGACGGCCGAGATCAGGCGGCGCCAGGCCGCCTCCGCGCGCGTCCCGATCATCGCGATGACGGCGGCGGCCATGCCGGACGACCGGATCAGGTGCATCGAGGCGGGCATGGACGACCACCTCACCAAACCGGTGGACTGGACGCAGGTACTCGCCCGCATCGCCGTCTGGGCGACAGAACCGCCCATCTGGTCCGCCCCGGCGAACACCTCGGATGCACCGGATGCACCGGACGCACCGGGCGCACCGGGCGCACCGGCGGAACTCGACGGCCTGTCGGCCGAGGACATCGCGGACATCGCCAACGCGTTCGCGGCCTCGACCCCCGAGGTCCTCCGCCGGCTGCGCTCGTGCCTGGAGGCCGGGGACTTCGACGCGGCACGCCTTCTGGCACACCGCCTCAAGGGCAGTTGCGCGACCGTGGGCGCCACGCGCGCGGCAGAACTCTGCCAGGAGGTCGAAGCCGCTGCCGCCGCGCGGCGGCAGGGGGCGGCTGGTGATGACGTTCCGCTCGCCGCGGTCCTGACACGGCTGGAGGAGGAGATGCGCCGGGCCACACGGGAGCTGCACAGCCGGTGCTGAGGCTCGTTTTCCCGTCCATGGAACTCGGCTACCGGGACAGCGAACCACTGTTGCAGGTGTTAACCGAGCGTGGGGAGCGGGCTTGCATGGCCATCGCCTCCAACGAACCGGTCGGAGCCCGGACGGGGACGTTCACCGTTTTCGGGCTCTGCGCGGCGATCGTGGACTCAGCGCACCGGCCTACCCCAGTGGGAAGGAAGCCCGCTGCCGCCACCGTGTGCCATCGTGGACCAGCAAGTCGACCGTGGAAACCCACGCCACGACTGGGAGACCGGCGAGCAGAACGGCCTCGATCTTCTCCACGACAGCTTCGTCCTGGCCCTGGGCGACGGTCAGATGCGGGACGGCATCGTCGAACTGCCCGCCGAAGGGCGGGTGTTCCGGCCACCGCTCCACGATCGCCCCGGTGAGACACCTGAAGCCTGCGTCCGGCTCAGGGGCGAGATACACCGACCACCGGGCTCTCCTCTCTGCGCGGTCTCCGCTGCGGCTGAAAGACGGTCCTTGATCTCTTGCGCTCCCAGATCAACAATGCGCATGTCAATCACAGGTGGCCGGAAGGTCTCCGGCCGCCTTCTCGTCCGAGGAGACCCCCCACGTGAGAAAGCCCCTCGCCGCCGCGATCGTCGCCTGGGCCGTCGCCGGAGCGGCCACGACGCCCGCGGCCGCGGCCATGGCGGCCGAGCCGACGCTCAAGACCGTCAGCCTCGCCGGCACGGTGCAGCTCAGCAACTGCTCCGGCTCGATCATCCGCTTCCCGGACTCCCTGGACACCGACCCAGCGCTGGTGCTCTCGAACGGCCACTGCAGCAGCCTCCTGGACCCGGGGGTCGTCATCACCGACCGGTCGGCCAACAGGCCGTTCGGCCTGCTCGACTCATCAGGCGCCCAGGTCGCCACTCTCAAGGCCGAGAAGCTCTCGTACGGGACGATGACCGACACGGACGTGGCGATCTACCAGACCACCACCACCTACGCGGCGATCAAGAGCTCGTACGGCGTGACGGCACTGACCCTGCGGGACACGCAGCCGACCGCCGGCACCGCTGTCACCGTGGCGTCCAGCGCCTGGAAGAAGCTTTTGGACTGCAACATCGACGGGTTCGTGCACCGGCTCAAGGAGGGCAAGTGGACCTGGAAGGACTCGGTCCGCTACACCTCTGCCTGCCAGACCGTCGGCGGCACCTCCGGCTCTCCGGTGATCGACCAGTCCACCGGTGAGGTCGTCGCCGTACACAACACCGGCAACGAGAACGGCGCCTCCTGCACGTTGAACAATCCCTGCGAGGTGGACCCGAGGGGCAACGTCACCGTTCGCAAGGGCATCAACTACGGCCAGCAGACCTACCAGATCCCGGCCTGCTTCACGACCGGCAACCAGCTGGACCTGAACTCCGCCGGGTGCACCCTGCCGAAACCGTAGGGCCGATGCAGGGTCAGCACGATTCCGATCCTTGAGCGGCATCGTCCGCACCGCAGAGCCTGTCCGGCCCGCCTCCGGTCCGGACGGCCCTCCGTCGTCGTACGAGGCCGTCCGGCGGGGGCGCGGGGGATTCGTCTGAGAGCCGTGCGGCGCCGGTCCGCCCAGCCGCCCGCCCTGGCCCTCCCGGGGGGGGCCGAACAGGACTCGGTCCGCGCGGTGCTCGGGGCAGGGACTCGCCGCGAGGGCCGGGCGGTCCCTGGTGTCCCTGAGCGACGAGGCGCACCAGACAGTCGAGAGAGAGCTGCCTGAGGTGTACGAGCGCGGGGCGATGCTCGGGCGGGAGCTGGGCGAGGCCCAGTCGGCAGCGGCGTTCTTCGGCTTGATCTGGCCAGTGGCGAGCGTGGTCCAGATGCGGGCGAGGTCAGCACCACGTCGCGGGTGTCGCTGTCCAGGTCGTCGAGCAGGCTGGGGATACCCGCCACGCTCGCCCTGACCAGGTCGGCCTGCGGAACCGGGTCGAGGACCTCCGCGGGGCCCGAGCCAGTGAGGGGTGGTCGCCGGACAGCGCCATGGCGATCAGCAGGGCCAGGTCGGGCATCGGCTCCGCTGAGGGACCTTCCCGGCCTCGTACTCCGCACGCAGCCACGCGCCGTAGAGGAAGTCGCCGGTCGGCGGGTACCGCCACGGCCGGCCCTCGGACTGAGGCGAAGCCAAAACCGCCGCACGGACTCAGCCATCCTCGAAGCCGCGGTACGTGCCCGATGCGTCGGTGGCGTCGGCGAACTCCGAGAAGTCCATGTTGGCGATGGTCAGGTTGTTGGAGACATCGGCGTACCAACGGGGCGGAACTCGGAACGTCCGCCCCGGTTCGTCATACAGGTCGACGGCCAGGAGCGGATGCTCCTCGCCGGTCATGGTGGTCGCGTCAGCGAGGAACACGTAACACAGCTTGCTCTCGTCATCAGCGGCGGCATCCGCGTCGACCAGCGCTTGAACGCTGACATCGGTGAAGGAGGAGTCACTCACGAAGGTCGCGTCGCGGTGATCGCCCGAACTGTCGATCGCCGCTTGCACCGTCTCCCAGGCCGTCTCGCTGCTGAAGTCGGTGCGCAGGACCAGCGAGGTCAGATCATCTGGCTGAGGCAGGTGCATGCACGTCATCCTTCCACCCGGGACCAGGCGCTTCTCAGACGGCTCCAGAATGACAGGCCCCAGGCCGGAGGACAGATGGCGCACGGCTGCCGAGACTGCGTCCTCCACCTTGATCGTGTCGACAAGGATCTCGCCCATGAAGCCGGCACTGAGGGTGTAGCGGCTGTCCCGATGCGCGTCCATGCACACCGGAAGGTCCATGAGGCGAGGGCGGCTACTGGTGGACAACGCAGCGTCCAGTGGCTCCTGAAGGGGTAGAGCCCCCGCAGTGCCGGTTCGGCGTATGCCGCCTCCACGAGCGCGCGGTACTCGGGCCAATCCACCTCGCCGGCCTCCGTGAGCAGGTGCTGCCACTCGGACTCGGCCAGTCGCACCGGTTCATGGCCGGCCACCTCGAAGCGGCCGGTGAGGTGCACGAACGATGCGGCTCGGGCGATGTCGGTCAG
The DNA here is from genome assembly GCF_000091305.1 of Streptomyces scabiei 87.22. Taxonomy (GTDB): domain Bacteria; phylum Actinomycetota; class Actinomycetes; order Streptomycetales; family Streptomycetaceae; genus Streptomyces; species Streptomyces scabiei. Next base: position 10,023,124 of record NC_013929.1, on the reverse strand, counting down.
CGCTGCACCGTCGTGCCAGGCATGCGCCGCCCGGGCGACCTCGGCCTCTCGCAGCCGCAGATCGACCACCGCCGTTCGGCTACCCACGCGGTGATCTCCAAGGCCGTCCGGTGCGGAACACTGCTCGCGACGGCGGCATGGCACAGTGGGGCGGATTCCGACGCGGAGAACGGGACCGAGAAGCCGTCCTGGATTGCGGCGGCTCGGAGCGCCGCGGCGAGGCTCCCTGCCTTAGCAATGTCGGGATACAGAGCAGTGGAATCGGTCGACATGCCCATGGATCTGATTCTGCCTCAGCGATCATCCCGTGGGCGTCGCGAACCAGGCACACGCACCACTCTTTGACCCGGGCACGGCCCCGAATGGGCGGTCATCACGAGTATCCCGTTGCAGAACGACCTGTCCAGGCGTGCCGCTGCAGACCTGGCCCCAATGAGACCGGGCGGCAGCCAACCCGTGGTCCGGACAGTCGTCGCGGCGCCACTCAGTCGGTGTGTGCCGGGGTGTGCAGGACCCGGTCGTGGCCAGCCCTGCGGACCGGGCCGGTGAGGCGGAGCGTGCCGGTGAGACGGATGTCGGTGCTGGAGGCGCCGAGCATGACGGTGATGTCGCCGGGTTCGACGATGCGGTGCAGGTCGGGACCGGTGTACGCGAGACGGTCGGTGTGGAGACGGAAGGTGACCCTGCGCTGCTCGCCGGGGTCGAGCCGGACCCGGGTGAATCCGGTCAACTGCGTGACGGGGCGTGGGAGCCGGGCGATCGGGTCGGCGGTGTAGAGCTGGACGACCTCCGTGCCGGGGCGGTCGCCGGTGTTGCGGACGAGGCAGCTGATGTCGACCGCTCCGTCGGTGGGGACGGTGCCGGCGCTCAGGGTGAGAGCGTCGTACGCGAAGCTCGTGTACGAGAGTCCGTGGCCGAACGGGTAGGCGGGTGTCGGGTCGAGGTTGCTGACCCCCTGGGTGTTGCCCCCCAGCGGCGCGTGCAGGTAGGTGCCGGGCTGGCCGCCCGGGGTGCGCGGGACCTGGACGGGCAGCTTTCCCGACGGCACGACACGTCCGGCGAGGATGCCGGCCAGGGCGGGGCCGCCCTCCTCACCGGGGAAGAACGCCTGGACGATCGCAGCCGCGCGGTCGGTGTACGCGCCGAGGGCGTAGGGGCGTCCCGAGACGACGAGCAGGACGACGGGGGTGCCGGTGGCCAGCAGCGCCTCGACCAGTTCGTCCTGCACTCCGGGCAGGGAGAGGTCCTCGGCGTCGCAGCCCTCGCCGGAGGTGCCGAGCCCGAAGAGGCCCGCCCGGTCGCCGACGACGGCGATACAGACATCGGCGTTCCGGGCCGCCACCACGGCCGCGTCGATGCCGTCGCGGTCGGCGTCCTTGACGGGGCAGCCCTGTTCGTGGGCGATCAGAGTCCCGGGCAGCTCCGTGGTCAGGGCGTCCAGCAGGGAGCGGGCCTCGACGCCGTTGTCGTGGCCGGGGTGGTGGGGCAGGACGTGGTTGGGGAAGGAGTAGCAGCCGAAGAAGGCGTTCGGGTCGTCGGCGCAGGGGCCGACGAGGGCGAGGGAGGCGGTGTCGGCGGCCAGGGGGAGGATGCCGGCGCGGTTGTCGAGCAGGACGACGCTCTGCTCGGCGAGGGCGCGGGCCAGGGCGCGGTGCTCGGGCGGGTCGAGGTCGATCGGTTCGGTGGAGCCGGCAGTGGTGGCTTCCGGGTCGAAGGCGGCGTCGAGGAGGCCCAGTTCGACCTTCTGACGCAGTACGCGGCGTACGGCGCGGTCGACCAGGTCCTCCGGGACGGTGCCTTCGCGGACGAGTTCGGCGAGGGGTTCGCCGTAGCAGAGGGTGTCGGGGAGTTCGACGTCGATGCCGGCTTCGAGGGCGCGGGCGCCGGCCTCGCCGTACGTCTCGCCGATGCGGTGCATCGTGCGGAGGAAGGCGACCGACCAGTAGTCGGAGACGACCGTCCCCTCGAAGCCCCACTCCTCGCGCAGGAGCCGGGTGAGCAGTCCGGCGTCCGCGCCCGCCGGTACGCCGTCCACGTCGGCGTAGGAGTTCATGACCGAGCGGGCGCCGCCGTCCCGTAGGGCCGCCTCGAACGGAGGCAGGATCACGTCGGCGAGCTCCCGCGGGCCCATGGAGACGGGTGCGTGGTTGCGGGCACCCTTGGAGGCGGAGTACCCCGCGAAGTGCTTGAGGGTGGCGATGATCCCGGCGTTCTCCAGGCCGCGCACATAGGCGGTGCCGTTGGCCGCGACGAGGTAGGGGTCCTCGCCGAGGGTCTCCTCGACCCGGCCCCAGCGGTAGTCACGGACGACGTCCAGGACCGGTGAGAGCCCCTGGTGGACGCCGACCCGGCGCATGCTCGTGCCGATGGCGCCCGCCATGCGTTCGACGAGTCCGGGGTGGAAGGCGGCGGCCCAGGCGAGGGCGGTGGGGAAGACCGTCGCGTGGTGCGCGGTGAACCCGGTCAGGCACTCCTCGTGGGCGATGGCGGGGATGCCCAGCCGGGTAGCATCCATCAACTCGCGCTGAATCGAAGCCAGTTGGGTTGCCCCCGTCGACGGGTCGACCGGCTTGGTGCCGAACGGGCGGGTGAGATGGCCCAGTCCGTCCTTGCTGGCCTGCTCGAACTCGGTGTGGCGGGCGAAGACGTCCTGCATGGGGGCCACGTTGCCGCTGACGTGTTCCACACCCGGCCAGGCGCTGCCGAGCTGGGCGATTTTCTCTTCCAGGGTCATCTGGGCGAGCAGGGCCTCGACCCTGTCGTCACGGGGGCAGGCCGGATCGGCCCAAGGCGTGGTCATGGCATGTCCTCGGGGTGGAGTGGGCGGTGGTCGCCGGGGGGCTGTCTAGGAGGAAGGGGGCGGCGGGGCGGTGGAGGAGCGGACGACGAGCTGGGTGGCCAGCTCCACCCGGTGGCTGTCCAGGGGCTCTCCCGCCGTGAGCCGGAGCAGGGTGCGCAGCGCGGCGCGGCCGATCTCGACGAAGGGCTGACGGACGGTGGTCAGAGGTGGGGCCGAGGTGCTGGCCGCGCCGGTGTCGTCGAAACCGACGACGCTGAGGTCCTCGGGCACCCGCAGGCCGTGCCGGCGAGCGGCCTCGATGACGCCGAACGCCGACTGGTCGTTGCCGGCGAAGACCGCGGTCGGCGGGTCGTCGAGGGCGAAGAGTTCCAGGGCCGCCCGGTGCGCGGGCTCGAAACGGAAGTCGCCCTGCTTGATGAGCCGTGTGTCGGGGGTGATGCCGGCGCCGGTGAGCGCGGCCTGGTAGCCGTGCAGACGGGCGGTGTTGCATACGGCGTCGTGCCGGCCCTCGATCATCGCGATCCGCCGGTGGCCGAGTTTCAGCAGGTGCTCGGTCGCGGTCATGCCGCCGGTGAAGTTGGTCGCGCCGATGCTCGGCACGCTCTCGTCCGGCACGTTCGTCGGGTCGATCAGCACCACCGGGATGTCGGCCTGCGCGAACTGGGCGCGCTGCCGTGCGCTCAGCTCGGAGGTCACCAGGATGACGCCCTCCCGGCCGGCGTTGGTGATCTTCCGGGCCCAGGCCGCACCCAGTGGGTCGTCGGGAGCCGTGCCGAGGACGACGTCGACGCCCGCCTCGCCCGCCGCCTGGATCACCCCCTGCGCGATGACCAGGTTGTTGGGGTTGACCAGCGCGTCGAAGGTCAGGTCGATCGTGCGCACCGGCGACTGCGCGCCGCCCGGGCCGCGGGCCACGTAGTCGTGCTCGACGAGCAGTTGCTCGACGCGCGCCCGGGTCTCGGGAGAGACGTCGCTGCGACCGTTGACCACCTTCGACACGGTGGCAACAGAGACCCCGGCCGCTTCGGCAACACCGGTCAGGGTGGTCCGGCTCCGCGTAACGGCTCTCTTCGCCATGCTGATCCTTTCGAACGTTTACGGGGACGGTAGCGCAAACCTTTCGGGCCGGTCCAGAGCGGAATTGCCTCGAAGAATAATCCGCGGACCGTCTTGACCACTTCGGACCGCGGACCTACCTTATCGGCCAGAAATCGCAGAGTTTTCGAAAATTTTCGAACCGGACTCTGCAGAGCGAAGGAGCTCCCGATGGTCCTGAGAACCCCGATCCGTGTCATGGTCACCGCCGCTGCGGCGGCACTCACCCTCACCGTGACCGCCTGCGGAAGCGGCGGGCGCAGCATCGACGGCGGAGCCGGTGGCGGCGCGCTGGTCTGGGCCCTGACCCAGGGGTCCGAGGCGACCTTCCGGGCCTCCGCCACCGAGTGGAACAAGCAGCACCCGGACAGCAAGGTCACCTACCAGTACTTCCAGAACGACCCCTACAAGCAGAAGCTGCGCACCGCCGTCGGCGCCGGCAACGGCCCGGTCCTCTTCGAGAACTGGGGCGGCGGCGGCCTCAAGAGCTATGTGGACGCCGGCAAGGTCGCCGATCTCACCGCCGACCTCGACGCCGCCCCGGAATGGAAGGACCGCATCTTCCCCTCCGTCCTGAAGTCGGCCACCTTCGACGGCAAGACCTACGGCGTGCCCGTCAACGGTGTGCAGCCCGTGGTCCTGTACTTCAACCAGGAGCTGTTCGAGAAGGCCGGCGCCGAGCCGCCGAAGACCTGGGACGACCTGCTCTCCCTGGTGAAGAAGTTCAAGGACGAGGGCATCGCGCCGATCTCCATGGGCGGCGCCTCCAAGTGGCCGGACCTGATGTGGCTGGAGTACCTCGTCGACCGCGTCGGCGGCCCCGGCACCTTCGCCGCCATCGCCGACGGCAAGAAGGGCGCCTGGTCCGACCCGGCCGTCCTGAAGGCCGCCCAGATGATCAGACAGCTCGTCGACGCGGGCGGCTTCGCCAAGGGCTTCACCTCCGTCTCCGCCGACACCGGCCAGGCCGAGGCCCAGCTCTACACCGGCAAAGCCGCGATGATCCTCCAGGGCAGCTGGGGGTACGGGACCATCGCCACCGCCGCACCCGAGTTCGTCTCCGCGGGGAAACTCGGCTGGTCCGGCTTCCCGGCCGTCACCGGCGGCAAGGGCAGCGGGAGCAACATCGTCGGCAACACCGCCAACTTCTTCTCCCTGTCCGCGCAGGCGAGCGCCAAGGAGAAGAAGACGGCCGTGTCGTACCTCAAGGACGGCGTCTACAACGACACGTACATCGACAACCTGCTCAAGAACGGCGACGTCCCGCCGGTGAAGGACCTGGACGCCAAGATCAAGGCGTCGGACAACGCGGACTGGTCGTCGTACGTCTACCACCTCACGCGCGACGCCGAGAACTTCCAGCTCTCCTGGGACCAGGCCCTCAGTCCCGAACTCGGCAACGATCTGCTCACCCGCCTCGACCAGCTGTTCCTCGGGCAGATCAGCCCGGAGCAGTTCTGCGCGCAGATGGACGAGGCGGCGGCGAAGTGAGCACCGCCAAGGTCGCCGCGTCACCCCGGCAGCAGGGCGGCCCGCCCTTCCTCATGGCCCTGCCCGCCCTGCTGCTCTTCGCCGTCTTCGCGCTGGTGCCGATGGGGATCGTCGTCTACCTCAGCTTCACCCGCTGGGACGGGCTGGGAAGTCCGGCGTGGGCCGGCGCCGACAACTGGCGCGAGGTGCTGACCGGTGACGTCACCCGGCACGCGCTCTGGCTCACCCTCAAGTTCATGCTGGTCTCCTGGCTGGTCCAGACCCCGATCAGCCTGCTGCTGGGGGTCTTCGTCGCCGGAAAGCAGCGTTACCGAACCCTTCTCGCGGTCTTCTACTTCGTCCCGCTGCTGATCTCCACGGCGGCCGTCGCCATCATCTTCAAGAGCCTGCTCGACCCCAACTTCGGCCTGGGCGCCGGCCTCGACCTGCCCCTGCTGAACCAGAACTGGCTGGGCGATCCCGAACTCGCCTTCTACGCGATCGTGTTCGTCATCGCCTGGCAGTTCGTACCGTTCCACACCCTCCTCTACCAGGCGGGCACCCGGCAGATCCCGGGCTCCCTGTACGAGGCCGCAGCGATCGACGGGGCGGGCCGGCTCGCCCAGTTCTGGCACATCACCCTCCCCCAGCTGCGCTACACCGTCGTCACCTCGTCGATGCTGATGCTGGTCGGCTCGCTCACCTACTTCGACCTCGTCTTCGTCCTCACCGGCGGCGGCCCCGGCTATGCCACCCGACTCCTCCCGCTCGACATGTACATCACCGGCTTCCAGAGCAACGAGATGGGCCTCGCCAGCGCGATCTCCGTCGTGCTTGTCGCCGCCGGCCTCCTCCTCTCCCTGATCGTCGTCCGCTTCTCCGGCTTCTCCCGGATGCGCAGCCAGCAGGCAGGTGTGTGATGTCCACGCTCTCCCACGCCCCGCAGATCGATTCCGAAGCCGGTGCGACAAGGCCGTCCGCGGCGCCGTCCACGCCGCCGGGTGTCCTCTCCCGCCTGCGCCGCGTCAATGCGCCGGGTGCCCTCGGCGGCCTGGTCTGGCTGCTGATCGTCCTCGTACCGGTGTACTGGGTCGTCGTCACCAGCCTCCGCACCCGTGAGGGCTTCTTCGACGCCAACCCCCTCGCGGTCCCGACCCACCCGACACTGGACAACTACCGCCTCGTCCTGGACAACGGGTTCGCCCACTTCCTGTGGAACAGCGTCGTGGTGACGACCGGCGCCACACTGCTGACCCTGGTGGTGTCCTTCCTGGCCGCCTACGCCATCGTCCGCGGCACCGGCCTGGCCCTGCGCTGGGCGTTCAGCGTCTTCCTGCTGGGACTCGCCATCCCGCTGCAGGCCACGATCATCCCGGTGTACTACCTGATCGCCAAGGCGCAGATGTACGACACCCTGGGCGCGGTCGTGCTCCCCTCGGCGGCGTTCGCCATCCCGCTCACGGTGATCATCCTCGTCAACTTCCTGAGGGACATCCCGGACGAGCTGTACGAGTCGATGCGGGCGGACGGCGCGGGCCACTGGCGCATGCTGTGGAGTCTGGCACTGCCGCTCTCCCGGCCCGCGCTGATCACCGTGACCATCTACGACGCGCTCAACGTCTGGAACGGCTTCCTCTTCCCGCTGATCCTCACCCAGAGCCCCGACAAACGCGTCCTGCCGCTGTTCGTGTGGAGCTTCCAGGGCGAGTTCACCATCAACATCCCCGCCATCCTCGCCGCCGTCGTCCTGTCCACCCTCCCGATCCTGGCCCTCTACGTCCTCGGCCGCCGCCAGTTGATCGGCGGCCTCACCGCAGGCTTCGGCAAGTAGCAGCCGCCGCCGATCCGCTTCGGGTGACGCCGCCGGCCGCCTCCTCACCGACCGGCTCGGGCACGCGAGGTCAGCGCCTGGGAAGGTACGCAGAGCCACTGCGCGATGGCGCTGGTCACGGCGATGTAGTGAACGCCGACTTGGCCGTGCTCCTTGTCCACCGGGGGCGGTGCACCGTCGCGGTAGATCCGGCGCAGGTAGGGGCTGCGCCGAGGAGCCCCGGCCACGAGGAGGAGCGGGGAGGCGATGACGGCCGCCAAGGCCACTCCGGTCCTGACGGCCGTCACCTTGGCAGTCCCATCGATGCGCATGGCCTCAGTGTCCTCGGTTGGATGCTGTGCGGTGCGACTGAACCGGCTTACGAATCCGCACAGTTGCTCATGGACCTACGCCGGTGGCGCTACGCTGCTGTGCCGTGAAGGAGACGCGTCTCGACACTGCTCGGATCCGGGCGGCTCGCCGGATGATCGACCCGGTCTTTCTCGACACTCCGCTGTACCACTGCGAGGCGCTGGAGCCCGGCCTCGGGTGCACGGTGAGCATCAAACTCGAAACGGCGAACCCGGTACGCAGCTTCAAGGCCCGCGGCACCGAGGTAGTCGCGAGCCTGCTCGCCGAGAATGCCTCGCGAGCCGCAGTGTGCGCGAGCGCGGGCAACCTCGGCCAAGCCCTCGCGTGGTCCGGCCGCGGCCGGGGGCTGGACGTCACCGTCGTGGCATCCCGCTTTGCGACTCGGGCCAAGCTCGATCGCATCCGCGCATTGGGCGCCGTGTTGGAACTGGTGGACGGTGACCACGAGACAGCCCGCGAGCGGGCGGCGGCCATCGCGCGGTACGACGGCATCCGGCTGGTCGAAGACAGCCTGGACATCGAGACCTGCGAGGGCGCGGCGACCATCGGCCTGGAACTGGTGGACGCCGCGCCGTCGTTCGACACCGTCCTGATCGCTCTCGGTGGCGGGGCGCTGGCCACCGGCGTGGGGCATGTGATGAAGGCATTGGCACCCGAAGTCGAGGTGATCTGCGTCCAGCCGCTGGGCGCACCGGCGCTGACACACTCGTGGCGCGAGCGGCGTATCGTCACCACCGACTCGACCGACACCATCGCTGACGGCGTCGCCGGTCGGTATCCCATCCCGGCCGTCCTGGACGACCTCCTCCTGGTCGCCGACGACGCCGTCCTGGTCCAGGAGGCGTCGATCGTCGCCGGTATGCGGATGCTCCTCGACCACGCCGGCCTGGTCGTCGAACCTTCGGCCGCGCTCGGCATCGCCGCGATCCTCGAGGACCGTGACCGCTTCGCCGGTCGGCACGTCGTCACCATCGTGTGCGGCAGTAATGTCGACGTAGACGCCTACCACCGATGGGTCGGCGGGGCTCCCCACCGCCGATCTTGACGATTCCGGGTCAACCGCGGGTGCAGCCGGTGCCCCATGCTTCTTCGTGAGAGAGCGGCAGAGCGGGCGCGCCCAGAGACCAGCGTGCCCGCTACCGCCGTACCCCTGCCGGCCGTACTGTGGCGAACCGGCCGAAGTACTGGGACCCGACTTCTAGACCTTCTGCAGTCGCAGCTGCATCTGGCAGCCCCCGGAGCGCCCGTCGGTGTCGATGCCGATGGTCACCGGGCTGCCCGCGAACGCCGTGTGGTTCTGGTCAGAGGGCAGGGAGTTCTGGCACTGGCCGCCGTCGCCGTCCGCGAAGTACCTCACCTCGAGGATGACGTCGGAGCGACCCGAGACTGCGAAGGTGAGGTTGCAGCCACCCGGCCTGCCGTCGGTGTCGACCCGGACCTGGGACCCGAAGGTCTTGAACCGCTGGATCGGCATCTGATAGGTGCCCGGGTTTCCGCACTGTCCCGCATCACCGCCGGCAGTGGCCCGGAAGCCGTAGGTGATGGACGCGCCCGAGAGCGTGTTGTCCGGGTCGAAGACGCCGAAGGACAGCTGACAGCCGCCCGAGCGGTTGTCGGTGTCGAATCGGATCGACCGGGTGAAGTCCGGGCTGCGGCCCCACTGCTGCCCCGCCAACCCTCCGCACTGCCCGGCATCGCCGTCCGGGTTGAACCGGATACCGATCTCCGCCACGGCAGCGGCAGCGGTGCTCTCCGATGCCTGCGCCGTCGAACCGGACAGACCGGCGATGAGCGCGCCGACGGCGAGGGCACCGGAGAGCCCTCTCAGGCGTGAATTCCTCATACTGCTTCCCCTCCCAGGGCATCGTGGGCACACGGCGGCCACGGATCGGCGTGAGTGAACGCGATGGCCGCGTGAACCTCGGCGGCGCCTGGTCAGTGGCGCCGCGTCTCCTGCGTTGCGTTGCGGTTCAAGACGCAACATGAGCCCCCGTTGTCGCGCGGACTCAGTATGGTTGTCCGAGGCAAGATCCACACTGTCGGTAACGGGCCAATCCGAGTAGCGTGACTCCCTAACAGCCCAAACCGGTCGCCCGGTACATCTTCCCTGGCACGTAAATCCAGCTCAGAGCCCACTTGGTGTCGCACACCAACTTCTTTACAGACAAGCCACAGTCAGTCGCCAAAGTCCGACGACCACCCAAAGCGGGTGCGGGAAAGGGCTTGCATTGATCTTGACGCCCCCACCCGACGGGCCCACGGCCCAGACGACCGCGCCTGGTCTCAACTCCCGTTGTGGATAAGGGAGTTCACGGAACACACACGCAAGTCGGCCGACGTGGGACGCTCTCGCCCGCCGCATTTTGGCGGCTTTCGCGAGGCGGTCCCGCCCAGCGCGCAACACAGGAGCGCGCGGATCCCCGGCAATGTCCACGCAGCCCATACTTGCGCCGGTGGTGCACGATGAACCGGCCGCGTACAGCACGTCGTACCGGGTCCGGCCCAGCAGGTAGGCCGCCGTGAATCCCGCGACTCCCGACCCGATCGCGGTCGTCCGCCACGCGTGCCTGCCGTGGCCGGTGTTCCGCGTGCCCTGTCGACGAAAGAGCCTTCTGTGTCCTGCAGCGTCCCCCACCGATCATCCGCGGCAGCGCGGCACTGTCCGAGCTGCGGCCGAAAGCAGGAGGGGGAACTGGGACGTTGCTGGTGACGTCTGTTTCTTCCAATGACGCCGGACTGGTTGAGGGAGCGTTGTGCGCACCATGATCGAGAGCCGTCGGCCAGGCGGCGGCCGGGACGGCCGCCTCGCACATGCCTTATGGCCGCCGTCTTTCCCGGACGCCCCGCACGCCCGCTCGGCTGCGTATGGTCTGGCCGGACTTGTCATGGAGCTGTCCGTCGCCGTGGCCTTCGACAACTACTGGGCCGGCAGTTACCGGCCCCGGCCGCCGCTAGGCTGGCACTGGGTGATCGGGACTGCCCCATCGATCCTGCTCATGTGCGCAGCTCTCCTGGGCGCTCTCATCACCGGGCGGAAGGGCATACTCCGCCGTTCGTTGTCTGCCCTCGCCTGGACGGTAGCTGCATTCACCAGCTTCAGCCTGCCGTTACTGCTGTTCGCTTCCGGTGCCGACCTGTGCGAAACGGTTCCGCCTCCGGTGCCGTTGTACCTGGATCCCGTACTCATGGTCCCGGTCTGCCTGGCAGCCTCCCTTGCCGTCGGATCGCTGGCCAGTGCCGGCGCATGGGTCGTGACACGGCGTCGCATGCATGACGTCGGGTTGTACGCGGTCTGGATCGCATCCGCGGGAGTCGCCGTCCTTCTCCTCCTCGGACCGATCCTCGCCGCGTCCCCCACGTGCTCCCCCATGCACGGCGGATAGCCGACTCCCGCCCACGGATCCAGTGCCCGCGTGCGCTCAGGATCGGGGTCAGGTCCCGGCTCGTAGGTGCACACGCCCCGCCGTCGACGTAGGTGTCACCGACCGGAGGGGACGGAAGCCAACTCGTCCGCCCCCTCCGGCACATAACGTCGTGTTATGCGTTCGTGGGCTCCGGCTGTGCCTCACGCGCTGGTGGTACCAGGCGGCCCGTGCGGTGGAGCCCATGGAGAGCCGCCGTGCAGGCGAGGCCGAGAGCCAGCAGCGCCACCCACGGCAGCGCGGACATCCCGGCGCCCCGGGCAGCGTCCAGCGCCACACCCGTCAGCAGGTTTCCGAGGGTGATGCCGATGCCGCAGATGGTGTTGTACAGGCCGTAGTGGGTGGCGACGAGGCGGTTGCCGGAGAGGCGGACGATCGTGTCCATCTCGAAGGGGTACGCGATCATCGTGCCGACCGCCAGGAGCAGCGCGGAGAGCGCCGGCGGCACGGCCGCCAGCAGCCACAGCCCCGGGCCTCCGTCCGGTATCGGAGCCGCGGCGGCCACCAGCAGCGGAAGGAACGCCAGCCCCATGGTCAGCAGCCCCCAGGTCAGTGCGCGGCCCGGTTCCATTCGGGCCTTGCACCAGGCGGTCACCTTCGTCTGGCCGAGGATCGTGCTCAGCCCGGAAACGGCGAAGAGGAGCGCCACCGCGGCGGTTCCGAAGGTCCCTTGACCGCCGAGCCGCCGTACTTCGAGCGGCAACGCAAGGTAGACCTGGAAGGACATGACGTACGAGCCGATCATGGCCATGGAGAACAGCAGGAACGGCCGGTTGGCGAAGATGCCGCGCCACTGCTTCAGCACGCCCTCGCCCTGATCGTTCCTGTCGGCCTCGGCCTCGGCGTCGTCGCCCCGGCGATCGGGCAAGGCCCTGATCTGGACGACGCTCAGCAGAGCAAAGATCCCCGCCGCGACAAGGCACGTGACGCGGAAGCTCACGCCGGTCAGCACCATGCCCACCAGCGGGCCGAGCAGGATCCCGGCCTGATAGAAGATGTTGAACAGCGCGAACGCCTCGATGCGCCGCTCGCCCGCGTCCGCCGCCAGATAGGCCCGCACGGCCGGGTTGAACAGCGCGCCCGCCAGCCCCGTCGCCGCCGAAGCGGCCAGCAAGGCGGGTACGGACTCCACCAGCCCGAGGGTCGCGAAGCCGACGATGCGCAGCATCAGCCCGGCTATGATCATGGGCTTGTACCCCAGCCGGTCGGCCAGCGTTCCGCCGAGCAGGAACATCCCCTGCTGGCTGAAGTTGCGTACGCCGAGGATCAGCCCGACCAGCCAGCCCGCCAGACCCACCGGACCGGCCAGATGCGCGGCCAGGTACGGCATCAACATGTAGAACCCCAGGTTGATGGTGAACTGATTGACCATCAACAACTGGACGCTGCGTTCGTAGGAACGAACCTGGGTGATGATCGACCTCACCGGTTCCCCTCCGCGAGCACATCGCCGCCGTCGAGCCGTGCATCGGTATCGCTGTCCGCGGACGCGTCGGCTCGGCCTTCGTCCGCGTCGGGCCGACCGGCCCTGTCGGGCCGTGCCTGCGCGCCCGCCAGGGTGAGCGGGTCGATGACGTTCTCGCACCGCGTCCAGCGTGTGATCTCCTTCTCGTCCAGGCGGCCGACGACCTCCGGTTCGGGTGCGGGCGGGGCGTCGAGCAGTCCGTGAGCGGCGCAGTAGTCGTCGTCGTAGACCGTCCCGAGATAGCGCTGCGGCCCGTCGGGGAAGATCGCCGCGATCCGGCTGTCGGCGGGCAGAGTGCGGGCCAGCCAACCGGCGACCATCGCCACCGCACCGACGCTCCAGCCGCCGGTGGCGTAGTGCGAGGCAGCCAGTCGGCGGCAGTTCCACACTGCCTCCGCCGGGGCGACCCAGTGCACCTCACTGAAGTTGTCGTACGCGACGTTACGGGGGTAGATGCTGGAGCCCAGGCCCCGCATCAGACGGGGACGGGCAGGCTGGCCGAAGATCGTCGAGCCGATGGTGTCGACGCCGACCAGCTTGAGGTCCGGGTAGAGCTGCTGAAGTACGCGGGAGACCCCCGCGGAGTGTCCGCCGGTGCCGACACTGCACACCAGCACGTCGATATGGCCGAGCTCCGTGGCCAGTTCGAGGGCGAGCGGGGTGTACGCGGTGGTGTTGTCGGGGTTGTTGTACTGATCGGGGCACCACGAGCCGGGATGCTGCTCCATCAGCCGGCCGACCCGGTCACGGCGGGCCTGCTGCCAGCCCCCGGTGGGGTGTGGTTCGGAGACGAGATTGACCTGGGCCCCGTACGCGGTCAGCAGCCGGGTCATGGACATCTCCAGACCCGGGTCGGTGACCAGCGTGACCGGGTGCCCGTAGACCATCCCGGCCAGGGCGAGCCCCAGGCCGAGGGTGCCGCTGGTCGACTCGATGATCCTGGCACCCGGCTGAAGTTCCCCGCGGGCGCGGGCGCGCTCGACCATGTGCAGGCCCGGACGGTCCTTGATGCCACCGGGATTGAAGCCTTCCAGCTTCGCCCAGAAGCCTCGGTCCGACTCGGTGAAGGGCTGGGAGACGTGGAGGAGCGGGGTGTTGCCCACGAGTCCCCGTAGGGCGGAACCGGAACCGGAGCCGGCGGGGGTGAGGTCACTCTTGGTCATGGAGTGCATGTTGTCTTCGCTCTCGAATCGGTAGGGATGCGTGCGGATGCTCGTCTCGCGCCTTGGCGGTCGATGCGCGGCGGGGCGGCCGAAGCCGGCCCGCCCGGTGGCTCCTATAGGCGCCACCTGCAGATGACCGGGAGCGCGGACCGGCCGCCGCTCACCAACGGTCGTGGAACGGCGCCGGGGAGTTGGCCCATGGAAGCCGCTGCGTCGTCCGCCGGCGACAGCACTGCGAGGGTGCACGGTGGGACCCGAGGAGACGACTGCGTGAAGACGGCCTTCCAGCGGCGTGCGTCGTGACAGCGATCGAGGGGCTCGGACGGGTCATGAACCGCACCGTCGGAGCCCTCAGCAGGCAGCAGGGCATCAGTCGACGCAGCGACCGAGCGAGCGCGCGACTCCAGCGCCCCGCGGTGATCACCTGGGCACGTCAGAAGGGCGAACAGCAGTGCGTACACGGCTAGTTGGGCGAGTCGGCTTCTCCGTAGCGAACGCAGGCATGGGATATCGACAGGAAAGAGGGCAGGGGTGGGCGGCACAGGTCCTCCGCGCGGCGGTCACTGCCCGTGGGGGGACTCTCCCGGTCGGGGCGGTGATCGGTGGGGGTGAGGGAACGGAGCAGTCGACCGTCGCTGCGTCACGCTGTGGGGCGGTGTGCGCGCGAGGTCAGACGCCATGGAGCGGTCGCCGGGACAAGACGTGACACGGCCGTGGGCCGAGTCCACAAGTGCCGGGAAGGGGCGACCGGTTCGGAACGCGTTGCCCTAGATGCGAAGGATCGCGGAGTCCGCCGTCCGCGTTCTCGGTACAGCCGAGTCGCGTGCCGCGGTGGCGAGCCGGGCAGGCGCGGAGCCCGGCTCATCGTCGCCGCTCACCGAGCCCAGCGGGGACAGACAGGGCACCGCCACAGCGGGGCTCTGGGAGGGCTGCCCGACCGCACAGGTTTCGCCTGCGTGCGGCTGCCCGTGCCCGTCGTTATGGCCTTGCGACTCCCCTGCCGACTGCCGTGACGTGGCACTCGCAACGTCTTCGAGTGTCACAGTTGGCTCGAAATGCCCACTGGGTGCCACGACGCCCTTGCCGGAAGCGAGGTGACTCACTGTCGCGTCAGGGCTGACGGCGTGCGTATACAGCAGGCCGAAGAGGAACAGACCCAGCCCCAGCACGCGCACCAGAGCCGCTGATGAGCGGCTCCTCGGCATACGAGAAGGGGTCCAGGCCGTAATCACGTCGTGATCCTAACCCGGTCGCCGGGCGTCGGCGGCCACCTCGGCGGAACAACGCGTGAACCCAGCCACATGACAGCTCAGCAGTACCGAGGCGGCACCAACTACCCTGCGCAGTTACGGACTTCAGTGTTCGCAAACGCCCGGTCCCGTGCTGCCGGTCCGAAGCACGGGGGCCGGTGCGGCCGGGTGGCAGTCTGCGCCGCCCGGCCGCACCACCGGAACAGGGGGCGACGCTGCCCGGCCCGTGCGGGCGATCTCACGCCGCACGCCGCATGTGACGCGCTACCGGGTGGATCACTGGTCCGGCATGGGTCGCGGCCTCACTGCCGGTCGGGGATGGCACCGCTGCCACGCGCGCTCCGAGGCGAACGGCCCGTGCTTCGCCACGGCGCTGTTTCTCATGCGCGGCCGAGCCGGGAACGCGGGGTTCTGACAGCTTTCCGGATCTCGATGCTTCTCGGTCGACGACTTCGCCGGACGCCCCCCTCATGGTCGCCGCCGGGGTTGGTGCCCGTTTCGGCGTTCAGACGTGCAGGAAGGCGTTCAGCTCAGCATCGCTATGGCTTCGATTTCCACCAGGTGGTCGGGTACGTCCAGTGCCGCAACGCCCAGCAGCGTGGCCGGCGGGGCCGGGGTGACGCCCAGCTTCGCGGATGCCCGACGGATGCCCTCCAGGAGCTGCGGCATCTTGTCGGGGGTCCAGTCGACGACGTGGACCGTCAGTTTCGCCACATCGTCGAAGGAGCCGTCGACCTCGGCCAAGGCGGTGGCGATGTTGAGGTAGCACTGCTCCACCTGGGCGGGGAGATCGCCTTCGCCCACCGTGGCCCCTTCGGCGTCCCAGGCGACCTGCCCGGCGATGAAGACCAGTTTCGTTCCCGTCGCGACCGCCACCTGCCGGTAGACGTCGATCTTGGGCAATCCGCTGGGGTTCACCAGTGTGATGGCCATGCTGCCTGCCTCCTCGTCAAGGGTGCCCGTGGGCTCGGCGCCACCGGACCAGGGGCACTTTGGTCTCTTGTGGTTACTCAGGCACCGTAGGAGAGTGACTGCTGAGGTGGAAGTACGCACTTTTCAGTGACTGGAGTACCTGACGGTGACCAAGCAGTTCACGGGCTCGCCCGACGAAGCGGATCTTCGGCGCGCGGACTCTCTGGCGCGGGAGATCTTTTCGGATGTTGCCAACAAATGGGCACTTTTGATCATCGAGGCCCTGGGAGAGCACACCCTGCGCTTCGGCGAGCTGCGGAACGAGATCCAGGGCATCAGCCACAAGATGCTCACCCAGAACCTCCGTATGCTCGAGCGCAACGGCTTGGTCGAGCGGACGGTGCACCCGGTCGTGCCGCCCCGGGTCGAGTACACCCTCACCGAGCCGGGCCAGGCCCTGCGGGTGACCATCGACGGCCTGTGCGACTGGACCCACCGATACCTCGGTCACATCGAGACGTCCCGCCACCGCTTCGACGCCTGAGGCGGACGGCTGCGTCGCTCGCCCGGGGCCCGGGGCGGGACGCCGCGTCGGGGCCACGGCCCCTCCCGCGGATACTGCATCGCATGTGGGTGTCATCGGCAGCGCCGCAGGTCCCCACGCAGCGGTTCGCACCGGCTGTTCCGCCGGCTGCGGCGATGCCCTGGGCCACCCCCCGGCAGCCGCCCGGGAGTTCGGCGCTTTCCCTCACCGGGTAGCTTGGGCGGCACACGCCCGGTACGTGCGGCCGGACACACCAGGACCAGGACAGCGGGGTTCCATGATTCGGTCGCTCCTACGGCGTCGCCGGGCGGCCTCGGCTCTCCCGGTCCCGGGCGTCTGCACCCCTGGCCGACACGCCCTGGCCACCCCGCACCTGCTGCTCTATACCCCGGTGACCAAGCTCGACGCGTTGGCGGCCGCCGCCGCCGACCCCGAGGCCCAACGCCGGCACGGGAACCAGATGGACCAACTCGTACCGGACCCCGACGTCAGACAGGCCCTGCTGCGCCTGGGCCCCGTCGGCGCCACCCCCCGCTGGTTCACCAAAGCCAACCCCGAACTGGCCGAGCCTTTCACACCCGACCCCGAGACACCCGAGTTCATGGTCTGCGTACACCGCCCTACCGGCCGCTACGCCGGCCACCTCGAAATCCACCGCGACACTCGAGAGATGGGCGGCACCCTCGCCCCCGACCACCGAGGCCGGGGCCTCGGAGCCGAACTGTTCCTGGCGGGCGCGAAGTTCGCCCATGATCACGCCGGTCTCCCGACGGTACGGGCGGGCACGGCGACGACGAACCGCGCGTGCCGCGGCGCCCTGGAACGCGCCGGATTCGTCCCGGCACCCGGCCCTGACCGCTACACCCTGCCGGACGGCCGTGCGCTGGACACCGTCTGGTACCAGCACGAGGACGCGGCATCGACGTGCACGAGGCACTGAAGCAGGCCGTCACCTCGCCCCTTCTCCGTGGATCATGACGCACCCGGGCCACCCACCACTCGATCGCAAGCTTGAGCACCGTTCACAAGGCCGGGTCCTCAGCGGACAGGGCCGAACGTCAGGCAGGACGAACCGGACTGTGCTGGAGTCGTCGAAGGAAGTCCGGCGCCACGGCAACGCCTCCTACCTGCACGGCTGTTTGAAGGCTGCCCACTTGCCCCCGTCTCATCGAGCACGGCGTACGCCCGGTCCCCGGCGAGCCCTCGTTCCGTGACCACCACGGAGGTCTCGGTCTCCCCCAGCGTTGGCCTCACCGGACCCGTACAGCGCTGTTGCAGTCTCAATACGTCCTGCTCGCCGCCCATCCCCGTAATCAACACCGTCCACTTCATTGACATCTCACTCAGAAGTCCTGACGCTGGGAGCGCTCCCATAGCAGCTATGCCACTGGAAGGAGTCCCCCCACATGCGCAAGAAAAGTCCGTTAGCCGGGCGTTCGCAGGCGCCCGCCCGCCGGTCTCTCCAGGCGCTCGTCATGCTGTTCGCCGTGGTCGTCGGCGCCCTCGCCTGGTCGACCCCCGCCCAGGCCCACGGCACCGTCGTCGGCCCCGCCACCCGCGCGTACCAGTGCTGGAAGACGTGGGGCAGCAACCACACGAACCCGGCCATGCAGACCCAGGACCCCATGTGCTGGCAGGCCTTCCAGGCCAACGCCGACACCATGTGGAACTGGATGAGCGCGCTCCGGGACGGCCTCGGAGGCCAGTTCCAGGCGCGGACCCCCGACGGGACGCTCTGCAGCAACAACCTGTCGCGGAACGCCAGCCTGGACAAACCCGGAGCGTGGAAGACCACCACCATCGGCAGCAACTTCTCGGTCCAGCTGTACGACCAGGCGTCGCACGGTGCCGACTACTTCAAGGTCTACGTGAGCAAGCAGGGCTTCAACCCCAAGACCCAGACCCTGGGCTGGAGCAATCTCGACTTCATCACGCAGACCGGCCGCTTCGCCCCGGCACAGAACATCACGTTCCCCGTCCGGACCTCCGGCTACACCGGACACCACATCGTGTTCGTGATCTGGCAGGCCTCGCACCTCGACCAGGCCTACATGTGGTGCAGCGACGTGAACTTCGGCTGAGCCGCGCAGCAACCCCCACGGCACCGGCCTGTGCCGGGCGCCGGTGACCCGTCGGGATCCCGGCGGTCGTCGCCCGGCCGAACACCGAGCCCCGTCGAGACAAGGGCCCCATGTGGTCACCCTGCCCCGACGGGGCTTCCCGCGTTCCTCACTTGAGCCGTCGTCCACCAGCCGTCGTCCACCGTCGAAGACAGAATCCGGACAGCGCCGGCAGCGTGCACCGGGCCTCTCGGCACCGTGCCGTCCCCGATTCCTTTCAGGACAACCCAGTTGGGTGCCTGTCCAGACAATTGGGGCCCTCGCCCCTTGCCCCGGACCGGTGGGTCTGGTTCTGTACGGCGCTACACATGCGTGATCGACGAAGGACACGAGGAGAAGCGAGCTGCGTGGACCGGGAACCACAGACGACTACCAGGGACTCCCTGCCGGAAGGGCTCGGTCAGGCGATACGGGAGACCGCCACTGCCATCGCCGCGCTCCTGGACGGCGCGAGGGACACGACCGCACCCGTACCGGGGTTGGAGTGGACCGTCGGTGAGACGGCCGCCCATCTTGCCTTGGCCAACGGCTTGATGGCCGAGCTCGCGTCCGGCCAGGAACGCGTCTACGGAGACGGGACGCCGCAGAGTCTCGCGGCGGCCAACGCACAGAGTCTCGTCGAGTTCCCCGAGCGCGCGGCGGAACCGCTGGCCGAGATGATCGTGGAACAGGCCGACATGTTCCTGGACGCGGTGGACCGAACCGGGACGGACGGGACCGCGGGCCGGACCCTCCTGACCCCGCTCGGTTCCATGGACCAGGACGTTCTCGCCTCGTACCTGCTGACCCACATGCTGGGTCACGGTTACGATCTCGCCCGCGGGCTGCGTCGACCGCACATGATCAACGCCAGGCGGGTCGGGTTGTGCCTGCCGTTCCTGCAGACGGCGATGCCCCGCGTCGCCGTCGCCTCCGCGTCGCTGACGGCCCGTTACACCCTGCGCGTCCGGGGCGGCTCGACGTTCGGCGTCACGTTCACCGGAGGGACGGTCGAGGTCGGTCCAGGCGCGCCGGAGCGGTCGGACTGCACCATCCAGATCGAGCCGGTCGCCTTCCTCCTCATCGCGCTGGGACGTCTGGGCCCCTGGCAGGCGATGGCACGCGGCGCTGTGCTGGCCTGGGGCCGCAAACCCTGGCTCGCCCCCGGCTTCCCCAGTCTGTTCAACGCACCCTGACCAGGGCGTTCTCGGCAGGCCCGGCGCTGAGAGTCGCCGTGGCCCGGCTCAGCTCTGCAGGGCGTCCACGAGTGCCTTCAGCTCCTGCGTGTTCAGCGTGAGTTCCACGGCTCCGGCGGAGTCGGTGATGGAGGCCGGGCGACTGGCTCCGGGCTGGGATCAGAGGATGCCCTCGAAGCCGGCGCTCCCGAGGATCGCCGCGATCACCGGACCGCTCGACCTCAGGACGTCCGCCACGAAGCGTCCTCGCCCGACCCCGAGCCCGCGCAGGGCCCGCCCGTGATCGGCGGCTACGACGAGTGCCGCGCCGAGGAGCATGACCTGCCAGCCCGCCAGCAGGGGGCGCCGGGCCGCGCGCGGCAGCTCCGCGACCGACGCGCGCAGCCGCGCGCAGTGGAACGGCACGTGCCGCTCCTCGTCCGCCAGGATGCGGCCGGCGACCTCCGACGTCAGCGGATCGTCGGACCCGTCACGCAGTGCCCGGTAGTACCGCAGGGCCACCACCTCCGCGACCATCAGGAGCAGCAACTCCGTCCGCAGCCCCGGCACGCGGCGCAGCCGCGCGAAGGCCGTGTCGCTCCAGTGCCCGGCCTGCTTGGTCGCCCCGCCCGCGTCGAGCAGCAGAGCGAGGAGCCTCGCATGGTTCTTCTCCTCGGCGACGAACAGCCGCAGCGCCGCCGCGTACTCCGGATCACCCGCCTCGTCCGCCTTGTCGAACAGGGCCGAGCTGTCGCCGTCCTCGCCGGCCTGGAATCGCTGGATGCTCGCCCGCACCGCCGGAGGCAGCGAGGCACCCACCTCCCAGCATGGGTCGGGCCGGGCTGCGCGGCGGTCCCGTTCGGTCTCGAAGTGACGGGCCCATTCCGCGAATCCCGATGCGCTCATGCTTCTCTCTTCCATGCGCCACCTCGCCCGGACGGGCGGGGTACCCCCGGGCGTGGTGACGCGGTGGGAGATGGCACAGTTCCCGTCCGTTCGCCGGGCGGGGTCCGGGAGTTGCAGAACAGGGACAACTCGGTGCAACCGTCCCCCAGCCGTCCGCGTCTCCGCTCCTGCCCAGCGGGATGCGGGGCCACAGTGCGACAGGAGTGACAAGTGAACCGATCCAGGGGATGGGCGAGACGGGTGTCCCAGGTGACCGCCGCGGGGCTGGTCGCGGGACTGGTCGTGGCCTGCGGGCCGAAGGACTCGGCCGCGGGAGAAGCGGCCGTGAGCGGGAAGCCGGGCAAGACGTCGAAGCCGGCGACCGCCGCACCGACCAAGACGCCCGGCGGTCCTGCGAAGACCCCCGGCTCCTCCACCAAGCCCCCGTCCCCGAAGCCGAGCGGCACGGCAGGCGGCGAAGCCAAGGCCCTGACCTGCGATCAGTTGCGGAACGCGTCTCTGGACGGCGGAGGGCTGGAGGGCTACGGCATCTCGGGAGCCGCCCTCAGCGCAGGACGCTGGGAGGGCGCGGACGGCGTCGTGATCGAGTTGCAGCCGCAGTGCGCGATCGGTGACATCACCGGGGACAGCGCGCCCGACGCCGTGGGAGCCCTGAAGATCTCGACCGGCGGCACCGGGAAGTTCTACACGCTGGTGACCTGGCGCAACGACGGCGGAACTCCCGTGCCCGCGGCCGCCGCCGAGCTCGGCGACCGTACGCCGGTGGTCTCCATCGACTTCCCGTCCAGCGGGCCGGCACGACAGGTGACCGTCGTCTACCGGACGCGCGGCGATGACGATCCGGCGGCCGTCGTCACCCTCACCCGTACTGCCGTGTACAAGGTCAGCGAGCCCAACATGGTGGAACTCCACCACAGCGACGCCCCGTACACCCCGTAGCCGACCGCACCTGGCACGCACAGGTTTCACCAGCACACCGTTCCGCTTTTCCTGGCGGCCTCTGATGCCGTACCTGCCGAGCGGCAGCGTGCGGGAGCGACCGGAGAGGGCTGGTGACCGAGCATGAGGTGCGGACGGACAGGGCGCCGCCTACGGCCATTGGGGCGCGGGCGCGTTCGGTGTCGCAGGGGTCCTGTGGACCCAGACCTCTGCACTCCTGGAGTACGTCACTTTTCAGCCATGCAGCGTCCCTGCACGGAAAGGTACTTCCGCGCAGGGGCATGCACCTGACATTTTGCTTCCACCATTCGTTTCGTACGGCCCGGCCTGTGCCCTCGGCACGGCCGGGCCGTCTCCGGAGGACGCATTGATACCCCACATATCCAGCCGCACCAGACGCACCCTGGTGCTGGCGGCCACGCTCGGCACCGTCCTCGCGCTCGGCGCCCCGGGCGCCCTCGCGGGCACGCTCCCCGTCGTCCCCTCCACCGCGCCGGCCCCCAAGGCCCCCGCCCCGGCCGCCAAGTCCGCTTCCCAGAGCGCGGCCTGGGTGGCCGGCACGCGTGCCTACCTCGTGATCACCGCCCCCGGTGACAACGCTGCGGTCCGCTCCGCGATCGCGGCCAACGGCGGCACCGTCTTCTCCGACTTCGCCGCCATCGGCGTGATCGTCGCCCACTCCGCGTCCAGCGGATTCGCCGCCACCATGCGCGGCGTCACCGGCGTACAGCAGGTCGGCGCCACGCGGACCTCGGACGTCCCGGCCGACGCGTACAACCCGGCGCTCCCCGCCAACCCGTCGCAGTCCTCGACGCCGGCCGGAGAGCCGGTCCGGGCCGACATGAGCCAGATCAAGGCCGACCAGGCCTGGGCCGTCAACCCGGGCTCCGCCTCCGTCACGGTGGGCATCCTGGACACCGGTGTGGACGACCAGCACCAGGACCTGGCGCCCAACTTCGACGCGGCCGACTCCGTCTCCTGCGCCTACGGCAAACCCGACACCCGTACCGGCGCCTGGCGGGACGTCGACACGCACGGCACCCACGTGGCGGGCACCGTCGCCGCGGCCAAGAACGGCAAGGGCGTCGTCGGCGTGGCTCCCGGGGTGAAGATCGCCGCGGTCAGGGTCGCCGAGCCGGGCAACTCCTTCTTCTTCGCCGAGAACACCATCTGCGGGTTCGTCTGGGCGGGTGACCACGGCTTCAAGGTCACCAACAACAGCTATTACACGGACCCGTGGCAGTTCAACTGCCCGGACAACATCGACCAGGCCGCCATCATCGAGGGCGTCAAGCGCGCCCAGGAGTACGCCGAGAGCAAGGGCTCCCTCCAGGTCGCCGCGGCGGGCAACGAGAACTACGACCTCGCCCACAAGACGACCGACTCCGCGAGCCCGAACGACTCGACGCCGGTCACCCGCACCATCACCAACGCCTGCCTCGACATCCCGACCGAGCTGCCGGGCGTGGTCACGGTCGCGGCCAACGGCACCGGCGTCACCAAGGCCTCGTTCTCCAACTTCGGGCAGGGCGTCATCGACGTCGCGGCGCCGGGCAGCAACGTGTACTCCACCGTCCCCGGCGGCGGTTACGGCAGCAAGAGCGGCACCTCGATGGCCACCCCGCACGTCGTCGGCGTGGCGGCACTCCTCGCCAGCGCCAACCCGGGCATCACCCCGGCGCAACTCCGCGCGAAGCTGGCCACGCAGGCCAACGACATCGCCTGCCCCTCGGACAGCCGCTGCACGGGCACGACGGCCAACAACGCGTTCTTCGGCGAGGGACAGGTCGACGCCCTCAAGGCCGTCGGGGCCACCCCGCCGCCCGGCGCGTACTTCGAGAACCTCACGGACGTCGCCGTCAACGACAACGCGACCGTGGAGAGCTCGATCGCCGTGACCGGCGTGACCGGCAACGCCCCGGCCACGCTCAAGGTGGGTGTGGACATCAAGCACACCTACATCGGTGATCTGAAGGTCGACCTGGTGGCGCCGGACGGCACCGTCTACACGCTGCACAACCGCACCGGCGGCAGCGCGGACAACATCGCCCAGACGTACACCGTGAACGCCTCCTCGGAGGTCGCGAACGGCACCTGGAAACTGCGCGTCAACGACAACGCCTCCTCCGACACGGGCAAGATCGACGCCTGGAACCTGACCTTCTAGCGCGGGACCCGGCAACGGCCTGTTCGGCCACCGCTGCGAACTGCCGGGGCGACAGAGGCATATGAGTCAGGGCATGGTGGCCCCGACCGCGGCGTACGCCGTGGTCGGGGCCACCATGTTTCGGAGGTGCCGGTTCGCACCGGC
Source organism: Streptomyces scabiei 87.22 (assembly GCF_000091305.1). Classification (GTDB taxonomy): domain Bacteria; phylum Actinomycetota; class Actinomycetes; order Streptomycetales; family Streptomycetaceae; genus Streptomyces; species Streptomyces scabiei. The sequence goes on along the minus strand of NC_013929.1, from coordinate 9,999,391 downwards.
CGCGGATGTAGCGGGCCGGGCCGGTTCCGTGCCGGGGTCATCGAGCATGCGTGGATGGCGATGTGCGCGGCGCAGACGCAGGGTGCGCGGAGTGGCCGGCGGGCCTCAGAGGCTGAAGACGAGTTCGGCCTGGTCGCGCTTGGTGGTGTGCAGGTCCCAGTAGACCGGGGAGATCTCCTCGGGCTGGGCGGTCGGGAATCCGGGGATCGCAGGCGTGCCGATCGACACGTTGATGGCGACGTGCGCGGCCTGGACACCGGTGCCGTCCAGCTCCTTGTGCAGGTTGATCACCCAGTTGCGCAGCGCCGCGGCTGCGGCGTTGACGTTGGCGATCTGCGGCACGGGGTCGACGGAGCCGGCGCCGGTGGTGAAGAGCAGGGTGCCCGCGCGGGCCTCGCGCATGGCGGGCAGTACCGCTCGGGTGGCGGCGATGGCTCCGTAGAGCTGGAAGTCCATCTCGTGCTGCACGTCGGCCGGTTCGGTCGCGGCCGGTGTGGTCATGACGGTCTGGAGGCCGCCGACCGGGGAGTACTCAAGGACATCGATGCCGCCGAAATGCGCGGCCGCGTCCTTGAGCGCCTGGGTGAGCGCGGTCCGGTCGAGGACGTCGGCGGGGAACGCGGCAGCGCCGATCCCCTCGGCGGCGAGCACATCGGCCAGCTGCCGGAGCTTGTCCTGGCTGCGGGCGATCAGTGCGACGTCGTAGCCCTGAGTGCCGTACGTGCGGGCGATGGCGAGGCCGAGCTGGGGGCCGGCGCCGACGATGACGATGGTGGGCATGGGAGAGCCTTTCGGACGCAGAGATGGAAAGGGCTATCCGTTTTCTTTCCGGAAGGCCCTATCCGTTTCGTCGTTCACCGTAACACGGGAACTGGATAAGGCATTCCGGTTTGCTACGCTGATCTGTATGAGCCCCCGAGGTCCCCACCCCGATGCCGACGTCGGCACGGCCGATTCCGCAGGTCAGTCCAAGCGCAGCGACGCGGAGCGCAACCGGGGACGGATCATCGCCGCCGCACGCACGGTCTTCGGGCGCGACGGGCTCAACGCGTCGATGGCCTCGGTCGCACGGGAGGCCGGAGTGGGGATCGCCACCCTCTTCCGCCACTTCCCCCGCAAGGAGGACCTCGTCGCCGCGGTCTTCACCGACCGCATGAAGGCGTACGTACAGGCCACCGCCGAGGCCCTGGCCGACCCCGACCCGTGGCACGGCTTCACCGGCTACATCCAGGACGTCTGCGCGATGCAGGCCGCCGATCGCGGCTTCGCCGACGTCCTGACCATGAGCTTCCCCGGTGTCCCGGAACTGGAGCAGTACCACGCCCGGGCGTACGAGGGCTTCCTCGAACTCATCGACCGCGCCAAGAGCAGCGGGCACCTGCGCGAGGACTTCAGCAGCCGGGACCTCGTGCTGCTGCTGATGGCCAACGCCGGAGTGCTCAGCGCCACCGGCGACGCCGCTCCGGATGCCTGGCGCCGCCTGGTGGCGTGGATGATCCAGTCCTTCCAGGCCCCGGCCCGCGGACAGTTGCCGGACCCGCCGGAGGACGCAGCGCTGTACGAGGCCATGCGCCGTGCCAGCCATGGCGTCACCGCTCCCGAGACCGGGAAGCGACGCTGAACCAGGGCCGTGGGCGCAGCAGTGCGCTGCTGTTCCAGCGCTCCGGGGGTCGGGTCACGGTGGCTCAGGCGCGTATCGCCCCTGTGCGCCGGTCACGTGCTTCCGGCGCCGCGTGACAGCCCCTTGGCGGCGGGCGTGCTCCTGCCTACTCAGGAGACATGGATGGATTCGCCGTCTTCATCATCGTCGTCGCCGTCGTCTGGACGATCTGGGAGATCTCGCGGCCTCTTGCTCCCGACGCATGCCGTACGTGCCGCGGCAGGGGGCGCACGCCGGATTGGAATCGGGATCACATGGAGGACAGGATGCGGTGCACGTGGGTGCGGTGTCGTAGCTGTCGAGGCTCGGGGAAGGTATGAGAGCAGGTCGAAGGGCGTCGAGGTCTGCCAACCGTTCGTTCCGCACCCCGTCCTCGTCGCGACCCGTCTGATGGGACAGCGCCTCGTCTCGGAGGCGACGTCGGGATCGGTCACAAGCAACCTTGCCGTCGCGGGGAGTTGTGCCTGTCCGGTGCCGCAGTTGTGACGGAGCCCGCCCGATCCGGATGGGGGTCGGCCAGGGGAGATAGCATCACGCACTTCTGCCCTCTCCCCCACCAGGCTCTGGAGTCCCCCCATGAACCACACCCCCGGTCTCCCCTTCTCCCGCCGCGGCCTCATACGCACCGGCGCCGGCGCCTCGCTCGCCGCGCTGGGGCTCGCCGCCGGCGCGCAGACGGCTTCCGCGGCGGTGGCCACCACCAAGCGGTTCGATCTCACGGAGCCGTCGTACGACCTGTTCCGTTCCAAGGACACACACGGTGCGCGGGTCCAGCAGAGCTTCGCCTTCGACTGGGTGAACAAGTTCCTCTTCGTGGCGACCAAGCGGAGTGACAGCCCCGAGTCCGCCGGTGACCTGTGCATCAACAAGATGGACTTCGACGGCAATTACATCTCGTACATGCACCTCAACGGCTTCGGTCACGGAGTCGCCTTCGCCGCGCTGCCGAGCGGTTCCGGCACCGAGCTGTGGATCGAATGCGCCGCGAACACCAGCGGATACGGCACCGCGCTCACCCCGGTCACGTACGCCGCCGGCACCACACTGGGCTCACCGGCCGCGTCGGCCGCCTACCGGCCGATCGCGGGAGCCACCGAGTACACCTGCTCCGCCGACCCGGTCTACCAGCGCATGATCGTGCGGTACCACACCAGTTCGGGCAAGCGCATCGCCGTGTACCCCCTCTCCGCCTTCGCGACGGGCAACTTCGGCTCGCCTCTGGTCGACTTCAAGCAGCCGACGATCTCCGGCACACCGCAGGGCTACACGTTGTACGGCTCGTACATGTACTACCTGACGGGTGACGCATACCCCGGCGACGGTACTCCCATCGGTGACGGCAACACCTATGTCACCAGCATCGACGTCAACACCGGCACCGTGAAGCAGGGGCCTGTCCTCACCAAGGCCGGCTCCACCCTGCACCATCGCGAGCCCGAGGGCCTGGCGATCTACCGCACCGACGCCGGTGAGGCCCGCCTCTTCATCGGTTTCGCCACCGGGGTGGAGGGTGACCGGCGTTCCAGCATCTTCTACAAGAACGCGCTGATCTGAGCCGTCACTCCGTGCCAGGCCCCCACCCGGGCCTCCCGGCGTGGGGGCCGAGGTCAGCGGCGCATCCGGGGGCGCTCCGCGTTCGTGAGGGCCCGGAGTACCCATTCGGCCGGGCCGTACCGGTACCGCGCCATCCAGCGTCGGCTCAGCCACAGTTGGAGCGCGAAGACACCGACGGCGACGAGCGGCACGATCGCGGGCGGCGTGTCTCCGGCCAGCCCGAGCCCCACTCCGGTGAAGAGCAACACGCCCAGCAGGGACTGACCGAGATAGTTCGACAGTGCCATCTGGCCGGTCGGCGCGAGCACCCGTGCCAGGCGGGCGCCGCGCGGGGTGGCGAACACCCGTAGCAGGGTCGCCACATAGGCGCCGACCAGCAGGGGCGCCGTCACGATGCTCACCGCCAGCCCGGCCAGGCCGACCGTGCCACCGCCGATCGCGAAGACCAGCGCGCCCGCGAGCCCGACCGGGTATCCGACCCGTTCCAGCCGACGCAGCGCGCCCGTGTGCCGGCCCGTCCCGTCGGCGAGCGACTGGCGCCGGCCCGCGGCCAGCCCCACGAGGAACGCGGCGAACGCGAGCGGGCCCTGCACGGCAAGACTGCCGGCCATCGTCGGCAGCGAGCGGACGTGCTCGCCGATCACCGAACCCAGGCCGCCGGCCAGCGCGTCGGTCGACGCGCGACCGTCGGCGAGCGCGGCGCCCTGGTCGGAGACCAGTTCGACCCCGGCCAGAGCAGCCACGGCCATCCCTGCCGCCATGGCGCCGGTGATCGCCGCCGCGGTGATGAGCGCGGTCCTCGGCTGGATGCGGCGCACGGCGAGCAGGACAAGTCCGAGCAGGGCGTAGGTGGTCAGGATGTCGCCGTGGAACAGCAGCACCGCGTGCAGGCCGCCGAGCACGAAGAGTCCGCCGAGCCGACGGAGGAACCGTGCGGTGAAGTTCGCGCCGGCCCTGCCCGCGGCGGCCAGCTGCAAGGTGAAGCTGTATCCGAACAGGAACGAGAACAGCAGGTAGAACTTCATCTCGAACAGCAACCGGACCCCGAACTCGGCGGTGTCGTCCAGCCACGAGTCATGGGCTGGATCGGCGACGAGGTGGAACGGGTAGCCGGAGGCGAAGAAGGCGAGGTTCACGACGAGGATCCCGAACAGCGCGAACCCGCGCAGCGCGTCGACATCCAGTAACCGGGTGGGGGTGCGCGGTGGCAGCGTTTCCGTCATGCAAGAACGCTAGGAACGGTGGGAGCGTGGCACGAGCCAGTGCTCCCGAGGATCCGTGCTGGGGCTGGCCCCACCGACCAGGGCGGGGCCAGCCCCATCGCTCGGGGGTCGACCGGCCTCCGCTACCGATGCGCGCGTCGACGCACTGTCACATGAACCTTCGACCGGGAGACCTGACTGGAGGTCGGGCTCCGCCACCGGTTCCGTCACGTGAGCCACAGCAGGACGTGCAACACCGACGCCCCCCAGCGGCCCGGACCGGCCCACAGACTTGACCCGGACCTGGTGCCACCGGGACCGGCCGTTGCATAGCCTGAGGCTCGCATGATCACACCACCCCCCTGGAGAGCACCCGTGACCCCATCCCCTCGGCGCTCCGCCGTCCTCGGCCGCCCCACCATCGCCTTCACCGTCCCTGCCGTCGTTGCGGCCCTGCTCACCGCGGCCGGACCCGCCACGGCGGCCGAACACGCGGGCACCCCGGGCGTCGGCGACCCCTACTTCCCCCTCGCCGGCAACGGCGGTTACCACGTCGCGCACTACGGCCTGACGCTCGGTTACGACCCGACGAGCGGGAAGCTCACCGGGAAAGCGGTCCTCACCGCGCGCGCCACCCAGCGCCTGACCCGCTTCGACCTCGACCTCAAGGGCCTCAAGATCACCGGCCTGACGGTCGACCGGTCCAGAGCGGCGTACAGACGCAGCGGACAGGAACTCGTCATCACACCTCGGCACGCCCTGCACAAGGGGCAGAAGTTCCGCGTCGCCGTCACCTATCAGGGCAAGCCCGGCCCGGTCACCGACCCCGACGGCTCCCTCGACGGCTGGATCCCCACGAAGGACGGTGTGTTCGTCGCCGGCGAGCCGCAGGGCGCCATGACCTGGTTCCCGGCCAACAACCATCCGCTCGACAAGTCGTCGTACGACATCACGATCACCGTGCCCGAGGGACGCACCGCCGTCTCCAACGGCGTCCTGCTCGGGAAGAGCACCCGCAAGGGCAAGACCACCTTCCGCTGGCGGCAGAAAGAACCCATGGCCGCCTACCTCACCACCGCCACCATCGGAAAGTTCAAGGTCAAGCAGTACACGACCCACGACGGAATCAAGGTCTACGACGCCGTCGACCCGCGCCTCGCGAAGGCCGCCGCACCGGTCCTGAAGCAGCTGCCGAAGGTGCTGGAGTGGGGAAGCAAGGTGTTCGGGCCCTACCCGTACCGCGCCGCCGGCTCCATAGTCGACCACGCCCCCAACGTCGGCTACGCCCTGGAGACGCAGACACGGCCCGTCTACAGCAGCGCCCCCGACCTCAACACCCTCGTCCACGAGAGCGCCCACCAGTGGTTCGGCGACTCCGTCACCCTCACCTCCTGGAAGGACATCTGGCTCAACGAGGGCTTCGCCGGTTACGCCGAATGGCTCTACGCCGAGCAGCACGGCGGCACCAGCGCCCAGCGGACCTTCGACGACCTGTACGCCACTCCCGCACGTGACGCCCTGTGGGCGTTCCCGCCCGGCAATCCCGGCAGCGGTGCCAAGATCTTCGACCGCCCCGTCTACGACCGTGGCGCCATGACCCTGCACGCCCTGCGCACCGCGGTCGGGGACCGTGTCTTCTTCCGCGTCCTGCGCACCTGGGCCACGGAGCAGCGTCACGGACACGGCACCACCGCCCAGTTCCAGAAGCTCGCGGAACAGCTCTCCGGGAAGAAGCTCGGTCCGTTGTTCGACAAGTGGCTCTACACCCAGGGGAAGCCCAGCACCCCCTGACCCGGTGACCCCTCGCTCGCCCCGGCGCCGGCCGCATCGGCTCGGTGCCCGGGTGGCGAGCGCCGGAGCCGCCGCCCTGGGCTCGGCAGCCCGTGAGGAGCACCAAACGATCTCAGTGCTCCGGTCCGGGGCCGACCCTGCCGAACGGCCTCGCCAGACCCCCCGTCCCGCTGTACGGCAGCTCGCCGACGCGCTCCGCCCGGGTGGGGCCCGGTACTGGGATCATGGCAGCAACCCGGCATGAACATGCATTCCCGCCTGGCTCGATATCCCCTTTGTTGTAGTTACGATTGATTTCGTGCCTACTTTGAGGCGACAGCGACGCGGGCGTCCACACGGTGACCGATGGGACGCTGTCCGGCTGTCACCGGTGATCCTCACCCTCCTCATCGGCGCGCTGGCGTTCGCGACACCGAGAGGCATCGCCATCAGCCGCCTCCTGCCTGCCGCGCCCGCCCTGGCCGCCTCGATGTGGCCGGTGCTCCCGACGGTCCTGCTGGGTGCGTTCTGCGCGCTGATCATGCTGGGCCTCGGTCTCGTCTACAGCGACCTGGGGACTCCCTACACGGCGGCCGCGATCGCCGCCGTCACCCTGGCGGCCGCCTACGCGAGCCACGTCCGGCTCCGTCGGGAGGAGGCCCTCCTCCAGATCCGGCTCGTGGCCGACACCGCCCAGCAAGTCCTGTTCCGACCGCTGCCGAGCCGCCTCGGGGACATCGAGATCGAATCGCTGTACGTCGCGGCGCAGGCCCAGGCCCGGATCGGCGGCGACTTCTACGAGGCGGCCGAGACACCGCACGGCGTCCGGCTGCTCCTGGGAGACGTACGGGGCAAGGGTCTCTCCGCCGTGGGGGCGGCCTCGGCGCTGATCAGCTGCTTCCGAGAGGCCGCGCACGACGAACCGGACCTGACGAGCGTCATCCGGCGCCTGGAGATCAGCATCGGCCGCCACAGCGCCGCCCACCCCTCCCAGGATCTTCCGGAGCGCTTCGCCACCGCCCTGCTCGCCGAGATTCCGCGCGGCGGCGGCCACGTCACACTCCTCAACTGCGGGCACCCGCCTCCGCTTCTCGTGCACCGGGGCGAGACGCGCGTCCTGGAGCCCAGCGAACCCTCGCCACCGCTCAACCTCGCGGCACTCGTCCAGGACAACTACCGCACCGACACCGTGCCCTTCGCCCCGGGCGACGAACTCCTGCTCTACACCGACGGCGTGACGGAGACCCGGGATCACGCCGGCGAGTTCTTCCCGTTGCAGGACTGGATGCGCCGACAGGACCCCGTATCACCCCACGGACTGCTCGACCGACTCCATCAGGACCTCCTCCTCTTCAGCGGCGGCAGACTGGACGACGACATCGCGGCCCTCGCCGTGCGCTACCCGAAGCCCGGCCATCTGGACCTGGACTGACGTGGAGACCGGCCTACACGGTGGTACGGGTCCCTCGGGTGCCGTACCACCGTGGTGAAAAGTTTCGCTCCCCCGAGAGGGACGCATGGTCAGGTCCGGTCGGCGGGAAGGGGAAGGAGCCGCCGGAAGGCGGGGACTGCGACGGCGGCGACCACGACGTGCATGACCATCAGGGCGAGCGCGGCCCCCCAACTGCTGCCGGGCTGGCTCTGCGTGGCCCCGACCATGATGTCCGGGATCAGACTGACGATCACGACGACAGGGACGAGGACGCGCAGCAGCCGAGCCGGACGGGCCGCGCGTGCGCGGATGATCGCCCAGGCGGCAGCGGCTGCCAGGACACCGAACACGGTGAAGGGCGCGTAGGCGGACACCTGGAGGGGCTGGAACTCCTGCGAGGCGCCGGCGGCGTGGGCTGCCGCGGCGACAACGGCGTTGAGGGCGATCGCGACCACCGCGGTGCCGATCAGACCGCCGGTCACGACGAGACCACGAGGGCGGGCCGGGCTGGTGGCGAGGTGCTGGCTCATGGCGTTCTCCGGATCGGGTGTGGGGTGGGGACGAGGAGTGGACCGGGTCGGCCGACGACGACGGGCCTCGGAACGACGGCTCACGGCGACCGTGAGAGCGGCGGCCTCCATGCCGCGACGTCAGGGTGGCCGACGGCGTCGCTCATGGTCAGGGCTTCGACCCGGGCCACAGCCTGATGCCACCCGACTAATCACTTCAAGGTTTAACTGAAAAGTAGACCCCAGTGACTTCAAGCGTCAAGTGATGATGAGGTTGATTCATTTCAAGCGTGAAGCACCGGTTACATTGGAGGGCATGACGAACCCCCCGGCCGACGAGGCGCCGCACTGGCTGGACGAGGAGGAGCGCCGCGCCTGGCTCGGCCTGGTCGGCATCATGCGACGCCTGGAACACACGCTCGACGCGCAGCTACGTGAAGTAGGGCTGACGCACTTCGAGTACGGCGTGATGGCGGCGCTGTCGGAGTCACCGCGACGGGAACTGCGCATGAGCGACCTCGCCGCGTGCGCCGAGGGCTCGCTCTCGCGCCTGTCTCAGGTGGTGGCCCGTCTGGAACGCAAGGGCTACGTCCACCGCCGCCCCGATCCGGCCGACGGCCGCTACACTCTCGCCACGCTCACCGACGAGGGGCACCAGAAGATGCTCGACGCTGCTCCTGAACACGTCGCACTGGTGCGTCGGCTGGTGTTCGACCCGTTGACCAGAACACAGGTCAAACAGCTCACCCAGGTCAGCCGGCGCATCCTGCACGCCATCGCGCCGGGCGAGGGTCACGGCGACCTCCGCCGCGACCCCACCGGCTGACCCCCCGACGGATCGCGTCAGGGATGGAACCGCCACCGGCCTTCGGAAACGACATCCGCCTTGCCGTCTCGGACGCGTACGGCCGTCTCGTCGTCGAGGAAGTAGATCGGGAAGTCGGCCCGCTCGGCGATGCGATCGGCCCAGGCATCGTCCCGGTGGGGGAAATCGGATGAGTAGAGGTGAGGCTTGAGGTACCAGTCGAAGAGACCGAACGGGGGCTCCACGGTCGTCGCGCCGAGCGCGTGGAGGTCGGCGGTGTCCCCGATGACGTCGGCGGAGTGTTCGGTGAGATGACGGCTGAAGATCATTGATCCGGCACTGAACCCCACGTAGACCCGGCTCCGGAGCGCCTCCAGAAAGCCATCGGCCAGGCCGTTTCCGGTGATGCTGCGCGCGAGATGGTACTGGTTGCCGCCCGCACAGTAGATGACGTCGGCGTGGAGCAGCCGGTCGAGCACGGTCTGCCGGGGCAGCCCGTTCAGCTCAAGGACGTCGAACTCCCGCCAGCCGAGGCCGTGCACGCGGTTCATGTCCGCGAGCAGCCACCCATGGTCCCCGGACTCGGCGACGGACGCCGTGGGAACGTAGACGACGTTCGCCGATCCGAACGGCCTGCCCAGCATCTCCCTGAGTGCCTCCCGCAGCGTCTCGTTGCGCAGGCCACTCGCCGTCAACAGAAAGTCCATCGGGCGAGCCAAGCACGACTCACGGGGCCACGCAACGGACTTCAGGGGCCACCGGCACCGCTGCCTCGGCCGACCGTACGCACCGGCCGGCTCGACCGTGGCGATCACCACCGATGGTCGCCGAGTTCACGGCTGTCGCTGTGGTGTGGATCACCATGGCCGAATTGAGTGGCACTCCGGGGGAAGTTCCGTACCATTCCGTGACGCGTGAGACCCGGACTGTGAGGATGAGGCGTCATGACTGCAGGGTGGTGTTCTCGCACGCTCAGGGCCGCTGTGTTCGCGGCCGTCTGCGTGCTGCTCGCCGCCCTGGGACACGTGACGATGTCGGGAACCACGGTTCCGTGGTGGGCCATGGCCGCGGGGTCGGTGACGGCCGGCGGGACAGGCTGGCTGCTGGCCCGCCGGGAGCGCGGGCCGGTCCTGGTCGGATCCTGCGTGGTCGCGGCCCAAGCCGTGCTGCACCTGTCGTTCTCGCTCGCGCAGGCCCTCGTCCCTCTCCGGGCATCGGGCGAGGCGACCTCCTTGGCGTCCATGGCTCACGGGACGAGTGCGACGCACTCCATGGGGTCCATGGAGCACGCCGGGATCGTGCATTCCCTGCACCACGGCACGGGTGGCATGCCGTGGGCCGGCATGCTCGTCGCCCACCTGCTGGCCGCGTTGCTGTGCGGGCTGTGGCTCGCCCTCGGTGAGCGTGCCGCGTTCCGCGTCCTGCGGGCCTGCGCCGCACGGCTCGTCGCTCCGCTGCTGCTGATCCTCCGGCCCCCCACGCCGCCGTGCCGGCCGCGCGTCCGTGCCGAGCGAGCGCGTTCGGACCGCATGCCGCGGCGGCTCCTGCTCGCCCACGCCCTCACGTCCCGGGGTCCGCCCACGGGGACCGCTGTCGCCTGACGACAGCCGATCACCCGGGGCCGCTCAGGGAGACGACGAGCCGTCGACTCCTCGCCCCGGGCTCGGTCTTCGCCCATCGCGCCCGGCCGTCCATCTCGTCGAGCCTCGGTTCCGCCGTGCTCGTGCTGCTCCGCGACCGCCGCCCCGCACACAGGTGCTCCGCACGTGTGCATCGGGGAGACGCCAGGCGCTCACCCCTGCCCTGTCAGGGACTCGACGCAGTCTCCGCACCATCGAAACTTGGGAGTTCCCCATGCACCGCTCGCACCTGGTACGCAACCTGCGCCTCGTCGGCGCCCTCTCCGCAGCCGCGTTCGCGGTCACCGTCGCCGCCGCGGGCCCGGCCGCGGCCCACGCCGAAGTCGAGGCGGACGGCGCCCGCGCCCTGGGCCAGAATGTCGAACTGACCTTCTCCGCCGAGTCGGAGTCCGCCTCGGCCGGCATCACCAAGCTGGAGGTGATCCTGCCCAAGGGCATCACCGCGCAGGACCTCACGTACGGGGAAGGCCCCGAGAACTGGAAGTTCGCTCCCACCGACCGGGGTTACACCGTGTCGGGGCCGAAGCTCGCGGTGGGCGAGGACGTCGAGTACGTCGTGACCGTCCGGCAACTGCCGGACGCGAAGGCGCTGGTCTTCAAGACCCTGCAGAGCTACAGCGACGGCAAGGTCGACCGCTGGATCGAACTGGACGACGCGGCGGAGGGCGACGGACACGGGCACGGGCATCCCGCGCCCCGACTGGAGCTCAAGGCCGCCGCGCCCGGCGCGAAGCCCGTGAGCCCCAGCCCCACGGCGGAACCGACGACCGCCGCTCCCACGACGGCCACCCCCGCCGACGAGCCCACGGCCGAGAAGACGTCGGCACAGCCGGCGGCGGCCGACACGAAGGACGACGACGGCATGCCGATGTCCGTCCCCCTGGGCATCGGTGCCGCGGTGCTCGTACTCGGCGGCGGCGCGTGGTGGCTGAGGAGCCGCCGCGGCGGCTCCGCGTGAGCCCGGAAGCGGTCACCACGCCTTGCACCTCTCCCCCGGGGTGCAAGGCGGCAAGTCCCCCGGCCGTCACGGCCGGGGGCCTCGGAAGCCGGCGGCGTGAGGTGCCGCCGCCGAGTGCGGGCGATCTACCTACGTGCTGGCCGCTGCCGGGCTGCTGGACCACCGACGGGTGACGACCCACTGGGGTTAGGCGGATCGGCTCGCCGAGCGCCATCCTGCCGTGGCCGTGGACGCCGCTCCCCTCTACGTCCGCGACGGCAACGTCTACACCTCGGCCGGTGTCACCAGTGCCCTCGACCTGACACTCGCCCTGATCGAGGACGACCACGGCCCGACGCCGGCCCGCGCCGTCGCGCGCGAACTCGTCACGCATCTGCACCGGCCCGCCGACCAGGCCCAGATATCCATGTTCCTGGCCGCCCCGCCGCCGGAGGACCGGCTGGTGCGGGACCTGATGGGCCATATCGCCGGAAACCTGGCCGGGGACCTCACCCCCGGAGCCCTGGCCGACCGGGCGGGGATCAGCTCCCGGCACCTCACCCGCCTGTTCACGGCGCACCTCGGGACGACTCCGGCGCGGGCCGTACGTGCGGCGCGCGCCGAAGCCGCCGCGCACCTGGCGCGCTCCAGCGGACTGCCCATGGCGGCGATCGCCCGCCGTTGCGGCTTCGCGTCGCCGGAGACGCTGCGGCAGGCGTTCCTCCACCACTACGGAGTCACCGGGGACATGATGCGCAGGATGCCGGACATCCCGCCCCCACGCGTCCCGCCCGGGCAGCAGACTCCCCTTCCATGAGCGACTCGACGACACGCAGAAACGTCCTCCGCGGGACCCTGGCCACCGCCGCGCTCGCGGCCACCGCCACGGCCGACCCGGCGCACGGGGCTCCGGCCGGCGGCGGAACCGGCCCGCACATCGGCATCCTGCTCTACGACGGCTACAGCCTGCTGGACCCCACCGGCCCGGCCGAGATCCTGTCCCGTCTCCCTGACGCCACCGTGACGATGATCGCCGAACGGCGGGGGCCCGTCCGTACGGACACGGCTGACGTGGCCGTGCTCGCCGAGCGGTCCCTCGCCGAGGTCGACCGGCTCGACGTCCTGCTGGTGCCCGGGGCCGGCAACCGCGGCACGGTCGAAGCGATGAACAACCAGGCACTGCTGCGCTGGATCCGTGAGATGCACCGTCACACCCGGTGGACGACCTCCGTGTGCACCGGCAGCATCGTCCTCGCGGCGGCCGGACTGCTGACCGGCCGCAGGGCGACCACCTACTGGGCCTCCGCGGACTACCTCCGGTCCACCTTCGACGTCACCTACCTGCCGCAGCGCTACGTACGGTCTGGAAAGATCATCACCTCGGCCGGCGTGTCGGCGGGCGTGGACATGTCCCTGTATCTCGCGTCCCTGATCGCGGACGACGACACCGCGAAGGCGATCCAACTCGCCGTCGAGTACGACCCGCAACCCCCCTTCGACTCCGGTGACGCCGCGGCCGCCAGTCCCCGGCTGAAGGAGCGGGCGCTGCGGTTGCTCGCTGCGTCCCAGGTGTAGGCGAGCCTGCTTCCGGTGCCCGTGAGCCGCTTCCCGCACCTGTGCGTGGGGGTGAGGGTCACGCCCCTGGTTCCGCGCCGGTCATCAGGGCGAGGACGCTGTGCGGTGCGCGGTCGTCGATCATGAGCCGGTAGAAGCCGTCGTCGCTCGCTTCCCCGTCGGCGGCGCGGGCGAACATGGTCCGCTCGTGTGCGGCGAGGGCGGCTTCCACGTCTTTGGGGTGCCGGGCGAGGGCCTGACCGAGTTCCGCGCCGTCCCGCATGGCCGAGTTGGCGCCTTCGCCGTTCGGTGCACGCAGATGGGCGGCATCGCCGAGCAGGGTCACCCCGCGTACGCGGTCCCAGCAGTGCCCCGCCGGCAGGGTGAAGACGGGGCGCAGGGCCGGTGGGGTGTCGCCGGCCGTGATCAGAGCGGTGAGTTCGGGAGCCCAGCCCTCGAACTCCTCGGCGACCCGGGCGGTGAGGACTGCGGCATCGGCGGTGTCGAGGTCGGCGAACCAGTCCTGCGGTTTCCTCAGTTGCGCGTAGGTGTGCAGGGTTCCGCCGGCCTCCCGGTGAGCCAGCAGTCCCCTGCCCGGCGCGAGGGCGAAGAGTGATCCGGCTCCGACCGCCTTCGCGGAGGCGGGGTGGCGGGTTTCCGCGTCGAGGAGGAACGTCTCCACGCTCAACACCCCGAAGTACTGCGGGCCGGCCTGGGAGAGCAGTGGCCGTACGCGCGACCACGCTCCGTCGGCGCCGACGAGCAGGTCCGCGACCACGGAGGTGCCGTCGGCGAAGTCCACCCGGTGTCGGCCGTCGGCGACGGTCCGCACGACGGTGACCTTGTGGCCCCAGCGGACGGTGCCGGCGGGCAGGGAGCCGAGCAGCAGCTGCCGCAGTGCGCCGCGCGGTATCTCCGGGCGTTCGCCGGTACCGGTGTCGGGCAGGTCGAGGAGCACCCTTCCCGCCTGGTCCATGATCCGGTACGCCTCGCGGCCGGGCAGGACCCGCTTGCGGAATTCTTCGATCAGGCCGGCCGCCTCCAGAGCCGCCTGGCCGCTGTCGGGGTGCAGATCGAGCAGGCCGCCCTGGCGGCGGGCGTCCGGCGCGGGCTCCGCCTCGTAGACGGTGGCCGGGATGCCGTGCACCTGCAGGACGCGAGCGAGCGTCAGCCCGCCCAAACCCGCTCCGATGATCGTGACAGGTGTCTTCATGGAGTCCTCCCTGGGCCCCGAGGGGTGGCGCGAACGCTCTTTGGATCGTCGCTCCAATCAAGCTAGCACGGAGTTGGATCGACGCTCCATCCGTGGGATGCTGGGGCCATGGTGAAGAGAGCGGCGAAGGGATCCGGGCGGGCCCCGCGGCGGACGGACGGCCTGTCGAGGGAGCTGATCATCCGGACCGCGATCGAGATGCTGGACGGCGGCGGAGAGAAGGCCCTGACGCTGCGCGCGCTCACCGTGCGGCTGAGCACCGGCTACGGGGCGATCTACCACCACGTCGCGGACAAGGGCGATCTGCTCGCCGCGGCCGCTGACGACGTCATCACCGGCGTGGTGTCCGGCGCGGCCGGCGACACGGACCCCCGTGCCGCACTGCGCCAACTCGCCGCTGGCCTGTTCGATGCGATCGACGCCCATCCCTGGGTCGGGGCGGAACTCTCCCGCGCACCGTGGCGGCCCGCGCTGCTGGACTTCTACGAGAGCGTCGGCCGGCTGCTGCACGCGCTCGCCGTTCCGGAGAAGGCGCGCTTCGACGCGGCCGGAGCGCTGGTGAACTACGTCCTCGGCGTCGCCGCGCAGAACGCCGCGAACGCACGGCTGCGCTCGGGCGACGACAGGAACCGGGAGACATTCCTGGAGCACGCCGCCACGCGATGGGCGCAGATCGACCCCGGCCGCTACCCGTTCGTGCACGCGGCGGCGACCCGGCTGGGCGAGCACGACGACCGCGAACAGTTCCTCGTGGGAGTCGACATCTTCCTCGCGGGTATCTCGGCACTGGGCTGAGGACGGCGGGGGCCTGCCGCGTACCGTCGCGACGAGAGCCACGCAGCCCCTGAATCGCCCTGCCTAGATCCCGAAGGCCCCGCCCTCGACCAGGATGAGCAGGCCGATCGCGATCAGCACCAGGGGCACCAGGACGTGGCCCCAGCGGCTGAGCGTCCTGGCGACGACCGGGCGTGTGGCGAGGAACCTTCCCGCGCAGCACCACACCCCCACCAGGATCAGAAAGATCACGGCGTACACGCTCATGCCGCCGACGCCGGCGGTGGCGAACACGGGGACGTAGACACCGATGTTGTCGCCGCCGTTGGCGAAGGTGACTGCGGCGACCTCCAGCGGGCCCGGGCCGCCCTCGCCCGTCTCCTCGTCGTCCCCGTCCTCACCGGCACGGTGGCTCTCCCATGCCTGCCATGCCGCCTTGAAACCCAGTGCGAGCGGCAGCAGGCCGAGATACGGGATCGCGGCCTGCGGCAGGAACGTCGCTCCGAACGCGGCGGCGGCCGCGACCACGAGGATGCCGGCGAAGCCGAGATACTGCCCGGTCACGATCCGGCGAGCCGCGTGCCGGTGGCCCGCGCCCTGGGCGAAGAACAGGGACAGGATCAGGATGTCGTCGATGTTGGTGACGGCGAACAGCCCGGCCGCCTGCCCCACGATGCCCAGGTCCACCGGCGGTCGTCCCCCTCGGATTCGGTTGCCGACGACACTGTCCGCACCGTGTCGCCGGCTTCCGCTCCGCCCGGCTCACTGCGGGTCCCCCAGCTTGAGCAGCAGCTTGCCGGGCTGTTTGCCGGTGAACATCGTCGGGAGCAGGGCGGGCGCGTTCTCGAAACCCTCGACGACACTCTCCTCGACGTGCAGTCGGCCTTCCTTCACCCACCGGCCGAGTTGCGCGGCGCCCTCGGCGAGGCGGTCGGCGTAGTGGAACAGCAGGATGCCCCGTACGGTCAGTTGGTGGGTGGCGATGCGCATGTAGTTGACGGGGCCCTGGAGTCTGACATCGGTGTAGCCGGAGGACATGGCCCCGCAGATCAGTACCCGGCCGCGCGGTGCCATGCTCAGCAGCAGGGTGTCGAGCATGTCGCCGCCGACATTGTCGAAGTAGGCGTCGACGCCGTCCGGGCACAGTTCGCGCAGTCGCTCGTCGAGCTTGTCGTTCTTGTAGTCGACGGCCGCGTCGTAGCCGGCCTCCTCGACCACCCAGCGGCACTTCTCGGGGCCGCCGGCGATGCCGATGACCTGCTTGGCGCCGAGTGCCCGTGCGATCCCTCCGGCCAGCGACCCGGTGGCGCCGGTCGCGGCGGAGATCACGACGGTGTCGCCCGCCTCCACCCGCAGACCGTCGGTGACGCCGAAGTACGCCGTCAGTCCGCCGACGCCGAAGACACCGAGGTTCCAGGAGAGCGGGTGGTCGCTCGCAGGCAGAACGCGCAGGGGCATCGGGCCGTCGGCGCGCAGGAGGACGTAGTCCTGCCAGCTCATGAAACCCTCGACCAGATCCCCGGGCCGGTAGTCCGGGTCGCGTGAGGCGACGACCTGGCCTATGCCCATGGTCCGCATCGGCTCACCGACCTGGATCGGCGGCATGTAACCGCCGTCGTCGGTGAGCCAGATGCGCTGGCTGGCGTCGTAGCCGAAGTACAGGGTACGGACCAGTACTTCCCCCTCCCCGGGCACCGGCGGGTCGGACTCGGTGTAGCGGAAGTCTTCGGTGGTGACGGCGCCGACGGGGCGACGGGCCAGCAGCCACTGGCGGTTGACGGTGGGCAGAGCCATGGGTGTTCCTCCATCGGGGAGTTCGAGGGGACGGTGCTACAGGCCCAGGTCACGGCCGATGACCTCTTTCATGATCTCGTTGGACCCGGCCCAGATCTTCGTCACGCGGGCGTCCCGCCAGGCGCGTGCGATGCGGTACTCGTTCATGTAGCCGTAGCCGCCGTGCAGTTGGACACACTCGTCCAGTACGGCGTTCTGCGTCTCGGCGGCCCACCACTTGGCCTTGGCCGCGTCCACGGGCGTGAGTTTGCCGCGGGTGTGCGCGAGGATGCACTGGTCGACGTACGCCTGCGTCACCTCCACACGGGTGACCAGTTCGGCGATCCGGAACTTGTTGTACTGGAAGGAGCCGATGGTCTCCCCGAACGCGCGGCGCTCCTTGGCGTACGCGATCGTCTCGTGCAGGAGCCGTGTGACATGGCCGATGTTGGTGACGGCGGTCGAGAGCCGTTCCTGCGGCAGGAGCCGCATCATCGAGACGAATCCCTCGCCGACCTCGCCGAGGCGGTGGGAGTCGGGGAGGCGGACGTCGGTGAAGAACAGTTCGGCCGTGTCGGCCTCCTCCTGTCCGACCTTGTCCAGCTTGCGGCCCCGCTCGAAGCCCGGGGTGCCGGCCTCGACGACGAACAGGCTGATGCCCTTGGCACGCTCGCCGGGGCCCGTGCGGGCGGCCACGATGACGAGGTCCGCCTGGTGGCCGTTGGTGATGAAGGTCTTGGAGCCGTTGATCAGCCAGTCCCCGCCGTCCCGGACCGCGGTGGTCTTCAACGCGGCGAGGTCGGAGCCGCCGGAGGGTTCGGTCATGGCGATGGCGCTGATCAGGTCGCCCGAGGCGATGCCGGGCAGCCAGCGCCGCTTCTGTTCCTCGGTGCCGAGTTCCACCAGGTAGGGCGGGCAGGTGTCGGTGTGCAGGGCGAGACTGGCCCCGACGCCGAAGCTGAAGCCGGCGAGTTCCTCGTCCGCGACGGCGTTGAAGCGGAAGTCCCCCGCCCCCGTTCCGCCGTACTCCTCCGGGACCGACAGGCCGAGGATGCCGAGCGCGCCCGCCTCGTGCCAGATGTCCCGGGGGATGGACTTCTGCCGGAGCATCTCCTCGTGGCGGGGCGCGAGGACGCGTTCGGTGAACTGACGGACGGCGTCGCGGAAGCTGTCGTGGTCCTTGTCGAAAAGGGTGCGGTCCATGCTGTGCTCCGATCCTCAGATCTGCCGCGTGTGGTCGCGCCAGAAGGGTTCACGGACGTCCTTCTTGAGGACCTTTCCGTTGGCGCTGCGCGGGAGTTCGGACACGAAGACGACCCGCTTGGGTGTCTTGATGCCGCCGAGCCGTGGACGGCAGTACGCGATGAGGTCCGCCTCGGTCAGTTCCTCGCCGTCGTTCAGTTCCACGACGGCGGTGACGGCCTCGCCCCAGTCCTCGTCCGGGATGCCGATGACGGCGCAGTCCTGGACCGCCGGGTGCTTCCAGACGACCTGTTCGACCTCGCTCGGGTAGACGTTGAACCCACCCGAGATGATCATGTCCTTCTTGCGGTCGGTGAGGTGCAGGAAGCCCTCGTCGTCGAGGAACCCGATGTCGCCGGTGTGCAGCCGGCCGTCGACGAGGGTCTCGGCGGTCCTGACGGGGTCCTTGTAGTAGCCCTTCATGACGAGATCGCCGCGTACGCAGATCTCGCCATTCTCGCCCGGGGGCAGGATCCGGCCCTCGCCGTCGAGCACCTCGACCTGCACGAGGGGCGCCGGGCGGCCCGCCGCCGAGAGCCGGAAGTCACTGCCGTCGCCGGTCAGGTGCTCCTCGGGGCGCAGGAAGGCGATCCCCGAGGGCGCCTCCGTCTGGCCGTACCCCTGGAACATCACCGGCCCGAACACCTCGATGGCCCGGCGCAGTTTCTCGGTCGACATGGGTGCGGAGCCGTACATCAGGTACTTGAGCGAGGAGAAGTCGCGTCGCTCGATGCCGGAGGTCTCCAGCAGGCGGTAGATGACGGTGGGCGGGAGGAAGAGTTCGGTGACCCTGTGCTTCTCGATCAGGTCGAGCAGCCGGACGGGGTCGGGGCGGGTCGTGACGACGACCGTGCCGCCGCGTGCGGTGCAGGGCAGGGCAGGGTGAGGGTGCCGGCGGTGTGGGTCATGGGGGCGGCGAGCAGGTTCACGATCGGTTCGTCGGCCGCGTAGGAGGCGGCCAGCATCTGGTGGACCGCGCTCACGCTCAGGCCGCGGTGCGTGTTCATGACCCCTTTCGGGGCGCCGGTCGTGCCGCCGGTCGGCATGATGCCCGCCACCGCGTCGGGCTCCGGAACATGGTCGGGAAGGTCGGTGGACGCGTCCTTGAGGAAGTCGTCGAGGGTGACGGCGCCGGCCTTGGACGCCAGGCGCGGGTCCTCGCCCAGGGAGACCACGGTCCGCAGCATCTTCAGGTCGGCGGGCAGGGGCTCGACGACAGGGAGCAGGGTCTCGTGGCAGAAGAGCACCTCGCAGTCGAAGCCGTCGAGGAGCCTGCCGATCTCGGCGCGGGGGCCGGCCGGGTTGACCGGGACCCAGGCCAGTCCGGCCCGCCATATTCCGAGGACACAGGCCCAGCCGACGGGATCGTTGGACGTCAGCACGGCCCCCTTGGACTCCGGCTGGAGGCCCGCCGCCGACAGGGCGTTGGCGACGCGGTGGGAGAGCTCTCCGATCTCCCGGTAGGTGAAGGTCCGCTCGTCCATGACGAAGGCGGTGCCCTCGGGCCGCGCGCGCCATCCGCGGTCGAAGAAGTCAGTGATCGCCACGGTGATGTCCTTCCGTCCTGTGCGGGTCGGTCACGGAACCGGCCGTCCTGCCCTTGTCTGCGGCCCGGAACGCCAGGCCGGTGCCCATGGCCGTGGATCGGGCGGTGAAGCAGGGATGCCGTGCCGGGGCGAGCGCGGTGCACTCGGTGGCGCGGCGGGAGACCGACCTGACGGTCTCCGCCCGGCTGCCCGTACGGCCCGGCCGGTACGGGTCGGGCCGGTGCTCCATCGGCGGCGCACCGCCATGCCGGCGTTCGTGGACACGGCCGACTGCCCTGTCGAACGCGGCGGAGTCGAGCCCGGTCATGACCCGGCCCACGGCAGCCCCGTCCGAGGACCACGTCGATGCGTGGCCGCGCCGACAGGTGTCCCGGGCCGACGGGGCGTGGTGCGGCGGTACCTCGACCGAGTCGAAGAAGATCTCGCCCCTGGGCTGCCCGGGCCGTACACCCGGCTCCTTGTCCCGGCCGGCCATCAGGACACCGAGGCGATCGTCGCCGGCAGATCCCGCTCGTGTTCGATGTCCTGGAGCTGTGCGAGCCGCTTCAGGCGTTCCAGTACCGCGGGCACCGCGAGCAGGGTCCGCATGGCCTCGCTCTCGACGGCGAAGCCCGCGAACTGCGCGTCCACGGCGCCGTTCAGGACTTTGGCCAGGACCTGATTGACCGCCGCCACGGACTCCGTGGACCGGGCGGCTGAGCGCCGGGCGAGATCGTCGACGTAGGAGTGGATGTCTTCGGTGGACAGGCAGCGGTTGACGATGCCGTACGCCGCCGCCTCGTCGCCGGTGAAGTCCCGTGCGCCGAGGATGAATTCACGGGTCCGGGCAGGGCCGATGCGGAGCGCGAGGCGGGTGGTGCCGCCGCCGGCGGGCAGGAAGCCGCCGCTGGTCTCCGGGAGACAGAGCCTGCTCCGCGGGGTTGCGAAGCTCATCTGGGTGGCGAGCAGGAACTCCAGGCCGCCGCCGCGCACGATGCCGTCGAGCACCCCGATCGTCACCTGCGGCAGGGCTTCCCACATGGTCGTCAGCGCCTGGACGACGTTGATGTCCGGGTACTTGCTCTGCGGCACGTCCGGGTCGTTCATCGAGCGGAACATGTCGTCGAGGTCGAAGTGGGCGAGGAAGAAGTCGGGGTTGGCGCTGCCGAGGACGACGACGCCCGTGTCCCGGTCGAAGACCAGCTTCCCGGCGAGGTCGAAGAGTTCGCCGACCATCTGGATCGTCATCAGGTTCAGCGGGCCGTTGTCGAGGTCGACGTACAGGATGCGGCCGTCGCGGCGCAGTGAGAGGGTCTGGTAACTCGTCGTCGGGTAACTCATCAGAGGCTCCAAGTGGGTTGGTCAGGCACCGAGCAGGGTGACGGCCGCGACGGCTTCCTCGCCGGCGTACATGCCGCCGCCGTTCTCGGCGAGGGCGATCCGGGCGCCGGGCACCTGGCGGGTGCCGCACTCGCCCCGCAGCTGCCGGGCGAGTTCGTGGATCTGGGCGAGGCCGGAGGCGCCCATGGGGTGGCCCTTGGACTCCAGGCCGCCGGAGGGGTTGACCGGGAGCCGTCCGCCGAGGGTGGTGGCGCCGGAGTCGGCGAACTCGCCGCCGGAGCCGATCGGGCAGAAGCCCATCAGTTCGGTCTGCAGGAGCTCACCGAAGGCGGCGGCGTCGTGGACCTCGGCCACCGAGACGTCGTCGGGGCCGACCCCGGCCTCCTCGTACGCCCGCTGCGCGGTGAGGCGGCTGACGGAGGTCGCCCAGTCGGCCGGCGCGCGCTCGGTGCCGGTGCCGAGCACGCAGGCGAGGACCCGCACCGGCCGGGCCGCGGTGAGCCGGCGCAGTCCGGCCGTGTTGACCACGACCGCCGCCGCGGCGCCGTCGGTGAGCGGGGCGCACATGGGCACGGTGAGCGGGTCGTTGACCGTGCGGGCGGCCAGGATGTGCTCGGCCGTCAGGGCGGTGCGGTAGTGGGCGAGCGGGTTGTCGACCGCGTGGGCGTGGTTCTTGGCGGAGATCCGGGCCAGTTGCTCCTTGGTGGTCCCGAAGTCCCGCATGTGGGCGCGGGCCAGTGCCGCGTAGATGTCCATGAACCGGCTGCGCGGGACGGTGTCGTCCGGCACCTCGCCGCCGAGTTCACGCAGGACCGTCTCGACGCCCTCGGGGTCGTGGACGTCCATGCCGCCGTCGAAGAGGGCGAGCATGCGCTGCTTGTCGCCGGTGTTCGTCTTCTCGACGCCGACGGCCAGCACGGTGTCCGCCGCGCCCGAGCGGACGTGCAGCACGGCCTGGTGCAGGGCGGTGGTGGCGGTGGCGCAGGCGTTCTCGACGTTGGTCACGGGGATCCGCTCGAAGCCCATGGAGCGCAGAGCCATCTGGCCGCCCACGACGTTCTGGCCCTCCAGCACGTCCTGGCAGGTGTTGCCGAAGTACGCCGCCTGTATGTCCGCGAGTTCGGCACCGGCGTCCTTGAGGGCCTCGGTCACGGCCTCACGGGTGAGTTCCTTGACCGAGGTGTCGAGGCGCACGCCGAACGAGGTCATGCCGGTGCCGACGATCCACACGGGCTCGGTCGCGCTCACGCCCGGGTCTCCTCGGTGATGCGGGCGAAGCCGTAGGACTCCAGGGCGCCCATCAGCTCGCGGTGGCCGAGGAGTTCGGCGGGTGAGCGGAAGCCGGTGCCGTGGCAGGTGTTGCCGAGCAGCCGCATGGCCGCGTACGCCTGGATGAGTCCGGTCATCTGGTAGCCGGTGGTGCCGTGGATGACGACCCGGGCGGTGGCGGTGTTGCCGCGGGCGGTGCACCAGTCGATGGACCGCTGGTGCTGGCGGTTCTCGCGCGGCGGGCTGTCCGCCGTCATGCCGGAGGCCATCTTGTCGAGGACGGGGTACAGGGCTTCCTCCGGGAGCCACTGGAGGGAGACCTTGAAGAGGCGTTCCAGGTCGACGACCCGTCGCCAGATGGTCTGGTTGCGCATGGCCACGAACATCCGGCAGTCGCGCACCCGGCGGTCGTCCCGGAAGAACACCGGGAGGGCGGTGCCGCCCCAGTTGGTGCCGGTGAGCACCAGGCCGGAGCCGGGGACGACCACGTCCTGGACCTGGACTCCGTCGTACTTCTTCAGCAGGCCGTCCTCCAGGTAGAAGGCGTCGGCCCGGATGACGTCGAAGATCGACTGGGTGGACCCCACGGTGGGGATGGCGTTGGCGTACGACCCCAGTTCGAGCGTGTCGACGCCCGGTGTCTCCAGACAGATGCGGGCGGCGATGTCGTGGATGGCGTACTGGACGGACATGGCGCTGGAGGCGGCCCGGCCGACGGCGGCGAACCGGGGCCCCCACTCGTCGAGGAAGCGCAGCATGTGGGTCTGTTCGCCGGCGGTGTCGAGGTAGTGGCATCCGGCCGCGATCGCCGCTTCCACGACGGCGGGCGCGTACCGCAGGAACGGGCCCACCGTGTTGCAGACGACCTGCCGGCCTTCGAAGAGACGGGTCAGGGACTCCACCGAGCCGTCCGTCTCGGCGATCTCGTAGTCGGCGGTCTCGATGCCCGGGACCTTGTCCATCACCTCCTGCAGCCGCGCCTTGTTCCGGCCCGCGGCGACGAAGGGAATGCTGTACTCGCGCAGATACTCGGCCACCAGACGGCCTGTGGAGCCGCTGGCTCCGTAGATGACGACCGGACGCAGGTCGGTCACGGCTGCTCCCTTCCGTGGTGTGCCGGGAGGTGCCCGAAGGAGGCGGCTCCGGCTTCTGTGACGGTGAGGAGAACAGTGCGTGACATCGCTCCGCGGTGCTTGCACGGCAGCGCAACCGGTGTTGTCCGTTCGTGCATGGGGCGGGCGCGGGGCGCACGGTGACCGGTGGACGTGACACCGTTCGTTGCGCGGAACCCGCCGCCTGCGTTAACTAGTGCCGGGCGTCGCGACGGAGCGAACGTTGCCTGCCGCGGCACTAGGGTTCCTGGAGGTGGTGCGCGTGAACGCCACGGTCACCTGGTCGACGCGGGGGCTGCCGCCGGCATCGGTCCGGGACGCGTGGAGCGAGAAGATGGCGGAGGTCCATCTGCCGTGGGCCCTGTCCTACTCCCGGCGGGACCACCTCGACGCCACCGTCCGCTACCGTCAGCTCGACGCCCTGATCGTCTCGGAGTTCCGCGGCGGCGGGTACTCCGGGCACCGGAGTCCCGACACGGACTCCCGGCTCGGCGGCCCGCGTGTCGGCGTCATGATCAATCTCAGCGGCCGGCTGGTCTGCCGCCAGGGTGACGACACGCTGGTCCTCGGTCCCGACCAGCTGCTGCTGTGGGACAGCGAGACGGCCGAGGGCTTCGACGCCGTCGAGCCCCGCCGTGAGCTGTCGCTGATGCTCCCCCGCGAGCAGGCTCCGCCCGCCCTGGCGGCCGCGGCGACGAGCGGTCGCGGGGCGGTGTCCGTCGCCGCGGGATCCGGACTGGCCTCGATAGCCGCCGACCAGCTGCGGGCCATCACCCGCGAACTCGACCACCTCGGCGACGCCGGGCTCGCGATCGCGTGCCAGAGCCTCTTCGACACCCTGGACACGGCCCTGGACTCGGCCCGGGCCCCGGCCGGCACCCGCTCGGCCCTCCGCGAGGCCCTCCTGGTCCGCGTGCGCCGGTACATCGAGGACCACCTCGACGACGCCGACCTGTGCGCCACCTCCGTCGCCGAGGCCCACGACGTCTCCGTACGGACGCTGCACCTGGCGTTCGCCGACACCGGCACCACGGTCGGCCGGTGGATCCGCGCACGGCGGTTGCGTGCCTGCTACCGGGACCTGACCCGGGCCGGCGGCACGGCCACGGTCACGGACGTCGCCTTCCGGTGGGGCTTCAACGACGTGGCGCACTTCAGCCGAGTCTTCAAGCAGGCGTACGGCGTCACCCCGAGCAGTGTGCGCAGGGGGTCCGCCCGGTAGTTCACCGCGCCTCATCGATCATCGCAAGCGTGTGCGCAACTGTCGACAATCGAGTATCGACCATGTACAAATGGGAGACCGCACGGAGGGTGGCGGCACACGCGGAAGGCTGCGCGCACGGAAGGCTCGGGTGGCACGGTGAGATTTCCGTTCAGGGGGCCCGCGACGGACTCCGCTCTGGAGCAGGAGTGGCGCTCGGCCGAGTACTGCGTGATCGACCTCGAGACGACGGGGCTCGATCTGCGGCGCGACGAGATCATCTCCGTCGGCGCGGTGCCCGTCCGGGAGGGCCGCATCGACCTCGGTGACAGCTTCTACTCCCTCGTACGTCCACGCTGTGCCGTCTCGGTGGCCTCCATCAAGGTCCACGGGCTGCGACCGGGCGATCTCGACAGCGCGCCCGATCCGGCCACGGTGGGGCAGGCGCTCTCCCCACGCCTGTCCGGCCGCGTGGTCGTGGCCCACGCCGCATGGATCGAGCGGGCGTTCCTCAGCCGTACGCAGAGCACGGTGGGATGGTCACAGGTCCGCGCGGTCGTCGACACAGCGGCGCTCGCCCGTGCCACCGGATGCTGGGCCGGACACGATTCCGGCCGCGAGCCGCCGCTGGAACTGCTGGCCCGTCGGCTGGGGCTCCCCGTGTGCACCCCTCATCACGCCCTGGGCGACGCCCTCACCACCGCGACCGTGTTCCTGGCTCTGGCGGCCCGGGCGGAGCGCACCCGCCACCCCTCCGCCCTCTCGGTCCGCGACCTGTGTGCGCTGTCGAACGCGCACGCCCACTGAGCAACACCGGCACACACGAAAGGGGCACGAGTGAGCAGCACCCCATCCGTCGAGGCGGTCCTCTTCGACTGGGACGGAACCCTGGCCGATTCGGAGCACATCACCGTGGCCGCCCTCAGGGCGGCCTGGTCGCATGTCGGCGCACCGGGCGAGCCCCCGGTCGAGCGGTTCCTCGCCCTGGCCGGTCAGCCGGCGGCCGACATCCTCGCCCGGCTGGGCCTCCCCCCGGCCGCGCTCGAACCGTACAGCCGGACGGCTCGCGCCCTGGTGGACCGGACGCGGCTCTTCGGCGGTGCCCGGGAGCTGCTGACCGAGTTGCGCGGGCGGGGCGTACGCGTCGGCGTGATCACCGGCAAGGACCGGGACCGCATCGAACCGACCATGGAGTTCCTCGGTGTCGGTCACCTGGTGGAGGCACTGGTCACGCCCGACGACGAGCCCGCGCCCAAACCCTCAGCGGAAGGGGTCTGGTGGCTGCTCCGAGAGCTCGACGTCGTTCCCGGGCGGGCGGTGCTGGTCGGTGACTCGGTGGCGGACATGGAGGCCGGACGTGCCGCCGGTGTACGGACGGTGGCCTGCACGTGGGGGACGGGACGCGAGGACGATCTGGCCCGCTTCGAGCCCTGGAAGACCCTCTCCCAGTTCTCTCAACTGACCGATCTGCTGGGCCACTTGACTTCACCGCTCCTCCCCTCGCCCCGGTCGGTTCCTGGGAGGTGAGTCTCCGCCGGTCCGAGTCGCTGGTCAGAAGGCGGTGCGACGGGTTCTCCGGGTGCGCGTGCCGGCCGTGGTCGGCTGTCCGGCGCGGTCGTGGAAGATGGACGCATGACGGGGGACACGAGCGAGATCGTTCTGAGCACACAGGACCTTCGTGAGGTCACCGGGTTCGCCGCGGCGTGTGCGGAGGCGGTGCTCTCGATCTTCGAGGCCGATCAGCCGGACGACCCGCGGCCCCGCGACGCCGTCCGGGACGCGTGGGACTTCGCTCGGGGCGGCGCACGCGGAAAGTCACTGCGCGAGACCGCGTCCGCGGCCCTCAAGGCGGCCAGGACCGCGGACACCGCGGCCGCGCGCGAGGCAGCGTGGGCGGCGATGTCCGCGGCAGGCGCCGCCTATCTGCACCCGCTGGCCAAGGCCACCCAGGTCAAGCACATCCTCGGAGCCGCCGCCTACGCGGCCAGAGCGGCCGAACTCGTCGCAGGCGACGACCGGAACGTCGGTGCCGAGTGCGTCGAGCAGGCGGTGCACCGGGCGACACCGGTCGTCGTCGCCGTGCTCCGACGCTTCCCCGTGGCACCGAGCGGGGGCGGACGGGTGGGTGAGTTGATCCGCATGCTGGACGCCGACCTGCGTGCGCTCGGGCCCGCCGAGTGACTTTCGGCGGGCGGACGACGTGGCCTCTCAGGCGAGAGGACGTCAGGTGATGGTCAACCGGTCGGTCGTCCGGCCGTGGTGTGACGGCGTATGTCGCTTGTGGAAGCAGCGGACGTCTCGGCATCGTTCGGGACACCGTCTGTTCTGGTCGGCTTGTGTCCCGAGGAGGGCCTTCCCTTGGCTGTGACTCCCCTGCGCCGTCTGGCCCTTCTCGGGGGCGGCTTCTCCACGGACGACGATGGTCTGCTCGACGACTGGGTGCTCGGTCTCGCACGGGCTTCCCGGCCCAAGGTGTGCTTCGTGCCCACCGCCAGCGGCGATGCCCCCGCCTACGTCGACCGGTTCCTCTCCGCGTTCGCGCCACGGGCCTGTGAACCCGGTGTTCTGCCGCTGTTCCGGCGGGAGTTCGATGACGCCGCGTTGCGCACGTTTCTGCTGTCCCAGGACATCGTGTACGTAGGGGGCGGCAACACGGCGAACCTGCTCGCGGTGTGGCGTGCGCACGGTGTGGACCGGCTGATGCACGAGGCCTACGACGGCGGCACCTTGCTGTGCGGGATCAGTGCCGGCGCCAACTGCTGGGCCGAGGGCTCGCACACCGACTCCTTCGGACCGCTGACGTATCTGCCGGACGGACTGGGTTTGTTGTCCGGCTCGGTCTGTCCGCACTACGACAGCGAGCCGGGCCGCCGTTCCTCCTACCGGGCGGCCGTGGGCACCGGGGCACTGACCGCGGGATGGGCGCTGGAGGACGGCGTCGGCGCTCTCTTCACCGACGGCCTCCTGACGGAAACGGTGACCCGCACGCCGCGGGCTTCCCTGTATCGGGTCGAGCCGAATGACGAGAGGGGAGCTGCCGAGCGTGCTCTGCCGTGCTCGTTGCTGGTGGACAGGACTGCGCCGGGCGCCGGGTAAACCCCCGCTCAAGGGGGTTGACCCGGCGCCCGGCAGCGGGCCGGCCAGGACGTGGGACCGCGGGGAGGTGCGGTGGGTCAGTCCAGGCTGATGACGACCTGCTTGACGCGGGTGAACTCCTCGATGCCGGCGGTGCCTCCTTCCTTGCCGTGTCCGGAGGCGCCGAAGCCGCCGATGGGCAGTTCGGGGCCGACGACCATGTGGTTGTTGATCCACACGTTGCCGAAGTCGAAGGCGTTGGCCACACGCAGCGCCCGGCCGACGTCGCGGGTCCATACCGAGGCGGCGAGGCCGTACGGGACGTCGTTCGACTTGGCGATGGCGTCGGCCTCGTCGGTGAAGGTCTGGACGGTGACGACCGGGCCGAAGATCTCTTCCTGGACGAGGTCGTCGTCCTGGCGCAGACCGGTCACGAGGGTGGCCTGGTAGTAGTAGCCCGGCCGGTCCACGGGCGCTCCGCCCAGCACCAGCGTCGCATGGCCGGGGCGGTTCTCCACGAGACGGTGGACGCTGTCCCGTTGGTGCGCGGAGATGAGCGGGCCGAGGACCGTGTTCTTGTCCGAGGTGTCGCCGATGACGACACCGCCCAGGCTCTCCTTGAGGGCTTCGACCACCCGGTCGTGGGCGGACTCCTGCACCAGCAGCCGGGTGGCGGACATGCATTCCTGACCGGCGTTGTAGAGCGCCCCGTTGGTCAGGATCGGTACGGCCTTCTCCAGGTCGACGTCGTCGAAGACGACGACGGGGGCGTTGCCCCCGAGTTCCAGCAGGGCGCGCTTGGGGGCCTCCGCGGCCACCTGTCCGATGCGGCGACCCGCCCGGGTCGAGCCCGTGAAGGAGACCAGGTCCACCAGCGGGTGGGCGACCAGCGCCTCCCCCACCACCGCGCCCGTGCCGAGGACGACGTTCAGGACACCGGGCGGCAGGATCTCCCCCGCGAGTTCCACGAAACGGGTCGTGGACAGCGGCGTGTTCTCGGCGGGCTTGACGACGACCGCGTTGCCGGCGGCGAGCGCCGGCACGATCTTCCAGACCGCCTGCCACAGCGGGAAGTTCCACGGGGTGATGGCGGCGACCACGCCGACCGGTTCGCGGCGCAGGAACGAGGTGTTGCCCTTGGCGTACTCCCCGGCCGGCTGCCCGGTCGTGGCCCGCGCGGCCCCGGCGAAGTGCCGCAACGCGTCCACGATGCCGGGCAGTTCGCCGGTGTGGGCGGCGGTCCACGGCTTGCCGGCGTCGGCCACCTCCAGATCCGCCAGTTCCGTCAGCCTGGACGCGACCAGGTCCGCGAGGCGGTGCAGGGCCGCGGACCGCTCGCCGGGAGGCGTGGCCGCCCAGCCGGGGGCGGCCCGGTGGGCGGCGCGCACCGCCGCGTCGACGTCGTCCGCGGTCGAGTCGGTGAAGGAGGCGATGTGGGACCCCGTGCTCGGGTCCAGCACGTCGATCGTTTCGCCGGAGGAGCCCGGACGGCTCACCCCGTCGACGATGTTGACCACGGTGGGCTCGGGCGAGGTGCTCATGAGGGCATCTCCTTCGCTGTCGTAGATGGTCCGGAGACAATCAGGCCGAGGCTTCCACATCGTCGGGTGCGACATGCGAGGCCCCTTCGGAGGGTCGTCCGTGCTTGGGGATGAGGGCGTACAGCACCGCGCCGACGACGATGGCGCCCAGCATGCCGCCTCCGACCTGCTCGGGGTTCTGCCAGATCAGGACCACGACCAGCAGCAGCGACCAGGCGACGGCGAGGACGAAGACGAGCGGGCTGAGCCGGCCGAGGTTGAAGGGGCGGGCGGGGAGCTTGCGTGCCAGCAGGCCGTACAGGCCGCTCGTGACGACCACTCCGTAGGCGAGGGCCCAGGCCAGTGAGGTGAGTCCGGCGAGCACCGCCAGTGCCGTCGCGGAGAAGGACGCGGTGACGGCGAACACGACGGACATCGCGAACAGCACCAGCGTGGCGTTGACCGGGATGCGGTTGGCGGCGACCTTGCGCAGGGTCTTCGCGGCCGGGATCTGCCCGTCGCGTGCCTGGGACCACAGGACACGGACGCCGGTGAGCTGGAGCATGGTGCATGTCGCGACGAGCGCGACGATGGCGACGACCTCGAAGATCTCGGTGACCTGGGTGCCGACGGCGCTGTCGAGGATGAACTTGACCGGGGTGTCGCTGCCCATGACGGCGTCGACGTCGGGGATGGCCAGGTAGAGCAGGGCGATGAACAGGATGCCGTACAGCCATGCGGCGCTGTTGGCGAGGAAGGCGCCGAGCGGTGCCTTGCGGGCGGCGTCGCGGGTCTCCTCCGCGGCGTTCCCGGTCGAGTCGAAGCTGGAGATGATGTAGGCGGGCAGCAGGAACGCGAAGAGGAACGGTGTGAGCCACTGGCCGTTCGTGACCGTGCCGCCGGTGTCGTTGAGGATGGAGGCGGGCTGGGTGTCGTGGCTGACGAACAGCAGGGCACCGACGACCAGCACGGCACCGACGAGTTCCGCGACGACACCGATGTTGTTGGCGAGGGCGGCGATCCGCACTCCGGCGACGTTGATCAGGGTGACGAACGCGATGATGCCGAGGGCCCACCACAACGTCTCGGCGTTGGTGAGGGTGTCGACCTCGAACCATCCGGCGACGTACGGCACCATGCTCCAGGCCACGGCCGCCACCGACACGGCGTGGGCGAGGACGATCCACCAGCCGGACTGCCATCCGAGCCACGGGTGGCGTACGAGGCGGTTCTTGCTCTGGGACAGGATGCGGGTGTTGATCTGGTAGACGCCGCCGGCGAGCGGATAGGCGGACACGAGTTCGCCGACCGCCAGACCCACGATGAACACCTGGAAGAAGCCGCCGATCACCCATGACCAGAACGAGGCGGGCCCGAAGAAGCCCAGTCCCACGATGAGCGTGGTGAAGCAGGCGGAGGCCACGGCGATGGAGCTGAACTGGACACCGAAGCTGGAGAACAGGCCGATGGCCCGGTTCAGTTCCTGCTTGTAGCCGAGCTTGGCCAGGTAGGCGGTGTCGTCGAGGGCGGACGCGTCGAGCTGGGCGTCCGACTCGTAGGAGTCTGCGGGTCTTGCAGCGGGTGACTGCGCCGGGGAGCGGTCTGACATGGTGACCTCACTGTGCTCTGGCGTCCTTCGGTGGACGAGCGGGGCAGGGGGCGACGGGGGGTGGCGTGTGACCGGTACGGGTGCCGCCGAGCAGGGCCGGAGGGTGAGGAGGCTCCGGCCCTGCGGCGTCAGGCGCTGTGGGGCTTGAGCAGCGCTTCGAGCTCGGCGTAGCGCTCGCTCTCCAGCGGTCCGATGGGCTCACGGGCGGGGCCCGCGGAGTGGCCGGTGATGTCCAGTGCGGCCCGGACCGCGGGAACGTATCCGCCGCCGACCAGGAACTGCATGATCGGGAAGATGCGGTCCCAGTCCTTCTTGGCCGAGGAGATCTGGCCGGCCCGGACCGCGTCGTAGATGGCGACCAGTTCGGGGGCGATGAAGTTGGCCGCGCCGACGATGGATCCGGCGGCGCCTTCCAGGAGGGAGGCGAAGAAGAGGGTGTCCCAGCCCACGAGGGTCTTGATCTCGTCGCCGTGGTCGTGGATGAGGCGTGCGGCCTGGCTCAGGTCGCCGGTGGTGTCCTTGACGTGCGTGATGTTGCCGGCCCGCCGGGCCAGGTCGACGACGTGCTCCGCGGTCAGGTTGACGCCGGTCGCCACCGGGAGGTTGTAGACGACGACCGGGACGGAGACCGATCCGGCGATGGTGAGGAAGTACTTCTTGATCTCCTCGATGGTCAGCGGCTCGTAGTAGGGGGCCACGGCCATCACCGCGGCCGCGCCGGCGACCTCGGCGTGCCGCGCGAGGCTCACGGCCTCCTTCGTCGTCATGGCGGCGACGTGCGGGATCACCGGAACGCGTCCGGCCGCCTGGTCGATGACCACCTCGGCCACCTCGCGGCGCTCGTCCCCGCTGAGCGAGGGGAACTCCCCCGTCGACCCGTTCGGGACCAGGCCGTGGATGCCGCCCGTGATGGTCCGCTCGACGAGGTCACGCAGTCCGCCCACGTCGAGGGAGGCATCCTCCGGCCGGAACGGAGTGGCCACCGCGGAGAACACTCCAGCGAGCTCGGTCATAGGACTCGTCCTTTCGAGTGGAAACTGTCGACAATCTACTCTCGACCGTCTCCACTAACAAGAGTCCACGTATCCGGCCGCTGTCAATACCCCGCTCATCAGCGAGAACCCGGGACGACCCCGAACCGGGCGGTAATCTGTGGGAAGCTAGCGGTCGACAATCGACCAAGAACGAAGGGGCAGGGATCTCCGGTGGCCGTCACACGGATCGCGTCGAATACCAGGTCGGAGAGCGTGGTGACGATGCTGCGCAACGCCATCCTCGACGGCACCTTCCCCGCCGGGAGCCAGCTTCGCGAGACCCACCTCGCCGAGGAGATGGGAGTCAGCCGCACGACCCTGCGCGAGGGCCTCCAGCGACTGGACGAGGAGGGCCTGGTCACCCGCGTCCCCTTCCGCGGTTCCTTCGTGGCCGAGGTCAGCAGGGAGGTCATCGCCGAGATCGAGAGCCTGCGTTCGGTCCTGGAGCCGTTCGCGATCGAGCGGGCCCTGCCGTCTCTCATGACACCGGAGGGCAGCGCGGAACTCGTGGAGGCGGTCGAGGCGCTGACGGAGAAGGCCGAGGCGGGGGACGTCGCCGGCTGCATCGACACCCATCTCGCCGTCCACCGGGCGCTCTACCGCGCGGCCGACCACCGCATGCTGTTCGACATGTGGCTGAGCTGGGAGTCCCAGCTGCGGCTCTTCCTCGCAGTGGACCACCAGTCCTTCGCCCACCTCTCCGACCTGGCGGCCAACCACCAGCGGCTGCTCGCCTGCATCCGCTCGGGCGACCTCGACCGGGTGCGGGAGGAGCTGACCACCCACATCCGCCCAGGACTCCCCGCCCCCGACAGCCCCGAGGAGAAGGCGCCGGCCCCGCGAGCCGGGAAGCCCTCCCGGGCGAGGAAGAAGGCCTGACGCCCGGCCACGCCGAACCGATCGGCGAAGGCCCCCTTGACAGGGGGCCTTTCCTTTGGAAGTTTTCTGTCGACAATCGTCAGTCGATAGTTGGACGAGAGCTAGGTGATCCCCATGGGTCTGCTGCTGGAGAAGGTCGTGCTCGTGACCGGCGCGTCGGCGGGCATCGGTCTCGCGACGGCCAAGCACCTGCACGACGAAGGGGCCAAGGTGGTCGCCACGACCCACAGTGAGGCCGGTCTCAAGGTGCTCACCGACCTGGTGGACAGCGACCGCTGGGAGGTCCGCATCCTCGACGTCACCGACGAGCGGCAGGTCGAGGAGGCCGTGCAGTTCACCGTCCGGCGCTTCGGACGCCTGGACGGCATCGTCAACAACGCCGGGGTCCTCCTCCCCAACGACACGGCGTCCGCCACCGTCGAGGAGTACGACCGCACGTTCGACGTGAACGTCAAGGGCGTCTTCCTCGGCTCGAAGTACGCCATCCCGGCACTGGTCGCGGCCGGCGGCGGCGCCATCGTGAACATCGGCTCGATCAACTCGCTGGCGGCCGAGAAGCAGCTCGCGCTCTACACCGCCAGCAAGGGCGCGGTCCTGATGCTGACCAAGGCCATCGCGCTGGACCACGGCGGCGAGGGCATCCGCGCCAACGCGGTCTGCCCCGGCTTCGTCGACACCAAGCTCAACGTCCCCCACTACAACCGGCTCGGCGGCCGCGAGGCACTGGACGCGGCGCTGCCGGAGTGGCAGCCGATCGGCCGGGCCATCGAGCCGGTGGAGATCGCGCAGTCGGTCGCCTTCCTGCTCTCCGACCACGCCAGGGCGATCACGGGAACCGCGTTCGTCGTCGACGGCGGCGTGCTCTCCAAGGCCTGAGGCACCACGTCGGACGGAGCGGTGAGGTACGGCAATGACAGAGAATGTGCTCGCCATCGACCAGGGCACCTCCGGAACCAAGGCGATCGTCGTGTGCCCCGAGCGGGGCGTCATCGGCCGGGCCGAGGCGGAGGTCCGCCCCTCGTACGGCCCGGGCGGCTCGGTGGAACAGGACCCGACGGAGCTGCTGATGTCCGTCCTCACCGCCGCCCGCGAGGCGGTGCGTGACAGCGGGGAGGACGTCGGTGCCGTGGGGCTCGCCAACCAGGGCGAGACGGTACTGGCCTGGGACCGCACCACCGGCAAGGCGCTGACCCCGGCCCTCGGCTGGCAGGACCGCCGCGCCGCGACCGTCTGCGAGCGGCTGCGGGACCGGGGCGAGGAGCTGGCCGCACTCACCGGCCTCCCGCTGGACCCCTACTTCGCCGCTCCCAAGATGGCCTGGCTGCGCGAGCAGTGGACACGCGAGGGAGTCGTCACGACGTCCGACGCCTGGCTCCTGCACCAGCTCACCGGCCGGTTCGTGACCGACGCGGCCACCGCGTCCCGCACCCAGCTGATGGACCTGGACTCCACCGGCTGGTCGGACACGGCGCTGGCGGCCTTCGGACTGGACGACGAGCCGCTCCCGGAGATCGTCGACTGCGCGGGGACGATCGGCGAGACCGAGGTCCTGACCGGCGACCTGGTCCCGGTCACCGCGGCGATCGTGGACCAGCCCGCGGCCCTGTTCGGCCACGGCCTCCTGGCCGCCGCCACGGCCAAGTGCACCTACGGCACCGGGGCCTTCCTGGTCCTGAACCAGGGCACGGACAGCCGACGGTCCACGGCCGGCCTCACCGCCTCGGTCGCCTGGCGGCTGAACGGGAAGGCGACGTACTCGCTGGACGGCCAGGTCTACACCGCCGCGTCGGCGGTGCGCTGGCTGGTCGACCTGGGGCTGATCGAGAGCGCCGCCGACCTGGACCGTGTCGGCGGCGGCGTCCCCGACAGCGGCGGGGTCGTCTTCCTGCCCGCGCTCGCGGGCCTGGGGGCACCCCAGTGGCAGCCACAGGCCCGCGGCTCCCTGACGGGACTGGCCCTGGACACCACGACGGCTCATGTCGTCCGGGCACTCGCCGAAGGCATCGCCGCGCAGGTGGCCTGTCTCGTCGACAGCGCGAGCACCGACACCGGACGCGGGATCCGGTCCCTGCGCGTGGACGGCGGGCTGACCCGTTCCGCGCTCCTCATGCAGGCCCAGGCCGACCTGCTGCAGGTGCCGGTCGAGGCCGACCCCGGGGCGGACACCACCGCACTGGGCGTGGCGGCACTGGCCGCCTACGGCATCGACCCCCGACGCGAACCGGGCACGGCGGTCCCCCGACGGGGCCCGGCCAGAACCTACGAACCACGCATCGGCCCGGACGAGGCACAGGAGCGGCTGGACCGGTTCCGGCGCGCCGCCGAAGCGTCCGTCGCACAGGCGCGGGAGACGACATGACCCTCACGTCCAGGCAGTCGCAGTTCGACGTCCTCATCGTGGGCGGCGGCGACGTGGGAGCCGCCATCGCCCGGACACTGGGCCGGCATCCGCTGCGGGTGGGGCTGGTCGAGGCATCCTCCGACATCGGCGACGGCACCTCGAAGGCCAACACGGCGATCCTGCACACCGGCTTCGACGCCACGCCCGGCACGCTGGAGTCCGAGCTGGTCGCCAAGGGCTACCACCTCCTGCGGGACTACGCCGCCGCGGCCGGGATCCCCATGGAGCCCCTGGGCGCACTGCTGGTCGCCTGGGACCGGGAGCAGCTGGACGCCCTGCCGGGTCTGGCGGAGAAGGCCGCCAGGAACGGCTACACCGAGACCCGGCACGTCGACCGTGACGAGCTCTACCGCCGCGAGCCCCATCTGGGCCCGGGCGCGCTGGGCGCCCTGGAGATCCCCGGCGAGAGCATCATCTGCCCCTGGACCACACCGTTCGCCTTCGCCGTGGAGGCACTCGGCTACGGCGTGGAGATCCTCCTCGACACCGAGGTGCGCGGCGTACGGCTGGAGCCCGACGGCAGCACGCTGGTCGAGACCGGCCGGGGGGCGCTCCGTACCCGTTATCTGGTCAACGCCGCCGGGCTGCGCAGCGACGAGGTCGACCGCATGCTCGGCCACGAGGACTTCACGGTCACCCCGCGCCGCGGCGAGCTGATCGTCTTCGACAAGTTCGCCCGTTCCCTCGTCCGCCACATCCTGCTGCCCGTGCCGACGGCGCTCGGCAAGGGCGTGCTGATCTCCCCCACCGTCTTCGGCAACGTGATGCTCGGCCCCACGGCCGAGGACCTCGGCGACAAGACGAGGACGGGATCCTCCCCCGAGGGGATCGACACCCTGCTGGCCAAGGGCAGGCGGCTGATGCCGGACCTTCTGGAGGAGGAGGTCACCACGGTCTACGCCGGGCTGCGCGCCGCCACCGAGCACGGTGACTACCAGCTGCGCCTGCACGCCGACCAGCGCTACGTCTGTGTCGGCGGCATCCGCTCCACCGGGCTGACCTCGGCCCTGGCCATCGGCGCACACGTACGGGACCTGCTGGGCAAGGCCGGACTCGAACTCGGCGAGCCGGTGCCCGCCCGCATCCCTCACATGCCCACCATCGGCGAGGCCTCGCTGCGGCCCTACCAGCGGCCCGACCTCATCGCCGAGGACCCGGAGTACGGAACCATGGTCTGCCATTGTGAGCGCGTGTCGCGGGGCGAGATCCGCGACGCCCTCGCCTCGCCGCTGCCCGCCCGCACCCTGGAGGGGCTGCGCCGTCGTACCCGCGCCACGCTCGGCCGCTGCCAGGGCTTCTACTGCGGTGCCGAGGTCCGTCACCTGCTGGCCGAGTCGGCTCCGGCGGGTGAGGGCCGGTGACCGGGCAGGCCCGTGCCGACGGGCGCACGCAGCGGCACGTGGACGTCGCCGTGATCGGTGCCGGGCCCGCCGGGCTCGCCGCCGCGACGGAACTGGCCCGGCAGGGCGCCGGGCATGTGGAGGTGCTGGAACGCGAGCAGGAGGGCGGCGGCATCCCCCGCCACTCCCATCACACCGGCTACGGGATGCGCGACCTGCACCGGGTCATGAGCGGACCGGCGTACGCGCGGCACCTCCTCGACGCGGCGCGGAGGGCGGGGGTCACCGTACGGACCGGTGTCTCGGTGACCGGCTGGGACGGGGGGACGGCCGAGACGCTGACCCTGGAGGCGACGAGCCCGCGGGGCCTGGAGAGGGTGACGGCCCGCGCGGTCGTCCTCGCGACGGGCGCCCGCGAACGGCCGCGCACCGCACGGCTGGTGGCGGGCAGTCGCCCGGCCGGTGTCTACACCACGGGCCAGCTCCAGCAGACGGTGTACACCCACGGGCTGCCGGTCGGCCGCGAGGCGGTGATCGTCGGTGCCGAGCACGTGAGCTACTCGGCGCTCACGACGCTCTCGCACGCCGGTGTGAAGGTGCGCGCCATGATCACCGGTCACGACCGGCCGCAGACGTACGAGGCGTTCCGGATCGGGGCGCGGCTGATGTGGCGTACGCCCGTGCTGACCCGGACCGGCGTCGAGGAGATCGTCGGACGGCGTCGCGTCGAGGGCATCGTGGTGCGGCACGCCGACGGGAGGCGGGCGTCCCTCGGCTGCGACACGGTCGTCTTCACCGGGGACTGGATCCCCGACCACGAACTGGCCCGCCACGGGGGCGTGCTGCTCGACCCGGGCACGCTGGGGCCCGCGGTGGGAACCGACCTGAGCACGTCGGTGCCGGGCGTCTTCGCGGCCGGCAACCTGCTGCACGCCGTGGAGACCGCCGACGTGGCCGCGCTCGACGGGCGGGCCGTCGCCAGCGGTGTGCTCGGTCATCTCGCGGCCCGCGGTGACACCCCGCCGAGCAGGCGTCTCGTCCCCCTGCGCGTGAGCGAGCCGCTGGCCTGGGTGGCGCCCAACCTCGTCTCGGCCGTCGCCGCCGCGCCGCCGCGCGGCCACTTCGTCCTCTGGAGCGCGGCCGTGATCCCGAGCCCCGCGGTCACCGTGGTCCAGGACGGCCGCGTGCTGCACCGGCAGAAGTGGGCGCGCACGCTGCTGCCGGGGCGGCCGTGGTATCTCGCGGCGGACTGGATGTCCGGCGTGGACGACTCCGGCGGGCCCGTTCGGGTGCGCGCGGAATCCGTCTGACGGTCGTCGTTGACTTCCCCCGTCACCCATCACATGATTGAAAACAGTCGACAATCGACAAGAGGAGTGGACCGCATGGTCTCAGCACCGAGCGACGTGGCCGACGTTCTCGTCATCGGCTCCGGGCCCTCCGGCGGGGTCATCGCGCACACGCTGGCCGCGCGCGGTTTCCGCGTGGTCTGCCTGGAGCAGGGCGACTGGGTCAACCCGACGGACTACCCGGTCAACCACCCCGAGTGGGAGCTGCTGATCCAGAACCAGTGGGCCCACGACCCGAACGTCCGCAACCTGCCGGCGGACTACCCGCTGGACCTGTCCGACTCGGACATGGCGCCGATCATGTACAACGCGGTCGGCGGCTCCAGCCTCTTCTACGGCGCCGAGTGGCCGCGTCTGCTGCCGTCCGACTTCGCCGTCCGCAGCCTCGACGGCGTGTGCGACGACTGGCCCATCTCCTACGCCGACCTCGCCCCGTACTACGACCGGATGGACCGGTTCATCGGCGTCTCCGGCCTCGGCGGCGATCCCGCCTACCCGGAGGGACTCGACTACCCGCTGCCCCCGCACCCCCTGGGCAAGGCGGGCCGCCGGGCGGCCGCGGGCATGAACGCGCTGGGCCGGCACTGGTGGCCGGGCACCAACGCGATCCCGAGCCAGAAGTTCAAGGAGCTGTCCCAGTGCGCCCGTTGGGGCACCTGCGAGTGGGGCTGTCCGGAGAGCTCCAAGGCCTCCGCCGACATCGCCTTCTGGCCGCACGCCCTGCGCTCCGGGGCGACCCTGGTCACCGGCGCCCGAGTCAGCCGGATCCTCACCGGCAAGGACGGCCGCGCCGAGGGCGCCCTGTGGATCGACCGCGAAGGCGTCGAACACCGACAGCTCGCCCACGCGGTCGTCGTCTGCGCCAACGGCATCGGCACCCCGCGCCTGCTCCTGCTCTCCGCCTCCGCCCAGCACCCCGACGGCCTGGCCAACTCCTCCGGCCTCGTCGGCAAGAACCTGATGCTGCACCCCAACTGCTCCGTCACGGGCTTCTACGACGAGGACCTGGAGAGCTGGCGCGGACCCGCCGGGCAGCTCATCCACTCGATGGAGTTCTACGACACCAACCCCAAGCACGACTTCGTCCGGGGCAGCAAGATGCACGCGCTGCCCACCCCCGGGCCGCTCACCGCCCTGGAGACCCAACGCTCGCTGCCGTACGACGAGTTGTGGGGTCCGGCGATCCACCGCATGGCGCGCTCCCATGCCGGGGGCATCCTGTGGGCCGCCAACACCGAGGACCTGCCGGACGAGGCCAACCAGGTCACCCTCTCCCCCGACCGGACCGACGCGCACGGAATCCCCGCGCCGAAGATCAACTACCGGATCAGCGAGAACACCCGCAAGATCCTCAAGTTCTCGGTCGCCCGCATGGAGGAGGCCCACGCGGCGTCCGGGGCCGAGCGGACCTTCGCCGTCGAACTCTGGGTCGACCAGCCGGGGCACCTGCTCGGCACGGCGCGCATGGGCAACGACCCGGCCACCTCGGTCGTCGACTCCCACGGCCGCGCTCACGACGTACCGAACCTCTTCCTCGCGGACGGCAGCATCTTCGTCACGAGCGGCTCGGCGAACCCGACCTGCACGATCGCGGCACTCGCCCTCCGCGTGGCCGAGAACATCGCCGACACCGCCTCCGATCAGAAGGTGACGCTGTGACTCCTCCGACCTCCTCACCACAGCCCCCGCGCCTGTCCGTCCCGGCGAGGTTCCGGGCTCCACGGCCGGTCACGGACGTGGAGCTGGCCACCCTGCGCGCCGTGGCCGACGTACTGATCCCGGAGACCGACACCGACCCCGCCGCCACCCGGGCCGCGGAGTACGACGTCTGGCTGCACCGCGCCGTGGACGCCCGGGCGGACTCCTTCGACCTGCTCACGGGGACGGTCGCCGCGCTGGAGGGCCTGCCCCCGGCCCTCCTCGACGCCGCCCTGCGCCGCCTGCACGCCGAGGAACCGCCGGTGTTCGCCGTGCTGTCGGCCGTCGTCGCCGGCGCCTGGCTGATGGTCCCCGAGGTGAAGGCCGCCGTCGGCTATCCCGGCCAGAAGCGTGACGTGCCCCGTCTGGAGGAGGCCGTCGACCAGATCTCCGACGGCATCCTCGACCCGGTTCTCGAACGCGGCCACTTCTACACGCCGGCTCCCGGGTGACCCGCCCCTGGAGTCCCACCCGGTGGACCCCGTTCACCGTCCTCCACACCTCCCCGAACGCCAACGAAGCACGACGCGGCCACCGCGCCGCGTGAGGAGTCCCCATGCGCTGGAGCAAGGTCCTGAACGTGGTCGAATGCCACGCCGCCGGTGAGATCGGCAAGGTCGTCACAGGGGGCGTCGGCGACGTCCCGGGCGAGACCATGTTCGACAAGAAGCGCTACCTCGAGGAGCACCTCGACGACATCCGCAAACTGCTCCTCTTCGAACCCCGAGGCGGCGTCGTGCACAGCGCGAACATCGTGCTGCCGTCCAACCACCCCGAGGCCCAACTCGGTTATGTGATCGCCGAGTCCACCGAGTATCCGGCCATGTCGGGCAGCAACACCATCTGTACGGCGACCGTGCTGCTGGAGACCGGCATGCTCCCCATGCGGGAGCCGTACACCGACGTGGTCCTGGAGTCGCCGGCCGGTCTCATCCGGCTGCGCTGCGCGTGCAAGGACGGCAAGGTCACCGGCGTCCGCTTCACCAACCAGCCCGCCTTCGTGTACC
Organism: Streptomyces scabiei 87.22; assembly: GCF_000091305.1. Lineage (GTDB taxonomy): Bacteria > Actinomycetota > Actinomycetes > Streptomycetales > Streptomycetaceae > Streptomyces > Streptomyces scabiei. Next base: position 9,958,965 of record NC_013929.1, on the reverse strand, counting down.
ACCTCGACGCGAAGGTGGAGGTGCCCGGCCTGGGCACCCTGACCGTCGACGTGGCCTGGGGCGGCATGGCCTACGTCATCGCCGACGCGCCGTCACTCGGCTTCGGGCTCACCCCGGACGAGGGCCGCGACCTCTGCGTCACCGGCCAGAAGATCAAGGAGGCAGCGGCCGAACAGCTCCCGGCCGTCCACCCCGAGCACCCGGAGTACGCCGGCATCACCCAGACCGAGTTCGCGGGACCCCTGCGCCATGAGGACGACGTCCTCACCTCACGCAACGCCGTGGTGGTCTCGCCGGGCCGCCTCGACCGATCCCCGTGCGGCACCGGGACCAGCGCACGGCTGGCCGTCATGCACCGGCGCGGCCAGATCAGGGCCGGGGAGACCTTCGTCCACGAGTCGGTCATCGGCACCCGCTTCTCCAGCAGGATCGAAGAACTCACCCGGGTCGGCGACGTCCCGGCGGTCGTCCCGAGCGTGACGGGACAGGCGTGGATCACCGAACTGTGCCAGGTCGGCTACGACCCGAGCGACCCGTTCCCCGCCGGCTACACCCTGTCCGACACCTGGCTCACCACCCTCTGACGCGCGCCCGATCCTGAGAGACCCCCATGCAGGAGTTCACCGATTTCCTCGGAGCCCAGGCCCCGTTCGACGATCTCGACGCCAAGGACCTGGCGGCACTCGCACGCAGCATCCAGGTCGAGTACTTCTCCGAGGGCACGATGATCGTGGCCGAGGGCGCCCCGGCGCTGGACCACGTCTACGTGGTGCGCAGCGGCGCGGTGGAGGTCCTCGACCGGGGCCGGACCGTCGACCTGCTCGGCACCGGCGACACCTTCGGTCACATCTCGGTGCTGACCGGACTGTCCCCGGCCCTGTCGGTCCGGGCCGCCGAGGACACGCTCTGCTACCGCATCCCCGACCCCAGGACCCTGGTCTCCCAGCCCGAACGACTGCGGTTCGCCCACTTCGGGACCATGATCTCCCGGCAACGGCTCACCCGCGACGGTCTGCTCGGCCAGAGCCGGGCACCGGTCAGCCAGTTCATGCGGCCCGTCGTCTGGTGCAGCCACAGCACACCGGTCCGGGACGTGGCCGTCGCCATCAGCGACGCCGACCAGTCCTGCGCCCTCGTACGGCTGCACGAGGGACTGGGCATCATCACCGACCAGGACTTCCGCAGGAAGGTGGCCACCGGGCTCCTCACGACCGGCGCACCCGCCCGTGAGCTCGCCACGCGTCCGGTGGTCATGGTGGACGCGCGGACCCCGCTCGCCACGGCCTTCGTCCAGATGGTGGAGTCCGGCGTCCACCATCTCGTCGTCACCGACGACAACGGGCGCCCCGCCGGCGTCGTCCGAGCCATCGACCTCGCGTCGGTGGAGGTTCGCGATCCGCTCGTCATCCGTTCGGCGATCGAGTCGGCGACGACCATCCCCGAACTCGCCGAGGCGTGTTCCCTCATCCCCGCCACCGCAGTCGAACTGCACGACAACAACGTCCCCGCCGCCCACATCGGCGCGCTCCTCGCCGCCGTCACCGACGCCGTACTGCACCGTCTGCTGGCCCTGACCGCCACCGACGCCTTTCCCGTCGCGGGTGGGACGTCCTGGCTGGTGCTGGGCTCCTCGGCCCGTCGCGAACCACTGCCGGGCTCGGACGTGGACACCGGTCTGATGTGGGACACCCTGCTCCTGCCCACCGAGGACCCGCCCTCGTCCGCCGCCATCCGCGCGCAGGCGGCCAAGGTCCTGGACGCGATGGAAGTCTGCGGACTGCGGCGGTGCCCGGACGGCGCGAACGCGGACAACCCGCTGTTCAGCCGGTCCCGCGCCTCCTGGACCAAGGCCGCGCAGGGATGGATCACCCATCCCACCCAGGAGGGCGCGCTCCTGCTCTCCTCCATGGTCGCCGACAGCCGGCCGATCACCGCCATCACGCTCGGCCGCAGCGTCACGGACACGATCCGCCGGACCACCCGCAGCACCGAGTTCCTCAGTGCCCTGCTGCGCTTCACCCTCGCCACAAAGCCTCCCACCGGGTTCGTGCGCGACTTCGTCGTCGAGTCCTCGGGGGAGCACCGCGGCGGACTCGACCTGAAGGCCGGCGGGCTTCGACCCGTCACGTCACTGGCCCGCTGGCTCGCCATGGTCAGCGGCGACGTCCACGGCACCACGCCCGACCGGCTGCGCCGCGGTGCCGCGAACGGCATGCTGACCGACGAAGAGGCCGAGACCCTGATCGGTGCGTTCACCGACATCTACGAGCTTGCCATCGAGCGAGAGGTCGCCGCCATCCGCGGCGGCGGCACCGCGTCGACCTGGATCGCTCCCAAGGAACTGGACACGCTCACCCGCCGCCATCTGCGGGAGTCCTTCCGGGTGATCGCCTCGGTGCAGAACCGCGTCGACGGCGAGTGGAAGTCCCGTCTGCGATGAGGGTCCGCCGTGACGGTGACCTCTCCCCCTGACCTACGTCATGCCCCCCACACCACGCACCCTTGGTCAACCCAGTACGGATCGGCTCGTGATCGAAGACCCGCAGACCCAGCCACTACGCAGGCCGACCCTGGAGTCGGTCGCCACACTCGCCGGAGTCGGCAGAGGAACGGCCTCGCGCGTGATCAACGGCTCCGGCAACGTCAGCCCGGCCGCCCGCACCGCCGTCATGGAGGCCGTCCGTGAGCTGGGCTACGTACCCAACCAGGCCGCCCGCGCCCTGGTCCGGCGGCGCACCGACACCTGTGCGTTCGTGGTGTCGTCGACGGAGGGCCTCCGGTCCTGGGAGGACCCGTTCTCCGCACTGCTGGTGCAAGGGGCCACGGCCGAACTGGCCGCAGGCGGGATCCAGCTGCTGTCGGCCGTCGCCCGGTCCGAGCGGGAGCACGCGCGACTCGGGACCTTTCTCACGGCGGGTCACATCGACGGTGTCCTCCTTGCCTCGCCGCGCGGTGACGACCCGCTGCCCGGTCGGCTGGAAGCGGTGGGCGTTCCCACCGTGGCGATCGCGGCGCCGGCCGACTCCGCAGCCCGGTACTCGGTGGGCTTCGACGACGAGGGCGGGGGCCGGTGCGCTGCCGAGCACCTGCTGCGGCGTGGCCGCAGAGACTTCGCCGTCATCACGGGACCCTTGGGTCTGCGGGCCGACACGGTCCGCCGAAGAGGCTTCGACGCCGTCCTGGCCGAAGCGGGCCATGCGCATGCCGAGATTGCCCACGGCGGCCTCACCCGGGACTCCGGAGCCGCCGCGATGCGGGAACTCCTGGCTCGCGGCGGGGACATCGACGCCGTGTTCGCCACCGGCGACGCGATCTCGGCCGGTGCGCTGGCTGCCCTGGGTGCCGCGGGACTCAAGGTTCCGGACGACGTCGCGCTCATCGGCTTCCGCGACCACGGGGAGAGCCCGGAGACCGAACCTCGACTCACCGCGGTCCATCGGCCCGTCGAGGACATGGGCCGCCGCGCCGCCCGCCTCCTGCTCGCCCAGCTCCACGGTGTCGCCGTTCCCGAGCGCAAGGTGACCCTGGGCGCGCACCTGGTCGTCCGTGACTCGACGTGAGGGCAGCACGGCCGGTGACAACCGTGGTCCCGGCCACCGGGGCAAGGCGACCCCGACGCCGTACCCGATGGCATGATCCCGGCATGACAGCAGCGCTACCACGGACGATCCGGGCCATCGACACCGAGCGGCTCCTGCTGCTGGAAGAGGAAGCGGCGCGGGCGGAGTTCAGCCAGCGACTGCCGGTCGACTGGCTGCGGGAACACACCGGGGCCGCGGCGGTGCACTACCTGTTCCCGATGATGGAGCATCGGCTCTCTCACCGGCCGGAGGTGTCACCGCAATGGAGGTGCCGGCTGTTGCTCACGGTCCGCACCGGCGAGGAGGTGTTGAGCCTGCTCGACGTGCTGCCCGCCACGTTCCACGCGCTGTCGGAGACCCTGGACGCGGCAGCGAAAACGGACATCGCCTCCCGCATGGAGACCGCTCCCGCCGTACGGGAATGGATCGAGCGGGTGCGGTGACCTTCCGAAGCTCACCCAGCCGGAAACCGACCTGTCGTCAGAGTTCGTAGGGGTGGAGCGCGACGTTGTTGCGGTCGATGAAGAGTTCGACCCAGGAACCGGCAACACCGTCGGGCAGCGGCTCGACGAGGTCCAACAACACCGTGGAGCCGTCCAGGTCCAGCAGAGCGGCACCGTCCTCCTTGAGCATCAACCGCCCTCGTAACACGACGCAGTGCCCGCCGGTCCGGAGCCCGGGACCGACACCGGCGGCCGGCTTGGCGTTCCGCCCCCAGACGATGTCCTCGTCGATGCTCCACTCGACGTGGTACGCGCCGGGTTCCGCTGCCCGGTCCCCACACCAGCGAACTCCGGTGTGCCCGAAACCGGTTCGGACCTGGGCCAGCAACGGCGTGCCCGGAAACGTCGCGACCTTCACCAGTTCGATCAGCATGCATCGATCATTCCGCATCACCGGCCCTTGAAGGTTGGTCGTTTCCTGTCGGTTTCCTGGCCGCTCTCTGGCCTCCTGCTTGCCTGCCTGTTCCTAGGGTCGTTGACGTCCCCGAATCGGCCGGGACCCGCGGTCTTCCGCCGCTGTCCTTGCCGTACGACGTCCCCGACTCCTCTGGAGAACCCCGTCATGAACGCTTCCCGGCGTGCCCTGGCCACCGCCGTTTCCGTCGCCGCCCTGATGGTGGGGCTGGTCGCCTGCGGCGGCTCGGACTCCGGCGATTCCGCCACGACCTCCAACAGCGCGGCCGCCGGCCAGGCCGGCAGCGACACCCAGGCCGCAGGGGGCGATGCGCAGGCCGAGCAGGAGGAGGGCGGGGACGAGGTCGAGACCCCTCTGTCCGGGGAGGCCAAGCAGAAGGCCGAGGCCGCGGCGCTGGCCGCCTTCCCCGGCACGGTGGTCAAGTCCGAGGAGGACGCCGAGAATCCGGGCCTGTACGCGGTGGAGATCAAGAAGGCCGACGGCAGCGAGGTGGAGGTCTACCTGGACCCGAAGACGTACGAGGTCGTCAAGACCAAGGACGAGGGCGCGGACGAGGACGGGGACGAGGGCTGACCCTGCCGGTGGGTCAGGGCCGGGCGCGCCGACGCGGTGACGCGGTGACGCGGTGACGCGGAAGTCTGCGGCGGACGGGTCCGGCCCGCCCGTCGTTGAGCGGGCCTCTCCCCGGACGCGTACCAAGGGCTGTCCGGAAGACGGGACGGGTTGGTGTGATCATGACTGCGGAGCGGTGGGGGTGTGAGCCGGACGCCATGCGGGTGCTGCTCATCGAAGACGACGAACGGATCGCCGGTCCGCTGGCCGAGGGCCTGGCCCGCTACGGGTACACCGTCGAGCGGGCACGCACCGGCTCGGCGGCGCTGGTCGCGGCCGAGCCGGAGATGGTGCTGCTCGACCTGGGCCTGCCGGACATGGACGGCATCGACGTGTGCCGGGCCCTGCGCCTGCGCTCGGACGTACCCATCATCATGATCACGGCCCGGGGCGAGGAGGTCGACCGGGTGCTGGGCCTGGAACTGGGCGCGGACGACTACATGGCCAAGCCGTTCGGCGTCCGCGAGCTGGTCGCCCGCATCCGGGCGGTCACCCGCCGGGCCCGCCCCCGGACCGCGACGGGTGCCGACGGTACCGGCGGGGCGGCCGAAGCGGGTCGGCCCGGTGAGCCGCCCGGTGGCACGGACTCCCGGCCCGCGGACGCACCGCAGGCGGTGGGGCCGCTGGTCATCGACCGCCGCACCCGCCAGGTCCACCTCCAGGAGGCTCCCATCGCCCTGGCACCGAAGGAATTCGACCTGCTGGCCCATCTCGCCCTGGACCCGGGGGCGGTCTGCTCACGCCAGCAGATCGTCGACCAGGTGTGGGACCCGCACTTCTTCGGCCCCACCAAGACGCTGGACGTGCATGTGGCCGCCCTGCGCCGGAAGCTGGGCGATCCTGCCTGGATCGAGACCGTGCGCCGGGTCGGCTTCCGCCTCCATGTCCCGGACGCCTCGACGCCGCCCGGCAGTGCGTGCCGGGAGGTCCTGACATGACCCGGCGCCTGCTGGCCGGATATCTCGGTCTGGTGCTGCTCGTCCTGCTGGGCCTGGAGATCCCCTTCGGCCTGCTGTTCGTACGCGCCGAGACGTCCCGCCTGTCCAACGGCATCGAGCGGGACGCGGGAATGCTCGCCGAACTCGCCGAGGAACGCATCGAGGAGAACGACACCGACGAACTGCCCGAGCTGGCCGCCGACTACGCGGAGCGGACCGGGGCCCGGGTGGTCATCGTGGACCGCACCGGCGCCGTCCTGACCGACTCCGCCTCCCTCACCCCCGTCGGCACCGATCTGTCCGCGCGGCCGGACATCGCCACCGCCCTGCGCAACCGGACCACCGTCGGCACCGCGCCCGACCCGGACAGTGGCACCGAGACCCGCTATGTCACCGTCCCCGGCGCCTCCGGTGAGACCATCCGCGGTGCCCTGCGGCTCAGTCACCCCACCGACGTCCTGGCCGGGCGGGTCCGCGACATCTGTCTCACGCTCGCCCTGACCGGCCTGGGCGTGCTGGCGGTCGCGACCCTGATCGCCCTGGCGCTGGCCCGCTGGATCATCCGGCCCGTCCACGCTCTCGAACGGGCCACCACCCAGCTCGCCGACGGCACGCTGACCGACCCGCCCGCAACCCACCTGGGCCCGCCCGAACTCCGCCGCCTGGCAGCCTCGTTCACCCACACGGCCACCCGTCTGCAGCATCTCCTGGCCTCCCAGCGCGCCTTCGCCGCAGAAGCCTCCCACCAGCTCAAGACACCCCTGACCGCTCTGCGGATCCGGCTGGAGAACTTCGAGCCCCACCTCGACCCCGCCGTCCACGACAGCCTGGACGAGGCCATCGACGAAACCGAACGACTCGCCCGCATGATCCAAGGTCTTCTCTCCCTCGCACGCCTGGAATCCACCGCCACCACCCCGGAGACCACCGACCTCGACGCCGTCATCGCCGACCGGGCCGCCACCTGGACCGCGTTCGCCGCCGAACACCGCGTCCACATCATCACCACCGGCCACCCGGCCGGCCACGTCTGGGCGATCCCCGGAGCACCCGAACAGATCATCGACAACCTGCTCGCCAACGCACTGCGCGTCTCGCCGCCCGGCACCACGATCACCCTGGCCACCCGCCCCGGGCCCGAGGGCGTCGAACTGCATGTCATCGACCAGGGGCCCGGCATGAGCGAGGCCGAACGCAGCCGCGCGTTCGACCGCTTCTGGCGTGCCTCCGACGCCCACCACGACGGCACCGGCCTCGGCCTGCCCATCGTCGAACAACTCACCCTGGCGAGCGGCGGCCGCATCACCCTGGAAGCGGCCCCGCGCGGGGGCCTCGACGCCGTCGTGCTGCTCCGCCCGGCGCGCACCACCCCACCCACGGAGCGCACCGCACGGGTCCCTCACCGCCGGGGCCCGCTCCCGACCGCTCCCGGCGACCCCCTCGGCGCTCGCACCCCGGTCGCCACGACCGCCGCGTCGCCGGCCCGTCACCGGTGAGGACGGGTGCGGCTGCACGGCGTGCGGCGCCCCGCTGAGCATCGGCGGCGTCCGGCGCCCCGCTGAAGATCGGCGGCGCGGGTCGCCGGTAGGGTCCCGCGGTATGACCGTCGCTCGCTCCTTCGCCCTGTTCGCCGTCGCCGCCCTCTTCGAGATCGGTGGCGCCTGGCTGGTGTGGCAGGGCATCCGCGAGCACAAGGGCTGGATCTGGATCGGCGCCGGCGTCATCGCCCTCGGCCTGTACGGGGTGGTGGCCACCTGGCAGACCGACGACAACTTCGGACGCGTCCTCGCCGCGTACGGCGGGGTCTTCGTAGCCGGGTCCCTCGCCTGGGGCATGATCGCCGACGGCTACCGCCCCGACCGGTACGACGTCATCGGGGCCCTGGTCTGCCTCGCGGGGATGGCCGTGATCATGTACGCGCCCCGCAGCCACTGAGCCCGGTCCGCTCTGCCGAGGGGTGACCTTTCGGGCTCAGCCGTGCGTGCGTCGGACGAGAGGCGCGGCTTCGCCACCGATCACCCGAACACGCGCCGCTGGATCTCCCGCCGGTAGTCCTCCAGCGTCCTGTCGAGGTGGGCGGCCGTGGCCCGGGCCGCCTCGTCGGGCAGGCCGTCACGAATCGCCCGGTAGATCGCCTCGTGCTCCTCGACGGCGGACCGCGTGTTCTCCCCGAAGGAGTCGTGGATCCCGATCGCGCTGGACTGCCGCTGCAGTCGCCGGGCATCGCGTACGGCGTTGACCAGGAAGGTGTTGTGCGAGGCAGCGGCCACTGCCGCGTGGAAGTCCTCGTCCGCCTTGTTGAAGACGTCGACCTGGCCGTCGAGGAACCCCTGTCGGCCTTCCTGCATGGCGAGTTCGATCGCACGCAGTTCGGCGGGCGTGGCGCGGGTGGCCGCGAGGCTGCTGGCGGACATCTCCTGGACCCTGCGGAATTCGAACAGCATCAGGACGTGGTCGAGGTCGACCGGCCGGAAGAAGCCGCCCCAGCGACTGGTGCTGAGCATGCCCTCGTCGTCCGCGACGAACAGTCCGCGGCCCTTGTGCGCCCGCACACGGCCCAGAGCCGAAAGGATCTTCACAGCCTCGCGGACGACGGCCCTGCTGGTCTCCAGCCGTTGGGCGAGATCGATCTCCGTGGGCATCCGGTCGCCCGGCACCAGCCGCTCCTCGGCGATGAACTCGAGGATGCGCTCGGCCACGACCTCGTAACCGGGACGGTAGTCACGCTGCCCGTCCGAGTCCTTCGCCGCGGCTGTCGGGGCGGGAGATGCCTGTACAGGCGGGGCCGCCGCGAGCGCGGGCGTGTCGTTCATCTGTCCAGCCTCCGGGAGTGACGGCGAGGAGTGCGGCTGACCGCTGTGGAGCCTCGCTCATCGTACACCAGAAGTTCGATGAGTCGTACTTATCAAGCCCAAGAGGCTCACGATGAGCCATCTATCGCGCCCTCAATGTCCCTATTTACAGGCATTCGTGAGGATTACCTTCACGATCACTGCTGCACATTCACCACAAGAATGCCGACTCAACCCCTTGACGCAGCCCTCGATAAGGCGGCTAATTTCTACCGCGACGGCAGCCGCACAGCCGTCCTCACCCATCCGACGCCGGACCGGGACTGCCCGGCGTCGCCCTCTCGCACGCGCCGCACTCCCGAGCGATTCGGGGCGCCAGCACACCCAGTGGAGTCGTTCATGACTGTCAACAAGCCTTCAGCCGACGGGGGAAGAGTGTTCGGCAAGAGAAGCTCGGCGCTGCTCGCCGGCTGCGCGGCCACCGTGGTGCTGACCGTGACCGCCTGTGGCGGCGGAGGCACCACCGGCACGACCGCCGAGGACGGCTTCAACCAGGCGCCCCAGAAGGACGGCGCGTTGACCGTCTGGGTGGACGCGACCCGCATGGACGCCGCGAAGCTGTACCAGAAGCTGCACCCCGAGGTGAAGCTCGACATCGTCAGCTATGACGGCAACGCCAACGGCTCGAACTACCTACAGACCAAGGTGCAGCTGTTCAACCGCACCGGCAAGGGCTGGCCCGACGTCGTCTTCAGCTCCCAGAACAACGAGGTGACGTGGGCCGTCGACGCGGGCTTCGCCGCGCCGCTCGACAAGGGGCTGATACCGCAGTCGACGCTGGGGCGGTTCGCCAAGGGTGCCAACGACGTCTGCACGGTGAAGGGCACCCTGTACTGCCTGCGCAACGACCTCTCCCAGGCGGTGCTCTGGTACAACGCGCCGCTGCTGAAGAAGTTCGGCTACGCCGTCCCCACGACCTGGGAGGAGTACCAGGAGATCGGCAAGAAGGTCGCCAAGGACCACCCGGGCTACCTGGTCGGCGACGCAGGGGACTCCTTCACCCCCGAGATCTACCTGTGGGCGAGCAAGTGCGGTGCGAACGACATCACGGGCCCCAAGTCCGTGTCGGTGAACACCACCAGTGAGAACTGCACCAAGATGGCGAAGCTCATGGACGTCCTGATCAGGAACAAGTCCATGTCCGTCACCGGGGTGTTCAGCACCGACTTCGCCAAGAACAAGGCCGACAAGGTCCTGCTGATGCCCGGCCCGGCCTGGTTCGGCGGCGCGGTGTTCAAGGACGGCCTGAAGACACCGGCGGGACAGATCGCGGCGGCGCCCATCCCCCAGTGGCAGGGTGACTCCTCGCCGTCCACGGGCAACGTCGGCGGCGGCACCTGGCTGCTGTCACAGCACTCCGCCCACATCAAGGCGGCCACCGACTTCCTGAAGTGGGTCACCACCGACAACGCCTACCAGGGCGAGAAGGCACCCGGCTTCCCGGCCTACGCGCCGGCGGCCGAGACCTGGCTCAAGGGCCAGGACTCCTCCGGGTACTACGCCACCGACCTCGGCGCCCTGGCGTCCGCCTCCTCCCAGGTGTGGCCGGGCTGGGGCTCGGGCCAGTTCAGCCAGGAGGCGATCTGGGCCGCCACGGTCAAGCCGGGCCTGACCCAGGGCAAGAGCATCGTCTCGATGTTGCCGGCCTGGCAGGACTCCATCGTCAAGTACGCCAAGTCCAACGGATACAAGGTCTCCGAGTGACCCTCACCCGCACCATAGCGGCCGGAGCCCGAGGGCGCCGGCGCGGCGCCCTCGGGCAGAGCCGGGCCGGCATGGCCTTCGTCGCCGCCTATGTGCTGCTGCTGATCGCCTTCGGCATCCTACCCACCGGGTACGCCGTCTACTTCGCGTTCACCGACGCCGGCGGGCGGTTCACCGGCTTCACCAACTTCCTCACCACGGCCCAGGACTTCCGCTTCGCCGACGCCGTCGGCCACGTCGCGGTGTACCTCGTCCTCTGGCTCGTCTCGCTGGTGGTGTTCGTGGTCGGCCTCGCACTGCTGCTGCACCGTATGGCCTCCGGCCCGGCCGGCCAGGCACTCCGGTTCCTCTACTACATCCCCGGAGCACTCGCCGGGGCCGCGAGCGTGCTGGTGTGGCTGTTCATGCTCGACCCGACGGTGAGTCCGGTCAGTTCACTGCTGGCCCTGCTGGGGTTCGACACCTTCGGCGAGGTCATCGCCCCCGGAAACCTGGCCCTGCTGTTCACTGTCATCGCGTTCTGGACCGGGGCGGGCGGCTGGATCGTCGTCATGTACGGCGCGCTCAACAACATCCCCAGGGACGTGATGGAAGCCGCGCACATCGACGGCGCCGGGGCCTGGCAGACCGCCTGGCACGTCCAGATCCCCATGCTCCGCAAGTGGATCGTGTACATGGTCATCCTGGCCTTCGCGGGCGGCGCACAGCTCTTCGTCGAGCCGCAGCTGCTCTCGCTCGCCAGCGTGGGCGTGGCCGGACGCGACTACTCGCTCAACCAGCTGACGTACGACTTCGCCTTCCAGATGAACAACGTCAACGGCGCCGCCGCGGTCTCGGTGGAGCTCCTGGTCGTCAGTGTGTCGGCCGCCGCCCTGTTCGTCGCACGGTCTGGATTCTTCGATGCCGACTGAGACCTTCACCGGCCCCGTCGCCCGACCCCGCACGGAACGGGAGCACAGCGCCATGAGCCCGACCCCACACCGTGCCACCGGGCAGCGGCGTCGGCCCGCACGCCACCTGCCGTCCCGGTTGCTGGCCGGCTCCGTCCTGGCCGTGTTCGTGGTGTTCTTCGTCCTGCCGGTGCTGTGGCTCGTCCTCGCGGCGACCAAGACCGACCAGCAACTGGTTCACGGTCACCCGCTCTCCGTCGGCTCCTGGCACACGCTCAAGGCCAACTGGGACGCGCTGACGGCCTTCCAGGACAACGCCGTTCTGCTCTGGCTGCGCAACTCCGCGCTCTACGCGGTGATCTCGCTGGTCATCACGCTCTGCGTGGCCGTCCCCGCGGGATACGCGCTGGCGATGACCGAGTTCCGGGGCAGGCGCACCCTGCTGCTCTCCACGCTCGTCGTGATGCTCATGCCGAACGCCACGCTGGTGGTCCCGCTGTTCCTGGAGATCAACGCGGTCGGTCTGATCGGCACGATGTGGTCGATCATCCTGCCGTACTCGTTCTACCCGTTCGGGGTGTACCTGACGTACATCTACTTCACGACCGCCGTACCGAAGGATCTGCTGGCGGCCGCGCGGATGGACGGCTGCTCGGAGTTCGAGGTCTTCCGCCTGGTGGCGTTGCCGCTGGCGACCCCGGTGATCGCGCTCGTCGGCTTCTTCAGCTTCGTCGCCAACTGGACCAACTACTTCCTGCCGTACGTGATGCTCCCCGCGAGCGACCAGATGCCCATCCAGGTGGGCGTCGGCAACCTCCTCAGCAGCGTTCCGTCGTTCAACCCGACCGTCGGCTCGCTCGCGATCGAGCGTCCGCAACTGGCGCTCGCGACGCTGGTGGCCATCACCCCCGTCCTGGTGGTCTTCCTGTTCGCGCAGCGCTTCCTGGTCAGCGGGATGCTCGCCGGCGCCACCAAGGAATGACGCCCTGCGCGGCAGCCGCCACCGACCCCCTCCCCGACAGCACACCGAGCCACCCCCGAACGGAGATCCCTCCCATGCCCTCCAGCTCCGCCGACCACACCGGTGAGGACGCCACGGCCTCCTCGCCCGGCATCCGGGCCGGGGTGCCGCTGCTCGAACCGCCCGGCTGGGCCGTGGCCCAGCGGGCCCTGTTCGACCTCCTCGACCATGCCTGGCGCCGCTTCGCCCGCGACTTCACCGGCCCGGACGGACGCCTGAACTACACCGGCGGGCTGACCACCCGCGACGGGGTGGACGACTTCTACGAGGTGTTCTTCAACTGGCCCCAGCTCTACCTCCTCGGCGGCGCCGACGACCTGCTCCCCGCCAGCGAGAAGCACTGGGAGGGCGTCACCCGTCAGCTCACCGAGATGGACATGGTCCGCGACGAGTACGAGCGCGGCTACGACTGGTTCCACCAGGGCGAGAGCCTGCTGCTGCTCTACTTCCTGTGCATGGCCGCCCCCGACCGCTGGAGCGAGCGCGCGCTGCGCTTCGCCGACCTGTACGTCGACCCGGCCAAGGGCAACTACGACCCCGAGCACCACGTCATCACCCGCCCCCACAACGGCAGCGACCCGGACCGCCGGGGCCTGTTCGACGGCGACGTCTACCCCTGGCTGGCGAAGGAGGCGGAGACGTACGGTTACCCGCTCGACTGGCTCCCCGAGGCTCAGGACGGCCCGTACCCGCTCTCCGCCGACCCGCGCCTCGGCGCGCAGATGCGCGACCGGATGGGTGTCGGCGACACCGCGGTCAACCTCGCCGCGGCCGGACTGGTCCTCAACGCCTGGATCCTGTCCGGCGAGGACCGCTATCGCGACTGGATCGTCGCGTACGTGGGCGCGTGGCGCGAGCGTACGCGGGCCAACGACGGTCTGATCCCGGACAACGCCGGCCCGGACGGGAGCGTCGGCAGCCTGCTGGAGGGACGCTGGTACGGCGGTCACTACGGCTGGTCCTGGCCGCACGGCTGGCACAGCGTGGGCCACGCGGCCTGTGTGGCGGCGCTGGCGGCGGCGACGGTCACCGGGGACGACGACTACCTCTCGATGGTCGCGACCTCGCTCGACACCCTCATCGGCCACGCCAAGGTGATGCCCCACACCGAGGCGGACTCCAGCCTGCCCTCCAAGTGGGCCGTCGAACTCGGCCCGGACATCCACACCCCCACCCCGCACCTGCCGTTCCGGCACAACGACTCGGGCTGGTTCGACTACAACCCGCTCACTCCGCCCGTACCGGTGGCCCTGTGGCACCACACGGCCTCCGTCACCGACCGGTCCCGGCTGGAGCGGCTGCGGGAGGCCGACGCCATCGACTGGCGTACCGTCAGGCCGTTCCGTGCCAAGGAGGAGTCCGGGCACGAGAAGGCGTGGTTCGCCTTCCTCGCCGGCGACGACCCCGGCTACCCGGAGCGGATCCTGGCCGCGGCCCAGGCCCAGGTCCGCCACCGCCTGCGGCGCGTCGACCGCTACCGGGACCTGGACGTGCCCGAGGCCGACATCCACGTGTGGCAGCTGTGCAACCCGGTGGCCACCGAAGCGCTCGTCCAGCTCACCTGGGGCGGCCCGCAGGTGCTGTACAACGGCGGTCTGCAACAGGCCCGGCTGCGCTACCACGACGCCGACGCCCGCCGCCCCGGCCTGCCGCCGGAGGTGGCGGCCCTCGTCACCTCCATCGACCCCGAGGCGACCACCGTCGAGCTGGTGAACCTCTCCCCCGGCACCGATCGCACGGTGATCGTCCAGGCGGGCGCCTTCGCCGAGCACGCCATCACCGCCGTCCGGTACACGACCTGCGAGGACGACGGCTGGATCGGGGACATGTACGACTACGGCCACACGGAGCCCGTGGTCGGTGAGGCCGAGCAGTCCTGCGACAGCAGTTTCCTGACCGTCGAGCTGCCCGCGTCGACCCGCATTCGGCTGACTCTGCGCCTCCGGCTGCGCGCCCGCACTCCCCGTTACGGCACACCGTTCGACACTCAGGGCCACACGTCCGGCCCGGACACCGAAGGGGAGACCTCATGAAGCGCATCGCCCAGACCATCCGGCTCCGGCCCGAGCGACGCGAGGAGTACCTCGCGCTGCACGCCGCCGTCTGGCCCGGAGTCGAAGCCTCCCTGCTCCGGGCGCACATCCGCAACTACAGCATCTTCCTCCACGGCGACGCGCTGTTCGCCTACTTCGAGTACCACGGCGAGGACTTCGACGCCGACATCGCCGAACTCGAAGCCGACCCCGAGACCCAGGAGTGGTGGAAGCTCACCGACCCCTGCCAGGAGCCCTGGCCCGACCGGGGCGACTCGCGCCAGTGGACGGAACTCACCGAGATCTGGCACCTCGGCGCACCCGACGACACCGACACACCCTGACACGGCCGCACCCGGACCGTCCCGACTTGGATCCCCAGTGACCTCAGTGACTCGCACGTCCGCACTCGTCGACGCCCACCACCTGTGGGACCTCGACCAGCGCCCACAGCCCTGGCTCGACGACCCCTCCGTGGCATCGATCCGCCGCACCTTCACCCCTGACGATCTGCGCTCCACCGCCACCCAGCCCGTCGCGGGCCGTCGGCTGCACAGCACGGTGGTCGTGCAGTGCGTGGCGGACGTCCCCGAGACCGAGGACCTGCTCGCCCTCGCGGCACGGGAACCGCTGATCGGGGCCGTGGTCGGCTGGGCGGACCTGACGTCCCCCGCGATCGGTGACGTGCTCGACCGGCTGCTCGCCGGGCCGGGCGGCACGTATCTGCGATCACTGCGCCACCTCGTCCAGAGCGAGACGGATCCCGGCTGGCTGCAGCGCCCCGAGGTCGAACGCGGTCTGGCGGCGGCCCGGGACCGCGGGTTGCGCTACGACGTACTCGTCCGTGACCACCAGCTCGACCAGGCGATCCGGCTGGCCGAACGCATCCCGGACCTGCCCCAGGTGCTCGATCACGCGGGCAAGCCGTCGATCGCCCGAGGTGAACTGGCCGACTGGGAACGGCAGATCCACCTGTTGGCCGCACACTCCCAGGTGGTCTGCAAGGTCTCGGGACTGATCACCGAGGCCGACCACGACACCTGGACCACCGCCGACATCCGCCCGGTCTGGGACGTCCTGCTCAGCGCGTTCGGCCCGGACCGGCTGATGTTCGGCTCGGACTGGCCGGTCGCCAACCTGGCCGGCGGCTGGAACCGCTGGGCCGCGACCGTCGACGAGCTGCTCACCGACTGCTCCGCGAACGACATCCAGGCGCTCCTCGCCGACACCGCGACCACCTTCTACGGCCTTGCCCACGACGCCGAAGGGACCCTGACCCCGCGATGACACTCGCCGTCCGATACACATCCGCCCGCACCCTGGACACCGCCCCCGTCCAGTGCGCGCCGCCCGGCCCCGGTGAGGTCGAAATCGCCCCCGCCTACGTCGGTATCTGCGGCACCGACCTGCACATCTTCCACGGCGACATGGACGCCCGGGTGTCCGCTCCGGCCGTCCTGGGACACGAGATGTCCGGCCGGATAGTCCGCGTCGGCGAGGGCGTCGAGGGCTGGGCGCCCGGGGACGCGGTCACCGTGATGCCACTGCGCTGGGACGGCACCTGCCCCGCCTGCCGTGCCGGCCACCAGCACATCTGCCACAACCTCGACTTCATCGGCATCGACTCCCCCGGCGCCATGCAGCAACGCTGGACCGTCCCCGCCACGACCCTGATCCGGCTCCCGGACGCGCTCGCCCTGGACCGGGCCGCGCTCGTCGAGCCCACCGCCGTCGCCGTCCACGACGTCGGCCGCGTCGGCGTGGCCGAGGGCGAGAAGGTCGTCGTGGTCGGCGGCGGCCCGGTCGGCATCCTCATCGCACTGGTCGCGCGGGCCGCGGGCGCCGAGGTGCGTGTGGTGGAACTGAGCGCGCACCGGCGGGCACTCGCCGAGGAGCTGGGCCTGATCACCTGGGACCCGGCCGTCGAGGACGTGCCCGCACGGATCGGTGAGTGGACCGGTGGTGCGGGGGCGGAGGTCGCCTTCGAGGTGTCCGGCGCCGCCGGCGGCGTCGACACCGCCGTCGACGTCCTCGGCGTGCGGGGCCGGCTGTGCCTGGTCGCCATCCACCCCCGGCCCCGCGAGATCAATCTGCACCGCTTCTTCTGGCGCGAACTCACCCTCGTGGGCGCCCGGCTCTACGACCGCGCCGACTTCGAGAAGGCAGTGGCACTGGTCGCCGCCGGCACCGTCCCCGCCGACCGGCTCATCAGCAAGGTCGTGCCCCTCACCCAGGCACCGGCCGCCTTCGAAGCCCTCGAAGCAGGCGGAGACGTGATGAAGATCCTCGTCGACTGCACCACCACCGACGCACCCACTCACCTCACCGACAACGCCGCCCGGGGGACTGCCATATGAACGCCTTCGACCTCACCGGAAAGCTCGCCGTCGTCACCGGCGCCCGCCGCGGCATCGGCCGGGCCATGGCCCGCGCCCTCGCCGAAGCCGGCGCCGACATCATCGGCGTCAGCGCCACCCTCGAAGAAACCGGCAGCGACATCGAAAAAGACGTCCACGCCACCGGCCGCACCTTCGAAGCCCTCCGCACCGACTTCGCCGACCCCGACGCCGTCCACTCCCTCGCCACCGACCTCGCCGGACGCGAGCGGCCCGTCGACATCCTCGTCAACAACGCCGGCACCATCCGCCGCGCACCCGCCGCCCACCACCCCGACACCGACTGGGACCTGGTCCTCCAGGTCAACCTCACCGCCCAGTTCACCCTCACCCGCGCCATCGGCGCGACCATGGTGGCCCGCGGCCACGGCAAAATCATCTTCACCGCCTCCCTCCTCAGCCACCAGGGCGGCATCACCGTCCCCGGCTACACCGCCGCCAAACACGGCATCGCCGGACTCACCAAAGCCCTCGCCAACGAATGGGCACCCCACGGCGTCAACGTCAACGCCCTCGCCCCCGGCTACATCGCCACCGACAACACCCAGGCCCTCCAGGACGACCCCACCCGCAGCAGAGCCATCCTCGACCGCATCCCCGCCGGACGCTGGGGCAACCCCGACGACCTCGCCGGCGCCACCGTCTTCCTCGCCTCCGACGCCGCCGCCTACATCCACGGCACCACCCTCCCCGTCGACGGCGGCTGGCTCGGCCGATGACCACCCGGGAGCCCGCCTTGCACCACCGGAAGATCCAGCGGACCTCGGTCGCCGTCACCGAGCTCGGCTTCGGGGCCTCGGTGATCGGCAACCTCTACCGCGAGACTTCCGCCGACGACGCGTCGGCCGCCGTCGACGCCGCCTGGGACGCGGGCATCCGCTACTTCGACACCGCCCCGCACTACGGTCTCGGCCTCTCCGAGCGGCGCCTCGGCGCTGCCCTGCGGGACCGTCCGCGCGGCGAGTACGTCGTCTCCTCCAAGGTCGGCCGCCTCCTCGTCCCCAACGAGGCGCCCCGGGGCGTGGACTCCGAGGGCTTCGTCGTCCGGGACGACCTGCGCCGGCAGTGGGACTTCAGCCGCGACGGCGTCCTCCGGTCCATCGAGGAGACCCTGGACCGCACGGGCCTGGACCGGCTCGACATCGTCTACCTCCACGACCCCGACGACCACTGGCAGCAGGCGGCCGACGAGGCCATGCCCACCCTCGCCGACCTCCGCGACCAGGGCGTGATCGGCGCCATAGGCGCCGGCATGAACCAGTCCGCCATGCTCGCCCGCTTCCTGCGCGAGACCCCCGCCGACATCGTCATGCTCGCCGGCCGCTACACCCTCCTCGACCAGACCGCCCTCGACGACGTCCTGCCCGCCGCACACGAACACGGCAAGAGCGTCGTCGCCGTCGGCGTCTTCAACTCCGGTCTCCTCTCCCGCGACCGGCCCACCCAAGGCATGAAGTACGACTACCAGGACGCCCCCACCACCCTCGTCGACCGGGCCCGCGCCATCGCCGACGTCTGCGCGGACCACGGAACGACCCTCCCCGCGGCCGCCATCGCCTTCCCGTACACGCATCCCGGCGTCGTGAACGTCACGCTCGGTATGCGGACGGAGCGGCAGGTGCGGCGGAACGTGGAACTCCACCGCAGTGTCGTCCCCCAAGCCCTCTGGGATGACCTCCGGGGCCAGGGGCTGATCAGGCCGGACGTCCCCTCCGCCGCGCACGGTGACGCCACCCCGTGACCCCGCCCCCTGAATCCGCGCACCGAGAGAGTGCCCGTCATGCCTGACCGCCGCGCCAGAACGGTCCACCACCGCCCACACGACCGATTACGGCCCCGCTCCGTCTCCGTCGGAGCCGCACACATCGCGCCGACGTCGTGAACCCGTCCCCCGACGAGGGGCTGTGCCGGTCACCGACGTGCTTAGGCCCCCGAGCCACAGAGGACCGGGCGTATCGAAGATCCGCGTCAACCGCATCGAGAAGCACCCAGGAGCCGCCGCATGAACGCTTGCTCGACCGTCCGAACCAGCAGGAGGGGAAGACGATGAACCACGTCACCTCTCCCGTCCGCAGCTTGTCAGCCGTGCTGGCGATATCACTCTCCGCCGCGCTGCTGACCTCCCTGGCGACACCCACCCCGGCCGCCGCCGCGACCCAGGCGACCTACTACGTCTCCCCCGACGGCAACGACTCCGACTCCGGAACGATCTCGGCGCCGTTCAAGACCCTGCAGCACGCCCGGGACGTCGTGCGCACGGTCAACGACGACATGACCGGTGACATCAACGTCTATCTCCGCGGCGGCACCTACCCGGTGACCAGCACGATCAACTTCACCTCGGCCGACTCCGGGACCAACGGCAACCGTGTCGTGTACGCCGCCTACCCGGGCGAGAAGCCGGTCCTGGAGGGAGGTGTACCGGTGACCGGCTGGACCCAGCACAGCGGGAACATCTGGAAGGCCACCCTCGACCGCGACAACAAGCTCCGCGCGCTCTACGTCGACGGCAAGCGCGCCCGGATGGCCTCGAAGACGATCAGCTCGGCCGGATGCTACGGGGCGAACTACAAGGTCGAGGCCCCCTTGCCTTCCTGGGCCTGGGAGACGGGTCAGACATGTGACGCCTCCAAGTACGGTCTCTCCGACCTCCCCGCCATCGCGTCCAACCAGGACGACGTGGAGATCAGGTCGGCGACGACCTGGACCTCGGCGATCGTGGGCGTCAGGGAGGTGACCACGAGCTCGGACGGCGCCCAACGCGTGGCGAAGTTCCAGGAGCCGGGCGCGGCGATAGCCCAGGGCGCGTACAACGGCAACTTCCAGGCCGGCGGCACCCAGACGTTCATGAACGCGTACGAATTCCTGGACCAGGCGGGCGAGTTCTACTTCAACAAGACCAGCCACACGCTGTACTACTACAAGTCCGGCTCCGAGGACATGACGACGGCGAAGGTCTTCGCGCCGAACAACGTCTCCACCATCCTCAAGATCGCCGGCACGTCCAGGACCGACCATGCACGCGACATCACGTTCTCCGGGCTCACGGTCGAACACTCCGACTGGAACCTGGTCAAGGTGGGGGACTCCGTCTTCCGGCAGGGCCAGCAGGGCAACGTCACCGCGACCGTGTACGCGAGGAAGAACTTCCACGCCTACACGTACCGCAACGTCGACCTGCAGCCGGCGATGATCCAGGTCGAGAGCGCCGACGGGATCAACCTGCAGCGCAACACGGTGCAGCACACCGGTGCCGACGCCATCACCCTGGCGAACGACGTGACCGATTCCCAGGTGACCGGCAACTACGTCAATGACACGGCCGGGTCCGCGATCACCGTGGGACACCCCCAGCACGTGTACATCGGGGACTACGCCCAGGACCCCCGCGAAAAATACCCGGTGAACGTCGAGGGCGTCTGCAAGGACATCACCGTCAGGAACAACTACCTCTACGACAGCGCGGTGTTGTTCGAGGGCTCCAACCCCGTGTCGGCGTACTTCGTCGACACTCTGGCCGTGGAGCACAACCGGATCGAGAAGTCCCCGTGGGCGGGCATCTCGCTCGGCTGGGGCTGGTGGAACTTCAACGGAGACTCGGACGCGGTCGTGCCCGGCACACCGACCACCACCGCGAAGAACAACTCCGTCAGGTACAACGAGATCATCGACACGATGCAGACGCTCGCCGACGCCGGCCCCGTCTACACACTGGGCAGGCAGCCGGGAACGGAGGTCAGCGGCAACTACATGCAGGGTGTTCCGGCCGGCCACAAGTACGGCATCCACCCCGATGAGGGCTCCGCCGGCATCAGCTTCCACGACAACGTGCTCGACGTGGACCCCGGTGTCACGTCCACCATCCACTCCGGCGAATGGGGCCGCCAGAAGGACCTGTCGATCACCAACACCTACGGCACCGTCAACAAGATCTTCGACCAGACCGTCACGTCCAGCACCATCCAGGACGTGCGCGCGTACGCGGACAACGTGTGGCCGTCCGAGGCGTACGACATCGCTCTCGACGCGGGCCTGGAGGACGCCTACAAGGACCTCGTCCCCCGGAGCAGGGTGGCACTGCAGGACTACGTGCTGCCCGCCGCCACGTTCGCCGGCAAGGGCGTGTCCTCCGTTCCCGTCCGCGGCACCGGTGACGCGGCCAAGACCCTCTGGCTCGCTCCGTCCGGTACGACGACGTTCGCCGTCGGTCCCACGATGACCAAGGCGAGCGGAACCGCGACGGCCATCGCCGTTCCTCCGTCGGCCGGTGACTACCGCCTCTACGTCGTGGACGCCCAGGGCGACGCGTCCGCCGCGTCGAAGGCTCTGGTGCGACAGCGCTGGGCCTACGCCGACGACAAGGCCGCGAGCGTCACCTACTCCTCCGGCTGGTCGAACTGGAACGACACGAAGGACGTCAACGGGTCCGAGAAGTTCACGAGCGCGTCGGGCAACTACGCCGAGTACTCCTTCACCGGCACGGGCATCCGCTATCTCGGCATGAAGCAGCCGAACATGGGCAAGGTGGACGTCTACCTCGACGGCACCCTCGCGCAGTCGGGCATCGACGCCTACGCCTCGACGGTGACGAAGCAGGTACCGCTGTTCGAGAAGACAGATCTCGCCGCCGGCCCCCACACGATCAAGATCGTGTGCACCGGGACGAAGAACGCCTCCTCCTCCAACACCGTCTGCGCACTGGACGCGTTCGCCCACATCGCGTTCCCCGCCAAGAACGGCTTCTACAAGATGCTCAACAAGGGCAGTGGCAAGGCGGTCGACATCTCCGGCGGATCCGACGCCGACGGAGCGAGCATCATCCACTGGACCGACGGCGGAGCGCAGAACCAGCGCTGGCGGTACGTCCCGGTGGGTGACGGGAGTTACGAGATCGTCAGCCAGGACACCGGCAAGCTCGTGGACGTCAAGGACGGGCTCACCACGGACGGCGCGGGCATCGTCCAGTGGTCCGACAACAACGGTGCGAACCAGCACTGGACCCTGGTCGCCACCGGAAACGGCTACTACAAGATCAAGAACGTGAAGAGCGACAAGTTGCTGGCGCTCGCCCCGTCGGGCTCCCAGCTCGTGCAGACGACCGACACGAACGCCGACGGCCAACTCTGGAAGATCGTGAACGTGGACTGATCAGGTCCGCCGGCCACGAACAGCACGACCCGCCCGTGGGGCGGTGCCGACGACACGAGCCGGCACCGCCCCACGCGAACACGGCAAGGCAGGAGGAGCGTGGGGAGGGCGGCGATAAATGGGGTGCGGCCGCTCACCGACATCGATTAGCGTGCGTGCTCGACGCCTTCCGATGCGCTGTGCCCCGGTTACTTCCTGTCTGAGATCGCAACACCACCCCGGTGCCACTACTGATCTCGGGAGGCGTCTCTCCTTCTTCCAGGAACGTCTCCCAAGGGACCTTCTGCATGCCCCATTTCAACCGTCAGCGAGCCAAGTCCGAAGCCAGGAACGAGATCCAGGCGGAAATACCGGGCCTGACCGCCGGCGGAGCGACGTCGTCGCTCTCCACCCACGGCCGGTGGCTGCTCCCGCCGTCCGGCCCGGCAGCGGGCCTGCGCCGGCCCTCCGCGCGCCGACTCCACCGCCTCACCCACCAGGGTGGGCCCGCGTACACCCGCACGCCCAAGGGGGAACTCTTCCTGTTGGCCGTGGCCAACATGGTCGGCCATCACACCTTCTACGAGGACGCCGCCGCCCGCGACGAGCGCTACGAGCAGCTGGTGCGCACGCTCGCCGTCAGCGATCCGGAGTGGACTCTCGGTCTGCTGGGCTGGCTGCGCACCGAGGCCCATATGCGCACCGGGTCCCTCGTGGGCGCCGCCGAGTTCGTGCGGGCCAGGCTGGAGGCGGGGGCCGTCGGCTTCTCCCGGCAGGCCGTGTCCGCCGTCCTCCAACGGGCCGACGAGCCGGGTGAGTTGCTGGCGTACTGGATCTCACGGCACGGCCGCGCACTCCCGCAGCCGCTCAAGCGCGGAGTCGCCGACGCCGTCCGGCGTCTGTACACCGGTCGCGCACTCCTCAAGTACGACACCGCCTCACGCCCCTACCGCTTCGCCGATGTCATCGAACTCACCCACCCCTCCCCCGCCCCCGGACGTCCATGGCAGGGGCCCCTGTTCACGTACGCGATCGACCGCCGTCACCGTCCGGACCGTGTGCTTCCCCCGGCCGGCGAGACACTGCTCACCGCACACCGGGAGCTGATGGCCGTGCCGGTCGGGGAACGGCGTGCCCTGGTCACCGCGCCGGGTGGCGCCGAACGGCTGAGCGCGGCCGGGATGACCTGGGAGTCGGTGGCAGGCTGGCTGCAGGGGCCGCTCGACGCGGCGGTGTGGGAGGCGGTGATCCCCTCGATGGGGGCGATGGCCCTCGTACGCAACCTGCGCAACCTCGACCTCGCCGGCGTGAGCGACCGGGTGGCCGCCGAGGTCGCCGCGCGGATCTCCTCCCCGGACGAGGTGCGCGGATCCCGGCAGTTCCCGTTCCGGTATCTGGCCGCCCATCGCAACGCGCCGTCGCCCCGCTGGGCGGAGGCTCTGGAGACGGCCCTCGGCCACTCCCTCGCCAACGTCCCCGAACTGCCCGGCCGCACCCTGATCCTGGTGGACCGGTCGGGCTCGATGTTCGACACGCCCGGTGAGCACACCCAGCTCAACCGGGCGGATTCGGCGGCCATTTTCGGTACGTCGCTGGCGCTGCGGGCCGAGTGCGCCGATCTGGTGGAGTTCGGGTCGGACAGCCGTCGCGTGGAACTCGCCCCGGGTGAGTCCGTACTGCGCGCCCTGGATCGCTTCCACGACCTCGGCGGCACCCATACGGCCGCGGCGCTCAGGCGGCACTACGCCCGTCACGACCGGGTGGTCGTCGTGACCGACGAACAGACCGGGCCCGCTCAGTGGTCCAGCCCGTTGCGGGCGATCCCGTCGCGCGTCCCCGTCTACACCTGGAATCTGGCCGGCTACGCCCCGGCCCACGCCCCGTCCGGCCCGCACCACCACACCTTCGGCGGCCTGAGCGACGCCGCGTTCCGGCTGATCCCGCTGATCGAAGCGGGCCGGGACTCCGCGTGGCCCTGGGAAGCGGGTTCGCGCGAGGGATGAGTCCCGGCACGCGGACCGCCCGCGCGGCCGGGTCTCGGCCGCACGGGCGGTGGTCGGTACGGTGGCGCGGGGCCGTCTCAGAGGTGCTGCTCCGTGGCCCTGATGCGGTCGTACTCGTCCTGGCGCTCGTCCTTGATGTACGCCGGGATCGGGAAGTCCCACCAGCCGGGGACCCAGGGGCCGGCGGCGTCGCGGTCCGTGGGGACCTCGATCACGGCGGGGGCGCCGGACTGGACCGCCTTCCGCAGCGTCGGCTCCAGGGACTCGGCGTCGTTGACCTTGTGCGACTCGATACCGAAGGCCCGGCCCATGGCCGCGAAGTCCGGGCTGTACGGCGAGCCGTCCGGGTGCGAGAACTCGACGCCGATGTGCCGCGAGGTCTGCTTGCGCTGACCGCCCCGGATCGACATGTAGCCCGCGTTGTTCTGGACCACGAAGATCACCGGTGCGCCGGCGGTGACGCTCAGGGCGATCTCCTGGGAGGTCATGAGGAAGTCGCCGTCGCCGAGGACGCACACGACCGGGCTGTCCGGCCGGGCGAGCTTGGCGCCGACGGCGGCCGGGATGGCCCAGCCCATGGAGGAGAAGCCGCCGGAGGTGAGGTGGGTGCGCGGGTTGTAGACCGGGAAGGTCTGCTTGACCGCGCCCTGGGTGTTGCCCGAGCCGGCGACGATGATCGCGTCGCGCGGGAGCACGTTGCGCAGGGCACCGAGCGGGCGCTGCGAGGTGAACGGGAAACGGTCGCTGTCGCGGCGGCCGACGAGCTTCTCCTCCCAGTCCTGCTTGAGCTGGGCGAGTTCGGCGAGGTATTCGGAGCGGTCGACGCCCTTGGCCGGGAGGGAGTCGACGATGGCGGCCACGGCGCGCTGGGCGTCCGCGACGATGCCCACCTCGGCGGGGTAGTTCTTGCCGATCTCGTGCGGGTCGATGTCGATGTGGATGAGCTTCGCGGGCGGGATCGAGAAGCTGATGCCCTTGGCGTAGCTGGAGGCGGACCAGTCGGTGAAGCGGCAGCCGACCGAGATGACGACGTCGGCGGAGCTGGCGATCGCGTTGCCGGTCATCGTGCCGGTCTGGCCGACGCTACCGGCGAACAGCTCGTGGTCCTCGGGGAAGGCACTCTTGCCGTTCCACGTGGTGACGACCGGGATCTGCCAGCGCTCGGCGAGCGCGAGGACCTCGTCGGACGCCTCGGAGGTGATCGCACCGCCGCCGACGACGATGACCGGGCGGGTGGCCGCCCGCAGTACGTCGACCGCGCGGTCCACGGCTTCCGGGTCGGGGTGCTGGCGGCCGACGGGGATGCGCCGCTCCAGGTCGTGGAGCTCGACGTTCGCGGCCTCGGCCTGGACGTCCATGGGGATTTCGAGGTGCACCGGGCCCGGGCGGCCGGTCAGCATGGAGTTGAAACAGCGGTGCAGGACGAAGGGGAGTTCCTCGACACGGGTGACGACCCAGTGCCGCTTGCTGACGGCCTCGGCCACCTTGGGGAAGTCGTTGGCCGTGTAGCGGTCGAGCTCCTGCAGCAGTCCGTGGCCGCGCATGTGGGTCGGCGGGCCGCCCGTGACCACGAGGACGCTGGTGGAGTCCGTGAAGGCGGTGCCCATGCCGATGACGGTGTTGCTGGCGCCGGCGCCGATGGAGGTCACGGCGGCCTGCGGGCGGCCGGTGACGCGGTAGTAGCCGTCGGCGAGGTGGACGGCGCTCTGCTCGTGGAAGGTCTGGATGAAGGGGATCCTGGACTCGTCGTCGAGGAAGGCGTCGGTCAGTGACCAGATGCCGTGGCCGGGGATGCCGGCGACGACGTCGACCCCGTAGTTGCGCAGGGTCCGCGCGACGATCTGGCCTCCGGTGAGGACAGGCATGGTGTGCTCCCAATCGGCTTGGGTCGGACGGAGGAATCAGGCGTGGTGACGGGCGGCCCAGGCGAAGCCCTGGGTGCACAGGCGGGTGACGTCCGGGTTCTGGAGGTCGTCGAGGTCGTGTCCGACCGCGCTGTAGAAGACGCGGCCCCCGCCCCAGGTCCTGGTCCATGCCTGGGGGATCGTCTTCCCCTCCAGCCAGGGCAGGTGCTCGCCGGTGAAGGTGGACTCGGCCAGGACGTGGTTGTTGGGGTCGACGGACATGTAGTACTGCTCCGAGGCGACCCGGAAGTCCCGCACCCCGGCGGTGATGGGGTGGTCGGTGTCCGTGATCGTGACCTCGTACGGGTACTTCACGCCTTCGCCCGCGGGGTGTTCGAGGAAGCTGCCGCCGAGGAGCCAGTGGTACTTGAGGCTGGTGCGGAACGCGGCGGCCGCGCCGTGCCAGGCGGCGATCCCGGTGCCGCTCTCCACCGCGCCCAGCAGGTTCGACTCCTGGGCGGCGGTCAGTCCCTCGGACAGCAGGGCGTTGTTCCAGTTGAGGGCGATGAGGTCGTAGCCGGTGAGGTCGGCGTCGAGCGCGAAGATGTCGTTGGTCTCGTCGACGTCGAACCCGAGGTTCTTGAAGATCGGGAGGGCCCATTCCTCGGCCACCTGGTAGGGCTTGTGCCCCGGCCAGCCTCCGTACAGATACAGGACGCGGGTCATGCGTTGCTTCCTCCGCTCGTGCCGGCGAGGGCCGCGGCGCGGCTGCGCAGACGCTCGGCCACCTCGATCGCGTCGCCTTCCGGCGCGGTCGACTTGCGCTCCGGCTTGGCGGTCAGCAGATACACCAGGCCCACGGCCGAGACGATGAGGAAGCCGACGAGTGCGATCCACTGGTCCAGCAGCGGGGTTCCCGGGCCGCCGGTGGGCATGGCGAGAAGGACCATTCCGAACACTCCGTAGACCAGAGCCGCCACGTTGACCACCATGCCCCAGCGGCCGAGGGTCCAGGCTCCGGCGGGCCGCCACCCCTTCAGGCGCATCCGCAGCGCGGCCAGTACGACCATCATGAACGCCGCGTATCCGGCCAGCATCTGGAACGCCGCGATCTTGGTGAGGGAGTCGGGCGAGTAGTAGACGAACACGAAGATCACCAGCGGGAGGACGTTCACGGCCAGCAGCGCGTTCAGCGGAACGCGGTGCTTGCGGGAGATCTTCGAGAAGACGCGGGATCCCGGGAACATGTCGTCACGGGCGAAGGAGAAGACGATCCGGCTCGCGGCGGCCTGCTGGCTCATCACACCCGCGATGAAGGACGTGATGATGACCGCGAGCACCGCCTTGGTGCCCACCGTGCCGAGCGAGTTCTGCAGGATCGAGGGGATGGGGTTGGTGTCCTTGCCCTCGAGGATCGAGGCGAGGTCCGGGGCCGCGAGGGCGTAGCCGACGAAGGCGAGCAGTGCCGCCACGCCGCCGACGGCCACGGTCAGCTGCATGGCCCGCGGGATGCTGCGGGAGGGGTTGGGGACCTCTTCCGCGATCTCGCCGCACGCCTCGAAGCCGTAGAAGAGGAAGAGGCCGACGAGGGAGGCGGCGATGAAGGCCACGACGTAGCTGTCGTGGTTGGAGCTGCTGGCCTCGAAGAAGATCGAGACGGAGTTGTGCCGCTCGAAGATCAGCAGGTAGAGGCCCACGATGACGATGCCGATCAGTTCCGCGGCGAGTCCGATCTTCGAGATCAGGGCCAGGGTCCTGGTGCCGAAGCAGTTGCAGATCAGGCAGACGACCGTCATGGCGACGGCGATCCACAGCCGCTGGGCGGGGGTGGAGCTGATGGCGGGCTCGGCGGCGGTTCCGGCGAAGAGGCTGGCCGCGAAGTCCGAGCTGAAGAGCGCGGTGCTGGTGATGCCGATGGTGATGCAGCAGATGTACGTCCACGCGTTGAACCAGGCATAGCGCCCGTTCCACAAGCGTCTGACCCACTGGTACAGGCCGCCCGCGAGCGGGAACTGCGAGACGATCTCACCGAAGGTCAGTGCGACCAGGAACTGCCCGGCCCCGACGATGCCGATCCAGAAGATGGACGGTCCGCCCGCGGTCGCCAGGCCGACGGCGAACAGGGCCACGACGCCCACGAGGGGCGAGAGGTACACGAAGCCCAGGGCGAAGTTGCCCCACAGGCTGACCTTGCGGTCGAACTTCTGCTCATAGCCGAGGACGGCGAGCATGTCGGCGTCCTCGGCGGACGAGATGGGGGTGGCCGCCCCGCCCGGGGAGCCGGCGGGGGTGGGTCTGGGCGCCGTGTGCGCCTCGTTGTCCGTAGCTGACATGACGATCTCCGTGGGTCGAGGGGGAAATGCTCCTTGTCGAACGGCTGCCGTACCGCGACGGCGGCCCGGCATAAAACGTGATCCGTCATCGCGGATCAGCTCTGCTCGAAGGTGTGGTCGGACCAGGCCAGCCGGGCCGATCCGTAGCGCGCGGCGCGGACGTCTCCCGAGCGCGCGTGCCCCTCGAAGTTCTCGATGCGTGAGGCCCTGCCGCAGATCTCGCCGAGCCGGGCGCTGGACCCGGCGTCCCCGATCTCCTGGTAGGTCACGGTCTTGAGGTACTTGCCGACCCAGAGACCGCCGGTGTAGCGGGCCGCCCCCAGAGTGGGCAGGACGTGGTTGGTGCCGATGACCTTGTCGCCGTACGCGACGCAGGTCTTGTCCCCGAGGAAGAGGGCGCCGTAGTTGCGCATCCGGTGCAGGGCCTCGCGGGGCTCGGCGGTCAGGATCTGGACGTGCTCGCTGGCGTACTCGTCGGCGAGTGCGTAGGCGGCGTCCAGGTCGGGGACCACGATCACCTCCGCGTGGTCGCGCCAGGCGCGCCCGGCGACCTCTCCGGTGGACAGGTCCGGCAGCAGCTTGTCCACCCAGGCGATGGTCCCGTTGGCCACGTCGTGCGAGGTGGTGATGAGCACGACCGGGGAGTCGGGCCCGTGCTCGGCCTGGGACAGCAGGTCCGTCGCGACCACGAACGGGTCGGCGGTCCCGTCCGCGACGATCAGCACCTCCGTCGGCCCGGCGAAGAGGTCGATCCCGACCTCGCCGAAGAGCTGGCGCTTGGCCTCCGCCACGTAGGCGTTGCCGGGTCCTGCGAGCATGTCGACCGGGTCGATCGTCTCGGTGCCCAGGGCCAGCGCGGCCACGGCCTGGACGCCGCCCATGACGTAGATCTCGTCGGCCCCGGCCAGGTGCATCGCGGCGATGCTGACGGGCGGCGGCGCGCCCCGGTCGGGCGGGGTCGTCGCGGCGACCCGTCCGACGCCCGCGACCTTGGCGGTCAGGACGGTCATGTGGGCCGAGGCGGTGAGGGGGTAGCGGCCGCCGGGCACGTAGGCGCCGGCCGCGCCGATGGGGATGTTGCGCTGCCCCAGGAACACTCCGGGCAGTGTCTCCACCTCGAAGTCGGTGAGGGAGTCGCGCTGCGCCTGGGCGAAGCCGCGGACCTGCGTCTGGACGAAGCGCAGGTCGTCGAGGACCGTCTCGGGGACGGAGGAGACGACGGAGGCGATCTGGTCGGGCCCGAGCCGATAGGACTCCGGGCCCCAGTCGTCGAACTTCTGCGACCAGCGACGCACGGCGGCGTCGCCGTTGGCCCGTACGTCGGCGATCACGTCCGCGACGGTCTCGATGATTTCCGGCCGACTGGTCCGCGGGGTCTTCGCGGCGGCGGGAGCCTTGATGGTCTGGTGTGTTGCTGACACTCTGCACTCCTTGCAGGGGTCTTGCCTGCGGGCTTGACCTGAAGTCTGGGGAAACGGGCGGGTGGGACGACAGGCACAGGGTGTGCAATATTGGGCGTGGATCCTGCACACACCGAGGTAATGGCTCATGGCTGAAGTCCTGACTGTCCGCGCCGTTCTGGAGTTGGAGGTGTTCACGCGCACCACGGTGCGGGTGTACGCCGGGGAGAGGAATCTGGACCGCCCCGTGCGCTGGGTGCACACCGGCGAGATCCCGGACATCCACCGCTTCCTCACCGGGCAGGAGATGCTCCTGACGGCCGGCCTCGGCATGGGCGTGACCCACCATGAGCAGCGCGCCTTCGTCCGGCGGCTCGCGGACGCCCACGCGGCCGTCCTCGTGGTGGAACTGGCCGGGCGTATGTTCGACTCCATGCCGGAGGCGGCGATCGAGGAGGCCGAGGCGGTCGGCCTGCCCCTGGTGGGACTCACCGACGAGATTCCCTTCGTCGAGACGTCGGCCCAGGTCCACGAGGTGCTCGTCGGCATGCGCGTCAAGCAGCTGATCGCCGAGGAGGCCACCAGCCAGGCGTTCATGGATCTGCTGCTGGCGGACGAGGATTACGTCGGGGTGGTCAGGGAGCTGGCCCGCCGCACGGGGCACCCCGTCGTGCTGGAGGACGTCGCCCACCAGATGCTGGCGTACGGCGGCGCGACGCCGGAAGCCGACCGGGTGGTGGACGAGTGGAGCGCGCACTCCCGGGCGATCCATGAACGCCACCCCACGGTCTCGGCGCAGAGGCCCGGGGTGCCGACCGCGCCGGCGGCGTCGTTCCGCGAGGTCGCGCCGTGTGCCCGCCAGCCGGTGGTGCTGCGGGGCGAGTCATGGGGGTGGCTCCACCTGCTGCACGGCGGTGCACGGCCGAGCCCGCCCGAACTCCGCACGCTGGAGCGGGCCGCCGCGGCCATCGCGATCTCGCTGCTGAGCGAGCGGGAGAGCGGCGCCCGCGCCTCCCAGCGCCAGACGGCCCTGCTCAACCGGCTGCTGCTCGGCGACATCACGGGAGAGCGGTTCGTGACCCTCGCACTGGCGCTCGGCCAGGATCTGCGCGGGCGGGAGCTGGTCGTCGTCACGGCGTGGGCGGGGGACGAGGAGCCCACCAAGGACCACCTCCTCGCGCGCCTGCTGCAGGAGGCGGGCTGGCCGGCCGTCGTGGGCGACACCGGGGACTTCGACGTGGCGGTCGTGGGCCTGCCCACCCGCGCCGACGCCGGCCATGTGCGCACACTGCTGGCCGATCACGGGGTACGGGGCGGCATCAGCCGGATCGTGGAGCCGCCGGTACTGCCCCTGGCGCTGCGCCAGAGCCGCAGCGCGGCGTCCGTCGCGGCCGCGGCCTCGACGGCGGAGGTGCGCCACTTCGACGATCTGGGGGCGCTGCGCCTCCTCGTCGCCCTCTCCGAGGGGCCCGAGCTCCGACGGTACGTGGAGGACGAACTCGGGTCGCTCCTGGAGCACGACGCGCTGGCGAAGAACCCTCTGCTGCCCACCCTGCGGACGTTCCTCGACTGCGGTGGCAACAAGGCGCGGGCCGCGGAGGAGCTCTTCATCCAGCGGCGCACCCTCTACCACCGCCTCGACAGGCTCTCCGAGATCCTCGGCCTGGACCTCTCGCAGGTCAGCAATCAGCAGCGGCTGCAACTGGCGGTCCGCGGACACGACCTCCTGCGCAAGCCGACACTGCGGCGCACCTGACCGGCGGGACGGACCCGGCCCGCGGGACCGGCCGCCGGGCCTGCGGGACGGGTTTGTCCCGCAGGCCCGGCCGCCACGATGGGTCAGCCCTTCGTCGCCCGGGCCAGGGAGGGGGCGATGCGCAGGGCGTTCGCCCCGATCGTCAGTGCCGGATTGAGCGCCGCGGAGGACGGGAAGAACGACGAGTCGGCCAGCCAGAGGTTGTCGATGTCGTGGCTGCGGCACAGGGGATCGAGCACGCTCTCGGCCGGGTCGTGACCCGCCACGGCCGTTCCGCACATGTGGGAGTTGGTCTCGATCCCCATGCGCTGGGTGAAGATCAGCGGATAGCCGGCCTTGCGGACGGCCCGGGTCACCCGGCGCACGAGTTCGTGATGGGGCGCGAGGTTGGTCGGCTTCCAGTCGATGAGGATGCGGTCGCCGTCCACGCGTACCCGGTTGTTGCGGGACGGCAGGTCCTCGGTGGTCAGGTAGATGTCGAGACTTCTGGCCGCCATGAGTTCCAGGGCCCACGTCGGCGCCCACGGACGCGCGGGCTTGAGCATGGGGGCCTGCAGCTTGCCCAGCATCTGGAGGTTCCCGAGCGGGAAGCGGGTACCCGGTCCGGCCTCGTAGAAGTCGTTCAGGCCGAGCGTCTTCTGCCACTTGGTGGGATTGGTCCGCAAGGGGTTCACCCCGACGAAGAAGGTGCTGTTGTGGACCATGTAGTTGCGGCCGAGCAGTCCCGAGGAGTTGGCCAGTCCCTGGGGGTGCGCGTCGTCGGCCGAACGGAGCAGCAGGGCGGCCGAGTTGACGGCGCCGCCGGCGAGGGCGAAGGACTTGGCGTTGATCCGGAGGGTCCGGCCCTCGTGCCGTGCCTCGGCGGCGACGATGCGCCGGCCGTCGGACGAGGTGATCAGACGGGTGATCTCCGCGCCGGTGAGGATCCGCGCGCCGTCGCGCAGCGCGGGGAGCAGGATCCGGTTCTCGGCGTCGGACTTCATGCCCGTCTCGTCCGGGCAGCCGTCGGCGGTGGTCACGGCGGCACGGTCGGCCTGCGTCTCGATGTTCAGGGCGTTCGGGGTGTGGAACGGGTGCAGCCCCTGCCGGCGCAGCGACCGGGCGAACCGCTCGATCTCCGGCTCGTGCTGGAGCGCCGGGTACGGGTAGGGCTTGGAGCGGGGCGGCTCCGTCGGGTCCTCGCCGGTCTGCCCGTGCACCTGGAGCAGGTCCTCCATCGCGGTGTAGAAGGGCTCCAGGTCGTCGTAGTCGAAGGGCCAGGCCCGCGAGACGCCTTCGTGGTGTTCCACCTCGGTGAAGTCGCTGCGGCGGAAGCGGGGCAGCATGGCGCCGTAGAAGCGCGTGTTTCCGCCCACCCAGTAGTACACGCCGGGAGCGAACGGCTCGCCGTTGCTGCCGTCGTACCAGTAGCCGGCGTTCTTGTACCGGCCCTTCATGTACATCTCGGCGGGCTGCGAGTTCTCGGGTTCCCGGGGAAGGAAGCGGCCCCGTTCCACGACGAGGACGTCGAGTCCGGAGTCCTTCAACGCCCAGGCCAGCGAGGATCCGCCCATGCCGGAGCCGACGATCAGGACGTCGGTGCTGATCTCTGCTGCGGTGCCGGGTGAGACGAGGGCTTCGGGCCGGAGCTCCGGGGGCGTGTAATCCTGACGGACCGGGTCGGACATGAGTCGGCATCCCCTTGGACGTTCGGGTACGGGCTCGGGAGGCGAGAAATCGAGCTCCTGTCGCCATGGTTCCCCGTGAGCCTAAGCAGCGGCAGGGATTCGTCCCATGCACGAGATGGGTAATGACGGCCGACCGAGCCACACAGTATGTGCACCACCCGGGCCCCTGGACTCCACTCGATCCCGAGAGTCACGGAAGCCGGCTCCCGGAGCACCAGATCGGCCCGCCCCCGTAGCGGCAGCGACCATGGTGTGTATTCGCCTGGCCGAATCTTGCTCACCTCGTGCATGTCCTGAGCGTCCCCGGCGTCTCTAGCGTCTCCAGGAGCCACGGTGCCGATCAGGGCCGCCGGACTCTATGGAGGCGCAATGGACAGCGAATCGTATGACTACATCGTCGTCGGAGCCGGATCGTCCGGCTGTGCCGTCGCGGCCCGGCTGTCCGAGAATCCGGACGTCACGGTCGCCCTGATCGAGGCGGGGCCGCCGGCCCGGGGCCGCCTCTTCGAGATCCCCGCGCTGTTCTCGCAACAGCTGAAGACGGCGTACGACTGGGACTTCGAGACGGACCCCGAGCCGCAGCTCGGCGGGCGCCGTGCCTACCTGCCCCGCGGCCGGGTGGTCGGCGGCACCAGCTCGATGAACACGATGCTCTACGTGCGCGGTCACCGCTACGACTACGACACCTGGGAGCGGCTCGGCAACCCGGGCTGGGGGTACGACGACGTCCTGCCGTTCTTCAAGAAGTCCGAGGACAACGAGCGCGGGGCGGACGACTTCCACGGTGTAGGCGGCCCCCTCTCCGTCAGCAACCCCAACTCCGTCCACCCGCTGCTGACGGCATGGGTCGAGGCGGCCCAGGACGCGGGCCACAAGTACAACGCGGACTTCAACGGAGCCGAGCAGGAGGGCGTCGGCTACCACCAGGTCACCCAGCGGAACGGTCTGCGCTGCAGCAGCGCGCGGGCGTTCCTGGAGCCGGCCGCCGGGCGCCCGAACCTCACCGTCCTTCCCTCGACGACCGCTCTGCGCCTGGGCTTCGACGGCTCACGGGCCACCGGCCTGGAGGTCGACCACCTCGGCACCGTCCGGACGATCCGGGTCGAGCGTGAGATCGTGCTGTCCCTCGGGGCGTACAACTCGCCCCACCTGCTCCTCCAGTCCGGTGTCGGACCGGCCGACGAGCTGACCGAGGGAGGGATCACCCCGCTGCACGACCTGCCCGACGTGGGCCGGAACATGCAGGACCACACCGGGTGCTTCATCAGCTTCTTCAGCGAGACGGAACCGCTGCTCGGCCCCGACACCTCGCGAGAGGAGGAACTCCTGCGCCGGGAGGGCATCGGCCCGATGGCCTGGAACGAGACCGGCGGCTTCTTCAGCTCCAGCGACGACGTCCCCGCGCCCGACATCCAGGTGCACGCCGCCCTGGGCATCGTCCGTGACGAGGGGCTGGCCGCCCCGCTGGAGCCCGGAATGTCGTTCGGTCCGTACGTGGCGCGGCCCGCGAGCCGCGGCGCGGTGCGGCTGCGGCACTCCCACCCCTACGCCAAGCCGCGCATCTTCCACAACTACCTCGCCGACCCCGACGACCGCCGGCGGCTGCGGGAGGGCGTCCGGCTGTGTATGCGCATCGCGCGCGAGCAGCGGCTGACGTCCCTGCTGCAGGCGGACCTGCGTGCGGCCGCCGACGCCGGACTCGCCCCCGTCTCGGACGGCGACCAGGACATCGACGACTTCATTCGCACGCAGTCGTTCTCGTTCTACCACCCGTCGGGCACCTGCATGATGGGCAAGGTCGTCGACCACGAACTCCGCGTGCGAGGGCTCGAGAACGTCCGCGTGGCGGACACGTCGATCATGCCGACCCTCGTCACCGGCAACACCAACGCCCCCGCCATCATGATCGGGGAGCGGGCCGCCGCGTTCATCCGGGCGTCGGCGGGGTGAACCAGGCTCTCCCGCTCGCCCCGGCCACCGTCGCCGGACCGGTACGAGGCACGGAAGGCCGCCCGGCGGTGTGCGCGAGTCCGTCACACGGTCCGGACGACGGTGCCGCCGGCTTCCAGTGCGGCGACTTCGCCGGCGTCCGCCGCGGTGTCGGTGACGAGGGTGTGCAGGAGGGCCGCCGGGCCGACGTGGGCGTGGGCGGTGTGGCCGAGTTTGCCGGAGTCCGAGGCGGCGATCACGCGGCGGGCGGAGGCGATGCTCGCCTTCTTCACCGCCGCGTCGTCGAGGTCGTACGCGGTGAGGCCGTCCGCCGCGGTCAGCCCGCAGCAGCCGATGACGGCGGTGTCGAAGCGCAGGGCGGCCAGGGAGGCGAGGGTCAGGGGGCCGGTCAGGGCGCCCTCGGCCGCGCGGGGCTGTCCGCCGGGTACGACCAGGGTGGCCGGGCCGGGTGTCTCGCCGAGCAGCTGAATGGCCTGCAGGGACAGCGGCATCACGGTGACGGGCCGCTCACGCAGGAAGCGGGCGACCTCCAGGCAGGTGGTGCCGCTGTCCAGCAGGACGGTCTCACCGTCGGCGACGAGTGCGCAGACCTCGGCGGCGATCCGGCGTTTCACCTCCACCCCTTCGTGGGCGCGCAGCGCGAAGGGGGGCTCCTCGCCCCGGAGCAGCAGGGTGCGCGCTCCTCCGCGGACGCGTTCGAGGACGCCCTGGGCGGCGAGGGTGTCGAGGTCGCGCCGGATCGTCATCTCCGAGGCGCCGGTCAGATCCGCGAGTTCCTGGACCGTGGCCCCTCCGGAGTCCCTGACGGTCTTCGCGATCAACCCGTGCCGGTCTGTGTTGCTCATGCCGTGATTGAACACCACCTGCAGATGAACAACCAACGTGTGAGTTATTGCCATTTTCGAACACGCCAAATGTTCGTTACGATGGGCGGCATGGAACACCCCCTGCGATCCGCCCGAGTGGCGACCTACGCCTACTTCGTCCTGTACGGCACCCTGCTGGGCACCTGGGTGGTGCACATCCCGGCCGTCGAGGAGCGGGTGGGCATCAGCCACGCCGAGCTCGGCGGCCTGCTGGTGGTGCTCGGCGTCGGGGCCTTCGCGGGGATGCGGGTGGCGGGCCCCCTGACCGACCGCCTCGGTACCCGTGTGGTGGTGCCCGTCGGCGGCGTGCTCTGCGGCACGACCCTGTTCCTGCCCGGTCTCGCCCACGACGCGTGGTCGCTGGCCGGCGCGCTGCTGGTCTTCGGCTTCTGCAACGGCTGCCTGGACGTGAGCATGAACGCCCACGCCGTGCACGTGGAGAAGGCGTACGGTCGCCCCGTGATGTCCGGCTTCCACGCCACGTTCTCCCTCGGCGGTGTCCTCGCCGCGCTCGCCGGAGCGGGTACGGCGAGCACGGGCCTGAACCCGGCCGTGGGCATGGCCGCCGTGGGAGCCGTGGGCATCGTGACCGCCCTGGTCGCGGCCCGCGGCCTGCTGCCCGCTGCTCCCGCCGCCGGGAGCCCTGCTTCCGCGAAGGAGACAGGGACGTCACCGGCCGCCGGGCGCGCCAGCACGGGCCGGGTCTGGCTGCTGGCCGTCCTGGCGCTGATGGTCATGCTGTGCGAGGGCGCCGCCAACGACTGGAGCGCCCTGCACCTCAAGGACGCCCTCGGCGCGTCGGCGGGCACGGCGGCCTTCGCCTACGGCACGTTCGCCGCGGCCATGACCGTCGGCCGGCTGCTCGCGGACCGCGTCGTCGTGCGGTTCGGTTCCCCCGCGATCCTGCGGTACGGCGCGGCCGCGGCCGCCGTCGGCATCACCCTCGTGATCCTCGGTCCGTCGATACCGGTCGTGTTCGCCGGCTGGGCGCTGTTCGGCCTGGGCCTGTCCGGCTGCGTTCCCCAGCTGTT
The DNA here is from genome assembly GCF_000091305.1 of Streptomyces scabiei 87.22. Classification (GTDB taxonomy): domain Bacteria; phylum Actinomycetota; class Actinomycetes; order Streptomycetales; family Streptomycetaceae; genus Streptomyces; species Streptomyces scabiei. The sequence continues at coordinate 9,922,043 of NC_013929.1, read as the reverse complement.
CAGCGCGGCCGGACACGCCGACCCCTCCGCCGCCGGGGCGAACATGTCCCGCGTCGCCGGGCTCGGCTACGTCGGGATGCTCGCGGGCCCCGCCGTGATCGGCTGGCTGACCCACCTCGTCGCCCTCGACCACGCCTTCGTGCTGCTGGCCCTGCTGTGCCTGACCACCGCCGTGGGCGCCCGCGTGCTGCGCACCGGCCCCGTCGTCGTCCGCCGCGGCGAGAGCGCGGCCGACCCCGCGCGGGCAGAGCGCGACCTGGTAACCCACCCCCACTGACCGCTTGTGCGGCACGGTCCCTGACACCCGTGCCGCACAAGCTCTCCTCTCCCCCGGTCACCACGGCCGGTCCACGAGCCCTCAGCCGACCGAAGGAGCCCTCCGATGTCCCAGTCCCCCGCACGTCCCGCCCGCGGCGCGGTCGGTGTCATGCTGCCCCTGGACCTCCCGGTCGCCCAGGTGCTGCCCTATGTCCGGCGTGCCGAGGAGCTGGGGTTCGACCAGGTCTGGGTGGTGGAGGACCTCGGATGGCGCGGCGGTGTCGCCCAGGCCGCCACCGTCCTGGCCTCCACCACGAAGCTGACGGTCGGGATCGGCATCATGCCCGCCGGCGCCCGCAACGTGTGCTTCGCGGCGATGGAGCTGGCCACGCTCGCGCAGCTCCACCCCGGCCGGCTCATCGCGGGGATCGGCCACGGCATGCCCGGCTGGATGCGGCAGGCCGGGTCCTGGCCCGCCAGCCCTCTGACGTTGATCAAGGAGTACGCGCGGGCGCTGCGCCTGCTCGTCGCCGGTGAGCCGGGCCCCGAGAACGGCCGGTACGTGCGCTGTGAGGGCGTGGTCATCACCGAGGTCCCGGACGTCGTGCCCCCGGTGATCCTGGGGGTGCGCGGCCCCAAGTCGCAGGCGGTCGCGGGCGAGGTCGCCGACGGACTCCTCCTGGCCGAACCCGCCGCACCCGGCTACATCACCGCCTCCCTGCGCCACCTGGGTCCCGCCGCGGCGCACTCCCCGGAGATCGTGGTCTACGACGCCGCCGCCGTGGACGACGACGAGGAGGCCGCCCTGGCCCGTGTCCGCACCGTCCTGGAATCGGTCGGCGAACCGCAGTGGGCCGCGCACGTCGATCCCCTGCCCTTCGCCGCCGAGCTGCGCGCACACCGTGCCGCCTGCTCCGACGGACGGCAGTTCGCCCGGACCATGCCCGCCGAGTGGGTCCGTGCGCTGAGCATCTCCGGCACCCCCGCCCAGGCCCGCGCCGCGATCGACGCCCGTCACGCGGCCGGCGCGACCAGCGTCGTCCTCGCCCCGGCGGGCCCCGATCCCCTGGCCGCGCTCGACGCACTCGCCCGCGCCCTGCCCCCGCGGCACTGAACCGGACCACACCGAAAGCCCGAGGGAAGGGACCCCCATGTCCATCGACCGTCGCCGTGTCGTGCTCTTCGACCTCTTCGGGGTCATCGCCCGCCATCAGCGCCCGGGCGCCCTGGAGACGATGGCGGCCCGCTGCCACGCCTCGCCCGACGCGTTCACCACGGCCTACTGGGCCCACCGCCCGCCGTACGACGCCGGCCGGCACTCCGCTTCGGCGTACTGGACGGACGTACTGCAGTCGTTGTTCCGGCCCGCCGACCCCGAGACGGCCGAGGAGCTGCGGCTCGCCGACATCGACAGCTGGTCCCGCGTCGACGACGGCATGGTGACCTATGTGCACGGCCTCCGCGGCCGTGCCCGGGTCGCCCTGCTGTCCAACATCCCCGCGGACCACGCGGACGCCTTCCTCGCCGCCCAGCCCTGGCTGCACGACCTGGACCACGTCGCCTTCTCCGGCAAGATCGGTACGGCCAAGCCCGACCCGGCCGCCTTCCTGCACTGCGTCGACGCACTGCGCACCTCACCCGCCGACTTCCTCTTCGTCGACGACCGTGAGGAGAACGTCCTCGCGGCCGAGGCGGTCGGCATGCACGGCCATCTGTTCCAAGGGCAGGAAGAACTCGCGGCCGTCCTCGACACCTGGCTGCCGACGGCCGGCTGAACCGGGGACCGGATCGGTCCCGCCCGTGCCCTGCCGCGGTACTCACAGGGCATGGACCAACCGCCCCGCCTCCGAGGCCATCTGACGCAGCCACATGTGCGCGGGTTCACGCTCGTGCAGCGGATGCCACCACAGGGACTCCACCAGGGGCCCCGCCTCGAACGGCAGGTCGACGACGACCGTGCCGGTGTCCGCGAGGAAGAGACGGGCGGCGCGTTCCGGCACCACCCCCACCCGGTCGGTGCCGGCGACCAGGTGGGGCACGGTCAGGAAGCTCTCGCTGGTCAGTTCCAGCCGCGGCTCCAGTCCGCGGGCCCGCAGCCAGTGCAGCGGAGGAAGGGCGAACCAGGGGGAGTTGTACGGCATCACCCAGGGACGCTCCGCCAGCTCCGTGGGGCTCGTCGGCAGCGGGGCGTCGGACGCCAGGACGCAGACCCAGCGGTCGTCGTAGAGGTCGATCGACGGAACCGTGGCCAGCAGCCCCTGAGGGAGCAGGATGCCGTCGACGGTGCGCAGGTCCTCCTGAGCACGCCGCACGATCTGCGAGGTGAGGTGCTGGAAGTGCACCCGCACCCCCGGCGCGACCTCGCGCATCAGTCCGGTCAGCGCCCGGCCGAAGAGGGCCAGATGGGCGTCGGTGCCCACCAGGGTGAACTGGTGATCGGCACGGGCGGGATCGAAGTCGGGGCCGGTCTGGAAGACCCGGTCGGCCAGGGCGAGCGCCTGTGCCGTGTTCTCGGACAGGCGCTCGGCCAGCGGCGTCAGCTCGTACGAGTTCCCGACCCGGGTGAGCAGGTCGTCGCCGTAGTGGCGGCGCAGCCGGGCCAGTGCGGCGCTCAGCGTCGGCTGGCTCAGACCGAGCCGGAGGGCCGCCCGGGTCACACTGCGCTCCTGCAGCAGGGCGTTGAGCGACATCAGCAGGTTCAGGTCCAGACTCATGGCGTCGAGCCTCCGCGGGGTTATCGGTCCGACCGATGAGCACCATCGGCGATTGCATGTTCCCCGATACCCCTGTCCACGGCTAGAACTGTGCCTGAAGCCGCTGAGAAACCACTGCACCGCACGCCGAACCGCACGTTGCGGACCGAACCCCTTCGTCACGCAGCCGCCGTTCCGGTCTGTTCGGGCTGTTCCTGTCCGTCCGGGTTCCCCGCGTCCTGAGGACGCGCGGGCCGACCGGTCGGCCGACCCGGTGCGGTCCACCCATCTGCCGAGGAGCCGTCATGCCGTCGTTCCATGTCATCGTCGCCGGAGGCGGCATCGGTGGGCTGTGCCTGGCCCAGGGCCTGCGCAAAGCCGGTGTCGGCTGTGCCGTGTACGAGAGCGCTCCGGACATCGTGCGGACCGGGTACCGCCTGCACATGAACGGTGACGGCGGACGGGCCCTGCAGCGATGCCTGCCCGACCCGCTGTTCGAGCTGTACGCCCAGACCTCACGGGTCGCCCCGCGCCGCGCCCTCATGGTCCACCTCGACCACCTGGGCAACGAACTGGGCACCCGCCCCCACATCGATCCGCCCAACGACCCGGTGCGCCCGCACACGGCGGTCAACCGGCGCACCCTGCGCCAGATCATGGCCGTCGGCCTGGAGGACGTGCTCCACTTCGGCCACACCGTCAGCGGATTCGAGGCCGACGAGGACGGCGTACGGCTGTTGTTCGAGGACGGCTCCTCCGCCACCGGGGACGTGCTCGTGGCCGCCGACGGCATCAACTCCGTCGTCCGCGGACAACTGCTTCCCGAGGTACCGGTCGTGGACACCGGTCTGCGCGGCCTGTACGCGGTCGCCCCGCTCACCGACGCGCTGGCGGCGGCCCTGCCCGCCGGAGTGTTCGACGGGTTCTCCATGGCCTCCGCCCCGAACGGGGCCGTGCTCGTGGCCGGCGTCTACCAGCCCCGCCGGCCGATCGCCGAGGCCGTGGCCGAGCTGGTGCCGGGCGCCGCCGTGGACCCTGTCGGACCGTATGTGATGGCGGGGCTGTTCGCCCCGCCGCACGGCGGTCTCTTCCCCGGCGACGAGGAACTGCGCCGGGCCACGAGCGAGGCCCGCCACGCGGTGATGTGCGAGGTCGTGAAGGACTGGCATCCCGGCCTGTCCGCCCTGGTGGAGCGCGCCGACCGGTCGACCGTCTTCCCCGTGGCGGTACGCCACCTGCAGCCGGCCGACCCCTGGCCCGCCAGCCGGGTCACCCTGCTCGGCGACGCCATCCACGGCATGCCGCCCTCCTACGGCACCGGTGCCAACACCACCCTGCGCGACGCCGCCGCCCTCACCGAGGCCCTGAGCCGGGTCGCCCGTGGCGAGGTCCCGCTGCTGGAGGCGATCGCCGCGTACGAGGAGGAGATGCGGGCGGAGGTCTTCCCGATCCTGCGTGCCGCGTCCGATCCGCGGGCGCAGGAGCCCGAGTTCGTGCCGGAGGACCTTCCGGTGGCGAAGGTCTGAGCCGCTGTTCCCGACGGCTGTCCCCCGTCCGCGGTGACAGCCGCCACCGAGCGACCCCCACGGATCAGCCCCCCACTGCCCCGCCCGTGACATCACAAGGAGGTGTGTCCTCATGACCGACGCCATCGACCGTGACCGGCCGCAGACCGAGCTGTCGCCGACCTCGACGGACCAGGCGACCGCAGCGGACCAGGCGACCGCAGCGGATGAGACGGTCCCCACGCCGGCCGGACGCGCGGCGGGCCATGCCCAGCTGGCGCTGCTCCTGACGGGGATCTGCATGCCGGTACTCGGCACCGCCCTGATCGCGCCCGTACTGCCGCAGATGCAACGGCACTTCGCCGACACCCCGGGCAGCGATGTCCTGGTGCCCATGGTGCTCGCCCTGCCGGGACTGCTGCTCGCCCTGTCCGCCCCGCTCGCCGGATTCTTCGCCGACCGGACCAACCGCAAGATGCTCCTGCTGATCGCCATGGGCCTCTATGCCGTGGTCGGCAGCGCCCCGCTCTACCTGGGCTCGCTGACGGCGATCGCCGTCAGCAGGGTCCTGCTGGGGGCCTGCGAAGGCGTGATCATGACCTGTTGCACGACGCTGATCGGCGACTACTGGTCCGGAGCGCGGCGGGCGAAGTACCTCTCCCTGTCGACGCTGGTGACGGCACTCGCCGCGACGGTCTTCCTGGCCATCGGCGGAGTCCTCGGGGTGTCGGGGTGGCGGACCCCGTTCTGGATGTACGTGCTGCCGCTGCTGTTGCTGGTGCCGATGGCCGGACTGCTGTGGCAGCCGCCCCGCGCGGGCGCCCCGGGCGTCAGAACGCCCCTGGAGCCGCTGCCGCGCCGCCAGGTCGCGGTGTCGAGTCTGGTCACGCTGTTCGGCGGGGTGTTCTTCTTCGTCCTGGTCGTCGAACTGCCCTTCATCCTCGACGGGATCGGCATCCGCTCCACCGCCACCGTCGGTCTCGTCTCCGCCGTCATGGCGCTGGCCACGGCCGCCGGTTCGGCCCTCTTCCCCCGCCTGTCCGGGCACCCGGCGCGCGTACTCGTGCCCGTCGAGTTCGTCGGTGTGGCCCTCGGTCTCGCCACCGTCTTCGCGACCGGAGCGCTGCCCGTCGTCGTGGCCGGCTCGATGATCACCGGGTTCAGCACCGGACTGCTGCTGCCGACGCTGCTGGTGTGGGCGGTCCATCGGCTGAGCTACGCCCAGCGCGGCCGGGGCACCGGCTGGTGGGGCGGTTCCCTGACCCTCGGGCAGTTCTTCTGCCCTCTGATCGTCGCCGCCCTGAGCGCCGCGGCGGGCGGTCTCCGGCCGGCCCTGGCCGCGCTGACGGCAGTGGCGGTCCTCCTCGCCGCAGCCGTGCTGTGGGGCCTGCGCCGCCAGAGCGACCCGCTGATACCGCCCGCCGCCGAGCCGGTCGCCTCCCCCGTCGCCCACTGACCCCTTCGCGACGGACCCGTGGCCTCCGTCGCGGCACCACGCCGACCGGAGGCCCGCCGCCTTCCCGTACCCCGCCACAGCCCCCGAGCACCGAAGGACCCCACGCACATGAAGTTCGCCAACATCGGCGGGCGCGCGCACCTGATCGCCGCCGGACTCTGCTTCGACCTCGAACAGGCCGGTGCCGGCCGCTTCTCCTCGGACCCGCAGGCCGTGTACGCCCGCTGGGACGAGTTGACCGACTGGGCCGCCGCACACGACCTGCGCGGCGGACGGCCGTACCGGACCGAGGAGTTGCTGACCCCGGTCCCCCGTCCCCACCAGATCTTCGCCATCGGTCTCAACTACCGGGCGCATGCGGACGAGGCGGACGTGGTGCCGCCGAAGGAACCGATGGTCTTCACCAAGTACGCCTCCAGCCTCACCGGCCCGACCGGCCCCGTCGCCCTGACCGGCACCTCGGTGGACTGGGAGGTCGAACTGGTCGTGGTGATCGGACGCACCGCCCGCTGCGTTCCGGCGGAGCGGGCCTGGGAGTACGTGGCCGGCCTGACGGTGGGCCAGGACCTGTCCGACCGGGAACGCCAGTTCACGGACTCGCCGCCCCAGTTCAGTCTGGCCAAGTCGGCACCGGGATTCAGCCCGGTGGGACCGTACGTCGTCACCACGGACGAGGTACCCGATCCCGACGATCTCGCTCTGGAGTGCTCCGTCAACGGCGAGCTGATGCAGCGGGACCGCACCTCCTCGATGCTGTTCGGCGTCGGAGAACTCGTCGCCCGCCTCTCGCGCGTGCTGCCGCTGCTGCCCGGCGACCTGCTGTTCACCGGAACGCCGGCGGGCGTCGGCCTCGGCCGTACCCCGCGCCGCTTCCTGCACGGCGGTGACCGGCTCGTCAGCCGTATCGAAGGGCTCGGCGAGATGTCCCACGTCATGACGGACACCGTCACGACCGACGGTGCCGCACCGGAGCGGGCGGTCGGCGCGGGCGCCTCTCACCCGCTGGGAGGCAGCTCGTGATCACTCCGGCGCTGCTGGCGGCACTGCGTGAGGCCGTCCAGCCCGACCCGCTCGGCCAGCCCCTCCCGGCCGCGCGGACGCTGTACCCGGGAGTGCGCTCCTACTGCGACATCGAGTTCGCGGCCGAGGAGGGCTACCGGCCGCTGCTGCTGGACGTGCACCGTCCCGCTCCCCCGGGCCGCGCCGGCCTCCTCGTCTTTGTGCACGGAGGCGGGTGGATGCGGGGCTCACGGCGCCGGCACTCCCTGCCGGTGGCGGAGATCACCGCGTCCGGATTCGCGGTCGCGTGCCTGGACTATCGACTGAGCGGCGAGGCCGTCTTCCCCGCCCAGCTCGCCGACGTCCACGCCGGACTGCGCTGGCTCGCCGCCCGTGGCGAGGACCCGGAACTCGACCTCGACATGGCCGGTGTCGTGCTCTGGGGCGAGTCGGCGGGCGCCCACCTCGCGGCCCTGGCGGGCCTGGGCGCGCCCGCCGGACGGGATGCTCCCGCCGACGCTCCGGGGCCGGTGATCGTCGGTGTCGTCGACTGGTTCGGCCCGGCCGATCTGCTCACGACGGGCGATCCGGCCGATCCGCGCACACGGGAGGCCCGGCTGCTGGGCGGTCCGCCGGCCGAGCGGTCCGCCGAGGCCCGCGCGGCCGGCCCGGTCACCCATGTCCGCCCGGACGCCCCGCCGTTCCTCATCATGCACGGCACCGAGGATTCCCTGGTGCCCTTCGAGCAGAGCCGGGAGCTGGCCGAGGCGCTGATCCGGGCGGGAGCCGCGGCCGAACTGATCGCCGTGCCCGGCGGCGAGCACGGGTGGTTCGGGATGGACGACACCGGGCCGCTCGTCGCCACCGTTCTCGAGTTCGCCGGACGGCACCTGTACGCCGGCACACCTTCAGGAGGAAACCGATGACCACCGTGTTCACCGACGCGCGGATCTTCGACGGCAGCGGAAGCGATCCCTTCGAAGGGGAAGTGCGCGTCGAGGGCGACCGGATCACCCAACTGGCCGCGGGCCGGGAACGGGTCAGCCGGGAGGGCGCCGATGTCGTCGACGCCGCGGGGAAGACCCTGCTGCCGGGTCTCGTCGAGGCGCACGCGCACATCTCCTGGCCCTCGGCGGTGGACCGGCCGATCCCCACCATGGAACTGCCCGTGGAGGAGCATCTGCTGATCACCGCACGCAACGCCAGGGTCCTGCTGGACGCCGGGTTCACCAGCGCGTACTCCGCCGGTTCGCTCGGAGCGCGGTTCGAGATCGCGCTGCGTGCGGAGATCGACGGCGGGTGGCTCCCGGGGCCGAGGCTGCGCGCCTCGTGCATCGAGCGGGCGCCGGAGGGCGACACCGCGGTTCCGGACGTGCACGACGCCGACGACCACCGCCGCGGCCCCGAGGCCGTACGCGAGTTCGTCCGCAAGTGGGCCGCGAACGGCGTGGACACCATCAAGTTCCTGCTGTCCAGCGACGACGCGTTCGTTCCCGGCGGCTCGAAGCAACTCCTCTACACCGACGACGAGGTCGAGGCGGCCGGGGAGCAGGCCAGGGAGTCGGGCGTGTGGCTCGCCTGCCACGCACACGCCGCCGGCTCGATCAAGCAGGCCGTGAACAACGGCTTCCGCATCATCTACCACTGCACGCACGCCGACGAGGAGGCCCTGGACCTGCTGGAGGAGGCCAAGGACCGGGTCTTCGTGGCACCGGCGGTCGGTGTGATCTACACCGGCGCCCACGAGGCACAGCGGTTCGGCGTGACGCAGGAGGCCGCCGCCGAGAAGGGGCTGCTGGAGACCCTCGAACGCTGGAGCAAGGTCATTCCCGAGATGCGGCGCCGGGGCATCCGCGTCCTGCCCGGCGGCGACTACGGCTTCCTGTGGAACCCCAACGGCGCCAACGCGCGCGACCTGCAGTACTTCGTCGAGCTGTACGGCTTCACCCCTGCCGAGGCGCTCCGCGCGGCCACCATGTACGGCGGGCAGCTGATGGGCATGGGCGACGAGCTCGGTCTGGTCCGTGAGGGATACCTCGCCGACCTGCTGCTGGTCGACGGCGACCCGCTCCAGGACATCTCGCTCCTGCGCGACCGCGACCGGATCACCCACATCATGCAGGGCGGCCGCTTCCACAAGCGCCCCCGGCGCGAGGAGTACGAGCGCCTGTTCACACCGGCAGGGCAGGCGTCCTCCGTCTGACCGCCGGCGCGGGGGCGGCACGCCCCTCCGACTCCTTTCCGGGACCGGCGACTGTCCGGCCCCGGGAAGGAGACGAACGGCCGCGGTGAACGGCGGAGTCCGAGGTGGGCCGTCCGAGGACGGCCCGTCCGGCATGCGCGGACGCGCCCCCGGGCCACTGGGCCCCCGGGCCACTGGGCCACTGGGCCACTGGGCCACTGGGCCACTGGGCGGTCGTACCCCGCTGCCGGATCAAGTCCGGGGCGGCGTCACGTCGTGCCGCGGACGTTCAGGGTCGGTGTCAGGACGATCGGGGGTGGCAGTTCACCCGCGAGCAGCCGGTCGACCTGGTGGACGGCCAGTTCGCCCAGCCGTCGTTTGTCGAGATGGAGGGTGGTCAGCGGGGGGTCGACGAGATCGACGACACTCAGCCCGTCGTAGCCGACCAGGGCACAGTCGTCCGGTACCCGCACGCCGAGCCGGCGGGTGGCCCGGAGCGCGCCGAGCGCTACCAGGTCGTTGAAGGCGACCACCGCGGTGAGATCCGGGTGCGCGGCATGCAGCGCCTCGAACGCGGCGGCGCCGCCGGCCGGTGACTGCTCCCCCATCACGATCCAGTCCTCGTCGACGGGCAGCCCCTGCTCTCCGACGACGTCCAGGAAGGTGCGGCGCCGGACCATCGGGGCGGTCACGCACTCGCAGTCGATCATGCCGATCCGGCGGTGCCCCCGGTCGACGAGGTGCTGCAGGCCGGCCCGGATTCCGGCCTCGGTGTCGATGTGGACCAGCGCGTGCTTCGACGAGTCCAGCCCGCGATCGACCAGAACCAGCGGCACCGTTCCCACCTGCGGCTCCAGCTCCGCGTCGGATCGGCTGAGGTAGCCGACGAGAGCGTCCACCTGCCGGCCGAGCGACCGGACCAGGGACAGCTCCCGGGACCGGTCGTTCTCGGTGCTGGCCACGAGCACCTGCCAGTCGCGTTCGTCCGCGGCGGCGATCACTCCCGCCACGAACTCCGGGAAGAAGGGGTTGACCACGTCGGGGACGATGAGGCCGACCGAGACGACATCCTGCTGGACGAGCCCCCGGCCGAACCGGCTGGGCCGGTACCGCAGTTCGCGGGCGACATCGAGCACGCGCTGCTGGGTCTTCGGGTCGATCTCCCCCTTGCCGTTGATCGCCCGGGAGACGGTCTGATGGGACACGCCCGCCGCCTGCGCGACGTCGCGGAGTGTGACGCGCTTGACGGTTCCCGCACCCCGCGCCCGCTGGTCTTCCGTTTCCCGCCGTCCGGCCACGCTGCCCACTCACTTCTCGTCCTGTGCCGCCCTGTGCGCCAGTCAATCAGGTTCACCGGCCTGGCGCGTCATCGCCGGCCGGGCGCGGGCGTTGACGGAGTCCGCCCGCCTGAGCAACAATCCCGTTAACGGTCACGTTAACGTTCACGGCACGATGAGGAGAGCATGATGACGGCTTCGAAGGGGCCTGTACCGCACGAGCCCCACGCGATGTTCCGGAGCGTGTTCCGCGGCTGGCACGCGAGGGCCGACGTCTTTTCGGCTCTGCCGGACGCCCCTGTACAGCCGGACGATCCGCCCCCCTGGTGGCACCGGCTGAGGGTGCGACGGCGACAGAGGCCGCGCAGCGGTGCCCCCTCGCCCGGCCGGTCCACGGCACCCGCCCGCTGCGGCTGCCCCGCCCCCAGCGGGGGCGGCCGCACTTGACCCCGGCGAGCGCGTACCTGCTGTCCTCCCGGTCGGTCCGATCCGCTTCCGGCTCCGATCCGCTTCCGGCGTCGCGCATCGGACCAGGGGACGGGACCGCGGGAGATGGCCATGCACGATGACCAGGTGGAGGTGACCACCGACACCGTCGCGGCCCTGGTCCGGGAACAGTTCCCTCAGTGGAGCGGCGAGAGGATCCGCCCCCTGGCGTCGACCGGGACGGTCAACGCCGTCTTCCGCATCGGGGACCGCCTCTCCGCACGTTTCCCGCTCCGCCGGTCCGATGCCGCCGAGGCGCTGGCGACCCTGGAACGGGAGGCGGAGGCAAGCACGGAGCTGGCACAGGTGTCCCCGTTCCCCGCGCCCGAACCGGTCGCCCTGGGAAAGCCCGGCGCGGGTTGCCCCATGCCCTGGTCGGTCCAGACATGGCTGCCGGGAACGGTCGCCGTCGATGCCGACGCCAGCGGGTCGGACGCCTTCGCCGAGGACCTCGCGGCCTTCGTCTCAGCGCTGCGGGAAGCCGATACACGGGGGCGCTCGTTCGACGGCGACCATCGCGGCGGCGGCCTCACTCGCCATGACGCCTGGATGGAGACGTGCTTCGCGCAGAGCGAGGGACTGCTCGACGTGCCCCGTCTGCGCCGGGCGTGGAGCCGCTTCCGGGTGTTGCCACGCCGGGGCGCCGACGTGATGAGCCATGGTGACCTGATCCCCGGCAATGTCCTGGTCGCGGGCGACCGGCTCGGCGGCGTACTCGACACCGGTGGCTTCGGACCGGCCGACCCGGCGCTGGACCTGGTCAGCGCCTGGCACCTGTTGCGGCCGGGCCCCCGGGACGTGCTCCGGCGGGCACTGCGCTGCGACGATCTGGAGTGGGAGCGCGGCAAGGCATGGGCGTTCGAACAGGCAGTGGGTCTGGTCTGGTACTACGTCGAGAGCAATCCCGCGATGAGCGGATTGGGACGCCGGACACTCGACCGCGTCATGAAGTCGACGGGGTGAAGCCGCTGCGCGTCCGCGAGGGGCCGCGTGCGGCCCGTGCGAGGGGACATGCGCGAGGGGGCCCGTGCGAGGATGGCGGCCGTGAGCGGATCGTCGTCCTTACCTGTCGCTGAAGGCAACCCGCGGGGTCGCGGCCTGGGTTCACGGGCCGCTGCCGCGTTGGTGTTCGGTTCCTCGGCGGCGGTGCTGGTGGTCGAGATCGTCGCTCTGCGGCTGCTGGCCCCCTATCTCGGCCTCACGCTGGAGACCAGCACCATGGTGATCGGGATCGCCCTCACGGCGATCGCCGTCGGCTCCTGGCTCGGCGGGCGCGTGGCCGACCAGTTCGATCCCCGGCGGCTCCTGGGCCCCTCCCTCGGGGTGTCCGGAGTGGTCGTGGCACTCACCCCCGCCGTGCTGCGCAGCACCGCGGAATGGGCGCCCGCGCTGCTGCTGTTGATCGCGTCGCTGACCATCCTGGTGCCGGGGGCACTGCTCTCCGCGGTGACGCCGGTCGTGACGAAGTTGCGTCTCACCAGCCTCGCCGACACCGGGACGGTCGTCGGCGGGCTGTCCGGCGTCGGCACGTTCGGCGCCATCGTCGGCACTGTTCTCACCGGCTTCGTCCTGGTGGCGCGGCTGCCGGTCAGCGGCATCCTGATCGGTCTGGGCACGCTGCTGGTGGCGGGCGCGGCGCTGGTCGAGTGGCGCACGCGCGGGTGGACCGGGACCCCTGCCCTGACGGCCGTGGTCGTCGCCGGCGGCCTCGCCACCACCGTGGCGCCCGGCGGCTGCGACGCGGAGACCCGGTACCACTGCGCGCAGGTCGTCACGGACCCCGACCGGGACGGTGGCCGCACGCTGCTGCTGGACGGCGTGCGGCACTCCTACGTCGACCTCGGCGATCCGACCTTCCTGGAGTTCACCTACGTGCGCGCCCTCGCGTCGGTGGCCGACTCCGCCTTCCCCGAGGGCGAGCCCCTCACCGCCCATCATCTGGGCGGTGGCGGGCTCACCTTCCCCCGCTATCTCGCCGCCACGCGGCCCGGGACGCGCAGTGTCGTGTCGGAGATCGACGGCGGGGTCGTGCGCATCGACCGTGAGCGCCTCGGTCTCTCGTCGGGAGCCGCTTCCGGGATCGACGTACGGGTCGAGGACGGCAGGCTCGGCCTGCGGCGGCTGGAGGACGGCAGTCGGGACCTCGTCGTCGGCGACGCCTTCGGGGGTGTGAGCGTGCCGTGGCACCTGACCACGGTGGAGGCGATGACCGACGTACGGCGGGTGCTCGACGAGGACGGCGTGTACCTAGCCAACCTGATCGACCACGGGGACCTGGACTTCGCACGTGCCGCAGTGGCCACCCTCGGCGAGATGTTCGAGCACATCGCCCTCGTCGGTGCCCCGGTCGACATCGGCCTCGACCCGACGGCCGCCCCCGAGGGCGGCAACCTGGTGGTGCTCGCCTCCGACCGGCCCGTCGACCTGGGCGCGGCACAGAAGGCGCTCGACGCCCGGCGAACCGGCTGGAAGATCACCGCCGGCGACGCGCTCACCGCCTGGATCGACGACGCCCGACCGCTCACCGACGACTACGCGCCCGTCGACCAACTTCTCCAGCCGTCCCGTACGCGACACGACCGGTGACGCGACACCCCTGACGCCCCGGCGCTCGGCCCCGACTCGTCTGCGCCGGCGTCCAGTTCGATGTCCAGTTCGGCGTCACGCGCTCCCCCGCGCGGTCGCGACGTACTCCCGTGGCCGCGTGCGCCCGGCCGGAGGGCGCGTCCCCTCGCGGCGCGCGCCCCGCCTCACTGCTACGGCCCTTCCCATTCAGGTGATTTATGTCAAGTAAGTCACTTCATGGGACCTACCATCCCCTTTCGTGACAGACAAACAAACCCGGAATGCGACCGATGTGATCATCCTCGGAGCCGGACCGGCCGGGCTCGTGCTCGGAAATCTGCTGCAGAACAGCGGGGTCGACTGTGTCGTCCTGGAGCGCGCCGAACAGGCGTACGTGCGGACGCGGGCGCGTGCCGGGTTCCTGGCGGCCCACACCGTGCGCATCCTGGAACGGCACGGGCTGGCGGACGGCTTGCGGCAGCGCGGGCAGGCGCACAGCGTGTGCGAGTTCCGCAGCGCGGACGGCCGGTTCCGGCTGGACTACGGCGGGCTCGGACGCGGTGAGCGGCACACCGTGTATCCCCAACAACTGCTGGTCACCGACCTGTTGACACGGTTCGTCGCCTCCGGCGGACGGGTCGGCTTCGGCACCGAGGCGGTGGCCGTCCTCGACGCCGACACCGATCGGCCCTCCGTGGCCGTACGGAACGCGGACGGGCGGCCCGGCCGATGGCAGGGACGGTACGTGGCCGGGTGCGACGGACGGCACGGCGCGGCACGGCGGTCGCTGCCGGCCGATGCGGTGCGCCGGTACCACTGCGACCACGGCGTGACCTGGCTGGGGCTTCTCGCCGAGGCGCCGCCGAGCATGGACGCCGTCGGGTACGCGGTGCACGAGCGGGGCTTCGCCGGGCACATGGCGCGGACTCCCGAGATCACGCGCTACTACCTGCAGTGCGAGCGCGGGACGTCGGCCGACGCCTGGTCCGAGGAACGGATCTGGGACGAGCTGGAACTGCGCATGCGCGGGAGGGAGTTCGGCCCCCTCAACCGTGGCCGTGTCGTGCAGCGGAGCGTCGTCGACCTGGAGTCCGACGTGCTCGAACCACTGCGACACGGCTCGCTGTTCCTGGCCGGCGACGCCGCGGGCCTCGTCAGCCCCTCCGCGGCCAAGGGCGCCAATCTCGCGGTCCTGGAGGCGGAGATCCTCGCCGAGGCTCTCGTCTCCGACCTCGTCCACGGCGATTCCGCGGGGCTCGATGCCTACTCCGCGCGGTGCCTGGCGTACATCTGGCGTGCGCAGGAGTTCTCGCACTGGATGATCCGGTTGCTGCACGGGACGAACCGCCCGGCGGACAGCACGTCGGACGGCACCCACTCGGGTCACAGCGCGTCGGGCGCCGGCATGGCGGACGGCGGAGCGCTCGGAGCAGGGTGCGGCACGTCACTGTTCCACGACTCCCTGCGGCGTTCCCGCATCGCTTCGCTGCGGACCTCGCGCAGCCACCAGGACTGGTTCGCCGAGCACTACGTGGGCGTCTGAGGCTCCTCCGCCACATCCTTCACATCCTTCGATTCCTTCGCCCTGCCTCTCCGATCTTTCGTCTTGCCTTTCCCCCATGTACCGAATGAGGTTCCCCATCATGATCACGACGTTGCCGGACGACACGTCACGGCTGCTCGCGACGGTCGACTTCGTCAAGGAGCAGGACACCGCCGCCCTGCTTCCGCTGCTGTTTCCCGGGCTGGACGGTCCGGAGCTGCGCACGCTCGTGGAGCACTGCCGTTTCTCCCATGCCGCCCTGCTCGTCTTCCCTGCGGACGAGGCCGAGTTGCGGGCCCTGCTCTCCGGCTGCGGCCTCGACGCGGTCGCTCCGCCGCGGCCGAGCGTGGTCGTACGCGAGCGGCTCGCCGTACGGCATCGGCGGCCGGCCGCCGACCTGGACGTCGGCATCCTGCGCCCCCGAGTGCTCGGCTCGGACGGGGAACGCCGTACCGTCGAGGTCTTCGCACTGACCGTGGCACCGGGATCGGGGCTCGACGCGATGGCCGCCCATGAGCGGGCACACGAGCACGAGACACATGTCGCCTTCGACGTCGCCTCGCCCAGCTCACTGGTGTTGCGCGGCCTGTGCGCGACCTTCGCGCGCTACGGAGCGACCCCGGACGGCGGTGGCTACAACCCGCACGAGAACGGCACCGTCTTCTACTTCGGCGCCGCCGCGGAGGCCAAGGTCGGGTACCGGCGCGTGGAGCTGTACGTGCCCGGCGACCACCGGGACGTGCTCGCCGCGCATCTCGACGAGCATCGCGCCCGGCAGCCTGCCGAAACGCTCCTGCGCCTGATGACCGGGGCGTGGACGACCCAGGCACTGGCCGTCTTCGCCCAGCTCGGGGTACCCGACGCGATGGAGACCGAGCGCGGCACCCACGTCGAGGAGCTGGCGGAGGAGGTCGGCGCGAGGCCGCGGAACCTGGCGACGCTGCTGCGCTATCTGGCGATGCTGGGCGCGGTGACGGAAGGCCGCGACGGCTTCCGTCTCACGGAGGTGGGCGCACTGCTGCGGGCCGGCGCGCCGGGGTCGATGCGGGCACTGGCGCTGATGTACGGCGGCCCGTTCTACGAGTCGTTCGCCGCACTCGGCCACACCGTGCGCACGGGCCGGGTCGGCTTCGAGCATCGCTTCGGCGAGAACCACTTCGACCACTTCGCCCGCGACCCCCACCTTGCCGAACTCTTCGACCGGTCCATGGCCGCCGGGGCCGCGATGTTCGACCCGGTGCCCACGCACCCGGCGCTCACCGTCGCCGCCGAGGCGTCCAACGGGGCCACGGTGGTCGATGTGGCGGGAGGCAACGGGGAGTTGCTCGGCCGTGTCCTCGCCGCGCACCCCCGGCTGAGCGGGGTGCTGCTGGAGCGTCCGCACGCGGTCGAGGCCGCTCGCCTGCGGCTGGAGAAGGCCGGTCTCGGCGGTCGATGCGCCTTCCTGGCGGGCGACTTCGCGGACGTTCCCGCGGGCGGTGACGTCTACCTGCTGTCCCGCGTCCTGCACGACTGGGACGACGAGCGCTGCCGCGAGATCCTGCGCCACTGTGCCCGTGCGATGCCCGATCACGCCGATCTGCTCGTTGTCGAACGCGTACTGCCGTCCGACGGCTCCGCCTCGCTGGCGATCGCCTGGGACCTGCACATGATGTGCAACGTCGGCGGGCGCGAGCGGCAGATCGGCCACTACGGCGACCTGTTCGCCGACGCCGGCCTCACTCTGGTGGACCGGACACCACTGCCCCTGGACGGCCATGTGCTGCACGTCAGGAAGGCCGGCGCGGATCCGGATCCGATGTGACACAGGGCGCCCGGCGTTCATTCAGCAGGGGTGGACTCGTCGGCGACTGAGTTGTCCACTGACAGACGACGACAAGGCGCAGTGCGGCTCCGCCGACGGTCTGGCGTAGCCGACGCGACCGCCGGCGGAACACGACCACGCGCCCGGCCCCTCAGGGCCGGGCGCGTCCGTCCGCGCGCCGCGCCTTCGGCGGCTTCTGTAGCCTGGCAGCGCTGTGCGTCGGGGGGAGTTGACCGTGGAGAACGTCCTGTCCGTGGGCATCGGGGCCGCCATCGGCCTCATAGGGGCGGTGTTCGGTGTGTGGTTCACCGCGCGCCGGCAGGACCGCATGTGGCTCCGCGAGCAGAAACTCAAAGCGGGGATCGGCTTCAACACGGCCGTGGTTCAGCTGCTGGACCATCTGAAGGAAACACGACTGGGTGACGACGGGCCGGGCGCCAACGAGTTGGCGAACCAGCTGCAGGAAGCACGCTCGGCCCTCTACCTGCTCTGTGCCGACGACACCGTCGCTCTCGCCGATGCTCTCGCGCGCCGGGTCTGGACCACCCGGCCCACCGACGGCCGGGACGACCGCCGGGCCGAGTTCCGGGAGACCCTGGACCTCCTTCGCCGCTTCACCCAGCAGCTCCGGCTGGAGATCACCCGGTCGTAGGCACCCTCCGGGACGTCGACCGTGCGCTGCCGGCCGTCGGCGACCGCCGTGACGGATCAGACGACCGTCAGGGCGTAGCAGGCGAAGGCTCCGGCCAGTACCGCGACCGCCGCTCGGCGGGGCCCTCGGACACCGGTCCAGGGTGCTTCGAAGCGGTGAGTGAGGCGGCCCAGGGCGATCAGTACGGCGGCGACGAGGGGCAGCCAGGCGAGCCGGGCGAGTATCCAGGCGATGCTGTCCGGGGGTGTGGTGAGTCCGGGTATCGGGGTACCGAGGAGCGAGCCGGGAATCGCCAGGGTGAGCAGGGCCGTCTGATGCCAGCAGAAGATGGTCATCGCACAGAGGTTGACGGTCACGACCGCCGCCCACAGCGAGCGGCGGCGCCGCAGGAGCCCGTCGAGCCGGTTCCGCAGCAGGATCGCCGCTCCGCACTGGACGGAGGCCAGCGCGAGCACGAGCAGGGACGGGGGGTGGGAGTTGGTGCGGTCCGTGCCCGGCACGCCGACCATGCTCGCCGGGTAGTGGAAGGCGAGGAGCAGCACGGCGAACAGCGCGCCGCCGCCGAACAGCATCAGCCGGGCACCGCGCCGCCCGAGTCGCCCCTCGCCCCAGCAGACGCCCAGCTGGTACGCGAACAGCCAGCCGGGGCCGAGGTTGAGCAGGCCCAGCCAGGAGGGCATGGCGTCCGCCCAGGGGCCGTAGCGCAGCAGGTCGACGACGGCGACCGAGCCGAGCAGGGGTACGGCGGCCCACGCGCCCCAGGACCGCGCGGCGCGCACGCACCACGGCGTCAGGGCCGTCACCAGCACGTAGATGCCGACGAACCAGAGCGGCTGGACGACCAGTACCGCCCCGGTGCGCAGGGTCGCGGCCGGCACCCCGGCGGCGTACAGCACCGGCAGGAGGACGGCCCACACCGCGGCGACGCCCAGGACGGGGCGGCCGAGACGGGCCAGCCGCCCGCGCAGCCACGCGCCCGTCGGCACTCCGCGTGCGGCGGAGCGGCGCAGGGACAGCGTGGAGGCGCAACCGCCGACCAGGAAGAAGATGCCGAGCATCTGCAGCACCCAGCTGACCGGGGCGAGGTAGCCGAACGCAGTCAGCGGGCTCGCGTTGTGCAGCGCACCCTCGGGGCCGAGGCTGAGGCCGCCGAGCATCCAGTGGCCCACGGGGACGGCGAGCAGGGCGAGGGCGCGCAGTCCGTCGAGGGCGCGGTCGCGGTGGGCGGGTGTACGCGCTTCGATGCGCGCGGCGGCCGCGGAGAGGACGGTGGGGGCGGAGAGGTCAGCGAAGGCCATGGCGGCAGTCCTTCGTGGGGGTGCCGGCGGTCGGGTGGGCGCAGGTGACGGCCGCGTAGTCGCCGAGGGCGATGGCGGCGTAGTTGGTCAGGGAGGCGGTGCCGGGGGTGAAGTAGCCGGCGTGGCCCTCGGCCCGGTCGGAGGAGACGACTCGGGCCCCGAAGGCCGGGTCGGCAGGGTCCGCGCCGTGGCCGAGGCCGAGGAGTTCGACAGGGGGAACCCGGTGGATCCAGTCGGTCGCGTTCCGGGCCGTCGCCCACAGGTGGGCCCTCTTCCCGACCGCGACCTGGCCCGCGTGGTCGAGTCGCATCCCGGGCGATGCCACGGCGACGAGGTCGGATCCCTGTCGCCCGGTCATCCGGTGGGCGGCGGCGCCGCACAGCACGGAGCCGTAGCTGTGGCAGAACACCGCGGGCGGGGCGGCCGGGTGGGTGGTCGCGGCCAGTCCGTCGAGGAAGCGGAGCAGCCGGGGAGCGCCCTCTTCGGCCAGGTGTCCGGTGGCGGCGTCCCAGCCGACGCCGACCGGGGTGGTGTAGCCGACCCACACGATCACCGCGGGGCGGTCCGCCGGGGAGAGCCGGGTCATCTCGGCGCGCAGGTTGCGGGCCATGCCGACCGCGGCGTCGTACGAGGCCAGGTCCGTGTCGGAGCCGGGCACGAGCACCGCCACCCGGCGTGCGGTCAGCAGATCCCCGTACACCTCGGCGACCTGCCCCCGGCCCCGAGGGTCGAGGGCGAGGATGTGACGCCCGGGTGCCAGGAGTTCGTCGTACGCCGCCGCCCGCGCCCAGGCCTCGCGGCGGGCGCCGTCGGGCTGCTCGGGGTCCGCGGCGCGGGCCAGTGCCCGGTCGCGTCCGGTGATGAGTGCGCGGGCATTGGCGGCGTACCGGAGTTCGGGCGGGGCGCCGTCGAGGCCGCCGACGACGAGGGGGTGCCGCTCGGCCAGCGCCGTCCGCCGGGCCGCCGTCAGGCCGGCGAAGAACCGTGCGACCTGGTCGGGTGTGGCCGATGCGGGGTCCGGCAGTGGTGTGCCGAGCATCCGGTCGGCCGTCCACGCCTTCGTGCCGGGGGGCGGGCCGGTGACGGCGGTCTGGATGTCGCCCGCCGCCCAGCCCGCCGTCCCCGCGACCGACGCGAGCGCCAGTGCGCAGGCGACGAGCCCTCGTCCGAACCGTCTCATGGTGTGTCTCCCCGCTTCCCCGTCGTGCGTCCTTGTGGTGGGCGGAAGGTAGGGATCGGGGTGTCCGGTGAGCGTCACACCGGGGAGCCAACCTGTGACTAGCACCCTGGTAGGGGATGTCGGCCGGACCTCAGCGCAGAGCGAAGAAGATCATCGGATTGTCGGTGCTCTCCCGGACGGGGTGCGCCAGCGCGAGGGAGCGCTTGATGTCCTTCAGACGGTCGTGGATCTCGGGGGCGCGCGCCCGGGACGCGGTGAAGGGCACGTTGTCCCGTTCCGCGAGCCAGCGCAGGACCACCGCCCCCTCCGTGAACGGCAGCGCGCGGCGGCCGTGGAACACGTCGTGGACGCAGACCGGTATGCCGGCCCGCAGCAGCGGGAACAGCTCGGCGAGGTACCAGCGGGCGAAGCTCGCGGAGTGCGCGGCGTCGATGAACAGGAAGTCGGCGCCGGCGGCGGGGATCTTCGCCAGGTTCTCCCGCGCGTCGCCCTGGGTGAAGGTCCAGCGGCCGGCGGAGAGGCTGTCGGGGACCTCCCGTACGACGTGGTCGACGATGTCGTACGAGTACAGGTGACCGGTGCCGTTGTCGCGCAGGGCACGCAGGATCCAGGTGGTGGACCAGCCGTGGAAGGTGCCGATCTCCACCACCGTCTCGGGCCGTGCCTCGCGCAGCAGGAGATACGTGATCTCCGCCTCGATGTCGTCGAGTTGGGCCTTCATCGAGTGGGGCGGCGCGAGCAGGGTGCGCTGACGTTCACGGGCCCGGTCGAGGTCCTCGGCGAACGTGCGGTAGAGGCGGCTGATGTGGTCGAGGTCGACGGTCCGCCCGGCGAGGGGTCGTCCTTCCGCGGACCTGTCGACGGGCCCGCCGTCGTTCGTGGGGCCGCCGTCGTTTGTGGGGTGGCCGATGGGCTGGTTCATGCCGCACGCTCCTGCGAAACCGTTTCCTTGATCGGGACCCGGTGATGCTGGAACGGGGGCCGGGGGCCGCACATCACACCCAGGTGCCAAACCTCCTGTCACCCCCGGGTATGACGCGCGGCCGGTCAGGCGGTGGGCTCCCCCGGCACGACGAGCCCCGACTCGTAGGCGAACACGACGAGTTGGGCCCGGTCACGCGCGCCGAGCTTGGCGAGCAGGCGCGTCATGTGCGTCTTGACGGTCTGCTCGGCCACCACCAGGCGCGCCGCGATCTCGGTGTTCGACTGCCCCTGCGCCACCAGCGACAGGACCTCCGCCTCCCGGGGTGTGAGGCCGTTGAGACGGAGCCGGGCGGCCCCGGGCGGGGCGGGGCGGCGTCGGGCCATGTCCTCGATGAGGCGACGGGTGACGGAGGGTGCGAGCAGCGCGTCCCCCGCGGCGATGACGCGTACCGCCTGAACGAGTTCGGCGACCGGTGCGTCCTTGAGCAGGAAGCCACTGGCACCCGCGTGCAGCGCCTCGTAGACGTAGTCGTCGATGTCGAAGGTGGTCAACATGAGCACCCGAGGCCGGTGCACCACACCGCGCGGTGGGTCCAGGAGCCGGCGGGTGGCTTCCAGCCCGTCCATCTCGGGCATCCGGATGTCCATCAGCACGACGTCGGGGTGCGTGCGCCGGCTGACCTCGACACCGACCCGGCCGTTCGGTGCCTCGCCCACGACGTCGATGTCGCTCTGCGCGGACAGCAGCGCGGCGAACCCCGAACGCACCATGTCCTGGTCGTCGACGACGACCACCCGAATTGCCGTACCGCCTGTCATGCCGCCCCTGCCTTCTTGAGTACGCGCCGGTCCGTCATGGTCAGAGGGCGCCGTGGCCCGTCACCGAGGCGAGCCACTGCGTGCCGATCAGCACGGAGACGGCCAGCGTGGTGACCCGCGCCAGGTGCCGGTTCGTCCGTGTGCCACGCGATCCTGCCTTCGCCATCTCCGACTCCCTCGCCGCGCCCCTGCCGGCCCGCGCACTGCCGCGGGGCCCGGCGGTCCAATCTGCCGCCCCGGGGGACGGCGTCGCCTCGGCCGAACGGCCAGGAGCGGGGGCCCGGAACCGCCGCCGCACCGGCCGAATGGTGGAGGAGGGGGCTCACATCGGGTCGGAGCCGCCGGCATCGGCACGGCGGGGGCATGGCACGGGGGGCGCCGCGGCAGGGCACCGGGGGGACGCGGGGTGCGGCACCAGGAGGACGCGGCGGTGCGGCACCGGGGGACACGGCGCGTTGCGGCACATGGTCCGGCGAAGGTCCGGCGCACCCCCGCCACCCGGGGGGGGTGCGACCCCCACCGAACGGTGGGCCCATCCGTCCAGGACCGGTCATGGTCGCCCGCACGACGGAAAGGCCCGGGTACGAGTGCGGAGACTCCGGTGCGAGCTAGAGGGCCATGGTCCCGGCCGGCCATGCCCCACGGCCCGCCAGGTCGAGGACGAGTGCGGCGATGTTCCACGCGTCGTCCTCGCCGCGGTGATGGCGTCCCTCCAGCGGCAGTCCGGCGATCTGGAGAGCGTGGGCCATACCGGGTTTCCTGCGCAGTCCGTACGCCTCGGTGAAAACGGCCTTGGCATTGGTGTGGGTGCGCTCCGTGGGATGGCCGAACGGGTACGCCACCGCGTCGGCCTGACTCTGCCGGGCGAACTGCCGGCGGTCGTACTCGCCCCAGCTCGCCCAGGGGCGCTCCCCGGCCTCGTACTCCTCGACGAGGATCCGGCAGGCCTCGGCGAAGGTGACGCCCTGTTCCACCTCGGCCTGCGTGAGACCGGTCAGTTCCGTGCAGAAGTCGCTCACGGTCGACCGGACGGGGCGGACCAGGAGGCGATGCCGGGAGACGCGGCGCCCGGCGGACACGTCCACGACCGTGAGACCGATCTCGATGATCTCGTTCACGGAGCCGGGCGGCGGCTGTCCGTCCCAGCACGTGGCTTCCACATCGATGACGTTGAGCAGGGAGGATTCGTGGCGCATGGGCCGAGGTTAGAGAAGCGCTCCGGACTCCGGCACCTCATTTTCCGCCCGGCGGCGGCCGACTCGGCGCATCGGGGCAGGACTTCGGCCGGGCCCGCTCCGCCGTCCCGCGACGGCCGTAAGCCTTCGCGGGACGGCGGCTCGGTCCGCGTCCATCAAGGGAGTGGTACGACGAGGCCGTCGACGACCTCGCCCCGGCCTTCCCCGGTCCGCGCACCTGCGCCCGCTCCAGTCAGCGACGGGTCAACAGCGCTCGGATTCCTTGTGTCATGACACCCTTTCACCATGCCCCGCCGTCGCCCCGCCACTGGAAACGGCCTGATGGGCCCGTCCGTCGGCCGCAGGCGGCTCCGCCGGGGAGCCCTGCAGTTCCCATTGCTTGGCTGCCAGGGCCCTCGCCAGCACCTTCGCCCGGTAGGGGTTCGCCCCGTCGAGGGCACTCGCCACCCGCACCGCTTCCTCCAACAGGGCCGAGCGCCGCTCAGGCATCTCCCGCAGCAGAGGCGACCTGCTGATCTCTACCAGGACGTACGCCAGCTTCGACCCGTATGTCTCCGGCTCGACCTGGGTGAGCAGACGGTAGATCCACAGCCCTTCGGCACCCCGCACCACCCGCCGGTTGGCGCCCAGCAGCCTGACCCTCGCCAGCACGACCATGTCCTGATCCATGGATCCCCCCTCGTCGGCCACTCCCGGCCCGTGCACGTCACACGGTGAGACAGCACGGCGACCGCGCCGACAGCCGGGAACGGCTGCCGACACGGGGGCCGGAGAGTGGATGACGACGAGTCTGACGCGCGGTACCCACTGCCACAAGAAAAAGCGGGCGTGCTCTGCGTCCTACCGAAATGTGCCCGCGAACAGGCATGATGGACCTGACACTCACTCAAGACCTAGAAGACGCGACGCTAGAAGAAGCGGCGCAGGAAGACGTCCGACTTCCCGTTGGTGTCTCCCGGCACGATGTCGTCGGCCGTGGAATGGAAGACCACGTCGCGCCCGCCGGAGCTGACCGCGTCGGTCCCTGCCGTGGCGGGCTGCGTCGAGACGACCTCGTCGGAACCCGTCTCCAGGTCGCGGAGCACGAGCGACGGTCCGCTCGTGTCGTGGGGCGCGTACAGCAGATAGCGGCCGGTCGGGTCGATGGCCACGCCGCGCACGGTCGGCACCAGTTGCTCGGTGCCGGAGCTTTCGTCGTGGACGTAGGTGTCGGAGCCCGAGAGGTAGACGGCGTTCCTCCCGTCCTTGCTGAGCTGGACCAGGGTCGCCGCCCTGGCTGGGCCCTCGATCGGACCGGAGGAGGTGTCGTCGGTCCGGTCCCACACGAAGACGTCCTCCGCCCGGCCGTCCTGGTAGGCGACGAAGCGGCCGTCGCCGCTGACGGACGGCCGTGCCGAGACGGTGTGACCGAGCTCGGCAACGGTCCGCGCGGTGTCGGTCCGCCAGTCCCGTACCTCGATGCGCTGCCGGGCCGGCGGACGGCTGAAGGTGGCCACGTGGGCCATGTAGCGGCCGTCCGTACTCAGCGACGGCTGACTGCAGCTGAGGCCAGGGCAGTTGACGCCGATGGTGCTTCCCGAACTCACCTGGGACAGGAAGGTCTTCGTGTCCCTGAACAGCATGCCCCACAGGGCGACGTACTGCCCGTCACCGCTGATCACCGGCCGCTGCATCGGAGAGGTGATCGTGGTCATCTGCTTGTTCAGGCCGGTCCGTCGGTCACGCACGAACACCCGCTCCGCCGAAGAAGGGTCGGAGGTGAGGTTCTTCGCGAACGACGAGAAGGCGATGCGCCGGCCGTCCGCGGTGATCGTGGCACCGGCGGAATCGCCGTCGCCCTCGGTACCGTCGGCGGCGACACTGACCCGCTCGACTCCGGCTCCGCCGTCGTTCGCGACGGCCGGTACGGACCTGGGCTCGGCCGAAGCGGCTCCGGGCAGCACCGTCATGACCGTGCAGACCACGGCCGTGGCTCCTAAGAGGGCGCGCGCACGCCGGGTGGCGCCCCGTTTCGCGGTTTCTCTCATTTCTTCCCCCTGATCGCTGGACGCGACTCTTCTCCCCGGCTCCCCACCGGAGGACCACCAGCATGCAACCGCGAGGGTGGTACGGGGTCAATGCGTCGTCCGGCTGTCGAGGCAGAATCCGTCGTGCCGGCGGTCAGGATGGCTGAAGCTCGTCGAAGAGGGCGAGGGCCCGCTCGGGGTGCGGGCTCACGAGGCGTTCCAGACCGGCCGTCGTGATCTCCGCCCATCGGGCGGCCCGGGCCCACATCCGCTCCTCGAAGTCGCGGACGGCCTCGTCCAGCTCCCCGGAGCCGGAGCCGGAGCCGGAGCCGGACACGGTCGCGATCGCCTCGGCGAGTTCGGCGCCGTCCAGCATGGCGAGGTTCGCGCCCGCCCCCAGCGGGGGCATCAGATGGGCGGCGTCGCCCAGGAGGGTCACCCCGGGGACGTGGGTCCAGGTGTGGGAGACGGGCAGGGTGTGGAGGGGGCGGCTGCTGAAGACGGTGCCGTGCCGCAGGAGGTCGAGTACGGGAGGGGCCCAGCCGTCGAACAGGGCCAGCAGGCTCGATCGTGTGGCTTCGGCATCGGCCCGGCCCAGTTCCGTGCACCGGTCCAGCGGCGCACGGAACTGGGCGTACACCTTGACGTGTCCGCCGCTGTTGCGCTGGGCGACGAGAGCGCGGTTCACCCCGTACACCGCCAGGGAACCGTCCCCGATCAGCCGGGCGAGGTCCGGGTGGCGAGTGTCGACGTCGTCCAGGGAGGTCTCGACCGAGGCGACACCGGTGTAGTGCGGCGTCACCGGTGAGAGGGCCGGGCGGACCCGGGACCAGGCGCCGTCCGCGCCGACCACGAGGTCGAAGGTCTCGTGGCGCCCGTCCGCGAAGTGGACCACCGTGCCGTCGCCGGTCCCGGGGGCCACGCCGGTCACGCCCCGACCCCAGCGGACGTCGAGGGAGCCGAGCAGCAGGTCACGGAGCTGTCCGCGGTCGATCTCGGGATTGGCCCGGTCCTCCGGACGGGGTCGCCAGTCGCGCAGGGTCGTCCCGGCCGGGTCCAGAATGCGCAGGGCCTGCCCCTCGGGACGGGACAGCGTCCGGAACTCCGGCAGCAATCCTGCCTTGTCCAGGGCGAGTTGGCCCAGCCCTTCGTGCAGGTCGAGGGTGCCGCCCGGCGGTCGGGCGTCAGGGCCGGGGTCGCGTTCGAAGAGGGCGACGGGACAGCCGTGGCGGTGCAGGACACGGGCGAAGGTCAGACCGGCCGGGCCGCTTCCGACTACGGCGATGCGATGTCTCATGTCGATACACTGTATTGACTCGGTACATCGTCTTGCAACAGTACGATGTGGCCATGACTGTGTGGGACCGACCGGAGCGACCCGCCCGCCCCGTGCCGCTCGACCGGCAGCGGATCGTCGACGCGGCTATCGCCCTGGCGGACGAGGGCGGGCTGGAGGCGGTTTCGCTGCGCAAGGTCGCCGCCCGCCTGGACGCCGGCCCCATGCGGCTGTACGGGTTCATCTCCACCAAGGAGGAGCTGTTCGACCTCATGGTGGACGAGGTCCAGGCCGAGATCCTCCCGGAGTCGCGGCCCCGTGACTGGCGGGAGGCGCTGAGCACCCTCGCCCACCGCACCCGGGAAACCGCACTGCGCCATGAATGGCTGGCCGACCTGTTGGGTGGCCGTCCGGCCCTCGGCCCGAACGGTCTCGCCGTGACGGAGACCACGCTGGCTGCCCTCGACGGCCACACCGACATCGACACCGTGATGCGCGCCGTGGAGACCGTCAGCGCCTACGCCACCGGCGCGATCAGGCGCGAGATCGCGAACCTGCGGGCCGAACGCGCCTCGGGCCTGTCCAAGCACGACTGGCAGCGCGCCAACGGCCCGCACGTGACGAGGATGCTGGCCACCGGCCGCTTCCCGGCACTGGCCAAGGCCGTGCACGACGGCACGGACGTGGACGCCGAGACGTCCTTCGCGACGGGCCTGGACTGGGTCCTCGACGCCGTGGCCGCCAAGCTCCCCCGGCGCACCGGATGAAGCCCGGCGCGGCAGATGTCGGCGCTCCCGAAGCCTGGTGTTCGGATCACGCCTGGGCCCGAACCGCAGGCCCTGGCCCTGGCCGTCCGCCGTGCTGCGGTCAGGTGCGGGCAACCCAGTACGTGCGTGTGGTGGTGAACTCGAGGATGCCTGCCGCCGCCAGTTCGCGGCCGTAGCCGCTGCGCTTGGTGCCGCCGAAGGGCAGGCGTGGATCGGAGGCGACGATCGCGTTGACGAAGGCCGCGCCGCTGGTGATCCGGCGGGCGAGGGCGACGCCGCGGCCGGGGTCGGCCGTCCAGATGCTCACCCCGAGTCCGTAGGCGGTGGCGTTCGCGAGCCGTACGGCGTCCTCGTCATCCCGGGCGACGGTGAGCGCGGCGAGTGGGCCGAACGTCTCCTCGTCGAAGGCGGGCATGCCCGGGCCGGTGTCCGCCAGGACGGTCGGCCGGTAGAAGTAGCCGTCGCCCGGGAGCGGTTCGCCTCCGGTCAGCAGGCGGGCGCCGACGGCGACGGACTCCTCGACCTGCCGCTGGATCCCCGCTCGCAGGTCGTCGCGGGCGAGTGGGCCGACCTGCGTGGCCCGTTCGCGCGGGTCGCCGACCCGCAGGGCTTCGACGGCCGCCACGAACGCGGTGGTGAAGGCGGCCGCCACCGGCGCGGCGACGACGAACCGCTTCGCGCACACGCAACTCTGCCCGCAGTTGGTGAAACGCGCCTTCACCGCGCTCGCCGCGGCCGCTTCGGCATCGGCGTCGTCCAGGACCACGAAGGCGTCCGAACCGCCCAGTTCCAGTACGGACTTCTTCGCCGCGCGCCCTGCCGCCGATCCGACGGCCGCGCCCGCCCGGTTGCTCCCGGTCAGGGTGACGGCGGCGACGCGGTCGTCCTCGATGAGCCGTGCGGTGACCTCGGGTACGTCCGTCTCGGCGATCAGCAGTGTGGTCACCAGATGCTCGGGAAAGCCGGCGTCGGCGAAGAGATTCTGCAGGGCGAGCGCGATGCCGGTGACGTTGGGGGCGTGCTTGAGCAGGATCCCGTTGCCCCCCATCAGGGAGGGGACGGCGAAGCGCATGACCTGCCAGACGGGGAAGTTCCACGGCATGACGGCCAGGATCAGACCGGCCGGTTCGTGGGCGATCCAGGCTTCGGCTCCGTCGATGTCCACGCGTTCGTCGGCGAGGATGCGGGGCCGTGCTCGGCGTAGTACTCGGCGGTCAGCGCGGACTTGCTCACCTCGGCCTCCGCCTCGACGACCGGCTTGCCCATCTCGGTGACGGCCAGCCGGGCCAGCTTCTCCCGGTGTTCGCGCAGAACAGTCGCCAAGTGCCCGACGCGCGTGGCTCGTTCGGACACGGGGACGAGGGCCCAGGCGCTGGCCGCGGCCCGGCCGCGCTCCACGGCCCCGTCGATGCGCGCCGCATCCCAGGCGTCGTACGCGGCGATCGGCCGGCCCGTGGCGGGGTCGGTCGTGCGCAGTGTGGCGCTCATACGGTGGGTGCCCCGCCCTTGTCGTGCGCGGAGAGGTGCTCGAAGGTCTCGCCGGTGGCGGTGATGGTGCGGGTGACGTCCCGGCCGCCGTAGACCCAGTAGATCCGCAGGACGCCCTCTCCCCGGTTGAGGAACCGGTGCGGGACACCCGCCGGTACCCAGGTCGCCTGGCCGGCCTCCAGGTCGAAGAACTCGCCGTCGATCTCGGCGGTCGCCTCACCGTCGAGGACCAGGACCGACTCCTCGACGTTGTGGCTGTGCAGGGGCAGTCCGGTGCCGGGCTGGAACACGGTCTGCCCGGTGGTGACGGTGGCCGTCCCGGAGTTCCACCTGCCGACGTAGGGAAGGGTGGTCACTCCGCCGCCCCGGTCGAAGCGTTCGACGCGGTCGGGGTGGATGAGCAGGTTCGGCGGGGTGGGATCCGTGCACATGCGGCGGCTCCGATCGAGAGGTCGGGGGGCAGGGGGTCAGGGGGTCAGGAGTGGTGGAACAGGCGGCGCGAGAGCGTGTTCACCTGGCTGCCGGGGACGACGTACTGCGCCGCGGCCTCCCGCCAGACCCGGAAGTGGGGTGCGGCGCGGTGGGCCTCGACGGCGGCCTCGTCGTCGTAGATCTCGTGGAAGACGAAGTGGTGGTCGTCCGCCAGGTCGCAGACGACGTCGAAGTAGCGGCAGCCCGGCTCGTCGGTGAAGGAACGCTCGGCGTTCTCCGCGATGGCCGCGAGGAAGGCGTCACGGCAGCCGGGGACGACCTGGAGGGACACGGTCAGCGCGATCATGCGGACAGCTCCTGAGAAGTGACGGGGGCGGGCAGGGGGACGGCGGTGGCGTCGGCGATACGGCCGAGGGAGGTCCAGGTGTCGTCGGTGAGGGTGATTCCCTCACTGCGCAGGCGCTCTGCGGTGCGGGCCTCCGGCTCACCGGGGACGAAGATCTCGGCCGTGCCCGGTGCGGCGGGGACGGCTTTGGTCTCCTCGATCAGAGCCTCCATGCGCGTCTCGAACTCGGCCGGGTCGGCCATCGCCGCGATGTCGACGCAGATCAGCAGGTGGCCGACACCGCTGCGGCCGGTGGGCTGGTAGGGGCCGACGACGGCCGTGCCGAAGGCACTGCCGGTCAGCACGCCCGCCAGCACGTCGAACATGAAGGAGATGGCGTAGCCCTTGTGGCCGGCCATCGGCAGGATCAGGCCCTCGATCGCGCGGCGTGGGTCGTTGGTGGGCACACCGCCCGCGTCCGCCGCCCAGCCGTCGGGGATGGCCTCGCCGCGTTCCCGGGCGTGGTAGATCTTGCCGCGCGCCACGGCGGTGTTGGCGATGTCCATCACGACCGTGCCGTGGCGGCCGCCCGGTGCGGCGATCGACCACGGGTTGGTGCCGACGCTCTTCTCCCGGCCGCCCCAAGGGGCCATCGCCGGGCTGGCGTTGGTGGCCAGCAGTGCCACGCAGCCCTGTTCGGCGGCCTTGCGGGTGAAGTACGCGGCCGTTCCGAAGTGGCCGGAGTTCCGGACCGCGACCGCGCTGATCCCGTGCCGGCGGGCACGCTCCACCCCCCATGTCACCGCACGGCTGGTGAGTACCTGGCCGAGACCGTCGCACCCGTCCACGACCAGGACGGCGCCGCTGTCGGTCACGGTCACGGGAGCGGCGACGGCGGTGGTCGCGCCGCTCGCCAGACGGTCGAGATACCAGGGCAGGCGCAGCATCCCGTGGGACGGGTGACCCCACAGCTCCGCGGTCACCAGGGTGTCCGCGAGCAGACGCGCGTCCACGGCCGGAACCCCGTGGGCTTCGGCGGTGGCGGCGGCGAAATTCAGCAGGTCGGCGGAGCCGACGGTATGCGGCATGGGACGGCCCCCTTATCGAGTGCAGTGCTGTATCCATCTGTGTATACAGCACTGCACCCGGAGAAGCCACCGTCATCGCGGCTCCCCGGGACCGGTGAGGACGGGTGCGCTAGCGGTGGGTGACATCCAGGTGGACGTCGGCGCCGACCACGAGGCCCTGGCCGGTGAGGCTCTCGATGAGCGCCTGGAGGGTCTGCGCGAGATGGTGCCGGCCGGCCGCCTCCGCAGCCTGCGCGTCCCCCTGCACGATCGCCTTCAGCATCGCGCGATGCTCCTCCACGGAGGTGAGCATGCGGCGCGGCCCGCTGTGCGACAGATGCCGCAGCCGTGCGGTCTCGCTGCGCAGGTCGCGGATCGTGCGGGCGAGGTAGGGGTTGCGGCAGGCGACGATGACGGCCTGGTCGAAGGCTTCGGTCACCTCGTAGAACTCCTCGTACGAACGCGCCTGCGCGGCGGAGTCCCGCGCACGGAAGGATGCGTCGAACTCCTCCAGCCGCTCCAGCAGTTCATGGAACGGCGCCCGTACGCGCTCGTCGGCCGCCCCCGCCGTCGCGACCGACGCGGCCGCACGGGGCTCCAGCAGCATCCGGAAGTCGAACAGGGCCCGCACGCCGCCCAGCGAGATCGCGGCCACCCGGGCCACCTCCCCCGGCACGAAATCGACCAGCCCCTCGCGGGCCAGACGCCGGATCGCCTCCCGCACCGGCGTCCGCGAAGCGCCGAGGTCCTCGCCCAGTTGGACCTCGCCGAGCTTGGCTCCCGGCCGCAGCCGCAGCGACTCGATGTCGCTCTTCAGGCGCTCGTAGACCGCCTCGCTCTTACCGGTCGCCCGGGCCATGGGACTCCTCATCGATTCTGCGCACAGTCGTGTATACAGCCTAGCGAGGTCGTCCGCCGGAGTACGCCGATCAGCTCACCGAGGGCGCGGTCCGGTGCCGAACTCGGGGCGGGCCGTCCGTCCCACACCCAGCGGACGAGGGTCGCGCAGCCTGGCCACCCACCGCCGGTACGCCCACGCCTCGGGCGTGTCTTCCTCGACCGCGGCGAGCGGGTCGGGGAACATCACGCCTCCGGCGTGCGCCGGGGCCCGCGTCCCGAACCGGTTGCCCTGCAGGCGGCCGGTGACCAGCCGGCCCCGGTTCCGGGCCGACCGGGACCGCCCGTTCGCCAGGCGCCCTCCGGTACCCCCGCGGAGCCGTTCCGAGCGGTGGCTGCCGACCTGGAACCAGACCTCGCGGCCGTTGCCGAACCGCACGACGCTCTCCCGCAGGTCCCGCACGTCGGTGAACACGCCGAAGTCCCAGTCACCCGGCGCCTCTGCCAGGGTGTGGTGTCCACGAAGGTGGTGCATGAAGCGGCTCAGGTCGACCGGCGCGCCGAACGGGATCAGCGCGTCGGCACAGGGCTCACCGGCGACGAAGTGAAGTCTGAACTCCAGCCCGTACAGCCGTCCGCGCACCTTCTTCCTGACGGCGAGGGAGGAGGTGTGGGCGTCGCCGGAGCTGGAGCGATGTGCGGCGCGGCGCGGCGCGGACATGACGGCTCAGATGCTGGAACGACAGCGTCTCGCGGTCGACCGGCAGGCCGGGAATCCGTTCGAGCGAGCCGTGCAGCAGATACAGGCACATCAGGTCCACCGGATGCGAGTCGTGCGCCGGCCGCGTGAGGAATCCAGCGGAAAAACCGTCCCGCACAGGCATCTCCACAGCCGTGCTGCCGTCCCGCCCGGGGAGCGGGCACGGTCACTCCGTGAACGCGCCCATCGCCCGGTCGAGGAGGACGGACAGGGGGACGGTGCCGTCACACGCCACCCACGCCGTGGAGGCCACGTCCAGGCAGGCGAGCGCGGCGGCGGCCAGCGCCCCCGGCCTCGTGTCCTCGGGCCGGTCGGGGTCGGCGCCCAGCCGCCGGGCGACCTCCGGCACGAGCCCGCCCTGCCAGCCCAGTTGCTTCTCGTGGTGCCGGGCGCGCAGGGACGGGGTCTCCTGAAGCATGCGCAGATAGCTGAGCACCTGCTCGCGCGGCGCCGCCTCGTTGGTCCGCATGAGCACGTCGAAGGCACGGCGCAGCGACTCCCAGGGATGTTCGTCGTCGGGCCGGGCGGCGAGCTCCGCCGCGATCTGGCGGCCGGAATCCTCCAGGCGCCCCAGGACGATGTCTTCCTTGGTGCCGAAGTACCGGAACAGGCTGGCGCGTGAGAGGCCCACCTCGGCGGCGATCTGGTCGACTGTGGTCCGGTCGAACCCCTGCTCGGTGAAGAGCCGGTGTGCCACCTCGACGACTTCCGCCTGAACCGTCGCGCGCATGCGTTCGCGCAGGCCGGGCGGCTTGCGTGCGGACGGGGTGGCGCCACGAGCGGTTTCAGACATGACCGAAGGGTACTGCAAGGGCTCAGTTTGATACCGAGTATCAGGCACGGCCCTGACGCCGCGCTCCGCGAGCAGCCCGGGCCGGCGCCGTGGACGACGGAGTGTTACGCGGCGCCGCCCTGGGCCTCGGTGGCGACGTCGGCCCACTCCTCCCAGGTCTTGAGCCGTTCGGCGTAGACCTGCGGGACGAGTTGGAGCGGGGAGGTGCCGAAGAAGACCCGCAGGGGCGGGTTGTCGGCGTCCACGACCTTCAGCAGGGCGGCACCGGTGGCAGCCGGGTCGCCGGGCCGGAAGGTGCTCCAGTAGGCGGCGAGGGCCGTGCGCAGGTCGTCGTAGGCGGGCAGTTGGTCGGCGAAGGTGCCCGAGGAGCCGCCCCAGTCGGTGGCGAAGCCGCCGGGCTCCACGAGGGTGACCTTGATGCCGAATCCGGCGACCTCCTGGGCGAGACCCTCGCTCATGGCCTCCAGGGCCCACTTGGAGGCGTTGTAGATGCCGAGGTTCGGGAAGGCCGTGACACCGCCGACGCTGGAGATCTGCACGATGTGCCCGCCACCCTGGGCCCGCAGGAGGGGCAGGACGGCCTGGGTGACCCACAGGGCGCCGAAGAAGTTGGTCTCCATCTGGTCGCGGACCTGCCGCTCCGTGGATTCCTCGACCGTGCCGAACAGTCCGTACCCGGCGTTGTTGACGACGACGTCCAGGCGGCCGAAGTGCGCGTGCGCCCGCTCCACGGCCGCGGTGACGGCCGCCCTGTCGGTGACGTCCAGCGACAGGGGCAGGATCGCATCGCCGTGCGCGGCCACCAGGTCCGCCAGGGAGTCGGTGTCGCGGGCGGTGGCCGCGACCTTGTCCCCGCGCTCCAGGGCCGCGGTGACGAACTCGCGGCCGAAGCCGCGCGAGGAACCGGTGATGAACCAGATCTTGCTCACGAGAAACACTCCCGTTCGAGATGAAGTCTTATGCAGAGACTCTACATCGTAGTGATACTGAGTCTCAATAAGATTCGCGGAGTCGATGTTGTACGCTGCTGCGCACCAGCGAGGCACGTGTGACAAACCGGAGGGCAGAGATGTCTTCAGATGTGGCGCCCGGTGACCGAGGGGCGTCCGGACTCGACCGGCGTACCGAACTGAGGGACTTCCTGCGCTCACGCAGAGCCCGGATCAAGCCCGAGGACGTCAGCCTCCCCTCGTACGGCCGACGGCGGGTCCCCGGGCTGCGACGCGAGGAGTTGGCGCAGCTGGCGGGGGTGTCGTACGCCTACTACGCACGCCTGGAGCAGGGGTACGGCGAGACCATGTCGGCCGAGGTGCTGGACGCGATCGCCCGCGCCCTTCGCCTCGACGAGGAGGAGCGGGAGCATCTGGTCCGGCTGGCCCAGCCCGAGCGGCAGAGCGAACCGCAGGCCGGGCCCTCGCCCCGGGGAGTACGGCCCAGCGTGCAGCACCTGCTCGACGCGCTCGGGGTCCCGGCCTACGTCGTCGACAGAGGCCTGAACATCCTGGCGTGGAACCGCCTCGCCACCGCCGTCTTCGGCGACTGGGGCCTGCTGCCGCTGGAGGAACGCAACACGGCCCGCCTGGCCTTCCTCTCGTCCGAGGCGCGCAAGAGGTTCGCCGATCCCGAGGGCACCGCTCCGAGGATCGCGCGGGCGTTACGCATGAACGCGGGCAAGAGCCCCGGGGATCCGCAACTCTCCGCGCTGATCGCGGAGTTGTCGCAGAAGAGCGAGGAGTTCCGGCGGCTGTGGGCGCGGCACGAGGTGAGCTGCGGAACGGTCGGCGAGACCGTGCGGATGCGGCACCCGCTGGTGGGAGAGTTCGACCTCGTCCACGAGCCCATGGCCCTGCCCGGGGGCGCCCCGATGCGGCTGGTCACCTACCACGCCGTGCCCGGCTCCCCCTCGGAGGAAGCACTGCGGACGCTGGCCGGTTGGGAGAGGGAGCCGCTGCGCTGACAGCGGGTGACGCGCGGCCGCCTCGGCCATGGCGTCGATGAGCGCGTGGACCTCATACGGCCAGGATCCCGGACGACGGCGCCTGGGCCTTGGGGGGCACGACCGTGGATCGGACCGGCGACGCGGGACAGGGGCAGGCCGGCGCCTCGGTTGGTGTCGACGCGTGCGGTCCGGCCCGCACGCAGCAGCGCGCGCACCCGGTCGGCCACCGTACGGTCCGTCCGCCCGCTGCCCAATGCCCCGCCGCCGCGCCGGCAGGGGGGAGTGGGGCGCGGCGGCGGGCGTTTGGGTGGGCGGTTCTCAGGACCCCGCACATGTGGCCGGAGGTCCCGTCGCCGCCGGGGTCACAGCAGGGCCTCGGCGGTGAGGGGCAGTTCGCGGACACGCTTCCCGGTGGCGTGGAAGACCGCGTTGGCGATGGCGGGGGCGACCCCGACCTTCACGATCTCGCCCAGGCCCTTGACGCCGAGGGGGTCGGCGTGGCGGTCCTCCCCGTCCAGGAACATCGCCTTGAGGTCGGGGACGTCGGCGTTGACGGGGACGAGGTAGGCGGCGAGGTCGGCGTTGACGACACGGCCGTCGCGGTGGTCGACGGCCGTGTGTTCCAGCAGCGCCTGCCCGATGCCGCCCACCATGGCGCCGAGGGCCTGACTGTCGGCCAGCTTGGGGCTGATGATCCGTCCGACGTCGTAGACGCCGAGCATCCTGCGCATCCGCACCAGGCCCAGCCGCCGGTCGACGGCCACTTCGGCGAAGACCGCGCTGTAGGCGTACATGGAGAACCGGTCGTCCCCGGTCGGAGTGAAGGTCCCGGTCACTTCCAGGTGGGTGCGGCCGTTGCGGGCCAGCAGCTGTCGGTAGGTCTCGCCGCGTGCGGTGTCGCCCTTCACGTACATCCGGCCTGCGCGCACCACGACATCGTCGGCGTCGACGCCGTGCAGCGGTGAGCGCTCGTCGCCGACGGCCAGCCCGATCGCCTGCCGGCGCAGCGTGTCGCAGCCGTCCTGGACGGCCGAGCCGACGCCGGCCATGGTCTGCGAGCCGCCGTGCGGCGGTGACGCGGGGAAGTCGGAGTCGCCGAGTTCGAAGCGGACCGTGCGCATCGTCAGGCCGAGGGCATCGGCGGCGACCTGGGTGATCGAGGTGTAGGTGCCGGGGCCCATGTCGCTGGTCGACGCCTGGACCAGGGCCGTGCCGTCGGCGTCCAGCCTGACGCGGGCGGCGGACTGCATGCGCAGGGTGTCGTAGACGCCTCCGGCCATGCCCGTGCCGATCAGCCAGTCTCCTTCCTGCCGGGAGCGCGGCTCGGGGTTGCGTCCGCTCCAGCGGAACGCGCGGGCTCCGGCCCGCAGGCACTCGCGCAGCCGCCGGGTGGAGAACGGCAGCCCGTTGGAAGGGTCCTCCTGTGGTTCGTTGCGCAGCCGCAGCTCGATCGGGTCGATACCGAGCTCGTGGGCGAGTTCGTCCAGACAGGACTCGAGGGCGAAGGCGGCGGTGGAGTAGCCGGGGCCCCGCATGAACGTCGGCGTGTTCACGTCCAGCGGCACCGTCCGGTACGTCTGGCGGACGTGCGGCGTGGCGTAGAACATCTGCCCCGGGGTCATCACGCCCTCGCCGTAGTTCTCGTACGAGGACGTCTCGGCCCGTATGTGGTGGACCGCGGCGGTCAGCCGGCCGCCCCGGGTGCTGCCCAGACCCAGCCCGTACTCGTAGGCGGGCCGGTAGCCCACCCCGTAGTACAGCTGTCGGCGGGTGAGGACCAGTTTGACCGGGCGGCGGATCCGGCGGGCGGCGAGGGCCGCGATGGTGACGTGCGGCCAGGTGCGCAGTGCGTTGCCGAACGCGCCGCCGACGAACGGCGAGATGACGCGCACGTCGCCGACGGGGATGCCGAACACGGCGGCCAGTTCGTCCCGGGCGCCCAATGTCCACTGGGTCTTGTCCCAGACGGTGAGCTTCGCGCCGTTCCAGCGGGCGATGGTGGCGTGAGGTTCCATCGCGTTGTGGTGGTTGCGGGCGAGCCGGTAGGTGCTCTCCACCTTCACCTCGGCCGAGGCCAAGGCGTCGTCGGGGTCGCCGCGCCGGTAGGTCTGCCGGGGCAGGGGGTCGTTCTCCTCGGCGTCGGGCGCCGTCATGTCGGTCGACGGCTGCTCGGCCTCGTAGGAGACGTTCACCAGGTCGGCGGCGTGCTGGGCGATCTCCAGGGTGTGGGCGACGACCACGGCCACGGGCTGCCCGAAGAAGCGGACCGTGTCGTCCTGGAAGACATGCAGCCGTTCGCCGACGAGCGGGTCCAGCCAGGCGCCCGGGTTGTCGCGGTAGACCAGCTCGGGTCTGTCGAGGTGACTGATGACGCCGAGGACTCCGGGCTGGGCGTCGGCGGCGCGGGTGTCGATGCCGGTGACGCGGCCCCGCGCGACGGTGCTGTCGACGACGACGGCGTGGACGACGCCGTGGAGGGCGTGATCGGCGGCGTATTTGGCCTGACCGGTCACCTTCAGCCGCCCGTCCACCCGGGACAGGGGCGCCCCGACGGCTGCCTGAGGCTGCCCACTCACTTGCCACCTCCCACGACGCGCAGCTGACGTTCGACGGTCCGTTTCAGCAGCTCGACCTTGAAACGGTTGTACCGGAGGGGTCTGGCCCCCTCCGTCGCCCGGTCGGCGGCCCTCCTCCACAGTGCCTCGGACGGCCGCCGCCCGATGAGCGCCTGTTCGACGGCGGGCAGCTTCCACGGCACGGTGCCCACTCCCCCGGCGGCCACCTTGGCCTCGCGGACCACTCCGCCGCGGATGTACAGCGCGACGGCCGCCGAGGTCAGCGCGAACTCGTACGACTGCCGGTCGCGCACTTTCAGATAGCCCGACCTGAGCGGCCGCGGAAAGGCCGGGATCTCGACCGCGGTGATCAACTCGCCCTTGCCCAGTGTCTGTTCGCGGTTCGGGGTGCTGCCGGGCTTGTGCAGGAAGTCGGCGAAGGGCACGCTGCGTTCCGCCGCCGGGCCGAGCAGGTGCACCGTCGCCTCCAGTGCGGAGAACGCCACGGCGAGGTCGGAGGGGTGGGTGGCCACGCAGTCGTCGGAGGTGCCGAGGATCGCGTGGGTGCGGTTGACGCCGTGCAGGGCCGCGCAACCCGATCCAGGCTCACGCTTGTTGCAGGCGGCGGTCACGTCACGGAAGTAGGTGCAGCGGGTGCGTTGCATGATGTTGCCGCCGATGGTCGCCATGTTGCGCAATTGCGCCGACGCGCTCAGTTCCAGCGCCTGCGAGATCACCGGATACAGCGCGCGTACGCCCCGGTGGGCGGCGGCCTCGGACATCCGCACCAGCGCGCCGATGCGCAGGCCCCCGCGCCGGGTGACCATGATGTCGCGCAGCGGCAGACCACTGATGTCGACGATCGTGCTCGGGCGTTCCACGGTCTCGCGCATCAGGTCGACCAGGGTCGTCCCGCCGGCGATGTAACGTCCGCCGGCACGGCCCGCGTCGAGAGCCTGGCGGGTGGTCGCCGCCTTCGTGAAGGAGAAGGGATGCATCGGTCCTCACTTCCGGTCGGCGGTCTGTCCGATGGCCCGCACGATCTTCACGTAGCAGCCGCAGCGGCAGATGTTCCCGCTCATGAACTCCCGGATCTCCTCCGGCGAGTCGGCGTGCCCCTCCGCGATGCAGCCGACGCCGGACATGATCTGGCCCGGGGTGCAGTAGCCGCACTGGAAGGCGTCCTGGTCGATGAACGCCTGCTGCAGCGGGTGCAGTCGCTCCCCCTTCGCCAGGCCCTCGATGGTGGTGACCTCGGCACCGTCGAGCCGGACGGCGAGGGTCAGGCAGCCGTTGACGCGGCGGCCGTCGACCAGGACCGTGCACGCGCCGCAGGCACCCGCGTCGCAGCCCTTCTTGGAACCGGTCAGGCCGAGGCGTTCGCGCAGCAGATCCAGCAGCGAGGTCCGGTTGTCGACCGTGAGGGTGTGGCGCCTGCCGTTGACGGTCACCGTCACGCGGCTGGTGGGCGGCGCCTTCGGGGCCGCCGCGGGCTCCGCCCCGAACACGGACGGCCCGGTGGTCAGGCCGCCCGCGACGACCGCGCCGCCGGCGACCGTGGTGGTCGCCATGAACGTACGGCGGGAGGGGGCGGGCGAAGTGACGGCGACAGACCCCTCGGGTGGGGCGACAGTCGGCTCGGGGGGTTCGGTGGGCATGACGGATGACTCTCTCGGTCGGCGGAGGGCGGGTGCCGGTATCCCGGGGTGCCGCGAGCGGTCAGGCGGCGGATCCCCTGTCGGGCTCGGGCCGCGCGAAGCTGTGGGGGAAGCGGGCGGGCGGCGCGTGCTGGGCGAAGAACGTCCCTGCGTGCGCCAGCGCGTCGGCGTCCTTCAGGACGTCACCCGGTGCCGTGCCGGTGCCGTGCAGGACACCGCCGAAGTTCATCTGCAGGTACGCGGCCAGGTTGTTGAGGGTGCCGACCAGCGGTTCGGCGACCCTGCTCGAGGCGCCCGCGGAGGCGGTGACGGCCCACAGGGTGCGCCCGGCCATGGCCGCGCCGAAGTCGACTTCCGGGGCGTACAGCCAGGCCGTCCAGTGGTCGAGGTAGCGCTTGGTGCGCGAGGAGAGCGAGAACCAGTACACCGGTGAGGCGATGACGATGTCCGTCGCCGCGTACGTGGCCTCGAAGAGCCGCGCGAGATCGCTGCCCTCCTCCGGCCGCGTGGTGTGCCGCAGGTCGTCGTAGTCGGGAAGCGGGTGCTCGGCGAGCGAGATCCACTCCTGCTCGCAGTCGGCGGGCAGCCGCGCGGCGGCCCGGCGCGCGAGCAACTCGGTGTTCCCGTTGCTGCGGTGGCTGCCGAGGACGAAGAGGAATCGGCGGGACAAGAGCGATCTCCTTGGTGGGGGGCGTGGCGACTGCCGGTGTGAGGCAGTCCTGCCAGGAGGCGTCGTGGCTGCCGCGGTGCCGGTCGGGCCGGCCTCGGGACACGGTTCGGGCCGCGGCGGGCGAGGCCGCCCGTCGGCCCGGGCGGAGTGCGGCGGCCGATGGGGAGTCGGCAGCCGCCTCACCGGGCCGTCGGTGCGGTTCAGCTCCACTGTGGGGCACGGGCCGTGATCCAACGAGCGAGCGGTTTTGGGACGACGCGGGGATGTACCACTGCCGTTGGTACGTCTGGGAGTAGCACCTTGAGTGGCCCCGGCGGCCGGACCTGCGGACGCCCTCGCGCGCATGTCTCGGCCACCCTTCGAACAGGCGCAAAGGTGCGTTGAGAGCCTCATGGGGTGTCCCTAGCCTCGTTCCACAACAGAATGGAGGCACATCCGTGGCCCGAACATGGAAGTTCTTGTCGACAGCGGCCCTGGCGTGCGGCGCCCTGCTGGGCGGTGTCACACCGGCCGGCGCCGCCGATCCGGTACCGGAGGTCATCCCCGTCGACCTCCTGCTGGCCGGCTCCTACACGGAGGCGTCCCGCGAGGCCATCGCCATCTGGAACAAGGCCGTCCCGACCATCAGGTTCGTCGAGCAGGACACCCCGGCGGCACTACGGGTGATGGAGTACAAGACGGCCAAGGGCGTCCAGTCCCACGTCAACATCAAGGGAGCGGGCCGGGGTTGGGTGTACCTGGAGGTCGGGGACGCCCAGCTGTACAAGCCCTCGCGCATCGTCGTCCACGAGCTGGGACACATCCTCTCGCTTCCCGACATCGGCCCCGGCAGCCCGTGCTCGAAGGTGATGTCCGGGGCCTGGGCGGGCTCGGAGTGCGCCAACGACCAGCCGGATGCCGCGGAGACCGCCGCCGTCAAGGATTTCTTCGCCGTCAACGACGTCGGCGATCGGGTCCCGTGGTGGGGGTCGGGTGCCGCCGCGCGGTAGAGAGCGCCGCACCGGACACCGTTCGCCCCGGCACGGTCACGGCGGCCCCTGAACTGCCGTGTCGGCCAAGGTGCCGGGCGAAGAACCGCAGCGTGCTGTCTCGCTCGAAAGCCGGCACCTCACCGTGCTTGCCGGGGTTGGCGTGCAGTGTCTTCTCGGTGGAGGCGAAGGCGTCGAACAGGGCCAGGCCCTGGGGCCGCGGCACTCGTTCGTCGTCCCACTGCATGAGGAACTCCACCGGAACGGTCACCCGCGCGGCGGCCTCGGCCGAGACCTCGGCACCGCCCAGCCCCAGCACCGCCGCCCGCACCCGCGGCTCGGCGGCGATGAGCGGGACGCCGATCACGCAGCCCAGCGACAGACCCCAGTAGCCGACGGGCCCGGTACCGACATGACCGAGCTTCTGGACCGCGTCGAGGACCGCCCGCCACTCCGGCACGATCCGGCGGACGACGAGCGCCTGGAAAGCCGCGATGAGCGGGGCCAGTTCCTCACCGGTGCCGAGCCGGGCCTCGTACTCCGTCGCGATCCGGGTGAACTCCTCATGATCCGGGCGGTCACCGTGGCTGGGCGCGTCGACCGCCACCACGGCAAAGCCGCACTCGGCCACGAAACGGCGAGCACGGTCCACGAGGTCAGGGACCTTCTTGTGCTGGCCGCCGCCATGCCCCAGGGCGATCAGGGGGCGCGTCCCGACGGCACCCTGGGGAGTCCACAGCACGCCGGGAAGGTCGCCGAGGAGGAAGACCTGTTCGAAGACGCCGTCGGACGACTCCTCGGAGATGAAGCGCAAGGCCCGCCACTCCTCGTCGTCGTCCCTCGCCCGGACTCGCACACGTTCAGCCACATGAGCATTGTGGCCGCCCGGCACCGGCGAGCGCGGCAAGTAGGACAATATTCGGCCTACTTCGCGCCTAACGTCGGTCCTGACAGCCGACATCCTCGAAGGGACCGCGATGCCCGAGCAGACCAGCGCCGCACCGGAGGGTTACACCACCGTCGCCCCCTGGGTCGTCACCGACGACACGGGAGCCTTCCTCGACTTCGTCACCCAGGTGTTCGAAGGCGAGGAACTCCGGCGGGTGTCGACCGAGGACGGCTCGATCGGGCACGGTGAGATTCGCGTCGGCGACACCGTCGTGCTGGCCTTCGACCGGCACGCGGACTGGCCCGCCCTGCCGAGCCTGCTCCGTGTGTACGTCGCCGACGCGGACCGTGCGTTCTCCCGCGCCCTCACCGTCGGCGCGCAGATCGTCACCGCCCTGGCCGACGACGCCTTCGGACAGCGCGGGGGGCGTATCAAGGACCCGTTCGGCAACATCTGGTGGGTGGTCAGCCGCGTGGAGGACGTACCCGAGGCCGAGATGTGGCGGAGGCTGCAGGACCCGGTCCACGCCGAGGCCATGCGCGTGGCCCAGGAGACGCTCGACGCCGAGCTGGGCTCCCGCGACCACGGGCGCGGCAGCGCACCCGTGAGGACGACCGGCTGACCGACGCGTCCGGGCGCCGACTCCAGGGGTTGCCGGAGCCGGTTCGGCTGCGGCGACTCGGCCGGGTCCGTCCTGCCCTCGCGGCCCACCGACGCGGCCTCGGCGCGGCATCCGCAGCGTGCGCACCGTCACCGGCCACAGACGCCTGCTGCGTTCGCAGTACGCGGAAGTGTCTGCGGACGGCCAACGACGTGAGGCCCGGGAACTGCGAGCGTGAGAGTGGGCCGTGATCGTCGGCCCGATCACCCCGCAGTCCCCTGGAAAGGCACGTCCATGTCCTCTCTCGCCCGCTGGTGCCATAGGCACCGGCTCGCCGTCGTCCTGGTCTGGGTCGGGCTGTTGCTCGTCCTGGGCGCCGGCGTCGGTGCGGCCGGCAGCGCCTTCGGCAACAGCCCGATCTCGCAGGACACCGACTCGGCCCGGGCCACGGCCCTGCTGCAGAAGGCGTCCGACAGCGCGGCGGGCAAGAGCGGCAGGGTGGTCTGGCAGCTGAACGGCGGCAAGGTCACCGAGCCTGCGGCCGAGCGGACGATGACCTCCGCACTGAAGGACATCGCCGACGCGCCGGGCGTCGCCGCGGTGACCAGCCCGTACACATCCGCGGGCAAGGGGCAGATCAGCGAGGACGGCAGGACGGCCTACGCCACGGTCGCCTTCGACGAGGACGTCCCGGACGCCCGGATCGACCACGTGAAGGACCTGGCCACCGAAGCGGGCACGGACAGCCTGCACATCGCCCTCAACGGGCAGGCGTTCACCGTCAACCCGGAGCCGAACGCCGTCGCCGACGCGATGGGGATCATCCTGGCCTTCATCGTCCTGCTGTTCGTCTTCCGGGCGGTGTGGGTGGCGGCACTGCCGATCATCACGGCCGTCGTCGGCGTGGGTACGTCGGCGGTCACGGTCATCCTGCTCAGCCATGTCATCACCCTCTCCGACACCACGCTGACGCTCGGCTCGCTGATCGGCCTGGGGGTGGGCATCGACTACGCCCTCTTCATCGTCAACCGGCACCGGGGCAACCTGATGTCCGGCATGAGCGTGGCCGACTCGGTGGCCAAGTCCCTCAACACCTCAGGCCGTGCCGTGGTGTTCGCCGGGCTCACCGTCGTCGTCGCGCTGCTCGGCATGCTCACCCTGAACGTCGGCATCATCAACGGCATGGCGATCGGCGCGGCCGTCACCGTGGTCCTGACCGTCCTGGCCGCCCTCACCCTGCTGCCGGCCATGCTCGGCCTGATCGGTCCGCGGGTCCTGAGCC
This sequence comes from Streptomyces scabiei 87.22, assembly GCF_000091305.1. Classification (GTDB taxonomy): domain Bacteria; phylum Actinomycetota; class Actinomycetes; order Streptomycetales; family Streptomycetaceae; genus Streptomyces; species Streptomyces scabiei. Next base: position 9,878,893 of record NC_013929.1, on the reverse strand, counting down.
GCAGGGAGCGCGGCACGGCAGCCGGACGGACGCGGACCCGTTCCGCGGGACGGGCCGGGGTGTGGGGCCGGTGGGCCGAGCGCGTCCAGGCCCGCCCGCGGGCGCTGGGTCTCGTCGCCCTGGCCGTACTGACGGCGCTCGCGTTCCCGGCCCTCTCCCTGCGGCTGGGCGCGTCCGACGACGGCAACCTCCCCACGGCCTCGACGAACCGCCAGGCCTACGACATGATCGCGGACGGTTTCGGGCCCGGTTTCAACGGACCGCTCGTACTGGCCGTCCAGGCCCCCGCCCCCACCGACAAGGCCGCCGCGGCACGGCTGGTCACCGCGCTCGGCGAGGCCGACGGCGTGGCCGGTGTCGCCGCCGCGCCCATGAAGGACGGACAGAGCGTCGGTGTGGTCTCCGTGGTCCCGACGACCTCCCCGCAGTCCGCGGCGACGTCCGACCTGATCCACCACCTGCGTGACGACGTGATCCCGCGCGCCGAGCGGGGCACGTCGATGACGGTCTACGTCGGCGGTGTCACGGCGAGCAACGACGACTTCGCCTCGGTGCTGATGGGCAAGCTCCCCCTCTTCGTCCTGGTGATCGCCGCGCTCGGCTTCCTGCTGCTGGCGGTCGCCTTCCGCAGCCTGCTCGTCCCGGCGGTCGGCGCGCTGCTGAACATCCTCAGCATCGGCGTGGCCTTCGGCGCGATCGTGGTCGTCTTCCAGTACGGCTACGGCGCCGGGCTCCTGGGACTCGGGTCCGCCGGTCCGATCGAGTCGTTCGTGCCGATCCTGGTCGTCGGCATCATGTTCGGTCTGTCCATGGACTACCAGGTCTTCCTGGTCAGCCGGATGCGTGAGGAGTGGGCCCACACCGGGGACAGCGCCCGCGCGGTCCGGGTCGGGCAGGCGGAGACCGGCAAGGTCATCGCCGTGGCCGCCACCATCATGGTCTGTGTCTTCGGTTCCTTCGTGTTCGGCGGGATGCGGGTGATCTCCGAGTTCGGGGTCAGTCTCGCGGTCGCGGTCGCGGCGGACGCCCTGCTGATCCGCATGATCGTCGTGCCCGCGCTCATGCACCTGTGCGGGAAGGCGAACTGGTGGCTGCCCCGACGGCTGGACAGGGCGCTGCCGAACATCTCCGTCGAAGGCCCCGCCGACGAGCCGGCCCCTCCGCTGCACCCGGTGCGTGAACGGGAGACCGCCGGCCAGGCCAACTGACCGACCACACGACGGACCGACCTGGCGCACGGGTCGGCGGAGCACGGGCCCTCCCGCTTCCGCCGGCCCCGCGCTGCCTAGAGTGAGGGGATGGAACTGCCCATGGTGTGGCGACAGTGGCTGGCCGGCCATGACCGGATCAAGGACGTGCTGCCCGCGGTTCCCCTGATCCTGATCGCCACCGCGGCGACCGCCGTCGGGGACTCCGGCTGGCACGAGCCCCGCTGGGACGAGGTGGTGTGGACGGCACTGTCGTGCGTGCCGCTGGCCTTCCGCAGCCGCTGGCCCCTGGGGGTGGCCCTCTTCACCCTGGCGGGCGACCTCACGCTGATGGCCGTCGCCTCGCACATCTCACCGACCCCGGCGGCGACCCTGGTCGCCCTGTACACGCTCGCCCTCCACGGCAGTCGGCGCACCGCATGGATCGTCGGCTCCACCGCGGCCGTGGCGGTCACGAGCGTCTACGCGGCCACGCACATGGAGTCCCTGGTGGGCGGAGCCGGCCTGCTGCGCTTCGACGCCGTGATCGCGGCCACCGGGATCGGCCGCGCCGTCCTCGGCCGCCGTCAGAACCTCGCGGCGGCCAGGGAGCGCGCGGAACACGCCGAGCGCACGCGCGAGGCGGAGGCCCGCCGCCGGGTGACCGAGGAGCGTGTACGCATCGCGCGGGACCTGCACGACGTGGTCGCCCACCACATCACCCTGGTCAACGCCCAGGCGGGCGTGGCCCACCACCTCATGCGCGCCAACCCGGAGCAGGCCTACGAGGCACTGGCCCACATCAAGGACAACAGCCGTGCCGCGCTGGACGAACTGCGGGCCACCGTCGGTTTGTTGCGGCAGTACGACGACGCGCCGGACTCGCGCGCCCCCCTTCCCCGCCTGGCCGATCTCGAAGCCCTCGCGAGCGGGTTCCGGGCGAGCGGACTGTCCGTGCGGGTGACCCGTACCGGCGATCCGTCGCCTCTGGCGTCCGCGACCGAACTGACCGCCTACCGGATCGTCCAGGAAGCACTCACCAACACCCACAAGCACGCCTCGGCGACCCGGACCACGGTGGTTCTGGACTACGGGGTCCACGCGCTCCGGGTCACCGTCACCGACGACGGACCGCCTGGCGCGCCGAAGGGGCCGGGAACCGGCCATGGACTCATGGGCATGCACGAACGGGCCACCGCCATCGGCGGTACCGTGACGGCCGGGCCGCGCCCGGAAGGGGGCTTCCAAGTGGTCGCCGACCTGCCGCTCTCGCTCCCCACCACCGTCTGACACCCGTGAGAGAAGACCGTCCATGACCGTGCGCGTCCTGCTCGCCGACGACCAGGCCCTGCTCCGGGGCACGTTCCGCCTTCTCATCGACGCACAGCCCGACATGGAGGTCGTCGGGGAGGCCGCCAACGGGCGGGAGGCCGTACTGCTGGCCCGCTCGGAGCGTGCCGAGGTCGTGGTGATGGACATCCGCATGCCCGAGGTCGACGGTATCGAGGCCACCCGGCTGATCGGTCAGGACGAGGACCTGGCCGGGGTCAAGGTCCTCGTGCTGACCACGTTCGAGGAGGACGAACTCGTCGTCGAGGCCCTCCGGGCCGGCGCGAGCGGTTTCCTGGGCAAGGGGGTCGAACCGGCGCACCTGCTCGACGCCGTCCGGCTCGTGGCGGCCGGCGAGGCGTTGCTGTCCCCGGCCGCCACCAAGGGTCTCATCGCCCGTGTCCTGGCCGCTCCCTCTCCCGGCGACCTGGTCGACCCCCGGAGGCTGGCGACGCTGACTCCGCGGGAGCGGGAGGTGCTGACGCTGGTGGGATCCGGCCTGTCCAACGACGAGATCGCCGAACGCCTCTTCGTCACCCCGGTCACGGTCAAGACCCACGCCAACCGGGCCATGACGAAGCTCGGTGCCCGCGACCGGGCGCAGCTGGTCGTCATCGCCTACGAGACCGGTCTGGTGCGCACGGGAGAACGACAGGGCCGACCGGCCTGACGCCCGGGACCGCCCCGCGCCGGGACCGGAGGGCTCGGACGGGCCGGAGCCCGTCGGCAGAGCGGAGGCGGTGTCCGGAGGCGGTGTTCACCGGATGCGTGCAGTGCACCTTTCGGGCGTGAGCGTCAGGCCGTCTCGGCCGGACGGCCGGTGGTGACGGCCGGACATCGGCCGTTCGGCCGAGTCCGTCGGGAGACACCGCTTCCGTATCCTGCCGAGCGTGAACTCCGAGACTTCGCCGCGCCGCCGAGCGCCGGCTGCCGCCGGCTGGATCCTCCTCGGCCTGCTGGGGCTGCTCGACGTGTTCGCCAACGGAGTGCCCGACCACCGCTGGACGAGCCTGCTGCCGATGGTGTCCGGCCCCCTCGTCTGCCTGGCGCTGCTGCGGCCCGCCCACCGGCCGAGCGTGCGGGTACGCGGCGCGCTCGTCGCGGGCGGCTCGCTGGTCTGCACGATCGTGATCGCCCTCTGGGCGAGCCCGAATCTGAACGGGACGTTCGGAGGGCTGGAGAGTGTCGCTGCCCTGGTGCTGCTCTCCCGAGTGGCGGGGGCGGTGCCACGTTCGAGGACGGGGGCGGCCGTGGCGGCCGCACTGGCTGTGGCGATCATCGCGATCCCGCAGCGCTTCCTGCAGACGGACCTGTATTACGGCGTCGACAGCTCCGTCACGGGGTCCCTGGTGATGGCGCTCGGCGTCGGCCTGGCGCTCGCCTGGGGCCTGCGCGGACGACTGCTGGAAGAGCAACGGGCCCGCGACGTCGCCGCCGTCCGTCAGCGTCAGCGCCTGGAACTCGCCCACGACCTGCACGACTTCGTCGCCCACCACGTCACCGGCATCATCGTCCAGGCCAACGCCGCCCTGGCCCTCCAGCACAGCGCACCGGAACAGATCACGCCGCTGCTGGAGAACATCAGCCGCTCCGGATCGGAGACCCTGGACTCCATGCGCCGCCTGGTACGGGTCCTGCGCGAGGACGACCGCGCGGGCATCCGGCCCGGTCAGCTCTGGTCGGAACTCGGCCGGCTGGTCTCCACGTACTCCGACGACGAGGCGAACACCCGGTTGCACATCGCCGCGACGGCCCGCGACGTGCGGCTCGCCCCCGAGGTGGAGACGTCCGTGCACCGAGTGGTCCAGGAAGCGCTGACCAATGTGCGCCGGCACGCGCCCGGCGCCGCGGTCGCCGTACGGATCGACACCGACGGGCACCGGCTGCGGGTCGAGGTGCACAACTCGGCACCGGACGCGCACCAGCCTGGCCCGGTCGGCGGACGCGGTGGCCTGGGGCTCGTCGGCCTGAGCGAACGGGTCGAGGCGGTGGAGGGCACGCTGACCGCCGTCCCCACCGACGACGGCGGCTGGCGGGTCACCGCCGCCTTCCCCACACTCGCCGCTGAGGCAGGATCACCGGCGTGAGCGACACGGCGATCCGCGTACTGATCGCGGACGACCAGGAACTGGTCCGTATGGGCTTCCGCCTGATCCTCGGCGCCCAGCCCGACATCGAGATCGTCGGCGAGGCCGCCGACGGCGCCGGCTGCGTGGAACTGGCCCGCCGGCTCCGCCCCGACGTCTGCCTCGTCGACATCCGCATGCCCCGGCTGGACGGCCTGGACGTCACCCGCGCCCTGGCGGGCCCTGGCGTCCGCGCCCCGCTGCGCGTCGTGGTGATCACCACCTTCGACCAGGACGACTACGTCCACACCGCCCTGCGCAACGGGGCCTGTGGCTTCCTCCTCAAGGACGCCCCGCCCAGCCTGCTGATCGAAGCGGTACGCGCCGCCGCCCGCGGCGACGCGCTGGTCTCCCCCGCCGTCACCGTCCGACTCCTCAAGCACCTCTCCCCCACTCGCCCCGACCCGGACGTCGGCAGTGTCCTCACCGAACGGGAACGGGACGTCGCCCGGCTCGTCGCGGTGGGCCGCACCAACCAGGAGATCTGCGACCGGCTCGTGGTGTCCCTGTCCACCGTCAAGACACACCTGGCCAACATCCAGCAGAAGATCGACGCCCGTAACCGCGTCGAGATCGCCGCCTGGGCCTGGGAACAGGGCGTGGTCCGCGAGCGATAGACGGCCGCGACCCACGCCACGACGGATCACAGCGTGGCCCGCAGATGGCTGACGGTGACGAAGTGGTAGCCGCGGGCGCTCAGCGTCCGCAGGATCTCGGGGACGGCCGCGACCGAGGTGGGGTGGATGTCGTGCAGGAGGACGACATCGTTGGGCTGGGCCTTGTCGATGACGGTCCGGGCCACCCGGGCGGGGTCGCGGTACTTCCAGTCCTCGGTGTCGACGTCCCACAGGACCGGCGAGAGGGTCGTCACGGACTTGACCGTGTGGTTGATGGCGCCGTAGGGCGGGCGGACGAGGGTGGGCGCCCTGCCGGTGGCCGCCTTGATGGCGGCGCTGGTGCGGTGGAGCTGGGAGGCGACCTGGCGTGGGCTGAGCCTAGTGAGGTCGGGGTGGTTCCAGGAGTGGTTGCCGATCTCGTGGCCTGCCCGGGCCTCGGCGCGGACGAGGTCGGGGTGGGCGGCGACGTTCTGTCCGACGGTGAAGAACGTGACGCGGGCCCGGTACCGGGCGAGGTGGGTCAGCAGGTTCGCGGTCTCGGGGGCGGCGGGTCCGTCGTCGAAGGTCAGGGCGATGCACTTGACCTTCCTGCAGTCGGTGTCGTCGTCGCCGGAGGCGGTGTGGGTGGGGACGGCCGGGGCGGGCTCATGGGACGCGCCGAGGTCGAGTGAGCGGCCGGGGCGCATGGTCTGCCGCTGGGCGCGCTCGCCGAACCCGGACAGCCACGGGGTGACCGTCTTGCTGGGCAGGACCACCGACAGGCGGCCGGCGGCCGGGACGCCCACCTCGCCGCGGTCGAAGGTGACGCGCAGCCCGCCGTCGGCCGTGAAGTCCATGTCGTTCAGGACGGCGGCGCGGGAAGCCGCGTCGGAGAAGGTGTCGTCCAGGGTGCCGGCGTTCACGCCCTCCCGTCCTTCGAGCCGGTCCTGCAGAGCGGTGGTGAAGGCGTCCCGGGAGCCTTCGGCGACGAGCGCGAGGGGTGTGCGGTAGGCGCCGGCCCTGCCGTCGTACCAGTAGACCGTGTCGGACCGTCCGTCCCCGACGGAGCTGTGGTCCTGGGTGGTGAGGCGGACACCGAGCACGTCCCCGGAAGCGACCAGGAACTGGTGGCTGATGTTGAGGTCGCGGCTCTCCGCGCCGTCGGCATCCGACTCGCACGCCCCGGAGCGGAAGCCCGCCAGGCGCTGCTCCACGTCCTTCTTCATCGCGGCCGTCATCGCCTCCGCTCCCGGGACGTCCGGGTAGCTGGTCGCGAAGGGGCAGGAGCTGTTCTCGCTGCTGTCGCCGACGATCCGCAGGCCCTTGATCTTCGAGGGGTCGACGGTTCGCGCCGGGGCGGGCGACGATCCGGGCCGGGCGGCGTCGGATGCCGTGGCCGGCGGGTCGGACGTGCCGTGCGCGCAGGCCGCGGTGAGCGAGCCGAGCAGCAGGAGGGCGGGGAGCAGGGTGCGAGGGCGCATGTGACCAGAACCTGAGGAAGAGGGGACCTTCCGCGCGTCACGGACCGGACGCCCGGCGGCCGCCGCGTACGGGGACGCGGACGGCCGTTGTGGTCTCCGATCGTGCTGGTCAGGGGTGTTTTTCAGCGAGACCCGGGGTCGCTGTGAACAATTCCGCGGCCGGCTCCGAGGGCGCTCAGTCCTCTCGTGGCCGGTGCGCCGGTGGGCAGATCCGCCGGTACGGCGCGTCGGGGACGTACTGCTGCCACAGGGCCCGGGTCAGTCCGCCGCCCGCCCGTGCGCAGATGGCGCGGACGGCCGCCTCGGGGGCGATGCGGTGGCGTCGGAGCAGCATGTTCGGGCCGGCGGCGTAGAGGGTGCCGTCGTCGTGGCCGAAGGCGAGCGAGCGGATCTCGTCCCCCGGCGTGGGCAGGTCCCCGCCGAGGATCCGCTGGCCGGCGGTGTCCCACAGCCGGAGGGTGCCCTCCGAGCCTCCGACGGCGAGGGTGCGGCCGTCGGAGGAGAAGGCCAGCGCGCCCACGGCCTCGGTCGGGCCGCTGGGGACCGTGTCGGCGGTACCGGTCAGGACGCCTGTGGTGCGCCGCAGGTCCCGGTCCCAGAGGGTCACGTGCCCGGTGCTGTCACCGACGGCGAGTCGGGCGCCGTCGGGGGTGAAGGCCAGGGCGGTGACCTGGCGGCCGTCGGCGAGTGCCCGCCCGGTGACCTTGCCGGTGGGGAGGCCGGCGTACTGGTCGCCCGAGTCGACGAGCAGCCGTCCGTCCGGTCGTACGGCCAGCGCCGGACCGGACACGCCGTGCAGGGTGCCGGACCTGCGGTGCGTCCGCGTGTCCCAGACCTCCGCCCCACTGTCGTCGCTGGCGGAGCGTGCGGCCAGCAGTGTGCGCCCGGCGGGTCCCAGGGCGATCGCGGAGACGGGGCGGTCGGCGGCTCCGGAGGTGGTGAGGACCGTGCGGACCGTGTGGTCGCGGGCGTTCCACAGGGTGAAGCGCTGTCTCAGCGAGCCGCCCGAGGACGTGGTGTCGGCGACGGCGAGGGTGCGGCCGTCCGGGCTGAACGCGAGAAGAGGCGTCTCGTCGCGGGTGGCACTGGGCAGGGGGCCGAGGGTGCGCCGGACGGGGTGCGCGGGGGTGTCGGTGGAGCGCAGCTCGAAGCGGTAGCCCTTGCCGGCGCGGGTGACGGTGGCGAGGGTGGTGCCGTCCGGGCCGAGGAGCGTGGCGTCGGCCGGGGGGTTCTGCCGGGCGGTGGTGAGGCGGTCGGTCAGGTCGAGGCTGCGGACGGTGGCACGGTCCAGGTAGCGCAGGGTGCGCCGGCCATGGTCCGGGACCCAGGTCAGGTCGCTGGCCTCCGCGCCGGCCAGCGGCCGGTGGAAGGCCAGCCCGCCGCCCGAGGCGAGCCCCCAGACGGCGATCTCGTGGTCGTCGACCGTGGCGAGGAACTCCCCGTCGGGGGAGAGATCGGCCTGCGTGAAGCCGGTGGTGCCGCCGCTGGCGAAGTCGGCGACGCTCCTTCCACCGCGGACGTCCCAGACGGTCACCGTGGTGCCGTGGACGGCGGCCAGCCGTCTGCCGTCCGGGCTGAGGCGCAGCAGGCGCTCCCCGCTGTCCGCTCCCGAGCCGGTGCCGCAGACGGTGCCGTCCGCGTTGTCCCAGTCGCCGGGCAGCTGCTTGCCGTGCACGACGTCCCACACCTGCGGCGGGCCGTCGGCGGAGCAGAACGCGGCCAGGCGTCCGCCCGGGCCGAGGGCGGTCGTGGTGAGGGCACGGGCGACGTCGGTGCCGAAGAGGACGTGACCGTCGTCCGTCCGGCGGACCTCCACGCGGCCGGGGCGGTCGAACGGCCGGGTGAGGTACGCGGTGCCGTCGGGCGCGGCAGTCGCGTACTCCGCGTCGCCCAGGTCGGCGGCGGAGCGCGCCTCGGGAAGGTTCCACAGCATGTCGCTGTCGGCGTCGGCGGAGTTCAGCAGCAGGAACCGGGCGTCGGGGCCGATGTCGTACGCCTCGGTGCCGCCCGGCAGGTGGTAGCTGCCGGTGCGGCGGTGCTCCGCCACGCTCCACCTGGTGACCTGGCTGCCGTCGGCCCTGAGCAGGGTGCGGCCCTGGTCGGTGAGGAAGCGTCGGACGTCCCGGCCGGTCTGCGGGTCGGTGAAGGCGTCCCGTTCCGGCTGCGCGAGCGCGCCCAGCAGGGCCGAGCGGGACTCGGTGAGCGGGGCGATCCGCCACGCGGCGGCGCCGAGCAGGGACGCGGTACGGGGGTCGGTGGAGCGCAGACTCTCGGCGACGGTGGCCAGGCGACGGGCGGCGGCCTTGGCGGCCTCCTCCTCGCTGAGCCGGTCGCGTTGCCAGGCGACCAGCCCCGCGGTCAGCGCGAGGACGAGGAACACGCAGACACCGACGGCGAGAGCACGGGTGCGCCGGGCGGCGCGCGCGCCGGCGTCCCGCTCGGTGTCACGGGCCACGGCGGACGCGGTCAGGAAGGCCCGCTCCGGCCCGGTGAGGTCGTCGTCGTCCTCCGTCTCCGGTCGCGCGCCGAACAGCTCCTCGGCGCGGGCCAGCCGTGCGCCCCGGTACAGCGCGCCGGTGTCACGGTGCAGTTCCTCCCAGGCGCGGGCGGCCTCACCGAGGAGCCGCTGGGCACGCAGCCGCTCCCGGCTCTCCTCGATCCAGCCCGCGAGGCGGGGCCAGCCGGTGATCAATGCCTCGTGGGCGAGTTCGACGGTGTCGCCGTCCAGCGTGACCAGGCGGGCGGCGGCCAGTCGTTCCAGGACGTCCGGCGCACCAGGGCCCAGCTCGGAGCGGGACGCCGGGCGGCGCGTGTCGGCGGTGCGGTCGCCCGGGGCGATCAGCCGGAGCAGGATGCGCCGGGCCCTGCGGGCCTGTTCCTCGTCCAGGTCGCCGTAGACCTGCTCGGCGGTGGCAGCGATCGCTCCGCGGACACCGCCCGACTCCTCGTAACCGGCCAGCGTCAGCGTGCGGCCCCGTCGACGGCGCCAGGTCTCCAGCAGCGCGTGGGAGAGCATCGGCAGCGCCCCTGGCCGGTCGCCTGCCTCCTCGACGATCCGTGCGGTCAGCACCCGTTCCACATTGAGCCCCGCCGTGGCGGCGGGGCCGGTGACGACCTCGCGGAGCTCGTCCGCGCTCATCGGCCCGACCAGCAGACTCGCGTGTCCGACCGCCTCCGCGAGCTCCCGGTGCTCGGCGCAGTGGCCGTAGAAGTCGCCGCGCACCGCGACGACCACCCGCAGCCGGCTCTCCGGACGGCGCGCGACGAGCAGCGCGTCCAGGAAGCGGTCCCGTTCCTCCCGGTCGTGGCAGAGGGTGAACAGTTCCTCGAACTGGTCGACGATCACCCAGGTGTCCAGCTCGCCGTCCTTCGGGACGAGCGCCTCCCGGTGCGTGTGGGCGGGGCGTGCCCCCGGGGTGAGGACCCGGATCACCGCCGGGCGTCCGTCGCCCTTGCCCTCCCGCAGCAGCGGGACGAGACCGGCGCGCAGCAGCGAGGACTTGCCGCTGCCGGAGGGCCCGAACACCGCCGCGAAGCGGTGCGCGCGGGCCAGGTCCAGCAGGTCCCCGATCAGAGCCTGCCGGCCGAAGAAGAGGTCGCTGTCGGCCGGTTCGAAGCGTGCCAGACCCCGGAACGGCGCCCGTTCGTCGGCCGCGGGGGCACGCAGTTCGGTGTCCGCCTCCCGCCAGCGGGCCTCCCACTCGTCGGGGTCCGCGTCGAGTGCCTCCGCGTAGGCGCGCACCACCGCCAGGGTCGGCAGCTGGTCACCGCCGGCCGCGGCCTGCGACAGCGCGGTCGTGGAGTAGCCGGCTCGCTGGGCCATCTCCCGGTACGGCGGTTTCCCGGCCTTCTCCCTCAGCAGGCGCAGCTCGTGCGCGAGGCGCTGCACCGGACCGGCGTCGGGGTCCACCGGCTTCTCGCGACGACCCACCAGCCGACACCCTTCGAATCTCGAACACAAGAACGGGCGCTCAACCTATGTTTTTCGCCCATCCGGCGGCAATCCCGGCCCGGCCGATGAGTCCCGGGCCACATACGGCTCAGGGCACCAGCTCGACGACGTCGTACGACACTCCGGGGCTGAGGAAGGCGGTGCCGCCGGAGCCGCTGACGATGTCGATCGTCAGCTCCTGGTGGGCGTCCGCCGACCTCACCCAGGCACTCGCGGGGATCGCGTAGCTGTAGGTGTGGTTGTTTCCCCGGTAGGAGCCGACGGTGAGGGAGCGGGTCGTGGGTTCCTCGGCGGGCACGGGCACGGTCGAGACCCAGTCGTTGACCCTGATCCGGGGCCTGCCCTTGGCGAACGCGGTGGTGATACCGATGTTGAGTGTGTGGCCGGACGCCAGTTGCTCCCGTGTGAGCCGGAAACGGATCTTCCGGCCGTTGTCGACGTCCGCCCACTGGTAGCAGGGGAAGTCCGCCGCGGACGAGGAGCCTATGGTGTGGACACCCTGCGTCCACGGTCTGGCCCGGGCGTCGGAGGGGTGCATCGTCGTCATCAGGGAGGCGTTGGCGAAGCCGCGCGGTGTGCCGGACCAGTCGCCGATGCGCCAGATCGCGGGCCGCTGTCCCGGATCCGCGGTGATCTTCAAGGTGTGCAGGGCCGTCGTGCGCCCGGCCGTCACGGTGACGGACGTCGTGTGCACGGCGAGTTCGTCCTTGTAAACGGTGAGCTCGTACGCGCCCGGCAGCATGTACGGCGACTGGAAACGGCCGGTGGCCGGGTCGGCCTTCGCCCAGTACTGGGCGTCGGGGTTGGCGAAGCCGACCGTGTAGGCGGTGCCCTCGGCGCGGCCGCCGATGCCGACACCGGCGACCCGCCCGCGGCCACGGCGGCCGACCCAGCCGACCAGGCCCAGACCGTCCGCCCACGAGGTGTCGATGGCGTCGTGGGCCAGCGCGCGGGCGGGCGCACCGCCGTCGGTGAAGGCGAGGACGTACGGGCCCTGGAGGCCGAAGCGCATCGGCTCGGTCTGGTTCTCGCCGTAGTAGAGGATCTCGTACAGGCCGGCGCCGTCCTCGTAGTGGTGACGCATGAGCGAGCGGTAGAACGGTCCGCCGGACGCCTTCTCGTGATTGCTGCGGACCATCCACATACCGACCTTGCCGTCGCTCCAGCCGACGTGGCTGTAGTCGATGACGCGCTGGTTGGAGTAGTGCTTGGAGCGGGTGGTGCCGTTGGGCCGGCGGCGGATGTCCTGTGCCTCGATCAGGGTGTCGGTGCGGGCGTCCCAGGAGTCGGGGTCGTCGTTGGGGAACAGGCCGGGCCGCACGCGGACGATGTAGCGGGTGGCGGTGATGGAGGCGTCCGCCTTGTTCGTCCACATGTAGACGTTGTTCTCGCCCCGGCGGGCGGCGTAGTAGTGGTGCATGGTGCCGTGGACGACGGTGACCAGGACGGTGTCGGCGGTCCCGCGGATGCTCACCGACGAGGCGCCCAGACCGGTTTCGACGTGCGAGTTGCGGTTGCCGTAGCCCTGGTACTCGGTGCCCCCGTATACCAGGGAGGTCAGGTCGCCGGTGCGGTGGTCGACCTTGAACACGAGGCCGGCGCCGGTGTCGATGACGTGGGCGCGCCCGTCGTCGCGGTGTCCGAAGGTGCTTCCCGCCGCGTCGGCGGTGGAGAGCAACGGGCCGCAGACCGCGGCGCCACCGCCGAGGACGAGTCCGCCGGCGGCGGTTCTGAGCAGGACATCGCGGCGGGTCGGACGCCGACGACCGTGTGCGGACATGGTGGTTCCGTTCATGTGCGAGGAGCTGAGGGAGCGGTGGTGCGTCAGGCGGTGGCGGCAGGGCCACCACCGTCGGGGGCTGCCCTCAGGGAGACGGTCCCGGGCTGCTCCGGGTTGGTAAGGGAGAGGTAAGGCTTGCCGCTCGCCATGCCGTGCACGGCGACCGCCTTCCGGATCCGTCCGCCGCCGTACGACACCTGCACCGAAGGGCGACCCCGAGCCACCGGGGGGACGGGGACCGGGGCCGCCTGCCAGGGAGCCGATGGCACGGGGGGCGTGCCATCGGCCGGAACCGATTCTGCAGGGTCGGGGAGTTGTTCAGCAGGCCCCGACCAGCACTGAAAAACACGGAGGCGGCCCTGCCGTTCCGATCGCGGTCAGGCCCGCTCGAACTTCCAGGTGATGCTGGTGGCGTCGGCCTCGACGACGGTGACCGGGATGGACAGGTCCTTGCCGTCGCCGTCCCTCGCGAGGCACCTCACCTCGGTGCCGGCCACCGCCTTGAGGGCGGGGCACTTCACGATGTCCGTGCCGGCGCCGATCCACGGCAGCGGACTGTACTTCGACGCGGTGCGGCCGGTGACGATCCGCCCGCTGAGCGCCTTCTGGCCGTCCACGGTCACCGTCGTGAACTCGTCGAGCCCGGTGGTCGACTCCGTACCGCTCATCGCGTAGGTGAGGGCTCCGCCGCCGACGGCCAGCGCGGCCACCACGCCGGCGGTGATGACGAGGGGCTTGCGTGCCATGAGGTGCTCCTGGTGCAGAGGGTGGGTTGCGGTACCCAACCTCTCCCGTCGGCACGGGCCCGCGCCTCGGCCGAACGGCCGGGCTTCCGGTCCGGCCGGACGCGTTCCCTCGGCCGTACGGCCGATACGGGCCCGCCCGGCCCGTAGGCCAACCGCCCTCGTGCCGCCGTCACCTCCTGCGTCACTGCTCCTGGAGTACCGAGAGGACGTTCCCGGCCGGGTCGGTGAACCACGCGATCGCCGCGGGGCCGTCGCCGCCGGCCCGGACGACGCCCTTCTCGTCGTGGTCGAACCCGGGGTAGCGCTCAAGGCTCACGCCGCGCCGCTCCAGTTCGCCGACCGCCGACTCGATGTCGTCCACGGGGAAGTTGAGGATCGTGAACGTCGCGGGGGTGTGCGTCTGCTTCGGGTAGACGAAGACGCGTGCGCCGCTGCCGAGGGTGAGGATCAGCATGCGCATCTCCCCCTGCCCGCTCTCCTCCACCCGTAGCCCCAGCGTCTCCCCGTAGAACCCGCGGGCCGCGTCGAGGTCGTCGACCGCGAAGCCGCTGAACGCCTGTGCCTGTCCGAACATGCCGTGTGTCTCCTTCTCGCGTGAGCGCCCCGAGGACCTCAGCGGACACCACGCACCCCCGGGCCGACGGCACGCCACACGGACGACGTCCGGATGGTGGCGCGCTCTTCACCCGCACGAAGCCGCGTGTCCCGGACGGAATACCGTCCGGGACACGCGTCGCACCCGCCATTCAGCGTGACGTGCCGGCCATCTCCGGGACGGTGGTGTCGAGGGCGTCGAGGCCGCGCAGGATGTCCTCGACCCGCTGCTTGGCATCACCGAAGAGCATCTGGGTGTTCTCACGGAAGAACAGCGGGTTCTGCACACCCGCGTAGCCGACGGCCATGGACCGCTTGAAGACCACCACGTTCGCGGCCTCCCACACGTGCAGCACGGGCATCCCGGCGATGGGGCTGGCCGGGTCGTCGATGGCGGCCGGGTTGACGGTGTCGTTGGCGCCGATGACGAGGACGACCGAGGTGGCGGGGAAGTCGTCGTTGATCTCGTCCATCTCGAGGACGATGTCGTAGGGCACATGGGCCTCGGCGAGCAGCACGTTCATGTGGCCGGGCAGCCGGCCGGCGACGGGGTGGATGCCGAAGCGCACCTCGACACCCCGCTCGCGCAGCCTGCGCGCCAGTTCGGCCACCGGGTACTGGGCCTGGGCGACCGCCATGCCGTAGCCGGGCGTGATGATCACCGACGAGGCGTCGTGCAGCAGCTGCGCGGTCTCCTCGGCGTCGATCTCGCGGTGCTCGCCCTGCTCGCCGTCGGCCACCGCCGCCGGGGTGCCGAAGCCGCCCGCGATCACCGAGAGGAAGGAGCGGTTCATCGCCTTGCACATGATGTACGAGAGGTAGGCGCCGGAGGAGCCGACGAGCGCGCCGGTGACGATGAGCAGGTTGTTGGCGAGGAGGAAACCGGAGGCCGCCGCGGCCCAGCCGGAATAGCTGTTGAGCATGGAGACGACCACCGGCATGTCACCGCCGCCGATGGAGGCGACCAGGTGCGCGCCGAGGGCGAGCGCGATCACGGTGACGGCGATGAGCAGGCCGATGCCGGGGCGGGCCACGAAGGCGACGGTGAGCACGACGAAGGCGACCAGGGCGCTCACGTTGAGGACGTGCTTGCCGGGCAGGGTGAGGGGCCGGGAGTCGATGCGCGCCGACAGCTTCAGGTACGCGACGACCGAGCCGGTGAAGGTGACGGCGCCGATGAACACGCCGATGAACACCTCGGCGTGGTGGATGCCCAGCAGCGCCCCGGTGAGGCCGGCCTCCACGTCGAGGTAGCCGTTCCAGCCGACGAACGCGGCGGCGAGGCCGACGAGGCTGTGCATGATGGCGATCAGCTCGGGCATGCCGGTCATCTCCACCACCCGGGCCCGCCACAGTCCGATACCGGCGCCGAGGGCCGTGGCGACGGCGATCAGCACGAGACCGGTGGCCTGGATGTTCCGGGACGCGAGTGCGACGGTGGCGGCCAGGGCGACGACCATGCCCGTGATGCCCCAGACGACTCCCGAGCGGGAGGTCCGGTGCTGGGAGAGCCCCGCGAGGCTGAGGATGAACAGCAGCGCGGCGACGACGTAGGCGGCTTCTGCGGCCGTGACAATGGTCAACGCTGATCAGCCCTTCGAGAACATGCCGAGCATGCGGCGGGTGACGGCGAATCCGCCGAAGACGTTGATGCTCGCCAGCAGGATCGCGGCGAACGACAGCACGGTGACGGCGGTGTCGCCGTGCCCGATCTGCAGCAGTGCGCCGACCACGACG
The DNA here is from genome assembly GCF_000091305.1 of Streptomyces scabiei 87.22. Taxonomy (GTDB): domain Bacteria; phylum Actinomycetota; class Actinomycetes; order Streptomycetales; family Streptomycetaceae; genus Streptomyces; species Streptomyces scabiei. Next base: position 9,863,365 of record NC_013929.1, on the reverse strand, counting down.
ATCCCGGAGATGGCGTTGGTGACCGACATCAACGGGGTGTGCAGCGCGTGGTGCACCTGGCCGATGACGTAGAAGCCGATGACGATGGCCAGCACGAACACCGTGAAGTGGCCGATGAGTTCGCTCGGCGAGAAGGCGGTCACCAGGAACAGGGCGAGCGCTCCGGCGCCGACGAGGGCGTAGGCGGACCGGGCCGGGCGTGCGGGCCTCGCCGCCGCCGTCCCGGAGGAGACCGGCGTCGCGGGGTCCGGGGGCGCGTCGGGGGCGGGCACGGCGGACACCTGCACCGGGGGCGGGGGCCAGGTCTTCTCGCCGTCGCGGACCACGGTCATCGAGCGCTGCACGACGTCGTCGAGGTCGAGGACGAGCCGGCCGTCCTTGCCGGGGGTGAGCAGCTTCATCAGGTGGACGAGGTTGGTGCCGTAGAGCTGGGATGCCTGGGCGGGGAGCCGGCCGGGCAGGTCGGTGTAGCCGATGATCGTCACGTCGTTGTCGGTGACGACGGCCTTGCCTGCGACCGTCCCCTCGACGTTGCCGCCCTGGGCGGCCGCCATGTCGACGATGACGCTGCCGGGCTTCATGCGCGCGACGTCCTCGGCGGTGATGAGCCGGGGTGCCGGACGGCCCGGGACGAGCGCGGTGGTGATGACGATGTCGACGTCGGCCGTCTGCTCGGCGTACAGCCGCGCGGCGAGCCGGTTGTAGTCGTCCGAGGTGGCCCGGGCGTAGCCGTCGGTGCCGACGTCCTGCGCGGCGGAGACGGTGAGGAACTCGCCGCCCAGCGAGCGGACCTGTTCGGCCACCTCGGGCCGGGGGTCGGTGGCGCGGACCACGGCGCCGAGACTGCGGGCCGCGCCGATCGCCGCGAGTCCGGCGACCCCGGCGCCGGCCACCAGGACCTTGGCGGGCGGCACCTTGCCCGCGGCGGTCACCTGGCCGGTGAAGAAGCGTCCGAAGGCGTGCGCGGCCTCGACGACGGCCCGGTACCCGGCGATGTTCGCCATCGAGCTGAGGACGTCCAGCGACTGGGCGCGCGAGATGCGGGGCACGGCGTCCATGGCGAGGACGGTGACGGGGCGCCGGGCCAGTTCGTCGACCAGCTCCGCGTGGTGGGCCGGGCCGATCAGCGCGATCAGGGTCGCCCCGTCGCGCAGCCGGCCGGTCTCCTCGGTGGAGGGGCCGTTCACCTTGAGCACGATCTCCGCCGCCCACGGGTCGCCGAGCCGGGCGCCGGCCTCCTCGTAGGCCGCGTCGGAGAAGCGGGACGAGGCCCCCGCCCCCGGTTCGACCACCACGTGGTACCCGAGCGCGACAAGTCTGCGCACGGTGACCGGTGTCGCGGCCACCCGGGTCTCGCCCGGGGTGGACTCGGCCGGGACGCCGATGCTCTGGGGTTCGGGTTCCGCTTGGACCATCCTCTGTCCCTCTTCCCGTGGACGTCGTGGTGCCGGACGTCTCCGCCCGGCGCTTGGCGTGCTCGTCCGTTCCTCGGTGCTCGTGCCCGGGCACTCACGCCTGGGGCTCCTGTGTCCGCTTGTGGACCCACTTGTTGACCCATGCCCCGTGAGTGCGGGGTGGATACGGGGCGGACGCACTCAATCGCCGCGCGAGGGGGAAGGGTGGACGGTCACCGCCGGTCATCCGAGGGAAAGAAGGACGCGGTACTCCAGCAGACCCGAGTGGTCGATCAGCAGGGAGGTCAGGGCCGCGGCGATCCCGGCCGACAGCGGGGGAAGCAGATACAGGACCGTGCGATGCGGTGGCCGGGCTCGGGACGACAGCAGGGGGACGCACACGGCGAGAAGGAGGAGGGACACAGCCAGCACCGCGAGCGGAATCACCAGGAAGCGCCGGGCGGTTTCGACGGGGTCGCTCCACGTGGTCGCCCATCGGAGGTAGATCGCCACGAAGGTGAGCGCGGTGGCCGGTGGCGCCGCGCGCAGCATGTCGGGCACGGTTCCGGCTCCGGCGATGAGGAGGGCCAGGAGCACGGCCACTCCGGCCGCGGACGCCGACCACATGTCGAGCAGTTGGACCGCGGCCTTCTCGTCCGCCTCGACGGGCGCCACCGTTCGCAGACGCACCGTGCAGGCCGCCGCGGCCGCGGCGCCGGCGGAGAGCAGGACGATCAGGGGTGGGATGCGCGGTACGACGGGCTCCGGCACCACGGTCACCGACATGGCGGTGCCCGTCTCCGCGGCGCTCTGGAGACGCCACGCGAACGCACAGCCCAGGGCGGCGAAGACCGCGAGGGACCCGGCCCAGGGCGCGTTGGCCACGAGGATCAGATAGTGCGACGGTCGGAACAACCACACGAAGACCGACGAGGTGGTGCCTATCCAGAACGCGAGGCCGTACAGGATCGTGGTCACCAGGAGTGGCACCATCAAGCCGCCCACGCGATCGGCACGCCACCACACCCGGGCCAGGGACACACAGATCACGGTCGCCCCGGCCGTCGCCAGGGACAGGGTGAGCAGCACCCACCAGCTGCCGTACGGGCCGTCTCCCGTGGCGCCGGTGCGATTGACCCCGATGTACAGCCCGACCGGAACGGCCGACGGGACCGCCAGACATGCGCCCGCACGGTGCCACCAGGGCGCCCGCGCGTCCGGGGGCGGCTGATGCCACCAGGCAGGACCGCACGCCACCGCCAGCAGCGCGCCGGCCAGAAGGGAGTCGATCGCCAGGGTCCAGCCGCCCACCGGCGTGGCGGTGAACGCCGGCGTCGTCACCTGGTAGGAGGTCGTGAGTACGGTCACCGCCAGGACTCCGGCGACCAACTCGTCGAGGCGGCCGAGTACGGCCGGTGGTGTCCGGTTGCCCAGGCGGGTTAGTCGTTGCCGGGGAGTGGGGTGTGTCCCGGCCAGACGCTCACGCAGCCGGCGGGGACCGGCCTCGGCCCGCTCCAGCAGGGCGGTCAGGCCGGGGCCCGCGCCGTCGGCCGCCGCTACGGAGTCCGCCTCGTGTTCCCGGGCTCGGCCGACGCGGGCGCCGATGATCCACGCGGCCACCGCCAGCAGGACGACCCGGGCCACGTAGTCCAGCCAGACCCATCTGAACAAAGAGCCGAGCACCGAACGGTCTGGTTCGGCGAGAGCCGCGACCGTGGTCACGAGCACCGGAAGCACGGCGACGATCGGCAGGGCCCGTCGCAGCCCGCGCACCAGCCACGCCAGACGTACGTCACCGGCGGCGACGTGCGCGCACTCGTGCCGCAACGCCGCCGCGACCTCGGCCGCGGGCAGACGCCTCGCGCCGCGCGGCATCACGATGTGCGGTGCGCCGAGGTGCTGCACCGTGAACGGCTCGATCAGATCGGGCCCGCCGAGCCGCACGGGCGGGCCCGGGAACGGCCAGTGCGGCGGAGGGGCGGTCAATGGTCCGATCCGGCGGATCAGCCGACGGGGCAGCCACCAGGTCAGCGTCAGTCCGAGCGCGACGACGGCCGCGCCGCCCGCCAGCCCGGCCGCGGCCCGCTGCCGCTCCGCGGGGGCGGCACAGGACAGGTTCTCGATCTGGAGTCGCAGCTCTTCCCGTGGATCACTGTGCAAGGGCCCGACCGACTCCGCGCAGGCTAGCTGCGCCCGGCCCCACGCCGTACCGTGCACCTCGTTGAAGATCAGCGCGCCGGCGGTGATTCCGGCGACCGCCAGGACGACCATCAGCAGCAGGTAGTGCCCGCGGGTCGGTGAGGTGAGCTGGGCCGGGCGTGCCGGGACGGCGGCTGCCCTCGCATCCGCCAATGACGTCTCAGTCACGCAGGCCACCGGCGCCGCCATTGCCACCGTTGCCGCTGTTGCGCAGGCGCAACGCACCGACCACGGCCAGCCCCAGCGTGTCGGCCTCCTCGGGGGTGACCTTCCCCTTGAGCATGAGGACGACCGCGGCGCGGACCTCCTCCTCCTGCTCGGGGGCCAAGGGGTCGAAGGTGTGGTGCGGTTCGCCGCGCAGCCTCGCCAGTCCCGCCCGGGTCTTCTCGCTCAGCACCGTGGCGGTCTGCTCCGCCAGAGCGCCGCCCACCGCGCCGAAGAGAGCCGCCACCGCCGGAAGCAGGTGGTCGGCCAGCGGCAGCATGTCGACACCCATGCCGACCGGCGGCCGCGCCCGGGAACGGCCCTGGCGCTCCAACCGTTCCAGGGCCGCGTCGAGATCCTCGGTCTCCTCGGGATAGGACGACAGCAATGCCTGCCGGGTGATGTCCATGACTGCGGGATCCACGAGAACTCCTCACGCTCGATGTCGGACGCACCCGGAGGAGCTGCCCTCACATCCGTGGCGTCCGGAGCATCCGTATTCCGCGGCTCATTAAATGTGGTCATCACGTCAGCGTCGGCGGGGAGTTCGTCGATGTTCACCCGGACGGGCCGAAGTCGATGACACCGCTTGACAATCTCGAGCGAGGCCATCGGCGACCGAAGGGCGGCAGCCACGTGGTGCACGCAGAGAACTGCAGGTCCGGTTCGGGGGACGCCTCCAACGCCCTGCCGAGCCGGTCCGGTTCACCGGTGACACGTTCGTGGGCACGGTGGACGGTCTCGGACCAGAACGCCTCGACATCCATCATGTCGGCGCCGTCAGTGCGACTCGCGGGTCACCTCCGAGCCGCTGGAGCCGACCAGGAAGTCCAGGTCGGCTCCGGTGTCGGCCTGCAGGACGTGGTCGACGTACAGGCGTTCCCAGCCGCGCCGGGGGGCGGCGTAGGCGTCGACGGTGGCCGGGTCGGGCCTGCGGGCGGCGAGTTCGGCGGCGGGGACGTCGACGTCGATGCGGCGGGCCTCGACGTCGAGGGTGATGACGTCGCCGGTGCGGACGAGTGCGAGCGGGCCGCCGGCGGCAGCTTCCGGGGCGACGTGCAGGACGACCGTGCCGTACGCCGTCCCGCTCATCCGGCCGTCGCAGACGCGGACCATGTCACGGACGCCCTGTTCGAGGAGTTTCTTCGGCAGGGGCATGTTGGAGACCTCGGGCATGCCCGGGTAGCCCTTGGGGCCGCAGCCGCGCAGCACCAGGACGGAGTCGGCGTCCACGTCGAGGTCCGGGTCGTCGACGCGGGCGTGGAAGTCCTCGATGGAGTCGAACACGACGGCCCTCCCCCGGTGCCGGAGCAGGTGCGGGGACGCTGCGGCCGGCTTGATCAGCGCACCGTCGGGGGCGAGGTTGCCGCGCAGGACGGCGATGCCGCCCTCGGCGACCAGCGGTTCGGCGCGGGTGCGGATGACCTCGGGGTCCCAGATCGGGGCGTCGTCGAGGAAGTCGACCAGCGGGGTGCCGGTGACGGTCAGCGCGCCGGGGTCGAGGAGGTCGCGTACTTCGCGCAGGACGGCGAGCAGGCCGCCGGCGCGGTGGAAGTCCTCCATGAGGAAGCGGCCGGCGGGCTGGAGGTCCACCAGGACCGGCACGCGGGAGCCGATGCGGTCGAAGTCGTCCAGGGTGAGCGGGATGCCGAGCCGGCCGGCGATGGCCAGGAGGTGGACGACGGCGTTGGTGGAGCCGCCGACGGCGGCGAGCGCGACGATCGCGTTGTGGAAGGACGCCTCGGTCAGGAAGGTGCCCGGCCGCCGGTCACCGGCGACCATGTCGACGGCCAGCCGGCCGGTGTGGTGCGCGGCCTCCAGCAGCCGGCTGTCGGGTGCGGGGGTCCCGGCGACGCCGGGGATCACCGTGCCCAGCGCCTCCGCGACCAGGGCCATCGTCGAGGCGGTGCCCATGGTGTTGCAGTGGCCGCGGCTGCGGATCATCGAGGACTCGGAGCGTACGAACTGCTCCTGCGAGAGCGTGCCCGCGCGGACCTCCTCCGACAGCTGCCACACCCCGGTGCCGCAGCCCAGCAGGCCGCCGCGGAAGGTGCCGTTGAGCATCGGTCCGCCGGGGACGACGACCGCGGGCAGATCGACCGACGCGGCGGCCATCAGCAGCGAGGGAATGGTCTTGTCGCAGCCGCCCAGCAGCACCACGCCGTCGATGGGGTTCGCCCGCAGCATCTCCTCCGTGGCCATCGCGGCCATGTTGCGCCACAGCATGGCCGTGGGCCGCACGTTCGTCTCCCCCAGCGACACCACCGGGAGGTCCAGCGGGATGCCGCCCGCCTCGTACACGCCGTTGCGGACGGAGGCCGCGACCTCGTCGAGGTGGGCGTTGCAGGGGGTCAGGTCGGAGGCGGTGTTGGCGATGGCGATCTGGGGCCGGCCGGTGAAGGCGTCGTCCGGCACGCCCCGCCGCATCCACGCGCGGTGGATGTAGGCGTTGCGGTCCTGGCCCGCGTACCACTGTGCGCTGCGTAGAGGCATCCCGGCACCGCTTCCAATTATCGGTATGACGATCTAAATTTTGGAACGCCATGAAGCATATGCAGACATCCGAGGGATCGACAGACCCCGGCGGCTCGGCAGACCCCGGCAGGCCGGCAGACCTTGGCGAGGACGGCGCGGCCGGCGCCGACGGCGGCCGGCTCGTCGGCTCGGACCGGGTACTCGCCGTCCTCAAGGAGCTCGCGCGCCACCCCGACGGGGTGGGTCTGGACGAGCTGACCCGCGCTATCGGCAGCCCGAAACCGACCGTGCACCGCGCGCTCGGCGCCCTGCGCCGGGCGGGCCTCGCCGATCAGGACGCGGGCAGCCGCTATGTGCTCGGGGACGAGTTCCTGCGCATGGCGTTCGCCCACCACGAGGCGCGCCCCGACCACGTCCGGGTGCGCCCGGCGCTGGAGGCGCTGGCGGAGCGGTTCGGCGAGACGGCGCACTACGCGGTCCTGGACGGCCGGGAGGTCGTCTACCGCGCCAAGGTCGACCCGCCCTCCGGCGCCGCGAAGCTGACCTCGACCATCGGCGGCCGCAACGCGGCCCACACCACGGCGGTCGGCAAACTGCTGCTGTCCGGCGAACTGACGACCCTGGAGGCGGTCGAGACCTGGGCCGGCGGCCTCCCGCTGGAGCGCCGCACTCCCCGGTCGCTGTGCACGGCCGCCGAACTGCACCGCGCGCTGGAGGCGGCGGCCGCACAGGGCTACGCCTGCGACGACCAGGAGAACGAGACCGGCGTCAACTGCCTCGCCGTGCCCGTGTACCTCACCTCGCCCACGACCCCCTCCGGGGCGGTGAGCGTCAGCGCGCTCGCCTACCGGACCCCGCTGTCCGACCTGGTGAACGGGTTCGAGGAGATCCGCGCCCTGCTCGGCCCGCTCGCGGCACCCCACACCTGACGCACCGCCACCTCCCGCACCTCACCCTCATCCCCGCTCACCCGTCCCGCACCACCCTTGGAGACAGCCCCGTGTACCTCATGCGCATCGGCGCCCCTGGCGCAGAGAAGCCCGTCGCCCGGATCGACGACCGGACCTACGTCGACCTTTCCGACGTCGTCACGGACTTCGACGAGCAGTTCTTCGGATCGGGCGGCATCGACCGGGTCCGTCCCGTCGTGGCCGAGCGGACGGCCGCGGGGCAGGTGGCACGGTTCGCCGGGGAGCGCGTCGGCGCCCCGTTCGCACGCCCTCACCAGATCCTGTGCATCGGCCTCAACTACCGTGACCACGCGGCCGAGAGCGGTATGCCCGTGCCCGACGAGCCGATCCTGTTCACCAAGTCGCCCAACACCCTGATCGGCCCCCACGACGACGTGCGTATCCCGCGCGGCTCCACGAAGACCGACTGGGAGGTGGAGCTGGGCATCGTCATCGGCCGTCGCACCGCCTACCTCGACTCGGTGGAGGCGGCCCGGGACGCCATCGCCGGGTACGTCGTCGTCAACGACGTCAGTGAGCGCGCCTTCCAGCTGGAGCGCGGCGGCCAGTGGGCCAAGGGCAAGTCCGCCGAGACCTTCAACCCGGCCGGCCCCTGGCTCGCCACCGCCGACGAGATCGACGACGTCCTCGACCTCGGCATGTGGCTGGACGTCAACGGGGTGCGCCGGCAGACCGGCAGCACCAGGACGATGGTCTTCGATCCGTACGTCATCGTGCACTACCTCAGCCAGTTCCTCGTCCTGGAGCCCGGCGACCTCATCAACACCGGCACCCCGCCGGGCGTCGGCCTGGGCCTCACGCCGCCCGTCTACCTCCAGCCGGGCGACGTGATGGAGCTGGGCATCGACCGTCTCGGCACCCAGCGCCAGCACGTGCTGGCCCCCCGGTGAGCACTGCCCTCGTACGCGCCTTCGTCCTGACCGGCCCCGGAACGTACGAGGTGCGGGAGCTGCCCGCGCCGGCGGCCGGGCCCGGCGAGGTCGTGGTCGACGTGGCGCGGGTCGGCGTGTGCGGCACAGACCTGGAGTTCTTCAGCGGCGAGATGGCCTATCTGCGTCAGGGGCACGCCGCCTATCCGATGCGGCTGGGCCACGAATGGTCCGGCCGGGTCGTGTCCGTCGGCGAGCAGGTCGACCCCGGCTGGGTCGGGCGCCGGGTCATGGGCGACACCATGCTCGGCTGCGGTGCCTGCCGCCGCTGTCTGCGCGGCCGTCAGCACGTGTGCGAACAGCGTCAGGAGGTCGGCATCCGCGGCGGCCGGGCCGGTGCGCTGGCCGAGCGACTCGCCGTGCCGGCCTCCTCGTTGCACGCCCTGCCCGACGCGGTCGACGACGCCCTCGGCGCGCTCGTGGAACCCGGCGGCAACGCGCTGCGCGCCGCGCGGGCCGCCGCGCTGGGCCCGGGCGACCGTGCCCTGGTCCTGGGCCCGGGCACGATCGGCCTGCTGGTGGCCCTGTTCCTGCGCGCCGCCGGAGCCGAGGTCCATCTGATGGGCGCCACCGGGGCCTCCCTCGCCTTCGCCCGGCGGCTGGGCTTCGAGCACGGCTGGACGGAGGACTCGGTCCCCGGCCTGCCCTTCGACGCGATCGTCGACGCCACCAACGCCGCCCCGCTGCCCGCCCGAGCGCTGGACCTCGTCGAGCCGGGCGGGCGGCTCGTGTACATCGGGCTGGCCGCCGAGCCCAGTCGCATCGACACCCGCACCCTCGTCCTCAAGGACGTCACCGCGGTCGGCATCCTGTCCGCCTCCCCCGGGCTCGACGCCACCATCCGCGCGTACGCCGACGGGACGGTCGACCCCAGGCCGCTCGTCGCGGCCACCGTGGGCCTCGACGACGTCGGCCCCGTACTCGCCGGCCGCCGCCCGGCGGACGCGGGATCCGGCCCCAAGATCCATGTCGACCCGCGCTCCGGTGCGGCGGGGGCGGTCCCGTGAGCGGCTCCGAGGACGCCGGACCTCTGAGACTGCGGCCCCTGACCGAGGCCGGGGCGCACCAGATCGAGCACTGGTTCGATCACCCCGAGGTTCGGACGCGTCTGGGCGGCCGGTCCTGGATCCACAGTCAGTTACGGCTGATCAGCCAGGATTCCGGCGCCACCTTCCGCGGCGCGACCGTGCTGCGCTCCCACGGGTGGATCGGCCTGGACGAGGCCGGGGCTCCGGTCGCCTTCGTCTGCGGCGACGTCTACGACCGCTGGGTCCGCTACCACGGCGAGGGCCCCGACGGCCCCGTTCTGTCCGACATCGACCCCCGCCCCGCCCTGGGGCTGGCCTATCTGGTCGCCCCCGACCGGTGGCGGCAGGGCTACGGCCGCTCCGCCCTCCGGGCCGTTCTCTCCCACCCCGATGCCGACGACGTCCGGACGTTCTTCTGCGGCATCGACGCCGACAACCACGCCAGTCGCCGGTGCGTCGCATCGGCGGGCTTCACCCTCGTCGACCACGCGCCGGACCACGAGGGGATGCTCTACTACCGCCACCGCCGACCGACGGTGGGGTGACACCGGACGGCGTGCGCCACGGGCCCGGTGATCAGGTGCCGGATGTCTCGTCGTGGTGCAACAGGGCCAGCTGGTGGTGGACGGCGGCCGTCACCCGGCCTTCGTCGTCGGTGGCGAGAAGGTCGAGCAGCGCACCGCGCAGCACCGCCAGCGTGAGCGTGCGGAGGACGGCGCCGTCCTCGCTCTCCCTGTCCGGACGTGCCTGACAGGCGGCCAGCACATCGAGCCAGTCCTCCACGGTGGACCTGGCGAACCCGGCCCAGGGGCCGTCCGGTTCGACGAGGGAGCGGGCGTACGCCTCGGCCCACAGGCGCAGCAGCGGGCGGTGTTCTTCGGCGGCGAGCCATGACCACACCTGTTCGGCCGCAGCGCCCAGGCCGACCGGCCGGTCGGGCCGGCGCAGGTGCGCCAGCAGCGTCAGCTCCTCGGTACGGGCCCGCTCCAGCAGCGCCCGCACCAGCCCGTCCTTGTTGCCGAACAGGAACATCAGCACCCGGGTGCTGGAGCCGATCGCCTCGGCCAGCGGGCGCAGCGACAGATCGGCCAGACCATGAGCGAGCACGTACTCGTGAGCGGCCTCGAGCAGTTCTCTCTGACGGGCGGACGGGATTGCGGTCTTCGGAGGCATGCGCCTAGCCTAGAGCCTTCACTGACACGACCGTGTCAGTAACGGTGAGATGTCATGTGTGACGGAGCGTGCGTGATGGTGAAGGAAGATCGTCGGCGGCAGGTCGTGATCCGCCGCGCCGACCACCCCGGCGACCTGGGCTGGGTGGTGATGGCCCACGGCGAGCTGTACGCCCGGCAGTTCGGTTTCACCAGCGACTTCGAGGCGATCGTGGCCAAGATCGTCGCCGACTACGCGGCCAAGGGCTCCCCGGCCACGGAGGCGGCCTGGATCGCCGAGGTCGACGGCGAGCGCGCGGGGTGCGTGTTGCTGGTCGCCGCCGACCAGCCGGGAGTGGCGAAGCTGCGCGTCCTGCTCGTCACCCCGGCCGCCCGGGGCCTGGGGCTCGGCACCCGCCTGGTGGAGCAGTCCCTCGCCTTCGCCCGCGAGGCCGGCTACCGACGCGTGACCCTGTGGACCACCGACAAGCAGGTGTCCGCCCGCAGGATCTACGAGCACTTCGGGTTCACGCTCACCGACGAAGCTCCCCACCACGGCTTCGGCCAGGATCTCGTCAGCGAGACCTGGGATCTCGACCTCGGCGACACCGCCGGCTGAGCACGCGGGGCCCGGCCGTTCGGCGAACTCCCCGCACCGGCGTCCGGGTTGGTGCGCTTCAGGACTCAGTTCGCCTCGCCGACGACCGTCCGAGCGGTACTCGTGGTCACGATCTCGGCGGCCGTGTGCAGCGGTGTCTCCGCCCAGCCGAGCAGCGCCCGGGTGATGGCGATCGCCTCGATGAGGCCCGCGCCGCGCTCGGCCAGCAGGTGTTGCACGGCCTCCATCCCGTCGTCGGCAAGCACGGGCACGCACTCCTCGGCGAGCGCGGTCCATCGAGCGGCTTGTCCGGGCCGCAGCCCGCCGATGTGGTCGAACATGGGTCGATCCTCCCTGACGTGGCAGGGCGCGAGAACGGCACCCGGTGGAGCCCGCCCCTGCGTCACCCGGCCCGGGAGAGCCTAGGCCGTGGGCACCTGTGCGGGGTCCGGCAGTGCCGGACCCCGCACACAAGGCCCCCTCACAGGGGCGTGCCTACGGTGTGTCGAGCACCGTCCCCGTCAGTACGGGCCTGTCGGGCAGGGGTTCGGCGTGCCGGTCGGTCAGCGCGATCCGCATCGACTCGGTCGGCTCGGCCACCTGGTCGCGGACGGTGGGTACGCTGAAGTCCACTCCGGGGCTGCCCGGCGGGATGTGCACCCACACCCACAGAGCCGCGGCGGACAGCGGCCGCTCGGGGTCCGCCTCGTCACCGGACTGTTCCATGAGCCACCGCGGGTCCACGTCCTTGGTGGACAACTCGGCGCCCCCGGTGGCCGGCAGCACCCGCACCGGCTCCCAGAGGTCCGACGCCGCGGGCACGTCCACGGCCAGCCGCCAGGTCAATGACTTTCCCTCGGTCACCCGGTCCGCGACCGGCGACAGGGTGATCTTGGGCGCGGAGTCGTCGTTCCGCACGGTGAGTCCGCCCCGGTGCTTGCCGACGACGGCCCCTCGGACGGCCTTGACGGCGATGTCGTGCTCCACGTCGTCGCTGTAGACCTTGTCGCCCTTCACCTTGACCGGCACGTCGATCGCGTCGCTGCCCGGCCGCACGGTCACGAGGCGTGTGCTGGTCCGGCCGCCGTCCGGGTCGAGGACGTACACGCGGACCTGTCCGCTGCCGCGCCCGGAGATCTGGACCGGGATCCGGTAGGTGCGGGTGCCCGAGTCGCCCTCATCGACCAGCGTGCGGCCCACGTCGACCCGCGGCAGCGCCGTCGCCTTCACCGCCGGCGTGCCGGGCGCCCAGCCCCAGGCGTCCATCAGCCAGGCCCGGCCGGACCGCGAACGAGGCGTCAGCTCCAGGGAGGTGATGTGCTTGAGGTCGAGCCCGGCCCGCTTCGCCGCCGACAGCGGGACGCGCAGTTCCTGCGCCCAGTAGGAGGAGGTGTCCGCGGAGCCCGGGAGCCCGTCCACCCGGATCCGGCCCAGCGTCACACGGCGGTGGGAGGAGTCGGTGACGGACACGTCGATCTTCGTGCCGGTCGTGTTCGGCGGTACGAAGACCCGCAGCGCGAGCTTCTGGGAGCCTCGAAGGGAGACCGGCTCGGCCGGGGTGACACGGGCGGCGCGGCCCGGCGTGGACCACTTCAGGTCGACCGCGCCGCGGCCGGTCTCCCGTCCCGTCTCCCACGACGCGAAGTGCGGTGACGATCCGCGCGTCCTCGGGGGCAGACAGGCCACGGCGGGATCGGGGTGGACCGCCGAACACAGCCGGGCGCCCTTGACCTTCGCCCCGGCGTCCGGCAGGAAACCACCGCCGCGCCGGGCGCCGACCGCGTGGGTCAGTACCCGGGCCGGGTCCGCGGAGGGGGCCCGCTTGCCCGAGCCGTCGAGGAGCGGACGCACCCGGTCGTCCCCCGCGACGAAGAGCCGCGCCGCGGCGGCGATGTAGGTGGCTCCCGCCCTGTGCTGCTGTGCGGCGCTCAGCCGCGTCGCGGCACCCGGGGAGCACACCCGGTCCGGGTGCTCCGGGTCGGTCGGGAAGTCGTCCTCGGCCGGTGCGACGGCCTCGCCAGGGGTCCATTCGCTGTTGAAGTAGTTGTGGTTGGCGCCGACCATGTAGACCGCGCTGTGCAGGGCCTTGCCCTTGCCGGTGCCGCGCGTCCCGTCGACGAAGTTCTCACCCTGCAGGTCGGACACGTCGCCGTCACAGCCGGGCAGCAGCGTCACGGACGGCACGTCGGCGACCGGGTTCTGGCCGAAGATCGTCGGTGCGATGAGCACGGTTCCCCGTATCTTCCAGCGCACCGGGCCGTGGTACCCGTCCTCGGCGGCCGGCGGCGGATAGAGGCTGTCCATGGCGGCCCGGTTGACGCCCTCGCCACCGCGCGAGTGGCCGACCAGCAGGACCCGGGACAGGTCGGCCTTCGGCGCCTGGCGTACGACGGCCGGGGCGGTGGACCGCCGGGCGCTCCACGCGGCCCAGCGGGCGAGGTGCTGCCGTACGAGCGAGGAACGCGCCTGCGCGCCGGAGTCCTCGATGTCCCCGTCCTGGCCGTTGATGCCGTTCGCCGAGATCGACACCGTCACATAGCCCTGGGAGGCCAGCAGCCGCTGGTCCCGCAGATAGCCCGAGTGGCTCGGGACGGGTCTGTGGCCGTCCGCACAGGGCCAGTCGAGGGTCACGTCGTCCTCGGTGCCCGGCTTGTAGCAGGTCACGTGACGGCCGTGCAGGAACAGGGCCAGCGGCCGGCTGCCCTTGGCGTCCTTGGGTGCCACCACCCGGGCGGTCATCTCCACCGGGGCGGCGTAGCCGGGCAGACGCACCGGGTCGAGGTCATAGGTCCCGGTGACCGTGCGGTACGGGCCCGGCCTGCCCGGATCGACGCCGTTCGCCGCAAGCTGCGCGGGAACCCGTACCGCGCCCGGTACGGGCCCGCGCGTGTCGTCGGCCGCCGCGTCCAAACGGCGCCCCGCGGCGGTCACTTGCAGATCCGTCAGCTGCTCGGGCCGTGCCCGGCCGAGGTCGAGCCGGAAGGTCCGCCCGTCGCTCGCCGGTTCCGGCACCCCGAGCAGCCGGTCCCCGGTACGGAACTCGACCCGGGCGTCCCCCGCGGGCACGGCCGTCGGCGCCCGCCAGACCAGCTCGTGCGCCCCGCCCTTCCTGTCGATCCGCCATCCCGGCGGAAGCGGGCCGTCGTCCGTCACGCCCAACGACCGTGACGGGTGCGGCTGTTCTGCCAGCGCCGGTCCGCACGAGCCGGTCAGGGCCGCCAGCACCACCACGGCGGTCACACCTATTCGCCGGGCACGCATCAATGGTCCTCTCCTCAAACCCCCGTATCGCAGACGTCCGGTCGGTCCCAGGCGTCTCACGCGTCACGTAGGACGAGAAGAGACGTCGGCGGGTTGACCCGCTCCCGGTGTTTCCCGGACGCGGCGGCACCCGGGGAGGGCGGCGGCATCGGACGTCCCGGCGCCGGACGTGCGCACCGGAGACGGACGGGGGCACCGCGCCTCACCTCTGGGCCCGTACCGGTGCGCACGCATGTGTCCCGTTTCGTGGGGGACGGTTTCCGCGGCCGCCGGTTCATCCGCCGTGAGCGGGCCCACGGGGGCATTACGATCGCCCGCGTGTCCTGCGCGGCCCGGTGCCGCGAAGGGGGGTCTGCGGGGTCTTCGGTGGTTGAGGGAGCGTCATGGCGGGGCGAATGCTGGCGGGTCGCTACGAGTTGGAGGTGCTGCTGGGACGCGGGGGGATGGGCGAGGTCTGGGTCGCGCATGACACCCGTATCCGGCGGCGGGTGGCGGTCAAGCTCCTGCAGCCGCATCTGGAGGGCGGTGAGGGGACTCGGCTGTTCTTCCGCGAGGCGCGTACGGCCGGCGGTCTGAACCACCCCGGGATCGTCACCGTCCACGATCTGGGCGAGGACACGGACGGCACGCTCTTCCTGGTCATGGAGATGCTCTCGGGGCGGGACCTGTCGACCGTGCTCCGCAAGGAAGGACCTCCGCCCGTCGCGGACGCGCTGGACTGGACCGCCCAGGCGGCGGACGCCCTGGCCGCCGCCCATGCCGCGGGGATCGTGCACCGCGACCTCAAGCCGGCGAACCTGATGCTCACCGACACCGGCCTGCTCAAGATCCTCGACTTCGGCATCGCGCGCTACGCGGCCACGACCACGGCGAGCAGCGCGGTGGTGGGGACCGTGGCCTACATGCCGCCGGAGCGGCTGTCCGGGCAGGCGGGCGACGGCCGGGCCGATCTGTACGCGCTGGGCTGCGTGCTGTACGAACTCCTCACCGGTGAGCGCCTGTTCGGGGACCTGGAGACCGCCGCGCTGCTGGTGGCCCATCTGCAGCAGGTCCCGTCGGCTCCCAGCCGGGTGCGTCCGGGTCCGGGGCCGGCGGTGGACGCGCTGGTGCTGGAGATGCTGGCGAAGGACCCCGGGGACCGCCCCGCCACTGCGGACGAGGTCCGTGACCGGCTGCGGGCCGCCCTGCCGGCCCCCTCACAGCCCGGGCGTGCTGCCGCGACGGTGCCCGCCGGCCCGGCGGCGGTGACACAGCCGGCCGCTCCCGCGGGACCCCGCCGACCGGGTCCACCGCCCGGAGCGCCGGACGGCTCGGCCGCCGGCGGCCCGGCGATCGGCGAAGACGCGCCCACAGCCGTCGTCACTACGTTCGCACCGACCGCGCCCGACTCCCCGGCATGGGCCACTCCGGCCGAGGGGCGCACCAGGGCCCACTCCCTGCCGTTCGGCGCTCCGGCATGGGCCACGCAGACCGCCCCGGGCTCTCCCCCGCCGACCGGTGGCGGCCCCTTCACGGACCCGTTGTCCGTGTCGGTCACCGTCGGGCCGGGTGTGCGCCGTGCGCGCCCCTGGGCCGCGGTCCTGGGAGGCGGCCTGGCGGCCGCTGTCGTGGTCGCGGGTCTCGCCGTCGGAGGGATGGCACTCATGTCCAGCCTGTCCCACCTGTACGACGGCATCGACGGCGAGGACTCCCCCACGGGCGGCAACCGGTGGACGTTCGCCACCACGGGGGCCGTCAAGTCGGCGCCCGTGGTCTCGGACGGCACCGTCTACGTGACCAGCAACGACCGCAAGGTGTACGCGCTGGACGCGGCCACCGGCGACAGGAAGTGGGCCTACCGCACCGGGGAGGCGATCGAGGCCTCGCCGTTCGTGTCGGGCGGCACGGTCTACGTCGGCAGCCGCGACGGCAAGGTGTACGCCCTGGACGCGGCCACCGGGGACAAGAAGTGGGCGTACACCACCGGGGCCGGCGTCGAGTCCACACCGGTCGAGGCCGGCGGCACGGTGTACGTCGGCAGCGGTGACACCCAGGTGTACGCGCTCGACGCACGGACGGGCGCCCGGAAGTGGTCCCACCGCACCGAGGGTGCCGTCGAGACCCGCCCCGTGGTCTCGGACGGCACCGTCTACGTCGGCAGCGGTGACAGCAAGGTGTACGCCCTGGACACGGCCACGGGCGACGAGAAGTGGACGTATCCCACCCGTGACTGGATCGAGTCGGCACCCGTCCTGTCGGGTGACACGCTCTACGTCGGCAGCCGGGACGAGACGCTCTACGCCCTGGACGCGGCGACCGGCGCGGAGAAGTGGTCCGTGGCCAGCGGCGACTGGCAGGGCTCCGCGCCCGCGGTGGTCGGCGACACGGTCTACGCCTCCGGCGAGGGCGAGCTGATGGCCCTGCACGCGACGACCGGCCGCCGCAAGTGGCGGAGCACCTCCGTCGGTTACGGAACCCCCTACGCCCCGGTGGTGTCGAAGGGCGTCGTGTACGTGGTCAGCGGCGACCACGTGTACGCGGTCGACGCGGGCACGGGCGACACGAAGTGGAACGCGACCACGACCGCCATGGCCGGCTCCGCGCCGGCCGTGGCCGACGGCACGGTCTATGTGGGCGACGCCGAGGGCAAGGTGTACGCGATCAGCGAGGACGGCGACTGAGCCCGGCGCCGGGCTGCCGTGCGTCAGGGTTTCGGCCTGGCCCGTGGCCCCAGCAGGTTCTCGTACAGGGCACGTCGTGCCGGGGAGCCGTCCTCGGTCTCCGCCGGCGCGGCGTCCCACTGCTTCTTGATCTCGTCCAGGAAGGTGCGCCAGTCGCCGCTGGAATGGGCCGCCCCCATCTCCGCCAGTTCGACCAGCCGTTCGTTCTTTCCGAGGCCGCCCGAGCCGATCTTGTCGCCCTTGTGACCGTGCAGGACCGATTCCGGGTTCGCGGTGGCCTCGGTGGAGCGGAAGCCGTGCTCGTACCCCACCGGGCTGGTGGCATGCGGCGCGAGGGTCTCGATCCCGATCTGCAGCGAACCGTCCTTCCTGGTGGTCGGCCGGTGGTGGACAAGCAGCATGTGGCCGTGCGTCCCGTCCGACAGGACGACGTCGCCGTTCCAGTCCTTGGAGCCGAGGCCGCCGCCGGAGAGGTTCTGGCCCCACAGATCCGGACGGTCGGCGCCGACGGAGACCATGTTGGTGACCGACGCCAGGGGGCCGCCCTTCTCCTTGAACGCGCCCGGTTTCCCCTCCTTGTTGGCGGTGATCGAGGTGCGGTGCGTGGCGAAACCGCGGTCGATGACGTCTCCCGCCCGGGTGTTCGTCCGGTCGTCCTGGATCACGCCCAGGAACTCCGGCAGGGAGAAGGCCGGTTCGTCCGCGGATCTCAGGGCGGGGATGCGGAGGTTGACCCCCCGCCGTGGGCGAGGGCCCGGATGACGTCCTTGTCGTAGTCGGCCACGTGGGTCTCCGCCTTCGGGTCGTACAGCTTCAGCCCGTTCCGCAGGATGAGCAGGACCTTGGTGAGCATCTCGCGGGCCCCGGGCGTCCTTCGCCGCGAAGTCCGAGGCCGTGCTCCGGCCCTTGCCCTTGGCCGTCGTGGGGCCCGTGTCGGGGATGCCGTCCGGGTGCAGGCGCTCGGGTGCTATGCCGGCCGGGTGCAGGGTGTCGACGGCGGTCTCCCGGATCTGCCGGTCACGCTCCCGCTCCAGGCCCTCCTTCTCCTGCGGAGAGGTGCCCGGGGCCTGGGTGATCATGAACCGGCCGAGTGTGTAGTCCGGGGAGACGGGCGTGCCCCGGCCCGGGGCGCGCGCGTCCGGGTGGCCGGCGCGGACGGCCAGGGTGGCCGTGAGCACGCGCTTGCCGGCGTTCAGGCCGCGGTTCCGTGCCGTGTTCAGGCCGCGGCCCGGAAGACGTACGCCGTCATCGGGGCGGTGACCGGGCCCGGGCCCAGACGGGCCGTCATCTCCTCGACGACGGTGGCCCGGACAGCCTCGGAGTCGCCGCGCCCGGCGACGGCCGCGCACACCGGGGTCCCGGTGAGGTACCCGGTGGCGAGGTCGGCGACCGACTCGGCCCGTCCCTGCAGCGTCAGCTCCTGCTTCTCCTCGACGGTGAACCCCGCGGCCACCAGATCGGCGACCACGACAGCAGGGTCGGCGTAGCCGTGCGGAACCGTCGGGAAGAAGCGCGGAGGGTCGGCCGGAAGGGCCCGCTCCAGCCCTGCCTGCAGCGCGACCTCGAAGGTGTGCGTGGCGAGCGGGCCCCAGGTGTTGAACAGGAACCGGCCACCCGGGGCCAGCACACGCCGGATCTCCGTGTAGGCCGCGACCCGGTCCGGGAAGAACATCACGCCGAACTGGCAGACGACCAGGTCGAAGTCGTCGTCCGGGAACGGCAACCGCTGCGCGTCGGCCTGCCGCCACACGGCGCCCGGAGCGCGGGCGGACCCGAGAGCGACCATGGCCTCGTTCAGGTCGGTGGCCGTCACGTCGGCCGACGGCACCGCCGCGAGCAGTCGTGAGGTCAACACGCCTGTCCCGGCGGCGAGTTCGAGAACATGCCGCAGGTTTCGCCGGGAGTGGAGTGCCGCCGCCCTCCCGGTCAGGTCCTCGGCGAACGGCCGGAAGACCACCGGCACCAGGTGCCGCTCGTAGGCCGCCGGCATGGACGCGGACCACCGGTGGTCGGCATGCATTCCCGTCATCCCACGACGGTAGCGCCGCGCCCGGAGACCTCCGCCCCGGCTCGCCGCGGCACACTTTCG
The DNA here is from genome assembly GCF_000091305.1 of Streptomyces scabiei 87.22. GTDB lineage: Bacteria > Actinomycetota > Actinomycetes > Streptomycetales > Streptomycetaceae > Streptomyces > Streptomyces scabiei. The sequence goes on along the minus strand of NC_013929.1, from coordinate 9,844,406 downwards.
GCCAGTTCTGCTCCCGGAGGCAACCCCGGAGGGCCCCGGCCCCTCAGACCAGTCGAAGCACGGGGTAATCGGAGAGGGGCGTTCGTTGGCGCGTCAGTTGTCCCGCCGGAAGTTCGTCGTCTACACGCTCGCGGCGTCCACCTTGACCGTGGCCGCGCCGCTGGGCTGTGACGCGGCGCCGGCGGAAGGAGCCGAGCCCTCCGCCGACGTCGCGCGCCGCCCGTCCGACGTCCTGGTGACCGGCGCCGACGAGGAGATGCTGGTTCTCGAGGTCACCAAGGCCAACAAGGTCGTCGTCCGGCTGCCCCGCGTCGAGGTCGGCCAGGGGGTCACCACCGCGGTCGCCATGATGATCGCCGAAGAGCTCGACGCCCGGCTCACCGACGTCGAGATCCCGCTCGCCGACGCCCGTGCGCGGGGCAACCAGTTCACCGGCGGTTCGAGTTCGGTGAGTTCGCTCTACGGCCCGGCCCGCGAGGTGGCCGCCCTGGCGCGCGCCAAGCTGGTGACCGCGGCGGCCAGGCGCTGGAAGGTGCCCGCGCGGACCCTGAGGACGCGGAACACGGAGGTCGTCGCACCGGACGGACGCAAGGCCACCTTCGGCTCACTGACCGCGAGTGCCGCGGGGATCGGCCGGCCGGCCGTGTCCGCCACACCCAAGCCGGCCTCCCGGCACCGGGTGATCGGAAAGGCGACGACCCGGATCGACGCCCGGGACATCGTGACCGGCAAGGCCGACTACACCGGAGACCTGACCGTGGCCGGGGCCAGGCCGACGGTGGTGGCCCGGCCGCCGACGCTCGGCGGGAAGGCCCTCTCCGTCGACTCCAAGGCCGCGCGGGGCATGCCCGGCGTCCACGCGGTCGTCGAGATCGCGGGCGGGGTCGCCGTGGTGGCGGAGACGTTCCATCACGCCTTCGAGGCGAGGGACGCCCTGCGGATCACCTGGGCCCCGGGCCCGCTCGTGCCGCTCTCCGACGCCGCGATCCGCTCACGGCTTCGCGCCGCCGTCCCGCGGCTCGGCACCCCGCCGCGCGGCTCGGCGCAGACCGAGGCCGAGTTCGAGTTCGCCTTCGTCGGCCACGCCCCGATGGAGGTGCTGACCGCGGTGGCGGACGTACGCGCGACCCGGGCCGAGATCTGGTTCTCCTCCCAGTCACCGATGGACGCGCGGGACACCATCGCCTCGGAGGTCGGACTGTCCCCGTCGAAGGTGAAGGTCCACGTCGTACGGGGCGGCGGCTCCTTCGGGCGGAGGCTCAACCACGACGCCGCGATCGAGGCCGCGCTCATCTCCAAGGCGGCGCGCCTGCCGGTCAAACTGATGTGGAGCCGGGCGGACGACCTCCGGCACGGCAGGATGCGCCCGGCCAGCCACCACCGGATCCGGGCCAGCCACGCACGGGGCAGGGTGGTGGCGTTCGCCCACACGATGGCCTCGGTGAGCGAGGCGTACGAGGAGCAGGGGCTCTCCGGCCAGGGAGGTGCCCGGGGGCCCGTCCAGGGCCGGGTGAACCGGGCGGTCGCCCGCGCCGCCGGTCCGCTGCCCAGCGACAGCGGTCTGTACAACTTCGGCCGTGTCACCGGGGATTCGGGGTCGGTCGACCTGGCGATCCCGCTCGGCGCCTGGCGGTCGGTGGATTCCGGGACGATGCGGACGGCGGAGGAGATCGTCGTCGACGAGGTCGCGAGGAGCCTGGGCAAGGACCCGGTCGCCTTCCGGCGGGCCACGCTCCGGAGCAAGGCCGTCAAGGCCGTACTGGACAAGGTCGCCGACGCCGGGCGATGGGGCCGGGCCCTGCCCGACGGCCGGGCGCAGGGGGTCGCGGTCCACGAGGAGTACGGCTCGTGCGTGGCGTGCCTGGTCGAGATCGACGCCACCGACCCGAAGAACCCGCGGGTGACCAAGGCGGTGATGGCGGCCGACGTCGGAACGGCCGTCAATCCCCGGGGGCTCGAAGCCCAGCTCATGGGCACCGCGATCGACGGCATCTCCACCGTCCTGCACGCCGGACTGCACATCGACCGGGGCGCCGTCCGCGAGAGCAGCTACGAGGACTTCCGGTACGCCCGCCAGCGACACGCCCCGCTGCGCTTCGAGGCGCACATCATGCCCTCCCGACGGGAGCCGGGCGGGGCGGGTGAACTCGGTGTCCCCGCGGCGGCGGGCGCCGTGGCCAACGCCTACGCCCGGGCGACCGGCACCAAGCCCCGCCGCTTCCCGCTCGACTTCTGAGCCGATCTCCGAAAAGGTACCGATGCCCTCCTACTCCTTCGTCCTCAACGGGAAGCCGGTCACGGTCGACGCACCGGCCGACATGCCGCTGCTCTGGGTGTTGCGGGACATGCTGAACGTCACCGGCCCCAAGTACGGCTGCGGTGTCGGCGTCTGCCGCGCCTGCACGAGCCATCTCGACGGCGGGGAGATCCAGCCCTGCATGGTTCCGGTCGCCGACTGCGCGGACCGTGAGGTCACCACGATCGAGGGGCTGGCCGACGGCGACGAGCTGCACCCCGTGCAGCAGGCGTGGCTCGACCGCGACGTGGCGCAGTGCGGTTTCTGCCAGCCGGGCCAGATCATGGCCGCGGTGGCACTGCTGAAGAAGACGTCCCACCCGACCGACGCGGACATCGACCGCATCGAGAACGTCTGCCGCTGCGGGACGTACTGCCGGATCCGCGAAGCGATCAAGAAGGCCGCGGCGAGCGGCTGACTGCCACCCGGGGCGCCCGGCGGCACGGCTCAGCGCCCGCCTCCGCGGAAGGAGGCGGGCGCTGAGCCGTGCCCTGCTCGGGCCCCTGCGGGCCCCGGGCATGGGCCGGGCCGGACGAGGCCGGGACGCTGCCGCCACAAACAAGCGGCCGTGCCGGGAACAGCCGGTACGGCCGTCACGGTTAGACCGACGGAGAGCCGGGGCATGCCCGCCGCGCGCTCGGACCGACACGTATGTCCGCTGGAGGACTCCTTTCATGAGCGACCGTCCCTTGACGCTGATGGCCGTGCACGCCCACCCCGACGACGAGGCCACCGGAACCGGAGGGGTCCTCGCGCGGTACGCGGCGGAGGGTGTCCGGACGGTGCTCGTGACGTGTACCGACGGCGGATGCGGTGACGGTCCGGGCGGCGTCAAGCCCGGCGATCCCGGGCACGACCCCGCGGCCGTCGCCTCGATGCGCCGCCGGGAACTGGAGGCGAGCTGCGAGGTCCTGAAGATCAGCGATCTGGAGACGCTGGACTACGCCGACTCCGGAATGATGGGCTGGCCGAGCAACGACGCCCCCGGATCCTTCTGGCAGACCCCGGTGCGGGAGGGCGCGGCCCGGCTCGCGGAACTCATGCGGCACTACCGCCCCGATGTGGTCGTCACCTACGACGAGAACGGCTTCTACGGCCACCCCGACCACATCCAGGCCCATCGCATCACGATGGCGGCACTGGAGATGACGGAGCTGACACCGAAGGTGTACTGGACCACGATGCCCCGCTCCATGATGCAGCGGTTCGGCGAGATCATGCGCGAGTTCCATCCGGAGATGCCGGAGCCGGACCCCGCCGAGGTCGCCGCGATGGCCAAGATCGGCCTGCCGGACGACGAGATCAGCACCTGGGTGGACACCACGGCGTTCAGCGACCAGAAGTTCGACTCGCTGGCCGCGCACGCCAGTCAGGGCGAGAACATCTTCTTCCTCAAGATGGGCAAGGAGCGGTTCGGCGAGTTCATGGGCGTGGAGACCTTCGTACGCGTCCAGGACCCCACCGGCGCGGCCCTGCCCGAGGACGACCTCTTCGCGGGACTGCGCTGATCCTCCGCTCTCATGCCCACCGGGAGAAAGCTGCCCGGTGACGGTCGTGCCTCCCGGCCGTCACCGGCGATAAATCAGGCAGGCCCGCCAAGCGGTCCCGCTAGGGTCGGGGTATGCCTGAGCTGAAGCGGCTGCACCTTCGTCACGCCCCGGCGGTCCTGGCCTTCGAGCGTGCGAACCGTGACTACTTCGCCGCCTCGGTCCCCGACCGTGGTGACGATTTCTTCGACCGGTTCGCCGACCGCTACAACGCCCTTCTGGCCGAGCAGGAGGCCGGCATCTGCGCCTTCCATGTGCTGCTCGCCGAGGACGGTTCGGTCCTGGGCAGGTTCAACCTGGTCGACATCGAGGACGGCGGTGCGGTACTGGGCTACCGGGTCGCGCAGCACGTCACCGGCCGCGGGGTGGCGACCGCGACGGTGCGGCAGTTGTGCCTGCTCGCGGCGTCACGGCACGGGCTGCGGACGCTCCGGGCCGCGACCGCCCACGAGAACCTCGCGTCCCAAAGGGTGCTGGTCAAGGCCGGGTTCGTGAGGACGGGCCCGGCCGAACCGGCCGATCTGGGCGGAAAGTCGGGGACTTGGTACCGACGGGATCTGCCGCGCCGGCCGTAGATCACGTCCGCTTCCGCAAAAGGCTTTGAGCGCGAGGGTGTCCGGCTGTTACCGTCACGGCGGACCGTGAAGTCGTCGTAGGAGGTGAGTCCCCGTGAACACAGTTACCCGTGGGTGCTCCCTCGATCCGTCACGGTCCGGCGGCTGACGTTCGGTGTCGCCAGGAGCGCCTGAGACCGAGGCACTCCTGGAGGGAGACTCCGATGAACACACAGCCTTTCCCATCCGGCCTGAGCGAGCATGCGGTGCAGATCACGCGTGTCGCGGACGGGCAATGGCATGCGCTGGACGACGACCTGGTGGTCGGGCGGGGGCATGCGCAACACCGGGCAGACGGGCGTCTGTTCGTCAGCATCGACGCCTGGCACGACGCCGCTTTCCACCGGCTCGCGCAAGCGATGCTGGGGCGGCTGCCGGGGCCGCTGCACACGGTGGTCGACGAAGCGGACGTCGAGCTGACGGCTCGCTGGCGGGGGGCCGGTTTCACGCTCCGGCGCCGGGAGTGGGAGTACGCCGTACCGACCGACCCGCACGTCACCGGGCTGCACACGGTCCGGCCGCCGTCCGGCGTGCGTATCGTGCCTGCCGGGCAGGCGGACGAGCGACTGTTGCGAGCGGTGGACCGTGCCGTCCGTGACGAGGTCGAGGCGGGTGCCGGGTGGCAGTCGATGCCCGCGGAGGTGATTCCGTTTCCGGACGGCGACAGCATCGTCGACCCGTCGAAGTACGCGGTGGCCTCGGCACCGGACCGCTACCTGGGGCTGATCCGGGTGGTGATCCCGATCCGGCCGCGCATCGGGCTGCTCGCGGTCCGGGCCGGCGAGCAGCGCCGCGGTATCGCACGGGCGCTGCTCGCCCACGCGCTGGGGGCACTCCACGCATCCGGGTTCGCGGCGGCCTGGACCGAGGTGCAGGAGTCCAACCGGGCGGCGAGGGCGCTGTTCGAGGGCATCGGTGCCCGGCCCATGAGCAGCAACCTGGAGCTGGTGCGATGACGAGGAACAGGAACGTCATCGAGGTCGAGGGCAAGGTCGTCGAGTGCCTGCGCAGCGCCATGTTCACGGTGGAGCTGGAGAACGGCCACCAGGTACTGGCGCACATCAGCGGGAAGATCCGCAAGAACTACATCAAGATCATGCTGGAGGACCGGGTGCTGGTGGAGCTGCCGCCGTATGACCTGGCGCGCGGCCGGATCGTGTTCCGGTACCGGAACTAGGGTCGCGAGCGCCTTGCCCGACAGCTGATCGTGAGCCCCGGGTCGCGGTGTTTCCGCGTCCCGGGGCGTCGGCGGGAGTGGCCGGCCCCGCACCGGGGGTCGCTCCGGGTGATCGTTCGCCCACTGTGCGCTGTGAGGCAAGGGTCGGGGCACCGACAGTCGATCCGGGCGGGCTGCCCGGCCCTAGCGTCGAGGAGACCCGCCCCGCGAGGGGCCCGCTTCTCGGTCGTCGGTGGGCGTCGGCCGACTCGCCACGTGAAGGAAGACACCTGTCATGCTCCCTCTGAAATTTCTCGCACGAGCGGGACAACGCGCAGTAGGCGCCCTGGTGGCGTTGGCGTTATCGATCGGCCTGGTGGGCCTCTCCGCTCCGGCGGCGTCCGCCGATCCCGATCGGATCCTGACCGTGCACGACTGGGTCATCGACGACCTGGTGAACGGGGGCCAGGACCCCCACCAGCAGTACTGGAACATGGTCGCGGCGATGCATCGTGTCACCGGCCACGACTTCTTCCGCGACACCCTCGACGAAACCACCACCAACGGCAACGCGCTCTTCCAGGTCAGCGTGCACCGGTACGGCACCTACGTGGGCGCCCTGTACTTCTGGACCAACGACCTGTACCTGGCCGGCTTCTACCAGGCCGGGGAGGGCGGCGGCCACTACGCCTTCAACGAGCCCCGGCGCGCCAGGTTCAACGAGTTGCTCCGCATCCAGTCCACGGCCCTCCCGTGGAACGGCAGTTACACCGACTTCTCCGGCAACGCAGGTGACCAGGGCAGCCGCAGCAACCTCCAGATCAACGGCCCGCGCCTCGACAACGCCCTGCAGCAGCTGGGCAGGGCCGGCTCGCACCTGCAGAGCCAGAACGGCAGGGCGGTGCTGAGCCAGGCCCTCGTCATGATCATTCAGGCCACGTCCGAAGCCGCCCGCTTCGGCCGGATCTTCGACAACATCCGGACCAACATCCGGGACTACCACACCGGCGGCGCCCAGATGGGCGCGGAGAACGTCAACCTGCAGCAGAACTGGGGAACCATCTCCAACTGGATCTACCGGGTGCTCCAGAACGCGGGTACTCCTCCCCTGACCATCGGCATACGCGACCTCCAGCGGACGTTCGCCACATTCCAGCAATTGATCGCCTACGTGTTCTACATGGAGCTGGCCAGCGGATCACGCCCCCGCTGACCCGGCGCCGTCGGCGCCGGGTCGACTCTTGTGTCGCCGCCGCGTGGCGTCAGTCGAAGTCGAAGGTGGCCACGACGGGGGCGTGGTCGGACTCCGGGTACTTGACGTCGGTGGCGAAGGCGATGGAGTCGTCGTGGAGGATCTCGTTGTGGATCTCCGAGCCGCGGTAGTGGGCGAGGAGATTCCGGGTGACGAGCATGTGGTCGATCATCTGGCCCCGGCCGTGATGGAAGAGGGTGTAGCGGGCCTCGTTGGGGATCGTGTGCTCGATGGGGACCAGGACCCGGGTGGCGAGTTCGCCGTTGTTGGTGTCCTCGACGTTGCCGCAGATGGCCAGGACCGGGACCTCCTCGGGCTCCGCGTTGAAGTCCCCGGCGACGACGATGCGCGCGTCCGGGTCGTCGTGGAGGATCTGGTCGACGAGCCGCCTGACTTCGAGGGCCTGGCTCATACGTTTCATGGACGACAGGAAACTCCCCTCGGCCCAGCCGTCGGCGCTGAGCCAGACGTCCCCGTGCTTGCCGCCGAGTTGCCCCGGGATGTTGCTGGGCAGCTTGGACTTGAGATGCACGGTGATGATGTGCAGCAGACGGCCCGGCGCCCCGTGGTCGACGTCGATCTGCGCGTGCAGGATCGGGCGCTCGATGCCGATCGTGACCGGTGCGGCGTCAGCGGGGTTCGCGGTGAGCCGTTGGTAGCGCGGCTCTTTGACCAGGTCGTTCTTCAGCTGCTGGTGCTTGATGACGGGCAGGTGGGTGGCGATGACCAGGTTGCGCAGGTCGAAGACCGCGTCGTCGGCGGGTTTGGTGCTGGTCAGGGACGCGCCGTCGAGGTTGGTCCCGGCCAGCAGCTCTTTCAGCGCGAGCAGGTCACGCGGCTGGCCGGGACGTTCCTGACCGTGCACTTCCTGGAAACAGGCGATGTCCGCCCGCAGCCGCGTGATCTGCGGCTTCATCAGCGCGATCCGGTCGGCCAGCGAAGGGGGATCCTCCGGGGCCGGCTCGTCGAAGTTCTCCAGATTGAAGGTGGCTATCCGTATCTGTGCCACAGGTGCCTACGGTTGTGGTGGCGTGGTCTGCGCCTCAGGGGTGGGCCGGGTCGAGGTCCGGGGGCGCGGTGAGGGTGATCTCGCCGATGCACCGGGCCACGTTCCCGGGCAGGGGGTCGGCACTGAGGGCGCACGGATGCCGCAGAGCCGCCGGCGGCGCGGGCGTACGGTGCTCAGCGGTCCTCGCTCGGGGCCGCGCGTCGTACGCCGCACACTGCGGATCCGATTCGCCCCCACAAAGCACTAATGTCGCACAAAAGCAACTGATTCACCTTTGAAGGTCTTCTGGAAGCGAGGGCACCCGTCCCCCTCTGCCCGAGAACACGAGCCGCGGTCCGTCGCGCGTCGGCTCGGGCCGGTCGCCGCCGGCGTCGCGGCCCGTCCCTCTGGTCGGGCCCGAGCCTCGCGTCCCTTGCTCGGGGGTTGTCTGTTCGGGCCCGGTGTCCGAAGGTGAAGGACGGTCGACCGCCTTGCGTGGAAGGCGAGTTGACGCCAGAGAGAGGGAACTTCCCATGACAGTACGCAAGCCGGCAGCGACGATGTTAGCGGCTGCGGCGATCGTGACCTCGACGCTCGGGCTCAACGGAACGGCGGCCGCCGACAGCGGCGTCCGGGGGACGAACGGCATCCTGAGGTCCGAGGACGCCCGTCAGCCGTCCCTGTCGGCGGCCCAGATGAGGAACGCCGTCGTACCCGACGAGGCCCGGGCGAGCACGCTCGCCGCTCCGCTGAACTGCGCCTACTACTACGTGTGCGGCAAGGGCGGGAACGGCAACAGATTCGACTACACCGTGTGCGGCACGACGTACACGCTGCCCAACCTCGTGGGCTGGGGATCCCTTCACAACAACCAGACTCCGGGCACCAGGGCGCACTTCTACGACGCGAACGGCGCCTGGATGTTCTCCATCGACGCTCCCGCCAAGAACGACGTCTTCTGGACCCCGGTCTGGTACGTCATCGCCTGCTGAGCCTCGGGCCCCGGGCCGCCTCGTGGGGAGGACGGGCTTCTCGGGCCGGGATCAGTCCGCCGTCTGTACGGGGCCCGCCGTCACCTTCCGCAGCAGCGGCCTGCTGCCGGCGATCGCGGCGATCACGGCCAGCGCTCCGACTGCGCCACAGACGACAAGCTGAAGGGCACCGGAGATGTTCATCGTCGTGCCCGCGGCCTTGTTGAGCTGCATGGCTCCGAAGGCACCCATCGCCGTGGTACCGCCGGCCAGTACGGCCAACGGGATGACCGTCTCCCGGACCCGCGCGCTGTCCAGCACCTTCAGCGGGGTCCCGGCGAGCCTCAGCAAGCCGTAGACCCGACGCCGGTCCAGGACGTTCGCGGCCGAGGTGAGACCCGCCGAGGCGGCTGCGACGAGGAAGCTCAGGACCAGGGTCGCGGTACTGACCGTGGCGACACGGGCGGTGATGGTGTCGTCGGCAGCGGACACGTACTCCTGCGTGAGCGGATACCTGCCCGATCCGAGGGGCGTCAGCGCGGTCACGGCGGTGTCGATGTGTGCCTGCCCGCCGGAGACCTGGGCGGTCACGCCGTCCATGCCGCCGAGCAGACTGTCGTACGCGTCCTCGCTCGTCACGGTGACGTTCGCCCTCACTCCCGCCTTCCGCAGGAGCGCCCGGGCCTCGCGCGCGGCGTGCCGGGCCTCGGCGGCGTTCGCGGTGATCACGGCCACCTGCCCCTGATGACTCGTGCTCTGTGCGCCCAGCGTGCTGATGGAGAAGAACCCGGCCACGAACCCCGCCAGCACCAACCCGCTGACGGTGCGCCAGGCCGCGCGCGGGTCGTCGCTGAGGCGGCGCGCCGCAAGCAGCGTCGCGGGGCGCTTGGCGCGACGGCCCACCCACCGGCCCAGCCGGTCCACGACCCACGGGCCGAACAGCCAGAAGGCGCCGTAGAAGAGGACCAGCAGGGCGATCAGCTGCCGGGCGCTCAGCTGACCGCTGTCGCCCGTGGACATCCAGATATAGGCGAGGACGGCGAGGAAGAGCACCAGCCGGATCGCGCGGGTGCGGCGCGGATTCGCCTGCTGGGCGACGCCCAGGGGGGAGGTGGCCACCTGGCGGAGCATCGTCACCGCGCTCAGCGTGATCAGCGCGGTGACGGCGAGCACGACCAGCGTCAGCCAGGGCAGCCCCACCCACAACTGCCCGGTGTACCAGGCGCCGACACCGTAGGGGAGTTCGGCGAGGGCGGGCAGCAGCAGCGTGTAGGCGAGCGCGCCGGCCAGGGCACCTGCCGCGCCGACCCCCGCCGCCTCGACGGCGGTCATGGCGAGGATCTGCCGCGGTGTCGCCCCGGCCAGGCGCAGTGCGGCGAGCCGCTGTTCGCGCCTGGCCGCGCCCAGCCGGCCGGCGGCCGAGGCCAGCACCACGACCGGCATGACGAGAAGGACCACCCCCAGCAGGACGGTTCCCTGGTCGCTGCCGGTGAACAGGTCGGCCTTGGTACCGGTGAACCCGGAGATCCGGGCGCGCCCCGTCAGCCCCTCGTCGTAGTAGTTCAGCAGGTCGTCATGCGGGGCGACGGCCGCGGCGGCGGGAGCCCGGCCGACCACCGCGACCAGTTCGTCGGGCGAGGCCAGACCGGCGGCGCCGATCGTGCCGTAGGACGTCAACGGGGCGAAGCGGTCCGCGAGTTGGTTCGCGGGGAGATCGTGGAGCATCGCTGCCAGGGCGGGTGAGACATACACCTCGCCGTCCTTCGGGAAGTGCGTGAGTCCGGGTGGCGCGGGCGTCCGCTGCCGGCCGGGCAACTGGGCCAGGCTGACGACGGTGACGGGTTCGTGGCGTACGTACGTCACGGTCGTCGCCTGGACGGCCGTCGCCCGCTTCGCCGGTACGGAGTCGGGGGTACGCCAGGCCGTTTGATCGGCCCGGGCGCCCGCGCCGAGAGCGGCGGCGGTCATCACCAGCAGCAGGAACGCGCCGACCGCGGCGGCGCCGGCCGCGAGCAGTTGGGCCTGGAGGCCGCGGCGGCCGGAGGACCTGGCGAGGTGCCAGGTCAGGGGCAGGACGGGGGAAGGCATGGGAGGTGCTCCTGCGGGATCAGGCGACGGTGTACTGGGTGTGGCCGCTGATGCGGCCGTCACGGACCTGGAGGACCCGGTCGCAGTGGGCGGCGACGTCCGCGTCGTGGGTGACCATGACCAGGGCGGCACCGGTCTGCCGGGTCGCGAACGTCAGCAGCTGGACCACCTCCGTGCTGGTGCGCTGGTCCAGGGCGCCGGTCGGTTCGTCGGCGAAGACCACGTCCGGTTCGACGGCCAGGGCGCGCGCGATGGCGACCCGTTGAGCCTGCCCGCCGGAGAGCTGACCGGGCCGACGGCCTTCCAGACCCTCCAGACCGAGGGGCATGAACCACCGCCGGGCCCGGGCGACGGCCTCGGCGCGCGGTACACCCTCCAGCATCAGCGGCAGGGCTGCGTTCTCCTCGGCGGGCAGTTCGGGCAGCAACTGGCCGAACTGAAAGACGAACCCGAACCGCTTGCGGCGCAGGGCACTGAGCCTGTTCTCACCGAGATTGTCGATGCGGTCGCCGCCCAGCAGCACCTGGCCGGCGTCGGGTCGGACGATCCCGGCGAGGGTGTGCAGCAGGGTCGACTTGCCGGATCCCGACGGGCCCATGATCGCCAGTGAGTCGCGCTCACGGATCTCCACGTCCACGCCGGCGAGGGCGCGGGTGGAACCGTACTTTTTCACGAGGCCGTGTCCGGCCAGTACCGTGTTCATGGGGCGTCGTGGCTCCTTCTCCGTGCTCTGACTTCCGGGTGACGCGCGTGGCGCGGGCCTTGGCCGCACGCCCCGGGATGCCGGCGGCGGCGCTGTCGCTCCGGGCGCCGGTGCGGACGAGGGCGACTCCGGCTACGGCCACGGCTCCGAGCCGAGTCGGGCAGAACCTGGTGCGCCGCATCGCGTGCTCCGGATGTCCGTGGTGGGGATACGGCTCCAATCTCGCCCACGCGCCCGGACGCCCGCCTCGGCCGAACGGTCAGGATCGGGGACCCGCCCCCACCGTTCCCTCGACCATTCGGCCGATTCGGCTGCCTCTGCCTCTGCCTCTGCTGAAGACCGCCGGTCGCCCCGCGCCGACGAGAGGGCGGGCCCGGCGCTGCTCAGGTGGAGTGGACGTCGACGGTGCGGCCGTCGGGGTCGGTGAGCAGATGGCGCCCCGAGGAGAGCGGTGGAGTGGATTTCGTGCCGTCGACCCGCAGGCCCAGGCGCAGTGCGTCGGTCTGCCGGCCCGGGCGCGCCGGATAGAGCTCGAAGACCACTCCGTCGTCCAGGACGGCGGCATGGTGCGCGGGCCCCTGGCCATGCCGCTCCGCCGCGAAGCTCAGGCCGAGCCCCTGGTAGAAGCGCAGGCATTCCTCGAGCCGGGGCGAGTACAGCACCAGCAGGGTGACGCGGGCCGAGTGCGCGGGGGTCATGGGCTCCTGGCCTCCGACGGGGACGATGATCAACGGTAACGCGACGACGAGCGGCAGCGCCGCGCGGCTCGGTACGGTCGCCCGGGCCGGGCGTGTGACGTCCGGCGGGTCGGGAGCGAGCGACAGGGTGCTCACCGGAGGGTCGCAGCGGGCCGTATGCGGGATCCTCGCTCGCGCAGACGACGGGCAGGTCGTCGGGGACACGCAGACCGAGCCGCGCGGCGCTCGCCAGCACGCGGCGGCCGCAGTGGTCGTAGAGCCCGAAGGCGGCGTCAGGGCGGCCAGGAGAGATGAGAAGGGCGCGTCGAGGGGCCGGTCGGGGTAGCGCTGGTGAGTGCTCCCCCGCCCGGCGAGCTCACTGCTCGGCTCCCAGCCGGCCGGCGGAGTCAGCACCTTCTCGGGTGGCGGGAGTATCCGTGCCCTCCGTTCCCGCCGGCGATTCCCGTTCTACGGTCGATCCTGTGACAATCAGCAGCGACGTACGGCCCGTGAGGTACGCACAACTACGACGAGGCGGAGCGCACTTGATCCGGGTCATGGTGGTCGACGACGAGGCGCTGGTGCGCTCGGGCTTCCGGCTCATCCTGAACGCAGCCCCCGACATCGACGTCGTCGCGACCGCGGTCGGTGCCGAGGCGGTCGACACCGTACGGCGGGAAGCTCCCGACGTCGTGCTGCTGGACATCAGGATGCCGGACGTGGACGGGCTGACCGTGCTGGCCCAGCTGTGTGCTCTCCCGGACCCGCCGGTGGTGGCCATGCTGACGACGTTCGACGCCGACGAGTACATCCTCACCGCGCTGCGCTCGGGTGCGGCCGGCTTCCTGCTCAAGGACACCGAGCCCGACCAACTCGCCCAGGTCGTACGCACCCTGGCCGCGGGCGGGGTCGTGATGTCACCGAAGGCGTCCCGCGCGGTATGGCAGAGCCATCCCCGCGCCGCGACCGTCGACGACGACGAGCACGTCGCCCGCTTCGGCCTGCTGACCGAACGGGAGCGCCAGGTCCTCGTGCTGGTGGCGGAGGGACTGTCCAACGCCGAGATCGGTACGGTCGTCCATCTCAGCGAGGGCACCGTCAAGGACCATGTCAGCGCGATCCTCGGCAAGCTGGGGGTCGCCGGCAGGGTGCGGGCGGCCCTGCTCGCCCAGCGGGCCGGGCTGCTCGACGGTCGGCAGCGGCCTGCGGAGGCGGGGCGATGACCGCGCCGCGAGCCTGGTGGGCGCGGATCCCGGATCGGGTGCTCGACCTCGTGGTCGTCACCATCGCCTTCGTGGACGTCCTGTTCTGCCTCGAGGACTCCACCCCCGCCTCCCAGGGCATGGCCGCGCTGGCGTGCGCCGCCCTCGTGGTGCGACGGCGCTTCCCTCTGCCGGTCTTCCTTCTGACCCTTCCCGCCACCCTCATGCTGGACATCGTGTTCGCGCCGTTCGCCGCCCTGTTCACGCTGGCCGAACGCTCCCGCAACCGCCGACTGCTCGTCTCCTGCGCCGTGATGTTCGCGCTCGCCTCCGCCACCCCGTGGCCGCTGAACGACCTCAGCGCACACGACCGAGCCTGGACCCTGGTCTATTTCTTCTACACGCTCGCCACCGCCGCGGCCCCGGTCCTGCTCGGCCAGCTCGTGCAGGCCCGCCGGGACCTGGCCCGCCGCATCGTCGAGATCGAGGAGGCGCGTGAGCACGAGCGCCTGCTGCACTCCCAGGCCGTGCTCGCGCACGAACGCGCCCAGCTCGCCCGTGAGATGCATGACGTCGTCTCCCACCAGGTCAGCCTGATCGCCGTGCAGGCCGGTGCCCTCCAGGTCGCCGCCATCGACCCCGCGTTCAAGGAGGGGGCGCGCACCATCCGTTCCCTTAGCGTCGACACGCTCGACGAACTGCGGCACATGGTCACCCTGTTGCGCGCCTCCGGGGGCAGGGCCACCGAACTCACTCCGCAGCCCACCCTCGCCGACCTGCACAAACTCGTCCGGAGCAGCGGCATCGACGCCGAGCTGACCGGCGAACTCCCGCCGGAGGTGAGCACCACCGCACAACGGACCGTCTACCGCACCGTCCAGGAAGCCCTCACCAACGTCCGCAAACACGCCCCGGGTGCCCGGGCGACCGTACGGCTCTGGAGCACCGACGACCGTGCCACCTTCGGCGTGACCATCACGAACACACCCCCCACCCGCCCCTCACTGCCCCTCCCCGGCTCCCGGCAGGGCCTCATCGGCCTCGGAGAACGCGCCGAACTCCTCGACGGCACCTTCCGCTCCGGGCCCACCCCGGACGGCGGCTACGAGGTGAGCCTGCGGATTCCGGCCGACCGGGATTCCTGACGGAAAGCGAATCGCCCCGCCGAGTGAACAGCGGGGCGAATCAAGGGGCGAGGTGCGCGTTCACCCGGCCCGCACGTGTCTACCTGGCGACAGCCTTCTTCGCGCCCGAGAATGCGGCGAAGGCGCCGATGCCGAGGAACAGGAAGGTCATCGGGTCGGCCGTCTCGCTCCACCCGTCGGTCAGCACGTCGAAGTGGTCGACGAACAGGGAGGTCGCGGAGACACCGATCTCGTCGGCGCCGATCATCGCGATACCGATGAGCTGGCCGAGGTAGACGGCGCCCACCGACAGCAGTGCGCTGACCACCGGCAGCACCGGACTGGCGCCGCCGATCCTGCCCGCCGCGAAGCCGATGAGGAAGCCGACGCCGACAGCCGCGTAGCCGATCTCGTACTCGGTCGCGCCGACTATCGCGCCGTAGACACCAGCGGTGACCAGAGCCGTGACGACGGCGGCCACTAGGCCCATGAGGAGGCTGCTGTCGAACGAAGCAGCCGGGGGCGCGTAGGGGGCCGGAGGCGGCACAGCGGCACCGGGCTGCTGGGCGAACGGGTTGCCGTCGGTGGGCTGCTGCGCGTACGGATTGGCGTCGGCAGGCTGCTGGGCGAACGGGTTACCGCTCGACGGCGATGGCGATGACTCGGACATGACAGTATTCCCCCGTGAGACAGATGCGACGAATGGCGTGATGCATGCGCACGAGTGTGCGACAAGACGCCGAAGACTAGCAGGCACGCGGAGGCTCTTCACCAGAGTTTGCCCGAAGGATTCCCAGGGCAGAACGGTCGGCGCATCCATGCCGGCGAACCGTGGGAATCCCTGGACGAGCCCACCCGACATCCCAGTGGCAGCAAGCAATCCGAGTACCGGCGTGCGGCGAACGCGAGTCGGCCGGCCCGGCGCTCGACACCCCACGAGCGCTTCGAGCCCAGGTAAGCGGCTCCCGTCCTGAACGGCCGCTCCGGGTCTGCCTGTTCGCCGCCGAGACCGTTACCGAGGCACTGTTTCCAGTCACGTCGGAGGCGACCTTCACGGCACAGCGAGCAGATCCCGACGGGCGCCGCGACAGACCCCGGTCGGGCGCGGCGCCCGTTCTCGCGTGCTGTCAGGCGGTCACACCGTGCGGGCGGTGAACAGCAGGTACTCCCACTCCATCGCCGTGCTGCCCGCTCCCCGGTCGTGCCGCTGGGCGAGTTCGGCGAGATCCCGGTCCAGCCCGGCCGTGCGGTCGGGGTCGTCGGCCACGGCCCGGTAGGCCGCGATGGTGGGGCCGTAGCGTGCCTTGAAGTAGTCGCGGAACTCCTCGGGGCTCTTGAAACGGTCGACGAGGACCGTCTGCTTGCGTGCCTCGACGTTCGTGACCCGGTCCCCGAGCAGGGCGCGGACATGCGCCTCGTCCCCCCACAGGGGCGGGGGCTGCGCACCGGGCGGCGGGGGCGGCAGATACGGCTTCATGGTGGCGAGCATCTGGCCCAGGAAGCCCTCGGGCGTCCAGCTGAGCAGGCCGATCGTGCCTCCGGGGCGGCAGACGCGGACCAGTTCGTCGGCGGCGGCCTGGTGATGCGGGGCGAACATGACCCCGACGCAGGACAGCACCGTGTCGAACTCGTCGTCCTGGAACGGCAGCGCCTCGGCGTCGGCCTGTCGCCACTCCACCTCGACGCCCCGGTCCGCCGCGAGCCGCCGTCCGGCCTCGAACAGCTCCGGGGTCAGGTCGCTCGCCACCACGCTCGCGCCGGCCAGCGCCGCGGGGATCGCCGCGTTGCCGGAACCGGCCGCCACGTCCAGCAGCCGGACCGGCCGCCCTGCCGCGCCGGAAGCCCCTTGGCCGCCCCCGCCGCGCAGCCCGCACGCCTCGACCAGGATCGGGCCCAGTTCGGGGATGATCTCGGCGGCCACGGCCGGGTAGTCACCCTGCGCCCACATCGCCCTGTGCTTGGCCTTGAGGGCACGGTCGGCCTCGACCGGGTCGGGAAGTTCGCTCACGACGGTTCTCCTTCTGCGCGCACGCGGGACCGGGGCGAGGGTGACGGAGCGAGTGAACGCGCCGCCCGCCACGGAACGAAACGGTACAGAACTGAACAGACTCCAGGAACGGGGTACACCGTCCCGTAGTACCAGATCTGTGCCGGAGCGTCAGCATGCGGCGCCGTCAGGCGGCCACCGGGCCGGTCCTTCCGGCCATGGCCGTCTCACCCGTTCGGCGCGGTGTCCCGTACGACCCACCCGGCCCGCGCGTCACTCGCCGGCCGCCTCCTTGGCGATCCGGTCGAACTGGGCACCCATCGCTTCGGACAGCGCCATCGCGGCCGAGAGCGGACGCACCATCACCGTGAACTCGTCGATCCGGCCGTGTTCGTCGAAGTGCAGGAAGTCGCAGCCCTGGAGCTTCTTGCCGGCGACGGTGGCGGTGAAGACGAGGGCGTGGTCGCGACCGTCGGGGTTGGCGATCTCGCGGACGTACGTGAAGTCCTCGAAGACGCGGGCGACCGCGCGCAGGATCGCGGCGGTGATCGGTTTGCCCGCGTACGGCTGGAAGGCGACCGGACTGGTGAAGACGACGTCGTCGGCCAGCAGCGCGGCCACCGCGTCCATGTCGTCGCTCTCGACCGCCTTGCGGAAGGGATGCATGAAATCGACCTCTCTTCTATACAATTAATTGAATAGTTGTGAGGGAGGCTAGAGGCTGGACCCGCGCTCTGTCCATGGGCAAAAGCATGAACAGGGGCCCAGGCATGGACATGGGCGTGGGGAGACAGCACTCACCTCGTTGATTAGTCACTCTGCTGTTAGCGTGTGCCCATGGCACTGCGGAACGCGGTCATGGCCGCGCTGTTGGAGGGCGAGGCGTCCGGGTACGACCTCGCAAAGGCGTTCGACGCGACGGTCGCCAACTTCTGGATGTCGACACCTCAGCAGCTCTATCGAGAGCTGGACCGCATGGAGTCGGACGGGCTGGTCACCGCCCGTGTGGTCGAGCAGGAACGCCGTCCCAACAAACGGCTCTTCTCGCTGACCGAGGCGGGCCGGGAGGCCGTCCGCGCCTACACCTCCGAACCCCTGGGCAAACCGGCGGTGATCCGGGACGAGTTGCTGGTCAAGGTGCAGTGTCTGGACGCGGGCGACCTCGACGCCGTACGGGCCGCCGTCACCGAGCGCATGGACTGGGCCACCGCCAAGCTCGCCCGCTACGAGCGGCTCCGCCTGCGTCTCCTCGACGGGCGCTCGGAGGAGGCGTACTTCGCCGAGGCCGACCGCATCGGCCCCTACCTCACCCTGCTGCGCGGGATGTCCTTCGAACGGGACAACCTGCAGTGGGGGGACATGGCGCTGCGCAGACTCGATCAGCGCGCGGCCGTGGAGCAGACGGGCGAGTAGGGGCGTCGGGCCGGGCCGGGAGCCCCGGCGGCGGACGTGAGGACGGCGGCTCCCGCGCCGGTCCGGCGTCGTCCGCCCGGGGTCAGGAGGTCAGGAGGCGTTCCAGATGCGGTGGCAGGGGATACACCCGCTCCGCCGGGAACAGCCGCTGGGCCTGGGCGGCGTGCCCTGTCTGTGTCAGTGTCGCGGCCTTGCGGACCTGGGGGGTGAGGTCCGTGAGGCTGACGATCCACTCGTCGGTGAAGGTGCGGATGAGATCGCGGCCGATGCCGACCTGGATGCTGTAGTGGTTCAGTGCGGCTCCGCGCGACGAGCGTTCCGGATCCCACTGGACGTGCACCGCCGCCCGGGCGACCGCTGCCGGATCCTCGGTGGTGAGCACGGCCCGGGACAGGGCCTCCTCCCAGCCGTGCCGGGACATCCGCACGGCGAGCACGCGCTGCTGGCCGGGTTTGCGGGCCCAGTTGCTGCGGTGCATCAGCCACGGGAACGAAGGCTTGATCCATGTCATCCTGCGGAACGAGAACGGCGCGACGAAGCGGCCCGCTCGCAGCGCCGCGTCGGCCATGGCAGGCGCGTAGGCCTGATAGACGACGATCGTGTCGGCGTCGTAGTCCGCTCGGATCTGGTACGGGGGAGCCATGGGCCGCACCCTGTCATCCGGTCCTCCGACGTCGCGACCCGTTTTCCCGCCCGGGCCGGTGTGCCGGGTGTCCTGCCATGGACTCCCCCACCGCACGTCCGTCGGATCAGAGCGCTGCCACGGCTCCCGAGGCCGCGGCCAGGATGCGATACAGGACGGGGACCGGGATCGCCGGGTTGGTGACCGCCACGGATGCCGTGTCGCGGTCGTGCAGGAGCCCGGCCAGGACACGGGCCGGCAGCCTGGGACTGCGTGTCGCCGCGTGACGGACGAAGGACTCCGGGTCGTCCAGCAGCCGTACGGCGTCGGCCGGTGACAGCCGGGGGTCCTCGGCCGCGCGGCGGCGTACCTCGGGTTCGGGATCGTGGACCAGGCGTGCGACGTCGGCCGGTGTCGACTCCGGGTCGTCCAGGACCAGGCGGCGCATCCGCCCGCTGGGGTCGTCCGCATGGCGCAGCAGGCCCGTA
Organism: Streptomyces scabiei 87.22; assembly: GCF_000091305.1. Lineage (GTDB taxonomy): Bacteria > Actinomycetota > Actinomycetes > Streptomycetales > Streptomycetaceae > Streptomyces > Streptomyces scabiei. The sequence continues at coordinate 9,825,278 of NC_013929.1, read as the reverse complement.
CGGGGGAAGTTCGGGTGGCTGCGCGGGCGGCCGGGGTGGGTGAAGCTGCCGTCCCACCAGCGCCAGACCTCCAGCAGCAGGTCGTCCGGCGCGTCGTCGCACGATTCGGCGAGGAACAGGCGAACGGCCCGGTCCTCGTCCCGGGCCAGAAGCTCCACGACGTCCGGCGGAAGGTGCCGGGCTCGCGCCACACTGCGGCGGACCAGCGGGTGGGACGACGCGGCGAGGCGGCGCATGGCGTCGGCATCACCGTGCAGGTCGCGCACCCAGGGCAGGGTGCGGGACATCAGCTGGGGGTCGAAGTCGTGGCGTACGGTGGCGCGTCGCTCCTCGGTGAGGTCGGGGCGCAGCGCCACCGCCGAGCGAACGCCTGCCTGGGGATCCTCCGCCAGCACGGCGACGCCGTCGGCGCTCAGGCCAGGATTGGCGGCCAGCGCACGGCGTACCCCGGCGTCCCCGTCCCGGACCAGCTCCGCCTCCAGCTCGGGCGCGAGGCGGCATCGTTCGAGCGCCGGCGACGGGTCGGGCAGGGCGGCGAAGACGTCGCGCGGCATGGGGACGCCGGCGTGGTGGGCGAGCAGCGCGGCCGTACGGACGCTGTCGTCGGTGTCGGCCAGCAGCCGCTCCCGCGGTGACGCGGTGAGGTCGTCCCACCGAGCGCAGGCAGCCTCCCTCACCCCGGGATCGGCGTCGGCCGCGAGGTCCGGGAGACGGTCGGCGGGAAGCCCGGGGAACCGGGCGGCCAGGTCGCGGGACGGGCCGGCGAGGAATTCGTCGTACAGGTCCTCGGGAAGGTAGACGCCCCACACGCAGGCCTGCTCCGCCCAGAGCACGCGCCGGCTCGGTGAGGGTTCGGCGCGGACGAGACGTATCCACTGATCGGGCGTGAGCTTGGGACGGAAGGTGTCGGCCGGCCTCGCGCGCACCCGTGGATCGGGGTGCGCGACGGCGGCGTCGAGAACGGCGGGCCGCTCGCAGCCGTGCAGGAAGCCGCCCGCGACATCCAGCAGTTCGATCAGCAGTTCGTCCGGCGCGGCCGGATTCGAGCCGATGCCCTCCGCCCAGCGCAGAGGCCACGCGGGCCGGCCGGGCACCGCTGCCCACGCCTCGTCGCGCTCGGCCGCCGTCTCGCGCGCGGCGGCCGCGGCGGCCTCCTCCAGCCGTTCCGGCAGCCGGTCCACCGCGGTCACCCGGGTGCCGTCCTCGCCGGGCACCTCGGCGAGCAGCACCTGCCCGTCGAGGGAGAGCGCCACGAACCCGGGGTCCCCGGTCAGCCCCGGTACACCGGCTCCGTCGTATCGGACGCGGGTCCACCAGGCGTCGTTGCCGCCGATCCTGTGTCCGAGGACGGCCACCAGGAATTCACCGTCGGCGTCCACGAGACGGCGCCACCACGCGGCGTCGAGCGCTTCCCGCACGGCACCGTCCGGTGCCGCGACGCCTCGTGCGATGCGCCAGCCGGCTTCCGGCGGGAACAGGTCCCCTGGACGTACGTCCTCGACAAGCGTGAGTCCGGCGCACGGGAGCAGTTCGTGGAGTTTCTCTCGGGGATGCACGCGATCATGATCCCCGTCGGCTCGGCAGTCGGACAAGGGCATCGGGCAGGGGCGTGGGACAGGGGTGTGGAGGCAGGGGTGTGGAGGCAGGGGTGTGGGACAAGGCCGTCAGCCTGGGCGTCGGGTCCGTCAGGGCGTCGGCGCGTCCGGTGCGTTGATCTTCCCGAAGGGCACATGCACGCTGGGCGTGCTGCGGGCGGTGCCGGTCAGATGCCCCACCTGATCGTCGAAGAAGATATGGGGCCTGAGCACTTCCATGATCGTGCTCTTGTCTATGCCGCCGAGGAAGAAGGCGTTGTTGACGGTCACGCCCCAGTTCTTCAGGCTGCGCACCGACCGTTCGTGGGCGGGCGCGTCGCGGGCCGTGACGAGGGAGACGTGGACGCGGCTGGTGTAGTCGGCGTCTCCGGCCCGTCGCTCCTCCTCCCGCCGCTGGAGCATGTTCACGCCTGCGAGGAAGTCGCGCAGCGGGCCCGGATCGTGCGGGGTGGCCGCGTTCGCCGTCTCGTGGAAGCGGAAGCCCTCGATGCCGTCGGCCTGGTAGACCTGTTCCGAGGCGTCGTCGGCAAGGACTCCGTCGAAGTCGAAGGCGATCCGCAGATCCTGGTCGTCGCCCACGTCCGCCACGGCCGGACCGATCACGCGCCCGGCGGGCAGCCCCAGCGCGACGGCCTCGCGGACGTCGTCCTCGTTCGCGGACAGAAACAGGGACATGTTCAGGGCGGGCATGAAGTGGTACGGCGAGCGGCCCTGCATGAAGATCGCCCGGCTGATCGGCAGGTTGTGGGTCTGGATCGACCGCATGACCCGCAGACCGGTGTCGGGGTCGTTGCGGGACAGGATGATGACCTCGACCAAGGGGTCGTCGGGCGAGAGGTCGTTCAGGGACAACAGCCTGCGGATGAAGGGGAACGCGACCCCTTTCCCCAGAGTGTCGTCGACGTGGTCCTCCTGGTACGCGCGATAGGCGTCCTCACCTTGGTCGCGGAAGACGGCGTCCGCCTCGGCCAGGTCGAACAGTGCGCTGGAGGCGACACCGACGACCAGACGGTTCCTCAGCTCGTAGACGGCCACGACATCCTCCCCCGCACTGCTGCGCCCACACGCCCCCACATCGTAGATCGGCGCGCGCCACGGGGGTGGGCGGCGCCGGGGGCGCACTGGGGGCCGGACGACCGCCACGACCGCCACGACACCGACCGTACGAGAGAGTGCCTGACGGGAAAGCAGTCCTGTCAGGCACTCGTTCATCGGCGTCCTGGACGTGCCAGGTCAGCGCTGCAGGGTCAGGACGCCCGGCCGCCAGGGCAGTTGGTTGTACGGACCGCTCGCCGAGGGGGACTTGCCCTGGTAGAGGAACTGCAGGTTGCAGGGGTCGATGGTCATGGTCTGGTCGGGGTTGTTGCGGACCAGGTCGCCGTGGCTGATGTCGTTGGTCCACCCGGCACCGCTGTTGGCCTTGCCCGCGAAGGGATTGTTCTCGCTGGTGGCCTGTGGCGTCCACGAACCGCCCAGGCTGCTGGCCGTGAACGAGCGGAAGTAGCGCCGCTCGCTCGCGCCCCGAGCCTCGACGATCATGAGGTACTGGTTCGCACCCTGGACCTTGTAGACCTGCGGAGCCTCGAACAGGTTCTTCTCGGTGTCGCTCATGATCGTCGTGTACGACGAACCGAAGCTGCCCGGGAAGTTCCCGATCGGCATGCTCGCCCGGTAGATCTTGCCGTTGTCACCGGCGAAGAACAGGTACATGTTCTGGCCGTCGGCGATCAGCGTCTGGTCGATCGGACCGGTGCCCGAGCCCGAGATGCTGCCGGTGAACAGTGGCTTCGGCGCGGACCAGCCGTTGGGATTGGTGGGGTCGCTCGACGTGCGGTAGATGAAGGGCCACGAACCCCACTGGTACGCCAGCACCCAGACGTTCTTGGGTGCGAAGTAGAACAGGGTCGGTGCCACCGCGGCCTGGTTCATGCCGGCCTGGCCGGCCGAGGCCATGTCCGACCAGTTCGTGAAGGGGCTGAACCGCATCGAGCCGTAGGACGATCCCGCCACGTTCGACGCGTAGACCAGGTGCTTTCCGTTGTACGTCACGGTGGTGAAGTCCTTCACCGAGGCCCACCCGTTCGCCGGCTGCGCCAGCGCGCCCGTCGATGTCCAGCGGTACGTCGACGGAAGGGCGCACGCGGCGGTTGCCGCCTGCGCCGGGTTGGCGACGAGTGACGCCGCCGTCGAGACCAGGGCCGCGACCGTGGCGGCCAGACCCAGGGACAGACGCTTTCGGGTGAAGTTCGCTTTGCGCATGACGACCTCTCGATTCTTGGGTGAGGGGCTGGGGCTACGGACGGCGTGGCCGGTCCGCCCGCCGTCCGTGATCAGCCGGAGTCCGGCAGGGCCGCGGTCTCGAATCAGGTCCGGCAGTGACGCGTGCATGACATCGACATGAGTGACGTACTCCCTGCGGCTCGGCATTGCGTGGGCTCGACCGGAACCGCCTCGCTCTGCGGGCGGGCAGGTCCGGCGTGTGCGTGATATCGAACGAGGGGCGAAGTGTCGACCAATCGGATCATAGGGAAGCGACAGGCGACGTCAATACTTCACGCAAGATTCGCCATGGGCGCCGAATTTTTCGAATTGCCTCGCGAGGCGGACGGGAGAGCGGTGCGGGCGGAGCGGCCCGGCCCGGTCGCGCGCGCAGCCGATCGCCGTGCCGCCGGTGGCGCCGCTGACCGCGTCAAGTCACTGGAAGGAGGTTCGGTCAGGCCCCAGCCCTGGGGGGGCGCAGTGGCGGCGGTGCGCCTTGCATCAGCGAAGAGCAGCCCGGTAACACCGCACACCGCGCCGCGCCGCCCGCCGCGCCGAAGAGCGGGCCGCAGATGTGCCGCCGCCCGCCCTCCGGGTCAGCGCGGCAGCGTCACCCTCTCGAACAGGTACATACCGACGATCTTCCCCTTGATCGCCACGCGCTGCCCCGACGACAACCACTTGTCGCGCGACTCCTCGCCCAGCTGCACGTAGAGGTACTGAGCGGTATGCAGCTTCCAGCCGACGTCCTCGATGCGCGAGAGAAGGTCGCCGCGCGGCGAGGGAGGCGCTTCAGGGCGGTCCGCCTTGATCCTGCCCACCACGGCCGGCGAGCCGAGGTCCATCCCCGTGTTGCCATAGGGGTTCAGACTGCCTGAGCTGCGCTGGTCGATCTCGGTCTCGAACCAGCCGTCACCACGTTCGAACGCCAGGCGCGCCTGTTCGAGGATGGGGCCCTGGAGCCGTTCCACGAAGTCGTCCCATTGATCGGCAGCGGCGTCCTCTCGGACTTCCGCCCGAGCCGCGAGCTCTTCCTGTCTGCTCTGCCACCGCTCCTGGAACCCCATCGGCATCTCCTCACATCGGCCGGCCGTCGAGTGCGGCGGCCCGTTCAGTCCGCTGCTTACACCGGGCGGCTCGAAAGCGGCAAGGTCAGGGGCACGTTGCGGGACACCTGCACAGGACTCCGCTCGATGGATGTCCCGAAACTTTCGCCGAGCCCCCGTCAGGGACAGGAGGTGGTGGACCGCCTGCGGACGTAGGCGGTGCCGAGGTTCTCGGCCTCGACGTGGACGGGGGTGGCGCTGCCTCGCCGATCGCGGGTCTGTCCGTCGGCCACGCGGGTGGGTGGGTGACGCGCTGCGCCCACCTGCCGTACCCATGCCCTGGACTTGAGGACATGAGTGTCCCAGGGATGGGCGTAGGGCAAGTGGGCGCGCGTGGAGCTGTCGTGTCATCGGCCGGTGTTGAGCCAGCGATCAGCGGAACCCTGAGGGCCGGTCAATCGCCGGGAAGCGGTGCCGGTCCGGGTCCATCACTGCGACATGATGAAACGCAGGGCGAGACCGGATGCGGTCGTCCAGTAGGTGACCCGCTGGAAGTCGTTGGCGTACAGCGTCGGGACGGGCATGGGGACATCGATCGGCTTGCCCGCGGTGCTGCCGGACTGGCTGCCCTGGAGGCTGAGGGTGATGCTCTTGGCCTCGTACACGTCCATGGGGCCGTTGACGAGCAGAGCGGCATACGCCTCCTGCCCTGGAGCGAGGGTGACGGGCACGCCCGGGGTGGCGTCGCTCTCCTTGATCACGGGGGCCGTGGTCCGGCCGGCGCCGAGCCGTACGAGGGGGTAGCGGTAGAGGTTGCACTTCTTGTCGCCGGCGTTCTGGACGGTCAGGAGAAGGTGCCGGGCGTCCTTGCTGTCCGCGGGCTCCTTCGTGGCGGAGACCCCGAGGACCTTCTGGGAGCAGGCGGCGATGGTGGCCTTGGCGGCCTTGGCGTTGGCCGTCTGCGGCCCGATGGCGGACGCCTGTGCCGACACACCGCATCCGAGAGCCAGGACGAGCCCTGCGGCCACGGCCACTCGGCGGACGGAGAGGGGCTTCGTGTTCATGTGTGTGTTCCTCTTCTGATCGGTGTATGGGCGTATCGGTGTATCGGTGTATCGGCTCAACCGGCTATCGGCATGTCGGCATGTTGATATGCGAGTGAGCGAAGACGTTCGGACGCTTGCCTGCACGTTCGCGCCCCGTACCCGGACGAGTCGGGGTGTGAGCCGCGGTGTCGCGGCGCCGCCGTCGGGTCGGCCGCTCAGCCGGTGCGACAGACATAGCGTCGGACGCCTCGCGGGCCGGGAGCAATGCCTGCCCCCAAGATGCAACGGTGGGGTGATCCCACCCCCGGTGAACTGCAGAAACGCGGCAGCCTGGGATGCCCGTCCGAGATGCGGAGCCCGGCAGGGAACGCTGTCGTTCGCAAGGAGACGAAGACGTACGAGGGTGGGGCAGGCCCTAGCGGTCGGTCGCGTCGTCGTCGATGGATTCCGCCAGTGCGGCGGCGGCCGTGGTGAGGGCGCTGTGCAGCGTGCGCTCGCGGGAGAGCAGCTCCTGCTGTCTGCCGACGACCGACACGGCAGCGCGGATGTGTCCGCCGGTGTCGCGCACGGGCACGGCGTACTCGGTGACGCCGTGTTCGAACTCGCCGTGCGCCGCGATGATGCCGCGCAGGCGGTCACGGTCGTTGGCGGCGGTCAGTTCCGCGGCGGAGTGGGCGGCGTTGGGGCCGCCGACGCCGATCAGCTCGTAGTCGTCGAGCAGGGTGGAGATCTCCTCGGCGGTGTGGTCGAGAAGGAGCGCACGACCCGCGCCGGTGCACCAGCACGGGGTGACGAGACCGGCCCGGCCCGGCCATTCCTGGACGAAGTCCGCGGCGGACTCGGCACGCAGCAGCCGGACCTGGACGCCGTCGCGGACGGACAGGCGTGCGCCGACGCCGTGTTCGACGGCGATACGGCGCAGGAGCGGGCGGCTGCGGCGCAGCAGCCCCGGGTGCAGGGAGGCGGCGGCGGCGAAGAAGGCGTTGCCGACGCGCAGGGTCGAGTCGTCGCGACGTTCGAGGAAGCCCTTGTCGCACAGGTCCTGGGTGGTGCGTGACGCCTTGCTGCGCTCGACACCGACCTCGTCGGCGAGCCTGCTCACATTGAAGCCGGTCCGGCCGGAGGCTTCGCGGTCCAGCACGGTGTTGACCATGCGCAGGGCCATCCGCAGCGAGGAGGCCGCTCCCGGGCCCGGCTGCCCGGATGAGGGACCGTTGGTCGTCACCCGGGCACTATATCGGGCCGATGATCCACGGCTCGGGGTGGCGGCGGAGCCTGCATGGCTGGAAACGACCTCGCGCTCAGCGGCTTCGACGGAGTGAGCCGTGCTCAGGGCACCGGGTTCCGGATCGAGAGCGACGCGCTGGGGGGGAGACGGTGGTGTCCGTGGAGGCGTACTGGGGCGTGCACACGGCATGGGCCCTGGCCCAGGTGAAGCATGCCGCGGCTCTGCCCAACGGCGAGATCGGTGTGCTGGAGCGGACGGCGGTGAAACTTTCGAAGGTGTGCAGCGACCTGCGGCTGCTCGGCAGCGGACCGCGCGCGGGTCTGGCGGAGATCAACCTCCGGCCACGACAGACCGGTTCGTCGGTCATGCCGGGCAAGGTGAACCCGGGGATCCCTGCGGATCATGAGCGGCGCGGTCGGCTGACGACCCGGGACAGCGCCAGCGCTGTCACCGTGTCCCGTACACCGGGCATCTGGGCGATCTGTTCCCAGATGCCCTGTACGCGTTCCAGGGAGGCGGCCTCCACACTGACCAGCAGGTCGAACTGGCCGCTGAGGACGTCGCAGGAGACCACCTCGGGGATGCGTTTGAGCGCGGCGAGGACGTCCCCGCCGCGCATCCGGTCCTCCCGGTAGACCAGGACGTGCGCCGCGACCGTGGTCCGGTCCGGCCCGCACGAGGGACGGACGATCGTGTAGCCGCCGATGTGTCCCTGACGTTCCAGACGCTCGACGCGCTGGCGTACGGCGTTGCGGGACAGCCGTACGCGCTGGCCCAGTTCGGCGTGGGAGATCCGGGCGTTGCGGGTGAGTTCGGTGATGATCTGCTCGTCGATGGAGTCCATGGCGGTGTCCGTCTCCTGACTGGCCGAAGGCTCCGGTGGCCTGAGGCCACCGGAGCCGTGTGTGTGCGGGTACGCCCGGGTTCAGTCCTGGTGGTGCAGGGCGAAGACGCGGGCGGGGAAGCCCGAACCGCCCTGGGGCTTGGGCCAGGTGGCGACGATCAGCGCGCCCGCCTCGGGAACCCGGTCGAGGCCGGCCATCAGCTCGATCTGCCAGCGGTCCCGTTCCAGGACGTAGCTCTCCAGGCTGAAGTCGCCCGCCGAGGTGGCCAGTCCGGGGTCCGTGTCGGTCTGCTCGTGACCTATCGCGGTGACGCCGGCCTCCTCGAAGAGGTACCGCAGGACGTCCGCCGACCAGCCGGGGTAGTGGCTGACGCCCGCCTCGTCCTTGTTGGCCATGGCGTCCGGGTCGGGCCAGCGGCGGCCCCAGCCGGTGCGCAGGGCGACGAACGACCCCTGCGGGACACGGCCGTTGCGGGACTCCCAGGCCGCGACGTCGTCGAGCGTGGGTACCGCGTCGGGATCGGCGGCGACGCGGTCGGAGATGTCGAGGACGACGAGCGGGAGGATCATCTCGTCGACGGGGATCTCATCCAGGGTCCGGGCTCCGGCGACGAAGTGCACGGGCGGGTCGACGTGGGTGCCCCACTGTCCGACGATCGTGTAGAGGTGCACGTTGAAACCGTCGCCGCGGGACATGTCGAAGGGCATCTCGCGCTTCTCGTCCGGGAAGGCGGGGAAGTGCGGCTGGCCGGGGTGGAAGGCGTGCGTGAGGTCGGTGCGGACCGTCTTGCCCATCAGCTCCCGGTGCAGGGCCCACAGGGGCGGTACGGCGGTGGCGGTGGCGGGTGTCATACGTGCTCGTCCTCTGTCTCGGTGATCATGCCTGGCTCTGCCGGCGCTGTCGGATCTGGTTGTCTGCCGCTGTGCCTGCCGACTCGGTGTGGTGCGGCAGGGCTTCATGCGTGGCCGGGGTGCGGCGTCACGCGACCGTCCCTGAGGCGCCTGAGGTGCCCGAGGTGCGGTGTCGGCCGTGCCGCAGCCAGTGGTAGAGGTAGCAGCCCGCGACGAAGGGGACGCCGAAGTACAGGGCGGTCGCCTGGGCCGGGTCCAGCGCGATACCGGCCAGCGAGGCGAGGCACAGGACGAAGGCGAGGACGGGCACCACCGGATAGAACGGCGTCCGGTAGGGCAGGGTGCGCGGGTCCCCTCCCTCGCGGACGAAGGCCCGCCGGTGGAAGAACTGTGCGGCGACGATGGACATCCAGACCCCCACCGCGGCGAATCCGGCGATCGACACCAGCACCAGGTAGACCGTCTCCGGCGCCGCGACACTGCTGACCAGGGAGGCCAGACCGCCGAGCATGCTGAGCGACAGCGCGGTCAGGGGGATGCCGCGGCGGGTGAGCCGGCGCAGCGCCTGCGGCGCCTGCTTCTCCTGCGCGAGGGAGAACAGCATGCGGGCGCAGGAGTACAGACCGCTGTTGCCGGCCGACAGCAGCGCCGTGATGATCACGAAGTTCATGACGTCGGCGGCGTAGGGGATGCCGATGGAGGAGAAGACGGTGACGAACGGGCTCTCGTCCAGGCCGACCTCGTCGTACGGGATGGTCGCGGCGATCACCGTGATCGCGCCGACGAAGAAGACCAGCAGCCGGATGACCGTGACGCGCAGCGCCTTGGGCACGGCCTGGGCCGGGTCCTCGGTCTCACCGGCGGCGACGCCGATCAGCTCGGATCCGGAGAAGGCGTAGAACGCGGCGAGCACGGTGACCAGGACGCCGGAGAAGCCGTGCGGGAACAGGCCGTCCTCGGTGCTGAAGTTCTCCAGCAGGAACGGATGGGAACCGCCCTCGGCGAGGGGGTGGAAACCGGCCAGCGCCGCGCCCCCGAGGACGATGAGGGCGACCACGGCGACGACCTTCACCAGCGAGAACCAGTACTCGGTCTCACCGAAGACGCGGGCCGAGAAGGCGTTCACCCCGAAGACGACGGCGGCGAAGACCACGCACCAGATCCAGACGTCGACGCCGGGGAACCATCTCTGCATCAGCAGCCCGCACGCCGTGAACTCGGAGCCGAGGGCGACGGCCCAGGTCAGCCAGTACAGCCAGGCGGTGGCGAAGCCCGTGGCCGGGCCGATCGAGCGGCTGGCGTAGACGTGGAACGCACCGGAGACGGGGTAGGTGACGGCGAGTTCGCCGAGGCAGGCCATCACCAGCCAGACGACGAACGCCCCCACGAGGTAGGCGAGGACGGCACCGAGCGGGCCGGCCTGGGAGACGGTGAATCCGGAGCTGAGGAAGAGCCCGGAGCCGATGACTCCCCCCATGGCGATCATGACGAGGTGCCGGGAGCGCATGGTGCGGCGCAGGCCGTCGCCGGGCGGCTCGGGAGCGGAGTCGGCGGTGGCCGGAGCGTTCTCCGGTACGGCTGAGACGGACATGGCGGTCTCCTCTGCGGAGCTGAGCGGAAGGGGCGGGGTGGGGGGGTGATCGGCACGGCATGGCTGTGGGGTGTGGCCACTTTCGACGGGTGGGGGTGCGCGTCGGGGTGTTCGCGCACAACCGAAGAGGTTGAGCGGGCTGAGGGGGTGGATCAGGCCCGGGACACGAGGTCCAGCGGGGCGGAGAGCTCGATCACCGGGATCTCCCAGGGGTGGGCGTCGGCGAGGCGGGCGAGCACCCGGGCCAGGTCGTCGTCGTCCGCCTCGGCGTCGACGTACGTCGTGACGGCGAGGGTGGAGGAGAGGAACCGTCCGCCGACCGAGCCGAGGGACGGGCGGGCGCCGGGCCGGACGGTGAAGCCCTCCGCACCAAAGGCGACCTCGAAGACGTCGCCGTAGACACCGAAGTCCCCCAGTTCTGGTGATGCCTCCAGGACCCGCAGGAGCGAGGCGAAGGACTCGTCGGCGCGCAGTGCTTCGAGGTCGCCTTCAGCGCACGCGGCGAGGGTGGCCGGACCGACGGGCCAGTACACCTTGACCGTCCGGACCGTCCGCCGCCGGACGGAGACGAGGGCGGCACTCCGCTCGGCTTCGGCCTCGGCTCCGGCTTCGGCTTCGGCTTCGGCTTCGGCTTCGGCTTCGGCTTCGGCTTCGGCTTCGGCTTCGGCTTCCGGTGTGATCGTCGTCGTGGCCATGCGCATGCGTCCCTCGGCTTTCGGGCGGTGGCTGATGGAGGGATGCTAGGCCGTGCATTAAATGCACGACAAGATGCAGATGCTGCACAATTTTGGGCAGTGCGCGAGGGCGGCGCTACAGTGCGGACCGACAGTCACGCGGCCGGCACCCCGGCGCAGGCACACGTCGGCACGGCGGAGGAGCACGTGGACTCAAGCGTGACGAAGGGCCTTGACGCCCTGTCGGCGCTCGCCCGAGGTACGGCCGGAGGGCCCCGGCCCGGTCCCGCCCCGTCCGTCTCGGAGCTGGCCCGGCAGATGGGCCGCGACCGCAGTCAGCTGTCCCGCATGCTCACCGCCATGGCCTCGGAGGAGTTCGTCGTCCGCGACGACGTGTCGGGAGGCGTCACGCCGCACTGGCGGCTCTACATGGCGGCACGCGACCTCACGGCCCACCGGCTGCGCACGGACGGGCTCACCGCCCTGGAAGGCATGGCGACCGAGACCGGCGAGAGCTGTTATCTCGGTGTCCTGGCAGGCGACACCACCGTGACCATCGCGGAGCGGGTGCCCCCCGGCAGCCGGCAGCTCGGCTCGTGGATCGGCCGTCCCTACCCGGCCTACTGCAGCGACTGCGGCCAGGCCCTGCTGAGCGACGCCGACGACGACGAGGTGGCCGCGGTCTTCAGCCGCACCGAGTTCGTCCGCCACGGCCCCAACACACCCACCGACCTGGACGACTTCCTGCGCCGCCTGGAGTTGACCCGGCGGCGCGGCTACTCCGTCGTCGACGAGGAGGCCGAGCCGGGCCTGTACTCGGTCGCCGTCCCGGTCCGTGACTTCACCGGCGAGGTCGTCGCCGCCGTGCAGGTCGTGGGGCCGCGGCGACGCCTGGAACCCAAGACCCGGGAGTGCGTGGCCGCCGCCCTGCGCTGGGGCCGCCACCTGGAGACCGCCCTGGTCGGCGCCTGACCGAACACCGCCGGACGTGACCGGGGAGTCCGGCACGGCTCCAACACGGCGGCGGGTGAGGGTGGTTGTGACGACAAGGCGGGCAGACGCATGCAACCGTCCCGGGCGCCAGGGCGTACAGGTAGGAGAGCGCCCGGATGCGGTCCCGGACCAGGACACGTGGGCCCGGGCACACGGATGGATGCGAGTACGACCACATGGATGCAATCCACGACGACGTTGTGGAGCTGGCGCTTCTGCTGACGCGTCTGAAGGAGCGGACGGACCGCAGCTACGCGGCCCTGGCCAAGCGGCTGGGCATGCATGCCTCCACGCTGCACCGCTACTGCGCGGGTGAGGCTGTTCCCGCGGACTTCAACGGGATAGAGCGGTTCGCCGCGCTCTGCGGAGCCTCTTCGGAGGAGCGCGTGGAGTTGCACCGCCGGTGGATCCTGGCCGTCGCGGCCCGGCAACGCTCACGCGCGTCCGAAGCGCGGCGGGCTCCCACGCGGTCTGCCCCGCGCAAGGCGGCCGCGGCGGTGCCCGCGCCCCACGACACCGGAACGGCGGCCTCTGCCGCAGCCGCGCCCACGGCAGGGAGCGGTTCCGCTGCCTCCGCCGGGCCCACGCCCGACGGCATCGCCAGCGTCACCGCCGCCCCAGCCCCGTCCACGCCCCCCGGCGACTCGGTGGAGAAGACCCCCGGGCCTGCCACACCGGCCGGGCGGCAGGCCGGTGCCAGGCGTCTTGGGCGATGGCCCGTGCGGTCGCTGGCGCTGGCGGCCTCGTTGGCCCTCGCGCTCGCCGGTCTCACCTCGTCCGCTGCCGGGCGCCCTTCCGGTGACGGCGAGTCGTCGGCTTCCGCCCGCACCGCACCGAGGTCCTCCGTGTCGGCCCCGCACTGGGATGGCGGCCCGCGCTCCGTTGCCGCGCCTCCCTCCCGTGATCCCGAGTCGCCGTCCCCCGCCCGCACCACCCCGGAACCCTCGGAACCCGCCCCGCAGAGCGACGGCGGTTCGCGGGAGACGCGGGCGAGTGCAGACGCGGATTCACCGAAGGTCCCGCTCACCTGGACGGCCGACTCGCAGCTCTGGCAGCACGAGTGCGCCCATGACTACGTCATCGCCAAGCCGCCGGGGCAGGTCCCACCGCCGCCGTCCCCGACGGACGCGGCGGTGTGGGCGGCGTCCCAGGGCGCCGTACACGGGCGCACCACGGATCTGAGGATCTCGGTGCAGGGGCGCGGCTCCGCCGCCGTCGTACTGGAGGCCCTGCGGGTACGCATGGTCGACCGCGGTGTCCCCGCCGCCGACCGGGGCATCGCCTACTCCACGTACGAGGGCTGCGGAGCCATCCTCGTCCCTCGCCACTTCGCCGTGGACCTCGACGCGCGCCGTCCGCTGGCCCGTTCGGTACCCAGCAACGCCCCGGACAGGCCGGGTCCGGCGATCGACCTCCCCTATCAGGTGTCCCTGCGGAAACCCGAGATCCTGCTGGTCTCGGCCCAGACCAGGTCCTGCACCTGCGACTGGTACCTCGAACTCGACTGGTCCTCCGGGGGCCGCTCCGGAACGGTGCGCATCGACGACCACGGCCGCCCGTTCCGCACCACCAGCATCGAGGGGCTCAAGGAGTACTGGTACCGGAAATCCGACGGCTGGATTCCCATGACCCCGGCCTCGGAGGTGGCGGAGACCGGCTCGCCGGAAAATCCTTGATCGGCCTATCGGTCCGGTCGGCGAGCACCGTCAACGGGATCCGCGTATCCCCCGAAAGATGACTTCCATGCGAGCAGGACGAAGTGGCGTGAAATCCCCGGCGGAGCGTTTCAAATGATTCGGCCGATTCGGCTGATTCGACTGATTCGATGAAATGGAAGGCTCGACAGGGCGAGGAAGACGGGCGATCATCGTGCTCGGCCGCCTCCCCTCCAGTTCCCGACCCGCTCCCGACCGGCTCCCGACCCGCTCCCGGGTGACGCGTCCGAGGAACTGTCGCCGACTTCTGTTTGACGGCGTCTCTCTTGGAAACACGTCTGGCGAATCGAACGCAAGGGAGAATCGCTGCCATGAGCATCATCGCGTGGATAGCTATCGGTCTGCTCGCCGGGGCCATTGCCAAGGCGCTCATGCCGGGCAAGGACCCGGGCGGAATTATCGTCACCATGCTCATCGGTATCGCCGGAGGACTGCTCGGAGGATTCCTCGGCAAGGTGATATTCGGGGTCGACTCGATCGACGGATTCTTCGATCTCTCCACCTGGATCGCGGCCATCATCGGCTCCGTCATCCTCCTCGCGCTGTACCGGCTGTTCACGAACCGCGGACACCGGCGCGGGCACGCTCACGCCTGACGGGCCGATCAGGCGAAGCGTGAGGGGCGCGGCCCCGAGAAGTGAGGCAAGTGGGACAAGGGAAGTAAGCGAGTGCCCCCGTCGACAGACGGGGGCGCTCGCTGTCGTCCGCCTGGAGCCGATCGCCCGACGCGCCGGACGGACGGTCCGACTCCGGCAACGGACGTCAAGGCCCGCCGGCGCAGCGCCGCACGCAGGCCCTGTGCGATCCACCCGAGCGGAAGGACGACGACCCCTGCTGGTGAGCAGGGCGGTGACCAGGTCACGGACACAGGACGGGAAACTCGGCCTGGGCCCAGAGGGCGCGGACGGCAAGGTGCCCGTCGTCGGCGTGCCCGTCGTCGCCGGTGGTGGTGTCCGTGCTCCAGGTTCTGTGATGACCGGAGTGGTCGACGGAGGGCCATCCCGGATCACCGGTGGTGGCGAAATCGGCCCACGCGCGAACCATGCGCCGTGAGAGTCCGTGGTCAGCCGGGGTGGGTGCTCCGCCGATGAGGAAGGACAGGTGCTCATCGTCGAGGTTGCCGAAGGCGAAGGGGATGTCGGCGCAGTGCCAGGCCCGTACGACCCGGTCCTGTCCGGCACGACGGCGGTCGAAGCGCGACAGGAAGGCCCGGCCGCCGGCCCGGGCGTGCAGCTCGGCGAGCCGTTTGCCGTACTCGACGAACCTCAGGTCTCCGCACACGCGGAGATAGACATCCAGCACCGAGTCGTGGGGCATGGCGGCGCGATAGCCGGCCACCAGTCCCTCGGGGAGACGGTAGTCGTGGGCGAACCGGGCGAGCTGTTCGTCCGTGGTGACCTGAGCGCTGCTGCCGACGGCGTCGAACAGCCAGTACTCCTCCGTGGTGTGGCAGACCAGCAGGTCCACTTCCCGGGTCGCACCGGCCGCCATTCCGGTGAGGGGGTCGCTGGACACGACGTCGCCGTCGAGGACGGGCGCGTAGAGCACCGGGTCGTAGTGACGGGATCCGGAGGCGGGGTCGCGCCGGTAGCCGTCGACCACTCTGTCCGAGGCCATGACGAGCGTGTGCGGCGTCGCCGATGCCAGGCCCTCGGCCGTGGCACGACAACCCGCCGCGGCGGCGATCTCACGGGTGGTCGCGGCAGCGACTCGGTGCGGGTGGCAGGGGCTGGCGGGACTGTGGGCTATGGCTCGGTGGAACAGCCCCCGGGCGCGTTGCATCACCATCAGGAAGGCGACTGAGGCGGCCCCGGAGGACTGGCCGGCGATCGTGACGTTGCCGGGGTCGCCACCGAAGACGGCGATGTTCTCCCGCACCCAGCGCAGGGCCGCGACCTGGTCGAGCAGGCCACGGTTGTCCGGGCAGACAGGCGCCACGGCGTCAGGCACGTGGCCGAAGCCTTCGAAGCCGATGCGGTAGTTGAGGGTGACCACGACGAGACCGGAGCGGGCCAACGCGGTGCCGTCGAAGTCTGGTTGGGCCGAAGACCCGAAGGTGTACGCGCCACCGTGGATCCAGACCAGGACAGGCAGGCGGCCGCCCTCGGCCGCCGGGGTCCAGATGTTGACGGTGAGGATGTCCTCGTCGCCCGGCGACCACACGGGAGCCCCGGGCAGCCGCGCCGACTGCGGCGCGATCGGGCCGAACGCGGTGCAGTCCCGTATCCCGGTCCACTCCGCCGCGGGGACCGGCTCGCGGAACCGGTTGACGCCGAAGGGCGGGGCGGCGTAAGGGATGCCGAGGACGGCAACGACGTCGGCACAGGCCCGGAAGCCGCGCACCGCACCGCTCTTCGTCCTGAAGACACGCATGGGAGATCCGCCTCTCGCTTCCCGCAGCCGGAACGTCCGGGTGGGGCTTCAGCCTTGCATCACGAGGCGGCCGAGGACGGACGGCAGGTGCTGGGCGGCTTCGGGCGGTGGCTTCGGGCGGTGGCTTCGGGCGGTGGCTTCGGGCGGTGGCTTCGGGCGGTGGCTTCGGGCGGTGGCTTCGGGCGGTGGCTTCGGGCGGTGGCTTCGGGCGGTGGCTTCGGGCGGTGGCTTCGGGCGGTGGCTTCGGGCGGTGGCTTCGGGCGGTGGCTTCGGGCGGTGGCTTCGGGCGGTGGCTTCGGGCGGTGGCGCCCCTGCCTGGGCGGCAGGGGCGCCACCAGAACAGGTGCCCCCGTGTCACACTCCCGCGTTCAGCAGGTCGGCCAGGACCTCGGGCCGTTCCAGGGAGATGAAGTGGCCCGCCGACGGCACGTGGGTGAAGGCGGCGTCCGGCAGCAGCCGCCTGTTCGCTTCCCGGTCCGAGGGCCGGGACCAGTCGTGCTCGCCGTAGACGAGGTGCACGGGGGCCTTGACCTCGGGGTAGCGCGAGCGGGCCGCGATCAGGGTGGGCAGGGCCTGGTACACGGCTCGCGCGACGGCCGGGTAACCGGGGCGGCCGCCCACCTGGAGGAGTTCGTCCACGTAGTCCTCGCGCAGCGCGCTCCGGTCGCCCAGGCCGCCGCGAAGGATTCTGGCGAGGGCGGGCCTGGGCTCCACCCCCGCGATCACCGGGCCCACCCCCGGCGTGAGCACCCCGCCGACCACCACACGGGCGAGGAGGCCGGAGCGGGCGATCCCGCCACGGAAGTCGTAGGTGTTGACCGCGACGACGCGCCGCACCCGCTCCGGGAGATCGGCCGCGGTGGTGAGGGCGAGCACCGCCCCCATGGACTCCCCCGCCAGTGTCACGTCGTGGAGGTCGAGTGCGGTGAGGAGCCGGTGGACGCCCGCGCGCATGGCCGGTTCGTCGTAGGAGGCGCCGGGCACGATCTCGGAGTGGCCCATCCCCGGCAGGTCGAGGGCGTACACGGTGTGGTGGTCCGCGATCAGCGGGATGAGGTGGCGGAAGTGCTCCGCCTGGGTGCGCACGGTGTGCAGCAGGACCAGCGGAGCGCCGGTGCCCGCCTTGAGGTAGCGCAGCCGCCCCTCGTGGCCGTGTCCTCCCGCGCGCGGGGCGAGGGTGTGGCTGGTGGTCCCGGGGATCGTGATGGTGGGGCGTGACCCGTGGTGGGGCATCTCGTCGACTCCTCGTGCCTGCGGGTTACTTCGCCAACTGGGGGTACAGCCCGGCCAGTTCGCCGGCCAGGCCTGCCTTGACCTGCCGCGAGATGTCGTCGGCGAGCACCTCGTGGGCATCGGCCTCGACGCCGTCGAGGGCGAGGGCGGCGATGGCGCGGGGGTCGGACTTGGGCGCGTCGACGCCGGCGGCGAGGTCGGTGTCCACGTAGCCGACGTGCAGTCCGGTGACGGCGATGCCGCGCGGGCGCAGCTCCAGGCGCAGGGAGTTGGTCTGTGACCACAGGGCGGCCTTGGAGGCGCTGTAGGAGCCGCCGAGGGCGAGCCAGGAGAGCACGGAGTGCACGTTGAGGAGGTGGCCGCCGCCATTGCGCTCGATCACCGGCACCAGGGCCCGGGTGACCAGGAGCGGGCCGTAGAAGTTGGTCTCGAACTCCCGGCGGACGTCCTCCACCGAGGAGTCGAGGAAGGACGCGCCGACCGAGGCGCCGGCGTTGTTGATCAGCACGGTGATGTCCTGCGCCTGCGCGGCGGCCGCCGCCACGGACTCCGGGTCGGTGACCTCCAGAGACAGGGGGACCGCGTCGGGGTGCGTCACGTCGCGCGGGTCGCGGGCCGTGGCGTAGACCTTGCCGGCGCCGCGCGCGTAGAGCTCCTCCACCAGGGCCTTGCCGATGCCCCGGCTGCCGCCGGTGACGAGGACGTGTGCGCCCTTCAATGCGGTCATGCTTGCCTCCACAACAGGAAACCGATCGGTTTCCACCAAGGTAAACCGATCGGTTTCCTCACGCAAGCTCGACGGGCGCCCCGTCACGCCCTGTCACCCCCGTCCCGCACAAACCCGCAAGAGGTGAGGCGATCGGCGGAGTAAGGTCCTCGCCGGGTCACCAGGACACCGGGTCACCGCGTCGCTCATCCACGCCGGACACACCACATCGAGGAACCGTCTTTGACACCGCATTCCCTGGCGTTCTACGTGGACGTCGTCACCACCGGCACCGTGCTCGGGGCGGGTCCCGCGGACTCCCCCGCACGGGTGGCCGAGATCCTGGGGCCCGCCTTCGTCGAGGACACCTTCGGCGACCACAGCATGTGCCGCGACTACGGGCTCACCGAGTTCTACTGGGACCGTGACCGCGCCGACCGTCCCTGGTCGGGCCACCACTTCACCGTGCAGGTGCACCGGCTCGCGCACCGGAACCGCGCCCTCGCCGACGACACGCTCCGCACGCGGTACGGACGGTTCGCCCGCAGGCTGCGGTTCGAGAAGCTGCACCGCCTGCTGGTGCGCCGCGGGGTCCACCTGAAGGAGGTCCCGGCGACGCCCGCGTCCGCCCCGCACTTCCGGACCTTCTGGCAGCCCGGCTCGAACGTCGCCGTCACGTTCGTGAGCTCCTACGGCGAGTACGACACACCGGACGGTCTGCGGGTGGGCGACCTGTACAGCCTGCACGCCCCGATGACGGCCGAGGAAGTGGAGTGGCGGCGGACGCAGGCCGGTTGAACGGGCAGCGGAGGCAGCGCTCCGCCGACTCCGGTCGGCCTCCCGGACGTCCGCTCCCCCATGGAGTTCCGGCCTCCCGGACGTTCGCCCACCCCACTGCGTTCATGATCGATTGTCAGTGGTGGGTGAGAAGGTGGATGCATCAGGTCGGGAAGCCAACAGGCCGCGAAATTGGGGGATTTTCCATGTCCGGAAGCCAGAACTACATCAACCACGTCGCTCTCGTGCTGGATGCCAGTTCGTCCATGTCGCACCTGAGCCGCAAGGTCGTGGAGGTCGCCGACCAGCAGATCGCCTACCTCGCCCGCCGGTCGGGGGAACTGGACCAGGAGACCCGGGTGACCGTGTACGTCTTCTCGGACAAGGTGGAGTGCGTCATCTACGACAAGGACGTGCTGCGGATGCCGTCCTTGAAGCAGCTGTACCGTGCCGGGGGAATGACCGCTCTGCTGGCGGCGGCGCTGAAGTCGCAGCGGGAACTGGCGCAGACGGCTCAACTGTACGGCGACCACAGCTTCCTGACGTTCGTGCTGACCGACGGACAGGAGAACGCGAGCCACCGCTGCCCGGACGCCCCGGCCAGGAACCAGCGTGAACTGGTCAAGGCCGTGGCCGAGATGATCGCGACCCAGGACGACAACTGGACGCTGGCCGTCCTGGTGCCGGACCAGATGGGCAAGCGCGAAGCCATGCAGTGCGGTTTCCCGAAGGACAACATCGCCATCTGGGACGCCACGAGCACCCAGGGCCTGGAGGAGGCCGGTCAGGTCATCCGGCAGGCCACCGAGAACTTCATGGTGGGCCGCACCCAGGGCATCAGGGGATCGCGGGCGGTGTTCTCCACCGGCGCGGAGGCCGTCAACAAGGAGACCATCGCGGCGGCCGGCCTCACCCCGGTGGAGGCGTCGAAGTACCAGCTCATCCCGGTGGCCCGGGACGCGGCGATCCGGGAATGGGTCGTCGAGTGCGGGCACACCTACCGCACCGGTTGCGCCTTCTACCAGCTGAGCAAGTCGGAGAAGGTCCAGTCGCGCAAGCAGATAGCGGTGCTGGAGAAGAAGACGGACCGTGTGTACACCGGGCCCGAGGCCCGAGCCTTGCTCGGCCTGCCGAACACGGAGATCCGCGTCAAGCCGGACCACAACGACGACTTCACGATCTTCGTGCAGAGCACCAGCGTGAACCGCAAGCTCGTACCGAACACCCGACTGCTGCTGATGCTCTGACGTTCGCCCGTCCCCTCGGGCCGCGGAGGCCGCGCCCTCCCAGCGGCCCACCGGCCAGGGAGACCGACGGGGCGGAAGGTGCCGTACGGGGAACGGCGACGGGGAACGGCTGTGCGGGTATGGACATGACAGGGCTGCGGCCTCTTGAATGCCAGGACAAGATCAGCGCTGCCATCGGCGCCGCTCTCAGCGTCCTCCCTACGCGCCTCTCCGGCGCGCCCCCCACACGCGCCCGAACCGGCGCCTTTCTCCAGGAGACAGAGAACCGCGATGAGTTGGATACGGCAGCACGCCCGGGCCTCCCGTCTCGCCACCGCCGGCCTCACCACCACCGCCACGCTGCTGGCCGGGTTACTCTCCCCGGCCGCCGACGCGGCCGACGGGCCCGCCCGTTCCATCGCCCTCGACAACGCGGCGGCGGCCCTCGTCGACCGGGCCGAGGCCCTGGGCCTCACCTCCGCACAGGACACCTCCGTGACGGACGTGGTCGTGGACGAGGACGGCGCCCAGCACGTTCGTTACGACCGCACGTACCGTCAACTCCCCGTGCTGGGCGGCGATTTCGTCGTGCACTTGAACCCCGACGGGACCTTCCGCAACGCCGACCGGGCTACGAGCGCGGCGATCTCCCTTCCGAGCACCACCCCGAGGGTGCCGGCCGCGAAGGCGGCCCGTGTCGCCGTGAACGCCCTGCGCGCCGCGCACCCTGGGGAGGCGCTGCAGCAGGCCGGGGCCGAGCCCCGGCTCGTCGTCGACGCCCTGCACGGCGCCCCGAGACTGGCCTGGCGCACGGAAGCCGCCGGGCTGGACTCGCTCGGCAACCCGGCCGCCCGTACGGTACTGACCGATGCCCGCACCGGTGCCCGGATCGATGCCTGGGACACCATGGAGACCGTCACCGGTGAGGGCAAGTCCCTGTACAGCGGCACGGTCCCGCTGGAGACGACCCTCTCCGGTGCGGCGTACCAGCTCAAGGACGCCACGCGCGGCCACACCCACACCATCGACGCGGCCGACAGGACCGACACATGCACCGCCGGTACCTGCGGCGGCGTCCCCACCACCCCCATCACCGACGACGACAACCGCTGGGGCACGGGCACGACCGCCGACCGTTCGACGGCCGCCGTCGACGCGCAGTACGGCAGCGACATGACCTGGGACTACTACAAGGACGTCCATGGCCGCAACGGGATCGCCGACGACGGCAGGGGCTCCTTCAACCGCGTCCACTACGGCAAGAACCTCTCCAACGCCTTCTGGAGCGACAATTGCTTCTGCATGACCTACGGAGACGGTAACGGCACCCATTTCGGGCCGCTGGTCGGACTGGACGTCGCCGCGCACGAGATGTCGCACGGCGTGACCTCCAGAACGGCCAAGCTGGTCTACTCGGGCGAGTCCGGCGGGCTGAACGAGGCCACGTCCGACATATTCGCCATGCTGGTCGAGTTCTACGCGGGGAACGCGCAGGACCCCGGGGACTACCTGATCGGCGAGAAGGTCGTCCGCCCCGGCTTGGGACGAGCCGCCCTGCGCTTCATGGACAAGCCGAGCAAGGACGGCGGCTCGGCCGACCACTGGAGCAGTGCGGTCGCCCGGCTCGACGTCCACTCCTCGTCGGGCGTCGCCAACCACTTCGCGTATCTCCTCGCGGAGGGCAGCGGCAGCAAAACCATCAACGGCGTCACCTACCACTCGGAGACGTACAACGGCTCGACCGTCACCGGCATCGGCCGCGCCGGGCTCGGCGCGATCTGGTACCGCGCCCTGACCGTCTACATGACGTCCTCGACGAACTACGCCGGAGCACGGACGGCCACCCTCAACGCGGCCCGCGACCTCTACGGCGCGGACAGCACCGAGTACGCCGCGGTGGCGGCGGCCTGGAGCGCGGTCAACGTGAACTGAGCGCCGCCCGCGCCGGAGATGTCACACGGCCGCTCCGATCCCGGATCCGGGATCGGAGCGGCCGGCCGCCTTTGCGGGCCGCCTCGGAGAACGGCACCCCCGGCGGCTACGGCGGCCGTCACTCCGCCGCGGCCTTGTCGCACCCGCGCTACGGGACCAAGTGACCATGTGCCGGGGGTACTTACGCGGCCCCGGGCCGCACCAGCCGCTCATCGGGGATGACCGCGACTCCCACGATCTCGATCAGAGCCTCGGGCTGCCACAGTGCCGTGGTGCCGATGCCGGCCATCGCGGGATAGACCGGGCCCGCCAGTTCGCGCCACACCTTGCCGATCTCCCTGCCGTGCGCCTGGTAGTCGGGAATGTCGGTCAGGTAGATCGTGATGCTCACCAGGTCCCCGGGGATGCCGCCCGCTTCCGTCAGCGTGGCGAGGATGTTGGTGAAAGCCTGCCGGAACTGCTCCACGATGCCGCCGGGCACGATCCGCATGTTCCGGTCGAGGGCGGTCTGGCCGCCCAGGTGGAGCGTGTTGCCGCTGAGTGTCCCGTGCGAGTAGCCGCTGGGCTCGGGCAGGGACGCGGGGTTGATCGGAACCGGGGCCGAGTGGGTCGCCATAGAAAGCTCCTGCGGAACGTTGCCGTGGCTGGCTGCCTGCCGCCTCACCGTAGCATCTATTGACACGACACTGACGGTCGTAGACATAATGAAATACCCCGAGGGTCGGAACACGGCCCGGAGAGGGATCACTCATGCGTCTTTCGACCGTCTCCCACACGGCGGGTACGAGCGCCGCGGTCCTCCACGGAGGCACGTGGCGAGCGCTCCCCGCCCCCGACCTGTCGGCGCTGCTGACCACCACGCCACCGCAACGGTTCGCGGACCTGGCCGGCGACGTGCTCGACGATGCCGTTCCCGTGCTTCCGCTCCCCGCCCCCACCAAGGTGATCTGCTGCGGACTGAACTACGCCGACCACATCCGGGAGACGGGCCGGGAGCTTCCGGCCCACCCCACGCTCTTTCCCAAGTACGCCGACACCCTCACCGGCCCCGATGCCGACATCGTCCTGCCGGGCGGCCTCCAGGTCGACTGGGAGGCCGAACTCGCCGTCGTGGTGGGCGCGACCCTGCGGCGCGCGGACCGGGAGACCGCGCTCGCCGGAATCGCCGGCTACACGGTGGCGAACGACCTGTCCGTGCGCGACTGGCAGTACCGCACCCTGGAGTGGTTCCAGGGCAAGGCGTGGGACGCGTCCACTCCCCTGGGTCCCGTGGTCGTCACACCGGAGGAGATCGACCCCGCCGCCGGCCTCGACGTGGTCTGCCGCGTCAACGGTGAGCAGGTCCAGCGCGACACCACCCGGACGCTGGTGTTCGACGCCGCCGACCTCCTCGCGTACATCTCCACCTTCACCGTGCTGCGGCCCGGCGACCTCGTGCTGACGGGTACGCCCGGCGGCGTCGGAGCGGCCCGGACGCCCCCGCGCTACCTCCGCGACGGAGATGTCGTGGAGACCGAGATCGCCGGCATCGGCACCCTGCGCAACACCGTGCGCTTCACCGACTGACGTCCCCCCGTTTTCCCCTCCTTCTCCCGCTTCCCCCTCCTTCTCCTCCTTCTCCTCCTGCCCGACCCTCTCCGCCTCTTGCCCGTCGCGACCGACCAGGAGACCGCGTGAACCCCGATCCCGATCGATTCGTCCCGGGTCATTCCCTCCCGGATCCTTCCCTCCCCGGTCATGCCCTTCCGGTGCGGCCCGACCCCGGGCCCTACGTCCTCGACGGCGACAACTCGATGTACGCCGGCCCGAGCGGCCTGGTCGTACCGGTCGTGACGCGGGCCGGTGCGGAGCCCGGGGACACCGGGCAGTCCGCCGGCGCCACCCGGATCTCGGGGGTCAGCATCCAGCACACCCCGGCGACCAGGATCTGGTTCGGCAAGGTCCACAACGACGGCGGCTACCGCTCCGTACCCCATCACCACGGTGAGGCGGAGACCGGCGGCTACGTGCTCTCCGGCCGGGCGCGGATCTACTTCGGCGCCCGGTTCGAGGACTACATCGACATGGCGGAGGGCGACTGGGTCTTCGTCCCGCCGTTCCTGCCCCACGTCGAGTGCAACCTTGACCGCAACAGGCCGCTGACCTGGATGACGACCCGGACTCCGGAGAACATCGTGGTCAACCTCCCCCAGGTCGAGGACACGGACCTGCGCGACTGGACGGACCGCCCCTGATGACCGACACCACCTCGGACGTCTTCACCGCCGCCGTCACCCTGACCCCGGTGGAGGCCGAGCGCTTCGACCTCGCCTTCACCGCGGTCACCCAGCCCTGCCCCTGGCCGAAGGCGTACGGCGGCGACCTGGTCGCGCAGGCCGCGGCGGCGGCCATGAGGTCCGTCGACGACGGCAAGACGCTGCACTCCATGCACTCCTACTTCATGCGCCCCGCCGACATCGGCGCCGACGTGCGCTACGAGGTGGAGCTGCTGCGGGACGGCCGCGGCTACGCGACCCGGCAGGTGCGCGGCTACCAGAACGGCAAGCCGCTCTACGTCTGCCTGGCGAACTTCGCGGCGGGCGAGCCCGGCGGAACACACACCGGCGCCGTTCCCGACTGGCTGGGCACGGAGCTGCCCGATCCCGAGGAACTGCCCAGCACCGCGGAGTACCTCGCGGGACGGACCGGGGGCACGATGACCGCCGAGTCGCAGCGCTACTGGGCGGAGGGCCGGGGCTTCGACATGCGCCATGTGCCGGGTCCGGTCTACCTCGACGTCGAGGGCGCCCGGGAGCCGCACCAGGCGGTCTGGGTCAAGCCGTTCGACGCCCTGCGGCCGGTGGACGGACTCACCGACGCACAGCGTGACGCGGCCGCCCTCGCGTACGTCTGCGACTACACCGTCCTGGAGCCCGTCCTGCGGGTCCTCGGCCTGCCCTGGGCCCTGGAGGACCTGGTCACCGCCAGCCTCGACCACGCGATGTGGTTCCACCGCGCTCCCCGCGCGGGGGTGACGGACGGCTGGCTGCTGTACACGCAGGAGGCGGTCGCCGCCGACGGCGGACGCGGGCTCGGCTCCGGCCGGTTCTTCACCCCGGACGGCACCCACCTGGCGACCGTCGCCCAGGAGGGAATGATCCGGGCGGCAGGCCTCCGCGCCTCGCGCCCCCTGTCCGAGGGAGGACCGGCATGACCCTGTCGCCCTCGGGCCACCTCGACACCTTCGCCCGGGACCATCTCCCCGGGGCCGGGGACTGGCCGGTGCTGGAGTTCACCACCGACCAGCTGCGGTACCCCGAACGCCTCAACGCGGCCGTCGAGTTGATCGACCGTCCGACCGCCGCCCTCGGCCCCGACCGGCCCGCGCTGCGCACGCCCGACGGTGAGGTCTGGAGCTACGGCGAGCTGCGGCGGCGCTCCGCGCAGATCGCCGAGGTGCTCACCGAGGATCTCGGTCTGGTGCCCGGCAACCGGGTGCTACTGCGCTCCCCCAACACGCCCTGGGCCGTGGCCGCCTGGCTGGGCGTGCTCCGGGCCGGCGGCATAGCCGTCGCCGTCATGACCGCGCTGCGGGCCCGCGAGCTGGCACCGATCGTGACGAAGACGCGGCCCGCCGTGGCGCTGGTGGACCACCGTTTCCTGGACGAGGTGCTCGCGGTGCGGGACACGGTCGCACCGGAGCTGACCGTGGTGCCGTGCGGCGGCGCCGGGGCCGACGACCTCAGCGTCCTGGCCGGGCGGAAGCCGGGCCGCTTCGCGGCGGTCGACACCGCCGCGGACGACGTCGCGCTGTTCGGGCCTACCTCGGGCACCACCGGCGTCCCCAAGATCACCACCCATTTCCACCGCGACCTCCTGTCGATCGACAACACCTTCGGCAGGAACACGCTCGGGCTGCGGTCCGACGACCTGGTCGCCTGCACCGCGCCGCTCGCCTTCACCTTCGGCCTCGGCATGCTGGTCGTCTTCACCCTGCGGGCGGGCGCCTGCGCGTTCCTCACCGAACCCGTGCCGCCCCCGCGGCTCGCCGACCTGGTGGCCGAGCACGGGGTGAGCGTCCTGGCCACCGCCCCGACGGCCTACCGGCAGATCCTCAACGCGGGGAAGGTGTCGCGATTGGCCGGACTGCGCCGGGCGGTCAGTGCCGGCGAGCACATCCCGCAGGGCCTGTGGGAGGAACTGCGCGACCGGCTCGGCATCCGGGTCATCGACGGGATCGGCGCCACGGAGATGCTGCACATCTTCATCTCGGCCGCCGGTGACGACATCCGCCCCGGGGCGACCGGCAGACCCGTACCGGGCTACCGCGCGGCGATCCTCGGGCCGGACGGCGAGGAACTCGGCCCGGGAACCGAGGGCCTGCTCGGGGTGATCGGCCCGGTCGGCTGCCGTTACCTCGACGACGAGCGGCAGGCCGGCTACGTCGTCAACGGCTGGAACATCACCGGTGACACCTTCCTCCGGGACGAGGACGGCTACTTCTGGTACCGGGCGCGCAACGACAGCCTGATCGTGTCGTCCGGCTACAACATCGCCGGGCCCGAGGTGGAGGCCGCCATCGACACGCACCCGGACGTCGTCGAGGCGGCCGTCGTCGGCGCGCCGGACGCCGAACGCGGCGCGATCGTCTGCGCGTTCGTCGTCCTGCGGGACGGGGTGGCGGGTGACGCCGTGCGGGCGAAGGACATCCAGGATCACGTGAAACAGCAGATCGCGCCGTACAAGTACCCGCGCGAGGTGCGTTTCGTGGAGGCCCTGCCACGCAATCCCAGCGGCAAACTGCAGCATTTCAAGCTCCGTCGGCTCCTGGAGGAGCGAGCATGAGGATCGCTATCGTCGGCGGCGGCCCGGGCGGGCTGTACTTCGCGGCCCTGATGAAGCAACTGGACCCGGCGCACGAACTCACCGTCTGGGAGCGCAACGCGCCCGACGACACCTTCGGGTTCGGAGTCGTCTTCTCCGACGAGACCCTGGGCGGCATCGACAACGCCGACGACACGGTGCACGCCGCGATGGAGAGCCGCTTCGCCCGCTGGACGGACATAGACGTCGAGTTCGGCGGCAGCCGCTTCACCGTCGGCGGTCAGGGCTTCGCGGCGATGAGCCGCAAGGAGCTGTTGCAGATCCTGCAGCGGAGGGCCGCGGACCTCGGCGTCACCGTCCACTACCGGACCGAGGCACCGGACGTGGACGAACTGCGGACCTCCCACGACCTGGTGCTGGCCGCCGACGGCCTCAACTCGGCCGTCCGCACGAAGTACGCGGACGTCTTCGGACCATCCTTGGACGTCCGGCGCAACAAGTACATCTGGCTGGGCACCGACCTGGTCTTCGAGGCGTTCCAGTTCTTCGTCAAGCAGACGCGGTGGGGCACCATGCAGATCCATGGCTACCCCTACTCCGCCACGGGTTCGACCTTCATCGTCGAGATGCACGAGGACGTCTGGCGGCGGGCCGGCTTCGACCGGACGACGGACGAGGTGTTCCCGCCGGGTGTCTCCGACGCGCACGCGGTCGCGCGGATCGGGGAGATCTTCGCCGACGAGCTGAAGGGCCACCGGATCCTCACCAACAACTCCAAGTGGCTGAACTTCACGACGGTCCGCAACGAGCGCTGGTACGACGGCAATGTGGTCCTGCTCGGCGACGCCGCCCACACCGCCCACTTCTCGATCGGCTCGGGCACCAAGCTGGCCATGGAGGACGCTCTCGCCCTGGCGGCCTGCCTGCACGAGCATCCGACGGTGGCCGACGCTCTCGCCGCCTACCAGAGCGAGCGCAGGCCCGTCGTCGAGTCGACCCAGCGGGCGGCGCAGGCGTCGCTGGAGTGGTTCGAGAACATCGGGATGTACGCCGGTCAGGAGCCTGCGCAGTTCGTCTTCAACCTGCTCACCCGCTCGCGCCGCATCACCTTCGACAGTCTCAGGGAGCGTGACGGCGAGTTCGCCGCGCTGATGGAGGCGGAGTTCGCCCGGAGCCAGCGGGCGCCCGGGGTGGCCCCGGCGATGTTCCAGCCGGTCCGGATCGGTCCGCTCGCGCTGGAGAACCGGGTCGTCGTCTCCCCGATGGACATGTACTCCTGCGACTCCGGCGTCCCCGGTGACTTCCATCTGGTGCACCTGGGCTCCAAGGCGCTGGGCGGGGCCGGGCTGGTGATGAGCGAGATGGTCTGCGTGTCCCCGGAGGGGCGGATCACCCCGGGCTGCCCGGGGCTGTGGTCCGACGAGCAGCGCGACGCCTGGCGCCGGGTCACCGGGTTCGTGCACGAGCGCACGAGCGGGAAGATCGGTCTCCAGCTCGGCCACTCGGGCCGCAAGGGCTCGACCAAGCTGATGTGGGAGGGCATCGACGAGCCGCTGGAGGACGGCAACTGGGAGGTGATCGGCCCCTCGGCGCTGCCGTACGGCGCCGGGTGCCATGTCCCCCGTGAGGCCACCCGTGCGGACCTGGACCAGGTGGTCGCGGACTTCGCCCGTGCCGCCCGGCGCGGGGTGGAGGCCGGTTTCGATCTCATCGAGGTGCACGCCGCCCACGGGTACCTGCTCTCGTCCTTCCTCTCCCCCGTCGCCAACCGGCGCGCGGACGCGTACGGCGGCCCCCTGGAGAACCGGCTGCGGTTCCCCCTGGAGGTCTTCGACGCGGTGCGCCGGGCCGTCCCGTCCTCCGTCCCGGTCACCGTCCGTATCTCGGCGACCGACTGGATGCCGGACGGCAACACCGGGGACGACGCCGTGGACATCGCCCGCGCGTTCATCGAGCACGGCGCGGCCGCCATCGACGTCTCCGCCGGGCAGGTCGCCCAGGACGAACAGCCCGCCTACGGCCGCTCCTACCAGACGCCGTTCGCCGACCTGATCCGGCACAAGGTGGCCGGTCCCGCCGGGGTGCCGGTGATCGCCGTCGGGGCCATCTCCTCCTACGACGACGTGAACTCGATCCTGCTGGCCGGGCGGGCCGACCTGTGCGCGCTGGGGCGTACCCATCTGTACAACCCGCAGTGGACGCTGCAGGCGGCGGCGGAGCAGGAGTACCGCGGGCCCGGCGCGCGGTGGCCGGTGCAGTGGTCGGCGGGCCGCCGCAAGCCGCCCTCCGCCCGCACCGACAAGGTCGCGCCCCGTCTGTCGCTGCTGCGCGAGGGGGCCGCCGCCGATGTGCACCTGCGCTGGACCCCCGCTTCCGGCACGGTGCCCGCGTGAGCACCTCGCTCCGGGCCGGCGGTCCGGTCGGTGTGCACCGGACACGGATCGAGTGGATCGACACCGACGCGGCCGGGATCTACCACAACGGCACGGTCGTGCGCTTCGTGGAGGCCGCGGAGGCGTCGCTCATGCACGGGCTCGGCCTGCACGACTACTTCCCGGTCGCTCCCCGCGTGCGCTACGAGGTCGACTTCGAGGCGCCGCTCTTCTTCGGCCAGGACGTGTGCGCGGTGGTGGAACCGGTACGGATCGGCACCACGTCGATGACCTTCGACTTCGAGGTCTGGGGCGAGGAGTTCCGCGGCCGCCCGCGCCGCCGGGCCGCGCACGGCCGCTATGTGACCGTCCACATCGGCGGGGACCACCACGGTGGTGCCGCGAGCGCTCCGTGGCCGACGGAGTGGGTCGCCGCGCTGACCGGGCCGGTCGGGTCACCGCAGGACCGTCCGGCATACTCACTGGAATGAGTACGATCAAAGGCGACCGGCCCTCACCGGCCGCCCGGCGTTCCCGGACAGTGCTCGTGAGCTTCCTCGGCGCCGTCGTCCGCAAGATGGGCAACTGGATGCCCATCGCCGGCACGGTCGAGCTGCTGACCGATCTGGGGCTGGACGCGCCGAGCGTCCGCACGGCGGTCTTCCGGCTCAAGAAACGCGGCTGGCTGGTCTCGGAGAGCCGTGCGGGCATGCGGGGCTACACCCTGACCCCGGCCGCCCTGGAGGCGCTCGTCGCCGGTGACGAGGTCATCTGGCACGCCCGGCAGCCCGCCGATCTCGGCGACGGCTGGTGCTTCGTGAACTTCTCCGTACCCGAGTCCGCTCGTGCCCTGCGGCACCGGCTCACCGCACACCTCACCTCGCTCGGCTTCGGCAACATCGGATCGGCGGTCTGGATCGCCCCGGCGCGGATGCTCCCGGCCGCCCAGCGCGCCATCGCCGAACTGGACCTCACCGCGCAGTGCGCCGTCTTCGTCGGCGACTACGTCGCCGGACAGGACCTGACGGCCATGGTCCGCGGCGGCTGGGACCTGGACGAGATCGACCGCCGCTACCGGGAGTTCATCGACCAGTACGAGGAGGAGGCCGACCGGCTCGGCGAGGCCGCCGTCATCGACGGCGACCACGCCTTCGTCACCTACCTCGCGGTCGTCGACCACTGGCGCAAGCTGCCGTTCCGCGACCCCGGGCTGCCGCGCGAGGTGCTGGCCGAGGACTGGAGCGGCCCGGACGCCGTCCGCCTCTTCGAGCGGATGGTCACGCTGCTGGAGGGCCGCGCGCTGGCCCACGCCGCCGCCTACTGGCCGGCGCAGCCGAGGACGGCCGGCCGCACGGACGACACCAGAGCGCTGCAGCGCAGTTCCTGACCGTCCTGGAGCTACGGCCGTCGGACCGGCGTACGGGTGCCCGCGCCGAACCAGCGGGCGAGGTGTTCGTCGAGGTCCCGCTGGTCGTCGCCGATCCAGGCGACGTGGCCGTCGGGGCGCAGCAGGACACACGGCTCGTCCAGCGCCGCGGAGGGATCGGCGAGGTGGTCGACCCGGTCCGACCAGGCTCCCGGGGTCAGGCGTCCGGTGCGGTCCAGCAGCAACCCCCGGCCGCGGTGCAGCAGACCGTAGAGGCTGCCGCCCCGAACCTCGATGTCGCGCAGGCGGCGGCCGAGCAGGTCGGGGCCCTCGCCGAAGTCGTAGCGGACGGCGATGCCGGTGATCTTCTCGGTGAGGCGGCGGTTCACCTCGTCGATGCCCATCAGTTCGGTGAGCAGCCTGCGCAGCGCCCGCGGGCCGGGTTCGGTGGAGTGCAGTTCCATCTGGGCGCGGGTGTTGTCCAGCACGTCGGCCGCGACCGGGCGGCGTTCGGCCTCGTAGGTGTCCAGCAGTGGTTCCGGCGCCCGGCCGCGGATCCGCGCGGCCAGTTTCCAGCCGAGGTTGAACGCGTCCTGCACCCCCAGGTTGAGGCCCTGGCCGCCGGTGGGCGGATGGATGTGTGCCGCGTCCCCGGCCAGCAGTACGCGCCCGACCCGGTACCGTTCGGCCAGCCGGGTGGCGTCCCCGAAGCGGGACAGCCAGCGCGGGGAGTGCACGCCGAAGTCCGTTCCGGCCACGGCCCGCAGCTGTCGGCGGACGTCGTCGAGGGTGGGCGGCTGCGCCCGATCGGTGACGCCCTCGGCGGGGACGACGACGCTGTACGCCCTGTCGCCGAAGGGCCTGAGCCGGAGCCGCCCGCCGGTGTCACCGAGCGCGGCCAGCCTGGCGGCGACCTCCTCCCGCGGCACACCCACTTCCATCTCGCCCATCAGCGTCTCGCTCCGCGTGGGCTCGCCGGGGAAGCCGACGCCGAGCTGTTTGCGCACCGTACTGCGGGCGCCGTCGCAGCCGACGAGGTAGCGCGTGCGCAGCCGTTCGCCGTCGGCCAGTTCGACGGTCGCCCCTTCGTCGTCCTGCTGAAGGCCGGTCACCGCACAGCCGTGCCGGACCGTCGCGCCCAGCGCGGTCGCGTGTTCTTCGAGGAGGCGGACGACGACCGGTTGTGGGATGCCCAGCAGATAGGCGTGCGCGGAATCCAGGTTCTGGGGTGCTGGTGCGGCGATGCCGGCGAAGAATCCGCCGGCCGGGCGCTGTCGGCCGTGTGCGCGTACGCGGTCCAGCAGCCCGCGCATGGCCAGCAGTTCGAGACTGCGGATGTGCAGACCGACGATGCGGACGAACGACGCGGGCTCGGTCTCCTTCTCCAGAACGAGTACCCGTACGTCGTGCAGCCGCAGTTCGGCGGCCAGCGTCGCGCCGGTCGGCCCGCACCCGGCGATGATCACGTCGTACGCGTGGGGCGGGGAGGGCTCGGGGGTGAACTGCTCGGAGTCCATGGGTGTGGCCTTTCGGGAGTGACCAGTGGTCGAGGCACTCCCGGCGACACCTACTTCGTTCGCCCGACCATGACGGCACGGGGGAGCACCCACAGCGATACGGCGTTCATGGGTCTCACCTCCTCGGGCGGCGTCACGGCCGACCGAAAGCTACAAGCCCGCGCCCCGACCCGTCCAACCCTTTTTCAGCGGGGTGCCGGTCACGGCCACGCGTAGAACCCCAGTCCGCTCTTGCGGCCGAGTTCACCGCGGGCGACCTTCTCCCGCAGCAGCCGGGGCGGCGCGAAACGCTCGCCGAGGGTGGCGTGCAGGTGTTCGGCGATGGCGAGGCGTACGTCGAGACCGACGAGGTCGGTCAGGCGCAGTGGTCCGGTGGGGTGCTTGTAGCCCAGGGACATGGCGGTGTCGATGGCGTCCGGGGTGGCGATACCTTCCTCCACCATGCGGATCGCCTCCAGGCCGAGGGCGAGTCCCAGGCGGCTGCTGGCGAAGCCGGGTGAATCACCGACGACCACCTCCTGTTTGCCGAGGGCCCTGGTCCAACGGACGGCGGACTCCAGGGTGTCTCCGGTGGTGTCGGGTGCCGTGACCAGTTCGATCAGGGCGGAGACCGGTACGGGGTTGAAGAAGTGCATGCCCAGGAACCGTCCGGGGTGCCGCAGGGCCGCCGCGAGGTCGGTGACCGAGAGGGAGCTGGTGTTGCTGGCGAGTACGCACCCCTCCCCCACGCTCCGTTCGGCGGCGGCGAGCAGGCGTGCCTTGAGTGCCGCGTTCTCCGGGACCGCCTCGACGACGAGGTCGGCGTCGCGCGGCAGTTCGGTCACCGAGGCGACCGCGGTGACCCGGGGCACGGCCTCCTCGGCCCCGGCCCGCCGCAGACCGGCCGCGATGCGCGCCAGGGCGGCGTCCGTGGCATCGGCGTCCTGTTCCACGATCACCACCGCCGACCCGGCGGCGGCGAAGGACTGGGCGATCCCGGCGCCCATACGCCCGCCGCCGATCACCCCTACGACGGCGGGTGCCGCCGATGCTGCCGAGGTCATGCCCGGCCTCCCTTCTTCTCCAGGAAGCGCGTCATGCGTTCCTGCTTGTCCCGGCCCTCGAACAGCACGGCCTGGGCGAGGTCGTCGGCGACCGGGTGGCCGCCGGGGGCGTCCGTCACGAGCTTGGTCAGCCGCAGGGCGAGCGCGGAGGCGCGGGCCATGCGGTCGAGCAGGGCGTGTGCCTCGGCGGCCAGCCGCTCGGCCGGTACGACGTCCATGACCAGCCCGCAGGCGAGTGCGGCGGGCGCGTCGAGGGTCCGGCCGGCGAGCAGCACCTGCTTGGCCACCGACTCGCCGACCAGTTCCCTGAGCCGCCAGCAGGCGCCGGCGGCGGCGAGGATGCCCAGGCCCGGTTCGGGGTTGCCGAAGACCGCGTCGAGGCCGGCGATCCGCAGGTCGCAGGCGTAGGCCAGTTCCGCGCCCCCGCCGAGCGCCCAGCCGTCGACGGCGGCGACGGTGGGCAGGGGCAGTCTGCGGACCCGTTCGAAGAGGCGGCTGTTGATGCCCTGGAGGGCCTCGTCGCGGCCCCGTTCGCGCAGTTCGGCGATGTCGGCACCGCCGGCGAAGACTCCCCCGTGCCCGGTGAGCAGCAGCAGACGCGGGTGGCGCTCCAACTCCTCACAGAGACGGTGGAGTTCGGCGATCATGTGGGCGTCGATGGCATTGCGGGCCTCGGGCCGGTGCAGGGTGACCACGACCCTGTCCGCGCGTTCCTCGACGAGGAGTGTGTCGTACGCGTACGAGTCTGCCGTCGTGGTGCTCATACGCGCTCCACCAGCAGCGACACACCCAGTCCGACGCCCACGCACATGGTCGCCAGACCGCGGCGGCCGTCCTCGCGCTCCAGCCGGCCGAGCAGGGTGAGCACGATCCGGGTGCCGGAGCAGCCGAGCGGGTGCCCGAGGGCGATCGCGCCGCCGTCGGCGTTGACCCGGTCCTCGTCGACCTTCAGGCGGCGCACCACCGCCAGTACCTGGGCGGCGAACGCCTCGTTCACCTCGACGGCGTCCAGATCGCCGATGCCCCAGCCGGCCCGGTCCAGTGCCTTGGCGGTGGCGGGCACCGGGCCGAGCCCCATGAGACGGGGCTCGACCCCGGCCGAGGCGGCGGTGACGACACGGGCCCGTGGCGTGAGGCCGTACCGTTCGACCGCCGCCCCGCTCGCCACCACCACAGCGGCCGCCCCGTCGGACAGTGGCGAGGAGTTGCCCGCGGTGACGATGCCGTCGCCGCGGAAGGAGGGGCGCAGCCCGCTCAGCCGCTCCAGTGAGGTGGACGGCCGGGGGCCTTCGTCCCGGGTGACCTCGCCGTCCGGCACCGGCACGGGCACGATCTCCCGGTCGAGCCGGCCGGCATGCTGGGCGGCGACGGCCCGGCGGTGGCTGCGCAGCGCGAACGCGTCCGCCTCGGCTCGGGTGATGCCGTCCAGGGCGGCGAGCTCCTCGGCGGTCTCGCCCATCGACAGGGTGGTGTCGGCGGGGAAACGCGGGTTGGTGAAGCGCCAGCCGAGCGGGGTGTCGTGCACCTCGCCGGGCCGGGACCAGGGCGTGCCGGGCTTGGCCATCACCCAGGGGGCGCGGGTCATCGACTCCACTCCGCCCGCCACGACCAGGTCGGCCTCGCCCGCCCGGACGGTCTGGGCGGCGGACGCCACCGCCGTCAGGCCGGACGCGCAGAGCCGGTTGACGGTGTATCCGGGCACGGAGTGGGGCAGCCCGGCCAGCAGGGCTGCCATCCGGGCCACGTTGCGGTTGTCCTCGCCGGCCTGGTTGGCGGCGCCGAGGATCACCTCGTCGACGGCCTCGGCCGGGATCGCGGAGCGCCGTACCGCCTCGCGGACGACGAGCGCGGCCAGGTCGTCGGGACGGACGGAGGCCAGGGCTCCACGATGGCGGCCCAGCGGGGTGCGGGCACCGTCGATCAGATAGACCTCGTCGGGCATGGGCGGACTCCTTCACGGAGGGGTGGCGGCGGGTGGCAGAGGGAGGGAGAGGACGGGTCCGTCAGAGGTCGGCGAGCAGGGTCGACGGGCGTTCCACACAGTCGGCGACGTACCGCAGGAAGCCGCCGGCCACGCCGCCGTCGCAGACGCGGTGGTCGAAGCTGAGCGACAGCTGCGTGACCTTGCGGACGGTCAGCTCTCCGTCCACGACCCACGGCTTGTCGACGATGCGGCCCACGCCGAGGAGGGCCGCCTCCGGGTGGTTGATGATGGGTGTCGAGCCGTCGACGCCGAACACCCCGTAGTTGTTGAGGGTGAACGTGCCGCCGGTCAGCGCCGCCGGCAGGAGGTTGCCGCTTCGGGCGAGGTCCGTCAACCGGGCCAGCTCCGCCGCCAGTTGGACCGTGGTCAGACGGTGGGCGTCACGGACGACGGGCACCATCAGGCCGCGGTCGGTCTGGGCGGCGAAGCCCAGGTGCACCTCGTCGTAGCGGACGATCTCGCGGCGCTCGGTGTCGACGGTGGAGTTCAGCTCCGGGTAGCGGGCCAGTCCGGCGACGCAGACGCGGGCCAGCAGGGCGAGCAGCCCGATGCCGCCGCCCGGGCGGGCCGCGCCCAGTTCCCTTTTCGCCCGCAGCAGTCCGGTGGCGTCCACGTCGACCCAAGTGGTGGCGTCGGGGATCTCGGTACGGCTGCGGGACAGCTTGTCGGCGACCGCACGGCGCAGCCCGCGCAGGGGGATGCGTTCGGGGCCCGCCGGTGCGGGATTCCTCCGCGGCTCGGGGGCCGGTACGGGCTCGGGGCGCGGCGCGGGCCGCCGGGACGACTCGACGGCCCGCTCCACGTCACGGCGCAGCACGATCCCGGCCGGGCCGGAGGGCGTCAGCGCCGTCAGGTCGATCCCGTGGTCCCGGGCCAACCTGCGGACGAGGGGTGAGATGGCGCGGGGCGCGGCCCGGTGCGGGGCGGGCACTCCGCCACCTGTCAGGACGGCCGCGGACGTCGGGCGATGGACGGTCGTATCGCCGTCCCCGGGAAGCCCGGCACGCGCGGCGAGCAAAGCCCCGGCGGCCGAGGCGCCGGCGGCGGAGGCTCCGGGCGCCGAGGCGCCGGCGGCTGAGGCCCGGGCGGCCTCGACCCCGGCGGCCGGCGACGGGACCGGGCGCCTGCGTCGGCGGCGAGGGGCCGGGCCGTGGCCGGTGCCGTAGCCGATCAGCACGTTGCCGGAGCCCGCCTGCTCCTCCTCGCGGTACCGCTCCGCCGCGGTGACGTCCGGCCGCCCCGCTTCCGCCCGGGCCCCTTCCTCCCGGGTGTCCGGCCGGGCGGCGGCCGTCGCGCCCCGCTCCCCCGCCCCGTTCGCCGGGCCGGGCACGGCGGTCTCCGGGGCGGGTCCGGCCGCGGACCGGCCGTCCGGGCCCGGGCCGCGACCGCCGTTCCCGCCGGGGGCCGCCGCGCCCACCGTGATCAGCGGCTCCCCCACCGCCAGGGGCGTGCCCGCCTC
This sequence comes from Streptomyces scabiei 87.22, assembly GCF_000091305.1. Classification (GTDB taxonomy): domain Bacteria; phylum Actinomycetota; class Actinomycetes; order Streptomycetales; family Streptomycetaceae; genus Streptomyces; species Streptomyces scabiei. The sequence goes on along the minus strand of NC_013929.1, from coordinate 9,788,644 downwards.
CGCGTGCAGGCGCAGCACCCTGCCCGCGTACGGGACCGGTACCTCCACCGCCGCCTTGGCGGTCTCGACCTCGACCACGATCTGGTCGATCGTCACGGTGTCGCCGACCGCGACCTTCCACTCGACGATCTCGGCGTCGGTGAGACCCTCACCGAGGTCAGGGAGCCTGAACAGCTGTTCGGTGTGTGTCGTGGTGGTCACGCGGCCGCTCCCTTCGGCAGGTGCCGGACGTCCGGGTCGTCGGCGAACTGGAGGCGGTCGACGGCGTCGAGGATCCGGTCGACGCCGGGCAGGTGGGCGTGCTCCAGCTTGGGCGGCGGGTAGGGGATGTCGAAGCCGGTCACCCGCAGGACGGGCGCGGCCAGGGAGTGGAAGCAACGCTCCTGCACGCGTGCGGCGATCTCCGCTCCGACGCCGGCGAAACCCTGGGCCTCCTGGACGACCAGGCAGCGCCCGGTGCGGCGTACGGAGGCCGTGACCGTCTCGTCGTCGAAGGGGACGAGGGTGCGCAGGTCGACGACCTCCAGGTCGATGCCCTCGGCCGCCGCCGCCTCGGCCGCGGCCAGGGCGACCGGGACGGACGGGCCGTAGGCGACGAGCGTGGCGTCGCGGCCCTCCCGCCGGATCGCCGCCCGGCCGAAGGGCAGGGCCTCGCGGTGCCGGAGGTCGGTCTCCTCCTTCGACCAGTACAGCTTCTTCGGCTCCAGGAAGATCACCGGGTCGGGGTCGGCGACGGCGTCCCGCAGCAGCCAGTACGCGTCCTCGGCCGTCGCCGGGGTGACGACCTTCAGCCCGGGGGTGTGCGCGTAGTACGCCTCACTGGAGTCGCAGTGGTGTTCGACTCCGCCGATGCCGCCCGCGTAGGGGATGCGGATGACCATCGGCAGGGTGAGCCGTCCCCGGGTGCGGTTGCGCAGCTTGGCGACGTGCGAGGCGATCTGTTCGAACGCCGGGTAGGCGAAGGCGTCGAACTGCATCTCGACGACGGGCCGGAAGCCGCCCATCGCCATGCCCACGGCCAGGCCCACGATGCCCGCCTCGGCGAGCGGGGTGTCGAAGCAGCGTTCCTCGCCGAAGTCACGGGTCAGCCCGTCGGTGATCCGGAAGACACCGCCGAGCGGGCCGACGTCCTCACCGAAGATCAGCACCCGCTCGTCCTCGCTCAGCGCGTCGCGCAGTGCGGTGTTCAGCGCATGCGCCATCGTCACTTTGGTCATGGTGGGTCAGTCCTCCTGGGCGTACGGCGTGGCGATCTCGGCGAGCGCCGCGGACTCGGCTGTCTCGGCCAGTTCGGCCGCCAGCAGGGCGCGCTGTTCGCGCAGTTGCGGGGTCAACTCGGCGTAGACGTGGTCGAACAGCTCCAGCGGGTCGCCGACGGTCTCGGCGTTCATCCCCGCGCGCAGCTCCGCTGCCAGTTCCTCCGCCTCCTCCCCCACGGCCGCGATGTCCTGGTCGGTGAGCGCGCCGCGCGCCCGCAGGTACGTCTCCAGGCGGATGAGCGGGTCGGCGGCCCGCCACCGCTCGACCTCGTCGGCGTCCCGGTAGCGGGTGGCGTCGTCGGCGTTGGTGTGGGCGTCCATGCGGTAGGTGTGCGCCTCGACGAGGAAGGGCCCGTGGCCGGCGCGGGCGTGGGCGACGGCCTCGGTCAGTACGGCCAGGACGGCGACCGGGTCGTTGCCGTCGACCTGTTCGGAGCGCATCCCGTGGCCGACGCCCTTGTAGGCGAGGGCGGGCGCGGCGGTCTGCCGGGCCAGCGGGACGGAGATCGCGTACTTGTTGTTCTGGACGAGGAAGACGACCGGCGCGCGGAAGACCGCCGCGAAGTTCAGCGCCTCGTGGAAGTCGCCCTCACTGGTGGCGCCGTCGCCGACGAGCGCCATCGCCACGCCGTCCTCGCCCTTGCGGCGCAGGGACTCCGCCATGCCGGTGGCGTGCAGGACCTGGGTGGCCAGCGGGGTGCACTGGGGCGCCGTACGGGTGGCGGCGGGGTCGTAGCCGCAGTGCCATTCGCCGCGCAGCAGGGTCAGCACCTCGACGGGGTCGATGCCGCGGGTGACCAGGGCGACGGAGTCCCGGTAGGTCGGGAAGAGCCAGTCGTCCGGGCGCAGCGCGAGCGCGGCGCCGACCTGGCAGGCCTCCTGCCCCCGGCTGGAGGGGTAGACGGCGAGCCGCCCCTGCTTGGTGAGCGCGGTCGCCTGGGTGTCGAACCGCCGCCCCAGCACCATCCGCCGGTGGGCCTCGCGCAGAATCTCGACCGGGGGCTCCGCGTAAGCGGCCGGCGGCCTGGCCACCGGCGTGCCGTCCTCGGCCACGAACCGCACCGGGGTGAGCGACGGCAGGAGGCCCTGGACCGTCTGTCGGAGGCTCTTCACGGACATGGAGGGCGCTCGCTTTCTCTGGACACTTGACGGGAGAATGGTGGCTACTGCGGAATATGTGTTCAATACTTCGGCGGAACCGGCGATGAACTGCCGGATCCAGCGTTCCGGGAGAGCAATGTGTCCGAGGAATTCCCCGCGCCGGTCCAGGAGACCGGACGAACTGCCGCCCCCGTCCCGCTCGACGCCGTCGACCGGCAGATCCTGGCCCGGCTGCTGAAGGACGGCCGGGTGTCGGTCCGCGCCCTCGCCGACCAGGTGCACATCTCACGCGCCAACGCCTACACGCGGATCGGCAGGCTGCTGGCGGACGAGGTCGTCACCGGCTTCACCGCCCAGCTGAACCCGCAGCGGGCGGGGCTCGGCACCAGCGCGTACGTCACGATGTCGATCGAGCAGAACGCGTGGCGGGACATCGCACGCGAGCTGCGCGAGATCCCCTACATCGAGCATGTCGCCCTCGTCACCGGGGACTTCGACGTCCTCGCCCTCGTCCGCACGCCCGACAACGCGCTGCTGCGCCGGATCGTGCTGGAGAACATCCAGGCGATCGCGGGAGTGCGGTCGACCCGCACCTGGCTGGTCTTCGACGAGGTGCGGGGGCGCGGGGCGGACTGGGGCGCCTGACCGCGCCGGTCACGCCGCCGCGGCCACGTGCCGCCGGGAGCGGACGACCCGGAACCGGCCGGTGACGAAGTGGGCGCCCGCGGCCGGGAGGTCCGAACCGCCCGAGGAGGGGTCGGCGGGGAGGTCGTCCGCGAGGTTCTGCACCAGATGCGCTCCGGCGTCCAGCGCCGCCGACTCGGCGACCGCCAGCACCAGTGGATCGGTCGAGTGCACCGCCGCGTACAGCGCGCCGTGCCGGCCCACGGTGCGCCGGAACACCTCCAGGCTGTGCGCGGTGGAGTCGGTGCCCACCAGGAAGGCCACCGGCCCCGGCCACTCCCGTCCGTAGACCCGTTCGTCGCGCGCCTGCAGCCGGACGAGCAGTGGGCTGCGGACATCGGCGTGCGGATGGTCGGGATGGCGCAGCGCCCGCGCGGCGTGGACGACCGTGCCGTACCGTGCGGCGCGCTCCACCTCCGCCGCGACCGTGTCGTCGGCGATCGCCCCGACCAGCCTCGCCACCCGCGCGGGATGCCCGAGCAGCCGGTCCACCGCCTCGCCGAGGTCGGCTCCGAGGTCCCGCAGACTCTTGGGTCCCTCGTCGGTCGCGATGCCCGCCGCCGGCGCCAGGAGGTTCTGCGGAGTGGTGCGGACCCTGCCGTTGCAGCGGCACAGGGAGGACGCGAGCCCGCGCACGAGGGAGCGGTAGTCGTGGGTGGAGTCGATGACGACCGTGTTCGGGCCGGTCCGCTGCGCGAACACGACGGCCTGGCGGGCGTACTGCTCCAGCCAGTCGGCGAACCGCGCCGACCCGGTGAAGTCGATGATGCGCACCGCCGGGTCCGTGGCCAGCCGCCGGTGCAGCCGTTCCTCCGGCGGGGCCACCGCGAGCGTCACGATGTCCGGGGAATGACCGGCCTCCGCCAGCACCTGCCGGGCGACGCGCACGGTGATCGCCAGCGGCAGCACGGCCCTGGGATGCGGGGCCACGATCACGGGATTGCCGGTCACCAGGCTGGCGAAGAGGCCCGGGTAGCCGTTCCAGAGCGGATAGTCGGCGCAGCCGACGAGCAGGGACACCCCGCGGGGCACCAGCGTGCAGGTGCCGCGCATCTCCAGCGGCCGCCCCCGGACGCTCTCCCAGCGCAGGTCGGCGGGGACTCGTTCGGACTCGGCGAAGGCCTGGGCCACCGCCTCCAGCGCGCGGTCCTGGGCACGCGGCCCGGCGGCCCGGAACGCGGCCCCCGGCGGCTGACCGGTGGTGTGGTGCACCGCGAGGGCCAGTTCATGGCTGCGGGTGTTGAGCCGGCGCAGTATCTCCACGGCCAGACCGGCGCGTTCGGCCGGGCCCGCGGCGCGCCAGCCGGCGGTCGCGCGCGAGGCCGCCGCCACCAGGGCCGCGGGATCACAGTGCGGATAACGGATGTCCATGGCGATCCCGTACGGGGAGAACTCCGTGGCCACCCGGCCCAGTTCGCCCTGCTGGTCGAGGTCGAAGGGCCGTCCCAGGAGGGAGGCGAAGACCTTCGCGGCCGTCCGGGTCGAGCGCATGCCCGCGTCCGCGGCGTCCTGTCCGGTCGCCGCCGTGAAGGGCAGGCGGCACTCCCCGGCCGCCATGGCGCGTACGACGTCGTGGAGCAGCGACCGGTGCCGCTCGTAGGCGGTGGGGCCCACGGCCGTCAGCCTCTCCACGCCGCGGCGAGGGCGAGGAGGGCGTCGTTCTCCTCCGGGAGCCCGATCGTCACGCGGACGCCCTCCCCCGGGAACGGGCGGACCACGACCCGCCCGTCCAGACAGTGCAGGGCGAAGTCGGCGCTGTCGTCGGCGAGCGGCAGCCACACGAAGTTGGCCTGGGAATCGGGGACTTCGAAGCCGAGGCCGCGCAGCCGGACGGTGACCCGCCCCCGTTCGGCGGCGGTCAGCGCGGCGCGGCGGGAGACCTCGGCCCGCTCCCCGAGGGCGACGACGGCCGCTTCCTGCGCGAGAGCGCTGACACTGAACGGCACCTGGGTCTTGCGCACATGGGCCGCGATCTCCGCCGGCGCGACGCAGTACCCGGCGCGCAGGCCCGCCAGGCCGTAGGCCTTGGAGAAGGTGCGCAGCACCACGACGTTGGGACGGTCGCCGAAGAGGGCCAGCGCGTCGGGCACCAGGGCCGGGTCGGCGTACTCCCGGTACGCCTCGTCGACGACCACCAGGACGTCCTCGGGCACGCGGTCGACGAAGTCGCGCAGCACCCGCTCACCGACCGCGGTGGAGGTCGGATTGTTGGGGTTGCAGACGAAGACCAGCCGGGTCCGGGAGGTGAGGGCCGCCGCCATGGCGTCGAGGTCGAGCGCGTGGTCGCGCAGCGGCACCTGCACGGCCGTACCGCCGGCCACGGCCGTGAGGATCGGGTACGCCTCGAAGGACCGCCAGCCGAAGACGGCCTCGTCGCCCGGGCCGAGGACCGCGTGCAGCAGCTGGCCGCAGACCTCCGAGGAGCCCGCGCCGACCGCGATCCGCTCGGGGTCGACCCCGTGGTGGTCGGCGACGGCCCGCACGAGGCGGGTGGCGCTCAGGTCGGGATAGCGGGACACCCCGCCCGCCAGTTCGGCGAGCCGTCCGGCTACGCCCGGCAGCAGTCCGTACGGGGTCTCGTTGCTGGCCAGCACCACCGCGCCGGGCAGTTTGCGGCCCGGTACGTAGGAGGGCAGCTCCGCCAGGGAGGAACGGACACGCACCATGCTCGACTCGCTTCCGCGGTGGTGAGGCCCGGGATCGTGCCTCCGGGCACCTGTGACAGGGAAATGGTGGAGACAGGGCGACACACGCTCAACCTTTCGGCGAATTCGACGACACATCGCCGGGGGCAGCCGGTCCGGGCGGCCAACCGTCTTCGTACCGGCGGGTACCGGATGCCTCCGCGAGACGGACGGCGGGGCGTCCGCCGCGCGCAACCACGAGTTTTCGGGCCGCCCGGCGTGGTCGAGGCCGCGGAGGCGCGGGCGACCACGCAGGGCGTAGCGTGGAAGGCGTGAGGACGGGGAACGTGACGGCCCCCGCCCTCACCCACGCGGTGCGGGATCCCGCCGGTGCGCGCCGTGCTTTCGCGACCGCCCCGCCGGGACCGGCATGCCCTCGGGGTCAGGCGGCGGGCGGGCCGTCGTCCGCCGTCCGCTCGCCCTCGTCGGTGGTCGCGTCCCTCGGGTCCGTGTGTGCGGCGGCGGACTGCGCCCGGGTCAGCGCGACGTCGAGCGCCCTGTGGACCTCGTCGGACAGCTGCCGGGTGAGCGCCCAGTCGACGACGAGACCGGCGATCTCGCGCAGTTTGATGTTGGTGTGCTGGGAGACGTCCCTGAGCACGTCGAATCCCTGCTGCGGCCGCAGTCCCCCGAGAGCGATGATCACCCCGATCGCCTGGTCGATCACGGCATGTGACGTGAGGGCCGTTTGCAGGTGGTCGTTGTCCCGCTGCAGGTCGCTGATCCTGGTGGCGGGATCGTCCGGCTCCTGCGGATGGCGCACTTCAGCCGGTTCGGGACGGCTGCTGTGCGGGACATCCATCGTTGTCACGCTCCCCTGGCGGCTTCGGTCCCCGTCCGAACGGCTGCCTTCGGGACGGGGCAGGACGACAACTCCACTCTTACCCGCAAACCCCGCGTGCTCGCATCTCCCGGTCACTTGTATCTCTGCGCCACCCCCGGGGCAGGAGTAGCCTCGCTGGTACGCGGAGGTCGGTTCCCGGGAGCCCATCAGCGCGAGGCTCCCTCCGTTCGGCAGTTGAGCTGAGGGAGCCATCCTGCTTGCCTTCTCGGCGAATTCGTCCCCGTGACCACGGGGACGTGGAGTGCCGCCACGGCTGTGGTCCCTCAGGCTCCGCCGGACTCCGCCCGCCCCGCCTCCTGTTCGGCGGCGGACGCCGTCCCCGCGACGGTCCAGGCCGCAGTGGCCCACAGCGAGAACGCTGAGGCGAGGCCCACCACGAGCCGTACGTTCTCGTCCGGACCGTCCGCGAGCCAGACCGTCGTGCCCGCGGCCCCGGAAGCGACCAACAAGGCCGCGGGTACGCGGAGTCGGGGTTGTTCGAACACCGCCGCCAAGGGCAGGAAGTGGAGCCCGACGACCACGGCGACCAGCGGAGGGACGAGCACCGGCACCCCCGCCTGACGGCAGACCACGACGATGGCGATGATCAGCAGCCACTGCAGCCCGTTGATCTGGTTGAACCGCCGCCGTCGGTCGGCGGGGAACGGCCCCCCTGCCGACGCCGGAAGGAAACGGCGCGCGGCGAGCATCAGCCCCACCGCGACGACACAGCCGACGCCGATCAGAACCGGCCGCACCACCCCCGCGAACGCGCTCGATCCCAGCAGCCACCAGCCGAGCCCGAACAGCGCGAGAAAACCCACCCCTGACTTGAACATGATCAAAAGCCTAGACGGGAGCCGAGCGGGGCGTCCAAGGTTTCAGGGCTCGGGTCCGGGTCCGGGTCCGGGTCCGGGCCGGGGCTGCGCCCGACCGCCCTCCCGAACCCGCCCGACCGCCCTCCCTGACCCGCCCGGCGGCCCGCCTGCCCGCCTGCCCGCCTGCCCGCGGGGCATCGAGGGAGAACCTCTCTACTGTGTGCACAGCGAGCGACACCCGGTCCCAAGGAACGCCATGCCTCCCAGCCCCACCCCGGCGCAGTCACCGGGCACCAGCCGCAGCACCTCCGCGACCATTCCGCCGAACATCCTGCGCTGCCTCACCCCGGTCACCGACGGGTACGGGGTCGATCTGCGGCCCGAGCTGACCCGGGTCGGGCTGGACGAGGAGATGATGCGGTCGGCGGCGCTGCGGGTCTCCTACCGGCAGGGCAGTGCCGTCATCCGGCGGGCGCTGGAACTCACCGGTGACGCTCATCTGGGGCTGAGGGTGGGAGCCGCGCAGCATCTGACCTCCTGGGGACTGCTGGGCTTCGCGCAGATGGCCGCCGACACGCTGCGGGACGCCATCGAGACCGGCGTGCGGTTCCAGAACCTGTCCGGGGCGATGGTGGTCTGGTCGGCCGAGGCGGAGGAGCCCGGCTATGTGCTGCGGGCCGAACTGCCCGACCCCGCGCTCGATCCGCCCGTCGCGGTCTTCCTCGCCGAGGAGGCCTTCGCCAGCGTCGTCGCCCTCACACGGCTGAGTTCCGGGGCGGAATTCGCGCCGCGGAGTGTGGAGTTCGCCTTCCCCGCCCCGCCCGACACCGGCCCCTTCACCGAGTTGTTCCGCTGTCCGCTGCGGTTCGGCGCGGCGGGGAACCGTCTGGTGTTCCCCGCCGCCTGGGCCGCGCGGCCGATGCCGGGCCGCGACCGGGCCACCTACACCGCCGTCGTGGAGCTGCTGGGAGAGCAGGTGGCGGCCCGGCGCGATCAGCAGGAGCTGCTGGAAGTGCTGGAGATCTCGATCGCGCAGAGCCTGCCCGAGGTGCCGTCCTTCGTCGAGCAGGCCCGGCGGCACGCCTCCAGCGAGCGCACGCTGCGCCGTCGGCTGGCCGAGTGCGGCACGACGTACGAGGCGGTCGTCGACGGGGTGCGCCGGGAGCGGGTGGAGCAGTTGCTGCGCCGCCCCGAACTCACCCTGCGGGACGTCGCCCGGCGGGCCGGGTTCTCCGATGTGCGCGCGCTGCGGCGGGCGGTGCACCGCTGGCACGGAGTGACCCCGGCCCGGCTGCGCGAGGCGTCGCGGCCATAGGGCCCCGGCGCGTCAGCGCGTACGGATCCAGACGGTCTTCTCCCTGGTCCACTGCGCGAACGCGTCGGTGGACTTCTCCGCGCCGCCGAACCCGGACTGCTTCCAGCCGCCGAAGGGCGTGGTGATGTCGCCCTCGCTGTAGGCGTTGACGGAAACCACACCGGCCTCGATCCGCCGGGCGAACCGGAGCGCGGTGTCGAGGTCACGGGTCCACACCGAGGCCGCGAGTCCGTACTCGGTGGCGTTGGCGAGCCCCACCGCCTCGTCCTCGGTGGTGAAGGTCTGGACGGTGACGACCGGCCCGAACAGCTCCTCGGTGAGGACCGCACTGCCCGCCGGGGCCCGGCTGACCACGGTGGGCGGGTAGTACGCGCCGTGCGGCGGCAGACCGTGCGGGAGGCCGCCGGTGTGGATGCGGGCTCCGGCCGAACGGGCCGCGTCCACGGCCGCCGCGACCCGGTAGAGGGCGGCCCGGCTGATGAGCGGACCCATCCGGGTGCGGGGGTCGGCGGGGTCGCCGACGGTGAGGCTGCGCGCGGCGGCGGTGAACCGGTCCAGCACCTCCTCGGCGATGCTGTGGTGCACCAGGACACGGGAGCCGGCGGTGCAGTTCTGTCCCATGGTCAGGAACGCGGCCTCGGTCATGTGGTCGATCAGTTCGTCGCCGAAGTCGAGCGCGTCCGGCAGGAGGATCTGGGGGCTCTTGCCGCCCATCTCCAGGGAGACGCGCTTGAAGTTGGTCTCGGCCGCGTCGGCCAGGACGCGCCGCCCGGTGGCGGTGGATCCGGTGAACGACAGGGCGCGCACCAGCGGGTCGCGGGCGAGCGCCCTGCCGGTGACGGAGCCGTGGCCGGTCAGCACGGTGAGTACGTCGTCGGGCAGGCCGGCCTCGGCCGCCAGGGCGGCCAGGCGCAGGGTGGAGCGCGGGGTGGCCTCGGCGGGCTTGAGCAGCAGCGAGTTGCCCGCGGCGAGCGCGGGGCCGACCTTCCAGGCGGCCATGGCCAGCGGATAGTTCCAGGGCAGGATCGCGGCGCCCACCCCGACCGGTTCCCGGCTCACCAGGCCGAGGCTCGCGGCACCGGTGGGAGCGACGCGGCCGAAGACCTTGTCGGCTGCCTCGGCGAACCAGCGGATCGACTCGATCGCCGAGGGCACGTCGCCCGTACGGCACTCGGTGATCGGTTTGCCCGCGTCCTCGCAGTCCAGGCGGGCCAGGACTTCGGCGTCGCGCTCCATGAGGTCGGCCAGGCGCAGGAGGACGGCGGCCCGCTCCCGGGGGGAGCGGCCGGACCAGACGCCGCTCGCGAACGCCCGGTGCGCCCGCTCGGCCGCCCGTACGACGTCCTGCTCGCTCGCCGCGGGCACGGTCGTGATGCGTTCGCCCGTCGTGGGGCTGACGATGTCGAGGCCGGCCTCGACGACGGTGGTCCGCGGGCCGCTCATGCCTCCTCCACCAGTTCCCAGCGGCCGCCGGCGGCCTGGCGGGCCAGCCCTCGACGGCGCAGGTCCTCCAGATAGCGGGCCATGCCCCGCTCGCCCCGCTTGCGGAACAGCGGGAAGAGCCTCGGCAGCAGGTTCGGCGCCAGCATCGCGAACCGCACCAGCCGGGACTCGCCCGTTCTGACGTAGGACTCCAGGCGGGGCCTGTCCAGCAGGCTCACGACCGCCCTGACGACGTCGGCGGGCTGCTGGGGGGCGTCCTGGAACTGCATCGAGTTCCCGCCGTCGACGGCCTCCTGCCGGAGCATCCGTGTGTCGGTCGCCGACGGGAGCACCGAACCGGCCTGGATGCCCTTGCCCCGCAGGTCCAGCCCGATGGCGAGCATCGCGCCGCGCAGCCCGAACTTGGAGGCGGTGTAGATCGGTGTCTCGCCCAGCGGGAAGATCCCGCCCAGGGAGACGGTGGTGACCACCCGGGGGTCGGCGGACGCCCGCAGCAGCGGAACGGCGAGCCGGGTCGTGACGAGCGGGGCGACCAGGTTGACGTCGATCTCCCGCTCGATGCTCTCGACGCTGCGCACGTCGAACCGTTCGGCGCTGGTCATGCCCAGGTTGTTCACTAGGACGTCGACCCGGCCGTGGGTGGTCGCGACGCCGTCGAGGAGTCGCCGTACGGCCGTGGCGTCCAGCAGGTCGCAGCCCAGCCCGGCATGACCGGTGCCGGGCAGTTCGGCGGCGGTCCGCTCGGCCCGCTCCCGGTCGATGTCGACGACGAGGAGGCTCGCCCCGCCCGCCGCGAAGCGGTGGCACAGGGCGCTGCCGATGCCGCCTGCGCCGCCCGTCACGAGGATGACCTTGTCGTGGAAGTCGTACGTCATGACGCCACCGCTTCCTGTCGGGCGGAGGCGGCCCGGGGCGGGCGGCCCGCGGTGCGCCAGCCCATGTCCGCGGCCACCTTGCCGAGGTACTTCACGAAGGCCTCGCTGTGGACGTAGCCGGTGTGGCGGGGCGAGTCGACGAACCTCAGTCCGCCGGACAGGTCGGGCCGGTCGGCGCGGATCCTGCGGGCGAACCGCTCGGCGGTCGGCAGTCCGGCGCGAGTGTCGCGGATGAAGGAGGCGATGAGCTGGGCCTGGCTGTCGAAGAGCTGGTAGGCCCCGGAGTTGGTCTCCACGAAGCCGACGCCGAACAGGCCCTCGTGCTCGCGGGAGAAGGAGGACAGGTAGAGGTCGGGGTGCTGCTCGTCGCCGAAGTACTTCTGTGCGACCGGCACCCGGTGGACGTATCCCGTGGCCAGCAGGACCAGGTCGAACTCGTCGCTGGTGCCGTCGGTGAAGCGGACCGTGCGGCCCTCGGTGTCCGCGATGCCGGGCCGGGCGGTGATGTCGCCGTGCTGGAGGTGGTGGATCAGCTGCGAGTTGAGGGCCGGGTGGGTCTCGAACAGCTTGTGGTCCGGCTTCTGCAGACCGAGCCTGCGCGGGTCGCCGTTGAGGAGTCGCAGCAGGCCGCCGAACAGCTTCTGCTGCAGCCACATCGGCAGATGGGGTCCGCCCGCGGCGATGGTGTCCACCGGCCGGCCGAACAGGTGCTTGGGGATGAACCAGTAGCCGCGGCGCATACTGATCGCCGCGTGGTCGGCGGAGCGCGCCGCGTCGCAGGCGATGTCCAGTCCGGAGTTCCCCGCGCCGACCACGAGCACCCGTTTGCCCCGCAGTTCGACGCTGCCGCGGTAGGTGACCGTGTGCCGGATCTCGCCGCTGAAGCGGCCGGGAATCTCGGGGACGTTGGGGTGCCACTGGGCCCCCGTGCAGACGACGACGTGTCGGTGCGTGCTGGTCCGGCCGTCGGTCCGGGTGACGGTCCAGCGGCCGTCCGCGGTCTTGTCGACGCCCCGGACCTCGGTGCCGAACTCGATGCGGTCACGCAGTCCGTAGGCGTCGGCGAACGAGGTCAGGTAGGACAGGATCTGCCGGTGCGGCGGGTAGTCGGCGAAGTGGTCCGGCATCGGATAGCCGCCGAAGCCGGACAGGGTCCGGCTGGAGATGAAGTGGGCCGACTCGTACATCGGGCTGCCCGGGTTGTCGATGTCCCACAGCCCGCCGGGTCCCGTGTGGCGCTCGATGTGGGTGTACGGCAGGTCCCGCTCGGCCAGCGCCCTCGCGACCGCCAGTCCCGCGGGTCCCGCACCGATCACGCATGTGTCGTCCTGGTGCTCAGTCACCGGTCCGCTCCCTTCTCCGCTGCTTCTGGAACGGGAACCTACGCAGCGCCGGGCGGCCGGGAACTGACCGCTGCGGCCAGGGAGGGGACCACAGCGGCCACGGGCGGGCCGCTGCCGCCATGCCCGGCGCGCCCTCTGCGGGAATCGCCGTGTCCTGGGTGTGTCCCGTTCCCCGCTCCCCCGGAAGCAGAGATCGCACGGGCAGTGGATCAACCGCGTCCCGCTCTCCGGTAACGTCGGGGCATGAGTCATCCACATCCCGGCCTGAAAGCTGCCCCGCCCCTTCCCGAAGGAGGGCTCAGGGTCACCGCCCTGGGCGGCCTGGGTGAGATCGGCCGCAACATGACCGTCTTCGAGCACGCCGGCAAACTGCTCATCGTCGACTGCGGCGTGCTGTTCCCCGAGGAGAACCAGCCCGGCGTGGACGTGATCCTGCCGGACTTCACCTCGATCAGGGACCGGCTCGACGACATCGTGGCCCTGGTGCTCACCCATGGACACGAGGACCACATCGGCGCCGTGCCGTACCTGCTGCGCGAGCGGTCCGACATTCCCGTCGTCGGATCCAAGCTGACGCTGGCGTTCCTGGAGGCCAAGCTCAAGGAGCACGGCATCCGGCCGCGCACGGTGCGGGTGCGGGAGGCCGACCGGCGCCGCTTCGGGCCCTTCGACTGCGAGTTCGTGGCGGTGAACCACTCCATCCCCGACAGTCTCGCGGTGGCGATCCGGACCGGTGCCGGCATGGTGCTGCACACCGGCGACTTCAAGATGGACCAGTTCCCTCTCGACGACCGCATCACGGATCTGCGCGCCTTCGCCCGGCTCGGCGAGGAGGGCGTGGACCTGTTCCTGACCGACTCCACCAACGCCGAAGTGCCCGGCTTCACCACCTCCGAGCGTGAGCTGAACCCGGCGATCGAGCAGGTGATGCGCACCGCGCCGCGCCGCGTCATCGTCTCCAGCTTCGCCAGTCATGTGCACCGCATCCAGCAGGTCCTGGACGCCGCCCATCAGCACGGACGCAAGGTCGCCTTCGTGGGCCGCTCCATGGTCCGCAACATGGCCATCGCCCGTGACCTGGGCTATCTGAAGGTCCCGTCCGGCCTGGTGGTGAGCACGAAGGAGCTGGAGAAGCTCCCGGACCACAAGATCACTCTGGTGTGCACCGGCTCCCAGGGGGAACCGATGGCCGCACTGTCACGGATGGCCAACCGCGATCACGTGATCCGTATCGGCGAGGGCGACACCGTCCTGCTCGCCAGCTCCCTCATCCCCGGCAACGAGAACGCCATCTACCGGGTGATCAACGGGCTCACCCGATGGGGCGCACACGTGGTCCACAAGGGCAACGCCAAGGTGCATGTCTCCGGGCACGCCAGTGCCGGTGAACTCGTCTACTGCTACAACATCGTCAAGCCCCGGCATGTCATGCCCGTACACGGCGAATGGCGTCATCTGCGGGCCAACGGCGACCTCGCCATCCGTACCGGCGTCGCCCCCGACCGGGTCGTCATCGCCGAGGACGGCGTCGTCGTCGACCTCGTCGACGGGCGCGCGTCCATCACCGGCAAGGTGCCCGCCGGCAACGTCTACGTGGACGGTATGGAAGTCGGCGGCGCCACCGAGGCGTCCCTCAAGGACCGTCTCACGCTCTCGGAGGAAGGCGTGGTCACCGTGGTGGCGATCGTCGACGCGGACACCGGTGCTCTCGCCGAGGCCCCCGACTTCCTGGCGCGCGGCTTCGTCCACGACGACACCACCTTCGAGCCGGTCGTCCCCGTGATCGAGAAGACCCTGGCCGCCGCGGCCGAGGAGGGCGTCGGGGACGCGCGTCAACTCGAACAGCTCCTCGCCCGTGCCGTGGCGAACTGGGCGTTCCGCACCCATCGCCGCAAGCCTCTCATCATCCCCGTCATCATCGACGCCTGAGCGACAGCCCGGTGGCTCGGTCCTCAAGGCCGGGCCGGGCCGGGCTCTGCTCAACCCCCGGCTCGACAGATCGGGGCCGCGCAGCCATGGCTGCGCGGCCCCGATCCCGTACTCAGGCCGGGGTGATGTTCTCGGCCTGGGGGCCCTTCTGGCCCTGGGTGACGTCGAACGTCACGGCCTGGCCCTCCTGGAGCTCACGGAAGCCCGAGGAGTTGATCGCGGAGTAGTGCGCGAAGACGTCCGGGCCGCCGCCGTCCTGGGCGATGAAGCCGAAGCCCTTCTCCGCGTTGAACCACTTCACAGTTCCCGTTGCCATGTCTGATGCCTTCCGGTCGATGAACGCCTCCCACTCCATGTGGAAGGCGGAGGTGATCGCCCTGGTCCCTGCGGCACAGCACAGCAAAACGCCCACACCGAAAAGGCGCGGGCAGAGGGGAATTCCGAACCACGACAGCTGACGCTGACGCTACACGTCCGCACGCCGAGTGACCATGGGAAGCGATCACGCCACCGCCCGGGACCACGCGCCCGCTACTCCCGGAAGCGGACGGACACGCCCATTTCACGTTGCCGCGGTCGGGATCCCCCATGGGGCCGCCGCGCCACGGTGGGCGGCATGAATGCCCTGGGCCTCCTGAAGCCGGTCACCTCTCCGGGACCTGCGTGGAGGGGCCCTGATGCCAACTGGCATCAGGGCCCCGAAGGAACTGCTACACCATCTGCCGGTCCTGATACGCCGGCTCTCTGTTTCCGCGGACCCGACCTGTAAGACGCCGGGGGCGCGGGGATCGCGGTTGCCTGACCGAAGACCACCTCACTGTCGATGTCCTGCGGTACCCGGGTTTGGTACGTCCTCCCGGGCGATCCTGATGGCGTGGGGCTCCTCCGTTCTTCCCTCTTGATCAACTACTCACATACGGGAACTACCAACTGCTGGTGCCGCGAACTGCTGATGGCGGCCCCTGATCACCGCGGGCCACCCGGTGCGGCCGTCAGTCCCGTCGCCGTCCTGCAAACGCCCTGGCTTCGACACTCCACCACCGCACCGTCCTGTGCACTGCAACTTCCGTACTGCGACCTGGCAGTTCATATCTGCCGGGCCTTGCTCGATCTCGGCTACGAGAGAAACCTTAACCACATCGGCACCCAAAGTCTACTGTGACCGACATAGATTTCGGCGCACCTGGAGATGAGGTTCCGTTCCGCCAGGAGCTGGGCATCGGGACCACTCCTCCACCCGCTCCGGCACCCACGCGCATGTTCCGATCGCCGAGCGGTCACCGCGACAGGGAGGACCCACCACACGCACGTGTGGGCCCGACCAGCGCGCTGGTCGGGCCCACACTGCCGGTCGGGTGCCGGCTCACACATGCTTGCGCTGTCAGACCCCGACGACGGGGGCACCCAGCATCGCGGAGGCGTGCTCCAGCGGGCTCAGCGTGCGCTCGGGCGTGGTCTCGGGGAGGACACTGCAGGTGAAGCCGAGCTGTGTCATGGCCCGCAGGACTTCGCCGGCGCTGAAGTCACGGCGGTCCTGGCGGGTGATGACCTGGCCGACCTGCTTGATCGGGTAGTGGCGGCGGCCGATGAGCACGGATTCACCGGTGCCCGGTTCGGGCTTGATGCCCTTCATCGATTCCAGCACGCCGCTCTTGGTGAGTTCGAAGGGGAAGCGGGCGATGACGCAGCGCATGTGACCTCACGGGGAGAGGGGGAGACGGTCCGACCGGGGAGGGGGCGGTTCAGCGGGAGTGGGCGACGAGGCCCGGGGCGCCGCCTCGCCCGTCGGTCACCGGTGCGGCACCGAGCCGGAGGGAGCGCATCGCGTGTCCGGCTTCCGCCTCGGGAGGCATGGGTGAGGCGAGGGTGCCATGGCCACCGAGGATGTCGCGCAGCCGGACGCGGTCCGCGGAGGCGAGACTGCCGCGGACGGCGAGAAGTTCGGTCCGGGTGACCGTGCCGGTCCACTGGTCGTCCTGGTCGCAGACCACGAGGCGGCCCGTGCGCGCGGCGGCCATGACGGCCAGCGCCACCTCGACACTCATGTCGTCGCAGACCTGCGGTCCGCCCGCGTCCATGATCTCCACCCCCGCCCTGCGCGCGGGGCGGGTGTCGGTCGGGCAGGGCTGCATCCCAACGAGCGTCAAAAGGTACCTCCTGCAGAGATGGGTCGGCCTCCTGATCACGGAGGTCCTAGGCTGCCGCGTCGCGAACGGCCCGGCGGGCCGGCGAGCGCCGGGTCGCCGAAGCGGGGCGGCGTCGGCCCCGGGAGGAAGGAGCGCGCTTGGGACGTTCGACCACCGGTGCGGTGATGACGACCGGGACGCCGGACGGGGCTTGGGCGCCGGTGATCCGGCTCAGGCTTTCGTCGCCCGAGCGGATCTGGGTGCTCTGCGGCCGGATTCCGGCGGCCGCCATGAGACGGTCCATGCTGCGGCGCTGATTGGGTGTGACGAGGGTGACGACGCTGCCGGACTCTCCGGCGCGAGCGGTACGGCCACCGCGGTGCAGGTAGTCCTTGTGGTCCGTCGGCGGGTCGACGTTGACGACGAGGTCGAGGTTGTCGACGTGGATGCCGCGCGCGGCGACGTTGGTCGCCACCAGCACCGTGACATGCCCGGTCTTGAACTGCGCGAGCGTACGCGTGCGCTGCGGCTGCGACTTGCCGCCGTGCAGCGCGGCGGCCCGTACC
The DNA here is from genome assembly GCF_000091305.1 of Streptomyces scabiei 87.22. Taxonomy (GTDB): domain Bacteria; phylum Actinomycetota; class Actinomycetes; order Streptomycetales; family Streptomycetaceae; genus Streptomyces; species Streptomyces scabiei. Next base: position 9,771,678 of record NC_013929.1, on the reverse strand, counting down.
CCGCTGTTGAGCAGGTCCTGGGCCAGTCGGTCGACGGCGTGCTTGGTGTCCAGGAACATGATCACGCGGCCGTCGCGGGCGGCGATCTCGATCGTGGCGGCATGCTTGTCGGCGCCGTGGACGTGCAGGAGGTGGTGCTCCATCGTCGTGACCGCGCCGGCCGAGGGGTCGACCGAGTGCACGACGGGGTCGCTCAGATAGCGGCGCACCAGCAGGTCGACGTTACGGTCCAGAGTGGCGGAGAACAGCATCCGCTGCCCCTCGGGGCGCACCTGGTCGAGCAGCGCGGTGACCTGCGGCATGAAGCCCATGTCGGCCATCTGGTCGGCCTCGTCCAGCACCGTGATGCCCACCTGGTTGAGCCGGCACTCACCGCGCTCGATGAGGTCCTTGAGCCGGCCCGGGGTCGCGACGACGACCTCGGCCCCGGCGCGCAGCATGCCGGCCTGCCTGCCGATGGACATCCCGCCCACCACCGTGGCCAGTCGCAGGCCGACCGAGCGGGCGTACGGCGTCAGCGCGTCGGTCACCTGCTGCGCCAGCTCACGTGTCGGTACGAGGACCAGCCCCAGCGGATGCCGGGGCTCGGCGCGCTGTCCAGCGGTGCGGGCGAGCAGCGCGAGGCCGAAGGCGAGGGTCTTCCCGGATCCGGTGCGCCCACGGCCGAGGACGTCACGGCCGGCCAGGGAGTTGGGCAGCGTCGCGCCCTGGATCGGGAACGGCACGGTCACCCCCTGCCTGTGGAGTTCGGCCAGGAGCTGCCTGGGCATGTCGAGATCGTCGAAGGCCTCGACGGCGGGCAGTGCGGGAGTGATCGTCCTGGGCAGCGCGAACTCGCCCTGCACTGTGGCGGGCCTGCGGCCGGAGCCGCCGGAGCGGACCGGTCCGGCCGAACGGCGCGGCGCCTGCGAGCCGAAGCGGCTTCCGCCCTTTCCGGCGTAGGCACGGCTGTTCCGGGTGCGAGCGGAGCGGTCGTTCGTACGGGTTCGGTTCATGGGGAACCTTCCTCGATGTGTGGCACATATCAAGGAATTCCCGCAGCGATGAACGGCGTGAAGAATCACAAGTATGAACCGGTGGCAAATAAAAGCAGACCTGGCGGGCAGAGCTTTCGGGGGACGCAACACCAGAGGGTGTCGCGACGGGACCCCGATTCCGCCAATTCGTCCCGTGGGGGAATCCGCCAGAGAAAACGCGCGTAGCTGGGGCCCGCACCCCGAAGGATGCGGGCCCCAGCTACGTGTGGCGCGTCAGCGTCAGACCAGAACGATGTTCTCGGCCGTCGGGCCCTTCTGGCCCTGCGCGATGTCGAAGTTGACCTTCTGACCCTCGAGCAGCTCACGGAAGCCCTGGGCAGAAATGTTCGAGTAGTGGGCGAACACGTCCGCGCCGCCACCGTCCTGCTCGATGAAGCCGAAGCCCTTTTCTGCGTTGAACCACTTGACGGTACCAGAAGCCATGTCATATCTCCTTGTGGGGCAGTGCATCAGATCCGCGGTGCGCGGACCGAGCGTGGCCGCAATGATTGCCCGCCGGAACATGACCGGAAATAAAGAAGCGCTCCAGCCGGCGGGAGCCGGGTTGGGGCCGCTTGAAGTTCGGGAACCACAACTGCAACTGAGAAGGACAGTAGCATGCCGAAACCGCGTACCCGGCTCACCTAATTCGGTCCCGTCTCCGACGGTAAAAACCCTTACCGCATCGACCGTCAAACTCTCATGTCGCGGGAACAGATATGCGTCCACTCGGTGAGCAATGTTTCTGAGAGAGCGGTGTCACCGGGGGAGGTCAGTGGCCGGCGTGTCGCCGTAGCAGGGAACGGACGCTGTACGGCTGTACCTCCAGCAGGACGATGGTGGTGTTGGAGCGGACGACGCCGGGCGCTTCGAGCACCAGGTTCGTGATGCGGTGCAGATCCTCGGTGTCGCGGGCCACCACCCGGGCGAGCAGGTCGCCGTCACCGGTGGTGACGAGCAGCTCGACCACCTCGGGGATGCGCAGGATCGCCTCCCTGGTGGGCGCGCCCACGCGCTGGCTGATCGACATCGTGATCAGCGCCAGCAGCGGATAGCCGAGAGCCGCGGGGTCCACGCGGCGGCTGGGCTCCTTGAGCACGCCGCTCTCCTCCAGCCGCTTCAGCCGGGCGTGCACGGTGTTGCGGGCCAGACCCAGCCGGTCGGCCAGGGCCAGCGTGGTGGCGCGTGGATCCGCGTCGAGCGCCAGGAGGATCCGGGCGTCCAGGGCATCGAGGGTGTCGGCATGTCGCATGATGCCCATGGTCACACATCACTTTCGAGCCACATTGAGCATTGTGCTCAATCTTCATGTCGCATATTGCGCATTCCGGGGGCCGTTTCTAGGTTCTCGCCATGCAAAAAGCTCAGAGTGAAAGCATCCCGCCGCGCGTGGTGGCCCTGGACGGCAACCGGTTGTGGGGCGATGAGGACGAGGTCGTGGCGACCGCCATGGGGTACGCCTGGCGGCGCATCATGCAGGCTCCCGACCAGGTGGCGAGCGCCCGCCCCGCCCGGGACCTGGCCGACGCGGCGGGCCCGGCCATCACCCCGCGGGGCATGGGCGGCTCCGCGGTGCTCAGACTGTTCGACCGGGTCCTGTCGCCCGCCACCCGCGCCCAGAACGGGCCGACGAACCTCGCGTACATCCCGGCGGCGCCCACGCGTGCCGCGCTCGCCTTCGAGGCGGTCACCGGAGCGGCGAACATCTTCGCGGGGACCTGGGAGTCCGGAGCGGGCGCGATCCACGCCGAGAACGAGGCACTGCACTGGCTCACCCGGCTCCTCGGTTGGCCGGACACCGCGGCCGGATGCTTCGTCAGCGGCGGCACCCTGGGCAATCTTTCCGCCCTCATCACGGCCCGCGCCGCCGCCGGCGCCGCACGGGGCCGGCCGGCCGACGGATGGAGGATCGTGTGCGCGGAGAGCGCCCACTCCTCCGTCGCCTCAGCCGCCCGCGCGATGGACGTGGACCTCGTCACCGCGCCCGTGGACGCACAGGGCCGTCTCACCGGATCCGCCGTGAACGCGGTCCTGGAGTCCACCACCGGCGTCTTCGCCGTGGTGGCGACCGCCGGGACCACCAACGCCGGCCTGATCGACGACCTCGACGGCATCGCGGACGCCTGCGAACGCCACCAGGTGTGGCTGCACGTGGACGGCGCCTACGGCGGGGCCGGCCTGGCGGCGCCCAGCGTGCGGCATCTCTACACCGGCATCGAGCGGGCCGACAGCTTCATCGTCGATCCACACAAGTGGCTGTTCGCGCCCTACGACTGCTGCGCGCTGCTCTACCGGGACCCGGCCGCGGCCCGCGCCGCGCACCGCCAGTCGGCGAGCTATCTGGACGCCATCGACCGCGATGTCCACAACCCGGCGGACCTGGCCCTGCACCTGAGCCGCCGTGCCCGTGGGCTGCCGTTCTGGTTCAGCCTGGCCGTCCACGGAACCGACCGCTACACACACGCCGTGGAACGGACGCTCACCACCAGCCGCCTGGTCGCCGACGCGATACGTGCCGCCGACCACCTGCGGCTGATCATCGAGCCCGAGCTGTCCGTCCTCCTCTTCGACCGGCCGGGCTGGAGTCCGGGCGACTACGCGGCCTGGTCCGCCCGGGCCGCCGAGACGGGCACCATCCTGTGCGTGCCGACGCTGTGGAACGGCGCCACGGTGCTGCGCCTGGCCTTCGTCAACCCGGACACCGACGCGGAGGACGTCATCCGCACGCTCAGCACCCTCCGCTAGCCGGCCCGCCAGGAGCAGGCCGCTGTTCCCCCGACCGCCACGGGGAGGACGAGCACCGCGCCGGAGGCCGCGGTCGGGTTCGTCACGCCGTACCGGGCCGTGGTGACGAAGAGGCGGCCGCCGTCCGGGTGCAGGCACACGGATGTGGGGTGCGGGGCGGGGAGGGTCAGGGTGTGCAGCAGGCGGCCGTCGGGGTGGTAGCGGCGGACCGTCCCGGCGCCCCACAGCGCGACCCAGAGGCACCCCTCCTCGTCGACGGTCATCCCGTCGGGGCTGCCCTCGCCCTTGCGCAGGTGCGCGAAGGTCTCCGGAGCGCCGCGCAGGTCGCCCGAGACGGGGTCGACCCGGCAGCGCAGGACGGTGCCGACGGCCGTGTCGGCTAGGTACATGACGGTGCCGTCGGCGGTGAACGCCGGACCGTTGGCGATGGTCAGACCGTCGAGGACGCGTACGACGGTGCCGTCGGCGTCCGTGCGGTACAGCGACCCCGCCCCGGGGGTGGCGTCGTAGGCCATGCTGCCCGCCCAGAAGCGCCCCGCGGGATCGGCGACGCCGTCGTTCATCCTGCTGGGGGCGGGGGTACGGTCCTCGGGGCGGTCCAGCCATTCCAGGGCGCCGTCGGGCGTGAGCAGCGCGATGCCGGTGCCCGCGGCGGCGATCCAGGTGCCCGGGCGGCCGTGGACCGGCGCGACGGCGCCCAGAGGCACGTCAAGATGGGCGAGTTGGGCGGGGGCGGTGTCGGTGCGGCCCTCGCGGTCGTCGCGCAGTTCGAAGAGCCGGCCGCTGAGGATGTCGACGTACACGTACCGTCCGTCGAACCAGCGTCCTCCTTCGGCGAGTTCGTACGCTCCGTCCACGACGAGGGTCGCCGGCGCTTCCGTCGAGGTCATGTGTCGTCTCCTGGTCAGCGGACGGTGGTGCCGTCGGGCCGGTCGAGCAGGCCGAGTTCGTCCCGGGTGGGGAGGCCCTCCCAGTCGCCGCGGGTGGCGACGGCGAAGGCCGCGGTGGTGACGGCCCGGTGCAGCCGGGCCGTGATGTCCGCGCCGTCGAGCAGGCCGGAGAGGTAGCCGGCCACGAAGGCGTCGCCCGCGCCGACCAGGTCGACGGCGTCGACCTGTCGAGCCGGCCGGTCGGCCGACCCCTCGGCGGTGAAGCCGGTCGCGCCGCGGGCGCCGCGCTTGACGACCACCTCGGACACGCCGGCGGCCAGGATGTCGCGCACGGCCTCGGACTCGTCCGCGTCGGACCGCTCCAGCATCAGGGGCAGTTCGTCCTCGGAGGCGATGAGCAGGTCGGTGCGGGCCAGCAACGGCCGGAGCACGGTGCGGGCACGGTCGGCGGTCCACAGCCGGGAGCGGTGGTTGACGTCGAGGCACACGGTGATGCCGGCGTCGCGGGCGGCGCCGGCGGCGGCCAGGACCGTCTCGGCCGCCGAGGGGCCGAGCGCCGGGGTGATGCCGGTCAGGTGCAGGATGCGGGAACCCGGAGTCAGCGCGGGCAGGACCTCGGCCGGGGTGAGGGCCGACCCTGCGGAACCGGCACGGTAGTAGTCGACCCGGGTGAGCGTGCCGAGGCGGGGTTCGGTGATCAGCAGTCCCGTCGGGCGGCCGGTGTCGTCGGTGCTCGCGTGGCCGGTGTCGACGCCCTCGGCGCGCAGGGTGCGCAGGACGAGCGCGCCCAGCTCGTCGGCGCCGACCCGGCCGGCCCAGCTCACCCGGTGTCCGAGCCGGGCGAGGCCGATGGCGACGTTGGACTCGGCTCCCGCGACGGACAGTCCGAGGGTGCCGCCGAGGCGCAGGGGGCCGTGGGCGCGGAACGCCGCCATGGTCTCGCCGAAGGTCACGACCTCGGGCGGGTTCCGCTCTGTCGGTGTCGTCACGGTGCCTCTCCCCCGGTCACCTCGCGGAACTGGGCCGCGCGGGCGCGGAGCCGCTCCAGGTCGCCGCCGTCGGCCGCGTCCCCGACCAGGGGTGAGCCGACACCGACGGCGAGGGCGCCGCGGTCCAGGTAGTCGCGGGCGGCCTGTGCGTCGACTCCGCCGACGGGCACGAACGGCACCTCGGGGAAGGGATCGCGCAGGGCCCGCAGATAGGCGGGGCCGCCCAGCGTGCCGGGGAAGAGTTTGATCGCGGCGGCGCCCCGGGCGAGGGCGCCTTCGATCTCGGTCGGTGTGAGGGCACCCATCAGCACGGGCACGCCGTAGGGCGCCAGCCCGTCGACGAGGGCGGGGGTGACGAGGTAGGACGCGCCGGCGTCCACGGCGCGGGCCGCGTCCGCCGCCGAGCGTACGGTTCCGGCGCCGAGGAGTGCTTCGGGCCCCAGGTCCGCGCGGGCCTGCCTGATGACGCCCAGGGCGTCGGCGGTGGTCAGGGAGACCTCGATCGCCGCGATCCCCTCCTCGGCGAGGGTGCGGACGGTACGCAGGGCCGCGGCGGGATCCTTGCCCCGTACGATCGCCAGCAGGCGGTGGGTTCGCAGGGATTCCACCAGATTCATGGGAGCGGGCTCTCCTTGGGTTCGGGGTGTGGGGGCCTGATGGTGCTCACCATTCGGTGAACGCCCCGTCGGCGCCCCGCCAGACGGGGTTGCGCCAGCGGTGTCCGGTCTCGGCGGCCCGGCGGACCGCCTTCTCGTCGATGTCGACGCCGAGGCCGGGGCGGGTGGAGGCGACGGCGTACCCGTCCCGGAAGCGGAAGGGTTCGGGGTCCATCACGTACTCCAGCAGGTCGCACTGCTGGTTGTAGTGGATGCCCATGCTCTGTTCCTGGATGAGGAAGTTCGGCACGGAGAAGGCGATCTGCAGGCTCGCGGCGAGGGCGATGGGGCCGAGCGGGCAGTGCGGGGCCATGGCGACGTCGTAGGTCTCGGCCATGGCGGCGATGCGGCGGACCTCGGAGATGCCGCCGGCGTGCGACAGGTCGGGCTGGGCGACGGCGATGCCGCTGGCGAGGACCTCGCGGAAGTCCCAGCGGGAGTAGAGGCGTTCGCCGGTGGCGAGCGGGATGTTCGTGGACTCCACCAGGCTGCGCAGGTGGTGCGAGTGTTCCGGTGCTACGGGTTCCTCGACGAACAGCGGGTGCAGGGGTTCGAGCAGGGGCAGCAGTCTGCGGGACATGGCGGTGGAGGCCCGGCCGTGGAAGTCGACGGCGATGTCCCGCTCGTCGCCGAGGACGTCACGGACGGCCGCGACGCGTGCGACGACCTCGGCGGTGCGTGCCGGGGTGTCGATGGGAGCGAGTTCGGCCGAGGCGTTCATCTTGACGGCGGTGAAGCCCGCCTTCATCTGTTCCTCGGCCAGTTCGGCCACGTCCTCCGGCCGGTCCCCGCCGATCCAGGCGTACATGCGGACGCGGTCGCGGACGGGTCCGCCGAGGAGGCGGTGCACGGGGACGCCGTAGGTCTTGCCGGCGATGTCCCACAGGGCCTGGTCGATGCCGGCGACGGCGCTGGAGAGGATGGGGCCGCCGCGGTAGAAGCCGCCCTTGGTGAGCACCTGCCAGTGGTCCTCGATGCGCAGCGGGTCCCGGCCGACGAGGTGGTCGGCCAGTTCGTGGACGGCCGCGCGCACGGTCTCGGCGCGGCCCTCGATCACGGGCTCGCCCCAGCCGGTCACGCCCTCGTCGGTGGTGACGCGCAGGAACAGCCAGCGCGGGGCGACCAGGAAGGTCTCAAGTCCGGTTATCTTCAAGGAGTTTCCTCGGGAAGCGGGTCGGTCGCGACCGCGCCGTCGCGGTGTTCCTCGGCCTGGACGGCGGCCAGGTCGTGGGACGCCTGCGCGAGCAGGGACTCGACGGCGGCCACCGCCGCGTCCGGGTCACCCGCCTCGACGGCCGTCAGCAGGTCCTGGTGCACGGGGATGGAGTCGGAGAAGTGCAGGGCGCCGTGCACGATGCGGTCGCGGACGCGCAGGCCGGCCTCGATGACGACCTCCATCCGGCTCAGCAGTTCGTTGTGCGCGGCCTCCAGCAGGGCGCGGTGGAAGGCCAGGTCCGCCTCGACCATCGCCTCCGCGTCCGTGCCGGCCGCCGCCATCGCGTCGAGCGCCCGGCGCAGTGCGTCGAGGTCGGCGGGGGTCCGGCGGGTCGCGGCGAGGCGTGCTCCGGCGGGCTCGACGATGGCGCGGACCTCGGCGAGGTCCTCCAGGAAGCCGTCGGTGGGGGCGCTGCTGCCCTGCCAGCGCAGCAGGTCGCTGTCGAGCAGGTTCCAGTCGGCGCGGGGACGGATGGTCGTCCCGCGTTTCTGCTTCGATTCGAGCAGGCCCTTGGACGCCAGTACGCGCAGTGCCTCGCGCACCACGGTCTTGCTGACGCCGAGTTCGGTCTCGAACTTGACCGGGTCCACCACGGAGCCCGGAGGGTAGTCGCCGCGGATGATGCGTCGGCCCAGTTCCTCCACCGCCTGGCCGTGCAGCCCCCTGCCGGGATGGGTCACCACGTTCTCCGTTTCCGTACCGGTCCTGTGCGGGGCGGCCTGGCACCCACCGTCGGGGAGGTGATACCCACCGTCGGGGACGTGCCGCTCACGAGGACTCCTTCATGACGCTCCATCCTCCATCAACCACGAGGCTGGCTCCGGTCACGTAGGAGGCGTCCGGGGATGCCAGGAAGGCGACGGCGGCGGCCACCTCTTCCGGCTGCCCGAACCGCCTCGCGGCCGTGGCCGCCACGCTGCGTGCCCGGTCCGCCTCCGGGATCCCGTCCCACGCGGCGGTGAGGATGGGGCCGGGCAGAACGGTGTTGACCCGGATGTCCGGTCCGTACTCGACGGCCAGCTGCCGCCCCAGTGAGCACAGCGCGCCCTTCGCGGCGGCGTAGGCGGCATGGCCCGGCAGGCCCATGACCGCGTGGACCGAGGAGGTGAGGACCACGCACCCCTCGGCCTCGCGCAGCCGGGACGCGAAGGTCTTCATCCCGCGCCAGGCAGGCTTCAGCAGGACGGCCATCTGGCCGTCCCACTCGGCCTCGCTCAACTCGTGTGCCGCCTTGTTGAGTTGAGCGAAGGCGTTGCTGTGCAGGACGTCCAGCCGGCCGTGGTGCTCGTCGATGTGCCGGGCCAGGTTCTCCCAGTCGGCGGCCGAGGTCACGTCGCAGCGGACGTACTCCGCCCGTCCGCCACCCTCCTCGATACCGGCGGCCAGGGCCTTGCCCGCGGCGTCGTCCACGTCCGTGAGCACGACGGTCGCGCCCTCGTCGGCGAGTCTTCGGGCGGTGGCCGCCCCGATCCCGTGCGCGGCGCCGGTGATCACCGCCACGCGTCCCGCCATCCTGCGGCACTGCGTCATCGTGTCCGTCTCCTGTCTCGCTGCTGCACCCACCATAGCTGTTTCAATTAATTATGAATATATCTTGACGGCGTGGTGATGTCGCTCCAACACTGACCGGCAGGCAACAGGCGCCTCCCGCACGAAGCCAGGAAGGACCTCACCCCGATGAGCCGCACCACACACCTCCGCAGAAAGAGCCGGGCCGCACTCGCAGTGACCCTCGCCGCCACCGCCCTGCTGATCTCCGCCTGCGGGGGTTCCAGCGGTTCGAAGGACCCCGCCCTGCAGGAACCCGCCAAGCCCGGCGAGAAGGTCGACCTGCGCTTCTGGTCGTGGGTTCCCGGCGTGGACAAGGCCGTCGACAAGTGGAACGCCACCCACCCCGACATCCACGTCAAGCTGGAGAAGATCCCGGCGGGGAGCAGCGGCGGCTACGCGAAGATGCGCGCCGCGCTCAAGAGCGGCAACGCACCCGACCTGGCCCAGGTGGAGTACCAGGAGATCCCGTCGTTCCTGCTGGACAAGGGCCTGGTGAACCTGTCCCCGTACGGCGCGGACAAGGCCCGGTCGAAGTTCGTGGACTGGCAGTGGCAGCAGGGAGTCTTCGGCTCGGCCGTCTACGCGATCCCCCAGGCGTCCGGTCCGATGGGCCTGTTCTACCGTGCCGACCTGTTCAAGAAGTGGGGCATCGAACCGCCGGCCACCTGGGACGAGTTCGCCCAGGCCGCGCAGAAGGTCCACGACGCCGACCCGAAGGCGTACATCAGCACCTTTCCCCCCGGCAACTCCGCCTGGTTCACCGCGCTCGCCTGGCAGGCCGGCGCGAAGTGGTTCGGCGTGAACGGTGACACCTGGTCGGTGAACATCGACTCCCCGCAGACCCTCAAGGTCGCCGCCTTCTGGGACGACCTGCGCACCAAGAAAGTGATCAAGACCGAACCCGACTTCGCCAACGGCTGGTACAAGGACCTGCAGTCCGGCGGCATCACCTCATGGGTCAGTGCCCAGTGGGGCGACGCCATCATCAGCGGAAACGCTCCCAAGACCAGCGGCAAGTGGGCGGTCGCACCCATGCCGCAGTGGACGAAGGGCGCGAACGTCTCCGCGAACTGGGGAGGTTCCTCCACCGCCGTCCTCAAGGGCGCCCAGCACATCCCCGAGGCCCTGAAGTTCGCCGAGTGGCTCAACACCGACCCCGCGAGCGTCGACCTGCTGCTCCAGGGCGGATACGGCTGGCCCGCCTCGGCCGACGGGTACAAGGGCTCCTCGCTCGACAAGCCGTCGCCGTTCTTCGGGGGCCAGAAGTACAACGAGGTCTTCGCGCAGGCGGACAAGAGCATCGACAACTCGTGGAAGTGGATCCCCACGATCGACGCCACCTACCAGCACCTCAACGACGGCTTCCAGGCCGCCCTGGCCGGCAAGGGCTCCTTCGTCTCCGCGGTCAAGCAGGCACAGCAGCAGACCGTCGAGGACCTCAAGCAGAAGGGACTGAAGGTCTCCACCGGCAAGTGACCGTCTCCGGAGGGCACGACACGGCCGCCGTCGTCGTGCCCTCCGGACTCCAGAAAGAACCCAGATGACCACCCGAGCGACCCGCCGCCGCAGAAACCTGGCGCCCTTCGCCTTCGTCGCGCCGTTCCTCTTGCTCTTCCTCCTGGCCTTCGCCCTCCCCATCGGCTACGCCGTCCACCAGAGCGTCATGGACGTCGAGTACACCGGAGCCCTGGGCCTCGGCGGCAGCCACAGCGTCTTCGTGGGGCTGACCAACTACTCCGACGCGCTGTCCGACCACGCCTTCCTGCGCAGCATCGGCCGCGTCCTGCTGTTCGCGGCCGTCCAGGTGCCGGTGATGGTCGCGCTGTCCGCCGGACTCGCGCTGCTGCTGGACAGCGCCTCGGCCCGGGGCGTGCGGTTCTTCCGCGCCGCCTACTTCCTGCCCTACGGCGTTCCCGGCGTCATCGCGTCCATCCTGTGGGGCTTCCTGTACGTACCGGGAGTCAGCCCGCTCGTGGACGGCATGCGCCATCTGGGGATCTCGGTCGACCTGCTCGGCGGAGACACGGTGCTGTGGTCCATCGCGAACATCGTCACCTGGGAGTTCGCCGGCTACAACGTCCTCGTTCTCGTCGCCCAGTTGCGCACGATCCCCGCGGAGCTGTACGAGGCCGCCCGCATCGACGGCGCCGGTGCCTGGGCGACGGTCCGGCACGTCAAACTGCCGCTGCTGCGCCCGGCACTGATCCTCACCACGGTCTTCACCATCATCGGCACGCTGCAGCTGTTCGCGGAACCACTGGTGCTCAAGCCCGTCTCGTCGAGCATCGACAGCGCCTACACCCCCAACCTCAGCGCCTACAACGAGGCGTTCACCAACGACAACTACCATCTCGCCGCCGCCGAGGCGGTGCTGCTCGCCCTCGCCGCGTTCGTGCTCTCCTTCGGATTCCTGCGGCTGATCAACAAGAGAGGAGGGGACGCGTGAGCCTCCGGACACCGGCCCGCACGGTCCCGCCGACGGACGAGACGCCGGCCTCCGACGACGGCCCCACACCGCGCGGCGGCATCACCGGGGTCACCACGCGCAGCCGCATCCTGGTCACCGGCCTGCTCGTGGCGGCCGCCGGATACTTCCTGCTCCCGGTGTACTGGCTGGTCGTGGCGTCCACCAAGTCCACCGGCGATCTGTTCGGCACCTTCGGGCTGTGGTTCGCCCGTCCGCAGTTCCTGAGCAACCTGCACCAGGTGGTCACCTACGACGACGCGATCTACCTGCGCTGGGCCGCCAACAGCGTGCTGTACGCGGGCGTCGGCGCGGGTGTGGCGACACTGCTGGCCGCGATGTGCGGGTACGCGCTGGCCAAGTTCTCCTTCACCGGCCGCGACACGCTCTTCAACATCGTGCTGGGCGGCGTCCTGATCCCCGCCACGGCACTGGCCCTGCCCATGTACCTGCTGTTCAGCAAGGCGGGCCTGGCCAACACCTACTGGGCCGTGCTGCTGCCGAGCTTCGTCAGTCCCTTCGGCGTGTACCTGTGCCGGATCTACGCCGCGGCCTCCATACCGGACGAGCTGCTGGAGGCCGCCCGCATCGACGGCGCGGGAGAAGCGCGCATCTTCAGGGTCGTGGGACTGCGCATCATGACCCCCGCCCTGGTGACGATCTTCCTCTTCCAGTTCGTCGGCATCTGGAACAACTACTTCCTGCCGCTGGTCATGCTGTCCGACTCCAAGCTGTATCCCATCACCCTCGGTCTGACGTCGTGGCAGTCCTTCGCCGACCGCCAGCCGCAGCTCTATCAGCTGACGGTGGGAGGCGCCTTCGTCTCCGTCGTCCCGCTGATGATCGCCATGGTCGCCCTGCAGCGCTTCTGGCGCAGCGGCCTGACCGAGGGCAGCGTCAAGGGCTGACCCCACCGGAACGTACGCGTGCGTGAGGGTGGGGAGGGCACGACAAGGGGAGGGGCGGATCGCCCCTCCCCTGCTCGTACGGCCGTCGGCCTCGAAGGTCACCGCCCCTTCGGAACAGCAGCCTTCCGGAACGCCTCGTGGACCAGTTTGGGGCGCTCCTCGCCGAAGGTGAGCAGGCCCATGACCGAGATGCCGTTGTAGTCCTGGTTGTATCCGGCACGCTGCTTGTAGTCCTTGAGCACCCAGTAGGTGAACCCGGCGACGAACTCGCTGCGCGCGGTCACCTGCTCCCAGTGGGCGGTGAAGCTCGCCGCCTGCCACTCCTCCGTGCCCTGCGTGGTGGCGGGGCCGTGGGTGCCGGCCACGGACCAGGTGCCGTTCTCGGTGATCAGGATCGGCTTGTCGGGATACTTCGCGTGCACCGCGTCCAGGGTGGGTCCGAGGTCGGCGTCCTTGCCGTAGAAGTAGCCGAAGTACTCGTTGAAGCCGATGACGTCGGCGAGGTCGAACGCGGGGTCGTTGCTGGTGTTGGAGGCCCAGGTCACCGGGCGGGCGGTGAGGTCGACGGACTTGACGGCCGCCTTCAGGTCGGCGAGCCAGGCCCGGTAGACCGGGGCGCCGCCGGTGTCGATCTCCGACTCGTTCTGCAGTCCCCACAGGATCACCGAGGGGTGGTTGTGCTGGTTCCACGCCATGGTCAGGGCCAGGGCGCGGGCGAGGCCGTAGCGCTCGGTCTGGAGCTTCTCCTGGGCGGTGTTGAGCCACATGGTGTCGATGTCGTCCATGACCAGCACGCCGTGTTCGTCCGCCCAGTCGTAGACGTACGGGTGGCGGTTGTAGACGCAGTTGCGGAGGAAGTTGGCGCCCACCGCCTTGGCGTGGCCCAGTTCCCGGTCGTACTCGGCCGGCGTCATCGCCCTGCCGTGCGCGGCCGTCTCCTCGTGCCAGTTGAGGCCCTTGAGGAACAGCGGCCTGCCGTTCAGTCGCACCTGGGCGTCGGCGACCGTGAGTTCGCGGACGCCGTACCGGGTGGACAGCGTGTCCACCCGCGGGCCCGCGTGCCTACCGGCGGTCAGGGTGGCGCGGGCGGTGAGCGTGCGGGGCGCGGCCGGGCTCCAGCGGGGTGCGCCGGGTATACGGACGGCGACCCGTACGACGCCCGCCGACCGGGCGGGGATCCGGGCCGCGACGACGGTGAGCCGGCCGCCGCTGCCGCGGCCGGGGTCGAGGGTGAGCCGGCCGTCGAAGTCGGCGGCGCCGTGGTTCTCGACGACCGCGTGGGCCTCCAGGCGTCCGTTCTCGGTGGACACGAGCAGTTTGGCGAGGGTGACCTTCGGGACCGCCTCGATCCAGACCGACCGGGTGAGTCCCGCGTAGGGCCAGTAGTCGACGGGCTTGTAGGGCAGTTCGTGGTCGTCGGTGACGGGCTGCGGCGTCGCGGAGGTGTAGTCGGTGTAGCTCGCGCGGCGGAAGACCCGTACGGCGATCGTCTGGCGGGTCCCCGGCCGCAGGGCACCGGCGACCGGGAGCGCGAAGGGCGAGTTGGCGCCCTCGTGCTTGCCGAGGTGTCTGCCGTCGAGCCAGACCTCGGCGCTGTAACCGGCGGCCAGGAAGGCGATGCGGACGTGCCGGGCCCGCCAGGACGCGGGCACGTCGACGGTGGTGCGGTACCAGGCGTAGCCGTCCTTGAACGCCGTGCCCTTGCCGAAGGGGGCGGACTCCGAGCCGAAGCCGGGGGTGTCCAGCAGGTCCCAGGCCGACGGGACGTCGATACGGGCCCAGCCCCGGTCGTCGTGGCGCGGGGACTGCCAGCCCCGGTCCAGTCCCTCGTCGGCGGGGTCGAAGCGGAACCGCCATCGCTTGTCGAGGGACAGGTACTCGCGCGTGGGCTCGTGGGTGCGCCGGCCGTCGAAGGCGGGGAGCACCGTGCCGTACTGGAAGACGACGTGGGTGCCGCCGATGTCGCGCACATGGGTGCCGGAGGGTTCCGTGGCCGGGTGGGAGTCGAGCACCGGGCCGTTGGCGGGGGCGGAGGCGGAGCCGTCCGCGGCGTGTGCCGTCTCCGGCCAGGCCGGCAGGGCGACGGCGGCGGCCACGCCGAGCGCCGTGACGACGGTGCGCCGGGACGGGTGGATGGGTTCGGTCATGGCACATGAGCCTGGGCAGTCCCGACACCCCTGTCAAGCATTATTCATAATTAATGAATTGAGCTACCGTGCCCCCATGACGACACAGCAGCAAGCGATGACCATCACCCTGTGGGACTTCAGCTGGTACACCCAGGCTGGACCCGGTGAGCCGTTCGCCGACCTCGACCGCGCCTTCGCCGAGGCGGGGGACCGGGGCTTCAACACCGTGCGTGTCTGCGCGATGCCCTTCCTGCTGTTCTCCGGGCGCGTGAAGGATCCGGAGTCGATCCAGGTCCGCGGCCTGGGCGAGGAGTTCGGCCAGCGCACCCGCTGGTACGACGTGCGCGGCGGCTACCCTCTGGACGGCCGCCGGCGGCTCGTCGAGCTGTTCGAGGCGGCCGCCCGCCACGACTGCAAGGTGATCGTGTCGTCCTGGGAGTACCAGCAGTCCCCCAGCTTCGCCGACACCGACGCCTGGTACCGCGCCCTGGCCGAGGTGCCCGGCCCGGACCGCGCGGAGGCCGTGGCCGAGTCGCTCGCCGGGCTCCTCGACTTCCTCACCGAGCGCGGACTGGCCGAACAGGTCGCCTACGTCGAGGTGCACAACGAGGTCGACAACTGCTCCCTGGTCCCGCGCGACGGTGTCACCCACTACGCCTACCTGCACGGCCCCCTCGACCGCGCCGTGAAGCTGCTGCGGGCCCGCCACCCCGGCGTCACGGTCACCTACTCGCTGGGCGAGCCCTGGCCGAGCGAGATCGACGACCTGCCGGAGGGGGCGCAGGTCGCCCACTTCCACTTCTACGTCTACGGCGTGCTCGGTGCCCTCTACGAGGCGGTCGGACTCGGCCACGGAACCGAGGCCGCCCCCGAGACGGCCGCCTGGCCGACCCCCGAGCTGGCGGCCATGCTGCGCCCCGACGCACCCGCCTTCGCCGACTACCAGCCGGACGAGCCCTGGCGTCTGGCGGCCACCGGCATCCCGCGCGAACTGTTCTACGCGCACGACTGGGTCGACCCCGACCGCTGGGACCTATGGCTCTACGAGAACTACGCCGCCCACCGGCAGACCATGCGGGAGACGCTGGCCTCGTGGGTCGACTCCGTCGCCGCGTTCGCCGCCCGCCGGGGCATCCCGGCCGTCCTCGGCGAGGGCGCCGTGGGGTACACGCCGCTGCTGACCCGCTTCGAGGAGGACGCGGTCGGCAAGGACATCGCCGAGTTCGTCGTCGACCGCTGTCTCGCCGCGGGCTTCCGGGGCGTGGTCCTGACGTCCAACGCCGCCCCGCACCACCCCATGTGGCACACCGACCGGGACTGGATGCGACGGGTCAACGCCCGCGTCACCACCCCCTGACGGCGTGGCATCCACCTGGGCCCCTTCTCCCACCCTTGCCTAACTCTATCGAGATTCGATAGATTCCCATCGCAACTCGATGGAAGGACAGGTCATGGGAAAGCTGACCGTGGGTGCGTTGCGCGCCGTGCTCGTGGTGGTGCTCGTCGGCACCGTGTTCGTTCAGGTGTCGATGGTGTGGACGCTGGTCAGCGGCAACGACCCGGAGGACGGCTCGCTCCCGCTGACCCCGCTGCGCGTGATCACGGCCCTGGGCATGGTGGCGGCCCAGGTCGTCCTGGTCTGTGTCTGGCGGCTGGTGACGATGGTGCGCCGCGGGACCGTGTTCTCCCACGCCGCCTTCCGGTACGTGGACTACGTGATCGGAGCAATCGTGGCCGCCTCGCTCCTGTGGTTCGCGGTCACCGCCCTGAACGCGCCGGGGCAGCGGGACGACCCGGGCGTCACCGTGATCATGGCCGGTGTCGGCGTGGCCATCCTCGGGGTCGCGCTCCTCGTGCTCGTCCTGCGGATGCTGCTCGCCCAGGCCGTCGCGCGCGATGTCGCGGCGACGCGGATGCGGGCCGAGCTGGACGAGGTGATCTGATGCCCATCACCGTCGACATCGACGTGATGCTGGCCAGGCGGAAGATGTCCGTGGGAGAGCTGGCCGATCGCGTGGGAATCACCCCGGCCAACCTGGCGGTGCTCAAGAACGGCCGCGCCAAGGCGGTCCGCTTCGCGACGCTCGCCGCGCTGTGCGAGGTGCTCGACTGCCAGCCGGGCGACCTGCTGCGCTGGGAGGCCGAGGACACCACGGGCGGGTGAGGCGGGCCGTACGGGCTCCGTCGGGGAGCCCGGCACGGATCTGCGGGCACCGCTGAGGCACAGCGCGCCCGCCGTGGGCGTTTGGCTGCCGCACTGAGGGCTACTTGCCGTAGTGACACCGAGGTCAGACCTGTCAGGGAGTGATGAACGGTGGCACGAGAGCAGAAGGCCAAGGCGAAGAAGGAAACGATCAAGGGCAGGGCCAAGGAGGCTACGGGCCGCGTGCTGGGCAACGAGCAGATGGAGGCCGAGGGCCGCGGCAGCCAGGCGAAGGGCGACGCCCGTCAGGCCAAGGAGAAGACGAAGGACGTCTTCCGGCACTGACGATCCACACCCTCGACGAACCCCCGACGAACGGCGGGGGTCCGTCGGCTGCTCCGCCTCAGCCGGCCGCCGGCCAGGTCCGCAGCAGGGCGGCGATCCTCCCGGCCGTGCAGGCGGGGTCGAGGAGCAGATCCTTGAGGGCGACGGCGTCCTCGCGCGCGGGCTTGACGGATATCCCCGCCGCTTCGAGGTACATGACGCCGGTGGCCGCGGCGACCGCCATGTTGGACCGCTCCAGCCAGCGGCACCGGCCGAGAGTGTGGACCAGGGCGGCGGCCTTGGCGTAGCGGCCGTCGTAGACGGGCTGCTCGAACAGTTCGGCAGAGTGGCGGGCGACCGCCGAGAGGGGGACGCCGTAGTCGTCGGGCGCCGGATCGTTCGCCCCGGCGACCTCGGCGACCTGCAGGATCCAGGGGACGTCGATGTGCAGATCCATCAGGCGGCGCGCGCTCCCCCAGGGGTCCGCACCGCTTCTTCGGCCTCGTCGAAGACGGACTGGTGCTCGGCCAGGAAGCGGGCCGCGGCCTCCACCCCACGGGCGCGCAGGCCGCTGGCGTCCTCCTGCACCAGCCGGGCCAGATAGTCCCCGATGCTCAGCCCCAGGTCGGCGGCGCGCCGCTTCGCGAGGTCCGCCACATCCTCGTCCACGCGGGCGCCCAGCTGTTTCTTCGCCATGAAGGCATGGTAACAGCCGTTACCATGCCTCGGACAGGTTCGGGCGGCGCGGGCGTCCAATTTCGGCAGCGCGCCCCTTCGACACCGGCCCCCGACAGCAACTCGCGCGCACGCAAGGTCCCTTGGGGGCACCCGTCCCTGCGGAACCGTTTCACCCCCGGGCTCGTGTCCACCTGCACAAAGGTGGTTCCACACCGTTGGAGCACCGGTGAAGGGGGAGGGCCATGGGGCAGATACGCGAGGGAGCCCGGTGGGGGGCGTGGGCCGTGGGCGGGGTCGTCGGCCTGGCGGTGCTGTACATGATCGGCGCGTTCGCCTTCGGCGGCGCGGCCTGGATCACCGCCCCGTTCCGGGGAGCGGCGGAGGAGCGCGAGAACACCGTCGGCTCGGGCGAGTTCCGGCAGAGCACGTACGAGGAGTTCTTCCAGCTCTGCGAGGCCGCACAGAACGCCGAGGGGACGATCAAGGCGCTCAAGGAGGAGCGCGAGTCCGCCTCGAAGACGCGCACGGCACAGATCGACCAGTCGATCACCGCGCTGAAGGCCACTCGGATCGAGTCGGTCAACGACTACAACTCCAAGGCCGCCCAGGAGCATCGCGCGCCCTTCCGCGACCAGGATCTGCCCTACCGGCTGGATGCCGACGCCGAGCGCACGACGTGCACCAACTGATCCGCGTCCCGACCCCGGAAGAGGGCAGCACCGTATGAAGAAGTTCGCACGCCTGGCCCAGGCCGCCGTCGTGACGCTCGTCGTGGGCCTCGCCCTGACGTCCTGCACGGAGTCCAGCCAGGACAAGGAGAACGACGCCAAGCAGCAGAACTACGACCACCTCGTCGCCCAGCAGCCGGCCGGCCGCATGGAGTACTCGCCGACCCGCGAGGCGATCAACCAGTGGATCAAGACCTGGGGGAAGCGGGGCAAGCTCTCGTACGTCTACATCCAGAACGCCAAGGGCGATTACGGGTACTTCATCATGAAGGGCCTGCCGGTGCCGCGCTGCAAGATGCTCACGCCGACGGAGAAGGTGGAGTCCTCCTCCGAGGGCATCGCGGTACTCGCCCAGCCCGGCATGGACGGCACGTACACCTCGGGTTCCACCTGCAACGCCTACTACGGTTTCGACGCCACGACGGGCGCGTACATGGAGTTCACGGTCGGCACGAACCAGTCGTTCTTCCTGTTCGACAAGCCCATGACGATGCCGGAGTACGCCAGCGCCAAGCAGTTGGGCCCGACGTCGGTGAAGGATGTCGCGAAGGGGTCCTGAGCGGCCGGGAGACGGCACCGCCGCCCCCGCACGGCCATCCGGCCCTGCGGGGGCCCTTCGCCGTGCCATGCTGTGGCCGGTTCCGAATGGGGAGGATGCGATGACCGATACGCCGTTGACGTACAAGGAGGCGCTGGCCGGGGTGATTCAGGCGCTCGGGGGCGAGTGGGACACGCGGCGCGCCGCGCTGGCTCTGCGGGTCGCCGGCCATGAGCCGAAGGACCGGGAGGCGGCGGAGAAGGCGGCCCGCACGCATCTGCGCGCTCTGGCCGAGGACGGGGTCATCGTCCGACCCGATCCGGACGAGGCGGTGTACCGGCTGCCGTGACCGTGGCGGTGTGCCACACCGGGTCCGGTTCCCGTCCGGGAGCTCCCCAGTACCTCCGCTTCAGCGGGTGTCGCGGGCGGGCGGCACCTCGACGGGCCGGACCACCGTGAGGTGCCCCTCCCGGCCGGCCACCATCGCGAAGGAGAACCGGTCGACGTCCAGGCAGAGTTCGACGTCGTCCGGGTGCCAGCCACTGCGCAGACCGGCGGCGAGGTCGGCCGCGGCACGGGAGTTCCTCGCGCGGTGAAGGTAGGGGTGCGGTGCGACGTCGTCTCCGGCCGTCCGGCGCCCGATGTATTCGGCACAGGCCAGGTCCTCGTCGGCCCGGCCGTCCTCGCCGGTGACGACGAACGTCACCGGCCCCGCGTCCCTGTCCCGCAGCAACCGGGCGGTCGGGCCCGCCACGACGAAGCTCGCGCACAGCACCAGCGGTGCGTCGGCGACGGCCAGCGCGCCCACGGTCCCCGCCGTCGTCTTCTGCACCAGCGTGCGGCCGGCGAAGTCGCGGGTCCTGAGCAGGCCGGGCGAGTTCACCGCGTCGAAGCCCTCCGCCGGTGCCCCGTCCTTCAACGCCAGCCAGCCCGGGTGGCGTTGCTTCAGGTCGAGCGCCTCGCTCTCGGTCGAGGCCAGGACGATCTTCTCCACGCCGCGCGAGAAGGCCCAGGCGGCCACGGTGAAGGCCCGCATGACGTCGATGACGACCGCGACCCGCGGAACGCCGGCCACCTCCGGTATGCCGACGAAGTGATGATCCATCGCACGATTCTAGGGCCGCCGGACGGCCACACCCAGGGCTGCCGTCGGGGGTCGAACCGGCTTCGGGTCACGTCACTGATGACCGCCGGTGCGCGGCGGCCCAGGCGCGATCCGTACGACAGGCCCTAACGCCACGGGTCCGTGATCTCCCTCAGCAGGAGCAGGGCTTCCCGCAGCTGCCTCGACCGCCGCTTGCCGAGGTGTTCCTCCCACTCGTTCTCCACCTCGGCGACCACCGCGTCGGCGACCTCCTTGGCCGCCCACGCCTTGGCCGCGCCGCACACCAGCCGGGCACGCTTGTCGGTCGGATCGGCGACCCGGGTGACGTAGCCCGCCTTCTCCAGCTGGTCGACGAGGAAACCGGCCGTCTGTTTGGTGATCTGGGCCTGTTCCGCGAGTTCGGTGAGGCGGGTGCCGTGCGGGCCGATGCGCTGCATGACCCGGGCCTGGGCCGGCGTGAAGTCGTCGAACCCGGCCTCGGCGAGCGCGGCGAAGACCCGGTTCTCCAGGGCCCGGTACGGCAGGAACAGCAGGACGCCCGTGCTGGGTTCGTCGGCCGTCACCATCGCCGGACCCCCTCTCGCGGCATCGTCGACACCCACCCTCCCCTCCTTGACATTGGTCAGATACTCTGACTACTTTGGTCAGAGAATCTTACCACTTGAGTGGGTGATCACCGTGGGTGCAGCACTGGACCTCGACGAGCTCTGGCGCATCGTCGACGAGGAGCGCACGAACCTGGCCGATCTGCTGGCGGGCCTGAGCCCCGAGGAGTGGGAGACACGCACCGGGTGCGGGGACTGGCGGGTGCGGGACGTGGCCGCGCACCTGACCGTCGCGGCGCGCTTCTCGTACGGGCAGGTGCTGCGCGAGATGATCCGGGCCCGCGGGAACTGGAACCGTCTCATCCACGACTCGGCCGTCCGCGAGGCCGCGCTGCCCGTGACCGAGATCGTCGGGAACCTGCGCTCGACCGTCGGATCCCGTCGTCTGGCACCCACCACCACGCCCCGCGAGCCGCTGATCGACCTGCTCGTGCACGGCCAGGACATCTCGCTCGCGCTCGGCAGGACCCGCACGATGCCGCCGGCGGCCGCCCGTGACGCCGCCGACCGTGTGTGGACCATGCGCATGCCGCCCCGCCCCTGGCCCCTGCCGAAGGCCCGGCTCGTCGCCACCGACATCGCGTGGACGCGCGGCGACGGCGAGGAGGTCCGCGGTCCGATCACCGCCCATCTCCTGCTGCTCACCGGTCGCCCGGAGGCGGCCCGGGCATGGGCCGAGCGCGCCGGAGAGCCGTGGAAGGGGGTCACGGCTCCCTGATCGACCGTCGTCGGCTCACAGGGCGCGGAGTACGGCACGGCAGTGAGCGAATGTGCAACTCCCCCACCCCGCCGGGGACTACGGGGCCTCAGGCGGCTCCCCGCGCGGGAGCTATCCGCCGCGGAGCACCACGACGCGCGGGCGCGCCCGCGGCAGCGGTGACGGCGGTCCGGTGACGCCACAACCACAGCGATGTCACGGAGAACAGCCCGGTGAAGACCACGAGCAGGAGTGCCGCCACCCACAGGGGCCGGCTGCCGGGATGCTGCCACCCCTCCCAGACGGCCAGGGCCGCCCACACGGACGCGGCCGTCGCGTAGAACGCGCGGATCCGGCGCAGCTGTCGCACGGCCCGCGAGGGCAGGAGGTGATCATTTGTCGGTGGCATGCCGCCCGTGTACCCCCATCCCTCGCGGAATCACCGGCCCCGCAGACCTGAAATCCCGGCGCCCTCGGCCTCTCGCCGTGAACACCCGCATCACCTGGCGGGACAGGCGTCGGGGTGGGTGCGGGACGCCGTCACGTCCGCACCCACCCCGGGTTCACACTCCGTCAGCGTCTGCGGCCGGACCAGCCGCTTCCGATGCCCGCGACATGCAGGGCCAGGACCATCAGGCCGAGGAGCATGACGTTCGTGGAGGAGAAGACGTCGTTCGTCGAGATCTCGGCTGCGTTGATCAGGAAGGCGATGAAGAACAGTACTGCCGCGGCTATACCCAGCATGGAGCGGTTCCTTTCGTACGGGTGACGTCCGTGTGCCCCCGTATCGCCGTGACAGACCTCCGGTCGCCGGTGGCGCTTCGACGTCATCTGCCGTCCCGCTCGCCGGAGTCCGGGACGCCGGCCCCTGATCCGACGGCTCAGGCCGACGCGGTGAGGCGCAGCAGTGCGGCATGGGCGGGCGGGCCCCAGGTGGCCTTTCCCCCGGGACGGCCGTGGACGCCGGCATGTCCGATGTGGATGCCGCCGAGGGCGCGCAGCACCGCCCAGCCGCGGGCGCGGCGCAGGGTCGCGGCGTCCGGGATGGGCCGGTAGGTGCGGTGGAAGAGGTCGACCTCGCCGTCCGGCAGCAGGGTCCAGGCGGCGGCGAGGTCGCAGGCCGGGTCGCCGGCGCAGAGGTCGCCGAAGTCGATCACTCCGCAGAAGGTGCCTTCCCTGGTCAGGATGTTGGCCGCGTGCAGGTCGCCGTGGAGCCAGAGCCGCGGGCCCGTCCATGCGGGGGCGGCCGCCGCGTCCTCCCACACCGCACGGACGGCGTCCGGGTTCTGGATCAGCCCCAGCTCGGTGGCCGAGGCGAGTCCCCGGGTGAGGTGCTCGGCGGTGTCGGCCAGCGGGCCACCGCGGTCCCGGCCGGCGGGTGCTCCGGCGGGGGCGGGGCGGTGGAGGGCGGTGAGGAAGGCGGCCAGGGTGACCGCGGCGTCCGGGGTGCGCGTGGCGGGGGCGCGGTCGGCGGGCTCGCCCGGGACCCAGGTGGTGACGAGCCAGGGGCGCGGGAACCGCTCGGACGGCTCACCGAGGCGCTGCGGAACGGGTACGGGCAGAGGAAGGTGCGGAGCGAGGCCGGGCAGCCACGCGTGTTCCTTGTGGAGCAGCGCGTCCGCGGTCTCCGTCGCCCAGGGCAGCCGGACGGCGAGGTCGTCGCCGAGCCGCCACACCTGGTTGTCCCAGCCGAGCGCTCCCAACTTCACGGGGAGATGCGCCAGTTCGGGGCACTGCTCGCGCAGCAGTTCTAGGGTGCGTTTTGAAAGTGCTGGTCATAGCCACTCGTTGATGGCTGCGACCAGCACCGTCGCTTCGTAGCGGACGGCGAGCTTGTCGTATCTCGTGGCGACCGCACGGTGCCGTTTCAGGCGATTGATTCCGCACTCCACTGCGTGGCGCTGCTTGTAGTCGTCCTTGTCGAACTTGGGCGGGCGGCCGCCGTGGGAACCGCGTTTCTTGCGGTTGGCAATCTGGTCGCGCTTCTCCGGGATCGTGCAGCGGATGCCACGTTTGCGCAGGTAGTCGCGGTTCGCGCGGGAGCCGTACGCCTTGTCGGCACGCACCTTGTCCGGCCGGGTGCGCGGGCGGCCCTGCCCGAGCCGGGGCACCCGGATACGGCCCAGGACCACCTGGAACTGCGGCGAGTCACCACGCTGTCCAGCCGTGATGACCAGCGCCATCGGCTTCTGGGCCTGCTCGACCGCCAGGTGCAGCTTGGTGGTCAGCCCACCCCGGGATCGTCCGAGCCCGTGGTCATCGGGCTCGATGAACACGCCACCTGGCGGCTCGATCTGCAGATCCCCTTTTTGCGGGCACCGGCCGCATGCTGGTGGGCGCGGGCGATGGTGGAGTCCACCGAGACGTCCCAGGTGATCAGCCCCTCGGCGTCGGCCCGGGCCTGCAGCTGCTCGAAGATGCGGTGCCAGGTGCCGTCCCGCTGCCAGCGCCGGAACAGACCGTAGACCGTCTCCCACGGGCCATACCGCTCGGGCACGTCCCGCCACGGAGCACCGGCGCGGGTGCGCCAGCGTATGCCGTCTATCAACTGCCGCTTGGTGTGCACCGGTGGCCGTCCGGGCTTCTTGCCGGCCGGGAGCAAGGGCTCCAGCTTCGCCCATTGTGCATTCGTCAGATCATGCCGTCCCACGAAGTGGATCTTGACACATCAAGATCCACTTCTGAAACGCACCCTAGGATCAGGTCCTCGGTGATGTCCGACTCGGTGACTGTCATGAGGGGAAACGGTAACCGGGATCGCGGGGAGATGAGGTCGCCCTCGCCTCCCCCGCGATCCCGGTGCCGTGCTCCTTGCGGACCCGCGTGCGCTGGTGCCGTGCCCGGCGCGACCGCCCGTCCTCAGTCGCGCTTCGGCATGGGCGCGTCCTCTGCTTCGCGCATGCGCTCAGGCGTCCAGTAGTCCCTGAGCCGCTCCGGGTCCTGCCGTACGTCGTGGACCGTGCTTCCCGGTTCCGGCTGTGGCTCGGATTCCGTGGCGGCGGCCGCGGTGCGCCAGGCCGCCACCGCGACGACGGCGGCGACGAGGGCGGCGGCCACCGCCCAGCGGCTCAGGTTGCTGCGGCGCATGGAAGGGGCTCCTTGTCCGTTGTGCGGGGCCGGTGGTGCGGGTCCGTCAGGTGACGTTGCCCTGGGCGTCGAACATGGCCTTGACCGCGTCGTCGAAGTAGGCGGCCTCGTTCCAGCCGGTCGAAGTGACGGTGCTCATCACGCCGTTGACGGATCCGAGACCGTTGGAGTCGTTGAACTCCCGCATCCACGGTCCACCACTGGAGCCGCCGCCGAAGTTGCACTGGAGCTCGATGCCGTTGTCACTGGCCGCGCGTGTGGTACCCGTGCACGCCCACTGGACTTCACCGCTGCCGAAGTTACCGGGGTAGCCCAGGATGGTGATGGGCTGCTGACGCGAGAAGTTCCAGCTCATCCCGTGTCCGCCGGTGACGTTGACGACCTTGTTGTTGTTGAGCGGCCACGTCGTCACCATGGCGACGTCCCGCCTGAGGTCGCTGCTGTTGATCCAGGCGTTGAACGTACGCATCTGCTTGGCGGCGAAGGTGCCGAACGGGCGGGCCCCGGAGCGGTAGCGCGGCACATAGACCCAGTTTGTCATCCACGTGCCGCCACTGCCGCCGTGGACACAGTGCCCCGCGGTGACGACCATCTGTTTCGAACCGCTGTTGAGCGCACTCGCCGAACACGCGTACGTGCCGCCGTTGCTGGGGTTGGTGAAGAACACCTTGCCCACCGCGGCGGATTCGTTGATGCGTATGGACGAGCTCTTGGAGCGGGCGGGCGCGGACGGTACGGTTCCGGGTGCCCCGGTCGGCCCGACCGGCTTGGAGAGGCCCTTGCGCGAAGTGGTGGCCACCTTGTCGAGCGAGATGGCCTTCGCCATGCGTTCCGGCGTCCAGTAACGCGCCAGTGCCGCCGCGTCCTTCGCCGAGTCGACCGCGGCCCCGTTGGACAGGCGTGCGGTCCGGTCGACGCTGGTCGTGTCGTTCGCGGCGGCGGTGAGGGTGCCGGCCCCGGTTCGGGCTTCGACCGGGGCGGGGACCGCCTCTGCCGTGGTGGCACCGATCAGCGCCAGCACGGTGGCCGCGGCGAGCGGAAGTATCGAGAGTCTGAGACTGCGCACGAGTTTTCTCCTTCGGTTGTCGTCGGAGTGCGTGTTTCTGACGGAATGACCGATCAGTGTGCGGAGCACAGCGAACCTAGGCGGGGCGGGAACGCGTGAAACAGCCTCAGATCAGCCGCTCTGTTCCGCTGAGAGCGGGGGCCTTCTTTTCGGCCGGTCCGGTTTACCGCTTGCTTCTCTGACGGTGCGTCATATGTGCCTGGCGTCGCGTCTGTCGCGCACGCCGCCCTCACGCCCGGCCAGGGTTGCGGAACGGCTTCGTTCCGAGGCCGGGCCGCTGTCGGCGGGTGAGACGTGCGTCACTCGCCCAGCCGTCGCGAACAGGCCGGTCGAGCGGTCGCGCCGACGGAACCACGCCGGGCATATCTGGCGGGTCCATGCCATTGCTGGGGGCGACTGAAGCACCGGGGGCCACACTTGTTCGGCTGTCGGAACGCCGGAAACAGCCCGGGGAGCGGCCCCGCGGGCGGCCCCTCCCGACACTTCAGCACCGTTCGGTCACTCCGGCCGGTGGCACGCCAGGTCCCGCATGGCATCCGCAGCGCCAACTCGCCTATATACGGCCGGAGTTGCTGCAGAGACCGAACTCGGCGGTGTCGGTCATCTGCGGGCCGGCCGCGGCCTGATGCCGACGTTGGGGGACGGCCGCCCGCGCCCGCTTCCCTCGGAAGCCCAACGGCCCTCACACCCGGTTCAGGTCAGGTCCACGTCCGCGTACACCAGGTTGTGGTCCGAGGACTCGGAGAGCCGCACCCGCTGGGCCAGCGGGGAGACGCCCCGCAGGAAGACGTAGTCGAACTTGCTCTGCCAGTCGGTGGTCAGCCCGCAGGCACCTTCGGACGGGGGACGGCACGCGGTGTCCGCGTCCTTGGCCACCTTCCACATCGGGGCCAGCTCGGCCGAGTCCGGCACGGCGTTGAAGTCACCGACGACGATCGCACGGTCGTGGCGGGCGACCTCCTCGGCGAGCACATCGACCTGGTCCGCCCGGATCGCCTCCTGGCGCCGCTGGGCGAGGTGCGTGTTGAAGATCCTCACCGGCTGACCGCCCACCGTGGCGGTGACCGCCATGTACCCACGGTCCTCCGAGCCGCCCTCCGGGTACTCCGCGCCTACCCGGTCCGTCAACGGCCCCGCCGAGAGAATGGCCTGCCCGAAGCCTCCCGGCTTCCACGGCGCTCCCCCGCACCGGCTCCAACTCCCGAGGACCGAGCCGTACTCGACGTGATACACGAGCCCGTGGAAGGTCTCCAGATACTCCCGGATCCTCTCCACGTCACGCACACACGCCTCCTGCAGTCCGATGACCTGGGGAGCCACCGCGGCGATCTCCGCGGCCCGGTCGACGTTGCTCTCGTCGCAGGGGTTGCAGATGTTCCACGTCATGACGCGGCCGGGGTGGACCTTCTTGACGGCGTCCGCGGGAAGCGACCTGGCGAAGACGCCGTCGCCGGGGGTGCTGGGACCCACGAGCGCCAGGCAGGCCACGGCCACGGCCCCCGCGACCACCCACGTGCCCCTTCCGAACACCGCCGCCTCCTCGATGCGCGTCCCCGGTGGCATCCCACGTCACCGTCCTCACGCTTGAGGGTAGGGGACGAAGCTGTGACCCTTCCGGAGGGCTGCCGGCCACCGGCACAGACACGGGTGCCGGTGGCCCGACAGACTGAGGTTGAATGAGCGGATGGAACGCATCGAGGCCGAGCTGCTCACGGACCCCGGGAACGACGCGGTCGTCCGTCTTCCCCCGCGTCGTTTCCCGGGCGTGCTGATCCAGGGCGACTCCCTGTCGATCATTCGATCCGACGTCGCCGACATAGTGGATGCCTGCGACCGGGGCGATGTCGGCGAAGCCCGCGAGACGGCAGCCATCCTCCTGTCCGGCATCGACGAGCTGCTGGCCCGCTACACCGAGGCCCTCCAGGCGCACGACATCCCCGTTCCGTTCATAGTCCCCAGCCAGACCCCCTGATCGCCTGGCGCCACTGCCGCCGACTCAGGCGATGGGGCGGGCGTGCACGCTCACCGCGTAGCCGCAGCCGTCGGCGTAGGGTTCGGCGCCCCAGGTGGCGAAGCGCTGTTCGAGGGTGAGACCGGCCTGGGCGCACCAGTGGTCGAAGTCCTCCAGTGTCAGGGGCGGTTCGGGCAGCGGCAGGTGCGCCGCGTCGAGGCCCATACCCGTGACCAGCAGTCCGCCGGGCCGCAGTGCCGCCGCCAACTGCCGGACCACGGCCGGTTCGGTGCCGGGAGCGAGCAGGGGAACGACGTTCCCGGCGGCGACGACCAGGTCGAAGACCGGCTCCAGGCCGAGGGCGTCGAGATGGGCCAGGTCGGCCAGGAGCCATTCCTGTGCGGGGGCGGTGCGACGGGCGACGGCGAGCATCGACGGGTCGACGTCCACGCCGGTGCACTCGTGGCCCAGTTCGGCGAGGCGGATCGCGACCCTGCCGGTGCCGCAGCCGGCGTCCAGTACCCGGGCGGGGGCTTCCAGCAGTGCGGCACAGAAGGCCGCTTCACCGTGGACGTCCTGGCCGGACTCGGCGAGCCGGGCGAAACGCCTGGCGTACTCCTCTCCGGCCTGTCCGCCGGTCAGTTCCGCCCAGCGGTCGCGTTGCCCGGTCATGTACAGCGTGCCTTCCGGTCGGCGTCAGCCTCGCCCGGCAGGGACGAGGACGGTGCCCTCGCACCCTACGCGGGAGTGCGGAGATCGCGCGGCCCGCCGTGCGGATGGCAGGCGCCGACCCATCGTCGACCGGCCGCACAGGCCGCCGTCAACCCGGGGGACGCGCCCCACCCTGGCGGACACGACGAACTGGCGGACGAAACGGCCCCGGGCGACGGAGGTCCCGAAGGCGCGCGTCCCTGGTCGGAGCACGCGTCCGGCAGGGGGTGCGGGCGGCCGTGGCCGTCGCGGGGGAAGACCGCGCGGCACGGGTGGGCGGCCGGGCGGGACCCCGGGTGATCCTCCACGGGCCGCGGCGACGATACTGGTGGACGCACATGGCCCCTGCTCCCCGATGGACTCATGCCGACTTCCCCAGCTCGTCCCACGACTCCTCCGACGGTGTGGCCGGCTCGCGGCCGCCATGTCGGGCCCGACGCGGAGGACGTACTCCGCCGCACCCTGCACCGGCTCAAGGACAGTGAAGTCGTCGACGACTTCATGGAGGTGCCCGACACCGACGGCGACGCGCCGGAACGGGTCTTCGAGGCCCGATGGCGGGTGGCCGACGAGGTGACCGTCCGGGCCCGGCTCGGGCTCGCGGCCGATCTCGGCGGCGGGCGGGAGTGGACCCTGCTCGCCGAGGCGGAACAGCCGTGGGACCCGGCATGGCCGTCCCCCGTCACCCGGTTCTGGCCGGAGTACGGCGACTGGGACCACGACGCCGCGACGGGCCTGTCGCTGAGCAGGATCAACGCCCTGCCCGAGGACGACAAGGACGTACGCCGCGTGCTCAGGGACGCCGGGCGCAGCGGCTGGGGCGTGCATGTCGTCGTCCACGAGGCCATGACCACGGACGAGCGCGGCCGGCTGCCTCTGTCACGGTGGCTGCCGCCCACCCTGCGGCACCGGATCATCGAGCACCGGGCCGCGCCGCAGCAGCTGCGGGTCGTGAACTGGGCGCTGCGGGAGTTCGGCGTGGAGGTGCCGCGCGGCGGCGCGGCCGTGCTGCCCGGGTCCCCGGCCCCGGCCGGGTACGACGCGGAGGACTTCACCGTACGGACGGTCTTCCTGGACGGTTCCGAGCCGGCCGACCTCGTCGCGGCGGTGACGCGGTTCGACTCCCTTCTCCGGCCGCTGCCGGACGGGGCCGGTGACGCCCTCACCGCGCTGCGCAAGGACTGGCACGTCCTCACCCTGGAGGAGGAGCTGGTGCGGGAACGGCAGCGGGTGGCGCAGTACGCCGAGGCGTTGAAGGCCATGACGGAGTCCCGTGACCTGTACCGGGAGGCGACCGAGCGTGCCCATGAGGCGCTCGCCGCCTACCGGGAGGCCGCCGAGGCCGCTCCGGCCCCGCAACGACAGTCCGGGGCCCCGGCGATGTCCGCGTTCCAGCAGCTCACACGCACCCTGGAGCGGTTCAAGGGCGGCGCCAAGATTCCGCGCCCCGCCGCCGAGCCCCCGGGCGGGGAGAGCCGCGACCAGGAGAACGCCCCGGGCCGGGACGACCCCGACTCCCCTCCGGCCGCCCCCTAGTGAGCCGGTTTTGAGTTCTTCCGTCGCCACTTGAGTCGTGTTCCGTTTCGGATCGCGGCTTGGGCGGTGACGGGGCTGGTGGTTTGCGGTCTGCTGTGGGGATGGGCGACAGCAGGCTTGCGCCGTTGGTGTTATCCGATACCGAGCGGCGGACGTTGCAGGGATGGGCCCGGCGCCGGACGACCGCGCAGGGCCTGGCGTTACGGGCACGGATCGTGCTGGCCTGCGCGGACGGCGGCAGCAATATCGCGGTCGCCGCGCGGCTGGGCGTCAACCGGGGCACCGTGACCAAGTGGCGGGCGGGATTCCTGCGCGCCCGGCTGGACGGGCTCAGCGACGAACCGCGCCCGGGAGTGCCACGAACCATCACCGACGCCCAGGTCGAAGAGGTGGTGGTGCGCACGCTGGAGCAGACGCCTCCGGGTGGGACGCACTGGTCGAAGCGGGAGCTGGCCAAGGTCGTGGGGATCTCCCCGGCGAGCGTGCTGCGTATCTGGCACGCCTTCGGCCTGCAGCCATGGCGGACCGAGACCTTCAAGATCTCTCCGGACCCGCTCCTGATCGACAAGATCCGCGATGTCGTCGGCCTCTACCTCGCCCCGCCGGCCAACGCCGCGGTGTTCGCGGTGGACGAGAAACCGCAGATCCAGGCCCTGGAACGAACCGCGCCGGTCCTGCCGATGCTGCCCGGAGTGCCCGAACGGCGCAGCTTCGACTACGTCCGGCACGGCACCGTCGATCTGTTCGCCGCCCTGAACACCGCGACGGGCAAGGTGATCTCGAAGCTGTCCGCGCAGCACCGGGCCGTGGACTTCCGTGACTTCCTCGACGAGATCGACCGCCAGACCGAGCCCGGCCTGGCAGTCCACGTGATCTGCGACAACCTCTCCGCCCACAAGGCGCCGGTGGTGCACAGGTGGCTGCTCACGCATCCCCGCTTCCACCTCCACTTCACGCCCACCTACTCGTCATGGATCAATCAGGTCGAGCGGTGGTTCGCCGAGTTGGAACGGCGCTGCCTCGAACGCGGGGTGTTCTGCTCCCTCGACGACCTCAAGGCCGCACTCGAGGACTGGATCAAGGTCTGGAACGACCAGGCCAGACCCTTCAAATGGACCAAGACCGCCGACCAGATCCTCGACCGAATCTGCCGCTACTGCTCACGCATCTCCGAACCAGCTCACTAGCGCCGCACCGTCGGCGCCGGAGGGCCGGCCCAACAAGTCGGTCCGGCCCCCTCGCGACGAAGCGAAGCGGGGCCGGGGAGGGTCACCGGGCCGCCAGTACGGCCTCCAGCTGTCCGAGCGGGTCCTCGCCCACGAGGCGCAGGACGACCGTGTCCGCTCCGGCCTCCGCGAGTGCGCGGATACCGGCCGCGGCCCCGGCGGCGTCGCCGGAGACCGTGAAGACCTCGTCCTGGGGCCGGCCCAGCCAGGCACCGTGGCCCTCGGTGTGGGGGTGGAGGGTGCGGGCCACCGCGTCGGGGTCGTCCCCTACGCAGGCGAAGGCGAAGACCGTCAGCGTGTGGTCGCCTGCGGCGCCCTTGGCGGTCAGCTCGCGGATGCGTGCGAGGTCGTGCGGACCGTGGCCCTCGGCGATCAGGGTGCCGTCGGCGACCCGGCCGGACAGTTCGAGGGAGCGGGCGCGCACGACGCCCGCGACGACCGGCGGCACCTCGGCCGGCGGGTGCACCAACTTCACCCCGTCCAGCCGCACTTCACGACCTGCCAGGTCGACCTGCTCACCGCGCAGCAGCGCGCGCACGGAGGTGATCGTCTCCTCCAGCAGGGCGAGCGGGGAGCGGGGTGCGACGCCGACCTGAGCCATCCACTCCCGCACACCGTGCCCGATCCCGGCGACCAGTCGCCCGGGGAACACCCGGGCCAGCGTGGCCAGTTCCATCGCCAGCAGCGCCGGGCTGCGCAGCGGGGCCGGGGCGATGCCGATGCCCACCCGCAGGCGCTGCGTCGCTCCCAGTGCCACGGCCGCCGCGGACACACCGCCGTTCCAGCCGAGGTCCTCCACCACCCACAGGTCGTCCACGCCGAGTGCCTCGGCCCGCCGGGCGAACTCGGGCAGCCCTTCCGGGGCCCAGTCGCGGTCGTGCATCACACCGATCCGTACGTTCGTCATACGAGCGAACCTATGCGGCGGACGACGAGTGGATCAACGGCGTCCTCCGGCTGCGGGGCACCGGTCCGAGGACGGCGCTGTCGTCCCGAGCGTGCCTAGCCGTACCCGACGCCGTGCCGCCCCCGTCGCCACCGGTCCTCGCCCCCGGTCTCAGCCGTCGCCCTCGCGCAGCGCCCGGTCGATCTCGCCCAGGGCGCCGGTCAGCCTGGTGTAGTCCGCGGCGGCGAGCGGTCGGACGAAGAACTCCTCCACCACACGGGCGTGGACGTCGGCGGCCCGGAGGAAGGTGGTACGGCCCTCGGCGGTCGGCTCCACCAGGGCGACCCGCCGGTCCCCGGGGGAGGGCGCGCGGCGGACCAGGCCGGCCTCCTCCATCCGGTCGATCAACCGGGTCGTGCCGCTGCTGGTGAGGGTGAGGTCGTCGGCCAGCTGCCGCTGCGAGACCTCCTCGCCGGGCCGGCGGCACAGCCGGATGAACACCTCCAGCATGGTGTGGCTGATGCCGCACTCGCGGCGCAGCGCGGCATCGATCCGCTGTTCCATACGGGTCGCGGACTTGATCAGCAGACCGAAGTCCCGGACGAGCCCGCTGTTGGCGGCGCGGGCGGCCGCCGCCGCGTTCGGCTCGGGTGTGTCGTTCATCGTCGCGAGTCTACTGATCACCTACTGCTTGGTCATCTACTGCCCGGGCACCTACTGCCAGGTCACCTACTGCCAGGTCACCTACTGCTAAATCAATTGCTGACTAGTCAATCACTGAGGAGTCAATTACATTCTCTTCGCACACCCCGAAAGCGACCGCTACCGACCGCTACCGACCGAGAGGGACGTCGATGGACCTGCAGCACTGGCTCGGCCGAGCCACCCGGGCGATACAGGACTGGGCCGACACCTTCGGCCCCTACCAGCCCCACCCGTCCCTCCAGGTGGACGAGGAGCGCTTCGCCGAGACCTTCGCCCTGTTCACCGGACGGCTGAAGGACAACTACCCCTTCTTCCACCCGCACTACGCGGGCCAGATGCTCAAGCCTCCGCACCCCGCGGCCGTGGTCGGCTACCTCACGGCGATGCTGATCAACCCCAACAACCACGCCCTGGACGGCGGCCCGGCCACCGCGGCGATGGAACGGGAGGTCGTCGGACAGCTGGCGGCCATGTTCGGCTACGAGACGCACCTGGGCCACCTCACCACCAGCGGCACGATCGCCAACCTCGAAGCGCTGTTCGTGGCCCGCGAACTCCATCCCGGCCAGGGTGTCGCGTACAGCGCGGACGCCCACTACACGCACAGCCGCATGTGCCACGTCCTCGGCATACAGGGCCACCCCGTGCCCACCGACGAGCGGGGCCGGATGGACCTCGGCGCGCTGGAGGACGTCCTGCGTACCGGGCGGATCGGCACCGTCGTCGTCACCACCGGCACCACCGGACTGGGAGCCGTCGACCCCGTCCACGAGATCCTGCCCCTGGCCCGACGCCACGGCATCCGGGTCCATGTCGACGCCGCGTACGGCGGGTTCTTCACGCTCCTGGCCGGCGCCGAGGACCCCGCGGGACTGCCTCCCGAGCCCTGGCGGGCCATCGCCCGGGCCGACTCCCTCGTGGTCGACCCCCACAAACACGGACTCCAGCCCTACGGCTGCGGGGCCGTCCTCTTCCGCGATCCCGACGTGGGCCGCTTCTACCTCCACGACTCGCCCTACACCTACTTCACGTCGGCCGACCTCCACCTCGGGGAGATCAGTCTGGAGTGCTCACGCGCGGGCGCCTCGGCCGCCGCTCTCTGGCTCACCCTCCAATTGCTCCCGCCCACCCCCGCGGGCCTCGGACAGGTCCTGGCGGCCGGCCGGCGCGCGGCGCTGAACTGGGCGCGGCTCATCGAGGAGTCCGAGCACCTGGCGCTCTACCAACGGCCCGAGCTGGACATCGTCAGCTACTTCCCGACCGTGGAACCGGCCACTCTGACCGCCGTCGACACCGCTTCCGCCCGCATCCTCACCGACGGCATGACCGGCCCCGACCCCGTCTTCCTCAGCACCTTCAGGGCCGACCGGGACGCCTTCACCGCACGGCACCCCAAGATCACCGCGGACGGCGACGGCGCCCGCATCCTGCGCAGCGTACTGATGAAGCCGGAGTCGGAGCACCACGTCGAGGAACTGCACGACCGGGTCGAAGGGCTCGCCCGTAACCTCGGCTGACCTCGGCGCGCGCCCGTGGAACCGGCCCTGGCCACCTCCCCTGTTCGAGCCGGCGCGTGCGCGGACCGCGGGTCTACGGGCGGTGCAGGCCCGCGGGTCTACGGGCGGTGCAGGCCCGCCGCCTCCAGCGCCCTGAGCATCGCGGGCCGGTCCTGTTCGACGGAGCCGGGCCCGGTGACGAGGGCGAGCAGGACGTCCGGCGTCAGCCGGTAGGTCTCGGCGTGTTCCAGCAGGGTCTCGGCGTCATGGGCCGGCATGGCGCCGTGGTCCTCGTCGGCGATCACCCGCAGGACGTCCTTCCTGTCGACGAAGCGGCTCATTCCGCAGTCGAGCCCGTCGTCGTCCAGCGTGGAGGGGTACGGGGCACGGGCCCAGGTGCTGTTCTCGTACCAGTAGACACAGCCCAGTTCGCACCCTTCCAGCAGATCCCGCAGGTGCTCGTGCGGGAGCCATTCGGGGGCGCCGACGAGCATGTCGACCGGCGGTCTGTGCCACTTGACCGCACTCGACTCGTCCTCGCCGAAGAGCACGTACCGGCCCTCGCCCCGCCGTGCGCAACCCCACCAGGTACAGCCGGCGTCGTCCAGATGGAGCCCTTCGCCGTCCACCCAGGTTCCCGTCCGATGGACGCCCGCCCGCTCGTTCGCCGTACGGGCCTCCAGTACGGCGACGAGCGCCCAGCGCGCCCACAGAATCTCCGCCGACGGCAGATCCCCGGGCAGCCCCGGCCGGTTCACGGTCATTTCCCACTCCGGGCTCGACGACGATCATGATCAGGGCAAGGCTCTCATAGGGGGCGCGCCTCGACCGATTCCACGAGACCGGCGTCACCGTCCTTGCGGGGAAACGGAGTTGAGCGGCACGGTGAACTTCTCGATCTTGGGCACACGGTGAGTTGATCTTCCCACCGGTCCTACGAGGGGGCATGCCGTGACCACATCCACGCGACGCACACCGTCTGCGAACCGCCGACGAGGGTTCGACCTTCGCTCCACCGCTCTGTTCTTCGTCTTTCTCGCCGTGGTCGTCGGCATGGCGGGCTTCGCGGTCCACACGGTGGCCGGCGCTCTGGAGCGGCGCCCCGCCTGGGTGTTCGTCCTGGTCGTCGTGGCGGTCGCGGGTGTCGCGGCTTCCCTGCGTCTGCGGCGGCGGTGGCATGTGGCGAGCGCGGCGCGCCGAGCGGCGGCGGCACTCGACCGGGCGGCGAGGGAGGCCGCCGCCTGCCTGGAGGCCGAGGTCGAAGCCCGGGCCGAAGCCGCGCCCGACGCTCCGGCGGTCCCCCGTCCACGTCCGGCGGCCGACGACGCCGTCGATGTCGTCGATGCCGCCGTTGCCGACTACGACGCCCTGACACCCGAGGAGTTCGAAGAGGCGATCGCCGCCCTCTGCGCACACCACGGCTGCACCGCCGTCGAGGTGGTGGGAGGGGCCGGAGACCTCGGCGCCGATGTCGTCGCCACCGCGCCCGACGGCAGCAGGGTCGTCATCCAGTGCAAGCAGTACGGCGCGTCACACCGGGTCGGCTCCCAGGATCTCCAGCGCTTCGGCGGAACCTGCTTCACCGTCCACGAGGCCGACGTGGCCGTACTGGTCACCACCAGCGACTTCACCGCGCCCGCACTGGAGTACGCCGATCAGTGCGGGATCGTCTGCGTGGACGGGGAAGCCCTGCGGGCATGGACGGACGGCACCGGCCCCCGCCCCTGGGAGGCTCCCCTCGTGGAAGAGGTGACCGGGTAGGCGGGACGGACTCAGTCGAGACAGAACTCGTTGCCCTCGATGTCCTGCATCACGATGCACGCGTCGGTGCCGTCGTACAGGAGCTCCACACGGACCGCGCCCAGCGCGAGCAGGCGCGTGCATTCGGCCTCCAGCGTGGCCAGGCGCTCCTCACCCACGAGCCCGGTACCGACCCGCACATCGAGATGGACCCGGTTCTTGGCCGTCTTGCCCTCGGGAACACGCTGGAAATACAGGCGCGGGCCGACACCCGAGGGATCGCCGCAGGCGAACCAGGAGCCCCGGTCCTCCGGGGACTGCGAGCGGTGGAAGTCGTCCCAGGTGCCGAACCCCTGCGGCGGCGGCGGTACTTCGTACCCGAGCACCTCGCACCAGAAGCGAGCCAGACGCTCGGGCTCCGCGCAGTCGAAGGTGACCTGGAACTGTCTGATCGGTGACATCGGCGCACCCTATCCCGTCCGGCGCGAGCGAGGCGGACGGGGCGGGGGTCGTCAGCCGTCGAGGTGGAAGCGGACGGTCGTGCCGTCCGGCGCGGTGTGGAGGCGGACGAGGTCGGTGACGTAGTGGACCAGCATCAGTCCTCGCCCGCCCACCTGGTCACGGGCCGGAGGCCGGCGGCCGGCCAGCGGATCGGTCAGCCGGCCCCGGTCGTGGACCTCGCAGACGATCCGGTGACCGTCCGCCCAGATCCGCAGGGTGCCCGTGCCACCGCCGTGCACCACGCTGTTGGTGGTCAGTTCCGCCACCGCCAGCATCAGATCCTGCCGCCGGTCCTCGGCGAGGCCCAGTCGGCCGGCCTCGCGGACCGCGAAGGAGCGGGCCTCGGGGAGCGCGTCGGCGTCGAACGACAGGGACGCGGCGCCGGGCGGATGGGCGAGCGGCTGGTTGTAGCGGGCGACGACGCGGTCGGGATCGTAGGCGTCGCTGGCCCGTTCGACTCCGGTGTCGATGACGACGGGATGGGTGGCGTGGGCGTCGGCGAGCACCTCCGGCTTCAGGGCGTCCGCGTCGTACGGGCAGAGGATCGTCACCTCACGGCCCTGGAAGGCCGCGTTGATGAGTGCCTCGTGCTGGACGCACGCCGGGTACTCGTCCGCCGAGCGACCGGCCCAGATCGGCTCTCCGACGATCCGTACCCGGCGCGTCGGGTGGGCGTCGGCGAAGGCGCGCAGGACACCGGGGATGATCCGTCCCGGGTTGCGGCCCACCCGGGTCATGTCGAGGAACTCGACCTCGGCGGCGCCCGCTCCCAGACCGGCCCTGACCCGTTCGAGCTGAGGGCCGGGAACGGCCACCGCGACGGCTTCTCCGGCGGCCAGCCCCTCCGCCAGGAACGGCACCGTGCCCGCCACGTACTGCTCCGGGCCCCGGTAGAACAACGCGGGGTGCACGAAGCGTTCGCCAGGGGTGGCCGTACTCATCGTGCCGCCACCTCGATCCTCGTATGGCCGGGCCAGAAGATGTGCAGGATGCGCTCCAGCTCCGGCGGCGGACGGTCCACCACGATGCGGCCGCTGTCCAGGCGCTGCGCGGTGACCGCCAGCGCCGCCGCGCCGCCCACGTCGATGGACATCAGGTCGGACAGTTCCACGAACGAGACGTCGGTGTGGACGCTCGCCAGGTCCTCCAGTCCTTGTTCCCAGGACGCTCGGGTGATCACGTTGACTTCTCCAGCAGCACGAATACCAGGACGACCGGGCAGAGAGCGGATCTCCAGCACCGCGCCGCCGCGCGACGGCCCGGGCATCGTCCTGTCCGCGCCATGAGAGACGTCCACGTTCTCTCCCCCTGCCTCAGGCTGCCCCCGCGGGCCACGGACACGTCATCGTATAACTCGTGCCCTTGCCTGTCGGATGCCCGGAATCGCGCGTGAAATACCCAGGCATGACCGCGGGCGGACGGGGTAGGCGCCTCGCCGGCGGCCGAGTCCACGGACGGAGGCCGGCTGACCAGTGAGAGAGGAAAGCAAGGATGACGGCGACAACGACTGTGGGGACGAGTGTCGGTCGCACCACCGCTCGGCTGCCGGAAGTCTCCGATCCGCTGAAGGTGGCGCCCAAGGACGCGCGCTCGTTGTCCAAACTCTTCTTCGAGCAGCTGACCGTCCTCGAAGAGGGAACCCGCGAGTACCAGTACGCGCGCAACACCTTGATCGAGATGAACATCTCCCTCGTCCGCTACGCGGCCGGCCGGTTCCGCAGCCGGGGCGCGGACGAGATGGAGGACATCGTCCAGGTCGGCATGATCGGTCTGATCAAGGCCATCGACCGGTTCGAACTGTCGCGCGAGGTGGAGTTCACCACCTTCGCCGTCCCCTACATCGTCGGGGAGATCAGGCGGTTCTTCCGCGACACCTCCTGGGCCGTGCACGTGCCCCGGCGGCTGAAGGAGGCCCGCGTCGAACTCGCGCGGGCCACCGACGAGCTCAGCAGCCGCCTGGGCCGCAGCCCGACGGTCAAGGAGCTGGCCGAGCTGATGAATCTCTCCGAGGACGAGGTCATCGAAGCGCGCCTGGCCGCCAACGGCTACAACTCCTCCTCCCTCGACGCCGCCATCGGCGGAGACGAGACCGGGGAGGCGGCGCTCGCGGACTTCATCGGCAGCGAGGACGCCGGCATGGAGCTGGTCGAGGACTTCCACGCCCTGGCTCCGCTCCTCTCCGAACTGGGCGACCGGGACCGGCGGATCATCCACATGCGGTTCGTCGAGGAACTCACGCAGGCCCAGATCGCCGAACACCTCGGCTGCTCGCAGATGCATGTGTCCCGCCTGCTCTCACGCACCCTCGCCCGCCTGCGCCGGGGCATGCTGACCACGAACTGAACCGGTCGCCCAGCCCCGTTCCGCCCTCGTCATCCGTCCGGCCGCTACCGTCCGCCGGCGGCCGGACGGAAGCATGCCGAGACGGTCTTGCCGTGCCGCTGGCACTTCATCTCCAGCTCGTCGGCGAGCATCCGTACGATGCCCACGCCACGGCCGGAGACCTCACCGGCCTCCGGATGGCGCTGGCGCGGGAGAGTGGGGTCCTCGTCGTGGACGCTCACCTGGAGGCACTCACCGTCCCAGGTGAGGATGAGATGTGCGTCGCTGTGGGCGTGCACATGGGCGTTGGTGAGCAGTTCGGACACCGCCAGGACGATGGCGTCCACCGTCTGCGGCTCGTCGGCGGTCCACGGCAGGGATTCCAGCTTCCTCCGTGTCCATCGCCGGCCGGCCCGCACTCCCCCGGAGACGGGAAACGAATGTGCCCAGCCCTTCGCCTTGATCGTCACCGGCTTCCCCGTTCTGTCCTCGAACCGTCCTCGAAACCGTCGTCGTACAGTCCGTGTGCCCGTCTCTCGCGTTCACAGACGTCCCGTCGAGCGGAGAGGTCGTGAACGTCCGGATCCGGGCCGTCGCCCGGGCGCGTGCGCCCGGGCACGGGCGACGGTCGGCAGAGGGCCCGGTCAGGCCACCTGGACGCCCACGATGCAGGTGTCGTCGTCCGTGTCGGACCTGCTGTGGGTGAGCAGGCGGTCCAGCTGCTGGTCGAGCGTCGGCGGGACCGTGCGCGCGGCCGTGAGCAGCTGGGCCAGAGACTCCTCGACGGACCGGTCCCGGCGCTCGATCAGACCGTCCGTGTACATCAGCAGGGTGTCGTCGACGGCCAGTTGGGCCTCGTGCTCCTCGTAGACGGCCTCCGGCAGCGCGCCGAGCAGCAGGCCCTTGACCAGGGGCAGCGGTGTCGCTTCGCCCTCGCGTACCAGGACGGGCGGCAGATGGCCCGCCCTGGCCCAGCGCAGGGTGTGGTGGTCGGGGTCGTACAGGCCGCAGACGGCCGTGGCGGTGACGGCACCGGTGAGATGGTGGGCGACCATGTTGAGCCAGGACAGCAGCTGGCCCGGTCCCGCGCCGGTCACGGCGAGTCCGCGCAGGGCGTTGCGCAGGACGACCATGCTGGTGGCGGCCTCTATGCCGTGTCCGGCTACGTCTCCCACGCACAGCAGGACCAGTCCGGACGGCAGCACCACCGCGTCGTACCAGTCGCCGCCCACCAGGTTCTGGGTCTCGGCGGGCCGGTAGCGCACGGCCACGCGCAGCCCGGGCGCCTCCAGCGGTGCCTGCGCCGGCGGCATGATCGCGTGCTGGAGCTGGAGGGTGAGGCGGTCGCGTTCGCTCGCCTGCTGCTCGGAGTGGGCGAGCTGGTCGCGGGTGGCGGCGAGGGCGACCTCCGTCCAGTGGTGGGCGGAGATGTCCTGGTAGGCGCCGCGGACCACAAACAGGCGGCCGTCGGAGTCGAGGACCGGTTCGGCCACGACGCGGATGTGCCGGGTGACGCCGTCGGGCCGCTGGAGCCGGAAGGCCGCGGAGGCGGGTCGGCGGTGGTGGAGCAGGGTGCGCAGGAACCTGCCGATGGCGACGGCGTCGTCGGGGTGGGCGTGGGCGGGCAGGTCCTCCAGAGGGACCGGGCCGCTGATGGACGGCTTGCCGTAGAGGCTGTAGAGCTGGCCGTTCCAGGTGATCTCGCCGGTGAGGAGGTTCTCCTCGAAGCCGCCGATGCGGCCGAGGCGCTGGGCGTGCTGCAGCAGGCTCGCCAGCCGGGCGGTCTCGTCCTCCACGCGCCAGATGAGCAGCACGCTGCCGCCGTGGCGGCTGATGTTGATGTCGGCGACCGCGGCCAGCGGGACCTCGTCCACCAGGGACGTCAGGCGCATACGGCGGGCCCGGAACGGTTCGCCGGTGGCGTAGACCCGCTCGACCTGCCCGAACAGCTCGCTCTCGCCGGCGGCCATCGGATAGGTCTCCAGCAGCAGGGCCCCGTTGACGACCCCGCGCGGCCGGCCGGCCGGGTCGA
Organism: Streptomyces scabiei 87.22; assembly: GCF_000091305.1. Taxonomy (GTDB): domain Bacteria; phylum Actinomycetota; class Actinomycetes; order Streptomycetales; family Streptomycetaceae; genus Streptomyces; species Streptomyces scabiei. The sequence continues at coordinate 9,731,037 of NC_013929.1, read as the reverse complement.
GGAAGCGGCTGTTGACGTGCTGGATACGGAAGTCGACGAGTTCCCCGGTGGCGTCCAGGTACGGGACGAGCACCAGCGCGGGGTCGTGCAGACCGTCGGCCAGATGGATCAGTTCGGCGACGTCCGGCTGGGTCTCGGTCCGGGCGCCACCGTCGGCGGGCGACGGGACGAAGGTCTCCAGGGCGTGCGCGCACAGCTCGGCCAGCGCCTCGATCTGGCGGACGATCTGCGGGGACTGGGCAGGCTGCGGTGTGGGCCAGACGATCTCCAGCACGCCGTGGATGCGGCCGCCGACGCCCGCGGGTACGGCGGCCCGGCCGCCGTCGGGGTGGTGGTGCCTGCCGATGGAGGGCAGGCCGGTCTCCGAGAGACAGCCGATCCAGTGGCCCCGTCGCTCGCCGAGGCCGTGGCGGGCGACCGTGGCGACCCCCGGCGGGACGTACCGCCAGCGGGCCGCCTCCGCCGCCGGGAAGCCGGCACTGCCCGCCAGGGTGAGGGAGCCGTCGGCGCCCAGCGCCCAGATGGCCACCGCTTCGGCGCCGAGCGGGGTCAGCGCGTGTTCCAGCAGGGAGTCGGCCACGGCCTGGGCGTCGTGGGCGGCCAGCGCGCCGCTCTCGGCGGTCCGCAGCCGTACGGCCGGGGAGTCGGCCACCGACGTGTCGGGGGCGTCCTCGCGGCCCTCCGTGATCGCGAGGAAGGTGGTGGTGACCTCGGAGAGCCGGTCGCGCGCGGCCTGGTTGATGACGTCCACGGCGAATTCGAGGGGGGTCACGCCCGCCTGTTCGGTCAGCTCGGTGAGCTGGCGTGCCGCCTGCGAGGGCCCGCAGCCCAGCCGCTCGACGAGGATGCCCTTGGCCAGTTCGATCAGGGCCCGTCCGTCGGCCTCCGCCTGGGCCTCCTGCACCTCGCGGCGCAACCGATCCACGGTCGCCGCGAGCCGGCCCACCGGGGAGGAGGGCCCTGTGCCGTCCGCCTCACTCCCCTCTTCTTCCGTCGCGCCTTCCTTCCGGGGCGCCCTGGCCGGGAGGTCGTCGCGGGCGACGGACAGCATGTCGAAGGGGTCGTCGGACAGCAGGCCGACGTCCGCCGCCGGGTCGGCAGCGGCCGGTCCGTCCGGCGTGCCGGTGTCCTGCGGCTCGGCCGGCTGATGGGGAGTGCTCACGTTCGACCTGTTCCTCGGCTCGGGTGTCCGTGGACACCACGGGGTCGGCTGGTGCGCGGGGCGGCGGGTGTCCTCGTCATACGGACAGCCAGCGTCGGACGCGGCCGATGAGGTCGTTGGTGTCGACCGGCTTGGTGACGTAGTCGTTCGCGCCCGAGGCGAGACTCTTCTCCTGGTCGCCGGGCATGGCCTTGGCGGTGACGGCGATGATGGGCAGTTCGGCGTACTGGGGCATGGAGCGGATTTCCGAGGTGGCCGAGTACCCGTCCATCTCGGGCATCATCACGTCCATCAGGACCAGCGAGATGTCCGGGTGGGCGAGCAGCATCTCGATCCCCCTGCGGCCGTTGTCGGCGTGCAGGACCTGGAAGCCGTGGAGCTCCAGCATCCCGCTCAGGGCGAAGAGGTTGCGCGCGTCGTCGTCGACCACGAGCACCGTCCGGCCGAGGAAGGCGCCGTCGACGACCTGGGCGGCGGGGCGCTGGGATTCGTCGGCGCGGACCAGGGAGAGTACGTCGCCCGGCTCCTCGGCGGACAGGTGCAGCGTGATCCGCTCGCGCAGTTCGTCCAGGCTGGAGAGGAAGTCCAGCGGGCGGCCCTCGGCGCGGGTCCGCAGGGTCTGCTCCTGGGCCAGGTCCACGCGGTGACCGGTGTGCACGAGGACGGGCACGCTGGCGAGCGCCGAGTCGCCCTCCATGGCCTCCAGCAGGCGGGCGCCCTCGCCGTCGGGCATGCCCAGTTCGAGGACCACGCAGTGGCAGGGTTCGGCGGCCAGCATGCTCGCCGCCTCCTGGGCGCCGATCGCGGTGATGATGTCGATCGCCCCGGGCGGATCGTCACCGGGTGCGAGGTCCGCGACCGCGCGTTCGGCGACGAGGGTCAGCAGCCCGCGCGGGCGGTCCTCCACGACCAGCAGACGGCGGCGGCGCTGCTCGTGCGCCGCGGGGGAAGCCGTCTCCGGGCGGTCCGCCGGCGGCAGTTCCCGGCCGTCGGTGTGCGGGGTGTCCGTCAAGGCGCCGCCGCCGTCGAGCACTTCCGCGAAGTCCGCGCGGGCCACGGGCAGGTAGAGGGTGAAGGTGCTGCCCTGGCCGGGCGTGCTGTCGACGGTGACGGCGCCGCCGAGCAGATGGGCGATCTCCCGGGTGATGGACAGGCCGAGGCCGGTGCCGCCGTACTTGCGGCTGGTGGTGCCGTCCGCCTGCTGGAAGGCTCCGAAGATCGTCTCCAGTTGCTGCTGGGGGATGCCGATGCCGGTGTCCTTCACCCGGAAGGCCACGACGGCACCGCCGCGCAGGACGCCGGTGGGCACCTCGCGGTCGGCGGCGGGCTCGATACTCAGGACGACACCGCCGTGCTCGGTGAACTTCACGGCGTTCGACAGCAGGTTGCGCAGGATCTGCCGCAGCCGGGAATCGTCGGTGAGGAGGTCCGCGGGGGTGCCCGGCGCGGTGGCCACCGTGAAGTCCAGGCTCTTCTGCGTCGTCATCGGGCGGAACGTCGCCTCGACGTACTCCAGCAGCTTGCGCAGCGGCACCCGTTCGGGGGTGACGTCCATCTTGCCCGCCTCGACCTTGGACAGGTCGAGGATGTCGTTGATCAGTTGCAGCAGGTCCGAGCCCGCCGAGTGGATGATGCCCGCGTACTCGACCTGTTTGGGCGTCAGGTTGCGGGAGGGGTTCTGGGCCAGCAACTGGGCGAGGATCAGCAGGCTGTTGAGCGGTGTGCGCAGTTCGTGGCTCATGTTCGCCAGGAACTCGGACTTGTACTTGGACGCCAGCGCCAGCTGCTGTGCGCGGGTCTCCAGTTCCTGCCGGGCCTGTTCGATCTCCAGGTTCTTGGCCTCGATGTCGCTGTTCTGCGAGGCCAGGAGGGATGCCTTCTCCTCCAGTTCGGCGTTGGAGCGCTGCAGTTCGTCCTGCTGGACCTGCAACTCCTCGGAGCGGGCCTGGAGTTCGGCGGTCAGCCGCTGGGACTCCCCCAGCAGTTCGTCGGTGCGGGCGTTGGCCACGATGGTGTTGAGGTTGACACCGATGGTGGGCATCAGCTGGGAGAGGAAGTCCTGGTGGATCTGGGTGAAGGGGGTGACGGAGCCCAGTTCGATGACACCGAGGACCTGGTCCTCGACCACGATGGGCAGCACCACCAGGGCGCTGGGGACGGCCTCGCCGAGACCGGAGGAGATGGTCACGTAGTTCGGGGGCAGTTCCTCGACGCTGATGGGGCGGCGGTTGCGGGCGGCCTGCCCCACCAGGGAACGTCCGACGGGGATGCGCTCGGGCCGGTCGGTGTCGTCGGGGTAGCCGTAGGAGCCCACCAGCCGCAGTTCGTGACCGCGCTCGGTGTCCTCGGCGAGGTAGAAGGCGCCGTACTGGGCGGAGGCGAGCGGCGCGAGCTCGTCCATGATGAGTTCGGCGACGACGGGCAGCTCGCGGTGGCCCTGCATCAGGCCGGAGATCCGGGCGAGGTTGGTCTTCAGCCAGTCCTGTTCCTGGTTGGCCCGGGTGGTCTCCCGCAGTGACTCCACCATGGAGTTGATGTTGTCCTTGAGGTCGGCGACCTCGCCCGACGCCTCCACGGTGATGGAGCGGGTCAGATCGCCCTCGGCGACGGCGCTGGTCACCTCGGCGATCGCGCGGACCTGACGGGTGAGGTTCCCGGCGAGTTCGTTGACGTTCTCGGTGAGGCGCTTCCAGGTGCCCTCGACGCCCTCGACCTCGGCCTGTCCGCCGAGCCGCCCCTCACTGCCGACCTCGCGGGCGACACGGGTGACCTCGGCGGCGAACGACGACAGCTGGTCGACCATCGTGTTGATGGTGGTCTTCAGCTCCAGGATCTCGCCACGGGCGTCGACGTCGATCTTCTTCGAGAGGTCGCCGCCGGCCACGGCCGTCGTCACCAGGGCGATGTTGCGGACCTGGCCGGTGAGGTTGTTGGCCATGGAGTTGACGTTGTCGGTGAGGTCCTTCCACGTGCCCGCGACGTTGGGTACGTGGGCCTGGCCGCCGAGGCGCCCCTCGGTGCCGACCTCACGGGCGACGCGGGTGACCTCGTCGGCGAACGCGGACAGCGTGTCGACCATGGTGTTGATGACGTCCGCGAGGGCCGCGACCTCGCCCTTTGCCTCGACGGTGATCTTCTGGGAGAGGTCGCCGCGGGCGACGGCGGTGGCGACCTGGGCGATCGAGCGGACCTGTCCGGTCAGGTTCGACGCCATCACATTGACGTTGTCCGTCAGGTCCTTCCAGGTCCCCGAGGCGCCCCGGACGATGGCCTGTCCGCCGAGGTTGCCCTCGGTGCCGACCTCGCGGGCGACGCGCGTGACCTCGTCGGCGAAACCGGACAGCTGATCCACCATCGTGTTGATGGTGTTCTTCAACTCCAGGATCTCACCCCGCGCGTCCACGGTGATCTTCTGCGACAGATCGCCCTGCGCCACCGCCGTGGCCACCTGGGCGACGTTGCGGACCTGCGCGGTGAGGTTGCCCGCCATGAAGTTCACGGAGTCCGTGAGGTCGCGCCAGGTGCCCTTGACGCCCTGGACGTCCGCCTGACCGCCGAGCCGTCCCTCGGTGCCGACCTCACGGGCGACGCGCGTGACCTCGTCGGCGAAACCGGACAGCTGATCCACCATCGTGTTGATGGTGTTCTTCAACTCCAGGATCTCGCCCCGCGCGTCCACGGTGATCTTCTGCGACAGATCGCCCTGCGCCACCGCCGTGGTCACCTGCGCGACGTTGCGGACCTGGGAAGTGAGGTTGCCCGCCATGAAGTTGACCGAATCGGTCAGGTCGCGCCAGACGCCGCCGACGCCCGGCACCTGCGCCTGACCCCCGAGCCGTCCCTCGCTGCCGACCTCACGGGCGACGCGCGTGACCTCGTCGGCGAACGCGGACAGCTGGTCGACCATCGTGTTGACGGTCTCCTTGAGCTGCAGGATCTCGCCGCGCGCGGGCACGTCGATCTTCTGCGACAGATCACCCTTGGCGACGGCGGTCGCCACCTGCGCGATGTCACGCACCTGGGTGGTCAGATTGCCCGCCATGGCGTTGACCGAGTCGGTCAGGTCGGCCCAGGTGCCGGAGACGCCCGGCACCTCGGCCTGGCCGCCGAGCGTGCCCTCGGTGCCGACCTCCCGCGCCACGCGCGTCACTTCCGACGTGAACACGGACAACTGGTCCACCATGCCGTTGAAGACCGTGGCGATGTCGCCGAGCAGGCCCTCGCCGTCGGACGGCAGCCGGGTACCGAAGTCGCCGTCCCGGACGGCGGTCAGCCCGGCCAGGAGCTGACGAAGCTCCTGCTCGCCGGGCGCCCGGTCGGCGGCCTCGATCGTCTTGCTGCTCATGCGCACCCTCGTTCCGCTCCCCAAGAGCCCTCGCGCCGAGGACTCGGAACCCGCGCCGGGCCCTGGCAGGCCCGCTCATCACCCACGTTTCCGCAGTTCACGAATCCGCCCGATGAGAAAATTCGGTGAAGGTTAACTCAGTTGTCGTCCGACAACCAAAGCCTGATTCGGGGATCCGGACCACCCCGAAAAGATACCGCCCGAGGTGGCATGCATACCCGCGGGTGGGGCACTCGTCGGGGTTCGACGAAGCCCCGAGCGAAGCCCCAGGCGGAGCCCCGGACGAAGTCCCCGATGAAGCCCGGCGGAGCCCGTGCGGGTGCCCGCTGAGCCCCTCACAGCCCCCATCAGAAGATTCCGGAAAAAAATGGCCGGTGATGTCGAGAACCCGCATCCGGCTCCGTCCCCGGTGCGAACGCGGCCACAATGGCCGCACCAGTACCGAGGAGAACCACGATGGCCAAGTACCTGCTGCTCAAGCACTACCGCGGCGCACCGGCCGCGGTGAACGACGTGCGGATGGACCAGTGGACACCGGAGGAGATCTCGGCACACATCCAGTACATGAACGACTTCGCGGCCCGGCTGGAGAAGACCGGCGAGTTCGTGGACGGCCAGGCGCTCGCCCCCGAGGGGACCTGGGTCCGGTACGACGGCGAGGGCCGTCCGCCGGTCACCGACGGCCCGTTCGCCGAGACCAAGGACCTCATCGCCGGCTGGATGGTGATCGACGTCGACAGCCACGAACGCGCCGTCGAGCTGGCCGGGGAGCTGTCGGCCGCCCCCGGGGCCGGCGGGAAGCCGATCCACGAGTGGCTGGAGCTGCGCCCCTTCCTGTCCGCGCCGCCCACCATCACGGAGTGACCCCGTCGATGGACGAGGCCCTGCTGCGCGGCCTCACCCCCGGTGTGCTCGCCGTCCTCGTCCGCCGCGGAGCCGACTTCGCGGCGGCCGAGGACGCGGTGCAGGACGCGCTGCTGGAGGCGCTCCGCGTCTGGCCGGGCGACCCGCCGCGGGACGCGAAGGGCTGGCTGGTCACCGTGGCCTGGCGCCGGTTCCTCGACGCGACCCGCGCGGACGCCGCCCGGCGCCGGCGCGAGGACCTCGTCGAGGAGGAGCCGTCGCCCGGGCCCGCGCCCGGCACGGACGACACGCTCCGGCTCTACTTCCTGTGCGCCCATCCCTCGCTCACCCCGTCGTCGGCGGTCGCGCTCACGCTGCGCGCCGTCGGCGGGCTGACCACCCGCCAGATCGCGCGGGCGTATCTGGTGCCCGAGGCGACCATGGCGCAGCGCATCAGCCGGGCCAAGCGCACGGTCTCCGGCGTGCGCCTCGACCGGCCGGGCGACGTCGCCACCGTGCTGCGCGTCCTGTACCTGGTCTTCAACGAGGGGTACTCGGGGGACGTCGACCTCGCCGCCGAGGCCGTCCGGCTCACCCGGCAGCTGGCGGCCGCGATCGACCATCCCGAGGTGGCGGGACTGCTCGCCCTCATGCTGCTGCACCATGCCCGGCGGGCAGCCCGTACCGCGCCCGACGGCAGCCTGGTGCCGCTCGCCGAGCAGGACCGGGGCCGGTGGGACACCGCGTCCATCGCCGAGGGCATCGGCATCCTGCAGCAGGCGCTCGCCCGTGACCGGCTGGGCGAGTTCCAGGCCCAGGCCGCCATCGCCGCGCTGCACGCGGACGCTCCCACGGCCGAGGAGACCGACTGGGTGCAGATCGTCGAGTGGTACGACGAACTCGCGCGGCTGACCGACAGTCCGGTCGTGCGGCTCAACCGCGCGGTGGCCGTGGGCGAGGCCGACGGCCCCCGCGCCGGGCTGGCGGCGCTCGCGCTCGTACCGGACTCGACCCCTCGGCACACGGCGGTGGCGGCGTATCTCCATGAGCGCGACGGCGATCCGGCGACGGCGGCACGCCTGTACGCCGAGGCGGCGCGCACGGCGCCCAACCTCGCCGAGCGCGACCACCTGACCCGCCAGGCGGCCCGGCTCAACGCCCACCGGCACGGCTGAAGCCCGACGCCCGGCCTGGCTCGGCATGTCGCATCCTCTCGCGTCCCGATATGTGGCGATATGACGTTAATCCTGCGAGAAGGGGTACTCCGTCCAGCGCGACGACGCCACGACCGGCGTCCCCTCGACCAGGAACAGGCAGGTCGGCCCATGTCGAAGCACACACGATCGTCCGAGCCCTCGCACGGGAGGGCCCGAGCCGTCACGAGGGCACCGGGCAGCACGGCTGGTCGCCCGATGTGGACGAGACGCGTCAGCAGGACAACCCGAGCGCCCCCCGCTCGTTCCGCACGGCCCAGCACGCCGAGGAGAGGGGCCGGGGCCGCACGAAGTCGGCGCAGGAGACGAAGCCCGTCCCGGGCGACACGGCGAAGAGCCATGGAACACGCGGCGAGGAGTACGGCGACGCGGACGAGAAGGGCCGTCGCGACACCGGCCGCCGGGGCCGCTCCCAGCGCCCCAGCGGCAGCAGGGACGCCTCCTCCTCGACCGGCGTGGACCCCCAGGACCGGGGCGGTCACCGGTAGGCGGCGCCCGCCGGTGTCCGACCGCCGGCCCCGCTCGGCGGGCGGGGCCGTCGGCGGGGTCAGCAGATCCGCGGCAGCTGCTCGCCGATCGGCTGATCGACCACCCGTGTCCCGCCCAGTCCGGTACGGGCGACGACCATGCCGGGATGCGCCTCGACGGCCTCCCCGATGATCACGGATTCGGCGCCGAGGGGGTGGGCTCGCATCGCCTCCAGGACGGCGTCGGCGTGCTCGCGCGGGACGAACGCCACGAGCTTGCCCTCGTTGGCGATGTACATCGGGTCCAGCCCGAGAATGGCGCAGGCGTTGGCCACGGGCTCCGGAACCGGCACCGCGCGTTCCCGGACGACGACCCCGGTGCCGGAGGCCGCCGCGATCTCGTTGAGGGCGGCCGCCAGGCCCCCTCGGGTGGGATCGCGCAGGACGTGCAGGTCGGGGGTGACGGCGAGCATGGCCTCGACGAGACCGCCGAGAGCCGCGCAGTCGCTCGTGATCTCCACGCCGAACTCCAGGCCCTCGCGCACACTCATGATCGCGACCCCGTGGACGCCGATGGCACCGCTGACGATCACCACGTCGCCGGGGACGACCCGCTGCGGCCGCAGATCGACGCCCGCCGGTACGAGGCCGATGCCCGCCGTGTTGATGAAGATCCCGTCGCCGTGGCCGGCCTCCACCACCTTGGTGTCACCGGTGGCCACCTCCACACCGGCGGTGCGCGCGGCCGCGCCCAGCGCCCGGGAGACGCGGGTGACCGTCTCCAGCTCGACGCCCTCCTCCAGGATGAATCCGCAGGAGAGGTAGGCGGCACGGGCGCCGCTCATGGCCAGGTCGTTGACGGTTCCGTTGACCGCCAGGTCGCCGATGCTGCCGCCGGGGAAGAACAGCGGGCGCACGACGTAGGAGTCGGTGGAGAACGCCAGCCGTGCGCCGCCCAGGGAGACGACGGCCGCGTCGCCCAGCTGGGCCAGCGCCTCGCCCCCGTAGGCGGGCGTGAAGATCTGCTGGACCAGTTCGGCGGAGAGGACTCCGCCGCCGCCGTGGCCCATGACGACCCGGGGGCGGTCCCGTACGGGTGCGGGGCAGGTCCACGCATCGATGTCGAGCACGGCGGGGGCGGGGAGATCGGTGATGTCAGACAACGGGGCTCGCCTCCCGGGCCTCGGTCGCGGCGGGCATGTCCAGGCGCCGGTAGAGGTAGTACGCGGCGCAGGCGCCCTCGCTGGAGACCATGGTGGCTCCCAGGGGGGTGCGCGGGGTGCACAGGGTGCCGAAGGCCTCGCACTCGTGCGGCTTGAGGAGCCCCTGGAGGACTTCTCCGCTGCGGCACGCCTCGGGTTCGGCCGTGCGGATGTCCCCGACGGAGAAGCGGTGTTCGGCGTCGTGGTCCCGGTACTTCGGCGCCAGCCGCCAGCCGCTGTCCGGGATCACACCGATCCCGCGCCAGGCCCGGTCGGTGACCTCGAAGACGTCCTCCAGCATGGCCCGGGCGGCCGCGTTGCCCTCCGGCCGCACGGCACGGGCGTAGGCGTTGTCGACCCCGTGCTCGCCGCGCTCCAGCCGGTGGACGGCCCGGCGTACGCCTTCGAGGATGTCCAGCGGCTCGAATCCCGTCACCACGATCGGTACGCGGAAGCGCTCCGCCAGCTCGGGGTACTCCCCCACGCCCATCACGCTGCAGACGTGCCCGGCGGCGAGGAAGCCCTGCACCCGGCAGCTCGGCGAGGACATGATCGCCTCGATCGCCGGGGGCACGCGGACGTGCGACACCAGCATGCTGAAGTTCTTGATCCCCTGTTTGCGGGCCTGATGGACCGTCATCGCGTTGGGGGGTGCCGTCGTCTCGAAGCCGATGCCGAAGAACACCACCTCGCGGTCAGGGTTCTGCCGTGCGATCCGCAGCGCGTCGAGCGGCGAGTAGACGACCCGTACGTCACCGCCCTCGCCGCGGACCTGGAACAGGTCACGGCCGGTGCCGGGCACGCGCAGCATGTCCCCGAAGGAGCAGAAGATCACCTCCGGCCGGGAGGCGATCTCCAGCGCCTTGTCGATGACCTCCAGCGGGGTCACACACACGGGGCAGCCCGGTCCGTGGATCAACTCGACCTTTTCCGGCAGGAGTTGGTCGATGCCGTGCCGGATGATGCTGTGCGTCTGTCCTCCGCACACCTCCATCAGCGCCCAGGGCCTGGTCACCGTCGCGTGGATGTCGTCGAGGAGCCGCCGTGCCAGCTCCGGGTCCTGGAACTCGTCGATGTACTTCACGGGTTGCGCACCTCTTCCACCGGGTCCATGCCCGCCTCCGCCGCCGCCATCTCCCAGGGGTCGCCGAACTCCTCCTGCAGCATGCCGAGTTCGGCGAAGAGTTCGAGCGTCTGGCGGGCCGACTCCTCGTCCAGCCGCTGCAGGGCGAACCCGACGTGGACGATGGCGTACTCGCCGACCTGGAGGTCGGGCAGATACTCCAGGCACACCTCCTTGACCACCCCGCCGAAGTCGACGGTGGCCATCCGGGTGCCCTCCCGTTCCTCGATGTCCAGCACTCTGCCGGGTACCGCCAGGCACATGAGCCTCTCCTCGCTGTGGGTCGCGCGTCGGTCAGTCGGCGGACGCGGGGGCGACGGCCGTGGTGCGGGCGGCCACCATCAACTGCCCCAGCGCCAGGCCGCCGTCGTTGGGTGGCACCAGGTGGTGCCGCAGGACCGTGAAGCCGTCCTCGCGCAGGCCGGCGGCACAGGCCGAGGAGAGCAGCGTGTTGGCGAACACGCCTCCCGTCAGGGCGACCGTGTCCAGGCCGTGCCGCTCGCGCGCCCGCCCGCACATCGCGCGCACCAGGGCGGCCACACCCCGGTGGAAACGGGCCGCGATCAGGGTCGGTTCGATGCCCGCACGCAGGTCGTCGACGACCGCCGCGAGCACGGGCGCCGGATCGGCCCGTACGGCCTCGGCCCCGCCATCCCGGACCGCGTGGACGGCGAAGACGTACGCCTCGGTGTCCCCGGCCGGTGCGTGCAGGGCCGCGCCCTCCAGTTCGACGGCGGCCTGCGCCTCGTATCCGGAGCGGTGGCACACGCCGGCGAGCGAGGACACCGCGTCGAACAGCCGGCCCATGCTGGAGGTGGGAACACAGTTCAGGTTCCGCTCCACCTGCGTGTCCAGGAGCCCGAGTTCGTCGGGAGGGCAGGCGATCACGCAGGGAAGGTCGGCGGACCAGGCGAGTCCGGCCGCCCGCAGATGGGCCAGCGCCATTCGGTACGGCCGGCGCACCGCGGTGTCGCCGCCGGGCAGCGGCACGTGGGCGAGGTGCCCGAACCGGGTGTAGCGGTCGTAGTCGGCGAGCAGGAACTCCCCGCCCCAGACGGCTCCGTCGTCGCCGTGTCCCGTGCCGTCGAACGCGACGCCGATCACCGGCCGGGTGCCGTCCAGCCCGTGTTCGGCCATCGCGGCGGCGATGTGCGCGTGATGATGCTGGACGCGGGCGACGGGCCGGTGTGCCGCGTTCCGCTCGGCCCAGTGCGCGGAGCGGTAGCCGGGATGCCGGTCGGACACCAGCATCTCGGGCCGGACCCCGGTGATGGACTCCAGCTGTGCCGCCGCGCGCTCGAAGGCCCGCTGTGTGGAGACGTCGTCCATGTCGCCGATGTGCGCGGACAGCCAGGCGCGACGGCCCGAGCCCAGGCAGAACGTGTTCTTCAGGTCTCCGCCGACCGCGAGGGCGGGCCGCACGGGCAGCGGCAGGGGGATCGGGAGCGGGGCGTAGCCGCGCGAGCGGCGGATCACCAGGGGCTGCCCGTCGCAGACCCGGACCACGGAGTCGTCGCACGGGACGTGGATCGGCCGGTCGTGGGTGAGCCAGGCGTCGGCCAGGTGAGCGAGCCGTTCCAGCGCCTCGGTGTCGTCGGTGACGATCGGCTCGCCGGAGACGTTGCCGCTGGTCATGACCAGGAGGCGGGGTCCGTCCGGGTCACCGGGCAGGCCGAGCAGCAGATGATGCAGGGGTGTGTACGGCAGCATCAGGCCGAGGTCGGGGCTGCCGGGCGCGACGGCCTCGGCCGGCCGGGGCTCCCCGGGAGTGTCCGGGAGACGCCTGACCAGAACGACCGGCCTCGCCGCGTCTTCGAGCAGCCCGCGCTCCTCGGCACTCAGCCGGACGAGGTGCCGGACGTCGTCCGTCGTCCGTGCCATGACGGCGAACGGCTTGTCGCCGCGCGCCTTCCTGCGCCGCAGCAGGGCGACGGCGGCCGGGTTCGTGGCGTCGCATGCCAGGTGGTAGCCGCCCAGGCCCTTCACGGCGAGGATCGCGCCCCGCGCGAGCAGGGCGCGCGCGTCCCCGACCGGGTCCGTGCCGTCGGACTCGTCGAGCCCCGGCCGGGGTCCGGCGATCAGTCGCAGTCGCGGACCGCAGGCCGGGCAGGCCACGGGCTGGGCGTGGAAGCGCCGGTCGGCCGGGTCCGCGTACTCGCGGGCGCAGTCGGCGCACATCGGGAAACCGGCCATGGTGGTGGCGGCCCGGTCGTAGGGCACACCGGTGACGATCGTGAAGCGCGGGCCGCAGTGGGTGCAGTTGACGAACGGGTGGCGGTGGCGCCGGTCCGCCGGGTCGGCCAGTTCGGTGAGGCAGTCCGCGCAGGTGGCGGAGTCCGGGGAGACCAGGGTGCGGGCCGGGCCGCCGCCGCGGGAGGCGAGGATGGTGAACGCTGTGTCGTCGCCGAGGGCGGGCATCTCGCGGTGCTCGACGGACTCGACACGGGCCAGCGGCGGCGCCTGCGCGGCGATCCGGTCGCAGAACCGGGCCACGGCCGAGGCGGCGCCCTCGACCTCCGCGACCACGCCCTCCTCGGTGTTGGTCACGTGTCCGGCCAGGGCGAGTTCGGTGGCGAGCCCGTACAGATAGGGGCGGAAGCCCACGCCCTGGACCACGCCCCGCACGACGACCCGGCGGCGCAGGGGGGCGGACCCGGCGACGACGGACGGGGCCTGCGGAGCGCTCACGGGTGGGTGCGGGCCAGGGCACCGTCGGCCTCCGGACGCGCGTGGGCGTGAGCGTCGTCGTGGGCGTGCTCGTGGGTGTGGACGTGCCCGTGGTGGTGGGGCTGTCCGGCCATGACCGGCGTGTGGACGGGGGCGCCGTCCGCCGCCGCCAGCGCCCGGTCGAGCAGAGCGCCGACCCCCCGCCCCCGGCGTGCCGAGGTCATGAGGATCTCGACTCCCGGGTTGACCTGCTCCACGTGCGCGCGGAAGGCGACCTCGTCGAACTCGACCGCGTCCGCGAGGTCGATCTTGGTGACCACGACCAGGTGCGCGAGGCCGAAGGCGGTGGGGTACTTCAGGGGCTTGTCCTCGCCCTCCGTCACGGAGGCGAGGGCGACCCTCAGGGTCTCCCCCAGGTCGTAGCCGGCGGGGCAGACCAGGTTGCCGACGTTCTCCACGAACAGCAGCCGTGTGCCGTCGGGCAGCCATCCGTCCAGATGCCCGGCGAGCATGTCCGCCTCCAGGTGGCACAGTCCGTCGGTGAGCACCTGCTTGACCGGGACGCCCGAACGCGCCAGACGGACCGCGTCGTTCTCGGTGGCGAGATCGGCGCTCAGTGCCGCGACGGGGACCGACCGCTCACGTGCCCGCAGCAGTTCCTGTTCCAGCAGCGCGGTCTTGCCGCTGCCCGGGCTGGACAGCAGGTTGACGACCGCCGTGCCCCGGGCGGCGAGGCACGAGCGCAGTTCGCGGGCGCTCGCGTCGTTCTTCGCCAGGACGGCCCGGCGCAGGTCGGCGACACGACACATGGTTCAGCGCTCCTCGGAGATGGGTTCGCGGGTGGGCGGGTGCGCGGTGCCGTCGTTCAACCAGCGCACGTCGACGATCTGCAGTTCCCGGCCCGCGAGCAGGTCGGTCCGCGTTCCGCAGCAGGCGGGGCAGGTCAGCCGGGGCGGCATGCCGACCGCCCATTCGTGGGCGCAGGGCGTGCAGCGGGCCCGCCCCGGCACCGCTTCGGTGACCAGTTCAGCGCCTTCCAACAGGGTTCCGGCGCAGGCCAGTTCGAAGCTGAAGGCGAGTGCGTCGGGTACGACGCCGGCGAGTTCGCCCACCCGGAGCCGTACGGCTCGTACCGCCGTAACGTCCCCGGCCCGGTCGGCAGCCTCGGCGACCTGGTCGACGACGGCCAGCGCGACGGACATCTCGTGCATGGGCTTGCGTCCTTCCGCCGGCTGCCTGGCTCGCACCGGGGTTCATTAGAGGGGGCGGAGCCGGGTCGAACGGCCCGGCACGCCGTGACCGCTCGGCGGGTACACCGTTCGACCCAACCGCACGGGAGCCCGTGCTCCTCGCGCCCGTCACATGCGGCGGATCCGCAGATAGCGCCTGACGTCCGGCAGCACCTCGGCGGCGAGGACGACCACGGCGGCCAGGGCCGCTCCGCCGATGACGATCTTCTTCATCCCGTCTCTCCTCATGTCGCGGCCTCAGCGGTTGAGGCCCGTGCCGCGGACGGCTCACCGTCCCGCAGCAGCTCTTCGATCAGCCGGACCGCCCGCGGTACGGCGTCGGACACCGGCACGCTCAGGCCGATGCCCTCCTCCAGCGAGGCCGGTTCGCATCCGACGACCAGGACGCGGCGCGGTGGCTCGCCGCCGGTGCCGGCGCACAGGGTCGCCAGCAGGGCCAGGACGGTGTCGGGGGTCATCCGGTGGCCGTCCAGGGCGGGGGCCGGCGGCTCGGCACCCTGGCCCGCGGTCTCGTGTTCGATGACGTACAGCGTGCCGGGGGCCCCGCCCCGCGCCGTGGCGTCCACGAGGACGAGGGTGTCGTAGGCGTCGAGCAGCTGGTAGGCGAGGTGGACGCCCCGCACCCCGATGTCCACGGTCTCCACGTGGGCGGGCGGTCCGAGCGCGGCGAGCCGCCGTACGGTCTCGACACCGAAGCCGTCGTCGCCGAGGAAGATGTTGCCGATGCCGGCGACCAGGGTTCTGGGGCCGGGCTGCGCGGAGGAGTTCATGTGCCGTCCTCCAGCGGTGTGACCTCGTCGGGCTGGAAGTACAGGAAGCGGCCCTGTTCGCGGCGGATGTCGGCGCCGGGGTCGCCGTCCACGGTGACCGCCAGGTGCACGCCGCCGTCGACGTCGTGCAGCACCGCCTCGACGGTGGCGGTGCTGCCGCGCAGGAAGATGTCCTGTGCGTCGGTGCGCCGCAGGCCCGGGTGGAGTTCGACCCGGCTGCCCCGGCCCACCTGGCGGCCGTCCACGACCACGTGGTCCCGTGCCGGATCGAAGCCCGCGTCGCTCGCCGGGTCCCACCAGGGGGTGTCGGGCCGCTGCACCCCGAACTCGTCGGGGAAGCCGACTCCGGCGTCGGCGAGGCCGGGGCCGGTCACCTCCCGCAGAGTGCGCACCGCTCCGTGCAGCCGCTCCAGCACCTCGGGCGGCATCGATTCCGCCAGCTCGATCACGGCCGCCGCCCGTTCGTCGGTGCCCCGGGCCTCGCGCTTCTCCTCGTCGGTGAGGGCGGCGGTACGCAGCGCGAGGATCTCGTCGATCTCGGTGGCGTCGTAGAGCGCGCCGGGGCTCTCCGGAGCGATGGCCGGATGGTCCTCCAGGATGATCGGCGAGGACAGCACCAGGTCGGCCCGGCCGGGTTCGCCGGCGAGCACGGGCCAGGTGTGCAGGTTGCGGCAGGCGGCGACCGCGCCCTTCGCCCACTCGGGGGGATCGGTCATCGACAGGAACGAACCGGCGCTGAGGGCCATGAGCAGATGGGTGGCCACCAGGGAGTGCGGCAGGGCCGCGTCCCGGTCGGCGGCGCGGCCGTCGGGCGGCGTCCAGTCGCTGGTGTTCTCGACGACGGCGGTCAGCCGCAGGGTCCGGTAGGGGCCGTCGAGTTCGCGGGCGGACAGGCGCACCGTCCCGCTGACCGCCTCGCTCCGCCGCAGCAGCCGGCCGACGGTACGGCCGGCGGCGTCGAGGACGGGTACGGTGTCCTCCCTCTCCGGGAGCCGGAAGGGGTGGGTGACGCCGTCGCCGAGGAGGGCGTCCACCGGCGCGATCACCTCGACGCGTTCCTCGAACCCCTCGTCCCAGGGCACCAGCACCCGGTCGTCCAGGTCGAGTTCGGTGACGGTGTCGAAGCCGCCGTCCGGGCGCGCGCGCTGCACCGTGCGCCGCCGGGCGTGCAGGAAACGCACCTCGACGGAGAGGGTCGCGCCCGCCCTGGGTTCCATCAGGCACTCGGTGTGCTGGAAGTCGTGCTCCTCGCACTCGGCGCCCCAGGCGGGCGGTACGAGCACCCCGAACTGCCAGCGCAGCCGGTTCTTGGCCGACGAGGCGCGGTACGGGTAGAGGACATAGCCCTCGAAGAGGACGGCGTCGGCCACCTGCCGCGCGAGGGCGAACCGCTCCTCGGTCTCGGCGGCGAACGCGGTCAGGGTCACGGTTCGGTCCTTCCGGTGCCGGTGAGGGCGCGCAGCGGGTCGTGCGCGGGGGGCTCGGCGGCGGCGCGGCCGTCGAGCAGGTCCTCGAGGGTCGCCTCCCAGGAGGGGAGCGCGTGCCGTGAGCGGTGGGCGAGGAGGGCGTCCATGGTGTCGCGGGGCAGGCGGATCCAGCCGCACCCGGGGAAGTGCTGCTCGACCATCTCCCGCCAGACGGTGACCGGCATCCGGAAGGCCGCCTCCTGGTCCCAGGGGACCGGTTCCACGCGGAAGCCGCCGGCTCCGGTGAACGCCGTGCCGGAGAAGAGCATCAGCAGGGGGACCTCGCCGTCGGTGAGGGCGGTGAGGTAGCGGGTGGCGGCGATCTCCATGTCGTAGGTGCAGGGCACGACGACGTCGGTCTCGATCTCTCCGGTGAAGCTCGGGACCATGACGGACACCTGGGCGAACTGCACCGGCTGGAGGGTGCTGCCCCAGCGGGAGCGGTCGCCGAAGAGGTCGGTCAGGCCGGCGGCCTCGGCGGGTTCGTAGCCGCGGCGGGCGGGTTCGATGCGGATCTGGCAGCGCAGGGCGACCGCGTGCACGGGCGCGTTGCCCGCGGCGGTGACGCGCAGCCGGAAGACGAGGGTGGGTCCGGCGGCGTAGCGGTCGGCGCGAACGCCGGTGCAGGCGAAGGAGAACTCGGTCACGGCCGCACCGCCGTCCGTGCCGGACGCGGCGGCTCGTGGGCCGCGCCGCGTGTGTCGTCCACGGGCCGGGCGCGGCGGGTGACGTCCGCGAAGAACGCGTCCAGGGCGGTGCGGGCCTCGGCCCCGCCGTCGAAGCCCTGCCACGACAGGCGCATGCGGCCGACGAGTTCGTAGCAGATGTCGATCGGGACGAGGTGGGTCTCGCAGCGGCCGTCGGTGCGGTGCAGCAGCAGGGCCTCCACGTCGGGTTCGAGGAGTGCGGCGAGCCGGCTGTCGCCGAGGACGGCTGCCCAGGTGTCCGGGTCGAGTTCGCTCTCGGTGGCGCCGGCCGGGCTGGGGTAGAGGGCGACCAGCCGGTCGAGTGCGGCGTTGCGGAAGAGGAAGGCGACGCCGACGGGGATCTGCAGCGCCTCCCACGCGGTGTCGTCCAGCCGGTGGCCGGGGTCGGTGAGGTAGCGGTCCGGGACCGTGCGGAAGCGGCCCGCGGCGGCGCCCGGCTGTTCCATCAGCAGTGCGCAGGGGGCGCAGGCACACACGAGGGCGCGTTTGTCGGTGTCGACGAGGTGGCGGTGGTCGCCGGGGACCGCCGCCGCGCACAGTTCGCACCGCTCGGGCCGGGGCGGGCGTGCCGTCAGGAACCTCCTCAGCCCGCTGGCGGTCGCGGTCATCGGGCCCCCGTGGGTGCCGTGCTGATCTGCAGGAGTGTGGGCCCGGCGGGTGCGGTCTCGACCTCGACGGCCTTCACTTCGGGGGCGAAGCAGGCCAGAGCCGCCTCGGCCGCCTGCCGGGCGTCCGCGCCGGAGCCGCAGCCGCAGCCGCCGCTCTCCCGGGCGCGGACCCGTAGCGTGCCGCTGTCCTCGTCGAAGTCCACGACGTCCAGGGAGTGTTCGCGGACGCTGCCGAGGGCGCGGGCGATGCGGGTGTCGCGGTCCTCGGGGTGCAGGTCGTGCAGGACGAGCAGGCTCGCGACCACCTCGTCGCCGAGGAGTCCCTTCGACGGTTCACCGGGCGCGGAGGACAGCAGGTGGAGGATGCGGGCCAGACCGGCTCCGTAGAAGTCCATGAGGGAGCGCACGAGTTCCTCGGCCGCCTCGGCGGCGGCGGGGTCGCCGCTCGCGGTGAGCCGGTCGAGTACCTCCTCGACGCGGCGTCCGGTCTGTTCGGCGTCGACGGGGCGGGCCGTCGTCGGCGCGCTCATCCGCCCAGTCCGCTCAGGCCGGTGGGCACGTGCATCGACTTCACGGTCTTGCCGCCGCCGACGTACATGTGGACGCCGCAGGGCAGACAGGGGTCGAAGCTGCGGACGGCGCGCATGATGTCGATGCCCTTGAAGTTCTCCGGGGTGTTCTCCTCGAAGATGGGCGTGTTCTGCACGGCGTCCTCGTACGGGCCGGGGGTGCCGAAGGTGTCGCGGGTGCTGGCGTTCCACGGGGTCGGCGGGTACGGGTGGTAGTTGGCGATCTTGCCGTCGCGGATGACCATGTGGTGGGAGAGGACACCGCGGACGGCCTCGGTGAAGCCGACGCCGATGCCCTCGTCCGGGACCTCGAACTTCTCCCAGGTCTGGGTGCGTCCGGCGCGGACCTCCGCGAGGCCCTTCTCCGCGCAGTGCAGGGCGACGGCGGCGGCGTACGCCTGGAAGTAGGTGCGGGCGCGGTTGCGTTCCAGGGCGTTGGACCACTTCGGGATCTTCCACTCGAAGGTGGTCTCCGGCTTGGTCATGGTGCGGGGCAGGTTGATGACGACGCTGTGGCCGGTGGCCTTGATGTAGCCGATGTCGACGAGCCCGGACAGGGCGGTGGACCACAGGCGGGCGATGGGGCCGCCGCCGGTGTCCAGGGCGAGGTGGTCCTTGCCGTCGAACCAGCGCGGGGACATGACCCAGCTGTACTTGTCGTCGAAGTTCCGCTTCTGCGGGGCGGGGATGGTGTGCTGGTTCCACGGGTGGCGCGGGTCGACCGGGTTGCCGAGCGGGTCGTGGGTGACGAACTGCTCCTGGCCCTGCCAGTCCTCGTAGTAAGAGCTGCCGAGCAGGATGCGGATGCCGAGGTTGATCTCGGTCAGGTCGTTGGTGACCAGCTTGCCGTCCACGACCACGCCCGGGGTGACGAACATCTTCCGTCCCCAGTCGGTCATGTTGGCGTAGGTGAAGTCGCAGTACTCGGGGTCGTTGAGCGCGCCCCAGCAGCCGAGCATGACGCGGCGGCGGCCCACTTCCTCGTAGCCGGGCAGAGCCTCGTAGAAGAAGTCGAACAGGTCGTCGTGCAGGGGCACGACGCGCTTCATGAACTCCACGTACCGCATGAGGCGGCTCATGTAGTCCGTGAAGAGCTGCACGGAGGCGATGGTGCCGACGCCTCCGGGGTAGAGCGTGGAGGGGTGCACGTGGCGGCCCTCCATCAGGCAGAACATCTCGCGCGTGTAGCGGCTCACTTGGAGCGCCTCGCGGTAGAACTCGCCCTCCAGGGGGTTGAGCGAGCGCATGATGTCGGCGATCGTGCGGTAGCCGTGCTCGGCGGCGTGCGGGGCCTCGGTGCGTTCGGCGAGTTCGAGGACGCCGGGGTTGGTCTCCTTGACCATCTTCTCGCAGTAGTCGACCCCGACCAGGTTCTCCTGGAAGATGTTGTGGTCGAACATGTACTCCGCGGACTCGCCGAGGTTGATGATCCACTCGCCGAGGTGCGGGGGCTTCACGCCGTACGCCATGTTCTGCGCGTACACCGAGCAGGTGGCGTGGTTGTCGCCGCAGATGCCGCAGATGCGGCTGGTGATGAAGTGGGCGTCGCGGGGGTCCTTGCCGCGCATGAAGACGCTGTAGCCGCGGAAGACCGACGACGTGCTGTAGCACTCCGCGACCCGCTTCTGCTTGAAGTCGATCTTCGTGTGGATGCCGAGGGAGCCCACGATCCGGGTGATCGGGTCCCAGGCCATCTCCACCAGGCCACTGCCGTCGCCGGCCGTCGTCGTCTTCGGTGCCATCAGTGTGCGTGCCCTTCGTTGCGTCACTGCGCGGGAGGTTGGGGTGGGGGTGCGGAAAGCGGGGGCGGGCTAGGTGCCGCGGCTCACCAAGGTGGCCGGTATCCGGTGGTGATCTTGTCTCCGGTACGGCGCCACTTGGGCTCCTTGTCCACCGTCCTGGCGGTGATGGACCGCAGTTTGCGGACGACGGCGCCGTACGCCCCGCTGGCGCCGCTCGACACCTTGGCGCCGGGGGGTTCGTCCATGAACGGCATGAACTTGTCGGGGAAGCCGGGCATCGTGCAGGCGATGCAGATGCCGCCGACGTTGGGGCAGCCGCCGATCCCGTTCATCCAGCCGCGTTTGGGCACGTTGCACTTGACGACGGGACCCCAGCAGCCGAGCTTGACCAGGCAGGTGGGCGAGTCGTACGAGAGGGCGAACTGGCCCTGTTCGTAGTAGCCCGCGCGGTCGCAGCCCTCGTGCACGGTGGCGCCGAACAGCCAGGTGGGACGCAGTTTGTCGTCCAGCGGGATCATCGGGGCGGAGCCGGCGGCCTGGTAGAGCAGATAGGTGAGCGTCTCGGAGAAGTTGTCCGGCTGGATGGGGCAGCCGGGGACGCACACGATGGGGATGCCGGCGTGGGACTTCCAGTCCCAGCCGAGGTAGTCCGGCACGCCCATCGCGCCGGTCGGGTTGCCGGCCATGGCGTGGATGCCGCCGTAGGTGGCGCAGGTGCCGATGGCGACGACCGCCAGTGCCTTCGGGGCGAGCCGGTCGATCCACTCGCTGGTGGTGATCGGCTGACCGGTCTCCGGATTGTCGCCGAAGCCGCACCAGTAGCCCTCGGGCTTGATCGCCTCGTTGGGGATGGAGCCCTCGACGACCAGGACGAACGGGTCGATCTCGCCCCGCTCCCCCTTGAAGAACCATTCGATGAACGTGTCCGAGCCGCCGATCGGGCCGCACTCGAAGTCGATGAGCGGCCAGTGCACGGCGATCTTCGGCAGCCCCGGCAGCACACCGAGCACGATCTCCTCGATGCTGGGCTGCATGGCCGCCGTCAGCGCGACGGAGTCGCCGTCGCAGCTCAGGCCCGCGTTGATCCAGAGAATGTGGATCGTGGGGGCCTCGTCGGCGGGCGCGCCGCCCGCGTTCGCGGCATCGACCGTTCCCGGTGTCGCCTCAGTCATGGGGACCGCCTCCTGGGGAGGTAAGGGATGAAAGCCTCTCTTTCGGCCTTCGCTTTTCTTCGTAGCAGCCCTGCGGCCGGGGTGGGACGCCGACGGGGGCCGTTCCGGTGACGCCGGCGCCTCCGCCCACCGGGCCGGTTCACGCAACCGGGGCGGGGCCAGGGCCCTGCTGACGGGTCTCCGTGGGAGAAGGAGCGGCGTTCGGTGCGTGCTCTCGGTGTGCCGGGCGGAGGACCTCGTACTGGACGTACTCGGTCTTTCGCCCGGTGCGGCGAGAGGGCGTGCCGGGCGTCGCGACGCCACGGAGATCCGTCAGAAGGGCCCGAGGTGCGGCGGGGTGCGGACCGGCCGCTCCTTGCGGACGAAGGCGCGGCGCAGCGCGTGGTACGGGGCCTGGGGGTCGTCGAAGGTACGGCGCATGCGGGCCAGCTCCCCGGCGCGGAACCCGGCCAGGGGTGTCGTGCTCTCCAGCCGGTCCCGTTCCGTCTTCTTCGCCGCGATCCGGGTCTGCGTCGCCGGGAGCGAGGCCAGGCGCCCCGCCAGCGCCGCCGCCTCCCGCGCGAACCCGTCGGGAGCGGTGTCGACGACGCGGTCGACCAGGCCGAGGCTCAGTGCGCTCGCCGAGCTGACCGGCAGGGCCTCGCGCATGAGCCGCCGGGCCGCGTCGGCGCCGACCCGGCGCGGCAGTGTGTACGTCCAGTACTCCGAGCCGTACAGGCCCATCAGGCGGTAGTGCGGGTTCAGCACGGCTCCCGACCGGCACCAGACCTCGTCGGCCGCCAGGGCGAGCATCACGCCCCCGGCCGCCGTGTTGCCCGCGAGCGCGGCGACGACCAGGCGGTCCGTCGTCGTCAGGACCGCCTCGACCAGATCGTCGATGGCGTTGATGTTCGCCCAGGACTCGGCGGCGGGGTCGGGGGCGGCCTCGATGACGCCCAGGTGGATCCCGTTGGAGAAGAAGTCGCGTTCGCCGCCCAGCACCAGCACCGAAGTGGGCCGCGCGCACGCCTCCCGGTAGGCGGCCAGCAGGCGGCGGCACTGCTCCGTGCTCATGGCGCCGCCGGGGAAGGAGAACGAGAGGAACCCGACGTGCCCGTCCTCCCGGTAGCGGATGTCCGACCAGGCCGGTTCCCCTGCCCAGGGGAGCCGGGGCGGGGCGTGTTCGGGCAGCGGGGGCAGCCGGTCGCCGAGGGCCCGTACGGCGGGCAGTTTGAAGGTCGGCGGCCGGCCCGGTCCGCGCCGGGGCCTCAGTTCGGGGATCCACACCGCGCCGTCCCGGGTGGCCCGGCAGACCGCCCCGGCGCGGGTCGCCAGCAGCTCGCCCGGCCGTCCGCGCAGCACGCCCTCGCGGTGGCCGCCGTGCAGGTACCACTCTCCCCCGAGCAGTTCGTCCAGCACACCGGGCTGCGAGTCGGCCGCGCGCAGCTTGCGCAGGACGTCCTCGGTGGAGTCGTGGGCCCAGTCGATCCGCCGGACGCCCTGGTCGAGGTACGGACGCGTGCGCGGGCGGGGGCGGGCGTCGGATCCGCCGGAGGGGACGGCGGTCCCGTCGGTCGTGTCCTGCTCGCGCGGTGTGTAGGTGCCCGAGGCGAAGCGTTCCACCGCGAGCAGGACGGCCTCGCTCGCCGCGTCGGCGATCTCGCCCCGGTACAGCTCGCTCTTGGACACCCGCGTGATCCGGCACGCGACGTGGGCCCACACGGCTCCGGCGTCCATCTCCTCCTCGGCCTGCAGGACCGTGACGCCCCACTCGCCGGCGCCGTCGTGGATCGCCCAGTCCAGGGAGGACGGTCCACGGTCGCCCACGGGGCCGGGGTGGACGATCAGACAGGTGTGAGCCCTCCACACCTCCTCGGGGATCGCCGTTCTCAGCATGGGCGCGACGACGAGTTCCGGTGCGTGCCGTCGCACGAGATCCGGCAACGGGCTGTCGGGCAGGGCGAGTTCGACGGCCACGGTGTGGCCTCGGTCGCGCAGTTCGGCGTGGGTGCGCTGGGTGAGACTGTTGAACGCGCTGGCTAGGAGCAGGATGTGCACGGCTGCCTCCGGGCGGACGAGGCAGGCAGGGATGTCCGCCGACCGAGATCCTCGGCCCCGGCGGCCCGCCGCTCCCGGCGACAGACGGTGAGGTCATCCGAAAGCGAGCGCCCATCGGCCGTCCGGCCTCACCGGCCGGCGCCCGCCACGGCCGCGTCGGCCGGGCTCACCGGGCCGGCCGCCGCACGCGCCCGGTCAGCGTCGCCGCAGACCGCTGGTGATGCGCTCCCAGGGGGTGCGGGTGGCGCCGAAATGGGTCTCGTGGGTCCAGATGTGGGTGCACGAGCGGCACTGCAGGTGGAGCAGGCTGCCGACGTTGGAGAGCAGATAGCGCCAGTGCTCGGAGCAGGTGCGGCCCTGTGCGCAGGTGTCGCATCCGCGCCGGTCGTCACAGTTCGGGCAGGCCACCCAGGCGCGGCGCCCGACGTCGGCCTGCGGATCAAGCGGAAGCACGGCCACCACCTCCCCTCGGCAGCACACCGGCCGCGACCAGCTCGTCGTACACACGCTGCTGCTCCGCGTCGAGACCGGAGTACAGCAGTTCGTACGCCGCCTCCTCGCCTTGCAGCGCGGCCACGGGGTCCCAGTCGGCGCCGAGGGCGTCCAGGACGTGCGCGCGCCGGAGGAGTTCGTGGGCACTCAGGTCGAGGACCAGTTCGGTCGTCGGGGAGGCGCCCGGACGTTCGGCGGCGTGATCGCTCGCGGTGGCGGGTTCGTCCGGTTCGCCGGGAAGGGCGTGGCCGTGGTGGGACATGCGACCGAACGTAGGTAAGCGTTCCCGGCCCCGGCAAGAGCGGGTGGGAGAAGTCACAGGTCGGCGAAGAGATCGTCCAGGGGCGCGGGCACCTGCTCGGGGGTGAGGGCCTCGACCAGGAGGCGGCCGTAGCGGATCTTGCGGCCCTTCTTCGTGCCGAGGAAGCGGCGCAGCTGCTGGTGGCGCGGGCGGCCGAGCTGAGCGGGCTGCCGTACGAAGGTCTGCCAGGCACGCAGTTCGCCCGCGTCCTGGACGATCTCCTCGACGCGTGCCGTGCCCAGCGCGCGGATCAGCTCGTCCTCCAGGTCCGCCGCGCAGACATGGACGCTCGGGCGGGGTGTCCAGGACGGGTCGAGGCCCCGGTCGAAGTAGGGCTTCTCCCGCTCGTCGCACAGGCCGATCAGGCGCAGGCCGAGGCCCGGCGCTCCGAGGATCCCCGCGTGGCGTCCGACACTCATCGCCCCGCCCATCGACAGGGCGCACACGCCCTCGCCCGCCAGGTCACGCTCCCGCCGAGCGGCCAGTGCCTCCACGGCGGCGAGGTCGCTCAGCCCTTCCAGCAGGATCACTGTGCGGACGCCCAGGAGTCCGGCCAGCTCCCCCGCCTGCCGGCCGGAGCCGCCCGCCGCCCAGCTCGCGACCTCGTCCCGGAACATGCCCATGTCGACCATGCCAGGGAGTCTCCCTCGTACGCCGACGGCCGCGCACCCGATATTCGGCCGCGGACCGGAGGCCGGCCGGCGGTGCGACGCGGGGCCCGGCAGGGCCCGCACGCCCGACGGCGGGTCGTGCACCTCCGGGAGAACCCGCACCGCCTGCGGCTCCGAACACCTCCCGGGAGACGTCGGACCACGGGAAGCGGCGGTGTGGGAACTCTCGGAGGGTCGATCAGCAGGATCAGCGGACCTCGGTGGTCCGGGTCTCCTTCAGGGACGCGCAGTTGGAGTTCTCCACGTTCACGTACACGTTGGCGATGTTGCCGCCCCAGCTCACGCAGTAGCCCTTGCCGTAGACGTAGGCCGGTCCGGCGAACGACGTGTAGCTGCCGAAGTCCTCGTCGAACTCGTCGGTGGCGGGGACGTAGATGTACGTGGACATGTTCTTGGCCGTGCCCGGGTTGGTGCGGATCGTCGCGACGCAGTTCTTGCCGTTCTTGGCGTTGTACGTCAGGTAGACGGTGCCCAGCGTTCCGACGGGCGCGGAGTTGACCGTCTTGTAGCCACTGCCGCAGACGCCCTGCGGGGTGACGTTGGGGGCGGCGGAGGCGGTCGTGGCGAACGCCGTCCCGGCACCCACCGCGAGTGCCGCTAAGGCACCGGCAGTCGCGACATTGCGGATCTTTCGCATATTTCCCCCTTGGGTCATTGAGAGCGCTTTGCTCGCACTTGATGTGACCCTCGGGCGGGACGGATGGTTGCCCCCGGTTCGCGAGAAATCTTCCGGTGGCGGCGCACGGCAGCTCCGGCCCTGGTGAGGGCCGGGCCGCCCGGCCCTCGGGGCGCGGGCGGGCGGGGGCGAGGTTACCTTCGGCGGTATGGACGGTGATCTTGGACGCTGGCGCCGGTGCCTGCTCGGCGGCGCGGTGTTCGCCGTGTGCATGGCCGGCACGACCCTGCCGACCCCTCTCTACGGCCTCTACCAGGAGAAGTTCGGCTTCTCCGAGCTGACGGTCACCGTGGTCTACGCCGTCTACGCGTTCGGGGTCATCGGGGTGCTCCTGCTGGCGGGGAACGCCTCGGACTCGGTGGGCAGGCGTCCCGTGCTGTGGTGGGGCCTGGGCTTCGCCGCCGCCAGCGCCGTCTGCTTCCTGTGCGCGACCGCGCTGGGCTGGCTGTACGCGGGGCGGCTGCTGTCGGGGCTGTCCGCCGGCCTGTTCACCGGAGCCGCCACGGCGTACGTGATGGAGCTGGCGCCGCCCGGCGGTGCCTCGCGGGCCACGTTCGTGGCCACCGCCGCGAACATGGGCGGGCTGGGCTGCGGCCCGCTGCTCGCCGGGGTGCTCGCCCAGTACGCCGCCCGGCCGCTGCACCTGCCCTTCGCCGTCCATCTCGCCCTGGTCGCCTGCTCGGCCCTCGTCCTGCTGAAGCTCTCGGAGACCGTTCGGGAGCGCCGGCCGCTGGGGACCGTACGGCCGCAGCGGCCCAGCCTGCCCCCTCGGGTGCGGGCCGTGTTCGGGCCCGCTGCCGCGGCCTCCTTCGCCGGGTTCGCGCTGTTCGGGGTCTTCACCTCGGTCAGCCCGGCCTTCCTCGCCCAGTCCCTGGACGTCCACGACCACGCCGTGAGCGGCCTGGTCGTCGCGCTGGCGTTCTTCGCCTCGACGGCGGGGCAGCTGGCCGTCGGCCGGGTCGGCGTGCGCCGGTCGCTGCCCTTGGGGTGCGCGGGGCTCCTCGCCGGGCTGGCCCTGCTGGCCGGCGCCCTGCGGTGGGACCTGCTCGCCCTGGTGGTGCCGAGTGCCGTCGTCGGCGGGGTGGGGCAGGGGCTCGCCTTCCGCGGAGCGCTCTCCGCCGTGGCGGCGGCGTCCGAGGCGGACCGGCGGGCGGCCGTGATCTCGGCGCTGTTCGTGGTGGCCTACACGGGTATCTCGGTGCCGGTCATCGGCGTGGGTCTCCTGGCGGAACCGCTCGGCCTGGAGGGCGCCGGGCTGGTGTTCATCGCGTGCATGGCCCTTCTGGTGTCGGCCGCGGGCGCCTACCTGCTGCGGCGCCCGGTTCCGGCCGCGGAGGCGGACGGTGCGCGATGACCTCCATGCATCGAAGGGACAGCGCGAAGTGACCTGCATGGCACCGGGCACGGCACCACATGGCGCCATGTGACGCCACGCCGAGCCACATGGCGCCAGCGAGGACACAGGAAGCCGCACACCGGCCCCTTCCGGCGCGTTGACCACCGGAACGCCACCGTGGCGCCAGCACGTTTCCGCAGGCCAGAGGGGTGAGCTTGCCGTCGGTCGCTAAGAAGTCCCGGAGCGGCTTGCATTTGGAGCCACTTTGGCGCCATGATGGCGTCATGGACCTCACGCCGTATGTCGACACCCTCCGCCGCGAACTCGCGGTGGCCGCCCAAGCCGGCGGCGAAGAAGCCCGCGAGCTGGCCGAGCGGCTCACCGCTCCCCTGGAGTCGGCGACCCGTCTGACCCTGCTGAACGTGCTCTCCGCCGCGATGGACGAGATCACCCGTGAACTCGCCCCCGGCTCGGTCGACGTGCGGTTGCGCGGGCTCGACCCCGACTTCGTCGTGACACCGCCTCCCGTGTACGGCACCGCGAACGCGGAACCGGTCGCCCCCGTCGAATCGCCCGCCCTCTACACTTCCGACGGCGACGAGGGCGGCACCGCTCGCGTCAACCTCCGGCTGCCGACCCAGCTCAA
Organism: Streptomyces scabiei 87.22; assembly: GCF_000091305.1. Classification (GTDB taxonomy): domain Bacteria; phylum Actinomycetota; class Actinomycetes; order Streptomycetales; family Streptomycetaceae; genus Streptomyces; species Streptomyces scabiei. Next base: position 9,703,571 of record NC_013929.1, on the reverse strand, counting down.
GGCCCGCGCCGAGGAGGCCGCGAACCGCGAGGGCCTGTCGGTCAACGCGTGGCTGGTGCGTACCGTCTCCGCCGCCGTCGACGGCGGCACCCGGCCGCGCACGGCGGAGAGGGCCCAGACCGTCGGCCAGAGCTTCACGGGCTGGGTGCGCTGACCGCACCCCGCGCCCGCACCCTTCCACTTCACACCCACCCACACCACGTCCCACCAGCAGGGACGGATCAAGAACCCACGAGGACGGGACAGTCATGCCTTCTTTCAACACCCCCGAACCGATCTCGGCCACAGCTCACGTGGAGGCCGGATCCATCCAGTTCACCGCGGGCGACCGCCTCGACACGGTCGTCGAGGTACGGCCCCGCGACCCGAAGAAGGACCTGGACGTGCGCACCGCCGACCAGACCGAGGCCACGTACGCGAGTGGCGTCCTGACCGTCAGGACGCCCAAGCCCAGCCTGCTCGGCCTCAACATCGGCCGTACCGGGACGGTCGACGTGACGGTCGAACTGCCCACGGGCTCGCGCCTCGACGTGACCGGCGCGTGGGTCCAGGTGCTCGGCGAGGGGCGGCTCGGAGAGGTCCGTGTGAAGACGTCGTCCGGCGACGCCCGCTTCGACACGACCGGCCCGCTGCATCTGACCGCGTCGCACGGCTCGATCACCGTGGACCGGGTCGAGGGCAGGGCCGAGATCACCACCAGCTCCGGCAGCATGCGCGTCGGCCTCGTCGACGGCCCCGCCGTCCTGAAGAACTCGCACGGCACCACGACCATCGGAGCCGCGACCGGCGAACTGCGGGTGCGCGGCGCCAACGGCGACATCGACATCGCGCGCGCCGAGGACTCCGTGACCGCCGTCACCGCCCACGGCACCCTGCGCGTGGGCGAAGTGGCCCGCGGCACGGTCCAGTTGGAGACCTCCTACGGCGCCATCGAGGTCGGGGTCCGCGAGGGGACGGCCGCCTGGCTCGACGTCAGCTCGAACTCCGGCCAGGTGCGCAACACCCTGACCCCCTCCGAGACCCCGGACGAGACCGGGGACACCGTCGAGGTCCGCGCCCGCACCAAGCACGGCAACATCGACATCCGCCGCTCCAGGGCCTGACCGACCGGCTCCGGCCGCACCTCGCCCACTCCCCCGCTCACCTCAGCCTTCGCCCAGGAGGGCACCATGCCTGCATCTGTCATGTCCACATCCAACAGAGGTTCCGGCGTCCCGTCGCCCGACGCCATCTCGGCCATCGGTCTGCGCAAGTCCTTCGGCGACAAGACCGTCCTGGACGGCGTCGATCTGCGCGTCCCGGCCGGCTCCGTGTTCGCGCTGCTCGGGCCGAACGGTGCCGGCAAGACCACCGTCGTGAAGATCCTCTCCACCCTCATCGGCGCCGACGCCGGCCAGGCCCGGGTCGGTGGTCACGACCTCGCGGTGGACCCGCAGGCGGCCCGTGCCGCGATCGGTGTCACCGGGCAGTTCTCCGCCGTCGACGGCCTGATCACCGGCGAGGAGAACATGCTCCTCATGGCCGACCTGCACCACCTGCCCAGGAGCGAGGGACGCCGGGTCGCCGCCGAGCTCCTGGAACGCTTCGACCTCACCGAGGCCGCCAGGAAGCCCGCCTCCACCTACTCCGGCGGCATGAAACGCCGCCTCGACATCGCCATGACCCTCGTCGGCGACCCCCGCATCATCTTCCTCGACGAACCCACCACCGGCCTCGACCCCCGCTCCCGCCACACCATGTGGCAGATCATCCGCGAACTCGTCACCACCGGCGTCACCGTCCTGCTCACCACCCAGTACCTCGAAGAAGCCGACCAGCTCGCCGACCGCATCGCCGTCCTCCACGACGGGAAGATCGCCGCCGAAGGCACCCCCGAGGAACTGAAACGCCTGGTCCCCGGCGGACACGTCCGCCTCCGCTTCACCGACCCCACCGCCTACCGCCGCGCCGCCACCGCCCTGCCCGACGCCACCCGCGACGACGACAACCTCACCCTCCAGCACCCCAGCGACGGCACCCAGCGCGACCTGCGCACGCTGCTCGACCACCTGCAGGCGGCGGACATCGACGCCGACGAACTCACCGTCCACACCCCCGACCTCGACGACGTCTTCTTCGCCCTCACCAACACCGCAGGCACGCTCCCCCACCAGCCCAGCCAGTCCGAGGAGACCGTCCGATGAGTGCCCTGTCCCTGGCCGTGCGCGACTCGTCCACGATGCTGCGCCGCAACCTCCTGCACGTGCGCCGCTACCCCTCCCTCACCCTCAACGTGCTGCTCACCCCGATCATGCTGCTCCTGCTCTTCGTCTACATCTTCGGAGACGTGATGAGCGCCGGCATCGGCGGCGCCGACCGCTCCGACTACATCGCCTACCTCGTCCCGGGCGTGCTGTTGATGACCCTCGGGAGCAGCACGATCGGCACCGCGGTCTCCGTGTCCATGGACATGACGGAGGGCATCATCGCCCGCTTCCGCACCATGGCGATCCACCGCGGCTCCTTCCTCGTCGGACACGTTCTCGGCAGCGTGCTGCAGTCCCTGGCGAGCGTGGCTCTCGTGGGTGGGGTGGGCGTGGCCATCGGCTTCCGGTCCACCGACGCGACGCCCCTGGAGTGGCTGGCGGCGTTCGGACTCCTCGCGCTGTTCGGCGTGGCCCTCACCTGGATCGCGGTCGGGATGGGTCTGTCCAGCCCGAACGTCGAGGCGGCCAGCAACAACGCGCTGCCGCTGATCTTCCTGCCGCTGATCTCCAGCACCTTCGTGCCGATCGACGCGATGCCGGGCTGGTTCCAGCCGATCGCCGAGTACCAGCCCTTCACCCCGGCCATCGAGACCGTACGCGGGCTGCTGCTCGGCAGCGAGATCGGCCACAACGGGTGGCTGGCGGTCGCCTGGTGCCTGGGCCTCTCCGCACTCGGCTACTTCTGGTCGAAGTCGGTCTTCGACCGCGACCCGAAGTAGCCGGAAGGCCCGCGAACACCTGCCTCCCGCGATCCGTCCCACCCGAGGGCGGCGTACACCGACACACGGTCGGTGGACGCCGCCCCGCCGGCGTTCGTCCCGCCGCGCGGGCCGGACGCGGCAGGAGGAGGATCGGTCGTGTCGCGGTCCTGGAAGGGCCGCCCGGCACTGCCCCACCGTGTGAAGAGGTCCGGCGATGACAGCGTTCCACGACCCGATGTTCCCGCCCCCTGCCGACCGGTCAGCGGGGCACGACGGGGGCCGCTACGGCGAGGCCGTGTTCCGTCCCGAACAGGCGGGTGAGGGCGAGCGCATCGACTTCGGCGCGCTCGCCTACGACGACGTCACCATGGCACGGCTGCGGGCCCTCGGGGCCGGTCCCGGGTGGCACTGCCTCGACGTGGGCGCCGGCACGGGCACCGTCTCCCGGCGGCTGCTGGACGAGGCCGGCGTGACGAGCGTGCTCGCCGTGGACCGGGACGTACGCTTCCTCGGCGCGCGGCCCGTACCCGGGCTGGAGGTACGGGAGGCCGACGTCACCGCCCCGGACTTCGCCCCCGGCCGATTCCGGCTCGTCCACGCGCGGTTCGTGCTGATGCACCTGCCCGAGCGCGACCGTGTGATCGCGGCGCTGGCCGAACTCGTCGCGCCCGGCGGTGTGCTGGTGCTCAGCGACGCGGTCGATCCGACGAACGACCGGACTCCGCCGACGCCGTACACCACGGTCATGCGCGCGATGTGGGAGGGGCTGCGGGCGACCATCGGGACCGATGTCTCCTGGGTGCCGTCCTACCCGCACCTGCTCCGTGCGGTGGGCCTCACGTCCGTCGCCGCCGAGATCCATGTTCCGCCCCTGCTGCCGGGCAGTGCCATCAGCCGCTTCTGGGCGGACACATGGGAGCGGAGCAGAGGAGCCATGCTCGCCACCGGGCTGGTCGACGACACGGCCGTCGACGCGGCCGTGCGGTACCTGGGCTCGGACGAGTGCGCCGCGCTGTCGGCCGGCATGCTCACCGTCTGGGGACGGAAACCGGAAGGCCACGACGGCCCGTCGGCCTGACGATCGGGCGGCGGCGATCCGGGATTCGGGGATTCGGCGGTTCGGCGGTTCGGCGGTTCACGCGCAACTCCGTTGCAGAGGAGGGTGTTCCGGTCGGCGTGCGGAAGGACTCCGTTCCAGAGAGTGGACGCCCCTTGGTGCGGAACCGCGGGCTGCGGTAGAAAAGGCCCATGAACCCCGAGCCCTTGGTGCGACGCCTGGTCATCGACCTGTGCCGACGCCCGGCCTCGTGTTGTTGCTGACCTAGCGTTCCTCGACGCCCCGCCCGGCGAAACTCCCGGCGAGGGCGGTTCCGACGCCTTGTCACAGGGCGCGCCCTCTCCACTCGGTCCACCCCGCTCCCGCGCGGGGCCTTCGGCCACCCCTGTCCGTCGACGACGGCCACTCATGTCCCGGCACGCCCTGGCCCATGGTCCCCGCGACGTCGCCTCGTGGTGGCATCCGCCACCCCTCTCCGTCCCTCACGCACCCCGCACACCCGTACGTCCACCCAAGGAGAACCATGAGCCAGCCCGTCGACTCCGTTACCGCCGGCCACACCCCCGAGGACGGGACAGCCGGCCCCGACACGTCGGCCTGGTCGTTCGAGACCAAGCAGATCCACGCCGGTGCCACGCCGGACCCGACGACCGGCGCCCGGGCGACACCGATCTACCAGACGACCTCGTTCGTCTTCCGGGACACCCGGCACGCCGCCGACCTGTTCGCCCTCGCCGAGCCGGGCAACATCTACACCCGCATCCACAACCCGACCCAGGACGTCTTCGAACAGCGGATCGCCGCCCTCGAAGGCGGCGTCGCCGCGGTGGCCCTGGCCTCCGGGCAGGCCGCGGAGACCCTCGCCGTCCTGACCCTGGCGAGCGCGGGCGACCACATCGTCTCCAGCACCTCCCTGTACGGCGGCACGTACAACCTGTTCCGCCACACCCTGCCCAAGTTCGGCATCGAGGTGTCCTTCGTCGACGACCCGGACGACGTGGAGGCGTGGCGGGCCGCGGTCCGGCCGAACACGAAGGCCCTGTTCGCCGAGACCCTCGGCAACCCGCGCGGCAACGTGCTCGACGTACGGGCGGTGGCCGACGTCGCGCACGAGGCGGGTGTGCCGCTGATCGTGGACAACACCGTGCCGACGCCGTACCTGTTGCGCCCCCTCGAACACGGCGCCGACATCGTCGTCCACTCCGCGACCAAGTTCCTCGGCGGCCACGGCACCACCATCGCCGGTGTCGTCGTCGACGGCGGCACCTTCGACTTCGGCGCGCACGCCGAGCGGTTCCCGGACTTCAGCGAGCCGGACCCCAGCTACCACGGTCTGCGGTACTGGCCCGCGCTCGGCCCCGGCGCCTTCGCCGTCAAGCTGCGCGTGCAGCTGCTGCGGGACATCGGCCCGGCGCTCTCCCCGCACTCGGCGTTCCTGCTTCTCCAGGGCGTGGAGACGCTCAGCCTGCGTATCGAACGGCACTCGGCCAACGCCCAGGCGCTCGCCGAATGGCTGGAGCAGCGCGACGAGGTCGCCGCCGTCCACTACCCGGGCCTGGAGTCCAACCGCTGGTACGAGGCGGGCCGGCGCTATCTGCCGCGCGGCGCCGGAGCGATCCTGGCCTTCGAACTGCGGGACGGGGTCGAGGCCGGCAAGCGGTTCGTCGACGCCGTCGAACTGTTCAGCCATCTCGCCAACATCGGTGACGTACGCAGCCTCATCATCCACCCGGCGTCCACGACCCACAGTCAGCTGGACGAGGCCCAGCTGGCGGCGACCGGCACCTCGCCGGGCCTGGTCCGTCTGTCGGTCGGCATCGAGAACCTCGCCGATCTGAAGGCGGACCTGGAGGCCGGCTTCCGCGCCGCGAAGGCCGCGTCCTGAACACCATGGCGACGACCGCCGGGATCCCTCTCCCGCCGGCCTCCGGGGCCTGGCGGGAGGGGGACCCTCCCGGGCGCCGCCAGTGGCATGCGCGGGAGCGGGCGCTGCCGTTGGAGAGCGGGGGCGAACTGCCCGGTGTGCGGCTCGCGTTCGAGACCTGGGGACGGCTCGCGCCGGACCGCTCCAACGCCGTTCTCGTGCTCCACGCGCTCACCGGCGACAGCCATGTCGCCGGGCCGGCCGGGCCCGGTCACCCCACACCCGGCTGGTGGGACGGAGTCGTCGGGCCCGGTCTGGCCCTGGACACGGACCGCTGGTTCGTCGTCGCGCCCAATGTGCTGGGCGGCTGCCAGGGCAGCACCGGGCCGTCCTCGGCACGTCCCGACGGGCGGCCCTGGGGCGGCGCTTTCCCCTCACTCACCCAGCGCGACCAGGTCGCCGCGGAGGCGGGGCTCGCGGACGCGCTCGGCATCGGCCGCTGGGCGCTGGTGGTGGGCGGCTCCATGGGCGGGATGCGCGCCGTGGAGTGGGCCGTGGCGTATCCGGAGCGTACGGAGGCGCTCCTGCTGCTGGCCACCACGGCGGCGGCGAGCGCGGAGCAGATCGCCTGGGCCGGCGTGCAACTGCACGCCGTCCGGGGCGATCCGCACTGGCGGGGCGGCGACTATCACGGCACGGGCCGGGGACCGGACACGGGGCTCGGCCTGGCCCGCCGCATCGCGCACATCACCTACCGATCCGAGCCGGAGCTGCGGGTCCGCTTCGGCCGCGCACCTCAGGAGGCGGAGGACCCCCACGACGGCGGCCGGTACCAGGTGGAGTCGTATCTCGATCATCACGCGGACAAACTGGTGCGCCGCTTCGACGCGGGCAGCTACGTCGTGCTGGCGGATGCCATGAACACGCACGACGTCGGCCGCGGGCGCGGTGGCACACGTGCCGCCCTGCGCCGTGTGACCGCGCGGACGCTGGTCGCCGGAGTGGCCTCGGACCGCCTCTATCCCCTGGCTCAGCAGGCGGAACTGGCCGCCGGGATCACGTCGGCGGAGTACGCCCGCGTGATCGAATCCCCCCACGGTCACGACGGTTTCCTCATCGAGGTGGAGCAGGTGGCCGCCCTCGTGCGCGAACTCCTGCGCTCCTCCGCACGACCGTCCGCACCCACGACCGAGAAAGCAGGGCACCCATGACCGTGCAGGACACCACAGCGGACCTGGCCGCGTTCACCCGCGACTGGCAGGCGTGGCACACGAGGCAGGAGGCCCGGCTCGCCGACCCCCACGGTTTCCTCGCCGTGACCGGCCTGCACTGGCTCGATGACGAGCCGCAGCGCTTCCCGGACGCACCGGGCGCGTGGTCGACCGGCTCCGACGGGGTCGTCGTGGTCCTCGACGACGGTGAGGAACTGATCGTGGACGGCACCCCGGTCCAGGGCGAGCACCGCTTCGGGGTGCTCCCGGAGCGCGGCGGGGTCGAGGCGGTCCGGGGCGACGCCGTGATCGAGGTGGCCCGGCGCGGTGGACACGACATCGTCCGCCCCCGGCACCCGGACGCACCGCTGCTCACCGCGTTCGCCGGCACGCCCGCCTACGCCCCGCATCCCCGGTGGGCGGTGACCGGCCGTTACACCGCCTTCGACGCGCCCCGGCCGACGACCGTGGGCGCGGCGGTCGAGGGCCTTGAGCATGTGTACGACGCCCCGGGCCGGGTCGCGTTCGAGCTGGACGGGCACCGGCTGTCGCTCACCGCGTTCCCCGGCCACGGTGCGGGCGACCTGCTGGTGCTGTTCACCGACGCCACGTCCGGGATCACCACCTACGCGGCCAACCGGGCCCTCGCTCTCGGCGCACCCGCCGAGGACGGCACGGTGGTCCTGGACTTCAACCGGGCGACGAACCTGCCGTGCGCCTACACCGACCTGGCCACCTGCCCGCTGCCGCCGGCCGAGAACCGGCTCCCCGTGGCGATCGAGGCGGGGCAGAAGATCCCCCGGGAGCGCGGCGGGTCCTGAGGACGGGGCGCCGCCGTGACGACACCGACCGGCGGTCGCCTCATCTCCCCGGGCGTCTGAAGTGGGCATAGGGCGGATACGGTTTGAAGCAGACCAGCACCTCAAGGGGGTGCCCGCCGCCGGATGGCTGGACCAGCTCGGTGAGCCCCGTCATGAAGGCCGAGTGCCCCTCGGCGACGCCTTTCCGGCGCGGGCCCCAACCCGCCGCATGGGCCAGGGACATGGCGGCCGAGGCGAACACGTCCCGGCCGCCGAACAGGAAGAACGTCCGGGCGTGGGTGGCGTGCCGCACCTCGTCGCGGACGTCGGTCCGTGCGTACCGTTCGCGCCACGCGGTGGAGTCCCGGTGCGTGCGTGCCTCGTCGGTGCGGACGGTCAGGGGAGTGCCGCCGACCAGCTTGCGGCGCAGCTCCGGCCACCGGCTGGGCCGCAGTCCGAGCGTGTCGTGGGCGAGGACGAGGTCGACCGGCTCGCCCACGCCCTCGTCGGGCGGCACGCTGTCGCGCAGGGGGACATGGACGATCGTGTGCCGGGAGTAGGCGGCGAAGGAGAACAGTCCCGCCAGACGGTTCAGCCCGTCGTGGTCCCCGAGCAACGTGCCGATGGGCTCGGGAGCGCGCAGTGACGTGTGGCGCAGGGGCTGTCGGGGCTGGACGACACGGTGCTCGTGGGGCCCGTTGCGGGGCCGGAACTGACGCAGCCTCAGCTGCATGCGCGGTACCTCATGTGCTCAGCATCGCGGTGGGCGAGGCTCCTCGGCAACGGGGATTCGGCCCGTGTGCCGGGGAACCTGTCCGCGGGCATGTCGTGACGGCCGTCGGCCGGCACACATGGCAGGCCCGGCACCCCCTCTTCGTGGGAATCCGTGCGGACACATGGGTGGCGGACAGGAAAGGGTGAGTAACATCCGCACACAGCACATCCATTTGTCGGGAGGGACTGCCATGACCGAAACGCCTTCGGAGACGACGGATCTCAAGGCGCAGTACACCGCCCAGGTCGCCGCCGACCTCGAACGGAACGCCAAGGAACAGGAGCGTCTCCACGGAGAGATCGAGTCACTGCAGGAGCAGCTCCGCAACCTGCAGCAGGACCACAGTGTGTTGGCGAACGTGCAGCAGGCACTCGGCTTCGTGGCACCGGAGCCCGCTCCCGTGACCGAGGAGGTCGTCGCCGCTCCGGTTCCCCGGCAGAAGTCCGCCGCCGGGCCGCAGACCGCCAAGCGGACGCGTGCGAAGAAGGCGCAGCAGACCGCTCCCCCGCAGAACGCCAAGCAGACGAAGAAGCCCGCCGCCGCCAAGACCGCCACGGCCAAGCCCGCCGTGGCCAAGACGGCGGCAGCCAAGACGGCGGCGCCGAAGTCGGCCGCCACCAAGACGGCCACCAAGACCGCCGGCGGCAAGACCGCGGCTCCCAGGACCGCCGCCACCAAGTCATCGGCCCCGAAGTCCTCCGCCCCGAAGAAGGACCAGCCCACCCTGGTGGAGCTGATCCGCCTGCACCTCACCGAGCAGAGCGAACCGCGTTCCGCCGCCGAGGTCGCCGCCGCGCTCACCCAGGCGCACCCCGACCGCCGTATCCAGACCAATGTCGTCCGCACCACGCTCGAAGGTCTCGTCGCCAAGAGCAACGCCCAGCGCAGCCGGCAGGGGTCGTCCGTCTACTACACCGCTCCCGACGCGCCGGAGCCGGTCGTGCCGTCGCAGACCGAGGCGGAGCCCGTGCCGGCGAACGGCTGAGCGCTCGACGAGGGTCAGTCGGCGAGACGGCGGCCGGTGCCCCGGTCGGTGGCCGCCTCGGCGAACTGATCGGTGTCGAAGAGCTGGTTGACGTGTCCGCCCAGTTCGGAGCAGTGGCGTCCGGAGAGTTCGGCGGCGGAACGGGCGTCCCCCTCCGCACAGACCTCGATGAGTTCGTCGTGGTGTTCGATGGTGTTGCGACCGGCGAGCAGGGTGGAGAACTTGCGGTGGAGAATGCGGTGGATCTGCGGGTGAAGCCGCTCGACGATCCGGCTGAGGACGGGGTTGTCCGCGGCTGCGATGGGGACGGCATGGAAGCGGTCGTCCGCGTCCAGCGCGGCACCGGTGTCGTTGGCGGCCACGGCCCGTTCGAAGTCGCGGTTCGCCTCGCGCATGCGCCGGAAGTCGTGCCCGGTCATGACCGGAACGGCCGTCTCGAGGGCGAGCCGGCCGAGCGACCGCAGGACCGCGCCGGGCGAGCGCCTCGCGCACCGGGGTGCGGCGGAGGCCGAGGCGCTCGGCGAGTTCACCGTCCCTGACCTTCTCCCCGGGGACCAGTTCGCCGCGCACGATCCGGTGGGGGCCAAGGGAGTCGGCGGCGGTGAGCCGTGTTCACGAGATCCGGAGCGCCCGGCCCCCGTCAGCGCAGGTCGGCGCTCAGGCGGTACCGGCCGGACGGCAGAAGGTACGAGGACACCCCCTCCGTGTGTCCGAGGAAGCGCACGCCGGCCACATCCGCCAGGGGGGTCCCGCCCTCACGGACCGAGTCCGCCGAGACGGCCGGGACGCGCAGGGTGGCCTCGCTGTTGGCGGGTACGGCCACGTCGTACGCCAGGCGCCGGCCGCCGCTGCCAACCTCCCACGCGCTGAGGATCTCCCCGTACGGCGACTCGTGGGTGGCGCGGACCCGGGTGATCCGGCCCGTGGGATCGAGGTGGGGCTGGAGCAGGAAGCGCTTGAAGCCGGGCGCGTCCGGGTCGCGGGCGATGCCTGCCATGTAGGCGTACATCCACTCCATGATCGCGCCGTAGGCGTAGTGGTTGAAGGAGTTCATGCCGACCGGGCCGAACCCGGCGTCCTCGGCCCAGGAGTTCCAGCGTTCCCAGACGGTGGTGGCACCGTTCTTCACCGAGAACAGCCAGGACGGCAGCGCGTCCTGGTGCAGCAGCTCGTACGCCAGGTCCGCGCGCCCCTCGTCGGTGAGGACGGGGGCGAGGATGTTGACGCCGAGGAAGCCGACGGACAGCGTGTTCTCGGGGTACCGGACGCGGACACTGTCCGGGTGCGCCTCCTTGTGGGCCGCGTCGTTGCGGATGTCGTCCGCCAGGAGCGCGACCAGGGCGCGACGCTGCGCCTCGTTCTCGTAGAAGCCGAGTTTGAGGACCCACAGCAGGGCGCTCTGGCTGTTGTCCTCCGTCTTCTCGTTCGGGTCGGAGCCCGGTTCGATCGGGGAGGCGTCCCCCAGTCCGGACCGGACGGTGACCCGGCCGCCCTCGGTGCTCAGGTACCTGGCGATGAACGCCTGTCTGATCCGTCCGAAGAGCCGTTCGTACGTCGCCGCCTCCTCGGCGCGACCGATCGCGCGGGCCATGCGTGCCATCAGGTGTGCGGAGTAGCCGTAGTAGGCGTCGCTCATGAGCTGGGCGCTGGTCTTCTGCGGGGCGAGCCAGTCGCCGGTGAGGGATCCCTGCCCGGCGTAGGTGTCGCCGGTCTGCCGCCGGATCCAGTCCAGATAGCGGACCATCGAGGGCCAGTTGTCCTCGACGACGGTGGTGTCGCCGGTCATCTGCCACAGGGTCCACGGCAGGACGACCCCGCAGTCGGCCCAACCGCTGCCGCCGCCGGGGAAGTTGTAGCGGCCGCCGGGGGCCACGCCGGTGTACTGCGCCCCGTCCGCTCCGTAGATGGCCTGGGAGTCGACGACGGTGTCCTGGAAGTGGCTGAGGAAGGTGTAGGCGTCCGCGTTGTAGAGGCCGGTGACGGCGAAGACCTGGGTGTCGCCGGTCCAGCCGAGCCGTTCGTCGCGCTGCGGGCAGTCGGTGGGCACCCAGAGGTAGTTGCCGCGCTGCCCCCAGCGGATGTTGCTCGCCAGCTTGTCGACGTGCGGGTCGTTCGTCGTGACGGTCCCGGTCTCGCGGACGGCGGAGGTGGCGACCCTGCCCGTCAGCCCGGTGACGGTGACGGTCTCCGACGCCGTGACGGACACATGGCGGAAGCCGTAGAAGGTCAGGGAGTCCTGGTGGGTCTCCCCCTCCGGGTCGCCCTTGAGGATGTAGGTGCTGGTGGCCTTCGCGCTGCGGAGGTTGGCCCGGTAGAGCGAACCCTCGGGACCGTCGGCGCCGGCGCTGTCGTCGTTGAGGATCTCGGCGAACCGGAACTCGACCCTGGCACCGGCCGGGCCGCGCACGCCGTAGCGGGGCACACCGACCATGTTCTGGCCGAGGTCGAAGACGGCGGTCTCGCCGGCGGCGAGGGTGACCTGGGCGGTGGCCGCCTTCGCCGGGTCGGTGACCGTACGGGCCGGGTCCACGACGACCCGTCCCCGGCCGTGCGGGCTTCCATCCTGTCCGGTCACTCCCGTGATGACGGTGACGGACTGCGGCCGCCGGTCCCAGCGGTCGACGAAACGCGCGCTCTCCCCCGGGTACGCCCGCAGACGCACGCCCGGATACCTGTCCTCGAAGGCGATGTGTTCCACGTCCGACCACGCGGTGTCGTCGAATCCGGGCGCGGTCCAGCCCGGCAGTTCCCGTCGGGCGTCGTACGTCTGGCCGTCGTAGAGGTCGTCGGCGCGGAACGGGCCGGTGTCGGTGGCCTTCCAGCCGCCCGAGGTCCCCGTGACGACCGACCGGGTCGTCCCGTCCGTGTACCGGATCAACAGCTTCGCCTTGACCGCGAGGGCGTTGCCGGACTGCGTGTGGTACGTGCTGCCTTCGGAGACACGGCCGTTGTACCAGCCGTTGCCCAGGACGACGGCGAGCGTGACCTCGGGCCCGTCCGCCAGGAGTACGGTGACGTCGTAGGTCAGGTAGTCGACGCGGGCGTCGTAGTTCGTCCAGCCCGGCGGCAGGAGTTCGAGGGTGCGCTCACCGTCCTGCCGGACGGTCACCCGCTCTCCGTTGACGTGGGCCTCGTACACGCCGAGGGCGGAGATGTACAACCGCGCGTCACCGACCGTTCGGCCGTCGCCGCACCCGAGCGTCTCCCGGGTCCGCAGCAGGGGAGCGCCGGGCGAGCCGGGGACCTTCCCCTTCATGCCGATCCACCGCGCCCCGTCCCAGCCGCCCACGCCGTCGGTGCTCATCAGACCGGTCTCGAAGACGGCGGGCGAGGCGGTGCCGGCCGCCCGGCCCTCGGTGTTCCAGACACGGACGGTCCAGTGGTAGCGGGTCGAGGCCCGCAGGGGGACGCCCGCGTAGCGGACGGCCACCGAGTCCGCCGAGCGCACCCGCCCGCTGTCCCAGACGTCGGCGCTCGCGGGGGTGAGCAGCTCCGGGGAGGTGGCGACGAGGATCTGGTACGACCCCTGCCGCCAGCCCCGGCTCGCGGACCGCGTACGCCATCCGAAGCGCGGGCGGTCGGCGTCCACGCCGAGGGGATCGGTGCGGTGCTCGACCGTCAGCCCGTGGACGGGGCTTTCGTGCGGGCGGTGCGCTGTCCGCGCCGCCGCGCTCGTTCCTTCTGCGGTGGCACGTTCGTGGCTCATGCCGTCGGATCCTCTCGGTGGGGAAGGGGTCACTGGTCGCGGGAGGTGAACGTGTGCCGGCCGGAGCCGACCACGTGGGTGGCGCGGTCGCCGGTGGGCATCCGGATCTCCGCCGTGGTGTTCGGCGGCAGCTCCACGTGAAGCCGGAACCGGCCGTCGCGGCTGGTCCACCGCACGGACACCACTCCGTACGGGGTGCGGTAGCCGCCCTCGGCACGGGTGAGGTCGCCGACCGGACGGGGGTCGACGACCAGCTCGCGGTAGCCGGCCCCGCCGCGGGCCTGGCGGATGCCCACCACACCGCTGTGGAACCACTCCTCGATCTGCAGCAGGATCATGTGGTTCTTGGAGTTGCCCATGTCCCAGTCCTCGGGGACGGTCGTCAGCCCTTGCGGATTGGCGGTGGTGGGTGCCATGAAGTACCCGTAGCCCGGGCGGGTGTCCTCCCGCAGCACGTCCCACAGGAGGTCGTCGTGGCCGCCCTCGTGCAGGGCCCGGACGATCGGGGCGAGGCCGATGGTGCCGCCGCTGAGATGCGGGCCGCCCCCGAACGGCCGGTAGCCTCGGACCAGTTCCACCAGCGCGTCGAGGACCTTGCCGCGTTCGGTCTCCGGGACCAGTCCCTCGTCGAGCGCGAGCGCCTGCGCGGCCTGGGTCGCTCCGGCGGGGCCGCGGTCGCCCTCGGCGGTGTACCGGCCGAGAGCCGCGTTGTAGAAGGCGTTGTTGAAGGCGTCCTTGATGTCGGCCGCGAGACCGCGGTACTCGGCCGCGTCGGCGTCGCGGCCGAGCAGGGCCGCCATCCGGGCCATGCGGTCCGCGATCTGGTGGTACCCCCAGGTTCCGGTGATGCGGCCCGAGGTGTTCTCGGCGGCGATCCAGTCGGCCAGGGCCGCGTCCACGAGATGGGCGTCCGCGCCGGTGCCGGCCTTCCTGGTCCTGATGTAGTCCAGGAAGGCACGCATCTGCGGATAGGTGCGGGCCATCGTCCGGGTGTCGCCGTACGTCTCGTACAGCAGCCAGGGCACCAGGACGATGCCGTTGCCCCAGTTGATCTCGTCGCCGAACCGGCCGGTGTACCCCCAGTCGTACACCGGTGCCTTGAGCGCCACGTTGCCGAGGTCCGCCCCGCCCCGGGACTGGCCTTCGACCAGGTGGCGCTGCATGGTGCGCAGGTAGGCCGCGTAGCCGAAGGTGCGGTGCAGGGAGCCGAAGGGCTGGACGTAGTCGGCGGGGTAGGCGAGCTTCTCGCGCCCGGGGCAGTCGGTGAAGGTGGACATGACGTTGCTCATGATCGAGTAACGGGCCATCCGGTGGATCCGGTTGATGCGGTCGTCGGAGGTGCGCAGGGAACCGGCGACCGGCACGTCCGCGTGGATCTGCAGGCCGGTCACCGTGTCGAGCGTCGGCACCAGACCCTCGGGCAGGCCGGTCACCTGGAGCCACTGCATCCCGAAGTAGTGGAAGCGCGGATGCCACTGCTCGCCTCCCTCGGCGCCGTACGTCGTGTAGGTGGCGAACACCTGGGTGCCGCGGGCGGGGCCCCCGCCCATGATCGACGCCTGGTCGACGGTGCCGTCGGCGTTCAGCGACTCGGCGGGGCGCAGCGTGACCGTCGCGCCGGCCGGGAGCGGGCCGTCGAGCCGCAGCAGGGGCCAGCCGGCGAAGTTCTGCCCGAAGTCGAAGACCCACACTCCCTGGCGCGGCTGCGTCAGGGAGACCGGGCGGATCCGGTCGACCACCTTCAGCGGCTCGGCCACGCGCCACACCAGCTCGGTGGTCAGATTGGGCGGCGGGGCGACACCGGCGTCGGTCCATCCCATGGCGGTGCCGTCCCGGCGCCGCGCC
Organism: Streptomyces scabiei 87.22; assembly: GCF_000091305.1. Lineage (GTDB taxonomy): Bacteria > Actinomycetota > Actinomycetes > Streptomycetales > Streptomycetaceae > Streptomyces > Streptomyces scabiei. The sequence goes on along the minus strand of NC_013929.1, from coordinate 9,688,381 downwards.
GTCTCGCCGAGGTCGGCGCCGGGGGCGGTCCAGGCCGGCTGTTCGCGGCGGGCGTCGTGGTCGGAGCCGGAGTACCAGTTCGCGGTGACGGTGGGGCCGAGCGCCGTCCTCCAGGTGCGGTCGCTGACGACGGTCTCGACCGTGCCGTCGGCCCTGGTGAGTTCCAGCCGGGCGATCAGGCGCGGAGTGACCGCGGCGCCCGCGCTCGGATCGGTGCTCGCGAGGGGGTTCCCGGATCCGGTGACGGCGGCGCCCTCGGCATGCGCGGAGGTCAGGCCGGGCTCGAAGGTGATACCGGTCCCGCCGGCGCCCGCGGTGCCGATCGCGGTGACGGTCCGGCACTCCAGCCGCTCGCCGCCGTCGCCGGCGTCGATGTTGACGGTGCCACCTACGTGATGGTCGGCCACACTGCTCACCTTGACGGTGGTGGCGCCCCGGGCGGCGGGGGCGACGAGCGTGCCGCTGCCCTTGAACCGGCTCTGCCACCAGCTGTACGGGGCGGTGCGACCGGCGGCGGGGTTCGTGACGGACCGGGTCACCAGGGCCGTGCCGTGGCCGAGTTCGACGCCCAGGGTGTTGGCGCCGGAGCGGACGAGCCCCGTGACGTCGTACACGCGGTACTCGGTGGAGAGCTGGTAGTTGGAGTTGCCCGGGGCGAGCACCTCGTCGGTGACGGGCTCGTCGTTGAGCCGGGCCTCGTGCAGTCCGACGCCGGAGAGGTACAACCTGGCCTCGACCACCCTGCCGTCCACCCGGAAGGCGCGGGCGAACAACGGCAGGGGCTGGTCGACGGCGCGGCCCGGGTGCTCGATCCACTTGGCCTCGCCCCAGTCGGTGCGGTGGAGCAGCCCCGTCTCCCAGCTGCCCGGCCGGCTCCACGGGGTCGCGCGGCCGTCCGCGCCCCAGACCCGGACCTGCCAGACCACGCGGTCGCGCGAGGCCGGCGCGGGCCCCTGCCAGGGGATGTCGGTCTGGGCCGCGGAGAGGGTCCGGCCGGTGTCCCACAGCAGACGGCCGCGGTCGAGGTCCTTCCCGGAGCGTGCCGCGCGGATGCGGTAGGCGGCCTGGGTCCATCCCGCGTCGGCCCCGCGCACCCGCCAGCTCAGGCGTGGCGCCGGGTCGTCGACGCCGAGCGGGCCGTCCTCGCGGCCGTCCACGGCCAGGCCGGTGACCCGGGCCCCGTGTCCGCCGTCCTCGGCCTCGGCGTGGGCCGCCGTCGCGGCCGGTCCGGGGACGACGGGCGCGGCCAGGCTCGCCGCGGAGACGGCCATGGCGCCGACGACCCTGCGCCGGCTGAACGTCTCACTGGGCACCTCGGGCATACCGAACCTCCGGTCGATCGTGCGTACGGGGGGGGGATTAAAACGTTTCATCACGCGGTCGGAAGAAGCCGTCGGCCACTCGTCGTGGCCGACGGCTCGGCGGTCAGCTCCCGGACTTGTAGTCGGCGTCCATCTCGCCGAGGACCTTGCCGGGCGTGGACTGTCCGCTGAAGATCTCCTGCAGCCCGCTGAGCATGGTCTGCTGGACCTTGGGGTTGGGCCAGAGCTGGTCCATGAAGGGCACCGTGCGGTCGGACTCGATGAACTTCGAGAGTTCGGCGAGCGACGGGTCGGCGGCGAAGCCGGTGTCGGTGAGGGAGGGCAGCCCGCCCTGCTTGGCGACGAAGAGGTTCATGCCTTTGGGCGACATCACGAAGTCCACGAACTTCAGGGCCAGTTTCTCGTTCTTCGCCTTGGCGTTGACGGCGTAGCCCGCTCCCGCGGCGGCGGGGATGAGGGTCTTGGACGCGTCGTCGGTGGCCGGCAGGGCCTTGAGCGTGAACGTGCCTTTCGGGTTCTTCCCCTTGAGCAGGGCGATCACCCAGTTGCCCTGCACGATGCCGAGGGTCTTGCCGGAGGCGGCGAGCTGCTGGCTGGCCTCGTAGTTGGTGCCCAGCGGGTTCTTCTGGAAGCAGCCGGTCTTCTCCATCGTCAGGTACTTGTCCAGAGCGGTGGTCCAGGGCGACTTCGCGAAGGTCGCCTCACCGGCCTGCATCTTCTTGTCGAAGTCCGGGTCCTCGCCGTACACGGTGGTGGCGACCAGCGCGTACAGCACGAGCTGGGTCACCCAGTTGTCCTGGTTGCCGAGGGCGAAGGCCGGGGTTCCCTCGGCCTTCGCGGCCTTGCAGAAGTCGAGCAGGTCCGACCAGGTGTCCGGCGCGATGAGCCCGGCCTTCTTCAGGGCCTGCTCGTTGTAGACCGCTCCGATGCCGTTCTGGCCGAAGACCGCGGTGTAGGTCTTGCCCTCGTACCGGGCGACGGACTTCATCGCGTCCGGCAGCTTCGCCGCCCACGGGCGGTCCGACAGGTCGCGCAGGTAGCCGGGCTTGGCGAGGGTGTGGGTGGCGGCCGGGTTGCCGTTGCCGGGCCAGACCGACATCACGTCGGGGGCGGTGCCCGAGGACAGCTGGGTGCGGATCTGCTGCTGGTACTGGTCGGCGCCGCTGGTGGTGTAGCGGACCTTGACGCCGGGGTTGGCCTTCTCGAACGCCTTGACGACGTCCTGGATCGAGCCCTGGTCGACCGAGGACAGGGTCAGCGTTCCGCCGCCCGAGTCGCCGGACGAGTTGCCGCCGGAGCCGGCGTTGGTGCCGCCGCTGCACGCGGCCAGGAGGGCCGTGGACGTGATCGCAGCGATCAGGACGGGGAGTGTGCGTGTCTTCATGAGGTCCCCCTCGGGGAGTGAGCCACCGTGGTTGAGGGTCGGCCGGGTGCCGGGGTCATCCCCGCAGTCCGCCCGCGAAGCCGTTGATGATGCTGCGCTGCAGCAGGAAGTAGACGAGCAGGACGGGCAGGATGCTGATCACCAGTGCGGCGAAGATGAGGTTCCAGTCGGTGACGTACTGGCCGACGAAACCGGAGACGGCGACCGGCAGGGTCTGCTGGGCGCTGCCGCTGAGGTACAGCAGTGGGGTGAAGAAGTCGTTCCAGACGGCGACGGTGTTGAGCACGAGGGCGGTCACCGTGACCGGCTTGAGCATGGGCAGGATCACGTGACGGAAGCCCTGCAGCGGGGTGCAGCCGTCGATGAGCGCCGCGTTCTCGAAGTCGCGCGGCAGGGCTCGGAGGAAGCCGACGTAGAGGAAGACCGTGAACGGCACCTGCAGGCCCGAGTAGAACAGGACCAGCGCCCAGGGGGTGCCGAGCAGGCCCAGGTCCCGCATGGTCTGGTACAGCGGCAGGGAGGCGAGCTGGAAGGGCAGGGCGAGGCCGAGGAGGAAGGTCAGGTACGCACCCCGGGACCAGCGGGCCGTGGCGCGGGCCAGCGGGTACGCCGCGAGTGCGGACACCGTGAGCACGACGACGACACTGCACGCCGTCACCAGCAGGCTGTTGGCCAGCGCGCCGCCCAGCGCCCCCTGCTGCCATGCCTCGCCGAAGTTGTCCAGGGTGGGCGACCGTGTCGGGCTGATCGGGGAGGAGGTGTCGGACGCGGGCCGCACCGCCAGGTTGACCAGGACGTACACCGGGAAGGCGACGAACAGGGCGGCGGCGATCATCGTCAGTTCCAGCGCGAAGGTGCGGCGGCCGTAGCGGTTCATGAGGCGGCCCTCTCGTTGCGGGACAGGGCGAGGTACTGCCCGGACGAGACGACCGCCACGATGATCGTGAGGACGACCGCGAGCGCGATGCTGTAGCCGAACTCGCCCAGGGTGAAGGCGTCCTTGTAGATCAGCGTCGAGATGGTGTCGGTGGCGTGTCCCGGCCCACCGCCCGTCAGGGCCCACACCTGGTCGAAGAGTTTGATCCCGCCGATGATCGACAGCATCAGGTTGATGGTCAGGGCCGGGGCCAGCAGTGGCCGGGTGACCGACCAGAAGCGCCGCACGGGGCCGGCCCCGTCCATGGCCGCCGCCTCGTGGACCTCCTTGGGCACCGACTGGAGTCCGGCGAGGAAGATGACCATGGAGTAGCCGGCGAACTGCCAGACGATCACGCCGACCACCGACCACAGCGCCAGGGTCGGGCTGCCCAGCCAGTCCTGCCGCCATCCGCCGAGGCCGACCGCGCCGAGCAGGCTGTTGACCGCGCCGTCCGGTCCGAGGAGGTTGCGCCAGAGGAAGGCGGTGACGACCGGGGTGATGACCGCCGGGGCGAACAGGAACACCCGGAGCACGTTGCGGGACTTGATGACCGAGTTGACCCCGAGGGCCAGCAGCAGACCCACCGCGTTCTGCGCGATCGTGATGGACACGGCGATCAGCAGGGTGTGCCCGATGGCCCGGGTCGCGTCCTCGTCCCGGAGCATCTCGGTGAAGTTGTCCGGGCCGACGAAGGAGAAGTCCGGGGAGAGACCGTCCCAGTCGGTGAAGGCGTAGTACACACCGCGCACGCTCGGGACCAGGACGACGAAGACGAACAGCAGCATCGCGGGGAGGGCGAACCACCAGGGCGCGGTGGTCGGCGCGCGCCGGCGCCGTGGAGCCGGCCGCGCGCCCGGAGGCCGGCCGCCGTCCGGAAGTCGCTGGTGCGGGGTGACGGTCACCTGCGAACCTCATTTCTTGAAACGATTCAGATCATGTGCCCGGATGGCCTGCTCCGCTCCGCGCCCGCCGGGGCAAAGCCGTTGCCACTTCGTCCTGGAATCCGACGACGGAGCGGCGGCAAGCACCGACTGCCGGACCGTGGAGGGCCGGAACGTTTTGGGTAACGTTTCCCAAAGGGTGTGGCCAGACCCTAAGGAGCGTCCTGCGGGACGTCAAGATGTTCCGCACACACTTCGGTGGTGTGACGACGGCGGCACATCCGCGTTCGGGGGCACCTCCCTGAGCTGCGGAATCCGGCCTTAGACTCGGCCGCCCGACGCCACCAGAGAGGCAAGGACCCGGATGGAGCCGACAGCACCACGTCGCAGGATCACCATCGTCGACGTCGCGCGACACGCCCGGGTCTCCGTCACGTCCGTGTCCAAGGTGCTGCGCAACGCCTACGGGGCGAGCCCCGAGATGCAGGCCAAAGTGCGCCGCGCCATAGAGGAGTTGGGCTACCGTCCGCACGCGGGCGCCCGGGCCCTGCGGGGGCAGACGTACACGATCGGCGTGATGCTGCCCGACATCCGCAACCCGTTCTTCCCCGAGATCCTCGACGGCGTCACCGAATCGCTGGAGGAGACCGACTACCAGGTGTTCCTGGGGCCGGGCTGCAACGGCGAGAAGGCGGAGGCCAGGGTCACCGAGGCGATGATCGACCGCGGGATGGACGGCCTCATCCTGGTCGCGCCGGTCTCCTCCCGTGCCCATCTGGAGCACGTCGCCGCCGCGGTGCCCACCGTCGTCGTCGGCCGCCACGGCTCCTCCGCCCTGTACGACACCGTGGCCGACGACGACGCCGAGGGCGCGGCCCTCGTCGTGCGCCACCTCGCCGGCCTCGGCCACCACCGGATCGCCCACGTCGAGCATCACGAGACCGACACCGCGCGGCTCGCGGAGATGCCCAACGCCCGTCGCGCGGACGGATACCGGCAGGCCATGAGGGTGCAGGGGCTGGCGGAGCAGATCGACGTGATCTCCACCAGCTACAGCCAGGAGGGCGGCCACCGGGCGGCGCAGGAGCTGCTGGCCCGGCCCCCGGCCGCCCGGCCGACCGCCCTCTTCGCCGGGGCGGACGTCGTCGCCATGGGGGTGCTGGAAGCGCTCGCCGACGCCGGACTGTCGGTTCCCGGCGACCTCTCGGTGGCCGGTTACGACAACACCACGTTCGCCGCGTTCGGCCCGGTCTCGCTCACCAGCGTCGACCAGGCCGGCCGGGAGATGGGCCGCAACGCCGTACGGCTCCTGCTGGACCGGATCGCCGACCACGGCCGCCCGTCGGCCAAGGTGACCCTCTCCCCCACGCTGGTGACGCGCCGGTCCACCGCCCGCTTGGCGGAGTGACCCGACCCCTGCGAGCGACACCCGGACGTTCAATCGTTCGGTTGAATGGGCGATCGAATGTTTGAGAAACGTTGCCCAAAGGAGAGCGGTGGCGTGAGGATGAGTGACGCCCGACGTCGTGGCGGAGCCAGGCGCCGGGTCTCACCCGTCCCCCACCGAGAGGTCTCCCACGTATGTCCAGGTTCAGCAGGCGACATGTCCTCGCCACCGGCGCCGGAGCAGCCGTCGGCATCGGCGCGTTCGGTGCTTCGACCGGCACGGCCACGGCCTCTCCGACGGCTTCCTCTCCGACGGCTTCCTCACGGACCGGCGGACGCGAGGAGACCCGTACGCTCGACGAGCTGTACCGGGCGGCGCTCGCGGAGGGCGGCAGGCTGGTCGTCTACGCGGGCGGCGACACCCCGACCCAGCAGGACGGCACCAAGGCCGCCTTCCGGGACCGCTTCCCCGAGATCGACCTGACGCTGATCGTCGACTACAGCAAGTACCACGACGTGCGGCTCGACAACCAGTTCGCCACCGACACCGTGGTGCCGGACGTCGTCTCCTTCCAGACCCTGCACGACTTCGACCGCTGGAAGCAGCAGGTCCGTCTGCTGCCCTACAGGCCGGCCGGTTTCTCCCAGGTGTACGACGCCTTCAAGGACCCGCAGGGCACGTGGGTGGCCACCGGCGCGATCGCCTTCAGCTTCCTGTACGACACCGCGGCCGTCGGCTCCAGGAAGCCGCTGACCCCGCGCGACCTGGTCGACCCGAAGTGGAAGGGCCGGATCGCCTCGTCGTTCCCGCACGACGACGACGCGGTGCTCTACCTGTTCGCGCTGTACGCCCGTGCCTACGGCTGGGACTGGGTGGCCGACTTCGCCGCCCAGGACGTGCGGTTCGCCCGGGGCAGCAATTCGCCGGGCGACGCCGTCTTCGGGGGTGAGAAGACGATCGGCGTCGGGACGGCGGGATCCGCGGTCGGCTCCTCCCCCGTGACGTTCGCGATCGAGGCCGGACACCCGTTCATGGCCTGGGGTCAGCGCACCGCGATCCTCAGGTCGGCGAAGAACTCCACGGCCGCCAAGCTCTTCCTCAACTGGCAGCTGTCCAAGGAGATGCAGAACGGCTCCTTCAACGGCTGGTCCGTCCGCACCGACGTCACTCCCCCGGCCGGCCTGAAGCCCATCTGGAAGTACCCGCAGGCCAACGTGGACGGCTTCCCCCGCTTCATGGCCGACCGCGCCGCGGTCGAGCGCTGGAAGCAGACCTTCGCGCTGTACTTCGGCGAGGTCCAGGGCGCCCCGACGCCCGGTTGGCTCGGACTGCACCCGGGCGCCTGACGGCCCGTCGCCGCGGCCGACCGCTGTTCCGGGCGGCCGGCGGCGACGACAGCGGCATCGTCGGGCGGCCCCTGCGTACGCGGTCCGGCCGACCGCCGACTCCCCGCACCGGGGCAAGATCGGTACGGTGGCGGGCGGAACCAGGCGAGGGGCGGAGCGGCCGTGAATGAGCAGGCAGGCATCAGTACGGCCAAGGAGGCCGCCGACCACGAGCTCGTGCTGGCGTTCGGGCGGCTGCAGGGGGCGGCCAACCGGCTGGAGTACATCCTCGGGCGGGCGCTGGAGGTGGAGTGCGGTGTCAGCCATCTGATGTTCGAGGTGCTGCTGATCCTCGGACGGGCGGGCGAGCCGGGACTGTCCATGCGGGCCATCGCCCAGGAGCAGGTGCTCACCTCCGGCGGGGCCACCCGCCTGGTGGACCGCATGGAGGCGGCCGGGCTCGTGACCCGCCAGGAGTCCCCCACCGACCGGCGCGGAAAGCTGGTCCGGCTGACCGTACTGGGCGAGGACACGACGGTGCGCGCCGCCCGGGTCCATGTCGAGAACATCAAGGCGCACTTCCTCGGCCCTCTCCCGGAGGCGGACCGCGAGCGGTTCACCGAGGACCTGCGCATCCTCAGCCACACGGCCAGGGACACCCTGCCCCGACTTCCCTGACCTGCGCGCAACGCCTCCGGCACCAGCTCCGCGTGCCGCCTTGCCGGGGTCATCTCCAGGTGCCGCCCTCGGGCCGATGCCCGACATCGACGCCTCGGCTCGACGCTCGCACCGGAAGGCAAGCTTGCGTGACCCACGTCACATGAGCCTGCCGAAATACCTGACACGTCAGCTACTGTTCTGTCAGGTGATCGCCCGTGCCGGGCGAGCGTCACACGCCTGTTGAGGTCATGATGAAGCTGGTCTACGTTTTCGACGCCTACTGCGGCTGGTCCCACGGGTTCTCCGCGACCCTGCGCGAAGTGGCATCACGCCACCCCGAACTGCCGGTGGACGTGGTCTCCGGCGGCCTGTTCACCGGATCGCGCCGGGTGCCGATCCGTGAGTTCGGCTACGTCCAGGGCGCGAACGCGCAGATCACCGAGCTGACCGGCGCCGAGTTCGGCGAGGGGTACCAGCGGCTGATCGCCGACGGTTCGTTCGTCATGGACTCCGAGGCGGCCGCCCGTGGCGTCGCCGCGCTGCGGCAGGCCGCCCCCGACCGGGCCGCCGCCCTGGCCACGGAGGTGCAGCACGCCTTCTACACCGACGGCCACAGCCTGTCGGACCCGGACACCTACCGTGCGATCGCCCAGGCCGCCGGGCTGGACGCCGACACCGTCGTGGCCGCGTTCGCATCGCCCGACGCACGGGCCGCCGCCCAGGCCGACTTCCGCCGCGCGGCGGAGCTGGGCGTCACCGGCTTCCCCACCCTGCTCGCCGTCGAGGGCGACTCCGTCGCACCTCTGGCCTACGGACGCGCCTCCGCGGACGAGATCGACCGGCGCCTCGCGTCCTACGCCGCCACCCTCGCCTCCTGACCTTCCCCGTCCCCGCCCCACGCAAGGAGTCCTCTCATGAGCACCCTCGACTTCAAGGTCCTGGACCTCGACTTCCCGGCCGGCAGCAAGAACAAGACCGCCACACTCGTCACCGGTGAGAGCGAGGCGCTGCTGGTGGACGCCGGGTTCACCCGGGCCGACGGGCACCGCCTGGTCGCCGAGGTCCTCGACTCCGGCAAGACGCTGACCACCGTGTTCGTCTCCCACGGCGACCCCGACTTCTACTTCGGCGCCGAGGTCGTCGCCGACGCCTTCCCGGACGCGCTCTTCGTCGCTACCCCGATCGTCATCGAGCACATCCGGCACTCCTACGAGGGCAAGCTCAAGGCCTGGGCCGCACTCGGCCCCAACCTGCCCACCCGCCTGGTCGACCTCACCCCGCTGACCGGCGACCTCACCCTGGAGGGCCACCGCTTCGAGCTCAAGGGCGGCCCCGCCGGACTGCCCGACCGCCACTACCTCTGGCAGGCCGAGTCCCGCGCCCTCCTGGGCGGCGTCCTGCTCTTCCAGCAGGAGCACGTCTGGGTCGCCGACACCCCCACCCCCGAGGACCGCGCCGTCTGGACCGCTCTCCTGGACGAGATGGCCGCCCTCGACCCCCGGCTCGTCGTCCCCGGCCACCGCCTGCCCGGCACCGCCGCCGACGCCTCCGCCATCACCGCCACCCGCGACTACCTCGCAGCGTTCGAGGAGGAACTCGCCCAGGCGGCCGACGGCGCCGCGCTGACCGAGACACTCGTCAAGCGCCACCCCGACCACGGCATGCTCATCGCCGCCCAGATCGGCGCGAAGGTCGCCAAGGGCGAGATGAAGTGGGGCTGACCATGACCGAGTTCGCGACCTCCACCGCACCCGCCGATGTCGTACGGCGCCAGTACCTGGCCTCCGCCGCCGGCGACCTCGAAGCCCTGCGCGCCACCCTCGCCCCCGACGTGGAGTGGACGGAGATGGCCGGCTTCCCCCTCGCCGGCACCTACCGCACCCCGCACGGCGTCACCTCGAACGTGATGGAAGAGCTCGGCAAGGACTGGGACGGCTGGGCCGCCCACGACGACACCTACGTCGTCGACGGCGAGAACGTCGTCGTCCTGGCCCGCTACACCGCCACCCACAAGGACACCGGCAAGAACATCGACGCCCGGGTCGCCCACCACTTCATCGTCCGCGGCGGCCTCATCGTCCGCTTCGAGCAGTTCGTCGACACCGCGCTCGTCCGCGACGCGGCGACGCCCTGAGCGGACCCCGCCGAGGCTCTTCCGGCCCGGCAGGACCGGATCGGCCGTGCCCCGCTCCTCCCGACGTACCCACCCGCCCCGCGGCCGCGCCGGGCGGGTGGTCGGCATGGTCCGGTGCCTCCCGTCATTCCCCCAGCAGCCGTCGCAGCCACCGCAGCCGGGCCTCCCGGGCGTCCACCGACACGGCCGCCCCGGGCACGAGGCCGTCGAAGCCGTGGAATCCGCCCGGCCAGACGTGCAGTTCGGCGCTTCCCCCGGCCTGCCAGATCCTGGTGGCGTAGGAGACGTCCTCGTCCCGGAAGGTCTCCGCGGAGCCGACGTCGATGAAGGCCGGAGGCAGACCGGAGAGGTCGGCCGCGCGGGCCGGGGCCGCGTACGGCTCGACGGCGTCCGTTCCACGCCGCTCCCCCAGCAGCGCGTTCCACCCCGTTTCGTTCGCGGTGCGGTCCCACACTCCGAGCCCCGCCATCTGGTGGGCGGAGAAGGTGTCGTTGCGGTCGTCCAGCATCGGGCACATCAGCAGCTGACCGAGGAGGCGTGGGCCCTTGCGGTCCCGGGCGAGGAGGGCCAGGGCCGCGGCGAGTCCACCACCCGCGCTGCCCCCGGCGAGGACGAGACGGTCCGGGTCACCGCCGATCTCCTCGGCGTGCGCGACCGTCCACACCAGGCCCGCATAGCAGTCCTCGACCGGTGCCGGGTGCGGATGCTCGGGGGCGAGCCGGTACTCCACCGACACGACGACCAGGCCCAGTTCCTCCGCCCAGTCCAGGGGCAGCCCCAGACGGTTGGTGCCCACGATCATGCCGCCAGGGTGGGTGAAGTAGACGATCGGGCGAGGGCCGGGCACGGAGGTCGGCCGGCAGATCAGCAGCGAGACGTCGGGGGCGCCCGGCGGGCCGGGCACCGTCCGCTCCCGCACCTCGAAGAGTCCGCCGCAGCTCAGTTCGTCGTTCGTCGGCAGGGGGACCTCGGCGCGCAGCCGCTCCCGCGCCGCGGGGATGTCGTCCGGGGTAGCGGTGGTCGGTGCCTGGTCGCCCAGGTCGGCGAGCACGGCCGCCAGCTCCGGGTCGAACGGCGGAGGGGGCGTGGTCATCTGGACCTCCTGAAGGCTGATGGTCGATGGCGTCCGGCTCTGACGGGAAGGGCCCTCGGCCGGGGCGGAGCCGTGCCGTGGGGGTGCGCGCCCGACGGGCGTGGGCGTGTCCGCGGGGATCCGTGGAAGGGCGTCGCAGGGAACGGCGCCGAGGCCCTGGCCCTCACGGTCGGACGGGACCGGCGCGTGCGCCCGTCTCTGCCGGGCCCTGCGCGGAGGTATCTCCCGCGAACAGCGGGACTCGGCAACGTGGTTCGGCCCGGGTGTCGCGCGAGCCCCCGCACCGGGGCGGACGGGCGGAACCGTAACCGGACGCCCCGCCCGCCGTCCACCCTCCTCACGGAGAGCGACCGTTCCGGGAGCCGGTGGGCGACTCCGGTCGCGTCGCACGGTCCCGTACGGCGGTGGTTCGTCCGGGCCGGGCGCGTACGGACCCGGCACCGGTGCGGTCGTGGTCCCGGGGCCCGGGGCGGGCCCGGCCCGTCGCGCGTCCCCTCAGGCGGAGTCCCGCGCCTCGATCCGCAGCGGGTCCTCGACGGGGCCTGCCGGGGACTCCTTCCCTTCGAGCGCGTCCACGACGCGGCGTGCCAGTCCGCGCGCGAGGGTGTCGGTGTCGCGGACGACCGTGGTCAGCGCCGGCCGCAGCAGCGCCGAGCCGGGGATGTCGTCGACGCCGATCACGGCGAGGTCCTGCGGGGCGCGGAGTCCGAGGGACTGCAGGGCCAGCAGCACGGCCATGGCGATGTCGTCGTTGAACGCGCAGACGCCCGTCACCGGGGGATCGGCGGCGAGCCATCCCTTCACCACGTCCGCGGCACCGTTCAGCTCCAGCGGGACGGCGCGGACGTCGGGCTCCGGAAGACCGCGCTCGGCGCAGACCCGGCGGACGCCGTCCAGCCGCGGCTGGGCCAGGACGTCGAGTCGTGGCAGGTCCGGATAGGCGTACCCGAGCCGCTGGTGGGAGCCGGCGAGGTGCCGGGCCTGCAGCGCGCCGATCGGTTCCTCGGACACCAGCGGGGACCGGGGGGCGCCCGGTGCCGAGCCGTGCAGGGTCATGACGACCTCGATGCCCACCGCGCGCATGGCCTCGGCCTCGGTCTCGGGGAACTCGCTCAGGGCCAGGACCGCGGCGGGTGTGAGGGCCCGCCAGATCTCCCGCAGGGGCCGGGCCGGCCGGGCCGACGAGTGCACGAGGAAGGTGAACTCGTGTTCGGCGAAGGCATTGGTCAGCTGCTGGATGAGGCGGCCGAGCACATGCTGGATCGGCCAGTCGGGCAGCACGCCGAGCACGATGTCGGAGCGCCCGGTCCGCAGGGTGCGCGCGGCGGCCGAGGGCGCGTAGCCGAGGCGGGCGGCGGCCTCCCACACCCGTCGGCGGGTGGCCTCGGCGATCTTCTGGTGCGGGGTGTCGTTGAGAACGTAGCTGACCGTCGCCCGCGAGACTCCGGCCTCCCGCGCGACGTCCCCGCTGGTGACCCGTCGTCTGCCCTTGGACGTCCCGGCCATGCGCCCCCACCCTCCGACAGCTCCGACAGACCTCTTGCCAAACCGCGTGATCGCGGGCTAGCTTACCCGCTCAGTCAACCTACACGTTTAAGTGGCGCGTTTAAGTAACGTTCCGTAGCGAAACCCGCCGACGGGTTCCGGCACCGCTCCCGGCGCCCCACCCCCTCCAGGTCCCCACCGTCCCCGCCCCCGGTACTCAGCGAAGAGGACCCATGCCCGGCCCCACAAGCTCACGCAGCGCCCCCTGGAAGACCGCGACCCTCGCCGGCATGGCCTCCTACCTGGACGCCGCCGCCCTGGTGACGTCCGGCATCGCCATCGGCGGCTACTACGCCGCGCCCCTCCGGCTGAGCCCCGAGACCATCGGCTCCCTCCTGGGACTGCAGACCCTGGCGTTCGCCGCCGGTGCGCTCTTCGGCGGCCGGCTGGGCGACCGCCTGGGCCGTCGCGCGGTCTTCACCGTCTCCCTCGTCCTGTACGCGGCGGGCGTCCTGCTGCTCCTCGTGGCCGCGAGCCCCGCCCTGCTGTTCGCGGGGGTCGTGACCACCGGCCTGGCCATCGGCGCGGACCTGCCCGTGTCGCTCGCCCTCGTGAACGAGGAGGCGCCGCCCGGCAGGAAGGGCACCATGGTGGTGTTCTCCGGCATGCTCTGGCTCGCCGGCATCGTGGCCGTCCTGCTGCTCAGCTCCTTCATGGGGGCGCGGGGCATGCTCGGCGGCCGGATCCTCTTCGCCCATCTGCTGATCGTGGCCGTCGTCGTCCTGCTCCTGCGCCTCACCCTCAGTGAGTCCGCCGAGTGGGCGGCCGCACGCCGGGCCGCCGACGCACGCCCCGCCGCGCCCGGCGAAGCGGGTGCGGCCATCGAGTTCGGCCGTGTCAGGGACCTCTTCCGGGCGCCGACCGTCGGCGCCCTGCTCGCCACCGGCCTCTACTACGCCACCTGGAACCTCGGCGCGAACACCCTCGGCCAGTTCGGCACCTTCCTGTGGACCGCCCTGGCCGAGGGGGAGGTCGCGGAGTACTCACGGCTGACCCTGCTCGGGCTGCCGGTGGGTTTCGTCGCCGGTCTGCTGTTCATGCGCGTGGTCGACCGGCCCGCCCGTCGCGTCTGGTTCGCCGCGGGCACCGCCCTGATCGTCGTCGCCTGGGCCCTGCCCGCCCTGCTCGGACCGGGCAGGTTCACCCTGGTCGCCGTCATGCTCGTCTCCGGCCTCGGCAACTCCTTCGCCGGTGAGTCCGTCTACAAGATCTGGTCCCAGGAACTCTTCCCCACCCTGCTGCGGGCCACCGCGACCGGCGTGACCATGGCCTTCACCCGGGCTCTCGCCGGACTGGCCGCACTGGGCACGCCGGCCTTCGCCCTCGGCCACACCCGGCTCTTCTTCGGCCTGCTCCTCGGCGTCACCGCCGTCTCGGCGGTCATCGGTCTCGTCTGGGTGCCGCGCCTGCCCGCGGTCTCCCCGGCCGGCCCCGCCGGCCCACCGCACCCCGAGTTCCTCGCCGCCGCCCACCCCGAGGCGCCCGCCTCCCCGGGCGGCACTCCCACCTCCGTCACGACCGTAAAGGCTGTGCCTTGATCCGCCACCACGACTTCCGTCACCACGACCTGACGCTGCGCTCGACGCTGCACATCCCCGAGGGACCGGCGGACACCCGCCGCCCCACCGTGGTCTTCGTCCACGGCTTCAGCTCCAACCGCCTCGAACTGCCGAACTTCGTCGCGATGTCCCGGCTGCTGGCGGACCACGGCATCGCCTCGGTCCGCTTCGATCTCTCCGGCCACGGCGAGAGCGACGGCGACTTCTTCGGCGTGACCATCACCGGCGAGATAGCCGAGACCCGCGCCATCCTGCGTACGGTCCGGACCTTCGACTTCGTCGACCCCGAGCGCATCGGTCTGGTCGGCATGAGCATGGGCGGCGTGGTCGCCGGCATCACGGCGGCCGAGGAGACCGGCATCGGCGCGCTGTGCCTGTGGTCCCCCGCCGCCGTGGCCCCGTTCGAGCTGGCAAAGGGCTATCTCAAGGGCCGCGCGCTCGCGGCGGAGATCGAGGCGAAGGGATACTTCGACGCCGACGGCCACCGGATGAGCCAGGCACTCGTCGACGACATCGTCGGCCTCGACGTGTACGGGCGGTCCGGGACGTACACCGGACCGGTGCGCATCCTGCACGGCGACAAGGACGACATCGCTCCCCTGGAGTACGCGCGCCGCTACCTGGACCACTACGACGGCAACGCCGAACTGGAGGTCGTGGAAGGCGCGGACCACGCCTGGGGCACCGTCCCCCATCGCGCCACGCTGCACGGCTTGACGCTGGGCTTCTTCCGGAAACACCTCAAGCCATGAACCCGACGGCACCCGCCGAACAGACCCCCACGGACATCACGGTCTCGGTCACCGGACTGCGCACCGCCGACGACTCCGGCCTCGTCGCCACCGCGCACGCCATGCCCCGCCTCTCGTGGTCACTGACCGGAACGCGACCGGGCATCCTCCAGCACGCCTACGAGATCCAGGTGTCCGGCGCCCCCTCCTTCGACGACACCACCTCCAGCGGTCAGGTCGAGTCCGGCACGGTGACCGACCACCCGTGGCCGGCCCAGCCGCTGAGCAGCCGCGAGACCCGTCACTGGCGCGTCCGGGTCCGGACCGATCGCGGATGGACGCGGTGGAGCGACCCCGCCCGTGTGGAGGGCGCGCTGCTCGACGCCGTGGACTGGGCTGCCCGGCCCGTCCATGTGCCCAGTGACCGGGGCCGCCCCTCCCCCGGCCCCGTGCCGTTGCTCCGCCGGGAGTTCCACCTCCCGGCGGAGCCGGTGTCGGCCCGTCTGTACGTGACCTCGCTCGGCGTCCACCGCACCACCCTCAACGGCCGGCCCGTCTCCGCCGACCTGCTGGAACCGGGCTGGACCAGCTACCCCGACCGGCTGCTCTACGCCACCTACGACGTCACCGGCCTGCTCCGCCCCGGCCCGAACGCCCTCGCCGCCGCCGTCGGCGACGGCTGGTTCCGGGGCCACCTCACCTGGCACAAGAACCGTGACGTCTACGGTGACACGACGGGCCTGCTCGCCCAACTCGAAGTCGACCTCACCGACGGCACGCGGGTCACGGTCATCACCGACGGCCGCTGGAAGGGCGGTTACGGGGACCTGCTGTCGGCGGACCTGTACGACGGCTGCGAACGCGACCTCCGCGCCGAGCCCCACGGCTGGCAGCTGCCGGGGTTCGCCGACGACGGCTGGGAACCCGTCGCCGTCCTGCCCCTGCCCGAAGGGCTGGGGCAGCGGGCCCATCCACCCGTGCGCGTCGTCCGGACCGTCCGGCCGCGGCTGCGAACCCTCGCGGACGGCACCATCGCCGTCGACGCGGGCGAGAACGTGACCGGTCGGCTGAGGATCCGCGCCGACGGACGGCCGGGCGGCACCGTCACCGTCCGGCACGCCGAGGTCCTCGACGGCGACGGCCGCCTGCTGACGAGCATCCTGCGCGGCGCCCGGGCCACGGACCGGTACACCCTGGCCGAGGGCCCGGCCGACCTGACCCCGGAGTTCACCTTCCACGGCTTCCGGTACGCCGAGATCGACGCCTCCCCCGATGTGTCCGTGGAGGCGGTCGAGGTCGAGGTCGTCGCCGGCGACCTACGCCGGATCGGGGAGTTCCACTGCTCCGACGAACGCGTCAACACGCTGTACGCCAACGTCGTACGCTCCCAGCGCGGCAACTTCCTCGCCGTGCCCACGGACTGCCCCCAGCGCGACGAACGGCTCGGCTGGACCGGCGACATCATGGCCTTCGCTCCGACGGCGTGCGCCACCTTCGACAGTGCCTCCTTCCTCGACAGCCGGCTCACCGACCTCCGCATCCAGCAACGCCCCGACGGGGCGGTGCCGATGGTGGTCCCGGACGTTCCGCTCGGTGAACTCCCGCCCGCCGAGCTGCCGTTCGCCGGGGCCGCCGCGGGCTGGGGCGACGCCGCCACGGTCGTACCGGCCGCCCTCTTCGAGGCGTACGGCCAACCGCACCTGCTGGAACGCCACTACACGGCGATGCGCGCGTGGGTCGAGTTCACCGTCGCGCACCTGGACGAGGACGGCACCTGGAGCGGCAACGCACAGCTCGGCGACTGGCTCGACCCCGCTGCCCCGCCGGAGAACCCGGCGGCGGCCACCACCGACTCCGGGTACGTCGCCACCGCCTTCGTCGCGCACAGCGCCCGGCTGCTCGCCGACGCGGCCCGTGAACTGGGCTTCCCCGAGGACGCCGACCGGTACACGGCCCTGCACCGGCGTACCGCCGAGGCCGCCTGGCGGAAGTGGGGCGACCACGCCCGCACCACCCAGACGGGCTGCGCCCTCGCCCTGGAGTTCGGCATCGCGCCGGCCGGCGAGCGCGCCGAGGTGGGCAAGGCCCTGGCGAGCCTGGTGCGGGCGAACGGAGGCCGTATCGCCACCGGTTTCCTGGGCACACCCTTCGTGCTGCCCGCCCTCGGCGACACGGGCCATGTGGCCGAGGCGTACGAACTGCTGCTCAACCCCGAGTGTCCCGGCTGGCTCCACCAGGTCTCCCGCGGTGCCACGACCATGTGGGAGCGGTGGGACGCCATCGGTCCCGACGGCACCGTCGACGTCGAGAACGCCGGCACCATGCTGTCGTTCAACCACTACGCCTACGGCGCGGTCGCCTCCTGGCTCTACCGCTCCGTGGCAGGTCTGCGCCCCGCCTCGCCCGGGTACCGCACCCTCGACATCGCCCCGCGCCCCGGCGCCACGCTCACCTCCGCCGAGGCCGCGGTCGACACTCCCTACGGCACCGCGTCCGTCGCCTGGTCGATCGGCGACGGTTCCCTCACGGTGCGGGCCGTCCTGCCGCCCGGCACCACCGGACGGTTCAGCGCGCCCGAGGGCTGGACCTGTACGGAGCCCGTCGACGCGCTCGCCTCCGGCAGCCACGTCCTGTCCCTGCGTCCGCTCACCCGTCCCTGACCGTCCCCCACCACCGGAGCCCGTCCCTACCGGCTCCTTCCCGCCCGGTCCGAGGACCGGGCCCACAGACGGCGGCCCGCTGCTCCCTGACACGCGGCGGGCCGCCTTCGCACGGGCCGCCCCGTACGGCCAGGGGTGTGCGTCGGCGCAGCGCGTCGGCGAAGAGGTCGAGTGACCGGCCGACCTCGGCGAGGGCCGGGGTCCGGTTGAGGTGGCCGTGCGGCATACCGGCGGCCAGACTGCTCCTGACCTCGACCTCGGAGGCGGTCAGCTGCCGAACGAGGAGTTCGGCCGAGGGTCGCAGGTCGTCGTACTCGCAGACCAGCACATGCACGGGAGGCAGGCCCCGCAGCGCGGCCGCGCCCGGCAGCGCGTCGCGCGGGAGGTCGGTGAGCCGGCCGACGTAGTTCTCCACCATGAACTCGATGTCCCGGGTGGTGAACCGCATCGTCGGCGGCAGTGCCGCCATCTCGGCCGCCGTCGCGCTGTCCAGTGCGGGGACGGGGAAGTGCGCGAACGGGTAGGCGAGCAGCAGGAGATCGGCCGGCCGCAGGGCTTCGTCCCGGTCCCGCAGCGCCGTGGCGAGCGCCAGCGCCGCGCCCGCGCTCGCTCCGCCGAGGGCCACGACGTCGGCGTCGGGGGCCAGTTCGGTCCTGAGCCACCTCCAGGCGGCGCACACGTCGTCCAGCGGGACGGGGTACCGGACGCCGCCGACCGCCAGCCGGTAGTCGACGGAGACCACCACGGCCCCCGCCCGCGCCGCGAGTTCGGCCGCGACGACGTGCGCCTCGGGCATGTCGAGGTCGCCTCCGAGGAAGCCGCCGCCGTGCGCCCACAGCACGGCGGCGGAGCCGGGGCGCCCCGGAACGTACGACCGCACGGGCACGGGGCCGTGCGGACCGGGTATCTCGCGGTCCTCGACCACGACGTCGGCGGGGCGGGTCCACTCCGAGGGGTCCCGCATGAACTCGGCGAACCGGGCCTGCGCGTCCGGGTCGGCGAGATCGGGGAACGTGAGACCGGCGAGAAGGTGCAGTCTCTCGGCGAGATGCGGGTCGAGGGGCATGGGGACCGCCTTCCGTGGCGTCAGGACGGGGACAGGGGAAGAGAGGAGCGAGAGGCCGTGCGCGCCGGGAGGGTACGGAGCACACGGCTGCGGCGGTGCACACCGAAGCCGGACCGTCCCCTGGGTTTCACCACGGCCTCGGCCCTGACCTGACCTGACCTGAACAGCCAAGGTCGGCTCGGATCAGGTCAGGTCAGGTCAGGTCAGGTCAGGTCAGGTCAGGTCAGGTCAGGTCAGGTCAGGTCAGCGGGAGCCCTCTCCTCGCCGGTCCGAACCCTCACGCCGACTCGCGGACCGCCAGCCGGATGTTCGGCTCCACCGTGCTCGCGGGGGCCGCCGTGCCGTCGAGTGCGGACCGGACCGAGTTCGCGTACAGCTCGGCGATCCCGGGGAGGTCCTGGACGACGCTGGTGAGCGGTGGCCAGGAGACCGCCGCCGCGGGGGTGTCGTCGACGCCGATCACCGCCATGTCCCGGGGCGCTTCGAGGCCGAGGTGCCGCAGCCCGGCCAGCACGCTCATCGCCACGTCGTCGTTGAACGCGCAGACCCCGGTCACCTGGGGATCGGCGGCGAGCCAGGACCGGACCGCGTCGGTGGCGGCGCCCGGCTCCAGGGGGATCGTCCGGACGTCGGGGGCCGGCAGTCCCAGCTCGGCGCAGACCCTGCGGACCCCGTCCAGGCGCGGCCGGGCGAAGACGGCGACGCGCTCGTCGTCGGGGTAGGCGTAGCCCAGCCGGCGGTGGGACGCGGCGGCGAGATGGCGGGCCTGCGCCGCGCCGATCGCGTTCGCGTTCGTGACGCCCTCGTCCGAGCCGAGGCCCCCGTCGTCGTACAGGGCGGCGATCACCTCGATCCCGGCGGCCCGCATCGCTGTCGCGTCGGCGTCGGAGAACGGCTCGAAGGAGAGGACGGCGGCCGGAGTGAGGGCCTTCCAGATCTCGCCGAGCGAGCGGGCGCCCCGGATGCCGGAGTGGACGACGAAGGTCAGGTTCCGCTTCGCGAACGCAAGCGTCAGCTCCTGGATGAGCAGGCCGGTCGCGTAGCCGAGCGGCCAGTCGGGCAGCAGCCCGAGGACCACGTCGGAGCGGCCGTATCGGAGGGTGCGCGCCGCGGCCGACGGCGCGTAGCCGAGCCGCTGGGCCGCGTCCAGCACGCGCTGCCGGGTCGCGTCGGTGATCTTCTGATGGGCCGTGTTGTTGAGGACGAAGCTCACCGTAGCCCGCGACACACCGGCCTCGCGGGCCACGTCCGCACTCGTCACTCTCCCGCTTCGCGAAGCCATAGACGACCACCTTCCACGAACCTCTTGCGCGACGCAGGAGACACAGTTAGTTTACGGACACCCACTTTAACGTGTTAGCGACACGTTAAAGCAACGGCACGTAGCCATGAAGCGAGGTTGCGCGAGGGGATGGTCTGTCGACTCATCCGATCGCCGACATTGAAGCAGACGGTCCGCGGCACCCACGAGACGGAGTGATCCTCCGGGTACGTCGCACCGGGCCCGGTCCGTTCGCGCCCTCACCGTCGCCCTCCGCCTCCGGCGGTCCCCGCCGACGAACCGCACATCGACATCACGCATCCGGCCCCCGGGCGGTCCGCCCCGGTGGCACTCCCTGGCGACCTCCTCATCGGACCCGCCTCGTCCTTCGGAGACCCTCAATGAAGAGAAGAACCGCACTCCAGGCCTCCATCGGCGTCGTGGTCACCCTCACGCTCGCCGCCTGCGGCGGCGGACAGAGCGACAGCAAGGGCGCCGGCGCAGGCCCGGTGGACCTCACCATCGCCCTGTCCTCCGCGCCCAACAGCCTGGATCCCTCGGCAGTCGCCGTCGGGCCCTTCCTGAACTACATGGACCCCGCCTACGCGACCCTGCTGACCCGCAGGCCCGACGGCAGCCTCGGCGCCGGCCTGGCCGACAAGTGGGGCTACGTCGGCAAGAAGAACACCACGTTCGAGCTGCGGCTGCGCAAGGGCGCCAAGTTCGCCGACGGCACCCCGGTCACCGCCACCGACGTCGTCAACTCCTTCACGTACTTCCAGAAGGGCAGCGGCCCCGCCGCCGCCTGGTTCCGGCCCCTGACGTTCGCGACGTCCGGCAGCTCGACCGTGGTGATCACCAGTCCCACGCCCAACCCCGACATGGGCACCCTGTTCACACCCCCTTACATGGGCGGCGCCATCATCAGCCCGGCCGGGCTCAGGACGCCGAAGAAGCTGGCCTCCTCGACCTTCGGCGCCGGACCGTACGTGTACAGCGCCCAGCAGTCGGTCTCCGGCGACCACTACGTCTACGTCCCGAACAAGAACTTCTACGACCAGTCCGCGATCCACTTCAAGAAGATCACCGTCCGGGTGATGCCGAACGTCAACTCCCAGGTGCAGGCCCTGAAGTCGGGCCAGATCGACCTCATGTACGGCACCCCAGACGTGGCGCCGACCGTGAAGGGCGACAAGGCGATCACCACGCTCCAGAAGCCCACCACCTGGGCGGGCCTGTTCCTCCTGGACCGTGAGGGCACCGTCGTCAAGGGCCTCGGCGACGTGCGGGTGCGCCAGGCGCTGAACTTCGCCGTCGACCGGGCCGCGATCACCAAGGCGGTCTACGGGGACTACGGCACTCCGGTCTCCCAGCCGCAGATGCCCGGCTACGACGGCTACAGCCCCGAGGCCGCGAAGATGTACCCCTACGACCCGGCCAAGGCCAAGAAGCTGCTGAAGGCGGCGGGTTACGGGAGCGGACTGACGATCCCGGTGAACTACGGGTCGTTCGACCCCTCGACGGCCAAGATGGTCCAGGCCGTGCAGCAGCAACTCGCCCAGGTGGGCGTCAAGCTGAAGCTGCGGGCCGCCACGAACTTCGGCGGCTGGATCAACGACCTGCTGACGAAGAAGTACGCGGCCACCGTGCTCTCGCCCGGCACGGGCGGCGAGGCCAACTTCTACGCGCAGCAGCCGCCCTTCAGCAAGACGGGCATCATGAACGTCTTCGGGGCGGACGACCCGGACGTCGACGCCGCGTACGCCCGGCTCGCGTCGGCGGACGCGAAGGCCGGCGCGCAGGCGTCCGTGGACCTCACCGACGTGATCGTGCGCAAGGCACTCGCCCTGCCCATCTCCGGTACCGACACCATCGCCATGTACAACAGCGAGCTGCGCGGGGTGAAGTTCCCGCCGGGCGGCGCACAGCTGACCTCGAACACCCTGTGGACCACTCGCTGACGAGGGCCGATGCTTCCCATCATTCTCCGCAGGCTGGCGCTGTCCGTCCCGCTTCTCCTCATCGTCTCCGCCATCACCTTCCTCCTGGAGTCGTTCGTGCCGGGTGACCCGGCACGCACGGTGCTCGGCATCAACGCGACGCCGGAACAGTACGACGCGCTGCGGGCCGCCATGCATCTCGACCAGCCGGTCGTCGTGCAGTACTGGCTCTATCTGCGCGACCTCCTGCGCGGTGATCTCGGCAGCTCGCTGTTCTCCGGTGAATCCGTGCTGGGGCTGGTCGGGCAGCGGCTGCCGGTCACCCTGGCGCTGGTGATCGGGGGAACCGTGCTCGCGACCCTGGTCGGCGTCCTGCTCGGGGTCCACAGCGCGACACGCGGCCGGGTCGGCCGCCGGCTGTTCGACATCGTGTCGCTGCTGGGCAGCGCGGTGCCCAACTTCTGGATCGCCCTGGTGCTGGTCGCCGTGTTCGCCGTGAAGTTCGGGTTCTTCCCCGCCACCGGATACACCCCGTTCGCCGAGTCGCCGGGGCAGTGGGCGTCCGGTCTGGTGCTGCCCGTGATCTCGCTCGCGATCGGCGGCATCGCGTTCATCTCCAAGGTCACCCGGGACGCCATGCTGACCACCCTCGGCCTCGACCACATCAGAACGCTGCGAGCCTCCGGCATCCGGCCCGCGTCGATCATCTGGAAGCACGCCCTGCGCGGCTGCGGGCTGCCGGTGGTGACCACGATCGGTCTGATGATGATCACCTTCATCCCCGGCACGATCCTCATCGAGAACGTCTTCACCCTGCCCGGTCTCGGCACCACGGTCGTGGACGCGACCAACCAGCACGACCTCCCGGTCGTCCAGGGCCTCACCATCACCTTCATGGTCATGGTCATCGTGGTGAACCTGCTCGTGGACGTCCTCTACAGCCTCCTCAACCCGAAGGTACGTACGGAATGACCACTGTCGAGGCGCCCCCCAGGGCGCGATCACGGGCGAGGACCAACCCCTTCGCCGGGATAGGGCGCCGTCCCGTCGCCGCCACGGCCCTGGTCGTGGTCCTCGGGATCACCGTCGCCGTGATCCTCGCCCCGCTCCTGGCGCCGCACCCCCCGCTCGCGCAGGACCTGCTGCACACCCTGTCCGGTCCGTCGGCGAACCACCCCCTGGGCACCGACGTCCTCGGCCGCGACGTGCTGAGCCGACTGCTCTACGGAGGACGGCCGACCCTGGTCGGGGTGGCGGCGGCCGTCCTCGTGTACGCCGTCACCGGCATGACCCTGGGCGTGCTGGCCGGCTATCTGCGGGGCTGGACCGACCGGGTCATCGTCGCCGTGCTGGACGTCATGCTCTCGGTCCCGGCGGTCATCATCACGCTCGCCGTCCTCGCGATCTTCTACCAGAGCAATGTCGCCGCCATGCTCACGCTCGGCTTCTTCGCCTCCGCGGGACTCGCGAGGATCATCCGCAGCACCTGTCTGGCACTGCGTGAGGAGCTGTTCGTGGACGCCGCGAGGGTGTCCGGGCTCGGTCCGGTCCGGATCATGGCCCGGCACATCCTCCCGCGCCTGACCGGGCAGCTGCTGGTGCCGGTCTTCCTCTTCTCCGGCAACGCCCTCGCCATCCAGACCGGCCTCGGTTTCCTCGGCCTCGCCACTCCGGCGCCCGCCCCGA
The DNA here is from genome assembly GCF_000091305.1 of Streptomyces scabiei 87.22. Lineage (GTDB taxonomy): Bacteria > Actinomycetota > Actinomycetes > Streptomycetales > Streptomycetaceae > Streptomyces > Streptomyces scabiei. Next base: position 9,664,828 of record NC_013929.1, on the reverse strand, counting down.
GCTGGGGCGGCATGGTCGGGGAGGCCGCGCAGATCATGCAGCAGAACCCCTATCCGCTGTTCGTCTCCGGTGGTGTGATCGGCCTGATGTCGTTGTCGTTCGGCCTCGTCGGCGACGGGCTGCGCGATCTCGAACAGGACCGCCGGCAGGCCACCGGCGGCCGGCTGCGGCGCCCCGCTCCCGCGGCGGTCGCCCAGGACACCGCCAAGGCGCCGGCCGGCGCGGTGCTCGCCGTGCGCGACTACTCCGTCGCCTTCGCCACCGCGCAGGGGCCGCGTACCGTCGTCGACTCCATCGGTTTCACCGTCCGCCCCGGGGAGATCTTCGGTCTCGTGGGCGAGTCCGGCAGCGGAAAGACGGTGACGGGGCTGTCCCTGCTCGGACTCCTGCCTCCCAACGGCACGGTGACGAGCGGCACCGCGTGGCTGGACGGCACCCGCGTCAGCGGCCTGTCCGAGCGTGAGCTGCAGCGCCTCCGGGGCAGCGAGATCGCCCTGGTGTCGCAGGAGCCCATGGTGGCCCTCGACCCGTACTTCACCATCGGCTCCCAGCTGGCCGAGGTCATCCGGCGCACCGGCGGCACACCGGGCGGCAAGGACGCCGTACGGCAGCGCATCCGCGATCTGCTGACCAGCGTGCACCTGCGCGACCCGGACGACGTCGCGCGCCGGCATCCGCACGAGCTGTCCGGCGGCATGCTCCAGCGCGTCGTCATCGCCATGGCACTGGCCGGATCGCCGAAGGTGCTGATCGCCGACGAACCCACCACGGCCCTGGACGTGACCGTGCAGGCGGGCATCCTCGATCTGCTGCGGTCGCTGCGCGACGAGCGCGGCATGGCGATCATCCTGATCACCCACGACCTGGGGGTGGTGGCCGACAGCTGCGACCGCGCGATCGTGATGGAACAGGGCCGGATCGTGGAGGAGGGCTCGGTGGAGGACATCTTCTACCGGCCCCGGCACCCGTACACGAAGAAGCTCATCGAGAGCACCCCCAGCATCGCTCGGACCGAGGGCAGGATCGCGTGACCGGAACACCTGTACTCCAGATCGACCGCCTCGCGGTCCGCTACCCGGGGCGCGGCTTCCGCAAGCCCCCGACGACGGTCATCGAGGACGTGTCGTTCGAGGTGGGACATGCCGAGACGGTCGCGCTCGTCGGTGAGTCCGGCTCGGGCAAGACCACCATCGGCCGCGCGGTCCTCGGCCTCACCCCGGTCGGCGGGGGACGGGTCCTGCTCGACGGGCGGGACATCACCCGGCTCGCCGGACGGGCCCGGCGGCTGCTCGCCTCCGACCTCCAGGCGATCTTCCAGAACCCGTACGGGTCGCTCAACCCCGCGCTGCCCGTGGGCCGGACGCTGGCCGAACCGCTGCTCGCCGGTTCGTCCCGCTCGCCCGAAGAGGTCCGCGACGACATCGCCGGACTGCTGCGCCGCGTCGGTCTGCCGGAGGACGCGGCGGACCGGTACCCGGCGCAGTTCAGCGGAGGTCAGCGCCAGCGCATCGCCATCGCCCGGGCGGTCGCCCGCAGGCCCCGGCTCATCATCTGCGACGAACCGACCAGCGCCCTCGACGTCACCACCCAGGCGGCGGCGCTGGCCCTCCTCACCGAACTCCAGGACACCCTCGGGTGCGCGTACCTGTTCATCACCCATGACCTCGCGGTCGTCAAGGAGTTCGCCGCCCGCACCCTGGTCCTGCAGCACGGGCGGATCGTGGAGGAGGGATCGAGCGTCGACGTCTGCGACCGGCCGGAGCACGAGTACACCCGCAGGCTGGTCGCGGCCGCCCCCGTCCCCGACCCGGAGCTGCAACGCGTGCGGCGGCAGCGGCGGTTGGAGGTGAGGGCGACCGCGTGAGACCTGGTGCGGGCCCGGTTCCTCAGTCCTCCAGCGGCTCGTGGTCGAACCAGTCGAAGTGCACGGCTCCGGCGGTGGCGAACAGACCGAGGACCCGGCCCGTGAAGCCGCCGGCGACCTCCGTGGAGAGATAACGGCCGTCCAGCGAGGCCAGTTCGACGAAGGTGCCGTCCGGCTCCTCGAAGCCGAGCGAGACGAAGTCGGGTCCGGTGCGCGCGTCGGTCATGGTGCGCACCGGCGTGGTCTCCACGCGGAGCACCACGGGCCCCGGCGGCACCGGCCGGGATGCCACCACGGTGTGCAATGGGCCGATGCGGGCCCGCACCCGCACCTGCCCGGACGCGACCTCGACGGAGTAGTGGTGGCTCTCGTCGAGGCGGACGGCCAGTCCTCCGGCCTGCCCCTCCCCCACGTCGGCCAGGGTGCGCACCCGGCACGCCCGGTGCTGCTGGCGCCGGCCCAGGAACGTCACCTCGGCGTCGTCGAGGGACGTGCCGCGGGCGCGCAGGGTCAGCCAGCCGGACCGTTCCTTCGTGGTGCAGTCCTCCGGGGGGCGCCGGCGCAGCGAGATCCACTGCGGGGCGAGGTCGGTGACGTCGAAGTCGTCCCGACGCTCCGGCGGGGCGGCGGCGGGTTCCAGGGGCCAGGGCGGTGCGGGCAGGTCGGTCGACAGTTCACCCACGACGGGCCAGCCGTCGACCCACTCGACCGGGGCGAGGTAGGTCTCCCTGCCGAGCACGTGCCAGCCGGGAGTGCCGCCGCCCGGCCGTACGCCGAGCAGCACCATCCACCAGGAGCCGTCGGGTCCCTGGACCAGGTCGGCGTGGCCGGTGTTCTGGATGGGGTGGTCGGTGCCGCGGTGGGTCAGGATCGGGTTGGCCGGGCACGGTTCGAAGGGGCCGGTGGGCGCGCTGCCGCGGGCGACCGAGACACCGTGGCCGCGCTCGGTGCCGCCCTCGGCGATGAGCAGGTACCAGTGGTCACCCACGTGGTAGAGGTGCGGTGCTTCGGGGGCCTTGGCGCCGGGCGCGCCGGACCACAGCGGGCGGCGCTCGCCGAACGTCTGTCCGGTGTGGGGGTCGAGGCGGATCTGGCCGACTCCGGCGGTGGTGCACCAGCAGGTGCCGTCCTCGTCCCAGGCGAGGTCGGGGTCGATGCCGTGCACACCGGGCAGCGGGATCGGGTCGGACCAGGGTCCGGCCGGGTCGGTGGCCGTGAACAGCAGATTGCCGTCGGCGCTGACGTTGGTGACGATCAGCCAGAACCGGCCGTCGTGGTGACGCAGGGTGGGCGCGTAGAGCCCCCCGGAGGAGGCCGTGGCCGGCGGCAGACGCAGTTGGCCCGGGCGGTCGAGCGCGTTGCCGATCTGGGTCCAGTGCACCAGGTCGCGGCTGTGGAAGAGGGGGATGCCGGGGAAGTACTCGAAGCTGGAGCACGCGAGGTAGTAGTCGTCGCCCGCCCGGCAGATGGACGGGTCGGGGTGGAAGCCGGGGATCACCGGGTTGCTGATGGTGCGTCCCGTCTCGGACACGCTCGTCACCCTGATCGGATCCTTTCGCTGTCTCGAAAGTTTCTCCAACGCAGACAGATACTTTCTCGATCAGGCTAGCCAGGGGGTGTCCTGACGGTCAATGAGGCCGTGCGTCAGCCCCGGGGCGGAGCGGTGCTGGAGCGGATCGTCAGGGTCGTCGCGATCTCCAGGCCGGCCTGGGGCGCGGGCTCGCCCCGGCCGAGGGTGAGCGCCAGTTCGGTGGCGGCCACGGCCATCTCGGTCAGGGGCTGGTGAACGGTGGTCAGGGGCGGGTCCACCCAGGCCACGACCGGCAGGTCGTCGAAGCCGACGACGCTCAGGTCGCCGGGGATGCGCAGACCGGCCTCGCGGGCGGCCTGGTAGACACCGAGCGCCTGGAGGTCGTTGGCGGCGAAGACGGCGGTCGGGCGCTGCGGCAGTTCCAGCAGGGTGCGTGCCGCCTCGTAGCCGTCCGCGCTGGTGAGCGGTGCGTACACGATGAGTTCGGGCTCGACCGGCAGACCGGCCGAGCCCAGCGCGGAGCGGTAGCCGTCCAGCCGGGCGCTGCAGTACAGCTGGTCGGGCGGGCCGCTGATCATGGCGATGCGGCGGTGTCCGAGCTGGGTGAGGTGGCGGGTCGCGGCCCGGCCGCCGGACCAGTTGGTGGCCCCGACGAACGGGACGTCGTCCGGGAGTTCGGTCGCCGGGTCGACGACGACGAAGGGGATGCCCTTCGCCCGCAGCTGCTCCCGCTCGGCCTCGGAGAGCTGGGCCACCGACAGGACGCAGTTCGGCCGCCGGGAGACGGTGTCGTCCCAGCTGAGCGGGTCCGTGTCATGCAGTCCGAACTCGGACACCATGACGCCGACGCGGTGCCTGCGGGCCACCCGCTCGACCCCGCGGATGATCTCGACGGCCCACATGTGCTTCAGCTCGCGGAAGACCAGCTCCACCACGTTGCTCCGGTTGGCGCCGGACGGCTTGCGGTAGCCGTAGCGGTTGACCAGTTCCTCGACGCGGGCGCGGGTGTCGGCGGAGACACCGGACTTGCCGTTGATCACCTTGGACACGGTGGGCACCGAGACCCCCGCCGACTCGGCGATGAACGCGATCGTGACCGGCCGGGAGGTGTCCTCCCCCGCGCCGTTGCCGTCCGCGGGCCCGTCGGCCGCTTCGGTCGCGAGGCCTGCTTCGGCCGCTTCGGTCGCGTCGTACCCCAAGGCAGTCCGCCCCTCTCGTGGATGTGCGCGCGCGTCCATTCTGGCATCCCGATACCGCCGCACCTGTGGCCTCTGACACGTCCTCATGTTAATTTCTCCGCCGCACAGAACGAAACTTTCTCCGTCCGAGTTGTATCTCTGTCGGTCATCGGCCGGCTCCACGGCTCCACGTGTCGCACACCCCCCAACCCGAAGGTGCGCATGATGAAGAGAAGACTCGCAAGGTTTCCGTTCCGGCGACAGCGGCCGTCGCACCCCCCACGCAGACTGACGGCACTGGTCCTGGCGCTCGTCCTGCTCCCCCTGCTGCCCGCCACCGCGCGGGCCGCCGATCCGCCCGTGCCCCCGGCCAGTTCCCCGGCGGCCCGCAGCGCGGTCGCCGCCATGCAGCCCGGATGGAACCTGGGCAACACCTACGACGCCATCCCGGACGAGACGTCCTGGGGCAACCCGACGGTGACCCGTGCCCTGTTCCAGAAGGTCAGGTCACAGGGCTTCAAGAGCATTCGGCTGCCCGTCACCTGGGGCATCCACCAGGGCGCCGCCCCGCAGTACACGATCGATCCGGCGTGGATGGCGAAGGTGCGCCAGGTCGTCGACCTGGCGCTGGACGAGAACCTGTACGTCCTGCTGAACATGCACCACGACTCCTGGATGTGGGTCAACAACCTCTCCACCGACCACGACACCGTCCTCGCCCGCTACCGCGCCACCTGGACCCAGATAGCGGCGGAGTTCCGGGACAGGTCGCCCAGGCTGGCGCTGGAGAGCATCAACGAGCCCAAGTTCGACGGCACTTCCGGTGACGACGAGAACTACCGGCTGCTCGCCGAACTCAACAAGGTCTTCCACCGGATCGTCCGCGACTCGGGCGGCGGCAACACCGACCGGCTCCTCGTCCTGCCCACGCTGTACACCAACGCCGACCAGGGCCGCCTGGACGCGCTGGCCACCGAACTGGCGGACCTGCGCGACCCCATGGTGGCCACGACGGTCCACTTCTACGGCTGGTGGCCCTTCAGCGTGAACATCGCCGGGTACACCCGGTTCGACGCCACCTCCGAGCAGGATCTGACCGCGACCTTCGACCGCGTCCACAACGCGTTCACCGCGCGCGGGATACCGGTCGTCATCGGCGAGTACGCCCTGCTGGCCTACGACCACAACCGCCCCGGCATCATCGAACGGGGCGAGCAGCGCAAGTACTTCGAGTTCCTGGGCGACTACGCGCGCCGGCGCAACCTCACCACCATGCTCTGGGACGCGGGGCAGTTCCTGAACCGCACCACCCTCCAGTGGCGCGATCCGGAGCTGTTCGCCCAGATCAGGTCCAGCTGGACCACCCGCTCCGGGACCGCCTCCAGCGACCTGGTGTTCCTCCCGAAGTCGGGCGCCCTCACCGCCCAGGACCTCACGCTGAACTTGAACGGCACCGACTTCCAGGGACTGCGGCACGGCTCCCGCACTCTCGTGAAGGGCAGGGACTACACCGTCAGCGGCAGCCGGCTCACTCTGACGGCCGCCGCGCTGACCGCGCTGGCCGGCGACCGGGCGTACGGGGTGAACGCGACGCTGGAGGCCAGGTTCTCCCGCGGTGTGCCGTGGCGGATCGACGTGGTCACCTACGACACTCCGGTCCTGTCGAGCGCCTCGGGCGGTACCGGGGGCCTGTCCGTCCCCACCCGGTTCCGGGGCGACAGGCTCGCGACCATGGAGGCGCGCTACGACGACGGGAGCAACGCGGGCCCGGCGAGCTGGACCCCGTTCCAGCAGTGGGACACCGCGTTCACGGCGTACACCGACGACGCCGTCAAGCTGACCGGTGAGTTCCTCGCCTCCCTGAAGGACGGCTCCCGGGTGACGCTCACCTTCCACTTCTGGAGCGGCACCAAGGTGACCTATCACGTCACCAGGTCGGGCGGCTCCGTGACCGGTTCGCCCGCCTGAGGTCCACCGCCGCGCGGCCGGGGCCCGGCCGCGCGGCGACAGGCGGGGTGGCTCCGGGGCTCGTACCCCGCCGGCCCCTACTGCGGCTGGGTGGCGATCTGGATCAGGTTGCCGCAGGTGTCGTCGAGGACGGCGGTGGTGACGGGGCCCATCTCCAGGGGCTCCTGGGTGAAGCGCACCCCGAGGCCGCGCAGACGCTCGTACTCCGCGCGTACGTCGTCGACGGCGAACTGGGCGAGCGGGATGCCGTCGGCGACGAGCGCGTCGCGGTAGGGCTGCACGGCCGGATGGCCGGCGGGCTCCAGGAGGAGTTCGGTGCCGTCGGGCTCGTCCCGCGAGACGACGGTCAGCCAGCGGTCCTTCTCGCCCAGCGGGACGTCGTGCTTCTTCACGAAGCCGAGGATCTCGGTGTAGAAGTGTTCGGCCTTGGCCTGGTCGTCGACGAAGACACTGGTCAGACGGATCTTCATGAGGTGCTCTCCTGCGGTCCGGACGGGTCGGGCACGAGCCATCGCTCGGTGATCTGCCGCAGCGGGGCCGTGTTCAGGTCATGGAATTTGTAGCGGCCCTCCCTCCGGGTCTCGACGAGCCCGGCCGCCTCCAGCACGGCGAGGTGCTGGGAGACGGCCTGGCGCGAGATGCCGAGCTGGTGCTTCATGGTCAGCCGCGCGCAGATCTCGAACAGTGTCTGTCCTGACTGCTCGGCCAGCTCGTCGAGGATGGTCCGGCGGGTGGGGTCGGCGAGGGCTTTGAACAGGTCGTCGGCCACACCTCCACCATAGGCAAGCAACCACTTGCCTATCAAGCCCGGACGGGACCCGATCCGAACGAACCCGTCCCGCACGGACCCGTCCCGCACGGACCCGATCCGCACGGCCCCGCCACGCCGCGGGTCACAGCCCGAACAGCTCCGCCCCGTTGTCGTGGCACACCGCCCGCAGCCACTCCTCCCCCAGCCCCAGACGCTCCAGGGCATGGAGCTGGTGGAGGTAGGGGTAGGGGATGTTGGGGAAGTCGGAGCCGAGGAGGACCCGGTCGCCGAGGGCGGCCAGTCGCGGCAGGGCCCGGCGCGGGAACGGCATGAACCCCTCGCTGAAGTCGGTGAAGGCCATCGTCGTGTCGAACCACACCTCCCCGTACCGCTCGGCGAGACCGAAGAACTCCTCGTACTCGGGCATGCCCATGTGCGCGACGACGAGCCGCAGCCGGGGATGACGCGCCAGCACCCGTGCGATCGGCTCGGGCCCGGTGTGCTTGCCGGGCGCGGGCCCGGAGCCGCAGTGGACGACCACGGGGACGCCGGCCTCGGCCAGCAGCCCCCATGCCGGGTCGAGGAGTTCGTCCGCCGGGTCGTACGCCCCCACCTGTACGTGCGCCTTGAAGACGCGCGCGCCCTCCTCCACGGCCTCCCTGACGTACGCCGTGACATCCGGCTCGGGGTAGAGCGTGGCGGTGTGCAGACAGCCGGGGGTGCGGCGGGCGAAGTCCACCGCCCAGGCGTTCAGCCAGCGGGCCATGCCCGGTTTGTGCGGGTAGAGCATCGAGGTGAACGCACGCACACCGAAGTCCCGGAGCAGGTCCGCCCGTTCCGCCTCCTCCTGGCGGTACGTGATCGGCCATTCCATGCCGCCGGTCAGCGGTCCGAGCGCGTCGAAGTACGCCCACACCTTGCGCAGGACGCGCTCGGGCATGAAGTGCGTGTGGACGTCGACCAGGCCGGGCAGACCGAGCGCTTGCGAGAAACGGCGGATCTCTCCGGCCTCCTCGCCCACGGGTACCTCACGGGGATGATCGTTCATGCCGTCCACGATCGGCTCGGGGGCGGTGATGGTCCACCACCGCGCGCAAGGGATCGATGAGGGATCCGTCACCCGCCGCTGCCCTTCGGGACACGCCAAGTCTGCCCCCGCGCCTCTGGGAACGTGGCCTCCACCGTGCCATCCTGCATGATCGGTTCGCCTGTGAGTGTCGGAGGATGACGGATGTCGAAGGCTCAGGCCGAGAACGCCACGACACGGAAGGAGCAGGAGAAGCGCCGGGCGCGGGCGACTCGCGCTCCCGCCCTGCCGCCGCTGCTCTCCCTCCAGCGGAGCGTCGGAAACGCGGCGGTCGTCCAGATGCTGCGGCAGGCCGGGCACGTGGCGGCGCAGGACCGGCACGAGCACGACGCCGGATGCGGGCACCAGCCGGTACAGCGCTCCTCGGACGACGCCCTCGTCGCGCGTGCCGTGGCAGAGGACGAGCAGGTGGAGGACACCGGCCCGGAGAGGCAGAGCGCCCTGCTGGACGCCGCGCTGAAGTCACCGAGTCAGGCGCTGCCCTCGTCGGTGGTGGCGAAGGCGGGGGCGTTCTTCCAGAACGACCGGCTGTCCGCCACCCGCGTCCACCGCGGCGAGGTGGCGCAACGGGCCACGACGGCGATGGGGGCCGAGGCCATGACCATCGGCCACCACGTCTTCCTCTCCGCCACGGCGGCGGCCGACGAGCGGCTGATGGGCCACGAGCTCAGTCACGTCGACAAGAACCTCAAGGGTGTGCGGGAGACGGGCCACAACAACGGCGCGGGAGTCTCCGTCACCGATCCGGGGCAGAGCTCGGAACGGGCGGCCGAGGCCGACGGCCACGCCTACGCGTCGGGCATGACGACCGCACCCTCGGCCACCGTCCACCGCAGCGCCGTGAGCGCGGCGGGCGGGCCGGTGCAGCGCATGCTGCAGGACGGGGAGGACGGGCCGGGCTGGGGACGGGTCGCTCTCGAGGAGAAGCCTCCCGGATCGAGCGAGGAGGACCACATCGCGGGGCTTGCGGCGGACAGCGAGGAGGAAGTCCTCCTGAAGCGTGGCGTGACGCCCACGCAGAAGAAGCACATGGTGCAGGAATTCATGCGGCATAGCTTCGTCAGCTTCTCCAAAATGCTCCAGGTGCCCGACGAGAATTCCACGGCGCCCGATCCGGAACACATTCACAGTTACACGAGCGGGCACCGAAATGACGATTCCGCCAAACTGGTCGAGTTCTCCTCCAATCCCGCAATAGCCTCCATCTTCGGCTCGGAAGCCCGTTTCGGGTACGTCATCACGGTGAAGATCAAGCGGAAATATCTCGGCAAGGGGTCCAGCGGTTCCGAGAAGGGCTGGATCGCCCAGCAGGGCGCGCCCTTCAGCATCGTCGCGGTCGAGGAGAAGGACAGTGTCAAGGGCGGCGACGCGGTCCCGCTGACCGACGCGGAGTTCCGCGAGGTGGTCAAGAAGGAGGAGATGGCCGAGTTCCTGCTCAATTTCGCCAATCCGGACTTCATGAAGGAGCACATGACGAAATTCGCGGGCGTGGAAAAATTGACAGAGGCCAAGAGGATCGCCGAGATGAAGAAGAAGTTCCAGGACTGACCGTTCCAGGACGACCTCCCTTCTTCGGTGAAGTCCGGCCGTCCAGCGGCCCGGCGGTTCGCCCGGAACATCCCTCCCCGTCCGCCCGGTGTGGATCTCGTCCGGCCGGGCACTCGCCCCTCGACCGGGGTGGACCGGCTGGAGGTGTGGCATGGCGGTACGGCATCGTCTGATCAAGGTGAGTCCGCAGGCCGTGTGGGCCGTCCTGGCGGACGGCACCCGGTACGCGGAGTGGGTGGTGGGCACGTCGTCCTCCGAGCCGGTGCGCGGGCTGTGGCCGCAGGTGGGCTCGGCCATCGAGTACGAGATCCGGCTGGGACCGCTGCGGCTGAGCAACGAGACCGTGGTCCGTTACTGCGAGGAGGGCTCCGAGCTGGGGCTGGAGGCGCGGGCCGGGGTGCTGGGCACGGCGCGGATCTCCGTCCGGCTCCGCCCCTGGGGGCCGTACTGCCTGGTCGTCGTGGACGAGCACCCGCTGCAGGGCGTGGGCGGGGCGCTCCACAACGTGGGCGTGGAGGCGCTGATCCAGCTCCGGCACCGCGCGATGCTCGCCCGGCTCGCCGGACTCTGCGAGGCGCGGGCCGAGGAGGGCGCCGAGGCCGAGGCACGCACCGAGGCGGAGCGGCCCACGAGGCTCCACGGGCGGCGCAGGGCCGCGGGCCACGGCACCGGCGGCCATGCCTGACGCGGTGGTGATCGGAGCCGGTCCGAACGGGCTGGTGGCCGCCAACCTGCTCGCCGACGCCGGATGGAGCGTGGAGGTCCTGGAGGAACAATCCGTGCCCGGCGGCGCGGTGCGTCACGACAGGGGCGTCGACCCCGACTTCGCGAGCGACCTCTTCAGCTCCTTCTACCCCCTCGCCGCCGCGTCCTCGGTACTGGCCCGGCTCGGCCTGGAGAAGTACGGCCTGCGCTGGAGCCACGCCCCGGACGTGCTGGCCCATCCGCTCGGCGACGGCAGATGCGCGGTCCTGTCGCGGGACATCGACACCACCGCCGCCTCGCTCGACGCCTTCCACCCGGGCGACGGGGACGCCTGGCGGCGCCTGCACCGGACCTGGGAGGACCTCGGCCCGGACATCGTCGACGCGCTGTTCACCCCCTTCCCGCCGGTACGCGCCACCGCCCGCCTCGCCGTCAGGCTGAGGGCGGCCGGGGGGCTGCGGATGGCGCGCACCCTGGTCGCGCCGGTCCGCCGCATGGGGGACGAGGAGTTCCGGGGCGAGGGCGGCAAGCTGCTGCTGGCCGGGAACGCCCTGCACGCCGACCTCGCGCCGGAGGCCGCGGGCAGCGGCGGCTACGGCTGGCTGCTGTGCATGCTCGGGCAGACGTACGGCTTCCCCGTGCCGGCCGGCGGCTCGGGCGCCCTCACGGAGGCGCTCGTGAACCGGCTGCGGGCGCGGGGCGGGACCGTACGCTGCGGCCGGCGGGTCACCCGCGTCCTGGTGCGCGGCGGCCGGGCCGCCGGGGTCCTCACCTCCGACGGCGAGAAGGTGGCCGCCCGCCGCGCCGTACTGGCGGACGTGTCCGCGCCGTCCCTCTACGGCGAACTCGTCGACGCCGAGCACCTCCCGCCCCAGCTGACGGCCGACCTGAAGCGGTTCCAGTGGGACTTCGCCACGTTCAAGGTCGACTGGGCCTGCGACGGTCCCGTGCCCTGGCGGGCCGAGGCGGCGGCACGGGCGGGCACGGTCCACCTCGCCGACGGCGTCGACGAACTCACCCGCTGCGCCGCCCAGATCGCCATGGGACAGGTGCCCGACCGTCCCTTCGCCCTGTTCGGACAGATGACGACCGCGGATCCCTCCCGCTCCCCCCGGGGCACCGAGGCCGCCTGGGCTTACACACACGTGCCCCACGTCATCAAGTCCGACGCCGGCGACGACGGTCTGACGGGCCGCTGGGACCGTACGGAGCAGGAGGTGATGGCCGACCGCGTCGAACGCCAGGTGGAGCGGTTCGCGCCGGGGTTCCGTTCACGCATCCGCGCCCGCCGCGTGCTGGCCCCGCCCACCCTTCAGGCACTCGACCGCAATCTGCACGGCGGTGCCATCAACGGCGGCACGGCGGCCCTGCACCAGCAGCTCTTCTTCCGGCCCGCCCCCGGCACCGGCCGCCCCGAGACCCCCGTGGACGGCCTCTACCTCGCCTCCGCCTCCGCGCATCCGGGCGGCGGGGTGCACGGCGCCCCCGGCGCCAACGCCGCCCGTGCGGCACTGCGCCGGCACCGGCTGCCCGGGCTCACCCGCGCCCAGCGCGTCCTGGCCCACCGGGACAGCACCGGACGGGCCCAGAGCCGGCCGGGAAGGGAGCGGTCGTGAAGGACAGCCCGCTGCGGGGCCGTACGGTCGTGGTGACGGGAGCGGCCCGCGGCATCGGAGCGGCCCTGGCGGACGCGTTCGCCCGGCGGGGTGCGCGGCTGGCCCTCCTCGACCACGACGAAGCGGCGCTGAGCGCGACCGCCGCCGTCCTCCCGTGCACGGTGCTGGCCCTCGGCACCGACGTCTGCGACGACGCCGCCCTCGACGAGGCGGCCGAGACCGTCCGCGCCCGCCTGGGGCCGCCCTCGGTCGTCGTGGCGAACGCGGGCGTCGCCGAGGGCGGCCCCTTCGCCCGGTCGGACCCCGGCACCTGGCGCCGGGTGATCGACGTCAACCTGATCGGCAGCGCCCAGACCGCCCGGGCCTTCCTGCCCGACCTGGTGCGGACCGCCGGCTACCACCTGCAGATCGCCTCGCTGGCCTCGATCGGCGCCGCCCCGATGATGAGCGCGTACTGCGCCTCCAAGTCCGGTGTGGAGGCGTTCGCCCACACATTGCGCGCCGAGACGGCCCAGCACGGTGTGGCGGTGGGCATCGCCTACCTCGGCTGGACCGACACCGAGCTGATCCGCGACGCCGACCGCTACGTGACCCTGCGGGAGCTGCGCGCCCACATGCCGCCACCGGCCCGGCGCGTCCAGCCCACCGGGATCGTCGCCGCCCGCCTCGCCGACGCGGTGGAACGGCGACGGACCGCCGTCTACGTCCCCCGGTGGCTGCGCCTGACCCAGCTGACCCGGGCCGCGATCCCACCGGTGGTGCTGCGCGCGACCCGTCGCACCCTCCCCCGCCTCGAGGCGGAACAGCCTCTCCACCCGACCGGTCTACTCGGGCCGGGCGGCCACCCGCGCGCGGGCGCCTGACGAAGGCACCGCGACCCTGTGTGACGCATCAGATACTCTGCGCAACAGGCGGCGGGTGCGGAATCGGGCGAGGAGACGCGTATGGACGCGGGCAGGCGGCGCTTTCTCGAGAGGTGGGGGACGGTCGCGACGGGGATCGCCACGCCGCTCGCCCTGCCGCGGCATCCGCTCCGGGAGAGCCGGGCCCGCACGGACGGCGGCGCCGATGAGCACACCGCGGCGAAGTGCCGGAGCACCACCGGAGCCGAGAACGGCTCCGGGGACCGTACCGGCCATGAGCGGTTCATGCGGCTCGCGGTCGAGCAGGCCCGGAGGAATCCCGCGTGGCCGTTCGGCGCGGTGATCGTCGCCACCCGTACCGGCCGGGTGCCGGGGAGCGGGGTCAACAGCGGCGCGGACAGCCCGCTGCTGCACGGCGAGGCCGTCGCCATGAACGACTACGTACGCCGGCACGGCAACCGGGGCTGGGCCGCCACGACCCTCTACACGACCGGGGAGCCCTGCTCGATGTGCATGAGCGCGCTGGTCTGGGCGAACGTGCGACGCGTGGTGTGGGCCGGCTCGATCGACGAGATCCGCCGCACCGGCATCGTCCAGATCGCCCTGTCCGCCCACGAGGTGGCCGCCGCCGCACGGACCTTCTACACCCCGGAACTGCTCCTGGGCGGCGTGCTGTCCGACCGCACGGACCTCCTCTTCCAGGAGGCCCGGCGGCTGCGCGAGGTGCGCGCCGCCGCGCACTCCGGTGATCATGCCGCGTAAGGGCGCGCGCGGCGGCGGCGCGGACCGTGACGTGGAGACCGCGCTCGACGAGCTCTACGCCACGCCACCGCCCTCGTTCGTCGCCCGCCGCGAGGAACTGACGGCCGAGGCCAGAGCCGACGGACGGGTGGAGGATGCGCGTCGGATCCGTGCCGCGCGGCGCCCCTCGCTCGCCGCCTGGACGGCGAATCTGCTGCTGCGCTCGGAGCCCGAGGAGAGCCGGCGGTTCCTGGAGCTGGGGCGGGCGCTGCGGGAGGCGTACCGGAGTCTGGACGCCGGCGGGATCAAGGAGCTGTCGGAGCAGCGCAGGAGCATCGTCGCCGTCCTGTCCCGGCAGGCCGCCGGGCTGGCCGCCGAGGCCGGTCACCGGCTGTCGGAGCCGGTGCGGCGGGAGGTCGAGGCCACCCTGCGCGCCGTGCTCGCCGACGAGGAGGCGGCCGGCCGATGGGCCACCGGGCATCTGGAGAGCGCCCTCACCCCGCCGACCGACCTCCCCGGCGACACGGCCGGGGCCGCGCCGTCCGCCGCCCCCCTTGCCCCCGCCCGATCGACGGCCGCGCCGTCCGCCGCGTCGCGCTCCCGAGCGAAGGACGAGGTGGCCGAGCGGCGCCGGCAGAAGCAGAAGCAGAAGCAGGAACGAGAGCAGAAGCAGGAACAGCTGGCCCGGGCCCGCGAGGCGGCCCGGGCCGCCGACCGACGGGTGCGTGACCTGCGGGCCGCCCGCACGGACGCCCAAGCCGTACGGCAACGTGCGCGTGACCGGTACGACACGGCGGAGAACGACGTGTCCGAGGCCGAGCGCCTGCTGCGCCGGGCGCGGGAGGAGCTCCGAGGGGCGGACCGCGACCGGCAGCGGGCGGAGAAGGAGTGCGCGGCGGCGGCCGAGGCCGTCTCCGGGGCCGAGCGGACGGCCCGTGAGGCCGCCCGGGACGTCAGCCGCCTGTCGGGACGGTCCGCCGACTAGGCCCCCCGGCCGGCCCCGCCGCCGCGCGCCTGCCGGGTCACGCGGACGGGTCACATCCCCTGTGCGCTCACGTCGACGCAGGCGCCGTGAACACCTCCGCGTGCCGCGCGGCCCACTGGGCGAAGGTGCGGGCGGGGTTGCCGGTGACCCTCTCCACCGTGTCGACGACCGTTCGGCCCACCTCCGGGGTGTTTCCGTACGCCTCGACCAGGAAGCCGATCACGTCGTCGGGGTGGCCCGCGGCCCGCCACCGCGCGACGGCCTGCTCCTCGGTGAGTTCGGTCAGGGTGATCTCGCGGCCCCGGGCGGCGGCGATCGCGGCCACCTTGTCGCCGACGGTCAGCAGTTCGGGGCCGGTGATCACGTACTCCTGACCGGCGTGGCCCTTCTCCGTGAGGGCCACCGCGGCGACGGCGCCGATGTCGCCCTCGTGGACCATGGCGCTCAGCCGGGAGACGAAGGGCTCGTGGACCTCGTCCGAGGACCGGATCCCGTCCGCCCATTCCAGGGCGTTCGCCATGAACTCGACCGGCATGAGCACGGTCCAGTCCACGGCGTCGTCGGCACGCACCGCGTCCTCCAGCGGGGTCGGGCCCCCGCCGTGCAACACGGTGATCCGGCGTACGCCGGCGGCGCGGGCCAGCTCCAGGATCCTCGGGCCGGTCTCCAGCGGGGCGAAGTAGGCCCCGCCGAAGGTGATCAGATGGAGGCCGGTGACGCCGTCGAGGGCCGGGACCAGGGTGTCCGGTGCGGACAGGTCGCCCTCGACGACCTCGACCTCGGAGGGGAAGGCCGCCCGGGACGCGTCCCGGGTGAGGGCGCGGACCGCGTGGCCGCGGGCCAGGAGCTCGGTGACGACCTGACGGCCGACGGTTCCGGTGGCACCGGCGACAAGGATCTTCTGCGTCTGTGTCATGACACGACCATAGGGAGACTTGCGGTCAACTTCTGTCCGCAAGAAGCGAGTTCGGGCCTCCGGGCACTCAGCGGGAGACCGGCCGCGCCCGAGGAGACGCAGACCACTCCCTCAAAATAAGTATCTGAGATGCAATATTGCTAGGCTGCTGCCGTGAGGCTGACCAGGTACACGGATCTCGCACTACGGGCAGTGATGCGCCTCGCCGTCGTGGACGGCGCGGAGTTGCTGACCACGAGGCAGATCGCCGACTCCATGAACGTCCCCTACACCCACATGGCGAAGGCGATCGCGCAGTTGCAGCACCTCGGGGTGATCGAGGCGCGGAGGGGACGCAACGGCGGTCTGACGCTCACCGACGCGGGCCGCGCCGCCCCGGTGGGCAACCTGGTCAGGACGCTGGAGCAGGACCGCGAAGCCGTGGTGTGCGAGGGCGACACCCCCTGCCCCCTGTCGGGCGCCTGCCGGCTGCGGCGGGCGCTGCGCGAGGCGCAGGAGGCGTTCTACTCCTCGCTCGACAAGGTGACCGTCGGCGATCTGGTGGCATCGCCGACAGGGCCGGTACTGCTGGCCCTCGGCGCCCCGCCGGGCTGACCGGAGGCCCTCGTCCACGCTCCCCCATCACCGCCCACCACGATCGGCCGCGATCCCCGAACGAGACCTCACGACCAAAGAACCTCACGCCCAAAAATACGCATCCCGCATACCAATTCGATCGAACGACCAATCAGTCCAGGAGTGTGTCTGATGCTTTCCGCGCAGTCGGCCCCCGTCGTCAGGGCGACGCTTCCCGTGGTGGGGGCCTCCCTGACCACCATCACGGAGCGGTTCTACCAGCGGATGTTCGAGGAGCGTCCGGAGCTGCTGCGGCAGCTGTTCAACCGGACCAACCAGGCCACCGGCGCCCAGCGCGAGGCGCTGGCCGGCTCGGTGGCGGCCTTCGCCACCCTGCTGGTCGAGCGGCCCGGAGAACGCCCGGACGCCGTCCTCGCGCGCATCGCCCACAAGCACGTCTCGCTCGGTGTCACCGCCGACCAGTACCCGCTGGTCGGACGCCACCTGCTCGGCGCGGTCGCCGAGGTCCTCGGTGACGCCGTCACACCCGAGGTCGGCGCGGCCTGGGAAGAGGTCTACTGGCTGATGGCGAACGCCCTGATCGCCCTCGAGGCACGGCTGTACGCCGAGGCCGGCGTGGCGGACGGGGACGTGTGGCAGCGCCTGGAGATCGCCGAGAGGCACCAGGAATCCCCCGACGCCGCCTCCCTGGTCCTGCGCCGGACCGACGGACGCCCCACGCTCCCGTTCCGCCCGGGGCAGTACGTCAGTGTCCGCGTGGAACTGCCCGACGGTGCCCGCCAGATCCGCCAGTACAGCCTCTCCACCGCACCCGACCACAAGACCTGGCGCATCACCGTCAAGCGCGAGAGGTCCGCCGACGGTTCGGTGCCCGACGGCGAGGTCTCGTCGTGGCTGCACGCGCATGCGCAGGCGGGTGACCTCCTGGACGTCTCGCTGCCGGCCGGTGACCTCGTCCTGCCCGAGGGCGACACCCCCCTCTTCCTCGCCTCCGCGGGCATCGGCATCACTCCCATGCTGTCGATGCTCGACCATCTCGCCCTCACCTCGGCCACGCGCCCGGTCACCGTCGTCCACGCCGACCGCACCCCGGCCGACCACGTCCACCGCGACGAGCAGGCGGATCTCGTCAGCCGTCTGCCCGGCGCCGACCTGCACCTGTGGTACGAGAACGACGCCCACGGTTCCCCCGGCGCCCACGTCCTGGCCGGCCGTGCCTCGATCGGCCACCTCGCCCTGCCCGCCGACACCACCGCCTACCTCTGCGGCCCACTGCCCTTCATGCGTCTGATGCGGGGCGAACTGCTGGCCAAGGGGCTGCACCCGTCCGCCGTCCACTACGAGGTGTTCGGCCCCGACCTCTGGCTCGGCAGGTAGGCACCGCCATGACCCACGACGACGACCGGAGGCCGCCGCCCCACGGCCCGGAGCGGCTGCCCGACATCCACGGCCGCGAGGACGTGGCGCGCCTGGTACGGGCGTTCTACGACGCGGTCCTCGACGATCCGCTGATCGGGCGGCTCTTCACCGAGGTGGCCCGTATCGACCTGGCCACCCATCTGCCCGTGATGGCCGACTTCTGGGAGAGTGTCCTGCTCACGCCGGGCGTCTACCGCCGCAACGCCCTGCGCGCCCACCGCGACCTGCACGCCCGGAGTCCGCTGCGCGCCGAGCACTTCGACCGCTGGCTGGAGTTGTGGACCGGCACCGTACGCGGGCGTCACGCGGGGCCCCTGGCCGACCGGGCGGTCGCCAGGGCGCAGGTCGTGGCCAGGGCGCTGCTGCACCACACGGCGGGGGACGGACGGCCTCGTACGGTGCGCGCTCCGGTCCCCGTCGACGTCGACGTCACCTTCGGGCCCCCGGCGTGAGGCAACGGTCCGCACCGAGGCCGGGCGGCCGCTCCGGGACCGGCGGGCCGGGGCACCCGTCTCGCCCGGGCGGGCGGGGGGACGGGCACGTGGCGCCCGGGAAGGGCCTGGGTAGGCTTTCACCCGGGGTCGCGCGACCGTGTGCGGCCGGGTCCACATGCCAACCGGTACGGTGTGCCGCTCGACCGAGAGAGACATGATGTCCCCGACGATCCGCAGGGCTGTGATCCCCGCAGCCGGCCTCGGCTCCCGCCTGCTGCCGCTGACGAAGGCGACACCCAAGGAGATGCTCCCCGTCGGCGACAAGCCGGTCATCGAGCACACGGTCCGCGAGCTGGTCGACTCCGGCATCACCGACATCACCATCGTCGTCTCCGGCGGCAAGAGCCTCATCCAGGACCACTTCCGCCCCAACCCCGCCCTGGTCGAGCAGTTGCGCGCGGACGGCAAGACCGCCTACGCGGACGCGGTGGAGGAGGTCGCGGAGCTGGCCCGGCGCGGTCACATCACCTACCTCGACCAGTACGGCCCCTACGGCAACGGCACCCCGGTCCTCAACGCCGCCCGGGCCTTCGGCGACGAGCCGGTGCTGGTGCTCTGGCCCGACGACGTCTTCGTGGCCGAGACACCCCGTGCCCAGCAGCTGATCCGCGCCTACGAACAGACCGGCTGTCCGGTGCTGGCCCTGCTGCCGATGGACCCCACCGAGTCCCAGCGCTACGGCGTACCCATAGTCAAGGAGGACCTGGGCGACGGTCAGCTGCGCATCACCGGCCTGGTCGAGAAGCCCGAGCCCGCCGCCGCCCCCTCCGCGTACGCGGCCATCGGCGGCTACGTCGTCACCCCCGGCATCATCGACGAACTGCGTGAGCAGACCCGCCGCTGGTACGAGCACCGCACCGGCGAGGTCTACCTCACCGACGCCATCAACGCCTACGCCGCCACCCGGGCGGTGTACGGGCAGGTCATCAAGGGCCGCTGGTACGACACCGGCAACCCCGCCGACTACCTGGTCGCCCAGATGGCCTTCGCCCTCTCTCATCCGGAGTACGGCCCCCTGCTGCGCGGCCTGGTCGACGGTCTCGACGCCGAGACCGCGTAGGCCCCGGCGTCGCCTCGCCGTCCGCCCGGCCCCGGCGGCCCGCCTCCGTCCGCCCGGGTCAGCGGATGCGGCCGCCCTCCGAGACCAGCCACGCGCCGGTCTCCCAGTCGGACGGGCCGCCTTCCGTGCGGTAGGAGAGATCGAATCTGAGGTCCAGCTCCGGCCAGGGGCTGCGGACCGGTACGACGCGGAAGACGTCCGCGAGTTCGGGGAACGTCAGTCCTTCGGGCTCGGGAAACATCCGCTCCAGTTGCGGGCGGGTCAGGTCGGTCCCGAGCGCGAACTGCCATTGCGGCCGTGTCAGCCACTGGTCGTAGACCAGTTCGAACCTGGGCTCGCGGCCGACGACGGCGTCCCGTATGTCGTCCCGCAGCTCGTCCGCCGTCGACGGAAGGACGAACGGCCAGTCCTCGCCGGTCGGATAGCGGTACATGGTGGCCGTCGAGGCGAGGGCGCCCACGAGTTCGTGCCACCGCTCGGGCGGGTTGGCGCAGGCGGGCACGTTCACGCCCGTGTGATCGACACGCCGGACGTGACCTGCGAGCCGGCGGACGAGGTCCGCCGGCTCCACGTGGGCCGGCAGCACCCGGGGCTCGCGCGTTCCGTCGGCGGCCCGTGCGCCGACGGAACGGCCCGCGCCGAGTGCGACATCGGGCACGGAGACGTCGGCGATCTCGAAGGCCGTGACGGGGCGGGCGCCGACAGGCTGCGGCGGAGTGAGGGTCAGACGGTCACCGACCCCGTCGGCCGTGTGCGCGGACCGGGTGAGCCGGGCGTACGCCACCTGGGCGAACAGGGTGCGCAGTTCGTCCAGGAAACGATGCGACTCCGGCGCGTCGGGCAGCAGGAAGGTGATCTCGGCCAGGCGTTCCATGCGCCCGACCGTAGCGAATTCACGTATCCCATCGGAGGCGATCCGCGGAGGGCGGTCCTGCCGGATCCCTTGCAAAGGTCCGGACCAACTGGTAATTCCCTTTCTGTTAGGAAAGTTTCCTACTAGTTCTGTTTCCCCGACCGACCGATCGCGACCGTTCGATCGGTTCCCCACCGACCGCGGGAGTCCCCCATGAGACCGGCCCGACACGCCCCGCTCGTCGCCGTGCTGCTGCTTCTCGGCCTCGTCCTGACCCCGAACGCCGCACAGGCCGGCCCCACGGCCCCGGCCCCGGCCGTCACCCCCGTCGCCGCCAACGGACAGCTCAAGGTGTGCGGCACCAAGCTCTGCAACCAGCAAGGAAAAACGATCCAGCTCCGCGGGATGAGCACGCACGGCCTGCAGTGGTACAGCCAGTGCGTCACCGGCGGCTCGCTCGACGCACTCGCCGGAGACTGGCGCGCGGACGTCCTGCGCATCTCCATGTACGTCCAGGAGGACGGCTACGAGACCGATCCGCGCCGCTTCACCGACCTCGTCCACGCCACCATCGAACAGGCCACCGCCCGCGGCATGTACGCCATCGTCGACTGGCACATGCTCGACCCCGGCGACCCGCACCACAACCTCGCACGCGCCAAGACGTTCTTCTCGGAGATCGCCCAGCGTCACCGCGACAAGAACAACGTGCTCTACGAGATCGCGAACGAGCCCAGCGGCGTGAGCTGGCCCCGCATCAAGAGCTACGCCGAGCAGCTCATCCCCGTCATCCGCGCCAAGGACCCGAACACTCCGATCCTGGTCGGCACCCGTGCCTGGTCCTCGCTCGGTGTGTCGGACGGCGCGAACGAGTCCGAGGTGGTCGGCAACCCGGTGAACGCGGCCAACATCATGTACACGTTCCACTTCTATGCGGACTCGCACCGCGACGAGTACCTGCGGACCCTCTCCCGCGCGGCCGACCGCATACCGGTCTTCGTCACGGAGTTCGGCACCCAGAACTACGCGGGCGAGGGCGCGAACGACTTCGCCATGTCGCAGCGCTACCTCGATCTGATGGCGGCCAGGAAGATCAGCTGGGTCAACTGGAACTACTCCGACGACGAACGCTCCGGCGCCGTCTTCAAGCAGGGCACGTGCACCCGCGGCGGCCCGTGGACCGGCACCTCCTCCCTCAAGCCCGCGGGCGTCTGGATCCGTGAACGCGTCAGGACACCGGACGACTTCTGACCGGTGCCGAGGGAGATGACGGGAGCCGGCCAGGCGCACGACGGGCCGGCTCCCACCGTGTCGCGCGAGGCGAAGCCGGGCCCGTGGGGCACGTCGGCGGCATGCCTTCCCGGCTGCACAACGGCCCGCACGGCTATGAGATCGTCATCGGACCCTCCACTGGGCGGTGTTCGCGGCCATCGCCGCACAGTTCGCCGTGGCGGGACCGGGTCCGCTCCGCGTCGTCAGTGCTCCTCGTCCAGCAGTCGCCTGACGCCGGCCCGGTCCAGCTTTCCGGAGGCGTTCCTCGGGACGGCCCGCACGATGGTCAGGTGCTGGGGCAGCTTGTAGCGGGCCAGCGTCTCCTCCGCGTACGCGTGGACGGCCTCCAGGGTGACGTCCGCCGTGCCGTCCACGCTCATGACGGCCCGTACGCTCTCGCCCCACTCCTCGTCGGGTACGCCGACGACCGCGACGTCGACCACACCCGGCATCGGGGCCAGCGCCCGCTCCACCTCGGCCGGGTAGATGTTCTCCCCGCCGCTGATGATCATGTCCTTGAGCCGGTCGACGATGTACAGGCAGCCGTCCTCGTCGAAGTGGCCGATGTCGCCCGAGTGGAACCAGCCCGCGTCGTCGAAGGCGGCCCGGTCGGCCTCCGGGTCGTTCCAGTAGCCGGGGGTGACGTTGGGTCCGCGGACGACGATCTCACCCGGCTCGCCCGGCTCCAGCGGGGTGCGGGTCACGATGTCGACGACCCTGACCTCGGTGAACGGCATGGGGATGCCGGCGGAGCCGAGCTTGTCCCGGGTCCACTCGGCCGGCAGATGGGTGGCGAAGGGCGCGGTCTCGGTCAGGCCCCACGCCTGCTGGAGCAGGACTCCGTGGCCGGCGTACAGCTCGATGAGCGAGGGCGGCACCGGGGCCCCCGCGACCACCACCGACCGCAGCCGGCTGAGGTCCTGGTCGAACAGGCCGGGCTCTCTGGCGAGGGCCGCGAACATCTGGGGGACGGCGAACATGGAGTTGACCCGGTGGGTGACCAGGTCCTCGCGGCACGTCCCCGGGTCGAAGCCGCGTCGGACGACCACCGTGCCCCCGCGCACCAGGGTGCGGAGCACGAAGCTGTTCAGGGTGCCGATGTGGAACAGCGGGGCGGCGGCGTACGTGACGTCGCCGCGGCGGGTGTCGAGTCTCAGGTCGACGTTCACCGCGTTCCAGAAGATGTTGCCGTGGGTGAGGACGACACCCTTCGGGGTGCCCGTGGTGCCGGAGGTGAACATGAGGATCGCCGGGTCGTCGGCGTACTTGGGGGCGACGGAGGAGGCGGGTACGGCGGCGGCGAGCAGGGGCGCCCACTGCTCCCACCCCGTCGCGCCGCCGGCCGGCACCTCGGGGTCGTCGTCCACCAGGAGGAAGCGTGCGAGGGGGGTCCGGTCGCGTACGGCGTCGACGCTCTCCCGGTGCCCCTCCTCGCAGACGAGGGCGGTGGCGCCGCTGCGGACGAGGACACTCTCCAACTCGGCGGTCGCGAGGCGGAAGTTGACCGGTACGTAGACAGCCCCGAGCCGGTGGGCGGCCAGCAGGACCACGATGAAGGCGGCACTGTTGAGGCCGAGGTAGGCGACGCGGTCGCCGTCGCCGACGCCGCCGTCGGCCAGGACGGTGGCCAGCCGGGCGGCCCTGTCGTCGAGTCCGGCGTAGGTGAGGTCGCCGCCCGGGTAGCGGACGACGACGGAGTCGCCCTGGTGGCGGGCGAGGTGGGTGACCGCCGCGGCCGGATTGAGGTCGACCCTCAGGCCCGAGTTGTGCGGGTGCGGTCTCATCGCTTCAGGGGTGGTCACGAGCGGCTCCTCGTCGAGCGTCGGGGTCGGGCGCCGAGGCGGCCGCCCGCCGGCGGCACCGGCACGTCCGCGTCCGCGTCGCGGGGTGCCGGCGCGCCGCTCGACGGGCGACGCCCGGAGCGCGCGGCCCGAGCACCCGGGCCCCGCGGATCGGTGTTCATGCCGCCGCAGGCTACGCCGTCGCCCAGGACCCACGGCACGCGTTCGCGGGCGCGTCCGCGCGCCGGATCCGCAGGGGCGCCCCAACAGCCGATCGCCGTCCGTCACCTCACCGCGTGTGGGAGCGGTGGACCCGGGTAGGCGGCGCCGCCGGGCGTGGCGTGGCGGACGAAGGCCGCGCCCTCGGTGCCGCGACGGCTCTGTCTGCCGGCAACACTCCGACGAGTGCCCGGGGGCCGCCGCGGGCCCCCGGCGACGCGTCGCGATCGTGAACTGCATCGCATACGCGGGGTTCGGGTTGCGGGCGGGGGTGGTGCACGTGGTCGGATGAGGTGATGCGCTCCCCCCACCGCACAGATCCGTACGAACCCGCCCCCGACCACGGCGACGCACCCCCCAACCCGTACGACGAACTCGCCGCCCTCGACGACGGCCCGCTGGAAGTGACCTCGCTGGAGGACTTCTTCGACGAGGACGCCACCGGGCGGGACGGCCCCGAGGAGGACGAGCGGGAGCCCGAGTGGGCACCGCCCGTGCACCGGCGCGGCGGCCGGCGGCGGCGCGGGCGTCGGACCGGGCTGCCCCGCGCGGTGAAGGCGGTGGCGGGTGTGGCCGTCCTCGCCTGCCTGGTGACCCTGGCCGACCGGTGGGCGGTGCTGTACGCCGAGCACCGGACGGCGGACGTCCTGGAGGACCGCCTGGACCTGGCCGCGGCACCCGAGGTGGAGATCGGCGGGTTCCCCTTCCTCACCCAACTCGCGGACAGGCGGCTGGACTCGGTCCGGGTGACCGTGCCGGACGTGGCGGCCGACCGGGTGTCGCTGGCGAAGGTGTCGGCGACGGCGCACGACGTACGGCTGGAGGGCGAGGGCCTCACCTCCGTGGGCGGCGCCCGCGTGCCGCGCCTCGACGGCGACGTCCTGCTGTCGTTCGCCGACCTCAATCGTGAACTCGGCGCGTCCCAGGTCACGTTCACCGGTGAAGGCCGCGACCGGGTCCGGGCGCGGGGCACCCTGCCGGTGGCCGGACGTGAGCTGCGGCTGCGCGCCGAGGCCACCATCCGGCGAGACGGCGAGCGGGGCATCGCCACCCGGATCGGCGCCATGCGCCTGGACATCGGGGACGTGGCCACCTACCGCCCCGGCACCGGCGCCTCGGACGGTCTGCATCTGACGCCCCGGGCGGCAGCCGACCTCTCCCGGGAGACCCGCAGGGCGAAGGCGCTGCTGTCCGTCCCGGCGATCGCGAAGCGGCTCGGGCTGTCCGACGCGGCCGCCCGCGCGGCCCTGGGCGACGACGGCGAGCTCGCCGAACTCACCGGCTCCCCGGGGTTCGCCCGCGAGGCCCGGAACCTCAACCTCGTCGACCTGGCACTGGACCACCCCGCCGTACTGCGCGCCCTGGGCCTCGACCCCGGCCTCCTGGACGCCCTGTCCCGGCTCACCCGGCCGGTCCTCGCCGACCGGCTGTCCCTGTCCTTCGCACTGCCGGAGCCGGAGCGCGGGAGCATGCGGCTGCGGGACGTGCGCGTGGAGGAGGACGGCATCCGGGTGCGTCTCAGCGGGTCGGAACTGGCCGTGGGCGGCTCTTAGTTCTGTGTTCTTGATGAAATTTGGTGTGCAGATGTGTTGACCTCTGTTCGAGATCTCTTCTAGTTTGCGGGAGTTACAGAGCCGCCGACCTGCACCTCCAGGTTTCGCGGACGCAACTGTCCAGAAAGGGATCTGGTGCCCCTAAAGAACCATCGCGGGACGGCCTGCCTCGCGGCGTCGCTGGCCGGCGTCACGGCATTCGGCGGACTCGTCGCCTCCCCCGCGTCCGCCGCTCCCGCAGCCGCCGCCCGTCACGCCTCGCCGCCGCCCGTCAGCGCCTTCCGCGGCGTCAACTGGGCCGACCCGCGCGACAACTACGCCGACGACGCGGTGGTGCCGTCGGGCCTGTCCACCACGGACGGCTACGCCACGACCTACGCCAAGTCCAAGGCGATCATCAAGGGGTTCTCCAAGCTCGGCGCCAACACGGTCCGCCTGCCGGTCAACCCCACCTCGGTGAACGGCCCCTTCTGGAAGTCGTACCGGGCCGCGATCGACGCCGCCACCGCCAAGGGCTTCAAGGTCGTCCTGGGCTACTGGGAGGCCGACAACGCCAAGGACGGCAAGATCGACGACCAGGCCACCTGGGACCGGATGTGGCGGCGGATCACCTCCGGCTACGGCCACAACTCGAAGGTGTACTTCGAGCCGATGAACGAGCCGTTCGGCTACACCTCCCAGGAGTGGCGCGACGTGGCGGCCCGCTGGCTGGCGGACCACCGCTCCGTCCCCCGCGACCGGGTGCTCATCGGCGGCTACAAGTACAGCGAGGACGTCAAGCCGGTCTGCGCCGACAAGCGGCTCGACGGCACCCGGATCGCCCTGCACAACTACGGCTTCTGGCACACCGACTGGACCAGCGTCGACCAGTGGAAGGCGGACTTCAAGGAGCGCATCGGCACCTGCGCCTCGCGTACGATCCTCGACGAGTTCGGCGCCTCCATGACGACCGGCCTGGACTACAACGGCCCGGTCAACGGCTCCAACGAGGTCGCCTACATCCAGGCCGCCACCGACGTCATCAGGGAGCTGCGCCTCGGCTCGGTCTACTGGCCCGGCCTGCGCAACGGTGACACCTACTCCCTGACGACCCTCCAGGGCACGGGCACCCGCCTCAGCCTGAAGGTCAACAACCAGAGCGGACTCGACCGTCTGCACTGGGCGTGGAGGAAGTAGCGGCGGCATCTCGGCCCCGCTGAACGCAGGCCGGGTCCTGGCACCCCGGGGTGCCAGGACCCGGCCTGCGTTCGATCATGGCAGCAGCCCCGCGCGGCGTGCCGCGGTGACGGCCTCGAACCGGGTGGTGGTGCCCAGTTTGCGCATGGCCGAGCGCAGATAGCCCTTCACCGTCTCCAGGCCGATGTCGAGCCGGCCGGAGATGTCGAGGTTGGTGCAGCCCGCGGCGACCGCGGCGAGGACATCGAGTTCGCGGGGCGACAGCCTCGTCGGCCTCCGCGGTGGCGACGCCTCGGGTTCCTCGGCGCAGCAGCCCTGTTCCAGCAGGCGGCACACCTCGTCGAAGTGCTCCCTGAGACGCGGATCGCCGAGTGTCGCGGTGAACTGCAAAAGCTCGGTGTGGGCCTCGTGGACGCGTTCCCGGGCGGGGCCGCCGCGGGGCGTGGTGCCGACGCCCCCGGCGCGGGCCTCCGACAGCAGCCGGGGGACCTGTTCCCGGCATGCGAGGAACTGCTCCAGATCCCGCGCCGCCCGCGTCACCGCCGTCAGCACCCGGTCGCCGAGACGGGCCACGTCGCGCGATCCCACGAAGAGCACGGCCCGCACGGCACTCCCCACGATCACGGGTGCCGCCGCCATCGCCCGCACGCCCTCGGCCACGACGAAGGAGTCGTACTCGTGGCTGATCCGCTGCGCCGAGCGGTAGTCGCTCACCGCCGCCGGGCGGCCGGTCGTGAGCACCTTGCCGATGAGCCCGGCCCCCGCGGGCACCGACAGCCCTCGGCGGTCCCGTGACCTCACTCCGCTCGTCTCGCTGATCCGGAGCTGCCCGGGACCGACGGCCCAGGCCGCCCCGGCGACGGCCATCCCGCTCTCCCTGCGCAGAGCCAGGACCGCGGCACGGGCGGCCGCCGCCTCTTCGCTGTCTTCCGCCGGTAGCACGACCGGGTCGACTCCTTAGGTGACCGACATGGGGAACGCGCCGACTCCCCCGTCGTCAGGAGAACAGTTCTGCAGACGGCTCGGCCGAGTCAAGTGCCTACGACAGAACGGAATATGACGATCCATCGGCCGTTCCCGGGGTGACACGTGCACACCCCCGCGAGGCCGCCGCCGCGGTGTCGAACCACGACGGCCACGGCTCCGTATCGACCAGAAATGCGGCGTTATGACGCCCGTGTTCCACCCTCACCCGGGGGTAGCTGGACGGCCCCGATCTCCCTCATGGTGACTCAAGGCCCCACGGACGCGGGGCCGTTGCCCGCCCCGGTGCCCGCACCGCGCCGGGGACGGGCCCACCGCAGTCGCCCCACCGCACCACTCCCGCACGAGGCCCGCGCACGATCCGGGCAGGGGGCGCCTCTCTGCCCCCGGGCAGAACGAGGTAGCCGCAATGACAGTGACAGCATCCCCCGTCCCGGACGACGACCGTCAGGTCAAACGCGGTGTCCAGGCGTTACGGGACACCGCCGGAGTGGACCTCGCCTTCGGCGGTGCGGTCGTCCGGGGCCGGCACGCCCAGCTCACCGAGTTCACGGGCCACCGCACCAACGCCCTGCACGGGCTGACCCTCGGATTCGGGATGGGGCTCGGCGGCAGGGTGGTCGCCCTGCACCGCCCCATCGCCGTCAACGACTACGCGAACTCCCGGCAGATCAGCCACCACTACGACCTGATGGTCGCCGCGGAGGGCATCCACGCCGTCGTGGCGGCGCCGGTGGTGGTGAACCGGACGGTCCGCGCGGTCATGTACGGCGCGGTCCGCGGGTCCCTGGCCCTGGGCGACCGGACCGTCGACTCGGTCATGCGGGCCGCCCGCGATCTGGAACAGAGCCTGGCGGTGCGGGACGAGGTGCGGCGCCGTCTCGACAGTCTGCGGGAGCCCTCGCAGTCCACCGACCGGACCGGGCGCCCCACGTCGCCCCGGTGGGAGACGATCCGTGAGGCGTACGCGGAACTGCGCGTTCTCGCCCAGCGGCTGCCGGACGACGAGTCCCGCGACCGGGTCGCGGGAGTGTGCGAGAAGCTGGCGGGCGCCGGCATCGGAACCCCCGCCTCCCACCCGCTCAGCGCTCTTTCCTCCCGCGAACTGGACGTGCTGTCGTGCGTCGCGCTGGGCCGCACCAACGCCGACGTGGCGGAGGAACTCGGCCTCAGCGCCGAGACGGTGAAGAGTTATCTGCGCAGCGCGATGCGCCGGCTCGGCTGTCACACCCGGATGGAGACGGTCGCGACGGCACGCCGCCTGGGCCTGCTGCCCTGACACACGGATCCGGCAGATGGCGAGAGCCGCCCGGTGGTCGCCGGGCGGCTCTCGGCACGCGGTGCTCGGCCTGCGGCTCTCGCACGCACCTCAGGAGGTGAGGGCCTCCTTGCGGAGGCGCTCCAGGACCGCGAGCCGGTCCTCGTTCTCGATGCGCACGGTGGTGGTGCGGTCGGGATAGCACCGCATGAACATGTGGGTGAAGTGGGTGCCGTAGTGGATGAACTCCTCCGGCCCGCCCCCTTCCAGGGGCCGCGCGACGGCCTGGAAGGCCGGCTCGTGGAAGTACGCGATGGTGTACCGCTCGCGGTCGGCCAGACGCACCTTGTGCGGGGTGGAGAGGAGGATGCCGCCGGTGATGAACTGCATGATGTCACCGGGGAAGACGGTGAACACCGAGGGGACCGGGGTGACGTAGGTCCAGGGCTCCTCGTTCTCGTACCGCCCGGCCATGGACTCCTCCGGCAGCCAGTTGCGGCCGCGGGCCTCGCCCGGTACCGGGGGCCGGATGTGGAGGCCGCCCACGTCGTCCTGGACCGCGATGACCAGCAGACCGTAGTCGGTGTGCGAGCCGATGCCCCGCTCGGAGGTGGCGTCCGCCCGCGGGAACCGCAGGACCCGCATGTGGTGCCAGCCGTCCCGGGTGAGCTTGGTGAAGTGCTCCATGTCGTCCAGGCCGAGTCCCAGGGCGACCAGGCGGAGCAGTCTCTCGCCGATGTCGCCCACGGCGCCCATGTAGGTCTTCATGGCTTCGGCGTACTGCCGCGAGGGCCAGGGGGCGGGGCCGTGACAGGGCCACCGGTCGACGACACGGGCGTCCTCCTCGGCCATGTCGGGGCAGACGGTGAAGATCTCCGAGCCGTCCTTCTCCCCGGCCGTCTCCTCCTCACCGGACGCGACGTACCCGCTGTAGGTGAGGTCGGACACGTGCCCGGCCTTCTCCTCGAAGGGGCGGCCGAAGAAGCCGCGGGAGGCTTCGAGGGCCTGCTCGGTGGCGGCCTCCTGTTCCGGTGTCGCCTGGATCTGGAAGATGCCGTCCGCCTGCCAGGCGGCGATCAGCGCCTCGCCCAGTGCCCTGTCCACGTCACTGCCGTCAACCACCGGAGGCAGTACGAAGGTCTGCAGTTCTGTCATGCCCTCACCCTGAACCGGACCCTCCTCGTCCACTACCCCCGTCTGAGGGGACCACCGGGCACGTCCCCCGCCCCGGATCAGGGTTCGGTCAGACCCGTGCGGATGGCGTAGCGGGTGAGGTCGAGGCGGTCGCGCAGGCCGAGTTTGTGGAGCAGGTTGGCCCGGTGCCGTTCGACGGTCTTGACGCTGATGACCAGGAGGCGGGCGATCTCCCGGGAGCTGTGGCCCTCGGCGACGAGCTTGAGGATCTCCTCCTCCCGCTCGGTGATGGGGCGTTCGGGGAGCCGGTCCCCGGCGCGGGCGCGGTCGAGGTAGGTGCGGATGAGGGTGGTCTCGGTGCCGGGGTAGATGAAGGGCTCGTCGCGCAGGGCGGCCCGGCAGGCTTCGACGAGATCACGGTCGGCGACGGACTTGGGGACGTAACCGGAGGCGCCCGCTTTTAGGGCTTCGAAGAAGTACTGCTCGTTGTCGTACATCGTCAGCATCAGCGTGCGCGGCTCGGGCCGCAGCCGGGCCATGTCACGGGCTGCCTGCAGACCGGTCCGGTGGGGCATGGCGATGTCCAGGACGGCCAGGTCGATGTCCCCCTCGCGGGCCCGTGCGACGGCTTCGACGCCGTCGGCCGCCTCGGCCACGACCGTCAGGTCCGGCTGGGCGTCGAGGATGAGGCGCACGCCCTGTCGTACGAGCGCGTGGTCGTCGGCGAGGAGGATGCGTGCCGGGGACGGCCGGGTCATCGTGCGGTCTCCCTGGGGCGGTCGGGGCCGTACGGGGGTGCCGCTCCCGGCGCCGACGTCCCGCCGGGTGTGCCGCCCCCGCCGGAGTCGCCGCCGTCCGTGAGTTCCGCGTGCGTCCGGCCGCCGGGCGCGGGGCCACCCGTCTCGGGCGCGGGCCCGCCCGGCAGGACGTACAGGGCCGTCTCCGTGCCGCCGTTCGGGCCGGGGCCGATGTGCAGGTCGGCTCCGACGAGAAGGGCCCGTTCACGCATGCCGCTGATGCCGGCGCCTTCCGGTGCGCGGCCGATGCCGCAGCCGTCGTCCCGTACCAGCAGGGCCGTCCGGGCGTCGGGCAGGGCACGCAGGTGGACCTCCGCCCGGGTGGCACCGGCGTGCCGTGCGGTGTTGGTGAGGCTCTCCTGGGCGACGCGGTAGAGGACCAGTTCGGTGTCCGGGTCCAGGCGGGGCAGGCCCGGGGTGAGGTGGACGGTGACCCACAGACCGGGGGTGGTGAACTCCGTGGCCAGGGCGCGCAGGGCGCTGTGCAGGCCGAGTTCCTCCAGGACGCCGGGACGCAGCCGGCGGGCGATGCGGCGTATCTCCTCCAGACCCGCGCGGGTGGTCTCCTGGGCCTGGCGCAGGTCGCCGGCGATGCCCCGCGGGGCGAGGTCGGCGGTGTGTCCGAGCTGGAGCAGTACGGCGGTCAGCGTCTGTCCGACCTCGTCGTGGAGTTCGCGGGCCAGCCGCCGGCGCTCGTCCTCCTGTGCGCGCAGGGCGCGCCCCGAGCTGGCGGCGCGTTCGGCTTCGAGCCGGGCGAGCATGGCGTTGAAGGTGCGGGTCAGTCCGGCGATCTCGGCGGGCCCCGTGACGGTCGTACGGCTGCCGGGCCTCAGCAGGTCGGCGGTGGCCATGGCCCGGGTCAGCCGCGCCAGCGGGGCCAGACCGACGCGCAGCAGGACGGCGTTCGTGATCAACATCACCACCAGTCCGGCGAGCAGCACGAGGGCCTCGCCGAACAGGACGGGGGTCGACACGGTCACCGGGCCGAGCAGCAGCAGGACGGCGGCCATCAGCACGGCCGCGTTGGAGAGGAAGATCCGCCCGTACAGCGACATGATCCTCTGCTCCCTTCGCGCCGTCTGTTCTCCCCCACTGTCTCTCACGCGCCAGGAGAGCCCCCGCGCAGGGCCCCGGAGCGGCTTCCCGCGCGGGCCCGGGGCCGGTGACGGGCCCGGCACCCCGCGTGCGCCGGGCCGACGAGGGACGCACCACCCCGCGCCACCCTCTCCGCCCCCGCCCGGCGCTGTCCATCCGTGCTGACACCCATATGCCCTGCCTCCGCGCGGATGGCACCATGAGCCCTCGTCACGCCCGGCCGACCGTTCGGCGCGGGGCGGACGCGGTACCGCTGTCACAGAGTTCTACGAGAAGGGGGAGGGGTTGTGCCTGCCGGCCGGATGAGCACCACACCCTTGCCGGGGATCGGTGTCCAGTACGACCTGACCACGCGGGAGCACCGGCATCTGTCGGTGATCGCGCACCGCGACGGCACCCGGACGGTGAACGTCTACCGGGCCGACGACCCGGACGCCTGCGCCCAGGCCCTCCACCTCACCGAGCCGGAGACCGCCCTCCTGATGGACGCGCTCGCGCCCGGTCACCACAGCCCCAACCTGCTGTCCACGACCGACCTGGGCCTGGTGGCGGAGCGGATCGAGCTGGCGTCGGCGTCCCACTGGAACGGACGGGTTCTCGGCGACACCCGGATGCGGACCGAGACGGGCGCCTCCATCGTGGCCGTACTGCGCCGGGCGCAGGCGATCCCCTCCCCCACCCCGGACTTCCGGCTCGCGGGCGGGGACACCCTCATCGTGATCGGCACCCGCGAGGGTGTGGAGACGGCCGCCGCGATACTCGGGCGGGAGTGAACCGGCCATGCACCTCGCCGCACACCTCCCCGCCCAGCCCGTCGTGCACCTCGCCACGCAGTCGGAGTCGGGCGCGCACTCCTCCGCCGTCTTCCTGATCGAGTTCGGCGCGATCATCCTCGGGCTCGGGCTGCTGGGGCGTCTCGCCGGACGTCTGCAGTTCTCGCCCATCCCGCTGTATCTGCTGGCCGGGCTGGCCTTCGGCGAGGGCGGGCTGCTGCCGCTGGGGACCAGTGAGGAGTTCGTGGCGATCGGCGCCGAGATCGGCGTGATCCTGCTGCTGCTCATGCTCGGCCTGGAGTACACCGCCAGCGACCTCGTCTCCAACCTCAAGACCCAGTACCCCGCCGGGCTCGTCGACGCCTGCCTGAACGCCCTCCCCGGGGCCGCCATGGCCCTCCTCCTCGGCTGGGGGCCCGTCGCCGCCGTCGTCCTCGCCGGGGTCACCTGGATCTCCTCCTCCGGCGTCATCGCCAAGGTGCTCGGCGACCTCGGACGCCTCGGCAACCGTGAGACGCCGGTCATCCTCAGCATCCTGGTCCTGGAAGACCTCTCCATGGCCGTCTACCTGCCGATCCTCACCGCGCTGGTCGCCGGCACGAGCCTCGCCGCCGGCAGTGTCACGCTGGCGATCGCCCTCTCGGTCGCCGGGCTCGTCCTCCTCGTCGCCGTCCGCTACGGCCGGCACATCTCCCGCTTCGTCTCCAGCGACGACCCCGAGAAGCTGCTGCTCGTCGTACTCGGTCTGACGCTGCTGGTCGCCGGAGTCGCCCAGCAGCTGCAGGTGTCCGCCGCCGTCGGGGCGTTCCTCGTCGGCATCGCGCTCTCCGGTGAGGTCGCCGAGGGCGCGCACGGCCTGCTCGCGCCGCTGCGGGACCTGTTCGCGGCCGTGTTCTTCGTCTTCTTCGGCCTGCACACCGACCCCGCCAGCATTCCGCCGGTGCTGCTGCCCGCGCTGGCGCTGGCCGTCGTCACCGCGGCCACGAAGATCGCCACCGGGTACTGGGCGGCGAAGCGGGCGGGCGTGGGGACGAAGGGGCGCTGGCGGGCGGGCGGCACACTGGTCGCCCGCGGCGAGTTCTCCATCGTCATCGCCGGCCTCGCCGTCACCGCCGGCATCGAGCCCTCGCTGGGCCCGCTCGCCACGGCCTACGTCCTCATCCTGGTCGTTCTCGGCCCGCTCACCGCGCGCTACACCGAGCCGGTCGCCGCCTGGTTCCTCCGGCGCCGCGCCCCGCGCCCGCCCTCCGCCGAACCCCTCACCGCATCGCCCGCGGCCGAGGACCGTACGGGGGCGGCGGAGCCCGCCGCGCCGCAGGAGGCGGGGCGGTCGGCCCGGCCTGCGGCGGGCGACCAGTCGTCCGCCTGAGGGGGCTCAGCGCTCGACGAGCCGGGCCAGGTTCGCCAGGGCCATGCGGGTGCCCGTCTCGTTGTCGGCGGCCGGCACGGCGTCGGGGATCCCTTCGTGCACGACGAGGACGTCGGTACCGCCGTCCGCGTCGGTGAGCCGGGTGGTCATCGTCATCGTGCCGCCCATCGCGGGGTCGTCCGTCTCGAACCGGAGGACCTCGACCACCTCCTCGTCGGGCACGAGCCGCGCGAAGTGGCCGCGGTAGGTGTCGGTGCGGGACGAGGACTTGCCGGTGCCGGTCGGCGCGTCGTAGGTGAGGGAGACCCGGAACCTGCCTCCTTCACGGGCGTCGAACTCGTGCACCTCGCCGCTCATCCCGTCCGGTACCCGCCAGCGGGCGATCGCTTCCGCGTCCAGCAGCGCGCGGTACACCTCCGCGCGCGGGGCGTTCACATGGCGGGAGACCCTCGTCGCGTACATGGGCCCAACCTAGGGCTGTCCGGTCAACGCCCGCAGCCGGAACTCACGGGGTGCGAGTCCGTGGGCGGCGCGGAAGGCGCGGGTGAAGTCGGAGGCGCGGGGCATGCCCCAGCGGGCGGCGATGACATGGATCGGCGTGACGCTCAGGGAGGGGTCCGCCAGATCGCGGCGCGCGCCCTCCAGGCGCCGGGCCCGGATCCAGGCGGCCACGGTCTCGCCGCCCGTCTGCTGCTGGAAGACGCGGTGCAGATAGCTGAGCGAGATGTGGTGGGCGGCGGCGACCACCGGAGGTGTCAGTTCCGGATCGTGCAGGTTCTGCCGGATGAACGCCTGGATGCGCTGCGTCAGCGCACGCACCCGCGTCTCGGGCGACAGGGCGGCCTCGGCCTCCAGCGCGTGGGCGAACCAGGCCGACAGCAGATCGAGCACGACCGTGCCCAGCCGTGGCGCGTCGGCCGGCTGCAGGCGATCGGCCTGCCGCTCCAGCCCGACGAGGAAGTCCGTCAGCAGCGCGCCCAGGCCCTCGCGCCCCGACAGCCCCCGGCCCAGCAACTGGCGGACCTGGTGCGGCGGCAGCGGGAACAGCGCCTTGGGAAAGTCGACGCCCACCCCCCGGACGACCCCGGTCCGCCCGCCGTCCGCCGAGCGGATGTCGTACGGCCGTGAGCTGTCGACCAGATGCAGGTCACGCGGGCCGAACGTGTCGCACCGGTCGGCGTGGTCGAGTGCCAGGTCACCGTCGAGCAGCAGCGTCAGGTGGTACAGCTCGGGGTCGGACTGGCGCACCATCCGCTGGTTGCGCCGGTAGCGCGTCGGCAGGAACGACGCCGGCCACACGATCACCGGCCCCAGCTCCATCAGCCGCAACTGCGCCCAGAAGTCGGCGGAGTGCGTGCTGATCGCCTCGCTCGTACGGGTCGCGCCGAGCAGTTCACGCCAGTGCTCGAATCTGTCCTCCGCAGGAACGTCCTCGCTGCGGAACACGGTCCCGATCAATGCGTCCCATCTCCGATGTGTCGTGTACCTGTTCCCCCGGGTCTCGCGCCCGACATCCTCGCACGTGCGGACGGCCGCACCCGCGCCGCGTCCGCTCCGGCGCAAGGGCCGAAGAGGCAGGTCGCGGGGCATCGGAGGTGCCTGGGCGCACCCCTCTACGATCGACGCATGAGCGCCTGGAGCCAGAGCCTGGACGCCGCGGGTGTGCGGGAGCCGCGGCTGCGGAGGGACTACGACCGCCAGCGGGACCTCGTGGCAGGGGCCCGGCGCACCTCGTATCTCGCGGCCCGACTGCTGTTGCCGCGGCCGATGTTGCCCCATGTCGTGACGGCGACAGCGGTGATGCACCACGGGGACGACCTGCTGGACACCGGCCCGAGGCCGCGGCGGGTCTCGGCCTGGGCCTCGTGGGAGGGCGAGGTGCGCGCAGCGCTGGACACGGGCCGGAGCGACGATCCGCTGGTCCGCGCCCTGCTGCACACCACGGCCGCGCACCCCCGGCTGCGGGTGGCCGTCGAGGAGTACCTGGCCACCGCCGCCGCCGAGTTGGATTTCACCGGCTTCGCAACCGAGGCCGACTACCAGGACTACCTGGACGCCTATTCGCTGCCCGCGTTCATGCTGGTGGCATCCCTGCTGGGCCCGGAGGACGACGACGGGCGGTTTCGCGCGGCCTGCCGGACCCTGATCGACGGCAGTCAGCGGCTGGACTTCGTCAACGACCTGGCCGAGGACCTGCCGGAAGGACGCCTGGGGATCCCGGCCCGGACACTGGAACGCTTCTCGGTCACGGCGGAGGAC
Organism: Streptomyces scabiei 87.22; assembly: GCF_000091305.1. Lineage (GTDB taxonomy): Bacteria > Actinomycetota > Actinomycetes > Streptomycetales > Streptomycetaceae > Streptomyces > Streptomyces scabiei. The sequence goes on along the minus strand of NC_013929.1, from coordinate 9,629,003 downwards.
CTTGCCGAGGGCCGGAGGCGGGTGGCCGTACGGGAGTTGGTCGAGGATCAGGTCGAGGCGTCCCGCGTCTGTCTGCGGGCGGCCGGGAGACTGCCCGTCCTCACGGCGGGTCCCGGCGGGGTGTTGCTGCGGGCGGTCGTCGACATCGAGCTGCTGACCGCGGACGCGGCGTACGCGCGGGGTGCGGGGTTGCTGCGGGGTGCGGCGTCCCCGCCGCCGCTGGGCACGGCGCGGGTCCTGCTGGGCGCGCGCCGGAGGGCCCGCGGGCACCGGCGCCGAACCGTCACGGCACAGCGGCGCGCGGCGACCGGGCGCTGGCAGGCCGCCGCCCGCGAGTGGTACCGCGGTACCACCGGGGCGCCGAAGTGTCCCCCTCGGTCCCACGGTCGCGGGCGGCCGGGCTCATAGGTTCGCAGACGGAGGTCGCGGGCGGATCGCGGCCCGGTCCGAGGCGAGGAAGGCCCGCTGCCATGATCGAAGCACGAGAGCTGACGAAGCGGTACGGGGACAAGACGGTGGTCGACCGCCTGAGTTTCACCGTCAGGGCCGGCGAGGTGACCGGCTTCCTGGGCCCCAACGGCGCGGGCAAGTCCACGACCATGCGCATGATCATCGGGCTGGACTCCCCCACGGGGGGCTCGGTCACCGTCAACGGGCGGTCCTACGCCCGGCACGCCGCGCCGCTGCACGAGATCGGCTCCCTGCTGGAGGCGAGGTCGGTCCACCCGGGGCGGACCGCGTTCCACCATCTGATGGCGCTCGCGCACACCCACGGCATCTCCCGGGCCCGGGTGGACGAGGTGATCGACCTGGCCGGTCTGACCAGCGTCGCCGGCAAACGGGTGGGCGCCTTCTCCCTCGGCATGGGGCAGCGGCTCGGGATCGCCGCCGCCCTGCTCGGCGACCCGGCGATCGTGATGCTCGACGAGCCGGTCAACGGCCTCGATCCGGAGGGTGTGCTGTGGGTGCGCACCCTCCTGCGGCGGCTGGCCGACGAGGGCCGGGCCGTGATGCTCTCCTCGCACCTGATGAGCGAGACCGCGCTGATCGCCGACCATCTGGTGATCATCGGGCGAGGGCGGATGCTGGCGGACACCACCGTCGACGAGTTCGTCCGGGACGCGGGCGGCGGGGGCGTGAAGGTCGCCACCACCGAGCCGTTGAAGCTGCGCTCGCTGCTGGCCGGTCCGGATGTCACGATCAGCTCCTCCGCCGCCGAGGAACTGATCGTCGCGGGGCGGGACGCCCGGGAGATCGGGGTGATCGCCGCCCGGCACGGGGTGCCGTTGTACGAACTCACCCCCCAGGCGGTCTCCCTGGAGGAGGCCTTCATGCAACTCACCGCCGACGCCGTCGAATACCAGAGCGCTCCCGCCGAGCCCGCGCGAAAGGCCGCCTGATGACCGCCACCGATCTCACCGTGGTCCCCGGCCGCACCCGTGTGCACAAGGTGACCGGCCGCCGGGTGCTGCGCTCGGAGTGGGCCAAGTTCTGGTCGCTGCGCTCCAGTTGGATCACCCTCGGGGTGGCCCTGGTGCTGCTGGTCCTCTTCGGGGCCGTCGCCGCCTACACCTACAGCCCCGGGGCCGCCGCCGACGGGCCGCCCGGACCGGGCGCCGGCCCCGGTGACGCGGTCAGTCTGGCGCTGACCGGCGTGACCTTCGCGTCCCTGGCCGTGGGCGTGCTCGGGGTGCTGCTCTCGGCCGGCGAGTACAGCACCGGGATGATCCGGTCCACGCTGGCCGCCGTGCCGCGCCGGCTGCCGGTGCTGTGGTCCAAGAGCGCCGTGATCGGGGTGATCGCGCTGGTCCTCACCACCGTCGGCGCGCTGGCCGCCTTCCTGCTGGGCGCACCCGGCCTGGACGGGGAGAAGATCTCCCTCTCCCTGGGCGACGACGGGGTGCTGCGCGCGCTGGCCGGCGCCGGTGTCTACCTCGCTCTGGTCGCTGTCTTCGGGGTCGCCCTCGGCGTGGTGCTGCGCTCCTCCGCGGGGGCCATCGCGGCCCTGGTCGGCATCCTGCTCATCCTCCCGGGCCTGGCCACGCTGCTGCCGGACTCCTGGTACGACACGATCACCCCGTACCTGCCCAGCAACGCCGGGTCGGCCGTCTACGCGCTCACCGGCTCCGCCGACGCACTCTCGCCCGGACAGGGGCTCGCGGTCTTCGCCGGCTGGGTGGCCCTGGCCCTCGCGGGGGCGGCGTACCGGCTGGTCCGTACGGACGTCTGACCGGCGAGCGGCGGCGGGACACGGCCGGGGCGGCCACGGGCGCCCGGTCTCCGAGACCGAGGAGAATGAGGACCATGCGTCCGCATCGCGCGACACCCGCCGCGGCGACCGCCCCGGACACGGCACCGCCGCCCCAGGGGTTCGACCCGCGCGACCCAGGGCTGGACGCCGCCTGGCACCCGGTCCTGGGCCGCATGCTGCGGGGACAGTACCGACGGCAACTGCTGGACCGGCGGCGTCCCTGGCTGCTGGACACCGCGGTGGTGCTGGTCGTGGCCCTGCTCAGCCTGCCCGATCTGCTCACCGGCGGCCACGGCGGCCCCTTCGGGGAGACGGCTCCCCGGACCGACCTCCCCGCCGCCGTCCCGTTCGTCCTGGCGGCCGCGCTGATCACCCCGTTGTGGTGGCGGCGCCGGGCCCCTGCCGTCACCTACGGCGTGATCGCGGCGGTCTCCCTCGTCCAGTGGTCGCTGGACGTGTGGCAGCAGGCCGGTGTCAGCATGCTCGTGGCCCTCTACAGCCTGGCCCTGCACGGGTCGCTGCGGGTGCTGGGCTGGGCCGTCGCGGTGACCGCCGGTCAACTCTGCCTCGCGGTCTGGCTGCTGTCCCGGGTCGAACATCCGCTGCTCGGCCTCTTCTTCCTGCTGGGCACGACGATGGCGGCCGTCACCCTCGGACTCACCCTCCGCATCCGCCGGATGTACCTGGCGGCCCTGCAGGACCGGGCCACCCGCCTGGAGGTCGAACGCGACCAGCGGGTCCGGCTCACCGCCGCCGCGGAACGCTCCCGGGTCGCCCGCGAGATGCACGACATCGTCGGCCACAACCTGTCCGTCATGGTCAGCGTCGCCGACGGTGCCGCGGTGCTCGCCGCGAGCCGGGGCGAGCGGTCCGCCGACGCCCTGCGCATCCTCGGCGACACCGGGCGGCAGGCTATGGGCGAACTCCGCCGTGTGCTGGGCGTCCTGCGCGAGGGCCAGGACGACGAGCGGCCGCTCGGCCCGCAGCCGGGCATCCGTGACCTGGACCCCCTGCTCGCGCGGGTCCGCGCGGCGGGTCTTCCGGTCACCTACCGGACCATGGGTGATCTCGACGCACTGGGCAGCGGGGTGCAGCTCACCGTGTACCGGATCGTCCAGGAGGCCCTGACCAACACCCTCAAGCACGCCGGGGCGGGCGCGGCGGCGGAGGTCACGGTGACCACGGAGGCCGGGCGCGTACGCGCCCGGGTCGCCGACACGGGCGTGGCGGCGGGGGCACCCGGCCGTCCGGAGCCGGGGCCGGGGGCCGAGCCTCCGGGGCACGGCCTGGTCGGCATCCGGCAGCGGGCCGCGATGTACGGCGGCACCGTCACCATCGGCCCCCGGGACACCGGACACGGCTGGATCGTGGACGTCACGCTCGACGCACCCCCCGGCCCCGCGCCCCTGCCGGCGTCAGGAGATCATCAGCCATGACCACCGTGCTGATCGCCGACGACCAGCCCCTGCAGCGGCTCGGCTTCCGCATGCTCCTCGAGGGCACCCCCGGCCTCACCCCCGTCGGCGAGGCCGAGCACGGCGGCGAGGCCGTCCGCCTCGCCGCGCAACTGCGCCCCGACGTGGTCCTCATGGACATCCGCATGCCCGGCATGGACGGCCTGGAGGCGACCCGCCGCATCGTCGCCGCCGGCGGCCGCACCCGCGTCCTCATCGTGACCACCTTCGACCTCGACGAGTACGCGTACGACGGGCTGCGGGCCGGCGCGAGCGGTTTCCTCCTCAAGGACGCCCGCCCCGAGGAACTCGTCGCCGGTATCCACGCGGTCGCCACCGGCGACGCCGTGGTGGCCCCCAGCCTCACCCGGCGGCTCCTGGACGCCTACGCCCATCAGGTGCTCGCCCCCTCCGGCACCGCTCCCGCGGCCGACCCCCGGCTGGAGAGCCTCAGCGAGCGCGAACACGAGGTGCTGGTCGCCATCGGCCAGGGCTGGACCAACGCGGAGATCGCCGAACGGCTCGTCCTCACCGAGTCCACCGTGAAGAAGCACGTCGGCCGTGTCCTCGCCAAGATCGGGGCCCGCGACCGCATCCAGGCCGTCATCACGGCGTACGACGCCGGGCTGGTCAGGGCGAAGCCCTAGCCGGCGGGCCGGATGTGCGAGGCTGACCGGCATGACGGTGCATCAAGTCTCGGAGTTCCTGCAGCTGACGAGCCCCGGGGAGGTCCCCCCGAGGCTCAGACAGGAGATCGCCCGCTGCTGGGAGCTGGTGGCGAACGCCGGTGGGGCGGTCCTCGCCACCGAGTTCCCGCCCCTGCCGGTGAGTGTGCACGACGTCGGTCCCGTGGTGGACGCGCTCGTCGGGGAACTGCACCCCCGGCACGGCAGACTGCTCGTCGCCACCGTCGGCGGCTCGCTGGCCGGCTGGCTGGTCCTCCGCCGGGAGCGGCATCCGCTCGGCGCGCACTGCGGCACCGTCAACCACGTCCAGACGCATCCGCGATTCCGCGGGCTGGGGATCGGCTCCGCCCTGATGCACCACGTCCATGACGTCGCCCGGGACGAGATGGGCCTGGAGCGGCTCCAGCTGTCCACCCGGGGCGGGGTCGGCCTGGAGGAGTTCTACCGCAAGGTCGGCTGGGCGGAGGTCGGCCGCTGGCCCGGCGCGCTGCGGATCGCGCCCGGCGACGACCGGGACGCGATCCTGATGAGCCTCGCCCTGCGCACCGGCTGACCCTGCCCGACCCACCCCCGCTCCCCGCTCGGGTACGCCTCCGACCGTCCCGTTTCGGCCGTCGGCCCTCGGGATACAGCCCCTCCGCCGCCGCGCCCGGTTCCGCGCGGCCCGGCGGGGGGAGGGATACGGTCGTTATGGCCGTTTGCCGACACCGGAACGTCTTCCTCGGTGGGGAGGAACATCTGGGATGAGCGACGACGACCCGTTGTACCTGGAACCCCGGCTGGAGCCGCGCACCGCGGCGCTGCTGGACTCGGCACCCCTGCTGCACACCCTGGTGGACGCCCTCGGCTCCCCGCTGAACGTCCTCCTGCCGGACCAGATCGCCGACAACGTCCGGCGCTTCCGTGCGGTTCTCGACCGCCATCGGCTCGCCGGCAGGATCTGCTTCGCCCACAAGGCGAACCGTGCGGGCTCGCTCGTGCGCCGGCTCACCACGACGGAGGCGGCCCTGGACGCCGCGTCGCTCGGCGAGCTGCGGCACGCGCTCGGTTCGGGGTTCACGGGGTCCCGGATCATGGCGACCGGCCCCAAGGACCCGAGGTTCCTGTGGCTCGCCGCGCGCAGCGGGGCGTGTCTGAACGCCGACGGTCCCGCCGAGCTGGAGGGGGCGGCGAGTCTCGTGCGCGCGCACGGACTGCCGCGTGTCCGTGTCCTGTTGCGGCTCTCCGGCTTCGAGGCGCCGGGAACCAGGACGCTCTCGCGCAGGAGCCGCTTCGGTACGCCCGTGAAGTCCCTGCACCTGCTGCTGGACGTCCTCGACCGGCACCGGGAGGAGCTGGAGCCGATCGGCGTCGGCTACCACCTCGACACCACGAGCGTCGACGAGAAGGCAGTGGCCCTCGAAGGCTGCCTCCGGGCCATGGAGGAGCTGCGCGTCCGCGGGTTCCGGCCGCGCGTCATCGACGTCGGCGGCGGCTTCGGCGTGAACTACCTGGCGCACGCGGCCCAGTGGGAGCGGTACACCACCGAGCTGACGGCCGCCGTCATGGGCGTCCGGCCGCCGCTGACCTGGGGCGGCCACGGATACGGTCTGCGGGTCGAGAACGGCACCCTCAAGGGCGCCCTGAGCCTGTACCCGGCCCATCGGCCCACGGCCGGCGCCGCGTACCTCGACGAGCTGCTCTCCCGCCCTGCGCCGACCCTGGGCCGTCCCCTGGGCACCCTCCTGCTGGAGAGCCTCTACGACCTCTGTGTCGAGCCCGGCCGGGCCCTGGTGGACCAGTGCGGGCTCACTCTCGGCAAGGTCCTGGAGGTGCGGCCCACGGACGGCGGGGAGCCCATGGTGCGTCTCGCGATGAACGCGGGTGACGTGGGTCTGGAGGACCACGGTGTGCTGATGGACCCCGTGGTCCTGCCGCGCGACCCCGCCCCGCGCGGCCGGGCCGGCCCGGTGGGAGTCCATCTCCTGGGCAACCTCTGCCTGGAGGCGGACCTCCTGACCCGTCGCACGGTGTTCCTGCCCCGGCTGCCGCGCCCCGGCGATGTCCTCGCCTTCGTCAACACGGCGGGATACTGCATGGACTTCGCCGCCACCCACGCCCAACAGCAGCCCCTGGCACGCAAGGTGGCCGTCCACGAGGAGAACGGCCGGCTGCGGTGGTGTCTGGACGAGGAGTACTGGCCGCTCGACCGTACGGGGGACCCGCAGGGATGAGGTACGACACGATCACCGACGCCATCGGCGACACGCCACTGGTCCGTATCGACCCGGCCGTGCACGGCCTGCGCAACATCGACCTCTACGCCAAGCTGGAGATGCTCAACCCCTTCGGCTCACTGAAGGACCGGGCCGCGTGGGGCATGACCCGCCGGGAGCTCGCCGGCGCCAAGGAACGCGGCGAGACGATCGTGGAGCTGTCCAGCGGGAACACCGCCAAGGCCCTGGCGCTCATCGCCGGTCTGCACGGGCTGCCGTTCAAGAGTGTCACCAACCGGATGCGCGTCCCCGAGATCAAGGATCTGCTCCTGCTGCTGGGCGCCGAGATCGAGGAACTGCCCGGCCGGACCGAATGCCTGGACCCGACCGACACCGACGATCCGCTGACCGTCTTCCACCAGCGGCTGAACGGCCCCGGCGGAGCACATCTGCACACGGACCAGTACTTCAACGCCCTCAACGCCGAGGCGCACGCCACCGGGACGGGCCCGGAGATCATCGCCGACCTGGACGGCAGGGCGCCCGACTGGTTCATCGCCTGCGTGGGCACGGCCGGTTCCTCCACCGGCGTGGCCCGGGCCCTGCGCGCGCACGACCCGGCGGTGCGGGTCGTCGGACTGGTCGGGCAGAAGGGGGACTTCATCCCCGGCATCCGTACCGTCGACGAGGTGCGGGAGGTCGGTCTCTTCGACCCGGCCACCTACGACACCCTGGAGGCGGTGGGCTCCGACGAGGCCATCGAGGGGATGCTCACCCTGCTCCGCCGCTGCGGCCTGCTCGCCGGGCCCACCGGAGGGGCTGCCTACTTCGGCGGCGTCCGCCATCTCCGTTCCCTGGACGCCGGGTTGACGGAACGCAGAACGGCCGTCTTCATCGTCTGCGACCGGGTGGAGAGCTATCTCGACTACGTTCGCCGGCGCCGCCCGGACCTGCTGGGCCGGCCTCCCGTGCTGAACTCGGTCGCCACGCTCACCGACACCGAGATCCGTGCGGCGGCCGTCGTCGACGTCGAGGACGCGCAGAAGTGGATCGCCGCGCAGCGCCCCCTCGTCGTCGACCTGCGGGGTCCCTTCGCGTACGCGGCGCTCCACATCGACGGCTCGATCAACATCGTGGACGAGCTGTTCGACGAACTCCTGCGGGGCGGGCTGCCCTTCGGCACCCGGCAGCCGGTGCTGCTCGCCTGCCCGGTCGGCGAGAAGTCCGCCCGGTACGCGGCCCTGCTCACCCGCATGGGCCACACGGACGTCCGCAGCCTGGCCGGCGGCATCATCGCCTGGCGGGACGCCGGTGCGCCGCTGGTGCGTGACTGACATGGCCGGTCCCGGCACACGGCCGGCGGACCTGCGGGACCTGGCCTCGTGGCAGGAGCCCTTGCGCGCCCAGTTCCCGATCGTCGTCGGGCACCCGGACCTCGCCTACCTGGACAGCGCGGCCACCAGCCAGAAACCCCGGCCCGTCCTGGACGCCGTACAGAGGTATCTGACGACGTCGAACGCCAACGCCGGGCGGGGCTCGTACCCGTGGGCCAACTCCACGACGGCGCTGGTGGAGAACGCGCGGGACCGGATCAAGGCGTTCCTGGCCGATCCCGACCCGGGGCGGTCGTCGGTCCACTTCACCAGTGGGACCTCCGAAGGGCTGCGCGGTGTCGCCCGGGACTGGCTGCCGGGGCTCCTCGGCGACGGCGACGAGATCGTCGTCCCCTTCGCCGACCACCAGGCGAACCTGTCGCCGTGGCTGGAGGCCCGGGAGCTGCTGGCCCGGCGCGGGGTGCGCATCCGTGTGCGCCCGCTGCCGTACCAGGAGAGTTCGGGTGACTACGATCCCCGGGCGCTCGCCGGGATCGTCGGTCCCCGCACCCGCTTCGTGGCCGCGACCCACGTCCACCACGTCCATGGCGTCGACATGAACGTGCACCGTCTGCGGCAGGCCGTCGGGCCCGACGTGCCGATCTGCCTGGACGCGGCGCAGAGCGTCGGCCATCTGCCGCTGTCGACGGCCGCCCTGGACGTCGACCTGCTGGTGTTCTCCGGTCACAAGACGATGGCGCTGCCCGGTACCGGTGCCGTCTGGTCCCGGAACCTCCGCGGACCGCGGTACCGGCCCGGCGGCTGGAGCGGTACGCCCAACACGGTCGGCATCGCCTCCCTGACAGCGGCGCTCGACTGGCTGGACGCCGCCGGAACCGACCGGATCGAACGCTGGACGGTGGCCCTGACCTCGCGGCTCACGGACGGGCTGGCCCGGATGGACGCCTACGAGGTGCTCGGCTGCCGCTCCAGCCTCACGGCCGACACCCGGGTGCAGCGGCGCCGGAGCCTGGTCACCTTCCGGCATCGCGGGATCGACTCACGGGACCTCGGCTTCATCCTGTTCAGCCGGGGGTTCATGGTGCGCACCGACGGCCACTGCCAGGCGGGCCGGGAGGCGGAGGAGGGGTCGGTCCGGGTGAGCCTGCATGTGCACAACACCCCCGAGGAGATCGACGCGTTGCTCTCCACCCTCGCCAGTCTGCAATGATTTCCATGAGCAGAAGCGGGACGGGACGGAGGCAGTGCGACCGGCATGGATGTGAGCACGGCGACGGCGGCGCGCTGGGTGGAACGCTGGGAACGTCAGCAGCAGCTGTACGCGGTCGACCGCGAGGAGCGGTTCGAGGTCATCGCGGACCTGGTCGAGCAGGTGACACGGGACTGCCCCGCCCCCCTGGTCGTCGACCTCGGCAGCGGCCCCGGGTGCCTGGCCGCACGGCTCGTCGGCCGGCTGCCCACGGCCGAGGTGCTCGCCGTGGACGCGGACCCGCTCCTGCTGGGCCTCGGCAGCGCCCACTACGGCAGCGCCCTGCGGTACGTCAGGACCCTGATCGGCGCACCCGGCTGGCTCGACGCGCTCGGCCTGGTCCGTCCCGTGGACGCGGTGGTGTCGACCACCGCCCTGCACTACCTGGGCGCGGGCACCCTGCGGCGGGTCTACGGGGAGCTGGCCGGTCTGCTGCGGCCCGGCGGCATCCTGGTCAACGGAGACCACATCAGTCCGGACTCGGCGAAGGTCTGCGAACTGGCGATCGACCTCGGCCGACGCAGGGCCGCCCGGAGCACCTCCTCCCCGGCCGAGGACTGGGACACCTGGTGGGCGGGCGCGGCCACCGATCCGGAGCTGGCCCCGTTCCTCGCCCGCGCGGACGAGGGCGGACGCCCCCGGTGCGAGGGCAACGACCTGACCCTGTCCGGCCATGTGGCGCTGTTGCGCGAGGCGGGCTTCGAGCACGTCGGAGCGGTCTGGCAGGTGGGTCCCAGCCATGTCCTCGCCGCCGTCCGCTGAGCCGTGTCCGGGCAGGTCAGGAGGCCGCCCCGGCCGGCGGCCCACCGCTCTCGCGCGTCGCGCGCCCCAGGTAGGTCACCGGGCCGGGGTCCGGGACCCGTATCTCGTGGAAGCCCATGCGGTCGTAGAAGGCACGGGCCGGGGTGTTGGCGGTGACCATGCAGAGGTGGACGGCCGCCGTCCCCGCGGTGTGCAGGGCCCGCAGGAAGGCGCGCATCAGGGCCCGGCCGTACCCCCGGCCCTGCCAGGCGGGAAGCAGGTCGATGTGCAAGTGGGCCGGATACGAGGCGAGTTCGGGCACCAGCATGCGTTCGGGGTGGTGCAGGAGCCCGGCGATCTCCTCGTCGGGGGTGGCCGGTGGGCCGAGGGGCGCCGGGTAGCGCTCCGCGACCAGGGGGAGCCATCGCGCGCGGAAGGCGTCGACGAAGGCGGGGGTGTCCGCGGTGCCGAGGACGTAGCCGACGGCCCGTCCGCGGCCGTCGTCCAGGACGAAGGTCAGTTCCGGCTCCAGATGGGCGTACGGCGCGGCGAAGGCCGCGGGGAACACGCCGGGGTCGGTGTAGAAGGGTGTGCTGTCACCGCCGTTGTGGGCGGTGCGGACGCAGATCTCGTGGAGGTCGTCATGGTCCCCGGGGCGGTACGGGCGTACTGCGGGAGGCGAGGTCATCGCAGCATCCTGCGCGGTGCCTCGCCCTTCCGGCAACCGTCCGGGAGCGAGCGGTCACTCCCGTCCCTACGACGGAGCGCACGGCAACACCCCGCCCCGGGGGCCGCGCTCAGCCGGTGGCGGTCCCGAACCACCGCGTGAGACGGTCGAGAAGGTCCCGCCGGTCCTCGCCGGCCCACGCCACGTGGCCGTCGGGGCGCAGCAGCACCGCGGGCAGGTCCACGTCCTGCGGGGTGTCGACGACGTGGTCGACTCGGTCCGCCCAGCCCTCGACGGACAGCGTGCCGGCCGGGTCGAGCAGCAGGCCGCGGCCGGCGTGCGTCAGCTCGTAGAGCCGGCCCCGCTTGAGCCGTACGTCCCGCATGCGGCGGCCGAGGAGGTCATGGCCCTCGCCGAGGTCGTGGCGGACGTCGACCGCGGTGATCATCCCGGTGATGTACCGGTTCACCTCCTCGAAGTCCATCAGTTCCGAGAACAGTCCCCGCAGCGCGACCGCACCCGCACCGGAGCCCAGCAGGGCCATCTGCGCCCGGGTGTTGGCCAGCACCCGGGCGGCCACCGGGTGCCGCTCGGCGTGATAGCTGTCCAGCAGTCCCTCGGGCGCCCAGCCGTTCACGGCGGCGGCCAGCTTCCAGCCGAGGTTGAAGGCGTCCTGCACCCCGAGGTTGAGGCTCTGTCCCCCGGTCGGCGGGTGGATGTGCGCCGCGTCCCCGGCCAGCAGCACCCGGCCCACCCGGTAGCGCTCGGCCTGCCGGGTGGCGTCGCCGAAGCGGGACAGCCGGCGCGGGGAGTGCACGCCGAAGTCGGTGCCCGCGAAGGCCCGCAGCCGCTTCCTGAAATCGTCGAGGGTCGGCGCCGCGGCCCGGTCCTCGGTCACTCCCTCGGCGGGCACGACGACGCGGTAGGTCCCGCCCTCCAGCGGAGCGATGCCGAACCTCAGCTCGGTCTCGCGGACCTTCGCGACGGCGGCGGCGATCGTCGCCGGGTCCGCGGTCGCCGCCATGTCCCCCAGCAGCGTCTCGACCGTGGCCGGCTCCCCCGGGAAGGCGACGCCGAGGAGCCCCCGCACCGGGCTGCGCCCGCCGTCGCAGCCGACGAGGTAGCGGGCACGCAGGTGTGTGCCGTCCGCCAGCCCGGCGGTCACGCCGTCCGCGTCCTGGCTCAGCCCGGTCAGCTCCCGGCCGCGCCGGACGTCGGCGCCGAGTTCGACGGCCCGCTCGTGCAGCAGGCGCTCGGTGACCGGCTGCGGAGTGGCCACGCCGTACGCGTGCGCCGTGTCCAGGGTGTCCGGCCAGGGCTTCATGATCCCGCCGAAGAGGCCGCCCGCCCGGAACGTCTCGCTGACCGCCAGGAACCGGTCCAGCAGACCGCGCTGGTCCATGATCTCGACGCTGCGCGCGTGCAGCCCCTGTCCTCGGGACTCGCCGGTCGGCTCGGTCAGCTTCTCCAGTACGACCACGCCCACGCCGGCCAGCCGCAGTTCGCCCGCCAGCATCAGCCCCGTCGGCCCGCCGCCGACGACGATGACGTCGATCATCCCCTACCCCCTGTGCGCGGATTCCCGGTTCGGTCGGCGATTGTGCGGCAGGGGCGGGGGGCTTGCCGCAAGCCCCCCGGCGCGCTATAAGTTGAGAGTGGCAAGGAGTGACGGACTCCTTGCCTTTGTCGTTCCCGGCGCCTGCTTCCGCGTCCCGGAACGTCCCGGAGCCCGTGTCGTCGGACCGCGCCCATGTCGTCGGAACGATCCGTTCCCGGCACCACCGCTCCGGCCGGTTCGCGCGACGGCCCGGGCCGTGCCCACAATGGCGCATGCCGGGAACGGAGTGTCCGACGTTCTTCCGGACCGCCGACGGCCCGGGTCGCGTCAGTCGCTCAGGCGGCGGTGCAGGAGCTGCTTGCCGAGGTCGGCGCCCTTGCGGCTGTCGGCCTGTGCCTTGCGGAACAGCTCGGCCACCTCCGTGTCCTTCTCCCGCTCCGCGTCCTCGATGTACGTCTCCAGGCGCAGCGCGCTGTCCGCCCGGGAACCCGGGGCCGTCGCCGTGTACACGGATCGGGCCCGGGCTTCGGCCGGTGAGGTGTCCTGGCGCCGTCCTTGGGCACACGGCTGTCACCACCTAGCGCGAAAGGGCCTGATGACGTGCGTACCGTCGGAGTGGAAGAGGAACTCCTGCTGGTCGATCCCGAGACCGGCGAGCCGCGGGCACAGGCCGCGGCGGTGCTCGCGCGGGCCGCGCAGGAGGGCGCCGGCCAGGACGTGTTCGAGAAGGAGCTGCACGACGAGCAGGTGGAGTTCGCCACCCATCCGCAGTCCTCGATGGCCGACCTGGGGGCGGAGATCGTCCGCTGCCGCAAGGACGCGGCACGCCACGCGGAGGGCCTGGGCAGCGCGGTCGTGGCACTGGCCACGTCGCCGCTGCCGGTGAGCCCGACGATCACCATGAACGGCAGGTACCTGTGGATGGCGCGCGAGTTCGGGCTGCCCACGCAGGTGCAGCTCGTCTGCGGCTGCCACGTCCATGTGTCCGTGGAGTCCGACGAGGAGGGCGTCGCCGTCCTGGACCGCATACGGCCGTGGCTGTCGGTCCTGACGGCCCTGAGCGCGAACTCGCCGTTCTGGCAGGGCCGCGACAGCAGGTACGCCAGCTACCGCACACAGGTGTGGGACATGTGGCCGATGGCCGGGCCGACCGACGTCTTCGGTTCGGCGGAGCGGTACCACCAGTGCGTCGCGGATCTGATCTCCACGGAGGTCGTACGCGACCAGGGGATGATCTACTTCGACGCGCGGCTGTCCCAGCGGTATCCGACCGTCGAGATCCGGGTCGCGGACGTCTGTCTGCACCCCGACACCGCGGTCCTGATCGCCACCCTCGCCCGGGGGCTCGTGGAGACCGCGGCCCGGGAGTGGCGGGCGGGTCTGGACCCGCTGCCGCACCGTACGGGGCTGGTGCGGCTGGCCGCCTGGCGGGCCGCCCGCTCCGGTATGTCGGAGACCCTCCTGGACCCGGCGACGATGCGGCCCCGGCCCGCCGCCGAAGTGATCCACGCGCTGCTCGACCACGTCGAGGAGGCCCTCGCCGACCACGGTGACGTCGAGCTCGCCCGCGCGTCCGTCGCCGAGCTGATGGAACGCGGCAACGGGGCCCGGGTGCAGCGCGAGGTGATGGAACGCACCGGGAGCCTGCGCGAGGTCGTCGCGGCGTGCGTACGGCACACTCAGCGCTGAGCCCGGCGGCCCCGCCGGCTCCCCGGGGCGGACTCCGCGCCCCTGTCGCGGACCCGCGCGCGTAGGCGGCCCTCGACCGGGGTACTGCGTGAGGCACGTGGGGCGGAGAGGTCCGCCGTGCGCACCGCGGTCCCGTCCGCGAGCGGAGCAGGAGGAACCCGACCATGAGCGCGTGGAGTCCGGACGACCTGGATCGGCCACCGGGCCCTGCCGTCCGGCTGCCGGACGGGCTGCCCGATCTCCGGCACGCGGGCATGTACCTGGTGCGGGACACCGGCGTCATCACCTCGGTGAACGCCCGCGCGGCGGAACTGCTCGGCCGTCCGGCCGGTGAACTCCTCGGCCGCGACGCCCACGACCTGCTGCACCGCGACCATCTCGGGCAGGCGATGCCCCGGTCGTCGTGCACGATGATGCGGGTGTTCCTCAGCGGCCGTACGGGCGGCGGGGACCGCGAGTGGTTCGCGTGCGGCGACGGCACGCTGCTGCCGGTGACCTGGCTGGTCACCCCCTGCGGGCTGGAGGACGGCACGACGGGCGCCGCCGTCCTGTTCTACGAGAGCGCCGCGGGCAACGAGGTGCTGCGGCCCACCGAGCCGACCGCGCTGTCGCAGCTGGACCGGCTGGCCCTGCTCGCCGAGACGACGACCCGGCTGACGTCCACGCTGGACGCCGACGAGGCCGTCGCCCGCCTGGTCCGGCTGGTCGTGCCGCGCCTGGCGGACTGGGCCGTGGTGGACCTGATCACCGAGAGCGACGACGTCTGGCGGACCACGGTGGCGACCCACCACAACGGAGCCGTGGTGCGGCGCGAGGAGCTGGAGGGACCGCTGCCGCCGGTGCACGAGGAGTCGCTCATGCCGCTGTCCCGGGCCCTGCGCGGGGCGGCGTCGACCCTGGCCGGGCCGGAGACCTATCAGGGGCCGCCCGATTCGGGGATCACGGTCGCACAGCAGAAGCTGTTCCGGGAGACCGGCCTGCGCTCGGCGGCGATCGCGCCCATCCGTGGGCCGCGCGCGGTGCTCGGTGCCCTCACCCTCGGTCTCAGCGACCGGCCCGGCACCTTCACCGAAGCCGAGCTGTCCCTGCTGGAGGACATCGCCCGCCGGGCCGGGCTGGCGCTGGAGAACGCGCGGCTGTACCAGCGTCAGCGGCACATCGCGGAGACCATGCAGCGCCATCTGCTGCCCCAGATGCCGGAGGTGCCGGGTCTGCGGATGGCCGCGCGCTACGAATCGGCGTCGGAGTCCTCGCAGGTCGGCGGCGACTGGTACGACGTGTTCCCGCTGTCCGACGGTGCCACTGCGGTGGCGATCGGCGACGTCGTCGGGCACAACATCGACGCGGCGGCGGGCATGGCGCAGGTCCGCAACATGCTCCGGGCCTACGCCTGGGCCCTGCGGGAGCCGCCGAGCGTCATCGTGGAACGGCTGGACCAGGCCGTGGTGAACGTGGCCGAGGCGTCCATGGCCACCCTGATCTTCGGCCGGGTGGAGCGGAGCGACGAGGGCTGGACCCTGCAGTGGACCAACGCCGGGCATCCGCCGCCGCTGCTGATCACGCGTGACGGCCGGTCGCGGTTCCTGGACGAGGAACACGACCATCTGCTCGGCACCGGCCTGACGCGAGCGCGGTCGGACACCCTCACCGCGCTGCCGCCGCTGTCCACGCTCGTGCTGTACACGGACGGTCTGATCGAGTCGCCGGGCCAGACGCTGGACCGGGGCATGGCCCGGCTGCGGCAGCACGCCGCGGCGCTCGCCCACCGGCCCCTGCACGTCTTCTGCGACCTGCTGCTGGAGCGTGCCCGTCCCGTGGACAACGACGACGACGTGGCGCTGCTGGTCTTCCGGACCCCGGCCCTGGACGGTGAGCCGGATGCGCTCTGACACGCCGACGCCGATCAGGGGCACCGGAGAGGCACTCTCTTCCCCAAGGCCCCACACATCCCTACGCTTTCGCACGCGTAGCAGCTCCGCTCACGGGAAACACGAGCGTCGGAGGGGGACACGACATCGCGTCCGCCTCAGGAACCCGAGCGGGGGAACACAAGTTGGCAACAGAGCCACGTAGGGACGAGAAACTGCCTGCCGAGGAGATCTACGACGGTCACGCCGCCTTCGACGGAGAACTGGGCGACGTGACAGGGGCGCGCACGGCCGCCGAGGGATTCCTCGGTGTCCTCTCGCGCACCTCGCCGCCGGCGGCGGTCGAGCACTGGGACGACATCCTGCTGGTGGTCACGGAGCTGGCCGCCAACGCGGTCCAGTACGCTCCGGGGCGCTTCGAGCTGACGCTGCGGCGCACCATCGACGGGGTCCATGTGACGCTGGGGGACACGAGCACGACGTCACCGGCGCCGCGTCCCTTCAGTCCCAGCAAGGGCGGCGGCGGGATCGGCTGGTATCTGATCCACACGCTGTGCGACGAGGTGAGCGTGGTGGTGCACGAGAACGGCAAGGACGTGCACGTGTTCCTGCCCTGGTGAGGCAGGGGCGCGGGGAGGGACAGAAGGTACCGGGGTGCCGCGTCAGGTCAGCGGCACCAGCACGGTGATCGTCTTGCCGCCGGCCGCGTGGTGCACGACGCGGACCTCGCGGGACAGCCGGTTGATCAGCGGCCATCCGTATCCGTTGCCCTCGTGGGCACGCGGAGACGCGCCGTGCCCGTGGAGGTCCACGGGCACGGCGGCGTTGTGGTCGCGCACGCTCAGCCGCACCCCCGCCGGGGTGAGGCCGACGTCGAAGGCGGCGAGGCCGCCGCCGTGCCGGATCGCGTTGGTGACGAGTTCGGACACGACGAGCAGCAGATCGATCACGGCCTCCTCGGCCGCCGGCCCGGCCGGAGAGCGCCACCGCTCCCCCACGAGCGTGCGCACACGCCGACGGGCCGCCGCCGCGGTGGTGATCGCGAGCGGCGGCCGGGCCGGCCGGGCGGGCCCCTGCCGCGCGGGAGGGGTGGCGTGGTCGGTGAGGCGGTGGCGTTCCGTCGACGTCACGGGACGTGCGGGCTGGGCGCCCCGGGACGACGCGGCCGGTCAGTGTTCATGGAGCGCCGCATACCCACTCGACCGCGAAGCATGGCCGTCGGTCTCCGAGGCGAGGATCACACGCTTCCCGCACAGCTCCGCGGTCGCGGTGGCCTGGGCCGCGGCGAGCTGGCCCCGTGCCGCTTCCAGGGCCTGACGTATGTCACGGGTGCCTGTGGACACGCAGAGCGTGTAGGCCAGGTCCTGCACGCGCCGGGTGGTCTGGGGATCGCTCTGCTCACCCTCGTGGGCCACGAGTGACTCGTACTCCTCGACGAGCCTGCGCAGGGTCGCGGGGTGGGGCATCAGCATCTGTTTTCGCTCCTGGGGTGGTCCGGTGACGGCAGTGGGAGAGAGGTGGGGCGGTGGAGGGTCAGGAGGGGGGTGCGGTGCGGCCGAGGGCCTCCTCGCGGACGCGGGCGCAGCTGCGGCTGATGAGGCGGGAGACGTGCATCTGGGAGATGCCCAGACGGTCGGCGATCCGGTTCTGGGTCATGTCCTCGAAGAAACGCATGTAGAGGATGGCCCGCTCGCGCTCGGGCAGGCGGCTCAGCCCCTGCTTCACCGACTCGCGGTCGACCACCACGTCGTAGGCGGCGTCGGGTGCGCCGAGGGTGTCGGCGAGGTTGTAGCCGTCGTCCCCGGAGGCCATCTCGGCGTCCAGCGACAGGGCGCTGAAGCTGTCGAGCGCCTCCATGCCGGCGTGCACCTCCTCCTCCGTGAGTCCGGCGAGGGCGGCGATGTCGGCGACCGAGGGCTCGGCGGAGCCGCCGGAGGTCTGGCTGAGTTCCCGGCGCGCCACCCGCACCTTGTTACGGAGGTCCTGGACCCGCCGGGGGACGCGCAGCGTCCACATCCGGTCGCGGAAGTGCCTCTTGATCTCACCGGTGATGGTGGGTACGGCGTAGCTCTCGAACGCCCCCCGCTCCGGCTCGAAGCGGTCCACCGCCTTGACCAGGCCCATCGCGGCGACCTGCCGCAGATCCTCCAGCGACTCGCCGCGGTTGCGGAAGCGGCTCGCGATGCGGTGCGCCATGGGCAGCCAGGCGCGGACGAGTTCGTCGCGGACGTGGTCGCGTTCGGGGCCCGGGTCCATCGCGGCGAGCCGGGCGAAGGCGGTGGCGGTGTCGGGGGCGTCGTCGTGCGTCCTCCTGCTCTCGGGCGTACCGGGACGTGCGGAGGTGACGGGACCGTTCGCGGACACATTGACCAGCATGGGAAATCGCTCCTGAACGACGCTTTCAGGGACTTGCGGCAGGAAACGGTGGAGGGCGACCTGGTCCTTGCGCGGACACTCCGCTTCCGCCGACCACCTCCGATCCGGAGGCGTGGGACACCGATTGCCCCCCGATTCCGCGGGCAAACAACCGTCTGCGCATTCGCGGTGACTCATGTGCCGGGCCCGGCACCGGCTGTCCGCGGAGCCGGCGGCGACTTCCGGCCAGAGTGGTGAGCGACACGGCCTCTTTCGTGTTCCAGGGGGACTGAGTCGCCCGTTCCGGGGCAAGCGTGGGGTGGCAACGAGGCTCTGGGCGAGAGGGGTGGACAGCATGGCAGCCGTGACGGCACGTACGACTACGGCCACGGCACGGGGGAGGGTCATGACGGAGGCGGGGGACCTCCCGCTGATCGAGGACCCGTCACAGGTCAGGCCCAAGGACGCGCGAGCGATGTCTCGGCAGTTCTTCGACCGGCTGGCTGTGCTGGACGAGGGCACGCACACCTACCAGTACGTGCGCAACACGCTGATCGAGATGAACCTGTCGCTCGTGCGGTACGCGGCCTCGCGCTTCCGGGGGCGTGAGGACTCCCTGGAGGACATCGTCCAGGTCGGGACGATCGGGCTGATCAAGGCCATCGACCGGTTCGAGCTGTCCCGGGAGGTGGAGTTCACCACGTTCGCCGTGCCGTACATCGTCGGCGAGATCAAGCGGTTCTTCCGCGACACGAGCTGGGCGGTGCACGTGCCGCGACGGCTGCAGGAGGCGCGGGTGGAGCTGGCCCGCGCGACGGACGAGCTGCAGTCCCGGCTGGGCCGGATGCCGACGACGCGTGAGCTGTCCGAGCTGATGTCGCTGTCGGAGGAGGAGGTCATCGAGGCGCGCAAGGCGTCCAACGGCTACAACACCTCCTCCCTCGACGCGGCCCTCACCTCCGACGGCGGCGACGACGGCGACGCCGTGCTCGGCGACCTCATCGGCGAGGAGGACCACGCGCTGCAGCTCGTCGAGGACTTCCACTCCCTGGCGCCGCTGATCGCCCAGCTCGACGACCGGGAGCGGCGCATCATCCATCTGCGGTTCGTCGAGGAGTGGACCCAGTCGCAGATCGCCGAGGAGCTGGGCGTGTCGCAGATGCATGTGTCCCGGCTGATCAGCCGGATCATCAAGCGGCTGCGCACGGGGCTGCTGGAACCCGGTGTCGCCTGATCGGACCGGTGTGTCCGGACGATTCGCGGGTATGCGCACGGGCGCATCGCCGGGCGATGCGTCGAATTCCGTGCATTGGGGCACCCGTCCCGATCGGTAGCGCCTTGGAGGCTCTTGTGTCCGTTGCCCACAACCCGCTGTCGATCAAGGTCGACCTGCCCAGGGACGACGCCGTGCTGCTCACGATCGAAGGGGAACTGGACATCGACACGGCGACCGAGCTGCAGCACCATCTGGCGAACCAGCTGCGCCACGGCCGGCGGCACTTCCTGCTGGACGTGTCGGCCGTTCCCTTCATGGACTCGTCGGGCATGAACATCATCCTGCGGACCTACCAGGAGGTGCGGCGGATCCCGGGCGGTGTCTATGTCATCGCCCCGACGGCGGCGGTGCGGCGCATACTCGACCTCACCGGGGTCAGTCTCACCGTCGCCACGGTGGACAGCGTGGACGAGGCGCTGGCGGCCGTGGACTCCGGGCAGGTCGCCTCGCTCCCGGACGAACGCCCGGCGGAGGAATAGCCGTTGACGACGCGTCGACGCACCGGCGGGCCGTGGCGTTCGGCCCTTTCCGCCGGTGCGTCAGGGCGTAGCCATGGCCAACAGTTGTTGTTTGACAACTATGGCCGGAAGGCAACAGAGTGAACCGGGGGCCAAGAGTGTGGGAAAGGTTGGGATGATGCTGTCGGACCAGGTCGGCGGCGGTCAGGCGCTCCGGGCGTCGTCGGTGTCCGACTCGTGGATCTGCGCCGCCGCGGTCGCGCAGAACGCCTCCAGGCCCTCCAGCAGCGCGGTCCGCTTCGCGGCGGGCATCTGCTCCAGCACGGACCGCAGGGCCCGTTCGCGACGATCGCGCAGGTCCACCAGGAAGGTCTGTCCGCGCCGGCTCAGCCGCAGACACAGCTCGCGCCTGCTCGCCGCACTGACATGGCGCTCGACGAAGCCCACCGCTTCCAGGCGGTCGCAGAGCCGACTGGTGGAGGGCGGTGTGGAGCCGAGCGCGTCGGCGAGCATCCGCAGGTTGATGCCGTCGTTGTGCTCCAGGATGAAGAGCACGCGGAGCTGGGAGGCGGACACCGGAGCCGTCGAGGCGCGCCCCCACAGGACCTCCAGCAGCTCGCCCGCCTCGGAGGTCACACGAGCCACCTCGTCCGGCCGCGGGTTGGAGGAGGAAGTCACGGGCCCACTCTTCCAGGCATCTCGAACACTGTCAGCTCTGGAAAGAATGGCGTATCCGACATCGTGAACAGATTCGTGGCAGCCGAACGGGCACTTCGCTCCGCTGCTCCGCACCACCTGCTGGACGCCCTGCGCGAGGTACTGGACGGCGACGCCTGGTCCGCGCGGGAGGTCGAGCTGTACCTGGCCGACTACTCGCTCACCGCGCTGCGACCGGTCTCCACGCGTCCCGACCC
The DNA here is from genome assembly GCF_000091305.1 of Streptomyces scabiei 87.22. GTDB lineage: Bacteria > Actinomycetota > Actinomycetes > Streptomycetales > Streptomycetaceae > Streptomyces > Streptomyces scabiei. The sequence goes on along the minus strand of NC_013929.1, from coordinate 9,608,308 downwards.
GCCGGAGCCCCTGCCCATGCACGGCGGCCCGACCGGCCGGGCGTTCGGGGCGCAGGAACCGTATCTGGAGAAACGCGGCGACGGCCGGGTGCGGGCGCATCTGCCGGTCACCGTGCGCGGTGACCGGCTGGGCGTGCTGCGGCTGACGCTGCCGTCCGCCGCGCACGCCGAGGAGGCCCTGACCGAACTGACCGAGCTGGCGGGGGTCCTGGCGCACGAGCTGGTCGTCGCGGAGCGCGACACCGACCTGTACGTCCGGGCACGTCGCGCCAGCCGGCTGACCCTGGCGGCGGAGATGCAGTGGCAGCTGCTGCCGGCCCGCTCCTCCACCACCGCGGAGTACGCGCTCGGCGGCCAGCTGGAACCCGCCTACGCGATCTTCGGCGACAACTTCGACTGGTCCGCCGACGCCGACCGTCTGTTGCTGTACGTCACCAACGGCATGGGCGAGGGCATCGAGGCCGCCCTGCTGACCAACCTGGGGATCAACGCACTGCGCAACGCCCGGCGGGCCGGCGTCCCCATCGCCGACCAGGCGGCCCTGGCCGACCAGGCCCTGCACGCCCAGTACGGCGGGGCCCAGCACCTGTCGGTGCTGCTGCTCGACCTGGACCTGACCACCGGTCGGCTGGGGATCGTCGACGCGGGCTCCCCGCGGATGCTGCTGCTGCGCGAGGGGAACGTCTCCTCCATCGCCCTGGACGCGCAGCTGCCGCTGGGCATGTTCGAGGAGACGCAGTACACCTCCCAGGAGCTGACCATCGAACCCGGGGACCGGCTCGTCTTCGTCAGCGACGGGGTGTACTCCGTCGCCACGCCCGGCGGGGAGGAGTACGGCGAACGCGCGCTGGCCCGCGCGATCAACGCCACGCGGCTGCTGCCCGCCGCCGACGTCCCCGGCGCGGTGCTCCGGGAGCTCTCCGGCCACCGCGGCACGCCCGTGGCGGACGACGACGCGCTCGTGGTCTGTCTCGACTGGTTCGGCCGGGGGGAGTCCGCCCGAACCCCCCGATGAGTTCGCCCGACAGTCGTCTCCCGCACCGGGGAGGCGCACCAGTGAGTGAGGAGACATCCGTGCCGGAACAGGACACGGCAGACCGGCGGTTGACACCGGCGCAGGAGGTGGCGGAGTTCCTGCGCCGCCGCCAGGAACAGATCGCGCAGCGCTGGGCCGACGCGGCGCTGTTCCGCACCGTCTTCACCCACTCGCGGGACGAGGCGGTCGAGGCGGGCCGGGCCGTCGCGGACGCGCTCGCCGCGGTGGCCGCCGCGGAGAGCGTCGAGGACGCGGAGGCCGGCGGCTTCCAGGTCGTGCGCGAACAGCTCGCGCGTACGGCCGCCTCCAGGGCGCGGGCCGGCTCCACCGTCACCCAGATCTCCACCGAGGTGGACGCGCTGCGGCCGCCCGTCACCGAGCTGCTGGTCGCCGAGCTGGCCGCGGCGCCGACGCCCCACGTGCGCGAATGCGCCACGACGCTGACGGTCCTGATGGGCACCCTGCGTCTGGTGGTGCTGGAGACGGCGCTCAGCGAGGGCGAGGAGCTCATCCACCGGCAGCGTCTGCAGCTGCTGGAGGTCGCCACTCCGGTGATCAGCCTGTGGGAGGGCATCGTCGCCGTCCCGCTGATCGGCACGCTGGACAGCGCCCGCAGCCAGGTGGTGATGGAGCGGCTCCTCGACTCGATCGTCGAGCAGCACGCCCGGTTCGCCATCCTGGACATCACCGGCGTCCCGACCGTGGACTCGCTGGTGGCCCAGCACCTCATGAAGACCGTGGCCGCCGCGCGGCTGATGGGAGCCGAGTGCATCGTCTCCGGCATCCGGCCGCCGATCGCGCAGACCATCGTCCACCTGGGCATCGACCTCAGCTCGGTGCTCACCCGCACCAGCCTCGCGGACGCCCTGGCCTACGCGCTGCGGGAGCTGGGCACGGACATCGTGTCCCGCGGCGCGGCCGGTTCGGGGCACAGGTGAGCGGCGAGCTCTTCGCCGCGTACGGCGGTCCGTCCTCGTACGGGGCGCCCGTACCCGTGCTCAAGCTGGGCAACGTGCTCCTGGTGTCGCTCCAGGGCGATCTGCACGACGGCGCGGCGGAGCAGCTCCAGCAGGACATCAGTTCCACCGTGGCGCGCAGCGGTGCCACGGGCGTGGTGATCGACCTGTCCGGGGTGGAGATGGTGGACTCGTTCCTGGGCCGGGTGCTCGGTGACATCGCCGCCCAGACCAGCCTGCTCGCCGCCGGGACCGTGGTGGCGGGCATGCGTCCGGCCGTCGCGATCACGCTGGTGGAGCTGGGGCTCACGCTGCCGGGACTGCGTACCGCGCTCAGCACCGAGGACGCGTTCCGTCTCCTCGGCGAACAGGATCCGGCCCTTCCCCGCCGAGGACACGCACGCCAGGAGAGTCCGTGATGCAGACCGTCGGCGGCATCTCCGCCTGCCTGCCGATCCACTCGGACCTCGATCTGGTGTGGGTACGTCAGCATGTGCGGCAGGCGGCCGCCCAGCTCGGCTTCGGTCTGGTCGAGCAGACCAAACTCGTCACCGCGGCCAGCGAACTGGCCCGCAACACCCTGGTCCACGGCGGCGGGGGGCAGATGGAGTGCGAGCCCGTGGACAAGGGCGGCGCGCGTGGGCTGCGGCTGGTCTTCAGCGACGAGGGCCCCGGCATCCCTGACCTCGACCAGGCCCTCGTCGACGGCTACACCTCCGGCGAGGGTCTGGGCATGGGCCTCGGCGGCGCCCGGCGGCTGGTCCACGAGTTCGCGATCGACAGCCGTCCCGGCTCGGGAACCGCGGTCACGGTGACCTCCTGGACGGCGGGTGCGCCCCGCCCGCGCGAGGAGCGGTGATGCCACGCGTCTGGGAGGTTCCGGTGCACGACTCGACCCGGGTGCGCGACGCCCGGGTGGCCGCCGAGGCCGCGGCGGCGCGGGCCGGCCTGGGCGCGGACCGGGCCGCCGGCTGCGCGCTGGTGGCCACCGAGCTGGCGACCAACCTGCTCAAGCACGCCGGCGGCGGGCTGATACTGCTGGACGTCGTCTCGCGGCCCGCGCCGGAGCGTGCGGACGGCGCGGCGCCCCTGGTGCAGATCGTGGCGATCGACCACGGCCCGGGGGTACGGGACGTGGCCGGAGCGCTGCGCGACGGCTACTCCACGACGTCCTCGCTCGGTGCGGGCCTCGGCACCTGCCGCCGGGTCGCCGACGACTTCGACCTGCACAGCACGGTCGGCCGGGGGACCATCGCGCTGGCCCGGCTCGGCGCCCGCGCCGCGCGCCGGGGCGGCCCGGCCCCCTCCCCCGCCGCGGACGTGCGCGCCGGGGGCGTCAACGTGCCGTTCGCCGGGGCCGAGTTCTCCGGCGACGCGTGGGCATGGGTCCGCGAGGGCGACCTCACCACGCTGATGCTCGCCGACGGTCTGGGCCACGGCGTGGCGGCTGCCCGTGCCTCCTCGGCGGCGGTGGAGCAGCTGTACCGCGCGCCCCGACTGGCCCCCGCCCAGCTGCTGCGGCGGCTGGAGGGCGCGCTGCGCGACACCCGGGGCGCGGCCGTCGCCGTCGCCCAGCTCGACTCCGCCGCGGGCAGGCTGCGGTTCTCCGGCATCGGCAACATCGGGGCGCGGCTGCGCACCGGCGCACAGTGGCAGCCACTGCTGTCACGGCCCGGCATAGTCGGCGCCCACCGGGCGGCCCACCTGCCGGAGCACACGGCGCCCTGGGGCAAGGACTGTCTGCTCGTGCTGCACAGCGACGGTCTGCCCAGCCGCTGGAGCCCCGGGCCCGCCGCCCACAGTCCCTCACTCGACCCCGCTGTGATCGCCGCCGTGATCGTGCGCGACGCGAGCAGCCCCGCCCGGCCGGTCCGTGACGACACCACCGTCGCCGTACTGAGCCCCTCCCCGCCGGACCGCTTCCCATGACCCGTACCTGGCATGTCTGCTCCGTCGTCGACGCCGCCCGGGCCCGTATCGCCACCGCGCGGCTGGCGGCCGCGCACGGCGTCTCCGCGACCGACCGGGCGCGGCTGGTGTCCGTTCTCTCCGCGCAACTGCGGCAGTGCCTCACCAAAGGGGGAGAGTGGCTGCTGACCGCGCGGGCCACGACGGCGGGGCCCGGCGGCGGCCGGTTCCTGGTCGAGGTGACGTCGGCGAACCGGCGGCCGGGCGAGTTCCGTCAGCCGTGGCGGATCACGGTCGCCTGCTCCGCGGAGGGGCGCCTGCCGGACAGCGGGCATGTGCCCGGTGATCCGGAGACGCTCGCGGAGGCCCTGTTCGGGGCCGACGAGGACGCCGCGCTGCTGCTGGAGAAACTCGACGGGCAGGAGGCGCTGGTCGCGTTCCACCGCGAGGAGCTGCACCAGACCAACCAGGGTGTCCTCGCGCTGCACGCCGAGCTGGACGCGGCCGGACGCGCTCAGCGCGACCTCTTCGCCGCCGAGCAGAAGGCCCGCGAGGAGGCCGAGAACGCGCGTGGCAGGCTCACCTTCCTCGCCGACTCCAGCGCCGCCCTGACCGCCTCCCTCAACCCCGACGCGATCGTGCGGCTGCTGCCCACCCTCCTGGTGCCCCGGTACGCGCACACCGCGGACGTATGGCTGTTCGACGGGGAGGGCGACCTGGCCCGCAGCGGCCCGCGCCCGGCCGCCGCCGTGCTCGCGGCCCGCCGCGGGCGCCCCCAGTACGCCGCCGACCACCCGGGCGGGCTGCCCGGCGTCGACGACCAGCCGCCCTCGGCGCTCGACCCGGCCCGGCCCCTGCTGTGCGTGCCGCTGATGACCCGGGGCGCGCCGCAGGGTGTGCTGACGCTGTCCCCGCCCGACGACCAGCGCTGGGACGCCGACGACGCCGTGATGGTGATCGAACTGGCCCGTCGCGCCGGGGTCGCCCTGGAGCACGCCCGGCGCTTCGAGCACAACCGCGACATCGCCGAGACCCTCCAACGGGCCCTGCTCACCGAGCTGCCCACCACGCCGGGGCTGGGCCTGGCGGCCCGCTATCTGCCCGCCACCCGGGGTCTGAACATCGGCGGCGACTGGTACGACGCCTTCCGCCAGCCCGACGGCAGCCTCATCACCGTCATCGGCGACGTCACCGGGCACGGTCTGCGCGCGGCGGTGATGATGAGCCAGTTGCGGACCGCGCTGCGCGCCTACGCCGTGGACGGGGAGACACCCGGCCGGCTCCTCACCCGGCTGCATCTGTTCCTGCACCATCTGCAGCCCGATCTGTACGCCACCGCCGTCATCGCGCGGTTCCATCCGCGCGAGCCCACCCTCACCTGGGCCGCCGCGGGGCACCCGCCGCCGGTGCTGCGCTCACCGGACGGAGGGGTGACGGTGCTGGACGCCAAGCCGGGCGCCATGCTCGGCATCCCGCTCCACCAGGAGATCCCCGACCACACCGTCCCGCTGCCGCCGGGCTCCACCCTGGCCCTCTACACCGACGGGCTGGTCGAGCGCCGGGCCCAGGGCATCGACCCGGGCATCGAACGGCTGGCGACCGCGCTGGCGGGGCTCGAACCGGCCACGCTCGACGGCGATCTGGAGGTCTCGGCCGACCGGCTCCTCCAGCCGCTGCTGGACGAGGAGCACGAGGACGACGTGTGCCTGCTGCTCTGCCATGTGCGCGGCGAGGGCGGGCGGTCCTCGGCGCGGCTCAGCTGACGGAGCCGCGCAGGATCCGCAGTGCCTGCTCGACCCGGGCGCGCTCGGCCGCCGGCATCGCCGTCAGGGCGTCGGTCAGTCGCGCCGACAGCCGCTCGGTGATGTCCGTCAGGAACGCGACTCCGCGCTCGGTGACCACCAGGAGCACCTCGCGGCGGTCGCCGTGGCGGACGCGCCGCTGGAGCAGGCCGGCCGCCTCCAGCCGGTCGCACAGCCGGCTGGCCGTGGGCAGCCCCACCCGCAGGCTCTCGGCCAGGGCGGTCAGGTTCAGCTCGGGCCGCCGGCGCACCGCGCGCAGCGCCAGTATCTGTCTGGGGGACAGCCGCGGGGTCACGTCCTCGACCGCCGAGAACCACAGCGGCACCAGATTCTCCACGGCGTCGAGAAGCTGCCGGTCGATGTCGCGGGGGCCCGTCATGCGGGGGGCCTACCCGAAGCGCCCCGGAGTACTCTGCCGTCCCCGGAAGCGGCCCCTTCCCCGGATCGCCGCGCGCCGGTCCGGCGTCGCTACGCCTTGTGGGCCACTCCCCCGTAGACGTCGGTGGGCCGCGGGTCCGTGCCCGGCTCCGGACGCCACAACGGGCAGGACACGATGCCGGGCTCCAGCAGCTCCAGGCCCTCGTAGTACGCGTGCAGCTGCCGGGGGCTGCGCAGCACGTAGGGGACGGCACCGGTGTCGTCGTAACCGTCCTGGGCGCGCTTGAGCTCGGCGTCGGTGTCGGTGCTGTCGTAGTGGACGAAGTAGCTGCCCGGCGGCAGGGCGGCCTGCAGGCGGCGGACGATGTCCTTTGCCTCGTCGTAGTCCTGGATGTGGCCGAGGATGCCCATCAGCATCAGTGCCACCGGTTTGTCGAAGTCGAGGATTTTCCCGGCGGCTTCGAGGATGGTGTCCGGGTCGCGCAGGTCCGCGTCGACGTAGTCGGTGACACCCTCGGGAGTGCTGGTGAGCAGGGCCTGGGCGTGCCGCAGGACCAGCGGGTCGTTGTCGACGTAGACGATGCGGGACTCCGGGGCGGCCTTCTGGGCGACCTGGTGGGTGTTGTCGTACGTCGGCAGGCCCGTGCCGATGTCCAGGAACTGGCGGATGCCGCGCTCCCGGGCCACGAAGGTGACCGTGCGGATGAGGTACACACGGGAGGCGCGGGCCATCGTCTCGATGTTGGGGGCGATCTGGCGGTAGGCGTCGCCCGCCTCGCGGTCGACCGCGTAGTTGTCCTTGCCGCCCATCCAGTAGTTCCAGATGCGGGCCGAGTGCGGCACCGTGGTGTCGATCTTCGACAGCGCTTCCTGGTCGGGGGTGGGGTGGCTGTCTGCCATGGGTGGTCTCCTGCCTCACATCGCGTGGTCGTACGTCAACCTATCGTCAACTGTCCGGCGTTTTGCGAGAGTTGGGACGAACGAGCAGCGGGTGCACGGATGGGACCGCCCGGCTCGCCGGTGTCGAGGGTGACCACGGGTACGTGCTGGGCGAGGGTGCGGAAGACCCGGGCGTAGGCGGTGGCGGCCTCCGTGTCCTCGGCCGTGGTCAGGTGGAGCATGGCGCCGTCGCGTTCGGCCACGGCGTCCGCGAGGTCCAGGGCCTGCATCCAGGTCACCCGGGAGCGGCCCCGGCGCAGAGGTCCGTGCACGAGTTCCGCGATGAGGTTCCCGTCGACGGCCAGCCGGCCGGGCCCGTCGAGGAGTTCGCGGTACGGCAGGGCCGGGTCCAGGTGGTGCAGGGCGGGCGGCATGCGCCGGACCTCGAAGCCGAGATCCGCCAGCGCGCCGACGAGACGGTCCCGGCCTGGTCCGACGTGCCCCTCGACGACGAGGGTCCGGTACCGGGTGAGCGCGGACGGCGGGATCATCCCCGCCCCGCCCCGGCGGCCTGCGGGGTTCGGCCGGGAACACGCGTCGGCACGACCATGCCGCTCCCTTCGGGTGGTGCGCGGCGGGCATCGCCCTCACGATCCCGTGCGCGGCCTGGCGAGCCCTCAGTCTGGCCACGACCGGCGGACGGGGGCAGTGCGCGCACGGGTTGTCCGGTTGTGAACCCGTAGTGCCCGCACGCCCCCGGCGGCGGAGCGAAGAACGGGCCACCCCGCCCGTGGGCCGGGAGCCGATGAGCGGAGACCGTCAGGCGTCAGGCGATGAGGAAATCGGCTTCGCCGGCCTTGGCGCCCTTCAGGAACGCCGTCATCTCCTCCCGGGTGTAGACGAGGGCGGGGCCGTCCGGGTCGGTGGACTGGCGGAAGGCCACGCGGCCGTCGGGGAGGCGCTTGGCCTCGACGCAGGAACCGCCGTTCGTGCCGCTCCAGGGCTTGCGCCAGCCCTCGACGCCGAGTTCGGGAGCGGGCATACCGCTGTGGACGGGACTGTCGGGTGTCGTTGCCATGGTCACAACTCCTTGCGTAGTTCCGCCAGGATGTCCCTGGTCCGTGCGACCGGTTCCGCCTGCACGGACATCCGGTCCAGTACCTCCAGATAGGTCACGACGTCCGCGGGCTGGTCGACGTACTGGGCGCCCGCGAGGCCCTCGGTGTAGACGATGTCGGGGAGTTCGGAGAAGCCGAAGCGGAAGTAGTGGAAGGGGCCGAACGCCCCCGGGTGGGGTCCTGCCGCGAAGCGCATGATCTGGATCCGGACCTTGGGGCGGTCCGTCGCCTCGACGAGTCGGTCGATCTGGGCCCGCATCACCTCGGGGCCGCCCACCGGCCGGCGCAGCACGGTCTCGTCGAGGACGGCCCAGACGGCCGGCGCCTCCGGTTTGGCCAGCAGGTCCTGGCGTCTGAGGCGCAGGGCGACCCGGCGGTCGACGTCCTCGGGGCTCGCGTTCGGGAAGCCGACCCGCATCAGCGCGGCGGCGTAGTCGTGGGTCTGCAGCAGACCGGGGACGTACTGGGGTTCGTAGAGACGGATGACGGCGGCTTCGCTCTCCAGGCTCACGTACGCGCTGAACCACTCCGGCAGCACGTCACGGAACTTGTGCCACCAGCCGGGCTGGTTGGCCTCGCGGGCGAGGGCGAGGAAGCCCTCGATCTCGCCGCCCGGGACCCCGTAGGTGCGCAGCAGCTCCTTCACGTAGGGGATACGGAGACCGACCTCGGCCTTCTCCATGCGGCGGACCGTCAGCGCGGTGACCTCGATGGCGCGGGCGGCGTCGTCGAAGGAGACTCCGGCCTGCTCCCGCAACTGGCGGAGCCGCTTGCCGAGGACCATGCGCAGGACAGTGGGCGCCGCGGGAGCGCTCCCTCCGACGCGGGTCTCGCTCACGTGCAACCTCCCGGGGCGGGATTCACAGCGTGCAGTGTGCCACGCGATCCGTTGACACGGACAGGTCTTCGCGGTTCATTCTGAAATTATCAGAACGCAGGTTGCGAGCTGTGTTGTTCGGCCACCATAGTGACCGAGTGACCTGCCGCACACACACCGGCAGCGTCCTCGAACTCCTCCGGCCCGCCCAGGAGTTGGCGCCACGGCGGGCACGGGTCGAACCGCGCGCCGACTCGATGCGACAACCTGGATGGCCGCCGTGACGAACGGATCACACGGATTACCGAGGAACCCGGCCAAAGCGGCCGGCGGGCCCAACAAGCCGCTGGCGGCGGCCCTGAAGGAGGCCGGCTGCTCGTACGCCTCCCTCGCGCTCCGGGTCAACGACCTGGGCCGCTGTCAGGGCGCGGACACCAACTACGACAAGGCGTCCGTCACCCGCTGGCTCCAGGGCCAGCAACCACGGGGCACCACACCGGAGTTGATCGCGGCGGTCCTCGGCGAGCGGCTGGGCCGCGCGCTCACCCCGGCCGACCTCGGCTTCCCGCTCGACCGGGGACGGCCGGTGACGGGGCGGGCGCTGCTCTACACCGAGAACGTGGCGGAGACCCTGCACACCCTGGCGGAGCTGGGCTCCACCGACGTCTCCCGGCGCAGCCTGCTGGGCTCGGTGCCCTTCGTGCCGGGAGCCCTGGCGAACCCCCAGCGGGCCTGGCTGCTGTGGCTGGTGGAGAGCCGTGACACCCCGAGGCTCGCACCGGTGTCGGGCGGCGGTCCGGTGGAACAGGTCCACGCGATGCTCCGCATGTTCGACGAGATGGACAACCAGTACGGGGGCGGCGGCATCCGCACCAGCGTCGTGCAGTACCTCACCACCGAGGTCGTCCCGCTGCTCCAGCAGCGCGGTCTGCCGCCGCACCACCGGCGCGAGCTGTTCGCCGCCGCCGCCCGGCTGGCCGCGATGGCCGGCTGGAGCTCGTACGACGCCGGGGAGTACGGCCTGGCCCAGCGGTACATGACGCAGGGACTCAGGCTCTGCGCGGAGGGCCGCGACCATGTGCTCGGCGGACAGATCCTGGCGGGGCTGTCCCATCTGGCGACCAGCCTGGGCCGCCCCGACGAGGGTGTGGCCCTGGCCCGGGCCGGGGTGGCCACCGCCAAGGACTCCGGCAGCCCGCTCGGCCTGATGCGCCTGCACGCCATGTCCGCTCGCGGACACGCCGCGCAGGGCCGCCCCCGCGAGACCGCCGAGGCGTTGCGCGCCGCCGAGAAGCAGCTGGACGCCAGCCGGGGCGCCGCCCAGGAGTCGCCCTGGGTGCGGTTCCTCGACCACCACTACCTCCAGGCCGAGTCCGCCGTCTGCTTCCGCGACCTGGGCCTCGCCGCGCAGGCCGAGCACACGGCCGGCGAGTCGGTGCGTGCCCACGCGGACCGCCGCCGGCGTCAGGCCATCAGCCGGTCCGTCCTCGCGACGGCCCACCTCCAGCAGAACCGCCTGGACGAGGCGATCGCCACCGCCACCGTCGCGCTCGAAGCGCTCGGCGGTGTGCACAGCGAACGGTCCATCCAGGCCCTCCGCGACTTCCGGGGCCGGCTGGCGTCCCGCCGCGACGAACCTCTCGTACAGGACTTCGAACGCCGGTCGCGTGTGGTGCTGGGGGCGGCGGCTTGAGGCGCGCGAGCCACTACCCGCCCGCACCCGCACACCCCCTCCACCACCTGGCTTTTCCCGCGCTCGGTGCTGTTGTCTGCGACAACAGCACCGGCGGCACGAGGAGACGGAGAGAGACGATGACGGCAGTCAGGGCCGGCGTGCCCCGGCCGACGGATCCCCGCCGCGGCAGCACCCGCCCCCGGCCGGAGCTCGAAGGACACACGGTACGGCGGGGCGGGACGCCCGACGGACACGGTGAGGCGGCCTTGATGGCCCGCGAGGCGCGGCTCCCGTCAGCCGTCCGGGAGCCGGTATGAGGGGCGCCCCGGCCATGGACCCCACGTCCGAATCCTCGTCCGGACGCGCGTCCGGCGCGGCGCCACCGCCGCGCGGGCGGGTGCTCGCCGCCGAGCTGGTCCGCAGGGCCGAGGACGGACGGCGGCTGGCCGACGAGGCCCGGTCCGCGCCCACCGCGCGGGCCCGCGACCGCATCGCCGAGTGCCACGCCGGCAACGGTGACGCCCTCCGCGCGATCGTCACCCGCCACGGCTGGCCCACCGCCGACTCGGTCGGTGAAACCGCCTCCACCGCGGCCCTGATGCTCCTGCTGCACGCGCCGGATCTGGGTTTCCAGCTCAGCTGCCGCGATCTGATCGCCGAGGCGGTCGCGGACGGCCGCTGCCCGGCCGTCCACCACGCCTACATCGCCGACCACTGCGCGGTCGCCCTGAGCCAGCCCCAGTTCTACGGCACCCGCATCAATCCCGGCACGCTCTTCCCGTACCCCATCCGCCACCCCGAGACGGTCGACGAACGCCGCCACGACGTCGGTCTCGGCCCGCTGGCCGAACACCTGCGGGCGGTGCGGTACGGACTGGGGGCGAGCGGCGGACTGTAGGGACCAGGGGCGGTCGAGGTGCGTGCCACGGGCGAGTTCGTCGGATTCGCCGGCGGCCCGGGTCTCCTGGCCCGCGGGGTCGGGGGCGCCGACGGACGCCCCGGACCCGTCGCCCGGCCCTCTCAGCCCGCGGCCCACGCCGTGTAGAACAGGCCGAGCCCGGCGATCACACAGATGCCCTGGATGGTCCAGAAACGGACCACGACCAGGACCTCGGACCAGCCCTTGAGTTCGAAGTGGTGCTGGAGCGGGGCCATCCGGAAGACCCGCTTGCCGGTCAGCTTGAACGAACCGACCTGGATGACCACCGAGAAGGTGATCAGGACGAACAGTCCGCCGAGGACGGCGAGCAGCAGTTCGGTGCGGGAGCAGATCGCGAGACCGGCGAGCGCGCCGCCGAGGGCGAGGGAGCCGGTGTCCCCCATGAAGATCTTGGCCGGCGAGGTGTTCCACCACAGGAACCCGAAGCAGGCGCCCATCAGCGCGGCCGCGACGACGGCGAGGTCGAGCGGATCGCGCACCTCTATGCAGGAGGCGGGATCGGTGAGTTCCATGGCGTTGGCGCAGGAGTTCTGGAACTGCCACAGGCCTATGAAGGTGTAGCCGCCGAAGACCATCACCGACGCCCCGGTGGCCAGACCGTCCAGCCCGTCGGTCAGGTTCACCCCGTTCGACATGGCCAGGATCATGAACAGAGCCCATACGACGAACAGCACCGGCCCGATCGTCCAGCCGAAGTCGGTGACGAACGACACCTTCAGGGAGGCCGGCGTCTGGCCCCGCTCGTCCGCGAACCGGATGGCGAGCAGGGCGAACACGATGCCCACGATCAGCTGACCGGCCATCTTCGCCCCGGCCCGCAGTCCCAGCGAACGCCGCTTCACGATCTTGATGTAGTCGTCGAGGAACCCGACCAGGCCCATGCCCCCCATCAGGAACAGCACCAGGAAACCGGGGTACGTCGGGCTCTCCCCGGTGATCACCTTGGTCGCGCCATAGGCGACGAGGGTGGCCAGGATGAAGGCGATACCGCCCATCGTGGGGGTGCCGCGCTTGCCGGCGTGGCCGCGCGGGCCGTCGTCACGGATGTACTGCCCGTACCCCTTCCGGGCCAGCAGCTTGATCAGCAGCGGTGTGCCGATCAGCGTCAGGAACAGGCCGATGGCCCCGGCAAACAGGATCTGGTTCATCGGACGGCGGTCTCCCCCTCGGTCGCGCTCTGGTACGCGACGGCCTCACCGGTGTCGCTGGTTCTCACGGGCCCCACCCTATGCAGACACCTGATCTTCGTACGGCGGCGGGTAGTTGACGACGGAACGGGGGTGGTCCGGCGGCTTCGTACACGGCAGTCTCCCCGGTCGCTCCGGCCGGGAGGGCCGCTCCCCGGTCACTCGAAACGGTGCTCGCGGCGCGGCCGGTCCATCAGCCGCTGCCCAGGTCCCGCTGCGGTGCGCGCCCGCCGTCCGGGCGCCGGCCGAGCCGCCGGCACGGTACGCGCCACCCCTCCCCCACCGGGCCCCCGCTCCGCCCGCCGCCCCGGGCTGAGACACTGCACGTCATGGCCACCTTCACTCCCGCGCGTGCCCTGCTCATGCTCACCACCGGGCTGACCTGTCTGCTGATGGCGGTCGGCGCCCTCATAGGCGCGCTGATCGGCGGCGGTCCCGTCGCCCTGGGGGCGGCCGTGTGCGCCGGGCTCGTCGGCATGGTGGGCTCGCTCATCGTGCGGCGTCGGGCCATGGCCCACTTCGCCCTGGCCCAGCGGCAGGCCGGGCAGCGGGGCTACGCCGAGGGCATCGCGCACGGCGTGCTCATCCATGTCACCGCCTACGAGGCCGCCGTCTTCCCCCGTACCGGGCCGCACGGCGTCAGCTCCGAGGAGCGCGAGGCCCGCCGTACCATCGCCTACCGCATGGCCGCCCTGGACGAGGTGCCGCAGCGGGTCCGGGTGGCCGCCGCGGACGCCCTCGCCCTGCTGGACCGGACCGACCGTGAGGGCGCCGAGGAGGCCCTGGCCCGCCTCGCCACCACCGTGCGTCTGGAGTACGCCCGGCTGTGAGACCCGTACGGCGGGCGCCCGCCTCTCACGAGCCGGGCGCCGCGCGGCTCAGTGGCCGCTGATCGCGCGGGGCGTGTAGGGCCGCTCCAGTTCCTCGGTCTCCTTCTCCGTCAGGGTGACGTCGAGCGCGGCGACGGCGTCGTCGAGGTGGTGCGGCCGGGTCGCGCCGACGATGGGCGCCGTCACGGTGGGACGGCTCAGCAGCCACGCGAGGGCGACCCGGGCGCGGGGCACCTCGCGCTCCCCGGCGATCCGGGTGACGGCGTCCACGATCTCGCGGTCGCCCTCCTGGTAGAGGGTCTTGCCGAAATTGTCGCTCTCGGCACGTGCGGTGACGGTGTCCCAGTCACGGGTGAGCCGGCCGCGGGCGAGCGGGCTCCAGGGCAGGGTGGCGACGGCCTGGTCCTCGCACAGCGGCAGCATCTCGCGCTCCTCCTCGCGGTAGAGGAGGTTGTAGTGGTTCTGCATGGACACGAACCGCGTCCAGCCGTGCAGGCGCGCGGTGTGCTGCATCTTCGCGAACTGCCAGGCGTACATCGAACTGGCCCCGATGTAGCGGGCCTTGCCAGCCTTCACGACGTCGTGCAGCGCCTCCATGGTCTCCTCCACCGGGGTGCGCGCGTCGAAACGGTGGATCTGGTAGAGGTCCACGTAGTCGGTGCCGAGGCGCCGCAGGCTGGCGTCGATCTCCGTCATGATCGCCTTGCGGGACAGGCCCAGGGCGTTGGGGCCCTGGTGCATGGCGCCGTTCACCTTGGTCGCGAGGACGATCTCCTCGCGCCGCGCGAACTCCGCCAGCGCCCGGCCGACGATCTCCTCGCTGGTGCCGTCGGAGTAGACGTTCGCCGTGTCGAAGAAGTTGATCCCGGCGTCCAGCGCCCGCCGGATCAGCGGGCGCGACGCCTCCTCGTCCAGGGTCCACTCGTGGGGGCCACGGTCGGGAAGCCCGAAACTCATGCATCCCACGCAGATCCGGGACACGTCCAGACCGGTCGAGCCGAGCTTCACGTACTGCATCGTTGCGACTCCTGCCTGTGGGGTGTGCGGCTGCCCAGCGTACGGAACGACACCGGATGGACGGGTGTGCCGTTCGGTCAGATCCGGTAGCGCCTCAGGGCCGGTGTCGCGGTCGCCAGGAGCAGCATCGAGGCGATGACGAGCAGGCCGCCGCCGACCACGGCCGTACGGGCGCCGAAGGCCGCGCCGGCCGTGCCGTGCAGGACGTCGGCGAGGCGGGGGCCGCCGGCGACGACCACGGTGAAGACGCCCTGCATCCGGCCGCGCATCTCGTCGGTGGCGGCGGACAGCAGGATGGCACCGCGGAAGATCATGGAGACCATGTCGGCGACCCCCGCGGCGGCGAGGAACAGCACCGCGAACCAGAGACTGGTGCTGAGTCCGAAGCCCGTGACGGCCGCGCCCCAGGCCATGACGGCCGCGATGACCATGAGTCCGTGCCGGTGGGAGCGGGAGAAGGTGCCCGACAGCAGACCGCCGACCACCGCGCCGACAGGGACGGCGGCGAACAGCAGGCCGAGCGCGAGACCTTCGCCGTAGGGCGCGTACGTGGTGTCGGCGAGCTGGGGGAAGAGAGCACGGGGCATGCCGAGGACCATCGCGATGATGTCGGCCAGGAAGGACAGCAGGAGCACCTTGTGCAGGGCGATGTAGCGGAAGCCCGCGACGACCTCCCGCCAGCCGGCGCGGCGGGTCGTCGTGGTGTCCAGCGGAGGCAGGGAGGGCAGCCTGTGGACCGCCCAGAGGGTGACGCACAGCGCCAGCGCGTCGATCAGGTACAACTCGGCCAGACCGATGACCGGGATGAGGGCGCCGGCCAGCAACGGGCCCGCCACCAGACCCAGTTGCATCACGGTCGAGCCGAGCGCGGCGGCCGCCGCCAGTTCGTCGGCGGGGACCAGTCGGGCCACGGAGGCGTTGCGGGCGGGTGAGTTGAGGCCGAAGAACGCCTGTTGGAGGGCGAGCAGGGCCATCAGCGCCCACACCGATTCCAGCCCGGTGACGGCCTGCACCCAGAACAGCACCGAGGTGACGGCGATGCCGGTGTTGGTGACGAGCAGCAGGGTGCGGCGGTCCACGCTGTCGGCTACCGCGCCGCCCCACAGGGCGAACACCACCAGGGGCAACAGTCCGGCGAGGCTCGCCCAGCCGACCCAGGCGGAGGAGCCGGTGATGTCGTAGATCTGCTTGGGTACGGCGACGGCGGTCAGCTGGCTGCCGACGGCCGTCACGATGGTGGAGGACCACAGGCGCCGGTAGGCGGGGCGGCGCAGGGGGCGGGTGTCCATCGCCCAGCGGCGCCGGCCCCGGCGGGGCGGTGCCGGGGTGTCGTCCTCCGGTGCGGTGTCGTCGCCGGCGCTGCTCTGGGTGGTGTCCACGGGCATCCTGATGCTCGATACATCTTTCGATTCGGGCACCACTATCGCGGAGATCACCGCCGCCGGGACAGGCCGTCGGACGGCCGTCTCACATGCTGTCGCCCCTGTGCCCCGCCGGGAAGGAGTCCTGTGCCACGTCGGGGCCGGTCCCCATGCCCCGCCGAGGAGAATCACGCCCCGGCGATCAGCATCCCGCCGAGCGCGAGCATCGTCACCGCGACCAGGCCGTCGAGGACCCGCCAGGCCGACGGGCGGGCCAGGAAACGGCCGAGCAGGCGGGCGCCGAAGCCGAGCGCGGCGAACCAGCAGAGGCTGGCGAGGCCGGCGCCGAGGCCGAAGGTCCAGCGCAGCGGGCCGCGGTCGGAGGCGATGGAGCCGAGCAGGAACACGGTGTCGAGGTAGACGTGGGGGTTGAGCCAGGTCAGGGCCAGGCAGGTCAGGACGGCCCGCCGCCGCGAGCCCGCCGACCCGCTGTCCGCGCGCAGGGCGTCGTCGCCCGGCCACAGGACGCGGCGGGCGGCCAGGGCACCGTAGACCAGGAGGAAGCCGCCGCCGACCAGGGCGACTGCCTTCAGGGCGCCGGGCCAGGCGACGACGACCGCGCCGACCCCGGCGACGCCGAGGGCGATGAGCACCGCGTCGGAGAGGGCGCAGATGGCCACGACGGGGAGCACGGCGTCGCGGTGCAGTCCCTGGCGCAGGACGAAGGCGTTCTGGGCGCCGATGGCGACGATGAGGGAGAGGCCGGTGCCGAATCCGGCCGCGAGGGCGGTCATTTCGCTGAACACACCCTTGACGCTAGGAAACGCACCACCCATGCGTACAGCTAAAGATTCTTACGTATCATTAGCGTTCGTGATGTCCCAGCTTCCGGTCGACCTGGTGCGCACCCTCCTCACGGTGGTGGACGAGGGTACGTTCGACGCGGCGGCCGCCGCCCTGCACGTGACGCCGTCGGCGGTCAGCCAGCGGGTCAAGGCCCTGGAGCAGCGGGTCGGCCGGGTCCTGCTGGTCCGCGCCAAGCCGGTGCGGACGACCGAGTCCGGTGAGGTGATCGTCCGGTTCGCGCGCCAGCTGGCCCGCCTCGAACACGACGCGCACACCGCGCTCGGCACGACCGGCGCCGGCGAGACCACACGGGTGTCCATCGCGGTGAACGCCGACTCGCTGGCCACCTGGTTCCTGCCCGCCCTCACCCGCGTGCCGGAGGAACTGCGCCCCTGCTACGAACTGCTGCGCGAGGACGAGCAGCACACGGCCCGGCTGCTGCGCGAGGGCCTGGTGACGGCCGCGGTCACCTCGGCTCCGGACGCCGTGGCCGGGTGCTCGGTCCGGCCGCTCGGCCGGATGCGGTACCTGCCGTGCGCCTCGCCGGGCTTCGCCGAGCGATGGCTCGGCGCCGGATCCGAGGTGCCGCTCGGGGACGTGATCACGGACGCGCCGGTCGTGTTCTTCGACCGGCGCGACGACTTCCAGAACGTCTTCGTCCGCCGGCTGACGCACGGCCGCCCGGCCGGGGGGCGCCGGCACTACGTGCCGACGTCCGAGGGTTTCGCCGACGCCGTGGCCGCCGGGATGGGCTGGGGCATGGTGCCCGCCGCGCAGGCCGAGCCGTTGCTCGCCGCCGGACGGCTCGTCGACCTGGCGCCGGAGCGGCCCGTGGACACCCCGCTGTTCTGGCAGCAGTGGAAGCTCGACTCGCCCACGCTGACGGCCGTCGCGGACGCGGTCGCCGCGGAGGCCGCCGAGGCGCTCGACCCGTGAGGCCCCCTACGCCCCGCCTCCGGCGGCGAACGGCCCTTCCAGCGCCGCCCACTGCAGCAGCATGATGGTCTTGGCGTCGGCGATCTCGCCGCTGCGGATCATCTCCAGGGCCCTGCGGAAGGGCAGTTCGACGAGTTCGATGTCCTCGCCCTCCTCGTCGAGGCCCCCACCTTCGTGGGTGCGGGTCGACGGGCCGTACGAGGCGGCGTAGAAGCTCACGCGTTCGGTCACCGAGCCGGGGCTCATGTAGATGTCGAAGACGTGCCGGACCTCGCCGATGGTGTGGCCGGTCTCCTCGATCACCTCACGGCGTACGGCGACCTCGGGGTGCTCGTCCTCCTCGTCCAGCAGACCGCCGGGGGTCTCGATCAGCATGCCGTCGGGGTGCCCGTTGACGTACACCGGGTAGCGGAACTGCCGGGTGAGCAGGACGGTTTCGCGCTCGGTGTCGTAGAGGAGGACGGTGGCGCCGTTGCCCCGGTCGTGCGTCTCGCGCTCCTGGGTGCTCCAGGTGCCGTCGGCGCGCTGGAAGTCGAAGGTGGTGGTGCGCTCCACGTACCAGTGGCTGGACAGCAGTCGCACGTCCCGGACCTTCACGCGCGGGTTGCCGGTCAGGTCACGGCCGGTGCGGTCGAGTCCGGTGCGGCCCCGGCGGTCCGGGAGGTCGACACCGGCGGTCTTGTCGGTCATGTGTCCGCTTCTACCACCCCGGTCGCGGCGTTGTCAGGCTCCTCAATTCGCGTGCCCCGCGCGTCGCTTGGCGGAATCGGACACTCCGGGACAGCATGCCGGTATGAAGAGTGATCTTTTCTCCCACGAGAACATGGTGCAGCCGGCCCACGCGCCCGGGATGACCGTCCAGAACGCCAAGTCCATCAAGTACGCGGTCAACGGCGAGATGCTCGCCCGGCAGGGCGCGATGATCGCCTTCCGGGGGAACCTGCAGTTCGAACGCAAGGGCCAGGGCGTGGGCGGCATGCTCAAGCGCGCGGTCACCGGGGAGGGGCTGCCGCTGATGGCGGTGCGCGGCCAGGGCGAGGCATGGTTCGCGCACGAGGCGCAGAACTGTTTCATCGTCGACGTCGAGCCGGGTGATGTGTTCACCGTCAACGGCCGCAACGTGCTCTGCTTCGACGCCTCGCTGTCCTACGAGATCAAGACCGTGAAGGGCGCCGGCATGACCGGCGGCGGTCTGTTCAACAGCGTGTTCACCGGGCAGGGCAGGCTCGGGCTGGTGTGTGACGGCAATCCGCTGGTCATCCCCGTCTCCCCGCAGCTGCCCGTGTTCGTCGACACGGACGCGGTGGTGGGCTGGACGGCGCATCTGAACACCTCGCTGCACCGCTCGCAGTCCTTCGGCTCGATGATCCGGGGCGGCTCCGGTGAGGCCGTGCAGCTGAAGCTGGAGGGCGAGGGCTTCGTGGTCGTACGGCCGAGCGAGGTGACGCAGCAGAAGGCCCAGCAGCACTGACCGTGCGGCGAACGAGGGAGCCCCTCGCGCGACCGGGCCTCGACGGACCCGGCACATCTAGCGAACATTCTTTCGAATCCGGGAGTACGCTGGCCGTATGGCCACGCACCTCCAGGGCTCCCTCTTCGACCAGTCCGACGACCTCCGCCTCGGCCCTCTCGACGGGCTGCGCCGACGCGAGCTGGGCGCCGGGGCCTGGATCGACCTGTTGCCCGGCTGGGTCACCGGCGCCGACGCCCTCTTCACCCGGCTCGCCGAGGAGGTGCCCTGGAAGGCGGAGCGGCGGCAGATGTACGAGCAGGTGGTGGACGTGCCCCGGCTGCTCGCTCATTTCGGCGCAGAGGACCCCCTTCCGCACCCCGTCCTGGACGAGGCCCGGGCGGCGCTGTCCGCGCACTACGGTTCCGAGCTGGGCGAACCGTTCGCCACGGCGGGGCTGTGCTTCTACCGCGACGGCCGCGACAGCGTGGCCTGGCACGGTGACCGGATCGGGCGGGGCGCCCGGGAGGACACGATGGTGGCCATCCTGTCCGTGGGCGACCCCCGCGACCTCGCCCTGCGGCCGCACGGAGGCGGTCGGACCCTGCGGTTTCCGCAGGGGCACGGCGACCTGATCGTGATGGGCGGCTCCTGCCAGCGGACCTGGGACCACGCGGTCCCGAAGTCGACACGGGCGGTCGGGCCGCGCATCAGCATCCAGTTCCGGCCCCAGGGCGTGCGCTAGCCGGGGCGCGTGCACCTGCCGGCCCGCGTGCGCTACGACCGGTCGGCGTCGGCCAGGGCCCGTGCCTGCGAGGACCGGGCCAGCCTCGGGCCCAGCCAGCGCTTGAGGCGGCGCAGGGCCTCCAGACGGCCGGCCGCGCGGTCGAGACGGTAATAGAGCTGCGGCGGCACGTAGGGCAGCAGCGGGGAGTGCCGCTGGCCGAGCAGCGCGAACATCTGTTCCGGGGGCAGGTCGATGTACCGGTGGATGTTCTCGTACCACTGCGCGCTGTGGCGGGCCGCGCTCTGCAGACGCAGCAGCTCCGACTTGCGCCGCCCCTCGTAGGCGGCGAGTGCCGCCTCCGTGTCCGGGTGGGCGCCGAGGGACTCGGCCAGACAGATCGCGTCCTCCAGGGCCAGGGTGGTGCCGGCGCCGATGGAGTAGTGGGTGGTGTGGGCGGCGTCGCCCAGCAGGACGACGTTGCCGTGGTGCCAGGCACGGTTGGTCAGCGTGCGGAAGGTGAGCCACTGGGCGGTGCCGTCGTCCTGGGCCCGCCCGAGGAGGGGGTGTCCGTCCAGGATGCCGGCGAAGAGCTTCTCCAGCAGGGCCAGCCCTTCGGCCTCGCCGAGGCGGTCCAGGCCCAGGCCGCTGAGCGTCCGGGGGGAGCACTCGATGACGCAGGTGCTCTGCTCGTCGCTGAACGGATAGGCGTAGGCCCAGATCCACCCGTGGTCGGTCTCCTGGAAGGAGAAGGTGAAGGCGTCGTGGACCTTGCTGGTGCCCAGCCAGATGTAGGCGTTGCGGCCGAGCGTGATGTCACTGCCGAAGCGGTCGGCGTACCGCTCGCGCACGGTGCTGTTGACCCCGTCGCCCGCGACGACGAGATCGGCGTCCGGCAGATCGTCGGCCGTGATGCCGTCCTCGTACGCGACGCGGACGCCCAGTTCCCGCGCCCGTTCGGCGAGCAGCTCCAGCATGCGGCGCCGGCCGATGCCGAAGCCCCGGTCCCCGGGCTGGACCGTCGTACGGTCGCGGACATGGGCGACGCCGCGGTTCCAGGTGACGGAGTTCTCGCTGATGGCCCGGGCCGTCTCGGGATCCTTCTCGCGGAGCTTGTCCAGCAGCTCGGCCCAGTAGGTGACGCCCCAGCCGTAGGTCGATCCCGCCGGGTTCCGTTCATGGACGGTGATGTCGTGGGACGGGTCCTGCCGCTTCATCAGGATCGAGAAGTACAGGCCTGCGGGTCCGCCGCCGACGCACGCGATCTTCACGCACACTCCCATTTCGCTGCGCAAAGCGATCAATTGACCACGAAGAGTAGCAGTGCGGAGGCGGCCCGGATTCGCGTCACTTTGCGCGCGTGACAGCGGTCACCCGATCCACGCACCCTCCGCAAGATCATCGGCCACACCCCGCACCTCGGGCGGAATCTCTCCCTCCACCCGTGCGCGAAGATCCACGACAGCAAGATCATCTTTGTTCAACCTTGCACGACATATACGTGATTGTCCTGATCGCAGCCAACCGGCTTCCGGGGATTTCCCCCGTTCCCCACCTGATCGATAGGCATGACGGGTCATCAATCACCCCTTGTCAGAAGGTTCTCGCATGCCCGACATCACCCGCCGCCACGCCCTCGGGGCGGCGGCCGCCCTCGCCGCGACCGTCGGCGCCCCGCTCACCGCCGCCGCGGACGAGGGCCACGCCCACCAGGGCCACCAGGGCCCTTCCGCCTTCGACGAGGTGTACCGGGGCCGCCGCATACAGGGCCGCGCGGCCGACGGCGGCGGTCACCATCACGGCGCCGGGTTCGCCGTGTTCGTCGACGGGGCCGAGCTGCACGTCATGCGCAACGCCGACGGCAGCTGGATCAGCGTCGTCAGCCACTACTCCCCCGTGCCGACCCCGCGTGCCGCCGCCCGCGCCGCGGTCGACGAACTCCAGGGCGCCCGTCTCGTCCCGTTCGCCTGACCAGCCCCCGCAGCACCGGAACCACCCGAACCACCGCAAGGAGCCGCAGAGCCATGACCATACGCAAGAACCAGGCGACCCTGAGCGCCGACGAGAAGCGGCGCCTTGTCGACGCCCTGATCGCGCTGAAGCGCTCCGGCCGCTACGACGAGTTCGTCACGACGCACAACGCCTTCATCCTCGGCGACACCGACAACGGCGAACGCACCGGCCACCGTTCACCGTCGTTCCTCCCCTGGCACCGCAGATTCCTGCTGGAGTTCGAGCGGGCCCTGCAGTCCGTCGACCCGGCCGTCGCGCTGCCGTACTGGGACTGGACCGCCGACCGCACCACCCGGTCCTCCCTCTGGGCCCCGGACTTCCTCGGCGGCACCGGGCGCAGCCGCGACGGACAGGTGATGGACGGGCCGTTCGCGGCCGCCACCGGCAACTGGCCGGTCACCGTGCGCGTCGACGGCCGCACCTACCTGCGCCGCTCCCTCGGCACCGCGGTGCGGCAGTTGCCGACCCGGGCCGAGGTGGACTCGGTGCTCGCGATGTCCACGTACGACATGGCGCCCTGGAACAGTGCCTCGGACGGCTTCCGCAACCACCTGGAGGGCTGGCGGGGCGTCAACCTGCACAACCGGGTGCACGTCTGGGTCGGCGGCCAGATGGGCACCGGGGTCTCCCCCAACGACCCGGTGTTCTGGCTGCACCACGCCTTCGTCGACAAGCTGTGGGCGGACTGGCAGCGTCTGCACCCCGGTTCGGCGTACCTGCCGGCGGCCGGGACGCCGAACGTGGTCGATCTGAACGAGCCGATGAGGCCCTGGAACGACACGACTCCGGCGGCGCTGCTGGACCACACCGCGCACTACACCTTCGACGCCGCCTGACCCACGTTGGTCCCCGGGAGACCTGGGTACCCGCCCCGGACGCGCCGGGGCGACCCGGCCGTGACCGACACGCAACCGATGTGAGGAGGCGACCGATGACCCAGATCGAGGAGTCCGTCGAGGTCCACGTCCCCGTCCGGACCGCCTACAACCAGTGGACGCAGTTCGAGACCTTTCCCGAGTTCATGAGCGGGGTCGAGCGGATCGAGCAGCGTTCGGACACACTCACGCACTGGGTGACCAAGGTGGACGGCGTGCGGCGGGAGTTCGACGCGGAGATCACCGAGCAGATCCCGGACGAGCGGGTGGCGTGGACGACCGTCGGCGGCGAGGCCCGGCAGGCCGGTGTCGTCACCTTCCACCACCTGTCCGAGGAGCGCACGAAGGTCATGCTGCAGATGGACTTCGAGCCCACGGGCGCCGCCGAGAAGGCGGCCGACAAGCTGGGGGTCGTGAAGCGGCAGACCAAGGGCGACCTGGAGCGCTTCAAGACCTTCATCGAGAAGCGTGGCCGGGAGAGCGGGGAGTGGCGCGGCGCCGTCGTGTGACGCCGGCCCCCGCGCGCGGTGCCGTGCGGCGGCTATTCGGCTCCGGCCGACGCCGCCGTACGGCACTCCGGGTGTCCCCAGCCCTGGTCGTTCTTGGCGATGGGCTCCCCCGCGGCGTACGCACGGCCGCACAGACAGCGGCCGGGGAACTTCGCCTTGATCGTGCGGGACGACGCCGAGGACGAGGACGACGATCCGGCACGGGCGCCGGACCTGGCCGACTTCCCGGACTTCTTGGCCGCGCTCCAGCGGGACGGGGCGGTGTCGGGCGCGGCCGGCGGTTCCGGCGAGCCGAGGTCGGTGCCGGCCGGTTCCTGGACGACGGCCGCCTGGCTCGCCGCACGGTCGGCGAAGTCGTTGAGGGGATCACCGTCGACCTGGTGCGCGGGCACGTAGCGGAAGTCCACGGTACGGCCGGTGAGCAGTTCGTCGATACGGACCACGAGCTCCCGGTTGGCGACCGGCTTGCCGGCGGCCGTGCGCCAGCCGTTGCGCTTCCAGCCGGGCAGCCAGGTGGTGACCGCCTTCATCGCGTACTGGGAGTCCATCCGGATCTCGATCGGGACGGCCGGGTCGGTGGCCGCCAGCAGCCGCTCCAGCGCGGTCAGTTCGGCGATGTTGTTGGTGGCCCTGCCCAGCGGGCCCGCCTCCCAGCGGGAGGGGATCTCGGCGTCCTCGGCGACCACCCAGGCCCAGCCCGCTGGTCCGGGGTTTCCCTTGGACGCTCCGTCACAGGCGGCCACAACACGTTCCGGCATGCACTCGATCATGCCATGCGCGGGGGCGTGGGACCGCCCACGGGTCCCCCGCCCCCGCGCATCTCGCGCATCCCGCGCGTCCGCTCAGTCGACGTCCGTGAGCGTCGGCGTCTCGCCCTGCGTCCTGCCGAGGTCGATGACCGAGAAGGACGCGCCCTGCGGGTCGCTGAGCGCCGCGAAACGGCCGAAGGGGGTGTCCATCGGGCCGAAGCGCAGGACGCCGCCGCGCGCGGTGGCCCGGGCGACCGCCTCGTCGCAGTCCGGGACGGCGAAGTACACGTTGATGTACGAGGGCACCTCGGGCGGGAAGTCCTCCGCGGTCATCGTCATCCGGCCGAGCAGCGGATTCTCCCCCAGGTCGAAGACCCGGAAGTCCATCTCCGGGTTGCCGGGGTCGTCCATCCGCTTGGACCGGAAGGAGAAGACGGCCGGGAAGAACGCGTCCGACTTCTCGGGCTCCCGGGTGAAGACCTCGGCCCAGGCGTACGCGCCGGGCACCCCCATGGCCTCGAAGCCCTCGTGGACGCCCGGCT
The DNA here is from genome assembly GCF_000091305.1 of Streptomyces scabiei 87.22. Classification (GTDB taxonomy): domain Bacteria; phylum Actinomycetota; class Actinomycetes; order Streptomycetales; family Streptomycetaceae; genus Streptomyces; species Streptomyces scabiei. The sequence goes on along the minus strand of NC_013929.1, from coordinate 9,583,760 downwards.
GCCAGACACCGAAGACGACCGAGTCCGGGGAGCGGCCCAGCAGCATGGAGCCGAAGTCGCCGACCTGCATCGGCTCCATCAGCACCTCGCCCCCGTTCTCACGGATCCTGGCCGCGGTGGCGTGCACGTCGGACGAGGCGAAGTACAGGCACCAGGCGGACTGGCCCTCCTGGCCGGGCATGGGCGGGACGACCGCGGCCACCGCCTTGCCGTCCGCGTACGCCTGGGTGTAGTTGCCGTACTCGGACGACGACTCGCCGAACGTCCAGCCCAGTACGTCACCGTAGAAACTCTTCGCCCCCTCGACGTCGCTGAACATCGCGTCGACCCAACAGGGCGTTCCGTCGGGATGTGCGGCCATCGCGCCACTCTCCTCGGTTCGACAGGGTGGTTTCCCCGGCTCTCACGCTAGCCACGGGCGTTGCCGGACGCGCGCCGAAGGGGACGGATCGCGTGAAACCGGCGCGGGATCCGCGGGGCGGGACCACGGCTGTGCGACGTCTGATAATTTCAGCGGCGCTCGCACTCCCGTTCGCCTCGACCCGTGAGGTGGCTCCATGCCCGGCCGGCCGTTCCGACGTACGGCACTGCCGTGCGTCCGGGGCCGGTCGGCGCGCCTGCTGCTCGTGATCGTGTCGGCCGTGACCACGTTCCTGTTGTCCTGTGCGGGCTCGCCTCCCGGGGAGGCCCCGGCGCAGCGCCCGCACACCGTCTCGGCGGAGCCGCGCACGCAGGTGCCGCTCGCCGTGCGGGCGGGCCAGGTGGACCGCGACCCCTGTGAGCACCGTCCCGGCGGACACGACTGCCACTCCCCCGACCCGGCCGCGGTGCTCGTCCAGGTGCCGTCGCCCGGCGCCGACCACACCGCCGCGTCCTGGCAGCCGGCGACGGCCGCGGCGCGGGTGGCGTCCGCCGGCGCCCGCGAGCCGGGGCGGGCCCGCCCTCCCGATCTCCACGAACTGCAGTTGCTCCGCGTCTAGGCCCCGCCCGCGCGGGGAGCCCCGTGGACATCGCGGAGATCCCTCGGCAGGGCGTCGCCCGGGCACCGGCCCGCGCGACGGATTCGTGGACGACCAGCAGCACCGCCCGGCCCGTACGCGGCCCGGCGGGGAGAAGGACACCCCATGGCTTCATCCAAGGCGAAGGCCAACAACGGCGGCCCGAAGGGCAGGAACAACAGCCCCAAGGCCAGGGAGGCGGCGCGGCGCGCCCGCGTGGAGGAGATACGCAAGGCCGAGCAGGCGCGTGAGCGGCGGACTCGGGTGCTCATGATCGGTGTCACCACCGCCATCCTCGCCGGACTCGTCGGCGGCGGCTGGTACCTCATCGACTCCGCGCGGGAGAAGGAGGCGGCCGAGGCCGCGGCCAAGGCCGCGCCGGTCGACGGAGTGAAGAGCTGGTCCAAGCTCACCCAGAACCACGTCACCGAGCCCGTCGAGTACAAGATGAGCCCGCCGGTGGGCGGCGACCACCACCAGGTCTGGGTCAACTGCGACAAGCAGGTGTACACCAAGGCCGTGCCGAACGAGAACGCGGTGCACGGGCTGGAGCACGGCGCGGTCTGGATCACGTACAACGACAAGGCGGCCGAAGCCGACGTCAAGGCGCTGACCGGGCTGGTGAAGAAGACGACGTACTCCTTCATGAGTCCCTACGAGGACCAGTCCTCCCCCATCGTGCTGAGTGCCTGGGAGCACCAGCTGAAGGTGGACGAGGCGTCCGACCCGCGGGTGCGGAAGTTCCTGAACAAGTACGTCCAGGGCGAGCAGACGCCGGAGCCAGGGGCCGCGTGCAGCGGCGGCATGACTCCGTGACCTGACCCCACGCGGGCGCCCGCCGGACCGGGCGCCCCCTTGGGGCCGCGCGGGCGCGATCTCCTAGGCTCCGCCGCCCGACCGGGTGCGGTGCGGGGAGCCGCCGAGGACGCGGAGGGGGCGGCAGCAGCACCTCCGCCGCAGGCCGGCGGGAGCACGCAGGGCCGGCCGGCTGCGGGCCGGTACCCGCGCCGTGGTGGCGGCTCAGGGGATCCGGGTGTCACCCACGGAGGGCTTCTCGGCGGCCGTCCAGGGCCGACATCGCGCCCTGGACGGGCGGCGGCCCGCCGCCCGGGCCCGACTTCGCGCCCCGGCGTCCCCGCCCAGGCCCCTCGTGGGGCCGCGCGGGCGCAATCTCCTCGGCTCCGCCGCCCAGCCGGCCGCGGCGCGGCCAGGGGCCCGCCGGTACGTCGGCCGAGGGGGCGGCTCGGGCGGCCTGGAGTCGCGCCACGGAGGGGGCTCGACGGCCGTACACGACTTCGCCCCCGGCGCCCTCGACCGCGCACGTCCGCCCGGCCCCGTCGTGGCCGACACACGTCTTCCGTCCCGCCCCGGGCCGTGCTTGCCTGGGAAACCGTTTTTCGATGGCCGGGGCCGGAGTCGCGTATGCGCAGGGCGTGGATCGTGGGAGTGGCCGGGGCGGTGCTCGCCGCGCTGTCCCTGGGCGCGTGCGGGGATCCGGAGTCGGCGCCGGGCGAGGCCCCGCCCTCGGCCGCGGCGCACGATCCGTCGCCGACCACCCGTTCCCGGGTCACCACCGCGCCCCGGGACGGCGAGCGCCCGAAGCCGGCGCCCGAGGTGCTCTACCTCGGGGACTCTCTCGCCGTGGAGAACCAGCGTGTCCTCGGCACTCTGCTGCGGGACGGCCTCGGCGCCCGCTACACGAGCGTGCCGTACGGGGGCACCACCCTGTGCGACTACCTGGAGGGCACGGCCGACCGGTCGCTCGTCCCGCCGGGGGACAAGGCGGCCGCGCTGGTGCGCCGGCTGCGTCCGGACTATGTGGTCCTGCAGTTCTGGGGCAACTCGTGGGACTACACGCCCTGCATGGACGGCATCACCTACGGCAGGAACCGGGCGGAGTACTTCCGGCGGTACGAGGCCGCGGCAGCCGGGCTCACCGAACAGATCGCGAACGCGGGCGGCACGCACCGGCCGACGATCGTCTGGGTGCTCCAGGGCCCGGACCCGATGACCCCGGACCGGGTCCGCCGCGTGAACGCCCTGTACGCGAGGCAGGCCAAGGACTCCGGTGACCTCACCGCCGACGCCGGCCGGGCCGTGAGCCCGGCCTCCGGCCGCTACACGTGGACCCAGTACCTGCCGTGCACCGCGTACGAACGGGAGCACAAGGGTTACTGCACCCAGCCGGACCGGGCCCGTACCGCCCTCCACCACGACAAGGACCTCCTGCACTTCTGCCTGGCCCCGACGACGTCCAGGCCGCGGCCGTGCCCCGTGGTGTCGCCCGGCATCACGCGGATGGCCCGCGCGATCACGCGGGCCGTCGCCGACGCGGTCTCCTAGGGCCCTTCTGACGGATTCTCCGCGGCGTCGCGACGCCCGGCACGCCGAGAACACGCACCGAACGCCGCTCCTTCTCCCACGGAGATCCGTCAGAAGGACCCTAGGCCGGCTGCGAGGTCTGCTCGTCGTCCCCCGCCACCGCGGTCTCCCGCCGGTCCGGCTCCGGCTCGCGCTCCCGCTGTCGTCCGGAGGCCCAGAGGCTGGTGGCGGTGGTGACGGCGAGGACGAGGACGATGAAGCCGAGGGAGAAGGGGATGGTGATCTCGGGGACGTGGACGCCGGACTCGTGCAGGGCGTGCAGGACGAGTTTGACGCCGATGAAACCGAGGATGATCGACAGGCCGTAGGAGAGGTGGACGAGCTTCTTCAGCAGGCCGCCGATGAGGAAGTACAGCTGGCGCAGGCCCATCAGGGCGAAGGCGTTGGCGGTGAAGACGATGTACGGGTCCTGGGTCAGGCCGTAGATCGCGGGGATGGAGTCCAGGGCGAACAGGACGTCGGTGGAACCGATGGCGAGCATCACCACCAGCATCGGCGTCATCACGCGCCGGCCGTTCTCCTCCACCCACAGCCGGGTGCCGTGGTAGCGGTCGGCCACCCCGAAGCGCTTCTCCACCGCCTTGAGGAGCTTGTTCTCCTCGTACTCCTCCTCGTGACCGCTCTTGCGGGCGTCCTGCACCAGTTTCCAGGCGGTGTAGACCAGGAACGCGCCGAAGAGGTAGAACACCCACGAGAAACTGGAGATGATCGCCGCACCGGCGGCGATGAAGACCGCGCGCAGCACCAGGGCCATCAGGACGCCGACCATCAGCACGCGCTGCTGGTACTGCGAGGGCACCGAGAACTTCGCCATGATCAGCACGAAGACGAAGAGGTTGTCGACGCTGAGGGACTTCTCGGTGACGAACCCCGCGAAGAACTCCCCCGCCGGCCCGCCGCCGCCGAACGCCAGCACACCGAGGCCGAACGCGACCGCCAGGGCGATCCACACGGCCGACCAGATCCCGGCCTCCTTCACCGACACATCGTGCGGCTTGCGCCCGATGAAGAAGTCCACGGCGACCAGCAGCCCCAGGACCACGATCGTGAGCAGCCAGATGTTCAACGAGACGTTCAAGGTTCCTCCGGGTAACGGGTGGCGCACGGGCAAGCCTCACCGGAGTCCTTTGCTGCCGCTACCCGTCCCGGGTAAAGAATCACCGAAATCCCGGTACCCGCCTGGTGGGAGGCCCTGTCGGCAGGGCCGCCCACCGGGAGGAGGGCGTGCGGACCGCTATGCGCCCGCGTACGCCTTCTCCAGCGCGGCGAGGTCCAGTTTGCCCATCGACATCATCGCCGCGGTCGCGCGGGCCGCCTTCTGCGCGTCCGGGTCACTGATCATCTCGATGAGGGCGGTGGGCACGACCTGCCAGGACACGCCGAACCTGTCCTTGAGCCAGCCGCAGGGGCCGGGCTCGCCCCCGTCGGTGAGGCTGTTCCAGTAGTAGTCGATCTCGTCCTGGTCGGCGCAGAGGATCTGGAAGGAGACGGCCTCGGTGAACGTGAACTGCGGGCCGCCGTTGAGGGCGACGAACCGCTGGCCGTTGGCCTCGAAGTCCACGGTGAGCACCGTGCCGGCCGGCTGGTACGCACCCTCGCCGTAGTGGGTGACCCGGCCGAGCCGGGAGTCCTTGAAGACCGAGACGTAGTGGGCGGCCGCCTCCTCGGCCTGGCCGTCGAACCACAGGCAGATGGTGAATCCGTCGCCGGACATGAGCTCCTCCTCGGGGCGGGGGTGTGTCGTCCCTGTATCGACCGCACCCGCCTCCGAAACTCATCGGTGGCCGGGTCATCCGATGGGGTGATCACCGTGAGGGGATCACGGTGAAGGGACACGCTCTGCTGTCGGCGAATCTGCCGTGGGCAGAGAAAGTGCAGGTGAGAGGCTTCTCCTGGGGACAGTGGAGCCAGCGGCCACCGCGGTCGCGTCCACCCGAGGGAGGAAGAAGTGGCTCCATCGACCACCGGCCGGTCCCCCGCGTTCGCCCCGCGCGCCGAGGACGGCGACACCCCGGCGTCACGCTTCGACGACCATCTCGCCGCGCAGCTCCTCGCACAGCGGATCGTCTTCCTGGGCACCCAGGTCGACGAGGTCTCCGCCAACCGCGTCTGCGCCCAGTTGCTGTTGCTGTCGGCGGAGGACCCGCGCACCGACATCAGCCTCTGCATCAACAGCCCCGGTGGTTCGGTCACCGCGGGCCTCGCCATCCACGACACCATGCGGCTGATCCCGAACGACGTCTCGACGCTGGCGATGGGCTTCGCGGCGAGCATGGGCCAGTTCCTGCTGAGCGTGGGCGCCCGCGGCAAGCGGTACGCGCTGCCCAACGCGCGGATCATGATGCACCAGCCGTCGGCGGGCATCGGCGGAACCACCGCCGACATCGAGATCCAGGCGGAGAACCTGGAGTTCACCAAGCGGGCCATCGAGCGGATCACCGCCGAGCACACCGGCCAGACCGTGGAGACGATCTCCCGGGACGGCGACCGCGACCGCTGGTTCACGGCCGAACAGGCCAGGGAGTACGGAATGGTCGACCGGGTCGTCGAGACGCTCGACGACGTACGGCCGGCCTCGTCGCGCCGACGGATGGGGCTGCAGTGATGGGGAGCTACACGATTCCGAACGTGGTCGAGCGGACCGCGCAGGGCGAGCGGTCGTACGACGTGTTCAGCCGGCTGCTGTCCGAGCGGATCATCTTCCTCGGCACCGAGATCGACGACGGAGTGGCCAACGTCGTCATCGCACAGCTGCTCCACCTGGAGTCCTCGGCGCCGGAGAGCGAGATCGCGATCTACATCAACTCGCCCGGCGGATCGTTCACTTCACTGATGGCGATCTACGACACGATGTCCTACGTGCGCGCGCCGGTCTCGACGTTCTGCGTCGGGCAGGCGGCCTCCACCGCGGCGGTGCTGCTGGCGGGCGGGGACGCCGGGCGGCGGTTCGTGCTGGAGCACGCGCGGGTGCTGCTGGGGCAGCCGGCCAGCGGGGGCCGTCAGGGCACAGTCTCCGATCTCGCCCTGCAGGCCAAGGAGATGGTGCGGATCCGGTCCCAGGTCGAGGAGGTGCTCGCGCGTCACACGGGCCGCGCGACCGCGGAACTGCGGGCCGACATGGACCGGGACAAGGTGTTCACGGCTCAGGAGGCGGTGGCCTACGGGCTGGCGGACGAGGTGTTGAACCGGCGGCTGGTGGGGGTCTGACGGACGGCCCACCGGGTCGCCCTTCCCAGGGCGGAAGGACTCGGAGTCCGCGCCCCGGCCAGGGGCGCGGACGCGGAGGTCAGGCCACGAGGCACAGGCCGTCGTAGGGGGCCGCGGGTGCCCTGCGGGTGGTGTGACGGCGGGTCAGCTCCCTCTGTGCCAGGGACAACAGGTCCCCGAGGCCCAGGCCGAGGGCCTGGGCGGCTGCCGCGAGGACCTCCGAGGAGGCTTCCTTGCGGCCCCGTTCCACCTCGGAGAGGTACGGCATCGAGATGCGGGCCTCGTCGGCGACGTCCTTCAGGGTGCGTTCCTGGGCCAGCCGTTCGCGGCGCAGCACGTCGCCGACCAGGTCACGCCACAGGGGTTCCCTGGGAGGCGCAGCCGGTGGTGCTGCCGGGCCGACCGGACGGACCGGACGGACCGGACGGACCGGGCGGGTCGCCGCCGGGCTCGCCGTCGCTGGGCGCAGCGGGATGACTCGGGCTTCGTTCGGGACGTGTCGGCTCACCTCTCCAGCCTAGGAACTCCGGCCGGGAGGGGAAGGGGGCGGCGTTCCGCCCTCAGGGGAATCGCCGGGGGACGGCTCGGGAGTGTCGCTCGCAGGCTCGGGGGTGTCACTCGCCGATGCGGCCGTCGATGCGTTCGCGCAGGAGGTCGGCATGGCCGTTGTGACGGGCGTACTCCTCGATCAGGTGCACCAGGACTTCGCGCAGGGCGATGGGCTCGTCGTCGTGGCGTCCGGTGACGGCGAGGTCGGGGGCGGCCGCGACGAAGCGCTCGGCGAAGGCGACCTCGCCGCGCCAGGTCCGCCAGGCGTCGGCCACGGCGTCCGGGTCGGCGACGGCGTCGTTGAAGTCCCCGTCGGGGTCGCCCCCGGCGCGATAGTGGCGCGGCGACGGGGGCTCCCCCGCCAGGACCTGGCGGAACCAGTACTGTTCGACGCCCGCCAGGTGGCGCACGAGGCCGAGCAGGGACAGGTTCGACGGCGGCACCGAACGGCGGGCCAGGGCCTCGGCGTCCAGGTCCGCGCACTTCAGCTCCAGGGTGAGCCGCTGGTTGCGCAGGTATCCGACCAGCGTGGCCCGCTCGCCCTCGAAGCCTCCGTCGCCGCGCGGGTCCGCTTCGGGGCCGACGAACCGGTCACCCCAGCCGGGTGTCCGCTCGGGCAGGGGCAGTTCGTCGGGCCGGATCGCGCCATGGTCACTCATACGGAGGAGCATCGACGGTCCCGGTGCCGCCGCGCCACCCCATTTCCGCCGGTCACGCCGATTCCCTCGGGGCGAACGCCCTCCCCCGCGGCGAGGGCCGGGTCCGCGCCCGGAGGGCGAGCTTCGTGAACCGGCCGTGTCGTCCCGTACAACCCTTGCTCACCACGGGGTGTCGAACAGGGCGCCGGACGAGGAACGGGCCCTTTCCGGACACCCCCGCGCTGCCCGGCCGTTCTCACCACCAGGAGCCGAACATGCGCAAGAACCGTTCGGCAGCGCTCGCCGCTGCCACCTTTCTTCTCGTCTCGGGCACGGCGATGGCCGCCGCTCCGTCCGCCTACGCCGGCGCGCCCGGCAGCACCCGGGCCGGTGACCGCAACAGCGACTTCAACGGCGACGGTTACGAGGACATCCTGGTCGGCGCGCCCGGTGCCACCGTGAGCGGCAAGAAGGGCGCGGGTCTGGTGACCGTGCAGTACGGCTCGTCCAAGGGCATCGGGACGAGCAACGCCGCCCGTTTCAGCCAGTCGACGTCGGGGGTCGCGGGCGCGGCCGAGACGGGAGACGGGTTCGGCCGGGCGGTCGCCACGGGCGACCTGGACGGCGACGGGTACGACGACGCCGTGGTGGGCATCCCCGGCGAGGACATCGGCACGCTGAAGGACGCGGGCGGCGTGACCGTGCTGTGGGGCTCGAAGGCCGGGCTCAAGGGTGCCGCGAGCGACTGGCTGGAGACCGAGGAGCCCGCCGCGAGCGAGCAGTTCGGCACCGGTCTGGCCGCGGGCCGCTTCACCGCCGAGACGGACGGCGACCTCCTCGCCGTGCTCGACCCGTACGGCGTGGAGCTGTTCGCGTACGACGCCGCGGCGCGCAGCTCAATGCGCCGGGAGTCGGCCCGGAGCTTCGGCGCGCAGGCCGAGGCCCGCGACATCCGGCCCATGTCCATGACCACCGGTGACTACGACAAGAACGGCTTCGCCGACCTCGTCGTGTCGGGGCTGAGCCTGGGGGACGAGCCCGGGCACGGGTGGTCCGCGTATCTGTCGGGCAACGCGGACGGACTGCGGTACGAGCGGGATCTGCGCGGCGGTCCGGTCGCGGCGTCCGGGGACATCAACAACGACGGGTACGACGACCTGGTGACCGGCGAGCCGAACTCGCCGGACGACCAGCCGGGCGAGACCCGGACGGGCGGGGTGGTCGGCGTGCGCCTCGGCGGCCCGGACGGCCCGGCGGCGGACCCGGACTGGTGGGTGCAGGACTCCGACGGCGTGCCCGGTGTGGCCGAGGCCGGGGACGGCTGGGGCTCGGACCTGTCGGTCGCGGACACCGACGGGGACGGGTACGCGGACGTGGCGATCGGGGCCGCGGGCGAGGACATCGGCACGGTGAGGGACGCCGGCGCCGTATGGGTGCTGCGCGGCTCGGCAACCGGGCTGACCGCGGCCGGCGCCCGGTCCTGGGACCAGAACTCCACGGACGTGCCGGGCGCCGCGGAGAAGGGCGACAAGTGGGGCGCCCAGGTCCGGCTGACCGACCCGAACGGCGACGGCCGCTTCGGTCTGCTGGCCGCCGCGCCGGGCGAGAACGCCGGCGACGGTCACATCTGGGTGCTCTCGGCGGGCTCGGGCGGCGTCACGGCGGCCGGGTCGTGGACGTACGGCGCCGCCTCCCTCGGGGCGCCCGCCACGGGCGCCCTGTTCGGGTCGGCGATCGACGAGTGAGGCGGCGCGGCCCCGTACGGCCGCGCGGGCGGGTCAGGAATCCGGGCCGGCCGGATCCGGGCCACCGTCGAGGGACGCCGACCCGGAGGTCGTGGTGTCGCCCGGCGTACCGGCCGTCTCGGGGCTCTTCGGCGGTGTCGTGGGCCCGGTGGTCGGCGTCTCCGGCGACGACGGGGGCGAGGTGGACGGAGTGGTCACCGAGGACGAGGAGGGGCAGGGGCTGGAGCTGCCGTCGGCGTGCCCGCCCTTCGGGGTCTTCGTCCCGCCGCCCGGGGACGAGGGGCACGGCTTGGGCGACTTCGAGGGCGGTTCCTCGGAGAACGACGTCGACACCGAGGGGGAGGGCTGGTTGACGGGCGGGGTGGTCTTCTTGTCCTTCCCGCCCGTGTCGCCGGTGTGGCGGGTGAACCAGTCGTCGTGCTCGGGGTCGTAGAGGACGAAGACGTCGATGACCACGGTCGAGCGCTCGATGACCACGACGTTCTGCGGCCGGTACGACGGCCAGGAGTCGCCCTTGGGCTCCGGCGTGGTCTTCAGCGCGACCGGCGGCTTCAGCGGGTTGCCGCAGGCGCAGCGGACCCGGGGGACGCCCCGGTCGTCGACGAGGACGGCGGTGCCGGACTGCAGGACGGCCTGGTAGCTGGTGGCGGCGCCGTCGCGGTAGCCGTGGTTGGTCACGCGGGTGTCCATGCGCAGCTGTACCGGGGTGAGTGAACGCAGGTAGGCGGGTACGCCGGAGGGGTCGACGCCGGCGACGGAGGCGAACGCGTCGTTCTTGGCGGGGTTCGCGCCGAGCACCTTGATCTGTTTCTCCACGTCGCAGCTGGAGACGTTGCGGGTGCCGCCGTAGAGGCCGGGGGACGAACCGTCCACGGCGCGCGTCACGTTGGCGGTTTCCGCACTGCTCGGTGTGGCCGTGGGGGTCTCGGGCACGGTGGAGCTGTCCGTGGCCGTGGACTCGGTGAACGGGTCGGGGCCCGCCTTGCCGGCGGCCTGGAGGAAGACCTCGCCGTCGGCCGAGCCGCCGGAGTCGTCGGAGCGGGTGAGGACGACGATCAGGACCACCGCGACCACGGCGGCGGCGACCATGAGGGCGATCCGGGGAGCGGACCGCCACCACGGGTGTCCGGGGCTTCCGGGACCTCCGGTGCCACCCGTGCCGCCGGGCCCGCCCCCGGAGCCGCCGTTGTCGCCCGGACCCCCGGTGCCCCCGGGCCGGGAGGTGTCGTCCGGCGGCACCGGTGCGTTCGGCCGCGTCGGGCCGGACGGGGTGGGGCCGGGCTGCTGCGGCCCGGACAGGGGGCCGGAGGGGGGTCCTGTGGGGCGGCCGGAGGACGGCTGTTCGGAACTCACGGGTCTTCTCCCGGCGTAGGGAATCGCTGCACATGCCATCAATGACAGTCGATGCACATGTTTAGCCGTTTTATGACTCTTTTCTCCTCAACAGGGCCATTGTGTGCTCTGGTCCGGCGCCACCCGCAAGCCGAACGAGCCGTGCGCCCCGGCGCGCGGAGTGTCACCGTCGTGCTTAGCGTGGCAAGAGTGAGCCCTCGGACCCTGTCGCCCCGGCAGACCGCCGCACCCGAGCGTGCGGTCGCCCGCCACGGCTGGCTCCAGGCCCTCGCGACCGTGCTGGCCGGACTGATCGCGATGATCGTGACGGCCTCTCTCGGCCTGTGGGCGGCCGGCGCGGCGGACCTCCCCGACGGCGCGTTCCCCCGGGTCGTCGCGGCCACCGTCGTCACGGCGGTCGGCGGCACGATCGAGCTGTCCGGCGGCGCGGGGTTCTTCGCCGAGACCCGGGCGGGCCTGACCGTGATGCCGCTGTCGGTGACCGTCGTGGGCGCGCTGGTGGTCGCCGCCGGGTTCCTGCGGCCCCTACGCCATCGGGCGGTGGCGGGGGCGGCCGAACTCGCCGGCTGGGCCGCCCGGATCGCCGTCCTGTGGCTGGCGGCGCTGCTCGGCCTGGCGCTCTTCGCCCGGCAGACCTTCGACGTCCCGCTCGGCGACGTGGGCGACTTCCTCGGCACCTCCGCCGACGTGGGGTTCGAGACGGCCGTGGCGCCGACCCTGTTTCTCGGACTGGTGTGGCTCGCCGGGGTTCTCGTCCTGGCCCTGCTGGTCTCGCGCGGGGCACCGCTGCCCGCGCGGCTGCTGCGGTTCCAGGAGTCGGTGCGCCCGGCGGCGTACGCGATGGTCGGTCTGCTGCTGGCGTGCCTGGGCATCGGGCTGGTGATCGCGGCCGTGGTGGCGCTGACCCGCGGGCATGCCGCCCAGACGGCCGCGCTGGTCCTGCTGGGCCTGCCGAACGTGGTGTGGCCCGCCTTCACGATCGGCCTGGGCGCCACCTGGGACAGCCAGGTGGAGGGGCCCTTCGGACTGCCGATGCCGAAGATCCTGGACGAGGTGGTGCGCGGGCCCGACGTGTCCACCCTGAACCTGGGCTCGCTCGCCGACTACGACGGGCGGGTGTGGTGGCTGCCCGCCGTGAACGCCGTGCTGCTGGTCCTGGCCTCGTTCGTGATGGCGGCCCGCTCCCCCGCCCGGGTACGGCTGTGGCAGCACGCCGTGCACATGGCGGCCGGGCTCGCCGCGACCGTCCTGATGATCTGCCTCGTGGGCCGGATCTCCGCGCACTACGGGCTGTCGGTCCTCGGCATCGGTGACCTCGGCGGCGACCTGGGCGGGGAACTGTTCCTGCGGCCCCACCTGTGGAGCGCGCTCGGCCTGGCCGTGCTGTGGGGACTCGTGACCGGGTTCCTGGGCGCGGCGCTGGCCAGGAGAGTAGGGCGTCGGGGCGAGGTCGAGGAGGGCGCGAGCCGCCGTTAGGCGGGGCGCGGGCGCCGCCGCCGACGCCCTCCGCGGAGGGCGCTCGCACGGCGCGCGGCGCGCGGCGCCCCCCGGTGTCAGCCGCTCACGCCCTCGGAGCCGCCGCTCACGCCTCCGCCGGCGCCAGGTCCGCCGCGCGGCGGGCGAGGAGGGAGGCGCAGATCTCCCCGGCCCGGACGGCGGTGGTGGAGAGCAGCGTCGAGGTGAGGCCGTGGGTGTGCTCGGTGCCGCCCTGGAGGTAGATGTCCGCGCTGACGTCGGGGGCGGTGGCCACGCGGTGGTCGCGGCCCACCTGGAGGGCGTCCTCCTCGTCGCGCAGGCAGAGTTTGCCGATCTCGCCGAGGTTGTCGCCGATCCCGCGCGGCCGGTAGCCGGTGGCGTGGACAAGGAGGTCCGCGCCGAGGGTCTCGCGCTCCCCCGTCGGCAGGAACTCCACGGTCACCCGGACGCCGTCCGTGCCCTCCTCCACCTCGCGCAGCCGGGAGACGTTCATCATCCGCAGCCGTTCCCGGCCCTGCACCTTCTCCTGGTACATGGTCCGCGACAGCGACTCGATCAGATCCATGTCCACGACGGAGTAGTTGGTGCTGCGGTGGTAGTCGAACAGCGACTGCTTCACCTCACGGGGCGAGCCGTAGTACAGGTCGACGGCCTCGGGATCGAAGATCTTGTTGGCGAAGGGGCTGTCATCGGCGGGCGTGTAGCCGTACTTGGCGAAGACGGAGCAGATCTCGGCCTCGGGGAAGCTGCGGTGGAGGTAGTCCACGGCCTCCGCCGCGCTCTGTCCGGCGCCCAGGACGACGGCGCGGCGTATCGGCCGGCCGGTGCGCCGGGCCTCCTCGACGCGGGGCAGCAGCTCGCTGGTGTGCCACACACGGTCGGACAGGACGGCGTCCGGCGGGAGGTGCGGCTCCAGTCCGGCGGCGACGCAGATGCTGCGGGTGCGGCGGACGGTGAACCGGTCCGGGTCGCCGGGGGTACGGCTGGTGACGTCGAAGTAGCGGACCTCTCCGTCCCGGCTGACGGGGCGTACGGAGACGACCTCGGCGGAGTACTCGACGAGGTGGGAGACGCGGGCGGCGGCCCACGCGAAGTAGTCGTGGAACTCGATGCGCAGCGGGAAGAGGGTCTTCAGGTTGAGGAAGTCGACCAGCCGGCCCTGGTCGCGCAGGTAGCACAGGAAGCTGAAGTCGCTGGTGGGGTCACGCATCGTCACCAGGTCCTTGAGGAAGGACACTTGCATGGTGGCGTCGTCGATGAGCATGCCGCGGTGCCATCCGAAGCGGGGCTGTCTCTCCAGGAATCCGACCCGCGGTCCGTTCTCCGCGCCGGCCCGTGCGGAGTGCTCGTGGAGCGCGATGGCGAGCGCGAGATTCGACGGGCCGAATCCGATCCCCAGTACGTCGTAGATGGAATCCGGCCCGGTGTGCAGCATCGTCACCGCGTCATCGCCTTTCATCGAGAAAAGGGGTCCACACAGTCGCCCCGGCAGGAACACCGCCTCCCCCAGCACGGACATGTTAGATAAGGTAAGCCTTACCTAGCAACGGTTGAGGAGGGCTCATATGCGGATCGCCATGTTCGGATACCAGACGTGGGGACACCGGACGCTGCGTGCGCTGCTGGATTCCGGACACGAGGTGGTACTCGTCGTCACCCATCCCCAGAGCGATCACGCGTACGAGAAGATCTGGAACGACTCGGTCGCCGACCTCGCCGAACAGCACGGTGTGCCGGTGCTGTTGCGCAACCGGCCGGGCGACGAGGAGCTGCTGCGCGCGCTCAAGGAGGCGGACCCGGACCTCATCGTGGCCAACAACTGGCGCACCTGGCTGCCGCCCGAGATCTTCGACCTGCCGCCGCACGGCACCCTCAACATCCACGACTCGCTGCTTCCGGCGTACGCGGGGTTCTCCCCGCTGATCTGGGCGCTCATCAACGGCGAGCCGGAGGTCGGTGTCACCGCCCACCGCATGGACGGCGAACTCGACATGGGTGACGTGCTGTTGCAGCGTTCGGTGCCGGTCGGGCCGAAGGACACGGCGACGGACCTGTTCCACCGCACGGTCGACCTGATCGGTCCGCTGGTCACCGATTCCCTCGAACTCATCGACTCCGGCCGGGCCGTGTGGACGCCGCAGGACCGCTCCCGGTCGAGTTTCTTCCACAAGCGGTCCCTGGAGGACAGCCGGATCGACTGGACCTGGCCCGCCGAGGACCTGGAGCGCTTCGTACGGGCCCAGTCCGACCCGTACCCCAACGCCTTCACCCACCACCGGGGCGAGCGGATCCGGATCGTCGCGGCCTCCGTCTCCGAGGGGCGGTACGGCGGCACGCCGGGGCGCATCTTCATCCGGGAGGGCGACGGGGTGGTGATCGTGGCGGGCGCCGGGGCCCGCTCGGGACGGCTGCCGGGGCTGGTGGTCGAGCGGGTACGGACGGAGGACGGCACGGAACTCGCCGCGACGGACTACTTCCGCACGATGGGGGGTTATCTGACCCCCCGTCCGTGACGGAACGGACGGCACGGTCCCACCGGGCGCCGGCGGCCGCCGGTCAGCCGGTGGCGCCCGACACGGACACCGCGGCCTGCGCCGCGTCCACGCCGGTTCCCTCGTGATGACGGCCCATCGGGATGACCAGGGGGGTACGGCTGACCGGGTCCTCGCCGACGACGCAGCGCAGTCCGAAGACGTCCTCGACCGTCTCGGCGGTGATGACGTCGGCGGGGGCGCCCTCGCCCACGATGCGCCCGCCCTTCATGGCGATGATGTGGTCGGCGTACCGGCAGGCCTGGTTGAGGTCGTGCAGGACCATGACGACGGTGCGGCCGCCGTGCCGGTTGAGGTCGGTGACCAGGTCGAGGACGTCGATCTGGTGGGCGAGGTCGAGGTACGTCGTCGGCTCGTCCAGCAGCATCACGGGGGTGCCCTGGGCGACGGCCATGGCGATCCAGGCGCGTTGGCGCTGTCCGCCGGAGAGTTCGTCGACGGGCCGGTGCGCGAGATCGGTCGTCCCGGTCGCCCGCAGCGCCTCGTGCACGGCCTCCTCGTCGCTGCGCGACCACTGCCGCCACCAGGTCTGGTGCGGTGTACGCCCCCGTCCGACCAGGTCGACGACCGTCAGCCCCTCGGGGGCGACGGGCGTCTGCGGAAGGATGCCGAGTTTCTGGGCGAGGGTCCGGGCCGGGATGGTGTGCACCGCACGGCCGTCGAGGTGCACGGCACCGGCCTTGGGCGTGAGCAGCCGGGCGAGGGCGCGCAACAGGGTCGACTTGCCGCAGGCGTTGGCGCCGACGATGGCGGTGACCCGGCCGGTGGGGACGATCAGGTCGAGGCCGTCGACGACGATCCGGTCGTCGTAGGCCAGGCGCAGGCCCTCGGCGCGCAATTCGGGGCCGGCGGCACGGCCGTCGGCGGGAGCGTCCGCGCGGGTGGCGCGCTCCGCGTCCGGTTCGTACGTCGATGACACGTCTTCAGCCTCCTGAACCGGCGCGGTTGGCGCGGATGAGCAGCCACAGCAGGACGGGGGCGCCGAGCACCCCGGTGACGATCCCGACCGGGAGTTCGGTGTCGGGGATCAGCTTCCGGGCGGCGAGGTCGGACACGAGCACCATCACGGCGCCGCTGAGCCCCGCCGCTAGAGGAGGCGGGAACGGGGTGCCGGCCAGGCGTTGGGCGACCTGGGGCGCGGCGAGGGCAACGAAGGCGATGGGTCCGGCGGTCGCGGTGCCGAAGGCGACGAGCCCGACCGAGACGAGCAGGACGGCCACCCGGACGAGGTGGACCCGGGTGCCGAGGCCCTTGGCGACGTCGTCCCCGAGTTGCAGGACACGGATCTGCCGGCCGAGCAGGACGGCCGGGGGCACGAGCACGGCCAGGGTGAGGGCGAGCGGGCCGATCTGGTCCCAGGTGCGGCCGTTGAGATTGCCGACCAGCCAGCCGAGGGCGGCCTGTGCCTGGAAGCGCTGGCCGCGGGCCAGCAGGTAGTCGGTGATGCTGGTGCAGATCCAGGCGACGCCGATGCCGACGAGGACGATGCGGTAGCCGGTGGTGCCGCGCTTCCAGGCCAGCACGTACACCAGCAGCCCGGCGGCCGACGCGCCCAGCAGGCCCAGGGCCTGGGTGCCGAGGCCGCCGTCCCAGCCGAGGACGATTCCCGCGACGACCACCGCGCCGGCGCCCTGGGTGATGCCGATCATGTCGGGGCTGGCCAGCGGGTTGAGCGTCACGGTCTGCAGCAGGGCCCCGGAGATGCCGAACGCGATGCCGACGAGCAGCCCGGCCAGGGCGCGGGGCAGCCGCAGTTCGTGGACGATCAGTTCGGTGCCGGGGTCGCCCGCGCCCACGAGGGCCTTGAGCACATCGGCGAGCGGCAGGTCGATGTCCCCCACGGAGGTCTCCACCGCGAACGCCAGGAACGCGGCACCGGCGAGCAGCAGGGACACGGCCAGCAGCCGGGGCCGTACGACGCCGGAGACGGGGGGCACGTGAAGGCGGAAGGCGAGACGGTCGGCCGTGCGCAGCCGGACAGCCGCCTTCGCGGCACTCCTCGCGGGCGGAACGGGCACGAGGTCGGTCGTCATCGGCTCACCCCTGCGCGGTGGTGGTCTGCATGGGGCGTCGTCACCAGGGCTTCGGGGGCGAGGAGTCGGTGAGGTGAGGGGTCGGTGATCGGAGGTCGGCGAAGCGAGAGTGCGGCCGTCGCGGGCCGGCGGAGCGAGAGTGTCGCGGGCCGGCGGAGCGAGAGTGTCGCGGGTCGGCGGAGCGAGGGGTCGGAGTCGGTGGACCGGCGGGATTCCCGTGACCCGGCGGTCATGGGCCGGGTGTCCGCCCGCAGTCGGCGTCTCCCCCGTCGAAACGTCATGTCACAGCTCCGCGAGGCGTCGGCGGCGTACCAGGGCGATGAAGAAGGGGCCGCCGAGGAAGGCGACCAGGATGCCCGCCTGGATCTCGGTCGGGCGGGCGATCAGCCGGCCGGCGATGTCGGCGGCCAGGAGGAGACAGGGGGCGAGTACGGCCGACAGGGGCAGCAGCCAGCGGTGGTCCGGGCCGATACCGGCCAGTTGGGCGAGGACGCGGGCGATGTGCGGGACGACCAGGCCGACGAAGACGACGGGCCCGATGACGGCGACCGCTCCGCCGGTGAGGAGGGTGACGGCGACGACCCCCTGGACGCGGACCAGGCCGAGCTTGAGGCCGAGCGACTTCGCCACGTCGTCGCCGAGGGCGAGGCTGTTCAGGGCCGGGGCGCAGGCGAGGGCGAGGAGTGCGCCGACGGCCAGGAACGGCAGGACGCGCAGCAGGACGCCCTCGTCCTGGTCCGCGAGCGAGCCGGCGCTCCAGAACCGGTACCGGTTCAGGGCGTCGGGGTCGGTGAGCGCGATGGCGCTGGTCAGCGAGAACAGCAGGGAGGTCACGGCGACCCCGGCCAGCGCGAGCTTGACCGGGGTGGAGCCGGACCGGCCGAGACCGCCCAGGAGGTACACCAGGACGCTGGCGGCGAACGCGCCGCCGAAGGCGAACCAGATGTAGCCGTACAGCGACGAGATGCCGAGTGCGCCGACGGAGAGGACCACCGCGAAGGCTGCGCCCGCGCTGACGCCGAGGATGCCGGGGTCGGCGAGCGGGTTGCGGGTCAGCGCCTGCATCAGGGCGCCCGAGAGACCGAGGGCGGCGCCGGTGGCGAGCCCGAGGGCGGTGCGGGGCAGGCGTACGGACCAGATGACGGTGTCGACCCGGGCGTCGGGGGCGTCGCCGAGCAGGGTGTGCCACACCTGGTCGAGAGGGACGCCGAGCGCGCCGAACGCCATGGACAGGGTGCACAGGGTGAGCAGGGCCGCGCCCGAGAGCGTCAGCAGCAGTGCCGCGCGGGGGCCTTTCGCCGCCCGGACCGAGGAGGTCCCCACGTCTTCAACTTTCTTTGATGAGGCTTGCCTTAACTGTAGGGCGAGTGCGGGTCGAACTACAGGTCCTCCGTGGATTGCCGTCCCGCCCTCGGGGCAACCCTCACAAGGAGACCCTGTGAATTAGGTAACCCTTACCTTAGTATGTCGGCGACCCGGCTCAGAACCGGACCCCGACCTGGTGGGAAGGCTCACTGCTGTGTGCGGTACCGAGGAAGTCCTGGCCTACTGGCGGCGGCTGCTGACACCGCTGCCGCTCGAGATCTCACTGCCCGCCGACCGGCCTCACCCGCCACAGCCCCTGCTCGCACGCGACACCCTCACCCGGGCGGACGTACCGGACGCCCCCGACGCCGTGCACCTGGCCGCCTTCGTCGCCCTGCTGCACCGCTACACCGGGGCCACGGACCTGACGGTCGGCCATGACGGGCTCCCGCTGCGGGTGTCCGTCGAGCACGAACCCTCGTTCGCCGAGCTGGTACGGCGGGTGACGCAGGCCCACGATGAGGCGCAGACCCACCGGGTGCCGGTCGGACTCCTGATCGAGGAACTGCGGCCCCGGCCGACGCGCGGCGGCGGCCTGTTCTTCAACACGGCCCTCGCCACGGCCGCGCGGCCCGCCGGTGACCTGCCCGCCCCGGTGGACGTCCTGCTGGAGGTCGGCGGGGGCTCGGCCCGGGCCGCCTACCATCCCGGTGTCTTCGACGCCACGACGATCGAACGGCTCCTCGGCCACTACCGCACGCTCCTCGCCGACGCGCTCGCCCGGCCCGACACCCCGGTCGCGCGGCTGGAGCTGATGAGCCCCGAGGAGTACCGCCGGGTCGTCGTCGACTGGAACGACACCGCGCACACGGTGCCGGCGGACACCTGGCCGGCGATGTTCGCCGAGCAGGTCCGGCAGCGCCCGGACGCCGTGGCGCTGGTCTTCGAGGACCAGGAACTCACCTACGCGGAGCTGGACTCACGGGCCAACCGCCTGGCGCACGCGCTGCTGGCGCGGGGCGCCGGCCCCGAGCGGATCGTCGCCCTGGCCCTGCCGCGCTCGGCCGAGCTGTTCGTGGCGGAGGTGGCCGTCCTGAAGTCGGGCGCCGCCTATCTGCCGATCGACCACGACTACCCGGCGGACCGCATCGCGTACATGCTGGGCGACGCGCGGCCCGTGTGCATGGTGACGACCGCGCAGACCGCCCGGGAACTCCCCGGCCCGGACGACGGCATGACCGTCCTGGAACTGGACGCACCCGCCACGGCCGCCGAGTTGGCCGGGCGGCCCGACCACGATCCCGGCGAGGCGGACCGCGGAGGGCCCCTCACCGTCCTGAACTCCGCCTACGTGATCTACACCTCGGGCTCGACCGGCCGCCCCAAGGGCGTCGCCCTCTCGCACGGCGGTGTGGCGAAGCTGGTGGCCACGCAGAGCGAGCGGTTCGGCATCGGCCCGCACAGCCGGGTGCTGCAGTTCGCCTCCCCGAGCTTCGACGTCGCCTTCTGGGACCTGTGCCTCGGGCTCTTGTCCGGCGGCCGGCTCGTCGTCGTACCCGCGGAACTGCGGGTGCCCGGAGCGCCGCTCGCCGACTACGCCGACGCGCACGGCGTCACCTTCATGATCCTGCCGCCCGCCCTGCTCGCCGCCATGCCCGAGGACGTGCGACTGCCGCCGACCGCGACGCTGTTGGCGGGCACCGAGCGGGTCTCCCCCGAGCTGGTGGGGCGGTACGCGCGCGGGCGGATGATGTTCAACGCGTACGGCCCGACCGAGGCCACCACCAACTCCACGCTGGGCCTGTGCGATCCGGACATCCCGGCCGGGGCGATCGTCCCCATCGGTGTCCCCGACCCGGGCACCCGCGCGTACGTCCTGGACGCGTACCTGCGGCCGGTCCCCGCCGGGGTCACGGGCGAGCTGTATCTCGGCGGTGCGGGTCTGGCCCGGGGCTATCTCGGGCGGCCGGACCTGACCGCCGAGCGGTTCGTCGCGGACCCGTTCGGGGAGCCCGGGGAGCGGCTCTACCGAACCGGTGACCTGGTGCGTTGGCAGGCCGACGGGCGGCTGGAGTTCCTCGGGCGCGCCGACGCCCAGGTGAAGATCCGCGGGTTCCGCATCGAGCCGGGCGAGATCGAGTCGGTGCTGCGCGGTCACCCGGCCGTCGACCAGGTCACCGTGGTCGTCCGCGAGGACCGCCCCGGCGACCGCCGCCTCGCCGCCTATGTCGTCCCCGCCCTCGACGCGGGGCGCGACGCGGACCCGGACGAACGCGTCGAGGAGTGGAAGGAGCTGCACGATCTCCTCTACGGGGCGGCCGGTTCCGAGGACTCGGGCGGCCGAGACACCGACGGCTCCGGCGACTCCGGCGACTCCGACAGGGCAGGCACGGTCGACGGCTCCGGTTTCCGTGAGAACTTCGCGGGCTGGAACAGCATGTACGACGGCACACCGATCCCCGTCGAGGAGATGCGCGAGTGGCGGACCGCGACCGTCGAGCGCATCCGCGAACTCGGCACCGGACAGAAGGTGCTGGAGATCGGGGTCGGCAGCGGGCTGATCCTGTCCCGGATCGCGCCCGAGTCCGAGGCGTACTGGGGTACCGACCTCTCCGCGGCTGCCGTCGCGGCGCTGCGCGCCCAGGTCGACAGCGATCCGGAACTGGCAGCGAAGGTCGAACTGCGGACCCGGCCGGCCCACGACACCGAGGGCCTGCCCGAGGGGTACTTCGACACGGTCGTCATCAACTCCGTCGCCCAGTACTTCCCCAGCGGGGAGTACCTCGCCGACGTGCTGCGTCAGGTGGCGGGGCTGCTGGCCCCCGGCGGCCGTATCTTCGTCGGTGACGTCCGGAATCTGCGGCTGCTGCGCACGCTGCGCGCCGCCGTGGAGACCCGTCGGGCGACCGGCGGCGACGAGACGGACAAGAGCGCGCTGCGGACGGCCGTCGAGCAGTCGGTGCGCTGGGAGGGCGAACTCCTGCTCGACCCGGACTTCTTCGCCGCCCTCGACGGCTTCGACGCGGACATCCGCGTCAAGCGGGCCGCGCACCACAACGAGCTGAGCCGCTACCGGTACGACGTCGTCCTGCGCTCGGGGGCCCCGACGGCAGCCCGGGACCTGCCGGAGCTGGACTGGGCGGCTGCCGGCGGGCTCGCCGGACTGGCCGGGCTGCTGACCGACCGGACGGACGGGCTTCGCGTCACCGGTGTGCCCAACGCACGCCTCGCGGACGACCTGGCGGACCTGCGGCGGCTGGAGGGCAGCAGCCGGGAGGCGGCGTCCGGCGCCGACCCCGAGGACCTGTACGCGCTGGCGGCCGAGCACGGCTACCGGGCCGCACTCACCTGGAACGGGAACGCCGACGACGGCGCGCTCGACGCCGTGTTCGTCCTCGACGGGCCCTTCGGGGCCCTGTACCGGACGACCGGCACCGCTCCGCACGCCAACCGGCCGGCGCCCTTCCGGGACGTGACCGCGCTGATGCGGACCCTGCGCGGACACGCGGCCGAGTGGCTGCCCGACTACATGGTCCCCTCGGCCTTCGTCCCGCTGCACGCCCTGCCGGTCACGCCCAGTGGCAAGATCGACGCGCGCGCCCTGCCCGCCCCGGACTACGCGGGCATGAGCTCCGGCCGGGCCCCGCGCACCCCCCGCGAGAAGCTGCTCTGCTCGCTGTACGCCGAGGTGCTGGGGCTGGACTCCGTGACGGCCGAGGACGACTTCCTCGCGCTCGGCGGCGACAGCATCAGCGCCATCCACCTCCTCATCCGCGCCCGGGAGTCGGGCCTCGGACTGACCACCAGAGAGGTGTTCCGGCACCGTACCGTCGAGGCGCTGGCGCAGGCCGCGGTCGAGCGGGTCGCCGCGCGCACCGCAGACGAGCCGCTGGTGGAGGCCGACGAGGCCGAACTCGCGGAGCTCCAGGGCGCGCACCCGCTGCCGGTGGATGAACTGCTGCCGCTCACCCCGCTCCAGCAGGGCTTCTTCTTCCACGCCCTCACCGGGGGCGACGGGGACACCTATGTCGTCCAGCAGGTGCTGGACCTCGCCGGACCCGTGGACGCCTCCCTGCTGCGCCGGGCCGCGCAACAGCTCCTGGACCGGCACTCCCCGCTGCGGGCCGCGTTCCGGCAGCGCCCGGACGGCACCCCGGTGCAGATCATCACGCGGAACGCCGAACTGCCCTGGCGGGAGGTCGACCTGTCCGCGCAGGACGGCGGGATCCGGGAGTCGCTCGGCGACGCGGTGGCCGCCGACGAGCGCGCCCGGGGCTTCGACCTGGCCGCGCCGCCCCTGCTGCGCTGCGCCCTGATCCGTCTCGGCGAGGAGCGCAGCCGCCTCGTGCTGACGTTCCATCACATCGTGGCGGACGGCTGGTCCCTGCCGGTGCTGCACCGCGAACTGATGGCGTTCTACGGCACCGACGCGCCCACGCTCCCCGCCGTCGCCCCCTATCGCGGCTTCCTGCGCCGCCTGGCCGAGCAGGACGGGGACGCGGCCCGCGCCGCCTGGGCCGACGCGCTCGCCGGGCTGGACGAGCCGACCCGCCTGGTCGGCGATCCGGCCGACACGGCGCCCGTGCGCCCGGAACACGTCCGGGTGGAGCTGTCCGAGCGCACCACCGCGCGGCTCGCCGAGCGGGCCCGCGCGTACGGGATCACCCTCGGGACGATCGTCCAGGGCGCCTGGGGGCTGCTGCTCGGCAGGCTGACCGGCCGGGACGACCTCGTGTTCGGCACCACGGTCTCCGGGCGCGACGGCGAGGTCGAGGGCATCGCCTCCATGGTGGGCCTGTTCATCAACACCCTGCCGACACGGTTCCGTTGGACCCCGCGAGAGTCTCTGGGAACGCTGCTGGTCCGGCTCCAGGAGGAGCAGGCGCGGCTGCTGGACCACCAGCACCTCGGTCTCGCCGAGATCCAGCGGCTCTCCGGGCACGCGGGCTCCGGCGAACTCTTCGACACCCTCGTGGTGTTCGAGAACTACCCGGCCGAGAACGGCCTGCGGGACGCCTCGGGCACCGTGCGCATCACCGGTGACGCCTTCCACGACGCCGTGCACTACCCCCTCGCCCTCGTCGTGAAGCCCGGCCGGCGGCTCGACCTGCGGCTCAAGCACCACGCGGAACGCCTCGACGGCGACACCGCGCGCATGCTGGGCGGCCGGCTGGCCCGGGTCCTGGAGGCCGTCGCCGAGTCACCGGACCGTGCGGCAGCCTCCGTCGACCTGCTCTCCCCCGACGAGGCCCTGCGCGCCCATCCCGCGGGCGAGGAGCAGGCCCTGCCGGGGACCACCCTGGCGGAGGGGTTCGCGGCGCAGGTCGCCCGGACGCCCGACGCGCCCGCCGTGGTGTTCGGGGGCGAGCGGCTGAGCTACGCCGAACTGGACGCACGCGCCGAGGAGTTGGCGATACGGCTGCGCCGCCGGGGTGCCCGGCCGGGCACCTTCGTGGCGGTCGCCGTGCCGCGTTCGGCGGAGCTGATGGTGGCGCTGCTGGGTGTCCTGAAGTCGGGGGCCGCCTATCTGCCGGTGGACCTGGACTATCCGGCGGACCGGGTCACCCACATGCTCACCGACTCGGGCGCCACGACCGTGGTGACCCTGTCGGCCACGGCCGATCGCCTGCCCGGGCAGGCCCTGCCTTCGGTACTGCTGCTCGACACCCCCGACACTCCCGACACCCACGACGCCTCTGACACCCACGACGGCCTCGACGACCTGGACGGCCTCGGCGGCGAGCCGCCCGCCGGGCGATCCGCCGACCCCGCGCGCCCCGACGACCCCGCCTACCTCATCTACACCTCCGGCTCGACCGGTGTGCCCAAGGGCGTGGTCGTCACCCACCGCGCCATCGTGAACCGGCTGGCCTGGATGCAGGCCGCCTACGGGCTCGCCTCCGACGACCGGGTGCTGCAGAAGACGCCGTCCAGCTTCGACGTCTCCGTGTGGGAGTTCTTCTGGCCCCTCCTGGAAGGCGCGAGCGTGGTGCTCGCCCGCCCGGACGGCCACCGCGACCCCGCCTATCTGGCCGGTCTCGTCCGGGAGCAGGCCGTCACGACGATGCACTTCGTGCCGTCGATGCTGGAGGCGTTCCTCGGCCACGACGAGGTCACCGGCGACCCCGCCTGGTCGGCGTCGCTGCGCCGGGTGCTCAGCAGCGGCGAGGCGCTTCCCGCCACCGCCGCGAGCCGCTGGCACGCGCTGACGGGCGTACCCCTGCACAACCTGTACGGCCCGACCGAGGCGGCCGTCGACGTCACGTACCACCCGTACGCCCCCGACGAGGACCGGGGCACCGCGGTGCCGATCGGGCGTCCCGTGTGGAACACCGGGCTGCGGGTCCTGGACGCCTGTCTGCGGCCCGTCCCCGACGGTGTCCCCGGTGAGCTGTACCTGACCGGTGTCCAGCTCGCCCGTGGCTATCACGCGCGCCCGGCGCTGACCGCCGAGCGGTTCACCGCCGACCCGTACGGGCGGCCGGGCAGCCGGATGTACCGCACCGGTGACCTGGTCAGACGGCGGGCGGACGGGGTGATCGAGTACCTGGGCCGTACGGACCGGCAGGTGAAGCTGCGCGGCAACCGGATCGAACTCGGCGAGGTCGAGGCGGCGCTGGTCCGGCTGCCGGAGGTCGCGCAGGCCGCGGTGACGGTACGCGACGACGCGCTCGTCGCCTACGTCGTCCCCGCCCCGGGCGCAGCCGCCGAGGCGGATGACCTCCGCGAGAGCGTCACCGGCTCGCTCCCCGCCCCCATGGTGCCGAGCGCCTGGGTGGTCCTCGACGCCCTGCCGCTCACGCCGAGCGGCAAGCTGGACCGGACCGCGCTGCCCGCCCCGCAGGCCGTCCGCGGCACCGTCACCCGTGCGCCGGGCACCCCCCGGGAGCAGCTGCTCGTCGAGATCTTCGCAGCCGTGCTGAAGCTGGACGAGGTCGGCGTCGACGACGACTTCTTCCTGCTCGGCGGGGACAGCATCAGCTCGATCGCCGTCTCCAGCCGGGCCCGCCGCGCGGGTCTGGCCATCGGCCCGCGCGAGGTGTTCGAGCACCGCACCCCGGCGGCGCTCGCGGCGACGGCCACCCTCGACGAGAGGGACGCCGGCGACACCCTCGCCGCGTCCGCGTTCACCCTGACCGAGGAGGAACGGGAGCACGTCGAGCGGCTCGCCCCGGGCCGGATCGAGGACGTGTGGCCGCTCGCCCCGCTCCAGGAGGGCCTGTTCTTCCACTCGAACTTCGACGCCGGATCCCTGGACGTCTACACGGTCCACGAGTCCTTCGACTTCGCCGACCGTGTCGACGCCGAGCGGCTGACGGCGGCCGTGCGCACCCTGCTGGACCGCAACCCCTCCCTGCGGGCCGGGTTCACCAGTGAGGGGCTGCGGCGGCCGGCGCAGTTCATCGTGCGGGACGCCGCGATCCCGCTGACCGAGGTGGATCTGGCCGGGCTTCCGGCGGCCGAACAGGACGCCCGGATGCGGGAGTTGCTGGAGGAGTCGCGTGCCCGGCGCTTCGACCTCGCCCGTCCCCTCCTCTTCCGCATGCTGCTCGTCCGGCTCGGCGAGGAGCGCGGCGACCGGCTGATCGTCGGCCGCCACCTGATCCTGTGGGACGGCTGGTCCGCCTGGCTGTTCCTGGACCAGCTGTTCGCGCTGTACGAGAGCGGCGGCGACCCGGCGGGCCTGGCCCGCCCCGGCTCGTACCGCGACTACCTGACCTGGCTGGAACGGCAGGACGACACCGAGGCCACCCGTGCCTGGCGCGCGGCCCTGTCCGGCTTCGAGGAGCCCACCCTGCTGGTGCCGGCCGCCTCGGAGCGGGGCCAGGAGCCGGTGATCCCGGCGCAGCTGGACGCCGTACTGGACGCGCCCGTCGCCGAGCGGCTGCGCGACCTCGCGCGGAGCCAGGGGCTGACCCTCAACACCGTGCTGAACGCGGCCTGGGGTCTGGTCCTGGCCGGTGCGACCGGGCGGACCGACGTCGCGTTCGGTACGACGGTCGCCGGGCGGCCCAGCGAGGTGCCGGACGTCGAGCACGTCATCGGCATGTTCCTGAACACCGTGCCCGCGCGCATCGCCTTCGACCCGCGCGAGCCGGTCCTCGGTCTGCTGCGCCGTATCCAGGGCGAACGTCTGGAGGTCATGCCGTACGAGCACCTGGGCCTGGGTGTGCTGCAGGCCGAGTCGGGCCACCGACGGCTGTTCGACACCCTGTTCGTGCTGCGCAACGCCGACACCGACGAGCGGCTGGCCGACCTGCGCGAGCGGCACGGCGCGACGGCCGTGGCCAACGTGGACGCCACGCACTACCCGGCCAACCTGGTCGTCACTCCGGGCGAGCGGGTCAGGGCGACGCTCGCCTACCGGCCCGACCTGCTGGACGGCGCGTACGCGCGGAGCCTGCTGGACCGGTTCGTGCTGCTGGTCTCCCGACTGGTGGCCGACCCGCACGCCCCCGTCGGCTCGCTGGACCCCCTGCTGCCGGCCGAGGCCGCCGCGCTCGCCCGCGAGGAGGCCGAGCAGCGGCAGCCCGTGCCGCACGAGACGGTCGCGGACATGCTCGCCGCGCAGGCCGCCCGGACCCCGGACGAGACCGCCCTCGTCTTCGGCGCGCAGACCCTCACCTACGCCGAACTCGACGCCCGCTGCGACCGCATGGCCCGGCTGCTGATCGCGCGGGGCGCCGGACCCGAGCAGGTGATCGCACTCGGTCTGCCCCGCTCGATCGACATGGTGGTGGCGCTGTTCGCGGTGCTGCGCACGGGGTCGGCGTATCTGCCGCTGGAGCTGGACCACCCGGCCGACCGGCTGTCGCTGATGCTGGCGGACGCCCGCCCGCTGCTCCTGCTCTCCACGGCGGGCGTATCGGCGACGCTGACCGGCGACACGCCGCGTGTGCTGCTCGACGACCCGGCGGTGGCGGCCGAGCTGGCCTCCTTCCCGACGGGTCCGGTGTCGGTGTCCTTCAGCCTGGACCACCCGGCGTACGTCATCTACACCTCCGGGTCGACCGGTCGCCCCAAGGGTGTCGTCACGCCGTACCTCGGCCTCACGAACATGCAGCTCAACCACCAGAAGGAGATCTTCGCCCCGGCGATCGCGTCGGCCGGCGGACGGCGACTGCGGATCGCGCACACCGTGTCGTTCGCGTTCGACATGTCCTGGGAGGAGCTGCTGTGGCTCGTCGAGGGGCATGAAGTGCACGTCTGCGACGAGGAGTTGCGGAGGGACGCGACCGCGCTGGTGGCGTACTGCGAGGAGCACCGCGTCGACGTGGTGAACGTGACGCCGACGTACGCCCATCTCCTGCTGGAGGAGGGCCTGTTGGAGGGGCACCGGCCGCCGCTGGTGCTGCTCGGCGGCGAGGCCGTCACCGAGACGGTGTGGAACACGCTGCGGGACACGGAGGGGACGTACGGCTACAACCTGTACGGCCCGACCGAGTACACGATCAACACGCTCGGCGGCGGTACGGAGGACAGTGCCACCCCGACCGTCGGCAGGCCCATCCGGGCCACCCGCGCCCGTGTCCTCGACACCTGGCTGCGGCCGGTGCCGGACGGGGTGGCGGGTGAGCTGTACATCGCGGGTGTCGGTCTGGCGCGCGGCTACCTCGACCGGCCCGGTCTGACGGCCGAGCGGTTCGTGGCGGACCCGTACGGGCGGCCGGGCGAGCGGATGTACCGCACCGGTGACCTCGTACGCCGCCGCCCGGACGGCAACCTGGACTTCCTGGGCCGTACCGACGACCAGGTGAAGATCCGGGGCCACCGGGTGGAGCTGGGCGAGATCGAGACCGCGCTCGGGCAGCACCCCGAGGTGTCCCGGGCCGCCGTCGTCGCGCGCGACGACACCGCCGCGCCCGGCACCAAGCGGCTGGTCGGCTACGTCGTCCCGGCCGAACCCGACGCCGAGGCACGGGAGTCGGCCGAGCGGGAGCAGATCGGTGAGTGGCGGGAGATCTACTCCGCCGAGTACACCGAGATCGGCACCGCCCTGTTCACCGAGGACTTCGCGGGCTGGGACAGCTCCTACGACGGCGACCCCATCCCCGTGGAGCACATGCGGGAGTGGCGTGAGGCCACCGTGGAGCGCATCCGTGAGCTGCGGCCCCGCCGCATCCTGGAGATCGGCGTCGGCTCGGGCCTGCTGCTGTCGAGGCTCGCACCGGACGCGGAGGCGTACTGGGCGACCGACTTCGCCGCACCCGTGATCCGCAAGCTCACCGAGGGCGTGAAGGGCGACCCCGTGCTGGCGGGGAAGGTCGAACTGCGCTGCCTGCCGGCCGAGGTGACCGACGGGCTGCCCACCGGCTACTTCGACACGGTCGTCATCAACTCCGTCGTCCAGTACTTCCCGAGTCTGGACCACCTCCGCCAGGTGATCCGGGGCGCGCTGGACCTGCTCGCGCCCGGCGGTTCGCTGTTCCTCGGTGACATCCGCGACCTGCGACAGGCCCGGGTGTTCCAGGCCGGCATCCAGGCCGCCCGCGCCGACGCGCACACCGAGCCCGACGGTCTGCGCCGGGCCGTGGAGCGGGGTCTCGCCCTGGAGAAGGAACTCCTCGTCGACCCGGACTGGTTCACCACCCTCGGCGTCGGCGTCGACCTGCGCACGAAGGCGGGCCGCCACCACAACGAACTGACCCGCTACCGGTACGACGTGGTGCTCCACAAGGGGGACGCCGGACTCTCGCTGGACGGTGTGCCGGCGGTCGCCTGGACCGGACGGGAGGCGCTCCTCGCCCGGCTCGACGGCTCGGGACCGCTCCGGGTGCGGGCCGTCCCGGACGCCCGCACCGCCGGCGACCTGGCCGTGCTGCGCGCCCTGGACTCCGGACGGCCGACGCCGGTCGCCGCCACGGGCGTGGAGCCGGAGGACCTGCGCGAGACCGCCGAGGCGCACGGCCACCGGCTGCTCACCACCTGGTCCGCCGAACCAGGCTTCTACGAGGCCGTGTTCGTGCCCGACGCCCAGATGCCCGGCACCGGCACCGGCACGCCCCGTACGGCGGGCCTGTACCGGCCGCGCGCCGACCGGGCCGACGACGCCCCGTACGCCAACACCCCGGCCGCCGGCCGCGGTCACACCACGCTGATCCGGCGCCTGCGCGACGACCTCGGGCAGCGGCTGCCCGGCTACATGGTGCCCGCCGCCTTCGTGGTCCTGCCCGGACTGCCGATGAACGACAACGGCAAGCTGGACGTCCGCGCCCTGCCGGACGCCGAGCCGGCGGTCGCCCTGTCGGCCGGACGCGGCCCGCGCACCCCGGTCGAGGAGGTGCTGTGCCGACTGTTCGCCGAGGTGCTGGGGCTGCCCCGCACCGGCGCCGAGGACAACTTCTTCGACCTGGGCGGCCATTCGCTGCTCGCCACCCGGCTGATCAGCCGGGCCCGCACCGAGCTGGGCGCCGAACTGGCCATCCGTGACCTGTTCGAGGCGCCCACCCCGGAGACGCTGGCCCAGCGGGCGGCCGCCGGGCAGCCGGCCCGGCCCGTGCTGGAGCCCGCCGCCCAACGGCCCGCCCGTATACCGCTGTCGGCCGCCCAGCGGCGGCTGTGGCTCGTGGAGCGGATCACCGGGGACGGGGTCGCGTACAACTTCCCGCTCGTGTTCCGGCTCCGGGGCACCCTGGACCTGGACGCCCTCCGCGCCGCCCTGCGTGATGTGACGGTCCGTCACGAGGCTCTGCGGACGCGGTTCGTGGAGGCGGACGGGGAGCCGTACCAGTGGATCGCGGCTCCCGGTGAGGCCGAGCCGGAGTTCCGGCTGACCGAGGCGGACGAGAGCCGGATCGCGCAGTGGATCGAGGAGGCCCAGCGCCGTCCGTTCGACCTGGGCACCGAACTCCCGGTCCGCACCGAGGTGTTGAGGCTGGCGGCCGACGACCACGTGGTGGCCGTCGTGCTGCACCACATCACCACCGACGAGTGGTCCGACCGGCCGTTCCTCGCCGACCTGCACCGCGCGTACGCGGCCCGCGCCGCGGGCGCCGCACCCGACTGGGCTCCCCTGCCGGTGCAGTACGCCGACCACACCCTGTGGCAGGAGCGTCTGCTCACCGAGGTGGAGGACGACCAACTCGCTTACTGGACAGGGGCCCTGAGCGGGCTCCCGGCGGAGATCCCGCTGCCGCTGGACCGGCCGGGGGCGCCCCGCGCCACCGGACGCGGGGCCGTGGTCCGCGCCACCCTCCCGGGCGCCACCGGGGACGCGCTGCGCGACCTCGCCGGCACCCACCAGGTCAGTATGTTCATGCTGTTCCAGGCCGCCACGGCGGCGCTGCTGCACCGCCTCGGGGCCGGGGACGACATCCCGCTCGGTGCGCCCATCGCGGGCCGTACCGACAGCGCGGTGGACGACCTGGTCGGCTTCTTCGTCAACACGCTGGTGCTGCGCACCGATCTGTCCGGCGCCCCGTCCTTCGAGGCGCTCCTCGGCCGGGTGCGGGAGGCGGCGCTGGCGGCGTTCGAGCACCAGGACGTGCCGTTCGACCGGGTCGTCGAGGCGGTCAACCCGGTGCGGACCGCCGACCGCAACCCGCTCTTCCAGGTCATGCTCGGCTACCACCACCGCCCCGACGGCGACCCGGAGCTGTTCGGGCTGCCCACCGAGTGGTTCGACATGGACAACGGCATGGCCAAGTTCGACCTGGACTTCACCTTCGTCGACCACGGCCCCGGCCGGGATCTGGCCCTGCTGCTGGAGTACGCCACCGACCTCGCCGACGAGGAGACCGCCGTCTCGCTCGCCGGGCGGCTGCTGGGGCTGCTGGAGCGGGTCGTCGCGGAGCCGGGCCGTCCGCTGCGGTCCTTCGACCTCCGCACCGAGGTGGAGAGGACGGCCGTCTGGAACGACACCGCCCGTCCCCTGGAGACCCGGTCCGTCCCGGAGATCCTGGACGACGTCGTCCGCTCCCGGCCCGACGCGCCCGCCCTCACCACGGGGGTCTCCCGGCTCACCTTCCGGGAACTGGGCGAGCGGGTGGACGCCGTGGCCCGGCTGCTGCTCCGGCGGGGCGCCGCACCCGAGCGCGTGGTCGGCCTCGCCCTGCCCCGGCACCTGATGGTTCCGGCACTCCTGGGCGTCCTGAAGTCCGGTGCCGCCTGTCTGCCGCTCGACCCCGAACACCCCACCGAACGAATGGAGTTCATGCTCCGTGACGCGGCACCGCTGTGCGTGCTCAGCACGGCGGAGCTGGCGGCGAAGCTGCCGGAAGGGGCCCCGGTCGTCCTGATCGACGACCTGGTCCCGGACGAGGGGGAAGCACCGGCCGTGGTGCCTCCCGCACCCTCCGGCACCGCGTACGTCATCTTCACCTCGGGCTCCACGGGCACCCCCAAGGGTGTCGTCGGCACCCACCGCGGCCTGAGCAACCTCTTCGCCGCCCACCGGGACGATCTGATCCGGCCCGCCGAGCGATCCCTCGGCCGGGACCGGCTCCGGGCCGTGCACGCGGCCTCCTTCAGCTTCGACGGCTCCTGGGAGCCGCTGCTCTGGCTGCTCGCCGGACACGAGGTGCAGGTCGTCGAGGAGGCCGTGATGGCCGACCCGGCCGCGCTGCTTGCCCACCTCTGCCGGGAGGACATCGACTTCCTCGACGTCACCCCGACCTACCTCCGCGAGCTGATCCACCACGGCTTCCTGGAGCCCGGCACCCCGCTCCCCGGTGTGATCGCCGTGGGCGGCGAGGCGACCCCGGCCCCGCTGTGGGAGCGGCTGTGCGCCCTGCCCGGCGTCCAGGTCCACGACCTGTACGGGCCGACCGAGAGCGCGGTCGACGCCTACGGCTGGCACAGTGACGCCACCGGCCGCTGGGCCGCGCCGCTGGACAACATCCGCGCCCATGTCCTGGACGAGCTGCTGCGGCCCGTCCCCGCGG
This sequence comes from Streptomyces scabiei 87.22, assembly GCF_000091305.1. Classification (GTDB taxonomy): domain Bacteria; phylum Actinomycetota; class Actinomycetes; order Streptomycetales; family Streptomycetaceae; genus Streptomyces; species Streptomyces scabiei. The sequence goes on along the minus strand of NC_013929.1, from coordinate 9,551,639 downwards.
GCGTCACAGGTGAGCTGTACCTCGCCGGTGAGGGCCTGGCGCGGGGCTACCTCAACCGGCCGGGCCTGACCGCCGAGCGGTTCACGGCCGACCCGTTCGGCGCGCCCGGCTCCCGGATGTACCGCACGGGCGACCTGGTCCGGCGCCGCCGCGACGGCTCGCTGGAGTTCCTGGGCCGCGCCGACGGCCAGGTCAAACTGCGCGGTTTCCGTATCGAGCCCGGCGAGATCGAGGCGCTGCTCGCCCGCCACCCCGACGTGGCCACGGCCGCCGTGGTGGTCCGCGAGGACACGCCCGGGGTACGCCGGCTCGTCGCGTACGTCCTGCCGGCCGCCGGGCGCACCCCGGACCCGGCGGAGCTGCGCGGCCACACGGCCGGGGCGCTGCCCGCGCACATGGTGCCGAGCGCCTTCGTCACCGTGCCGGCGCTGCCGCGCACGGTCGCGGGCAAGCTCGACACGCAGGCGCTGCCCGCGCCCGACCTCGGCGCGTCCGTCTCCGGCCGCAGGCCGCGCACCCCGCGCGAGGACCTGCTGTGCGAGGCGTTCGCCGCCGTCCTCGGTGTGCCCGAGGCCGGCGTCGACGACGACTTCTTCGCGCTCGGCGGCCACTCCCTGCTCGCGATGCGCCTGACCGCGCGGGTCCGGGCCGCGCTCGGCGCCGAGGTGTCGCTGCGCACCGTCTTCGACGCCCCGACACCGGCCCGTCTCGCCCGGCACCTGGCGGGCGGCGTCGACACGGCGGGCACGACCCGTCCGGCCTTGACGGTCCGGGAGCGGCCCGCGCGACTGCCGCTGTCCTCCGCCCAGCAGCGCCTGTGGGTGCTGTACCAGGTGGAGGGTCCCAGTGCCACGTACAACATCCCCTCGGCCTGGCGGCTGACGGGCGCGCTGGACGTGGCGGCGCTGCGGGCGGCCGTGCACGACGTGGTGCTCCGGCACGAGACGCTGCGCACGGTCTTCCCCGACGACGGGGGCCGGGCCCGTCAGCTGGTGCTGGCGCCCGACGAGGTGCGCGTCCCGTTCGAGGTCGTCGACACCGAGGAGGAGCTGCTGCCGGAGCTGCTGGCGGAGGCGGGCGCGTACGGCTTCGCGCTGGAGCGTGAACTCCCGCTGCGCGTCCAGGTGTTCCGTACCGGTGAGGAGGAGTGGACCGTTCTGCTGCTCCTGCACCACATCGCCGGGGACGAGTGGTCGGAGGGGCCGCTGCACCGGGACCTCGCGCTCGCCTACGGCGCCCGTACGTCCGGACGAGCCCCCGAGTGGGAACCGCTGCCGGTGCAGTACTCCGACTACACGCTGTGGCAGCGGGACGTCCTCGGGGACGAGAAGGACGAGGACAGCCTCGCGGCGCGGCAACTCGCGTACTGGAAGCGGACGCTGGCCGGGCTGCCGGAGGAGCTGGCGCTGCCGGTCGACCGGGCCCGACCGCTGGAGTCCACCTACCGCGGCGGCTCCGCCGACCTGTCGCTGGACGCCGAACTCGCCGCCGCCCTGCACGTGTTGGCCCGTGACAACGGGGTCAGTGTGTTCATGGTGCTCCAGGCCGCCGTGGCCGGCCTGCTGTCCCGGCTCGGGGCGGGCCACGACATCCCGGTCGGCAGCCCGATCTCCGGGCGCACCGACGCCGCGCTGGACGACCTGGTCGGGTTCTTCCTCAACACGCTGGTGCTGCGCACCGACACCTCGGGGAACCCGACGTTCCGGGAGCTGCTCGGCCGGGTCAGGGAGACCGACCTGGCCGCGTTCGACCACCAGGACGTGCCCTTCGAGCGGCTGGTGGAGGTGGTCAACCCGGCCCGGTCGCTCGCCCGTCACCCGCTGTTCCAGGTGATGGTCGTGTACCTGGCGTCGGGCGGTGACGACACCGTGCTGTCGGGACTGGACACCCGCCGGGACGACGTGGCGCAGACGACCGCCAAGTTCGACCTGTCCTTCGACTTCGTCGAACGGGGTGACGGCAGCGGGGTGGACGGCGTCCTGGAGTACAGCGCCGACCTGTTCGACCACGCCACCGCCCAGTCGTTCGCGGACCGGCTGCGGCGGGTCCTGCGTGCCGTGACCGCCGACCCGGACACGGCACTCGCCGACGTCGACATCCTCGGCGCGGACGAGCGGGCCCGTCTCGTCGGCGGCTGGCACAGCAGGCCCGCCGCCGGGGCGCCGACCACCGTTCCCGCCCTGTTCGAGGAGCAGGTGCGCCTGCACGGCGAGAGGCCCGCCGCCGCGTCCGACGGGATCGAGCTGACGTTCGCCGAACTCGACGCGGACGCCAACCGGCTGGCCCGGCTGCTGGTGGCGGCCGGGGCCGGTCCGGAGCGGTTCGTGGCGCTCGCGCTGCCGCGCACCGCGCACTTCCTCACGGCCGTCCTCGCGGTCCACAAGGCGGGCGCGGCCTATCTGCCGCTCGACCCGGACGCCCCGCCGGAGCGCACGGCCGCTGTCCTGGCCGACGCCCGCCCGGTGCTGACCCTGACCACCCGCGACCTGGCCGCCACCCTGCCGCCCGGCACCGCTCCCCTGGTGCTGGACGACGGGGACACGGTGGCACGGCTCGCGGAACAGGACGGCGCCGGCCTCACCGACGCCGACCGCACGGCCCCGCTGACGCCCCGGCACCCGGCGTACGTCATCTACACCTCGGGCTCCACCGGCCGCCCCAAGGGTGTGGTGATCACCCACGAGACGCTCGGCAACCTGTTCCACAGCCACCGCGAGACGCTGTACGCGCCCGCGGCCGAGGCGGCGGGGCGGCGGCATCTGCGGGTCGGGCACGCCTGGTCGTTCTTCTTCGACGCGTCCTGGCAGCCCCAGCTGTGGCTGCTGGACGGGCACTGCGTGCACGTGCTGTCGGAGGAGGTCCGGCGCGACCCCGAGCTGGTCACCGAGGCGGTGCTGCGGCACCGGTTCGACTTCCTGGAGGTCACCCCGTCGTTCTTCACGCAGATGGCCGACAGCGGTCTGCTGCGGGGCGGGGACTGCCCGCTCGCGGTCGTCGGCGTGGGCGGCGAGGCCGTCCCCGTCGCCCTGTGGAAGCGGCTGGCGGAGCTGCCCGGCACGGAGGCGTTCAACCTGTACGGGCCGACCGAGTCGACCGTGGACGCGCTCGTGGGACGCGTCGGCGACAGCGAACGGCCGCTCGTGGGACGGCCGGTGGCCGGCACCCGGGCGTACGTCCTCGACGACCGCCTGCAGCCGTTGCCGCCCGGTGTCCCGGGCGAGCTGTACCTCGCCGGCGGCGGTCTCGCCCGCGGCTACCTGGGCGGTCCCGCCCTGACGGCCGAGCGGTTCGTGGCCGACCCGTTCGGTCCGGCCGGGTCACGGCTGTACCGCACGGGTGACCTGGCCCGGTGGACCGCCGACGGGCGGATCGACTACCTGGGCCGCGCCGACGACCAGGTGAAGATCCGCGGGTTCCGCATCGAGCCCGCCGAGATCGAGGCCGCGCTCACCTCCCACCCGGAGGTCGGGCAGGCCCTGGTGACCGTCCACCAGGACGGCCCGCGCAAGCTGCTGGTGGCCCATGTCGTCCCGGCCCCGGACACGGCGCCCGACCCGGCGCGGCTGCGCGCCCATGTCGGCGGGCGGCTCCCGGACCACATGGTCCCGGCGGCCGTGGTCACGCTGGAGCGGTTCCCGCGGCTGGCCAACGGCAAGCTGGACCGGTCCGCGCTGCCCGCACCCGACTTCGCCGCCCTGTCCTCCGGACGGGCCCCCGCCACGCCCGTGGAGGAGCTGCTCTGCACGGTCTTCGCGGAGGTGCTGGGCCTGAGCCGGGTCGGCGTCGACGACGACTTCTTCGCGCTGGGCGGGGACAGCATCGTCGCCATGCAGCTCGTGGGCCGGGCCCGTGCGGCGGGCCTGCGGATCAGCCCCCGGCTGGTGTTCCGCCACCGTACGGTCGCCGCGCTGGGCACGGTCGCCGAGGCGGCCGACGTCTCCGTGCCGCGCCCGGTGGACGACGGTACCGGCAGCGTGCCGCTCACCCCGGTCATGCAGTGGCTGCGCGAACTCGGCGGCCCCTTCGCCTCGTACCACCAGGCGGCCCTGGTGCGCACCCCGGCGGCGCTGGACCTGCCCGGTCTGACTGCCGTGCTCCAGGCGCTCGCCGACCGGCACGACCTGCTGCGGGCCACCCTGGTCCGGCCCTCGCGCGAGGACACCGAGGAGTGGTCGCTGCACGTACCGCCGGCCGGTACGGTCGACGCGGCGGGCTGGATCGAGCGGGTCGACGTGTCCGGGCTGGACGCGGCGGCGCTGGGCGAGACCGTACGCGCACACACGGCTGTGGCACGGGCGTCGCTCGACCCGGACGCGGGGGTCGTGGTCCGGGCGGTGTGGTTCGACGCGGGCGACGCGCCGGGCCGGCTGCTGCTGATGGGCCACCACCTCGTCGTGGACGGTGTGTCCTGGCGGGTGCTGCTGCCCGACCTCGAAGCGGCCTGGCGGGACGTGTCCGCCGGTCGGCCGGTCGCCCTGCTGCCCGTCGAGACGTCGTTCGCGCGCTGGTCGCGGCTGCTCACCGAGCTGGCACAGGCGCCGGAAGGGGAGGCCGAACTCCCGCTGTGGGAGGCGATCCTGGACGGCGGCGCGCAGTCCCTGCCCCTCACCCGGGCGCGGGACGCGGACCGCGACACCGCCGCCACCCGGCGCGAGGTCGTGCTCCGGCTGCCCGCCGAGCGGACCGGGCCGTTGCTGTCCGCCGTGCCCGCCGCGTTCGGCGCCGGCGTCAACGACGTGCTGCTCGCCGGACTGGCCCTCGCCTTCGCCGACCTGCGGAAGCGGAACGGCGGGACGGACACCTCCCTCCTCGTCGACCTCGAAGGCCACGGCCGCGAGGAGGAGCTGGGCGGCGACGGGGTCGATCTCTCCCGGACGGTCGGCTGGTTCACCAGCGTCTACCCGGTCCGGCTCGACCCGGGGCCGGCCGACCCCGCCGACGCCTTCGCCGGGGGTCCTGCCGCCGAGGAGGCCGTACGGCGGGTGCGCGCGCACCTGGCGGCGCTGCCCGCGAACGGCGTCGGGTACGGGCTGCTGCGGCACCTCAACCCCCGTACCCGTGAGGTGCTGGCGGCCTATGAGCCGCCGCGCGTGGAGTTCAACTACCTGGGCCGGTTCGGCGTCCCGGAGGAGACGGACTGGTCGTACGCGCCGGAGGAGGACGCGGCGGACATCGGGTCGGAGGGCTCGACGCGGGAGGGCCACGCCCTAGAGATCAACGTGGTGACCGAGGACCGCGCGGACGGGCCGGTCCTGGCCGCGCACTGGTCCTACCTGGAAGGACTGCTGCCGCGCGACACGGTCCGGGATCTCGCCGAGACCTGGTTCCGGGCCCTGGAGGGGCTCGTCGCACGGGCGGAGCGGAACACCGACGCGAGCGACGCGAAGTGAGAGAGAGGAACGACATGAGCAACCCGTTCGAGGACCCCGAGGGCACCTACCTGGTGCTGGTCAACGACGAGAACCAGCACAGCCTGTGGCCGGACTTCGTGGAGGTGCCCGCCGGCTGGCGGGTGGTGCACGGCCCCGGCTCGCGGCAGTCCTGCCTGGACCACGTCGAGACCCACTGGACCGACATGCGGCCGCGCAGCCTGGCCGAGTCGATGGACGGCTGACCCGGGCACACGGGCACACGCAAGGGGGGCCGGTCGGTGACCGGCCCCCTTCGTCGTACTCCCCGCCGCGTCAGGAGGCGGGCTGCTCCACCTTCGTGTCCGTCCTGCCGTCGACGGCCGCCGCCAGCTGCGGGGCCAGCCGCTCGACCACGTAGGGCAGGCTGAGGACGGAGACGAAGGACGTGGCGTTGCCGTAGTCGCTGCTCTCGTTCACGAAGACCTCGCGGCCCTCCTTGACGACCCCCAGGTCCTTGTAGGAGGCGTCCTTGTGCAGCTTCGCGGCGTCCTTGGCCGGGTCGCCGACGATCCACACGAGGGCGTCCTGGTCCAGCAGGTCGGTGCGCTCCTTGCTGATGTTCGCCCCGAACTGGTCGCCGATCGCCTTGTCCAGGTCCTTCGGCAGGGAGAACCCGAGGCCCGTCAGCAGGCGGGAGCGGGCGTCCTGGCTGCCGAAGACGAACATGCCCTCGTACGGGGTGGCCATGGCGGCCGTGGAGCCCTTGAACGCCGGGTACTCGTCGGCCGCGGCCTTGATGTTCGCCTCGGTGGCGGCGACCGCGTCGGCGGCCTCCTTCTCCTTGCCGAGCGCCTTGCCGATCGTCTCGGTCTGCTCCTGCCACGGCACGCCGTAGTCGTTGTACGCCTTCGGCTGGGCGACCACGGGCGCGAACTTGGACAGCGACTCGTACTGCTCCTTGGTGAGTCCGCCGTACACCGCGAGGATCAGGTCGGGCTTGAGAGCGGCGATCTTCTCGATCTGCGGCCCGGTGCCCGTGTCCTTGAGGACGGTCGGCACCTTTCCGGAGCCGAGCTTGTCCTCGGCCCAGGGGCCGATGGCGCCCTGGTAGCCGCCGAGCCACTCGGTGGTGCCGACGGGGACCTTGCCGAGGGCGAGGACCGCGTCCTGGTCGGTGAGGCCGACGGTGACGATCCGTTCGGGCTCGGCCTCGATGGTCGTGCTGCCGTACTTGTGGGCGAGGGAGACCGGGAAGGCGGACTCGCCGGAGGCGCCCGCCTTGCCGTCGGAGCCCGACGCGTCGGAGGCGTCGTCCGAGGAGCCGCCACCGCACGCGGTGGCGAGGAGCAGGGTGGCGGAGGCCAGCACGACGGCGAGCCGTGGCGCTCTGCGGGAGCGGAACATCACAGGTCCTTCGGTTCGGGGTTCTGCGGAGCGGTGCGTGTGGGGGTCTCGGGGGCCGGCCGGGTGCCGGTGTCGCGCGCGTCGGACCAGGCCGACCAGAGGGCGGCGTAGGGGCCCCGCGCGGCCTGGAGTTCGTCGTGGGTGCCGCTCTCGACCACGCGGCCGTCCTCCATGACGACGACGCGGTCGGCGGTGGCCGCCTGGCTGAGGCGGTGGGCGACGATCAGCGCGGTCCGCCCGTCCACGGCGCGGGCGACCGCCTTCTCCAGGGTCCGCGCTCCGGCGCTGCCGGCCTCTGCGGTTGCCTCGTCGAGGATCACCAGCGGCGGGTCGGCGAGGATCAGCCGGGCCAGCGCGAGGGCCTGGGTGCGTTCGCCGCTGAGCCGGTGTCCGCCGTCGCCGACGACGGTGGCGAGGCCGTCGGGCAGGGCCTCGGCCCAGGCGAGGGCGTCGACGCGGTCGAGGGCGGCGCGCAGTTCGTCGTCGCCGGCGTCGGGCTTGGCGAGCCGCAGGTCGTCGGCGAGGGGGCCCGCGAAGACATGGGTCTCCTGGGTGATCAGGGCGATCGTGCGGGAGGCCGCGGGGCCGAGTTCGGTGGGCGGGATCCCGCCCACCAGGACGCTGCCGGTGGTGGGCGCCTGGATGCCCGCGACGAGCTTGGCCAGCGTGGTCTTGCCGGCTCCGCTGGCGCCGACCAGGGCCACGCGTTCGCCGTGGCGGATCGTCAGGTCGATGTCGTGCAGGACGGGACGGCCTGGCCGGTAGGCGTGGCCGAGGCCGCGCACGGTGACGTCGGCGCCGTCGGCCCGCACGGGGTGCTCCGGCGCTGGGGGCACGGGCTCGTCGGTGACGCCGACGAGCCGGGCGAGCCCGGCGGTGGCCGACTGGGCGTCGTCGAGGAGGGCGAGGGCGGCGTTGACGGGGCCGAACAGGCCGTGGAAGTACAGGGCGGCGGCGGTCGCCGTACCGATGCCGGCCGAGCCCTCGCGGACCAGCCAGTAGCCGGTGACCAGGACGGCGGCGAGCCCGATGTACTCGGCGATGTGCAGGCGGCTGTAGAAACCGAGGACGAGCCGTACGCCCCGCATGGTCAGCGTCACCACGGACCAGGAGCGTTCGGTGACCCGTTCGGTGTGCTCCCGGCCCAGCCGGAAGGCGCGCACGGTGGAGCCGCCGCCGATGGTGTCGAGCATCTGCTGCTGCTGGGCACCGGCGGCCACCCGCTGCTCGGCGTAGAGCGGGACGGCGCGTCGGACGTACCAGCGTGCGGTGGCGGCCTGGACGGGGACGGCGAGCAGCGCGGCCAGCAGGAACCGCCAGTCGAGCAGGGCCATGGCCCCGAGCGTGAGGACGATGGTCAGCACGGAACTCGCCAGCGCGGGCAGCGCGTTGCGGACGGCGTCGGCGATGAGGGAGACGTCGGCGGTGACCCGGGCGGTCAGGTCGCCGGCGCCGGCCTTCTCCACGCGCTCCAGCGGGAGTGCGAGGGCGCGTGCGACGAAGCGTTCGCGCAGCCGGGCCAGGGTCGTCTCGCCCAGGCGTGCGATCTGCGAGAGACCGAACCCGGCGGTCACGCTCTGGGCCACGGCGACGGCCACCAGCAGGACCGCCGTGACGGTGATGGCGTCGGCGGACCCGCGGTCGGCGGCCAGGTCGACGATCCGGCCCAGCAGCGGCTGCACGAGCAGGCCGACGGCGGTGGAGGCGACCATCACGGTGAGGGCGGACAGCGCCAGCCGCCGCTGTGGGCGGAGCAGTTCGGCGACGGCGGCCCGGGTGCGGGCGGGCGTGGCGACGGGCAGCAGGTCGGGTCCGGTGCGGTCGTCGCCGCAGGGAGCGGCGTCGACGGCGTCGGCTCGCTCGGTCATGTGAGGACCGCCGTACGGTAGTCGGCGCACGCGTGGACGAGGCGCTCGTGGTCGCCGGCCGCGGTGATCCGGCCGTCGTGGAGGAGGACCGCGCGGTCGGTGACGGCGAGCAGGGCCGGGCTGTTGGTCACCAGGACCGTGGTGCGTCCGCCGCGGACGTCCCTGACGCCTGCGGCGATCCGGGTCTCGGTGACGGCGTCCACGGCGGTCGCGGGCTCGTGCACGACGAGGACCGGCGCGTCGGCGGCCAGGGCGCGGGCCAGGGCGACGCGCTGGCGCTGTCCGCCGGAGAGCGAACGGCCGCGTGCGGTGACGGCCGTGTCGACGCCGTGGGGCAGCGCCCGGGCGACCTCGTCGGTGCCGGAGGCGGCCATCGCGGCCGTGACCCACGCCGGCAGGGGTGGTGGGGTGGCGGGGAGTGCCGCCGTGACGTTGTCCAGGACGGTTCCCTCGAACAGGTCCGCGTCGTGCTCGGCGACGAGGATCGCCGCGCGGACGTCGGTCAGGTCCAGCGCGGTCAGGGCCGTGCCGTCGAGTTCGACGGCGCCCTCGTCGGGGTCGGCGCGGCGGCCGAGGACGCGGAGCAGGGCGGAGGCGTCGGCGGGATCGGTGACGGCGATGCCGACCGTCTCGCCGGGGGCGATGTCGAGGTCGAGGCCGCGCAGGGTGCCGCAGGTGACGGACCGCAGGGTCAGCCGCCCCTCGACGGCGTCCGGGGTCAGGACGTCCGGGGGCAGGGTGTCCGCGGAGGGTGTCCCGGGCACGTCGCCGGGGGCGTCCAGCACCTCCGCGATCCGGGTGGCGGAGGCGCGGCCCTGGGCCAGTTCGGCGTTGATCCAGGCGAACTCGCCGAGCGGGCCGACGAGGAACAGGGCGAGCCCGACGGAGGAGACGAGTTCGCCGAGGCCGATGTCGCCGCGGGCGGCGAGGTGTCCGCCGACGAGGGCGACCAGGGCGATGAGGGCGCCGGTGAGGAGGGTGACCACGCCGTGCTGCCACGCTTCGGCGCGGGCGGCGCGCAGGGTGGAGGCGAGGGAGTCCTGGCTGACGCGGCGGTAGCGGGCGACGGCGGCCCGCTCGGCGCCGATGCCCTTGAGGACGCGTAGTCCGGCCACCAGGTCGGCGGCGACGCCGGACGCCTGTGCGGCGCGTTCCTGCTCGGTCCCGCTGCGGCGTTCCAGGGGTTTGCTCAGCAGGTGTCCCAGCCCCAGCAGCAGGGGGGTGCCGAGGAGGACGAGCAGGCCCAGGGCGAGGGAGACCCGCAGCAGCGCGACGGCGCCGACGACGAGACCCGCGGTGGCCGCGAAGGCGACGATGAGGGCCATGGCGACGGCGCCGACCCGTTTGGCGTCCTCGGTGGCGATGTTCGTCAGCTCGCCCGGCAGTCTTCCCTCCTCGGCGCCGCCCTCGGGTGCGAGGACGCGGGCGACGAGTTCGGTCCTGAGCCGGTGGGCTGCGGTGACGGCGGCGCGCTCGCCGGCCTTCGCGCTGAAGCGGAAGCTGACGGAGAGTCCGACGTACACGGCGGCCAGGACGCCGAGCCACAGCAGGAGTCCGGGGACGTCGCCGTCCACGACCCCGCGGTCGATGGCCAGTCCGATGAGCACCGGCACCAGCGCCTCGCCCGTCTGGTGTCCCATCCCGAGGACCGCGCCCACCACGACGTCCCTACGCTGTCCGCCGACCGCACGCCACAGGACCTTCCGTCCCGGCGGGTCCGCCTTCCTCACGTGTCCCTCCGGACGGGTTCACCTACAGAGAAGTACAGGAAACTTAGGTAAGGCTAACCACATGCGCCGTCCCATGACCAGTCCCGAGACGTCTTCGAGACCTGACCGGGCCTCCCGGACGCCGGGACACCGGCCCACGGCGCTCTCGACCGGCCCACCGACCCGGCAACTGCCCTCACGGCAAAGGCCGTCGGCGAACCCGGGTCCACGTTGTGTACGGCGAGGGCCCGACGCCCAATACTGTGCCCAGACGTCGTCAGGGGGGCACTCGATGAAGTGGTTTCAGCGCGAGCGTGCCGGCCGACGGGCCGTCGTGGCACCGCCGTCCGGGCCCGGCGAGAGCGACGCACCGCCGCCGCAGGCACCGCCCGCGCCGCTCACCACGGGCGCACCGGCCCTGCAGCGGATCGGCGGCCACCGCGACCAGGTCACCCGGCTGACCACCGGGACGGACCCGGTCATCCTCGACATCACCCATACCGGGACCGGACACTTCGCCGTGGACGCGCTGGACGGGCGGCTGCACTCCCAGAGCCAACTCGTCTACACCGGCGGCCCCTTCTCGTGCCGGACCCTGGTGAACGCCGACGGCCGGGAGGTGCGGGCGCTGCGGATCCAGGCGGCCGGTCCCTGGACCGTCGACGTGAGCCCGGTGTCGAGCGCGCTCGCCTGCGAGGGACACGCCCGGCGTCCCGCCTCGGACGTCCTGCGGCACACCGGGGGTCCCGGAATCGCGTCCCTCCGGTACGAGGGCGATCCGCGGTCCGACGACGGCGGCTACTTCCTCGTCGACGCCTTCGAACCGGACGGCGCCGCCTTCCTCGGCCGGCTGGCCGACCATGTGGGCCCCTGGCAGGGCGAGGCCCCTCTCACCGGCCCCTGCCTCGTCCACGTCCGTTCCGACGGGCCGTGGTCGATCACCGTGCGGCCGCGGGATGCCGCGGCGCCTTCGACGTCTCAGGCCTGGGACTCGTAGTACGCCTTCTGGGCCGGGTAGTAGTCCTCGAACTCGGGCCGGGGGCCGCCCTCACGTGCCGCGGTGAGCATGTCCAGGTAGTACTCCCAGCCGGGGCCGATCGAGCCGAGAGCGTCCGGGGGGACGCGATGGTGGACCAGCCGGAGTTCGGTCACCCCCTCGGACTCGGTCAGCAGCAGCTCCAGCGACCAGGAACCCGCCTCGTCCTGCGTCGAGACGGCGAGGCGGTGCGGCGGCTCACAGGCGTCGATCCGCATCGGGGACCACGGGGCCGACTCCTCGAACGTCATCCGTACCTCGACGGTGCGGCCCGGCGCGGCCTCGCCGCGCCAGGGGCCGAACCAGCGGGCGGTGCGTTCCGGCTCGGTGACGCTCGCCCAGACGTCGGACGCGGGGGCGGCGTAGGTACGGGTGAGGACGAGGTCGTGTCCGGACGGCGTGGACAGGAGCTGTCCGGTGGGTTCGGGCGTCATGCCGTGTCCTTCCTGGGGTGGGGAGCGTCGGCCGAGGTCCGGTCAGGCGCGGCTCGTTCCCGGTCCCTGCGGGTGCGGTGGACCTCGGTCTCCAGCGCGGCGAGCCGCTGCGACCAGTCGGTCCTGCGGGTGTCGAACAGGGCGAGCCAGGTGGCGAGGTGGGTGAGCGGGGTGGGCACGAGCGAGTAGCTGCGGTGGCGTCCGAGCTGCTCGTCGGCGACCAGGCCGGCCTCGCGCAGCACGCGCAGATGGCGGCTCACGGCGGGCCGGCTGATGGGGAACCGGCCCGCGATCTCCCCGGCCGCCAGCGGCCCGTGACGCAGCATGAGCAGGATCTCCCGGCGCACCGGATCGGCGATGGCCTCGGCCACCTCGCTGAGGTCGTCCACCCCGAAAGCGTAACCCATCGGTTACGCGTCTGTCAGGGCCTCCGGCGCGCCGGGTAGCCTCGGAGGTATGCGGATCTCCGTCTCCTCGGACATGGACGAGCCCGTCGCGCGTCTCCTGCTCACGGAGCTGCGCGACCGGGGCCACGAGGTGCTGGCCCATGGCGCGCTGCGCGAGGGCGACGATCCCCGGTGGGCGGTCTGCTCGGAGGCGGCGGCGCGCGATGTCGCCGCCGGGAGGGCGGACCAGGCCGTCGTGTGCTGCTGGACGGGCACCGGCGCGTCCATCGCCGCGAACAAGGTGCCCGGGGTACGGGCCGCCCTGTGCGCGGACGCGTACACGGCCGACGGCGCCCGACGCTGGAACCACGCCAACGTCCTGGCGATCGGGCTGCGGCTGACCTCCGGGCCGCTGCTCAAGGAGATCCTCGACGCCTGGTTCGCCGCCGAGGACGGCCGGGACGCCGACGACCGGGAGAACGTGGCCCACGTCGACCGGCTCGACGTCAGCCGGGGGCACGGCCGGGCCGGATGAAGACGGGCGCGGCCCACGGCGGCGGGCCCGGCGGCGCCTCGGGCGGCCCGGACGCCTTCGGTGTGGACACCCTCGGCGGCATCGGCCCCTGCGGGAGGCCGCCGGCGACGTCGGCGGCCCTGAGGGCGGCCACGAAGGACAGACAGGAGTCGTACCGGTCGTCCGGTGACTTGGCCAGCGCCGTCGCCAGCACCCCGTCGACGGCCGGCGGCAGATCGGGGCGCCCCTCGGTCAGCGGGGGCGGCTGGTCGTACTGATGGGCCCACAACAGGGCCATGTCGTCGTCCCGCTGGAAGGGCGGCCGGCCCGCGAGCGTCTCGTGGACGACGCACGCGAGGCTGTAGACGTCGCAGCGGCCGTCGACGGGCTTGCCGGAGATCTGCTCCGGAGCCACGTAGTCGAGGGTGCCCACGAACTGGCCCACGCTGGTGAAGCCGGTCAGGGAGAGCGACTTCTTCGTCAGGCCGAAGTCGGTGAGGTAGACGTGTTCGGGGTGGTCGCTGTCGGTGCCCTGCGCGACCAGGATGTTGCCGGGCTTGACGTCCCGGTGCACCAGACCGTGGTCGTGCGCCGCGTCGAGCGCGGAGGCGACCTGGGCGGCGATCCGGGTGGCGGCCCGCACCGGCAACGGGCCCTCCCGGTCGAGGAGATGCCGCAGATCGCTGCCCGCGACGTACCGCATGGCGATGTAGAGGACCCCGTCCGTCTCGCCCGCCTCGAAGACCGGGACGATGTGCGGGTGGTCGATCGCGGCGGCCACCCGTGACTCGTGGGTGAAGCGCCGCCGGAAGGTGTCGTTGCGGGCGAGTTCCGGGGCGAGCAGCTTGAGCGCGACCGTCCGTTCCAGACGCAGGTCCAGTGCCTGGTAGACGACGGCCATACCGCCCCGGCCGATCTCGCGTTCGATGCGGTAGCCCGCGATCTGCCGTCCGACCAGTTCGGAGGGGCGTCCCGCGTACGGCTGCGTCTCACTCATCGCGGGTCACCGGCGGGACCAGGCGGGTCGGTTCGTGGTCGCGCGGCCCGGGGTCCGCCGGCCGACGACCGGCCGGGGCGTCGGTGGTGCGGTCCCGCGCGGGTTCGGGGCCGGGTTCCGCCACGACGCGCGTCGCCTCGGGAGCCGGGACCGCGGCGGCGGGCGGGTGAGGCGGGGCGGCCGGGGTCGCGCGCGGGGGGTCTCCGACGGCGAAGGCGCTCAGCCGGGTCCCGTCGCAGTACACCCACCGCTCGTGCGCGGCGTCGAACAGCCACAGCGACTCGCCGTCGACGACCACCCCGATCCGCAGCCCCTTCGTACGGTCGTGGAAGGACTCCCCGTCGCGGTGCCCCGCGGCCAGGGCCTCCGCCTCGGTGCGGTAGCGCGACAGTGCCTCCTCGGCGCGGGCCAGCAGCGGCCGCGGGTCGGCGGTCCGCGCAGCGTCCGCGCCGGCAGCGGGCGGGTCCCGGGGTACGGCGACGAGGAGCCGGGCGTCGACCCACGCGGACCAGCCGTTGGCGCACAGGGCGTGCCCCCAGTCACCGCGCCGTTCCAGGAGCTGGACGGGCAGCAACGCGTCGAGCGCCACCGTGGGCCGGGAGGGGTCGGGAAGCTCCCAGGCGGGCAGTCCGCCCGGCGGGACGACATGCGTGGGGAGGAAACCGGGGGTCGTCATCGCGGCTACTTCCGCATCACCGCGGGCTCACGGCGCCGCAGCAGCCGGGCGACGAGCCAGCCGCAGAGCAGCGACAGGACGACGAGCATCCCCATGTCGAGCAGCCACACGCCCGCCGAGTGCGCGAACAGCGGGTCCGACGTGTCGGGGACGATCTGTTCGAGGTCGATCGTGCCGGCCATCGCGGCGAACGCCCATCGCGAGGGCACCAGCCACGCCAGCTGTTCCAGGACGATCGTGCCGCTGACGTCCAGCAGCGCGCCGCAGAACACGACCTGGACGATCGCGAGGAGCACCAGCAGCGGCATGGTGACCTCCTCCTTGCGCACCAGCGCGGAGACCAGCAGGCCGAGCATCATCGCGGTGAAGGCGAGGAGCGCCACGGCGCAGGTGATCTCGACCAGGGGCGGCATCAGCACGCCTTCCCCGTCCGGGGCGCCCAGGTCGACGCCGAGCAGGGCGACCAGGGTGAGGACGACAGCCTGGAGGACGGTGATCGTGCCGAGGACGACGACCTTGGACATCAGGTAGGCGGATCTGGACAGGCCGACGGCCCGTTCGCGCCGGTAGATCACCCGTTCCTTGACCAGTTCGCGCACGGCGTTGGCCGCACCCGTCAACACTCCGCCCACGCACAGGATGAGCAGCGCGTTCATGGCGGTCTCCCGGTCCAGCGCGCTCCCCGCGAGCGCCCTCGCCATCGCGCCCATCACGAACGGCAGCGCGATCATGATGGCGAGGAAGGTGCGGTCGGCGCCGAGCGCGGCCGCGTACCGGCGCACCAGTGTGCCGAGTTGGGCGCCCCAGCTCTGCGGTGTGGGCGGCGGTGCCACGGCGAGCGGCTGGGGGTCCTCGGGCAGGTACGGCCGGCCCAGGGAGGCGGTGACGTACTGCCGGCGGAAGGGCGAGTCGCGGTACTCCCCCGCCCAGTCCCGCTCCCGGTCCCGTTCGAACGCCTCGAAGGCCTCCGGCCACTGGGTGAACCCGAAGAAGGCGAGGGTGTCGTCCGGCGGTCCGTAGTAGGCGACCCTGCCGCCGGGCGCGAGGACGAGGAGCCGGTCGCAGACGTCGAGGCTGAGGACGCTGTGGGTGACGACGATGACGGTGCGGCCGTCGTCGGCGAGGCCGCGCAGCATGTGCATCACCGAGCGGTCCATGCCCGGGTCGAGTCCGGAGGTCGGTTCGTCCAGGAACAGCAGGGAGGGCTTGGTCAGCAGTTCCAGGGCGACGCTGACGCGTTTGCGCTGGCCGCCGGAGAGGCTGTGGATGGGCTGGCCGGCACGCTGTTCGAGGCCCAGTTCGCGGATCACCTCGTCGACCCTGGCCTGCCGCTCGGCCTTCGCGGTGTCCTGGGGGAAGCGGAGTTCGGCGGCGTAGGAGAGGGCTCTGCGGACGGTCAGTTGCGCGTGCAGGATGTCGTCCTGCGGGACCAGGCCGATGCGCTGGCGCAGTTCGGCGTAGTCGCGGTAGAGGTCGCGTCCGTCGTAGAGGACCGTGCCGCTGTCGGCGGGGCGCTGCCCGGTCAGGGCGTTCAGAAGGGTGGACTTGCCGGCGCCGCTGGGGCCGACGACGGCGAGGAGGCATTTCTCGCCGACCGGAAACGAGACGTCGTCCAGCAGCGTCCTGCGGCCGCGGTCGACGGCGACGGTGAGTTCCTGGACATCGAGGGAGACCTCGCCGGTGTCGACGTACTCCTGCAGCTGGTCGCCGACCAGGCAGAACGCGGAGTGTCCGATGCCGACGATGTCACCGGCGGTGACGGGGGCCCGGTCGACGGGGGTGCCGTTGAGGAAGGTGCCGTTGTGGCTGCCGAGGTCGACGATCTCGTAGGTGCCCTCCGGTCGCGCCCGCAGTTCGGCGTGCCGGCGGGAGACGACAAGGTCGTCGACGACCAGGTCGTTGTCGGCGGCGCGGCCGATCCGGACGGTCCGTTCGGGCAGCGGGCGGACGCTGGTGGGCCGGCGGAACGTGCCCGTTGAGGCGGGACGGAAGATGCCGGAGGGGCGCTCCGGGGCGAGGCCGGTGAGCACCGCCCGGGGGCCGTCGGGGAGGCTCCCGAAGTGGATGACCGTGCCGGGGCCGACGTCCCGCTCGTGGATACGCCGTCCGTCGGCGTACGTGCCGTTGGTGCTGTGCTCGTCCTCGATCGTCCAGTGACCGGCCTCGGCCCGCAGTACGGCGTGGTGCCACGAGACCCGGTCGTCGTCGAGGACGACGTCGCTGAGCGGGTCGCGCCCCACGTGGTACGTGTGGCTCGGGGTCATCACCGTGGAGCCCGACTCGGTTTCCAGCACGAGTTCGGGCGCGGTCGATGCGAGGGACCGCTCTGCCATGCAGAAAATTCTACCGATTCACCCCGGTATGCGCCCGGTCGCCCTGGCGAGGCCGCACGAAGCGCGGCGAAGGCGGACCCGAGGCGTGATCACCGGGGCGGCCCGGGAGCCGGGCCTCGCGGTCAGGCGGCAGGGGCGGCGATGCGCTGGGCGATCCGCTGCATACGGACGGCGTCGACGGACTCCGCGAGCAGCTCGTACTCCGTGGTGTCGTCGTTGGTGGCGATGCGGACCAAGTTTCCGGCGGCCAACTCGTCGGCCACCAGGCCCTGTTGCACTTCGTCGGTGGACCAGGCGCGCAGCTGGGCCGGCACGTCCGGCACGGTGTCGGCGACCGGGACGACCGCGTTCGGGGGGAAGTGGGGGTTCTCGGGGTACGGGTCGAGGCGTTCGGCGATCCATAACGCGCGGTCGCGCATCCACCACAGGGCCAGCGCCAGCGTGGGTGCGCGATAGGTCCCGAGGGGCACGCCGACGCGCCGGCCGTCGCACCATCCGTACGCGGTGACATGGCACAGGAATTCGTCGTGCACGCTTCGCTCCCCCGATCGCACCGCCGTCCCGCCCGGCCTCGCTCGCCGCGCGGACTTGCTCTCGCCTCACAGATTTGCTGGTCGTACACATCCGGCGACCCGATAGTCACGCACAGTGACGCGATCGACGCACACGGGTGCGCGATGGTTCATGACTCAATCGCCCTGTCAGTCGAGTATCGCCACGGCTGACACTCTGTCACCATGCTGATTCGGCCAGTCTCCTGGCATATGCGAGCACGCGAATGGCCGAAACGATGCGGCAGGCCCTGCGACCGGGCCTTCCTCGGAATGACCTCCGAGGTAATCGACGCCCTCCGGCGGGTGCGGGCATCGTGTGCGGTGCCGGATCACGAGGACGCCGCTGACGGTTCCGGATCCGTGCCCCGTCCCATACGCACGTCCCCGATGGAGGGTTCAACGATCATGCCCACGAATCAAGAGCGCCGAGACCGCTACGAGACCGCCGTCGCCCGTTACTTCGAGGCGTGGAACGCGACCGGTGAGGACGAGAGGGCCGAAGCGGTCGCCGCCGCCTGGGCCGCCGACGGCGGCTACACCGATCCGCTGGCCGACGTGCGCGGCCATGAGGAGATCGCCGCGCTGATCACGACGGCCCGGAAGCAGTTCCCCGGCCTCGCCTTCCGCCTGGCCACGGCCGTGGACGGCCACCACGACACCGCCCGCTTCGGCTGGGAACTGGTGGACGAGGCCGACGGCGCGGCACCGGTCGCCGGGTTCGACGTGATCACGCTCGACGCGCAGGACCGCATCCGGAGCGTGTACGGCTTCCTGGACCGGGTGCCGGCGGCGTAGCGCCCTTCTGACGGATTTCGGCGGCGGCGCGGGGGCAGGTTGGCCTCCCGGCGATGAGTTCTCCCGCTCCCGGAGGTCTCCCCTGCGTAGCGGACCACCGGAAGCGGAGGACGACATCATGAGCACGCTCGACGAGCAGTTCACGGCGGAGCTGCGCAGGAGCCCCGCCGAAGGCGGCTGGACCTACCTCGTATGGCCCCGGTCCGCCGCCTTCTTCGGCACGCGCGGCCTGGTCAAGGTCCGCGGCACCATCGACGGGCACCCCTTCCGCAGCTCCTTCATGGCCCTCGGTGACGGCACCCACAAGCTGCCCGTCAAGGCCGAGGTGCGCAGGGCGATCGGGAAGGAGGCGGGTCAGTCGGTGACCGTCCGGCTGGAGGAGCGGATCGACCGCTGACCGGCGCCGGAGGTCAGCTCTTGCCCTCGATGATCGCGTCGATCCGGGCCAGCTCGTCCGCCTCGAAGTCGAGGTTGGCGATGGCTCCGACGCTGTCCTCGATCTGCCGGGCGCTGCTCGCGCCGACGAGGGCGGAGGTGACCCGGCCGCCGCGCAGCGTCCAGGCCAGGGCGAGCTGGGCGAGCGTCTGGTTCCGGGACTTGGCGACCTCGTCCAGCGCGCGCAGCCTGCCCACCAGGTCCTCGGTGACGGCGTCGGACTTCAGGAACGGGCTGTCGCTCGCCGCGCGGGAGCCCTCCGGGATGCCGTCGAGGTAGCGGGAGGTCAGCAGGCCCTGCTCCAGCGGGGAGAAGACGATGGAGCCGACCTGCAGCTCGTCGAGCGCGTCGAGCAGTCCCTCGGTCTCCGGGCGCCGGTCGAGCATCGAGTAGCGCGGCTGGTGGATGAGGAGCGGGGTGCCCAGCTCGCCCAGGATGCGGGCGGCCTCCCGGGTCTGCTCGGCCGAGTAGTTCGAGACGCCGACGTACAGCGCCTTGCCCTGCTGGACCGCCGAGTGCAGCGCGCCCATCGTCTCCTCCAGCGGAGTCTCCGGGTCGGGGCGGTGCGAGTAGAAGATGTCGACGTAGTCCAAACCCATGCGCTGCAGGCTCTGGTCGAGCGAGGAGAGCACGTACTTCCGGGAGCCCCACTCGCCGTACGGACCGGGCCACATCAGGTAGCCGGCCTTGGTGGAGATGACCAGCTCGTCGCGGTACGGGGCGAAGTCGGCCTTCAGTGCCTCGCCGAGGGCGGACTCGGCGGAGCCGGGGGGCGGGCCGTAGTTGTTGGCCAGGTCGAAGTGGGTGACACCCAGGTCGAAGGCGCGGCGCAGGATCGAGCGCTGCGTCTCCACGGAACGGTCGGGGCCGAAGTTGTGCCACAGGCCGAGCGAGAGCGCGGGAAGCTTCAGACCACTGCGTCCGGTGCGCCGGTAGGGCATGTCCGCGTAACGGTCGGGGTGTGCGGTGTACAACGCGACTCCAGAGGTTGGCACGGGGGGACCGGGGTCCCTGGGAACCCGTGTCCACTCTTTCGCGACCTGGGGGCATTGGTCCAACAGAAGAATCCGATGGGATTCAGCACCTACGCTTCTCAGTCATGGAACTCCGCCACCTCCAGCACTTCGTCGCGGTCGCCGAGGAGGAACACTTCACCCGGGCCGCCGAACGGCTGCTCGTCTCCCAGTCCGGCCTGTCCGCCTCCGTACGGGCGCTGGAGCGCGAGCTGCAGACGCCGCTGTTCGTCCGGACCACCCGCCGGGTGACGCTCACGCCGGCGGGACGGGCGCTGCTGACCGAGGCGGAGCGGATCCTGGCGCAGGTGCGGTCGGCCCGGGAGGCGGTGGCCGCCGTGCAGGGGGTGCTGCGCGGCATGCTGGCGATCGGGTCCGAGCAGTGTCTGGCCGGGCTGCACGTGGCGGGGCTGCTCGCCTCGTTCCGGCGGCTGCACCCCGACGTGGAGATCTGTCTGCGGCAGGCGGGCTCGGGCGCGCTCGCGGAGGAGGTGGCGAGCGGGCGCCTGGACCTGGCGTTCGCCGTGCGGACCGCGCAGGAGGACACCGACCAGCTGCGGGTCGTCCCGCTGTCCAGCGAGCCGATGACCGTCCTGTGCCATCCCGGTCACCGTCTCGCGGCCGCCGGCGCCGCCGTGACCCCGCAGGAGCTGGGCGGCGAGGTCTTCGTCGACTTCCACCCGGACTGGGGCCCGCGCCGCACCACCGACTCGGTGTTCGCCGCCGCCGGTGTCCGCCGGTCGGTCGCCCTGGAGGTCAACGACGTGCACAGCCTCCTCGACCTCGTCGACGAGGATCTCGGCGTCGCCGTCGTCCCGCGCCACTTCCGGCACAAGCGCGACTCGCTCGTCGCCCTGCCCGTCAAGGACGCCGGCGGGACCGTGTACGAGACGGTGGCCCTGCTTCCTCCCCCGCAGGCCACGAGCCCGGCGGCCCGGGCCCTGCTGGACCTGCTGGAACCGCCGGTCGGCCGGGGCGGGATCATTCCGTGAAGGGCGTCCACCGGTGGCTCTCGGTGGCGTACGAGTAGCGCGGCAGCCCCTTGATCCCGGTCGTGCGGAACGGGCGGCCGCCGTCGTCGATCCGGACCGTGCCGGTGCGGCCCTCGGAGGACCACTCCAGCTCCAGGTACCACTGGCAGTCGCAGCTCTCGGTGTCGGCGCTGACGCTCAGGACCGCCGGGTCCCCGGCCGCCACGCTGTACGGAAAGCGCACGGCCGGGATCGGGGTGTCCAGGTCGGCGCCGTCGACCGGGCGGGCGATCGGCCGGTTCTTGTCCAGGTCGACGTCGAAGTACGAGGGCGTGACCCGCCCTCCGCAGCCCTGGTCCATCGTGTAGGCGCTGCCCGTGGCGGGTGCGGTGCGTCCGACGACGCGCACGCGCAACGCCGTCAGGACGACGGCCGCCGACGTGCGGCCGTGCACCGTGACCTCCACGATCGTGTTCCGCCCGTGCACGGCGCCCTGGGTCGCGGCCCAGGCGCCCGCGTCCTGCGGCGGCGGGGGCGGGGGCACCTCCTTCGGCTGCTTGGCGATGACGTAGTCGTGCCCGCAGCCGAGGTTCCAGATCTGTGAGTTCGCCGTCCAGGTGATCGGCACACCGGTGGCCCGGGGCCGCGGCTCGTCGGCCGCACCGCCCTTCGTGGCCTTGTCCCGTGGCTCGTCGGGCGGGGGCGAGGCCGTGTCCGAAGGGGTGCTGGTCACGTCCGGTGAGGGCGACGGGCTCGTGGGCCCGGTCGACGGGCGCTGGGCGCCCGCGGTCGTCCGGAAGGGTGCCGGGACGTCGCCCCGGGCGGAGCGATCCGCCGGAGTGTCCCCGGACGGCAGGGCGGCGATGCCGCCCAGGCTGGCGAGGAGCACCGCGACGACGGCCGCGCTGACGAGCGTACGGCGGCGACGGTGCCAGGGGCGGCGGCCTGCGGCCGGGGCCGAGACCAGGTCCGACTCGGGTGCCGTCCGCTCGCCGGCCCGGGTCGCGGCGTCCGGCCCGGAGGCTCGCGGCGCCCCGGCCGGACCGGCTCCCGCGACGGCCTCGGACGCGCCGGCGGCTGCGGCCCGACCGGCTGATGTGGGAGCAGTGGCTTCGGACGGACCGGCTGATGCGGACGGACCGGCGGCTTCGGAGGACCCTGCGGATTCGGGTGCCCCGGCAGGCTCCGGCACCCCCGCGGGGGTGCTCGCCCCCGCCGCCCGGCCGCGCCCGGTGGCCGCGCCCGATCCGCCGGTGCCGTCGGCAGACTCCGCGGTCGCGGGCGACGGGCCCGGTGCCGCGGCAGGCGGGCCGGTGGGCTCGCTACCGGCCGCCTCCGGCCCGGCGCCCCGCACCCGCTGGCGTGCCGCCATCGCCGACAGCCACAGGCGGTGGAGCTCCAGCCGCTCCTCCCCCGTCGCCCCGCACAGCACGGCGAAGCGCTCGACGGGTGCGAAGTCGAGCGGCACCGTGCCGCCCGCGCAGTAGCGGTGCAGCGTCGAGGTGTTCATGTTGAGGCGCCGGGCCAGCTGCCCGTAACTGCGGTCCGTGCGCTCCTTGAGACGCGTGAGCGACGCCGCGAACCGCTGGACGTCGTCCCCTGCTGCCGACACTGTTCCCCCGAGTCCTCATCGGCCCGGGACGGTATCCCAGGCACTCCCTGTATGTGCACGTCAGAGGGGCTGGGATGGTTCCAGGGGCGCGGACCGGACGTCGGGCGTTGCGCCCTCGCCCCGGGACGGTCGATGCTCTTGGTGTCGCCCCGACCAGGGCCGGACCGACCATCCGGCCGTCGGCGCGACGGCAACGCCCACTCATCCACGTACCTGTCGAGGTACTCGTTCACGGGGGACACCCATGCCCAAGCGCACCCGAGCGACCCTGCTCACCTCACTCGTCGTCGCGGGTCTCACCGCGGGCTCCGCACTCGCCGCCGGCGCCGCACCGGCGGTTGCGGCGAAGGCGAGCACCGCACCGAAGTACCTGTCGGCGTCCCAGCTCCCGCCGCACCCCTCGTCCACCTGGACGGCGGGCGGGATCGAGGACGGCGTCCCCGAGGAGCTGCAGTACTGCCTGGGCGACGCGTTCCTGGCCTACGACGTCAACCACCGCTCCTACCGGACGGACCTGGAGACCAGCGCCAGGCAGGTCGTCGTCGTCACCGGCAGCGACAGCAAGGCCAAGGCGCTGGCCGCGCGGCTGAACAAGGACTTCCGGGACTGCGTCAGCGAGTCCTCCGACCCGGACGTCGAGGTCGACTACCGGGACCTCGGCACCCTGCCCGTCGAGGAGGGCGCCCGCGTCCACGGCGTCGCGAGCGTCACGTCCTGGGGGGCCATGGACATCCGGCTCCTGTCGGTGGGCCGGGACGGCCGGACCGTCACCGTCGTGGACTGGGGCCAGATGGGCGGCTTCAAGGACGCGCCGGTCAAGGCGTTCAAGAAGACGACCACCACCGCCGTCAACAAGCTCTACTGACGGCACCGCATGCCCCATCGGCACGCAGGGGCGGCCGGCAGCCGGCGGGGCCGTGGAGGGGCGCCTCGGGGCCGTCGGAGGGCGGTGCGGGTCCGGCCGGGATGCCCGATGGTGGACGTATGGATGTGAAGGACGTTCTCATCGACGCGTTCGGCCGGATCAAGGAGGAGGTCCACGCCGCCGTGGACGGACTCTCCCCGGCGGACCTCCACGCCCGGCCCGCCCCGGACGCCAACTCCGTGGCCTGGCTGGTGTGGCACCTCACCCGGATCCAGGACGACCATGTGGCCGACGCGGCCGGACTGGAACAGGTCTGGCTGTCCCAGGGCTGGGAGCAGCGTTTCGGGCTGGCCCTGCCGGCCCGGGACACGGGGTACGGGCACAGCCCGGAGCAGGTCGAGCGGGTGCGGGTCGACTCGGGTGACCTGCTCACCGGATACTTCGACGCCGTGCACGAACGGACGGGGGAGTTCGTGCGCGGCGTCGATGCCGACGGTCTCGACGGGGTCGTGGACGAGCGGTGGACGCCTGCCGTCACCCTCGGCGTGCGCCTGGTCAGTGTCCTGGCCGACGACCTTCAGCATGTCGGCCAGGCGGCGTACGTGCGGGGGCTGGTGCTGCGCGAGGACCGCTAGCGGACCGCCCGGGTCACCGCCGGGACGATCACCGGGCGGCGGCGTAGCCCGGCAGGACGACGTTCTCGATGAGGGCGTTGCGCTCGTCGAACGGGATGAAGGCGCTCTTGAGGGCGTTGACGGTGACCGTGCGCAGGTCGTCGAGGGTCCAGCCGGCGTCCTCGACGAGCAGGGTCATCTCCCGGGTCATGGTGGTGCCCGAGACCAGGCGGTTGTCGGTGTTGAGGGTGACGCGGAAGCCGAGGTCCTTCAGCTCCGTGATCGGGTGCTCGGCGATCGAGGTGGCGCATCCGGTCTGCAGGTTGGAGGTCGGGCACATCTCCAGCGCGACCCGGCGGTCGCGGACCCAGGACGCGAGGCGGCCGAGCTTGCCGTCGACGATGTCTTCGGTGATGCGGACGCCGTGGCCGATGCGCTGGGCGCCGCAGACCTGGAGGGCCTGGTGGATGCTGGGCAGCCCGTGGGCCTCACCGGCGTGGATGGTGAAGGGGACGCTCTCGCGGCGCAGGTGCTCGAACGCGGCCAGGTGGTCGGCGGGCGGGAAACCGTCCTCGGCGCCCGCGATGTCGAAGCCGACGACGCCGGCGTCCCGGAAGACCACCGCCAGCTCGGCGGCCTCGCCGACCCGGTCGAACATGCGCATCCCGCACAAGATCGTGCCGACGCGGACCGGCGTGCCCTGGGCCGCGGCCTTGGCCATACCGGCGGCCAGGCCCTCCTGGACGGTCTCGACGACCTCGCTCATGGTGAGCCCGCCCGCCGTGTTCAGCTCGGGGGCGTAGCGCACCTCGCCGTAGACGACACCGTCGGCGGCCAGGTCGAGCACGTACTCCTCGGCGGTGCGCAGCAGGCCCTCTCGGGTCTGCAGCACCGCGAGGGTGTGCTCGAAGGTGGCTATGTAGCGCACCAGGTCACCGGAGTTGGCGGCCTCGTAGAACCAGGCGGCGAGCGCCTCCGGATCGGTCTCCGGCAGGGGGTGGCCGACCTCGGCCGCGAGCTCCACGAGTGTGGCGGGGCGCAGACCGCCGTCGAGGTGGTCGTGCAGGACGGCCTTGGGGAGGCGGCGGATGGTGTCGGCGTCGATGCGGGGCTCGGTCATGGCGTTCGTTCCTCGGCAGGTGGTGCGGGGGCGGGTCGGAGCGGGTGACCGAGGTGCTCGGTCGGCGGCGGGGCCCGGGGACGGCTCGGGCGGCCCGGTCAGTCGGCGGCGGGCTGGAGGAGGTCCCAGCGGTTGCCGTACAGGTCTTCGAAGACGGCGACCGAGCCGTAGGACTCGTGGCGCGGTTCCTCCAGGAACGTGACGCCCGCGGCCCGCATCCGGGCGTGGTCGCGGGCGAAGTCGTCGGTGTGCAGGAAGAAACCCACGCGTCCGCCGGTCTGGTCGCCGATCCGGGCGCGCTGGGCCTCACCCGCGGCCTTCGCGAGCAGGAGCCCGCCGCTCTGCCCGTCGCCTCCGGGTTCGACGACGACCCAGCGGCCGCCACCGGGCCTCGGCTCGTCCTCGGCGAGCCGGAACCCGAGCGCCTCGGTGTAGAAGCGGATCGCCTCGTCGTAGTCGTCGACCACGAGGGTGACCAGGGCGATGCGTCGTCTCATCGGGGCCTTTCGGGTGGGGCGCGGACCGGGCGGAGATCGCGCGGGATCGTGCGTCGGCGGTCCGTGGGCCGCTCGGGGTTCCCGGGAGGTTATACGTAACACGCACCGAACGGCAAATAGCATTTCTCCCAGGTCGCGTGAGGGGGCTCACGTGGTTCCGGCGAGCGGGGTCCCGGCGGCACGACCGAGGCCCCCTGCGCGGCAGGGGGCCTCGGTGACGGGGAGGGCCGGAGCCCGGGATCACTCGCCCGGCGACGCCTTGCGCAGGGCGGCGATGCAGGTGTTCAGGGCCTGCTGGAGGTCCTCCAGGCGCTGGAGCATGTCGTCCTCGTAGATGGCGTCGAGGTCGACGGCGTCGTCCAGGGTCAGCTCCTCGAAGACCTTCGTCGCCTTCTGGAGGCTGCTGTAGAACTTCGTCCGACGCTCCTGGACTCGCAGCTCGGGGTCCGCCTCGACGGTCTGCACGACGAGTTCCTTGACGGTGTCGTACGCCTCCGACGCCCACTCGCCGGTGTCCTCGTAGTCGTCCAGCTCGTCGATGAGGGACAGATGCCGCTCCGCCTCGGCGCGCAGCTCGGCGGTGGCGTCGATCACCTGGCCGGCCGGCGTCTTGACCTGGCCGTTCTCCACGATCTGCCGGACATACCCGATGCGGGTGGCCGCCTGGGTCTCGTTCGCGACGGCCTTCTTCAGCTCGTCGGTGCGGGCGATGTCGCGGGCCAGTTCCGTCTGGAGGGAGGGGTCCTCCTTCAGACGGTCGAGGAGCGCGGTGCGGGCCGCTTGGGCGGTGGACGGGTCGGCGAGGATCGCGGCGCGCAGCGCGGTGGGGTTCTCCGCGACCTCCAGGGCCTTGGTAGGACGGATGCCCTCGGCCTCGGCCGCCGCCGTGATGGCGGTGCCGCGGTCGGAGGTCGCGCTGGAGCGGGAGCTGTAGTACGTCAGCCACACATCGGAGTCCGGGAGGTCGATCTCCTCGCCGGGGGCCAGCGCCTCGAAGTGCGGGACCATGCCGTCGTCGGCCGCCCTGTCCCACGCCTTGTAGTAGCGCATGACCCGCTCAGGGGAGCACCCGGCCAGGTCGGCGAACCGCTTCGCCGACACCTTCGCCGTCTCCCCCGCCGTCTCGCCGCCGGGCCGCACGCTCCGCGCCACCTTCAGCGCGAAGGCCCAGCCGCCGGTGCGCGCGTACACCCCGAACTCCCGGGCGTCCCGGGCGACCTGCTCGTCCACGGCGTCCGCGGAGGAGTCGTCGTCGGAGGTGCCGTCGCCAGTGGTTGCGTCGCCGGAGACGTCGGCGTCGGCGTCGGCGTCGGAGACAGGGGTGTCGGACACCTGATCGCCGGACGACTGCGCCGGCACCCCGGCTCCGGTCGCGGCGGTCTGCTCCCCGGCCGCGACGGGCTCGACCCAGAAGCCCTCGTCCTGCGCGGGCGCCGCCTCGGCGGCGTCCGGCGTCGCGGGCGTCTCGTCGGCGGGCGGTACGGCCGATGCGGAGTGGGCGGTGGCTACGCTCACGGGTGACTCTCCCGGGTGGTGACGAACGGCAGGGACAGAACAGGCAGCCTATATGAACCCGTTGATGCCTCTTTGCCCCTGACACCGTGCCCGGTGTGCGGCGTCGGGCGGGGCCGGTTTCCGTCGGCGACCCGGACGGCGCCGACGCCGATGCTATCGGCCCGACCCGGCGGAGCGCTCGGCGCGACCGAGGAACGGAGCCTGGGGCGAACGGGTCGCAGAGCTAGGGCGAACGGGTCGCGGAGCCGGGGCGAACGCGGAGCAGAACCGGGGCCTCTCACACCCTCCCGGTCGTCCGATCGGTCGGACTTTCCCGTGGTCACGCCGGGCGCGACGGAGCCGGGGACATGAATACGACACAGAACCACCCGTGATCGCCAACCTCAGGAGCCATGTGATGCGCCCCCTCGGAGCAACCTGCCTCGGCTCGGCCACCGCGCTGGTCGCCCTTCTCGCCTGCGCCCCCGTCGCGGGCGCCGCCGCGACGCACGCGGATTCGGCCCACGCCGGGGAGAAGAACAAGGTCATCACCCTCATCGGCCGGCTCGCGCAGCAGACGCGCTTCCCGGTGAACCCCGGCGGCAGTCCCGCCCAGGGTGATCGGACGGTCTTCCGCTCGACCCTGTTCGACGAGAAGGACAACCAGGTCGGCGAAACGGGCGGCACCTGCGACACCACCCGGGTCGACAACGGCGGAGCGGAGGTGTGCGTCGTGACCTACACGCTCCCCGGCGGCCAGCTCTCCGTGCAGGGAATGGTCTTCGGCATCCTCAACCCGGGCCCTCCCCCGCCGTTCGACAACGCGATCACCGGCGGGACCGGGGTGTACGACCGGGCTCGCGGCTCGGTCCACGCCGAGACGATCGCTCCGGGCACGAGGCGTTTCACCATCGACCTCGACTGACGGTGCCCACCTCGCCGGGCGGCCACAGCCCGGGGCTCGGCCGTACGCGGCCGGACCCCGAGCCATGGTCAGGTGCATGACATATCAAGATCGATGCGGGCGGGTCAGCAGTAGAGGTTGCCGCCCGCCGAGGTGCCGAGGATCTGGACGAACCGCTGGTACGCACTCACCCTGCTCTGCACCTGTGCGGGGTTCTTTCCGTCGCACTCCAGCGAGCCGTTGATGCTGCGGATCGTGTGGCCGAAGCCCGCGCCGGTGACCATCGCGTTGTGACCGGTCATCGAGCCGGGGCCCTTCTGGGTGTTCCAGTACCACAGCGCGGTCTTCCAGGCGACGGCCGAGTCGTTCTGCACCAGCCAGGGGTTGCCCAGGAGGTTCAGGCCGAGCGCGTCCCCGGCCGCCTTGTAGTTGAAGTTCCAGCTGAGCTGGATGGGACCGCGCCCGTAGTAGGCCGCCTGTCCGGCCGGGCAGCCGTAGGACTGGCTCCAGTCGCAGTACGTGGGGTAGTTGGCGGTGTTCTGCTCGACGATGTGGACGAGCCCGCCCGTCTCGTGGTTGACGTTGGCGAGGAAGGCGGCGGCCTCCTGCTTCTTCACCGTGTCGCTGCCGGTGGTGGCGAAGGCCGGGAAGGCGCTCATGGCCGCCCGCAGCCCGCTGTAGGAGTAGAACGAGTTCCGGTTCGGGAACATCTGGTTGAACTGCGCCTCGCTCACCACGAATCCGGAGGGGTTGCCCGGCCCGTTCTCGCAGGCGTACGGCTCCCAGTACCAGGTGCTGATGGTGGGGTCGTACCCCGGGTTGTCGTGTTCGGCGATGTACGCCTTGCCGTCGGTGTAGCGCACGATGTTGCCGGTGACGTAGGACTTGCCGGCCACCCAGTTCGCGTAACTGGAACAGGGCGCGGCGGACGCGCTCTGGGCGGGCAGCAACAGCGGTGTGGCGCCGCCGATGACCAGGGCGGTCAGGACGGCGGAGATACGGCGCCTCGACACAGGACCAACTCCTTCGTGGAGCACGGCCGCACCCGGGCGGGAGCCCGGTGGGACGGCAGGGACGGACCTCGCGCGCACGCGCCGGCGGCACCGGTCACGGCGTGGGCGCGGCCGTGGTGGGGGGTGTGGGGCACACTCAACCGCCTTGGTCTGTACCAGTCAAGGGTGTAGACCAGTCAACTCGCATGACACCTGGTCAGGTACCGCACGACGTCGAAGTCCGCCTTCGATCCGATAGCGACCGCGCGTCGAGCCGACGCCGTCGTCAGCCGGCGGGGCGGGGGTCCACGGCCGTCTCCGCGTGGTCGACGAAGTCGTCGGCCAGCCGGCCGAAGAGGCGGGCGAGTCGCCGCCGGTCCTCCGTCGACCAGTCGCTCAGGGCCTCCTCGATGCCCCGGCGGCCGGCCTCCCTGACGCACTCGAAGGCGGCGAGCCCGGCGCCGGTGATCCGGACGCGCTGCGCCCGGCGGTCGTCCGGGTCGGGGATGCGCCGCACATATCCGGCGCCCTCCAACTGCCGCAGCTGTCGGGTGACATGAGAGGCCTCCACGGACAGCCGCACCGCGAGCACCCCCGGGCGCGACGGCTCGCTCTCGGCGATGTGCCGCAGGATCGCCACGGAGACCCGGTCCAGGGACAGCCCGCTGTCGGACATCGGGGGCCCGTACCGGCGGGCCCGCCCGGACACATACGCGATGCGGGCGAGCAGCCGCTCGATCTCGGTCACGTCCGCGAGGGCGGCCGCTGCGGCGGGGCGCGGTGGGGACATGCGGCCACCGTAACAGGAATTTGCCTAAGTCAAGCAATATAGAGGGCGTACGCTCCGGCCCGGAAGAGGTGATCTCCGGGGTCCGAGCCGGGGAGAATCACCCCATGACCACGTCACCGCATCCCCTCGTCGTCCAGGCGCACCGACTCGCCGCCGAGGTGCTCGCACCTCGGGCCGAGCGTGTCGACCAGGAGGGGGTGCCCGCCGACAGCATCGAGGCGATCAGGCGGTCGGGGCTGCTCGGGGTGAGCGCGCCGGTGGCGTACGGCGGGTCGGGGGCCCCGAACTCCGTGGCGCGGGAGACCGCCGAGATCCTCGCCGGGGCCTGCTGCTCGACCTGGTTCGTGCAGACCCAGCACCACACGCCCGTGCTGACCCTGGTGAAGAGCGAACTGCCGGCCCGTGAACGCCTGCTGGGGAGACTGGCCACCGGTGAACTGCTGTCCGGCGTCGCGTACGCGCATCTGCGCAGATATCCGCAGGTGCCGGTCCGGGCGGTGCCGAAGCGGGGTGGCTGGCTGTTCCACGGCACGGTGCCCTGGTACACGGGGTGGGGCCTCAACGACGTGATGCTGCTGGCCGGGGTGACGGACGCGGACGAGGTGGTGTTCGCCTTCGCCGAGGCCCGGGAGCAGTCCGGACTGCGGGCCTCCGCACCCCTGCGGCTCGCGGCGCTCACGGCGGCCCGTACGGTCTCGCTCCACCTCGACGGACTGTGGATCTCCGACGACGCGGTGGCCCTGCACTCCCCCTACGAGTCCTGGGCCGCGAGCGACCGCCCCAAGCCGGCCAACGCCTCGCCGGCGGTGTTCGGGGTCGCCGAGTCCGCCCTCTCCCTGCTGGACCAGGACGATCCGCGGACCAAGGGGCTGCGGCTGCGGGTGGACAAGGTGCGGCGGCAGGCGTACGCCCTCGCCGACCACCCCGCGCCCCACGAGCACATGGAGGAGCGGCTCGCCCTCAAGACCAAGGCGTTCGACCTCATGCGCACGGCGACCACCGCCGCGGTCGTCGCCGGCGGCGGACGGGCCCTGACCCTGGACAGCCGGGCGCAGCGCCTGGCCCGCGAGGCCCTGTTCCTGCTCGTCCAGGGCCAGACCGACGAAGTGCGCCGGGCCCACCTCGGCTCCCTGTCGGACGCGTACTGAACCGGGGCGCCCGGGGCCCGTGCACGGCCCGGCCGGTGAGCTGCGATGCTGGCGTCATGACTGCTCAGCACGAGGTCCGGGTCGTCCGGTGGCCGAACCGCACGGTCTGCACCGGCGACGGTCCGGCCCCGCTGCTGACGGCGTACCACCTGCGGACGGAGGCCGAGAAGGGAGTCCCCGTCGCCGACGCGGCCCAGCTCCCGGACCGCTACCGGGCCGAGATCTCCGACCCCGGGTCCGCGTTCGCCGGCGACGTCGTACTGCTGGCCCTGAGCGAGGACACGGCGGTGGGCTGCGTGGTGGTGACGGGCCCCGCCGACGGGCACGCCGAGATCAAGAGACTCTGGACGGACCCGGCGTTCCGCGGCCGGGGCGTTGCCTCCGCCCTCCTCACCGCCGCACTCGCCCACGCCGCCGATCGCGGCGCGGACACCGTACGACTGTCGGTGTGGCGGTGGCGGACCGCCGCCGTCGCCCTGTACGAGCGGCTCGGCTTCCGCGTCACCGGATCGTGGGACGCGCGGGAGCACCTGGTCTGCATGGAACGCGCGGTGTGACGTCCGCGGCCTACGACGGCACGCTCGCGAACGGCACCTGCGCCGGGGCGGCAGGCGGCACGGTGAACGGGTGCTGCCACAGGCCCCGGGCGGCGAGGCGCGGGAGGACGTTCTCCCCGAACCAGTACGCCTCCTCCAGATGGGGGTGGCCGGAGAGCACGAACTCGTCGATGCCGAGGGCGTGATACTCCACGATCCGGTCGGCGACCTCGTCGTGGCTGCCGACCAGTGCGGTGCCCGCGCCGCCGCGCACGAGACCGACGCCGGCCCAGAGGTTGGGGTGGATCTCCAGGCTGTCGCGGCGGCCGCCGTGCAGGGCGAGCATGCGCCGCTGGCCCTCCGACTCGCTGCGGGCCAGTCCGGCCTGCACGGCCCGTACGGTCTCGGCGTCGAAGCCGTCGAGCAGCCGGTTCGCCTCCGCCCACGCCTGCTCGGCCGTGTCGCGGGTGATGACGTGCAGTCTGATCCCGAAACGGAGGGTGCGGCCCTCCTTCTCCGCCAGCCCCCTGATCCAGGCGATCTTCTCGGCCACCCTGGCCGGTGGTTCGCCCCAGGTCAGGTAGACGTCGGCGTGCCGGGCGGCGACCTCCCCGGCCACGGGTGAGGAGCCGCCGAAGTACACCTCGGGCACGGGGTCGGGCAGCCGGGCGAGCCTCGCGTCCTCGACCCGGAGGTGCTCGCCGTCCAGGTCGACGGTCCTGCCCTCCCACAACTCCCTGACGACGTGCAGGAACTCACCGGTACGGCGATACCGGGCGTCCTTGTCGAGGAAGTCGCCGTAGGCGCGCTGCTCGTGGCTCTCGCCGCCGGTGACGACGTTGAGGAGGAGCCGCCCGCCGGTGTGCCGCTGGAAGGTGGAGGCCATCTGGGCGGCGAGGGTGGGCGAGACGAAGCCGGGGCGGAAGGCGACCAGGAACTTGAGGCGTTCGGTGTGCCGGCTGACCATCGCGGTGGTGAGCCAGGCGTCCTCGCACCAGGCACCGGTGGGGGTGAGCGCGCCGACGAAGCCCAGGTCCTCGGCGGCGCGGGCGATCTGGCCCAGATAGGCCACCGTCGGCGGCCGGTCCCGGCCGGACGCGGTGGCGGGGGTGCCGTGGCCGCCGCCGACGACGTGGCGGCTGTCGCCGTTGGTGGGGAGGAACCAGTGGAAGGTGAGGGACACGCGGGGTCTCCGATCAGGGAGGTGCCGGGCGACGGGTCTTCGGCGTCGTCCGCCGGCTCGTCCGGCGCCGAAGGTCCGGGTCAGCTCGCGGCGGCGAGAACCGGTGCGGGGCCGAGGGCGGTGAGGAACTGGTCGACGACCTGGCCGAGGGCCTCGGCCGTGGCCGGGGCGACCGTGACCTTGCCGTCCTCCCCGACGGCGATGTCCTTGTCGAGGGTGAACCAGCCGGGGACGATGTGCCGGGCGCCCATGGAGCTGAGGACCGGCCGCAGCGCGTAGTCGATGGCGAGGACGTGGGCGGTGGTGCCGCCGGTGGCCAGGGGCAGCACGGTCTTGCCGGTGAGGGCGTACTGCGGGAGCAGGTCGAGCAGGGCTTTGAGCACGCCGGAGTAGGCGGCCTTGTAGACGGGGGTGGCGATGACGATCCCGTCGGCCCGGTCGAAGAGTTCGGCGGCCTCGACGACGGCAGGATGCCTGAAGTCCGCTCCGAGCAGGGCCTCGGCGGGGATCGTCCGGATGTCGAGCGGGACGACCTCGTGGCCCCGGGCGGCCAGGCGCGCGTCGAGGTGGCGTACGAGCTTTGCCGTACGGGAGGAGACGGAGGGGCTGCCGGAGACGGACAGGACGGTGGCCATGGGCCCTCTTTCTGGGAGCCGGTGGTGCCCGAGCGGACGGGCACCCCGGACGGGAGTGGCTGGAAGTGCGGAGTGCGCAGGCGTAGTTGGCCTTCGCCGCGGCTCTTTCGCGGAACGTCACGCGGCAGCACCGGACTTCGCGGAAATTCTCCCGGCGTACCGAATCGGGCGCGCGGACTCGGGCACGCGGAATCGGGCACACCGAATTCGAGGTCGGAGTCCGGGATACGGAGTCGGGATGCAGGCGCGCGTTCGTGGAGAACGCGTTCACCTCGACGCGTGCGCGGCCGCGGAGAATTCGGGCGGAAAAAGGAAACGCGCGGCGGATCGGAGAGAGGTGATCAGGCCGCGGAGCGACAGGAGGCGCTGGAGACGCGCGCGAGGTCGACGTGGCGTCGCCGCGTGAGATCCAGTCGCATGTTCATGCCGTCGATCGTGACAGCCGCCGCCGACGACCGTCAAGAAGAAGGGGATCGGGTCTCGTATAGCGGACCGTCACCTTTCGCGCCGGACGGCCGCCGGCCCTTGTACGGGTGGGGAATTCGGCGCGCATTCCGCACCCGTGCGAACGGAATGGACCCGGGGACGACGGCTCGATGACACGGTGCCCGGGGCGCTTCCGCCCCGGGCACCGCACGGTCACCCGGCACCCGTCACAGGCCGTCAATCACCGGGTGCCCGTCATCGGGTGTCAGGCACCCGTCCCGTCCTCGTCGGAACGTACGCTCCCCGGCCACCAGGCGCGCTCGCCGAGGTCCCGGACCAGTGCCGGCACCAGGAGCGAGCGCACCACGAGGGTGTCGAGGAGGACCCCGAAGGCCACGATGAAGGCGATCTGCGCGAGGAAGGCGAGCGGGATGACGCCCAGCGCCGCGAACGTCGCGGCGAGCACCACGCCGGCGGAGGTGATCACGCCGCCCGTGCTGACCAGGCCGCGCAGCACACCCTCGCGTGCGCCGTGCCGCAGTGACTCCTCGCGGACCCGGGACATCAGGAAGATGTTGTAGTCGACGCCCAGCGCGACCAGGAAGACGAACCCGTAGAGGGGCACGGACGGGTCGGTGCCGGTGAACCCGAGGACGTGCCGGAAGACGAGCGCGGAGACGCCCAGCGTGGCCAGGAAGTTCAGGGCGACCGTGGCGACCAGCAGGACGGGCAGCAGCAGGGAGCGCAGCAGGCCGGTCAGGATGAGCAGGATGAGGACGAGGACGACGGGGACGATCAGGGTTCGGTCGCGTTCGGCGGTGCGCAGGGTGTCGTACTGCTGGGCGGTGTAGCCGCCGACGAGGGCGTCGGCTCCGGGCACGGCGTGCAGGGCGGTCCGCAGGCGGGCCACCGTCCGCTTCGCGGCGTCGCTGTCGGCGGCGGCGTCCAGGGTGACGTCGACCCGTACGCGTCCGTCGACGACCAGGGGCTCGCCGCCGGGGCGTCCGGTCCTGTCGACGGCGGCCGCCGTCGCGACGCCGTCGGTGTCCCGGGCAGCGGCCAGCACCCGCTCCAGCCGGTCCGCGTCCGCGACGACGACGGCGGGGTTGCCCGAGCCGCCCGGGAAGTGGTCGCCGAGGGTCTGCTGAGCGGCGACGGAGGGCGCGTCGTTCACGAAGGTCTCGTCCAGGGGCACGCCCTTGGAGGTGAGCGTGGGCGCGAAGGCGGCCCCGGCGAGCAGCAGGGCCAGGGTCAGCGCCCACACCCGGCGCGGCGCCCGGTCGACGAGGCCCGCGACGCGCCGCCACACGCCCTCACCCCTGCCCGGGGCGTCCGACGGACCGCCGGGCCGGGCGGGCCAGTAGGCGGCGCGCCCGAGGGCGACGAGGACGGCGGGCAGGAACGTGAGGGTGGCGAGGACCGCGCAGGCGATGCCTATGGCGCCCACCGGCCCGAGCGCGCGGTTGTTGGTGAGGTCGCTCAGCAGCAGGGCGAGCAGGCCGAGGGCGACGGTCGCGGCGCTGGCCACGATGGCGCCCCAGGACTGGCGCAGCGCGGCCCGCATGGCCGCGAAGCGGTCGGCGTGCGCGCCGAGTTCCTCGCGGAACCGGGCGGTGAGCAGCAGGGCGTAGTCGGTGGCGGCGCCGATGACGAGGATCGACAGGATGCCCTGGACCTGCCCGTCGACCCGGACGACGCCCTGGTCGGCGAGCGCGTACACGACCGCGCAGGCGAGGCCGAGGGCGAACACCGCGCCCAGGATGATCACCAGGGGGAGCAGGACGCTGCGGTAGACGAGGAGCAGGATCACCAGCACGGTGAGGAGTGCGACGGCGAGCAGCAGGCCGTCGATCCCGGCGAAGGCGTCGGAGAGGTCCGCCTGGCTCGCGGCGGGGCCCGCGAGCTGGACGGTGGTGCCGGGGACCCGTTCGGCGGCGGCCCGCACCCGGTCCAGGGTGCCGGGCAGGGCGTCGCCGAGGTCGGGTCGCAGCGGGACGACCCCGCGGAGTGCTTCGCGGTCCTCGGAGAGCAGGGCGGGCGAGACCTGTCCCGCCACGCCGGGAGTGCCGTCGAGGGAGGCGAGGGCCCGGTCGGCCGCGGTGCGCCGGCCGGCGAGGCCCTCTCCGGTCCAGACGACGATCGCCACGAGCGTCTCGTCCTGACGGAAGGCCCGCTGGGCGGTGACGACCTCGGTGGATTCGGCGCTGCGCGGCAGGAACGCGGCCTGGTCGTTGGTGGCGACCTCGCCGAGGCGTCCGGCGTAGGGGCCGAGAACCCCTCCGACGACGAGCCAGACGGCGATCAGCAGCAGGGGAACGAGCCGGCGGGCGCGTCGGGGGATGGTGGGCATGGTGCTCCAGGCTCAGGGGCGGACGGATCTCACGGTCTCGATCACGGCCTCGATCACTGTCTCAATGAAAAACAATCTCAATGATTGAGTTTGTTTGCCGGCGGCGATCATAGACGGCACCGCTTCTTCCGCCCGCACCCGGCCCCTGGATGCACCCCGGCCCGCCCGGTCGGCATGTCCCGTCGCCGGGCCGGTCAGCGGGCGCGGTCGGCGCTCGCGCCCAGTTCCTCGTTCATCGCGGCGAGGAAGCGCACCACCACGGCCAGTTCGTCCCCGGTGAACCGTGCGCGCGCGGCGTCCGTGGCCTCCGCGAGCGGCCGGAAGTAGGTACGGGCGGCCGCGCGGGCGTCGGCCGCGTAGTACAGGTGGACCACCCGGCGGTCGGCGCTCTCCCGGACCCGGCGGACGTGCCCGGCGCGCTCCAGCCGGTCCACGCAGGCGGTGACGGCGCCGGAGGTGAGTCCGAGGTGTTCGCGCAGGCGTTTCGGGGTCATGGGGGCGTCAGCGTCCAGGATCGCCGCGAGGGCCTGGACGTCCGTCGCGTGCAGTCCGTGGTCGCCCGCGAACGCGTGCACCAAGCGGTTGATCTCGCCGTTCATCCGGCGCAGCGCGACGGCGAAGGCGTGCAGATCGGTCGCTGCCGCGGGGCCGCCGGACCCGTCCTCGCCCGCCCGGCGCCCGGGGTCGTTCACTGTGGCCACGCGGTCAGCGTAGCCGTCCTGCCGATCACCCGATCGCGCGGCGGTGGCCCTCCGGCGCATCCACGACCGCGCTCGCGGTGGAAGGGATGACGAGGGGGACGCCGACGCGAGGAACCGAGGAACCCATGACGGGAGACGTACGCGACAGCGGACCGCTCTGCCTGGTGACCGGCGCGACCGGGTACATCGGCGGGCGGCTCGTCCCGGAGCTGCTGGAGGCGGGCCTGCGGGTGCGCTGTCTGGTCCGTTCGCCGGAGCGGCTGCGCGACCATCCGTGGGCCGGCTCCGTCGAGGTGGTCCGCGGCGACGTCACCGACGCGGAGTCCGTGGCGCGGGCGATGCGGGGTGTCGACGTCGGCTACTACCTGGTGCACGCGCTCGGGACCGGCACGGACTTCGAGGAGACGGACCGGCGGGCGGCCCGGATCTTCGGGGAGCGCGCCCGGGCCGCCGGGGTGCGCCGGCTCGTGTACCTGGGCGGGCTCACCCCGTACGGCGTGCCGGAGCGGGAACTGTCGCCGCATCTGCGCTCGCGCGCCGAGGTCGGCCGGATCCTGCTGGATTCCGGGGTGCCCACGGCGGTGCTGCGGGCGGCGGTGGTGATCGGCTCGGGGTCGGCCTCCTTCGAGATGCTGCGCTATCTCACCGAGCGGCTGCCGGTGATGGTCACCCCCAGCTGGGTGCACACCCGCATCCAGCCGGTGGCCGTGCGGGACGTGCTGCGGGCGCTCGTCGGCTCGGCCGGGCTGCCGGACGACGTCAGCCGGACCTTCGACATCGGCGGGCCGGACGTGCTGACGTACCGCGAGATGATGCGGCGCTACGCCGTCGTCGCCGGGCTGCCGCACCGGCTCATCCTGCCGGTGCCGATGCTCTCCCCCGGACTGTCCAGCCACTGGGTCGGGCTGGTGACGCCGGTACCGGCCTCGATCGCCCGGCCGCTCACCGAGTCGCTGCGGCACGAGGTGGTCTGCCGGGAGCACGACATCGCGCGGTACGTGCCGGACCCGCCCGGTCACCCGGTCGGCTTCGACGAGGCGGTACGGCTCGCGCTGCGGCGGGTGCGCGAGGCCAAGGTCGCCACCCGCTGGTCGTCCGCCTCGCTGCCCGGCGCGCCGAGCGACCCGCTGCCCACGGACCCCGACTGGGCCGGCGGCAGCCTCTACACCGACCACCGCGAGCTGTGCGTGGACGCCCCGCGCGCGTCCCTGTGGCGGGTCATCGAGGGCATCGGCGGCGACAACGGCTGGTACTCCTTCCCCCTCGCCTGGGCCGTACGCGGCTGGCTGGACCGGCTCGCGGGCGGGGTGGGCCTGCGCCGGGGCCGCCGGGACGCCGCGCGCCTGCGGGTGGGCGACTCGCTGGACTTCTGGCGCGTCGAGGAGATCGAGCCGGGACGGCTGCTGCGGCTGCGCGCGGAGATGCGGCTGCCGGGCCTGGCCTGGCTGGAGATGCACGCGGACACCGACGGCACGGGACGCACCCTCTTCCGTCAGCGGGCCCTGTTCCACCCGCACGGCCTGCTCGGTCACGCCTACTGGTGGAGCGTGGCCCCCTTCCACTCCGTGGTGTTCGGCGGCATGGCCCGCAACATCGCGCGGGCGGCGACGGCGGACGCGGCCGCCCGGGCGCGGGAGGAGGCGCCCCTGCCCTGACGTGCGCCCGGCGCCCGCGCCCGGCCCGTTCCGGGCGCCCCGCGCCACCGTGCTCCCGCCCCGCCGCCGGTCCGTGCATCCGCCGGGTGCCCGCGGCCGGAAGCAGCCGACGCCCCTCCCTCTTCTCCCCGGAGCCGACATGAACGTCTCGGTCGTCCTGTTCACCTGCGATCTGCGGCTGCACGACCATCCGCCGCTGCGTGCCGCGCTCGACGGATCGCGGCAGGTGGTCCCGTTGTTCGTGCGCGACCGGGACGTGACCGGTGCCGGGTTCGCGGCGCCCAACCGTCTGGCGTTCCTCGCCGACTGTCTGCGCGACCTGGACACCGGGCTGCGCGAGCGGGGCGGCCGGCTCGTGGTCCGCTCCGGGGACGTGGTGGAGGAGGTGTGCAAGGTGGCCGCCGAGGCGGACGCCGACGAGGTGCACCTCGCGGCCGACGTCAGCGCGTACGCCCAGCG
The DNA here is from genome assembly GCF_000091305.1 of Streptomyces scabiei 87.22. GTDB lineage: Bacteria > Actinomycetota > Actinomycetes > Streptomycetales > Streptomycetaceae > Streptomyces > Streptomyces scabiei. Next base: position 9,513,182 of record NC_013929.1, on the reverse strand, counting down.
CCGCGAGGAGCGGCTGCGGCGCGCGCTGGAGGCCGAGGGCGTGCGCCTGCACGTCCACGCCACGGTGACGTCCGCGGTGGACCCCGGCGCGGTGCTGCCGGCCTCCACGGACCACTTCGCGGTCTTCACCCCGTACTTCGGCCACTGGTCGCGGCAGCGGCTGCGGGAGGCGTCGGCCGCCCCGCGGGCCGTGCACGTGCCGGACGGCGTCGGCTCGGAGGAACTCCCCTCCCGGGCGGGGCTGTCCGGCGTCTCCCCCGGTCTGGCGTCGGGCGGCGAGATCGAGGGCCGCAGCCGGTTCTCGGCCTGGCTGCGGTCGGGCATCGAGGCGTACGAGGACCGGCACGACGACCTGGCCGGCGACGCCACCTCCCGCCTCTCGCCCCATCTGCACTTCGGCACCCTCTCCCCCGTCGAACTCGTGCACCGGTCCCGCCGGGCGGGCGGTCCTGGCGCCGAGGCGTTCGTCCGGCAGCTGGCCTGGCGGGACTTCAACCGCCAGGTGCTGGCCGCCCGTCCGGCGGCGGCGAAGGCCGACTACCGCGCCAAGCACGACCGTTGGCGTACCGTGCCCGACGAGGCCGAGGCGTGGCGGGCGGGCCGTACGGGCTACCCGGTGGTGGACGCGGCCATGCGCCAGCTCCGCCACGAGGGCTGGATGCACAACCGGGGCCGGCTGCTGACGGCGAGCTTCCTCGCCAAGACGCTGTACATCGACTGGCGCGTGGGCGCGCGGCACTTCCTGGACCTGCTGGTCGACGGGGACGTGGCCAACAACCAGCTCAACTGGCAGTGGATGGCCGGCACCGGCACCGACACCCGCCCCAACCGGATCCTCAACCCGGTCACCCAGGCCAAGCGGTACGACCCGGACGGGGAGTACGTACGGCGCTGGGTGCCCGAGCTGGCGGACCTCGCGGCGCCCGCGGTGCACGAGCCCTGGAAGCTGCGGGGACTGGACCGTGCCGCGCTCGACTATCCGGAACCGGTCGTCGAACTGGCCGAGGGACGGGAGCGGTTCCTGCGCGGGCGCAGTACCTGATCCGGCCGGCCCGCCCGCCCGTACAGTCCGGCCAGCGCCTCCACCGCCTCCGCCAGCGAGGACGGCCGGACCGTACCCGGAGCGGGGCGTCCGTGCCAGCCGGGGCCGCCGAGCACGACGAGCGGCTGCCGGCGGGCACCCTTCACCCCCCAGCGCATGGCGGCGACGTGGCCGGCCAGCGGCGGACTCGCCGTGGAGCGGGCCTGGGCCCACAGCACGACGGCCACCGGGCCGAGCCGCTCGACCGCCGCGGTGAGCGCCTCGGCGGGGACGGCCGCGCCGAACATCCGGGCGGGTACGCCGAGTTCGCCGAGCGCCGCGCCGAGCGCCTCCAGCGGCAGGCTGTGCTGTTCGCCGGGCACGCAGGCCAGGACGACGGGGCCGGGGGCGGTGGCGTCGTGACCGGGCGCGGGTGCCCGGGTATGGCGGCGCAGGGCGGTGGAGACGTGCCAGGACAGCAGGTGTTCCACCTCCACGTAACGGTCGCCGGACGAGGCCCACTTGCGGCCCACCGCGTGCAGGGTCGGCACCATCACGTCCTGCCAGGCCGCCGTCAGCCCGTGCCGCTCGACGGCCCCGGCCAGCAGGTCCTCCACGGCCGGGGCGTCGAGGCGTACGGCGGCGCGGGCGAGGCCCCGGCACTCCTCGCGGGTGCCCCCCGGGGACGACGGCCGGGCGGGCCCGGGGCGGCCCCCGTCGGGCAGCGGCGCTCCCCCGGTTCGCTCCTCCGCCTCGCTCTCCGCCGGGGTCGCGGTCCCCGCACGTGCCACGCGTGCCGCCTCGCCCGGGGGCAGTCCGGCGGACGTCAGCCGGCACATCTCCTCCAGCACCGCCACGTCCCGCGGGCTCCAGCGCCGGTGCCGGCCGTCTCCGCGGACCTCGGGCCCGATGCCGTAGCGGCGGTCCCAGGACCGCAGCGTGGTGGGTGACACGCCCAGCCGCCGGGCCAGGGCACCGCTGGTCAGTCCCGGATCGGCGGGGCTCTCCTCCCCGTTCGCAGCCATGCGGCGATCATACGATGCAGAAGCGATGCGATTTGAAGCCCCGCCTCACGGGCTCGCACGATGGCGCCATGCGCACCGCCCGGCGTGAGGAGCCGCCCTCGTGAGTCCTGTGGGTCCGACCGCCGTGCTCGCGGACGAGGAACTGGCGCGGGGCCTGGTGGCGGGCGACGACGACTGCCTGGCCGCCGCGTACCACCGCTGGTCGGCGCTGGTCCACGCGCTCGCCCAGCGCAGTCTCGGGGACAGCGGTGAGGCCGAGGACGTCACCCAGCAGGTGTTCCTGGGGGTGTGGCGGGGGCGGCACGGCTATCGCTCCGAGCGCGGTGCGATGGGGGCCTGGATCGTCGGGATCGCCCGGCGCCGGATCGCCGACGCCCTGTCCGCGCGGACCCGTCGTGCGGATCTGGTCACCTCGGCGGGCGCCGCGCTCACGCACGTCGGCGGGCACGACCGCGCGAGCCCCGAGGCCGTGCTCGACCGGATGCTGATCCGCGCCGAACTCGCCGGGCTTCCGGCGCCCCAGAGGCTGGTCCTGCACCTGGCCTTCTACGAGGACCTCACCCAGCTCCAGATCGCGGAGCGTACGGGCCTGCCCCTCGGCACCGTCAAGAGCCACACCCGGCGAGGTCTACGGCGGCTGCAGAGCCGTCTGGGCGGCGGTACCGGGACACCCGAGGCGCAAGGAGATTCGACGCACAAACGTTTCATGTGATCCGAGAGCGGTCCGCGCATCCGTGCGCCGGCCGGTCACGGAAGGAGCAGGCGCGGGGCCGACGACCGGGGCGCTTCCGGTCGAGGGCGCGGCCCCCGCCAGGACCCGCCTCCGAGGAGCGGTCGGCGCTCTTCGGGGGCGGGTCCACCCTCCCGGACCCTCGACTCCGACGACTACACATAAGGGAAAAATAAGAGCAGAATGAACGTACGCGGCGCCAACCGCCCACTCGTCGGACGCGGTCGGGCCTGCGGAGTTCAAAGGAGTTCGAGTCATGGCCAACGTCTCACACAGGAGTGACATCACCAGCCACCCCGACGCACCCGAAATGCAGGCCCGGTTCGCCCGCATGCTGGGTGGTCGTGATGTGGCACTCGTGGACGGACCGGTGTTCCTCCTCGGTCTGTACTGCGCCGTGTCCCCGTGGATACTCCACTACTCGACGAGCCAGCCGGCGCTCGCGTCCCACAACCTCGTCGTGGGTATCGCCATCGGCCTGCTGGCCCTCGGCTTCACGGCCGCACCGGACCGGATGTACGGGCTGAGCTGGGCCATGTGCGCGCTGGGCGTGTGGATGATCGTCGCGGCGTGGATCGTCGGGGACAGCCCGGACGCCGGTGTCGTGGTCAACAACATCATCATCGGCTGCCTGGCGCTGCTGCTGGGGCTGATGTGCGCCGGCGCGGCTGCGAGGGGCACTCCGCGTGCGGGCCGCGCGCCGCAGGTGTAGAACAGGACGCCCGCGAGGGGTAACGGCGGCCGGCTCGCTTCCGCGGGCCGGCCGCCGTCCTCGGGACCGCCGTACGTGTCCGGGCCGACGCCTGCTGGAGCCACGTCCCGTCGAGCGATCCCGCCCGCACGCCCGCGCCGGCCGAGCCCCCGGCCCACCTCTCGTACGCCCTGCGCCACCAGGAGTTCCTCGACGGCAGCGAGCCGTCCGAGCGGCCGTACCACGAGGGGGACCCCGCGTCGGTCGTCCGGCGGGCACTTCAGGCCGCCGCACACCCGAGCCGCCCGACCGTGCGGACGGTGCACCGGTCGGGCCGTGCCGAGACGCCGCCCCTGTGAAAGCCGAGGCCGGGGCACGGAGGACACCCCTGCGCGCCGGAATTGCGTTGCGGGACGTCCTGACCGGTGGCTAGCGTCTCCGGGCCCCGTCGTCCGCCTTCACCGACCAGTCCCGGAGCCCTCTTGCCCCCGCGCGTCACCCCGCTCGTCGATCCCGCCGCCGCCCCGTCCAGCCACCGCCTCGCCTGGCTGGCGTCCGCGCCGGACGGCAGCCCCCTCGGATCCGCCTTCCTGCGGCTGTTCACCAGGGACGGTCAGTCCCACCTGGCCGAGCTGGAGGGGGCCGTGCACCCCGCCGAGCGGCGGCAGGGCGTCGGGACCGCGCTCCTCGACGCCGCGGCCGGCTCGGCACGTGCCGACGGCCGGCGCGCGGTCGTCGCCCAGGCCGAGCGGGGCTCCCCGGGCGACGCCTTCCTGGCGGCACGCGGATTCCGCCCGGTGCTCACGCTGACGTACGCCCGGCTCGACCTCGCCACGGTCGACCCCGGCCACGTGAAGCACCTCCTCGACGCGCCCCGGCCGGGCTACCACCTGACCAGCTGGGCGGGCGTCGTACCGGACGGTCTCGCACAGAACTACGCCGCGTCGCGCCGCGCGATGGACGACATGCCGATGGGCGACACCGACTACGGGACGGTGGTCTGGGACGTGGAACGCGTCGTCGCCGCCGCCGAGGCGATCGCGAAGCGCGGCGACTCGCTGTACACCGTGGCCGCGGTGCACACGTCCAGCGGCACCGTCGTGGGTTTCTCGGAGCTCGTCCTGCCCGGCGACGGCCGGGGCGAGGGGCAGCACTACGGTACGGCCGTGCTGCCGGAGCACCGGGGCCACGGGCTGGGGCTCTGGATGAAGGCGAAGTCCGTGCTGCACGCCCACGGCCGGGCCTCCGCCCTGCTGACCGACACGGCCGCGGAGAACGTCCCGATGCGCCGGGTCAACGACGCGCTCGGCTACCGGCCCACGCACACGTCCATCGAGTACCAGCTCGACCTGTGACGCGAGGGGCGCCGCTCCCCGCCCGGCCGCTCAGGAGGACTCCGCGCTCCCCACGGCGTACTCGTACGGCGTGGTCGTGGTGAGCGGCTCGAAGCCCAGGCGGGCCAGGATCGGGCGGCTGGTGGCGAGCGCGTCGACCTGCACATAGCGGTAGCCGCGGTCGGCGGCGACGCGGGCGCGGTGGGCGACCAGGGCACGGTAGACGCCCCGGCCCCTCCATGCCTCGACGGTTCCGCCGCCCCACAGGCCGGCGAAGCGGGTACCGGGGAGCAGTTCCATCCGGGCGGCGCTCACCGGTTCGTCGCCGACGAGCGCCACCACGGCCACCACGGACTCGGGGTCCCCCGTGAGCTGGGCCAGCAGCTGGTGGCGCATCCGGGTGCTGTCCGTGCCGAAGGCCCTCTCGTGGACGCGGGCCACCATGTCCACGCCCGCGCGGTCGGTGACCGGGAGCAGCCGGACGCCCTCGGGCGGTTCGACGTCGAGGCTCAGGTCGGCGACCTCCGCGACCATCAGCGTCTCCTCCGGGTCGGCCGTGAACCCGGCGTCGCGCAGGCGCTGCCCCAGGTCGACGGGGAGGTCGTGGCCGTACAGCTTCCACTCGAAGTCGCGGCCGAGGCCGGAGAAGTACCGGATCTGCTCGGCGATCGCCGCGTCGGCGCCCGCCTCGTCCAGGTCGGACCAGACGACGCCGCTCCAGCCGTTCTCGAAACCGACCTGCCGCACCACCCCGCCCACGCGCTCGATCCGGGCGCCGGGCCCGTCGGGGCGGGCGCCCTCGCGCATGTCGCGGTCGAACAGTGCCAGCACAGCAGCGTGATCCATACCGCTCACTCCATCATCAGTCGTTCACCCTGGCAATGGAATTCGCCCGCGCGCGGTGGCCGAGGAGGAGTGAGCCGGGCGGGACGGGGCAGGCGGTCCGGGTTCCGTCCTCGCAGCCCGGAGACCTCCCCGATGTCCGAAGACGCGGTGCAGCACGTCGGCCCGGCGCCGCCGGTCCCGCCCGAGCGGGCCGGGCCGCGAGCCGGGCGGACCTCGCGGGACCCGTACTTCGACAACGCGAAGTACCTGACCATCGTCCTGGTGGCCTGCGGGCACGCGTGGGAGCCGCTGACGTACGGCAGCCGGACCGTGACGGCCGCGTATCTGACCGTCTACGCCTTCCACATGCCCGCCTTCGCCCTGATCTCCGGCTACTTCTCGCGAAGTTTCGACATGGCGCCGGGCCGGCTGAAGCGGCTGATGACGGGGGTGGTGCTGCCGTACGTCGTGTTCGAGACGGCGTACACGCTGTTCTACCGCTGGGCGCAGGACGATCCGGGCTATCCGCTGAGCCTGCTGGACCCCTGGTACGTGATGTGGTTCCTGGTCGCGCTCTTCGTCTGGAGGCTGACCACGCCCCTGTGGCTGATGCTGCGTCATCCGCTGCCCGTCGCGCTGGGCCTGGCGACGCTGGCGGCCGTCTCCCCGGACCTCGGCGGCGACGTCTCCCTCCAGCGGGTGCTGGGGTTCCTGCCGTTCTTCGTGCTCGGGCTGACCCTGCGGGCCGAGCACTTCGAGCGGCTGCGGACCCGCCGGGCGCGGCTGTGTCTGCTCCCGGTGGGTCTCGGGGCGTACCTGGCCGCGTACCGGGTGGCCCCGTGGTTCGACGCGGGCTGGTTCTACCACCGGGGCAGTGTCACCGGTCAGGGCGCGCCCCGCTGGGCGGGCCTGCTGACCACGCCCGCTCTGTTCTGTCTGGCGGTGCTGCTGACGGCCTGCTTCCTGGCCTGGGTGCCGCGCCGGCGGCTGTGGTTCACCGCGCTGGGCGCCGGCACGATGTACGGCTACCTGCTGCACGGTTTCGTGATCAAGTGGGCGCGTTTCCGCGACTGGTACGCCGTGGAGTGGGTCCACACCCCGCTCGGGCAGCTCGCGGTGACGGCCGTCGCGGCCGGCGGCATCACCCTGCTGTGCACCGCGCCCGTACGAACCACCCTGCGCTGTGTCGTCGAACCACGCATGGAGTGGGCGTTCCGGAAGGAGGCCGCCGCCCGGGACGCCGGACACTCCGGCCGGGTCCGGGGCGGAGGACACCGTCCCCTCGTCTAGGGCGTGTTGCGAAAGGCCCGCCCTTCGGGCGAACGACGGGACTTTCGCAACACGCCCTAGCCGAGTTCGAGCGTCGTGATCCCGTAGACGCGCTCCGTGGCGTACGGGCGGACCGGGCCGGTGTACATGCGGGCCGTCTCGAAGGACGGGGTCAGCCCGTACTCCTCGGCCAGCGCCACGGCGGCCGTGTTCGGCTCCGGCACGTCGATGGCCAGCGCGCGGCCCGCGGCCTCGGCGGCGAGCCCGGCGAGGAGCGCGCGGGCGTCCGCCGGGGTGTCGGCGAACAGGGGGCCGATCCGCAGGGCGTCCCGGCCGGGGCGGATCACGCCGTAGCCGGCGAGCCGCCCGTCGACGATCCGTGCGAGGGCCCGGTGTCCGTCGGTGGTCAGCCAGCGTTCCAGGAAGCGGGGGCGGTCGGCCGGGTGGCAGGCGTTGTCGTACGCGGCGAGGGAGGCGGCGTCGCGGACCGGCACGAGGCCGTCGGGCGGGGCGGCCTCCGGGATCACTCCCGCGTACCGGTAGGTGCGGTGGGCGGGCTCGAAGCCGGACCGGCGGTAGTTGTCCTGCTGCGCGACCACGCCGTCGAGGCCGACCGTGCGGTCGCCGGCGTGGGCGAGCGCGGTCCGCCAGGTGGCGAGGCCGTGTCCCCGGCCGCGCAGATCCGGGCGGACCAGGTAGAAGCCGAGGAAGGCGTGGTCGGCGCCGTAGGTGACGACGGAGACGGAGGAGACCGGTTCACCGTCGAGCCGGCCGATGAAGAAGCCCTCGGGGTCCTGTGCGAAGAAGCACGACGGGTCCGAGAGCCCCGGGTTCCAGCCCTCGTCGCCCGCCCATCGGGCGACCACCGCCCAGTCGTCGGGCGTGGCCCGGGTGACGACGAGGTCCTGATGCCCCGCAGAGGTCATCTGCGCGCTCCTTCGCTGACGCGGGTGCGCGGCCGGCGGACGGCCGCGGGCACGCGTGGTCGGCCGCGCCCCGCAGCATCCTCGCCGACACCCGGTCGCGGCCGCGACGCCGGAAACGGCCGATGCCGCCGGGCGCGGGGCCCGCCCGCCGGTCCCCTTCACACGGACGAGCGACCCGCTCCCGGCGGCGCTGCGCCGCAGGGTACGGCGGTTCCGGCCGTTCCGCCCGCTGGGAGGCGTGGCCGGAAGGGGCCGCCTATGGTGATCCGGGGGTCGTCCCCGGTCGCCCCGGCCGGGTGTCCCGGGAGGCACGCATGCGGTCCACGCACAGACGGTGCCCGCTCGCCGGAGCCGCGGTCGCGGTGCTGGCCCTGCTGGGGGCCGGACTGCCGGCCACGGTGGCGGGCGCCGGCAGGCAGGAGGGCGCCGAGCAGGGCGACCTGAGCCGCTTCTACCGGCAGAAGATCACGTGGTCGGCGTGCGACGGCCTGGAGGCACCCCGGGATCTGCGGTGCGGCAAGGTCACCGTGCCGCTCGACTACGCGCGGCCCCGGGCGGGCACCCTCGACCTGGCGGTGGCCCGCTACCGGGGCACCGGCGACCGGCGCGGCTCGCTGCTGCTGAACTTCGGCGGCCCCGGCGGCCCGGGCGTCCCCGAACTCGCCTACAGCGGCGCGGACTTCATGGATCTCACCAACGGCTACGACCTCGTCTCCTTCGACCCGCGCGGTGTGGGCCGCTCCTCCCCCGTCAGCTGCGGCGAGGGCACCGAGGAGGCGCTGGAGGCGACCGACGACGGACAGGACGCCGACGATCCGCAGGCGGCGCTGACCACGCTGCGACGGGCCGCCGCCGCGTGCCGGAAGCACTCCGGCCCCGTGCTGCCGCACATCGGCACCCTCGACGCCGCCCTCGACCTGGACGTGATGCGGGCCGCCCTCGGCGACAAGAAGCTCAACTACCTCGGCTTCTCCTACGGGACGCGGCTGGGCGCGGTCTACGCGGCGCGGTTCCCCGACAAGGTGGGCCGCATGGTCCTCGACGGGGTGGACACCCTGACCGAACCGCTGACCGAGCAGGGACTGGTCGGCGCGGCGGGCCAGCAGACCGCGCTGGAGGACTACCTCGACGCCTGCACCGAGCAGCTGACGTGCCCGTTCGGACAGGACTCCCGCTCCGCCCGCGAGCAGGTCGTCGCCCTGGTCGAATCGCTGGACGAGTACCCCGTGCCCTCGGACTTCGGGGCGGACTTCACGGGTCAGGACCTGGTGGGCGCCATCGGTCACGCCCTCTACAGCGAACAGCTGTGGCCCCTGCTCACACAGGCGCTCAACATGCTCGTCCACGACGGCGACACCCGGGGCGTCATGGCCCTCTCGGGCGGCGGCTTCGCCCCGCACACCGCCCTGTACCGGTCCGTGGTCCCGGCCCGCCCGCACGAGCCCGCCGAACCCACCGCCTCCGGAACCCCGACTCCGCACGCCGGGCTCGTCGACGCCGAGAAGGTGCCGATGGACAACTACCCGGCCGCGCTCATGGCGATCAACTGCGCCGACGACCCCGACCGGCCCTCCGCCCGGAGGATCACCGACGATCTGGAGGACCTGCGGGAGGCCTACGAGGACGCCTCCCCCGTCTTCGGCGCCTACCGGCTGACGCAGGTGCTGATGTGCTACGGCCGCCCCGCGGGCACCGACTTCATCCGCGAGAAGGTGCGGGACGTCGGCACCCCGAAGATGCTGCTGGTGGGCACCCGGGGCGACCCGGCGACCCCCTACCGCTGGACGGTCGAGACGGCGAAGCGGCTCGGCTCCTCGGCCGTCGTCCTCGACAACAAGGGCAAGGGGCACACCGGTTACGGGTCCTCCTCGTGCGTGCACGAGAAGGTCGACGACTTCCTGCTGTTCGGGACGCTGCCGGACGACGGAAGTTCATGCGGAGCCGACGACTGAGCATCGGGCTTGTAACACGCACAGGTTCGGTACAACCCCGCGCACACCCCGGACGTCACACTGGGCAGACGTCACGATTGCGCGTGCCGTACCTGTACGTGACCAATACTGGGGGATTCCACCGATGCGTATCCGTTCCTTCCTCACCGTCTCCACCGTGGCGACCGCCGGCGCCGCGCTGCTCATCGCCGCCGCCCCGCAGGGACTGGCCGCCCAGCCCGCCGCCACGACGCCGGTCTGCAAGTCCAAGGTCCTCAAGCTGGCGGCCAAGCAGGCGAAGGACACGCGGGTCGTGCACATCAGTGTCAAGAACACCGGCACCCGCACCTGCACCATCGACCGCCTGCCCGTGGTGACCTTCGGCGACCTGGACGGGGCGGCCCAGCCGGTGCCGTCCGGCGAGAGCGGCCCGTACAAGGTCGGCGCCGGCAAGACGGTCTACGCGGCCGTCCGTACGATCGCCGACCTGAAGGACCCGGAGGCCCGTCGCGTCGACACGGTCACGGTGTCGGCCAACCCCAACCTCGACGGCCGCACGTTCACCCTCAAGCAGCTCGGCGCGAGCAAGAAGGTCAAGGTCTGGGAGCCGGTGACGACCTGGTGGAAGCCGTCCAAGGCCGCCGCCGACAAGGCGCTGGAGAAGGAAGTCGGCTGACCGCGACGACGACCGCACGGCACCACGGCACCACGGCACCACGGCACCGAGGAGCCCGTCGGCGCGCCCCGTGAGGGTGCGTACCGGCGGGCTCACCGCCGTCCTCGGCGGGCCGTCGGAACCCTTCACGGCAAGGTCCGGATTACCCCAAATGCCCGACACCCGGATCGGTCCTATCGTGAAGTCATGGAGCATGCCCTCAGTACCGCGACCCTGACCGAACTGCGCCGCCCGCGGCCCTACCCCGCGGTCTCGGTGCTGACACCGACCCACCGCAGGGAACCGGAGAAGGCCCAGGATCCGGTCCGGCTGCGCAATGTGGTCGCCGAGGCCAGGAAACGGCTGGAGCACGATCCCGCCGTGACGCGCGAGCGGCGCGCCGATGTCGTCCGGCAGCTGGACCAGGCACTGGCCGAGGTGGATCTGGCGCACGCCGAGGACGGTCTGGTGATCTTCGCCGCGCCCGGTGAGCACCAGGTCTGGTCCCTGACCCGGCCCGTACCGGAACGCGTGGTGCTCTCGGACACCTTCCTCACCCGGAACCTGGTGGCGGCGCGGGCCGCCGAGCGGTCCTTCTGGGTGCTCTCGGTCGCCTCGGACCGGGTCACGCTGTGGAACGGGGGCGGCGACCGGGTCAAGGAGGCGCACACCGGCGGCTTCCCCCTGACCCGGGAGCGCGACAACTTCGACGCCGAGCGCCAGGAGCGGACCGGCGACCTGCCGTCCGCCTTCCGCGACGAGGACACCCGGCGCTTCCTGCGGGACGCCGACACCGCGCTGGCGCGGGTCATGCGCGCACGGCACCGGCCGCTGTACGTCACCGGGGCGCCTGCCGCGCTGGCCCTGTTCGACGAGATGGGCACGGTCACCCGGGACGCCACCCACCTCCCGCACGGCGGTCTGGCGCACGGCACCCCTGACGCCGTGTGGCAGGCGGTCGGGCCCCTGGTCGCCGCCGAGGAGCGCAGGAACGCCGACCTCGTGGCCCGGCGACTGGAGACGGCGCGCGGCAGCAAGGAGTTCGCGGCCGGTCTCGACGAGATCTGGCAGAACGCCCAGCAGGGCCGCGTGGGGCTGCTGGCCGTCGAGGAGAACTACCGCGCGAACGTCCGCTCCGACGGGGGCGGCGCCGGCCCCGGCGGGGCGGGGGGCGGCCATCTGGTGCCGGCCGAGAGCGGCGACCTCGACGCCCGTGAGGACATCGTGGACGAGATCGTCGAACGGTGCCTGGACACCGGTGCCGAGATCTTCTTCGTCCCCGACGGCATGCTGAGCGACGCCCGGGGCATCGCGGGGGTCCTGCGCTACTGAGCCGCGCGGGCCGTCACACGCCGCGCAGGAGCGACGTCAGCCCCCGGTCGAGCGCCGGGCCCAGCTCCTCCCGTCCGGCGGGGACGACGCCGTAGCTGCGCAGCAGGAAACGCTGGAGCGCCGCCTTCTCGAACCGGAGCAGGGCGGTGCCGTACGGGGAGTGCAGTTCCACCACCGTGCGCAGGCGGCCGCAGGGCCAGATGTGCACGTCGCCGTTGCCGGAGGGTGCCCCCACCCCCTTCTCCAACAGCTCACGGGAGAACGTCCAGGTCACCATGGTGCCGTTCAGCGAGATGTCCGCCGGGAAGTCGAGGTGCACGGCCAGCGGGTCGTCGGAGCGGTAGCGCAGGCTCGCGGGCACCGGCACCTCCCGGTCCTCGGCGGTGACGAGGAGAGCGCGGGCGGGCTGTTCCAGCGTGACGGTCATTGAACGGTCTCCGTTTCGGTGAAGCTCTTTCTGCGACGCGGGCCGACCCGTGCGCCCACGTGCGTTCTCGACCTCGCGAAGGGTTTTCGTGGCCCGCGTCCCTCTGGATTCATCACTGTGACCCATGTCACTCATTTCCCTCGTGGAACAGTCGCACATATGCCCTTCGAACACGGGAATGAAAGACGTGTGACGGGAACCGACACTCCGTCAAGTCACGTACTCTTCCTACGACTTGGGGCCCACGAAGACGTACCGGAACACCGGGGAAGATCTCGACCGCAAGGACCGTGACATATGCCGGAAGCACCACCGCATCGTGTCTTGCCAAATCCCTTACAGCGCGTCGCGGGCTGTGCAACAGTCGTAATCGGCCCTTACGTCAGCGTTGGTCGTACCGTCCCCCATCGGAGTACGTGATGCCGTCCCCTCTCTCTGCGGATCGTCCTTCCGCCCAGCCGCCCAGCCGCGGCACGGTCGACGCCCTCATCTCGCAGACGCGGCGACTGCGGGGCGACGTGGACGCCGTACGCCGTGACGCGCCCGTCGACACGGAGGACCCCGAGGTCCGCTGGCAGCGCGCGCTCTACGACCTGGCCTTACATCAACTCAGCGACCTCGACGACCACTTGGCCCAGCTGCGGGACGGCCCAGCCCCGCCACCGGCCCCCGCGCCGGCCGCCCCGCCCCCGGCGCCCCCGCGCCCCTCCCTCCTCAGCCGGGTCGGCAGCGCCGAGTGGAACCTGCTCACGGACGAGGCCGACTGGTCCGGGGAGCTGTACCAGATCCTCGGCCGTGACCCCGCCTCCCCGCCGCTCACCCTCGACGAGCTGCCGTCGCTGGTCCTCGACGACGACCGGCCGACGCTGACCGCCATGGTCACGGACTGCCTGATCGACGCCAGACGCATCGACGGGGAGTTCCGGATCGTGCTCCCCGACGGCGGGGTGCGCACCGTGCACATGATGGGCGAGCCCGTCCTCGACGAGGACGGCGCCACGGCCTCGATGTGGGCCGTCCTGCGGGACGTCAGCGAACTGCGGCGCAGCGAACGGGTGGAGAGCGAGACCCGTGACTCGCTGAACCGGCAGCGGCACATCGCCCAGACCGAGCACCGGCTCGCGGTCGCACTGCAGGAGGCCGTGCTGCCGCCGTGGCGGGCCTCCCTGCGGCTCCCCCGGCAGGGACCCGAAAGGCTGGACCTGGCCGCCCACTACCTGCCCTGCTCGACCAGCGCGCTCATCGGCGGCGACTGGTACGACGCCCTCGAACTGCCCGGCGGCGAGAGCCTGTTGAGCGTCGGCGACCTCACCGGACACGGCGTCACCGTCACCTCCGGCATGGCGATGCTGATCGGCGCCCTGCGCGGCATGGCGATGGCGGGCACCGAGCCGGGCCCGTTGATGGCCTGCCTCAACCAGTTGCTGGACACCACCGTGCAACCGGCCCTCGGCAGCGCCGTCTGCTGCCGCTACCGGCCCGCGACCCGCACCCTCGTATGGGCGCAGGCGGGGCACCCCGCCCCGCTGCTGTTCCGCGACGGGACGGGGCACGTGCTGACGGCGCCTGACGGCGTCCTGCTCGGAGCGACCTCCGGTGCCGTCTACGGGCAGGCCGAAGTGACGCTCGAACAGGGCGACCTGCTGCTCCTGCACACCGACGGACTGGTGCCCCGGCGCGACGGAGAGGCGGCCGTCGAGCGGCTGCTGGACCTGGCCCCGCGGTTCGGCGGGGCCCGTACGGCCCAGGAATGTGTACGGACGGTGGTGGAGGAGTTCGGCGAGGCCGAGCGTGCGGACGACGCCTGTGTACTCGTCGCCAGGGTCAGCTCCTGAGGACGTACCGGTGACGGCTCCGGACGGTCCGGAGGCCGTGCACGGCGCTCACGCCGGGGCGATGTCGCCCCTGTTCTTCGACTGGGGCTTGGGCAGGGCGAGTTTGAGCTCCTCCCGCAGCTCCTGGATCTTGGGGTAGCTGGAGTACTGACCGGTGAGCCGGTACATCTCACGCAGCCGGTCCCAGGTGCGGTGGGAGGAGTTGGAGCCCATCGACATCAGAGCGAGACGGGCGTACCGGTCGGCCTGTTCGGGGTCGTCGCCGATGAAGCAGGCCGAGGCCATGGACAGGAAGTCGAAGATCTTGGACCGCTGCCGGCCGTCGACGCGCAGCTCCAGTGCCTTCTGCGCATAGTGCTGGGCCTGCTTGGCCGCGGCCGGGTCGTGCTCCGCGAGGGTGCGGTAGGCCAGGGCCTGCATGCCGTACAGGTCCTCCTCCTTGAACATCTGCATCCAGCTGGGCGGCGGCACGTCCGACCGGTCGGAGACGAACAGGTCCTCGGCCTGTCCGAGGGTGCGGCGCATGGCCTGGCCCTTGCCCATGGACGCCTGGGCCCAGGCCTCGACGGTGTGCAGCATGGCCCTGGTGCGGGGCAGCACCTGCTCGCCGGAGCCGGAATGGGCGAGCTTCATCAGATCGAGCGCCTCGTCGGGCTTGCCGAGGTGCACCAGCTGCCGGGCCGCCCGGGAGAGGGCCTCGCCGGCTCGGGGCCGGTCACCGCCCTCCCGGGCGGCGTGGGCGGCGATGATGAAGTACTTCTGGGCGGTGGGTTCGAGGCCGATGTCGTGCGACATCCAGCCGGCGAGGACGGCGAGGTTGGCGGCGACGCCCCACAGGCGCCGCTGGATGCGTTCGGGATGATGGTAGGAGAGCATGCCTCCCACCTCGTTGAGCTGTCCCACGACAGCCTTGCGTTGCAGCCCGCCGCCCCGGGCCGCGTCCCAGGCCCGGAACACCTCGACCGAGCGCTCCAGTTCCTCGATCTCCTGCACCCCGATGGGGGCGGCCTCGTAGCGGTCGTACCCGGCGGGATCGGCGTGCAGGGGGTCGTCGAGGTCGGGGGCGTCGGCCGCGAGGGCCGGATCGGTGTGCAGCCAGTCGTGCATGGCGCTGCTGAGAGCAGGTCCCGCGGTGAGCGCGACACCCGCGCCCACCAAGCCGCGTCGGTTGAGCATGAGGTCCATTCCCGTGAATTCGGTGAGGACCGCGGCAGTCCGTTCGGGCGCCCACGGCACGCCGTCGGGATGCTCCGCATTCCCGCCGCCCCGCCGTTTCCCCGTACGCCCGTGCCGGACCAGACCGAGGTCCTCGATGGTCACGACACGGCCGAGACGCTCGGTGAACAGGGCCGCCAGCACCCGCGGTACGGGATCGCGCGGGATCTCTCCCATGTCGATCCATCGCCGCACCCGTGAGGTGTCGGTCGCCAGCTGGGGGTGGCCCATGGCCGCCGCCTGCCGGTTGACCAGTCTCGCGAGCTCTCCCTTGGACCAGCCGGCCAGGCCGAACAGGTCTGCGAGTCGAGTGTTGGACGGTCCGCTCACGTCAAGCCCCCAGGTTCTCGGCTGAGTTGAATGTAGCCCGCTGTCAGTTGCACGGGGACTATTCGCCAGGCTTCGCCAGGGTGCGCTACATGGTGTGCCACGGCCCATCCGGTGTCAGGTAGGAAAGCGCCACCCCGACCCGGTCGGCCCGACGGGCACTCCCCAGGGTGCCCCCGGACGGCCGGGGCGGGCAGCGCGTGACATTGCCGGCACACGAAGGGATCTGTCTCCCCCATGTACGCAGCATCGTCCTCCGTGTCCGCTCCTCCCCGGTCGCTGCACCCCCGCCAGCCGGGCGGCGGCGGCCCCTACCTCGACCCCACGCGTACGGCGGCCCCGATGCTCGGTGCCGGACGGGCGCGGCGCTCGCCGGGGCTCGGCACCCAGCCGCTCAGCGGCAGACTGGACCTGTCGGGTCCCCAGGGTGCGCAGCTGCGCACGGCGATCGCGTCGGTGCATCGCATCTGCCCCGAGTTCACTCCGGTCCAGGTGCTGCGCCGCAGCGGCCGTTCGGTGCTGCTCGTCGGTACGACCGGGCGCAGTACGGCCGTCGCCAAGTGTTTACTGGATCATTCCTCCATCTGGGAGGAGCGGTTCCGGCACGAAATAGCCGCATACCGCTCGTTCGTCCGGCACCGCCCGCCGGTGCGGGCGCCGAGGCTGATCGCGGCGGACCCGGACAACTGCACCCTGGTCATCGAGCGGATGCCGGGCCGGGTGGCCGCCCTGCAGCGGCATCCGGCGGAGGCGCCGCCGCGCGCGGACATCCGGGCGGCGCTCGGCGCGATCTGCCGGCTGAACGCGTGGCGACCGCCGACGGGGACGTTCGACGCCCCGCTGGACTACGCGGAGCGGATCTCCCGGTTCCATGAGCTGGGGCTGCTGACCGACCGGGACATGGGAGACCTGCAGAAGCTCCTGCACGGCATCGCCCACGCGTCGGGCCGTCAGGGCATGGGCCAGTTCTGCCACGGCGACGCCCTGCTGTCGAACATCCTGCTCTCACCGGCCGGTCCGGTGCTGGTGGACTGGGAGCACGCGGGGTGGTATCTCCCGGGGTACGACCTGGCCACGCTGTGGGCGGTGCTCGGGGACGCGCCGGTGGCGCGGCGGCAGATCAGTCAGCTGGCGCAGTCGGCGGGGCCTGCCTCGCGGGACGCCTTCCTGGTGAACCTGATGCTCGTCCTGACCCGGGAGATCCGTACCTACGAGACGGCCGTGCAGCGTTCGATGCACGACACGACCCCGACGGCGCCGGGCCCGGCCCACCCGGCTGCCGCGCCGTCCGGCGAGGAACAGCGGTTGCTGCTCAGGCGGTTGCACGACGACTGCCAGCTGGCCCGCAAGGCCGTCCGGGCGGCGGTCGGCACTCGCTGAAGGAACGAAGGTCCGCGGTGCGCCCCTGTGCAAGGGGGTGGCGCACCGCGGGCCTTTGCCATGTCGGCGGGCCCCTCCCCCGTCTCGACGCGGGCCGCCGGGCAGCGCGGCCCGCGTCGTCACGGGTGAACAATCACCGCGGAAGGCGCCCGGTGCGGGCATGATTGACGGATCGTCGGCGGGCCGGCGGCACTGCTGCCGTCCGGTCCCGCACGCCCCCGCCAACGCCCCACCGTTACAGGAGGCCGCCTTGCGAGGTTCCCCCACCGACCGCAGACCCACCCCGCGCCCCGGACGTGCGCGCAGATCGGCGTTGGCCGCGGCCCCCGCCGTCCTGCTGCTGCCCCTGCTGGGCGCGGCCCCGCCCGCCGGCCTGCCCTCCGCCGCCCCGGCCCGTCTGCAGGGCGCGTTCGGCACCGCGGCGGCCGAGTACGGCGTGCCGCGCGACGTGCTGCTGGGCGTCTCCTATCTGCAGTCCCGCTGGGACACGCACGGCGGAGCGCCGAGCGTCACCGGCGGCTACGGCCCCATGCACCTGACCGACGCCCGTACCGCCCTCGCCGAGGCCCCGCACCACGGCGAGGGCGCCGAGGACCCGCGCGGAGACGGCTCCCGGCCACGCCGGGTCGCCGAGGCCGGCCGGCCCGCACCGACCCGGATCCCGGCCCGGCTGCGGACGTTGACGCGGGCGGCCGCCCTGACCGGCCTGCCGGAGCGGACACTGCGCACGGACCCCGCCGCGAACGTGGCGGGCGGTGCCGCCCTGCTCGCCGACGCACAGCGGGAGCTGGGCGTACGGCCGAGTGCCGATCCGGCGGACTGGTACGGCGCCGTGGCCCGCTTCTCCGGCGCCGACGACCGGGCGACCGCCGCGGCGTACGCGGACGAGGTGTTCGCCGTGATCCGCGACGGCGCCGGGCGCGTCACGGACGCCGGCCAGCGGGTGGTGCTGACCGCCGAGCCCGGTCTCGTCCCCCGGACCGGGCAGCTGTCCCGGGCGGGGCTGCGCACGTCGGCCGCGGGCGCCACGGAGTGCCCGGCGACGGTGTCCTGCGAGTGGGTCCCGGCCGCCTACGCGGAGTTCGGCGACGACGACTACGGCAACCACGACCTGGCCGACCGGCCGAACTCGCAGCCCGTGCGGTACATCGTCGTCCATGACATCGAGGGCTACTGGGACAGCGCCCTCGAACTGGTCCAGGACCCGACGTACGTGTCGTGGCAGTACTCGCTGCGCTCCACGGACGGGCACATCGCCCAGCACATCAAGGCCAAGGACGTGGGCTGGCACGCGGGCAACTGGTACGTCAACGCGGCGTCGATCGGTCTGGAGCACGAGGGGTTCCTCACGGCGCCGGACGCCTGGTACACGGAGGCGATGTACCGCGCCTCGGCGCGGCTGGTGCGGTATCTCGCCGACAAGCACGGCATCCCGCTGGACCGGCAGCACATCCTCGGCCATGACACCGTGCCCGGCCCGACGACGGCGGCGGTCCCGGGGATGCACACCGACCCCGGGCCCTACTGGGACTGGCGGCACTACTTCGAGCTGCTGGGCGCACCGCTCGTCGCGACGTCCGGCGGCGACAGCGACATGGTCACCATCCGCCCGGACTACGCGGGCAACCGGCCCGTCTTCACCGGCTGTGCGTCCGGCGGCGCGTCCTGCGCGGTGCACGGCTCCAGTGCGGTGCGGCTGTACAGCCGGCCCGACGCGGCCTCGCCCCTGATCAAGGACATCGGGCTGCGGCCGGACGGCAGCGCCTCGACGACCGGGGTGAACGACCTCGGATCACGGGTCTCCACCGGTCAGAGTTACGCGGTGGCCGAGCGGCAGGGCGACTGGACGGCGATCTGGTACCTGGGGCAGAAGGCGTGGTTCAAGAACCCCGAAGACGAGCCGACGGCGGTCGGCGCGGCCGGTCTGCTGGTGACGCCCCGGGACGGCCTCGCGGACATCCCGGTGTACGGCCGCGCCTACCCGGAGGCGGCGGCGTACCCGGCCGGTGTCCCCGTGCAGGCGGTGTCGCCGCTGCCGTACAAGCTCCCGAAGGGTCAGCGGTACGTGGCCGGTGACAAGGTGCCCGGCGAGTACTACTACGCCGTCTCCTTCGACACCGGCGGGCATCGGGTCGTGGTCGGCGAGGACCTCTACTACGAGATCCAGTTCGGCCACCGGGTGGCGTTCGTGCGGGCGGCGGACGTGCGGGTGCTGCCCGCCGTGTGACGACGGGGCGCGAGGAAGGGCCGGGTGCGCGTGCACCCGGCCCTTGTCGTCTGCGTCCCCTGCCGCCTTCAGCCCTGCTGGAACAGCTCCGCCGGGAGCGGCTTGAGCAGCGCGTACAGGTCGTCGGTGATGGGGCGGTCCCAGGCGGCGATGGTCACCAGGACGTTGTCGCTGCGGTCGAACTGGACGCAGGAGATCCGGGACTCGGAGAGCTTGAGGCGGCGGACGATCAGGAGGTTGTCGCCCTGCATCACCGGCATGTCCTCGGAGCCGACGACGGTGATCTCCTCCTCGTTCTCCAGGGCGATCAGCAGCTGGCTCACCTCGAAGGGGATCTCTCCCTCGGCCACCTCGCGCGCCGGGGAACCCTCCGGGAGGTTGCCGATGATCATCGCGGGGCCGCGGCCGCCGTAGAGGTCGTAGCGCAGGAAGACGCCCTGACAACTGCCGTCGGGGGCGGGCAGCAGACCGGCACCGAGATTGCCCGGCCAGTCGCCCGGATCCATGGCCAGTACGTCGAATTCGGGGCCGGCGGGAGTGGCGCTGCGGCGGCGGAGGAAGGACATGCCGCAATGGTACGGCGTGCCGTGCGGCGGTGGGGCCGAGGGAGCGGCGGGGGCGAGGGCGCTCCGGGACGGCCCGGACGGCCGTGCCCGGCGCCGCCCACGAGGGAGGGAAGGGGGATTCCCCGTTGCGCTGACGAGGCGGACGAGGTGGACGAACCGGGCGTCGTGGGCCGTCCGTCAGGGCCGCGGGCGGGCCCGCGTGCCGGAACGGGTGGGCTCGTCGTCGGCCGGCGGTGCCGCGCCCGCGACGGTGTTCCGGCGGGAGGTGTCGACCGCGGGGGCCAGGAAGGCCGCGCAGACGACGAAGGCGAGGACGACGAGCATGGCGGGCCGCAGACCGATCTGTTCGCCCAGGAAGCCGAGCCCCGGCGGGCCGACGAGGAAGGCGACGTAGCCGATGACGGCGACGAGGCTGACACGGGCCGTCGAGTCGGGGCCGGACTCACCGGCGGCGGAGAGCGCCAGGGGGAAGCCGAGCGAGGCGCCGAGGCCCCAGAACAGCACGGCGGCACCGGCCAGCGCGGGGCTGTCGGAGACGACGACGAGGAGCAGGCCGAGGGCGCCGGAGGCGGCACTGGCGCGCACCACGGTGATGCGGCCGTAGCGGTCGAGGACGTAGGTGCCGGTGAAGCGGCCCAGCGTCATGGCGGCGGCGAATCCGGCGTAGACGAGGGAGCCCGCGGTGGGGTCCATTCCGTGTCCGTCGACCATGAGCAGGGGCAGCCAGTCGTTGGCCGAGCCCTCGGCCAGTGCCATGGCCAGCACGATCGCGCCGATGAGGAGGAGCCTGCCGTCCTTCCACACCGCCGGGTGCCGTTCCCCGTCGCCGTCCCGGGTCTCCGCGGGGGCGGTGCGGCCGGTGCCCGCCGGAACGGATCGCACCGCGTACAGCAGGAGGCCGACGCAGACCGCGACGACCGCCGCGAGATGCCAGTGCACCGGGATTCCGGCCGCGGTCGCCGCCATGCCCGCCGCGGCTCCGCACACCGTGCCCAGACTGAAGAAGCCGTGCAGCGGGGGGAGCGTGGTCCGGCCGCTGATCCGCTCGACGTCGGCGCCGTCGACGTTGACCGCCACGTCCCCGACGCCCATGCCGGCGCCGAACGCGCACAGGCCCAGGGTCACCAGGGGCACGGAGGAGGCGAAGCCGCCCCAGCAGATCGTGACCATGCCGGCCAGCAGCAGCCAGGTCCCCCAGGCGATCACCGGGCGGGTGCCGTAGCGGGACACCAGCCGTCCCGACGAGCTGATCCCCAGCATGGAGCCGAGCGACAGCCCGAACAGGACCAGTCCCATCTGCGCGGTGGAGACGTCCAGCCGGTCCCTGATCGCGGGCGTGCGCGTGACCCACGACGACATGGAGATGCCGGCGAGCAGGAAGACGAGGAACAGCGCCTGCCGGCGTCGGCGCACGGCGTCGTCCATGAGACTGCTTCTCCTAGGGAGCGGAGCCACTGCGGGCCCCCCTGCGGTGCCCCCTGACCGAACAAATGTACAGGCCCCGCCCGTTCCGGGGCCGGGCGCGGGTTCCGCCTCCTCCTCGCCGGTGGGCGCCGCCGGGCTCCGGCCGCCCACCGGCACCGTGCCCGCGGTCGCTCAGGTCAGGTCGAACTCGCCCTCCCGGGCCCCTGACACGAAGGCACCCCATTCGGCGGGGGTGAAGATCAGCGAGGGGCTCTCGGGGCTGCGGCTGTTGCGCATGGCGATGAAGCCCTCGACGAAGGCGATCTGGACATCTCCCCGCCCCTGGCTGCTCGACCGCCAGTCCGCGTTGGTCAGGTCCAGTTCCGCCGGTTTGTGCCAGCCGTCGAGGGATCGCTGCTGCATGGTGGTCTCGGCCACGTCCGTGCTCCTCCCGGTTCGTCGTCCGCCCGCCAGACTAGCGATCGGCCCCCACCGCCGACAGGCCACGTGAGGGGCGGGTTCAGGACGTGGGCGGCTCGGCGCCCACCAGCCACATCGAGAAGAACTGCGATCCGCCGCCGTAGGCATGTCCCAGCACCCGGCGTGCGCCGTCCACCTGGTGTTCTCCCGCGAGGCCCCGCACCTGGAGTGCGGCCTCCGCGAATCGGATCATGCCGGAGGCGCCGATGGGGTTGGTCGACAGGACCCCGCCGGACATGTCGACCGGAAGGTCCCCGTCCAGCTCGGTGACACCGGACTCGGTGAGCTTCCAGCCCTCCCCCTCCGCGGCGAAGCCGAGGTTCTCCAGCCACATCGGCTCGTACCAGGAGAACGGCACGTACATCTCCACCGCGTCGATCTCCCGGCGCGGATCCGCGATGCCCGCCTGGCGGTACACGTCGGCCGCGCAGTCCCGTCCCGCGCGCGGGGACACGCTGTCCTTGCCCGCGAACAGCGTCGGCTCGCTGCGCATCGCGCCGCCGTGCATCCACGCGACGGGCCGGGGCGCGCGGGCGGCCCCCGCCCGGTCGGTGAGGACCATCGCGACGGCCCCGTCGGAGGAGGGGCAGGTCTCGGAGTAGCGGATCGGGTCCCACAGCATGGGCGAGGCCTGGACCTTCTCCAGCGTGATGTCGTGCTCGTGGAGGTGGGCGTAGGGGTTCTTCAGCGCGTTGCGGCGGTTCTTGTACGCGACCAGGGAGCCGACGGTGTCGGGGGCGCCGCTGCGTCGCATGTACGCCCGTACGTGCGGGGCGAAGAAGCCTCCGGCGCCGGCCAGCAGCGGCTGCTGGAACGGGATCGGCAGGGACAGGCCCCACATGGCGTTGGACTCGGACTGCTTCTCGAAGGCGAGGGTCAGCACCGTGCCGTGGACGCGGGCGGCGACCAGGCTCGCGGCGACCAGCGCGGTCGAACCGCCGACCGAGCCCGCCGTGTGGACCCGCATCATGGGTTTGCCGACGGCGCCGAGCGCGTCGGCGAGATACAGCTCGGGCATCATGACGCCCTCGAAGAAGTCGGGCGCCTTGCCGATGACGACGGCCTCGACGTCGGCCCAGGTCAGCTCGGCGTCGTCCAGGGCCCGTCGGGCGGCCTCGCGGACGAGTCCGGCGATCGACACGTCCCGGCGCGCCGCCACGTGCTTGGTCTGGCCGACACCCACGACGGCCACGGGTTCCTTGCTCATCGCGGATCCCCTTCGAGTACGGCGACCAGGTTCTGCTGCAGACAGGGCCCGGACGTGGCGTGTGCCAGCGCCCGGTCGGACTCGCCCCGGTGGATGCGGGCGGCGGCCTCGCCGATCCTGATGAGCCCGGCGGCCATGACCGGGTTGGCGGCCAGGGCCCCGCCCGACGGATTGACGCGCACGTCGTCTCCGAGCCCCAGGACCTCGCGCAGGATCACCTCCTGCGCACTGAACGGGGCGTGCAACTCGGCGGTGTCCACGGGGCGTTCGAACGCTCCGGCCCGTTCGGCGGCGAGCCGGGCGGACGGCGAGTCGGTGAGGTCGCGCACGCCGATGCCGTGTGCCTCGATGCGGTGGTCGATGCCCCGGATCCAGGCGGGCCGCTCGCACAGGTCCCGGGCCCGCTCCCCCGCGGCGAGGATCACGGCGGCGGCCCCGTCGCCGATGGGCGGGCAGTCGCCGGTACGCAGCGGCCGTACGAGGTAGTCGCCCTGCGGCACCGGACCGCGCAGCTGGGCGTGGGAGTTGGCGGCGGCGTCCGCGCGGCTGCGGGCCCCGACCGCCGCGAGCGCCGGCTCGTCCGTGGTGCCCGCGTCGATGAGCGCCCGGGCCTGGAGGGCGGCGAGGGCGACGGAGTCGGGCCACAGCGGGGCCAGGTAGTAGGGGTCGAGCTGCCGGGTCAGGACGTCCCGCACCGATCCGGGCGAGGACTTGCCGTAGGAGTAGACGAGCGCGGTGTCGGCGTCCCCCGTGCGCAGCTTGACCCATGCCTCGTACAGCGCCCAGGCCCCGTCCATCTCGACGTGCGACTCGGAGATCGGCGGCCAGGCGCCGACGCCGTCGAGGGCCAGGGTGAAGGAGAAGGCGCGCCCGGCGAGGTAGTCGCTGGAGCCGGAGCAGGTGAAGCCGATGTCGGCGGTCTTCAGCCCGGTGGCCTGCATGACCTCGTGGAGCACCGGCATGAGCATCTCCACCTCGGAGACGTCGTCGCTGGTGCGCCGGTGGTCGGTCTGGGCGAAGGCGACGACGGCGATGTCCCGTGCGTCCGTGCCCGGTCGTGCCTCGCGGGTCATAGCGTCTCCCTGTACGTCTCGTAGTCCGCGTCGGGTTCGCCGGTGGGCCGGTAGTGGTCGGGATAGCGGGCGCCCTCGGTCCACACCGGCTCGACGCGCAGCCCCATGCGCACCTGGTCGTAGGGGATGCCCGCGATCCGCCCGTGCAGGGCGAGTCCGGCGCCGTCGAGGGCGATGTGGGCGTAGACGTAGGGGACTTCGATGTCCAGGTTCTTCGCCTTGATGTTGACGATGCAGAACGTGGTGACCGTCCCGCCCGGCCCGACCTCCACCTGTTCGGCCGTGGCCACCCCGCAGGTGGGGCAGGCGCCCCTCGGGGGGACGTACACCTTCGCGCAGGAGGGGCAGCGTTCGCCGACCGTGCGGCGGCCGCCGAGGGCGTTGATGTATCCGGTCTGGGCGCGGCCGGGCGAGTAGGTGTAGTCGAGGCGGGCGGGGGCGACGATCCCGGTGACGGCGTCGTCGAACGCGCCGCTGTGGCCCGTCGGTTCCTCCGCCTGCCCGTCGTAGGGCTCGAAGCAGGCGATGTCCGTGATGGCGCCGGACCGTTCCCCGGCCCAGCGCACGCGGACCCGCATCCCGGTGCGTACGGCGTCGGGGCCGGGCGCGTCGAGGGCGTGCAGCAGGGCCGTGTCGGCCCCGTCGAGCCGCACCAGCACCCAGGCGAAGGGGGTGGCGAGGGGCTGGCCGCGGCGTGGCTCGTGGTTCCAGGCCCAGGTGGTCACGGTGCCGGTCGGCGCGACCTCGACCAGGTCGCGGATCTCCTCGGCGGTGACGGGGTCGTACTCGACGGGCGGGACCAGCACCCGCCCGTCGCCGGTGCGCACCCCGAGAAGCACACGCTCACGCAGTCCGGTGAGGAAGGCGCTCTGTACCGGGCCGACGGAGCGGGTGAACGGAAACTCGACGGTGAGGGGGGCCTTGAGGATCGCGGACATCGCAGGTTGCCTCCTTCGCATGAGGGCACGGGGACGCGCCCTCTTTTGGGGGCGCGGGGAACTGCGCGACCGGCCACGACACACCCGCGGCCGGCTCACGACGTCCCGGGGCGGTACGCCTATTCCCGCCGGTAGACAGGGGCCCGCTTCTCGGCGAAGGCACGAGCCCCTTCCTTCGCATCGGCCGTGTCGAAGACCGGCCACCCCCGCTTCAACTCGGCCGCCAGCCCCTCCGCCTCGGTCATCTCGGCCGTCTCGTAGACGGACGCCTTCACGGCCTCGACGGCAAGCGGCCCGCACGCGTTGACCTGTTCGGCGATCTCCAGGGCCTTGGCCAGGGCCGTGCCCTCGGGCACCACATGTCCGATCAACCCGATCGCGGCGGCCTCCTGCGCGCTGTAGGGCCGCCCGGTGAGCAGCATCTCCAGGGCGTGCGTGCGCGGGATCTGCCGCTGGAGCCGGACCGTGGAACCGCCGATCGGGAAGAGTCCGCGCCGGACCTCGAAGAGGCCGAAGGTCGCCGACTCGCCGGCGACCCGGATGTCGGTGCCCTGGAGGATCTCGGTGCCTCCGGCGACGCAGTGCCCCTCGACGGCGGCGATCACCGGCTTGCGCGGCCGGTGGTGGCGGAGCATGGCCTTCCAGTGCAGGTCGGGGTCGGCCTTGAGCCGGTCCCGGTACTGCTGCCCCTCCATCCCCTTGCCCGCGAGGGCCTTGAGGTCCATGCCCGCGCAGAAGGCGCCGCCCGCTCCGGTGAGGACGATGGAGCGGATCTCCTCGTCCTCGTCGGCCCGGACCCACCCGTCGTACAGGCCGACGAGCATCGGCAGCGAGAGCGCGTTCTTGGCTTCGGGCCTGTTGAGCGTGAGCACCAGTGTGCCGCCTTCGCGCCGCACGGTGAGGTGTTCGGTGCCGCCCATCGGGGTTCTCCCTCCACAGGAAACGAGAACAGGTTGCAGGAGACGGGTCGGCACTTCAAGGGTTTTCTGACAGACAGTCAGATTTCTGCGCGAGGACTCTTCACAGTTGCGCCGCCCTTTGCTCTGATGACCGGCAACCCGAGGGCCAGCGAGGTCAGGAGGAGCACGGTGGAGTACAACCTTGCCGACCTGTTCGAGTCGGTGGTGGACGTGGTTCCCGGCCGGGCGGCGCTCGCGTATCTCGACATCCCCGGCACCGGCGCGGAACACCGCCTCACGTACGCCGAGTTGGACGCGGCCGCCAACCGGATCGGCCACCATCTGCTGGACAGCGGGATACGGCCCGGCGAGCACGTGGGGCTGCACCTGTACAACGGCATCGAGTACCTGCAGACCGCGCTCGGCTGCCTGAAGGCCCGGATCGTCCCCGTGAACGTCAACTACCGCTATGTGGAAGAGGAGTTGGTCTATCTCTACCGGGACGCGGACCTGGCCGGGCTGGTCTTCGACGCGGAGTTCACGGAACGGGTGGCGGGCGCGCTGCCGCGGACGGAGAAGCTGCGGCATCTGGTGCGGGTGGGGACTCCCGCGCAGGACGCGCCCGCGCTCGACGTGACCGCCTTCGCCGAGGCGGTGGCCGCCGCCTCCGACGGGCGGGGCTTCCCGGCCCGCTCGGGCGACGACCAGTTCATCATCTACACCGGTGGCACGACGGGCATGCCCAAGGGCGTGATGTGGCGTCAGGAGGACCTGTTCTTCTCGGGTCTGGGCGGCGGGGCCCCCACCGGGGAGCCGGTGAAGTCGCCCGAGGAGCTGGCCGAGCGGGTCGCGGCCGGCGGCGACGGGATCACCTTCTTCCCCACGGCCCCGCTGATGCACGGCACCTCGACGCTCACCGCGTTCATCGGGTTCAACTTCGGCCAACGGGTCGTGATCCACCGTAAGTTCGTGCCCGAGGAGGCCCTGCGGACGATCGAGAAGGAGAAGGTCACCAGTGTGTCGCTGGTCGGCGACGCCATGCTGCGCCCGCTGATCGACGCGCTGAACGGCCCGATGAAGGGCACCGACTGCTCGTCCCTGTTCAGCGTGTCGTCGTCCGGGGCCGTCATGTCGGAGACGGTCCGGCAGGAGTTCCGGGCCCTGGTGCCGAACGCGATGCTGCTGAACAACTTCGGTTCCTCGGAGTCCGGCTTCAACGGCACGGCGACCCAGGACTCGGGCGCGGGCGACGGGTTCCGTATCCGGGTCCACTCCCGTACGCGGGTCGTGGACCCGGCGACGTACGAACCCGTACCGGTCGGCGTGCCGGGGCGGGTCGCCCAGCGCGGCCATGTGCCCCTCGGCTACTACAACGACCCGCGCAAGACCGCCGAGACGTTCTTCGAGCGGGACGGCGAACGCTGGGTGCTCCTCGGCGACATGGCGACCGTCGACGAGGAGGGCGTCGTCACGGTCCTCGGCCGGGGTTCGCAGTGCATCAACACCGGTGGCGAGAAGGTGTACCCGGAGGAGGTCGAGCAGGCCCTCAAGGCGCACCCCGACGTGTACGACGCGCTGGTCGCCGGGGTGCCGGACCCCCGCTGGGGCAGTCATGTCGCCGCCGTGGTGCAGCTGCGCGAGGGCGCGGCCCGGCCGTCCCTGGAGGAGATACAGACCCACTGCCGCACCCGCCTGGCGGGCTACAAGATCCCCCGCCGGCTGGTCCTCGCGGAGACGATCCAGCGCTCCCCCAGCGGCAAGGCGGACTACCGCTGGGCCCGGTCGGTGGCGACGGCGGCCGACGGCTGAGCCGCTGCCTCATGTCCGTCAGCGGCCGTCGAGAAAGGCCGCCACCTCGCGTACGAACCACTCCGGGTCGTCGAGCCAGGGGAAGTGGCCGGCGCCGGGCTGGACCGTGAACCGTGCCTCCGGGAAGAGGGCGGCCGCACGCCGGGCCAGTTCCGGGGTCGGGCCCGTGTCGAACTCCCCCGCGAGGACGAGGACCGGCGCCGGCAGTCCGGCCCGGGTGGCGGGCGGGTCGTAGGCGCCCGCCGAGCCGTAGACGTCGGACGCCTCGTCGTTCGTCTGTTCCTCCTCGGCGGCCATGTGGGCGCGGGCGGTGTCGTCCCAGCGGCCGTAGAACAGCGGCATCATCGCGTCGTCGAAGGGGCCGCGGCCGGTCCAGGCCGCCTCGAAGGCCGCGTACGCCTCGGCGAACCACGGTTCGCCCTCGCGCAGCCGGGCGGCACGGAGGCGGTCCTCGACGGTCACCGGCAGACCCACCGCCCAGGGGGTGGCGGTGATCAGCGCCAGGCGGGAGACCCGTTCGGGGTGGCGGGCCGCGTAGAGCGTGGCCAGGTTGCCGCCGGCCGAGTGGGCGAGCAGGTCCATACGCTCCAGGCCCAGGTGGACGCGGAGTGCCTCCACGTCGTCCACCTGACGGTCGCAGCGGTAGGTCGCCGGATCGGCGGGGACGGCCGAGCCGCCGGTGCCCCGCAGGTCGAGCAGGACCAAGCGCCGGTGGGCGGTGAGGCCGCCCAGGTCGCCCAGGTAGGCGGAGGCGCGCATGGCCCCGCCGGGCAGGACGATCAGCGGCTCGCCCTCGCCAAGCTCGTGGCAGGCGAGTTCGGTTCCGTCGGGTGCGGTGAAGGTCGGCATGGTGCCGATCTTCGGGGGCGGGCCCCGTACGCCGCAACGCGGTTCACGGCGAGGCCGTGCCTCACCCCCGGGTGAAGCGGTCCCGCAGCTCCCGTTTGAGGATCTTCCCGCTCGCGTTGCGCGGGAGATCGTCCACGAAGTGGACCGTCTTGGGGGCCTTGAAGGAGGGGAGCTTCTCGCGGGCGTGCGCGAGGAGCTCGTCCTCCGTGACCTCTCCCCGGCGGACGACGACCGCCGTGACGGCCTCGATCCAGTGGTCGTCGGGCAGGCCGATCACCGCGGCCTCGGCGACCGCGTCATGGGTGTGGAGCGCGTCCTCGACCTGGCGGGAGGCGATGAGGACGCCGCCGGAGTTGATGACGTCCTTCACGCGGTCGACGACCGTGAAGTAGCCGTGGGCGTCACGCACGGCGAGGTCCCCGGAGCGGAACCAGCCGTCGCGGAACGCCTCGGCGGTCTCCTGCGGCTTCTCCCAGTAGCCCTCGCAGAGCTGTTGCGACTGGTAGACGATCTCGCCGGGGGTGCCGTCGGGCACCTCCGCGCCGTCCTCGTCGACGACCTTCGCCTCGACGAACATGACGGGTCGTCCGCAGGAGTCCATCCGCCCCTTGTGCTCGTGCGGTCCGAGGACCATCGCCAGCGGGCCGATCTCGCTCTGCCCGAAGCAGTTGTGGAAGGCCAGCTCGGGCAGCCGCTCCCGGAGCCGTTCCAGGACGGGCACCGGCATGACGGACGCCCCGTAGTACGCCTTGCGCAGGCCGCCGAGGTCACGGGTGTCGAAGTCGGGACGGTTCGCGAGGGCGATCCACACCGTGGGCGGGGCGAAGAAGCTGTCGGCGCGGCCCTCCTCCACGAGGTCGAGGATGCGGTCGCCGTCGGGTGCGTCGAGGATCGTGTTCGTGGCGCCCACCGCGAGGTACGGCACCAGGAAGACGTGCATCTGCGCGGAGTGGTAGAGCGGCAGGGAGTGCACGGGCAGGTCGCCCGCCTGGAGGTCGAGGGCGGCGATCGCGCTGAGGTACTCGTGCACCAGCGCCCGGTGCGTCATCATCGCGCCCTTGGGGAGCGCGGTGGTGCCGGAGGTGTACAGGAGCTGGACGAGGTCCTCGGCGCGGGGCTCCTCGCCGTCGTACGGCTCGGTGCGGGCGAGCAGGTCCAGGAGCGAGTCGTCCGCGTCGCGCAGGGGCAGGGAGCGGGTGCCCTCGGGGAGGTTCCCGGCGAGGCCGGGGTCGGTGAGGACGAGGGTGCTGCCGGACTGGTCGAGGAGGTAGGCGAGGTCGTCGCCGGTGAGGTGCTGGTTCACGGGGACGTGCACCAGGCCGGCCCGGGCGGCGGCCAGGAAGGCGATGAGGTAGGCGTCGGAGTTGTGGCCGTAGGCGGCGACGCGGTCGCCGGGCCGCAGTCCCGTGTCGCGCAGGGCGCGGGCCCCGCGGGAGACCGCGTCGTCCAGTTCGGCGTAGGTCCAGGACCGTCCGCCGTAGTGGACGGCGACGCGGGCGGGCATCCGCCGGGCACTGCGCCGCAGGGTCCCGTCGACCGTCACGCTGCGGCCTGCCGTCATGTTTCCCGCTCCTTCTTCCACGTTCCCGACGCCCGATCCTCGTTCCGTCCCGCGAGCGAGGTCAAGCCGCCACCCCCGGGACCGGACCCCCGGTGACGACCGGATCCGGACGCACATGGCGGGAAGTCGCTCAACTCCGCTCAGGGGACGGCGAGTCACCTTGAGCGGGGATCCCCCGCCCGTATGGACTACGCAGACACGTGTCGACATGCTCAACCATCCCTTGACACAACGATGTTGGGAGCTCGGATGCGCACCCGTCACAGACGGCTGGCGGTCTCGGCCGTCGCCCTGCTCACCGCCTCGGCCGTCCTGCCGTCGGCCGCCGCCGACGACGCCCGGTCCGAAGGGAACCGCGCGTCCCACGGCGGCCTGTCCGCCGTGATCCGCTACACCGAGTACGGCGTTCCGCACATCGTGGCGAAGGACTACGCGAACCTCGGCTTCGGCACCGGCTGGGCGCAGGCCGCCGACCAGGTGTGTGTGCTCGCCGACGGGTTCGTCACCGTGCGGGGGGAGCGCTCCCGCCACTTCGGACCCGACGCGGCACCGGACTTCTCGCTCTCCTCCGCCTCGAAGAACCTCACCAGCGACCTGTACTTCCAGGGCGTCCGGGACGCGGGCACCGTACAGAAGCTGCTGGACCGGCCCGAGCCGCTCGGACCGAGCCGCGCGGTCAAGGACCTGATGCGGGGCTGGGCGGCCGGCTACAACGCGTGGCTGAAGAAGAACCCGATCACGGACCCCGCCTGCAAGGGCGCCGCCTGGGTGCGGCCGGTCTCCACGCTCGACGTGTTCTCCCGCGCGTACGCCCTCGCCGTGCTCGGCGGCGAGGGGCGCGTGGTGGACGCGATCACCACCGCGCAGCCGCCGGCCGCCGGCGCCGCGGGCACGGCCCCCGCGCCGGACGCCAGGGCCGCGGCCCGCGCCGCGAGCGAACTGTTCGGCGCCGCGAACGCGGACATGGGATCCAACGCCGTCGCCTTCGGCGGTGACACCACGGCGAACGGCCGCGGTCTGCTGCTGGGCAACCCGCACTATCCGTGGGCCGGCGGCCGCCGGTTCTGGCAGGCGCAGCAGACGATCCCCGGCGAACTGAACGTCTCGGGAGGGTCGCTCCTCGGCTCGCCGATCACCCAGATCGGCTTCAACGCGAAGGTCGCCTGGAGCCACACGGTCGCGACCGGCACCCCCATGAACCTCCATCAGCTGACGCTGGACCCGGCCGACCCGACCACGTACCTCGTGGACGGCGAGGCGGAGCGGATGACGAAGCGGACCGTGACCGTCGGCGTGAAGGACGGCTCCCCGGTCACCCGCAGCCAGTGGTGGACCAGGTACGGTCCGGTCGTCACCTCGATCGGCTCCGACCTCGCGCTGCCGTGGACGGCCGGCACCGCGTACGCCCTGAACGACCCCAACACGGCGAACATCCGCTTCACCGACACCTCACTGGGCTTCGCCAGGGCGGGCGGCACGGCGGACGTGCTCAGGTCCCTCGCCCGGTACCAGGGCCTGCCGTGGGTGAACACGGTGGCCGCTGACTCCGCCGGGCACACCCTGTTCACCCAGTCGCAGACGCTCCCCCGGATCACCGACGACCTGGCCGCCCGCTGCTCGACGCCCCTGGGCAGGGCCACCTACCCGGCGGCGGGCCTGGCGATCCTGGACGGTTCCCGCGCCGACTGCGCGCTCGGCAGCGACGCCGACGCGGTGCAGCCGGGGATCTTCGGGCCCGCCAGGATGCCGACGCTGAAGGACGCGCCGTACGCGGAGAACTCCAACGACAGCGCGTGGCTGGCGAACGCGGACCGGCCGCTGACCGGGTACGAGCGGGTCTTCGGCAACGTCGGTACGCAGCGCTCGATGCGGACGCGCGGCGCGGTCGAGGACGTGGCGGCGATGGCCGACCGGGGCGATCTGACCGTGCGGGACCTGCAGCGGCAGCAGTTCGCGAACCGGGTGCCCGCCGCCGACCTCGCGGTGGAGGACGTCGCGCGGGCGTGTGCCGCGCTGCCGGGCGGCACGGCGACGGCCGGTGACGGCACGGTCGTCGACGTCTCCGAGGCGTGCGGTGTGTTCCGGACCTGGGACCGGACCGCGGACAGCGACAGCGCCGGTGCGCTGCTCTTCGACCGGTTCTGGCGGCGGCTGAACTCGGTGGTGCCGCGTGCGCAGTTCTGGAAGGTTCCCTTCTCGGCGGCCGATCCGGTCGGCACCCCGAACACGCTCAACACGGACGCGCCCGGCTTCGCCACGGCCCTCGCCGACACGGTCCGCGATCTGCGGGCGGCGGACGTGGCCCTGGACGCGAAGCTCGGCGACCACCAGTTCGTCGTACGCGGCGGCCGGCGGATCCCGGTGTCGGGCGGCACCGAGTCGCTGGGCGTGTGGAACAAGATCGAGTCGCCGTGGGACCCCGCCCGGGGCGTCTACGCGGAGGTCTCGTCGGGTTCCAGCCACATCCAGGCGGTCGGCTGGGACGGCGGCCGCTGCCCGGTGGCCCGCACGCTGCTGACGTACTCGCAGTCCTCCGACCCGAATTCGCCCCACCACCTGGACCAGACGCGGCTGTTCTCCGCGGAGAAGTGGGTGACGTCCCGCTTCTGCGAGAAGGACATCCTGTCCTCGCCGAAGCTGAAGGTGGTCCGTGTGAGCCAATGAGCCGAGGGATGTGGTGCCGCCCCCTGTCGGGGCGGCACCATTCCTGTGTCAGCACCATGCCATTGGCATATCACCGCTCTTATCGAGGAGGCCGCCCGATGGCGCAGGACTCGTTACGTCCCGAGACGGATGCGATCGCCATGATCGACACGACGGTGCCGCACTCGGCCCGTATCTGGAACTACTGGCTGGGCGGCAAGGACAACTATCCCGTCGACCACGCTGCGGGCGACGCCTTCCGCGCGGTGTTCCCCGGCATCACCGACCTGGCCCGCGACTCCCGGGCCTTCCTCCGCCGCACGGTCACCCATCTCACCGCCGAGGCGGGCATCCGGCAGTTCCTGGACATCGGCACCGGTCTGCCGACCGCCGACAACACGCACGAGATCGCCCAGCGGGTGGCGCCGGAGGCACGGATCGTCTACGTGGACAACGACCCGCTGGTCCTGACCCACGCGCGGGCGCTGCTCACCAGCACACCGGAGGGGGTGACCGACTACATCGACTCCGATCTGCGCGACCCGCACACCGTGCTGCGGGAGGCGGCCAGGACCCTGGATCTCTCACAGCCGGTCGGACTGACGATGATGCAGGTCAGCGGGCACATCGTCGACTACGACGAGGCACGCTCCGTCGTCGGCGCCCTGATGGCCGCCCTGCCGCCGGGCAGTCACCTCGCCTTCAACGACAGCGTGGACACCCACGAGGCCAACGCCGAGGCCACCCGCCGCTACAACGAGAGCGGCGCGGCCCCCTACCGTCTGCGCAGCCCCGCCGAACTCGCCGGGTTCTTCGAGGGTCTGGAGCTGCTGGCCCCGGGCGTGGTGCCGCTCAACGACTGGCGGCCGGACGCGGCGGAGGCCGGCGGAACCGGCGGAACCGGCGGATCCGGCGAGGTGATCGCGGTGGGCGGGGTCGCGCGCAAGCCGTGAGCGCCGTGTGCGGCCCAGGCCCTCAGACGGCCTTCTGCCGCCCCTCCCAGTACGGCTCGCGCAGCCGCCGTTTGTAGAGCTTGCCGTTGGGGTCGCGGGGCATCGCCTCGGTGAAGTCGACGCTCTTCGGGCGCTTGTACCCGGCGAGTCGACGGGTGCAGTGGGCGAGGATCTCCTCGGCGAGCGCCTGCCCCGCCGTGAATCCGGGGGCGGGCTCGACCACGGCCTTGACCTCCTCGCCCCAGTCGTCGTGCGGGATGCCGAAGGCGGCGGCGTCGG
Organism: Streptomyces scabiei 87.22; assembly: GCF_000091305.1. Classification (GTDB taxonomy): domain Bacteria; phylum Actinomycetota; class Actinomycetes; order Streptomycetales; family Streptomycetaceae; genus Streptomyces; species Streptomyces scabiei. The sequence goes on along the minus strand of NC_013929.1, from coordinate 9,479,371 downwards.
CGACCGCGGGATGGGTGAGCAGGGCGGCCTCGATCTCGGCGGGGTAGATGTTGACGCCGCCGGAGATGATGAGGTCGATCTTGCGGTCGCGGAGGAAGAGGTAGCCGTCCTCGTCGAGGAGGCCGAGGTCGCCGACGGTGAAGAAGTCCCCGATGCGGTTCTTGCGGGTCTTGCCCTCGTCCTTGTGGTACGAGAAGCCGCCGGTGCTCATCTTCATGTACACGGTGCCGAGTTCACCCGGCGGCAGCCGGTTGCCGTCGTCGTCGAAGACGGCGAGTTCGCTGATGGGCCAGGCCTTGCCGACCGTGCCGGGCTTCTTCAGCCAGTCCTCGGCGGTGGCGAAGGCGCCACCGCCCTCGCTGGCCGCGTAGTACTCCTCCACACAGGCGCCCCACCACTCGATCATGGCCCGCTTCACATGGTCCGGGCAGGGCGCGGCCCCGTGGATGGCGTGCCGCATGGACGACACGTCGTAGCGGGCGCGCACCTCCTCGGGCAGGGCGAGGAGCCGGTGGAACTGGGTGGGCACCATGTGGGTGTGCGTACAGCGGTGGGCGTCGATGACGCGGAGCATCTCCTCGGGCGCCCACCGGTCCATCAGCACCAGCCGGTGCCCGATGTGCAGGGACGCGCCGGCGAACTGCAGGACGGCCGTGTGGTAGAGCGGCGAGCAGACCAGATGGACGTTGTCGTCGAACGGCCTGATGCCGAAGATGCCGAGGAAGCCGCCGAGGTAGGACTCCTCGGGGAGCTTGCCGGGCAGCGGTCGGCGGATGCCGCGCGGGCGGCCGGTGGTGCCGGAGGTGTAGTTCATGACCCAGCCGAGCGTGCGGTCGCCGGGCGCCGACTCGGGCTGTCCGTCCAGGAGTTCGGCGTACGGGCGGAAGCCCTCGGCCGGGCCGACGGCGTACCGGTGGCTCGCGGGGAGCTCGGCCCCGTCGGCGGCGTCGCGGGCGGCCTCGGCGAAACGCTCGTGCGCGATGAGCACCTTGGCGCCCGAGTCGGACACGATCCAGGCGATCTCGGGGCCCACCAGGTGGTGGTTGACGGGGACCAGGTAGAAGCCGGCCTGGGTGGCGGCGAGGTAGGCGGCGAGGAACTCGACGCCGTTGGGCAGGACGACCGCGAAGGCGTCGCCGCGCTCCAGTCCGGCCGCCCGCAGTCCGTGCACGAGGCGGTTGGTCTCGGCGTGCAGGCGCCCGGCGGTCCACTCCTCCCCGTCGGGCGCGACCAGCACCGCACGGTCGGGGTCGGCGGCGGCCTGCGCCCAGAAGCCCTGGGGCGGCTGGGCCTGAGGGGCTCCGTCGCGGGCGGCCGCCGACTGCGGGGCGCGGCCCAGGGGCCCACGGTCTCCGGACGGCCGGTCCTCCGTGGGTCGGTCCTCGGACGGTCGGTCCTGAGAGGCTCGGTCCTCGGACGGTCGGTCCTGAGAGGCTCGGTTCACTGTCCCCCGCTCCTTCCGGCGATCCGGTTGATGTGGTCCACGGCCCGCTCGAAGCCCCGGGTGAGGTCGTCGAAGACCGCCTGGACGCTGCGTTCGCTGTTCATACGGCCGACGATCTGCCCGACGGGCGTGCCGAGCAGCGGCTCCACCTCGTACTTCTGGATGCGGGAGACCGCCTCGGCGACGAGCAGCCCCTGGAGGGGCATGGGGAGGGTGCCGGGTCCGGCGGGGTCGTCCCAGGCGTCGGTCCATTCGGTGCGCAGCTGACGCGCGGGTTTGCCGGTGAGGGAGCGGGAGCGGACGGTGTCGCCGGAGCCGGCGGCGAGCAGTTTCTCGATCAGCCGGGGCGAGGGCAGTTCGGCCTCGGTGGTGGTCAGCCACAGCGAGCCGAGCCAGACGCCCTGGGCGCCGAGCGCGAGGGCGGCGGCCACCTGCTGTCCGCTGCCGATGCCGCCGGCGGCGAGGACGGGCAACGGGGCCACGGCGTCGACCACTTCGGGGGTGAGGACCAGGGAGCCGATCTCACCGGTGTGGCCGCCCGCCTCATAGCCCTGGGCCACGACGATGTCGATGCCCGCCTCGGCGTGCTTGCGGGCGTGGCGGGCGCTGCCGGCGAGCGCGGCGACGAGGACGCCCCGCTCGTGGGCGCGGTCGATGACATCGGCGGGCGGTGAGCCGAGGGCGTTGGCCAGCAGCTTGATCGGGTAGTCGAAGGCGACGTCGAGCTGGCTGCGGGCGACCTGCTCCATCCAGCCGGTGATGCGCCAGCCCGACGCCTCGCCCTCGGCCAGCTCCGGCACGCCGTACTTGGCGAGGGTGTCCTGGACGAACTGCCGGTGCGAGGCGGGGATCATGGCCTCGACGTCGGCCTCCGTCACCCCCTCGACCTTCTTGGCCGGCATGACGACGTCCAGGCCGTACGGCATGCCGTCGACGTGGGCCTCGATCCAGTCGAGGTCGCGCTTGAGTTCGTCGGGGGCCGTGTAGCGGACCGCGCCCAGCACCCCGAGGCCGCCGGCCCGGCTGATGGCCGCCGCGACCGCGGGGAACGGCGTGAAGCCGAAGACGGCGTACTGGACCCCGAGTGTGTTGCTCAGCTCCGTCTGCATGGTGCGCAGGATGCCGCAGTCCTCCGGACGAGGGAAGAGTTTTTCTGATGCACCGTCAGATTTCGCGCTCTCGCGCCGTCGAGAGGCGGGTGCTTGACTGGGTGTCATGAGTGAAGGCGTGGGGAGCGCGGGGTCCGGGTGGAGCCGGCGGCAGCTCGGTCGGCGGGTGCTGGCGGTCGGTGGCGGGTTCGCCGCACTGCCCTTTCCGGCCGCGCCGGCCGTCGCCGCCTCCCCCGGAGAGGGCCGTCCGCCCCTGCGGCACGGTTCGCCCGCGCGGGCCGGGCTGCTGCCCGAACATCTGGAGCGGCTCGTCACCGATGCCGAGTCGTTCCTCGGCCCGTCGCCCCGGCACCCCTGGTACGCGGGTGCGGTCCTGCTCGCCGGACGGGGAGACACCGTCGCGCTGCACCGGGCGATCGGGACGGCGGTGCGGTACTCGGCGTACGACGAGAAGACCGACACCGGGGTGGAGTTCCCGGCGGAGCAGCAGATTCCGATGGCCCGGGACACCGTCTTCGACCTCGCCTCCGTGTCGAAGCTGTTCACCTCGATCCTCGCGGTGCAGCAGATCGAACGGGGCGCGCTGGAGCTGGAGGGGAAGGTCTGCTCGTACCTACCCGAGTTCGGGGCCGCGGGCAAACAGGACATCACCCTGCGCCAGCTGCTCACGCACACCTCCGGGTTCCGCTCCTGGCTCCCGCTCTACAAGGAGCCGACGTACGAGGGAATGCTCCGGCTCGTGTGGAACGAGGCGCCGCTGAACCCGCCAGGCTCGACGTATCTGTACTCGGACCTGAACCTGATCTCGCTGCAGCTCGTCCTGGAGAGGATCACCGGTCACGGTCTGGATCAGCTGCTCCACGACGAGATCACCGCTCCGCTCGGGATGGACCGTACGCGCTTCAACCCGCCGGCCTCCTGGCGGCCGCGCATCGCGGCGACCGAGGACGCCCGTCTCCCCTGGTCGGGTCTGGACCGGGGGCTGGTGTGGGGAGAGGTGCACGACGAGAACGCGTTCGGCCTCGGCGGGGTCGCGGGCCACGCCGGTGTCTTCTCCTGCGCCTGGGACCTGGCCGTCCTCTGCCGCACGCTGCTCGACGGAGGCGTGTACGGCACGACCCGCATCCTGGCCCCCGAGTCGGTGGAGCTGATGTTCACCGACTTCAACACCTCGTTCCCCGGCGACGAGCACGGGCTGGGCTTCGAGCTCTACCAGCACTGGTACATGGGCGCGATGGCCACCCCGCGCACGGCGGGCCACACCGGCTTCACCGGCACCTCGCTCGTCCTGGACCCGAGCACCGACTCCTTCCTCGTGGTGCTCGGCAACTCCGTCCATCCGGTGCGCGGCTGGCGGTCCGGATCCGCGCCCCGGGTGGCCGCGGCGAACCACCTCGCCCGGGCCGTCCCCGTACGCCCGGCCCGGGGCCGCACGTCCTGGTTCTCCGGGATGGCGTCCGGCACCACGGCGACGCTCGCGCTCCCGCCGCTCGACACCGCCGCGGCCGGCGCACGGCGGCCCCGCCTGCGCTGCGCCCTGTGGTGGGACACCGAGCCACAGGCGGGCGCCCTCGTCCTGGAGACCTCCGCCGACGGCGGCGGGACCTGGCGGCCGGCGCCCTTCACGACCGTACGGGGCGCAGGCGCCCCCCAGGAGCATCCTTCCGGGTCGGTGACGGGGTGGTCGGGCCGGGCCTGGCACCGGGTCACCGCGGAGCTGCCGGAGGCCGAGGCGCTCACCGTGCGCTGGCGGTACACGACCGACCGGAGTTACGTCGGCCGCGGGGTGTACGTCGACGGGCTGCGGGTGACGGCGGGAGGCCGGGCCCTGTTCGACGAGTCGCGGGCGGCGGACGCGGGACGGATCGCCACGGCGGGATGGACGGCGGCAGCCGACTGAACGGCGTTCGGCGACGGCCCTGCTGGTCGCGGCGACTCAGCAGGGCGCTGCCCCCGTGGGCGGTCACGGGCCGTCCGCCCCGGACTCCTCCAGGACCGCCATGGCCGCGTTGTGGCCGGGGACCCCGCTCACCCCGCCGCCCCGCACGGCACCCGCCCCGCACAGCAGGACGTTGGCGTGGCGGGTCTCGACGCCCCAACGGCCGGTGCCCTCCTGGGTGTGGGGCCAGGCGAGGTCGCGGTGGAAGATGTTGCCGCCGGGGAGGCCCAGGTCGCGTTCGAGGTCGAGCGGGGTGCGGGCCTCGATGCAGGGGCGGCCGTCGGCGTCGGTCGCCAGGCAGTCGGCGAGGGGTTCGGCGAGATGGGCGTCCAGCTGGGCGAGCGTGGCCTTGAGGAGGTCCTCGCGTACGGCGTCGTTGTCGGCCGCGAACAGGCGCGCGGGCGTGTGCAGGCCGAACAGGGTGAGCGTCTGGTAGCCCTGGTCGGCCAGGTCCGGGCCGAGGATGCTCGGGTCGGTCAGGGAGTGGCAGTAGATCTCGGAGGGCGGGGCCTCGGGGAGTCTGCCGGAGGCGGCCTGGGCGTGGGCGGTGGCCAGTTGCTCGTAGCCCTCGGCGATGTGGAAGGTGCCGGAGAACGCCTCGCGCGGGTCGACGGACCGGTCGCGCAGGGCCGGCAGCCGCGTGAGCAGCATGTTCACCTTCAGCTGGGCGCCCTCGGCGGGGGCGGGCGGTGCGTCGCCGGTCAGCGCGGCCAGTTCCTGGGGCGAGGCGTTCACCAGGACGTGCCGGGCGGCGACGGTGCCTTCCGTGTCGGCGGTCCGGTACGTGATCTCGGCGGACCGTCCGTCCGTCACGATCCGGCGCGCCTCGTGGCCGGTGGCGATCACGGCGCCCGCCGCGCGCGCGGCCGTGGCCAGCGCGTCCGTGAGCGCGCCCATGCCGCCGACGGGCACGTCCCAGGCGCCCGTACCGCCGCCGATCACGTGGTAGAGGAAGCAGCGGTTCTGCCGGAGGGAGGGGTCGTGGGCGTCCGCGAAGGTGCCGATGAGCGCGTCGGTGAGGACGACACCGCGCACGAGGTCGTCGGCGAACCGCGCTTCGACGGCCCTGCCGATCGGCTCCTCGAACAGGACCTGCCACGCCTCCTCGTCGTCGATCCGCGCGCGCAGGCCGTCGCGGGTGGGCAGGGGCTCGGTGAGCGTCGGGAACACCCGTTCGGCGACATGGCCGGTCATCGCGTAGAACCGCCGCCATGCCTCGTACTCGCGGCCGGAGCCCGTCAGCCGCGCGAACGCCTCGCGGGTGCGGCGCTCTCCGCCGCCGACCAGGAGGCCGGTGGAGTGACCGTCGCGTTCGACGGGGGTGTACGACGAGATCGTGCGGCCACGGACGCGGAAGTCGAGGTCCAGGTCCCGCACGATCTTCCGGGGCAGCAGGCTGACCAGGTAGGAGTACCGCGACAGCCGGGCGTCCACCCCCGCGAAGGGCCGGGTGGACACGGCGGCGCCGCCGGTGTGGTCCAGTCGCTCCAGCACGAGCACGGAACGCCCGGCACGGGCCAGGTAGGCGGCGGCGACCAGGCCGTTGTGGCCGCCTCCGACGATCACCGCGTCGTACGCGTCGTGCGGCCGGGGTCCGGCGGGGCGGTCGGGGTGCGCGGGACGGTCGGGGTGTGCGGGGGTGGCAGCCATGGCTCTTGGTAACACGCGATGATCGGGATCGGCCAGAGGGGCGGGCCGGACGGACGCCGTCCCGTACGACGGCCTACCTCCCGGCTCTGTGCGGTGCCGGACGGGAGCCGGGGCCGAGCCGTGCCATGGCGCGGAGGATGTGCTGGGGCGGGAGCTGCCAGCGCAGACGGGCGGGGACGCGGCGCAGCAGGGTGGCGGTGCGGCGCAGGCGGCGGGTGACCACGGCCGGGGCGGGGGCCTCCCTGCCGTACAGCTGATGGGCGTACGGCGGCAGGGAGGCGTACGCGAGGTTCGCCACGCGCCGCCACAGCGCCTCGCGTGCCGGGACGAGCAGCGGGTGCGTGGGGGCCGAAGCAGGAAGTCGTCGACGGCCCGCGCCTCGGGTCCGGCCGCCAGTTCGGGGCGCACGGCCTCGAAGTAGGCCGCCAGCTCCGCCCGGTCCCCGGGTACGGCCTCGGGGTCGAGGCCCACCAGACGGGCGCTGACACGGTGTTCGCCGACGTAACGGTCGGCGGCCGCCTCGGTGAGGGGGTAGCCGGAGCGGCGCAGGATGTGGAGGTAGGAGTCGATCTCGGCGCAGTGCACCCACAGCAGCAGGCCGGGTTCGTCGACGGCGTACCGCTCCCCCGTGTCCGGGTCGGTCGCCGTGAGCAGGCGGTGGATCTTCCGGACGCGGGCACCGGCCTGTTCGGCGGCCTCGGAGGTCCCGTACGTCGTCGTACCGACGAAGCTCGCCGTGCGCATCAGGCGGCCCCAGGCGTCCTTGCGGAAGTCGGAGTTCTGCATGACACCGCGCACCGCGCGCGGGTGCAGGGCCTGGAGGTAGAGCGCGCGGATCCCGGCGATCCACATGACGGGGTCGCCGTGGGCCTGCCAGGTCACGGAGGCGGGCCCGAACAGGCCGGGGTCGGGCGCGGGAAGGTGAGGGGCGTCCACGTCGTCAGTGTGACGGGGCTCGCCGGTCGGCACCAGGCCACCTGCACGACCTGCGCGGAGGCCGCGTGCCGGTGACGCTCGCGCAGTGGCGGCATGCGCCCGGACACCGCCGGGCGTCAGGAGAAGGTGCTCCTCACGCCCGGCGGCACAGGGCGTCGTTCAGGTGTCAGACGACCATCCACTGCTGGTTGGCACCGGCGTTGCAGGTGGACTGTTCCAGGGCCGCGCCATTGGCGGTGGACGCTCCGGCGACTTGCAGGCACTTGCCGCTGTTGACGTTGGTGTAGGTGACGTAGCCGCCGATCACGGCGGTCTTCCTCCACAGCTGGTGCGAGGCTCCGGTGCAGGTCGACTGCACGGCCGCGGCGCCGTTGGCGGTGGCGGCGCCGGCGATCTGCAGGCACTTGCCGCTGTTGACGTTGACGAGCCGATAGTCGGAGCCGACGGCGGTGGAGACCCACTGCTGGTTGGTGCCGGAGTTGCAGTTCCCCGAGTTCACCGATGCCTCGTCGGCCGTGCTCGCGAACCAGACGTCGGCGCATTTGTCGGCGTTGCGGTTGAGGAGGTGGTTGTTCGCGGCCCCGAGCGGGCCCGCGAGGACGGGCCAGCCGTTCGCGAAGGTCACCTGACGGATGTCGAGCGTCTCCCGTCCGGCGTTGTCGGCGTCGTAGTAGTGGTAGGCGAGGAACTTGGAGACACCGTCGTCGTAGGCGTCCGCGCCGCCGGCCGCCACCCTGGGGCGGGCGCCGGTGAGGACGGTGGTGCCGCCGTTCGAGAGCATGTTGACGCCGCTCTGGTCGAGGTAGGGGCCGGTGATGCTGGTGGACCGCCCGACCACCGTGTAGTAGTTGCTGTTGGTTCCGCTGCAGCACAGCCCCTTGGAGCCGAAGAGGTAGTAGTAGCCGCCGTTGAGGATGATCGTGGGGTTCTCGATGCCGACGGCGAGGTGCCAGAGGTTGTTGTCGGTGGTCGACAGTTTGCCGGTGGCCTCGTCGAGGACGTGCATGTAGGTGCCGGGGCCGGTGAACGAGCCCCAGGTGATGTACAGCCGGCCGTCGGGTCCCCAGTCGACGTTGGGGTCGATCGGGTAGTTGACGTCCGTGACCATGCCCTGGTCGGTCCAGGGGCCCTCGATGTCGGTGGCGGTGGCCAGACCCATCACCGCGTAGGCGGAGCCCCAGAGTGAACCGGCGTAGTACAGGTGGTACTTGCCGTTGAAGTACTTGACGTCGGGGGCCCAGATGTTCGGCGGGGTCGAGCCGAGCTTGGCGGTGATCCAGGACGGCGTCGACGACCAGACGTTGCCGACCTTCGTCCACCCGGACGCCGCGGTGCCGGCGCACGTCTTGCGCACGGTGATGGATCCGCTGGGATTGAGCGGGTCGTTCTCGAAGCCGGTGGAGAAGCCGTAGTAGCAGCTGCCCACCTTGATGAGGCTGGGGTCGTGCATGCGCAGGTCACCGCTGAGTGCCTGCGCGGGTCCGGCGGTGACCAGGCCCAGGAGGGTGAGCAGTGCAACCAGGATCGAGGCGAGGGCGGGACGTCGGGCCCTGCCGCGTATGCCGGGGCGGGGCGGGGCGGTGTCATGTCTGGTCACGCGAGACTCCTTCGTGTCGCTGTGGCTCAGTGGGTCGGTTCGGGGCAGGAGGCGAGGTGGTGCCGGCGCGTGCTCGTGGTCCCGGTCGGCAGGAAGGTCACGCCTCCGTCGGGCCACTCGATGCGTCCGGTCGTGCCGGTGGGCACCGTCGTCTCCACGGTGAGCTCCGTCCGTCCGAGCTCCCATCGGATCGCCACGCGCCCGTACGGCGACTCGTGGGCGGCACTCGCCCAGCTGATGCCGCCACCCGGACGGGGGCGGAAGACGACCTCCCGGTAACCGGGCGCGCCCGCCTCGAGTCCGGCGACGGTGGTGTGCAGCCACTGGGCGACGGCGCCGAGGGCGTAGTGGTTGAACGACGTCATCTCGCCCGGATTGACGGTGCCGTCGGGCAGCATGCTGTCCCAGCGTTCCCAGACGGTCGTGGCGTCGTGCTTGAGCGCGTAGAGCCATGAGGGGCACTCCTGCTGGAGGAGCAGGGCGTAGGCGCTGTCGTCGTGGCCGGTGGCGCTCAGGGCGGGTGCCACCAGCGGGGTGCCGATGAAACCGGTCCGGATGGTGTGCCCGCCCGCCGCGACCAGGTCGGCCAGCCGCCGCCCGGCCGCGGCCCGGGCCGCCGCGTCGGGGAGGAGGTCGAACTGGAGGGCGACGGCGTAGGCGGTCTGGGTGTCGCTGGTCATCAGGCCGCCGGGTCCGGCGTACTCGGCGACGAAGGCCTGCCGGACCCGATCCGCGCGTAGCTGGTAACGGCGGCGTTCGTCCTCACGCCCCAGGACACCGGCGGTCCAGGCCACATGCCGGAGGGACCAGGCGTAGTACGCCGTGGCGATGAGGTGACGGTCGGTGCGTCCCGCTCCCGGGTCCTCGGGGGGTGCGAACGGGTCGAGCCAGTCGCCGAGTTGGTACCCGCGGTTCCACAGGCCCGACTCGTCGGCGAGCTCGGTGACGAGGTCGACCCAGCGCCGTGCGCCGGCGTACTGCGCGGCGAGGAGTCCGGTGTCGCCGGAGGCCCGGTACAGGTCCCACGGGGTCAGTGCCACGACGTCGCCCCAGCCGGCGCCCGGGCGGGCCGGGGTCCACTGTTCACCGCCGGGGATCTCGGGGACGTACCAGGGCACGGTCCCGTCGGCGTGCTGTTCCACGGCGACGTCACGCAACCAGGAGGCGAGCATGCCGTGGCAGTCGTACAGGAAGGCGGCGGTGGGGGCGAAGATCTGGATGTCGCCGGTCCAGCCGAGCCGTTCGTCGCGCTGCGGGCAGTCGGTGGGCAGGTCGACGAAGTTGCCGCGCAGGCTCCACACCACGTTCCGGTGCAGGCGGTTGACCTGCTCGTTGGAGCACTCGAACCAGCCGGTCCTCGCCATGTCGGTGTGGTGGACGCGGGCGGTGATGTCGCGGTGGGGGTCGCCGCCCCGCCAGCCGGTGATCTCGGCGTAGCGGAAGCCGTGGATCGTGAAGCGGGGCTCCCAGGTCTCGGGGCCGTCGCCGCGCAGGGTGTAGCGGTCCGTGGACGTGGCGCCGCGCAGGGGGCGTACGCACAGTTCGCCGTCCTGGAGCACCTCGGCGTGGCGGATGACGATCGTGTGCCCGGCCGGGCCGGAGACCGTGATGCGGATCCTGCCGACGAGGTTCTGCCCGAAGTCCACCAGCAGCCGGTCGCCGTCCAGCGCGGTCACCAGTACCGGGTGGATCTCCTCGGTGCAGCGCACGGGTGGGCCGGTGGGCGCGACCAGTGTCGCCGGGTCCCTGGTGACGACGTCCACCGGTGACCAGTCGCCGTCGTCGAATCCGGGGCTGGACCAGCCGGGCAGTTCCTCCCGGGCGTCGTACGTCTCGCCGTCCAGCAGGCCCGAGGCGAGGATCGGGCCCTGGCCGGCCCGCCAGGAGGGGTCGGTGCCGATGACGGTGACGGTGCCGTCCCGGTGGACAATCTCCAGCTGGGCGAGGAGCGCGACCCGGTTGCCGTAGAGGTCGGCATGGCCGCCGCCGAAGCCGAGGCGGCCGCGGTACCAGCCGTCGGCCAGCCAGGCGCCGATGGCGTTGTCGCCGACGCGCAGGTGCTCGGTGACGTCGTGGGTCTGGTAGCGCAGCCGGTGGTGATAGCTGGTCCAGCCGGGGGCGAGCGTGTGGTCGCCGACGCGGCGGCCGTTGATCTCGATCTCGTACAGGCCGTGGGCGGTGACGTACAGCCGGGCGCGTTCCACCTCCGCGCCGAGGGCGAACTCCCTGCGCAGCAACGGCGGGCGGCGACCGGCGACCGGCCTCTCCGAATCGTGCGGCTCGTGCGGCTCGTGCGGTGAGATCGCGCGGGCCGTCCAGTTCGTCGGCTCCAGCAGGCCCGTCTCGATCTGCAACGGCGGGCTCCAGTCGCTGGTCACCCTGTCGGCCCCGCGGACCCGTAGCCGGACCTCGCAACGTGCGCGTGACGACAGCAGCGGCAGCGGCCAGGGGACGAGCACGGAGTCCTGGGAAGTCACCCAGTCCGTGCGGCCCGTGCGGTGCGTCCCGTCGGCGCCGATGACCTCGATCTGGTAGGCCCGCTGGGTCCAGCCGACGGGTGCGGTGGTCTTCCAGGAGAGCCGGGGAGAGGACTCGCCGATGCCGAAGGGCTCCCGGTGGTGCTCCACCGTCGGGGCGGCCACCGTGGGTATGCGCTCGGGGGTCATCCCTTCACCGCCCCGGCGGTCAAACCCTTGATGATGCGCTGGTTGATGAGCAGGTAGAGCACCAGCGCGCCCACGACGTTGATGCTGATCGCGGCGAACAGCGGGCCGTAGGACGTCTCGCCGTACTGGCCGGTGAAGTTGAGCAGTCCCACCTGAATGGTGCGCAGGTCGTCGTCGGTGGTGAAGGTCAGCGAGATGAGCAGGTCGTTCCAGATGAAGAAGAACTGCACCAGCGCGACCGTGAAGACGGCGTTGCGGACGACGGGGAACCCGATCCGCCAGAAGGCCGTGAGCATGGAAGCCCCGTCGAGGGTGGCGGCCTCGAACATCTCGCGCGGGACCGCCCGGAAGTAGGTGGCCATCATGAAGACGGTGAGCGGGAGGCCGACCGCGGTGTAGGTGATGATCAGCGGCCACATCGTGCCGGACAGCCCGGACTGGAAGTACACCCGGAACAGGGGCAGCAGGATCATCTGGCTCGGCACCATGATGCCCAGCAGGAAGACCAGGAGGACCTGATGGCGTCCGCGCCAGATCATGACCTCCAGGGCGAATCCCGCAGCGGTGCCGAGCACGATGATGAGCGCGAGCGAGGGAACCGTGGCCAGGAGGCTGTTGCGGACGTAGAGGGCGACGTGCCCGGTCGTCCACGCCTCGGCGTAGTTGTGGAGGTCCCACGTGCCGGGCAGCGACCAGGCGGGGTCGTTGACGAACTCGGACTGGGTCTTGAAGGAGCTGAGCAGCAGCCACACCAGCGGCGTCAGCTCGACGATCACCAGCAGGGCGACGAGCAGGTTGCGGATCAGGCGCCGGGCGTAGGCGCGCTTGCGGACGGTGGCGGGCCGTGAGGTGGGCAGGGGTTTCCGCGGCGGGGCCGTCAGGGTCTCGGTCATGGGGGTTCAGCCCTTGGTCAGGTCGCGTCGCGAGAAGCGGAAGATGATGAGGGTGACGCCGAGGCAGACGACGGTGAGCAGGGATGCGATGGTGCTGCCGTAGCCGTAGTCGCCGTAGGAGAACGCGGTGCGGAACATGTAGAGGGTCAGGGGCGTCGTGTCGCTGCCCGGTCCGCCGTTGGTCAGGGCGAGCACCGAGTCGAACACCTTGAGCGTGCCGTTGATGCTGAACACGACCGAGGAGAGCAGGACGGGCGCGGACAGGGGCAGCACGATGTGCCGGATCAGCCGCCAGCCGGTGGCGCCGTCCAGCCGCGCCGATTCGAGCGTCTCCTCGGGGATGTCGAGGAGCCCGGCGAAGATCAGGACGCCGTAGAAGCCCATGGAGCGCCACACGTCCACGACGACGAGGACGGCGAAGGAGCCGCCGGCGCTCGCGAACCAGTCGCCGTGGTGGAGACCGAGCCCTTCGAGGGCCGCGTTGGCCAGGCCGTTCTGCGGGGCGACGGCGAAGAGCTTCTGGAACATCAGGGCGACCGCGACCGTCGGGAGGATCACCGGGAAGAACACCAGCGTCCGGACGGTCGCGGACGACCTGCGAAGGACGAACACGTAGAGCAGGGCGAGGAGATATCCGCACAGGACCTGCCCGACGCTGACGGCGAGTCCGTACTTGAAGGTGAACCAGAGGGCCGAGTGCGCCTGCGGGTCGTTCCAGAGCTTGTCGAAGTTGCCGAGCCCTCCGAACGTGAAGCCCTCGATGACGTTGCCCTTGAAGAAGGTGTACCCGAGGGACCAGCCCATCGGGACCAGCATCACCAGGGTGTACACCAGCAGCGCGGGGCCCAGCAGGACGGCGATGGCACGGCGGTCTCCCAGAACTGAACGCATGACGGCTCTTTCACGAAGGGTGTGGCGCGGACGGCGGTGGTGCGGCGGGATCAGCCGTTGTCGAGATCGGTCTGGATCTTCTGCATGAAGTCCTTGGCCGAGAGGGATCCGTTGACGAGCGGCGCGGCGTTCGTCTGGCTGGTCTCCGTCGCCTTCGTGTTGAACAGCGCCTCGAACCACAGGGTGCTGGTCGTGGTCTTGCCGATGGTGTCCTGGACCGTCTGCGTGAGCGGGGGAAGGGTGCCGGTGTCGCCGTTGGGCTTGAACCCGGAGACGGTGCCCTGGTCCTTCAGGGAGGCGGCGCCGTAGTTCTTGGTGATGCAGGAGAGCCAGTCGCCGACCTTGGCGTCGTAGGACTTGGCGGAGACGGCGACCGGGAGGCCGACGTTGGCCGGGATCTGGTCCGCGCTGCCCTTGCCGCCCGCGACCGCGGGGAACGGCATGAAGCCGACGTTGTCCGCGCCGATCTTGTTCTTGGTCTTGTCGTTGAAGTCGCCGAGCGCCCAGCTGCCCATGTAGAACATGGCGGCCTTGCCGGTGAGGAACTGCTGGGTCGCGGTGTCGTAGTCGATCGATCCGACGCCCTTGCCGAAGTAGCCCGCCTTGCCGAGGTCGGCGATGGCCTGCGCGGCCTTCACGTAGGCGGGGTCGGTCAGCTTGGCCTTGCCGTCCGCGACGTCCTGGAGGGCGTCCGGGCCGAGGTCGCGGTAGAGGTAGCCGCTGACGAGGCGGGTCAGGGGCCAGCCGTCCTTGCCGTCCGCGGAGAACGGGGTGACGCCGGCGCCCTTGAACTTCTTGGCCGCGGCGACCAGTTCGTCATAGGTGGCCGGCGTGGCGACGCCGTTCTCGGTGAAGAGCTTCTTGTTGTACCAGATGCCCTCGATGTTGAACTGGTACGGCATCACGTTGAACTTGCCGTACAGGTTCTCGACGGTCTTGATCGCCGCCGGCTGGAGGTCGTCCCACACACCGAGGTCCTTGAGCGTCTTCTCCAGGTCGAGGACCTGGCCGGCCTTGTCCAGGGTCTTGGTGAGCTGCGGGGTGCCGCCCGCCGCGAACTGCACCGGCAGGGCGTTCTGCCCGGCGAGCAGCTGCACCTTCTGGTCGACGTTGCCGATCGGGAGCGTCTGGATCTTCAGCGGCAGGGCCGTGTTCTGCGTCTTGCACGCGCCCTTGCTCAGGGTGGTGAGCTCCTGCTGCACGATGTGGTTGTCATCGTTGATGGTGAGGCTGAATTCCTTGGTGCCGCCGCTCGACGTGTTCGAACCGCCGCCGCAGGCGCTCAGCAGGAGTCCGGCGGAGGTGGCGGTTGCCAGGACGGCAAGGCTGCGGGGCTTGAGGGTGTGGTGCACGGGGTTGCTCCTCGCGGTGCACAGCGCATTGAAGCGCTTCAATGTTGCCCCGGAACCTACGGCCCGCTACGCGACCATGTCAAGGATGATTCGCCGGTATTTCCGAACCGCAATGCACCCGTCCCGGCAGAAAACAGGTGCCCCCCGAGTCGGACTCGGGGGGCACCTGTTTTCTGCCGGGACGGGTGGGGCGGCTCAGTGCGGCGCGCTGGCCCGGACGATCAGCTCCGGTTCGAGCACGACGGTGGCATGCCGGTGCTGCGCGCCCGCGGCCACCTCGTCCATCAGCAGCCGCATGGCTTCCTGTCCCATCGCCCGCCCCGGCAGGTCCACCGCGGTCAGGGGAACGGCCGCGGATCCGGCTGTCCGGTTGTTCTCGCATCCGACGACCGCGACCTGGTCGGGCACGCCGATGCCCGCCACCGTGTGCAGTTCGTGGATGATGCCGTTGGCCAGCTCGTCGGCGACGACGACCAGACCGTCCGGCAGGTCGCCGGGCTCCCGCCCGGCGAGAGCCCGGCCGACCAGGTGCCCGTGCGCCGTGGTCAGGCCCGCACTGTCGATCTCCTCCAGCGTCACCCGTCCGCCGGCCTCCTCGACCGCCGCGCGCACCCCCCTGCGCCGGTCACGCACGGGCTGGTAGTCGTCGTGCGCGACCACGTACGCCAGCCTGGTGCGGCCCGTGTCGATGAGGTGGCGGGCCGCCAGGTATCCCACGTGCTCGTTGTTGACCAGCACCGAGCAGCACGTGCCCGGCCTCGGCGCGAAGTTGAGGAGCACGATCTGACGTCCGTGCGAGCGCATCCGGGCGATGCCCTCGGTGGAGTCCTCCATCGGAGCCAGCAGCACTCCGGTCACCCGGGCCTCGTCGAACACGTCCAGATAGTCGTTCTGGAGCCCCATGTCGCACGCCGTGTTCGCGAGCAGCAGGTTGAGGCCGGCGGTGCGGGCAGCCTCCTGCGCGCCGTGCGCCATGTCGATGAACAGCGAGTTCTCGATGTCCGCGAGCACCATGCCAACACTGTCGTTGGACCCCGAGGCCAGTGAGCGGGCCGCGTCGTTGCGCACGAAACCCAGCCGGTCTATGGCCTCACGCACGCGCTGCGCGGTCACGGGGCTGACCTTGGCCGGATGGTTCAGGACGTTGGAAACCGTTCCGAGCGAGACGCCCGCCGCCTTCGCGACATCCTGCATGCTCGGACCGGCGTGTCCGTTCGCTCGTGGACCTGCGGCTGCCACGACGCTCCTCGGCTTCCGGTCTCCTTCGAACCGGGCACGTCACTGACGCGGCCCGGTCGGTCTGAACACCCGCAGGATACACGCTGGCGTTAAAGCGCTCCAACGTCTGCGCGTGACACACGCTCCGGAACTCACTGGATGTGAGCGCATATGCCCGGCTCGCGCCGTTTTCACCGGCGCGCTCGCGAGCTGTGGCACTCCGGGACAGCGCCCGCTCCACAAGACCCGCCACAGGAACGGCGGCCCGCACCGAAGTTGCCGCTGTCTGCAGGATGCTGCGAGAACCCTTGACGCCCGGACCGGGGAGTGTCAGCCTCACACCGCTGAAGCGATTGAAGCGTATCAATCCGCCCTTCGGCTCTGGAATGCCGGCCCACGCGGCGACCTCCCCGCAGCCGTACCGGCCATGCACAGGCCCGGCCATGTGCTCCGGTTCCCCGTCGGAGCACATGGCCGGCCTCGGCGCCCCGGGGCAGCGGTGCGGAGACGGGGGACGTGCCGGGTCCGCATCGAGCTGTGCACGCGTGAGCCGACGGCCGGACCCCCGCCGCACGGTCACGCCCGTGCATCAGCGACACAAAGGAGTCCCGAATGACAAGCCAGCGCGCCGGAGGCGCATTCCCCGAGATCCGCGGCCGCCGTGTCCCTCCCGCCCTTGCCGCGATCCTGGCCGCCCTCGTGGTCGTCATGGGTCTGGTCACCGCCGGCCCGGCGAAGGCACTCGGCGGTGATGTCCGGATGCACGACCCGAGTGTCATCAAGGTGGGGCACTGCCACTACGGATTCTCCACCGGGTTCGAAAGAGACCCGCTCGACCCCAGCGGATCCCTCACCATCCGCAAGACGTGCGCCCGCACCGCCGCGACCGGCTGGGCGAAGGTGGGCAACGTCTGGGAGACGACCCCGTCGTGGATCACCGCCAAGCTCGGCGCGACTCCGCCGAACATCTGGGCCCCCGACATCGCGTACTTCAACGGCAGGTACCACCTGTATTACGCCGGTTCCCGATGGGGGACGAACTACGCGGTGATGGGCCTGGCCACCGCCAAGCACATCGAAGGCCCGTGGACCGACCAGGGCATGGTCACGGACGTCAACTACCCGATCGACCCCGACGTCGAGAAGGGGCCCCACGGCCGGCTGTACATCTCCTGGGGCTCCTGGACCGGCAGCGGCACCTACATGCACGCCCTGAACCCTCGCACCGGCAAGTTGTCCAGCACGGACAACGAGCTCCGCCACGTCGCCATCAACATCGAGAATCCCACCATCATCCACAACGGCGGCTACTACTACCTCTTCGGTTCCAAGGGTTGGTGCTGCAACGGGGTGAACAGCACCTACTACACCGTGGTGGGGCGCTCCACCAGCATCACCGGCCCCTACCTGGACCGGAGCGGCACGGGCATGCTGTCCGACGGCGGAACCACCGTCCTCACCGGTGCGTACCCCAAGGTCGCCGCGGGTGGCGCCGACGCATTCGAGGACGGCAGGTCCGACTTCCTCGCCTACCACTACTACGACGGCGACAACGCCGGGCAGGAGACCCTCGACATCCGCCGGGTGACCTTCGCGGGCGGATGGCCCGTCATCGCCGGCCCGCTCGGTGCCGCCCACAACCATCTGCTGAACCGCAACAGCGGCAAGTGCGCGGACGTCTGGTACCTGAGTACGGCGGACGACGCATCGGTCAACTCCGGGAACTGCAACTCCGGCGCCAACCAGCAGTGGGTGTCGACGCCGGTGGGCCGCAACCACCAACTGGTCAACGTCAACAGCGGCAAGTGCCTCCAGGTCTCCGGCGCCTCCACCGCCGACGGCGCGGCGGTCGTCCAGTCGACGTGCACCGGTGCCCCGCACCAGTTGTGGAAGAGGACCCCGGTGATCGGCGGCTATGTCACCTTCACCAACGTCCGCAGCGGTAAGTGCCTGGAGGTCGCCGGAGCGTCCGGCGACAACGGCGCGGCCCTGGACCAGTCGACCTGCGCCGCCGGCGCCAACCACCAGTGGATGGTCGTCTGACGGCTCCGGTTGTCATCAGAACGGCGACCGACGGGTGTGACCAGGATTCTTACTTGGCACCAGGCGACGTTCGTGACCTGCTCTGATGCCAAGTAGCGTCCGCCCTGGTAGGGGCCCATGTCGGCGAAGCCGTAAGCGGCTCCGGCGATGGCCGGTTCCGGCTGCATGGTCAGGCAGTAGTTGGTCAGCCCCCGCTCGCACTGCTTGCAGAAGCCGCAGGCGATGTTGAAGAGCAGGACCACGTACTCGCCGACCTGGACCTGCGTACGGCCGGGCCGATCTCCACGACCTGGCCCATGTTCTCGTGTCCCAGCGTGCGGCCGGACTCGAACGAGGTGCGACCCTCGTACATGTGCAGGTCCGAACCGCAGATGTTGGTGGTGGTGATCTTGACGATGATGTCGCAGGGGTGCTCAATCTTCGCGTCCGGTGCGTCCTTCACCGCGACCGTACGCGGGCCTTCGTCAACCGCTGCTGTCATGATTGCGATCCCTTGCTGCCGCGGCATGACCGGTCCATGGCGGTGATGGAGCCGGCGCGAAAGGCCTCGCTCCCGGGGCGCTGAACGAGGGATGCGGGACTCGCTCCGTGACTCCGGCATGCCTCTGCGGGTCGTTCACCCGGATCAGGTGCAACGGCGCGGCCGACGACTTGCGATGCGGAGTACGGCGGCGTGCTGCCCGGGTCCCCGTCGACTCTCGACGCGAAACGAACACACACACATCAATCAGAAAAATCTTCCCATCCGGACGACCACCGACCACCGCCGTATCCCCGACTGGGATTCCGGCTGTGCCGTGGTGGACGTCGCGGGCGGCCGGCCGAATGACGAGGTCGCTCGAGATTCGGCCGATGCCGTTCTCAGTGGTCACGTGGTGTTCGCGGCAGGGACGGAGCGCGCCGGAACGTGGCCATGGAGCGCCGCGAGAACCTGGGCGAGGCGTTTGCGGGAGAGCGCGAGTGTCAGCTCAACGAAAGCTGCGGTGCCGTCGACAACGTGCGCCGCATCGTCAGCTCCTGAACGCAACGCGTAGGCAGATCTGCTCTTCCCAGGCCTCGACCAGGGCGTCCGCCCCGCGACTCTCCGCCCGTCGGTCAGGGCCGCCGTCCGAGGTGGCGGCTTGACATATTTCAGGCCAGTGTGAGGCTGGAGAAGAGGCGGTTCCGCCGCCGTAGCGCGTAGAGCCTGGCAGTGCCGCCCATCGGGTCCAGTCACCCACCAGTTCGCGGCGGCGACAGATGCCCCCACCCCTGCTCCGTAGGGGTCTCCGGGACGCGAGGTGAGGCGATCCAATGGACCGGGTTCCCGAGGTGGCCGTGGTAGGAGCCGGCATCGTCGGACTCTGCACCGCCTATGCACTGGCCGAACGCGGAACGACGGCGCGAGTCTACGAGAGCGGCGTTCCAGGCAACGGGCAATCCGGTGGCGAGTCCCGCATATTCCGTCACGCGCACGACGACGCCCGCCTGGTTCAATTCACACGGCAGGGCCGCGCGATCTGGGGCGAGTGGGCCGACCGGTTGGGCGCCGAACTGATCTCCCAGGATGGAGTGGTCGCCCTGGGCGATCCCGTTCCTGGAAGACTTCGCATTCTGCAGGATGTCGGCGGCATACCGGTCCGGACCGTGGACAGCGCCGAGCTTCAGGCCAGCATGCCGCTGCTCGCGGCCTACCGCGGTCCCGCGATGCTTGACGAGGACGGCGGTGCCATCCGCACCCGTGTCGCGGTCGCGCGCCTGGCCGAGGCACTGGGTGACTCTGTGGTCACCGACGAGGTCCTCTCGTTGCATCCCACTGGCCGCGGCACTGTGGAGGTGCTCAGCGTCGTCGGCCGCGAAGAGTACGCAAGCGTCATGGTATGCGCCGGCTTGGGCACCGCTCGGCTCGCGCGCAATATGGGGCTTTCGCTCCCCATACGGTCGGCGGCCCACGTCCGCCTCACCTTCCAGGTCAGGGGAGCGCCCCCGGAACGGGTCGCCTGTCTGCAGGACAGCAGCGGCGACTTCGGGGAGGTCGGCGTCTACGCGGCCCCCTACCCGGGCAACAGCCGCTATGCGGTGGGCCTCAGCCAAACGGTCGAGGTGCGGGAGGACGGCAGCGTCGTGGACCCCGAAGCACTGGCGGCACTCAGCGACCGCGCCGGCGCGTACGTCTCCCGCGCATTGCCCCGCCTCGACCCCGAACCAGTAGAGCACCTGCACTGCTGGGTGACGAGCCTGCCGTGGAGCGAAGACGGCATAGCGGTCTGGGAAGCCGACAGGGTCTTTTTCGCAGCCGGGCACAACCTCTTCAAGCAGGCACCTCGACTGGGACGGGCATTGGCCAGCGCGGCCATGGCCGAAGAA
The DNA here is from genome assembly GCF_000091305.1 of Streptomyces scabiei 87.22. Taxonomy (GTDB): domain Bacteria; phylum Actinomycetota; class Actinomycetes; order Streptomycetales; family Streptomycetaceae; genus Streptomyces; species Streptomyces scabiei. The sequence goes on along the minus strand of NC_013929.1, from coordinate 9,459,287 downwards.
CTCGAGGAGAGCCTGCGTCCGGCGGCAACACTCGGCCGACCCCTCTGAACGCCCCGACAGTTGGGACCTGTCACTGGACGCCCTGCAGACGCCCCGGCCGCGTCGCCTGGCTGAGCGGGTGCGCGGTAGGCGGTGAGGCCGAGGATGGCGGCGGGACTCGTTGTGCACATCTGGCGTGCCGACGCCTGCCGTGCCGACGTCAAGGCCGCGGTCTGCCGGGGGGACAGCAGACCGGCGACGGCTGGGACGATATCGCTCCACCGTGCACGAGCTCGTTACTCGTCTTGGCCGTTCTGCAGCTGGCGGCGACGTTCCTGTTCGCGCTTGGAGTAGGCGGCCGCCCGGATCGCCTCGTCGCTCTCCAAGCCTGATCCCAGTGCGCCGCCCACGGTGGCGACCGAAGCGACGAACCAGGCCAGCGTCACGTACTCCTCGGCGTGCAGCGGGGTTCGCGTCATGGAAGCGAACACTTGGTCGTTGAGGATGAACAGCGCCCACACCCAGTTGATGAGCATCAGACCCACGTAGCAGACGAGCACCCCGATACCCACGGTCGCGACCGTCGAGGCGTTGTACAGCCGCGCCCTCTGCCTCGCCTCCGGCGAGCTCTCCGCTGATCGATGCCACAGGTCCGCGTCTATGATCAGCCAGCCGATCATGATCGCGACAGATCCTACGGTGGCGATCACAAGGCGTGGCGTGCTGAGGGACGCGGCCAGGTTCCAGACGGTGGAGTTCACGGTGGCGACGGCCCCCGTGGCGAGCGCGGCCGCCAGGGCTTTCGACAAGCCCGGCACCAACCGCCACGGCCGATTGGCGCGGACCATACCGGCGAGCACTCGCAGGTAACCGAGCGGCCCGCTGACGACGTACCGAAGGTCGTCGGTCTCCTTCTGGCCGGGGCGGCCCGGATGAACAGGCGCGAGACGTTTGGCGGAGGGCCCAGGACGCGGCTGACTTCGTGGAGGTCCTTCAGCACCAGTGGTTTGCATGCCCGCCATGTCAAGCACGACGTCTTCGACGGCCCGCCGGGCCCTCGTCAGCAGCCGCAGGCCTCCCAGTGAAGGAAGGGAGAGCAGCGCCAGGCCATGTTCGTGATTCAGATTCACAGCGAGCCTGCGCCCGTGTGAGTGCAGCGGAAGGTCGGTGAGGGCCACGAGGATGTCCCAGTTCTCCGCACCCCCACGGTCCATGATCCGGCGCATCAAAGTGGGCGGGTCTTCCGCCCCGGCGCTGAAGGGCTCACTGACCACCTCGACGTCGAACCGTCGTCCCTGGCCCGACTTGTCGGCGAGCCGAGCAGAAAGTGTCCGGGCCATGCGCTGCGCGATCTCTGTCGGCGCGTCCGGATCCGCCAGGAGAGCCACGACTGTAACGCCCTGAGAAGTCACCTGCATGGCTGGACCCTCCTCGTCGGCTGCCCCGCCGATCCCGAGTGCCCACAGACGCCGCCGACGTAACGTCGATGCCGCGTGACACGCGACCTCCGCCTGCAGGTGCGGGCGGTCACACGACCTGCTCCCACCGCTCCACGAGCGCGTCCACCACCGCGAAGACCCACTCCGGCATCACTCCGGCACGCACCGCTGCTCAACTGCCTCTCCCGATCGATCTCCGGCCCTGCCGTCGGACCGCGCGCCCGTCCAACGACCCGGGCGGTCGGACGCCTAGGCCTGGCAGGGGCAAGGCGGAGAGGCTGATTGGGCCCGACATGCGCATGCGTTCGCGCGTCCGCGCGACCAGCCTGGCTGGGAGCCCAAGGGCCGGGAGCCACCCGGATCCCACAGCGGGAGGTTGCCACCATGACCGTGATGTCCATCGCCAGGTTCGAGAAGTTCTTCCGTGCGGCCGCAGGACTGGACGTCGACAAGAACGATCTCAAGCGCTACAGCGACTTCGTCGACGCCAAGCTCTACGATCTGCTGACCGTCGCCCAGGCCACTGCCAAGGCCAACGGTCGCGACGTCATCCGGACCTGTGACCTACCGATCACGGGGACTCAGCACTGGGACGAGGCTCGAGCCGTCTTCGACCTCCTGCTCTGAGCGGCGACGGCACCAAGGGGCTCAGGCCACGGCCGGAGATCGAGTGTCGGAGGAATCAGACCGTAACCGCTCGTCCTCGACCGGATCACCGAGGGCATGGCGACGATGCTTTCGATACGACCATGGGTTCTCCGGGAGACGGTCCCGAAGCAGCTGCTTCAGCTCAGTCCGCGAGGTCGGCCTTGCCGAACAGGACCGCATAGCTGGAGGGGAGTTGACTGATGATCTGGTTCAGTTCTCCGCCGGTGACCGCGTCGGCGACGGTGGTCAGGACGGCGCCGGCGTCCCACTGCGCCGTTCGCGGCCGGGCATCGGTGCGCTCGGCGACCCGGCGGCAGAACTCTTCGATCCCGAAGCTCTGCGCGTGCTGCGGCGTGGCGTGGTCCAGAACCTGTCCCAGCGGGTCGGGCAGCTGGGATGCGAGGTCCTTGACCTCTCCCGGGCTGATCCGTCGGGCCGGCACTTCCAGCACGGCGTTGGTGACGTCCGCGGCTTCATCCTGGTCGTTGTATTCGCCTCGCTCGCGTACACGGGCGAGGAATCCGTCGTATTTCATCGCCGCCTCTTTCTGCCGCGCAATGCGTAGCTGCCACTAGCAGGGCTGCTGGGCCCTCCCGTTCGGACCCACGCGAGGCACGGCGGAATCGGACCGTGGTGGTCATGCGACGCGGTGCTCCGGCGCCGCGCGTGGGTGCGAAGCAGAGGAGGGCAAGCGTCAAGCCCGGTTGACGAGCCTCGCCGGCCCGGCCGTGCTGCCGGACGGGTGTCCGGAGCCCCGGCGTTCGCATGTCAGCCACTGCTCCCGGTGCTTTCACTCGTCTCGCTGATCTCGACGTGCCGGGGCTTCGCGACCTCGGCCTTGGGGACGGTGATGGTGAGCACCCCGTCCGACATCCGCGCATTGATCTTCTCGGTGTCGACCTCTCCGGGCAGCCGCAGCCGGTACTCGAAGGCTCCGGTGCGGCGGGTGCTCCGGCGTAGTACGCCTTTGTGTTCCTTCTCCTTGATCTCTCCGGTGACCACCAGCTCCTGGCCGTTCGCTTCGACGTCGATGTCCTGGCTCCTGACGCCGGGGAGTTCGATCTCGACTCGGAAGGCGTCGTCGGACTCCGCGACATCCGCCGACGGCGTCCACGCGACTGCGGTTGTCGCGCCTCCCACCGTGGATTCGATCAGCCCGCTCATCTCGCTCAGCAGTTGGTCGAACTCCGTCAGCGGATTGCGTGCCCAGCCGAGCGGCCTGGCCTGCATTGCGGCACCCCGTTGGTGCCGGACGGGCGTAGTCATTCCCATCCCATTGCCCCCTTCTCCTTCTCCCTCTCCTTCTCGTGATCTCGTCGCTCTCTGGGGTCATCCGAGCCAAGCGGACTCCTTCGGACGGATGTGCGGGGAGCTGTCGGTGCCGCCGGGCGCGGCCGTGTGGCCCAGATAGCGGTGCACGAAGTGGATGCTCATCGCGCCTTCGCCGACCGCGGAGGCCACGCGCTTCACCGAGCCGCTGCGGACGTCGCCGGCGGCGAAGACGCCAGGCAGGCTGGTCTCCAGCGTCAGGCAGTCGCGGCCCTGGCTCTGCCAGACTTCGGGAACGGATCGGGCCTGCGCCTCCGCGCCGGTGAGCACGAAGCCGCGCGCGTCGAGGGCGAGCGCGTTGGACAGCCACTCGGTGCGGGGCTCGGCGCCGGTGAAGACGAACAGGGCCCGCACCGCGAGCTGCCGGTGCTCGCCCGTACGGTGGTCGGCCACGTCGACGGCCTCCAGCGTCTTGTCGCCGAGCGCCTCGGTCACCTCGGTGCGCAGCAGCACCCGCACCCGCGGGTGGCTCTCGACCTGGTCGATCAAGTAGCGGGACATATGCGCATCGAGACTCGGCCCACGGACGAGCAGATACACCTGCGGTGCGTACCCGGCCAGGAAGAGTACGGCCTGGCCCGCGGAGTTGCCTCCGCCGACGACGGCCACCGGGTCGGTGCGGCACTGCTGGGCCTCGTAGAGGGTCGCCGAGTAGTGGACGCTCGTTCCCTCCAGGCGTTCGATGCCGGGCACCTGGAGGCGGCGGTAGCGAGCGCCGGTGGCCAGGACGACGGTGCGGGCGGTGATCTCGCCGCCGTCGGCGAAAGCGACGGCGTAGTGGCCCTCCCGCGGTTCGAGACGGGCCGCCTCCGCCGGGACACTGATCCGGGCGCCGAACTTGGCGGCCTGGAGCACGGCGCGGTCGGTGAGTTCGGCGCCGGAGATGCCGGAGGGGAAGCCGAGCAGATTCTCGATGCGGGACGACGTCCCGGCCTGACCGCCGGTGGCCATCACCTCGACCAGGGTCGCACCGAGACCTTCCGAGGCGGCGTTCACCGCGGCGGCGAGACCGGCGGGTCCGGAGCCGATGATCAGGAGATCGCCGTGATGGTTTCCCGCGGGCAGCGAGGGCAGGCCCATGAGCCGGGCCAGTTCCGCGTTGCTGGGGTTGCGCAGCAGTGTGGTGTCCCGCCAGATGACGAGCGGTGTCTCTTCCGGGCCTACGCCGAAGCGGCGCAGCAACTCCTCGGCCTCCTCGTCCGTCTCCAGGTCGATCCAGCGGTACGGCAGCCGGTTGCGGGCGGCGAACTCACGCAGCCGCCGGGTGTCGGGCGAATAGCGCGAGCCCACGATGCGGAAGCCGGCGCCCTGCCCGACGAGTAGGGCACGGCGGCCGAGGCAGGCGCGCAGCACCAGATCGCCGAGGACGGAGTCCCGGGTCACCAGGTCACGCAGCTGGTCCATGGACAGGTCGAGGATCTCACCGGGGTCCCTGACCGTAGCGGTGTAGAAGGCCACCTGCCCGTTCAGGAGGCCGAGTTCGCCGATACAGCGGCCAGGGCCGTGCACACGCAGCAGACGTTCGTCGGGCATGCCGTAGCCCTCGACGACGGCGACCGAGCCGCTGAGGACGACGTAGAACGTCTCGCACCGCTCCCCCTCCCGGATCAGCACATCGCCGGCGTCGACTTCGCGCCGCCGACCACGCTGCGCCAGGCGGTCCATCTGATCCTCCGACAGGCGGGGATAGGCGCCATAGATGTCGGCGGTCTCGAAGGGGACGCTCTCCTCCGTCTCGTCCGGCACCTGCGCCGCGCTTGGCCCCGTATCGTCGCCGGACATCACACGAACGCCTCGTGGACGAAGCACCACCGCCAGTCCTCACCGGGCTCCAGCGACGCCGCGATCGGATGTCCGTCGGCGGCGGCGTGACGGCGCGCGTGCCGGTTCGGCGAGGAATCGCAGCAGCCGACGTGGCCACAGGTCAGGCAGAGCCTCAGGTGGACCCACGGGGTGCCGAGCAGCAGACACTCCTGACATCCGTCGGGGGTCAATGGCTGGACCGGCCGGACGAGCGCGAGGTGGGGGTCGGTTCGTACGGTCATGGCTGATCACCCTTTCCCGGCCGGTTCGCGGCCCGCGATCGACTGCTCCACCCACCGCCGCAGGGCTGGGGCAGGTGCGACGCCCGCTTGCCGGGCGATGGTCCGCCCCTTGTCGAGGACCAACAGTGTCGGTACCGCCTGGACCTCGAACCGCTGCGCCAGGCGTGGGTTCTTGTCGACGTCGACCTTGACCAACTTGATCTTTCCCGCGAGATCGGCGGCGACCTTCTCCAACGCGGGACTCACCATGCGGCAGGGACCGCACCAGGTGGCCCACAGGTCGACGACGACGGGCACGGTGGCCTGCTCGACGACCTCGGTGAAGTCGTCGTCGCCCGCATCGGCCGTCCACGGCAGCGGCTGTTTGCAGTTGCCGCACGTGGGGCGACCCTCGGCGGCCACGGGTACCCGGTTGGTGCGCCCGCAGTGCGGGCAGGTGACGTTGGTGGCCTGCACGGTACTCATGCCGCCCTCGCCCCCTTCTCGTCCTCGGGCTGGTCGTAGGTCACCACCAGCTCGCCGTGCTCGGCGTCGACGCGGACCTTCGCGCCGTCCTGCACGTCGCCGCGCAGCAGGGCGCGCCCGACCAGCGTCTCGACCTCGTGGGAGATGTAACGCCGCAGCGGCCGGGCCCCGTACACCGGGTCGTAGCCCTGGTGGGCGATCAACTCACGTGCCTCGTCGGTGAGTTCGACGGTGATGCGGCGCTCGGCGAGGCGGCGGCGCAGTTCGTCGAACTGCAGCTCCACGATCCGCTCGATCTGCCGCTCACCGAGCGGCTTGAACAGCACGATGTCGTCGACGCGGTTGAGGAACTCCGGGCGGAAGTGCCCGCGCAGCTCGCCCATCACCAGGGCGCGGGAGTCCGGCTTGATCTCGCCCTCGGCGGTGGCGCCGTCGAGGAGGTGCTCGGAGCCGATGTTGGACGTCATGATGATCACGGTGTTGCGGAAGTCGACGGTACGGCCCTGGGCGTCGGTGATGCGGCCGTCGTCGAGGATCTGCAGCAGGGTGTTGAAGACATCGGTGTGCGCCTTCTCGATCTCGTCGAACAGCACGACCGAGTACGGCTTGCGGCGTACGGCCTCGGTGAGCTGACCGCCCTCCTCGTAGCCGACGTATCCGGGCGGGGCCCCCATCAGCCGGCTGACGGTGTGCCGCTCCTGGTACTCGCTCATGTCGAGGCGGACCATGTTCTCCTCGGAGTCGAACAGGGCCGCCGCGAGGGTCTTGGCCAGCTCGGTCTTCCCGACGCCCGTCGGGCCGAGGAAGATGAACGAGCCGATGGGGCGGCGCGGATCCCGGATGCCGGAACGGGCGCGGATGATGGCGTCGGCGACGAGCTGAACGGCCTCGTCCTGGCCGATCACGCGCTCGCGCAGGATCTCGTCCAGGCGCAGCAGCTTCTCGCGTTCGCCCTCCTGGAGGCGTGCGACGGGTACGCCGGTCCAGGCGGCGACGATCTCGGCGATCTCCTCCTCGGTGACGACCTCGCGCAGGAGCCGGTTCTGCCCCTGCTTGGCGGCCAGTTGCTCCTCCTCGGACTTCAGCCGGCGTTCCACGTCCTGGAGCCGGCCGTAGCGGAGTTCGGCGGCGCGGTTGAGGTCGTAGGCGCGTTCTGCCTCCTCCGCCTCGTGGCGGACCTGTTCCAGTTCCTGGCGCAGTTCCTGCACGCGGCGGATCGCCTGCCGTTCGGCCTCCCACTGAGCGTGCTTGGCGTCGGCCTCGCCGCGCAGGTCGGCCAGTTCCCTGCGCAGCTCCTCCAGGCGGGTCTTGCTGGCCGGGTCGGTCTCCTTGGAGAGGGCGGCCTCCTCGATCTCCAGGCGGGTGACGCGGCGGGTGATCTCGTCGAGTTCGGCGGGCATCGAGTCGATCTCGGTACGCAACCGGGCGCACGCCTCGTCGACGAGGTCGATGGCCTTGTCGGGCAGGAACCGGTCGGTGATGTAGCGGTGGCTGAGGGTGGCCGCGGATACCAGCGCGGTGTCCTGGATCTTCACGCCGTGGAAGATTTCCAGGCGTTCGCGCAGTCCGCGCAGGATGGAGATGGTGTCCTCCACGCTCGGCTCTTCGACCAGGACCTGTTGGAAGCGGCGTTCGAGGGCGGCATCCTTCTCGATGTGCTTGCGGTACTCGTCGAGGGTGGTGGCGCCGATCATGTGCAGTTCGCCGCGGGCGAGCATCGGCTTGAGCATGTTGCCCGCGTCCATGGCCCCTTCGGCGGCGCCGGCACCGACGACAGTGTGGAGTTCGTCGACGAAGAGCAGGATGTGCCCCTGGGCGGCCTTCACCTCGGACAGCACGGCCTTGAGGCGTTCCTCGAACTCGCCCCGGTACTTCGCCCCGGCCACCAGAGAACCCATGTCGAGTGCGAACACGGTCTTGTCGCGCAGTCCTTCGGGCACATCCCCGCGGACGATGCGCTGGGCCAGTCCCTCGACGATGGCGGTCTTGCCGACGCCGGGGTCGCCGATGAGGACCGGGTTGTTCTTGGACTTGCGGCTGAGGATCTGGGTGACGCGACGGATCTCGGCGTCGCGGCCGATGACCGGGTCGAGCTTGCCGTTCCTGGCCTCGGCGACCAGGTCGCGGCCGTACTTCTCCAGCGCCTCGTACGCCACTTCGGGGTTGGCCGAGGTGACGCGCTGGTTACCGCGGATCTGGGTGAGCGCGCTCAGGAACGAGTCCCGGGTGATGCCGTGCTCCTTGAGCAGGCGTCCTGCGGCGGTCGCCGAGCCTTCCTCGGCCAAGGCGAGCAGGAGGTGCTCCACGGACACGTACTCGTCCTTGAGGCGTTTGGCCTCCCGCTCGGCCGCGTCCAGCAGCCGGGACAAGCGCTGGGTGACGAACACCTGGCCCGGCGCCGCACCCGGGCCGGTCACCTTGGGCCGGCGGGACAGCTCCTCACCCACAGCCGCACGGAACTCCTCGGGCTCCCTGCCCGCCTGTTGCAGCAGCCGCGGGATCAGGCCGTCCTCCTGGTCGAGGAGCGCGAGCAGCAGATGCTCCCCGTCGACCTCGGTCTGTCCCATACGGACGGCGGCGGTCTGCGCCTCCTGGAGGGCTTCCTGTGACTTCTGGGTGAGTCGGTTCATGTCCATGGCGGTATGTCACTCCTCGTACCGGCGCGGCGCAGGGCGGCTTCGAGCAGGCTGATGCGGTCCAGCAGATCGAGCACCAGACCGATGGATGCGTAGTTGAGACACAGACCGGAGCGCAGCCGCTGGACGCGGGCGAGCACCGCAGGGGCCTCGGAGTCGAACACCAAGTGCCCCGCAATGTCGCGCTCGGCGTCGACCAGGCCCAGGGCAACCAACCGGCGGACCAGGTCGGGATGGACACCGGCGCGGCGGGCCACGGTGTCCAGGGAAAGCCTGGGCACGGGGACGAGCGCGTAGCGCACGGCCGTGGAGCCGGCGCTCGTCCGTACGGGACGCCCGCCCGCGTCGGCCCGGGATGTCCGGCCGCCAGCCGCCGCCCGTGAGGGTCGGTCGCTCATCACGTCCTCCTGGGGTCGTACGAAGAGGTGGCGGCGAGCTCCTCGAACAGCTCGCGCTCCCGGTCGCTGAGCTTGGGCGGCACCATGACGCGGAGTTCGGCGTAGAGATTGCCGTCCGCACCGCGCGGGTTCGGCATGCCCTCGCCGCGCAGCCGCAGCCGCCGGCCACTGGACGAGCCCGGGGGTACTGTGACCTTGGCCGTGCCGCCCCCGGGGGTGGGCACCGGAACCGTCGCGCCCAGCGCGGCCTCCCAGGGGGTGACCGGAAGCCGCACGTGCACGTCCCGGCCGTCCAGCCGGAACCGAGAGTGCGGTTGGATACGCACCCGCAGATACAGATCCCCCGCGGCGGCGTCACCACTGCCCCGTCCGCCCTCGCCCGCCAGCCGGATGCGCTGCCCGTCGGTGACGCCGGGCGGTACGTCGACCTCGTACCGCCGCGGCTGCCCGGTGGGACCGGCCAGCGTGACGGTGCGGCGGCCGCCTCGGTACGCCTCCTCGACGGCGAGCGGCAGTTCGGCCTCCTGGTCGGCCCCGGGCACACCGCCGGGGGCGGCGCCTGCTCCGAAGAGCGAGCCGAGCAGGTCCTCGATGTCGACGCCCTCCGCTGCGAAGTCGTCGTCGAAGCCGGTGTACCGGACACGGGGGCCGCCTGCACCCGCGGTCCTCCGAGCGCGGAAGCCGCCACCGGGTCCGGCACCTGCACCGACCCGCTCCTCCCAGTCCTCTGGGACCTTCCGGAAGTCCTCGCCGAAGCGGTCGTAACGGGCCCTGGTCTTCGGGTCCGACAGGACGCTGTACGCCTCGTTGAGGTCCTTGAAGCGTTCCTCCGCATCCGGGGCCTTGTTGACGTCGGGGTGGTACTTGCGGGCGAGCGTGCGATACGCCTGCTGGATCTCGTCCTGGCTCGCGGTCCGCGACACGCCCAGCGCCTCATAGAAGTCCTGTGCCATGACCGGTCACTCCCGCTTCGCGACCGTCACGGCGGCGGGCCTCAGCTGGCGTTCGCCGTCCCCGTAGCCCGGGCGGAGCACCTCGACGACCGTGCCCGGTGGGGCGTCGGGGTCCTGGACGACACCGACCACCTCGTGCCTGGCCGGGTCGAAGGCGACGCCGGTCTCCGCGTGCCGCGGGTAGCCGAGCAGTTCGAGGACGTTCACCCCCTGATCGCGCACCGCCCGGACGCCCTCCACGATCGCGCCGGGATCGGATCCGGCATGCGTCAGGGCGAGTTCGAGGTTGTCCAGGACGGGCAGGAAGGCAGCGGCTGTGCGGGACCGCTCGGACGTTCGCTCCCGCGCCAGTTCCCTGGTGTGGCGCTTGCGGAGGTTGTCGAGGTCGGCGAGCGCACGCCGCCAGCGGTCCTCGAGTTCCTTGAGCTCGACCCTGTGCTCGTCCTCGGACGGGGCGGGGCCGCCGGCCGCGTCCGGGCCGGGTTCCTCATCCGCGTCGGACTCCGGCCCGGTCGGCGGGCCCGAGCGCGGAAGATCCCCTCCAAGAGGGCTTACGGCGCCCTCCGGAGCCGGGTCGGCCGGGTCCGGCACGGCCGGGTCGGATTCCCTGGGGTGGATCGGCATGGCGGTTCCTCAGTCCTTGTCGAACTCGGCATCGATCACGTCGTCGTCACCGCCACCGCCGCTCGGGCCGCCGCCGGTCGCACCGTCCCCGGTGGCGTCCTGGTCGGGACCGCCCGTGGCGCCGCCCTGATGTGCCGACAGCCCTGACAGCACCTGCTGGAGTTCGGACGTCAGGGGCCGCGCCCGCTCCACGCCTGCCTCCTCCTTGACCGCCGCCCTGGCGTCCGACACCAGCATCTCGGCGCGTGCCTTCTCGTGCGCGGGTACGGCGTCACCCAGCTCGGCGAGGCGCTTGTCGACCTGGTATGCGACGGCGTCGAGCTCGTTGCGGGCGTCGACGGCCTCCCGCATAGCCTGGTCCTGGCCCTGGTTACGCTCAGCCTCCTGGACCATGCGCTCGACCTCACTGCGGTCCAGGTTGGAGCTCTCGGTGATGGTGATGCCCTGCTCCTTGCCGGTGTCCCGGTCTCGGGCCTTGACGTTGAGAATGCCGTTGGCGTCGATGTCGAAGGTGACCTCGACCTGTGGCTCGCCGCGCGGCGCCGGGCGGATGTCGGTGAGCTGGAAGCGACCAAGCACCCGGTTGTCGGCGGCCAGCTCGCGCTCGCCCTGGAGGACGACGATGTCGACGGCAGGCTGGTTGTCCTCGGCGGTGGAAAAGGTCTCGGTGCGACGCACGGGAATGGTGGTGTTCCGCTCGATGATCTTCGTCATCACGCCGCCGCGCGTCTCGACACCCAGCGACAGGGGCGTGACATCGAGCAGTAGGACGTCCTTGACCTCGCCCTTGAGCACGCCGGCCTGGATCGCGGCGCCCAGGGCCACGACCTCGTCGGGGTTGACGCTCATGTTGGGTTCCTTGCCGCCGGTCAGCCGACGCACCAGCGCCTGGACGGCGGGGATGCGGGTGGAACCGCCGACGAGGATGACCTCATCGATGTCGCTCTCGCCGACCTTGGCGTCGGCCATGGCCTGCTGCACCGGCCCCAGGCAACGCTCCACGAGGTCGCCGGTGATCTGCTCGAAAGTGGACCGCATGACGGAGTCGGTGAGGTGCTTGGGGCCCGAGGCGTCGGCGGTGATGAACGGTAGGCTGACCTGCGTCTGCGTCACCGAACTTAGCTCGGTCTTGGCCTTCTCCGCCGCCTCGAACAATCGTTGCAGCGCCTGCGGGTCTTTGCGCAGGTCGATGCTGTTCTCCTTCTGGAAGTCGTCCGCGAGGTAATCCACCAGACGCCGGTCGAAGTCGTCGCCGCCCAGATGACTGTCACCCGCCGTGGAACGCACCTCCACGACGCCGTCGCCGACGTCGAGGACGCTCACGTCGAAGGTGCCGCCGCCCAGGTCGAAGACGAGGACGGTCTCGTGCTCCTTCTTGTCCATGCCGTAGGCGAGGGCAGCCGCGGTCGGCTCGTTGATGATCCGCAGAACCTCCAGTCCCGCGATCCGTCCGGCGTCCTTGGTGGCGGTGCGCTGAGCGTCGTTGAAGTAAGCGGGCACCGTGATGACCGCTTCTGTGACCCGCTCCCCCAGTTGCTTGGAAGCGTCGTCGGCGAGCTTGCGCAACACCTGGGCACTGATCTCCTCAGGCGCGTACAGCTTGTCGCGCACCTTGAATCGGGCTGCCCCGCCGTCGCCCTCGACGACGTCGTACGCCACTGCCCTGGCCTCGTCGGAGATCTCATCGAAATGCCGGCCGATGAACCGCTTGGCCGAGTAGATGGTGCCCTTGGGGTTGAGGATCGCCTGGCGCCGGGCGAGCTGGCCCACCAGCCGCTCCCCGGTGTCGGTGAAGGCCACCACCGACGGTGTCGTACGGTTGCCCTCGGTGTTGGGCACGACGGAAGGTTCGCCGCCCTCCCACACGGCGATCACCGAGTTCGTGGTGCCCAGGTCGATGCCCACTGCCTTGGCCATGAGGAACTCCTCCCGGTGCGGCGGCATGCGCCGCAGCCGCGGTCCGATCGTTCATGTACGGGCGGGACGTCCGCCGACGCCGGTGGTCTGCAGCCCGCCGAGCAGCCGTACGGCCTCGTCGGCGACCTCTTCGTCCACGACGACGTCGTACCGGCCGGGCTCCATCGAGCGGACCGAGGCGAAGTCCCGGTGGCCGCCCTGCAGGGCGTACAGGAGCAGACCGAACAGCGCGCCCACGACCGCCCCGAAAATCAGGCCGTAGAGGGCGACGAGCAGGGCGGAGACGAGCGGGTCCACCCAGTCGACCAAGCCGAAGAGCCAGCCGATCAGCGCACCGGGAAGGGCCCCACTCGCCGCACCGTGCAGGGCGGCCCTGCCGTAGTCCATACGGCCGACGACCTGTTCGACGAGGCGGACGTCCTGGCCGATGATGGCCACCCTCTCCACGGGAAACCCCTGGTCCGAGAGGTGGTCGACGGCGCGTTCGGCCTCCTGGTACGTCTCGTACGCGGCAACGGGCCTGCGAGGCTGCTCGGTCATCGCCCAGTCCTTCCTGCCGACGGGCACGGCCGCCCACGGCACACCCCAGGCTCGCGAACCGAGGAGCTCTACGCCTGCGCCCGGCAGGTCGAAGAACGACGGAGCCCGTCCCCCCGCGAGCACGAGGCGGAAAACTCCGAAGAGCCGGGGGTGAGCCGGTCGCAGCGGGGTACGCGAAGGCCGCCCACCTCTCTGCGGGCTCGGGAAAGGGAGTGATCCCATGGTCGGCCGCTGGGCCCGGAACATGCGCCGAGGCCGTCCCGACCAGGAAGGCAGCCTTCCACGGGGCCGTCCCGGGCGGCACCCGACGGCCTCGTGGAGAGGGTCCCGCCCGCACCTTCCCAGCCCGGCCGACCCTCCCCACGAACTGCTGGCAATCTCCCGCCTCCTGTTCGACAGCCGGAACGAAGGCGAGATCCTGCGCCTGGCCATGGACCACCTGTCGGCCGTCGGCCCGTACAGAGCCGAGGCCGGATACCTCAGGGTGCACGGCCGGCTGGTCTCCAGCCCGCAGGGCAGGCCGGACCCTGCGCCGGCCGTCGACCGGACGGTGCGAGAGCTGACGGGGCAGGACGGCCCCGTCGCAGTTCCCGGCCGGTCACGGGGCCGAGCCCTGGCCCTGCACGGACCCGGTGGACTGCACGGCTACCTCCTGGTGACGTCTCGCTCCCGGCCCACCCATGCCCAGCAATTCCTGCTCGCCGTACTGGTACGCCTCACCGCCGCAGCCCTGTCGGTCGCCGTCGCGCACCGCCGCCGGCAGGAAGACGCGCTGGAGCTGCACCGACTGCGACGAGAGCGGGCAACCCTCCAGCGGCGGCTGATCTCCCTCGTGGTCGAGACGGGATATCAGCGGGCCGTGCACGAGGCCCTCGCCGAGGTCACGGCCTCGGGAGGCGGCGAGGAGGCCATCACCAGCGCAGTGCATGAGCTCACCGGCTTTCCGGTTCTGGTGGAGGACCGCTTCGGCCGACTGCGGTCCTGGACCGGTCCCGGTCGGCCCGACCCCTATCCGGAACCGGACCCCGCACGCCGTGAGGAGATGCTCCGGGAGGTCGCCCGAAGGGGCGGACCCGTGCGCATCAAGGACCGGCTCATCTCCGTGCTACGCCCACGCGGTGAGGTCCTCGGAGTGCTGGCCCTGGTCGATCCCCTGGACGACGCCGACGAGTACACCCTGTTCGCCTTGGAGCACGCCGCCATCTCACTCGCCCTGGAAATGTCGCATCTGCGCCACCTGGCGGAGGTGGAGCTGCGACTGCACCGCGAACTGGTCGACGATCTTCTGGGGGGCACGGACGAGACGAGCGCCTACGCCCGGTCAGAGGCGTTCGGGCACGACCTGCACCGTATCCAGTACGTGGTCGTCGTGCAGTGGAAGAGCCAGGTCTCCGACGACGCATTCGCGCGGACCGTGGGCCGGGTGGCGTCGGCCGTGGGCATGCCGTCATTGGTGACTCGGCGTTCCGACCACGTGGTCCTGGTCGCCGAGGGCAGGCCCCACGAACACGCCTTGTACGAGGCGCTCGCCCGGGAGACCGGAACAAACGACGGGACGATCGGGGTGAGCGCCCGCTGCGACACCCCGGACGGTATCCCCGGCCGCTACCAAGAGGCACTGCGTGCCCTGGAGGTACGCCGCCGGTCCCGAAAGCGATACGGCACGACGTTCTTCGACAATCTGGGCCTCTACCGCATCCTGGGGCCCGGCAACGAATACCGGGAGCTTGAGGCATTCGTTCAAGAATGGCTCGGACAGCTCACCGACTACGACGGCCGGCACCGCACGGCGCTCGTGGAGACCCTGTCCCGGTACTTCGACTGCGGCGGCAACTACGCCGAGACCGCCGACTCCCTCACGATCCACCGCAGCACGCTCCGCTACCGGCTCCAGCGCATCCGTGAAATCAGCGGCCATGACCTCACGAACGTGGAGGACCGCCTCAACCTGCAGGTCGCGACCCGGGTGTGGAAGATCATGCTGGGTGGACCCGGTTGAGGCGCCCACCCACCGGGGGGCCGGCTCCGCTGTCCCCATCCCACGGGGAGCAGGATGCGGTCCGCCGACATGGCTCGTCAGACGATGGCCTGCCGCACACCGCGAGTGTCCTGCTCCGAGCGGTTCCTCCGCGCCGTGTAACTCGAAACCTCGTCTGGCAGCAGCCACATCACCAGTGGCAGCGGCATGAGCCTCGGAATCCCGTATCCCCGCGACCGATCGAACGCGGCCCGAGCCACATGAATCGAGGTGATGCGCCGGCACGTGTGACAACACCCGTGATCTTGGTGCCATCTATCTCTCTTTTGTGCCAACCAAAAGTCCTCGTCACATACAGCTAGCGCCGTACTCTGGGCATGCCGAGGCCGATCCACGAGATGATCTCGCGCTGGATCTCGTTGTTGCCGCCGCCGAAGGTGAAGATGACGGCCGAGCGGTAGCCGCGTTCGAGTTCGCCGTGCAGGACGGTGCCCGCGGAACCCTCCTTGAGGGCGCCGGCGGCGGCGACGATCTCCATGAGCCAGGCGTAGGCGTCGCGGCGGGCCTCGGAGCCGTAGACCTTCACGGCGGAGGCGTCCTGCGGGGTGAGGGTGCCCTCCTGCAGGGCACTGACCATGCGCCAGTTGAGGAGTTTGAGGGCGTCGAGCCGGGTGTGGGTCTGGGCGAGGCGGCGGCGGACCCAGGGCAGGTCGATGACGCGGCGGCCGTCGGCGAGCTTGGTCTCCATGGCCCAGCGCTGGACGTTGTGCAGGGAGCGGATGGCCATGGTGCCGTGGGCGGCGAGGGTGACGCGTTCGTGGTTGAGCTGGTTGGTGATCAGCCGCCAGCCCTTGTTCTCCTCGCCGACGCGGCGGGAGACGGGGACGCGGATGTTCTCGTAGTAGCTGGCGGTGGTGTCGTGGGAGGCGAGGGTGTTGATGAGGGTGCAGGAGTAGCCGGGCTCCGTGGTCGGGACGAGGAGCATCGTGATGCCCTTGTGGGGCGGGGCGTCGGGGTCGGTGCGGACGGCGAGCCACACCCAGTCGGCGGTGTCGCCGTTGGTGGTCCAGATCTTCTGCCCGTCGACGACGTAGTGGTCGCCGTCCCGGACCGCGCGTGTCTTCAGCGAGGCCAGGTCCGTACCGGCGTCGGGTTCGCTGTAGCCGATGGCGAAGTCCAGCTCGCCGGAGAGGATCCGGGGCAGGAAGTACGCCTTCTGCTCCTCGGTGCCGAACTGCATGATCGTCGGGCCGACCGTGTTGAGTGCCATCAGGGGCAGCGGGACGCCCGCCTGGGCGGCCTCGTCGAAGAAGATGAACTGCTCGATCGCGGTCAGCCCGCGTCCGCCGTACTCCTTCGGCCAGCCCACGCCGAGCCAGCCGTCGGTGCCGAGCCGGCGGATGGTCGCGCGGTAGAAGCGCTTCTGCGCGGCCGGGTCGGCGTGGCGGGTGTAGGCGCCCTCCGGAACCAACTCGGCGAAGTAGGTGCGCAGTTCGGTGCGCAGCCGCTGCTGCTCGGGCGTGTATTCGAGGTGCACGGCGCCTCCAGGCTCCCCAGGGCGGACCTGACGGCGCACACGCTAGAACGTGTTCCAGTAATTGGGAACAGCGGGAGCGGGGGCCTTTTCCGGCGCCCTGGGCTCAGCGGAGGGTGGCCAGGAAGTCCGTGCAGGCCCGGGCGCACGCGCGGCACGCCTCGGCACCGTCCTGGGCACCGGAGGATGCGTCGAAGGCGCGCGCGCACTCCAGGGCGACGGTGCGGCACCACTCCACCTGGAGGCGGATGGCCGCCTCGTCGAGGTTGGCCTCCTCGGAGAGCGCCCTGCACGTGGCGTCGCACACCTCCGCGCACATGATGCCCTTGCGGCGCGTCTTCTCCTCGGCCTCGGGGCCGTCGGGGTCGACCAGGCTCGCCCGCAGGGCGCACTCCCGCGCGCACTCGGTGCACGCCTGCGCACAGGCGAAGCGGTCTTCCAGGAATTTGATGAGTTCCTGCTGGGATGTCGTCGTCGTGGTCACCCCGGGCGGGTAGCCGGTGCCCCTCCCGCCAAACACGGGCCTCCGGGATCCGCCCGGCAGGCGGTTCGAGGGGTTCCGTTTCAGGAGGTCCGGACCGGGCACCCGGGCACGAGCCGGTCGAAGCGGGCCGGTTCACTCGACACATTGGGGGTATTCATCCCTTATGAACATGGAATGGACCGATATAGCCGCAGAACGAAGCGTCCTGGCCGGTGCCGCCCCGTTCGTGGCAGGCCTCGTGGTGGTCGCCATGCTCATCGGCGCCCTGTGGCTGGGCGCCCGCGTACGCGCTCGTGAGCCGCGCCGGCCCCGCCCCGACGAGCAGCCCCGGCTCCCCGAGAGCGGCCCCGTCCGCGAGGAGCAGCTGAACCGTGAACCGGACGAGATCCCGCAGAGCGACCGCCGGCTGACCCCGTACGAGGTGCACGGCAACCAGGGGACCCGGCCGAGCGAGGACAAGAAGCGGCCGCGCTGGAGCGGAAAGAGCAGCGGCGGCTTCGGCAGCGGCGGCCTGGGCGCGCACTGACGCCGGGGCCACCCGGCCCACAGCGGCGCCGAGTGCGTCGGGCACGACCGAAGGCATCGAGGGGTGGGCGTCGAACGGATTTCCGTTCGACGCCCACCCCTCGATGTCGTCCCCGCCGGTCACCGGCCCCGTCGGGGGATCCGGGCCGGCAGCCCGGTCAGGAGCCGGTCCCCAGCGACAGCCCCGTGTAGTTCTCCGCGAGTTCGGCCGCTGCGTGACGCGAGGTGGCGACCCGGTCGAGCTGGGCGAGCTGGAGCCTCGTCTCGAACGGTGACTGGTCCGGGTCCGCGTGGAGGGTCGTGGTCATGAAGTACGAGAAGTGCTCGGCCCGCCAGACCCGGCGCAGACAGGTGTCCGAGTAGGCGTCCAGCAGCTCGGTGGACCCGGTCTCCCTGAGCCGGGCGAAGGCGCGGGCGAGCACGATGACGTCGGTCGCCGCGAGGTTGAGCCCCTTGGCGCCGGTGGGCGGCACGATGTGCGCCGCGTCGCCGGCCAGGAAGACCCGGCCGTAGCGCATCGGCTCGGTGACGTGGCTGCGCATCGGGAGGACGGCCTTGGAGGTGACGGGCCCGCGCTTGAGCCGCCAGCCGGGGTTCGCGGTGAGCGCGAGGCGGGCGTCCAGCTCGTCCCAGATCCGCTCGTCGGACCAGTCGCCCGGGTCGGTGCCGTTGGGGACCTGGAGGTAGAGGCGGCTCACGGACGGCGACCGCATGCTGGCCAGCGCGAAGCCGCGCTCGGAATGGGCGTAGATCAGCTCGTCGTAGACGGGCGGGGCGTCGGCGAGGATGCCCAGCCAGGAGTAGGGGTACGTCCGCTCGTACGTCGTGCGCACTCCGTCCGGAACGGCGTCGCGGGCCACGCCGTGGAAACCGTCGCAGCCGACCACGTAGTCACAGGTCAGGGTCTGTTCGCGGCCCTCGTGGGTGTACCGGATCGACGGCCGGTCCGTGTCGGCCCCCTCCACGGCGTGCACCTCGGCCTCGAACAGCAGCGGGCCGCCGCCGGTGAGCTGGAGGGCGATGAGGTCCTTGACGACCTCGGTCTGGGCGTAGACCCACACCCGGCGTCCGCCGGTCAGCCCGGGGAAGTCGACGCGGTGGGCGCGGCCGTCGTAGCGCAGTTCGATGCCGTCGTGGGGGATGCCCTCGGCGTCCAGCCGCGCCCCCGCGCCGGCCGAGCGCAGCACGTCGACGGTGGCCTGCTCCAGGATTCCGGCGCGCTGGCGCTGCTCGACGTAGGCCCGGTCCTTGCGTTCCAGAACCACACTGTCGATTCCCGCGTTGTGCAGCAGACGGGCCAGCAGCAGCCCCGCCGGGCCGCCGCCGATGATGCCGACAGTGGTGTGCATGGAGTACTCCTCGTCGTGGAAGACGGGCCGCGTCCCGTCCCGGGGCACCGACTTTGTTCGTCAGGTGAAATTCACTTCACTCTCTTGTGCGCATGAGTCTGCGCCCGGCCTGCCCGCCTGTCAACGGTCACACCCCCTCAGAGGGGCGGGGCGGGCGGTCGGGTTCCGTGCCGGAGCCGGCGAGGATCAGTCGACGATGTGGAACCCGGGGTGCGGATGCATGAGGAAGTCGTGGTGCGAGATGTTCCAGGCGTAGGCGCCCGCGAGCGCGAAGGCGACTCTGTCACCCGCCCGCAGCCCCGGCGCGCGCACGTGACGCGCGAGGACGTCCTTCGGTGTGCACAACTGCCCGGCGAGGGTGACGCGCTCCCCCTCGGCCGACGGACGCGGCCACGGGTGCGGCCACCGCTCCACCGCCAGGACCGAGCACGGCTGGTCGTGCCCCTTGGTGGCGGGGGTGCGCAAGTGGTGGGTGCCGCCCCGGACCACGGCGAACTCCTCGCCGTGGCTGCGCTTCACGTCCAGCACCTCGGTGGCGTACCAGCCGCAGTACGCGGTCAGCGCCCGGCCCGGCTCGATGCGCAGGGTCAGGTCCGGGTGCGCGTCGGTGAGCCGGGCGAGGCCCGCGCCGTACTCCTGCCAGGCGAAGCGGCTCTCGGGGCGGGTGTAGTCCACGGCCATCCCGCCGCCGACGTTCACCTCGCGCACCGGCATGTCCAGGGCCGTCGCCCAGTCCACGACCGAACGGGCGACGGAGAGCAGGGAGGGGGCGTCGAGCCCGCTCGCCAGGTGGGCGTGGACGCCGAGCGGTTCCAGGTGCGGATGGGTGCCGTCGGTGAGGGGGCGCAGCACGTCCGCGGCCCGGCCGGGGTCCAGGCCGAACGGGGCGGGACGTCCTCCCATCGCGAGCGCACTGCCCGCCAGTGAGCCGTCGGCCACCGCGAGGTTGAAGCGCAGGAGCACCCCGACGGGCCGGGCCGGTGCCGCACGCCGGGCCAGTTCGCCGAGCATCCGCAGCTCGTGCTCGCTCTCGACGTGGAAGCGCGCGACGCCCCGCTCCAGGGCGTCCCGGATCTCGTCGGGGGTCTTGCCGGGCCCGCCGAAGGCCAGCGGTCTGCCGGGGACGGCCTGCGCCACATGGGCGAGTTCACCGCCGGAGGCCACCTCGTAGCCGTCGACGTACGGGCCGAGCGCGGCCAGGATCTCCGGCTCGGGGTTGGCCTTGGCCGCGTAGTACAGCTCGACCCGTTCCGGGAGGGCTGCCCGCACCCGTGCGGCGTGGTCGCGCAGGGCCGTCATGTCGTACACGTAGGCGGGAAGCCGGGTGGACGGCAGGGAGAGGGCGCGGTCGCGTACGGCGGGGGTGGGCAGGGTCATCGACGGCTCCTCGTTCATCGAATGCTTCTGGTTCACCGGGTGCATCTGGTTCACCGGGTGCATCTGGTTCACCGGGTGCATCTGGTTCACCGGGTGCTCCGGCGCAGGACGTCCTCGGCGAGCGGGGAGGGCAGGCGGACGTAGCCGGCCTCGCGGTCGGCCCTGCGTTCCCAGCGGGTGAGCAGATTGGTCTTGGCGGGGAGCGGGGCTCCGGCGAGGAGGTCGGCCAGCAGGGGCGGGCAGCCGGCCTCGTCGGCGTGGGCCCGGAGGGTCGCGCGGACCGCCGCCCACAGGTCGTGCTCGGTCCCGGGGTGCAGGTCGGCGAGGACGGCGAGCAGTTCGGCGACGTGGTTGACGAGGAGGCAGTACACGACGCGGTCCCAGCCGCGCCGGGCGTCGTAGGACATCGGTCCGGCGACCTCGGGCGGCAGGGCGGCGAGGGCGTCGGCGTGGTGGCCGGGCAGGAGCTTGGCGCCCTCCAGGTCGCGGAAGAGGACCTGGGCGGGCATGCCGTCGGGGTCGACGCAGACGAGGACGTTCTGGAGGTGGGGTTCGAGGACGAGCCCGTGGTCGAAGTAGGCGGCGAGGACCGGCGGCAGGAGGAGGCGCAGGTACTCCTTCCACCAGGTCAGGGCCGCCCGGGGACCCGCGCCGTCGAGAAGGCGGGACAGGTGGGCGGCACTGGTCGGGTACTCGTCGGCGACGGCGGCCGCGAGCAGCGGGGTGGTGCCGGGCAGCAGCCGCCGGGACAGGCCCTCGCGGACGATCACCCCGAAGCCTTCGAGGAGGGCCCGGTCGGGGGTGCCGTCGGGGCCGGGGACGGCGAGGCTGCGGTAGGCGGGCTCGCGCAGTACCGCGCTGCCGGGGAAGCGGCTCTCCAGGTCGGTGAGGACCGGGGCGAGGACGCGGGTGAGGGCGACGGCGCCGGAGAGTTCGTAACTGGCGTTCTTGCGAAGGCAGTTGGTGATCCGGACGTTGAGGCTGAACTTCAGGAAGGCGTCACCGTCGAAGAGGGTGCGGACGGAGGCGGTGGCCGCGTACTCCCGGTCTCCGGGCCCCAGGTCGAGGATGTCGCCGCGGCCCAGCGCCTCGCGCAGCAGCCGGTGTCCGCGCAGCATCTCGTACTGCCAGGGGTGGGCGGGCAGCACGCGATAGCCGTCGGGGACGCCGCCGGACTCCCGGTCGAGTACGGCGGTCGCCCCGGCCTCGGCGGTCTCCTCGGCGATCAGGTGGTCGCGGACAGCGAGGCGGCGCAGCGGGAAGGAGGCACCGTCCTCGGGGGCGTACGACCGCCAGGACTCCGCGTCGCCGGTGCGGGCCTTCGGGGTGGGGTGGAAGCGGTGGCCGAACAGCAGGGACCGCTCGGAGACGAGATAGTCCGGGCGCCCGTGCGGGGCGTGCGCGGCGGCCTCGCGGCTGGTGAGCGTGGTGGCGAGGGTGCGGTGGCTGGAGTCGACCTGGTGCAGGAACTCGGGGTTGCTGACGCCGGTGCGCAGGGTCAGCTCGTCGTGCGTGTACACGGCGAGGCGGCGCCAGTCGAGCGGTGTCCAGCCGGTGCCCGACCGCTCGTGGACGGGGCCGGTGAAACGGTGGGCGCCCAGCAGGGACGTGCGGCGCAGCGCGACCCGCAGCAGGAGTCCGCGGCGGGGCAGACGCAGCAGCAGGTGGCCGTCGCTGACGGCGGTCTGGTGTTCGGGGCCGGACACCTCGCGCAGCAGGCAGTTCAGCAGGGTGTGGGCGACGGCGTCGCCGGCGGCGGGGAGGCGGGTGGTGCCGGGCGAGTCGGTGAGCGGGGGCATGCGGCGGCTCCAGCGGGTACGCGGTCGTGGGGGCGGGTCGGACGCGAAGGAAGGGCCGGCGGCCGCGCCGGCCTCGAAGTCATCCCGGAACACCGTGCCGGAGCAGGTAGTTGGGGCCGGTGGTGTAGTGCTTGTTGATGTCGGCGGCGCCGGTCCTCTCCTTGCTCAGCAGGGTCCCGGCGGTCACCATCGCCTTCACCGGCAGCTCGGCGGCGTGCAGCACATGGGCACGCAGAACGGCCGCCGCGTCACCGCCGAGGCGGTCGACGGCCTCGGTGAGCCGGTCCCGTACGAGGCGCAGCAACTCGGGCAGCGGGGCGCGGCCGTGACGGGCGAGGCCGAACGCGTAGGACCCGGCGCACAGATGGACGGTGATGGTGGTGAAGACGTCGGTCAGCGCGCGGTCGTCGGTGGTGAAGGTGCGGGCGTCCTCGAAGCCCCAGCCGCCGTCGCCCTCCCCTTCGTGGGTGCCGAGGGCGGCGGCCAGGCGGGCGGGGTCGACGCGCGGTCCGTCGTTGTCCTTCAGCAGCAGACGCAGCGCGCCGGAGTCCGGGCCGAGGACCAGGGAGACGTTCTGCTGATGCGACTCCAGGGCGATCCCGTACCCGAAGAGCGTGGTCTGCCAGTCGAACAGCAGGGTCAGCACGGCGTCGAGCAACGCGATCGGGTCACCCCTGTGGAACCGGTCGGCGAGGTGGTCCAGGACCAGTCGCCCGCCGGGTGCCGGGGCCAGCAGGGCGGCCAGGGGGACGACGAGCGAGTCGTCGAGGTCCGCCGGGAGGCGGCGGCACAGGACGGCGAGGAGTTCGTGTCCGGCGTGCGCGTACACCGACTCGTCGGCGTGCAGGATCCGGCCACGGAAGCGGGGTTCGCGGTCGAGGACCGCCGCCAGGAGGCGCTGTCCGGCGGCACCGTCGGCGAGGGTCCCGGGCTTGACGGACCGCTTGTTGCGCAGCCCCAGGGTGGCGGTCGCCAGGGGCAGTTTGAGGTGCAGCCCGGGGGCGGCGGCCGGTGCGACCGTACGCATGGACAGGGTGGGCACGACCGTGAGGTACGGCCGGTCCGCGAGGACGGCGTGGTCGGCGAGTCCCGCCTCGCGCAGGGCCGCGTCGAGAGGTGCGCCGGCGGTCAACGGGTGCACGGGCAGGGTGAGATGCGTGCGGTCGAGGTCTGCGAGGCCGAGCCCGGAGGGGGTGGGCCAGCCGTCCGGGAGGGCCCCGGACACGGTGACGGCCTCCCGGGGCAGGGCGAGCCAGCGGAGGGGAAAGCCCGGGTGGAACTCCGGTGCACAGCGGCGCAGTTGCTCGCCGTCCAGGCCCGCGCGGCCGCGCGCGGTCGGGTAGACCGGGTGGTCGAGGCGTGCGGCGAGGGTGTCGAACGCGAGTCCGGCGCGCGGTCCGGTCCAGTCGGCGGGGTCGGCCCCGTACAGGTCGACGAGTCCGGCGGCGGTCTCCTCCTCCGTCTCCTCGTGCAGCAGCATGGTCGCGAGGGTCTGGCGGCACTCCTCGGCGAACGCGTCGAAGCCGGCGCGGTCGACGGGCTCGGCGAGGGAGCGCAGGGCGGCGAGGACGGCCTCGCAGGTGCCGAGGCGGGTGCCGTCCGACTCCCGGAGCAGCAGGGGTTCCCGGGCGGCGTACGGGGACTGGAAGCCGTCCTCGGTGACGGGCAGCAGGAGGGCGTCGTCCACGGCGGGCAGGCGCAGCCAGGGGCCGTCGGCGCGGTGGACGAGGGTACCGCGGGAGCGCAGGCCGACGACGTCCTCGCGGAGCAGGGCACCGAGCACGCGGGTGAGGAGGCCGGCTTCGACGGTGTTCGCGGGCGCGGCATCCGTGGTGGCGGGCGAGGCGTGCGTGGTGGTGCCGGCGGCGGCCACGGGGCGGGCGTCGGTGGTCACGGCCGGATCTCCCAGCGCTGGGCGGCGAGGAAGTCCGCCGCCACCCGGTCGACGGCCTGCTGACCGGCGCCGGTCGCGTTCGAGGCAGCGGTGGCGGTGGCGGTGAGGACGCCGAGGTAGTCGCGGTTCGTCCGGTACAGCGCGTGGTGCTCACCGATCGCGCGGAGCGGACGGTACGTCAGGTCGACGCCGTCGACGTGGAGTTCGGTGGCGGAGGGGCCGGCGACCAGGGTTCCGGCCCGGTCGGCGCAGGGGTACTCCAGACGGGCCGCGGCACCGCGTCGGGCGCCCAGGCCGGCGGGCAGCGGCTCGCCGAGGTGGGTGCGGAGGATGTACTCGAAGAGGGGGAGGCCGAGCAGCCGGGCGAGCAGCAGGTCGCAGCGGTCGCCGATGGCACGGTAGTTGACCTCGATGACGCGGGCCCGGCCGTCGTGGACCACGAACTCGGTGTGACAGGCCCCGAACCCGACCCCGAGGGCGTCCAGTTGGGCGAGGATCTGTGCGAGGACCGGTTCGGGGTGGGCCGGGACGAAGGCCATCCGCCGCTCGACGAAGTACGGCGGCGGGGACAGCTCGGTGTGGAAGCCGCCGAGGACGTGCCGGACGCGGGCGTCGCCGAGGGTCTCCAGGGTGTACAGCTCGCCCGGCAGGTACTCCTCGACGACGAGGGCGGCGCCCGGGCGCCGGGCCAGGATCTCCTTGCCGCGGGCCACCAGGTCCCCGGCGTCGGTCACGAGGACGACGTCCTCGCTGGCGACGCCCTCGCGGGGCTTGACGACACAGGGGTAGGGGGCGTCGGCGACGCGGGGGCCGGTGAGGTCTGCCGGGTCGCGGATCTCGGCGGACCAGACGGTGTCCACGCCGGCGGCGGCCAGCCGGCGGCGCATCTCGCCCTTGTCCTTGGTGCGCAGGGCGGCCCGCCAGTCCTTGCCGGGCAGTCCGAAGTAGTGGGCGGCGAGGGCGGCCTGGGTCTGGAGGTGGTCGCTGTTGGTGAAGACCGCGTCGGGCCGGTGGTGGGTGGAGATCCGGGTGACGACGGCACGGTGGTCGCGTACGTCGCACGCCAGGATCTCGGCTCCGGGGTACGCGGCGCGATGGTCGTCGGGCCGGTCGGTGAGGACGGTGACGTGCAGGCCGAGCCGGGCCGCGGCGGGCAGGAAGCCCTCGGTGACGGAGTCGGTGGGGTTGAGGGCGAGCAGGTACAGACGCATGGGGTGGTGCACTACTTCCGCTGACGGGTCGGGGGCGGCGGGGCGGGCCGGTCTCGTGGTGGGGCCCGCCCCGCGAACCGCGGGAGTCACCGCCCGGGAAGCCGTACGCCGGTGGCTCGGGGTGGAGCCTGGTCATCACTGGGCGATCTTGTGGATAAGGTAAGCCTCACCTACCCCGACTGCAAAACCTCTTCACGCTCTGGAGTGACGGATGACCGTGGTTCACCTGGAGGACGCCCGGGCCGACACCGCCACCCACGTCCCGGAACTCCTGGCCGCCGCCTACCGCCGCCTGGACGCGATCTGCGACGCCCTGTCCGTACGCGTGGCCCGGCCCGGCCGGCCGGGCTACCGGCCGGCGCCCTCCTCGGACCGGCGGACGCCCGAAGTCGGCGTGCGCACCATCAACCTGATGGACGGTCAGGACAGCGTGGAAGCCTTCGTCGAGGCGGAGGCCGCCCGCATCCGGGACCGCCACGACCACCGCGCGCCCCGCCATGTCGCCGCTTCCCGCGCCCTGCACGACTACGCCTGGTCAGCCGCCCTGCTGATGAGCGGGGTCTGGTACCTGGAACAGAGGGTGCCCCGCGTCGCCCCCGCCGACCTCCGGATCGACCTCGCGACCGGCGCCTTCGAGATCCGGCCCGGCTCCGGCCTCGTCTGCCTGCCGGACGACCCGGCCGCGGCCCTGCCCGGCGCTCGCGCCGTCGCCCACCAGGAGGCGCTGCGCGCGGAGTTGAGGGCCGCCGTCGCGGACCACATGGCCCCGGTGCTGGAGGCGTTCGGCCCGTTCGTCCGCCGGGGCTCGCGGGCCCTGTGGGGTCTGGTCTCGGACGACCTGGTCTCCGGGCTGTGGTACCTCGGCCGGGCACGCGGCGACGAGGCCGCCGGTGTCCGGGCCGCCTCCACGGTCCTGCCCGGCGCGCACGCCCCCTTCCCCGGTGGCGCAGACTTCCGCCTGCTGCGCACCGGTGACGGCCGCGAACACCCGACCCGCACCCGCCTGGGCTGCTGCCTCTACTACACGATCCGCCCGGCCGAGGCGTGCTCCACCTGCCCGCGCACCTGCGACGCGGAACGGATCCGCCGGCTGGAGGGCTGACGCGCGGGAGCGTACCGCCGCGCCGAAACTTTTCGATGCCGTCCCCGGACCTTGAGCCGATTGACGCCGCCGGACACAGATAGCAACACTCTTCGACGGAGCTTCCGCACAGGAAGTCTCAAAAGGTCGCAGCTCTGGAGGTCGGCTTGCAGGAGTACGCCGGATACGTCTTCGTCTACTTCACCGGCGAGGGCAGACCGGACGGTGAGCGGATCCGGTTCGCGCTCAGCCGGGGGAACGACCCACTGCGCTGGCGCGAGCTGAACGGCGGGGCGCCGGTGCTCACTTCGGACCTCGGCACGGGCGGGCTGCGCGATCCCTTCCTCGTGCGCGCCCCGGAGGGTGACCGCTTCTACCTGATCGCCACCGACCTCAGGATGCACGGGGAGCCGGACGGCGACTGGGACCGGGTGCAGCGCACCGGGAGCACCTCCCTCATGGTCTGGGAGAGCACCGATCTGGTGCACTGGACCGACCGTCGACGGGTGCGCGTCGCCCCGGACACCGCCGGCAACGTCTGGGCGCCCGAGGCCGTTCACGACCCGGAGCGGGGCGAGTTCGTCGTCTTCTGGGCGTCGAGGCTGTACGCGCCGGACGACCCGGACCACAGCGCCGACACCCACAACCGGATGCTGTACGCGACCACCCGCGACTTCCGTGTCTTCAGCGAACCCCGGCTGTGGAACGACCCCGGCCACTCGGTGATCGACTCGACCGTCGTCCGCCACGACGGCACCTACTACCGCTTCACCAAGGACGAGCGCGGCAACTCCCCCGCCGCGCCCGGCGGCAAGTTCATCACCGTGGAGAAGTCGAAGGAGCTGCGCGCCACCTCGTACGACTTCGTGGCCGACCGGATCGGGCACGGGACGGTCGAGCAGGGCGAGGGACCGATCGTCTTCCGCTCCAACACGGACGACCGCAGGTGGTACCTGTTCGTCGACGAGTTCAGCGGGCGCGGCTACGTGCCCTTCGAGACCACCGATCCGGGCTCCGGGGAGTGGACACCCTGCACGGAGTTCGCGTTGCCGCCCGGCGCACGGCACGGCTCGGTACTGCCGGTGACGCGGGCCGAGTACGAACGCCTCCTCGCCGGGTACGCCCCGGCGGCGTCCGTCGTCGACGCCGACGTACCGGAGGGTCTGAAGGCGTACGCGCTCGTCGACCATGCCCGCTCCAGGGTCGTCCTGCCCCTGCATCCGGGGGCCGGACTCGACGCTCTCGCGCCGGAGTTCAGCCTGTCCGCGGGCTCCCGGATCGATCCGCCGCCCGGCACCCCGCGCGACTTCCGTACCCCGCGGGAGTACACCGTCACCGCGGCCGACGGTACCGCGCGCATCTGGACGGTCGAGGCGGTGCCGATGCGCAGCCCCTTGCTGCCGGGCCTGTACGCCGACCCCAACATCCAGGAATTCCACGGCCGTTACTACGTCTATCCGACGACGGACGGCTTCGAGGGCTGGGGCGGCACCCGCTTCGAGGTGTTCTCCTCCGACGACCTGGTCACCTGGGAGAACCACGGCGTCGTCCTCGATCTGGAGTCGGACGTGAGCTGGGCGGACCGCCACGCCTGGGCGCCGGCCGCCGGGGAGCGCGACGGGTCGTACTACTTCTACTTCTGCGCCGACCAGCAGATCGGTGTGGCCGTCGCCGACAGCCCGACCGGCCCCTTCCGGGACGCCCTGGACCGGCCGCTCGTCGGGCGCGACGACTACGCGGGCCAGATGATCGACCCGGCCGTCTTCCGGGACGACGACGGCACGTCGTATCTCTACTGGGGCAACTGCGAGGCGTACGGCGTCCCGTTGAACGAGGACATGGTGTCCTTCGACCCGGCGCGGGTCCGGCGGTTCACCCCGGAGAGCTTCCGCGAGGGCGCCTTCGTCGTCAAGCGGCGGGGCGTCTACTACTTCATGTGGTCGGAGGACGACACCCGCAGCGAGGACTACCACGTCGCCTACGCCACCGGCCCCACTCCGCTCGGCCCGTGGACCGAGCGCGGCGTGATCCTGCGCAAGCGCCCGGAGTACGGGATCCTCGCCACCGGCCACCACACGGTCGTGAACGTCCCCGGCACCGACGACTGGTTCATCTGCTACCACCGGTTCGCGGTCCCGGGCCCCGGCACCCCGCGCGGTGACGGCGTGCGCCGGGAGTCCACCCTGGACCGGCTGGTGTTCGCGGCGGACGGCTCGATCGAGGAGGTCGTGCCGACGCTGGAGTCCATCGTGCCGGTGGCCGGCCCGAGGTGATCCGGGCGGCGGCCGGGACCACGATCCGGTGGCCCGGTCGGCGCCCCGTGGTCAGTCGTGCGGCGCCTGTCCGCTGACCCGGTGGTCCGCGTGGCTGAGGGCCTCCACCACCAGGCGCCTGAGATGGCCGTCGGCAAGGCTGTAGTAGATGTGACGCCCCGCGCGGCGGGTGTCCACCAGCCCGGCGAGCCGGAGCTTCGCCAGATGCTGGCTGACCGCCGTCCGGGAGGCCTCGCAGCGGTCGGCCAGGGAGCCCACGTCCGACTCGCCCTGGGCGAGCAGCCACAGCAGATGGAGCCGGGTGGCGTCGGAGAGCATCGCGAACACGCCCGTCGCCTCGGCGAGCCGCGCGCCGTCGGGGGCCCGCAGATGCGCACCGGACGCAGATGACACGGCGTGGCGTTCTGGCATGGGCCCAGCGTAGGCGTTCCTCGTACGACTCGGGGGGCCACCTGCGGGAGCAATCCTCATGTGCGCACGTGCGCACATGAGGGCTACACTCGTGCGTACCGACACCCGACCGCTCGACGTCCCGCCGAGGGGAGCCGTCCGTATGCTCGCCGTTCTGCGTCATCGCGCCTACCGGCGGCTGTTCGCCGCCCAGGTCGTCGCTCTCGTGGGCACGGGGCTCGCGACGGTCGCCCTCGGACTGCTGGCCTACGATCTCGCGGGCACCGACGCCGGTTCCGTCCTCGGGACGGCCCTGGCGATCAAGATGGTGGCGTACGTGGTGATCGCCCCGGCCGTCGGCGCGGTCGCCGACCGGCTGCCGCGCCGCGCGCTCATGGTGACGGCCGATCTGGTGCGCGCCGCGATCGCCGTGTCCCTGCCGTTCGTCGGCGAGGTCTGGCAGGTGTACGTGCTGGTGTTCCTGCTGCAGTCCGCCTCGGCCGCGTTCACGCCCACGTTCCAGGCCGTCATCCCCGACGTGCTGCCGGAGGAGCGGGACTACACGCGGGCTCTGTCGATGTCCCGGCTCGCGTACGACCTGGAGAGCCTCTTCTCCCCCGTCCTCGCGGCAGCCCTGCTGTCCGTCGTCACCTACGACCGGCTGTTCACCGGCACCGTTCTCGGCTTCCTCGCCTCGGCCGCGCTGGTGCTCTCGACAGCGCTGCCCGAACGGCCCGCCCCCGGCCACCCCCGCGCGGACGGCGTGTACGCCAGGGCCACCGCCGGCACCCGCCTCTTCCTCGGTGTCCCCGCGCTGCGGGCCCTGCTCGCGCTGAACCTCGCCGTCGCGGCGGCCGGTGCGATGGTGACGGTCAACTCGGTGGTCTACGTCCGCGAGGTGCTGGGCCTGTCGGCGGGCTCCGTCGCGGTGGCGCTCGGGGCGTACGGTGCCGGGTCGATGGCCGTGGCCCTGGTGCTGCCGCGTGTCCTGGACAGGGTTCCCGACCGGGCGGTGATGCTGCCGGGCGCGCTGTCCCTGGCCGTCGTCTTCGCCGGACTCGGCGTCGTCACGGCCGCCCGGGACGGGATGTGGCGGCTGCCCGCCCTGCTGCTCCTGTGGGCCGCGTTCGGCGCCGCGTCCTCGGCGGTGCTCACCCCGGCCGGGCGGCTGGTACGACGCGCGGTGGCGCCCGGGGACCGTACGGCCGCGTTCGCCGCGCAGTTCTCCCTCTCGCACGGCTGCTGGCTGCTGACGTACCCGCTGGCCGGATGGCTGGGAGCGGCGGGGCTCGGCCGGGCGGTGTTCGCCCTGGGGGCGATCGCCCTGGCGGCGGCCGTGCTGGCCGTCCGCCTGTGGCCGTCGGCGCGGTCGACGGCCGGCCTGCCCGCGGCTCCCGCGCCGGCGGACCATGTCCACGCGGATCTCCCTCTCGGCCATCCCCACCTGGCGGGTGCCCTGCGCGTGCCGACGGGCTGGCGGCACAGCCACGGACACCTCGCCGACGGACTGCACGCCCGGTAGCGCGGCGGCCGGGGACGGCGACGATCGCCACGACCTGCCCGCGAGCGGTGGGGTGCCCGGCGGTAGGCTCCGGCAGTGCCGTCGCGGGGGCGTCGGCAGGCGAGTCGAGGAGTGCCATGGCGAGGCGGCCCGAGGAACTGCTCCACCTGCTGAGCCGGGCGGAGCGCCTGTCCGTACGCCGAGTCCAGTCCGTGCTCGACGGGTACGGCTGTTCGGTGGAGGCGTGGCGCGTCCTCGACCTGCTCTCCGACGGGCACGGTCACCACATGACGGCCCTCGCCGAGCACGCCTTCCTGGCGGCGCCGAGCCTGACCAAGCTGATCGACCAACTCGTCGACCAGAACCTGGTGTTCCGCCGCGTCGACCCCGTCGACCGGCGCCGCGTCCTCGCCCATCTCACGGAGCGCGGCCGGCAGCGGTGGCAGCTGCTCGCCCATGAGGTGCGCGCCGGCTGGACCGGGACGGAACCGCCGCTCGACGACGAGGACGACAGACAGCTCGGAATGCTGCTGGACCGGCTGGCCCGCGCCCTGGAGGAGGGCGGGGGCGCCGAGGGCCGGGGCGGGATCAGCGCAGGTCGTGCGGAGCGCGCAGCCGGGCGAGGACGGTGAAGTCGTACGCGTCCGCCCGCGCGAGGTAGATGCGCTGGCGGACGTGGCGTCCGTCCAGGCCCAGCAGTCCGCGCGGTCCCTCGTACGTGACCGTGTGGGCGACCGCTCCGATCGCCGCCACGTCCGTGGCGCCCGCCCGTGCGGCCAGCGCGGCCAGCAACAGGACACCCTCGTAGCAGGACTCGCCGAAACTGCCCGGGACCGGTGCCTCCAGGCCGAAGCGGGCGGTGTACTGCCCGAGGAAGTCCAGGGTGTTCCGGTCGGCGAGCGAGGCGAAGTGACCGGCGGCGCTGTACAGGTCGAAGGTGTCCTCGGGGCCGCCGCCCAGCAGCATGTTCTCGTCCATCAGCGTGCTCAGCCGCAGGCACCGCCGGTCCAGCCCGGCCGCGGCGAAGGCCCGGTTGAAACGGACCGCGTCGCTGCCGACCAGGAGCATCAGGACCCCGTCGGCGTCGGCCCGCTCGATACGGCGCAGCACGCCCTCGAAGTCCCCGGTGCCCAGCGGCAGATACGCCTCACCGCCGACCCGGCCCCGGCACGCGCGGGCGTAGCGCCGGGCCGCCCGCGCGGTGCGGCGGGGCCAGACATAGTCGTTGCCGACGACGAACCAGCGGCGGATCCCGCGTGCCCCGGCGAGCAGCCGCATCGCGGGCAGCAGTTGCCAGGACGGCGTCTCGCTCGTCATGTAGACGCCCTCGGTGCGTTCCCCGCCCTCGTACAGGGCCGTGTAGACGTAGGGCACCCGGTGGGCGATCCGCGGGGCCACCGCCTGCCGTACGGAGGAGATGTGCCAGCCGGTGACGCCCTGCACCACGCCCGCGGCGACCAGGGCCTCGACCTCCTCGGCGACCCGCCGGGGCTCGGCTCCGCCGTCGACCTCGACCAGCCGCAGCTCCCTGCCCAGCACTCCCCCGGCCTTGTTGACCTCCTCGGCGGCCAGCCGCGCGCACGCCCCGCAGGCGGGGCCGAAGATGCCGGCGGGGCCGCGCATCGGGTAGACGAGCGCGACGTTGAAGGCCGAGGCGTCGGCCCTGTACCACGGTGGGGTGCGGAGACGCGGGGGTGGCCCGTTCATGGGCTCATGATGGCGTGACCGTCATCGGCAACCCAGGTGCTGCCCACGGATCGAGACCGATACGGGTCGCACGGGCACCGCCCCGGGCCGCCGGGCGTGATCGGGTCATGGGGCGGGCGCGTCGGGAGCCGATGTGCGGTCGAGTCATGAGGCCGGCGCGTCGGGAGCCGGTGTGCGGCCCGTCGCCCACTTCTCCTCGATCCGTGCGAACCGCCACACCGACAGGGCGACCGCCCAGGTGACGAGGAACAGGCCGACGACGACGTAGCCGACCGCGTTGAGGTCGAGGCCGGCGATCCCGTCCCAGAACGGGCCGTGCAGACCCGCCTTGTCGGCGACGAGCCCGAGCAGTTCGACGGTGCCGATGACGAGGGCCACGGCGACCGAGAGACCGGTGACGGTGAGGTTGTAGTAGACCTTCCGTACCGGCTGGGAGAACGCCCAGCCGTAGGCGAAGTTCATGAACGTGCCGTCGATCGTGTCGAGGAGCGACATGCCGGCCGCGAACAGGACGGGCAGGCACAGGATCGCGTACCAGGGCAGCCCGGAGGCGGCGCCCGAGCCGGCCAGCACCAGGAGCGCGACCTCGGTCGCCGTGTCGAAGCCCAGGCCGAAGAGGAAACCCAGCGGGTACATCTGCCAGGGGCTGGTGATCGACTTCATCAGGCGCCCCAGGAGGCGGTTCATGAAACCCCGGCTGTTCAGCCGCTCCTCCAGTGCCGCCTCGTCGAAGGAGCCCGAGCGCATCTGCCGGAACACCTTCCAGATGCCCACCAGGACCACCAGGTTGACGACCGCGATGACGTACAGGAACGTCCCCGACACGGTGGTGCCGATCCAGCCGGCGACGTCGTGCAGCCCGGAGCCGTCGTCGCGCACGGGGTCCGCGAGTGCCTTGACTCCGACGGTGAGCAGGAAGGTGAGGGCGAGGACGACGGAGGAGTGCCCGAGGGAGAACCAGAAGCCGACCGACAGCGGGCGCTGCCCCTCCCCCATCAGCTTGCGGGTGGTGTTGTCGATGGCGGCGATGTGGTCGGCGTCGAAGGCGTGGCGCATGCCCAGGGTGTAGGCGGTGACGCCCATGCCGATGCCGAACGCCTTTCCGCCGACGCTGTAGTGCTCGGGAGCGACGAGCACGACCAGCGTAAACCAGCCGATGACGTGCAGCGCCAGGACGAAGCCCGCCATCCCGCCGAGGTTCGCCCACTCCCGGCGCGTCATCGCGGCACGTATGCGGCGCCGGGAGAGAGCGCCCCGGTCGGTCGTGACCGGAGGGACGGCGTCGGTGGGGGGAGCCATGGGGCGTGGGCCTTCTCTCGGGGGCGGCCCGGTGCCGCGCCGGTGGTGTCGAGCCCCCTCAGACTCATGCGACAGGCTGTTAGCTGCAAGCAGGTTGCAGTAAAGCTCGTGTCAGGTTTCGGTCAGGTCTGGAGGACCACCGACCCGGCGTCGGGCAAGGACGACGGGGCGAGATGGCTCGTGTGCGGTGTGGGGCCGGTGGGGCGTGCGCGGGGGTGTGAGCTGTTGCACGGCGCCCGCGCGCCCCCCGTCTCCGCTTGTCAGCGCCCTTATCTGGGCACTACTGTCACCACGCCTTGGTGAACGGGAAATCCGGTGTGATGCCGGTGCGGCCCTCGCCACTGTGATCGGGAAGTCCGGCTCCAGTCCTCACGGACAGCCACTGGGTCTTGTGACCCGGGAAGGCGGAGCACGGGCGGTGGTACCCGTCAGCCAGGAGACCGGCCAAGGCGCGTCAACCATCCACGAGGTGCTGGAGAGGGTCTGCTGAGCCATGCACATAGCCGAGGGTTTCCTTCCTCCGGCGCACGCGATCGCCTGGGGTGTCGCGTCCGCGCCGTTCGTCGTCCACGGAGTCCGGGCTCTCTCCCGTGAGGTCAGGGAGCATCCCGAGAGCACCCTGCTGCTCGGCGCCTCCGGTGCCTTCACCTTCGTCCTGTCCGCGCTGAAACTGCCGTCGGTCACCGGAAGTTGCTCCCACCCCACCGGCACCGGACTGGGCGCCATCCTGTTCCGGCCGCCGATCATGGCCGTGCTGGGCACCATCACCCTGCTCTTCCAGGCGCTGCTGCTCGCGCACGGCGGCCTGACCACGCTCGGCGCCAACGTCTTCTCGATGGCGATCGCCGGCCCCTGGGCGGGCTACGCCGTCTACCGGCTGCTGCGGCGGTTCGACGTGCCGCTGATGGTCACGGTGTTCTTCGGCGCGTTCGTCGCCGACCTGGTGACGTACTGCGTCACCAGCGTGCAGCTGGCGCTCGCCTTCCCGGACCCGAGCAGCGGTTTCCTGGGCGCGCTCGGCAAGTTCGGTTCCATCTTCGCCGTCACGCAGATCCCGCTCGCGGTCAGCGAGGGTCTTCTCACCGTGCTGGTGATGCGCCTGCTGGTGCAGTCGAGCAAGGGCGAACTGACCCGGCTCGGCGTGCTCCTGACGGGCGGCCGGGACAGTGCCGGGAGCGAGACCGAGACGAAGGCGGTGGCCCGGTGAACCGGAACACGAAGATCAACCTCCTGCTGCTGCTCGTCGTGGCCGCGCTCGCCGTCCTGCCGCTGGCCCTCGGCCTCGGCGACCACAAGAAGGAGCCCTTCACGGGCGCCGACGGCGAGGCGGAGACCGCGATCACGGAGATCGAGCCGGACTACCGGCCCTGGTTCTCCCCGCTGTACGAGCCACCGTCCGGTGAGATCGAGTCCGCTCTCTTCTCCCTGCAGGCCGCGCTCGGCGCGGGCGTCCTCGCCTACTACTTCGGTCTCCACCGGGGCCGGCGGCAGGGCGAGGCACGGGCCCGGGCGCAGCTGGACGGGGCGGACACCGGCCCGGTTGCGGCGCCGGGGGCGGGGACTGGGGCGGAGGCGACCGGCGAGGAGCGCGCGGCCGGCGGTCCGGCCGGGGGGAACACCCCCATCGGGCGGGTCTGACCCTCGTGCTGCCGATCGACGCGGCGGCGCACAGCAGCCGCTGGCGCCACCGCCATCCCGTGGACAAGGCCGTGCTCGGGCTCGGCCTCACCGTGCTCGCGATCTCCCTGCCGCCCTGGCCCGGCGCGGCCCTGGTGCTGTCGGCCGCGCTCGTCGTGCTGCTGGGCCCGGCGGGCGTACCCGGCCGCCGGCTGTGGCGTGCCTACCGGGTGCCGCTGGGCTTCTGCGTGACCGGCGCGCTGCCGCTGCTCGTCCAGGTCGGCGGGCCCGAGGGGTTCGTCACCCTGGCCGACGGCGGTCCGGTCCGCGCCGGGGAACTCCTGCTGCGCACCTCGGCCGCCTCCCTCGGCGTACTGCTGTTCGCCTTCACCACGCCCATGTCGGACCTGCTGCCGCGGCTGGTGAGGGCGGGAGTGCCCGCGCCGGTGGTGGACGTCGCGCTGGTCACGTACCGGATGAGCTTCCTCCTGCTGGACTCCGTGCGCCGGATCCGGGAGGCGCAGGCGGCCCGGCTCGGGCACACCACACGGGCCGCGACCTGGCGTTCGCTCGCCGGTCTCGGCGCCACCGCGTTCGTGCGCGCCTTCGACCGGGCGGCCCGGCTGCAGACCGGCCTCGCCGGGCGCGGATACGACGGCACTCTGCGCGTCCTGGTGCCCGAGGCCCGGATCTCCGCCCGCTTCATCGGCGCCGGCGTCGCGCTGCTCGCCGCCCTCGCCGTCCTCACCTTCGTCCTGGAAAGGCCGCTGACATGAACGACCCCGTGCTGGTCACCCTGCGGGGCGCCTCCTTCGCCTACGAGGACGGCCCGGTCGTGCTCGACGGCCTCGACTTCGAGGTGTGCGAGGGGCGCGCGCTCGCCCTGCTGGGCCGCAACGGCAGCGGCAAGACGACACTGATGCGGCTGCTCAGCGGTGGACTGCGGCCCCGCACCGGCGAACTCGCGGTCGAGGGGCGGCCGGTGACGTACGACCGCAAAGGGCTGACCCGGCTGCGGACGACGGTCCAGCTGGTCGTCCAGGACCCGGACGACCAGCTGTTCGCGGCGTCCGTCGCGCAGGACGTCTCGTTCGGCCCGCTGAACCTCGGGCTGTCCGACACCGAGGTGCGGGCCCGGGTGGACGAGGCGCTCGGCGCGCTCGGCATCGGCGCGCTGGCCGACCGGCCCACGCATCTGCTCTCCTACGGCCAGCGCAAACGGACCGCCATCGCGGGCGCGGTCGCCATGCGGCCCCGGGTCCTGATCCTCGACGAGCCGACGGCCGGACTCGACCCCGACGGGCAGGAACGCCTGCTCGCCACCCTGGACGGACTGCGCCGGTCCGGCACCACCGTGGTCATGGCCACGCATGACGTCGACCTCGCCCTGCGCTGGGCCGACGACGCGGCCCTGCTCACCCCGTCCGGGGCGCGTACGGGCCCGGTGGCCGAGATGCTGGCCCGCACGGACCTCCTCCGGCAGGCCGGGCTGCGGCTGCCCTGGGGCATCGCCGTCGCCGGACTGCTGCGCGAGCAGGGCCTGCTGGCCGACGACGCGGCCGGACCGCGCACCCCCGAAGGGCTGGCGGCCCTGGCTCAGGTCCGCAGGCCGTAGACGCGGACGGCGGTGCCCGCGAAGACCTCCCGGTGTTCCGCCGGGCCGAGTCCGGACAGCAACTCCTCGGCCGTGGCGAGGACTTCGCGGTAGTCCGAGGCCAGCCGGCAGACGGGCCAGTCGGAGCCGAACATCAGCCGCTGCGGGCCGAAGGCGTCGAGCAGGGTGTCGGCGTACGGGCGGAGCCCGGCGACGGACCAGTTGCTCCAGTCCGCCTCCGTGACCAGGCCGGAGAGTTTGCAGACGGTGTTGGGGAGGGCGGCCAGGCGTCGTATCTCCCCCGCCCACGGCCGCAGTTCACCGGAGGCGACGGGCGGCTTCGCCGCGTGGTCCAGGACGAAGGTGAGGTGCGGGAGGCGGGCCGCCGCCTCCACCGCGGCCGGCAGCTGGTGGGGCCTGACCAGGAGGTCGTAGACCAGTCCCGCGTCCGCGACGGCGGCCAGGCCCCGCAGCACGTCCGGGCGTACCAGCCAGCGGGGATCGGGTTCGCCCTGCACCTGGTGGCGGATGCCCACGAGGTGCTCCCCGCCCGGCCGTTCACGCAGCCCGGCGAGGGCGGCGCCGGCCTCGGCGGAGGTGAGGTCGGTCCAGCCGACGACCCCGGCCACCAGGTCGCTGCCCGCGGCCAGTGCCAGGAACTCGGGGGTCTCCTCCGGCACGGTCACCGTCTGCACCAGCACGGTGGCGGTGACCCCGGCCGCGCGCGCCTGCGGTTCCAGGTCACGGAGGGTGAAGTCGCGGCGCAGCGGCGCGAGTTCGGGTCCGGTGATCCAGTCCTGGTCGCGGACGGAGAGGTCCCACACATGGTGGTGGGCGTCGACGATCCCGGTGGGCGGGGCGGGTGTGCCGGCCGGTGTCACAGCTCCCACACCACGGGCAGTCCCGCACCGGATCCCTCCGCCGAGTAGTCGTGGACGACGTCGAGGAGGTCCGCCATACGGGCCTGCCAGGCGATGTTGACCGGGAGCCGCTCCAGCTCGGCGATCATCGCCGCGTAGTCCTCGACCTCCAACAGGTGGAAGAGGTCACTACCGCTGCGCCAGATCGTCCACTCGCTCACCCCGGCGACGCGGATCGCGGTGGTCAGCTCCTCGGGGACCTCGCGGTGGGCCGCCTCGTACTCCTCGACGCGGTCGGCGCGGACCTTGGTGTGCAGGGCGACCCTCACGACGGCTCCTTCTCCTCGGCAGGCGTTTCGGCGGGTACGGGGGCGTCCGGGGCGATGAGGCGGGCCGCGCGCAGTTCGTCCCAGAGGGCGTCCGGCACGGGGTGCCGGCACTGCCGTACGGTGTCGCGGACCTCGTCGGAGGAGCGGGCGCCGGTGAGGACGCCGGCGACCGCCGGGTGGCCGAGGGGGAAGCGGAGGGCGGCGGCCCGCAGCGGCACGCCGTGGCGTTCGGTGACCTCCTTCAGGCGCAGGGCCCGCTGGAGCACACTCTCCGGGGCGGGGGCGTAGTCGTAGGTGGCGCCCGGCCTCGGGTCGGTGAGCAGGCCGGAGTTGAAGACGCCTCCGACGAGGACGCTCCGGCCTCGGGCGGCGGCCTCGGGGAGCAGTTCGGTGAGGCCCTCCTGTTCCAGAAGGGTGTAGCGGCCGGCGAGGAGGACGACATCGATGTCGGTCTCGCGGAGGAAGCGGGCCGGAAGGGCGGTCTGGTTCATGCCGACGCCGATCGCTCCGACGACACCTTCGCCGCGCAGTTGTTCGAGGGCCGGGTAGGCCTCGTCGAGAGCCTGGTCGGCGTGGTCGTCGGGGTCGTGGAGGAGGACGACGTCCACCCGGTCGAGGCCGAGGCGCTCCAGACTGGCTTCGAGGGAGCGGCGGACACCGTCGGCGCTGAAGTCCCAGACACGGCGCAGGGTCGCGGGGACGGCGAAGCCGTGGGCCAGGTCGTCGGCCGGGCCGCCGTCCTCGGCGGGCACCAGCAGACGTCCGACCTTGGTGGAGACGGTGTAGCCGTCCCGGGGGCGCTCGCGCAGGGCGGCGCCCAGGCGCCGTTCGGAGAGGCCGAGGCCGTAGTGGGGTGCCGTGTCGAAGGTGCGGATCCCGGCGTCCCAGGCGGCGTCGACCGCGGCGGCGGCCTCCTCGTCGGTGACGGGCCGGAAGAGGTTGCCGATGCCGGCGGCGCCGTACGCCAGCTCGGTGACACGGACGGCGGTGCGGCCGAGGGCGCGGGTTCTCATGAGCCCACCGGGCGCAGCCGCAGACCCTGCATGCCGCCGTCGACGGCCAGGGCGGTGCCGGTGACGGAGGCCGCGGCGGGGCTCGCCAGGTAGACGATGGCCGCGGCGACCTCGTCGGCGGTGACCAGACGGCCCAGGGGCTGGCGTGCGTTGAGGGCGGCGCGCTCGGCCTCGGGGTCGTCGGCGGCGTCGAGGAGGCGGCCGACCCAGGGGGTGTCGGCGGTACCGGGGTTGACGCAGTTGACGCGGATGCCCTCGCGGACGTGGTCGGCGGCCATGGCTAGGGTGAGGGAGAGCACGGCTCCCTTGCTCGCGCAGTAGAGGGCGCGTTGCGGCAGGCCGGCGGTGGCGCCGATGGAGCAGGTGTTGACGATGGCCGCGTGGGACGATTCCCGCAGGTGGGGCAGGGCGGCGCGGCTGGTGCGGACGATACC
Organism: Streptomyces scabiei 87.22; assembly: GCF_000091305.1. Lineage (GTDB taxonomy): Bacteria > Actinomycetota > Actinomycetes > Streptomycetales > Streptomycetaceae > Streptomyces > Streptomyces scabiei. Next base: position 9,420,065 of record NC_013929.1, on the reverse strand, counting down.
GAGGACGTTGACGTCCAGGACGCGGTGCCACTGTTCGTCGGGGTTGTCCTCGATGGTGCCGATGGCGCCGATGCCCGCGTTGTTGACGAGGACGTCGAGACCGCCGAGCCGCCGGACGGCGTCGGCGACGGCGACCCGTACGGAGGTGTCGTCGGTGACGTCGGCCTTCAGTCCGAGCAGGGGGGCCGGTGCCCCGGCGGGGTCGAGGTCGAACACGGCGACGGCGGCGCCCCGGGCGGCCAGCAGCCGGGCGGTGGCGAGCCCGATGCCGGACGCGCCTCCGGTGACGATCGCCCTGAGTCCCGCCAGTTCCCCTCTCGGCCCGGTGGGTCCGGCCGTCGGTCCGGTCGGTGCGTCCGTCTGCCCGGTCGGTGCGTCCGTCTGCCCGGTCATGCGACTTCCTCTCGTCCGGCGAGGTCGGCGGCCCAGAACGTGCCGTCGGGGTAACGGTATTGGGCGATCGACGCGGGATGCATGGTGGCGGAGAATCCGGGGGTCAGGGGGGCGACGTAGTGGCCCTCGCGCATCACCACGGGTGCGGTGAAGTGCTCGTGGAGGTGGTCGACGTACTCGATGACCCGGTCGTCGGTGGTGCCGGACAGGGCCAGGTAGTCGAACATCGACAGGTGCTGGACCAGTTCGCACAGGCCCACGCCCCCGGCGTGCGGGCAGACGGGGACGCCGAACTTCGCGGCGAGCAGCAGGATCGCCAGGTTCTCGTTGACGCCGCCGACGCGGGCCGCGTCGATCTGGAGGACGTCGAGGGCGCCGGCCTGGAGGAGCTGCTTGAAGACGATGCGGTTCTGGACGTGTTCGCCGGTCGCGACCTTCACGGGGGCGACCCCCCGGCGGACGGCGGCGTGACCGAGGATGTCGTCGGGGCTGGTGGGTTCCTCGATCCAGTACGGGTCGAACTCGGCGAGCGCCCGGGTCCACTCGACGGCCTCGCCGATGTTCCACCGCTGGTTGGCGTCGATGGCGATGCGTACGCCGTCGCCGACGGCGGCGCGGGCGGTGCGCATCCGGCGGACGTCGTCGTCGAGGTCGGCGCCGACCTTCAGCTTGATCTGGGTGAAGCCGTCGGCGACGGCCTGCTCGGCCAGCCGGGTCAGCTTCTCGTCGGAGTAGCCGAGCCAGCCCGGGGAGGTGGTGTAGCCGGGGTAGCCGCGCTCCAGCAGCCGGCTCTCGCGCTCGGCGAGCCCCGTACGGCCCCGCCGGAGCATGTCCACGGCCTCCTCGGGGGTGAGGGCGTCGGCGATGTAGCGGAAGTCGATCTGGGCGACCAGCCACTCGGGCTCGGCGTGGGCGAGCAGCTGCCACAGGGGCCGGCCGGCGCGCTTGGCGGCCAGGTCCCACACCGCGTTGACGACGGCACCGACGGCCATGTGCATCACGCCCTTCTCGGGGCCGAGCCAGCGCAGCTGACTGTCGCCGATCAGGTCGCGGTTGACCGAGCCTGGGTCGGCGCACAGCTCCTCGACCGAGCGGCCGACGACATGGGCCCGCAGGGCCCCGATGGCGGCGACCTGGACGTCGTTGCCGCGCCCGATGGTGAAGGTGAAGCCGTGCCCTTCGAGGCCGTCCCCGGCGTCCGTGCGCAGGACGACGTAGGCGGCGGAGTAGTCGGGGTCCGGGTTCATGGCATCGGAGCCGTCCAGTTCCCGCGAGGTGGGGAACCGGATGTCGTAGGTGTCGACCGCGGTGATCCGGGCGGGGGTTGCAGTCACGGGGGTGCCTTTCACGCTTGGCCGAGGGTCTGGCGCTGGCTTCCGAGCCCGTCGATCTCCAGCTCGACGGTGTCACCGGGGCGGAGGTAGGGGGTGCCGGGCAGGCCGAGGGCGACACCGGCGGGCGTACCGGTGTTGATCACGTCGCCGGGCTCCAGGACCATGTGCCGGCTGAGATAGGCCACGATCTCGTGGACCGGGAAGATCATGTCGCGGGTGTGCCCGTCCTGCCGCTTGACGCCGTTGACGCTCAGGCGCAGCCCGAGGTCCTGCGGGTCGCCGGCCTCGTCGGCGGTGACCAGCCACGGGCCCATCGGGTTGAAGGTCTCGCAGGACTTGCCGAGGTCCCACTGCGAGGAGTGCTCCAGCTGGAACTCGCGCTCGGAGACGTCGTGGCTGACCACGTATCCGGCGATCACCGCGGCCGCCTCCTCGGGGCCCTCCAGGTAGCGGGCCCGCCGTCCGACGACGACGCCCAGCTCGACCTCCCAGTCGGTCTTCCCGGAGCCGCGCGGGATCAGCACCTCGTCGTACGGGCCGACGACCGTGCCCGGGTCCTTCATGAAGACCACGGGGCGGGGCGGGATCGCGGCGCCGGTCTCGGCGGCGTGGTCGCGGTAGTTCAGCCCGACGCAGACGATCTTGCCGGGGCGGGCGAGGGGGGCGCCGACGCGCAGGTCCCCGGTGCCGAGCACGGGCAGTCCGCCCGCCGCGACCGCCGCGCGGGCCCGGTCGACTCCCCCGGAGGCGAGGAAGGCGCCGTCGATGTCGGGGGTCACGGAGGACAGGTCCAGCAGCCGGCCGTCGTCGGTGCGGACGGCGGGCCGCTCCTCTCCCGGGGCGCCGACGCGTAGCAGTTTCACTGGGGATGCTCCCTTGCCATGGAGTGACACGTTCATTCATCGGAGGAATGGCGCACCGTGACTGTAGGGGCAGTTCGGCGCGCTGACAACGCATTCCTCGGATGTATGTGACCGACAGGGGCTGCTCCGCAGGTCACGGATCGGTCATGTGCGACATCCTTCCCCGGATGTCCGCCACCTCCCCCTCGATCATGCGGACAACTCGTCGGGAAGGACCTCTTGTCAACTCCGGCAATGCCGTCGTAACGTCCTCGTCGTCCGAGATACATCGGAGGAATCGCCCCACCATCTCGTGGCCGGTCAAACTCCGCTCCTCGTTCACCGGTTGACCCCCGACCCTCCCCTTCGACGGTCCCCTCACGCCTGTCCCGGAGGGCGGCCTCCCCGTCCTGGCTAAGGAGAACCCGGCCATGAAGCTCGCTCGCACCCGCTCCACCGCCGCAGCGGCCTGCGCCCTCGCGGCCCTCACCCTCCTGACCGCGTGCAATCGCGACAGCTCCTCCGGCTCGGCCGGCTCGGGCGGCTCGGGCGGCTCGGGCGGTGACAAGCCCGCCATCGGGATCGACCTGCCGCGCTCCGACTCGGACTTCTGGAACTCCTACGCCGAGTACCTGAAGAAGGACGTGAAGTCCGAGGACATCAACGCCCTGCCGCTCAGCAACTCGCAGAACGACGTGACCAAGCTGGTCGCCAACGTGCAGGTGTTCCAGAACACGGGCGCGAAGGCCGTCGTCATGGCGCCGCAGGACACCGGCGCCATCGCCTCCACCCTCGACACCCTGGCGTCGAAGAAGATCCCCGTGGTCAGCGTCGACACCCGGCCCGACAAGGGCGACGTCTACATGGTCGTGCGCGCCGACAACCGGGCCTATGGCACCAAGGCCTGCGAGTTCCTCGGCAAGCAGCTCGGCGGCAAGGGCAAGGTCGCCGAACTGCAGGGTGCCCTGGACTCCATCAACGGCCGCGACCGCTCCGAGGCGTTCGCCGAGTGCATGAGGACGAAGTACCCCAAGATCAAGTTCTTTGAGCTGCCCACCGACTGGAAGGGCGACGTGGCCTCCGCCAAGCTGCAGAGCCTGCTCGCCCAGCACCCCGACCTGAACGGCATCTACATGCAGGCCGGCGGCGTCTTCCTGCAGCCCACCCTGGCCCTGCTGGAGCAGAAGGGCCTGCTGAAGCCGGCCGGGCAGAAGGGCCACATCTCGATCGTCTCCAACGACGGCATCCCGCAGGAGTTCGACGCCATCCGCAAGGGCCAGATCGACGCCACCGTCTCCCAGCCCGCCGACCTCTACGCCAAGTACGCGCTGTACTACGCCGAGGCCGCGGCCGAGGGCAAGACGTTCAAGCCCGGTGCCACCGACCACGACTCCACGATCATCAAGATCCCCAACGGTCTGGAGGACCAGCTGCCGGCGCCGCTGGTGACCAAGGACAACGTGGACGACAAGACCCTGTGGGGCAACAACGTCGGCTAGCCGGTGCCGGACCGGCACCGGGGCGGAGGGGCGCGGCCCGTCCCTCCGCCCGCACCCTCTCGTACCCACCCCACGAAGGACGGTATCCACATGGCGGACACCGCGACCGCCGCGGCGAACGGCGGCGGGCACCCCGCCGCCGGGAGTCCCGCCCCGGTGGCCGAGGCCACCGGCATCAGCAAGAGGTTCGGCGCCACCGTCGCGCTGCGCGACGCCCGGATCACCATCGCCCCCGGCGAGTCGCACGCGCTCGTCGGCCGCAACGGCGCCGGCAAGTCGACGCTGGTGTCCATCCTGACCGGCCTGCAGCCCGCCGACACCGGGACCCTGCGCTTCTCCGGCGAGGCGGCGCCCGCCGTCGGCGACATCGACGCCTGGCGCTCCCGGGTCGCCTGCGTCTACCAGAAGTCCACGATCATCCCGGACCTGACCGTCGCCGAGAACCTCTTCCTGAACCGGCAGAGCGACGGCGCGGTCCGCCCCATCCGCTGGAAGCGACTGCGGTCACGGGCGGAGGAACTGCTCGCCGGATACGGCGTCGACGTGCGGGCCGGCGCACGGGCGAGGGATCTCACCGTCGAACAGCGGCAGTTCGTGGAGATCGCGCGGGCGCTGTCGTTCGGCGCACGCTTCATCATCCTCGACGAACCGACCGCGAAGCTCGACGCCCGCGGCATCAACCGCCTCTTCGACAAGCTCCGTGACCTCCAGCGCCAGGGCGTCGCCTTCCTCTTCATCTCGCACCATCTGCAGGAGGTGTACGACCTCTGCACCACCGTCACGGTCTACCGCGACGCCTCCCACATCCTGACCGCGCCCGTCGCCCGGCTCGGCCACCAGGAGCTGGTGGAGGCCATGACCGGGGAGACCACCGTCACGGCGGCGGAGGCCGTGGAGAACCGCCCTCCGGTACGGCCCGACTCCCCCGGCCTCCTCACGGTCGAGGGCCTCACCCTGACCGGCGCCTGCGAGGACCTGTCGCTGTCGGTGCGCGCGGGCGAGGTGGTCGGCCTCGCCGGCGCTGCCGCCAGCGGCAATGTGCGGGTCGGTGAGACCGTCGCCGGGCTGCACCGCCCGGAGCGGGGCACGATCTCCGTCGGCGGGCGGCGGGTGAAGGGCGGCAGCGTGCCCTCGGCGCTCGCCGTCGGCGTGGGCCTCGTCCCGGAGGACCGGCACCTCCAGGGCCTGGTCAACAACCGCAGCGTGGCGGAGAACGCCACCCTGACCGTCACCGACCAGCTCGGCCCGTACGGCACGGTGCTGCCCGCCCGGACCAGGAGCTTCGCGCGGCGCATGATCCGCGACCTCGACATCAAGACCCCGGGCGGCTCCACCCCGGTGTCGGCCCTGTCGGGCGGCAACCAGCAGAAGGTGGTGGTCGCCCGCGCCCTGGCCACCGACCCCCAGGTGCTGGTCGCCATCCGCCCCACCAACGGGGTGGACGTCAGGTCCAAGGAGTTCCTGCTGCGCCGGATCCGGCAGGTCGCGGACGCCGGGAAGGCCGCACTGATCGTCTCCGACGAGCTGGACGACCTGAAGGTCTGCGACCGGCTCGTGGTGATGTTCCACGGGCGGGCGGTCGCCGAGTTCGACCGCGGCTGGAAGGACGAGCACGTGGTCGCCGCCATGGAAGGCGTGGCCGGGCGCGGGGAGACCTCCGCCGGGGCCACGGCGGGCCGGGCCGGGGCGTCCGGCACCGCCACCGACGACCGGGCGGACACCGCGCCGGACACCACCGAAGAGCACGGAAGGTAGTCATGTCCGCCACCACTGATGTCACCGACCCCGCCACGGCAGCGGCGCGGGAGACCACCGGGGACACCCGCCGCGGGCTCGACCTCGGTCGCTTCCGTGAGCTGTCCCTGGTCCCGGCGATCCTCGTCCTCGGACTGATCGGGTTCATCGTCTCGCCGGCCTTCCTGACCGCCGACAACCTCATCGGCGTGGCCCAGCAGTCCACCGAGCTGAGCCTGCTGGTGCTGGCCACCGCGCTGATCCTGGTCTGCGGCCGGATGGACCTGTCCCTGGAGTCCACCATCGGCGTGGCGCCCGTCATCGCCGTCTGGCTGGTCCTGCCGACCGGCGGCGCCCGGTTCACCGGGCTCGGGCTGCTGCCCGAGTGGACGGCCGTACCGCTGTGTCTGCTGGTGGGCGTGGTGATCGGGGCCGTCAACGGGTTCCTGATCCTGAAGCTGCGCCTCAACGGCTTCATCGTCACCCTCGGCATGCTCACCATGCTGCGCGGTCTCCAGGTCGCCCTCTCCGAGGGCCAGTCCATCGTCGAACTGCCGTCCTCGTTCACCTACCTGGGCAGGGCGTCCTGGCTGGGTGTGCCGGCCGCGATCTGGATCTGTGTGGTGCTGTTCGCGGCGGGCGGCAGCGCGCTGGCCTGGCTGCGGCACGGCCGGGCGCTGTACGCGATCGGCGGGAACGCGGAGGCGGCCCGCACCGCCGGTATCCGGGTGGACCGGATCGTGTGGACGGTGCTGATCCTCGGCAGTGTGCTGGCCGCGTTCGCCGGCATCCTCTACAGCGGTCACTACGGCTCGATCTCCGCCACCCAGGGCAGCGGCTGGATCTTCCAGGTCTTCGCCGCGACCGTCATCGGCGGGGTGAGCCTCAACGGCGGCAAGGGGTCCGTGTTCGGCGCGCTCACCGGTGTGCTGACGCTCCAGCTCGTCGTGAACGTCATGACGCTGGCGGGTGTCCCGCCCCTGTGGAACCAGTTCCTCAACGGCGCGATCATCATCGTCGCGCTGATCATCTCCCGCTTCGCCTCCGGCGAGAAGCAGGAATAGGCCGCGGCAGGGAGGTCTCTCGTGGCACTGACCGACGAGGCGATGGACAAGATCAAGGCGATGATCGTGGCCGGTGAGCTGGCGCCGGGGTCCCGCCTGCCCAAGGAGGAGATCCTCGCCGCCCAGCTCGGCCTGTCCCGCAGCTCGCTGCGGGAGGCGGTACGGGCCCTGACCGCGATGCGCATCCTGGTCACCCGGCAGGGCGACGGCACCTATGTGTCCAGCCTGGAGCCGCACCTCCTGCTGGAGTCGCTCTCCTTCGCCTCCGACGTCTCCCAGGGACGGACGGCACTGCAACTGCTCCATGTGCGGCGGCTGCTGGAACCCCAGGCCACCGGGGCGGCGGCCGCGCTGCTCACCGCCGACGACCTCCGTGACCTCGGCGGCATCCTGGAGCGGTCACGGGCCGCCGCCACGGTGGAGGAGTTCGTCGGCCACGACATCGCCTTCCATCTGGGGATCGTGGAGGCGGTCGGCAACCCGGTACTGTCCATGCTGATGAAGGTGCTCTCCACCCGCACCCAGCGGGCCCGGATCGTCCGGGGCACCCGCGCGGAGCGGGCCGTGGAGCATGCCCACCGCGAGCACGAGGCCATCCTTCGCGCCCTGCAGGCCCGTGACGCCGCGCTGGCGGTCTCCGCCGCGACGGTCCATGTCGCGGCCCTGGAGCAGTGGATGGCGGACGGACTGGACGAGGACCCCCTCTGCGCGATCGGGGACTGACCGCGCGGAGGGGGCGGAGACGGGGCGGCGGAGAGCAGGGGAAGGTCTGCGGAGAGGCGCCCCTCACATGCCGGTGGCGTCCACCAGGTCTCCGAGATCGACGAACTTGAAGCCGGTGGACGTACGGGTGCCGCCCTCCCCGTCCGGGACGCCGGGGGTCTCGTGGCCGTCCTGGACGACGAGGAGCCCGCGCGGATAGCGGCGGCCCAGCGGGGCGTTGAGGACGGCAGCGCCGTCGCACTCCTGCACGCCGTCGAGGGTGTCCGACGCCGCCCCGATCCGGAAGCCGCCCTCGTACTCGTTGCCCTCGCGCACCTCCCGGTCGTACAGGGCGAAGGTGTCGTCCCCCTGGCTGGAGGCGAGCAGGTACCCGTCCCCGTCCGGCTCCTGATAGATCGTCAGGCCCTCGACGTCGGCCGACAGACGCTTCCCGCCGAAGCCGGGATCGGCCCCCGGCACGCACTCCTCGCTCTCCTCGTCGTACCGTCCGGGGACGCCGTACTGCCTGGTCCTGTCGATCAGGACGGGCCTGCCGGTCAGGTCGGCGCGCAGGCGCCAGACACCGATGTCCTCCTGGCCGGCGTAGAGGGTGCCGGTGGCGGGGTCGACGGCCATGCCCTCGACCTGCGGGAGTTCGCCGGGCTCGCCGCAGGGACTCCAGGTCGTGCCGTCGGGCAGCCGGAAGGAGGAGGGCAGGTCGAGGGTGCGGACCGTGCGGTAGCCGACCTTGCCGTTCGCCGCCGGGAGGAGTTCGAGCAGGGCGAGGCGGGTGCGCTCGCGTCGGCTGACGAGGGCGTAGGAGCGGCCGGTGGCCCGGTCCGTCCAGGTGGCGAGGCCGTACGCGGTGTGCTGGTCGTTGATCTCGGCCTGGTCGGCGGAGAAGACGGGAGCGGCGGCCGGGTCGGTGATGTCGGTCAGCGGGCCGCCGCGGCGGGTGGGGTCGATCCGGTAGATCCGCAAGCGGTCGTTGCCCCGGTCGCTGACCACGGCGACGTCGGTCCGCCCGGCGGGGGTGCGCAGGCCGGTGACGAGGTCGACGTTGTTGTAGCGGCCGGGGGCGTCGTCCCGCGTCGGCGGCTGCGGCGCGGGCAGTGACTGCACCGGGCGGGCGTTCAGGTCGTAGACGCGCAGGCCGCCCTCCTTCGCGGTGGCGACGACGAGGCTGCGGCCGGGGTCGGCGGGGTTGCGCCAGATCGCCGGGTCGTCGGCGTCGGAGTTGCCGCCGGCCTCGTCGTCGTACAGCGCGGCCGTCTCGCTCGTCGCGGTCACCGTCGGGAGGGCGGACCCGGCGGCTCCCGCTCGCGCTCCCGCGGGGGAGACCACGAGCGAGGTGGTCAGCGCGGTGACCGAGACGAGGAGGGCGGCTCTTCCAGCAGTGCGGGGGGTTCTCACAGGTTCGCTTCCTTACCGTCGTGCAGGCCGTCGAGGGTCGTGACTCGCAGATGGTGCGAAGAGAATCCTGCGCCCGCACAGACGTGACCTGTCCATGCCGATTCGGTCAACGGGCCCGGGTTCGGCCGAAGTTCGCCCGCTCGTCACCTGATGTGGCGGGCTGGGCGCGTGGCGAGGTCGAGGAGATGCTCCAGGGGTCCGCGGCGGAACCGCCGGATCCAGAGGGCGGCGAGCAGCGGACGGGCAGGGGGACGGCGGATGAGGTCCCGGGCCCGCCCGCGGTCTACCCGACGCCCAGGGGCTGGGCGCGGACCCCGCTGCGACCCGTCAAGCGGAACGTTTCGTCGAGGTGGTCGAGCGGGTCCGCCCGCAGCGCGAGGATTCCCGCGCACAGCGCCGTGACGACGAGATGCGTACGGTTCTTCGCACACAACTTCTCCCTGATGCTGCGCATATGGGCGGCCACCGTACGAGGTGAGATCGACAGTCTCCGGGACATGTCCGCGTCCGACATGCCGTGGGCCGCCAGCAGGAGAATCTCCAGTTCCCGGGCGCTGAGCCGGCCGTCGCTGTCCATTGCCATGGGGTGCCTGCCTTGTTCGGTAGGGGTCGCGGACCCGTGGGTCGTGCGTCGATTGCGCTGTGACTCTCCCGTGACATCCCGTTCCCGGGCATCGACCGTTCGACCGATACCGGGCAGTAGTCATCAGTCGATGGGCCCGGTCCTGCGGCCGGGACACGCCTTTCGCCGGGAAAGGGCCAACCGCCCCATTCGGCAGGGCAGTTCGGTCCGCCGGCTTCCCCGTAAGGCCGGACCGCCCAGGTGATCCATGGCATGCTCGCCGCGTGAGCGACGCCCCCATACGCGTGATGATCGCCGACGATCAGGACCTGGTCCGGGCCGGCTTCCGTCTCATCCTGGACGCCCAGCAGGGCATCGAGGTGGTCGGGGAGGCCGCCGACGGGCTCGCGTGCGTGGAGTCGGCACGCGTACTGCGGCCGGACGTGTGCCTGGTGGACGTTCGGATGCCGAAGCTGGACGGACTGGAGGTCACCCGGCTGCTCGCCGGGCCGGGAGCGACACACCCGACCCAGGTCGTGGTGGTCACCAGCTTCGACCAGGACGACTACCTCACCATCGCGCTGCGCAACGGCGCGTGCGGTTTCCTGCTGAAGGACGCCGCGCCCGCCCTGCTGATCGAGGCGGTGCGGTCGGCGGCGCGCGGCGACGCACTGGTCTCGCCCGGGGTGACGGTCCGGCTGCTGCGGCTGCTGGAGGAACGGACGTCGGCCGCCGCAGGCGGGGTGCCCGGCTCGGCGCTCAGCGCACGGGAACTGGAGGTCGCCCGGCTCGTCGCGGTGGGCCGCACCAACCAGGAGATCAGCGACGAGCTGTGTCTGTCCCTGTCCACGGTGAAGACGCATCTGGGCCACATCCACCACAAGCTGGGGGTGCGCAACCGTGTCGAGGTGGCCGCGTGGGCCTGGGCCAACGGGACGGTGCGGACGGAGCGTTGAGGGGGGAATCATGTTCGCCCTGTGGATGATCTGTGTCCCTCCCCACAGATCGGACTTCCGTCTCCCGGAAGGACATGTGCATGCCTAGCCTCCGGTGACATGACCACCTCGTCACTCACGGCACTTTCGGCACAGGCGACCCGGCCGCACCACGGTGCTCCCCGGTTACCCATGCGGCAGCTGAAGCACTGCGCCCTGTACCCGGCGCTGGGCGCACTGCTGGTTCTCGACGTGGTCGTCATCGGGGTCCATCAGCGCGGTCCCGTGGACTGGCTGCCGCTGGTGACCGGCCCGCTCGCCCTGGCGCTGGTGGTGGTACCGGCCCCGCGGCTGAGCACCGAGTGGCGGGCGGGGATCTGTGCGGGTCTCTCCACGGCGGTGACGCTGGGCACCTCCCTGATGGGGTCGGACCTGCCCGCGTGGGGGCTGCTGGAGACGGCGTGCATGCTCGTCCTGCTGATGCGCATCTGCCGCAACGTCTCCCGGCCCGGCATCGTCCTGGCCCTGGCCGCCGCGCTGGGGGCGAGCGTCATCGACGAACCCCTGCGCACCGGGGGCACGGGCATCACGCTGACGTACCCCTTCCTGCTGACGTTCGCGGTCGGCGGGGCCGTGGGCGGGGGCTGCTACCTGCGGACGCTGGACGCCCGGCGGCGTCGGACGATCTCCGCCGTCCGGCTCGCCGAGCGGATCCAACTCGCCCGGGAACTGCACGACTTCGTGGCTCACCATGTGACGGGCATCATCGCGCAGGCCCACGCCGCCGGGGTGATCCACGAGAGCGCGCCCCATCAGGTCGGCCCCATCCTGGGCAACATCGCCGAGGCCGGGCAGCGGACCATGGACTCCATGCGGCGTCTGATCAGCGTGCTGCGCGAGGACGGTGAGCAGGGTGCCATCGAGTGCCCCGAGGCTCCCTACGCCGAACTCGCCCGACTCGTCTCGGCCTTCAGCGGCCAGGGGGACGGATCGTCCGCCCAGCTGGAGGTCACCGGGGTCGCCCGCGGGAGCACGCTGCTGCCCGAAGTGGGCTGCGCGGTCCACCGTGTGGTGCAGGAGGCGCTGACCAACGTACGGCGGCACGCACCGGGGACCCGGGCGACCGTACGCGTCCAGCGCACGCGTGGCGATCTGCTCCGGGTGGACGTCCACAACGGCGGCCCCGAGGGCCGGGTCTCCCGTCCCACGGGGGGCCGCGGCGGCTACGGCCTGATCGGGCTGCGCGAGCGGGTCGAGGCCGTCGGCGGCTCGCTGACGGCGGGCCCCGCCGACGACGGCGGATGGTGGCTCATCGCCCACTTCCCGGTCCTCGAAGACGCCCCGCCCGCGAGCACGGAGAAGTCCGCGGCGCCCCGGCGGCCGGCCGGACGGCACGCCAAGCCGCCCGCACACGCGGAACCGGAACCGGACATGAGCTGGGACGCGGGATAGGCGGCCCGGGAGGCGCCGACGCGACGCGGCGGTGAAATAGGCAATTCTGCGCATCGCGCCGGGCCGGTGGACGCATTAATCTCGGAGAGCCAAAGGCGCCGGGACGTCCTTCCCTCGTCCCGCAGAGCGGTGAACCGGCCCGGGACCGGGCCCTTTCGAGGGCCCGCTCCTTTCTTTTCCGGCCCGCCGTTCCGTGCCTTTCGGCGGACCGATGTCCCTCTGCGGGGAAAACAGGAAAGCGCAGAAAAACGCAGGGAAACCGCTGACGCACAGGACGCGGGAGACTCGAAGGACCCGGGAGACACATGACTACGGCCGTCGTGGTGGGCAGCGGTCCGAACGGTCTCGCGGCCGCCGTGTACCTCGCCCGGGAGGGCGTCGAGGTCACCGTCCTGGAGGCTGCCGGCACCATCGGCGGCGGTACCCGCACCAGCGAACTGACCCCGGGACTCCTGCACGACCACTGCTCCGCCACCCACCCGATGGCCGTCGGTTCGCCGTTCCTGCGCAGCCTCGACCTGGGGCGCCACGGCCTGACCTGGCGCCTGCCGGACATCGACTGCGCGCATCCGCTGGACTCCGGCGAGGCCGGTGTGCTGCACCGGTCGGTCCAGGAGACGGCGGACGGACTCGGCGGGGCCGACGGACGCCGGTGGCGGCGGGTGTTCGGGCCGCTGGCGGACGGCTTCGACGCGCTGGCCGAGGACCTCATGCGGCCGCTCACCCACGTGCCCCGCCATCCGCTGCGGCTGGCGGCCTTCGGGCCGCAGGCGCTGCTGCCGGCCGCCGTGACGGCCCGGCTGTGGCGGTCACCGGCCGCCCGGGCCCTCTTCGGCGGGGTGGCCGCACACGCCTTCCGCCCGTTCCACCGGCCGGCGAGCGCCGCCGTCGGGCTGACGATCATCGCGGCGGGCCACCGGCACGGCTGGCCGGTGGCGGCGGGCGGCTCCCGGGCCATCGCCGACGCGCTCGCGGCGCGGCTCGCGGAATGCGGAAGCCGGATCGAGACCGGTGTGCGGGTGCGCACCCCGGCCGACCTGCCACCGGCCGACGTGGTGCTCTTCGACCTCGCGCCCCGCGCGGTGGCCGACATCCTGGGTGACCGGCTGCCGCGGCGGGTCGCGCGCGCCTACCGCCGCTTCCGCCACGGACCCGGAGCCTTCAAGGCCGACTTCGCGGTCGAGGGCGGTGTCCCGTGGACCAGCGAGGCGGCCCGCCGGGCGGGCACCGTCCACCTCGGCGGGACCTTCGAGGAGGTCGCCCACACCGAGCGGACGATCCACGCCGGGCGCATGCCGGAGCGGCCCTTCGTGCTGGTCGGCCAGCAGTACCTGGCCGACCCGAGCCGTTCGAAGGGCGACCTCCACCCGGTCTGGACCTACGCCCACGTCCCGCACGGCTACGACGGTGACGCGACCGAGGCGATCATCGGGCAGATCGAGCGGTTCGCCCCCGGGTTCCGTGAGCGCGTCCTCGACATGGCCGTCCGCCCGCCGGCCGCGTTCGAGACCTACAACCCGAACTACGTCGGGGGCGACATCGTCACCGGGGCCAACACCGCCCTGCAGCTGGCGATGCGCCCCCGCCTGGCGCTCGACCCGTACCGCACGGGAGTTCCCGGCATGTACCTCTGCTCCGCCGCCTCGCCGCCGGGTGCCGGCGCCCACGGCATGTGCGGAGCGAACGCCGCCGCGTCGGCGCTGCGCCACCTCGGGCGGCGGCCCGGCGGGGGCTGAGACGCGCGAGAGAATTCGAAAGGGCCTGGACCGATTCGGTCCGGGCCTTTTCTGTCACCCGGTTCACGAATAGGCATTTTTATCGATGCGCAGGCGGTCGACGGAAGCCTATTGTTTTCTCCAGAAGGGCACCGGAAGAAAAGAACTTCCGAAGTCCCGAAAGCGAGAGGATAAAAGAAATGAGCAGCATCGAGAACGCGCTGAACAGCGTCGAGATCCCCGTCGAGGGTGTCGTCTACGTCGCCGCTCGCCCGACCCTGGGCACCCCGCGCATCGCGCGGATCGGCCGGATCGCCCAGGCGGCCGAGGGCATCGGAGCCATCGCGGCTGCGGCCACCGCGGGCGTCGGGGTCGCCCAGGCGGCCGAGGCCAACAACCTGGCGGCGGAGGCCAACGCCCAGAACGCCGCCGCTCTCGCCGCGGTCGGCGGCGCGCCCGCCTCCTGACCCGGCGGTGAACACCGGGCGGTGAACACCCGGCAGTGAACGCACAAGGAACCCGCTGTCGGACCAGAGGGCTGTTCTGGTCCGGCAGCGGGTTCTCCGCACGCGAAAAACGTGCTCAAAAGTACCAGGAGAAGAGGTTCCATGAAACTCGTCCGAAGGATCAATTCCGCCGTGCCGGGCCGGGTCGCCTCCGCGGTGTTCAGCCCGATACCGGTGGGCCGGGACCGTGCGCTGGGCCTGTCGGAGCGGCTGGCCGCCGCGACGAGCCTCACCTCGTCCCTCGAATACCTCACCCAGCGCCACGAGATGGGCAAGGGGGGCATGAACGACTGGGAGATCGCCCGGGACAGCATCGCGCACGCGAACCCGCTGGTGCGCCGGCTGATCGACATCGCCAGCGGTCAGCGGACCACGACGGCCCTGCACGTGACGCGCGCCGCGGTCGCCTCCGCCATGCTGCTGCCGGGCGGGTCGGCCTGGCGCGGGGCGGGCAGCCTCTTCCTCGGCGCGACCTCGGCCCTGCTCGGCCCCCGCCAGCACTACGGCAGCGACGGCGCCGACCAGGTGGCGACCCTCGTCCAACTCGCCACGGGAGGCGCCCGCCTGGTGCCCTCGCCGGCCGCCAAGGACGCGCTCCTGTGGTACGTCGCCCTGCAGTCCAACCTCTCCTACCTGGTCTCCGGCTGGGTGAAGCTGCTGGGCCCCGACTGGCGCGACGGCTCCGCCCTGCCCGGCGTGATGCGCACCCACACCTACGGCCACCAGGGCATGCACGCCTGGATCCGGAGCAACCCCCGGGCCGCCAGGCTGCTCGCCCACGGCGTGCTGGCGCTGGAGTGCCTCTTCCCGCTCGCCTACCTCAAGGGCGGCCGGCTGACCCGTCCCGTCCTCGCGAGCGCCGCCGCGTTCCACCTGGCCAACGGCTACTTCATGGGGCTCGGCCGGTTCGCGACCGCGTTCCCCGCGATGCACCCCCTGATCGCCTACACCGCGGCTCCCCGCACCCACCCCGCCGTCGCGGGACGCGACGACCGCGCTCTGCCCGCCGCGCTCACCGCGCTCGCCGGGGCCACGGCGGCCGCGGCCGTCACCGCCGTCCAGCGGCGCATGCGTGCCACCGAGGGCTGGTGGACCTCCCGTGTGCTGACGACCCGTCACGGCAACCGGCTCCAGTACGAGGAGATGTCGGCGGGCGACACCGACCGGCCGGTCTTCGTGCTGGCCGCCGGCCTGCTGTCCACCAGTGAGCACTACGCCTGGATCAGCGAGCGCCTGTCCTACGAGACCACCTACGGCGTCCTCACCTACGCCCGCGCCGGATACGCCGGAAGCCGCCGCAGGGCGGTCACCGCCTACCGGCTCACGGAGTCCGTCGACGACCTCGTCGACCTGGTGAACGGGGCCGTGGCTCCGCACCGCAAGGTGATCCTGGTGGGCCACTCGATCGGCGGCGAACTCGCCCGTCGTGCCGTGCGGCAGCTCGGCGACCGCGTGCACGGCGTCGTGTACCTCGACTCCTCGCACCCGGACCAGTTCAACCGCTCCGCCCAGCAGCGGGTGTCCGGTGCCGGTCTGGGCAGCTCCTTCGCGTCCATGAGCCGGGCACTGCGCCTGGGCACCGGGGCCCTGCTGACCCGCCCGTGGTGGATCAGGGAACTGCCCGCCGCCTACCACGACAAGGTCTTCGCCCAGTACGGGGACGCGCGGATGTGGTACGCGGCCCGGCGCGAATGGGCGGCGCTGCAGGAGGACTTCAAGACGTTCTCCGGACCGCTCGACCGGATCGACGGGGTGCCCGCCCTGGTGATCTCCGCCCAGCGGACGGTGGACCGCGACCCCGAGCAACTGCTGATGCACCGTGAACTCGCCGAGGCGCACCGCCGGGCGCCCAGCGAGACGGTCGTCGTCGAGGGCGCGGGGCACGACTCACTGCTGATCAACAGCCGCTACGCCCACCAGGTCACCGACCGTGTGCTCGCGTTCTTCCAGGGCGTCGAGGACAAGGCCGGGGCTCCCCGGCGGACCAGGTCCGTCACGCTCGACAAGGAGACCGCGCGATGAGCACCCCCCGGCTACTCCCGTCGCGCAACCCGTTCACCGGCGAGGGCGCGGCCTGGCGGATCGCCGGCGCGGCCATGCTGGTCGTCACGGTCGCCGGCCAGCATCCCTTCGAGCAGTTCTCCCGGTTCCGTGCCAAGGACGTGCTGTCCCTGGTGCCGAACTGGCGGTTCTTCGCCCCCAACCCCTGTATGCACGACAGCCACTTCCTCTACCGCACGGTGGACGCGGACGGCAACGCCGCGGCCTGGCAGGACGCGTTCGCCACGGAGACCCGCAAGCCCCGGCACATCGTGTGGTTCCCGACCCGCCGCGCGGACAAGGGGATCGTCGACGCGTGCGCCGACATCCTGCCGACCCTGGAGTTCGGCGGCTTCGAGGGGGCCGCACGCACCCCCGGGTACCGGATGGTCACCGAGCACCTGCGCGTCCTCATCAGGTCCCGGGGGCCCGTACCCGCGGACGTCCGCGGCTTCCAGTTCGCCCTGGCCAAGGACACCGGCTACGACACGCGCCACCGTCCCTCCCTGCTGTTCGTCTCCCCCTTCGTCCCCCTGGACCCCCAGGCCCCGGGCACCCCGCTGACACGGGCCCCGGCCAAGACCCCCGCAAAGGTGTGACCATGGACAACGCGACCCCCTTCATCCTCCTCGGCCTGCTGATCTTCGCGGTCGGCCTGCTCAAGGCGGGCCTGCGGCTCGCCCGGGACCGCGCGGAACCGGACGAGGACGGCGGGGAGCACGAGTGAACCGGGTCCGGGCGGCCACCGCGGGGCCGTGGGCGCGCGATGAGTGACCGTCCGCCCGGCCGGGGGCGGCACACCCGCCCGCAGGATCCGCCGGTGAACCTGGAGAAGGCGGGCGCGCCCGGCGCCGGACGGCGCGCCGCGCACCGGGCGGTGCCCCAGCTCGACCTGCATCTGCTGTGGGGCGAGGGGGCCCGGCCCTGGCGGGCCATGGGCCGGCACCGCCGCATGGTCCTGCTCGGCATCCTCCTCGGCCTGCTGGGCGCCGCGACGTCCCTGGCCCAGCCCGCGGTCATCGGCAGCCTGGTCGGCGCCGTCGGCGAGGGACGCTCGCTGACCGGCCCGATCATGGTGGGCGCCGCCCTGTTCATCGCCGACGCCACCCTGGGCGCACTCCACTCGTACGTCATCGGGCTGGCCGGGGAGAACATCGTCTACGACATCCGCAGGAACCTGGCCTCGCGGCTGCTGCGCTCCCGGTTCCGGGCGTACAGCGGGCTGCAGCAGGGCGATGTGTTCTCCCGGATGGTCAGCGACACCATGCTCGCCCGCTCCACGATGACGCACGCGATCGACAGCATCCTCAACAACAGCTTCCTGGTCGTCGGCGGCGTCGTCCTGATGGCCTGGATCGACACCGTGCTGCTCGCCGCCACCCTGGTCTGTCTGGGCGTCACCAGCGCCGTCTCGCTCTATCTGGCGCGCGGGGTGCGGAAGGTGTCCTTGCTCAACCAGACCGACCTGGGCACCTTCGGCACCGCCCTGCTGCGGGTGCTCGGGGCGATGCCCACCGTGAAGGCGTCCCGGGCCGAGGACCGGGAGGCCGAGGGGATCGCGGCCATCGCCCGGCGGGCCCGGAAGTCGGGGATCAAGGTGACGGTGATGTCGTCGCTGCTCGACCCGACCATGAGCATCGGCACCCAGCTCGCCCTGACGGTCGTCATCGGTCTGGGCGCGGCCCGCACCGCGACCGGGGCGATGCCCACCGCCGACCTGACGGCGTTCATCCTCTACCTGTTCTATCTGGTGGCCCCGCTGCTGACGCTGTTCGAGTCGATCGCGCAGTTCCAGATCGGCAGGGCGTCGGTGGAACGGCTCGCGGAGCTCGGCAGGATCGAGGTCGAGACGGACCCGGACGACAGCCGTCCGGCCGAACAGCCGCGTACCGCCCGGCCGTTCGGGCGCGGGTACGAACCCGGCCTCGTCTTCGACGGCGTCCGGTTCTCCTATCCCGGCAGCGACAGGGTCGTCCTCGACGGCGTCTCGTTCACCGTCCCCGCCGAGGGGCTGACCGCCGTCGTCGGCCCCTCCGGCGGCGGCAAGTCCACCGTCTTCCAGCTGATCGAGCGGCTCTTCGACCCGGTGGCCGGCGTGATCCGCATCGACGGCACGGACATCACCGACCTGCCGCTCAACCGTCTGCGGTCCATCGTCGGCTACGTCGACCAGGACCACACCCTGCTGCGTGGCACCGTCCGGGAGAACCTCACCTACAGCGCGCCGGACGCCGACGACAAGGACATCGCCGAGGCACTGCGCATGGCCAACCTGACCGAGGTGATCGCCGCGCTCCCGCAGGGCCTCGACACCGCGCTCGGCGACCGCGGCGCCGGCCTGTCGGGCGGTCAGCGTCAACGCCTCGCCATCGCCCGTACGTTGCTGCAGGCGCCCCGCTTCCTGCTGCTGGACGAGGCCACCGCGAACCTCGACACCGAATCGGAGAACGCGCTGCGCGACAGCATCGCGATGATCTCCGGCTTCTGCGCGGTCATCGCCATCGCCCACCGCCTGTCCACGGTCACCGAGGCCCGGCAGATCGTCGTGCTCGACCGGGGGCGGGTGCACGCCGTCGGAACGCACGACGAACTCCACCGGCACAGCGAGCTGTACCGCCGGCTCGCCCGGCTCCAGGAACTCAGCGACCTGGCGTCCTGAGCCGGCAGGTAACAGCGGGGACCGGCGGCACCACCGGATCCGCTCCGACAGGAGAAAGACATCCCGACAGGAGAAGTGCATGAACGACTTTCTGCTCATCCCGTCCGTGGTGGCCCTCGGCATCGTCGGCTTCCTCATCGCCACCCGGGCCGTCAGCACCCCCGCCGTCATCGGCGTCGCCCTCGTGGTGCTGTGGGGCGCCTGCTCCCAGGCCAGAAGCACCGTCCACCCGAGGCACACCTCGTCCAAGAAGCGGAGGCAGCACCCATGAGCACCACCACGACACCCCCTGCGCCCGGCCCCACGTCGAGCGCCGTCGTCGAGGACATCGGCTACGGCCGGCAGTTCGGCGACTGGTACCACCGGCTGTTCCCGGACGACGCCTCGGTGGTCGACGAGGTGGAACGCCTGGTCCTCCTGCATCCCGATCCGGGCCTGGGCACCGTCGAGTTCGGTGTCGGCACCGGGCGGATAGCGCTCCCGCTGTCGCGCCGCGTCGGACCGGTCACCGGCGTCGACTCCTCTCCGGAGATGCTCGACGTGCTCCGCCGCGACCTGGCCGACGACACCCCCGTCGAGCCCGTGCACGGCGACATCTGCGTCTACACCGCCGAGCGGACCGTGGGGCTCGTGTACTGCGTCTGCGCGACCCTGTCGATGCTGCTCACGCCCGAGGAGCAGCAGTCGGCGGTGCGTCGCGCGGCCGAACTGCTGGCCCCCGGCGGCAGGCTGGTGATCGAGACCCACAACAAGCCGGCCATCGTCGCCCTGCACGAGGGCAGCGCCCGCGCCACCTACTTCTCGCCCTACCCGGAGCCGGGCACCGGTCTGCAGAGCCACTCCGTCCTGCTGCCGCAGGGGTCGCTGTGGCACCTGTCCCACGTCTGGTACGAGGCCGACGGCACGACCCGCGTGGGCACCGAGGTCTCCCGGCTCACCGACCCGGACGAGATGGACGCCTACGCCCGCGCCGCCGGGCTCGTCCCCGAGCACCGCTTCGGCGACTGGCCCGCCGACGCGGCCCCCTACTCCCCGGAGTCCCCGCTGGCCATCTGCACCTACGTCAAACCCTGACCGCCGGGGGCAGCACGGGGGGCCGGGACGCGTCCCGACCCCCCGTCACAGTGCGATCAGACCGGCCGCCGTGTCCTTGAAGCCGCAGGCGTCGACGTAGAACGGCCGCAGGTGCTCCTCGAAGTCGACGTGCAGCCACTGGCATCCGGCGGCACGGGCCTCGCGGGCGGCGGCCTCGATCAGCGCGACGCCGACGCCGCTGCCACGACGATGCGCCGCGACCACCGTGTCCAGGACGAAGGCGTGCACGCCCCCGTCCCAGACGACGTTGACGAAGCCGATCAGCTCTCCGTCCTCCCCCGCGCAGACCCGGCCGAGGCTGTGCCGTTCCAGTCGTCCGCGCCAGTCCGTCGCGGTCACCGGATGGCCGAAGCCGTCCGCGTGCAGTGCGTCGAGGGCCGTGTTGTCGAAGGGGCCCCGCCACTCGTAGGAGATCGTCACGCGCCGATCGTAGGGCGACCGCGGGCACCGCCGCGCGAACTTAATCGGTGGGGCTGTGGGCGGAGATCTGCCACGCTCCTCGCATGGGTGCCTTGGACATGGTGGCGGAGCGGGTCGCGGGCGGGGCGACCGTGACGTTCCGGCCCAGCGGCTCCTCGATGGTGCCGCTGATACGCAGTCGCCAGCAGGTGACCGTCGCTCCCGTGGACCCGACGAAGGTCGAGGCCGGGGACATCGTCCTGGCACGGGTCGCGGGGACGGTCTACCTGCACCTGGTGTCCTCCGTGGACCATGCCAGGAAGCGGGTGCAGATCAGCAACAACCGCGGCCACGTCAACGGCTGGACCGGCCACGGGAGCGTCTTCGGCATCTGCGTGACCGTCGACGGAGCGGCCCGCCCGGGAACGACGGGCAAGACGCGGCCCGGCGGGTGACGCACCGGATCCCCGGCCGGCGACACGGCAGCCGGTACGCCGACTCAGGTGACGAGGGCACGCCGAGGTGGGTTCCTTCGCCGGCCGGTCGGGGGCGCGCCGGCGAGCACCGCTTCGGTCAAGGGGTCCATGGGGGGCTCCTGAAGTGTCGTCACCGGGCGGTCCGGCGGGCGGGCGCGGACGGGCCGAGGGGAGGGCGGCAGCACGGAGAGGGCGGCTGCGGGAGGTCGTGGGAGAAGGACGTCGAGGGGACGGGGAGGGACGCGACGCCCGGGAGGACGGGCCGGGCGGCGGTCCGCCGGCTGCCGGCCGGGGTTCACCCGGACGCGGCCCGGGGCGCCACGACCGGTGGCAGCCGTGCCCGTAGCTCACCGACCAGCCGGCGGCCGACCAGGTCGACGCCGGTCCGCTCCGCCTCGGCGAGGGCCTCGACGAGTCCGGCGCGGTCGTCGTCCGTCCAGTGCACGGTCGGCAGGCGCAGGAGGTACGTCCCCTCGAGTTCCCCCGTCCGGCCCGGACGGACGCTCCGGAAGAGGGTGTGCAGATACCACCGGAGCAGGCGGCGCAGTGTCTGCACCCGGTACTCCGGACACTCCTCGGCGTCGGCGCGTTCACGGGCGTACGCGCGCACCAGCGCGTCGAGGTGGTAGCGGAAGTGGTCGTGCTCGCGCAGCAGGTGCGCGTCGACCAGCACGTCGAGCACGTCCTCGGCGTTCTCCCGGGAACAGCCCAGCAGCACCGCCGCGGTCTCGCCGCGGACGTACGGCATGTTGCCCGCGCCGAGTGTGCGGAACGCCGCCGCGAGATCGATGCCGTGCACGGACCGGCCGTGCACGGCGGCGTATCCCGCGTCGAGTCCGGTGCGGACCGACAGGTCGCCGAGGTGCAGTTCGTCGAGCAGACGCCGCTGTTCGAGCAGGCGGTGCGCCAGGGCTCCGAGGCTGCGGCGGGGTC
The DNA here is from genome assembly GCF_000091305.1 of Streptomyces scabiei 87.22. Lineage (GTDB taxonomy): Bacteria > Actinomycetota > Actinomycetes > Streptomycetales > Streptomycetaceae > Streptomyces > Streptomyces scabiei. The sequence goes on along the minus strand of NC_013929.1, from coordinate 9,398,312 downwards.
GTGAGCGCAGCCGGGTGCCGACGATGCGCAGGGCCAGCGGCACACCGGCGCACGCTTCGACGAGCCGGTGTGCGGCGGCGCGTTCGGCGTCCACGCGGGAACGGCCGGCGAATCGTTCCAGCAGTTGCAGCGAGGCTTCCTCGTCGAGCGCGTCCAGGGTGACGTCGTGGACCCCTTCGAGGTCGGCGAGCCGGTTGCGGCTGGTGACGATCACCCGGCTTCCGCCGCTGCCGGGGATGAGGGGGCGGACCTGGGCGGTGCTCACGGCGTCATCGAGCACGATGAGCATGCGGCGGTCGGCGACCAGGGACCGGAAGAGGGAGCTGCGGTTGACCATCGTTCTCGGCACCGCGACATCGGGCACCCCGAGGCCGACGAGCAACCGGGCGAGGACCTCGGCGGGTTGCGCGGGTTTCCCCGTGCTGCCCTCCAGGTCCGCGTAGACCTGTCCGTCGGCGAAGTCACCGCGGACGGCGTGGGCCGCGTGCAGTGCCAGCGCGGTCTTGCCGGTGCCGGCGGCACCGTTGATCACGACCGTGGTGGCCGGGCCCGCGGCGGGCGCCCTGCCGCGCAGCAGCCGTCCCAGCGCGGCGGTCTCCTGGTCTCGGGCAATGAAGTCCGTGACGCCCTGGGGCAGTTGGGCGGGGGTCGGCCAGCCGGGCCAGGGCCCGCCGTGGCCGCCGGGCGTCTCGGGGCGCTCCTCGAAGGCGGCCCGGTGCCGCGGCGGCTCGTCCTCGGCACGCAGGATGCGCCGCTGGACGGCCCGCAGTTCGGAGCCGGGCTCGGTGCCGAGCTGGTCGATGAGCGCGGCGCGGGTCCGCTGGAACAGGTCGAGGGCCTCCGGCTGCTGGCCCGAGCGGAACAGCGCCAGCATGAGACGGCCGATGAGTCCCTCGTGGAGCGGATGTTCCCGCACCATCTGCCACAGCTCGGGCAGGATCTCGGCATGGCGCTGCAGATCGAGCTCGAGGTCCACGCACCAGATGCGGGTCTGCAGATGGAGCCGCTGCAGATGGGAGACCTCCATGTCCTGAAGGGTGCGCGAGGGTACGTCCATCAGCGGGTCGTGCCGCCACAGGGCGAGCGCTCTGCGGAGTTCCTCGGCGGCTTGCGCGGTGCGGCCCGCCTGGACGAGGGCGTCGGCGGTCTTCCGGTGGGCGGTGAACCGTCCGAGGTCGGTCTCGTCCTCCTCCAGTTCGATCAGATAGCCGGGCGCTCGGGTGGTGATCCGCGCCCTCCCGGCCATGCCCAGGACCTGACGTAACCGCATGACATAGGTGCGGATCGTGGCGACGGCGCTGGGCGGCGGGGTGCCGTCCCAGACAAAGCTCGCGATGTTGTCCACCGGGACCACTCGGTTCGCGTTGAGCACGAGGGCGGCGAGGATCACCCGCTGCCTCGCGGCGGGCACTCTCAATTCGTTCCCGCCCGACCGGATGACCAGGGGACCTAGCAACAAGAACTCCATAACTGCCTCACCCCTACGAAAACATGATGCGATTTCCGTCGATCGCGAGGTCCCCCGTGGCACGCTGGGCGCGCACCACGCGACGCGACAGTGGGTGGAACCCTCTCGCCCGACGTCACCCTTGCAGGGGTGGCCGAGCGGGCAGGGCGATCGCGGTGACGGACAGGCCGTCCCGCACCAGCCAGCGGCCGGACAGTTCCGTGAGCATGGCCGGACCGGGCACCAGCAGCCGGGCGTCGAAGACGCCCGACGCGTGTCCCGGGGCGACTTCATGGGGACGGAAATCGACGACTGCCTCGTCGAAGTCCAGTTCTCGGCCCGTGTGTGGGTACCAGACCTTGAAGACGGCTTCCTTGGCACCGAACAGCAGCCGGTCCCACCACACTCCGGTACCACTGCCCTGCCCTGCGATCCAGGAGCGTTCCTCGGGCCGGGCCACGACGTCGAGGACCCCCTCCGGCAGGGGCTGGTGGGGCTCGGCGTCGATCCCCAGGGCGAAGGCGTCGGACGCCCGGGCGAGGGCGGCGGCACGGTAACCGGCGCAGTGCGTCATGCTTCCGACCAGCCCGTCCGGCCACCGCGGCGCCCCGCGGTGGCCGGGGACGACGGGGGCCGGTTCCATGCCGAGTTGGGTGAAGGCCCTGCGGGCGCAGGCCCGTACGGTGGTGTACTCGCGGCGGCGTCTGTCGACGGCGTCGCCGAGTGCCGCTTCCTCCTCGGGGAACAGGCGGGTGTCGGGCAGGTCCTCCCGGGACCAGGCGGAGGCCACCGTGTCGGGCAGCAGCTGGTCGATCACGCGGTCACCGCCGGAAGGATCTGGCGCAGGACGCCTCGGGGCATGCCGCGTTGCCGGTGCTCGCGGGGGTAACCGACCGAGACCTCCTCGAAGCGGACTCCGTCGTGCCAGGTGGTGCGGGGGATGTGCAGATGGCCGTAGACCACGACCTTGGCGTCGAACCGCACATGCCACTTGGCGGTCTGTTCGGTTCCGCACCACTGGGCGAACTCCGGGTGGTACAGGACTCTCGTCGGATCCCGTACCAGGGGAAAGTGGTTGACCAGTACGGTCGGCAGCTCGGGATCGCGCTCGGCGAGCCGGCGCTCGGTCTCCATCAGCCGGGCGTGGCACCACGCCTCGCGGCTCGGGTAGGGGTCGGGGTGCAGGAGCATCTCGTCGGTGCACACCACACCGGCCTCGTACGCCTGGGTGAGCGCCTGCTCCTTGGTCGCGGCGGTAGGGGTGCGGAAGCTGTAGTCGTACAGGACGAAGAGGGGTGCGACGGTGACGGGGCCGCCCGGTCCGTCCCACACGGGATAGGGGTCCTGCGGGGTGAGGACGCCGAGACCGCGGCAGATGTCCACGAGGTGGCGGTAGCGTTCCTCCCCGCGCAACTGGACGGGGTCGCCGGGAGGGGTCCAGAGTTCGTGATTCCCCGGAGCCCAGATCACAGTGTCGAATCGTTCTCGCAGCAGGGTCAGCGCCCACGTGAAGTCCTCGGTAATCTCACCGACGTCGCCGGCCACGATGAGCCAGTCGTCGTCGGACCGGGGACGCATGCCGGCCACGATGTGCCGGTTCTCCGGATAGGCCACATGAAGATCACTTGTTGCCATGAGCCTGCCTGATACCCGTCCGGAAGATCTCATGCAGCACTTTCTACCGGCTGCTGCCCGCGCCGAGGCAGCGGATCTGGGGTGGCTGGAAGGATCTCTGGGGGTTGTAGGGGGTGGCTAGGGGTGGCCGCCACCGATTCGGGCTGCCTAACCTCCGTTACGTTGCCGGCAGGCACATGAACTACCAGCGCGAAGGACGGACGATGGATCGAAGCACCGAGGACCCGGACCTGTGGCTCCGATGCTTCGTGGCCGCCCCACGGGCCCGGACACGGCTCGTGTGTTTCCCGCACGCCGGAGGATCGGCAAGTGCCTATCACGCCATGGCGGGCGCGCTGCCGCCCGCCGCGGAGGTGCTGGCCGTGCAGTACCCGGGCCGTCAGGACCGGCGGGGCGAGAAGTGCGTCGACAACCTTCCGGAGCTGGTCGACCGGCTGGTGCCGGTCCTGACCGCGTCGGCCGACGACCGGCCGCTGGCGCTGTTCGGGCACAGCATGGGCGCCACCCTCGCCTACGAGGTGGCGCGCCGGCTGGAGCGGGAGGGCGGGGCGAACAGCCCGGTCACCGTCTTTCTCTCCGGCCGCCGGGCACCGCGCTTCGAACGCAGTGAGTACATCCACCAGCGCGACGACCAGGGAATTCTGCGGGAGTTGGAGCTGCTGGGCGGATCCGGTGCTGTGGCACTGGCCGACCCGGAGATCCTCCAGATGGTCATGCCCGCCCTACGCGGCGACTATCGCGCGGCGGAGACCTACGTCCATGTGCCGGGACCCCCACTGCGCTGCCCGGTGGTGGCGCTGACGGGGGACGCCGACCCGCGTGCGGCCGTGGCGGAGGTCGAGGCGTGGCGCGAGTACACGGAGGGCCCGTTCGCCACGCAGGTGTTCAAGGGCGGTCACTTCTTTCTCAACGATCATCCGGACGCGGTGCACAGCACGGTCCGCGATCGCCTGAGCTCGCTCCCGGTCTTCGGCGCGGGCACTCACTAGGCAGACTCGAAAGGAAGCTCGATGCCCCCAGCCGCCGTCAGAGAACTGCTCCGCACCCTCGACCGGCTGGCGCACTGCGTCGGCTCACTGCGGTCCTCCGGATTCGGCGAGCCTCCCGCGCTCAACGGACTGGCCGACGACGTGGAACGGCTGCGCCTGCGTGCCCGCGCACTCGTCGGTGAACCGGCCGACGCTGTGTCGGCCCGCCCGCCGGCCGGAGAACGAGCCACCATCGCGGTGCCCGACAGTCCCTACGACGCCAGGCTGTGGCACGGCGCGGACGACGAGGGCGTGGGCGGCCACGGCCCCCAGATTTCCCCCGACGCCGGGCGCTGACCGCCCGGAACGACGCCGAGGCCGGTCCGTACCCGACCACGCACGGCTCGTCGTCCGGCGCTCCCCCGCCGCCCGGCGTGCCGCTCGCACCGACTCCCATCGAGACGGAGATCCCCATGGCTGAGCAGATCGGCATGACGCCGCGGCTTCTCGAATACGTCAGGCAGACCTCGCTGCGCGAGGACGACCTCCTGCTGGAACTGCGCGAGGCGACGGCCGGGCTGCCCGGCGGCGTCGCCCTGCAGGTGCCCGCGGAGGAAGGGCAGTTGCTCGCGCTGCTGGTCCGGCTCACCCGGGCGGCCGCGGTCCTGGAGATCGGCACCTTCACCGGCTACAGCACCCTGTGCATGGCCCGCGCCCTGCCGGCCCACGGACGACTGGTGACGTGCGACATCACCGATCGCTGGCCGTCGATCGGCGCGGAGTTCTGGAAGCGCGCCGGGGTGGACGGCCTGATCGACCTCCGGGTGGGCGACGCGGCGGAGACCCTGGAGAAGCTGCTCGCCGACGAGGGCCGGGGCGTCTTCGACCTGGTGTTCATCGACGCGGACAAGGCCAACTACCCGCGCTACTACGAGCTGTCCCTGGAACTGCTCGCACCGGGCGGCCTCGTCGTCGTGGACAACACGCTCTTCTTCGGCCGGGTCACCGATCCGCAGTTCACGGACGCCGACACCGCGGGCATCCGTGAACTCAACGCCCGCCTGCACGCGGACGAGCGGGTGGACCTGAGCATGCTCACCATGGCCGACGGCATCACGCTCGCCCGGCGCAAGGACGCCTGACGCGGGGTGGCCGCCGTACCGGCGTCGGCGGGGGCCGCGGGCGGCGGGTCGCTCTCATTCGGGCAGAGCGCCAGGCGGCCCCGTGGCCGGCGCCGGTGCGCGCCGGCCGTGCGCTCTCAGGCGGGCTGCCGGCTCTTGAGGGGCTCCCACCAGTCCCGGTTGTCGCGGTACCAGGCGAAGGTCTCGGCCAGCCCGGACTCGAAGTCGCGCCGCGGGCGGTAGCCCAACTCGGTCCGCAACCTGGTGCAGTCGATCGCATAGCGCCTGTCGTGGCCCTTGCGGTCCGGTACCTGCCGTACGCGCGCCCAGGTCGCGCCGACTGCCGCCAGCAGCCGCGCCGTCAGTTCCCGGTTGCTCAGCTCGATACCGCCGCTGATGTTGTAGACACGGCCCGCGACACCGCCGGCGCGGACCAGCTCGACGGCCGCGCAGTGGTCCTCGACGTGCAGCCAGTCGCGCCGGTTGAGCCCGTCGCCGTACAGCGGGACGTCACCACCGTCGAGCAGTGTCGTGAGGAACAGCGGGATGATCTTCTCGGGGAACTGCCGCGGCCCGTAGTTGTTGCTGCACCGGGTGACCCGCACGTCGAGGCCGTGGGTGCGGTGGTACGACAGGGCCAGAAGGTCCGAGGCCGCCTTGGAGGCGGCGTAGGGGGAGTTGGGGTCGAGAGGGTCCCGCTCGGTGCGGGAGCCGCTCTCCACCGAGCCGTAGACCTCGTCCGTGGACACGTGCACGAAGCGGTCGAGGCCGTGGCGCAGCGCGGCGTCCAGCAGGGTCTGGGTGCCCGTGACGTTGGTGCGCACGAAAGCGTCGGCGGAGGCGATCGAACGGTCCACATGGGACTCGGCGGCGAAGTGCACCATCTGGTCGGCCTGTCGCATCAGCTTGTCGACGAGGGGGGCGTCGCAGATGTCGCCCCGGACGAACGTCAGCCGGGGATCGCCGAGATCGAGATTGTCCAGGCTCCCGGCGTAGGTCAGGCTGTCCAGCACCGTGACCTGGGAGACCCCGCCGCGCTGCGCGGTGTCACCCGCGAGCAGCATCCGTACATAGGCGGAGCCGATGAAACCGGCGGCGCCGGTGACCAGCAGATTCACAGCTCCTCCGAAGGAAGCGGAAGCAGCATGCCCGCCTTGCGCAGGCGCGCCCGCTCCATGACGTACTCGCCGTAGGGCGAATTGCCCATGCTCGCGCCCAGCGCCTGGCAGTCGTCCGGGTCGATGTATCCCATGTGCATGGCGATCTCCTCGATGCAGCCGAGGCGGGTGCCCTGCCTGCGCTGCGTGTCCCTCACGAAAGTGCCCGCTTCGAGCAGGGATTCATGAGTGCCGGTGTCCAGCCACGTGACGCCCCTGCCGAGCCACACCAGTTCGGCGGTGCCCATCTCCAGGTAGACGCGCAGCAGGTCGGTGATCTCCAGCTCGCCCCGGGGGGACGGCTCCAGGTCTCTGGCGAGATCCGTGACCTGGGCGTCGAAGAAGTACATCCCCGGGATGGCGAGCTTCGAGCGTGGGTTGAGGGGCTTCTCCTCGATGGAGACGAGTCCGCCCCGCGCGTCGATCTCGGCGACCCCGAACCGCTCCGGGTCGGCCACCTCGTGGCCGAACAGCACACAGCCACCCATCTTGAGCGCGGTACGCCGGAGCATGGCGGGCAGGTTGGCGCCGTGGAAGAGATTGTCGCCGAGGACCAGCGCGCACTGCTCGCCGCGGATGTGGTTCTCCCCCACGAGGAAGGCGTCGGCGATGCCGCGCGGCTCGTCCTGCTCGGCGTAGTCGAGGGACAGCCCCAGCTGCCGGCCGTCGCCCAGAAGCGCCTGGAAGGCGGGGAGGTCGGCAGGACGCGTGATGATGAGGATGTCCCGGATGCCCGCCAGCATGAGCATGGAGAGCGGGTAGTAGATCATCGGCTTGTCGTAGACCGGCGCGAGTTGTTTGGAACCCGCGAACGTGAGGGGCTGCAGGCGGGTGCCGTTGCCGCCCGCCAGAATGATCCCCTTCATGCTCTCCACGCTCCCTCGTGATCGGTGTTCGGGCATCGTCGGGGGCCCCGCCCCACGTTGTTCTCCCGCGTGTCTCGGGGAGCGGGGCCGACGATCAGCGCGGGGACTTCGAGCAGGGTCATGGCATGGTGGGGACCGGTCCGGTCCGCTGCGTTCTCCTGGCGTCCCTCACACCGCCGGACGGGCGTCAGGCCGGGGTCAGCGTCAGGTACCGCTGCTGCCAGAGTTCGTACAGCTCGGCACGCACCTCGTCGGGGGCGACGCCGGCTTCCTTCGCCAGCTCGCCGACGGTGCGCACGCCGTCCACGACGCTGAGCAGCGTGAACAGCTCCTCCGACACCCTGCTCTCCGGAGCTCCGGCGTAGTTCAGGGAGATCTCGTGCCAGGCGTCACCCGCCGCGGCGGCCCCGGTGCCGAGCCGGCGCGCCAGCCTGGTCACCGGCCGCAACCGGGGAACGAGTCCGTCCAGGTCGGCCGTCGGGTCCGCCGAGCGCCGGCGCACCAGGAAGTCCTCGACCACCAGGTAGTCCAGATCGGTGGTGAGGTAGCACGCCACCACGTCGTCGACGGTCTGCACGATCGGCTCCGCGTTGTTGTTGAAGGACGTGTTGAGCAGCACCGGTGTCCCGGTGCGCTCGCCGAAGGCCGCGACGAGCCGGTGGAACCGTTCGTTCGCGGCCGGGTCGACGACCTGCACGCGCGCGGTGCCGTCGATGTGGGTGACCGCCCCCAGATCCGGCCGGCGCTCCTCGCGGACGGGAACCACGTAGGACATGAAGTCGTAGTTCGCCTCGGTGGCGGGCAGGTCGAAGTAGTCGGCGGCGGCCTCGGCGGTGACCACGGGCGCGAACGGCCGGTAGCTCTCCCGCTGCTTCACCATCGCGTTGATCCTGGTCTGGTTCTCCGCCGGCCGGGCGTCCGCGATGATGCTCCGGTTGCCCAGCGCCCGCGGGCCGAACTCCGAACGTCCCTGCGCCCAGCCCAGGACCGCGCCGTCGGCCAGCAGTCCGGCCGCGACCGGCACGATGTCCTCGTGCCGCTCGAAGTCGAGCACCGCACCCCACGCGCCCAGGCGGTCGCGGACCTCCGCCTCGGTACCCAGCGCGGGGCCCGAGCTAGCGGTGCGGGACCGGCGGACCGGCCGGGCCGCACCGCCCAGCCGGTCGGCCGCGAGGAACGCGGCACCCTCGCTCGCGCCGGCGTCGTGCGACGCCGGGTGCACGAACACCTCGCGGAACAGCCCGGAGCGCAGGATGTTGCCGTTCAGGGTGGAGTTGTGGGCCACGCCGCCGCCGAAACACAGCCGGGACAGGCCGGTCGACTCGGCCCAGTGCGACAGCACGTGCATCACGATCTTCTCCAGCGCCTCCTGGGTCGCGGCGGCGAGGTCCTTGTGCTGCTGGGTGAACGGCTCGCCCTTGCGGCGCGGCGTGATGCCCCTCGTGAGCATCGACGGCCCGACCAGGTCGGGCACCGTCATGTTCGGCAGCAGGTGGTAGTCGCCGTTGTCGGCCAGCATGTACAGCGAGCTGAGGGCGTCGCGGAAGGTCGCCGGGTCGCCGTAGGGCGCCAGGCCCATCACCTTGTACTCGTCGCCGAAGCCGTAGCCGAGCAGCTGGGTGGCGTTGAGGTAGAGCATGCCCAGTGACTTGAAGATCGGGTAGTCGGCCAGCTTCTCCAGCTGCCCCCCGGCCTCCCTGTAGACGGTGCCGGAGTTCTCCTCGCCGCGGCCGTCCAGGACCAGCACCAGCGACTCCGGCATCCCGGACCGGGCCACCGCCGCTATCGCGTGCGCGTCGTGGTGCGGGGTGAAGACGAGCTTGTCGTCGCTGAGTTCCCAGTCGAACTCTTCGGCGAACCACTGCTTGATCAGCTGGCGGCAGTACACCGTGGGCACCTTCGGGTACACGGTGTAGAAGAAGTTGAGCGTGGTGTCGACGAACTCCTCGGGGAAGTAGTACGCCACGCCGTCGAGCTGGTCGACCGTCACCCCCGCCTCGTCCAGGCACGCGCGGATCGCGTTGACCGGGAACTTAGTGGTCTTCTTGATCCGGTTGAAGCGTTCCTCCTCGACGGCGGCGATCACCTCGCCGTCCCGCACCAGACACGCGGCCGAGTCGTGGAACACCTGGTCCGGCAGGAGGGGGACCAGATCGGAGTCCCGCGCGGAGAAGTTTCCGCTCAGCCCGAGCACCAACATCGTGACCACCCCAACTCGTCGTTGACTTGACAATCGCCTGCCGTCAGGCTGCGGCCCCTGCCGGACCACGACACTGCGTGGCTGCGGGCCCCGGGAGTTCGGCTGCAGCCTAGGCGGGACGGATAGCGGATGAATATCGCCGACCACTGGGCCGGACGGCCGTGAAGGCGATCCGTACGGCCCCCGTTCTCCCCACCGGTCGCGGGCTAGTTCAGCCGGCGTATTCGGCCACGTACCGGTCGAGCAGTCGATCGAGGTGGCCGGGTCCGCCCGGCAGGTCGGCGGTCGGCAGCAGGGCCCGCAACCGGGCGGTGGAGACCGTCGTGCGCGCCGGCGGGGCATCGACGACATCGAGCCGGGCGGGCAGGCCCATCCGGGCCCGCACCCCGGCGGCGATCTCGGTCACCGGAACCGGTGTGCCCGAGGCGACGTGCACCACCTCGCCGTGCACGCCGGCCGCCAGCAGACCGTCCACAGCGGACACGACATCGCGCACGTCGACCAGATCCCGGTAGGTGTCCCGGTACAGCCGGACGGTTCCCGAACGCACCTGCTCGACGAACGCGGGCAGCAGTTGGTGCGGTCGCTGTCCTGCGCCGACGACGTGCGACAGCCGCAGCACGAGCCAGTTCGCGCCCGAGTCCGCCGCCTGCCGCTCCAGCCCGAGTTTGTGCCGCCCGTAGGGCGAACCCGGCGAGACGGGTTCCCGTTCCTCCACGATGTGGTCGGTCGAGCCGTACATCGCGTGCGACGCGGTCGACAGCACCACCGCGGTCAGGTTCTCCCGCAGGCAGCGCCGCGTCACATCGGCCATGAGCGCCCGCTCCCTGGCGAACTCCGCCGGATCGGTCACCCGTGTGCTGGACACACCGGCAGCCACCACCACGGCGTGCGGGTGCCGGTCGGCGATCGTGCTGAGGTGGCTCGCGAGGAAGCCCCGGCCGATGACGGGCATCAGTGTCCTCCTGAGGCGGTGACGACGCGGGCGGATGCCCTGATGGCGTCGAGTAGTTCGGCGGTGCACAGGGTGTCGGCGTGGGACGCCGTCGCCGAGTTCGGCACGCCGGCCCGGCGGGCTCGGACCTCGGCGGTGAAAGCGGCGGCCGAGCGGGCCCACTGGTCGGCGGCCGGCGTCACGATCTCCTCGGCATGGTCCTGTTCGTCGATGCGCAGCACCGGCTGGTGGGTGGCGGGCGGGGTGAACGCGCGCTCCAGCAGCAGCTGGGCGGACGAGCCCCACAGCCGGTAGCGGGAACCGTAGCTGTGCCGGAAGCCGAACTCGGCCGTCACGACCACGTCGCCGGTCGTGAGCAGCGCGCTGCCGGACACGTCGACCCCGGTCACCGGATCCACGTGCAGCACCGCGCCGGCGACCTCGATCTCGTTGCCGAACAGCAGTTGTGCCGCCCGGATCGGGTAGACACCGGCGTCCAGCAACGCCCCGCCGCCCAGTTCGGGCCGGTAACGCACGTCGGCGACGGGAAGCGGCGGGAAGCAGAACGAGCTGGTGAAGTGCCGAGGCTCGCCGATGCGACCGGCGGTCACCAGGTTCCGCACGACGGCGTGCACCGGGTGGTGCAGGAACGTGAAGTTCTCCCGCAGCACGAGGTTGTTCACCTCGGCCAGGCGCACCAGATCAGCGGTGTCGGCGGCGCACGTCGTCAGCGGTTTCTCCGCCAGGACGTGCTTTCCGGCCGCGAGCGCGGCGGCAGCCCACTCGTGATGGAGGGAGTTCGGCAGCGGGACGTAGACGGCGTCGATGTCGGCGCGCTCCAACAGCGCCGCGTAGCCTTCGATCGGCTCGCCGCCGAACCGCTCGGTGAACGCCGCGGCCCTGGACCGATCCCGGCTCGCGATGGCCGCGACCGACACCCCGGCCGTGCCGGTCAGAGCAGGCAGCGTGCGCCGCCACGCGATGGATGCCGCACCCAGCACACCGATCCGCACCGTCGCCGCCGGGTCGAAGTCCGCTCCGGGGGCGGGTTCCGTGAGAGGCCGGACCATCAGGCGCCCCCACCCTGTGCGACCGGGCTGTCGTCATCGAGGCGAGCCACGAGGCTGTGCAGGCACGCCACCAGACTGCGGGCCTGCACGTTCACGTAGTGGCTGTGCCGCAGCAACCCGACGATCTGGGCGATGGTCATCCACCGGTGCCGGGCCGGGCCGGAGCCGTTCGCCACCACCGGATCGACCTCGACGATCACGTGCCGGGTACGGGCGTGGAAGAACCGGCCGCCCTCCTCGGAGAGCTCGGAGTCGAACCGGATCCGGTCGGCGGGCGCGGCCAGCACGTCGTCCAGGAAGGGCGGCCTGGCCTCGGCCGGCAGGTGCTCGTAGTTGTCCGGCGTGCACTGCACCGTCGGCGCCAGCTCGACGAAGTCCACGAGCCCCGGCTCCGCCTGGACGCCGACCAGTACGTGCAACACCCCGGAGAACCGGGCGACCAGGAACGCCACGACGCCGAGCCCGTGGGGGGCGATCATCGGCTGCGTCCAGCTGTCGATCTCACGGCCCCCGCCGTCCACCGCGACCGCGCGGACGTCGAAGAAGACGCCCGTGTCGTGCGTGATCCGGTCGGGCTGCCGGCGCCAGCCGCGCACCTCGCGCAGCGGGATCGGGGTGGCCTCGACCTCGCGGCGGGACCGCAGGTCGGTGATCCAGCTCAGGATCTCGCCGTCGGTGTGCAGTGCGCCCCACTCCGTGTCGATCGACCGCACCAGGGCCGCCCGGAACCCGGACGCGCCGCAGCCCAGCTCGCCCACGAGGTTCGGTCCGGAGAAGGACAGGCAGGACAGCACGGTGCGCGTGTTCATGTTGATCAGATGGTCCTCGGCGAGCAGCGCGTGAACCTGGCCCAGTGACAGCCAGCAGAAGCCGGGCAGCACCTCGACGTCCCCGGTGGCCTCCACGACGATGTTGCGGTTGCGTTTGCGGTAGAACCACGAGCCTTGCTCGGACTGCAGCACGTCGGCGAGCACCGCCTGCGGTGGCGCGGACAGGAACATGTCCACATAGGGCACCGGGCGGCCTCGGTGCACCGCGGTGTAGTTGCTCTGCGTGGCCTGCACGGTCGGGGACAGTTGCAGCACGTTGCAGTTGCCCGGCTCCATCTTGGCCTGCATCAGGCAGTGCAGCACCCCGTCAAACTCCTTGACCAGGATGCCCAGCACGCCGGTCTCCGGCTGATTGATGATCGGCTGCGACCAGCGCGCCACCGGGCCATGAGCGGCGGCCACCGACAGGCCCTCGACGGCGAAGAACTTGCCGCTGTCGTGCACCAGGTTGCCGGTGTCGTCGGCGAAACGCCAGCCGACCAGATCGGCGAAGTCGATACCGGCGACCGTGGTGGTCCTGGCCACGGCCAGCCGTTCGGCGAACCAGGACCGAAGGTCCGGTGTGGCCGTCACGGTGCCCTGGGTGGAGAGTACTGATCGGACGACGCGCAGCGCCGCCGACGGGTCGTGGGTCCGAAGCAGACCACCGGAGGTGACCGGGGATGCGGCCATTCGGACTCCTTCGCGGATACCCCGGCCTTCGGGCCGGGAAGAGAACGAACTTCTGCGGAGCAGGACGAGAAACGAGGTCCACCCGGAGGGCGAACGAGGGTTGTGTGCGTTCGGTCGGCCGCTCCGGGGCGAAACCGAGGTGCGGGCCGGCCTGCCACCGCGCCGGCGGGGATGAAGGCGATGAAGCTCGTGCACGACCGATGTCCGGCACCCCGGCCGTCGCCGTGAAAGCGGGTCGGCAACGGGCCGTGCGGCAGAAAGGGCGTTTCGCGAGGTGCGGATCTCCCCGCCACAGCCGGGAGAGAGGTCAGGGTTCCTCCCGTGCCGGCTGGGGAAGAGCTGCCACCGGAAGCCGTCAGAGCCGGGTGACGGCGTGCTTCTCGATGACGTCCGCGGCGGCGGCCACTCCTCGATCAGCGCGCACCGCCGCCGCCAGCGCCGCCGCCCGAGTGGCGATCGACGGATCGTCGACGGCGGTTCGCACGGCGGCGGTCAGCCGGTCGCCGGTCAACCGGGAGAACGGCACCGGCGGCGGTGCGACGCCCAGCGCGGCCATCCGGCTCGCCCACACCGGCTGGTCCGCAAAGCAAGGAACGACGACCTGTGGCACGCCGGCGGACACCACGGCCGCGGTGGTGCCCTGGCCGCCGTGGTGCAGTACGGCAGCGGCGCGGGGCAGCAGCCAGACGAAGTCGGCGCTTTCGGTCCGGATCGCGTCGACGCCGGCGGGCGGCGGGCCGTCCGGGCCGCCGACGACCAGCAACCGGTGTCCGGTCGCCGCCGCTGCCGCCACGCTCGCCGCGAGCAGGCCGGGACCGTCCACCGCCCAGGCGCTGCCGAAGGTGGCCACCAGCGGCGGATCGCCGCGTTCGACGAACTCGGTCACCTCCGCCGGATTGTCCCAACGCGTGTTGTCCGACCAGTACCCGGTGATGTGACACTGCTCCGGCCAGTCCGCGGGCGGCGCGAACACGTGCGGGCTGAACTGGTACAGCAGCGGCCGGGTGACCCCGTCGTCACGGAAGGGTGAGCGGAGCCCGAGTCGCGGCAGCCCGGCCGCGACCCGGCCGCGGTTCACACTGGGCCGGTACACCAGCCACTCCAGTGCGCCCATGGCCCGGTGGGTGAACCGGTTGTAGCCGCCGCCCAGCGGCAGCTCCGGCGCGCCCAGCGCGGGCCACGCGGCGGTCTCGGTCACCGGCCAGGACGCGACCGAACACCACGGCACGTCCGGCCGGCCCAGCGCGCCGATCCGGGTCAGCGTGGTGTTGACGACCATGTCCGCGCCCTCGCCGGCGGCCACCATCTCGTCGATCAGGGCCTGCTGCTGGGCACCGGTCAGCCGTGGCGCCGCCATGGCCATCCGGTACATCGACGGCCCACGCCGCAAGGCGGCCTGCACCTTCGGATCGCGCAGCACCGAGTCGGCGTACCCGGCGGGCAGCGCTTCGAGAGCCCGGAAGCCGAGACCGGCCCGGTCGGCCAGGCTCTTGAACTCCGCCCCGGCTGCCAGCACCACCTCGTGCCCGCGTGCCTTCAGCTCGACGCCGAGCACCACGAACGGCTGCACGTCACCGCGCGAGCCGATGGTCAGCAGGACGATCCGCATCGTTCTCCTCGAGTACGTCACTCCGCCGGACGGGCGTCAGGCCGGGGTCGGCGTCAGGTACCGCCGCTGTCGGTGGTCCTCGCCCGTCGATGAGCCGACAGCCCGTCCGCCGTCGAGCGGTTGCGGCCGAGCCTAGGCGGGACGGATAGCGTCCGAATATCGCCGGACCAGCGGAACCCGGCGACCACGGCCCGCCAGGCATCTCGTGTCGCCCGCATCCGGTCGGGCGACCGGGGCCCCGGAGGCCTCGGGGACGGTCAGGTCGTGGCCGGTGCGCTCTTGGCGGACCCGCCACGCCCATGTCGCACGAGTCCTCGGCGGGCTACCGGACGAGGTGGTCCGGTAGCCCGCCGTGAGCCCTCTTCGGCGGGGGGGGGACCCTCACGCCGGAGCCACGACCGAGGTGTCCGCGGCGGGTCGCGCCGTCAGGTCGGGGGCGTTGAGCCGGACGGTCGTGGAGGGGGGCCGGGGTGCGGCGACGAGATGCAGCCGTTCGACCTCCGCCGTCTCCTGCTCCTCCGCCCCCTCCGCCGCCCGTGCCGGCGCGGTCCGCACGGCGTCGCGGCAGGCGCAGGGCTCCTCGTCGAAGCCGGCGAACCGGTAGGCGACCTCCATCATGCGGTTGCGGTCCGTGCGCCGGAAGTCGGCCACGAGATGGACGCCGGCCGCGGCGGCCTGGTCCACGAGCCAGTTCAGGATGACCGATCCGGCGCCGAAGGAGACCACGCGGCAGGAGGTGGCGAGCAGCTTCAGGTGCCATACGGCCGGGTGCTTCTCGACCAGCGTGACGCCGACGGCCCCGTGCGGCCCGAACCGGTCGGTCAAGGTGGTGACCAGGACCTCGTGGCCGGGGTCCGCCGACAACGCGCGCAGTGTCCGGTCGGAGTAGTGCACTCCGGTGGCGTTCATCTGACTGGTGCGCAGGGTGAGTTCCTCGACCCTGGTGATCTCCTCCTCGGTGGCCCGTCCGATGCGCATGACCAGGTCGAGGGAGCGGAGGAACTCCTCGTCGGGGCCCTCGTGGGCGGACCGTTCGGTCTCCCTGCGGAAGCCGGCCTGGTACATCTCGCGCCGGCGACGGGAGTCCACCGTGCTCACGGCGGGGCTGAACTCGGGCAGGCCGGTGAGGGCGACCGCCTCCTCGGCCGGGTAGCAGCGGACGTCCGGGAGGTGATGGGCGACCTCGGCCCGTTCGGCGGGCTGGTCGTCGATGAAGGCGATGGTCCGGTGGGCGAAGTTCAGGCCCTCGGCGATCCGCCGGACCGCTTCGGACTTGGGGCCCCAGCCGATCTCGGGCAGGACGAAGTACTCGGCGACGCCCAGCTCTTCGAGACGTGCCCAGGCCAGATCGTGGTCGTTGCGGCTGCAGACGGACTGCAGGACGCCCCGCGCGTCGAGTTCGACGATCGCCGCCCGTATCGCGTCGGGCAGCCGTACCTCCGCGTCCTCCAGCAGCGTGCCCTGCCAGAGGGTGTTGTCCAGGTCCCAGACCAGGCACTTCACCAGGGCCGGCGCGTCGGCGCCGGTCTTGTCGCTCATGTCGGCTCCACACTTGTCAACGCGTGCTGGGCGAGCAGGAGTTCGCACATCTCGTTGCTGCCCTCGATGATCTCCATCAGCTTGGCGTCCCGGTAGGCGCGGGCCACCGGGTGGCCGTCCTGGGCTCCCGCCGAGGCCATGACCTGGACGGCGGACGCGGCCCCTCGGGCGGCGTGACCGGCGCTGACGTGTTTGGCGAGGATGGTGGCGACCACCATGTCGGGGGACCCGTTGTCCCAGCGGTGGCTGGCGTGTTCGCAGGCGCGGGAGGCGACCTGTTCCGCGACGAAGAGGTCGGCCAGGTGCTTGGCGACGAGCTGGTGGCGGGCCAGCGGCTGCCCGAACTGCTCGCGGGACGCGGCGTGCCGGGTCGTCGCGGCCAGGCAGGCGCGCAGGATGCCGACGCATCCCCAGGCGACCGACATCCGTCCGTAGGCGAGGGCGGTGGTCACGAGCAGCGGCAGGGACAGGCCCTCGCCGCCCAGCACGCTGTCGGCGGGGAGGCGTACGGAGTCGAGGCGGACCTCGGCGTGTCCTGCGGCGCGGCAGCCCAGGGGGTCGGCCACCCGTCGTACGTCGACGCCCGGGGCCCGGGCGGGCACGACCACGGCGGCGGCGCCGTCGCCCATCCGTCCGAAGACGATGAGCAGGTCGGCGTAGTGGGCGGCCGTCATCCAGACCTTGTGACCGTCGACCACGACGGTGTCGCCGTCGGCGGTGATCCGGGTGTCGATGCCCGACAGATCGCTGCCGGCCTGGCTCTCGCTGAAGCCGACGGCGGCCAGTTCGCCCGAGGTGAGGCGGGGCAGCAGGGCGCGGCGCTGCGCCTCGTCGCCGAGCCGTTCGACGGTCCAGGCGGCCATGCCCTGGGAGGTCATGACGCTGCGCAGGGAGCTGCACAGGCTGCCGACGTGGGCGGTGAACTCGCCGCCGGTGCGGCTGTCCCAGCCGAGGCCGCCGTACTCGGTGGGCACACCGGTGCACAACTGCCCGGCGGCGCCGAGCTTTCTCAGCAGCTCGGCGGGAAGCAGGCCCGAGCGGTCCCAGTCACCGGCCCGGTCACCGACGAGGCCGGTGACCGAGGCCGTCGCCTCGGCGAGGCGCTCACTCACCGGCGTCCCCGGCTGCCGCGCGCAGACGGCGGACCAGTGCCGCCATTCCCGTGACGGTACGGAAGTTGTCCAGCCGCAGGTCGGCGCCACGGATCGCGATGCCGTAGGACTTCTCCAGGTGGACGACGAGTTCCATGGCGAACAGGGACGAGAGCCCGCCGGCCGCGAAGAGGTCGGTGTCCTCCTCCCAGACGGTCTTGGTGCGTACGTGCAGGAAGTCGAGGAGTTCCTTCTCCACGGTTCCCTCGGATGGCATGGTCATGACTTTCATCCCTCGTATTCGTAGAAACCACGGCCGGACTTCCGGCCGTTGTGGCCCGCCCGGACCTTCTCCAGCAGCAGGTCGCACGGGCGGCAGCCGCTGTCACCGGTGCGCTCGTACAGCACGTTCAGCGAGTCGACGAGGTTGTCGATGCCGATGAGGTCCGCCGTGCGCAGCGGACCTGTGGCGTGCCCCAGGCAGCCCTGCATGAGGGCGTCGACGTCCTCGGCGGTCGCGGTCCCCTCCTGTACCACCCGGGCCGCGTCGTTGATCATCGGGTGCAGGACCCGGCTGGTCACGAAACCGGGGGCGTCCCGGACCACGACGGGCTGACGGCGCAGGGTGGTGAGCAGGGCCCGTACGGAGTCCATGGCGGCCTCGCCGGTGCGGGCGCCGCGGATGACCTCGACCGTGCGGATCAGATAGGACGGGTTCATGAAATGCGTGCCGACGAGTTCCGCCGGACGAACAGCGGCCGAGGCCAGTTCGTCAATGGGAATGGACGACGTGTTGGACACCAGGAGAGTACCAGGCGAAACGATCGCGGAAACCTCCGCGATCACTTTCTCCTTGATTTCCGCCATTTCCGTGACGGCCTCGACGACGGCGGTCGATCCGGCCGCTTCCGACAACGATTCACCGATGACGAGCGGCCCGGGGGGAAGGTCGTCCGGCAGGGCGCCCATCAGCCGTGCGAGCCGCAGTTCGTGGGCGATGCGGGCCTCTGCCTCCGCACGTTTGGCCTGGTCGACGTCGATGAGTGTCACCGGCACACCGTGACCGACCGCCAGCGTGGTGATGCCGACACCCATGACGCCGGCGCCGAGCACGGTGAGGCGGGGCATTCCCCCCGGGGCACCGGAATTCTTTTCCAACATATCACTCCACTTGTTTTTCACGGTTCTCTCAGGGATTTCGGGGCGACTTACGAAATGACCGAATCGAGCCACCCCGTGACCGCGTCGACGGTCGTGCGCAGATGCTGTTCCATCATCGACCAGTGATTTCCCGGAACGTCCAGGACGGAATGCGCGGACGGCCATGAGGCCCGCCAGTCGATGTCGCTGTCCGGTGCCGGCTCCGCCAGGGGGCTGGATGCCCGGACCAGCAGCACGGGCGCCGCGACGGGGGGCGGCTCCCAGTCGTCCAGGAGCTGGAAGTAGCGCCCCATGGCGGTCAGCCGGGTGCCGTCCATGGGGGCGGCCCGGTCCTCGCGCTCGAACATGCCGCTGACCAGTACGTCGTCGAACTGGGTCATCGCCTCGTCCCCGGACAGATAGGTGTCCAGCAGCACCACGGCGGCCGGGCCGGCCCCGAGCGCTTCCAGGCGGGCGGCGGCGGCGTGCGCGAGGGTGCCGCCCGACGAGGAACCGAGCAGCACCTTCGGCCGGTCGCCGAGGCGCCGCAGGAGGACCTCGGTCTGGAAGTCCAGCAGGGCGGCCATGTCGGCGGGCAGCGGCTCGTCGGGGGCGAAGCCGGGCGCGTCCAGCGCGCTGACGCCGTAGCGGCCCTCGAAGGCGGACGCGAAGCGGCTGTACTGATGGGCTCCGCCGAGCGCCACCACCGAGGCGAAGCAGACCAGTTCGGGCGCGTCGTCGCGGATGTGCAGCCGCAGCAGCTCCGGACGGCGTCCGGACGAGCTCAGCAGCTCGGGGCCGGACCCGAAGTCGGGGCGGAGCTTCGCGGCCTGCTGGAGGATCTGGATGCCCTCGTGGATCCGGCCCACCTCGCACGCCTGCCGGAACAGGGCGCTGACCGCGTCGTGCGGCGGTTCACCGGCCTGTCCCCCGGCTCCGGGAGCGGTACTGCGGCTCAGCTCCCCCCGCAGGTGCTCGGCCAGCCGGGCGGGAGTCCCGGAGTCGAGTACGGCGGTGGGGCGCAGCCGCAGGTCGAGCGCGGCGGCGAGGCGGTTGCGCAACTCGACGGCGGTCAGCGAGTCGAACCCGCTCTCCAGGAAGGCGTCCCCCTCGGACAGGGCGTCCGGGTCGGTGTGGCCGAGCACCTCGGCCGCCTGGGTCCGCACGAGCCGCAGCAGGATCTCGCCCTGTTCGGCCTCCGGCGCGGCGGCCAGCCGGGGCCGCAGCGACGCGTCGGTCCCCGGGCCACGCCGGCGTACGGCGGGGGTCCGGACCAGCGACCGCAGCAGGTGGGGCACCGGGCCGCCGGGGCGGGCCCGCAGGTCGAGGCCCACCGGGACGAGGACGGGGTCGTCGCCCGCCAGCGCCGCGTCGAACAGGGCCAGGCCCTCCTCGGTGGGCAGGGCGCGCACCCCGCTCCGGGCCATCCGCCGCAGGTCCGTGTCGCCGAGGCCGTCGGTGAGGCCGGTGCGCTGCTCCCACAGGCCCCAGGCCAGGGAGGTGCCGGGCAGCCCCGCCCGGTGGCGGGCGGCGGCCAGGGCGTCGGTGAAGGCGTTGGCGGCGGCGTAGGCGGACTGGCCCGGACTGCCGAAGACACCGGCGGAGGAGGAGAACAGGACGAACGCCGTCAGGTCCTGGTCCCGGGTCAGCTCGTGCAGGTTCCAGGCGCCGTCGGCCTTGGGGCGCAGGACGGCCGACAGCCGCTCGGGGGTGAGGGCGGTCACCAGCCCGTCGTCCAGCACACCCGCCGTGTGCACCACGGCGCGCAGCGGGTGCTCCGGGGGGATCGCCGCGAGGCAGCCGGCCAGCGCCTCCCGGTCGGCCACGTCGCACGCCGCGACGGTGACCTCGGCTCCCGCCGCGCTCAGCTCCTCCGTGAGCGCGGCCATGCCCTCGGCGGCGGCACCCCGGCGCCCGAGCAGCAGCAGACGCCGTACGCCCTGGGTGGTCACCAGGTGACGGGCCACCAGTCCGCCCAGGATGCCTGTGCCGCCGGTGACGAGGACGGTGCCCTCCGGGCCGAACCCGGCGGGCCGGCCGGCGACGGGCGGGCGGACCAGGCGGGGTGCGTACAAGGTGCCGTCGCGCAGGGCCAGTTGGGGCTCGCCCTCGGCCAGGGCGGTGGCGAGGGCCGCTTCGAGGCCGTCGCCGCCGTCGGTGTCCAGCAGGACGAAGCGGCCGGGGTGCTCCAGCTGGGCGGTGCGCAGCAGCCCCCAGGCGGCGGCGCCCCCGAGGTCCGCGGGGACGCCGGCGAGGTCGACCGCGCCACGGGTGAGCAGGACCAGAGGGGTTTCGGTGAACTTCGGCTCCGCCAGCCAGCGTGGGAGCAGGTCCAGTACGGCGCCCACGGCGGCGCGGGCCGCTTCGGGGCCCGCGCCTTCGACGGGCGGGCACAGGGCCAGCACGGCGTCGGACGTGGTGGGCACGTCAGCGAGGGCCGGACACGGGTCGGCCCGGAAGCCGGCCGGCAGCAGGCCGCCGCCGGAGCTGCCGAGCGTGGCCCACGTTCCGGTGGCCGGTCCGGTACCGGGCAGCCGGGTCCAGTCGAGGCGGAACAGGGACCGCTCGGCGGCGGCCGGACCACCAGCCGCCGCCCGCAGGGTCAGCGCGCCGACGGTGACGACCGGGCGCCCGGTGCGGTCGGTGATCCGTACCGCCACGGCGTCGCCGCCCTGCGGGGCTGGGCTCAGTACCACCCGCAGCACCGGGTCGGCCGCGGGGGCGACCGTCACGTCGTGCCAGGAGAAGGGCAGCGGCACGCCTCCCGTACGCGCGTCCGTGTCGCGGGTGCCGTCGGGGCGCAGGGCCACCGTCTGCAGCGCGGCGTCGAGCAGGGCCGGGTGGACGGCGAAGCCGTTCTCGCGGGTCCCCGGCACCGACTCGGGCAGAGCCACCTCGGCGTGGATCTCGTCGCCGGCCCGCCAGGCGGCGCGCAGGCCCTGGAAGAGCGGGCCGTAGTGGACCCCGGCCGCCTCGAAGTCCGCGTACAGGTGATCGAGGTCGAGGCGTTCGGCGCCCTCGCCGGGCGGCCACCGGCCGGGGTCACCCGGCGCGGAGGCGGGCGTCCCGGCCAGGGTGCCCCCCGCGTGGCGGACCCACGGTTCGGTGGACTCGGGGTCGTCGGGGCGGGAGTACAGCGCCACGGCCCGGCGGCCCTCGGGGTCGGGCGCGTCCACGGTCAGGCGGAGCCGTCGGGCCTCGTCGGCGGCGAGGACCAGGGGTGCGGCCAGGGTGAGTTCCTCGACGGTGGTGCAGCCGACGTGGGCGGCGGCGTGGGCGGCCATCTCCACGTAGGCGACGCCGGGCAGCAGCACCGTGCCGGAGACCGCGTGGTCCGCCAGCCACGGATGGGTGCGCGGTGAGAGGCGCCCCGTGAAGAGCACTCCGTCGCCGTCCGGCAGATCCACGGCCGCGGTGAGCAGCGGGTGACCCGTCTCCGTCTGGCCCGCCGACTCGGGGTCCCCGGCGTGCGCGGGCACGTCGAGCCAGTAGTGGGTGCGCTGGAAGGCGTACGTGGGCAGGTCGGTGCGGCGGGCCCCGGTGCCGTCGAACACGCGCCGCCAGTCGACGGCCACACCGTTCGCGTGCGCCTCGCCGAGCGCCAGCAGCATCCGGTGCAGACCGCCCTCGTCGCGCCGCAGGGTGCCCAGCACCACGGCGTCGTCCGCGCCGGCGTCGGCCGCGGTGTCGCCGATGCCGTAGGTGAGCAGCGGGTGGGGGCTCACCTCGACGAAGGTGCGGTGCCCGGCGTCGAGGAGCAGGCGTATCGCGTCGTGGAAGCGGACGGTCTGGCGGAGGTTGCGGTACCAGTACGCGTGGGTGAGGTCGCCGGCGCCGATCCAGTCGGCGTCCACCGTGGACACCAGGGGCACGGCCGGGGCCTGGGGGACGAGCGAGGACAGGTCCTCGCGCAGCCGGTCCCGTACGGTGCTCACGTCGTCCGAGTGGGAGGCGTAGTCCACCGGGATGCGCCAGGCCATGACGCCCTCGGCGGAGAGTTCGTCGACGAGGGCGCCGACCTCGTCGCCGGGTCCGGCGACGACGAGCACGCGCGGCCCGTTGACGGCGGCGACCGTGACCTTGCCCGAGCGGCGTTCCAGGTACGGGCCGAGTTCGGCCGCGGAGAGCACGACGGTGGCCATGCCGCCGCCACCGGCGAGCCCGGCCAGCGCCCGGCTGCGCAGCGCCACCACACGGGCCCCGTCCGCCAGGGTGAGAGCGCCCGCGACACAGGCGGCGGCGACCTCGCCCTGGCTGTGGCCGACGACGGCGGCGGGCTCGACGCCGTACGACCGCCACAGCGCGGCCAGCGACACCATCACGGAGAACAGCGCGGGCTGGAGGACGTCCACCCGGTCCAGCGACGGCGCGCCGGGCGCGCCGCGCAGGACGTCGGTGACCGACCAGTCGATGTGCGGGGCGAGTGCCTGGGCGCAGTCCGCCATGCCGGCCGCGAACGCGGGTGACTCGTCGAGCAGTTGCGCGGCCATGCCGGGCCACTGCGAGCCGAGGCCGGGGAAGACGAAGACGGCCTTGCGTCCGGGCCGTGCGCGGGCGGAGACGACCGCCGGGTCGGGCCGTCCGGCGGCCAGCGCGGCCAGGCCGGACAGCAGGGCGGGACGGTCGTCGCCGACGACGACGGCGCGGTCGGCGAACCCGGACCGGGAGGTGGCCAGCGAGAAGCCCACGTCCAGGGGGTGCGCCTGCGGGGTGCCGGTCAGACGGGCGTGCAGGGCGGCGGCCTGTCCGCGCAGTGCCGCCTCGCCCTTGGCGGACAACGGCCAGGCCACGGGGCCGGGTACCTCGTCCCGGCTCTCGTCCTCGGCGGGTACGTCGGCGGGCGCCGCCTCCAGGACGGTGTGGGCGTTGGTACCGCTGGCGCCGAAGGAGGAGACGCCGGCCCGGCGGGGGTGATCGGTCTCCGGCCAGGGGGTGGCCTCGGTGAGCAGGGCGATGTCGCCCTCGGTCCAGTCGACCTGCGGGGTGGGACGGTCGAGGTGCAGGGTGCGCGGCAGCAGGCCGTGGTGCATCGCGAGCACCATCTTGATGACGCCGCCGACCCCGGCGGCGGCCTGGGTGTGGGTGAGGTTGGACTTGAGCGAGCCGAGCAGCAACGGCCGGTGCGCCGGGCGGTCCTGGCCGTAGGTGGCCAGTAGCGCCTGCGCCTCGATGGGGTCGCCGAGGCGGGTCCCCGTGCCGTGGGCCTCCACCGCGTCGACCTCGGCCGGCGAGAGGCCGGCCGCCGCCAGGGCCTGCTGGATCACCCGTTGCTGGGAAGGGCCGTTGGGCGCGGTCATGCCGTTGCTGGCACCGTCCTGATTGACCGCCGAACCCCGCACCAGGGCGAGCACGGGGTGGCCGTTGCGCCGGGCGTCCGAGAGCCGTTCGAGGAGCAGCACGCCGACGCCCTCGCCGAAGCCGGCGCCGTCGGCGGCCGCGGCGAACGACTTGCTGCGGCCGTCGGGCGCGAGGCCCCGCTGGCGGCTGAACCCGACGTACAGGCTCGGGGTGGACATCACCGTGACGCCGCCCGCCAGGGCGAGGGAGATCTCCCCCGCCCGCAGCGCCTGGCAGGCCAGGTGGAGGGCGACCAGCGACGACGAGCACGCGGTGTCGATCGTGACGGCCGGGCCCTCCAGACCGAGGGTGTAGGCGATCCGGCCGGTGACCACGCTGGGCACGGTGCCGGTGCCGATGAACGCCTCGACGTCCTCCGGTATGCGCTGGAGCCTGGCGCCGTACTCGTTGTACATGACACCCGCGTACACGCCGGTGCGGCTGCCGCGCAGGGACAGCGGGTCGATGCCACCGCGTTCGACGGCCTCCCAGCAGGTCTCCAGGAGGAGCCGCTGCTGCGGGTCCATGGCCAGCGCCTCACGGGGTGAGATCCCGAAGAAGCCGGCGTCGAAGCCGCAGGCGTCGTGCAGGAAGCCGCCCTCCGTGGTGTAGGAGGTGCCCGGGGTGTCCGGGTCGGGGTCGTACAGGGCGGCGGTGTCCCAGCCCCGGTCGGCGGGGAACCCGCTGACGGCGTCGCGTTCCTCGGCGAGCAGCCGCCACAGGTCCTCCGGGGTACGGACGCCGCCGGGGTAGCGGCAGCTCATCGCGACGATCGCGACCGGTTCCCGGGACTCCTCGCGCATCCGCGTGTTCTCGCCGCGCAGCCGCTCGTTCTCCAGCAGGGAGGCGCGCAGCGCCTCGACCACCTTGTCCGTGGACATCTCTCTCCTCGCTTCGTCTTCCGGGCCGGTACGCGGGTCAGTCACGCTCGCTCCCCAGCGCCAGCCGTACGAGGTCGTCCACGTCCATCTCCTGGATGCCGCTCTCGCTCCCGGACGCCTGCGGTTCGCCGCCCAGCGGGTCCGGTCCGGCCAGCTTCAGCAGCGCGTCCAGCAGTCCGGAGTCGCGCAGCCTGGCGGGCGGGATCGTCGACAGGGCCCGGGTGATGTCGGCGTCGGCCGGGGCCGCCGCCGGGGCCTGCGGGGCGCCTGCCGGGGCGAGGCGTTCGGCGCAGTACCCGGCGACGGCGGCCGGGCTCGGGTAGTCGAACACCAGGGTCGCGGGGAGCCTGAGGCCGGTCGCCGCGTTGAGGCGGTTGCGCAGTTCCACCGCGGTCAGGGAGTCGAAGCCGAGCTGCCGGAAGGCGCGTTCGGGGTCGACGGCCGAGGCCCCGGCGTGCCCGAGCACGTCGGCGGCGTGCGCGCACACCAGATCGGCTAGGACCGTACGGGCGTCGTCGGCGGCCAGTCCGGCGAGCCGCCGGCGCAGCGCGTCGGCCCCGTCGGTGTCCGCGCCGGAGGCGGCCGTGCGACGGACGGCGCCGCGCACCAGGGCGCGGAAGAGCGCGGGGACGGCGGCGTTGCCCGCCCTGGCGCGCATCCGGGCCAGGTCGATCCGGACCGGCACCAGTACGGCGTCGTCCAGTTCGAGGGCGGTGTCGAACAGGGCGAGGCCCTCGTCGGAGGTGAGGGCCCCCACGCCGCCTCGGGCGATGCGCCTGAGGTCGACCTCGTCGAGGGTGCCGGTCAGGGTGGAACGCTCGGCCCACATGCCCCAGGCCAGGGACTGGCCGGGCAGGCCCTGGGCACGCCGGTGCTGGGCCAGGGCGTCCAGGAAGGCGTTGGCGGCGGCGTAGTTGCCCTGGCCGGAGCTGCCGACGGTGCCGGAGGCCGACGAGAAGAGCACGAAGGCGGCCAGCGGCAGGTCGCGGGTGAGTTCGTGCAGGTTGAGCGCGGCGTCCGCCTTGGGGCGCAGGACGTGGTCGAGGCGCTCGGGGGTGAGGGAGCCGATGACCCCGTCGTCGAGGGTGCCCGCCGAGTGGACCACCGCCGTCAGCGGGTGGTCGTCGGCGACACCCGCGAGCAGTGCGGCCACGGCGTCGCGGTCGGCCGTGTCGCAGGCCGCGGCCCGCACCTGGGCGCCGAGGGCGGTGAGTTCGTCGACCAGGGCGTTCGCCTCGGGGGTGTCCGCGCCGCGCCGCCCGGTCAGCAGCAGGTGACGTACCCCGTGCCCGGTGACCAGGTGGCGGGCCACCAGGCCGCCGAGGACGCCGAAGGCGCCCGTCACGAGGACGGTGCCCTCGGGGTCCCACGGCTTCCCGGCGCCGCCGTCGGTGCCGGTGGCGGGTGTCCTGGTCAGTCGGGGCGCGAGCGTGCGTCCGTCCCGTACCGCGAGTTGGGGTTCGGTGGCGGCGATCGCGGCGGGCAGCGCCCTGAGGGCGTCGGCGGTGTCCTCGGCGTCGACGAGGACGAACCGGTCGGGGTGTTCGGACTGGGCGGAGCGCACCAGGCCCCACACGGCGGCGGCGGCCAGGTCGCCGATGTCCTCGCCGCGTGCGGTGGCGACACCGCCCCGGGTGATCAGGGCCAGCCGGGTGTCGGCCCAGCGGTCGTCGGCCAGCCATGCCTGGAGCAGACGCAGGGTGTCGGCGAGCGCGGTGCGGGCCGCGTCGGCGCTGTTCCCGCCGGGCGGGCAGGCCGTGACGACGACGTCGGGCACGGTGGCGCCGGCGTCCACGGCGGCGGTGAGCGCGCCGAGGTCGTCGTGGGTCTCGGGCAGGAGTCCGCCCGCGCCGAGCGCGGCCCACCGGCCGACGGGCTCCTCGGCGGTGGCGGGCAGCGCGGTCCAGTCGAGCCGGAACAGCGAGTCGCGGCCCTGGGCGGCGGCGCCGCGCAGGGCGTCCACGGCGATCGGGCGGATGGCGAGCGCGGTCACGTCGGCGACCGGCCGGCCGGCCGGGTCGGCGGCGGACAGGGCGACCGAGCCGGTGTCGTCGTAGCTCAGCCGTACGCGCAGTTCGGTCGCCCCGGAGGCGTGCAGGGTGACGCCTTCCCAGGCGAAGGGCAGCCGGGCGGTGCCGGGTTCGTCGCCCTGGTCGGCGCCGTCCGGGGTGGCCAGCCACAGGCCGTGCAGGGCGGCGTCCAGGAGCGCGGGGTGCAGCCCGAAGGCGGCGGCCCCGGTGTGCTGGTCCTCCGGCAGCCGGACCTCCACGTACACGTCCTGGCCCAGGCGCCAGGCGGCCCGCAGGCCGTGGAAGGCGGGGCCGTATCCGTAGCCGGCGTCCGCGAACCGCTCGTAGAGGCCGTCGACGGGCACCGGTTCCGCCCCGGCGGGCGGCCATGCCGCGCCGTACGGGTGGGCCGCCCCGTCGGTGGCCCCGGCCGGGGCGAGGACACCGGTGGCGTGCCCGGTCCACGGGGTGCCGGCGCCGTCCTCGCCCCGGGAGAACACGCCGAGGGTGCGGCGCCCGGAGTCGTCGGGCGCGCCGACCCGCACCTGGATCTGCACGGCGGCGTCCCGGTCGAACACCAGCGGTGCCTGGAGTGTCAGTTCCTCGACCCGGGGGCAGTCCGCCTCGTCGCCGGCGCGCACGGCCAGTTCGACGAAGCCGGTGCCGGGCAGCAGGACCACGCCGGAGACCGCGTGGTCCGCGAGCCAGGGGTGGGTCCGGGTCGACAGGCTGCCGGTGAGCACGAGATCCCCGGTGTCGGCGACCTCGACGGCCGTGCCGAGCAGCGGGTGACCGGTGGCACCGGGCCCGCGCGGCGTCGCCGCGGGCGGCTGGATCCAGTAGCGGCGACGCTGGAAGGCGTACGTCGGCAGCTCGGCCGTGCTCTCGCCGGGGAACGCGGCGGTCCAGTCGACCGCGCCTCCGCGCACCCACAGTTCGGCCGCCGACAGCAGGACGCGCCGCAGTCCGCCCTCGTCGCGGCGCAGGGTGCCGAGGACGACGGCCTCGCGTCCCGCGGTCTCGACGGTCTCCTCGATGGCCATGGTGAGCACGGGGTGCGGGCTGACCTCGACGAAGGAGGTGAACCCCTCGGCGGCCAGGACGCGGACGGCGGGGTCGAAGCCGACGGTCTGGCGCAGGTTGCGGTACCAGTAACCGGCGTGCATGCCGGTGGTGTCGAGCCAGGCGCCGTCCACCGTGGAGTACAGCGGGACCTCGCTCGGCAGCGGCTTGATGCCCGCCAGGGCGTCCATGAGGATGCCGTGGATCTCCTCGACGTGCTCGGAGTGCGAGGCGTAGTCGACGTCGATGCGCCGGGCCCGTACGCCCTGGGCCTCGCACTGCGCGAGCAGGGCCGCCAGAGCCTCGGCGTCGCCCGCGACCACGGTGGTGGCGGGGCCGTTGAGCGCGGCGACCGACAGCGCGCCGGCCCAGGGGGCGAGGGCGGCCTCGGCCCGGTCGGCGGGGAGGGACAGGGAGGCCATGCCGCCGCGTCCCGCCAGCGCGTCGAGGGTCTTGCTGCGCAGGGCGACCACCTGGGCCCCGTCCTCCAGGGACAGCGCGCCCGCCACGACGGCGGCGGCGATCTCGCCCTGGGAGTGGCCGACGACGGCGTCCGGTACGACACCGAACGACCGCCAGACCTCGGCCAGCGACACCATCACCGCGAACAGCGCGGGCTGGACGACGTCCACCCGGTCCCAGGCACCGCCCGAGCGCACGGCATCGAGCAGCGACCAGTCGACGAAGGGGGCCAGAGCCCGTTCGCACTCCTCCATGCGGGCCGCGAACACCGGCGATTCGTCCAGCAACTCCCGTGCCATACCGGCCCATTGGGAACCCTGGCCGGGGAAGACGAAGACCGTACGGCCCACGGTGTCGGCGACGCCGCGTACCAGGTCGGGGGCGGTGCCGTCGTCGGCGAGGGCGGTGAGCGCGGCGGGCAGCCGGGTGGCGTCGCCGACCAGCACGGCGCGGTGTTCGAACGCCGTGCGGGTGGTCAGGGCCCGGCCGATGCCGGCGGGCGGAAGGCCGGGCGTGTCGGCCAGGTGGGCGGTCAGCCGCTCGGCCTGCCCGCGCAGGGCGTCCGGGGACTTGGCGGAGAGCGGCCAGGCGACGGGCCGGGCCGGCGCCTCGTCGGGTGTCTCCCGCGGGCTCCGCTCGGGAGCCTCCTCCACGATCGCGTGCACGTTGGTGCCGCTCATGCCGAACGCGGAGATCCCGGCGCGGCGCGGGCGGCCCGTCGCGGGCCACGGGGTCGTGTCGGTGACCACGTCCACGGCACCGGCCGTCCAGTCGACCTGGGTCGAGGGCCGGTCGACGTGCAGGGTGCGCGGCACCTGCCCGTGCCGGAGCGCCAGGACGGTCTTGATCACGCCGGCGACGCCCGCGGCGGCCTGGGTGTGGCCGATGTTGGACTTCAGGGAGCCGATCAGCAGGGGGCGCCCGTCGGAGCGTTCCCGGCCGTACGTGGCGAGCAGGGCCTGGGCCTCGATGGGGTCGCCGAGCCTGGTGCCGGTGCCGTGGGTCTCGACGACGTCGATCTCGGCCGCCGAGAGCCGGGCGTTGGCGAGGGCGGCCCGGATGACCCGTTGCTGGGAGGGGCCGTTGGGGGCGGTCAGGCCGTTGCTGGCGCCGTCCTGGTTGACGGCGCTGCCGCGCAGGACGGCCAGCACGGGGTGCCCGTGCCGCTGTGCCTCGGAGAGCCGTTCGAGGAGGATCACGCCGACGCCCTCGGCCATGCCCATGCCGTCGGCGGCGTCGGAGAACGCCTTGCAGCGGCCGTCGGCGGCGAGGCCGCGCTGGCGGGCGAAGCTGATGATGGCGCCCGGGCTGGACATCACCGCGACGCCCCCGGCCAGGGCGAGCGAGCAGTCCCCGGCGCGCAGCGCCTGGGCGGCCAGGTGCACCGCGACGAGGGAGGCGGAGCAGGCGGTGTCGACGGTGACGGCGGGGCCCTCCAGGCCGAGGGTGTAGGAGATCCGGCCGGAGATCACACTGGCCGCGCTGCCGGTGAGGAGGTGGCCCTCGTTCTCCTGGGTCTGGGCCACTGAGGCGCCGTAGTCCTGGTAGTTGACGCCGGTGAAGACGCCGGTGTCGGTGCCGCGCAGGCGGTCCGGATCGAGACCGGCGCGTTCGAACGTCTCCCAGGAGGTCTCCAGGAGCAGTCGCTGCTGCGGGTCCATGGCGACCGCCTCGCGCGGCGAGATGCCGAAGAAGTCGGCGTCGAAGTCACCGGCGTCGTAGAGGAATCCGCCGTGCCGCACATAGCTGGTGCCGGGCTGGTCCGGGTCCGGGTCGAACATGGACTCCAGCGGCCAGCCGCGGTCGGTCGGGAACTCCGAGACGACGTCGCCGCCCTCCTCCAGCAGCCGCCACAGCTGTTCGGGGGTGTGCACCCCGCCGGGGAAGCGGCAGCTCATCGCGACGATCGCGATCGGCTCGTCGGCCGCGCCGGTGCCGGCGGGCGCGGGCTCGCGGCCGGCGGGCGTCCGGTGCTCGCCGAGCACCTCGGCGCGGATGTGCTCGGCGAGCACGGCCGCGGACGGGTAGTCGAAGACGAGGGTGGCGGGCAGGGGGAGGCCGGTGGCGGTGCGGAGCCGGTTGCGCAGTTCGACGGCGGTCAGCGAGTCGAAGCCGAGTTCCTGGAACGCCCGGCCCGGCCGCAGCTCCTCCGGGGAGTCATGGCCGAGGACGGCCGCGGCATGGGTGCGGACGAGGTCCAGGGTGACGCGGCGCTGCTCGGCCCCGGCCAGCCCGGCCAGGCGCTCGCGCAGCACGTCGGCGGCCGGTGTGGCGGCGCTCGCGCCGGGCGTCGCGGCCTCCTCCAGCTGGCGCCTGGCCTCCGGTACGCCGGTGAGCAGACGGCTGGGGCGTACGGAGCCGAAGACCGCGGCGAACTGCTCCCAGTCGACGTCGGCGAGGGCGACGACCGTCTCGTCGTCGTCGAGTGCCTGCTGCAGTCCGGCGAGCGCGAGGTCGGGCTCGATGAGCGGCAGGCCCTGCTTCTGCACCCGGTAGAAGTCGGACTCGTCGACGGTCTCGCGGACGGCCCACGGGTTGGCGGCCGACCAGACACCCCAGTCGACGGTGGTGGCGCTCAGGCCCCGGGCCCTGCGGTGTTCGGCGAGGGCGTCGAGATAGGCGTTGCCGGCGGTGTAGGCGGCGTGGTTGCTGCTGCCCCAGACCCCTGCGACGGAGGAGAACAGCACGAACGCGTCGAGTTCGCGGTCGAGCAGTTCGTCCAGGTGCCGGGCTCCCTCCGCCTTGGCGGCGACGACCTCGGCGAAGGCGTCGAGCGGGGTGTCGTCCAGGGAGGCCAGCTGGATGTAGGCGGCGGCGTGGAACACGGCGGTGACGGGGGTGCCCTCTTCCTCCAGCCCGGTCAGCAGCCGGGCGACCTGCGCGCGGTCGGCCACGTCGCAGGCGGGCAGGGACAGCCGGGTGCCCAGTTCGGCGAGTTCGGCCCGCAGTTCGTCGGCTCCGGGGACGTCGGCGCCGCGCCGTCCGGGAAGGACGAGGTGCTCGGCGCCGCCGCGGGCGAGCCAGCGCGCGACGTGCGGGCCGAGGGCGCCCGTGCCGCCGGTGACGAGGACGGTGCCCCGGGGCTTCCACGCGGGCCGGGTGCCGGGCGGGCGGGGGGCGCGGACCAGGCGTCGGCCGAGGAGTCCGGCGGAGCGGACGGCGAGCTGGTCCTCACCGGTGGCGCCGGCGAGGACCGCGCGGAGCCGGTCGCGGGACAGGGAGGTGAGGGTCGGCGGCAGGTCGACCAGACCGCCCCAGCGGGTGGGGTGCTCCAGTGCGGCGACCATGCCGGTGCCCCAGACCAGTGCCTGGTCGGGTGCGGTGAGCGGGTCGCTGTCACCGGTGGAGACGGCGCCGTGAGTGGCGCACCACAGCGGGGCTTCGACGCCGAGGTCGCCGAGCGCCTGGACGAGGACGAGGGTGAGGGCCGAACCGGCGGAGACCGCGGGGTGGTCGGGGTGCGGCCGGCCGGCGATCGCCAGCAGCGACAGGATGCCGTGCGGGGTGCGGCCCTCCAGGGCGCTGGTGAGCCGCTCCCCCAGGGTGACGCGGTCGGCGTCCGTGTCGGTGAGCCGCACGGTCACGACGTCGGCCCCGGCCTCGGTGAGGGCCGTCACGGAGTCGTGCGCGAGCGGGGCGCCCGGTACGTCGTCGTGCCCTTCGGGCAGGACCACGAGCCAGGTGCCGGACAGGGGCGCGGCGGGCGGGTCGGGTACCGGCTGCCAGTCGACGCGGTAGCGCCAGGTGTCCACGGCGGCGCCCTGCCGCTGCCTGCGGCGCCAGGCGTTCAGGGCGGGCAGCACCGTGCCGAGCGTCTCGGCGTCCACCGCCAGGTCACCGGCGGCCTCGGCGGCGTCACCGCGCTCGACGAGACGCCAGAACGCGGAGTCCACCGCGTCCGCCTCGTCCGCCGTGCCCGACGGGGCGGCCGGCTCGGCGGACTGGAGCCAGTAACGCCGGTGTTCGAACGGGTAGGTGGGCAGGTCGGTGCGGCGGGCGCCGGTGCCTTCGAAGAGGACCGGCCACAGCACCGGGACGCCGCGCACCCACAGTTCGGCGGCCGAGGTGAGCGCGCGGGCGAGGCCGCCCTCGTCACGGCGGAGCGTGCCGGTCACCACGGTCCGCGGGGCCTCGGCAGACTCTGCGGACTCTGCGGACCCGGCAGCCTCGATGGTCTCCTGCACGGACATGGTGAGCACCGGGTGCGGCGAGACCTCGACGAAGACCTGGTGACGCTGGTCGGCGAGGGCGCGCACGGCGCCGTCGAACTCGACGGTCTCGCGCAGGTTCCGGTACCAGTACCCGGCGTCCATCTCCGTCGTGTCGAGCCAGTCGCCGGTGAGGGTGGAGTGGAGCGGCACCCGGCCCGCCACGGGCACGATGCCGTCCAGTGCGTCGAGCACCTCCTCGCGGATGCGCTCGACGTGCGCGGAGTGGGAGGCGTAGTCCACCGCGATCGTGCGGGTCCGTACGCCCTCCTCCTCGCAGGCGGCGATCAGCTCGGTCAGGGCCTCCGTGTCTCCGGAGACGACGACGGCGGACGGTCCGTTGACGGCGGCGAGGGAGAGCCGCCCTGACCACCGGGCGACGAGTTCCACGGCGCGCTCGCGCGGGACGGCCACGGAGACCATGCCGCCGTGCCCGGCGAGGGAGAGGATGGCCCGGCTGCGCAGAGCGACGACCTTGGCTCCGTCGTCCAGGGAGAGGGCGCCGGCGACCACGGCGGCGGCGATCTCGCCCTGGCTGTGGCCCAGGACGGCGTCGGGCTCGACGCCCCAGGAGCGCCACTGCGCGGCCAGCGAGACCATCACGGCCCACAGTGCGGGCTGGACCACGTCGACCCGTTCGAAGGGGGGCGTGTCCGGGGCGCCGCGCAGCACGGCGTCGAGCGACCAGTCGACGTACGGCGTCAGTGCCTGCTCGCAGGCGGCGATGGAGGCGGCGAACACCGGTGAGGTGTCCAGCAGTTCCACCGCCATACCGGCCCACTGCGCGCCCTGGCCCGGGAAGACGAACACCCGTCGGCCGTCGATGTCGGCCACGCCGCGGATCAGCCCCTGGGCGTCCTCGCCGCCGGCCAGCCCGTCGAGGGCGGCCGCCGGGGCCTCGCCGCCGGTACCGAGGAGCACCGCGCGGTGTTCGAAGGGGGTGCGGCCTGTCGCCAGGGAGTAGCCGGTGTCCAGCGGGTCGGGGGCGCCGCCCCCGGCGAGGTGGCTTCGCAGCCGCTGGGCCTGGTGGGCGAGGGCCTGCGGCGACCTCGCGGACAGCACCCAGGGCACGCCCGGCGCGCCGGGCGCGGGCCGCGGCTCCGGTCCGTCGTCGTCCGAGGCGGCTCCGGGGACGGCTTCGGGGACGGGTGGTGCCTGTTCGAGGATGGCGTGCACGTTGGTGCCGCTGAAGCCGAAGGAGGAGATGCCCGCGCGGCGGGGTGCGCCGGTGTCGGGCCAGTCGCGGGCCTCGGTGAGCAGCTCCACCTCGCCGGAGGCCCAGTCGACGTGCGGGGAGGGCTCGTCGGCGTGCAGGGTGCGCGGGAGGACGCCGTGCCGCAGGGAGAGCACGGTCTTGATCATTCCGGCGACTCCGGAGGCGGCCTGGGTGTGGCCGATGTTGGACTTGAGTGCGCCGAGCCGGAGCGGGCGGCCGTGCGGGCGGTCCTGCCCGTAGGTGGCGAGCAGGGCGTCCGCCTCGATGGGGTCGCCGAGGGTGGTGCCCGTGCCGTGCGCCTCGACGACGTCGACGTCGGCCGCGGTCAGCCCGGAGTTGGTGAGGGCCTGGCGGATGACCCGCTGCTGGGCGAGGCCGTTGGGGGCGGACAGGCCGTTGCTGGCGCCGTCCTGGTTGACGGCGCTGCCGCGCAGCACGGCGAGGACCGGGTGGCCGTTGCGGCGGGCGTCCGAGAGCCGCTCCAGGAGGACCACGCCGACGCCTTCGGCCAGGCCCATGCCGTCCGCGGAGGCGCCGAACGCCTTGCAGCGGCCGTCGGCGGCGAGGCCGCGCTGCCGGGAGAAGCCGACGAAGACGCCCGGGGTGGCCATCACGGCGACGCCGCCGGCGAGGGCGAGCGAGCAGTCGCCGCCGCGCAGGGCCTGCGCGGCGAGGTGGGTCGCGACCAGGGAGGAGGAGCAGGCGGTGTCGACGGTGACCGCCGGGCCCTCCAGACCGAGGGTGTAGGCGACGCGCCCGGAGACCACGCTGGCGGCTCCGCCCGCGACCAGATGTCCTTCGCCGCCCTCCGGCGAGGAGCCGGCGAGCGAGGTGTAGTCCTGGTAGTTGACGCCGGCGAAGACACCGGTCGGGGTGGTGCGCAGGGACGCCGGGTCGATGCCCGCCCGTTCGAACGCCTCCCAGGAGGTCTCCAGGAGCAGCCGTTGCTGCGGGTCCATGGCGACGGCCTCGCGTGGCGAGATGCCGAAGAAAGCCGGGTCGAAGTCGCCCGCGTCGTGCAGGAAGCTGCCCTCGCGGACGTAGGAGGTGCCCTGGTGGTCGGGGTCGGGGTGGTAGAGGCGGTCCAGGGGCCAGCCGCGGTCGGCGGGCATGCCGGAGAGCACCTCGCCGCCGTCGATGAGCAGTTGCCACAGCCGCTCCGGAGTGTCGATGCCCCCGGGGAAGCGGCAGCTCATCGCGACGATGGCGATGGGCTCGTCGGGGTCCGCGACGGGGACGACGGCCGTCGTGGCCGCGGCCGGGGCGGTGTCGCCGAGGAGTTCGGTGCGCAGGTGCTCGGCGAGGAGCGCGGCGCAGGAGTAGTCGAAGACGACGGTGGCGCGCAGTCGCAGGCCGGTGACCTGGTTGAGCCGGTTGCGCAGTTCGACGGCGATCAGTGAGTCGAAGCCCAGTTCGCGGAAGGCCCGGTCGGGCAGGACGGCGTCGGCCGAGTCGTGGCCGAGGACCGCGGCGGCGTTGGTGCGGACGAGGTCCAGCAGGGTCCGGCGGACCTCGGGTTCGGCCAGTCCCGCGAGGCTGCGGCGCAGCGCGGAGGCGCCGTCGGCGTCGTCCGGGTCGGGTTCGGTCCGGTCCTCGGCGGTGGCCAGGGCGCGGACGTCGGGGAGGTCGGCGATGAGGGGGCTGGGCCGTACGGAGGTGAAGACGGGCACGAAACGGGCCCAGTCGACGTCGGCGACCACGACGACGGTCTCGTCGTCGTCCAGGACACGCTGGAGGCCGCCGACGGCCAGCCGCGGGTCCATGAAGGGGATCCCGCGTTCGAGGAGGGCGCGTTCGAGGTCGCTGGTGGCGAGGCCGCCGCCCTCGGCGCTCCAGATGCCCCAGACGACGGAGGTGGCGGTGAGGCCCCGGCCGCGTCGGTGGGCGGCGAGGGCGTCGAGGTAGGCGTTGCCGGCCGCGTAGGCGGCGTGGTCCGCGCTGCCCCACACACCGGAGACGGAGGAGTACAGGACGAACGCGTCGAGGTCGGTGTCGGCGAGGACGGCGTCGAGGTTGGCGGCGCCCTGGACCTTGGCGGCCAGGGTGGCGGCCATGCTCGCCGGGTTCTCGTCGCGTACGGGGAACAGCTGGGCGGCCGCGGCGGTGTGCAGGACGGCGCGGACCGGGTGCCCCTCGGCGGCGACCCGGTCGACGAGCGCGGCGAGCGCCTCGCGGTCGGTGATGTCGCAGGCGGCCAGGGTCACACCGGTGCCCAGGGCGGTGAGTTCGGCCGCCAGTTCGTCGGCGCCGGGGGCGTCGGCACCCCGGCGGCCGACGAGGACCAGGTGGTCGGCGCCGCCCCGGGCGAGCCAGCGGGCGGCGTGGGCGCCGAGCCCGCCCGTGCCGCCGGTGACGAGGACCGTGCCGGAGGGCCGCCAGGGATCCGACGGCGCGGGGGTGGAGGGGGTGGCGCGGACGAGCCGGCGGGCGTGCGCCCCGGAGGACCGTACGGCGAGCTGGTCCTCGTCGCCGGCTCCGGCCAGGAGGTCGACGAGCAGGTGCCCTGCGCGGGCGTCGCACTGCTCGGGCAGGTCGATCAGACCGCCCCACAGACTCGGGTGTTCCAGGGCCGCCGTGCGGCCGAAGCCCCAGACGAGGGCCTGGACCGGGTGGGGCACCGGTTCGGACGGGTGCACCGGCACGGCCCCCGAGGTGACGCACCACAGCGTGGTCCGGACCCCGAGGTCGTCCAGCGCCTGGACCAGGGCGGTGGTGAGCGCCAGGCCGACGGGCAGGGCGGGCAGTCCCTCGTGCGGCCGTTCGTCGAGGGCCAGCAGGGACAGCACTCCGGCGGGGGCGGTCTCCGTGCCGGGCCCGGTGGCCAGCAGCTCGCGCAGGTGGTCGGTGAGCCGGGACCGGTCGGTGTGGCTGTGGTCGAGGACGACGAGTTCGGGGTCGGCGCCGCGCTCGCGCAGGGCCTCGACGGCACGGGTCACCGCCGCGTCGGCGGTGTGGCCGTCCGGGACGAGGACCGGCCAGCGGCCCCGCAGCGGTGCGGCTGCCTTGGCCGTGAGCCGCTGCCAGGAGATGTGGTAGCGCCAGCCGTCGAGGACGGCCCGGTCACGGCGGTCACGGCGCCAGGCGGATAGGGCGGGCAGGACGTCGCTCCAGCTGGCGGCCTCGACCCCGAGCGTGGCGGCGACCTCGGCGACGTCCTCGCGTTCGACGGCGGCCCAGAAGGCGGCGTCCGCGGGGTCGGTGGTGTCCCGCGTGGTGCCGGGCCGGGTCTGCGGCTCCAGCCAGAAGCGCCGGTTCTGGAAGGCGTACGTCGGCAGTTCGACCCGCTCGGGCCGGTGGGCGGCGAACACGGCCGCCCAGTCCACCGGCACACCGTGCACGTGCACCTGGGCGAGGGCGGTGAGCACCCGGTGCAGGCCGCCCTCGTCGCGGCGCAGGGTGCCGGTGACCAGGGTCGGCGGGGCCGGGACCGCCGCGTCGGGGTCGGCGAGGTCGTCGAGTGTGTCCTGTGTCGGCACGGTGAGCACGGGGTGCGGGCTGATCTCGACGAAGACGCTGTGGCCGCGCCGGACGAGGTCCCGCACGGCGGCGTCGAACTCGACGGTCTGCCGCATGTTCCGGAACCAGTAGCCGGCGTCCATGCCGGTCGTGTCGAGGGATCCGCCGGTCACCGTCGAGCAGAGCGGGATGGTGGCAGCGCTGGGCCGGACGCCGGCGAGCGCGTCGAGCAAGCCGTCGCGCAGCCGGTCCATGTGCGCGGAGTGGCCCGCCACGTCGGCGGCGACCCGCCGGGTCCGCACCTGGCGTTCCTCGCACTGGCGGAGGAACTCGTCCAGGGCCTCGGGGTCCCCGGAGACGACCGCGGAGGCCGGGCCGTTGACGGCGGCGACCGACAGGCGGCCCTCCCAGGCGCCCAGGCGGTCCCGCAGGGTGTCGGCGGGCAGCGCCACGGAGGCCATGCCGCCGGTGCCGGAGAGTTCCAGCTGGGCGCGGCTGCGGACGGCGACGATGCGGGCGGCGTCGTCGAGCGACAGGGCGCCGGCGACGTACGCGGCGGCGATCTCGCCCTGGGAGTGGCCCACGACGGCGTCGGGTTCGACCCCGTACGACCGCCACACGGCGGCGAGGGAGACCATCACGGCGAACAGCACCGGCTGGACGACGTCGATGCGGTCCAGCGGCGCCGCGTCGGGCTCGCCCCGCACGACCGCCGACAGCGACCAGTCCAGGTGCGGGGCGAGGGCCTGTTCGCACTCGGCCATGCGGGCGGCGAACACCGGTGACTCGTCCAGGAGTTGCCGTGCCATGCCCGCCCACTGCGAGCCCTGGCCGGGGAAGACGAAGACGGTCCTGCCGTCGCCCGCGCCGGTGCGGCCGGCGACCGTCTCGGCGGCACTGGTGCCCGCGGCGACGGCGGCGAGCCCGCGCAGGAAGCCCTCGGGCCGGTCGGCCACGACGACGGCCCGGTGCTCGAACGCGGAGCGGGTGGCCGCGAGCGAGTGGCCGACATCGGCCGGGCGGAGTCCGGGCCGGTCGGCGAGCCAGGAGGCGAGCCGGGCCGCCTGGTCGCGCAGCGCCTCCGGGCTGCGGCCGGACAGCGGCCAGGGCACGGTCGGCAGGGGGGCCGCGTCCGGTTCCGCGCCGGACGCGAGACCGGACCCGGCGTTCGGCACGGTGAGCGGCCCGGCGTCGGCGATCGGCTCGGCCGCGCCCTGTCGGCCGCCCTCGGGCGCCTGCTCGTCGGCGGGCCGCTGCTCGGCCTCGGGTGCCTGCTCGATGATGACGTGCGCGTTCGTGCCGCTCATGCCGAACGAGGAGACGCCCGCGCGGCGCGGGCGGTCGACGGACCAGTCGCGGCGTTCGGTGAGCAGCCGCACGCCGCCGGAGCTCCAGTCGACGTGCGGGGTGGGCGCGTCCACGTGCAGGGTCTGCGGCAGCACGCCGTGCCGGATCGCCATGACGACCTTGATGACACCGGCCAGGCCCGCCGCGGCCTGGGTGTGGCCGATGTTGGACTTGATCGAGCCGAGCCACAGCGGCTGGTCCTCGGCGCGGTCCTGGCCGTAGGCGGCGAGCAGGGCGTCCGCCTCGATGGGGTCGCCGAGCCGGGTGCCGGTGCCGTGTGCCTCGACGGCGTCGACGTCGGCCGGTGCCAGCTGGGCGTCGGCGAGCGCGGCGCGGATCACGCGCTGCTGGGAGGGACCGTTGGGGGCGGTCAGGCCGTTGCTGGCGCCGTCCTGGTTGATGGCGCTGCCCCGCAGCACCGCGAGGACCGGGTGGCCGTTGGCGCGGGCGTCGGAGAGGCGCTCCACCAGGAGCACGCCGATGCCCTCGCCCCAGCCGGTGCCGTCGGCGGCCGCCGCGAAGGGCTTCGCGCGGCCGTCGCCGGCGAGGCCGCCCTGGCGGGAGATCTCCACGTAGGCGCCCGGCAGGGCCATCACGTTGACGCCGCCGACGAGCGCGAGCGAGCACTCGTCGTTGCGCAGGGACTGCGCCGCGAGGTGCAGGGCAACCAGCGAGGCGGAGCAGGCGGTGTCGACGGTGACCGAGGGCCCCTCCAGGCCCATGACGTAGGAGACGCGCCCGGACATGACGCTGATCGCGTTGCCGGTCATCAGGAAGCCCTGGACGCCCTCGGGCGCCCCGTCGGCCAGCGACATGTAGCCCTGGTCGATGGAGGCGGCGAACACGCCGGTACGGCTGCCGCGCAGCGACACGGGGTCGATGCCGCCCCGTTCGACGGCCTCCCAGCAGGTCTGGAGCATCAGCCGCTGCTGCGGGTCCATGGCGAGCGCCTCGCGGGGCGAGATGCCGAAGAAGGCCGGGTCGAAGCCACCGGCCTCGTCCAGGAAGGCCCCGGTGACGGGGACGCCGGAACCGGCCAGCCCGGCGGCGTCCCACCCGCGGTCGGCGGGGATCCCGGAGTAGGTGTCGCGGCCGTCCGCCACCAGGTCCCACAGATCCTCCGGACTGTGCACCCCGCCGGGGAAGTGGCAGCTCATCGCGACGACGGCGATGGGCTCACGGCTGCGCTCCTCGACGTCCCGCAGCCGTCGCCGGGTCTGCTGGAGGTCGATGGTGACGCGGTTGAGGTAGTCACGGAGCTTCTGCTCGGTCCGGTCGCTCACTGGGCGTTTCTCGCCTTCTCCTGGAAACGGCTGTACGTGGATCCGGGGCGTCACGAGATGCCCAGCTGGTTGTCGATGAGGTCGAAGATCTCGTCGTGCGAGGCGGACTCGATGTGGTCCGCGGTGACCTGTCCTGCGGGTGCGGTGGCTTCGAGGCGGGCCAGCACCTCGCGCAGCCGCTGGGAGAGCCGGTCGCGGTCGGGGGCGTCCGGCGCGAGGCCGGCGACCAGTTCCGCGAACCGGTCCAGCTCGGCGAGCGGCG
This sequence comes from Streptomyces scabiei 87.22, assembly GCF_000091305.1. GTDB lineage: Bacteria > Actinomycetota > Actinomycetes > Streptomycetales > Streptomycetaceae > Streptomyces > Streptomyces scabiei. The sequence continues at coordinate 9,358,510 of NC_013929.1, read as the reverse complement.
CGGACGCCCTGGCCGGGGCCGGCCGGCCGGTGGCGGTCACGAGGTGGCGGGCCAGTACGTCGGGGGTGGGATGGTCGAAGACCATGCCCGCCGGCAGCCGGACGCCGGTCGCGGACGACAGCCGGTTGCGCAGCTCGACGCCGGTGAGGGAGTCGAAGCCGAGTTCCTTGAACGCCCGGGTGGGCTGGACCAGTTCGGGCGAGGGGTGGCCGAGGACGGCCGCCGCGTGGCCGCGCACCAGGTCCAGCAGCGCGGTGTGGGCGTCCGCCTCGGACAGCCCGGCGAGGCGGTCCGCGAGGCCCGCGGCCCGGCCGCCGCCGTCGCCGTTCACCGCGGCGGCCCGTCGGCGCGGTGCCCGGACCATTCCGCCGAGCAGCGCCGGTACGTCCTGCCCACCGCCGGCGCGCAGCGCGCCGGTGTCCAGTCGCGCGGCCAGCAGATAGGCGTCCTCGGAGCGGAGGGCCGCGTCGAACAGGGCCAGCCCTTCCTCGGAGGTCAGGGGGGTGACGCCGCTGCGGCTCATGCGCCGCAGGTCCACGTCGCCGAGGTGGCCGGTCATGCCGCTGCGTTCCTCCCACATGCCCCAGCCGATGGAGAGGCCCGGCAGGCCCTCGGCGCGGCGGCGTGCGGCGAGCGCGTCCAACGCGGCGTTGGCGGCCGCGTAGTTGGCCTGTCCGCCACCGCCGAGCAGGGCCGCGGCGGAGGAGAACAGGACGAAGGCGGCGAGGTCGTGGACCCGGGTCAGCTCGTCCAGGTTCACCGCCGCGTCCGTCTTCGGGCGCAGTACGCGCTCCAGCTGCTCGGTGGTGAGGGAGGAGACCACGGCGTCGTCGAGCACACCGGCGGCGTGCACCACGAACGTCAGCGGGTGCTGCGCCGGTATGCCGGCCAGGACCTCGGTGAGCCGGTCGCGGTCGGCGGCGTCGCAGGCGACGACGCTCACCTCGGCGCCGAGCGCGGCCAGTTCGTCGCACAGCTCGGCCACGCCGGGGGCGTCGGGGCCGCTGCGGCCGGTCAACAGCAGGTGCCGTATCCCGTGTTCGGCGACGAGGTGACGGGCCACCAGGCGGCCGAGGGTGCCGGTGCCGCCGGTGATCAGGGCGGTGCCGTCGGGGTTCGGGGCGGCGGGCGGCAGCAGCACGTTCTTGCCGGTGTGCCGGGCCTGGCCGACGTACCGGAACGCCTCGGGGGCCCGCCGCACGTCCCAGCAGGTGAGCGGCAGCGGGGTGAGGGCGCCCTGCCGGAACAGGTCGAGGATCAGATCGAGCGTCCGCGCGATCCGCTCCGGGCCCGCCTCCGCCAGGTCGTACGCCCGGTAGCGGACCCCGGGGTGGGCGGCGGCCACGGTGTCGGCGTCGCGGATGTCGGTCTTGCCCATCTCCAGGAAGCGCCCGCCGCGCGGCAGCAGCCGCAGGGAGGCGTCCACGAACTCCCGTGCCAGGCAGTCCAGTACGACGTCGACGCCGCGTCCGCCGGTCGCGTCGAGGAAGCGGTCGGCGAAGTCGAGGGTGCGGGAGGAGGCGATGTGGGCGTCGTCGAGGCCGAGGCCGCGCAGGACGTCCCACTTGCCGGGGCTCGCGGTGCCGTACACCTCGGCCCCGGCGTGCCGGGCGAGCTGGACGGCGGCCATGCCGACACCGCCGGCCGCGGAGTGCACCACGACCGTCTCCCCCGCTTTCAGGCCGCCGAGGTCGAACAGGCCGTAGTGGGCGGTGAGGAAGGCGATGGGCACGGTGGCGGCCTGGGCACAGGACCAGCCGGGCGGGATCGGGGCGAGGGTGCGCCGGTCGGCGACCGCGACGGGGCCGAAGGCGCCGCCGAAGACCCCGAACACGCGGTCGCCGGGGGCGAGATCGGTCACGCCGGGGCCGGTCTCCAGGACGGTGCCCGCCCCTTCGCTGCCGAGGATCCGCTGGTCGGGGGCGAGGCCGAGGCAGACCGCGATGTCCCGGAAGTTGAGGCCGGCGGCCCGGACGGCCACCCGGACCTCGCCGGGGGCCAGGGGGGCACCCGCCTCGGGGGACGGTACGAGCGCGAGGGCGTCGAGGCTGCCCTCACCGGTGGTGTCCAGCCGCCAGACCGCTTCGCCGGCCGGCGGTGTCAGGGTGCCGGGGCGCCCTGCCCGGGCCAGCCGGGGTACGAGCGGGTTCCCCCCGCGGGCGGCCAGCTGTGGTTCCCGCGTGGCGAGGGCCAGACCGAGCAGGCGGGGCAGGGCGTCCGCCGAGTCGGCGGTGTCGTCCAGGTCCAGCAGGACGAAGCGGTCCGGGTGTTCGGTCTGGGCGGCCCGGACCAGTCCCCAGGCGGCGGCCTGTGCCGGGTCGGCGAGGTGTCCGCCGGGCCCGGTCGCGACCGCGTGGCGGGTGACGACCACGAGGGGGGCGTCGCCGGAGCGGGGGTCGGACGGCCACCGCTGGACGACGGCGAGGGTGGCGGTCGCGGTGTCCCGGACGCGGGCGGCCTCGTCGGCGCCGGTGGCGGTGGGGCAGGTCCAGACGACCGCCGTGGGCTGCGCGCCGGAGCCGGTGTCGTCGAGGTCCGTCCAGCCGGTGAGCGGGGCGGTGGCCCCGGCGCCGGGGGCCGGTGTCCAGTCCAGGCGGTACAGGCCGTCCCGGCCCGCCACGGCCGCCGCCAGCAGGTCCGGGGAGAGCGGGCGCAGCACCAGCGACTCGGCGGACAGCACCGGCTGCCCGGTCGGGTCCCAGGCGTCCAGGCTCACGGCGTCGGGCCCGGCCGGGCCGATCCGGACGCGCAGTGCGGCGGCCCCGGCGGCGTGGGCGGTGACACCGTTCCAGGAGAAGGGCAGCCGGGCGGGGCCGGGCCGGTCGCCGAGGAGGGCCGACGCCTGGAGGGCGCCGTCCAGCAGGGCCGGGTGGACGAGGTAACCGCCGCTGTCCGACTGCCGTTCGAGCGCGACCTCGGCGTAGACGTCGGTGCCGTCGCGCCAGGCGGCACGCAGCCCCTGGAAGGCGGGGCCGTAGCGGTAGCCGGCCTCGGCGAAACGGTCGTAGACGCCGTCCAGGTCGACCGGCTCGGTGCCGGCCGGCGGCCAGGTGGCGGGCGCGGACGGGCCGGCGGCGCCGTCGCCGGGGGCGAGGGTGCCGGTGGCATGCGGGGTCCAGTCCGCGCCGGGGTCGGTCTCGGGGCGGGAGTACAGGCCGAGGGTTCGCCTGCCGCGGTCGTCGGGCGGGCCGAGGCGCAGCTGGACGTGGACGGCGTCCCGCTCGGGGAGGATCAGCGGGGCCTGCAGCGTCAGTTCGTCGACGAGGGCGCTGCCGGCCTCGTCGGCGGCGCGCAGGGCGAGTTCCAGGAAGGCGGTGCCGGGGAGCAGGTTCGTCCCGGAGACGACGTGGTCGGCCAGCCACGGGTGGGTCCTGGAGGACAGCCGCCCGGTGAGGAGCCGTTCCCCGGTGTCGGCCAGATCGACGCAGGCGCCCAGCAGCGGGTGATCCGTGGCGCCCAGCCCGGCGGCGGCCACGTCTCCGGTGCGGACGGGGGCGTCGAGCCAGTAGCGGGTGCGCTGGAAGGCGTAGGTCGGCAGGTCCACCGGCCCGCTCGTGCGGACACGGCCCAGGGCCGCGGGCCAGTCGACGGGCACGCCCTGGACGTGGGCCTCGCCCAGCGACAGCAGCAGCCGGTCCCGGCCTCCGTCGTCGCGGCGCAGCGAGCCGACGACCACACCCGTGACGGCGGAGTCCTCCAGCACCTCCTGGACGGCCGGGGCGAGCACGGGGTGCGGGCTCGACTCGACGAAGGTGGTGAATCCGGCGCCGGTCAGGGCCCGTACGGCGGGCTCGAACTCGACCGTGCCCCGCAGGTTGCGGAACCAGTAGTCGGCGGTGAGTTCGGGCCCCTCGACCCAGTCGGCCTCCAGGGTGGAGAACATCCGGGTGCCTGCCGTGGCGGGGGTGATGTCGGCGAGGACGTCGAGCAGTTCGGCGCGCAGGGGGTCCATCCCGGCGGAGTGGGACGCGTAGTCGACCTCGATGCGGCGGGCGCGTACGCCGTCCTTCTCGCAGGAGGCGACGAGTTCGGCCAGGGCCGCGGTCTCGCCGGCGACCACGGTGGAGCGCGGGCCGTTCACGGCCGCGACCGAGATCCTCTCGCCCCAGCCGGCGAGCAGCTCGCGGGTGCGGTCGGCGGGCAGCGCCACCGAGGCCATGCCGCCGTGCCCGGCGACGGCGCGCAGCAGCCTGCTGCGCAGGGCGACGACCTTGGCGCCGTCCTCCAGGGTGAGCGCCCCGGCGACGACCGCCGCCGCGATCTCGCCCTGGCTGTGGCCGAGTACGGCGTCCGGTTCGACACCGCAGGACCGCCAGGTCTCGGCCAGCGACACCATGACGGCCCAGAGCGCGGGCTGGACCACGTCCACCCGCTCCAGGTCCGTGGCGGAGGCGAGGACCCCGGTCAGGGACCAGTCGACGTGCGGAGCGAGGGCGCGTTCGCAGGCGGCCATGCGGGCGGCGAAGACCGGCGAGGAGTCGAGCAGGTCCAGTGCCATGCCGGTCCACTGGGCGCCCTGGCCGGGGAAGACGAACACGGTGCGCCCGACGGCGGTGGCGGTGCCCCGGGCCACGGTGGCGAGGGGTGCGTCGGCCGCCAGGGCCCGCAGTCCGGCGGTCAGTTGCCCGCGGTCGCCGACGAGGACGGCCCGGTGGTCGTGCCGGGTGCGGGTGGTGGCGAGGGCCAGGCCGATGGCGGCGGCGCCGTGCCCGGGGTGGGCGTCGGCGTGATCGGCGAGCCGTTCGGCCTGGGCACGCAGTGCTTCGGGGGTGTGGCCGGAGAGGACCCAGGGCACGGCGGGTCCCTCGGGGGGTGCGGGCTCCGCGACGTCCTCGTCGACGTGCTCCAGCACCAGGTGGGCGTTGGTGCCGCTCATGCCGAAGGAGGAGACTCCGGCGCGTCGGGGCCGGCCGGGGCCGTCGGGCCAGGAGCGCTCCTCGGTCAGCAGTTCCACCGCGCCGGCGGACCAGTCGACCTGCGGGGTCGGCGCGTCCACATGCAGTGTCCGGGGCAGCACCCCGTGGCGCATCGCCTCCACCATCTTGATGACACCGCCCACGCCGGCGGCCGCCGAGGTGTGTCCGATGTTCGACTTCAACGACCCCAGCCACAGCGGCTCTTCACGGTCCTGGCCGTAGGTGGCCAGCACCGCCTGCGCCTCGATCGGGTCCCCGAGCCGGGTCCCGGTGCCGTGCGCCTCGACGACGTCCACGTCACCGGGTGAGAGCCGGGCGTCGGCGAGCGCCGCGCGGATCACGCGCTGCTGCGAGGGACCGTTGGGCGCGGTGAGCCCGTTGCTGGCGCCGTCCTGGTTGACCGCGCTGCCCCGCACGAGGGCCAGCACCCGGTGGCCGTTGCGGCGGGCGTCGGACAACCGCTCCAGCAGCACCATGCCCACGCCCTCGCCGAAGCCGACACCGTCGGCGGCCGCGGCGAAGGGTTTGGAGCGGCCGTCGGAGGCCAGACCGCGCTGGCGGCTGAACTCGACGAACAGTTCGGGGCTGGACATGACGGTGACACCGCCGGCGAGGGCGAGGGAGCATTCACCGGAGCGCAGCGCCCGGGTCGCGAGGTGCAGGGCGACCAGCGAGGACGAGCACGCGGTGTCGACGGTCACCGCCGGGCCCTCCAGGCCCAGGACGTAGGCGACGCGGCCGGAGACGACACTGCCCGAGTTGCCGGCGCCGAGGAAGCCCTCGACCTCCTCGGGGATGTGGGGCAGGAGCCGGGCCGCGTAGTCCTGGTGCATGACGCCGACGAAGACGCCGGTCGCGGTGGAGCGCAGCGTCGCCGGGTCGATGCCCGCGCGCTCCAGCGTCTCCCAGGAGGTCTCCAGCAGGAGCCGCTGCTGCGGGTCCATCGCGAGGGCCTCGCGGGGCGAGATGCCGAAGAAGCCCGCGTCGAACTCCGCCGCGTCGTACAGGAAGCCGCCTTCCCGTGCGTACGAGGTGCCGTGGCGTTCGCTGTCGGGGTCGTAGAGGGCGTCCAGGTCCCAGCCGCGGTCGGCCGGGAAGGCGGCGATGCCGTCGGTGCCGGAGGAGACCAGGTTCCACAGGTCCTCGGGCGAGCGGACACCGCCGGGGTAGCGGCAGCCCGTGGCGACGACGGCGATCGGGTCCTCGTCGGTCGCCGCTCCCCCGCCGCCGGCGGCCGGGACGGCGGTCGGCACGCGGCCGGTGTCCGCGCCGAGCAGTTCACCGCCGAGGTGGGCCGCGAGGACCTCGGGGGTCGGGTGGTCGAAGACGAGGGTGGCGGGCAGCCGCAGTCCGGTGGCGTTGCCGAGGCGGTTGCGGAGGTCGACGGCGGCCAGCGAGTCGAAGCCGAGGTCCCGGAAGGCGCGGCCCGCCTCGACGGCCTCGGGCGACGGGTGGCCGAGTACGGCGGCGACCTGGCCCCGGACCAGGTCGAGGAGTTCACGGCGGCGGCCGGGGGCGTCCAGGGCGGCGAGCCGCTCCGCCAGCGGGCTCCGGTCCTCGGCGGCGGCGGAGGCCGGGGCGGCCTGGCGGCGGGCGGGCAGCCGGACCACGCCGTGCAGCAGACGGGGTACGGGTTCGCTCTCGGCGCGGGCGCGCAGCGCGGCCGTGTCCAGCCTGAGGGCCACCAGCAGCGGTTCGTCGACGGTGAGCGCGGAGTCGAGGAGGGCGAGGCCCTGCGCGTCGGTCAGGGGCGGCAGGCCCGAGCGGGCGATACGGCGGACCTCGTCGTCGCCGAGGTGCCCGGTCATGGCGCTGCGCCGCTCCCACAGCGTCCAGGCGACGGACCGCCCGGCCAGGCCCTGGGCCCGGCGGTGGTGGGCCAGGGCGTCCAGGAAGGCGTTGGCGGCGGCGTAGTTGCCCTGTCCGGGGCCGCCGAAGGTACCGGCGGCGGAGGAGAAGAGCACGAACGCCGCGAGGTCCAGGCCGGCGGTGAGCCGGTGCAGGTTGAGTGCCGCGTCGGTCTTGGGCCGCAGGACGGCGTCGACCCGCTCGGGGGTGAGCGAGGAGACCACGCCGTCGTCGAGCACTCCGGCGGCGTGGACGACGGCCGTCAGCGGATGCCGTACGCCGGCCAGGACCTCGGCGAGCCGCTCCGCGTCGGCCGCGTCGCAGGCGACAACGCTCACCTCCGCGCCGAGCGCGGCCAGTTCGTCCCGCAGTCCGTCCGCACCGGGGGCATCCGGGCCGCTGCGACTGGTCAGCAACAGGTGCCGTACGCCGTGTCCGGTGACGAGGTGACGGGCGACGCGGGCGCCGAGCAGGCCGGTGCCGCCGGTGATCAGGACGGTGCCGTCGGGGTCCAGGGGCGGGGCCGCGTCGTCGTCCTGTACGGGGATCCTGGCCAGCCTGGGTACGAAGGTCTCGGAGCCGCGCACCGCGAACTGCGTCTCGCCGGTGGCGGTGAGCACGGCGGCGAGGGCGGCCGGCAGGCCGGCGTCCGGGTCGAGGTCGACGAGGTGGAGGCGGTCCGGGTGCTCGGTCTGCGCGGAGCGCACGAGCCCCCACACGGCGCTGTGCGCGAGGTTCGGTACGTCCTCGCCGGGCCGGGCGGCGATCGCGCCCCGGGTGACGAGGACGAGCCGTGTCCCGGTGAACCGGTCGTCGGCGAGCCAGTCCTGGACGAGGGCGAGGGCGTCGTGCACCGCGGTGCGGGTGGTGTCGGCGAGCCCGTCGGCCCGGTCGTCCGGGGCCGCACCGAGGTCGGCGAGGACGAACTCCGGCAGGGGCCCGTCGGCGTCGCGGAGCGCGGCGAGGTCCGCGTGGCGGGCGGCTCCCGGGGTGTCCTCGGTGGGGCCGAGGACCGCCCATGACGGCGTCGTGGGGCCGGGCACCGGGCGGACCGGCGTCCAGTCGAGGCGGAACAGGGAGTCGTGGTGGCGTCCGGCGGCCGGAGTGGTGAAACTACCGGCGCCGACCGGCCGCAGGGCCAGGCCCGTCACGGTCAGGACGGGCCGTCCGGCCTGGTCGAGCGCGCGCAGTGTCACCGTGTCGGGACCGGCGGGGGTGATGCGCATCCGCAGACCGGTCGCGCCCTGCGCGTGGAGGACGGCCCCGGTCCAGACGAACGGCATCCGGCCCTCGGCGGCCTCACCGAGGCCGGTCGCGTGCAGGGCGCCGTCGAGGAGCGCGGGATGCAGCCCGAACCGTGCGGCCTCGGCCTGCTGTTCGGACGGAAGGCTCGCCTCCGCGTACACCTCCTCCCCCAGCCGCCACGCCGCACGCAGCCCCTGGAACGCCGGCCCGTACGCGAAGCCGCCCTGCGCGAAGCGCTCGTACAGCCCGTCCAGTTCCACGGGGACCGCGCCGGCCGGCGGCCACACCGCGGGATCGTCCGGGGCCGCCTCCTCGGTGGCGGGAGCCAGCAGCCCCCGGGCGTGGCACGTCCACGGCACGTCGTCACTGCCGTCCGGGCGGGCGTGGAGGCTCAGCGGGCGGCGCCCGTCCCGGTCCGGGGCGCCGACGGCGAGTTGTACGGCGACGCCGCCCTCCGGGGGCAGGACGAGCGGGGCCTCCAGGGTGAGTTCCTCGACCTGGCCGCAGCCGACCTGGTCGCCCGCGCGGACCGCGAGTTCCAGGAAGGCGGTGCCGGGCAGCAGGGCGGCGTCACGGACGGCGTGGTCGGCGAGCCAGGGGTGGGTGCGGGTGGAGAGTCGGCCGGTGAGGAGCAGTCCGTCCCCGTCGGCGAGGGCGACGACCGCGCCGAGCAGCGGGTGGTCGGCGGCGGCGAGCCCGGCCGAGGCCATGTCGCCCTGCGGCGCGGCGGAGTCCTCCAGCCAGTACCGGCGGCGCTGGAAGGCGTAGGTCGGCAGGTCGGCCGGGCGGGTGCGCCAACCGGCGTAGGCGGCCCGCCAGTCGACGCGTACGCCGTGGACGTACAGCTCGCCGACGGCGGCGAGGAACCTCGCCCGGCCGCCGTCGTCGCGGCGCAGCGTGCCGGTGACCACGGCACCATCGGCACGGTCGGCCCCGGCCGCCCGGGCGGTCTCCTCCATCGGGACGGTGAGCACCGGGTGGGGGCTGACCTCGACGAGGACCTGATGGCCGGCGGCCAGCAGGGCGCGGGTGGTCTGTTCGAACTCGACGGTCCGGCGCAGGTTGCGGTACCAGTAGCCGGCGTCGAGGCCGGTGGTGTCGAGCGGCTCGCCGGTGACGGTGGAGTAGAAGGGGATGTCGGAGGGGCGGGGGGTGATGTCGGCCAGCAGCCGGAGCAGTTCGTCGTGGATACGCTCGACGTGGGCGCTGTGCGAGGCGTAGTCGACGGGGATCCGCCGGACTCTGAGGTCGCGGGCGGTGAGCCGGTCGATCAGGTCGTCCAGCGCCGCCCGGTCGCCGGAGACGACCACGGAGGCGGGCCCGTTGACGGCGGCGACGGACAGCCGGCCGTCCCCGTCGGCCAGCAGGGCGCGGACCTCGTCGACCGGCAGCGGTACGGACGCCATGCCGCCGGCCCCGGCGAGCGCGACGATGGCCCGGCTGCGCAGCGCGACGACCTTGGCCCCGTCCTCCAGGGACAGCGCCCCGGCGACCACGGCGGCGGCGATCTCGCCCTGGCTGTGCCCGGCGACCGCGGACGGCTCGACACCGTACGACCGCCACAGCGCGGCCAGCGACACCATCACGGCCCACAGCGCGGGCTGGACCACGTCGACGCGGTCCAGCGGCGGGGTGCCGGGGGCGTCGCGCAGTACGTCGGTCAGGGACCAGTCGGTGTGGGGGGCCAGTGCGCGTGCGCAGTCGGCGATCCGCTCCGCGAAGACGGGGGCGGTGTCGAGGAGTTCGGCTGCCATGCCGGTCCACTGCGAGCCCTGGCCGGGAAAGACGAACGCGGTGTCGGCCCCGGGGACGCCGGTCCCGCGGAGCAGCCCGGACTCGGGGGTGTCCTCGGCCAGGGCCCGCAGGCCGCGCAGGAAGCCCTCCTCGTCGGCGGCGACCACGACGGCACGGTGTTCGAGGGCGGCCCGGGTGGTGGCCAGGGCGTGGCCGATGTCGAGGGGCCGCTGTCCGGGGTGCGTGTCGAGGTGGGCGGCGAGGCGGCGGGCCTGGGCACGCAGGGCCTCGCGGCTGCGGGCGGAGACGGGCCAGGGGAGGGCGGCCGGAAGGCCGGGCTCGTCGGTGGTGTCGGGCTCGTCGGTGGTGCCGGGCCCGGTTCCCGGAGCGGGGGCAGACTCGGGCTCGGGTCCGGCCTGTTCGAGGACGACGTGTCCGTTGGTGCCACTGATCCCGAAGGACGACACGGACGCCCGGCGCGGTGCGCCGGTCTCCGGCCAGGGCACCGCCTCGGTGACCAGTTCCACCGCGCCCGACGACCAGTCGACCGTGGGGGTGGGCCGCTCGACGTGCAGGGTGGGCGGCACGACGCCCCGGCTCATCGCCATCACCATCTTGATGACACCGCCGACGCCCGCCGCGGCCTGGGTGTGGCCCATGTTCGACTTCAGCGAGCCGAGCAGCAGGGGCCGGTCGGCGGGCCGGTCCTGCCCGTACGTGGCCAGCAGGGCCTGTGCCTCGATGGGGTCGCCGAGGGGCGTACCGGTGCCGTGCGCCTCGACCACGTCGACGTCGGCGGGGGTGAGCCCGGCGTCGGCGAGCGCCCGTCGGATGACCCGCTGCTGGGCGGGCCCGTTGGGGGCGGTCAGGCGGCTGCTCGCGCCGTCCTGGTTGACGGCGGTGCCGCGGACCAGGGCGAGCACGGGGTGACCGTTGCGGCGGGCGTCGGACAACCGCTCCAGCAGGAGCATGCCGACGCCCTCGCCCCAGCCGGTGCCGTCGGCACCGGCGGCGAAGGACTTGCATCGGCCGTCGGCGGCGAGCCCGCCCTGCCGGCTCATCTCGACGAACGGCACCGGTGTCGACATGATCATGGCGCCGCCGGCCAGCGCCAGCCCGCACTCCCGCCGGCGCAGGGCCTGGGCGGCCAGGTGCAGGGCGACGAGGGAGGACGAGCAGGCCGTGTCCACCGTCACCGCCGGGCCCTCCAGGCCGAAGGTGTAGGAGAGGCGGCCGGAGGCGACGCTGTCGGAGTTGCCGTTGCCGATGTACCCCTGGATGTCGTCCGGGACCTGGCGCAGCCGTAGTCCGTAGTCCTGGTACATCACGCCGACGAAGACCCCGGTGTCGCTGCCGCGCAGCCCGCCCGGGTCGAGGCCCGCCCGTTCGAAGGCCTCCCAGGTGGTCTCCAGCAGCAGCCGCTGCTGCGGGTCCATGGCGAGCGCCTCGCGGGGCGAGATACCGAAGAAGCCGGGGTCGAAGTCGGCGGCGTCGGCGAGGAATCCGCCCTCGGCGGCGTAGGTCGTGCCGGGGCGCTCCCGGCCGGGGTCGTGCAGGGCGGCGAGGTCCCAGCCGCGGTCGGCGGGGAAGCCGGCGACGGCGTCGGTGCCGGAGGCGACGAGCTGCCACAGCTCCTCGGGGGACACGACGCCGCCCGGGTAGCGGCAGCCCATGCCGACGATGGCCACGGGCTCCTGCTGCCGGGCCTCCACCTCCTGCAGCCGGCGCCGGGTGCGGTGCAGGTCGGCCGCCACCCGCTTGAGGTAGTCGCGGAGCTTGTCGTCGTTGAGTGTGCCGTCAGTCACTGTGCACCGTCACCTTCGGAGCCTTCGTGCGGGAGGGGCCGGGCGTGGGGAGCCGCCGTCGCGCGGATGGGGGCAGGGGGGTCACGACATGCCGAGTTCGTTGTCGATGAACTCGAAGAGCTCGTCGTCGCTGGCCGTGTCCATCCGCTCCTCCAGGCGGTCCTGCGCCGCGCCACCGGTTCCCGGGCGCAGCCTGCTGATCAGTTCTTCGAGCCGGCCGAGCAGCTCCGGCCCGGCCGTGCCGTTGTCCAGGGCGCCTTCCAGCAGGCCGAGTTCGGCCAGGCCCGCGGTGTCGGCGGCGTGATCGGGTCCGGCGCTCTCGGGGACGAGTTCGACGGACAGCTGGCGGGCGATGGCCGCCGAGGTGGGGTGGTCGAAGAGCAGGGTGGCGGGCAGCCTGAGGCCGGTGGCGGCGCCGAGCCGGTTGCGCAGTTCGACCGCGGTCAGCGAGTCGAAGCCCAGTTCCAGCAGGCCGCGTTCGGCGTCCACCGAGGCGGGGCCGGGGAAGCCGAGCACGGTGGCTGCGTGCCCGCGCACCAGGTCGAGCAGGGTCCGTTCGCGCCGCTGCTCGGGCTGGCCGGCCAGGGTGCGGCGCAGGGTGTCGGCCGCGTCCGGGGCGACCTCGCCGACCGCCGCGCTGCGGCGGGCGGGCGGGCGTACGAGTCCGCGCAGCAGAGCCGGAACGCCGCCGGTGCCGGTCTGGGCGGCCAGGGCTCCGGTGTCCAGCCGCAGCGGCAGGACGACGGGTTCGCCGGTCGCGTTGGCCGAGTCGAACAGGGCGGCGCCCTCGGCCGGGGAGAAGGCGACGATGCCGCCGCGGGCGATGCGCCGGAAGTCGGCCTCGTCGAGGCCTCCGCTCATGCCGCTCTTGTTCGCCCACAGGCCCCAGGCGAGCGACGCGGCGGGCAGGCCGTTCGCCCGGCGGTGGTGGGCGAGCGCGTCCAGGAAGGAGTTGGCCGCCGCGTAGTTGCCCTGCCCCATGCCGCCGAAGATCCCGGCGATGGAGGAGAACACCACGAACGCCGACAGGTCCATGTCCTCGGTCAGCTCGTGGAGGTTCCAGGCCGCGTCGACCTTGGGCCGCAGGGCGGTGTCCAGCCGGCCCGGCGTCATCGCGTCCACGACCCCGTCGGCGATGGTCCCCGCCACGTGCAGGACAGCGGTCAGCGGGTGGGCGTCCGGCAGCGAGCCGAGCAGTCGGGCCAGTGCGTCCCGGTCGGCGGCGTCGCAGGCCACGACCTCCGCGTGGGCGCCGAGTGCGGCGAGGTCGACGACCAGGTCGGCGGTGCCCTCGGCGGCGGGGCCCCTGCGGCTGGTGAGCAGCAGGCGCTTCACGCCGTGTTCGGCGACCAGGTGACGGGCGAGCACGGAGCCGATGGCGCCGGTGCCGCCGGTGATCAGGACCGTGCCGGGGCGTCCCCAGTCGGGTGTCTCCGCCTGTTCGGCGGCGGGCACGCGGGCGAGCCGGGCGATGTGCGCACGGCCCTCGCGCAACGCCAGTTGGGGTTCGCCGGAGGCGACGGCGGCGGTGAGAGCGTCTCGGGAGGCCCTGGTCCCGTCGAGGTCGGCGAGGACGAAACGGCCGGGGTTCTCCGTCTGCGCGGACCGCGCCAGCCCCCATGCGGCGGCGTGGGTCAGGTCCGGCGCGTCGCCGTCGGCGCTCGTCGGGACGCCGTCCCGGGTGACGAGCACCAGCTTGGCGTCGGCGAACGTGCTGTCGGCCAGCCAGTCCTGTACGAGGGTGAGGGTTCGGCCGGTGACATGCCGTACGGCGTCGGCCCTGCCCTGTCCTTCCGGTGCGGCGGGGACGTGGGCGAGGACGGCCGTGGGCCGGGCGGCTCCCTGGGCGATCTCCCGGGAGAGCGCCTTGAGGTCGGTGGCGGAGCGGGTGATGCCGTGAGCCGCCCAGTCGGGTGCCTCGGCGCCGATGACGGCCCAGGTGTCGGAGCCGGCGTCGGCGGGCTGGGGCAGTGTGGGCCATTCGAGGCGGTACAGGTCGTCGTGGTGCGCGGTCCGGGCGGCGCGTACCTGGTCCGGGGAGACCGGGCGGAGCACCAGGGACCGGATGGAGGCGACCGGCTGTCCGGCCGTGTCGGCGGCCTGGACGGAGACCGCGTTGTTGCCCGCGGGGGTCAGTCGGATGCGCAGGGCGCGGGCCCCGGAGGCGTGCAGGCGGATCCCGTTCCAGGAGAACGGCAGCCACCCCTGGTCGGTGCCTTCGAGGACGCCGAAGATCAGCGCGTGCAGGGCGCTGTCGAGGAGCGCGGGGTGCAGCCCGAACCGTGCGGCCTCGGCCTGCTGTTCGGACGGAAGGCTCGCCTCGGCGTACACCTCGTCCCCGAGCCGCCACACCTCGCGCAGCCCCTGGAACGCGGGCCCGTATCCGAAGCCTCCCTCGGCGAACCGCTCGTACAGACCGTCGATCTCCACGGGCTGCGCGCCGGCCGGCGGCCAGGTCACGGAGTCGGCCGGTTCCGTCTCGTCGGTGGCGGGGACGAGCAGCCCCCGGGCGTGGCAGGTCCAGCCCATGTCGTCCGTGTCTCCCGGGCGGGTGTGGACGCTGAGCGGGCGGGCGCCGGTGGTGTCCGGGGCGCCGACGGTCAGTTGCAGTGCCACCGAGCCCTGGGCGGGGATCACCAGCGGGGTTTCCAGGGTGAGTTCCTCGACCTGGCCGCAGCCGACCTGGTCACCCGCCCGGACCGCCAGTTCCAGCAAGGCGGTGGCGGGGAACAGGGCGGTGCCGAAGACACCGTGGTCGGCCAGCCAGGGGTGGGTGCGTACGGAGAGCCTGCTGGTGAACAGGACTCCGTCGGTGTCGGCGAGCGGGACGGCGGCGCCGAGCAGCGGGTGGTCCGCCGACAGGAGCCCGGCGGCGGCCATGCCCCCGGATGCCGCAGTGGCCTCCAGCCAGTAGCGCTCGCGCTGGAAGGCGTAGGTGGGCAGTTCGACCCGGCCGCCCCTGCCGGTGGCTTCCAGGACCGTGGGCCAGTCGACGGCCGTGCCCCGGACGTACAGCTGGGCGAGGGCGTCGGTGAGGGCCCGGATCTCGGTGCGGTCCTTGCGCAGCAGCGGCACGAGGGGGCCGACGGCGGACGGGTCCACCGGGTCGTCGGAGTCGATGGGGTCGGCTTCGGCGAGGCAGTCGCGGCCCATGGCGGTGAGTGAGCCGTCGGGGCCGAGTTCGAGGTAGGTCACGGCGCCTTCGGCGGCGAGCCGCCGCATGCCGTCGTGGAAGCGGACCGCCTCGCGGACGTGCCGCACCCAGTACTCGGGCGATCCCAGCTGTTCGGGGGTGGCGAGTTCGCCGGTGACGTCGGAGACCAGCGGGATGCGCGGCGCCCGGTAGTCCAGGCTCTCGGCGACCCGCCGGAACTCGTCGAGCATGGCGTCCATGTGCGGCGAGTGGAAGGCGTGGCTGACGGTGAGCCGCCGGGCCTTGCCGCCCCGGTCGCGCCACTGTTCGGCGAGGTCGAGGACGGCGTCCTCGTCGCCGGAGACGACGACGGAGGCCGGGCCGTTGACGGCGGCCACCGCAACGCGGCCGTCATAGGGGGCCAGGAGCGCCGTGGCGTCCGCCTCGGACGCGGTGAGCGCGACCATGGCGCCGCCCTCGGGCAGTGCCTGCATCAGGCGGCCCCGGGCCGCGACCAGCGCGGCGGCGTGAGGCGCGGTGAGGACCCCGGCGACGTGGGCGGCGGCCAGTTCGCCGATGGAGTGGCCGAGCAGCAGGTCCGGTACCACGCCCCAGTGCTCGACCAGCCGGAAGAGGGCGACCTCGACGGCGAAGAGCGCCGGTTGCGTGTACTCCGTACGGTCCAGGCGGGCCGCCGCGTCGGAACCGGCCGCGGCGAAGACGACCTCGCGCAGCGGGCGGTCGAGCAGCGGGTCCAGTTCGGCGCAGATCTCGTCGAAGGCGTCCGCGAACACCGGGTACCGGGCGTACAGTTCGGCGCCCATCGCGGCGCGCTGGCTGCCCTGTCCGGCGAAGAGGAAGGCGACCTTCCCCGCCACGGCCGTGCCCTGGGTGACGCCGGACGCGCTTCCGGCGGTGGCGAGTGCCTTCAGTCCGCCGGTCAGCGCCTCGCGGCTGTCGCCCACGACGGCGCCCCGGTACTCGAAGGCGCTGCGGCCGGTGGCCAGGGTGTGCGCGATGGCGGCCGGACGCAGGCCGGGGCGGGCGTCGGTGTGCTCCAGCAACCGCTGGGCCTGGGCGCGCAGGGCGGCCCGGCTGCGGGCCGACAGCAGCCACGGCAGGACGGTCCCGTCGTCAGCGGCGTCATCACCGGCCTCGTCCGGGCCGTCCGGGGCGTACTCGTCCGGTACGTGTTCCAGGATCGTGTGCGCGTTGGTGCCGCTGACGCCGAAGGACGAGATCGCGGCCCGGCGCGGTCGCCCGTGGTCGGGCCAGGGGGTGTCCTCGGTGAGCAGCGACACGGCGCCCGCCGACCAGTCGACGAACGGGGTCGGCGCGTCGACGTGGAGGGTGCGCGGCAGGACTCCGTGCCGCATGGCCAGCACCATCTTCTGCAGGCCCGCGATGCCGGCGGCGGCCTGGGCGTGCCCGATGTTGGACTTCAGCGAGCCGAGCAGCAGCGGCCGGTCCGCGGGGCGGTCCTGGCCGTACGTCGCGAGCAGCGCCTGCGCCTCGATCGGGTCACCGAGCCGGGTGCCCGTACCGTGCGCCTCCACCGCGTCAACCTCTGCGCTGTCGAGCCCGGCGGAGGCGAGGGCCTGGCGGATGACGCGCTGCTGGGAAGGGCCGTTGGGGGCGGTGAGACCGTTGCTGGCGCCGTCCTGGTTGACCGCCGAGCCCCGCACCAGGGCGAGCACCGGGTGGCCGTTGCGCCGGGCGTCGGAGAGCCGTTCCAGGACGACCATGCCGGCGCCCTCGGCCCAGGCGGTGCCGTCGGCCGCGGCGGCGAAGGGCTTGCAGCGGCCGTCGGCGGCGAGCCCGCGCTGCCGGCTGAACTCGATGAACGCGTCGGGGGTGGACATCACGGTGACACCGCCCGCGAGGGCGAGCGAGCACTCGCCGGAGCGCAGGGCCTGGGCCGCGAGGTGCACGGCGACCAGCGAGGACGAGCAGGCGGTGTCGACGGTGACCGCAGGCCCTTCGAGGCCGAGGGTGTAGGCGATCCGGCCGGAGGCGACGCTGCCCGCGCTGCCGATGCCGAGGTAGCCCTCGGTCTCCTCGGTGGGCTGCTGGACGCGGGAGCCGTAGTCGCGGTAGCTGGAGCCCACGAAGACCCCGGCCCGGCTGCCCTTCAGCGACACCGGGTCGATACCGGCCCGTTCGAACGCCTCCCAGGAGATCTCCAGGAGCAGGCGCTGCTGCGGGTCGATCGCCAGCGCCTCACGCGGGGAGATCCCGAAGAACGCCGGGTCGAAGTGGTCCGCGTCGTGCAGGAAGCCGCCGTGACGGGCGTACGTACGGCCGAGCTTCTCCGGGTCGGGGTCGTACAGCTCGTCGAGGTCCCAGCCACGGCCGGTGGGGAACTCGGTGATGGCGTCGGAGCCCGACGTCACGAGTCGCCACAGGTCCTCCGGGGTCGTGACGCCGCCGGGGTAGCGGCAGCTCATCGCGACGACGGCGATGGCGTCGTCGTCGGCCACCGCGGCCTGCGCGGGTGAGGACGCCGGCGCGGGTACGGAGGTTTGTGCCGGTGCCGTACCGCCGAGTTCGGACCGTACGTGGTCCACCAGGGCGGTGACGGTGGGGTGGTCGAAGACCAGGGTGACCGACAGCCGCAGCCCGGTGGCCTCGGAGAGCCGGTTGCGCAGGTCGACCGCGGTGAGCGAGTCGAAGCCGAGGTCCTTGAAGACCCGGTCGGGGTCGATGCCGGCGGGGTCGGGGTGGCCGAGGACGGCGGCGACCTCGGTGGCGACCAGGCGGGTCAGTTCCTCCTGCCGCTCCTGGGGGGACAGGGCCGCGAGGCGGGCGGCGAGGGAGTCCGCCTCCGTCTCCTGCCGGTCGGCGCCGGTGGCGGCCAGGACGTCGCGGACGTCGGGCAGGTCGCGCAGGGCGGCGCTGGGCCGCAGGGCGGTGTAGGCCGGCGCGAAGCGGTCCCAGGCGAAGTCGCAGAGCACGAGCCTGGGCTCGGCCCGCCCCATGGCCTGTTCCAGGGCCGTGACCGCGAGCTCCGGGTCCATCGGCGGCAGCCCGTTGCGCACCAGCCGTTCGCGGGCCGAGTCGGCGGCGCTGTCGCCCGCCCACAGGCCCCAGGCCACGGAGGTGGCCGGCAGGCCGAGCGAGCGCCGCTGCTCGGCGAGGGCGTCCAGGAACGCGTTGGCCGCGGCGTAGCTGCCCTGTCCGGTGCCGCCGAGGGTGCCGGCGAGCGAGGAGAACAGGACGAACGCGGTCAGGTCCAGGTCGCGGGTGAGGGCGTCCAGGTTGAGGGCGGCGTCCATCTTGGGGCGCAGGACCCCGGCGGCCCGCTCGGGGGTGAGGGTGTCGAGGACGCCGTCGTCCAGGAGGCCGGCGGCGTGCACGACGGTGCGCAGGGGGCGGTCCTCGGGGATGTCCGCGAGCAGGGTGGCGAGCGCGTCCCGGTCGGCGGCGTCACAGGCGGCGACCGTCGTCTCGGCGCCGAGGCCGGCGAGTTCGGCGACCAGTTCCGCCGCACCGGGCGTGTCGGGGCCGCGGCGGCCGGTGAGCAGCAGGTGGCGGGCGCCGGAGCGGGCGAGCCGGCGTGCGACATGGGCGCCGAGGGCGCCGGTGCCGCCGGTGATCAGTACCGTGCCGTCGGGGTCGAAGGCGTCCGCCGTCGTCTCCTCGGCGGGCCGGGCCCGGACGAGCCTGCGGCCGTAGACGCCCGAGGGCCGGATCGCGATCTGGTCCTCGCCGTCGAGACCCGCCAGTACGGCGGCCAGCCTGACGCCGGCGCGTTCGTCCAGGTCGGAGGGCAGGTCGAGCATTCCGGCCCAGCGTTCCGGGTACTCCACGCCGGCGACGGCGCCGAGTCCCCACAGGGTCGCCTGGGCGGGTGCGGTGAGGGCGTCGGAGCGTCCGACGGACACCGCGCCGCAGGTCGCGGACCACAGGGGGGCGTTGATCCCGGCGTCGCCGAGTGCCTGGAGGAGGGTGGTGGTGAGGGCGAGCCCGGTCGGCAGAGCTGTCCCGTCGGCGTACGGCTGCTCGGCGAGGGCGAGCAGCGAGAGCACGCCGCCGTCCGGGGCGGTCGCGGCGCCCAGCCGGGCGGCCAGGCCGGCCCGGTCGGTGCCGGTGGTGCCGATCTCGACGGGTACGGCGGTGGCACCGTGCCGTTCGAGGGCGCGCAGCGCTCCCTCGACCACGGGGTGGCCGGCGGCGCCGGCCGGTACGACGACCCACCAGGTGCCGGTGAGGGCGGGGGTGCCGGGGGTGAGGTGCAAGGGCTTGAAGGTGACCTGGTAGCGCCAGCCGTCGATGGTGGTGCGGCCGCGGCGGCCGCGCTGCCAGTCGGCGAGCGCGGGGAGCACCCCGCCGAGGGAGGCACGGGCGGTCGCGTCCGCGTCCGGCAGGTTCAGCGCGGCGGCGACGGCGGTCAGGTCGTGCCGTTCGACGGCGTCCCAGAAGGCCGTGTCGGCGGGCTGGGCACCGCCTTCACCGGCAGCGAGCGCCGCCGTCGGCTCCAGCCAGTACCGCCGGCGCTGGAAGGCGTAGGTGGGCAGTTCGACGGGGCGGGCGTCGGTGCCCGCGAACACGGCCCGCCAGTCCACCGGGACACCGTGGACGTGCGGTCCGGCGAGCGCGGTCAGGAACCGGGCGGGGCCGCCGTCGTCGGTGTGCAGCGTGCCCGTGACGAGTCCGGCGACGTCCGCCGCCTCCAGGCTCTTCTCCACCCACACCGCCAGCACCGGGTGCGGACTGACCTCGACGAAGGTGTCGTGGCCGGCGTCGACCAGCGCGGCGAGGGCGCGGTGGAACTCCACGGGCTCGCGGAGGTTGCGGTACCAGTACTCGGTGTCCAGGGCCGTGGTGTCGAGGGCACCCCCGGTGACGGTGGAGTAGAAGGCGACGTCGGTCCGGCGGGGTGTCACCCCGGCGAGCGCGTCCAGCAGTTCCCGGCGCAACCCGTCCACCTGGGGCGAGTGCCCGGCGAAGGTGACGCCCGGGATCATCCACCGCATGACGCCGTCCTCGGACAGCCGGTCGCCGAACTCCTCCAGGGCCTCCGGGTCGCCGGAGACGGTCACGGCGGCGGGCCCGTTCACGGCGGCGACGGACAGCCGGCCGTCCCAGGGCGCCATCCGCTCGCGCACCCGGTCGTCGGGGAGCGCGACGAAGAGCATCGCGCCCCGGTCGACGAGCGTGGTCAGGATCCGGCTGCGCAGGGCGACGATCCTGGCGCCGTCCTCCAGGGACAGCGCCCCGGCCACCACGGCGGCGGCGATCTCCCCCTGGCTGTGCCCGATCACCGCCGACGGCTCGACACCGTGCGACCGCCAGAGCGCGGCCAGCGACACCATCACCGAGAACAGCACCGGCTGGACCACGTCGACCCGGTCGAGCGGCGGGCTGTCGGGCCCGCCGCGCAGCACATCGGTCAACGACCAGTCCACGTACGGCGACAGCGCCCGTTCGCACTGCGCCACCCGCTCCGCGAAGACCGGGGCCGAGTCCAGCAGCCCCACCGCCATGCCCGCCCACTGCGAACCCTGACCGGGGAAGACGAAGACGGTACGGCCCGGCGTGGCCACGGTGCCGTGGACCACGGCGGGGTCGTCCTGTCCGGCGGCGAGTGCGGCCAGGCCGGTGAGCAGGGTGGCCTGGTCGGCGCCGACGACGACGGCACGGTGTTCGAAGGCGGACCGGGCGGTGGCCAGGGTGAGGCCGACGTCGTGGGGCCGCAGTTCCGGACGGTCCGTCAGACGGGCGTGCAGCCGCGCGGCCTGCTCGCGCAGCGCTTCCGGGGTCCGGCCGGAGAGCAGCCACGGCACGGCGGCCACGGGGGCGTTGCCCTCGGGCGCCTCCCCGGCCTCCTCGCCGTGCGGCTCCTCGATGATCACATGGGCGTTGGTGCCGCTGAGTCCGAAGGAGGAGACGCCGGCGCGGCGCGGGTGGCCGTTGCGGGTCCACGGCCGGGGCTCCGTCAGGAGTTCCACTGCGCCCACGGACCAGTCGACGTTGGGGGTCGGCTCCTCGGCGTGCAGGGTGCGGGGCAGTTCTTCGTGGCGCATCGCCTGGACCATCTTGATGATCCCGGCGACGCCCGCGGCGGCCTGGCTGTGCCCGATGTTGGACTTCAGCGAGCCGAGCAGCAGCGGCCGGTCCGCGGGGCGGTCCTGGCCGTACGTCGCGAGCAGCGCCTGCGCCTCGATCGGGTCACCGAGCCGGGTGCCCGTACCGTGCGCCTCCACGACGTCGACCTCGGCCGAGGGCACCCCCGCGCCGGCCAGCGCGCTGCGGATGACCCGCTGCTGCGCCAGGCCGCTGGGGGCGGTCAGCCCGTTGCTGGCGCCGTCCTGGTTGACGGCCGAGCCCCGCACCAGGGCGAGCACCGGGTGGCCGTTGCGCCGGGCGTCCGACAGCCGCTCCAGGAGCAGCAGTCCGGCGCCCTCGGCCATGCCGAAGCCGTCGGCGCCGGCGCCGAAGGACTTGCAGCGGCCGTCCGCGGCGAGACCGCGCTGTCTGCTGAAGCCGGTGAAGGACAGCGGGGTGCCCATGACGGTCACACCGCCCGCGAGCGCCAGGGAGCACTCGCCGGAGCGCAGGGCCTGGGCCGCCAGGTGGACGGCGACCAGCGAGGACGAGCAGGCCGTGTCGACGGTGACCGCCGGTCCTTCGAGGCCGAGGGTGTAGGCGATCCGGCCGGACAGGATGCTGGTGGAGATGCCGGCGATGAGGTGTCCCTCCACCTCCTCCGGTACGTCGCTCAGGCCGCCGTAGCCCTGGTAGGCGGCGCCGGCGAACACGCCGACCTGTCCGCCGCGCAGGGAGGCGGGGTCGATGCCGGCCCGTTCCAGGGCCTCCCAGGAGGTCTCCAGGAGCAGCCGCTGCTGCGGGTCCATGGCCAGCGCCTCGCGCGGCGAGATGCCGAAGAAGGCAGGGTCGAACTGCCCGGCGTCGTAGAGGAATCCGCCTTCGGAGCTGTAGGTCGTACCGGGCCGGTCGGGGTCGGTGTCGTACAGGCCGTCCAGGTCCCAGCCGCGGTCGGCGGGCAGCGCGGAGATGACGTCCCGGCCCTCGGCGACGAGCCGCCAGAGGTCCTCCGGGGTGCGGACGTCGCCGGGGTAGCGGCAGCTCATGCCGACGATGGCGATCGGGTCGTCGGCGTCGGCGGGCACATGGGCGGGCACGGCCGGTCCGGCCGGGGCGGCGGTGTCGGGGCCGAGGAGTTCCTCGCGCAGATGCCGGGCGAGCGCGTCGGCCGAGGCGTAGTCGAAGAGGACCGTGAGCGGGAGCCGCAGACCGGTGGCGGCGTTGAGCCGGTTGCGCATCTCCACGGCGGTCAGCGAGTCGAAGCCCAGTTCACGGAACGCGCGTTCAGGGGCGATGGCGTCGGCGGAGCCGTGGCCGAGGACGGCGGCCGCGTGCGCGCGCACGAGGTCGGTGAGCAGGCGGTCGCGGTCGGCGGGGGGCAGGTCCGCGATGCGGTCGCGCAGCGAGGAGGCGGTGTCGTCGCCGTCCTGGCCGGGCGCGGTCTCCTCGGCGAGCGCGCGTCGGACCTCGGGCAGGTCGCCGATGAGCGGGCTGGGCCGGGCCGAGGTGAACACGGGCGCGAAGCGGTCCCAGTCGACGGCGGTGACGAGGACGACGGTCTCGTCGTCGGTCAGGACCTGCCGGAGCCCGGTCAGCGCGACCCGGGGGGCCATGAAGGGGATGCCCCGGCCGCGCAGCTGCTCCTCGACGAGGTTGGCGGCCATGCCCGCGCCGCCCTCGGGGTCCCAGATGCCCCACACCACGGAGGTGGCGGTGCGGCCCCGGGCGCGGCGCCGGTCCGCGAGCGCGTCGAGGTGGGCGTTGGCGGAGGCGTACGCGCCGTGGTCGCCGCTGCCCCAGACGCCGGAGATGGAGGAGAACAGGACGAAGGAGTCCAGGTCGTCCCGGTCGAAGACGGCGTCGAGGTTCTCCGCGCCGGCGACCTTGGCGTAGAGGATGTCGGCGAACTCGTCGGGGTCGGTGTCGGACAGCGGCACGAGCTGGCCCGTGCCGGCGGCGTGGATGACGGTCCCGATCCGGGAGCCGTCCTGTTCGAGCCCGGCCACCAGTTCGGCGAGCCGGTCGCGGTCGGCGACGTCGCAGGCGGCGACGGTGACCCGGGTGCCGAGCGCGGTCAGCTCGGCGGTCAGGTCGGCCGCGCCGGGGGTGTCGGCGCCCCGGCGGCCGACCAGGACGAGGTGCTCGGCACCGCCCTCGGCCAGCCAGCGCGCGAGGTGCGCGCCCACGCCGCCGGTGCCGCCGGTGACCAGGACCGTGCCGCGTGGCTGCCAGGCGTCCGCGCGGGCGGGGCCGGCGGGCCGGGCACGGACCAGCCGCCGGCCGTACGCGCCGGAGTGGCGTACGGCGACCTGGTCCTCGTCGTCCCGGCCGGCCAGGATGCCGCACAGCCGGGCGGCGGCCCGCTCGTCGAGCGTTCCGGGCAGGTCGACCAGACCGCCCCAGCGCTGCGGGTGCTCCAGCGCGGCACACCGGCCGAGGCCCCAGACCATGTGCTGTCCGGGACTGGTCACCGCGTCGTCGCGGCCCGTCGTGACCGCTCCCCGGGTGGCGCACCAGAGCGGGGCGGTGACGCCGGCGTCGCCCAGGGCCTGCACGAGGGTCAGGGTGAGCGCGAGGCCGAGGGGGAGGTGGGGGTGGCCCGGGTGGGGGCGCTCGTCGAGGGCGACGAGGGAGAGGACGCCGCTGACGGGGCCGGTGCTCGCCTCGGAGAGGTGCGCGGTCAGTGTGGCCCGGTCGGCGTGGGCCTCGGTCAGGACGACGGGCACGGGGACGGCGCCGGCCTCGCGCAGCGCCCGGACCACGGCTTCCCGCGTCGGGTCGTCCTCCGTGCCGTCGGTGACCGCGACCAGCCAGGTGCCGGTGGGGGCGTCGGCGGTGCGGCCGGCCGGGGCGTCGGCGAGGGGCCGCCAGTCGACCCGGTAGCGCCAGGAGTCCACGGTCGCGCGTTCGTCGCGCCGCCTGCGCCAGTCGGCCAGGGCGGGCAGGACGACGGTCAGCGGATCCTCGGGGCGGACGCCGAGCGTCGTGGTGAGCGCCGGGAGGTCCTGTCCGCCGACGCTCTCCCAGAAGGCTGCGTCCGCCGGGTCGGTGGCGGCGGTGTCCTCGGCGTCGGCCGAAGGCCGTTCCAGCCAGTACCTGCGCCGCTGGAAGGGGTACGTGGGCAGGTCGACGGTGTCACCCGGGTGCCCGGCGAGCAGGGTGTCCCAGTCCGGCGCGAGTCCACCGGTGTGGGCCTCGGCGAGGGAGAGCAGGAACCGGTCCAGGCCACCCTGGTCGCGGCGGAGGGTGCCGACGGCGACGGCGTCGCACTCCTCGGCCTCGGCGGTCTGGCTGATGCCCACGGTGAGCACCGGGTGGGCGCTGGACTCGACGAAGAAACGGAAGCCCTGGGCGAGCAGGGTGCGGGTGGCCTCCTCGAACCGCACGGTCTGCCGCAGGTTGCGGTACCAGTACTCGGCGTCCAGCGTGCCGGAGTCCTGCCAGTTCAGGTCCACGGTGGAGAAGAACGGCACCCGGCCGGCCGTCGGCTCGATGTCCGCGAGGCACTCCAGGAGCCGTTCGCGGATCTCCTCGACGTGCGCGGAGTGGGAGGCGTAGTCGACGGGGATGCGACGGGCCCGTACGTCCTCGGCCCGGAGGGCGGCCACCACGCCGTCGATCGCCTCGGTGTCGCCCGACAGCACCGTGGCGGCCGGGCCGTTGGCGGCGGCGACGGAAAGCCGGTCGCCCCACGGGCCGAGATGTCCGGCCAACTCCTCCGGCGGCAGCGGGACGGAGGCCATCCCACCGCGTCCGGCGATGGCCGTGATGGCCTGGCTGCGCAGGGCGACGACCTTTGCGCCGTCCTCCAGGGACAACGCACCCGCCACGACGGCGGCGGCGATCTCGCCCTGGCTGTGGCCGAGCACGGCGTCCGGCTCGACACCGGCCGAGCGCCACAGCGCCGCCAGGGAGACCATGACGGCCCACAGCGCGGGCTGGACCACGTCGACGCGTTCCAGGTCCGTGGCGGAGGACAGGACGTCGGTGAGGGACCAGTCGACGTGCGGGGCGAGGGCGCGCTCGCAGTCGGCCATGCGGGCCGCGAACACCGGTGAGGAGTCGAGGAGTTCGAGAGCCATGCCGGTCCACTGGGTCCCCTGGCCGGGGAACACGAACACGGTCCGGCCGGCGGGTCCCGCGAGCCCTCGGACCAGGTTGGCGGCCTCGCCACCGGTCGCCAGCGCGGTGAGTCCCGTACGGAATCCCTCGGCGTCGCCCGCGACCACCACGGCGCGGTGTTCGAGCGGCGAGCGGCCGGTGGCGAGGGTGCGGGCGACGGCGCCCGGGATCAAGGCGTCCGCGTCGGCGAGGGCCAGCAGTTGGCGGGCCCGGTCGGTGAGGGCGTCCTCGCCACGGGCGGAGAGTACCCAGGGCACCACCGGCAGGGGGGTGGCGGTTTCCGGAGCCTCCGGGGTCTCGGGGGACTCCGGTGCCTCCTCCAGGATCACGTGGGCGTTGGTGCCGCTCACGCCGAATCCGGACACGGCGGCGCGGCGGGGGCGGCCGGGGTCGCAGGCCCAGGGGCGTTCCTCGGTGAGGAGTTCGACCGCGCCCGCCGACCAGTCGACCTGCGGGGTCGGCGCGTCGACGTGCAGGGTCCGGGGCAGCACCTCGTGGCGCAGCGCCTGGACCATCTTGATGACGCCGCCCACCCCGGCGGCGGCCGAGGTGTGCCCGATGTTGGACTTGAGGGAGCCGAGCAGCAGGGGCCGGTCGGCGGGCCGGTCCTGGCCGTACGTGGCGAGCAGCGCCTGTGCCTCGATCGGGTCGCCCAGCCGGGTTCCCGTACCGTGCGCCTCCACCGCGTCCACATCACCCGGCAGCAGCCGGGCGTCCGCCAGCGCCGCCCGGATCACCCGCTGCTGCGAAGGACCGTTCGGCGCCGTCAGCCCGTTGCTCGCCCCGTCCTGGTTCACCGCGCTGCCCCGCACCACCGCCAGCACCCGACGACCGTGGCGCCGCGCGTCCGACAGCCGCTCCAGCAGCAGCACCCCCACGCCCTCGGACCACGAGGTGCCGTCGGCCCCGGCCGCGAAGGCCTTGCAGCGGCCGTCGGGTGCCAGGGCACGCTGGCGGCTGAACGCGACGTAGGGGTCGGGATGCGGCATGACGGTGACACCGCACGCGAGGGCGAGGGAGCACTCGCCGGAGCGCAGCGCCCGTATCGCGAGATGCAGGGCGACCAGCGAGGACGAGCACGCGGTGTCGACCGTGACCGCCGGGCCCTCCAGGCCCAGGGTGTAGGAGATCCGGCCGGAGATCACACTGCCGGCGGTGCCGGTGTGGAGCAGGCCCTGGACGTCGGACTGGTCCCGGGAGCCGTCGCCGTAGCCGTTGGTCATGGCGCCGACGAAGACGCCGGTCGCGGTGCCCTTCAGGACCGCCGGGTCGATGCCCGCACGTTCCAGCGTCTCCCAGGAGGTCTCCAGGAGCAGCCGCTGCTGCGGGTCGGTGGCGAGGGCCTCACGCGGCGACATGCCGAAGAACGCGGCGTCGAACTCCCCCGCCCGGTGCAGGAATCCGCCGTGCCGGGTGTAGGAGGTGCCCGGCCGGTCGGGGTCCGGGTCGTAGAGGCCGGCCGTGTCCCAGCCCCGGTCGGCCGGCCATTCGGAGATGGCGTCGGTGCCGGAGGACACCATGTCCCACAACTGCTCGGGGTCGTCGGCGCCACCGGGATAGCGGCAGCTCATCGAGACGATCGCGATCGGCTCGTGCCTGGCGTCCTCCTCCTCGCGCAGCCGCTGGCGCGCCTGCCCGAGGTCCGCGGTCGCCCGCCTGAGGTACTCAAGAAGCTTCTGTTCGTCCGGCATCTTCGCGGTGCTCCTCAGGCCATTCCGAAGTTGTTGTCAAGCAGGTCGAACAGTTCGTCGGCGCTGGCGGAACCGATCGCGTCGGTGTCCGCCGGGCCGGTGTCGGGCGCTGTGCGCCGGGCCCAGGTCCGTACGAGGTCCTGCAGGCGCGCGCCGAGCTCGTCGGCGCCCTGGGCGCGGGGGTCGGCGGAGGTCAGGGCCGCCTCCAGCGCCCGGAGTTCGGCGAGCGCGGGAACGGCCGGTCCGGGACGGGCGCTCAACCCGTCGTACAGGTGGTCGGCGAGGGCGGCGGGGGTGGGATGGTCGAACACCACCGTCGCGGCGACGGGGACGCCGGTCGCGGTGCGCAGCCGGTTACGGAAGGACACGGCGAGCATCGAGTCGAACCCGACGGCGGAGAACGCCTGGTCGGCCGGGACGGCCTGGCGGCCGGTGTGGCCGAGGACCGCGGCCGCGTGGTCGCACACCAGGTCGAGCAGCAGACGGCGTCGCGCGGGTTCGTCCAACGGTTCGAGCCGGCGGGCGAGTTCGGCGGCCGCGTCGTCCTCGTCGTCCCGCGTGGCGTCGCCCGGCGCGGAGGCCGCCTCGGGCAGTTCGCCGAGCAGCCGCAGCGCTCGAGGGTCGGGCACGGCGGCCACGACGCGGTCCCAGCGGACGTCGGCGAGGATCGCGGCGGGTTCGTCGTGGTCCAGCGACTGCTGCAGGGCGGCGAGGAGCGTGTCCGCGTCCAGGGGGCGTTCCACCGCGTCGGATCCGGCGGGCGCGGGTTCCAGGCCGCCGAGGGCGAGGGTGACGCAGCGGCTCCCCCGGTCGCGGCGGTCGCGGGCCAGCGCTTCGAGGGCGGCGTAGGCGCTGGTGGCGGCGCCCCGCCGGGCGGCCCCCCAGACGCCGCTCAGCGGGAACAGCACGGCGAGGGCGACGGAGTCCGGTGCCGGGTGGCCGTCGAGCAGCGCGTCGAGGTCTGCCACCGGGCCGAGGGCGGACCGCAGGGCGACCTCCAGGTCAGCGGAGGTGAGTTCGGCGAGCGAGGCGCCGGGGTCATGGGCGCGGGCGAGGTGGACGGCGACGGTCAGGGGCGCCCCGCCGAGCAGGCCGGCCAGGGCGTCCGGGCCGTGGGACTCCGTCAACTCGGCGCCCAGTTCGACCAGTTCGTCGCGCAGGGCGGCCACAGCCACCTGGTCCGCGCTCCGGTCGTCGGCCAGGACGACCTGGCGGGCGCCGCGCCGGGCCAGCCAGCGGGCGATGTCCGCGCCCAGCACCCCGGTGTCGCCGGTGATCAGGGCGGTGCCTCCGGCCGGCGTCCAGTCGCGGCCCGCCGAGGCGTCGGGGGCCGGGGCACGGACGAGTCGGCGCGCGTGAGCGCCGGTGGGCCGGACGGCGAGGTGGTCCTCCCCGTGGCCGCCCGCGAGGAAGGCGGCGAGGCGGCGCGCCTCGTCGGGGCCGGGGCTCGGCGGCAGGTCGGCGATGCCGCCCCAGCGCCCCGGCTGTTCCAGGCCCACGACCCGGCCGAGCCCCCACAGCTGGGCCCCGCCCGGACGGGTGAGCCGCTCGTCGGGGTGGACGGCGACCGCGCCGCCGGTCACGCACCACAGCGGGGCGTCGATCCCCAGGGTGTCCAGGGCCTTGAGCAGTTCGAGGGTGGCGGCGGTCCCGGCGAGCACCGGGGCCCGTTCCGCCGCCGCACGCTCGTCCAGGGCCAGCAGGGACAGCACGCCGGAGACCGGCCGGGCCGCGTCCGCGACGGCGTCGGCGACGTCCTGCGCGGTCCGGGCCGCGTCGCCCGCGTCGACGGTGACGGTACGGGCCCCCGCGCCGCCGAGCCGCAGCGCGTCCTGGCACGCGCCGACGAGCGGGTCGTCGGTGTGCTGCTTCGGTACGACGAGGAGCCAGTCGCCGTCGAGCGGCGCGGCGGACGGGTCGGCCACCGGCTGCCAGCGGACCCGGTAGCCGAGGGACCGCACGGCGTCCCGGTCGAGCCGGGCGCGACGCCAGCCGGACAGCACCGGAAGCACCTCGCGCAGCGCCGGGGCGAAGCCCTCCGGTGTCGTGTCGGCGTCCGCGCCGAGGGCGGCGGCCAGCCCGGCCGGGTCGCCGCTGTCCACCGCCGCCCAGAAGCGGTCCTGTGCGGCGGTGTCCGCCGCGCCGGCCGCCGGGGCGGTGCGGCCCGGGGTGGGCAGCCAGAACCGGGTCCGCTGGAAGGCGTAGGTGGGCAGGGGGACGGGTCGGGCACCGGGCGCGGCGTGCGCCACGACGTCCGGCCAGACCACCGGGGCTCCGGTGGTCCAGGCCTCGGCGAGCGAGGCGAGGAACCGCGCGGGGTCGCCGTCGTCGCGGCGCAGCGTCCCCACGGTGGTGACGGTCCGGCCCGCCCGTTCGGCGGTTCCCTCGACCCCGGCGGTGAGCACGGGGTGCGGGCTCGCCTCGACGAAGAGGTCGAATCCGGCGTCCAGCAGCCGTTCGGTGGCACGCGCGAACTCGACGGGTTCACGCAGGTTCCGGTACCAGTAGTCCGCCGTCAGCAACGATCCGTCGAGGGGTTCGCCGGTGACCGTGGAGTACAGCGGTGTCCCGCCCGTGCGGGGCGCCACGTCGGCCAGCGCCTCGAGCAGGTCGTCGCGGACCCGGGCCACCTCGGCCGAGTGGGCCGCGTAGTCGACGGGGATGCGCCGCGCCCGTACGCCGTCCCTCTCGCAGGCCGCGAGGAGGTCCGTGAGCACGTCCGGCCGGCCGGCCACCACCACCGTGTCGGGGCCGTTCACGGCGGCCACGCAGACACCGTCGCCGTGGGGTGCCAGCAGGGCGCGGGCCCGGTCCTCGGAGACGGCGAGGGACACCATGCCGCCGGCCCCGGCCAGCGCCACGAGGGCCCGGCTGCGCAGCGCGACGACCTTGGCCCCGTCCTCCAGGGACAACGCCCCCGCCACCACGGCGGCCGCGATCTCCCCCTGGCTGTGCCCGACCACCGCCGACGGCTCCACACCGTACGACCGCCACAGCGCGGCCAGCGACACCATCACCGCCCACAACGCGGGCTGCACCACGTCCACCCGCTCCAACGACGGCGCACCGGACTCGCCCCGCAGCACACCGGTCAACGACCAGTCCACGTACGGCGACAGCGCCCGCTCGCACTGGGCCACCCGCTCCGCGAAGACCGGAGCCGCATCCAGCAGACCCGACCCCATCCCCGCCCACTGCGATCCCTGACCGGGAAAGACGAAGACGGTACGGCCGCCGCCGCGGGCCTGTCCCTCGACGGCCCCGGACGCGGCCGACCGGTCCGCGAGGGCGGCCAGCGCGTCCAGCAGTTCACGGTGGCCGGTGCCGACGACGACGGCCCGGTGCGGGAGGGCGGACCTGGTGGTCGCCAACGCGTGGGCGACGTCGGCCGGCCGCAGTTCGGGTCGGCCGGTGAGGTGGGCGTGCAGCCGCGCGGCCTGTTCGCGCAGGGCCGGCTGCGAGCGGGCGGACAGGAGCCAGGGCAGCGCGGGTGACGCGTGGGTGTCGGGCCGGGCGTCGGTGTCCTGAGCGGCGGTCGGCGGCTCCGGGGGCGCCTCCTCCAGGACCACATGGGCGTTGGTGCCGCTCATGCCGAACGCCGAGACTCCGGCGCGCCGGGGGCGGTCGGGGGCCGTCCAGGGGCGGGCCCGGTCGAGGAGCCGGACGGCGCCGCCGGACCAGTCGACCCGGGAGGTGGGGTCGTCGGCGTGCAGGGTCCTGGGCAGCGTCGCGTGCTCCATGGCCAGAACGGCCTTCATCAGTCCCGCCACGCCCGCCGCGGCCTGGGTGTGGCCGAGGTTGGACTTCAGCGAGCCCAGCCAGAGCGGCCGGTCCGCCGGGCGGCCCTGGCCGTAGGTGGCCAGCAGCGCCTGGGCCTCGACGGGATCGCCGAGGACGGTGCCGGTGCCGTGTGCCTCGACCATGTCGACGTCTGCGGTGGTCAGGCGGGCGTGGGCGAGCGCCTCGCGGATCACCCGCTGCTGGGCGAGGCCGCTCGGGGCGGTGAGGCCGTTGCTGGCGCCGTCCTGGTTGACCGCCGTACCGCGGACCAGGGCGAGCACGGGGTGACCGAGACGCCGGGCGTCGGACAGCCGCTCGACGAGGATCATGCCGGCGCCCTCGCCCCAGCCGGTGCCGTCGGCGCCGTCGGCGAACGAGCGGCAGTGGCCGTCGGGCGAGAGACCGCCCTGTTTGCCGAACTCCACGAACACGTCCGGGGCGGCCATCACGGCGGCGCCGCCGACGAGCGCGAAGGAGCAGTCACCGGCGCGCAGCGCCTGACCGGCCAGGTGCAGGGCGACCAGCGAGGAGGAGCAGGCCGTGTCGAGGGTGACGGCCGGGCCCTCGATGCCGAGCGTGTACGCGATCCGGCCGGACGCCACGCTGGTGACGTTGCCGCTCAGCAGATGTCCTTCGACGCCGTCGGACGACGTGCCCGGTCCGGTGCCGTAGCCCTGGGAGGCCACGCCGACGAAGACGCCGCCCCGGCTGCCGCGGACCGACAGCGGGTCGATCCCGGCACGTTCCAGGACCTCCCAGGACGTCTCCAGGAGGAGCCGCTGCTGCGGGTCCATGGCCAGCGCCTCACGGGGCGAGATCCCGAAGAAGCCGGCGTCGAAGTCGCCCACCCCGTCGAGGAATCCGCCGCCGGAGCTGTAGAAGGTGCCCGGCCGGTCCGGGTCGGGGTCGTACAGGGACTCCAGGTCCCAGCCCCGGTCGGTGGGGAAGGCGCCGATGGCGTCCACCTCGTCGGCCACCAGCCGCCACAGGTCCTCCGGGGCGCGGACGCCCGCGGGGAAGCGGCAGGCCATCGCGACCACGGCGAGCGGGTCGTCGGCGGGATCGGCGGGGTGCGGGGCCGGGGGTGCGGTGGTGTCCGGGCCGTCGGCGGGCCGTGCGGCGCCCGTGAGGCCCTCACGGATGTGCCGGGCGAGGCCGGTCGCCGTGGGATGGTCGAAGAGGCCGGTCACCGGCAGGCGGAAGCCGGTGGCGGTGACGAGCCGGTTGCGCAGTTCGACGGCCGTGATGGAGTCGAAGCCGATGTCGCGCAGCGGGCGTTCGGGGTCGACCCGCCCGGCCGACGCGTGACCGAGGATCGCGGCCGCCTCTGTGGTGATCAGTTCGACGAGGAGCCGGTCGCCCTCCGCGTCGGGGAGGGCCGTGAGCCGGTCGCGCCACCCGCCGGCGTGGTTCTCGGGCAGGGCGGTGTCGGCCGCGGGCCCGCCCTCGGAGGCTTCGGCGGCCCCGGCCGCCCCGGCGGTCCCGGGCAGTGCGCCCAGGAGCCTGCTGGGGCGTCCGGAGGTGAAGACGGGGACGAACCGCCGCCAGTCCACATCGGCGACCACGACCTCGGTGCGGCCCGTGTCCAGCGCCTGGCGGAGTGCGGTCAGCGCCGTTTCGGGCCGCAGGCCGACGAGGCCGTGCCGGCGCAGTCCGGCGCCGGCGTCGCCGTCGGCCATGCCGGTGCCCTCCCAGGGGCCCCACGCGACGGAGAGCGCGGTGCGCCCGCGGGCCCTGCGCCGGGCGGCGAGGGCGTCCAGGTGCGCGTTGGCGGCCGCGTACGCGGCCTGGCCGCCGCTGCCCCAGGTGCCCGCGATGGAGGAGAACAGCACGAAGGCGTCGAGCGGTTCGTCGGCGAGGAGGGCGTCGAGGTGGTCGGCTCCGTCCGCCTTGGCGGCCAGTTCGGCGTGGAGTTGTTCGGGGGTGCACTGTTCGGTGCGGGTGTCGGAGACGGTGCCCGCGGCGTGGAAGACCGCGCGCGGTGTGTCCCCGGCCGCCCGGAGCCGGTCGACGAGCGCGGCCGTCGCGTCCCGGTCGGCGAGGTCGCAGGCGGCCACGGTGACCCGGGCCCCCGCCTGCTCCAGCTCGGCGACGAGCGCCGCCGCGCCGGGGGCGGCCGTTCCCCGCCGGCCGGCCAGCACGAGGTGCCCGGCCCCTTCCCGGGCCAGCCAGCGGGCGACGTGCCCGCCGATACCGCCGGTGCCGCCGGTGACCAGAACGGTCCCCCGGGGGCGCCAGCCGGTGGGGGCCGGTACCGCGCCGGAGGTGACCTGACGGCCGGAGGTGTCATCGTCGCCGGTGTCGGCATCGTCGCTCGTGTCGGCATCGTCGCCGGGGACGACACGGCCGCCGGAGGCCGGGGCGCCCGCCGGAGCGGCTGTCAGCCGTCGGCCGAGCAGGCCGGACGGCCGGACCGCGATCTGGTCCTCACCGGCGAGCCCGTCCGCCGTACCGTCGCCGTGACCGGTGTCGACGCCGTCCACGCCCCCCAGGCACGCGCACAGACCGCGCAGGGCGGCGGGGTCGAGCCGTTCGGGGAGGTCGACCAGGCCGCCCCAGCGGTCGGGGTGTTCCAGGGCGGCGACCCTGCCGAGTCCCCACACCCGGGCCTGGGTGGGCGACGGCGGCGTGTCCTGGCCCGCCGCGACCGCGCCGGACGTCACGCACCACAGCCGGGCGCGGCTGCCGGTGTCGCCGAGGGCCTGGAGCAGGGTCAGGGTGAGGGCGAGCCCCGCGCCGAGCGGCGCGTGGTCCGGGTGCGGGAGGTCGGTCAGGGCCAGCAGGGAGAGCACACCGGTGGTCCCGGCGGGGAGACGTTCGGCCAGTTCCGCGCGTCCGGCGCCGGCGGCGATCCGCACGACGGTCGTCTCGGCGCCGTGCTCCGCGAGGGCTCGTTCGACGGCCGCGGCCGTCTCCGTGAGCGCGGGGTCGTCCGGCACCACGAGGAGCCACGAGCCGGACAACCGGATGCGGGCGGGCAGGGCCAGCGGCTGCCATGCGACGCGGTAGTGGTGCCGGGCGGCGGACGCCTCCTGGTCCCGGCGCGCACGCCAGGCGGACAGCGCGGGCAGTACGTCACCGAGTGGCGCCTGCTCGTCGAGTCCCAGCAGCGAGGCGACCGACGGCGCGTCGGCCGTGCCGACCAGGTCCCAGAAGGCGTCGGAGCCCGTGAGGGCGCCGTCCTCACCCTTCCGCGCGGACGGGCGCGGCCAGAACCGCTCGTGCTGGAACGGGTAGGTGGGCAGGTCGACGTGCCGGGCGGCGGTGCCCTCGTGCCCGGCGCTCCAGTCGACGGGGACCGCACGCACGTGCAAGCGGGCGAGGGCCGCGACGACCGAGGCCGCCTCCGGCCGGCCCTTGGGCAGCAACGGGATCGCCGTCACGCCGGATGCTCCGGGCCCGTCCTCCGGCAGACAGGCCGGCACCAGGGCGGAGAGCACTCCCCCCGGCCCGGCCTCCAGGAACGTCGTCGCGCCCTCGGCCACCAGACTCCGTACGCCGTCCATGAACCGCACCGCGCCGCGCACGTGCCGCACCCAGTACTCCGGGGAGCACAGCTCGGCGGCGGGGGCGAGCTCACCGGTGAGGTTGGAGATCACGGGGATGCGGGGCTCGGCGTACGTCAGGCCCTCGGCCACCTCGCGGAAGGCGTCGAGCATGCCGTCCATCCGGGCGGAGTGGAACGCGTGGCTCACGGTGAGCCGCCGGGTCCGGCGGCCCTGGCGGCGGAACTCCTCGGCCGCGCGCAGGACGGCGTCCTCGTCACCGCTGATCACGGTGGCCGCCGGTCCGTTGACGGCCGCGACACCGGCCGTGCCGTCGGCGGGCTCTCCGAGGAGGCCGAGCACACGGAGCACGTCGTCCTCGCCGGCCTCGACCGCCACCATGGCGCCGCCGTCGGGCAGTTCGTCCATCAGACGGCCGCGGGCGGCCACCAGGGCGCAGGCGTCGGGCAGGTCGAGCACCCCGGCGACGTGCGCGGCGGCGAGTTCGCCGACCGAGTGGCCGATGAGCAGGTCCGGGACGACTCCCCAGTGGTCCAGCAGGCGGAACAGCGCCACCTCCAGCGCGAACAGCGCGGGCTGGGTGTACCGGGTGCGGTGCAGCAGCGCGGCCCGCTCGTCGCCCTCGGCGGCGAACAGGATGTCGCGCAGCGGCAGGCCGAGGTGGGGGGCGAAGTGGGCGAGTACGTCGTCCAGCGCGTCGGCGAACACCGGCTCGTCGCGGTACAGCGCGGCTCCGGCGGCGGCCCGCTGGCTTCCCTGACCGGGGAAGAGCAGCACGGTACGTCCGGGTGCCGCCAGGCCGGTGACCAGCTCCGGGTCGGACGTCCCGGCGGCCAGCGCGCCCAGCGCGCGGCGCGCGGCCGTCTCGTCGCCCCCGGGCACGGCGCCCCGGTGCTCCAGCGCGGCCCGTCCGCGGACGAGCGCCAGGGCCACGTCGGGCAGCGGGGTGCCGGGGCTCGTGTCCAGGTGGGCGAGGAGTCGAGCGGCCTGGGCGCGCAGCGCGGCGGGCGTCCGGGCGGACAGGAGCAGCGGCAGCGTCCGGGCCGGGGACGGTCGCGTCTCCCCCGCGCCGCCGGTCGCGGTCTCTCCGGCCGTGCCGTCCGCCTCGCCCGTGCCCTCCGCGTCGTCCGCGTCGTCCGGGTCGGGCGCCTGTTCCACGATCACGTGGGCGTTGGTTCCGCTGATGCCGAACGAGGAGACGCCGGCGCGGCGCGGGCGTCCGGTCCGGGGCCACGGGGTGGGCTCGCCGAGGAGCCGCAGGCCCGCCGTGTCCCAGTCGATGTGGGTGCTGGGTTCGTCGGCGTGCAGGGTCCGGGGAAGTTCGCCGTGGCCGATGGCGAGCACCATCTTGATGACGCCCGCGACACCGGCGGCGGCCTGGGTGTGGCCGATGTTGGACTTGACCGACCCCAGCCACAGCGGCTCGTCGGCGGTCCGTCCGGCGCCGTACACGGCCTGGAGGGCCTGGGCCTCGATGGGGTCGCCGAGCCGGGTGCCGGTGCCGTGCGCCTCCACGGCGTCGATGTCCTCGGGTGCGACCCGGGCGTCGGTGAGGGCGGCCCGGATGACGCGCTGCTGCGCGGGCCCGCTCGGCGCGGTCAGGCCGTTGCTGGCGCCGTCCTGGTTGACGGCGGTGCCGCCGAGCACCGCGAGCACCCGGTGGCCGCGGCGGCGGGCGTCCGAGAGGCGTTCCAGGAGGAGCATGCCGACGCCCTCGGCCCAGCCCGTGCCGTCGGCGCCGGCCGCGAACGCCTTGCAGCGGCCGTCCGGGGCCAGTCCGCGCTGGCGGCTGAACTCGACGAACAGCTTGGGCGTGGTCATGAGGGTGACACCCCCGGCGAGGGCCTGAGCGCACTCGCCCCGGCGCAGGGCCTGCGCCGCCAGGTGCAGGGTCACCAGCGAGGAGGAGCACGCGGTGTCCACGGTCAGCGCGGGCCCGTCGAGGCCCAGTTCGTACGAGATACGGCCCGACATCACGCTGGCGGTGTTGCCCGTCATGACGTGGCCCTCGGAGACGCCGGGCGCGCCGTCGAGGACGCCGGGGTAGTCCTGGCCGTTGGTGCCGACGAACACGCCGACCGGGCGGCCGCGCAGTGCGGTGGGGTCGATACCGGCGTGTTCGACGGTCTCCCAGCAGGTCTCCAGGAGCAGCCGCTGCTGCGGGTCCATGGCCAGGGCCTCGCGGGGCGAGATCCCGAAGAAGGCGGCGTCGAAGCCGCCGGCGTCGTGAAGGAATCCGCCGCGCCGACTGTAGGTGGTGCCGGGGCGGTCCGGGTCGGGGTCGTAGAGCCGGTCGGTGTCCCAGCCCCGGTCCGCCGGCCAGTCGGCGACGACGTCCCGTCCCTCGGTGAGCAGCTGCCAGAACGCGTCCGGGCCGTGGACGGCGCCGGGGAAGCGGCAGCCGATGCCGATGATGGCGATCGGGTCGTCGTCCACCGCGCTCGTCGCCCCGGGGTGGGCCGGGTCGGCCTCCTCGGTCCGTGGGCCCGACGGGGCGAGTTCGGCGAGGAGATGGGCGGCGAGTGCCTGGGGTGTGGGGTGGTCGAAGAGCAGGGTGGTGGGCAGCCGCAGTCCGGTGGCCGTGCCGAGCCGGTTGCGCAGTTCCACGGCGGTGAGGGAGTCGAAGCCGAGTTCGGCGAAGGCCCGGCCGGGGGCGATGTCGGTGGCCGCGCCGTGGCGCAGCACCGTCGCGGCGTGCGTGCGCACGAGGTCGGTGATGTGACGGGACCGTTCGGCGGCGGGGAGCGCGGCGAGCTGCCCGCGCACCTGCCCGTCCTGCCCTTCCTGCCCTTCCTGCTCGGCGGGTCCGGCCGGTGCCGGGTTCCGCGCGCCGGCGGCTCCGGGCAGGCCGCTCAGCAGCGCCGTGGCGCGCAGCCCGACGGCCTCGCGGAAGCGCTGCCAGTCCACGTCGGCGACGACGCAGAGTTCGTCGTGGTCCGCGAGGGCGGCGGTCATGGCCCGGACGGCGGCCCGGGGCTCCATGGGGGTGATGCCGAGGCGGCGGAGGCGGTCGGCGATCCGGTCGTCGACCATGCCGCCGCCGGCCCAGGCGCCCCAGGCGAGGGAGGTGCCGGGCAGTCCGGCGGCACGGCGTTCGGCGACCAGGGCGTCGAGCGCGGCGTTGGCGGCGGCGTAGTTTCCCTGGCCGGCGCTGCCGAGGACGCCCATGAAGGAGGAGAACACGACGAAGTCGGCGAGGCCGATGCCGTCGGTGACCTCGTGCAGGGTGCGGGCGGCGGTGACCTTGACGCGCATCAGAGTGGCGAGGCGGGCCGGGTCGAGGGCGTCGAGGGTGCCGTCGTCGAGGACCCCGGCGGCGTGGACGACCGTGGTGAGCGGCTCCTCCTCGGGGATCGCGGCGACGACCGCCGTCAGCTGGGCGCGGTCGGCGACGTCGCAGGCGGCGACGGTCACCCGTGCGCCGAGCGCGGTGAGTTCGGCGCGCAGTGCGTCCACGCCGGGGGCGTCGGGTCCGCGGCGGCTGAGCAGCAGCAGGTGGACGGCTCCCCGCTCGGCGAGTTCGCGGGCGACCTGCGCCCCGATCCCGCCGGTGCCGCCGGTGATGAGTACGGTGCCGCTCGGGCTGTGGCGGGCCTCGGCCGGCCGGCCGGGACCGACCGGGAGCAGGCGGCGGCCGTACACGCCGGAGGAGCGCACGGCGACCTGGTCCTCGTCGGTGACGGCGGCGAGGACCGCGCCCAGCCGGTCCGCGGCCCGCTCGTCCAGCACGGCGGGCAGGTCGACGAGGCCGCCCCAGGTGTCGGGCCGTTCCAGGGCGACCGTCCGGCCCAGTCCGGCGACCGCGGCCTGCGCACTCGCTCCCGGCCGCTCGCCGCCTCCCACGGCCGCCAGGGCCCGGGTGGCGCACCACAGCGGGGCGTCCGTGCCGGTGTCGCCGAGGGCCTGGACGAGGGCGAGGGTCAGGGACAGCCCGGCGGGCACGTCGGGCTGGGCGGGGTGCGGGCGCGTCTCCTCGGCCAGCAACGAGAACACGCCGGCCACGGGCTCGGCGCCCGACGCGGCACGCAGGGAGGCCGCGAGGGATTCCCGGTCCTGGTCGGGGGCGGAGACGACGACGGGGACCGGTTCGGCCCCGGCAGCCGTCAGCGCGGCGAGCACATCGGCACCGCTGTCGGCCGCCGGGAGCACGACGAGCCAGCGTCCGGACAGCGACGCCCTCGGCGCGAGCGTCAGCGGACGCCACCCGACACGGTGACGCCAGCCGTCGGCGCGCCGCCCTCGTAACCGTTCGGAGCGCCACGCTGACAGGGCGGGCACGACCTCGCCGACCGCGTCGGGGTCGACCCCCAGGGTGTCGGCGAGGGCCGCGGGTTCCTGGGCCTCGATCTCCCCCCACAGTCCGTCGTCGGCCGAGGCGGCCGGGTCCGACGCCCGCGGGGTCTCCAGCCAGTAGCGGCGGCGCTGGAACGGATAGGTGGGCAGGTCCACGAGGCGGGCACCGGTGCCGGCGAGGGCCGGCTTCCAGTCGACGGGGAGCCCGCGTACGAAGGCTTCGCCGAGCGCGTGGTGCAGGCGCCGCAGCCCGCCCTCGTCGCGCCGGAGCGTACCGAGCACGACGGCCTCGCAGCCCGCCTCGTGGACGGTCTCCTCGATGCCCATGGTGAGCACGGGGTGCGGGCTGACCTCGATGAACCCGGTGTACCCGGACTCGGCGAGGGTGCGGACGGCGGGTGCGAAGCCGACGGTGGCCCGCAGGTTGCGGTACCAGTAGTCGGCGTCCATCCGAGCGGTGTCCAGCCAGCCGCCCTCGACGGTGGAGTACAGCGGCACGTGGGCGGCCGTCGGCCGCAGTCCGGTCAGGGCCTCCAGAAGCGTCTCGCGTATCTCCTCCACATGGGCGGAGTGCGAGGCGTAGTCGACGTCGATGCGCCGGGCCCGTACGCCCTGGGCCTCGCAGTGCGCGAGCAGTTCGGCCAGGGCGTCGGGGTCGCCGGACACCACCCCGGCGGAGGGGGCGTTGACGGCGGCGACCGAGAGTCCGGGGCGGTCGGCGAGCAGGTCGGTCAGGGGGGCGTGCGCGAGGGCCACGGAGACCATGCCGCCGCGTCCGGCCAGCACACCCAGCGCCTGGCTGCGCAGGGCCACGACCCTGGCTCCGTCCTCCAGGGACAGCGCGCCCGCCACCACGGCGGCGGCGATCTCCCCCTGGCTGTGCCCCACGACCGCGTCCGGCACCACGCCGAACGACCGCCACACCTCCGCCAGCGACACCATCACCGCGAAGAGGGCGGGTTGGACCACATCGACCCGGTCCCAGGTCTGCCCCGAGCGCACGGCGTCCAGCAACGACCAGTCCACGAACGGCGCCAGAGCCCGCTCGCACTCCTCCATCCGGGCCGCGAACACCGGCGACTGCGCCAGCAACTCCCCCGCCATACCGGCCCACTGCGAACCCTGACCGGGGAAGACGAACACGACCGGCCCGGTGGCGGATGCCTCGCCCGCCGCCACGTCCGCGCCGGGCTCGCCGCCGGCAAGCGCCGCGAGCCCTTCCTCCCATGCCCGCCGGTCCCCGCCGACCACGGCACGGTGGTCGAACAGCGAACGGGACGTCAGCAAGGAGAAGGCGAGGTCGCGGGCGGCGGGCCCGGCGGTGTCCCGAAGCAGGGGCAGCAGGCGCCGTGCCTGGTCGCGCAGCGCGTCCGGGGTACGGGCGGAGAGCACCAGCGGCAGCGGGGAGGTGTCGGGCTCGGGGGTCGCTTCCGGTTCGGGGGTGGTGGTCGCTTCCCGTTCGGGGGTGGGGGGCGCTTCCTCCAGGACGAGGTGGGCATTGGTGCCACTGATCCCGAACGAGGACACCCCCGCCCGACGCGGACGCCCCGCAACCGGCTCCCACTCCTGCTGCTCGGTCAGCAACTCGACGCCACCCGACGCCCAGTCCACCAACGGCGTCGGCTCATCCACATGCAACGTCTTCGGCAACGCACGCCGCTGCAGCGCCATCACCATCTTGATCACACCAGCCACACCCGCAGCCGCCTGCGCATGCCCGATGTTCGACTTCAACGACCCCAACCACAACGGCCGACCATCCGACCGCTCCCGCCCATACGTCGCCAACAACGCCTGCGCCTCGATCGGATCACCCAACCGAGTCCCCGTCCCATGCGCCTCCACCACATCCACATCAGCAGCACCCACACCCGCCGACGACAACGCCGCCCGAATCACCCGCTCCTGCGCCCGACCACTCGGCGCCGTCAACCCATTACTCGCACCGTCCTGATTGACCGCACTCCCCCGCACCACCGCCAACACCCGATGACCAAGGCGACGCGCATCCGACAACCGCTCCAACACCAGCAGCCCCACCCCCTCCGCCCAACCCGTCCCACCCGCAGACGCAGCGAACGACCGACACCGCCCATCCACCGACAACCCACGCTGCCGCGAAAACTCCACAAACGTCCCCGGCGACGACATCACCGTCACCCCACCCGCCAACGCCAGCGAACACTCCCCCGCCCGCAACGCCGACACCGCCAGATGCACCGCCACCAACGACGACGAACACGCCGTATCCACCGTCACCGCAGGACCCTCAAGCCCCAACGAAAACGCCACCCGACCCGACAGAACGCTGCCGGCGCCGCCGGTCAGCCGCTGGCCGTCCACGCCTCCGGCGGGTATGTGCAGTGCGGGTCCGTAGTCGTGGTACATGATTCCGGCGAAGACGCCGGTGCGGCTGCCCCGCAGCGCATGCGGATCGATACCCGCCCCCTCGACCGCCTCCCACGACGTCTCCAGCAACAACCGCTGCTGCGGATCCATCGCCAACGCCTCACGCGGCGAGATCCCGAAGAACTCCGCATCGAACTCCGCCGCATCATGCAAGAACCCGCCATGCCGCGTGTACGACGTCCCCGGCCGATCCGGATCCGGATCGAACAACCCCTCCACATCCCAACCCCGGTCCACCGGAAACCCCGACACACCGTCCCGACCCTCAACCACCAACTCCCACAACCCCGCAGGCGACACCACCCCACCCGGCAACCGACACGCCATCCCCACCACCGCCACCGCCTCCCCCACACCCGCCTGGAGTTGCCGGTTCTCGCGGCGCAGCCGGGCGGTTTCCTTGAGGGCGTCCCTGAGCGCCTCCACGACGGTCGTGTCGGAGGAAGCGGACGAAGAAGCGGACGAAGCAGGTGACGAAGAGGCTGACGAGGACGACGGCGTTCGGGTCATGAGCGTTCTTCTCCCAGTGCTGTTCAGGACTCGATGCCTTCGCGGGCCATCCGGACCAGTTCCGCCACATCCATGGCGTCGATCAGTTCTTCCTCGGCGGCCAGTTCCTCCGCGTCGGCCGCGGGATCCGGTCCGTCGGGGACGGTGTCGTCTGCCCCGTCCGGGAAGAGTTCGGCCCGTAGCCGTCCGGCCAGTGCGGCGGGGGTCGGATGGTCGAAGACGACCGTCGCGGACAGCCGTAGTCCGGTCGCCCTCCCGAGCCGGTTGCGCAGTTCCACGGCGCTGAGGGAGTCGGCGCCGAGTTCCTTGAAGCTCCGGCGCGCGTCGACCGTCTCCGCGCGGTCGTAGTTCAGGACGGCTGCGGCCTCGGTCCGCACCAGGGCGAGCAGCTGCTTCTCCCGGGCGGCGGCGTCGAGTTCGACGAGCCGGGCCACGAGCCGGGCGCCCGGCGCTTCGCCGGATGTGCTCGGGCCGGAGCCCGCCGCTTCGCGGACGCGTGCCGGGACGAGCCCGCGCAGCAACGGCGGTACGCCGGTCCCGGCGGCCCGCAGCGCGGCGGTGTCGAGGGCGAGCGGCACCGAGCAGGCGTCGCCGGAAGCCAGTGCGGCGTCGAGGAGGCGCAGGCCCTGACCGGGAGTGAGCGCGTGGATGCCCGCGCGGGCGAACCGGCGGCGGTCGGTCTCGCCGAGCCCGGCGGCCATGCCGCCCTCCGCCCACGGGCCCCAGGCCAGCGAGGTGGCCACGAGACCGCCGGCCCGCCGATGCTGTGCCAGGGCGTCCAGGTAGGTGTTGGCCGCCGCGTAGTTGGCCTGTCCCGCGCCGCCGAGCAGGCCCTGCACGGAGGAGAAGAGGACGAAGGCGGTGAGGTCGAGATCGCGTGTGAGGTCGCTGAGGTGCCGGGCGGCGTCCGCCTTCGGTCGGAGGACCGCTTCGAGGCTCTCGGGAGTGAGGGCGTCGAAGACACGGTCGTCCAGGACACCGGCGGCGTGGACGACGGCCGTCAGCGGACGGTCGGCGGGGACGGTGGCGAGCAGGGCCGCGAGCGCCGCACGGTCGGCGACGTCGCAGGCGGCGAGGGTGGCACTGGCCCCCAACTCGCGCAGGTCCTGGCGCAGTTCGACGGCACCAGGGGCGGCGTCGCCGCGTCGGCCGACGAGCAGCAGATCGCGTACGCCGTGCTCGGTGACCAGGTGGCGGGCCACGGCGGCGCCCAGGGCGCCGGTCGCGCCGGTGATCAGTACGGTGCCGTCCGCCGGCCACGGCCCGTCACCGGGCACGGAGGGCTCGGGCGTCGTGGCACGTGTCATGCGGGGGACGAGAACGCGCCCGGCACGGACGGCGAGTTGGGCTTCGCCCGAGGCTTCCGCGGCCGCGAGGGCCGCCGCCATGACCCGCCGCGAGGCGGGTTCGTCGTCAAGGTCGAGCAGGGTGATCCGGTCGGGGTGCTCGGTCTGTGCCGAGCGGACGAGCCCCCAGACAGCGCTGTGCACGAGGTCGGACACGTCCTCGTCGGGCCCCGCGGCGACCGCGCCCCGGGTGACGACGACCAGACGGGAGGCGGCGAAACGCTCGTCGGCCAGCCAGTCCTGGGCCAGGGCCAGCGCACGCCCGGCGGCCCGTGCCACGTCCGTACCGTCCGGGGAGGAGCCGGTCAGCGGTGCCAGGACGACGGCCGGGACGTCCGCCGTACGGTCGATGTCCTCGGCGAGCGCCGGAAGATCGGGATGGGTGCGGACCTCAGCGCCTGCGGCCGTCGGCGTTTCGGCCATGCGGGCCGCGTCGGCCGCGTCGCCGACGACCGCCCACCGCTCGGGGATCGCGCCGGGTCCCGGACCGGCGATGCCGGGCAGCACGGTCCACTCCACCCGGTACAGCGGGTCGCGTCCCCCGCTCTGTGCCGCGCGGAGTCGCTCGGCGGAGACCGGCCGCCGCGACAGCGCGCCCACCGACGCCACCGTACGACCCGCCGCGTCGGCGAACGCGAGGGTGACCGTGTCGGGCCCGGCGGGTGCCAGCCGGACGCGTGCCGCGGTGGCCCCGGCCGTGTCCAGGCACACCCCGCTCCACGCGAAGGGCAGCCGGGTCCCGTCGCCGCCGGGCAGCGCGCCCAGTTCGATGGCGTGCAGTGCGGCGTCGAGCAGCGCGGGGTGCAGTCCGTACCCGGCCGCGGCGGTGGCCTGTTCCTCGGGGAGGGCCAGTTCGGCGAAGACCTCCGTGCCTCGTCGCCACGCGGCACGCAGCCCGCGGAAGGCGGGGCCGTAGCCGAAGCCCTGCGCGGCGAGCGCGTCGTACCACTCGGTCAGGTCCACCGCTTCGGCGTCGGGCGGCCAGTTCGCGAAGTGGTCGGCGTCGGCCGCCGCCCCGGCGGCCGGGGCGAGCACCCCTACGGCATGCAGCGTCCAGTCGCCACCGTCGGTCTCGCCGTTCTCCTGGTCGCGGCCCGGGGCCGCCGCCGGCCGGGTGTGCACGGTGACGGACCGCCGCCCGTCGGATTCGGCCCCCGCCACCTGGACCTGGAGCTCGACGGCCCCTTCGTCCGGGAGTAGTAGCGGCGCCTGCAGGGTCAGCTCCTCCAGCAGGTCGCAGCCGGTGCGGCGGGCGGCGTGCAGGGCCAGTTCCACCAGGCCCGCGCCGGGGAAGAGGACGCTGCCGAGGACGGTGTGGTCGGCGAGCCAGGGATGGGTGTCCAGGGACAGCCGCCCGGTGAGGACCAGCGTGTCGGAGCCCGCGGGTCGCACCGCGGCACCGAGGAGGGGATGCCCGCCGGTACCGAGCCCGAGCGCGGGAGCGTCCCCGGCGGTGACCGGTCCGGCGCTCGCCCAGTAGCGCCTGCGCTGGAAGGCGTACGTGGGCAGGTCGACGCGGGAGGCGCCCGTGCCGGTGAACACCGCCGCCCAGTCGGGGCCGACGCCTCGGACGTGGAGCCGGGCGACTGCCTCCGCGAGGGTCCGCTCCTCGGGGTGGTCACGCCGCAGCAGGGGGACGAACTCCACCTGGGCGTCCTCGGCCTCGTCGTCGGGGAGACAGTCGCGGCCCATGGCGGTCAGGACGGCGTCCGGTCCGATCTCGACGAACGTCGTCACTCCGTCCGCCCGCAGAGCGCGTACGACATCGGCGAACCGCACCGTCTCCCGGACGTGGCGCGCCCAGTAGTCCGCGTCGGCCGGGCTGCCGTCGGCCGGCCCGGTGACGGGCTGTGCCGTCATGTCCGACAGCAGCGGCACTGCGGGCGCCGACAGGCCGAGCCCCTGGGCCACCCGACGGAACTCCTCCAGCATGGGATCCATGCGGGGCGAGTGGAAGGCGTGGCTGACCCGCAGTCGCCTGGTCCTGCGACCGCGCGCCGCCAGTTCGTCGGCGATCTCGGCGACCGCGTCCTCGTCGCCGGAGAGTACGCAGGAGAGCGGGCCGTTGACGGCGGCGATCGCCACCCGTGTCTCCCGGCCGCGCAGCAGTTCGGCGACCTCCTCCTCAGGCGCCCGGACCGAGACCATCGCGCCGCCCTCGGGCAGCTCCTCCATGAGACGGCCGCGCTCGGCGACCAGAGTCACCGCGTCCGGCAGCGACA
The DNA here is from genome assembly GCF_000091305.1 of Streptomyces scabiei 87.22. Classification (GTDB taxonomy): domain Bacteria; phylum Actinomycetota; class Actinomycetes; order Streptomycetales; family Streptomycetaceae; genus Streptomyces; species Streptomyces scabiei. Next base: position 9,313,902 of record NC_013929.1, on the reverse strand, counting down.
GCATCCCGACGGCGTGAGCCGCCGCCAGTTCGCCGACCGAGTGCCCGGCCACGCGGTCCGGCCGTATTCCGAGGTGTTCGACGAGCCGGAAGAGGGCCACCTCGACGGCGAACAGCCCGGCCTGGGTGAACACGGTCCGGTCCAGCAGGGCGGCGTCCGGGGAGTCCGCCCCGGCGAGGACGACATCGCGCAGCGGCCGTCCGAGGCGGTCGCCGAACGCCTCGAAGACCTCGTCCAGTGCCTCGGCGAACACGGGGAAACGCACGTGGAGTTCACGTCCCATGCCGACGCGCTGGCTGCCCTGCCCGGTGAAGAGGAACGCCGTCTTCCCGCCGGTCGGTACGCCGTACGGCACACGGGACGGCGGGTCGCCGTCCGCGAGCGCCGCCAGATCCCCGAGCATCCGGTCCGGGTCGTCGCCGACCAGCACCGCCCGGTGCTCCAGCGCGGCGCGCGTGGTGGCCAGCGAGAAACCCACGTCGGCAAGGTCCGCCCGGGGCGTCGCGCGCAGGTGCTCACGCAGCCGCCGCGCCTGCGCGCGCAGTGCCTGCTCGGTGCGGCCGGACAACGGCCACAGGACCGTTCCGGGCGACGGCTCGGGGGGCGCTTCCGGTTCCGGAGCGGGGGTCGCTTCCGGTTCGGGGGTGGTGGTCGCTTCCCGTTCGGGGGTGGGGGGCGCTTCCTCCAGGACGAGGTGGGCATTGGTGCCACTGATCCCGAACGAGGACACCCCCGCCCGACGCGGACGCCCCGCAACCGGCTCCCACTCCCGCTGCTCGGTCAGCAACTCGACGCCACCCGACGCCCAGTCCACCAACGGCGTCGGCTCATCCACATGCAACGTCTTCGGCAACGCACGCCGCTGCAGCGCCATCACCATCTTGATCACACCAGCCACACCCGCAGCCGCCTGCGCATGCCCGATGTTCGACTTCAACGACCCCAACCAGAGCGGTCGTTCGGCCGACCGCTCCCGACCGTACGTCGCCAGCAACGCCTGCGCCTCGATCGGATCACCCAACCGAGTCCCCGTCCCATGCGCCTCCACCACATCCACATCAGCAGCACCCACACCCGCCGACGACAACGCCGCCCGAATCACCCGCTCCTGCGCCCGACCACTCGGCGCCGTCAACCCATTACTCGCACCGTCCTGATTGACCGCACTCCCCCGCACCACCGCCAACACCCGATGACCAAGGCGACGCGCATCCGACAACCGCTCCAACACCAGCAGCCCCACCCCCTCCGCCCAACCCGTCCCACCCGCAGACGCAGCGAACGACCGACACCGCCCATCCACCGACAACCCACGCTGCCGCGAAAACTCCACAAACGTCCCCGGCGACGACATCACCGTCACCCCACCCGCCAACGCCAGCGAACACTCCCCCGCCCGCAACGCCGACACCGCCAGATGCACCGCCACCAACGACGACGAACACGCCGTATCCACCGTCACCGCAGGACCCTCAAGCCCCAACGAAAACGCCACCCGACCCGACAACACGCTCGCGGCACCACCGGTCAGCCGACGCCCCTCGGAGGAGTCGGGCAGCCTGACGCCGCTGTCGGAGTCCCGGAAGGTGAAGGTGCCGGCGAAGACGCCGGTGCGGCTGCCCCGCAGCGCATGCGGATCGATACCCGCCCCCTCAACCGCCTCCCACGACGTCTCCAACAACAACCGCTGCTGCGGATCCATCGCCAACGCCTCACGCGGCGAGATCCCGAAGAACTCCGCATCGAACTCCGCCGCATCATGCAAAAACCCGCCATGCCGCGTGTACGACGTCCCCGGCCGATCCGGATCCGGATCGAACAACCCCTCCACATCCCAACCCCGGTCCACCGGAAACCCCGACACACCGTCCCGACCCTCAACCACCAACTCCCACAACCCCGCAGGCGACACCACCCCACCCGGCAACCGACACGCCATCCCCACCACCGCCACCGCCTCCCCCACACCCGCCTGGGTGAGGGCCTCCTGGCCCGGCGTGTCGTCGTCCGGTGTGCCGTCACCGGCCGCGTTCCGTACGTACCGGATCAGGGCCTCGGGTGTCGGGTGGTCGTAGATCAGGGTGCTGGGCTGGCGTGTGCCGGTCGATCTGCTGAGGAGGTCGCTCAGTTCGACGCCCATGAGGGAGCTGAAACCGAGTTCCTTGAAGGTGGTGCCGATCGGCACGGAGTCGGGCGAGTCGTGGCCGAGGACGTGGGCCACGTGTGCGCGCACCAGCTCCGCCGGTGCGGGCCGGCGGTCGCCGGGGGCGGCCGGGGATGCCAAGTCGGTCTCCGGCGACGGGAGTTCCGGGGCGGCCGGGCCCTGCGGGAGCGATGTGCCGGGGGAGCCGAGCCAGTAGCGCTGCCGTTGGAAGGCGTAGGTGGGCAGGGCGACGCGGCGCGCTCGGGAGGAGGCGAAGAGCTGGTCCAGGGTCCCGGTGGCGCCGCCCACGTGGAGCTCCGCGAGTGCCGAGTAGAGAGTGGCCGCCTCGTCGCGGTCCCTCCGCACGGCGGGGACGAAGAGCTGGTCCGCGCCGTCGGGCGCGCAGTCGCGGGCCATGGTGGAGAGCACCGCGTCCGGCCCGATCTCCAGGTGGAGGACGATGCCGCAGGCGTGCAGGGTCCTGACCCCGTCGAGGAAGCGGACCGCGCCGCGGGCGTGGCGGACCCAGTGGTCGGGAGAGCGGAGTTCGTCCTCGGTGGCGGTCCGGCCGGTCAGGTTGGAGACCACGGCGAGGTGCGGTGTGCGGTAGGTGAGACTCTCGGCGACCTGGCGGAACTCGTCGAGCATGCCGTCCATGTGGGGTGAGTGGAAGGCGTGGCTCACCCGCAGTCGTCCGGTCCTGCGGCCGCGGTCGCGCCAGCGTCCGGCGAGGCGGAGCACGGCGCCCTCGTCGCCGGAGAGCACGGTCGAGGCGGGTCCGTTGAACGCGGCCACGGCGACCTGGCCGGCGAAACCGGCCAGGTCGGAGCGGAGTTCCTCCTCGGACGCCTGGACCGACACCATGGCGCCGCCACCCGGCAGTTCGTCCATCAGACGGCCTCGGGCCGCGACGAGCGCGCAGGCGTCCGGCAGGTCCAGTACGCCGGCCGCGTGTGCCGCGACCAGTTCGCCGACGGAGTGGCCCAGTACGGCGTCCGGAGTCAGACCCCAGTGTTCGAGCAGCCGGTAGAGCGCGGTCTCGAAGGCGAAGAGCGCCGGCTGGGTGTAGCCGGTCCGGTCTAGCAGGGCCGCGTCGGGGGTGCCGGCGCTGTCGAGGACCAGGTCCCGCAGCGGCCGGTCGAGGTGGCGGTCCATCTCCTCGCACGCCGCGTCGAAGGCGTCCGCGAAGACGGGGAAGGCGGCGTGCAGCGCCGCGCCCATGCCGGGCCGCTGGCTGCCCTGCCCGGTGAACAGGAACGCGAGGCCGCCCTCGCGTGCGGTGCCCTCCACGAGGCGCGGCGCGGGGCGGCCCTCGGCCAGGGCCGCGATCGACGCGAGGAGGTCGTCGCGATCGGTGGCGAGCGCGACCGCGCGTCGCGCGAAGTGGGTACGGGTCGTGGCGCAGGAGTACGCGATCTCGCCGGTCCCGAGCTCGGGGCGGTCGGCGAGATGGCCGAGCAGGCGTGCCGCCTGGGCGCGCAGGGCGGGCTCGTCGCGCCCGGAGAGGGCGACGGGGGCGGGCAGCGGGACGTACGACGGTTCTGGGACCGCGGGCGTGCCCCGGCCGTACCAGTCCGACAGCACCAGATGGCAGTTGGTGCCGCCCATGCCGAAGGAGCTCACGCCCGCGGTCCTCGGCAGGTCGTCGTGGGGCCAGGGCGCGAGTTCTCGCTGGACCGTCAGATTCAGGCGGTCCAAGGGCACCGAGGGGGGCGGGGCGGTGAAGTTGAGGCTGGGCGGAAGGGCCTGGTACTCGATGGACAGGATGACCTTGAGCAGGCCCACGACACCGGCGGCGGCCTCCAGGTGGCCCACGTTGGTCTTGGCGGAGCCGACGGCCAGGGGCCTGCCGGGCGTCCTCGCGGTGCCGAGGGCAGCGCCGAGTGCCGCGGCCTCGACGGGGTCGCCGGCCTTCGTCCCGGTGCCGTGCAGTTCGACGTACTGCACCTGGTCGGGGCGTGTCCCGGCGCGCCGGTGGGCGAGCCGGATGACCTCGCGCTGGGCGCTCTCGTCGGGAACGGTCAGCCCGGAGGAGGCGTTGCCGGCGTTGTTCACCGCGCCGCCGAGGATGAGGCAGCGGATGCGGTCCTCGTCGGCCATGGCCCGGTCGAGGGTCTTGAGGACGACCAGGGCTCCGCCCTCGCCGCGTACATAGCCGTTGGCGCGTTCGTCGAAGGTGTGGCATCGCCCGTCCGGCGAGAGGGCGCCTGAGCCGGCGGCGACGAGCGCGCCGTCCAGGGCGAGGTTGAGGTTGACGCCGCCGGCCAGGGCGGCCGTGCAGTCGCCCGCGCGCAGACTCTCGCAGGCCAGTTGGACGGCGACCAGGGAGGAGGACTGTCCGCTGTCGACGGTCTGGCTCGGCCCCCGCAGGTCGAGGGCGTGCGAGAGCCGGTTGGCGATCATGGTGCGTTGGGTGCCGACGGCCGTGTGGCGGGTGATGCCGGCGGCGCCCAGGCGGGCGCGCAGGGTCGCGTAGTCGTCGGTGGCGGCGCCGACGAAGACCGCGGTCGGGCTGTCGGCCAGGGTGCCGGGGACGATGCCGGCGTGTTCCAGGGCCTCCCAGCCGAGTTCCAGCACCAGGCGCTGCTGGGGGTCCATGGCGGTGGCCTCGCGCGGGGAGATCCCGAAGAAGGAGGCGTCGAAGAGGTCGGCCCGGTCGAGGAAACCGCCCCACCGCACGCGCTCGGCGTCCGGTGCCGCCCCGGCCGACGTGATCGCGTCGGCGTCCCAGCGGTCGGACGGCGCCTCGGTGATGGCATGCCGGCCCGTCGCGAGCAGCCGCCAGAACGTCTCCGGATCGGGCGCGCCGGGCAGCCGGCAGGAGTATCCGACGACCGCAATCGGCATGCCGGGATCACCGTCGTCCTTATTTGGCATTTCTTCCATTTCCGGCTTCCCGGCCATCCGGGCAAGAGGAATTACTCGGGCCACGCAAGAACTCTGACAGTCCCGCATAGCGTTTCGATAGCGCGGCCCGCGACACCCGACGGTGGCTGGAAAGAGTCAGACGACTCTTTCCGCTGGGGCGGGCGATGGGTACGGTAGCTGCGCATCAGTGGTCTCGAAGGCCTTGTCGCGCAGTTGGCACACTGAGAGCACCAGGTCCTGTTCACGCCTTTTCGTTCGAGATACACGGGAGTCGGCCATGACATTGGGCCTTCTGTTCGGCGGCGGAGTCGGCGCGGATGTGCACGGTCCGGAGATGTACAGGGCCCATCCCGTGATGCGGGACCTGTACGAGCAGGTCTCGGGGTGGACGGGTCTCACGGTGGGTCAGATCCTGGAGGAGGAGCTGCCGGAGCCCCAGGAGGAGCGGGAGAGCGCCGGGACGATCCGCGAGGCGGCACTCGCCCTCGGCGTCCACGACGTACTGGCGGAACGCGGGCTGAGCCCGGCGGTGCTGGGCGGGCTGAGCCTCGGCGCCCTGACGGCGAGCTGCCTGGCGGGCTCGATCGGGCGGCGGGAACTGTTCGAGATGCTGGCGCACGCCCGTCACACACCCGAACTGTCCGCAGAGGAGCCGGAGCAGGGCCTCGCGCTGGCATTGGCGCCGGCCGAGGGCGACCTGATGGCGGCGTACCGGGGCGAGGGCCGGGCCGGGGTGCATCTGTCCGGGGACCTGGGGCCGACGGCCGACGGGGCGATGCGGATCCTGATGCTGTCGGGCGAGCGGAAGGCACTGGACACGCTGACGGCCGCTCTTCCGCCGGGCACCGTCGCCCCCTTGCCGGACCGGCCGATCGCCGTGCACTCGCCGCTGCGCGGTCACTTCCGCGCGTTCATGGCGCCTTACATCGACGCGATGCCGTTCAAGGCGCCCGAACTGCCGCTGGCCTCCTGCCTGGAGCGCAAGACCCTGACCACGGCGGAGGATGTACGGGATCTGTTCGACCGGAACGCCACGGACCCGATCAGCCTGGTGGACGTCGGCGACGAGATGAAGGACCAGGGCGTGCGCCTCGGCCTCGTCATGGGCGGCTCGATCCCGGACGGCATCCTCAGGTTCCCGTTCCCGGTGGTGCACGTCGACAAGCCGGAGCACATCCAGCAGGTGCTGACCAGTGTGTACGAGTTCGGCATAGACGTTTCGCCGGCGCCGGCCCGGTGAGCGCGGCGGCCGACGTGTCGCCCGCCGTGCGGGGCGCGGAGCGCGACACGCTGATCGAAGACTGGCTCGAAACCGACCTCGACGCGTGGACACGGAAGGTGGTGGCGCGACACTTCCACCCGGAGACATGCAGCGCGTACGGCTGCGGTGCTCCGCCCGACTCGACGTCGACGCGCGGGACATCACCCGCTATGGGCAGCTCACGGTGTTCGGCCCGTTTCCGGTGGACGTCCTGCGCTCCCTGGACCCGGCGGACCCGCTGCCGCTCGACGTGCCGCGCCCGCCGACCGACCGCGCCCGGGACACCGGCGGCACGACCGGCACGACCCTCGTCGGCATGGACCCGCGCCGGGTCGAGCGACTCGTCCGGACCTGCCGACCGGCGGACGCCGCCGGGTACAGCACCCCGTCTGCCGGGGGTGCGGCTGCGTGTCACGCAGTCGAGCCCGGACACGTACCGGGACGTCGAGGCCGCGATGGACGACGGCATCCGCGGTCGCGGCTACGGCAACACCTTCGGCCACGCGGCGGGCCCGCCCGGCCGAGCGGAACGCCGAACTCACGCCGTATGTTCCGATTTACCCGCAGACGACAATGAATGCCGTACGCAAAGAGGACTGGTCAACGGCGGTGGAATACGGCACCGTAGGACAGGTTCGACCGGCCGTGCCGCACGAAGACCCGCCCCTCCCCGACATCCTCGAACGCGACCAGGCACCGCGTTTACGACACCGGCTCGAAATGACCGTCCGACGGAGTCGCGAATGTCACTCCGCTGCAGACTGCTTCGTCGGCTCCCCAGGGGCTCTACTAAGACCCTGCAAAGAAACCCGAGGCCTCCGGCAATCTACTCGTGAGTTCACGAATAGAATTCCGACGTGCTGCAAAGAGTACACGCATGATACTGATCGACCGCAAAGACGAACTGTCCGCATTACGCGAATTCCTTGCGGACAGCCGCCACGGCAATGGACACGTCGTCCTCGTCAGCGGCTCCGTAGGCATCGGCAAGTCTGAGTTGCTCTATGCCTTTGCCGAGGAGGCGTCCTCGACCGGTTCCGAGGTCCTGCGAGCCGTCGGCCGGGAAGAGGAGCGCGACGTCCCGTTCGGTATCGTCCATCAACTCGTCCGGGACATTTCGCTGCCCGCTCCGCTCCGTGCGCAGATGACCGTCCTGGAGGACAGCTTCGCCTCCGGTCATCCGCCCGCCCGTCATGAGTCGGCCACCCTGCAGGCCCATGTCGCGCGCAGCCTGTGCCGTGCGCTGCTGGACGCGGCCGGGGCGGGCGGCCTGCTGCTCTGCGTCGACGACGTCCAACACGCCGACTCCGCTTCCCTGAGCTGTCTGCTGCAACTGCTCCCGCACACGAGATCCGCCCCTGTGATGCTGGTGTTCAGCCGCCCGGACAGTGCCCGCCACGGTCTGCCGCTGTTGAGCACCGAACTGCTCCGCCATCCCTTCTACCGGCGTGTCCGGTTGGCTCCCCTGTCCCCGGAGGGCACGACCGAGCTCACGACGAAGGCCCTGGGCACGGAGGAAGCACAGGCCCTCGGCCCCGTCTACCACTCCCTCAGCGGAGGCAATCCCCTGCTCGTCCACGCCCTGCTGAGGGACCACCGCGACAGGCAGGCGGACGGTGACGGCGACGCCGGGTCCGAAGTCCCGCCCGCGGGAGAGGAGTTCGCACAGGCGGTGCTCGCCTGTCTGCACGGCCGGGAGCCGGACGTCCTCGGCGTGGCCCGCACGATGGCGTTACTGGACTCCTGCTCCTCCCCCGACCGCATAGGCCGCCTGCTCCGGCTCGGTCCTTCCTCGGTGGCGAACGCGCTGCGGCACATGGAGGCCGCCGGGCTCGTCGCCGGCCACCGTTTCCGTCATCCGGCGGCACGGTCGGCCGTCCTGGACGACTTCCCCTGGGGCCTGCTCCGGCGACAGCGACTGGACGTCGCGGAGTTACTCCACCACGAAGGACTTCCGACCCCCACGGTCGCCCGGCATCTCGTCGCCGTTCGACACGTGCCACCCGGCTGGGCCGTTCCCGTGCTGATGGACGCCTCCGAGCAGGCGCGCCGAAGCGGCGACGTCGGCTTCGCCCTGGAGTGCCTGGAACTGGCGCTGTCCGGCTCCGACGACGCGCGGGAGCAGGCGCTCACGACGATGATGCTCGTGCGGCTGGAGTGGCAGCTGAACCCCTCCATGGTGACTCCCCGTCTGGGGCCGCTGTGCGACGCGCTGCTGACGGGCGTCCTGCCCGCCCGTCTGACCGTCCCGCTCTCCCGCGCCCTGCTGTGGCACGGGCGCTTCGACGAGGCCGCCGAGGTGATCCGCGCGCTGGGCCCGAAGGTCCCGGGCCCGCACGGCCAGGTCACGGAAACCAGGGAGTGGCTGCGGAACCGCTACCCCGTGATGGTGCCTCTCCTCCCCGCCGAGGACGGCCCGGGCATCCGCGACAGCCGGGAACCCGCGGCCGCCAGGCCCCTCCTGCTCGCCGAGACCGTCCTCGGCTCGACACTGCGCAACGGCGGCGACGAGTCCAGCGCCAGGAGCGCCGAACAGGTGCTGCGCTCCTGCCCTCTGGACGACACCAGTCTGTACGCGCTGGAGTCCGCGCTGCTCGCGCTCGTCTACGCGGACCGGCTCGGCCAGGCCTCCGTCTGGTCGGCCAAGCTCCTGCAGGAGGCGACCGCCCGGCAGGCGCCCACCTGGCAGGCGAAGCTCACCGCGATCCGCGCCGAACTGGCCCTGCGACAGGGCGATCTGCCCGAGGCCTGCGCCCTCGCCCGCTCCGCCATGACCCACCTGTCGCCCCGCAGTTGGGGAGTCGCCGTCGGTGCGCCGCTGAGCACGCTCGTCCTGGCCGCCACCGCCATGGGGGCGGACGACGTCACCGAGGAGTACCTGCGGCACTCGGTACCGGAGGCGATCTCCGAGTCACGGTACGGCCTGCAGTATCTCTACGCCCGGGGCCATCACCACCTGGCCGCGGGCCGGGTGCACGCGGCCCTGGACGACTTTCTGCGGTGCGGCGACCAGGCCCGCGCCTGGGACATGGATCTGCCCGCCTTCCTGCCCTGGCGCAGCGGCGCGGCGGCCGCGCATCTGCGCCTCGGGCAGCGGGACCAGGTCCGCCGGCTCGCGGATGCGGAGCTGGCCCGCCCCGGCAGTGCCAAATCCCGCAGTCGCGGCGTCGCCATGTGCCTGCTCGCCGAGATCGCCGAACCGCGACGCCGGGCGAGCCTGCTGCTGGAGGCGGTCGGTGTCTTACGGCTCACCGGGGACAGGCTGGAACTGGCCCGGGCACTGGCGGCGTTGAGTTCCGCGCAGCGCGCGATCGGGGAGGCGGAACTGGCACGGCGCGCGCTGTACCAGGCGCTGCACCTGGCCGATGTGTGCGGCGCCGAACGTCTGCAGCCCTCCCAGTCGCCGCGCGGCAGGGAGGGGGCACCGCCCGACCCGGTCACCCTTCCGCGCGACCCCCTCAGCGCGGCGGAGCGACGGGTCGCGTCCCTGGCCGCCCTGGGCAACTCCAACCGCGAGATCGCCGACCAGCTGTGCGTCACCATCAGCACGGTGGAACAGCACCTGACCCGCGTCTACCGCAAGCTCAACGTCACCAGGCGCGCGGAACTCCCCAGAGAGTTCAAAGCCCTGGCCGTCGGATCCATCTGAGAGACCGCGCCGCCGTTCCTGACGGGCGCCGCCCAGTGTCGCGGCGCCCCCTTACGCCCGTCGCGGCGCATCACCACGGCGCCTGCGGTCGACCCGTCACCCGGCCCCTGGCCCGCTGCCGGGGCATCGATCGTCTTCGGCCGGCAACACAAGGCGTCGAGCGGCAGCAGCGTCTCATGGACCGGGCCGCACCGTGGCAGGACAGACTGCGGGACGGCACGGTGCCGGTCAGGCTCGGTGACGGCTCCACCCGCGCCGACAAGGCGTACGGCTCCCACGCAGATCGCGGCGTCTGCCGGCTCGGTCGACTCCACTTGTGGCAGCCACTGGTCGGCGTACGAGGCCCCTCGAAGGAGCACATCGGGGACGACCGGCGCGAGATGACCGTCGTCGTGGGCGTGGAGCGCTTCGACACATCCGCGACCACCCCGCATCGACGTGGTCGCGCATGTCTTCGAACGAGGGGAACCGGCCGCGTGCGAGGAAAACGTGCACCACGCCGGCTCGAGCCACCGGACGATTGCCGCCCCACGCTGAACCCGCCCGCGGCCGCCACGAGACACCGTTCAGACATCGGACCCGCCGACAACGAGAGCGACGAGGTCCGCGCCCTGGCCGGCCCAGAAGACTGCAACCGCATCGAGTGCCCCACCCATGAGCGGTTCCCACGCACCCGCGACCGACTTCTCTGCGCAGGACACATCAAGATCACGTGTGTCAGATCAACTCGACTTCTCAGAGGCCGATCCGGGATTGCGTGAGAGCGTTGTCCAGAGCGTCCCCGACGGTGCCGATCGAGGCGTCGATGCCGGCCTCCGGATGGTGCACGGCGAACGCGAAGGACGTGTACTGCAATCGGTCCCTGGCACGCCTGGGAACGCTCGGGCACGTGACCTTCGCCGCCGCAAGGTCGATACTTCCAGCGGAGGCGCGCCCGTCGGCATCCGCTCGACCGCTACCACTGTGAATACCTGACGGGTCGTCACCGGAATCGACGTCAAGTCAGCATCGGTACCGCCGGAGCCCGCCTACGACAGCCACCGACCGCCAAGATCAACAATTTGACCAAACCTGCACTGAACAGCAGGAACTCAGGTAAGCAGCTTGTCAGATAACGTCTACAGGAGGCACCAGTGAAGATGCTCATCAACGTCGCGGAGAGCGTTGTCGCCGACGCGTTGCGGGGCATGGCGGCCGCGCACCCGGAGTTGACCGTGGACGTGGAGAACCGGGTGGTGGTGCGGCGGGACGCGCCGGTGGCCGGGAGGGTGGGGCTGGTCTCCGGGGGCGGCTCGGGACACGAACCGTTGCACGGCGGTTTCGTGGGGCCGGGGATGCTGTCGGCGGCGTGTCCCGGTGAGGTGTTCACCTCGCCCGTGCCGGACCAGATGGTGCGGGCGGCGGCCGCCGTGGACAGCGGGGCCGGAGTGCTGTTCATCGTGAAGAACTACACCGGCGACGTCCTCAACTTCGACATGGCCGCCGAGCTCGCCGAGGACGAGGGCATCCAGATCGCCAAGGTGCTCGTCGACGACGACGTGGCCGTCACCGACAGCCTCTACACCGCCGGGCGGCGCGGCACCGGCGCGACCCTGTTCGTGGAGAAGATCGCGGGGGCCGCCGCCGAGGAGGGCCAGCCGCTGGAGCGGGTCGAGGCACTGGCCCGGCAGGTCAACGAGAACTCCCGCAGTTTCGGAGTGGCCCTCAGCGCCTGCTCCACACCGGCCAAGGGCAGCCCCACCTTCGATCTCCCCGCCGGGGAACTGGAGTTGGGCGTGGGCATCCACGGCGAGCCGGGACGCGAACGGCGCGCGATGATGACCTCGCGCGAGATCGCCGACTTCGCGGTGAACGCGATCCTCGACGACATGAGCCCGCGCAACCCGGTTCTGCTGCTGGTCAACGGCATGGGTGCCACTCCGCTGCTGGAGCTGTACGGCTTCAACGCGGAGGTGCAGCGCGTGCTCGTCGAACGCGGGGTGGCCGTGGCCCGCACCCTCGTCGGCAACTACGTCACCTCGCTCGACATGGCCGGCGCCTCGGTGACGCTGTGCCAGGTCGACGAGGAGCTGCTGCGGCTGTACGACGCGCCGGTGCGGACACCGGGGCTGCGCTGGGGCGTGTGAGGGAATGCGAGGCCGCCCGGCCCGGGCGGCGGCCCGCCCCATGCCTCACCGTCAGTCAACTCACGTACCACGCAAGGAGATTCCGTGCTCGACGCCGATTTCTTCCGTCGTTGGATGACGGCCACCGCGGCCTCGGTGGACCGTGAGGCCGATCGGCTCACGGCGCTCGACTCGCCGATCGGGGACGCCGACCACGGCAGCAACCTGCGCCGCGGGTTCACCGCCGTGGTGGCCGTCCTGGAGAAGGACGCGCCCGACACACCGGGCGCCGTCCTCGTGCTGGCCGGACGGCAGCTGATCTCGACCGTCGGCGGTGCCTCCGGCCCGCTGTACGGCACCCTGCTGCGCCGCACCGGCAAGGCACTCGGCGAGGCGGGTGAGGTGAGCGAGGCCCAGCTGGCGGACGCGCTGCGGGCCGGGGTCGACGCGGTGCGGGCGCTGGGCGGGGCCGCGCCCGGCGACAAGACCATGGTGGACGCGCTGGTCCCGGCGGTCGACGCGCTCGCCGAGTCGTTCGGCGCGGCACGGGCCGCCGCCGAGGCGGGGGCGGCGGCGACCACGCCGTTGCAGGCCCGCAAGGGCCGGGCCAGCTATCTGGGTGAGCGGAGCATCGGCCATCAGGACCCCGGTGCCACGTCCGCCGCGCTGCTGATCGCCGCGCTCGCCGCCACGGCCGGGACCCCGGAGGCCACCGATGTCTGACGCCGGGCAGGTCGGCATCGTGCTGGTGTCGCACAGCGCCGCCGTCGCCGCCTCGGTCGCCGAGCTGGCGCGGGGGCTGGCCGGCGCGGGTGCCGACGTGCCGGTCGCACCGGCCGGCGGCACCGGGGACGGCGGCCTGGGGACCAGCGCCGAGCGCATCTCGGAGGCGGCCGCCTCCGTCGACCGGGGCGCGGGGGTCGCGGTCCTCGTCGATCTCGGGAGCGCGGTGCTCACCGTGAAGGCCCTGCTCGCCGAGGGCGACGAACTTCCCGCGGACACCCTGCTGGTCGACGCCCCGTTCGTGGAGGGCGCGGTCGCCGCGGTCGTGACGGCCTCGACGGGCGCGGACCTCGCGGCGGTGGCGGCCGCGGCCTCGGAGGCGTACACGTACCGCAAGCAGTGAACCTCCGGGGAATCCGGCGCACGGTCCGGGGCCCGCCACCGCTCGGTGGCGGGCCCCGGACCGTACCGGTCCGGCCTCGGACCGTGCCGGTCAGTTCGCGGCCCCGCCCCGCATCGCCGGCCCCCTGCGCAGTGCCGGTTCTCCGACCCACGCCCGCGCCAGCTTCTCCCCCAGGCGGACCGCCGCGTCGTGGTCCTCGATCGGGGTGACCCTGGAGTCCTCGAAGAGGATGTAGGTGACGCCGGACGCGGTGCCGCCGGTGCGCGGGTCGGGCCGGATGCCGAGCGCCTTCGCCGTGGCGTACGAGGCCTCGCCGATGATGTTCCGGGGCCCGGTGTCGCCGACGACGGCGTACTGGACGCGGTCCTTGTACACGACGGCGGCGACCGAACCGCCCCTGATGCCGTGGACCCGGTGGTCCCAGATCCGGCTCGCGACCGGAACGACCACGAAGGGCAGGCTCTCGGAGCGCAGGTACCGGCCGTCGGACTGGAGGAACGACGTGGTGGGCTGGAACCACGGGTCGGTGTCGCTGTTGCAGTGCGGGCTCGGCCGGCCGTCGCAGTCGATGTCCATGTCGGCCTTCCAGAACACCGCGCCGTCGACACCGCACACCGGGATGGCGGCCGGGGTGCCCGCGTCACTGCTGTAGAGCCCCTCGGACACCCGGACGCAGCCACGCGCCTTGGCCAGCAGCCGGGCGGCGGTCACCTCGCCCTCCCGGTGCACGGGACGCTGCGGGTGGGCCAGGGCGGGCAGGCCGACGGGAGCCAGCAGTACGGCGCCGACGGCGGCCAGCGTCAACGAGCGGAGACGCACGATGAGGACCCTCTCCTGGGGGACATGACGGACACTCACCCAAAGGTGGTGGGGGGCGGAGAGGTCGGCCACCGGGAGGGGGCCGGACGGATCACGGCGCGCCGTGCAGGGGTGCGCGGCCGAGGGCCAGGGCCCCGATTCGGTCCCGGCCGCTCGGCCGCTCTCGTCGGCGCGGGATCGGCGACGACAGCGGCCCGCGCCGTGCGACGCGAACATGCCTGGAAATCAGGCGAGTTCACGCCGTGCCAGGTCACCAGCATACGTATCCGTCCGCCGTGCCCGCACCGCGGCCACAGTCGGCCGAGCTGGACACGGGCGACGGTCGACCCGCTCCGCACCCACCTCTTGATGTGGCCGCGCCAGTCATGCCATACATGAGTCAGGTACAGACCAATCCCGTCGCGGCTCGACGACCGAGGGGGCAGGATCGTGCGACGCTCCGGCTCACTGCTCTCCGGCGCGCTGCTCCTCGTGTCGGGCTGCGCGATCGAGGAGGCCCCCGGTCTGCGCCCGCCGCCGGCTCCGCCCGGCGTCACCGCCGAGGCGGGCAGTGCCACCAGCGTGCACGTCATGTGGAACCGGGCGCCCGGCGACGCGCGCATCGCCGGGTACGTGGTCTACCGGGACCGCACCGAGGTGAAGGACGTGCCGGGCGGCGCGCACATGGCCGACATCACCCGGCTGCGGCCCTCCACCGGTTACGTGTTCACGGTCCGGGCCCGCGACGCCGCCGGGAACCTGGGCCCGCCCAGTGCGGAGGTCCGGGCCACGACGCCCGCCGCCGGGACGGCAGACCGGCGCTCCCCCACCCGTCCGCAGCGCCTCGACGGCAGGACGGTCGGGAGCAGGGCGGTCCAGCTGTCCTGGGGGCCGTCGACGGACGACCGTGCCGTGGTGTCGTACGACATCCTCCAGGGCGGTTCGCGGATCCACAGCGTGGGCGGGCAGCAGACGGCGGCCGTGGTCACGGGCCTGCGGCCCGGCACCCGGTACTCCTTCACCGTGCGGGCGCGGGACGCGGCGGACAACCTCTCTCCCGTGAGCCGGACGGTGCGGCTCGGCACCGCGCCGGGGGCGGACGACGGGCGGGGCACCGCCCCCACCGGGTTCCGCGCGGGCACCCGCCGGGCCGACGGGGCGTACTCCATCGAGCTGTCGTGGCGGCCGCCGCGCGTCGACGGGGTGATCACGGAGTACGAGATCCAGCTCGACGGACGCCCGGCGACCACACTCGTCTGGGGCGGGACCCCGCCCCGGGGCCGGGCCGCCCACAGTTTCTACGCGGGCCGGGAGTCCGGAGTGTCGTACCGGGTGCGGATCCGCGCGAAACTCCCGGACGGGACCTGGGGCGGCTTCTCACCCGAGCGGACGGTGACCACCGGCGGCTGAGCCGGGCCCACCGCCGCCGGGCGGGCGCGCCGGGTCCCCCGCCCGGCGGAACGCGTCACCTGCCCGGGGGCCGTCCGGGTGCGGACCGGGCGGGCGGCGCGTTGGCTCACCCTGAGGCAGCACGGGTCTCCCGATCCTCGGCGGCGCAAGGGACGTGCCGTCACCGTGCCGCTGGAGGGCAGACCATGCGTACGTCTCAGCTACTCCTCCGCTTCGGCCCGGCCGCGGCCGCCGCGGTGCTGCCGATCGCCCTGGCCACACCGGCGGCCGCCGCCGCCCCGACCGGCATCTCGGTGAGCACCACCGGATCGTCGGTCACCGTCACCACCGACGACTGCCCGAACAGCACCAACGGCACCTTCGGTACCGCCTCGCTGCTCTCCAGCGGGCAGGCGAACTTCTCCCAGGGGCGCCAGGCGACCCTCACCGGCACGAGCACCGATCAGGCCGCATCCTGGGCGAACGTGGGCCCGGGCACCTACACCGTGATCGCGGTGTGCAAGGACGGGACCACGGCGGGAACCCAGTCCGTCATCGTCACCGCCGCCACCCCCGCCATCTCCACCCCCGCCGTCTCCGCCCCGGCGTCGCCCGCACGGGGCGTCATGGGCGGCCTGGGCGGCGCGACCCGCGAGTACGGCACCGTCACCCTCGTCGGCGGCGGCGCGCTGGTGGCCCTGGGCACGGGCGCCACCGTCTGGTACCTGCGCCGCCGGGCCAAGCCACACCGCCTCTGACCGCCGGCCAGACGCGTGGGTCGGTAACGAGCAAGCGGCAGGGCCTTGCGGCCGCTTCTTCCCGGCCGGCGCGACCTCGAACAGCCCATTCCCCCCACGCATACCGTGATCACTCCCGCATGAACGGTCACGAGACGTGGGCGAGGGCGCCGGATGCATGTTCAGGCGGTCGCCTACCGGAGCCGGTGCGGCATGTTCCAGCCCTCCGCAAGTCTCGACGGGTGAACGTTGCGTCCCCCGCCGAAGAACTCGCAGAACTTCATGATCAACGGGTCCCAGCCGAGCGGGTCCACGTAGCGCGTTCCCGGGATGACCAAGGTCTGCTCGACATGGGCGCGAAGGATCTCGACCTCGAAGGCGGTGGCATGCCCGTCGGGGCCGCCGAAGGGATGAGCCGCGACGAGCCTGCATTCCAGCTGGACCGGGCATTCCGCAACCCGGGGGGCCCGGACCAGGTCCGATGCCTGCTCCGTCAGCCACGCGGTCGAGAACTTGTCCGGCTCGTATCGGTAGCCCTGCTTCTCCTTGTAGTCGGGCATGGCTGACTTTCCGGTGGTGAGCGCGATCCGGTCGACGGCATCGACCATCGCCGACGAGGGCAGATTGAGCACGCATTCACCTTCCCGCAGCAGGTTCGCAGCGGTCTGGGCGTCGTCGCCGAGACCGAGCATGCAGGACTGGTCCAGCCACCACGCTGAGGACATCGGCGCAAGGTTCGCTGTGCCGTCCTCGTTGAGTGAGCTGATCAGCACCACGGGCGTTCCGAAGTACAGGACCTTGAGCCCGGGGACGACATGCATGCGCGGTGCCTTTCGCGGAGTGTCGGACGGACAGGTCCGCGATCGGGAACACGAACCTCACTGACCCTCTCGCGAGCGAGACGCCAACACTGGCGGTAATACGACATCAGGTTTCGGCGAGCAGAGCGTCGCCCCATGACAGGCCCGGCGTTGATTACCGGGACACGCTCCTACACGCGCCCCGCGCCGTCTCCGTCGCCGTCAGCGACGGCTTCCGGCAAGGTCTCGAACTCCTCCAGCGCGTCGCTCAGCCACTGGGTCCAGAAGGTCTGCAGGTCGATGCCCGCCCGCAGGATCAGATGCTGCAGCCGGTCCTGGGTGGTGTCCCGGCCGGGCCCGAAGTCCCGCTTCTCGATCTCCTCGTACTCCGCCAACTGCCGCTGATGCAGCGCGAGATGGCGCCGCAGATCGTCCTGGAGGCCGGCCGTGCCGACCACAGCCGCCGCGCGCAGCCGGACGAAGAGCGCGTCACGCCAGGGCTTGGGGTCCTGGGGCGCGGCGGTCCAGCGGGCCAGTTCCGCGCGGCCCGCCGCCAGGACCTCGTAGCTCTTCTTCTGCCCTCGTGCGGGCCGTTCGGAGGGCAGGGCCCGGATGTGGCCCTCGCCCTCCAGCCGTCCCAGCTCACGGTAGATCTGCTGGTGCGTCGCCGACCAGAAGTAGCCGATCGACCGGTCGAACCGCCGGGTCAGCTCAAGGCCCGACGACGGCTTCTCGAGCAGGGCGGTGAGGATCGCGTGCGGGAGTGACATGGGCTCATCCTAGGAAGGCCCGGGGTGCACGACACTCCCGCGCACCCCGGGCAGGGGGCTACAGCGCCGCCGCGACCTCGGTCCCCTGGAGGATCGCCCGCTTGGCGTCCAGTTCGGCCGCCACGTCGGCACCGCCGACGAGGTGCGCGGAGCGCCCGGCCGCCACCAGGTCGTCGTACAGGTCGCGGCACGGGTCCTGACCGGTGCACAGGACGACCGTGTCGACCTCCAGCACCTGGGGGACGCCGTCGACGGTGACGTGCAGGCCGGCGTCGTCGATCAGGTCGTACCGGACGCCGGGGACCATGGTGACGCCTCGGTGCTTCAGCTCGGTGCGGTGGATCCAGCCGGTGGTCTTGCCGAGTCCGGCGCCGACCTTGGAGGTCTTGCGCTGGAGGAGGTGCACCGAGCGCGGCGGGGCGGGCCGCTCGGGGGCGACGAGGCCGCCGGGGGCCCGGTAGTCCATGTCGACGCCCCACTGCCGGAAGTACGCGGCCGGGTCCTCGCTCGTCTTCTCGCCGCCGTCGGTCAGGTACTCGGCGACGTCGAAGCCGATTCCGCCCGCGCCGAGGATCGCCACCCGGTCACCGACGGCGGCGCCGTCGCGCAGGACGTCGAGGTAGCCGACGACCTTGGGGTGGTCGACGCCGGGCAGTTCGGGCGTGCGGGGGGTGACCCCGGTGGCGACGACGACCTCGTCGTAGGCCGTGAGGTCGTCGGCGGCGACGCGGGTGCCCAGGCGTACGTCGACGCCGTGGGCGTCGAGCTGGTGGCGGAAGTAGCGCAGGGTCTCGTCGAACTCCTGCTTGCCGGGGACCTTGCGGGCCACGTTGAGCTGGCCGCCGATCTCGCTCGCGGCGTCGAACAGCGTGACGTCGTGGCCGCGTTCGGCAGCGCTCACGGCGCAGGCGAGGCCGGCCGGGCCCGCCCCGACGACGGCGACCCGCTTGCGCAGCCGGGTCGGGGAGAGCACCAGCTCCGTCTCGTGGCAGGCGCGCGGGTTGACCAGGCAGGAGGTGATCTTCCCGCCGAAGGTGTGGTCGAGGCAGGCCTGGTTGCAGCCGATGCAGGTGTTGATGGCCTCGGAGCGGCCCTCGCGGGCCTTGTTGACGAAGTCGGGGTCGGCGAGCATCGGGCGGGCCATGGACACCATGTCGGCGTGCCCGTCCGCGAGCAACTCCTCCGCCAGCTCGGGGGTGTTGATGCGGTTGGTGGTGACGAGCGGGACGGAGACCTCGCCCATCAGCTTCCTGGTCACCCAGGTGTACGCGCCCCGCGGCACCGAGGTGGCGATGGTGGGGATGCGGGCCTCGTGCCAGCCGATGCCCGTGTTGATGATGGTCGCCCCGGCCGCCTCGACGGCCTTCGCCAGCGTGACCACCTCCTCGAGGCTGGAGCCGCCGGGCACGAGGTCCAGCATCGACAGCCGGTAGACGACGATGAAGTCCTCGCCGACCGCCTCGCGCACCCGGCGCACGATCTCCACGGGGAAGCGCATCCGGTTCTCGTGGGAGCCGCCCCAGCGGTCGTCGCGGTGATTGGTCCCGGCGGCGATGAACTCGTTGATCAGATAGCCCTCGGAGCCCATGATCTCGACGCCGTCGTACCCGGCGCTGCGGGCGAGGCGGGCCGCGTTCGCGTAGTCGTCGATCGTCTGCTCGACCTCGGCGTCGGTGAGCGCGTGCGGGACGAACGGGCTGATCGGGGCCTGCAGGGCGCTCGGGGCGACCAGGTCGCGGTGGTAGGCGTACCGCCCGAAGTGCAGGATCTGCAGCGCGATCCGGCCGCCTTCGCGGTGGACGGCGTCGGTGATCAGGCGGTGCTCGTCCGCCTCGGCGTCGGTGGTGAGCTTGGCGCCGCCCTCGAGAGGCCGGCCGGCCTCGTTGGGCGCGAACCCGCCGGTGACGATGAGCCCCACTCCCCCGCGGGCCCGGGCCGCGTAGAACTCGGCCATGCGCTCGAATCCGCGTTCGGCCTCCTCCAGTCCCACGTGCATGGAGCCCATGAGGACCCGGTTGGGGAGCGTGGTGAAGCCCAGGTCGAGCGGGCTCAGCAGGTGCGGGTAACGGCTCATGAGGGGCCCTCCGTGCGTGGCGTCGTCAGCACGGTTGTAGACGACGCCACGCCTTTTATGCAACTAGTTGCACAACGGGTGAGGGCAAGGCCACATCCGACGCGGGGGCCCTGCAAGGTCCCGCACGGGAGCCCGGGCAGGGCCCTGCGGTGTCCGAGGGTGCGGCCCGCGGCACCTCAGGGCCGGGTGCCGAGCACCACGTGGGCGTACATCTCCCGCGAGACGGCGGTGTGCGCGCCGAGACCGGCCCGCTGGAACGCGTCGAGGGCGAGCGGCGCCTGGCGCTCGCTCGTCTCGACGAGCAGACAGCCGCCCGGGGCCAGCCACGCGGGTGCCTCGGCGGCGACCCTGCGCAGGACGTCGAGGCCGTCCGCGCCCCCGTCCAGGGCGACCAGGGGTTCGTGGTCACGGGCCTCGCCCGGCAGGAACGGGACCTCACCGGTCGGGACGTAGGGGACGTTCGCCGCGAGGATGTCGACGCGGCCCCGCAGGCGGTCGGGCAGCGCCGCGAAGAGGTCGCCCTCGTGGGCGTGGCCGTCGTGCGGGGCGATGTTGCGGCGGGCGCAGCGGACCGCCACCGGGTCGATGTCGGCGGCGTGGAGTTCGGCGCCGACGAGCCGCACGGCCAGTGCGGCGCCCACCGCGCCGGAGCCGCAGCACAGGTCGACGACGACCGAGGCGCCGGGGACGGCGGCGAGGGCCCGCTCGACGAGGAACTCGGTGCGGCGGCGGGGGACGAAGACGCCGGGTTCCACGGTGATGCGCAGACCCGCGAACTCGGCCCAGCCGAGGACGAGTTCGAGAGGAAGGCCGGCGACCCGGCGGTCGACCATGGCGGCGGCCTCGTCCGCGGTGCGGGCGGTGGCGAGGAGCAACTCCGCCTCGTCCTCGGCGAAGACGCAACCGGCGGCGCGCAGGGCCGTGACGACGGAGGAGATCGAGAGAAGTGGCATGACAGCCGAGAGCCTTTCGGTGGGCCGAAGGGCGCTCCCGCGGTGGCCTATCGGCGAGGCACCGCGCCGCGTTGGGGGGAGAGCACCCGACCTGACACAGCGGTAATGGGTCTCACCTCCTCGGTCCACGTGCTGACTGGCCCGGCAACCCTACCCCATGCCCGCGCCCGGGCCTTGAGGGCACGAACGCCACTCCGCACGCCCGCCGCGGCCGCGCTACACCCCCACCCGCTCCTCCCCCACGGCCGGCACCCTGGCCGCCATGAAGCGGGTGGTGCGGCGCAGGCGGAAGCCGAGGGACTCGTACAGGCGGATGGCGCCGGTGTTGGTCGCGGAGGTGTGGAGGAAGGGGGTCTCGCCGCGTTCGCGGATGCCGTGGGCGACGGCCAGGACGAGGCGGGTGGCGAGGCCCGCGCCGCGGAAGGCGGGGTCGGTGCAGACGGCGCTGATCTCGGTCCAGCCCGGCGGGTGCAGCCGCTCGCCGGCCATCGCGACCAGCGCGCCGCCGCGCCGGATGCCGAGATAGGTGCCCATCTCGACGGTGCGGGGCAGGAAGGGGCCCGGCTGGGTGCGTTCGACGAGGTCGAGCATCTCGGGCACGTCGGCGGCGCCGAGCGGCACGGCCTCGGCGTCCGGGGCCGCGGCGATCCCGTCGTCGACGAGCTGCACGCCCGCGAGATCGAAGGTCACCTCCCAGTCGGGCGGGAAGCCCCCGGTGTAGGCCGGGACCGGGACCTCGGCGCCGGGGCCGGCCAGTGCCGCGAGGTCGGCCCAGTCCTGCGCGTCCGGCGCGTCGGGGAGGGCCAGCCACGGCGACACGTCGAGGGGATAGCGCAGCACCCGGCCGCGCCGCTCGGCGAAGCGGGCGTGCGGTCCGGTGAGGGAGGCGAGGGCAGGGTTGTCCAGGACGTGCGGCACCGCACCCGCGCCCTGGCTGCCGCTCGTGTACTCGGACATGCGCTCTCCACTCTCTGATCTGTTCTGTTCGGTTCGGCTGAAGACGGCAAGGGAGATCGCCGAGCCGCTATTCCCGGGCCGCCGGAGAGTTCATACGGCCGCAACGATCGCCGCCTGCCCCCGGGCCCGAGCACCCGCCCCGGACACGTACGGTTGTATGACTCAGCATTCACCGTCGTCACGTGGGACCCCATGAACGTCACCCGAGGCTTCACCGGACGCCCCCGCGTCCACCATCCCGGACTGCCGCCCGGCCAGTACGACGCCGGCGACGACTGGCCCGTGCTGTCCGCCGAGGTCACCCCGGACCTCACGCCCGCCGACTGGACCTTCCGGATCGACGGCCTGGTGGCGGAGCCGCGCACCTGGGACTGGGACGAGGCACACGCGCTGCCCGCGTCGGCGTACGAGGGCGACATCCACTGCGTGACGAGCTGGTCGAAGTTCGGCGTGCGGTTCGCGGGCGTCTCGCTCGACGCGTTCCTGGACGCCGTCCGGCCCGACGCGTCCGCCACCCACGCGGTCGCGTACGCGCACAGCGGCTACACCACGAACCTCCCGCTCGCCGATCTCACCGGCGGACGCGCCTGGATCGCGTGGGAGTACGACGGCAAGCCGCTGCCCGCCGAGCACGGCGGCCCGGCACGGCTGCTGGTGCCGCACCTGTACTTCTGGAAGAGCGCCAAGTGGATCGCGGGCCTGCGGCTCCTCGACCACGACGAGCCCGGCTTCTGGGAGCAGAACGGCTATCACGCGCGGGGCAACCCGTGGGAGGAGCAGCGGTACTCCGGTGACTGAGACGACCACGGACACGCACACGCCGGCCGCCGCGCCGCCGGAGCCGGCCTTCGCTCCGCCCACCCGGTTCGCCGTGCCCGGCCGGATCGCCGTGAGCAACCGGGCCGCGTCCCTGTGGCAGCGGGCGACGCTCACGGAGGTCCGGCGCGAGACACCGGCCGCGGCCACGTTCCGGTTCGCGGTGCCCGGGTGGGAGGGGCATCTGCCGGGGCAGCACCTGATGCTGCGGCTGACCGCCGCCGACGGCTACACGGCGCAGCGCCACTACTCGCTGGCGTCACCGCCGGACGACAGCGGGCACATCGAGCTGACCCTGGACCACGTCGGGGGCGGCGAGGTCTCCGGGTGGTTCCACACCGAGGCCCGGCCCGGCGACGAGGTCGAGGTGCGGGGCCCGCTCAGCGGCTTCTTCGCCTGGCCCGGGGACCGGCCCGCGCTGCTGCTCGGCGCCGGTTCCGGTGTCGTACCGCTGATGTCGATGATCCGCCACCACCGGGCGCGCGGGCTCGACGTCCCGCTGCGGCTGCTGGTGTCCGCGCGCGGGCCCGAGGAGCTGATCTACGCGGCCGAGTACGGCGCGGAGACGACGGCGGTGTTCACCCGCCGGGCGCCCGAGGGGGTGCCGGTGGGGCGGCTGTCGGCGGCCCAGGTGGCGCCGCTGGTCGCCGAGCGCCCGGCGGGCGGGTGGGAGGCCTACGTGTGCGGCTCCAACGCGTTCGCCGAGCACGCCTCACGGCTGCTGGTCGAGGCCGGACAGCCCGTGGACCGCATCCGTATCGAACGGTTCGGCTGACCTTCGGGCGACCGGGTCCCTACCGCAGGGCCGGATCCCGTACCGCAGGGCCGGGACCCGCCCCCGCAGGGCCGCATCTCCATCATTTATGCCGCAAACCATGCCATCACGCTCTCTTTCGGGTACACCGGAAGTGCGGACCAGTCCAGACCGGGGTTCTCGTACACGAGGACCGGACCGGCGAGGGAGGGCGAGATGCGAGGCCAGGTGTTCGGGTGGCGCTGGCGGGCCAATCCGCTGCGCCGGCGCTCGGACGTCGTCGAGGCGTGGACCGTCCTGTGCGTGGTCCTGCTCCTCGCCCTCGGCGCCCCGGCGGCCGGGGTTCTGGTGGGCCGGTGGGCCCACGCGGACGCGCGGGCCCAGGCGACGGCCGAGCGGGCCTCGCTCGACCGGGTGAGTGCCGTGATCGTCGAGAAGGCCCCGGCCTCGGTGCCCTCGGCCCACGACGACAAGCAGCCCACGTACTGGGTCCGGGCACGCTGGACCGAGCCCGACGGCAGCTCCCGCACCGGCGAGGCACGGGTGCCTGCCGGCACCGGGCGGGGCGACCGCGCCGACGTCTGGCTGGACGACGCGGGCCGCAGCGTCCGGCCGCCCCCGACCGACACGGCCATCTGGCAGCACGCGCTCGCCATGGGTACCTGCGCCACCGGCGGCGTCGTCTGTGTCGTCCTGCTCGGGCACGTGGTCGTCCGCCGGGTCGCCATCCGGCATCGCCTGGCCGAATGGGAGCGGGAGTGGGCGCGGACGGGCCCCGACTGGGGCCACCACTGGGCGTGACGGCGGAACCCGGTACCGGGCAGGGGTGAGCACGCCGGGCCGTCGCGGGCCCGCAGAGACCCCCTTGGCGACCCGCGGCGCCCCACGTACGGTGTGATCATCCGCACCTCAGACTTACATAGGTGGTCCTTCATGGCCCTGTTCGACCTGCCGTTGGACGAGCTCCGTGGTTATCGAAGCGCTTCAACGGAGCCCGAGGACTTCGACGCCTTCTGGGCGAAGACACTCCAGGAGGCGCGCGAGCACGACCTCGACGCCCGCTTCGAGCCGGTCGAGACGCACCTGAGGACGGTCGAGGTGTACGACGTCACCTTCGCCGGGTTCGGCGGGCACCCCGTCAAGGGCTGGCTGGCCCTCCCGGCCGGAGACGGCGGACCGCTGCCCACCGTCGTGGAGTTCGTCGGTTACGGCGGCGGCCGCGGCCTGCCCCACACCCATCTCCTGTGGGCGTCGGCGGGCTACGCCCACTTCGTCATGGACACCCGGGGCCAGGGCAGCGCCTGGGGCGGGGGCGGGGACACCCCCGACCCGGTGGCCGGCGCCCCCGCCTTCCCCGGCTTCATGACCCGGGGCATCGACGCCCCCGAGAACTACTACTACCGCCGGGTCTACACCGACGCCGTCCGCGCGGTCGAGGCCGCCCGCTCGCATCCGCGGACCGACGCGGCGCGCACGGCCGTCGCCGGTTCCAGCCAGGGCGGCGGCATCTCCATCGCCGTCGGCGGACTCGTCCCCGACCTGGTCGCGGTAGCGCCCGACGTGCCCTTCCTGTGCGACTTCCCGCGCTCCACGACGATCACCGACCGCGACCCGTACCGCGAGATCGGCAAGTACCTCAAGACCCACCGCGGCCGTACCGAGCAGGTCGGGCGCACCCTGGCCTACTTCGACGGCGTGCACTTCGCCGCGCGTGGCCGCGCCGCCGCCCTGTTCTCGGCGGCCCTGGAGGACCAGACCTGCCCGCCGTCCACGGTCTTCGCGGCCTTCAACGCCTGGGCCGAGGCGAACAAGCGCATCGAGGTCTACGACTTCAACGACCACGAGGGCGGCGGCCCCTACCAGGAGGCGGTCAAGCTGCGCTGGCTGGCCTCCCACCTCTGAGGAAGGCGGACGGCATGGACACGGGGGAGGCGGCCCGGCGGTTCGTGGGCGTGTGGCAGCGGGCGTGGGCCGCGCACGACGTCGAGGCGATCCTGGAGTTGTACGCGACGGACTGCGTCCACCGGTCGATGCCGTTCCGGGAGCCGCACCGGGGCCGCGACGAACTCGCCGCATACCTGCGCTGGTCCTTCACCGGCGAGCGGGTGGACGACGTGCGCTTCTCGGACCCGGTGATCGGCCAGGACGGTGTGGCCGTCGCCGAGTTCCGGGTGCTGTCCGAGGCCGACCGGGAGCCGCAGACCCTCGCCGGCTGCGTCTTCGTCCGGTTCGACGCGGCCGGCCTGGCCGTGGAGACCCGGGACTACTGGCACCTGATCCCGACGCACACGGAGCCGTCCCGGCCGATGTTCCTGTCACGGACCCCGCGGGGCGGGTGAGGCTCCTTCCCGCCGCACGGGCAGAAGGGTGCCGCATCCCGACGCCGGGCGGGCCGTCGGTCCCGGAAGGGACGGGCCCGGCCGGCGCTTCCCTGGTCGCGTGCGGCCGTGTCCACAGCCGACCGTGGAGAAGATGCGGCAGGTGCGGTGGTTCCGCTCGCCGATGCAGCCGAGGTGCGGGGCGGCGAGCACGTTCGGCAGTGAGCGCCACCTGGCCGGCCCGTCCGGCGCTGCGGCACGCCCCGGCCGGTCACCCCTTGCGGGTGGCCACGACCATCCGGCAGCGCGGGCTGCCGTCGGTCCGCCGCCCGAACTCGGGCAGCGTGTACAACTCCACCTCGAACCCCGCGCGTTCCAGCTCCTCCCCTACGACGCCGAGCCGGAACGGCCGGTAGTACATGACGAACGGGGGCCGCCAGAGGGCGTTGCGCACCCGCATCGCCGTGTCGAAGCCCAGTGCCGCCCAGTACCAGGGCGAGCGGGGCGGGGCGGGCGCCGGCAGCGGGAACGCGAAGCGTCCGCCGGGCCGCAGCACGGCGTGCACCTCGGAGAACAGTCCCGGCAGCTCCCGCGGCAGGAAGTGCCCGAACGCGCCGAAGCTGACGGCCAGATCGAAGACAGGGGCGAAGGGCAGCGCCAGGGCGTCACCGCGCACCCAGGCCACACGCGTGGCGCCGGAACCGGGGCCGTTGCCCGAGTCGCCCGGTCGTTCGGCCCCGGCGGAGGCGACCCGGCGGCTGTCGGGACGGACGCTCGCGGAGTCCAGCCGCTCCCTCCCCACCGCCAGCATCCCCGCGCTGATGTCGACGCCGGTGACACTCTCCCGGCACACCTCGCGCAGCACCTCCATACCGGCTCCGGTGCCGCAGCAGAGGTCCAGGCCGTGGGCGAAGGGCCCCAGCGACGACAGGGCGGCCTCGACCGCCTCCAGGATCGAGTCGGGCGTACGGAACGGGGTCTCGTCGAACTTGGGCGCGAGCAGGTCGTAGCCGTGTTCGACGGAGGAGAGCGCCTGGACGGCGAGTTCGCGGAGGCTGGGGCCTTGCGGGGTGAACATCACGTCAGCTTAGGCCCTGGCTCGGGGCAGCGGCGGGCGGGCGCCGTCGCCTATGGTCCGTGCCATGACTCCGTTCCGCCCCGCCCCGACCTGGCTGGCCGACGCCGTCTTCTACCAGATCTATCCGCAGTCCTTCGCCGACTCCGACGGGGACGGCATCGGGGACTTCGCCGGCATCGCCGGACACCTCGACCATCTCTCCTGGCTGGGTGTCGACACCGTCTGGCTGAACCCCTGTTTCGTCTCGCCGTTCGGCGACGCCGGGTACGACGTCGCCGACTATCTGAACGTCGCCCCCCGCTACGGCTCGAACGACGACCTGGCGAGGCTCGTCGACGAGGCGGGCCGCCGGGGCATCCGGATCCTGCTCGACCTCGTGGCCGGCCACACCTCGGTCGACCACCCCTGGTTCCGCGCGTCCGCGGACGACCCGGACGACCACCGCTACATCTGGGCGCCCCGAGGCCGTCCCGAAGGCTTCGTGGCCTCCCCCGGCACCCGGCCCGGCGCCTACCTCCCGAACTTCTTCGACTCCCAGCCCGCCCTCAACTTCGGTTACGCGCGCGGGAATCCGGCCGAGCCCTGGCGGCTGCCGCCGGACACCGACGGCCCGCGCGCCAACCGTCACGCGCTCCGCACGATCATGGACCACTGGCTGGGCCTCGGCGTGGCCGGCTTCCGCGTCGACATGGCCGCCTCGCTCGTCAAGGACGACCCGGACCGGGCCGAGACCTCCCGCCTCTGGGCGGAACTGCGGCACTGGCTGGACGCCGCCCACCCGGACGCCGTGCTCCTCGCCGAGTGGGGCGAGCCGGAGGTGTCGGTCCCGGCCGGGTTCCACGCCGACTTCTTCCTCCACTTCGGGGGCCCCGCCGACGGCCTCGCCCTGCGCTCGCTGTGGAACAACGGCGAGGGCACGGTCCACGAGCACTGGGACCCGCTCGACTGCTTCTTCGACGCGAGCGGCCACGGCTCGCCGCGCCCCTTCGTCGAGGCATGGCGGCAGGCGTCCGCGGCGGTCGGCGGTGCGGGCTCGATCGCGCTGCCCACCGCCAACCACGACTTCTCCCGCCTCAACTGCGGCCCCCGCACGGCCGAACAGCTCCCCGCCGCCTTCGTCTTCCAGATGACCTGGCCGACGCTCCCGGCGATCTACTACGGCGACGAGATCGGCATGCGGTACGTCCCGGGCCTGCCCGACAAGGAGGGCAGCGTCCTCGGCCCCCGCTACAACCGCGCGGGCTCCCGTACGCCCATGCAGTGGGACGGCACCGCGAACGCGGGGTTCTCCACCGCCCGCGCCGACCGTCTCTACCTCCCCGTCGACCCCTCCCCCGGCCGCCCGGACGTCGCGGCCCAGCGCGCCGACGACACCTCGCTCCTGCATCTCGTGCGCCGCCTGATCGCCCTGCGCCGCCGCACCCCCGAGCTGGGCCCCGGCGGTGCGGTGGAGGTGCTGCACGCGGGGTACCCGTTCGTGTACGTCCGCGGCGGGCGCTACCTGGTGGTCGTCAACCCGCAGCAGCACACGGCGAGTTGCCCGTACGAGCCCGCCGTCCACCGGGCGCTGGAGGTGCTGGGGGTGGAGATCACGGACGGCACGATCACCGCCCGGGGCTTCGGCCACGGCGTCTTCGACTTGCGCGGTTGAACACCGGAGCGGCTGCCCGGTCCCCCGTTCCGGGCAGCCGCTCCCGCACACGGACGGCTACGGCACGGGTGTGCCGGCCGCCTCCGGTTCCTCGCCGTACGCGGTGAGGAACCGGTCGCGGAAGGAGTCCATGCGCCAGACCGGGGCGTCGGCACCGGGCCGCAGGCCGTCGGACCAGCCCCAGTCGTCGATCCGGTCGAGCACCTTGGGATCGTGGGCGACGACGGTGACCGGTACGTCGTGGCTCGCGCCGTCGCCGCTGACCCTCGCCATGGGCTGGTGGTCGCCCAGGAAGACCAGCACCGAGTTCTTGTCGCCGTACCTCTTCAGGTACTGCAGGAGGCTGTGCAGCGAGTACTGGACGGACCTGCCGTACTCCTCCTTCACCTTGACGGGGTCGGTGAACACGTCCGCCGGGTCCTTGCCCGCCTTCTCGACGGCCCGGTAGACCGAGCCGTCGCCCACCTCGTCCCAGCCGATCATCTTGGGCAGCGGTGCCCACGGCTGGTGACTGGAGGTCAGGATGATCTCCGCCATCAGCGGCTTGTCACGCTTCTTGGCGGCCTCCAGGCGTTCGAACGCGGTGAGGGCGTACTGGTCGGGCATGGTCGACCAGCTGAACTTCGGCCCCTGGTAGCCGACATCGCGGGAGTCGTAGACCTTGTCGAAGCCGTAGAAGTCGCCTTCCGGCCAGTTGTAGCGGACGCCGGGCACGACCCCGACCGTGCGCCAGGCGCCGGTCCTGCCGAAGGCTCCGGGCAGGGTGAGGCGGTCGCCGGCGGTGACCGTGCGGTAGCGGCTCTGGTTGTCGATCCACAGGCCGGTGAGGAACGTGGAGTGGCCGAGCCAACTGCTGCCGCCGTACGTCGCCGAGGTCAGCCAGCCGCTCTTCGCCGCGAACCCCGCCTCGGCCAGCGCCTTGCCCTCCCCGTCGAGGGCTCCGTTCACGCCGGGGGCGATGGCGGGGTCCTGCAGGGCGGCGCGCCCGTAGCTCTCGATGAAGGCGATCGTGACGTCCTTGCCGCGCAGCCCGGTCAGCAGCCGGTCGCCGGGCACGTCGGCGAACCGGTCCTTCTTGGCCTCCTCGGCGAACGCGGCCTCGTCCCGCAGTGTCTCCTGGACCCGGCCCCAGCGGTCCTGCACGAAGCCGATGGTGCTCCTGGAGGCGACCGCGGTGTTGTCGAGGGGTGTCAGGCCGAGCGCCGCACAGGTGATCCAGACGGTGCCGGCGACGACGATGCCCTTCGTCGCCCGTTCCCGGTCGCGGACGAGCAGCCTCGTGAGCCGCAGCACGGCCAGCGCCATGAAGGCGAACAGCAGCAGCACCAGCACCACCAGACCGAACACGGCCGCCCGGACGCCCGCGCCGCCGAGGGTGTCCCGCACGTAGGACTCGGCGTCGTCGAGCAGGCCCCAGTCGAGGACCACGTTGAACCCGCGGCCGAGGAACTGGTTGAAGCCGATGTCCAGCGCCTTCACGACCACCAGGGCGGCCAGACCCACCCCGATGACGACCGCCCCCGCCAGCCGCGGCCGGCGCGGCAGCACCAGCAGCAGGGCGGCGGCGAGGATCGGCTCCACGGGGATCCGCAGGAACTGCCGCGCCTCGAAGTACTCGGCCTTGCCCGGCATGAACAGCGCGAAGAACACCAGGGCGGCGGCCAGCGCGGTGACGGTCCAGGACGAACCGCGTGCCGCGCGCGGGTACTTCTCCCGCAACGCCGCGCGGTATCTCCGCCATCGACGCGCCGGGCGCCCGGACGACGGACCTCCGGTCGGACCGGACGACGACTCGGAAGAGGGTTCGGCCGTCGGGGCGGCCGTCGACGGCGCAACCGTTCCGTCCGTGCCGTCGGCGCCGTCCGTGTCGTCGGTGCCGGGTGAGGGGCTGGAGCGCGTGAAGAGGGACACGCGGCGTTCCTTCCGTGCGAAGACCGCTGGCGGTGCCCCCCTCTGTACGAGGTCCCCGGGAGATCGGTTCACCGGCCACGGGTAAGTCATCGGTAAGGAACTCCCCCACCATCGGCCACCGATGGTGGTACGGTTGTTCCGGCACGTGTGTATCGCCCCCTCCGGGGCGCCGGTGCCGCTCTCTCCCGAATCCCGGGATCTCTTCCGCTGAACCGCCCGTCGTCCTCCGACCGGCCGTCAGCCTCCCCGCACCACCCGTGACACACGGTCCGCCTCACACGAGCGGCCCCGAACGGCTCCGCCGTACCCCGGGTGTATGCCCCTCCCCCTTCTTCCACATTCTCCTGTCCTCGAAAGGACCCCCACTCATGACCACCACCACACTCGAACGCACGTCCACCGATCGGCAGCCTCCCGCCCGGGTCACCGGTGTCCTGGAGATCGCGCAGGGCGGGCAGGGACACCTGCGCGTCGACGGCTGCCTGCCCGACCCCGCCGACCCGCAGGTCCCCGCCGCACTGATCCGCCGGTACGGGCTGCGCAAGGGCGACACCGTCGAGGGCGTACGCGACGGCGGACGCGCCCTCACCGGCGTCGAACGGATCAACGGCCGTACGCCCCAGGAACTGGGCCGCCGCCCGCACTTCCACGACCTCACCCCGCTGCACCCGCGCGAGCGGCTGCGGCTCGAACACCCGGCGAGCGGCCTGACGGGCCGTCTGGTCGACCTCGTGGCACCCGTCGGCAAGGGTCAGCGGGGACTGATCGTCGCCCCGCCGAAGACCGGCAAGACGGTGCTGCTCCAGCAGGTGGCCGCCGCGATCGCCGCCAACCACCCGGAGGCCCGCCTCATGGTGGTGCTCCTCGACGAACGGCCCGAGGAGGTGACCGACATGCGGCGCTCCGTACGGGGCGAGGTGTACGCGTCGACGTTCGACCGGTCCCCCAGGCAGCACATCGCGCTCGCCGAACTCGTCGTGGAGCGCGCCAAGCGGCTCGTCGAACAGGGCGAGGACGTCGTGATCCTGCTGGACTCCCTGACGAGGCTGTGCCGGGCCCACAACAACGCGGCCGCCGCCGGTGGCCGCACGCTCAGCGGCGGCGTCGACGCCGCCGCCCTGCACGGACCCAAACGGCTGTTCGGCGCCGCCCGGCTGACCGAGGAGGCCGGATCCCTCACCGTCATCGCCACCGCCCTGGTGGAGACCGGGTCCCGCGCGGACGACTTCTTCTTCGAGGAGCTCAAGAGCACCGGCAACATGGAGCTCCGCCTCGACCGCGCGCTGGCCGACCGCCGTGTGTTCCCCGCCGTCGACATCACCCCCTCCGGCACCCGCCGGGAGGAACTCCTGCTGACACCGGCCGAGTTGACGGCCGTACGCGGACTGCGGCGGGCCCTGCGGTCACGCGAGGGACAGGCGAACCTCGAAACCCTGCTGGAGCGGCTGCGGGCCACCCCGGACAACGCGGCCTTCCTGCGGCAGGTGCAGCCCACGCTGCCGGCGGCCTGACCTACGGCATCCGGGTGCTGGATGCGGGCACACGGCCCTGGCATCCCGGACCGGGACCCGCCTCTTCCTACGTTTGCGGTATGACCATCGGATTCCCATCCCGAGTCCCCCGTCTCGCCCGCATCGCCGTCTGCTGCTCCGCCGTCTGCGCGCTCGGGGCCCTGGCCGGCGTGACGCACCCGGAAGGGGCCCCACGTCCGGCCGGGGCGGACCGGCCGGACGCCAAGGCCGGGCAGGAGCCGTCGCCGCTGTTCCGGCACGGGACCCAGGTACGGCCACGGTCCGGGGCTCCCCGGGTGCCGCAGGACCTCTCGGCGGTGTCCTGGCTGGTGGCGGACGCCGGCAGCGGCGAGGTACTGGCCGCGCACGACGCGCACCGCAGACTGCCGCCGGCGAGCACCCTGAAGACCCTCTTCGCCCTGACCGTGCTGCCGGGGCTGCCGGCCGGCCTGAGACACACCGTCAAGAGCGAGGAGCTCGCGGGCATCGGCGCCGGCAGCAGCCTGGTCGGCGTCAAGGAGAACAACACGTACACCGTCGCCGATCTGTGGCGCGGGGTCTTCCTCAGCTCCGGCAACGACGCCGTACGCGTGCTCGCCTCCCTCAACGGCGGCTGGAAGGCCACCACCGAGCAGATGCAGGCGAAGGCCCGCGCCCTGGGCGCCCGGGACACCCATGTCGTCTCGCCCGACGGCTACGACGCGCCCGGCCAGGTCTCCTCCGCGTACGACCTGGCGGTGTTCGGGCGGGCCGGGCTGCGCAACGCCGAGTTCGCCGGGTACTGCGCCACGGCCACCGCGACGTTCCCGGCGGGCGGCTGGTCGTACGGCATCCAGAACACCAACCGGCTGCTGACCGGCGCCGGGGTCGAGCCCTATCCCGGGCTGATCGGCGTCAAGAACGGCTACACGACCAACGCGGGCAACACCCTCGTCGCCGCCGCGAAGCGGGGCGGCCGCACCCTCGTGGTGACGGTGATGCGCCCGGAGTCGGGCGGTGGCCACGCCGTCTACGAGGAGGCGCGCTCCCTCCTCGACTGGGGGTTCCGGGCCGCCGGGCACGTCGACGCCGTGGGCTCGCTGCTGCCACCACGTCCGGCGGCCGCTCCTCAGGCCGGCCCCGAACC
Source organism: Streptomyces scabiei 87.22 (assembly GCF_000091305.1). Classification (GTDB taxonomy): domain Bacteria; phylum Actinomycetota; class Actinomycetes; order Streptomycetales; family Streptomycetaceae; genus Streptomyces; species Streptomyces scabiei. Next base: position 9,281,107 of record NC_013929.1, on the reverse strand, counting down.
GCTGTCGGTGCGCGCGGAGGAGAAGGCGGTCACCTCGCCCGGCCTGCCGGTGGCGGGTGCGATCGCGGGTGCCGCCGGCTGCGGCGCGGCGGCCGTGGCACTGGTACTGCGGCTCCGACTGCGGCTCAGGCGCGGCCGGGCCGCCGACGGCTGACCGACCGGGAGCCGCAGCAGGAGTCCGAGCGTGATCCACACATAGGTGTGGGCGCCGAGGAACCCGCCTGGGCCGGAGGCGTCGTCGAACCAGAGCCATACGACGCTGCTGCACAGCACGGCCTACAGCGCGGCCGTGAGCGGCAGCAGTCTGCGGTGTCACAGCAGGACGGCGAAGGACGGCAGCAGCCAGACCAGATGGTGCACCCAGGTGACGGGGCTGACCAGACACGCGGTCAGCCCCGTCAGGGCGAACTCGGCCGGTGCCTTGACCAGGGCGGCGAGGGTGACGAGGGCGACGCCGATGAGGTACCAGCGGCCTCTGGCGAGCACCAGGCCGACCCCGAGCAGGCCCAGCATCAGCGCGTCGTTGTGGGCCCCGGCCACCAGGTGCAGCAGCACCAGCGGGTTGAGGGCGCCGAGCCAGAGGGCGACGGCCGGGTCGGCTCCGCTGTGCCGGGCGAGCCGGGGCAGCGCCACGGCCATCAGGACGACCCCGAGCAGCGCGATCAGCCGCATCCCAATGAGCCCCGCCGGTATCCGGCCCTCGGTCAGACCGGACAGCCCGGAGGCCGCGGCGAGGAAGACCGGGCCGTACGGGGTGGCCGTGTACCGCCACATCGGGGCGACCTCGTCGGCGAGCGGGCCGCCGAGCCGGGCGGGCCCGTGCAGATAGACGTCGATGTGCCCGTCGACCATGGCGCCCCGGGCGAGGTAGCTGTAGACGTCCCGGCTGAACAGTGGCGGCGCGAGCAGCAGGGGTGCCGCCCAGACGGCCAGCACCAGGAGCAGGGCGCGGGGCGTCGGGGGCTCCGGGCCGCGTATCACCTTCCCGAGCAGGGCCCAGGCGGCTATCAGCAGGACGACGCCGAAGTAGACACCGACCAGCCCCAGGGCGCCGCGCCCGGAGGTCGGCGACAGGAGCTCCCGGACCGGCAGGGCACCGGCGGTCTCACCTCCCAGGGCGAGAAAGGCGGATCCGGCCAGGCCGAGCGCCTGGCAGCGGCGTAGGTCGACGGGGAAAGCGATGGCCAACACTCGGTCAGCCTGGCAACGCCGAGTGGCGGGCAGGCGACGTACCGCCCTCCGGGCGGGTACCGGGACGTGACCAGGAACGAACCGGTCGGCGCGGCGGTCAGAAGACCGACAGTCCCGTCAGGGTGGTGAACCGGTCCAGCGCCGCCACTCCCGCCACCGAGTTGCCCCGCTCGTCCAGCCCCGGACTCCATACGCACAGCCCGCAGCGGCCCGGTACGACGGCGATGATGCCGCCGCCCACACCGCTCTTGCCGGGCAGGCCGACGCGGTAGGCGAACTCGCCCGCCGCGTCGTACGTCCCGCAGGTGAGCATGACCGCGTTGACCTGTTTCGCCTGGCTGCGCGTCAGCAGGCGGGTGCCGTCGGCCCGGACGCCGTGGCGGGCCAGGAAGGTGGTCGCGAGGGCCAGGTCGGCGCAGGAGGCGGTGAGGGAGCACTGCCGGAAGTACTGGTCGAGGAGGGCCGGTACGGGGTTGTCGATGTTGCCGTACGAGGCCATGAAGTGGGCGAGGGCCGCGTTGCGGTCCCCATGGGCCGTTTCGGAGGCGGCGATCTCCACGTCGAAGTCCAGGTCCGGGTTGCCGCTCTCCGACCGCAGGAAGGCGAGCAGTTCGCCGGCCGCGTCGCCCGTCCGGGTGTGGAGGCGGTCGGTGACGACGAGGGCACCCGCGTTGATGAACGGGTTGCGCGGGATGCCGCTCTCGTACTCCAGCTGGACCAGGGAGTTGAAGGGGTTGCCTGAGGGCTCCCGGCCCACGTGCTCCCAGAGGGCGTCACCCTCGCGAGCCAGGTCGAGGGCGAGGGTGAACACCTTGGTGATGGACTGCGTGGAGAACGGCTCGCGCCAGTCCCCCACGCCGTACACCGTGCCGTCCGGTTCCGCGACGGCCATGCCGAAGCGGCGCGGGTCGACGGCCGCGAGCGCCGGGATGTAGTCGGCGGGCCGGCCGCGGCCCGGGGTCCGCTCGATCTCCTCGGCGATGCGTTCCAGCACCGCCTGGTAGGTGGGCGATCCCATCAGCCGAGGGGTCCGCCGCTGCCCGCGAGCACCTCGGGCCGCAGCAGTTCCCGGAGCCGGTCGGCGGGCAGCAGGCCCTTCTCCTGGACGAGTTCGGCGACACCTCGGCCGGTGGCGAGGGCTTCCTTGGCGATGTCGGTGGCCGCCGAGTAGCCGATGTAGGGGTTGAGGGCGGTCACCAGACCGATGGAGTTCTCCACGCTCGCGCGCAGCGCCTCGGTGTTCGCGGTGATCCCGTCCACGCACCGCTCGGCGAGCGTCAGACAGGCGGCCCGCAGATGGGTGAGGGACTCCGACAGCGAGTGCAGGATGATCGGCTCGAAGGCGTTCAGCTGGAGCTGACCGGCCTCGGCGGCCATCGTGATGGTGACGTCGTTGCCGATCACCTCGAAGGCGACCTGGTTGACCACCTCGGGAATCACCGGGTTCACCTTGCCCGGCATGATCGACGAACCCGCCTGCACCGGCGGCAGGTTGATCTCGTTCAGCCCCGCCCGCGGCCCCGACGACAACAGCCGCAGATCATTGCAGCTCTTGGAGAGCTTCACCGCGATGCGCTTGAGCACCCCCGACATCTGCACGAACGCACCGCAGTCCTGCGTCGCCTCCACCAGATTGGCCGCCGTCACCAGCGGCAGCCCCGTGATGTCCGCGAGATGCCGGCGCGCCGACTCGGCATACCCGGCCGGGGCGTTGAGGCCCGTGCCGATGGCCGTGGCACCCAGGTTGATCTCATGGACCAGTTCCACGGCCTCCGCCAGACGGGACCGGTCCTCGTCCAGCATCACCGCGTACGACGAGAACTCCTGGCCCAGCGTCATGGGCACCGCGTCCTGCAACTGCGTACGGCCCATCTTCAGCACATCACGGAACTCCACCGCCTTACGGGCGAAGGAATCCTGGAGCACCGCCATCGCACGGAGCAGCTCCCGCACCGCGAAGACGGTCGCGACCTTCACAGCGGTCGGGTACACGTCGTTCGTCGACTGGCCGAGATTGACGTCCTCGTTCGGGTGCAGGAACTCGTACTGCCCCTTGGCGTGGCCCAGCAGCTCCAGCGCCCGGTTGGCGACAACCTCGTTGGCGTTCATGTTCGTCGACGTGCCCGCACCACCCTGGATGACGTCCACGACGAACTGATCATGCAGCCTGCCGCCACGGACCTCCCGGCACGCCCCGACGATCGCGGCGGCCTTCCCCGCCTCCAACAGACCGAGTTCCTCGTTCGCGAGGGCGGCGGCCTCCTTCACCGCGGCCAGCGCCTCGATCAGATGCGGGTACGCCGAGATCGGCATACCGGTGATCGGGAAGTTCTCCGTCGCGCGCAGAGTGTGCACACCCCAGTACGCATCGGCGGGAACGTCACGGTCACCGAGCAGGTCGTGCTCGCTGCGGGTGGTAGCGGCGGTCATGGAGGGTGGGCCTTTCCTGGTGCTGTGCGGGTGGGTGGGTGGTGGTGGGCGGGGGCGTGTTGTCGGGTGCGGGTCCGGTGGGGGCTCTCGCGCAGTTCCCCGCGCCCTTGAAAGAACAGGAAGGCTCGGGGCGCAGCCCCGGCTTTTCAGGGGCGCGGGGAACTGCGCGAGAAGCCCCACCGGGCCGGCAGTCGACAACCCGCCCGACGGTCAGGGCAATCGCGGCATCGGATCCAGCGCCCGCACCACACCGACCCGCCCGACCTCCCGTCCGCCTCCGAGCAGCGCCTCGCCCGAGAACGCGGCGAGAGCCTCGGGGGCGACCCCGGCCCGCACGAGCGCGGCGGCCGTCACCGGCACCCGCGCCCGGTTCGCGCCGTCGGCGATCTTCACGGCGACGGCCCGGCCGTCCGGGAGGGCTGTGACCTGGACGCCCTCGAAGCCGTCCTTGGTGAGCAGTCCGGGCACGGCCCGCATCAGCTCGGCCACATCGCGCCCGGCGCCGGACGCCATCTCGGCGTGCGCGCGCATGGCGTCGGCGACCGTGCGCTCGGGGGTGCCCTCGGCGGCGGTGGTGATCCTGGAGAGAGCGCGGGCCAGGCCGTGCAGGGAGACGGAGAAGAGGGGGGCACCGCAGCCGTCGACGGTCACCCGGGCGACGGCCTGCCCGGTGAGGTCCTCGACGATCTCCGCGATGGCCTGCTGCAAGGGGTGGGCCGGGTCGAGGTAGTCGTCGAACGACCAGCCGTTGAGCCGGCAGGTGTAGAGCATGGCCGCGTGCTTGCCGGAACAGTTCTGCGCGAGACGGGAGGGCTGCCTCCCCTCGCGTATCCACTGGTCCCGGACCGCCGGGTCGAAGGGCATGTCGGGGACGTTGCGCAGGTCGTCCTCGCTCGCCCCGGCCAGCTGGAGGATCTGCCGGGCTCCGGCGAGGTGGCGTTCCTCGCCGGAGTGGCTGGCCGCCGTGAGGGACAGCAGTGCGCCGTCCAGCGGCAGTCCGGCGCGCAGCATCGCCACGGCCTGGACCGGCTTGAGAGCCGACCGGGGGTAGAACGCCGCCTCGATGTCGCCGAGTTGGAGTTCCACCTCCCCGCCGGCTCCCAGCACCACGACGGAGCCGTAGTGGATGCCCTCGATGACACCTCCGCGTACGAGGTGGGCGACGGGGGCGTGGAGCGGTTCCCGGATCGCGGGGGCCGCGGCCACCGGAGCCGCAGGGATCGCCGCGGCGCCGGTGGTCGTGGGGTCGTACGTCACTGCGTGGATCACTTCTTCACTCCGGCCGACTGCTGGGCGACCCGGCGACGGACGCCGAACCACCCCGCGATCAGCGCCAGCACTATGAGGGGGAGGCACAGCACGGTCGTGCGGCCCGCGCCGCCGTCCGCGTACATCAGGACGAGGACCGAGCCCAGGAAGAACAGGGTGACCAGTTCGGTCCACGGGGAGCCCGGCAGCCGGTAGCTCGGCCGGGTCAGCTCGCCCTTCTCGGTCTTCTGCCAGAACACCAGGTGACAGATCATGATCATGCCCCAGGTGCAGATGATGCCGATCGCGGCGAAGTTGAGCACGATCTCGAACGCGTCGGCCGGGACCACGAAGTTCAGTCCGACACCGAGCACGCAGATGCCGCTGGTGAGCAGGATGCCGCCGTAGGGCACCTGGTTGCGGCTCATCACGCCGGTGAACTTCGGGGCGGAGCCCGCCATCGCCATCGAGCGCAGGATGCGTCCGGTGGAGTACAGGCCCGAGTTGAGCGAGGACATGGCCGCGGTCATCACGACCAGGTTCATGATGCCGCCGGCCGCTGGGATGCCGATGTTGGAGAGCACCGTGACGAAGGGACTCTCGCCGGCCTTGTACGAGGACCAGGGCAGCAGCATCGCAAGCAGCAGGACGGAGCCGACGTAGAAGAGGCCGACGCGCCACATGATCGAGTTGATCGCCTTCGGCATGATCTTCTCGGGGTTCTCGGTCTCGCCCGCGGCGACGCCGACCAGTTCGACGGAGGCGTAGGCGAAGACGACGCCCTGGATGATCAGCAGCATGGGCAGCAGGCCGTTGGGGAAGATGCCGCCGTTGTCGGTGATCAGGGACGGGCCGGGAGTATGACCGTCGACCGGCTGCTGGGTGACCAGCAGGAAGATGCCGATCAGCATGAAGGTCACGAGCGCGCCGACCTTGATGATCGCGAACCAGAACTCCAGTTCGCCGAACATCTTCACCGAGATCAGGTTCACGGCCAGGACGACCCCGAGCGCGATGAGCGCGATCACCCACTGGGGGATGTCGGAGAACATGCCCCAGTAGTGGGTGTAGAGGGCGACCGCGGTGATGTCGGCGATGCCGGTGGTGGCCCAGTTCAGGAAGTACATCCAGCCGGCCGTGTACGCGCCCTTCTCACCGAGGAACTCCCGGGCGTAGGACACGAAGGCGCCGGAGGACGGCCGGTACAGGACCAGTTCGCCGAGGGCGCGGACGACGAGGAAGGCGAAGACTCCGCAGACCGCGTAGGCGATGAAGAGGGACGGCCCGGCGTCGGCGAGCCGGCCTCCGGCGCCGAGGAACAGGCCGGTGCCGATCGCTCCGCCGATGGCGATCATGTTGACGTGGCGGGACTTCAGGGACTTGCTGTAGCCGGCGTCTCCGGCGTCGACGTGCGCCGGGGACGTCCTGGTCTGCACGACGTCTTTGTCGAGGGACTGCTCGCTCACGCCTCGGGTCCGCCTTCCGTGGAACTCTCCGTGCGCGGGGAACGCACGATGTCGGTGAGGGTGGTCTCGACGCGGTCGAGGTGGTGGGACATGGCCTCCACCGCGTCGTGTTCGGAACCGTCGATCAGCGCCTCGACGATGGCCCGGTGTTCACGGTTGGACTGCTCGCGCCGGCCGCCCAGCTCGTTGAGGAAGGCCGACTGGCGGGCCAGTGCGTCCCGGATCTCCTCGATCACCCGGCGGAACACCGGGTTCTGGGCGGCCTCGGCCACGGCCAGGTGGAAGAGGGAGTCCATCGCGACCCAGGCGGTGGTGTCGGTCTCCCGCTCCATCCGGTCCAGGAGATGGGCCAGATGGTCCAGGTTCTCCGGGGTGCGGCGCACCGCCGCGTACCCGGCGACCGGGATCTCCACGTGGCGGCGCACCTCCAGCAGGTCGCTGGCCGTGAAGTCGCCGAAGGTGGGGTCCTCGACGGCGTTCGCGATCACGAAGGTGCCCTTGCCGGTGCGGGACTGGGTCAGTCCCATCACCTGCAGCGCGCGGAGCGCCTCGCGGAGCACCGGACGGCTCACTTCGAGCTGTCGGCACAGCTCCGCCTCCGAGGGGAGCTTGTCCCCGATGGCGTACTTGCCGCGCTCGATGGCGTCGCGGAGGTGGGTGAGCACCGCTTCCATGGCGCTGACGCGCCGGGGTGCCGAGCCACCTGTCTGGCTGTCTGACAGGTTCACGGGGGTGATCCTGCGGGTGACGGGAGGGGGCTGTCAAGAGGTCGGGGATTCGATCTTCGAGCTGGTCAGCTCAGCCCGCCCGCGCCGAGCAGCCCGAGGAGGAGCACGCCGACGACGATCCGGTAGGCGACGAACACGTTGAAGGAATGCCGGGTCACGAACTTCAGCAGCCAGGCGACGGAGGCGTACGCGACCGCGAACGAGACGGCGGTTCCGGCGATCAGCGGGGCCGCGCCCACCCCCGCGCCGAGGGCGTCCTTCAACTCGTAGAGCCCGGCGCCGGTCAGGGCCGGTATGCCGAGGAAGAACGAGAGCCGGGTGGCCGCGACCCGGTCGAGGTCGAGCAGCAGCGCGGTGGACATGGTGGCGCCGGAGCGGGAGAAACCCGGGAAGAGCAAAGCGAGGATCTGCGAACCGCCGACGAGCATCGCGTCCCGGAACCGGGTGTCCTCCTCCGCGCGCCGGCGCCGGCCCACCTGTTCCGCGACCCACATCACACCGCTGCCGACGATCAGCGAACCGGCCACCACCCACAGCGAGGCGAGCGGCCCCTCGATGAGCGACCGGGCGGCGAGCCCCACGAGGACGATCGGGACCGTCGCGGCGATCACCCACCACGCGAACCGGTAGTCACGCTCCTGCCGCTCCCCCGCGTGGAGGATTCCGCGGAACCAGGCGGCACAGATCCGCACGATGTCCTTGCGGAAGTAGACGAGCACCGCGGCGATCGCACCGACCTGGATCACCGCGGAGAACCCGACGACGGCCTTGTCGTCGACCTGGATCCCCATGAGTCCTTCGGTGATCTTCAGATGGCCGGTGGAGGACACCGGGAGGAACTCCGTGACGCCCTCCACCGCTCCGAGGACGACGGCCTGACCGACGCTGATGGTGCTCATGGGGTCCAGTTCTGCTCGGCGAGGGCATGCCTGACGGGCGCATGGCTGAGGTGCGACCGGCCACGGCTCACGGCGACCGTGATCGCGCCGGGGAGGCAGTCGTACTACAGCCGGGTAAGGGCCGTGCTCAGAGCCAGAGGGCCCGCGCCACCGTCAGCCCCACGAAGACGGCGCCCAGGCCCGCCGCCACGCTCGCGACCGCGTTGGCGACGGCGAGCGGACGGGCGCCGTCCTGGGCCAGCCGCAGGGTCTCGTACGAGAAGGTCGAGTACGTGGTGAGCGCCCCGCACAGCCCGGTGCCGAGCAGAAGCTGCAGATGGGAGCCGACGGCGCCGGCCGCGACGGCACCGGTGAGGGTGCCGAGGACCAGGGACCCGGTGACGTTGACGGCGAACGTCCCCCAGGGGAAGCCGGTGGCGTGCCGCGCCTGGACGGCACGGTCGGTGAGGTAGCGCAGGGGCGCGCCGACCATGCCGCCGACGATGACGAGCACCCAGTTCACGACGACCTCTTACCTTTCTCGCGCAGGGGCAGGGTCGGGAGCAGGCGCCGCGCCGTCGCCGCCGCGAGCCAGACCGCCGCGAGGGCGGCGAGAAGGGTCGCGGCGAGGTAGGCGAGGGCGGTGCCGGGCCGGCCCTCCTCCATCAGGCGCTGGATGTCGACGGCGTACGTCGAGAAGGTGGTGAAGCCGCCGAGGACTCCGGTGCCGAAGAAGGGCCGGACCAGCCGGTGTACGGGTCGTCCCTCCGTGATCACGACCATGAAGAGGCCGATCACGCAGCAGCCGGCGACGTTCACCCAGAACGTGGTCCAGGGGAAGCCGGCCGCCGCCGTGGGCCACAGGAGAGAGGCGCCGTAGCGTGCCGCGGCGCCGATACCGCCGCCGGCCGCCACGACCGCGACCACGGGCGCCTGCCCGTGCCAGCGGGCGGGCCGGGGCGGATCGGCCACGGGGGCGTCGGGGGACAGCGCGGGTACGGTCGCGCCCGGCACAGGGGCTTCGGGTTCGGGGTGGGGGGCCGGCATGGCTGTGCGTCTCTCCTACTCGCCGGGGCCCGGCGTCCGCCGGGCGTGCTCCGTCGCAAGCAGGGACCGTTGTCGGCACCGGTGCCGCGGTTCGGGTACGGCGGGCCCCACCGCCGCGCCGCGAGGGATCGCGGCCGGTCGTCAGCGTAACGCGGCCGTGCTGCGCCGCGCACCCGGCCGGTGCCCGGGCACACCCCGGGGTGCGACGTTCCTCCCCGGGCCGTGCCGTCAGGCGGCCGGGCCGCACCCCAGGGCCCCGGGTTAGGTTGGCCGTCACCGACCAGGGAGACCGCCGTGCCCGCCCGCCCCCGCCTGCTGTACGTCACCGACCTCTCCTATCCGGCCCGCGGGCGGCGCTACGGCGACGAGGACGTCTTCCTCACCTCCCGGCTGCGCGCGGAGTTCGACCTCGCCCTGTGCCATCCGCTGGACGCCGCGGCCCTGCTGGACGGCTTCGACGCGGTCGTGGTCCGCAACAGCGGGCCGGTCCTGCACCACCGGGAGGCGTACGACGCGTTCCGCACGCGGGCGCGGGCGCTGGGCACCCCCGTCTACAACCCGCTGACCGGCCGGGCCGACATGGCCGGCAAGCAGTACCTGGTGGACCTGACGGAGGCCGGGTACCCGGTCATCCCCACCGTCGACAGGCCCGAGGACCTGGGACGGCTGCCCGCGGCCGACGCCTACGCGGTGAAGCCGAGGGCCGGCGCCGACTCCATCGGCCTGCGCTTCGTGACCGGTGCCGAACTGGCGGACCTGACCTGGGGCGACGACCTGGTCCAGCCCCGCGTCGATTTCCGTCACGAGGTGTCCTTCTACTACGTCGACGACACCTTCCAGTACGCCCTCTACGCGCCGGACCCCGCCCGGCGCTGGGTCCTGGAGCCCTGTGCGGCCTCGGCGGCCGACCTCGCCTTCGCCCGGCGGTTCATCGACTGGAACACCCTCGACCACGGCATCCAGCGAGTGGACGCCTGCCGCACCCGGGACGGCGACCTGCTCCTGGTCGAGCTGGAGGACCTCAACCCGTACCTCTCCCTGGACCGGGTGCCGGAGCCGGTCCGGGACGGCTTCGTGACCGCCCTGACCGACTCGCTGCACGCCTTCCTGCGGACCGCGGGCGGCTGAACGTCCGAAGGGCCGCACGCCGGCACGTGCGGCCCCGAACTCAGCGGCGGTGTCCTACCGGTGGCCGAACCAGGCCATCGCCGGGAGCGCCCTGTCGTCGTACCCGAACAGGGCCTGGTTCTCCCAGCCGTTCCCGGAGGCCGCGTCCGTCGGGTCCCATCCGTTGCCCGCGACGGCGGTCCACGTCGACTCCCAGTAGAAGATGCCGAGGCCACGGCCGTTCGGGACGGCCTCGACGATGCTGGCGACGTCCTTCATCCAGCGGGTCTGGCCGGCGGTCGTGGCGGGGTAGCCGGCGACCAGCTCGCTCGGCACGTCGATGATGTTCTCGTGCGTGTCCTTGCTGTCCAGCCGGAACGGGTAGGCGGTCTCGGCCAGGTACACCGGCTTGCCGTACCGGGAGGCGGCGTCGTCCAGCGTGGTCTGGAAGTCCGCGAGCGTGCCGTGCCAGTAGCCATAGTACGACAGCCCGATGACGTCGAACCTGACGCCGTTGGACACGGCGTTGTCGAACCACCAGCGGGTGCCCGACAGGTCGCCGCCCTTGGCGAGGTGCAGCGCCACGCGGGTGCCGGAGCCGACCGCCTTGACCGCGTCGTAGCCGGAGTTGAGCAGTCCGGCGAGCTGCGGCCAGTTGGAGGTGGATCCGGCGGACCACAGCATGCCGCCGTTGATCTCGTTGCCCACCTGGACCATGTCGGCGGTGGTGCCCTGGGACTTCAGGGCGTTGAGGACGTCGTAGGTGTGGGTGTAGACGTCCGCCTTCAACTGGCTGTAGCTGTGCCCGGCCCACGCGGACGGAACGGTCTGGGCGCCGGGGTCGGCCCAGGTGTCCGAGTAGTGGAAGTCGACCAGCAGCTTCATGCCCTGCGCCTTGACGCGCTTGGCGGCGGCCAGCACGCGCGCCTTGTTGTTGTAGCCGTCGGCCGGGTTCACCCAGACCTTGACGCGGGCGTAGTTCTGACCGGCGTTCTTCAGGACGGCGAGCGCGTCGCCGGTGGCGCCGGAGGCGTTCTTGTAGACGCCGCCCTTGGCCTCGCTCTTGAGGAGGGAGGACACGTCGGAGCCCTTGACGGCCAGGCCGGTCGAACCGGGGGTGAAGGTCAGGTCGTCGACGTTGAGCCAGTTGCCCGCGGCCGCGTCGGAGGTGACGCTGATGGTGCACTGGTTGTTCGTCACCGCGATCGAGGTGACGATCCGGATCCAGCCGCTCGCGGAGACCGGGATGTCGGTGCGCTGTTCGGCACTGCCGCAGTTCCTCAGCGCGAGGTACGCGGAGTTCTGGCCGCCGCCGGAACGCACCCAGGCGGTGAGCTTGTAGGTGCCGTTGGTCAGGCCGGACAGGTACTGGTAGGTCTCCACCTTGTAGGCCGAGGCCGACCAGTGGCTGAGGCGGTGACTGCCGCCGTGGCCACCGTACTCGGTGAAGGAGGCGGAGTTCTGCCCGGCGGCCGAGTACGTCGACCAGCCGGCCGGCGTCGCGGTTCCGGTGCCGTCGGACTCGAAGCCCCCGTTGGTGAGGGTGGAGGCCGCGGCTGCCGGTCCGGCGGGCAGGGTGGTCAGCGCCAGACCTGCGAACAGCGGTATGAGCAGGGCCCTGAGGGCGCGTCTCGCGTGGAACATCGTCGTCCCTTCGACGAAGGTGGGGACCTGGCTGCACGGTGCCGCGGCGGCGCCGCACCCGAAGGCCGTGGGCGCGACGCCGCCGGTACCGGCCGGAAGTCCCCAGAGATCCGGCCGGTGTTCGGGGGGGTGGCGGGTGCCGGTTCGTACGCCGTGATCAGGCGTCGAGGCGTACGACCCTGACGCCGCCCGCGGGGACGGCGAGACGGCCCGCCGCGCGTTCGCCGGTGAGGAGTTCGGTGCCCTCGGCGTCGAGCGGCACCTTCGCGTCGGTCGCGGTGTGGTTGATCGCGAACAGGAAGGCGCCCGACTCGCCCGCGCGGCGCACCACTTCGACGTCGCGTGGCAGGTCGCCGCGGGGCGCGAGGCCCGCGTCGTCGGCGGCCCAGCCGAGCAGCGCGTCCAGACCGTGCGCGTCGAGGCGGGTCGACACGTACCAGGCGGAGCCCTCGCCGAGCCGGTGCCGGGTGACGGCGGGCCGTCCGGCGGTGAGGCCGTCGGCGTAGGTCCACACCGGTTCGGCGCCGCGCGGCACCACGAACTCCGTCCACACGTCGCCGGTCAGCTCGGAGCCGTCGGGGCCGGTGAGCCGTACGCTCTCCCCTGCCTGCAGCGGCGAGAACTCCTCGACGGTCAGGCCGAGCACGTCCCGCAGGGCGCCCGGGTAGGGGCCCTCGTGGACGGCGTCGTGCTCGTCGACGATTCCCGAGAAGCAGGAGACGACGAGGGTGCCACCGTTCTCGACGTACTCCTTGAGGTTGTTCCCGGCCGCTTCGGTCGTCAGGTACAGCGCGGGGACGACGACCAGCGGGTAGGCCGACAGGTCGGCCTCGGGGTGGGCGAAGTCGACCGTGAGGTGGCGGTCGTAGAGGGCCGCGTAGAAGGCGTCCGCGCGCTCACGGGCGTCGTGGTCCTCGCTGGGGCGCCAGGCGAGGTTCTGCGCCCACCAGGAGTGCCAGTCCCACAGGACGGCCACGTCGGCGACGGTCCGGCTGCCGCGGACCTGGCTCAGCGAGTCCAGGGACGCGCCCAGTTCGACGACCTCGCGCCACACCCGCGACTCGGTGCCGGCCTGCGGGAGCATCGCCGAGTGGAACTTCTCGGCGCCGCGCCGGGACTGCCGCCACTGGAAGAACATGGCGCCGTCGGAGCCGCGCGCCACATGGGCGAGCGAGTTGCGGGCCATCTGGCCGGGGGCCTTGGCGGGGTTGCGGGCCTGCCAGTTGACGCCCGAGGTGGAGTGTTCCAGGAGCAGCCAGGGGGCGCCGGCGCCCACCGAGCGCGTGAGGTCGGCGGCCATCGCGAGGTTGACGTGGGTGCGGCGGCCGTCGGTGATCAGGTAGTGGTCGTTGGTCACGAGGTCGACCTCGCGGCCCCAGGCCCAGTAGTCCATGGAGTCGCACTGGCTGAGCGCGGCCATGAAGTTGGTGGTGACCGGGATGCCGGGGGCGAGGCGGTGCAGGATGTCCCGCTCGGCGACGAAGTTCTCGCGGACGGTCTCGTCGGCGAACCGCTTGTAGTCGAGTGCCTGCCCCGGGTTGCCGACGGTGGGGGTGGTGCGCGGCGGGTTGATCTGCGCGAAGTCGGTGTAGTGCTGACCCCAGAAGGCCGTGCCCCAGGCTTCGTTGACCGCCTCGACGTCACCGTACACACGCTCCAGCCAGCGGCGGAAGTGCGCGGCGCAGGAGTCGCAGTAGCAGGCGGAGACGGGGACGCCGTACTCGTTGTGCACGTGCCACAGGGCGAGCGCCGGGTGGTCGGCGTAGCGCTCGGCGAGCCTGGTGGTGATGGTCGCGGCGGCGGCGCGGTAGTCGGCGTTGCTGTGGCAGATGGCGCCCCGGGAGCCGAACTCGTAGCGGGTGCCGTCGGCGGTCACGGGCAGCGCCTCGGGGTGCTCGCGGTAGAACCAGACGGGCGGGACGACGGTGGGGGTGCCGAGGTCGACGCGGATGCCGTTCTCGTGGAGCAGGTCGAGCAGCCGGTCGAGCCAGCCGAAGTCGTAGATGCCGCGCGAGGTCTCCAGCAGGGCCCAGGAGAAGATCCCGACGCTCACCATCGTGACGCCGGCCTCGCGCATCAGCCGGACGTCCTCCTGCCAGACGGTTTCCGGCCACTGCTCGGGGTTGTAGTCGCCACCGAAGGCGAGCCTGGTGAGGCCCGTGGGGGTGGTCTCCGGCATGGATCTCTCCCGTTTGAGTTGATCATTTGGGAACGTGCACACACAGATTCGGCGATGCAAGCCCAACATAACCGCACAGCTACAACCATTGACAAGTGTCCGGGATGTTTCTCTACTGTGAACGCTCACAGAAGCATGGCACGGTCCTCGCGGCAGACGAGGGCCCAGGTCAGGGGAGAACGATCCATGTCCGACATCACGAAGCACGGGCGCTTTGTGGCCACCGCCGTCGCCGTCGCGCTCGGCGCCACCACCCTCGCCGCCTGCGGCGGGTCCGGCGACGACGGCGAGACCCAGGCGGGGCCCGCCGAGCTGACGTACTGGACCTGGACGCCGGGGATGGACAAGGTCGTCGACCTGTGGAACAAGGGTCCCGGCAAGAAGCAGCAGATCACCGTCACGGTGAAGAAGCAGGCCTCCGGCGACACCCTGGTCACCAAGATCCTCACCGCGCACAAGGCAGGCAAGGGTCCCGACCTGGTGCAGGCCGAGTACCAGGCGCTGCCGACGCTGGTCAGCAACGACGCGGTCGCCGACATAGCCGAGGAGTCCGGCGCGGCGAAGGCCAAGTTCGCCGACGGCGTCTGGCAGCAGACCACTCTGGGCTCGGACGCCGTGTACGCGATCCCGCAGGACATCGGGCCGATGATGTTCTACTACCGCGAGGACCTCTTCAAGAAGTACGGCCTCGAAGTGCCCAAGACCTGGGACGAGTTCGCCGAGACCGCCCGGAAGCTGAAGAAGGAGGACGCGGACGTCGACCTCACCACCTTTTCGGCGAACGACTCCGGCCTCTTCGCCGGCCTCGCCCAGCAGGCGGGCGCGAAGTGGTGGACCACCGAGGGCCAGAAGTGGAAGGTCGGCATCGACGACGCGGCGACGAAGCGGGTCGCCGACTTCTGGGGCGGCCTCGTGAAGGAGGGCGCCGTCGACAACCAGCCGATGTACACCCCGGCCTGGAACAAGGCCCTCAACACCGGCAAGCAGATCGCCTGGGTCAGCGCCGTGTGGGCGCCGGGCACCCTGACCACCGCCGCGCCGGACACGAAGGGCAAGTGGAAGGTGGCGCCGCTGCCGCAGTGGTCGGCGTCCGAGAACACCACCGGCAGCTGGGGCGGCTCCTCGACGGCCGTCACGACGGACTCGAAGAACAAGGGTGCCGCCGCGAAGTTCGCCACCTGGCTGAACACGGACCCCGACGCGCTGACCGCACTGGCGAAGGAGGGCGGCATCTACCCGGCCGCCACCACCGCCCAGACCAGTGACGCCTTCACCCGGCCGCCGGCCTTCTTCTCGAACCAGGCCGACTTCTACACCGTCGCCTCCGGGATCGCGAAGACGACCGCGCCCTCCGCGTGGGGCCCGAACGTGAACGTCGCGTACACCACCTTCAAGGACGCGTTCGGCGCCGCCGCGAAGAACAAGTCGGACTTCGGGGCCGCCCTGAGGACGATGCAGGACGACACGGTCGCCGACATGAAGAAGCAGGGCTTCGAGGTCGCGGAGTGACGACGGCACGCCGGAGGCCGTACGGGGTCAAGGGGGCCCCGTACGCCCACCCGTCACCCACCACCACCCTCAAACGAGCGCGAAGCGCCCCCTACTTTTTCCTCCTCCCCGCCACGGTGTTGTTCACCCTGTTCTTCGCGCTCCCCATCGGCTACGCGCTCTGGCTCAGCCTGCACAAGGTGCAGGTCAAGGGGCTGGGTCTCGGCTCGGGCGCGCGCAGCGAGGTGTGGGCGGGCATCGAGAACTACACGGACGCGCTGACCGACTCCGAGCTGCTGGACGGCGCGCTGCGCGTCCTCGGCTACGGCGCGATCGTGGTCCCGGTCATGCTCGGTCTGGCGCTGGTCCTCGCCCTGATGCTGGACAGCGACAAGGTCCGCCTCGCCCCCTTCACCCGGCTGGCGATCTTCCTGCCGTACGCCGTCCCGGGCGTCGTCGCCGCCCTGCTCTGGGGCTTCCTCTACCTCCCCGACGTCAGCCCCTTCTACTTCGTACTGGAGAGGCTGGGTCTCCCCCAGCCGGACCTGCTGGACGGCGGCGGGCTGTACGCGGCGCTGTCGAACATCGCGATCTGGGGCGGCACCGGCTTCAACATGATCGTCATCTACACCTCGCTGCAGGCGATCCCGGCCGAGGTGTACGAGGCGGCGAAGCTCGACGGCGCCACCCCGCTGCAGATCGCCCTGCGGATCAAGATCCCGATGGTGGCGCCCTCGCTGGTGCTGACCTTCTTCTTCTCGATCATCGCCACGCTCCAGGTGTTCAGCGAGCCCACCACCCTCAAGCCGCTCACCAACTCCGTGTCCACGACGTGGAGTCCGCTGATGAAGGTGTACCGGGACGCGTTCGGCGAGGGTGACATCCACTCGGCCGCGGCCGGCGCGGTGATCATCGCCGTGGCCACCCTGGTCCTCTCCTTCGGCTTCCTGAGAGCCGCGAACTCCCGTAACAGGCAGGAGGCAGCACGATGAGTTCTCTTGCCGTCCGCGAGGCCGCTCCGGCGGCCGGCACGACCCCCGGCGCCGCCCGGAGGCCACCGCTGCGCCGCCGGATCGCGCTCGTCCCGACGCTCACCCTGCTGCTGGGCGCCGTCTACTGTCTGCTGCCCGTCGTCTGGGTGCTGATCGCGGCCACCAAGTCGGGCAGCGAACTGTTCTCCACCTTCACCTTCCTGCCGGGCACCGGCTTCGCCGGCAACCTGTCCGATCTGAACGCCTACCGCGACGGCATCTACTGGCAGTGGATGGGCAACTCCGCCCTCTACGCCGGTGCCGGCGCCCTGCTGTCGACAGCCGTCTCCGCGATCAGCGGGTACGCGCTGGCGATCTACCGCTTCCGGGGTCGCGAGGCCGTCTTCAACGTCCTGATGGCGGGCGTGCTGATGCCCCCGGTGATCCTGGCGATCCCGCAGTACCTGCTGATGGCGAAGGCGGACCTGGCGGACAGCTACTGGTCGGTGCTGCTGCCGCTGGTCCTCTCCCCGTACGGCGTGTACCTGTCCCGGATCTACGCCGCCGCGGCCGTCCCCTCCGACGTGGTCGAGGCGGGCAGGATGGACGGGGCGGGCGAGTGGCGGATCTTCACCCGGGTCGCGCTGCCGATGATGGTGCCGGGCCTGGTGACGGTCTTCCTGTTCCAGTTCGTGGCGGTCTGGAACAACTTCCTGCTGCCGTACATCATGCTCAGCGACGACGAGAAGTTCCCGATCACGCTGGGCCTGTTCACCCTCCTCGAACAGGGCGCGAACACCCCGGCGCTCTACACCCTGGTGATCACGGGCGCCCTGCTCGCGGTGATCCCGCTGATCGCGCTCTTCCTGGTCGTCCAGCGCTTCTGGAGCCTCGATCTGCTCTCGGGAGCCGTAAAGTCATGACCATGAGCAACACCGGGGGCAGGCGCAGGGCTCCGACCATTCACGATGTGGCGCGCGAGGCGGGAGTCTCCCGGGGGACGGTCTCGCGCGTGCTCAACGGTGGTCACTACGTCAGCCCCGCAGCGGCCGAGGCGGTCGACGCCGCCATCCGGAAGACGGGTTATGTCGTGAACCGGCACGCCCGCTCGCTGATCACGGGCCGCTCCGACTCGATCGGTTTCCTGCTGACGGAACCGCAGGAGAAGCTGTTCGAGGACCCCAACTTCAACGTGCTGCTGCGCGGTTGCACCCAGGCGCTGGCCGCGCACGACATCCCCCTGCTGCTGATGGTGGCCGGCACGGCCGACGAGCGGCGCCGGATCACGCGCTACATCACCGCCGGCCACGTCGACGGGGTGCTGCTGGTGTCCAGTCACTCCGGCAACCCGGTCGCCCAGGAACTGCGCGAGGCGGGGATCCCCCTGGTGCAGTGCGGCAAGCCGATGGCTCCCGGCTCCAAGGTGAGCTACGTGGCCGCCGACGACCGGGACGGCGCCCGGGACATGGTGCGCCACCTGCTGTCGCTGGGCCGTCGCCGCGTCGGTGTCGTGACCGGGCCGCTGGACACCCCCGGCGGTGTCGACCGTCTCGCCGGGTACAAGGAGGTCCTCGGGGAGGCGGGCATCGGGATCGACGAGCGGCTGATCGTCTCCGGTGACTACAGCCGGGCCAGCGGCGAGGCGGGCACCGACCGGCTGCTGGAGCGGGCCCCCGACCTGGACGCCGTGTTCGTGGCCTCCGACCTGATGGCGCAGGGCGCCCTGGCGGCGCTGCGCCGGGCGGGCCGCCGGGTCCCCGAGGACGTGGCCGTGGGCGGTTTCGACGACTCGGCGGCCGCGACGGAGGCGGTCCCGGCCCTCACCACCATCCGCCAGCCCTACGACCGCATCAGCAACGAGATGGTGCGGGTGCTGCTGGCCCAGATCGGCGGCGAGGACCCGGCGGCGGTGATCCTCCCGACGGAACTGGTGCGGCGGGAGTCGACGTAGGACGCGGCTGCGGCCCCGGGGAGCGGGTCCGGGCCGCACGGCCGTCCGGGTTCCGGGCTCAGTGGTGCACGGGCTGCCGGTCCGGTGCCGGTGTCTCCTCCGTGACCCGGGTCCCCGGATGCCGCAGCGCGCACAGGAAGCCGACGCCGAGCGCGATGGCCATCCCGTAGAACACCCACTGGTTGGCCTCGGCGAAGTCCATGCGGATGGCGTCCGCCGAGTCCCGCACCACCGTGCCGACGGGGCCGTCGCCGCTCGGCGCCTGGCTGTCCGGGTTGCCGGTGACCGACTCGGCGATGTCCCGGGCCACGTCCCGCGCGGTGTCGTCCGGCACCCCCTTCGAGGTCAGGGTCTCCACGACGTTGTCGGTGGTGAGGTGCGTGAGGATCGTGCCGTACACCGCGAGGCCCACGGCCGCCGCGTAGTTGCGGACGGTCTGGGTGATCCCCGTGACCTCGCCGTAGGAGGCGTTGAGGGACCGGTTCACCGCGTCGGTCGAGGCGGGCGCGAGCAGGAAACCGATGCCGGCGCCGGCGAGGGCGACGTAGGGCCACTGGTCGTGCATCGAGAGGTCCGTCAGTTTGTTCGCCCACAGGGCGAAGCCGACCGCGCCGAGGGCAGTGCCCAGTTTCAGCGCGGGCCGGGCGCCGCGCTTGTCGAGGATCCGGCCGCCCCACTGGGAGGCGATGGCGAAGCCGATGAAGAAGTACAGCAGGAACAGGGCGGCCTGGTTGGGCGAGGCGCTGAGCGAGACCTGCGCGTACACCGAGGCGAAGAAGAACAGCGGCACGAAGGCGAGCATCGAGAAGAACAGGACGGCCGCGTCGACGCTGAACGCCTTGTCGCGGAAGACGTGGAGCTTGACGAGCGGTTCGTCGACGCGCAGTTCGTAGGCGCAGAACAGCACCAGGACCGCGAGTCCGCCGATGATGCAGGCCCAGGTGGCGAAGCTGCTCCAGCCCCAGGCGGACGCCTGCTGCAGACCGAGCACGCTCAGCCCCATGCCGACGGCGACGAGCACGGCGCCGGGTACGTCGAGGCGTTCCCGGCGGACCTGGTGCGGGATGCGGGCAAGGGCGGTCAGGACGAGCGCGACGATCGCGACGGGCACATTGACCCAGAAGATGGCCCGCCAGGTCCAGCCGGTGAGCCAGCCGCCGAGCAGCGGACCGAGCGCGGTGAGCGCGCCGGAGAGCCCGAAGAACAGGGCGAGCGCCCGGCCGCGTCTGTCGACCGGGAAGACGGCGACGACCACGGCGAGCGCGGCGGGGAACATCAGCGCGGCGCCCAGGCCCTGTGTGGCGCGGAAGGCGATCAGCCAGCCCAGCGCGAAGCTGTCGTCGGGTACGCAGCCGCAGAGCACGGAGGAGACGACGAAGAGCAGGGTGCCGACGACCGCCATCCGGCGGTGCCCGAGGATGTCGGCGAGCCGGCCGCCGAGCGCGAAGAACGCGGCCAGGGAGAGCAGATAGGCGTTGACCACCCACTGCATGCCCGACGAGGAGAGACCCAGTTCGTCGACGATGCTGGGGGCGGCGATGGCGACGATCGTCTGGTCGATGAACGTCATCGACACGGCGAACATCATCGCGGCGAGAGCGAGGGTCTGGTGGGGCGCGGCGGAGCCGGCGGCGGCCGGCCCGGGCCCGGAACGTTCCGTTGTGTCGGCCATGGGCAGAATTTTCCCTTGATCCGCCGCCGTGCGCATGCTCACGGCGGCGGCGCCCGGTAACGGCCCGAACCCCTTGGTCATCACCCGAACGGCCGTCCGAAGATCGGCAGCCCACCGGGATCGGAACGCCGACTTGGGGGTACTCGGCGCGCACCGGTCCCGGATCCGGTTGGACACTGGAGTGCGGCCGGGGTGTGCCGGCGGACGAGACCAGGACGCGACTGCCATGAACAGCGACAGTAATTTCGGGGGCGCGGAGCACGTCGTCTCCAGCCATTCCGTCTTCGGGGCCCCCTGCTGGGTGACCCTCACCAGCCGGGACCTGCCGGCCACGGAGGACTTCTACGCCGCCGTACTGGGCTGGCGATGGCGTACGGCCAAACTGGGCGACCACTTCAGGATCGCGCTGGCGGGCGGGGTGCCGGTCGCCGGGATCGCCGGGGTGGCGTCCCTGTGGCAGATGGCGGTGGCCTGGACCCCCTACTTCGCGGTGTCCGACGCGGACGCGGCGGCGTCCCGGGCCCGGGAGCGCGGCGGCACGGTCGCCGTCGGCCCTCTCTCCTTCCCGCCCGGCCGGGCGGCCCTGCTGGCCGACCGGCACGGTGCCTCCTTCGGGATCTGGGAGGGTGCCCTGTTCACCGACTGGGAGACCTGGCGCAAGGCCGCGCCGTCCTTCATCCGGCTGCACACCCGGGACGCCTTCGACGCCGCGATCTTCTACGGCGAGGTCCTGGAGTGGGCCACCGAGAAGCCCGGCTGCTGCGAGGTCCACTACGAGGGCAACGAGGTGGTCCTGCGCAGCGAGGGCGAGGCCGTCGCCCGGATCACCTCCGGCGCGCTGGAGGCCGCGCCGGACCCCACGATCCGCCCGCACTGGCAGGTGCACTTCTCCGTCTCCGACGTGGCGGCCTGCGTCGAGGCCGCCGAACACCACGGCGGCACGATCCTGGCGCAGGACGCGGACGAGGCGGTGCTGCGCGACCCGGACGGGGCCCAGTTCACGATCACGTCGCGCACCAGGCGCTGACCGTCACCGGGCCCCGGCGCGGGTCAGGTGTCCCGGCAGGGCCGTGACAGCAGGACCAGGCCGCGGGCGTCGACGGTGATCTCCGCGTCCGCCTTGTGCTCCGTCTCGTCGGGGACGCCGTCCGGCTCCGCGGCCGTGTCGAGCAGGCTCGTCCACCGCTCGCCGTACACGGGACCCGGCAGCCGGAACCGTCTCGGCTCCCAGTGGCTGTTGAGCAGCAGCAGGAAGGAGTCGTCGACGACCCGGCCGCCGTGGGGGTCGGGTTCGGCGATGGCGTCGCCGTTGAGGAAGACGGCCACGGCGTGCGCGTCGGAGCGGTCCCAGTCGGCGTCGGTCATCTCGGTGGCGTCCGGCAGCAGCCACACCAGGTCGGGCAGGGGCTGGTCCGCGCGGGTCGGGGTGTCGCCGCGGAAGAAGCGCCGGCGGCGCAGCACGGGGTGCGCGGCGCGCAGGGCGATGAGGTCGCGGGTGAACGCGAGGAGCGCGTCGCGTTCGGGGTCGGGCCGCCAGTCGAGCCAGGAGATCTCGTTGTCCTGGCAGTAGGCGTTGTTGTTGCCGAGCTGGGTGCGGCCCGACTCGTCGCCGTGGCCGATCATCGGGATGCCCTGGGAGAGCAGCAGCGTGGCCAGGAGGTTGCGCTGCTGACGGGCGCGCAGCGCGCGGACGCGGGGGTCGTCGGTGGGGCCTTCGACCCCGCAGTTCCAGGAGCGGTTGACGCTCTCGCCGTCCCGGCCTCCCTCGCCGTTGGCCTCGTTGTGCTTGTCGTCGTACGAGACCAGGTCGCGCAGGGTGAATCCGTCGTGCGCGGTGACGAAGTTGACGCTGGCGCGCGGGCGGCGGCGGCTGTGCTCGTACAGGTCGGCGGAGCCGGTCAGGCGGGAGGCGAACTCGCCGAGCGTGTGCGGACGTCCGCGCCAGAAGTCCCGTACGGCGTCCCGGTACTTGCCGTTCCACTCCGACCACAGCGGCGGGAAGTTGCCGACCTGGTAGCCGCCCTCGCCCACGTCCCAGGGTTCGGCGATGAGCTTGACGCGGCTGATCACGGGGTCCTGCTGGATGAGGTCGAAGAACGCCGAGAGCCGGTCCACCTCGTGGAACTGCCGGGCCAGGGTGGCCGCGAGGTCGAAGCGGAAGCCGTCGACGTGCATCTCGGTGACCCAGTACCGCAGCGAGTCCATGATCAGCTGCAGCACGTACGGGTGCCGCATCAGCAGGCTGTTGCCGGTGCCGGTGGTGTCGTAGTAGTGGCCCCAGTCGCCGTCCACGAGGCGGTAGTAGGAGGAGTTGTCGAGGCCGCGGAAGGAGAGGGTGGGGCCCTTCTCGTTGCCTTCGGCGGTGTGGTTGTAGACGACGTCGAGGATCACTTCGAGGCCGGCGGCGTGCAGTGCCTTGACCATCGACTTGAACTCGCCGACCTGCTGGCCCCGGGTGCCGTGGGCGGCGTAGGCGTTGTGCGGCGCGAAGAACCCGATGGTGTTGTAGCCCCAGTAGTTGGTGAGGCCGCGGTCCCGCAGGACGCCGTCCTGGACGAACTGGTGCACGGGCATCAGCTCGATCGCGGTCACCCCCAGCGAGGTGAGGTGCTCGACGACGGCGGGGTGGGCAAGTCCCGCGTAGGTGCCGCGCAGTTCGGGCGGCACGTCGGGGTGGGTGCGGGTGAGGCCGCGGACGTGCGCCTCGTAGACGACCGTGTCGGCGTAGGCCCGCCGGGGCGGACGGTCGTCCCCCCAGTCGAAGTACGGGTCGGTGACGACGCCGAGCATGGTGTGCCCGGCGCTGTCGGCTCCGGGCTCGTACAGGGAGGGGTGGTTGTCCGTCTCCCCGTCCACGGCACGGGTGTACGGGTCCAGCAGCAGCTTGGCCGGGTCGCAGCGGTGGCCGGCGGCGGGGTCCCAGGGGCCGTGCACGCGGTAGCCGTAGCGCTGTCCGGGCCCGATCCCGGGGAGGTGGCCGTGCCAGACGAACCCGTCGGCCTCGGTGAGCCGGACGGTGTCGTGGACACCGTCGTCGTCCACGAGGACCAGGTCGACGCGTTCCGCGACCTCGCTGAACAGCGCGAAGTTGGTGCCGGTGCCGTCGTAGGAGGCGCCCAGCGGACAGGGGTGCCCGCTCCACACGGGCACCCCTGTCCGGTCCGCTCGCAGCGTCACCGCGCGGCCTCGCAGGCGTCCGGCTCGTCGCCGGGAGCTCCGGCGAGCAGGGCGACCTGCGTCGCGCGGGGGACCTGAAGGACTTCGCGCAGGGCCGGCTCGGGCACGGTGGGCACCAGGCGGACGCTCTGGTCCACCGGTGCCCGCTGGGTGAACCAGATGACCGTGCTGCCGGTGGCCGTCGAGCAGCAGCCCCAGCCGTCGCTGAGCGCGGCGATCCGGGTCAGGCAGGGGCGCAGTTCGCGGTCCGGGCGCATCTCGCGGTCGTTCGCGCCGACCGCCGCGATGAGGTGCCGGCCGTTCCACCACATCTCGATCGAGGTGTTCTTGTCCGTCGCGTGGTCGTGGATCGCGCGCAGCAGCAGTTCGGTGTTGTGGCAGACGGTCCCGGACAAAGTCTCCAGGTCCCAGAACCGGAGGTGGGCGGCCAGGATGCGCCTGACCTGGCCGACCCGTTCCGGACCGACCTCCACGTCGAGGTGGTAGTAGCGAGGCACTGCGGTCTTCATCGTCGTTGGCTCCTCACCGGCGAAGCTCCCGCCCCATGAGCACGAAGCGTGAGCACCGATCACTTCTGAGTCAGCTCCAGAGTGGGAGTGCTACGCCATTCGTGCAACACGAGCGACCGCCGGGGTAGTTGAAGTGCCAACAAGACGCCCGGTGGCCACCTGTGCACCATGAGTGCAGGCATCGGCTCCGTGAGGCGCCGGTGCCCCTCCGTGCACGACCTCCCCAGGGAAGCGTGCTCCGTCGAGAGTGCCGGGAGGGACCAGCGCATGTTGCTGCCCGCCAAGAACGAGGTGGCGAGACATCTGCGGCGCTACCGCACCTGGGAACGCGCGATGCTCGCGTCCCCGACCGACCGTGCCGCCCGGGACAGTTTCGAGGACTCGGGCTACACGCTGTGCGTCCTGATGGGCAAGCGGTGTGCCCGCGAGGCCGTGACGGCCGCCGAGCGCTACCTCCAGACGAGCCTGCCCGCCTATCTCCAGGAGCAGAGCGGCCGGCCCCAGTCGGCCCAGAACGGCAGGACCCGTAAGGACCAGACCGGCAAGACCCGTTCCGTCCGACGCGGTCCGCCGTCCGGGCAGCGTTTCGCGTCAGGGCGGTAGGACCCGTTCCACACCCGTTCGGCCCAGCGCCGATCCCCGAGCACGGCGGAGGTGAGACCCATGAGCCCGATCCCGGCCCCGGCCGTCGGGCGCGTCCCCGTCAGGGACGTCCGCCCGCTCGTCGAGTGCGGCAGGCGTCCCGCGAAGGCAGTCGTCGGTGAGACCTTCGAGGTCACCGCGACGCTCTTCCGGGAGGGACACGGTGTGGTCGCCGCCAATGTGGTGCTCAAGGATCCGGAGGGCCGCCCGGCCCCGTGGACCACGATGCGCGAGCTGGCCCCCGGCACCGACCGCTGGGGCGCCTGCGTCACTCCGACCTCCGTCGGCCGGTGGACGTACCGCGTCGAGGCCTGGAGCGACCCGATCGCCACCTGGCGTCACACCGCCCGTATCAAGATCCCGGCCGGCATCGACTCCGGGCTCGTCCTGGAGGAGGGCGCCGAGCTCTACGCGCGCGCCGCCGCCGGTGTGCCGGAGGCGGACCTGCACGCGGTGCTGCTGACGGCCGTACGGAGACTCCGCGACGACACCGTTCCGGTCGCCGACCGGCTGGCGGCGGCGTTGGCGCCGGAGGTGGACGAGGTCCTGGCCCGTCATCCCCTGCGGGAGCTGGTCACCTCCTCCGAGCCGTTGCCGCTGCTGGTGGAACGCGAACGGGCCCTGTTCGGCTCCTGGTACGAGTTCTTCCCCCGGTCCGAGGGCACCCCCGCCCAGCCCCACGGAACGTTCCGCACGGCCGCCCGCAGGCTGCCGGCCATCGCCGCGATGGGCTTCGACGTCGTCTACCTGCCCCCGATCCACCCGATCGGGACGACCTTCCGCAAGGGCCGCAACAACACCCTCTCCCCCACCCCCGACGACGTCGGCGTCCCCTGGGCCATCGGCTCCCCCGAAGGCGGCCACGACGCGGTCCACCCCGACCTCGGCACCCTCGACGACTTCGACCACTTCATCTCCGAGGCACGCGCCCTGGGGATGGAGATCGCCCTGGACTTCGCGCTGCAGTGCTCCCCGGACCACCCCTGGGTGGACAAGCACCCCGAGTGGTTCCACCACCGCCCCGACGGAACGATCGCCTACGCGGAGAACCCGCCGAAGAAGTACCAGGACATCTACCCCATCGCCTTCGACGCCGACCTGCCCGGCCTCGTCACCGAGACCACCCGGATCCTGCGGCACTGGATGGACCACGGCGTGCGGATCTTCCGCGTCGACAACCCCCACACCAAACCGGTCGTGTTCTGGGAACAGGTCATCGCCGACATCAACGCCACCGACCCCGACGTCATCTTCCTCGCCGAGGCCTTCACCCGCCCCGCGATGATGCACACCCTGGCCGCCACCGGCTTCCAGCAGTCCTACACCTACTTCACCTGGCGCACCACCAAGGCCGAACTCACCGAGTACGCCACCGAACTCGCCGGCGAGGCCGCCGCCTACATGCGGCCCAACTTCTTCGTCAACACCCCCGACATCCTCCACGCCTTCCTCCAGGAAGGCGGCCGCCCCGCCTTCGAACTCCGCGCCGTCCTCGCCGCCACCCTCTCCCCCACCTGGGGCATCTACTCCGGCTACGAACTGTGCGAGAACACCCCCCTCAAACCCGGCAGCGAGGAATACCTCGACTCCGAGAAATACCAGCTCCGCCCCCGCGACTGGGACACAGCCGCACACGAGGGACGCACCATCGCGCCGCTCATCACCGCGCTCAACGACATCCGACGGCGCCACCCCGCACTGCAGGGGCTCAGGAACCTGCGCTTCCACCACACGGACAACGACGCGGTGATCGCGTACAGCAAGCGCTCCGGCCCGGACGCGGTCGTGGTGGTCGTCAATCTCGACCCCCACCGCGCCCAGGAGGCCACGGTCACGCTGGACATGCCGCAGCTCGGCCTCGGCGCAGGCGACGACGTGCCCGTGCGCGACGAGCTGACCGGGGAGAGCTACCGATGGGGAAGGACGAACTACGTGCGGCTGGAACCCGGTCGGGCACCCGCGCACGTCCTCCATGTCCACCTGCCCGTCGACAGCACGTCCGCCTCGGCGCGGACCGGAGGTTCAGCCACACCATGACGACGAACAACCCCATTCCGGACACCTTCGAGGACACGCCGCAGAAGGACCGGGACCCGGACTGGTTCAAACGCGCCGTCTTCTACGAGGTACTCGTCCGCTCCTTCCAGGACAGCAACGGCGACGGAGTCGGCGACCTCAAGGGCCTCACCGCCAAACTCGACTACCTGCAGTGGCTCGGCATCGACTGCATCTGGCTCCCGCCCTTCTTCAAATCCCCCCTCCGCGACGGCGGCTACGACGTCTCCGACTACACCGCCGTCCTCCCCGAATTCGGCGACCTCGCCGACTTCGTCGAATTCGTCGACGCCGCCCACCAACGCGGCATGCGCGTCATCATCGACTTCGTCATGAACCACACCAGCGACCAGCACCCCTGGTTCCAGGAATCACGGAACAACCCCGACGGACCCTACGGCGACTACTACGTCTGGGCCGACGACGACAAACAATTCCCCGACGCCCGCATCATCTTCGTCGACACCGAAGCCTCCAACTGGACCTTCGACCCCGTCCGCAAACAATACTTCTGGCACCGCTTCTTCTCCCACCAGCCCGACCTCAACTACGAGAACCCCGCCGTCCAGGAAGAGATGATCTCCGCCCTGCGGTTCTGGCTCGACCTCGGCATCGACGGCTTCCGCCTCGACGCGGTGCCCTACCTGTACCAGCAGGAAGGCACCAACTGCGAAAACCTCCCCGCCACCCACGACTTCCTCAAACGGGTACGCAAAGAGATCGACGCCCACTACCCCGACACCGTCATCCTCGCCGAAGCCAACCAATGGCCCGAGGACGTCGTCGACTACTTCGGCGACTTCGCCAGCGGCGGCGACGAATGCCACATGGCCTTCCACTTCCCCGTCATGCCACGCATCTTCATGGCCGTCCGCAGGGAATCCCGCTACCCCGTCTCCGAAATCCTCGCCAAAACCCCGGCGATCCCCTCCAGCTGCCAATGGGGCATCTTCCTCCGCAACCACGACGAACTCACCCTCGAAATGGTCACCGACGAAGAACGCGACTACATGTACGCGGAATACGCCAAAGACCCCCGCATGCGCGCCAACATCGGCATCCGCCGCCGCCTCGCCCCCCTGCTGGACAACGACCGCAACCAGATCGAACTCTTCACCGCCCTGCTGCTGTCCCTGCCCGGCTCACCGATCCTCTACTACGGCGACGAGATCGGCATGGGCGACAACATCTGGCTCGGCGACCGCGACGCCGTCCGCACCCCCATGCAGTGGACCCCCGACCGCAACGCCGGATTCTCCTCCTGCGACCCCGGCCGCCTCTCCCTGCCCACGATCATGGACCCCGTCTACGGCTACCAGGTCACCAACGTCGAAGCCTCCATGTCCTCCCCCTCGTCGCTGCTGCACTGGACCCGCCGCATGATCGAGATCCGCAAACAGAACCCCGCCTTCGGCCTGGGCACCTACACCGAACTCCCCTCCACCAACCCCTCCGTCCTCGCCTACCTCCGCGAACACGGCGACGACCTCGTGCTCTGCGTCAACAACTTCTCCCGCTTCGCCCAGCCCACCGAACTCGACCTGCGCGCCCACGAAGGACGCCACCCCGTCGAACTCATCGGCGGAGTCCGCTTCCCCGCCATCGGCGAACTCCCCTACCTCCTCACCCTCGCGGGCCACGGCTTCTACTGGTTCCGGCTCTCCCGAGTCCTCACCCGCGCCGCCGCCCCAGGGCGTTGAGGCGCGGCCCGGCGAAAGGACGCGTCACCATGCAGAAGACCGCAACCGCACTGCTCCGGCCGGGCAGCGGCGGGCCGAGCACCGGCGAGGCCGCCGCCGACCTCATGACCTCGCTGGCCGGGCTGCTGCGCGACTGGCTGCCCCGGCAGCGCTGGTTCGCCGGCAAGGACCGGCCGGTCACGGACCTCGCCCTGCTGTCGATGACCGAGCTGTATCCGGGCTGTCTGCACCTGCTCGTGCACACCGGCCAGCCGAGTCGCGCCGGCCACGGCGGGGTGCCCTCGCCGGGCGGCGCACCCGCCGGCGACTGCTATCAGTTGCTGCTCGGTGTGCGGGAGCACCAGGTCCCGCGTCTCGCCCGGGCGCTCATCGGGCAGGCGCGGAAGGGCCCGCTCGCGGGTCTCAGCGTGTACGACGCGCTGTACGACCCCCGCTCGGCCCGGCTGCTGCTCGAACGGCTCAGGCACCCCGGCTCGGCGGGCCCGTTGTGTTTCGAGGCGGACCCGGACGTACGGGTGCCGGAGGGGCTCGCGCCCCGACTGCTGGACGCCGAGCAGTCCAACTCCTCGCTGGTGTACGGGGACGCGTTCATCCTGAAGGTGTTCCGGCGGATCCAGCCGGGGGTCAATCCCGACCTGGAGGTGCCGGGCGCGCTCGCCGGGCAGGGGTGCGGCCGGGTACCGGCGCCCGTGGCCTGGTTCCGGACGACGGATCCGTTCCCGGCGACGCTCGGTGTGCTACAGCCGTTCCTGCCCGACGCGTCGGACGGCTGGACGCTGGCGCTCGGCGCGCTCGCCGCCGGTCAGGACTTCACGGCGCAGGCCCGGGAGCTGGGCCGGGCCACGGCGGAGGTCCACCTGGCGCTGGCCTCCGCCTTCCCCTCGGGCGCCCACGACGAGAACGGGCGCACGGCCGCCGCGATGACCGAGCGCCTGGACGCCGCCGCCCGTTCCGTACCGGCCCTGCGGCCGTTCGTCCCCGGTCTGCGCACCGCCTTCCGCGCCCTGCTCTCCTGCGACGTGGGTCCGCCTGCGCAGCGCGTGCACGGCGATCTGCATCTGGGGCAGGTGCTGCGGGCCGGCCGGGAGTGGTTCGTCATCGACTTCGAGGGCGAGCCGTCCCGTCCGCTGGCGGAGCGGTGCGGCACCCAGTCGCCGGTGCGGGACATCGCCGGGATGCTCCGCTCCTTCGACTACGCGGCCCGGCAGCGCCGCCCCTGGCGCCCGGAGTGGGCACGCCGCTGCCGGGAGGCGTACTGCGCGGGCTACGCCGCCCACGCCGGCTGGGACCCGCGCAAGAAGCACGGCCTGCTGCGCGCCTACGAGACGGACCGGGCCGTGTACGAAGTGCTCTACGAGGCCCGGCACCGCCCCGACTGGCTTCCCGTACCGATGGCGGCGATCGAGCGTCTCGCCGTGAGAGGAGACTGAGACCGTGGCCCTGCGCGACACCACTCCCCCCGAGGCGGCGGGCCCGCCCCCGCGCGGACCCCGGCTGACCGTGCCGGCCCCTCCCCTGGCCCCCGACGACCGTGCGCGGCTGCTCTCCGGCGCCCACCACGACCCGCACGCCCTGCTCGGCGCCCATCCGGTGGCGGGCGGGATCGCGGTGCGGGCGCTGCGGCCGTACGCCCATGCCGTGAGCGTCGTGATCGGCGGTGAGCGCACCTACCTCGCCTCGGAGGGCGACGGTCTCTTCTCCGTCCTGCTGCCGCGTGAGTCTGTCCCGGAGTACACGCTGCTCGTCTCCTACGAGGACACCGACCACGAGGTGCACGACCCGTACCGCTTCCTGCCCGCGCTGGGCGAGCTGGATCTGCATCTGATCCGTGAGGGGCGGCACGAGCAGCTGTGGAAGGCGCTCGGCGCCGAACCGATGACCCACCAGGGCGTGACCGGCACCCGCTTCACCGTGTGGGCCCCGAACGCCCGGGGTGTCCGGGTGGCCGGCGACTTCGCCTGCTGGGACGGGACGGCGTTCCCGATGAGGTCCCTCGGGTCGTCCGGGGTCTGGGAGCTGTTCCTGCCGGGGGTGGGCGAGGGCGCCCACTACAAGTTCGAGATCACCTCCCGCCACGGCCACCGTCTGCTCAAGGCCGACCCGATGGCCCGCCGGGCGGAGGTACCGCCCGCGACGGCGTCCGTCGTCACCGCCTCGCACTACGAGTGGGGCGACGCGGACTGGATGGCGCGGCGCGGGGACACTCCGGTGCACGAGGCGCCGTTCTCCGTCTACGAGGTCCATCTGCCGTCCTGGCGACCGGGACTGACGTACCGTCAACTCGCTGATGTGCTGCCGGAGTACGTCCGCGACCTCGGTTTCACCCATGTCGAGCTGATGCCGGTCGCCCAGCACCCGTTCAGCGGGTCCTGGGGTTATCAGGTCACCGGCTTCTACGCCCCGACCGCGCGGCTCGGCTCCCCGGACGACTTCAAGTACCTGGTCGACGCCCTGCACCGGGCCGGTGTCGGGGTGATCCTGGACTGGGTCCCCGCGCACTTCCCCAAGGACGACTGGGCGCTCGGGCGGTTCGACGGGGAACCGCTGTACGAACCCGGGGACAACCGGCGGGCCGAGCATCCCGACTGGGGCACGTACGAGTTCGACTTCGGCCGTACCGAGGTGCGCAACTTCCTGGTGGCGAACGCGGTGTACTGGTGCGAGGAGTTCCATGTCGACGGGCTGCGGGTGGACGCGGTGGCGTCGATGCTCTACCTCGACTACTCGCGCGACTCGGGCCAGTGGACCCCCAACGTGTTCGGCGGTCGCGAGGATCTGGACGCGGTCGCCTTCCTCCAGGAGATGAACGCGACCGTGTACCGGCGCGCGCCGGGCGTGGTGACCATCGCGGAGGAGTCCACGGCCTGGGACGGCGTCACCCGCCCGACCGACAGCGGCGGCCTCGGCTTCGGCCTGAAGTGGAACATGGGCTGGATGCACGACTCGCTCGGCTACATCGAGCACGAGCCGGTGCACCGCAAGTACCACCACGACGAGATGACCTTCTCGATGGTGTACGCGTACAGCGAGAACTACGTCCTGCCCATCTCCCACGACGAGGTCGTCCACGGGAAGCGGGCGCTGGTGTCGAAGATGCCGGGCGACTGGTGGCAGCGGCGGGCGAACCACCGGGCGTACCTGGGCTTCATGTGGGCCCACCCCGGCAAGCAACTCCTCTTCATGGGACAGGAGTTCGCGCAGGGGGCCGAGTGGTCGGAGGCGCAGGGCCCGGAGTGGTGGCTGCTCGACCCGGGGTACGGCGCCGAGGCCGACCACCGGGGGGTGCGCGACCTCGTCCGCGACCTCAACGCGGTGTACCGGCGGACGCCCTCGCTCTGGCAGCGGGACACCGATCCCGCCGGTTTCCAGTGGGTGTGCGGCGACGCCGCAGACGACAACGTCTTCGCGTTCCTGCGGCTCGACGCGCAGGGGGTGCCTCTCCTGGCGGTGTCCAACTTCAGTCCGGTCGTACGGCGGGAGTACCGGCTCGGTGTCCCCGAGGAGGTCCCCGCATGGGTCGAGGTGCTGAACACGGACGCCGTGATGTACGGGGGCGGTGGCGTGCACGACCCGGGGCCCGTCGCGGTCGAGCCGGTGGCGTGGCACGGGCGGTCGGGCAGCGTCCGGGTGACGCTGCCACCCCTGGCCACGGTGTGGCTCCGCCCGGCCTAGGTGTTGCGGTTCGCGTGCGGGTGAGTGGGGCCTTCTCGCGCAGTTCCCCGCGCCCCTGAAAAGCAGGGGCTGCGCCCCGTGCTTTTCAGGCCCGCAGGGCCCGGGTTCTTAGGGGCGCGGGGAACTGCGCGACCAGCCCCCGCCCACCCGCACCCACCCACGCACGGACAGCCCTCCGAGCCGATCGGTCAGGATCGGAGAAGCCCGCCGACGCGCCCCCGCCCTAGCGTTGAGCGCAGTACACAGCGACCAGAAGAACGACCCCCGAGGAGCACCCCATGACCGCCGGACTCAAGACCGTCATCTACCCCGTCAAGGACCTGGCCGCGGCGAAGGCCCTGTTCAGCGCCCTGCTGGGGGTCGAGCCGTATGCGGACTCGGCGTACTACGTCGGTTTCAAGGACGCGGGCCAGGACGTGGGCCTGGACCCCAACGGCCACGCGAAGGGAATGACCGGGCCCGTGCCCTACTGGCACGTCACCGACATCCGGGCCACGCTCACGGGCCTGCTGGGCGCCGGCGCCGAGACGCTGGAGGACGTCCACGACGTGGGCGGCGGCCGGCTCATCGGCTCGGTGAAGGACCCGGACGGGAACCTGATCGGACTGCTCCAGGACACCGCGGCGGAGTAGACACCGGCCGCGTTCGTTGCACCTGCACTAGTTGCACAGGCAACAACCACCTCGTCCTCTGTTACCGTGCACATATGGCAGCGAACACGGCCGACGCCCGGCTTGAGGACGAGTGGCGGGACATCCTGTCCGTGCACGCCCGCACCATGTGCGAGATCGACCGCGTCCTGCATCCGCATGGCCTCGGCGCCAGCGACTTCGAGGTGCTCGACATCCTCGCGTCCGGCCTGGCGGCCGCTACCGCCGCCGGGGACCTGTGCCGGGTGCAGAACATCGCGGAGAAGGTCCACCTCAGCCAGAGCGCGCTGTCCCGGCTGATCGGCCGACTGGAGAAGGACGGCCTGGTGGAACGCTCCGTGTGCGCGGAGGACCGGCGCGGCGTATGGGTCGCCCTCACGGACAAGGGCCGCGCGCTGCACGCCGAGGCGCTCCCGCTGCAGCGCGACGCCCTGGCCCGCACGCTCCGGCAGGACTGACAGCCCGCCCGCCACCCGGCCGGGCCGGGCACGAGGGGCTGCGGTCCCCGCTTCTCGGACCGGCTCTCCGGCTCAGCCGGCCTGCCTTCCCAGCAGGGTGCCCACGTCGTGGGCGTCGAGGGTGAGACCGTGCGGGGAGCCGGCGTCGATGGTGAGGGACAGGTCGGCGTCGGCCGGCCACTGGGAGGCGAGGGCACCCAGCGGCACCAGGCGGTAGCGCGCCACATAGGGCAGGACCTCGGCCATCGCGGGTTCCGAGGTGAAGACCGGCACGATCTGTTCACCGCCGGGCTGCTCCAGAACCGGCAGCGCCACGGCCGTCGGGTCACTCACGGCCGCCTCGTCGGCGTCGTCCGGCACGGGAATCAGCACGTCGCTGTCGGCGAGGGTGCTCAGCGCGGCCTCGTCGTGGGTGTCGAAGGCGAGCACGGTCAGCGCGCGCTGGGCCGGCGATACGGCCTGGGGCGCGTGGTGACCGTTGGGGGAGATGTCCATGAAAGATCCCAGGTAGTGATGGAAAGGCCGCCCGGAACGGCGTCCGCACCGGGCGCGTCGCCCTGCGCGTACCCGACACGGACGCGCGCACTCCTCATGTGCAGCTCCGGATACGGCCCACCGCTCCGTGGCACACGGGGCAGGACCGGCCGTTCCCGGTTCGAGGTGAGAACGGACCAGTAGTGGTGACCGGCACCCACGCGCCCTCCGGAGCCCGCCGCCTAGCGTGACCGTATGACCATGCAACCCTGGTTTCCCGCCGCCAAGCTGGGCATCTTCATCCACTACGGCATCTACGCCGTGGACGGGGTGCCCGAGTCCTGGTCCTTCTACTGGGGCGAGGTGACGCACGAGCGGTACATGAAACAGCTGGACGGCTTCACCGCGTCCGCCTACGACCCGTCGGCCTGGGCCGGGCTGTTCGCCCGGGCGGGCGCGGGATACGCGGTGCTCACCGCACGCCACCACGACGGCGTCGCCCTGTGGGACACCGCCCACGGCGAACTGGACGTCGTCCGGCGCACCCCGGCGGGCCGGGACCTGATCGGCGGATACGTGGACGCGCTGCGCGAGCGGGGTCTAAAAGTCGGCCTCTACTACTCGCACTCCGACTGGAACCACCCGGACTACGCGAGCCTGCGCCACCCCGAGATCGACCGGTGGTCGCACACGCACCCGGGCGGCAACGACGCCAACCCCTACGCGCACGCCGCACCCGGCGAGGAGGACCCTGCGGCCTGGGAGCGTTACCTGGCCTATCGTGACGGCCAGGTGAAGGAGCTGGTGGAGCGGTTCCGCCCCGATCTGCTGTGGTTCGACGGCGAGTGGGAACGCACCGAACAGCAGTGGCGCATCACGGAGTTGGCCGACCTGATCCTCGCGGAGAACCCGGACACCGTTCTGAACGCCCGTATGCTCGGCCGCGGCGACTACGCCACCCCCGAGCAGGGGGTACCGCTCGAAGCGCCCGGCGGCCCCTGGGAGTTGTGTCTGACGATCAATGACTCGTGGGGTTTCCAGCACGCGGACCACAATCACAAGTCGGTTCGGCAGCTGGTGCGTTACTTCACCGAGACGATCGGCATGGGCGGCAATCTGCTGCTGGACGTCGGTCCCCGGGCGGACGGGACGATCCCCGCGGAGCAGGTCGAGCGGCTGGAGGGGCTCGGCGCATGGATCGCGCGGCACTCCGAGGCCGTCCACGGAACGGTCGCCGGGCTGCCCGCCGGGCACCACTACGGCCCGAGCACTCTCTCCGCCGACCGGCGCACCCTGTATCTGACGTGCTTCGACGTACCGCGCGAGTCCGTCGCGGTGCGGGGGCTGCGCAATCCGGTCCGGAGGGTCACCGTCGTCGGCACGGGCACCGAACTGGGCCACCGGGTGATCGGCGGCCTGGACGCCGTGCCCGGTGTGACCTGGATCGACGCCCCCGAGGAGGCCGACCTCGACCCGTACGCGACCGTGCTCGCGCTGGAGCTGGAGGGGGAGCTGGACCTCTACCGGGGTACGGGCCGCGACTGACCGAGGAGCCGGTCGACGGTCAGGACCCGCACCTGTGGGCGGCAAGCGGGGGCGTGCGGGAAGGAGGCGCCGAAGCCGGGCACGAACAGCGCGCCGTAACTCGTACCGGGCACGGAGACGTTGGCGCCGGAGCAGGGCCAGGAGACCGGGCCGCCTGCCTGCCTGCCTGCCTGGAGCTACGTACAATCTTCGGGAATCGGCCGGAGGTGCGTGATCAGGGCTCTCCGGATGGGCTCCGGACGGCCCGGGGCCGCCTTCGGGGGGAATCGCATTGCCGTGGGACGTGGCTCCGCTGGTGAGCCGGGAGACCGAGCTGGCACGGCTCGCCGGAATACTCGACGGACTGACGGGGACCGGCGACGGCCCGGCGGTCCCCGCCCCCGGCCCGGCCGTCGTCGACGTCACCGGCGCGGCGGGCATCGGCAAGAGCAGATTCGTCTCGGAGTTCTGCGCGCTGGCGCGGGAGCGGGGCATGACGGTGCTGCGCGGCCGGGCGACCGAGTACGAGCAGCATCTGCCCTACCAGCCACTCGCCGACGCCCTCGCGGACCTCGACTCCGAGACCGGGATCCCGTCCCCGTTCACCGAGGCGCACACCCTGGACCGCTTCGCGATGCAGCGTGCGGCGGCGGCCTTCCTCGCCCGGGTCGCCCGCACCGGCAAGGGCCTCGTGGTGGCGCTCGACGACGTGCACTGGGCGGACCCGGCGTCCCTGGAACTGCTCGACCACCTGGTACGGCACCCTCCGCGGCGCGCGCCGGTGGTGATCGTGGTGGCGCGCCGCGAACGGCAGACCTCTCCCCGGCTCGTCGCCTCGCTCACCCGGGGCGTGGAGACCGGGACGGTGCTGCGGCTGGAGCTGGGCCCCCTGGACCGTGCCGACTGTCTCGCGGCGCTCGCCCCGGACCGGCCGCCCGCCCTCGCCGCCGAGCTGTACGCGGCCAGCGAGGGCAATCCGCTGTACCTCCTGGCGCTGCTCCAGGCGGGCAGACCTGCGGGGCTCAGCTCGCTGCTCCTGGACGAGTTGACTCCACTGACCGACGCCCAACGCGCCACGGTCCAGGCCGTGGCCGTGCTCGGTGACCATGCCGCACCCGCGCTGGTGGCGGCCGTCACCGGGCGGGACGAGATCGAACTCGACGCGGATCTGAGGGAGTTGACGGCCCGCGATCTCGCGCGGCCGGGGCCCGACGGCCGCTGGGCCCTGCGGCATCCCGTGCTGCGGTCCCTCGTCCACGACACCACCGACCCCCTGCTGCGCACCCGGATGCACCACCTCGCCGCCGCCGAACTGGCCCGGATCGGGGCGCCGGTCACCGAGCGGGCGCATCACGTGGAACGTTCGCTGACCGGCTGGGACCCGGACGCAGTGACCGTCCTCACCGAGGCCGCCCGGCAGGCCGCCGCGACCGCGCCGGCGAGCAGCGCGCACTGGCTGGGCGTCGCCCTCACCCATCTGCCGGAGCGGCCTGCGCACGGGGCGCTGCGCCGCGACCTCATGCTGCGCCGGGCCGAGGCGCTCGGCGCCTGCGGCGGGCTGCTGGAGAGCCGGGACCTGCTGCACGAGGTGATCAGTCTGTCGCCGCCGGGCACCGACGACGGCGTACGGGCCGGCGCGGTCACCCTGTGCGCGGTCATGGAACGCCATCTGGGCCGGTACGCGGAGGCCATCGCCCTGCTGCGCCGCGAACTGGCCCGCGGCGCCGACCTCTCCCCCGCGGAGACCGTCCAACTCGGCCTGGAACTCGGCTCGTCCGCCCCGCACGCCAGCTCCTACCCGGACGTGCGCGACGACGTGGTCCGCACGCTGGAGCTGGCCCGGTCACTGGGCGACGAGGTCGCGGAGGCGGGGGCGCTCGCCGTCACCGCGCTCGGGGAGGCGTACGAGGGGAACACGGTGGCCGCCGCCGAGGCCGCCGACCGGGCCGGCGCGCTCATCGACTCCCTCACCGACCAGGATCTCGCGGGCCTGTGCGAACCGCTTGCCCGGCTCGGCTGGGCGGAGGCGTTCCTCGAACGGTACGCCGACGCCGAACGGCACGCCGGGCGTGGTCTCGCCATCGCCCGACGGGGCGGCCTGCTCTACGTGGTGCCGCATCTGCTGCTGTGCCTGTCCCACATCCAGGTCATGACCCTGCGGCTGGGGCCGGCCCTGGAACTCGCCGAAGAGGCGGAGACCATCGCCCGGGGCATCGGCAGCGACGAACTGCTCGCGTTCGTCCTGGCGTCGAAGGCCCAGGCACTGGTCCCC
This sequence comes from Streptomyces scabiei 87.22, assembly GCF_000091305.1. GTDB lineage: Bacteria > Actinomycetota > Actinomycetes > Streptomycetales > Streptomycetaceae > Streptomyces > Streptomyces scabiei. The sequence continues at coordinate 9,243,974 of NC_013929.1, read as the reverse complement.
GCTCTCCCGCCGGGCGACGGTGGCGCGCTGGCCGTCGCCGAGGAGGCCGTGGCGCGGGCCGGTGCCGGCACCCGCTGGTGGGCGTCCATCGCCTGGTGCATGCTCGGGTACGCCGCGCTCCACACCGGTGATCCGGCGCGGGCCCGCGCGGCGGTGATCCGGGCGGGCGGGGAGGATCTCGGGGGCCTGCAGCCGAGCATGCGGCCCCTGTTCATGGAGATCCTGGTGACCGCCGCCGTGGTCGCCGGGGACCGCGATCAGGCCCGGCAGTGGGCGGACCGCGCCCGCAAGGAGGCGGAGCGGCTCGGTCTCGTGGCGCAGCGGGCGTCGGCGCTGCGCAGCTCGGCGCATGTGCCGCTGGCCGACGGCGACGTGGCGGCCGCGGCCGACCTGTTCGAGCGGGCCGCGGCGGAGGCGGCCCGGGGCGGGGGCCGGCTGTGGGAGGCGCAGACGCTGCTGCTGGGGGCGCCCCTGACCGCGTCCGCGGGACGCGCGGCCCGGGCCCGGGCCATGTGGGAGCGCGCCCTGCGGCTGAGCACCGAGGGAGAGGCCCGTCTGCTGACCGGCCTCGCGGAGGTGATCCGGCCGACGGTCCTCGACGCGGAGCGGACGGCGGGAGAGGTGACGAGCCCGCTGGCGGCGACCGCTCCGGAGGTCGCGGGCGGGAACGGCGGGGAGCCGGGCGCGGGTCTCGTGGCGGGCGCGGTGACCGGTCCGGGCGCGGGTCCGGTGGCCGGTGCCGTGGCCGGAGCGGGGGCAGGTCCGGCGAGCGGTGCGGGGGTACGTCCGAGCGGGGGCGCCGACGGGCCGTCACGGGAGGCGGCGTCCGAGGAACTGGCGGTGCTGTCGCCGCGGGAACGGGAGATCGCAGCTCTCGTCGCCAAGGGCCTGACCAGCCCCGCCATCGCCGAACGTCTGTTCCTCAGCCCGCGTACGGTCGAGACCCACCTCTCCCGCATCTACCGCAAGACCGGTGTGACGTCGCGTGCCGCGCTGGCGGCGCTGCAGGTGCGCGAGGAAATGCGTGACGGGGGCGTGTGAGCGCTCCTCGGCACGCGATCGGGCGCGGTCGTGACGCGGCGGCGGGGTGCGCGGCGCGCCCGATTACGTAGTCTCCCCGATACCGGGCACGCCCGCCGTCCGGAACGATCGCTTCTGGAACCACGTGGCGGGCCGACCATGCCGGCCGAACTCGCCGAACACGCCCTACCGACCACGGCCGCCGCCGTCGCCCCGCACGCGACGGCCGGTCCGGACACGCCGGGTCGCCGCCGCGGAGGGGGCGGCGGCGACCGGGCTCCGCCCCGTCGGCCGCTCCGGTGCCGACGCCGCCGGGCCGCCCCGGACGGCCTGGGCCCGCTCCACTGAACCCGTGCGACCGCGCGCTTCCCGCACCCCTCGTTCGTCTCCTCCGAGCGGGGTGGTTAGCATATGAGCGCCGCCTAGCTCGAAAGATAAACTTGTGACTGTCAACGAGGACTCGTTCACCCAATGGAAGAACCGCGAGGAGATCGCGGAGTCGATGATCCCGATCATCGGGAAGCTGCACCGTGAGCGGGACGTGACGATCCTGCTGCACAGCCGCTCCTTGGTGAACAAGTCGGTGGTCAGCATCCTGAAGACCCACCGGTTCGCCCGTCAGATCGCCGGTGAGGAGCTGTCGGTCACCGACACCCTGCCGTTCCTGCGGACCCTCACCTCGCTCGACCTCGGCCCCTCCCAGATCGACATCGGTCTGCTCGCCGAGGCCCACCGGGCCGACGACCGGGGGCTGTCGGTCGAGGAGTTCACCGCGGAGGCCGTCGCCGGCGCCACGGGCGCCAACAAGATCGAGGGCAGCGAGGGACGCGACGTCGTCCTCTACGGCTTCGGCCGCATCGGCCGCCTCGTGGCCCGCCTGCTCATCGAGAAGGCCGGCTCCGGCAACGGCCTGCGGCTGCGCGCCATCGTGGTGCGCGGCGGGGGTGAGCGGGCCGGCGAGGACATCGTCAAGCGGGCGTCCCTGCTGCGCCGGGACTCCATCCACGGCCAGTTCCAGGGCACGATCACCGTCGACGAGGCGACCAGCACGATCAACGCCAACGGCAACGAGATCAAGGTGATCTACGCCGGCGACCCGTCCGAGATCGACTACACCGAGTACGGCATCAAGAACGCCATCCTCATCGACAACACCGGCAAGTGGCGCGACCGCGCGGGGCTGTCGAACCACCTGCGCCCCGGCATCGACAAGGTCGTGCTGACCGCGCCCGGCAAGGGCGACGTCCCGAACATCGTGCACGGCGTCAACCACGACACGATCAAGCCGGACGAGCGGATCCTGTCCTGCGCGTCCTGCACCACCAACGCGATCGTGCCGCCGCTGAAGGCGATGGCCGACGAGTTCGGTGTGCTGCGCGGTCACGTGGAGACCGTCCACTCGTTCACCAACGACCAGAACCTGCTGGACAACTACCACAAGTCCGACCGCCGGGGCCGGTCCGCGCCGCTCAACATGGTCATCACCGAGACGGGTGCCGCCTCCGCCGTCGCCAAGGCGCTGCCCGACCTGAAGGCGCCGATCACCGGCAGCTCGATCCGCGTGCCCGTCCCGGACGTCTCGATCGCGATCCTCAGCCTGCGTCTCGGCCGGGAGACCGACCGCGACGAGGTCGTCGACTACCTCCGCGGCGTCTCGCTGACCTCGCCGCTCAAGCGCCAGATCGACTTCACCAACGCCCCCGACTCGGTCTCCAGCGACTTCATCGGCTCCCGCCACGCCTCGATCGTCGACGCGGGCGCCACCAAGGTCGACGGCGACAACGCGATCCTCTACCTCTGGTACGACAACGAGTTCGGCTACTCGTGCCAGGTCATCCGGGTCGTCCAGCACGTCTCCGGCGTGGAGTACCCCACGTACCCCTCCCCGGCGGTCTGATCCACCGGGACACGGGACCGAGGGCCGCGGGCCGGACGGGGGACCCCCCGTCCGGCCCGCGGCGCGTCCGGACCCCTGGGGCGCGGCGCCGGAGCCGGCCCTCCGGGCCGACGCCGGGGCATTGTCAGTGGTGGGAGGCAGGATGGCTCCCATGACGACTTCAGCTGCAGTGATCGTGGATGCCGCCGCCTACGCCCAGGCCGTCGAGGACGCGGTCCGGGCCTCGGCCGCGTACTACACCGGCGGCACCTCGGCGCTGGACGACGACACCTACGACCGGCTCGTGCGCGGCATCGCGGTGTGGGAGGCGGCCCATCCCGAGCAGGTCCTGCCCGAGTCGCCCACCGGGAAGGTGGCCGGCGGAGCCGTCGAGGGGGACGTGCCCCACACGGTCGCGATGCTCAGCCTGGACAACGTGTTCTCCGCCGAGGAGTTCACGGCGTGGACGGCGTCGCTGGCCCGGCGGATCGGGCACGACGTGGAACGGTTCGGTGTGGAGCCGAAGCTCGACGGGCTCGCGGTCGCCGCCCGGTACACGCGGGGGCGGCTCACGCGGCTGATCACGCGGGGCGACGGGACGGCCGGGGAGGACGTCTCGCACGCCATCGGCACCATCGAGGGGCTGCCGCGGGAGCTGGCCGAGCCGGTGACGGTCGAGGTGCGCGGCGAAGTCCTCATGACGACCGCCCAGTTCGAGCACGCCAACGAGGTGCGCACCGAACACGGCGGGCAGCCGTTCGCCAATCCGCGCAACGCCGCGGCGGGCACGCTGCGCGCCAGGGAACGGGCGTACACCGTGCCGATGACGTTCTTCGGGTACGGACTGCTGGCGCTGCCCGGCACGGACGCCGACTCGGCCGCCCGCCTGGGCGAGCTGGCCCACAGCGAGCTGATGGCGCGGGCCGCCGGGCTGGGGGTGAACACCACCGCGAGCACGGCCGTCCCCGGTGTCACCGCCGCCACGGTCGAGGAGGTCCTGGACCGGGTGAAGGAGATCGCCGGGCTGCGGGCGGAGCTGCCGTTCGGCATCGACGGAATCGTGATCAAGGCGGACCTGGCCGCCGACCAGCGGGCCGCCGGGTCAGGAACCCGTGCCCCGCGCTGGGCGATCGCCTACAAGCTGCCCGCCGTCGAGAAGATCACGCGGCTGCTGGAGGTGCAGTGGAACGTCGGCCGCACCGGCATCATCGCGCCACGCGGAGTACTGGAGCCCGTCGAGATCGACGGCTCCACCATCACGTACGCCACCCTCCACAACCCGGCGGACATCACCCGCCGTGACCTCCGCCTGGGCGACCACGTCATGGTGCACCGCGCCGGTGACGTCATCCCCCGCGTCGAGGCCCCCGTCGCCCATCTGCGCACCGGCGACGAACAGCCCATCGTCTTCCCCGAGGTGTGCCCCAGATGCGGCTCCGGCATCGACACCGGTGAACAGCGCTGGCGCTGCGAGAACGGCCGCAACTGCCATCTGGTCGCCTCCCTCTCGTACGCCGTGGGCCGCGACCAGCTCGACGTGGAGGGGCTCGGGCACACCCGGGTCGTCCAGCTCGTCGAGGCGGGACTGGTCGCCGATCTGGCCGATCTGTTCGCCCTCACCCGGGAGCAGTTGCTGAGCCTGGACCGCATGGGCGAGACCAGCACCGACAACCTCCTCGCCGCGCTCGACACGGCCCGGGGGCGGCCGCTGTCGCGGGTGCTGTGCGCGCTGGGCGTGCGGGGCACCGGGCGCTCCATGTCCCGCCGGATCGCCCGCCACTTCGCCACCATGGACGACATCCGCGCCGCGGACGCCGAGGCGATCCAGCGGGTCGAGGGCATCGGCACCGAGAAGGCCCCGTCCATCGTGGCCGAGCTGGCCGAACTCGCCCCGCTCATCGACAAGCTGGTGGCGGCCGGGGTGAACATGACGGAGCCGGGCGCCACACCGCCCGCCCCGGCCGGCGACCCGGAAGGGCCGGAGGAGGGCGCCGAGGGCGCCGGCGGGCCGCTCGCGGGGATGGCCGTGGTGGTCACGGGAGCGATGACCGGCGTCCTGGAGAAGCTCAGCCGCAACCAGATGAACGAACTCATCGAGCGGGCCGGGGGGCGCGCCTCCTCCAGCGTCTCCAAGAAGACCTCCCTGGTCGTGGCGGGCGAGAACGCCGGCTCCAAGCGGGCCAGGGCCGAGAGCCTCGGCGTCCGGCTGGCCGGCCCGGACGAGTTCGCCGCGCTGGTCGCCGACTTCCTCGACTGACCGCCTCGGGGCGATCGCCGTGGGGGCGGCCGGGATCAGAGCTGGAGGATGACGAGGGCCGCGTCGTCGGTGGCACGGCCGGCGGGGAGAAGATCGAGCAGGAGGGCGTCGGCGAGGGGTTCGGGGCCGACCCGGCGGTGGCGGGTGAGCGCGTCGGCGAGACGGGCGAGGCTGTGGTCGATGTCCTCGCCGCGGCGTTCGACCAGGCCGTCGGTGTAGAGGACGAGCAGGTCGCCCTCGGTGAAGGCGACGGTGGCCTCGGGCCGGAGCGTGTGTTCCGGGCGGGCGCCGAGCGGGGGATCGGTGGCCCCGTCGAGGAAGACGACCTCGCCGTCACGGCACAGCAGCGCGGGCGGCAGATGCCCGGCGCTGCTGTAGGTGATGGTGCGGGTGTCCCAGTCGACGCAGGTCTGCACGGCCGTGGTGTTCTCGGCGCCGTCGACGGAGCGGGCGTACAGGCCGAGCGCGTCCAGGGCCTGTGCGGGACCGTCCGCCACCAGGGACGCGGCGCTCAGCGCGCTGCGCAGCTTGCCCATGACGCAGGCGGCGGCCAGGCCGTGTCCGACCACGTCACCGACGGCGATGCCGATGCGGTCGACACCGGTCAGGTCGACCAGGTCGTACCAGTCGCCGCACACGTTGAGCGCGTCGGTCGCCGGCTGATAGCGCACCGCCGCCCGGTGGTGACCGAGCGGGTTGGGCGCGGGCAGCATCGCCGTCTGCAGGGCGAGCGCGACCTCCCGCTCGTGGGCGTGCGCCTCGCGCAGCCGCTCGTTGACCTCCTGCAGCTCGCGCGCGCGGGTGTACAGCTCGGCCTCCAGCACGCTGGCCCGGTCGCCCGGGGAGCGCTCGCGGGCGCGGATCAGCTCGGTGACCTCCTCGACCTTGTGGATCAGGAGGACCACCTTGCCGTCGGGGCCGAGGATCGGCGCGTTCACCGGGCTCCAGTACCGCTCCTCCCACTCCCCCGGCCGCTCAACCGACTCCACGTCGTAGCGCTGGAGCGCCATCGCGTCGCGCTCACCGGTCTCCACCACCCGGTGCAGGGAGGCGGCCAGATTGCGCATCCCGCTCGCCGAGGGGTCGGCGGGGTTGTCGGGGAACACGTCGAAGAGGTACCGGCCGACCACCTGCTCGCGGGTGCGCCCCGACAACCGCAGGAACTCCTCGTTCGCGTCCGCGTACACCAGGTCGGGTGTCAGCAGCGCCACCATGCCCGGCAGCGCCTGGAACACCGCCGCATAGTCGTTCGCCGTGTCCGTCATGGTCGCCGCCTCAGCGTCCGTCGCCGTTCCGTGATCCCCACCATAGGAGCCCACGGCCCCGAGGGCGCGGTCCCGTTCCAGGAAAACCCACAGGTAACGCACGTTTGTGCGATATAGGACCCTGGCGTACGGGAAGGGTCACGGTGCGGCACCGCGCCATGGCCGGGCGGAAGCCTCACCCCACCCCGCGCCGCTGCGGAGGGTGAGCGCGCACGGCGGTACGACGGCGGCCCGGCGCCGGCCCCGGTGACTGGCCGGTAATACGTACTCCGGTTACGTAGGACTACGGATGCGGCGGCGCACCCGCTTCGGTTGGCTTGCCGGACGCCGGGGTGATCCTGTCGTGCGCCCGCTCGCCGTCGGGGGCTCCCGGCGCGTCGCGGGAGGCTTCTCGGGAGGGGCCCCTCGGCGATTGTCAGTGGCTGCCGCTAGCGTTCCGCACATGGTCGCACGTGGGCCGGGATTCCCCGGCTGAACTGTGCTTTCTTCCTGTGCAATTGACGCTAGGGGCTGGGGTACGTGGGTTGGCTGTCGGCGGGCGACGGGTATGAAGTCGCCCTTGTGGAGGGGCGGGTGGCGGCGCGAGCCACCTCGGGCCGGGCGGCGGGGAGGCAGTTGAAGTCGCTGCCGAAGGCGCTGAAGGACCACCCGGAGGTGGACCGGCTGCGACGGTTCGCCGAATGGCTGGATCGGCACGCGGCGGCGTGCGTCACGCAGGTGGACGCCTGGATGGTGTCGTCACTGCCCGTACCCACCGGTCTGCTGGCCCGGGTGTGGCCGGACGAGGCGTGGCAGGCCGCGCTGCGGGACCTCGCGGTGGTCGGCGACGACCCGGACGAGGTCGGCTTCCTGCGGGGGGCCACCGACTCGGGCGAACTGCGGGTCGTGAACCTGGACGGCGAGACGGTCCGCCTCTCCCCGCGCACGGTGACCCTGCCGCACCCGGTGCTGCTGCCGGACCTCGACGACATCCGGGAGTTCGCGGCGGAGCTGGGCATCGTCCAGCGCGTCGAGCAGATACACCGCGCGACCTGGCGCCGGCCGGCGGACCTGGCCGCCAAGGCCACCCAGGTACGGGACTTCACCGGGGGTAAATTCCGCTCCCGGTTCGCCCTCGCCGCCCGCGCCACCTCCCTCGGGTACCGCGTCTCCGGCGGGTACGCCACGGCCCGCGTCCGGGACGGCGAGCGCACCGTCGAGGCCTCCGTGTGGATCGGGGAGCCGTACTGGGACGACGAGGTGGAGACCGGCAGCCTGACCTGGCAGGACCAGGACGGCCGCGCCCTGCCGCTGGCCGACGTGGGTCCGGTGGCCTGGTCGGAGGGGATGCGGATGGCCTCGGCGCTGCACGCCGGGCGCGTGATCGAGGAGGGCAAGGACGCATGAACGGGGGCGAGGCTGTGTCGTACGAGGAGATGCTGGCCGCGGGCGGGGTGCTGCCGGCCGACACCGAGGGGGCCGGGGAACGGGCGGTGCCGCTGACGGCGCGGACCTACCGCCATCCGGGTCTGGACGACCGGGTGGTGGTACGGCTGGTCGCCGGGGAGCTGGGCGCGGCGGAGGATCTGGCCGCCGGGTTCCTGGGGCTGGAGCAGGACGCGGAGCCGGCGGTCGTGGGGCTCGGGCTGCGGCAGTCGCTGGGCTTCCCCGAGTGGGTGCTGGTGCACCACCCGGCGGACGGTCACCACGCGCTGGGCGTCGTGCCGGACCTGGAGCGGGCGGCCCGGCAGGCCCGGACCAAGCCCAAGGCGGCCATGGACGCGTATCTGGAGCTGGGCGACCGGCTCGCGGCGTCGGTACCGCACTTCCTGCCGACCTTCTACGAGCAGGCCGGGCGGGTGTTCCTCGGGGAGGAGAACGCCACCTACGCGGCCCAGTTGTTCACCCGCGCCCGCAAGGCCGAGGCGGAGCACGGGCTGGTCGTCGAGGAGGAGCGGCTCGACGCGGTGTTCCTGGAGTTCGCGCTGGCCGGCGCGCTCCCGGTGAAGGTGCTGTCGGCCTACGCGAAGGAGCTGGCCGCGCGGGTCCCCGCCGAGGAGGCGCTGCGGCGCTTCACCCGGCTGTGCCTGCGCCGCACGGCGGGCGGTCTGCCGCCGTCGGCGCAGATGGCGAACGACCTGCGCAGGCTGGCCCGCGCCGCCGGCCTCGACGCCGACGTGACCGAACAGGACTATCTGGCCGAGCTGCTGGCCCTGCCGTCCACGCTGCGCGCGGCGGCCGGCTGGTGGAAGGGCCACCGTACGGCGCTGGTGGCGCTGGCCGCGCGTGAGCCGAGGGTGCGCGGCACCCTGCTGGACACGCTCCCCTCGTCCACCGACGAGGACCTGCCCGGGATGTGGCTGGACCTCCTGGAGGTCTCCGGCGCCACGGCCGCGCTGTGGGACGGCTCCCTGCCCGCGGACCAGCGCCCGCACGACGGTACGGCGGGCTGGCTGGAGCGGTTCCTGGTGTTCCGGGAGCGGGCGCGGTCCTGGCGCGGTTCCACCCGGATGCCCGAGCTGTACCCGCTGGTGGAACGGGCGGCGGACCGGCTGCGGACCGAACTTGCTTCTTCGGAGCGCGAGTTGACGGTCACGCACGACATCGACCTGATAGATCTGCTGCTGTCCCTGGACGTGCCCGTGGCCGCGCCGGCGAAGGCCACGTCGCTGCCGCTGGAGCAGTGGGCGCCGGGTGAGGGCCACCGCGAACTGCTGTCGCTGAGCGCGGACTCCCGCTTCCACGAGGCGTTCCTGCTGGGCGCGGACCGCTTCGGCGACGACGACTCCGGGCGGCGCGCGATCCGTGTGCTGGCCGCCTCCCCGGGCGGGCGCCCGCTGCTGGCGCGCTGGGTGAGCGGGGTCGTGCGGCGGTTCACCGCCGTGGGCCTGCCCCAGCTGCCCGACGCCCTCACCCGGCTGAAGTGGCTGCCGGCCGAGGCGCTGGCGCTGGCCGAGGACGAGGTCCGCGCGGCCGTCGCCACCGACCTGGCACCGGTGCTGGCGCGGACCCTGCGCGCCGGACTCTTCGACGAACTGGGCTGGCCCGCCTGGGAGGACGCCACCGCCAGCCTCGTCCCGAAGAACGACGTCGAGGACATCATCGTCGCCGACGCCTGGCCGCATCTCGTCGTGGCCGGCGGCGCCCAGGCCCGCGTGATCGGCGCGGAGGGCACCCTCCTCACCCACGACCTGCGCATCCCGGCGAACGACCGCTGGGGCGACCCGGGCTTCCACCACGTGGACGGCGAACTGCTCGTCTACTGGCGGTCCCGCAACGACGGGCTGCGCGGCTACTGGCACACCCGCGCCGACAGCCCCCGGACCATGGAGGGCCCGGGCGGCACCCGGGGCACCGAGATGGACTGGTACAAGGCCGACCTGCGGCTCACCCTCCCCCTGCCGGGCGGCGGCCGGGCCACCGGCGCGGGCGTCCTGCACACCGGGGACACCACGGTCCCCGAGGAGCGGTGGCTGCTCTTCGACGGCGCCTCGTACTGGGTGTGGCACGCGGAGGGCGAGCGGGACGCCCACGGCTTCCACGAGTACGACCCGGCCACCAACACGCGCGGGCGCCGGAGCCTGCCCGCGTTCCTGTCCGACGCGCTGCGCGACGCCCCCGAGGGCAGCACCTACGACAGCGGCTGGCTCGGCCCCTCCCCGACCGTCGGCCGCACCCCGGCCTCGGCTCCCGTGGACGGCGTGGTGGGCATCCGCACGATCCGGCTGCCCGACGGCTCCCGGCGCACCGAGGACCTCGCCGGACACAGCGTCACCCTGCCCGCCGGCCGGGGCCGGGCGGCCGCGCTCGTGGTGTTCCCGGGCGACGACCGGGCCCGTGCCGTCGTCCGCAACGGCTGGCAGCTGGAGATCTTCGACACCGACGGCGTCGTCACCTCCGTCGCGAAGACGGACCGTACGCCGGGCGTCTTCGGCGAGGGCACGCTGCTGCTGCCGCCGGTGCAGTTCTGGGAGTGCATGACCGCCCGGGATCCGGAGGGCTCCGCCGCACTGCGCCGCATCGACGGGGCGACCACGCAGGCCCTGCTGGCGGCCGCCGCCGAGGAGGACAAGGACGCGCTGCCCACCGCGATCCGCGCGCTGCTGCCGGTCACGCACGACGCGCTCGTCGCGGGCATCGCCGGAGTCGTGCGCCACGCGGCCGGCCAGCAGGCCGTCCTCGACGGTGCCGCGGCACGGCTCACCCGGGCGCTCGACGGGGGCCTGGAGGAGGAGGGACCCGCCGGGCCGGCGGACACCGTGCTCCAGCAGGCCCTGAGCGGCGTCGGCGGATCGGCCGGCCACTGGTGGCACCGGGACGACCAGGCGGACACCGTCTTCCGTGCCCTGCGCACCCTCACCAGGGCCGCCGGGCTCGACGGGACCGCCGTGCCGCAGGAGCGCGCCGTACGCCTCCACCTCGACGGGACCGGGCTGCCGGCCGGGCGCCCCGAGTTGCCGACGCTGATCGACCGGGTGTGCGCCCTGGCGTTCCGGGCCGCGGCCCTCACCACCACGGAGGACCACCGCGAGGTGCTGCGGACGCTGCTCGAACGGCTCGACGCCCTGGGCCTCGGCAACGACGGCGCGTCCACCCGCTGGCGCGAGGTGACCGTCCGGCTGGGGGCCGACCAGCTGCGCACCCCGTCGGGCGCTTGGCGCGAGGGCTCCTGGGACGGACTCCTGCCGCTGGGCGGCGGCGCGTTCCTGGCGATCGTGGAGCACGGCTCGCCGGACAACGACGGCTGCACCTTCCGCGGGTACTTCCACGACCCGGCGGAGCGGTTCGAGACGCCGGAGCCCTACACGCTCCAGAAGTCCACCCCGCTGGGTGTGGCGGGCGACGCGCCCTGGATCGGCGGGTTCCTGGCGGAGCTGGCCGCGCGCGGTCCCGCGCCCTGGTTCCCCGAGGCCGCCGAGGAGTTCGCCCGGCTGACCGGGGTCACCGACACGGTGGCCAGGCTGCTCGTGGCCGGGCTTCCGGGGGTCGACGTGTACCAGCGCACGTTCCTGACCACGGAGGCGCGCCAGGCCCTCGGGGTCAAGGCCGCCCCCGCGGCCGTCGCCAAGGACGAACTCCAGAGTGTCGACAGCGCGGTCCGCGCGGCGGTGGTCGGCGCGCTGCTGCCCGACGACCCCGCCGGTCTGTGGAGCGACGGACCGAACGCGGCCGCCGCGGCCGAGCTGTGGAACAGCGAGGTCGGCAGGCGGACGGCCGTGCCGGAGGACGTGCTCGCCGACGCGCTGCGCGCGGTCAGGCACGCGCGGTGGAACGTGCGCGAGGCCCTGCCCGCGCTGCTGCACCCGGCCGGTGAGCCGCGGCTCACCCAGGACCTGGACTGGGCGGTCAAGGGCGACCGGGTCCGGCCGGTGACGGACGACGCGGTCGGCTTCACGGCGGACACCCTGGTCGGCTCGGTCGGCCTGGCCGCCTGGCTCGCCCACCGCCTGCCCGCGGGCGACCCGCTCCGGGCCGCGCTGCCCGTCGCGCTCACCGCCGTACGGGAGCGGCTCGCCCACCCCGGGCTGGTGCTCGACCTCGGGCGGTACGTCAGCCTCACCCAGTTCCGGAAGACGGCCGGCACCCCGACCGAGACCGGTGAGGGCTTCGAGCGGTACGGCGCCGTCGTCCTCGCCACCCACGACGACCAGCCGTCGCCGGGCGTCCGGGTCGCGCTGCTCGACGAGGCCGGCCAGGACCCCTACCTGCCCGCGCTGCGGGTGGACGATCAGCGGCCCTACGCGGCCGAGGTGGCGCTGCGCCTGGCCCGCTCCGCCCCGTTCGCGGCCCTGCTCGACGACCCGGGCGCACCGCTCGCCGGCGAGCGCGCCGCGGACGGCACCTGGTGGCCGCAGGACCCGAGCCGTTCGGTGCCCGACCTGGTCACCGAGGTGGCGAAGGAGTACGGCATCGGTGAGGACGCCGCCACGCTCTACCTGATGCTGCTCGCCATGCCCGACCCGACGGACCGCATGACGGCCCGCTGGACCGGGTGGAAGCCGGCCCGGCTCAAGGCGGCCCGTGCCGAACTGGCCGGGGGCGAGCTGATGGTGGAGGCCAGCCGCACCCGGGCGGGGCGGTCGCTGTTCCTGCCCGGCGCCTGGGTCGACCCGAAGGCGCCGCGTCTGCCGCTGGAGCGGTGGAAGCTGCCGCTGTTCGGCGAGCTGATGACCGACGATCACGCCACGTTCGGCGTGATCGTGCCGACCGCACCGGCCGCCGAGCTGTACCGCAGGGCCTGGCAGCGCGTCCAGGACGGCGACGCGCCCCGGTTCGAGGAACTGAAGGTACGGCGCGGCCGCCGCCGCTGACCGGCCCGGGGCGCCCCGCTGCGGGGCGCCCCCGGCACCCGCACACGAGAACGACCCACCGACCCACCGACCCACCGAGCAAGGACATCCATGACCCCGACCGACACGGCGACGGCCCTCCCGGCCCGGCAGACCCTGCCCGCCGAGGAGCGCCACGCCACCGAACTCGACTTCCTCGCCGCCCACGACCAGGGCCCCCGCCCGCCCGGCTGGCGGCTGACCCCGCGTGCGGTGGTCACCTTCGTCTGCGGCAGCGGCGGCGAGACCCTGAAGCTGCCCAAGCCGCACGAGACGCTGCCCGAGAAGCTGGTGATCGCGCCCAAGTTCGTCGGCGAGCGCGCCCTGGTCGAGCGGTGCGTGGTCACCCTGGCCGGTGAGCGGGGCCTGCTGCTGGTCGGCGAGCCCGGTACGGCCAAGTCCATGCTCTCCGAGCTGCTGTCGGCCGCCGTGTGCGGCACCAGCGCGCTGACCGTGCAGGGCACCGCGGGCACCACCGAGGACGCCTTCCGCTACGGCTGGAACTACGCCCTGCTGCTCGCCCAGGGCCCCACCCCGCAGGCGCTGGTCGACTCGCCCGTCCTCGGCGCCATGCGCTCGGGCCGGGTGGCGCGGGTCGAGGAGATCACCCGCTGTCTGCCCGAGGTGCAGGACGCGCTGGTGTCGATCCTGTCCGACCGGCGGGTGAGCGTGCCCGAACTGTCCGGCACGGACGACGCCCAGGTCCCGGCCGCGCCCGGGTTCACCGTCATCGCCACGGCCAACCTGCGCGACCGGGGCGTCTCGGAGATGTCGGCGGCGCTCAAGCGTCGCTTCAACTTCGAGACCGTGCACCCGATCGCGGACGTGGACGCCGAGACCGCCCTCGTCCGGCGGCAGGCGGAGGCGGCCGTGCAGCGGGCGGGCGCGGCCTTCGGCGTGGACGACGCCGTGCTCGACGTACTGGTGACCGTCTTCCGCGATCTGCGCGAAGGGCGCTCCGCCGAGGGCTGGGACGTGGAGCGTCCCGGCACGGTGATGTCCACCGCCGAGGCCGTGCAGGTCGCGGCCTCGCTCGGGGTGGCCGCCGCCTATCTGCCCGGCGGGGACGCCCTCGACCTCGTCCCCGGACACCTGCTGGGTGTGGTCCGCAAGGACGACCCGGCCGACCACGCCCGGCTGCTCGGCTACTGGGACGGCCCGGTGCGCCGCCGCGCCGAGGACGGCTCGGCGATGTGGCGCCGCCTGTGGGACCTGCGGGAGAACCTTCGGTGACGACCACTCAGGACCCGCGGGCTGCCGTCACGGCTCTCGCCGACTCCGCCGCGCCGTACCTGCTCGGGGTACGGCACCACAGCCCGGCCCTCGCCGCGGCCGTACCCGCCCTGCTGGACGCCTCGGGCGCCGAGGTCGTGTGTGTGGAGCTGCCGGCCGACTTCCAGCAGTGGCTCCCCCATCTCGCCGCGCCCGGGACCCTGGCACCGGTCGCGCTGGCCGGGGCGAGCGAGGGCGGACGGCTCGGCTTCTACCCGTTCGCCGACTTCTCCCCCGAACTCGCCGCGCTCCGCTGGGCGCGTGAGCGGGGGGTGGAGGTGATCTGCTGCGACCTGCCGATGTCGGATCCGGCGTGGAGCGCGGACGGACCCGGCCCGGGCCCGGCTCTTCCGGCACCGCCCGCGAACGGCCCGGCAGCCGGACCCGCGGACGGCCCCGCCGCACCGGCGGACGGCCCCGCCCCGCCCGCCGACACGCGGAGCGCGGTCGCCGAGGCCGCCGCTCCCTCCGCCCCGCCCACCGCGTTCGCGGCCGCGCTCACCGCCGCCGGGACGGGGCGCGACGGCGACGACCTGTGGGACCGGTGCGTGGAGGTGCTCGCCCCCGGCTGCGCCCCCGAGGCGATCCGCCGTGCCGCGCTCGGCGTGGGATGGGCGCTGCGCCGCGATGCCGAGTCGGCGGGCGGCGTGCCGTCCGTGGACCTGGCCCGCGAGACCCACATGCGGGACACCGTCGCCCGCGCGGCGGCGGGGGGCCGCCGGGTCGCGGCCGTGATCGGCGCCTTCCACGCCCCGGCGCTCACCGACGGGCTGGCCGACGGCCCGGCCGAGGGCGGAAGCGGGGCGCCGGTCCCGCGTACGTCCGGTGCGGCCGGCCGGGCCCCGGCGACGGGGCTCGTCGCGGAGCACCCGTCCGTCGTCACCTCGCTGGTCCCGTACGCCTTCGACCTGCTGGACTCCCGTTCCGGGTACCCCGCGGGCATCCGGGACCCGCGCTGGCAGCAGGCGGTGTTCACGGCCGGGGGCGACCCCGGGCTGCTGCGCGGTGCCGCCGCGCGGGCGATCACCGACGTGTGCCGGGAGCTGCGCGCCGCCGGGCACACCGCGGGCACCGGGGAAGCCACCGAGACGCTGCGGATGGCCTGCGACCTGGCCAGCCTCCGGGGGCTGACCGCCCCCGGCCGGGGCGAGGTCCTGGAGGCGCTGACGACCGTCATGGGCCAGGGCGAACCGCTCGGCCGGGGCCGTGCCCTCGCCCGGGCCCTCGACGTGGTCCTGGTCGGCACCGACCGCGGCCGGATCGCGCCGGGCACCCCCCGCTCCGGCCTCGGCCCCTCGGTGGAGGCGGAGCTGGCCGCGCTGCGGCTGCCCGGCCCGGACGACCCCGCCTCGCGCGAACTGCGCCTGGACCCGCTCCGCTCGGCCCTCGACAGCCGCCGCGAGACGCTGCTGCAGCGTCTCGCGGTGTGCGGCGCTGGCTACGGCGAGGCCGTGGAGGTGGCCGGCACGGGCGACGGTACGGCGCTCACGACCCGGTGGCGGCTGTCCTGGACGCCCGCGGTCCCCGTACGGCTGGACCTGGCCGGGATACGGGGCGTGACCGCGGGCCTGGCCGCCGAGGGCACGCTGCGGGAGACCTTCCGCCGGGAGTCGGCGGACGGCGGGCCCACCTGCGCCCTGGTGCTCGCCGGGCTCCGCGCGGCGGCCCGCTGCGACCTGCCCGCGCTGGTCGCCGACCGCCTGGCGGACGCCGCCGCCGTCCTCCCGGCGGCGGCCACCCTCCCCGAACTCCTCGAAGCGCTCGACCTGTTGGAGGCACTGCGGCGGGGCCATCTGCCCGGCACCACCGCCGAGGGCAGGCTGTCGGCGGCGGAGCTGGCCGTCGACCTTCTGGACGCGGCCGTCCGCGCGCTGCCGGGCCTCGCGGGCAGCGACCGGCCGGAGGACGCCGCCGCGCTCGTGGCGCTCGCCTCACGGGCCGGTGACCACCGCCTCGGTCTGCGCATGGACGACGCCCTGGGCACCCTCGCGCGCACCGGCTCCCCGCTGGTCCAGGGCGCGGCGCTGGCCGCCCGCGTCCTGCTCGACCTCGACGCCGCCGACACACTCGGGGAGCGTGCCGCGGGCTGGATCGACACGGCCACCGGCCCCGACGGCCGGCTCGCGCTGGCCCGCCGGCTCAGCGGTCTGCTCAGCGGCGCGGCCCCTCTCCTCCAGTCCGCGCCGAAAGCACTGGACCCGCTGCTCGACCGTATCGACACGCTCACCGACCAGGGGTTCCTGGACCGGCTGCCCGCGCTTCGCGGCGGCTTCGACACGCTGACCCCGGCCGGCCGCGACCGTCTTCTCGACACCGTGACCGAACGCCTCGGCGACCGGCTGGACCTGTCGCTCGGCGCGTCACCGGCACTCCTCGCGCTGTGGACGGCGGCCGACAGGGCGGGCCTGGCGGCCGTCGACCGGCTGCGGCTGCCGGCCCGCACGGAACCGGTGGGGCGCCCCGAGGACGTGGCCGACGCCGCGGCTCCGGAGACGCACGCCGCCCCGGCGGCCCCCGTAGCCCCGGCGGAGCCGGGTGCGCCGGACCTCCTCCACCTCACCCCCGCCGACCGCTGGCGGCTGCTCCTCGGCCGGGAGAGCGAGAAGCTGCCGCAGGGTGCCCGCCGGTACGCGCACGCCCTGGACGAGCTGTACGGCACCGGCCGGGGCGAGGGTTCCTCGGACCTGGGACGGGAGGGCGGCCGGAGCCGGGCCGGCGGTCAGGACACGTCGTTCCCCACGGCCCGGGAGTGGGCCGAGGAGCTGGACGCGCTGTTCGGCGCGGAGGTCCGTGAGGAGGTGCTGGCGCGGGCCGCGGACCAGGGCCGTACGGACGTCCTGGCCGAGCTGGACCCCAAGGCCGTCCGTCCCTCGGTCGACCTGCTCACCTCGGTGCTCTCCCTCGCCGGAGGGATGCCGGAGCAGCAGCTCGCCAGGCTGCGCCCGCTGGTCCGGCGTCTGGTCGACGAGCTGGCGAAGGAGCTGGCCACCCGGATGCGCCCCGCGCTCACGGGTCTGGCCACCCCGCGCCCGACCCGCCGCCCCGGCGGCCGGCTCGACCTGCCGCGCACCCTGCGGGCGAACCTGGCCCACACGCGCCGGACGGCGGACGGCCGGACCGTGGTGGTGCCGGAGCGGCCGGTGTTCAGCACCCGGTCCCGCAAGGAGGCGGACTGGCGGCTGATCCTCGTCGTCGACGTGTCGGGGTCCATGGAGGCGTCCGTCATCTGGTCGGCGCTGACGGCGGCCGTGCTGGGCGGTGTGCCCACGCTGTCGACGCACTTCCTGGCCTTCTCGACCGACGTGATCGATCTGACCGACCGGGTCGACGACCCGTTGTCGCTGCTGCTGGAGGTGCGGGTCGGCGGCGGCACCCATATCGCGGCGGGACTGGCCCACGCCCGTTCCCTGGTCACCGTCCCCAGCCGGACCCTGGTCGTGGTCGTGAGCGACTTCGAGGAGGGCTACCCGCTGGGCGGGCTGCTCGGCGAGGTACGGGCCCTCGCGGGTTCCGGGGTGCACCTCATGGGCTGCGCCGCCCTGGACGACACCGGCACCCCGCGCTACTCGGTGCCCGTCGCCCAGCAGCTCGTCGCGGCCGGGATGCCGGTCGCCGCCCTCAGTCCCCTCGCCCTCGCCCGCTGGGTGGGCGACCGCCTCCGCGGAGAGACCCGATGAACGCCGAACTGCCCCCGGCGGCGCCCGATGTGGTCGCCGCCGCCGTCGAGACCCTGACCTCACGGCTGCGCAAGAAGCTGGACGCCGCGATCGAGACGTACGCGGCCCTGCCCGTCACGGCCGACGGCGCGGCCCTGCGCGTCCGGTGCGGCGAGGACGCCGAGGTGACGCTCACTCCCGGACCCTCCGGCACGGTCACCGACGCCGAGCGGGCCGTGTGCAGCTGCCTGCTCGCCCCCCGCTGTCTGCACCGGGCCGCGGTGCTGAGCGCCTGCCCGGTGGCCGACACGGAGGCCGAGGGCGTCGGCACGAACGGGGCCGCGGCCGACGCGGTCACCGAAACGGACGGTCCGGCAGGGACGGGCACCCCCGACCCCGGCGGCTCCGACGACGCAACCACCACCGGCGGCTCCGCAGCGGACAACAGCGCCACCGGAACCGGCACCGGCACCGGCACCCCTGGAACGCCCCACACCCCCGCGGCTGCGCCCCCCACGCCCGCCCAGACCGCAGCCGCGGCCGGGCTCTGGGCCGCCACCGCGGCCGTGCTCGCCGCCGGGGTCCCGGGTGCGGGCGCGGTGCCGCAGGCGGAGCTGCTGCGGGCCGCGCACACCGCGCGGCTCGCGGGGCTGCACCGCGCCGAGGCGGCCGCCCTGCGGGTGGTGCGCGGTCTGCGCGGCGCGCGCGCCCGGCACGAGGGCCACCGGTTGGCCGACCTCGTCGCCAACGTGCGCGAACTGCTGCTCACCACCGGCCTGCTGTCGGCGGCGGACCCGGACCCGGGCCTCGTCGGCACCGCCCGCCGCGCCTACCGGCCGGGCGGCAGCCTGCGGGTGCACGGGGTGTGCCGGGAGCCGGTGATCTCGGCCACCGGCTACGGGGGTGTCGTCACCCACCTCGTCTCCGACGAGGGTGACTGGTTCTCGATCGCCGACGTCAGGCCGGGCGGCCCGGCGCGCGCCCGGGGCGCCGGCACGGCCACCGTCGCGCTAGGTTCCGGCACCCTCGACCACGCCGGGCTCTCGCGGGGCGGCCTGCTGGTCTCCGGCGCCACCCTCTCCCCGGACGGCCGCCTCGGCTCCGGCAAGGGTGTACGGGCCACGCCGCTCACCGGCCTGTCGTGGACGTCGGGACCGCTCGCCGCCCTCTTCGCCCGGCCGCTGGCCGAGGCCGTCGCCGAACGGCTCGCGGTCGCCCCCGGAACCGATCCGGAACAGGCCGAGCGGACGGCCCGCCGGCTGATCGGCTGCGACCTGGTCCTCGTCGGGGCGGCGGGCGATCATCTGCTCGCCCGTGAGGTGTCGCCCGGCGGGGCATCGACCGGTGACGGGCTCCTGGTCCGGCTGACTCCGGCGAACGGCCACCCGGACCTCGCCCACACCGCCAACTTCCGTCAGCTCGCCGCCCGGCCCGGTCTGCGGCTGCGCGTCCTCGGCCGGCTCGAACCCGACCGGGCCGCCACGCTCCGCCCCCTCGCGGTCGGCCCGGCCCCGGACGCGGAGTCCACGCTGCGGCTGCCGGACGACTGGCAGGGCCACGCCGACCTGGGGTACGACCGCCTCCAGGGCGCGCACTTCCCGCCGCCCGGCTCCCTGCCGGCCCCGGAGGGTCTCGTCGGCGACCCGGCCGACCCGCTGGCCGAGGCCCCGCTGTGGCGGCTGCGCCGGCTGGTCGAGGTCGCCGTCTCCGGGGGCCGCCGCGCGGTCGCCGAACCGGCCCGGGACGGCGACCGGAACGGAGCGGGCGCGGCCCTGCGCCGCAGCGGGTTCCACGCGGCCGCCGACCTGTCGAGAGCGCTCGCCGCGGAGGCCGACCGTCGCTCCCGGGACGTCTTCGGCCGCGTCACCGATCCCGATCCGGCCCCCTACGCCCGCGCCTGGCTGGCGACGGCGGTGTACCTGGCCGCCACCGAACGCGCCCTGGTCCAGGCCACCTGGCAGCCGGCGGCCTCCGGCACCTGACCGCGGACCCCGCCCGCCGTGCCCGCTCCCGGTCTCTCCCGACCGGGGGCGGGCACGTCACTCAGACCCGGCCCGAAGGCTCCGGCACCGGTTCCCCCGTCTGCTGGTGCGGGAGGGGCGGACAGCGCCGCTGGAGGCTGGATTCGAGAGCGTCGAGGGCCTGCCGTGCGGCCAGGACGCGGAGGAGGAGTTCGCGCTCGTCGCCGGTGTGCCCCTCGACGGCCGGGCGCGCCGGACCCGGCATGGGGAGCGGTTCCGCCTGCGAGCGCGTGCGCTCCGCCTGGGCACGCGCCCGCTCCTCCTCTTCCCGTTCCATCTCGCGGGCCTCGTCGAGGGAGCTGATGACGACGCCGATGAGGACGTTGACGAGGACGAAGGAGGCGAACAGGACGTAGGAGGCGTAGTAGACGATGCTCCAGCGGGAGATCTCCAGGCCGGCCCGGACGGCGTCGCCGAGACCGTCCAGGGTCATGAGGAGGAAGAGAGTGAGGACGGCCCGGCCGAGGGAGCCGAAGTGTTCGGGGTCGTGCTCGGCGAAGAACACCCAGCCCACCATGGCGTAGACGTACAGCACCAGGGCGCCGACGAGAAGGAAGCTGAAGGTGCCGGGCAGGCTGCGGCCCACGGCGACCATGAAGACGCGCAGCTGGGGCAGGAAGCGGGCGGTGCGCAGGACGCGGGCCAGGCGCAACAGCCGCAGGACGGTGCCGTTGTCGCGGGCGAAGGGGAGGAAGGCGGAGGCCACGACGGCCAGGTCGAACAGGTTCCACGGATCGCGCAGGAAGTCACGGGGGCGGTCGGCGTGCGCGCAGGCACGCACGAGTATCTCCGCGGTGAACGCGACCAGGAAGGCGTGCTCGGCGAGGCGTAACCAGGTGCCCCAGCCCGCCACCAGCGCGCTGTACGTCTCCACGCCCAGCAGCGCCGCGTTGGCGAGGATCAGGGCGAACACGGTGACGCCGAACCAGCGGGCCTCCGTGACGTCGCGGGCCCGTTCCGCGAGCGCCGGGCGGAGGGGCCGCCGGTCCGTGGTCGTACGGTCGTGCGGGTCGGTCATCCTGCTGTACCTGCTCCTTCGCGCAGCGCGACGTCCCGCCGGCCGGGGCGGCCGGCGGGACCGTTGGAACGATCACGCTCCAGGAGACTTCTACAGCACGGTCTCCGTGTGCTGCGCCGAGGGCGGCCGTCAGGCGGCCCGGGGTTGCAGATAGCGCGCCAGGAGGTCGTCCAGGGTGACGAGACCGGACGGCCGTCCCGAGTCGTCGTGGACGACGGCGAGGGTGGCACGGTGCCGGCGCAGGACGTCGATCGCGTCGGCCACGGTCGCGTCGTCCGGCAGGCCCGGTACGGGCCGGGCGAGGGTCCGTGCCGTGACGGCGCGCCCCTTCGTCCGGGCGACCAGGGCGTCACGGGCGTGGACCGAACCGAGGACGGTGCCGTCCCCGGCGCGGACGAGGAGGCGGGTGCGGTCGTGCGCGGCGGCGGCGCGGAGCACGGCCTCGGCGTCGGCGTCCGCGTCGACCGCGTTGATCTCCGCGGCCGGCACCACGAGGTCGCGCACCGGGGTCGCGGGCTCCGTCAGCGACCGGGTGATCAGCGCGGAGTCCGTCTCGCTGATCAGCCCCAGGCGCTGCGACTCCTCGACGAGATGCGTGAGCTGCTCGCGGTTGTGCACGGAGGTCAGTTCGTCGCGCGGGGTGACCTTGCAGAGTCGTACGAGTGCGTTGCTGACCCGGTTGAGCACTCCGATCAGCGGTCGTACGGCCCTGACCACGGCCCGGAAGGACGGGGACAGCAGCATCGCGGAGCGCTCGGGGTGGGCGATGGCCCAGGACTTGGGCGCCATCTCGCCGACCACCATGTGCAGGAACACCACGACCACCATGGCGACGACGAACGCCACCCCGTAGCTGAGGGCGCTGGGCAGGCCCAGGCCGTGCAGGAGGGGGTCGAGTTCGTGCGAGATGGCGGGTTTGGAGACGGAGCCGAGGCCCAGGGTGCAGACCGTGATGCCGAGTTGGGCGCCGGCCAGCATCAGGGACAGCTCGCGCATGCCGGCGAGGGCCGCCTTGGCGCCGCGCTGCCCGGTTGCGGCGGCCTGTTCCATGCGATGGCGTTTGGCGGCCACGAGCGCGAACTCGGCGGCGACGAAGAACCCGCTGCCGATCAGCAGCAGGACGGTGACGAAGAGCGCCATGGGGAAACTCATGCCTGTTCCTCCTCGCGCTCACGTACGGGCAGCCGCTCCAGGCGGACCCGGGCCGGTACGTGCCGGTCGAGCGTGGTGACGTCGATGGCGACGCGTCCGCCGTCGGGCAGGTCGACGGCGAGCCGGTCGCCGATCGCCGGGAAGCGGCCGAGCCGGTCCACGACCAGTCCGGCGACGGTGTCGTAGTCCTCCTCCTCGGGCAGGTGGAGGCCCGTGGCGTCGGCGATCTCGTCGAGGCGGCGCCCGGCGTCCACCAGCCAGCCGGTGCCGTCGGCGACGGCGAGTTCGGTGACGGTGTCGGACTCGTCGGCGATGTCGCCCACCAGTTCCTCGGCGATGTCCTCGTAGGTGACGATGCCGGCGAGGCCGCCGTGCTCGTCCAGGACCACGGCGAACTCGTCGTCCTGCTCGCGCATCCGTGTCACGGCGTCCGGCAGCGGGAGGGTGTCCGGCAGCAGCAGCGGGCGGCGGGCGAGGGCGCCCGCGGTGGTGGCGGTGAGGGGTCCGGCGGGCAGCCGCATCAGCTCGCGCACGCCGAGGACGCCGGTGACGTCGTCCGGGTGGTCGCCGAGCACCGGGTAGTTCGAGTGACCGTGCCTCGCGATGAGCTCGACCGCCTCGGCGGCGGAGGCGTCGTCGCGGACGAAGACGGCGGCCACCCTCGGCACCATCACCTCGTCGAGGGTCCGCTCGGAGAACTCCAGGGCGTGGTCGAGCAGTTCGGCGGTGTCCTTGGGCAGTTCACCCTGCTCGTGGGACTCGCCGATGAGGTGGCCCAGCTCCTCCAGGGTCGCGCCGTGGTGCAGTTCCTCGACGGGCTCGATGCCCACCCTGCGCAGCAGCCGGTTGGCGGCGCCGTCGAAGACGTGCACGACCGGGCCGACGACCTTCAGGTAGGCGAGCGTGGAGGCGGCCAGGGACTTCGCCAGGCGTTCGGGGACGGCCAGCGCGAGGTTCTTGGGTGCCAGTTCACCGAGGACCATCTGGACGACGGTGGCCGCCGTGAACGCGAGGACGACGGAGATCCCGCCGACCGCGCCCTCCGGGACCCCGAGGCCGGTCAGGGCCGGTTCGAGCAGGGCGGAGACGGACGGTTCGGCGATGAAGCCGACGATCAGGCCGGTGACGGTGATGCCCAGCTGGGCGCCGGACAGCATGAACGACAGCCGTTCCAGCACGGTCAGGGCGCGGGCGGCCCGCCGGTCGCCCGCCGCCGCGTCACGCGCGAGGGCGAGCCGGTCGGCGGAGACGTAGGCGAACTCCTGGGCGACGAAATAGCCGGTGCCGGCGGTGAGGACGAGGACGGCCAGCAGGCCCGTCACGGCGTTCACGGCACTCATCGAGCACCACCTCGTCGCGTGCCGCGATCGGATCGATCAGCCGAGATTCGGCGAGGTGGTCGGGGACTGTGCCCCGGGGAGTCCGTCTGTCTGGCGGACACGGGCTTGCTCCTTCAGTAGATGTGCAGCACGTGAACGATTCTGACCCGATCTTCGTTCCCGACCGCGATCACCTCCCGCCCGGCGCGGCACTCCTTCCCTGCAGCAGAAGCCAACCGCCCGGACCGGACCCTTCTCGTACGCGATCACGTGCACGGCGCCTCGACGAGTGAGGCATGCGCGACCCGCGCGCGGGCGCCCTACCCCCGGCCGGGCGCCCCCGTACGCAGACCGCGCATGACGAGGTCGAAGAGACGGGCCGCGCGGGGCTGCCAGTCGCCCTGCGGGTCGAGCTGCCAGACGCCGGCGATGGCGAGGACGACGTCGTCTGCGGTCACGTCCGGGCGGATGGTTCCGGCGGCGTGGTTGGCCGTCAGCAGGCGTTCGACCGCGGCGACCAGGAGCGGGGAGCCGGGTTTCGCCGGGGCACCCGTCGCGGCGGTGGCCCGGCGCAGTGCGTCGGCCAGGCCGGCCTTGGCGGTGGCGTAGCGGGCGAGGTGGTCCAGCCATGCGCGCAGCGCCCGGTCGGGCTCCAGGGCGCGGAGCAATGCGGCCGCACCGTCGACGAGTTGCTGCACCTCCTGGCGATGGACCTCCAGGACGAGCGCCTCGCGGCTGGGGAAGTTGCGGTAGAAGGTGGCCTGCCCCACGCCCGCCTTCTTGGCGATCGTGCTGAGCGGGACGTCGGCGGAGCGCGCCAGTTCGGCCAGCGCGACCTTCAGGATGCGCTCGCGATTGCGCTGCGCGTCGGACCGCTGCGGCACCTCACTCGCCGACACCCCTCGCCCGCCCTTCCTGACGCACGCCCGGCACTGCCGGACAGATGTCCACTTAGGGCGACCTTACCGCGACTTCCGGCCGGGAACGAACCCCCGGCCCACCACCCGGCCCGCCGGAGCGCCTCGCGAGGAGGTGTACGGTCTCCGCTATAACACTCGTCATAGGAGAGAGTCATGACCGTCATCACCGTGAACACCGTGCAGGGCAGGCTGAGCCCCGACCAGCGCCGGACGCTGGCCGAGACCCTGACGGACGCCGTCCTGGTGCCCGAGGTCGGCCGGTTCTCCCCGGCCGCGCGGGCCGGGTTCCAGGTGCACTTCGACGAGCGGGCCAGCGACATGGCCGCGATCGGCGGCCGGCTCCTGGCGGACGGCGAGCAGCCCGCCGACGCCATGGTGATCGACGTCATGGTGATGGACGGGGACTGGCGCCGGGAGGTCAGGGCGGAGGTCATCGAGCGCGTCCTGGCCGCGATGGCCGCGGCCTGCGGGCTCCCCGAGCCCTCGCCGACGTGGTGGGTCACCTTCCGGGTCGTCGACGAGGGCAGCTGGGGCTCCGGCCGCGGGGTCCTGTCGGTTCTGTCCCTCCTCGACAGCGGCGTGTTCACCGAGGAGAAGGCCACGGCGATCCGGCGAGCCGTCGGGGCCTGAGTCCACGGCCGGGCCCGCCCGGGCGAGCCCGGCGAACAACATGCGCAGCGCCGCGGGCACGGGTCGGCGCCCGCGGCACGGGCGGACGGCGCCGAGGTCGCCCGAGCCCTCACGGCTGACGGCTGACGGCTGACGGCTGACGGCTGACGGCTGACGGCAGCGGCGTCTCACCACACCGGCCCAGCACGGTAGAGCTTTCGGCGGCGAAGCCCGACGCCGCCCGGTCACACCCCTGCCGGCCTCAGCCCCGGCCCTCGACGGCCTCGGCGATCAGCGCCACCAGCTGCTCCCCCACCTGGTCCAGCGGCCGGGCGCTGCGCTTGGCACGGCACATGGCGGTGGCGCCCTCGACGGAGGCCACGACGAGGGCACCGAGGGCGGCCGCCCGCTCCGGTTCGACGCCGTGGTCGCACAGCGCGTCGGCGAGCAGGCGCTCCCAGCCGTCGAACGCCGCGGCGGCGGCACTGAGGGCCGCGGGAATCTCGCCGTCCGGTGGCTCCTCCACAGACACCGCGAGGATGGGGCAGCCCACCCGGAACTCGCTGTCGACCACGATGCCGCGCCACAGGGCCAGGAAGGCACGGACCCCGTCGACGGGCCCGTCCTTCAGTGCCTTGCCGAGAGCTCGGGCGATGGCCGTCTCCGCGTACCGCACGGCCTCGGTGGCCAGTTGCGCCTTGCCGTCGGGGAAGTAGTGGTACGTCGAACCGAGCGGCGCCTTGGCGTGCTTGGCGAGGTTGCGGATGCTCGCGGCGTGCAGCCCGCGTCTGCTGATCAGGTCGGCCGCCCCGGCCACGATGCGCTCACGGGACGGCGAGCCGCCGTGCGTCAAGATCGTAGTCCCCTCTGGTTATGTCGCTCGTCATAGTCTAGCGTGACCCCCGTCTATAGCGTTCGTCATAGAGAGGAACCCGCCATGCCGATGATCCGGCTCACCGCCCCCGCCGGTTCGCTGACCGAGAAGGGCCGTGCGAGCGTTCAGCGCGAGCTGGCCGCCGCACTGCTGCGCTGGGAGCGCGCGCCCGACCTGCCGTTCTTCCGCGCCCAGGCGTGGAGCTACCTGATCGAGCTGCCCGAGGGGGCGCAGACCACGGCCGAGGACGACGAGCCGCGCTTCCTCGTGGAGGTGACGGTCCCGCAGGGCGCTCTGGACGACGAGCGCAGGGCCGGGCTCGTGGCGGAGGCCACCACGACGGTCCTCGACGCCGCCGGGCTCTCCCCGGACCACGCCATGCGCGTCTGGGTGCTGGTCAACGACCAGCCCGAGGGCACCTGGGGCGCGGGCGGCAACGTCATCCGCTTCGCCGACCTCGTCGCACTGGCGAGGGAGCAGCGGGCAGGTGCGTGAACTGACCTACGTGGCCCGCCGCACCGTGGAGTGGCGGGAGGCTCCCGACCCCGTGCTCCGGTCCGGCCGGGAGGCGATCGTCGCCCCGGTCGCCGCCACCTCGTGCGACGTGGACTCCGCGATCCTCGCGGGCCACGGCTTCCTCGAACCGCCCTTCGCCCTCGGTCACGAATGCGTGGCCCGGGTCGTCGAGACGGGTGACGCCGTCACCACCGTGACCCCGGGCGATCTGGTGGTGGTCCCCTGGTCCGTCAACTGCGGCACCTGCGACCACTGCCGCGCCGGACTCACCGCGCACTGCACGTCCGTACCGCACATGGCGATGTACGGGGCGCCGATCGGCGGCAGTTGGGGCGGGCTCTTCTCCGACCTGGTCCGGGTGCCGTACGCGGAGGCCATGCTGGTGCCCCTGCCCGCCGGCCTCGACCCGGTCGCCATGGCCTCGGCGAGCGACAACTGGTCCCTGTCCTGGCGGCTGGTCGCCCCCCACCTCAGGAACCGCCCCGGCGCCCGTGTCCTGGTCGTCGCGCGGGGCAGCATCGGCCTGTACGTGTGCGACATCGCCCGCGCGCTCGGCGCCTCGGACGTGCTGTACGTCGACCCCGACCCCGGTCACCGCGCTCTCGCCGAGGGCTTCGGCGCCCGTACCGCGGAGGTGTTCGAGCCCGTACCGCACGGCTTCGACCTCGCCGTCGAGGCCACCGGACGGGTCGACCAGCTGGCGCTGGCGGTCGGTTCCCTCGCGCCGGAGGGGGTGTGCGAGTCGGCGGGCAATCATTTCCGGCCGGGTGAACTGCCCCTGCTGGACATGTATCTCACCGGCGTCACCCTGCGGATCGCCCGGGACAACGTCCGGGCCCACCTCCCGGACGCGCTCGAACTGGCCCGCTCCGGAAAGGTCGACCCCGCCCGGGTCGTCTCCCACGTCCTCGACTGGGAGCAACTCCCGGACGCACTCCCGGAGAAGCACCTCAAGCCGGTCTTCGTACGCCCCGCCGCCTGACCGTGGGGCACACCGGGCCCCGATCCCACCGGGCCCGGTGGCCGGACCTCAGGCCGTGGGATCGAACCAGGTGACCGCGTCGGACATCGCCTGCTTGATCCGGAACAGCGCGAACTCGTTCAGGTCCGGCAGGGCGTCCAGCGAGAACCAGCCGACGTCCAGCGACTCGTCGTCGTTGACCCGTGCCTCGCCGCCGACGGCCCGGCAGTGGAACGTGGTGTCCATGTACTGGCAGACGTCACCGTTGTCGTACCGCACCGGGTCCAGCGCCTGTACGAGGACGATCCGTTCGGCCACGCACCGCACCGCCGTCTCCTCGTAGACCTCCCGCACGGCACAGGCCGCCGGCTGCTCGCCCGGGTCCGGGATACCGCCGATCAGCGCCCACCTGCCGGTGTCGGACCGGCGGCCCAGCAGCACTCTGCCCTCGTCGTCGAAGACGAGGGCGGTGACTCCGGGGAGCCAGAGGAGCTGGTTGCCGGCGGAGGCACGGAGTGTGCGGATGAAGTCAGGGGTAGCCATGGAGCCGACCCTAACGGGCCGGTTCCCTCACCCCCGCCGTTCCGGCACGCGCACGCGAGGCGTACGGCTACACGCCACCGGCGCGCCTCCCGCGCACACCGGCCCCGATCGCCCAGCCGAGTCCACCGGCCGCGACCAGCACCAGCAGCATCTCGGGCGCGATGCCGTACCGGGTGGCGGGCGTCTGCGAGGACCGCAGCGGGACCTTCTGGACGAGCGAGTCCGGGACGAACATGCCCGTCTTCTGCGCGATCCGGCCGTCCGGCATGATGATCGCGCTGACGCCGCTGGTCACCGGCACGGTGACGGTTCGGCTGTGCTCGACGGCGCGGACCCGGGACATGGCGAGCTGCTGGTAGGTCATCTCGCTGCGGTCGAAGGTCGCGTTGTTGCTCGGCACCGAGATCAGCTGGGCGCCGTCGGTGACCTCGGAGCGCACGGCCCAGTCGAAGGCCGCCTCATAGCAGGTGACGAGACCGATTTTGGCGCCGTGCATGGTGAAG
Source organism: Streptomyces scabiei 87.22 (assembly GCF_000091305.1). Taxonomy (GTDB): domain Bacteria; phylum Actinomycetota; class Actinomycetes; order Streptomycetales; family Streptomycetaceae; genus Streptomyces; species Streptomyces scabiei. The sequence goes on along the minus strand of NC_013929.1, from coordinate 9,215,884 downwards.
ACGCCCGGTTCGGTGCCGCGGCTGAAGTCCTTGCGGACCATGGAGGTCCACTCGCCGTTGATGGCGCCGATGAGCGAGCGCAGCGGAAGGTACTCGCCGAACGGCTGGATCTGCCGCTTGTCGTACGTGTCGACGGGGCCCTTCGCCGGGTCCCAGAGGATCTGCTCGTTGTAGAGCTTTCCGTCCCGCTCGACGACACCGCCGACGGAGATGGGGGCGCCGATGGCGGTGGCCGCCCGGTCGATCACCGCGCGGGCGTCGGCGTTGGCGAAGGGGTCGATGTCGGAGGAGTTCTCCGGCCAGAGCACGAAGTCGGGCCGGGCGACCTTGCCCGCCTTCACCTGGGCGGCCAGCCGTTCGGTTTCCTTGGCGTGGTAGTCGAGCACGGCCCGCCGCTGCGCGTTGAAGTCCAGCCCCAGGCGCGGCACGTTGCCCTGGATGACCGCCACGGTCGCGGTGCCGTCCTCCGCCGTGTCGCTCACCAGGGCGCGGGACGCGAAGGCACCGGCCAGGGGGACGGCCACGGAGAGCGCGGCCACGGCGGCGGTGCCCCGCCGTACGGCCTCGCCGGTGCGGCGGTTCGCGACGAGCAGCCGCACCGCCTCGCAGAGCCCGAAGCCACACAGCACGACCGCGAAGCCGAGCACGGGGGTGCCACCGAGCGCGGCCAGCGGCAGGAAGACACCGTCCGCCTGCCCGAAGGCGATCTTGCCCCAGGGGAAGCCGTGGAACGGGGCACGCGCGCGTGCCGCCTCACCGGCGACCCACAGCGCGGCGGCCCACACCGGCCAGCCCGGCAGCTTCGAGACCACGGCGACACCCGCGCCGACGAGCGCCACGAACACCGCCTCGATCACGGCGAGCGCGAGCCATGGTCCGGGGCCCACCTCCACACCGGTCCACACCAGCAGCGGAAGCAGGAAGCCGAGGCCGAAGAGGTAGCCGAGGCCGAGGCCCGCCTTCCAGCCGCGTCCGCGCAGCACCCAGCCGAGGACGGCGAAGGCCGGCAGGGCCAGCCACCACAGGGTCCGGGGCGGGAAGCTGACGTAGAGCAGCACCCCGGAGAGCGCCGCGGCGGCGGCCGGAAGGAGCCGGGCGGCCCATCGGGACACCCGGGAGACGGGCGCGGCCTGGGGTTCGAGCTGTTCCGGCTCGTCTACGGGAGTGGCGGTGACGGTCACTCGGGGAGTGTACGGCGCGTCACCCCGGCGCCGACAGCGCGGCCCGGGCGTCCGGCGTGAGGCTTTTGCCGCACCCCGGCCGCAACGTTTCTGCGCAACTCGTCCACAAACCGGCGCATCACCCGTTACGGTGTCCGCGAGCCTCTGACGTGCGGCCGGACGTGTTCCGGGCGGTCGAGGCCCGGCACAGGCGAGAGGCGTCGGGGGGCGACGGGTTGGGGTCCACGAGGACGCGGTCCGCGGCCGGAGCGCCGGCCGCACACGAGAGGCGGAACGTCTCCGATGTCACGGGTGTGCTCCTGCTCGGGGCGTGCGCGGCCTGGTCCCTCACCACGGCGGCGGCCCGGGGCGGCCGTCCCGAGGGGGTGCTGCTCGCGGTGCTCGCCGTGGCGGCCGGGTATGCGGCGGGCCGGATCTGCGGGGCGCTGCTGCCGGTGCTGGCCCCGTCCGTCGCGGCACTGGCCGGATTCGGTCTGGCGGTCACGTCCCCGCACACCGTGGGGAGCTCGGCGCTGATCGCGCCGCTCGGGCACAGCGGTGCGACCGCCGCGCTGCTGGCCCTGTCCACGGGCGCCGCCTGCTGTGCCGCCTGGGCGGCGCCCTCCCCCGGGCCGCGGCCGGCTCTGCGGCTGCTGGCCTGCGGTATCGCGGTGACGGCGGCCGTGCTCGGGTCCACCACCGGTGTCGCCGCGTGCGTGGGCGTGCTGCTGTGCTCGCTCGCGTCGGACCGGATGCGGCATCGCGGCCTGGGGCTCGCGGGGCTCGCCGCCGGCACGGCCGTGGTGACGGCGACGGTCTGGGCGATCGCCGAGGACGCGCTGCCGGCCGGACTGACCGACCTGCTGGAGGGGCAGCTCACCGGTCACCGGGTGCTGCTGTGGCGCGACGCGCTGGGCCTGGCGCGTGACGAGCCGCTGCTGGGCACGGGGCCGGGCCGTTTCGGGGAACTGAGCCCGACGGTCGCGCTGTCCCTGCCGTCCGACGACCGTCCCCACTCGGCTCCGTTGCAGCTGGCGGCCGAACAGGGGTTCGTCGGGGTCGTCCTGCTCGCCGCCGTGTTCGGCTGGATCCTGTACGTGCTGTGGCGGGCCCCGCGTTCCACGCCGGTCGTCCTCACCGCCGGTGCGGCCCTGACCGCGCTGGCCGCGATCGCCTCGGTCGGCAACGCGCTGAGCTTCACGACGGTGACGGCGGGCGCGGGCCTGCTGGCGGGCATGGCGACGGCCCGTCCCTTGACGGACGAGGACGACCACGACGACGGCGGTGCGGGGTCCGGCCCCGGAGGGCTCTAGTACAGAAGGGGTGTCCGCGAAGCGGCAGGTGGTCAGCGCGCGGCGCCGGACGCCCTGGGGCTCAGCCGGGCGCGGATGACACGGACGGCCGTCTCCGCGTTGTCCACGGTGATGGTGAACGTGTGGCCGTCCCACAGGCGCAGCACCACGGCCTCCCCCCGCCGTACGACGACGGCGGTGCCCTTCTCGGGCCGCCAGCGATAGCCCCAGCCGCCCCACTGGTGGGGAGTGACACAGGCCGCGAAGTCGGCGTCGGCGACCTGGGACAGGGGGATACGGCGACGGGGTACGCCGATGTGGCCGCACCGGACCTCCAGGCACTCGTCGTCGACCCGCACGGAGACATGGACGAACGCGAGGGTGCCGAAGAGGACGAGCAGTCCGGCCGCGATGCAGCCGACGACCGCCATGACGAGCGGGGCGGTACCGGACGTCCACGCCGAGTCGACCGCCAGTTCGATGCCCAGTGCCATGAACGCGGCACCGCCGAGCGCCAGCAGCCACTGACCGCGGTTGGTCGCGCGGCCGGTCCAGACCTCGGAGCCCGGGCCCGCAGGGGTACCCGTCTCGCCGTGGGGGTGGTCCCTCATGGCTTTGAGACTACTCAGATTCCGCAGCGCGGGCACCTGGTCGCGGAGCGTCACTGCTCCGGGTGGGCGGCCGGTACGGGCGCGGTCGTCCGGAGCAGGGCGCCCTCCGCGTAGGCCAGCGCCGGGGCGGGCAGCGGGCCCTCGCGGCCGCTGAGGATGACGGTCAGCGTCGCCCCGGTCCAGTCGGCCTCGGGCTTGGGCAGTTCCCCGATGCGGCGCAGCGCCTGGGCGGCCACGGCGCCGGCGGAACCGTGCAGCACGAGCGGCAGGCGGCCGGGCTGCTGGACAGCCGCCCGGATGCGCTCGGCGACCAGTTCGTAGTGGGTGCAGCCGAGGACGACGGTCGTCACGTCCGCGGGAGTGAGGGCGGCGGCCGCGGCGATCGCGGCGTCGATCGCCGCGTCGTCCGCGTGCTCCACCGCTTCGGCCAGACCCCAGCAGGGCACTTCGGTGACCGCGACGCCGCCGGCGAACTCCTCGATCAGGCCGCGCTGGTAGGGGCTGCCGGTGGTGGCGGGCGTGGCCCAGATGGTGAAGGGGCCGCCGCCGGACGCGGCGGGCTTGATCGCCGGGACGGTGCCGATGACCGGCAGACCGGGTTCGAGGAGGGCGCGCAGGGCGGGCAGGGCGTGCACGGACGCGGTGTTGCAGCCGACGATCAGGGCGTCCGGCGCATGGGCGGCCGCCGCCGTCGCGACGGCGAGGGCGCGCTCGGTGAGGTCCTGCGGCGTGCGCGGTCCCCAGGGCATGCCGTCGGGGTCGGAGGAGATCACCAGATCCGCGTCGGGCCGCAGCCGCCGTACCGCGGCGGCGGCGGGGAGCAGACCGATACCGGAATCCATGAGCGCGATCTTCACCCGGCCACGATAGACGATGGCCTCGGTACGGCCGCCGCCGTGGGGCAGACTGCGGACGTGAGCGCCATCGCGTGGACCTCCGCCGGATCACTCGCCGCCTGGTTGTGGCTGCTGCTCGGCCAGGGCTTCTTCTGGCGCACCGATGTGCGCCTGCCCCCGCGCCGGGATCCCGACGACTGGCCGGACGTGTGTGTCGTCGTCCCCGCCCGCGACGAGGCCGGGGTGCTACCGGAGAGCCTGCCGTCGCTGCTGGCGCAGGACTATCCCGGCCGGGCGGAGATCTTCCTGGTCGACGACGGCAGCTCGGACGGCACCGGTGACCTGGCCCGCGAGCTGGCCCGACGGCACGGCGGGCCGGCCCTGACGGTGTCCTCGCCGGGGGAACCGCCCCCGGGCTGGACGGGCAAGCTGTGGGCCGTACGGCACGGGATCGAGCTGGCACGCGCGCGGGGGCCCGAGTTCCTGCTGCTGACGGACGCGGACATCGCGCACCGGCCCGACAGTCTGCGGGCGCTGGTGGCGGCCGCGCGCACCGGCGGCTTCGACCTGGTCTCCCAGATGGCCCGGCTGCGTGCCGAGAGTCCGTGGGAGCGGCTCGTCGTGCCGGCCTTCGTCTACTTCTTCGCCCAGCTGTATCCGTTCCGGTGGATCCGCGTCCCGGGTGCGCGCACGGCGGCAGCGGCGGGTGGCTGTGTGCTGCTGCGCACCGAGGCCGCCGAGCGGGCGCGGATCCCGGAGGCGATCCGGCAGGCGGTCATCGACGACGTGGCCCTGGCGAGGGCCGTGAAGAGGAGCGGCGGCCGGATCTGGCTGGGGCTGGCGGAGCGGGTGGACAGCGTGCGCCCCTACCCCCGGCTGCGCGACCTGTGGGACATGGTCGCGCGCAGCGCCTACGCCCAGCTGCTGCACAGCCCGCTGCTGCTGGCGGGCACGGTCCTCGGCCTCACCCTGGTCTACCTCGTGCCGCCCGTCGCGCTCCTGGCGGGGCTGCTCGCCCGGGATCCGGCGGCGGCGTACCTGGGCGGCCTCGCCTGGCTGCTGATGACGGTGACGTACCTGCCGATGCTCCGCCACTACGAGCAGCCCCGGCGGCTCGCTCCGCTGCTGCCGTTCACGGCGTTCCTGTATCTGCTGATGACGGTGGACTCCGCCGTGCGGCACCACCGGGGGCGCGGTGCGGCCTGGAAGGGCCGCACCTACGCACGCCCGGAGCCGGTCCCCGAGGAGGGGTAGCGCGGTTACTTCCGTCCGGGGGTCCAGTTCATGCCCCACCCGTAGGCGTAGTCGACCGTACGCTGCGGGCTCACTCCGCGTTCGGGGACGAGGTAGCGGGCCTCGCGCTGGACGATGAGGTCGCTGCCCTGGTTGGTGATGAGGGCGAGTGCGCACACGGTGGAGGGGACGGTGCACTCGTCGAGGGAGAAGTCGATGGGCGCGCCGTGCTGCGGCTGGAGGGTGACCGTCGCGTGCAGGTCGGCGAAGGAGCGGGCGCCCTCGTAGATGGTGACGAAGATCAGGATGCGCCGGAAGTACTGCGTGTGGTCCAGGTTGACGGTGAGGTTCTCGCCGCTGCTGACGGCACCGGTGCGGTCGTCGCCGTCGAGGTGGATGAACGGCGGCTGGTGCAGGGAACCGAAGGCGTTGCCGAGCGCCTGGACGACTCCCTTGCTGCCGTCGGACAGTTCGAACAGGGCGCACAGGTCGAGGTCGAGGTCCGCGTGCATGGCGACGGCCCGGCCGAGCTTGCTGCCCCACCCCTTGAACTGCTTGTGCACCTCCCAGTTGAGGTTCACGCGCATCGCGCCGGAGGTGCCGCCCTGCTTGGTGAGGGAGACCGCCGGGGCCTCCTTGGTGAGCGTCACCTTGGTGAGGCGGACCGGCGCGGGGGGCGTCACGGGAGGGGCGGGGGGCGGGGGCGGGGCGTGTGTCACGGGCGGCGGCACGGTGACGGGAGGAGCGACGGGCGTGGGTGCCGTGGGCGCGTGCAGGGGGGCGGGCGCGGCGGCCGTCTGCTGGGGTTCGTCCACCGTGATGCCGAAGTCGGTGGCGAGGCCCTCCAGTCCGCTGCTGTAGCCCTGGCCGACGGCGCGGAACTTCCAGGCGCCCTGCCGGCGGTAGAACTCCCCGAGCACGAAGGCGGTCTCGGCCCCCGCGTCCGCGCTGTCGTAGCGGGCGATCTCGGTGCCCGCGCGTTCGTCGAGCACGCGGATGTGCAGGCCGGGCACCTGACCGAAGGTGCCGCCGTCGGCCGAGGCGGCCACGACCACGGTCTCGACGGCGGGCTCCACGCGCGCGAGGTCGACGACGAGCGACTCGGTCACCTGGCCGCCGGCGTCCCGTTTGCCCTCGTGCCGGACGGCGCCGGAGGAGTGCGCGGGCTGGTTGTAGAAGACGAAGTCGGCGTCCGAGCGCACCTTTCCGCCGACGAGCAGCAGCGCCGAGGCGTCCGTGTCGGGCACGCCCGGTCCGGAGCGCCGGCCCAGTTCCACGCGCAGCGCGGTCGTCGGCACCGCGGTGTTCGATCCTTTCGGCATTGACATGTCCGCCCCCATCAGAAGGTCATCCAGAAGGTCGTCGCCAGACCGCGTCCCACGCGGACCGTCGGATCCGGCCGGATCCGTTGTCGGCGCCAAACCTATTCCCCCGGGGCCCGGAACCCCCAGAACCCGTACCGAAAGATCGTGGCCGACCGCCGGTAACCCGCCGGGAACTCTGCCTTTACACGATCAGTACGCACTTTGCTGCCCTTTTTCGCCGACTTCGCTCGCATTGGGGGTCCGGCGTCACTGCCGACACGGAAAACAACCCTCTTATCGGTCTCCCCAACCAGCACATCGTGGGCTTAACTTATGTGCCATGACCTCCCCCCGCTCCACCTACGGCGGCGGTTACTACTCCGCCTCGTCCTTCGCGGACACCCCGATCTACGACTCTCTCGTCGCCGAGCGGGGAACCCCTCAGATCGCCCCGATCCGGGTACCCGCCCAGTACGACATCCCGAGCAGCAACCTGCCCGCGCTGCCGTCGGCGCTGCCCGCCCTGCCGTCGGCTCCGTCGCAGAACGCCTACGGCTATCCGCAGGCGCAGCAGCCTTCGCCGTTGCAGCAGGCCCCCAACGCGTACATCCCGCAGCAGGTCGCGGGCCCGCGCGGCTATCCGGGCGCCCAGCCGCAGCAGCAACGGCCCATGGCCGGGTACGAGGCCATGCGCCCGGCGGCTCCGCGTCCGGCCCCGTCGGCCCCCTACCAGCAGGATCCGTACAACGGCCAGCAGTACCGCGGGTACTGAGGCACTCGGCACAATTCGCGTGGGGTTGTCACGGTCTGCTGGCAGGATGACCCCATGGGGAATCCGTCGCTGCACTCGATCCACGTCCATCCGCTGAAGGCGGCCCGGGGATTCGCCCCCGACGAGGCCGTCGTGGAGCCCTGGGGGCTGGCGGGAGACCGTCGGTGGGTGCTGGTCGACGACTCGGGCAAGGTCATCACTCAACGTCCGCATCCGCGTATGGCGTTGGCCGCCGCCGGGCTGCTGCCCGGCGGCGGTCTTCTGCTGTCCGCGTCCGGCCGCGCGCCGCTGACCGTCCCCGTGCCCGGGCCCACCGGCACGGTCACGGTGGAGATCTGGCAGGACAAGGTGGAGGCGGTCCTCGCCGACGCCGCCGCGCACGCCTGGTTCAGCGACCACCTCGGCGCCTCCGTGCGCCTGGCGCACCTCGACGACCCGGCGACCCGTCGCCCGCTCGACCCCGAGTACGCCCGGCCGGGCGAGACCGTCAGCTTCGCCGACGGCTATCCCCTGCTGCTGACCACCCTCGCGTCGCTGGACGCGCTCAACGCGCTGGTCGCGCGGGGCGACCATCCCGAGGAGGGCCCGCTCCCCATGAGCCGCTTCCGGCCGAACGTGGTCGTCGACGGCACGGTCGCCTGGGCCGAGGACGACTGGCGGCGGGTCGCGATCGGCGAGGTGACCTTCCGGGTCGCGAAGATGTGCGGCCGGTGCGTGGTGACCACCACCGACCAGGAGACCGGCGAGCGCGGCCGTGAACCCCTGCGCACCCTCGCCCGCCACCGCCGGTTCGGCGACAAGCTGGCCTTCGGGCAGAACCTCGTACCGGAATCCGGCGGCACCGTGCGGATCGGTGATCCGGTGCGGATACTCGAATAGCGAGTCCGAACTCACCGCCGTACAAGCCTTCTTGAGGCGGCCGGTATGCGGCCCCGAAAGCGGCCCCCCGCGCGTCCCGGTGTGCGAACCCCCGTCTCCCGCTTGAAAATTCAATCTCCTACGATTCGGTTTCACGAGCTGGGAACACATGCTCAGGGTCAGGCCGTTGGGTGTTTGTGAGAAGTTCATGAGAAGGCCCGGTGGAAGAGTGACGTCGCTCTCTCTTCACCGGGACCGCCCGTGGACGGCTCCGCCCCGGGTTATCACGGACGCGGAAGGGGGTGTGATGCGATGCGGGCCATCGGTGGACTGCGGGCGATCCGCGGGCTGTGGCGCTGGCGGCACAATCCGCTGCGACGGACGACCGATCTGGTCGAGGCGTGGCTGGCGTTCGCCGCCCTGCTGCTGATCCTCGTCGCCGCGCCCCTCGTCGGCGCCGTCGCCGGCACCACCGCCCAGGGAGCCCTGCAGCAGTCCGTGCGCGACCAGCAGCAGAGCCGGCACCGGGTGACGGCCACCGTCGTCAAGAAGGTCGACGGCTCCCCGCTGGACCCCGATCCGGAGACCTCCACGACCCGCGGCCGGCAGAGCCGTGTGATCGCCGACTGGACCGGCCCGGACGGCACCGAACGCAGCGGCACGGTCCTGGCCGGTCTCAGGACCCCGAGACCCGGCGACCACTTCACGCTGTGGACGGACGGGCAGGGCCGCGCGGTCGGCCGCCCCCTGGACGCGGCCACCGCGACGACCCACGCGGTGCTGGCCGGATTCGGCTCCACCGTGCTCGCCGCGGGGCTCGTCGAGGGCGTCAGACGCCTGGTCGTCTGGCGCATGGTCCGCCGCCGGTACGCCCGCTGGGACCAGGCATGGGACAAGGCGGGGCCGGACTGGGGCAGGACGGGCACGGGCAGCTGACGGCCTTCCCACTCCGGTCAACTCCCCCTGCCCGCGCACGCTACGGTGGAGCGACCAGCCGAACTGTTCGGCATCGACCCGCGTTCCACGAGGTGGGGGCACAGCAACGCCATGGCACAGGGCACGGTCCAGGTGACGCACACCGGTACATCGCGGTGGCGGCGCCGCACGGGTGAGTACGCATCGCTCGCCGCAGCCCTGGAGGCCGCGAGCGACGGCGACGTGCTCGTCGTCGCTCCCGGCACGTACCGGGAGAACCTCGTCGTGCAGCGGGGGATCACGCTCCGCGGTCCGGAGGGCTCGCCCGGCTCGGTCCGCATCGCGCCCGCGGACGGGGTGCCGCTGACCGTGGCCGCCTCGGCCGTCGTCCAGGACCTGCACGTGGAGGGCCAGGACGCGGCGGCGCCCGCGCTGCTCGTCGAGGACGGCACACCCGAGCTGCTGGACCTGCGGATCGTCACCCGTTCCGCGGCCGGCATCGAGGTGCGCGGCGGCGCCCGGCCCACGGTCCGGCGGTGCACCGTGGACAACCCGGCGGGCATCGGCATCGCCGTGGTCGACGGCGGCGGCGGTGTGTTCGAGGAGTGCGAGATCGTGGCCGCCGGTCAGGCCGGTGTCGCGGTGCGCGGCGGCGGGCATCCCCGGCTGGAGCGCTGCCGGGTGCACCACACCTCGGGCTCGGGTCTGACGGTGACGGGGGAGAACTCCGCGCTGGAGGCGGTCGGTTGCGAGGTCTACGAGGTCCGCGGCAGCGGCGTGCAGATCACCAACCGGGCCACTGCCCATCTCACCGACTGCGATGTGCACCGGACGACGGCCGACGGGATCACTCTCGACACCGACGCCGTGCTCACCCTCGCGGACTGCCGGATCCATGACATCCCGGAGAACGCGGTGGACCTCCGCTCGCGCTCCGTCCTCACCCTGACGCGCACGTCGGTGCGGCAGTTCGGGCGCAACGGGCTGTCGGTGTGGGACCCCGGCACCCGCGTGGACGCCAACCAGTGCGAGATCTTCGACAGCACCGGCGACTACCCGGCCGTCTGGGTCAGCGACGGCGCGACGGCGGTGCTGGAGTCCTGCCGTGTGCACGATGTGCCGGACGCGCTGTTCGTGCTGGACCGGGGCTCACGCGCGGACGTCGTCGACAGCGACCTGTCGCAGGTGCGGAACACCGCGGTGTCGGTCAGCGACGGGGCGACCGCGCAGCTCGACGACTGCCGGATCCGGGACGCCGCCACGGGCGCCTGGTTCCGCGACCACGGCAGCGGCGGCACGCTCAACGGCTGCACCGTCGACGGCACCCAGACCGGCGTGATCGTCACCAAGGGTGCCGACCCGACCATCGAGCGCTGCACCGTCACCTCGCCCGCCGAGGCCGGCTTCTACGTCTCCGCGGGGGGTCGCGGCAGCTTCCTCAACTGCCGGGTGACCGGCAGCGGGGGCTACGGCTTCCACGTCATCGACGGCTGCCGGGCCACCCTGCGCAAGTGCCGTACGGAGCGCTGCGCGCGCGGCGGCTACGAGTTCGCGGAGGGCGGTTCCGGTGCCGCGGGCGGCGGTCCGGTGGTCGAGGACTGCACCAGCGACGAGAGCGCGGGAGTCCGGCCCCCGGCCCCGCAGGAGACGGTCACACAGACCACGGCCGCGTCGTCCGGTCTGCTGGGCTCGATCCCCGGGCAGCGCACCACCGAACAGCCGGTGACCGCCACCCCGGCCGCCGTGGAGCCCGAGACCCCGGCGCGGGCCTCCAAGGCCGTGCTCGGTGAACTCGACGCGCTGGTCGGCCTGGACAGCGTCAAGCGCGAGGTCCGCGCGCTCACCGACATGATCGAGGTGGGCCGCCGCCGTCAGCGGGCCGGCCTCAAGGCGGCCTCCGTCAAACGGCATCTGGTGTTCACGGGCTCCCCCGGCACCGGCAAGACCACGGTCGCCCGCCTCTACGGCGAGATCCTGGCCTCGCTCGACGTCCTGGAGAAGGGGCATCTCGTCGAGGTGTCCCGCGTGGACCTGGTCGGCGAGCACATCGGCTCCACGGCGATCCGCACCCAGGAGGCCTTCGAACGCGCCCGCGGCGGCGTGCTCTTCATCGACGAGGCGTACGCGCTGTCGCCGGAGGACTCGGGACGGGACTTCGGCAAGGAGGCCATCGACACCCTGGTGAAGCTGATGGAGGACCACCGGGACGCGGTGGTGGTGATCGTCGCGGGCTACACGGCCGAGATGGAGCGCTTCCTCACCGTCAACCCCGGCGTGGCGTCCCGTTTCTCCCGCACCATCACCTTCGACGACTACGTCCCCGACGAACTGCTGCGCATCGTGGAGCAGCAGGCGGAGGAGCACGAGTACCGGCTGGCGCCCGGCGCCGGCGAGGCCCTGCTGGACTACTTCACCGCGATCCCCAAGGGCCCGGCCTTCGGCAACGGCCGTACCGCGCGGCAGACGTTCGAGGCGATGGTGGAACGCCACGCGAGCCGGGTGGCGCAGGTCGACGAACCGGACAAGGACGACCTGACACTGCTCTACGCGGAGGACCTGCCGGAACTGCCGTAGTCCCTGTCACCAGCTGCCGTAGCCCCTGATCACTGGGGTGTGCCCCAGGGGGAGAGCCCCACCCCAGGGGTGCTGTCAGCCGGATGGGACCGGGGCGGTCCGGCCGACAGCATGGGCGCATGAAGATTCGCACCCGACGCGCTCTCGTCCTGGCCCTGTCCGTCTCGGCCGCCGCCACCACGCTGACCGCTCTTCCCGGCCCGGCGTCCGCCACGGCGGCCGCCTCCCCCGCCCTCGACTGGCGTTCCTGCGCCCGGCCCGGCGGGCCGGCCGGGCAGCAGTGCGCCGAGCTGACCGTTCCGGTCGACCACCGCTCCCCCGACGGGCCCCGGCTGACCCTCGCGGTCTCCCGGCTGCCCAGTGAGCGCCCCGAGGCCCGGCGCGGCACCCTGCTCGTGCTTCCCGGCGGGCCGGGCGGCTCCGGCACGGCGAAACTCACCCGGCAGGGCGAGGCGTTACGGCGGGAGACGGGAGCCGCGTACGACCTCGTGAGTTTCGATCCGCGCGGTGTGGGTGCCAGCACCCGCGCGTCCTGCGGACTTCCCGAGGCGGACCGCCAGTTGGTGACCCTGCGGCCCTGGCCCGCGCCGGACGGCGGCATCGCGGAGAACGTCGCCCGCTCCCGCCGTACCGCCGAGGCCTGCGCCCGCAACGGCGGTGCGGTGCTGCGCAGCTTCAGCACCGCCAACCAGGTGCGCGACATCGAACAGCTGCGGCAGGCCCTGGGCGAGAAGAAGCTGTCGGCGTACGGCGTCTCGTACGGGGCCTACGTCGGGGCCGTGTACGCGCAGCGGTACCCGGGGCGCGTCGACCGGCTGGTGCTCGACAGCAGCGGTGACCCCGACCCCCGCCGGGTCGAGCGGGGCTGGCTGGCGAACATGGCGCGGGGGGCCGAGGACCGGTTCCCGGACTTCGCCGCCTGGGCCGCCGACCCGGCCCGGGAGGCGGAGGGCCTGCGACTGGCCCGGCGTGCCGAGGACGTCCGGCCGCTGTTCCTCTCCGTGGCGGCGGAACTGGACCGCGTCCCGAAGGAGTCCACGACACCGGGCGTGCCGCTGACCGGCAACCGGCTGCGGCAGGTCATGCACAACGCCCTGTACGACGACGCGGCCTTCCCCCGGCTGGCCCGGCTGGTGCGCGCGGCCATGGCGCCGCGGGAGACCCCGGTGCTGCCGCCGGAGGTCGCCCTACCGCTGGGCGACGAGGACGCCTCGGGCACGACGGCGGTGATCTGCAACGACGTGCGCTGGCCGAGGTCGGTGGCCGGGTACGAGCGGGCGGTGGCCGCGAACCGGGCGCGCTACCCGCTCACCGCCGGGCTGCCCGTGAGCATTCCGCCGTGCGCCTTCTGGAAGGACGCGCCCGCCGACCGGCCCACCCGGATCACCGACCGGGGCCCCTCGAACATCCTCATGATCCAGAACCGGCGTGACCCCACGACCCCGCACGCCGGCGCGCTGCGGATGCGGCAGGCCCTCGGTGACCGGGCGCGGCTCGTCACGGTCGAGCGCGGCGGTCACGGCGTCTATCTCGGCACGGGCAACGCCTGCGGGGACCGGGCCGTGACCCGGTTCCTCACCACGGGCGAGCGACCCCTGCGGGACGTTGCCTGCCCCGACTAGTGCCGCGGCAGGCAACGTTTGCCCGTGAAGGAGCGGCGTCCGGTGCGTGCTCTCGGCGTGCCGGGCGCATGCCCTCGTACTGGATGTACTCGGGCTTGTGCCCGGTGCGGCGGTGGGGGCCCCTCCCGCTCGAGCGAAGCCGAGAGTGGGGGAGCGTGCCGGGCGACGCGACGGGGCGAACGTTGCCTGCCGCGGCACTAGGGAGTCCGCGGGCCCGGCAGTCCGGCGTCGAGGCGGTCGAGCAGGTGTCGCCGTTCCTCGACGAAGGCGGGGTCCGCCTGGTAGTCGGAGTGGCCGAGGATCGGGGCGGGCAGGGGGTGGGCGGCGGTACGGCCGTAGGCGAGCGGGTCGGTGAAGGGTTCGGCGTCGACCTGGGGCCCGTTCCCGCTCGTCAGCCGTACGGGGCCGCCTATGGGGTCGGTGCGGCGGTACAGGTTGCGCCAGCAGTCGATCTCGCGGTGCAGGGCGGCGAGCGGCTCGGGGCCGAAGTGGGCGGGGAACCAGCGCCCGTACAGCCGCTCCAGCGGGGATCCGTAGGTGAGGAGCGCGACCCGGCTGCGGACCGACGGGGTCAGCTGCCAGGCGGCGGCCGCCGCGAGGACACTGCCCTGGGAGTGCCCGGAGATGACGAGCCGGCCGCCCGTGGCACGCGTCCAGGTGGCCATGCGCCAGGTCAGGTCGGGTACGGCCCGTTCGGCATAGCAGGGCGGCGCGAACGGGTGGGCGGCTCGCGGCCAGAACGTGCCCACGTCCCAGAGGATGCCGATCGTGCGGCGCGCGGAGGCGTCCTTGTAGGCCCGGCGCCCCCAGGTGACGAACAGCAGGAAGCCCACGCCGATCAGCCAGGACCCCAGCGCCTGTGCGGCCTCGGCGGCGCCCGCGACGAAGGCGGACGAGCCGAGCGCCGCCCGCGCCGGTGTCTCCCGCGTCACCAGGGCACCGGTCAGGGCGGCCGCGCCGAGCAGCAGGGTCACGGTGGAGATCACGCCGACGAGGCGGGGCGCCCGGTCGGTGAGCGCGGCCATGGCCCGGGTGCGAGCGATCCGGCGGGTGCGGCCGTCGTCCCGGGACTCGTGCTCCTCGCCGGGGCACTCCTCGTGGGGTCGCTCCCGCGTCAGGCCGTACTCCCGTTCGACGGTCACCGTCTCCGACCGCCGCAGGGCCAGGGTGCGGCGCGCGAGCCAGCCGAGGAGGCCGAGGACGACCAGGAGGAAGGGCGGGATGACGGATGCCTGCCAGGTGAGCAGGACGGGGGGACCGGGCAGGGCGTCGTCCGTGCCGCCCAGCCAGTCGGCGACGCGCTGGGCGACGCCGGCGGACATCACGCCGCCGAGGGCGCAGGCAAGCATCGCGACGGCGGGACCGGCCAGTCCGTACAGGGCGGTGCGCGGCTCGGGCCGGGAGCGGTACAGCAGACGGGCGACCACGCCGAGCGCGAGGACCAGCACACCCTGGGCCAGGGTGATCCCGCCGAAGGTCAGGTCCCCCGGCAGGCGTCCCGCCGACCGCCAGCCGGGGCGCGACCACCCGGCGTACAGCAGGGCGAGGACGAGCACGGCGAGCGCGCAGGACGGCAGGCTGCGTACCAGGTGGGCGTCCAGGTGCTGGTCGAGGCGCCCTTCGCTGCGGCCACGGCGGCACACCACCCACACCACGACGACGGCGAGCACGACCAGGGCCGCGTTCAGCAGCGAGCCCAGCAGTTCCAGGACGGCCGGGCCGCCCGCCCGGCGGTCATGACGGGCGGCGGCCGTGCCGACGGTCGCCGCCACGGTCAGGAAGCCGGCCGCCACATGGGCGGCGCGCAGCCTGGCCACGAGCCGGCGCCCGTACCAGAAGCCGGGCCGGCCGAGGGCGACGCGTGCGGTGTCCTCGGCGTCGGGGGCGGCGCGCGGCGCCCCCTCGTCCTCGGCGTGGGTGTCGTCCTCGGAGCGGGTGTCGCCGCGTTCCATGGGGCGCTGGGACTCGTACGCGCTCCAGGTGCGGTGGGAGAGGTACCACAGCAGGCCGGTCAGGGCGCTGGGCACCAGGGCGGCCAGGGCGAGACGGCGGCCGGGCAGGCTCCACCAGCCGTCGTCGGAGACGGCCGGGGAGAGAAATCCGAGCCAGGTGTGCGCCCGCGCGCAGTCGCGTGCGCCCGCGCACTGCCAGGCGGTCAGGTCGAGCGCGACCTCGCAGGCGGCCGCGACGAGCAGCACGGTGAGGGTCAGGCCGGTCAGCCGGACCAGCAGGCCGTAGAGGCGTACGGTCCGGCGGCGGTCGCGGGCGCCGGGCCGCATCCAGTGGGCGAGGTTGACGACCATGAACGGCAGCAGTAACAGCCACAGCGCGCGGGAGCCGTTGCCGGAGGTGAGGTTGCACCAGACGTAGGCCTCGGGGACGGGTCCGCCCCGGCGGTCGGCGGGGCGCTCCTCCGCGTCGGCGTCGTCGGCGCGACGGAACACGGCGGCCGTGTCGTCGCCGGTGATCCGGACGGTGCGGGGGTCGTCGAGCATGCGGTCGGGGCTGGTGCCGCCGACGCCGTGGACGAGGAGTTCGAGGGCGGGCCCCTCCGGCTCCGTGCGGCCGGATTCCGGGCGCTGCTCCGCCGCGGCGCGTTCCCGGTGTTCCCCGGGTTCCGTATGTGCCGTATGTTCCCTCGCACGATCCACTGTTCCGCTTCCCCCGTGACGCGCCGCAAGTCAGGTGATGTGCAGGCACTGATGATCGCCGCTGAGGGCGCCTCGTACACCTGTGGTCACCGAATCTCCTCGATCCGTGTGATAGTGACGGGCGCGGAGAACGGTGGGTGACGTGCGGGTGACGTCACGGGCAAGGGCCTTGCCCGTGACGGGGCGTGCGAATATGGGACGTCCTCGGGACCGGGGACGGGGGAATGTCCTCGTCAAAGGGGGTAGGGAAGGCGTGTCGGGCGTGATGGGGCGAGAGGACCGGAGCGGGCGTGAGTGAGAACCAGAACCTCCTCGCGGAGCAGCGCCGAGCCCTGATCCTCGACGAGGTGCGACGGCGGGGCGGGGTCCGGGTCAACGAGCTGACCCGCAGACTCGGGGTGTCGGACATGACGGTGCGCCGCGATCTGGACGCGCTCGCCCGCCAGGGCGCGGTGGAGAAGGTGCACGGCGGCGCGGTGCCGGTGGCCGAGGCGAGCACGCACGAGCCCGGTTTCGAGGCGAAGTCCGGGCTGGAGCTGAACGCCAAGGAGGACATCGCGCGTGCTGCCGCGGAGCTGGTCGCTCCGGGGTCGGCGATCGCCCTGTCGGGCGGTACGACGACGTACGCGCTGGCGCACCGGCTCGTGGACGTGCCGGACCTGACCGTGGTCACCAATTCGGTGCGGGTCGCCGACGTCTTCCACGCGGCCCAGCGCACGACGGGCCCCCGGCAGGGAGCGGCGACCGTGGTGCTCACCGGCGGGGTGCGCACGCCCTCCGACTCCCTGGTGGGGCCGGTGGCGGACCAGGCGATCGCGGCGCTCCACTTCGACGTGCTGTTCCTCGGGGTGCACGGCATATCCGTCGAGGCGGGTCTGTCCACGCCGAACCTGGCGGAGGCCGAGACCAACCGGCGGCTGGTGCAGTCGGCGCGGCGGGTCGTGGTGGTGGCCGACCACACCAAGTGGGGGACGGTGGGCCTGAGTTCGTTCGCGGCACTGGAGCAGGTCGACACGCTGGTGACCGATGCGGGGCTGGCCGCGCAGGCGCGGGCCGAGATCGCGGAGCATCTGCGGCGGCTGGTGGTGGCCGGGGAGGACTTCGACGACGGCGTGGACGACTGAGCGCCGTCGAGCGGCGAGGACTGCCTGTGGCTGCGGGGTGTCCGTGGCCGGTCGTGCCCCCGCGGCGGGGCCGCTGACCGGAACGGCCCCGCACCCCTGACGGGGCGCGGCCGGACCCGGCGCCGGGGTGGCGCTCTCAGGCCGTCCACTCGCCCGACGCCAGCAGCGTCTCGATCGCCGTCGTGTACGGGGCGATGTCCAGGCCCTGTTCCGCCAGCCACGCGTCGGAGTAGTACTTGTCGAGGTAGCGGTCGCCCGGGTCGCAGAGCAGGGTCACCACACTGCCCTGACGGCCCTCCGCCACCATCTCGGCGGCGATCTTGAGGGCGCTCCACAGGCCCGTGCCCGTCGAACCGCCGGCCTTGCGGCCGATGGCCTGCTCCAGGGCGCGTACCGCGGCGACGCTGGCGGCGTCGGGGACCTTCATCATGCGGTCGACGGCGCCGGGGACGAAGCTGGGCTCCATGCGGGGCCGGCCGATGCCCTCGATGCGGGAGCCGCAGTCGCAGGTGACGTCGGGGTCGCCGGTCGTCCAGCCCTCGAAGAAACAGGAGTTCTCGGGGTCGGCGACGCAGATCCGGGTGTCGTACTGCATGTAGTGCACGTACCGGGCGATGGTCGCGGAGGTGCCGCCGGTGCCGGCGGTGGCGACGATCCAGGCGGGCTCGGGGAAGCGCTCCAACTGGAGCTGGCGGAAGACGGATTCGGCGATGTTGTTGTTGCCGCGCCAGTCCGTGGCGCGCTCGGCGTAGGTGAACTGGTCCATGTAGTGGCCGCCGGTCTCCCCCGCGAGGCGGGCCGACTCCTCGTACATCTTCCGCGAGTCGTCCACGAAGTGGCAGCGTCCGCCGTGGAACTCGATCAGGCGGATCTTCTCGGCGCTGGTCGTGCGGGGCATGACGGCGATGAAGGGGACGCCGATCAGTTTGGCGAAGTACGCCTCCGAGACGGCCGTGGAGCCGCTGGACGCCTCGATGACGGGGCGGCCCGGCCGGATCCAGCCGTTGCACAGGCCGTAGAGGAAGAGGGAGCGGGCGAGGCGGTGCTTGAGGCTGCCGGTGGGGTGGGTGGACTCGTCCTTGAGATACAGGTCGATGCCCCAGGTCTCGGGCAGCGGGAAGCGCAGCAGATGGGTGTCGGCGGAGCGGTTGGCGTCGGCCTGCACCTTGCGCACGGCTTCTTTGAGCCAGCCGCGGTACCCGGCGTCGGTGTGATCGACATCAAGGGTCGCGCCCGGACGAGTGGGGTGGGGGGTGCTCACGACGTGCTCCTCACGGTGCGCCGACGGCGGATCGCGGCGTCGGACACACCGATGATAAACACCTTCCACACGCTTCTCACCTGCATAAACATGCCTTTGAGCACCTCAAAGGCACTCCTGTGGCAGGGACGCGCGGGGCGCATGGGGGGCGCATGCCGCGCATGCGCCGGAACCCCGCCCCCGGTCCACCGTGCGCACTGGTGCTCGACCCGCAGGACGTGCAGACTTCACCGCACGGGCCGAGTCGACGCCACCGGGGCCGTTCAGGGGGAGGCGGCCTCGGGCACACTGGAGCACGGTCCGCGAAGGATCACACGACACGGGACAGTCGACGCGCGCTAGGGGGCGGGATACATGGCCGAGCCGGAGTTCAGGGCCACGGGCGTCCGGATCGGGAAGAGGCTGCGGCAGCTCACCCGGGCGGGGCAGGTCCGGATCGAGGACGGCCGGCTGCAGTTGCTGACCAGCTACGGCAGCGAGATCGACAGCGCCCCGGTGCAGGCGGTGCGCGCCTCGAAGCCCTGGTTCGCCAACGAGGACCGGGCGCTGGCCGACGTCAACGGCACCCGTTACACGCTCACGCTGAATGAGCACGACCCGGCTCCGGGAAAGCCCGGTCCGCCCTCGGCGCGCCGGTTCATAGAGGCGGTGCGCAGGGCCGCCGGGCGGGGCTGACGAAGCGGGTCGCCGAGCCGCGAGTTGCGGGACCGGTCCCCTTGCGTCACTCTGGTCTCACGTCACTCTGGGTTTACCGGCGATAACGCTGCGAACCAGCCGCCGGCCACGTCAGCGGGCGGCGGCCGTGCGCAGCCACCCCACGAGCAGGCGGCAGCCCCGGCTTCCGTCACCAGGCGGCAGTCATCGGCGGCCGCACCACAGCAGGCGGCGTTTTTCGCCCAGCCACCTCGCTGGATCCGTACTCCGATCTTCTTCCGGACTCAACTTCGGGGAGTCGCAGCCGTGATCAGCCAGCAAAGCAGGCACTGCACGGTGGAGCTCCAAGCCCTGCCGTCGCGGATCGGACAGGTCCGCAGAATCGTATCTGCGCAATTGCGCTACTGGCATCTGGATCCGTTGATAGAGCGGGCCGCACTCGGGGTGACCGAGCTGCTGTCCAACGTCCACCGGCACGCGGAGCCGGACAAGATGTGCACCGTGGAGATGGAGTTGCTCCTCGGCCGACTCACGGTCTCGGTGCGCGACAACGATCCCCGTCTCCCCGTCGTCCAGGACGCGGAGCCCTTCGCCACCTGCGGCCGCGGTCTCGCGATGGTCGCCGCGGTGAGCGAGAGCTGGGGCGTGCGGCCGCACGCCGAGTCGGGGAAGGTCGTGTGGTTCACGCTGCCGGCGTCCTCCGCGGCCGTGCCGAAGATCTCGCCGTACGACGCCGGGCTGACGGTCGAGGCCGCCCAGCCGTGCGACCTCGGACAGCCCTACGACACCGGACGCAGGCCCGCCGCGCGCGGGCGCAGGTCCGAACACGCTCCCGCCCGGTCGGCCGTCGCAGGCTGACCGGGCGGTGACCATCCCTCGGTGGGCCGAGGCGGGTCCGCACGCCCGCGACCGGTCGCGGGTGGACCGTGCCGTACGGAGCGGTGCTCACGACGGCCACGGGCAGGGGTCGGCCGCGGGTGAGAACCCGCCCGTGGCAGGATCGTGGGGCTCGCCGTCCCTCCGTCCGGCGGTTCCCGCGGCAGCCCGATCCGAGAAGAGGCCCACCCATGGCGCTGGAGATGCGCGACCGCTGCGAGCGCTGCGCGACGACCGTGCTGCCCGCCGACGCCCCGGCCCGCATCTGCTCGTACGAGTGCACGTTCTGCGTGCCGTGTGGCGAGGCCCTGCGCGAGATCTGCCCCAACTGCGGCGGGGAGCTGGTGGCCAGGCCCCGGCGCCGGACGGACGCCTGACACCACGGGACCGCTTCTGCGTGGTGGAGTGGGGGCGCCGTACCCGTCGGCGGCGTGGAGTCGGCGGGTTGTGTCACCATCGTCCTGTCCGTCACCGCCCTCGCCGGGGTACCGGGTGAGGGCGACCGATGGGGAGCAGACGGAGGAACACACGGCGTGCGGCACGACCAAGGACCTCATACGCCGATACGCACGGCGACGCGGACACGGCCGCTCCCCGGACCCGCGGAGCGGCCCGGGGCCCAGGCCCGGCAGCGGTCCCGGGCGCACGCGACCCCGGAACGCCGCATCCCGGGCCAGATCGCCGCGTTCGCCGTGGTCGGGGTGGTCAACACAGCGGTCTACTACGGCCTTTACCTGCTGTTCCTCCACTGGATGCCCTACCTGGGCGCGCATGTTCTCGCCTTCGCCCTGAGCATGACGGGCTCGTTCTTCCTGAACGCGAGGTTCACCTACCGCACCCGCCCGACCCTGCGGAAGTTCCTGCTCTTCCCGCTGACGAACGCCACCAACTTCCTGCTGACGACGACGGGTGTCTACGTGATCGTCGACGTCCTGCACGCGGGCAACCGGTTCGCTCCCCTGCTCGCGTCGGGGGCGGCCGTCCCGGTGACGTTCGTGGTCTCCCGTTCGATCATGCTGCGGGGTACGGGCACCCGCTGAGCGGCGTCAGACCAACGCGCCCAGCGGATCGTCGAGCACCGGCTGCCACGCCAACTCGGCCGCGCCGACCAGGCTGTTGTGGTCCAGCGTGCAGGCGAGGATCGGAGGCACCCCGCTCTGCCGTCCCCACAGGCTGCGGTCGGCGACGACGGCACGCAGCCGGCCGGGGTCGGCGTCGAGCAGGGCGCGGTGCATGCCGCCGAGGATGATGCGGTCGGGGTTGAGGATGTTGACCAGGCCCGCGATGCCCAGGCCAAGGCGGTCGATGATGGCCTCGGCGGCCGTGCGGACCCCCGGGTCGGCGTACTGGGTGCGGATCAGGTCGTTGGCCTGCTGCAGCAGGGAGCCCTCGGGGCCGGGGTCGCGGCCGACGGCCGTGAGCAGGGCCCGCGGATCGGCCTCGACGTCGAGGCAGCCGCGGCTGCCGCAGTGGCAGGGGCGGCCCTCGGGGTTGACGGTGAGGTGTCCGACTTCGAGGGCGAGGCCCGAACTGCCCGTGTGCAGACGGCCGTCGAGGACGAGCGCACCGCCGACGCCCCGGTGCCCGGTCGCCACGCACAGCAGTTCCCGGGAGCCCCGTCCGGCGCCGTGCCGGTGCTCGGCGAGGGCGGCGAGGTTGACGTCGTTCGCCGCGAAGGCGGGCCCCTCGATGCCGGCCGCGCGGACCCGTTCGGCGAAGATCTCCCGGACGGGCGCCCCCGCCGGCCAGGCCAGGTGCAGCGGGTTCAGCGCCAGTCCCGCCGGTTCGGCGACCGCGGACGGTACGGCGAGCCCCGCGCCCACGCACCGCCGGCCCGTCTCGCGCAGCAGCACGGCGCCCGCGTCGACGACCGAGCCGAGCACCTTCGCCGGATCGGCGTCGACGATCTCACAGGCGGGCGCGGTGGTGACGATCCGTCCGCCCAGGCCGACCAGGGCGACCCGCCAGCCGTCGGCGTGGATCTGGGCGGCGAGGGCGACGGGCCCCTCCTCGGCGACCTCCAGACGGTGCGAGGGTCTGCCCTGCGAACCGGCGGCCGCGCCCGGGTGCGCGTCGACGCGGATCAGACCGAGCGCCTCCAGTTCGGCGGCGACGGCACCCGCCGTGGCCCGGGTGACCCCCAGTTCGGCGGTGAGCACGGCCCGGGTGGGCGCCCGCCCGGTGTGCACCAGCTCCAGTGCCGGACCGAGCGCGCCCCTCCCCCGGTCCAGCCGCGTACGTGTCGTCGGTGTCCCTTCGCCCGCCGCCTTGGGGGCCGCCTTGCCGTCCATGAGGGGGAGTCTCCCATGATCCGCTCGGCGTCGGCCTCCCGCCCGGTGCCGCGCCTCAGACGTCGTCGAAGCCGCCGGCCCGCAGGGTGATGTTCAGCCGGCCGGTCAGGCCCAGTCCGGGCGGCGCGGTTCCCGCGTACACCCGGGGCACCCCGTGGTACGCCCGCCGCGCCTCTCCGCCGAACACGAAGAGGTCACCACTGCGCAGTTCCACGTCCGTGTAGGGCCGGGTCCGGGTCCGCGGGTTGCCGAAGCGGAAGAGGCAGGTGTCGCCGAGACTCAGCGACACCACCGGCGCGTCCGACGGCTCGTCGCTGTCGCGGTGCATGCCCATGCGGGCGTCGGCGTCGTAGTAGTTGATCAGTGCGATGTCGTACGGGTCCGTCGCCCGCTGCGGGCCGAGGGTGTCCGCCACCGCGCGCCGGCCCAGTTCGCCGAGCCAGGCCGGGAAGGGCTTCACGGGCGCGCCGTCGCCGTCGACGACCGTGCGGGAGTAGGCGTACGGGTAGGTGTGCCGGCCGGGGCAGGCGGGGTTGTCCCGTACGGCGCGGCCGCAGGCGGGGCATGCCGGTACGACGCCCCAGTGCCGGCCGAGGCAGACCTGCCGGGCGGTCATGGTGCCGCCGCCCGGGGTGCGGACCGTGCGGAGCCCGGCGGGCGGCCGGGCCCATGCGCGGCAGGCGTCCAGGAGGCGCCGCTGCTGTCCGGCGTCCAGCCGGTCCGGGACGTGGACCGCGCCGGGCACGATCTCCCTGCGGTCGCGGGGGAACAGCTCGGCGTTCATCGTGCCATCGTCCCGCACGGCCGCCCGGCCGCTCGGGGAGGAGTCCTGCGCCGCGGCTCGGTTAGCCTGGGCGCACGATGAGCGACCGTATGACCGCGCCCTGGGGCGAGTACACCCTGACGCGCTTCCCCGAGGACCCCCGTGACCTGTTGCGCGCCTGGGACGCGTCCGACGCGTATCTGCTGCGCCATCTCGCGGAGAGCGGGACGCGGCTGGACGGGACGGTCGTGATCGTCGGGGACCGCTGGGGTGCGCTGACGACCGCGCTGGCCGGGTACGGGCCGACGCAGATCACCGACTCGTTCCTGAGCCGGGAGGCGACGCGGGCGAACCTGGAGCGCGGCGGGGTCGATCCGGACGCCGTACGGCTGCTCACCACCCGGGACACGCCGCCGGACCGCGTCGACGTGCTCCTCGTCCGGATCCCCAAGAGTCTCGCGCTCCTGGAGGACCAGCTGCACCGCCTCGCGCCCGCCGTGCACGAGGGCACGGTCGTGATCGGCACCGGCATGGTGAAGGAGATCCACACCTCCACGCTCCGCCTCTTCGAGCGGATCCTGGGCCCGACCCGCACCTCGCTCGCCCGGCAGAAGGCGCGGCTCGTCCTCTGCACGCCGGACGCGGAGGTGCTGGCGGCCCGGGGCGACGATCCGTGGCCGTACACCTATCGACTGCCGGACGACGTCGGCGTGTTGGCCGGGCGGGCGGTCGTCAATCACGCGGGGGTGTTCTGCGCGGACCGCCTCGACATCGGCACCCGGTTCTTCCTGCGGCAGCTGCCGCAGGCCCCGGCCGGCGGCCGCGTCGTCGACCTGGGCTGCGGCAACGGCGTCGTGGGCACGGCCGTCGCGCTGGCCGGTCCGGACGCGGAGGTGGTGTTCGTCGACGAGTCGTACCAGGCGGTGGCCTCGGCGCGGGCGACGTACGAGGCGAACCGGCCCGGCGCCGACCCCGGGGCCGAGTTCCTGGTCGGCGACGGGCTGGAGGACTTCCCGGCGGGGAGTGTCGATCTGGTCCTCAACAATCCGCCGTTCCACTCCCATCAGGCGACGACCGACGCCACGGCCCGGCGGATGTTCACCGGGGCTCGGCGGGCGTTGCGGCCGGGCGGGGAGCTGTGGGTGGTCGGCAATCGTCATCTGGGCTATCACGTGACGTTGCGGCGGATCTTCGGCAACGGCGAAGTCGTCGCGAGCGACCCCAGGTTCGTGGTGCTGAGGGCGGTCAGGGCGGGCTGATCGGTCCCGGCCTGCGGGGCGCCCCGCAGCGCGCGGGGTGAGGCACCCAGCTCCCGGCGGCAGGCCTTGTTGAAGGCCTGGAGGTCGGGGATGCCCACGGAGGCGGCCACGGCGGGGATGGAGAGGGTCGTGGCGCGCAGCAGATGGTGGGCGCGTTCGAGTCTGCGGCGGCGGATGTAGGCGACGACCGTGCCACCGGTCTCGGCGTGGAACAGCCGGGTCAGGTGGTTGTGGGAGACGCCGGCCGCCCGGGCCACCTCCGGGACGGTGAGCGGCGCCGCCAGCCGGGCCTCGATGTGGGCGATCGCGGCGGTCACCGCCGGGTGCGGTCCGGGGCCCGCGGCGGCGGGCGGCGCCAGCGTGGCGACGCGCCACAGGGCGGTCCAGATCTCGGCCCGGGTGCGGTCGGGCTCGCTCGGAGCGGCCGCCACCGCCCGCAGCAACAGCCCGGTGAGCGTGGGCAGTTCGGGTCCGGCGTCCTGGACGACCGGTACTGTGCGGGGCGGTCCGGCCGGGGTGATCCGCAGATGGGCGAAGAGGTGTTCGGAGCGGCCTCGGTAGCGGTAGCGGACCGTGGTGCCGGGCGGTACGAGGCTGACCCGGCCGGGGCGGATGAGGTGGACGGTGCCGTCGACGGTCAGTTCGCCCTCGTACCGGTAGAGGTGCAGCTGCCACAGCTCCGGCAGCCGGAACACGTCCGTGGGGCTCGCGACGCCGTGCACGCCGACCCCGGTGAGGGCGACGACCGGCGGCTCACCGAGGTGGATCTCCGTCTCCCGCATGACCGGAAAATACCAGTGACGGGCGTCACATTCCGCCCCCGCGGCCGCGCTCCCTAGGTGGAGGGAACGGTGGGAGCCGGCAGTTCCGCGCGCAGGACGCGGATGAGGCGGGCCACGGTGTCGGCCATCGCCGACCGGCCCGCCGCGAGGTACCGGCGCGGGTCCACCACGTCGGGGCCGGCGTCGAGGAACTCCCGGATCGCGCCGGTCAGGGCGATGTTGAGCGCGGTGCCGATGTTGACCTTGGCGATGCCTCCCGCGACGGCCCTGCGCAGTTCGTCGTCCGGGACGCCGGAGGAACCGTGCAGGACGAGGGGGACGTCCAGGGCGCCGGCCAGCCGTCGCAGAAGGGCGTGGTCGAGGGCCGCGGTGCGGGTGGTCATCGCGTGCGCGCTGCCGATGGCGACGGCGAGCGCGTCCACGCCCGAGTCGGCCACGAAGGCCCGCGCCTCCTCGGGGTCGGTCCGGGCCCCCGGCGCGTGCGCGTCGAGCGGCCGCTCGCCGTTCTTGCCGCCCACCTGACCCAACTCGGCCTCGATCCACAGTCCTTGGGCGTGTGCCCAGCGCACTGCGGCGTGGGTCGCGGCCAGGTTGTCCAGGTACGGCAGATGCGAGGCGTCGTACATCACGGAGCTGAAGCCTGCGTCGGCGGCCCGGCGCAGCAGGTCGTCGCTGCGCACGTGGTCGAGGTGGAGCGCGACGGGCACGGCCGCCCGCTCGGCGGCGGCTGACGCGGCGCGGGCCAGCGGGAGCGGGTCGCCGTCGTGGAACCCGACCGCGTTCTCGCTGACCTGGAGGACGACGGGTGCGGCGGCGGTCTCTGCGCCCGCGAGGACCGCCTCGACGTGCTCCAGGGTGATGACGTTGAACGACGCCACCGCGGCGTGCGTGGCGGCGGCCCCGGTGATCAGTGCTGCGGTCGTCGTGAGGGGCACGGCTCCTCCTGTTTTCGGCTTTCAGCTCTTCAGCGGTCGTTCGGGCCGAGGATCACCGAGCGCGTGAGATGGCGCGGCCGGTCGGGGTCGAGGCCACGGGCGGCGGCCAGGGCGACGGCGAGCCGCTGGGCGCGGACGAGTTCGGCGAGCGGATCGAGTCCGCCGGGCACCCAGGTCGCGCCGGTCGTCCGCACCTCGTCGGCGAGCCCCTGCGGTGCCTCGCCGAACATCCAGGTCGCGGTGGACCGGGTGGTGACGCTGATCGGGCCGTGCCGGTACTCCATCGCCGGATACGCCTCGCTCCACGCCAGTGCGGCCTCGCGCATCTTCAGCGCGGCCTCGTGGGCGAGGCCCACGGTCCAGCCCCGGCCCAGGAAGGTGAACTGGGTGCCGTCGACGAGCCCTTCGGGCAGCGGCGCCCGGAGCGCGGTGCGGGCGTCGGCGACGGCGGCCTCGGTGTGCAGGCCGAAGTGGGCGCGCAGCAGGGTGAGCGCGGTGGTGGCGAACCGGGTCTGGACGACGGACTTCTCGTCGGCGAAGCCCAGGACGACGACGTCGTCCGCGGCGGCCATCACCGGGGTGGCCGGGTCGGCGGTGATCGCGGTCGTACGGGTACGGCCCCGCAGCGCGCCCAGGAGGTCCAGCACCTCGGTGGTGGTGCCGGAGCGGGTGAGGGCGACGACCCGGTCGTAGGTCCGCCGGCGGGGGAACTCCGAGGCGGCGTAGGCGTCCGTCTCCCCGTGTCCGGCGCTTTCACGCAGTGCCGCGGCGGCCTGGGCCATGAAGTACGACGTCCCGCAGCCGACGAGCGCCACCCGCTCCCCCGGCGCGGACAGGACCCCGGCGTGCTCCACCGCCTCGGCGGCGACGCGGGCCCAGCACGCGGGCTGGCTGTTCAGCTCGTCCTCGACATGGGTCATGCGGTCACCCTCCCCAGGAGACTCCGGGTTCATGCTCGTTCCTGCACGATAGAGTCTGCTTTCGAGCATCTTCAAGCATCATGCGGCAACCGGAGCAGCAGGAGGAGACCCCATGTCCCGCGACGCGCGCTGGCAGACGCTGCTGGAACTGCTCGCCGAGCGGGGGCGGCTGGACGTCGAGGAGGCGGCCGCCGCGCTGGGGGTGTCCGCCGCGACGATCCGGCGCGACCTCGACCGGCTCGCGGAGCAGCAGATGCTCGTCCGCACCCGGGGCGGAGCGGTCGTGCACGGCGTCTCGTACGAGTTGCCGCTCCGCTACAAGACGGCACGCCGGGCCACCGAGAAACAGCGGATCGCGGCGGCGGTGGCGGACCTCGTGGCCCCCGGCGAGGCGATGGGCCTCACCGGCGGCACGACCACCACCGAGGTCGCGCGGGCCCTGGCCGTACGAGGGGATCTGGCGTCCGGGACTCCCGCGCTGACCGTGGTGACCAACGCGCTCAACATCGCGAGCGAGCTGGCCGTGCGGCCCCAGTTCAAGATCGTGGTGACGGGCGGGGTGGCCCGCGCCCAGTCCTACGAGCTCGTCGGCCCGCTCGCCGACGGGGTGCTCGACCGGATCACCGTGGACGTGACCGTCCTCGGCGTGGTCGCCCTGGACGTGGTCCATGGCGCCGCCGCCCACGACGAGGCGGAGGCAGCCGTCAACCGGCTGCTGTGCGAGCGGGCCGAGCGAGTGGTCGTGGCGGCCGACTCCGGCAAACTGGGACGGCGGGCCTTCGCCCGGATCTGCGGGACCGGCTCGGTGAACACGCTGGTCACGGACGAGGCGGCGGCACCGGAGACGGTTCGGCGGTTCGAGGAGGCGGGCGTGCGGGTGGTCGTCGCCCGATGAGACCGGGGCGCGGTGAGGCCGTCGGTGCGCGTGGTATGTCGCGCGGTGAGACCGTCGGTACGCCTGGTAAATCGCGCGGTGAGACCGTCAGTGCGCGTGGTCGGTCGCGGGCTTCTCGGGGTGCGTGGGCGCCGCGGCTCCTCCGGCGCCGACCGTGAACGCCGCCGTGTGGACCTCGCCCTCGTGCTTGAAGTCCAGGAAGAGGCGGTAGGTGCCGGCGCTGGGGGCGGTGGCGGTGAAGGAGATGCCGGGGCCGGGCCGGGTCCGTGCGTCGCCGGGCTCGCCGTTCGGGTGGACGTGCAGGTAGGCGAGGTCGCCCGAGCGCAGGGCGACCAGATGACCGTACGCGCCGAGGTAGGGCTGGAGGTCGGTGACGGGGCGGCCGTCCCGGGAGACCTTGAGGGTGAGTTCGCTCGCGGCGCCCGGGCGCAGGCCGCCGTCCAGCTCGACCTCGTAGCCGTCGGCCTCCGCGGTGGCGTTCGGCGCCGGGAACCTGCGCGGCTCGTAGGTGCCCGAGGCCGCGAGGTCGACGCCGAGGGTGAGGTTCTCGGCGCTCTTCCCGGCCGGCGTGAAGTCGGCGAAGACGCGATAACCGCCGGCGTCGGGCAGCTCGACGGGAGTGCTCCAGGTGCCGTCGGCCGCGCGGGCGGGGTGCAGATGGCGGTAGGTGACCAGATCACGCGAGGCGACGATGAGGTGGAGTTCCTTGCCGTGCTCGCGCTGGTACGCGGTGACGGCACGGCCGTCCTCGTCGCGGATGACGAAGCGCAGGTCGGAGCGGTGGCCGGCGGTGACACCCGGGGTGCGCAGGTCGAGGGTGTAGCCGCCTTCGGAGAGCTGGAGTCCGCCGGGCGGGGCGGTCTCGTGGCCGCCGTCGCCGTGCTTGGGGGCCGGTGACGTCTCGGCATGGCTGTCGTGGCGCGCGGGCTCGGTCTCCGCGGCGCCGGAGACGACGGGTTCGATGCCCTTGCCCACGCCGTAGGCGGTGCCGAACGTGGCGGCCAGCGCCGCGGCGAACGCGGTGATCCTGAGTCCGGTGTTCATGGCCGTCTCCTTCGGTGTGCGGGTCCTGTCACCACGGCCCACCATACCCCTGGGGGGTATGTAGTCAAGTCGCGCGAGCAGCTTGCCACGGGCGCCCCGGGCAGGACGCGACCCTGCCGACCGCGCACCCCGCCGACCGCGCACCTCACCGACGACGACGCTCGGCGCACAAGTGATCGACACTCAGGTGATCGACACTCAGGCGATCGGCGCGCAGGCGATCGGCAGGCTCGCGTGCGCCCGGCCTCGCGGCACGTCCGGCCTGCTGAACCCGGCGATCGCCGGGCCACCATGCCGATAACCCCTGCCTTCGTAGGGGCAACTCTCCGCGACGGGGGCGTTCTGAGCGGAGGGAGATTCAAGCGCCCGCGCGAATACGGTCAGTCGCCTTCCGGTTACCGGCGACCGTTAGCGAAAGGCCCGCCGAGACCCCGAGGAAAACGATTCGGCAGGATGCGGCCCCGGGTGGTGGAAATGGCGTCGAATTCCGGGTTCGATCCACCGTCACGGTCTCGCACTTGGACGAGACCCCTTTGCCGACAGCCCCCTTTCGCCAGCCCAGCGCCCGGCGCCGCGCATTCCTCTCACCCGGACCCACGAATTCCGTACTGCCGGTGAACGGCTGGGTCACCGTCGGTGAGCATCCAGGAGGCGGAACACTCACGGCGACGCGGCCGGTCACGACGTCCTTCGCAGGCGCGGGCCCGCTTCACGACTCGCCGCCCAACCGACCCGGTCACCCACGACACCCCCTCGAACACCCTCGGCCCGTCCTCCGAGCCCCCGCTCACGCACGGGCAGCAACCCCGTCGAACCTTGCCCCGGTCCCGGCTCCCGCCTAGCCTCATTTTGTGCCGCGAATAAACAAAACCCGAACGCACAGCGCCGTGCCGGGCCACGACAGCGACCCCGCACACCCCTACGACCTCCGCGCCCTCCGCATCGCGATCACCGCCTTCTTCGCCCTCGACGGCTTCGTCTTCGCCGGCTGGGTGGTCAGGATCCCCGCGATCAAGGAACAGACCGGCGCGTCGCCCGGCGCGCTGGGGCTCGCGCTGCTCGGCGTGTCCGCCGGAGCGGTGATCACGATGATGCTGACCGGCCGGCTCTGCCGCCGCTTCGGCAGCCACCCGGTGACGGTCGTCTGCGCCGTTCTGCTGTCCCTGAGCGTGGCCCTGCCCCCGCTCACCCACTCGGCACTCGCCCTGGGTGCGGTCCTGCTGGTGTTCGGCGTGGCCTTCGGCGGCATCAACGTCGCCTTCAACAGCGCGGCCGTGGATCTGGTGGCCGCGCTGGGGCGCCCCGTCATGCCCGGTTTCCACGCCGCGTTCAGCCTCGGCGGCATGGTCGGGGCAGGGCTCGGCGGCCTGGTCGCGGGCTCCTTGTCCCCCACCCGCCATCTGGCCGGTATCGCCGTGGCGGGCCTGCTGGTCACCGCCCTGGCCGCACCCACCCTGCTGCGCCACGGGCCTCCGGCGCCACGGCCCCGCCCCCTGGGAGAAGACGCCCGGGAGGCCGGACCGCGCGACGCGCCCGGCGCGGACCACCAAGGCGGCCGTACGCGCGGCCCGGTCGTCGTCCTCGGCCTGATCGCCGGGTGCACGGCGTACGGCGAGGGGGCACTGGCGGACTGGGGCGCCCTGCACCTGGAGGCGGACCTGGACGCCTCACCGGGAGTCGCGGCGCTCGGTTACTCGTGTTTCGCTCTGGCCATGACGATCGGCCGGCTCACCGGGACACCCCTGCTCGAGCGCCTGGGCAGGACCACGGTGCTCGTGGCCGGTGGCGCGACCGCGACGGCCGGCATGCTGCTCGGCTCCCTCGCCCCCTTCGCGTGGGCGGCCCTGCTCGGCTTCGCCGTCACCGGCCTGGGCCTCGCCAACATCTTCCCCGTCGCCATCGAACGCGCCGGCGCGCTGGCCGGCCCCGGCGGGGTCGCCACGGCCTCCACGCTCGGCTATCTCGGCATGCTCCTCGGCCCGCCCGCGATCGGATTCATGGCCGAATGGCACTCCCTGCCCGCCGCGCTCACGAGCGTCGCGGTACTGGCCGGGTTCGCCTCCGCCATCGCGTTCACCACCCGCCGCTCGACCGCGAAATGACCACTCACCGTTGCCTGGTGACGCCTCGCGGTGCATGAAGTCAGCCCTCCGAGAACATGAGGCAACCATTCAGTCGTTCGATTCGTATAACTCCCTGGAGGCACTGCGACCCGGCCGAACAGAGAGCGGCCGGAGCGTCACCATCCGCTTTCCGGATGGTCCCGAACAAGGAGAAACGATGCGACTGTTCGTGCTCAACTACGCTCGCGCCGCTGAGCAGTTGGAGTTCAGCGCTCCGTACACCTACGACTCCGGGCTGCAGTTGAACGTGCTCGCCGACGGGCGGATAGCGGCACACGACCAGGGTCTTATGCGGGAATTGGGGGCGACCACCTCCACGGCGGGATCGAAGACCCATTTCGACGACTGAACGCGGATTCGCGACGATGACGGTGTTGATCCTCACCTCTGAACAGGACGTGACCGCGGACCTGGTGGTGGCCCGGCTCAACGGGACCGGTGTACCGGTGGTCCGGCTCGACCCCGCCGACCTGCCCGGCACGGTGGCGCTCTCCGGCGAGTACGTCCACGGCTCGTTCCGCGGCCATCTGTCCGCCGGCGGGCGCCAGGTGAGCATGGACGGGCTGCGGTCCATCTGGCTGCGCAGACCGGGCGTTCCGGCCTCCGGGGTCGCCGATCCGTCCCGGTGGCTCACCGAGGAGTCCTCGCAGGCCCTGTACGGCATGCTGCGCGGCACGGGCGCCCGCTGGATGAACGACCCGGACGCGGCCCGGCGAGCGAGACACAAGCCGTGGCAGCTCCGGCATGCCCAGCACTGCGGGCTCCCCGTACCGGCCACGCTGATCACCACGTTCCCGCAGGCCGCCCGGGACTTCGCCGAGCGCTTCCCGGACCTGGTGGTGAAGCCGGTCTCCGGCACCCACCCACGGGAGCCCGTCGGCACCGTCCCCACCAGCCGCGTCGCGCCCGGCACCGACTTCACCGCCGTCGCGTTCGGCCCGACACTGCTGCAGCGGCGCATCGCCAAGACCGCCGACATCCGGCTCACCGTCGTGGGCGACCGCATACTGGCCGCCCGCAAGGTCGTGGCCCCGGACGCGCACCCCGACGAGGTGGACGTCCGCTTCGCCCCCTCCGCCGCGCCCTGGCAGCCGGCCGAGGTACCGGAGCGCACCGCCACGGCCGTCCGCGCCTATCTCCGCGGTGCCGAACTCTCCTACGGAGCCTTCGACTTCGCGGAGGACACGGACGGCATCTGGTGGTTCCTGGAGTGCAACCAGTCCGGCCAGTTCGGCTTCGTGGAGATGGACACCGGCCAGCCGATCGCGCACAGCGTCGCCGAGTGGCTGGCACACGAGGAACCGGGGGCGGGAGCCCACGGCAACGACCGGATCCGGACGACCTCCTGACGTACCTGGTGTCTCTGGTGTCTCTGACATC
Source organism: Streptomyces scabiei 87.22 (assembly GCF_000091305.1). Lineage (GTDB taxonomy): Bacteria > Actinomycetota > Actinomycetes > Streptomycetales > Streptomycetaceae > Streptomyces > Streptomyces scabiei. Next base: position 9,183,749 of record NC_013929.1, on the reverse strand, counting down.
CCTGACATCCCTGACGGCTCGTCAGTGCGTGGACGTGCCCTCCCGGGGCCGAGGGCGGGCGCGGCGCGCTGATCCCGGGGCGGCGGACGCGTCCGCCGCCTTGTCGGCCGCGCCCGCCACCCTCACACTCGGGCCATGGGGAGACGAACGCAGGCCGAACGGGACGCGATGACCATGGAGATGCTCTTCGCGCTCTTCGCGGGGGCGGTCCTGGCGGGCGCGGCCTACTTCGGCGTCACGGCGTTCCTGCCGAACGCCTTCGGCTCGCTGCGCGACCGGGAGAGCCTGATCGGCCCCCTCGCCCTGGCCGTCACCGCCGTGGTGTTCATCGTGGTCGTCTCGATCGTCCTGACACGCTTCCGGCGCGCCACGCGCCTGCGCCGGCAGGCCGCCGGACAGCGCGCCCCTCGGCCCCGCCGCACCAGCCCCGACTCCTAGGTCAGGAGCACAAGTTGGGGACGGACGACTAGGAGCTGTCACGGGCGCCCCCGCTCCACCATCGCAAGGGACACCCCGGGCGACTGCAGCCCGTCACCCCTGGGGAAACACCAGGCCGACGTGGTGGGCGAGTTGACCGGCCGCGTGCCGGAAGAACACCTCCCGGTCCTCGACCACCCGGTTGAACTGCCCGAACACCTCGAAGCTGATCAGGCCGAACAGCTGCGCCCACGCCCCGACGAGCACCGCGATGACCTCCGGCGGCAGGTCGGGCGCGAACTCCTCGGCGATCCGCCGCGCCTCGGGGCGCAGCTCGGGAGGCAGCTTCCACTGGGCCACACCCTTGGCCTGGTAGGCGTCCCGCACGATCCTGATCAGCAGCTGTCCGACCCGGGAGGCGGCCGGAAGGGTCGTGTCGGGGGCCCGGTAGCCGGGCACGGGCGAACCGAAGATCAACGCGTACTCATGGGGCCGTGCCAGCGCCCACTCCCGCACCCCCTCGCACACCGCGACCCACTGCCCGGCCGGGCTCTCCCCGGCGGCGCGGGCGTGCGCGGCCTCGGCGGCCTCGCCCACGGAGTCGAAGGCGTCGATGATCAGCGCGGTGAGCAGTTCGTCGCGACTGGGGAAGTAGCGGTAGAGCGCGGAGGAGACCATGCCGAGTTCGCGCGCCACGGCTCGCAGCGACAGCTTGGCGGCGCCCTCGGCGGCGAGCTGTCTGCGCGCCTCGTCCTTGATCGCGGCGGTGACTTCGATCCGGGCGCGGGCACGGGCTCCCTGTGCAGTGCTCATATGAGGCAGTGTGCCACAAGGTCGGAGCACTGCACACGTTTCGGAGCACTGCTCTCCCTCGGGATCGACGCTCTCGCCCGCGATCACCGCTCTCGCCTTGGATCACTGCTCTCACCCGAGAACGCCGCTCACTATCTGGAGCGCCAGAACAAAACGAGATCACTGCTCTTGCTTTGGAGCACCGATCTCGTGCACACTGCTCTCAAGCGAGAGCACTGCTCTCCAAAGCGCCCGACGTACCCCGGTTCCAGCCCCACCCCAGTTCCAGCCCCGCCCACGGCCCCGGCCCCCGGCCCCGCCGCCACCCCACCCCACGGGAGGACCCCATGTCGTCGTCGAGCCACTACATCAGGACCAACCCCTTCGACCGCGCACTCAACGGCTTCATCGGCTGGCTCGCCCGCCGCGGCGTCAGCCTCCTCGGCACGGCCGAGCTCTCCGTGCGCGGCCGCAAGAGTGGCGAGTGGCGTCGGCTGCCGGTCAACCCGTTGCCGTACGAGGGCGGCCCCTACCTGGTCTCGGCGCGCGGCCACTCCGAGTGGGTGCGCAACATGCGGGCGGCCGGTGGCGGACGGCTCCAGGTGGGCCGCCGGGTGCAGGAGTTCACGGCGGTCGAGCTGCCCGACGAGGAGAAGCCCGTCGTTCTGCGCACCTACCTCAAGAAGTGGGGCTGGGAGGTGGGCCGGTTCTTCGGCGACGTCAGCGCCGACTCCACCGACGAGGAACTGCTCGCCGCCGCGCCGAGGCACCCCGTCTTCCGGATCACCGTGCAGCGGTGACCGGGCGGAGTGCCGACGGGCGGGCACGGAGGGCCGGACACCGGCCCCCACGGCCCTACTTGTCGAACGCCGTCAGCGCGCGCTGGGCGATCGGGCGGTTGCGGACGATCTCGCCCAGGGAGGTCGACCCGCGGGTGATGTCGACGAAGGCCCGCCAGGCGGGCCGGAACCCGGTCAGCGCCGCGTGGAAGAGACCCGGCCGCCGTTCGAAGGCGGCCAGCAGCCGCTTGCCGACGCTCATCTCGACACCGAGGCCCGCCTTCACGGCGAACGCGTAGTTGAGGGCCTGGCGGCGGGTGTCGACCGCGTCGTGCGCCTCGGCGATCCGCACCGCCCACTCCCCCGCGAGCCGGCCCGACCGCAGCGCGAAGGAGATGCCCTCCCGCGTCCACGGCTCCAGCAGCCCGGCCGCGTCCCCGCAGACCAGCACCCGGCCCCGCGAGAGCGGCGAGTCGTCCGCACGGCAGCGCGTCAGGTGCCCGGAGGACACGCTCGGTTCGAAGCCGGCGAGGCCGAGGCGCCCGATGAAGTCCTCCAGGTACCGCTTGGTGGCGGCGCCTTCACCGCGCGCGGAGATCACGCCGACGGTCAGGGTGTCGCCCTTGGGGAACACCCATCCGTAACTGCCGGGCATGGGGCCCCAGTCGATGAGGACGCGCCCCTTCCAGTCCTCGGCGACCGTCTCCGGCACGGGGATCTCCGCCTCCAGACCGAGGTCGACCTGTTCGAGCTTGACCCCGACATGCGCCCCTATCCGGCTGGCGCTGCCGTCCGCCCCGACGACGGCCCGCGCGAACAGCGTCTCGCCGCCCTGGAGCACCACCGCGACCGTCCGCCGGTCCGGCACCGCCGAGCCGTGCTGCTCGACCCGGGTGACCGTGACGCCCGTACGCAGCTCGGCGCCCGCCTTCTGGGCGTGCTCGACGAGTTGCTGGTCGAACTCGGGCCTGTTGATCAGGCCGAACAGCATCTGCTTGGACTTGCGCGTCCGGGCGTAACGTCCGTCGAGGGAGAAGGTGACCGCGTGCACCCGGTCCTTGAGGGGCAGTTCGAAGCCGGGCGGCAGCGCGTCGCGCGAGGGGCCGATGATGCCGCCGCCGCACGTCTTGTACCGCGGCAGCTCCGCCTTCTCCAGCAACAGGACGCTGCGTCCCGCGACCGCCGCCGCGTAGGCGGCCGAAGCCCCTGCGGGGCCCGCGCCCACCACGACGACGTCCCACACCCGCTGCACGTCGTCCGCCGAAGAGTTCTCGCTGCTCACGATGGTCTACTGCTCCCGATCCAGCCGCCTGCCGCACCTGTCCCACGCATCCTACGGCGGGTGACGCCGAGGACCGCTGTGGGAGGATCGGCAGCGCGTGCGCCCTACACCGACACTCCGGGCAAGCGCGTACGCAGCCACATGCCCACCAGGACAACGTCGCACCCACGAGGAGCGTGCCCATGCCGTCGAACCAGGTCGCCGAGACCGTCGCCTCGCTGATTCCCCGGGCGAAGGAGGAGCTCGCCGAACTGGTGGCCTTCAAGTCGGTGGCGGACTTCGACCAGTACCCCCGCAGCGAGAGCGAGGGCGCGGCGAACTGGGTCGCCGACGCCCTGCGCGCCGAGGGTTTCCAGGACGTCGCGCTGCTCGACACCCCCGACGGCACCCAGTCCGTGTACGGGTTCCTGCCGGGCCCCGAGGGCGCGAAGACCGTGCTGCTGTACGCCCACTACGACGTGCAGCCGCCGCTCGACGAGGCCGCCTGGGGGTCGCCGCCGTTCGAGCTGACCGAGCGCGACGGCCGCTGGTACGGGCGCGGCTCCGCCGACTGCAAGGGCGGTGTGATCATGCACCTGCTCGCGCTGCGGGCGCTGAAGGCGAACGGCGGGGTGCCGGTCCACGTCAAGGTGATCGCCGAGGGCTCGGAGGAGATGGGCACGGGCGGACTGCAGCGGTACGCCGAGGCCCATCCCGAACTGCTCGCCGCCGACACCGTCGTCATCGGCGACGCGGGCAACTTCCGCGTCGGACTGCCGACGGTGACCACCTCCCTGCGCGGCATGATCGCGATGCGCGTCCGGATCGACGCCCTCGAAGGCAACCTGCATTCGGGCCAGTTCGGCGGCGCGGCACCCGACGCGCTGGCCGCGCTGATCCGCGTGCTCGACTCGCTGCGCGCCGAGGACGGCACGACGACCGTCGACGGCCTCACGGGCGAGGGGACGTGGGACGGACTGCAGTACCCCGAGGAGCGGTTCCGCGAGGACGCGCGGGTGCTCGACGGCGTAGGGCTCGTGGGCGACGGTACGGTCGCCGACCGCATCTGGGCGCGCCCGTCCGCCACCGTGCTCGGCATCGACGTGCCGCCGGTGGTCGGCGCGACGCCGTCGATCCAGGCGAGCGCCCGCGCCCTGATCGGCCTGCGCGTCCCGCCGGGCGTCGACGTGCGGCAGGCCGTCAAGCTGCTCGAAGCGCACCTGGTGGCGCACACCCCGTGGGGGGCCCGCGTGGCATGTGAACCGATCGGCCACGGCGAGGCGTTCCGCGCCGACACCGCCAGCCCCGCGTACGAGGCGATGGCCTCGGCGATGGCCGTCGCCTACCCGGGCCAGGAGATGCAGTACGCGGGCCACGGCGGCTCGATCCCGCTGTGCAACACCCTCGCCGCCCTCTACCCCGAGGCCGAGATCCTCCTCATCGGCCTCAGCGAGCCCGAGGCCCGGATCCACGCGGTCGACGAGAGCGTGTCCCCGCAGGAGCTGGAGCGCATGGCCGTGACGGAGGCGCTGTTCCTGCGCAACTACGCGGCGAGCTGAGGATCGGGGGCCGGTGGGGATCCGCGCCCGTCAGGAGCGCGGTGACCGCCGCGTGATCCGCGCCGCGCCGGGGCGTCGCGCGGACGTCCGCGGTCGCGCTCCGGGCGGGCGGCGGCGGGCCGTCACACCGGCACACCGGCCTCCAGGTACAGCGCGGCGCCCCGCTCCCGTGCGCGCAGAGCCCACCGCAGCCGCTCGTACCGCACCGGCGGCAGCAGTTCCGCGGCCTCCTCCTCCGTCACGAACCGCCAGCCGCGCAGCTCGGGGCCGGGCAGGACCGGCCGCTGCGCACCGCTGACGTCGAGGCGGCCCCCGTCGAACAGCAGCCGCAGTCCGCCGTATCCGGGCGGGCGGGGCGCCTCCCAGTCCACCACCAGCAGCCGGGGCACCTCGTCCAGCCGTATCCCGGTCTCCTCCAGGACCTCACGCACTCCGGCGCGCGCCGGGGCTTCCCCGGACTCCACGACACCGCCGGGAAACTCCCAGCCGGCCTTGTAGGTCGGGTCGACCAGCAGGACCCGGTCGTCCTCGTCGAACAGCAGGACCCCCGCGGCGACCGTCTCGGCGGTCGGCTCGGGGGTCTGCACGATGTCGCACGCGGGTACGTCGTCGCCGGCCACGGCGTCGGCGATGCGCCGCGCGGTCTCGTACGGGGTGAGGGCGCCGGTGTCGACGAGATGGGCGTCCGCGGTGAGCCAGCCGCCGAGGGCCGCGCGGTAGGGCGCGATGTGGTCGTACGCCCATTGACGCAGCCGCATCTCGCCGTCGGGGAGGTCGGGCGGTATCTCCCGCCCGGCTATTCGCTCGCGCAGGATCGTTTCGGCCGGGGCCAGGAGCAGATGCCGTACGACGATGCGGCGGGACGCGAGGCCGCCGAAGATCTCGTCGCGGTACTCCTGGCGGAGCAGCGTCATGGGGACCACGAGGGTGCCGCCCAGCTCGGCGAGGAGGGCGGCGGCGGTGTCGACCACGAGCCGTCGCCAGCTGGGCAGATCCTGGAAGTCGCCGACCTCGGCGAGGCGCTTGGCCGGCAGCATGTGCGTCAGTGCGCCGCCGATGACCTCGGGGTCGAAGAGCGTGCTGTTCGGGATCAGTTCGATCAGTTCCCGTGCGGTGGTGGTCTTCCCCGCACCGAACGCACCGTTGATCCAGACGATCACGGTTCCCCCTCTTCTGTTGACCCCCTGAGGCTTGCCCTCCACCCCGCTACGGAAACCAGCCGCTGCCGAGGAGCCGAAAGTTGCGGAGCGACGTAGCCGCGGAGCCGCCGAGACGGAGCCAGGGACGACGACGGCGGGCCCCATCGAGTGGGGCCCGCCGGCCGCGATGCGAGGGGGGAGACGGAGAACCGGCCGCATCCACGGCCGCTTCCACCACTCTCCGTACGGGCGTCAGCCCTGCTTGCCGCCCTTGCCTCCCTGGTCCGCCAGGCCCCCCAGGGCGCCCTTGTCGACCGCCAGGCTCTCGCTGGAGACCGTCTTGCCGACCTTGCCGAGGGTGCTCTCGACGTCCAGTTTGCTCAGACCGTCCGTCTTCCCGAGGGCGTCGGCGGCTTCGAGACCGTGCGACGGCGTGACGGCCGCGACGACGAAACCGGTGGCGAGGGAGGCGATGGCGAGCATGCTGCGCTTCTTCATGCCCTGCCCAACTGCGGAACGCCCCGCGGGGTCACGGTCGACTTTCGACACCCGGCGCCGCCCGGACGGGGGCGGCGGCCCCGTCGGCCCGCCCGAACGAACACCGCCGGCCCCGTCGGGGCGTCGCCCGGCGGCCCAGGCGGGGCTCTGTCCGGACGACGGCCCGAAGCCCGGCGGGCCTGTCCGGACAACAGCTCCCATTCCGGAAAACCTGTCCGGACAGCCCCCGCCCCCACAGGCCCGTCCTGACAACAGCCCTATTCCGGCAGCCCCGTCAGGACAACAGCCCCTACCTCGGCGACCCCGTCCGAACCACAGCCGCCACTCCGCAGACCTGTCCGGACGACAGCCCAACCCGCAGCCCCACCCGGACGACAGCCCCGCCCCGGCAGCCCCATCCGGGCCACAGCCACAAGCCCAGCACCCCTGTCCGGACGGCGACAGCGACTGACGGCGACGGCGACGTACGGCGACAGCGGCTGACGGCGGCGGCGACGGCCCCTATCCCGCCAGGCCCGCCCCCGCGCCCGGACGCCCCGTCAGTGCCGCCGCGGCGGCTCCGACGAGGCCCGCGTCCGTGCCCATCACCGCGGGGGCGACGGTGAGGTGCTGGACGAAGGAGAGGGTGGCGTAGTCCTTCAGGGCGGCGCGGAGAGGGGCGAGGAGGACGTCGCCGGCGTTCGCGACGCCGCCGCCGATGACCGCGATGTCGATCTCGACGAGGGTGGCGGTGGCGGCGATTCCCGCGGCGAGGGCCCGTGCGGCGCGCTCGAAGGACGCCACCGCGACCGGGTCGCCCGCCCGCGCGGCGGCGGCCACCGCGGCGGCCGAGGTGTCCCCGTCGGGACCGGGCCGCCAGCCGCGCTCCAGGGCACGGCGGGCGATGTTGGGCCCGCTCGCGATGCGCTCGACGCAGCCGTGGGAGCCGCACGGGCAGGCCTCGCCGTCGAGGTCCACGCTGATGTGCCCGATGTGACCGGCGTTGCCGGTGGGACCGGCGTGCAGTCGGCCGCCGAGGACCAGGCCGCCGCCGACACCGGTCGACACGACCATGCAGAGCGCGTTGTCGTGGCCGCGTGCCGCGCCCTGCCAGTGCTCGGCCGCCGTGATGGCGACACCGTCGCCGATCAGCTCCACGGGCAGTCCGCCGGTCGCCGCCCGGACCCGGTCGACGAGCGGGAAGCCGCGCCAGCCGTGGATGTTCACGGGGCTCACCGTGCCGGCCGAGGCGTCCACCGGCCCCGCGCTGCCGATCCCGAGGGCCGTCACGCCACCCCACTGCGGCGCGCCCCTCAGCTCGCCGAGCACACCCTCGACGGCCCGCATGACGGTGTCGCCGTCCTCCCGTGCGGGCGTCGGTCGCTGGGCGCGGACCACTATCCGGCCGTGGCCGTCCACCAGCGCCCCGGCGATCTTGGTGCCGCCGATGTCGAGCGCGGCCACGAGGTCGGTCTGCATCAGTGTCAGTTCTCCCGCTGCGAGTCTCCCGCCGGGCGCCCGGCAGAGCGGCGCCCGGATCTCCGGCCGGAAATCCGGCAGCACGACGCTCGCCTGGTGGGGGGCGCCGGCCGGAGAATGCGACAGACAGTCTCTCCCGGGCGTGACAACGTTGTCCAGGCTCTATGCTCGACGGCACATCCTCAACAGCCGCACCACAGCGACAGCGCACCACCGATCACACCCGTGGACGACAGGACAGGACCGCGCACTGTGCCCGAGACCGCCAACGGCTTCGCCCGCCGCCCCGAGAGCCGCTACGGCAACCGTCCCACGATGAAGGACGTCGCGGCCCGGGCCGGAGTGGGTCTGAAGACGGTCTCCCGGGTGGTGAACGGCGAGCCGGGCGTCACCCCCGACACCGAGCGCCGCGTCCAGGAGGCGATCGAGGCGCTGGGCTTCCGGCGCAACGACAGCGCCCGGGTGCTGCGCAAGGGCCGTACGGCCAGCATCGGCCTGGTCCTGGAGGATCTCGCCGACCCGTTCTACGGCCCCCTGAGCCGGGCGGTGGAGGAGGTGTCCCGCGCCCATGGCTCGCTGCTGATCAACGGGTCCAGTGCCGAGGACCCGGACCGTGAGCAGGAGCTGGCGCTGGCGCTGTGCGCCCGCCGCGTGGACGGACTCGTGATCATTCCGGCCGGTGACGACCACCGCTACCTGGAGCCCGAGATCAGGGCGGGTGTCGCCACGGTGTTCGTGGACCGTCCGGCGGGGCGCATCGACGCCGACGTCGTGCTGTCGGACAGTTTCGGCGGGGCCCGCGACGGCGTCGCCCACCTCCTCGCCCACGGGCACCGCCGTATCGGTTTCATCGGCGACATGCCCCGGATCCACACCGCCGCCGAGCGGCTGCGCGGGTACCGGGCGGCCATGGAGGACGCGGGCATACCGGTCGAGGACGGGTGGATGTCGCTGGGCGTCACCGATCCCGAGCGGGTCCGCAGGGCGGCCGAGGAGATGCTGTCCGGCCCGTCCCCCGTCACGGCCGTCTTCGCGGGCAACAACCGGGTGACGGTGACGGTCGTACGGGTCCTCGCCGAGCACCCGCGCCCGGTCGCCCTCGTCGGCTTCGACGACTTCGAGCTGGCCGATCTGCTCCGGCCGGGCATCACGGTCGTCGCCCAGGACCCCGCCCGGCTGGGCCGTACCGCCGCCGAGCGGCTGTTCCGGCAGCTGGACGGCTCTCTCGTCGCCCCGGAGCGCATCGAACTGCCGACCAGGCTGATCGCCCGCGGTTCGGGCGAACTCCCGCCCGCGGACTGACCCCCATGGCACCCGACCCCTACACGCTGGAAGCGCTCGGCCTCGCCGTGGCGCCGCGCGAGGACCCGCTGAGCTATCCGGGCGTGTGGCCCGCCGAGTCGGGACTGCTCGACGGCAACCGGATGCTGCCGCTGGACACGCTCCGCTTCGAGGACCGCGCGCCCGTCCTCTCGGTCGGCTCCAACGCCAGCCCCGCGCAGCTCGTCCACAAGATGGCGGAGCACGGTGTGCCGTGCCGGATCCCCATGGTCAAAACCCGGGTCACCGGCATCGGCATCGGTGTCTCCGCGCACGTCAGCCTGCTCGGCTACGTGTCCGCGTCGCCGTTCCGCTCCCCCGGCACCACCACCGAACTGTTCCTCACCTGGCTCGACGAGGCGCAGCTCGCCGTGGTCGACGCGAGCGAGGGGGCCGACTCGCCGACCGGCAACTTCCAGCGGGCCCTTCTGCCCGCCGCCGACGTCCGCGTCGCGCTGGAGTCGGGCGAGATCCTCGATCACGCCTGGATCTACGTCAACCGGTGGGGCGTCCTGCGCGACGGCGGCCCCGGACCGCGTCGCCATCCGGGCCGGCAGCGACCGCTCATCGGCGAACTCCTCGCCGCGTCCGCGGAGTTGCGCGAACTGTTCGGCACCACCCCGGAGGAGTTCTGCGCCCGTGCCCGGGGCGACCGGGCCCGGTGCGTGCGGGGCAGGGAGCTGTTCGCCGAGCGGCGGTGGACGACCGTGTCGGGCCTGGAGCAGTACGTGGCGCCGCACCCGGCGGCGTAGGGGCCGCCGTTCCCTGGACCCGGCTCTCAGCAGTGCGGGAGGCCCGGCACCGGGGCGTCGTTGTCGCCGCCCTGTACGTAGACGACGCTGACGAAGACGTTCCTGTTGCCGCTGTCGTCGTCGGTCTTGGCCCACCACACGTTGGTCCACCTGCCGGAGGTCTCGCGGCGGCCCAGGTTCTGCTGGCAGTAGAAATAGTTGGTGCCCTGCTTCAGGATGCCGACCTCGGTGCCCGCGGCGTCGTAGGACTTGGCCGTCGTCCAGACCGTGCAGTTGTACTTGCCGCCGGCGATCGCGTGGCAGACCGGCTCCTCCTCGGTCGCCCCTCCGGTGGAGCCGCCCGAGGTCTCCGTACCGCCGGAGCCGCCGGTGGTGCCGCCGCTGCCGTTCTTCGACGGGGTGGCGGACGCGTCGGGCTCCTCGTCGTCCACCTGCTCGTCCTTCCCGCCGGAGCTCGGGGTCGCCCTGACGTCCTTGTCGTCGTTGCCCTTGCCCTTGTCCTTGGCGGTTTCGTCGTCGGAGAGGTCGACCGTGCCCCGGCTGCGGCCCGCCGAGGGGGTGCCGCCGCCCGGCGCGTCGGCGGAGGTACGGGTGCCCTTCTTCGCGTCCTCCCCGTTGAGCAGGACGACGGTGACGCCGGAGGCGGCGAGGACGACGGCGACGGCCACGGCGGCGAGGAGGGCGCGTCCCCTGCCCTTGCGGGCGCTCCGGCCGCCGGCCGGGGAGACGGTGGTGACCGGTCCCGAGGGCGGTGCCGGCGTCTGCGGGGCGACCGCACCGGACGCGGCGGCCGCACCGGACGCGGCGGTCTCCGCCGGTGGTGCGGTGGCGGGCCCCGGGACTACCGGCTGCGGGGGACCGAAGCCGGGGGTGGGGCCCGTCGCGCCGGCCCCGGCACCCGCGCCGGCCGTAGGCGGTCCGAAGCCCGGGGGCACCGACGGCAGGCTCCGCTGGGTCTCCGGCCTCGGCGGAGGTGCCGGGTCGCCGCCCGCTCCCGTGGCGGCCGGGGAGGCGGGGGTCTCGCCTGCCGCCACGGCCTCCAGCAGGGCGCGCGCGTCGTCGGCGTCCGGGCGCCGCTCCGGGCGCTTGTCCATCAACTGCCGCAGGACGGCTCCGAGCGGTCCGGACCGCCGGGGTTCGGGCAGCTCGTCGCTGACGATCGCGGTGAGCGTCGACCAGGTGGACGTACGCCGGAACGGGGAGGCGCCCTCGACGGCCGCGTACAGGGTGGCCCCGAGGGCCCAGACGTCGGAGGCGGGGCCGGGGTCGTTGCCCTGGGCGCGCTCGGGGGCCAGGTAGTCGAGGGAGCCGACGAGTTCGCCGCTGCGGGTGAGGTGGGTGGCGGAGCCGTCGCCCGGGTCCTCCATGGTGGCGATGCCGAAGTCGGTGAGGACGACGCGGCCCGAGCGGTCCAGGAGGATGTTGCCGGGCTTGACGTCACGGTGCAGTACGCCGACCCGGTGGGCGGCGGCGAGGGCGTCCATGACCTTGGCGCCGACGGCGGCCGCCTCACGCGGGTCGAGCAGGCCCCGGTCGCGCAGGACGTCGTCCAGGGACGGCCCGTCGACCAGCTCCATGACGATCAGCGGGCGTCCGTCGACCTCGGCCACGTCGTGCACGGCGACGACCCCGGGGTGCCGGACGCGGGCCGCGGCCCGTGCCTCGCGCTGCATCCGCAGCCCGAGGTCGGCCAGTTCGGGCGCGCCCGCGTCCGTGAAGGTGCGCAGTTCCTTGACGGCCACCTCGCGGTGGAGGACCTCGTCCACGGCCCGCCAGACGACGCCCATGCCGCCGCGCCCGAGTTGCCCCACGATCCGGTACCGCCCGGCGAGCATCCGCCCGACACCGTCCGTCTGTTCGTTCGCCCCCGAAGACACCCGCGCCTCGCTCCTGTGACACACCGATGAATGGCGTACAGCCTATGCGGTGCGCGGAGGCTCTTCGGACCGGCGCCAACAGCTGTCACAGGACCGCTACTTGGCCGCCCGCCGACCCGCCCACAGAACGCGCCGGCTCACCCCTACCGGCCGGACGAGATCGTCAGATCGGCCCGTCGGGGTGTCGCGAAGCCCTCCAGGTCGGCGCGGGCCAGACCGGTCGCCGCGGACACCTCGTCGAGGTCGAGGGCGCCGCAGTCCAGCCCCCGCAGCAGGTAACCGCTGAGGGCCTTGGCGGTCGCGGGCTCGTCCATCACGTCGCCGCCGGCCCGGTGCGCGTACCGGGCGAGGCGGGCGGCGGCCTGTTCGTAGCCCTCGCGGTAGAAGGCGAAGACGGCCGCGTAGCGGGTGGGGAGGTGGCCGGGGTGCATGTCCCAGCCCTGGTAGTAGGCGCGGGCCAGGGCGCGGCGGGTGAGTCCGTAGTGCAGGCGCCAGGCGTCGTGGACCTGCTCGGTGGGGCCGACCGGCAGGACGTTGGTGGAGCCGTCGCAGACGCGTACGCCGGTGCCGGCGGCCGCGACCTGCATGACCGCCTTGGCGTGGTCGGCCGCGGGGTGGTCACTGGCCTGGTGGGCGGCGGAGACGCCGAGGCAGGCGCTGTAGTCGAAGGTGCCGTAGTGCAGACCGGTGGCCCGGCCCTCGGCGGCGTCGATCATCCGGGCGACGGTGGCGGTGCCGTCGGCGGCGAGGACGGCCTGGCTGGTCTCGATCTGGATCTCGAAGCCGATCCGGCCGGGCTCCAGGCCGCGTGCCTTCTCGAAGGCTTCGAGCAGGCGGACCATGGCGGTGACCTGCTCGGTGTACGTCACCTTGGGCAGGGTGAGGACCAGCCCGTCGGGCAGGCCCCCGGCCGCGAGCAGACCGGTGAGGAAGATGTCGAGGGTGCGGATGCCCCGGTCGCGCACCGGTGCCTCCATGCACTTCATGCGGATGCCCATGTACGGGGCGGCGGTGCCGGTGGCGTACGCCTCGGCGATCAGCCGGGCGGCGCGGGCGGCGGCCTCGTCCTCCTCGGCGTCCGGGCGCGGCCCGTAGCCGTCCTCGAAGTCGACGCGCAGGTCCTCCACCGGCTCGCGCTCCAGCTTGGCGCGGACGCGGTCGTACACGGGCCGCGCGAGGTCGTCGTCGAGTCCGAGGACGGCGGCGAAGGAGGCGGCGTCGGGGGCGTGCTCGTCGAGGGCGGTCAGGGCCCGGCCACCCCAGTCGCGGAGGGTGTCGGCGGCGAGGACGTCACCGGGTACGTAGACGGTGTGCACGGGCTGGCGGGTGCCCGGGTCGCCCGGGTAGCGGCGCTCCAGCTCCGCGTCGACGGGGGCGAGGGAGGCGCTGATCTCCTCGCTGACGGCGCCCGCGAGACTCGTCGCCACGTTCTCCTGCCGGCCCTGCCCCATTCCACACCCTCCATTTTCCGCACTGCGGAATCAGAAATCCGTATACCGAAGCTAACGGTCGATCTTCGTCCCGGTCAACAGCGTCCCGACGTGTGATTCCCCATGTCTTCCCCCTGGTCACTGCAGACTCGGCCGCTTCTTCCGTATTCATCGGGCAAGGTTCATCCTGACCCCCAGGGGAGGAGATCGCGTTGCCGAAAGAGGTCGGAGTGACGCGCCGCCAAGGACTCAGGTCCGCGGCGGCCGCCGCCATCGCCGTGCCGCTGCTGACCACAGCGGGCTCGTCACTGCCGGCGGCCGCCGGCGAGTACGCGGGCGCCCTGAACGTCATGACGTTCAACGTGCGCTTCGCGACCGTCGTCGACAAGACGCCGCGCTGGACCGTGCGCCGCCCGGTGATGCGGGAGCTGCTGCGCCGCGAGCGGCCGCACGTCATCGGCACGCAGGAGGGGCTGTACCAGCAGCTGCGCATGATCGAGAAGGATCTCGGCGGCCACTACGACTGGATCGGCACCGGCCGAGGGGGTGGCAGCAAGGACGAGTTCATGGCGATCTTCTACGACACCCGCCGACTCGACCCGATCGAGTTCGACCACTACTGGCTGTCCGACACCCCGTACACGATCGCCTCCAACACCTGGGGCGCGGACTGGCTGCGCATGGTGACCTGGGTGAAGTTCGCCGATCTCGCGGACGGGGGGCGGGAGTTCTACGTCCTCAACACCCATCTGGACAGCGTCAGCCAGTACGCCCGGGAGCGTTCCGCGAAGCTGGTCGGCGAGACGATCGCCGGATGGGACCGCTCGGCCCCGGTCGTGGTCACCGGCGACTTCAACGCGGCCGCCCACGACAACCGGGTGTACGAGCTGATGCTGGGCAACGGGCTCGTGGACGCCTGGGACGCGGCGGCCTCGCGCAGCCCGGCGTACGGGACCTACCACGGCTACCGGGCGCTGAAGCCCGACGGCCGCCGCATCGACTGGATCCTGACCTCGCCCGGGGTGACGACGCACTGGGCCGCCATGAACACCTTCTCCGTCGACGGGCTGTACCCGAGCGACCACCTGCCGGTGCAGGTCTCACTGACCCTGGGATGAGCCGAGGCCCCCGTGACCGCCTGTGCGGTCGCGGGGGCCTCGGCCGACGAGAGATGTCAGCCCTTGCGGGTGTTGATCTCATCGGTGAGCTGGGGGACGACGTCGAAGAGGTCGCCGACGACGCCGTAGTCGACGAGGTCGAAGATGGGGGCTTCGGCGTCCTTGTTGACGGCGACGATGGTCTTGGAGGTCTGCATGCCGGCGCGGTGCTGGATGGCGCCGGAGATGCCGTTGGCGATGTACAGCTGCGGGGACACGGACTTGCCGGTCTGGCCGACCTGGTTGGTGTGCGGGTACCAGCCGGCGTCCACGGCGGCGCGGGAGGCGCCCACGGCCGCGCCGAGGGAGTCGGCGAGGGCCTCGATGAGGGCGAAGTTCTCGCTGCCGTTGACGCCGCGGCCGCCGGAGACCACGATCGCGGCCTCGGTCAGCTCCGGGCGGCCGGTCGACTCGCGGGGGGTGCGGCCGGTGACCTTGGTGCCGGTGGCCAGCTCGCCGAAGGTGACCGCGAGGGCCTCGACCGCACCGGCGGCCGGGGCGGCCTCGACGGCGGCGGAGTTCGGCTTGACGGTGATGACCGGAGTGCCCTTGGCGACACGGGTCTTGGTGGTGAAGGAGGCGGCGAACACCGACTGCGTGGCCACCGGGCCCTCGTCGGAGGCCTCCAGGTCGACGGCGTCGGTGATGATGCCGGAGCCGATCCGCAGCGCCAGACGCGCGGCGATCTCCTTGCCCTCGGCGGAGGACGGCACGAGCACCGCGGCCGGGGAGACGGCGGCGACGGCGGCCTGCAGCGCGTCGACCTTGGGGACGACGAGGTAGTCGGCGTACTCGGCGGCGTCGTGGGTGAGGACCTTCACCGCGCCGTGCTCGGCGAGGGCGGCGGCGGTGTCGGCGGCACCGGCACCGAGCGCGACGGCGACGGGCTCGCCGATGCGGCGGGCCAGCGTCAGCAGCTCCAGGGTGGGCTTGCGGACGGCACCGTCCACGTGGTCGACGTAGACGAGAACTTCAGCCATGGGATTGCTCTCCTGCGGATTGCGAAGGCGTGAGGGAAGGGGAGGGGCGGCCTCGGCCGTGACCGGCGACGGTCGCGACGGGCCGCGGGGGCCTCAGATGAACTTCTGGCCCGCGAGGAACTCGGCGAGCTGCTTGCCGCCCTCGCCCTCGTCCTTGACGATCGTGCCGGCGGTGCGTGCCGGGCGGGCGGTCGCGGAGTCGACGGCCGTCCAGGCACCCTCCAGACCGACTTCCTCGGCCTCGATGTCGAGGTCGGACAGGTCCCAGGACTGCACCGGCTTCTTCTTCGCCGCCATGATGCCCTTGAAGGAGGGGTAACGCGCCTCGCCCGACTGGTCGGTGACGGAGACGACCGCCGGCAGGGACGCCTGCAGCTGCTCGGAAGCGGCGTCGCCGTCACGGCGGCCCGTGACGACCCCGTCCTCGACGGAGATCTCGGAGAGCAGGGTGACCTGCGGGACACCCAGCCGCTCGGCCAGCAGCGCCGGGACGACACCCATCGTGCCGTCGGTGGAGGCCATACCGGAGATCACCAGGTCGAATCCGGCCTTCTCGATCGCCTTCGCCAGGACCAGCGAGGTGCCGAGGGCGTCGGTGCCGTGCAGGTCGTCGTCCTCGACGTGGATCGCCTTGTCCGCGCCCATCGACAGCGCCTTACGCAGCGCGTCCTTGGCGTCCTCCGGACCCACGGTCAGCACGGTGATCTCGGCGTCGTCAGCCTCGTCGGCGATCTGAAGCGCCTGCTCCACCGCGTACTCGTCCAGCTCGGAGAGCAGGCCGTCCACGTCGTCACGGTCGACGGTCAGGTCATCGGCGAAGTGCCGGTCGCCAGTGGCGTCGGGCACGTACTTCACAGTGACAACGATCCTCAAGCTCACGCCGGCTCTCCTACTGCATCGTCATTTCCGGGCTGCCTTCTGCAAGGCAGCATAGGCGCCTGAAGCGGCCGATCCCGATCGGGGCGACCTGCGCTCCGAACAGAATATTACTCACCAGTACGACGCCTACGCTCCCGCATGACGTGCCCGCTAAGCAAGCGCTTTGAACTGTGAGTTAGGCAACCCTGCGTAATCACGCGGGGTTCAGTCTCGCAGACCGCCGAAGCGGCCCTGGTGGTACAGCAGCGGCCGGCCGGCGCCCGACGGGTCTCCCTCGACCACCTCGGCGAGGACGATCCGGTGGTCCCCCGCCGGGACCCGCGCCACCACCCGGCAGACCAGCCAGGCGAGCACGTCGTCGAGGACGGGAACTCCCTCCGGGCCGCTACGCCATCCGGTGGGCGGGCCGAAGCGGTCGGCGCCGCTGCGGGCGAAGGTGGCGGCCAGGTCCCGCTGGTGCTCCCCGAGTATGTGGACGCCGACGTGGGACGCCTCGGAGATCACCGGCCAGCTGGAGGCTCCGGTGCCGATGCCGAACGAGAGCAGCGGGGGCTCGGCGGAGACCGAGGTGAGCGAGGTGGCGGTGAAGCCGACCGGGCCGCCGCTTCCCCGAGCGGTGATCACGGCGACGCCCGCGGCATGCCGGCGGAAGACGGAGCGCAGGAGGTCGGGGGAGGCGAGGCGGGTCGAGCGGAGGCCGGAGGTGGCCGTCATGGAGTTGTCCTTCTGCCGGGGTCGACGGGATCGCGCGGGGCCGCTCACGGTCCCGGACAGCGGGAACTGGCCGTGCGGACCAGGTCCACGTGCACACGCGCGAAGAGAAGGAGTTCTCGGGGCATTCCGTCAGGCTGACGAGAGGCGGGGTCCATCGTCAAGTGCGTCCCGGTGTGCGGCTTCACACGGCCTCACCGAGCGCGGCGATCACATCGGCTCTGCGCGGCTGGCCGCTGGCCCTGCGCACGATCCGGCCGTCCGCGTCGAGGACGAGGACGGTCGGCGTCTTGAGGATGTCCAACCGGCGGACGAGATCGAGGTGTTCCTCGGCGTCGATCTCCACATGGGCGACGCCGGGGACCATGGCGGCCACCTCGGCGAGCACCCTGCGGGTAGCCCGGCACGGGGCGCAGAAGGCGCTGGAGAACTGGACGAGTGTGGCCCGTTCGCCGAGCCCCTCCCCCAACTCCGCCGCGTCGAGCCGCTTGTCGCCGTCCCGCCCGCGCACTCTCACCCTCCCGCTCCGCCGCCGATGCAGCACTCCGTAGGCGCTCGCCAGCGCCAGCACCAGCCCACACACCACAAGTCCGGTCACAGCGTGCTTCAGCGTTCACGAGACTGCAAAGATTCCCGGTTCCCCGTGGAGATCGGCCTGAGGAATGCTTGACGTATGGACATCGATGTGAGGGGACCGCGCTTCGGGGCGGCCGTGACGACCGTGGTGCTGGCGGTCGCGCTGATCACCCAGAACCCCTGGCTGCTCGCGTGGCAGACGCTCGCCTTCGCGCTGGGCGCGGCGGGCGGGGTGGGGCGTTCGCCGTACGGGTGGGTGTTCCGCACGCTGCTGCGGCCGCGGCTCGGGCCCCCGACGGATTTCGAGGCGCCGCAGCCGCCGCGGTTCGCGCAGGCGGTGGGGCTGGTCTTCGCCGCGGTGGGTCTGGTCGGTCTCACGGTGGGGCCCGCGTGGCTGGGACTGGGGGCGACCGGCGCGGCGCTCGCGGCGGCGTTCCTCAACGCGGTGTTCGGATACTGCCTGGGGTGCGAGATGTATCTGCTGGTCCGACGGGTGACGGTACGCGTGGGGTGAAGACCGGGTGCGCTTACGGTGGTCGATCATGTGTCCGACGTGACGAGAATCTCGCCGCGGGCGAGCGCCAAGACTGGCTACTCGTGCGTTCTTGGGGCACGATCTGCGGGATGCCGTAAACCTACGGCTGCGTAACTTCCCGCCGGGAGACCCCGTCCCAGGCAGAGAGAAGGGTCCACTCCGCCCATGGCAGAGCTTGTCTACCGCCCCGCGATCGGTCTCGCCCAAACCCTGTTCAAGGCCTGGGACCTGAAGATCGACCTCAAGGGGACGGAGAACATTCCGCGCTCGGGCGGCGCGGTGCTGGTGAGCAATCACATCGGCTACCTGGACTTCATCTTCGACGGCCTGGCCGCGCTGCCGCAGAAGCGTCTGGTGCGTTTCATGGCCAAGGAGTCGGTGTTCCGGCACAAGGTCTCCGGTCCGCTGATGCGCAACATGCGGCACATCCCGGTGGACCGCAAGCAGGGCGAGGCGGCCTACGCGCACGCCCTGGACTCGCTGCGTTCCGGTGAGATCATCGGCGTCTTCCCCGAGGCCACCATCTCGCAGTCGTTCACGCTGAAGAGCTTCAAGTCGGGCGCCGCCCGGCTGGCCCAGGAGGCGGGCGTCCCGCTGATCCCCATGGCCGTGTGGGGCACCCAGCGACTGTGGACCAAGGGCCACCCGCGCAACTTCAAGCGCAGCCACATCCCGATCACCATCCGGGTCGGCGAGGCGATAGAGGCATCGAAGGACAAGTACGCGGGCGCCATCACCCGCCAACTCCGCGAGCGGGTGCAGGAGTTGCTGGAGGCCGCCCAGCGTGCCTACCCCGTGCGCCCCAAGGGCCCGGACGACACCTGGTGGATGCCGGCCCACCTCGGCGGTACGGCCCCGACCCCGGAGCAGGTCCGCGAGGCCGAGGCCCGCTGACCCGCGGTCACAGCGCC
This sequence comes from Streptomyces scabiei 87.22, assembly GCF_000091305.1. Taxonomy (GTDB): domain Bacteria; phylum Actinomycetota; class Actinomycetes; order Streptomycetales; family Streptomycetaceae; genus Streptomyces; species Streptomyces scabiei. Next base: position 9,164,718 of record NC_013929.1, on the reverse strand, counting down.
TCGGGGAGCGTCTCCCACAGCCGCGCCCGGTCGGGGGCGGCCCGCAGGGCGCCGAGCACGGCCGGATGCGGTGCGGCGTACAGCGTCGGGAGGTCCGACTCACCCGCACCGGCGTCCGGGACGAAGGCCAGGCGCTCCCCGTCGAGCGAGAACCGGGCGTCCACGCCCGGCTTGTTGCCCCGGGGGTCCTGGCGGTGCCAGGCGCCGTGGAAGCGCACGGCGACCAGGCCGTGGATCACGTATCCGTCGCCGTCGTCGTGCGCCAGCCGCTGGTAGCACAGGGCGGTGGGGATGTCCTCGGCGCGCAGCAGCGCGGCCAGGGCATGGGCTTTGGCGTAGCAGATCCCGGTGCGCTGTTCGAGGACGTCGGAGGCGCGCCAGGTGACGCGCGGATCGCCGGCGTCCTGGGAGTGCGGGACGCTGTCGCGGACGAACTCGAATGCCGCTCTCGCATAGCCATACGAGTCCGCCACGCCCTGGGCGAGCTGCGCGGCCGTCCGTCGCACGACGGGATGGTGGTGGTCGATGGCCTCGTCGGCGGCCAGATAGGCGGACAGGTCCGGGTTCTGCTGGATCGGTTCCATGCCCGTGGAGCATAGGAAAACGATCACCCGAGAGTCAATGACTTTTCGGGTGACCGTATATCTATGCAGTCCGTGATGAGCCTCTGCGGTCTCAGCGGGCCATTTCCTCCTTGAGCGCCGCCACGAACCGGTCCACGTCCTCCACGGTGGTGTCGTAGGAGCACATCCAGCGGACGTCACCCGCGGGCTCGTCCCAGAAGTAGAAGCGGAAGCGCTTCTGCAGGCGTTCGCTCACATCGTGCGGAAGGCGGGCGAAGACGGCGTTGACCTGCACCGGGTACAGGATCTCGACCCCGTGGACGGCGCGGACGCCCTCGGCGAGCCGCTGGGCCATCTCGTTGGCGTGACGGGCGTTGCGCAGCCAGAGGTCCTTCGCCAGCAGGGCCTCCAACTGCACCGACACGAAACGCATCTTGGAGGCGAGCTGCATGGACAGCTTGCGCAAGTGCTTCATGTGGCGGACGGCGTCCTGGTTGATCACGACGACCGCCTCGCCGAACATCGCGCCGTTCTTGGTGCCGCCCAGGGAGAGCAGGTCGACGCCGGCCGCGTTGGTGAAGGTCCGCATCGGCACGTCCAGGGCGGCCGCGGCGTTGGCTATCCGGGAGCCGTCCAGGTGCACCTTCATCCCGTGCGCGTGGGCGTGCTCGCAGATCGCGCGGATCTCCTCGGGCGTGTAGAGGGTGCCGAGTTCGGTGCTCTGGGTGATCGAGACGACCTGCGGCATCGCCCGGTGCTCGTCGTCCCAGCCGTACGCCTGCCGGTCGATCAGCTCGGGGGTGAGCTTGCCGTCGGGCGTGGGCACGGTGAGGAGCTTCAGGCCCCCGACCCGTTCCGGCGCGCCGCACTCGTCGACGTTGATGTGCGCGCTCTCGGCGCAGATCACCGCGCCCCAGCGGTCGGTGACCGCCTGGAGCGCGACGACGTTGGCGCCGGTGCCGTTGAAGACCGGGAACGCCTCGGCGGTGGCACCGAAGTGGCTGCGGACGATCCGCTGCAGGTTCTCGGTGTACTCGTCCTCGCCGTAGGCGACCTGGTGCCCGCCGTTGGCCAGGGCCAGGGCGGCGAGCACCTCGGGGTGGACCCCCGCGTAGTTGTCGCTGGCGAAGCCGCGGATCTCCGGGTCGTGATGGCGCCGGGCGTCGGTCTTCGGAGGGTTCACGGCTTGTCGGTCAGCCACAGACGGTTTCCGTTCACTTCGGCGGCGGACTTGTCCCAGACGCCGGCGATGGCCTCGGCCAGCTCCTTGACGTCGGTGAAGCCCGCGAACTTCGCGTTGGGGCGGTCGGCGCGCATCGCGTCGTGCACCAGTGCCTTCACCACCAGGATCGCAGCCGCCGAGGTCGGCCCGTCCGGCCCTCCCGCCTTGCGGAAGAAGTCGGCCGTGGCCAGCGTCCACGCCTCGGCCGCGGCCTTGGCGGCGGCGTAGGCGGCGTTGCCCGCGGTGGGATTGCTGGCGCCGGCCGCGCTGATCAGGACGTACCGGCCGCGCTCGCTGCGCTGCAGGGCCTCGTGGAAGGCGAGGGAGGTGTGCTGCACCGTGCGGATCAGCAGCATCTCCAGGAAGTCCCAGTCGTCGAGGCTGGTCCGGGTGAAGGTCTCGCTGCCCCGCCAGCCGCCGACGAGGTGGACGAGGCCGTCGACCCGCCCGAAGTCCTTCTCGATACGGGTGGCCCAGTCACGGGTCGACTGGAGGTCCAGCAGGTCGACCGTGTCGCCGACGACGGTGGCGCCGCCGTGCGCGTAGCGGGCCGCGTCGACGGCCTCGGAGAGCCGCTCGGGGTCGTTGTCGGAGCCGACGACGATCGCGCCCGCGTCGGCCAGCCGCAGCAGGGTCGCCCGGCCTGCGGGTCCGCCCGCGCCGGCCACCGCGATCACCGCGCCACTCAGTGCACCGTTGCCGTTCTGCATGGTCCTCGCCTCCTGAGCGGCGTCCGAGACGCCCGCGGGTCCGGCGCTCACGCGGCGATCCGCTCGGCGTTCGCCGCCGTGATGCCCTTGGTGGAGGCGATCACGGACTTCAGCTTCTTGGCGAGCGCCTCATAGAACATGCTGAGCGGAAACTCGTCCGGAAGCACGTCGTCGACGAGTTTCCGCGGCGGCTGCGTCAGATCCAGGGCGTCGGGGCCCTTGGCCCAGCGGGAGCCGGGGTGCGGGGCGAGGTACTCGGAGACCAGCTCGTACCCGGCGAACCAGTGGACGAGCTTCGGGCGGTCGATGCCGTCCCGGTAGAGCTGCTCGATGTCGGCGCAGAGCTGGTTGGTGACCTGCGGGGCGCGCTGCCAGTCGATGTGCAGCTTGTTGTCGGTCCAGCGGACCACGTCGTGCTTGTGCAGGTAGGCGAAGAGGAGCTGCCCGCCGAGCCCGTCGTAGTTGCGGACGCGCTCGCCGGTGACCGGGAAGCGGAACATGCGGTCGAAGAGCACCGCGTACTGCACGTCACGGGCCTGCGGGACCCCGTCGGCCTCCAGCTTCACGGCCTCCTTGAAGGCGGTGAGGTCGCAGCGCAGCTCCTCCAGGCCGTACATCCAGAACGGCTGGCGCTGCTTGATCATGAAGGGGTCGAAGGGCAGGTCGCCGTGGCTGTGGGTGCGGTCGTGGACCATGTCCCACAGCACGAACGCCTCCTCGCAGCGCTTCTGGTCGTGGACCATCGCGGCGACGTCCTCGGGCAGTTCGAGGCCGAGGATGTCGACGGCGGCGTCGGTGACCCGGCGGAAGCGGGCGGCCTCGCGGTCGCAGAAGATGCCGCCCCAGGAGAAGCGGGCCGGTGCCTCGCGCACGGCGATGGTCTCCGGGAAGAGCACGGCCGAGTTGGTGTCGTAACCGGCGGTGAAGTCCTCGAAGGTGATGCCGCAGAACAGCGGGTTGTCGTAGCGGGTGCGCTCCAGCTCGGCCAGCCACTGGGGCCACACCATGCGCAGCACGACCGCTTCGAGATTGCGGTCGGGGTTGCCGTTCTGCGTGTACATCGGGAACACCACGAGGTGCTGGAGGCCGTCCGCACGGTCGGCGGCGGGCTGGAAGGCCAGCAGCGAGTCCAGGAAGTCGGGGACCCCGAAACCGTCCTCGGCCCAGCGGCGCAGGTCCTTGACGAGGGCCTCGTGGTAGGCGGCGTCGTGCGGCAGCAGCGGCGACAGCGCCTCGACGGCCCCGACGACCTCACGGACCGCCCGCTCGGCGTCGCCCGCGGCGGGGGCGCCCTCGGCGTCGAAGTCGATCGAACCGTCCTTGGACTGCCAGGGCCGGATGCGCTCCACGGCATCCTTGAGCACGGGCCAGGCCGGGTGCTCCACCACCCTCACCACCGAAGGAACAACGCCCTCCGCAGCCGTCTGCGCAAGAATTTCCGTCATGACCCATCCTTCACGAGAGAACCTTTCGTAGTGACACCGTACGTAGCAAGGGTTCCTCACCGCAAGACCGATCTTGTGTGAGCCAGCCGGAAATCTTCCCGCCACCCCCGGCTCCTAACCGCTGAATCTCCTGTCACACGAGTCATGGATCACAGTTCGTGCGTCACGCTCTCCGAACGGAGGCACCCCGGGTCAACGCACGCCGGACTCGCCCACTCAGGGATGACCCGCTCGGTGCGCGGCAGCTGCGGAAACGGTCCTGTTCCCGGACGTGACACGGGGTGACACGCCCCGAACGGGCTCGTGCACATACGGATGCATCGCACGGCGGGAGGACTACGCTGCGCCCCAGCCGCGTGCCGCCCCTCCCCCGGTCACGCGGGCCGAGCCGCCGTCGACGGAAGCGAGTCCACCTTGAACTTCCTCACCATCGGTCACCGCGGTGTCATGGGTGTCGAACCCGAGAACACCCTCCGTTCCTTCGTGGCCGCCGATCGCGCGGGCCTCGACGTCATCGAACTCGATCTGCATCTGAGCAAGGACGGCGCGCTCGTCGTCATGCACGACGCGGACGTGGACCGGACGACGGACGGCACGGGCCCGATCGCCGACAAGACCCTCGCCGAACTGCGCGCCCTCGACGCCGGACGCGGCGAGCGCGTCCCCACCTTCGAGGAGGTGCTCGACGCGGTCCGGGCACCACTGCAGGCCGAGATCAAGGACACGGCGGCGGCCCGCGCCCTCGCCGAGGTCATGCTCCGGCGCGACCTGGTGGGGCGGGTCGAGGTGCTGTCCTTCCACGACGAGGCGGTCGCCGAGATCGCCCGCCTCGTGCCCGGCGTGCGCACCGCCCTGGTCGCCAGCCGCTACGGCCCCGACGTGGTGGACCGGGCGGTGGCGGTGGGCGCCGCCACGCTGGTGCTGAACATCCGACGGCTGACCCTGGAGGTCGTCGAGAAGGCCCGCAAGGAGAACCTGCGGATCATCGGCTGGGTGGTGAACACCCAGGACCACCTGCGGCTGGTCCGCGCGCTCCAGCTGGACGGGGCGACGACCGACTACCCGGACATCAAACGCACGGGCCGTTTCACGGCCTGACGCTCAGCCGAGCGGCTTGACCAGCAGCTCGAACCGCAGATCCGTGCGCAGCGGCACTCCGAACCGCTCGTCGCCGTACGGGAACGGGGTCATCCGTCCCGTACGGCGGTAGCCGCGCCGCTCGTACCAGGCGATGAGGTCGTCCCGTACGGAGATCACGGTCATGTGCATCTCGTGGGCGCCCCAGGTCTCGCGGGCGATGCGCTCGGCCTCGGCGATGATCACCTTGCCGAGACCGCCGCCCTGGAGGGCCGGACTCACCGCGAACATCCCGAAGTAGGCGTGGGAGCCGCGGTGTTCGATCTGGCAGCAGGCGACGACCCTGCCGTCCCGCTCCACGACGAGCAGCCTGCTGTCGGGCGTCTTGATGACCTGCAGCACACCCTCGGCGTCGGTCCGCTGCCCGTCGAGGATGTCCGCCTCCGTGGTCCACCCGGCCCGGCTGGAGTCCCCCCGGTACGCCGACTCGATCAGCGCGACGAGGGCGTCCACGTCACCGTCGGTGGCGTCACGGAAGGTCAGACCGGTGGCGGCGGTGTCCATGAGCTGCTCCAGGCGGATGTCTGCGGACGAGAACACGCACGAGGGTATCCGCAGCCGCGCCCCGGCCGGGGGGCGGGGAAGCGCCGCGAGAAGCCGCCCCCGCCCGCCCCCGCCCGTCCCCGTGCGGACCGCCCGGCACCTACCCTCGATCGCATGATCCACGTACTCAGCAGCCGCGTCCTCCTGCGCCCCACCGACCCCGAGCGGTCCCGTGTCTTCTACGGCGAACAGCTCGGCCTGCCCGTGTATCGCGAGTTCGGCACGGACGACCACCGGGGCGTCGTGTACTTCCTCGGCGGCGGCTTCCTGGAGGTCGCGGGCCGCTCCGAGACCCCGCCCTCGCCCGCGCTGAAGCTGTGGCTGCAGGTGGCGGACGTGGCCGCGGCGCACCAGGAGCTGCTGGCGGCCGGGGTGGAGGTGCGTCGGCCGCCGGTGAAGGAGCCGTGGGGCCTGATCGAGATGTGGATCACCGACCCGGACGGAACCGAGATCGCGCTGGTGGAGATCCCGGCGGACCATCCGCTGCGGTACCGGCCGGGCATCTGACGCTCCGCACACCGGTGGCCGGGGCCGGAACCGGGCCGCCGTGCCCCGGTGGCCGGTGCCGGAGCCTGGGCATAACGTGCTGGCAGGGACCCGGATCGCTCGCGGGAGGCACGCGATGAAGCTCGACGAGCCCGTCATCGGCGGACCCTGCTGGACCGAGCTGGGGACCAGCGACCTGGACGCGGCGAAACGCTTCTACACCGAGCTGTTCGGCTGGCGTCCACGCACCGATCCGCGCCAGGAGGCGGGCGGCTACAGCATCGCGCACCTCGGTGACGCGGCGGTGGCCGCCCTCGCCCCGCTGTACCAGGAGTCACAGCCGGTGGCGTGGAACGTGTCGTTCGCCGTGCGCGACGCGGACGCGGCGGTCGGGGCCGTACGGGCGGCGGGCGGGACCGTGGTGCTGGAGCCCATGGACGTCTTCGACATCGGGCGGTTCGCGGTGGTGTACGACCCGGGCGGCGCGGCCTTCCAGCTGTGGCAGGCGCGCTCCTTCCCCGGCGCCGGGCTGTTCAACGCGCCCGGCACGCTCGGCTGGGTCGAGCTGATGACCCGTGCCCCGGAGCGGGCCAGGGCCTTCTACACGGCGGTGTTCGGCTGGAGCGTGAACACGGGCGACCGGTACACGCAGTGGGGGCTCGACGGCGCCGACTTCGGCGGCATGGTCACGATGGACGACAAGTTCCCGCCCGAGGTGCCCTCGCACTGGCTGCCGTACTTCGCCGTGGCGGACGTGGACGACACGGCCCGCGTCGCCGTCGAGGCGGGCGGCACCCTGCTCATGGAGCCCACCACCGTGCCGGAAGGACCCCGTATCGCGGTCCTGCGGGACCCTCAGGGGGCCGCCTTCGGGGTGTACCCGGCCGGCGCCGAGGGCTGACCGAGGCGCCGGGCGCGCGGCGGGCCCGGCGCGTGCTCCCGCCGGTGCGGTGCTCCCGCTGGTGCGGTGCGGCGCCCCGGAGGCCGTGGCCCCCCGTGCCGCACCCCCACGCGCTCCCCCGCGTACACCCTTGCGCTCGTATGCGCGCCACACCGTCCGGGCATGCCCTGACCGACTGTCCGACCTCGCTCTCAGCGCTGACCGACGTCGACGAACGGGGGGATGCGTGGTGCACGGACCGGTGTCGTCCGGCTGGCTCCTGGTCGCGCTGTGCGCGATGACCGGCGGGTACTGCCTGCTGCGGATGCGCAGTGCCGTCGAGGAGCAGCGCCGGGCCGCGGGGGGCGAGGCGTTGATGGGCTTCGGCATGGCCGCGATGGCCGTGCCCGCCGCGGCCGTCGCACCGCCGCGCTGGGCCTGGCTGGCCTACGCGGTCGTCTTCGGCACGGCGGCGGTGCGCGCCCTGTGGTCGGCCCGTACGAGCGCTCACCATCTGCATCACCTGGTGGGCGCGCTGGCCATGGTCCACATGGCCGCCTCGATGGCCGCCGGACCGGGCGGTGGGCACGGCGGCGCGGGCCTGCCGCTGGTGACCGGGGTCCTGCTGGCGTACTTCGCCGGCTACGTCCTGTGGGCGGGACTCCGGCTCATGCCGGTGCCCGTGCCGGTGACCGCGGGCGCGCGGGGCGCGGCTGCCACGGCGGCGGCGACGGGCTGGGGCGACCGGCCGGAGCTGGCCCGGGCCTGCCGACTGTCCATGGGCATAGGGATGTTCGCGATGCTGCTGACCGTCTGAGCGGGGCCGTCGGCCCGCGCCGTCGGCCGCGGCCGGCAAGCGGTTCGTCCGGCCGTGGGGCGTATCCGGCCGTGGACTGCGTCACTTCGGCACCGCCGCCCGTGTCGCGGCGCACCGGCCCGCTCATGGGCTGCGCCTCATGATGGTCCCCGCGGCGTTGTTGCTGCTCGGCGCCCTGACCGCCGTCGCCGCCCCGCGGCTGCCGGCCCGCGCCGACTGGCCGGACCGTGAACCGGTGGTCGCCCTGTGGGTGTGGCTGGGGGTACCCCCTCTGGGGGAGCGTGGTGGCGGCCGTGCTGCTGTGCTGCGTGCTGTCGATGGCCCTGGGCGCGGCGCCCGCCTGGGCCGCGGTGCGCGGGCCGGTGTTCGCGCCCGCACCGGACGGGGTCGTGGAGGCGTACGCGCTGGGCGGCGGGGGTTCCTGGGCCGTGGCCACGGCCGTGGCGCTCGCCTGCGGAGGGCTGCGGACCGGGGCGATGCCGACCCGTGAGATCGTCCGGGCCCGCCGGCAGCGGCAGCGGCGCCATGCCGAACCGCGGCGGCGTGCCCCGCTGTTGCCCGGTGAGGAGCCGGACGGCGACCGGCTCGTGGTGGTGGAGGGCGACCGGCCGGACGCCTGGTGGCTGCCGGGCCCCGAGCCCCGACCGGTCATCACCACGGCCGCGTTGCGCCGGCCGGAGGAACGGCAGGTGGACGCGGTGGTGGCCCATGAGCAGGGGCACGCGCGGGCGCGGCACCACTGGCTGCTGCACTGTTCGGCGGCGCTCGCGGGCGGCTTCCCGCGGGTGCCGGTGTTCGCGGCGTTCCAAGGTGAGATGCACCGGCTGGTCGAACTCGCCGCCGACGACACCGCCTCCCGCCGCCACGGCCGTCCCACCACCGCCCTCGCGCTCGTCGGCCTCGACGAGGACCGGGGCGTGTTCGGGCCCTGCCCGACCCCCGAGGACCATGTGCCGCAGCGGGTCGACCGGCTGCTCGCTCCCCCGCGGCGCCTCAGCCCGGCACGCCGGCTGTGGCTGACCGCGTACGCCGCCCTGGTGCCGGCCGTGCCGGTCCTGGTGGCTTTCGTTCCCGCTCTGCGGGCACTCGGTAGGTCGTGACACGGCAAAGAGGGCACACAGAGAAGCCCAAGGACAACGTGCGGCGCGGCGGCTTCGCTCCGGATGCGCCGCGTGACGGTGATCTCACGCCCCGGCATTGGCCCGAGGCCCCACGAGTCGGTCAGGATCGCTGTATGCACACCCCCACCGTCGACGCGCCGCCCCACCGGCCGCCGGCCACCCGCACCGTCCGTGCCGCCGTGGCCTTCGCGGCCCCCTCCGTGCTGCTGCTGGTCCTGGTCGCGCTCTCCTGGGCACCGCTGATGTCGCTGGACCGGAGCATCGCGGACACCACCCATCGCTGGGCGGTCGCCGACCCGGTTCTCACCCACGCCTTCCGCATCCTCACGGACTGGGTCTGGGATCCGGTGACGATGCGTCTGCTGGCCCTGGCCGCCGCCGTCTGGCTGGTGTGGCGCCACCGGGACTGGTGGCTCGCCGTCTGGCTGGGCGTCACCTGTGCCGCGGGGACGGCGGTGCAGCAGGGGCTGAAGGCGGCCGTCGGGCGGGAGCGGCCCGCGTGGCCCGACCCCGTGGACTCCGCGCACTACGCGGCGTACCCGTCGGGCCACGCCATGACGGCCACCGTCGTCCTCGGGCTGGTGGTGTGGCTCCTGCACCGGTACGGCGCCGGGCGCGCCGTCGTGCGCGCCGCCCTGGCGGTGGCCGTCGTCTCCGTCCTCGGTGTCGGCCTGACCCGGATCTGGCTGGGCGTGCACTGGGCGTCGGACGTGCTGGGCGGCTGGCTGCTGGGCGGACTGACGATCGCGGTGGCGGTGCTGGCCTACGAGAAGTGGGGTTCCCCGGGGCGTACTTGACCGGCCGGAGGCGGGCACGAAAGATCGACGGCATGACGGTCGAAGGAGTGTTGTTCGACTTCTCCGGAACTCTCTTCCGGGTGGAGTCCACCGAGTCCTGGCTCCGTGCGGTCCTCGGGGACGCCGGTCTCGTCCTGCCCGAGCCGGAGTCGCTGCGGGTGGCCGAGGCCCTGGAGCGGGCCGGCGCGCTGCCCGGCGGGGCGGTTCCGGCGGAGCCGCCGACGGGCGCGACGGGTGAGCTGTGGGCGATGCGGGACCGCAGCGCCGACTCGCACCGGGCCGCCTTCACGGCCCTCTCCCGGCGGGTGAGCCTGCCCGACCCCGCGCTCCACGAGGCGCTGTACGACCGCCATATGACGCCGTCGGCGTGGAGCCCCTACCCGGACGCCGTCGAGGTGCTCGCGGCCCTGCGCGACCGCGGGGTGGCCGTCGGGGTGGTGAGCAACATCGGCTGGGATCTGCGGCCGGTCTTCCGGGCGCACGGCCTCGACGCCTACGTCGGCGCGTACGTGCTGTCGTACGAGCACGGCATCCAGAAGCCGGACGCGCGGCTGTTCGCCCTCGCCTGCGAGGCGCTGGGCGTCGACGCGCGCAGGACGCTGATGGTCGGCGACGACCGACGGGCCGACGGCGGAGCGGCGGCTCTGGGGTGCGCGGTGCACTTCGTGGACCATCTGCCCGCCGCCGAACGGCCGGACGGGCTGCGGCCGGTGCTGGACCTGGTGGGCTGAGACGCCGTCCGGACCCGGCCACCGGGCGTCGCGTCCGCGTTCACGAGGCGGCCTGTTCGGCGCCGCCGGACGTCCGTCCCGGACCGTCCCCCGTGCGGCCCGGGACGCACGACGGCCGGACGGTGGCACGCCGGGCCTCCGCCGGAGGCGCCGAGTATAGTGCGCCGGCGACGGGCCGACGCGGGAGTCGCGGGACCGCGCCCCGGCCGGGACCCCGTCGTACGCGCGAGTCCCGCCGGACCCCTGGGGGCCCGGCGGGACGGTTGACGCGGAGACCGCTCGATGCCCCTAGTCGAGGTCGAAGTAGTCCGGCTGCGTCTGCACGTTGAGCTCGGACATGGTGACCTGCTGGGCGGGGTTCGTCCGCGGGTCGTCGAGCTTCAGGACGTCGAAGCCCTTCACCAGGTCGTTCGAGTAGATGTAACCGTTGTAGTAGTACGCCGACCAGGAGCCGCCGCCCACGAGGGTGCTGGTGGAGATCGGGCCGCGCTCGAAGTAGGCGATCTCCTCGGGCTTGGTGGAGTCGGTGAAGTCCCAGACGGAGACACCGCCCTGGTACCACGCCTGGACCATGATGTCCTTGCCCTCGACCGGGATCAGCGAGCCGTTGTGGGCGACGCAGTTCTCGGTGTCCGCCTGGTGACGGGGGATCTTGTAGTAGCTCTTGAAGACCAGCTTGCGCTTGTCGCCCTTGCCGGTGATCTCGTAGATGCCGTCGGCACCGCGGTTCGGCCCGATCGCCGCGTTGCAGGTGGCCGCGCCGCCGCCGCCCAGCTCGTCGGTGAAGACGACCTTGTCGGCGTCCTGGTTGAAGGTGGCCGAGTGCCAGAACGCGAAGTTGACGTTGTCCTGGACGCGGTCGATGACCTTCGGCTTCTTCGGGTTCTTGATGGAGAACAGGATGCCGTCACCCATGCACGCGCCGGCCGCCAGGTCCTTCGACGGCAGCACCGTGATGTCGTGGCAGCCCGTGGTCTTGGAGACACCGGGGTTCGTGGGCGAACCGGGGTTGCCGCCGCCGTCCGGGCCCTCACCGGGGAACAGGACCGGGAAGCCCACGACCTTCGCCCGCTCCGGGTGCTTGCGGGACACCTTGATCACCGAGATGCCGTCGTGCGGCGGCTTGCAGTCGGGGAACGAGGCGCTCGGCGAGTACGAGGAGACGTAGACGTAGACGTTCTTGCCGTCCGGCACCAGCGTGTGGGTGTGGGAGCCGCAGGCGGTCTCGACGGCGGCGACGTACTTGGGGTGTGCCTTGTCGCTGATGTCGAAGATCTTCATGCCCTCCCACGACGACTTCTCGGTCGCGGGCTGCGTGGTGCTGTTGCAGGAGTTGTCGCTGCGCGAGGAGTCGGTGGACAGGAACAGCAGGTCGCCGGAGACCGAGATGTCGTTCTGCGAGCCCGGGCAGAGCACCTGGGCAACGGTTTTGGGCGCCTTCGGATCGCTGATGTCGAAGATCCGGAAGCCGTCGTAGTTGCCGGCGAAGGCGTACTTGCCCTGGAAGGCGAGGTCCGAGTTGGTGCCCGGCAGCGCCTCCTTGGGGATGTTCGTCAGGTGCTGCATGTTGGCGGAGTGGACGATCTCGTCCTGGCCGGGTATCTCGCCGGCGGCTATCGCCGCCCGCGCCTCGGCGGCATCGCTCTTGGAGACCTTCTCCCGTACGGCGGGCGCGTCCCCGGGGTCAGGAGTCGCGGCCGCCGGTCCGGCGGTGAGCAAGGCGGCCAGGAGACCGGCCGCGGTCGCGGCGACCCCCAGACGTCTGTGCCGCGTCCGAAGGTTCTTCAACAGGGTCACTGTGTCCTCCCGTGTGGCCGTTCGCGGTCGAACGGTTCAGGCTCCTCCGAAGTATCGTCTTCATCATGCACAGATCAACAGACGGCAATGCACTTGTAACGAACAAATTTGATCACCGATCGGTGAATGCGTGTTAGGAAAGTTCGTCAACACCCACAAGGTGTCCGCCCGTTGCCGTGTCCCCAGGAGGTCACTGTGCTCGTTCGCCGCACCACCCGCGCGCCGCTGGTCACGGCCTCACTCACGGCCGTCCTCCTGGCGCTCGCGGGCTGCGACTCGGGGTCCGGGGCGGACCCCGACGGCGGTTCCGCCAAGTCGGGCGGGCCGGCGGTGATCGCCCCCGGAAAACCGGGTGAGGCGGCTCAAACCCTTTCGCCGGAAGAAGTTGAGAAACAGCGCGCGGAGGACGACGCCCCGAACTCCGCGGACTACGACTACGCCCGCATGATGATCGTGCACCACACCCAGGCGCTGGAGATGACCGAACTCGCCCCCGACCACGCCAGGTCGACCCAGGTGAAGCGGATCGCCGAACGCATCTCGGCCGCCCAGAAGCCCGAGATCGAGGCCATGGAGGGCTGGCTGAAGGTCCACGACGCCGACGAGCACGGCACGTCGCACGACCACGAGGCGATGCCCGGCATGGCGACCGAGGCACAGATGAAGAAGCTGGGCTCGCTGGACGGGGCGACGTTCGACCGGCTGTTCCTGAAGCTGATGATCACTCACCACGAGGGGGCGATCACCATGGCCACGGACGTGAAGGCGCAGGGCAACAACATCCTGGTCGAGGAGATGGCCGACGACGTGATCGCCCAACAGGCCACGGAGATCAGCCGGATGCGCGACCTGACGGCCTGACAGGTGCCCCTTGCCGGACGGGGAGGGGCTCAGCGCCGGGCGTGCCGGGGGCCGAGCAGGCCCTCGTCGCGTGCCGCGGCGATGAGCCGGAGCGACTTGCGGCGGCTGTGCCCGGTCGCGCACATCACGGCGACGACCGGGTCGTGGCCGGACCGCTTCGCCGCGAGGTACTCCTCGGCCACCAGGCGCCGCCCCTCCACCCCGCGGGGCCATGCGGGCCTGGCCCGGCGCCCCGGTCCGTACGGGACCCCCGGCCGCTCCTCGTCGAGGTACGCCGGCGGGGTTCCGCACACCTCGAACAGCGGGCCCTCGATCCAGTCGGCCAGCTCCGTCAGGTCCTCCAGGGACAGTGGCGGCTGGGCGCGCACGTCCTCCAGGGACAGCCGGCCCTCGCAGACCACGGCGAGCACCTCGACCGCGGCGCCGTCGGGGAAGGCCAGCCGCGCGGTGAACCAGGCCGTGGCGCCGTCGTGCTCCTGCACCTCCCAGGCGGGGCACACGTTCACCACACCGTCCCGCCAGTGGCGATCGGAAAGGTTCAGAAAGGAGGCTTCCAGCACCTACGCAACGTAAGCGCATGATCACATTCACTGCGAATAGGCACGCATACCGGGGGCGCACGGCACCCCGACGGCGCATCACCCGGCCCCGTCTCCGCGCCCCTCCCCCGGCGGGCCCGGCGGTGCCATCCTGGAGGCATCAGCGATCTCCTCGCGTAAGGAGTTCCGCCGTGCTGCGAGTCGCCGTCGTGGGGTCGGGGCCGAGCGGGTGCTACACCGCCCAGAGCCTCGTCCAGCAGGATTCGGGGGTGCTGGTCGACGTACTGGACCGGCTGCCCTGCCCGTACGGGCTGGTGCGCTACGGGGTCGCGCCCGACCACGAGAAGATCAAGTCGCTGCAGAACAATCTGCGTGCCGTGCTGGAACACGAGCGGGTGCGCTTCCTGGGCGGTGTCCGGGTGGGCCCGGACGGGGTCCCGGCCGCCCGGTTGCGGGAGCTGTACCACGCGGTCGTGTACTGCGTGGGCGCCGCCGCCGACCGCCGGCTCGGCATCCCGGGCGAGGAGCTGCGCGGCAGCTGGTCGGCGACCGAGTTCGTCTCCTGGTACAGCGCCCACCCGGACGCGACGGACCGCGCCTTCGGCGGACCCGTCCTCGGCGCGCGCACGGCGGTGGTCGTCGGCGTCGGGAACGTCGCGGTGGACGTCACCCGCATGCTCGCGCGCGGCGCGCGCGAGCTGAGCCCCACCGACATGCCCCAGGCCGCGCTCGCCTCCCTCGCCGCGAGCGAGATCACCCAGGTCCACATGGTGGGCCGCAGGGGTCCCTCGCAGGCCCGCTTCACCACCAAGGAGCTGCGCGAGCTGAGCGCTCTCCCCGACACCCGTGTCGGCGTCAACCCGGCCGAGCTGGAGCTGGACCCCGACTACGTCGATCCGTCGTCCCTCCCCGCCGCGCGGCGCCGCAATGTCGAGGTCCTGCGCGGCTGGGCCACGGCACCCCCGCCGTCCGGCCGTCGCCGCATCCGGCTGCGCTTCTTCCTGCGCCCCGTCGAACTCCTCGCCGACGGCGACCGGGTCTGCGGTGTGCGACTGGAGCGCACCGCACCCGACGGGCACGGCGGGGTGACCGGCACCGGCCGCTTCGAGGAGATCGAGGCCCAGCTCGTGCTGCGCTCGGTCGGCTACCGGGGCGTCCCCCTGGACGGCCTCCCCTTCGACCCGGTGCACGGCACGGTCCCGCACGCGGCCGGGCGCGTGCTCCGCGACGGCGCGCCCTCGCCCGGCGAGTACGTGGCCGGCTGGATCAAACGCGGCCCGACCGGAGTGATCGGCACCAACCGCCCCTGTGCCAAGGAGACGGCGGCCTCGCTGCTGGAGGACGCGCCGGAACTGGCGGTCCGGCACGTGCCCGACGACCCGGTGGCGGCCCTGCGGGCCGGGGGGTGCGAGCCGGTCGAGTGGCGGGGCTGGCAGGCGATAGAGCGGGCCGAGGCGGCCCTCGGCGCCTCGCTGGGCAGAGGCGTGGTCAAGCTCCCCGACTGGGACGCGCTCATGACGGCGGCGCGCACCGGCCCCCGCTGAGACGGGGAGGCGGTCACGGGGGCCACGGGGACCCCCGGACGAGACCGACGGGGCCGCGGCGCCCCCTCAGCAGCACGGCGGCCGGGCCGTGTCGTTCAGCCCCGCTGGAGGAGGCGGGCCGGGACCGTCCCGGCGAGGATCCGGTAGCCCTCCGGGTTGAGGTGCAGCCAGTCGCCGTCGTGGAGGCCCGGCTGGAGGCGGACGGGGTTCTCCGGGTCGCGGACCGCGCGGTCGAAGTCGAGGACCGCGTCGAAGCGGCCGCTCGTGCGGATCCAGGTGTTGACCGCCTGCCGTGCCGCCTCGCGGTGTCCGGCGGCGTCGTCGTAGAGGGTGTTGCCGCCGAAGGGCAGGAGGGTCGCGCCGTAGACACGGATGCCCTGGGCGTGGGCGCGGACGATGATCTGCTCGTAGGCGGCGACGAGGTCGGCGGTGACGCGCTCCTGGGCGGCGGGGGTGGCCTCCGCGGTGCCGAGGTCGTTGACGCCCTCGAAGACGATCAGCTGCTCGACGGCGCTGTGGGCCAGGATGTCGCGGTCCAGGCGGGCGAGGGCGTTGGGGCCGAGGCCGTCGTTGAGGACGCGGTTGCCGCCGGCGGCCAGGTTCACCACCGCCAGGTGGCGGGTGCCGGGCCGCTGCTGGAGGCGGTCGAAGAGCTGGTCGGGCCAGCGGTTGTTGCCGTTGGTGGTGGAGCCCCGGCCGTCGGTGAGCGAGTCGCCGAGGACCGCGACCGAGGTCGTGGCGCGCCGGGACAGCACCTCGATGTCGCTGAGCAGGTACCAGTGGTTGGTCGGGGTCGCGCCGGAGAGGTCCGCGTCCTCGGTGCCGTCGCCGTGCCGGAGGTAGGAGGTCGTACGGGAACCGGGGTGCGAGGTGAGGGCGAGCGACGCCTGGCCCTCGGCCAGATACGCGGTCACGGTCAGGACGGTGGCCGGCGCCAGGGTGAGGTCCAGGGGGTCCGAGACCACCTGGGCGCCGACCGGTACGGTCGTGGACCTCCGGCCGCTGAACGTCACGGTCCGGGAGGTGCCCGGTTCGATCGCCGCCACGCCGGCCCGCCCGTCCAGCGGGAGGGCGACCGTCACGGCGGTCAGCGGCAGCGCGCTGCCGCCGAAGGCGTTGGAGAAGCGGAGGCGGACGCGGTCACCGCCGGTGGTGACGCGTACGGTCTGCCGCAAGGTGGTGTCGACCAGGACGGCCCGTTCCCCGGTGAACGGCGCCGGGGGCATGTTGGCCGGTTCGGTCAGCTGCGGCATGGCGGACCAGGTGTTCACCCAGTGCCGGGCGGAGGACGCCGCGGCGCCCTTGCCGGTCCCGTCCGTCCGCCGCGGGCCCTCGACCAGGGCGACCACGGCGGACGACGCCATCACCAGGGCCAGGGCGAGAACGCAGGTGGTGAGCACGGTCGCGAGCGTCGACCGGCGCGACGGCCTGACGGGACGTGGGGTGCTGAGCGGTCGCAAGAGCGGTGCCTTTCTCGGAGATCGGGCAGAACGGACCGTCGCGCGGGCGCGCGCCGCGGCGCGCGCCCGCAATCGGCCGGTCGGAACGTGCCGGGGACGGAGGACGGCGAGTCAGGGCACGTCAACCACCCGTGCACGCGGCCTCGTTGAGCGTGAACGCCGAGGGCGCGGCGCTGTTGCCGGTGTGGTTGGCCTGGTAGCCGATGCTGACGCTCGCCCCGGGGGCGATCGCGGCGTTGTACGCGGCGTTGGTCGCGGTCACGGCGCCGGTCGCCGGGCTGTACGTGGCGCCCCAGCCGCTGGTGACGGTCTGTCCGGCGGGCAGGGTGAAGCCGAGCTTCCAGCCGTCGACGGCCGTGGTGCCGGTGTTGGTGAGGGTCACGGACGCGGTCAGGCCGGTGCTCCAGGGCTGGGTGGTGACGGTCACCTTGCAGGGTCCGGCCGGAGGCTCGGGCGTGGGGCCGGGGCCGGAGCCGGTCAGGCCGAAGAAGGTCAGGACACGCTCGCCCATGCCCCGGGCGTAGACGTTGTGGCCGGTGCCCTGGAGGCTGATGGCCTCGACGGGGGCACGGTCACCGGTGCTGCCGTAGCGGGTGCGGGTCCAGCCGGACTGGGGCGAGTCGGTGGCCGCCGGTGTCTGGCCGACACCGTGCACATTGGTCCACTGCTTGATCTCCTCGCCGAAGTTCGGGTAGCGCAGCACGTCGTCGGTGGTGCCGTGCCACAGCTGCATGCGCGGACGGGGTCCGGTGTAGCCGGGGTGGGCGCCGCGGACGAGGTTGCCCCAGGCCTGCGGGGTGCGGATGACGGTGCCGTTCGCGCAGTCGCTGTTCCACTCGGAGCCGTTGGTGGTGGCGAAGCAGGCGAAGGGCACGCCCGCGAAGGCGGCGCCGGCGGCGAAGACGTCGGGGTAGTCGCCGAGGAGGACGTTGGTCATCATCGCGCCGGAGGAGATGCCGGTGGCGAAGATCCTGCCGGTGTCGGCGCCGTAGGTGCGGACGGTCCAGTCGACCATGGACTTGATGCCCACGGGGTCGCTGCCGCCGCCGCGGGTCAGCGCCTGCGGGGAGGCGACGTCGAAGCACTTGCTGCTGCGGGTGACGGACGGGTACACGACGATGAACCCGTAGCGGTCGGCGAGCGAGGCGTACTCGGTGCCGTTGTACATCGCCGGTCCCGAGCCGGTGCAGTAGTGCACGGCCACCACGATCGCCGGCTTCGCGGTGACTCTCTGGGGCACGTACAGGTACATCTGCAGATTGCTGGGGTTGGTGCCGAAGCCGGTGATCTCGGTGAGTGCCGCCCGGGGAGCGGCCTCGGCCCCGGTGTCCGACGCGGCGGCCGCGGGCGCGGTGAGAAGCGTGGCCGCGAGCAGCGGCACCAGGGCCGCCAGCAGCATGCGCAGCGCCGAGCGCAGCGGTCCGCGCGCCCGGTGGTGGGGGGTGGGGGTCACGTCGTCGTGCCTTCCTGTGACGGGATCTGCGGGGGCGACAGGAGCGGGTACCTCGGTTCAGGTCGGCGGAGCGAGCAGCATCGTGACATGGGCATGGCGGCCATGGAAGCGCTCCCACACGTCGAAAGAATTCGCTCGCGGCACCCCCGGCCGCGGGCCGGGTCCGGCTCGTCCGACACCATCCGCCACGCCACCAGGGCCGACCCGACGTCTTTTGCGCGAAGCGTTGACTAGAAAGCGCTTGCCCTCTACGTTCCGTTCAGCAGTGTGAACCGGCGGCCGCCGCCCCGCCCCAGGGTTCAGGCATGCCGGGACCAACTCACCCCCGGGAAATCGCTCCACCTGCACGATCGAGGCCCTGACCACAGCCGTTCCGCTCATGCTCGTCGATCAGAAGAGTGAACTCAGTTCTTCTACATGGCCCATCAGCATCTCCCTGAAGGGACGCACCCGCATGCGTACCGTCCCCCCACATGCACGGCCGCAAAGAACCGCCTCCCTGGTGGCCGCGGCCGCCGCCCTGGCGACCGCCGCCGTCCTCGTCCTGCCGCACGCGGCGACGGCGGCGGAGACCTCCCCGGTCGGCTTCGGCGCCGGGACCACCGGCGGCGGCAGCGCCGGCCCCGCCACCGTCTCGACGCTCGCCGCGTTCCGGACCGCCGTCGCCGGCGACAACGCCAAGGTCGTCCGGGTGAGCGGCCTGATCGCACTGAGCGGTCAGGTGGACATCGGCTCGAACACGACGGTCCTCGGCGTGGGTCCGTCGTCCGGGTTCACCGGCGGCGGCCTGCGGATCAAGGAGCGGACCAACGTCGTCGTCCGCAACCTGAACATCAGCAAGCCGGTCGCCCCCGCCGACGGGATCACGGTCCAGGAGTCCACGAAGGTGTGGATCGACCACAACTCCTTCTCGGCGGACCGCACGCACGACAAGGACCACTACGACGGCCTGCTGGACGTCAACCACGGCTCGGACCGGGTGACGGTGTCCTGGAACACCTTCAAGGAGCACTTCAAGGGCTCCCTGGTCGGTCACAGCGACAAGAACGCCTCCGAGGACACCGGCCGTCTGAGGGTGACGTACCACCACAACCACTTCGGCAACGTGTACTCGCGCATCCCCAGCCTGCGCTTCGGCACCGGGCACTTCTACAACAACTACGTGGACGGCGCCGAGACCGCCTGCCACTCGCGCATGGGCGCCCAGATGCTCGTGGAGAACAACGTCTTCCGCAACACGGGAGTCGCCGTCACCACGAACCGCAGC
Source organism: Streptomyces scabiei 87.22 (assembly GCF_000091305.1). GTDB lineage: Bacteria > Actinomycetota > Actinomycetes > Streptomycetales > Streptomycetaceae > Streptomyces > Streptomyces scabiei. Next base: position 9,145,345 of record NC_013929.1, on the reverse strand, counting down.
AGCGACGTGGACGGCTTCGCGAACCTGCGCGGCAACGACCTCGGTGGAGCCGCCACCGAGATCTCCCGGGTGGGCACCTTCACCGCCCCGCCCTACGGCTACACCGCCGAGCCCGCCTCCTCCGTCGTCTCCTCGGTGACGTCGGGCGCGGGCGCCGGGAAGCTCTGAGAACCGCCACCCCCATCCGCTCGGACCACAGAAGGAACCGGGACATGACTTCTGCAGCACGTCCGCGTGTCCGCACACGCGCGCTGACCGGCACGCTCGCCGCGTTCAGCCTTTCGTTTGGCATGATCATGACTAACGGAGCCACTCCGGCGAGCGCCGCCACCTGGCCGTCCGCCAACGGCAGCCAGCCGGTGTCATCCACCATCTCGGTGTCCGGCACCCGGGACGGCGGAATGGTCCGCTACTACGGCAGCGGCGAACTGGCCGGCGACGGCCAGGACGAGGGCCAGGACCCGATCTTCAAGCTCGCGGCCGGCGCGACGCTGAAGAACGTCATCATCGGCGCGCCCGGCGCCGACGGCATCCACTGCGAGGGCAACTGCACCCTGCAGAACGTCTGGTGGGAGGACGTCGGCGAGGACGCGGCGACCTTCCGCGGCGGCTCCACCTACACGGTGACCGGCGGCGGCGCCCGGAAGGCCGCGGACAAGGTCTTCCAGCACAACGGGCCCGGCACCCTGAACATCTCCAACTTCGCGGTCAGCGAGTTCAAGACGCTGTACCGCTCGTGCGGCGACTGCTCCACGCAGTACACCCGCAAGGTGAACCTCAACAACATCGAGGTGACGGGGACGGGCTCCACCGCACGGCTCGTCGGCATCAACGTCAACCGGGGCGACGTGGCGACCCTGCGGAGGATCACGATCCTCAACGACAGCGGCCGCAAGGTCGTCCCGTGCCAGAAGTACAACAACAACACCGCCGTCGGTACGGGCCCCGACAGCACCAACTGCCTGTACTCCTCCTCGGACATCACCTACAGGTGAGCCCGCTCCTCACCCACCGGTGAGTCCTCCGGCGGCCGGACGAAGCCTCCCCCCACGGGCATCGTCCGGCCGTCGGCCGTGCGCGGGGCGGTCGCACTCCCGTGCGCCCGCCCCGACCGCGTTCACCAGATCTTGCGCTCCCAGAGCGGACCGATCCGGGCCCACTCCACGTCCCACTGGTCCATCCGCCGCCGTTCCATCCGGCCCCGGACCAGCCGGCCGCCCACCAGGGGCACCGCGGCCGCGAAGGCACCCGCGAGACCGCCGACGAGCGCGGCCCGCAGCCTGGCCTGGGCCTCACTGGCGGGTTTGGTGACCAGCAGGCCCCGGGCGTCCGTCCAGACGGTGACCCGGGCCCCCATCAGGACGGCGGGGTCGACCCGGGCCTGTCCCGTGCGGGCTGAGCCGTCCGGAGCCGTCCAGCGGACCTTCGCCCAGACCTTCGCCGGGCCCGTGCCGGCGCCTTCGGGGGCGGACGGCTCCGGCGCGTCCTCGGTGAGCACCGCCTCGACCGGACGCCACTCGGCGCGCTGCCGGGCGAGACCGGACTCCACGGAGCCGGCGGCCGCGAGGCCCACGGCCACCCCGCCGAACAGCGTCAGCGCCCAGGTGATCAGCACGACCCAGGACTCCAGGCGGTCGGCGCGTCTTCTGAGCGGATTGCGCCGCCATCGCCACAGCCACACCTTCGGACCACGGAATGCCACCATCGGAGGCACCCTCCCTCGCACGCACAGGACTGCCGGACCGCCCTCCCATACGGCGGCGGTCCGCCCTCTGCTCATGCGACCTGGGTCACCCCGCCCCCGCCGGACGGCCGCCGGACCGCCCGGCACGCCTCTCCACGCCCGCTGACCTGCGGCGAGGCCGTCCCGAAGGGTGACTGTCAGTGCCGGGGTGCAGACTGACCCATGGCTGAGACGACGATGTCCAGGAGGTGGCCGCCATGGCCGAGGTACTGCTGACCGTGGGTACACGCAAAGGGCTGTTCATCGGCCGGCGGCGCGGTGGCACCTGGCAGTTCGACGAGGCTCCGTACTTCAACGCCCAGGCGGTCTACGCGATCGCCGTCGACACCCGTACGGACACCCCCCGGCTCCTCGTCGGCGGCGACAGCGCCCACTGGGGCCCCTCCGTCTTCCACTCCGACGACCTCGGCCGCACCTGGACCGAACCGACCCGGCCGGCCGTCAAGTTCCCCCAGGACACCGGGGCCTCGCTGGAGCGCGTGTGGCAGCTGCACCCGTCGGCCGCGGAACCGGACGTGGTGTACGCGGGCACGGAACCGGCCGCGCTCTACCGTTCCGAGGACCGCGGAGTGAGCTTCGACCTGGTGCGGCCGCTGTGGGAGCACCCGACGCGCGACCGGTGGGTGCCGGGCGGCGGCGGCGAGGGGCTGCACACGATCCTGACCGACCGGCGCGACGCGCGTGCCATGACCGTGGCCGTCTCCACCGCCGGGGTGTTCCGCACCGAGGACGGCGGCGCGAGCTGGTCGCCGTCCAACTCCGGTGTCTCCGCGGTGTTCCTGCCGGACCCGAACCCGGAGTTCGGCCAGTGCGTGCACAAGGTCGCCCGGGACGCGGCCAACCCCGACCGGCTGTATCTGCAGAACCACTGGGGGGTGTACCGCAGCGACGACGGGGGCGGGCACTGGGAGGACATCGGGTCGGGCCTGCCCTCCACGTTCGGGTTCGCGGCCGTGGCCCATCCGCACCGCGGGGACACGGCCTACGTGTTCCCGATCACCGCCGACGCCGACCGCGTCCCGGCCGACCGCCGCTGCCGGGTCTACCGCACCACGGACGCCGGCAAGAGCTGGGAGCCGCTGTCGGCGGGGCTGCCCGCCGGGAACCACTACGGCACGGTCCTGCGCGACGCGATGTGCACGGACGACGCGGACCCGGCGGGCGTGTACTTCGGCAACCGCAACGGCGAGGTGTACGCCTCGGCCGACGACGGCGACACCTGGCACCAGTTGATGTCGCACCTGCCGGACGTGCTGTGCGTGCGCGCGGCGGTCGTCGGCTGAGGCGGGCCCGAGAAGAAGGCAGGGGAACATAAGGAACAAGAGGGGGAGTCCGGTTGTCCACGTCGTCATCAAGTCGGTCTGCGGCCAGTCGTGTTCGGGTGCGGAACGGTCGTCATCGATCAGCCGTCGGCCACCGGTTGATCGTCATGACCGTCACGGCAGTAGGGTGACGCCGTGGCACCACGACCGTTGCACGAGATCGTCGAATCCGGCTGGGCGAAGGCCCTCGAACCCGTGGCCGGGAGGATCGCCGAGATGGGCGACTTCCTGCGCGGCGAGATCGCCGCGGGGCGCACCTATCTCCCCGCCGGAGCCCATGTCCTGCGGGCGTTCCAGCAGCCCTTCGACGACGTCCGCGTCCTCATCGTGGGACAGGACCCCTACCCGACCCCGGGGCACGCGGTGGGACTGTCCTTCTCGGTCGCGCCGGAGGTACGGCCGCTGCCGGGCAGCCTGCTCAACATCTACCGGGAGCTGAACACCGACCTCGGGCTGTCCCAGCCGTCCAACGGTGATCTGACGCCGTGGACGCTGCAGGGGGTGCTGCTGCTCAACAGGGCGCTCACCACGGCCCCCCGTAAGCCGGCCGCGCACCGGGGCAAGGGCTGGGAGGAGGTCACCGAGCAGGCGATACGGGCACTGGCCGGGCGGGGGAAGCCGCTGGTGTCCATCCTGTGGGGCCGTGACGCCCGTAACCTCCGCCCGCTCCTAGGCGACCTGCCGTCCATCGAGTCAGCCCACCCCTCCCCCATGTCGGCCGACCGGGGCTTCTTCGGCTCGCGCCCCTTCAGCCGGGCGAACGACCTGCTGGCCCGCCAGGGCGGCGCTCCCGTGGACTGGCGTCTGCCGTGACCGGCGGCGAGCCGCCCGTCGTGCTCGCCGTGGACTCGGGCGGCTCCGGGCTCCGCGTGGTACTGGCCCGGGGCACGCGGAGGCTGGGCGAGCCGCTCTCCTCCCCGGAGCCGGTGCGGACCGGGGCGCGCGGGATCGACGCCGGGGAGCTGCTGGAGCGGTTGCTGCCCCTGGCGCGGCGGCTGATCGACGACGCCGGGTGCGGCGGTCCGGTCGCCGCGGCCGTCGGGGCCGCCGGGTTCGCGACGCTCGGCGAACAGCTGCGTGCCGAGCTGCCGTCGGCGCTGGCCCGCGAACTGGGCGTGCGGCGGGTGGCGCTGGCCGCCGACGCGGTCGCCGCGTACATCGGCGCCCTCGGCCCGCGCCCGGGTGCGGTGGTCGCGGCCGGCACGGGGCTGATCGCGATCGGCACGGACCTGGAGCGCTGGCGCCGGGCGGACGGCTGGGGCCATCTGCTCGGGGACTGCGGCGGCGGGGCATGGATCGGGCGGGCCGGACTGGAGGCGGCGCTGCGGGCGTACGACGGGCGCGGCGGCGGCTCGGCCCGGCTGCTGACGCGCGCCGAGGCGACGTTCGGCCCGATGGACGGGCTGCCCGGCCGGCTCTACCCGCGGCACGACCGCCCCGCGGTCCTCGCCTCCTTCGCCCCCGAGGTGGGCGCCTGCGCCGTGGACGACCCGGTGGCGGCGGAGATCCTGCGCGAGGCCGCCCGGCACATGGCCGACGCCGCGGCTGCCGTCTGCCCCGCCTCGGGTGAGCCCCGAGTGGCCCTGACCGGCGGTCTGTTCAAGCTGGGCGCGCCCCTGCTCGACCCGCTGGAGGCGGAGTTGGCGAAGCTGCTGCCGCACGCGCGGCCGGTGCCGGCCGAGGGGGATCCGCTGGACGGTGCCGTGCGCATCGCGGCCGCGCTGGCCGGTGACGGCCCCGGGTTGCCGTACGACGAGGGGATGTTGTACGTGGTGGCCGAAAAACGATCCCCACAAAAGGGAACAATCAAGTTTGTCGGACAAGACCCGCCGTTCACCCCCAAGAACACCCCTCGATAGATATATGCGGGAGTGATCGACCCTGATCGGCCCGTAACTCATCAGACAAATCAGGACGGATACCGCTCACCTGCACCCTCCCCGAACAGGGGAGCCCAAGAAGCCAGTAACATGCGGCGCCATGAGCTCCCCCACTGGGCCCGCGTCCGGCCTGCCAGTACGAATGCCGCGACCCCGTCAGCCCGGGCGGCACCGCCGTCCGGAGCCCCTGGCGGCTCCCGAGGGCGCGCCCGCGCTCGTCCTCGCGGTGCCCGGCACGCCCAGCGCCGCCACGCGCGGCCTCGCCGAGGAGGTCGTGAGCATCGCGCGCTCCGAGCTGCCCGGCCTCGACGCCCGCATCGGCTATGTCGACGGCGGCGCCGACGAGTTCCCCACGCTGCAGTCGGTGCTCGCGCGCGCCGCCGAGGAGCGCACCGCCCGCTACGAGCAGGCGCGCGCCGCCGGCCTGGACGTCAAGGAGCCGGAGGGCCTCGTCGCCGTCGTCGTGCCCCTGCTGGCCGGCCCGGACAGCGCCACCCTGCGACAGGTGCGCCAGGCCGTCATGGAGAGCCGTATCGCGGCCGAGCTGACCGATGTGCTCGGCCCGCACCCGCTGCTCGCCGAGGCGCTGCACGTCCGCCTGTCCGAGGCCGGTCTGGCGCGTGCCGACCGGGCCCGTCTGTTCACCGTGGCCACCGCCGCCGACGGTATCGTCCTCGCCACCGTGGGCGGCGAGGAGGCCGTGCAGGCGGCCGGGATCACGGGCATGCTGCTGGCCGCGCGTCTCGCGGTGCCGGTGATGGCCGCCGCCCTCGACCAGGAGGGCTCGATCACCTCCGTGGCCGAGCAGCTGCGCTCCTCGGGCTCCCAGCAGCTGGCTCTCGCCCCGTACCTGATAGGGCCGGAGATCGACGCCGGTCTGATCGAGGCCGCCGCGAAGGAGGCGGGCTGCTCCGCCGCCGAGGCGCTCGGACCCTACCCGGCGATCGGCAAGCTGGCGCTCGGCAAGTACACCACCGCGCTCGGCATCGCGCCGCAGCAGCCGCAGGGCATGCCGGTCCGCTGAGCCCGGTTCTCCGACCCGGACCGCGACCCGTACGGCCGAGGGCCCGCTCCTCTCGCAGGAGCGGGCCCTCGGCCGTGTCCGCGCGGACCTACACGTCCAGGACGACGCACGAGGCCGCCGGCGCCTCGATCGAGCCCGCTCGCACCGGTATGCCCGTCTCCGGGTCCACCGTGAACCAGGTGACGTCGCCCGACCGCTCGTTGGCCACGTACAGCCTCCCGGCCGCGTGGGCGAGGGCGCGGGGCCAGTGGCCGCCGCAGTGGACGGTCGCGACCAGGCGCAGCCCGGCGTCCTCGACGGCGAGCACCGAGAGGACGTCCGTGCCGCGGGTCGCCGTCCACACGAAGCGCCCGTCGGGTGACGTGACGATGCCCGAGGGGTACGCGTCGCCCTCGGGTGCCTCCGGGAGCACCGGAATCTCTCCCAGCGCCTCCAGCGGGCCGTCAGGGGCGTTCCAGCGGCACACCGTGACCGAGGCGGCGAGTTCGTTCAGCACGTAGGCGAACGGTCCGTGCGGGTGGAGGGCGAGGTGGCGGGGACCCGAGCCCGGCCGCAGGGCCGTCTCGTGGAGGACGACGGGGACGCCGTCCTCCAGCGTGCACACCCGCACCGCGTCCGAACCGAGGTCGACGCCGAGGAAGTGGCGGCCCCCCGGGGCGGGCACCACCTGGTGGGCGTGCGGAGCCCGGGGGCCGGGGCCGGTGTGCCGGAGCGTCCCGGACGCGCGGGCGGCGAGGGTGCCGTCGGGGCGCAGGGGGACGGCGGTGACGCTGCCGGAGCCGTGGTCGGCGGTCAGTGCGTGGCCGGCGTGCAGACACAGGTGTGTGGGGCCGCCGCCCACGGCGACGGGGGGCCCGGTCAACTCGGGTCTGTCGCCGGTCACCCGGTAGGCGGCCACGGCTCCCTCGGGGCGCTCGCTGACCGCGTACAGGGTGTCGCCGCCCGGGGAGAGAGCGAGGTACGACGGGTCGGGGACGTCGTCCGCGCCGCCGAGGACGGTGAGCGCTCCGCTCTCCTCGTCCACGGCTGCGGTGAGGACGCCGAGGCCGCCCGCCGAGGTGAACGACCCGATGTAGGCCCGTGGTGACCGCCGTCCGCCCCTGGTCCGAGGTTCTGTCGACACTGCCGTCCCCTCCCGCTCACCGGTGTGCGGGCGAACAGTAGCAGCAGGTCTAGACCACAGTCCGTACGGGGGAGGAGCCACGCAGCGGAGCTGCCAGATCCGCGAGGGCGCGTTCCATGCCGTGGAGATGCGCGAGAGCCTGTTCCGCGCCGGGGTGACGGCTGAGGTGGGGTGCGCCGGCGTGCGCCGGGGCGGGGCGCTCGGGCAACGCGCCGACCAGCGTCTCGACGGCCGATTCGACGCGTCGGCAGGCGGCGGTGAGGCGGGCCGCGTGGGAGGCGTCCGGGTCGGCGCCGATGGTCGGGGGGCCGGGCGTGCGTACCGTCCGGTGGCCGTCGTGGGAGGCCCGTACGACCTCTCCGAGTCCCCGGGCCTCGCGGGCGCACTCGTCGAGCAGGGCGAGCACCCGGCGGGCCCTCTCCTTGCGCGGGCGCAGCGGGTTCAGCGGGTGGACCAGGGGCCCGAGGGACAGCCGTACGCGCCCGAGGAGCGCCTCCAGTTCCGCCACGTGGGGCGCCGGGTCCGCGTCGGGGTCGCCCGCCAGACTCCGGGCCGCCGCCGCGGTGCAGTCGCGCACCGCGTGCAGGGCCCGCCCCACCCACCGGTCGGTGACCGCGTGCGTGGTGACGGGGAGGATCAGCGCCACGGCGAGCGCGGCGCCCAGCGCGCCGACCCCGGTCTGTGCCAGACGGAGGCCGAGAAGCGCGGGGTCGAGGACGCCGAGCAGACCGTAGAGCAGGGCCGCCATCACGGTGACGCACAGCATCATCCAGGAGTACGACACGGCGGCGGTGTAGAAGATGCCGAACACGCAGACGGCCACCAGTGCGGCGGTCGGGGCCGGGGCGCCGTGCAGGGGGACGGCGGCCAGGAGGCCGACGAGGATGCCGGTGACGGTGCCGAGGATGCGCCGGAAACCGCGGACCAGGGTCTCGCCGCGCGAGGTGGTGTTCACGAAGATCCACCAGGCGGTGCCGACGGCCCAGTACCAGCGCTCCTGCGAGAGGACCTGTCCGACGGCCATCGCGAAGGCGCAGGCGGCGCTCGCCTGGAAGGCCTGGCGGGTGGTGGACCGGGCGAGTCCCCGGCCGTCCCCGGGGGCGGGGGCCGCCGGCGGCGGGACGTGCCGCTCGATGCACCAGACGCCGAAGCGGACGGCCGCGGCCGCCGCCAGCGCGAGGGTCATCGCCGCGTACAGCTCCGGCAGCTGGCCCGGGACGGCGTGCAGGAACTGGGTGACGAAGAAGGTCATGAAGGCGAAGATGCCGAGCGCGTGGCCGCGCGGGCCCCAGCGGCGGGCGTGGACGCCGCAGAAGACCACCACGAGCCAGACCGTGTCGCGCAGCGCCGGTACGTCGTGCAGCACCGTCGCGAGGGCCAGGACCGGGAAGCCCGCGGCGGGCAGCAGTGCGGTGGTGAGCGCCTGGCCGCGCACGGTGGGGTCGGCGACCGTGAAGAGAGCCAGCAGCGCCGTGAGCCCGCCCGTGATCGAGGCCGTCAGGGACAGCCCGGCGGCCTCCGCCACGGCCACCGCGAGACCGATGCCGAGCACCGCCCGCAGCGCGATCCGCAGCCTCAGCAGCCCCGGGTCCGGAGCCATGAACATCCTCTTCACCGCCGGCCGCCCGCCCTCTCCCGTTCGCTTCGGCCCGTACGGGCCCCGAGGCCCGACCACCGGAGCCACACCGTCACCGCATGGAAATGGCGCCGCGGGCACGGACCGGCCTCATTGCCGTCCTGCGCTGCGCGGCGCCATCGATGGTCATCAGGAAAGCACCGGAGGCCCGATGGCTCAACCGGCACGCTTCCCGCTGGGCCATTGGTACAGTCGACTCCGGTCGACGGACGACACAGGGAGGCCAACGGACCATGGCCGTGGACGAGCTCGACACGCGCATCCTGCGGCTGCTGCTGGACCGGCCGCGCACCAGCGTGCGGGAGTACGCCCGCATCCTCGGCGTCGCCCGTGGCACGCTGCAGGCCCGCCTCGACCGGCTGGAACGCGAGGGCGTGATCACGGGCACCGGGCCGTCCCTCTCCCCCGCCGCGCTGGGCCACCCCGTGCTGGCGTTCGTGCACATCGAGGTGACCCAGGGGCATCTGGACGACGTGGGGGACGCGCTGGCGGCCGTACCGGAGATCGTCGAGGCCTTCTCGATCACCGGCGGCGGCGATCTCCTGACCCGGGTCGTGGCCCGGGACAACGCGCACCTGGAGGACGTCATCCAGGCACTGATCAGCCTTCCGGGCGTCGTGCGCACCCGCACGGAGGTCGCGCTCAGGGAACGGGTGCCCCACCGGCTGTCACCGCTGGTGGAGTCGATCGGCGCGGCGGCGGCCCGGTCGGCGGCGCGGAACTGAGCGGCCGGTCCGGGTCATGCCGATGGGGCCCCGCCCTCAGGTGTCGAAGTCGACCGTCAGCGTCTCCGACACCGGGTACGACTGGCAGGTCAGGACATACCCCGCCGCCACCTCCGCCGGTTCGAGCGCGAAGTTGCGGCGCATGTCGGCCTTGCCGTCGGTGACCAGCGCCCGGCAGGTGCCGCAGACGCCGCCCTTGCAGGCGAACGGCAGGTCGGGGCGGGTGCGTTGGGCGCCTTCCAGGATGCTCCGCCCGCGGGGCAGCGCGGCGGTGGTGGAGCGGCCGTCGAGCGTGACGGTGACCTCGCTGACGGGCCCCTCGACGGCGGCCTCCTCGTGCCGGGCCTCCCGTACGGGCTCGTCGTCGGCATAGAACAGCTCCTGGTGCACACGGTCGTCCGGCACCCCCAGTCCGGCCAGCACCTCCTGGGCGTCACGGACCATGCCGTGCGGACCGCACAGCCACCAGTGGTCCGCGGTGCCGACGTCGACCAGGGCGCCGATCAGCTCCGAGAGCCGGCCGGCGTCCAGGCGGCCGGACAGCACCTCGGCCTCACGGGGCTCACGGGACAGGACGTGCGCGAGCTGGAAACGGGCCGGGTACAGGTCCTTCAGGTCGGCCAGTTCGTCGGCGAACATCACCGTGCCGCTGCGGCGGTTGCCGTAGAACAGGGTGACGGTCGAGGAGGGGTCGGCGGCCAGCACGGACTCGGCGATGGAGACCATGGGCGTGATGCCGGAACCCGCCGCGATCAGTACATGGTGGCCCGGGGTCCCGAGGTCGGGGGTGAAGAACCCGGTGGGGCCCATGACCTCGACGGTGTCGCCGGGCCGTACGTCACCGACGAGCCACGACGAGAACAACCCGCCCGCTACCACCCGCACACCGATGCGCGGCGTCGTACCGGCCGGCGAACAGATCGAGTACGAGCGGCGTTCGTCGCGTCCGTCGATCTCGCGCCGCAGGGTCAGCGACTGTCCGGGCGCGAACGCGAACTCCTCCGCCAGTTCCGCCGGGATCGCGAACCCGACGACCACGGCGTCCTCGCAGAGCGGCTCCACGGAGGCGACCCGCAGGGCGTGGAAGGCGGGACGGCGTCGGGTGCGCACCGCCGGGGTGACGGACCCGGACGGCACCGGCGGGGCGGGATCGGCCGGGGCGCCCGCCCCGGCCCGCGGGCCTCTCGTCGGTTCTTCCTTGAGGCCTTCCATCAGATCTCCTTGACGTGCTCGAACGGCTCGCGGCAGGCGCGACAGCGCCACAGGGACTTGCAGGACGTGGCGGCGAAGCGCGAGGTCTCCTCGGTGTCCGCCGAGCCGCAGAGCGGGCAGGCGACCGACCGCCGGGTGGGTGACAGCAGCAGGGGAAGCGGGCCCCGGGGTGCCGCGCCGGGTGGGGAGATGCCGTGTTCGGTGAGCTTGCGGCGGCCGGTGTCGGTGATCCAGTCGGTGGTCCACGGGGGGTTGAGGACCGTACGGATCTCCACCCGCGCGTACCCGGCGGCGCTCAGCCGGGCCGCCACGTCGGCGCGCATCTCGGCCATGGCCGGGCACCCGGAATAGGTCGGGGTCAGGCTCGCGACCACCGTGCCGTCCTCCGTCAGCTCGACGTCCCGCAGGACGCCGAGGTCGGCGAGGGTCAGCATGGGCAGCTCGGGGTCCGGAACCTGCTCGGCGATGTGCCGGGCGCGCCGCGCCTCGGTCGGCGTGGTCACCATGTCGCCTCCGGGTGGGCGCGAGCCACGCTCTGCAACTCGGCCAGCAGCGGCGCCAGATGCTCGGTGTGGTCGCCGGCGCGGCCGACGCCCGGCAGCGGCCGGTAGACCGGCATGGGCAGTCCGGCCGCCTCGGTGACCTGGCGGAGCACGTCGACGACCTCGTCCCGCACGTCGTGGGCGGTGAACAGTTCGCCGAAATACGGGGCGGCCTGCTCCATCGCCCGGCGCATCCGCCGGTGCGACTCCTGCGTGCCGTCGCCCAGCCGCACGGCCCATTCGGCGGCGTACTGGCGGTGGTAGGTCAGCTCCTTGACGCCCTTCGCCGCGATCGCCGCGAGCACCGGGTCGGGGTGCTCCACCAGTTGCTCGAAGTGCGCGAGGCGCCAGCTGGAGAGCACGAGCAGCCGGACGATGGAGAACGCGAAGTCACCGCAGGGGAGTTCGGCGAGGCGGACGTTGCGGAAGTCGCCGGCGTCCCGGAAGTAGGCATACGCGTCCTCGCCGCGCCCGGTGCCGTCGACCTGCCCGGCGCGGGAGTACAGCAGACGTGCCTGGCCGAGGAGGTCGAGGCCGATGTTGGCGAGGGCGACCTCCTCCTCCAGTTCGGGCGCGCGGGTGGTCCACTCGGCGAGCCGCTGGGCGCCGACCAGCGCGTCGTCGGCCAACGCCACGCAGAGGGCGGCCAGTTCACCGGGGTCCACGCCCTCGGGCACCGTGGTGTCCACACCGTGCAGCGGGTCCTCGAAGCCGGTGCCGTACGCCCAGCGGGCGTCGTCCTCGTGCCCCTCGGCGAGGGACAGGTAGACGTGGTCGTCACTCATGCCCTGCTCCTCAGATGTGCGGGACGTCGGCGGGGATGTCGTAGAACGTGGGATGGCGGTACACCTTGTCGGCGCTGGGCTCGAAGAAGGGGTCCTTCTCGTCGCGGGTGGAGGCGGCGATGTGCTCGGAGCGCACCACCCACAGGGAGACGCCCTCGTTGCGGCGGGTGTAGAGGTCGCGGGCGTGGGTGAGGGCCATCTGGTCGTCGGCGGCGTGCAGCGAGCCGACGTGGACGTGGTTGAGTCCACGCTTGCCGCGCACGAAGACCTCGTACAGCGGCCAGTCGCCCCTGTCCGGGCGGGCCGCGCCCGCGTCGTTCGCGGGGGCCGTGCCACCGTCGCCCGTACGGGCCGCGCCCTCGCCGCTCGTTCCGGTCGTACCGCCGTTCATGCCGCCGTCCCCTTCCGGGCTCGTTCGTCGCGCCGGGCCGCGTGGGCGGTGGCCGCCTCGCGGACCCAGGCACCTTCCTCGTGGGCGGTCCGCCGCCGTTCCACACGCTGCTCGTTGCACGGTCCGTCACCGGTGATCACGCGCTTCAGCTCCTCCCAGTCGGGGGTGCCGAAGTCGTGCCGGCCGCGCTCCTCGTTCCAGCGCAGCTCGGGGTCGGGCAGGGTCACGCCGAGCTTCTCCGCCTGCGGCACGGTCATGTCGACGAAGCGCTGACGCAGCTCGTCGTTGCTGTGCCGCTTGATCTTCCAGGCCATGCTCCGGGCGGAGTTGGGCGAGGCGTCGTCGGGCGGGCCGAACATCATCAGCGAGGGCCACCACCAGCGGTTCACCGCGTCCTGGACCATCTCCCGCTGGGCGTCGGTACCGCGCATCATCGTCAGCAGCAGCTCGTACCCCTGCCGCTGGTGGAAGGACTCCTCCTTGCAGATCCGCACCATGGCGCGCGCGTAGGGTCCGTACGAACTCCGGCATAGCGGCACCTGGTTGCAGATCGCCGCGCCGTCCACGAACCAGCCGATCACGCCCACGTCGGCGAAGCTCGCCGTCGGGTAGTTGAAGATCGACGAGTACTTCTGGCGGCCCTCGATCAGCCGCCGGGTCAGGTCCGCGCGGTCGGCGCCCAGGGTCTCGGCCGCCGAGTACAGGTACAGCCCGTGGCCCGCCTCGTCCTGGACCTTGGCGAAGAGGATCGCCTTGCGGCGCAGCGAGGGCGCCCGGGTGATCCATTCGCCCTCCGGCTGCATGCCGATGATCTCCGAGTGGGCGTGCTGGGCGATCTGCCGGACGAGCGTCCTGCGGTAGCCGTCGGGCATCCAGTCGCGCGGTTCGATCCGCTGATCCCGCGCGATCGTCGCCTCGAAGTGCTCCAGCAGCGCGTCCTGGGCGTCAGGGGCGTTCGAGGCTCCCTCGGCGTCCTGGGACGCCGCCCCGGTGGAGTCTGTCGTCGTCATCGATACCAGCTTCCCAACCGACCATTCGTTCGGGAACAGTGTGACGCGATTCGAGCGGCCAGGCAAGACCCGTCCGCCCCCTCCCGCGATCAGCGCCCTTCTTGACAGGTTTCGGCACCCGTGGATTACATGACCGTGACGCACAGCAACCGAATGGTCGGTCGGCTCACGGGGTGGTGGGCACGAAGGAGTCGCGATGAGCAGCAGCCTGGGCGAACCACTCCCCCGCGACCTGCTGGACGAGGGCGAACGCCTCGCTCCGGAGGAGTTGCGGGAGCTGCAGCTCGTGCGGTTGCGGGCGACTCTGCGGCATGCGTACGACCATGTGGAGTTGTACCGGCGGAAGTTCGACGCGGCGGGGGTCGGTCCTGAGGACTGCCGGTCGCTGGATGATCTGGCGCGTTTTCCGTTCACGACGAAGGCCGATCTGAGGGACACCTATCCCTTCGGCATGTTCGCGGTGCCGATGGAGGAGGTGCGGCGGGTGCACGCCTCCAGCGGGACGACGGGGCGTGCGACGGTGGTCGGTTACACGGAGGGGGACATCTCCCGCTGGGCGGACGTGGTGGCGCGTTCGATCCGGGCGGCGGGCGGGCGCCGGGGACACAAGGTGCATGTCTCCTACGGCTACGGTCTGTTCACCGGGGGGCTGGGCGCGCACTACGGGGCGGAGCGGGCCGGGTGCACGGTGATCCCGGCCTCCGGCGGCATGACCGCCCGGCAGGTGCAGCTGATCCGGGACTTCCGTCCCGAGATCATCATGGTGACGCCGTCCTACATGCTGACGCTGCTGGACGAGTTCGAGAAGCAGGGCGTCGATCCGCGCACCTCGTCGCTGGAGGTGGGGATCTTCGGGGCGGAGCCGTGGACGCAGGAGATGCGGCGGGAGATCGAGGAGCGGGCGGGGCTGCACGCGGTCGACATCTACGGTCTGTCGGAGGTGATGGGTCCCGGTGTCGCGCAGGAGTGTGTGGAGACCAAGGACGGTCTGCACATCTGGGAGGACCACTTCTACCCCGAGGTCGTCGACCCGCTCACGGACGCGGTGCTGCCGGAGGGGGTGGAGGGGGAGATCGTGTTCACCTCGCTCACCAAGGAGGCGATGCCGGTGATCCGGTACCGCACCCGCGATCTGACCCGGCTGCTGCCCGGCACCGCCCGGCCCGCGTTCCGGCGGATGCGGAAGGTCACCGGCCGCTGCGACGACATGATCATCCTGCGCGGGGTGAACGTGTTCCCCAGCCAGATCGAGGAGATCGTGCTGCGCACGCCCGGCGTGGCGCCGCATTTCCAGATCCGGCTGACCCGGCGGGGGCGTATGGACCATATGACGGTCCTGGTGGAGGCACGGCCGGGCGCGGGCGGGGACCGCCGGGAGGCCGTGGCTGCGGCGATCGGCCGGGCGGTCAAGGACGGGGTGGGTGTCACGGTGGAGGTGGCGATCGTGGACCCGGAGACCCTGGAACGGTCGGTCGGCAAACTGAAGCGGGTGAAAGACCTCCGCGACCTTCCCGACTCGCCCGGCTGACGGCGTCGGGTCGGGGGGTGGGGCGCCTTGGGGTGCGTGGTCGGGTGCGGGCCCGGTGGGGCTTCTCGCGCAGTTCCCCGCGCCCCTGAAAGCCCAGGCCCTGCGGGCCTGAAAAGCTCGGGGCGCAGCCCCTGCTTTTCAGGGGCGCGGGGAACTGCGCGACCAGCCCCCACTCACCCGCACCCACCCCACGACCGGATCCACCCCCGACCCACCCCGCCCGACCCCACCGCTCAGAGCCCCCGGTGCACCACATGCCCGCCCGTCACAGTCAACCGAACCGGCGCCTGCGCGACCTCGTCCGCCGGTGCCTCCACGGGGTCGACCCCCAGCGCGGTGAGGTCGGCGCGGAAGCCCACGGCGATGCGGCCGGTGGCATCGGCCTCCCCCGCGGCCAGCGCCGCGTGACTCGTGCAGCCTTCCAGCGCCTGCGCCCCGGTGAGTCCCGCCCCACCGGACGCCGCGCCCCGCGGCTCGCGGGCCGTCGCCAGGACGGCGCGCGCGTCGTAGTGGGCGATGGGCCAGTCCGACCCGAGGGCGACGACCGCGCCCGCGTCCCGCAGATCCCGCAGCCGCCACGCCCGCACCGCGCGTTCCTCTCCGAGCCGCAGGGACCACTCGTCGCTCAGGTCGGCCCGTGTGTAGTCGGTGTGCGGGGGCTGCATGGAGGCGATGACCCCCACCTCGGCGAAGCGCGCCACCAGTTCGTCCGGCACCGACTCGATGTGCTCCACCCGGTGGGCGAGCCGCCCGCCCGGCCCCAGGGATGCGATCGTGTCGAGGACGTGCCGCACGGCGGCGTCCCCGATCGCGTGGGTCGCCGTGCGGACGCCGGCGCGGTGCAGTTGCCGTACCGCGTCGCTGTAGGCGGCCGGGTCCGGCCAGAACGCGTCGGTGCCCTGGCCGTGGCAGTCGGGATGGTCCAGCCAGGCGGTGCCGCCCTCCACGGTGCCGTCCATGAAGAACTTCACGCCGCCGACCCGCCAGTGCCGCCCGCCCCTGCCCTGCAGCTCGACGAGTTCCGCGAGGTCGTCCGCGTCGGCGCCGGGCATGCACCAGGGCGCGAACCGCAGCCGGAGCGGCAGCACCGACTCCTCGGCGACCGCGGCCACCAGGTCGAGGTCGCCCTTGTCCATGACATGGGCACCGGTGAGGCCGGTGGCGGCCATCGCGCCGAGCAGCTCGGCGAGCCGGGCGCGCCGTTCGGTGGAGGAGGGCCGGGGCATGACGGGCTGGAGGAGTTCCATCGCGGCGTGCTCGACGAGGTGGCCGGTGAGCCGTCCGTCGGCGTCGACGACGATGTGCGAGCGCTGTTCGAAGGCGCGCGGCCCGGTGATGCCGGCGAGCTTGAGCGCGGACTCGCTGACGAGGGCGGAGTGCCCGTCGTACAGGCGCAGGAAGGCGGGGGCGCCGTCCAGGACGTCCTCGACGAGGGCGCGGTCGACGCTGCGGCCGCCGAAGACGTTGTGGTCCAGGCCGTGGCCGATCACCCAGCCGTCGACACGCTCCCCCGAGGCGAGCGCGGCGCGCAGTCCGTCGAGGTCGCGTACGGCGGTGAGGTCGATGCCGGTGGCCATGTCCAGGCCCCACACGGGGTGGCTGTGGCTGTCCACCAGGCCGGGCACCAGGTGGGCGCCGCCCAGGTCCACGGTCTCGGTGCCCGGCCCGTGCCAGTCGCGCAGGTCCGTCTCCTCGCCGACGGCGGCGATCAGTCCGTCGCGCACGGCCAGCGCGGTGGCGTGGGGCCGCCGGGGGTCGAGGGTGCGGACACGGGCGCCGGTGATGACGAGGTCGGCGGTGGGCATGGAGAGACTCTCCTCCGGTGAGGGTGGTGCGGGTGGCGGCGATCGGCTGGGGCGCGGTCAGTGCCCGGTGCCGGCCGGGGGTTCGGCGGCGAAGTTCGCGTAGACCTCGGGGCGGGCCCGGCGCAGCCACCGGGCGAGGACGAGGCCGATGACGAGGACGGCGGGGACGAGGGCCGCCAGCAGGGTGTTGACCGTGGTGGAGGCGCCGGTGAACTGGTCGAGGTGGCTGACGACGAGGGCGATGGCGCCCGCCAGGAGCACCGCCGCGACCACGGGGGCGACGACCGTGCGCAGGACGCCCTCGGAGTGGGTGATCCGCCGGAAGTAGAAGGGCACGGCGAGCGCGGCGAGCAGTTGCAGCAGCATCAGGGCGAGCATGCCGGGGGTGTTCACCCAGAGCAGCAGCTGCATGTACGGATCGGCGCCGGCCGCGGCGAAGGCCAGGACGACGATCGCGCCGAGCACGGTCTGGGCGATGCCCGCCACGTACGGGGAGCGGTGGCGCGGGTGGACGCGGGCCAGGGCCTTGGGCAGGATCCCCTCCTCGGCGAGGGCCAGTCCGTAGCGGTTGATGGCGTTGTGGAAGGCGAGCAGGGAGGCGAGGACGCTGGTGACGATGAGGACGCGCATCAGGTCGGCCGCCCAGGGGCCGACGTAGGTCGTGATGGCGGAGAAGAACAGGGCCGCGGGGTTGGCGCCGGCCGCCGCGACGACCTGGGCGTCGCCGAACGCCTGGATCACGATCCAGACGATGAAGGCGTAGAACAGGCCGAGGAAGCCGATGGCGAGATAGGTGGCACGGGGCACCGTGCGGGCCGGGTCGCGGGCCTCGCGGCGGTAGATGACGGTGGACTCGAAGCCGGTGAACGCGGCGAACGCGAAGGCCAGGACGGCCACCATGCCGGGGACCATGGCGTTGTCCGGGGTGAAGGAGGCGGCGGAGAGGCCGCCGGCGCCGCCCTTGACCAGCACCGCCCCGGCGAGCAGGACGAGGATGCCGGTCTCGGCGACGAGCAGGACGCCGAGGAGTTTGGCGCCGAAGTCGATGGACCGGTAGCCGGCCCAGCCGATGACCAGCAGGCCCACGAGGGAGACGGGGAGCCACGGGACGTGCGCGCCGAACAGGGCGTCGGCGGTGTCCCGGGCGGCGGTGCCGAGGAGGCCGTACACGCCGATCTCCATGCCGTTGTAGCCGACGAGCGCGAGGAGCGCGGCGCCGATGCCGGCCCGGCGGCCGAGACCCCGGGTGATGTACGCGTAGAAGGCGCCGGCGCTGCGGACGTGGCGGCTCATCGCGGTGAAGCCGACGGCGAAGACGGCGAGCGTGAGACCGGCGACGAGATAGCCGACGGGGGCGCCGATGCCGCCCATCAGGATGGCGAGCGGGGCGACGCCGGCCATCACCGTGAGCGGGGCGGCGGCCGAGACGACGAAGAAGGCGATGTCGGTGGTGCCGAGCGAGCCGGAGCGCAGGGACGGCGCCGGGGAGTCCTCGCCGCCCGCGGCCGGGGCGGCGGTCGCGTCGGCGGTGGTCGCGTCGGGGGTGACGGTCA
Source organism: Streptomyces scabiei 87.22 (assembly GCF_000091305.1). Taxonomy (GTDB): domain Bacteria; phylum Actinomycetota; class Actinomycetes; order Streptomycetales; family Streptomycetaceae; genus Streptomyces; species Streptomyces scabiei. The sequence goes on along the minus strand of NC_013929.1, from coordinate 9,127,065 downwards.
TGGGGAAAGCCCTTCTGCTGCGGGCGGGGGCGGGATGGGGGCCGTAGGGGGTCACCCGGGCCCGTTAACCTAAAGGCTTTCGGTTTTTGCAATGTAGCCTTCACTCGGACTGCTGGGAAGACCTCGGAGGGGACGGACGACATGGGACGGCCGCGCACCCCCCTGCTCGACAGGGAGCGCATCACCACCACCGCGCTGGAACTTCTCGCCGCGCAGGGCGAGTTCAGCGTGCCGCAGATCGCACGACGGCTCGGGGTGCAGACCGGCTCGGTGTATCACCATGTGGACGGCCGGGACGGCATCGTGGAACTGCTGCGCGAGCGGGTCGCGACGGGCATCGACGCCTCCGCCCTCGACCTCCGGCCCTGGGACCGCGCCCTGGAGACGTGGGCCCGCTCCTATCGCGCCGCCTTCGCGGCCCACCCCCGGGCCATCCCGCTGCTGATGACCTCGCCGGTCCGGGCCCCGCGCGTCCTCGAACAGTACGAGCGGGCCGTCGCCCTGCTCCTCGACGCGGGCTTCCCCCTCCCGGAGGTGATGCCGGTGCTGGTCGCGCTGGAGAACGTCGTGCTGGGCTCGGCGCTGGACCTCGCCGCCCCGGTGGCCATGTGGGAGATCACCGACGCGTCCGCGACTCCGCGCCTGGCGCGGGCCCTGGACGCGGTGGGCGACCGCCGGGCGGACGCCGCCTTCGAGTTCGCCCTCGACGGCTTCCTCGCGCACGCGCGAAGGAGGCTGGAGGCGGCCGCGGAGGCCTGACGGGACGCGTCGCGGGCGGGGCGGCGCACGGCGAAACTCCGGTGCGCCGGTTCGCACACCTCTGCGATCATCCCGCAATGACGCAGAGTCTCGCATCGCTGGTCATCCGGCACACCCACCGCCTGCCCGCCCCCGAGGGGTCCGCCGGCGACGGCGCCGCGGCCGCGCGGCAGTTCGACGCCGCCCTGATGGGTGTGGGCTTCAAGCTCTCGGCGGAGCTGCTGGAGCGGCTGTCGGGACTGTCCGGGGCGGCCGTCCTGCACACCGCCCGGCGGACGCTGCGCATCGTGCGCGAGATGGTCGGCGACCACGTCCGCCACAACTCCTACTTCATCGACTTCCCGGCGAACGTGCCGGGACACCGAGGAGTTCTGGGCGCGGTGCGTCGCGCAGGCCCTCGGCGACGAGAAGTCGCGCGAGAACGTGCTGACCCAGCTGGCGAACGGCGTGCTGGACCTGCTGAGCCTGCCCGCGTACGGCCGCTACCAGCACACCTACGAGGAGATGCTGGCCGCCCAGGACGAGCTGATCGCCGCGGCCGGCGACCGGGTGACCGTCCTGCACGCCGGCCGGACCCTGGACGAGGAGCTCACCGGCCTGTACCTGGCGCTGGCGGGCAGCACCACACCGCTGGGCGAGGAGCACCTGGCCGACCTCCGGCTGCTCGCGGAGCGGTGCGCGCTCGGCCCCCAGCCGGAGAGGGTCCCGGTGCGGGAGAACCGGGCGGTCGTCAACACGGCCCGGCTCGGCGTCGGCGCCGACCTCCTCCTGGACACCGTCACCGACGTGCTGCGGCTGGCCTGCGCGCTGTCGGGCGGCGACGTGACGCTGCAGGAGCCGACCCGGTTCCGGCCGCTCGCGCGTCCGGTGCGCCGGGCCCTGCTCGCGGGTCTGGACGCCGTCGTCGCCGCGAACCCCGCGAAACTCGCCGACGTACACGCGCACCGGGAGCCCTTCAAGCGGCTCGGGGAGCGCCTGCACCCGCACGAGTACCCGCGCTGGCCGCACGCCGCCGACGTGTTCGCCGTCGCACGCGGCGAGAAGCAGGCGCGGTCCTTCGGCAGCCGGTTCGAGCAGCTGCTCGACAGCTCCGACGTACTCGGTGCGGTGAGGCTGCTGGAGCCCGCTCCCGGCAGGCTGTTCCGCGCCCTGGACCTGCTGCTGCGCGCCGCCGCCGACGGGGCGGAGCGGGACGCGGTGGTGGACGCGGCGGTACGGGCGGCGCCCGGGGCCTCCGCCCGGGTCGTGCTGTCGGTGCGCGAGCACTTCCACAACCGCGAGCGGGAGAGCGACCGCCCGCGCATCTTCGTCAACGGCCGGGGCCGCGCCTGGGTGACCCGCGACCTGCGGCGGCCCGTCCCGGCCGCCGACCGCGACCGGCTGATCGCCGCGCTCGACGCCGAGATCCGGCGCCGGCTGCCGGTGGCGGGCCGGCTGCTGATCGACCCCGACATCGTCGACGTGGCGCTGCCGCTCAGCGGCCGGGCGACGTCGGCCGGGCTCGGGGTGCTGCCGCGCGGGTCGGTGTCGGCGGTCGAGGGCGAACTGCTGCGTTTCTTCGTGTACTGGAAGGAGACCGAGCGGCGGACCGACTACGACCTCTCGGCCCTGCTGCTGCGGGCCGACTACAGCACCGACTCCTGGCTCTCCTACACCTCCCTCAAGGCCGGCGGGGGCGAGCACTCGGGCGATGTCACCGAGGCGCCCGAGGGGGCCTCGGAGTTCATCAACCTCTCCCTGGACCGGGTGCGCGCACCCTTGGTCGTGCCGCAGGTCAACATCTACGCCGGTGAGGGGTTCGAGGAGGCCGAGGAGTCGTTCTTCGGGTTCATGCTCCGGGACGGCGAGCAGAAGGGCCGGCCCTTCGAGCCCCGCACGGTGCGGATGAAGTCGGAGCTGCGCGGCGTGGGCCGGGTGGCGCTGCCGCTGGTGTTCCGGCGCGGGGACGACGGCCGGTGGCGCGCGAAGTGGCTGCACCTGTACCTGAAGGGCGTCACGGAGGCCAACCGGGTCGAGGAGAACCAGGTGTCGGTGTCCAAGGTGGTGCGTGCCGTCGTGGAGCGCGAGCAGCTGACGGTGGCGTACCTGATCGACCTGATGTCCGACGGCGACACGGTCGTGGACCTCTGGGACGGCCGGTCGGTCCCGGACGGGCCCGTGACCTACCTCGGCCTCGAACGGCCGGAGGGGCTGCACCCGGACTCCCGGATCATCACCCTCGAAAATCTGCGCGACCTGATCCCGGACTGAGTGCTAGCGTTGGCCGCGGCGAGGCCATGGAGGGGCTTCCTTCTCATTCACTCCAAATGATTCAAGCACTTCCGCTCTCCTCGCCAGCGAGTTCGAACCGGGAGGCGCCCGCGCGGCGCCTCCCGGTTTTCGTGCGTCGGCGGCTCGACCACTTGGAATGCCGCGACTCGGCCCCGGTCCCGACAAGGGCGTCCCGGAGCGCCGTCGTTCGTCGGCCGACGGGCGGCCGACGAGCCGCGCCGCGCCGCCAGGGCACCGGGTGATCGGCCACGGAACGTGTGGTGATCATCCTCGCCGGACTCGCGGGCGTCGACCGCACGTCGTACGAGGCGGCCGCGATGGACGGGGTCTCACTGTGGCAGCGCCTGCGGTACGTGACGCTGCCGGCCGTCCGCCCGGCCCTCGGCATCGTCCTCACCCTGGCCGCCATCCGCGGACTGCGCGTGTTCACCGAGGTGTACGTCCTGACGGGCGGCGGCCCCGCCGGATCCCCCGAGGTGTGGATGACCCGCGCCTGCACCCTCGGCTTCACCCGCAACGACATCGGCGGCGCGTCGGCGGCCTCCGTCGTCCTGCTCGCGTGACGCTGCTTCTCACCGTTTCCGTCAACCACTTCCGCAGGAGGGGAGACGTGCGATGAGCGCACCCGCCCTCGATCCCGTCCGCACTCCGTCGTCCGACGAGACCGTCACCGCGTCCCGGAACTCCGGCAGGAGCGCCCGCACGACACCCGCCCGTTTCGACACCGCGCTCGGCCGGAACGACCGGCCCGGCGTCTCCTGAGCCCTGCGGATCCTGCTGTGCGCCCTGGCGCTCGGTGTCTTCGCCGTGGAGATCGCCGCGATCGAGGCGCTCGCGGACGCCTTTCCCGGGCAGCCCCTGCCCCTCGACCCCAACACGGCCTGGACGGTGGACACCTCGGCGTACGTCGCCCGTCGGCTGGACGGCGTACTGGAGTATCTGGAGGACCCGACCGCGACCATCGCCGGTATGGCGGAGGTGGCGAAGGACGCGCCCATGCCGCTCGCCACCAACATGTGCGTGGTCGCCTGGGAACATCTGCGGCCGGCGATCGAGCGGAACGCGATCCAGGTGCTGCTCACCGACCACCACTACTGGGGCGGACTGCGCCGCACTCGTGAACTGGCCGCCGTCTGCGAGGCGTTCGGGCTCGCCCTGTCCATGCACTCCAACTCGCACCTGGGCATCAGCCTCGCCGCGATGACCCATGTCGCGGCGGCCCTCCCCCGGCTCGACCACTCCTGCGACACGCACTACCCGTGGAACTCGGCGGACGACGTGATCGTCCCCGGGGTGCTGGAGATCCGGGACGGGGAGGTCGCGGTGCCCACCGGACCCGGGCTGGGCGTGGAGCCGGACCACGACGCCCTCGACCGGCTGCACCGGCTGTACGTCGACTCCGGCATGCGCTCCCGGGACGACACCGGGTACATGCGCCGGATCCGGCCGGGGTACGAGCTGCGACTGCCGCGCTGGTGAACCACCGCCGGGGCGCCGCGCCCGGGAGCCGGCCGAGCGCGCCGCGGCGATGAGCCGAGCGATTGCTCGGTGCCGACGAGCGATCAGTGCCGGTGCATCGCCCGCGACCGCGGGGCTGTCGCGTCGAGGCGGGGGGAGGGGGCGCCCGGAGCCGGCCCCTTCACCCCTCGCGTCGTGTCGCGCGCCCCGTACGCCGGTCGTACGAGGTGGACCGGGAGCGTGGAAGCACGCGACGGCCGGCAGTCTGCCTCGGCAGACGGTTTCCGCATCCCCGGGCCGAGAAGCCGCCCCCTTCACGCGGTACCCGAGGGACCCTCCCGCCTGTTTGGCTGGAACCGCAACGCGCCGCCCCTCGCACGCGCGCCGTCTCAGCACCGTACGTGTCGCCTCGCGTCACCCTTGCGGCGTCCATCGCCTCGGAATCCGCCCACGACCAAGTCGTCAGCGCGCCGACCGAGTTCCGCGCCACCCGAGTTCCTTCGTCTCGACAGCACCCGGCGCTCGCCCGTGTCCGGGCACCTCCCCGCGACGCTTCCGCGGCCCCCGTGCATCCGCTCATCCCTCGGGAGGGAATGTGACCGCCCCCGTAAGCTCCTCCGAAAGCACGCCCGAACCCGCCGACGAACACCGGTTCACCAGCCTCAGCACCCGAGCCGCGCGACAGCTCGCGACGACCACCAAGTCCGAACCGCAGATGCAGGCCATCACCTCGCGATGGCTGCTCAAGGCCCTGCCGTGGGTGGACGTCAAGGGCGGCACCTACCGGGTCAATCGCCGGCTGCAGCTGCGGATCGGCCGGGGCCGGGTGCAGTTCGACCAGAACGGCGCCGACGACGTCAGGGTCATCCCGGAGACGCTCACCGAACTCCCCGCGCTGCGCGGCTACACCGATCTCGCGGCCCTGCGGGAGATCTCCACCCGGTTCCGGGTGCGTGAGGTGCGCGCCGGCCAGGTGCTGGTGGACGCCGGGCAGCCGGTGACCGAGGCGTATCTCGTGGTGCACGGCCGGTTCACGCGCTACACCACCGGCAAGTACGGCGAGGAGGAGGTCCTCGGCGTCATCAGCGACGGCGACGGGCTGGGCGACGAGGCGATCGGCCACACCGACCCACTGTGGCTCAGCTCGGTGCGGGCCGACACGGCGGGGGTGGTGCTGGCGCTCAACTGGGACGTGCTGATGGCGTTCGTGGAGCGTTCGCCGTCCCTCGCGGCCCAGTTCGAGGCGTTCACCGAGCGGCAGCGCCTGCCCATGAACCGCAAGGGCGAGGCGGATGTGCCGCTGGAGGCCGGGCACGTGGGCGAGTTGACCCTGCCGGGCGGCTTCGTCGACTACGACCTCGCGCCGCGCGAGTACGAACTCTCCCTCACACAGACGGTGTTGCGCGTCCACACCCGGGTCGCGGACCTCTACAACCACCCGATGAACCAGACGGAGCAGCAACTGCGCCTGACCATCGAGGAGATCCGTGAACGCCAGGAGTGGGAGCTGGTCAACAACCGCGAGTTCGGCCTGCTGCACAACATCGACTACGGGCAGCGCGTCAGCACCTTCTCCGGGCCGCCCACCCCGGACGACATGGACGAGCTGCTGGCCATGCGCCGCAGGACCAGGCTGTACCTGGCCCACCCCAAGGCGATCGCGGCCTTCTTCCGGCAGTGCAACCGGCGCGGACTGGTGCCCGGCACCGTGAACGTCGACGGACACGAGGTGCCCGCGTGGCGCGGGGTGCCGCTCTTCCCGTGCAGCAAGATCCCGATCACCCCGGAGCACACCACCAGCATCATCGCGCTGCGCACCGGGGAGAAGGACCAGGGGGTCGTCGGGCTGCGCCAGACGGGCCTCCCCGAGGAGTTCGAGCCGTCGCTGAACGTGCGGTTCATGGGCATCGACGCCACCGCGATCATGAGCTACCTGGTCACCGCCTACTACTCCATGGCCGTGCTGGTGCCCGACGCGGCCGGGATCCTGGAGAACGTGCAGATCGGCTGGATGCCGGAATGAGCGGGCCGTCGGTGGCCGACACGCCACCCGCGACCCGGCTGCCGGGTCCGCCCAGCCTCGCCCGTGCCCGGCGGGACCGGCGCGGTGGCGCGGTCCCCGGGCTGCGCCACCGGCCCGCCGTGCCCGCCGATCCGGCGAAGGTCGCGGAGGTCGACCGGAGGCTGGAGGAGTGGGCGGAGCGGCTGGAGCTGTTCCCCCGGGAGTGGGGCGGGCAGTTCGCGCGATTCGGGCTGGGCCGGGCGATCGTGCTGACACACCCGGGTGGCGTCGGTCTCGAACACCTCACCGCCGCCGGGAAGCTGCTGCTCGCCGAGCATCTGGTCGACAACCTCTACTGCGAGGTCGACGAGGGCAAGGGCGGCTCGCCGCGCGGTCTCGGGGCACGGCTGCTGATGGCCCAGTCGGCGCTCGACCCGCTGCACGGCACTCCCGAGACGGAGGAGCGGTGGGCGCACGGGGTGCGGGCCGACGGGCCGCTGCGGTCGTACCACCACGCCCTGCGCGACTACGCGGCCCTCGCCACCCCCAGCCAGACCGACCGGCTCGTGCACGATCTGGCCCGGCTGCATCTGGGGTATCTCGGCGAAGCCGCCTGGGCCGAGGCCGGCCACATGCCACAGGTGTGGGAGTACCTGGTGATGCGGCAGTTCAACAACTTCCGGCCCTGTCTGGCGGTCGTCGACGCCGTGGACGGCTGGGAGCTGCCGGAGCCCCTCTACGCCCGGCCCGAGGTCCAGCGGATCACCGCACTGGCCGGGAACGCGGCCACGCTCGTCAACGACCTGTACTCCTTCGCCAGGGAGATGGCGAACGACCCCGACCACCTCAACCTGCCCAGGGTGATCGCCGCCAACGAGCGGTGCGGGCTCAAGGCCGCCTATCTGGAGGCCGTGGAGATCCACAACCGGATCATGGACGCGTTCGAGGAGGAGTCCACGGCCCTGTCCGCCACCTGCCCGCCGACCGGGCGCTACGCCGCCGCTCTCGCCGCCTGGATGGCCGGCAACCACGAGTGGCACGCCACCCACACCGAACGCTACAGCCTGCCCGACTACTGGTGACGCCCCGGCCCCGCGGCCCGGATTGCCTCCGCGGTGGTCCGGGCGCAGGCTGGAACGAGGAGGGGGTGGCGGACAGCGGGCGCCGGCAGAAGGGCGCGTGGTCATGCCCTCGTTCAAGTATCTCGTCCGGGAGACCGGCCGCGTCGTGAGGTCCTGGCCACCGGCGGGGGCCCGCCGGGGGCGGCGGATCGCGGGCCTGCTCAAGGCGGCGCTCAGTACCAACGCGGTGTTCCTGCCGATCGCCGCCGCACTGGTCACGCTCACCGTGACGGGCGTCTTCCACGACCTGTGCGGGAAGTGGTCCGTGGCGGAGTGGGTCGCGCTCGTCCTGGCCCTGATCCTGGTCCTGCTGGCGTTCAGCCGCAGGAGGTCACGGCCGGTGCACATCCTCTCGTTCAAGAACCTGGTCGCCGGGGACGACGTCGGCGAGCTGGACCGGGTGGCGGCGGGCTTCGCCGAGTTGCTGCACAGCGAGATCGAGCGGATCTCGGAGCTGGTCAGACAGGAACCGTTCATCACCCCCGCCGACGTGCTCAATCCGGCCGGGGAGCGCGGCGAGATGGTGCTGCGGTCGTCGACGCGGGTGCCGTTCAAGTCCGGTGTCGCGGCGACCGGACTGCACGGGGACATCAAGGAGACGGAGATCGGCACGGTCGCGCTCGGCCCGCTCCAGCTCCAGGTCGGCACCCTGCTGACGCTGGTGGAGCGCACCTTCGGCCGCACGCTCCAGGGTTCGCTGGTGGAGGCCGAAGGAGTCCTGCGGGTCGTCGCCTCGCAGTCCGGGCACGGCGGCCGTACCTGGTCCGCGCAGACGGACATCGTCTCCGGTGACGTACGCCGGGCCAGCGCGTCGCTCGCCCGCGAGCTGGCCCACAGCATCGAGCTGGAGCGGCCGGGGGCCGCGGAGTCGGGTGCGGACGTCGACAGTTTCCAGCGTCTGGTGGACGGGCTGGAGAGCTATCAGCACTTCCAGCACGAAGGGCTCCTGCATCATCTCGACGCGGCGGAGGAGCACTTCCGCGCGGCCCTCTCGCACAGCCCCGGTTACGCGGCGGCCTATCACAACCTCGGCCTCGTCTACCGGGAGCAGCGCAGGATCCGCACCGACATCGGGCTCCGGGCCTCCACGGTGGTGCGCAGCGCGGCCACGCTGATGTGGCAGAAGGCGGTCGCCCTCGACCCGGCCCTCGCCCCGGCCCGGATCCAACTCGCCCGGGCGGCCCTCGAACAGGCGGAGCATCCGGACGTCGACGCGGCGAAACGCGGCGAACTCCTCGGTCAGGCCGCCCAGTCGGCCCGCAGCGCCCTGCAACACGCCGGCGGCGATCACCCCATGGACGGCGCGCTCGCCGCGTACTGGCTCGGGGTGGCGCTGCTGCGGCAGGAGGCGGAGACATGCCGCACGGTGGTACCGGGCCGGACGCCGGAGCCGATGCGCGGGGCCGAGCCCGTCCGGCGGGCCGGGGCGGACACGGAAGGCGAGGCGGGAGACGACGCGGCAGGCGCGGCGACACGCGCAGCCGAACGGAGGCGGGCCGACGGGAAGGTCCGGGAAGCCCTTGGTCTCTTCCACCGCGCCGAGCGGGACCTGATCGACGAACGGGCCCGCCGGCTGGTCCAGGACGGCGACGAGACCGCGGTACGGCCGCTGACGGAGCGGATCGCCCATGTGGTCGCCATGCGGTCCGAGTGCTGGTTCCGGCTGGCCCGGGACGCCGACGACCGCCCGGGGCGCCGCGCCCGCGCGAAGGCGGACCGGTGCCTGCGTACGGCCATCCGCTGGGCCCCCGACATGGCCGAACTGCACGCGCTGCGGGGCCGCATGTTGCAGCGGCACAACCGGGAGGGCGCGCTCTTCGCCTGTCTGGAGGCGATCCAGCGTGACCCGCAGAACCATCATGTCGCCATCCGTGACGTCGGCCTGTTCGCGGTGGGCTCGCCGGAGTCCAAGGACACGCGCGACCTGGCCACCGCCCTGTTCACCGTCGCCGCGCACCAGCATCCCGACGACGCCGAGGCGTGGCTGCTGCTGGCCGTCAACCAGATGTTCTGGCGGGGGAACAGAACGGCCGCCCGGGCCCTCGCGGGCATGGCGCTGACCCTGGAGCCCGGCCGGGAGGACGTGCGCCGGATCGTCGACGCGTACTGGCCGCCGCCGGGCGACTCCGGCGGCGCGGACGGCAGGCCCTTCCTCCTGCGCTGGGCCCGCGCCTGGGCCCACGCCCGGGAGGCGCAGCAGCACTTCGACGAGGCGGGGCTGCGGCAGGCACTGTCGGAGATCGACTCGCTGCGGCAGGCGCCGGGGGCGTGCGCGCCCGAAGTGTCCCTGGCCGCACGGGAGATCGGTCTGCTGCACGGCGCGCTGGCCGGTCTGATCCTGCCCTCGGACCGGCAGCGCCGGCACTGGGCGACGGCGGTCGAGGAGCTGACCCGGGCGGTGCGGGAAGGGCTGCCCGCCCGGCTGGAGAGCCCGCCGCAGTGGAACGTCGATCTGGGTGACGCGCACGCGGCCCTCGGCGACTCCCTGGCCGAGGCGGATCACCACGGTCCGGCCGGGCCGAGCTATCTGGCCGCGGTGGGACAGTACGGCCTCGTTCTCGACCGCCCGCCGAAGACGGTCTGTCCTCGGTACCGTTCGGGGCGGCGGGGCCAGGAGCGGCTGACGGTGCTGTCCGCCGAGCCGCCGGACCTGCCCACCCGGGCCCGGGCCCTGGCGGGGCGCGCGGCGGTGCGCCTGCGGCAGGGGCGCACCAGCGACGCGGTGCGCGACTGCCGGGACGCGTTGAAGCTGGCACCCCTGTACGCGTATCCCCGCTTCACCCTGGCCCGGCTGTACCGCGACCACCGGGCGCAGTACGACCTCGCCGAGCAGACGCTGTTGCGGTTGATCGAACTGCTCCCGGCCGGGGAGCAGCGGGACCTGGCGCGTCTGGAGCTGGCCGTCACGCACCGCGAACGGGCGCAGACCGCGCAGGACGAGGAGCGCGCCGGGCTGCTGGAGCGGGCCCGGGAGGAGTTGACGGACGCCACACGGGAGGCCACCCTGAGCGCGGATCTGGAGGCCCGGATGCACGAGGAGCTGGCCAACGTCCTGGATCTGCTGGGCCGTTCGGACGACGCGATCGTCGCGCTGCGCTCGATCGGCGGCTCGGTCCGGCAGCCGGGCGCCGGCCGGCACCATGAGTGGATCGCCCATCTGATCGCCGGACGTGAGCAGCCGTGGGAGGTCGAACAGGAGCTTCTGGAGGCCCAGGACGCCTGCGCGGCCCGGCTGACGACGTACCGCGGCACGGACGAGGAGCATCCGCTGCGGGCCGCGCTGGTCATCCTCACGGCACGGCTCGCCATGTTCTACGCGGAGCAGGGCATCCGGCTCGACGAGGCACGTCTGCTGGCGGACGGCGCGCTGAAGAGCGCGCGCCGGGTGCTGGAGCCGAGCCGGATGGCCGTGTGCGAGGACGCCTGCGGCTGGGTCGCCTTCCGGCAGGGACGTCTGGACGAGGCCGTCGACCTGCTGGAGGACGCCGTCGAGCACTCCGGCGGCCATGCCCGGCAGTGGGCCCACCTCGCCCAGGCCCTGGAGGCCCGCGACGATCCCGAGGGCACGGAGCACGCCCGCGACATCTGGCAGCAGATCGCCGAGCAGTTCCCCCACAGCGAGACGGCGGAACAGGCACACCGCCATCTCGGCCTGCTCGCACAGGACTGAACCTCCGCACGGCACGCGGCCGTCCGGCGCGGGGCGGCGACGGGCCCGGGGCCCGCGAGGTCAGGGTGAGGGCTCCGCCGTCTCGGATTCGAGCGAGGCGCGGGTCGCCTCGCCGTAGACGCCCGACTCGTCCTCCAGGAGGACGCGGGTCAGCTGGTAGCCGCGGACCGCGCTCTGGACCTCGCGGTCGTACTCGCCGTCGGCGTCACCGTTGTAGAAGCCCACCTCGTTCAGGCGGAGTTGGAGTTCGGTCACCTCCGCTCCCCGGTCGCCGAGGCCGAGGACGGGGGGCGTGGTGTCGGACGGCGGCGGCGCGGGAGCACCGGTGACACTGGCGTCGCTGCCGGACGGCGTCCTGCTCGGGCCGCCGGAGCCCGTGGGGGTGGCCCGGCTCTCGGTCGGGGTCGCCTCCGGCGAGGTGGACTCGCTCGGGGACGGGGACGCCGAGGACGCCGTGGCGGAGGGGGCCGTCGACGACGGGGCCGTGCCGGCCGCCGCCTGAGGGAGGTCGGCCCTGATGTCGCCGGGGCCCGAGCCGTCCCGTGAGGGCGCCTCGTACGAGAAGACGCCGCCGATGATGCCCGCCGTCACGAGGACGGCGGCCGCCGCGGTACCCGCCCCGGCCGCCAGCAGCACCCGTCGCCGGCTGCGGCCGCCCCGGGCGGGGCCGGTGGGAGGCCCGTCGTCGCCGGAGGGCTCGTCATCGGGAAGCGCCTCGTGGTCGAGAGAGGGCTCGTCGGAGGGAGTGGTCCGCGCGCGGTGCGGCTCGGCGGGAGTGGGCGGCTGCGGGGTGTCACCGTCCGCCGAGGGGTCCCGCGGCGGCCCGTCCTCGCCGACGTTCACGAACGGCCGAATACGTACCGGGTCGAAGTCCTCCGCGGCCTCCGCCTGCGCGGTGCGAATGTCCCGGTGAGCTTCCGACGCGAGCCTGCCGCAGGAGCAGGCCGGGGTGCCGTCCACCGCCCGGGGCGTACCGCACTGTGGGCAGGCAGGGGGTGTCGGTTCACTCACGCGTGGTCCTCTTCGAACGGATTCCAGAATTCAAACAGATCTTCTGCACAGAATCCCCAAGACTTGCTTGAACCTCAAACTTTTGTCGGTCAAGTCCCCCGGCGTGCGTGCGAGTTCGGACAGGTCTCCGTGTGACAGGGCTGGTGCGCGACCCGGCGCTCGGTGTGTCATGCCTCTGACATCAATCCGGTGTGCCGGAGTGGAAGGAACCCCGTGAGCCTGTCCCGTCCCCATCCCCGTCCTCGTACGCGCCCTCGCGCCCACGCCCGTGCCCTGGGCGCGGTCGCCGCGCTCACCCTGGGCGCGCCCTTCGCCATGCCGGGGACCGCCGCCGCGGCGGTCCCCACGCACTCGGTCTATCTGCAGAACTCCGTCACGGGGCTCAACGCGGCGGCCGGCGGCGGTACGGTCGCCGCGCACAACCCCAAGGGCAACGAGGACCACCAGCAGTGGACGCCGGTCGCCGTCGGCGGCGGGCACCAGCTGCGCAACGCCGACCAGTCGGGGATCTGCCTCGGCCGCAACGGCACCTCGGCGGTGACGGCGGCCTGCGGCGCGGACGGCACCACGTGGACGGTCACCGAGGCGGCCGGCAGCACGTACACGATCGCCGTGCCCGGCACCGCGCAGTACCTGACGGGGGTCTCCTCGGACTCCTCCCTCGTACAGATCGGGTCGAACGGGGACCAGGCCCGCTGGTATCTCACGCCGGTCGCCCCCGCCACGACGGCCATACCGTCCCCCGGCACCCGGACCCTCGACCAGGTCGCGTTCCTCACCTCGCACAACGCCTTCGCCAACGGCGCCGACGGAAACTTCGCCTCGTTCCCCGTCAGTCTCTTCCCCAACCAGTCACGGGGCATCAGCCGCCAACTCACCGACGGGGTCAGGGGGTTCATGCTCGACGCGTACACCGTTTCAGGTCAGGCCGTGCTGTGCCACAACAGCTGTGACGGGGTCGGCAGCCCGGTGCCGCTCGCCACCGACCTCCAGCGCATGGTCGACTTCCTCAAGGCCAACCCGGGCCAGTTCGCCACCGTCTTCCTGGAGGACTACACCTCCTCCGACGTGCTGAAGGCGTCGCTGGCCTCCGTCCGCGGCCTTTCCGACGTGCTGTACCGGCCCGACCAGGAGGGCGTGGCCACCAACGGCTGGCCCACCATGGCCGACCTCGCCGCCCGCGGCAAGCAGCTGATGGTCTTCAGCGACCGCACCCGCGCGAGCGACACCTCCGCCGGCCAGGCCACCCGGAACACCTTCGGCGTGATGTACCAGCGCGAGTGGACCGTGGAGAACTACTGGTCCATGGGCGGCGGGCTCGGCGGGTCCGACTGGTCCTGCTACAGCCGCTGGGGCACGAGCAGGCCCCTCACCACGGACTCGGCGGCCTTCCATCCGCTGTTCGTCATGAACCACTTCCGCGACTACACCATCAGCGGCACGACCGAGACGGACAACGCCAAGCTGGGCAACCGGGCGCAGAACTTCTGCACCCCGGCCGCCCGCAAGAAGCCCAACTACCTCGCCGTCGACCGCTACGAGCTGGGTTCGCCGTCACCGCTGACGACCGTCGCCGACCTCAACACATACGTCCTCGCGGCGGGTCAGTAGCCGCCGGCCCCACCTGCGGGGCGCCCCAGGGATGCCCCGCAGGACGGGCAGATGATTCCGGGTCAGCTTCGCCCGCTCCCCGCCGCCCGCGATCAGGGCGTTGACCGACGCCATCGGGTCACCACCGGCCGACCGCGCCACCAGCGCGCCGACCAGCAGCGGCAGCAGCACCACCGCGAGGGCCGAACCGGTGGCGGTGGCCGTGGCGGTGACATTGCGGAGCGGGCGCGAGGAGTGCGTGTCCATGACGACAGTGCACCAGCGGGCGGCGGTGCCGGGCATCGGGGCAGGTACTCAGTCGTCCCGGCCGACGTACTCAGACCCGGCCGCTGCCCGCGCCCGGTCAGGCCGCCGCCACGGCCCCCCGCTCCCTCGCCTCGCGATGGATCGGCGTCCCCGACCCGGTCAGCGGCGCGCCCGTGCCGCCGCGGCGGGCCGCGACGATCTCCGAGGCGATGGACAGGGCCGTCTCCTCGGGCGTACGGGCGCCGAGGTCGAGCCCGATCGGGGACCTGAGCCGGGCCAGTTCCCGTTCGGTGAGGCCGGCTTCGCGCAGGCGCCGTTCGCGGTCGGTGTGGGTGCGGCGGGAGCCCATCGCCCCCACGAACGCGACCGGCATCCGCAGGGCCGCCGTCAGCAGCGGGATGTCGAACTTGGCGTCGTGGGTGAGCACGCACAGGACCGTGCGCCGGTCGGTCCCGGTGCGCCGCAGATAGCGGTGCGGCCAGTCCACCACGATGTCGTCGGCCTCGGGGAAGCGGGCCCGCGTGGCGAAGACGGGACGGGCGTCGCACACGGTGACGTGGTAGCCGAGGAACTTGCCCGCGCGCACCAGCGCCGCCGCGAAGTCGATCGCCCCGAACACGATCATGCGGGGCGGCGGCACGCGCGTCTCCACGAGGAGCGTGAGACCGCCGGGGCAGTGCGAGCCGTCCGCCGACAGCTCGACGGTGCCCGTGCGTCCGCCGTCCAGCATGGCCCGCGCCTCGGCTGCCGCCGTCCGGTCCAGATCGGGGTGGCCGCCGAGCCCGCCCTCGTGGCCCGCCTCGGCCGCCGGGTCGTACGCCCCGTCGGCGGGCCCGTCCCCGGCTCCGTCGGCCCGTACGAGCAGGGCGTGTCCGAGGAGTTCGGCCGGGCCCCGCACGACGCGGGCGACGGCCGTCGGTTCGTCCCGGGCCGCCGCCGAGAGCGCGGCGCGCAGCACGGCTCGGGCCGGTGAGGCGGCGGTGACCGGCGTGATCAGGATGTCGATGACGCCGCCGCAGGTCAGGCCGACGGCGAAGGCGTCCTCGTCGCTGTAGCCGAAGCGCCGCAGAACGGTCTCGCCGTCCGCCAGCGCCTGCCGGCACAGCTCGTACACCTCGCCCTCGACACAGCCGCCGGAGACCGAACCGACGGCCGTGCCCCGGCTGTCGACGGCGAGGGCCGCGCCGGGGCCGCGGGGGGCGCTGCCGCTCACCGCCACGACCGTGGCGACGGCGAAGTCACGCCCCTCCTCGGCCCACGCGCTCAGCTCGGCGGCCGCGTCAAGCATCCCGGCCCGCCGTCAGGACGCGGTCGGGCCGGATGGGCAGGTGGCGGTGGCGTACGCCGGTGGCGTGCCAGACCGCGTTGGCCACGGCGGCCGCCGCGCCCACGATGCCGATCTCGCCGATCCCCTTGATGCCGACGGGGTCGTCGGGGTCGAGGTCGTCGACCCAGTCGGCCTCCACGGCGGGCACGTCGGCGTGCGCGGCCACGTGATAGCCGGCGAGGTCGGCGCCGTAATGGCCGCCGGAGGCCCGGTCGCGTACCGCTTCCTCGTGCAGGGCCATGGAGATGCCCCAGATCATGCCGCCGACGAGCTGGCTCCGGGCGGTGAGCGGGTTGACGATCCGGCCCGCCGCGAAGATGCCGAGCATGCGCCGTACGCGGACCTCGCCGGTGGCCGGGTCCACGGCGACCTCGGCGAACTGGGCGCCGTAGGAGTGGCGTTCCTTCCGGGCGAGGGCGCCGAGGGCGGCGGTGGTGTCGGAGCGGACGGTGATGCCCTCCGGCGGGATGTCGATGCCGAGGGCGAGCCTCTCCCGCATGTCGCGGGCGGCGAGGGTGACGGCCCAGGCCCAGGAGCGAGTGCCCATCGAGCCGCCGGCGATCATGGCGGGCCCGAAGTCGCTGTCGCCGATCCGTACCCGGACCTCTTCCGGTGCCACCTCCAGGGCGTCGGCGGCGACGAGGGTGAGCGCGGTGCGGGCTCCGGTCCCGATGTCCGCCGCGTTGACCCGAACGGTGAAGGTGCCGTCGGCCTCGGCGGTCACGGCCGCCGTGGACGGCGCGGCTCCCGCGCCGAAGGAGGCGGCGGCCGTACCGGTGCCCAGCAGCCAGCGGCCGTCCCGGCGCAGGCCCGGGCGCGGGTCGCGGTCGGCCCAGCCGAACCGGCGCGCGCCCTCGCGGAAGCAGGCGTGCAGGTTGCGGCCGGCGAACGGCAGCCCGGAGACCGGTCCCCGCTCGGGTTCGTTGCGGGCCCGCAGCTCGATCGGGTCGATGCCGAGCCTCTCGGCCAGCTCGTCGACCGCCGACTCCAGCGCGAAGGAGCCCGGAGCCTCGCCCGGCGCGCGCATCCAGGTGGGGGTGGGCACATCGCGCCGTACGATCCGGCCGGCCGTGTGGTGGGCGTCGGCGCCGTACATGACCCGGGCCGGTCCGGCGGCCGGCTCGATGAACTCGTGGACGGTCGAGGTGAGGCTCTGCGAGCGGTGCTCCAGGGCGCGCAGCCGTCCGTCGGCGTCGGCACCGAGCCGCACCCGCTGGGCGGTGGGGCTGCGGTAGCCGGCGAGGGAGAACATCTGACGCCTGGTCATGACCACGCGGACCGGGCGCTGCAGGACCGTCGCGGCCATGACGGCGGCGACCTGGTGGGCGCGGACGCCCTTGCTGCCGAAGCCGCCGCCGACGTGCTCGGAGCGGACCCGCACCGAGCCCGGGTCGAGGGAGAAGAGGTTGGCGAGTTCGCCCTGGACCCACATGGTGCCCTGGTTGGAGTCGAACACGTCGAGCCGGCCGCCGTCCCAGTGGGCCGTCACCGCGTGCGGCTCCATCGGGTTGTGGTGTTCCTCGGGGGTGGTGTACTCGGCGTCCACGACGACGGCGGAGGCGGCGAGTTCGGCCTCCAGGTCGCCCTGCTCGATCACCGCGGGGCCGAAGGCGTCCAGCGGGTACGCGTCCGGGGCCCCGGGGGCGAAGTCGATGTCGTGCGGCTGCTGTTCGTAGTGCACGACCAGCGCCTCCGCCGCCTCCCTGGCCTGCTCGGAGGTCTCGGCGACGACCAGCGCCACGGGCCAGCCCCGGTGCGGTACCCGGTCGTGCTGGAAGACGGCGGTGGTCGGGTCGGGCTTGGTTCCCATGAGGCCCGCGTAGTCGGTGTCGAGGCGCGGGGCGTTCTCGTGGGTCAGGACGGCGAGCACGCCCGGCATCGCGAGGGCGTCGGCGGTCTCGATCGCGCGGATCCGGCCGCGGGCCACCGTGGACAGCGCGAGCCAGCCGTGGACGAGTCCGGTGAGGGGGATCTCCCCGGCGTAGCGGGCGGCGCCGGTGACCTTGTCGCGGCCTTCGACGCGGGTGCGCGCGGTGCCGACGGCGCCCTGGTGTGCCGTGGGGGCGGTGGTCATCGGGCGGCCTCCTCGGTGAGTTCGGACAGGACGGCCACGACGAGATTGCGCATGAGGGTCACCTTGTAGGCGTTGTGCGGAAGCGGCGCGGCGGCGGCCAGTTCGGCGTCGGCGGCGGCCGCGAAGGTCTGCGCGTCGGCCGGGGCTCCGGTCATCGCGCGCTCCGCCGCACGGGCCCGCCACGGCCGGGACGCGACTGCCCCGAAGGCCAGCCGGGCCTCGTGCACGAGGCCGTCGCGGACGTCGAGCGCGGCGGCGACCGAGCCGATGGCGAAGGCGTACGAGGCGCGTTCGCGGACCTTGCGGTAGCGGGAGTGCGCGGCGACGGGGGCGGGCGGCAGGACGACGCCGGTGATCAGGGCGCCCGGCGGCAGGGCCGTCTCGAGGTGCGGGGTGTCGCCGACGGGCAGGTAGAGGTCGGCGAGGGGCGACTCGCCGCGTCCGTCGGCCGTCTCGTAGGTCACCACGGCGTCGAAGGCGGCCAGCGCCACGCCCATGTCGGAGGGGTGGGTGGCCACGCAGTGCCCGGACGCGCCGAGGATCGCGTGGTTGTGGTGCTCGCCCTCGATCGCGGGGCAGCCGCTGCCGGGCAGGCGCTTGTTGCAGGGCTGGGTGACGTCGGCGAAGTAGCCGCAGCGGGTGCGCTGCAGGAGGTTGCCGCCGACGGTGGCCATGTTGCGCAGCTGACCGGAGGCGCCGGCCAGCACGGCCTGGGCCAGGGCGGGGTAGCGGCGGCGGATCTCTGGGTGGGCCGCGAGGTCGCTGTTGGTGACGGTCGCGCCGATCCGCAGTCCGCCGCCCTCGGTCGACTCGATCGCGTCGAGGGGGAGTTCACGGACGTCGACGAGCCGGGCGGGTCGCTCGACGCCGGTCTTCATCAGATCGACGAGGTTGGTGCCGCCGCCGAGGAAACGGGCCTCGGGGTCGGCGCCGAGCAGGGCGACCGCGCCGGAGACGTCGTACGCCCGCTGGTAGTCGAACTCCTTCACGCCACGCTCTCCTCGGTCTTCGCGGTGCTGCCGGCGGCGGCGCGGGCGACGGCCTCGACGATCGACACGTAGGCGCCGCAGCGGCACAGGTTGCCGCTCATCCGCTCGCGGATCTCCTCGGGGGTGAGCGGTGGCGCTTCCGCCTCGGGGCGTACGTCGGCGGTGGCGGCGCTGGGCCAGCCCGCCGCGTGTTCCTCGATGACCGCGATGGCCGAGCAGATCTGGCCCGGGGTGCAGTAGCCGCACTGGAAGCCGTCGAGATCGAGGAACGCCTGCTGCACGGGGTGCAGTTCGTCGCCGACGGCGACGCCCTCGATGGTGGTGATCTCCCGCCCCTCGGCCGCGACGGCCAGTTGCAGGCAGGAGACGGCGCGGCGTCCGTCGACGAGGACGGTGCAGGCGCCGCACTGTCCCTGGTCACAGCCCTTCTTGGTGCCGGTCATGTCGAGCCGCTCGCGCAGGGCGTCGAGCAGGGTGGTGCGGTGGTCGACGGAGAGGGCGTGCTTCTCGCCGTTGATGTTCAGGGTGATGGCGCTGTACGTCGAGGAGGTGGCTGGGGACATGATCAGCCTTCTTTCGCGTATCCGGAGCATGTCGAGGAGACCCGCTCCGGCCGGCGGTCGAGTCAGGTATGTGGACAGCGGAGGTTGCCCTCGGCGGCCGGTCCGACGCTACGATGACACAACCGGACAGCTGTCCTCTCCGGAAAACTTAACGGACAGTTGTCCGCTTAACAAGGACGGGTTTCGGCCAGGGACCCGCGAGGAGGACCCGTGGAGCCGAAGAAGGACGCCCCGCTGCGCTCGGACGCCCAGCGCAACCGCGAGCGCATCCTCACGGTCGCACTGACCGAACTGACGCGCTGCGCGGACGCACCGTTGAGCGGGATCGCCAGGAAGGCATGCGTCGGGCAGGGCACGTTCTACCGCCATTTCCCCACCAGGGAGGCCCTGGTCCTGGAGGTCTACCGGCACGAGATGCGGCAGGTCGCCGACTCCGCGGTCGAGCTGCTCGCCACGCGCGAGCCGGACCGGGCACTGCGCGAGTGGATGGACCGCCTCGCCCGGTTCGCCATGACCAAGGCGGGCCTGGCGGACGCGATCCGCCAGGCCACCTGCCGCCCCGACGGCCCCGACCGGCCGCCGCACACCCCGGTGACGGAAGCCGCCGAACTCCTGCTCCGCGCGGGTGAGAGGGCCGGCACCGTCCACCCCGGAGTCACCGCGGACGACTTCTTCCTCGCGATCGCCGGCCTGTGGCAGCTGGCCGCCCAGGACGCCACCCATCCCGACTGGCAGCCCCGCGCCACCCGCCTCCTCGACCTCGTCATGGACGGACTGCGGGCGGGGGCTGCGGGGGTGGAGGGGTAGGGGGTGGGCCGGTAGGGGCGGCGAGCGGGGGTACGCCGGACGGCCTCGACGGCCGACCACGCGTATGACCGCGGACGACGCCCCCGCCGGGCCGACACGGGCATCCCGTTGCCCGCCGGAATGCTCGGTCGACGCGTAACGAAGCGGCCCGAGTTCCTGGCCCTGGGGGTTGCGCTCGACACGACGCTGCGGTGCCCCAGGGCGTGCACAGGCCCGACAGCACCGCCCTCAAATACCCCACTGCATCAGCATCAGGGTCTTCTTTGGTCCAGTAGCGCCAAAGTGCGCAATCGCAGGATCGCCTGCTCCCTGTCATTCAGCCGGTACCCTCCACGCCGCGCCTGCAGATCTGCGAGAGCAGCGACAACAAGCTGTGCATCCCCTGCAATCCTCCGGGGATCCCCCTCTGCCGCGAGGAGGGCCTCGACCCGCTCCGGAAGGAAGATCCCTTCCGACATTGCCTCCACGTGCTCAGCGATCTCCTGGGTTGCCGGGCTACCTGCCTCCTCCCTGAGGCGTTCGAGGTAGTCCTCCCACATCTCGGAGGGCTTCGGTGCCGCTCTCTTCACATCCCAATTGGTCTGATTCCATTGGACAAAGAGTCGTTGCGCAGCCCTTTCGAACTTCCACACCAGATCGGAGGACGGTTCGAGTCCTGCCGAATAGACGGACCAGAGAGCCAACACTCTGGCAACCGCTCCGGCTTGAACAACACCTCCTCCACCATGAAGGCTCTGTCTCACGGCTTCGCGGCTGGGCTGCTCGGACCAGGCTTTCGCCACCATTTCGGCAATGCGCACAAGTGTGGGTGAGCCGGCGGCGGCACGTAGGCGACCTGTCCACTCGGTCCAGCCTTCGTCATCGGCAGGCATCCCATCCATCTGACGATCGGACACATGCTGTGCGTCCGATTCACTCTGGCCGCCAGCAGCTGGGCCCGACGCACCAGCGACGCCGTCCCCGGCTATCGCTGCGGCCAAGCGGGCAGTCAAGAGAGCGTCGAAAGCATCCCAGTCGTTCGAAGGGCGATCAGTCAGAGGCCGCTGGTCCATCTCCGCGAGTGTGTAGGCGAGGGCCGCTGCGGGCCTCTCGCTCAGGGTCTCGCCGCGCAGCAATCTCCGGACGGTGGCTGTACTCAGAGGTTGCCCCTTGAGCTTCGCCTTCACTGCCACCGAGCTGAGGGAGGGCGTGTTGGCCCTCCGTCGCAGCTCCGCCAGCCACTCCAGCCATGTGCGGAGCGGTCCGTCGGGGACGGAGTCAGGGATTTCCACCGCTCTGCTGGCTGATCCTGGCACGGCGACCTCCCCCGTCGTGGAGCCGAGGGCTCGGTTCACCACGATTCACTGCGACTCTTTCTGCGTCACAGCGTATCGCCGTGAATCATCACGGTGGGCGGTGGACGAAGCTCAACTCACCAACCCAGACAGAGAGGTGAGGAGCTTGAGACTCGACAAGGAGTGGTGGCGGACGGTCAGATTCGCCATCGCGGAGGAGCGACGTACGGCACGATTGATCGCCGTCCTGATCGTAGTCGGCGTGATCGTCGGTACGTTGATCATGATGGGGCAGGGTGTCACCGTAAGAGTGGGATGAAACAGCCACAAGGACCGGCCACGCGGCGCACACACGAGCCCCGGTCGCTCGACCGGGGCTCTCTGCCGTGCAGGACCGGTTCAGTCCATTTGGACTGTCGTCCGGGATTCGTGCGCGGCGGCAGCGACGGCGTCGAAGGGCGGTGTCACGGCTCGCGGTGCCGGGCGAACACCTCTCGCTGTTCCTCCTGCCAACTCCATTCGGCCGGGCGGGAGAAGGGCAGGCTTCGGGCGAGGACGGTGAACTGACCGGACGGCTCCCGGCTGGCCTTGTTCACCACGATCGCCGAGAGCATCGGTGCTCGTCCGTCCTCATTGTGGTAGGAGCACACGTCCTTGAGGAGATACGTCATGACTCCGCGGTGGGGCGGGATGGAGTCGAAGCCGCGTGCCTTCAACTCGCCGCTCAGCTCCCCGTAGGTGATGGTCCGTTCCTGCCGTGCCCGTGCCCGCAGGATCTCCACGGCGGCCTCGACCGCTGCCGGGTACTCCGGGTCCTTGATCCTCATCGCCACTCCCCCTCGCGTGAAAACCGACCGGCACGCGCATCGTAGCGACCGGACACCCTCCCGGCACCGTGATCAGAACCGAGCCCCCACATCCGCCCCGTTCGCCGGCCGGAGGAACACCGACGTCGGGATCGCGCCGTTCGCCGCCCTCGCCCCCGTGATCGTGGTCGCGTCCGTGCTCGTGAAGGTCCAGGCGCCTCCGAGGTTCCAGGAGTTGCCGCTGCCGCCGGAGTTCGAGCCCAGCGAGACGTTCGTACCGTTGGCCACCGCGAGGTTCTTCGTCAGCGTGCCGTCGGCGTCGGCGAAGTCGAATCCCGCGCCCTTGTTGCGCCAGGCCGTGCAGCGCTCGGCCACCAGCGCGCCGGGGTTGGCGTTGTCGATGAAACCGCCGGCCGAGTTGTCCCATGCCATGCTGTTGCGCACCACGTGCGCGGCGGGCCGGTCCTCGTCGCCGCCGCCGAGCTTGTAGCCGTTGCCGTCACCGGTGTAGTCGGGCAGGTTCCAGCGGTTGTAGCCGTTCCCGTGGGCGAGGCTCCCCTCGATCGTCACCGGTGACAGGAACTCCCAGAGGTCCAGCCCGTCGTCCGCGTTGTTCCACAACCGCGCCCCGCGGACGACGTTGCCCGTCCCGGAGCCCTCCTTGATCGCCAGGCCGTCGGCGCTCTCGCCGTTCTTGCGCGGATCCCGGTTGCCGTAACTGTCCAGATCGATGATCTGGTTGGCGCCGGACGCGCCCTGGAGGTGCACCCCGGACTCGTAGTTGTTCCGGGTGACCAGCCGCTCGAGGACATTGCCGCTGGTGTCCGAGCCGAAGATCCCGTACGGCCCGTTGACGATCTCCAGCCCGCTCAGCCGCCAGTGGTCTCCCTCGATGTGGATCGCACCCCGCTGTGCCCGCGGGATGCTGGAGCCGACCGCGCCGGGCGTGTACGGCATTCCCTCGCCGTCGATGACGACACGCTCGCCGTTGTAGTTGCCGAGCCGGATGGGCCGGCTCGCCGTTCCGCTCTTCAGCAGCTGGATGTTCGCGGTCGGCGCGTAGGTCCCGCCCCGGATCAGGATCGAGTCGCCCGCCTGCGCGAGGTCGACGGCCCGCTGGATGGTCCGTAACGGGGCGGCCAGGGTGCCGGGGTTGGCGTCGTCACCGTTGGTCGCGACATGGAGGGCGCCGGCCGCGTGCGCCGCGGGGGCGGACAGGGCGAGGAGGCCGCCGGCCAGGACGCTCAACAGGCCTACGCACGCGGTGAATCGCTGTGGTCGCATGGTTCGTCTCCCGGACACCGAGGGGGAAAGCGCTTTCCCTCACGGAAGCTAGAGCTGCCGTCCCAGACACGTCAATATCCATGCACGTGATTGCCGTTCTCATTCATGAATCACCCGTAAATCCGCGAGAAGGGAGCGGCGCGGCGACGAGGAGAGCGGGGCGGACGGGGCAGGGCACCCCCTGTGGGGGCCGACACGGGCGGCCGCCCTCCCGTCGAAGATGTACGCGCAGCCATCTTGACGTGTAAATGACAACGATGGCAGGTTCACCCGGGAGCGCTCCCATCTCACTCAGGGAAGGGACCCACCCCATGCGTGACACTCACCCGTCCCCCTTACCGCCTCTGCCGCTTCTCGGCCTGGTGGCAACCCTGCTCGTCTCACTCGCACTGACCCTCGCACCCCCCGCACCCACCGCGGCGGCGGCCGCGTCGACGGCAAGCGGCGCCGCCGCGGCCCCCGTACGCGTCATGCCGCTCGGCGACTCGATCACCGGCTCGCCCGGCTGCTGGCGGGCGGTGCTGTGGAACCGCCTGCGGAACGCCGGCTACACGGACCTCGACTTCGTCGGCACGCTCCCCACCCAGGGCTGCGGGCAGGAGCACGACGGCGACAACGAGGGCCACGGCGGGGAACTCGTGACCAATGTCGCCGACCAGAACCTGCTGCCTGCCCGGCTGTCGGCCACGCGACCCGACATCGTTGTCATGCACTTCGGTACGAACGACGTGTGGAGCAGCATCGCCCCGGACCGCATTCTCGCCGCGTACACCAAGCTCGTCGGTCAGATGCGCGCGTCCAACCCGCACATGCGGGTTCTCGTCGCGCAGCTCATCCCCATGAACCCCGGCAGCTGCACGGGCTGCGCACAGCGGGTGGTGGACTTCAACGCGCGGATCCCCGCCTGGGCCCGGGCGACGAGCACCGAGGACTCACCGGTGACCGTGGTCGACCAGTGGACGGGGTTCGGCACGGCGACCGACACCTACGACGGGGTGCATCCGAACGCCGCCGGGGACGACAAGATCGCCGCCCGCTGGTTTCCGGCGCTGAGGGCGGTGCTGGACGCGGGAGTGCCGGGTGATCCGGGCGATCCGGGCGGCGGTCAGGCCACCTGCGGTGCCGTCTTCCGGGCCACCAACGTCTGGCAGGGCGGCTACCAGGGCGAAGTCACCGTGACGAACACGTCGTCGTCCGCCGTGGCGGGCTGGACCGTGACGGTCGTACCGGCCGGCGGGGCCCGTCTCACCCAGGTCTGGAACGGGACCTCGGCCACGGCCGCCGACGGCACCGTCACGGTCACCAACGCCTCGTGGAACGGCACGCTCGCGGCAGGCGCCAGTGCCTCGTTCGGATTCGTCGCCACGGCCCCGACGACGGCCGGGACGCCGTCCGCGACGGTCGGCTGCACGGCACGGGCGACGGCCTTCTCCTCGTAATCGACACCTCGTCATCGACACCTCGTCATCGATGACAAGGCATCGATGCCTTGTCATCGATGCCTTGTCATCGACGACTTGTCATCGACGACTTGTCACCGGCCGGGACATCGGCCGGTGACCGGTCGGCCACCGGTGCACCACCGGCCGGCAACGGACCCGCCGACAAGGGTTCCCTGCCCCACGCCCCTCACCCGCTCCCCCTTGTCTCTCCCTCACTCCCCTTCGCTGGAGCCGCCATGAGAGCCCCCACGCACACGACAGCCCCCGCCCACGCACCTCGGACGCCCCGCAAGCGCCGAGCACCCCGAACCGGCACCCTCGTCGCCGCCCTCCTCGGCCTGCTGCTCCCCTTGTTCGCCCTCGGCACACCGGCGCACGCGGCGCACGCGGCGCAGCCCGGTTTCCGGATCGAGAACGGGCGCCTGCTGGAGCGCTCCGGCAACGACTTCGTGATGCGCGGCGTGAACCACGCCCACACCTGGTACGCGGACCAGATCGGCTCGCTCGCCCACATCAAGGCCAAGGGTGCCAACACCGTGCGCGTGGTCCTCTCCAGCGGTGACCGGTGGACCCGTAACGACACCGCCGACGTGGCGAACGTCGTGGCACAGTGCAAACGGAACCGGCTCATCTGTGTGCTGGAGGTGCACGACACCACGGGGTACGGCGAGCAGAGCGGGGCGGTGACGCTCTCCCGGGCCGCCGACTACTGGATCGGCGTACAGAGCGCGTTGACGGGCCAGGAGGACTACGTCGTCGTCAACATCGGCAACGAGCCGTACGGCAACAACAACTACGCGGGCTGGACGGCGGACACCAAGGCGGCGATCCAGAAGCTGCGCGCCGCCGGGTTCGACCACACGATCATGGTCGACGCCCCCAACTGGGGCCAGGACTGGGCGTTCACGATGCGCGACAACGCGGCCTCCGTCTTCGCCGCCGACCCGGACGGCAACACGGTCTTCTCCATCCACATGTACGGCGTCTTCGACACGGCGGCGGAGGTGAACGACTATCTCAACCGGTTCGTGCGGGCCAAACTGCCCATCGTGATCGGCGAGTTCGGGCACGAGCACTCGGACGGCAACCCCGACGAGGACGCCATCCTCGCCGCCGCGCAGCGCCTCGGCCTCGGTTACCTCGGCTGGTCCTGGAGCGGCAACGGCGGCGGCGTCGAGTACCTGGACCTGGTGACCGGCTTCGACCCGGACCGGCTGACCAGCTGGGGGCAGCGCCTCTTCAACGGCGCGAACGGTATCGCCGCCACGTCCAAGGAGGCCGCGGTCTACGCCTCCTCCGGCGGCGACACCACTCCCCCGACGGCCCCCGGCACCCCGACCGCCTCCGCGGTGACCTCCTCGTCCGCCACCCTGACCTGGGCCGCCGCCACCGACGCGTCAGGCGTCACCGGCTACGACGTGGTCCGTGTCAGCGGCACCGCCGAGACCGCCGTGACCACCACGACGGGCACCTCAGCAGCCCTCACCGGGCTGACCCCCGCCACGTCGTACACCTTCGCCGTGTACGCGCGGGACGCGGCAGGCAACCGTTCGGCACGCTCGGGATCGGTGAACGTCACGACCGCCTCCGGCGGTTCCACGGCGGCCTGCGCCGTCGGCTACCGGGTGACCGGCGAGTGGTCCGGCGGGTTCCAGGGCGAGATCGTCATCCGCAACACCGGCACTGCGGCCGTCGACGGCTGGACCCTGCGCTGGACGTTCCCCGGCAGCCAGCGCGTCTCCAGCCTCTGGGGCGGTACGGCGGCCCAGTCCGGCGCGGCCGTCACCGTCACCGCCGCCTCGTACACCGCGAAGATCCCGGCCGCGGGCTCGGTCACCCTCGGGTTCACGGCGAGCCGTGGCGCCACCAACCCGGCGCCGACCGCGTTCTCCCTCAACGGGGCCTCCTGCACGACGACATGACCCTCCGTACGCCGCCGGCCCCGGGTGGTCAGCCCGGGCCCGGCCCGACCCCGCCGCCCTTCAGCCGCTCCAGGTCGGAGGGCCGCACCTGGATGGCCAGGACGGCGATGAGGGCGGCGACGACGGTGAAGATCGCCGCCATGACGAAGGCGGCCGAGACGCCCGCGGTGAGCACCTCGTCGGACCAGGGCGGCGGGAGCTGCCTGGTCTGTTCGAACCGCAGGCGCTCGGCCGGGGTCGCCTGGGAGAGGAAGGCCGGGACCTGCTCGGCCGCCTCGTTGGTGCTCGCCGTGCCGTACATCGTGACGAGGATGGAGAGGCCGAGCGAACCGCCCACCTGCTGGGTGGCGTTGAGGAGTCCGGAGGCGGCACCGGTCTCCGGGGTGGGTACGTCGGAGAGGGCCATCAGGGTCAGCGAGACGAACTCCATGCCCATGCCCAGGCTGAAGACGAGCATCGGGCCGAGGACGCTGCCGGCGTAGGTGGAGTGGACGTCGGTCAGGGTCAGCCAGCCCAGCCCGGCGGCCGCGAGGATCGCGCCCCCCACCATGAACGGTTTGGGTCCGTACACGGGCAGGAACCGTGAGGCCAGCCCGGCACCGACCGCGATGACGGCGCTGACCGGCAGGAACGCGAGCCCGGTGGCCAGGGGGCTGAAGTCCAGGACGTTCTGGGTGAACAGCGTCAGGAAGAAGAACATGCCGAAGATCGCGGCCGCCAGGCACAGCATGATGCCGTAGGTCCCGGCGCGGTTGCGGTCGGCGAACATGTGCAGGGGAGTGATCGGCTGCCGGGAGCGCTTCTCCACCAGCACGAACGCCACCAGCAGCACGACGGCCGCGGCGAACGAGGCCAGCGTGAGCGCGTCCCGCCAGCCCTCCTGCGCGGCCCTGATGAAGCCGTACACCAGGCACACCATGCCCAGGGTGGAGGTGAGGGCGCCGGTGACGTCGAAGTGCCCGGGTGTGCGCTCGGACTCCCTGATCCAGCGCGGTGTCGCCAGCACGATCAGCAGTCCGATCGGCACGTTGACGAACAGCACCCACCGCCAGTTCAGCCACTCCACGAGGATGCCGCCGGCGAGCAGTCCGATCGCGCCGCCGCCCGCCGAGACCGCCGCGAACACCCCGAACGCCCGGTTGCGCTCGGGGCCTTCACGGAACGTCGTACTGATCAGGGCGAGGGAGGTCGGCGAGGCGATGGCACCGCCGACGCCCTGGAGGGCGCGGGCGGCGAGGAGTTGGGTCTCGTTCTGGGCAAGACCGCCGAGGAGCGAGGCCAGGACGAAGAGGAGCACGCCGAAGACGAAGACGCGCCGTCGGCCGAGGATGTCCCCGGCCCGGCCGCCCAGCAGCAACAGCCCGCCGAAGGTCAGCGTGTAGGCGTTGACCACCCAGGCGAGGCTGGTGGTGGAGAAGTCCAGCGAACGCTGGATGTCCGGCAGGGCGATGTTCACGATGGTGATGTCCAGCACCACCATCAGCTGGCACGAGGCGATGACGAACAGCGCCATCGTGCTGCCACCACCGCCCGTTTCCTGG
Organism: Streptomyces scabiei 87.22; assembly: GCF_000091305.1. Lineage (GTDB taxonomy): Bacteria > Actinomycetota > Actinomycetes > Streptomycetales > Streptomycetaceae > Streptomyces > Streptomyces scabiei. The sequence goes on along the minus strand of NC_013929.1, from coordinate 9,098,887 downwards.
GTGGTGGTGGGTCCTGGGGAGGTCGGCCGAGGTTCGCTCATGGCAGGTCGCAAGGTCCGGGTCCGGCGGACGGGTCCGCCCGCCGCCGCGTTCCATTGTTCGACCGTACGCCGGTGACCTGAGCGTCACCACTCGGGCCCGATCCGCACGCGCACCCGCACCGGATCGGAAATACAGGTGCGCGACCGCGCGGGTCGGCGCTACGGTCGCCGCGATGACTACACACTCCTTCTGCAGAATGGGGGTCCCGTCCGAGCAAGGTGAGCGCTGATGCTCACTGACGCCGTGAACGGGGATCCCCGCCTTTCCCTCTGGTTGCGCGTGCGCGAGTTCGCCGTGCCACCCTCCATGGTCGAGACCGCGACCGCCCGCCGCTCCGTCGGCGACTGGGCCGGTGCGTGCGCCGCCGCGGGCGTCGACGTCGACCTCGACCTGCGTTCCGTGGCACGCACGTACGGCCGCGAGCTCCTGGCCCGGATCCGGGCCGATCTCCGCCATCTGGCTCCGGACCTGCTGCGCTGGCACATGCCGAGGATCGCCCCCGACGGGCTGCTGCGGCCGGGCCTGACCCTCACACTGGCCCGGTACCGCACGGACGGGCGCGACGGCCCGGGTTCCGTACACCTCGTGGTCCGGACTCCGCCCGCCTGGGCGGACGCCGGGCAACGGATCGGCCTCGCACTGTGGGACGGCTCCCGCTCCGCCCCCGGTGCCCCCGCTCCTCCGCACCCGCGCCCGCGTCCCGGCCGTCGGTACCGGCTGGATCTGCATCGCCACCTCTGGGACGCGCGCAAGTCGGCGGAGCTGCGCGGGCGTTGCGGAGCGGACCGGCCGCCGGGGCTGCCTCCGCCCGGGCCGGACCCGTGGGGCACACCGGCCGCGGAACTCGGCTGTGCCGTCGAGCGGTGGGCGGACGAGGCGGCGATCGTGCTCCGCGCCGAGGGGCGGTCCACAGGGACCGTCCTCGTACGGTGCGGGGTCAGGCGCCGGCTGCTCCTGGACCTGGGCACGGGCGGGGAACCGGCCGCGGACGGGAGCCGGGGCACGGACACACGCCCCGGTCGCGGCGACGCCGACGCAGCCTCGCTGCGGATCACGGCCGCACCCGGCGACGACGGGGCTTTCACCTCCCTGCCGGTGCTCCCCGACGCGGCGACCTGGGTGCTGCCCGATCTGGAGCTGATCCGGGCCGGTGCGCTCGACGCCGAGCGGCTGCATCCACTCGTCGCCTCGGCACTCGTACCGGATCACGCGTGGTCCGGGCCCCACGAGGCCCTGGACCGTGCGGGCCGGCCGCGCCTCGTGGAGTGCCGGGGGGGAGCGGCACCGGATCGGCCTGGTGGACGGGACGCTGACGGCCCTCGACCATGACCCGGCCGAACTGCGGCGCGAGGAGCTGCTGGTCCATCTGACCGGCGCTCCCCTCCCCTGTCTACGGGCCATCGACGCGGCACACCGCCGTCCGGACTGCCTGTCCGGAGTGCGTGAACGGCTGGACCACGGGGACATCGCCGGTGCGCTGGCCGTCGTCGAGGGGCTGCTCGGCCCCGAGGCGGTGCTGCGCGAAGGTCCTCTGCGGGACGAACTGGAGTCGGCCGCGCGCCGACGGATCGTCTACGGCCTGTACCGCGCCGGTCTCGCCGAACCGCTTCCCGGACGGGTCCGCCTGGACACCGGCCGCCGCCCTCCCCGCCACCGCCGCCCGCGCGACGCGACCTTCTACTGACCCGGACCGGGCCAACCGGCCTCCGGCCCCTCCGGCCCCTCCGGCCCTTCCGGCCCCTCTGGCTCCTGGCCTCTGGCTCCTGGCTCCCGGCCTCTGGCTCCCGGCTCCTGGCTCCTGGCTCCGCCTGCACGCTCACCCGTCACAGGTCTTCGACCCACTCCACCCGAAGGTGATACCCCATGCCCACATGTACCCCGTTCGCCCTGCCCACCACGCTCTCCGAGCCCGTCGCCGCTTCCCAACTCGACGTAGCCGCAGACCTGTTGAGTCTGCTGCGCACCACGACCACCGAACCCCGCCCCGACGCCCAGCTGGAGGCCCTGACGCTGGCCGTCGCCGCCGACCTTCCCGTACTGCTCTGGGGCGAGCCCGGGATCGGCAAGACCGCCGCGCTCACGCAGCTCGCGGCCGCCCTGGACCTTCCGCTGACGACCGTGATCGCCAGCGTGCACGAGCCGTCCGACTTCTCGGGGCTGCCGATCGTCGGCGACGACCCGGCCGAGCAGGGAGTGCCGATGGCCCCGCCGGACTGGGCGGTGCGGCTGGTGCGCGTGGGCCGGGGGCTGCTGTTCCTGGACGAGCTGTCGACGGCGCCGCCCGCGGTGCAGGCCGCGCTGCTGCGCCTGGTGCTGGAGCGGAGGATCGGCACCCTGCAACTGCCGCCCGGCGTAAGGATCGTGGCCGCCGCCAACCCCCGGTCCTCGGCGGCGGACGGCTGGGAGCTGAGCCCGCCGCTGGCCAACCGGTTCGTGCATCTGCAGTGGACGCACGACCACGAGGTCGTCGTACGGGGTCTAGGCGGGACCTGGCCGCGGGCCACTCTGCCGCGGCTCGCGCCGGAACGCCTGCCGGAGGCGGTGGACTTCGCCCGGCGCGCGGTGTGCACGCTGCTGGCCGCCCGGCCCAAGCTGGTGCATCAGCTGCCGAACAGCGAGAGCCGCCGGGGCGGGCCGTGGCCGTCCCCGCGGAGCTGGGAGATGACGCTGCATCTGATCGCCTTCGCGACCGCCGCCGGCGTCTCACGCGATGTGCTCTCCCCGTTGGTGCGCGGCACCGTGGGCGACGGGCCGGGGCTGGAGCTGCTGGCCTCCCTGGACCGGCTCGACCTGCCGGATCCCGAGACGCTGCTCGCCGACCCGGCGGGGGCGGAGCTGCCCCGACGGGGGGATCTGCGGCAGGCGGTGCTCGACGGCGTGGTGGCGGCGGTCCGGGTACGGCCGGAGAAGGACCGCTGGGACGCGGCGTGGGCGCTGCTGGTGCGGGCGCTGGAGACCGGGGCCCCGGATCTGGTGGTCGTCCCCGCGACCACGCTCGCGTCACTGCGCCGCGACGACTGGGACGTACCGGCCGCGATCGAGAGCCTCGCCGGAGTGGTGACGCTGTCGCGGCGGGCGGACGAGGCGGCGTCCCGCGCCGAGCAGGCGACGAGTGCCCGCCGATGAACAGCGGGCAGGGGCTCGACTTCGACAAGCTGTACACCGCCCGGCTGCAGGCGGCGCGGGCCCGTCCCTATCTGGCGACGGCGCTGTTCGCGCTGCAGGCCGTGGAGTCCCGGCGGGTGCCCACCATGGGGGTCGACCGGTACTGGCGGTGTTACGTCTCCCCGGACTTCGTGGACCGCACTCCGGTGGAGGAGCTGGCCGGGGTGTGGGTGCACGAGGTGTCGCATCTCCTGCGCGACCACCACGGGCGCAGTGACCGCGTTGCCAGGGAGCGCGGTCTGACCGGGCCCGGGGAGCGGCTGCGGATGAACATCGCAGCCGACTGCGAGATCAACGACGACGCCTTCGGCGACGGCCTGGTCAAGCCCGAGGGCGTCGTCGATCCGGCGTTCCTGCGGCTGCCGGAGGGGCAGCTGATGGAGGACTATCTGCGTCAGTTCCAACTGGGTCCGTATACCGATGAGTTCGCGTGGCTGGACTGCGGCAGCGGCGCCGACGGTCTGGAACGGGAGTGGGAGCTGGGGGCGGACGGGGCGTGCGCCCTGAGCGAGCAGGAACGGGACGCGGTCCGGTTCCGGGTGGCCCAGGGCATCATCGGCCGGCCCGGGTCGGCGTCCGCGGGCTGGAAGCGCTGGGCGGAGGAGGCGTTCCATCCGCCCCAGGCGTGGCGCGAGCTGCTGGGCGCGGCGGTCCGGTCGGCGGCGTCCGCGCCCGGGGCGGGCGAGGACTACAGCTACGGGCGGCCGTCGCGGCGATCGGCGGGCGTGCCGGGCACTGTGCTGCCGAGTCTGCGGCGCCGGCCTCCCCGCGTGTCGGTGATCATCGACACCTCCGGGTCGGTGAGTGACGCGGAACTGGGCAGTGCGCTGCTGGAGGTCGCGGCGATCTCCCGTGCCGTGGGCGGCCGGCGGGACCTCGTCACCGTCGTCCCCTGCGACGCGGCGGCCCGGATCGCCCACCCGCTGTGCAAGGCGGAGGGCATCCCGCTGCTGGGCGGCGGCGGGACGGACCTGCGCGCCGGCTTCTCCCGGGCGCTGCGCGGCCACCCCAGGCCCGATGTGGTGGTGGCCCTCACCGACGGACAGACCCCCTGGCCCGCCTCCCGGCCGCTGTGCCGGACCGTGGTCGGCCTGTTCCCCCGGCACTCCCGGCGCAACGCGTGGCGCGAGGACGACCCGGACTACGTACCCCACTCGCCGCCGGACTGGGCCCGGGTGGTCCTGATCGGATGAGCCACGTCGGCCTCTCGAAACCCACACATGACAATGAAAACGATTATCGATAAGGTGGGCATGTCAAGCCGGGCGCCTCCTCCGCGGGGGCGTCGTCGGGCTGCCCTGACACCGATACGCACCGCACGAAAAGGGGAGCTGTGGCTCATCTGTTGGTGGTCGAGAGCTGGGTCGGATCGATGAGCAGACTGCTGCCACGGTCCATCCTGGAGGGCGGGCACGAGTTCACGTTCCTCACCCGCGACCTGCACCACTACCTGCGCTCCGCCCCCGAGGGCGCGGCCCACCCGCTCCTCGGCGCCCGGAACGTGGTGACGGCCGACACCAACGACCTCGACACCCTCCTGCCGGAGGCGGAGCGCCTGCACGGGGTGTTCGGCTTCGACGGGGTGATCTCCTCCTGCGACTACTACCTGCCGACGGTCGCCCGCATCGCCGGCCGCCTCGGTCTCCCGGGGCCGGGGCCGCGGGCCGTCGAGGACGCCTGCCGCAAGGACGCCACCCGCCGCGTCCTCGACGACGCCGATGTGCCCGGCCCGCGTTTCGCCCTGCACGAGGAGTGGGCCGATCTCGCCCGCGCGGCGCGTGAGATCGGCTATCCGCTGGTCGTGAAGCCGGTCGACCTGTGCGCGGGCATGTTCGTACGGCGTGTGGACGACGAGGCCGAACTGGCTGCCGCAGTCCGGTCGTTGGCTGACTTCCCGCTGAACGCGCGCGGGCAGCGACGGGTGCCGGGCGTGCTGCTCGAAGAGCTGCTGACCGGTCCCGAGGTGAGCGTCGAGACCGTGTCGCACGCCGGGGCCGTGCACGTCGTGGGCGTGACCGACAAGAGCGTCGGCGGCGCGCCCGCGTTCATCGAGACCGGGCACATGTTCCCCGCCGCCCTGACCGGCGCCGACACCGAGGCCGCCGAACAGACCGCGCTGAGCGCGCTCAAGGCGCTCGGGCTGACCGACGGCCTCGTGGCCCACACCGAGATCAAGCTGACCCCTGCCGGTCCGCGCGTGGTCGAGGTCAACCCCCGGCCCGCCGGGAACCGCATCACCGAGCTGATCCGTCATGTCACCGGCATCGACCTCGCCGCGGCCGCCGTGGAGGTCGCCCTCGGCCGTGCGCCCGATCTGCGCCGCCGGGAGACCGGGCTGCGCAGCGCGGCCGTCGGCTTCCTCGTACCGCAGAGCTCGGGCACGCTGGTGGCGCTGGACGGCGGCCCGCTCACCGATGCCGCCGGAGTGCTGGAGGCGCAGCTCGCCGAGCCGGGCCGGCAGGTCAGACAGGCCGGCAGCAACAACGAGTACCTCGGTCATGTCATGGTGGGCGACCCTGCCGGGCCGGGCGCACGCGAACAGGTCGAATCGCTGCTGGCCGAGGTGCGCGCCGGGCTGGTGATCCGGTGACCGCCCTGGCGCGGGCCGCCGGTGCCGCCACCACGTACGAGAACCTGCTGGAGCGTACCCTCGCGGGCGAACTCGGCCCGGATCCACGGACGTTGCGCGTCTCGGTGGCGTTCGTGACGCGGCAGGCGGTGCGGCACGACGGGCGGGGCACCGGCTATCGCAACGAGGTGCTCAGTCTGCGTCTCGCCGGTGCCGTGGGGTCCTGCGCGGTCGAGCCCGGCGCCCTGCCGGACTCGGCGGTCGACGACTGCGCCGGCGCCGACGCCGCCCGCCTCCTCGGGCATCCGCTCCTCCCCGTGCGGGTGGCCGCGCTCGACGCCTATCTCATGCATGCCGGCCCGCACACCCCGGAACACGGGGCACACCCCTTCCCGCTGCCGGCCGGTACCTCGCTGGAGAAGTCACGGGCGCGGGCGCGGGCCGTCGTCGAACTGCTCGATCTGCCCGAGGGCGCCACCGTGCTCGTGGTGGGCGTCGTCAACTCCCTGCTGGAGGGGCTGCGTTCACGCGGACTGCGCTATGTGCCGTGCGATCTCAAGGGCGGCGCCACGGAGTGGGGGGAGCCGGTCGTCACCGACGCGCTCGCGGCCGCGGAGTCCTGTGACGCGCTGCTGGTCTCCGGGATGACCCTGGGCAACGGCAGCTTCGAGCCGCTGCGGCGGCACGCGCTGGCGCGGGGCAAGCAGCTGGTGATGTTCGCGCAGACCGGCAGTGCGGTGCTCCCCAGGTTCCTCGGTCACGGCGTGAGCGCGGTGTGCGCGGAGCCGTACCCCTTCTTCTGGCTGGACGCGGGACCGGGCACCCTGCACCGCTACCGCTCGGACGGAACGGCCCCCGGCCGGGGCGTCGGCCACCTGGTGGGAGAGCGCCGGTGACGTCCACGACCGTCCTCCGTGCCGTCGCCCGTCCGGAGCTGCTGTCGCTGGTCGGGCGGACGCCGCTGGCGCGGATCACCGCCGATCTGCCGGGCCCGCAGCCGGGGTTCTGGGCCAAACTCGAAGGGCTCGCGGCCGGCGGGATGAAGGCGCGGGCCGCCGTGTCCATGCTGCTGGGCGCCCGGGAGCGGGGTGAACTGCTGCCCGGCGCCCCCGTGGTGGAATCGACCTCCGGCACGCTGGGCATCGGGCTGGCCTTCGCCGGACAGGCGCTCGGCCATCCGGTCGTCCTGGTCGGCGACAGCGAACTGGAGCCGTCCATGCGCCAGTTGCTGCGCTCCCACGGCGTCCGGCTGGAGCTCGTTGACCGCCCGGCGGCCGTGGGCGGCTGGCAGGCGGCCCGTCTGACGCGACTGCGGGACCTGCTCGCCGTCCTGCCCGGGGCGTACTGGCCCGACCAGTACAACAACCCCGACAACACCGCCGGCTACGCCTCGCTCGCCGCCGAACTCGCCGTGCAGCTCGATCACGTGGACGTCCTGGTGTGCAGCGTCGGCACCGGCGGGCACAGCGCGGGGATCATCGGCCCGCTCCGGCGGCACTGGCCCGCGCTGCGCCTCGTCGGCGTCGACTCCACCGGCTCGACGATCTTCGGCCAGCCGGCCCGGCCGAGGCTGATGCGGGGCCTGGGCAGCAGCATCCACCCGCGCAACGTGGCCTACGACGCCTTCGACGAGGTGCACTGGGTCGGTCCGGCCGAGGCCGTCGACAGCTGCCGCCGCCTCGCCCGGGGGAGCTTCGTCAGCGGCGGCTGGAGCACCGGGGCGGTCGCGCTCGTCGCCGCCTGGGCGGCCCGTGTCCACCCCGGTGCCGTCGTCGCCACCGTCTTCCCGGACGGCCCGCACCGCTACCTCGGCAGCGTCTACGACGACGACTTCGCCGCCGCCCACGGCATCGACCCGGCCTCCGCCGCCGTCCGCCCCGTCGAGATCCCCCATCCCGGCGCGGCCGAGGCCGTCGGCTGGGTCCGGTGCGGCAGGGTCCGCGACCCGCTCCAGGTCCCCCGTCCGGAAGAGAGACTGTGAAGGTCACCCGGCGCACCGTACGCCTCGCACTCGCCGAGCCGTTGCGCATCTCCCGCTCCACCATGTCCGCGCGTGACGCGGTGTGGCTGACCGTCGAGGACGACGACGGGCGGCACGGCCACGGTGAGGCCGTCACCAGCGTGTACTACGGCCTCGACACGGGCACCCTGGACCGGCTGTTCGCGGACGTGGCCGTGGACCTCGCCCGTTTCCGCGATCCGGAGAGCGCGCTGGAGGCCCTGGTCGACGGCGAGTTGGCCGGTGCCCCGGCGACCGCGCCCGCCGTGACCGCCGCCGTCGGCGCCGCGCTCCTCGATCTGGCCGGCAAGCGCGCGGACAGCCCCGTCCACCGTCTGCTGGGCGCCCCGTCCGCCCCGACGGCCGCGACCGCCCGCACCATCGGCATCACCTCACCGGCCCGCGCCGGGGCCCAGGCACGCCGCCTGGCCGCGTGCGGCTTCGGGGTCCTCAAGGTGAAGGCCGGGGCCCCGGACCCGGAGGAGGACGTCGAGCGCGTCCGGGCCGTCCGTGCCGCAGCGCCCCGGGCCAGGCTGCTCCTGGACCCCAACGGCGCCTGGACGACGTCCCGGGCCGAGGCCCTGCTGCCGCGCTTCGCGGACCTCGGGGTGGAGGCCGTCGAACAGCCCATCGCCCCCGGTGACCCGGAGGCGCTGGCGGCCCTCGCGCAGCGCTCGCCGCTGCCCGTCATCGCCGACGAGGACGCGGTGGGGCTGGAGGACGTACGGCGGCTGGCGGGACGGGTGCACGGTGTCAACGTCAAGCTCGCCAAGTGCGGCGGCGTCCACGCGGCCCTGCGGATCGCCGAGTCGATCGAGGGCAGCGGCACCGAGCTGATGCTCGGCTGCCTCACCGCCAGCAGCCTCGGTCTCGCCCCCGCCGTCCATCTCGTGGACCGGGCCCGCTGGGTCGACCTCGACGGACATCTCCTGCTCGCCGCCGACCCCTGGACCGGAATCGGCGGCACCGACGGACACGTGACGACAACCGGGCTCCCCGGACTGGGAGTTCGGCGCCGCACGACCGGTGGACACGACGAGGACGAAGCCCGAACCGAGGGGAGCGCACCGCTCGATCCGGCAGCCGCGGCGAACGGACCGCGCGGCGGAACGGAGGGGACAGGCCGTGCAGACCTGGCATGAGATACGCGCGTTCCCGTTCGCCGTCCGCCTCCTGCTGGTCAACCAGCTCGGCGTCAACATCGGCTTCTACCTGCTGATCCCCTACCTCGCCACCCACCTCACCGAGAACCTGGGCATGTCGGCGGCCGTCGTCGGGATCGTCCTGGGCGTCCGGAACCTGAGCCAGCAGGGCCTGTTCGTCATCGGCGGTTCCGCCTCGGACCGGCTCGGCGCGCGGGGCGTGATCATCGCCGGCTGTGCGCTGCGGACCGTCGGGTTCGCGCTGTTCGCGCTCGGCGACGGACTGCCGGTGCTGCTCGCCGCGTCGGTGCTCAGCGGACTCGCCGGGGCGCTGTTCAACCCGGCGGTGCGGGCGTACCTGTCGCAGGAGTCCGGGGAGCGCAAGGCGGAGGCGTTCGCGCTGTTCAACGTCTTCGCGACGACCGGGGCCCTGATCGGACCGCTGCTGGGCGGCGCGCTGCTGCTGGTGGACTTCCGTACGTCGGCGCTGACCGCCGCCGGGATCTTCGCGGTCCTCACCGTGGCGCAGGCCCTGGTCCTGCCCGCGCGGAGGACCGAACCGAGCGGCGGCGGTGTCCTCGGGGACTGGCGCGAGGTGCTCGGCAACCGTGCCTTCCTGGCGTTCGCGCTGGCCATGGTCGGCATGTTCACCCTGGAGAACCAGCTGTACCTGCTGCTGCCCACGGGGGCCAGGGAGGCCACCGGCTGGGACGGCGCGGCCGGGCTCGTCCTCCTCGTCGGCACGCTCGCCAACCTCGCGCTGCAACTGCGCATCACCCGATCGCTCAAGTCCCGTGGGGATACGCCCCGTTGGATCGGTGCAGGGCTCGTCCTGACCGGCCTTGCCTTCCTTCCAGCGGCCCTGGCGGCCGCTGTCGGGGCCTCGGGACGGCTCGCCCTCGTGCCGGTCCTCCTCGGCGCGCTGCTCCTCCATCTCGGCCTCATGATCGCCTCACCGTTCGTGATGGAGCTGATCCCCCGTTTCGGGCGCGAGGAGCTGACCGGCACGTACTTCGGCATCTTCTACGTCGTCTCGGGCATCGCGGCGGCCGTGGGCAACACCGTCGTCGGGTGGGCCATGGACGCCGGAGGGCGTAGCGGCCACCCCTGGGTGCCCTGGGTGTGCTGCGCCGTCCTCGGGCTCCTCTCGGCGGCCGGCGTCGGACGGCTGCACCGGCTGGGGGCGCTTCCCGCGAGGCCAGCCGCACCCGCGGTCGCCCCGGCCGGTGAGCGGAGCAGCGCATGACCGCCGCCAACCTCCTCACCGACAACCCGGCGCTGTACGAGGCCCGCTTCCCCGATCACGGGCGGCTGGCCGGGCGTTGGGCCGAGGACTGTCTGCGGCGTCACGGGGCCGGCCCCCGGGTCCTGGACATGGGCTGCGGCACCGGGCGCGACGCCGCCCATCTGCACCGCGCCGGCCGTACGGTGACCGGCGCCGACGTCTCCGATGCGATGCTCGCCCACGCCCGTGCCCGGCACCCCGGGCCGCAGTACGTACGGGCCGATCTGCACGGCTTCGACCTGGGCCGGGCCGCCTTCGACGCGGTGGTCTGCCTGGACAGCTCGCTGCTGTACTGCCACACCGCCGCCCAGCTCGACGGATTCCTCTCCTCCTGCCGCCGGGCGCTCGCCGACGGCGGGCTGCTGGTCGCGGAGATGCGCAACGGGGCCTACTTCCTGGGCCGCACCGACCTGCTCGACACTCCGGCCGTGCACGCCTTCACCTGGCAGGGCACCGCCTACCGGTCCACCACCACCCTCACCGTGGACCGCACCGCCCAACTCCTGCGCCGGGTCCGGGTCTGGACCTCGGACGACGGCACGCAGCAGGCCGAACAGCGGTCCGCCTGGCGGCTGTTGTTCCCGCAGGAGCTGCGCCACGTCCTGACCGCGCACGGCTTCGAGGTGCTCGAACTGCACGACGGGCCGGGTCCGCGCACCGAACCGCCGTGGCACGAGGGTCGGTTGCCCGGCAGCACGGCCGACGCGGACCGGCTGCACCTCGTCGCCCGGCTCGCCTGACGCCCCCTCACTTCTTCTCCCCATCACCGAAGGAACCCTCATGCACGACGAACGTTTCACCGGTCTGCGCCGACGCGGCTTCCTCGCCGCGGGCGGTGCCGTCGCACTCGGCTCACTCGCCCTGACGGGGTGCGGTGACGGCGGCGGCACGGACGCCGGGGCCGGTGGCAGCGACGGCAGGCCGAAGCGCGGCGGACGGCTGCGCGCCGCGTTCGCGGGCGGCGGCGCCAGTGAGACCCTCGACCCGCACCTGGCCAGTCTCTTCGCCGACGTCGCCAGGGCCAAGGCCCTGTTCGACAAGCTCGCCGACTACGGCGCCGACCTGTCGGCGCGGCCTCGCCTCGCGGCGAAGTGGGAGTCGGACAAGGCCCTGGACCGTTGGCGGGTCACCCTGCGCGAGGCCGCCTTCCACGACGGCAGCCCGGTCACCGCGAAGGACGTGCTGTTCAGCTACCGCCGTATCGCCGACCCGAAGAAGGCGTTCCGCGCGAAGGCGTCCCTGGAGCCCATCGACCTCGACGCCAGCCGGGCCACCGGGGAGCGGGACATCGAGTTCGTCCTGAAGCGGCCCACCGCCGAGTTCCCCAACGTGCTGGCCGCGTTCGGCGCCTACATCGTCCCCGAGGGCACCGCCGACGCCGACTTCGACCGGAAGCCGATCGGCTCCGGGCCCTTCCGTTTCGTGTCGTTCGCCCCCGGCCGTTCGGCCGTCTTCCGCCGCCACGACGCCTACTGGGACGGCGCCCCGCACTTGGACGAACTCGAATTCGTCGTCGCCAATGAGGAGTCGGCCCGGGTGAACGCGCTCCTCGGCGGCCAGGTCGAATACGCACACGAACTGAACCCCGCCACCGCCCGCGCCCACGAGGACAAGGGACGGATCGAGATCGTCCGGCTGCGCAACAGCGCCATGCAGGCGTTCTGCATGAAGACCGACCGGCCGCCCTTCGACGACAAGCGGGTGCGGGAGGCGTTCTTCCTGATCGCCGACCGTCAGGAACTCGTGGACGGGGCCCTGTCGGGGGCGGGCGTCGTCGGCAACGACCTGTTCGGCAAGGGCTACGAGTACTACCCCGCCGGCCTCCCGCAGCGCGAACAGGACCTCGACCGGGCCCGCGCCCTGCTGAAACGGGCCGGCGCCGAGAAGCTGAAGGTCACCCTGGACACCTCGGCCGTGGCCGCCGGATTCACCGAGGCGGCCGGCATCTTCCGCGACCAGGCCGCGAAGGCGGGCGTCACCGTCGAGGTCAGGATGGGCAGCAAGGACTCGTACTGGAGCGACATCCTCGACTCCGGCACCCTCTCCTGCTACCGCTCCGGCGCCATGCCCATCGAGGCGCACATCTCGCAGCGGCTGCTCATCGACTCCACCACCAACGCCACCCACTGGCGGCACAAGGACTTCGACGCGCTGTACCGGCAGGCGCAGTCCAGCCGGGACAAGGCGGAGCGCGGGGCGGTCTACGAGCGGATGCAGCGTCGGCTGTACGCCGAGGGCGGCTTCCTGATCTGGGGTTTCGCCGACTGGATCATCGGAACGAGCAGGCAGGTGAGGGGAGTCCGGACCGAGGCGCCCGCCAACACGCTCGACTGGGCACGGTTCGACAAGGTGTGGCTGACGTGACCACGAGCGCCCCGGAGGGCTGCGGGGAGCCGGGCGACCGGCCACGACGGCGCGGTACGCGTCCGGCGCCCCCGCTCCCCTTCGTGGCCCGGCGCCTCCTGCTGGGCGCTGCGCAGGTCGTGGCCGTCGTGCTGCTGGTCTTCGCGCTCACCGAGGCGTTGCCGGGCGACGCCGCGGTCGCGCTCGCCGGTGACCAGCCCGACCCGGCGCGCATCGCCGCCATCCGCGAGGCGATGCACCTGGACCGGCCCGTGCACGAGCGGCTGGCCGACTGGGCGCTCGGCCTGCCGCAGGGCGACTTCGGGACCTCCCTCACCTCCGGCCGCCCGGTCGCCGGGTACATCGCCGACGGCTTCGGCCCGACCCTGCTGCTCGCCGCGCTCACGGTCGCTCTGCTCGTGCCGGTCGGCTTCGGGCTGGGCGTCCTGGCCGCGCGGCACGAGGGCGGGCCGGTCGACCGGCTGGTCAGCTCCGTGACGCTCGCCGTGTACGCGGTGCCCGAGTTCGCCCTCGGAGTGCTGTTGGTGACCGTGTTCGCGCTGCGGCTCGGCTGGCTGCCGCCCACGGCCGTCGGCCACGGCGGCGACCTGCTCGCCCGTCCGGCCGTGCTGGTCCTGCCCGTCCTCGTCCTGCTGTCCCGGCCGGTGTGCTCGCTCGCCCGCCTGGTCCGCGCGGGCATGGTCGACGCCCTCGCCTCCCCCTTCGTCGCGCACGCCCGCCGGTGCGGGATCCAGGGCGCGCGCGTCCGCTACGCCCACGCGCTCCCCCACGCGCTCGCCCCCGCCGCTCAGCAACTCGCCCGCACGGCGGACTGGCTGCTGTGCGGCGTCGTCGTCGTGGAGGCCCTCTTCGTGATCCCCGGGCTCGGTACCGTGCTGCTCAACGCCGTCACCGAACGCGATGTCCCCGTCGTCCAGGGCCTGGCGGTGGTCTTCGGCGTCCTGACCGTCGTCCTCAACCTGGGCGCGGACATGGTCGCCCGGCGTCTGGCCCCCCGGGCGGGGGTGGCCGCGTGACCCGGGGCACCGATGCCGGAGCGGGTGCCGTCGCCCGGGGGCGTACGACGCGCTTCGCGCTCGGCGTCGCGGTCATAGCCGTTCCTCTTCTCCTGGCCCTCCTGGGACCGGTGTTCGCCGGGGAGCCGGAGCCGCGGGCCATGTCCTTCACGCTCGGCGACGGGCACTGGCTCGGTACGGACTTCACGGGCCGGGACGTGTGGCAGCAGATCCTGCACGGCGGTCGGCCGGTCGTGCTGACCGCGCTCGGCGCCGGAGCGCTCGCCTACCTGGTCGCCCTGCCGGTCGGCCTGCTCGCGGCACTGACCCACCGCCGGTGGCTGGAGGAACTGCTCATGCGGCCCCTGGACGTGCTGATCTCGGTCCCGTCGCTGTTGCTGATCCTGCTGGTGGCGTCCGTGTCCACCCCCGGAGCCGTGGGCCTCGCCCTCCTCGTCGCCCTGGTCAACGTGCCGGACGCCGCCCGCCTCGTGCGCGCCGCCGCCACGGATGCCGCCGCCCGGCCCGTCGTCGAGGCCCTCCGCCTCCAGGGCGAGACGTGGTGGCGCACCGCCGTGGGGCATGTGGGCCGCAGCATCCTGCGTACCCTCGGCGCGGATGCCGGGACACGGCTCACGGGCGTCCTGTACCTGGTCGCCACCGCCGCGTTCCTCGGTGTCGGGGTGGCCCCGGACGCCGCCGACTGGGCGGTCATGGTCGACCGCAACCGTACGGGTCTGTTCGTGCAGCCCTGGGCCGTGGTCGTCCCCGCGCTGCTGATCGTCGCGCTGACCACGGGCACGAACCTCCTCTTCGACGCGGCGTTGGAGAGGCCCGGCGGGCCGACGGGGCGCCGCGAGCACGGACGGGTTCCGGCGAGGGTCCGCACAGGAAGGGGACGACGGTGACGCGGTACGACGACGAAGCCGGCCGGGCCGCCCCGGCCCCCCTGGCCGAGATCACCGGCCTGCGGGTCGAGGTGGGCGGCCGGGCGATCGTGGACGGAGTGGACCTGCGGGTGCTGCCGGGCCGGATCACCGCGCTGGTGGGCGCCTCCGGCAGCGGGAAGACGACCACCGGGCTGGCGCTGCTGGGCGAGTACCCGGAAGGGGCGCGCGTCACCGGCGAGGTCCGTCTCGCGACGGCGGGCCCGGTCGGGTACGTCCCCCAGCATCCGGCGGCCGTGCTCAACCCCGCCCGCCGGATCAGTGCCCTGCTCACCGACATCGCCCGCGCCCAGGTGCGCCCGCTCCCCCGGCGTGCCCGCCGCACCGCCGCCCGGGACCGCGTACTGCGCGCCCTGGCCCAGGCACAACTCACCGACGGCGAAGCGCTGTTGGCACGCCATCCGCACCAGCTCTCCGGCGGTCAGCAGCAACGGGTGGTCCTCGCCCAGGCCCTCCTGCTCGGGGCGCGGGTCGTCGTCGCCGACGAACCGACCACCGGTCAGGACATGTTGACCAAGCGTGGCGTCGTCGAACAGCTGGCGGCGGTCGCGGCGCACGGCATCGCGGTCGTCCTGCTCAGCCACGACCTCGACGTCGTCCGCGCGCTCGCCGACGAGGTCCACGTCATGCGGGAGGGACGGGTCGTGGAGTCGGGTCCCACCGCACGGGTGTGGGAGGCGCCCCGGCACGCGTGGACCCGGCAGCTCCTGTCCGCGCGCCCGAGTTTGCCGGAGACGGGACCGACGCCCCGGACGGACCAGGGCACCGGCCCGGGCGAGGGAACCCCCGCCCGCGTCGCCCGGACCGCCACCGCGCCCGTCCTGCGGGTCCGCGGTCTCACCGCCCGTCACCGTGACGGCTCACGCGGCACGGGGGTGACCGTGCACGTCGGCGAACTCGCCCTGTATGCGGGTGAGTCGCTGGCCGTCGTCGGACGTTCGGGCAGCGGCAAGACCACCCTCGCCCGGTGTCTCGCCGGGCTCCACCGGGACCTCGACGGCGAGATCCTCCTCGACGGCATCCCGCTGCCGCGCAGCCTGCGCGATCGCGACCGGGGACGGCTGGCGGCGGTGCAGTACGTCTTCCAGGACGCCCGCGCCTCCTTCGACGAGCACCGGCCGGTACGGGACCAGATCGCCCGCACGGCGGTCCGGCTGCGCGGGCTGGACGCGGGGGCGGCCGAGGCGGAGGCGCTGACGACGGCGCGGCGTCTCGGTCTCCCCGCGGAACTGGTGCGGCGTCGTCCCGCCGGGCTCTCCGGCGGGGAACTGCAGCGCGCCGCGCTGGCCCGCGCCCTCCTCGCCCGTCCGCGCGTCCTGCTCTGCGACGAGATCACCTCGGGCCTGGACGCCGTCACCCGGCGCGGCATCCTCGACGTCCTCACCGGACTGTGCGGCGACGCCGAGGGGGCCGGACCGGCGCTCGTCCTGATCACCCACGACCTGGACACCGCCGCGGTCGCCCACCGCATCGCGGTCATGGACGCCGGGCACGTGGTCGAACAGGGCCCCGCCCACCAGGTCCTCACCGCCCCGCGGCACGCCTTCACGGCTCACCTGGTGTCGGCGGCACGCCGGCCGGCCGGGGCGGCGCCCTGAGGCGCCCGCCCCGACGCGGAGGTCAGACGATCTCGACCAGCAGGTCGCCGCCCTCCACCTGCTGGATCTTGTTGATGGCCAGGCGGGAGACCCGGCCGGCCTTGGAGACGGTGATGGTGGCCTCCATCTTCATCGCCTCGATGGTGGCGACGGTCGCGCCCGCCGCGACTTCGTCGCCCTCGGCGACGGCGAGGGTGACCACCCCGGCGAACGGGGCGGCGACATGGCCGGAGTTGGAGCGGTCGGCCTTCTCCGTGACGGGGATGTCCGAGGAGGCGGCCTTGTCGCGGATCTGGATCGGCCGCAGCTGGCCGTTCAGGGTGGACATCACCGTGCGCATACCGCGTTCGTCGGCCTCGCCGACGGCCTCCAGGCCGATGAGGAGCCGCACACCGGGCTCCAGGTCGACGGCGTACTCCGTGCCGGGGCCGAGGCCGTAGAAGAAGTCCTTGCTGTCGAGGACGCTGGTGTCGCCGTAGGTCTGGCGGTGGTTCTCGAACTCGCGCGTCGGGCCGGGGAACAGCAGCCGGTTGAGGGTGGCGCGGCGGTCCTTCTCGAGTCCGGCGCGGTCCTCGGCGTTCAGGTCCTGGACCGGCTTGGCGTCGGCGCGGCCCTGGAGGGCCTTGCTGCGGAACGGCTCGGGCCAGCCGCCGGGCGGGGTGCCCAGCTCGCCGCGGAGGAAGCCGATGACGGAGTCCGGGATGTCGAACCGGTCGGGCGTGGCCTCGAAGTCGGCGGGTGACACCCCGGCCCCGACGAGGTGCAGGGCGAGGTCGCCGACCACCTTGGAGGAGGGCGTGACCTTCACCAGGTGGCCGAGGATGCGGTCGGCGGCCGTGTACATCGCCTCGATGTCCTCGAAGCGGTCGCCGAGACCGAGGGCGACGGCCTGGGTGCGCAGGTTGGAGAGCTGGCCGCCGGGGATCTCGTGGTCGTAGACGCGGCCGGTCGGCGAGGCGAGGCCCGCCTCGAAGGGGGCGTAGACGCGGCGCACGCTCTCCCAGTAGGGCTCCAGGTCGCCGACGGCCCGCAGGTCTAGGCCCGTGGGGCGGTCCGAGTAGTCGGTCGCCGCCACGATCGCGGAGAGCGACGGCTGCGAGGTGGTACCCGCCATGGAGGCCACCGCCCCGTCGACGGCGTCGGCGCCGGCCTGGATCGCGGCGAGGTAGGTGGCGAGCTGACCGCCGGCGGTGTCGTGGGTGTGGATGTGCACCGGCAGGTCGAACTCGCGGCGCAGCGCGGTCACGAGCTTGGTCGCGGCGGGGGCGCGCAGCAGGCCCGCCATGTCCTTGACGGCGAGGACATGGGCGCCGGCCTCGACGATCTGCTCGGCGAGCCGGAGGTAGTAGTCGAGGGTGTAGAGCTGCTCGGCCGGGTCGGAGAGGTCGGAGGTGTAGCAGAGGGCGACCTCGGCGACGGCCGTTCCGGTGGCCCGGACGGCGTCGATGGCGGGCCGCATCTGGCCCACGTCGTTGAGCGCGTCGAAGATCCGGAAGATGTCGATGCCGGTCTCGGTGGCCTCCTGGACGAAGGCGTCGGTGACCTCGGTCGGGTACGGCGTGTAGCCGACGGTGTTGCGGCCGCGCAGCAGCATCTGGAGGCAGATGTTGGGGGCGGCGGCGCGGAAGGCGGCCAGCCGCTCCCAGGGGTCCTCGGCGAGGAAGCGCAGGGCCACGTCGTAGGTGGCGCCGCCCCAGCACTCCAGGGAGAGGAGCTGCGGGAGGGTCCGGGCGACCACGGGGGCGACGGCGAGCATGTCCTTCGTACGGACCCGGGTGGCCAGCAGCGACTGGTGGGCGTCCCGGAAGGTGGTGTCGGTGACACCGATGGTCGGCGACGCGCGCAGCCAGCGGGCGAAGCCCTCCGGGCCGAGTTCGACGAGCTTCTGCTTGGAGCCGGCCGGGGGCTCGGCCGCGGCGGCGCCGGCCCTCGGCAGCTTGGCCGTCGGGTCGGCGAGGTCGGGCCGTGGGCCGTTCGGCTTGTTCACGGTGACGTCGGCCAGATAGGTGAGCAGCTTGGTGCCCCGGTCGGCCGAATGGCGGGAGGTGAGCAGGTGCGGGCGCTGCTCGATGAACGAGGTGGTGACGTTGCCGGACTGGAAGTCGGGGTCGTCGAGGACGGCCTGCAGGAACGGGATGTTGGTGGAGACGCCCCGGATGCGGAACTCGGCGACCGCGCGCCGGGCCCGGTTGACTGCGGTGGTGAAGTCCCGGCCGCGGCAGGTCAGTTTGACCAGCATGGAGTCGAAGTGGGCGCTGATCTCCGTACCGGCGTGGGTGGTGCCGCCGTCCAGACGGATGCCGGAGCCACCGGGCGAGCGGTAGGCGCTGATCCGGCCGGTGTCGGGGCGGAAGCCGTTGGCGGGGTCCTCGGTGGTGATACGGCACTGCAGGGCGGCGCCGCGCAGGGTGACGGTCTCCTGGGACAGGCCGAGGTCGGCGAGGGTGGCCCCGGCGGCGATCCGCAGCTGGGACTGGACGAGGTCGACGTCGGTGACCTCCTCGGTGACCGTGTGCTCGACCTGGATGCGGGGGTTCATCTCGATGAAGACGTGGTTGCCGTCGCGGTCGAGGAGGAACTCGACGGTGCCCGCGTTGCGGTAGCCGATCTCGCGGGCGAACCGGACGGCGTCGGCGCAGATCCGGTCGCGCAGGTCCGGGTCGAGGTTCGGGGCGGGCGCCAGCTCGATGACCTTCTGGTGGCGGCGCTGCACCGAACAGTCGCGTTCGAAGAGATGGATGACGTTGCCGTGGCCGTCGGCGAGGATCTGCACCTCGATGTGGCGGGGCTCGACGACGGCCTTCTCCAGGAAGACGGTGGGGTCGCCGAAGGCGGAGGCGGCCTCGCGGGAGGCGGCCTCGATGGACTCGCGCAGCGCGGCGGGGTCCTCGACGCGGCG
The DNA here is from genome assembly GCF_000091305.1 of Streptomyces scabiei 87.22. Lineage (GTDB taxonomy): Bacteria > Actinomycetota > Actinomycetes > Streptomycetales > Streptomycetaceae > Streptomyces > Streptomyces scabiei. The sequence goes on along the minus strand of NC_013929.1, from coordinate 9,079,882 downwards.
CATGCCGCGCCCGCCACCGCCGGCGACCGCCTTCACGAAGATGGGGAAGCCGATGCCGTCGGCGGCACGGACCAGTTCGTCCACGTCGGTGGAGGGCTCGGAGGAGCCGAGGACCGGTACGCCGGCGGCGCGGGCGGCGGCCACCGCGCGCGCCTTGTTGCCGGTCAGCTCCAGGATGTGCGCGCTGGGGCCGACGAAGGTGATGCCGGCCTCCTCGCACGCCCGGGCCAGCTCGGGGTTCTCGGACAGGAAGCCGTAGCCCGGGTAGACGGCGTCGGCGCCGGCGAGGCGGGCGGCGCGCATGACCTCCTCGACGGAGAGGTAGGCCCGCACGGGGTGGCCCGGTTCGCCGATCTCGTAGGCCTCGTCGGCCTTGAGCCGGTGCAGCGAGTTGCGATCCTCGTGGGGGAAGACGGCGACCGTCCGCGCGCCCACTTCATAGCCTGCGCGGAACGCGCGGATCGCGATCTCGCCGCGGTTGGCGACCAGTACCTTGCGGAGCATTCCGGATCCCTTCGGCCTGCCTGGTGAGGAACACCATGGTCGCGGCAATGCGGCCGACGTGCCATGAGAGTCCCGTCACTGACAGGTGATCGGAGGTCTGATGCCCGTGACAGGGCCATGGTCAGCCCGCCACCGTGAACTGGCTCCCCGTCTTCTCGCCGTCCTCCGTGACCGCCGCGGCCACACAGCGGAAAACACGCAGTCCCTTGTCCCACTGCGTGGCCGACGGCGGGACGATGTCGACGTTCCACTCCTTCGCGACCTCACGGCCGCCCGCGGTCATGGTCGCGGCCATCACCTTCTGCGAGCACAGCGCCTTGACGTCCGGATGCCTGATCAGGTCGCGCGCGTTGTTCGTCATGCCGTCCTTGGGCAGCGGGGCGATCGCGAAGGTCTCCCACACGTGCTCGGCCTGACAGTCGGCGCGGCTGACGGTGACGACGCCGGAGATGTCGACGATGCCGCTCCAGCACTCCGGAGCGGCGACGCACCGGCCGCCCACTCCGGCGACCTCGGTGGCGGGGCAGTTCTCCGCCGTGGTCGCCACCTCGAACCCCGAGGCCCCCGCGCCCCCGGCGGTGGCACCGGCGGAAGGCGAGGCGGAGGAGCCCTTCGCCCCGGCGTCCGCGCCGTCGTCGCTCCCGTACGTCACGACGGTCACCGAGACGCTCACGGAGACGGCCACGGCCACCGCCGCGAACCCGGCGATCACCGCGGGCCGCCGCCGCGCCGCCTTCCGCCCGCCGCTACCGTCGCCGTCCCCCTCGGGACCGGGCACCACGGTCGTACCGCCCCCGCCCGGCGGGACGACTCCGTACGGCGGCATGGTCGTGGGCGGGGCACCCCGGTACGGCGGGGCGGTCGTGGGCGGCGCGCCCGGGTGCGACGGCACCGTCGTCATGGCGGGCGCCGGGCCGAACCCTCCGCCTGCTCCCCCGCGCAGGTCCACGGTGTCGAGGTCGACCGCGGCGAGGGCGTCGCGGAACGCGCCCGCGTCGGACAGCCGCCCGGCGGGGTCGGCCACGAGGGCGTGCCGGAGCACCGCGTTGAGGGCGGGCGGCACTCCGGGGAGGTCGGCGTAGGGCCAGGTGTGCCGCACGATCAGTTCGGCGAGGCTGAGCTGGGTGCCGTCCTCGGGATGGTGCGGCGGACGTCCGCACAGCAGGGCGTGGACGGTCGCGGCCAGGGAGTACACATCGCCGGCCGGGCTGGGCTCCGCCATGTGGAACGCCTCGGGCGGCGCGTACGCGGGGGTCAACGCCTCCCGGGTCACGGACAGTTCGCGTCCCGGCCGGGGCATGGCGGCGAGGCCGAAGTCGGTGAGGGCGACGCCGCCGTACCGGTTGACCATGACGTTGCCGGGCTTGATGTCGCGGTGCAGCACTCCGGCGGCGTGGGCGGCGGCCACCGCGTCGGCCAGGCCCACCCCGATGTCGCGTGCCTCCTTCAGCGGGAACGCGCCCTGCCGGTGCAGCCGGTCGCCGAGCGAGCCGCCGGGGCACAGCTCCAGCACCATGTAGGGGCGGTCGTCGGAGAGGACCCCGGCGTCGTGGACCGGGACCACGTGGGGGTGCCCGGACAGCTGCCCGGCGGCCGTGACCTCGCGCAGGAAGCGCTGCCGGTCGCGCGGTGTGGACAGCACGCGGCTGTCCACCTTCAGGGCGACCTCGCGGCCCACGGCCAGTTGCCGGGCCCGGTAGACCGTGGCGAATCCGCCCCGGCCCAGGACTTCCTGGATCTCGTAACCGGGCAGGTCCGTTCGTTCGGGCCCCATGGTGCCGTACCCCCCGCGCACAGCCCCGGCCAGGACGTCCGACCGAGGTGAGGCGAGACTCTAGCCGAGCCCGATGACACCGGAACGCCGGGTTCGTCCGCCGGCCGACGCGTCCGGGTCGAGCTGATTAAAACGTTTCATTCCTCAGGAATTCACTAGCGGCCCACTATTGACCGGATTCGGCACGGAACTCTAACCTCCGGGAAATCGCATTGAAACCTTTCATGATGCGACCCTCAGCCCCCGGACCCCCGACCGAAGGTATGCACCATGGCGCAGGACTTCTCACGGCGAAGACTCCTCCAGTTCAGCGGCATCGCAGCGGCCTCGGTCGTCCTGTCCGCGCCCCGGACCCTCGCCGGACCGGGACCGGTGGGCATGGCCGCGGTCGCGGAGGAGGCTCTCGTGCCCACCGGGATGCTCACGGACCTGCTGCCGCGGGCGCTCGCCACGGACGCCGGACGCGCCCCCCGCTTCAGCTGGCAGGTGCCGGACTTCCGCGAGGGCACCGTGCAGCGCGCCTACCAGCTCCAGGTGGCGACCACCCCGGGCGGCTTCGAGGACGACGACCTGCTGCTGTGGGACTCCGGCAAGCGGGACTCCGCCGACTCCACGGCCGTCCCGTACGGCGGGCCGGCGCTGAAGCCCCGCACGGCCTACTGGTGGCGGGTCAGGAGCTGGAGCAACAAGCGCTCGGCCTGGTCGGAGCCCGTCCTGCTGGCCACGTCCGTCGAGGACGAGTGGGAGGCGAAGCCCCTCTGGGCGCCCGCCGGACCGGTGATGACCGACGGTACCCTCACGGTCCGCGTGAAGATCAGCGCCGTGGCGGCCGGGCTGTGGTTCCGGGCCGCGAACACCTCCAACAACTACATGTGGCAGCTGCGCGCGGGCACCCCCGGGGTGCTGCGCAAGCACGTCTGCGTGAACGGCACGTACACCGTGCTCGGCGAGGTGCGGCTGCCGTTCGCGGTCACCGCCGGGGAGTGGGTGGACCTCGGCGTCACCATGGCGGGCGCCACCTTCACCACCACCGTGAACGGCACCGTCGTGGACACCACCACCGACAGCCGCTACGCCTCCGGCAACGTGGGTCTGCGCAACGGCAGCACCGAGTCGCAGACCTACGACCGCGTCACCTTCACGGCCGCGGACGGCACGGTCCTCCTCGACGACGACTTCGCCTCCGACAAGGGCACCTTCGCCACCGGCACGGTCTCCGGCGGCGTCCTCGCCTTCCCCTCCGGCGCCTCCTCGCTCTCCTCCTACGGAGCCGACGACACCTGGGCGCTGCTGCGCCACGAGTACGACACGAAGGCGGGCAAGGAGATAGCCGCCGCGATCCTCTACGTCGCGGCGACCTCCCCCGATCCGGCCCGGCAGTACGTCGCGAAGGTGTGGAGCAACGGCACGACGGTCGGCTACGCCTCCGTCCGCTCCGGCACCGGCACGGCCTACCAGGCGTTCGACGTGACCGCCACGCTGCGGGCGGACGGGAGGGCCAACGCGCTGGCCGCGCTGTGCTGGACCACCTCGCAGCAGAAGTTCCTGGCCCAGCTGGAGATCACGTACACGGACGGCAGCCGCTCCACCGTCGCCTCCGGGGACCACTGGAAGGCCCGCCGCCAGGCCGGTCTGCTGCCCTCCAGGGGGAGCGCGGGCAGCAGCTACTACACCGTTCCGCAGGAGTACTGGGACCTGCGCCGGGAGCCGGTGGGCTGGACGCGGCCCGGATTCGACGACGGCGACTGGCTCAAGCCGGCGGTCCGCACCGCGATCGGCGATCTCGTGCCCGCGCTGATCGAGGCGATCCGCCCGCACGACGTCACCCCGGCCTCCGTCACCAAGGTCGCCGACGGCCGCTGGCTGGTCGACCTCGGCCGGGAGATCGTCGGCGGACTCGCCCTGGAGATCACCGGCGACGCGGGCGACACCGTAGAGGTGCGGCTCGGCGAGGAGCTGAACTCCGACGGCACGGTCAGGTACCAGCTGCGCGCGACCAACACCTACCGCGAGGTGTGGACCCTGCGGGACGGCGAGCAGCGCTTCGAGCACTGGGGCTACCGCGGCTTCCGCTGGGCCGAGCTGCGCACCGCGCTCGACCTGTCGAAGGCGGTCGTCACCGGCCGTGCCTGGAGGCTCGACTGGGACGACACGCAGGCCACGTTCCGCAGCTCCGACGCCGACCTGGACCGGGTCTGGGAGCTGTGCCGCTACTCCATCGAGGCCACCCGCGGCGACCTCTACACCGACACGCCCACCCGTGAGCGCGGCCCGTACGAGGGCGACGCGCTGATCAACCAGCTCTCCGAGTACGGCGTCCAGCGCTCCTACGCCCTCGCCCGCTGGTCGAACGACTACCTGGTCCGCAAGGGCACCTGGCCCACCGAGTACCGGCTGATGTGCGCGATCTCCGCCTGGGAGGACTATCTCGCCACCGGCGACGACCGGCAGCTCGCCAAGGACTACGACCTGCTGACCGCGAAGAACCTCACCTCGTACCTGGACTCCGCGGGGCTGGTCCGCAAGGCGCCCGGCAGCAGCAGTCAGGACCTCGGCGACCTGGTCGACTGGCCGGTCGCGAGCCGGGACGGCTATGTGTTCACCAACGTCAACACGGTCGTCAACGCCTTCCAGTACGCGGCCTTCGCCGCCCTCGCCGAGTGCGCGGCGGCGCTCGGCAAGGACACGGACGCGACCGCCCTGCGCGGCCGGGCCGACACTCTCGCCAAGGCGATGCGGGCGACCCTCCTCGACAGCGCGGGCGGGCGCTTCCTCGACGGCGTCGGCACCACCCACAGCGCCCAGCACGCGACCGCCTTCCCGGTGGCCCTCGGGGTCGCGGACGGGCTGGACAGGGCGGTGCTGGCGAAGCTGGGCGACACCCTCGCGGCCGGCGGCATGAAGGTCAGCGTGTACGGGGCGCAGTTCCTGCTGGACGCACTGTTCCGGCTGGGCCGCTCCGACGCCGCCCTCGCCCTGCTCACGTCCGGGGCGACCAACTCGTGGCTGCACATGCTGGACTCGCTGAAGGCGACCATCGTCACCGAGGCGTGGGACCCCGCGCTGAAGTCCAACACGACGCTCTCCCACGCCTGGGCCTCCGCACCCGCCAACGCCGTGGCCCGGCACATCCTCGGCGTGCAGGTCAGCGAGCCCGGCGCGGCCGCCTTCCGGATCCGGCCCCGAACGGGTTCGCTGACGGAGGTGGAGGGCACGGTGCCCTCGCTGCGCGGGCCGGTGTCGGTCCAGGTGCGCCGCTCCGCGGACACGCACACCACCCTGGTGACGCTGCCGCCCAACTCCCAGGCCGTGCTGGAGGTCGAGATCGGGGACGCCTCCCCCAAGGCGTACCGGGTGAAGGCGGCCACACCGCGCGGGGAGGGAAGCGCGAAGGTGGAGTCGTTCACCGATCTCACGGGCACGGTGCTGCGGATCGGCCTGATCGGTTCGGGGACGACGGAGGTGCGGCGCAAGTCCTCCTGAACAGGCCCCTGAACGGGCCCCTGAGCCGACCGCTCACGGCTTTTCGTGGGCCGGAAGTGACCGATAACCCGGAACGCGAGCCGCCGCTGAGCTAGCCTCAGCATTCTGGGGGCGAACTGACGTGCGTCAAAAGTGATTTCGGGGGTGTTGTGTCAGACCAGCGGCCGGTGCCGCCATCATCCACGGCGGACAGGGCTCCGGCGCTGCGGCAGGCGGGTGCCCTGCCGCTGCGAACCGGCGACCCGGACCGGATCGGTCCCTATGTGCCGCTCGGACTTCTCGGCAGCGGCGGGATGGGGCGCGTCTATCTGGCGCGCCCCACGGACGGCGGGCCCGACCTGGTCGCGGTGAAGGTGATCAGGCCCGAGTACGCGGAGGACGTCCGGTTCCGCCGCCGCTTCGAGCAGGAGGCGGCGGTGCACAGCAGGATCCGCACCCCGCGCATGCCGCGCCTGGCCGGCACGGGCTTCCGGGACGAGATGCTGTGGATGGCCACGGAGTATCTGCCGGGGCTCGACCTGTCGGCCGCCGTGGACGAGGACGGGCCCCTGACGGCCCCCGCGGTGCGGCGGCTGGTGGCGGAGCTGGGACAGGCGCTCGCCGACCTCTCCGCCGCGGGGATCGTGCACCGGGACCTCAAGCCGTCCAACGTCCTGCTGTCCGCGCAGGGCGCGCACGTCATCGACTTCGGCATCGCGAAGGCCGCCGACGCCAGCGCGATCACCGGCACCGGCAACCGGGTCGGCACCCCGGCCTACATGTCACCGGAGTACCTGCGGACCGGCGAGTGCGACACGGCCTCGGACGTGTTCTCCCTGGCCTGCACGCTGGTGTTCGCGACGATCGGCAGAGCCCCGTTCGGCGACGGCACCGGCGTCGACGTCATGCACCGGGTGGCGTTCGAGGAACCCAACCCGGACGTGCTGGCCGAGATCGCGGACGCCGACCCCGGTCTCGCCGCCCTGCTCGCCGCCTGTCTGGCCAAGGAGCCGGGCCGGCGGCCCACACCCGCGCAGCTGATCGAGGCGGCGTCCTCGGACTCGTGGGGCGCCTGGGGTTCCGAAGCGGTCGCGTACGACTTCCCGGAGGCCGGCGCGGCCCGGGACACCGAGGCGGACGGACCGTCCGGGACGTTCGAGTGGCCCGAACCGCTGGCCGGTCGCGTGCTCGCCCGGCAGCGGGCGTGCGAGACCCTGCGCCGTGTCCCCCTCGACCAGCCCGGTCCCCGGCCGGCGGCGAAGGCGGCGGCCGGGGGCGACGCCTCGCCGGGGCCGTCCTCCGACGCCTCGGCCCAGCCCTTACCTCCGACGGCGCCCGGCGGCCGGGCCCGCCGCAAGCGGGTGCTGATCGGCGCCGCCGGACTGACCGCCTGCCTGGCGGCGGCCGGGGTCGTGCTCACCCTGCTGAGCCCCTCCACGACCGAGGCCTCGCCGCGCAAGGGGACGACGGACTCCGCCGACGCCCGGCCCGGCGACTCCGTCTCGTTGCCGGCGTCCAAGTCCGCCGACCGGGCGGGCGCCGCCCCCGACGGCGGATCGGGTGCCTCGGAGGTGTCCGGCAAGGAGAAGGAGGAGCGGGCCGCGGGCGACGACGACACCCCGCGCCCCGGGGCGTCCGCGTCCGGCTCGGGAAGCGGGAAGGGCGCCGGAAGCGGCTCCGACGACCCCTCGCCCACCGATCCCTCCGTGCCCGACCCGAGTGCCAGCGAGTCCGCCGATCCCTCGCCGACGCCGCCCGACGACCCCACCGAACCCGGAAACCCGGCCTGGCTCACGGACTGCAGTTACTACTACGGCAACGGAGTCACCCGCCCCGGCGACAGCGGCGACCGCGTCCGGCAGGTGCAGTGCATGCTGTCCAAGCGCGGCTACAGCCTCGGACCCGGCGGTGTGAGCGGCGAGTTCGACGCCGGGACGAAGGCCGCGGTCCAGAGCTTCCAGCGGGCCAGGCAGCTGGTGGTCAAGGACGGCACCGTGCGCCCGCGCGTCTGGAGGGCGCTGCGCTCGACCGACTGAGGGGTCTGTTCGTCGACTGAGCGGCCCGGCCGGTGCCGGGCCGCTCAGTCGACGAACAGGCCCCGGGCCGCGGCCCGTACGTCGAACTCCTCCAGCTGGGCCTGGGCCGAGGGGAGGGCGTCGCACATCGCCTCCAGCAGGACCTGGCCCAGCAGCATGGGCGCGGCGACGGTGTCGAAGACCAGGCCGGTGCCCACGGCGGCGGGGAGCAGCACGTCGCTGTGGGCGGCGACCGGTGCGAAGGTGCCGTCGGCGACGGTCACCACCGTGAGCCCTGCGGCCCGGGCGTGGGCGAGGGCGGCGAGGAGTTCGCGCGGATGGCGGGGCAGCGCGAAGCACAGCAGCGCGTTCGCACCGGCCTGCCGGGCCGCGTCGACGCGGTCCCCGAGCAGGGAGCCGCCCTCGTCGAGCAGCCGGATGTCGGGGTGGACCTTCGCCGCGAAGTAGGCGAAGCCGCGGGCCTGCGCGGCGGAGGCGCGCAGGCCGAGCACCGGCAGCGGCCGGGAGGCGGCCAGCAGACGGCCCGCGCGTTCCACGGGTGCGGGGTCGGTCAGCAGGGACGCCAGCTGCCGCAGATTGTCGATCTCGGCCTGTACGGCCCGCTGGTAGGGGTTGGCGGGCCGTTCGTCGGGGCCGTGGCCCGGGGACGCGACCGCCCGTAGGTGGGCGCGCAGGGCCGGGTAGCCGTCGAAGCCGAGGACGGCCGCGAAACGGGTCACCGACGGCTGGCTGACACCCGCCAGCCGGGCCAGTTCCACGCTCGACAGGAACGGCGCGTCGGCCGCCTGCCGGACCAGGAAGTGTGCGACGCGACGCTGGGTCGGGGTGAGCCTGCGCCCTTCGAAGAGCTGCTGCAGCCGCGCGGCGGCGCCGACTCCCGCGGGTTCGCCGGTGTCTGCGCCGTCGGGTCCGGCGGTGCCGGCCGCAGTGGTGCCGTTCGCGCCGGACCGGTCGCTGTCGGCGGCGTCCGTCATCTGGTCTCCCGGCCGGTGGTGTGCGGTCCCCGCCCCGGCCCGGCGCGGGTGGTCGGGCGTGCGCTGCCGGGCAGGGGCGGGGGCGGTCGGTGGGGATGTGGCCGCGTACCGTCAGCCGACGAGACCGGCGGAGGTCAGCCAGTCCTTGGCGACGGTGTCGGAGTCCTCCTTGTCGTTGCTGAGCCTCTTCATCATCTCCAGCAGGTCCCCGGTGGTGAGCTTGGCGGAGACGGCGTCGAGCGCCTTCTTGGCCTTGTCGTTCACCGCGTCCTTGTAGACCAGGGGCGTCACGTTCTGCGAGGCGAAGAGGTTCTTCGGGTCCTCCAGGACCACCAGTTTGTCCGCGACGATGGCGGGGTCGGTGGTGTACAGGTTGGCGGCCTGCACCTTGTCGTCCTTGAGCAGCTTCACCAGGGTGGTCTGGGCGCCCGCGTCGAGGGGCTGGAACTTGCCGAACTCGACGCCGTAGATCTTCTTCAGGCCCACGCCGCCCTGGACGCGGGTCTTGAACTCCGACCCGGCCCCGAGGGTCATGTCCCCGGCGACCGGCTTGAGGTCGGCGAGGGTCTTGAGCTTGTACTTGGCCGCGGTCTCGGCGGTGACCGTCACCGAGTCCTTGTCCTCGGCCGAGGCGGAGTCGAGGATCTCCACCGACGAGGGGAGCTTCTCCTTCAGCTCGGCGTTGATGTCCTCGGTGGTGGTCGCCGTGCTGTTCTTGTCGACCGCCACCGTCAGCAGGGCGCCGTTGTACTCGGGGAGGACGTCGATGCCGCCCTTGACGACCTGGTCGTAGTAGACCTCGCGGGCGCCGATGTCGAACTTCCGGGTCACCTTCAGGCCCTTGTCCTCCAGGGCCTGTGAGTAGATCTCGGCGAGCAGCTGGTTCTCGGGGAAGTTCGCCGAGCCGACGGTGATGGTGTTGCCCCCGCCGCCACCGCCGCCGCCCGCCAGCGGATCGTCGTCGCTGCCGCCGCCACCGCCGCAGGCGGTCAGCGTGAGCGCGGTGATGAGGCCGAACGCGGCGCCTCGGTACATGCCTCGCATGGGTCGTGTCCTCTCTCGGAGCCCGGAAGCTCGGAAGGTCGAGCAGGTCGGGATCATGAATCTGTGTGCGGGAACGGGGGGTGGGGGTGCGGGTTCGGTCCGCCGGTGCGGTCGCGCCCTCGGGTCAGGGCCTCGACGCCGTGGTCCTCAGGCCCGGCGAGACGACGACGTGTCGCAGCGCGGTGAACACGAGCTGGACGACGAGCGCGAGGGCGACGACGACCGCCGAGCCTCCGATGACCAGCTCGTAGTCGTTGCGGGAGAGTCCGTCGACGATGTAGCGGCCGAGCCCGCCGAGGCCCGGGTAGGCGGCGACGGTCGCGGTGGCCACGACCTGGATCGCGGCGACCCTCAGTCCGAGGAGGATCAGCGGCAGCGCCATCGGCACCTCGACCCGGGTCAGGACCTCCCACTCGGTCATGCCGACCCCGCGTGCGGCGTCCCGGGTGGCGGGGTCGACGCCTCGTACGCCTTCGAAGGTGTTGATGAGGATCGGCGGCACCGCGAGCGCGGTCAGGGCGACCAGTACGGGTGCGGTGCTGAGCCCGGCGAGGGTGACCACCAGGACGACGAGGCCGAAGGTCGGGATCGCGCGGGCGAGGTTCGCCACCGTGGCCACGGCGAAGGCGCCGCGGCCGGTGTGCCCGACGAGCAGGCCGAACGTCAGCCCGATGGCGGCGGCGAACAGCAGCGACAGTCCGCTGTAGGTGAGGTGTTCCAGCAGCCGGCTCGGGATGCCGTCGTCGCCGTGCCACTGGGCCGAGGACGTCAGCCAGTCCCCCACGAGCCGCATCTGGTTCAGGAAGTCGTTCATGCCGACGTCACCTTGTTCCGGGACCACGGGGTGAGCAGCCGCTGCGCCAGGACCAGCAACGCGTCGGTCGCGAGGGCGAGCAGCATGATCAGGACGATCGCGGTGACGATCGGGGTGGGGAAGTCGAGCTGGAGGCCGCGGGTGATGTAGTAGCCGAGGCCGCCCTGCCCGATCAGCTGGCCGACGGCGACGAGGCTGATGGAGGAGACGGCGGCGACGCGCACGCCGGCGATGACGACGGGCACGGCGATCGGCAGCTCGACCTGGACGACCCGGCGTACGGCGCCGAATCCCATCGCGGTGGCCGCGAGCCGTACGGGTTCGGGCACCGAGGCGAGGCCGTCGACGACGTTGGGGACGAGCACGGACAGGGTGTACAGGGTCAGCGGGATCATCACCGTCTGTTCGGTCAGTCCGGTGTACCGGACGAAGATCATGAACAGGGCGAGGGACGGGATCGAGTACAGGATGTTGGCCACGGTCAGGACCGGCGGGTAGAGCCGGCGGAAGCGGTGGCACAGGATGCCGAGCGGCACGGAGATGATCAGCCCGAACAGCACCGGCAGCAGGCCGAGTCTGAGGTGGACGCCGGTGTACTCGGCGAGTTCGGCGGTGTGATCGGCGATCCACCCCCACCGGACCAGGGGTTCGCCGTCACTCATCGGTCACCGCCTCGCGGGTGCCGGCCGGGGCCGCTCCGCCGACGGGCGCCGTGGACACGGCTCCGGCCGGCCCCTTGGCCGGGGGCGTCGCCGCAGCGGGCTCCGCGGGGGCGGACCCGGTGGTCGTCCCGCCGGTGACCGCGCCGGCGGACAGTTCGTAGGCGTCGGCGACTCCGGCGACCGCGCCGTGGGCGTCGACGGCCACCGCCAGGCGGGCGGGCGACAGGAGGGCCGAGTCGAGCGCGGCCCGGGCCGAGTCGCCGACGAGGCTGAAGGTGTGGCCGAGGGGGGCGAGGGCCGCGTCGGCGAGGGTTCCGGTGGCCGGCAGCGTGTCGGTGGCGGCCCAGCCGAGCGGCCGTCGGGCGTCGTCGACGACGAGCACCCAGGGGACGTCCTGCGTCCGGGCTTCGGTCACCGACGAGGTGACCGGCAGCACCGGGCCGTCGCGCAGCGGCAGTTCGGCCGCCCCGACGAAGGAGAGCCGGCGGATGCCGCGGTCCTGCCCCACGAAGTCGGCCACGAAGTCGTCGGCGGGACGGGCCAGCAGCCGCTCGGGGGTGTCGAACTGAGCCAGCAGGCCGCCGGTGCGGAACACGGCGATGTTGTCGCCGAGCCTGATCGCCTCGTCGATGTCATGGGTGACGAACACGATCGTCTTGTGCAGCTCCTTCTGCAGCCGGATGAACTCGGCCTGCAGTTCCGCCCGGACGATCGGGTCGACCGCGCTGAACGGCTCGTCCATCAGCAGCACCGGCGGATCGGCGCCCAGCGCCCTGGCCACCCCGACGCGCTGCTGCTGCCCTCCGGAGAGCTGGTTCGGATAGCGCCTGGCCATCTCGGCGGGCAGACCGACGAGTTCGAGCAGTTCCGCCGCCCGGGCCCGCGCCTTCCTGCGGCCCCACCCCAGCAGCAGCGGAACGGTGGCTATGTTGTCCAGGACGGTACGGTGCGGGAACAGTCCCGCGTGCTGGATCACGTACCCGATGCCACGGCGCAGCTCCGGGGCGTTGACCTCCCGGATGTCCCGGCCGCGCAGGCTCACCGTGCCCGAGGTCGGCTCCACCATCCGGTTGATCATGCGCAGGGTGGTGGTCTTGCCGCAGCCGGAAGGACCGACCAGGACCGTGATGCCCCCCTCGGCCAGCTCCAGCGACAGATCGTCCACCGCTGTCGTGCCGTTCGGATACTTCTTGCTCACCGCGTCGAATCTGATCAAGACTGCCCCTTACCCGACTGCATATGGTCATGCAGAGTTGTCGGTGACTGAATGACAGTCAATGGAATTCCGTGAACGGCACGTTACGTTCACACCAAACCCTGCCCAAGGCGCCCCGGTTTCGACTGTATGAGAGCTTTGGTCCTCTTGATGATGAGCCGGTACGGAGGAAGGGACGACACCGGATGGGGTGCCTGAGCGGGAGGCGGCCGTTCGCGGCCCCCGAGTTCCCCGGGGCCGTGAACGGGGAAGTCCTTCCCCGCCCGGACGACGTCCGGAGCGGACGACGCACCCCGGCCGGGGAGGCGCCGACCTCGGTGGGAGGAGCGGCATGACCAACTGCGACGTGCACCAGCATCTGTGGACCCCCTCGCTGGTGACGGCCCTGCGCTCACGCCGCGAACCGCCGTACCTGGACGGCTGGACCCTGTTCCTGGACGGCGAGCCGCCCTACGACGTCCCGCCCGCCGACCACGACATCGCCCGCCGGACCGAACTCGCCCGCGCCGACGGCCTCGGCCGGACACTGGTCTCGCTCTCCTCCCCCATCGGCGTGGAGTGGCTGCCCGCCACCGAGGCACGCCCACTGATCGACGCCTACCACGAAGGCTCGGCCCTACTCCCCGAACCGTTCGGCGTCTGGGCCGCCGCCTGCGTACGGGACGTCGACGCGAAGGCCGCGGCCCTGGACCTCGACCGCGGCTTCGCCGGCCTCCAGCTTCCGGCGGACGCCCTGGGCGACGCGGACGGCTACACGCGCTGCGCCCCGCTCCTCGACCTCCTCGAAGAACGCGGCCTTCCGCTGTTCGTCCACCCGGGGCCCGCGCCCGGCGGCACCGAGGGGCCCGGGTGGTGGCCGGCGATGGTCCCCTACGTCCAGCAGATGCACTCGGCGTGGTTCGCCTTCCGTGCCTTCGGGCGCCCCCGCCACCCCCGGCTGCGGGTGTGCTTCGCGCTGCTGGCCGGGCTGGCCCCGCTGCACGACGAGCGCTTCGCCGCGCGGAGCGGCGGGGGCGACACGGCGGCGGACCCGGACGTCTTCGTGGAGACGTCCTCCTACGGTCCGACCGCCGTCGAGGCCGTGGTCCGCGCCCTCGGCGTGGACGCCGTCGTCCAGGGCTCCGACCGCCCCTACGCCGGACTCCCGCGCCAGCCCGGCTTCGGCCTGGGCGGGGCGGCGGCGTACGCGATGCGCGTCGCCAATCCGCACCGGCTGCTCACCGGGCAGGCCGGCTGACGCGTCGGCGCCCGTCAGCGGCCGGAGCGGATCAGCCCCGTGAGATAGCGCCACAGCGAGGAGCGCTGCCGGGCGGACACGTCCCGCGCCGGCGTCCCCGCGCCGGCCCCAGCGCCGGCTCCGGACTCCGCCGGGTCCAGCGCCGGCGGCTGCTGGTCCGTCGGTGCGAGCTCGTAGCGCACGGGCAGCGAGCGCAGACCCCGCATGAAGGGCGAGGACCGCCAGGGCAGCTGGTCGACGGGGAGCGCGAGGTCCAGGTGGGCGAACCGCTCGAACAGCCGCCCCACCCCGACGGCGGCGACGGTCGAGGCGAGTTCGCGTGCCGGGCACTGGCGCGGTCCCGCGCCCCAGGACAGATGGGCCCGGGTGCTGACCGTGGTGGTGGGTGCGACGTGGTCGGCGAAGAGGGGGTCGGCGTGCGCCGCGGCGGAGGAGACCCACACCGGGTCGCCCGCGCGGATGGTGTACTCGCCGAGCCGGGAGTCCGCGGCGGCGAACCTCGGCACGAAGTTCACCAGCGGGGGCTTGCGCATGACGACCCGGTTCATGGCCTCCCGGACCATGCCGGCGGACAGGCTCGCCCGCACGCTGTCCTCGCCCGAGAGGACCTCGACGACCGTGTTGGAGATGAGGATGCCGACGTGGTCGGACGTCATGCCCAGCAGCATGAACAGCTCGCGGGCCAGCTGGTCCAGGGAGAGGTCGGGGTGGGCGGCCAGCAGGTAGGAGGGGAAGTCCTCGCCCGGCGTCTTCAGCTTCAGCTCCGCCAGTTCCGCCAGCGCGCCCAGCAGCCTGTCCAGGGCGGGCCCCGCGTCGGGGCCCGCGTCCAGGACCCGCCACATGTCCATCAGGGCGTCGTCGCCCTGGGAGCCGGGGAAGCCGAGCAGATGACTGGCCACCATCAGCGGCAGGGGCCGCGAGAACTGCGCGGACAGGTCCGCCAGCCCCGTACCGCCCGCCTCGCCCATCAGGGTGATCAGCTCGTCGGCGTAGGCCGTCACGGCCGCCTTCAGCCGCTTCGTCTGGGGGTTGCGCGGGTCCTGGAAGGGCTTGAGCGCCTGGTCCCACGCCGTCCGCAGCGACTTGTAGCCGGGGCCGCCCTGGATCAGTACGTGGTTGACCTCCAGGGAGGGCGCGAGCGGCCAGTCGGCGGGCACCCTGCCCTCGGTCCTGGCCCGCCAGTTCTCCAGTCCCTTGGGCCATCCCGCGTCGTCCTGGAGCACCTGGAGCGACTCGCGGTAGCCGAGCACCAGCCAGGCGGGTACGCCCAGCAGGTCGACCGGCGCGACGGCGCCGTGCCGCTGCCGCAGCCGCTCGTACACCAGCGAGGGGCGCGTCTCGTAGTCCCGGGTCAGCAGTGGCTGGGGAGACAACTCCTCCAGCCTCGCCCCGTCCAGGTCCACGGACACACCCTCGTCCGACCGGATTTCCCTCACCATGCCGCCCGCCCCTCCGACACTCCCCGTACCGGACCACCTTCAGCCGGTAGCCGGAACGTGGGGACCCTACCCCAGGGTCACTTCCGGGGGAACGCCGGGCGTCATCAGGTGCGGCCCCGCATGGCCGGCGAACGGGCCGCGGCACGGCCGTCCGTCACCTCCCGGCGCGGGCCGCCCGGACGAACTCCCTGATCAGACCGGGGTCCTTGACCCCTCGGCGGTGTTCCACCCCGCTGGAGACGTCGACACCGAACGGGTTGGTCGCGGCGACGGCGTCGCGCACGTTCTCCGGGGTGAGGCCACCGGCGAGGAGCCACCTCTCCCCGGCCGACGCCTGCGGGCCGCGCGCCCAGTCCCAGGCGATGCCGGAGCCGGGGACGGGCGCGTCGAGGAGGAGCATGTCCTCGCCGAACTCCCCGCAGCGCGGCACCGAGTCGCCGAACGCGGCGGCGCGGATCAGCGTCCGGCCGCCGGTCGCCAGGGCGTCGTAGTAGGCGCGGTCGTCGGGACCGTGCAGCTGGATCGCCCCGATGCCCGACTCCTCGGCCAGGGCCCGCACGTCGTCGAGGGGTTCCCGGCGGAAGACGCCGACCGTCAGGACGTGCTCCGGCACGCGCCGGCCCAGCCGGGCGGCGGTGGCGGCGTCGATCCGGCGGGGGCTCTCGGAGAAGACGAAGCCGACGGCGTCGGCGCCCGCCTCCACGGCGGTGTCGACGTCCTGCTCGGTCTTCAGGCCGCAGATCTTGATGAAGAGGGAGTCACTGGAGTTGCTCACGGCTCCAGCCTGCCCCATCGGCGGCGGCGCGGGCACCTCGGCCACCCGGTCCGGTGCCCCGGCCCGGAATGGCCCGGTCCCGTCAGTCCCAGGCTCCCGACAGGCGCCGGGCGACGACCGTGCTCAGCGCGCGCACGCCCCGGGTGGAGCCCGGGTCGATGCCGGTGAGTTCCCGCACCCGGCGCAACCGGTAGTCCAGGGTGCGGGAGTGGACGGTGAGCGCCGCCGCGGTGGAGCCGCGGTGCATGTCATGGCGGTAGTACGCGTCGAGGGTGGTCAGCAGGTCCGGCCCGGAGTCCAGCCGGCGGGCCAGCGAGCGCAGCCACGCGTCCGCGAACGGCACGTCCGCGACGGCGAGTTCGACGAAGACGTCGGCCAGGGTATGGGGCCGCGACTGGGCGGAGGCGGGCCGCAGCGGGGCCGCCCGGCTGATCCGCCGGGCCCGCTCCAGGGCATCGGCCGACTCGGCGGTCCGTGCGACGGCGGTGCCGACGGCGCAGGGGCTGCCGAGGGCGAGGGCGAAGTCCCGTACGAGATCCGGCAGACGGTCGGGGACGAGGTCGGAGGCGAGATCGGGGACGCGATCGGACAGGAGGCCGGGGGCGGGGTGCGGGGGCACGTTCTGCGCCGCCGCACCCGTCGGCAGGGGCACCAGGGCGATCAGTTCGGCACTGCCGTCGCCGCTCCCCGGGCCCCACGTGACGGGTGTGCGGTGCGTCTTCACCAGGGTGTCGATCTCGTTTTCCAGAAACCGGTCGAGAAGGGGAGGGTCCGGCAGCCGGAACACCGTCACGGCGTGGTATTCGGGCAGTTCCATGTCGACGGCGGCGGCGATTTCCGCGGCAATCGGGTCCCCGTTCAGCAATGACCGGGCCAGCAGGGACACCTGCTCGGAGTACGGCATTCGGTGGCGCAGCACGCGGACGAATCCCTCGCGGTAGGCGCGGATTCCCCGCTCACCCTGCGGCGCGAACCAGGTCATCATCCGCATGAGTTCGTCGACACCGGCGCCGCGCTGGGCGTCGGTCGCCTCGTTGATCTCGCGCAGCATGAGCGCGGTGTGCACCCGCAGTACCTGCTGACGTGCGTCGAGCGACATGCCGGCGCTCGCCCGCGACTCTCCCATCGACGCGATCCAACCGAGATCTTCGTCGGTCAACTCGCTTATGTCAGGCGAGAGTTCGACCGTGCGCCGACGCAACCACAGCGCGTGTTCCAGTGTCTCGCCGCGCGCCCGGCGGTCCCTGTCCAGGAACCCGAGTTCCGGGATCTCGCGGGTGTACGTCTCGACCTCCCGGCGGGCGTTGGCCGACGCCCGGCGGGCCAGCTCGGCGAAGAGGCTCCCCATGCAGGCGAGCATGTCATCGCGCGCGAACGGGCCGACAGGCGACTTCCGGACGGCATTCATCACTTCTCATAAAGAGCGGCAAGTATGCCCGAAGGGTTTTTGTCACCATGCGCAAAATTCCCGGATCGGGGCGTTCCCGCCCTACCTTCCGCTTGTGGAGGAACCGTAAAGCGGCCTTAATGAGAACCGCCCACGGGCCCGTGGGGGAACAGCGGGACGGCTTTCCGGCGCGACTACGGAAGGCTCCGTCGGTCAGTACGGGCACGGGTACGCAATTTCTCAGCCGGGCGCCACGCGACGGCGCTCGCCCGAACGGGAGGGAACCCCGATGACAGCAGGCACGAGAAGGAGAATCACGGCGGCGCTGGCGGTCGTGGTCACGTCGGCGTCGCTCATGCTGGGCGTGCCGGGCACCGCTTCGGCCGCTCCCGCCGCCGTCCCCAGCCTGCGCGCGTTCGGGATCAGCGGCGACGGCACCCTCATGGCCACGTTCACCACGGACCGGCCGGACGTGCTCAACTGGGTGCGGGCCGTCACCGGGCTCAGCGGCGACACGGCCCTGGTCGGCATCGACTTCCGGGTACAGAACGGCCTGCTGTACGGAGTCGGCAACAAGGGCGGCATCTACACCATCAAGATCCCGACGGGCACCCAGGACGTCGTGGTCACCAAGGTGTCCCAGCTCCAGTACGCGCTGACCGGCACACAGTTCGGCGTGGACTTCAACCCGGCCGCCGACCGCCTCCGCGTGATCAGCGACAACGGCCAGAACCTCCGCCACAACCTCAACGACCACACGACCGTCCAGGACGTGAACCTCACCACCCCGCCGACCGAGGGCGCGACCAAGGGGGTCACCGCCGCCGCGTACACGAACAACGACCTCAACGGGGCGACGGCGACCACGCTGTTCGACATCAACACCACCAGCGACCAGGTCGTCATCCAGTCCCCGGCCAACAACGGCACGCTCGCCCCGACCGGCAGCCTCGGCGTCGACGCCCAGCTCAAGGCCGGCATGGACATCTACAGCACCCTGAGCGGCGGCAGGACGGTCGACAACGCCGCCTTCGCCTCCCTCACCCCGAGCGGCGCGAGCAACCCCTCGCTCTACACCGTCAACGTCTTCACCGGCGAGGCGACCGTCGTCAAGCAGTTCCCGCTGAACATCACGGACCTGGCCATCAGCCTCACCGGCTCCTGAGCCCGCTCCGCTCCCACCCTCGCCGCGGCCCGGTCATCACCGGACCGCGGCGCGTCCAGGTCCCGGACTCCCCTATGCTTCTACACGCCTGTAGAGGGAAATCGCCCTCAACTGCACACGCATGTACGGAAGTTAAGGAGTGGACGCCATTATGGTGTTCAAACGACTGCTCGGTTCGCTCGGCGTGGGCGGCCCCACGGTCGACACGGTTCTCGACCCCGGGGCGGTCCGCCCGGGCGCCACACTGACCGGCCGGGTCCATCTCAAGGGCGGCGACGCCGACTTCGAGATCGAGCACCTCACGCTGGAGCTGGTGGCCCGGGTCGAGGCCGAGCACGAGGAGGGCGAGAGCGAGGGGATCGTCACCTTCGACCGGACCACGGTCGGCGGCGGCTTCCGGCTCTCCGAGGGCGAGGTGCGCGAGGTCCCGTTCGCACTGACCCTGCCGTGGGAGACCCCGATCACCGAGCTGTACGGGCAGGCCCTCGGCGTCGTGCTCGGCGTCCGCACCGAACTGGCCGTCGCCGGCGCCAAGGACAAGGGCGACCTCGACCAGCTGAGCGTCACGCCGCTGCCCGCCCAGGAGGCCGTCCTCGAAGCGCTCGGCCAGCTCGGTTTCGGCTTCCGGTCCGCCGACCTCGAACTCGGCCGGATCCACGGCACCGGCCAGCAGCTCCCCTTCTACCAGGAGATCGAGCTGACCCCCTCCCCCCGGTACGCCCACCTGGCCGGCGAGATCGAGCTGACCTTCCTCGCCGGTCCCGGCGGCATGGACGTCGTCCTGGAGGCCGACCGGCGCGGCGGACGGTACGCCGAGGGGCACGACGCCCTCTCCCGCTTCGCCGTCTCCCACGAGGAGGTCGCCGACCAGGACTGGAACGCCCTGGTCGACGGCTGGATCGAGCAGGTGGCCGCGCACCGGACCGCGCCCGGCCCCGACTCCCCCTACGGATACGCGAGTTCCCACGGCGAGGGGCACGCGGGGCACCACGGCGACGAGGGACACCGCTCCGGCCCCGGGATCGGCACCGCCGTCGCCGCGGGCGCGGCCGGACTCGCCGTCGGAGTCGTCGGGGGGATGGTCGCCGCCGAAGTCGTGGACGAGGTGGGGGACTTCTTCGAGGGCGAGGACGAAGAGGAAGAGGAGGAAGAGGAGGGCTGACAGGTCTACGGACCGGTCACCACATCTTCTCCGGATCGAGGTCCGATCCGACGATCAGGGTCACCTCTCCTGCGGCGGCGTCCGCGGACCGGGTGGCCTTGGCGTCGGGCAGCCGTGAGGCGAGGACCTTGGCCTGCCGGGTGAGGCCGTCCGGGTGGGCGACCGTGGTGGTGTCGGTGGTCTCGGGCGCGTTGCCCGTGCCGACGACCGTGAAGCCGGCCTCGCGCAGCTTCTCGGCCACGGCGGCCGCCCGCCCCGCGACCCCGGTGCCGTTGAGGACCCGTACGCGCACGGTGGAGGCGTAGATCAGGCCCTTCTTGGCCTGGGCCTGGAACCCCTTCTTGTCGACCTCCTTGTCGTTGGCCAGGGAGGTGAACAGGTCGGCGGCGTACGGGTACTGCCAGACGACATTGGCCTTGTCGGCGGGAACGTCCGCCTCGCGCGGGTAGTTGGGGACGGTCAGGAAGGTCAACCGGTCGCTCGGGATGCCCTTCAGCTCGGAGGCGAGGTCGTAGATCGGGTCGATGCCGTCGAGTTCCTCGTCCGTGGTCAGGGACTTGGTCGCGGACTGCAGGAAGTCGTAGAGCGACGTGGGGCTGGTCAGCTTGGACTTGGCCTTGGCGGCCAGCGTCTCCATGAACTCCTGCTGGCGGCCGATGCGTCCGATGTCGGAGCCGTCGCCCACCGCGTAGCGGGTGCGCACATAGCCGAGCGCCTTCTCGCCGCGGACGGTCTGGCAGCCGGCGTCCATGTCGAGGTGGGCGTCCTCGTCGTGGATGGCCTGCTCGGGGCAGACCTCTATGCCGTCCAGGGCGTCGACCATCCCCTTGAAGCCCTGGAAGTCGATGGACATGAAGTTGTCGATGCGCAGGCCCGTGTTGTCCTCGACCGTCTTGATCGAGCAGGCGGCCGCACCCGCCACC
Source organism: Streptomyces scabiei 87.22 (assembly GCF_000091305.1). Taxonomy (GTDB): domain Bacteria; phylum Actinomycetota; class Actinomycetes; order Streptomycetales; family Streptomycetaceae; genus Streptomyces; species Streptomyces scabiei. The sequence goes on along the minus strand of NC_013929.1, from coordinate 9,059,308 downwards.
TCACCGCCCGAACCGCCTATCGCGAAGGCCTCGTTGATCTTCGCCAGATGCGGACCGGAGGTCCCGCCGTCGCCCTTCTCGCACGCCGATATCTCGACCCACGAGTCCCGTGGGAACGACACCACGGTCGCCCACTCGCGGTTCGCGGGGAGGTGCAGCACCATCAGCGTGTCCGACTGCATGGTGGTCAGGTCCCTGCCGTACTTCGCGTTGGCTCCGTCGCGGCTGTCCGAGCCGACGACCATGATGTTCTTCGAGCCCGGACTGAGGTTGGCCGGCCGGTCCCCGCCGAGCTTGCCGTCGATGTCGGCGCCCTTGATGTTGTTGTCCAGGTCGTTGTAGACCCAGGCGCTGACGCCTCCGGCGCCGAGGACGAGCACCGCGGTGGTGCCCGCGAGCCAGCTCACCACGCGTCCCCGCCGCGTCAGGCGCGTCCCCCCGCCTCCGGCACCCGCGCGCCGCCTTCCCGTACCGCTCACCGGCCTTCCCCCGCCTCGGCCGCACCCGGCCGGTCGACTCCCCCTGGACGTCCGGGACGTGTGATCACCGAACCCGCAGGACTCTACATGCATGTAGATATACGGACCGGTGCCCCACATGTCTCACCAGGCCCCGTGGCCCCGAAGGTCACAGAGGCGTCGCAGCGTACAGAATCAGGGCCATCGTCACGGCAGAGTTCGCCGAGGACATCGCCGAGAGCGCGGCCCCGACGGCCGCTCCCCACGCGGCCAGCCCCACCGAGGTGAACACCGGCGGCCAGCTGCGCGCCGCGGGCGCGGGGCCCAGCAGCGCGGCCACCCGGCGCGGCACCGGCCCCGACGCGGCGAAGCCGGCGAGCGTCGCCACCGGCGAACCGGCCGACAGGAGCGCGGCCTTGCCGATCGCACGCGCCACGACCCGGCGGCTTCCGACGGCACGCGCCGCGTCCTCGTCCGCCCACCGTTCGGCCGTGTAGGACACAGCTGTGCGCAGGGGCCGGAGGAACGGGTTGGCGCGCGCGGCCAGCCGGACGGCCAGCAGCAACCGGTGGTGCCGGGCGGCGAGATGGGCCCGCTCGTGGGCGAACAGCGCCCGGCGCTCGGCCGGTTCCAGGGACGCCAGGAGGGCCGTGGTGACCACCACCCGGTCGCGCCGGCCCCCGGGCAGCGCGTACGCGTAGGGCACCTCGTCGGGCAGGACGGCCACCTCGGTGCCGGGCAGCCCGGCCAGGGCCCGGTGGGCGCGACGGCGCACCCGCCCGTGCCGCCACAGCGTGCGGCCGCAGGCCACCACGACCGCGAGGAGCGCCGGGATGGCCAGCCGCCCGGCGACCTCGTCGTACGGAACGGCCGCGCGCACCTCGGGGTCGGACCAGCCGTCCGGCAGTGGATTGCCGGGGAGCTGGGCCGTGCCGACCACCATCAGCAGGGCGAGGCAGACCGTGCTGCACACCGCCGTCACCACGGCCACGCCGGTCAGCAGCCGGGTGGCGGTGCGGGGATGCAGCCGCTGCTCGGCCAGCCGCGCGATCGGCCACGCGGTGAGCGGCAGGACCAGCGGGAGAAAGACGAACAACCCCATGCTGCCTCAGTCGTCCCCTTCGGCCCTCGTCCGCCCGAGCAGCTCGCGCAGCAGGCGTTCGTCGTCCGGCTGCAGCGAGGTGACGAAGCTGGCCAGCACGGCCTCGCGGTCGCTCTCGCCGTCGAGGACCCTGCGCATCCGGTGCGCGGCCAGGCCCGCCTGGTCGGAGGCCGGGGTCCACACGAACGAGCGGCCGGAGCGCTCCCGGGTCACCGCACCCTTGGCCAGCAGCCGGGTCAGGATCGTGATCACCGTGGTGTAGGCGAGGTCCCCGCCGAGGCGTTCCTGCACCCACCCCGCGCTCTCGGGGGCCCGCGCCTCGCGCAGCGCCGACAGGACGAGCGCCTCCAGCTCGCCCTGCCCCCGCCGCCGGGGACGCTGCTCGTCCGTCACGCCCTGTCTCCTCGCCGCCGGCCGATCGATCCGCGTCACGCTCTCTACAGAATTGTAGAAGGGGGATTGCGGAAACACGTCCACTCTTCTTCTACAGTGCTGTAGATTTCAGATCCCGGCAGAACGCCGGTACGACACGCAGGCGGCAGGTTCCACGGGACCCTGCCGGCCCGCACCATCTCAAGAAGGAGTCCACCGTGGGAGTTTCCCTGTCCAAGGGCGGCAACGTCTCGCTCAGCAAGGCGGCACCGGGCCTCACCGCCGTCCTGGTCGGCCTGGGCTGGGACGTGCGCACGACCACCGGCACCGACTACGACCTCGACGCGTCGGCGCTGCTGCTCGACGCCGCCGGAAAGGTGCTCTCCGACCGGCACTTCGTCTTCTACAACAACCTCACCAGCCCGGACGGTTCGGTCGAGCACACCGGAGACAACCTCACCGGCGAGGGCGAGGGCGACGACGAGTCGGTCAAGGTGAACCTGGCGACCGTACCGGCCGAGGTCGACCGGATCGTCTTCCCCGTCTCGATCCACGACGCCGAGAACCGGGGCCAGAGCTTCGGCCAGGTCCGCAACGCCTTCATCCGCGTGGTCAACCAGGCGGGCGGCGCCGAGATCGCCCGCTACGACCTGTCCGAGGACGCCTCCACCGAGACGGCGATGGTCTTCGGCGAGCTGTACCGCAACGGCGCCGAGTGGAAGTTCCGTGCCGTCGGGCAGGGTTACGCCTCCGGGCTGGCCGGGATCGCCGCCGACTTCGGCGTCAACGTCTGAGGAGGACGGGGTGACGGGGCCGTATCCCCCGACCGGTCTCCGCCCCGAGGACCGGACGGACTTCGAGGCTGCGCTGTGCCGGGCGCTGGACACCCCGGACATCCGCGACGCGCTGCGTGCCGACACCGGCGGGGTGGCCGAACGGCGTCTGCGGGTCAGGGCGTCGGCGGACGCGGACACGATCGTGGCGGCGGCGAGCGGCGAATACCGTGCGTACCTCGCCGCGCTCGCGTCCGGCACGGACGGCCCGGACGCCTTGAACGGGGAGGAGCCCGGGGCGGGCGGCTGGACCGGGCGCACGCCGCGGCGGACCGCCGACGCCGGGCTGCTGCCGCTGCTGGCGGTGCTCACCCCTTCCTTGGCCGCCTGCTCCGCCGCCGTCGTCCTTGTCCTCGGCGGGCTCCTGCGGCTGCTCGGCGTGCGGGGCACGCTGCCCGGCTCGCTGCTGGCCGCCGGCTGGACGCTCGCGCTGTTCGCGGCCACGAGTGCCCTGCTCGCGCTCGCCGCCCTGTTCCGCACGGCGCTGCGCGGGCCCGGCGATCCGGCGGGGCCCGCCCGGACGGAGCAGGCGCGGCTGGTGTGGCAGCAGGCCCTGTTGCACCGTGGCATGCTGCCCCACCTGCGCCGCTGTCTGCGCGAGGACCCGTCCCTCAGCGAAGCGAGTCCGCCGGGTCGTCCCGCTTGACCACACACAGGGCCCAGATGATGAACGCCGAGAAGGCGATCATCACGATGGACCAGACGGGGTAGTACGGCAGGGACAGGAAGTTGGCGATGATGATGAGCCCGGCGATGGCGACGCCGGCGATCCGGGCCCACAGGGACGCCTGGAACAGGCCCAGACTGACGAGGACGGCCACGGCGCCGAGGGCGAGGTGGACCCAGCCCCAGCCGGTGAGGTCGAACTGGAACACGTAGTTGCGGGTCGAGACGAAGACCTCGTCCTCGGCGATGGCCATGATGCCCCGGCAGACGCCGAGGACACCCGCGATCATCAGCATGATGGCCGCGAAGACCGTCAGTCCCTCCGCGAAGGGCCGTGACCGCTTGCTCGCGTGCATGTGTCCCGTGTGTGTGGCGGTCATACCGCTTCCTCCGTTCGGTGTGGTGCGCTTGCGTGCGGTGCGTCCTCAGCGCATGGCGGAGGACCGGCCGGTGCCCGCTCCCGCCGAGGCGCCGTGGCCGCTCAGGACCAGTTCCTTCGCGCGGCGGAACTCGTCGTCCGAGATGTCTCCGCGGGAACGGATCTCGGACAGCCTGGCGAGTTCGTCGACACTGCTGGACGGTGCGCCGCCGCCCTTGGCCGTCTCCCGGATGTAGGAGTCGAAGGCCGCCTGCTGCGCACGCGCCTGGGCCACCTCGCGGCGGCCCATGTTCTTGCCGCGGGCGATCACGTAGACGAAGACGCCCAGGAACGGCAGCAGGATCGTGAAGACCAGCCAGCCCGCCTTGGCCCAGCCGCTCATGTCGTCGTCGCGGAAGATGTCGACGACGACACGGAAGAGCAGCACGAACCACATGATCCACAGGAACAGCCAGAGCATGGACCAGAAGACGCTCAGCAGCGGGTAGTCGTACGCGAGGTACGTCTGACCACTCATGTCTCTCCTCCGTTCCGGGCGTTCGCCCGGCAGTCTTCCTGCCGTCCAGGCGTGACGCCCACGGCACCACCCGGTGCCGCTCTCAGCGTGCCCACGCCACCGACCGGCCGGCCTCACCCCGGGCGGGTGAGAACGGTGCCGCCGGGGGTGGTGCCGAAGGTGGGGCCAGGGCAGGCGGCCACCTCGGTGCCGTACCCGCACACGCGTCCGGGAGCCGCCGGCACCCGGCGGCTCCCGGACGGCGCGGCCCCCGTCACTCGGGGGTCACGGCGGTCGCTCCGTGCGTACCCGTGAGGCCCGCCCGGTGGAGCGCGGCCCGCCAGGCGAAGGCGATCGCCGCCTCCGCCAGACCGAGCAGGACCAGCCACAGGCCGAGCAGCCGGGTCAGCGCCGTGGCCGACTCGGTGGGCAGGGCAAGCACCACGATCCCCGCGACGATGCCGAGCACGGCGGCGCCGAGAACGAACCCGCGGTGGGGCAGGTCCTTCGCGGCGAGGGCGGTGTGGAGCGTGAGGATGCCGCTCACCAGCCAGACCACCCCGACGATCAGCGAGAGCGCGGCGATCGTCTGCAGCGGGTTGCGCAGGCACAGCACTCCGGCCAGGACGCACAGCAGGGCGAGGAGCAGTCCGGCCAGCCGCTCCCCGGGCTCCTCCCGGGCGAAGACGGCGACGAACCGGAACAGGCCCATCACCAGCAGATACAGCCCGATGAGGACCGCGAGGACGTGCAGGGTCTCGTCCGGCCAGACCAGGATGATGACGCCCGGCACCAGGGTGACCAAGGCCGCGCCGAGGATCCACGTCCAGGACCGGCCGACCCGCCCCAGCGCCTCCGCCGGGTCGCCGAGGGCGCCGGGCGCCGTCGCACGGGGCGGGGCCGCCGACCCGCCGGGCCTGTCGGCGGCCCCGCGGGGCCCGCGGTCCGTACCGGTACGCGGTACCGGGTCGGGAGAGTGCGTCATGGCTCCTCCTCGCGGCCGAGCGGGCCGCCTCCCCCACCGCCGGCACGCGGCGGTGGACGGTGATGTGTGCGGTGACCTCTCTGCGGCCAGCGTTCCCGCGCGCGTGCCCGCCCGGATCACCCTCGGCGGGTGAAACCGGTACATCGGAGGCACGATGAGGTGGGAAGCACGCCCGGCCGGCGGTTCAGGAGGTAGGGGTCATGACCGTATCCAGCGCATTCAGTGCGTCGCTGACCGTGGCCGACAGGGCCGCGTACGGCCGCAGCGCGCGCAAGCGGGCCTCGCGCTCGTGTCACGGCTGGTTCGAGGCAGACGTGGACTCCGGCCGGACCGACCCCGTCGAGGTGATCGAGCGCCAGTCGGCCACCCGGCTCCAGGAGCTGGTGCCGATCCGCTACGGCCGCATGCTCGAATCCCCGTTCCGCTTCTACCGGGGCGCCGCGGCGATCATGGCCTCGGACCTCGGGCCCCTGCCGAACACCGGCCTCACGGTGCAGCTCTGCGGCGACGCCCATCTGCTCAACTTCCGGCTGCTGGCCTCACCCGAACGCCATCTCGTCTTCGACATCAACGACTTCGACGAGACCCTGGCCGGGCCCTTCGAATGGGACGTGAAGCGGCTGGCGGCCAGCTTCGTGATCGCCGCCCGGGCCAACGGTTTCCCGGAGAAGGAGCAGAACCGCGCGGTACGCGCCTGTGTGGAGGCGTACCGGCGGCGGATGCGCGACTTCGCCGGCATGCCCACCCTGGACATCTGGTACGCGCAGGACGACGCCGACCGGCTGCGGGAGCTGATGGCCTCGTCGATGGACAGGCGCAGCAGACGCCGTACCGCCGAGGCAGCCACGAAGGCCCGCACCCGCACCCATCTCCAGGCCTTCGAGAAGCTCACCCGGGTCACGGCCGAGGGACGGCGCATCACCCCCGACCCGCCGCTGATCACCCCGCTGAGGGACCTGCTGGCGGACCCCTCCGGGAACGGGCAGGAGAAGGAGCTCCAGAACGTCCTGGACCAGTACGTACGAACCCTGTCGTCGGAACGCCGGCATCTGCTGCGGCACTACCGCGTCGTCGACATGGCCCGCAAGGTGGTGGGCGTCGGCAGCGTCGGGACGCGCTGCTGGATCGTCCTCCTGCTCGGCCGGGACGACACCGATCCACTGCTGCTCCAGGCCAAGGAGGCGCAGCAGTCCGTCCTCTCCGCCCAGCTCGGCGGCGACCGCTGGGACAACCAGGGCCGCCGTGTGGTGTCGGGGCAGCGGCTGATCCAGACGACCAGTGACATCTTCCTGGGCTGGACCCATGTGGTCGGCCTCGACGGACGCGAACGGGACTTCTACGTACGGCAGTTGCGCGACTGGAAGGGCATCGCCCGGCCGGAGACCTGGGACCCCGGCATGCTGCGGCTCTTCGCCCAGGTGTGCGGGGCCAGCCTGGCCCGGGCGCACGCCCGCTCCGGTGACCCCGTCGCGATCGCCGCCTACCTGGGCGGCAGCGACCGCTTCGACCGGGCGCTCGCCGAGTTCGCGCAGGCGTACGCCGACCGCAACGAGCGGGACTTCGACGCGCTGCGGGTGGCCGCGCACACGGGCCGGGTCCGCGCGGAGATCCTCTGACGGGGCCCGCTCCGGCTCACTCCGGCAGCTGGCGCATCTCCAGGACCCGTAGGCCGAGGGACTGGCAGCGGGCCAGCAGACCGTACAGATGCGCCTCGTCGACGACGTGCCCGAACAGGACCGTGTGGCCGGACATCCGCACATGGTCCAGCTCGGGGAAGGCGCCGGTCAGCGCCTTCGACAGATGTCCGTCGACGCGGATCTCGTAGCGCATGCGCATGGATTCCCCACGGCCGGTGGCGGGCGGACTGCGCCCCTTCTCTGCGATCGTGCGGCCCGGGGGCCGGGCCGGGCCTCACCCCTGGAAGGTGAGAGTCGGCGTCGGCGGGGCGGGAGTCCGGGGGTCAGTGCGTCAGTGCGTCAGTGCGTCAGTGCGTCAGGTACAGCTTGAACGCGATGATCAGGAGGCCGAGCAGCAGGTTCACCGAGGCCGTGAGGGCGACCATGCCCCATGGGGCGCCGGCCCGGCGGGCGGCCGCCGCGGACCAGCCCACCTGACCCGCCACCGCCACCGCGATCGCCAGCCACAGGGCGCCCGGCACATCGAGGCCGAGGACGGGGCTGATCGCCACGGCGGCGGCGGGCGGGACGGCGGCCTTGACGATCGGCCACTCCTCGCGGCACACCTCCAGCACGACCCTGCGGTCCAGGCCCCGCTGCGCCAGCCGCGCCCCGAACAGCTGGGCGTGCACGTGCGCGATCCAGAACACGAGGCCGGTGAGCACCAGCAGCAGGACGATCTCCAGGCGCGGATAGGACCCCAGGGTGCCCGCACCGATGAGCACGGAGGAGGCGAGCATGGAGCCGTAGACCCCGCCGGTGTAGTCGGCGCGGGCCCGGCGCTCGGCGCGACGCTGCTCGCGGGACGTGGCGGGTGCGGGTGTGGGTGCCGGTCCGGTCGCGGACATCGTCGGCCTCCTCTCGGTGGCGGGTGGTCCCCCAGGTCCTGGCTCCGGGCCCCCAGGCCCTGGCTCCGGGGCCTCGTGTCCTGGCTCCGGCCGTCTCAGTCGCCGTCGTGCGGGCGGGCCCGGCCGCCGCGGTGCCGGGCCGAGCCGTGCGCGGCCGCCGGGGTGCGCCCGGTGACGGGCGGCTCGGAGCCGCCCGCCGCGGGCGACGGTGCACGGTCCGTCCGCGCACCGGGCAGTCGCGGGGTGACCAGGAACGCGGCGAGGGTGATGCCGCCGGTCGCGAGGATGGCGGCCTTGAGGCCGTTCAGCTGGGCCGTCGCGTAGGAGTCCGCGAGGGCGTCGACCTCGGACGGCGGCAGCCCGGCGTCCTCGGCCGCCGCACGCACCTGATCGGTGGGGACGAAACCGATCCCGGCCTGCAGCGCGACACTGGTCTGCTGCCGGGTCTCCTGCGACAGCCTCGGGTCGTCCTCCACCTGGGCGGTGAAGGCGTGGGCGAGGGCACCGATGAGCAGCGAGCCGATGAGGGCGGTGCCGAGCGCGGACCCCAGGTTCTGGGCCGTGAACTGCAGACCGCCGACCTCGCTGCGTTCCTTCTCCCCCACGCTGGACTGCACGACGTTGCCCAGCTGCGAGGCGAGCAGGCCCATGCCCACGCCGAGCAGGGCCATGGCCAGGGCGAACTGGGTGTCGTCGATGACGGGGTCGATGGTGGCCAGCAGCCACACGATGGCGACGGCCAGGGTGGCGAGGGCCAGCCGCACCACACGGCGCGGTCCCGCCCGCCGGCCCAGCCGGGAGGCGACCAGCGACGAGGCCAGCATGGTGATGGACACCGGGAGCAGCCGCAGCCCGGTCTGGAAGGCGTCGAAGCCCTGCACCACCTGCAGATAGAGCGGGATGGTGAAGAACAGCCCGAGGAGGATGAGGTTCTGGCAGAGCAGCGCCGACAGACCCGAACCCAGCGCGGGCCTGCGCAGCAGGGGCAGGTGGACGAGGGGGTCGGTGCCGTGGGCGGTCCGCCGGTGCTCCCAGTGCGTGAAGGCGGCCAGGACGAGGATTCCGGCGCCGATGACGAACAGGGTCGGGGCGAAGCCCATGACGGTGAAGGGCGGGTTGCGGGGCTGCACCCAGCCCCAGGTACTGCTCTGCAGCACACCGAGCACGCCCAGGGCGAGACCGGTGGCCGACAGCGCGGCGCCGACGCCGTCCATCGCAGGCCGGCGCCCGGTCCGGGGGGACTCGGTGATGGCCCGGCGGAAGCAGAGCATGGCGACGACGACCACGACCTCACCGGCGAAGACCAGCCGCCAGGTGAGGTAGGTCGTCACCCAGCCGCCCAGCAGCGGGCCGACCGCGATGCCCGCGCCGGCCAGCCCGCCGATGACTCCGTAGGCGACGGCCCGGTCCCGGCCCCGGTAGGACTCGGCGACGAGCGCGGCCATGGAAGGCAGCACCATGGCCGCTCCGAGACCCTCGATGACCGACCAGCCGAGCCCGAGGACCCACAGTGTGGGCGCCACGGCGGTCAGGGCCGAGCCGATGCCGTAGACCACGAGGCCGAGGAAGAAGAGCCGGCGGCGGCCGATGATGTCGCCGAACCTACCCCCGATGATCATGAAGGCGGCCATGACCAGCGCGTACAGCGTGATCACGCCCTGGATGGCGGTGACCTCGGTGTCGAAGTCCTCGACGAGTTGGCTGATGGAGACGTTCATGACGGACGTGTCCAGCACCATCAGGAACTGGGCCGTCCCGAGGACGATCAGAGCCCGCCACTGCTTCACCGTGTCCTCCTCGCCGAGACCGGGTAGGCCCGGACCGCCACCGCCGTCACCCGGACGACGGGCGGCCCACGCTCACCATCGCAGCTCAGAAACCATGACGCCGCCTCACCCGCCACGGGCGAGACAACCACCCCGCAGCCCGCGACCACGGCCCGCCGGAGCTGCGGGCAGGTCGCGAGAGCGGCATCTCAGGCGCCCTTCCGTCCGGCTTCCGGGATGAAGGGCGTAGTAACCGGCCTCCTCCGGACTCAGCCCGAACACCTCGCCCTGCCTGAGCCCGCAGCCCAGACCGAGCACGACAGCTATCCGGTTTCGAGGGCTGATCGCATCGCGGACGCGCAACGCCGTATCCAACGGCCAAGCATCGCGACGCTCCTGCGGCAGTTCGGGCCACCTCACGGACTTCGCGCGCATGGGGTTCGCGATTGCGGTACCGCTGACAACTACTACTTCCCGGTTGCATGGCAGTAGTCGCCGGAGTCACCCTCCGATAGGGTACCGACCGGACGGTATGCGCGGGATGGCCCGCGCACTGTCACGTGCTCGATGAACAGCAACGCTGCATCCGCCACAGGACGGAGAGCCCCTCATGACGCACGGCACGGATCGCGACAGCCTGACGCTCGCACGCCAGACCTGGAGAACTCTCGAGCCCTACCACGGGGCTGTCTACTTCTCGCCCGAAGCGGCGGGCCAGTACGCCCAGTTGGGTGTGGACGCCAAGACAGGCTATTTCGCATCCCGCTCCGCCGCGCTCGGCGCCGCTCCCGCAGATCTGGTCATCGCGACGTTCTACAACTTCAATCCCCAACTGGTGCGCCGAGCCATACCCGCAGCATGGGAAGCCGCTACGCCCCAGCGGTTCGCCGCCGCCCGCCTCACCGCGGTCGACGCCATGCTTCGCCGCATCCTCGGTACGGACGTCTCCACACCGGCGCTGACCCGCGCGGCGGAGTTGGCCCGTGCCGCAGCCGAAGTGGCCGTGCGCCATCCACAGGGCCGCCCTCTCTTCGCCGCGCACGCCGCACTGCCGTGGCCGAGCCCACCCCACATGGTGCTCTGGCACGCACAGACCCTGCTGCGGGAGTTCCGGGGCGACGGGCACGTGGCGGCACTGCTGACCGCCGGGCTGAGCGGACTGGAGGCTCTCGTCACGCACGCCGCCACAGGTGCCATCGACGCAGCGGTGCTTCGCGACTCCCGGGCATGGACGCCGGAGCAGTGGGAACAGGCCGTGCGTAACCTGCGTGAGCGTGGATGGCTCAGCGACGGACCCCACCTGGCCCTGACCGAGGACGGCACGCGGCGCAGGGCCGAGATCGAGGACACCACCGACAGGCTGGCAGCCCTCCCCTACACCACGCTCGGTCCTGCCGACTGCGGCGAACTCCGTTCGCTGGTACGGCCGTTCAGTCTCGCTCTGGCCAAGGAGCTCGTGCCGTCGGCGGTCGACCGCCTCCGCGAAGAAGAGGCCGCCCGCTGACCCGCCACGACGTCATCGTGAACAGCATCGCGGCGACCACCACCCGCACTGGGCTGACCGTCCACGCCGAACTTGATCGAGGCCCGTCGTGGAGCGGGGTGGGGGTGATCCCGTAGTCGCTGGCGCTGCGAACGATCAAGCGTGTTCCTACTGGACACCGGGTGTGAGCTCGATGCGCACGCCCTCGCCCTCCCTGAGGACGAAGACGTTGTCGGTCCGGGCCCGCCATCCGATGGGCACGGCATAATAACGCCCAGCACGCTCCACGACAAGCCGCAGGCACCAGTAGCGGTGACGGAGGTGGACTCCCTCGCCGAGGTCCAGATAGCGGAGGCCGGCCGACCGTGAGGTGAGGCTGAGCGGCTGGGCGCTGTGGACCACCAGACCGGTGCGCAGGATCACCTCGCGGGCATCGTTTCGGGCGTGCCGTTCGCCGAGTTGACCGGAGACGAGAGTGACCGCCCAGAGCAGGAACAGGCCGGCGGCCAGGACCAGCAAAGCCGTCTCCCACGGACTGCCTTGGCGGCCCTGGCCGGTCTGCCCCACCGCGCCGAGCAACAGCCCGAAGCCGACGAGGAGAGGGCCCAGCCAGCGGTACGGCAGAAACACCTGCCACTGCCACCACAGGACGAGCAGAAGCAGACCCACGGCCACGACGATCGGATAGTGGCGGGCCAGAGCCGATGCGAGACGTCTGACGCCCCGCATCAGGGCACCTTGAGATTCCTGCCGCGGTCGATGTCCGGCTGCCGCAACGGCCAGAAGGAGCACGGTGGCGCCCACAAGCACCGGGAAGGTGGCCAAGTGCAGGCTGTGCAGGACGAATTCACCGAATCCGAAGCCGAGCGCGAAGGGGGAGAGATGGAAATGGCCGTAGTAGGCGCTTGTGTAGATCACCCCCAGGTAGAACAGCAACGCCGCGATGAAAGTCGCCTGCGCGACCACGATGTTGATCAGCGCAGTCGGAGGCGTGGGGGCTGCCTGGTCTGGGCGCTCGAGCCACGCTGCAGGACGAGGCTCCGGTTCGTTCACGTGCCGTCCGGTGAGGGCGCGTCCGGTGAGGGCGGGCACGCCGGATCACCAGGGCAGACGGGAGGGGTCGTTGCTGGCTCGGTGAGGCCGGGGCCGGTCTTCTTCGACGGGCGAGTGTTCGACGGCACGGGTTCGGGCGGGGAGATCGGCTCACCGCCGTGGGAAGAAGAGCCACCCGATGGTGACGATGAAGAAGCGCCGTCCGACGGTGACGATGAAATAGAGCTGTCGGACGGTGACGACGACAGGGTGGCGCTTGGCCGCGAAGGAGCGGTGCTGTCTTCGGTGTCGCCGGCCCCTCCCCCCGAACCGCACGCCGCAACGACTCCGAGGACGGCCACGGACGCGCTCAGGCGGATGATCAACCCAGGGCTGAATCTCATGCTTCTCCCCGCGACGCTTCACCACACTCTGCCGATGCGGACAGCAGGGGAACATAGCCCGATTCTTGCTCACTGCCGGGAAACTCGACCTGAGCAGTGGACCGTGCTGCCCAATCGGAGCAGCGTCCGGCCTGCCTGGGCCGTGCCCAGGAGCCCTCGCGCCTGCGGTTGCCATGGACGAAGGAGTGCATGGGCCCGCACGGGCTGGTGTTGGCAGGGGGCGTCACCTGGGGTGTACCCGTGAGGCGGGTGTCGACGCCGATGATGCCCGGGTGATCAGTGCGCTGTACGTACAGGCGCAGCAGGTTGTGGCCCAGGAGCAGGAACCCGATCAGGACGGGGTCTCCTCGCCGTCGGGGCTCGACAGGGCTCGCAGGACGGTGAGTGCCCGGCCGTGTTCGGGTTCTGGGTCCGGGGTGAGCTCGGCGGGGCGGAGGCGGATGACGGTCATGCCCATGGCTTCGCTGATGTCGCTGCTGCTGTGGAGCTGGGTGCCGGCCAGGACGGTGCGCAGGATGCCGGGGATGTAGTAGGGGGCGACGGTGTCGTTGGGGATCTCGTACAGGAAGGTCGTGCCGTCCTCGCCGTCTCCGGCTTGGACGGCGATGCGGACGGCGCCTGGGGCGCGCAGGACCCCGCGCAGGCGGCAGCCCTCAGCGAGGGGCGCGTTGAGGTTGGTACAGCAGCAGGCGGTTGACAGCCGCCTGCGTGTGTACTGAACGATCACGACAAACCTGACCTGCGCGGGTTGGCCCGCCGGTTCTGGTGAGGGCGCTGACCCTGTTCTCGTACTCGCGGCGGGTCTTGCGCCGGGCCGGGACTGCGGGGAGGCCCTGACCGCCGTCGAGCGGCTGGCAGCGGGCGTGGCGCGGAGGTAGTCGGCAACCTTGCCCGGCATGTCGAGGGGGCTGTGACCACGGCCTTTCGACGCTGATCGAAAGGCGTGGCCTGCTTTTCGGCTCGCGGACCACACTGAGGCCGAACCACCGAAGTCCCACCAAGTCCGAGGGTCAGGGCACCTTCGCGAGAGGGGGCGGTTCGGCTGGACCGGTTGCCACCACAGAGGAGATCAGATGAGCGTGACAAGCTTCAGAAAGCGGGCGGCCGCAATGGTCGTGACGATGATCGCCGCATTGGCCCTTCCGCTGGCGGCGCAGGCACCAGCACAGGCAGCACCCAACGGTGCGGCCGGAGCAGCCGCATGGACACCGGAGATCTACCCGCTGTACTCGGGCGAGCGGGTATGGGCACGGAATGTGTCGAGTGCCAATCGGAACTTGGCGCTGGGCGCGTGCTCCGCGGCGTCGGGGATCGCTTGCGTGTCGGTTGGCCAGGGCGACGGCAATCACAGCATCTTCCACCTGTTCAGGTGCGAAACGCGATCGCTCTCGAACTTCATCGACGCGCTGGCTGTTCGTAACAACCAGACCGGCTCAGCCGTAGTCCGTTTCTGGGGGCCCAAGTATCACGCCAACGTTGAGGCGAACGGCCGGATCACCGAGGTCGGCCCGAACGAGGCGGTGTACGACTTCACTCACATCGACATCTGCTGAGGTCACATCGACCCGGGAACGCTGATCGTGGAGTCCTGGTCGGAGGCCTTTGCGGATGTCGCGAAGGACCCCGGCCCGCACGGCCGTCACCGTCCTCTGGCGAGGGTCGGTCCGTGGCCGCTCGCTCGTGGCCGACGTGGAACAGCTGGGAGCGGGTCAGCGCCTTGTCGCTGACATCGATGATCGAGGTCAGGCCGATGTTGCAGCTCTCGGCGACCGGCCGCGCCACCAGGGAGGCGAGCAGCCCGTCCATGCGGTGGGCCGGTCGGAGGCGTGCTTGAACCTGCCTGCCCAGGAAGCCGATCCAGGAATGGACCTCGAACAGTAGGTCCGGCAGGTCCGGCCCGTCCGGCAGGTCGATCCACGGACAGCTTGGCCCGGCCGCCGCCGTCGGGGACGACGATCTCCACCTTCGCCTCGTCCCCGGCCGCCGCGAGCAGGTCGGCCATCTGCCGCCACGCGGCTTCCAAGGCCCGGATCAGCTGGTCCAGGTGCTCGTGGGGGTCCTCGGACAGGCTCAGGCCGGCCTCGGACTGAGTCAGGCCGCCGTTTGCCGGGTCCGTGCAGGTGCCGTTCGTCCTGCGGGCGACGGAGTCGTCGTTCTCCCACTCGCCAGTGACGGCCGGGCCGCCCCGGTGAACCGCGGGATCGCCCGGGACAGCGTCACTGCCCGGCCTTGCAGTACTCAGCAGCCGCGCCGGTCTCCTCGGCAAACGGGCCCGGCGAGTGCGCCACGGCGTCCGGCAACAGGGTGGGGGATCTCCGCCAGGTAGGGATGGGTGGCGGCGACGTTGCGCAGCAGCTTGGGGATGGCGACCCGGTCCAGTCCGCGCTCTGTGCGGGAGAGCAGCAGCGGGCCGTACTCGGGGCCGGAGTGCGGGGCCGTGTGGGTGCGCGCGGGCAGGTACTCGCCGAGCGCCCACACCACGGGCCGGGGCACGGACGTCAGTGTGGCGAGAAGGGCATCCGCTGGGGAGGACGGCCCGCAGCTACGGCCGCATGAGGATCCGTTCACCGCAGCTCACCCCTGGCGACAGCGGGCAATGAGCTGTGCACCCTCTGCGGTGAGCAACCGAGGCATGAGTCGACGCAGCGCAGCGGCATGCTGATGGACTCGCTTCAGCGCGGCTCGCCGGGCCGGAGCCGAGCCGGGAACCTCTTGAGCGGGACCGCATCCGCTCACGACACACCCAGTGGGCCACCACCGCACGAGCGGCTTCGAGGCAGGCTCACGGACGGCGAGTGACCCGGCTCGGCGGGCGGTCGGGTAGCGGGACGGAGGAATGAGCGGCCCGGCCGAGTGCCCGATCGTTTGGAGAAGGCGCCGCGCACGGCTGGTCCCCTTTTCTGGGGTTACGGAGGCGGTCCCGCAGTTTGAGTCCATGATCGCCATGCAGGCAAATGAGGCACACATAGCCGGGGCTGGCACAACGAGCGCGACCGCGGTATCTGCAGAGATGCGCTCCACCGGTTCACGGCACGGATTGCGGCTCATCCAGGACATTCTCGAAAGATCGGTGACGGGGCGTCATCTGATCGCTCAACCGGAGGTCCGGACGCCGCCGCCGAGCAATTGGTCCAAGCCATTGGCGACCTGCTCGATGAGGCCGTCTTTGAAGACGACGAGGGCTTGTTCCGCGTAGTGGGCGAACGTGCCGAGGCGGGCGTCCGCGGTGACAAGGAACTGGAACTCATCGTCGGCGATGGCGCTGCAGTAATGCTGCAGTCGGCCTGCCCCATGTGCTCGTGGAGGGCACCGCTCCCGTGGCCCGTCCCCACTTCCAACTCTCCGGCCTGCGTACCTGCTTTCCTGTCTCCTCGTGCAACCCTTCGACGCCTTCGCAAGTCTCCTGATTGCCGAACAATGGATCAGTGGGTCATACATGGCACAACTTCGGGCAGACATGAACGGACCAGCACTTCGTCGACCGGGATGTCCGCACCGGATGTCCCGGTCCCATCGCAGGATCTCAACGCGTGGCCGAGCACAGTCGCATTCCCGGCCCCGCTCCCGACACGCGTCCACGTCCTTACGGCGAACGTCGCGGCAGCGCCCCTGATCGGCGGCCTCCTCGCCGCGTCGGCGGCTCGGCCGGCGCGGCCCACTCCGCCACGACCGCACAGCGGAGGTCGATTGTGAGGGCTGTGCGACGTTTTGGGTGAACGTCGCCTGCCGGGCTCGCATCGGCGGCCACCCTGGGGTGATCAGCACAGCAACGCCCGACTCGTCATCGGCAACAGCCCAGCGAAAGGCCCGTCCATGAAGCGAACGTTCACTTTGATCAGTGCACTGGCCGTCACCGCGCTGTCGCCGACCGCGGCGCACGCTGCGGTCAAGAAGGCCAAGGCTCCCCTCAGTTGCGAGTCCCGGACGTTCACCTCGACACCGGGTCCTCGCTTCAACGACCCGGAGGACCCCGACGCCCGGATGAACGTCATGGCCCCGATCATCGAATCGATCAACAGCGCCAGTTGCGGGCAGACCATACGCGTCGCCATGTACTCGATCGGCAGCACGCAGCCGGGCCCGGACTTCGCCAACGCCCTGATCGCCGCGCACCAGCGCGGCGTCATCGTCAAAGCGCTGATGGACGTGCACAGCGACAACGCGGTCTGGCAGTCGTTGGTCACCGAGCTCGGCAACGATCCGCAAGCCTCCAGCTTCGCCGCACTGTGCCCGGGCGGCTGCCTGACCCACTATTCCGGCTCCTCCCTGCACGCGAAGTACTACATGTTCAGCGGCGGAAGCGACGCGAACAGGACCGTGACCGTCAGCAGCGCCAACCCCACGTCCACCCAAGCCAATACCGCGTGGAACAGCAGCGCCACCGTCAAGGGCAACGTCGACCTGTACACCCTCTACGTCCGCTACTTCACCGCCATGGCCAAGGGGGCGCTCAACGGTCCGGGCCCGCTGATGCCCGACTACTACAGCTCCACCGACGGCCAGGCCGCCAGGACACTGTCCCCGCCCTCCTACCAGTGGCCCAAGGCACGCTCCAAGAGCGACACCTGGGTCGACTTCCTGAACAACGTCAAGGCGCCGGCCACGATCAACATAGCCATGTTCCAGTGGACCTCTCACGGGCAGCCGGGCGACCGGAACTATCTCGAACTGCCGAAAAAGCTGGTGAGCCTGGCAAAGACCGGCGTCAAGATCCGCATACTCCTCACCGCCGGTCAGGTCGACAGCAGCGTGCAGAACTACCTGAAGGACCGGCCGAACATCTCCGTGCACGACACCAGCCGCGGAACCGACGCGAACGGCCACGCCCTGCACTACACGCACGACAAGTACATGATGGTCAGCGGCGGCTACGCAGGTACGGTCAACTCCAGGAACGTGTTCGTCGGCTCCGCGAACTGGACAAGCAACGGCGTCTGGCACAACGACGAGTCGGACCTGAAGCTGGTCGGCCAGTCCAACTATGACGCGTTCATGACGGACTGGCAGAACCAGTACGACCGCTGCTGCGGGACCGCAACGCTGAAGCTGGGCGCAGAGGAGCGCGCCGAGAACACGGCACGCGAGATTCCGATCGACCCGAAGCAGGTCAAGGAGTAGGCACTCCCCGCCGCTCGGTCACCCCTGTGGGTACCGCACGGTGAGCTCTTCCAACCGCGCCAGAAGGTCTTCACCGCCCTGCTCTCCCAGGCCGACGCCGAAGGCGACCTCGACTGGGTCGTCGCTGGTCGACTCCACCATCGTCCGTGCCCACCAGCGCACCGCCGGGGCCCGTCAAAAGGGGCCCCGGCCGCGAGCCGGACGACCATGCCATCGGACGGTCCCGAGGCGGACTGACCATCAAGGTCCACCTCACCGCGGACAGCCGCTGCCGTCCGCTGGCCTTCGTCCTCACGCCTGGCCAGGCGGGTGACGCGCCAGCATTCCCTGCGATCACGGCCCGTTTACGAGCGCCGCGACCGCTCGGCCGCCCTCGGATCACGCCAGACGTGATCCTGGCCGACAAGGCCTACTCATCCCGCGCGATCCGCACCCACCTTCGCCGGCGCGGGATCCGGGCGGTGATCCCACAGCCCGCCGACCAGGCAGCCCACCGCAAACGCCGCGGCAGCCGAGGCGGCGGGCCACCGGCCCTCGACCGCGACGCCTACAAGCAGCGCAACACCGTCGAGCGGTGCATCAACAAGCTCAAGCAGTGGCGCGGCCTGGCCAGCCGCTACGACAAGACAGCCACCATCTACCTCGCCGGACTTCACCTCGCCGGACTCCACCTCCCCGCCATCCTCATCTGGTCAGCGACATGATCCGAAAGAAACTGCCTACTTGTGGTGTCTGCGGGCCGCCGGGCGCCTGGTTGCAGGAGGTCCCGCGCTGTCGAGGTCCAGCCGGTCAGCCCGCCGTCCACGGGCGGAGTTTGTCGGGGTTGCGTACTGCCCAGATGTGCGTGATCCGGTCGTCCGCGACGTCGAACGCGTACACAGCCACGGTGACGCCTTCGTGTTCGATCACCAGACCGGCCCGGCCGTTGACCGTGCGCTCCGAGACCGTCAGGCCGCCGGACGCCCGGACTGCGAGGTCGGTGAGGTAGCGCGCGATTCCTTCGCCGCCTGCGATCGGGTGGAGCGCGGCGGCGACCACACCGCCGCCGTCCGCGGTGAACGTCGCGCCGGGGGCGAGGAGTCTGACGAGGGCGTCGATGTCCTGCGCCTCCCACGCCTGCTTGAAGTCCCTGACGAGGCCCGCCTGGTGGGCTGCCGGGGCCGCAGGGGGCAGGGAGGTGCGGACGCGGCGCCGGGCGGAGGAGGCCAGTTCGCGGCAGGCCGCCGGGGTGCGGCCGGTGATCCCGGCGATCTCGGCGAACGGGTAGCCGAAGACATCGTGCAGGATGAGCGCGACGCGCTGAGCCGGTGTCATGGATTCGAGGGCGACAAGAAACGCCATGCTCACCGACTCGTCGAGTGTGACCCGGTCGGCCGGGTCCGCGGGATCGGTCGCGGCGCCGCCTGTGCGCCCGCTGATCCAGTCGGTCCGCTCGGGCAGCGGCTCCGGGATCCATTCGCCCATGTAACGCTCGCGCCGGACCCGCGCCGAGCCGAGGAGGTCCAGGCACACGCGGGTGGCGACCGTCGTCAGCCAGGCGCCGGGTGACTCGATGGCGTCCTGCTGCTGTCGGGACATGGTGTACCAGCGGGTGTAGGTCTCCTGGACCGCGTCCTCGGCCTCGGCCAGGGAACCGAGGAGGCGGTAGGCGAGACCGATGAGCCGCCGCCGCTCGCTGATGATCGCGTCCAAGCCCGTGTCGGACTCGTCGTGCCGTGACTTCGCGTGATCGGTCATCGTTCCGGTGGCTCCCTGATCTCGGATCGTCCCTCGGCAGTCCGACGAGACAGCACGCCCGATTGTCAGGTCTCCGACTCGCCCTGACGTTCAGAGGGGTTGCGTCGTCGTACCGCTCACAGACGCCACCGGCCCGGAGAACCCGGGCGGGACACCTCAGGAGACAGCGATGACCAGGATCGGCATACTCATCGGCAGCACCCGCCCCGGCCGCAAAGGCGACCAGGTCGCCCGGTGGGTCCACGAGCGGGCGGCCCGCCGCGGCGACGCCGCATTCGAGGTGATCGACCTGCTCGACCACCCGCTGCCGCACCTGGACGAGCCGCTGCCCGCGCTCGCTGGGAGGTACCAGCACGGGCACACCCGCGCATGGGCTGACACCATCGCCCGCTTCGACGGATTCGTCATGGTCACCCCCGAGTACAACGCCTCCATCCCCGGCGTGCTCAAGAACGCGATCGACTACCTGTACGCGGAATGGACCCACAAGGCCGTTGGATTCGTCTCCTACGGCGCCGGCGGCGGCGCCCATGCGGCCCGGCAGTTGCGGGCACTGTGTGAGCTCCTTCAGATGGATGCAGTGACCCCGCAGGTCTCGCTGTCCCTGCACACCGACTTCGAGGACCACGCGACACTCAAGCCGGGCGCCCACCACGTCAGCACCCTCGACACACTGCTGGACCACATCGTCGCCCAGAGCACGGAAGGACGGACAGCCATCCCCACACAGCGCGAGACGGACGAAGCCGCGATCGGCCGCCACATCGACGGGATCATCGACGCGATCCAGGCCAAGGACCTCGAGGGTCTGAGGCGGCTCTACTCGAGGGACATCGTGTCCTTCGACATCGATCCGCCGCTCCGGCACGTGGGGATCGACGCCAAACTCAAGAACTGGGCGAACGTGTTCACGTTCTTCCAGGAGGTGACCTACGAGGTGCGCGACCTGATGCCCACGGTGGGCGAAGACGTGGCGTTCACACACGGCTTCGGTCGCCTCAGCGGCACGCTCCCTGACGGGACGGCGGTGGGCGGCATGTGGGTCCGGATCACCCTCTGCTTCCGGAAGATCGACGGAGCATGGCTGATCACGCACGACCAGGTCTCCGTGCCGCTGGACATCCCGGGTGGCAAGGGGGTCGTCGACCTCGAACCGTGACGTCAACGGGCCCTGCCAGCCCTGCGCGGCTCCGCGCCCCTGGGTTACCGAAGTAGTGGTTCTCCATGGACCCGAAGCGGCGGTTGCCGAGCCAGGCACGGTGCTCTTCAGGGTCGCCCAGCGCGGCGAGGGCCGCCTTTCCGAGCCGGATCCGGGGGCGCCGACCCACCAGCCGGAACCACGAACCGCGAACCTCACCGAGTCACCGGATATCGAAGACGGCGATGCCGCATGACATCCGCTGCCGACTCACCTGCCGCTCGCCGCCGCCACCTGCGGACCACGCGGTGACCCATGGATGCAGGACTGGCCGGTCTTCTCGGTGGTGTCATCGATACAGCTGCCACGCACCACAGAGCCCTCGTCAGTAAACTGACGTTGCCGAGATTGAAAGACGGGTTCTGAGCTCTTGAGCAGCACGTGCACCGTTGCCGGTGGCGCGATGCCGGCCCTGGCCGGGTAACTCTTCGGCTGCCTCGCGGCCGTGGCTCTCCGGGCCAGGCCCGCGAAGGCCTGGCCCGGAGAGCGCCGGATTGCACGGGAGTTACCTACACCGGGTTCAAAGGCGGGTTCTCACGGGTTTCGACAGCAGCACTGGCACGGAGATGTTGCTGTCGGGTCCGATGGCCGGCACGGTTCTGCGGACTCCCCGCCCATCCGGCGCGTCCGGCGTCGCCTCGGACGTACGCGCCCCCAACCGTCCGGATAAACGGATGCCCGGGCGAGCGTGACGCGACAGGATGCTCCGCATGACCTTGCCCACCCCCGAGTTGCACACCGCCCGCCTGCGACTGCGGCCGTTCACCGACGCCGACGCGGCGCCGCTCTACGCGCTGCACAGCAGCGCCCACGTGCTGCGCTACTGGGACTCCCCGCCGTGGACCGAACCGGCCCGCGCCCAGCGCTTCGTCACGGCCTGCCGGACGATCGAGAAGGAAGGCACGGGAGCGCGGGTGGCCGTCGACCGCGTCTCCGACGGCTCGTTCATCGGCTGGTGCGGCCTGACCGGCTGGAACCCGGACTTCCGCAGCGCGTCCCTGGGCTACGTCCTCGACGCCGCCGCGTGGGGCCACGGCTACGCCACGGAGACCGCGCACGCCGTCCTGCGGTGGGCGTTCGACACCCTGGACCTGAACCGCGTCCAGGCCGAGACCGACACCCGCAACGCGGCGTCCGCCCGGGTCCTGGAGAAGCTCGGCTTTGTCCGCGAAGGCACCCTCCGCGAGGACTGCATCGTCAACGGCGACGTCTCCGACTCCTGGGTCTTCGGCCTCCTCCGCCGCGAGTGGCACCCGACGGTCACGCCTATGGCCGGCCGCTAGGACCGGGCCTGCCCGCCTTTCGGTCCGCGACCCCCACGGAGAAACACCGTGGGCCGCTCCGGCGAGCTCGACGTACGTCTTCGCTTGCCCCACCGATCCCGACCATCCGCACCGCTGGTGCATCCGGTAGTTCATAGGGTCTGCCCGCAGCGGCAACAGCCTCATCGGTGTGCGGGTGCTGTCGCTTCTCGTGAACATCGAACACGCCGCGGCCCAGGCGTCTCCCGAAGCACTGAACTACCTCTGTCGAAACCGGGGCTCCGGCACAGCTTCTGTGACGCCATCACTGCCCGTCACGCCGACAGCACTCCGTTTCGCAGGAGTTGGGAGCCAGAGTGGCCGACCGTCTGCGCCGGGCACGGCCGACGCCGGTGGTTCGGCACCTGCCCATGGACTCAGCCCTGACCTGGACCGCTTCCAACTCCGTTGCTGTACGGCTGAGTACGCGTACTCAGGTGCCGGCTGCCGGACTCCTCCATGCTGGGGCGCGAACGCCGGACCGTCTCAGGGGGACATACGCATGGACCACACCCTGCAGCTGCGCACTGCCACGCCTCGGGATCACGACTGGATCCACGAACTGCGCCACCGCGTGTATGCGGAGGAGCTCGGTCAGCATCCTGTGGATCCGTCGGGAAGGCTGAGTGACGGACTCGACGGCGACAACATCTATCTCGTGGCCGCGCGCGGCGAGACGCGGATCGGCTTCGTCAGCCTTACCCCGCCGTGGGTCGGCCGCTATTCCCTCGACAAGTACCTGACGCGTGAGGAGCTGCCGGTCCTGACCGAGGAGGCGCCGTTCGAGGTCCGCGTCCTGACCGTCGAGGAACGCTGGCGGTCCACCGCGGCGGCGCCACTCCTCATGTACGCGGCGCTGCGCTGGGTCACGGCGCGGGGCGGTCGCCGGGTGGTGGCGATGGGACGCACGGAGCTGCTCGACATGTACCTCGCCGCCGGGCTGCGGCCGGTGGGGCGCACGGTCCGCTCGGGCGCGGTCTCGTTCGAGGTCCTCAGCGGCTCCGTGGCCGAGCTGACGAGGACGGTCGCGGACCGCCACGGTCGGATTCTGGAGCGGCTGAGGACGGGCCTCGACTGGCGGCTCGACGTGCCCTTCGCGCCGCGTGCGGACGGCTGTGAGCACGGCGGGGCGTTCTTCTCGGCGATCGGCACCGATTTCCGGACCCTGACCCGCCGTCACGAGGTGGTCGCGGCGGATGTGCTGGACGCCTGGTTCCCACCGTCCCCGCAGGTCCGCGCGGCTCTTTCGGAGGATCCGGGGTGGGCGGCCCGGACCTCGCCGCCGACGGGCGCGGAGGGACTGCTCGCGGAGATCGCCACGGCCCGCGGGCTGCCGGTGGAGTCGCTGGTCGTCGGGGCGGGCTCGTCCGATCTGATCTTCCGGGCATTCGGCCGGTGGCTCACGCCGGGGAGCCGGGTGCTCCTGCTCGATCCGGGCTACGGGGAGTACGCCCATGTCACCGAGCGGGTGATCGGCTGCCGGGTCGACCGGCTCCAGCTGCGCCGGGAGGACGGCTGGCTGCTCGACCCGGCCCGGCTCGCCACAGCGACCGCCGACGGGCGGTACGACCTCGTGGTGGTGGTCAACCCGAACAACCCGACCGGCCGCCACGCCCCGGCCGACGCGCTGCGCGCGGTGATCGAGGCATCGCCCGCGCCGACCCGGTGGTGGATCGACGAGGCGTACCTGGGGTATGTCGATCCGGCGGACTCGCTCGCCGGGCTCGCCGCGGTCGACGCCCGGGTCGTGGTCTGCACCTCGCTGTCGAAGATGTACGCGCTGTCGGGGATGCGAGCCGCGTACCTGGTGGCCCGTCCGGAGACGGCCGGGGACCTGCGGCGCTGGACGCCGCCGTGGCCCGTGAGCCTGCCGGCCCAGCTGGCTGCCGTGACGGCGCTGCGCGACCCCGCGTACTACG
Source organism: Streptomyces scabiei 87.22 (assembly GCF_000091305.1). Taxonomy (GTDB): domain Bacteria; phylum Actinomycetota; class Actinomycetes; order Streptomycetales; family Streptomycetaceae; genus Streptomyces; species Streptomyces scabiei. The sequence goes on along the minus strand of NC_013929.1, from coordinate 9,035,535 downwards.
CGGAGCGTTGGGCCCGCACCCATGCGCTGCGCCGGGAACTGGCATACGGCCTAGGCGAGTTGGACGGATTCTCCTCGGTCGACGAGGGGGTGGCGAACTACCTCACGGTGACCCTGCCGCCGGACGGACCGAGCGCGGCGCGGCTGGTGGGTGAGTGCCGGCGGCACGACGTGTATCTGCGTGACCTGTCGCCGATGTCCCCGGCGTACGAGGGGCGGACCGTCCGGATCGCCGTCCGCGACACGGCGGAGAGCGCGAGAATCGTGGCGGCGTGCCGGAGCGCCCTGGACGCGCTGCGCACGCCGGCCGCAGTGGTGTCGGCCGCGCCGGGACGGGCCTCCCGGTGACGACGGTCGCTGGTCTCGTACCGTACCTCGGCGGGGCGCTGACGGTCGGAGGTGTCGCCGTGGCGGCGACCCGGCGACGTGAACTGATGGTCCGCTGGTGCGTGTGGGCGCTCGGAGTACCCCTGGTGACCGCCGCGTTCTGGCTCGGTCCACCCGGGATCGCGGTGCTCGCGGCTGTGGTCGGTGTGGTCGCCGTGGCGGAGTTCGGCGGGCTGCTCCTGCTGGGTCCGGTGGACCGGGCCGTGCTGGCCGCGGCGATCGTCGGTCTCGTCCTCACCGCCTGGCTGGCGCCCGGGGAGGTGCTCCGGGTGGCGGCGGCCGGGGCACTTGCCCTTGCCGGGGTGCCCTTGCTCTCGGGCGACGCGGAGCACGGGCTGCGCCGCCTGGGGGCGGGCCTGCTGGGGCTCATATGGCTGGGCGCCCTGGCCGGCCTCGTATCGTCCGGCGCCCTCGGCCTCGTCCTGTTCGTGGCCGTGTCGATCGCCGACATCGTCGCGTACGCGGTGGGTCGCCGAATCGGCGGCCCCCGGCTCTCCCGGCTGTCGCCCGCCAAGCGGTGGAGCGGCACGCTGGCTGGGGCCGCGGCCGGTCTCCTCTCGCTGGCCGTACTGTCCTCCCTGACGTGGCAGACGGCGGTGGCCGTGGCGGTCGGCGGCCCGCTCGGGGACCTGTTGGAGTCGATGATCAAGCGGGGCGCCGGCGCCAAGGACACCGGCCGATGGCTGCCCGGCTCCGGCGGCATCCTCGACCGGATCGACTCCCTCCTCGTCGCTCTGGCTGTGCTGTTGGTGCTGAAGTGAACCAGGGGGCGGTGATCCTGCAGGCCTGGCTCGGACTTCCCATCGCCGAGCTCGAACTCCGCCACCGCCACCGCCTGCGGGCCACGGGCCGAGGACCGCATCCGGGCTGCCCGCACGACCGGCCTGCGGAACCTGCCCCTGCACGACAGTGCGCAGAACAGGGTCCGGCTGGAGATCGTCCAGATCGCACTCGACCTGCTGGCCTGGATGCCGATGCTTGCACCGAACGGTAAGGTCCGGCTCTGGGAGCCCCGCCGCCTGCGGCTCCGCCTGTTCAGCCCGGCCGGCCGGCCAGCTCATCACCACCGGCCGCCGCCAGATCCTCCGCCTTACTCACCACTGGCCCTGGACCCATATCGTCACCGACGCCCTCGAACGGCTCGACCAACTACCCAACCCGGTCTGACCAGTAGCCTCCCGTCCCTACAAGCAGCACCATCCGTCTCCGGAGTGAAACCCGGCGCTCACCGACACGACAGTCGGGCTACCGGCCTGCCCGTCAACAGCCACGGAACGCGAAACGGCCTGCCGACGGAATCGGCAGACCGCCACGAAAGATCGAGGTTAGGCGGTGTAGTCCGCCTGATCGCAGTTCCTGGGCGCATAGCCGGACTTGGTGTTGCACACCTTCAGGGTCACCGTGGCGCCTTCGGGGATATTGCCCGAAGCCCATGGGCTGCAGTAACCGGCAGGATGCCCGCTCGTCGTAGCGGTACGGTCGAAGACTCCGTTGTGATTGGAGTCGAGGTAAGCAGTCACGCCCCAGCCGTCTGCAAAGCCGTCACACGCCCTGATCGAGTCACCGGGTATGTCCTGGTACGGGTCCTGCTCGAAGTTGCCCCAGTCCCGGAAGTTGTTGATCTTCAGCGCGAACAACTGTCCGGTGCCGGCACTGGCGGAGGTCGCGTCGACTCCTACGAGAAGGGCCGCAGCGACAGCAGTCATTACCGGAAGTGCCTTCGTTCGGAACAAGTTTCTACCTCTCATGGGCCATTTCTAGCCCCTCCGAAGTGAGTGATCAGGTCAGAGCAAGGATGCTTGGCCGGACTCAACTAGTCGTTAGCAATCCGTCGCAAGTATGTTGCCAATGCGTCCACGTGGCGATCGTGTGCCTTCTGACGTCCCACCCGGGTTCCTCCCTTGCGCCCGCGAAAGCGGCAACGTTTTACCGCGACTGAACGCCGGCCAGCGGGTTGTGAACCGAAGCCGGAAATACCGTACCGAGATTACGGAAGTGTTCACGAAGACCAACATGTCGGCCGCCGAACTCAGCAGGTCACCCTCAATGCCTCCTGCCCTGCCAGCACTGGCCTTGCGCGTTGACGCCGTACGACGGCCAGGAGGTGCCTGAGCGCCCTGCGGCTGATCGTGCGCAAGAAGCGGCGCGCGCCCGTGCCCCCACTGCGCTTCACCGACACCGGCGCCGACGCCGACGCCGACCTGACGGGTGGTATGAAGGGCGAACGCATGAACAGGGATCTTTCAGCAAGGCATCGGGACGTAGTTCCACCGGACCACATGCCGCTACGGAAGGTGCGACTCCTCCACGCTGCACCGTCGCCCATGCCTGAATCGGGAAGACCATCCGGAACGGCTGAGCCGCCCGGCCTCGCGGCGGGACTGCGGGTCAGGAGAGCGACCAACTCCGCGCTGTGGGGCTGCCTACGAAGAGGTCGGCCCCATGGCCTGAGAAGTGTGGGGCCATATCCTGACCACATCGGACCACTGCCAGACCTGCGTCAGCCCTCGGGCTGCCGAGGCTGGAAGATCCGGCTCACCACAGAGAACGGAGCCCCGTGATGACCGTGTCCCCCTCCCTGACCTACGCCTTCGAGATCCGCGCGGCGGTCGCCCCGAGCCTGCACATCGGCCACGGCGAGGGCGAGCTGACGGAGTTCACCCCCGTCACCGGCGGAACCGTCCACGGCCCTCGCCTCACCGGCACCGTCCTGCCCGGCGGAGGTGACTGGTCCAACACCCGTGGCGCCGTCTGCGAGTTGGAGGCCCGCTATCTCCTGCAGGCCGACGACGGCGCCGTGATCGACATCGTCAACCGCGGCTACTACCACGAACACGCCGACAGCCCCGACCTCTACGACGGGACCCTCCGCCTCGCCGAGTCCGGCACCTACTTCCGCACCGCCCCCGTCTTCCGCACGGACGCCCCACGGCACCTCTGGCTCGCACGCACCGTCTTCGTGGGCCTCGCCCGGGAGGAAGACGACCACATCGTGATCCGGTGCTACTCGGTCGACTGACCCTCGCCCCATCGCCGGCAACGGGGAGGAGCACGGTCCACGGCTCCGTCGCCCACTATGTCGACCCGCTGGTGGAACCACGGGAGGGTGGGTGTGGCCCGGCAAGGCGGGCGAGAGCCACAGCAGCCGGCCGCTGGGGTCGGTGACGACCTGCACGTTCACGCCGTGGCGCCGGTATTTGTGGGAGTAGTGGGCCGGGCCGTCGCCGCCCGGGTCGCACTCGGCGAGGGTGCCGTCCAGCAGGACGAAGTCGGGATCGCGCTGGCGCAGCGTCTTCAGCAGACCCGATGCATGTTCGGCGAGCAGGTCGACGACCGTGCTTGGGTTGCGACTTCGAACACCTCCCTCAACGGCACGTGCGCCTCGTGCGTTGCGCAAGGGCTCACTGACACCAAGTCGCTCCGACAATCGGCCCCGACGCGAACATGACGATCACCACGCGAATGGTGAAGACTGGATTGATGCGCCCTCACGCCCCAGGCGGACTCCTGTTCGTAGCGCTCGGTCTCATCCTTGTCGCCGCCGGCTACGTCTGGAGAGGACGTGTTCTGCGTCCCCTCTCGGCGAAACGCGCCCAGGCAGCCGTGATGCGGGATCGTTCCAGAAACCTGCTGCGCTCTGCCGACATGGCAATCGCCGGAGCGCGTCAACGGGCCGCGCACGGCGAACCGGCCATCGTGACGGTTGGAGACGTGACCAGGGTGGCGCGCCGGCACTACGGGTACCCCTTCGTGGAGCGCGAAGAAGCGGCTGCCGCCCTCCGCCAGCGCTATGAGGCTGCCGACTGCCGAGTGGACTGCATGACCGACGCTTTCAACTGACTGCCTCCCCGGCAAGTGCATGACGCCAGAGGCGCCGGAGCTGTCACCTGATAGGTGGTCACGCTGAGAATGGTCATTGCCGTCATTGGTATGTGCCCGCACGTACCGGACGGGTAGGACACGGACGGCCGGGTCGGGAGCCGACAGCAGTCCGCGCACTGATCGCGACGTCGCCGATGTCCCCCAGACCACGCTGTCACGCCTACTCGGAGCCCGGGCCGGGTCGCCCCCGACTCCGGCGAGCATCAGCAGAGAGCACCGCTCTTGACCGCGAGGAACTCGACCCAGCCGCCCACCAGCGTGCTCTGCTCGGGCTCACCGAAGACCTCGGTGCCCGTCAGCGCGCCTCCGGCCAGATCGCGAGCGGCCTGACCTGCATTCACCACCCACACCACCGGCCTGCGCAACCTGCGCTTGCACGACGCCGCACAGAACCAGATCTGGCTGGAGACCGCCCTCGATCGACTGGCCCGGATGCCCATGCTCACTTTGACCGGAGAAATGCGCAGGTGGAGCCCAGCCGCCTCCTCCGTCTCCGCTTTTTCTCCGCCGCCGCTCAGAACGTCACGACCGACCCCCGCCCGCACCTGACGGTCGCACGCCACTGGCCCTGGGCCAACGGATCACAGACAACCCGGCACCGCTCGCAGCCCTCCCGAACCCCTGCTACAGCACGTTCCCGTCCCCGCGAGCAGCACCACCCTGACGGACCACCGAAACGGCCCGTCGAAGAACCGACGGGCCGTCACGAAGGATCGAGGCTGGATCAAACGCTCTGGCTCATCCCGTGCGGTCGGCGGCAACGACGTTCACATAGCCCATCATTCCGTTGTCCTCGTGTCCGGTGATGTGGCAGTGAAACATCCACATCCCGGTGAAGTCCGTAAAGCGAATCCGGATCACTACTTTGCCGGCTTTTCCATCGACTGCGTGGGGAACGCTCACGGTGTCCATGTAGTCGGCGGGAGGCTGGGCGCGGCCGTTCACACTGAGGACCTGGAACGGTGCGATATGGAGATGGAACGGATGATCGTGGTGACTCGTGTTGGTGAGCGTCCATTCTTCGACTGTTCCGAGTGTGGCCGGCTTCTTGAAAGTCGGCTTCTTCATGTCGAACAGCTTGCCGTTGATCCAGAAGTTGTTGCCGCCGTCGTCACTCAGGGCCACGCGGCGGGATTGGGCGATGGGTTCTCCGGACAGATCGGGTTCGGATCCGGGAAGCGGTCCGGCGATCTCGGGCGAGGTGACCATGCCCGCCGGTCCCCCGGTGGCAGCCGACCCCGCGCTCCCGCCGCCCTTTCGGACACTGACCTTCATGAGGGTGGTGTCGGGGTAGGAGTCGCCGTCACCCTCCGGCCCGGTCTCGTGGGCGAGGGTTCTGAGCCAGGTTGATCCGGGGGCTCCGGCTGTCACCAGGACGTCGAAGCGCCTGCCGGGCGGAACCCGAAGGTGGGTCGCCCGGGTCGGCGCCGCGGAGGGATTCCCGTCCTGGTTGATGACGGTGAAGCTGCCGCCGTCGAGTTGGAGGTCGTAGAGGATGGCGTAACCCTCATTGGCGATGCGCCACAACTGGGTCTCGCCGGCTTTCACGTTCAGTGTGGGCCGGTACTGGCCGTTGACCAGGCGGACCGTCGGTGATGCCGGCTCCAGGACCCCGTCCGGGTAGACGATCGAGCTGGATCCGCTGATCTGGGCGTCCTTGAGCGCCAGAGTATGAGCGGTGATCCCGCGGTAGGCCGGCGACAATGAGGCGCGGCTGTCCCCGACAATGATCGTTCCCGACAGCCCCGCCCCGATCTGGGTCTCGGTTACATTGCAGCGAGCCTCCGCTGGAGCAGCGGACATCTCCATCTCTGGCATCGAATCGCCGTCCCCAGGGGACGTCTCCATTCCCGGCATCGACTCGCCGTCCCCGGTACACATTTCATGGTCGTGGTACCAGTAAGTCCCGGGCGCCTGGTTCGCGGGAATGTCGAGATGGTAGGTCAGAGTCTGGCCAGGCTTCGCGGACAGCATGATGTTGTCCGCGCTTCCCTTCGGGGACAGGTGCATTCCGTGGTAGTGCAAATTGGTTGCCGTGTCCAGCTTGTTCTTCAGTTTCAAGGTGACACGCTGGCCGGGGACAGCATGGATGGTCGGCCCGACGAGGCTTCCGTTGTAGGTCTCCGCGAGCACTTTCTTGCCCGAGATCATCACCTCCTTCTTGGCCGCCGTGAGCTGAACCGTCACATCCCCGGGGGTTGCGGTGTTGAGGTCGGGCGGTTCCACCAGCGCAGCTCCGGGAACCATTCCAGCCGCCTGCTGTTTGGTCGTCGGAAGCGGCTTTTCGTCAGCCGGACGCGCTTTTCCATGAGCTGCCGAATTCGAGTGTGCGCTCTCGCAGCCCGCCAGGAAGGAAGACACGAGCGCGGCCCCGACCGTCAGGACTCCGAGGCGGGCGATGCGTGATCGGCGCACGTTCGAGCGTGCGGTCGAGCGTGCGGACAAAGGATTCTTCCTCTCGGGAACACTATTCACACTCGGTGGCGATCTTCTCGGTGTGATCGCTGACCTCATCGGATGTACTTGGCGGGCTTGGTGGCGACGTTGAGGAGATATTCCAGCGGGCCACGGCGGAAGAAGCGGGACCAGAGCGCGGCGAACACGATCGCGCCCACGATGTACGTGAGTACGGGTGTCCAGGAGCCCGGGGCGGCGGTGCCGGGGGCAGAGGACAGCAGGGACTGGGCGACGAAGTGGCCCACGTAGGCCGTCAGGGACATGGTGCCGACGGCGATGACCGGCTTCGCCAGGCGGCGCAGGAGCGGCAGCCGGTCGATGAGCACCGTCGTTCCCACGATCACGAGGATCGCGATCCCGACGCTGCCGATGATGTCGAACGTGGTGCCGCTGTGCGGCCCGGCGGACAACAGTTCCGACATCGGCAGCTCCGGCATCCCTCCGGACCCGCTGCCCACGGCCGACGCCGCAGAGCCGCTGGACGACGACCCGCCCTCCGCCATGCTCTTCAACGCGTCCTTGCCCGCAAGGAGCAGGGACAGGCCGTACGCGCCTACGAGGAGGGCGGCGCCGAGCGCGGCCAGGCGCCGCTGGACAGCGGGAACGGACAGGTCGAGGCGGGCCAGCGCCATGCCGGCGACCACGAACGACATCCACGTGATCGTCGGGTAGAAGCCGGTGAGCAGCAGATCGAGCACTCCCACGCCGCTGAGCCGCTCGAGCGGATCGTGGGCGTTGATGCTCCCCCGTACCGACTCGTTCAACAGCGAGGCCAGGGCGAACGCCAGCTGCGGTGTGGCGAGGGCGAGCCCGGCCGCGGTGATCGCCAGCGTCCTCGCGCTCAGTCGCACCAGGGGCAGCGCGATGAGGAAGTAGACGCCGTAGAAGCCGAGAATGATCACTTCCCCGTACTCCATCGCCAGCGCGGTGCCCAGCGCCAGAAGGATCACGGCGCGGATCGCGATCCGGGCTTTCGCCTGCCGACCGGCCAGGCCGGTCTTGGGCTCACGGCGGCCGGCGATCAGCATCAGCGAGAACCCGGCGAGCGTGGCGAACAGGACCGAGGAGTGCCCCTCGGCCAGGAAGCGCACCCAGGTGCCGACGCCGTGGGTGGCCGACAGTTTCGGGCCGATGTGCACGATGTACATGCCGAACACCGCCAGCGCGCGGGCCAGGTCCACCCCGACGAGGCGTCCCATCGAGGGGCCGCCGGGGACCTGCCGGGCGGACTCGGACGAGGTTCGGGCCCGCGGAGGCGAGTGCTCCTGCGGGGCCGGTGCCTCCTGCGGCGGCTGTATCTGCGTCACACAGAAGATCATTCGGCGCCGCTGGGCGGCGGCCCACCCGCCAGGCTTCGGCGCCACCCCCGCCGACCGGCCACGACCACCCCGCCGACCGGCCGGAATTGATCCCCCGGCGACCGGAGGCAGGGCGCGCGGTGCCCTCGGGCCGAGCCGGCTGTGTTCGACCCGGTGGCCTCCGACCCGACCGTCTCCCCCCTCGTCGACGCGCTCGCCGCGCACGGTCCGCATGCTCGTGCGGTGATCCGCGGCGCACGTTACGAAGTACGCGAACAGGGCCGGGAGTTGGCGAAGGCAAGCAGTCCAGCCGCCGACGGCCAGGTGACCGTGGACCTCGACGAGGTGCTGGTGCCCGCTCACTCCGAGAAGCAGGACGCCACCTCGACCTGGGAGAAGACCTTCGGTCATCATCCGAACCTTGTCGAGGGCCGGGGACGGCCACCGGTTCGTCCCCGGCGCTTGCGGTGAAGCCGCTGGTCGTCGGGATGGGCAATGGTGGCTTTGATACCGCGCCGTCGCAGGTAGGCGCGGTTGTCGCGGCTGGAGTAGGCCATGTCGCCGCGTACCCGGTCCGGCCGGCGACGCGGGCGGCCCGGTCCGCAGCGCCGGATGCGCAACAACCTTGGGAGCGGTTGAGTTCGGGGCGTGCCGGCCTGGCGGGTCGGATGGTAGGTGATCAGCAGGCGTGCGGCCGGGCGAGCACCAACTCCGTGCTCCACTTGCGACGGGTCGCCTGCCGTGTGGGGCGGTCAGAGACCGGGGCTGCGATCGCGAGGGGGCGGGGCGTAGGCCTTGCGGCCGGGGCGCTGGGCGCATGAGCGGCGGACCTGTACTTCGGTGCCGTCGATGCGCAGGTCAACGCCCTCCGAGTCGACGTAGGCGAACAGGTCCTCCAGCGTCCGCAGCCGCACCCCCGGCCGGTCCGCGTGGCGGAGCCGCGGGCCGCCAGCAGTCGGGCAACTCGCCGAAGTGGGCGCGCGAGACGCCGGACGGGGCAGGACGGGAACCGACCGCACGGGCCCAGGTAGGCCGCACAACTCGCCCGACCCGTACGGCCGTTCTCATGTCACGGGTCAGTGGGTCAGCACTCTTGATCGCCTTCTGGGCGGCGCCTAGGCTCTCATGCCCATGGACATGGGGGAACCGGACCGCGGGCGGCGGGCACGGCACGACGGGCTGGTCAGGCGTCGTACAGCCGCAGGTGTGCTGGCCGCGGCGGCGGGGCTGGTCATTCTGGGCACGGTGTTCGTCGTACTGCCGGGGGTGGTGGTCGACCACGACCTCGCCGGGGCGAGCGTCGCCGCGCAGGATCGGCTGAAGGCGGTGAACGATGTCCGCACGGCGCTTCTGCAGGTCGTCGGCGGCCTGGTCGTGCTCTTCGGCGCGTACGCCACCTGGCGGCAACTGCGGGTGAGTCAGGACGGTTTGCGTGCCACCCAGGAGGGCTACGTCACCGACCGGTTCAGCCGGGCCGTCGACCAGCTCGGCAGCGACAAGCTGGATGTGCGCATCGGCGGGTTGCACGCGCTGTGGCGGATAGCGGAGCAGTCCGCCCGCGACCGGGAGGCCATCATCTCCATCCAGGCCGCGTATCTGCGTACACACCTGCCCTGGCCACCCGCCGGGCCGGAATCGCCGGCGGCGGACGTGCCCATCAACGACATCGCACCCCTGGAGACCCGCGCCGCCGACGCCCAGGTGGCACTGACCGCGCTCGGCGTGCTGTGCCGGCACCGGGAGCAGTCCTGGGTCAATCTCAGCATCACCGACCTGCGCCGGGCCGACTGCGACGGACTGTGGTTCCCCGAGGTCAACTTCGACCGCGCTTGCCTGGAGGCGGCGGGCCTGTACCACGCCAATCTGACCCAGGCATCCCTGGTCTCCGTCAACCTGCGGCACGCCGACCTCACGACTGCGATTCTCCGCCGGGCTCGCTGCGTTCTGGCCGACCTTCGGGCTGCGAAGCTGGTCGGAACCGACTTGCGTGACGCCGACTTCACCGAGACCGACCTGCGCGAGGCGAACCTGCGCAAGGCCGACGCCCACGGCGCGGTCTTCCACCGCGCCGACCTCCGCATGGCCGACTTGCGCGGCACCGACTTGAGCACCGCCAACCTTGTCGAGGCACGCCTGACCGGCGCCCTGGCCAGTGAGCACACCCGCTGGCCCGCCGGTTTCGACCCTACGGCCGCCGGAGTCGTCGACACCGATGACCCCGGCCCCGAGCCCTCGCCTTTACTCCAGCCGCCGGGGATGACGTGGCAGGCAGCGCCGCTGCGGTCCGCTCCCTGACCAAGACACGCCGGTCAAGACTCCTGCGACCGCGATCCGCAGGACTGGGGACACCTCTCCTCAGCGGCGTCTTGATCGCGCAGAGCCCCAAGCCGGCATGTGCTTTCGCGGGGCCGTGCGGGTGATCGGCGCATCCGGGAGAGGCGTGCGGAGGGAAGAAGCTCGGTGTCCGTACGTGGCTGCCGCCCCGGCGCCGCCGGACTCGCGAAGGAGGCTTCCGTGCCCACGTCCCCGAACATTCCCGACGTCCTGGTCATCGGCGCAGGTGTCGGCGGACTGGCCTGCGCGCGTGACCTCCTGGCGGCCGGGTTGGACGTCCAGGTCGTGGAGGCGTCCGACGCCGTGGGCGGCCGGATGCGCTCCGACCGGGTCGACGGCTTCATCGTGGACCGGGGTTTCCAGGTGTTCAACACCTCCTATCCGCAGGTGCGCTCCAGGCTGGTGCTGCGCGAACTGCGGCTGCGGCCGTTCACGGCCGGCGTCCTGGTGCACACCGCCGGGCAGGGCACCCTGCGCTTCCAGGACCCCACCCGGCGTCCGCACGCCTGGTCGACGCTGCTGCCGGGACGGCTCGCGGGTCCCCGTGACCTCGCGGCGCTCGGCCTGCTCACGGCCCGCGACCTGGTCGGCCCGGTCAGCCGGGTGAAAGCGGCACGGGACCGGACCACCCGCACCGCCCTGGCCGACGCCGGATTCTCCGCGGAGTTCGTCGAACGGTTCTTCCGGCCGTTTCTGTCCGGGGTCTTCCTGGAGGACGAGCTGGAGACCTCCAGCCGCTTCTTCCACCTTGTCTGGCGCAGCATGCTCCGCGGCACCCTGTGTCTGCCGGGCGCCGGAATCGGCGCCGTCCCCGCGGCGCTCGCCGCCGCGCTGCCCGCAGGCACGGTCCGCCTGGAGACCGCCGTGAGTGCCCTCACGGACGACGGCGCCGTGACGGACACCGGACGGGAACTGCCGGCGCGGGCGGTCGTGGTCGCCACCGGCCCCGGTCCCGCGGAACGGCTGCTCCCCGGCCTGAAGGTGCCCGACTACCGGGTGGTGACAACGTACTACCACGTGGCACCGCGGTCGCCGCTGGCTGAGCCGACTCTCCTCGTCGACGAAGGCCGCCGGTTCTTGAACACATGTGTCCTGAGCGAGGTGGTGCCGGCACACGCCCCGGACGGCTACGCCCTCGTGGCGACCTCCGTGCTCGGCGGGGACACCGACGGGCGGGAAGGGACGGTGCGCGCCGCGCTGGCCGAGGCGTACGGGACGGACACCGCAGGGTGGGACCTGCTCACCGTCCGCACGATCGTCGACGCGCTGCCGGTCATGGCGCCACCGCTGCCGCTGAGCCGGACCACCCGGGTGGGGCCGCGACGTCACGTGTGCGGCGACCACCGGGCCACGGGCTCGGTCCAGGGAGCCCTGGCCTCCGGCGCACGGGCCGCCCGGGAAGTGCTCCGGGAACGCTTCCGTTAGCTTGATCCTCACCCCGTGCGGCGAGATCGCGGAAAGGTCGGCTGCCTGTTCCGGGACATGGCAGTACCCGTCTTGCGGGGTGGGTGGACGTCGTGGTGTGGGGTGGGGTGGGCCGGGTGCCCTTTCGGCCAGGCAGCCCTCACCCTCACCCGGACGGCAAGGACTTCACGGCCCGCTCGGGGGCATGGCCGACGAAGAGGAGCGGCATACGGCACCTTCCTGCACCGAGGACATGTACGACTTCGGAACGATTGGTTTCGGGGTGCGGCGGCCTGGCGGGTCGGATGGAGGGTGATCAGCAGGCGCAGACGTTGGCGGCCGGGAACGAAGTGGGCTCGGGCGGGACGCCCTGCACGTCCTTGTGGGTGTCGATGACGAACACCACCACGTGCGGCTCGGCCGTGGCCTCGACCACGGCCCGTGGCGTTCGGCAGGTCACGCCAGGCGCCCCGGTGGACAGCTTCCACAACACGCCGTTGATCAGGGCGGGCGGGGAGTGTGGCCCGGTGCTGCAGTTGCTTCACGCAGAGCGCAGCTACGTCTTCGACGAGCTCGACCGGCCGGTCCAGAGCCTCAGTCGGCCGAACTCTGCATGCCGACAGGGCTCCACGGGCCGAGTACGCCCTGACCGGCCTCGGTCGATCCCCGAAGGTGCTCTGATCCCGCTCGGACCATGGGCGATCACCACGAGGCGGATGTGCGGACCGCACGCGCGCGTTACGACGCCGCGTCGTGACGAGCTCGAACGTGCAGGCCAAACAGCGTTCGCGCAACCGTGCCGGGTTCGCGCTCCGGTTGACGAGCGGGCGCTCGGAGTCAGGCGCCGGCCGCCTGCTCACGGGCCTCGACGGGGGGGGCGACGTGCGGCAAGTTGTGGGTCTTGCCCTGGGCGGGCTCGACGGATGGCTTGTGGACGGTGGCGGGACCGCGGTCGTGCGGCGGCAAGTCGTGCGGCTTGGCTTGCCACTCTTGTCGGACCGGTGCGACCAACGACTGGGATGATGTGTCGCCATGGACACAACCCCTCCGAGCCACACCCGCGTCGAAGCAGGGTGGCAGAACGTTCGCGCTGACGGGCGGGTCCGTCCGGAATTGAGGTTCCCCCGAGATGCGGAGGAAGTTGACAGCGGGTCAGATGGGACTCATGAGAGGACCTGTGACCATGGCTGCACCCCGGAAATACTCGCTCGAGTTGCGTGAGCGTGCGGTACGGATGTACCGCACCACCGAGCCGAAGCCGCAGATCAAGAAGCTGGCCGTCGACCTCGGCGTGCACCCCGAGGCCCTGCGCGGCTGGATCCGCCAGGCCGAGGCGGACGCCGGCGAACGCGACGACCGTCTCACCACCGACGAACGCGCCGAGCTCGCGGCCCTGCGCAAGGAGAACGCCCAGCTCAAGCGGGCCAACGACGTCCTGCGGACGGCCTCGGCTTTTTTCGCGGCGCAACTCGACCCGACCCGGCCCAGGTGACGGCGCTCGTTGACGAGCATCCCCGCCTGGGAGTCGAGTGCGTCCTGCGGGAACTGCACATCCCCTCCTCCACCTACTACCGCTGGCGCCGCGCGGAGAAGGAACCGTGCGAACGGCGACGCCGCGACGTCGAACTGGCCGAGCGGATCAAGGAGATCCACGCGGAGTCCGGCGGCAATTACGGATCGCCGCGCGTGCACGCCGTCCTCAGACGCGAGGGCACACGCGTGGGCCGCAAGCGGGTCGAGCGCCTGATGCGCGAGGCCGACATCGCGGGGATCAGCCCGCGGCGGAAGGGCTTCACGCGCCGCGATCCCAAGGCCAGCCTCGCCCCGGACCTGGTCAACCGGGACTTCACCGCACCGGCGCCGAACCGGTTGTGGGTCACCGACCTCACGATGGTCTCCACCGGCGAGGGACCGTTGTGGCTCTCCGCGATCCGGGACGCATTCTCCCGGCGGGTGGTCGCGTGGGAGACCTCCGCCCGCGCGGACGCCGACCTGGTCCTGACCACGCTGGAGTACGCGCTCGCGTCCCGCGAGGTCGAGCCGGGCAAGCTCATCCACCACGCCGACCACGGCTGTCAGTACACGTCCATCAAGCTCACAACCCGGCTGATGCGGGCGGGAGTTGAGGCGTCCATGGGCTCCGTCGGGGACTCGTACGACAACGCCCTCGCGGAGAACCTCTGGATGCTCATCAAAACCGAGGGCCTCCGTGGCCGCACCTTCACCACGAGGGCCGAGGCGAATCTCGCGCTCTTCGAGTACATCGACGGCTTCTATAACTCCCGCCGCATCCAGGAACGGCTCGGCTTCCTCAGCCCGATCGAGTTCGAGGAGAAGTACTACGCCGAGCAGGCGACGGCCGAACCAACGAATCTGAACACCCGTCAACCCCTGCTGACCAGCTGATCAGCGGCTCCCGCATGACGGGGGAACCTCAAATTGCTGGAAGCGGCCTACGCTGAGCCGCGCCTGCGCCAGTTGTTCCCCTGGACGGGAATGGGCGAGCTGCATTTCAGCCGTTGCACAGAGTGGCCATGGGCATGGGACATTCCTTACATCCAGCCCACAGCCGAAGGCGAATACTGGGTCTCCGGCCCCCTGCGCGACCAGTCCGTGGGTCCGGCCGCGACGTCGCAACAGGCCGTCACAATGGTGGTTGACCGCCTCCCTCCCGATTGCGGACCCGCCTTCGTAGGAACCCGAGAAGAACTCGCCGCCCACGACGCCGCGACCTCCGGCGCCCGGGACGCCAACCGCTCCACGCACCAAGGCTGAAGCGTTCTCAGCCGACAAGATGAGCTGATCGCCTGTCCTGCTGCGCCACTGCGAGGACATCGACTCCGCCTGCCCGGATCCGGAACCACGGCAGTTCACCGCCTTGGCCGAAGTGCTGGGGCGGATACCCGATGTTCGACGATCCTCGCCGGTCCGGGGCCACCGCTACCGCTTGGGCTCCCTGCTCGCACTGTGCCCGGTCGCTGTCCTCGGCGGAGCCACGTCCCTGGCCGCCATCGCCCGCTTCGCCGTCGATATCGACCCCGACCTGCGCGAACGAATCGGTCTGGTCTCCAGCACGCCGAGCGCCTCCACACCGGAACGGCTCCTCGCCCGCCGGTACGGGGACACGCTCGACGACGCCGTCGGCGCCTGGCTCGCCCGATACGCCACCGACCCGATCGGCAAACACGACGACCGCTGGTCGACCTTGCCGTCGACGGCAAGATTGCGCGGGTCCCGCACCGACGGCACAGCCGTCCACCTGCTCGCCGCCGCGCTCCACGCCTGCCAGACCGTGATCGCACGGCGCCAGATCGCTGAAAGGAGCAATGCAATACCCGCCGACGGGCCACTACCACGGCACTGGTGGACGGCCGACTCTTCCTCGCCGCGGCCAAGAGCGGCACGGCCGCGCGGAACACGCCACCGCGCGGCTCACCCCGCCGCTGCCGGCCCCTGCTCTCCCCGCCGGCGGCTGACGATGCTGGACAGGGTGAGCGCGGTGACCGTGTCCCGTACGCCGGGCATCCGGGCGATGTCCTCCCAGATGCTCCGGACACGTTCCAACGAGGCAGCCTCCAGGCGCACCATGATGTCGAAGTCGCCGCTGAGGATCTCGCAGATGACCACCTCCGGAATGCGCTTGAGCGCGGCCAGGACGTCGCCGCCGCGCATGCGGTCCTGGCGGTGGACGAGGACCAGCGCCGAGACCACATCGCCGGTGTCGCCGCCCGCGCGGACGATGGTGTAGCCGGCGATGTGGCCCCGGCGCTCCAGCCGTTCGACGCGCTGACGCACCGCGTTGCGGGAGAGCAGCACCTTGCCGGCCAACTCCGCATGCGAGATGCGAGCGTTGCGGGTCAGCTCGGCGATGATCTTCTCGTCGGTGCTATCCACGGCGGACCGTCTCCTTCGCGCATCGGTCATGGTCGCAAACTCCCCGCGCCAGGGGTCTCCGGCGCGACCGGGTGCCGGAGCGAGACCGCGGCGGCGGACCTTCGGCAGGCCGCCGCTCAGGTCCGGCCGGGCTCGGCCCGCAGCGTGCCGATGGTCGGGGTCATGGCTTTCCTCGTTCGGGCTCAAGCCGCGGTGCGGCCGTTCGTGGTGATGAAGTCGATCGGCTGGGAGGTGTGGCCCTGAAGGGCGAGGTCCGCGGCGATGTCGCCCATGGCGGGCGAGATCTTGAAGCCCTGGCCGGAGAAGCCGGCCAGCAGGACGATGTCGTCGCAGCCCGGCAGGGGGCCGACCAGAGGGAGGGTGCTGTCGGTGTAGCCCTCCATGAAGGCGGACAGGCGCACCGGGTCGGGGTTCAGGCCGGGCAGGTGGCGGCGCACCGCCGTGGTGAAGGTCTCCAGCTCTTCGGGCGCAACGGTCCGGTTCAGGCGGTCGGGGTCGTCCACGGGTTTGTGGTGCTGCTGGGGCAGGCCCAGCTTGACGGTCAGGCCGTCCGGGGACGGGATGCCGTAGAAGGGGACGTCGCCGCAGCGGACGAAGGCGGGGCGCTCGGCGTCTGCGGGACGGTCCTCGTGGGGCAGGAACCAGGCGCTGATCGCGCGGTAGACGTTCACTTCCCACGGCAGGTCGGGCAGCAGGTCGCCCACCCAGGGGCCCGGGGTGACGACCGCGGCGTCGAAGCGCTCGGTGCCGGTGTCGGTGCGGATCTCCACTCCTCCCCCGGCGACGGGAACGACTTCCCGCACCGGGGTGTAGCGGCGGACCCGGGCCCCCAGCTCCTCGGCACGCCGGGCCGCGGTCTGGACCGTCAGCTCCGGGCGGACGAACCCCGCGTGGGAGTCGAGCACCACCAGGTCGCCGTCGTCGACGCGGAACTGCGGGAACCGCTTCGCCATGGCCTCGGTGTCGATCATCTCGTGGTCGAGGCCGTGCTCGGCGATGCCGTCCATGACGGTGCGCATCTCGGGGTCGTCGGGCGGCCCCATGACCAGGGCTCCGGTCAGGCGGCGCAGTTCCCGCCCGGTCTCCGCCTGCAACTGCTCCCAGAGGGCGTCGGCGTGCCGGACGAGCGGCACATAGCGGCCGTCGTGGGTCTGCACGCTGCGGAAGACCCGGGTCTCACCGCCTGCGGCACTGCGGTCGTGACCCGGGGCGAAGCGGTCGTAGGCCACGACTTCGGCGCCCCGTGCCGCCAGCCGCCAGGCGGCCTGGCTGCCCATCGTTCCGACGCCGACCACAGCGACGCGATTCCTCGCGGCTGACACAGGACTGTCCTTTCGTATCGCCGAGCCGCAAGCTGGGCCCGAGCGTGAGGACGCTTGGGGGCGACGTGGAAGGGGCGCACCCTCGGGATCCCCATCCACCACGTGCCACAATGTGGCATAGCATGCTGTTATATGACACAGAGAATGGCGGCGGCTTTCGAGGTAGTCAAGAGGCTCGAAATGGTGACGCGGTTCGAGTGCGGCGACAGAGGCGTGTGCTCGACTCGTGGTCGATCGGCCATGCTGCGATCAGCGGTCGCCCGAGGCAAGTCGGCGCGACGGAAGAGCAGGTCGTTCGGCCCATCGCTGGTGGTGGTACTCAGCAGGAATGTTCAGAAAGCGGTGTACCCGCCGTCGACGGTCAGGACCGATCCGGTCACGTACGACGACTCCGACGATGCGAAGAAGAGCACCGCGTCGGCAACCTCTTCGGGGGTGGCGAGGCGTTGGAGGGGGATCGTGCTCTCGCGCTCACGACGGTAGGCCTCGGGGTCGGGCCTGCGCTCGAACGCCGCTTCGATGACCGGAGTGACGGTCAGACCCGGAGCGACGACGTTGACACGGATGTTGCGCGAAGCCCATTCGATGGCAGCGCCCTTGGCGAGCATGATGAGGCCACCCTTGGCGGCGGAATACAGGGCCTGCCCGGCCATGCCCACCATGCCCAGCCGTGAACTGACACACACGAACGAGCCGCCGGTATCGGGCATCAGAGGTGCGAAGTGCTTCATCACCAGGAACGCGCTGAGCAGGTTGCTCTCCAGCACGTTCCTCGCGTCGTCGCAGGCCATCTCGGTGAGCGGACTGACGGCCTGCAGGCCGTGGTTGAGGACGACGACGTCGACGGAGCCGAAGGACTCCGCGGCCTGCTCGGCCAGGCGCTCGACGAACGCCTCGTCGTTGAGGTTTCCGGGAACGTACAGGTCGTCGGGCTCAGCGCTGTCGAGTCGCTCCCTGCGGCCGGTGAGCAGCAGTCGTGCGCCCTCGCGGCGGAAGTGGGAACTCACGGCTTCCCCGATGCCACTGCTGGCACCGGTCACCAAGGCCGTGACCTTGTCGAGTCTCATGTCAGGCACTCCTTTGCGGGTGAGGTCGGTCGGGTTGCGGGCTCGGATTCGAGAGGTCCCGTCCCCGGCATGGGTCAGTTGAGGAATCCGCGGGCGTCGACCGGCCAGCGCTGCAGCGACGTGCCCGTGCTGTCGGTGACGATCAGTTCCTCGAAGCCGAGGACGACCGGGCAGACATGGTTCGGCACCACCGGGACGACGCTGCCGACTCTGGGGCGGAACTCGCCGTCCGTGAGCGGAAGGAACCCGTGGTACTCGTTGACCTTGGACAGGACCGCCTTCGTGCCGGCGATGCCTCCGTAGCCGATCTCGGGGCTGCCTTCTTTGCTGAGAGCCTTGTTGCCCACATCGACGATGACCTGGCCGGGGACCCAGTCGCTGACCACGGTGCCGGCGACGAACAGCGCGATCTGGTCCTCCGTGCAGGAGCCCAGCCGGGCGTTGTTCAGATCGCCGAAGATGTACTCACCGGGACGGATCTCGGTGATCACGCCGCTGGTGGAGAACTCGAAAGTGGGAGTGGAGCCGGCGCTGACCACCTCTGCGGTGACACCGACACCTTCGAGGCTGCGTACCGCGGCGGTGAGCGCGGCTTCCTGGTCCTGCGCGGCGCGTCGGCGAGCGTCCCGATCCGCGCCGCCGTGACCGGGATAGGTGAAGACGCCCACCGGCATCAGGCCGCGTTTGCGGGCGGCGAGCGCGAGATCGCCCGCGGCCTCGGGCGGCGCCCCGGAACGACGGGCGCCGCAGTCGACCTCGATCACGACCTGCAGTCGGTCCGGTTCTTCCCCCATCGCGTCGGCGAGAGCCTCGATGGCAGCGACGTTGTCGACGCCGACCCGTAGGCGGGCGGACTCGGTGAGCCGGCGGATCCGGGGCCCCTTCGTTCCTGCGGCCCAGATCGGGTAGGCAAGGAAGATGTCGTCGAACCCGGCCGCGGCGAAGACCTCGGCCTCACCGACGTTTCCCGCGGTGACACCGACCGCGCCCGCCGCGATCTGCCGTCGCCCGATCTCCACGCACTTGTGCGTCTTGATGTGGGGCCTGACCTTGAGGTTGCGCTGGTCGGCGAAGCTCTGGATGCGGTCGATGTTGCCCTGCATGACGTCGACCAGCACGATCGGCGCGGGGGTGTCGATCCGCTCGACCAGAGCGTCGAGTGCTCGTTGCAGCCGGTTCATGCTGCCCCTCCTTGTGATTCTGCCTGGAATGATCGAGGGGCGCGGGCGCTGACTCCCTCTGGATGCCGAAAGCGGTCCGCGATATCGCGCGTTCGCGTGCACCGCCGCCGTCGGCTCGCCGCTATACCGCGGTGCAGACCATCTGGATCTCGACCGGACTGTTGAGCGGCAGCCCGGCGACACCGATCGCGGTACGGGCGTGGCGTCCGTTCTCACCCAGCACCTCGATGAGCAGTTCACTGGCCGCGTCGGCGACCAGAGACTGCTCACCGAAGTCCGGCGTACTGGCGACGAAGACCAGCATCTGCACGATCCGCACCCGGTCCAGATCCCCCACCGCCAGCACAGCCGCAGCGAGACAGTTGAGCACGGCATGACGGGCGAACGACCGCGCCAACTCCACCTCCACCTCCCGGCCGAGAACGCCCTGCCCCAGCAGCCAACCGTCCTTGTAGGGCAGTTGGCCCGAGATGTAGATGCTGGAGCCCACGGTCCGGTGGTGCACGTAATACGGATTGTCACGGAGTTCGGGAAGGGCCAGACCCAAGGCTTGAAGCCGGTCGGAAGCCGAGGCGGCGTTGGTCGGCGGGGTCATGGTCTGACTCATCGAGTCACCTCTGCGGTCGGGTCGGGGCACACTCCCGCGCAATCGGCCAGGAGGACCCGCTTCGTATAAGGCTTGATCATCTGCACTCGGCTTTCCTCTCGAGCAACAGGGGGCGACAAAGCGCTACATAAGGGCTTAAACCTCCCCACCACATTGTCGTTTGTCGACCATATGGTCGACAGTTGAGTACTGTCAACACAAGCTTCAGCGTCGAACACGACCCCGGAACACCGCGTGCGTCTGGGCTCGCCGCCGATGGGAGCGCCGGTGGGCGCCGCGAGCCGGCCCCCGAGGGCGGCTCGGCCTGCCGCCCGGTTTGCGGGCCAGACCCGCAAAGGCAGGCCGCAAAACCTGGGCGGCCGGCTCGGCGACAGTGCCGCGTGGCGGCACAGGCCCCGTGCACCACGCGAAGAACGCCGCCACCCTTGTGGCGGTTCAGCACCAGGACGATCGCGAGCGAAGGCAACTACCCGCACGAACAGCATGTTGCTCGCGCCTCGCCTGCCGATGGGCAAGCACGGCCTCTACGCCGAGCGGCTGCGGGATCAGTTCGTGGGTGCGATGCGGCGGTTCAGGCCGGACGCGCAGTGGCGTGAGATGCCGTGAAGTCACTCTGAGGGACCTGCCACCGGTCAGAAACAAGCTCGACCCCGGCGGATGCCTGTCGTCCGTGGTCGCACCTTCACAGGCGTACCGAAGCGCGGTCAGGGCTGAGGCCCGGACGCCGCGACAGCGATGAGGGGCGGAGTCCGGGCAGGCCGTAACGCATGCCTGGGCTGTCCGCACCCGCGGTGACCGTGCTGCGGACGCGGTCAGTGCGCCGTCTCGGCCAGGTCACAGGTGTGGCATACCACCCTGCGTGCCGGGACACGGCCGGACGCGGCGCCCATGCCGACCTGACGGGTGACCTTTACGTGACGTACGTGGGCATGGTTCTCGCAGTGGCCGAGCCGCAGCGCGAGCACACATCGATGCCGATGGTGTCGCTGCGCGCCTCCTGGAGGCAGTCGTAGCGCCTCATGTCCAACTCCGATTGCAGCAGAGGCCGGGTAGGCGGCCAGTCCATACGGACAAACCGCGCTGCTCAGGCACAGGGCGTGGCCCGCGTCCCCACACCCTGGCCCCGCCCACCAGGAGCATTGAGGGTCAACGAGGCACTCACGCAGCCCCGCTCGGCACGGAGCCGGAGAGCCACGCCTGCCGAGGGCGCTCAGCCGAGGGGCAGTGGCGAGCGGGCTTGAACGCCGCACACAGGCGGCACGCACTCATGCATGCCGGGGCGCGTGTTCGCCCGGATTCGACTTCCGGGCCCCCAGGCCCATGGGGAAATGGGCGGCCAGCTCACGGCGGAACGCTTCCGTGTCGCCTTCCAGGGCGACGGCGGCCAACCTCTCATGCTCGACGACCAGCTTCTGCGGGTCTTTGCTGTAGGTGCGGTGATCGACGCTGAGGTGGAGGCGCAGCCGGGTCTCCCAGCCGGTCCAGAGGCTCTGCAGCACTCCGTGCCCCGAGAGCTCGTAGAAGAGCCTGTGGAAGCGAAGGTGCGCGTCGATGCTGGCCGGGATGTCGTCCTCCTCCATTGCCCGGCGGAGATCCTCGACGGTCTGCAACAACTGCGGCCGCTCAGGACCGCGCAGCGCTTCGGCCGAGAGCTCGGCGGCGTAGGGTTCGACGTGAAGCCGGACCGAGTCGATCTCGGCCACTTCACGAGCGCTCACCTCCACGACGAAGGCCCCACGGTAGGGGTACTTGACGACGAGCCCTTCCTCCTCCAGCTTGGTCAGCGCCTCACGCAGCGGGGACCGGCTGATCCCGAGGTCCGAGGCGATGTGCGCTTCGCGCAGCTGACCACCGGGACGCACGGTTCCGTTGAGGATGGCAGCACGCAGTGTGCGGTAGACGCCGTCCGGCGTCGTCGTCCGCTGCTCCTGCCACTCGAACTTGTGGTCCACCCCGTTGCCCTCCGTCGACGCTTGTCGACCATTTGGTCGTTTGTCGACTATACCTTTGCTGGTTCTGCATTCCACCTCAAGTCGGCTGTCCGGCAAGGAGCTCACCGCGTTCACAGCGATGCCTTATCCGACTCGCGCACCCCTGCCAAGGCCAGGCGTCGCGGGTGATGCGGCGCCTGCCGGGTGAACGCCTTCGCACCCGGGGGCCGACTCCTCGGCCGGCAACCCCGGCGAGCGCCGGCCTCATGTGCCCATCGATCCGGCACTGGCTGCCGGCCCACTCGAAGGTGACCTCGGCCGACAGCTGAAGCGCCCGGCCCGGCGCGTCACTCGATTCATCCGGAAGTGGATCAGCGCCGGACCTGCCCGAAGGCTCCTCTGGCCTCTGACGCTATTGACAGGCGAGTTTCATTTGGTCGACAATCGACTAAGTAGTCGACAATCGACTAAACATGACTGCTCCGCTGAAGCACTAGGAGGACCGGTGGGATTCGACGTCAAGCCCAAGTTCGTGACGTTCGACATGAACGGCACACTGATCAAGTTCAGCATCAACGACACGATGCGTGAGGTCCTGGGCGACCGGCTGCCGGCCGAGGTCGCCGATGAGTACCTGCGGGTCTGCAAGGCGTACCGCATCGACGAGTGCACGGGGGCCTACCAGCCGTTCCACCAGGTCGTCGCGCGGTCCATGGAGCGCGCCCTGCACAAGGTCGGTCTGGAGTTCCGCGAGGACGAGGCGCAGGCGGTGTACGAGCGCATTCCCACCTGGGGCCCGTACCCCGGAGTCACCGAGGCGCTGAACCGCCTGGCCGAGGCGGTCCCGCTGGTCATCATCACCAACAGCGACACCGCGCACGCCGTGCGCCTCGCGGAGAACCTCAAGGCCCCGTTCGAGGTCGTCATCAGCGCCGAGGAGATGGGCGTCTACAAGCCGCGACTCAGCGCGTTCGAGTACATGTTTGACAAGCTCGGCGCGACACCCGACGAGATCGTCCACGTCTCCGCGAGCCCCATGTACGACCACCGGTCCGCGGCCATCATGGGCATCAAGGACAAGGTGTACATGGACCGCGGCTGGGAGCACGACGAGCACTGGCTCGGCTACGAGCGGATCACCGACATCGCCGACCTCCCGGTCCTCTTCGGGCTGCCGCGCCCCTGACGTAGGTGGAGTCGGCGCGGTCGTTCGCCCGTCATGCCGTGCTCAACTGTCTCGCTGCGGCTGTGCTGGCGGTGGGGGATCTGGACCGGGTCCGGATCGTGCAGATGCTGGTCTTCGTCGCCAGTAAGCCGGACTTCGGTGAGCAGTCTCTGGTCGCCGACGCGGCCAGTGAACTGCTCATCGAGGTGCTGGGTGAGAACGGACGCCACGCCCGCACCGCGATCGGTGTCGCCGGGCTGCCGCTCAACAGTCCGGTCGAGATCCAGATGGTCTGCACCGCGGTATAGCGGCGAGCCGATCATGAGCAGTTCGGCGGTGGCGGCTTCAACAGGTACTCGGCACCGCAGATCCGCCCCAGAGGTCATCCGCCATGAGCGTCGAGGGCAGATTCCGCTCCAGCGTCTCGCCACTTCCGAGAGATCTCCGAGAGGTCGCCGACGCCGTCCCCTTCCTCGCGCCGTCGGCGCCCTCGTCCATCGCCGGGGCAACGGACTCGGTCGGCAGCGGCTACTCCGCCTTCCAGCAGCCCCCGCGGTTCCCAGAGACAGATGAAGGACACACCATGAACGTCCTCGCGGCACCACCTCGAAACGGAGAGCTCGGCTTCTGGGTGCAGCAACTGGCCGCCAAGAAGCCCTCGTTCCCCCGGTTCACCGGCCAGGACACCGTCGACGTGGCCATTGTCGGCGGCGGCTACACCGGTCTCTGGGCGGCGTACTTCGCCAAGAAGCTCGAACCGTCGCTCTCGGTCGCCGTCTTCGAGGCCGAACAGGTCGGCTACGGCGCGTCAGGGCGCAACGGCGGCTGGCTCTCGGCGATGCCACCGGGGAACCGTGCCGGCTTCGCCCGAGCCGGGGGCGGGCTGGAGGCGAGCCGGGCACTGCAGCAAGAATTCGTCGCCGGCGTCGACGCGGTCCTGGACATCCTCCGGGCCGAGGGCATCGACGCCGATCAGCACAAGGGCGGAGCGCTCGTCGCGGCCCACACTCGGGCAGGGCTGGGCCGACTCGTCACCCGGCGTGATGCCGACCTGAAGTACGGGCTGACCGACGACGAGGTCCACCTGCTCGGCCGGGACGAGTTCCGGTCCAGGATCAACATCGCCACCGTCCACGGCGGGCTCTTCTACAAGCACTGCGCACGGATCCACCCGGCGAAACTCGTCTACGGCCTAGCCGACACCCTGACCTCCATGGGGGTCAGGATCTACGAGGGCAGCCGCGTGGACCGTGTCGGGGGCAAGACCCTCGCTCTGGCCGACGGACGGGTCACCGCGGCGAAGACGTTCATCTGCACCGAAGGCTATTCGGGACAGCTGCTGGGCAGCCGGACCCTGATCCCGGTCAACTCCTCGATGATCGTGACCAAGCCCCTCCCGAAGGAGGCATGGCAGGAGATCGGCTGGGACGGTCCCCAGTGCCTCAACGACTCCGCGCACACGTTCATCTACGCCCAGCGGACAACGGACGGCCGTATCGCCATGGGGGGCCGCGGTGTCCCCTACCGCTTCGGTTCCGGTACGGGAGGAGCCGGTGCGACCGCCCGGTCCACCATCGACCTGATCTCGCACAAGCTCGGTTCCTTCTTCCCGGGGATCCCCTTCGAGGTGGATCACGCCTGGTCGGGAGTCCTGGGCGTCACGCGGGACTGGAACGGCGGCGTGCTCTGGGACCCGGCCGCCGGGGTCGGATCGTCCTCCGGCTACGCGGGACACGGTGTCACGGCAGCCTATGTCGGCGGCAGGACCCTCGCGGAGCTCGCCCTCGAGAGGGAAACCGAACGGACCACCCTCCCCTGGGTCGGCTACCGGGCACGGAAGTGGGAACCGGAACCCGTTCGCTGGCTGGGCGTTCACGCCATGTACCGGCTCTTCGGTATCGCCGACCAGTGGGAAGAGCGCCGGGGCTCCACCACGACCTCACTCCTGGCCAGATTCGGCAGCCGCCTTGCCGGACTGCACGAGTAACGAAAGGAAACGCCACTCATGGACGCACAACTCGCCGTCGTCGGCCTGGGCAGCATCGGAAGCATGGCGCTGTGGCAGGCTTCCCGGCTGACCGACTCGGTCGTGGGCTTCGAGGCCGCCACCCCTGCCCACGGCCGCAGCGCCGTGGGCGGGGACACCCGTCTGTTCCGCATGATCTACTTCGGGAAACCCGATTACTACCCCGTCTTGGAACGCTCCCAAAGCCTGTGGGCCGAGCTCGAAGCGGAAACGGGGCAGGAAATCTTCATGCCTACCGGGGGCCTGACCATCGGGACGGCGAACAGCAGCTTCATCAACAGCCTCCTTGAGACAGCGCGCATCACGGGAGCCGAGCACCGCGTACTCAACCGGGAGGAGATAGCGGAACGCTACCCCCAGCACAACCTCCGCCCCGGCGACTGCGCCGTCTACGACCCCCGCGCCGGCGTTCTGCGCGCCGACCGCGCCGTCAGCGCCGCCGTCGCGGCGGCCCGGGCCAACGGCGCCACCGTCCTGCAGAACACACCTGTGGACAGCATCACCGAAACCGACCACGGCGTCGTCGTCACCTCCGGCGACAGAACCTGGACGTTCGAGAAGGTCGTCGTCGCCTCGGGCGGCTGGTCCCGCCGGCTCATGCCCGACCACCTGAAGGCAGTCACGGAAACCCATCGACTCGTCCTGACCTGGTTCATCGCCCAGGACGGCACACAGTTCTCGCCGGAGAACTTCCCCGTCTTCAGCCGGCAGTACGACGATCGCTCCCTGTACGGCGCACCCGCTGTCGACGGTGTGACGGTCAAGGCATCCGTGGACGCACCGATGAAGGGGCGGGCGAGGGCGACCCCCGACCCGGGCTCCGTGCTCAGGGAACTCACCCCGGAAGAAGTCGAGAAGGTCACCGAGACCGTCACCGAATTCTTCCCCGGCCTCACCCCCACCATCGTGCGCGCCGACGCCTTCCCCGACCTCTTCACCGAGGACAGGCATCCCCTCGTCGGCTGGCTGGACGAGAACAGCAGCATCTACTGCGCCACCGGTTTCTCCGGAAAAGGCTTCAAGATGGCGACCGGCTACGGCCACATCGCCGCACACGAGGCGCTCGGCAAGCAGACCGTCGAAGGCCTGGACTTCGTGCGTCCGGACCGGTTCAAGACCAGCTAGCCGCCCACTCCGGCCGCCTCGGCGCAGTGGGGAGCGTAGATCGGCTCCATCAGAACGCCGGCGCAGTCTGTTCCTGCTGCGGGCCCTGAGCGCGTGCCTTGAGCAATGCGTCCCGCAGGCGGTTGTGGGCCATGGCCAGGGCGGCGTGCACCGCGCCGCATGCCACCGAGAGTCCCAGAACCTGGGAGACGGCCGTGATCCGGGGCACGGCCGGCAAGTTGTGTCCGAGTCGCTTGCGCACTTCGGGGAGCACCTCCTCCACCAGAGGGCTCAACCGGCCGACGAAGTAGATGGATTCGGGATCGAGTGTCACGGCGACGACACTCACGGCGGTCGTGACCGCCGTAGTGAATGCCTTGAGTGTCTCCGCACGGCCTCGATGGTCCTGGGACGTGAGCCACAGGTCCTCGACGCGCTCGGTGTCCAGTCCGTGTTCACGAGCGAGCTTCGCGAGTCCCGCGGTGCTCAGCGTCCCGTTGAGGGCGCGGTCGTCGACACCCGAGGAGAGGGAACCGATGTCGCCGAACGCGGGAGTACGTCCCCGAGCCGGTTCCCGGTCCCTGCACGTCGCGAAGTTCACGGTACTGCTGAGGCTGAACAGGGCGGCGTTGCGGATGCTCACGTCGTCCGTGAGCACCTGGAGCAGGGATGCGTTCGCGTCACTGTCGAAGGTCACTGGAGTGTCGAGGAGTTCTTCGAGGATGCGGTGGAAATCTCTGCCGGAGAAGATCTTCATCGGATCGGCAGGCCGGAAGACCTCGACGCCGTCGCGGACATGGGCGGGCAGTGCCACGACGATCTGGCGTCGGGGACCTCGTGCCGAGGCCCTGGTCCGTGCGATCAGGTCGGCCAGCCACCGGCCACCGGCGGGGACGTCGTCGTGCTCGACCGTCGGAACGACCACATGTCCGATCTCGCGACCGCGCAGGTTGGTCACCAGCACGCCGGTGGTCACGGCGCCGAAGCTGACGCCCACGACGTGTCCGGCGGTCTCGGGCACGTCGAGGTACGTCGACGGACGGCCACGCCCCGACGACGGCGTCGACTCCCCCGTCCACGACGAACCCGTGCGAGCGCAGGTCTTCGACGGCCCGTGACACTGTCGCCTTGCTCAACCCCGTGTCCTCGATGAGCTTGTTCCGGGTCGACGGCGCGTGGGAGAGAACCACGTCGAGGACACGTGCCGTGTTGTGGTCGCGTGGTGTGGGGTTGATGCTGCTCACCTCATGACCTTAGCCAGACCGTACGCCGCCCGAACCCGGGGTCTGCGTCTCAGGGCGCGGCTCCGGACGTGTCACGGCGGGTGCTCAGCAAGCGGTCCACGACCTCCTGCAGGGCGACGGACATGGCTCGTTCAAGGTTGAGCCAGTCGTCGCCGGCATGCTCGAGCAGATACTCGCGACGATCCGGCACGCGCCGCGCGAGCGGCGAGATCGGCGACGAACCGCTCGTCGTCGAGGTCTCCCGCCAGGTAGAGGTCGTCCGGGTGGCTCTCCGGCGGCTCGGGTCGCCGTCCGGTGAGCAGGAGCCGGGCACCCTCGCGGCGGAAGTGGGAGGCGATCGCCTGCCCGATGCCGCTCGACGCTCCGGTGATAACGGCGTTGACGCCCTGGAGTCTCATACGCGTTCCCAGTCGGTCGGTGGTCGGAGTCGGCCGTCGTCAGGCGCGTACCTGTCCCCTGCCGGCGACGATCTCCGGGCGGAGCAGCTCGGCGAGGGTTTCGGCGGGCAGCAGGCCCTTCTCCTGGACGAGTTCGGCGACGCCCCGGCCGGTGGCGAGGGCTTCCTTGGCGATGTCGGTGGCCGCCGAGTAGCCGATGTAGGGGTTGAGGGCGGTCACCAGACCGATGGAGTTCTCCACGCTCGCGCGCAGCGCCTCGGTGTTCGCGGTGATCCCGTCCACGCACCGCTCGGCGAGCGTCAGACAGGCGGCCCGCAGATGGGTGAGGGACTCCGACAGCGAGTGCAGGATGATCGGCTCGAAGGCGTTCAGCTGGAGCTGACCGGCCTCGGCGGCCATCGTGATGGTGACGTCGTTGCCGATCACCTCGAAGGCGACCTGGTTGACCACCTCGGGAATCACCGGGTTCACCTTGCCCGGCATGATCGACGAACCCGCCTGCACCGGCGGCAGGTTGATCTCGTTCAGCCCCGCCCGCGGCCCCGACGACAACAGCCGCAGATCATTGCAGCTCTTCGACAGCTTCACCGCGATGCGCTTGAGCACCCCCGACATCTGCACGAACGCACCGCAGTCCTGCGTCGCCTCCACCAGATTGGCCGCCGTCACCAGCGGCAGCCCCGTGATGTCCGCGAGATGCCGGCGCGCCGACTCGGCATACCCGGCCGGGGCGTTGAGGCCCGTGCCGATGGCCGTGGCACCCAGGTTGATCTCATGGACCAGTTCCACGGCCTCCGCCAGACGGGACCGGTCCTCGTCCAGCATCACCGCGTACGACGAGAACTCCTGGCCCAGCGTCATGGGCACCGCGTCCTGCAACTGCGTACGGCCCATCTTCAGCACATCACGGAACTCCACCGCCTTACGGGCGAAGGAATCCTGGAGCACCGCCATCGCACGGAGCAGCTCCCGCACCGCGAAGACGGTCGCGACCTTCACAGCGGTCGGGTAGACATCGTTCGTCGACTGGCCGAGATTGACGTCCTCGTTCGGGTGCAGGAACTCGTACTGCCCCTTGGCGTGGCCCAGCAGCTCCAGCGCCCGGTTGGCGACAACCTCGTTGGCGTTCATGTTCGTCGACGTGCCCGCGCCACCCTGGATGACGTCCACGACGAACTGGTCATGCAGCCTGCCGCCACGGACCTCCCGGCACGCCCCGACGATCGCGGCGGCCTTCCCCGCCTCCAACAGACCGAGTTCCTCGTTCGCGAGGGCGGCGGCCTCCTTCACCGCGGCCAGCGCCTCGATCAGATGCGGGTACGCGGAGATCGGCATACCGGTGATCGGAAAGTTCTCCGTGGCGCGCAGAGTGTGCACACCCCAGTACGCGTCGACGGGAACGTCACGGTCACCGAGCAGGTCGTGCTCGCTGCGGGTGGTAGCGGCGGTCATGGATATACGGGCCTTCTCTCAGGGGGCGTCCAGGGGGTCGCGGGGGCCTCTCGCTCTGTCGCGGTCAAGGCCCCCGCGACGTCATCGGCGGCGGCGCCCGGTCAGAGCAGGCGGTCCTTCGCCTTGTAGTAGGCGCCGCCGAACGGCAGGAACCAGGGAGTGCCGTTGTAGAAGGGGACGGGGACCTTCGGGAAGTCGAAGCCGCGCATCGGGTTGGCCTCGGGATTGCCGTCCATCATCTCGGCGACCGCGCGGCCCATGTACGTGGCCATCTGGACGCCGTGGCCGCAGTAACCCATGGAGTAGTACAGGCCGTCGACCTCGCCCGCGTGCGGGATGCGGTCCCAGGAGAAGCCGACCATGCCGCCCCACACATAGTCGATCTTCACCCCTGCCAGTTGCGGGAAGATCTCGGTCATCTCCCGCTTGAGGATGTCGCCGCTCTTGACGTCGGAGGCCGGGTTGGAGGGGGCGAAGCGGGCCCGGCCGCCGAAGGCGAGGCGGTTGTCCGGCGTGAGACGGATGTAGTTGCCGACGTTCTTGTGGGCGACCAGCAGGCGGCCGTTGGGGATGAGCTCCTTGGCGCGCGCCTCCCCCAGCGGCTCGGTGACGATGATGAAGCTGCCGACGTTGATCAGCCGCTTGCGGAACCACGGCATCGACTGGTCGGTGTAGGCATCCGTCGCCGCCATGACCTGCTTGGCACGGATGGTGCCGTGCATGGTCTCCACCACGAAGCCGCCGCCGGGGAGGCGGGTGAGGCCGGTGGCGGCGTTGCGCTCGTGGATCTCGGCGCCGGCGCGCTCGGCGGCGTCTGCCAGGCCGACGACGAACTTGCCCACGTGCAGGGCCGCGCCGAGCGGGTCGAGCAGGGCGCCGTGGTAGTAGTCCGAGCCCAGCTCGGCGCGCAGCTCGCTCTTGCTCAGGACGACCGTCTCGTGGCCGAAGTTCTCGGCCAGGTCGCGCTGCTTGGCGTGCATGCCCTCGAGGTGCTTGGGCTTGCAGACCAGGCCGAGGCGCCCGGCACGGTGGAAGTCGCAGTCGATCTTCTCCTTGACCGCGATCTCCTCGACGAGGTCCACGGCGACGCGGAACGCGTCGTAGAGCTCGCGCGCACGTTCCTGCCCGTAGCGCTGGCGGGCCTGGGCCGGGCTGATGGTGATGCCGGGGTTGCAGTGGCTGCCGTTGCGCCCGGAGGCGCCCGAACCGACCTGGTCCTTCTCGACGAGGACGACCCGGGCCCCCTTGCGGGCGGCGTGGTAGGCGGTGGACAGGCCGGAGAGGCCGCCGCCGATCACCACCACGTCCGCCTCGTCGGGCAGGTCCTTCCCGGAACGGTCGGGCAGGGCGGGGGCTGTGTCCATCCAGTAGGGGATCTGCTTCATGGCGTGCGTCCTCTGTCTTCTCTGTCTCTTTCGCCGGTGAGCCGTCGGTCAGCAGCCGAGCAGCTTCGGCAGGCCCGACAGGTCGGGCAGCTCGTCGTAGGGCTGGTAGTCGGCGCTGCCCTTGCGGCCGTAGCGGTTGATCCACACGCGGCGCTTCAGGCCGAGGTCGCGGGTCGGGATGTGGTCGTACTCCCAGCCCTGCGCGGTGTGGATGACCTGGGAGGGCTCTACGCCCATGGTCTTGAAGGCGTACTCGAACGTCTGGCGGTCGGGCTTGTAGGCGCCGGCCTGCTGGGCGGTGATGACGTAGTCGAACTCGACGCCGATGTTCTCGACGTTCCGTGCGATGAGGTTGTCGTCGGTGTTGGAGATGATGGCGATCTCGTACTTCGTCTTCAGCGCGCGCAGCGCGTCCGGGACCTCGGGCCAGGGGCCGAAGGTGGGGACGGCCTCGACGAGGGCGTCGCCGTCGGACTCGCGGTACTCCAGGCCGTGCAGGCGCATGGCGTTGCGCAGGCTGGAGTGCAGGATCTCGTGGTAGGGGCGGTATGCCTCCAGGACGGCCTGGAAGCGCATGACGCGGAAGTCGTCGAGGAACTCGTCGACGTCCAGATTGTCCAGGTCCAGCCGGTCCTCGATGACCTTCAGGGTCGTGGGGGCCAGCTCGAAGTCGATGAGGGTCGCGTAGGCGTCGAAGGTGACGATCTCTCGCATGGTGTTCAGCCTCGTCTCGCGGGATTCTCGGGTTGGCGGGGGCTTCAGACGACGCGTTCGCCGGGGGCGACGATCGCGTCCAGCGCGGCCAGGTCGGCCGGGCTCGGTATCCAGTCGGCGGCCGCCGCGTTGGCGGTGACCTGTTCGGGGGTCATGGCTCCGCAGATGACGGAGCCGACGGCGGGCAGGGCCGCCAGTGCGCCGACCGCGACCCGGAGGAGGGTCAGGCCGCGGTCGGCGCCGTATCGGGTGAGCGCCTCGGTCCTGTCGAGGGCCGCGTCGGTGAGCCAGCCCTGTCGCGAGGACAGGCGGCTGCCGGGCGGGGGCGCCTCGCCGCGGCGGTACTTCCCGCTGAGCAGGCCGTTGGCCAGCGGGTAGTACGGCAGCAGGCCGAGGCCGTGGTGCAGGCAGGCAGGGACCAGATCCTGTTCCGCGCCGCGGTCGAGCAGGTGGTAGCGCTCCTGGGTGGACACGAAGGCGTCCGTGATCCGCCCGGCCGGGAGGTTGGAGCAGCCGATGTACCGGATCTTGCCCTCGTCGACCAGTTCCCGGAGCGCGGCGACCGTCTCCTCCAGCGGTGTGACGCCGTCGGGTTCGTGGTACTGGTACAGGTCGATCCGGTCGGTGCCGAGCCGGCCGAGGGACGCCTCGACCGCGTACCGGATGTAGGGGCGGGCCCCGCGCGGACCGTAGAGGTCGGCTTCCCGGCTCATCTCCATGCCGAACTTGGTGGCCAGCACCACCTCGTCGCGGCGGCCCTTGAGCGCGGCCCCGAGGAGCCGCTCACCGTCGCCCCGGAGGCCGCCCCGATCGCCCCGTCCGCCGTACATGTCGGCGGTGTCGAACAGGGTGATCCCGGCGTCGAGGGCGGCGTGGACGACGGCCTTCGTGCCGTCCTCGTCGAGGCGGCTGCCGATGTTGTTGCCGCCCACGCCGACCACCGAGACGACGGGGCCGCGCTCTCCGAGCGTGCGGTATCTCATGACCGGTTCCCGAACCCGATGCAGACGTTCTTGGTCTGCAGGTAGCTCGCCAGTCCTTCGAGGCCCTTCTCCCGGCCCCAGCCGCTGTGTTTGTAGCCGCCGAAGGGAAGCTCGACGCCGGTGCCGACTCCGGTGGCGTTGACGTAGACCTGGCCGGCGCGGATGCCCTCGGCCAGACGCATCGCCTTGTCGATGTCGCGGGTCCACACGTACGAGGCGAGGCCGTACGGGCTGTCGTTGGCGATCCGAAGGGCCTCGTCGACGGTGTCGAACTCGATGACCGTGACCACGGGGCCGAAGATCTCCTCGCGGGCACACCGGGCCTGGTTGTCCACTCCGGTCAGGACGGTCGGCTCGACGAAGTAGCCGTCCGCCAGCCCGGGGTCGGCGGGGGCGCCTCCGCCGGTCCGTGCCACGGCGCCCTCCGCCTTCGCCACCTCCAGGTAGGCGAGGACCCGGTCACGCTGCCGTGCGGCGACGAGCGGGCCGACGTCCGGATCGGTGAGACCCGGGCCGAGGCGCAGGGAGGCTGCGTGCGCGACGAGCTTGTCCAGGAACTCCTCGGCGCCGCGCTGGACCAGCAGCCGGGTGCCGGCCGAGCAGGTCTGTCCGGCGTTGCCGAAGGCGGAGGCGGCGACGGCGCCGAGCGCTGCGTCGAAGTCGGCGTCCGCGAAGACGACGACGGGGGACTTGCCGCCCAGCTCCGTCACGGAGGGCACCACGTTGGCGGCGGCGGCCTGCGCGACCTTGATACCGGTCGGCACCGAACCGGTGAAGGTCACCTGGTCGATGTCCGGGTGCCCGGCGAGGGCCGCGCCGGTGTCGCCGTCACCGGGGACCACGTTCAGCACGCCCGGCGGAAGACCGCACTCCAGGGCGATCCTGCCGATCTCCAGCGGGGTGAGCGGTGCCTCCGGAGAGGGCTTGAGCACCACCGTGCAGCCCGCGGCCAGCGCGGGGGCGGAGCCCCTCGCGGTGTTCTGCAGCGGGTAGTTGAACGGGATGATCTGACCGGAGACGCCGATCGGCTCGCGCACGGTGTAGTCGATCAGGCCGGGCCCGAGCGGCACGGTCGAGCCGCCGAGCTTGTCGGCGACGCCCGCGTAGAACTCGAAGTAGCGGGCCGCCGCCTCGACGTCGTTCTTCGCCTGGCGCAGCGGCTTGCCGACGTCCTGGCTCTCCAGCCGGGCCAGTCGCTCGCCCTGGAAGCGGATGGCCTCCGCGATGCGGTACAGGATCCGGCCGCGGTCGGCAGCCCGCATCCCGGCCCACTCGGGTGCCGTGAAGGCGGCGCGCGCCGCTGCCACCGCGGCGTCCACGTCGGCCTTGCCGGCCAGCGCGACCTGGGCGATCGCCGTGCCGTTCGACGGGTCGAGGACGGTGAAGGTGCGGCCGTCGGCGGCGGGGACCTGCTTGCCGTCGATCAGCAGTTCGGTCGACTGCGTTGCGTCGCTCATGGCCGGATCTCTCCCAGCACCTCGCCGAAGATGACGACCTCGTCGCCGGGGCGGACCGTACGGATGCGGCGCACCCAGAGCACGATGCCTTCCTGCGGCGCGCGGACCTCTTCCAGCGTGGTGCCGTAGTGGTCGGTGATGGTGGCGATGAGGTCGCCTTCCTTGCAGGTCTCCCCCGGCTCGGCGTGCGCGACGAAGAAGCCGCCGGCGGCGGAGCGGGCGAAGGTGCCGGAGACGGTCGTGTAGGTCTCCCGCAGCACCGGCTCGCCCTCGATGATCCCGAGCCGGCGCAGGATGTTGCGGATCGAGTTCATGTGGTGCTCGACGTTGGTCTCGCGGTACGTGGCGCCGCCGCACTCGATGGTGATGGCGGGCTTGCCCGCTTCGAGGACGGGGTGGCGGACCGTGCCGCCCCACTTGCCGCCCTTCCAGACCAGCTCGTGCCCGGCGGCGAGAGCGATGTCCGTCGCCAACTCCTCGTAGCCGCCCTGGAGGATGACCAGCGGGGCGATCTCGCCGTAGGCGCCACCTGTGTGCAGGTCGACCACGGCGTCGACGGCGGGGACCACCTGCTCGACGAAGGTCGCGGCCAGGCGCTGGGAGTAGGAGCCCTCCGCGTCGCCCGGGAAGATCCGGTTCAGGTTGAGGTGGTCGATGCCGCTCGCACGGGCCGCCGCCTCGAAGGCCGGGGTGTTCAGGCAGGGAATGCCCACGACCGTGCCGCGCAGGGTGGCCGGGTCGAGCTCGGCGAGGACGCGGCGGACGGCTTCCTGGCCGTCGTACTCGTCGCCGTGCACACCGGCGTCGACACACAGGACGGGGCCGTCCTCGACGCCGTTGACGACGATCAGCGGGATGCCGAGCTCCACGCCGTAGCTGCTGGTGCCGACCGGGATCAGGCCCTGGGCGCGTTCGCCGGGGGCGACGGTCAGCGGACCGATGGAGTACATGTGGTTCCTTCCCAAAACGTGCGTCAGATACGGGACGAGGCCTCGGCGAGGACGCCCGCGATGATCGCGGCGATACGGTCGAGGACCGCGCGGTCGCTGATCAGCGGGGGTGCGATCTGGACCAGCGGCGCGGACCGGTCGTAGACGCGGGCCAGCAGGCCGGCCTCGCGCAGCCGGCGCGGGATGAGATCGGTGATCAGTTCGGCGCGGGCCCGGTCGCTGAAGCCCCCGCCGTCGAGGTCACCGACGAGTTCGCAGGAGTAGAAGAACCCGGTGCCTCGGACGTCGCCGACGATCGGCAGGTCCTTGAGGGCCGCCATGCGGGTGGCGAGGTCGCCCTGGAGATCGCGGACGTTGTCCAGGACCCGGTCCCGTTCCATGATCTCCAGGTTGCGCAGGGCGATGGCCGTGCTCAGCGGGTGCCCGGCGAAGGTGTAGCCGTGGTTGAGGACGGCGCCGGGCCGGTTGACGACCTCGGTGATCCTGGTGCCGACCAGGGTCGCGCCGAGCGGGGCGTGTCCCGAGGTGATGCCCTTGGCGACGGTGACCATGTCCGGGCGGGCGCCGTAACGGTCCCCGCCGAACCATTCGCCGATCCGGCCGAAGGCGGTGATCACCTCGTCGGCGACGAGCAGGAAGCCGTACCGGTCGGCGAGCGCCCGCAGCCCCTGCCAGTAGCCCTGGGGCGGAGTGATGCAGCCGCCCCGGTTCTGTACGGGTTCGGCGATGAGCATCGCGACCGTCTCCGGGCCCTCGGCCAGGAGCATGGCCTCCAGTTCGGCGAGCAGCCAGGCCGTGTACACCTCGTCGTCCGCGAACTGCGGTGCGAGGCCGAAGCGGTTGGTGTTCGACACGAACCGGGTGTCGATCGCCGGCGGGCCGTAGGGCTGTGTCAGACCGGGTTCGTCGGTGAACGACAGGGTGCCGACGGTCAGCCCGTGGTAGGCCCCGCGCCGGGCGATCGCCTTCACCCGTCCCGGCTCCCCGCGCAGGGCGTGGTACCGGCGGGCGATCTTCCAGGCGGTCTCGACCGCTTCGGCGCCACCGCTCGAGAAGAACGTGTGCTCGATGTCGACGGGGGCGATCCGGGACAGGCGCTCGGCCAGCTCGATCGCCGTGGGGTGCGCGGAGCCGGTCCACAGCGGGCTGTAGCACAGCTCGCGCAGTTGCCGTTCGGCGGCCTCGGCGAACTCGGGGCCGTACGAGTAGCCGAGTTGGCAGCAGTACAGCCCCGACAGACCGTCGATGTAGCGCCTGCCGTCGGCGTCGTCGACGTACGGGCCCTCCCCTCGCCGGACGACGAGGAGGTCTTCGCCCTCGTTGCCGAGCGATCCGTTGGCCGTCATGTTCAGCAGCAGGTGCCGCTGAGCGGTGGCCGCGGTCGTCCGAGCGGCGGCGGTGGTCATACGGCCTCGCCTCCGGGGTTGGCGACGCCGACGGTGTTCTCGACGGAGAGGAGGGAGTCCTGCCTGCCGGAGCCGAGCCAGCGGACCAGGGCGACCAGGCCGAGGGCGAGGATGGCGAAGGCGATGAGGATGGCGCTGACGGCGGTGACGCTGGGGTCGATCTCGAAGGTGAGGGAGTTGTAGACCTGCACCGGGAGGGTGACGGTGTCGACGGAGGAGAGGAACTGGGAGATGTAGAACTCGTCGAAGCTGGTGATGAAGGAGAAGATCGCCGCCGCGATCATGCCGGGTGCGGCCAGCGGGAAGGTGATCTTCCGGGCGATGGTGAGCCGGCCGGCGCCCATGCTGGCGGCGGCGTCCTCCAGGCGTTCGTCGATCCCGCGCAGGGTCGCGATCAGGATCAGCACCGCGATGGGTGAGGCGAGCACGGTGTGGCCGAGCGCGATGGCGATCGGGCTGCCGAGCATCGCGGCCGGCTCGAAGAGGAGGAACAGTCCGAGCGCGGTGACGATCTGCGGGATGAGCAGCGGTCCGAGGACCAGGGCGAACACCGCCGAGCGCAGCGGGAGTTCGCTGCGGACCAGGGCGGTCGCCGCGGTCACGCCGATGACGAGGGAGAACACGGTGCTCAGGGCGGCGACCAGGGCGGACAGGGAGAGCGCGGCGGGCCATTTGCTGCCGTCGGCGAACAGGGCCTTGTACCAGTTCAGCGTCCACGTCTCGGGCGGGAAGGCCGCGAAGGCGTTGTTGCTGAAGGAGGTGACGAGGATGACGACGATCGGCAGCGCCAGGAACAGCAGGATGAGCGTGGCGACCGCGGTGAGGGCGATGCGTCCGGTGAGGGTCTTGCGCAGTTCCATCAGGACCCACTCCTCTTCTTACGGCTGGCGCCGAGGGAGGTGACGGCCTTGACCAGGAGCAGTCCGGCGAGGGTGAGGACCAGCAGGATCACGCCCTGTGCGGCGGCCCCGTTCCACTGGTTCTCCTTGGTGACCTGCTGGTTGATGAGGGTGGCGATCATCGTCTGGTTGGGGCCGCCCATCAGGGCGGGGGTGATGTAGTAGCCCAGCGAGAGGATGAAGCTGAGCAGTCCGGCACTGGCCAGCCCGGGGGCGACCAGCGGCAGATACACCCTGCGGAAGATGGTCACCTTGCCCGCGCCCATGCTCGCGGCGGCCGCCAGCAGACGCCGGTC
Source organism: Streptomyces scabiei 87.22 (assembly GCF_000091305.1). GTDB lineage: Bacteria > Actinomycetota > Actinomycetes > Streptomycetales > Streptomycetaceae > Streptomyces > Streptomyces scabiei. The sequence goes on along the minus strand of NC_013929.1, from coordinate 8,998,293 downwards.
CACCCCGCGCATCACCCCGTAGAGGAGGAGCACGGTGTAGGGGAGCATCATCGAGGTGGTACCGATGACCACACCCAGCTCGTTGTAGAGCAGTTGGAACGGCGCTCCGGGCAGCGATACGGCGGTGAGGGTCTCGTTCACCAGGCCCTTGTCGCCGAGCATGATGATCCACCCGTAGGTGCGCACCAGCGCGGACACGAAGTGCGGGACGACCACGACCAGCATCGCCAGGCCCGCCCAGACGGGCTTGAGCCGGGAGATCGCCTGCGCCAGGACGAACCCGAACACCAGACTGAGCACCGCTGTTTCGGCGGAGATCCGCAGCGTGGTGAACAGCACCGACAGGTTCACACCCGTCAGGGCGTCGGCGTACCAGTGCAGGGTGAACGAGCCGTCGGTGTCCTTCAGGCTCAGCAGAAGCGTGCTGAAGATCGGGTAGACGAACAGCACCAGCAGGTAGATCACGACCGGCAGCGCGTAGAGGATGCCGACACGGGTCTTGCGTGAGGCCAGGAGTTTGCGTGGGCGGGCCGGAGCCCCCGCGGTCAGGGTGGCTGCCATGGCTCACCCCGCCTTGTCTGTGGGGAAGAGGTTGATGTCCTCGGGGTCGGCGGTGATCCCGACCCGCTCACCGGCGACGGGGCCGCGGCCGGCGGGGACCTCCAGGCGCAGCAGCGGTGCGTCGCCTCCGTCGATGCGCACACCGGCGCGGACCAGGGTGCCGACGTAGGTGGCCATCTCGACCGTGCCGGTACAGAAGCCGTCGTCGGCGGCCGAGGCCCGCAGCCGGCCCGGCTGCACGGCCACCTTCACCAGCGTGCCGGAGGGCAGCTGGTGGCGGCGGGCCTTGAGCAGTCCGCCGCTGTTGTCGAGGCGGACCAGGGTGTGGTCGCCGTCGTTCTGTTCGATGCGGCCGGGCAGGAAGTTGGCCGCGCCCAGGAAGTCCGCCACGAACGGCGTCTTGGGCCGCTCGAAGAGTTCCCGGGGGGTGTCGAACTGCTCGATCAGGCCGTTGCGCATCACCGCGATGCGGTCCGACATGACCAGCGCCTCTTCCTGATCGTGCGTCACATAGATGACGGTCAGGCCGAGTTCCTGCTGGATGGACTTGATCTCCACCTGCAACTGGTCGCGGAGCTTCTTGTCCAGGGCACCCAGCGGCTCGTCCATCAGGATGACCGGCGGGCGGTAGACCAGCGCCCGGCACAGCGCCACACGCTGCTGCTGACCACCGGACAGCTCGCGCGGCTTGCGGCCGCCGAACCCGGACAGGCCCGCGATCTCCAGGGTCTCCCCCACCCGCCGGCGGATCTCGTCCTTGCCCACCCCGCGCAGGGTGAGCGGGAAGGCGACGTTCTCGCTGACCGTCATGTGCGGGAAGAGCAGGTACTGCTGGAAGACGAAGCCCAGGCCCCGCTTCTGCGGCGCGAGCCGGGTGACGTCACGGCCGCCGACGGTGATGGTGCCGGAGTCGGGTTCGCAGAACCCGGCGATCATCATCAGCGTCGTGGTCTTGCCCGAGCCGGAGGAGCCGAGGAAGGTGACGAACTCCCCGGCGGCGATCTCCATCGACGCCTCGTCCACGGCGACGACGCCGCCGTAGGTCTTGCGCAGAGCCACCACCGACAGTGCTTTGCCGGTCGCGGCGGCCGGCTTGACGCCGGCCACCTTCACCGACGGTGCGGCGACACCGAATTCAGCCACGAGCCCACTCCAGCCAGCGCTTGGTGACGGCCGACTCGTTCTTCAGCCACCAGTTGACGTCCGTGTCGAAGCCCTTGTCGTAGTACTTCGGCGCACCGGCGAGTGCGTTGCGCTCGTCCTCGGTGAGCTTCTCGTAGGCCAGCGGGGACGACGGGTTCGACGGGAACGCCTTGGCCAGACCGGCCTGGCTCTCCGCCCGCAGGGAGAAGTCCATCAGCTGGTAGGCGTTGTCCGTGTTGGCCGCGCCCTTGGCGATGGCGTAGCCCTGGAACTGGCGGCGCATCCCGTTGAGCTGACGGGTGACCGGGACACCCTGCTTCTCCAGGTCGGCGATCCGGCCGTCCCAGACGGTCGACATGGTGACCTCCTGGCGGCTGAGCAGCACTCCGGGGAGCGGGCCGCTGTCCCAGAACTTCTTGATGTCGCCCCGCAGCCGGGTCAGCACCTTGAATGCACGGTCGACGTCCAGCGGGTACAGCTTGTCCGCGGGGACGCCGTCGGCCAGGAGCGCGAACTCCAGCTCCGGCAGGTCACCGTCCGGGCTGCACATCGAACGGCCGCCCTTGAACGCCTTGGTGTCCCAGAAGTCCGCCCACGACTCCGGCTTCTTCCCTCCGAAGGCGTCGGTGCGGTACGCGATGCACTGGCCGTAGAAGCTGCTGCCGACGGCGTGCTCGGTGACCTGGGCCTCGGGGATCTTCGCGCTCTGCACGCTCTTGATCCGGTCGAGGTCCAGCGCCTCCAGGGCGTCCTGCTTCACGTACTTCAGATGCGACATCATCGAGTTGTTGATCAGGTCGCACTGCGGGCGGCCCTGCTTGATCTGCGCCAGCAGCGGGGCGTCGTCCAGGTTCAGCACCTTGACCTGGATGCCGGTCTCCTGCGTGAACGGCGTGTAGATCGCCTTCTGCAGCGCGGCGCCGTAGGAACCTCCGCTGTCACGGACGACCACCGTCTTGGAACCCTTGTCACCGCCACCGCTGCCGCCGGCCGTCCGGCTGGTACCTGTACCGCAGGCGGAGAGGGTGGTCGCGGCGGCGACACCCGCCGTGACTCCGCCTATGCCTCGGAGGAACAGTCTGCGGTCTATCCGGGCGTCTTTCATGGTGTGCCTCCTGGTGGTGCCGGCCGCGGGAGGTGAGCGGCCGAGGGACGTGGGAAAAGGGCGAGGGGGGGTGGAGGGGGGTCTAGGGGCGGGGATCCGGCTCGTCGGATCCGGCGCCGAGGCCGGGGGCTCGGAGTGTGGTGGGGCCTGTGGCCAGGGCGGGGTCCCAGGGGACGGCCAGGGCGGCGAGTTCCTTGCCGGGGGCGACGGTGAGGCCGTGCATGCCGTAGAAGATGCGTCCGTCCGCCGGTGCGTGGACCGGGTGTTCCGTGCCGTCGACCGGGTCGACGATGCGGCCGAGGAGGTCGCCTTCGGTGACTTCGCCGATGATGTCGGCGTCGAAGGAGAACGCCGGGTACCACAGGCCGGTGGCCTCGGCGGTGACGCCGCCGGACCAGACCCATTCCCGGGTCGGTGCGGGGGCGGAGTGGCCCTGGTCGAGGACGCCGAGGTGGCGCAGTGCCGTCAGCAGGCCGTCGACGCGGCGCAGGGCCGTAGCCTCGTCCCGCCGGCCCAGCTCGCCGACCTCGACGAGGACGGCGGAGATGCCCCGGCGGGCGGCGGCGGCGTGGCTGTTGCCGCCCTCGGGTGTCAGGCCGAGGATGACGTCCTCGATGCCGAAGGAGCCCGCCAGTGCGGCCGTGGCCTTGTCGAGGTCCGGATCGCCGGTGAGGCGGTAGCCGACGAAGTCCCGCAGGACCTGGTCGATGCCGCCGCAGTGCAGGTCGATGTAGACGTCGGCGCCGTCGATCAGGTTCGTGAAGAGCCAGGCGGCCAGCCGTTCGGTGGGGCCGCCGTCCGGGTCGCCGGGGAAGACGCGGTTGATGTTGACGCCGTCGACGGGGGAGATGTTGAGCCGGCCCTGGTACACGGCGGGAGGGTTGGCGACCGGGCAGATGATCAGCTGTCCGTGCACCTCGCGGGGGTCCAGCCTGTCGGCCAGGCGTACGACGGCGTCGATGGGGGTGAACTCGCCGCCGTGGACGCCCGCGGTGACGACGACCCGGGGGCCGGGGCGGGAGCCGTTGACCAGGGTCAGCGGAATGTCGGTGGTGAGGGTGCCGAGGTCCGCCCGGAGGGTGCCGCCCACCGTGCTGCCGGGCTCGGCGTGCAGGGAGCCGACGGAGAGGGTGGTGTCGCTCATGGTCATGCCTCCGTACGGCCGATGGTGGAGAGGAAGTCGATGGGCTGCGGCGAGGTGCCGTCCAGCGCCAGGTCGGCGGCGATGTCGCCGAAGGCGGGCGAGAGTTTGAAGCCGTGGCCGGAGAAGCCCGCGAGCAGGACGACGTTCTCGGCGCCGGGCAGCGGACCGACCAGCGGGCGGCTGCTCTCGGTGTAGCCCTCCATGTAGACGGCGAGACGGGTCGGGTCCGGGTGCAGGTCCGGCGCGTAGCGCCCGATGAGCTCGGAGAAGATCTCCAGCTCCTCCGGACGGACCGTGCGCTCCAGCTCGTTGGGGTCGTCGGCCAGCCGGTGCAGGACGCGGTTCAGGCCGAGCTTGACGGAGACGCCGTCCGGGGAGGGCAGGCCGTACCAGTGGGTGGGGGCGGTGCGGATGAAGGCCGGGCGCTCCTCGCCGAACCATGCCTCGGGGGTGGTGGGCACGAACCAGGCACTGACCAGGCGACGGACCTCCACCTCCCACGGCAGGTCCGGGAGCAGGTCGTTCACCCAGGGACCCGGGGTGACGACCGCGGTGTCGAACCGCTCGCTGCCCGCGTCGGTGCGGACCTCGACGCCGCCCGCGACGGGCACCACCTCGCGGACGGTGGTGTAGCGGTGGATCACGGCGCCCAGTTCCTCCGCGCGGCGGGCGGCGGTCTGGATGGCCAGTTCGGGGCGGATGAAGCCGGCGCGGCGGTCGAGGACGGCCGCGTCGCCGTCCTCGAGCCGGTACTGCGGAAAGCGCTTGGCGAGTGTCTCGGCGTCCAGCACCTCGTGGTCGAGGTCGTGCTCCGCGACGGACTCCAGGACGGTGGCCATCTGATGGTGCTCGGTCCGCCCCATCAGCAGGCACCCGGTCAGGCGGCGCAGCTCGCGGCCGGTCTCCCCCTGGAGCTGCTCCCACAGCGCGTCGGCGTGCTTCAGGAGCGGGACGTACCGGGAGTCCTCGAAGTGGGCGCTGCGGAAGATCCGGGTCTCGCCGCCTGCCGCACCGCGGTCGTGGCCGGGGGCGTAGCGGTCGTAGCCGACGACGTCCGCGCCACGTGCCGCCAGCCGCCAGGCGGCCTGGCTGCCCATCGTTCCGACGCCGATGACGGCGACACGCTTCCTGGCAGCTGACACGGGGGTTTCCTTTCGTTTCACCGGGGCGCATGCTGAGCTCCGGTGCGAGGCTGTTCGATTCGAGTGGTTTTGGGCGGGGGCGGAGTCCTCGGGGCCCGCAGCGCGCATCCGTCCGGTTCTCGGGGGGTGTTCCGGCTCTGTCGGAAAGTTCTTCCTCAAGCCGTGCCACATTGTGGAACGCTGTGCTAGAATCTGGCACAGACAATGACAGTGGCACGGAGGGGAGTCAAGGGGTTGTTCACGAAAAATTCAGAGGACCAACAGGGGGAAATCGGATGGAAATGAAGAGCGTCACCAGGTCTCTGCGCATCCTGGAGGCGGTCGCCCAGCATCAGCCCGTCACCGTGGGCGAGTTGACGAAACTGTTCGGCCTTCCGAAGTCGACCGTGCAGCGCACCCTGGTCACCCTGAACGAGGCCGGCTGGCTGCGTGCCAACCGCAAGGACACCACCCGCTGGGAGATCGGCGCCCGCGTCCTCGCCGTACGCCCCGCCGCCCTCCAGGGCTCCAGCCTCTTCGCCGCCGCGCGCGACCCCATGGTGAGCCTGCGGGACGCGGTGAACGAGACCATCCACCTCTCGGTCCCCGACGGGCTGCACGGCATGGTCGTCGTCGACCGCGTCGACTGCGCGCAGGCGGTACGCACCTTCCACACGATCGGCGACACCTCTCCCCTGCACGCCACCGCGGTCGGGCGGGCCGTCCTGGCCCACCTCCCCGGCCGGGACGTGGAAGAGGTCATCGCCGCGGGCCTGGAGCGCTTCAGCGACACGACGCCGGCCGACGCCGACGAGCTGCGCGCCGCACTGGCCCGGATCCGCACCGACGGGTACGCGGTCAACCGCAACCAGTTCCGTCCCGGCGTCTGCGCCGTCGCCGCCCCCGTACTGGACGAGGACGGCACGCCGCTGGCCGCCGTGGCCGTCTCCATGCCCGAGTCCCGGTACGACGCGGACCGCCTGCCCGAGTGGGGCCGCCTCGTCGCCGACACGACCGCGGACATCTCGCGCCGCCGCCTGGGCGCCTGAGCGCGACGGCGACCGCACCGGAGTCGCCATCGAGGGTGGGTCTCGCACCGACGCGCGACGCCCACCCTCGACGCATGTCGTCACCCGCTTCCGCGGACCTCCCGCCCAAACTTCAAGCTCGTGCCACATTGTGGAATGGCATGCTATAGTGCGGCACATGGAGATGAAGAGTGTCACCAGGTCGCTGCGCATCCTGGAGGCGGTCGCCCGGCATCAGCCCGTCACCGTGGGCGAGTTGACCAGGCTCTTCGGCCTTCCGAAGTCGACCGTGCAGCGCACCCTGGTCACCCTGAACGAGGCCGGCTGGCTGCGCGCCAACCGCAAGGACACCACCCGCTGGGAGATCGGCGCCCGCGTCCTCGCCGTACGCCCCGCCGCCCTCCAGGGCTCCAGCCTGTTCGCCGCCGCGCGGGAGCCGATGATCCGGCTCCGGGACGCGCTCGACGAGACCATCCACCTGGCGGTGCCCGACGCGCTGAACGGCATGGTCGTGGTGGACCGCGTCGACTGCGACCACGCCGTACGGACCTTCCACGCCATCGGCGCCACCTCACCGCTGCACGCGACGGCCGCCGGGCACACGGTCCTCGCCCATCTGCCCAAGTCCGAGGTCGACGAGTTCACCGCCCGCACCCTGGAGGGATACGGCGAGGAGACCATCACCGATCCCCGGGAGCTGCGCGCCGAGCTGGAGCGCGTCAGGGAACGGGGATACGCCGTCAACCACAACCAGTACGTCCAGGGTGTCTGCGCCATCGCCGCGCCGGTGCTGGACGCCGCCGGCGCACCCCTGGCCGCCGTGGCCATCTCCCTGCCGGACTCCCGCTTCGAGCCCGGCAGGCTCCCCGAGCTGGGCCGGCTGGTGACCGCCACGGCCGCGGAGATCACCGTCCGCCACCTGCGCTGAGCGCACGGACGACGGTTGACGGGTACGGCGGGCTGGGAGACGAGGCCCGTGTCGAGGCCGACCAGGCCCCGGGGGGACGCCGATGCCGGCGGTGAAGCACGGGCGCGGCCTGGCGAAGGTGCGGCGACAGTGCGGTCATGTTCGTCTCCCGGGCCTCGGTACTCCGTCTGCTGCGGTCTCCCGAGCATCCCGGCGGACGAGGACCGCACCAACGCGCGATCTGTCCGGCCCGGACGCCAGGTCCGGACAATGTGTCAGCCCCGTGCCCGCCACCGGCCAGGTCACGAGGACCACCGGCTCCGCCTGTTCGGGCAGGGGCTCGCGGCCTCAGCAGCCGAGCAGGGCCGGCAGCCCGGACAGGTCGGGCAGCTCGTCGAAGGGCTGGTAGTCGGCGCTGCCACGGGCTCCGACGGAGCCGTTGTGGCCGTAGCGGTTGATCCACACGCGGCGGGCGAGGCCGAGGTCGCGGGTGGGGACGAGGTCGTACTCCCAGCCCTGGGCGACGTGGATGACCTGGGCGGGGTCGATGTCCATGGCCCGGAAGGCGTACGCGAAGGTCTGGCGGGACGGCTTGTACGCCTCGGCCTGCTGGGCGGTGACGACATGGTCGAACTCGACGCCCATGTGGGCCAGGTTCCGGGCGATGAGGTCGTCGTCCGTGTTGGAGATGATGGCGATCTCGTACCGGGACTTCAGCGCCCGCAGGGCGGCCGGGACCTCGGGGTGGGGGCCGAAGGTGGGCACGGCCGCGACCAGGGCCTCGCCGTCGGACTGCCGGTACTCCAGGCCGTGCAGCCGCATCGCCGTCTCCAGGCTGGCGGGCAGCACCTCACGGAAGGGGCGGTATGCCTCCAGGACGGCGTGGAACCGCATGATGCGGAAGTCGTCGAGGAACTCGTCGACGTTCAGACGGTCCAGGTCCAGCCGGTCGGCCAGGATCTTCAGGGTGGTGGGGCCGAGCTGGAAGTCGACCAGAGTGCCGTAGGCATCGAAGGTGACGATCTGACGCATGGTGTTCAACCTCTTTCCGGGCATAGCAGACACCCCGTTCACCGGGAGTCACGTTCTCGTCGAGTGCGGCCAGGTCTGCCGCGTCGGGGTTCAGAAGGCTGCTGCGGCGTTGGCGGCGACCTTTTGGGGGCAGGGGGCTCAAGGGGGCGCCGAGCGCGATGAGCCTTTCTCCGACCCGAGGTGATGCGTCAGTGAAACACCGCGGAGAATCCGGCGACAAGGGACGCGAGGCCGCGACATCGGCCCTCTATTTTGTGCCTGTGCACAACTTCCGTCAGGAACCAGGTGAGGCTCCCGCCCGAACCGGCTGCGTCTCGGGAAGGCACCGTCGAGCGGATCCGGCACGGACTGCCGCCGCCGCGCGCCGCCGCCCGGCGGCGTGACCGGGCCGTCGGCCGCCGGAACCGCCGCCCTCTGCAGGGCTGTTGGGCGCTGACCGCCGCGCTCCGGCTCCGGTGCTCCCGGTCGCGGTCGCGGCCGGCCGGTTGCCGCAACCCGTCCGGCGATCGGCGGATCAGGACATCGTCGCGAGGAAGCGGGCTCCGGCATCCGTATCCAGCCAGGCCAGGGCCAGGACCAGCCGGGCGGCGTCGTTCGGCCTGGACAGCTTCAGCCCGGTCGCCTCTTCCGCGGCCTGCAGGCGATTGCCCACCGTGTTCCGGTGACGGTAGGTGCGTGCGGCCACCTCGGCGACCGAGCCCAGGTCGAGGTAACAGCGCAGGGTCTCGACGATGTTGTCGCTGTCGCGCAACGCGAGGAGCGGGCGCAGCACGCGGGTGGCCACCGCACCGGTGAGCTCCTCCTGCGCCGACATGATCGCCCCGACCCAGTGGCCCTCCACATGCCGCACTCCGGGCTGCGCGGAGCTGCGGATCGCGGCACGCGCGAACCGGATACCCCGTGCCGTCAGCGCCAGCCCGGGGACTTCCGCGACGCCGCAGCGCCACGGGGCGAACGGCCGCAGCATGGCAAGCACGGCCTCTTGATCGCTCCGTCCGTGACGGACGATGCCGAGGAGCTCGTCACCCATCCATCCGAAGTGACGCAGCAGACCGCCCCGACGCAGCGCATCGTCGACCTGGGACAGGGCCGGGTCCCCGGTGGGAACGGATTCCACCACGACCACGGTCAACGCGACGTGCTCGGCGAAGCCCAGCAACGTCGAGGCCTCGGCCACCGTCGCGGGATCCTGCTCCCCTTCCAGGACGAGGCGACCGAAGGCACGGTTGCGCACCTCCGTACGACGGCTCGCCAGGTCGCGCTCGGTGCGGCGGTAGGCGTCGACGACCTCGACGCTGTTGCGGTCCGTCGCCTCCCAGACGCGGATCAACCCGTCGAGGAAGTCGGGATCGGCGCTGATGCCCCGTGCCCGCCCCTCCGCGAGCACGGCCTCCCACAGGGTCCTGAGGTCCAGCTGGAAAGAGTGCATCAGCGCGGTCAGGGGGAACGCCTGTTCCGCTCGCTCGCGTCCCACGTCCTCGGTGGCGCGCGAGACCGACCGGGGCACGGGGCCGCCGGCCAGCCGGGTCAGGGCGAGTTCGAGGGTTCGTCGCATGCCCTCCCGTTTCCGGACCGGGTCCCAGTCCGCCGACGCGTAGGCGGACTCCTCGGCTTCCAGCTGTTCGAGAGCACGAGAGGTCAGTTCGTCGAGGCGTTCCTCGAGGAGCCGGCGCGCGATCGCCTGCACGGCGTCGTGGCGGGCCCCGCCCCGGCGGCCTCCCGGGCCGCTCACGAGAGCCGCCCCTCGCGACGACAGCCGTCACAGGACGGACACGGGGCCGTCTGCGGGAGCTGCCGCTGACAGGCCGGTGGGGCTTCCTGCCGAAAATTGTGCACAAGCACAAAATACAGGTCCGATGTCGCGGCCCCGCGTCCCTTGTCGCCGGATTCTCCACGGTGTTTCACTGACGCATCACCTCGGGCTGGAGAGGGGTCACCCGGAGCAGCCGCGGCCGAGAGACACCACGTCCCGCCGACCGGCTCGCCGGGCCGAGCGGGGATCGGGATCGCCCAGGATGCCCCCGGAGACCACGCCGCCCTCAGGGCGAGCGTCGAGGGCGAGGACCAGAACGTCATCGAGACCGCAGCCCGCGGAGGACCGGCCACGACCCGAGCGTCGTGCCGCAGGCCCATGGTGAGCGACGAGCGACCTGACGACGAGAGAGAGAACGCACCGATGACCTCAGCGACCACCACCGGCCAGGACGGAACGGCCGCCCCCGGTCACACCGGCCGACTGCCGGGCTCGCTCCTCGATCTCGTGCTGCGGCAGTCCTTCGGACTGGAGGCCCATGTCCAGCACCCCCTGGGAGGGGAGGTCGACCAGAACGTCCGCATCACCGGCGACGACGGCATGCGCCACTTCGTACGGGTCACCCGCGCGGAGCCGGACTCGGCCGACGTCGTCTGGCAGAACTCGCTCCTCCAGCATCTGGCATCCACCGTTCCCGACCTTCCGGTGCCACGGCTGGTCCCGACACGCGAGGGGACGTTCGCTGCCGGCGTCGTCCACGAGGGCAGAACGTACGTGGTCCGCGTGATGACCTGGCTCGAGGGCCGGGTCCTGGCGGATCTCGACGACCATCCCGCCGCGCTTCTGCGTCAACTGGGAGAAGCCGCCGGGCGGTTGAGCCTCGGACTCTCCGGCGTGGAGCCACCGGTGGGCCTGGAACCGCACGACTGGGACATGCGCCGGGCCGCCGAGATCGTCGAGGCGTCGCTGCACGCCGTACCGGACGCGGAGCGGCTGGAGTCGGTGCGCACGATCATGGGCTGGTACGACGATCTCCTGCCCGCATGGGACCGACTGCCGCGGAGCGTCGTACACCAGGATCTCAACGACGCCAACGTCCTGGCCCACCCCGACGAGGACGGCGTACTGCGGATCTCGGGCATCGTCGACCTGGGCGACTCGCTCCACAGCGTGCGCGTGGCAGAGGTGGCGATCGCGGCGGGCTACGCCATGGTCCGCAAGGCCGACCCGCTGGCTGCCGCGGCCGAGGTCGTGGCCGGCTTCCACTCGGTGCTCCCCCTCACGGCCGAGGAACTGGCGGCCGTCCATCCGTTGGCGGCGGCCCGGCTGTGCATGAACGCCGTGACGTGGACGCGCCGGGTCGCCGAGTGCGACACGCCGTACGGGCGGAGCCGCATGCACCACACCTGGCCCGCGATCGCGCAGGTGGCCGAGATCTGTCCCGACGTCGCCGAGGCGACGTTCCGGGTCGCGTGCGGGCTCCCCCGGACGCGGGAGCAGCGGGGTCTGGAAGAGGTCCTGGCAGAGGCGGCCCCAGAGCGCTCCCCTCACACACCGGCCCCTCGACTGCTCGACCTGCTCCCGGCAAGTGATCTCTACGACGAAGTCGACTGGCACGACGCGAGGGCGGTGCGCGCGAGCATCGACGACGTTCTCGACGGACGACGGCGTCGGGGCTACGTCCCCCACCTCGGCGCATCGCTGCTCCTGGGCGGCCGCCGCCGTCCGGGAGCCGACGAGCCCGCGACGGTTCAGGTCGGCGGTTCGCTGGTCGTGGCCGATGCCGAGGAGGTCGCCGCCCCGCTGGCCGGTGTCGTCGAGGCCCGCGGTGGCGCAGGGATGCCGTTGGTGCTGCGACACGCGGTCGAGGGGCTGGAGTTCTGGACGTGCTGGTGGGGACTCGACGGCACGCCGCCCGTCGCTGCGACGGTTCCGGCCGGGGCACCGTTGGGGCGCGCCGGCGCGAGCGAGGAGACGGACCCGCTCGGGTCCCGCGTCCAGGTGCAGGTCCACCGCACCGCGCGGATGGCCACATGGCCGCCGCCTCGTGTCGTGCCGCCTTCCGCACGTCAGGTGTGGAGCCGTCTGTCACCCGACCCCGCCCGGCTCCTCGGGTTCACCGAGCGCTCCGCCGCGGCCCCCACCGTCGACGACGTCGTCTCGGTGCGCCGTCGCCACATCGCACGCTCCCAGCGCAGCTACTACCGCACCCCGATGAGCCTCGTGCGTGGGCGGGACGTGTGGTTCCACGACGAGGACGGCCTGGCCTATCTGGACTCGCTGAACAACGTCACCCATGTCGGCCATGCCGAGCCGCGCGTGACGGCCGCCGCCACCCGGCAACTGCGCAAGCTCAACACCAACAGCCGTTTCGTCTACCCGCAGATCGCCGGTTACGTGCAGAAGCTGGTGGCCACGCTGCCCGACCCGCTCGAGGTCGTCTTCCTCGTGTGCACCGGCAGCGAGGCGAACGACCTGGCGCTGCGGATCGCCCGTCAGGTGACAGGTCGTCAGCACATCGTCACCATCGACGGCGCGTACCACGGAAACACCGGCGTGGTGACCGGGATCAGCCCGAACCGATACAAGGGTCCCGGCGGCGCCGGTGCGCCGGCGACCACCCACGAGGTCGTCATCCCGGACCGCTACCGCAGCACCTACGGGTACGACGACACGGACGCCGGAGCCAAGTACGCGCGCGACGCCGCGGCTGTCATCGAGCGGATCACGGCCGACGGCCGGCCCCCGGCCGCCTTCATCGCCGAGTCCCTGATGGGATCGGGTGGGAACATCGTCTTCCCCGACGGCTACCTCGACGGCGTGTTCACCGCTGCCAGGCGGGCGGGCGCCCTGTGCATCTCCGACGAGGTCCAGGTCGGCGTCGGACGACTCGGGCCCTGGTGGGGGTTCGAACTCCAGGGAGTGGTGCCGGACATCGTCACGATGGGCAAGCCGCTCGGGAACGGGCATCCCCTCGCGGCGGTGGTCACGACCAGGGAGATCGCCGACGTGTTCGACACGGGCATGAAGTACTTCAACACCTTCGGCGGCAACCCCGTCTCCTGCGCGATCGGCGAGGCCGTGCTCGACATCGTCGAACAGGATGGACTGCGGCAGAACGCCGTGAGTGTGGGCGGGTACTTCGCCCGGTCGCTGCGCGAACTCCAGCAGAGGCAACCGCTCATCGGTGACGTGCGGGCGGAAGGGCTCTACCTCGGCGTCGAACTGGTCCGCAACCGCACCACCAAGATGCCGGCCACCGAGCAGGCCTTCATGGTCACCGAACTCATGAAGGAGCGCGGCGTCATCGTCTTCCCCAATGGCGTGCACGACAACGTACTGAAGATCAAACCGCCCATGACCTTCCGCCGCGAGCACGTGGATCTCTACGTCGACGTGCTGGACGAGGTTCTGTCCCTGCCCGAGCTGCGCTCGGCCGTTCGGTAGTGGACGACGGCGAGGTCCTCCGGTGCCGGTTTCGTCGGTTCGCGCCGGTCGCATACGTGGTGAGTCACCAGGCTGGTGGAGCCGCCCATGATCGACCGACCCCCTGGCGCGATCCCCGCGTGATCGTCGCGCTCGTCGGCCCCGTCCGGACCACCGTCGTGGTCGTCGGCCTCCTGGCCGTCCTGGCCGGCGCCTTCCTCGGCATCCGCCGGCTCAAGCGGCGACGTACCGCACGGACGACCGCAGCTGCCGCCTGATCACCAGCCCGACGCCCGCCCTCGGCCCCACGACGGCATCCCAGGCACCCATGTACGTGCAGGTCAGAAGGGGTGGGATGGTTCCAGGGTGCTCGATGGGCCCCTGGCTGTTGCGGCCGGCCGTTGCGACCGCTGATGCTCTTGGTGTCACGCCGACCGGGGCCGGACCGACCAACCGGGCCTCGTCGGGGGGCATCCTTGTCCACCCACTCGTCCACGGGGGAACACCCATGACCATGCGCATCCGAACCAGCGCTCTCACCGCACTCGCCGTCGCCGCCCTCGCGGCGGGCTCGCTCCTCACGGCGCCGGCCGCGGGCGCCGCGACGAAGGCCGCCGCGCCGAAGTTCCTGTCGGCGTCCGAGCTGCCGCCGCACCCCACGTCGTCCTGGACCGCCGGGCCGGTCACCGAGGGGTTCCCGGAGGCACTCGGCCTCTGCGTGAGCACGGAGGGCGTGCTCGACTACGACTACCGGCACCGCACGTTCCGCACCGACCTGGACACCAACGCCGTGCAGTTGACCGTCGTGACGGGCACCGCCGGACAGGCCAAGGCCCTGGCCAAGCACTACGACGACCTGATCCGCACCTGCGCCGACCGTCTCGAGGAGTCCTCGCCCGACATCGACGCCGAGGGCCGGGACTTCGGCACGCTGCCGGTCGAGGAGGGTGCCCATGTCCGCGGCGTGAACACCGAGACGTCCTCGGGCACCACGGACGTCGCCCTGCTGTCGGTCGGCCGGGACGGCAGGACCGTCACCGTCGTCCAGTGGAGCCAGCTGGGCGACTTCGTGAACGCGCCCGTGACCGCCTTCAAGAAGACCACCACCACGGCCGTCAACAAGCTGTACTGACCGGTCGGCCACCGGCACGGACGGGGGCCGTCCTCCTGCCTTGAGGCGGGAGGTCGGCCCCCGTCCTGACCGACAAGGGCGCCGCCGCACTCGCACAGAGGTGAGAACCGGGAGCGCCGGTGGGTGGCGGGCTTCAGCCCGGTGGGCCGGTGCGTCGGGCGAGGAGGAGGGCCACGTCGTCGTCCGGTTGGCGGTTCAGGGTGTCGAGCACGAGGTCGCAGGTCTCTTCGAGGGGGAGGCGGGTGCCCAGCAGGCCGAGCAGGGCGTTCAGCCCGGTGTCGATGGGCTCCGTGTGGCTCTCGACGAGACCGTCGGTGAACAGGGCGAGGAGTGCCCCTTCCGGCAGCTCCCGCCGGTCCGCGGTGAACGGCACGCCCCCCACTCCGAGGGGCACACCGGCGGCGGTGTCCAGGAAGACTGCCGTCCCGTCCGGTTCCACCAGTACCGGCGGGAGGTGGCCGGCGCGGGAGACCTCGCAGTGGCCGTGCCGGGGGTCGCAGACGACGTACAGGCAGGTGGCCAGCGTGTCGGAGTCACCGAGCGAGGCGGCGATGCCGTCGAGGTGGGACAGCAGCTCCGCCGGAGGCAGGTCGAGCCGGGCGAGGGCGCGGGTGGCGGTGCGCAGCTGCCCCATGACCGCGGCGGCGTGCACACCCTTGCCCATGACGTCGCCGACGACGAGGCCGACCTTGCCGTCCCTGAGCGGCAGCACGTCGAACCAGTCCCCGCCCACCTCGCTGACCGCGGGCAGATAGCGCGAGGCCACCTCCATGCCGTCGGGGCGCGGTGGCTCCTGGGGCAGGATGCTGCGCTGCAGGGTGAGCGCGGTGGCGCGTTCGCGCCCGTACAGCCGGGCGTTGTCGATGCAGATGGCGGCACGGGCGGCCAGTTCGGTGGCAAGGGTGAGGTCCTGGTCGTCGAACGGCCGCTCGTCGACCGTCCGGTACAGGCTGAGCGTGCCCAGCACCTCGCCCCGGGCCACCAGAGGGGCGGCCAGATAGGAGTGGACGCCCGCCCGGCGCAGCCGGTCGGCGGCCGCGTCGTCCCGGGCGATACGCCGCAGCTCCTCGGCGTTCACCCGCCGCAGGAGAATGGGCCGCGCCTCCCGTACGCACTGGGTGATCACCCGTGACGCGGTGTACGACGCCGGCTCGCCGACCGGATCCGCCGCCTCCACGGCATCGCCGGCACGGCTCGCCTTCAGGGCCAGCGCGTGAAAGGCCAGGGGGTCGTCCGGCCGTACCGGGCCCGTGCCACCGATGCCGTGACCGACGACGGAGTCGAGTACGTCGACGGCGGCGAGGTCGGCGAGCTGCGGAACGGTCACGTCCGTGAGTTCCTGTGCCGTCCGGCGCAGGTCCAGCGTGGTGCCGATACGGGCGCCGGCGTCGGCGATCACCGCCAGGCGTTCCCTCGCCTGCGCGACCTCGGCGGCCGCCCGCTGCCGCTCGGAGATGTCGAGGATCGCCATCGCCAGACCCAGCACGCGTCCGTTCGGGTCCTCCAGCCGGTGGTAGGACTCCGAGTAGGCGTGGTCCTCGTCGTCCGCGGCGGTCCGGCCGATCGTCTGCTGGTCCAGCAGGGGCTCACCGGTGTCGAGGACCCGCCGCATCCGCGTCTCGATGGCCTGGACGTCGAGCGCCGGCAGCACCTCGGCGACCCGTCGGCCCCGGACGGCCTCCTCGGGAACGCCGTTGATGCGCTCCAGCGCCGGGTTGACCCGCAGCCACCGCAGGTCGGGGTCGAACACCGCGATGCCCACCGGGGACTGGTTGATCAGGATGTGCGAGAGGGCCAGATCGCGTTCGACGTTCCGTACGGTCTCGACGTCGATGCCGAGGCCCAGGGCGTGGATGTCGCCGCGCGTGTCGCGCAGCTGCATGGTGCGGAACTCCACGCGGCGCGTCCACCCGCCCTTGTGACGCATCGGGAAGACGCCCGCCCAGCGTGCCCCGGTGCGTACGCGCCGGAACAGCTCGCGGGCCCGTGCCCGGTTCTCCGGGGCCACCAGCAGCACGCCCGCGTCGCTGCCCAGGGCCTCGGTCGCGGAGTAGCCGAGCAGCGACTCGGCCTCCGGGCTCCACAGCACGATCCGGCCGTCGCTGCCCAGGACCAGGGCGGCGACCTTGAGCAGATCGAGCAGCCCGCCGGGCGCGGCGGTGACCTCGTCCGCCTGCCGGCCGCTACCGGCCCGGGTCTCTCGCTCAGGCATACCGGACGCTCCTTCCGGCGGCAGCGCAGGAAGGGGCCTTCGCCTGTTCCGCCGGGCCACGTGTCAGTCATACCTCTGCCCGTGGGGCACCGCACGCCATGGTCCGGCGGTGGGCGGTGTCGACGGGGTCACAGCAGGTGGAGTTCGCGGGCGCGGCGTACGGCGTCGTTGCGGCGGTTGACCGCCAGTTTCCGGAAGACGCTCTTGAGGTGCGTCTTGACGGTGTTCACCGACACGCACAGGTCGGCGGCGATCTCCTCGGTGGACATCATCCGGTCCAGCCCCCGCAGCACGTCACGCTCGCGCCCGCTCAGGTCCTCCACGACCGGTGGCCGGTCCTCGGGGCCGGGCGTCCCGGTGTGCGGCGCGGGCCCGGGGGTGAGCCAGCCTGCCGCGAGCCCTCGCAGCGGTGCGGTGTCGAGGACGGGCCGGAGCCATCCGCCGGCCTCGGCGAAGGGACGGCGCAGCCGCTCGCGCCGGGCCTCGTGGAGGGCCTGGGCGACCAGCCGGCGCACCGCGGCCGTGTCCCCGACCGCGTGCGCGGCCTCCGCGCGGACCAGCAGGGCCCGCACGGTCACCGCGGGGCCCGTGCGGGTCTCGGCCGGCACCGCGTCCAGCACGTCGAGAGCGGCGCGGGGCGTGCCCGCGGCCAGCCGGGCGCGCGCCTCTCCCACCGCGCAGACCGGCTGGTGCCCGGGCACGTCGTGCAGCAGTGCGGCGGCCTCCTCGGGCCGGCCCCGGGCGAGGTGGGCGGCGGAGGCGACCAGGGCCGTGTGCCCTCGCGCCCAGGGTGAGGCCACGTCGGCGGTGACGGCCGGTTCGGTCGCCGCCAGGGCGCCCCGGGTGTCGCCGCGCGCGAGCAGCAGGCGGCCGGTGGCGATGGCCCGGCCGGCCTCCGTCACCGGGTCCCGCAGCGGGGAACGGTCGTCCGCGACCGCGTCGAGATGGGCGCGGGCCAGCCGCAGCTCGTCCCGGTCGACGGCGACGGCGGCCAGGACCAGATGGGCGATGCCGAAGGCGGACGGCTGGGGCAGGCTGTACCGCTCGGAGAGGGTCAGCGCCGCGTTGGCCCGGCGTTCGGCCCTGCCGGGCCAGCCGTTCAGGTAGTCGATGAGGGCCAGCAGGCCGAGGCAGTCCTCGCGCGCCAGTGCCGTCGACGCGTCCCCGGAGCCCTCGGTGACCAGGGACAGCGCGGCACGCGCCTCCTCGAAGCGCCCGGCCCACAGACGCGTCGACCCCAGGTGGGTCAGGAGCAGGGCGGTGAGTTCGGGGTGCGCGTCCAGCAGGTGGGCCGGGACCTGCTCCCGCAGCCGCTCGGCCGTCCCGGCCACCAGCTCCGCCCGGCCCGGCGAGCCGGTCAGCCGGGCCGCGAGCGCCTCCAGCAGCAGACAGCTCAGCCGGGCCGCCGCCGGGCCGGGCTCGTCCTCCGCCCGGTCCTCGTCCTCCGCGAGATCCCGCTCCGCGTGCCGCAGATGGCTCAGGCCCCGGTCGAGTTCGCACCGGGACAGCTCACGGGCCGCCCGTACGAGGTGGGCGGCCGGGCTCCGCGCCTCGGGGCCCATACGGGAGAACAGCGCGGTCAGGTCGTCGGAGCGCAGTCCCGTGAACAGCTGACCGAGGGCGAGGTCGTCGACGAGGGCGCCGGCGGTGAAGTCCCAGTCGCCCGCGGCGGCCCCGTGGCCGAGCGCCTCGTCGAGCAGTCCCGAGCGGCGGAGCCAGTCGGCGGCACGCCGGTGGAGCACGGGTTCCAGACCGGGCAGGCGCATCCGCAGATGGGCGCGGAGGATCTCGCCGAAGAGCGGGTGGAGGCGGTACCAGGTGTGCCCGAGATCCTCCACGAACGCGTTGCCGCGGTGCAGCTCCGCCAGGATCCCGGCGGCGTCACCGCGTTCCGTCAGCGCGTCCGCGAGTTCGGGGCGGATGCGTTCCAGGACGCTGACCCGTAGAAGGAGGTCCTGCGTCTCGGGGGGCTGCCGTTCGAGGACCTCGGCGAGCAGGAAGTCCGCGACGGCGGTGCGCTCGACCTCGAACCGCTTCAGATACATCTCCGGGTCGGGGTTCTCCCGGGCGGCCAGCGCGCACAGCCGCAGACCGGCCGCCCACCCCCGGGTGCGTTCCACCAGTGCCTCCGCGACCGGTACGGGCAGCCGCAGGCCGTGCAGGCCCAGCAGGACGGACGCCTCCTCGGGTGTGAAGGCCAGCTCGGCGTTCCTGATCTCGGTGAGGTCACCGGCCGTCCGGTGGCGGTGCAGCGGCAGCAGCGGTTCGGTGCGGGTGACGAGGACCAGGCGCACGCCGCCCGCCGCGTGATGGAGGACGAACTCCAGCTGGTCCGCGATCTCGGGGTCGGCCACCCGGTCGAACTCGTCGAGCACGAGGATCACGGGCCGTTCCCGGGCGCCCAGCTCCGCGGCGAGCCGCGTCAGCAGCGTCCGGTCGGCCCGGCCCGCGTCGGCCGGGCAGCCGATCTCGGGCGACAGGGGGACGCCGGCGGAGCGGAGCGTCTGCAGGACGTACGCCCAGAACATGCCGGGGCCCTGGTCGCCGGCCTCGGTGGTGAGCCAGGCGACCGGCGGCTCCTGCCGTGCGGCCCAGTCGGCGACCAGCAGGGTCTTGCCGGCGCCGGCGGCGCCGTTGACCACGGTCAGCGGTGTGGTCAGGGCCCGGTCGAGGCGGTCGACCAGACGGGCCCGCCTGAGGAAGGTGCCGGGGCGGGCCGGTACGGCGAACCGGGTCCGCAGGTAGGGGTCGCCCCGGGGGTCGGCGCACGGAAGCAGGCGCCCCGAACCGCTCTCCCCGGACCCTGCCATGGTTTCCACCACCACCTGGCCGTCAGAATGTGGGCAGTGCTCCACGTCCAGCAACAGCATCCCAGTGTTCCTCCGCGCCCGCGCGCCGCGTCGTCCGAGGGCGTGGGGGGCCTGCACCGCACGGCATCTCGCCGCACCACGCCGTACGCCGGCTCACCCGCGCCGGCCGCCTCCATGGCGTACGCCCCCGAGTGGGATCCGGGCGGCGCCCCGGCCGCCGGTCCGCCCGGGCGCCCGGCCCGGAGGGCCCTGCCGGGCCGGACCGGCGGGGCGCCTCCCCCGCGCGACCCGGCCCGGCTTACCGTACGGGGAGATCACGATCTGCCCGGGAGTCCCCATGGCCGGTAGCCGCCGGAAGAGGTCCGCCGAGGCCGTCGATGCCTTCGAGGCCATCGAGCCGCCCCGCAACGCCGAACTCGTCCTCGGCGTCCTGGCCGTGACGGCCCTGGTGGAGGCCCTCGGCGTGCTGTCCGGGTCCGAGGTGTGGCTGCTCGGACTGCTGGTGTTCCTGCCGGGGACGGCGTCGGCGCTGTGCACCGTTCGCCAGACGGCGTTCGTCGCCGCGTGGACCACCCTCGTCGTCACCGCCACGGCCGTGGTGCGCAACGTCGACGCGGACCGCTGGCTGGACCGTCTCCTGCTGGTGCTGCTCACCCTGACCCTGGGCGCCGCCTCGGTGTACGCCTGTCACCGCCGGATCGGACGCGAGGCGGAGATGTTCCGGCTGCGCTCCACGGCCGCGGCCATGCAGCGGCACATCCTGCACCCCCTCCCCCTGCTCACCGACGACGTCCTGGTCAACGGCGTGTACGAACCCCTGCAGGAGGACCGTCTCGTCGGCGGCGACATCTACGACGTCGTCGCCTCGCCCTGGGGGACCCGAGTGCTGATCGGTGACGTCCAGGGCAAGGGCCTGGCCGCCGTGGGCGCCGCGTTCGCCGTCATCGGCACCTTCCGTGAGGCGGCCCACCGCGAGCCCACGCTCACCGCGCTCGCCGACGCCCTCGACGCGGCCGTGGTCCGCCACAACTCCTACGCCGAGAACACGGGCGACGACGAGCGCTTCGTGACCGCTCTCGTCATCGGCGTCGACGCGCTGACGGAGGAGGCCCAGGCGGTCAACTGCGGGCACGTCCCCCCGCACGTGATGCACGAAGGGAGGGTGACCACGGCCGAGCTGGACTCCGGTGTCCCGCTCGGGCTGGCCGAGCTGGCGGTCGAACCCACCACCGTGGGCTGGTTCCCGTTCCCGGACGGCGCGACGCTGCTGCTGAGCACCGACGGCCTCACCGAGACCCGCGCCGCCGACGGCACGTTCTACCCGGTCGACGAACGCCTCGCGGAGCACCTCGACCTCTCCCCCACCGACCTGCCCCGGGCCCTGTACGAGGACGCACGGGCGTACGCGGGCAGCGGCGGCCGGCACGACGACGTCGCCGTCCTGACGGTCCGCCGGTCCCCCCGCCACTGAACGCGCACCGACGTGGTTCTCCGCAGGCCACGACGGACGGACGTGGACGTACGACGTCACCCTGACCTCGTCGGCGGGCGAATAGTCGTACCGTTTTCTCCCGATCGTCCCAAACCGCTTGCCGGGTGCGGGCCCTCTGCCCATCCTTGAGCGGTGATTGATGAGCAGGCGCACACCGGACCGGACCTCCCGACGACACTGCACAGGCTGGTCGACGAACTGGGCCGGGTCCGGGCGCTGGGGCTGCTGCGGCTGCACGAGGCACGGCTGGAGACGCTGGCGGCGTACATCGCGGACCGGTCCCCGGGTGCGGAGCCGTCCGCACCCGGCGGCCGCGCGGAGCCGGAGGCGGTGGAGCGCCTGCTGCACGCCGTACTGCTGGGCCTGGAAGGGGAGTTGCTGCGGGACGCGGCCCTGCACTCGTTCGGTTTCGCCCCCGGCACCCGCGATCTGTCGGGCAAGGAGCGCCGGGCGCGGGCGGCCCATGTCTACGGGGTGGGGGCGGAGCGGTTCCGCAAGCACCAGGAGAAGCTGATGCTCCAGCAGGTGGCCCGCGCGGTCCTGAACTTCGAGGGCCACCGGGCCGGGCCCGCCCCGGAGTCCCGGGAGAACGTCCGGGAGAGCGCCGCGGACGGCGACGTCGTCCCCGTCCGCGCGGGACGCCATGTGTTACGGACCGCGTTCCCCCACGGGGACGTCCTGCTCACCCTGCATGTGGCGCCCATCGAGCTGGTGACGGGCGTGGACGTGCTGGTGTCCTCGGAGAACATCTACTTCGAGATGTCGAAGACGTTCCGGCGGACGGTCTCCGGCAGCCTGCGGCGGGCGGGGGCCACGAAGGACGCCGTCGGACGGATCACGGACGATGTGATAGCCCGTCAACTCGCCGACTGGGTGCGGAACTTCGGAGTGCCCGGGCTCCCGGTGACGGCGGGTACGGTCGCCGTGACCTCGCCGGGGGCGCTGGCCGCGCAGGGGGTGCGGCGCATCCTGCACGCGGCGGTCGCCACGCCCTCGGCGGCGGGCGACGGGTACGAGACCGCGCCCGCGGCCGTCGCGACCGCCGTCCGGCGCGTGTTCCAGCTGGCGGCGGCCGAGCGGCGTGCGGGCCGCGCGCCGCTGCGGTCCGTCGCGCTCCCTCTGCTCGGGGCGGGCCGGGGCGGCCTCGACGCACGGACCAGCGCCGAGACCGTCGTCGGAACGCTGGAGCAGGTGCTGCGGGCCGACCCCGACTGGTCGGTGCATCTGGTGACCCGTAATCCGCTCAGTGCGCGCGCGGTGATCGACGTACTGCGCGACCGGCGGCCCTGATATTCCTCAAATGTACGACGGGGCGGGGACGGAAGAGCACGGTATTCGAATTCGCTCGCCCCGTGGAACTCGAATACCGCGCTTTCCTACTGCCGCATTCCCCCGTGCTTTTCCGCGGCCTTTCGACCAGAAGTATGCACGAGTGGCGTCCGGGATCGGAACCCGTTCCACCGATCTCCGGCGAGAATCCGGAAAGCTACCGGTTCCCGCCCGGAAAAAGTCCGGCCGGACCCCCGTGAGTGCGCGGAGGCAGGGTCAGGACCCGATGCCCGGCAACCGGTCCACCGACCCGATCTCGACGTGGTACTCCTCCAGGGTCCCGGCCAGCCAGCGCAGGCCGTCCTCGTCGTCGAGGACCCTCGCAGGCTCCTCGGTCACCGTGAGCAGGTCGCTCTCGGCCGTGGAGCCGAACAGGACCAGGGACTCGTGGGGGCCGTCCAGACGCGAGCGCCAGACGAACCCGTCCGCCCACTCGGCCTCGGCGCGCAGCCAGTGCCCCCAGCGCCGGGTGAACGCGTACTCCGTCGGGTCGGACTCCACGAGCCACCAGTCGCTCTGCTGGACCGCGTTGAGGTGGAGGATGCTGCACAGGGAGACCAGTTCGACGTCGCGGGTGAGCCTGACCTGGGACAGCAGCCTGCCCTCCAGTTCCTTCCGCAGCAGGATCCGGGAGTTGCCGAGGCCGTCGAAGCGCAGGGTGCGGACGAACCTCTCGATGATCGCGGTCTCGGGCCTGGGGGCCGCGTACAGGTACGCGTAGGAATCGTTCGGGGTGCTGTCGAAGCGGCCGCCGCCGAAGTGATGGTCCTGCGGCTCCGGGTTGAAGCGGTCCGCCGCGCGGCGCCGCGAGTGCACCCGGTAGAACACCTCGCCCGCCCTGCGCACCGTCCTGCGGGCGTCGGCCGCGCCCTTCTCGGGAAGTTTCGCTCCACGGGCCATGTCAGTAGTCCTCCCCCACCACGCTCGCGGCGGCGAGCAGTTGATCGTCCAGCCCCGCGCCGAGCAGGGCCGCCGGCACGGCCTCCAGCCACGGATTGGGCCCGAGCCACCAGTCGGCCACCCCCCAGGGGTCGGCCGCCGCGCCCAGCATCGTGTTGATGGCGAGCACCAGGGACCGCGGCCGGCCCTCCCCGTCGAACTGGAACGCGGGCAGCCGCTCGGGACCCTGGGACGCGCGCAGCCGGATCAGTTCGGGATGCTCGGCCGCGGCCCCGAAGATCTCCGTCAGGTCCGTGTCCGTCAGGGCGGGCTCGGCCAGCAGCCGGTCACGGGCCGAGGCCCACCGCACCCCGGGGGCGGGCGCGGGCCCGGCGGGAGAAGCGGTCGCGTACGAGCCGGTCCGGGCGCCTGCGGACGGGCCGCCCGCACCACCTGTACCGCCCGTGCCTCCCGGCGCGAAGCGTTCCAGCAGGACGTCGTGCGGGGGCCGTCGGGTGAGCGACGAGGAGGTGTACCGCCGGCCCACCGCGCTCCCCTCGTCGTCCGGCAGCGCCGCGCGCAGATGGGCGGCGACGGCCCGCGCGATCCCCCGTGACCGCTGCTCGCCGCCGCCCTCGGCGACGAGGTCGAGCAGTACGTCGAGCTGTTCCCGGTCCGCCGGGGAGAGTTTTTCCCGGATCGACTGCGGTTCCGACACGAGCGCCGCGATGAGTTGCTGCTCGTAATCATCCATGCGTTCCCCTCCTCCGATCCGTAATACGGATTACGGCCGTACGCTAGTGAGCTACGATCCCCTTGGCAATTCAGATGCCGGTACGGGGACATTCCCCGGCGCGGGCGGGGGGTTTTCGTGTACACCGGGAATCAGGGTTTCGATGATCAGTCCGATGAATCCGGGATGACAGATCGTTTCGCTCGGATCGACGTGGTCGTACAACTCCTCGAAGCCGCCGAGGACGCCCTCGGTCAGGAGGACGGGGGGTACGTCGTGAACCTCGTCGACGACGTGGAGCGGATGCTGGCGGAGCTGTCCGGCGCCCCCGCCGGGCCGTCCGAACGGCGTCTGCTGCTCGGTCTGTCCGCCGACGCGTCCCGGATCCGCTACGCCCACGGACAGGCACTCCGGCATCTCGACGACACCATCGCACGGCTGGACACCGTCCACGCGTTGACCGTCGAGGCGTTCACGTCCCCCGGGCCGGAGGGTCCGCCCGACCCCCGTGACCTGGTGCTGGTCCGCCGCGAACTCGCCCTCGACCTCGCGGAACGCTGGCGCACGGGCGAGGACGCCCCCCGGCGGTCGGCCGACGCCGACCGGGTCGTCGACCTCCTCGGCCCGATCCTCGACGGACCGGACGCGCGGTGCCTGCCGGATCCCGCCCAGTGCCGCGCGGTGCTGGGCCTGGTCCTCTCGGACCGCTGCCGGTGCGCCGAACACGACAGCCCCGAACGGCTCGCGGACCGCCGCGCGGCCGTGGGACATCTGCGGTCGGCGCACGACAGCGAGGACCTCGACGCGGACCTGCGCCCCGCGGTCGCCTTCGACCTCGCGTTACTGTCCTACCTCGAACTCGGCGACCGCCACCGCACGTCCGGCGGCCCGGCCGAAACCCCGGACCCCGCACCGGAGTTCGTCGCCCTGCTGACGGTCCTGCGGCCCCTGCTGGCCGACCCCGGGCCGGCCGGCGCCGACGCGGCCGAGCTGGGCGCGGACGTGTGCGACGCGCTCACGCAGGCCGGCACCGGCCGGGCGGGCCGGGCGGCGGCCGTGGAGTGGTACCGGACGGCTCTCGCCCATCCCGCACTGCCCGAGGAGGCCGCCCACCGGATCGCGACGAACCTGGGGCTCGCCCTCGCGGAGCGCTCCGAAGTCAACCGTGCGGTGCCTCATCCCGGCGACCCCGCACCGGCCGTCGACCGCGCCGAGGCGCTGGCCCTGTGGGAGAAGGCGCGGACCCGGCTCTCCCGCGCCGCGGACCCCGGCCGTCCCGGGGCGGACCCGGGGGCCGTCGCGGAGGCCCGGGCGGACCTGGTGGCCTGTCTGGCGGGGATCGTCGACCTGCTCTGGATCGAACTGTCGGACCAGCTGCTGGACGAGGACGGCATCGGCCTCCTCACCGTCCGGGCCCGTGAACTCGCCGCCCTCATCGGCCCGGACGACACCGACCGGGCCGAGCTGGTGCTGAAGACCGCGATCGTCCTGACCCGGCGGGTGATCGACCGCGGCACACCCAACGCGTACGACCTCAGCAACAACGCCCTCCTCACGGGCGCGGCCGATCCGTCGCTGGCCCTGGACCGTACGGTGCCGCGCATCGTGACGGACCTCCGCGAGGCCATCGACCTGCTGCGTACCGGCACGGGTCTCTACCACCACCAGGACGAACTCCACCTGGGCGCCCAGTGTCTGCTGGGCGTCGCGCTGCTCCTCGACTTCGCCTGCGCGCTGCCGCAGGTCCGGCACGCGTCCCTGCGCGAGGCCCTGCGCGTGTTGCGCGTGGTGCTGGAACGGGCGCCCGCCGACAGCGAGTTCCGCGACGAGAACCTCAACGGGTCGTTCCTGACGGCCATGCTGTACCGCGTCTGGTACACCGACCCGTTCGCCGTTCCCCAGGGACCGGGCGGGCCGCCCCTTCCGGACGTCAGCGGGTTCCCCACCGTCGAGGACGATCTGCACCTGCTGGCCGGGCTGCTGGACCCGGCCACCCTGGAACGGGAACCGCACTTCGTCTTCGTCTCCGTCATGGTGGACTTCCTGCGGTCACCGGACGGATCGCCCTCCGCGGCCGACTGCCGTGCGTGGACGGGCCAGTTGCTGCGGGCCGCCCCACGGCTGGAACCCGAGGCGTGGGCGCTCCGGGCGACGATGCTGGCGGTCGCCGGCACGCTCGGGCTCGTCCTCGTCACGCGGGGCGAGGCGACCGGCGAGGAACGGACCGCCGCCCTGACGGCGCTGCGGCAGGCCCGGGACGCGCTGCCGCCGGGCTCGGCGATGCGCGAGCGCGTCGAGGAGGCACTGCGGCAAGGAGCGGTGGCCGATTTCCGGGCGCTGCTGGGCACCTTCTTCCCGGCCGCGCACCGTGGCCGGCCGGCCGAGCCGCCGCGGCCCCGGCCGCAGGAGCCCGCCCCCGCCGATCCACCGGACGACGAGAGCACTCTCGCCCCGCCCACGATCGACCCCTCCGCGACGATCCTGCTCGGGGACGGCTCGCCCGACCCGTTCGCCGTACCCCTCGGCAGGGTCGCCGAGATCCTTTCCGGTGCCCCCGAGCCGGCGAGTCCCGTCGAGGCCGCCGCGCGCGCCCTGGCGCACCACCGCCGCTGGCTGCGGGAACGCGACGGGCAGGACCTGACCCGGGCCATCGCCCTCGTCCGGCACGCCCTCGGCGTCCTCGGCCGCACGGCACCGGACGGCGTACGTCCGGCGGACACCGCCTCCCCTGACCTCGCCGACCGGTGCGCCGAGTTCCTGGCCCGTCTTCTCCTCGACCGGCATGTGCTGCTCGGCGACCACGCCGATCTCGACGCCGCCGTCCACGAGTACGACCTGCTGTTGGACCGCACGCCGGACCGGCTCACCCGGCCGCCGCTGCACACCGTGCTGGCACGGGCGGGCGACCCCCGGGTTCCCCCGCACCTGTTCCGCGCCGGGGAACCGGCGGAGCCCGCTCCCTTCCGGGCCGAACTGCTGGCCGGCGCCGGACCGGCGTGGCTGCTGCTCGCGCGGTCCCGGCGGCGGCACTCCACGACGCTCGCCGACGACGCCGTACGGGCCTGGGAGGAGGCCCGGCACGCTCTGCCCCCGGACCATCAGAGCGGGCCGGCCGTCCGGGCCGAACTGGCCGCGCACGGCCTGCGGCAGGCACGGGAGGCGGGCGACACGGCGGCCGTCCGGGCCTGCGTCGACGCCCTCGTCGAGGCCGCGGCCGCCTGCCCGGCGGACAGTCCGCACCGCCCCGCGCTGTGCCTGCGCGCGGCGGCGGCCCTGGCACGGCCGGGTGACACCGACGGCGGACCGGCCGACGGCGCCGCCGCCGGACCGGACCGGGCCGACGCCCTCGGCCGGGGCATCGCCCTGCTGCGGGACGCGGCGGAACGGGGTCCCCACGAGTTCCACGGGTCGCGCGGGCGCTGCCTGTACGGGCTGGGCAGTCTCCTGCTGGCCCGGCATCTGGTCACCGGGCGGCGCGAGGACCTGACGGAGTCGGTCGGCGTGCTGCGGGAGGCGTGGGCTGTGCTCAACGCGAGCCCCGGCGACCCGTTCGCGATCGCGCTGATCCGGACCATCGCCCTCGCCCATCGCGCCTTCGGCCCCGGGGACGCCCGTCATCGGCGGCAGTCACGGGAGACGGCCCGGTCGGCGCTGACCGGCTACGGCCGCTCCGTCCTGCTGCAGTCGGGCGCGGACCACGGGCTGGAGGCCGCGCGGGCGATCGCGCCCGACATGCTGCGACTGGTGCGCTGGAGTCTCGCCGACGGCCTGCCCGAGTCGGCCTTCGAGGCGCTCGAACTCGGCCGCGGGCTGGTGCTCAACGCCGCGACGATGAACGTCACCGTCCCCGATCTGCTCCGGGGAGCCGGCCGGCCCGCGCTGGCCGACGCATGGGTACGAGCGGCCGCCGACGGCGGCGGGCGGCTCGGAGAGGTGCCGGACGACCTGCGGGGCCGGGTGCTGGAGGCACTGGCGGGCAGCGCCGCCGAGAAGCGGCTCCTGTCCGCGCCGAGCCCGGCCGTGCTCGGCCGGACCCTGCGCCGACTGGGGAGCGACGTGCTGGCCTACCTCGTCCCCGGCGAGGACGGGGCGCCCGGCCACGCGGTCCTCGTCACGGCGACCGGGGTGGTCGGCTCCCTGCGGCTGCCGAAGCTGACCTCCGTGTCCGCCGGGCCGGTCGGCGCGTACGCCGCGTCCCTGGAGGCATTCCAGAGGGCGGGCCGGCTGGACCCCCCGGCCCCGCACCACCCGCTGGTCATGCACGAGCTGCACCGCAAGCGTCTGCTGCGGCTGGAGAAGGAGTGGCGGCAGGCGCTGCAGCGGCTGTGCGCGTGGGCGGGCGAGGCCGCGATGGCGCCGCTCCTGGCGGCGGCCGACACCTGGTGGCCGGGCCGGGCCCCACGCGTCGTCCTCGCGCCCGTGGGTCCCCTCGGCATCGTCCCCTGGCACGCGGCGCTCTGTCCGGCGCCCGGTCGCGGCGGGGCCGGCGGACGGGCCGCGGAGGACGGCGGGCACGCGTGCGAGCGGGCCGTCATCTCCTACTGTGCCAGCGCCCGTCAGCTCATCGAGGTGGCCGCCCGCCCCACCGCCGTCCTGGGCGGGGGCGCCGTGGCCGTCGTCGTGGACCCGGACGGTTCGGCGACGATGCACCGGGAGGCGGCGCTCGTCGCCGCCCTCCATCCGGAGGTCACCGTGATCGGCGGCACGGGAGAGGACGCCGGCGCCGTAGGAGCCCCCGGACCCGGCCGGTCGGCGCCGCTGCCGCCCGAACCCCGTTCGCTGGAACGCTTCCTGCCGGGCCGGGGCTCCGCGCCGACGGCCCTCCTGCACGTCAACTGTCACGCGGACACCGGCCCGACCTCGAACGACTCCGTCCTCAAACTGGACGCCACGCACACGGTGTCGGTGCAGGATCTGCTGACCGGCGCCGCCGGCCGTGATCCGGGAATGCCCGGCGGCACGGTCCTGCTCGCCAACTGCACCAGCGACCTGACCCTGAGCGACCACGACGAGGCGCTCACCCTGGCCACGGCCTTCCTGGGCGTGGGCGCCACGGCGGTCGTCGGTTCCCGCTGGGCCGTCGCCGACGACCCCCGGACCACGCTGCTGGTACTGCTCGTCCACCACCACATGAAGCGGGGCGTGCCGCCGAGGGACGCCCTGCGTGCGGCGCAGTTGTGGATGCTGGACCCGGGCCGGGTCCTGCCCGCCGAGCTGGCCGCGTGCGCGCCGCTGGTCGCGGACACCGCGCACGGTCCGCTGGACGAGCTGGAGGTCTGGGCGTCGTTCACCCATCACGGCCAGTGAGCCGCCCGTCGTCACCAGGCCTTGCGTGCCGCACGGTCGGGGTCCGTCACGGGCCGGGTTCGTCGACTCCCAGATCACGGCGCATGGTGTGCCGCATGTCCGAGAGCAGCGTCCACGCCGACCGCAGCTGCGGTTCGAACGCCGCCAGTGCCGTGGCGTCGGCGGCAGGGCCGGCGAGGGCCTTCTTCAGCGTGCCGTAACCGCTGTTGAGCTGTCGGCCGGCGGTGCCCGCGGCGGCGAGCACGGCCGCCGGCACGATCATCTGGGCCTCGGCGTAGCTTTCCCGGTGGGCGTCGCGGCGCTCGTCCAGCTGATGCAGACACTCCTCGACGCCCGTGCCCTCCTTGAGCGCGTGCCACAGGTTGACCTGGGCGGTCTGGTACTGCCGGGCGGCGGTGTTGAGCGCGATGTAGCAGGCGCGTCGCAGGTCGAGCAGTTCGCGTCCGCGGGCCGCCGACAGCTCGGCCCGGCGCACGTGTTCGCCGTGGGCACGTTCTTCGCCCTGCTGCCGGGCCAGGGCCTGGAGTTCCAGGCGCTTGGTGCGGTCGGCCCGGCTCTGCGTCAGCAGCGCCGCGCCCAGTGTGCCCACGACTCCGACGGCGGCGACCGCCAGCGCCGCCCAGGTGTCCCCCACCCCGTGCCCCCTCGGCTGTCCGTGTCGGTCAGGTGTCCCCGAGGACGACCACCCGGCGGGGCGTGCCCGCGCCGGCCGGGGCGGTGGGGGCGGCGGACCGGCCGGCGGGCACGGCGCGTTCCCGGCCCCAGGCCCGGATCTCCTCGATCTGCTCGGGGTTGCTGCGGCTGAGGGGTGCGGTGTTGGCGAAGGTGTCCTCGACGAACGCGGGGTTCAGCCGGTCGGCCCCGCCGCCCAGGAGGACCTCGGCGCCGACGTCGTGGAGGGCCGACTCGATGTCGGAGCCGGCGAAGCCCTCGGAGAGTTCCACCAGGCGGTCGAGCAGGTCCGGGTGGGGTTCGGCCTTGACGTAGCGCCGGTAGTAGAGGGTGATGATCTCCCTGCGGTCCTGGTCGTCGGGCAGGTCCACGAAGAACAGTTCGTCGAAGCGCCCCTTGCGCAGCAGTTCGGGGGGCAGGCCGCGGACGTCGTTGGCGGTGGCCACCACGAAGACGCGGGAGTCCGACTCCTGCAGCCAGAACAGGAACTGTCCGATGATGCGCTGCTGGACGCCGGTGCTGTCGTGGGCGCCGGCCAGTCCCTTCTCGATCTCGTCAATCCACAGGATGCACGGCGCGACCCGGTCGGCGGCGTCGAGCGCCTCCCGCATCCGTCCCTCGGACTCTCCCAGGTAGCGGCCGTGGATGCTGGCCATGTCCAGCCGGTAGAGCGGGAGTTGCCACTGCTGAGCGATGGCCTTGGCCGACAGTGACTTGCCGCAGCCGGGGACGCCGACGAGCAGGACACCGCGCGGCGGGCGCAGTTGGGTGCCTCGCAGGTCGGTGTGGATGAGCCGGTGTTTGCGCTCCAGCCAGCCGCGCAGGCTGGTGAGGCCGCCGACGGAGTAGTCGGCGTCCTTGCGGGCGACGCGTTCCAGTCCGGCGAGGTTGTTGAAGATGCGGTCCTTGGAGCTGGCGAGGGCCAGCACGTCGGCTGCTTCCACCGACCCCTTGGCGATGAGGGTGGCCAGGAGGTTCACCGCCTCGCCCTCGGTGACTCCCTGGAGGAACTCGGCGGCCCTGCGGGCGTCGTGCTCGGTCCAGGCGATGGCGACCACGCCCCGGTGGTCGCCGAGGAAGCCGCTGATGGTCGCGTACATCTCGTCGGCGTTCGGCAGGTCCAGCTGCAGGCTCATGCCCAGGCGTTGCAGACCGCTCCAGATGGGGTTGTCGGTGATGAGGACGACGCATCCGGCGTGGGCGTCGGCGATCCGGGCGAGTTCGGCGACGTTACGGGTGAAGGGAGTGTCGGATTCCAGCTCCCCGGGGTCGACCAGGACGAGCGTGGCCTGCGGGCGGGCGGCGAACTGGGCGGCGGCGAAGTCCATGGCTCCGGTCAGCGACCGGTCCTCCAGGACGGCCGCTCCGGACCGCAGGTCGCGCAGGCCGGTGGCCCTGGTGTGGATCCAGAACTGCTGGGAGGCGCGCCTGGGCTGGCTCGCGACCTCTTTCAGCATGCGCAGGGCGCGGGCCTGTTCGATGGTGCGCAGCCCGACGACGGGCACCCGTGCGGTGAGGTAGTTGTCCAGGTCGCGCTTGCTGTCGGAGTAGTTCGGCATGCTGGTTCTCCGTGGTGGCGTCAGTCGGGCGTGACGATGCGACGTCCGCCGGTCGGCTCGTACCAGCCGACGGGGGGCGGTGCGGACGGCCCGGACAGCACCGCGGTGAGGGGGTTGTCGCGCAGGGTACGGCGCCGGGTCTCGACGGCGTGGGGGTCCGCGCCCTCCGCGAGCAGTGCCTGCACGCCCCGCTCGAGTTCGTCCTGGAGGCGGCGGGTGTGGTCGTCCATGAGTCCGGCCATGCGCCGGCGGAAGTCGGCGGGCAGGCTGGTGTGGGTGATGACGGAGCGGACGGAGCGCAGGACGTCGCGGCCCCGGGTGAGGGCCCGTCCGACGGAGAACTCGTCCGCGGCGTCGTTCACCTCGCGGACCATCAGGTCGAGCCCGTCCTGCAGCCGCCGGTCGACGGCGGCGGCGATGCGGGTCAGCAGCCGTTGCCAGGTGTCGGCCGGGAGGCTGTCGGGGGACAGCGGCGGCAGGTGCAGGGGGTCGGGCTGTTCGCCCTCGGCCCAGCGCTCCAGGGTCCGCGCCCAGATCTGGTAGTCGCTGCCGCCTCCCCACCGGGTGCTGTTCACAGGTCTCCCGACGGCCGGCGTACGAGCTGTTCCCCGGGTGGCAGGGGGTCCCAGGCGGGGAGGTCGGTGACGGTCCGCCGCAGCCGCCGGGTGACGGGGTCCGCCGCGGGCCGGTCCGGCGGGCGCGGCGGGTCCGAGGCCCAGGGGACGGGCGCGGTGGGCGGTGCGGGCGGGACGGGTCCCGAGGGAGCATCGGAGTCGCGCTGATCGGGTACGGCGGGAGGCTGCTGCGGTCTGGGGGGCGCCGCGAACGGCCGCAGGTGTTCCGGGATCTCGGGCCGCAGCCAGGGGGGTGTGGAGTCCGGGGTGAAGGGGAGGTCGTCGTCGCTCATGGTCGTTTCCTCTCGGCCGGCTCAGTCGCCGGCGCCGACGACGCGGCCCTCGAAGGGGGAGGGGGCGCCGGTCGCGGTGTTCAGGGAGGCGATGAACGTGCGGGCCTCGGCCTCCACGAAGTCGGCCGCCCAGTACTGCTGTTGCCAGTCGGTGAGTTCGGCGTGGGCGCCCCTGAGCCGTCCGATGGCCTCCGTCATGTGCCGGCTGAGCAGTTCCCGGGCCTGTTCCTGGGCGGTGCGCGCGGCGTCGGCGCGGTTGTGCAGGACGATGCCCCAGATGCCTCCGACGGCGAGGGCCGCGATGAGCGCGAATCCGACGTGGACGCCGAGGAAGACCACGAGGATCGCGGTGACCGCGGCGCCGAGGAGGGCGAGGGAGGACCGGTAGTCGTAGGCCAGGGACTTGACGTACATGTCCACGTAGCCGCTCCAGTGCCGGGTCAGGGACGCCTCCAGGTCCGGCAGGTCGTCGGTGAGCGGCTTGGTCCAGGTGGTGAGCTTGAAGCGCTGGGTGCCCTGGCCGATGCCGTAGGTGTTGCGCAGCGAGATCTCGATCCTGGGCGGCACGGCGGCCCGGTAGTCGCGGCTGAATCCGGCGTGCGCCTGCGCGAACCACTCCTGGCAGGACGCGACGGCGACCCGCTGCGCCGCGGGTGAGGCGCCCACGGCCTCGGGGTCGAGGGCCGCGACCGACTGCACGCTCAGGTAGTTGCGGGTCTCCTCCAGCGCCTCGGAGCGCATGTCCGCTTCCCTGCGCGCGGCCTCCTCGTCGCCGTCGTGACGCACGATGGCCTGGTTGAGCATCAGTTCGCGCTGGAGGGGGAGTTCCTCCTCGTCCGAGTTGCGAACCAGGTTGTCGAGGATGTCGTCGACGGTGTCCTCCAGGTTGTGGGCCGGGAGGATCTCGCTCTCCATGAGGGTGCGGAAGCGGCTCAGCAGCGCCTCGTGCGCGCGGGCGCGGGCGAGGACGTCGTCGAGCGCAGCCCACTGGGGGCACACCTCGGTCAGACGGGGGAAGTCGGCGGCGGCCGACGGGGCGCGCAGGGAGTCGATCTCCTGCCGCCAGCGTCCCGCCTGGGCCGCGCGTACGGCGTCGTCGTCGAGCAGGCGCTTGCGCCACTCCTCCAGTGTCCGGGTGAGGAGTTGGCGGCCCGGGGGTCCGAAGGCGCCCTGGGAGACACATTCCAGGATGACCTGGAACTCCCGGCCGAGCACACGGGGGTCCTGTCCCTCCAGGTAGTGCCGCAGCCAGCGCAGGGAGGCGTCCTGGCGGCCCTGTCTGCGGAGGATCAGTGCGAAGAAGAGGGAGGTCTTCGACGTGGAGCGCCGGAACGCCTCCTCGACAGCCCGTGCGCACAGCGCCTCGTCGTCACCGGCCCAGGCGGCCAGTCCGACCAGGGCGGGGGCGAGCCAGTAGCGCGGCGTCTGGATCATCAGCTCCTCGCTGACCTGCCGGACCGTCTCCTCCTGGACGAGGCCGGTGTCGAACGCCTGGAGGATGCCGGTCGCGGTCCGGCGGACCACCTTGTGGTGCCCGTACTTGTGCTCGACCTCGTCGTTGATGCGGACGATCCGGGTCTCGGCACGCTGGGCGGCGGCGATGCGCTCGGTTCTCCCGACGAACTCCAGGAACTTGTCGTAGAGGACCTCCAGGCGGTCCTTGGTCTGCGCCTGGACGGCCTTGACGTCGCGGACCTCGCCGTCCACCTGCTCGATCTGGCCGCCGAGCGAGCGGACGGAGCGTTGCAGTTGGCGCTCCAGGTTGTCGATGCTCCTGACGATGGGGCCGAGGTTGATCTCGCTCACGCGGGTCTCCGTTCCGTGCCGTGTCGTTCTCGTGAAGCGCAATCCGTCGGCTCAGGGCCGGACGACACCGCCGTCGGGCAGCACGGGCAGGACCAGCCCGTCCGCGTACACCTCGACGAACGCGTACGCGTCCGAACGGGCCAGCATCCGGGCGGCGTCGAACGGCTGCGGCATGGTGTCGTGTGCCGTGCAGTGGCCCAGGATGCGTCCGTCGAGGCCGAGTCGGTGGTCCACGTAGGGGGAACCGAGCAGGCACCGCGCGACGAAGCCCACCGGGACCGGCGCCCCTCGGCAGGTGTACTGCTCGCACAGCCACGCGGCGATGTCCCGGACGGCGTCGTCGTCCACCGCGGCGTCCAACCGCCGCAGTCCCCCGAGGAGTTCCGGAGTGCGGGCGGCGAACATCTGCCGACTGTCCACGGGGCCGGGCGTCGGCGGCGCGGTGATCCGCGCGGCTCCGGGCACGACGGACGTGCCCGGCGGCACGACGATGCGGCGAGGCCGCTCAACGGATCCCATGGATGCCCCCTGCTGACATGGACCGACCTGCGTCTCTTCGGTGACGCGCTGTATCCGAAGGGTATTGACGCCCCATCCGCAGCGCCTAAGTTGAGCGGTATCAATCGACAATGACCGTTTACTACCCGGATAAGTACCGGATAACGACCGGCTACCGCCCCGGCGCTCGCCCGTCCGTCCGGCCGGTGCCCGGGTGGGGGTCCTGGACGAGCTGGTCGGCCAGGCGATGGGCCTGGGCCAGCAGCGTTCCGTAGGTCACGAGCGCGTCGGGGTCGTCGTCGACGGCGCCCGGCAGCCGTCGGCGGAACTCGTCGAGCGTGCGCCGGAGTTCGTCCGCCGCATCCCGCAACTCCGTTGCGGCGGGCCCGTCGTGATCGCCCGGGCCGAAGCGGGTGCGGCCGTACAGCCGGACGGCGTGTGCGGTGCGGCGCAGGAAGTCCGCGTAGGGGCGGGCGAGCACGTCGTCCAACCGGGCCGCCCTGCCCTCGTCCACGGTCTCCCACACCGTGCGCGTCACGCCCGCGGTGTGGACGGCCACCTGGTCGAGCACGACCAGCGCGTCGGCGTACGCCTCTCCCGGGGCGGCGACACCGTGCCTGCGACGGCCCCGGGGGTTGACGCGCATGCTCTCCCGGCTCCAGTCGATCGCCGACCTCGCCTGCTCGACCAGGCGGCCCAGGCGCAGCGCGCGTTCGTGCCACTCCCCCGCGTGGTGCCCGTTCCACTCGCCTGCGGCCAGCCCGTCCGCGACGGCGTCCAGGATCTCCCCGGCCTCGCGGGCGGCGTCCCGCAGCGCGGCGGCGGTGTCGCGCAGGTACACGGGCGGCCGCACCAGCGCGTTGACCGCGACACCGACCAGTGCGCCGAAGACCGCCTCCGCGACGCGGGCCGCCGAGGCGGCGACGGTGACCTGACCGCCGGTCAGCACGAAGAGGGCGCCGGTGGCGGCGTACACGCCCTGGCTGCCCAGCCGCTGCCACTGGCCCAGCAGCAGCACGGTCGGCAGGACCAGGGCCATCGTGACCAGCGTGGTGTCCAGCACCAGCGCCACCCCCGTGGCCAGCACCGTGCCCACCGCGATCGCCGCGAGTTGCTGCAGTCCGTGCGCGAGCGACCGGTAGACCGTCGACTCCACCAGGACGACCGCCACCCACGGCGCCACGAACGCCATCGGTGCGCCGAGCCACCAGCCCGCCACCGCCCACGCCACCCAGGCGGCCAGTGCCGCCTTCCCGGCCTGCGCCACCAGATCCCGTTCCCGGCCCGGCTCCGTCCAGGCCAGCCGCAGCGTCGTCACGACGGCCGCGCCGCGCCTGCGTGTCTCCCGTACCGTCCTGTCGGTCCACTCCATGCTCCACCAAGTGCCACATCCACGGCGGGACGCACCCCCGAACCGCGACGTCCCGACCTGCGGACACCTCGCGCCGGTGGATGCGGCCCCGCGGCGCGACACCGGACGGTGGCTTGGCCCCGGCCGAAGGGGGCAGACGAAGGCGGGCGGGCAACGACGGTACGCATCCGCCGACGTTCCGGGGAGGGCGCTGTCATGTGCGGCTTCCCGCGGGCGCGCGTGCGAGGCTGGGACCGAGGGTGGTCAGGGCGACGGGGAGACGGAGGACGGCGTGGACTGGGATCGATTCGCCCGGCAGATGGCGTCGATGGCGCGGGATCTGCTGGCACAGCCGTCGGTCGACGCCACGCTGGAGCGGATCACCGCCTCGGCCACCGAACTGGTGGCGGGCTGTGACGCGGCCGGCATCCTCGTGCTGCACGACTCGACCGTGGAGTCGCTGGCCGCCACGGAACAGCTGGTGGTCGACAGCGATCGGCTGCAGGAGCGGCTGCGGGAGGGGCCGTGCTTCGACGCCGCCCACACTTCGACGGGGGAACGCGTCTTCCGCATCCACGACCTCTCCACCGAGCAGCCGCGCTGGCCCGCCTACGCCCCGGCCGCACACCGGCTCGGTGTCGGCAGCATGATGGGGTTTCTGCTGTTCACCGAGGACGAGGACCTGGGCGCCCTCAACCTCTACTCCCGCGCGTCCGGCGCGTTCACCGAGGTCAGCGAACTGGCGGGCTGGCTGCTCGCCTCTCATGCCGCGGTCGCCTTCTCCAGCGCCCGCACACACGCCCAGATGGAGCGGGCCGTGGCCACCCGGCACCTCATCGGCGAGGCCATGGGCATCCTGATGGGCAGTCTCCACGTCAGCGAGGACGAGGCGTTCGACGTGCTGCGCCGCTACTCGCAGGAGAACAACATAAAGCTCCGCGAGGTGGCCCGGCGTATCTGTGAGCGGGGCGCACCCTAGGCGGTCACGGGGGACGGCTCCTCCGGCACGTTGTCTGAACCAGAGAAGCCTGACCGGGCCGGCCCCCAGGGGAACGTCGCCGAATCCGGTCTGCCCACCAAGTCCCCCCGCCCCGCCTCCCCACACCTGCTCGCTTCGACGGATCCGGCCGTGGAAGGGCCCCGCTCGGGCGTTTCCCGTGGCGCGCGGCGGAAACCCAGTGACCATGGTGTCCTCGACCGTCAGGACACCGGGACCGGGAGGCGGCGGGCACTCCGTCGCGTCCGGGCCCGGTCCCGAGATCGGTAGGACCGTTTCCGGGTGACGACGCCAGGGAGGTGATGGTCATGGCCGACGACGAACTGCTGGGCGGCCCGGACGCCGATCAGGGTACGGACCCGGAGCGCGCCCGTATCGCCCATGAACTCGTCGCCGCGGTGCGCGGGCTGTCTCCGCCCGAGATGCCCGCCGCGCTCTGCCGCACCTGCGTCACGCTGCTCCCCATGGCCACGGGACTGTCCGTGTCGGTCCTGGGGGACGGCTCGGAGCTGGGCGTGGTGCTGTGCGCCAGCGACGGCGTCGCCGCACGGCTGGCGGAAGTGCAGTACACCCTCGGCGAGGGCCCCTGCATGGAGGCGGTCCGCCTGCGCGCACCCGTGTGCGCGACCGATCTGACCAGGGTGCCGGACACCCGTCGCTGGCCCCTGTTCTCCGTACAGGCGGCCCGGGCGGGCGCGGAGGCGGTGTTCTCGCTGCCGCTGACCGGGGCCGGAAGCGCCCTGGGCACCCTCGACCTGTACCGGGACGCGCCCGGCAGGCCGAGCCGCGGCGAGGTCCGTACGGCGCTGCTGGTCGCCGACGCCGTCACCCTGGCGGTGATCGCGCTGGACCACGCTTCTCCCGCCCCCGAAGGGGTCGTGACGTGGCTGGCAGGAGCGGAGTCGGACAGAGAGGAAGTGCACCAGGCCACCGGAATGATCATGGTGCGGCTCGGGGTGAGCGCCGAGGAGGCGCTGCTGCGGGTACGGGCGCGGGCCTTCGCCGAGGGCCGTACCTCCGTCGAGATCGCCCGGGCGATCATCGACCGGACCCTGGACCTCCGGGATGACTGAGCGGCCGAGCCACCACCACAGCGCCGGGGACGCGAGCATGAACCGCGAGCCGCAGCCGGCGCAGGCCCCTTCGTCGCCCTGTCGGACACCTGCGCCGACGGCCCCCGCCCCGTGGCGTACTCACGCCTCTTTCGGTGGACGGCCGTCGCCGAGCGGCCCCGTCCGGTGCGCCTCGACCCGGGCGAGCAGCGCCAGCAGCGAGGCCACCGTGAGGCCGGCCTCGGCGGGATGGCGCAGTTCGGTGTCCGACCGGATCTGGTAGGTGTTGCCGCGCCCCTGACGGGTGTGCGACAGGAAGCCGCTCTGTTCGAGATCGGCGATGATCTTCTGGACGGCACGCTCGGTGAGCCGGCAGCGGGCGGCGATGTCACGTACACGTACGGTCCGGTCCTCGGCGATGGCGGCCAGCACCCGTGCGTGGTTCGTGATGAACGTCCATCCCGCGTGCGCTTCCGGTACTCCTGCCATGCACGTCATCATACGCCTGCCAGTTCGCGCACCTGAATACCTGAATCCGAGTTCCTGTATCTCTTGACGTGTGTTCCCGCGAGAGTGACGCTGGTAGCTGAGAACCCGCGGAAGCGTCCGGAGGAGAGGAACCATGTCGGAGCCCGCGCCCCTCGCGGAGTCGGCAAGCACCGGGACTCCCGGCTGCGCGCCGACGGACGGGCCGGCCGACGGGCGGCCGTCACCGACGCTCAGCCTGCGCAGCCGTCCTCACGGCCACCGGGTCCTCGTCACGGTCCGCGGTGACCTGGAGCTCGGCACGGACGACCAGTTGCGGCGCGGTCTGCGTGACTCGCTCGCCCGCTCGGCCGAGGGCATCGACCTGGACCTCGCCGGCGTCGGCTTCTGCGACTGCTCCGGACTCAACGCTCTGCTCAGCATCCGCCAGGAGGCCATGGAGCACGCGAAGACCGCCACCATCCGCAGCATCAGCCCCGCGGCCCAGCGGGTGTTCTCGCTCACCGACACCCTGTCCCTGTTCAGCCCTCCGGGCCCTCCGGAGGGCCCGGACACGGACGGCGTGGACGCGTACGGCGTGGACGCGGCGGACTTGCATCCCGCGGCGGACGGCCGTCGTGGTACGGGCGTGACGACCTCCCCCCATCGGGGGCCGGACCCCAGGGTGGAGGTCGTGCAGTTGCGGCGGGCGCTGGAGACCCGCGACACCATCGACCTGGCCCGGGGCATCCTCATGGCCGCCTTCGCCCTGAGTCCGGTGGAGGCCTGGAACGCCCTGGTCAGGACCTCCCAGAACACCAACACCAAGCTGCACCGGACGGCCCGCCAGCTCGTGGAATCGTGCACGGGCGCCCCCGTTCCCCCGTGCACGCGCGAACAGCTGTCCGCCGCCGTCACCGAGGTCGTCGCCGAGCGCACCGAGCGGGCCCCCTCCGCGGACTGACCCCGGCGCCCCCTCGTTACGCCCGGCGACGTCGGGTACCCGGACGACGCAGACATCGCGCACCCCCGTCCGGAGACCCCGGGAACCGAGGAAGGACCGTCCTCATGAGCGACGACCAGCGGCAGAACCCGGTCGAACGGCACCCCCGGCCGGACTTCCCGCAGCAGGATCAGCCGCATCCCGGATGGACCGGCGCCATGGACCCGCCCCCGGACCACGGGGAGGAGTCCTACCAGGGCAGCGGACTGCTGGAGGACCGCAAGGCGGTTTTGACGGGCGGTGATTCCGGGATCGGCCGCGCGGTGGCGCTGGCATACGCCCGGGAGGGCGCGGACGTCCTGTTCACCCATCTGCCGGAGGAGGCCGAGGACGCCCGGGAGACGTCCCGGCTCGTCGAGGAAGCCGGGCGGAAGGCGATCGCCGTCCCCTGCGACATCCGCGACGAGGAGCAGTGCCGTGCCCTGGTCGACCGGGCGGTTGCCGAGTTCGGCAGGATCGACGTGCTGATCAACAACGCCGCCTACCAGATGTCACAGCCGGACGGCATCGGGGCCATCTCCACCGAGCAGTTCGACCGGGTCGTACGGACGAACCTCTACGGCATGTTCTGGCTGTGCAGGGCGGCCCTGCCGCACATCCCGCCGGGCGGGTCGATCATCAACACCACGTCCGTGCAGGCGTACAAGCCGAGCCCGCACCTCCTCGACTACGCCATGACCAAGGGCGCGATCGTCACGTTCACGCAGGGGCTGGCGCAGATGGTGGCCACGGACGGCGTCCGGGTGAACGCGGTGGCACCGGGACCCGTGTGGACCCCGCTGATCCCGGCGACGCTTCCCGACGCACAGGAGTTCGGCAAGCAGGCACCGCTGGGGCGGCCGGCCCAGCCCGCCGAGATGGCGCCCGCCTATGTGTTCCTGGCCTCCGAGCGGGCGAGTTTCATCACGGCGGAGATCCTCAACGCCACCGGCGGAACACCCCTGCCCTGAACACCCGTCACGGCCTCCCCCGCACGCCGGTACCCGGCCACGAGGAGCGGTCCTGCCGAGCGCGCGGCGGCGCCGTTTACGCACTCGGCCGACGGGAACCCGTGCCGCACGAAGCGAGAAGAAACGATTCGGGTTCCGAAAGAAGATGAGGCGTCGTGAGTACGCACACCGTCGAAAAGCTCGTCGTCCGCGAGAGCGGCTGGGCCAAGTCCCGGCGTCGGCGTGGGAAGGGTGTGCGCCTGTGCCTTCCCGCGGTCGCCGACAGGAGGGACGGGGCCGAGGTGACGAGGGCCGGGGCCGATACGCACATCGTCAGGGGTGACGACTGACGCTGATGGCTGATGGCTGATGGCTGATGGCTGATGGCTGACCGGACGGCTGACGGCTGACCGGCGAGGGGCCGGTGGAGAAACAGTCGGAACTGTTTCTCCACCGGCCCCTCGCCTTACATCCGGTACCGCCTTCCCCAAACGGTACGCAGACGGTACGGGTGTCAGTCGTCCTTCCCCCGCCCGCTCAGCGCGTCGCGCATGCGGTCCACGAGGCCCATGCCGGGGGCGAGCAGCTTGTTGGCCGGAGGCGTGTCGGGGGCCGCCGGGTGGGGCCGGGTCGGCGCCGTCTTCTTGGCGGTGCGGACCTTGTCACCGAGGCTGTTCAGCGCCTCGGCCGAGCAGGACGCGCGCAGCCGGGGGAAGAGGTTCTCCTCCTCGTCCCGGATGTGCGCCCTGATCTCGGTCATCAGCTGGGTGATCAGCAGATCGAAGTCCGGGTCGTCGGCCTCGCACCGCTCCAGGGCCTTCAGGGTGCGCTCGGCCTCGGCGTGGTCCTCCAGTTCCCGGTCGGCGATCGCGTCGCCGTCCGGGACGTGCTCCCGGACGGCCGGGTAGAGGTACGCCTCCTCGGCGACCGAGTGACGCACCAGTTCGATGGTGACCTTGTCCACGCACTCCTTGCGCCGGGGATCCCCGGACGGCAGTGCCTCGATCTCGCCGAACATCTCCTCCACCTCGCCGTGGTCCGTGGTCAGTTCGGCGATGACGTCTCCACCGTGTCCCATGTCCCTCGCTCCTCTCCAGGGCGCAATCCGTGCGCGTCCGTCTGCGCATGGGTACCCGTCGGCCCGACAGGTCTTTCGATGCGACGCCGAGTACCCGCGAACGGCCCAGCCACGCAGGCCCGGACCGCGGGATGATCTCGACCACGGCAGGAAGGGCGCCCCGGCGCCGGCGGCCACTCGTACCGCGCCGGATCGGTCCTGCTAGCCTCCGGGCGCACCCCCGGCCCCGGCCGGAGGGCCACCGGCACGGCCCCGCCCGCACTCCCGAAGGACTACTTCACCGCGATGCTCCACGGCACCCGTTCGACGACGGCGCCCCTCGGCCGGAACGACCGTCTGCGCCTGTTCGGGTACCCCGGACGCCCGCGCGGCGACACCCGTGAGCGCCTGGTGCCGCCCTTCCCGGAGCCGTCGACCTGGCTCTGGGAGAGGGTGGGGCTCGGTCCGGAGCCCGCGTACCGCGTCGCGAGG
Organism: Streptomyces scabiei 87.22; assembly: GCF_000091305.1. Classification (GTDB taxonomy): domain Bacteria; phylum Actinomycetota; class Actinomycetes; order Streptomycetales; family Streptomycetaceae; genus Streptomyces; species Streptomyces scabiei. The sequence goes on along the minus strand of NC_013929.1, from coordinate 8,956,391 downwards.
GCGATGGCGTGGCTGGGGCCGCTGCTCGTCGCCCTGCTGGCAGGAACGGTTCGCTTCTGGCGTCTCGGCCGGCCCCACGAACTCGCCTTCGACGAGACCTATTACGCCAAGGACGCCTGGTCCCTGCTGCGGCTCGGCTACGAGGGCACCTGGCCGGACCGCAAGGTCGCCGACCCGCAGATCCTGGCCGACCCCCAGGTGATCTCCCTCTCGGACACCGGGAGTTTCGTCGCGCACCCGCCGACGGGCAAGTGGGTCATCGCCGTGGGCGAGGGGATGTTCGGTCTCGACCCGTTCGGCTGGCGCTTCATGACGGCCCTGCTGGGCACGCTGTCGGTCCTGATGCTGTGCCGGGTGGGGCGCCGGCTGTTCCGTTCGACGTTCCTGGGCTGTCTGGCGGGCCTGCTGATGGCCGTGGACGGGCTGCACTACGTGATGAGCCGGACCGCCCTGCTGGACCTGGTCGTCATGTTCTTCGTGCTGGCGGCCTTCGCCTGCCTACTGATCGACCGGGACCGCTCCCGGGCCCGGCTCGCGGCGGCCCTGCCGGTCGACGGCGACGGGCACGCCGGTCCGGACGCGGAGACCGGTGACCGTGCGGGGACCGGATGGCGGCCTTGGCGGCTCGCGGCCGGTGTCTGTCTCGGTCTGGCCGCCTCGACCAAGTGGAACGGCCTGTACTTCCTGGCCTTCTTCATGGTCCTGACCGTGCTGTGGGACGTCGGCGCCCGCCGGATCGCGGGGGCCCGCCACCCCTACCGGGCGGTGCTGCGCAAGGATCTCGGCCGGTCGGCGCTGTCCCTCGCCCCGGTGGCCGTGGTGACCTATGTGACGACGTGGACCGGCTGGTTCCTGACGGACGGCGGTTACGGACGGCAGTGGGCGGACGGCCGCGGCGGCGTGTGGTCGTGGATACCGGCCCCGCTGCGCAGTCTGTGGCACTACGAGGCGGCCGTGTACCGGTTCAACGTGAACCTCGACGCGTTCCACAAGTACGAGTCGAATCCCTGGAGTTGGCTGGTCCTCGGCCGCCCCGTGCTGTTCTCGTACCACTCCCCCGAACCCGGGGAGGCGGGCTGCCACGCGCTCACCGGTTGCTCACAGGCCGTCGTCGCGCTCGGTACGCCGCTGCTGTGGTGGTCGGCGTGCTGCGCGCTGGTGTATCTGCTCTTCCGGTGGGCCCTGCGCCGTGACTGGCGCGCGGGCGCCGTCCTGTGCGCCGTGGGCGCGGGCTATCTGCCGTGGTTCCTGTACCAGGACCGTACGACGTTCTCGTTCTACGCCGTCGTGTTCGTGCCGTACCTGTGTCTGGCCGTGGCGATGACGCTGGGCGCCCTGCTCGGTCCGCCGGGCGCGAGCGCGGAACGCCGCCACCGGGGAGCGGTGGCGGCGGGCACGCTCGTGCTGCTCATCGTGTGGAACTTCATCTACTTCTTCCCCGTCTACACGGGGACCACGATCCCGTATCCCGACTGGCAGACCCGGATGTGGCTCGACACCTGGATCTGACCGGTCCGGACAGGCGGACGGGGCCGGCCGTCGTGGCGGCCCCGCCGCACCCCGTCGTGGCGGCCCCGCCGTCGCACCGCTACCGCCTCGGGCCCGCGAGAGCGTACGCCGCCGTGCCGGTGAGCGCGAGGGCCAGGGCCGTCCAGGTGGCCGCCGGGGTGCCGGGGGCGAGGAGCATCCAGCTCGCCGCCCGTGTGGGCAGGCCGGTCGGGGGCGGGGCGAGGACGGTGTAGGACAGCCAGGCGATCGGCGGGGTCCACGCGTACCGCGCCCCGAACAGCACCGCCCCGAGGGCGGCCAGGCCCGTCAGACCGGCGCTGTCGCGGACGACGAACGCGGTGGTGACCCAGGAGTCCCCGCCGACCGTCCGCGCCGTGAGGAGCGCGGTGCCCGCGACCACCCCGATGAGCAGGACGTGTGCCGTCCGGCGGCGCCGCCAGGGGATCGCGGCCGTGCGGTCCAGCGCGAGATCCTGCCCGCCGAGCCCGATCGAGGCGGCCACCACCCCGGTGACCAGGACGAACACGGGCACCTTCGGATCACCCGGCCCTCCGCCGCCGTCCCGGGCGAAGGTCCACACCAGCGCCGTGCCGATCGCCAGCGCGGCGAGGGAGACCGGCACCTGCCGGGAGCGGGCGTACAGCGTCAGCCATCTCACCGGGACCCACCGCCGTCCAGTACGTCGAGCGGGTCGCCCTTGCAGGAGACGGCGGCGGAGTGCGCCGCCTTGACCCGTGCGACCTGTTCCGACCACGGCAGCGCCTTGAGTTCCCGCAGCACCGGGCCCGCCTCCCGCAGCTGCCTCTTCGGCTCGTGCAGGGCTCCGTCGAGCGGCTTCAGTTCACCGAGGACCCAGCCGGCCGCGACGCTCTGGGCCGCGATCTCGCCGAGCGTGCCGCTCTCGTTGGCGCTGCGGGCGAAGCAGACCGGCAGCATGCCCTGGCCGAGCAGGGCCCGGGTCATCGCCTCCCCCTTCGCCTCCGCGAACACGCTGTCGTCGAAGTCGATGAGCACGGCCGTGCGGGACCGCTCCGGCGGGTCGAAGAGCTCCCGGGGAGCGGTGCTCTCCCGTACGGACGTCGGTGCCTGGCTGCCGAGGGTGTCCCGCAGCAGCCTGAGCGCCTTCTTCCCGGGCTTCGCGAGGTCGGCGAGGTGGTCCTGGTGCACCCTCGCCACGCACACCCGGCCGTCGCACACGGGGGCCGCGGCGGACTCATCGACGACGTACGCCTGGCGCGCGTTCGCGGGAAAGAGCAACAGGGCGATCACCGCTCCCGCCAGGACGGGTGTCAGGGCGAGCAGGCGGGTGCGCTGGTTCGCGGCGAGCAGCAGCGCGAAGCCGGTCGCCGCCATGCCGAGCAGCCAGACGGTCTGGCCCAGGTGGACGGGGGCGGAAAGGGTGAGGAAGACGTCGCCCACGTACTCCACCGCCGGCGACAGCAGCGTGGCCCGGCCGGGTGGCGCGGCGCCCGGCGTCGTCGTGTCCGTCGAGATCCGCAGGAGGTTGAGGAACACGAACGCGGCCACGGCCAGGGCGGGCGGGACCAGCGGGGAGGGCAGGCTGCGCCCGACCCCCATGCCGAGGAAGAACCCCGCGACGAGGGAGAGTCCGGCCACGAGGGAGATCGGCAGCCAGCCCGGATGCGTGTACGAGGTGTTGCCGGCCACCTGCACCGCGCCCTGGAGGATGAGGAGCGTGAAGGCCGAGACCAGCGTGATCGCCGACGCGCCCGCGGTCGTCGCCGCCCGGTGCCGGGCGGGGCGTGGTGTGCTGGTCAGCAGCTCCGTCATCTTCGAACGGTGGTCGCGCAGCCCTTGGAGGGCGCCGAGTGCCATGGCGAGCGGCCACAGCAGAATCAGCAGGGAGCGGGTCCACAGGGCCATGGACGTCCACTGGGCCGTCCACATGGCCGTGCCCTTCCACCAGGGGCCGCTCAGCAGGTAGAGGAACGCCAGGGAGGAGAGCAGGGTCACGGCTCCGGCCCAGGGGGCGACGGAACGTCTCAACTCGGTGCGCAGGACGCGGGTGTTCACCAGGAGCCCCTTTCCTGCCGGGGGTCGAGCAGGAGCGCCGAGTAGCCGCGCTCCAGCGGGCTGTCGCCCACGTGGTCGGGTCCGCCCGCCGCGGCCAGCTCGTCCGGGGTGCCCTGGAAGACCAGCCGGCCCTCGGCGAAGAGCACCACGTCGGTGCAGGCGGCGGCGACGTCCTCCACCAGATGGGTCGAGACGACCACACAGGTGTCCGAGCCCAATTCCTGCAACAGCCGGCGGAACCGCAGCCGTTGGGCCGGGTCCAGGCCGGCCGTCGGCTCGTCGAGGAGCAGGATCACCGGGTCGTTGACGATGGCCTGGGCGATCCCGACGCGCCGCACCATGCCGCCCGACAGGGACTTCATCCGGTCGTCGGCGCGGTCCGCGAGGCCCACCCGTTCGACCGCCCGTTGCACCGCCGCGGGGATGTCCGCCTCGGGGACCTCCTTCAGCCAGGCCATGTACTCGACGAACTCGCGCACCGTGAAGCGCTTGTAGTAGCCGAACTCCTGCGGCAGGTAGCCGATGCGGCGGCGCAGGGCCCTGTGTTCGCCGAGGCCGCTCGCGGACTCGCCGAGCAGTTCGAGGGTTCCCCCGGCGGGGCGCAGCACGGTGGCCAGCGCCCGGATGAGGGTGGTCTTGCCGGCCCCGTTGGGTCCGAGCAGGCCGTGCACGCCGGTGCCGAGCGACAGGTCGAGTCCGTCGACCGCCATGCGTTTCCTGCCGGCCCGCACCTTCAGCCCCGTGGCCCGGATCTCCCAGGCGTAGGATGTCGGTGCGAGGTCGGCCGCGCTCACCGCGGACATCACGTGGTGTTCCTTCCGGTCGTTCATCGATGGGCTCCCAGCACGGTGTACGCGCCCCTGCGGGCGATCACGACACCGATGCCGAGGGTGAGGATCAGCCCCCACACGGGCAGACCGTCGGTCTGCAGGGTCACGGGGGTACGGCTGGTGGCCAGGGCCGGTGCCACGACCACGGCCGCCCACACCGCGACCAGCGCGACGGCGGCCCGGGTCACCCCGACGACTCCGCCGAGCGCCAGGGCGGCCGAGGTGAACGCCAGGGAGGGCAGCAGCCACTGGGCGGCCGTCACCCCTGTCGCCCAGCCGCCCGCCAGCAGGGCGGGGATGACGACGGCGAGCACGGACGCGGTGCGCCGCAGCACCAGCGGGAGTCCGGCCCTGGGCGCGGAGGCGGTCAGCTCGTACGCCGGGTCCAGGCCCCGTGACCACGAGGCCGCGACGCCCAGCACGGGCAGGACGGGAGCCAGCAGCAGCACCAGGGACACCTGGCCGGATCCGGATCCGGTGTCGACGGCGTCGAGCAGCAGCGCGAGCAGCGTCACGCTCGCGATCATGGCCAGCCACGGCGCGGTCGTGGGCGTCAGCCATCTCGCCGGCCGCGCCGACCGGCGACGGCGCCGGGGCATGGTGGCGGTGGTGGCCAGCCGGGGTTCGAGGGCGGACCAGACGGTCCCGACCACGGCCGTCACCTCGGGCGCGGTCGCCGTCACGGCGGCCGAGAGCCGGTAACGGCACTCCCGGCACCGCTCCAGATGGGCCTCCAGGGCCCACACGTCGTCGGCACCGAGCGCGGTGTCGCCGCGCGTGTAACCGTCGATGATCCGTGTCGAGGCGTGTTCGACGCTCATGCCAGGGCCCTCCGCATCTCGGTCCGGGCCCGGCGGGCGCGGGTCTTGACCGTGCCCTCGGGCACGCCGAGCAGGACCGAGGTCTCCCGGACGGACAGCCCGTCGAGCACCATGGCCTGCAGTACCTGTCTGAGTTCGGGCGCGAGGCGCCGCAGCGCGTCCCCGACGTCACCGCCGACGGTCGCGGCGAGCGCCTCCTCCTCGGCCGCGGGAGCCAGGGGCCGCCCGGCGGCCGCGGGAGGCGGTTCGGCGTGGTGGGCCCGGCGGCGGAACGCGTCGACGAGACGGCGCGCCGCGATGGTCCACAGCCAGCCGACGGCGCTCCCGCCGACCGCGGCCCCGGCGAACGCGCCCGCCGCGCGCCACACCGCCAGATACGTCTCCTGCATGACCTCGGCGACGATCTGCTCGTCGGCGCAGCGGCGCCGCAGCCGCACCGCGAGCCATGGCGCGGTGCGCCGGTACAGCTCCTCGAACGCCGCGCGGTCCCCCTTGGCCACCAGCCGGACGAGGCGCTCCTCGTCCGGCTCCTGCGGTGCCTTCCTGACTGATCTCACACCCCCTAGACGCGGGGCCCGTGCGACGGGTTTTCGATCGGACGTGATCCGCGTCACGTCCTGACGCCCACCGGTGGCGGCGGGGTGCTCACCCCGCGGAGCGGTACGTCAGGGGGCGGCGAGGGGGTGTGCCGACCGGCTCCGGCTGGTCCGGCCCTCTCTCCTTCCGTCCCGCCCACCCGGCCGACCGGCCTTCGTGATCTCCCGTTCTCCGGTGCCGCGTTCCCCTGTTCCCCGTTCCCCCCTTCCCCCGTTCCCCGGTCAGGGCAGCCGGTCGTCCGGGACGACGTGCATCGCCGCCTCCTCGGCGCCGGCCGCGCCACCGTCGATGCCCTCGTCCTCGGCGACGAGTTCCTTGGTGGTGTCCGTCCGCACGCCCTCGTCGGGAGCGACCAGGCGGCCCGCGCGGTCCGTACCGGCCTCCGGGTCCACCGGCTCGCCCTCACCGCCCGGCAGGTCGCCGATCCCGTCACCGGGCGGCACCTCCACGTCGGGGACCTCCTGCCGCAGCCGGTCGTCCAGGGACTCCCCCTCGTGCTGCTCGGCCGCCGTGGTGCCGCTGCGGGTGACACCCAGCGGCTTCTCGGGCGGCGAGTAGCCCTCGTCCAGGATGTCGTCGTAGGTGCGCTCGTCGAGCGCGTCCTGGAGGTCCAGCGGCGAGGCGTCCTCCTGCTCCTCGTTGCCGCCGGTGGGCTGGTAGGCGTCGTCCGCCATGTTCTCGTCGGTCATGATCGCCTCCGGGGACGTCGGCTGGTTGCTGTTGTCTGCGGAGTACCGGGTTCCCCCGGTGTGACACCTGCGGGTCCGGTCGGGGCGCCGCGTCGCCGGGTTACCGGGGAGGCCGGGCGGGCACCCGGGTGGGCATGATGCACAGTCGCCGCACCCCGCTCGTCGACAGTTCGCTCTCGTTGCTGGTCAGGGGATACACCTGGCTGCCCGACCGCCGGCGCCGCACCACGGGTCCGCTGGTCCGGGCCCGGCTGACGGGCCGGCCCGCCGTGGCGCTGCGGGGCCCCGAGGCCGTGCGGTTCTTCTACGACGAACGGCATGTGGAACGGGCGTCGGCGCTGCCCGGCCCGGTGCTCGGCACGCTCTTCGGCCACGGCGCCGTGCACACGCTGGACGGGCCGCCCCATCGCGTGCGCAAGGACCTGTTCCTCTCCCTGCTCACCGGTCCGAAGGCCGTCGCCGGCCTGGTGGACCATGTCACCAGGGCCTGGGACGCGGCCGAGGCGTCCTGGCCGCACCGGCCCTCCGTCGTCCTGTTCGACGAGGCGAGCCGGGTGCTCACCCTGGGCGTCTGCCGGTGGGCCGGGATCCCCCTGCACGACCGTGACGCCGACGGCGCGGCCCCGGCCGCCGACCTGGTCGCCATGGTCGACGGCTTCGCCACGCCGGGACCCCGGCACTGGCGGGCCCGCCGCGCCCGCGGTCGCCGTGAGGCGTGGCTGGCCCGTCTGGTGTCGGACGTCCGCGAGGGGGCCGCCACGGCACCCGCCGGATCGGCGCTGGACGTCGTGGCCCGGCACGAGGACGCCGACGGCCTGCCCCTGGACCCGCACACCGCAGCGGTCGAACTGCTCAACGTCATCCGTCCCACCGTCGCCGTGTGCTGGTTCGTCGCCTACGCCGGGCACGCGCTGCACCTCAGGCCCGACGTACGGGAACGGCTGGCCGAGGCCGATCCCGAGTACGCGGTGGCGTTCGCCCACGAGCTGCGGCGCTTCTACCCGTTCGCCCCGTTCGTCGGCGGGCGGGCCGTCACCGACCTGGAATGGAGGGGCGAGCCGATCCCGGCGGGCGCCCTGGTCCTGCTCGACCTGTACGGGCAGAACCACGACCCCGGCCAGTGGGACCTTCCGTACACCTTCGAACCCCAGCGGTTCCTGGAGCGCCCGCCCGGCCGCGACGACCTCGTACCGCAGGGCGGCGGCGACCGCGCGACCGGTCATCGCTGCCCCGGCGAGGACGTCACCGTCGCGCTGCTGCGGACCCTGGGGCCGCGGCTCGCCCGGCTGGAGTACGCCGTGCCCCCTCAGGACCTGCGGATCCCGCTGACGCGGATGCCGGCGCGGGTGCGCAGCGGCTTCGTCATGGAGTCCGTGCGCGTACCGGAACGGGTCCGGGTGGCCGGGCGAGCGGCGGGGTGACGGCCCGGGGCCCAGCGCCGACGCCGCGCAGAAGGCGGGGGGCGGCGCTTGCCCGGTCCGCGCGACCGGCGCACGCTGGTCCTATGGCTGAGCACGACGGCCCCGGCCCCACGCTCATCACCTCCGTCCAGCGCGCCTTCCGCCTGCTGGAGGCGGTGAGCGCGCACGAGAACGGCGCGCCGGCGAAGCAGCTGGCCCGCGAGACCGGGCTGCCCCTGGCCACCGCCTATCACCTGCTGCGGACCCTGGTCCACGACGGCTACCTGCGCAAACTGGCCGACGGCGGCTTCGTCCTGGGGGACAAGGTGCAGGCGCTGCACACCACCGGACGGGGTCAGGCGCTGCTCAGCCGGGTCCGTCCGACGCTCGCCGCCCTGCGGGACGAGCTGGCCGGCGCCGCCTACCTCACCTTCTACGAGGACGGCGAGATCCGGGTCGCCGAGATCGTGGACAGCCCCCGGGCACCCCGGGTCGATCTCTGGGTGGGTTTCGAGGACGCCGGGCACGCCACGGCGCTCGGCAAGTCGGTGCTGCGCGAGCTGGACGCGGACGCCCGCAAGGACTACCTCTCCCGGCACCACCTGGCCGACCTCACCCCCAGGACCATCACCGACGCCCCGGAGCTGCTCCGGCGGCTGGACTCCTCCCCCGTGGCCCCGGCCGTCACGGACCTGGAGGAGTACGCCCTCGGCACGGTCTGCATCGCGGTGCCCGTCTACAGCGGGGACACGCTCGGCTCGCTCGGCGTGTCGCTGCGTGCGGACCGGCTCTCCCGGCTGCCGGAGGTACGGGCGCGGCTTCTTCCGATCGCGAGCCGGGTGACCAGGGGCCTGTCGCTCACTATCTGAAATCCATGTCCTTGTGACGCCCGCACAGATCCCCTTTCCTGTTTAAAACGGACAATTCCGGAGCCGAGGGCTCCACGCACAGGTGAGGATCGCGGGCGATACATGAGTCACACCCGAGAGCTTTGCGGCGACCACAGGCCGATGCCGAACCGCCCGTCCCGGACGCCCGCGTCCGGGACGGGCAGGGCGGCCCGCCAGCGGGTCGCCACACAGCTGGCCTCCGGTACGCCCGCTCTGCCCGTGCTGATCGTCTCCGTGATCGTGTTCGTCGGCCTGGTCGGCGGACCCGGGCTGACCTGGCTGCCACTGCTCGCCGCGGGGCCCGCGCTGGCCGCCACCACCAGCGGGCCGCGCGGCGTGCTCTGCGTCGGCCTCCTCGCCGGGGTGCTGGGCACGATGCTCGGCGTGCGGGACGGCGCCCCGGCCAGGGAGCTGGCCGCCGTGCTGTCCGCGCTCGTCGCCGTCTCCCTGGCGAGCGCCCTGGCCGGGGCCCTGCGCGGAGAGCGCGAGCGGGTGCTCGCGGCGGTCCGCTCGGTCGCCGAGGCCGCCCAGCACGCGCTGCTCCAGCCGGTACCGGCGACCGTCGGCCCGTTCCAGGTGGCCGTCCGCTACAGCGCCGCGGCGGCCGAGGCCCGCATCGGCGGCGACCTGTACGCCCTCATCCCCACCCCGTACGGGGTACGGCTGATCGTCGGCGACGTGCGCGGCAAAGGGCTGCCCGCCGTCGGGATCGCCGCCCTGGTGCTCGGCGTCTTCCGCGAGGCGGCGTACGAGGAGCCCGATCTCCTCGCCGTCGTCGACCGGATCGAGCGGAGCCTGGCGCGCAACCTCCGCAGCGACGACTTCGTGACGGCCGTCGTCGCCGGGCACCCCCGGCCGGGCCGCCTGGAGCTGGTCAACTGCGGGCACGCGCCCCCGCTACTGGTGCGCGGCTCGGACGTCGTACCCGTGGAGCCCGACTGCCCGGCCCCGCCCCTGGGACTGCGCGCGCTCACGGGTGAGACACCCGGACTGCGGACCCTGCCCTTCGGCGACGAGGATCAGCTGCTGCTCTACACCGACGGTGTCACCGAGGCACGCGACCGCGACCGCGCGTTCTATCCGCTCGCCGAGCGTCTGGCCCGCCATGTGTCCGACGAGCCGGCCCACACCCTCTCGGCACTCCACGACGAACTGCTCACCCACGTGGGGGGCCGGCTCCACGACGACGCGGCACTGCTCCTGCTCCGTAAGCCGGGCGCGGCGGACGGGGCGGGTGCCACCGGCTAGCCGGAGGCGGCGCAGGCATCGGCTCGGGCGGTCATTCGCGATCCGTCAGGGTCGTGTACGCCTCGCGCCGTACGTCGGCGTGGGGGTGGCGGCGCAGCAGGCGCAGCAGCGCGCGCCACTCCTCGGGCCACCCGAGAGCGCTGCCCGTGTTCCGCACGAGACCGGTCGCCAGCAGCCCCTGCGCCGCCCCGCCGTCGTGGGCGAACCGGTCGGCGGCGGTCAGCAGGGCCTCGGCGGCGCGCGGATGCGCGTGGTGCGGGGAGAACCTCCGCAGGTGGCCGGCCGTGTGGACCGCGGTGGTGACCCCCGCGCCCTCCAGGGACGCCGCCAGGTGCCCCAGCCGTTTCAGCAGCACGTCCGGCTCCAGGGTGTGATCGGCCGACTGGGCCAGCAGTTGGGCGCGTTCGGTCACGAGCAGGGGTTCCGGCGCCAGCTGGTCCGCGACCGCCTCCAGCAGCTCGGGCCGTACTCCCTCGACGTAGGCGAACGACACCAGGCTCCGCAGTCGCTGCAGTGCCGGGAGGTCCCGGTCCGGGAGCGCGTCGGCGCCGCCCTCCGGCGTGTGCAGCGCGGCCAGCAGCGCGGCCACCGTGTCGTGCAGGACGCTGCCCGGCGCGGCACCGCCGACGGGGTGCGGCAGTTCGGAGGCGGCCAGCTCACGCAGCACCCCTTCCGCGGACCGCCAGTGCGTCCGGTCCGGGAGATCACGGACGATGCCGGCGATCCGCACGGCCAGTCCGGGTGCGTGGCGGCACCACACTCCCATGGCGCGCAGCACGGCGTAGCCGCCCTCGAAACCCTCGCTGCGCGCGAGGGCCGCGCCGTAGGTGCCGAGGACCACGGTGGCGTACGCGCGGCGGTGCGTGTCGGCCAACTCCCAGGGGCTGACGGCCAGGAGGGCGTCGTGGACGGTCCTGGTGTCGTCGTCGGCGACCTCGTCGAGCAGTCGCCATGCCTCCGGATCGCCGAGCAGCGGCGGCAGGACACGGACGACGGCGGCCCGTACGTCCGGGTGCCGGTCGGGGGCGTGGAAGGTGCTCGCCAGCAGGGAGACCGCCTTCCGGGGCGGCAGGAAGCGGGCGGCGAGGCGTACGGCCTCCTTACGGGCGGTGACCTTCGCGGGGCGCTCACCGGTGAGCAACGCGCCCAGGGCAAGGGCGAGTTCGGAGGGCGCGGTGAAGCGGGCGGCGCGTGCCGCCGCGTACACGGCGACCCTGGCCCGGTCGTCGCCCGCGTGTTCCAGCAGTGTCGCGAGGGTGTCCTGGGGGCGGTCGGCCCGGGGCAGCGCACCGAGCGCGGCCTCGGCGACGACCACCTCCGGATCGTCCGTGTGCGCGAGCGCCAGGGCCCGCCCGAACTCGGGGACCGCGGCCGCGCCCCGGATCAGGGCGGCCCGCTCGTCGAGCGGGAGCGAGTCGTCCGCGACAGCCCGGCCGGCCTGCCGGACCGCCGCCCGCTGCTGACGGGGCAGCCAGCGGTCGCTGTCGTCGAGGTCGGGCAGGGGGCACCGGGCCCCGTCCGGCAGGAAGCGCCCGTACGGCGGGGACGCGTCGAGGAGGGTGTCCAGCAGATCGGTGCGCCGCCGGGCCAGCACGCGTCGCACGGGCGGGAGCACGACCGACGACGGTTCCAGGCCGACGATCCTGGCGACCCGTTCGTCGCGGGTCCCCGGTGCGGCCAGCCACAGCTCGGCGGCCGCCCGGAAGGTGTCGTCGTCGCCGCGCTCCAGAGCCGTGGCCAGGTATTCCTGCAGTTCGGGCAGCCGCCGGGCGCGTGGTCCGAGGGCGGCGGCCAGGGCCAGGAGCAGCCGGAAGTCGGCCCGGTCCGCCCCGGCGTCGAGCCAGGAGCGCAGGGCGTCGAACACCTGCAGCTCCTGGCCGCGCCGCAGGACGCGGTGGAGCGGGCCGAGGTCGGGGACGCCGACGCGGCGGGTGAGGCGTTCCAGGACGCGCAGGGCGCAGTCCCGCAACTCCGCCTCGCCGTCGGTGGCGTGCTCGACGAACAGGCGTACGGCGAGGGTACGCAGTGCCGTCGTCGTGTCCGCCGAGGCGTCCCGCGCCTCCAGGGCGTCGGCGGCGAGCGCGTCCAGCAGCGGGACGTGCTCGGGCCCGAAGACGCGCGGAGGCGTCTCGGCGAGCGCGCCGAGCGCGGCGGCGCGGACCGGGTCCCGGTCGTTGCGCAGTCGGCGTCCGGCGACGGTCAGCAGGTCGGAGATCGCCTCCCGGCTCCCGTCGAGGGCGGCGCAGGTCACGAACAGCGGCCAGGCCGTGGCCCGGTCGTCCGCGTCGGGCCGCCCGAGGGCGGCGACCAGCTCGGCGCGCGCCGCGTCGAAGGGACCGTGGGCGAGGGTGTCCAGGTCCTCCCACCAGTAGCCGGTGCCGTCGGACTCGGCCAGGATGCGCCGGACCTCCGCCCAGCGGCGCTCCCGGGGCAGCAGAGCGAGGGCGCCGAGGGCCACGTCCCAGTTCCGCACCCCCACGGCGACCGCGTCCATGAACGCGGCACGCCGGCCGGGTGCCATGGCGTTCATCAGCGTGGCGAAGTGGGGACCGCGGTGGAGCCAGTGGCGGCCCAGCGCGATCAGCGACGAGGGCTCGGCCCGCACCAGCCGGCGCACCACCCCGGGCGGGGGCAGCGGCTCGTGGCGCTGTCCCCGCCGGACGGGGGCGGCGATCCAGGCGATCACGCGTTCGGCGTCGGCGGCGGCCAGGGGGCCGAGCGCCCTGACGAGCACGCGCGGCGGACTGCTGGGGCCGTGCCGCTCCAGCAGGGCCAGCACCCGCTCGGGGCGCCGTGGCGCGAGGGCCGCGACCGTGGTGGCGTGCACGCGCCACCACTCCTCCCGCCGCTGCACGCCGGCCCGGTCGGCCAGGGTCCGCTCGGCGTGGTCCAGGACCGGGTCGGGGTGCCGGACGGCGAGCCGCGTCCAGCCGTCGACGGCGTGGGCCAGCGCGGGCAACTCCCGTGCCACGAACGGGGTGGAGCAGGCCGGCAGCAGCCGCGCGGCCTCGGCGTCACCCCATTCCGCGCGCAGGCGCGCCACCAGCCGTTCGGCGAGCGCGCTGCGGCCTCCGGAGGCGAGCAGCCGGGCCAGCCGCTGCCGCAGCACGGCCGGCGCGTCGTCGTAGGCCGCCTCCACCGCCTCGTCCGGGACGGGCAGATCGCGCACGGCGCGACGGGCGTATCCGGCGACCACCGGGTCCGTGTCGGCCAGCCGGGCCGCGAGAAACTCGGCGTCGCGTCCGACGAGCGCCGCCAGCGCCGCGAGCCGCCGCTCGTAGGCTCCGTGTCCGTCGAGTTCGGTCAGGAGCGGGGCGAGCGTCCCGGCGTCCGCGAGCCGGCGTGCGGTCCGCGCCGTCAGGGTCAGCCGGGCGGGGAACGGCAGGGGTTCGAGGGCGGCGAGCAGTTCCTCGGCGGCGGTCGGCATGCGCCGATTGTGCCGGGCAAGATCCGTTCGCGCGATCGAATATGCACGCGTCGCACCGGCGGTGAACCAGTGGGTCCCGACGAACGGGTGCTGACGAACGGTGCTGACGGGGGGTGCTGACGGGACGAGAACCGACAGGTGATGGGTCGACGGGACGGACGCTTGGTGCCGGGCCTGCGGTCGCCCGCTCTAGCGTCGCGTCCGTAGCAGCAGGCGGAGGAAGTACGGCGTACCGATCACCGCCGCCATCGGGCCGGCGCCCAGCTGGGCCGGGGCGATCACCGTGCGGCCGAGGAGATCGGCCGCACGGACGAGGCAGGCGCAGAGCAGGACGGCCACCGGGAAGACCCTCATGTGCCGCCGGCCCACGAGAGCGCGCGCGGCGTGCGGCGCGACGAGCCCCACGAAACCGACGGTGCCGGCCGAGGCGACGGCGGTCGGGCTGAGCAGCACACCCACCACGAGGGACCCGAGTCCGGCCCGGGACAGCCGCCACTCACGCCGCCCGCTCCGCACCTCCGGCTCCGGCTCCGGCTCCGGCTCCGGCCAGACCGAACCGCTCGGCGTGCGCCTGTCCCCGGACCCGCCGTACGCCCGGTGCGACGGCAGCCCCGACCGTCGAGACCGCGCGCACCGACACCTGGCCGCAACCGACACCCGGCGGCCCCGGTGCAAGCGCCGCACGGGCTACCCCAGGAACCACCGCTTCACGCTCGCCCTTACCAGCCGCCGCCCCGCCCGTCCATGAGGTCCGCTCCCGCTTTCGGCTCGGGCCGGCGTCACCTCGCACGCACCTGCCTGCCGGAGTGATCAACGGCCGTACGGTCCCTACCGTGAGGGAGCATGCTCACCTTCCCGACCACCTCCCGGACCGGCAGACGCCTGGGTCTGGCGGCCCTGATGACGGCCGTCGTCCTGGCCACCGGCCCGACGGCGACCGCACAGACACCCGCCCCGCGCCCCGCCGTGGACTGCGGCACGCACGACCGGACCAGCCGATTACTGCACGAGCTCACCGACCACCGCGGCATCACCGGTGCCGCGGTCCTGGTGACCGACCCCACCGCGGGCCGTCGCTGCGGGCGTTGGGCCGAGACCGCCGGCACGGCCGACCGGCGCACCGGACGCCCGATGAACACCACCGACCGGCTGCGCGCCGGCAGCGTGACCAAGACGTTCACCGCGACGCTCGTCCTGCGACTGGCCGCCGAGCACCGCCTCTCGCTGGACGCCCCCGTCGACCGCTATCTCCCCGGTCTGCTCGGCGGGGGCGGCCACGACCGCCGTCCGGTCACCGTACGAGACCTCCTGCGGCACACCAGCGGACTGCCCGACTACCTCGACGCTCCGGAATGGGAGCATCTGCAGCGGCAGCGGTTCCGGCACTTCGAGCCCCGCGACCTCGTCGAGCGCGCGCTCGAACTGCCGCGCCCGCAGGGCAGTTGGCACTACGCCACCACCAACTACCTCGTCCTCGGCATGATCGTCCGTGAGGTCACCGGCCGCACCCCCGAGGCGGAGATCACCCGCCGCATCATCAGGCCCCTCGGGCTGCACGACACCTACTGGCCCGGCGACGGAACACGCGTCCGAGGCGCGCACTCCCGCAGCTACTTCACCGACGAAGGCGGCCGACAAGTCGACGGCACCGCCTGGAACATGACCTTCGGCGGGGTCGGCGGCGCCCTGGTCTCCTCACCGGGCGACCTGACCCGGTTCGCCACCGCCCTGTTCGACGGGCGTCTGCTGCCCGCCGCCCAACTCGCCGAGATGCGGCGGACGGTGGAGGTCGACACCGACCGGCTCTGGCCCGGCGCCCGCTACGGGCTGGGCCTGATCTCGACACCGCTGTCCTGCGGCGGGACGTGGTGGGGACACGCGGGGACGGTGCCCGGCGGCCATCGGGCCCTGGTCGCCGTCGGTCCCCGCGGGCGGAGCGTCGCCGTCGCCCTCAACGAGATTCCCGCCTCTCTCCCGGCCGAGTCCGCGTTCCTGGACCTCGTCGACGCCTCCCTCTGCGAGAACCTGCCTTCCGAAAGGACCACCGCATGACCGCCCCGGCTTCCTCCGGCGCCACGACCACGGCCTCCACGACCGCGACCGCCAGAGCGACGGCCGCCACAACGACGGCCTCCACGAGCACCGCAGGCCCGCGCCGACGGGTGCCCCGCATCGCGGCAGGGGCCGCGCTGTGCCTGGCCGCCACCCTCGCCGTCCCCCCGGCACCCGCGGCGGCGGAACCCGCACCCGCGACGGCCACGCCCCTGTCCCGCTACCACGACCAGCAACTCGACTGGAAGAGCTGTGTGCTGGGACCCGACGACGAGACGGGCACGGAACTCCAGCGGGCGGGCGCCCGGTGCGCCGACGTCACCGTCCCCCTCGACCACACCCGTCCGGAAGGCCGTACGATCACCGTCGCGATCTCGCGGATCCGGGCCACCGACACGGCCCATCGCGTGGGCGCCCTGCTGCTCAACGGCGGCGGCCCCGGCGGACAGACCATCGGCGACCCGCCGTGGATACGCTCCACGATGAAGGAGGTCGGTGAACGGTACGACGTGGTCGGCGTCGATCCCCGATTCGTCGGCCGCAGCACGCCGCTGGACTGCCACTGGCCCACCGGTTCCTTCATCCGCGGCGCGGGGGCGGACCGGGCGGGATTCGACCGCGCGGTGGGGTTCGCGAAAGAACTCGCCGACCGTTGCGCGAGGACCCAGGGCGACGTCCTGCCGTACGTCACCACCCGGAACACCGCGCGCGACATGGACATCGTCCGCGCGGCGCTCGGCGAGCGCCGGATCTCCTACCTCGGCTACTCGTACGGCACCTACCTCGGCCAGGTGTACGCCACGATGTTCCCCGGCCGCACCGACCGCGTCGTTCTGGACGGCCTGGTCGACCCGGGCCGCTACCACCCACGGCTGCTGCGCGGCACGGCGCCGGCCAACCGGCACGCCCTCGAAGGCTGGGCCACGTGGGCGGCGGCCCGCGACACCACCTACGGCCTGGGCCGGACCAGAAGCGCGGTGCTGGCGACGGTGGACGGGATCCTGGCCGCCTCCGCACGCACACCCCTGGCGATCGGCGGCCACCGGGTGGACGAGCACCTGGTCCCCGTCATCGCCCTCTCCGGCCTCTCGCAGGACAACGACGCCGCCTATGCCGATCTCGCGCGGGCGATGAGGGACATGCGCGGCGCCGCCGGCGGCCGTACGGTCACTCCCTCGCCCTGGCTGGCGGAGACCCTCGACTTCCTGCTGACCGGATCCGGCTCCGCCTACGGTAGCGTCCAGACGGCGATCCTGTGCGGGGACGCGTCCGCGCCGCGTTCCCCCGAGACGTACTGGCGCGACCTCCGACGCGCCCGTGAGCGGGACCCGTTGTTCGGTCCCGTCACCGACACCATCGGCCCGTGCGCGTTCTGGGCCCCGCCGCGCGAGCACCCGACGACGATCCGCCGCGACCTGTCGGCGCTCCTCGTCAACGCGACCGGCGACCCACGCACCGTCTACCGGAACGCGCTGACGGTACGTCACATGTGGCCCTCGTCCCGCCTGCTGACCCTGCGCGGCGCGGACCAGCACGCCGTGTACGGCGTGTTCGGCAACTCCTGCGTCGACACCACGGTCAACACCTACCTGGCCACGGGCCGTCTGCCCGACACGGACGTCACCTGCGCCCGGTCGACCGGCTGACAGAGCCCTCCGGCGCCGCGCCCCGGGACCCCCTGGGGCGCGGCGCCCCTCCGGCATGCGTCGGCTGCGCGCTGCGTACGACGCTGAACGATCTGGCCGGTCCGGCGACGGCTGGTGTTCCGCCGTCGACGGCGACGCCGACCACTTCGACCGGCAGCGGTTCGTCTCCCCGGGCGCCGGACCCCGGTCCGTTCTTCGGCGCCGAGGCGGAACGGCCGCTCCTGGCAGCCCTGAGCCGGGAGTCGGCGCCCGTCCGGTGTGGCGGGCGCACCCCGGCGGTTGTGGGCCACGTGATGCCGCATCAAGCCAAAGTGACTCCGGCCGCGTCGGTCGCCTTCCGGGATCGGTGTGTCGCTCCTATCCTCGTGCGCCGGTACTTACCGACGGTAAGGGGTAGCGATGGGCGGCACCACGCGCAGAGGGTTCCTGGGCACGGCGGCGGCAGCGGGCGCGGGCGGCGGGATCGGCCTCGGCGTGCCCGGGCGGGCCTCCGCCCGGGACGGCTCGGCCGCGGGGACCGTGGCCGTCCTGGGCGGAGGCGTCGCCGGGCTCACCGCCGCGCACGAACTCGCCGAACGGGGCTTCCGGGTCACGGTCTACGAACGCAAGGCGCTCGGCGGCAAGGCCCGCAGCATGGACGTGCCCGACAGCGGCAAGGGCGGCCGCGC
Organism: Streptomyces scabiei 87.22; assembly: GCF_000091305.1. Taxonomy (GTDB): domain Bacteria; phylum Actinomycetota; class Actinomycetes; order Streptomycetales; family Streptomycetaceae; genus Streptomyces; species Streptomyces scabiei. The sequence continues at coordinate 8,938,580 of NC_013929.1, read as the reverse complement.
GCCCCTGCCCGGGGAGCACGGGTTCCGCTTCATCCCCGGCATCTACCACAACCTCCCCGACACCATGCGGCGCATCCCCTTCCCCGGCAACGCCCACGGCGTCCACGACAACCTCGTCGCCCCCAAGGAGATGCTGTTCGCGCGGTCCGGCGGCCGTGAGGACATCCGGGTCCCGCTCCCGTGGCCCGGCAGCACCCCGGCCGAACTCACCCCCGACGAGATCCGCCGCGCCCTCACCTCGTTCCTGGACACCGCCCTCCGCCTGCCCCTCCACGAGGCCCTCTACTTCGCCAACCGCCTGCTGGTCTTCCTCACCAGCTGCGACGAGCGGCGCGACACCACCTGGGAGCGGATGCCCTGGTGGGAGTTCGTGCGCGCCGGACGCATGTCGTACGACTACCAGCGGATCCTCGCCGTCGGCATCACCCGGAACATCGTGGCCACCAAGGCGGAGGAGGCCAGCACCCGCACGGTCGGCACCCTGTTGGAGGCCTTCGCCTTCAACCTCCTCGGCCGGGGCGCGGACGGCCCCCTGGACCGGATCCTCAACGCGCCCACCAACGAGGCGTGGATCGACCCCTGGGCGACGTATCTGCGGTCGCTCGGTGTCGAGTTCCGCGTCGGCTGGACCGTACAGGACCTGACCATGGACACGGGCCAGGTGGCCGGCGCCGTAGTGAAGGACCCGGGCGGCGTCCGCCGGACCGTCACCGCCGACCACTACATCTCGGCCATGCCGGTGGAGCACGCCCGCCGCACCTGGAACGCCGCGGTACGCGCCGCCGATCCCCAACTGGCCGCGTGCGACCGGCTGGAGACGGACTGGATGACGGGCATCCAGTTCTATCTGACGGAACGCACGCCGATCCTGCACGGCCACCTCGACCTCATCGACTCCCCCTGGTCGCTGACCGCGATCGCACAGGCCCAGCACTGGCCGGGCCACGACTTCCCCTCGGACTTCGGCGACGGGACGGTGGCGGACTGCCTGTCCGTGGACGTCTCCGAATGGGACCGGCCGGGCATCCTGTACGGGAAGACGGCCAAGCAGTGCACGCGTGCCGAGGTCGCCCGCGAGGTGTGGGCCCAGCTGAAGGCGGCACTCAACGACAGCGGCCGTACGGTCCTGAAGGACTCCGTGCTGCACTCCTGGTTCCTGGACCCGGCCGTGGACGGGCTCGGCACCCCGGCCCCGGTCAACGAGGAACAGCTGCTCATCCACCCGGTGGGAACCTTCCACCTGCGCCCGCGGTCCGCCACGAGGATCCCCAACCTCTTCCTGTCCGGCGACTACGTGTCCGTGCCCATCGACCTGGCCACCATGGAGGGCGCCAACACCTCGGCCCGCCAGGCCGTCAACGCCCTTCTGGACAGCGTCGGTTCGGCAGCCGAGCGATGCACGGTCACCCCGCTGTACCGGGCACCGGAGTTCGAGCCGCTCAAGCGCCACGACCGCACCCGGCACCTCCTCGGGCTGCCGAACCTCTTCGACGTCGGCTGACGACCGCACCCCCGCGGCCCGTTCAGGGCAGTGCGCCGCCGACCGGCGAGGCGTCGCCGTCGTCCCCGGTGGGGCTGACGAGTCCGGTCCGGTAGGCGACGATGACGGCCTGGACGCGGTCACGGAGTCCGAGTTTGGCGAGGATGCGGGCGACGTGGGTCTTGACGGTGGCCTCCGACAGGCCCAGGTGATCGGCGAGTTCGGCGTTGTTCAGCCCCCCGGCGAGCAGTCGCAGGACATCGCGTTCCCGGGGAGTCAGTGCGGCGAGGTCGCGGTGGCGCGGGGTGGCGGGGGCGTCCTGCCGGGCGAACCGCTCGACGAGACGGCGGGTGATGGCCGGGGCCAGCAGCGCGTCGCCGGAGCGGACCAGACGGACGGCGGCGACGAGGTGTTCGGGTGTCGTGTCCTTGAGGAGGAACCCGGCGGCCCCCGCGGACAGGGCGGCGTAGACGTACCGGTCGAGGTCGAACGTGGTCAGGATGACCACACGTGGTGCGTGGCCGGTGTCGGCCAGGATGCGGCGGGTGGCCTCCAGGCCGTCCAGTTCCGGCATGCGGATGTCCATCAGGACCACGTCGGGACGGGTGCGCCGGACCGCGTCGACGGCTTCCACGCCGTCGGCCGCCTCGGCGACCACGTCCATGCCGTCGGCGGCGAGGATCATCCGGAAGCCGGTGCGGACGAGTGCCATGTCGTCGGCGATCACCACCCGCGGCGAGCCGGTCACGAGGCATCCAGGGGGATGAGCGCGGTGACGCGGTACCCGTCGGCGCCGTGGGGTCCGGACCGCAGGGTGCCCCCGTAGACGGCGAGCCGCTCGCGCAGACCGATCAGCCCGCGTCCGGATCCGGTGGCGCCGCCGGCGGTCCTGGACGCGCCCGGTGTGCCGCCGGTGTCGGTGACCTCCACGCGGAGTCGGCCGGCCGCGTAGTCGACGGTGACCGCGGCGCTCGCGCCCACCGCGTGCCTGACCGTGTTGGTCAGCGCCTCCTGCACCACCCGGTAGGCGGCCAGCTCGATCCCGGACGGCAACGGGCGCCTGTGCCCGGTCACCGTCAGCCCGACCGGCGTCCCGGTCCTGCCCACCCGGGCGACCAGCGCCTCCAGTTGGCCGAGCCCCGGCTGCGGCGCCAGTTCCTCCGTACCGCCCGGGTCCGGGCTGTCGGGGTCACCAGGGGTCCGCGGGGTGAGCAGCCCCATGACGTGGCGCAGTTCGGTCATCGCCGCCCGGCCGCCGGCCTCGACCGCGAGGAGTGCCTCGCGGGCCCGGTCGGGGTGGGCGTCCATGACGGTACGGGCGGCGCCGGCCTGGATGACCATCACGCTGACGTTGTGGGTCACCACGTCGTGCAGTTCGCGGGCGATCCTGGCGCGTTCGTCGGCGACCGCGCGGCGCAGCGCCTCGTCCTGCTCCCGTTCCAGCGCGGACAGACGCCTGCGGCCCTCGGCCGTTCTGAGCTTCCAGGTGCGCAGGCCGTCGGCCGCCACGACGATCGGGACCATGATCAGGTACGGGGCGTACCGGTCGGGAACGGTGGGCAACGCCGCGTCCGTGCCGACCAGGAGCACCGCCACCCCCAGACTCACCAGGGTGGGAAGCCGGTACGGGCTGTAGGCGGCGGCGCCGTACGCGGCGACGACGCAGGCGTAGAAGGTGAGCCGGGGTGCCTCATGGGGCGTCACCAGGACCGCGGCCAGCACGATCCACAGCACGGCGAGCGGGTACCGGCGACGCAGCGTCAGCGGCGCCGAGGCGAGGAGGGCCACGATCACGGGACCGATCCACGCGCCGGGGACGGGCGCGGGACGGTCTCCTCGGTCGAGGATGCCGGTCATGTTGTCGAGCACGTAGAGGACGGCGGCGACGCCGAGGGACGACGCCAGCGCCGCGTCGAAGGCCAGGCCGCGCCGGGTGGGCCGCGGCGGCGGACCCGTCGGGCGCGTCAGCCGTGCGCACCACTCCCCCAGTCGCTCGGGTCCGACCCGCTCCAGCAGGCGGTCAACCATGGGCACGGTCGTCACCGGCTCATTCTCGCCGACGCTCCCGGCGGCGACATCCGTCGTGGTGAGCAGCGTCGTCGTGCGGCATACACCGCTCGACTACATCGCGAGGACGACGCCGTACGGCCTCCTCCCTGCGAGGTACCGGAGACCGCCCCGGCGGCCGACGTGCCCGGCCCGGCCCCGCTCCTAGCCTCCAGGGAACCGAAAGTCGGCGACCGAGGAGAGACGACCATGACCGTGCCCCTGACCCCACCGCCCCCCACGGGCCACGACGACGGAACGCGCACCGCGGCCACGGGCAGCCCACCGCCCCCGCCCCGCAACCGGATCCCGCGCCGCGGCGTGGCCGCCCTCGCCGGGCTCCTCGTCCTGGGCACGTGCGTGCCCGCCTCCGCCACCGACGTGCCCACCGCCGCCGGTCCCGGCCGCGCGCCGGCGTTGGCGAGCGGCACGCCCCGTCTGCCCGAGCCCACCGGCCCGCACCCGGTCGGCCGGAGCCCCCTGCATCTGCGGGACGCCTCCCGCCCCGACCCGTGGGTTCCCGGCGTGAACGCGAGGGACCTCATGGTCTCGCTGTGGTATCCGGCGCGGCCCTCGGACGGACCGCGCGCCCCGTACATGACGCCGACGGAGTCGCGGCTCCTCCTGGCGGACGGAGGCATCACCGATGTGCCGCCCGACGTGCTGAGCACGACGCGCACCCATGCGGTCGCCGACGCCGAACCGGTGGGGCGCCGGCACGGTCTGCCCCTGATCGTGCTCTCGCCCGGCTTCACCAAACCCCGCGCCACGCTGACCTCGCTGGCCGAGGAGCTGGCGAGCCGGGGCTATGTGGTGGCAGGCGTCGATCACACCTACGAGAACATCGCGACCGCCTTCCCCGACGGGCGAGTTGCCACCTGCGCCGCCTGCGAGGTCGACCACGACCAGGCGTTCTGGGAGAAGCTGGTGACGGGCCGGGCGGCCGACGTCTCCTTCGTGCTCGACGAACTGACCGGGCCACGGCCGACGTGGGAAGGCGCCCGGCTGATCGACCCGCACCGGATCGCGATGGCGGGCCACTCCGTCGGAGGCGCGAGCACCACCGCCGCCATGCTCGCCGACCCCCGGATACGCGCCGGGATCGACATCGACGGCACCACCCAGATCCCGATCCCCGACAGCGGCCTGGCGCGGCCGTTCCTGTTCCTGGGCCGGCAGTCCACGTACACCCCGGGAGGCGGAGGCCCGGTCGGCACCTGGGAGCGCGACTGGACCCATCTGACGGGGTGGAAGCGATGGCTCGTGGTCGCCGGCGCGGAGCACGCCTCCTTCACCGACGTCGGGCTCCTCGCGGAACAGCTCGGCCTCGACATCGGCGCCGACCTGCCCGCCGCCCGCGCCGCCCAGCTCACGCGCCGCTACACACGGGCGTTCTTCGACCTCCACCTCCGCCACACACCACAGCCCCTGCTGGACCGGCCGTCGCCCCGGTACCCCGAGATCGGGTTCTGCTCCGTGGCCGCCGAGCCCACCACGGCTCCCCGGCCTCGCTGACCGAGGAAGGTGCAGCGGTGTCCCCGTCAGCGCCTCCGGCATCGCGGGTTCACCGTCGCCGCATAGGATCCTGCAATGTCCTCCCCCGACCTTGAGCAGTTCGTTCAGCGGCTTCACCTGAACATCGCCCGCCCCGAGCACGACCTGCTGGCGCCGGGCAGCACCTGGAACCTCTCCCAGACCGTGCAGCACTGCGCTCAGACCGTCCGCTACTCCGTGACCGGATATCCGGTGCTGAAGCCCGCCTGGTACCGGGCCACGATCGGGCGGCTGGCCAAACTGGTCTTTCTGCGCCGAGGGGCGATGAAGCATCCGCTCGGCGCGGAGATCGAGGGAGCACCGGCGTTGGACCCGGGCCTGCCGGTGTCCGACGCCGCGGCCGATCTCGCGGACGCCGTGGCCCTGTTCACCGGGCACACCGCCGGGCACGCCACCCATCCCGCCTACGGACACTGCACGCACGACGAGTTCGCACAACTCCACGCCATGCACCTCGCCGACCACCTGCCCGGCGTGGCCACGAACTGACGCGGAGTCCTCGTCCTCCCCTACGTCGGGTACGTCGGGACCCTGCCGCGCGGGCACCGGCCGACCGTCACACAGAACGCTTCGTGATCAGCCGGCCAGCCTGCCGAGGCTGATCGGCAGATCGCGCACGTGCCTCCCGGTGGCGTTGTCTCACGCGCGGTGGCACACCACCACCGCGCGTGAGGTGCGGCTTCGCCGGCGTCGACACGGACTTCCTCCCTCACGTCCGCCGTGGCTGCCGCCTTCGCTCCGGTCGGTCCGGCCGGCTAGTGGAGCTGTTCGGTCTTGCTGGCGACCAGCAGACCGGCCTCGAAGCCGTCGATGCGGGCCGAGTGAGCGGCTGCCGCGACGGGCACCGTCACATCGGCCTGACCATCGGTGAGGTCCACCGATGCGCGCGGCCGCTGGTCGACGTAGACGTCCACGCGGTCGACGTTCGTCGCCTTCACCTTGAGTTGCAGAGAGCCGTTGACGGAGACGGCGTCCGTGATGGACACGGCGTGCGACTCCCGGTCCTTGAGGATCCGACCCGCCCGGTCGAAAAGATCGGCGTTGTCCTCCAGGAGGTCCCGGCGGGTCGTCCGGTGCGGCTGGTCGGGGACGACGCCCAGATCCTCCACCGGGGTGCCGGACAGTGCGCCGACCCGGAGAGTGCGGCGGATGGACACCCGCATGCCGCTTCCCTTCGGCAGCGGTACGTACGGCGTGGCCCGGTCGCCTTCGAGGAGGTCGGAGAGCAGCTGGTGGGTCCAGACGTTGGCCCCGCCGGCTCCGGTGTTCTCGTCGGTGCCGAGCACGGGACCGATCGCGTGGTCCTGGAAACCGGCGGCGAAGATGTCGGTGGCCGAGTAGCAGCGGGCGTTGGTGATGAGGACCACGGGTCCGAAGTACTGCTGCCCGATCACGTTGGCACCCTCCACGGGGGTGATGGGGAAGGCGCTGGAGAAGGTGGCGCCGATCTCGACGGCCTGCTCCATGGAAGGGACCCAGGCGCCGAGGTCGATGCCCGAGGAACCGTCCTGGTGCCTACGGCAGATACGCAGGTTGAGCAGGGTGTTGAGGAACTGCACCGGTTCGGGGATGATCCGGCGGGGGGTGAGGGCCTGCAGGGCGAACTCGGCGGCGTGGATGTGGCCGCCGCCGTTGTCCCGGACGTCCACGACGAGGCCGTTCTGCGGGAGCTGTCCGATGAGGCGGACGAACTCCCGGACGAAGGCCATCGGGTTCTCCACGCTGAACGTGAAGATGCGGATGTGACCGAACGTCCCGGACGACGTCGTCACCTGCTGGGCCTTGAACACCTGGGGCATCGTCGTGGCGACCTCGCCCCGGCGCAGTTCGGGCACGGCTTCGTCGGCCTGGACGGCTTGCTCCTGGGCGACGACCCGAGGGGCGAACAGCAGTACCTTGGCCCGGCCTGCCTCGTCCGCGTCGAGGTCCAGCCCTTGGGCCAGGGCGGCGGTGCTGATCGCGTCCGTGTCCACCATGGGAGGCAGGTTCTGCACGATCCGCCAGTTCTCGCGCAGCTCACGCTGCGTGCCGCTCTCGTCGATGTAGCTGACGGTCACCCACTCCTCGAAGGGAGGCAGGTGGATGCGCAGCGGCCGCACGGTCAGCGACTGGACGCCTCGGCTGCGCCGGGCAGCGGCGTTGCTGCCGGCGAACCGGGCCGCGTTCAGGTCGACGGCCGACGCAATGGGGATGCCGCTCCAGTGGGTGATCTCGACGCCGGGCCTGAAGCCGGGTGCGGAGAAGCCCTCGGCCATGTGTGTGACCAGGAAGTGAGGGCCCTGTTCATCCGTGTACTGCTCGATGAGGAACGGCAGGAAGGCGATCTTGCCGTTGAAGGGGTCGGGAAGCAGATAGTTGGTGTGCAGGTCCCGGACGGAGTGGAAGATCTCCGACACCTCGGCGTGGAAGATCCACTCCCGAGGCATGGTCTGCTCCGTCTGCCGTTCCAGACGCCGCCGCATCACTCGCAGCCGCTGGACCGGATTCACGGCGTGCATCGCGGCCTTGAGCGGCAGGTGGACGTAGTTCTGCTCCAGCAGGACGAGTGCCTGATCGACGATGAGGCGGCGCTCCTCCAGCGTCAGGGTGCCGGCGCCTTCGAGGAAGCTGCTCAAGGGGGTCGAGGTGGCCAGATGGGCGCGGACCGGTGGCGCGGCCCGCTGGATGAACGAGGGTGTCGTGTCGTCAGCCGCGTACGTCATGGTGACCTTCAAGGGAGTTGGGAGTCTCGACGCCGGGCCGCCGACGGCGTGCATGAGGGGCGTACCCGACGTGCGCATCTGAGGGGGAGGGAAGGACGCGGTGACCGCGCCGGAAGCGCGCGTGCGGAGCGGGTCCTGGCGCCGCCCCGCGCCCTTGTCGCGGCAAGTCCTTATACGGTGAAGGGCCGTTGCCGCAGGAACGAGTCGTCGGCCTTGCCGGTGACGAACAGGCCGGGGCTCTGGTTGGGCGGCATCCTGCGGAGGATTTCGCGGTGGAACGACTTGTGTCCGCCGGTGAACTTCCCCTCGGCCCATACTTCGCGGAGCGTGCCGGTGAAGAGGCCGTTCTCCCAGCCGTCGGCGGCCAGTTGGTTGTCGGCGCAGGCGGAGAGGAGCAGGACGCTGGCCGGCAGGTCGAGGGTGTCCTTCGGCTGCAGGTCGCGCTGGATCGTGTCGTAGAGGGTCCTGTCCCTCTCGTACGCCTCGTGCTGTGTGTCCGGCGGCATGACCCGGGAGGTGACCTCGATGTGGTCCGGGTCGCGGGTCTGGTACTGCTCCTCCATGGCGTCCGAGGTGAGGAGATTGCGCACCGCTCTGACGGCGGTCTCGCTGTGGCAGCAGTCGAAGCAGGCGGAGATGCGGACCCCTTCGGCGAACGCTTCGAATTCCTTGTACAGCTCGTCGTCGATGAACTCGCGGTCGTAGAGGACCAGGGTCTCGTCGAGGCGGTCGGGCTCGTCCTCGGGCCCGTTCCTGTCGGGCACCTGGCCGCCGTGGCCCGAGTAGGTGAGGAGCAGGATGTCGCCGGGGGTCAGGATCCTGGCCGCCTTGCGCAGCTCGGCGGTCACGTTGTCGACCGTCGCCTCTGCCGAGAGCAGCATCGTGCGATCGTCGAAGCCGGCGTTCCTGGCGATCTCCTCCATGTCGCGGGCGTCGTTCTCGCAGGCGTTGAGCTTGCCGTCCCACCCGCCGTACCCGGCGGGGTCGACCCGGTTGAGTCCGATGTGGAGTGACACGCCGAGGGCCATGGGATGGTCTCCTTCCAAGCGGAGCGGATCCCCGAGCCTGAACCAATCACCCATTTCACCTAATAGTATCCAGAAATGCCCCACATGGCGTCTCCTCGCGCCGTCACTGTGCGCCCGGCTGCGCGGCATGGATCATGCCCGGCCGTCCCGCCTCTCCCTGCCGGGAGCTTCCCTCACCTTCGGCCGTACAAGCCGCACACCGCTGGACGGCTGAAGGCGGATCAGGTCTTCCGTGCGAAGTCCCTGCCGGCGGCCACGCTCGGACTCCACCCTGCCCGTCCCGGTCGACCCGGCGCCGCCGACCTCGACAGCGGAGTGCGCGGCCCACCACGCCGTCCGTGACTCCCTACGCCGGTTCGGTGAACTGGTCGAACACCATCACCGCGGACCGGGTCGCGAGGGACCAGTGGTCCTGCCCTTCAGGGTCCTCCAGGTGGGGAAGCCCGGCCATCCAGCGCATGTGGAAGCCGTCGAGCAGGGCGGCGATGGTGGTGGCGAGGTGTTCGATCCTGTAGGGCGCGCGCAGGCGCAGCCCATAGGCGTCCAGCAGCGCCTGGTACGCCTCGCAGGCGACCTCGGTGAACGACTCGCCGTAGTGTCCCAGGGCATCGCGGACGCGCGGGTTGGCGGCACTGGCGTAGAAGCCGAGCAGTACACGATAGACCGGGTCCACGCGATGGTTCTCGTGGTTGTCCGTCAGGACGTCGTTGAGGGCCTCCTGCCAGGTCGTACCGCTGTCGACCGCCTCCTTGAAACGGCGGATGCTCTCCGGCAGCCCCGGGACCAGTTCGGCCTGCCGGCTGGTGAGGTGGAAGAGGAGATCCGCCTGGAAGTCGGCCTGGGCGGGCCAGATCTGGTAGATGGATCCGGTCGTGATCGCCGGTGCCGTGTCGTCGCCCAGCCTCTCCCGCATGATGCGGGTGGCTTCCTCGGTGACCCGCTTGACGCGGATGTGAGCAAGGGCCGCGGAGACGGCCTCCTCGCTGGTGTCGGAGGTGCCGGCGCAGACGAGCCGGGTGGCCGCTTCCAGCATGAGGGCCCGGGTCTCTTCGGGTGAGCGCCGGGGGAGTCTGCGTCTCACGGCGGGCTCCGTCATGTCCGTCCCTCCCATTGCATGATCGTTAATTCGGTGTGAACCGGGGCGTTGACAGGGCGCCAGCGTACACCTAGATTCCCGATCCGTAAGAAAGTTACGGAACTCGGAAGCGCCGGTCACCTGGCCTTTCGAAGGTCCTCGGGCTGGTCCGAGGCACCGGTCACCCCGGTGCGCCCGCCTGCCTTCCTCGCTCTCCCTGCCTTCCTCGCTCTCCCTGCCTTCCTCGCTTTCCCTGCCTTCCTCGCTTTCCCTGCCTTCCTCGGTCTCCCTGCCTTCCTCGCTTTCCCTGCCTTCCTCGGTCTCCCTGCTTTCCCTGCCTTCCCTGCCTTCCCTGCTCCCACTGCCTTCCGTGCTCTCCCGCATGCCGCGCCGGGCACCGCCCTGCCGTTTTCCGATCCTGGAGGATCCCGCATGCCCTCGATCTCACGCCCCGTAAGACTCGGCCTCGTCTCCGCCGCTCTGGCGCCCCTGCTGGGGGTCGCCGCATGCAGCGGATCGGGCACCGGCACGTCCTCGTCGTCCGGCGCCTCCGCCGGCGATTCCTCCGCGACCGCCGACTCCCGCTCGGCGAGTGACGTCGTGACCGACTACCTCGCCTACGTCGGCGGAAGGGCGGGCAAGGCCGACGCCGCCCTCGACCCGGTCACCCTGGGCTGGGTGAACGTCGAAGGCGGCCCCGGCGGCAACCCCGAAGCCACCCTCGGTGCCCGTGCCGCGGTGCGTTACGTCAACGACAAGCTGGGCGGCATCGGCGGGCACCCGTTGAAGCTGAACGTCTGCACGGTGGTGTCCGCCGAGGAGGAGGGACAGAAGTGCGGCCAGCAACTGCTGGGCGACAAGGAGGTCTCCGCCATCGGCGTCGGCAATCTCTACCTCGGTGACGCCTCCTTCAACTCGGTGATCGCGGGGAAGAAGCCCGTACTGGTCGGCGTGGCAACGGGCCCGACCATGCCCACCGCGAAGAACACCTTCAGCACGTTCGGCGACCTGCCGCACATCTTCGGCACCTGGGGCACCTACGCCCGTGACGTGCTGAAAGCGAAGACCGCGGCGGTGATCCACACGAACACACCCGGCGACAAGATCGCCTCCGGGGCGGCGGTGAAGGGCCTGAAAGCCGCCGGACTGAAGGTGAAGTCCGTCGGGTTCGACGCGCAGTCCACCGATCTGATCGGCCCGGTCACCGCGGCCGGGACGAACACCGCGGACGTCGTGGTCCCCATCTCCATCGGTGGCGGATGCGTCGGGATCGCCAAAGCACTGAAGCAGCTCAATGTCACCAAGCCGGTGGTCTCCACGCCGCTGTGCATGTCCCCCGATGTCGCCCAGGGGCTCGGAGGGGACCTGCCCACCTGGACGTACGGCGTCGCCCAGACGCTGCCGATGGACTCCTCGGCCGCCGACTCCAAGGCGTTCCTGACGGCCTCGGCACAGGCCGGGCTGGGCAAGGAGGACCAGTCCAAGGTCTTCGCGCCGCTGGGCTGGAGCACGATCCTGACGTACGCGAAGGTGCTCGATGCCATCGGCCCGGACAAGATCACGCCCGCGTCCGTGAGCGAGCGGCTCAAGAAGTTCCCCGGGCCGGTCGTCATGGGCGCCGCCGAGGTCGAGTGCGGCAAGTACCCGGACGCCCCCGCCGTCTGCAACGACCAGGCCAGGTTCTACCAGTACGAGGGCAAGGGCCGCTTCAAGCCCCTGACCGACTGGATCCGCCCGCCCCAGTGAGCCCTCGCCCGACCCGCGGCCGCTGAGGTCGCCGCCCTCACAGGACGCGGCCTCAGCAGCGCGGACCCGCGCATGTGCGGGCTCATGACAGGAGTCATGCATTGGAACAGATCCTGCTCTTCGCCTTGCTCGGCCTCGGCCAGGGGGCACTGATCGCCGGCATCGCGCTCGGCGTGGTGACCACCTACCGGGGCTCGGGCATCATCAATCTGTCCACCGGCGCGGTCGCCATGGTCTCGGCCTATGCCTTCTGGGCCCTGACCACCGGTTTCTTCGGGCTGACGCTGCCCATGGGGGCCGCCCTCGCCGGTGCCCTCACCGTCGCGCTCGCCGTCGGAGTGCTGACAGAGGTGGCGGTCTTCAAGCCGCTGCGCACCGTCTCACCCCTGGCCAAACTCGCGGCCTCCCTCGGCGTCCTGCTCACCCTGCAGGCCACCGTGCTCCTGGTCTTCGGGGTGCAGCCGCAGCAGGCACCGAGCATCCTTCCGGCCGGGACCGTCACTCTGCTGGGCATCACCACACCCTCCGACCGCTTCGTCCTGGCCGGACTGGTCGTCGTGATCGCCCTGACCCTCGGGGCCCTGTACCGGTGGAGCCGCTTCGGCCTGGCCACCCGCGCGGCCTCGGAGAACGAACAGGCCGCTCTGCTGGCAGGACTGTCCCCCAACAGCGTCTCGATGGCCAACACCCTCCTGGCCGCCCTGGTCGCCGGGCTCCTCGGTGTCCTGGCCGCGCCCATCGTCCAGGTCGACTCCATGACGCTCCCGCTGCAGGTGGTCCCGGCCCTGGCCGCCGCCCTCTTCGCCGGGTTCACCTCGCTGTGGATCGCCTGCACCGCGGGCATCCTCATCGGAGTGCTCCAGTCGGTCGTCTACTACCTGTCCACGCAGAGCTGGTTCCCGACCGACAACGGCAACGCCATGCCCGGTCTCCAGCAGCTCCTCGTCTTCGCCCTGATGGTCGTCGCCCTGTACGTGCGGGGTGCCGGTCTGCCGCGCCGCGGTGAACTCGTCGAACAGCGACTGCCCGCGGTGCCCTTGCCGGAGCGGCTGCTGCGTCCCGCTCTGATCTCCGCCACGGTCGCCGCCGCCGCACTGATCGTGCTCCCGTTCGACTTCCGCCAGGCACTCACGAACTCGTTGATCGGCATGGTCATCGTGCTGTCCTACGTCGTCATCACCGGCTACGTCGGACAGATCTCCGTGATGCAGCTCGCGCTCTCCGGAACCGCGGGATTCGTCCTCTCCCACCTCTCGGTCGGGTGGGGAATCCCGTTCCCGTTCTCCGCCCTCGGCGCGATGGTGCTGGCCACCCTGCTGGGAGTGGCCGCGGGCGTCTCCGCCCTGCGGGTGCGGGGAGTGAGCCTGGCCGTCGTCACCCTGGCCGCGGCCCTGGCCATGGAACAGGCCCTGTTCAACAACACCTCGTTCGGCGGAACAGCCGGGGTGTCCGTACCCCCGCCGCGCCTGTTCGGAATCGACCTCGGACCGAAAGCGGACTTCCGCGGCCTGGACGGCAACGAACCCAGCCCCATGTTCGGCTTCCTCGTCCTGGCCGTCACCGTGGCCCTCGGGCTGTACGTCGCCCATCTCAGGCGCACCGGACTCGGCCGACGGATGCTCGCCGTCCGCTCCAACGAGCGCGCCGCCGCGGCAGCCGGTGTCGACGTCCGGGCCGTGAAGATCGCCGCGTTCACCATCAGCTCCTTCATCGCCAGCGCCGCCGGCACCCTCTACGGCTACAACTTCGGCTCGGTCAGCGCCGCCCGGTTCACCGCCCTGGCCGCCCTCGGCCTGATCGGATTCGCCTACATCGGCGGCATCACCATGGTCTCCGGAGCCGTGATCGCGGGGCTGATGTCCACCGAGGCGCTGCTGCCGCACGCGCTGGACAAGTGGTTCGGAATCAAGGGAACTTGGGCCCTGCTCTTCGGCGGCGTCTCCCTGATCGTGACGCTGATCGCCAACCCCGACGGCATCGCGGGCGCCGCCCACCGCCGGAGGACGGCGAAGAGGATGAGACGCGCGGCAGCCACGACCGGACCACCGACGGACCACGCATCCGCCGTCGGCTCCCCGGAGATCCACCTCGGTCGCACCGCCGCCGAAGCCAAGGAGGTCGCACCGTGAACGTGCTCTCTGTCCAGCAGTTGGGCGTCAGCTACGGCGGCGTCCACGCCCTCAGCGATGTCTCCCTGGAGGTCGGCGAGGGCCAACTCGTCGGCCTCATCGGCCCCAACGGGGCCGGCAAGACCACCTTCGTGGACGCGGTCACCGGTCTCGTCGCCGCCCGGGGACGGGTGGAACTGGACGGCAAGGACCTGACCGGACGGCCGCCCCATGTACGGGCCCGCCGAGGACTCGCCCGCACCTTCCAGAGCAGCGAACTCTTCGAAGACCTCACGGTCGCGGAGAACCTCCAGGTCACGGCGGACCCTTCGACGTGGTGGACCACACTCGGCGAGACCTTCGGGCGCCGCCCGGCCGCGAACCCCGCTGTCCCCCGGGCCCTCGCGGCCCTGGGGCTCGAGGACCTGGGCGACGCCTCGGCGCACGAGCTGTCCCAGGGCAGACGCAAACTCGTCGGTGTGGCACGGGCCTTGGCAGCCCGCCCCCGCATCATCTGTCTCGACGAACCCGCGGCCGGCCTGGACACGACGGAGAGCGCCGAACTCGGACGCAGACTGCGCGCGGTCGCCGAGGCCGGCACCGCGCTGCTCCTCATCGACCACGACATGAGCCTCGTGATGGGCATCTGCGACCACGTCGTCGTCCTGGAGTTCGGCAAGGTGATCGCATCCGGGACGCCGGCACAGATCCGGACCGACCCGGCCGTCATCGCCGCCTACCTCGGGGCTTCCGCCGCCCAGCCAGCCACCGCGTCCGCCACTTCGGGCGACGGCTCCGCCAAGGCCCTCACCAGCACACCGGAGACACCATGAGCACCCCAGTCCTGAAGGTGGCCGGGCTCACCGCCGGATACGACGGAGCCGCCGTCATCCGCGGGATCGACCTCGAGGTGGGCGCGGGAGAGGTCGTCGCCCTCCTCGGGGCCAACGGAGCGGGGAAGACCACCACGCTCAAGACCGTCTCCGCGCTGCTGCGCCCCCTCGCCGGCACGATCACCTTCAACGGGACGGACCTCGCCAGGATCCCGGCAGCGACCCGCGCCCGCCTCGGCATCGCCCACGTTCCGGAAGGACGAGGCATCTTCTCCGGCCTCACGGTGGCGGAGCACCTGCGCCTCGGCCACCGGGGCGAGCGCCTCGACCAGGCGGCCGCCCAGCGTTACTTCCCCGCCCTGGCCCGCCTCCAGGACCGCAAGGCAGGGCTGCTCTCCGGCGGCGAGCAACAGATGCTCGCCATGGGAAGAGCCCTGGCCCGCAGCCCCAAGCTGCTCCTGCTCGACGAGCTCAGCCTCGGCCTGGCACCCATCATCGTCGAGGAACTGCTGCCCATCGTCAGGCGCTATGCCGACGACACCGGCTGCGGGGTGCTGCTCGTCGAACAGCACGTCGGCCTCGCCCTCGACATCGCCGACCGCGGCTACGTCCTCTCCCACGGCGAGATCACCACGCACGCCGCGGCCCGGGAACTCCGGGCCGACCAGACCCGGATCATCGCCGGCTACCTCGGCGAGCAGTACGCCTGACCCGGCCGGCGGTCACCACCGCCGTACCCCACGACCGCCGTGAGCCTGCACCGCTCGGGCCGGCCCACCCCCTGCGACTCGGCCGGGCCAGCAGGGCTGCCCGCGTACCCAAGACAAGGAACCCGATGTTCACCTTCGAGAGCGAAGACGGCGTCCAGATCCACGTGCACGAATGGAAGCCGGAGACGCCCCCGCGAGCCGTCGTCCAGATCGCCCACGGCATGGGCGAGCACGCCGGCCGTTACGCCCCACTCGCGGCAGCGCTGACTGCTCAGGGCTACGCCGTCTATGCCAACGATCACCGCGGACACGGGCTGAGCAGGCACGCCGAGCCCGGTCATCTCGGGGACGACGGCTGGAACCGACTCGTCGGTGACATGGTCACCCTGTCGGAGAAAGTCCGCGAACAGCACCCCGGCCTGCCCCTGGTCCTGCTCGGACACAGCCTCGGTTCCTTCGCCACGCAGCAGTACGTCCTGGAACACGCCCACCTGCTCGACGCCGTCGCCCTCGCCGGTACCACTGCGGTCGACGTGATGCTCGCGGCACAGGCACAGGCACAGGAGGCAGCCGAGGGAGGAGACCCGTTGCTCGCGCTCAACAGGGCGTTCCAACCCGGCCGCACGCCGTTCGACTGGCTCAGCCGGGACGAGCCGGCCGTCGACGCCTACCTCGCCGACCCCCTGTGCGGCTTCAGCCTCGACGCCCAGGGCATGGCCGACATCGCCGTCGCCTCGGCGTCACTGGCCCGGCCCAAGGGCATCCCGGCGGATCTGCCCCTCTGCGTCCTGGTCGGGGACCACGACCCGCTGAACGCCGCTCTCTCACTCAGCAACCTGCTGGTCGAACGCTACGGCGAGGCCGGCCTCGTCGACGTGACCTACCTCCGTTATCCCGAGGCCCGGCACGAACTGTTCCACGAGACCAACAGACAGGAGATCGTCAACGACCTGCTGACCTGGCTGAACCGCGCCCTCACCCGCTGACCCCGGCGCCGGACGACAGCGGCCCGCTCTCTGTCCCTTCGTTCTGCCGGTCTTTCCCGCTGCGGTCCCGCCAGCACACTCAACCGAGGAAGCTCGACCGGACCTGACGGTTCGGGTTGTCGCGGTCGGTGTCCGCCAACCTCCGCAAAGACAACCCGCAGCATGGCCAGGGGTCTCCAGGTCCAGCCCTGGCCGACGGCTCAGCGCACCAGGACGCGGGAGCCTGTGGGCGCCGACGAGTGCTCGACCTGTGGCGGATCGGTTCGGATCGCGTTCCCGCCGCGATTCACGCCCTCCTCGTGTTCGCACAGGAGCGATCTTCACTCGCGAGAGGGCAGGTCGGAGACACTCGGCACAAGGGCCGCGGTGAGGATCTGCGGTGGCTTCGTGGACGTGAACGGCTGCCTGTCGAGCAGTGCGAGACGCTTTCGGAGCCGTACATCGAGCGCGGCAGCCTTGCGGTGGAGGCTCGCGGAGGACTCCTTGGGCTTCTCACCTCTCTGTTCCTTCTCGCAGGCCGCCGCAGCGTCGAGTAGCGGCTACCAACCTGGTGGGGCACCAGCAAGTCGATCTCCCATCGCCGCCTCGGACGTAGTTGCGCAGGGCGTCCAGATCGGCGGCGGGAAGCTGGGGCCGGTACTGGACGATGACGTATCCGTCGCCGATGACATGGCCGAACCCGGACTCCGGAGCGCGCTCGCCGGGTTCGGTGAAGCCCTTGGGGTGTCCGGTATTGCCGGTGATCGTCTCGATGCGGTCGCGGACCTGGCAGCTGCCCTGAGCCTGCGCCGTCTCGGACTGGTCGCCGAGGACGACCAGCGTTGCGGCGGCCACCACGCCGCATGCCACGAGAGCGGCCTCGCGACCCGGATCACGCACCCTTCAGGGCGCGATTGCGGTGGGAGCCTGTGAATGCCGGCGGTGACGGCGACGGCGGCGATGTGCCCGATCTCCACGCCGACGTTGAACGCCAGCACCCGTGCGGGCTTCCCGTCGTCGGCCAGGTTGAGGTCCTGCGGCGGGTGGCCAGACCCAGGCCGTGGACGAGGCCGAAGCAGGCGACAGCGGGCGCGTCAGCGGCGCTCGCCCACGCCGAGCAGTCCGACGGCGCCGACGAAGACGAGGCTCAGCGCGACGACGTCCACGGCCACCGGGTTCACGCGCCGGCCCGCGAGGGCCGCGATCAGCAGTGTGGTGCTGTGGCCCAGGGCGAAGAGGCTGCTCTGACCAGCAGCACGGCGGGCGGAGCCCGCCAGGTGGCGGACGGCGGCGGCGAAAAGCAGGTGGTCCCAGCCCAGGAGCATGTGCTCGACGCCGGGCCACAGGCAATCCGGTGCGCTCTCGCCGGCCGCTGGGCCGGTGCCGTGTGCGGAGGCCTACGATGCGCCCGCCACCACAAGCAACGCGGTAGGGCCTATGAGAGCGGCACCTTGGCGTCGCAGGTCGAGCATGCGTGAGCCTTTCGAACAGGAGGGGATGCGCTCGCCGACCGCGACCGCGGCACCCGCCGCAACCCTGTTCCCATGAGGCTACGGCGATCGGACATGTGCGCCGAGAAACTACCTGGGACTGCGGTCGCGCCGCTGAAGAGCGGTGAAGTCGGCCCGGGCCGGTGGTACGCCTGCCGCTCGTGGTGCTCAGCGAGCGCCCGGCAGGTGCTCGCCAGGCTCGAGTTGTGGCCCTCGCGTTTGCCGGTGGGGATGATCAGGTCGGGCTGGATCTGATCGGCCGTCTCGCCGTTCGCCCGGCGGCGCAGAAAGGTGTGGAACTCGTGGTCGGTGACAACCGGCGGCCCACCACCGTGCTTGCCCTCGCGGGCTACGGTATCGAGCCCTTACAGCGGCGACTCCCAAATGTTCTCTCGTCAGTCAGGCATGTCCACCGGAACAGCAGGCGACGCCACCGGTCGCAGACGGACCTGACTGCCGGTGGCAGAGAACAAGCCGACTACCGGGCACGCCCAGCCGACCGGGAGTGATGCGGCATGCCCCCGGCCGGCTCTCGACGTCACCGCGCCCGTCGAAGGGACGCCGGCCCTCTCGTCGCCCGTGCGGTGCGTTCTTCCGAAAACGCCCTCAGGAGCGCTCACCTGCGTAAATGATCAAAGGAGTGCGGCCGCTGGGCCTGGCCGGATGACCCATCTGTCCGTATGCGTGTTGCAGCCCTGACGGTCTGTCGGTTTCCTCATGAGCGGAGCACAACAAGGCGCCGCGCACTCCGGCCGGCCACTGCTTCTCGGAGGAACTTCATGCGTATCAAGTGGGCAGGCGCCGGCATCGGCATCGGTTTCCTTATCGGTGCCGTCGGCCTCTCGAGCCCGGCCGCCGCAGCCGCGGACGGCCCCACCGGTGATCCAGGCATGCACATCAGCCCGCGCCATGCCGCCCCAGGTTCCACCGTCACGGTCAGCACCAGGGCCTGTGGCTCGGAGGTCTACGGGAAGGGCGAGTCCGAGGCAGGAGGCAAGTTCCATCTCCTGCCAGGCGACAGGGAGGGTGTACTGACCGGCGAATTCAAGGTGCCGGGCGACACCGCGGCCGGCGGTTACACCATCACTCTGAAGTGCCCGCCACGAGTCAAGGTCACGGGCACATACTGGGTCGGCACCGGCAACCCCAGCGGCGCGATCGACGCTGGTTTCGGGGCAGCGAACGACAAGGGCACGCAACTTTCCGTCGGGGCGGTGCTGCTCGCCGGAGCCGCCGCCGGCGGCGCGATCAAGATGCGCCGCCCCAGGGCCGGTGCCCGCCTTTGACGCTCTGCCCTGCCGGCCCAGCCCCCAGGCCCGTGTCCGGGGGCTGGGGGATCATCGCGAAGCGGAGGCTCCACAGCGATGGAACCGAGGTACGAGCCCTGCGGCCCTTCGCCCCCGTCCACCCCGTCCACCCCGTCCACCCCGTCCACCAAATATCTCGCCTACGCTCTACTGGCGGGCATGGTGCTGGTGATCACGGCGCTCCGGGGCGAAGGGCCTCCGCAACCTTCGACCGCGCAGTCCTTCTCCCCCGTGGCACCCGGGCCCAGCAGCACCGCCTCGACCCGGTATCCCTTTGTGTCGCCCCTGCCCGCGTCGGCTCCGGTCCGGCTGCGAATCCCCGCCATCGGCGTGAATGCCCCCATGACGAAACTGGGCCTCGACGACACAGGAGCACTGCGCCCGCCATCGTTCAATATGCCCCATTTTGCCGGGTGGTATGGCGCCGGTACACCTCCTGGCTCGGTCGGCACAGCCGTCGCTACGGGGCATGTCGACACGCCGCAAGGCCCCGGAGTCTTCCACCGCCTCGGAGCACTGGCCAAGGGCGACACCATCGAGATCATCAGGTCAGACCGGCGGACAGCCGTCTTCACGGTCGACGCTGTGGAACTCTACGACAAGAAGGCGTTTCCGGATGAGAAGGTCTACGGCAGCTCCCACCGGCCCGAACTACGCGTGATCACCTGTGGGGGCCCCTACGCCGAAGAAACCGGCTACCAGGGAAATGTCGTGGTCTTTGCGACGCTGACCGCGGCGTAGAACGATGGCAGTGCCGCCGAGCAGGCCGACGTTCGTCCTCGCCCCGCCTCCGGCTCCGGGAACACCTGCGCGTCGAGCTCACGCATCGCGCGGATCTGCCGCCGCACCGCTTGGGCGTCCTCGGTATCGCACGGGTGCAGGATGCGCACGTCAGCGGTCATCATGCGGCCGTCCGCCGGGCGGGTGCAGTCGTCGACGACCGTCGTGCCCGAAGGCGAGGGCGGGCACACTCTGTTCTGGACCCGACGCCACTGATGTCCCTTCCCGGCCGCGGTCGAAGACGACTGGCCGACAACATCAAGTGCGACAACTCCGTGGAAGTGCGGCTGGCAGACAACACCAGTTGAGACTCCGCCGAGGATCCGTCTCACCTGTCTTTACATCACCCCTGGTCACAGCCCCGGCCGCGGGCAAGATCAAACGAGCCGGGACAGAAGCGCAAGGTGTCCGGTCTCTGTGATGTCCCTGAGGTTTCGGAGATCTCCGGGCAAGTGGGCTGATGTCTCTGTCATGTCCGGGCAGTGCTCCAAGAGGAGATAGGCAAGTACGTCTTGACAATTTGAAATTGTCAAGACGTACTTGCCTCATGGCTTTACCAGACCTGGACGATCTCATCGCGGAAGTTGACCAGCGCTGCGACACCGCACACCGCAGCTCCGGCGGACAAGAACAGCCCGACTGGCTCGCCCTGCTCACCGTCGCCGCCGAAATCGCAGGCCAGATGCAGGCGCTGGCGGACGATCTGGTCGAGGACTACGTCGAGCACTGTCGGATGCACGGCTCCTCATGGACCGACATCGGCACCGCCTTGGGCGTGACCCGACAGGCGGTCCAGCAACGCTTCCATGCGCCGCACAAGCGCTACAGCCCCGACACAATGACCGACGACCTCCGACAGGCGATGGGCCACGTCAAGCAAGCAGCGGTGCAGCACCGCAACAACTACATCGGCACCGAGCACCTGCTCTGGGGACTGACCACTGAGGACAACAGCGCCACCCGGCTTCTGCAGGCCGCCGGGATCTTGCCGGAGACGGTCCACCGATCCGTCGGCACCAGGCTGAGCATGGGAGCCTCCCAGGC
Source organism: Streptomyces scabiei 87.22 (assembly GCF_000091305.1). GTDB lineage: Bacteria > Actinomycetota > Actinomycetes > Streptomycetales > Streptomycetaceae > Streptomyces > Streptomyces scabiei. Next base: position 8,917,712 of record NC_013929.1, on the reverse strand, counting down.
GGCCGAGCGCATCGCCTGGACGCCCTACTCCCGCAAGGCCATCGCCATCGCCGAGGCACACTCCCTGCAGAACGGCTCCGACCACATTGACTGCGACGACCTGCTGATCGGCCTCGCCGAGGTCGGCCGCGGAGTCGCCGCAGATGTCCTGACCACGGCCGGCTTCGACCTGGCCGCTCTCGAAGCCTGAGCCCACCGCAGCCCCGGCGAGCGCAACCCGCCGGACTGTGAGCGGAACGGGTCACCGCGCTCGGCGGCCGTCTCCAGGCCCGGCCGCGCGAGCACGGTCTTGGCTGCGGTTCTCTGCCCGGACTCATTCGAGCGAGGACATGAGGCATGTTGACCGAACTAACTCAAGACGGGCGGCGGGCCAGCAAGTGAGTGTCGAGGAAGCCCCGCTCGGACGCTGGGTCGTGGAGCAACCGAGCCACCGTGACGAGCCCGGCCCCGGCCAGCAATTCGGCGAACTGCTCCGCCGGCCAGCTGTAGGCGGGCGCCACCTTGTGATCGAAGCGGACCGGCGCCGGCCCCTCGGTTCCGAAGAAGGACACCAGGAGCAGACCCCCTGGTGCCAGAACACGCACCTGCTCAGCGAGTAGCGCGGGCAGTTCTTCAGGTGGGGTATGGATCATCGAGTAGTGGGCCAGCACTCCACCCAGCGCTCCGTCCTCGACCGGCAGGGCCTCCATTCGCGCTTCGTCGAACCACAGCGCCGGCTGGGCGCGCCGAGCGTGATCGACCATGGCCGTGGAGAGGTCGATCCCGAAGGCGTCCAGCCCCAAGTCGTGCAACATGGCCGTCAGATGACCGGGTCCGCACCCGACGTCGGCCACCCGCAAGTTCCCCGTGTCACGCACGAGCTCGGCGAAGGTGCCGATCATGTTCCGGGCGAACGGCCGCGTCTCCAACCCGTCAGCGAACATCGACGCATAAAGCTCGACGACCCCGTCGTAGGCCGCCCTGGTCTCATCCTGGTGTTCTAACACGGGCAGGAAGCTAACACCCCGGCCGTTCACCGCCACGACCCATACCCGGCCCTTCCCCTCGGGACTGATCGTCCCGTCACCTGAATCCTCGTTTATCCGGGGCGGTGAGGTCCTGGAAGTCGTGGAACTCGGTCATCGTGTCTCCGTGACGGGTCGGGCGGCGGTGTCCGCCGGGGTGCGAGGGCGGGGCATGGTGACGGCCGACGCCAGGTCGAGCCGCTTGTTCATGTCCAGCCCGCCGTGGATCTCGCGGCGCAGATCGGGGCTGGCGAGGTAGTCGCACGCGAAGATCGTGCGCACGGCGCGGCCCAGTTCTTCGAGGGCCTGGTAAGTGGGGTGCTTGGGGCCGCCGCGGGTGAAGCGCCGCAGCACCTGTTCCGCCTCGGCCGTCCCCAGCCGGAGCGCGGTGGCGTACTTGACCATCTGGTCGCACTGCTGCTCGATCAGGTCCCAGCGGATCGGCCGGGTCAGCGAGCCGCCGAGCGCCGGCCGGCGGGGCGGGGCATCGTCCAGCCGGTACAGGCGGATGCTGCCGATGTTCTTCGACCGGGGCAGCAGCCGGAAGTTGAGCAGCTCGGTGAAGGCGAACCCGACCACGCTCGCGCCGTGGGTGTCGATGTAGTTGGACTCGATCTCGGCGTCCGTGCAGTGCGCCGGTAGGCCCTCGATCATCGCCGCGACCTCGGACGACGAACGGCTCTTGAACTGGGAGTAGATGCAGACGTTCTTCTTCTCGACGTGCCAGTAGATCATCACGCCGTTGCCGCCGTAGCGGGCGTGGTACTCGGTCATGAAGTTCGAGAACCAGGACCCGAACTTCTACGAGTCCGACGCGCACGCGTTGCCCTGCCCCCGCCACGCGATGTCGCGGGCGGCGAAGGATGCGTTGACCAGCTTCGTCACGGTGGCCCGGGGCTTGTCGACGGTGATGAAGTGCCGTCGCACGTGCCGCAGGGCGGCCTCGCTCTCGCCGTGCTCGCCGTACTCGCCGGTCGCCACGATGGCACGGATGCCCGTGTTGGTGCCCAGGGCGAACAGCACCAGCAGCAGTTATCGTTGGAGAGTGACGCGGTCGATACGGTCGTACGCGGCGATGGAGGAGACCTCGTCGGTGAAGCGGTCAGTAAGACCGTGTCCTATGTGGTGAGGCGGACGAGTCGCTTGTAGCAGCAGAGGGCGGCGGCGAGTCCGAGAAAGACCAGGTAGTTACGGGGATCGCGCTCGTAGCGGGGGCTGAGTCTGTGGTAGCCGGACAGCCAGGACATCGTCCGCTCGATCACCCACCTCCTGCGGCCCGATCGTTCGCTGGACTCGATGCCTTTGCGTGCGATCCGTACTCCGATGCGTTTGCCGCGTAACCATTTCCGCAGGTCGGTGCGGTCGTAGGCTTTGTCCGCGTGGAGACGCTGGGGTTTGAAGTGGCGGCCGCGGTGGGGGTCGTGTCTCGTTTGGTGACCCTCGACCATGGGCTTCAGCCCTTCGCTGTCGTGGGTGTTGCGTTCGACGCCGCCGGCCTGCTCGACCACGTCCGCCGCGCCCGCGCCGACAGCAACTCGGAGCGGCTGCGCGAGCAGGCCCTCCGCTTCGTTGTTCCGACTCCATCGGTCGAGGGGCAGTCCGCACAATCCCTGGAACAGCGGCCGCTGGGGCTGTACGTTCCCTCTGCCGAGGGCCCTGCCATCAAAGCGGCCGCCCCACTTCGGCGCGCAAGGAACCGCACGGCGGACCCACCATCCACCGGCCCGAAGAGGATGGATGACGCCACTGTGACAGCGATGACCTGCCGCATCCAGGCAGGAAGAGGCGAGCGAGCCCAGCCAGGGGGCACAAACTCAATGCCGAGGGGCTGTGACTCATGTGAGGTCCCGGCCGGGGCAGTCGCCCATAGGCTCGCCGTGGCGCGGACCGGCCACCCCCGCGGGAGTGCTGTTCACGAGTTCAGGGGCGGCAGGTCCGCGTGGAAGCGGCGTTCACCCATCAAGTAGGCCGCGTGCGGGGCCAGATACGCGTGGCGTCGGCGGCCGTGCACGATGTCGTCCGCGGTAGCGACCAGCACACCGTGGTCCGCGGAGTCGGCGGCCAGCGCCGTCAAAGCGTCCCGCAGCCGCACGGCTTCGGCGGTGTCGAGGCTCAGGTCCCAGACATCGAAGAGGCGGACTACGCGGTAGGGCCGTCCGGGCACCTTCAACGGACCGTCCACAACGTGCCGCACATGGGTGAAGTGGAGGCGGTCGATGCCGGCGGCCAGCTCTTGATGGCCGATCTCGGCGAGTTCCTCGGCAAGTTCGCGGCGCACGCACTCGATCGCCGACTCTCGGTCCTCCTGACGGTCGAGCCAGCGGACGAAGCCGGGCAGCGCACGACCCGGCAGGAAACCGCGCAGATCGCTGCGCATGCGCTGGTCCACCCGCAGTTCCTCGCGGAACCCGAGCCGGTCCAGGGCCGGGCGCGCCGCCGGGTGGTACTTGACCACGCCGCCGGGCGGACCGTAGGAGTCGGGCCGGTAGGGCGAGTGCACCAGGAGGTACCGGTCGTCGTCCTGGACACGCAGCAACGACGCGACGGAGACCCGCACTTCGCCGAAGAGACGCCAGGAGGCCACCAGTACGGGCAGTCTGCGGCGGTTGTTCCACAGCACCGATGCGATCCAGCACAGCAGCGCGACCAGTAGGCCGGTCCAGATGGCTTCCAGCACTCGCGTCCCCGTCCCCCCGTGCCCGCCCGGATGCCAAACTACAGTGAACCGACTGGGATGGGGGCGGACAAGGTGGAAGTGCGATTCCCGCCCGGTTGCCAGATCCCGGACGAGGAGCGGCCGGAGATCGATTGGGTACTGCACGGCATCAGCGAGGGCGAGGGTGACGGCCGCCTGCCGGGGCCGGTGCACGGTATGGAGGTAGTCCGGCAGATCTCCGGTGGGCTCAGCGGGGCACAGGTTCTGGAGATCAAGGCCCTCTGCGGCTCTCCGGGATCCGAGGTCTGGTACGTGGTGAAGCTCCAGGACGCCGAGACCTCCCGGACCGAGTGGCAGGCCTTCCGCGACCACATGTCCGAGCTGAAAGCCGCCTACCTCACGGCGATCGCCGCGGTGAGCGAGTCCCTGCTGGAGCCCGGCGGACCCCCGGCCGGGGAGCGTGCGGCGGTCGTGTATGTGCACGTCAGCGAGCGGATGGGGGAACCGGGGTTTCCGGTGGTCACCCTGGAGCAGCTAGCGCAGTCGGCCATGGAGGGTTCCGAGGAGGCTGCACGCCGCGCGGTGCTGCTCGTGGACCGGCTGGTACGGCGACTGCGGGCAACGCTGTCCCGCGCGGCACGCCCCCACCCCACCAGCGAACGGCTTCAGCGGCTCAACCCACGGCTCGGCGCCGACCTGGTCGTGGAGCTGGACGACGACGCACAGCCCGGTGACGCGGTGCGACACGTGTATCCGGCGGACCTGTTCGCGGCCTCGTGCTCAACCGGTACGGGCGACGGCGATCCCCGCTTCGCCGTCGGGTCCTGGATCTCCGTACCGGTGCAGAAGGGACGGCTGAAGAGCGGGGTGCTGACGGTCCACCCGTCGGACGACACTCGGATCGAGGTGCGGCCGGCAAAGGAGGCCACCAGACAGCTGAAGGTCTCCGACGTGCGGGCCGACGGCACCTGCACGGTGCAAGGGCCCTTGCGGGCCCGGGTGGTGAGCACCCGCGTCCTCGGCTACTGGAGTCTCGTACACGAACTGCTGGGCGAAGAAGCGGTACTGGAGACTCACGGGCTGCGCATCGGCGAGCACCTCGTGGGTCATCCGTTTGCCCGGCTGCGGTCCATCCTCTGCGGTGTCACGGACGGCTGGGTGACCGCCACCGTCCACGACGACCTCAATCCACGCAATGTGCTCACCGCCGACTACCGGTACACCCCCCGCAAGGTGCTTCAGGTCGACGATCAGCCGTACCTCATCGACCACGCGCGGGTCGACGAGGATCTTCCCCTGCTGGGCGATCCCGCCTGGCTGGAGATCAATCTCCTGCGGAACGTGGTGGCGCCGGCGCTGAGCCGACCGGAACTAATCCGGCTGAACCGCCGCCTCGCCGTCGCCTGCCGCCACGGCGCCGACGGCGAGGAGGACGGCGGCCGGGAGGCAGACAGCGGCGGTGCCGAGTCTCCGGGGTGGGCCATCGCCGGGGAGTCACAGGCCTTCCGCGTGGCGTTTCGCCTTCTCTGGCACGTGCGCGCCGCTGCCCGCGACGGCTATCCGGCCGAGGGTAGGCAGCCGTGGTGGCGTGAGTACCTGGCGCAGCTCACGCTCGCGGCCTGCCGGACCCTGAAATGGCCCCGCCAGGCGCAGAAACCCCACACCGTCGCGGCGGCGCTCATCGCCGCCGGTGTGGCGGGCGAGTTCCTGGAGGGCGAGGAGGCCGGCGTGCCGGGTTGCTTCGCCTACTGGCCGTCGACGGAACTGCACGAGCTGGCCGCCAGGGTGCTCCCGGGGCTGGATCTGGGACACGACGACGAACTGCGGCTGCTTCTGGAGCTCGTCTCCGAACTGGACCGGCGGCCGGGCGGTCGCGCACACCCCCCGGTGCGGGAGGCGGTGCGGGCGGCCTGCGACCGGGCCGTGCGTGTGATGTGCGCCGACGCCGCGGAGCAGCGGCTGAACAAACTGCTGCGCGCCGGGACGAGGTTCATCTCCCTGCGCGGATCCCTGTCCGGCGAGGCGCTCGCGCCGTCCTCCGGCGCACCGGGCGGGACGCCCCCCGAACGGCCCCAGGATGCCCTGCGCCTCGCAGCCGGCTACGGGTCGGTGACCCTCGTCGGCCAGGCGGGCGCCGGGAAGTCGACGCTTCTCGAAGTACTGGAGCGTCTGTATGCCTCGGCCGTGACCGGGGAAGCCACGGACCCCGCGCTGCCCCCGCGGATGCCGCTGTCCATGCACGCCGCGGACCTCGCGACGGCACTGACGCCACCCGGTGACCACGGCGAGGTCCTGGCCCGTGCCTGCACCGCCGGTGCCCTGCTCGGTGGCGCCGCCTGCGACCGGCTCCTGACGCTGCGGGGGCTGCAGCTGCTGGTCGACGGCCTGGACGAAGTGCCCCCGCCCCAGCGCGCCGATGTGCTGAGGTGGTTGCGGGACCTGCGCGCGCGGCACCGGGACACGCCGGTGGTCCTGTGTCAGCGCACATCGGCCTACCCCACGGCTCCGGCGGCCGAACCGCTCAACGCGCCGGTGATCACCCTGCACCCCGTCACGACGGAACAGGCCCGTCGCTATGCGGCCGAACTCCTCTCCGACCGGAGCAGCACGCCATGGTTCACGCCGCTCTTCGGTGAAGGGCTCCCGCCGTCCGGGCGCCGGGAGAGCGAGCCGGGTGAGGGGCTGGTCTCCGCCGGGCTGCTGGAGCTGTTGCACACGCCGCTGTTTCTGTGGATGGCTGTCGAGTCCCACGGCTCCACCGCGACGCCGCCGCGCACGGCCGGTGAGCTGTTCGCCGTGTTCTCCACGTGGTATCTGACCGAGCGGCACCACCGGCACCGGGCGGACGGGCATCCGGAGCTGCGGTTCGCTCCTGAGGAGAAGCTCGATGTGCTGGAATCGGTTGCCGAACTGCTCGTCGAGCACGGCCCGATGCCGCTGAAGCGGATGGAGCCCCGGCTGGCCGAAGTACGCGAGGACTGGCGGGCCGTGGTGGACGAGGTCATCGCCTCCCAGTTCCTCGATGTGGCGCACGGACTGGTGCGGTTCCGGCACGAGCTGTTCCAGGCCTACTGCGCCGGGCGTCTCCTGGCCCGGCTGGCGACGCAGGACGAGGCGGAACTGCTGCGGCGCGTCCTGCGGTTCGAGTGGCAGGAGCCGGCCCGCATGCTCGTAGGGCTTCCGGGCGTCGACCGGGCGGTCCTGGAACGGGTGTGGCAGCGCGCCGCCGACGCCGACGCCCGGTACGCGGCGTGGTTGATGCGTGAAGCGCCCTGGGTGCCGGCCGAATTGACGCGGACGTTCGTCGAGCGGCAGCAGCGCGTCCTGGCGTCGGGTCCGGCGGCGGGGCGGGACTGGAACCGCGCGGCCGTAGCCCTCACCCTGCTGCGTGCCGAAACCGCCTGGTCGGCGCTCGAAGACGTGGTGTCATCCGACGACGCTCCCGCCGAAGCCGTGGTGGCCTGCCTGCGGGCCATGGGCGCCACCGTACCCGGCGCCGGCGCCACGGGTGAGGACGCAGCGCGGAGGTCGCTGCGGTGCGCGGTCGTCTCCGTGTTGCGCCGTACGGTGTCCGTCGAGGTGGAGGCCGCCGCCCTGCGGGCCATAGGCCAGGGGCAGTTGCTCACCCTGTCCAGCTATGCGGCCGAACGCTGCCTCGACGCCGGGCGGCCCTGGCCGATCGTCCGGGAGGCCGCCGCCGCGCTCACCGCGCTCCATGTGGAACTCACTCCCGACGCCTGGAAGGCGCGGAACACGGCATGCCGCCGACGGCTCGCCGCCGCGGACCGGGAAGCCCAGGAAGCCGCGCGCCTGGCCGACAGCGCCGCCCTGGCGCGGGAACGCGGCGAGCTGCTGTCCGTCGTGGCGCAGTCGCAGGACCCGGACTCCCTGGAAGTGCTGCTGGACCATCGCTTCGATCCCGGGTTGAGCGAGCTGCCGGACTGGTCGGAGCTGCTGTCCACCGCGGCCCGGCACCGCCGCGCCGCCTCCCCCGGCGATCCGCTCGCGGGCCTGCTGCTGACCGACGCCGGAGGCGACGGCCGCCGACAGGCTATGGATGCCTTCGCCGAGGGGTCCGACCGGGAGGCGGTCGCCGCCGCCCACCGGTTGCTGTCCGACGGTGAGGTTCCGCCCCGGCAGTTGCTCGACCTGGTCACCCCCGGATCCTCCGGGCCGCGGTTGCTCGCCGCCTCCTCCGTGGTGGAGAGTCTCGCCCTCGCGGAAATGCCCCTGGCCGAGCGGCTGGTCAGAGATCTGATCGCGCGCCCCCGGGCCGAGGATCCGCTGTGGCTGAACGGGCTGGCCGCCCTGATCGGGGCGGTGGGGCAGCAGTCGCGCGTGCTGCACGTCCAACTGCTGCACGAGGCCTCCCCCGTAGTGCGGGCCCTGGACGCGCAGCACGCGATGAGAGGGACATGGGCCCAGACGTACTACGCCGCGGACATCGGTCACGAGGTGCTCGCCGCCCTCCTGGAGCGCGACGACGAGGAGAGCCATCGGCTCGCGATGGACCACATGAGCGGCATGGACTTCCTGCTCACAGCGGTCGGCCGTCCGGAACGCCTGATGCTGTCGCAGGAGGCCCTCGCCCGTGTCCTCGCACACGGCCCGGTGGACTGGGACAGTTCGGCGGCCACCGGAGGCGCCGCGTCCAACTCCCCGGCCGAAGTGCTGCGGTTCGTCCAGGCCGTCGCCTATGCGGGGGTCGTGGAGGCGGGGCCGTTCGTCGAGACTGTGGCCCGCTCCAAGTCGGCCGCCCGGACCATGGTGACGTTCGGCCACTCGCACCACGGGATCGTCGAGCTGGCCCTGGCCGCCCATGCCGTCACCGCCGTGGGCTGGTTCGGGCGGCTGGCCGGCGAGCGGCAGCAGCTGAAAGCCATGCGGAAAGCACGCTCCTGGCTGCAACAGCTGGATACCCGGGGCGACCACCCCAGCCTGGAGCGGGCACGGCTGGTGGGGCTGGGACTGCTGGGCGACTGGCTGCCGATCCTGCACGGCCTGACACCCGCGGACCCGATCCTGCACGAAGCCGCCACGGAGGTGGTGCTGCACTGGCTGCCCGTCCCCTGGGACACCAGCCCACCGGGCGACGCACGGACCACCGCGGCCTGGATCACCGACCGCCTCGCCTCCGGTGAGGTGACCAGCACCGAAGTCAGGGATGTCCTGACGGGTATGGCCACGGCGCTCAGCCGGCGACTGGGCCGGTACATCGAGGCTCCGTCGGGGCACAGGCCGGCGACGGACGGTGGTCGTGATGCGTGACCACACGGACGTGCGGGCGGACGGCCCCGAGCCGGGGCAGGCCGCCAACCGTGCGCGGCTGCGGGTGGCATCCGACGTGGTCGACGTGCTGCTGAGTGATCCCGTGCTGTTCGACGCGGGGCTCGCGCGCTTCGACGAACTGAGCCGTCACCTCGGACAGCACCCGGCCGTGGACGCCCGCCAGCCGGCCACGGGCGCCCGCAATCGCGTCACAGCGCTCGTCAGGGCCTGCATGAGGGAGCCGTTCGGACTCGCTGGCCTCGCGGGAACGCTGCATCTCATGGGCGCCCTGCCCGAGACGACGAAGACCGTGGAGCAGCTCGCCGAGGAGTGGCAGGCCCTGTCGTTCCACCCCGACACCGACTGGGACGCTCTGCGGGCTCTCCTCTCGGTTCTGGCGCCGGCCGACCTGCCGCGACTGGTGAACCGGGCGACGGAGGGCAGGCTCCCACCGGGTGAGGGCCCCGCCGGCGGCACGGCCTGGCTCGCCCTGGTGCATCTGACGACGTGGAACGCACCGCCGTCCGGTCTGCCACCGGCTCTGGCCTTCCTGCTCCTGCTGGTCCACTCCCCCGAGGTCCGATCGGAGCTGGGTCAGGAGCGCCACCGGCAACTGGAGACCCGAGCCCGCGCCTGGGCCCGGCACAGCGCGCTGGAGGACGAGTACGACCGTCAAGCGGAGGAATGCCGCTCCGAGTTCGCCGGGCAGTCGGCCGGTCCGCTAACCCGGTCGGTGGTCGTGCAGGTCGTCCCCGACACCCTGGACCCCGATCGCTACCACCTCACCTGCTGGGCACAGACCGACCCGGACCGCTGGTCACCCCACCGTCTGGCGGAGAGCGTGGCGACCCGTGCCGACCTGGAGCAGGCAGTGGTCCGGACCCTGACGGACGCGGAGGAAAGGACACATTGGCAGCAAGTGTCGGGCCTCGCGGTGGAGTTCATCCTGCCATTAGAGCTGCTCAACTCGCCGGTGCAACGATGGGGCGTTCCGGAGACGTTCGAGCCGCGGGGACCGGTCCCCGGCACCCCGGTGCCGAGCCGCCCGGTCGTCGTCCGCAGTCTGGACAGGATGCGGGCCCGTGACACGCACCGCCACTGGCACACCCGATGGCAGCGTCTGCTGCACAGCGAGGGCCGCGTCCTGTGGAGTTCGTCGAACGGGCGGGGAGCCGTCGAGCGGATGTCCGACGCGCTCGACGACGACCCGGGCCTGGTCGCGTGCGTCCTGAGCAGACCACCGGGCTCCTACGACGGCGACGGATACGCCGAAGTCCGCGCGGCCCTCTGGCACGGACTGCCGATCGTGGTGTGGGACCGTCTCGACTGTCAGCGGCCCGGGTTCCGCGCGGCCGCCGAGGAACTGTTGTCGGGCGGGCGGCTGGCCGAACTGCCGCAGCGCCTCGGGCGGTTGCGGCGGGACGGACAGCTGGACCGGCATGTCGTCGTGCTGTGGGACGACCCGACGCAACAGCCCGACGCAGGTGGAGCCCTCGGTACGCCCTGGAGCAGTTCGTGAACACGCAGTCGGCTCAGCCCGAGGGCCCGGGAGGCGCCCGGGAAGCCGCCGGCCAGTGGGTGATGGGCCGGTCGCTGCGCCGCCCGGCCTGGGTCGCACCGAACACGTCGCCGGCGGCGGCACTGCTCGTGGAGCGCCGGATCGCCCCGGCACTCCAGCCGCTGCTGCCCACACCGTCCGCCGCCGGCGCGGCACTGCGCGACCTCGCCTGGCCACCCGCACCGGGCCCGGCCTGGCAGTCGGAGGGACCCCATCCCGCGGACGCGGCCGGCTGGGAGATCACCGTGGTGGCCGACGGAAGCCTGGCGATGGAGTTCTGGCGTCCCGTCGTGGAAGAACTCGTCGCGCTGCTGGTCCGCATGGGGCTGTGCCGCCAGGAGTCCCTGGTCACGCTCGACACGGAGGCGGTGCCGGGGCCCCTCGACATCCCAACACCGGACGGCGCGGACCCGCCCGGTGCGGGACGGACGGCGCGCCCCGTGCTCCTGCTCACCGACGGGCTGGCCATGGCCTGGCGTACGAGTGCGGTCGTCCCCCGACTCCACTCCTGGGCTCTGCGGTCCCCGGTCGCCGTCGTTCATCTGCTGCCGGAGACGCTGTGGCCCAGCACCGCGATCACGCCCCAGCCCCGAGCGGTGCGCTCACCGTTGCGGGGAGCGCCCGCAGCCCAGGTCGACTGCGAGGGCGCGGCTCCGGGGACGATCGCAGTGCCGGTGCTGGCAATGCACGAGCACCACCTGCACCGCTGGGCGAAGTTCCTCGCCCGGGGCCCCGAGGGCTGGAGCAATCTGCCGACCATCCTGGTGTCGGCGGATGCCCCCGGGCCCGCCGCAGCCGCACCCGCGCCGCAGCCATCCGGCCGCACGGTCACCGCCACGGCACAGGACCTGCTGCGGGACTTCGGTGCGGCCTCGAAGGACGCCAAAAAGCTGGCCACCCGATTGTCCGGAGTACCGCTCAACCTGCCGGTGATGCACCGTGTGCAGTCCCGGCTGCTGCCGGGGACGGCTCCGGACCTGCTGTCGGAGATCTTCATCGCGGGCCTCCTGGTACCCGTCGTGGACCGCGCCGAGATACGCAGTCACGACCGCGTGACGTTCGAGTTCCGCAGCGGTGTACGGGAGTTACTGCTCGCGTCCTTGCACAAGTCGACGACCGCCGACGCATTCCAGGACGCCGCCCACTTCCTTGAGCACGAGCTGGGGGTCTCGGAGGTCCAGGGCTGGGACCGGCTTCTGAGGAACCCCCAGGAACCGGTCACCAGCGTGGTCACGAGGCGCTCCGAGCCGTTCCTGCGCGTGCAGCTCGCCGTGCTCAAAGCGCTTTCCGGCCCCTACAACGCGCACGCCCGCCGCCTGGAAGAGGAGTTGGCGCATTTCGCCCGTACCGAAGGGGCCGAACGGCCCGAACAGACGCAATCCTCCGGCATCGGTGGTCCATGACCGGTCTGTTCGGGAAGGATGAAGGTCCGTGAACCTCCGCCGGGACGGCGGAAGCGGACGCGCCACCATGCCACCGGCAGGGGGAGGAACCCGTGAGCGTGCCCACCTCAGACAGCAGCGCCACCCGTGAGTGGCGTGTCTTCCGCGGCGACGGCGTCCCCCGCCCGGACGGAGCGGCAGAGCTGCCCCCCGCGCCGCCGTGGCGCACCTTCCACGGCGGGCCGCCGCTGCCGCCGCCGTTCCAGGAGGGGCGCGAGACGGACCGCAGGCTGGGCGCGTTCGCCCACACCGCGCCCCTGGGCGAAGCGGCGCTGAACGTGGTCAACGCGGCGCTGTGTCTGCGTCGGCCTCTCCTGGTCACGGGTCCGCCCGGCTCCGGCAAGTCGACCCTGGCCTACCACATCGCCCATGAACTGCAGCTCGGCCCCGTGCTGTACTGGCCGGTCAGCAGCCGCACCACTCTCCAGCAGGGCCTGTACGCCTACGACGCCATCGGCCGCGTACAGGACACCGCCGTACTGCGGGAGTCCACGAGGTCGGCCACCGCAGCGGCGCCGGCCGCTGATCCCCGTCACCTCGCCGGGCCCCACTCCATCGGCGACTACCTCGTCCTCGGCCCCTTGGGCACCGCGCTCCTGCCTCATACGCGGCCCCGTGTCCTCCTCGTCGACGAGTTGGACAAGAGCGACATGGACCTGCCCAACGACCTGCTGAGCGTGTTCGAGGAGGGCGCGTACGTCGTCCCCGAGCTGGTCCGGTCACGCGAGAGGGAGGTGTCGGTGCTGACCGAGGACGCCCTTGGCAGGGCACCGATCACGGAAGGCAGGGTGCAGTGCCGGGAGTTCCCCGTCGTGGTCGTCACCAGCAACGGCGAGCGGGAGTTCCCCCCGGCGTTCCTGCGGCGCTGTCTGCGGCTGGAGCTGCCCATCCCTGGTCTCGACGCGCTCGCCACTATGGTGGCGGCCCACTTCTCCACCCGGGTCGCCGAGGAGGCCCGGGACGTCATCGCGGCCTTCCATGAGCGCAGCGTCGCCCACGGGAGTCTGGCCATCGACCAGTTGCTCAACGCCGTCCATCTCCTGACTCAGGGGAGTCCGCCCCCGCGGGACGGTCGCTGGGACGAGTTGATGGCCTCGGTCTGGCGGCGGCTGAACGACTACTGACCGATACCGTCCGCGCCGGCGCCGACCGCCCGGCAGTCGCGGAGCGCCCTTGATCAACGGATCCATGCAGCCCGGGAGGCACACGGTGGACGAACAGCAATCCGTGCACCCGGACGGTCTGACGGCCACGGAGATCGCCGACCTCCTGTGGCTGGCCTCGCTGGCGGGACCCCGGGGAGGCGCGGCACCCGACGGTTCGGAGGCGGACACCCCCGTTCTCCCCGACACCGAACGACCGCCGCCGGCCGAACCCACGGCGCAGGAGCACCTCCGGGACGGCGTACCCGAGCCTCCGCTCCCCGGGCGGGACGACCAGGCATGGAGGTCTTCCGCCGCCGCCCCTCAACCGGCGCCCCAGAGCGGCACACCCGCTGACCGGGCCGAGGTCCGGCACCGACAGCAGCTCGCCGGGCCGCTCCCACTGCCACCGCAGCGGGCTCTCGCCGACCCTCTCCTAGTGGAGCGCGCGTTGCGCCCTCTGCGCAGGCGGGGCATCTCCGCCGCGACGACGGAGATGCTGGACGAGGAGGCAACCGCCGAGCGCGCCGTCGAGGGGGGCCTGTGGCTGCCGGTGTTCCGTCCCGCGTACGACCGCGCTTGGACCGAGGTGGTGCTGCTCGTGGACGACAGCCCGACCATGGTCCTGTGGCGGGACAAGGTCCGGGAGTTCACCGAACTACTCTCCCGCGTCGGCGCCTTCCGGTCCGTGCGCACCGTTCAGCTGATCACCGGCCCCGGCGACGGATCCGGCCCGGACGGCGCGCCCGCCGTGCCCATGCTTCGCTCACGCTCCCGTGATGTGGACCCCCGTGCCCTCGGTTTCCCGGCCAGCAGCAGGCTCATGCTGGTTCTGACCGACGGGCTCGGTCCCGCCTGGCTCAGGGGCACCGTGACGCCCTTGCTGCACCACCTCGGCCGGCGGCAGGCGCTGGCCGTCCTGCAGGTGATGCCGTCCAAGCTCTGGCCTCTCACCGGGGTGTCCACCGCTCTGGTGCACCTGCGCGCCCCTGCCGCACTTACGAGCAACGCCGCCCTGTACTGGTCCGATGACGGGCGGCGACTCCCCGACCTGCGGGAGCCCGGTGAACGGGAGGCCATCCCGGTGCCGGTGCTGGAGATCGACGGCGGCGGGCTGCACAGCTGGGCCCGGCTGATGGCGGGCATGAATGTCAGTGCCACGGAGCTGCTGCCGGTGATGGCGGCCACCCGTGAGGCGCCCCTGGACCCGCCCGCGGCGCCCGCCCTTCTCGAGGTCACGGGCGCTGACATCGTGCGGCGCGCCCGGGCCGCCCTGTCACCGACCGCGTTCCGGCTGGCTGTCCGTCTCGCCCCGGTGCCGCTGACCCTCCATACCGTGCGGCGGGTACTGCCGGGCTCCGGGCCGGAGGAGCTGGGCGAACTTCTCGCCTGTGGCCTGCTGCGGTACGTACCGGAGCCGGTCGAGCGTACGGCTGAAGCAGACACCGCCCACTTCCCGTTCGACTTCAAGCCGGGTGTACGGGAGGAACTGCTCGCCCACGGCACCCTCCGGGACACCACTCAAGTCGTGCGCGAGGTGAGCCGCTCGATGCCCGTCGAGCTGTGGAGCGACGGGCAGCGCTTCCTGATCGACACGCTCGACGGACGACAGCCGCCGGTGCCCGAGATCACCGACGGCAACCGGGAGTCGGTCACACTCGCGGCAACAGTGCTGACGGCACTGTCGGGCCCGTATGGCGCCACCGTACGGCGCACCCGGGCGGCGCTTCAGAGGGAGCAGGGCTCCGCTGTCCCCGACGGGGGGCCACAGACGACGATCTCCCGACCGGGCCGCCCAGCCGCGGAATCGGTCACCCCCAGCCTGGACGCGCCGGAGCCGTCACCCGCGTCCCTCCCCCGGCCCGAGCACCGTCTCGCGTCCACGATCTGGGGTGAAGTGCCTCCCCGCAACGTGCATTTCACCGGCAGGCAGGACCTGCTGGACACCTTGCACGGCCTGCTGGCCCCCGGCCGGTCGATGGAGGCGGCCCATGTGCTGACGGGCCTGGGCGGCGTGGGCAAGACCCAGCTCGCCGTCGAATACGTCTACCGGCACAGCTCCGAATACGACCTCGTCTGGTGGATCCGCGCCGATCGGCCCTCGACGATTCCCTCAGGCTTCCACGACCTGGCCAGGGCGCTGGGCCTGCCGCTCACCCCCGAGACCGCCCGCCACGAAGCAGTGTCCGTCGTACGGGAAGCGCTGCGCGCCGGTGACCTGCGGCGGAGGTGGCTGTTGGTGTTCGACAACGCCGATTCCGTCGAGGAGGTCAGGCCCTTCCTCCCTCTAGGCGGCCCGGGGGCCGTGCTGGTCACCGCGCGTTCGCCGCAGTGGGCGCATGTCGCCCGGACGCTGGAGGTCGACGTGTTCAGCCGAGACGAGAGCACGACATTGGTACGCCGCCGCAATCCCCGCCTCGACGAGCACGAGGCCGACGCGCTGGCCGAGACGTTGGGCGACCTCCCTCTCGCCCTGGCGCTGGCAGTGGCCTGGTTGCTGGACACCGGGATGCCGGTGAGCGAATATCTCGCGCTGTTCCAACGGCAGCTCGCGGCGCTCCTCGACGAGACACCTCCGTACGACTACCAGCACAGCGTCAGCGCGGCATGGAACCTCTCCCTGGACCGGCTGCGGGAGGAGAACCTCACAGCCGTAGAACTGCTCCACGCCCTCGCTTGGCTGGCTCCCGAGCCCGTGCCGACGTCGGTGTTCCGCCACCTCGACGGCGACCACGCGCCGGCGGGCGGTTTCCTTGCGGTCTCCCGGGCCGTACGCGAGATCAACCGCCATTCCCTGGCCCGTATCGACCACCGCACCGGAACCATGCAACTGCACCGTCTGCTGCGTATGGTGTTGCGCTCGTCCATGTCGGACGGCGAGCGCGAAACCTCGCTGCGGACGGCCCGCTCACTCGCTGCATCGCTCCCGCCCAGCCCGTCCCGCACCGCCCATCTGTTCGCCTGCCGGGCCTTGGAGTCCCAGGACTCCAAGGTGCGGTCCGCGCTCCTGGATCAGTTGCGGTGGCTGGCGGCGGAGGGCCTGACGCGTGACGAGCACCGCTTGGCCGACGCGGTGCACGAGGAATGGTCGCGCACGGACACGACGACTCCAGCCGAACTGACCGAGCTGGCACGCCACCTTCCATTCCCACCGTGACCGACAACTGGCCCACGACGGGGCGTCCAGTCGCCCGCCCCACATGTGCCCGCACTCATCCTACTGATCTTTTCGTAAGTTCGATGGGTGTGCCGACCTTGCGAGTGGGAGGCTTTCGGGGTGGCTTATCAACCCTCGCCTTCGGCTGCCGGCTCGTCTCTTCCTCCCTTGTCGCGGCCTCAGTTGACAGAGGCACGGCGCGTTCGGGCGGTCGAGTTGTTCGAGGAGGGCGCCTCGAATGCGGCGATCGCGCGGGCGGTGGCTGTGTGTGCCGAGAGTGTGCGACGGTGGCGTCGAGTATGGGAGGAGGGCGGCGTTTCGGCCCTGCGGCGGCGTGCGGCCACCGGTCGCCCGCCCAAACTGGACGACGCCCAGGTCGAGACGGTCCGGGCCGCGTTGGCGCGAGGAGCTCAGGCTCATGGTTTCGAGGCCGACCTGTGGACCCTGGAGCGAGTCGGCCTGGTCGTCGAGCGGGTGACGGGGGTGTCGTTGTCGAGGGCGTCGGTGTGGCGTCTGCTGACCGGTCGGCTGGGGTGGAGTCCGCAACGTCCCGAGCGGAGGGCGGTCGAGCGGGACGAGTCCGAGATTGCCCGCTGGATCGCGCACGAGTGGCCGCGCGTCAAAAGGGGGCGATGAACACACGTGCCTGGATCGTGTTCCTCGACGTATCGGGCGTTTCCTTGCTCCCCCAGATCCGCCGAACCTACGCACCCCGCGGCCGGACCCCACTGCTGCGGCACCGCCTGAACTGGAAGCGGGCGTCGATGGCCGGGGCCCTGGGCTACCACTCCACCGACCCGAACGCGGGGCCCGCCTGTGCTTCCACCTCAGGCCCGGCAGCTACGACACGCCCTCATCGAAGCCCTCGAGCAGATGAAGGCGTTCTACCGGGGCGAGCAAGTGGTGCTGGTCTGGGACGGCCTGTCCGCCCACTGGAGCCGGGCGATGCGCGCCTGGGTCGCCGAGCAGGACTGGCTCACTCTGGAGCGATTACCCGCCTACGCCCCCGAGCTGAACCCGGTGGAACTGCTGTGGTCCTCGCTCAAGTAACGCGAACTCGCCAACGTCGCCGACGCCACCGAGCAAGGCATCCACCGCATCAACCACAACCCACAACTGCCATGGTCCTTCCTCGCTCACATCGGCCTGACCATCCATCCAGCACACCCACCGAACTTACGAAAAGATCAGTAAGACGCCGGAAAGCGAGCGGCGGCCGCATCGAGAACGTCGATGCGGCCGCCGCTGCCGTGGCGAGGTTCCGTCGCCCGACTGTGATGCCGGGATGACGAGGATCAGACGCCGTAGGGGTTGTCGATGATGTAAACCCAGTCCCCCTCGCTCGTCCTCCTCATCACCTCGACCGCCTTTCCTTCCACGGTGCCGCTCTCGCTCGTGATCCGCCAGGACGGCTGGACCATCGCCAGGTCGCCGTTCTGATGGACCGACGTGGCCACCACCTGCATGGTGCTGGGCGAGGCGAGGTAGACCTTGAGCGCTTCCTTGATGCTTTCCCTGCCATAGACCGGCTGCTGTCCCGGTCCAGGTACGAACATGGCGTCTTCGTCGAACAGGGAACCCAGTCCGTCGAGGTCCCGGTCCTTGAGGTACTGGGCGAAGCGCTCGTGCACGACTTCCGGCTTCATGTTCTTTCCTTTCTTTCCTTCGTTGCGGACGGGCGGTCCGGCTACAGGCCGATCCAGGTAAGCCATTGACCCGTGGTTTGCGACGTCAGCCCCAGAAGCTGCCGGGCGCTGTGGTGCGAGCTGATGGCGTCGTCCGGCACGGTGGCGAGGCCCTCGTGCAGTGCGGTGATCGCAACGCCCCCGCGTCTCCGGCGGCGCAGAAGGGGCGGGCCGGTGTGCCCGCGGCGGCCCTGGGTGAGGTGTCAGAGGGTGCGCGGGTACGGCAGGGTGATGGGCTCGCCCGGGGTGGGCCAGTTCAGCGGGACGCCGACGGCGTCGAAGGTCTGCTGGACGTGGCCGCGGTCTTCGGTGTAGTGCGCCCAGCCCTCGGCGTGCACAGCCACCACGAGGGGGTCGCCGAGCAGGCGGCGGGCCTCGACGGCCTGGACCGCGGTCAACGACAGCCGTACGTCACCGAATGCCTCGAAGCCGGCCGCGCCCAGGTGCAGCAGCGCCACGTCGATGCGGTACCGGTCGGCCAGGGCTCTCATCGCGTCCAGGTCGACGGTGTCACCGGAGACGTACACGCTCGGTGTGGAGCCGTCGTCGGTGTGCAGGAGGAAGCCGGTGACCGGACCGGTGAGTTCCTCGGTGCCGACGGGACCGTGGCGGGCGGGGACCGCGGTGATGTTCAGCGGCGTGCGGCCCGGCATCGACAGAGTCCGGGTCTGCCAGGTCTCCAGGCCGACGGCCGCACCCCCGAGATCGGTGGCGCCGGCGACGGTGGTGAACACCTGCGAGGCGCCGGAGGCCACCGCACGCCCGGCGGTGTCGAGGTTGTCCAGATGCCCGGTGTGGCTGACCACGACGGCGTCGAGAGCGGGCAGTTCCCCGGGCTTCAGTGCCGGGTCGGCGGTCTTGCGCACCGGGACCGGGCCGTCCTGGTACTCGGTGCCGGCGGCGTCGAAGGTCGGGTCTGTCAGCAGCGTCCAGCCGGCCAGGCGGATCAGCGCGGTGGGGCCGCCGAGCACCGTCACGGTGTTCGCGTCACGGGTCACGGCGTCGTCGGTTGCCACGGGTTACTCCTTGACGATCAGGGGTTGGTCCTCTCACTCTGACCGAGTTACTTTCTCCTGGGAAGTACATACCTTTAGGTGAGGTGAGCACGTGCAGGAAAGCACGCGAGGCAACGTCCGTAATCCCGCCTGCCCCGGCAGGGAGCTGTTCGACCTGGTCACCGCCCGGTGGGCCGCCCTGGTCCTGGTCGACCTCATGGACGGCCCGCAACGCTGGTCCGAGCTGCGCCGGAGTGCCGGCGGCGTCAGCGACAAAATGCTCGCGCAGACCCTGCGCGACCTCGAAGCCGGTGGCCTGATCACCCGCACCGTGCACACCAGCCGCCCACCGACGGTGCAATACGCCCTGACCGACCTCGCCCGCGACGCCACCCCCGCACTGCAACACCTGCAGAACTGGGCCGAAGAACACACCCACGACTACGACCACCACCGACGCACCCACACCACCCACCCGAAGCCCTGAAAAGGCAGGCCCGGTGTGCGCACGTCACCGTGCTTCCACCGTAGGAGCGAGAGCCCCGACCGGTATGAACGGCATGCACAGCTCAGGGCGCGACTCGCCGTCGCTGACGGTAGATGCGCAACGGCTTCCGAGTTGGTTCTTCAACGTCTGAGTGGGTTTCGTTCGATGATGCTCCCGGGTCGTTTCACGGTCTTGCCCATGTCGTAACGGGTGGCGGGCCGCCGGTTCTTCGAGCAGTGGGCTTCCTGGTCCGGGTGTTGAGGATTTCGGTGCACGGGCCGGACGAGTGAAGTGCGGGCGGAGTTCTCTGAACCCCCGGCGCACTCGGGCCGGGTGAGCCCGCCGGGCTCGGCGGGCTTCTCCCACGGCCGTCGCAAGTCGGCGGCGGCCCTCCGTAGGAGCCGGATCCGGGTGTGCGCGGCGATGATCAGCCGGGTCCAGCGTTCGCCGACCTCGGGGGTCCGCAGCCTCGGTTGGGTCCACCCGGTCTGTTTGATCTGTCTGAGGTGCTCGAAGCGAATCACCTCAGGAACGCCTGCCAGCGCACGTCGGCGCCCTCGCCAATCAGGCCAGTGGCGGACGACCACAGCCGGAGCGGGAAATGAACTGCGAACGGCCCATCCGGTATGCGTACGCAGCTCTGAGAGTAGCCATGGCGCTGACCCGGGACTTCGAAAGCTGGGTGATCCCGAGGGACTCGGCGAGTTTCTCGAGCCTGCGGTTGCTGACGCCCAGCAGGTAGGCGGTCGCCACCACCGAGATCAGGGCCTGCTCCGCCCGCCGCCTGCGTTCGAGAAGCCAGTGCGGGAAGTAACTGCCCTGGCGCAACTTGGGGACGGCGAGTTCGACCGTTCCCGCCCGGGTGTCCCACTCGCGCGGGCGGTAGCCGTTGCGGTGGTGACGCGGTCGTTGCTGACCTGCCCGTGTTCCGCGTTGCAGAGGGCGTCGGCATCCGCGGACATGAGCGCGTCGGCGAACGTTATGACCACCGCGCGCAGCAGATCGGACTCGCCGCGGCGAGGTCGTCCTCGACGAGGGCGTGCAGGGGCAGACTGTCTGGTGCGGTCATCGTGCTGATCTCCTTCGAACTTCGACATCTCGAAGGAGATCAGCCGGTGGCCGTTCTCATATCCGCCAGGCCGAACACCCGGATCAGGTGGGAGCCCCTGCACCACTTCCCGGAGGGCAACCGAACGTGTCGTCGTGTCCCGCGTCGTGGCGTAGCCGATCTCGGTCCGTTGCCTCCGCTTCGGAGCTGTCCGGTACATCCCGCCGCGGTCCGGCGTGCGATTGCTGCTGATCCCGGCTCGGCGAGCCCCAACAGGGCCTCCGACGAGGGCGATTCGTGTCGCGACCTGCGGATTCCGTCAACATGATCGGCTACTCCACTCGGCAGGACGCCATCGTTTCGAACCGCAGGTCACGAAGATTCAGCGTCCCGCCCAGCGCGTTTCTGCTCAGCCCAAGAAGCTCAGCCGAACCTGACGGTCGGGATTGTCCTTGTTGGTGTGCACCAAACTCCGTTAGGGCAACCGCAAAGTAGCGAACAAGTCGCCGCGGCGCGGCTTTGCCCTTGTCTGTGTGCAGAGATGGTGCGGGGAGAAGCGTTGGTCTGGGGCGGGTTGAGGTCGGGCTTCTCCCTGCTGCGCAGAGCGGTACCCCTGTCCGTCTCCCACGGGGGCAGGGGCCACAGTCCGGCGGTAACACCACCGTAGGTGATGCAGGGAACCCCGGAGGTACACGCGGCTGTCGAACCGATCCCACGCCCGAAAGGTCCCGTGAACACGACTTGCACCATCGATGCTGCCGCAGTCGCCCTACAGTGCGGCGTCTTTGACGGTGGTCTCCCGATCTCGTCCTCGTCGGGGTCACTCACGATCACGCGCCCTTCGGCCACTAGTCGTTCGACGAGTTCAGTCGCCTTCGCGCGTCGCGCACGCGCGAAGGGGCGCTCGCTGTACGAAGTCGGCCCAGTCGATGGCTTGCCGCCTGTCGCGTCCGCAGCCGCACGCTTTGCGTGGACGCGATGCTCGGGGTGGTGGCCGTTCCGCAGATAGAATGTCCCTGCCTCGGCGACCTGAAGCTTCCCCTTGATGTTGGACACCTGGAGACTGGGACATGAGGTTCCAGAGGAAGTAGTGCCAGGTGGGAAGTAAGAGCAACCGCAGCAGGCGGTACTCGGAGGAGTTCAAGCGCGACGCGGTCGCGCTGGTCCGGTCCTCCGGCAAGACCGTCACCGAGGTGGCTCGGGAGATCGGGGTCAGCTCCGAGGGGCTGCGGAACTGGGTCAAGCAGGACACGATCGACCGCGGGCAGGGGTCGCCGGGTGAGCTGACGAGCGCGGAGCGGGAAGAGCTGCGTCGGCTGCGGAGGCAGAACCGTGAGCAGGCCGAGACGATCGAGGTGCTGCGAAAAGCGGCGGTCTTCTTCGCGAAGGAGAGCGATCGATGAGCGAGGTGTACGCGTTCATCGAGGCGGAGAAGACCACCCACAACGTTGCTCTGCTGTGCCGGCTGCTGAAGGTGGCCCGGTCCTCCTTCTACGCCTGGCTGGCCGGCGAGCCGGCCCGCGCCGCCCGCCGGGCCGCCGACGACGCCCTGGCCCACGAGATCACCGTGTTGCACATAGCCTCCCGGTGCACCTACGGAGTGCCGCGTATCCATGCCGAGTTGCGCAGGATGGACCGGCGGGTCAACCGCAAGCGAGTGGAGCGGATCATGCGTGAGTGCGACATCACCGGGGTCACCCGGCGCAAGCGCCGGTCGCTGACCCGTCCAGCGAGGAAGGCGGTGCCCGCTCACGACCTGATCGGCCGTGACTTCACGGCCGCCGACCCGGGGCGGAAACTGGTCGGTGACATCACCTACATCCCCACCGACGAGGGCTGGCTCTATCTCGCGACCTGGCTGGACCTGGCCACCCGCGAGATCGTCGGCTACTCGATGGCCGACCACCACCGCGCCTCTCTGGTGGTCGACGCACTGACGATGGCCGCCGGACGTGGTCGGCTACAGACCGGCTGCATCGTGCACTCGGACCGCGGAGCCGAGTACACCTCTGACGAACTCCGCCGGGAAATAAGCAGGTTGGGCCTGCGGCAGAGCATGGGCCGAACCGGCTCGTGCTACGACAATGCCGCCGCCGAGAGCTTCTTCGCGCTGCTGAAAGCGGAGATCGGCACCCGCCGCTGGCCCGACCGGACCACTGCCCGCGCTGAGATCTTCGCCTTCATCGAGACCTTCTACAACCGCAAGCGGCTGCGAAGGCATCCAGTCTGGGGCTACCTCACCCCGCTGGAGACCCGTCAGCGACACGAGCAAGAGCATGCCCTCGCAGCGTAAGCCTCGAGTGTCCAGCATCACGGGGAAACTTCAACCTGTAAATGCGCTCCGTCTTCGCCACGCTGGATCGCCAACAACCCTCGATCACGCAGCCCATAGGCCGACCGCCACTCACCCGGCTCCCAGTCTCCGAAGTCCCCTCCGTCGGCAAGTCGACGAAGATGTGCGTGCTGCCGTTCGTTCAAGGGGGACCAGCGGCTCCGCCAGAGAGACCTGTCGGCTATTCCGCGACATCGACACCGTAGCCGCGAGCGAGGTCCGCGAGGCCGTGGTCGTACCCCTGTCCGATGGCACGCAGCCGCCAGCCCTCTCCTCGCCGGTAAAGCTCGGCGAGGATCATGGTGCGCTCCGTGGTGGCGGCATCCAGGGTGGCCCGCGCGGTCGGGGCCGCGCCGATCCCGCGGGCGGCGGTGATCTCTACGGCCCCGACATCGGCGAAGGTCGCGGCGCCGTCGATCGCGGCGGCGATAACAACCCGGTGGACCTCCAAGGCCAGCCGCTCCAGGTCGGCGGTGACGGCCTGCTCCGTCGGACCGTCTGTGGCGAGCCGTACGGTGCCATCGGGATGCTCGGGCGCGCCGTAGAAGACGAAGTCCTCGTCTCCAGCCACCTGTTCGCCCGCGTCGACCGCGAAGGCGACGACATCCACGTCACACGAGGTCTGCTGACGCCACGCGGCGGACACCGTCCAGGCCGTGCCGGTGTCAGGCAGATCGAGGACGGCGCCTCGCACGAGGACCGCCGCCGTGTCCGGCCGGTTTCCTGCCGCGTCCCGGGCGGGCGAGGGAATCGCCGTGGTGGTGGGCGCGAACAGCCAGTCGGCGTCGTACACGCGCAGGCCGAGAGCGGCGATACGACTCATGCGCCGGTCCGCCTCCCCGCCGGGCAGCACGACGACGTCGGACACGCTGGCGGAGAGGTTGACCGCCACGGAAGCTCCCAGGGCGACAGCACGCGCGCGTGCCTTCGCGGCCTCATCGTGCGTGCCGCCCAGGACCAGGACCCTGCGGCCCGTGAGCGGCTGATCCGCAGTGATCGCGGATTCGGTCGGTGCGGCAGTCCGCTGGACCGGGACAGCAGGCGTCGGCGCGGGCGGTGCGGTGGGCGCGCCCGCGGACGTCTGCGCAGCGGAGCGCTGCCGGGCAACGCTTTTGGCCTGGCCGGGCTGCAGGATCTTCAGCAGCCGCAGATAAGTCGGCTCGTCCACGAGGGGGACCCCCTCGTCCGCGGCTCGCTTCAGCTTGGCAGATCCAGTGCCGGGGGCGTTGGTCACGACGACGCTGGTCTGGCCGCTGACCGAGGTCATCATGTTGAGCCCGGCCGCCACCGAGCGGGCGACGAGTTCCTCACGCGAGACCCTGGTGTCGCCGGTGATGGCGACCTTCATGCCCTGCACCAGCGGCCCGCCAGGTGCCATTCGGCCCGGATTGCGGTACGCACAGGGTGTCTTCGGCACGTACGGCCGGTAGTCCTGGCGAGGCGGACACCCCAGGACGGGCAAGGCCAGGCCCAGTTGCTCGGCAGCGCTCAAGGAACCGCGCAGGATGCCCGAGAGCACCCGTACATCGTCCTGCGCGTCGTGGGCCTTCTCCTGACGCACACCGTAGTGCGCGGCGAGCGTGCCCAGCTTCAGATCGGGCGTCGCGGGCCCGACCAGACGGTTGAGGGCCAGCGTGCACAACCGCCTGCTCACCGGCGCCCAGGAGCGGACCTGGGCGAACTCGTGAGCCAGGAAGTCATAGTCGAACTGCGCGTTGTGGGCAACCAGGACGCGGCTGCTGAGAAGTGCCCCCACTTGCGGGGCTATCTCCTCAAAAGCGGGCGCGCCGGCGAGACGGTCCGCAGTGAGGCCGTGGACGTGCACCGGGCCCGGATCGCAGTCTGGGTTGAGAAGGGTCGAGAACTCCCCTGTCTGATTGCCCTGTGCGTCCAGGGTGAGGATCGAGAGCGAGAGGACACGGTCCCGGCCCGGTCTCAGCCCGGAAGTCTCCACGTCCACCAGCGCCCAGTCATGGAGGTAGTCGGGCAGGGTGGGCCACTTCGGACTCGACAACAGGACCATGCGGGGCTCCCCCTCCCCTGGCGCGGCGGGTGGTACGCCCCCTCCACGGTGATGATCGATCTGTGGGATTTTCGCATGCAGCGAGCGCCGTTCGTGATGGTTCCGTTGCGGAGAGCAAGTCTGGTTCAGTGCCTTGCCCGCTGACGGTCATGGCCGAACCCGTTCCGACGTCGGCGACGCCAAGGTCAGGGAGTCGTCACCTACCTGCCGGGAGGGGTTGAACTCGTCGACTTGGCAGAGCAGCCGGACGCCGAACGCGGCGTGGGTGATCGCACGGCGGGCCGACCCTTCACCACCGGCAAACTCCGGTCATTGAGTTAGCCGTTCTTATCCGGCTACCGCCGAACTCCACCTCCGGCGCCCATTTGGACACCGTCTTCACCGAAAGGGGGATCCGGACCGGCTCGGACACAAGTGTCGCCGACTGGGACACGGCCCTGCTCCTTGCCGAACTCGGCCTGGGCCACGCCGTCGTCCCAGCCGTACCGGGTCTATCGAAGCCTGGTGATGCCAGCTCCCTGCGTCTGATGCCCATCCCATGCCCAAGGTCTCGGCGGAGTCGTCGTCGGTGGACGCGCCTGCGCGGCCGCAGGCCACGGCAAGGGCGCCTCTGCCGACGGCTGGGTTTCGCACAGCCCCGGGGCCACGTGTCGGGGCCCTTCCCCGGCCCATGAGTTCGACGTACTTCTCGCCCCGCTCCTCGCGTGCCCTACCAGGGGCACCACGGGTTCGCCGAACTCGTACCACCGCGTTTCATGACCCGGGATACCGCGCCTACGGGTGTGGGACGCTACGGATCGGCACCACCGGGCTCCTCGTCGTGGAAGACAGCCAGGCCGTGGTGAGCCGCGGTGGCGGCGATGCGAGGTCCACCGGTGGCATGTCGGGCAGGCGCGGAACCGCGCCGGCCCCCTCTGCCGCAGTGTGCGGCGTGTCACGCATCGCTAAACGTCCTGAGTTGCCCAGATCACAGCGCAAACGCCCCGAATACATCCATGCTCGAAACGGACGCCGAGTCCTGAACCGGTGCGCACTGTCGTGGAATCGAATGAATCTTCTCCAAGTGGCCCATGACACAGCGCTCGTGGCAATCAACCTCGTTCTCTGTAGAAAGGGGCCAATCATGGCCGCTTACCTGTGCCCGCCTTCCGTGATACACGGCAAGCACGCCGTGCGGACCAGCCAGATCGTGGACGAAGTGCGCGGTCGGCACCCGAACGCGGCGTGGGCGCCGCGCATCGACGGCATCGCGGACAGTGCGGGCATCGAAACCCGTGGCTGGATGCTGCCGTTGGAGGCCGCCGTCGCGCCCGGCAGCGGAAGCGGCCTGCTGGCCGTCGGCATCGGGCCGGCCCGAGAGGCGCTGGCCGGTGACGGGTTCACCGAACAGGACGTGGATCGCGTGATCGCCGCCCTTGAGGCGATACCCGCACCGCAGACCGTCCAGGAGCGCACCGCTCCGGCCTGGTCGGCAGTGCAGTCCTACGGTGAGCGTGCGGCGCGCGGGGCCCTGCAGATCGCCGGACTGGACGCCGCGCACGTCGACTGTCTGATCACCAGTCACTCCACCACCCCGGCACTGCCAGGGCTGGACGTCTCCCTCGCCAACAGACTCCCGCTCCGGCGCGACGTGCTGCTGCTGCCGGCCACGCAATGGGCGTGCATAGCCGGGACCCGCTCCCTGGCGCTGGCGGCGGATCTCGTGGCCGCGGACCCCGACCGGGTGGTCCTGGTCGTGATCGCGGAGGCACTGAGCACGACCTACCAGCCCGCGGACGACACTCTGGAATCCCTGATCGTCCGGTTGCTGTTCGCGGACACCGCGGTCGCCGTGGTGGTCACGGGCCGCCCGAGGCCCGAGTCGACACTACGGCTGGATGCCGCCTGGCACCACACTCTGCCCGGCACCCAGGACCTGCACCGCCTGGACACACGGGAGGACGGCACACACTTCGTGATGGACCGGCGCGGGCCGCGCGCCGTGCAGGAGACGGTCACCGCGATGTGGGAGTGGTTGCGCCTCCGATACCAGGATGCCCCTGGCTCCTGGCACCCCGACGTTCTGCTCGCCCACCCCGGCGGGACGCGTGTGCTGGAGTACATGGAGCAGACCATGCCCGACGGGTGGCCGTCGGGGCTCCTGCGCTACAGCCGGGACAGCTACACCAGCGGCAACCGCGGAGGCGCCGCCGTGTTCGACATCATGCGGAGGGCATACGACGACGGGCAGAAGGCGGGCAGCCGTGCTGTCCTGTACGCGGCTGCCCCGGGCCTCACCGCCACCGCCCTGGAAGGGGAGTGGCTGTAGGGCGGACTCGCGCCCCTCGTAACGCCGGTGCCGCCGCCCGACGAACAACTCCCGCGCCGCCCGGCCGGCGCCCCGTCACCACGCGGCCGAAGCAACGCCACCACCCGGCCGGAGCCTCGCCACCAGCCCGCTGACGCCTCATCACCGCCCAGCCGAAACCCCGACACCACCCGGCCGACACCCCGTCACCGCTCGACCGAAGCCCACACCACCTTCCCGGTGTCCGTCCACCGCACCCCCCAACGGGTGGTGAGCCCATGCACTACGTGCAGGCCACGGCCGGCGTCGTCGAGGAGCCCGCCCGGGCCCAGTCGCGGCCGGCCGTTGCCGGTGTCACCCACCTCGCACAGCAGCCCGTGACCGGTCCTGATCAGCCGTACCGTGATGGGTCCGCCGGCGAAGCGGACCGCGTTGGCGACCAGTTCGTCGACCACCAGCAGCACGCTGTCCCTGGTGTGCTCTCTGGTACCCCACTGCCCCAGCAGCTCGGAGACCAGTGCGCGGGCCCGGGCGGCCGCGTCGCCGCGGGCGGGCAGACGCCACGTCGCGGTGTCCCCCTTGCGGTAGCCGATCATGCGGGCGATCAGCAGAGTCACGTCGTCGCGCCGACGCCTCGGCGCCACCGCCGAGACCACGCGCCGCGCGGCCTGCTCCAGGGCGTCCCACGGGTGCACCGAGGACACGGCGTCCGTCAGCCTGTCGATGCCTTCGTCGATCGACAGGGCGGGATCCTCCACCAGGCCGTCGGTGTAGAGGGCGAGCAGCGAGCCCGGGGGCGCACAGAACGCGTACACGTCGTACGGCTCCCGCAGCGCGAACTCGGCGCCCAGCCCGGGGTGGGGGCGTATCGCGACCGGGCCGGCGGGGCCGCCCGGGGGTACCAGGACCGGGGGAAGGTGGCCGGCGCTGGCCACCGCCACGTGGTGGCTGACCGGGTCGTACACGGCGATGCAGCAGGTCGACCCGAGGGCGCTGTAACCGGCAGCCAACCCGGACTCCGCGTCGTCCAGCAGCGACACGGTCTCGTCCAGGTGCTCCAGGACCTCGTCGGGCGCAAGCCCTGCTGACAGCAGCGCGCGGGCCTCCATGCTCAGCTGTCCCATGGTCGCCGCGGCGCCCAGCCCGTGCCCGACGACGTCTCCGACCACCAGCGCGGTACGGCCGTCCGGCAGCGGAAAGCTGTTCACCCAGTCGCCGCCGACGCCCGCGCTGTCGGGGGTGGCGGGCTGGTAGACGCTGGCCGTCTGGACGGTGTCGCCGCCGGACCGTGGCAGCAGTCGGCGCTGCAAGGCCAGTACCTGTGTGTGCTCGCGCTGGTGCTGACGGGCCAGGTCCACGTGGTGGGAGGTCCTGGCCACCAATTCCTGCAGGTCGAGCAGCTCGCTGTCCACGAAGGGGCGGTCCGCCCGCCGCCAGACCTCCGCGACACCCAGGACGACGGGCGGCGTGCCGTCCAGGACCAGCGGTATGCACACCACGGCCATCGCCTCGTCGCCGGGCACCAGGGCGCGTACCAGCCGAGGACTGCCGAGCACCCGTTCGATCGTTTCCCGGTCGGGTACGACGACGGCCTGCGCGGCATCGTCACGCCGTATGGCCTGCGACAACAGCCGACTCGCGTCGCCGGGAAGATCGTCGCCCGGGGTCACATAGCCGTCGGGCCACGCCCGGTCCGGCACCAGGGCCGCCCGCCGCAGCCGGAGGCGCCCCTGCGGCTGATCGGTGACCGCCTCACCCGTCCACACGGCGAAGTCGAGGTCGATGGCGGTCACGTCACCCCAGGCCAGCAGGGACTCCGCCAGCGACTGCGCGGTCTCGCCGATGTCCAACGAGGTGCCGATCGCTGTCTCGGCGGCGTACAGGTGCAGCCTCCTGGCCATGGCGATCAGGGAGACGGTCAGCCCCTCCTGAGGCGCCGCGGCGGCCAGGATGCTCATCGACACCACCAGCTCCGAACCGTCGCCGCGTCGCAGGCGCTGGACACGGGCGACGTGCGGCTCACGTGTCTCGAGGACCTGCCGCAGCCGCCGGGTGACCGTCGGTACGTCCGAGGGAGGCAGGAGATCGACGAAAGGGCTCCCGGCCACGGCCTCCACCCCCGCGAAGACCGGGGCGCCCAGATTGCAGCGGGTGATTCTCAGGTCCCGGTCCAGATTGACCGCGCCGAGGATTTGCTCCTGACCGACGGGCGTCGGGTTGTCGGATACGGCTCGGCGGGCGCCGTTGTCCCCCTGAGGGTCGGCGGAACCGGCGGCCGCTGCCGCTCCGTCGACTGGCATGTACTGGCCCAAAGCACTGCTGACCATGTCGAACGGTGACGCAGACGAGGGGGATGGGGTGGAGTCCATACGACTCTCTCAGCTCGCTCGCAGACCCCGGCACCACGTCGGAGCCGTACCAGAACCCGGGCGACAGAGTCCCGGGATTCCTGACCGCAAACCTCATTCAATAACACCCGGGGCCGCTTCGCCTACACCAGCGGGCCCCGCCGCTCTGTACCGGCACGCCGTCGAGGCCGAGTGGTATGGAGGCTGCGCACCCTCGGTGCGGGGCGGGCGGACGTCGAGCGACAGCGCGGCCCCGCGACAGTGCGGGAGAAGAGCGGAAGGTCTCAGGAGGGCGCCTGCGGTCGGCGCCCCGCACGCGAGTGCTGCGGTTGACCGCCCGTCCCGTTCGAGGTGTGCCCGGTGGCGGACCGCGTTGACACGGATGATCGCCGGGCGTTGACTGACAACACGGCGCAGGACCGTGAACAGCAGGGGCGACCGGGCTTCCGGCGGCCCTGAGCAGCCGTCGAGAAGGCGAAGGGCGACCTCGGACGGTGACGCCATCGCGACGGAAACGGTGCAGACGACGATGTACGACCAGACACGCGCCCAGCAGCCCGACGACCGGTCCTCGGGCTCTGCGGCGCGCCGCACCCCGGGTCCCGAACCGCTGATCCCGTCCGACGAGCGGGACAAGATCGTCCGGCACCTCGGGCAGGCCGTCAACCACTTCCCGGACACCCCGCGCGAGGCGCTGGAGGAGGCCGAGGTCGCCTTCGACGCAGCGGCCGACGCGCTGGTGAAGGCCCTCGCGGAACGGCGGCGGGGCCTGCGCGAGGGCTGGCAGGATCAGGATGCCGAGGGGCAGTCCACCGAGCTCCGGTTCGCGCTGCGGGAGTACCGGGAGATCACCGGGCGGCTGCTCCGCGTGTAAGCGGCCACGGGACCTCCACCCGCGGCGGCCGTCACCCGCGCGTCCTCGCCGTCGGCGCGCAGCGGGTTGCGCCCGGACTTCGCCGGGTCGGCGACCGCCGTCTTCTTCTGATGGTGGCGGGGTACGACGTCCTGGGGGAAAGGGCCGGGTCTGCGGACAGCCGCGCTCACCGTGCCTACTCTCGGCCACCAGGACGGAGACCTCGGGGACGGGCAGGTGCTCCATCACCGGCCTGTTCCACGGCTCGTCGGCTGCCACCAAAAAGAGATCCTGCGTCGCCGGAGCCGCGGCCATCCCGGCCCGGATCCCTTAGCTCGTCATAGTCGAGGACGCCGTGGCCCGGCGGCGGCGAGGCGGCTGTTCACCGCGAGCTGGTCCCAGGCCCTGCTCTGCCTCGCCAGACGCCGAGACGTCCTCTTCGCCATGCTCCGCGACGGCACCTTGAACGGACCAAGCCCCACGCTCCGCACAGGATACCGAGCCAGAAACCGGGATGACAGACGAGCCGGGCTGTACATCGGGCGTACCTGGAGCATCTCGCGTCTGGCCGAGGGGGCCGCTCAGCCGTGTGGTCCTGCGCCGTGCAGGAGTGTGTCGATGACGAGGGTGGCCAGCATGTCCGGATCCTGGTCGGCCGGCTCCTCGTCGGTGCCGGGCCTGTCGAGGGCTTCGCTGGGCAGGGCGTAGTACACCTGTCGCGCCCAGTCCAGATCCGCCTCCGGGGCGAGCAGCCCTTCACCCTGGGCCCGGGGGAGGAGTCTGCGGGTATGGCAGTCGATCTCGGCCCAGAGGGCAGCTGCGGTCTCGGTGTGGACAGTGGTGTGACTGAGGGTGAAGCGCCAGTTGCTTTTGACCCGTAGAACGTTCGCGGTCACCCGGTGCAGCTCAACGAGCGCGGGAGCGGCGCCGGGGCGAGCCTCCTCGATGGCTTCGAGGAGCTGCTCCTTGGCGGAGATTGCGAGCGCCTCGAGGAGTGCACCGCCGGTTCGCGAACCGGCGGTGCACCGTGATCCTTGTCAGCCCTGCGGCCTCCGCGATCTGCTCCATCGGGCGTTCGATCATGTTCTTCAGGTCCGTACCGCGCAAGGCTTCTCCGTTTCGAACACGCAAGGTACGGAGATTTGGCGGCCACACCCAGGACGATCTTACTCAGCCCAGGAAGCTCAGCCGAACCTGACGGTCGGGATTGTCCTTGTTGGTGTCCACCAGGCACACCGACTGCCAGGTCCCCAGTTCCAGCCTGCCGTCGACGACCGGCAGGGTGGCGTGGGGTGGCACGAAGGCGGGCAGGACGTGGTCGCGGCCGTGGCCGGGGCTGCCGTGGCGGTGCTGCCAGCGGTCGTCGGCGGGGAGGAGGGTGCGGAGGGCGGCGAGGAGGTCGTCGTCGCTGCCGGCGCCCGTCTCGATGACGGCGATGCCGGCCGTGGCGTGCGGGACGAAGACGTTGAGCAGGCCGTTCCGCCCGGCTGCCGCCTCGCGGAGGAACGCCTCACAGTCGCGGGTCAGGTCGACGACCCGCTCGCGGGATCCGGAGGCGATGTTCAGGACTCGGGTGGTGAAGGCGTCGGACATGCCTCCATCCTCGCGCACCCCGTGGACGCGGCGCGGGAACGGCCGACCCGGGCCTGTGTGTGGGGTACTCGTGCCAGTGGGTGTGCCTGATCGCACCCGCACCGAGGGAAGATCCGCGCTCTGGCCACTGTTCGTAGAAACGTGAACAACACGCGCGAGGTCGAGGTAGTCGTCATCGGCGCCGGCCAGGCAGGTCTGGCCGGGGCCTACCACCTGCGCCGGACCGGCTTCGAGCCGGAGCGGGACTTCGTGGTGCTGGACCACTCCCCCGGTCCGGGCGGCGCCTGGCAGTTCCGCTGGCCCTCGCTGACGTACGGCAAGGTGCACGGGATGCACGCGCTGCCCGGCATGGAGCTGACGGGGGCCGACCCGGCACGGCCGTCCGCCGAGGTCGTCAGCGCGTACTTCCATTCGTACGAGCAGACCTTCGACCTGCGGGTACGGCGTCCCGTGGACGTGCGCGCGGTGCGCGAGGGCGAGGGCGGCCGGCTGCTGGTGGAGACCTCGGACGGTACGTGGTCGACGCGGGCGCTGATCAACGCGACGGGCACCTGGGACCGGCCGTTCTGGCCGCGCTATCCCGGCCAGGAGACCTTCCGGGGGCGGCAGTTGCACACCGCCCAGTACCCGGGGCCCGAGGAGTTCGCGGGGCTGCGGGTGGTCGTGGTGGGCGGGGGTGCCTCGGGCACGCAGCACCTGCTGGAGATCGCCACGTACGCCGCCGCGACGACCTGGGTGACGCGGCGCCCGCCCGTCTTCCGCGAGGGACCGTTCGACGAGGGTGCGGGACGGGCGGCCGTGGCCATGGTGGAGGAGCGGGTGCGGCAGGGGCTGCCGCCCAGGAGCGTGGTGTCGGTGACGGGTCTTCCGCTCAACGACGCCGTCCGGCAGGGCCTCGCGGACGGCGTCCTGGACCGGCTGCCGATGTTCGACCGGATCACGCCCGACGGCGTGGAGTGGGACGACGGCCGCCGTGTGGACGCCGACGTCATCCTCTGGGCGACCGGCTTCCGCGCCGCCGTCGACCATCTGGCGCCGCTGCGGCTGCGCGAGCCGGGCGGCGGTATCCGCGTCGACGGCACCCGCGCGCTCGCCGACCCCCGGGTCCATCTGGTCGGCTACGGCCCCTCGGCGAGCACCATCGGCGCCAACCGTGCCGGACGGGCGGCGGTACGGGACATCAGGCGGCTGCTGGCGGGCGAGCCGGTGGCCGCCGTCTGACGTCCCGAGTCGGCGGGGCGGGAGTCAGCCGGCCGCCCGCGAAGGAGGCGGGGTCGACGCGAGGGACGGCGACGGCTTCCGCCGGTTCTGGTTGAACTCGGCGACGTTGCGCAGGTGTTCCTGGTAGTTCGCCGTGAAACGGGTGTCGCCCGGCTTGACCGTGACGAAGTACAGCCAGTCGCCCGACGTAGGACTGACCGCCGCGCGCATCGCGGCCACGCCCGGGTTGGCGATCGGCGTGGGGGGCAGGCCCATGCGCCGGTAGGAGTTGTACGGGCTGTCGATCTTCGTGTCGTTCACGCTGGTGTCCAGCGTGGAGCGGTTCAGCGCGTAGTTGATGGTGGAGTCCATCTGCAGCGGCATCCCGCGCTCCAGCCGGTTGAAGATGACCCGGGCCACCCGGCCCATGTCCTTCTCGGTGGCCGCCTCGGCCTGGACGATGCTCGCGATCGTGACCGCCTGGTAGACGTTCATCGCGTTGCGCTGGGCCCCGGCGGTGACCTGGCCGCCGTTGAACCTCTTGTTCGCGGTCTCGACCATGGAGGCCAGCAGGGACTCGGGGGTCGCCTTCTCCCGCACGGGATAGGTCGCCGGGAAGAGGTAGCCCTCGGGGTTGCCCTCGGCGTCGTCCGGAAGTGTCAGCCTCGCCTTCGGCAGGGACTTCCTGGTCGATCCCGCGGGCAGGGCGAGGGCCTTGTCGACGGCTTCGTAGACCTGGCCGGAGCGCCAGCCCTCCGGGATGACCAGTGACGTCGGGCGCTCGTCCGCGCCGCCACCGCTCTCCACGCTCAGCAGCGGCACCGCCACGGCGGTGGCCGCCACGACGGCCCCGGCCGCGATGAGGGCGGCCCGGCCCCGACGCGTCAGTCGAATCGTGCTCCGTGGCGGAGTGTTCATCTGCATGCGGGCACGGTAACCCGCATATCACCTCAAATCCGGCATAACCTCGCATATCTTCATCTTGTCGGCTCCAGTTTCGGCACCTCGACCACCTCACGCCCCGGCGTCAGCCGCGCGTCCCGCCGCACCAGGGCCGCGTACCGACCGCCCCGCCGCATCAGCTCCTCGTGCGTACCGCGCTCCACCGCGCGGCCGGCGTCCAGGACGACGATCTGGTCGGCGTCCCGGACCGTGGAGAGGCGGTGGGCGATGGTGACGGTGGTGCGGTCGGCGGAGAGCGCGTCGATGGCCTGCTGTACGGCGTGTTCGGTGCGGGTGTCGAGGGCGCTGGTCGCCTCGTCGAGGATGAGGACCGGCGGGTCGCGCAGGATGGTGCGGGCGATGGCGAGGCGCTGCTTCTCCCCGCCGGAGAAGCGGTGTCCGCGTTCGCCGACGACGGTGTCGTAGCCGTCGGGCAGTGCCGCGATGTGGTCGTGGATCTGGGCCGCCCGCGCCGCCGCGTGCAGTTCCTCGTCAGTGGCGTCCGGTTTGGCGAAGCGCAGGTTGTCGGCGACCGAGGCGTGGAAGAGGTACGTCTCCTGGGAGACGACTCCGACGCCACGGGCCAGCGTGTCGAAGTCCAGGTCCCGCACGTCGACCCCGTCGAGGGTGACCCGGCCGCCCGTGACGTCGTACAGCCTCGGCACCAGAGCGCCGAGCGTGGACTTGCCGGCGCCGGTCGGCCCCACGACGGCGAGGCTGCCGCCGGCCGGGACGATGAGGTCGATGCCGTCGAGGATCGGGCGGCGACGGCCTTCGCCACCGCGTTCGCCGCTCTCGCCCCGCCCGGCGTCATCGCCGTGGTCGCCGTGGTCGGCGTCGTAGCGGAACTCGACGTTCTCGAAGCGGACCTCCCCCTTGACCCGGTCGAGGTGGACGGGGTTCTCGGACTCGGTGATGTCGATGGGCAGGTCGAGGTACTCGAAGATGCGCTGGAAGAGGGCGAGCGAGGCCTGGATCTGGACGCCGGTGGACAGCAGGCTCACGGTCGGCCGGAACAGGTTCTGCTGGAGCGAGACGAAGGCCACGAGCGTGCCTACCGACACGGACGGGCCGCCCAACTGCAGGGCGACACCGGCACTCCAGTAGATGACGGCGGGCATCGCGGACATGACGACGGTGATGACGGCCATCCGCCAGCGTCCGGCCATGTTGGACCTGACCTCCAGGTCGACGAGCCCCTCGGACTCCTCGGCGAAGGACTTGGTGAGCGAGTCGGCGCGGCCCATCGTGCGTCCGAGCAGGATGCCGCTGACGGACAGCGACTCGGTGACCGTCGCGGCCATGGCGGCCATCTGGTTCTGGCGCTGCGTGGTGATCTTCTTGCGTTCGTTGCCGACCCGGCGGCTTATCCACACGAAGAGCGGCAGCAGGAGCAGGGTGACCACGGTGAGCCGCCAGTCCAGGGCGACCATCGCGACGACGGTGGCGACCACGCTGGTGGTGTTGGAGACCAGCGAGGTCGCGGTGGAGGTGACGGTCGCCTGCATGCCGCCGATGTCGTTGGCGATGCGGGACTGGACCTCGCCGGTCCGGGTCCGGGTGAAGAAGGCGAGCGACATGCGCTGCAGCCGGCCGTAGACGGCGGTGCGCAGATCGTGCATGACACGCTGGCCGACGGTCGTGGAGATCAGGGTCTGCAGGACGCCGAAGATACTGGTGAGGACCGCGCTCAGGATCATGCCCAGCGCGAGCAGGCTCAGCAGACCGGTGCGGCCCTCGGGGATCGCGGTGTCGAGTATCTCCTTGAGGAGAAAGGGTGTGGCGACCGACGCGAGCGAGGCGGCCCCGACGAGCAGGCCGACGATCGCGAGCCGGCCGCGGTAGGGGCGGAAGAGTTTCAGGATGCGGCGTACCTGTCGTGGCTGTTCCGGCGCGGGGCCGGAGGGCACCCAGGTGGGTTCGTGGTCGGGACGCATGGGCTCCTACGGGAGGTGAGGGAGGCGGGACGGATGGAGCTGTGGACCGGCTCACGGAGCCTAGCTCATTGTTACCTATACTCACAATGAACATGGTCCTGATATTGTTCCCGTATGACCACCCCCGACGCCGACGGGCCGCTGGCCGAGCAGTTGCTGCGGCTCACCCGCCGCGTGCACCGCATCCAGAAGCGCCACCTCCAGCAGAGCGGGTTGGAGATCACCCCGGCACAGTCACGGCTGCTGCGCACCCTGGCGCACTACGACACACCACCGCGCATGGCCGATCTGGCCGAGCGGCTGGAGGTCGTGCCCCGGGCCGTGACCTCCCTGGTCGACGCCCTGGAGGAGAGCGGCCGAGTGCGGCGGGTACCGGATCCCACCAACCGCCGGGTGATCCGGATAGAGGTCACGGACGAGGGCCGCAAGGTGCTGCGGGAGCTGCACCACGCGCGGCGGTCGGCGGCGGAGGAGATCCTGGCACCGCTGTCCGACGACCAGCGGGGGGTGCTCGGCGGGCTGCTCGACACCTTGATCGACGGGGCGCCGGTGGCGGAGCGGCGCTGCTGACTCGCCGGGCGCGCGAAAAGGCCCGGCGCGAGGTGCAGCACCGGGCCTTTCGTATGAGCGAGTCGCATCCGCCCGCGTGAGGCGCATCGGCCGGTCGTACGCGCGGGTGGCACGCGCACGGTCGCGGGACGGGCGGCGGGGCCGCGGGACGGGCGGCGGCGAGCCTGACGGCCGCGGGACGGGGGTCAGCTCACCTCGGGTGCGGGCTCCCTCGCCTCGGTCTTGGTGAGCGCGGGTGCCCCTGCCCTCACGGGAGCGTCGGCACCCTCGGCGTGGGCGGCGGCGGGTGTCTCGGCGGCTTCGGAGAGGGGCCGGGCCGGCGCGTTCGCGGTCGCGTCCGCGGTGGGCTCGTCGTCCTCCTCCACGAACTGGAGCTCCCCGTCGAGCATCCTCTTCGCCCGGTCGGTGTCCAGCGCCCCTTCCCACTTCGACACCGCGAAGACGGCGACGCAGTTGCCGAGGAGGTTGGTGACGACACGCATCGAGTCCATGATGCGGTCGACACCGAGCAGGAGCGCGACGGCTCCGGCGGGGATGGCGCCGAGCGAGGACGCCGTGGCCGACAGGGCGAGGAAGGCCGAACCGGGGATGCCGGCCATGCCCTTGCTGGTCAGCATCAGCACCAGGACGACCGTGATCTGCTGGCTCAGGCTGAGGTCCACGCCCACGGCCTGCGCGATGAAGAGCGTGCCGATGGAGAGATAGATGGACGCGCCGTCGAGGTTGAAGGAGTACCCGGTGGGCAGCACGAGACCCACGGCGTCGTCGCGGGCGCCGGCCTGCCGCAGTTTCTGCATCATGCGCGGCATGACGCTCTCGCTGGAGGCGGTGCCCAGCGCCAGCAGCATCTCCGCCCGGGTGTAGCGGACGAACTTCCACAGGCTCAGCCCGGTCATCAGCTTCAGCGCGACACCCAGCAGCGCGAGGAAGACGAGCGCGACGGCGTAGCAGAGGACGATCAGCTTGGCGTAGGTCTTCATCACCCCGAGGCCGTACTCGCCGACCAGGTGGACCATCGCGCCGAACACGGCGAGCGGGGCCAGCTTCATGACGAAGCCGACGATCGCGAAGATGACCTCCTGGGCCTGCTCGACGGCGGGCAGGATCTTGGGCACCTTGGTGTGGCCGAGGTGCAGCAGCGCGGCGCCGACGAGGCAGGCGAGCACGAGCACCTGGAGCAGCGAGTTCTCCGCGAACGCGCCGATCGCGCTCTGCGGCAGCGCGTTCAGGATGAACTCGCCCGTCGTCGGCAGATCGCCGCCCGCGGTCTTCGCGTCGACCGCCGAGGCGTCGAGCTTCGAGGGGTCGACGTTCATGCCCGAACCGGGGCCGACGAGGTTGGCGGCGATCAGGCCGATGAGCAGCGCCGCCGTCGAGGCCACCTCGAACCAGATCAGGGCCTTGAGCCCGATCCGTCCGAAGGCCCTGAGATTGCCGGCCTTGGCGATGCCGACGACGACCACACAGAACACCAGCGGTGAGATGACCGTCTTGATCAGACGGATGAAACCGTCGCCGAGCGGCTGGAAGGTCGTGGCCGTGTCCGGCCACAGTCTTCCGACGACGATTCCGAGCACAAGCGCCACTCCGACTTGTGCGAAGAGCGAGGTACGCAGCATGCGTGCGACGCGACGCGGCAGGGACGGTACGGACTGCGGCACGGGCACTCCTCCGAAGGAACTTTCTGTCATGCGGAAAATCTCTTCCGCGTTGATCACTATCGGGGAGTCGCCGCACGCGAGGAAGACCGCCGTGTTTCGCCGCGGTAAATCATCGAACAGACGTCACATCGCACGCATTCGGCGTCAACAGCTCATTCGGTCCTCCGTCAGTACTCCCTGTACGGAGACCAGCGACCGGTCGTAGCAGCCGTCCGATCCGTACCTCCGGTAGCGCTCGCCGGTCGTGCCGACCGCATGCCGCTGGTCGCGCGGCACGTTCGCCGTGTACGTGGCGTCCCCCGTGTAGCTGTCGTCCAGCCGGGACCACGCCGTGCGCCGCCCGCCCCACAGCTCGGTGGTCCTCACCCGGTCACCGAGCGTGAGTACGGTCCGCAGTCGGTCACCCGCGCCGAGCGTCGTCGTTCCGTCCATCGTGTACGACCGCTGGACACGCGTCGTCCGGGCCGGACCGCGCCCGTCGACGGTGACCGTCTCGTCGTCGCTCCACCGCGCATCGAGCGCGTCGGGGTTCTCACCGTCGGCCCAGGTGTGCGTGGAGGTGTGGGCGAGACTCCGCCGCACGGTCGTCGTCACCCGGCCGTGCGAGGTGTCCACGTACCCGGCGACGGTCAGCCGGTCGCCGCCGCGGGTGTCGACACGGTGCTCCGCGCCGGGGGTGTACGTGGACGAGGTGGTGAGGTCGCCCGTCTCCGCCTTCGTCAGGGCGCCGGTGACGCGCTCGCTCCCCTCGTCCTGCCAGACCAGGACGTTCACCGGGGTGCTCCAGCCGGGCCGCCCCTCGGGCACGCCGACGACGGACACCTCGATCCGGTGCGGGCGGCCGTCGTTGAGCAGGCCCGCGAAGGGAGTCAGGTCGTAGCGCAGGGGCTGGACGTCGAAGGCCCGGGGCCCGGGGACGACGTACCAGAGGAAGGGGTTGGACCAGCCACCCGTCCACACGTTCGGGAAGGGCGCGGCGATTCCGGCCGGCTGCCCGTCCACCGCGATCCGCACCTCGCGGTAGGGACCCTCGTCCGCCGTGCAGGAGTACGGTGCCCGCGCGGGCACCGTCAGGTACCAGTACTCCTCGCAACCGCCCCCGGACCCGGTCGCGTGGACCTCGGCGACGACGCGCTCGCTGTTGCGCGGGGTGGTGAGAGTGTGGTCGTCCCGGAGGGTGAGGACACGGTCGGGGATCGACGCCGCCGTCCTCGCGTCGGGCCGGCCCCCGTAGAAGGTCAGCGTGGCCCTCACATCGAGGATGCCGGTGTAGGTGTCGTCGACGACATTGCCGATGAGCATCTCCACGGGCTGCGTGGCGCGCAGGGTCTCGGCGTAGCGCGTGACGTCCTTCTCCACGGACCACTCGATGCCGTCGGGCGAGGGCTGCGGCGTGGACGTCCGCAGCACCTCGACGCCGCCGATGCGCAGATGGCCGAGGCGGTCGAACTGACGTCCCTTCACCTTGCCATCCAGCCGAAGGACGACCTTGCTCCATCTCTTCCCGCAGGCCGCGGGCGGTGTGTAGGTCCCGCGGTACGGGGTGAAGTCCTTGAACCGGGCTTCGGCGACCGTCACCTCGCACGACCTGCCGTGCGCGGGCACGGTGACGGGCGGGGCAGCGGTGACCGGGTCGTGCCAGTCGGTGCCGAACTCGGCGGGGACGTCGGCGGACCGGGCCGTCCCGGCTCCGAGGAGGGTGCCCACCAGAAGGGTCGCTCCGGTGAACATGGACATGAAGATCCGGCTTCTCATGGCCGGAGTTCTACGGCGCCGGGCTGTCCCGCCACAACGCGATCTCCGGCCACAAGCGGGCGCCGCTCCTCATGCCTTCAGGGCCGTCCTGTCACCCATGACGATCACCGGGTGCCGGGCCGGGTCGAGCGTGCGCAACAGGTACTCCATCCCCGACTTGGAGAGGCTGACGCAGGCCGAGGTGCCGCTGCCGTGATCCATGTGCAGCCAGATGCTGCCGCCCTTCGACTGGCCCTCGGGACGGGTCGGGTCGATCGGCGAGGTGCCCTTGACGCGGTTGTAGTCGATGGCGATCACATAGTCGAAGTCGTGCCAGTGCGACTTGGCCCAGTAGTGCGGTGCCTGGAAGGACGCCGACCGGCTGTACGGGAGCTTCGCGCCCGGATCGGCGAGGACGCCGCCCGCGTCGCTGAGCGTGAACACACCGACGGGGCTGCGCTTGTCGCCCTCCCGGTGGTCGGTGGTCCACCCCTTCTTGCCGTTGTGCCCCTCCCAGCTGCGGGTCTTCTTCCAGGCGGAGCCGGTCTTCGTGTACAGCACGACCGTCGCGTCGGCGTCGTCCTCGCCCTTCCCGTACACCGCCACGACCTGACGGGACTCGGCGGGGATCTGCTTCTGGAGACGGTCGCCGACGTCCGGGATCCGGGTCGGATCCACTGTCCGCGCCTCGGAACGCCCGGTCCCGCGGGACTTCCGGGCGCCCGTGTCCGACGTCGTCGCGCCGTTCGTGCCGCCCGAACCGCCGCACGCCGTCAGCGACATCACCAGCGCACCACAGACCACCACCGCGCACCGGACACGACTCGCGCCCCTCGCGCCCCTCGTGGCACGCGCGTTGCGCACCCGGTGCCCGTCCGCGCTGTGCGCCCCGTACTCGCCTGCGCCGTGTGCCCGGTATGTGTCCGCGTCACTCGCCTCGCCGGTTCGGCCCCGCATCGTCCCGCCTATTCGCATGCCGTCCATCGTCGCACCGCTCACCGGACGGAGGCGTCCGCCGGGCCGCAGGCCGGGCCCCACCCGGGTGGTCCAGGCCGAAACTTTGCCCGGGGCCGGAAAACCGTTTGCTTCCGACCGTGCCGCGACGCGAACCTTTCACGGCCGGTCGTCGGACCGACGGCCCCTTCAACGGCCGGCCGTCGGACTCGACGGCCTCTTTCTCCCCACGTCGCCTCACCCTCCCCCACCCTGACACGAGCCTCTGGGACCTCATGCAGATTCAAGACCTTCCGTATGCAGACCCGGGCGTGCCGGACGCACGCTCGGGTCCACGATTCTTGTGGTGGCTCGGCCGCAATCAGCTCGGCGGACAGTTCAAGGCGCTGGCATGGGGGTTGCTGCACTTCACCTCCGTGGCCGCCCTGCCCTTCTGCGTCGGCCTCGCCATCCAGGCCGTGGTCGACCGCTCCGGTGCCCGGCTCGCCCTCGCCGGCGTGGTGCTGGTGCTGTGCGGGTTCACCATCGCCCTGGGCGACACCTTCCTGCACCGCTCCGCCGTCACCAACTGGATCACCGCGGCCGCGCGCGTCCAGCAGCTGCTGGCCCGCAAGACCGCCCGGCTCGGCTCGGCGCTGACACGGCGGGTGGCCGCCGGTGAGATCGTCGCCGTCTCGACCGGTGACGTCGAGAGGATCGGCTGGTTCGTCGAGGCCGTCTCCCGGTTCACGGCCGCGGCCCTCACCGTGGTGCTCGTCTGTGTCGGCCTGGTGGTCTATCAGCCCGCGCTCGGCATCGTCGTCGCCGTCGGCGTGCCGGTCCTGGCCCTGTCCGTACTTCCGTTGCTGCCCCGCGCGACCCGGCGGGCCGACTTCCAGCGCGAGAAAGCGGGCCGTGCCACCGAACTGGCCTCCGACACCGTGGCGGGCCTGCGCGTCCTGCGCGGCATCGGCGGCGAGGACCTGTTCCTCGACCGCTACCGCCGGGCCTCCCAGGAGGTCCGGCACGCCGCCGTACGCAGCGCCCGTATGTGGGCCCTCATCTCCGGGCTGCAGGTGCTGCTGCCCGGGCTGCTGATGATCGCCGTCGTCTGGCACGGCGTGGGCCTCGCCCGCGAGGGCCGGATCACGATCGGCGAACTGGTCACCGTGTACAGCGCGGTCATGCTGCTCGCGTATCCGCTCCGGCACTTCGAGGAGATCGCGATGGCGTACTCCTTCTCCCGTCCGTCCGCCAAGAGGGCCGCCCGGGTGCTGTCGCTTGAGCGGGCCACGGACACCGAAGGGGCCCGCGAGGCCGCCGTCCCCACCGGTGACCTGTACGACCCGGCGACCGGTCTGCTCGCACCCGCCGGGTGTCTCACCGCGGTGGTGTGCGGCGACCCGGACGCGGCCGGCCGACTGGCGGAACGGCTGGGCGGCCACGGCAGCGAGGAAGGCGCCGCCTCCGCGCTGCTCGACGGCGTACCGCTCGACGAACTGCCCCTCGACTCCGCGCGCACCGCCGTCCTCGTCCAGGACAAGGACCCGGTGCTGCTCTCCGGCACGCTGCGCGAACTCCTCGACGTCCCCGCCTCGGGCCAGGTCAGCGCCCGGGATGCGCTGGCCGCCGCCCAGTGCGGTGACGTACTGGAGGCCCTGATCCAGGGCTCGCTCGACGCCGAGGACCCGATGGACGCGCGGATCACCGAGCGCGGCCGGTCCCTGTCCGGCGGCCAGCGCCAACGCCTCGCACTGGCCAGGTCCCTGATCACGGACCCGGGCGTGCTGGTCCTGGACGAACCGACCTCAGCCGTCGACTCGCACACCGAGGCCCGGGTCGCCGACGGCATCCGCTCGCTGCGGGCGGGGAGCACGACGGTCGTGTTCACCTCCTCGCCGCTCCTGCTCGATCTCGCCGAACGCGTCGTCCTCGTGCACGAGGGCAAGGCCGAGGCGGTCGGACTCCACCGGGACCTGGTGCGCGACGAACCCCGGTACCGGGCCGTCGTCACCCGCGAGACCGACGAGGAGACAACCTCGGCCGGCAGGCCCGAGGCGAAGACGGTGCGGGCCGCCGGGGCCGCCTTCGCGGGTCGGCCGCCGGACCGCGGGACCGCCCTCAGCGACGTGCTGGACGAACTGGAAGAAATCGAGGAGACCGCATGATCGGCGTGGCGCCCCCGGCCTACGACCCGGCCGCCCCGACGACGGCGAGCACCCTGCCCGTCGGCGCCCCCGCGACCGTACGCGCCTACGTGGCCGAACTGTTCCGCCGGCACCGCCGGGCCTTCGCCGTGCTCATCACCGTCAACACGATCGCCGTGGTCGCCTCGATGGCGGGCCCCTACCTGCTCGGCGGCCTCGTCGAACGCGTCTCCGACGGCACGCGCGAACTCCATCTGGAACTCACGGTGACGGTCTTCGTCGTCGCCCTCCTCGTCCAGGCCGTCTTCGTACGGGAGGTGCGGCTGCGCGGCGCCATGCTCGGTGAGCGGATGCTGGCCGACCTGCGCGAGGACTTCCTCGTCCGGTCGGTCGGACTGCCGCCGGGCGTCCTGGAACGCGCCGGTACGGGCGACCTGCTCTCCCGCATCACCACCGACATCGACCGCCTCGGCAACGCCATGCGCGAGGCCGTGCCCCAGCTGGCCATCGGCGCGGTGTGGGTGGCCCTCCTCCTCGGCGGACTCGCCGTCACCGCGCCCCCGCTGGCACTCACCGTGCTGCTGGCCCTGCCCCTGCTGGTGCTCGGCTGCCGCTGGTACTTCCGGCGTGCGCCCTCCGCCTACCGGTCGGAGTCCGCCGGGTACGCCGCCGTCGCCGCCGTGCTCGCGGAGACCGTGGACGCCGGCCGGACGGTCGAGGCCCACCGGCTCGGTACGCGCCGTATCGAGCTGTCGAACCAGCGCATCCGGGAATGGACCGCGTGGGAGCGGTACACCCTGTGGCTGCGGTCGGTGCTCTTCCCCGTCATCAACGTCACGCACACCACCGTCCTCGGCTCGGTACTGATCGTCGGCGGGGTGTTCGTGCTGCAGGGCTGGATCGGGCTCGGCCAACTGACCACCGGCGCGCTCATCGCCCAGATGCTCGTCGACCCGCTCAACCTGATCCTCCGCTGGTACGACGAGTTGCAGGTCGCCGAGGTGTCGCTGGCCCGTCTGGTCGGCGTGCGGGACATCGAGCCGGACGCGGGCGACCCGGCCGTGGCCCCCGACGGACGCCATGTCCACGCCGACCAGGTGCGCTTCGGGTACCGCGAGGGCGTCGACGTGTTGCGCAAGGTTTCCCTGGAGGTCGCGCCGGGCACCCGGCTCGCCCTCGTCGGCCCCTCCGGCGCGGGCAAGTCGACCCTGGGCAGGCTCCTCGCCGGGATCTACGCACCCCGCGACGGCAGTGTCACCCTGGGCGGCGCCGAGCTGTCCCGGATGCCCGCCGAGGACGTCCGCTCCCATGTGGCGCTGGTCAACCAGGAGCACCACGTGTTCGTGGGCTCGCTGCGCGACAACCTGCTCCTCGCCCGCACGGGCGCACAGGACGCCGAACTGT
The DNA here is from genome assembly GCF_000091305.1 of Streptomyces scabiei 87.22. Classification (GTDB taxonomy): domain Bacteria; phylum Actinomycetota; class Actinomycetes; order Streptomycetales; family Streptomycetaceae; genus Streptomyces; species Streptomyces scabiei. The sequence goes on along the minus strand of NC_013929.1, from coordinate 8,873,306 downwards.
GGGCGGCGCTGGGCGCGGTCGACGCCGACGCCTGGGCACGGGCGCTGGAGGAGGGGCTGGACACCGAGGTCGGCTCCGGCGGGTTCGCGCTCACCCCCGCGCAGGCCCAGCAGATCGCGCTGGCCCGGCTGGTCCTCGCCGACCCGCACACGCTGGTCCTGGACGAGGCGACCTCGCTCCTCGACCCTCGCGCGGCCCGCCATCTGGAACGCTCCCTGGCCCGTGTCCTCGACGGCCGCACCGTCGTCGCCATCGCCCACCGCCTGCACACCGCCCATGACGCCGACGTCATCGCCGTCGTCGAGAACGGCCGGGTGAGCGAGCTGGGCAGCCACGACCAGCTGGTCGAGGCGGACGGCGCATACGCGGCCCTGTGGAGGTCGTGGCACGGCTGACGGCCGCGTGATCGGCCCGAGCACGGCAGACGGCCGCACGCTCGCGTCGGACGCGGCCGACGGTCGCGCACTCGGACCGGACACGGCTGACGGCCGCACGCTCGGGACCGGCACGGCCGACGGTCGCCCGCGTGGGCCCGGTCCGGTCGACGGTCGCACGGGCATGCCTGGCACGGGTGCGGTGGGCAGCGGCGGGGAGAAGCCTCCGCCCTGGTCCGCGCCCGCGGACGCCCGCGGGGCCGGGTGAACCCCCGTGGCGCCCCTGTCGGCCCGCGAGGCGGGCGTCGGGTGCGGGCAGCGGCCCGCTGCTCCGGCGGCCGCCGGACCCCTGCCGTTGCGCTTTGCCGAACGCGAGTGGAAGGCTGGTGGTGGGCACTGATTCGGGGGACGCCCGTGAACCGCCCGGTTCACGGGGTCCGGGCCGTCGCCCAGCGGTCCGCGCGCCCACCGTCGCCGAACGGTGGCACCGGGCCCGTCCCACCACTGGAGGTACCCGTGGACAGAGTCGGCGGCTGGGGAGACGACGTCTACCAGCCAGACGGATCCGAGGTCCAGGACGACGCGGGGCTGCTGGACGCCGAGGACACCCTGCTCGCCGACGGTGTGCCCGACCCGCTCGACCGGGGCTGGTCCCCGCCGGAGCGCCCCTGGGCAGTGGAGCACACCGGTGTGACCGCCGCGGAGCGGCTGCGCGGCGAGAGCCTGGAGCAGCGCCTCGCCGAGGAGCTCCCGGACATCGCCTACCCCGACGGGGACGGTATCGGCGACTCCCAGGACACTGACGGTGAACCCCTGGACAACGAGGTGGGCGCCCTGCGCTCCGGTCGCCTCGTCGCTCCCGACGAGGGCGCGCACGAGGACGAGGAGAGCGGGCTGATCGCCAGCGACGTGGGCATCGACGGGGCCGCCGCGTCCGCCGAGGAGGCGGCGATGCACATCGTGGACGAGGACACCCTGTCCGGCTGACTCGGCAGACCCGGCCCCCCAGGGCTCGGCCGGTGCCGGGCGGCGCCTCAGATGACGTTCAGCGCCGCCGCCGCGCCCACGCCCCCGAGCACCATGAACACCGGCATCAGCACCCGCAGCTCCACCCAGCTGCCGGCCCGGAACCGCATCGCCTTCGGCGGGCCCAGGGGGTACCAGCGCTTGCGTCCGATCGGTATGGGCCACAGGACCGGGCAGCCCGACACGGTCAGCGAGTCCCCGATGTCGTGCACCAGCGCGCCGAGCACGATCGGCAGCCCCAGCCACAGGTACTCCTGGCCCGGCTGGGTGAACAGCCAGTCCGCCCCGTTGCCCGGCTTGTCCAGGACGCCCGCGATGATCCAGGCGCTGGTCGCGGCCAGCAGCCACACCAGCACATCGCTGCTCGAACCCCGTGCCGCCCGCCACAGCAGACCTTCGATGGCGAGCACCATGTGGACGAACAGGATGGCCAGCACCGCCCAGCGTCCCCCCGTGATGGCGAGGCCGGAGGCGCCGGCTCCGAGCAGTGCGGCCCACAGCCAGGTGTGCGTGAGCGTGCGGTGCCCGCCGGAGCGACGCGGGTCGCCCTGTTTCTTCGTCGCCTTGTAGACCGCGTAGGAGAGCTTGTCGACGATCTCGCACACCCACCGGGACAGCGGCCCGAAGGAGCGGGAGATCGTGGCCGCCTTGTGGTCCAGGTCCGGGGCGAGTGCGGCACCCGCGCAGATCAGCGCACCGGCCAGGAGGACCGGCCAGGGCATGGTGTGGCCGGTGGCGGCCGCCGCGGCGCCTACGCCGAGCCAGGCCGCGGCTCCCGACAGTGAGTGTGCTGGTCCCATCATGGCCGTGCCCCGTCCCATTCCGTTCGTGCCGCTGTCCAGGTGCGTTGTGCCGCTGTCCAGTTGTCCAGGTGCGCTGACGTTCCGTCGGCGCCACAGCGTAGCGTTCACGATCTTCGGTCCGGCATCCGATTCCCCCATCCGCCGTGCGGGCAGGCAAGATGGGGGCGTGACCCTCATCGATCAGCTGCCGCGGACCGCCGACCCCGACGCCCTCTACGAAGCCTTCGAGGCGTGGGCCCAGGAACGCGGTCTCACCCTCTATCCGCATCAGGAGGAGGCGCTCATCGAGGTGGTCTCCGGCGCGAACGTGATCGTGTCGACGCCCACCGGCTCGGGCAAGAGCATGATCGCGACGGGCGCGCACTTCGCGGCCCTCGCCCGGGACGAGGTCACCTTCTACACGGCCCCGATCAAGGCGCTCGTGTCGGAGAAGTTCTTCGAGCTGTGCAAGATCTTCGGCACCGAGAACGTCGGCATGCTCACCGGCGACGCCTCCGTGAACGCCGACGCCCCCGTCATCTGCTGTACCGCGGAGGTGCTCGCGTCCATCGCCCTGCGCGACGGCAAGCACGCCGACGTCGGCCAGGTCGTCATGGACGAGTTCCACTTCTACGCGGAGGCCGACCGCGGCTGGGCGTGGCAGATCCCGATCCTGGAGCTGCCGCAGGCCCAGTTCATCCTGATGTCGGCGACGCTCGGCGACGTCTCGATGTTCGAGAAGGATCTGACCCGGCGCACCGGCCGCCCCACCTCGGTGGTCCGCTCGGCGACCCGCCCGGTCCCGCTGTCCTACGAGTACGTCCTGACGCCGCTGACGGAGACACTGACGGAGCTGCTCGCCACGAAGCAGGCCCCCGTCTACATCGTGCACTTCACCCAGGCCCAAGCCGTGGAGCGCGCGCAGGCGCTGATGAGCATCAACATGTGCACGCGTGAGGAGAAGGACCGGATCGCGGAGCTGATCGGCAGTTTCCGCTTCACCACCAAGTTCGGCCGCAACCTCTCCCGTTACGTGCGGCACGGTATCGGTGTGCACCACGCCGGCATGCTGCCCAAGTACCGGCGGCTGGTGGAGAAGCTGGCCCAGGCCGGTCTGCTGAAGGTCATCTGCGGGACGGACACGCTGGGCGTCGGTGTCAACGTGCCCATTCGCACCGTGCTGTTCACCGCGCTCACCAAGTACGACGGCAACCGGGTGCGCACGCTCCGGGCCCGCGAGTTCCACCAGATCGCGGGCCGTGCCGGGCGGGCCGGCTTCGACACCGCGGGCTACGTGGTGGGGCAGGCGCCCGAGCACATCATCGAGAACGAGAAGGCGCTGGCCAAGGCCGGCGACGACCCGAAGAAGCGCCGCAAGGTGGTCCGCAAGAAGGCCCCCGAGGGGTTCGTCGCCTGGTCGGACAGCACCTTCGAGAAGCTGATCGCCTCGGACCCGGAGCCGCTCACCTCCCGCTTCCGCGTCACCCACACGATGCTTCTGTCGGTGATCGCCCGCCCGGGCAACGCCTTCGACGCGATGCGTCATCTGCTGGAGGACAACCACGAGCCGCGCAAGCAGCAGCTGCGGCACATCCGCCGGGCGATCGCGATCTACCGCTCGCTGCTGGACGGCGGCATCGTCGAGAAGCTCGACGAGCCGGACGCCGAGGGCCGCATCGTCCGGCTGACGGTCGATCTCCAGCAGGACTTCGCGCTCAACCAGCCGCTGTCCACCTTCGCGCTGGCTTCGTTCGAGCTGCTGGACCCGGAGTCCCCGTCGTACGCCCTCGACATGGTCTCCGTCGTGGAGTCGACGCTGGACGATCCGCGCCAGATCCTGGCCGCCCAGCAGAACAAGGCGCGCGGTGAGGCCGTGGCCGCGATGAAGGCGGACGGTGTCGAGTACGAGGAGCGCATGGAGCGGCTCCAGGACGTCAGCTACCCCAAGCCGCTGGAGGAGCTGCTCTTCCACGCGTACAACGTCTACCGCAAGAGCCACCCCTGGGTGGGCGACCATCCGCTGTCGCCGAAGTCGGTGATCCGGGACATGTACGAACGAGCCATGTCCTTCACGGAGTTGGTGTCCCACTACGAGCTGGCCCGCACCGAGGGCATCGTGCTGCGGTACCTCGCCGGCGCCTACAAGGCCCTCGACCACACCGTCCCCGACGATCTGAAGTCGGACGACCTGGAGGACCTGATCGCCTGGCTCGGTGAGATGGTGCGCCAGGTCGACTCCAGCCTCCTCGACGAGTGGGAGAAGCTCGCCAACCCCGAGGAGATGACGGCCGAGGAGGCCCAGGAGAAGGCCGACCAGGTCAAGCCGGTCACCGCCAACGCGCGCGCCTTCCGTGTCCTCGTCCGCAACGCCCTGTTCCGCCGTGTCGAACTGGCCGCCCTCGACCATGTGGGCGAACTGGGCGAGATGGACGCCGAGTCCGGCTGGGACGCCGAGCGTTGGGGCGAGGCGATGGACAAGTACTGGGACGAGTACGAGGAGCTGGGCACGGGCCCCGACGCTCGTGGCCCCCGGCTGCTGATGATCGAGGAGGAGCCGCAGAACGGGCTGTGGCGCGTCCGGCAGACCTTCGCCGACCCGAACGGCGATCATGACTGGGGCATCAGCGCGGAGATCGACCTCGCGGCCTCCGACGCCGAGGGACGCGCGGTCGTCAAGGTCACCGACGTCGGTCAGCTGTGAGCACAGGAGAGGCACGTACATGACGACCAACCCCGCCGAGCGGCTTGTCGACCTGCTCGACCTGGAGCAGATCGAGGTCAACATCTTCCGCGGGCGCAGCCCGCAGGAGTCCCTGCAGAGGGTCTTCGGCGGCCAGGTCGCCGGGCAGGCGCTGGTGGCCGCCGGCCGCACCACGGAGGGCGACCGGCCGGTGCACTCGCTGCACGCGTACTTCCTGCGCCCGGGCCGGCCGGGGGTGCCGATCGTGTACCAGGTCGAGCGGGTCCGCGACGGGCGGTCGTTCACCACGCGCCGGGTCACCGCCGTGCAGCAGGGCCGCACGATCTTCAATCTGACCGCCTCCTTCCACAAGCCTGAAGAGGGGAGCTTCGAGCACCAGCTGCCGCCCGCCCGGAAGGTGCCGGACCCCGAGTCGCTGCCGACGGTGACGCAGGAGATCACCGAGCACCTGGGCGAGCTGCCGGAGCAGTTGGAGCGCATGGCCCGGCGTCAGCCCTTCGACATCCGCTATGTCGACCGGCTGCGCTGGACCCCCGAGGAGGTCGAGAACGCCGAACCGCGCAGCGCGGTGTGGATGCGGGCCGTGGGGCCGCTGGGGGACGACCCGCTCGTGCACACCTGCGCGCTGACCTACGCCAGCGACATGACGCTCCTGGACGCCGTCCGGATCCCGGTCGAACCTCTGTGGGGGCCACGCGGCTTCGACATGGCGTCGCTGGACCACGCCATGTGGTTCCACCGGCCGTTCCGCGCGGACGAGTGGTTCCTGTACGACCAGGAGTCACCGATCGCGGTGGGCGGCCGGGGACTGGCCCGCGGCCGTATCTACGACCTGGAGGGCCGCCTGCTGGTGTCGGTCGTCCAGGAAGGGCTGTTCCGCAAGCTCGGCGCCTGACCGGCCGGCCGACGCGCGGGGCCCGCGCCGGAGCCGGCCCAGCAGGCCGCGCAGTCCCTCGGGTGCCGTGCCCGCCGTCGGCCGTGGAACCCCGGGACGCCGCCCGGTCCCGGCCCGGCTCGGCGACGGGCCCGGTGTTGCGCTCCGGGCGGCGGTGGGCGCGGGCACTTTCCGACGCGACCGCGGCGCCAGGCGGTGGGCGCGTGCCTCGGCGAGGGCCTGCAGGAGGTCGGTGCGCAGCCACGCGATCTCATCGGGATCGTCCGCCGTCATGATCCCCGCGATGATCCGTGCGGCGGGCGAGTCGGGTGGGGACTGGGCGGCCCGGAAGGGCCGGTGGTGGTTCAGTTCGGCGCGCTCGTAGGGGTCCTGGACGATCTGCGCGACCTGGATCGGATCGAGCAGGGAGGCCGGGGCCGCGGCGCGCCTCCACGGGTCGTCGGACTGGCGCAGCAGGAATCCGAGTTGGCGGCCTCGCCAGTTCCGGGGCCGCAGGTCCAGTCCCGCTCCCAGCTGACGCCTCGCGTCCTGCGGCATGCGGCCCGTCAGCCAGCGGGCGTTCTTCTCGTCGGCCGCGAACTGCCGCAGTTCGGCCGCCGGATAGAGCCAGACCACGGTCCGGTACCGGTTGAGGGAGAACGTGACCGGTGTGACCAGCCCCAGTCGTGCGAGGCGGGTGAACCGCGAGACGGCCACGCCCAGGATCTGAGCCGCCGGAAGGGAACTCACGGCTTCGACGCGTTCCCGCAGCGTTTCCGGGAAGCCCTCGGCTGCCCGGAGCCGGTCGATCTCCGACTGTGCGATCCGGCGGGCTCCGCCTTCGTCGACGGTGCGCAGGCATCCCAGATGTACGGCGAGGTCGAGTTCACTTCGTTTCAGGCCCAGTTCGCGGGCGGCTCGGCCTGGTGCGAGGGTGCGGCCGTTCGCCCGGGCCGGTGTGGGTGCCGGGGTCTGCGCCGTGGTCTGTGCCGGGGCCGCGCCCGGTGACGTGGTCGTTGCGGTTGTGCCGTGCGTGGTGGATCGGGTGACGGTGTCGCCGGGCATGACGGTTCTCCCCCGTGTGGTGCGGTGCTCGCGCCGGTCCTGCGCTCGCCTCGGGAAAAACCGTAGCCCGTTCACGGAAAGTCGTGTTCGGCCTGTGGATAACTCGGCCCGCATCGACGAGAACAGCAGGTCAGCGGTCCAGCGCGGCGGAGCGTTCGGGCTGGCGGGCGTCCACGCGGAGGTGTTCGCCGACGCGGTTCACCAGCAGTGTCATCTCGTAGCCGATCAGGCCGATGTCGGCTTCCGCGGCGCTGAGCACACACAGGCAGCTGCCCGGTCCGGCCGCGGTGACGAAGAGCACCGCGTCGTCGAACTCGATCATGGTCTGTCGGACGTCGCCGGCACCGAAGTGACGCCCCGAGCCCTTGGCGAGGCTCTGCAGTCCCGAGGAGACCGCGGCCAGGTGCTCGGAGTCCTCGCGCCGCAGACCGGTGCTGGCAGCGGTGACGAGTCCGTCGTTGGACAGCACCAACGCATGCCGTATGGGTTCGACGCGCTCGGTCAGGTCGTCCAGCAGCCAACCGAGTCCCGCGTTCCGCACCATCGTCCCTACTCCCCGTGTCGTCGCTCCCCCCTGGCAAGGAGGATCCGACGATTCAGCCTTCCCCACCGCCGTCGCCGGAGCAAGCAGGACGGGGACATGGCAGAGAAGATGACCGACAAGGCATGCCGGGACTTCCGGGCGAACTGCGACAACGGGCGCTTCCCCGCCCGAATCAGCGGTGTCAAGGGCCCGAAACAGGCCAGGGCGGGGCACGTCGCCGCCGGTTCAGCCCACGGAGTCGAGCAGCCGGGCGGTGTGCATCCGACCGGCGTATTCGACAAGCCGTACGAGTACTTCCTTGCCGGAGTCGCGGTCCCGGGCGTCGCAGAGGACGACGGGGGTCCCCTCGTCGAGATCGAGGGCGCGCGAGACATCGGGGACGCCGTACGCGCGGGATCCCGAGAAGCAGTTGACGGCGACCACGAACGGGATGTGCCGGTGCTCGAAGTAGTCGACGGCCGGAAAGCAGTCCTGCAGCCGCCGCGTGTCCGCGAGGACGACGGCGCCCAGAGCCCCTTGCGCCAGCTCGTCCCAGAGGAACCAGAACCGGTCCTGGCCAGGTGTGCCGAACAGGTACAGCGAGAGTCCGGACCTGATGGTGATGCGCCCGAAGTCCATGGCCACGGTGGTGGTGACCTTCTGGTCCACCCCGTCGGTGTCGTCCACCGACTGACCCACCTCGCTCAGGAGCTCCTCGGTGCGCAGGGGTCTGATCTCGCTGACCGCGCCGACCAGGGTGGTCTTGCCCACGCCGAATCCACCGGCGACGAGGATCTTCAGTGCCAGGGCGCCCGTGTCGCCCTCTGTCTCATCGGAGTGCTCGGAGACCATCGATCACTTCTCTCGGGAGTGTCGGCCGTGGTCGACATCGGTAGGGCTGTGAAGAGTCAGCATCATGGCAACTGCCACCCGTCCGTGTGGCGTTGTACCGGTTTTTCATTTCACCGACCGCTTCGTGCGTGTTCGATGCCTGGTTCGTGGCGCAAGTCGGCGCGGGTGCGACGCATGTGTCTGTTCGTCTACAGAGCCCTGAGCCCCTCGATCACCTCGCGCAGGATCCGCTCGTCCGGCAGCCGCGCGGGAGGCACGGGACGGCTGACGGTGATCCGGCCCATCTCCAGGAGGTCGCCGAGGAGGACCCGCACGACACCGACGGGCAGGTTGGTGTCCGCGGCGAGTTCGGCGACGGACTGCTTCTCCGTACGGCACAGCTCGACGAGGGCGCGGTGCTCGGGGCCGAGCAGGGCGTCGTCGGTACCGGGTGCCTCCGCGCAGAGCGCGACCAGGGCGATCAGGTCGAAACGGGTCCCGCCCGGGCCGGACTTGGTGCGGCCGCCCGTCATCGCGTAGGGCCGGACGAGCGGCCCGGCCTCGCTGTCGTACCACCGGCTGTCCGACGGCTCCTGCGCGGCGCCTGTGCTGCCCTCGGTCATGAGCAGGGCCCGTTCCTGGTTCATCCGGCCGCGGGTGGGCGCGCGCCGGCGCGTGTGGGTGTGCGGAGGTGCTCTCCGACGCGCTTCACCAGCCGGGCCATCTCGTACGCCACCAGCCCGATGTCGGCCGTGACCGCGGTGAGGACGGCGAGACAGGATCCGTCGCCGGCGGCGGCCACGAAGAGGAAGCCCTCGTCCATCTCCACCATGGTCTGGCGCACTCCGCCGGCCCCGAAGTGGCGGCCCGTGCCCTTGGCGAGGCTGTGGAAGCCGGAGGCGACGGCGGCGAGGTGTTCGGCGTCCGCTCGTCCGAGGTCGCCGGAGGCGCCGACGGCGAGGCCGTCGTTGGACAGGACCACGGCGTGCCGCACCTCTTGCACGCGCAGCACCAAGTCGTCCAGCAGCCAGTCGAGTTCACCGGACCGCTCGGTGGCCCTGGCTCTCGGGTCCTGGATCATGCGGGGTCTCCTTCGTCGCTGTCGCTGCCCGCCTGGGGGCCTTGGGTGATGCCCTTGCCGGGTGTCCTGCCGCCGCCTCGCACCCAGCCGTCGCGGTAGGCCGTCATGCGGTCCCTGACGAGTTCCGGGGTGCGGGTGTCGTCGGGTGGGGAGGGCGCTGTCCGCGTGGTCTGTCCGGCGCGCTGTTCACGGAGCTGGGGTGCGAGATGTGCCTGGCGTACCCGGCGCGGCAGTTCGCCGTCGTCGTCCCGTTCCGGCACGTGGCGTGGGGGCCGCAGTGCGGTGACGCCGGGCGGGGGCTCGGGCGGGCCGTCCGCCGGGAAGGGTCCCGCGGAGGCGGCGGGCGCCATGAGGGCGCGCCGGTCCTCGGCCGGTTCGACGGGTTCCTGGTGCGGGGCGGCCGCCACGCGCGCGTACTCGCGTTGCTCGGCCGGTGGCTGTGCTTCGGCGACGGTGTGGGCGGACCGTGCCGGCGTCCCGCTGTGGAGCAGAGTGGTCGGCAGAAGGACCACCGCGGTGGTGCCGCCGTAGGGCGAGGTCCGCAGGTGGACCTTGATCTCGTGGCGGGCGGAGAGGCGGCTCACCACGAACAGTCCGAGCCGGTCGCTGTCGAACAGGTCCAGGGCTTCGGACTGTTCGATGCGACGGTTGGCCTCGACGAGGGTCTCCTTGCCCATGCCGAGGCCCCGGTCCTCGATCTCGACGGCGTATCCGTTGCCGACCGGTTCGCCGGTGATCCGCACCCGCGTGTGGGGCGGTGAGAACTGGGCGGCGTTCTCGACGAGTTCCGCCAGGAGATGGGTGAGGTCGGCCACGGCGGCGCCGGAGATCTTCGCCTCGGGCAGTTGCCGCACCTCCACGCGCGCGTAGTCCTCGATCTCGGAGACGGCGGCGCGGACCACGTTCGTCAGGGAGACGGGCAGCCGCCAGGCGCGCCCGGGGGCGGCCCCGGAAAGGATGATCAGACTTTCCGCGTGGCGTCGCATGCGGGTGGTGAGGTGGTCGAGGCGGAAGAGGTCGCTGAGTTCGTCGGGGTCGTCGGACCGGCGTTCCATGCTGTCGAGCAGGCTCAGTTGGCGGTGGACGAGGATCTGGCTGCGCCGGGCGAGGTTGACGAAGACTCCGGAGATGCCGCCGGCGAGTTCGGCACGCTCGACGGCGGCGTGCAGGGCCGCTCGGTGTACCGTGCCGAGGGCTTCGGCGACCTGACCGGCCTCGTCCTCCGCGGGCGGTCCGGGCGGCGCCTCGGTGTCGACGTCGATCTCCTCCCCGGCGCGCAGTCTCCGCATGGCGTACGGCAGTTTCCGGCGAGCGATCTCCAGGGCGTCGTTGCGCAGCTTCACCAGTTCGACGACCAAGCCCCGTCCGATGCGCACGGAGATGACGAGGGAGGCGGCGACGGCGGCGAGGCCGAGGAGTACCGCGGCCCCCGCCGGAGTGAGCAGGGCGCGGGTGAACGGGCCGGAGGAGTCGGCGGCGCGTCCGGCGTCGGACTCGATGCCGCGCATGTCGTCCTGCACGCGCGTGTGGGCGGCCTGCCAGGAGGCCTCGGGGGCGGCGTGGAGCGCCCGGGTTCCGGGCCCGCCGGTGAGCACCGCGTCCTCGACGCCCCGCAGATCGGCGTAGGCGCGTTCACCGGCGAGTTCCTGCCAGGCGGTTCGTTCGCGGCCGCGCAGGTCGGCACCGGCGGCCTCGGTCAGGGTGCGGCGGGTGTCGACGGCGCCGGTGAACAGGCGCAGCCGCTCACGGTCGAGGGTTCCGGCCAGGCGAGCGCCGGCCAGGACCGTGTCCTCCTGGGCCAGGGCCTCGCCCGCGCGGGAGAACTCCAGCAGTACGCGCGCGTCGGAGCCGCGTTCGGCGTCCTGGACGCCGGTGAGCGCGCCGCCCACGCCGAAGGCGGCGGCGATGGTCGAGGTGTACCGCTCGTACGCCTCGGTCCAGCCGGTACGGCGGTCGAGCACCGAGGTGCGCAGCGCGCTCAGCCGGTCGGCACCGGTCACGAACCCGGCGAGTCGTTCGGCCACGCCGGCGGGCAGGTCCGCGCCGTCGGCGACGGTGTGCCGGTCCCCCAGACGCAGCGCGTCGACCGCCCGGCCGGTGCGCTGCGCCGTCGTCCGCAGTTCGCGCTCCCCTCGGGTGGAGGGCCTGGTCGCGTAGCGCACGGCGGCCACGCGCTCGGCCTGGAGCGCGGCGACGGCGTCGGCGACGGGGCCGCGTACGGAGGCGTCGACGCGCTGCGCCTGCCGAATGCCGGCGATGTCCTGGGCGGTGGTGACGGTGGCGTACGCCCACAGGGCGAGCAGGGAGACGACCGGCACCATGAGCAGGCAGACGATCTTGGCCCGGACGGTGCGGGGGCGTATGTGCCATCGGCCGGCGCGTGCGGGCGGCCCGGTCGTCGGGGCGCCGGTCTCGTCGGGGTCGTGGCGGCCGCCGGGGTCGAGGCGCTCGTCGGCGGGGGGTCCGGCGTGGGCGCGGCGGCCGCGTACGGCGGGCCGGAGCGGCGTCTCTGCGTCGGCTGTCGGGGTTCTGCGGGGTGTACGCATGGCCTCCTCCATCGGGGTGGCTCGGGGGCGGGTCTCGAAAGCCGCCGCGCGGCTAGTGGGCGGCGGCGTTCTCGACCGGTCGCTGGGCCGACGCGGACGCCTCGCGCTCCCCGGCCGTCGGTGACAGCGCGACGAACGCCGAGGTGAGGAAGAGGTAGGACCCGAGGCCGACGGCGAGGGGGAAGATGAACTGCATCGCCGTGGCCCCGGGCAGGGCCGCCCCGGACGGAGTGACCTCCACACGCACCGCCCACATAGCGGTGTAGTGCATGCTGCTCACCGCCGCCCCCATGACCAGGGACGCGACGGTGACCGCGAGGGGCGACTCGATGTTGAGCGCCGCCCAGAGCGCGGCGGTCGCGGCCACCACGGCGATCACGACGGAGAGCGCCACGAGCGGCGGATCGTAGGTCACGTCGCCGTGCAGCCGGACGGCGGCCATGCCCAGGTAGTGCATGCTCGCGACGCCCAGGCCGGTGGTGAGCCCGCCCAGCAGGAGGGCCCGACGCCGGTCCCGGCTGTAGCCGATCGCGAAGACTCCGCCGCAGACCACCGTCATCGCGACCAGGAGGCTGAGGATGGTCAGGGGCACGTCGTAGCGGATCTCGGTGCCGCCGACGCCGAAGCCGAGCATCGCCACGAAGTGCATGGTCCAGATGCCGGTGCCGATCGCGGACGCCGCCGTGACGAGCCAGTTGCGACGGGACCTGCCGGTGGTGGCGAGCGCGCGGACCGTGCAGCGCAGCCCGAGCGCGGCGCCGATGGAGGCCATGGCGTACGAGAGTGCGGGGGTCAGCCAGCCGAAGGTGGCGTGGTCCAGGTGTCCCATGGGTCCGGGACGCTAGTGGGGGCACGGGAGCACAAAGGGGGCGCATTTCGAAAGGTGCTGGAATGTGGCGCATATATGCACCGCGACGATCGCCTGCCGCCCGAACCTGCGCGTCGCCTTCCGGGCCGTTCCGGTGAGGGATCATGCGGAACATGAGTGACGACCACACACATGTCCAGGAGTTCTTCACGGCACGGGCGGCGCACTGGGACACCCGCTTCCCCGACGACGGACCCGCCTACGCGGCGGCGGTCGCCGACCTCGGCCTGCGGGCGGGCGAGCGGGTGCTGGACGCGGGATGCGGCACGGGACGCGCGCTGATGCCGTTGCGCGCCGCCGTCGGGCCTGCCGGCGTGGTGCTCGGGGCGGACCTGACGCCCGCCATGCTGGAGGCCGCCGCACGGGCCGGACGGGACCGCGACGGGCAGTTGCTGCTGGCCGACGTCGCCGCGCTGCCGCTGCGCGGCGAGTCGCTGGACGCGGTGTTCGCCGCCGGCCTCGTCGCGCACCTGCCGCACCCGGCCGAGAACCTGCGGGAACTGGCGAGGGTGGTCCGGCCGGGCGGCACGCTGGCGCTCTTCCACCCCATCGGCCGGGCGGCGCTCGCGGCACGCCAGGGGCGACGGATCACCCCGGAGGACCTGCGCGCCGAGGGAAATCTGCGACCGCTGCTGGCCGCCGCGGGCTGGCGCATGACGTCGTACGCCGACGAGGACACCCGCTTCCTCGCGCTCGCCACCCGCGACAGCTGAGCCACGATTCGGGCCGCGGGAGTCCGGAGAGGCAGGGCGGCGTCGTGCCGGGCGGGGAGAACCATGAGGGCCTGGGGAGAAGTCGTGAGGGCCGGAACGCCCGCGTCCTGAATGCATCGCTCGCACGCACCCCGGCCCGTCCTCCCTCTTATGCAGCGCCGGCTCCGTCTTTACGTTGATGAGGACGCTTTACGTTGATGAGGACGGCTGTGAACCCGACGCGGAGGGTAGGTAGTCCGTATGTTCGAGAGTGTTCGCAAGTCCATCGGCAGATTCTTCGACTCGTCGTCGCGCACCGAGAACACCGCGCGGGAGACGAAGCGCACACACAACCTGTTCGAGGCGGCCGCCGTCTACATCTCCGCGTGCGCCGACGACGACCAGGACCAGGTCGACGAGGCCGTGACATGGGTGTCGCCCGAGGCCCTGTCGTTCGGGGTCAGCGAGCTGGCGTGCCGGGCGGTCATCGCGCTCGCGAGGGAACGGGACGAGTCTCCCCAGACGGTCGCGCGGTCGCTTCTGGGGCTGCCCGCCGCCTGAACCGGCGCGGTCCCGGTCGATTCCGCCCCGCCCGTCCGGACACCTGCGCCCGCGTACCGGGTTCCTGCTCGTGACAAGGGCCCGCCGGGCGCATTAGGGTGCGCCGACGGACGAGCGAGAGCAATGGGAGGCCGGCATGGCCGGGACGGACGAAGACGCCGTCACCGCCGGGGACGACGACGCACTGTATGTGCTGACGGCGGTACTGCTCACGCCCGCGAACTTCCCCAGCGTGCTGGGCGACGACTATCCGGAGGCCTGCGCGGCCCTCGGCCTGGCGCCGCTCGCCGACGGGTACGGGATCGTCCTGGGCCAGGACGGCGACGGCGCCCGGTGGACGGTGGCGGTGGACGACGTGTCGCTGGTCGCGGTGGCCATCGCGTCGTGGGACTGCGGCATGGAGTACGACCTGTCACCGGACGAGCATTCGGTCGTGGCCGCGCTGCCGGGTTGGCCCCTGGCGGTGGCGGTGGCGGCCCCGGGCGTGCCCGCCCCGCACGACCCCGACCCGGAGGTGTCGGACCTGCCGCCGCTGAGCCCTCCGGACACCGGCACGTGGGGTCCCGCCCAGCGGCGCCTCGGAGCCGACGAGATCGCTCTGCAGTGGTCCAGATGGCGGGAGCAGATCGACGACGCCGCGTTCGCCGGGCAGGACGGCCCGGACCCGGCGGTGCCGGACGGCGCGGTGCCGGCAGGGGCGGCGACCGATGCCGACACCGGCCAGGCCGTCCCTCGCACGGGCATCCGCCGCGTCCTCGCCGAGGCACGCGCGTACGTGGAGTCGCCGCCGCCCCTGGGGCGCGTCCGCTCCTCCTTCGCGCCGGGCGACGCCCGCACGCTCCGGGCCGACGGTCCCGGCTGGTCGATGGTGGCCAGGACCGACGACATCGCCTTCGTCCTGCTGGACGAGGAGCCCGGCGAGGTCCTGCCGGTGGGCCGGGGACCGGAACTGCCCGGCCTCCTGGAATCCCTCGACAAGATCGCCGTACGCCCCAACTGATCTTCGGCGTTCCGCCGGCCCGCACGCCCTCGCGCACCGGGCCGGCGGTGACTCACCGGCCGAGTTCCTTGCGGCCGACCCGACGCAGCCTGCGCCGCTGTGAGGGGTCCAGCGCGAGGTACGCGGCCGTGGGAATCCCCAGGACTATCAGGAGATTGGCCCAGAAGGGGAAGGGCAGAAGGATCAGCAGGACGATCCCGATTGCCGCACCCCCCGCGACGATCTTCGTACTCTTCGACATCTGCGTCGCCTCCTTCGCGGCCACTGCCGCTCTCTGTCCTGAAAACGGGAGCGGAGTCCCGGCGGTTCCGGACCACGACCCTGACGCGTCCCTGAGTCGAACCCCCGTACAACCCTGAGATGCCCCCGACACAGCGCGGGAAAAGTGACCCACATCACTCTCTCTCGAGGGCGGTCTGGAGTGTGAGGCGATGTACCCTCGGCAATTCTGGCTGCGGTAGTCAAATTTGAGGAGTCTCGAATCCCTGTGCCGACGAAGCTCATGGCAACCCCCTCCGCGATTTCGGTCCCGGCCCACTGTCACGCCGTCTTCGTGGCGGCGGACCCGGCCCGCACCGGCCGGGTGGTCTTCTGGCGGGCGGACGGCTCGGCGCCGCCCCCGCTGCCGCACGGCTCTCCCGACGAGCTGACCGTCGTGCTGCCCGGCGACGACGGCGTCGGGCAGGTCACGGTGCCCGCTGTGTCGTTGCCGGTGCGCGCCGCACTCCCGCTGCTGACCCGCGCGCGTGCCTCGGCGGACGCCGACCGGACGACGGCGTTCTGGGGCGCGGCCTGCTTGCTGGCGCTCCAGTTCGCCGCGCGCGGACTGCTGTTGCCCGGTGTCACCCAAGGCGGCCATGACGCCTGGCGGGCGGGCCCCCTGCGGGCGGAGGATCTGGACCGGGTGAGGGAAATGGCCGCCGCGATGCCGCCCGAGGCACACGCGGTACCCGTCGGCGACGGCGAACCGTGGCGACTGCCCGATCCGGAGCGGCTGCTGCGCGCCTTCCTCGACGCCGTCGTGGACACGCTCCCCCGCTCCCCCGCGGCCGCCATCGCGGCGGGCGGCCCCGCCTTCGCCGCGCAGGAGCCCCGGCACATCCCCGAGCAACGAGACTGGGCCGCGGATGTCGCCGCCGGACACGACGCGGGCGTCCGCGTCTCGCTGCGCGTCGAGGTCTCCGGCCTCACCTCGGCCGGGGCCGACGATCCGGGCGATGCGCCACCTACGTTCCGCGCCGTCCCGCAGGTGCACAGCGTGGACGACCCGGCACTCGTCGCCGACGCCTCCGTCGTGTGGGCCGCCGCCGGGCCCTTCGGGCCCCGTGCGCGGACGGACGCCCTGCTGGCGCTGCGCCGTGCGGCCCGCGCCTGGGCGCCGCTCGCGCCGCTGCTGGCCGCAGCCGTGCCGGACGCCGTGGAACTCGCCGACGAGGAGGTCGTCGAGCTGCTCGGGGAGGGCGCCCGCCTGCTGGCGGCGGCCGGTGTCGATGTGCACTGGCCGAAGCAGGTGGCACGCGGCCTGACCGCCCGGGCGGTCGTCGGCCCGCCGGACGAGGAGCAGGGCTCCGCGCGAGGCAGGTCGGCCGCACCGGCGTATCTGTCCTCCGACGCGCTCCTCGCCTTCGACTGGCGGTTCGCCCTCGGCGACCAGCGGCTCACCCGGCAGGAGCTGGACCGACTCGCGGAGGCGAACCGGCCCATGGTGCGGCTGCGCGACCGGTGGGTGCTGGTGGACCCGGAGGAGATCCTCCGCGCGCGTGCTCAGCGGGACCGCAAGGTGTCGCCCGTCGACGCCCTCGGCGCGGCGCTGACGGGCTCCGCGGAGGTCGACGGCCGGATGGTCGAGGTGCAGGCCACGGGGTGGCTGGCGACGCTCGGGGAACAGCTGTCGGATCCCGAGGGGCACGAGCCGGTCGGGCAGCCGTCCGCTCTGGCGGCCGTCCTGCGGGACTACCAGCTGCGCGGTCTCGACTGGCTGGCCCGGACGACCTCCGTGGGCCTCGGCGGCTGTCTCGCCGACGACATGGGCCTCGGCAAGACCATCACGCTGATCGCCCTGCATCTGCACCGTCAGGCGGACGCGGCGTCCGCGGGACCCACCCTCGTGGTCTGTCCGGCCTCGCTGATGGGCAACTGGCAGCGCGAGATCGAGAAGTTCGCCCCCGATGTGCCGGTGCGCCGCTTCCACGGACCCTCGCGCCGCCTGGACGGTCTCGGCGACGGGGAGTTCGTCCTCACCACGTACGGCACGATGCGGCTCGACGCGCCGCACCTCGCCGGCGTGACCTGGGGCATGGTCGTGGCGGACGAGGCCCAGCACGTGAAGAACCCCGGCTCGGCCACGGCGAAGGAACTGCGCACGATCGGGGCACGCGCGCGCGTGGCACTCACCGGCACTCCGGTGGAGAACAACCTGTCCGAACTGTGGGCGATCCTCGACTGGACCACTCCGGGCCTCCTCGGCACGCTCGGCACCTTCCGTTCCCGCTACGCGGATGCCGTGGAGGGCGGCCGGGACCCCGTCGCCGCCGAACGGCTCACCCGTCTCGTTCGGCCGTTCCTGCTGCGCCGCCGCAAGTCGGACCCGGGCATCGCGCCGGAACTCCCGCCGAAGACCGAGACGGACCTGGCCGTGTCCCTCACCAGGGAACAGGCGGGGCTCTACGAGGCGTTGGTCCGCGAGACCATGGCGGAGATCGCCCGCGCCGACGGCATGGAACGGCGCGGCCTGATCATGAAGCTGCTGACCGGGCTGAAGCAGATCTGCAACCACCCCGCCCAGTACCTCAAGGAGGAACGGCCGCGCGTCCCGGGCAGATCCGGGAAGACGGAACTGCTGGACGAACTGCTGGACACCATCCTCTCCGAGGGGGCCGGCGTCCTGGTCTTCACGCAGTACGTGCGCATGGCGCGACTTCTGGAACGTCATCTGGCGGCGCGCGGCGTACCCACGTTGTTCCTGCACGGCGGGACGCCGGTGACCGAGCGCGAGTCGATGGTCGAACGGTTCCAGGCCGGCGAGGTACCGGTCTTCCTGCTGTCGTTGAAGGCCGCGGGCACGGGGCTGAACCTGACCCGCGCCGAACATGTCGTGCACTACGACCGCTGGTGGAATCCGGCCGTCGAGGCGCAGGCCACCGACCGGGCGTACCGCATCGGGCAGACCCGTCCGGTGCAGGTGCACCGGCTGATCGCGGAGGGGACGATCGAGGACCGCATCGCGGACATGCTGCTGAGCAAGCGGAAGCTGGCCGACGCGGTGCTGGGCGGCGGCGACACTGCGCTCACCGAGCTGTCCGACGCCGAACTGGCCGACCTGGTGGAACTTCGGGGGGACACACGATGACGCGACGCCGGGGACACGACGACGAGCGCACGTTCACCTTGCCCGCCCCCGCGCCCGGACGGGCTCTGGCGCGGACGTGGTGGGGACGGACCTGGTTGACGGCGCTCGAGGACGCCGCTCTGGACGGGCAGCAGCTGAAGGCGGGGCGCAGACTGGCGCGCGCGGGGGCGGTGGGCGCGGTCTCGGTGCGCCCCGGGCGGGTCACCGCCGTCGTCCAGGACCTCGACGGCACCGCTCACCGCGCCGATGTGCTGCTGCAGGAGCTGACCGACGATCAGTGGAATCGCTTCGTGGGCATGGCGGTGGAGCGGGCCGGGCACGTCGCGGCCCTGCTCGACCGTGAGATGCCACCGCACCTGGTCGAGGACGCCGCGACCGCCGGAGTCGAACTTCTGCCCGGCCTCGGTGATCTGGAGGCGGAGTGCGCCTGCGGGGCCTGGGACCACTGCGGTCACACCGCGGCCCTCTGCTACCAGGTGGCCCGGCTGCTGGACCGGGACCCGTTCGTCCTGCTGCTGATGCGGGGGCGCGCCGAGCGTGCGCTCCTGGACGAGCTGCAGGTGCGCGGCAGCAGCCCGGTGGCGGACGGGCGGACGGCGGCCGGGCAGGTGGCCGCGGAACACCTTCGGGGAGGTCGCCGGGACGGGCTGGACGCCGCCGAGGCGTTCGCGGCGGGCGCGATCCTTCCGCCGTTGCCGGAGCCGCCGGTGCTGCCGGTCGGTCCGGGCCTGCCGGCCTCCCTGGACACCGAGGTCCCGCCCGCCCCCGGGGTGGACCCGGCCGCGCTGCAGTTCCTGGCGGCGCAGACGGCCCGTCAGGCCCGCACGATGCTGGCCGAGGCCCTCCGGCCCGGTCATGAGTGGCAGCCCCTGGAGGAGGAGTCGACCGTCCGTCAGGACGTGGTGCGGCTGGCCTCCGGCGATCCAAGCCCGGGTGTCACCGCGCGGCTCGGCGCAGAATTCGGGCGGGGCCGGGACGGGCTGGACATCGCGGTGCGCGCCTGGCGGTCCGGCGGCGCCGCCGGACTCGCCGTCCTGGAGGAGGAGTGGCACGTACCGGCGGAATCGCTCGCACGCGCGCGTGGCGCTCTGGCGGCGGCCTGGGACGAGGACGAGCGGCCCGCGTTGCGGTCCGTGCACAACCGCTGGACCGTGATCGGCGGCTCGGCCCAGCTACGGCTGAGCCGGGACGGCCGCTGGTGGCCCTACGGCAAGGAGCGGGGGCGGTGGGTGCCAGCGGGACCGGCGTCGCACGATCCGGCGACGGCGCTGGCAGCCGTACGGACCTCGGCCGGAGCCGGGACCGACGGCTGACGGTCCCGGGCGGTCGAGCGGCCCGGGCGTCGTCCACGCGCGTACCCAACTGTCGGCGGGCGCGCGCCCTGGGTGGCACCCGGCGCCCGAGGGGGCCCTGGCTGCGAGCGCGGCGAAGTCTCTGCGAGTCGGGCGAAGTCCGGCTCGCGGCCCGGCGGTTCCCGCTCACCCGATGTCGCCGACCTGGTCGGGAAGGAGCGAGCCGAGGTCGCCGGGAAGCTCGCTCGGGAACTCGCTGGGCAGGTCGCTCGGGAAGCCGGAGGGAAGCGTCGGTAGGTCGCTGGGCAGTTGCGAGGGGAGGCTCAGCGACGGAGTCGGGGTGGGCGAACGGCCCGTACGGCCGACGGTTCCGCCCTGCTCCCCATCGTCCGGTGATCCCTCGCCACCGGAGACCGCGAGAACGGCGGCGACGATCGCGCCCAAGGCGATGATCACGGCCGCCACGACGAGGGTCACCGTGCGTCGGCGAAGAGGAGGAGGTCCGCCGGGCGGACCGGGTGGCTGCCAGCCCCCGCCCTGACTCGGGGGCTGGCAGCCACCACCCTGCCCCCAGGGAGGCAGGGCACCGCCCTGTGCAGGGGGCCCGAAGGCCCCGGGCGGTGGTGTGTGTCCCCCGGTCGGATGGCCCGGCGGTGGTCCGAAGCCCCCTGCAGGGGGTCCGGCACCGTGGTCGGGGGGTGTGGTGTTCTCCGGCGGCTGCGACGGTGTCGGCGGCATGCCCATACCGACCAGAGTCGCCGTCGGACGGCCAAGTCGCGCCCCATATCGGGAAGTTGCTGCCAATTCATGCCGTGAAGCGCATGGTTCCGGAGAATTCCGTGCGGGAAGCGACCGAACAGGACCCGAAAGGACACTGCTGCGAAGGCCGGCCGGAGCGGCGGGAGGCGGCTGTCACGCGGCGGCGGACAGGGCCTCCCACGCGCGTGCTCAGCCCCGGGCACCCAGCAGGTGGTCCATGGCCAGCTGGTCGAGCTGCTCGAAGGCCATGCCGCGCGCGGCGGCGGCCTCGGCGTCGAACTCCTCGAAGGCCGTACGGTCGGCGAGCAGGGCCTGCAGGCCGTCGGCGGCCGTCGCCTGGGCCAGCTGGTCCAGGCGCGCGGCGCGCAGTGCCTCCTGGACCGCCGGGTCCGCACGGAAGGCGGCCGCACGCTCCTTGAGGATCAGGTAGTTGCGCATGCAGCCCGCGGCCGACGCCCAGACACCGTCGAAGTCCTCGGTACGCGGCGGCTTGAAGTCGAAGTGCTTGGGGCCCGCGTACCCGGCGGACTCCAGCAGGTCGACCAGCCAGAAGGCGGAGCGCAGGTCGCCCGCGCCGAAGCGGAGGTCCTGGTCGTACTTGATGCCGGACTGGCCGTTGAGGTCGATGTGGAAGAGCTTGCCCGCCCAGAGCGCCTGGGCGATGCCGTGCGGGAAGTTCAGACCGGCCATCTGCTCGTGGCCGACCTCGGGGTTCACGCCGTACAGCTCCGGGCGCTCCAGGCGCTCGATGAAGGCGAGAGCGTGGCCGACCGTGGGGAGCAGGATGTCGCCACGCGGCTCGTTGGGCTTGGGCTCGATCGCGAACTTCAGGTCGTAGCCCTGGGAGGTCACGTACTCGCCGAGGAGGTCGAAGGCCTCCTTCATGCGGTCGAGCGCGTCCCGCACGTCCTTGGCGGCGCCGGACTCGGCGCCCTCACGGCCGCCCCAGGCGACGTAGATCTTGGCACCCAGCTCGACCGCCAGGTCGATGTTGCGGATGGTCTTGCGCAGCGCGTAACGGCGCACGTCGCGGTCGTTGGCGGTGAACGCGCCGTCCTTGAAGACGGGGTGCGTGAAGAGGTTGGTGGTCGCCATCGGCACGGTCATACCGGTGGCGTCCAGGGCGGCGCGGAAGCGCTTGACGTGCTCCTCGCGTTCGCCGTCCGAGGATCCGAAGGGGATCAGGTCGTCGTCGTGGAAGGTGACTCCGTAGGCGCCGAGGTCGGCCAGGCGCTGCACCGTCTCGACCGGGTCGAGGGCGCGCCGGGTGGCGTCGCCGAACGGGTCCCTTCCCTGCCAGCCGACGGTCCACAGGCCGAAGGTGAACCTGTCGTCGGGGGTGGGCTGGTAGTTCATGCCGCGGCTCCTTGCGCTCCGACTATTTCGTCATGGCGATTTACAAATTAGTATGCGGACGTGTCTCCGGGAAGGCAAGATGTCGCCCGGCAGAGGCGCCGGCCGCGTCAGCGGCCCATCACGAGCCGTGTGAGAGGGAGAGCCCGATGTCAGCAGCCGAGGGTCCGCTCGTCGTCGGAGTGGACTCGTCCACACAGTCCACCAAGGCCCTGGTCGTCGACGCGTCGACGGGACGCGTGGTGGCGAGCGGGCAGGCACCGCACACCGTGTCCTCCGGCGCGGGCCGGGAGAGCGATCCCCGCCAGTGGTGGGACGCCCTGCACGAGGCGCTGCACCAGTGCGGGGAGGCGGCGCGGGAGGCTGCGGCGGTGTCCGTCGGCGGCCAGCAGCACGGCCTCGTCACCCTCGACGCCCGGGGCGAGCCGGTCAGGCCCGCGCTGCTGTGGAACGACGTGCGCTCGGCGCCCCAGGCCGCCGGCCTGCTGGAGGAACTGGGCGGCGCGAAGGCCTGGGCGGAACGCGCCGGAAGCGTTCCGGGACCGTCCTTCACCGTCACCAAGTGGGCCTGGCTGGCCGAGAACGAGCCCGAGGCGGTCCGCGCGACCGCCGCCGTGCGCCTGCCGCACGACTATCTCACCGAGCGCCTCACCGGCCAGGGCACGACCGACCGCGGCGACGCCTCCGGCACCGGCTGGTGGGCGTCGGCGACCGAGGCGTACGACCCGGAGGTCCTCGACCGTGTGGGGCTGGACCCGGCGCTGCTGCCCCGTGTGGTCCGGCCCGGCGAGGTCGCCGGGACCGTGCGGGACACGCACGATCTGCCGTTCGCCAAGGGCACCCTGGTCGCCGCCGGTACGGGCGACAACGCGGCCGCCGCGCTGGGGCTCGGGCTGCGCCCCGGCACCCCGGTGCTGAGCCTCGGCACCTCAGGCACGGTGTACGCCGTCTCCCGGCACCGCCCCGCGGACCCGACCGGCACGGTGGCGGGCTTCGCCGACGCGCGCGGGGACTGGCTGCCCCTGGCCTGCACCCTGAACTGCACCCAGGCCGTCGACCGGATCGCCGCCCTGCTGCACCTGGACCGCGAGGCCGTGGAGCCCGGTACGACCGCCACCCTCCTGCCCTACCTGGACGGCGAACGCACCCCGGCCCTGCCGCACGCCGCGGGACTGCTGCACGGACTGCGCCACGACACCACCGGCGGCCAGCTGCTGCAGGCCGCCTACGACGGGGCCGTCCATTCGCTGCTGGGCGCCCTCGACCTGGTCCTCGACGCCGACGCGGACACCTCCGTGCCGTTGCTGCTCATCGGCGGCGGCGCGCGGGGCACGGCCTGGCAGCAGACCGTGCGTCGCCTGTCGGGGCGTGCCGTTCAGGTCCCCGAGGCGAGGGAACTGGTCGCCCTGGGCGCCGCCGCGCAGGCGGCCGGGCTGCTCACCGGCGAGGACCCGGCCGCGGTCGCCCGCCGCTGGGACACGGCGAGGGGGCCGGTGCTGGAGGCCGTGGAGCGGGACGAGGAGACGCTGGCCAGGATCTCCGGGGTACTGTCCGACGCGGCGCCGCTGCTGGAGCGCGGGACGGGCGGCCGCTGAGCGCAGCGCGCGTGTCCGACGTGGGAAAATACGATTCCGTCATGATCTGCAGAACGCCCACCAGGACACACCGACGGGATCCGGGGGAGGCATGACCGCACCACTGCACGACACCCACGCGGGCGGCTCCGGGCGCCGCCTGCCCGACAACCAGCAGGGCATGCGCCGCCGCAACCTCGCCCGGGTGCTGCATGCGGTCAACGCCGAGGGACCGCTGTCCCGCGCCGCGGTCGCCTCCCGCATCGGTCTGACCCGGGCCGCCGTGTCCACCCTCGTGGACGAGCTGATCCGCTCGGGACTGCTGGAGGAACTGGGCCCGGAGCGCCCCGGCCGGGTCGGGCGACCCGGTTCGGCACTCGCGCTCAGCGGGCGCGGCCCCGCCGGGATCGGCGCGGAGATCGGGGTCGACCACCTGGCGGTCTGCGCCGTGGACCTGCGCGGGGAGGTGCGGGCCCGCGCGGTGCGCCAGGGCACCAACCGGGGCCGGTCCCCGGAGCCGGTCGTCGACGACCTCACCCGGCTGGTCCGGCAGGTCGTCGCCGAGGCGGAGAGCGAGGGCCTGTGGCCCGCCGGACTCGCGGTCGCCGTGCCCGGGCTGGTGGCGAGCGACGCCCGGACGGTGGTCCGCGCCCCCAACCTCGACTGGCACGACACGGACCTGGGCGCCCTGTTGCCCGGCGGCCTGCCCGGCGGTCTGCCGGTGACCGTGGACAACGAGGCGAACTTCGGCGGCCTCGCGGAACTCTGGCTCGGCGACGGCACCCCGCCGGACTTCCTGCACGTCTCCGCGGAGATCGGCATCGGCGGCGCGGTCGTCGTGGACGGCCGGCTGCTCCGCGGCACGCGCGGTTTCGCGGGCGAGCTGGGACATGTTCCGGTCCGCCCGGAGGGCCCCGCCTGCGCTTGCGGCGGACGCGGCTGCCTGGAGCAGTACGCCGGTGAGGAGGCCGTACTGCGTGCGGCGGGCCTGGAACCGGCGGAGCACCGTGTGGAGTTCCTCGCGGAACGGGCCGCGGCCGGTGACAAGGAGGTGCACCGGGCCCTGCGCGGCGCCGGTACGGCACTCGGCATCGCGCTGACCGGCGCGGTCAACCTCCTGGACCCCGAGACCGTGGTGCTCGGCGGCGCCCTGGCCGCGCTCGCTCCCTGGCTGCTGCCCTCGCTGGAGCGGGAGTTGGCACGCCGGACGGCGGGTCCGGCATGCGCCGTGACCGTGTCCCGGCTGGGGTCCGACGGACCGCTGCTGGGCGCGGCCCACTCGGTGGTGCGGGCCGTGCTGGACGATCCGGCGACGGCCGGGGTTCGGCCGTGACACGGGCCGGCACCGGCAGCGCTCGGACGTGAGCGGGCACATCACCCTTCCGGGTGGCGCAGTTGTCCACAATCGGCCGTCTGTCCACCGATTTCCCCCCGCCCGGACGGCCCGACCCGCGATCGCCGTACCGTGATTCACGCGAGGCGCAGCCGTCCGGCCCATGGACGCGTCCTCACCTGCGATGACCGAGCGGAATCACACCCCGAGAGGCGGACCGATGCAGCCAGTCAGGCCGTTGCCGAGCAGACGCCGGCTCCTGCGAGGCACCACCCTCGCCGCGATCCCCTACGTTCTGCTCCCGAGCCCCCGGGCCGACAACCGGCCGCCGCCCGTCGACCGCAGACCGGCCCTGTGGGAACCGGCGAGCTCGGCCAACTACACCGCGGCCGACCGCCCGGCTGGCCAACCGATCGACCTCGTGATCATCCACGTGACGCAGACGACGTACAAGAACACCCTGCCCGTCTTCTGGAACCCGGCGAAGCAGGTCTCCGCGCACTATCTGCTCCGCTCCGGCGACGGGCGGGTCACCCAGTGCGTCCGTGAGCACGACATCGCCTGGCACGCGGGCGACTGGACGTACAACGCCCGCAGCATAGGCATCGAGCACGAGGGCTGGGTCGACCGGCCCGAGTGGTTCACCGGCGCCATGTACGAGCAGTCGGCGAAGCTCACCTCGGCGATCTGCGACAGCTACGGCATACCGAAGGACCGCGCCCACATCATCGGTCACCACGAGGTACCGGGCACCGACCACACCGATCCGGGACCGCACTGGGACTGGGACCGCTACATACGCCTGGTCAACTCCGCCTGACACCGTCAGAGCCGCAGCGGCCCCCGGAGTCCGGCCCGGCGTCGGGGTCGCGTGGCTTGTCGGGCGTGCCTTCGGCGGTGACGATGGTCCCGGCGGTGTGTGCTCTCCGGGGAGGCCGAGTTGAGCGATCCATGGGTGGCCCTGGAGCAGGGTGCCGATCCCGTCGAGCGAGTGCGGGTACTTCGCCGTGCGCACGAGGCGTTCACACAGCAGGGCACGGTGGCGCGGCCGGTGCGTGCGGTGGTCGCGGATTCCTGGCGCCGGTCGGCGAGAGCGGGCGTCGGGCCGGAGGGCACCGCACGGGTGGAACTGACGGACGGGGACCTCGGTTCGTACCGCGCGGAGCATCCGCTGGCCCGGGTCATGCCGTTGATCCGGGAGCTGCTGGGCACGTTCGCGTCGGACGGCGAGCATCTGCTGGCCGTGTGCGACGCCCAGGGCAGGCTGCTGTGGGTGGAGGGGGATGCCGCGACCAGGCGGCGGGCGGACCGGATGAACTTCGTGCCGGGCGCGCGCTGGGCGGAGTCCGTGGTCGGGACGAACGCGCCGGGTACCGCGGTCGCCCTGGACCGGCCGGTGCAGGTGTTCGCGGCCGAGCACTTCATCCGGCGGGTTCAGCCGTGGACGTGCGCGGCGGCCCCGGTGCACGATCCGCGCACGGGGCGGGTGCTCGGCGCGGTCGACATCACCGGTGGTGACGGCCTGGCCCATCCGCACAGCCTGGGCTTCGTCCAGGCTGTGGCGAGGGCGGCCGAGTCCCAGCTCGCCCTGCTGGCCCCGCCCGCAGCGGCGGCCGACGCGATCGAACTGGCCGCTCTGGGACGCGACGAGGCCCAACTCGTCGGCGGAAGGAAGATCAGACTCAGCCGTCGGCACAGCGAGATCCTGGTGCTGCTGGCGCGGCACCCGGAGGGACTGTCCGGGGACGAGTTGCTCTGTGCGCTGTACGAGGACGAGTCGGTGACGCCGGTGACACTGCGGGCCGAGCTGGCGCGGCTGCGGCGCCTGCTCGGACCGGGCCTGCTGGGGTCACGGCCGTACCGGATCACGGTCCCGGTCGAGTCCGATGTGGCGGTGGTGGAACGGAGGCTGGAGACGGGCGCGGTGACGGCGGCCGCCGCTGCGTACGGGGGCCCGTTGCTGCCGGGTTCGCAGGCTCCGGCCGTCGTACGGCTGCGGCACCGACTCGCCGACGGATTGCGTACCGCGCTGATAGCCCGCCGCGATCCCGACCTCCTGGCGGACTGGACACATGCACCCTGGGGCGAGGACGACCTGGAGGTGTGGCGGGCGCTGGCAGTCGTACGGCCGACCTCAGCGGTGCGGTCCCGACTGCGCGAGCTGGAGTCGGAACTGTCGGCGCCACCGGGGTGGGGACGGCTTCGACGTTCCTGAGGGTGCGTTCGGGGCGGGGCGGGGCGGGGCGGGGCGGGGCGGGGCGGGGCGGGGCGGGGCGGGGTGCAACGTCGTTGCAACATTGTGGTTTCTAGCCTCCTCGCGAGAGCCGCCCAACGGCGGGTGGCGCTTCTCAGGAGGCAGGTACTCATGACCCGTTTCGCAGCGCCCGGTACGGACGGCGCGGTCGTCTCCTTCGAGGCGCGGTACGACCATTTCATCGGGGGCGAGTACGTGCCGCCGGCGCGTGGGCAGTACTTCGAGAACCCGAGTCCGGTGAACGGGCTGCCGTTCACGGAGATCGCGCGCGGTACGAGTGAGGACGTGGAGCGCGCGCTGGACGCGGCGCACGCGGCCGCGCCCGGCTGGGGGCGGTCGTCCGTGACGGAGCGTTCGGACGTGCTGCGGAAGATCGCCGACCGGATGGAGGCGAACCTGGAGCTGCTGGCGGTCGCGGAGAGCTGGGAGAACGGAAAGCCGGTGCGGGAGACGCTGGCCGCCGACATTCCTCTCGCGATCGACCACTTCCGGTATTTCGCGGGGGCGATCCGCGCGCAGGAGGGTTCGCTCGCGGAGCTGGACGACGACACGGTGGCGTACCACTTCCATGAGCCGCTGGGTGTGGTCGCTCAGATCATCCCGTGGAACTTCCCGATCCTGATGGCGACCTGGAAGCTGGCTCCCGCGTTGGCGGCAGGCAACGCGGTCGTACTGAAGCCGGCCGAGCAGACCCCGGCCTCCATCCATGTCTGGCTGAGCGTGGTGGCGGATCTGCTGCCGCCGGGTGTGCTGAACATCGTCAACGGGTTCGGGGTCGAGGCGGGCAAGCCGCTGGCGTCGAGTCCCCGGGTGGCGAAGGTGGCGTTCACGGGCGAGACGACCACCGGGAGGCTGATCATGCAGTACGCCTCGGAGAACATCACGCCGGTGACGCTCGAACTCGGGGGCAAGTCGCCGAACATCTTCTTCGACGACGTGTGGTCCGCGAACGACGACTTCCGGGACAAGGCCCTCGAAGGCTTCACGATGTTCGCGCTCAACCAGGGCGAGGTGTGCACCTGTCCGTCGCGGGCGCTGGTGCAGCGCGGCAACTACGCGGAGTTCATGGAGGCGGCGGTCGCCCGCACCGAGCAGATCGTGACGGGGCATCCGCTGGACACCGACACCATGATCGGCGCCCAGGCGTCCAACGACCAGTTGGAGAAGATCCTCTCCTATCTGGACATCGGCCGGCAGGAAGGCGCGAAGATCCTGACCGGTGGTGAACGTATCGAGCACGACGGCGAGTTGAAGGGCGGCTACTACGTCCAGCCGACGATCTTCGAGGGCCACAACCGTATGCGGATCTTCCAGGAGGAGATCTTCGGCCCGGTCGTCTCCGTGACCCCGTTCGACGACTTCGACGACGCCATCAAGATCGCGAACGACACCTTGTACGGTCTGGGGGCGGGCGTCTGGACTCGGGACGCCAACACGGCCTACCGCGCGGGCCGTTCCATCCAGGCGGGCCGTGTCTGGACCAACTGCTACCACGCGTACCCGGCCCACGCCGCGTTCGGTGGCTACAAGGGTTCGGGCATCGGCCGCGAGACCCACAAGATGATGCTGGACCACTACCAGCAGACGAAGAACCTCCTGGTGAGCTACTCGCCGAAGAAGCTGGGCTTCTTCTAGAGACACGAAAGAAGGCGTCTGACCTGGGACTTTTACCGTCAGACGCCTTCCTCTCAACCCGCCCAGAGCAAGGACCGACTTACGTCATAACTTCCGCCCAAGCGCTGTCGGCACTTGGACCTGAGCTCGCCGCGGCCCTCGCCCCTGTCTGGGCCTCCACCGCCGGCGCACGCAGGCACGTCGGACTTCCTGGCAGCGAAGCGACCGGGCTCGTGCCTCGAGTTCCTGATCCGCGTGCCATACGGCACAGGCGGCGACGTGGGTTGGATCCCGGATTCAAGGACATCTGAAGGAAGCCAGAAGCGTTCATGGGCCTGCGGAGAACACTGCTGCGGGTTGTGATGGCGCACCGGGAACCCCTGGCTATCCGTGAGCTGGCTGGGGTTCCCGCCACGTGTCCCTGTACGAGTCTCTCCGGCGCGGTCCGCAGCACGGCGGAGGCCGAGGCGGATCCGGGGGATGACGCCGCTCGCGGCTGTTCGCAGGGGCTGGTCTGCCGTGCAAGGTCGGGAGAGGTCCGGCTTGGAGTGGGGTGGTGGGTGATGCCGTAGTCGCGGGCGAAGTGGTTGGCTTCCATCGCCGATCCGGTCATCCGGTGCAGCCAGAACCCGTACGCCACCGCTCCATCTGTTTGGTGCGGGCCGCCGGGCGCCTGGTTGCAGGAGGTGCCGCGTTGGTAGGGGATGCGGAACAGGTGGAGCCGTCCGGGAGCGGTGGGGTGCTGGAATCCGGATACGAGGGCGTCGACGAACCACACTGTCGATCACCTCGATCGGCTGCTCGCCCTGCGCGGACAGGACTCGGCCGCGGCCGTCGATGCGGTCGTAACCGCCGGGGCGGGTCAGGTGGGTGATGATCGTCTGGAGCCGCTCGCGGCTGAGAAGGAGGCTGCCCGGGGAGAGGTAGCGGTAGGGGTTCACCGGTTCGGTGCGACCGTCCTTGGTGCCGTCGAGGGTGGTGATCGTGAAGCTGGCGCGGCAGAACATTTTCCAGCGCAGCCACCTGCCGGGCAGGCTCGTGAACCCGGTGAGCATCCAGCCGAAGAGGGCGGCGGTGACGGCGAGTTGGACAGCGGACGGCACGGATGAAATGCATGCATGGGAAAGGGGCCTCCGTGGTGGGGAGGGTGACGTGGTGGGGGCGCCGCCGCGTGTGTGGTGGGGCGCCGGGGGTCAGTGTTCGGGTTTGGGGGGCCGTTGCATGAGTGCGGCGGCGGCCTGGTCGAGCGTGACCTTCTGGTGCAGGAGCGCGGAGACGATGTCCGTGATCGGCATCTCGACGCCGTGAGCGCGGGCGAGTTCGAGGACGGCCGCTGCGGACTTGACGCCTTCGGTGGTCTGCCGGGTGGCGGCTGTGGCCTCGTCGACGCTCATGCCCTGGCCCAGGTGGGTGCCGAAGGTGCGGTTGCGTGAGCGCGGTGAGGAACAGGTGGCGACGAGGTCGCCAAGTCCGGCCAGGCCTGCGAGCGTGACCGGGCTGGCGCCCATGGCCACGGCCAGGCGGGTGGTCTCCGCGAGTCCGCGGGTGATGAGCATGGCGGTCGCGTTGTGGCCCATGCCCATGCCGGTGGCGATGCCCACGGCGAGCGCGATGACGTTCTTGACCGCGCCGCCCATCTCGCATCCGACGACGTCGCTGCTGGTGTAGGGCCGGAAGTAGGGGGTGAGGCAGGCCGTCTGAACGCGTCGGGCGACATGGTCGTCCGGGCAGGCGACCGTAGCGGCGGCCGGCTGCCCTTGCATGATCTCGCCTGCCAGGTTCGGCCCCGACAACACCGCGATCCGCTCCGCGCCGATGCCGGCCACCTCGGCGATGATCTCGCTGGCCCGCTTGCCGCTCGCGGTCTCGATGCCCTTCATCAACGACACCACCACCGTGTCCGGTCCGATGAGCGGCGCCCACGCGGTCAGGTTCTCGCGCAGGGCCTGGGCAGGGATGGACAGGACCAGGAAGTCCGCGCCGTCCAAGGCAGCCGCCGGCTCGGTCGTGGCCGTGAGCAGGGCGGGAAGCTCGGTCTCGGGGAAGTAGGCCGGGTTGCGGTGCCGGATGTTGATCGCGTCGGCGATCTCGGGGCGGCGGGCGTGCACGGTGACCCGGCTGCCGGCGTCCGCCATGATCTTGGCGACGGCCGTTCCCCAGGACCCTGCCGAGAACACCGCCGTGCGGCTGTGCTGGCTCAACTCGGGGTCCTCTCGCCGGTCACAGCGCCCTCCGCGAGGCGGCCGGGCTCGGGTACCCTATCGGCCCCCTCGTCCCCCGCGGGTGGTGTCGGGGGCGTCGCAGGGTCAGCAGAACGGCTCGGCGGCCGGGCAGAGCGGGCAGCATTCGGTGCGCCTCGTACAGCATTCGGTGCGCCTCGTACAGCATGAACCGTGCCTGGCCGCCGAGTTCGCGGTGCAGGTCGTCGG
The DNA here is from genome assembly GCF_000091305.1 of Streptomyces scabiei 87.22. Lineage (GTDB taxonomy): Bacteria > Actinomycetota > Actinomycetes > Streptomycetales > Streptomycetaceae > Streptomyces > Streptomyces scabiei. The sequence continues at coordinate 8,842,425 of NC_013929.1, read as the reverse complement.
CGCGCGCGAGCCACAGCCGGGAGAGCCGCTCCCACACGGCCGGCTCACCGGGACGCTCGCCGACGTGCTCGCAGGTCGGACTAGGGCGCCAGATGGTGGAACGGCCGGGCGAGTTCCGCGCGGGCAGCGGCAATGAAGGCTGTTCGTGCGTCCTCCTGCCCATTCAGGATGTCTCGTAGGACGAGTTCGCTCGGAGTGTGGCCGCCGTCGCCGGGGACCTGGAACTCGGTCGACCGCAGACCTGTCTGATAGAGGATTCGGGCGTGCTGGTGAACTGGATCGCTGTTCGGGAGCGCATGTACTGCCGCGTAGAACCTTCCGTAAGCCGACCTCACATCCTCACCGCAGGGCCTGAACGTGGCAGAGCTGTCCCGCTCGACCTGGTCCGGGTGGTACTTGGCGGCCATCATCAGCAGCTGGAAGGCTTTCCAGACCTCGTAGCCCGGAAGTGACTCCAGAGGCGGGCCGTCTCCGTTGTTGTCCGCCTCGAAGGCTTCGGTCGCGTCAAGGCGATGTTTCTCCAGACAGGCCAGCGCGCGGATGCGCCGGACTTCCTTCTTTGTCCAGTCGCCCCTTGTGGTCGTGTCCGTGGAGTAGCGCGCGGCTTCGAGATAGACCGGCTGGGGGCCCTCCAGCTCTACTGCGAAGGTCGCGGATCGCAGCGCGTGCATAGCGTCGGCAAGTTCGATCTCGCCTTGGGCATGGGACGGCGAATGCGGATCCACACGAGCTGCCTCTTTGAGTCGTTCTCCGGCAGCGTCGACCTGGTCACAGGCCAAGAGGAGAGCATGAGCTGCCTCCCGCTGCATACCGCGCCGCCATTGGTGGAACGCAGCCGAGGACTCGGCGTGTACAGCGTCCAGCGCCGCGCGATAGGTGGCTTCGGCTTGCTTGAGGCCCGCTCTGGCGGTCTCCTCGGCCTGCCTGACCGCGCCCCGCATCTGCCACCGACCGACGAGAAGCGCACCCCCGATGCCCAGCAGCGCGACGACTGCGGCGCTCACGGCGCCGATACCCTCCAGGTCCATGCCCTTGATCTTGCCGCAGTGCCAACATGTTGGACGCCCAGATCCAGAAGATCCAACCAGCACGGCCAGGACCTCTACACCGGGCTCGGCTACGAGCACGCGGGCATCGATCGCACGGGTGATACGACATCGGCGGCGCCGGACGCCTCCGCTGGGGGCGCGGCGCTGCTTTGTGTGCGAACACTGAGTGTCAGGTCCTTACGCCTCGCTCTCCGGCATCCCCGGTCACCGGCGGCATCCCCCTCACATGCACGCACCAGATCGGAGTTCCGATGGGGCAGCAGTCGCAGGCCCTCGCTCGAATCAGCACCGTCGAGACGTCGGCCGGGTGGACGTCGGCGCCACCGGCGGCAGGCTCCGTTCTGGAGCGAGAGGGCAACTCGGCTGTACGCCGCACTACTGACTGTTCGACGGTATGTCGGCACAGACAGGGTTGTCTGCGGGGAGGCTGACGACCAGCTGGTTCACGGTGATGCGGGCCATTTCGCTGAGCCGGGCCAGGGGCAGAGCCGATGCGTCGTCGTAGACAAGGAGTCTCAAGGCGTCAACGCGGAGCTGATCTTCGCTGTTCAGATGGGGCAGGCCTGCGAGCAGTTCATGCGGAGGGCGCATGGCGGCTGTGTGTGCTATCTGCGCAAGGGGTATTTGCTCGACGGCACCGGAGGCGTTGGGATGCCCGTGGGCGATGGAGTCCGTGAGGAGGGCATGGATGCTCAGGGCGAGCAGCGTCGCCATCAGAGGGTCGGCCGACTGCGGGCTCAGGGACCATGCTCTGTACCGCTTGTGACGGTCAGCGCGGACTCCGTGGATCCGATCGGAAGCGTCCAGGATGCGACTGCTCCACAGGGTGCACATAGACCAGCCATGCATGCTTGCTGCCTCGCATTCATATCGCACAGGGCGGCGCGCAGATGCGCCCGCACGTCGCCGGTCCATGGGCGGATTTACAGGCAGCGGACCTTCAGGACCTGCCCGCTCACGTCAGCGTGCGCGGTCTCGCCGTAAAGAGACCGAGCCGATCACGCGCGGGCGGTAACTGTAGAGAGGATCCGTACTCCGGCTAGGCATTCCGCTGCGTGTCCTGATCGGTAGCGGGCAGCAGTGCCTTCACGTGCCGCCACGCCTGTTCGACGGTGAGCGTGCTGTCGCCCGTCAGCAATGCCACGCTCAGCCCCTCCATGAGGGCGACCACTCGCTGCGTGAGCGTGTCGACTTCGTCGGTCAGTTCGCCGAGGATTTGGGCGATATCAGCGCGCCAGGCGGCGTCGAACTCGAGCTGAGCCTCGCGCAGTGCGGGCTCGTGCATCACCCGCGGCCACAGCTCGACCCAGAGCAGCCAGCGGGGGTCACCGGCGGCACGAGGGAAGTTGAGCATGCACAGGCTGTGCAGCCGCTCCTCGGCCGAGCTGTCGGACTCCAGCAGAAGTTCCCGCTGCTCGGCCAGTTCGCCCTCGCTCCAGCGGAGCAGCTCCAGGAGCAGGCCGCTCTTGCTGCCGAAGTAGTAGGAGAGGTGACCGGCGCTTGTGTCCAGGCGCCGCCCGAGCTCGGAGAGGCTCAGGTCGGCCAAGCCGCGCTCGACGAGCAGCGCCCACGCCTCCTCCATGACCCGCTCGCGCGGACGCTCGAGTCGGCGGTGTCGCCTGAGATTTTGTTTGGTCACCTCTTGACTCTAGCCACGGGGAGCCCCACATTGGCGCGAGGTCCATTTTGAAAGCCTTTCAATCTGAGGAGTCGCCATGGCATCGCCCTCCGGCGAGATCACCGCCGAGCCTCCCGTCGATCCTCCCGACCGGGCGTCGAGACGGCTGAAGCCGGTGCTCGGCGTGACGGCGGTGATCCTGCTGACCGTCTCGTGCATCACGCCGGCCTCCAGCCTCTTCATCATCGTTCCGGAGCTGCTGGCCACGCAGGGCTCGGGCGTCGTCATCGCGTTGCTCCTCGGTGTCGTGGTCTCGATCGCCGTAGGCGCCTGCTACGCCGAACTGGGCACGCGCACCCCGAGCTCGGGCGGTGAGTACGCGATGATCACCCACACGGTCGGGCGCACGCTCGGCTGGCTGACCTTCGTGCTGACGGCCGCCCTGCTCGTGATCATCCCGCCGGTCATCGCGCTCGGCACGGCGGACTACCTGAGCTCCGTCGCCGACCTCGACCGGGCCACCACCGGTGCGGTGGTGATGCTGCTGGCCGCCTGCACGGCCATCCTCGACGTCCGCGCGAACGCCTTCGTCACCAGCTGTTTCCTCGCCCTGGAAGTCCTCGCGGCCGGGGTGGTCGCCTACCTCGGCTTCGCGCACGCCGAGCGCCCGGTGAGCACGCTGGTGCGGCCCGAGGCGCTGACCGACGGGACGCTTTCCCCGTTCACGCTCGGCGTGGTGATGTCCGGGCTCGTCGTCGCGATGCTCATCGTCAACGGCTTCGGCACCGCGTCGTACCTGGCCGAGGAGATGGTCGAGCCGCGCCATGACGTGGCGCGCGCCGTCTTCGGCTCGATCTTCATCGCTGCGACGGTCATCATCGTGCCGACAGCCGCCGTCGTCGTGGGCGCCGGATCACTCAAGGACCTGGGGGTGCTGGGCTTCCCCGACTTCGTCAAGGCATGGGCGGGTCCCGGGGTCGCCGCCGCCGTGAGCACCGTCATCGCGCTGGCGATCCTCAACGCCGTCATCGTGATGGTGCTGCAGAACGGCCGCGTGATGTACGCGTCGGGGCGTGACCAGGCGTGGCCTGCTCCGGTCAACGCCGCGCTCACCCGGCTGCATCCGCGCTTCAACACGCCGGTCGTGGCGACGCTGGCGGTAGCACTGCCCGGCGCCGTGTTCGCCTACTTCTTCGACATCGAATCCCTGCTCGGGATCACCGGCGTCATCGTCGCCGCCGTCTACCTGCTGCTGGCCGTCGGGGCGCTCGCCGCGCGTCGTAGACCGCATGCCGGTTGGAAGATGCCGCTGTGGCCGCTGGCTCCAGTGGTGGTGATCATCGCCCTGGCCTACGCCTTGTCCCAGTCGGCTCCGGTGGACCTGGCCGTCACCGTCGGAATCGTCGCCGCCGCGCTCGGCTACGAGGTGCTGTACCTGCGCCCTCGTCGCGACACCCGCTTCCTGGTGGACGCCAGGGAGGACCGATGAACCACAGGGAGTCGTCACCAGTCCTGGTGCTCGGCGGGATGTGTACACCCTCGACCCGGCCATGCCGCACGCCGACGAAGTCGCGGTGCGCGACGACCGGATCGCGCGGGTCGGCGACGCCGCTGACGTGCCCGCGCGGGTCGTCAACGCCATGTCGGCCGCCGTTGACCGCGAGGGCACGAATGTCCATGGAGACTTGCGCAACCGACAGGGGGCCGCAGTGAAGGTCAGTCAGCACGACAGCCTCGATCCTGAGCTACGAGCACCGCTGGAAGCGCTCCTCGAGAACTTCCCCGGTGGGGTGTGTGCCATCGAGGACCTGGCGGAGCGTAGGCGCATCGATGCCATGCATGGGGCTGAGACGGCCGAGGCGGTCAAGGCAGTCCAGACTTGCTCCACCGAGGACGTGTGGGTGCCCGGTCCGGTGGGGTGCGCAGACGTACCTGTACGCGTCTACCGGCCCAGGCGGCTACAGCCGGCCCCGCCCGCCGTGTTCTTCATCCACGGCGGCGGGATGTGCCTCGGTGACATCGACTACGAGCACGGAGCGGCCGTAAAGATCTGCGAGGAACTCGGGGCACTCGTCGTCTCCACCGGCTACCGCAAGGCGCCTGAACATCCGCACCCGGCACAGGTCGACGACTGCTACGCCGCCCTCAGGTGGATGAGCGACAACGCGACATCCCTGGACTTCGACCCAGGACGGTTGGCGGTCTTCGGGGGAAGCGCGGGTGGCAACCTGGCCCTTGCCACTGCCCTCAAGGCGAGAGACCTTGCAGGACCCGCACTCTCCTATGTCATGGCCCTCTATCCGATGGTCGACCACCGCAACACCACACCGTCGGCTCACGAGGTCACGGAGATCGGGGCGTGGGACCGAAAGACCAACGTCGAGGCCTGGGAGTGGTTCCTCGCCGGGCAGGAGCCTGACGGATATGCCGCTCCGCTGCACGCGGAGGACCTGTCCGGCTTGCCGCCGACGTTCATCGACGTCGGAACCGCCGATGTCTTCCGGGACGAGGACCTCGCCTTGGCGCAGCGGCTCCTCGCCGCAGGTGTCACCACAGAGCTACACGTCTATCCCGGCGTCTACCACGCTGCGGAGCACTACGCGCCCGACGCGGAAGCGGCCCGCCACATGTGGGCGGTCCGGTTCCGGGCGCTTCGCAGGGCTCTCGGCATTCAGCCCGTTCGGATCGACGCCGACGGGAGCACTCATGACCATTGATCACCGGCGTCGGCCCTGAGAGGGCGTTTGATCCAGCGTCCGTGCCGTAATCATTCGGGATCCTCCGATGCGTGAGCGTTGTTGTCGTAGGGCCAGGCTGCGCGAGGCATGTCGTCCTCCATGGAATGGCGTACAGCGGCCGCTCCTCGATACCGAGCGTGCGCAGCAGGTAAGCGGTGGGGACGCGGTGGCGTCCGCCGACCCACAGCGCCAGGCATGGGAAAGAACCGAGGCGGATCAGCTGTACGCCGTCGCGGGGCAGATCCCGAAAGCGCGGGCAGCGGTGCGCAGACCGACGCTCAGGGGCGGGTCAAGGACCTCCGCAAAGCTGAGCGGCGGGCCGGAACGCCCGATCACCGCCGGACTCCCACGGGGTCCCGGAGCAGTGTGCCGATGAGGTCGGCCTCCTCGTGGCGGCGGGCCCGGAACACCGGGTCGGCGGGCGAGTACCGGTCCGCCACGAGCCGCTTCCCGCCGCAGCCCTCAAATGACACCGGCGCCCTGAGCCGGGCCGCGGGCCCGCGGCGGCCGCCCCGTCGCCCTCAGGCCCGCTCGGAGCGGCCACCGTCGATCGTCACCACCGTGGCGTTGATGTACGACGCCTCGTCGGACAGGAGGAAGGCGGCCAGGGCGGCGACCTCGTCGGGGTGGCCGAACCGCCCCGCCGGGATTCTGTCGAGGGCCTTGTCGATCGCCTCCGGGGCCTGTTGGCGAAGCGCGCCGAGGTGGTTCTCCACCATCGGGGTCAGGATGGTGCCGGGGGCCATGGCGTTGACGGTGATGCCGTACCGGCCGTACTCCACGCCGGCGTTACGCGTCAGGCCGACCACGCCGTGCTTGGAGGCGTGGTAGTCGGAGCCCAGGCCATTGGCGCGGATACCGAAAAGCGACGAGGTGTTGAGCACTCGTCCGTGCCCCTGTTCACGCATGACTTTCAGCACGTGTTTCAGGCCGAGGAACAAGCCGGTGAGGTTGATCGCGACGGTCCGCGCGAAGTCCTCGTGGCCGATGTCCTCGGTGCGCCGTTGCGTCGGCTCGACGCCCGCGTTGTTGAAGAAGCAGTCGATCCGGCCGTGGTGCTCGACGGACCGGGCCACGTACCGCGCCACGTCCGCCTCCTGGCTGACGTCCGCCACGACCGTCCGTACCTCCGTGCCGGGCGCGGCCTTCCCCAGCTCCACCACGGAGTCGGCCAGGCCCTGCTCGTTGATGTCGACCAGGACCAGCCGGGCGCCCTCGCTCGCGAGCCGGACCGCGGTGGCGCGGCCGAGTCCTGAGCCGCCGCCGGTTATCAGGGCGACCTTGTCGGTGAACCTGTCTTGCATGCCGCTCTCCCTCACACCGTCCGGACGGGCAGCGACCGCGGCCCGTGATGGAGCTGGTGGAGCACGCCGAGGAGTTTCACTGCGATCTCAGTCCCTTCCGGTTCTTGCGTCCCAACCAGCCGGCCGCCACGAGTTGTCCGAGCACGGGCGACGGCATGAAGTCCGGCTCCCCGAACGCCTTGTACAACTCGCCCTGGATGGCCAGCGAGACGTCCAGTCCGATGGTGTCCAGCAGGGTGAACGGGCCCATGGGATGGCCGAAACCCCGCTCGATCGCCGTGTCGATCCCCTCGATGTCCGTGTCGTGCCGGTCCAGCAGGTTCAGGGCGCGCCCCAGGTAGGGGAACAGCAGGTAGTTGACGATGAAGCCGACGCGGTCCCGGCAGTGCACCGCCGTCCGGCCGAGCCGCTCGCACACGGCCTGCGCGGTGGCGGCGGCCTCGTCGCTCGTGGCGTCGGTGCGGACGAGTTCCACCAGCCGCATCGCCGGGGCGGGGTTGAAGAAGTGCATCCCCAGCACATGGGAGGGGCGTCCGGATGCCTCGGCACACGCGGTGACCGAGAGGCTGGACGTCGTGGTCGCCAGCAGCGCGCCGGGCCGGCACACCGCGCCGAGCCGGGCGAACAGGGCGCGTTTGACGTCGAGGTCCTCCGTCACCGCCTCGATCACCAGGTCGCAGTCGCCCAGCGCACCCATGTCGTCGGCGACGACCAGCAGATCCAGCGCGGCGGCTTTCGTCTGCGGCCCGATCCTGCCCCGGCGGACGGCCCGCACGAGTGACTCGCCGATCCGCGCCAGGGCCTGGGATGCCTTGTCCGCGTCGCGTGCGACCAGAACCGTCGGGAAGCCCGCCGTGGCCGCGACCTCGGCGATACCGCAGGCCATGGTCCCCGAGCCCACCACGCCGACGCGACGGACCTCGGCCGGTGCGGCGGGGAGACCGGCGAGGCGGTGGGGCTCGGCCGGCTCGGCGACGTCGTACGCGTAGAAGCCCTGTCCGCTCTTGCGGCCGAGCTTCCCTTCGCTCACCAACCGGGGCAGCACTGGCGCGGGTGCGAAGGAGTCGTCATCGGTGCGGGTCCACAGGCCGGTGAGGACGGTCAGCGCGGTGTCGAGACCGATGCGGTCGAGCAGTTCCAGTGGCCCGAACGGCAAGCCGCAGCCCAGGCGCATGGCGGTGTCGATGTCGTGCCGGTCCACCTCGCCCCGCTCGTACAGGGTCATGGCCCGGTTGAGGTAGGCGTACACCAGGGCGGTGGCGTCGGCCGCGCACCGGGAGTCCACGGCCACCGGCGTCAGGCCGAGCCGGGCGATCAGCTCGTCGACGGCGACGGCGGTTTCCGGTGAGGTCATGGGTGTGCGCAGGGCCTGGACCGGGCCCTGCGGCCCGGGCGGGATCAGGAAGCGCAGCCCCATCGTGTCCGCGGGGCGGCCGGAGGCGATCGCCAGCCGGGGCAGGGGCAGCGAGGACGTGGTGGTGACCACGGGGGTGCCGTCGGCGCAGAGGGTGTGCAGACGGTGCAGCATCTCGCTCTTCACGGCCTCGTCCTCGCTCACCGCCTCGATGACCAGGTCGGCCCTGCCCAGCTGGGCGATCTCCGCGACGAGGTGAACAGGGGCGGGGCCGTCGGCCGTGGGGCGTCCGTTCAGCCGGGCGAGGGCAGCGGGGTCGGAGTCGAATCCGATCACCTCGTGCCCGGTGTCCCGCAGCATGTCCAGCAGCGCCCGGCCGACAGTGCCGAGGCCGACGATCCCGACCACGGGCTTGTGCGGTGTCATGACGAAGGTGTCCCCTTCTCCGGCAGGGAAGCGGCAGGCGTCTCCCGGAAGCGGTCGATGGCGTCGATGTGCCGGGCGCGCTTGGCGTGGTCGCGGACTCCGAGGCCTTCCTCGGGGGCCAGGCACAGGACGCCGACCTTGCCCTGGTGGACGTTGCGGTGGACGTCGTGGGCGGCCTGCCCGGTCTCCTCCAGGGAGTACACCTTGGAGAGCGTCGGGTGGATCCTGCCCTTGGCGACCAGCCGGTTGGCCTCCCACGCCTCACGGTAGTTGGCGAAGTGCGAGCCGATGATCCGCTTCAGCGACATCCACAGATACCGGTTGTCGTACTCGTGGGTGAAGCCCGAGGTGGACGCGCAGGTGACGATCGTCCCGCCCTTGCGCGTGACGTAGACGGACGCGCCGAAGGTCTCGCGGCCCGGGTGCTCGAAGACGATGTCGACGTCCTCACCGCCGGTCAGCTCACGGATGCGCTTGCCGAACCGCTTCCACTCGCGCGGGTCCTGGTGGTGCTCGTCCGCCCAGAACCGGTAGCCCTCGGCGGTGCGGTCGATGACCGCGTCGGCGCCCATCGAGCGGCAGATGTCCGCCTTCTGCTCGCTGGAGACGACACAGATGGGGTTGGCGCCGCCGGCCAGCGCGAACTGGGTGGCGTACGAGCCCAGGCCGCCGCTCGCGCCCCAGATGAGGATGTTGTCGCCCTGCTTCATCCCGGCACCGTTGCGCGACACCAGCTGCCGGTACGCCGTGGAGTTGACCAGTCCGGGTGCGGCGGCCTCCTCCCACGACAGGTGGTCCGGCTTGGGCATCAGCTGGTTGGACTTGACGAGCGCGATCTCGGCGAGGCCGCCGAAGTTGGTCTCGAAGCCCCAGATCCGCTGCTCGGGGTCGAGCATCGTGTCGTTGTGGCCGTCGGACGACTCCATCTCCACGGAGAGGCAGTGCGCGACGACCTCGTCCCCGGGCTTCCAGGCGTTGACGCCGGGGCCGGTGCGCAGGACGACGCCCGCGAGGTCGGAACCGATGATGTGGTACGGCAGGTCGTGGCGCTTGGCCAGCTCGCTGAGCCTGCCGTAGCGCTCCAGAAAAGCGAACGTCGGCAGTGGCTCGAAGATGGCCGACCAGACGGTGTTGTAGTTCACGGACGACGCCATGACGGCCACCAGGGCCTCGCCCGGACCGAGTTCGGGCACCGGCACCTCGTCCACGTGCAGCGACTTGCGTGGGTCCTTGTCCGCCGAGGCCATTCCCTCGAAGAGGCCGACCTCTTCCTTGCGGAGGACCACGGCGCGACAGGACTCGGGGATCGCCAGACCGGCGACATCGGCGCTGGTCGCTTCGCCGGAGAGGACGGCGCCGACGATGTCCTTCATCGGGTTTCCCCGCGCCGCCGACGGGTCGCCCGCGGTCATCGCTGTGCCGTCCGGACGGGCAGGGACCGCAGCCCGTGGTGGAGCATGCTGGGGCGCCATTCCAGTTCCTCGGGGTCGACCGTGAGTTCCAGTGAGGGAAAGCGCGCGAGGAGGCGCCGGAACGCGATCTCCCCCTCGGCCCTGGCCAAGGGTGCGCCGATGCAGTGGTGGATGCCGTGGCCGAACGCCAGGTGCCCCTGTGCGGAGCGGGTGACGTCCAGGCGGTCGGGCTCGGGGAAGCGGGCGGGATCACGGTTGGCCGAGCCCAGCGCGATGAACACGAACTCACCGGCGGGAATGGTCACTTCACCGACGGTCACCGGTTCGACGGTGCGCCGCCAGTGGCTGATGTTGGCCGAGCCGTCGTAGCGCAGGAACTCCTCGACAGCGCCCGCCAGCAACGCCGGATCGTCCCGTACGGCAGCCAGTTGGTCCGGGTTGCGCAGCAGCGCCAGCATGCCGTTGCCCAAGAGGTTGACGGTGGTGTCGAAGCCGCCGACGAACAGCAGCACGGTGAAGGAGATGATCTCGTCGTCGGACAGCCGGTCCGAGCCGTCGGCCGCCAGGATCAGCGAGCTGAGGAGGTCCTCCCCGAGGTCGGCACGCTTGGCCGTGACGATCCTGCTGACCAGTTCGGCCAGGGCGTTCGACGCCTCTGCCGCGGACTCCCGGTCGCCGTCGGAGGTCAGCACCGCGGCGTGGGCGCAGAACTCGGCCCGGTCGGCGACCGGCACTCCCAGGAACTCGGAAATGACCGTCCTGACCATGGGGACCGCGAAGTCGGCGATCACGTCGAACTCGACACGGCCCTCCAGCGACCCCAGCACCTCGTCCGCGATCTTCTCGATCCACGGACGCAACCCGGTCACCTGCCGCATCGTGAACGCCTTCGCCACCAGCCCCCGAAGCCGTGTGTGATCCGGCGGATCCATGTTCACCATCGACCGGTTGATCACATGCGAGTAGTCCCGCTGCCGGCTCATGTCACTCTGATGGCGCTCGAACAACTTCCCCGCGTCCGCCACGTTCTTGCTCAGCCGCGCGTCCGCCAGCAACGCGCGCCCCTCCTCCCAACGGGTCACCCACCACACCTTCAACCCCGTCGGCATCACCACCTCGTGCACCGCGCCCTGCTCCCGCAACCGCGCGTTGACCTCATGCGGATTCCGCACGAACTCCGCGCCCAGCACCACGGGCTCACTCGTTGTGGAACTCATCGGCTCCGCACTCCTTGTCCCTGTCCCTGTCCCTGTCGGTGGACTCTCGTTGTCTTGCCGGTCTGCCGGTCTGCCGGTCTGCCGTCGGCGGTCCGGCGGTCCGGCGGTCCGGTCAGCGCAGGCGGTCGCCGAGTTGCAGGGCGATCCGGTCGACGGTCCTGGTCATACGGGCCGTGTCGAGGGGTCTGACCCAGAACAGGACGCGGTCGACGCCGACGGCCGCGTAGCTGTCGGCGTCACGGAGTTCGCCGCCGAAGAGGGTCACCGGGAGGGGCTGGTCGCTGCCCGGCCTGCGGACGGTCTTCTTGAACTCGGCGATGTGGTCGAGGACTCCGGGGCGGAGCATCGGGATCCACTCGTCGCCGTAGGCGAGGACGCGTTCGGCGACCCGAGGGCCGTTGCCTGCGACCAGGATCGGCGGGTGGGGCCGTTGGACGGGCTTGGGCCAGGAGGTGACGTGGTCGAAGTCGACGAAGTCGCCGTGGTAGGAGGCGACGTCATGGGTCCAGATCTGTCGCATGGCCTCGACCCGCTCCCGCATGACGCGCCAGCGGTCGTCGGGGTCGGTGCCGTGGTTGCGCAGTTCCTGTTTGATCCAGCCGGGTCCCACCCCCAGGTGCATTCGGCCTCCGGAGAGGACGTCCAAGGACGCCACCTCCTTCGCGGTGATGATGGGGTCGCGTTCCGGGACCAGCAGGATGCCGGTGCCGATGCGCAGGGTCGTGGTGGCCTGCGCCACCGCGCCCAGGGCGACCAGCGCGTCCATGCCCCTGCTGAACTCCGGCGCGAGAGCGGCGACGTCGTCCCCTTCGGGCGTGACGGCCGGGATATGGGTGTGGTCGGGCAGGAACAGGGACTCGAAGCCCCGGTCCTCCAGCAGGGCGCCGAACTCTCCGGGTGAAATGGCGTCCTGGGTGGGGAACATGACGAAGCCGAACTTCACGACGCGCTCTCCTCGGCCGCCGCGCGGGACGCGTCCTCCCGGGCCGCCAGGTAGTCCGCCGTGAGCCGCTGACGGCCCAGCTTCCCTGTGGGCAGGACGGGGAGCCTGTCCACGGGGATGATCTCGCTGGGGTGCTTGTACGCGCCGATACGGCCGGTCAGGTGCTCCAACAGCTTGGCAGGGTCGATGTCCCGTCCCGGCTCGGGTTCGACCAGGGCGACGACGCGTTCGCCGGTGGCGTCGTCGGGCACGCCGAAGGCGATGGCTGCCGCCACGTCCGGGTGCGCGGACAGTTCCCGCTCGATCTCCAACGGGGCGATCGGATAGCCCTCGACCATGATCAGGTCCTTCTTCCGGCCGACGAACAACAGGCAGCCGTCCGGTCGCCTGCGGACGATGTCCCCGCTGGCGAGCCACTGGCTGCGGTCGAAGGGGTCCACTCCCGTCCCGTTCCAGGAACCGACGGGCCGGGAGGGGGTACGGATCATCAGCTCACCGGCTTCGTCCGGCTCGCCGTCGACCCTGATCTCCACGCCGGGCAGCGGCCATCCGATGGACGGCTCGTCGACCGCGTCGATCCGGGGCTGCTCGATCACGGGAGCGGCCGTCTCGGTCATGCCGTAGACGCCCGTCAGAGAGGACTTGAAGGTCTCGGCGAACTCCCGGCTGAGCTCGATCGGGCATGCGTCGCCCCCGGTGACGCAGCGCGTGTCCGTGAGATCGGGTGCCGGTTCGGCGGCGGCGCGGGCCTCGGCGAGGAGCGCGCGGTAGGTGGTCGGCGCACCGCCGATCCAGCCGAACCGGTGGGCGCGCAGCATCCGCAGGACGACGTCCGGCTCGTTGGTCTCGGCCAGGGCCACCGGGGAGCCGCGGCGCAACGAGGTGAGCAGGACGAGGACGCCCCACGGGTTGACCAGGTTGATCATGTAGTAGGTGGCGTCGGCGCGACCCACGCCCTGGGCCTGCGTCAGACCGAGACCGGCGTCGAGCGTCCGGTGGGAGAGCACCAGGCTCTTGGGGCGTCCCGTCGTACCCGAGGTGTAGAAGATGGCCGCGAGGTCGTCCACGTCGACCTCGCGGATGGCGGCCGGGGCATCGGCGAGGATGTCGTTCCACGGGCGCGTCGTCGCGGTCGTGGCGGTGGCGGTGGCGGTGGCGTCCAGGATCCACGCCCGCTCGACGGCGGCGCTCTTCTCGGTGACGTCGGAGCACGGCCCGTGCACCGCCGCCTCGCCGAAGTAGAACCGGGGCGCGCTGTCGGTGATCAGCTGCTCCACCTCGCCGGCCGACATCTTGTGGCTGACCGGCACGATCACGGCTCCCACGCGCAGGCAGGCGTAGTAGACCGCGACCAGCTCGTACCGGTTGGTCAGGTGCACCGCGGCCCGGTCCCCCGTACGCACCCCCGCCGCCAGCAGGCCACCGGCGATCCGGTCGGCGAGGCCGAGGACGGTCCCGTAGGACACCGCGCCGTCGAGCGTGACCAGCGCGGGCGCGTCCGGCTGTCGTTGCGCGACCTGCTGGAAGACCGAGAAGACGGACATGAATACCTCCGGTGGTACGCCTTGCGGGGCAGTCGGGGGGCGTCGTCGGCGCTGGTGGTCGCGACGGCGGTCGGTGTGTGCGGCGGGGGGTAGGTCGGCGTCGGTGTGCGGCGGGGGCGCCCAGCTGTGGTGCGGGCGGGTGGGGGTCAGCTGATCGCGTCGGCCGTGGTGTGCAGGTCGAGCAGACCGGTGAGGGTGTCGGCGGTCCGTGTGACGTACTCGGTCAGCAGGGTGAAGTGGCTGCCCGGTGTGGTGGTGCGGGCCGTGAGGCCCGGCCAGTCCCCGGCCCAGCCCTGCTCGGGGGCGGACGGCACCTGTTCGGCGGCCTCGACGAGCAGGACGGGGGCGGTGAGTCCGGTCGGCCGCCATCCTCGGCCGAAGAGGTCGAGATACCAGCCCAAGGCGGTGAGGCCGGTGTCGTCGTGGGTCCAGAACTCGCCCTGCGACGCCAGCCACTCCTGGAGGATGTCGGCCGACGCCGCCTCGGGGATGGCGCCGGGCGAGAGGCTGTCGAGCAGCACCACGGCCTCGGGACGGATGCCACCGGCCTCGAGGTGCCGGGCTGTCGCGTGGGCGGCGAAGCCCCCGGTGGAGAACCCGACCAGGGTGAACGGCTCACCCTCGGCGCAGTTCTCGACGGCGGCGGCCAGCGCCTCGGCCACGGCGTCGACGGACGCGGGCAGTCGCTCTCCGTCGCGGTACCCCGGCAGCGGTACGGCCGCCACGTCGTACCGCCCGTCGAGCGCGCCCGCGAGCCGCTGGTAGGTGAGGTTCGCGGCGCCCGGGATGAACGGCTCCACACAGATCAGGGCCGGCCGTCCCGCCCGGCGCAGCCAGGTCGCGGCGGGTGTGTGTTCCGGCTTCGTGGGGCGGGAGAAGGTGGGGCGCAGCCGTGCGGCGGCCGTCAGTATCGCGATGCCGTCGTGGGTACGGCCCAGGGAGACCGCCTGCCTCAGCAGCGCGCCGAGGCCTGCGGCCGTACCGTTGTGGTGGGCGGCCGGTGGCGCCCCGGCGGCGCTGGATTCGGTGGCGCTGGATTCGTTGGCGCGGGACGCGGTGGCGTCGGCCAGCCGGTCGTGGAGGTGGGCCGCGAGAGCGGCGGGGGACGGGTGGTCGAAGACGACGGTCGCCGAGAGCGGGAGCGCGGTCGACGCGGCGAGCCGGTTACGTGCCTCCACGGCGGTCACGGAATCGAAGCCCAGGTCCCTGAAGGCCGTGTCGGCCGGGATGGCCGTGGGGTCCGGGTGGCTCAGGACGGCGCCGGTGTGGCGGGTGACGAGGTCGAGCAGGAACCGTCGGCGTTCCGGCTCCGGCAGTGCCGCGAACCGGTCGGCCACCCCGGCGGTCGCCGATGGCCGGGCAGGGGCGGGTGCGAGGCCCGACAGCAGCGGCGCTGAGGGCTGCGCACGCAGCGAGTTCAGGTCCAGGCGGGCCGGTATGAGCAGCGGATGGTGGCTGTCGGGCCCGGTGCCGAGGGCGGCGTCGAGCCGCGCCAGTCCTTCCGCGGCGGGCATCGGCACGATCCCGGAGCCCAGGAGCTGCCGTATCCCTTCGGCGCCGAGCTCCTCCCCCATCGCCGACCTCTCCTCCCACATGCCCCAGACCAGGGCGGTCGCCGGCAGTCCCTGACGGCGGCGGTGGTGGGCGAGGGCGTCGACGAAGGTGTGGGCGGCGGCGTAGTTGCCCTGCCCGGCGAGCCCGAGCACGCCCGCCGCCGAGGAGTACAGAACGAACTCGGCGAGATCGAGGTGCTCGGTGAGCCGGTGCAGATGCCAGGCCGCGTCGGCCTTGGGCCCGAGGACTCCGTCCATCTGCTCGGGGGTCAGTTCGCTGACGGCTCCGGGGTCCACCGTTCCGGCGGCGTGGACGACGGCCGTGAGGGGGTGGTCGGCGGGGACGGTGTCCAGGAGGGCTGCCAGGGCGTCGGGGTCGGCGACGTCGCAGGCGGCGAGGGTGACGTGCGCGCCTAGTCCGGTGAGTTCGGCGCGCAGGCTCTCGGCCCCGGGGGCGTCCGGTCCGCGCCTGCCGACGAGCAGCAGATGCCGGACGTGGTGCCGGGTGACGAGGTGGCGGGCGGCGAGGGAGCCGAGGGTTCCGGTGCCTCCGGTGACGAGGACGGTGCCGTGGGGGTCGAGGGGACGGGGGACGGTGAGGACGATCTTTCCGGTGTGGGCCGCGTCCCGCATGAGCCGGATCGCCCGGGGAGCGTCGCGGACGTCCAGGGCGGTGACGGGCAGGGGCTGGAGGGTGCCGTCGCCGAAGAGTTCGCCGAGGCGGGCGAAGGTGCGCGCGACACGGTCGGGACGCGTGTCGAGTCCGTACGGCAGGTAGCGCGTGCCGGGGTGGTCCAGGGCGGTCCGCCGGGGGTCGCGCGGGTCGGTCCTGCCGATGTCGACGAGACGTCCGCCGGGGGCGAGCAGGCGCAGCGAGGCGTCGGTCTGCTCGCCACTGAGGCTGTGCAGCACGACGTCGATCCCCCGGCCCGCCGTCATGGTGCGGAACCGCTGCTCGAAGTCCGAGTCCCGGGAGGAGGCGATACGGGAGTCGTCGAGGCCGAGGGCACGCAGGGTGGCGTGTTTCGTGGGGTGGGCGGTGGCGTAGACGTCCGCGCCGAGGTGGCGGGCGATCTGGAGGGCGGCCATGCCGACCCCGCCGGCCGCCGCGTGCACCAGGACCGTCTCGCCGGGGCGCAGATCGGCGACGTCGACGAGGCTCTGCCAGGCGGTGAGGAACGCGGTGGGCACCGTCGCGGCCTGCGGATACGTCCATCCGTGCGGCACGCGGACGAGGTTGCGGTGGTCGGTGACCGCCAGCGGGCCCATCGCTCCCCGCCAGGCGAGCCCCAGCACCCGGTCTCCGGGCCGCAACCCCTCGACGCCGGGGCCGCATTCGGCCACCACTGCCGCCAACTCGCTGCCGAGCCGCCCGGGTTCGGGATACATGCCGAGTGTGAGGAGCACGTCGCGGAAGCTGACTCCGGCGGCGCGGACGGCGACGCGGACCTGTCCCTCCGTGAGGGGGGCCTCGGCCTCGGGGCAGGCGGCGAGGACGAGGTCGTCCGGGCTGCCGGTGGCCGGTTCGCGCAAGGTCAGCCGCCAGGCCGCCGGCCCGTCCGGCACGGTCAGGGTGGTGTCGGTGGCGGTCCTGGTCAGCCGGGGCACGAGCAACCGGCCCTGTCGCAGGGCCAGTTGCGGTTCACCGTCGGCGAGTGCGGTGGCGAGTGCCGTGGGCAGGTGCTGCCAGGATGCCTCGTGGTCGCCGGTGTCGAGCAGGACGAACCGGCCGGGATGTTCGGACTGGGCGGTCCGCAGCAGCCCCCACGCGGGCGCCAGGGCGAGGTCGCGGACGTCCTCCCCCGCCTCGGCCGCCACCGCGCTTCGAGTGAGCACCACCAGGGGCCGGTCCCGGGTCCGTTCGTCGGCCAGCCATTCCTGTACGGCGGCGAGGAGCCCCCGGGCCGAACGGTGTGCGGAGTCCGGGACGGCCGCGTCGGCCGTGACGGGGTGCCCGACGCACACCAGGACCGCCACGTCACCGTGCGGCCGGGTGGCCAGGGCGTCGACGGCGGGACCGATGCCGATGTGGTGAGGGCCCGCCCGCAGGTCGCGCGGAAGCCGGGCCGTGCCGTCCTCGGGGAGGATCCAGCAGAGGTCGCGGGACGGCTGCTCCGCGGCCGGGGACACCTCGCGCCACTCCAGGAGGTAGGGCGCCTGGCGCCGGGAGGGGGCCCGCCCGACGGTCTCCGCCGTGAAGGGCCGTAGCGTCAGCGAGTCGATCACGGCGACGGGCCGGCCCGTGTCGTCGACCAGCCTGAGCGTGTGTTCGCTGTGCGCGGCCGGGGAGGTGGCGCGTGTCCTGGTCGACAGATGGGCGCGCACGACCGTGGCGCCCGGTGTGAAGATCCGCATGCCCGCGATGGCGAAGGGCATGCGGGCCGGTGCCCCGCCCGTGGTGTCCGCCGCCGCCTCCACGAGGCAGGTCTGAAGGCCCGCGTCCAGCAGTGCGGGGTGCACGGCGAAACCCGGGTCGGCGGCGTCCTCGGGCAGGTGGGCCTCGATGTAGGTGTCGTCGCCCCGCCGCCACGCCCCCGTGAGGAGCCGGAAGGTGGGGCCGAAGTCGACGCCCTGCTCGGCGAGGCGCTCGTACAGCGGGTCGAGGTCGACGGGGAGCGCGCCGGGGGGCGGCCATGCCGTCAGGTCGGGCCATGCGGGCACGGTGTCCTCGTACGGAGCGAGCGTGCCGCCCGCGTAGTGGGTCCAGCCGGTCTCCGTGTCGGGCGCGCCGGTGTCGTAGGAGTCGTCGGTGTCGTCGGTGTCGTCGGTGTCGTCGGAGGGGATACGGAAGTGGAGTTCGACGGGGCGCCGTCCGTCGTCCGTGGCCGCCCTGACCCGCAGTTGGAGGTCGACGGAGGCGTTCTCCGGCAGGACCAACGGGGTGTACAGGGTGAGTTCGTCGAGACGGCCGCAGCCGAGCCGGGACCCGGCGTGCAGGAGCAGTTCGGCGGTGCCCGCGCCGGCCGCGACAGCGGTGCCGCCCACTGCGTGGTCGCGCAGCCAGGGGTGGGTCCGCACGGACATGCCGCCGGTGAACAACCAGCCCTCACCGTCGGCGAGTTCGGCCTTGGTGTC
Organism: Streptomyces scabiei 87.22; assembly: GCF_000091305.1. Taxonomy (GTDB): domain Bacteria; phylum Actinomycetota; class Actinomycetes; order Streptomycetales; family Streptomycetaceae; genus Streptomyces; species Streptomyces scabiei. The sequence continues at coordinate 8,824,192 of NC_013929.1, read as the reverse complement.
CAGGAACGGGTGTGTCACCGGGCTCAGTCCCCCGCCCGTGCCCATCTGCCGTGAGGGTGGGGTGTGCAGCCAGTAGGGCCGGTGCTGGAACGGATAAATGGGCAGTTCCACGCGGGCGGCGCGGGCGAGCAGCCGCGTCCAGTCGACCGGTGCTCCCCCGACGTGCAGACGGGCCAGCGCCGCGGTCAGGACGCGCGGCTCGTCACGTTTTCTGCGCAGGGTGGGAATCCACGCGGCCGAGGACGTTCCGGTCCCGTCCGTGGTGCCGGGGCCGGTCTGGCCGAGCGCGGTCAGTACGGCGTCCGGGCCGATCTCCAGGAACGTGGTGGCGCCCTCGTCCCGCAGCCGGGCGACGGCGTCGGCGAAGCGCACCGCGCCGCGTGCCTGGCGGGCCCAGTACTCCGGCGAGCAGGCCTCCCGCGCGGACAGGGCGGCACCGGTGAGGGTGGAGACGATGGGCACGGCGGGTGGACGGAGGTCGAGTCCGGCGGCCACGCGCGTGAGTTCGTCGAGGACGGGGTCGATGTGCGGGGAGTGGAACGCGTGGCTGACGCGCAGCCGCTGGATGCGGCGTCCGCGCTCCCGCCACTCCTCGGCGACGCGTACGACGGTGTCGTGGTCGCCCGAGATCACCGTGGCGCCCGGCGCGTTGACGGCGGCGACCGACACCAGGTCCTCGTGGCCGCGGAGCGTGGCCACCACCTCCTCCTCGGAGGCGGCCACGGCGATCATCGCCCCCGTGGCGGGCAGCGACACCATGAGCCGGCCGCGCGCGGCCACCAGCGTGGCCGCGTCCGCGAGGGACAGTACCCCGGCGACATGGGCGGCGGCGATCTCGCCGACGGAGTGTCCGGCCACGAAGTCGGGGCGGGGACCGAGGTGTTCGACGGTCCGGTACAGCGCGACTTCCAGGGCGAAGAGGGCGGCCTGGGTGAAGTCCGTACGGTCCAGCAGATCGGCCTCGTCGGTGTCCGGCCCGGCGAACATCACGTCCTTCAGCGGGCGTGGCAGATGCGGGTCGAGGTGGGTGCACACCTCGTCCAGAGCCTGGGCGAACACCGGGGAGTGCGTGTGCAGGGCGCGGCCCATGCCGGGCCACTGGGAGCCCTGGCCGGAGAACAGGAACGCGGTCCCGCTCGCCGGGCCGCGCACCCCCTGGACGAGGCCCGCCCCGGCGGAGCCGTCGGCGAGGGCGTCGAGGGCGGCGAGCAGTCCGTCGCGGTCCGTGCCGGTGAGTACGGCCCGGTGGGCGAGGTGGGCCCGGGTGGTCGCCAGGGAGTGGCCGACGGCGGCGAGGTCCGTCTCCGGCGCGTCGTGCAGGAGTTGGGCGAGCTGGGCCGCCTGGGCGCGCAGTGCGGCGGGCGCGGCGGCGGAGACCGGCCAGACGAACCCGGGGACGGTCAGCGCCGACGGCCGGTCCGGATCACGCGGTGGGGCAGTCGGCGGCGGGGCCTGCTCCAGGACGAGGTGGGCGTTGGTGCCGGAGACACCGAACGAGGACACCGCCGCGCGGCGGGGCCGCCCGGTGTCGGGCCAGGGGCGCTGTTCGGTGAGCAGCCGCACCGATCCCCTGGACCAGTCCACCTTGGAGGAGCGGGTGTCGGCGTGCAGGGTGCGGGGCATCTCGCCGTGGCGCAGCGCCATGACCGTCTTGATGATCCCGGCGACCCCGGCCGCCGTCTGGGTGTGGCCGATGTTGGACTTCAGCGAGCCCAGCCACAGCGGCCGGTCCTGGGGCCGGTCCTTGCCGTAGGTGTTGATCAGGGCGTGCGCTTCGATGGGGTCGCCCAGTGCGGTGCCGGTGCCGTGCGCCTCCACCAGGTCCACGTCGGACGGGGTCAGGCCCGCGTTGGCCAGCGCCTGGCGGATGACCTGTTCCTGGGCGGGGCCGCTGGGCGCGGTCAGCCCGTTGCTGGCGCCGTCCTGGTTGAGGGCGCTGCCCCGGATGACCGCCAGCACGGGATGACCGGCCCGGAGCGCGTCGGAGAGCCGCTCCAGCAGGAGCAGGCCCACGCCCTCGGAGAACCCGGTGCCGTCCGCGCCGTCGCCGAACGCCTTGCACCGTCCGTCCGCGGCCAGCCCGCCCTGCCTGGTGAACTCGACGAACACCTCCGGGGTGGCCATGACCATCGCACCGCCGGCGATGGCGAGCGAGCTCTCGTCGGCACGCAGCGACTGGCAGGCCAGGTGCACGGCGGACAGTGAGGAGGAGCACGCGGTGTCCACCGTCACCGCCGGGCCGTTCAGGCCGAGCGTGTAGGCGATCCGGCCGGAGGCGACGCTGGGCAGCCCGCCCTGGAGGCGGTATCCGTCCGCGGCGGGGACGTGCCGGTCGAGGGGCGGCAGGTAGGCCTGGTGGGTGACGCCGACGAAGGTGCCCGTCCGGGTGGAGCGCAGGGAGGTCGGGGCGATCCCGGCGCGTTCCGCCAGCTCCCAGGCGGTCTCCAGCAGCAGCCTCTGCTGGGGGTCCATCGCCAGGGCCTCGCGGTCGGATATCCGGAAGAGTCCGGCGTCGAAGCCGGCGGCGTCCTCCAGGAAGCCGGCGCGCCGGGGCAGTTCGGCATCGGCGCCGAGCAGGCCGTCGAGGTCCCAGCCCCGGTCGGTGGGGAACTCCCCGAGTGCCTCCCCGCCGTCGGCGACCAGCTGCCACAACTGCTCGGGGGACCGGACTCCACCGGGCAGCCGGCACCCCATCGCGACCACGGCTATCGGCTCCCGGGCGGCGCCGAGCAGCTTCTGGTTCGTCCGTCTCAACTGCTCGCCTGCCAGCAGGCTGTTCCGCAGGGCCTCGACGATGTTGGCGGGCGGGGTGGCAGGCGGGGTGGTCACGGTCGGCTCCGTCTGCTCGGGGGACGTCGGTCCGTGGGCGGCGTGTGCGGCACCGCCGGGGCGGTGCGTCATCCGGACTCCTCCATGGACAGGGCGAGGGCGACGAGTTCGTCGGCGCTCGCCGACCTGATGTCCTCGTCGCCGGGGTGCCGGGCGGCGGTCGTGCCGTCGTCGGCGAGTTGCAGGAGCGTCTCCAGCAGCCCGAGGTCCCGCAGGCGGGCGACGGGGATCGAGGCAAGGGCCCGCTGGATCGCCGCGTCCGGGTCTGTCGCCGTCCGGTCGTCGCCGTCGCCGTCGACGATGTCGCCGCCGTCGTCGGTGAACAGCTCGCCGACGAGGTGGGCGGCGAGGTCGTCGGGGGTCGGGTGGTCGTAGGTGAGGGTGGCGGGCAGCTGGAGCGCGGTGGCCCTGGTGAGACGGTTGCGCAGTTCCAGGGCCGTCAGGGAGTCGAAGCCGGACGCCTTGAAGGGCTGGTCCGCCGGCAGCGGCGAGGACGCGTCGAGCCCCAGTACGGCGCCGGCGTGGGCGGTGATGAGGGTGCGCAGCCGACGCAGCCGCGCCTCGGGGGCGAGGGCGTCGAGTTCCTGGCGCAGATCGGGGACCGAGTCGGCGGCGCCCGAGGTCCGGCGAGCGGCTGTGGCGGCGGTCAGGCGCTCCAGCAGCGGGTGCAGGGTGCCCAGTTCGCTGTTGGCGCGCAGGGTCCGCTGGTTGAGGGGGCTGGCGGTGAGGACCGGGTACGGCAGTTCCAGCGCCGTGTCGAGGAGGGCGTGCCCGTACTCCGCGGTGATCGGGGCGAGTCCTGTGCCGGCGATCCTCGCGTTGTCGGAGTCGGTCAGCGTGCCGCTGAGTCCGGTGACCGGCTGCCACCAGCCCCAGGCCATGGAGGTGGCGGACAGGCCCTGGCGGCGCCGGTGGTGGGCGAGGGCGTCGAGGAAGGCGTTGGCGGCCACGTAGTTGCCCTGGCCGGGGTTGCCGAAGGTGGCGGCGGTCGAGGAGTACAGGACGAAGGCGGCCAGGTCGAGGTGGCGGGTCAGTTCGTGCAGCTGCCGGGCGGCGTCGGCCTTCGGCGCGAAGGCCGTGGCGAACTGGTCGGGGGTCAGGTTGGCGATGGTGGCGTCCGCCAGCGTGCCCGCCGTGTGGAAGACACCGGTCAGCGGGTGCTCGGCCGGGACGGAGTCGAGGAGTTGCCGCAGCGCGTGCGGGTCGGCGACGTCGCAGGCGGTGATCGTGACGTGCGCTCCCGCGCCTTCGAGGTCGGCGCGCAGCCGGTCGGCTCCGTCGGCCTGGGGTCCGCGCCGGCTCGCCAGCAGCAGGTGGCGGACTCCGTGCGTGGCGACGAGGTGCCGGGCGAGCAGCGTGCCGAGGGTGCCGGTGCCTCCGGTGATCAGTACCGTGCCGTCGGGGTCCGGCGGACGGGGGAAGGTCAGGACGAGCTTCCCCGTGTGACGGGCGTTCTGCATGAGCCTGAAGGCGTCGGCTGCCTGGCGGATGCCGTAGGCGGTGACCGGCAGGGGGGTCAGCGCCCTGGTGCGGAACAGGTCGAGGAGTTCGGCGAGCATGTCCGACAGGCGGTCGGGGCCCGCGCTGGGGTGCAGGTCGAACGCCTGGTAGGTGAGGTGCGGGTGGGTCGTGGCCAGGTGCCCGGTGTCCCGGATGTCGGTCTTGCCGAGTTCGACGAAACGACCGCCGGGCGCCAGGAGGTCCAGGGACGCGTCGACGAAGGAACCGGCCAGGCAGTTCAGGACGACATCCACGCCACGGCCCCCGGTGGCCTCCCGGAAGCGCTCGGCGAACGCGAGGTCGCGGGAACTGGCGATGTGCTGGTCGGGGCAGTCCAGTGCGCGCAGGGTCTCCCACTTGTCGGGGTGGGCGGTCACCAGCGGCGTCGCGCCCAGGTGGCGGACCAGCTGGACGGCGGCCTGCCCGACGCCTCCGGCGGCGGCGTGGATCAGGACCGTCTCGCCGGGCCGGACGTCCGCCAGGTCCACGAGGCCGTGGTAGGCGGTGGCGAACGCCACGGGCACGCCGGCGGCCTGCGCGAACGACCACGCATCCGGGACGTGCGTCAGCAGGCGTTGGTCGGCGACGGCGACCGGCCCGAAAGCCTTGTCGATCAGACCCGTCACGCGGTCCCCCACGGCGAACCGGCGCACCCCAGGCCCGGTCTCGGTGACGACACCGGCGGCCTCCGCCCCGAGACTCCGGGCCGGGATCAGACCGAGTGCGGCGGCGGTGTCGACGAAGTTCATCGCGGCGGCCCGCACCTCGACGCGGACCTCGCCGGGCCGCAGCGGGGCGGTGGCGTCGGGCGCGGGCAGCAGGGCGAGACGGTCGAGACCGCCCGCGCCGGTGGACTCCAGCCGCCAGGCGGGGGTTTCGGCCGGCGGGGTGAGCAGCTCGGCCGTGCTGGTCCGGGCGAGCCGGGGGACGTACGGCTTCCCGGCCCGTAGCGCCGACTGGGGGTGCCCGGCGGCCAGTACGGCGGCCAGCGCGGCCGTGCTGTCGGGGTGGCGGTCGGTGTCGACCAGGACGATCCGGCCGGGGTTCTCGTTCTGGGCGGTGTGCAGCAGACCCCACACCGGGCCGTCGGCCAGTCCGGGCGGGTCGTGGGGCCCGGTGACGACGGCGTGGCGGGTGACGACCGCGAGGACGGTACGGGTCAGCCGGTCGTCGGCGAGCCATTCCTGGAGGAAGCGCAGCACGTGTTCGCACTGGGTCCGGGCGCCCTCGGCATCGGCCTGGTCCCGGGCCGGCGGGGACCAGACGACCAGTTCGGGCGGAGCCGCTCCCCCGTCGACGGTCGCGGTCAGGGCGGCGAGACCGGCGTGGCGGGGGACGGTGTCCAGGGCCTCGGTGAGCAGGGCATCCGTGTCCAGCAGGGCCCATCCGGTGCTGTCGGGGGCGCCCGTGCGGGCGCCGGGCAACGCGCTCCACTTCAGATGCAGCAGGTCGTGCTCGGGGCCGGTGGCGGTCTGGCGGCGCAGATGGTCGCCGGTGGTCGCGCGCAGGGTGAGCGCGTCGATGGTCAGGACCGGGGCGCCCGTGCCGTCCGTGGCCAGCACACGGACGGTGTCCGGCTTGGTGACCTGGAGGTGGACGCGCAGGTGCCGGGCCGGGGTTCCGGTGCGGGTGATGCCGCTGAAGGTGAAGGGCAGCCGGGGCCCGTCGCGTCCGTCGGTGCGCTCCCCCGCGGTGTCGGGCAGGGCGATGGGGTGCAGGGCGGTGTCGAGCAGCGCGGGATGGATGACGTGGCCGGTGGGCGCCAGGCCGTCGGGCAGTTCGGCCTCGGCGTAGAAGTGCTCGTCCCGGTGCCACACGGAGCGCAGGCCGGTGAAGGCCGGGCCGTAGTCGTAGCCCGCCTCGGCGAGGCCGGTGCGCAGGCCGGCCAGGTCGACCGGCCGGGCGTCGGCGGGCGGCCACACGGCCGGTCCGGCCGGTGCCGGGTCCGCCGCCGGCTGGGGGGTCAGCCGCGCGGTGGCGTGCAGGGTCCAGGCGGGCGGATCGGTGTCGGCGGTGTGGACACGCGCGTGCAGGGTGACCGGCCGGTGCCCGTGGTCGTCGGGCGGGCCGACCCTCAGATGCAGGTCGAGGGCCTCCTCGTCGGGCAGCACCATGGGGGCGTGCAGGGTCAGCTCGGCGATGTGCGGGCACCCGGCCAGGTCGGCCGCGTGCAGGACCATGTCCAGGTAGGCGGTGCCGGGGACCAGCGCGACTCCGGTCGCGGCGTGGTCGGCGAGCCAGGGGTGGGTGTCCAGGCCGACACGGCCGGTCAGGAGCAGGCCCTCGTCGTCGGGCAGGTCGACCATCGCGCCCAGCAGCGGGTGCCCCGTCGTGCGCTGCCCCGCGGTCACCGCCTCGGCCGAGGGGGCCTGGGCCAGCCAGTGGCGGCGGTGTTCGAAGGCGTACGTGGGAAGGTCGACGCGGCGGGCCCCGGCGTACAGGGCACTGAAGTCGAGGTCGTGCCCGTGGGTGTGCAGGCGTGCCGCGGCGGACGCGAGGGAGCCGGTCTGGGACTGGGTGCGGTGCAGGGTGCCGACGACGAGCCCGGCGGCGGTGGCGGTCTCCTCGACGGCCGGCACGAGGACCGGGTGCGGGCTGCACTCCAGGAAGGTGCGGTATCCCTGGTCGGCCAGGGAGCGGACGGTGTCGGTGAGGCGGACCGTGTTGCGGAGGTTGTCCCACCAGTAGGCGGCGGTCAGGGTCCTGCCGTCGAGCGGGCCGTCCTGGAGGCGGCCGTCCACCGTGCTGTGGAAGGCGATGGAGGTGGGGTGCGGGGTGATGTCCGCGAGCCGTTCCAGGATGTCGTCGTGGAGCGGCTCGATGTGCGGGGAGTGGCCGGCGACCTCCACGTCGATACGCCGGGCCCGTATGCCCTCCGTGTCGCACCGCCGCAGCAGTTCCGCCACGGCGGTGCCGACGCCGGCGACGACCGTGGAGGCGGGGCTGTTGACCGCGGCCACGCCGATGTCACCGGCGTACTCGTCGACGAGCGCCTGGGCCCGGTCGGCGGGCAGGCCGAGCGTGGCCATGGCGCCGGTGCCGGACAGGACGGCCAGCGACTGGGCGCGCAGGGCGACCAGTTTCGCCGCGTCGGCCAGGGTGAGGGCACCCGCGATGTGGGCGGCGGCAATCTCGCCCTGGGAGTGCCCCACCACGGCGCCCGGGACAAGACCCTGGGACTGCCACAGCCGGGCGAGCGAGGTCATCACCGCGAACAGCGCGGGGTGGACGACGTCGACCCCGTCCAGCGCGGGCGCCCCCGGAGCGCCGCGCAGCACGTCCACCACCGACCAGCCTGTGTGGGGCCGCAGGGCCTCGTCGGCCGCGTCGAGTGCCCGCCGGTAGGCCGGGTGGGCGTCGTACAGCTCCATGCCCATGCCGGGCCACTGCGAGCCCTGCCCGGGGAAGACGAACACCAGCTTCCCCGGCCCCGACACCGGCACGGCCGCCTGGGTGAGGCCGGGGTGGTCCTCCTGCCGTTGCAACGCCCGCAGGCCGTCGAGGAGTTCGTCACGGGTACGGCCCCGCACCACGGCGCGGTGCGCGAAGGCGCTGCGTGCGGTGCCCAGCGTATGAGCCACGTCCACGGGGTCGAGGTGGGGGTGGACGGCGGCGTGCTCGCGCAGCCTGGCGGCCTGGGCCCGCAGCGCGGTCCCGCTCTTCGCCGAGACGGGCCACAGGACCTCCGTCGGCGTCCCGTCGGCGACGGCGGGCGCGGGGACCGCGGGCAGGGGCGACTGCTCCAGGATCAGGTGGCTGTTGGTCCCGGAGACGCCGAAGGAGGACACGGCGGCGCGCCGGGGGCGGCCGTCGATGTCCGGCCACCGCTGTTCCTCGCTCAGCAGTCGTATCGCGCCGGCCGACCAGTTCACGTGCGGGGAAGGGGCGTCGATGTGCAGGCTCCTGGGCAGCAGTCCGTGCCGGAGGGCCATGACCATCTTGATCAGTCCCGCGACCCCGGCGGCGGCCTGTGTGTGACCGAGGTTGGACTTCACCGATCCCAGCCACACCGGCTGTTCGGCGGGGCGCTGACCGTAGGTGGCCAGCAGCGCGTGCGCCTCGATCGGGTCGCCGAGCGGTGTCCCGGTGCCGTGGGCCTCGATCGCGTCGATGTCGTGGGGGCCCAGCCCTGCGTTGACGAGGGCATGGCGGACAACCTGTTGTTGTGCGGAACCGCTGGGCGCGGACAGCCCGTTGGAGGCGCCGTCCTGGTTGACCGCGCTGCCCCGGATCACCGCGAGGACCGGGTGGCCGTTCGCGCGGGCGTCCGACAGCCGTTCCAGCAGCACCATGCCGACGCCCTCGGCGAGGCCGATGCCGTCGGCGGACGCCGAGAACGCCTTGCACCGGCCGTCCGGGGCGAGGACGCGCTGCCGGGAGAAGTCGACGAGCACACCGGGGCCGGACATCACGGTCGCCCCGCCCGCGAGCGCCAGGTCGCAGTCGTGGGCGCGGAGCGCCTGGCAGGCCTGATGGATCGCCACCAGGGAGGAGGAGCAGGCCGTGTCCAGGGTGATCGCCGGTCCCTCCAGCCCCAGGAGGTAGGAGATCCGGCCCGAGGCCACACACAGCGCGGTTCCCAGGAAGGCATGGCCCGCCACCTCCTCTCCCGCCTGGTGGAGACGGGGGCCGTACTCCTGGGAGATCACCCCGGCGAACACCCCGGTGCGGGTGCCGCGCAGGCTCTCGGGGACGATGCCGGCGTGCTCGACCGCCTCCCAGGACACCTCTAGGAGCAGCCGCTGCTGCGGCTCCATCGCGGTCGCCTCGCGTGGCGAGAGCCCGAAGAATCCGGCGTCGAAGTCGGCGGCGTCGTACAGGAACCCGCCGTACCGTGAGGAGATCTTCCCCAGCTCACCCGGGTTCGGGTCGTACAGGTGGTCGGTGTCCCAGCCGCGGTCTCCGGGGTGCTCGCCGATCCCGTCCCGGCCGCCCAGCACCAGGTCCCACAGGGACTCCGCGCTGGTCACCCCGCCGGGGAAGCGGCAGCCGATCCCGACGATCGCGATCGGCTCGTCCGTCGCGGTACGGCGCACGGGGCGCGCCGGGGCTTCGTCCGGCGTGGTGAGGCCGAGTTCGTGGCGCAGACGGTCGGCGAGGGCCAGGGGGGTGGAGTGGTCGTAGACGAGGGTGGCCGGGAGGTCGAGGCCGGTGGCCGCCGAGAGGGCGCCCGCCAGCTCGACCACGGTGAGCGAGGTGAGCCCGCTCTCCAGGAAGGTGAGGGTGTCGAAGGAGCCCGAGGAGGCGACTGACTCGGCGGACTCGGCCTGGCCCCGCGCCCTGTCGGTCTCCCGGGCGATCAGCTCGACCAGGATCGCGCGTTGTTCGGCCGGGGAGGCGTCGCGCAGCTCCGCGGTGTCGCGGAACTCGGCGGCCAGCGGCGGCACCTCGGGCTCCTGCGGACGGACGACCGGGGCCGGGGTCGCGACCGGGGCCGGGGCTGAACCCGGGGCTGAACCGGCGGCCGGGGTGAGGAGTTCTTCGTACGCCGTCCCCCAGTCGACCGGCACTCCGTTGACGTACGCGTGGGTGAGGGCGCGCAGGAGGCTCTCGCGGTCGCTCCTCCTGTGGTCCAGCGTGGGGATCACCACGCCGGTCACGCCCTCCGAGCGCAGCGTCTCACCGATGACGGTGGTGAGGGTGGGATGGGCGCTGACCTCGATGAAGAGCCGGTGGCCCGCGGCGACGAGCGCGCGCACGGCCTGCTCGAAGAGGACCGTGCCGCGCATGGAGCGGTACCAGTGCGCGGCGGTGAGGTCGGCGGCAGCGAGCCGCGAGCCCGTGGCGGTGGAGTAGAAGGCGGCGCGGAGCGGGCCCGGGGCCGCGGGCGGCGCCTGTCCGAGCATCAGCTCGCGCAGGATCTCCGTCTGGCGGGAGTGTCCGGCGACCTCGATCCCGGGCACCTTCCAGGCCCAGAGCCCCTCGCCGGTCAGCTGGGCCAGGAGTTCGTCCACGGCGTCCGGGTCACCGCTGACCGTCACGTTGCGGGCGCTGTTGACGGCGGCGATGTCGAGGCGTCCTCCCCATGTGCCGAGCAGGGGTTCGACGCGGTCGACGGAGGCGGCGACGGATGCCATCGCGCCCCGCCCCTCGATGCGGGTGAGCGCGCTGCCGTACTGGGCCAGGAGCCGGGCGGCGTCCTCGACGGCCACAGCGCCACAGGCGTGGGCGGCGGCGATCTCGCCGACGGAGTGTCCGACGACCGCCGTCTCCTTCAGGCCGTGGGCGCGCCAGGTGTCCGCGAGGGCCGAGGACAGGGCGAACTGGACGGGCTGGACGGTGCCGAGCCGGGTCAGCTCCGCTTCCCCGGCGAGCGCGTCGGCCGGGTCCCAGCCGTCCAGGTGGGCGCTCAGGGTCCGGCCGTAGAACTCGACGCGCTCCTGGAATCCGGGCGAGGACGCGCGCAGTTCCGCCGCCATGCCCGGCCAACTGGCGCCCTGGCCTGGGAAGACCAGGACGGGTTCGCGGGCCACGTCGGCGGTGCCGGTGAGGACGTCGCGCCCGGGCCGGCCCTGGGCCAGGGCGGTGAGGCCGCGCAGCAGTCCGTCCCGGTCCGTGGCGAGTACCGCGCCGCGTCGGTGGGCGTGGACCGTGGTCAGGCTGCGGTGGCGGAGGTCCCGCAGCGTCTCCTCCGGGGCCGACGCGGCCTCCTCGCGCAGCCGGTCGGCCGCCGCCGCGAGCGCGTCCGGGGAGTCGCCCGAGACGAGCAGGGGTGGGGTGGGGTGTTCCATGGTCGACCTCCGCTACTTTCCGGCGGACTTGCGCCAGCCCAGGTGCGTTGCCGGGTGGATCAACAGGCGGGCCGGCTGCTCGCTGCGCAGCAGGACCGTCGCCAGCCGTCGTCGGATTTCCTGTTCGTCGATCGAGGGGTCCGCGCAGTAGACGTCGAGGGTGAACACGACGTCGCCTGCGGTGTTCTCGTGGGTCCAGGCCTCCGCGCCCAGGACGCCGGGGATGGTCTCCGCGAGTGCGCAGACCGATTTCAGGGAGACCTTCTCGCCTCGGCTGATCACATAGCTGGGGCGGCGGCTGCGGAAGTAGAGATAGCCGTCGTCGTCCCTCTCGAAGAGGTCTCCCGTGCTGATCGAGGTCGTGGGGCCGCTGACGGGGAGCTCGGTCTCGTCGCGGCGGCCGACCCTGCGGAGCATGGCCGTGTCCGTCTCGACGATCAGCTCGCCGACCCTGTCGTCGGCGTCCGCCGTGCGCAGCCGGACCTGGACCCCGGGGAGCGGGAGTCCCACCGAGGCATGGCGCGAGGGCGGCTCCAGGTGGGCGGCGAGGGTGGAGACGCGGGGACCGGCTTCGGTGAGCCCGTAGGTGAGGTACAGCTCCAAGCCCGCGTTGTGCTTCAGGAGGTCCGCCACGGACGAGGCGGCGAACGCTTCGCCCCCCACCGTCAAACGGCGCAGCGGTGCCGGGAGTCGCTCTCCCGCGCGGAGCCATGACTCGACCATCGTGGGTGTCAGGGAGGACACGGTGATCCCGTGTTCCTGGATGGTCCGGTGGTAGTGGGCGGGCGTGAACGGCGGTCCCGCGATGACCGCCCTGCCGCCGGTCACGAGGGTGGCGAGCAACTGGGCGACGAAGGCGTAGGAGTAGTGCATGGGCAGGCTGATCAGGACGCTGTCGGCGGCGCTCTGGCCGATCGCCCGGGCGTGCCGGCCGGCGTTGCGCAGGAGCGAGTCGACGCGGTGCAGACAGCCGCTGAACACACCGGAGGTGCCCGAGGTGAGGAGGATGATCTCCCCGGGCCGGTACCGGATGGTGTCCACGCCGCTCAGGCGGGCGAACCGGGCGAACCCGCCGAGGGTGCGCGGTGGTACGCCGGCGTGCGGTGCGGGCGGGACCCTCGCGGCGATCAGGGCGTCCGCGCCGAGGGCCCGCGCCATCCGCTCGACACGGGACGGCGGCGCCGACGGCGGCAGGAGCACCGGGACCGCGCCTCGGACCAGCAGCGCGCACACCACGGTGACGAACGGAGCGCCGTTCGGCATCGCCACCATGACGGGCGTTCCGGGTTCGACACCGAGTTGATGGATCTCCTCCACCACGGTGTCGAACGGCGGAGGCCGGGTTCCCGGTCGGTCCACCTGGACGAGATCACGGAGAAAGTCCCGCACGACGCCGGACTCAAGAGTGCAGGCGGTGTCCACTTCAGCCTTTCTGTGTCCCCGTCAGCAGCGTGCTGGTGACGCGATGGCCCGAGGGGCCGGCTCGATGGGAGGTGACGAGCACATGCGTCGCCGCGCCCTGGCGCAGCCATGCGCGGGCGAGGGCGCCCGCCGGGGGCAGGCCCTTGTCCGGCGGCATCGACAGGGTCATGCTGGGCCCGCTGAAGCCCAGGAACTGCGAGGGGAGGCTGCACACCGAACCCGGGTTCGCCCCGGAGAACCGCAGCGGCGAGATGCGTCCCGCCGCGATCGTCGCGGCGATCGCGCGCATGGTGTACGTGGTGCAGTCGTCGCTGACGACGATGTGCCCCACGCCCTCCCGCGCCGAGTCGATGTCCTCCCGGTGTGCGTCGATCGCGCGTTGCACGGCCTCGAACACCAGCCAGGAGAGCGGGTCCGCGTAGAGGGAGGCTCTCTGTCTCGGGCGTACACCGGACAGGTCGGTCACCTCGGTGACGCCCTCGCCGAGCACCGTCATGCCGTACGTGGTCAAGATGGCCACGTCGCTCATGTCGCCACGCTTTCCGGTCCCTGGAGGACGAGGCAGGTGTTGAAGCCGCCGAATCCGAGCGTCACGCTGATGCCCCGGCCCGGTTCGGCCTTCATGGGTCGCTCCATCGGGATCGGCAGGCCCAGCCTTGACAGCGGGTCCCGTAAGGAGGGGACGGGGGGTACCGTCCCTGTCGCGAGAGCCTGGAGCAGGGCCACCGCCTCGATGGCGCCGGTCGCGCCGAGCGTGTGTCCGAACGCCCCCTTCGTCGCGAACGCGACCGGCGGGCGGGGCACGCCGGCGAAGAGCCGCGCGTAGGCACGTGCCTCCACGTCGTCGTTCACCGGTGTCCCGGAGCCGTGCGCGTTGACGACGGTGACGTCCTCCGGCGTGATGTCCGCGTCGCGCAGCGCGCGTTCGACGGCCAGGACGACGTTCGCGCCGGACGGGTCGGGGGCCACGGCACTGGCGGCGTCGTTCGACGATCCGGCGCCGGCGACGACACCGTACGGGCGGGCGCCGCGGGCGCGGGCGTGTTCGGCCCGCTCCAGGACGAGGAACGCCGCTCCCTCGCCGAGGACGGTGCCGTTGCGGGCGGTGTCGAAGGCCCGGAGGCCGTCGGGGGACATCGTGCCGAGGTGTGAGTGGCCGAGGCGTTTGCCCAGGGTGAGTACGTCGGCCCCGCCGCACACGCAGACGTCCGCGACGCCTTCCTCGAGGAGGGCGAGTCCGGCGAGGACGGCGTCGGAACCCGCGGAGCAGGCGGTGGTGACGGTGACCGGTTCCACCACGCATCCGGCGTCCCGTGCCGCTGTGACGGACCAGTGGGACAGGGAGCCGGTGTCCGGCATCTCCAGGTGGGGGCCGTAGCTGGTGCCGAGGACGGGCAGGACACGCGGGTCGCCGGGGTCGATCCCCGCGTCCCGCAGGGCCTTTGACAGCGTGGCGCGGGTGAGCCGCTGCTGGCGGTCCCACGCGGGCAGGTCGCTGTCGAGGTCGGGCACGGTCGCGGCGAGCGTGCCGCGCAGCGGTACCGGGGAGGACACTTCGGTGATGCCGGAGGCGCCGGCCAGCAGTGCCTCCCACACGGTGTCCACGTCGGAGCCCAGGGCAGTCGACCAGGCCCTTCCCGTCACCCACACCTGGGACCCTGTACTCACCACAACTGCTCGCCCAGATCCGCCACCTTGGTGCGGACCAGCGTGCCTCTGGTCATGGCGACGGGCCTGCCGGAGACCTCCGCCCGGCACGTGAACGTCATGACGTCGCCGCGAAGCTTGTCGCAGGTGGTGTGGAAGACGACCTGGTCACCGGGGACCACGACGCGTACGAACCTGGCCTTGACCGATCCGATCAGGGTGATCTCGTCTTCGGTCAGCGGCGAGGTCGACAACTGAGCGAGGATGATCGCCGACTGGGCGATCGCCTGCATCATATGGCTGGCGGGAAAGACGGCCCGCTCGGGAAAGTGCCCCGCGATCGCGTCGATCTGCCCGGAAACAGCCATGAGGCTTTTCACGTATTTCCCGGGCTCGTAATCCAGAATACGGTCGAGATAAATCATCGGATGACGATGGCGCAACCAGCTCTTGAGTTCCGTGAACCCCATGGCTCGCGGTTCACGCGCTACTTCGGTGTGCGTCGTCTCGGTCACTGGACGCCGGCCTCGTCCGTAAGAGCCGCTTGCCTGAGCGACACCAACTGGGTCAGGGTCCGGACCGAGGAGAAGTGCTCCGGGACGAAGTCCTCGTCCGAGATGGTGATACCGAAGAGGTATTCGCACTGGGTGCGGAGTTCGGTGAATCCGAGTGAATCGAGTCCGAGGACATCTCGGAAGCCGTCGTCCAGCCCGATCTCGGACGGCGGCACAGTGATGAAGAGATCGTCGACCAGGATGTGCTTGATGGTCGATTCGATGTTCGCCAAGAGGGTCTCCTATGGTGCCGAAAGGGGTCGACCTGCGGAGGCAATGCGACCATACAAGGGCTACAGAACGAAGGTCGACTAGGAGAATCCCTAGTCCCCGCATTCGGGTTGGCGTCGGCCACGATTCGTCTGCGGGTCGACCGGTTCCGCAGATGCGGCGTCTCGCCCTGGTTTGTCAGGCCGGCCGGCGCAGGAACCGTCGCACGCGCTGCGGGTGTGTCGGGTCCAAGGGCCCGAGGTGAGGGGTTCTCCTCCTTCCTGTGCCGACGGGGTGACGGCCGGCCGGCAGGTGAGGGCGGGAAGTAGGGCGGCCCGCTGCCGGGCGGTGCTGAACACGGTGGTCGACGGCAGGTGCGTCCCTGGTGGACGGGGGTGTCGATGGCGGGGATGTCGATGGCGGTGATCCGGTGACGCCGGCCGGCGCCCTTCTCGAAGGCGGTCGGCTTCTTCGCATCCCGGCTGGACGGCTCGGCCCGGCGCACGATCAGCCGCGCCCCCGGCGGCCGGCCGTCAGGTCACACGGGCCGGTCGGCCCGACCGGCCGGACCGGCGCAACGCCCCGTCCCGGCCGGCTCGGCCGGCACCCTTCGGGAGTGCGGCAGCCAGGCCGGCGGGAGCCCGGCACGATCGGCGACCTTTCGTGGAGCACCACACCCACGTGGCCGGATCTGTCGGGGCAGCAGATCACGGCCTTGGCCGAGTACATGAGGCAGCGGGAGTTGCGCCGATCGCGTCAGTGACGGTTCCGGGCGGGCGGGCATGACGGCCTCCGGTCACCACCCGCGGAGAAACCCGCCCTTCCCGTCACCCGACGGGATCCGACCCGAAGGGTGCCCACGGTGTCCCGCGAGTGCGCCGACCTGCCTGTTTCACCTGGCCACGGACGCGGTCGGCGGCCGCGCGACAGCCGGCCGCATCGCGGCACAAAGACCGCGGAAGCGAATACATCTCCCCCGGACTTTACGCCAGAATGGAGATGTTGGGTCTTGTGATAATCCGTCACCACAGCAACTATGGAACCGACACGGACGAACGCCCGCACCACCAAGAGACCTTGTACGCCGCACCCCCATGGCAGTCGGACGGTTTTCCCGGACCTCGTCCGATGACGAACACATTTCACTTCGACGTTCGGGGCGGGTCCGTCCCCCGCCGCACGACCGGCTTTCCCACATGGCCCTCTGTACCACCTGACGGAAGAGACCAAGGACGCCCCCGCCCAGGGCAGTCCACCGGCATCGGCCGATCGCGGAACAACCCGAGTCTCTTCCGGCCGCCCCCCGAAAGAGGTACTGCCTTGTCCACCCTGCCCAAAACCACGATTCTGGAGCCACACCCAGAGTCCGTCGTGGCGAAATCAGGAGACCCGTCGGCGCCGGAGCCCTCGTCGGCGCTCACCCCGGCACTCGGCATCGTCCATCTCGACACCGCCCTCCGGGTCGTGGAGGCGAACGACGCGTTCTGCGAGCAGTTCGGGCTCGCACCCGCGGAGGTGACGGGGGAACCTCTGGCACGGTTCTTCCACCCGACGGACGCGGCGAGCCTGGAGGAACACTTCTCCCGACTCGTCGACGGGCGGTGCGGCGACTTAAGCATCCGCCTGACACCCATGGACGCGAACCACACGGACAGGGACTGCCTCGTCACGGGCCTCACGTTCAACACCGTCCTGCATGTCTGCCGCATGGAGTGCGCCGTGATCGCGCTCATCGTCCCGGACACCGTCCACGGCCCCACGCTCACACCGGTCACGACACTCGCCGAGGTGCCCGCCCGCATTCTGGAAGGCGTGGCCGCCGGGCTGTCCACCCAGCAGTTGGCCTCACGGCTCGGCCTCAGCAGCCACGGCGTCGAGTACCACATCAGCGCGATGCTGAAGAAGCTGCAGGCCCCCACCCGGTCCGCGCTCGTCGCCCGCGCCTACGCGCTGAACATCCTCGTCCCGCACTGCTGGCCGCCCCGGGTCAGGCCCCAGCAGATGACGCGGTTCCCGGTCGGCAGGTCCGCCTGCGCCAACTCGGCCCCCGCGCCCGCGGACCACGCCCAGGTGTCGGCGCCCCGCCCGTCCGACAACCTCATCGACGCTCGACGGCCCGCACAGGTGCTCGCCGCAGGCGGCCACCACCCCGAGCTGGAGAGCGCATGAGCCGAACACGCTCATCCCGTCGGCGTAGTACGACACTTCGCTCCGCCGCCGTTGGAGCGCGGGCCGAACACGAGCACCGAGCGAACGGATCCAGCCATGGCCACTGACACCCACCGGGCGGACATCGACATGATGACGGCCGGGGCCGAGGCCGTGAGCCGCAACACCGGCATCATCAGCGAACGGGAACAGGCGGCCCTGCGCGCCGCGACCGTACTCGTGGCGGGATGCGGCGGCGGTGGCGGGGTCGTCGAACCACTGGCCCGGCTCGGTGTGCTGCGCTTCCGGCTCGCCGACCCCGACGTCTTCGACGTCTCGAACCTGAACCGGCAGGCGTGTGTACAGGCCGACCTGGGCCGTTCGAAGCCCGCGGCGATCGCCGACCGGATTCGCACGCTGAACCCCTCGGCCGAAGTGACCGTCTACCCGCAGGGGCTGACCCTGGAGAACCTCGACGAGGCACTCGACGGCGCCCACATCGTCTTCGACGCCATCGACCCGACGATGTCGTCCTGGGTCAAGTACCAGCTGCACGAGCGGGCCGCCCGGCTCGGCATCCCCGTCCTCGCGGGTATGGACTTCGGCGGGAAACCGACCCTGTACGTCTTCGACTACCGGCGCACCCCGGTGCCGTTCTACGGCAGGGCGAGCGCCGAGGCACACCGCGAGAACCGCCTGTGGGAATCGATGCGGTGGGTCGGCAGACTCCAGGTCCCCAGCGACTTCCTGGCCGTGCAGACCGACCGGCGCGTCAACGGGGGCCCCTGGCCGCAGATCGGCTACTGCGTCCTCGGCCTGGCCACACTGACCGCGAGAACCGTCGTGGACGTGCTCATGAACCGCAGGACACGGCACGTCGTCACCATGGACGTGCATGCCGCGGTCCTGCCGCGCCCCGCCGCCCTGCTGCACCGGGCGCGGCTGCCGGTGGAGATCGTACGGTCCCGGCGGGCGCTACGCGCCGCCTCCCGGCGCGATCCCCTCCGGCCCTCGGCCGCGCCACAGCCCGGGCGCCCGCTGCCCGAGCGGCTCGCCACCGTGCTGGACGGCGCCCGGCTCGCCCCTTCCGCCTTCAACGCCCAGCCCTGGGCGTTCGAACTCCTCGACGACCGCACGGTCCGGCTGGCGCACGACCCGCGGCGCTGGCCCGCCGCCGTCCAGGACCCGCTGGGCTGGGCGGAGAGCCTCGGCTGCGCTCTGGGATCCATGGCCTACCTGGCGCACGGCGAGTGGGAGACCTCGACCGCGTCGGATCAGCCGGCCGACGAGGACGGGACGCCCGCGTTCGCCGGCCGGTTCCACTGCGACCGTCTCCGCGACGACGTCCTGGTCCGGCAGGGCGCGCTCGGCCTGCGCTCCACCCACCGGGAGGGCCTGCTGCGCACCCCTCTCGACACGGCGACGGCCAAGCGGATCGAGTTGCTGAGCGCCGAGCGGAACCTCGCCCTGGAGACGGTGACCGGCCCCACCGCCCTGGCCCGGCTCGCCCGGACCGAGCTCGACTCGGCCATGGCCGCCGATCCGGCGTCGGACGGTCAACTCCGGGCCTGGCTGCGGGAACGCGCACGGAACGACAGCGGCCGCCGTTCCTTCGGGGAGCCGCGCGACCTCCTCGACCGCTCGGGCGCGACCGGCGTGCTCGCCCGCGCCGTCGACAGCGAGGCGCTACCGCGGGCGCTGGTCCGCCCACTGGCCTCGGCGACGGCCGGCGTCCGGGCACGGAGGCTGCGCGACTGCGGGGCCGTGCTCGTCCTGCGCGGTCCGCGCCGGACCGTCGCCGACCGCCTCGAAGCGGGAGCCACGCTGATGCACATCTGGCTCGCACTGACCGAGGCCGGATATGCCGCCCAGCCGCTGGGCGGCGAGTTGGGTCGCCCGATGGCCGGATTCGGCCCCGACGGGGACAACGAGGTCCTGGCGGTCCTGCGCACTGGACGGGCCACGACCACGCCGCCCCACCAGGGCGCGCGCTGCCGGATCGAGGACTCCGTCCGGTGGGCCCGATAGCCCCGGGCCCCGGACAGTCGCCGGAGCCGCCTCCCCCGAGGCGACTGCGATTACCGAAGGGCCGGCAGGACCGGGGCGGGGCGCCGGTCCAGCTGACCTGTCCAATCGTGCTCGCGTCTAGACGCGGTGGAGCTGGAAGCGCTGGTTGGGGCTCCCGGTGGCCGTCCACTGGGAGATGCGGGCCCCGTCGGCGGTGGACGCCTGCCACACGTCGAGGGCGAGGCCGCTCTGCCGGTTGACCAGGCTGATCACGCCACCGCCGTGGTCGACGATCCGCCACTGCCGGTCGGCGGCGTCGGTGTCCGCCTGCTGGGTGATGTCGGCGCCGCTGCTGCTGTCGGCGACGTGCAGGACCAGACCGCTCGGCCGAACCCGGATCTTGTAGTGATCGCCGTCGGAGGGCAGGAACTCGAACTGCTGGTTGCGGCCGGCGGCGGTCTGCCACTGGATCAGAGCCGCGCCGGCGGACGCGCCGTTGACGTCGGCGGCCTTGCCGCTGTGCTGGGCCACCAGCCGGTACGCCACGCCGGCCTCCACCGGCCCCGACCTGACCGCGGACGCGCGGTAGGTCCTGCCGGCCCGGCCGGCGAACTCGATCAGATCGGTCTCCAGCCGCTTCGGCTGGACCGGGTCGCCGCTCGCCTCGTCCCGCAGCGTGAAGTCGCCGGCGAAGATCCGGCTGCGCACCCGGACGGCACCGGTTCGGTCGGGTGTGACGACGCACTCGATCCGGCCGCCGCTCCACTCGGCGCCGACGGTGTACCCGCCGCGGCCGCGCAGTCCGCTCACGCGCCCGGTGGGCCAGGCGGCAGGCAGCGCCGGCAGCACGTGCAGTTCGCCGTTGTGGCTGTGCAGCAGCATCTCCGCGATGCCCGAGGTGGCGCCGAAGTTGCCGTCGATCTGGAACGGTGGGTGCAGGTCGAACATGTTGGGCGCGAGCCGGTCCGTGCGCACCAGGTCCCGGAGCAGTTTGTGGGCCCGGGCGCCGTCCTCCAGCCGCGCCCAGAAATTGATCTTCCACGCGAGCGACCAGCCCGTCCCGTCGTCTCCGCGCAGTTCCAGCGTCCGCCGTGCGGCCTCGTGCAACTGGGGTGTCCCGCGCTTGGTGATCTGGTTGCTCGGATGCAGACCGTACAGGTGGGAGACGTGCCGGTGGTTCCGCTCGGTCTCCACCCAGTCGGCCAGCCACTCCTGGACGTTGCCCCGGGAGCCGACCCGTGTCGGGGCCAGCCGGTCCCGGGCCGCCAGTGCCTGGGCGCGGAAGCCGGCGTCCACGCCGAGGGTTTCGCCGGCGCGGGCGACGCTGGTGAAGAGGTCGCGCAGGATCTGGTTGTCCATGGTCGGCCCCGCGCAGACGGTGGCGTTCGTGTGGTGAGGGAGCTCCGGGGAGTTCGACGGGTTGGTGACCAGGTGTCCGAGCGTCGGGTGGGCGACCAGGGTGTCGAGGAAGAACTGGGCGGCGCCCTTCAGCGCCGGGTAGTTCGAGCGGAGGAAGTCGGTGTCACCGGTGAACAGGTAGTGGTCCCAGATCAGGGTGGCCAGCCATGCGCCGCCGGTCTGCCACATCCCCCACTGCGCTCCGTCGACGACCGAGGCGCCGCGCCACGCGTCGGTGTTGTGATGGGTCACCCAGCCACCGGCGCCGTACTGCGCCCTGGCCACCCGGGCGCCGGTCACGGTCAGGTCGTCGATCATGTCGAAGACCGGGAGCAGACATTCGGACAGGTTCGTCGTGTCGGCGGGCCAGTAGTTCATCGGCAGATTGGCGTTGATGGTGAACTTCGAGTCCCAGGACGGGGCCATCTGGTCGTTCCAGATGCCCTGCAGGTTCGCCGGCTGGGTCCCCGGCCGCGAGGACGAGATGAGCAGATACCGGCCGAACTGGAACAGCAGAGCGGCGAACTGGGGGTCGCTCACCTGCGCGTGCTGTGCGATCCGTACGTCGGTCGGCTGGTCGGCCGCCGTCGTACGTCCCAGATCGATCGACACCCGGTCGAACAGCGCCTGGTGGTCGGTGCGATGCCGGCTGCGTAGTGCGTCGATGTCGATGTCGCGGGCAGCGTCGAGGTGTCTCCGTGCGATCCCTCGGTGGTCGCCGTCGGTGTTGCGGAAGTCGACGTAGCTGGAGCCGATCGACACCAGCACCGTCACGCTGGTGGCGCCGGAGACCCGCAGTGTGCCGCCCGAGCTGCTGACCGTGCCCCCCGTCGCGGCGGCGTGGGCCAGGGCGAGGAACCGGACCCGCCCGGTGATGCCCTCCATCGTGCCGGAAGTGCCGTCGAGGGCGATCGTGGCCCCGTCGGGACTGGACAGCGTGGTCCGTTGGGGGCTGTCGAACGTGGCGCTGCAGGTGATGGCGTTGGCCCGGTCGGCCGTCAGCCGGACCACGATCACCTGGTCACGTGCGCCGACGAAGACCTCGCGCTGGTACCGCACGCCGTTCAGCGCGTAGGTCGTGAGGGCCGTGGCGGTGGTGAGGTCGAGCGTCCGCTTGTACTGGGACGCACCGGTGGCGCTGCCGAAGGAGAGCAGAAGGTTTCCGACCGGCTGGTAGGCCAGTTGGCCCGCCGGGCTGCCCAGCATCGTCTGATTGATCAGGTCCTGCGCCGGCCCCCACTGATCCGCGAACACCCGTCGCCGGATCTCCGCGATGTTGGCCGCGCCGCGCGTGTTGGCGGAGTCGTACGGACCGCCGGCCCAGACGGTGTCCTCGTTGAGCTGCAGCCGTTCGGTGTCGACGTTGCCGAACACCATCGCGCCGAGGCGTCCGTTGCCGATCGGCAGTGCCCGCAGCCAGTCCGCGCCGGCCGGCTTGTCGTACCACAGGGCGAGATCGTCGGCGGCCCGGACTTCCGGCGGCGCGGCCGAGCCGGCCCTGGCGACGGCCGTCCATCCACCCGGCACGACCGCCGCTCCAGCCGCCGCCCCGGCGGCGAGGAACCGTCTGCGTGTCACTTCGGACATGTCGTTCTCCCTTCACGACCGGGGCAGGTCACTGACCTTCCGGATCTGCCATGCCTGGTTGTCGCCGCCCCAGCACGCCCACAGCTGCGCCTTGAAGGTGGCCGTGTTCACGTCGAGGCAGAGGCCGGACCGAGCGCTGCGGACGGTGCCGTCACCGCCCACCGTCCAGCGCTGGTTGTCGCCGCCGTTGCACGCCCATGTGCCGACCACGGTTCCGTTCGTCGTCCCGCTGTTGTACGCGTCCATGCACCTGCGGCCGCCCAGTGCGGTGATCTGTCCGTCGGCCGTCACGGTCCACTGCTGGCCGACCGTGTCGTCGCAGGTGGTCACCTGGACCTGGATGTTCGCCGTGGTCCCGCCGGGGATGTCCAGGCAGCGCCCGGTGCCGACGTTGCGCACGGGGCCGGCCGGGGCCGGGGCATCGCCGTCCAGGCCCCAGCCGTGTCTGAGGCGTTCGCGGCCACTGGCGCTGGGGGTGCTGAGTGTGAGGTCGGTACCGGTGCCGTGCAGTTTCTGCATGGCGTACCAGTCGTCACCCTGGCCGGCGCGTATCTTCCCGCCGAGCCCCGGCCAGTAGACGGAGCCGATCCGCAGTTCCCGGAGCACCGTGGTGGTGGCCCGGAAGTAGCGCACGAAGTTGTCGGTGCTGCCGGCATCCCGGTAGTTCAGCCCGGTGTCCATCGGTGCGCCGAACTCGTCGACGATCGTGCGGTCGGCGCAGGAGCCGAGCGCGTTCCGCAGATGGGCCATCCACTGGTCGTAGGTCTTCGCGCCGCTGAAGAACGTGTAGTGGTGCAGCGACAGTAGTGTCCCGTCGAGGCGGCGGTCGGCGCACATGGAGGTGATGTCGGTGTTCAGGCCGGCGCCGCTGACGACGATGCGGTTCCGCGGAATCGACGGACGGCCGGCGATCCAGTCGCTCGCCACGTTCGCCCACTCGGCGGCGCTGTGTCCCGCCGGTTCGTTCATCGGCTCGAAGTGGACGAGGCTGTCGGAGCCGTACCGGGCCACCACGGTGTTCCACATGGCGTCGAAGGCGCTCGGGTTGACGATGCGGCCTCCGCGGGCGGCCACCCCGTCGTCCCAGTACGAGAGGACGACCTTGAATCCCCTCGCGGTGGCCGCGTCGATCGCGCCCGTGTACGCGTTCCACCAACTCGTCCCGACCGTGTAGGTGTTGATCGGGAGCCGCACGGTGTTGGCGCCGAGGTTCTTCTCGAAGCCGGTGTAGACGGCGTCGGCTTTCGCCAGGACCGTCCGGTAGCTGTCGGAGGCGCTCAACCCGTGCAGGACCAGCGGTCCAGCATGGAAGTTGTCACCGAGCCGGGCCCAGTTGACGCCACGAAACTGGGACGTGTCGGCGGGGGTCGGCGCGGCGCTCTCGTGCGCGACGGCCGCCGGCACGCTGGGAACGGTCAGGATGCAGGCGAGCGCCCGGGCGAGGTAGCGCCGGCGGCGGGTGCGGGGCATGGTCGCGCCTTCCCGGTTGGCGGTGTGGTCAGGTCTGTGCTGTGCGGGATCTTGACGTCGGCCGCCTGCCGGCAGCCGGCCGAGCCGGCGCGGAGCTTGCCCTCTCCACGCCGGCCCCCTCCCAGAACGCTCGCGCAGCGAGCAAGTCAGCGTCATGCCGCTGCCGTGACGCCTGGAAAGCCTTGCTCCCCGGCTTCGGCCGGACGGTCGTCACCCGACCCGGATCGGCTCCTCGTGGCTGAAGTCCGGGCCTTCGAATCCCACTCACCGTGTTGGCACCGGCATTCCGCGGATCGATTTCGAAATCCGCCGCTTTGACGGGCCATGAATAGGAAACGGTCGGCGCCGACTTACAGAAGATTGACATATTGTCATGGTCCATTCAAGAGGGGCGTCAATAATGGATGCCCACGCCTCATAACTCTTTTCAGGCAGCGAATTCTGAATGACGGACCCACGTGAATCGCGACAGTTTTCGTTATCCGCCGACAACTTGAACAGTCGCAGTCGCCGAATGCGAGGTGACGGCCCCTGGGGTGCCGACTCGCGCGCCCCTCAGACGAGTTGACCGAGCAGCCCTGGCTCGGTCACCCCGGCACGTGCAGGTCGGTCGAGCACCGTGGCGGGCCGCGACAGCGGGACGGGGAGCAGCGCCAGGGCGACGACCAGCCGGTCGAGGGGCACCAGTTCGTCGGCGGCCCGGCCGCAGTCCGCGCAGGATCGGGTGTGACGGGTGATGCGCTTGCGCCACAGCGCGCCCGGTACGCCGTCCCAGCCTCCGAGCACGGCGGTCAGCTGTGGGCACCGGGGGCCGGCTTCCAGCGCCGCGACGAGTGACCGGCTCAGCTCCAGCTGGTTGCGCATCCGCTGGACGCGCACCGCCGCGTGCGCCACGCTCGTGCCCAGCGCCGTCGCGAGCTCCGGCCTCGTGAGCCGGCCCGCGGTCTCCAGCAACCACAGTGACAGCAGCGCCCGGGCGTCCGGGTCGAGCCATCGACCGGCGCGCACGGTCTTTCGGCGATGAGCGGACAGCTCGACGTGGATCAGGGCGAGGTTCTCGGTGTCGGCGTCCGGCGGGCCGGTCATCTCGTCGAGGGGGACCGTCCGTTCGGCGTCCGCGTGCCGCCGGTGCAGATGGGTGCTGATCTGCCGTGTCGCGATCGTGGCCAGCCAGGGCCGGAAGCACTCCGGGGTGCGCAGGGTGCGCAGCTCGGGAAGCGCCCGCAGCATCGTCTCCTGCACCACGTCGTCGACGTCCGCGGGCTCGCCCAGCGCCCTGCGGACGATCTCGTACACCAGTGGCAGGTACGTCGCGGCCAGATCGTCGAGCGCTCGAGGATCGCCGGCCTGTGCGGCGACGACCAGGCTCGTCTCGTCGGAACGACCGGCTCGACCGGCTGCGCCGGCTCGCTTCATGAGCCCGTGCACGCCGCCTCGGGCAGGGCCGCCGCAGGTGCCGCGTCGCACGTCGCCACCGTCCGGCTCGTGCGCACGATCGACTCGGGTGCGGCCGGCTGCCAACGCTGGGCGGCCCGTCATCGCCCCGGCCGTCCGCCGTCGACGGGAGGAACCATGTCGTTGTCTTTGTCCGACGCCGGTGGGACGAGGGGCACCCTGGCTCCGGCGAGATCGTCGGCGCGGCTCCGGCGACCGGCCGGGATGCGGCCGGGGATCGCCCGGTCGCGCCAGGGGTCCGTGCGTAACGCCTTGGTGGTGCCGGTGGCGACGCGGCCCGGTGCGACGGTGCTGACGCCGCGCCCGCCCCGCTTCTTCGCCAGGGCCGGCGCGCCGGCGACCCGGATCCCGATCTCGTGGGTGCGGGCCCCGCGGTGGACTACCGCGTTCATCGATCCTCCATTCCCATGGTCTCCAACGTCTCTTGCGCGGTGGACCGGCATGGTCCCGGGGTGACCGCGAGCAGCCGTCGGCCGGCATGCTCCGGCCGTATGTGCGGTCCGTCGGGTGCGTGTGCCGTTCGCGGACGGGCCGCGCTCATCGCCGTCTCGTCGATCCGGATGCCGAGGCCCGGCGTGTCGCCGAGCACGAAGGCCCCGTCCTCGACATGCAGGTCCATCGCGACGCCGATCGGCGGCCGCAGGCTCTGCAGTTCGCTGACGAGGTGGTTGGGCACCGACGTCGCGGCGTGCAGCAGCGCGACGGGCGTGTTGCCGATCGGGCTGACCGGCAGGTCGTGGGCGTGCGCCAGCGCGGCGACGCGCAGGAAGTGGGTGACCCCCCAGACGGCGGCGGTCTGGACGATGTCGACGCCTCCCGCCGCGATCAGCGGACTGAACTGTTCGAGGCCGGTGAGGTTCTCGCCACTGGCGACCGCCGTCCGCACGCCGCGGCTGACGGCGGCCAGGCCGTCGGCGTCCCAGCGCCTGACCGGCTCCTCGATCCAGGTCAGGTCGAGTGTGCGTTCCAGTTCACCGACGTGGCGTACCGCCTGTTTGCGGCTCCAGGACTCGTTCGCATCCAGCATGAGCCCCGGCCGGGCGCCGTGCCCGGCCTCGGTCAGTACCTCGCGTACGAGGAGCAGCCGGTGCCGGTCGCGCTCGATGTCCAGGCCGCCCTTGAGCTTCGCCGCCCTCAGCCCGCGTTCGGCGTAGACCTGGTAGGCGGCGACGAGCTCGTCGTCGGTGAGACCGATGTCCAGGCCGGAGGCGTAGGCGTGGACCGTGCGGTCGTTGCCGCCGAGCAACCGCCACAGCGGCTCCCCCGCGGCCTGCGCCTTGATGTCCCACAGGGCCGTGTCGAACGCGCCGATCGTGCCGAACACCACGCCGGCGTGCCCGGCTTTGAAGGTGTGCCGCAGCATGCGGTCGTAGAGGGCGGTCACGGCGCGCGGGTCCTGGCCGTCGATGGCGGCGAAGATCGCCTCGGCCTCCACATGGGGTCCCAGGCCGACGCCGGTGATCCCCTCGTCGGTCTCGACGACGACGACCGGCACGGGCATGACGCCGTCGCCGTAGACGCCGTTGGCGTCGCCCACGGCCCGACCCCATCGCTGCGTCGTCGTCAGGGTTCTGTACCCGGTGATGCGCATGCGTCAGCCCTTCGTCGCGCCGGCCGTCACGCTGTCAGCGATCTGGCGCTGCAGGAACAGGTAGGTCACCAACACGGGCAGCCCGGCGATCAGGACACCGGCTGCGAAAGTGGGGATGTCCGCGGAGTACTGGCCGCGCAGGGACGTGATGCCCACCATCAGGGTGCGATGGTCGGCCGACGGCATCATCAGCAGCGCGATGAGCACGTCGTTCCAGCAGAACAGCGCGTCGAGGATGCCCACCGACAGCAGGGCCGGAGCACCCATCGGCAGCATGACGCGCCGGTACACGCCGTACAGGGTGTTCCCGTCGATCCGTGCGGCGTCGACGAGTTCGCCGGGCACCGCTCGGTAGTAGCTCGTCATGAGGAAGACGGTGAACGGCAGGAACTGCGCGACGTAGGCGAGGATCAGCCCCGGATAGGTGTCGATGAGACCGCCGTCGGCCATGATCCTGGCCAGCGGCACCATGATCACCTGGAACGGGACGAACAGTGCCGTGAGGCAGACCAGGGCCAGCGCGGACGACCCCCGGAACCGCACCTGGGCCAGCGCGAACCCGGCCATGGACCCGATGAGCAGGAGCAGCCCCACGGCGCAGGCGACCACGATGACGGAGTTGAGGAAGTAGCGCCCCATGCCGACGCTGTTCCAGGCGGTGCTGATGTTGTCCAGCCGCAGGGTGCTCGCCAGGGAGAACCGGTCGAGGACGTACTCCCGGCGGGTCTTCATCGCGACGTTGGCGGTGAACAGCAACGGGTAGACCGTCGCCACGGCGAGGAGCGCCATCGGCACGGCCACCAGCCATCTGCTCGGCCCCGGGCGGGACATCAGTCCTCCCTCCCCGCCCGGCGCAGCAGGCCGACCTGCAGCAGCCCCACGGCCAGCATGACGAGGAAGAGGACGGTGGACGCGGCCGACGCGAGCGCCGGACGGCTCATCTGCCCCTGCTGGACCCAGATGTAGTACTCCGGCAGGTAGGTCGACCCTTCCGGGCCACCGCTGGTCATGACGTAGAGCAGCCCGAACATCGAGGTCAGCATGCCGATCATCGTGGTGACGACGACGAACTGGATGGTGCGGGACAGACCCGGGACGATGACGTGCCAGATCATCCGCGCGAGCGAGGCTCCGTCGACCCGGGCGGCGTCCAGCAGTGCGGGGTCCAGGGTCGCGAACCCGGCGAGGAACACCACCAGCGCCATCCCCGCCGTCGCCCAGATGTGCACGCCGACGACGGAGAAGACGGCCACGTCGGGATCGCCGAGCCAGTCGACCGGGCCGATTCCCACGCTGCCGAGCACGGCGTTCAGCGGGCCGTCGAAGGCCAGGAGCAGGTTGAAGATCGCGCCGACGATCACCGGTGAGAGCACGGCCGGGAAGAAGTAGACGCTCCGGAAGAACCGGTGTCCCGGCACCCGCAGGTAGAGGAAGGTGGCGAGGAGACCTGGGATCGCGACCGCGACCGGGAGCAGCAGGACCAGCAGTCCGACGTTGCGCAGCGCGGTGCGGAACAGCGGGTCGTCGATGAGTTCCGCGTAGTTGTCGAGGCCTACCGGGGCGCCGTTGCGTTCGCCGTCACCGGTGAAGGAGAAGCTGACACCGAGTCCCAGGGGCCAGAGCCGGAGCGCCACGATGATCAGGACGGCGGGAGCGACCAGGATGTAGGGGGCGAGGCGTTCGGCGCGCCGGGCGTTCCTGACGTGCGGGGATGCCGGCGCAGGGCCTCGGCCGGCTGCCGTCTCACCTGCTCGCGCCCCCTCGGTCCGTCCGTCCTGAGCGGCGCGGACCGGTGAACCCATGGGTGACATGGCCTCAGCCCGCCTGGTCGGACGCCGCCAGCTGCTTCATCGCCGCGTCGACCGAGACGGATCCGCTGAGCAACTGCTGGGACAGCCGCCCCATCAGGTCCACGGTTGTGGATGGCAGGGCCACGTGCAGGGCGGGCTTGCCTCGGTCGATCTCGGACACGATGGTGGCGACGGCCGGGCCGGCGCTCGACACGTCCACGGCGCGGTCGGCCGCGATGGCGCCGGCGTCGGCGTGGAACGACTTGAGTGCGTCGGTCGAGGTCAGCGAGCGCACCAGGTCGGCGGCGGTCTCGGGGTCCTCGGTCCACTTCGCGACGGCGTAGCCGATGCCGCCGTCGTAGGGCAGGCTCGGCCTGGCGCCGGGCGTGACGACCGGCGGCTTCATGACGCCGATATCGGCGGCGTCGAGGAATTCGGCGAAGTCCTTCCAGTGCCCGACGTCCGACATCAACCCGATGACGTGGGCGGCCTTGCCGGACTGGAACACCGCGAACGCGTCGTTGAACATCGCCGTCGAGTTCGCCCCGTCGTTGTTCAGGCCCTTGTCGTCGACCTCTTTCCAGAGCGAGAAGACGCGTTCGACCGCCGGCGAGGACCAGTCCCGCTCGCCGGCGATCCAGTCGTCGTACTCCTTGGGCGACAGGACGCCCGAGCCGAGCCCGGACAGGAAGAACTGGATACCGATGCCTTCCTTGTTGCCCTGCGCGAAGCACCTTGCGCCCGTCGCCCTGGTGACGGTCCGGCAGTCGGCGACGAACTCGTTCCAGTCGGTGGCCGGATGCTCCGGGTCCAGCCCTGCCTTCCGGTAGAGCGACTTGTTGTAGTAGATCGGGTGACCTTGCAAGGTCACCGGGGCGGCGTAGGTCTTGCCGTCCTGGGTGAAGGCATCCCACCCGGCCAGCCGCTTCCTGTCGTCACGGACGTACGCGTCCAGTGGCAGCAGGGAGTCCGCGCGGTCGCGGATCTGGCCGCCGCCGTTGAAGAGCATGACGTCAGGCCCCTTGCCGGCCTGGATGGCGGCCCCTAACAGGGTGTAGTACTGCTCGAACGGCTGCGCGACGAACTCGACCGTCACGCCGGGATGCCGCTCGGCGAAGTCGGCCTTGGCCTTCTTGACGTAGGAGGACGCCGTGGCGTCACCGGACTTCCAGTCCCAGACGACGAGCCTGTCCTTCGAACCACCGGAGGCCGCATCCGGGTCGGAGGCGCTTCCGCAGCCGGCCAAGACGACGAGCCCGGCGACCACGATCGCCGACCACACTGTTCGGTGCTTCATTGCTGCCCCGCTCTCCTGAGGTGGCCGGCTGCCCGGCAGTTGAGGCTGAGGAGGAACGCAACTCGTATGACGTATGTAACTCGTATGACGTATGACGTCAACCGAATGCCGTATAGTGGCCCGGAATCCGTGGCACGGCCAGGGTCCCGGGGGGTGTCGTGACGGCAGTACCGCAGTCATCCGCAGGGGCCTCCGAGAGCCCTGCCTGGAGTCGGCGCCCGGCGAACCTCGCCGCCGCGGTCACGGCCGAGCTGGTGGACCGGATCGTCCGTGGAGTCCATCCGTCCGGTTCGCCCCTCCCCCCTGAGCCCGTGCTGTGCGCGACCTTCTCGGTCAGCCGCACCGTGGTGCGCGAGGCGGTGAAGATCCTTCAGGAGAAGGGGCTGGTGCAGGTCCGCCAAGGCGCCGGCACCATGGTCACCCCGCCGGCGATGTGGAACATGCTCGACGAACTGGTCCTCGGCGCGTCCATCGCCGAGGACGAGAGCCTGGCCATCCTCGATCACCTCGTCGCGACCCGCCGCGCGCTGGAGTCCGACATGGCCAACGTCGCCGCCCGCCTGGCGAACGCCGAGGTGATCGACCGGCTGTGCGGTCTGGTGGAGCGGATGGACGAGCTCGTCGAGGACCCCGCTGCGTACCACGACGAGGACAGGGCGTTCCACGACACCGTCATGCAGGCGTCGGGGAACCGCATCGGCCGTGCCGTGGTCCGTTCGCTGGAGCGCCAGGTCATCGACTCCGACCGTTACGTGGGCCGGACCGGCCGCGCCCTGTGCGTCGCGTCCAACCAGGGCCATCGGCGCATCTACGAGCGGATCGCCGGGCACGACCCCCAGGGCGCGGCCGAGGCGATGTTCACCCACATCACCGAGGCGTGGGTGGTGCGCCGCAGCGGGCCGGGCGACCCGACCCGGCTGCGGCGTTAGAAGCGGCTGCGGGGTCCTGCCGCGAGCGGGGGCGCTGCGGTCGGGGCGCGGGTCACGGATCCGTGTATCCACCGGGGCGCGGCGGAGGCCGTACCTACTCGGGCCCGGCTGCCGCTCCTCCGCTCCTGGCCCGAAGCAGCGGAGGAGCGTCGACCTCCGCTATCGCAGTGCCCACTGCTGGTTGGTGCCGCCGTTGCAGGACCAGAGGATGGTTCGGGTGCCGTTGGCGGTGCCGCCGGCGTTGGCGTCGAGGCAGAGTCCGGACTGGACGCCGGTGATGGTGCCGTTGGGGTTGACGTTCCACTGTTGGTTGTTCTGGCCGTTGCAGTCCCAGATGATGACCGGGGTGCCGTTGGTGGTGCCGCTTCCGCTGGCGTCGAGGCATTTGTTGCCGGGGACGGTCAGTTGTCTGGCGGTGGTGTAGGTCCAGGTCTGGCCGGCCGTGCCGGTGCAGTCCTGGAGTTGGGTCTGGGTGCCGTTGGTGGTGGAGGCGCCGGGGACGGTCAGACAGCGGCCCGACTGCGCGCCCACGATCTCCCGAGCCGTCGGCGGCGGGGTGGTGTCCTTCGGTCCGGCGGACGCCATCACGTCCTGGGCACCGGAAGGCCAGTTGCCGTTGGTGACCGTGGCATTGCCGGACACCACGTTGCCGCGGTCCCCGTTGGTCACGTTCGTACTGCCGTTGGTCGACCAGTTGTTGGTGAGGGTCCAGTTCCCCATGTTCTCGCCACCCCAGTAGTTGGCTGTCGCCCATGTACCGGTGTTGGAGAAGACGTTGTTGTCGGCCTTGTAGTACTTCGAGCCCTCGTCGAAGTACAGCCCGAAGTGTCCGTTGGTCCGCAGGCAGTGGTTCCGGCTGATCAGCGCGCTCGGGTTCCATCCGAGGGTGTAGATGCAGCCGCCGTCGTTCATCTGCTGCATGACATCGTGGATGTAGTTGCCGACGAGCCGGTTGTTGGACGCGGTGGTCGGCGTCGTGTAGCGCGGCTGGTAGTCGTACAGGCCGCGGTTGGCATAGTGGTTGCTGCCGCCCGCGTCGTTGGCACCCCAGCCGAAACCGATCGACATGCCGGTGTACGGCATGTTGTAGACCTCGTTCTGGGCGACGGTGCTGCCCGTGACGTAGGTGGTCAGGACGGAGACGATGCCCCGGTGGTCCGCCCCGAGGTCGTGGATGCGGTTGTTGCTGATCGTGATGTCCCGGTTGACCATGCGCTGATCACTGGGGTGGTGGGCGTCGGCGCGCACGCCGCCCACGAGGATGCCACCGGCCGAACTCCGGGCTATCTCCGACCGGGTCACCGTGATGTCGGCGGCGCCCAGACCGACGCCGCTGGCGTGCGCGTTGGCGTCGTTGCCGATACCGATGGCCGTCTGGCCCAGGTTGACGAACCGGGAGTCGGTGAAGGTGACGGTGTTGGCGGCGGAGACCTGCACGGCGGCCGGCATCTGCCGCCAGTGCGGCCGGGCGGCCTCGAACTGCGTGCAGCCGTTGTGGCAGGAGTCGAAACCCGGCCGGCTCCAGTCGCCGGCCAGGTACGCGCCGGTCTGCTGGTCCACGTACCCCTGGTCGCTGCTGGGGCCCAGCCAGCTCGTCCCGGTGAAGGTGATCCCGCTGAACGTGAGGTGGTGCGCCGGCTCGCCGTACGTGCCGCCGACGTTCACCAGCGACTGCAGCCTCGGCAGTTCCACACTGGCGGAGCTCATGTTCTGCCCGGCCAGGGGCCTGTAGTACAGGGTTCCGGCCGTGGGGTCGAGGTACCACTCGCCGGGCGAGTCCAGGAACTCGTACGCGTTGGCCAGGTAGAACGGGCCGGCCCGGTGTGGCTTCATGAGGGTGTCGTAGCCGAAGTTGTTGTTGCTCCACGCCGGCTGCTGCATCGTGACGACGTTCCCGCCGATGCTCTGCACCGGCGAGTACCGGTCGGTGAAGGAGTTGACGCTCTCCACCTCGATCCGGCTCTGGTCGGCCAGGTTGTTCAGATAGCTCAGCGCACCGGCCGAGAACCTCATTCCGGCGCTGGTGGCGGTGAAGTCGGCCCTGTTCACCTGTGTGCGGGCCCGGGTGGCGACGGCGCCGTCGACATAGAGCTGCCGGGCGTCGAGACCGGCGGGCACCTCGGCCTTCCAGATGTTCTTGGCCGAATCGGCCACCGACCAGCCGGTGACCGCGCGGGCACCGGTGATCACCGGACGCGCCGACGGGGCGGCCCGCCACACGACCGTGTGACCGCCTGTGCCGGAGTCCTCCGCCGTCAGCCGCAAGGGTCGGTCCAGCCGGTACACACCGTCGGCCAACTGCACCACGATGTCGTCCGACATGGAGTCATTGAGCGAGCGCACCGCCGCCTGCGCGGCCGTCAGCGAACAGGGCTGCGCGCCGGAACAGTCGGTGCCGGTGCCGGAAGGCGAGACGTACACGGTGTGTGCGGCCGCGGACGCGGGCGCGGGGAACGCCACAACGGCGGTCGCGGCGGAACCGAGTGCGGCGGCTACGGCGAGCAGCCGCCTTCGTATCGTGCGGGCTGTGAACACCTTTTCTCCTTAAGGCGGTTCCCGGTGCAGAGGGCGTGGGACGTCTTTCGCGTACCGGAGGCACCCCCTCACCCGGTCGAGGGAGCGTTGTCCAGTCCGTGGAGGACGGTTCGGAGGTAGGACAGCCCGTCACGGGCGAGGGTGTCCTGTGTCGGGGCGAGCGGCCGCCAGATCGAGGCGGCGGTGGCGATGGCCTCGTTCTGCGCGGTGAACGACTCGATGCACACCGCGCCGCCGTAGCCGGTCGTGGCCAGGCCCGCGAGGAAGCGCGGCCAGTCGAAGTGGTCGGCGCCCGGGGCGCCGCGGTCGGTCCCGCTGACCTGGACGTGCTTGAGGTGCGGACCGGCCGTGACGAGCGCCTCGTAGGGGTCGGCCTCCTCGATGTTCATGTGATAGGTGTCGATCATGAGACCGACGTTCGCGGGCAGGCCGTCGATCAGCTCCACCGCCTGCGCGACCGTGTTGACGACGCTCGTCTCATAGCGGTTGAGGGCCTCCACGCCGATGCTCACGCCCCGCTCCCCCGCGTAGTCGGCCACCGGCCCCAGGGCGCGGCGGACGTCCGCGTAGCAGGCCGCGCGCTCCGCCGGTGACATCCGCCAGGTGCGCCCCACCGAGGCGTAGACCGGACCGCCGACGCAGGGCGCGCCGACGGCCGCCGCCTGGTCCGCACACGTCTTCAGGTACGCCACGGTCGAGGCGACGGCCTCCGGCGGGGCGTTGACAAGGTCACGTCCGGGTGAGGTGACGGCGCAGACGCCGGCCGCGCGCAGGCCGTACGCCGCCAGCAGGTCCCGCGTGCGGGCCGGGTCCCAGTCGCCGGGGTGCTCGATCGGCAGCTCGACCGCGTCGAAGCCGAACGCGGCGATCCGCGGCACCAGTTCGGCCAGGGCCTCGTCGTCGACCGGCGATGCCCAGACCCACGGGTTGACACCGATGGTGTACACCGGACTACTTCCAGCGCTTCGGGTAGCCGGGCAGGTCGGTGCAGCCGCACATCGCGTAGTGCAGCGGCGGCATGGTGGGGTCGACGTACTCGTCCAGGTTGTCCTGGGTGATGGTCGGCTGTGGCAGCTTCCACGGGTTCGGCACCTGCTCGCCGTCGAGAATCCTCAGCGCGGCGATCACCGGGGTGCGCCACTGGTAGGTGGGGTAGGTCGGGGCGATCGCCGTGAGTTTCCTGTCCTTCCACAGCTTCAGGAAGTCGAGCTGGTCCTCGCCGTTGATCGGCGGCACGGGCTTGCCCGCGTCCTCGAACGCCTCGACCGCCGCGCCCGCGACGGCCCCGGCGTCCATCCAGACGCCGTCGATCGTGCCGTACCGCTGGATGTAGTCGTTGACGATCTTCTTGGTCCTGGCCGGGTCGCCGTCGGTGAACTCGACGCCGACGACGTCGACGCCCGCCTTGTCGAACGCGACCTTCGCCGCGGACCAGCGGGTCTCCAGCACGTCGACGCCCGGCAGGATGCGCAGCGCGAGGACCCTGCCGCCCCGCTTCATCTTCCGGGTGACGAACTCCGCCGCGACGTGGCCGAATCCGTAGCCGCCGATCGGGTTGATGAACGTCACCGGGCAGGTCGTGTCGACGCCGCGGTCGAAGACGACGACCGGCAGGCCGCTTCGGCAGGCGGCCTCCACGGCCGGGGTGAGCGTCGCGGTGGTGTTCGGCGAGACGATGAGCGCGTCACAGCCCTTGCCGAGCAGGTCGTTGATGTCGGCGATCTGCTTCTGGTCCTTGCCTTCGGCGTCGGTGTGGACGAACGCGGAGATCCGGTCGCGGTGGGTGTCGACCTCGGCCTGCATGGTCTTGAAACCGACCTGGCGCCAGGGGTTGTTCAGCCCGGCGTTGGAGAAGCAGATCTTGTGCGGTCCGGGCTTCCTGTACTTCGCGGTCTTCACCATCGCCGGGTCGAGCGCCTGCTCCCAGGGCTTGCCGGCGGGCCCGGTGGGTGCGGTGTCCAGGAGCGCGAGCTGCTGGTCGTAGTCGGCCCGCACGAAGAACTTCGACTGCTTCCCGGTGCCCGATCCGGTGCCGGATCCCGTGCCCGCGGAGGGGGAACCCGATGCGCCGGTGGTGGGCTCGTCGGTGGCGCAGCCGGCCAGCACCAGTAGGGTGCTCACGGCCAGCACCGTCATGGAATGCCTCACTGGATCCCCTTCATCTGGACGGGACACGGAAGGACGCCGCCGCCACGGCGAGCAGGATGATCGCGCCCTGGACGGCCGGTTCGAGGGCGCCGGAGACGCCGTAGAAGTTCATGAGCGTGAAGAGCGTCTCGAGGGTCAGCGCGCCCAGCATCGCGCCGACGACCGAACCCCGGCCCCCGCCCAGGGCGACACCACCGAGGACCGCCGCGGTGATCGCGCCGAACTCCAGGCCGGCACCGGCCTGGAACGACACTCCGCCGTACCCGCCGATGAGCACCGCGGCGAGCGTGGCGGCGAGTCCGCTGAGGACGAACGCCATGGTCCTGGCGCGCCCCACGCGCACGCCGCTCAGCTCGGCGGTCCGCGGGTTGCCGCCGACGGCGACCAGGGTGCGGCCGAAGTCCGAACGCGCCAGCGCCAGCGCCAGAGCTGCCGCCGCCAGCAGGACGAGAAGGGCGTACGGGATCCGGCCCAGCACGGGCACGTTCTCGTAGCCCGACCGGCCGAGCCGGCG
Source organism: Streptomyces scabiei 87.22 (assembly GCF_000091305.1). Lineage (GTDB taxonomy): Bacteria > Actinomycetota > Actinomycetes > Streptomycetales > Streptomycetaceae > Streptomyces > Streptomyces scabiei. The sequence continues at coordinate 8,788,430 of NC_013929.1, read as the reverse complement.
GAACTCCTCGGAGAGGCCGCCCTTCGGGGCACCGTCGGACCACAGGTACACGGCACCGACGAGGATCAGGAACATCCCGAGGGTCGTGATGAACGACGGCACGCGCAGCCACGTGGTGACGAGGCCGTTGACGAGACCGACGACGACGCCGAACGCGAGCAGGAGCACGACGACGGGCCAGCCGGCCGACGGATCGCCGTCGATCAGCCGGGCGGCGACGACCACCTGCGCGGTGACCAGGGAGCCGACGGACAGGTCCAGCTCGCCGGAGACGATCACGAAGTACTGGCCGGCGGCGAGCAGGACGATCGGGGCGGAGCGACCGAGGAACGACATCAGCGACGGTGGCGAGAAGAAGTCCGGTTGGCGGGCGCTCAGCAGCACCAGCAGGACCGCCAGGATCACGACGATCGGTGCGAGACCGCCGGAGCGGAACCCGGGGAGCCGCCGTGGGCGCGCGATCCGCATGCTAGGACGCCTTCCGCATCGCCCGGCGGGCGTAGACGGCGACCGCCGCGATGATGACCACGCCGCGGATCACCTGCTTGAAGAACACGTCGACGTCGAGCTGGTTGAAGACGGCGTCGATGCTCGCGAGCAGCAGCACGCCGCCGACCGTGCCGACGACGCCGCCGCGCCCGCCGGCCAGGGCGGTGCCGCCGAGCACCACAGCGGCGATCGATTCCAGGTCGTACAGTCCCTCGGTGCCCACCCTGGGTGCGCCGGCGCCGAGCCGGCCGGCGAGATAGACGCCGGCGAGGCCGGCGCAGAGGGCGCACAGCACATGGGCGGTGACGAGGACCCGGCCGGTGCGCACGCCGGAGAGCCGGGCGACCTCCGGGTCACCGCCGACGGCGAACAGATGGTGGCCGAAGCGGGTGCGCGCGAGCACGAACCAGGCCGCGGCGGCGACGGCGAGCAGCAGCAGGAACGCCAGCGGCACCGGGCCGACGCGCTGGTACCCCAGGCCCTGCACCAGGGCGGGTGCGGTCTTGCCGGCCGGCCCGTCGTACCCGTTGTCGAGGTATCCCTTCAGCAGCAGTCCGACGCCGACGGTCGCGATGAAGGGGTTGATCCGCGCCAGGGTGACGAGCAGGCCGTTGACGAGGCCGATCGTGGCGCTGACGGCGAGCGTCAACGCCGTCGCCGGCAGCAGCGCGGCGTCGTCACCGGCCATGGTCTCGGCGGCGACGAGGGTACTCAGGCTGACCGTGTACGCCACGGACAGGTCCAGCGAGCCCCCGACGACGACCAGCGTCTGGCCGACCGCGACGAGGCCCAGACCGGCGGCGACGTGCAGCAGGCTCACCGTCGTCGGCAGACTGAACAGCCGGCCGCCGTCGACCGTGACGACGAGCCAGCCGACCGCCAGGGTGAGGGCCAGGGCGACGAACACACCGGGCGGGGTCCACCGGGCCGGCGGGGACAGCGTGCCGCTCATCCGGCCGCCTCCCGCGCGGTGCCGACCGCCAGGGCGACGACATCCTCCTCCGTCGCGCCGGCGGGCAGCTCACCGGCGATGCGGCCGTCGCGCATGACGATGATCCGGTCGCTCATGCCGAGCAGTTCGGGCAGCTCGGAGGAGACCATCAGCACGGCGGCGCCGTCGCGGGCCAGCCGGCGGACGAGCTCGTGGATCGCCGACCTCGCGCCCACGTCGATGCCCCGGGTCGGCTCGTCGAGGAGCAGGATCCTCGGGGCGAGCGCGAGCCACCTGGCCAGCACGACCTTCTGCTGGTTGCCCCCGGACAGGAAACGGATCTCCTGGTCCTCCCGCGCGGCGCGCAGTTCGACGGCCGCGAGCAACTCCCGGACGCGCGCGGTCCGGGCACCGCGGCGGGCGCGGGCACCGCGTCCGACCTTGCCAGGGCGGACGGCTCGGACGGCTCGGACGGCTCGGACGGCCAACAGCGCGTTGTCGAGCACCGACTGCCCGGCGACGATCCCTTCGCCCTTGCGGTCCTCGGAGACGTAGGCGATCCCGGCCCGCACCGCGGCGCGGGGCGAGCGCAGCCGCACCGGGGTTCCGTCGACGGCCACCTCGCCGGTGCCGAACGGGACGGCGCCGAACAGTGCGCGGGCCAACGCCGACCGGCCGGAGCCCTGCAGCCCGCCGACCCCGAGCACCTCGCCGGCGCGCAGCCGCAGGTCGATGCCGCGCAGCTTCCGGTTGCCTCCGCCCCGGACGGTCAGTCGCACCGGGCCCGGCTCCCGCGGCGTCGCCCGGTCGGGACGGTGGCTCGGCAGCTCACGGCCGACCATGTGGCGCACGAGCCGGTCGGCGCTGGTGTCCGCCGTGTCCAGGGTGGCCACCGCCCGGCCGTCCTTGAGCACCGTGATCCGGCCGGACAGGTCGAAGACCTCCTTGAGGCGGTGCGAGACGTACAGCACGCCCATCCCGTGCCCCTGCAGCCGCCGTACGAGCGCGTAGAGCTGGTCGACCTCGTGGTCGGCGAGAGCGGCGGTGGGCTCGTCCATGATGAGCAGCCGTGCGTCGAGGGCGAGCGCCTTGACGATCTCGACCACCTGTCGGTGCGCCACGCCGAGTCGTCCCACGCGTGTGTCGGGCGGTAAGGACTCCTCCCCGATCGAGGCGAGGAGCCCCGCGGTGCGGCTGTGCATGGCTCTGCGGTCGACGAGCCCGCGACGCAGAGGCTCGCGGCCCAGCCAGACGTTCTCCGCCACGGTGCGCTCGGGCAGGAGCGTCAGCTCCTGGTGGACGATGCCGATACCGGCCTGTTGGGCCTCACGCGGGCTGCGGAACGTCCGCCGTGCGCCGGCGAACTCGACCGTTCCCTCGTCGGGCTGGTGGACGCCGGACACCACCTTCATGAGCGTGGACTTGCCGGCGCCGTTCTCGCCGACGACGGCGTGCACCTCGCCCGGCCGGACCTGGAGGTCGACGCCGTCGAGCACCCGCACGCCGAGGAACGACTTGCCGATGCCCCGCAGAGCGAGCAGCGGCGACGGCAGCGGGGCAGACATCGTGGTGGACCTCGACATTCGCGTCGTCAGCGGAAATGAGTCACCGATAGCTGAATCGTTCGGGTACGGCCCGGCGTGGAATGGCAGCTCCCGCCCGCGATCTGTCATCGCATTGCCGGGAGCTGTCATCGCATGGCCGCGTGCTGTCATCGCATGGCCGCGTGCTTGCGCCGGACGCGATGGCGGCATTGCGGCCCCGAGAGTAAATGCCTAGACGAGTGCCTGGCAATACCATCGGAGCCGACCGCTCGATGCGGGCCGGTGATCGGCCCACAGCACATTCATGCGCCTGAATCTGTTATCCGGCGCCCCGTACACAGTCGCGCACCGAACCACGCTTTCTGATGCGCAAATACGTTATGGAATCGGCCCGAAGACGGTCGCGCACCGCACCACGAAGAAGATGTGCGAAATGTGTTATGGAATCGCCGGCACCCGATCCATATTGACTGTTGCGAAACCCCCCTGCATGCTGACCGGCAGACCACGGGAGACGGTCGCATCCAGTGTGACGCCCCCCTCTCTTCCGTAGGGACTTGACTGCCCGTCACGGCGGACGGGACGACGAGCTGACGGCACACGCACGCCTCCGACACGCTTTGGCACTTCGGCGCATCGGAGGTGCGGCCGGCGCGTGCCCGTGGTCATGCCATCGTTGCTCCGCCGAATAGGAGACGGCATGCGTCGCATCACATTAATCTTCGGGGCGATCGTGAGCGTGCTCCTGTCGCTCGTCATCGCCCAACCGGCGTCAGCGGCGCCGGCCTTCCGGGCCCTGGTCTTCACGAAGACGGCCGGCTACCGGCACGATTCCATCCCGGCCGGCCTGGCGATGTTCCGGGAGCAGGCGGCGGCCGACAACTTCGAGTTGGTCCACAGCGAGGACTCAAGCGTTTTCACGGCGGCGAATCTCGCCACTTTCGACGTGCTCATCATGTTCCAGACCTCGGGAATGGTGTGGACCACGGCGTCCCAACGTCAGGCGGTGGAGGGCTACCTCGCCAGTGGCAAGGGCATCGTCTCGATCCACAACGCCACGGACATGGGCATCGAGAACGAGTACCCGTGGTGGGACCAGACCGTCAACGGCGGCGCACACATGCCGGAGCACTCCCCCGGTGTGCTGGCCGGCACGGCAGTCGTCGCGGACAAGAAGCACCCGTCGACGGCCGGCCTGCCGGACCGCTGGAACCGCAGCGAGGAGTGGTACAACTTCGACCGCAACCCCCGCGGCGACGTCCACGTACTGGTCACCGCGGACGAGCGGACGTACAACCCGGGCCCCCGCGCCATGGGGCCAGACCACCCCATCTCCTGGTGCCGCAACACCGGCGGCGGCCGCGTGTGGGCCACCGCCATGGGGCACGCGAGCGCCGCCTACAGCGAGACCCCTTTCCGCAACCACGTCCTCGGCGGCGTCGAGTGGGCGGCGGGCAAGGAGTCCGGCGACTGCGGCGGCACCGTGTGGAGCAACTTCGAGAAGCGCACCCTCGACGACAACACCGCGGACCCGATGGCCCTCGCGGTCGCCCCGGACGGGCGGGTGCTCTACGTCCAGCGGGGCGGGCAGCTGAAGATCTTCAAACCGTCCACCAACAGGACCGTGACAGCCGCCACGCTCAGCGTCTACACCGGCGGCGAGGACGGCCTCACCGGCCTGGCACTCGACCCCGACTTCGCCGACAACGGCTACGTGTACCTGTATCACTCCCCGGCAGGAGTCCCGAACGACATCAACCGGGTCTCCCGCTTCACGCTCACCGGCGACACCCTGAACATGTCGAGCCAGGTGACGGTCATCGACATCCCCGCGACCCGTGACCGCACGTTCGCCGAGCCCGGACACACGGGCGGGTACATCGAGTTCGGCCCCGACAAGAACCTCTACATCGGCACCGGGGACGACGTCCCGCCGAACCTCGACCCCAGCTGGCAGGGCTACGCCCCGCTGGACTGGCGGCAGGGCAAGGCCAACCTCGACGCCGCCCGCACCGCCGGCAACACCAACGACCTGCGGGGCAAGCTCCTGCGCATCCGGCCGTCGGCCGACGGCGGTTACTCCGTCCCGGCCGGCAACCTCTACCCGCAGGGCACGGCGCAGACCAGGCCGGAGATCTACGCGATGGGCTTCCGCAACCCGTTCCGCTTCTCGATCGACCCGGAGAACGGCTGGGTCTACCTCGCCGACTACGGCCCGGACCGGAACCCGCCCACGACCAACCGCGGCCCCGAGGGGCTCGTCGAACTCAACGTCATCAAGACACCGGGCAACTACGGCTGGCCCTTCTGCCACGGCGACAACCAGGCCTACGCGCCCTACAACCCGAGCACCGGCGTTGTCGGCGCCAAGTTCAACTGCAACGCACCGGTCAACAACTCGCCGAACAACACCGGCCTGACCAGCCTCAAGCCGATCGTCGCGCCGAACATGTGGTACGGCTACGGCGTCTCACCGAACTTCCCCGAACTCGGCTCCGGCGGCTCGGGACCGATGGGCGGACCGGTCTATCGCTACGACGCCGCGAACCCGTCCGACACAAAGTTCCCGCCGTACTACGACGGGGTCCACTTCTTCTACGAGTGGTCGCGCCACACCGTCAAGGAGGTCCACTTCGACTCCGCGACCGCGGTCACCCGGACCAACTCCTTCATGCCGTCCGCCAAGTTCCTCAAGCCGATGGACATGGAGTTCGGGCCCGACGGCTCGCTGTACCTGCTCGAATGGGGCAACAACTTCTCCGGCGGCAACAACGACTCCGGGCTCTACCGCATCGACTACAACCACGGCGGGCGGTCGCCGGTCGCCAAGGCCACCGCAACGCCCACCAACGGAGAGGCGCCGCTGAACGTGCAGTTCAGCAGCGCGGGGTCCACGGACCCGGATCCCGGCAGCACGCTCAGCTACCACTGGACGTTCGGCGACGGCACCACGTCCACGGCTGCCGGCCCGTCCCACACCTACACCGCCAACGGCAACTACACCGCCCAGCTCAAGGTCACCGACAACACCGGCAGGACGGCCTTCGCCAACGTGCCGATCACCGTGGGCAACACCGCACCGACCGTCACCCTCACCCTCCCGTCCAACGGCGGCATGCTCGACTTCGGCGACCGCGTCCCGTACAAGGTGTCCGTCTCGGACCCCGGCGGCGGGCCCGTCGACTGCGCCAAGGTGTTCGTCAACCCCGCGCTCGGCCACGACGACCACCAGCACGAGACCACGGACCATCCGGGGTGCTCGGGCACCATCGACACGTCGCTGCTGGGCGGGCACCCCGACGGGGCCAACCTGTACTACGTCCTCAACGCCCGCTACACCGACGACGGCGGCCCCGGTGGCGCGAACCCGCTCACCGGCTACGCCCAGGCGATCCTCCAGCCCAAGCACAAGCAGGCCGAGTTCTACTCCGACCAGTCGGGTGTGCAGATCGTCGAGCAGGCCGGCGCGGAGAGCGGCAAGCGGGTCGGCGACATCTCCGACGGCGACTGGATCTCGTTCAAACCCATGAGCCTGTCGGGCGTCACGAACGTGCGGTACCGCCTGTCGTCGCCGAGCGGCGGCGGATCGATCGAACTGCGCGCCGACTCCCCTACCGGCACACTCCTGGCCACGACACCGGTGCCGGGCACCGGCGGCTGGAACACCTACCAGTCCACGGCGGCGGTGAACACGGCCGATCTCTCCGGCTCGCACCCGCTCTACCTGGTGTTCAAGGGCACCTCGAACAACTGGTTCGACCTCGACGCGCTCACCTTCGGCGGCAACGGGGTCGGCGAACCGGGCAGCGGTGGCGGTGGTGGCGTCGCCGGTCGGACCTGGACGGTCGCGGCGCAGCACAGCGGCAAGTTCATGGACGTCAACGGCGCCTCGACCGCTGACGGCGCCCAGGTCGTCCAGTGGCCGGCCACCGGCGCCGACAACCAGAAGTGGCAGGCCGTCGACGCCGGTGGCGGCGCCGTCTATCTGAAGGCGGCGCACAGCGACAAGTGCCTCGCCGTCACGGGCGGGTCCACCGCCCAGGGCGCGTTCCTGCAGCAGGCCACCTGCACCAACGGCAATCCGCAGAAGTTCCTCGTCACCCCGTCGACCACGGCGGGCGTGTACACGATGAAGAGCGCCCCCAGTGGACTGTGCGTCGACGTCAACGGCGGCTCGACGGCCGACGGCGCACGACTCCTGCAGTGGAGCTGCCACAGCGGCACGAACCAGCAGTGGCGGTTCACCGCCGTATAGCCCGTCCGGTGGATGCCCGGCGCGGTCGCGCGCCGGGCATCCCTTCCCACGACCAGGTGAGGAACCGCCATGGTGTTTCGCATACCTCGGCCCCGCTGGTACGGCCGCCTGTCCGCGCTGGGCACCGCCCTGGTGCTGGTCGCCGTCGGCGCCACCGCGGTGGCGGCACCGATCGAGCCCGGGCAGAGCGCCCCCCTCGTGGGCGCGCAGTCGGGCCGCTGTCTGACCGTCCCCGGCGCCTCCACCACCAACGGCACCCAGACCCAACTCCAGGACTGCACCGGCACGACCGGCCAGACCTGGACCTACACCACCGGCAGACAACTGACCGTCCCCGGCAACAAATGCCTCGACGCCAGCGGAAGCGGCACCACCAACGGCACCCCGGTCATCATCTGGGACTGCAACGGCGGCACCAACCAGCAGTGGAACGTCAACCCCAACGGCACCATCACCGGCGTCCAGTCCGGACTCTGCCTCGACGCCAACGCCGGCGGCACCGCCAACGGCACCCGAACCATCCTCTGGTCCTGTCACGGCGGCACCAACCAGCAGTGGAACTCGCCGCCGGACCCGCCGGAACCGGGCGACGGGGGCACGTGCGACATCTACGCCTCGGGCGGCACCCCCTGCATCGCCGCCCACAGCACCGTACGAGCCCTCTACGGCACCTACAGCGGCAACCTCTACCAGGTCCGGCGCTCGTCCGACAGCACGACCCGGAACATCGGCGTCCGGAGCGCGGGGGGCGCCGCCGACGCGGCGGCGCAGGACTCGTTCTGCGCCGGGACCGCCTGTGTCATCACCGTCGTCTACGACCAGTCCGGCCGCGGGAACGACCTCTGGTACCAGGGATCGAGTGTCGTTCCCGGTTCCCCCCAGAGCCGCCCGGCGACCGCGACGTCGGAGTCGCTGACGGTCGGCGGCAGCAAGGCCTACTCGCTCTACATCAACCCCGGCAACAGCTACTGGCGGGACGGCCACCTGACCGGCGTGCCGACGGGCAGCGCCCCCGAAGGCATGTACATGGTGACGAGCGGCACCCATGTCAACGGCGGCTGCTGCTTCGACTACGGCAACAGTGAGACGACCCGGGCGGCCGACGCGGCCGGGGCGATGGACGCGATCAACTTCAGCACCCAGTGCTGGTTCGGCGGGTGCGTGGGCAGAGGTCCCTGGGTCCAGGCCGACCTCGAATGGGGGCTCTACTCCGGCGGGAGTCAGAGCTGGAACACGAACCAGCGGGCCTTCACCGGCAAGTTCGTGACGGCGATGCTGAAGAACAACGGGACGAGCCGTTTCGCGCTCCGGGGTGCCGACGCCCAGACCGGTGGCCTGACCACGCTGTGGGACGGCGCGCTGCCACCCGGCTACAGCCCCATGAAGAAGCAGGGCGCCATCATCCTCGGCAGCGGTGGTGACTGCTGCAAGCCCGGCGGCGGCGCGAACCTCAGCGCCGGCACCTTCTACGAGGGCGCGATGGTGTCCGGCTACCCGTCCGACGCGACCGACAACGCGGTACAGGCCAATATCGTCGCGGCCGGCTACCGCTGAGTCGCTCATCCATGAAGGGAGAAACGTGATGCGACAAGGCACCAACCGTCACCGATGGCGCACACCGATCGCCGTGGTCATCGCCCTCTTACTCGCCGCGGCCGGCATCAGCGGCATCGGACTGACGTCCGCCGTCGCGGCCGAGGCCCCCTCCGCCGCCCCGAGCGCCGGATGCGGCAAGCCGCCCACGCTGTCGAGTGGTCCGCGCTCGATCCAGAGCAGCGGCAGGACGCGGAACTACATCCTGCGGGTGCCCGCCACCTACGACAACAACCGCCCGTACCGAGTGGTCTTCGGCTTCCACTGGAACGGCGGCACCGCCAATGACGTCGACTCGGGCGGAACCAGCGGATACCCCTGGTCGTACTACGGCCTGCGGGCGATCTCGAACGACAGCGCGATCTTCGTCGCGCCCCAGGGCCTCGGGAACGGCTGGGCCAACTCGGGCGGCGAGGATCTGACCTTCGTCGACGACATGGTCAGGCAGATCGACGCGGGCCTGTGTGTCGACACGAACCAGCGCTTCGCCGGGGGCTTCAGCTACGGCGGCGGCATGAGTTACGCACTCGCGTGCGCCCGGCCGACCGTGTTCCGCGCGGTCGCCGTGTACGCGGGCGGCCAGTTGAGCGGATGCAACGGCGGTACCCAGCCGGTCGCGTACATCGGACTGCACGGTTTGCGGGACCCGGTGCTCCCGATCGCCACGGGACGTTCGCTGCGTGACAGGTTCGTCCGGAACAACGGCTGCACTGCCCAGAACCCGCCGGAGCCGGCACGGGGCAGCCTCACGCATGTCGTCACGACCTACTCGGGATGCCGCGCCGGCTACCCCGTGGCATGGGCCGCGTTCGACGCGGGCCATACTCCGGGTCCCGTCGACGGATCGCCCGGCGACTACGAACCGGGGGAGCGGTCGTGGACCCGGGCGGTGGTGTGGAACTTCTTCACGCAGCTCGACGGCTCGGATCCCACGCCGAACCCGACCACGTTCCGGCTGCGCAACGAGGGTTCGGGCCGGTGTCTGGACGTCAACGGCGCGAACGGGACCAACGGCACACCGATGATCGTCTGGGACTGCCACGGCAACGCCAACCAGCAGTTCACGCAGAACGGTCAGGCGCTGCAGGTCCTGGGCAAGTGCCTGAACGTTCCCGCCGGCGCCGCCGGCACGCGGGTCCAGATCCAGGACTGCAACGGCGGCGCCGGCCAGCAGTGGGCCCTCAACGGCAACGGCACGATCCGCAACGTGCAGAGCGGGTTGTGCCTGGACGTCAACGGAGCGAGCACCGCCAACGGCTCCGCGGTCGTCGTGTGGAGCTGCCACGACGGCGCCAACCAGCGCTGGGCGCGCGCCTGACGCACGAGAGGGCCACCTCCCCTTGGGAGGTGGCCCTTTCGGCGTGCCGCGTCAGCTCAGGGCAGGGTCCATTTCTGGTTGGCGCCGCCGTGGCAGGACCACAGGTTCACGAGGGTGCCGTCCGAGGAGCCCCCGCCCGACACGTCCAGGCACTTGCCCGACCGCGGGTTCCGCAGCGACCCGTCCGCAGACGCCTGCCAGTTCTGGTTGGCACCACCGTTGCAGGACCACAGCACGACTCGCGCCCCGTCCGCCGTACTGCCACCGCTGACGTCCAGACACTTGCCCAACGCCTTGACCGTCGCCCCCGACGCCACCGTCCACTGCTGCCTCGCCGCACCCGTACACGACGAGATCTGCACCGCCGTCCCGTCCGCGGAACTGCCGTCACGGACATCCAGGCACTTGCCCGCGACTCCCACGATCGGACCCGCGCCCGGGGTGGGTGTCGGGCCGCCGCCGAGATCCTTGATCCGGACGTTGCGGAACGACACGTCGTCCCCCGTGCCGTGGTTCTGGATGCCGACGTGGCCGGCGAGCGAACGGGCGGGATCGGTGTTGGTGAAGTCATTGATCTTCACGCCGTTGAGCCAGACCTGGAGCCGTTCGCCCTCCACCAGCACCTCGAAGGTGTTCCACTCGCCCGGTGGGTTGAGCGCCGCGTCCCGGACGGCCGTGTCCGGGGCCTTGACGGCGTAGATCGAGCCGGTCGTGCGGTCGGGCGCGTCCGTGGCGTCGATCTGGACCTCGTAGCCGTTGTCCAGTGCCGACTGCGGGTCGTTCGTCGGCGGGAAGCCCACCACCACGCCGGAGTTGTCGTCACCGGGCATCTTCCAGTCCAGCTTCAGCGAGTAGTTGGTGAACTGCTTCGCGCTGTACCAGAGCATGCCCAGGCCGCCGTACGAGGTGAGGGTGGCGTCGGTATGGGTGAAGCCGCCCGGGCCGGCCTGCGACCAGCCGGTGGTCGAGCCGTTGTAGAGGGCCGTATAGCCGGTCTCGGGGCGGCAGTCGGCCTTGGTCCGGCCTGCCGCGTACCGGATGCCGCCGAGCAGGTGCGCCCGGAACGCCGGCTCCGCGTACGCCGCTTGACTGTGCCCGCCGCCGGTGTAGAAGGCCCGGCCGCCCGAGTGGGTCTTGCACCAGCTGTGCGGGTGGTCGGCACCCATCGAGCCGCCCGAGTACGACGACTCGTCCAGCGTGGTGAGCACGCGCGCGGTGGTGCGGGGGTTGGTCCGGAAGTTGTACCACTCGTCGGTGCGTGTCCAGGTCTGCGGCAGATGGGCGGTCGCCGCGTGCGCCCGCCCCTCCACCTTGACGTCGGCCCGCTGGACGGCGGGGTGCGAGGCGAACCAGGCGCCGACCAGGTCGCCGTAGAACGGCCAGTTGTACTCGGTGTCCGCGGCCGAGTGGACGCCGACGAAGCCGCCGCCCGAGCCGATGTACGACTGGAACGCCGACTGCTGGGTGTCGTTCAGGACGTCGCCGGTGGTGTTGAGGAAGACCACCGCCTCGTAGCGGCTCAGGTCGCCGGTGGTGAACTGGCTGCCGTCCTCCGTGGCCGTCACCGTGAAGTTGTTCGCCGTGCCGAGCTCGCGGATGGCCTGGATCCCCGCCGGGATCGAGTCGTGCCGGAAACCGGCCGTCCTGGAGAACACGAGGACGTCGTAGGCCGTGTCCGCGGCATGGACGGGGTGGGGCTGTCCGAGGAGGACCAGGGTGGCGAGTGCCGTGGCGGCCCCGCCGAGCAGGGTCCGGGGTCGTCTGCGCATGTGCGTCACTCCCTTCTTGGTGACCGGCATCAGGGCAGGGTCCATTTCTGGTTGGCGCCGCCGTGGCAGGTCCACAGGTTCACGAGGGTGCCGTCCGAGGAGTTGGCGCCATTGACGTCCAGGCACTTGCCCGACCGCGGGTTCCGCAGCGACCCGTCCGAGGACGCCTGCCAGTTCTGGTTGGCACCGCCGTTGCAGGACCACAACTGGACCTTCGCCCCGTCCGCCGTGCTGTTGCCGCTGACGTCCAGGCACTTGCCCAGCGCCTTGACCGTCGAGCCCGACGCCACCGTCCACTGCTGCCTCGCCGCACCCGTACACGACGAGATCTGCACGGCCGCCCCGTCCGCGGAGCTGCCGTCACGGACATCCAGGCACTTGCCCGCGACCCCCACGATCGGACCCGCGGACGGGCCTCCCCCGGTGTCGAAGGTGAACGCGTCGACGTCGAAGAGGTATCCGGAGCCGCCGGCGAAGGTCAGATAGAGCGTGGTGGTGCCGGCCGGTGCCCCGGAGACCGAGCCGTTGACCGTGGTGAAGTTCGTCCACGAGCCGGTGACCGGGACGGTGGCGGTGCCGAGGACGGTGCCGGTCGGCGAGCCGGCCCGTACCTGCAGCGTGCCACCCGCGCCGGCAGACGACACCCGGGCACTGAACGACGTGGCGTTGCTCAGCCTGTACGGCTCGAACGCGATCCAGTCGCCGTTCTCGATGTCACCGACGGACTTGCCGCCCTCGGCGGTCGACTTGTCCAGGATGCCGATGCCGGACGACGTCTTGTGGTGTTCGGCCTGCCGGTGCTTGGGCTGCAGGATGTGCTGGGTGTGCGTGGTGAGCCCGGCGTTGTCGGTGTATTCGGCGTCGAAGACCCCGAAGATGTTCGCCGCGTCGTCGTGCTCACCGTCGACCGGGATGGTGATCGTGCCCGAGCACCCGGTCTTCGAGGTGACCGGGTGGCCGTGGCTGTCGTGACCGACGATGTACGTCATCTTCACCTTGGCGCAGTCGACGGTGCCGTCCTCCGGATCCGTCACGGTGACGGCGAACGGCACGGTGTCGCCGAAGGCGAAGATCTCCCCCGCGGCGGGTCTGTCGACGGTCACGGTCGGCGCGGTGTTGCCGACGGTGATCCGCACGTCGGCGGTGCCGGTGGCACCCTGCGGATCACGCACGGTCAGCGTGGCCGTGTAGTTCCCGTTCGTGTCGTACGTCTTCGTCGGGTTGGCGGCGGTGGAACCGGTGCCGTCACCGAAGCTCCATGAATAGGTCAGTGCTCCACCGTCGGGGTCGGACGAGCCGGCCGAGGAGAAGGCCACCGTCAGCGGCGCCGCGCCGGACGTCCGGTTGGCGCCGGCCACCGCCGTGGGCGCCCGGTTGCCGCCGCCGACGTAGTCGAAGCGGTACAGGGCGGAGTACTGGTCGCCCTGGTACAGCCCGGCGCCGTAGTCCAGCACGTAGTAGGAGCCGTCCGGGCCGAACGCCGAGTCGATCACCTGCTTGCCGGTCCAGGGGAAGCTGTCGATGGTCCCCGGGGAGCCGTCGGCGTTGAGGTGGATCGGCTTGATCCAGCCGCGGCCGAACTCCGTGGCGAAGAACTGCCCGTCGAACGACTGCGGGAACTTCGTGGGCGAGCCGAGGTCGGGGTCGTACCGGTACACCGGGCCCGCCATGGGCGACTCCGAGCCGCCGCCGAACGCCGGCGGGCTGCCGGCGTCGCCGCCGTAGCGGATCCAGGCGGCCTTGGCGGGGGGCAGCGTGCTCAGGCCGGTGTTACGGAACGAGTTGTTCGTCGCCCCGCCCGAGCAGTTGTACTTCGCGCCCGCCGTGTTGGTGGCGAAGTCCCACTCGGCGAAGGTCTCGGCGTTCGTGTTCGTGCCGTTGCAGTACGGCCAGCCGTAGAAACCGGGGCCCGTGACGCGGTTGAACTCGACCTGGCCCTGCGGCCCGCGCGCGGAGGTGGAGCCGGCGTCGGGGCCGTAGTCGCCGACGTAGACGACGCCGGTGGCCTTGTCCACGCTCATCCGGAACGGGTTGCGCAGACCCATCGCGTAGATCTCCGGCCGGGTCTTCGCCGTCCCGGGCGGGAACAGGTTGCCTTCCGGGATCGAGTACGACCCGTTGGCGTTCACCTTGATCCGCAGGATCTTGCCGCGCAGGTCGTTGGTGTTGGCGGCGGTGCGTTGCGCGTCGAACGCCGGGTTGCGGTTGGTCCGTTCGTCGAGGGGGGAGTATCCGGCGGACTCGAACGGGTTGGTGTCGTCGCCGGTGGACAGGTACAGGTTGCCTGCCGCGTCGAAGTCGATGTCGCCGCCGGCGTGGCAGCAGATGCCCCGGTCCGCCGACACGTCGAGAATGTCCACCTTGCTGGACTGGTTGATCGTGAAGTCGCCGTTGAGCGTGAACCGGGAGAGCCGGTTGACACCCTGCCACGCCGACCAGTTGCCGCCGGTGGTCGGTGCGTCGCCGCCCGGCGTGGACAGCGGCGGGGCGTAGTAGAGGTAGATGTGCCGGTTGGTGGCGAACCCCGGGTCGATGCCGATGCCCTGGAGGCCGTCCTCGTCGTGCGTGTAGACGGGGACGGTGCCGATGACCGTGGTGGTGCCGTTGGCGTCGGTGCGGCGCACGGTTCCGTTGCGGGCGGTGTGCAGCACCGACCGGTCGGCGAGTACGGCCAACGACATCGGCTCGCCGACCTCCGGCACCCCGCGGGCCAGTTGGACCTGCTGGAAGTCGGCGGCGTTGATCGGGTGCGCCGAGGCCGGCGTCGCGCCGGACAGGTTGGCGGTGAGAGCGGCCGCGACCAGGAGCAGAGCCGAAGCGATGGCGGGCCAGCGTGTGGCCGCGACTCTCCTGATATTCATGGACATGACAATGCCGTCCCCTTCCTGAACAGATGACTGCCAGGCCTGGGGCGCGCGCTGCCGCGCCGATGCCGTAGCGGAATGCCGATGCTTGGCGGAACGTCGCCGCTTCGGCCCGCCAGGGGTGCTTCGGCGGGCCACTGCGCCGAGCGGGGGCAACCGCTCGGAAACACCAGGAGTCGATGGCTACCGCGCTGTCGGGTCACACCGACGATCCTGATGGGTTGTCAGCAAGGCTAGGAGACGTCGGCCCGAGGTGTCCACACCTCCCTCCGGACCAATTTGACACTCAGGTCCCCCAACTCCCCTACTGATACGCTGCTTTGACTTTCAACAAGCGCCACTCGCACGCACTCCAGGCACCCCCTGACAGGAGACAGCAGCACGTGGACACCACCGGACCACGCACGGCCGAGAGCCTTGCCGCACGCTTCCACGACGTCGACTCCTCCGGCGTCCCCGAGGACTTCATCGCCTATCTGCGGAAGATGGAGGAGAGCGAGAGCGGTCGCGCGGTGCGGGAGACCACCTACCGCGCCCTGGAGGCCGCCGGGGGCAGGGGAACCGATGTCGGGTGCGGCGCGGGCCGCGCCGTGGCGGATCTCGTAGGGCTCGGAAAGGACGCGGTCGGCGTCGACAGCAGCCAGGCCATGGTCGACGCCGCTCTGGCCAGGTTCCCGGACTGCCGCTTCGTCCAGGGCAGCGCCTTCGAGCTGCCGTTCGAGGACGGTGAACTGTCGTGGTACCGGTCCGAGCGGACCTTCCTCCACTTCGGCGATCCAGCCGAGGCACTGTCCGAGGCCCGCAGGGTGCTCGAGCCGGGCGGGACCCTCGTGCTCGCGGACCCCGATCTCGGGTCGATGGTGGTGAGTTCACGGATTCCCGGCACGACCGAGGCGGTCAAGCACGCCTTCTGTTCGGCCGTCCCGAACCCCCACTCCGGCACCCGCAGCGCCTCCCATCTCGCCGACGCGGGCTTCACCGGCATCGAGGTCGTCCCCATCATGGCGGCGCTGAACGACCACGCCTCCGCGTTCGGCGTGGTCCTGGAACCGGCCCTCACGGCAGCGCTCACCCAAGGCGTCGTCAGCGAGGAGGAGGCTGCGCGATGGAAGGACGACCTGAGCGATCTCTCGCGCCGGAACGCCTTCACCGCGACGGCGACCTTCTTCGTCACCACGGCCCGCCGGGCGTCCTAGCCCTCCGGCGGTACCGCTCCCGCAGCCTGCGGCCCCCGGTCACGCAGTGATCCGATGCGAGCGGGTCGCCCGGGGATGTTCTCCCGGGCGACCCGGACCTCTCCCGGTCAGTCGGAGCGGAGCCGGAGCCGTTCCCGGAGCAGGTTCTTCCGCACCTTTCCGGTCTCGTTGCGCGGCAGTTGGGGCAGGAGTTCCAGGTGGGAGGGCAGGCACCATTCGCTCATCCCGAGCCCGCCGAGCCAGTCGCGCAGCCCTTCGAGGGTGGGCGTCCGCTCCCCCGGGACGACGACCGCGCAGGCGAGCTCGCCGCCGTGGCCGTCCGGGTAGCCGACCAGGGCGACATCCCGTACGTCGGGATGGTCCAGCAGTGTCGACTCCACGTCACCGACCGGGATCATGATGACGCCGATCCGGTCCTCGGCACGGCCGTGGAGCCGGATGCCGCCGTGGCCGTCCGGCGCCGCGAGGTCGCCGGTGTCGTACCAGCCGTCGTCATGTTCGGCCAGCACGGTCAGACGGCCGTCGTCCCGGCCCCAGGTGGCCAGGCACAGCGAAGGGCTGCGCACGAAGAGACGCCCGGGCCGGTCGTCTCCGATCGGGTGGTCGGCCCGCAGGTCGATCTCGTGGCCGGGCGCGCACCGCCCGACCGTGCGTCCGGCCAGCTCCGGGGGGTCTCCGGCGCGGGTGAAGGTGTTGGCGCCCTCCGTCATGCCCCAGCCGACGTCCAGGGGGATTCCGAAGGTCTCCGTCACGCGCCTGAACAGCGGCTGCGGGACCGTGGTGCCTCCCGCACGGATGATGCGCACGGTGTCCAGTCGCCGCGAGGTGCGTTCCATCGCGTCGATCAGCGCGGACAGATGGACCGGGACGATGACCATCCACGTGACCCGGGCCCGCTCCAGGAAGGGCACGACGGCGTCCGGCGCCCAGCGGCCGGTCATGACCGCGCACCCTCCGCGGTGCAGCGGCATGAAGATCCCCATGGTGAGGCCGACGATGTGCGTCGCCGCGTTCGGTGAGTAGACGCGGCTGTGCGGGCCGATGCCGTCGGCGGCCGCGACGGGGGCGTACCAGGCGTACAAGGTGTTGAGGGTGTGCAGCACGGCCTTCGGCTCACCCGAGGTACCGGAGGTGAACAGCACCAGGGAGACCCGGTCCGGGTCCACCACCGACGGATCCGGCAGGGTGGCGTGCTCCGTGTGCTCGAAGTACGCGCGGAAGTCGAGTTCGCCGTCGTCCGCGTCGGCGGTCCGCTCGCCGAGCACCACGCGGTGGCGCAGTGCGGGCAGCCGGGGTGCCATCTCGGCCAGCGCCGCGGCGTGCTCGAAGTCGTCCCAGCGGTCGACGGTCACGCAGACCACGGCGTCCAGCCGGCGCAGCATCCGCTCCAGCTCACGGGGGCGGAAGGCGCACATGATGGGCGCGGCGACGGCCCCGAGCCGTGCACAGGCCAGGAGCAGCGGTCCCACCTGCCAGACGTTCGGCACCTGCATCGCGACGACCTGACCGCTGCGCACCCCCAGCGCGTGCAACGCGCCGGCGAAGCGGTCCACGTACTCGGCGTACCGGGCGTAGCTCATCTCCACGAGGCCCTGGTTCTCCGTGGCGGTCTCCGGCACGAGAAGGGCAGGGGCGTCGGGGGTCTCGGCACTCCACCGCGCCAGGTCGTCCAGGAGGGTGTCGGCGCGCCAGAGGCCGTCCTTGCGGTACCGCTCCACGGTGTCGGCGGACGGGCGTAACGTGGTGATCGGGTTCACAGGTCCACTTTCATAAGGTGATCGCTTCATTCGAGGGTGCCGCCCGGACCGTGCCGGTCACTCCTGGCCCAGTCCCTCGCGCCAGCTCGGCCGCAGCGGCTTCCAGCCCAGAGCCGTACGGGCCCGGTCGTTGGCCGCGCCGTGGGCGGCGGTGAGTTGATGGGCCGGGTACCAGCCGAGCAGCCGGGGCGCGAGGTCCGCCGGGACCGTGCGAGGGGCCGGGCCGTCCAGCGCCCGGGCGTAGTGCGGCAGCCACTGCGCGGCCGGGGCCGGGTCGTCGTCCGTCACGTGGAACACCCCGGTGGCCTCCGACTCGACGGCGGCCACCGTGGCCCCCACGGCGTCCTCCACGTGCAGGAACGACGTGATCCCGGCGCCGTCCCCGGCCAGCGGGAACTGTCCGGCCCGCACCGCCTGGGCCGCCCCGCCGTCGCGGGCGTACAGGGTGCCGGGGCCGTACAGCGTGCCGTACCGCAGTACCGCGCCGGCGAGCGGCCCGCCGTCCAGAACCAGCCGCTCCAACTCGGCGACGGCCCGTACGGTGGCGGCCCAGCCGGGATCGGGTGCGTCCACGTACAGCGGCGCGTCCTCGTCGAGGACCGGGTCCTCCGCCGGGGCGGCCGCGAAGGCGACGGACTGCGCGACCAGCCGTCCCGCTCCGGCCTCCCGGGCCGCCTCCATCAGGTTGGCGGTGCCCTCGGTACGCAGCCGTGCGGTCAGGCCGAAGGCCGCCACCGGGTCCGCACCCATCAGGCGCAGCGCCGTCATCTGATGGACCACCACCTCGGGGCGGACGGCCGACACCGCCGACAGCAGGGCCTCGCGGTCGAGGGCGTCGGCGTACACGGTGCCGTCCGCCTCCGGAGCCTGCTCCCGCGACTCGGGGCGCACCAGCGCGCTCACCTCGTGGCCCCGCGCCCTCAGCGCTCCCACCAGGGGTTTCCCGATCACTCCGGTGGCCCCGGCGACGAGAATACGCATGATTCATTCCTCCGTATCGGTAGAGTCCGTATCGGTCGAGAAGGGGTGGGCGCACTGCCTCGGCGGACGGCACACCTTGTTCCGGCGGACCTCCTGACACGCCGTTCGCTGACGCGCGGCGTCGTCCGGGGTCGTCGCGTCGGAGTCGCGTGACGCGCGTGTTGGCGCCGGGGAGGGCTTGCCGCAGGACGGCAACTGCCGCACGGCGGGCGTGACGGCGGCGAACGGTGCGGGATCCCTCGCTGTCGATGCCAGGGACCGGGATGCGCACGGCTAAGTGGGACTCCACCTCGGTCACGCGTGGACACCGGCCGACGTCAGCCGACCTGACCGGCATCGCGTGCCCCGTGCTCGCATCCCGCCCGCCACTTCCCCACCCGAAGAGCATTGGTCGTACAACTTTCAAGAACCGCTGCGTTCTCAGCATTCCCCTTGTGATCACACGTTGGCAAGGCGTGGTCGCCGCTGGATTTTTATGCCACCGGGCGCATGGTTGCCGAGAGGGAATCGGCGGCCGTCGACCTCTCGGATCGACGGCGAACGCGCGTCCGGTGGGGCGAAACGAAGACCGCCTCCAGGTCGCTGCGCGTCCTGGAGGCGGTCGCCTTTCGTGTTCCTCGCCCCGCCCGACAGCCGTCTGCCGACGCGGAAGCGGGCGCCGTGCGTCGGCATCACGTGACGAGCACGTCGATCTTCGGCATCACGTGACGAACACGTAGGTCTCCGGCATCACTTCACGATCACGTAGATCTTGCGCACGGTCTCGATGGTCTTCCAGACACCGACGAAGCCCGGCTTCATGACGAAGCTGTCCCCCGCCCCGTAGAGCACCGGTTCGCCGCCTTCCGGCGTGAGTTCGACCAGTCCGGCGAGGATGTGGCAGAACTCGAAGGTCTCGCCCTTGACCGAGCGCGTCTCGCCGGGCGTCGCCTCCCAGACTCCCGTATGGATCATCTCCCCGCGGGCGATGTCCTGGGGCCAGGTCATGAAGGCGGGGTCGCCGGAGACCAGACGTTCCGGAAGCGGGCCGGACCGGTGCGGCGCGAAGGAGGGGTGGGTGTCGATGGTCTTCAGAAGCGTCATGTTCTTCCTTGCCTGGACTGGAGAACCGGTGGCCGCGACCTCGGTGGAGGAGCGGCCATGGCCGAGGAGAGGGGACGGCTGGGGCGAGGGCATGGCCGCCGTCAGCCCACGGGGACCGCGAGGTACTGGTACTCCAGGAACTCGTCGATCCCGACCCGGCCGCCCTCCCGCCCGAGACCGGACTGCTTGACGCCGCCGAAAGGTGCGGCCGGGTTGGAGACGAGGCCCGTGTTGAGCCCGACCATGCCGACCTCCAGCCGCTCGCTGACGCGCAGGGCACGGTCGAGGCGCTCGGTGAAGACGTAACCGACCAGGCCCCAGGGAGTGTCGTTGGCCCGGCGGAGCACCTCGTCCTCGTCGTCGAAGGTGAGGATCGCCGCGACCGGGCCGAAGATCTCCGTGTCCATCAGACGACTGCCGGGATCGACGTCGGCCAGCACGGTCGGCGGGTAGAAGCAGCCCGGCCCCTCGGGCGTACGGCCGCCGACGAGCACCCGCGCCCCGCGCCCCACGGCGTCGGCGACCAGCTCCTCCACCTTGGCCCGCCCGGTCCGGTCGATGAGCGGACCGACGTCGACGCCGTCCCGGGTGCCGGGGCCCACGACGAGCGCCCCCATGCGCTCGGCCAGCCGGCGTCCGAACTCCTCCGCCACGGACCGGTGCACGAAGAAGCGGTTGGCCGCCGTGCACGCCTCTCCCATGTTGCGCATCTTGGCGACCATCGCGCCGTCCACGGCCTTGTCGAGATCCGCGTCCTCGAAGACGACGAACGGCGCGTTCCCGCCCAGCTCCATCGAGGTCCGCACGACCGCCTCCGCGCTCTGGGCCAGGAGCAGCTGCCCCACGGCCGTGGAACCGGTGAACGACAGCTTGCGGATCCGCCCGCCGCGCAGGAGCGGTTCGCACACCTCCCCCGCACGGGAGGTGGTGACGACGTTCAGCACACCGTCCGGCAGCCCGGCCTCCTTCAGGATCGCGGCGAGAGCCAGGCTGGACAGAGGGGTCTGCGGGGCGGGCTTGAGCACCATCGTGCAGCCGGCCGCGACCGCCGGGCCGATCTTGCGGGTGCCCATGGCCAGCGGGAAGTTCCACGGGGTGATCAGCAGGCAGGGGCCGACCGGGCGGCGGGAGAGCAGCATCCGGTTGCGGCCGTCCGGCAGGACACCCGAGCCGCCGTCGATGCGCACGGCCTCCTCGGAGAACCAGCGGAAGAACTCCGCCGCGTACGCCACCTCGCCCCTGGCCTCGGCGAGCGGCTTGCCCATCTCGGCCGTCATCAGGTGGGCCAGTTCGTCGGTGCGCTCGATGATGATCTCGTAGGCGCGGCGCAGGATCTCGCTGCGGGCCCGGGGCGCCGTACGCGCCCACTCCTGCTGGGCGGCGACGGCCGCTTCCTCGGCGAGCATGGCGTCCTTGGCGCCGGCGTCGGCGACGTGGCAGAGGATCTCGCCGGTGGCGGGGTCGTCGACGGGCAGGGTGGCACCGTCCGCGGCGTCCACCCAGGCGCCGCCGATGAACAACTGCGTGGGCGTGTCGGTCATGAGTTCTCTCCTGGTCGTCCGGGTCGGTCGGCAGCGGGGTCGAGCAGTTCCGCGAGGTGCAGGGCACGAACACCCCGGTCACCGGCGAGGTGGTCGATCTGGGTGGCGCAGCTGAAGCCGTCGGCCACGACGACGGCCGGGGTGTCGGGCGTGATGCCGTCGAGGCGCGGCTTCAGGGCCAGATCCGCGACGGCCATCGAGGTGTCGTAGTGCTCTTCCTCGAAGCCGAAGTTCCCGGCGAGCCCGCAACAGCCCTCGGCCTCGTCGACCTTGCGTACACCGAGGCGGCCGAGCAGGTCGCGGGGGTGGCGGCCCTTGAAGGTGGCGTACTCGTGGCAGTGGGTCTGCAGGAGCACGTCGTCCGGCAGTTCCGGGGGCGTCCAGCCCGGTGCGGCGAGATCGGTCAGGGCTCCGGTGAGGGTGTGGACGCGGGCCGCGACGCGGCGGGCGGCCTCGGTGCCGAGCAGTTCGGGCACGTCCCGCTTGAGGGCGGCGGCGCAGCTGGGCTCGGCCACGACGACGGGCCGGTCGTCGCCGTTGTCGAGACGGGCGACCGTACGGGCCATGATGCGGCGAGCCAGGGACAGCTGTCCGGTGCTCACCCAGGTCAGGCCGCAGCACAGGTCGTCCTCGGCCGTGCAGGGGATGCCGGCGTCGGCGAGTACGCGGCTCGCGGCCCCGGCCACCTCGGGGCGGAAGGCGCGGGTGAAGCTGTCCACGAACAGCAGCGTCTTCGCCGGTTCGCCGGTCCTCGACGCCCGCAGGGCCCGGCGCACCGCGCGGCGGGAGGCGAAGGCCGGGATCCGGCGCTTGGTGGTGACCCCGCCGAGGCGCGCGAGCAGCTTCCCGACGGGTCCGCGCAGCAGCGCGTTCACCGGGCGGGCCATGTGGCCGACGAGCCTGGACGTCAGGGGGAGCCAGCCCAGCGAGTAGTGGGAGCGGGGCCGGAGCCTTCCCTTGTAGTGCTGGTGCAGGAACTCCGCCTTGTACGTGGCCATGTCGACGCCGACCGGGCAGTCGCTGGAGCACGCCTTGCAGGACAGGCACAGGTCGAGGGCGTCCCGTACCTCCGTGGAGCGCCAGCCGTCCTGGACGGTTCCGCCCCGCACCATCTCCTGGAGCAGACGGGCCCGGCCCCGCGTCGAGGCGTTCTCCTCCCCCGTGGCCCGGTAGCTCGGGCACATCACGCCGCCGGCGTCGCTGCGGCACCGGCCGACTCCGACACAGCGGCGTACCGCTCCCGCGAAGCCGTCCTCGTCGTGGGGGAAGGAGAAGAGGGTCTCGACGGGCAGCACCGTCGACGGGGTGTGCAGCGCCAGGTCGGCGTCGAGGGCGGCCGGGGCGACGATGACGCCGGGGTTGAGGAGCCCCTCCGGGTCGAAGACCTCCTTGAAGGCGGCGAACGTCCGGATCATCCGGTGGCTGTACATGACCTGCAGCAGTTCGCCGCGCGCCCGTCCGTCGCCGTGCTCACCGGACAGGGTGCCGCCGTGCTCGACGACCAGGGCCGCTGCCTCCGTGAGGAACCCGCGGGTGGCGGCCCGTCCCGCGTCCGTGGCGAGGTCGAAGTCGATGCGGACGTGGACGCAGCCCGCGCCGAAGTGTCCGTACAGCACGCCGGTCAGCTCGTGCGAGGCCAGCAGCTTGCGGAAGTCGCGCAGGTAGGCGGCCAGGTCCTGCGGGGCGACGGCCGCGTCCTCCCAGCCGGGCCAGGACTCGCCGCCGTCAACGAGCCGGGCGGCGAGCCCCGCCCCGTCCTCACGGACCCGCCACAACGAGCGTCGCTCGGCGGGGGACTCCACGACACGGCCACCGGTCGTCCGGCCCCGCGCCTCGAGTGCGGCCAGCAGTTCCGCCGCGCGGCGGCCCACCTCGGCGTGGTCGTCGCCTTCGAGTTCGACGTAGAGCCAGGCACGGCCCTCGGGAAGGCCGGTGACGGAGTCCGGACCGCGCCGGGCGCGCATGGTGGCGACGATCGCCTCGTCCATGCCCTCCACGGCGGAGGGGTTCCAGCGCAGGATCTCGGGGACGTCCTCGGCGGCGTCGACCACGTCGTCATAGCCGAGGGTGAGCAGGGCGCAGGCCTGTGCGGTCGCCACGAGGCGGACCGTCGCCGCGGTGACGACCGCACAGGAGCCTTCGGTGCCCACCAGCGCACGGGCCATGTCGAAGCCGTGCTCGGGCAGCAGGTGCTGCAGCTGGTAGCCGGAGACCTGACGCGGGATACGGCCCAGCTCGGTCCGGATCGGCCCCAGGTTGTCCGCGATCAGCCGGCGTACGTCCGCTTCCAGGCGGGCGACGGGTCCGGCGTCCCGGGGGTCCACCGGGTGCAGTCCGGCGTGGTCGGCGACGGCCCGCACGCCGTCGGCCGTCACGATCTCCAGCGCCTCGACGTGACCGCCGGTACGCCCGTCGCGCACCGACCGGTTGCCGCACGCGTCGTTGCCGATCATGCCGCCGAGGGTGCAGCGGCTGTGCGAGGACGGGTCGGAACCGAAGGTGAGCCCGTGCAGGGCGGCGGCGGACCGCAGCGCGTCCAGGACCACTCCGGCCTCGACGCGCGCGGTACGCGCCTCGGCATCGATGTCCAGGATCCGGTTCATGGACCGCGAGAGGTCCAGCACGACACCGGGTCCGACGGCGTTGCCCGCCATGCTGGTGCCGCCACCCCGCGGGGTGACCGGGACCCCCGCCTCGCGGCAGGCCCGCACGACCGCGACGACGTCCTCGGCGCTGCGGGGGAACACCACGGCCCGCGGCGGGACCCGGTAGTTGGAGGCGTCGTAGGCGTAGGGCCCGGTGGTGCCGGGGCCGGTCTCCACCCGCAGGCCGGGCGCGGTCTCGGCGAGCCGCGCGACCAGAAGCTCCAGGGCCGTGGTGGTGTCGCTCATCGCCGTGCCGCACCCGCTGTGCCGGCCTCGACCGCGGTCGCCCACGCCCGGAGACCCTCGTCCACCGCCGCCTCGTCGATGACGAGCGCCGGGATCATCCGCACGACCTGGTTCCACGCGCCGCACAGCAGCAGGAGCAGGCCCTCGTCGACGGCGGCGCGCTGCACGCGGGCGGCGGTCTCGGGGTCGGGACTGCCGTCCTCGGTGACGAACTCGGTGGCCAGCATCAGCCCGAGCCCCCGCACATCGCCGATCCCCGGCGTCCGGTCGGCGACCGCCTCCAGACCGTGGCGGAGCCGCTTGCCCATCGCCTCGGCGTTCTCCAC
Organism: Streptomyces scabiei 87.22; assembly: GCF_000091305.1. Taxonomy (GTDB): domain Bacteria; phylum Actinomycetota; class Actinomycetes; order Streptomycetales; family Streptomycetaceae; genus Streptomyces; species Streptomyces scabiei. The sequence goes on along the minus strand of NC_013929.1, from coordinate 8,763,892 downwards.
GAGCCGCTCCTCGCGGACGACGTCGAGGGTGGCGCAGGCAGCGGCGCAGGCGACGGCGTTCGCACCGTACGTGCCGCCCTGCGAGCCGGGCCACGCCTTGGCCATCAGTTCCTCGGAGGCGGCGATGCCCGACAGCGGGAAGCCGCTGGCCAGGCCCTTGGCGGTGACGAGGATGTCCGGGGTGACACCGAAGTGGTCGTGGCCCCAGAAGCGGCCGGTACGGCCGACGCCGGTCTGCACCTCGTCGAGGACGAGCAGGAAGCCGTGCCGGTCGGCGCGCTCCCGCAGGCCCTCCATGAAGGTGCGGTTCGCGGGGACGTAGCCGCCCTCCCCGAGGACCGGCTCGACGATGATCGCGGCCGTGTCGGCGGGCGAGGAGATCGTCTGGAGGATGTAGTCCAGCTCGTTCAGGGCGAAGCGGGTCGCGGTCTCCTCGTCCCAGCCGTAGCGGTGGGCGGCGGGGAAGGGGGTGACGACCACACCGCTCATCAGCGGGGAGAAACCGGAGCGGAAGCGGGTGCCGGAGGTCGTCATGGACGCGGCGGCGACCGTACGCCCGTGGAAGCCGCCGTGACAGACGATGACGTTGGGGCGCCCGGTGGCCTGGCGGGCCAGCCGCAGCGCGGCCTCCACCGCCTCGCTCCCGGAGTTGGTGAAGAACAGGCTGTCCAGACCGGTGGGGAGAACCTCGCCCAGCTTCTCGACGAGGCGGCGCAGCGGCTCGTGCATGACCGTCGTGTACTGGCCGTGGATCAGCGAGCCCACCTGCTCCTGGGCCGCCGCCACGACCTTGGGGTGGCAGTGGCCGGTGCTGGTGACACCGATCCCGGCGGTGAAGTCGAGGTAGCGGCGGCCGTCCTCGGCGAAGAGGTGGACGCCCTCACCCCGGGCCGCCACCACGGGCGTGGCCTGGCGAAGGTGCGGCGACAGTGCGGTCATGTTCGTCTCCCGGGCCTCGGTACTCCGTCTGCTGCGGTCTCCCGAGCATCCCGGCGGGCGCGGGGTGCGCCAACGCGCGATCTGTCCGGCCCGGACGCCACATCCGGACGTTGTGTCAGCCTCGTCGGCACACACGCCGGGGGCCGATCGCTCAGGGACCTCTCTTGCGCAGGTCAGAGAGGCTTGTCACAGTGGCCGGGCACTCCCCCGGGCTCCGGGCCGAGTTCGAGCAGGGACCCTCATGGAGAGACCGTGAACGACAACCACCCGGCCGGTCAGGGGCCCACCCGTCCGCTCACCGTGGCCGATGTCCTGGCGCTTCCCGTGCTGGCCGCGGGACTGCCCCGGGTCGTGACCGGCGTGTCGGGCCTGGACCGACCGGTGCGGTGGGTCCACATCACCGAGCTGACGGACCCCGCGTCGTTCCTCAAGGGCGGCGAACTCGTCCTCACCACCGGAATGCCCCTGCCGCAGGACACGGCCGGCGTGCGCCGGTATGTCGACGAACTCGCCGACGTCGGCGCCGCGGCCCTGGTCATCGAACTCGTACGCCGCTACCACCGGCCGCCGGACGCCCTCGTCGACGCCTGCCGCCGTCGCGGCCTGCCCCTCGTCACCCTGGCCGAGGACGTCAACTTCCTGGAGGTCACCCAGGTCGTGCACGCGCTCCTGCTCGGCAACCAGACGGAGGCGATGCGGCGCACGCAGCGCATCCACGAGGCGTTCACCACCCTGACGCTGCGCGGTGCCGGGCCTGAGGACGTGGTGCGAGCGGCGGCGGAGATGAGCGGGCGGACGGTCGTCCTGGAGAACCTGGTGCACCGGGCCCTGCTCTGCGAGCCGTCCGGGCTCACGGTCGAGGAGGCACTCGCCGACTGGGAACGGCGCTCCCGGGCGACCGGGGCCGGTGACAGCACGGCGGTGAGCGGTCCGGAGGGCTGGCTGACCGCCTCCGTCGCGTACCAGGGCGAGCGCTGGGGCCGCGTGGCCATGCTCCCGGCGCGCACCGAAGGTGCGGCGTTCGGGCCGGAGGAGATCACCCTGCTGGAGAGGACCGCGATGGCCCTGACCGTCGCACGCCTCATCCACCCCGCGCCCTGGGAGCGCACGGCGCACCGGAACGCCCTGCGCGACCTCGTCGAACAGCGCCACCGCTCCGCGGGCGACGCCCGCGCCCGGTGCTCCGCACTGGGTCTGCCTGCCGATCGCAGCCACTTCGTCGCCACCTTGGTGGACGTGCCCGCGGGGGAAGGGGTGACCGGGATCGAGTCCCGTCTGTCGCAGGAGCTGAGCAGGGCGGGCGCGACGGCCCTGGTCGGCGAACTGGCACCCGACCGCCTCGGCATCCTGCTGGCCCTGCGCGCCTCCCGGACCTGGCGCCCCCTGGTCGAGCAGCTGTCCGCCTCGGTGCTGGGCGTGGTCCCGGAAGCGGTCGTGAGCGTGGGCTCCGAGGTCACGGACCTCACCGAGACCGCCCGCTCCTTCCGTGAGGCGGACCGCGTCGCCGAGGCCACCCCGCCGCGTCAGCCCCTGCCGACGGACCGCTCCTTCCACGAGCTGTCCGACATCGGTCTGCGCCGCCTGCTGTACGCCGTCCGTGAGGACGCCCGCATCCAGGAGTACACCGAACGGCAGCTCCGACGTCTCGTCGACCACGACACCCAGCACGGCACCGACCTGCTGACGACCCTGCGCCACTACCTCGACGCGGCCGGCAACAAGACGACCGCCGCCCGTCGGGGCGGCCTCTCCCGCGAGACCATGTACCAGCGGCTGCGCACCATCGAGCGTCTCCTCGGCCGCGACCTCGAATCGGGCGACCAGCGCACGGAGCTGCACGTGGCACTCACGGCCCTCGACGTGCTGCGATCCGGCTGACACGGCGTCCCGGCCCGGCCGACGCCGACGCGCGGAGGTGCGTCTGCCGGTGAAGCGGCCGATCGTCCGCGCCCGTACGGCAGCAGGGCCCGGACCACGTGTCGTGGTCCGGGCCCTGCCTCCGTACGGTGCCGCCCCGGGCGGCGGTGCGTCAGCTCTGTGCGGTGGTGTCGTCCGTCTGCCCGGCGCTCTCGTCCGTGTCCGCCTTCTCGCGCATCTTGCGCACCAGCTCCGCCTTCTGCGCGGCGGCGTTCTGGCGGTCGAGGTTGCGGTGCGGGCCGTTGTTCTGCCGTTCGGCGCGGGACAGCTTCTTGCGCTGGCCGCCGCCCATGCCCACGGGGTTGTTGATGTTCTTGCTCACGGGTTCTCCCTGAAGGGTGTGCGGTGATCCGCGGATTCCTCGGTGGGGACGGGCGCGGCGACGTCGCAGGACGTCAGCAGGGGCCCGTCACGCTCTCACTCGTACATCTGCGTCTGGAAGAACATGAGCAAGACGTTACCTGGTGGTGTCGCCTTCGCACACCACGTTTCCGCGTCCCGGTGTCCGCCCGGTGCTCGCGCACGGCCTCGCCCGTGACGGTCACCGGGGCCGCCCGGCGCTGACCGGATACCCTGCGGGGACAACGGTCCGGGCCGGCAGGGGGAAGCGTGAGTGACACCAGCGACACCCGAGCCGCCGAAGGCGCGGCGCAGGCTCCTCCGCCGAGCCTGCTGCACCGTCTGATGCGGTACCTCCCCCTGGTCGCTCCCGTCCTGCTGTGGGCCGTGCCCTGCTGGGTGCTGCTGCACGCCGGCCAGCGCTGGCCGCTGCCCGTCGCGCTCGTCGGCACCGTCGTGTTCGTCCTCGGTCTCGTCGGTATGCCACTGGCGATGGCACGCAGCCACGGCCGGCGCCCACGGGACCGGACGGAGATCGTGGGTGGCACCCTGCTGGGCGTCAGCTGGGTGCTGTTCACCTGGTCCGTGCTGCTCGGGATCCTGCTGCGGCTCGCGCTGCGCGTGGCCGGCGTCGGGGACGGCCAGGACCGGGCCCGGATCGTCACCTGGGCCGTCGTCGGCTCGGCCGCCGTCCTGCTGGCCTGGGGATACGCCGAGGCCCGCCGCGTGCCACGTGTGCGCCGGCTCGACGTGCCGCTGCCGCGGCTGGGAGCCGGGTTGGACGGGACGCGCGTCGTCCTCATCACCGACACCCACTACGGCCCGCTCGATCGCGCCCGTTGGTCGGCACGGGTGTGCGAGACGGTGAACACCCTGGACGCCGATCTGGTCTGTCACACCGGCGACATCGCGGACGGCACGGCCGAACGCCGCCGTGCCCAGGCCCTCCCGCTCGGTACCGTGCGGGCGACCCGGGCCCGGGTGTACGTCACCGGCAACCACGAGTACTACAGCGAGGCCCAGGGCTGGGTCGATCTGATGGACGAGCTGGGCTGGGAGCCGCTGCGCAACCGTCATCTGCTGCTCGAACGCGGAGGCGACACGCTCGTGGTCGCCGGCGTGGACGACGTCACCGCCGAGTCCTCCGGCCTGGCGGGCCACCGTGCCCACCTCGCCGGAGCCCTGGACGGTGCCGACCCCGGCCTGCCGGTCCTGCTGCTGGCCCACCAGCCCAAGTTCGTCGACCGGGCGGCGGCCGCCGGCGTCGACCTCCAGCTCTCCGGGCACACCCACGGCGGTCAGATCTGGCCCTTCCACCACCTGGTCCGCCTCGACCAGCCCGCCCTCGCCGGACTCAGCCATCACGGAGCCCGCACTCTCCTCTACACCAGCCGCGGCACCGGCTTCTGGGGTCCTCCGTTCCGTGTCTTCGCGCCCAGCGAGATCACCCTGCTCGTGCTTCGCTCCCCGCGGTCGCCCGCCTCGCCGTGACACCGGGCGCCCGGGACGGCATCCGGGCCGTGCGGCAGGCACGCCGACGGGGTGGAGCCGGGATCGTTCCGGCTCCACCCCTTGGTGCGGGCAGGTCATGAGAACTGTGCGAAGAACCTCCAGATCTCTGCCTTGGTCCAGGTGGTGACGCCACTCTCGCCGGAGGAGCCGTCGACCGGGCCCGGGATGTGGCCTCCGTCGAACGCGGCCCATTGGACCGGGTATCCGGCACGGCAGCCCGCGTAGGCGGTGGTGATGTGGGTGCGGCTGCCCGGCGCGGGTTCGCGCGGGCTCTGGGGGGTGCAGCCGTTGTTGCCGACGAACTTGTCGCGCAGGGACCGTCCTTGTCCGATGTTGAGGACGGAGTCGCCGACACCGTGGATGCCGAGGTAGGCGATGGGCTGGGAGCCGCCGTCGCACCCGCTGATCTGGGCGCCCGAGATGACCGCCACGGCCCGGAAGACGTTCGCCCTGCTGCAGGCGAGTGCGTAGCTCATCCCGCCGCCCCAGCTGAATCCCGTGGCGAAGCGCTGTGCCGGGTTGACACAGAGGCCGCCCTCGATGCGCCGGATCATGTCGTCGACGAAGGTGACGTCCTCACCGCCCGCGTTGCCCCAGCCGTTGCCGAGGCCCTGCGGGGCCACGAGGATCGCGCTGTTGCCGGACTGTTCCTGCTGGCCGTAGTAGGACCAGGCGCTTCCGCTGGTCCCGCCCGAGGCGACGTCGCCGGCGGTTCCGCCCCGCCAGTGGAAGGCGAAGATCAGCCGGTAGGGGCGGCTGTTGTCGTAGTTGGCGGGAACTCTGAGGATGAAGCTGCGGCTCTTGCCGCCGCTCTGGATCGTGTGCGTGCCGCTCGCCAGTGTCGGGGCGTTGCCGCATCCGCCCGCGCCGCCGCCGGACGACATCTTGATCATCTGCCATTGCTGGTTGGCGCCGCCCCAGTCGGTGTACTGGACGACGTTGCCGCCGTCGGCGGTGGAGGCACCCTGCACCTCCACCGCCTTGCCGCTGCCGCGGTTGATCAGCCGGACGTGGCCGGCGTCGGAGTCGGCCAGGCGGAACTGCTGGTTGGCCCCGTTGTGGTCGGCCCACTGCTGGATCGCGGCGCCGTCCGCGGTGGAGGCGCCGGCCACGTCGAGGACCTTGTCGGAATGCCGGGCCTTGAGGCGGTAGAAGCCGTCGCCGGAGTCCGTGAAGCGCCACTGCTGGTTGGTGCCGTCGTTGCGGGTGCGCTGGCTGACCCGCGTGCCGTCGGCGGTGGAGGCGCCGGTGACGTCCAGGGCCTTGCCGCTGTTGCGGTTGACCAGGACGTACCAGGCGTTGGTGTCCACCGTCGCCGCCGCGGCGGGCGCCGGGTGCGCCGCGGCGAGCATGCCGATCGCAAGGGTGGCCGCCACCAGCGCGGCGACCCGGGACCACCAGCGGTGTCGTGCTGGAGCGGCGGGATGGGCCGCACCGTGGGTCTTCATCGGTTCACCCTTTCGTCGGTGAGGGATCCCCTCAGGTGCGGGACCAGCGCTGGCTGTTGCCGCCGGAGCAGGAGGAGAGCTGGATCAGGGTGCCGTTGGCGGTGCCGCCCGACGCGGTGTCGAGGCAGAGGCCGGACTGGACTCCGGTGACGGTTCCGTCGGAGTTGAGGCGCCACTTCTGGTTGTCGCCGCCCCAGCAGCCGTAGATCTGGACCTTGGTGCCGTTGCCGGTGCCGGCGGCGTCCAGGCACTTGTTGCCGTAGACCCTCAGCTCGCCGGCGGAGGTGAACGTCCACTGCTGGTTGGTGCCGGTGTGGCAGTCGTACAGCTGGACCTGGGTGCCGTCGGTGGTGCTGCTGCCGGGCACGTCCAGGCAGCGGCCCGAGCCGACGCCCTTGACCGGCCGGGCGTCCGCGGGGGGCGTGGGGGTGCCGCCGTTGAGCGCGTTGAGGACCGAGGTGTAGGCGGGCTTCTTGGCGCCGCCGCCGGTGAACAGCAGCGGTGTCTGCTCCGCCCGCCAGGAGTCGGTGTCGCGCACACCCCAGACGGTGATGCCGAGGCAGCGCGGGACGGCCAGGCAGTCGTTGGTCACGTTGGCGTAGGTCGTGCCCGAGGCGCCCTGGATGTCGAGTTCGGTGATGGCGACATCGACGCCGAGAGCGGCGAAGCTCTGCAGGGTGGTGCGGAAGTTGCTGTTGTAGGGGCTGTCGTTGTTGAAGTGCGACTGGAAGCCGACGCAGTCGATCGGTACGCCGCGCTGCTTGAAGTCGCGGACCATGGAGTACATGGCCTGGGTCTTGGCCCAGGTCCAGTTCTCGACGTTGTAGTCGTTGTAGCAGAGCTTGGCGGCCGGGTCGGCGGCGCGCGCGGTGCGGAAGGCGACCTCGATCCAGTCGTTGCCGGAACGCTGGAGGTTGGAGTCGCGCCGGGCTCCTGAACTGCCGTCGGCGAAGGCCTCGTTCACGACGTCCCACTGGGCGATCTTGCCCTTGTAGTGGGCCATCACGCCGTTGATGTGGCCGATCATGGCCTGGCGCAGGGTGCTGCCGCTGAGGCTCTGCATCCAGCCGGGCTGCTGGGAGTGCCAGGCCAGGGTGTGGCCGCGCACCTGTTTGCCGTTCTGCACCGCCCAGTTGTAGACGCGGTCGCCGGCGGTGAAGTTGAACTGACCGCGCTGCGGTTCGGTGGCGTCGATCTTCATCTCGTTCTCGGCGGTCACCGAGTTGAACTCACGGTTCGCGATCGTCGTGTACGCCGAGTCGCCGAGCCGGCCGGAGGCGATGGCGGTGCCGAAGTAGCGGCCGTTCTGTGCCGCGGCGGCGCCGAGCGTGCTCTCGGCGGCGTGGGCGGCCGGTGGCGTGACCAGCGCGGCGACCGTGCCGAGGACGCTGACGAGCAGCGTCAGCAGCAGACCGCGGATCTTTGGGCGGACGTCGGGTCCGCGAAGGGCGTAGGAGCCCATGACTGTGCCTCCAGACAGGGTGGACATCACGGAAGGATCGAAAGCGCGGGGGGTGGCGCTACGGGCATGGGGGTGCTCCCTCGCGGCTCGCCGGGTCGGCCGCCGCGCAGGGGGTGGCGCCGGTGCTGCGAAGGACGGATCCGCGGATCCGCGTGCGGCGGTGCGGGGTCGGCCGTGCGGCACAGCCGTTCGGGGCGACGTGGTCCGGGATACCGAACCGCGGTCGGTCACTCAGAGAGGGATGATTGAGGGATTGACAGTGAATCGTCAATACTCGTCACAGAGAAAGTTTCCGTCGCGGGATCGAATCTTTCGGAAACACGCCGGGCGACCGAACGCCGCTCACTCGACTCCCCTTCGCTCCATTCCCCTTGAATGGGCGCGCCCTGCCGCAGAACCTCCGCGACGCCACGAGGAGCGGTTTGTAGACAGATCGGCGAGAGCCCTTGACCGAAGGAGTCTCCATTCCTAGCTTGTGGCGTCAAAGGTTCGGTTCACTCTTCGAATGTTTCGAAGCTGTTCCCGCTTCCCGGTACGACCGCTCCGCTGATTCACCGGCGCCGCCTCACCCCGTCCCCCAGGAGGCCCCTGATGTGGTTTCGCCACCTGTCCCCGGTCAGTCCGAGACGCCTGCTCGCGGTCCTCTCGCCCCTGCTGCTCGTGGCCGCGTTCCTCGGCGCCCAGCCCGCCGCCGCGGCGACCGTCGACCCCAACGCCTCGTACGTGCTGGTCAACCGCAACAGCGGCAAGGCCCTGGACGTCCACAACAGGGCGACCGACGACGGAGCCCGCATCACCCAGTGGACCAGGAACGACCAGGCCCAGCAGCAGTGGCAGTTCGTCGACTCCGGCGGCGGCTACTACCGCGTCAAGTCCCGTCACTCGGGCAAGGTGCTGGACGTCCACAATCTGTCCACCGCGAACGGCGGCTCGATCGTCCAGTGGGCCGACCTGAACGGCACCAACCAGCAGTGGAGGCTGGCCGACAGCTCCGACGGCCATGTACGGCTCATCGCGCGCCACAGCGGCAAGGCCCTCGAGGTACAGGGCGCCGGCACCGCCGACAACGCCAACGTCGTCCAGTACGACGACTGGGGCGGCACCAACCAGCAGTGGCAGCTCGTCAAGGTCGGCGGCGACGGTTCCGGTCCGTGCGACCTGCCGTCGTCCTACCGCTGGACGTCGACGGGCGCGCTGGCGCAGCCCAGGGCGGAGTGGGCCTCGCTCAAGGACTTCACCGTCGCCCCCTACAACGGCAGGCAGCTCGTCTATGCGACGACCCACGGCGCCGCGGGAACGGGCAAGGCGTGGGGCTCGATGAACTTCGGCCTGTTCACCAACTGGTCGGAGATGGCCTCGGCAAGCCAGAACACGATGTCGTCCGGCACCGTCGCCCCCTCGCTCTTCTACTTCGCACCGAAGAACATCTGGGTGCTCACCTACCAGTGGGGCGCGACCGCCTTCTCCTACCGGACGTCGACCGACCCGACCAACCCGAACGGCTGGTCAGCACCGCAGCCGCTGTTCTCCGGAAGCATCTCCGACTCCGGAACCGGCCCCATCGACCAGACGATCATCGGTGACGGGACGAACATGTACCTGTTCTTCGCCGGCGACAACGGCAAGATCTACCGGGCCGGCATGCCCATCGGGAACTTCCCGGGCAGCTTCGGCTCCTCGTACACCACGGTCATGAGCGACACGGTGAAGAACCTGTTCGAGGCGCCGCAGGTCTACAAGGTCAAGGACCGCAACCAGTACCTGATGATCGTCGAGGCTCGGGGTGCGGACGAGAAGCGCTACTTCCGCTCGTTCACCGCGACGAGCCTGAACGGCTCCTGGACACCCCAGGCAGCGACCGAGAGCAACCCGTTCGCCGGCAAGGCCAACAGCGGCGCGACCTGGACCAACGACATCAGCCACGGCGAACTGCTCCGCACCAGCGCCGACCAGACCATGACCGTCGACCCCTGCAACCTGCAGTTGCTCTACCAGGGCCGCAGCCCCGGCTCCGGCGGGGACTACGGCCTCCTGCCCTACCGTCCGGGTCTGCTGACCCTGCAGCGCTGACGGTGTGAACGCCGGCCGGACACCTACTCGGTGTCCGGCTGGTGGTCGGCCCAGACGTAGCTGTCCGGCAGCAGATCCCTCACGGGGACGGCGCGGAGGCGGTCGCCGGACCCGACGATGACCCGGAGGGAGGGGAAGTAGTCGAGCAGGACCTGGCGGCAGCGGCCGCAGGGCGGCACCACTCCCCTGTCGCGGTCGCCCACGGCGACGACGGTGTCCAGTTCGTAGGCCCCCTGGGCGGCCGCCGTGCCGATGAGAACCAGTTCGGCGCAGGGGCCTCCGGTGAAGTGGTAGGCGTTCACGGCCGTGATGACGCGGCCGTCCCGGGCACGGGCCGCGGCCGCCATGGTGTGGTTGTCGCCCCGGCACCGGGTGCGTGCGACGTCGGTCGCGGCCCGGACGAGTTCGTGGTCGACGGGGTGGGTTCCGGTGGTCATCGTCTGCGGCCTCGTCCTTGTCCGGTCGACCGGGGCCGGCGCCCCGGCGGAGGGTGGGGTCACTCCGTCGGGGCGTCGCGGTGGAAGGGCGGCCCGTCACCGCGCCCGGCAGCAGGGCCGGTGTCGGTGTCGGGCGCGCCCGAAAGGTGTCTCAGCTGCTCACCGGCTGCAGTTTGGCACGGAAGTGCCGCAGGATCGGGGACTGTTCCACGATGCGGTAGCCGTGCACGGATTCCGCGTTCTTGACGATCTGTTCCAGGGTGCGGCCGACATGGTCGTAGTGGCTGCGGGTGTAGACGCGGCGCGGGAGCGCCAGCCGGACCAGTTCGTAGGGTGCGCTCTTGGTCGGGTTGCCGTCCTCGTCCTCCTCACCGAGGTAGAGGGAGCCGAGTTCGGCCGAGCGGATGCCGCCTTCGAGGTAGAGGCGGCAGGCGAGGGCGTGGCCCGGGTAGTGGTGGGGCGGTATGTGCGGGAGCAGGCGTCCGGCGTTGAGGTAGAGGGCGTGCAGACCGGGGGGTTCGAGGATGTCGACGCCGGCCGAACGGACGCGGTCGGCGAGGTGGGAGGCGACGTCGGCCCGTTCGGCGAGGTAGGCGGGTTCGGTGACCTCCAGCAGGCCGGTGGCCATCATGTCGAGGTCGCGGCCGGCGAGTCCGCCGTAGGTGGCGAAGCCCTCGGTGGCGATGAGGAGGCGTTCGCACTTCTCGGCGAGTTCGGGGTCGTTGAGCCCGATGAAGCCGCCGATGTGGACGATGCCGTCCTTCTTGGCGCTCATGACGCAGCCGTCGGCGAGCCGGAACGCCTCTTCGGCGACCTGGCGGGGGGTGCGGTCGCGGTACCCCTCCTCGTGGCGGGTGACCAGCCAGGCGTTCTCGGCGAACCTGGCGGCGTCCAGGATCATGGGGACGCCGTGGCGGCGGCAGATCTCGGCGGCCTGCTTGAGGTTCTCCATGGAGACGGGCTGGCCGCCGCCTCCGTTGTTGGTGATGGTCATGATCACCACGCGTACGCGGGCGCCGTCCGGTCCTTCGAGGGTGGTGCGGAGCTTGTCGAGGTCGATGTTGCCCTTGAAGGGCCGCTCGCTGTCGAGGTCGCGGGCCTCGGCGCACGGGATGTCATGGGCCTGACATCCCGAAAGCTCCACGTTCGCCCGGGTGGTGTCGAAGTGGGTGTTGGCCAGGACGATGCCGCCCGGTTCGAGGAGCGTGTTGAACAGGATGCGTTCGGCGGCGCGGCCCTGGTGGGCCGGGAGGATGTGCCGGTAGCCGGTCAGCTCGGTCACGGTCTCGTGGAAGCGGTAGAAGGAGCGCGAGCCCGCGTAGGACTCGTCGCCCTCCATGCCCGCAGCGAGCTGGGCGGCGGAGATGGCGCCGGTGCCGGAGTCGCTGAGCAGGTCGATGGTCACCTCCTCGGCGCGCAGGTCGAACAGGTTGTGGTGCACCCGCTCCAGCGCCGCCTCGCGCTGCTGCCGAGTGGTGAGCGCGATGGGCTCGACGACTTTGATGCGGTACGGCTCCATGATGGTCCTTGCTCCTGAAGTACTGCGGAACGGCTGGTCGTTGCTGCGCCGGCGGAGGGGCGCGTGCCCTGCCGTGGACGGTGCGGTGCGGTGCGTCGACGGGATGTTCGGGGGCCGGACCTCATAGGCCTCCGACGAGATGTACGTGGTCACCCGGGGCGGCTGGTGCTGCTCGTGGGCCAGGGCCAGGTACGCGATGAGTCCGGCGCCGTCCTGCGGGGCGCGCGGGGTGAGCGCGGACAGCGACCGGGCGAGCGTCTCGGTGCCCAGCCCGTGGCGGCCGAGGACGGTCCCGGCCCGCCGGAGGGCTTCGGCGTCGTCCCGGACGTAGTCCCTGACCGGGACATGGAGGGTGAAGCCGGTGGGACCGCCGGTCGTCCGGGTGAAGGAGTGACAGGTGAGGACGGGGCGCCGGTCGAACCGCGCCCCCGGGGCCGACGCCTGCCCCGCTCGCGCCCCCGGGGCCGACATCTGCCCCGCTCCGTCGTCGAAACCGCCCGCCGTGCGGAGGAACTCCTCCAGCGTCGCGCCGTCGGGACCGTTCTCCATCCGGCACAGGCCGCCTACGCCGGTCACCGGCAGCCCGTGATGCGTGGCGTAGATCTTCACCCGGGGCGCCGCCCAGTCGCCCAGGTCGAGTGCGAAGAACGGGTGTCCGTCGGCCGGCGGCAGCGCGTCGAAGGCGTGCCGGTGGCCGAGGCGGTCGAGCGCCTCCCGGATCGTTCCGGCGGCCCTCGCCGGGCCCGACGCCGCGGGGTTGAGGTACACCTTCATCCTGGGCACGCCGCCCGGGCGCAGTTCCAAGGCGATCCACAGGGCCAGGGGGCCCTGCGGATCGGGAGGCAGGAACAGGTCCTCCAGGGCGTCGAGCTGCCCGGTGTCGAATCCCCAGCGCCCCGCCATGGACCGGACGACACGCAGGCCGGTGCGGCCGTCCTCGCGGAGGTCGCCGGCGCCGCATCCAGGTTCGAGCAGCACCCGCAGCCTGGGCGACGCGTCGGCGGCGAAGGAGAGCGAGAACTCCACGGGGGTGGAGTCGTCGGACAGGAAGCTCCGGGAGGGGGCCGGCAGGTCCAGGGACCGTTCGGCCGCCGCTCCGAGGGAGTCGGCCAGGACGAGCGCGTAGGTCTCGGCGTCGGACGGGCCGAGCCCCGACACCTGGCACAGGCGCCGCAGTTGGCCGGTCACGAGCTCGCCGAGCGTCCGGTCCGGCCGGGTCGTCCCGGCGCCGGACGTGCGGGCGCTCACCGGTTCTCCCGCCGCTGCTCGCACGGGGCGGGCGGGGTCGCGGACGGGAGTTTCCGCCCGTGGGTCCGCTGGGTAGAGAAGGAGACAGAAAGATACCCGCCGACCTCGGCGGGTATCTCGTGTCGTGGCGACCGGCGGCGGATCTCGCCCCTCGTGCCCTCCACGTGGGTTAAAGCGGTGTGCCGTCGGGAGCGGCGGGAAATGTCCGGATGTCGAGCAGAAGCGGCGCCGGTGGATATGTGGTCCACGACACCTCCCTTTGTTCGTTGGTCACCACGAATTGCCGCCGCGTTACTACCCCGTTGGTTGAAAACTCATGCAGTGCCCTCTGTCACAGGAGGTTGCGTGCATCACCCCTTCAACCAGGACAGGAACGAACCCCACACACCTCGCTCCTGCTTGCGGCCCGCCGGGGCGCTCTCGCCGCGTGCGGCCGTCTCCGCGCGGGGCGGGGTGGGCCGCTGCAGCACCTGAGGGGTGAAGCGGCAGGGAAGCGCGGCGAGCGCACGGTGGAAGGGGCCGGGACGCCAGGTGAGGCTGTCCGCGGGGACCGCGAGTTCGATGTCGTGCAGCCGGTTGAGCAGGTTCTCGATGGACACCATGGTGACCAGCCGGGCGAGCTCCTTGGAGGGGCAGGCGTGCGGTCCGGCGCTCCAGGACAGGTGGGCCCGCCTGCCGCCGGTCTGACGGGCCGTCGCGAGCGCCGGGTCGGTGTTGGCCGCCGTCATGCTGATCAGGACGAGATCTCCGGCCCGCATCTTGGTGCCGCCGAACTCCAGGTCGAGGGCCGGGTAGTGCGGCGCGAAGTTCGCCATGGGCGGGTTCTCCCACAGCGTGTCGTCGATGGCTTCCTCGATGAGGCCGCCGTCGGCGTAGCGGTCGTGCAGGAGCAGGCGGTGCAGGGTGTTGCCGATGAGGTTGCGCAGCGGTTCGGCGCCGGCACCGAGGAGCAGGATCAGCTGGTGGACGAGTTCCTCGTCGGTCAGCCGTGCCTCGTGCCGCATCAGGTAGGAGGTGACGTCGTCGGCGGGCCTGGCCCGCTTGAGGGCGACCAGCTCGAACACGGCCTGGCCCAGCACCGCGTTGGCCTTCTCGGCGTTGACGCCCTCGAAGACCCCGGAGATGCCGAAGACGACCCGGTCGCCGATGTCCGCCGGGCAGCCGAACAGCTCGTTGAAGACGAGCAGCGGCAGCTGCTTGACGTAGTCGTTCATCAGGTCGATGGACCCGCGGGCGGAGACCTGGGCCAGGAGGTAGTCGGAGGCCCGCTTGGTCATGTCGCTGATGCGGCGGGAGTCGACCTTGGCCAGGCTGTCGGTGATGGCCTGGCGGAGCCGGGCGTGCTCGGCTCCGTCGGTGAACATGGCGTTGGGGCGGTACCCCAGCATCGGGACGACCGGGCTCTCCGGGCCGATCTTGCCTTCCGCCACGTCACGCCAACGGCGGGCGTCCTTGCGGAAGTTGCCGGAGTCCTGGAGCAGGCGCAGCGCGGTCGCGTGGTCGGTGACGAGGGTGGCGTCGACGCCGGGCGCGATCTCGACCGGAGCGGTCTGCCCGTAGTGCCGCATGTACGCGTAGTACGCCTGCGGGTCGGCGGCGTACTCCGGCCCGTACAGCGGAACCCGCATGCCGCTGTCGTGGGCGGGGCAGCCGGGCGGGGGTGCCGGGAAAGAGGAGTCGGGGGTCATGTCTGCTCTGCTCCTAACGGGCGCGGTCCATCAAGTAGCGGACGAGCGTGATCAGTGCTTCGGCCGACGAGCGTTCGTCCCGCGCGTCGCAGGTGACGATCGGGGTGTCGTCGAGCAGATCGAGCGCTTCGCGCAGTGCCCTGGCATCACGTATGGATGTGCCGTCGAAGTGATTGACCGCGATCGCGTAGTCGAGCCCGTACTGCTCGATCAGGTCGATCACGGCGAAGGAGTCGGCCAGCCGCTCGGGGTCGACCAGCACGAGCGCCCCGAGGGCGCCGCGTGCCATGTCCTCCCACATCTGTACGAAGCGCTGCTGGCCGGGGGTGCCGAAGAGGTACAGCACGACGCGGTCGCTGACGGTGAGGCGGCCGAAGTCCATGGCGACCGTGGTGGTGGTCTTGCCCTGGACGCCCTTGAGATCGTCGATCGCCTCGCCCGCCTGGGTCATCGTCTCCTCGGTGGAGAGCGGCGAGATCTCGGAGATCGACCCGATGAACGTGGTCTTGCCCACCGCGAAGTGCCCGACGACCAGGATCTTCACGGCGGTCTGCGTCTCTCCGCCGGGAACGTAGGCCCGCTCATCCAAACTTGGACTGGAGACCATGGAGCACCTCCTCGAGAATCTGCAGGTTGGCGACGGGCGCGCGCGCCGCCGCCGGCGGTCGGGTGACGAGGTAGCCGGCCTCGGAGAGGGCGGCGAGCAGGATCTTGACCACTCCCACCGGCAGGTGCAGGTGGCCGGAGATCTCGGCGACGGAGAGGTAGCCCCCGACACACATCCCCAGCAGGTTCTGCTCCTCGGGCGAGAGGCGGGCGGGCCGCTGCTGCTGGTCGACGACCGCGGTGACCAGCGTGATCAGCGAGAACTGGCTCTCGCCGGGCAGGCTGCGGCCGCCGGTGATGACGTACGGACGAACTAATTCGGCGGCTTCGTGCTCGTGCCTGTCGGAATCGGTCATGGCCGTACCACGCTCTCCCGGGGCGGCGCGGTCATGACCTTGCCCAGTTGTCGGACGAGCTGCTGCATGCGGAAGGTGATGTCCGCCATGTCGACGTCGGAGGAGGCCGACACGGCGAGGTAGGCGCCGTCCCCGGCCGAGATCAGGAAGATCCAGCCGCCGTCGAACTCGACGAGGGTCTGCTGCCAGCGCAGGTCGGAGCGGGAGCAGAAGAACGCCAGGGACCGGCTGAGCGACTGCATGCCGCTCATCGCGGCGGCGGCCTTGTCGGCGTCGTCCTTGTCCACGTCCTTCGAGCGTGCCCTCAGCAGCCCGTCGGAGGAGACCAGAACCGCGTGCAGGGCTCCGGGGATCTCCAAGGCGCTGTCAAGCATCCAGGAAAGATCGTTGTTCATGGGACCTCGTGCCCTTCGCTGCTCGCGTCACGGGTTCCGCCCGGCCGCTCCCCCTCCGGATGTGTGGCGCGGCCCGCGTCCGTGCCCTGCTTGAAGGCGGCCATGATCGCTGCCGTCTCCTCGCTGCGGCGCCTCGGGGCCGGGGCCGCGGTCGGGCCGCTGGACACCAGGGCCATCGGCCGCTTGCGCCGCCGCTTGGGCAGACCGTCCTCGGTCGTGCCGACGGGCAGCGCGGGCTCGGGCGTGCTCTCGTACGCCGAGGCGCGTGTCTCGACGGCCGCGGGCTCCTCCCGCGGCGCCACCGACTCCACCGGCGCGGCCGGCTGCGTGGGCACCGGCATGTCGGTGAGCAGTTCGTCGGGCAGCAGCACGACCGCCCGCACACCTCCGTAGGGGGAGGTGGAGTCCACCGAGACCGTGAAGCCGAACCGCTCGCAGAGCACGCCGATCACCGCGAAGCCGAACTGCGGCGGGTTGCCCAGTCCGGAGACGCCCGTGGCACGCTCGCTCGTCAGGAGCTTCTCGGCCCTGGCCTTCTCCTCCTCGTTCATGCCGACACCGGCGTCGTCGACGATGATGCAGACGCCCTTGGGCACGGAGCGCACGTTGATCTCGACCACGGTGTCCGGGCTGGAGTAGCTGGTCGCGTTGTCGAGCAGCTCCGCGAGGGCCAGTGCCACCGGTTCGACGGCCCGGCTGGTGACGCCGAAGTCGACCTTGGACAGGATGTGGGCCCGCTGGAAGTGGCGGATCCTGCCCTGGGCGCTGCGGACCACGTCGTAGACCGAGGCCACGTCGCGGTGCCGGCCGAGCCAGCCCTCGCACAGCACGGCGATGGACTGGGCGCGCCGGCCGAACTGCGCGTTCATGTGGTCGATCTCCAGGAGGTCCTGGAGCATGACGGAGTCTCCGTACTTGCGCTGCAGTCCGGAGATGATGCGCTGCTGTTCGGCGGCAAGGCCCTGCAGGGTCCGCATGGCGGACTTCAGCGCGGTCCTCGTCTCGCCCTCGGCCTCCTGCTGCGCCGAGCGGACGGACTCCGTGTATTGGCTCTCCAGCTCACCGTAGTGGTTCCTGAGCCCTGCGATCTCCTGCCGTAACGTGCGCGCCGCCCGTCGCTGGCGAACGATGAGAGCGGCGGCGACAAGGGTTACGACAAGGAGCGCCCACAGCGCCGGGTTTTGTATGTATTGCGTCATGAGACCCTCTTCAGGCGGCCGATAGCCAGCTACTGAATTCCTGTCAATTCACACATACCGAAGGTCAGCCATTCCAGGGTTGCCACGAGGAATTCACCAAAGACGATGGATGCTCCTTTTGCACCCATCCGTCCACTCGGTAAGTGCCGTGATCGTATCATCACTCAACCTGATGACTGGGTGTCAGCCTCGGTACTTCTGGCGACAGTTGACCCCAACCGGAACGTGCTGAACACGGGCACAAGCCGCATTGCCACGGACGACTGCCGTACATGTGCCGGGTGTTGACTCGTGTAGTCGCCCATCAGCCCGGTATCCGAGCGCAGTTGATGATCCCGAGCGTCGCGCGAAAAGCCTCTCGGAAGTCATGATGGTCGGTAAGCGGAACGTCAGGGGGAGATCGCTGTGCGTGGGGACCGCCGACCCGGCTCCGGGCTCGGGCCGGGACGCTCGTCGCGGTGCGCGGCCGTGCGCCCGCTCGACTCGCTCGGCTGATTCCGCGCCGAGAAGAAACGTTGAACCCGCGGCGGCGTGCCGACGATCCGCCGCGTCGAACATCACGGAGGTTGTCATGTCTCACGCAGAACACAGCGGTGTCGGCAGGCGTCAGTTCCTGGCCCGGTTCGGAGCCGGGGCCGTGGCCGCCGTGGCCGGATTCGACCTGGTTGCCCGGCAGTGGGTGACGGAGGCTGCGGCAGCGGAGAACTCCGCCCTCGCCGGCGTGCCCCCGCTCGACGGCTCCCTGGTCTACGACGCCGCGTCCCTCACGGCGAACGCACACGACCAGGGCAACATCGTGTTCCGGAGACCGTGCGCGGTACTCCGGCCGGGGTCCGTCCAGGACGTCCGGAAGATGGTCGCCTTCTGCGCCGACCACGGCATCAAGGTGGCGCCGGCCGGCGCGCACCACGCGATGTTCGGCCAGCCGCTGGTCAGCGGGGGCCTGGTCATCGAGATGCGGTCGCTGGACACCATCCACTCGATCGGCGCGGACGGCGCCGACGTCGAGGCGGGCGTGCTGTGGCAGGACCTGGTCAGGGCCGCCTTCGCCCAGGGGCTGACCCCGGTCTCGCTCACCAGCTACCTGGGGACGACGATCGGCGGGACCCTGTCCATGGGCGGCATCGGGATGATGTCCGCCTACCGGGCCGGCGCACAGGTCGACCACGCCCGGCGCCTGCAGGTCGTCTCGGGCGACGGCCGGCTGAGGTGGTGCTCCGGCACGCAGAACAGCGACCTGTTCGACGCCGCGCTCGCCGGACTCGGGCAGTGCGGCGTGATCACGCGGGCCACCGTCGACCTCGTCCCCGCCAAGCAGCTGGCCCGCACGTACCGGATCGGCTACCAGGACATCCCCACCTTCTTCCGGGACATCCGCATCCTGGCGAACCGGGGCGAGTTCGACTCCCTCGGCAGCATCCCCCAGCCGGGCACCGCACAGCCCCTGACCCTGTGGGCCACCGTCTTCCACAACCCGGGCGACACCCCCGACACCACGCGTCTGCTGCGCGGACTCAGCCCCGCCGCGGCCTCGGCCGTCTTCGAGGACTCCCCCTACCTCGACTACATCTCCCTGGTCACCACCATGTACGACTCCTTCGCGGCGAACCTGGACTGGGACGCGAAGGTCAAGCCGTGGTCGGACCTGTTCCTGCCGGACGACGCGGTCGAGGACTACGTCGCGTCGGTGTTCCCGTCGCTGAGCGCCGAGGACCTCGGTCCGACCGGGTTCGGGCTGATCTTCCCGATGCTGCGTTCCAGCTACGGCCGGCCGCTGCTGCGGCTGCCCAGCGACGAGGGCGGTCCCTGGGTCTGGCTCGTCAGCGTGCTGACCGACGCCGCGCGCTCCGGCCCCGACCCCGACTTCGCGACGCGGATGACCCAGCGCAACTACCGCTTCTACCAGGAGGCCGCCGCCGTCGGCGGGGTGCGCTACCCGCACGGCGCCTGCGCGTTCACCGCGGCCGACTGGCAGGCCCACTACGGCTCGATGTGGTCGCGGTTCTCCGAGTGGAAGCACCGCTTCGACCCGTCCGGCGTCCTGACCCCGGGCCCGGGCATCTTCTGACCTTCCGATCTTCTGCCCCGGGGCGGCGGGCCCGCCCCGGGGATTCACTCTTTCGGTCCTTTCCTGTGGCCGGACGCGCGCGTCCGGCCACAGGCCGGCGGACGGCCGGAGCGAGGCGGTGCCGGAGTGACGGGGGGAGATCGCGGTGGCGAGCGTGCACGGAGTCCGTCACCGATACCGCGGATCTGCCGCGTCAGGTGGCGCGTTCACGCCTATCGTGGAACGGCACACCGACGCTCGGCGCCAAGGCAGGCTGGACATGAGGGAACCGCATATCGACTATGCGGAGGTCTTCCGGGCACTGCCCGGCATGGTGGCGCTGCTCACGCCCGATCTCGTGTACGTCGACGCCAACGACGACTTCCTGCGGCTGGCCGGACGCTCCCGCGAGCAGCTGCTGAACCGCTACATCTTCGACGTCTTCCCCGAGAACCCGAACGAACCGGCGGCGGCCGGGATGCGGGAGACCCGGGAGTCGATGCTGCGGGCGGTGGCCACCGGCGAACGCGACACGATGGCGCTGCTCCGCTACGACATCGAGGACCCCCAGCTCCCCGGCTCCTGGCAGGAGCACTACTGGAGCCCGGTCAACGCGCCCGTCCTCGGTCCCGACGGGCAGGTGGCCCTGATCGTCCACCGGGTGGAGGAGGTCACCGAACTCATCCGCGCCCGGGGCGGCCCGGGCGGCGACAGCCGCGCCCAGGTGCTGGAGGCCGAGCTGTACACCCGCGCCCGGGAACTGCAGGAGGTCAACGAACGGCTGCGCACGGCCCACGCCCACGAGCGCGAGGTGGCCCTCGCCCTGCAGGCCGCGATGCTGCCTCCGCCCGGCCCGACCGGGCAGCACGACGCGGCCGTACGGTACCGCCCGGCCATCGGCGCGCTGAACGTGTGCGGCGACTGGTACGACCTGGTGGGCCTGCCCGGGGAGGGCCTCGCGGTGGCCGTCGGCGACGTCGTCGGCCACGGCCTGGCGGCCGCCTGCGCCATGGGACAGCTGCGCAGCGCCCTGAGCGGGGCCACCCGCCTCTCCGGCGGTCCGGCCGAGGCACTGGAGGCCCTGGACCTGTACGCCCGTTCCGTCGAGGGCGCCGAGTCGACCACCGTGGTGACGACCTTCATCGACTGGGACAGCAACACCATCACCTACAGCTGCGCGGGCCATCCGCCGCCCGCCCTCGTGCACCCCGACGGCACCGTCACCTTCCTCGACCGGGCCACCGACCCGCCGCTCGCCGCCCGGCCCACCCATGCCGCCCGGCCCCAGGCCCGCACGTCCTTCGTCGAGGACTCCACCCTGGTCCTCTACACGGACGGGCTGATCGAGCGCCGTACCGAAGGCATCGACACCGGTCTGCGGCGCCTCGCCGAATCCCTGGCCCACCACCGCAAGCAGGACCCGGAGACCCTGGCCGACGCCCTGCTGGCGGATCTCCTGCCGCTGACCGGCAACACCGACGACACGGCCCTGATCGTCCTGCGCCTGTGATCCGCACGGGGGCCCCGCCCCGTGCTGCGGCGGCCCGCCGGCGCTCTCACCTGCCCCAGATCTTCCGGTACCCCTCCCGGAAGCCCGACGGGTTCCAGCTCGTGGCGCCCTCGCTGTTGTCCGCCGTACTGATGTGGACCGGGGCCACATAACCGCTCGCCGGGCGGCGGGAGAAGGCGCGGTTGAACTCGTCCACGATCTGCCAGCCCTGGAGGATGAGCGGTTCGGGAACGGTGGCCGCCTGGTACTGGTCGCTGTTGACGCGCTGGAACGCGGAGGGGTCGCCGTCTCCCGCGCCGATGTTGAAGGGCGGACCCGCGCCGTCCTTGCCCGCCGCGCGGAACGCGGGCGCTGCGTCGGCGAAGTACAGGTCGTTGATGGCGACGGAGTGGGTCCAGCGGCCCTGGAAGCGGGAGAGGAGCGAGGAGACCTCACGGGGCGTGCGGCTGCTCGCGTCGGGGATCGGGATGTTGACGTACGACAGGAGCTTCACGCCCGCGCAGGTGGCGAGTTCCTCTCTGATCAGGTCGGACTTGTTCTTGGCGAAGGGGATGGAGGCGTCGGTGAGGATCACGACCCCGGCGTCGCCGTCGGAGGTCGCGACGACCCACTGCGCGCTGATCCTGGCGACGTCCTCGACCTGGGTGGTGACGTTGGTGAACAGGGCGGGGCGCCGGCTGGGGCCGGGAGCGGCGACCGCGTGCCAGCCGATGACGGGGATGCCCGCTCGTTCGGCTCGGGCGAGCTGCTGCGAGGTCGCCCCGGGGTCGAAGCCGCCGACGACGATGCCCGAGGGCCGGAGGGTCACCGCCTCGCTCATGGCCGCCTGGATGCCGGCGGGAGTGCCTCCGCCGTCGATCACCCGGACGTCCCAGCCGACGACCCGCGCGGCCTCCCGGATGCCGTCTGCCGCGCCCGCGACTCCGGGGTTGGTCATGGTCTGGGCGACGTACACGAGGGTGCGGCCGGTCACGGCCTTCGGGCCGGTGGCCGGGCCGTTCCAGGGGACGTCGGTCCGTTCCGCCCGGCCGACGGCGGCCCGGGCCTCGGCATAGGCCCTCGGACAGCCGTTCGGCCCGGATGCGGACTCCGGGGGGTCACCGGACGATCCGCGGTCGCAGCCGGCGAGCAGGGCGGCCGTCACGGTCAGCAGTGCGGCCGCCGCGTAGCGGGTCCCGGGCGCGCCGGAGCCGGTTCTGCGTCGGCGCGGGCCGTGGTGGGAGTGGTGCACGAGTGCTCCTCGCGGAGGGACGAGCGGGAGGGCGCGGCGGCGCCCGGCCGCGGTCATGGGGCGCCGCCCGGTGGCGGCTCCGCGGGGCCGGCGGGTGCGTCGCGGGCCGCGAAGGCGCCGGTGCGCATCCGGCGGCGGGCGGCGTATCCGGCCAGGCCGACGGCGAGGAGCAGGGTGCCGCCGTGGAAGAGGGGCACCGTCCAGAAGTCGGCGCCCATCTGCGCGATGCCGGTGAGGCCGACGGCGAGGACGGTGACCGCGACGAGGGTGCCCAGGGCGTTGGGGCGGCCGGGTCTGATCGCCGTGGAGCCGAGGAGTGCGCCGACGAAGGCGGGCAGCAGATAGTCCAGGCCGACACTCGGATTGCCGATCTGCTGCTGGGCGGCGAGCAGCACCCCGGCGAGGCCGACGATGAGTCCGGAGGCGGCGAAGGCGCAGACGGTGTACCTGCGGACGGGGATGCCGACGAGCTCGGCGGCGCGCGGGTTGGATCCGACGACGTACAGACAGCGGCCGATCGGCAGCCGTTCCAGCACCAGCCAGAGGACGAGGGTGAGCGCCAGTACGTAGAAGGCGGGGACCGGGAGGCCGAGGAAGGTGGAGGTGTAGAGGTCGGTGAAGGCGGGCGGGAGTCCCTGGGGGCCGGGGACGATCCGGCCGCCGTCGGTGACCCAGCCGGTCACGGCGTACATCATGCTGCCGGTTCCGAGGGTGGCGATGAAGGAGTCGATACGGCCGAACTCGACGATGACGCCGTTGACGACGCCCACGACCGTCCCGCCGACGGTCACGGCGAGGCAGGCGAGCGGCCAGGGCCAGCCGGCGTCGACGATCAGGTACAGCACCATGACGTGCGCCAGGCCGAGTCCGTAGCCGATGGACAGGTCGAAGGCGCCGGTCACGATGGGGACCATGGCGGCCAGGGCGAGGACGGCCGGGATCGACTGGGTGGACAGGATCGAGTCGACGGTGTCCAGGGTGGGGAAGGTCCGCGGGAGGGCCAGGGAGAAGACCAGGACGAGCAGGAGGGTCAGACCGAGGAGGCCGTAGGCGCCGATGAGGTGCCCGCCCGTGCGGGTGCCGGGGGCTGTGGCTCTCGACGGGCGCGGGCGGCGCGGACGCGGGGAGGGCGGGGCGGTCATGGGGCCGTCGCGGTCGCGCCGGGGGGCAGGGCCGAGGCCGCCCGGGTCAGGGCCGCGACGGTCAGGGCCGGCCCCGCCGGTTCGGCCGTCACGGTCCCGCGGACGAGGACCAGGGCCCGCCCGCACACGCCCGCGACCTCCTCGAAGTCGGTGGAGACGAGGAGGATCGCGAGGCCGTCGGCCAGTGCCTCCCCGAGCAGCCGGTGGACGGCCGCCTTGGCCCCGATGTCCACGCTCGCCGTGGGCTCCTCCAGGATCAGCAGCCGCACACCGGTCCGCAGCCGGCGGCCGAGCATCACCTTCTGCTGGTTCCCGCCGGACAGGACGGCGACGGGTACCTCGCCGTCGCGCGGCCGCACCGAGAACCGGTCGATCAGGGCGGCGGCCTCGGCGCGCTCGCGGCGGGGTCCCAGCCAGCGCGGCGCCGGTCCGTCCCCCGCGCGAGGGTTGGCCAACAGGTTCTCCCGCACGGTCAGTTCGGGGAGGCAGCCCTCCCGCAGCCGGTCGCCGGGCACCAGGGCGACCCCGCGCCGGACGGCCTCGGCGACGTCGCGAGGCCGGTACGGGACGCCGTCGAGGAGGACCCGTCCGCCGAGGAGGGGCCGGGCACCGGCGAGGGCCCTGCCCAGCTCCCTGTGCCCGGCGCCGGGCAGACCGACCAGTCCGAGGGCCTCCCCGGCTCTCAGCTCCAGGTCGACCGGGCCCGCGCCGGGGGTCCGTACGCCGTCCAGGGCCAGGAGGGGCGGGGCACCGGCCGCCATGGGCGCGGGACCGGGGGCGGCCGGGGCGGGGCGGAGTCCGGCCGGGTCCTCGCCGGTGATGTCGCGCACCAGGCGCAGCGGGCTGTGGCCCGCGGTCGAGCCGTGGCTGACGAGTCGGCCGTCCCGCAGGACGGCGAAGGTGTCGGCGACCTCGTACACCTCGTCGAGGCGGTGGCTGACGTAGAGGATGCCGTGGCCCCGGTCGCGCAGGGTGTGCAGGACACGGAAGAGGCGGGCGCAGTCCGCGGCGGGCAGCCGGGCGGTCGGTTCGTCGAGGACGACGAGCCCCGCCCGGGTGGCCAGGGCGCGGGCGATGGCGACCAGGGACCGCTCGGCGGGGGTGAGGCGGGCGATCGGCGTGTCGGGGTCGAGGTGGCCGCCGACGAGTGCGAGGGCCTCGGTGCAGCGGTCGCGGGTGCGTCGCCAGGAGATCAGTCCGGCGCGGCGGGCGTATCCCGTGCTCAGGGCGATGTTCTCGGCGACCGTCATCCATTCGACGAGACCGAGGTCCTGGTGGATGAAGGACATGCGGGACGTCGCGGTGCGGCTCGCGAGCGGGTGTCCCTCGACGGTGATCCGGCCCGCGTCGGCGTGGTGGACGCCGGCGAGGATCTTGATGAGGGTGGACTTCCCGGCTCCGTTGGGACCGAGGAGTGCGAGGACGCTGCCCGCGTGGACGTCGAGGTCGACGCCGGCCAGGGCGAGGGTGCCGCCGAAGCGCTTGGTCAGGCCCCGCACACGGACCAGCGGCTCCGGCCCGCCGGGCGGGGCCGGCTGCGCAGAGGTGTCGTGAGCGTCGTGCACGGACAGCTCCGGGGGTCGGCCTGGCGAGTTCTTCCGGCTTCTGCTTCCGGCAGCGATATTAACCACCCCTATCGCCCCCTCTACGGCATTTGGCCATCGGTCGGCGTCGGTCGCGTCAGCCGCCGTCGAGTCCGCACTGGGCCCAGATGACCTTGCCCTCGGGCGTGTAGCGCGTGCCCCAGCTCTGGGAGAGCTGGGCGACGAGGAACAGGCCGCGCCCGCCCTCGTCGGTGGTGGCGGCCCGGCGCAGATGCGGGGCGGTGCTGCTGGTGTCGGCGACCTCGCAGATCAGGGAGCGGTCGTGGAGCAGCCGTACCCGGATGGGCCCGGCGCCGTGGCGGACGGCGTTGGTGACCAGTTCGCTGAGCATCAGTTCGACGGCGAACGCGGCCTCGTCGAGGCCCCAGTCGGCCATCTGCCGCTGGGCGGCGGCGCGTACCTCGCTGACGCGGGCGGGGTCGGCCGGCAGCTCCCAGGTGGCGATCCGCCGCGGGTCGAAGGCGTGGGTGCGGGCGACGAGCAGGGCGATGTCGTCGCCCGGGTGGGCGGGCGCCACGGTGTCCAGGACGACCCGGCAGGTCTCCTCCGGGCTGCGCTCGGGGTGGGCCAGCGCACCGCGCAGCTGGTCGAGGACCACGTCGACGTCACGGTCACGGTCCTCGATGAGTCCGTCGGTGTAGAGGACCAGCTGACTGCCTTCCGGCAGGTGGATGTCGACGGCCTCGAAGGGCAGTCCGCCGAGGCCGAGGGGAGGTCCGGCGGGCAGTTCGGGGAACGACACGTCGCCGTCGGGACCGACCAGGGCGGGCGGCGGATGGCCGGCGCGGGCCAGGGTGCACTGCTGCGAGGTCGGGTCGTAGACGGCGTAGAGACAGGTCGCGCCGATGATGCCGCCGCCGTCGGAGACCGGGTCCTCCCGGTCCAGCCGGCCCACGAGGTTGTCGAGGTGGGTGAGGACCTCGTCCGGCGGGAAGTCGAGTTCGGCGAAGCTGCGGGCGGCCGTGCGGACCCGGCCCATGGTCGCGGCGGAGAGCAACCCGTGGCCGACGACGTCGCCGACGAAGAGTCCGACACGGGCGCCGGAGAGCGGGATGACGTCGTACCAGTCGCCGCCGACGTCGGATTCGGCGGGCAGATAGCGGTGGGCGACCTCGACGGTGTCCTGATCGGGGAGCCCCTGCGGGAGCAGGCTGCGCTGCAGGGCGAGGACCATGGTGCGTTCGCGGGTGTAGCGCCGGGCGTTGTCGATGGACAGGGCGGCGCGGGTGGCGAGTTCCTGGGCCAGCGAGCGGTCGTCGTCGCCGAAGGGGGCGGGGTCCTGGGCACGGTAGAAGGCGGCGACGCCCAGGACCACACCACGGGCGACCAGGGGGACGGCGATGAGGGAGTGGACGTGGCTCAGCAGCCGGTCGGTGTGCTCGGGGTCCTGCGCGAGCCAGCCGGCGGCCGCCCTCAGGTCGGGCTCCAGCACCGCTTCCCCCCTGGTCAGGGAGCGCAGCTGCGGAACGGTCGGGCCGTAGTCGACCTGCTTGCCCACCGGGCTGAAGGGGAGGTCGTCACGGATGCCGTGGACGACCGTGCGGCGCAGGTCGTCGCGCGGGTCCGCCGCCTCCTCGCCGCGCAGCACGGGTTCGGCGAGGTCGATGGTGACGTAGTCGGCCAGGCGCGGGACCGCCGTCTCGGCGAGTTCCCGGGCGGTGCGGCGCACGTCCAGGGTGGTGCCGATCCGGGCGCTGGCCTCGGACAGCAGTTCCAGCCGACGGCGGGCCGCGAGGGCATAGGTGCCGACGTGGGGCTCGCCCACCATGAGCAGACCGCGGTCGGGGGCCGGGGGGCGGCCGGCGCTACCGCCGTCGACGGCCGCGGCGGCTACCGCGGTCCCGTCGGGTGATGCGGGGACGGACGCGGGTGATGCGGGGGCGTGGTCGAGGGGTGCGGGGCCGTGCTGATGGCCGGGGGCGGGGACGACGGTGAGCGGGCCCGGCGTCAGATTGAGGAGGCCCTCGTGGCGGGGCCGAGTCGTCGGAGTGGCGGCGGCGCCGACGCCCCGCGCGGGGTCGACGGCGAGGGCCGGCAGCGGCGCGGCGGGGCGGAACGCGGTGAGGACGTCCTGCCCCGGGACACCGGGCAGGACGGCCTCGACGGCGATGCCCTCCACGCCGGAGGCGCTGGTCACGGGGCGGCTGACGAGCGTGACCCGCCGGCCGTCGGTCAGGGGGACGTCGACGGCGGCCCGCTGGGCGCGGGAGATCAGTTCAGCGGCCTTCTCCAGGAGGCCGGCCCGGTCGG
This sequence comes from Streptomyces scabiei 87.22, assembly GCF_000091305.1. Lineage (GTDB taxonomy): Bacteria > Actinomycetota > Actinomycetes > Streptomycetales > Streptomycetaceae > Streptomyces > Streptomyces scabiei. Next base: position 8,736,973 of record NC_013929.1, on the reverse strand, counting down.
CGGGGCGCAGCCCGTGGACCAGCTCGCCGACGCCGACGCCGACGCCGTGGTGAAGGCCCGTGCCGGCCTCGGCCCCGGACCCGGCGCCGGCTCCGGCGTCCAGGTAGGCCCGCAGCAGGGACCGTTCCCGCACGGAACTCTGCCCCAGCAGCCGCCGTTCGATGGCCGCGCCCGCCTTGCGGATCACGCCGTCCAGCGCCGGATGTTCGAAGCCGCGTGGATATCCGAAGCACAGGACGCCCTCGATCCGGCCGCTGAGCGGGTCGCGCACGGGGAGCGCGCGGCAGGCGCTGGCCTGGGAGCGTTCGGCGAAGTGCTCGGCGCCGTAGACCCGGATGAGCCGCCGTTCGGCCAGGGCGAGGCCGATGCCGTTGGTTCCGGCGAACTGCTCGGCGAACACGAACCCGGGGACGGTCTGGATGTCCGGGAGTCCTCTGGCCAGCGACGCCTCCCCGAAGCGGCGGAGCAGAACCGTGCCGTTCGCGTCGGCTACCGAGATGTTCATCGCGCTGCCGGCGAATCGGGACTCCAGCCGGTCGAGCACGGGTACGGCCGCGCGGGCGATCCGGTCGTCCCGGTCGAAGTCGTCCCGGAAGGGCAGGTCGGACCGGTCGGGGGACAGTCCCAGGGACCGGCACCGCTGCCAGGAGCTGAGGATCGACGTGCGGACGCCCGTCTCCGGCGACTCTCCCTGCAGGAACCGTTCGCGCAGGACGGCGGGGCCCCGGTCACGAAAAAGGTCGGGGCTCGTGCCGTCTGTCGCACGTCCCGTGAGGATCGGCTCGCCGTCGGACCGCACCACGCTGGCCTCACTCGCGCCCTGGACAATCCGCTTATCGGAAATATCTGGCATTGACGAGGATACGGGCATACGCAACACGAGTCACGATTCGGGACGCGCTCACCCTTGGTGACGGACGGAAGGAGGAGGTGGCGCGACCTCGCGGAGTGTCGGCCCGGAGGCGCCCCTCGGCCGGGCACGGACGTCGGCGGACGAGCGCCTCTCCAGGAGCCCGGCGGCCGTCCGCAGGGTCACACCCCTGCCGTCGGCCCGCTCGACGACCCCACACGGCCAAGGAGGGCAGCCCGCGAGCCACCAGGTGCCACCCCGCACTCCCCGGCACCGACCCCCTCCACCACCCCCTCAATTCAAGCACACTGCAAATTTTACCTAGAGCAATGATTCATTCGCCGCCCCCGCCCGTACCCCTGGGTGACCCAGTCCCGCTGCCAGGAGGTACCCCTTCCATGCGTCGCACCAGGAGCATCGGCACGATCTTCGTGAGCGGCGGTCTGCTGATGACCGTCGCCGCGCTCGCCTACCCCGCCCTGGTGGGCGTCGGGAAGACGACCGCCACCCCGGACCGGATCATCGCCAGCACCCGGTACGGGCCGCTCACGGAGGCCGACCGGGACTTCGTCATCAAGGTGCGCTCCGCCGGGCTGTGGGAGTACCCGCTCGGCGAGATGGCCATGCAGCGCGGTACGACCGCGGAGATGAAGGAGGCGGGCGCGCATCTCGTCGTCGGACACGCGGGGCTCGACGAGCTGTGCCGCAAGATCGCGCCCGAGCTGGGCATCACCCTCAACAACCAGGCCAGCCCGCAACAGCAGCAGTTCGTGGCGACCGCGGACGCGGCCACCGGCAAGGAGTTCGACTCCACCGCCGTCACCATCATGCGGGTCACACACGGCCAGATCTTCCCGGCCATCGCCAAGATCCGCGCCAGCACCAGGAACACGATGGTGCGCCAGCTCGCCGACCTGGCCAACGACACCGTGCTCGACCACATCACCGTGCTGGAGAAGACCGGACTGGTCAACCACGACCAGGTGAACTACCAGCAGACCAACCCGCCGAAGCTCCCGAAGGACCAGGTCACGCCGCCCGTGCCCCAGCCGGGCGCCCCGATGGTCGTCCTGACCCCCCGTCCGGATCTGAACGTACGGACCGCCGCGCCGACGGCCACCCCCACGGACGGGCCGGCGGCCGACTCCGCGGGCGGTGGTACGGCGGGCTGAGGCACCCGCCCGCGGGGGCGGGGCGCGGCTGGGCCGGAGCGCTCAGGCGCCCCGGCCCACCCAGGTGTCGACCCAGCCGAGCGGGTACGTCTCCGAGTCGTCCGCCGCGGGCGCCGCGGGCTCCCCGCCCGCGGTGTTGAACGCGGTCAACGCGGCGACGAGCGCCTCCCGTTGGGCCGGGGCGAGGCGCTCGACGACCGTGGCGAGTTCGGTACGCCGGCGGGCCATCACGTCCTCGACGGCGCGGCGCCCTTCGTCGGTGAGCTGCAGCAGGGTCTCGCGACGGTTGTCGGGGTTGGTCCGGCGGTCGGCGAGTCCGGCCGCGATCAGCCGGTCGACCATGCGCATGGCGGTGGACGGGGCGACCTGGAGCTGGTCGGCGAGGACGACGAGTTTCGTGGCGCCCCGCATGGACAGCACCACCAGCATCCGGAACTGCGGCAGGGTCACCCGCTCCTCGACGGCGGCGAGCGACCGCGCGGAGATCGCGACCAGCAGCCGCGACGCGGTGAGCACCGCGCGCGTCACCTCGTCGACGTCGTCCACGTCACCCGCAGGGCCCTCACGTTCAGTCATGTTCCCTTTCTATCCCGCCGCTCCGCCCGGGCCGTCGGCGGATCCGCGCAGATTTTCCCTCCGCATGACCGAACGGTGTCTTCCAGCGGATCTTCGGGGCGGGGAGGGCGGGGCCGCTTCAGACCAGGGCGGCGACCAGCGCGGTGAGCGCGGCGACGATGACGCCGACACGGACGTGGTGGAGACGGTCCCAGCGGTTGGCCTGCTGCTTCCAGTCGGCGGGCCGGTTCTCCGGGGTCCAGGTCTTGCTCCGGTCGTTGATCGGGACGAGCAGCAGGACCGACATGATCACACTGAGCAGCAGCAGCGCGCCCGCCGTGACGACGAGGCCGGTGCCGCGGTCCTGCCGTCCGGCCACGGCCCAGACCGCGACGAGGACGAGCGAGGAGACGTACCAGACCGGCATCACCGCGCCGAGCATCCGGCCCCCGTGGGCGCGGCCGAGTTGTCCGCCGTCCCCCGGCAGCGCGTCGAAGATCCGGTTCATGACGAAGGCGACGGAGAACTCCACCCCCACCATCACGCCGACGGACACGGTGGTGAAGACCTGCAGAGCTTCGAGCATGACGACCCCTCCAGATTTCTAGCATTGACAGGCAGTGTGTCAACGCTAGACCTACTGCCGCTCGATTGTCTAGCGATGCTAGGATCGGGTCATGTCGGTACAGGAACGCAAGGAACGCGAACGGGCGGACCGAGAACGTCTCATCGTGACGACGGCCCGCGAACTCGCCGAGCGGCAGGGCTGGGAGGCGGTCACCACCCGCCGGCTCGCCGAGCGCATCGAATACAGCCAGCCCGTCCTCTACAGCCACTTCCGCGGCAAACGCGAGATCATCGGCGCCGTCGCCCTCCAGGGCGCCACCGAGATGGCCGTGGCACTGCGGGCGGCGTCCTCCGCGGCGGACGGGCCTCGCGCGCGGGTCACCGCCCTCGCCCGCGCCTACCTCGACTTCGCCGAGCGCAACCCGGCGGTCTACGACGCGATGTTCCGGCTCGACGGCGGCCTGGCCTTCGCGCGGGAGGACACCCCGGAGCCGCTGAAGGACGCCTTCGCCGCTCTGCTGGAGAGCCTGGGGGAGGTCGCCGGAGAGGGTGTCCACCCGGGGCTGTTCACCGAGGTGTTCTGGGCGTCCCTGCACGGCCTGGCGACCCTGACCCGGGCGGGACGGCTGCCGCCGGAGGAGTCCGAGCGGAGGGCGGAGCTGCTGGTGGACCGCCTCGCCGTGCTCTGACGCACCGCCGCGGAGGGCGCACGGCCGCAGCACGGCGGGCACGCCGCGGTTCGCGTCCTCGGCCCGGAGATGCCCCCGCCGCGCTGCGCGGCCGACACCGGTCAATCCCCCCGCGCACGCTCCCTTCGCCCCGAGGCCGGACGCCGGGACGGCGGCGAGGACGGCCGGGGGCGGGAGCGCACCCAGGCGAGGAGGAGCACCGAGCACAGGGCGGCGAACGCGCACCACGTGGAGACGAACTGCAGCCGCCACAGCGTCCAGCAGGCCACGGCACCGACGGCGGCCACGATGCCCAGGGCCGTGAGCCACCGGTCACCGGAGAGGAGCAGCGAGCCCACCGTCGCGAGGAGGTAGCCCGCGACGAGGAGAACGGGATGGGAGAGGGCGACCGTGTAGCCGATGGTGTGGCCGCGGATCTCGGCCGTCACCGGCCCGTCGACGAGGCCGCGGGTGAGCGGCACGGCGGTCACGACACCGAGGGCGAGGAGTACGGCGAGCCGGTTGCGGGCGGAGGGCGGGGCCGCGCACCACACGTCGGCGGGCACCCAGACGGCCAGCAGCGGAAGCGCGACGACGGCCCAGGCGACGGTGGCCGCCCCGCCTCCCCCGCCCGAGGACCAGACAGCCGCCTCCACGATCTGGTGCGCCCCCAGCAGCAACGGCAGCGCGGCGAGCGGCAGGTCCCGCACATCGCGCACCAGCGCCACACAGGCCGCCCCGACGGCCGCGACCCCGGTACCGGCCGTCGCACTCCAGCACATCGCGCCACCATCGGGTCGACCGTCATCAGCGCGGCCACGGTACGTCGCACGCCGCGCGGGGGCGCGGGACGACACGGAGGCCAGGACGACACGGAGGTCAGGAGGGTCACGGGCGGTCCGCATCACTGCCGGGACGACCCTCGTCGTCCCACCCGCACGCGCTCCCGTGATGTGTTTTTGATGGGTTTCCGCGCAGTGAACGACATTGAACGACCAGGTGCGGCTCCGCAGACTGGCAGGGACACCAGGCTGCGAAAGGAACCTCGATGCTCCCCATCACCGCGGCGCACCGGGTCCGGCCGACCGAGGCGGACTGTGATCTCGGCGCGTTCCGCACGCTCGTCGAGCAGCGCACCGACCCCGCCGAGCACCCCTCGGCCGACCGGGTCGAGCACGATGTGCCGCTCTACGACAGCGCCCGGCTCCGCGTCCTCACCGCCACACCGGAGGGCCGTCGGGACGTCCGGGCCGAGCTGGCCCGGACCCTGCTGGACGGCCCCGGAATCGTCGTGTTCAAGGGCGCGTTCACGGATCCGGCCGTCGTGGACCGGGCGTCCGCCGTCTTCCGGGACCTGATCGAGGAGGAGCGCGGCGCGGGCACCGCGCGGGGCGACCACTTCGCGAAGCCCGGCGCCAACGACCGCGTCTGGCGCGCGCTGGACAAGATGGCCGTGCGCGCGCCGGACGTCTTCGCCGACTACTACTCCAACGACATGCTGGCCCTGATCGCCGAAGCCTGGCTCGGCCCCGCCTACCAGATCACCTCACAGATCAACGTGGTCAACCCGGGCGGCGCCGCCCAGAGCCCGCACCGCGACTACCACCTCGGGTTCCTCTCCCAGCAGCAGGCGGCCGCCTACCCCGCGCACGTCCACCGCCTCTCCCCCGTCCTCACCCTCCAGGGCGCTGTCGCCCACTGCGACATGCCCGTCGAGTCCGGGCCCACGCTCTACCTGCCGCACTCCCAGAAGTACGAGCCGGGCTACCTCGCCTGGCGACTGCCGGAGTTCGTCGCGTACTTCGACGCCCATCACGTCCAACTGCCCCTCGACAAGGGGGACGCGGCGTTCTTCAACCCGGCGCTGTTCCACGCCGCCGGGCACAACCGCTCGTCGGACGTCCGCCGCATGGCCAACCTGCTCCAGATCTCGTCGGCCTTCGGTCGCGCCATGGAGACCGTGGACCGGGACGCGATGGCCGAGGCCGTCTTCCCCGTCCTGGCGCACCGCAGATCCGAGGGCGCCGCCGAGGACTGGCTGCGCCGCGTCGTCGCCGCCACCGCCGAGGGCTACCCCTTCCCCACCGACCTGGACCTCGACCCGCCCCTCGGCGGCCTCGCCCCGGCGTCCCAGGCCGACGTGCTCTGGCAGGCCGTCAGCGAGAACTGGACCCCGGACCGGCTGCACCGCGCACTCACGGCCGCCCGCCACCGCCGAGGACACTGAAGGAGCCCACGCCCGACGGCGCGCTGATGCTGCCGCTGTGGCTATGACAGCAGCGGCAGCGGCAGCGGCAGCGCATGAACCCGCGCACCGCACGGTGCGGATGCCGTCGCGAGGGGTTGACGGCGACGGGTGTGACGGTCACCTTCGATAAGGCACCCTCGCGGGAGCGCTCCCACGCTGCACGCCCCCACGCACCCCCACCGCTGCGTCGAAGGGACGACCATGCGCACACCTCGCCACATGTCCCGGCGGACCTTGGTGGCGGCCGGCGCCGCCGGCCTCGCCGCCACCGTCGTGTCCCCCGCATCAGCCACCGTACGCACCGCCGGAACAGGGTCGCCGTCGGCCGGGTTCCACACCGTCGGCCGGGTGGAGAGGACCGCGGACGGGTCCGTGCGGTACAGCTGGCCCGGCATCTCCTTCGAGGGAAGATTCCGCGGGACCGGCGTCGGAGTGGTCCTCGACGACGCCGACAACGACTACGACGTCCAGGTGGACGGGGAGACGGTGGCCACCCTCGTCACCCCGGGCCGGACCGTCTCCTGGATCCACGGCCTGGCCGACACCCGGCACCGCGTGCGGGTCGTGAAGCGGACGGAGAGCCCCTGGGCGGCCGGCCGCTTCGGCGGCTTCGTCGCGGCCTCCGGCGGCGCGATTCTCGCGAGGCCACGGGCGCGCGAGCGACAGATCGAATTCATCGGTGATTCGTACACCGCCGGTTACGGAAACATGTCCACCACCCAGGACTGCTCCGGAAACGGTGGTGTCAACCGGAACAGCAACGCCGATCTTTCCTTCGGCGCGCTGACGGCCCGGAAACTCGACGCCGATGTCCAGATCAACGCCTTCTCCGGCCGGGGAATGGTCCGGAATTACAACGGCGGTGAACCGGGCACCGATTTCCGCACCTTCTACGACCGGGCCCTGCTGAACGTCGAGGGTGATGTCTGGCGGAAGCCGGAGAGCTGGCGTCCGCGGGTCGTCGTGATCGGACTCGGGATCAACGACTTCTCGACGCCCCTCAATCCCGGGGAACGCTGGAGTACGACGGCCGACCTGGTGGCCGCCTACGAGAGCGCCTATCACGGGTTCCTCGACAAGCTGCGTACCCGCTACGGGCGCGGCACGTTCCTGGTGGTCGCCGCCGCCCGCATCTGGAACACGACCGTGTTCGAGGAGGCCACCCGGCGGATCGTCGAGGAGCGCCGCCGTCGGGGGGACCGCCGGACCAGCCACTGGTACTACGACGATCCCGGCCTCGATCACCTGGGCTGCGACTGGCATCCCTCGCTGAACGACCACCGGATCGTCTCCGGACTGCTGGACGGCCATCTCGCGGGGCTGCCGCTGCGCTGGTAGCGGGAGGCCGGGCGGTGTGCCGCGCGGGCTCAGGCCGTCAGGGCCCGCCCGGGCCTCAACGTGTGGACCAGGTCGGCGTGGTGCAACGTCACCACGGGGGCCAGGAGGTCCGGGTGGCGCAGCAGCGCGGCGGCCCGTCGGTCGAGTTCGTCGGGGGTGAGGAGGCGGCGGAAAGCGGCGGGTGAGCCGGTGGTGTGCGGGGAGCCGGCGAGGGCGGCCACGGCGGCGTGGGCCAGGCCGGGGTCGGCGAGCAGACAGGCCGCCCAGCTGGCGACGACCTCGTCGACCCAGGTCCGCCAGGCGTACTCGTCCGGGGTGAGGTGTTCGTCGAAGCCGGTGATCCAGTCGAGCCGGGCGGTGCCGCCCGGTCCGGCCATCCCGACGAGCGCGGCGTCCGTCGGCGTGGGGTAGCGCAGCCACGCGGCCACGGTGACGGCCTGGCGGGCCTGTGCCTCGCAGAGGGCGCCGTCCAGGGCGCCGCCGCCGGCCGGGTAGGCACGCGTCAGCCATTGGGTGGTCGCCGCTATGAGCGGGGAGAGGTCTGCGAGCAATCTGGGCCGTCCGTGGGAGCTGGGGAACGCGTGGCACAACGTAGTCGTGTGCCGTCGGGCCGGAAATGGCGCAGGCCACGGAACGGGCGTGTCCTGGGCCACATCCCCCCGGCGCACTGACTCACCGGGTCGTCAATACGACGCATTCGGGGCCGCGAGGGTTTCACTGACCTCCACAGAGATCCGGTCCGGTACGGCCGGCCGGGGCGTGCGGGTGAGGAGCGACGGAAATGGCACACGGTGGAGATGTCGTCGAGGAACTGAAGACCGACCACCGGGAGGTGGAGGAACTCTTCGGCAAGATCGAGGAATTGCCTTCCGGCGACTCGCGGCGCAAGGAGTACGCCGATCTCGTGACCATCGAGCTGGTACGTCATTCCGTGGCGGAGGAGGCGTATCTCTATCCGGCGGTACGCCGGCACGTACGCAACGGTGACGCGGTCGCCGACCGGGAGCTGGCGGATCACACGGCGGCCGAGCGCACCATGAAGGACCTGGAGCGGTGTGCCGCCGACGACCCGGAGTTCGACCGGCTGATCGCCCGGTTGGCGGCCGAGATCAGGCACCACGTCCGGGACGAGGAGAGCAATCTCTTCCCGCAGCTGGTGAAGTCGTGTTCGGCCGAGGTGCTGAACGACCTCGGCGACAAGGTCCGCCGGGCCAAGAAGCTGGCACCGACCCGCCCCCACCCGTCGGCCCCCACCAAGCCCCCGGCCAACAAGATCCTCGCACCGGGCCTCGGCCTCGTCGACCGGATGCGCGACGCACTGACCGGCCGCGGCAAGGAGTCCTGACCGGGCGGGCCGAGCGGGCGCCCGCGCCGCCGGCGGAACCCGCCTCCCTTGTCACCCACGGACGAACAACGGCCTCTCTTGACTCATCTCCCGCACACAGAACGGTGAGGGACCCGGTCCGGCTCTCCTGCGCTGCCATATTCGGAAGCCACTTCGGAGGTGGCTGTGACGCTAGAGGTGACGACGTCCCGGGACAGGCGGGCGCTGGAGCGGGCCGACGGCCGGGACACCGACCCGGTCGCCGGCCGTACGGTCGACCGGACCGCCGACCGCATCGCCGACCTGGAGGGCCGCCGCATCCGGGCGGTCGCACCGGCCGGGGCGCGGAGACGCGGGGAGTACGGCGCCCGGGAGCGCGTCGACCTGCTGCTGGACACCGGTTCGTTCACGGAGACGGGCCAGTTCGTGCGGGCCCGCCCCGCCGAGGGCGCCGGCCCGCGGCCGTACGGCGACGGCGTGGTCACCGGGCACGGCACGATCGACGGCAGGCCCGTCTGTGTCTTCGCCCAGGACTCCACGGTGTTCGGCGGCAGCATGGGCGAGGCGTTCGGCGAGAAGACGATCGCGCTGATGGACCTCGCCCTGAAGACGGGCTGCCCCGTCGTCGGACTCAACGACGGCGGCGGCGCCCGGATCCAGGAGGGCGTCACCTCGCTCGCCCTCTACGCCGAGCTGGTGCGCCGCAACGTCCGGGCGTCCGGCGTGATCCCGCAGATCTCGGTCGTCCTCGGCCCGTGCGCCGGCGGGGCCGCGTACTCGCCCGCCATCACCGACTTCACCGTGATGGTGGACGGCACCTCGCACATGTTCGTCACCGGGCCCGACGTCATCGAGACGGTCACCGGCGAACGCACCGGCGCCGAGGAACTGGGCGGCGCCCGCACCAGCAACACCGTCAACGGCAACGCCCACTTCCTCGCCGCCGACGAGGTGGACGCCCTCGACACCGTGCGGGACCTGCTGTCGTACCTGCCCGCCAACAACGCGGAGCGGCCCCCGCAGTACACACCGGGGGCCGCGCCCGCCGGTCTCGGGCTGGACGCGGTGGTGCCGGACCGGCTCGCCGAGGTCTACGACATGCGGGACGTCCTGCGCGCGGTCGTCGACGACGGTGAACTCCTGGAGATCCACGAGCTGTTCGCGCCGAACATCATCTGCGCGCTGGCCCTGGTCGAGGGCGCCACGGTCGGCATCGTCGCCAACCAGCCCCTGCACACGGCCGGTGTCCTCGACATCGACGCCTCCGAGAAGGCCGCCCGGTTCGTGCGGTTCTGCGACGCGTTCGGCATCCCCCTGCTGACCTTCGCCGACGTCCCCGGCTATCTCTCCGGCGTCCGCCAGGAACAGGCCGGCATCATCCGCCGCGGCGCGAAACTCCTGTACGCGTACGCCGAGGCGACCGTCCCCAAGGTCACGGTGGTGGTGCGCAAGGCGTACGGCGGCGGCTACGCGGTGATGGGGTCCAAGCATCTCGGCGCCGACATCAACCTGGCCTGGCCCACCGCCCGGATCGCGGTCATGGGCGCCGAGGGCGCGGTGGGTGTCCTGCACCGCCGCGAACTCGCCGCCGCGGCCGACCCGGAGGCCCTGCGCGCCCGCCTCGTCACCGCGTACGAGAGCACCTACGGGACCCCGTACCTGGCCGCCGAGCGCGGTTACGTCGACGCGGTCATCGCCCCGCGCGACACCCGCGCCCACATCTGCCGGGCCCTGCGCGCCCTGCGGGGCAAGCGCGCCCCCATGCCGGAGCGCCGCCACGGCAACATCCCGCTCTGAGCGGGCCCTCGACCCGGTGTGCCGCGCCGTCGACGGCCACCGGCGACGCCGCCCGTGACGCGTCCCCGTGAACCACCCGCAAGCCGTCCCCGCGACGTGAGGAGCCATGCCCGATGGACAGCCGACGCCCCCCGCTCGCGCCCGTGTTCCGCAGTCTGCCGGAGTACGTGCGGCACTGGGCCGAGACCACCCCCGACCGCCGGGCGTTCACCTTCGTCGACCATCCGGCTCCGCATTCGCGGGGCGTCCACCGCACCCTGACCTGGCGCAGGCTGGATCTGCGGATGCGGGCCGTGGCCGCCCGGCTCGCGGCGGAGGCCAAGCCGGGGGCGCGGGTCGCGGTGCTGTGCCCGCAGGGCACGGACTACGTCACCGCCTTCCTCGGGGCGCTCGCCGCCGGCCTGGTCGCCGTACCGCTGCACCCGCCCGGTCTGCCCGGCCAGGGCGACCGGCTGTCGGCGGTCCTGACGGACGCGTCCCCGGCGGTCGTCGTCACGACCGGCCAAGCCCTCGCCGAGGTGCGCGCGGCGTGCGCGGGACGGGACATGAAGGTTGTCGCCGTCGACCAGGTGCCCGACGCCGCGGCCGGCGAAGCGCGGGCCCCGGTGCCCGACGCCGACGCCCTCGCCTACCTCCAGTACACCTCCGGCTCGACCCGCACCCCGGCCGGCGTGGAGATCACCCATGGCAATGTCGTCGCCAACGCCCGCCAGGCGCTGGCCGCCTACGGTGCCGACGCGCATCCGGTGACGTTCGTGGGCTGGCTGCCGCTCTACCACGACATGGGCCTGGTGCTGAGTGTCGCGGCCCCGGTGGTGCGCGGGCTGCTGTCGGTGCTCATGGACCCCGTGGCGTTCCTGCACGAGCCGGCGCGCTGGCTGCGGCTGCTGGCCGCGCACCCGCGCGCGTTGAGCGCGGCGCCCAACTTCGCCTACGACTACTGCGCCGCGACGGTCACCGAGGCACAGAAGGCCGGACTGCGGCTGGGCGGGGTCCACGCGCTGATCAACGGCAGCGAGCCGGTGCGCCCCGGCACGGCGGACCGTTTCCACGCCGCGTTCGCCGCGCAGGGGCTCCCCGCGGGGACGCACTGTCCGTCGTACGGGCTGGCGGAGGCGACCGTCTTCGTCAGTGCCGCCCGGCCCGGGGGCCCGGTGCGCGCGTTCGCGCTCGACCGTGACGCCCTGGCGGCGGGCAGGGCCCTGCCCGCACGGCCCGACGACCCGAGGGCGGTGCTGCTGGCCGGCTGCGGCACGCCGGCGGGCCAGCGGATACGCATCACGGACCCGGTGTCCCGGGCCGCGACGGCGGACGGCGAGGTCGGCGAGATCTGGGTGCGCGGGCCCAACGTGGGGCGGGGGTACCGGGGCCAGGAGGGGCTGACGCGGCGCGTCTTCGGCGCCGAACCGGCCGGGGTCACGGCGGAGCCGGGCGCGTGGCTGCGGACCGGTGACCTGGGGACGGTGCTGGACGGGCAGTTGCTCGTCACCGGGCGGCTGAAGGACCTCATCGTCGTCGACGGACGCAACCACTACCCGCAGGACGTGGAGGCCACGGCCCAGGAGACGCATCCGGCCGTGCGGCGGGACCGGCTCGCCGCGTTCGGGGTGCCGGACGGCTCCGGGGAACGGGTGGTCGTGGTCGCGGAGCACGCGCGCGGCGTGCCGGTCGCCGACCTCGACGTACCGGCCCTCGTACGGACCGTGCGCGCGGCCGTCTCCGCCCGGCACGGGCTGCGGCTCGCCGACGTCGTCCTCGTCCCGCCGGGGACGGTGCCCCGTACGTCCAGCGGGAAGGTCTCGCGGACGCTGACCCGGGAACGCTATCTGGCCGGTGCCTATGCGGCGGGGGTCGCGGGATGAGGGCCGTCGGGGACGGCGCGGCGGGCGGGCTGCGGCGGCTGATCGCCGAGCGGGTGGCCCTCTGGGGCGGCACGGCCGCCGCGGACGTGCCGATGGACCGGCCGCTCGCGGATCTCGGCATGTCCTCGCGGGAGGCGGTCGCCCTCGCCGGGGAGCTGTCCCGGGCGACGGGCCGGGAGCTGCCGGCGACGCTGCTGTGGGAGGCGACCACCGGGGACGCGCTGGTGGCGCTGCTGTGCGGTACGCGGACGGACCCCGCCTCCGCTCCGGGCCCGCCCCCGGGGGCTCCCGTGTCGCCCGGCGAACCGGTCGCGGTGGTCGGGGTCGGCTGCCGGCTGCCCGGAGGTGTGCGCGGGCCGGCGGAGTACTGGCGGGCGCTCCTCGACGGCGTCGACGCGATCCGGCGGGTCCCGGAGGACCGCTGGCGGGACTTCACGCCGTACCCGCCCGCCGACGCGCTCCCCTTCGGCGGCTACCTGGACGACATCGCCGGGTTCGACGCGGACTTCTTCCGGATCACCCCGCGCGAGGCCGCGGTGATGGACCCGCAGCAGCGGATCCTGCTGGAGGTGGTCCACGAGACGCTCGATCATGCCGCCGTCCCGGCCGCGTCCCTCTCGGGCAGCGCCACCGGTGTCTTCGTCGGGGTCTCCGCGTCCGACTACGGGCAGCTCACCGGCGCCGATCCGGCCGCCGTCGACCCCTGGGCGCCGGCCGGCGGGGCGCTGAGCGTGACGGCGGGGCGGCTGGCGTACGTCCTGGACACGCGCGGGCCGAGCATGGCCGTCGACACCGCCTGTTCGTCGTCGCTGGTGGCCGTGCACCACGCCTGTGTCAGCCTGCGCACGGGCGAGAGCGACCTCGCGATCGCCGCCGGGGTCAACCTGGTGCTCTCCCCGGCCGTCACGGTCGCGTTCCGGCGGGCGGGCGCCCTCGCACCCGACGGGCGGTGCAAGCCGTTCTCGGCGGCCGCCGACGGGATCGGCCGGGGCGAGGGGTGCGCGGCCGTCCTGCTGAAACGGCTCTGCGACGCCGAGCGGGACGGCGACCGGATCCTCGCCGTCGTGCGGGCCACCGCCGTCAACTCCGACGGCCGTTCGGGCGGCCTCCTGGCCCCCAACCCGGCCGCCCAACGGGCCCTGCTGACCACCGCCTGCGCCCGGGCCGGCCTCTCCCCCGCGCACATGGACCACGTCGAGGCCCACGGCACCGGCACCCCGCTCGGCGACCCGATCGAGGCGGGCGCGCTCGGTGCCGTCCTCGGCCGCGGCCGTGACCCCGACCAGCCCCTGCTGCTCGGCTCCGTCAAGGGCAACCTGGGCCACCTGGAGTCCGCCGCGGGCATGGCCGGACTGGTGAAGACGGTGCTCGCGCTCCACCACGACCTGATCCCGCCCACGCTGCACTGCGCCGGGGGCAGCTCCCTGGAGGACGGCACACCGCTGCGGGTGGTGACGGAGGCCGAGCCGTGGCCCCGGTACGGCGGCACCGCCACGGCCGGGGTCTCCGGGTTCGGGTTCGGCGGCACCAACGCCCACGCGGTGCTGGAGGAGTGGCCGCCCGACGCCGCTCTCCCGCCCCCGGCACAGGAACCCGCCGCCCGCCTGCACCTCCTCTCCGACGCCGGTCCCGCCCGGGTCCGCGACACCGCCGCCCGGCTGGCCGACTGGCTGGACACGCCCGAGGGGCGCGCCGCACACCCGGGCGACGTGGCACGCACCCTCGCCGGACGCGCGGGCCGGGGAAGGGTGCGGGCCGCGGTCGTGGCCGGCGCTCCGGCCGAACTGGCCGACGGGTTGCGCGCGTTGGCCGGTGGGCAGCCGCACGCGCAGGTCGTCGTGGGCGACGGGGACCGCCTCGGGCCCGGCCCGGTGTGGGTGTTCTCCGGGTACGGCAGTCAGTGGCCCGGCATGGGGCGCCGGCTCCTCGCCGAGGAGCCGGCCTTCGCCGCCGCCGTGGAGAAGCTGGACGCGCAGCTGGCCCCTGAGTGCGGGTTCTCCCTCTACGACCAGCTGGCCACCGGCGGCGGCCTCGACCGCCTGGAGATCGCCCAACCCGTGCTCTTCGGGCTGCAGTTGGCGCTGGCGGAGCTGTGGCGGGCGCACGGCGCCGAGCCCGCCGCCGTCATCGGGCACTCCCTGGGCGAGGTGGCCGCCGCGGTGTGCGCGGGCGCGCTGGAGGTGGCGGACGGGGCTCGTGTGGTCGCCGTACGGGCCCGGCTGCTCGGCCGGCTGCGGGGCGGGGCCATGGCGGTGGTGGACCTCGCCGACGACGAACTCGACGCCCTGGCACGGGATTTCCCGGATGTTCATGTCGCCGTGCACTCCTCGCCCGGCCAGAAGGTCGTGACCGGCCGGGAGGAGCAGGTGGCCCGGCTGGTGAGCCGGCTGGAGGCCGAGGGGCGGGCCGCGCGGGCGATGCGGGTGGTCGGGGCGGGTCACTCGCCGCAGGTGGAGCCGCTGCTGCCGGAGCTGACGGCGGAGCTGGCGGACGTCCGGGGCGGACCCGCCCACGTCCCCGTGTACTCCACCGTGCTGGACGACCCGCGCGGCCACGGCGTGTTCGACGCGGCGCACTGGGCCGCCAATCTGCGCAGACCGGTACGTCTGGACCGGGCGGTCGCGGCAGCCGCCGCCGACGGCCACACCGCGTTCGTCGAACTCTCGCCCCACCCGGTCCTGACCCGGGCGATCACGGACACCGCGCCCGGGTCCCTCGCCCTCGGCACCCTCCGCCGCGATGCCGACTCCGCCGCGGGCTTCCTCACCCAGGTGGGCGTCCTGCACACCGCCGGGCTGCGGCTCCCCGTGCCCCCGGGCCGCGTCATCGACCTGCCCGGACCCCGCTGGCGGCACACGCGGCACTGGTGGACCGACCGGACGGCGGGCGGTGCGGCGCCGGAGCCGTCCGCCGCCGGGGCCGTGGACGCCGGGGCCGCCGCCCGGGATCACCTGGCGGCGCGGCCGGAGGAGGGGCGGACGGAGGACCGTACCTCGGTCACCGACCGGCTCCGCCACCGCATCGCCGCCGTCACCGGACACCCCGCGGCGCGCGTCACCCCGGCCACCGGCCTCGCCGAACTGGGCCTGGACTCCCTGATGGCCGTCCGTATCCGCACCGCCCTGGAACGCGAGTTCGGGATCCAGCTCCCCCTGCGCGACCTGCTGGGCGCGGGCACCGTCGAGGTCACGGCGGCCCGCATCCAGCGCGCACTGCCGGCCGGGGCGACGGCCACCGAGGAAACCACTCTCACCGGACTCCCCGGCCCCCACCCGCTGCTCCACCCCCTGCACGCCTCGGGCCCCTCCTCCCCGCTCTTCCTCGTCCACGCGGCGGGCGGCACCACCGACGTGTACCGGTCGCTCGTGGAACGGCTCGGCGGGGAACGGCCGGTGTACGGGCTGGAGCGGGCCGACGAGGCCCGTACGGTCGTCGAGAAGGCCCGCCGGTACGCCGACGCGGTGGCCGCCGCCCATCCCGAGGGGCCCTGCCTGCTGGGCGGTTGGTCGTTCGGCGGCTTCGTCGCCCAGGAGGCGGCGCGTCTGCTGACGGCCGCGGGGCGTGACGTACGGCTGGTGCTGCTCCTCGACTCCGTACGGCCGCTCCCCCGTCCCGAGGGCACCGGGGCCGAACGGATCCGCGCGCACTTCACCGGTTTCGCCCGCCACGTCGCCGACACGTACGGGGTCGCACTGGACCTGCCGTACGACGAGCTGGCCGCGACCGAGGACGACGCCGAGCGCATCGATGCCGTGCTGCGGGCTCTGAGCGGGGCGGCCGACGTCCCGTCGGCGGTCCTCGACCACCAACGGGCCTCCTATCTGGACCTGCGGATCGGCGAGGCGCACCGGCCGGGCCGGTACGACGGGCAGGTCGTGCTCTACCGGGCCACCGAGCCCGCCCCGCACACCGTGCGCGACCCCGCGTACGAGCGGGAGGACGAGGCGCTCGGGTGGGACGAGGTGTGCCCGCGCCTGACCGTCGTCCGGGTCGCGGGCCACCATCTCTCGCTGCTCGACCCGCCGTACGTCGACGAGATCGCCGCCGATCTGCGGTGGCGGCTCGCCGGGGAGACCCGCTGAACCGATCCGAGGAGAGCCGCCATGACCGACCCCGTGAACCACAGCCCCCGCACCGGCCGACGGAACGGCACCACCGGGTCGTCCCGGCGCTCCGTCACGAGAGCGGCCGCCGCCACCGCCCTGGCCGCCCTCGTCGGGGCCAGCACCGCGAGGACCGCCGCCGCGGCCACCCCCGGGACCGCACCCCGCGCCCGGACCGCGCCGGTACCCGGCGGCCGGTCCGTCACCCGCCTCGGCGCCCGGACCCTCGACGTCTCCCTCCCGTCCGCCGCCCTCGGCCGGAACGCCCCGGTCCGGCTGATCCTCCCCTCCTCCTTCGACGCGCGGCCCGCGCGGACCTACCCCGTGCTGTATCTGCTCCACGGCGCCCACGACGACCACACGTCGTGGACCCGTGAGACGGACATCGAGGCGTTCACGGCGGGCCGGGAACTGATCGTGGCGATGCCGGACGCGGGACCCACCGGCATCCCGACCGCCTGGCGCGACGGCCCGGACTACGAGACGTTCCAGGTCTCCGAGGTCCCGGCGCTGCTCGCCCGCGACTACCGCGCCTCCGGCGTCCGGGTGGTCGCCGGGGTCTCCACCGGCGGCTACGGCGCGATGGCGCACGCGGCGCGGCACCCGGGGACGTACGCGGCGGCGGCCTCGTACAGCGGCATCCTGGACACCATGGCACCCGGGGTGCCGAGCCTGATGGACGCCATCGTCGACCGCGAGAACCTGGCCCCCCGGTCGCTGTGGGGCAACCCGATCCTCGACCTTCTCACCTGGCGGGACTTCAACCCGCGTTCCCGGGCGGCGGGACTGCGCGGCACCGCCCTGTACGTGTCGAGCGGCAGCGGAGTGGTCGGCGGTCTCGGCGACTGGCTCCCGGAGGCGCTGGAGAGCCTGCTCTGGCCGTCCGCCCATGCCTTCACGGACACGCTCGCCCTGCTCCGCGTGCCGGTCACCACGCACTTCTACGCCGGCGGCGGGCACGGCTGGGCCTACTGGAAGCGGGAGTTCGGCGCCTCGTGGCCGATGCTCGCCGGTGCGTTGGGAGTGCCGGCGTGAGGCCGGTGCCGTCGGGGCACGGAACGGAGCGCGGGGGGCGTGCGTCCTACTCGGGAGTTGCCGCTCGCCCCACGGGCAACGGCCCGCGGGTGAGCCGCTTCCGGGTGAAAGGAGGGTCCGCCGTGGCGTCCCCCACTCCGCCGTACGGCGTACCGAACGGTCCCGGCGCCACCCCTGTGCCGCCCGAACTGGCCAGGCTGCTGCGCGACGAACTGGAGTCCGTCGCCGACGAGGTGGAGGAGGAGGTGTGCCGGCAGGTCCCGGAGTACGCCGCCCGGGCGGCCGACGAGGCGAGCCGCGCGCTCCTCAGGTCGGGGGTGGTGCAGGCGCTCACCCTGTTCGTCGACCACATCGCCGATCCGCGCGCCCGGGGGGACTCCATCGCCGCGATCTACCACGAGCTGGGACGCGGCGAGGCGCTGCTGGGCCACAGCCTCGAAACGCTGCAGTCCGCGCTGCGGGTCGGAGGGCTGCACGCCTGGCGGCTGCTGGGCCGTACCACGGAGGAACTCGGGCTGGACTCCTCGGTCATGGCCGGACTGGGCGAACTGGCGTTCCGGACCGTGCACGAGGTGGCCGAGGCCGCGGCGGCGGGGTATGCGGAGGGGCAGCTGCGCCGCACGGACGAACTGGAGCGGCGCCGGGGGCGGCTGCTCGCCCTGCTGCTGGGCGAGGGGCCGGTGTCCCCGGAGGCGGTGCGCGACCTGGCGCACGGCGCCCGCTGGTCGGTGCCGGCGCAGGTCGCGGTCGTCGTCCTCGCGGCCTCGCCCGACCAGCGGGAGGAGCGGCCGTTGGCGGCCGCCGGGGCGCTGGTGGACATGGAGTCCCGGCCGCCACGGATGCTCGTGCCCGACCCGGACGGCTCGGGCGGCTTCGGCGGCCGGGCGTTCACGCTCGCGCTGCGGGGGCGGCCGGCGGCGATCGGCCCCTCGGTTCCGCTCACGGAGGCCGCCCGTTCCCTGCGGTGGGCCACCCGCGCGCTCGGGCTGATGGGGCGCGGCATCCTGCCCCGGCAGGGCGTGGTGCGCTGCGCCGACCATCTGTCGACCCTGCTGCTGCACAGCGACGAACCGCTGCTCGCCCGGCTCCGGTCGCAGGTGCTGGCGCCGCTGGACACGGTCGCGGAGGGGCCGCGCGGCCGGCTCGCCGAGACCCTGCTGGCGTGGCTCCTCGGCGGCGGCAACGTGCCCGACGTCGCCGCCCGCCTCCACGTCCACCCGCAGACGGTTCGCTATCGCCTGCGGCAGCTGGAGAAGCTGTTCGGCGACGCCCTGCACGACCCGGTCACCCGTCTGGACCTCATCCTCGCCCTGCGGGCGGAGGCACTGCGGGACGACGACGCGTCCCCCGCATAGAAGAACCGACTCACCGGGGCCGACCCACTCTGCGTCGGCCCATATCTGGCTGCCCATTTCCGGCTGCCCAATTTCTGACTGCCCCTTTCGGGCCGCCCGCCTCCGGCTGCCTTTCTCGGGGAGACTCAACTCGGCACAAAAAAGGAGGTGAATACTGAATTCCCGTCCATAACACCGCGGCCGACCAGGCGAATACCTTCGGGACGTCCTTTTCCACAGGCGCTTCCACGCGCCCGACCCTCAAAGGATCCCCATGCGTATCCGCTTGTACCTCGCCGCCATCCCGTTGGTCGGCGGGGCCGGTCTGGCCGCCGTCGCGACCCCCACCGCCACGGCCGCCGCCTGCACGGACATCGACGTCGTCTCGGCTCGCGGCACCTTCGAGCCGGGCACGCTCGGCTTCATCGTCGGCGACCCCGTGTACGCGGCGCTGCAGAAGAAAGTCGCGGGCAAGTCACTGTCCAGCTACAAGGTGAACTATCCCGCCGACCTTTCGCCCACGTCGGCCGCGCAGGGCAACGCGGATCTGGTGAACCATGTCCGGAGCCAGGCCGCCTCCTGCCCGAACCAGCGTTTCGTTCTCGTCGGTTATTCGCAGGGCGCGAACGTCGTCGACAACTCCATCGGTATCAGCAGCGCCGGCGCGGTCGTCGGCAGTCCCATCGTGGCCACCCTTCCGGCGGCGCTGGAACCGAGGGTCTCCGCGGTGCTGCTGTTCGGCAACCCGATCCGCGCGATCGGCAAGAGCGTCACCGGCACCTACCAGAGCCGCACCATCGACTTCTGCGCCGCCGGTGACCCGGTCTGCGAGAACGGCGGCGGCGACGTGGGCGCCCACCTCGGCTACCGCGCGAACGCCGACGCGGCGGCGGCCTTCGCCGCGACCAAGATCTGACCCCGCGGACCCCACGAACCCAACGGCACGGCGAAGGGCCCGGGAGGAGATCCTCCCGGGCCCCTTCTGCCACGAGGCTGACGACGGCGCCGGTTACGCGGGGTCCCGCGCGAACTCCGTCAGGCTCGTGGAGACGGGCTCGGGACGGCCGTCGTTCTGGGTGGGCGCGGCGGTCAGCACGTCCAGGTGCTGGTAGCCGTCGGCGATCACGGGATCCAGACCGGCCGGGACCCGGCCCGCCAGCAGTCCGTCGCCCGCGAGCACGGTGAGCGTCGGGTGGGCGGTGAGCCCGTCCGGGTGGACGACGAGCCGCTTCACCTGGGGCGAGTCCGCCAGTTGGAGATCGGTGACCAGCTTGGTCGGGAAGTACTGCTCGGTGAAGTCCAGCGGCTGCCGGGCCATGCTGCGGGCCAGCTCCTGGATGTCGGTGACCTCCTTGCCCGCGTCGGTGAAGGGTGTCCCGTCGGCGGACCGGTACCCGGGGTCGTCGGCGTCGCCGACGCGGTCGTAGTTCCGCCAGGTGTACAGCGGGCCGCCCGGCCGGTCGGGGATGGCCTTGTACTCGCGGCCGAGCAGGGCCGGTTGTGCCCCGCTGCCGTTGGCGGCGGGGAAGTTCTTGTCGACGACCGGCCCGCCGTCGAAGAAGCCCACGCTGCTCTGCAGGAAGGCCAGCGGTACGGAGTGGTCGTCCATCAGGGCGCCGAGGACGGCCTCGTTGGAGAGCCGGAAGTCCCGCACCGCCGGGGTGCCGGAGAGAAAGGTGGGGGTGTCCTCGGAGAACAGGAACCGGTTGGTGAGGTCGATGTTGGCGGTGCGGGGCAGCTGGTCCGGCAGGGTCGCCTCGCCGTCCGGGTCCTGCAGCGCGCCCATGGCGGCGATGGCGAGCAGTGTCATCGTCTCCGGGTTGAGGAGCACCGGCGCGGACAGCGAGCGCGGCAGCAGTCCGCTGTCGAGGCCGGCCTGCACGGCGCCGTGGCCGAGGCCGACGTTGGGCAGACCGGTGTCGTCCGGGATGCTGCCGCTCAGGTCCCCGAGGGAGGTGGAGACGGTGGTGTCGAGGGCGAAGTAGCCGGCGCACTGGCGGTGTCCGGCGTCCGCCGTGGTGGTCGGGTCGCCGTCGAAGTCGGCGGTCGCGAAGTACCCGGTGACGACACCGCCCAGGGAGTGGCCGCCGCACAGCACCTTCCGCGCGCGCACCTCCTGGTCGGGCAGTTCGGCGGTGAGCAGGTCGTACTGGTCGCGGACGGTCCGCTCGACGCCTAGCCGCGCCATCCAGCCGAGGACGCCGTTGCCGAGGAACCCGTCGAAGGTGCGGCCCGCGACCGGCTTGTCCCGGTAGTAGTAGTCGACGGCCGTGCGCTGGTCGTCGGAGGCCACCCCGGTGCGGTCCTCCAGGCAGTTGGAGCGGCGGTCCAGGGCCCAGAACTCGATGTGCCGGCCCTGGGCGGCGGCGCGTGCCACGGTGTTGCGGGCGACGCTGTCGAAGGCGCCGGCGCCTTCCAGGATGCCCGGCTGGGCGACGAGGATCCGGTCGGCGTCGGCCGAGGCGGCCGGTCCGCCGGAGGAGCGGTAGCGCAGGTACGACAGCCAGTCGCACGCCGCCGGCCGGGCCCCGAAGGACGCCGGGAGCGGCGCCCGCACCCGCACCATCGTCTCTGTCACACCCCGGACCGGGCCGGCCGACGCCACGGCCGTCTCGGTCCGCGTCTGCGCACCCCGCGCGTCGGGGGCGGCTGCGGTGAGCGCCCCGACGGCCAGCAGCACCGCCGGCGCGACGCCCCGCAGCGCCCTGAAGGTCTTTCCTCTCCTGCGACTCGTGTTCATGCTGGGACGGTAGGACCGCCGCGCGGACCCCACCGCCCCGTGCTCACAACAACGCAAGCCCGGCGAGCGCCTTTGTCATCAGGCACCAACTGCCGCTGCCGCGCCCGCGGTTCACAGTCCGTCGGTCACCATCGCGGCGACGATCCGGACGTGCCGGTCGGCCGCGGTCGTGGAGTACTCGTTGTCGTAGTTGAGTCCGTAGGGCCAGAAGTGGCCGCCGCCGGTGGAGATCTTCGCGCTCGCCCCGTCGTACTGCCTCACCAGCGCCGTGGCCCGCGCGCCGGTCCAGGTGCCGCTGCCGCCCAGCCGGGACCAGCCGGAGCTGGTGCCCACGCCGATGGTGTGCGCGATCTCGTGCAGCGCGGTCCGCTCGTTCATGTAACTGCGGTTGCTGCCGAAGCGGATGGTCCCGTTGAGGTTCCCGTCGGCCGTGGGGACGCCGGGCTCGTAGCGGACGGTGATGTTCTTGCCGAGGTCGCTGAGGTTGTTGTAGCGGGCGACCGCCGCGTTCATGGCCGAGGTGATCAGGGTGTACGCCGTGCGCTGGTCCTGTGTCGGGTTGGCCGCCCGGACGAGGGTCCAGCTGACGGTGGCCGCGGCGGCCTGCGTCCGGGGAACGGGTGCGGACTGGGGCGCCGCCTGGGCGACACCGGGTCCGGCGAGCAGCGCGGCCGTCAGCGCGGCCATGACCACCTTCGTGCGCGGTGAGTTCATCGGGCTCTCTCCTGTGCTTCGTGGGGGAGGAGGACTTGCTCAGGCACCCGGCGTTCCGGTGCGCGGCCCGGCCACCGTGCCGTCGGGGAACGGGCCCGCCGTGCCGGCGTACAGCGGGAACCGATCGGCGGTGGTGGCGGTCATGGCGGGGCGGTCGGTCCCTCCGGCGGTGCCGGTCCGTCCGAGCGTACGGACGGTACGTGACGACCTCGTACGGTTTCTCCCGGGGCGGGTGGAGGACGTTCTCGGGCCGTGCGACCGGTCGGGCGAATCCATGAACAACGAGGACTAGAAAGCGCTTTCAGTTTCCTGAATGCTAAGCACGTGTTTTGGCCATGTCAACGAAACGGCGTTCGCCCCGTGTTGTGGAAGGGAGTGTCGTGACCCCACGACATCGCATCGTCAGGGCCTTGGCGCCCGTGGTCCCCCTCGTGCTGGGTGCCGGTCTGACGGCGGCCCCGCCGGCCGCCGCGGACACGACGGCCCCGGCGCGGAACTCCGTCACCGTCCGGATCGACCCCTCGTACCAGCAGCAGGAGTTCGAGGGATGGGGCACCAGCCTCGTCTGGTTCGCCAACGCCACGGGCGGCTACCCCGAGCCCGTCCGAAGACGGCTCGTCGACATGCTGTTCGGTGAGGACGGCCTCCGCCTCAACATCGCGCGCTACAACATCGGCGGCGGCAACGCCCCGGACGTCCGCAAGGACTACATGAAGACCGGCGCGACGATGGACGGCTTCTGGAAGGCCCCGCCGGGCACCACCCGCCAGGACATGGAGTGGTGGGATCCGGAGAACCCCGGCCACTGGGACTGGAACGCCGACCAGGGCCAGCGCTGGTGGGTGGACCAGGTCAAGGACAAGATCACCAAGTGGGAGGCGTTCAGCAACTCGCCGCCCTGGTTCCAGACCGTCAGCGGGTACGTCTCCGGCGGCTTCGACGCGAACACGGACCAGATCCGCGCGGACCGCGTCGACGAGTTCGCCGCCTACCTGGTGCGGGTCACCGAGGAGATGGAGAAGCGGCACGGTATCGACTTCGACACCATCGCCCCGCTGAACGAGCCCAACACCAACTACTGGGGCACCCAGATCGGCGCGAACGGCCAGCCCACCGGCGGCCGTCAGGAAGGCGCGCACGCGGGTCCCGCCCTCCAGCAGAAGGTGCTCCTCGCCCTGCAGAATGCACTGCGCGGGGCGAGGACCGACGCCCGGATCTCGGCGATGGACGAGACCAACCCGACGATCTTCACCCAGAACTGGAACGCCTACGACGCCTCCGCACGGGCGGCCGTCCCCCAGCTCAACGTGCACACCTACGGCACCGGCATGCGCACCAGCGCGCGCGACATCGCCAAGGGCGCGGACAAAAAGCTCTGGATGAGCGAGGTCGAGGGCACCTGGGGCACCGGCAGCGACTTCACCGGCATGGAGCCCGGCCTCGGCATCGCCGGCCGCATGGTCGACGACATGCGCGAACTGGAGCCGTCCGCCTGGGTGTTCTGGCAGCCGGTCGAGGACGCGCTGCCGCAGGCCGCGGCGGGCAAGAACTGGGGCAGCATCCACGTCCCGTTCAACTGCACGGCCACGGACACGCTGGAGACCTGCCCGATCCGGGCCAACTCCAAGTTCGACACCATCCGGAACTTCACCCACCACATCCGGCCCGGCGACCACTTCGTGAAGGTCGACGACCCGTCCAGCGTCGCCGCCGTCAGGAAGTCGGGCCGTTCGGCCACCGTGGTCCACGTGAACGGCGGCACCACCGCCCGTTCCGTCACCCTGGACCTCTCCCGCTTCCGCAAGATCGACGCGGGCGCCACCGTCACCCCGGTCGTGACGAGCGCGGGCGGCGCCCTCGTGAAGGGCACCCCGGTCGCGGTGACCGGCGGCTCGGCCACCCTCGACGTCCCCGCCAAGTCCGTCACCACGTTCCTGGTCGAGGGCGTCCGGGGCGCGGACAAGGACGCCGCCCTCGTCCAGCCCGGTCATGTCTACCGCCTCCAGGGCACGCAGAGCGGCAAGTCCTTCGCCCCGTCGCCGGACGGCACCGGGGTCGTCCTGCGCACGACCGACGCCGCGAGCGCCCGGCAGCTGTGGTCGGTGGAGCAGCTGACCTCCGGCACCGGCAACCGTGAGCGCTACACCCTGACCAACGCGGACACCGGCGGGCGGCTCGCCGTGCGCGACAACCAGGCCGTCCTCGAGGAAGCGGGGGCAGGTGAGGTTCCCGCCGCCGCGCAGTGGCTCATGTCGACCACCGGGGACGGCAGTTGGACGCTGGTGAACGCCGCCACCGGCCGGCTCCTCGACGTCATCGGGCAGTCGTCCGCCGACGGCGCCAAGGTGTCGACGTACACCCCGACCTCGGCGGCCAACCAGCTGTGGGCCGTGAGCGACGAGACCGTGCTGAGCACCGAGCGGGCCGAGGCGTTCACCGTCCCGGGGCTGCGGCCGAAGCTGCCGGAGACGGTGACCCCGGTGGTCCGCGACGGAGCCCGGGGCTCCCTGCCGGTGGTGTGGGAGCTGCCGGCGGACCGCAAGTGGCGCAAGTCCGGGACCGTACGCGTCCAGGGCGAGGCCACCGACGTCCTCGGCCGGAGGATCCCGGCGGAGGCCCGGGTCACCGTGGACACGATCGCCTCGACCGTCCCCGGCCGCGCGAAGACCTACGAGGGGGGCGAGCCGGAGCTCCCGGCCACGGTCACCGGCGTCGGCCGGGACGGCGGACGCACCGCCCTCCCGGTGACCTGGGACCGGGCCGCCGACGGGGCGTTCGACGAGAAGGGCGTCGTGACCCTGACCGGCAGGGCGGAGGTCGTCGACGGCTCCACGGTCGACGCGGCCGTCCGCGTCCAGGTGACCAGGGCCTCGGAGACCAACATCGCACCCGACCCGGGTGTCGGCGTCGCCGCCACCTACACCGAGAGCGGCTACTCCGCCGAGCGGCTGCGCAACGGCAACACCGCCGAGAAGGCCTGGTCCAACTGGAGGTCGGGCACCAAGAACCCGTCCGACACCATCACCTTCGGTCTGCCGAAGGCCCGCGACCTGAGCCGGGTCGTCGCCCACTTCCACCGGGACGGCACCAACGTCTCCTTCCCGCAGAGCCTGAAGATCCAGGTCAGGAAGACGGCGGACGGCCCGTGGACCGACGCGGGCGGCCCGGTCACGGTCGGCACCGAGGGCACCCCGGTGATCGACGTCCCCCTCGACGCGGGCCCGGTGACCGGCGTGCGGGTGGTCATGACCGCACGGCAGGGCGGCTACATCACCATGGGCGAGATCGAGGTGTACGCCAAAGCTCCCGGTGTCTCCTCCGACGCCGCCGCCTCCTCCGTCGAGGTGGACGGGAAGCCGGTCGGCTCCTTCGACCCCGGTACCACCGACTACCGGGTCGTCACCGACGACCCGGGCCGGGCGGAGGTCACGGCGACGGCGCGCGACCCGTACGCGGCCGTCACCGTGGACCGGAGCGACGCCTCCGGCGGGGCCTCGGCCGTGGTCACCGTGCGCGGCGAGGACGGTTCCCAGACCCGGAAGTACCGGATCGAGCTGGTGCGGGGCTGATGACCCGACCGGCGGGGGCCGTGAGCGTCCCCCGCCGGTCGTCCCGGCCGGGCCGGCCGACTCGTCGGACCATTCAACTGCCGGTGCAGGAAGCCCCGTTGAGCGTGAAGGCCGTCGGCGCGGTGTTCCTGGCGCCCTTGGTGCCGATGAACCCGACCGTCACCGAGCCCGCGGCCGGGATGGTGGAGGTGTAGGAAACGGGCTTCACGCTCACGGATCCGGCGCTCTGCGTGGGAGTGCCGCCCCACATGGTGCCGATGGTCTGGCCGTCGGCGAAGGCGAAGGCGAGGGTCCAGCCGCTGACGGCGGTGGTGCCGGTGTTGCGGATGACGATCTCGCCCTGGAAGCCGCCCGGCCACTCGTTGGTGGCCCGGTACGTCACCGAGCAGTCCCCGGCGGGGGTGCCGCCGCCCTGGTCCGTGGTGACGTTCACGGTGCCCGAACGGTTCGACCGGTTCCCCGCGGCGTCACGGGCGTAGACCGCGAAGGTGTACGTCGTGCCGGCCGTGAGGCCGGTCAGGGTCGCCGAGTCGGTGGTGGAGGAGGCGAGCCTGCTCTCGGTGGAGCCGCTCACCCGGACGATGTCGTAGGCGGTGACACCGGTGTCGTCCGTGGCCGCCGTCCAGGTCAGCGTGGCGGAGGTCGCCGTCACCGCGGAGGCGGTCGGGGTGCCGGGGGCGGTGGGCGCCTTGGTGTCGTCCGGGGTGCCGCCGAAGACCGTGGCCTCCTTCGCCGTCCGCGCGATGCCGTCGGCGCCGTTGAAGATGCGCTCGCCCCAGGCGCTGAGCCGGTTGGGATCGAAGCCGATCGACAGGTCGAGGACCGGATCGGTGTTGCCGCTCCAGGACCAGGCCAGGTAGCCGAGGTCCAGCCGTTCGGCGGCGGCCATCATGGTGTCCTCGTCCGGATCGCCCCACTGGTCGGCGGGTCCGCCGAACTCGCCGATGAGCAGGGGCAGTCGGGCGTCCACGAAGGCGTTCAGGTAGTCGTTGATCTCGGCGGCGGTGTCGAAGACGCTGTACATGTGGATCGAGAAGACGAGGTTGCCGGTGGTGTCGGCCTCGTACACGGACCGGGCGTCGGCGCGCATGACGCCCTGCCAGTCCTGACCCCAGTTGGGGGCGTCCACCATGATGGTGTGCTCGAGGCCGGCGGCCCGCAGTTTCCGCACGGCGGCCTTGGTCGGCGCGGTCCAGCCCGCGGGGTCGGTGTTGCCCCAGGGCTCGTTGCCGATGTTGACGACGACGTAGTCCTCCTCGCCGGCGAGGACGTCCTTGAGGCTGATCCAGTAGTCGGCAGCGTGGTCGAGCGTCCCGGCGGCGGCCTCCTCGCCGTAGCCGGTGGTGTCGTGCACCTCCAGGACGCAGATGAGCCGGTTGGCCTTGCACTGCGCGACGACGTTCGCCACGTCGGCGGCGCTGTTCTTCGTCCAGCGGTGGCCGTCGGAGAGGACGACGCGGACGGTGTTGGCGCCGAGCGCCTTGATGTCGGCCAGCGACTGTGTCTCGCCCGGGTACCAGGTGTGGGCGTGGTTGACGCCGCGCATCACGAAGTCGTTGCCGTTGCCCTCCACGAGACGGCCGTCGCTGATGTGCAGGCCGGCGGCCCGGGCGTCGGGCGCCGACTGGGCCAGCGCCACGGCCGGCGCCAGGACGCCCAGGAGTGCGAGTCCGATCAGGCCGGCGAGCCCTGCCAGCAGGGTGCCGAGGGGGTTTCTTCGCTGCGTGCTTCGTCCAGTTCTCATTGCGACTCCAGGTGGGGGTGGGCGCCGAGAAGCTCAGGCATCAACGAGAGGTGGGGGGTGGCGATGGTTCATGGGAGCGCTCCCATGAACCCATCTGGCTCGGCGCACGTCAACCCTGCGCGCGTTTGTCACGCACGTTGACACGCGTGTTGGCACGCGCAGTGGCACGCGCGTAGTCAGCACCGAAGGCCCGCCCGGACCGCCGCGGCGACTGGCAGCTCAGGTGCACGGCCACCGCCGACCAGCGTCGACAACCTCGAACAGGTCGGCCGCCTGGCCGCCCACGCCCAGTTCGCCGCGATCACCGACGTCCCGAGCACCGGCATCGGCACGCTCCCCTGTCGGGTGATGATCAAGGGCTCGACGGCACCGCTGTCCCGAGAGTCACCGTCCGGGTGCCCGGGCACCCGGGCACCCGGGGGATCACGGACCCGCCTCCGAGACTCGCCTATCGGGACTCGTCCAGATACCCCCGGGCCAGTTCCTCCGCGCGCCCGAACCAGTCGGTGAGCAGGGCGAGTTCATCGGGCGAGTAGCGGGCGAACAGCTCGGCGAGGCGGGCGTAGAACGGGCCGTAGACCGCCACCACCCGCTCGACGACGTCCGGGACCGCGACCACGCGGACGCGGCGGCGGTCGGCGGGGTCCGGCTGCCGGGTCACGAACCCGCCGCGTTCCAGACGGTTGAGGATGCCGGTGACCGCCCCCGTGGTGACATGCGCGCGCTGCGCCAGGTCACCGGCGGTGACCGGGGTGTCCCCGGCCTCCATGACGTACGCGAAGCACACGAGGTCGGTGACGCTCAGGCCGAATCTCCGGGCGAACTCCTGCTGGCCGACGATCATCGTGGCGATCAGGCCGTCCATGGCGCTGATCGCCTCCGGGACGGTGGGGCGGCGTTCGGGCTCCATTGAAGTTGCCTCCGGGGCAAGCTATATTCCTTACTTACTAAGACATCATAGTCCGGCGCCGTGGGCGTGGCCGCGGCATGCCGTGGCACGACGCGGCGCACGTCAAGGGAGCACACACGTGAGTCTTCACGACGAGGGCCACACCATCGCCGGCTGGACCGGCACCGCCATCGGCACCACGGGGTCCGCGCTCCTCGGTCTGGGCGTCTGCGGCTGGGCCCCCGGGTTCGTCCTGGGCACCGCGGTCTCGGTGCTGGCCCTCCTGGTCACCTGGGGCCTGCACCTCGCCGGCTGGGGCAAGCCGCCGGGCCCCCGCCCCCGTGACCAGTGGAGCCTGCGCGTCCGCGACCTCTCCGTGCGCGGCGGCCACGCGGAGTGCCTCGGCTGCCGGCTGGCCGGCCGGCGCCGGACCCCCGCCCCGCTGCCCGCCGTACCCGGGCCCGCCCACAGCCCGGAGGGCGCCGCCGCCGTCCCGGCGGCCGACTCCCCCGCCTGATCCAGGTTCGGGTTTCGGGCGGGGTGAAGCAGGCCACGGGCCGGCCGGGAAAGCTCCCGGCCGGCCCGGGCGCGCCACCCACCGCCGACCTCTCCCCCGTGCCGACCGCGGCGCGAGGGCCGCAGGAGGGTCAGGGGCCCACGAAGGTCCGGCCGGCGTCGGAACGCGAGGAGCACCCCGGGGGCGACGACCAGGGCCCTGACGCCGCGGAGATCCGTCAGAAGGGTCCTGGCGGCGCCGGTCACGCCGCCTGCGGTCCGGCGATCCGGCGGTCCGGCCCAACCCCCGCGAACACCACAGAAGTTGACGAAGTGTTCACGCTCTCTAGGGCAACGAGTGGCATCAGGTCAAGCGTCCCGGACTATTGACTCGGATCACCGCAGTGGCGATTCTCGTCACATCGCTTGTGCCAGCCATGACAAACGGACTACGGCGTCGTGGGTGTTCACCGCGTCCCGGAACGGTCTGGCCGATCGACCGTGCATCCCCCTGACCGAGGACGTGAGTGATGACCAGGACTCCACGCGCCCATGACAGACGCAGACCCCTCATGGTGCTGGCGCTGTTCCTCACGACGATGGGCATGCTGCTCAGTCCGTCGTCCAGTGCGGCCGCGGCCGGCGACTGGTGGCTGCCCACCTCACGGCCGGCGCCCGACTCGCAGATCAACGTGACGGGCGAGCCGTTCAAGGGGACCGACTCGGCCGGTGACGTACGCGGGTTCGTCGACGCCCACAACCACCTGTTCTCCAACGAGGCGTTCGGCGGCCGGCTCATCTGCGGCAAGGTCTTCTCCCCGTCCGGCATCGCCGACGCGCTGAAGGACTGTCCCGAGCACTACCCCGACGGCAGCCTCGCGATCTTCGACTACATCACCCACGGCGGCGACGGCAAGCACGACCCGGTCGGCTACCCGACGTTCAAGGACTGGCCGGCGTACGACTCGATGACGCACCAGGCCAACTACTACGCCTGGATCGAGCGCGCCTGGCGGGGCGGCCAGCGGGTGCTGGTCAACGACCTGGTGACCAACGGGATGATCTGCTCGATCTACCCGTTCAAGGAACGCAGCTGCGACGAGATGACCTCGATCCGGCTGCAGGCGAAGCTGACGTACGACCTTCAGGACTACATCGACAAGCAGTACGGCGGCGCCGGCAAGGGCTGGTTCCGGATCGTCACCGACAGCGCGCAGGCCCGTGAGGTGATCAAGCAGGGCAAGCTCGCCGTCGTCCTCGGTGTGGAGACCTCGGAGCCGTTCGGCTGCAAGCAGATCCTCGACATCGCGCAGTGCAGCAAGGCGGACATCGACAAGGGCCTCGACGAGCTGTACGGCCTGGGCGTGCGCAGCATGTTCCTGTGCCACAAGTTCGACAACGCGCTGTGCGGCGTCCGCTTCGACGAGGGCGGTCTCGGTACGGCGATCAACGTCGGCCAGTTCCTGTCGACCGGCACCTTCTGGCAGACGGAGAAGTGCAAGGGCCCGCAGAAGGACAACCCGATCGGCGGGGCGGCCACGAAGGCCGAGAAGGACCTGCCGGACGGCACCGAGGTGCCGGAGTACGACGACAACGCCCAGTGCAACGTGCGCGGGCTGACCGATCTCGGCGAGTACGCCGTGCAGGGCATGATGAAGCGCAAGATGATGCTCGAGATCGACCACATGAGCGTCAAGGCCACCGGCCAGGTCCTGGACATGTTCGAGGCCGCGTCCTACCCGGGCATCCTGTCCTCGCACAGCTGGATGGACCTGAACTGGACCGAGCGGGTCTACTCCCTCGGCGGTTTCGTCGCCCAGTACATGCACGGCTCCGAGGCGTTCGCCAAGGAGGCCGCGCGCACCGACGCGCTGCGGACCAAGTACGACGTGGGCTACGGCTACGGCACCGACTTCAACGGCATCGGCGACCACCCCGCCCCGCGCGGCGCGAACACCTCCAACCCGGTGAAGTACCCCTTCAAGAGCGTCGACGGCGGCTCGACGATCGACAAGCAGACCACCGGTCAGCGCACCTTCGACTACAACACCGACGGCGCCGCCCATGTCGGCATGATCCCGGACTGGATCGAGGACATCCGGCAGGTCGGCGGCCAGGGCGCGGTGGACGACCTCTTCAAGGGCGCCGAGTCCTACCTCGACACCTGGGGCTCCTCCGAGGGCCACCAGGCGGGCGTCAACCTGGCCAAGGGCAGGACGGCGACGGCCAGCGCGTCCGAGTCGAACCCCGTCACCAGCTACCAGCCCGGCCGGGCCGTGGACGGCGACGGCGGCACCCGCTGGGCGAGCGACTGGAACGACTCCCAGTGGTGGAAGGTGGACCTCGGCACCTCGCACACGGTCCGGAAGGTCACCCTGGACTGGGAGCGGGCCTACGGCAAGGCGTACCAGATCGACGTCTCCACCGACGGCTCGACCTGGAAGACGGTGTGGTCCACCACTTCCGGTGACGGCGGTCTCGACACGGCCAAGTTCTCCGGGGTGACGGCCCGGTATGTTCGGATGCTGGGGACCGACCGCGGTACGGACTGGGGTTACTCCCTCTACGAGGTCGGCGTCTACAGCAGCTGACCGCATTCCACGGGGGAAAGGGATCCACATGGCACGCCTGCCGTCGGCCGAGCGACGCAGACAGCTCACCGAGGCCGCGATCCGCGCGATGACCCGGGACGGAGTCCCCAGGACGACGACCCGGTCCATCGCGGCCGAGGCGGGCGTGTCGCTGAGCGTCTTCCACTACTGCTTCGAGTCGAAGCAGGAGCTGATCGAGTCCGTCATCACCACCATCAGCGGGCACTACGTGGCCCTGGTGCGGGAGGCGATCCGGCCGAGGGAGACGCTCAGGGAGACCGTCCGGGCCGGTTTCCAGGCGTACTGGGACCATGTGTCCGCCCACCCGGGCGAGCACATGCTCACCTACGAGCTGACCCAGTACGCCCTGCGGGAGCCCGGGTTCGAGCACCTGGCGCGGCGGCAGTACGAGATGTACCGCGTCACCTACGCCGATCTGATCGAGCAGTTGCGCCGGACGATGGGGTTCGAACTGACGGTGCCCGTCCCGGTGCTGGCCCGCTATCTGGCCGCCATGACGGACGGTCTCACCCTCAACTTCCTGGTCCTGGGCGACGACGCGGCCTGGGCGGACATCCTCGACACCATCACCGACCATGTGGCCGGTCTGGTCCGCGAGGAGGTCCGCCCGTAGGGCCACCGGCGTCAGCGGGCCGACGTGGCGATCAGCTGGTCCAGGAGGGCGATCAGGACGTCGCGGCAGGAGGCGCGTTCACGGGCGTCGAAGAGCAGGACGGGGGTGTTCTCCGGCAGCGCCAGGGACTCCCGGATCACCTCGGGTTCGTAGGGGTGCTCGCCGTGGAAGCCGTTGACGCCGATGACGAACGGGATCTTGCGGCGCTCGAAGAAGTCGATGGCGGCGAAGCTGGACTCCGGCCGGCGCACGTCGACCAGGACGACGGCGCCCAGGGCGCCGATCGCGAGGTCGTTCCACATGAACCAGAACCGCTGCTGTCCGGGTGTGCCGAACAGATAGAGCACGAGGTCCTGGCCGATGCTGATCCGGCCGAAGTCGAGGGCCACCGTGGTGGCGTGCTTCTCGGGAATACCGTCGAGGTCGTCGACGTCGAGACCGGCCGTCGTGAGGGGTTCCTCGGTGCGCAGCGGGACGATCTCGCTGACCGAGCCGACCATGGTCGTCTTCCCGACGCCGAACCCGCCGGCGATGAGGATCTTCACCGTGTCGGGAGCCGAGATCCCCTGGGGGTCAGAGCCGGCCAAGACCGTCCCTCACTTTCTTCAGCAGGTCCAGGTCGGGGTTGCGGGAGATCAGGCGCGGCTGGCGCACACTGATCCGGCCCGCTTCCAGCAGGTCGCAGAGCATGATGGCGACCACGCTGACCGGCAGGTCGAGGCCGGTCGCCAGCTCCGCCACCACGATCGGTCTCGCGCACAGTCTGAGGATGCGGGCGTGCTCCGGCTGGGGCCGGGTGCCGCCGGCCGGCTGCGGGTCCACGGCCACCACCATCGTGATGAGGGTGAAGTCGCCACGGGCGGGCCGGGTCCGGCCGCCCGTCAGGGTGAACGGGCGAACCAGCCGGCCCGCCGCATCGCCTCCGTTCACCTCACTCGCCGCTGTCGGCCGCGACGGCACCGGTGCGTGGGGCCGCGCTGAGGTGCTCGCCGATCTTCTTCACCAGCATGTTCATCTGGTACGCGACCACGCCGACGTCGGCGCCCTGACGGGTCAGCACGGCGAGGTTGGCGCCGGGGCCGGCGTTGGTGAGGATGAGGAAGGCGTTGCCCATCTCGATGAGCAACTGGCGCACGGGACCGCCGCGGAAGTCCATGCTGACGCCCTTGCTGAGGCTCATCAGGCCGGACGCGGTCGCCGCGAGCCGCTCGGCGTCGTCGCGCAGGAAAGCGGTGGACTTGCTGACGACCAGTCCGTCCTCGGAGAGCACGACGGCGTGGTCGACCTCGGCGACCCGGTCCACCAGTCCGGTGAGCAGCTGGTCGAGCTGA
Organism: Streptomyces scabiei 87.22; assembly: GCF_000091305.1. GTDB lineage: Bacteria > Actinomycetota > Actinomycetes > Streptomycetales > Streptomycetaceae > Streptomyces > Streptomyces scabiei. Next base: position 8,703,413 of record NC_013929.1, on the reverse strand, counting down.
CTGTGCGTGGCGGGGATGGGGCGTGTCATCTGTGTGTCCTTCAAAGAGCGGTCTGCGTGGGGAGTCGATGGGCCGTCAGGTGCCGGAGGCGGGGACGCGGTCCCCCGGTTCTTCGGATACGGATTCCTCCCCCGGGGCGTACTCGGATTCCGCGTCGTCGTCACGGGCCCGGAGGGTTCCGCGCTGGAAGCCGGCGAGCGAGGACGCCGCCCGCTCGGCCGTGAAGTCGTCGTCGTCACCGTCGGGGCAGGGTCCGGACTCCTCCTTCAGCTCGGCCGCCAGACTGGTCTGCGGAATCCGGCGCGGCAACGGCATCGGGCCGCCCTTCTTGCCGGCCCTGGGCTTCCTCTCGGCGGCCGGCCGCGTCCCGTTCGCACCCGGGGAGGGGTCGGAGCTCACGAGGGAGGGGTCGCCCGCCTCATCCGCCACGGTCTCCGGCGCCGTACCGTCCGGTTCCCGGCGTACGGACGTGGCGTCCGGGCCGGGGCCCGGCGCGGCGGCGACCCGGGCGGCCACCAGAGAGCTGCGCGCGGGCGGTTCGGCGGTCTCGGGGCCGTCCTCGTCGTCGGCGGGTGCCTCGCGGACCACCGTCTCGTCGGGGATCAGGACGATCGCGGTGGTGCCGCCGTACGGCGAGGCGCGCAGGGTGACGGTGATGCCGTGCCGGGTGGCGAGCCGGGCGATGACGAACATGCCGAGCCGGAGGTCGTCGGCGAGCGCGACCACGTCGAACTGCGGGGGCACCGCCAGCTGGGCGTTGAACGCGGCGTAGTCCTCCTCGGACATGCCGAGGCCCCGGTCCTCGACCTCCAGGGCGAGCCCCTTGGCGACGGTCGCGGCGCGGACGCTGACGGGACTCGGGGCGGGCGAGTACGAGGTCGCGTTGTCGATGAGTTCGGCGAGGAGGTGGATGATGTCGGCCACGGCGGGCGGGGCGATCCACACGTCGTCGTCGGCGTGCACCTCCACCCGCTGGTACTGGGCGACCTCGCCGACGGCGCTGCGCAGGATGTCGATGAGCGCGACCGGTTCGGTCCAGCTGCGGCCGGGGCGCTCACCGCTGATGATGACCAGGTTCTCCTCGTAGCGGCGCAACTGGCTCGCGGTGGAGTCCAGTTCGTAGAGGCCCTTGAGGATCTCGGGGTCCTGGTGACGGCGTTCGAGCTGGTCCAGCTTGGTGAGCTGGAGGTTGACCAGGTTCTGGCTCTGCCGGGCGATGCCGAGGATGACGCGCTGGAAGCCGCGCCGGGTGTCGGCGAGTTCCACGGCGGTGTGGACGGCGGTGCGCTGGGCGGCGTTGAACGCCTTGGCGACCTGGCCGAGCTCGTCGGTGCCGTAGTCCAGCGGGGCCGAGGCGGCGTCGGCGTCGACCTTCTCGCCCCGGTCGAGGCGGGCGACGATGTCGGGCAGCCGTTCCTCGGCGAGGCTGAGGGTGGCCGTGCGCAGTCCGGTGAGCCGGCGGGACAGCGAGCGGGTGATGCGCCAGGACATCACGATGCACAGCAGCAGCGCGGCGAGACCGCCGGCGCTCAGCGAACCGGCCGTGATCAGCAGCCCGCGCGCCTCCTCGCCGCTGCGGTCCAGCAGGCCCTGGGTCTGCTGGCGGATCAGTTGCTCGTACTGGGTGGAGAGCTTCGTCATCGCGGCGTCCCAGCGCGCCTGCGCCTGCGGCAGTCGGGTGTGGCGGGAGGCGCCGTCGCCCGTGGTGCGGGCCGAGAGGACCTCGTCCTCCACGGACTGCAGCGCCCGCCAGTCCCCGCCCTGGACGATCCGCTCGACCTCGGTCTTCACCTCGCCCTCCAGCGAGGGGACGAGCTGGTTGTCGACGAGCCAGCGGCGGGCGTTGACCACCTGGGCGAAACCGTTGCGGGTGGGTTCGTCGAGACGGCCCGAGGGCCAGTTGAGGGTGAGGATCGCGTCCTCCTGGGAGACCAGCTCCGCGGCCTGCGCGATGGTGACGAGGGGACCGGCCTGCGAGGTGAGGTCGCCGTCGTCGACCTGGGTCAGCTGCTGGAAGGCGTGGATCTGGCCGTCGATGATCGAGCCGTAGTGCTCCAGGACCTGCTCGGGCGTGATGTCGGTGGGGTTGTCCACCTGGTCCCGGTAGTACTCCAGGCTGTTGGAGGCGCCCATCACCGAGTACAGCTGGTCGCCGATACGGTCGGGGGCGCGCTCGATCTCGCTCGCGCGGCGGTCCAGCTTGGCGACCGCCCGGTCGGTCTCCCGGCGCTGCCGCCGCAGCGCGTCCATGGAGCTGCCGGGGGTCGCCATGTAGGCGGCGGACAGGGCCCGCTCACGTTGCAGGGCGAGGGTCGCCTCGGTTCCCATGGCACCGGTGGACTTGCTCAGACCGGTCTGCGTCCGCAGCTGCAGGCCCTCCGAGAACATCTGGGTCGTCGTCACACCCCAGCTCACGGCCAGCGTGACGCTGGGGATCAGAGCCAGGAGGATCAGCGAGAGACGTATGGAGCCGAGACGGCGCCGGGCGCCGGTCCGTGGGGGCATCGTCGTCCTTGGGCGGTTGGCGGGGAGCGGAAGGGAGCGGGGGCGGGGCGGCAGGGGTCCGGAATCGGTGGGTGGACACCTGTCAGTGGGGCGCACAGGGGATGCGGAGGATGTTATCCGTACAAGTGAGCGCACGTCGCAGGGGTGGTGGGAAGTTTGGCGTCGCCGTTACACGACCGTTCCGGATACTTGGGGCGCGTGGCTCGGCCGTGCCCGAACGGAAGGTTCCGTTTGTCCGCGCGCGGCGGGCTACGGGCTCTCGCCGCGGGAGCGCGCGGTGGCCCGGACGCGAGGGCGCGCGGTGGCCCGGACGCGTCACGTCAGCGGGTCCCGTTCGCCGCGAACCTGGCGATGCCGGCGATGTTCTTCCTGGTCACGAAGGCGGGGCCGGTGAGCACCGGGGCGACGCCGCCACCGCTGACGTTGCCGTTGGTCCGGTACAGCCACAGCCCGTCGACCGCCAGATATCCCTGCAGGTAGGGCTGTTGGTCGACGGCGAACTGGACGTCCCCGTCCCGTACGGCCTTGACCAGGTCCTTGTTGAGGTCGAACGTGGCGACCTCGGCCTTGCTGCCGGCGTCGCCCACGGAGTCCACGGCGGCGAGCGCGAACTGCGCCCCGAGCGTGACGACCTCGTCGATGGACGGGTCCTGACGGAGCTTCGCGGCGATCGCGTCGGTCACCGCGTCCATGTCGGTGCCGTCGACGTACAGGTTCTCGGTCTGCCCGCCGAAGGTCTTGCGTACGCCGGCGCAGCGGGCCTCCAGGGCGACGTTGCCGCGCTCGTGGATGACGCACAGGGCGCGCTTGGCGGCGCGGGCGTCGAGTTCGTTGCCGAGCGCCCGGCCGGCGACGCTCTCGTCCTGGCCGTAGAAACCCAGCAGGCCCTGGGCCCGCCAGGCACCGATGCCGGAGTTGAGGCCCACCACGGGTATGCCCGCGGCGCGGGCCTCGGCGACCGCGCCGCGCACGGCCTGCGGCTTGGCGAGGGTCACCGCGATGCCGTCGACCTTGTCGGCGATCGCGTCCCGCACCAGTTTCGCCTGCCCCGCGGGGTCGGGGTCGCTGACGAACGTCAGCTCGATGCCGTCCTTCGCGGCTGCGGCCTCGGCGCCCTTGCGGACCAGGTCCCAGAAGGCGTCCCCCTCGGCGCTGTGCGTGATCAGCGCGACCTTCATCCCGCCCGGGACCCCCGACGTGTCCGTGTCCGCACCGTCCTGCGAGCCGCCGAGGACGGAGCAGCCGACGACGGTCAGGCAGAGAGCCGCGGCGAGGGCCGTGGCACGGAAGGCGGTGAGGAACCTGTGGGGCACGGGAGAGGGGTTCATGGGGGCGCGGCACCTCGCTGTGCGACCGGGGTGGGAGGTCGGGGAGAGCGAGGCCGCCGTCATCACCGCGATGACGTGCGGCGACTGGCTGACTTTCGCTGGGCGGAGCCAATCGCGTGTGACGCCCGGTAGTCAAGTGAACAACGTAATCGATGTGTTGCCGTGACGGCCCGATCCTGACCCGCGCACACGTGTCAACGGCCGGGGCGGGTCCGGGGCGGGGGACCTGGAACGTTCCAGCCCGCCCGCCGGAGTCGATTTCCGGCCGTCCCCGCCACCGGTCCGGTGGTCCCGTTCTTAGGCCGGATCCCGTCCCCGGGGGCGGCAACCCCGGTGCCTCCGGCGGCGACTGCCCGTCTGACGGCTCCCTCCCCCACACGGAACGGAAGCGACGCATGAGCGAGAACCGCGGCAAGGCCCGCCACCGCAGAAGGAGCACCGCCCTCGCGGCCGGTGTCCCCCTGTCCCTCGTCGCCGCCGGGACCATGGCCCACGGCACGGTCCTCGGAGTGTTCGGCGAGGACGCGCAGCCCCGCGCGGCCGCGGCGGCCGACGTGCCGGCGCTGCTCATGTCCGCTACGGGACACCGGAGTTCGATCGGCACGACGGTGGCCGCCAAGGCCGCCGCGGCCACCACCCTCACCGTCGCCAAGGACGGCAGCGGCCAGTTCACCAGCGTGCAGAAGGCCGTCGACGCGGTGCCCGCGAACAACCCCTCGCGGGTGGTGATCTCGGTCAGGCCGGGCACCTACCGGGAACTCGTCAAGGTCCCCTCCAACAAGCCGCACGTCACCATCCAGGGCACGGGCGGCAGCCGCAAGGAGACCACCATCGTGTACAACAACGCGGCGGGCACGCCCAAGCCGGGCGGCGGCACCTACGGCACCGGCGGCAGCGCCACCGTCGCCGTGGAGGCGGACGACTTCCAGGCCCGCAACCTGACCCTCTCCAACGACTTCGACGAGGCCGCCAACCAGTCCCTCAAGGACCAGCAGGCGGTCGCGCTGCGCACGGCGGCCGACAAGGTGCTCCTCGACAACGTCATCGTGACCGGCGACCAGGACACCCTGCTGCTGGACACCGCCTCGAAGGACAGGCTGGGCCGGGTCTACGTCGTGAACTCCTACGTCATCGGCAACGTCGACTTCATCTTCGGCAGGGCCACGGCCGCCGTCGACCGGTCGGTCATCACCCTGAAGAAGCGCTGGAACGGCACCTCGGCCGGCTACGTCACCGCACCGAGCACCGCCGCCGGCCGCAAGGGCTTCCTGATTACCAACTCCACCGTCAACGGTGACGTGTCCGACCGGAGCTTCCACCTCGGCCGCCCCTGGCACGCGGGCGGTGACGCCTCGCTCGACCCCCAGACCACGGTCCGCAACACCAGCCTCAGCGCGGCGATCCGGACCGCGCCGTGGACCGACATGAGCGGCTTCTCCTGGAAGGACGACCGTTTCGCCGAGTACCGGAACACCGGTCCGGGATCGGGCGGCGCGAGCTCCGACCGCCCGCACCTGAGCGACGCACAGGCGTCCGGCCAGGAGGTCACCGGCTGGCTGGCCGGCTGGACACCGGGCGCCTGACCACCGCGGCGGGGCGCACGCAACGTCCTCGCAACCTGCCCGGGCGTTCACTGCGGCCATGGATGTCGTCCCGCGCGTCGAGCTGACCCCCGCGGCCGCCGATCTCGTACGGCGGCTGCGGGCGGCCCACGGCCCTTTGATGTTCCACCAGTCGGGCGGCTGCTGCGACGGCAGCTCCCCCATGTGCTACCCGGACGGCGAGTTCCGCACGGGGGACTCCGACGTCCTCCTCGCGGAGCTGACCGTGGACGGGGTCGACGAGAGCGTCGGGTTCTGGATGTCCCGCGGCCAGTACGAGGTGTGGAGCCACACCCGGCTGATCGTCGACGTCGTACCGGGCCGGGGCGGCGGCTTCTCGCTGGAGGCACCCGAAGGGGTGCGTTTTCTCATCCGTTCCCGCGTCGTCGGAGCCGAGGCGCCGCCCGGCCGGTAGTCGTCTGGTGCACTTTCCCTGAGTCCTGGGAACGGTTGACGAGACATCAGGGGGCGCCGTGACGCGTCGTGCTGGACGGGTGCGCAGGGTACTGACGGTTCTCTCGGTGTGGAGTGTGCTGGCCGGCGCGGCCCTGGCGGGCGCGGCACCGGCCACCGCCGCGCCCCGGGCCGTCGCCGTCGCGCCGGGCGTCGAGTACAGCCACTTCGACGTCAGGGGCGCCCAGGGCGTCACCCACGCCCATCTGCTGACCGTCGACCTGCGCAACCGGCAGGTCGGCGTCGGGCTGCTGTACCCGGGGAAGGTGGCAGCGCGGGCGACCGTGTCCCGGCTGGCCGGCGCGGCGGGAGCCGTGGCCGGGGTCAACGGCGACTTCTTCAACATCACCGAGACCCAGCACCCGGGCGTCGCGGCCACCGGGGCACCGGTCGGTCCGGCGATCGCCGCCGGGCACGCGCTCAAGGCCGCCGTACCGAAGGGCCAGCGCTTCGGTCCCGCCCTGCCGCCGGGGACGAGCACCCGGGACGTGCTCGGCGTCACGACCGACGGCACGGCCCGCCTGGACAGCGTCGCCCTCGACGGGTCCGTCACCACCGCCGACGGCGACCTCCCGCTGCGCGGCCTCAACCAGTACGCCCTGCCGGTGGGTTCCGTCGGGGCGTTCACCTCGGACTGGGGCAGCGTCTCCCGGATGCGGGCCGTCTGCGGCACGGACACCGACCGGGCGGCACCGTGCAGCACCGACACCCACGAGGTGGTGGTCGAGGACGGCCGCGTGGTCGGCTCGGCCGGCACCCCCGGCAGCGGCGCCATCGCGGAGGGCACGACGGTCCTCGTCGGGCGCGAGGCGGGCGCCCAGCGGCTGCGCAAGCTCTCCCCCGGCGACACGGTGGACGTCCAGCACGTGCTGGTCTCCTCGACCGGAACTCCGTACGCGTTCGCGCTGGGCGGCTACCCGGTCCTGCGGGACGGCGCGCCGCTGCCCGGCCTCGACGACACCACCTCGGCGGTACGCACCGCCGCCGGTGTCGCCGACGGCGGCCACCGGCTGCTGCTGCTCGCTCTGGACGGCGCCGCCGCCTACCGCACGGGGCTGACCGTCGCCGAGGTCGCCTCCACCCTGCGCGGCCTGGGCTCCACCGACGCGTTCGGCCTGGACGGCGGCGGCTCCTCCACGCTGGTGGCCCGCGCGCCCGGCGCGAGCACCGTCACGGTCAGGAACCACCCGACGGACGGCACGGAACGGGCCGTCCCGAACGGCATCGGCGTCTTCACGAAAGCCTGACGAGGCGCCCGGAGCCGTCAGGCGCCCCTCACGGCTCCAGACTGCTCACGATCTCCGCCGTGGCCGTCATCCCGTTGTGGATCGTCGGCCCGAGGCTCGTGCCGGCCATCGAGAAGCCCAGCAGCACGCACACCACCGCATGCGACATCTTCAGCGCACCGTTGCGCAGGAAGACCACCGTCAGAATCACGAGCAGCACCACCACAGAGATGGAAATGGCCATCGTCAACCTCCTTCCGCCACGCGCACTTCGCGTCATTCGCCCGCAAGTGTGACGCAGTGAGGCATTCGTCCGGGTGGCTGACATGTCCGCCGAACGAGTGGTCTACACCGGCCCGCGAGCCTCCAGGAACGCCGCGAGCCCCGCGAGGTCGTCGGTGTTGAGGTGGTCGACGTCCGCCGCGACCAGTTCGCCCCACACCGCGTTCCTGGCCGGGCCCGCCAGGTCGGGCGTCGCCCAGAACCGGACCCGCTGTCCCCGCCCGTGGGCCGTCGCGACGATCCGGCGCAGCTTCGCGCGCTCGGCCTCGGGGAACGGCCCGACGCCCTGCCAGGTGAAGTGGACCGTCCAGTTGTCGGAGACGAGCGGGACGAACGAGGCGGGCGCGGGCGCCGGGTCGAGGAGGTCGGCGAGCCGTCCGTCGTAGAACGCGTGCCGCACGGACTGCGCCGCCATGGGCACCCGGGCGGCCCGGTCCCCGGAGACCACCGCCGTCACCGCCCCCGGGCGCACCCGGCCGTGGGCGTACGTCGTGAACAGGTGCCGGTGGCGCCGAAGTTGCCGGTCGAGTGCGAGGTAGGTGGACGAGCCCTCGGTCTTGAGGTCGATGAGCAGCTGCAGCGGCTTGCGCCGCCCCCGGTGCACCGAGCCGTGGTGGGCGCGGACCCGGGCGGCGAGCGGTTCGAGGTAGAGGGACGCGAGCGTGCGGGCGGGGTCGAGGCCGGCCGGGTCGTGGGCGACGAGGAGCCGGCCGTCGACGAGGAAGACGTCGGCCTCGACGCTGCCGAAGCGGTGGTCGAGGGCGTCGAGGAGGGGGCGCGGGTGCTCGTAGTCGTTGTGGGCGTGGGCCCGCCACAACGGGCGCGGGCGGTGGCCGCGTTCGCCGGCCGACGCGCTCGTGGCGGGCAGGGTCACCGCGCCCGCGAGGGCGGCGCCGAGGGTGGTGAGGGCTCTGCGACGGGTGGTGAGGACCATGCGCTGCCTCCCGGGTGGGGCCGGTGCGGGACCCTGCGAGTATGCGAGCCGGAAGGGGCGTACGGGCAGTGCCGTACGGGGAGTTGGCCGGACCGCCGTGGTGCGTTCATCCGCGCCGCCGCGCGCACGGCGCAAAGCCCGCCCCTGGTGGGACGGGCTTTCCCCGGCTTTGGCGGACGGCCGTCAGGGGGCCTGGAGGTCGACCAGTCCGGCCAGCGCGGTCCGGTGGGCGCCCGCCGTGCCGTACGCGATCGAGTCGGCCTTGGCGCGCTTCAGGTACAGGTGGACCGGGTGCTCCCAGGTCATGCCGATCCCGCCGTGCAACTGCAGTGCCTCCTCGGCCGCGTGGACGGCCACGGGCGCGGCGAACGCCTGGGCGACGGCCACCGCGAGGTCGGCGTCGTCGCTGCCGGCGGCGAGCCGGTCGGCCGCGTTGCGGGCGGCCGCCCGCAGGTTGACGACCTCCAGCCAGAGCTGCGCGAGCCGGTGCTTGAGCGCCTGGAAGCCGCCGACGGGCCGGTTGAACTGCTTGCGTGCCTTGAGGTAGCGGACCGTCTCGGTCAACGTCCATTCCGCGAGGCCGAGTTGCTCGGAGGCCAGCAGTCCGGCCCCGGCACGCAGGGCCCGGCGGACGGCGGGCTCGGCGTCGCCGAGGAGCCGGCCGGGCGCCCCGTCGAGCGAAACCTTCGCCAGCGGGCGGGTCAGGTCCAGCGACACCTGCGGGGTGACGGTCGCGGCGGAGGCGTCCACCGCGTACAGGCCGCCGTCGTCGGCGGGCACCAGCAGCACGTCGGCGACGGCCGCGTCGGCGATGCCGGTCAGCTCCCCGTGCAGGGCGCCGTCCTCATGCCGTACGACCTGGTAGGCGCTGCCCGCGGGGACGCTCAGCGAGACCGCCAGGGCACCGATCGCGGTCGCGGACGCCAGCCGGGTGAGGAGGTCGTCGGCCCCGCACTCCAGCAGGGCCTCGGTGGCGACGACCGCGCTGGTCAGATACGGGACCGGCGCGACCGCACGGCCCAGCTCCTCCAGGACGACCGCCGCTTCACGGTGGGTGGCGCCCTGCCCGTCCAGTTCCTCCGGCACGAGCAGTCCCGCGAGACCCATGCCTCCGGCGAGGGCCTTCCACGCCGCCAGGTCGTGCGGGGCGTCGGACTCGGCGCGGGCGATCACGCCCGCGGCGTCGCAGTGGTCGGTCAGCAGGTCGCGGACGGCCGCGCGGAGGGCTTCCTCCTCCTCCGAGTACAGGAGGTCGGGCTGTGTGCTCTGCGCTGTCATCGGGCCAGGTCCTTCCACGCGACGTCCTTGTCGGTGCGCGGTTCGCCGGGCAGGCCCAGGACGCGCTCGGCGACGATGTTTAGCAGGACCTCGGTGGTCCCGCCCTCGATGCTGTTGCCCTTGGAGCGGAGGTAGCGGTACCCGGCGTCGCGGCCGACGAAGTCGACCAGTTCGGGGCGCCGCATGGTCCAGTCGTCGTACAACAGTCCTTCCTCGCCGCGGAGTTCGACCTCCAGGCCGCTGATCTCCTGGTTGAGGCGGGCGAAGGCGAGCTTCATGCCGGCGCCCTCGGGGCCGGGCTGTCCGGCGACGAGCTGCTGGCGCAGCCGCTCGGCGGTGAGCCGCGCGGCCTCGGCCTCGACCCAGAGCTTCAGCAGCCGCTGGTGGAGGTCGTGGGTGCGCAGTTCGGGACGTTCGCGCCAGGTCTTCGCGACCGGGCCGATCATGCCGCCCTCGCGGGGCAGGCGCATGCCGCCGATGGCGACGCGCTCGTTGTTGAGCGTGGTCTGGGCGACCTTCCATCCGTCGCCGATCCCGCCGAGGCGGCGGGAGTCGGGGATGCGGACGCCGGTGATGAAGACCTCGTTGAACTCGGCCTCGCCGGTGACCTGGCGCAGCGGCCGGACCTCGATGCCCGGGTCGGTCATGTCGCAGAGGAAGTAGGTGATGCCCTGGTGCTTGGGCAGGTCCGGGTCGGTGCGGGCGATGAGGATGGCCCAGCGGGCGACGTGCGCGCTGGACGTCCACACCTTCTGGCCGTCGACGACCCAGTCGCCGTCGCCCTCCCGGACGGCCCGGGTGCCGAGCGCGGCGAGGTCGGAGCCGGCGCCGGGCTCGCTGAACAGCTGGCACCAGACCTCCTCCCCCGTCCACAGCGGGCGCAGGAACCGCCGCTTCTGCTCCTCGGTGCCGTAGGCGAGGATCGTCGGCGCCGCCATGCCGAGGCCGATGCCGATGCGGCGCGGGTCGTTGTCGGGGGCGTCCTCCGCCGCCAGGTCGGCGTCGACGACGGCCTGCAGGGAACGCGGGGCGCCGAGCCCGCCGAGGCCCTCGGGGTAGTGCACCCAGGCGAGTCCGGCGTCGAAGCGGGCGCGCAGGAACTCCAGGCGGTCGGTGGTGGCGGGCGGGTGCGCGGCGAGCAACTCGGCCGTGCGGCGCCTGAGGTCGGCTGCGTCGGTCATGCGGCGGCTCCGTTCTCCGGCGCGGGTACGACGACGACCCGGCCCGTGGTGACGCCGTCCGCGACGCGCTGCACGGCGGCGGCGGCTCCGTCCAGCGGCGTGCGCTCGCTCACCAGCGGCCGGACGACGCCCCGGGCCGCCAGCTCGGTGAGCTGCTCGTGGCAGTGCTGGACCAGCTTCGGGTTCTTGGTGTTGTACAGGCCCCAGTGCAGGCCGAGGATCGAGTAGTTCTTGACGAGGGCGTGGTTGAGGCCGGGGCTCGGGATCGTCCCGCCGGCGAAGCCGACGACCACGATGCGTCCCTCGAAGGCGACGACCTTGGTCGACTGCGTGTAGGCGTCGCCGCCCACGGGGTCGTAGATCACGTCCGCGCCCCGGCCTCCGGTGGCCGCCTTCACGGCGGAGACGACGTCCTCGCTCCGCCGGTCGACCACCACGTCACAGCCCAGCTCCCGGGCCACGACGGCCTTGTCGGCGCCGCCCACGACGCCGATGACGGTCGCGCCCGCCGCCTTGCCGAGCTGCACGGCCGCGCTGCCGACCCCTCCGGCGGCGGCGTGGACGAGCAGGGTCTCCCCCGCTTCGAGGCGCGCCCGGCGGTGCAGGGCGAACCAGGCCGTCTGGTAGCCGATGTGCAGGGCCGCCACCTCGGCGTCGTCCAGCGCCTCGGGCGCGGGGAGCAGGGCGGCGGCGTCGGCGACCGCGTACTCGGCGAAACCGCCGTGCGGCAGCACCGGATTGGCGATGACCCGGCGGCCGTCCTCGGTCTCCCCGCAGATCTCCACGCCGGGCGTGAACGGCAGCGGCGGCCTGACCTGGTAGTGCCCGCGGCACATCAGGGCGTCGGGGAAGTTGACGTTCGCGGCGCGCACCTTCAGCAGGACCTGGCCGTCACCGGGCGTGGGCCGCTCCACGTCCTGGAGCCGCATCACCTCGCCCGGCTCGCCGTTCTCGTGCACTTGCCATGCCTGCATGCGATGCCTCCACGGACTGCCTCGGACGTCCTCGTCGGACCGGGGGTCGACTGTCGCATGCATACTAAGCGGTCGCTTGCTCTCCGGGGAACCGCTCCGGAGGAGTCGTGTACGTCACGGACGCGCGGGCCTGGCCCGTACGTGCATCCGCTCGCCCTGCGGCCCGAACAGGCTGAGGAACTCCACCGGCCCCTCCCCCGTCGAACCGAACCAGTGCGGCACCCGGGTGTCGAACTCGGCGGCCTCCCCGGCGACCATCACCACGTCGTGCTCGCCGAGCACGACCCGCAGCTTCCCGGACATCACGTACAGCCACTCGTACCCCTCGTGCGTGCGCGGCTCCGGCTCCTGCTTCGACTGCGGCACGAGCACCTTGAATGCCTGGAGGCCGCCCGGCTGCCGGGTCAGCGGCCAGTACGTCCGCCCGTGCCGCCGGATCGGCTTCGAGCGCACCCGGGGGTCGCCGACCGGCGGCTCCCCGATCAGCTCGTCCAACGGCACCTGATGGGCCCGGGCGATCGGCAGCAGCAGCTCCAGGCTGGGCTTGCGCAGTCCCGACTCCAGCCGTGACAGCGTGCTCACCGAGATGCCGGTCGCCTCCGACAGCCCGGCGAGCGTCGCCTCCCGCTCCTTCCGGATCCGCCGCAGCCGGGGCCCGACCCCGGCGAGAACCTCGTCCGTCCCGCCCGCGTCCGCACTCGTGTCGCTCATCCCGCTATTGCAGTTTCGGCAAAGGCATTTGTCAATGCGGCGATTCGGCGCGACCGTCGTCGTGGAGGTGGTCACCCATGACCGAGCAGCAGTACGAAGTGATCGTCATCGGCGGCGGAGCGGCGGGACTGTCCGCCGCCCTGGTCCTCGGCCGGGCCCGGCGGCGCACCCTGGTCGTCGACGCGGGCGAGCCGCGCAACGCGCCCGCCGCGCACATTCAGGGCTTTCTGACGCGGGACGGGATGCCGCCCGCGGAGTTCCTGGCCGTGGGCCGCGAGGAGATCGCCCGCTACGGCGTCGAGCCGGTCCGGGGCCGGGCGGTGGACGTGACCCGCGACGAGGACGGCGGGGCCTTCACCGTCTCCCTCGCGGACGGCCGGTCCGCGCGCGGGCGCCGTCTGGTCGTCGCCACCGGTCTGAAGGACGACCTGCCGGCCGTCCCCGGCGTCGCCGAACGCTTCGGCCGGGACGTCCTGCACTGCCCCTACTGCCACGGCTGGGAGGTCCGCGACCGGCCCTTCGGCGTCCTCGCCACCGGCCCGATGAGCGTCCACCAGGCCCTGATGGTCTCCCAGTGGTCCGAGGACGTGACCCTGTTCCTGCACGAGACCCCCGAGAGCGACCTCTCCGACGACGACCTGCGCCGTCTCGCGGCAGCGGGGGTGCAGGTGGTCCCGGGAGCGGTGGCGGGCCTGGTCGTGGAGGACGACCGGCTCACCGGCGTCCGGCTAGCCGACGGCACGGCCCACGCCCGGTCGGTGATCTTCACCGCCCCCCGGCCGATCCCGCGGACGAGCCTGCTGGAGAAACTCGGCGCCGCCATGAACGAGACCCCGTTCGGCGCGTACCCCGTCGTCGACCCCACCGGCCTGACCACCGTTCCCGGCGTCTGGGCCGCCGGGAACGCGATCGGCTTCTCCGAACAGGTCGTCAACGCGGCCTCCTCGGGCTACCGGGCGGGAGCCACGATCAACGGAGACCTCCTGATGGCGGACCTGGACGCGGCGCCCCCGCGATAGCCGGGCGTGAGGGACCGGCCCGGAGGGCCGTCGCCCCGAAGGGGCGCGGGGAACCGTGCGAGAAGCCCCTCTCACCCGCATCCGCCACCACACCGCACCCCCTTCCCCCGTAGGCGCCCGGCGGAACTCCGTAGGACCATGGCCCCATGCTCTTCGCCCGGCTCGCCCGCGTGTCGCAAGAGATCGCCGCCACCTCGGCCCGGTCCCGCAAGACCGCCCTGCTCGCCGACCTCTTCCGGGACGCCGGGGAGGAGGACGTGCCGATCGTCATCCCGTACCTCGCGGGCCGCCTGCCCCAGGGCCGCCTGGGCATCGGCTGGAAGGTCCTCGACCAGCGGATCCCCCCGGCCGGCACCGCGACCCTCACCGTCCGCGAGGTCGACGCCCGCCTGACGGCGATCGGCGCCGTCACGGGTACGGGCTCGCAGACCGAACGCAGACGGCTGGTGGGCGCGCTGCTCGCGGCGGCCACCGAGGACGAACAGCGGTACCTCGTCGGCCTGCTCACCGGCGAGGTCCGCCAGGGCGCCCTGGACGCGCTGGCGGTGGAGGGCCTGGCCGGGGCCACCGGGGCGCCCGCCGCCGACGTACGCCGGGCGGTGATGCTCGCCGGCTCGCTGCAGACCGTGGCGCGGGCGCTGCTCGCCGAGGGCCCGCGGGCCCTCGAAGGGTTCCGGCTCACCGTCGGGCGCCCCGTCCAGCCGATGCTCGCCCACAGCGCCCCCTCCGTCGCCGAGGCCGTGGCGAAGCTCGGCGTGTGCGCGGTCGAGGAGAAGCTGGACGGCATCCGCGTCCAGCTCCACCGCGACGGCGGCGACGTACGCCTGTACACCCGCACCCTGGACGACATCACCGACCGGCTGCCCGAACTCACCTCCGCCGCACTGGGGTTGCGGGGCGAACGGTTCATCCTGGACGGGGAGGTGATCGCGTTCGACGGGAACGGGCGGCCCCGCTCCTTCCAGGAGACGGCGGGCCGGGTGGGCTCACGGCTGGACGTGGCGACGGCGGCCCGCCAGGTGCCCGTCTCCCCTGTCTTCTTCGACGCGCTCTCCGTTGACGGGCAGGATCTCCTGGACCTCCCGTTCACCGAACGCCACGCCGTCCTCGCCCGACTCGTCCCGGAGCCCATGCGGGTCCGCCGCACCCTCGTGACGGGCCCCGACGACCTGCCCGAGGCGGAGCGGTTCCTCACCGACACCCTGGAACGCGGCCACGAGGGTGTCGTACTGAAGGCGCTGGACGCCCCCTACAGCGCGGGCCGGCGCGGGGCGTCCTGGCTGAAGGTCAAGCCGGTGCACACCCTCGATCTGGTGGTCCTGGCCGCCGAGTGGGGCCACGGCCGCCGCACGGGCAGGCTGTCCAACCTCCATCTCGGCGCCCGCACCGCCGACGGCGCCTTCGCCATGCTCGGCAAGACCTTCAAGGGCATGACCGACGCGCTGCTGGCCTGGCAGACCGAACGGCTGACGGAGCTGGCCGTGGAGGAGCACCGCTGGGGCGTGACCGTACGCCCCGAACTTGTCGTCGAGATCGCCTACGACGGACTGCAGCGCTCCACCCGCTACCCGGCCGGTGTCACCCTCCGCTTCGCCCGCGTGATCCGCTACCGCGAGGACAAGACCCCGGGGGAAGCCGATACGGTCGAGGCCCTGCTGTCCGCACACCCCGAGGTGACGCGTTGACCACACCCAAGCGCAGCGCCGGCCTGCTGCTGCACCGCCGCACCGAGCACGGCGTCGAGGTCCTGCTCGGCCACATGGGCGGCCCGTACTTCGCGCACAAGGACGCGGGCGCGTGGAGCGTGCCCAAGGGCGAGTACGAACCGGACGAGCCGGCCTGGGACGCGGCCCGCCGGGAGTTCCGGGAGGAGCTGGGGCTGGCGCCGCCGGAGGGGGAGGCCGTGCCGCTGGGCGAGGTGCAGCAGAAGAACGGCAAGATCGTCACGGTCTGGGCGATCGAGGCGGACCTCGACCCCGCGACCGTCGTACCGGGCACCTTCCGCATGGAGTGGCCGCCGAAGTCCGGCCATGTCCAGGAGTTCCCGGAGCTGGACCGCGTGGAGTGGCTCACCGTCGAACGGGCCCGGGCCGTGCTCGTCCCGGCGCAGGCGGAGTTTCTCGACCGTCTCGCGGAGCACTCGGGCTGAGTCCGCGTTGCGGCGTGCGCCGTCGCGCGGGAAGGTCGAAGGACAGCCCACGCAGGAGGTCAGCCATGCCCATCGCCACGGTCAACCCGGCGAACGGCGAAACGCTTCGGACCTACGACGCCCTCGGCGAGGAGGAGATCGAACAGCGCCTCGCCACCGCCGACAGCACGTTCCGTACGTACCGGACGACGTCGTTCGCGGAGCGGGCCCGGCTGATGCGCCGGGCCGCCGAGCTCCTCGACGCGGACGCCGAGGACGTCGCGCGGGTGATGACCACCGAGATGGGCAAGCCCGTCAAGCAGGCCCGCGCCGAGGCCGCCAAGTGCGCGAAGGCGATGCGCTGGTACGCCGACCACGCCGAGGTGCTGCTCACCGACGTGGAGCCGTCCGACTCGGACGTGAAGGACTCGGGCGCGTCCCGTGTCCTGGTCCGCTGCCGGCCGCTCGGCCCGGTGCTCGCCGTGATGCCGTGGAACTTCCCGCTCTGGCAGGTGATCCGCTTCGCCGCGCCCGCGCTGATGGCCGGCAACGTGGGCCTGCTCAAGCACGCCTCGAACGTCCCCCAGACCGCCCTCTACCTGGAGGATCTGTTCCGCCGGGCGGGTTTCCCGGAGGGCTGCTTCCAGACGCTGCTCGTCGGCTCGGGGGCCGTCGAGGACATCCTGCGCGACCCGCGGGTGAAGGCCGCCACGCTCACCGGCAGCGAGCCGGCCGGGCGGGCCGTCGCCTCGGTGGCCGGCGACGAGGTCAAGAAGACGGTCCTGGAACTGGGCGGCAGCGACCCCTACGTGGTGATGCCGTCCGCCGACGTCGGCAAGGCGGCGGAGACCGCGGTGACTGCCCGGGTGCAGAACACCGGTCAGTCGTGCATCGCGGCCAAGCGGTTCATCGTGCACGCCGACGTGTACGACGCGTTCGCCGGGCGGTTCGTCGAGGCCATGCGGGCGCTGAAGGTCGGGAACCCGCTGGACGAGGAGACCGATGTGGGCCCGCTCGCCAGCGAGCGGGGCCGCGAGGACCTTCAGGAACTGGTCGACGAGGCCGTGGAGAGCGGCGCCACCGTCCTGTGCGGCGCCGAACGCCCCTACGGGCCCGGCTGGTTCTACCCGCCGACCGTCCTCGCCGACATCACCCCCGAGATGCGCGTCCACCGGGAGGAGACCTTCGGCCCGGTCGCCACGCTGTACCGGGTCGCCGACCTCGACGAAGCCGTCGCGATCGCCAACGACACACCCTTCGGGCTCAGCTCCAACGTGTGGACGCGGGACCCCGCCGAGGTGGAGCGGTTCGTGCGGGACCTCGACGCGGGCGCGGTCTACGTCAACGGGATGACCGCCTCCCACCCGGCGTTCCCGTTCGGCGGCGTCAAGCGCTCCGGTTACGGGCGTGAGCTGTCCGGACACGGAATCCGGGAGTTCTGCAACATCACCACCGTGTGGCACGGGGCGTGAGCGTTCCGCGGCTACCATCCCCGTTGTGAACCGCGAAGTGACTCTGCCTCTGATCGTCGACGACCGCGGGACCTTGCAGGTGTCCGCGGCCGAAGTGAGCAAGCTGCTGCGGACGGTGGGCGGCCGGTGGCTGCACCTGGTCGAGGCGGGTGAGGAACTCGACGAGGACACGGTCGCGGCACTGACGATCGAGCTGGCGAAGCTGGCGGACCGCATCGACGTGGCATGCATCGCGCACAGCAGCGGGGCCGCCTCCGGCTAGGGCCCTTCTGACGGATCGCGACGCCGCGGAGATCCGTCAGAAGGGCCCCAGGGTCCCGCCGCCGGGCGTCGTGACGAGGCCGCGGGACCTTCGCGGTGCGTTCCCGCGGCGCTACCGGATCGGCATCCCCGACAGGGTCCGGGCGATCACCAGGCGCTGGATCTCACTCGTGCCCTCGAAGATCGTGTAGATGGCGCTGTCCCGGTGCATGCGCTCGACGGGGTACTCACGGGTGTACCCGTTGCCGCCGAGGATCTGCAGCGCCTGCGCCGTCACCTTCTTCGCCGTCTCGCTCGCGAACAGTTTCGACTGCGAGCCCTCGGCCGCCGTGAAGGGCCGGCCGTTGATCGCCATCCAGGACGCCCGCCACACCAGCAGCCGCGCCGCGTCCACGGACGTCCGCATGTCCGCGAGCTGGAAGGCGACGCCCTGGTTGTCGATGATGGGCCGGCCGAACTGCTCCCGGGTCTTGGCGTAGTCGAGCGCGACCTCGTACGCGGCGCGGGCGGTGCCCACCGCCATCGCGCCCACGGCCGGACGGGACGCCTCGAACGTGGCCATCGCCGCGTTCTTCACGCGCTCCCCGCCGGCCTTCGCCCGCTCGCGGGCCCGCGCCAGGCGCTCGTCGAGCTTCTCCTTGCCGCCGAGGAGGCAGGAACCGGGGACGCGTACGTTCTCCAGGACGACCTCGGCGGTGTGGGAGGCGCGGATGCCGTGCTTCTTGAACTTCTGGCCCTGCGAGAGACCGGGGGTGTTCGGCGGGACGATGAAGGAGGCGTGGCCCTTGGAACCGAGGTGCGCGTCGACCACGGCGACGACGACGTGGACGTTGGCGATGCCGCCGTTGGTCGCCCAGGTCTTGGTGCCGTTGAGGACCCACTCGTCCTTGGCCTCGTCGTACACGGCCCGGGTGCGCATGGACGCCACGTCGGAGCCGGCGTCGGGCTCGGAGGAGCAGAACGCGGCGACCTTGACGTCGTCGGCGTCACCGTACATCTGGGGGATCCAGGTGCCGATCTGCTCCTCGGTGCCGTTGGCGAGGACGCCCACGGCGGCGAGGCCGGTGCCGACGATGGAGAGGGCGATGCCCGCGTCTCCCCAGAACAGTTCCTCCATGGCCATGGGGATGCCGAGGCCGGTCGGGTCGAAGTACTGCTGGGCGTAGAAGTCGAGGGAGTAGATGCCGACCTTGGCGGCCTCCTGGATCACCGGCCAGGGGGTCTCCTCGCGCTCGTCCCACTCGGCGGCCGCGGGGCGGATCACATCGGCGGCGAACCCGTGGAGCCAGTCGCGGACCTCCCGCTGTTCCTCGTTGAGTTCCATGGTGAACTCGGCCATGACGCGCCTCCAGCACTGCACTAAGATGTTACCTGCGGTAACTGAAGTCTGTTACCGGCCGGTAGGAAAAGTCAACTCCCCTGTCGGGGTCGGTAGCCCGTTCGATCGGGTCGTGCCAATCAGTGTTAGTTTGCGCAGGGCGTCACCGTCATCAGCATGTGGGGGAGTAACTCATGGACACCACGCAGCGGACCGACCAGGAGCGGTCCGCCGACCGCCGTCGGCGCGAGCTGCTGGAGGCCGCGGACAGGGTGGTGCTCCGCGACGGCCCCGGGGCGTCGATGAACGCCATCGCCGCCGAGGCCGGGATCACCAAGCCGATCCTCTACCGCCACTTCGGCGACAAGGGCGGACTCTACGCCGCGCTCGCCCAGCGCCACACCGACGCCCTCCTCGACTCCCTGCGGGCCGCGCTGGACGCCCCGGCAGAGCGCCGGGAACGGGTCGAGGCGACCCTCGACACCTATCTGACGGCCATCGAGGCCCGCCCCCAGGTGTACCGCTTCCTCATGCACCCCGCCGAGACCGGGCAGCCGGGCGACCAGCCCGGCGACCACGGCTTCGACGTCGGCAGGCACTCCGCCCCGCTCCTGCGCCGCATGGGCGAGGAACTCGGCAAGGTCATAGAGGAGCGCCTCGACCTCGGCCCCGACAGCCATCGGCTCGCCCGCGTCTGGGGCCACGGCATCGTCGGCATGATGCACGCGGCCGGAGACTGGTGGCTCGGCGAACGTCCCTGCACCCGGGCGGAGTTGGTCCGCAGCCTCGCCGACCTCCTGTGGGGCCGCCTGGCGGCCGCGGGCGACAAGGTCGGCGGCCCGGGTTTCTAGTGACATCCCCGCGGGTGCCGGCTCGTCGTGGCCGGTCTCGCCGGACCCCGCGCCCCTGACGGGGCGCGCCCGCACCGACGGACTCACCGCCCCCACGGCGCCCGCGCGGCCTTCCGCAGCACCCGCCGCCGACGCCACCCCGACAGCCGGTCCGCGTAGACCCGGCCCTCGAGATGATCGCACTCGTGCTGAAGGCACCGTGCGAAGAACCCGCTCCCCCACACCCGCACCCGGTCCCCGTCCACCGTGAACCCCTCCACCGCGGCCTCGTCGTACCGCTCCACACCCGCCTCCAGGCCGGGCAGGGACAGACAGCCCTCGGGCCCCCGCAGTACGATCCCCTCGGCCGAGACGAGCCGGGGATTCACGACATGACCCAGATGCCGTACGTCCTCGTCGTCCGGACAGTCGTATACGAACACCCGAAGCGCCCGGCCCACCTGGTTCGCGGCGAGACCCACACCCCGCGCGTCGTACATCGTCGCGAACATGTCCTCCACAAGGCGCGCCAGTTCGGGCCCGAACTCCGTCACCTCTTCACAGGGCGCCTGCAATACGGGGTCCCCGAGCAGTGACAGGGGGAGAACGCGCCCTCTGGCGCCTGGAATCGAGCCGCTTCGCATGGTCGCAAGGGTACGTTCGGACCGATATCTCCGGTCCGGACGGTGTTCACGGCCCGGTCGAGATTCGGGCACGTGAGTGGATCTCGATAGGCTTCGGTCCACACGTTGCCGGGACAGGGCGCGGCGCTGTACGCAAGGAGGATCGAGAACTGATGGCAGGCAACTCGGACCCGCTCACGCCGCGGGCCAAGCTGGCCGTGACGGCGGGCAAGGCGGTCGCGGCGGCATCTCGTGCCGCGGGACGCGGTAGCGGATCTGTGATCGGCGGCCGGGTGGCACTGAAACTCGACCCCGACCTCCTCGCGCGGCTCGCGCAGAGCCTGGACGTCGTCCTGGTCTCGGCCACCAACGGCAAGACCACCACGACCCGGCTGATCGCCGAGGCACTGCGGGCCGCGGGCCCGGTCGTATCGAACGCGCTCGGCGCCAACATGCCCGCGGGCATCACCTCGGCCCTCGCCGGGAACTCGGACTCGAAGTTCGCGGTCATCGAGGTCGACGAGAAGTATCTGGCCGGTGTGGCGCGGGACACCGCCCCCAAGTGCATCGCGTTGCTGAACCTCTCCCGCGACCAGCTCGACCGCGCCGCCGAGACCCGCATGATGGCGGAGGCGTGGCGGGAGGGCCTGGCCGGCACCAAGGCCGTGGTCGTGGCCAACTGCGACGACCCGCTGATCGTGTGGGCGGCCTCGTCGTCCCCGAACGTGATCTGGGTCGCGGTCGGCCAGATGTGGAAGGACGACGCCTGGTCCTGCCCGTCCTGCGGCGGTGTGATGCAGCGCCCCGGCGACGACTGGTTCTGCGGCGAGTGCGGTTTCCGCCGCCCGACGCCGAGCTGGGCGCTCTCCGGCGACCACGTCCTGGACCCGCACGGCTCGGCCTGGCCGATCCATCTGCAGCTCCCGGGGCGCGCCAACAAGGCCAACGCCGCCTCCTCGGCCGCCACGGCGGCCGTCTTCGGCGTGCCCCCGCAGGTCGCCCTGGAGCGCATGTACCAGGTCCAGGCGGTCGCCGGACGGTACGACGTGGTGCAGTTCATGCAGCGCGATCTGCGGCTGCTGCTCGCCAAGAACCCGGCGGGCTGGCTGGAGACGTTCTCGCTGATCGACCCGCCGCCGTCGCCGGTGATCCTGTCGGTGAACGCGCGCGGCGCCGACGGCACCGACACCTCCTGGCTGTGGGACGTCGACTACACCCGGCTGACCGGCCACCCGATCTTCGTGCTGGGTGACCGCAAGCTGGACCTGGCGGTACGGCTGGAGGTCGCGAACCAGCACTTCCAGGTCTGCGACACCCTCGACCAGGCGGTGCAGATGTGCCCGCCCGGCCGGATCGAGGTCATCGCGAACTACACCGCGTTCCAGGACCTGCGCCGCCGCGTGGGCAACTGAGCACGCCACGACGCACGACGCCAACGACTCCGAGGGGCACCGACTTTCATGAGCGACAACAGTCTGCGGGTCGTCTGGGTCTACCCGGACCTGCTCAGCACCTACGGCGACCAGGGCAACGTCCTCGTCGTCGAGCGCCGGGCGCGGCAGCGCGGCCTGGACGTGGCCCGGCTGGACGTGCGCAGCGACCAGCCGATCCCGACCTCCGGCGACATCTACCTGATCGGGGGCGGCGAGGACCGTCCGCAGCGGCTCGCCGCCGAGCGGCTGCGCCGGGACCGGCACCTGTACCAGGCGATCGACAACGGCGCGATCGTCTTCGCGGTCTGCGCCGGGTACCAGATCCTCGGCCACGAGTTCGTCAACGACCTCGGTCAGCGCGAGCCGGGCCTCGGTCTGCTCGACGTGACCACGACCCGCGGCGAGGGCGAGCGGTGCGTCGGCGACGTCCTCGCGGACATCGACCCGCGCCTCGGTCTGCCGCAGCTGACCGGGTTCGAGAACCACCAGGGCGTCACCCACCTCGGCCCCACCGCCCGCCCGTTCGCCAACGTGCGGCTCGGCAAGGGCAACGGGACGGGCGACGGCACGGAGGGCGCGTACAACGACACCGTGTTCGGCACGTACATGCACGGGCCGGTGCTGGCGCGGAACCCGCAGATCGCGGATCTGCTGCTGAAGCTGGCGCTGGACGTGAACGCGCTGCCGCCGACCGACGACCGCTGGTTCGAGGCGCTGCGCGACGAGCGCATCTCCTCGGCCCAGCAGCAGCCCGCCTAGCACGTCACGGCGGGTGCCGAGGCGCCTGAGAAACGGTTCCTCAGTGCCCGGACGAAAGCCCGTCCGAAAGGGCCCCCGCTCATGTGTGAAAGCCCGTCTGACCAGGGCTCCGCTCACCTGTGCGGGGGCGTCCAGCAGGCGGACGCCCGCTACGGCCGGGGCCCCCGCCGCCGGTAGGGTGGCGGGGATTCCGGCCGGACAGCGTGGTCCGGTTCCCGGCCCACGTCGAGAAGGTATTCGGGCTATGCGCATTGGTGTCCTCACGTCCGGCGGCGACTGTCCCGGACTGAACGCCGTCATCAGGTCCGTCGTGCACCGCGCCGTCGTCGACCACGGCGACGAGGTCATCGGCTTCCGGGACGGCTGGAAGGGTCTGCTGGAGTGCGACTACCTCAAGCTGGACCTGGACGCGGTGGCCGGCATCCTGGCCCGCGGCGGCACGATCCTCGGCTCCTCCCGGGTCCAGCCCTCGCATCTGCGGGACGGGGTGGCGCGGGCCAAGAGTCATGTCGAGGAACTCGGTCTGGACGCGATCATCCCCATCGGCGGTGAGGGCACGCTGAAGGCGGCCCGGCTGATGTCGGACAACGGCCTGCCCGTCGTGGGCGTGCCGAAGACCATCGACAACGACATCGCGGTCACGGACGTCACCTTCGGCTTCGACACGGCCGTGGGCGTCGCCACGGAGGCCCTGGACCGGCTGAAGACCACCGCCGAGTCCCACCAGCGGGTCCTGGTCGTGGAGGTCATGGGCCGCCACACCGGCTGGATCGCGCTGCACTCCGGCATGGCGGCCGGCGCGCACGCCATCGTCGTCCCCGAGCGGCCCTTCGACATCGAGGAGCTGACCGCGAAGGTCGCCGAGCGGTTCTCGGCGGGCAAGCGGTTCGCGATCGTCGTCGCGGCGGAGGGCGCCAAGCCGAAGGCCGGGTCCATGGATTTCGACGAGGGCGGCAAGGACATCTACGGGCACGAGCGCTTCGCCGGGATCGCCCGCCAGCTCTCGGTCGAGCTGGAGCAGCGCCTCGGCAAGGAGGCGCGGCCGGTGATCCTCGGCCATGTGCAGCGGGGCGGTACCCCGACCGCGTACGACCGGGTGCTGGCGACGCGGTTCGGCTGGCACGCGGTGGAGGCCGTGCACCGGGGCGAGTTCGGGAACATGACCGCGTTGCGGGGCACCGACATCGCGATGGTGCCGCTCGCCGAGGCCGTGGAGACGCTGAAGACCGTGCCGGACGAGCGGTACGCCGAGGCGGAGTGCGTGCTCTAGGGGGCCGGTGAGGGCTCAGGAGCGAGGTCCGCCCCCGGTCGTGATCGCGACCGGGGGCGGTTCTAGTCTGGGGGCGGACAGGACAGCACAACCCCCCACGAAGCAGGAGCCGGCGGATGGACCACAGCGGGCACGGTACGGGGCTCTTGCCCTTCACCCTGGGGCGGGGACTCGCGTGGTCGGCCGACCCGTTCTTCCTGGTCGCCTGCCTGGCGGGGCTGGCCCTGTACGGCTGGGGCGTCGTACGGCTCGTGCGGCGCGGGGACAAGTGGCCGGTGGGGCGGACCGTCGCGTTCGTCGCGGGCGTGCTGCTGGTGATGCTGGTGACGTGCACCGGGCTCAACGACTACGGCATGGTCATGTTCAGCGTGCACATGGTCCAGCACATGATCGTCAGCATGGTGGCGCCGATCATGCTGCTGCTCGGGGCGCCGGTCACGCTGGCGCTGCGGGCGCTGCCGGTGGCGGGCAGGGGTCGCAAGGGGCCGCGTGAGCTGCTGCTGATGTTCCTGCACAGCTGGTACATGAAGATCGTCACGCATCCGGCCTTCACGATCCCGATGTTCATCGCGAGCCTCTACGGGCTGTACTTCACCCCGATCTTCGACTTCCTGATGGGGTCGACCCTCGGGCACATCGTGATGATGACCCACTTCCTGATGGTGGGTCTGTTCTTCTTCTGGCCGATCATGGGTGTGGACCCCGGCCCGCACCGCCCCGGCTATCTGATGCGGATGCTGGAGCTGTTCGCCGGCATGCCGTTCCACGCGTTCTTCGGCATCGCGCTGATGATGGCGTCCGCACCGATGGTGAAGACGTACGAGAACCCGTCCGCCTCCCTCGGCATCGACGCGCTCACCGACCAGAACGCGGCCGGCGGCATCGCCTGGGCGTTCAGCGAGATCCCGTCGGTGCTCGTCCTGCTCGCGCTGCTGTTCCAGTGGTACGGCTCCGAGCAGCGGCAGGCCCGGCGGGCGGACCGCGCGGCCGACCGGGACGGAGACAAGGAACTCGAGGCGTACAACGCCTATCTCGCCTCACTCGACGCACGCGGTCGCTGAGCCGCAATCCCCTTCGGGGTCCCCTTTCTTTGTTCGAGGCCGGGCCCCCGCTTCTCCCCAATTCCCCTTGACCAAAAGGCTTTTGCTTTCAGTAGCATGATGCCTGCGCCCCGCTTCCACCCTGCGGGGCGACAGGGGAAACCGCCGGGGGGAGCGGCCATGACCATTCATGTGTGCCCACGAACACATTTACGAAAGGCCGGGAAATCGGCTGCCCGGAGGATCGCCGTCGCGCTGTGCGGCGCGCTGCTCCTCGGCGGGTGCGGTGACTCGGCCCCCTCGCTGCTCGCGGTGAAGGCGGTGGCCGCCGGGGTCGCGTCCCTCGCGCCCTTCTTCGACGAGGGCGAACAGCTCGGCCGGGACGAGCCCCGGCTGACGCCCCTGACACCGCACAGCGGTCTGCAGCAGGGAAACGCGCCCGGCCTGTACGGGGGCACGCAGAAACCCACGGTCTGCGACGTACGCAAGCTGGAGGATTTCCTCGCCGCCCCCGAGAACGAGAAAAAAGCTCAGGAATGGGCCCGCGTCACCGGGGTGAAAGCCGACGGCATCGGACGTTATCTCGATTCACTCACCCCCGTTCTCCTGCGCCACGACACCCTCGTGAAGAACCATGACTACAAAAAGGGCAGGGCCGTTCCCTTCGACGCGCTCCTGGAGGCCGGAATCGCGGTCCTGGTCGACGACCAGGGGCTGCCCGCCGTGAAGTGCAGCTGCGGAAATCCGCTGCGCGCGTTCGACGCGGACCCCGGACGCATCGATGTGGAATTCCCGGGCGACAAGGAGTGGAAGGGCTACGACGCGTCCGGCGTGGTCGTCGTCGAACCCGCCCCCGAGCGACTGAAGGAGATCAAACTCGTCGATGTCGAGGACCCGGACCGGGGCATCAGCCGGGCGGTCGGCACCACGGGAGAGTCCGACACGACGTTCGACGCGCGGGCACGGCAGGCCGTACCGACGGTGCGGGGCATGACGTTCGGCGAGGCGAGCGCGGCCCTGGCGGACAGGGGCCTGGCGGCGACGGTCGCCGGGGGCGAGCTGCCGCCGGACGACACGCCGGTGACGGGGTCCAGTCCCGGGCCGGGCGCCGAGCTGGAGTTCGGCGCCGCGGTGGCACTGCGGGTGGAGGAGCCGGGCGGGACGGCGGAGGAGAGCAGCGGGGAGCCGGGGTCCTCGGGGCCGGGCTCGGGATCGGGAGCCCCAGGTTCGGAACCGGGTTCGTCCTCCGGGCCGGGACCGGGATCCACGAGGCTCGGGCCGACCGAGCCGTCGGAGAGCGGGGGCTCGCCGGCCGGCGGGGCTCCGTCGGAGAGCGGGTCGACGCCGACGGACGGGAACACGCCAAACACGCCCCCTGCGGGCGGGGGGTCCTCGCCGTCGGCCGGCGGAAGCTCGCGGGGAGGGACGACGTCGGGGACCGGCTTTTCGGACGGGGACCCGTCGGGCTCCGGCCCGTCGGGCTCCGGCCCGTCGGGCTCCGGCCCGTCGGGCTCCGGCCCGTCGGGCTCCGGCCCGTCGGGCTCCGGCCCGTCGGACGGTGGACCGCCGGGTGGCGGGCCGTCGGACGGTGGGTCGCCGGGCGGCGGGTCGGTGGCCGGCGGGTCGGTGGCCGGCGGGTCTGCGCCCGCAGAGTCGGTCACTCCCCCGACGACGGGCGGTACATCGTTCATGCCGTCGCCGTCCACGTCCTTCGAGAAGCCTGCGCCGGAGCCCGATCCCACGCCGAGCCCGTCCGTTCCCTCGTCTCCCTCGTCGGCGTCCGGTCTGTCCACGTCGAGCAGAGCGCCGGCCGCTCCCGAGCCCGGGGCCCCGACGGACCCGACGGACCCGACGGGAGCGCCCAGGTGGCCGGGCCTCCCTGTGGAGGTCCCGGCCCAGCCGCCCGTACGGATCTGAACCCCGGGAGGGACCGATGCAGTCAGAAGCACCGCAGTCGGGGGTCGGCCGGGTCATCGCCGACCGGTATCGGCTGCTGCACCGGCTGGGCAGCGGCGGCATGGGCCAGGTCTGGCTGGCGCACGACCGCCGGCTGGACTGCGAGGTGGCGCTCAAGGAGGTCGTGTTCGGCGGTCCGGACGAGGCCGAGCAGGAGCGCACGGCCCGGGTGGCCCGCGCCCGCGCCGAGGCCCGGCACGCCGCCGGTCTGCGCGCCCACCCGAACGTGGTCACCGTGCACGACGTCCTGGAACACGACGCGCTGCCGTGGATCGTCATGGAGTACGTCCCGGGCGCCCTCGACCTCAAGGCCCTCGTCGACCGGCACGGCGCCCTCGCGCCCGCGGAGTGCGCCCGGATCGGGCTGGCCGTGCTGGACGCGCTGACCGCCGGGCACGAGCGCGGCGTGATGCACCGGGACGTCAAGCCGGCCAACATCCTGCTCGCCCCGGACCGCACCGGGTCGCCGTACGCGCGCGTCCTGCTCACCGATTACGGCATCTCCGTCCAGCCCGACACCCAGGAGACCCGGCACACCCGGTCGCACGTCCTGGTCGGGACCGCCGGGTATCTCGCGCCGGAGCGGGCGCAGGGCGGGCAGCCGACCGCCGCGTCCGACCTGTTCTCGCTGGGCTGCACGCTCTACCGGGCCGTCGAGGGGTACGGGCCCTTCGACCGTGGCTCCGACATCGCGGCGCTGACCGCCATCGTCCTGGACGAGCCGCGTCCCATGCTGCGGGCCGGTGCGCTGGAGCCGGTGCTGACCGCCATGCTCGCCAAGGATCCCGCGCACCGGATCACCGCGGCGGACACCGAGGCCGCGCTCTCCGCGATCGTCACGCCCGAGACCCGCCCCCGCACCGGGCCCGTCCCCGGCCCGCGACCGCGGTGGGCGCACGCGCCCGCACCGGCCGGACCGGGGGGTCCCGCCCTCCCCCGCCCCGCGCCCGGGCCACCGTGGCACGCCCCGTCGGACGGGCCCGGCGGGCAGGACGGCTGGTCCCCGCCGGAGCGCCGTTCGTCCGGGGGCACGGAGCCTGCCCCGCCTCCGCGGACCGCCGGCGACCGTCCCGGCGCAGGCGGGCGGGTGCGCCGGCACCGCCTCCGGGCCCTTCTCGCGGGACTGGCCACCGCGCTCGGACTGGCCCTGGTGGTCGCCGGGGCGTGGCAGGCCGTGGAGAACCTGAGGGACCTGCGGGGTGCGCTGGACGGCAGCGCCGACACCCTGAGCACCGAGCTGCCGTACGGCCGGGCCGTGGGGCTCGTGGAGCCGCTGAGGGACGGCGACTGTGTGGACGTCACCTGGGCCGGCACGCCCTTCGAGGACGCCGCCCGGCTGCGGGTGGTGCCCGCGTGCGCGGGGCGCGCGATGGACGGCCAGGTGATGGCCTCCTACGAGGCGTCGTCCGCCGAGGACGCCAGGACGGGCGGCGCCGCCCGGTGCGAGCAGCTCACGGGGGAGGCCCGCGAGAAACTTGTGGACGTCCGTACTTTCGCCGTCCTGCCCACCGCCGACGGCTTCGACGCCGCCGGGCACCGGGTCGCCTGTCTCCTGCTGGGCGAGCGCAGGCCGGTCTACGGGCCGATCGGCGCGTACCGGACGGTGGGTGAGACGGTGCTGGTGGACGTGGCCACCCTGCAGAAGCAGGACTGTCTCGACCCGATCTCCAGCAACCGGATCAGGCTGGTCTCCTGCCACGACCGCCACCGCCAGAAGGTCCTCGGCTTCTACGAGATGAGCCCATCGACCACCTACGACGCGGCGCAGGACCGGGCCCTCGCGGCCTGTGTGCGGAACATGCCGCCGCGGCAGTACGGCCACGAGCCCGGCATCACCGCTTCCGGTTTCTGGATCAGCGAGGACGGCTGGGAAAAAGGAGCGCATTTCGTCGTCTGCACTGTCATTTCCGGTAGTGGGGGCACCATGGAGGGAGAAGAAGCCTGACGAAGGGTGTTGCGATGCCCGGTTCGACGAAGACCATGGGGGTGCTCACCGTCGGTGGGCTGGTCGCGGTGACGGCCTACTCGGTGGCGCTCGGCAGCAATGGCTGGCTGTGGTTCGGATGGGTCTTCCTGGGCCTGCTGACGCTGGGGATGGTGGCGTCGCGCACCTGAGGCTCACGCCCCGTGCTCCTCAGACCCGGGGCATTCCCCCGTCCGGGTGTACGCCCGGCTGGAATTTGGGCAGCCGGGCGGTGATCTTCATACCCGCGCCGACCGCGGTCTCGATGACGAGGCCGTGGTCGTCGCCGTAGACCTGCCGCAGCCGCTCGTCGACGTTGCTGAGGCCGATGCCGCCCGAGGGGCTGGTCTCGCCCGCCAGGATGCGGCGGAGCACCTCCGGTTCCATGCCGACGCCGTCGTCCTCGATGACGACGAGGGCCTCGGCTCCCGCGTCCTGGGCGGTGATGCTGATGTGGCTCTTGCCCGCGGCGGCCACCGTCCTGCCCTCCAGTCCGTGCTTCACCGCGTTCTCCACGAGGGGCTGGAGGCAGAGGAAGGGCAGGGTGACGGGGAGGACCTCGGGGGCTATCTGGAGCGTGACGGAGAGCCGCTCGCCGAAGCGGGCCCGGACCAGCGCCAGGTACTGGTCGATGGCGTGGAGTTCGTCGGCGAGGGTGGTGAAGTCGCCGTGTCTGCGGAACGAGTAGCGGGTGAAGTCGGCGAACTCCAGCAGGAGTTCACGGGCGCGCTCGGGGTCGGTGCGGACGAACGAGGCGATCACCGCCAGCGAGTTGAAGATGAAGTGCGGGGAGATCTGGGCACGCAGGGCCTTGATCTCGGCCTCAATCAGGCGGGTGCGGGACTGGTCGAGGTCGGCCAGTTCGAGCTGGACGGAGACCCAGCGGGCCACTTCCCCGGCCGCGCGGACGAGCACGGCGGACTCGCGGGGCGCGCAGGCGACGAGGGCCCCGTGGACGCGGTCGTCGACCGTGAGGGGGGCGACGACCGCCCAGCGCACCGGGCAGTCGAGGATGTCGCAGGTCAGCGGGAACGCCTCGCCCCGGCCGGTCTCCAGGGGGCCCGCCAGTCTGCCCATGATGTCGGCGCGGTGGTGCTCGGCCACACCTTCCCAGGCGAGGACGGACTCGTGGTCGGTGAGGCAGAGCGCGTCCGTGCCGAGCAGGGTGCGCAGCCGTTTGGCGGATCTTCGGGCGGTCTCCTCGGTGAGGCCGGCCCGCAGCGGGGGCGCCGCGAGGCTGGCGGTGTGCAGGGTCTGGAAGGTGGCGTGCTCGACGGGCGTGCCGAGTCCGCCGAGGCTGTTGCGCGGGCGGGCCGTGCGGCGGCCGAGCCAGAACCCGGCGGCGAGCACGGGAAGCAGGGCCACGCAGAACCCCGCGAGGAACCCGGTCACTTCAGCGCTCATCGCTCACCTCCCGCATGTGGTACACCGCTCACCGCTCGTGGGTTCCCTTCCCTCGCTCCCCCGCCCCGGGCGGGCACGCCCGGCCCTGCCGGCTCCGGGCCCGCCCTCCGGCGACCGCCGGCCCTCCCGGCCCTCAGCGGCGCCACAGTTCGATCTCCTTGGTCGCCGCCCGGGTCCGGCCGCCGACGAGTTCCTCCGGGAGGTGGAAGCGCGCCAGGATGGCCGGTGTCTCCGCCGGGATCCTGCCGGGGGTGGCCAGGGACACCAGGACCATCGTGAGGAAGCCGAGCGGCACGGACCAGAGCGCGGGCCAGGCCAGCAGGGCGTGGAGGGTGCCGGTGCCGGGGTATCCGGCCATGGTCGCGGCGACCGCGAGGAGCGCCGCGCCGCCGCCGACGAGCATGCCCGCGGCGGCCCCCGGCGGGGTCAGGCGCCGCCACCAGATGCCGAGGACGAGCAGCGGGCAGAAGGAGGACGCCGACACCGCGAAGGCGAGCCCGACCGCGTCGGCGACGGGCAGCCCGCCGACCAGGCCGCTCGCCGCGAGCGGCACGGCCATGGCGAGGAGCGTGCCGAGCCGGAAGTGCCGGACGCCGCGTGCGGGCAGGACGTCCTGGGTGAGCACCCCGGCGACCGCCATGGTCAGGCCGGAGGCGGTGGACAGGAACGCGGCGAAGGCACCGCCCGCGACCAGTGCCCCTAGGAGGTCTCCGCCGAGGCCGCCGATCATCCGGTCCGGGAGGAGGAGGACGGCCGCGTCGGCGTCTCCGGTGAGGGTGAGGTCGGGGGCGTAGAGCCGGCCGAGGGCCCCGTAGACCGGGGGCAGGAGGTAGAAGAAGCCGATCATGGCGAGGACGACGACCGTGGTGCGGCGGGCGGCGACACCGTGCGGGCTGGTGTAGAAGCGGACGACGACGTGGGGCAGGCCCATGGTGCCGAGGAAGGTGGCGAGGATCAGCCCGTAGGTGGCGTACAGGGGACGTTCCTCGCGGCCGGCGGCCAGGGAGGTGGACATGCCGCCGTTGGTGCCCCGGTCGGCGACGGGGACGGTGTCGCCCTTGCCGAAGGTCAGCCGGGTGCCCCGGTCGACGCGGTGGGTGCCGGCGGACAGGTCCACCCGCCGGTCGTCGTGGCGGCGGCCGTCGATCGTGCCGGTGACGGTGACGGTGAGCGGGCCGGCGAGCTTCAGGTCGAGGGTCTCGTCGACACGGACGACACGCTGCTCACGGAACTCGGCGGGCTCGTCGAAGGCGTGCCGCGGGGCCCCGTCGGCCTGCCAGGCGAGGACGAGGAAGAGCGCGGGGACGAGCAGGGCGGTGAGTTTCAGCCAGTACTGGAACGCCTGGACGAAGGTGATGCTGCGCATGCCTCCGGCGGCGACGGTGGCGCAGACGACGACGGCGACGATGACGCCGCCGAGCCAGGCGGGCGCGTCGGTGAGCACGCTCAGCGTGAGTCCGGCGCCCTGCAGTTGGGGCAGCAGGTAGAGCCAGCCCACGCCGACGACGAAGGCCCCCGCGAGCCGCCGTACGGTCTTGGAGGCGAGCCGGGCCTCGGCGAAGTCCGGCAGCGTGTAGGCGCCGGAGCGGCGCAGCGGGGCGGCGACGAACAGCAGCAGGACGAGGTATCCGGCGGTGTAGCCGACCGGGTACCAGAGCATGTCGGGGCCCTGGACGAGGACGAGGCCGGCGATGCCGAGGAAGGAGGCGGCGGACAGGTACTCGCCGCTGATCGCGGCCGCGTTGAGCCGGGGGCCGACGGTGCGGGAGGCGACGTAGAAGTCGGAGGTGGTGCGGGAGATGCGCAGGCCGAAGGCGCCGACGAAGACGGTCGCCACGACGACGAGGGCGACCGCGGGGACGGCGTAGTTCTCGTTCATGCCTTGCTTCCGGTCTCCTCGTTCACTCGGTTCGCTGTCGGCCTCGCCCCGGTCTCCACCGCGGTCCTCAGCGGTCCTCGACGAGCCGGACGAGGTCCTGTTCGTTGCGTTCGGCGCGGCGTACGTGCCAGAGGGCGAGGAGGACCAGCGGCGGGTAGACGCCGAAGCCGAGCAGGGCCCACTCCATGCCCGCGCCGTCCGGCATCGCGGCGAAGACCAGGGGCAGCGGGGCGACCAGCAGGACGAGGACCGCGAACACGGCGAGGGCGGCGCGGAGTTGGCTGCGCATGAGGGAGCGGACGTAGGTGTGGCCGAGGGTGGTCTGTTCGTCGATCTCGGTGCGCGGGCGGTGATGGCCCGAGCCGCGCCGGGTGCGGCGGGGCACTCCGGTGACGACGACACGGCGTTCGGCGGGGTCGTGGGGCATGGCGGCTCCTCAGCCCGTGGTCCGGCGCATCAGCAGGTCGCGCAGCTCGCGTGCGTGGCGGCGGCTGACCTGGAGTTCCACGGAGCCGACGAGGACGCTCACCGTGCCCGCGTCCAGGCGGAGTTCGCCGACGTGCCGCAGGGCGACGAGATGCCGGCGGTGGATGCGCACGAACCCGCGTGCGCGCCAGCGCTCCTCGAGGGTGGACAGGGGGATGCGGACGAGGTGGCTGCCCTGGGGGGTGTGGAGCCGGGCGTAGTCGCCCTGGGCCTCCACGTGCGTGATGTCGGCGACGGCGACGAAGCGGGTGACGCCGCCGAGTTCGACGGGTATCTCGTCGGGGTCGGGTTCGTGGACGGGGATCGGCGGGGCCGTGGCGGTCGCCGTGTCACGGAGCTGGGCGGCCCGGCGTATCGCCTCGGCGAGACGCTCCCGGCGGACGGGCTTGAGGACGTAGTCGACGGCCTTGAGGTCGAACGCCTGGACGGCGAAGCCCTCGTGCGCGGTGACGAAGACGACGAGCGGGGGGCGGGCGAAGCCGGTGAGGAGACGGGCGAGGTCGAGGCCGTCGAGGCCGGCCATGTGGATGTCGAGGAAGACGACGTCGATCGCCTCCGGCCCCTGGGGCCCGGACTCCAGGGCACGGTTGATCCTCCGCAGTGCCTCGGTGGCGTCGCTCGCTCCCTCGGCGCTGCCGACCCGTGGATCCGCGTTCAGCAGGTACAGCAACTCCTCCAGCGAGGGTTTCTCGTCATCGACGGCGAGCGCGCGCAGCATGAACGTGGAGTGTAGGAGCAATTCGTACGCCTGCACACGGGCGCGCGCCGGACCCTTCGCAGCGGGGGCCGCGGGGCCCCTCCCTGGATACAGTGCCCGCATGAGCAGCAAGTCCGCGGCGTTCGACGAACTCGACCGCAAGATCATCACGGCGTTGATGGCGAACGCGAGGACCAGCTTCGCCGAGATCGGGGCGGCCATCGGCCTTTCGGCCACCGCGGTGAAGCGGCGGGTGGACCGGCTGCGCGAGACCGGGGTGATCACCGGGTTCACGGCGACCGTGCAGCCGGCCGCGCTCGGCTGGCGCACTGAGGCGTACGTGGAGGTGTACTGCGAGGGCGCGGCGCCGCCCCGTCGGCTCGCGGAGGTCGTGCGCAACCATCCGGAGATCACGGCGGCGATGACGGTGACCGGCGGCGCGGACGCCCTGCTGCACGTCCGGGCGATAGACGTGGAGCACTTCGAGGAGGTGCTGGAGCGGATCCGCACCGAGCCGTTCATCCGGAAGACGATCAGCTACATGGTGCTGTCGCACCTGCTGCCGGAGGCTCCGGAGGCCGGGGCCACCCAGGACGCAGCGAACGTGCGCTGAGCCGAGCCGACACGCAGCATTACTGCGCGAACACGCAACGTTCGTTTCTTGTCGTGCGCCTGGCCTGATTCTTACCGTGGTGTCATCCCCGTCGACACCCGTCAGGAAGCGGAGAAACCCTCTGTGCCCGACACCCGTGTGCCGCGCCTTCGGCGCTTTCTCGTCTGCGAACCCAGACACTTCGCCGTGCAGTACTCGATCAATCCGTGGATGCACCCGGACACCCCCGTGGACGTCGATCTGGCCCAGGACCAGTGGCGGGAGCTGATCCACGCCTACCGCACCCTCGGCCACACCGTGGAGACCGTGGAGCCGGTGGCGGCGCTGCCCGACATGGTGTTCGCGGCCAACTGCGCGCTCGTCCTCGGCGGCCGGGTCCTCGGTTCGCTGTTCCACGCGCCCGAGCGGCGCCCCGAGTCCACCGCGTACGACGCCTGGTTCCAGGGCGCCGGGTACGACGTGCTGCGCTCCGAGTCGGTGTGCGAGGGCGAGGGCGACCTGGTGCCGACCGGCCGCTATCTGCTCGCCGGGACCGGCTTCCGCACCACCCGCGAGGCCCATCGCCAGGCGCAGGAGTTCTTCGGCGTCCCGGTGATCAGTCTGCAGCTCGTGGACCCGCGCTTCTACCATCTGGACACCGCGCTGTTCGTCCTCGACGACGGGAGCGACGGCTCGGCGGGCAACATCGCCTACTACCCGGAGGCGTTCTCCCCCGGCAGCCGTGCCGTCCTCGCCCGGCTCTACCCGGACGCGGTGATCGCGACCCGCGACGACGCCATGGCGTTCGGCCTGAACTCGGTCTCCGACGGCCGCCACGTCTTCATCTCGCCCCGCGCCAAGGATCTGGCCGACCGGCTCACCCGGCTGGGCTACGTTCCCGTCCCCGTCGACCTGTCGGAGTTCCAGAAGGCCGGCGGCGGCATCAAGTGCGTCACCCAGGAGATCCGCCCGTGACCCGGGAGACCCGCCGCCCGGTTCGTGCGATCCGCCCCCTGACCGATGGAGGTCCGCTCATGACCGCTCCCGCCCCCACGCGCTCGTCGGCCGACCTCATCCGCGCCGAGGAGCCCGTCCTCGCGCACAACTACCACCCGCTGCCCGTGGTCGTGGCCCGCGCCGAGGGCACCTGGGTGGAGGACGTCGAGGGCCGCCGCTATCTGGACATGCTGGCCGGATACTCCGCCCTCAACTTCGGCCACCGCCACCCGGCGCTGATCGACGCCGCGCACCGCCAGCTCGACACGCTCACCCTCACCTCGCGGGCCTTCCACCACGACCGGCTCGCCGGGTTCGCCGCGTCCCTGGCCGAGCTGACCGGGCTGGACATGGTGCTGCCGATGAACACCGGCGCCGAGGCAGTGGAGAGCGCGATCAAGGTGGCCCGCAAGTGGGCATACGAGGTGAAGGGCGTCCCCGCCGACCGGGCCACGATCGTCGTCGCCGCCGACAACTTCCACGGCCGTACGACGACCATCGTCAGCTTCTCCACCGACCCGGTGGCCCGTGACGGTTTCGGGCCCTTCACCCCCGGTTTCCGGGTGGTCCCGTACAACGACCTCGCCGCGCTGGAGGCGGCGATCGACGAGACGACGGCCGCGGTGCTGATCGAGCCCATCCAGGGCGAGGCGGGCGTGCTCATCCCCGACGACGGGTATCTGCGCGGGGTGCGCGAGCTGACCCGCCGCACCGGCTGTCTGTTCGTCGCGGACGAGATCCAGTCGGGCCTCGGCCGCACCGGCCGTACGCTCGCCGTCGAGCACGAGGACGTCCTGCCCGACGCCGTACTGCTCGGCAAGGCGCTCGGCGGCGGCATCGTGCCCGTGTCGGCCGTGGTGGCCCGCCGGGAGGTGCTGTCGGTGCTGCGTCCGGGCGAGCACGGCTCGACGTTCGGCGGAAACCCGCTCGCGGCGGCGGTCGGTTCGGCGGTGGTCGAACTGCTGCGCACCGGTGAGTTCCAGCAGCGGGCCGCCGAGCTGGGCGGGGTCCTGCGGGAGGGGCTGACGGAACTGGTCGGCCGGGGCGTGGTCGGCTTCCGGGCGCGCGGGCTGTGGGCGGGCGTCGACGTCGACCCCGCGATCGGCACGGGCCGCGAGATCAGCCGGCGCCTCATGGCGGCGGGCATCCTCGTCAAGGACACTCACGGCTCGACCATCCGCCTGGCCCCGCCCCTGACCATCACCGCCGCGGAACTGCGGTCCGCGCTGGGGACGTTGGGAGAGGTCCTGGAGGCCGGTTCCTGACGGAGGGGACCGGAGGACGGCTCCTGGCAGACCGCCCGTTCCCGCGTCCCGGACAGGGGCGCGGGGACACCCCCGGGCCCGTGAGGGGGCCG
Organism: Streptomyces scabiei 87.22; assembly: GCF_000091305.1. Lineage (GTDB taxonomy): Bacteria > Actinomycetota > Actinomycetes > Streptomycetales > Streptomycetaceae > Streptomyces > Streptomyces scabiei. The sequence goes on along the minus strand of NC_013929.1, from coordinate 8,667,457 downwards.
CGGGTGCCCGGGACGCCCGCACGGCGCGGGAGGGCCGCCCGGCGCGGGAGGGCCGCCGTCGAGTTGCCGTCGAGAGCCGGGCGCGCAGGCTGGGGGGAGCCCCTCAGCCCTCCGGAAGGACACAGGTCATGGCGACGGTCCGTGGATTCGACGGTGAGCCGCAGACTCTCGAAGCGTTCGAGATCGACCTCGACGAAGGGGACTGGGAGGCGTTGCGTTCCGACCCGGAACGGTTCTTCCGGGAGCTGCTGGAGCCCGAGTACAAGGTCAACGGCATCTGCGTCGACACCCGGAACCTCGGGCGTCTGGCGCGGGGCGAACTGACGGCGGCGAGTTTCGTCCGGCTCGTGCACATCAGCGGTGGCCCGTTCGACTCGTACTACGTCTGGCCCGAACACCAGATGTGACGTGCCGGGACACCGCGTTCCGGCCGGATCAGGCGGCGGGGTGGGGCCGCAGCAGGAACAGGGCGATGTCGTCGGTGTGCCGGCCGGTGGGGCGGGTGTGGCGGACCAGGCTGTCCACCAGCTGGTGCAGCGGGAGGTCGCCGGCCCGGCCGAGGTGCTGGGCGAGGTCGGCGATGGTCCGGCTCATGTCGGTGCCGGGATCCTCCACGAGGCCGTCCGTGTAGAGGGCGAGCAGTGTCCCCGGGGCCAGGGACAGCGTGGTGAGCGGGTAGACGGGGCTGCCGACGCCGATGCCGAGCGGGGGGCCGGGGCGGATGTCGACCGGATGGCTGCGCCTGTCGGGGTGGCGCACCAGCGGCGGCGGATGTCCGGCGCTGGCGAGGGTGGCCTGGCGGCGGCCGAGGTCGAGGTGGGCGTAGAGGCAGGAGACGAAGCGGCTGGCGTTGAGGTCGGCCAGGTCGCGGTCGGTGCGGGCCAGGACCTGGTCGGGAGCGGCGCCGGCGGTGGCGTGGGCGTGGACGGCCATGCGGACCTGGCCCATGAGGGCGGCCGCCGTGATGTCGTGGCCCTGCACGTCGCCGATGACCGCGGCGGCCGTGGTGTCGGTGAGACGGATGAGGTCGTAGAAGTCGCCGCCGATGTCCATGCCGTGGCTGGCGGGCAGATAGCGGGCGGCGACATCGAGCCCGGCCACGGTGGGCAGGGCGTGGGGCAGCAGGGTCTGCTGGAGGGCGTGCGCGAGGTTGTGCTTGGCGTCGTAGAGGCGTGCGCGGTCCAGGGCCTGGGCGATGAGCCCGGCGAGGGGCGTGAGAAGCGAGCGCTCACCGGCGGTGAACGGGTGCGGCTCGTTGTAGGCGAGGAGGAGGCAGCCGATGGGGTGCCCCGAGCTGAGCAGCGGCAGGAAGGCCCAGGCGTGCTTGTCGGTGATCTGCGGGGCCCTGGGGTAGAAGCGGGACAGTTCGCCCCGGTCGGCGAAGAACGCGGAGGCACCGGTGGTCAGGACGCGGCCGGCGGGCGTGAGATCGGCGTCCGTGGGCATGCCGTCGAACTGCTCGATGACGGCGGGGTCGTAACCGCGGTGTCCGATGATCTGGATGCGGCCGGCGTCGGCGGTGGACATGATCATGCCGTGGGCGCCGAACGCGGGCAGGATCCGTTCGGCGACGAGGTCGACGACGTCCTGGACGCCGAGGGTGTCGGTCAGGGCGGCCGCCAGGGCCATCAGCAGATGGATGCGGCTGTGCGACGGGGTTCCGGTGAGCGCGTTCTGCGTGTCGGCCGACCCGGCCCCCGAGACGGACCCGAGGTCGGGCGTGGGCCGCGCGCCGAGGGGTCGGGAGGCGAGGTGGGGGGAGATGAGCACGCTGGTGCCGTCGTCGTCCGTGTGCAGGCGCAGATCGAGCCGGCGGCCCGGTGGGCGCACCACGGTCAGGGCGACCGGCTCGCGGCTGCTCATGGCGGTGCGGTAGGCGTCCATGTACGCGATGTCGTCGAGCCAGGTCAGTGACTGCCACGGCTGGGTTCCCAGCAGGCGTTCCGCCGGTCTGCCCAGCAGGTCGGCGGCCGCGGCATTGACGTAGGCGACGCAGCCTCCCAGGTCGAGGGCGAGGGTGCCGAGCGGCAGACGTTCCACCATCTCGGCCGCGGCGCGTCCGGACTGCGGGGCTGGGGTGTCGCGGTGGGGCCGCACGAAGCGGGGCCGGTCCGGGACGACCGGCGGCAGGGTCTGCGCGTCCAGCACCCGGGCGACACGGCGGGCGCTGAAGGCGATGTTCCCGCGCTCCCGGCGGCTGAGCCGGGGGGAACGTCCGGGTGCCCACCCGAGCAGCAGCGCGCCCCTGCGGTGCCGGATCCCGCCGAGCGGATGGACGGCGAACGCGACCTGGTAGGGGATGCCCGCCGCGACGCGCGGATAGCAGCGGGCCAGTTCCTCCAGGGAACTGACCCAGACGAGCCGGTCGTTGCGGACCGCGTCCTGGCTCGGGCCGTGCACGGAGTAGGGGGCCCTCCACCACGGCGCGAAGGCGTCGACCGGTACGCCGCACAGCGCGATCAGGCCCAGTGTGGTTTCCTCCGGATCCAGCACGTAGACGCCGCCGAAGCGGGCACCGGTGCGGCGCACCGCCGCCGCCAGGCTCTCGCCCAGCGGATCGTCCGCACCCGGACGCCCACCGGACCCGGTCATGCGGCGCAGCATCTGACGCCCATATCCAGACGCTAAGCCAGCACGGGGGCTATGGCATGTGGATCAGGAGCGCGGCCGGCCCGGCGCGCGGCGCTCCCCGCCGTCGGACGGCCGGGGGCGGGGAGCGGCTCCGCTGCCGCTCGCTCCGCGGTTCGAGCCGTTCGGCCGGCCGCACACCCCGCGCCCGCCGCCCACGCGGTTCGGCCAGAAGTCCGTACGGGACGACGTAGGCGCCTCCGGGTGCTCCCGGTGACGCGGCACGGCGGGCTACGATCACACTGTCGACACGCGGGACGGGGCTCACCAGCGCTCATGGCGCCTGACGCAACGTCAGCGACGTCAGCGAGGAGTCAGCGTGAGCACGATCGGACCCGGCCGCGGACGGGCCCTGCCCACAGGGGGATCGCGAGCGCGCATGTCTTCCGTGCCCTGGCGGAACACGTCCACAGAGTCGATCGGGTAGCGCGAGGGAGACGCCGTGTTCTATTACCTGCTCAAATACGTGCTTCTGGGTCCGCTGCTGCGACTGGTCTTCCGGCCTCGCATCGAGGGCCTCGAACACGTCCCGTCCACGGGCGCGGCCATCGTCGCGGGCAACCACCTGTCCTTCTCGGACCACTTCCTGATGCCCGCGATCCTCAAGCGGAGGATCACGTTCCTGGCGAAGGCCGAGTACTTCACCGGTCCGGGTCTCAAGGGCCGGCTGACGGCGTTCTTCTTCCGCAGCGCCGGACAGATCCCGGTCGACCGCTCCGGCAAGGAGGCCGGTCAGGCCGCCATCCGCGAGGGGCTCGGTGTGCTGAGCAAGGACGAACTCCTCGGCATCTACCCGGAGGGCACCCGCTCCCACGACGGTCGCCTCTACAAGGGCAAGGTCGGCGTCGCCGTCATGGCGCTCAGGGCCAAGGTGCCGGTCATCCCCTGCGCCATGATCGGCACCTTCGAGGCGCAGCCCCCGGGCAAGGTCATCCCCAACATCCACCCCGTCGTCATCCGCTTCGGCAAGCCGCTCGACTTCTCGCGCTACGAGGGCATGGAGAGCGAGAAGGCCGTGCTGCGCGCGATCACCGACGAGATCATGTACGCGATCCTGTCGCTCTCCGACCAGGAGTACGTGGACCAGTACGCGGCCGTGGTGAAGGCGGAGGAGGCCGCGGCGGCCAAGGAGCGCAGGTTCCCGCGCATGCCGCTGAGTTGACCGGTGCCCGGACCAGGGCCGGGGTGCTCTGCGGGTAGCAGAGCACCCCGGTGGACCGGATGCGGACGTCGTACGGCCGGGGCATGACACGACGTGCTCCGGAGATCGGGGCGACGGGACAGACCGGGCGCGCGGCATGGAGAAGGGGGCGACCGGGGTGTCCCGGTCGCCCCCTTCCGTCACGTCGCCTCGGTCACCGTCACCTCGGTCACGTCACGGAACCGCGGCGGGTCCTACGGAGCGGGCGTGGCGTGCGGCGCGCACGTCACGTCGGCCCCGCCCACCTCACCGGTGAGCAGGTAGGTGTCCACACGCTCGTTGACGCACGGGTTCACCAGGCCGGTGACACCGTGGGAGCCCGCGTTCTGCTCCGTGACGAGCCGGGAGCCCTTGAACCGCTTGTGCAGCTCGACGGCACCCTCGTACGGCGTGGCCGCGTCCCGCTCGGACTGGACGATCAGGACGGGCGGCAGGCCCGCCTTGGTCTTCACGTTCAGCGGGGTGTACTGCTTCGACCCCCAGGTGGCGCACGGCAGGTTCATCCAGGCGTTGGCCCAGGTCATGAACGGGTGGTCCCGGTGCAGCCTGGTGTTGTCGCGGTCCCACTTCCGCCAGCTGGTGGGCCACTTGGCGTCGGTGCACTCGACCGCCGTGTACACGGCGTTGCCGTTCTCCGAGGTCGCGTTGCCCGCGGTGTCGGAGAGGTCCGGGGCGGCCGCGTCGACCAGCGCCTGGGTGTCACCGGCGGCGTACTTGCTCCAGACCCGGGCGGTGGGCGCCCACGAGGAGTCGTAGTACGGGGCGCTCTGGAAGAAGGAGATCAGCTCGGCCGGGCCGACCAGCCCGCCGAGCGGCTTCTTCTTCGCGGCGGCCCGCAGCTCCAGCCACTTCGCCTGCACCTTGGCCTGGGTGTTCCCGAGGTGGTACGTGGCGTCGTTCTGCGCGACCCACTTCGTCCAGTCCTGCCACCGGCCCTCGAAGGCGACGTCCTGGTCCAGGTTGGCCTGGTACCAGACCTTCTCGCGGGAGGGGTTCACCACGCTGTCGACGATCATGCGGCGCACGTGGTCCGGGAAGAGCGTGCCGTAGACGGCGCCGATGTAGGTGCCGTACGAGACACCGAGGAAGTTGAGCTTCTTCTCCCCCAGGGCGGCCCGGATGACGTCCAGGTCACGCGCGGTGTTCGGCGTCGTCATGTGCGGCAGCATCTCGCCGCTGCGCTGTTGGCAGCCCGCCGCGTAGTCGGCCGCGAGCTTGCGTTGCTTGAGCTTGTCGGCCTCGGAGTCCGGAACCGGGTCCATCTTGGGCGCCTTCACGAACTCCTGCGGGTCCACGCAGGAGATCGGTGCCGACTTGCCGACTCCGCGCGGGTCGAAGCCCACGAAGTCGTACGCCTTGGACGTCTTGGCCCACAGCGGGGCCTTGGTGGTGACCCGGCGCGGGAAGCGCAGGCCCGAGCCGCCCGGGCCGCCCGGGTTGTAGACGAGGGCGCCCTGGCGCTCCTCCTTCGTACCGGTGCTGCCGATACGGTCCACCGCCAGCTGGATCTGCTTGCCGTTCGGCTTGGCGTAGTCCAGCGGCACGGAGACCCAGCCGCACTTGATCGGCTTCTCCAGGCCCCAGCTCTCGGGGCAGTCCTGCCAGTCGATGCCCTTCTTCGCCGCCCTCTCGGCGGCGAGGGCGACGCCCTTGGCCTCGCGGTTCTGCGCTCGCGCGCCGTCCGCGGCGCTTGCCACGGGGGCGGCGACGGCACCCGCTATCAGCGTCGCCGTGACGAGCAGTCCGGCGGAGCCGAACGCTGCCGCCCTTCTGGTCGGCCTCAAACCTCTCAAGAGGAAACTCCCCGTACATCGTTGCGAAGATGCGACATGGTCACGGGGATCCTCGTACCTGTCAGGTACCTGAGAACAGAGGCCGGAACAGTTCTTTACTAATCCGATAACCGGTGCGGAAAGTCCCGTTCAGCGGATGAGCGCGGATCCGGTCCGCCGCTCCTCAGCCGTCCAGTTCGGCCAGGGCGTCGTCGAGGACGCGCCGCAGCCTCAGCGCGTCGGGTGCGAGGGCGCTGACGAGCACGGCCGGCCCGGCGAGCGGGGTGAGCGCGGCGGTCTCCCCCAGCACTCGCGGCCCGGGCGCCCGCTCGGCGAACTCCGGCCGTACGACCAGGAGTTGCCCCAACGCCCGGTGCCCGCCCAGCACGGCGGGCCCGTCCCAGCCACCAGGAGCCCCCGGCCCACAGGACACCTGCTGGTCGAGCAACGGCCGCCCGCCCGACCACACACCGAGCCGGCTGGTGAGCCGCCCGGGCTCCTCCCCGGACCGGCCGAGCACCTGCTCCTCCCGGAACACCAGCCGCGCGCCCTCGGAGAGTTCCACCCGCGTCGACACGTACAGGTCGCTGCCCTTCGCCGAGATCAACTGCTCGGGCAGCCAGCGCAGTTCGCCTCCGGCGGCGACCTCGATGCGTACACCGTAGTGGGCCTCGCCCTTGGCCTGGCCGGGCAGCGCGATCGTCGCGGCGGCCGACCCGACGTGCAGCCGTGCCCCGGCGCCGACCTCCGCCTCGACGGCGAACCGGTCCCCGCCGAGCGGCCCGCTCATGGCCCCGACCAGCATGACCCGGGCCTCGTCACCGCTCCCCCGCGTACGGCGCAGGGCCAGGGGCCCGTCGCTCTCCAGTACGGGCAGGGCGGTGCCGCCCCGCCCGTCGGCGCGGGCCGTGAGCCGGGCGGTGGCGCTGACGCCCGTCGTCCCGCGGGCCCTCCCCACGGCGGCGCCGGGGGCCGACGTCATGCCGTCCACGTCGCGAGCTTCCCGCGCACCCAGTCGGCGACGTCCGTGACGCCCGCCTCGGTGCGCAGCGACTGGAACACCACCGGCAGTTCGGCCCGCTGCGCCTTCGCGTCCGCGGCCATCCGGGCGAGGTCGGAACCCACGTACGGCGCGAGGTCCGTCTTGTTGACGACGAGCAGGTCGGCGGTGGTGACGCCGGGGCCGCCCTTGCGCGGGATGTCGTCCCCGCCGGCCACGTCGATGACGAAGACCTGCGCGTCGACGAGGCCCCGGGAGAAGGTGGCGGTGAGGTTGTCGCCGCCGGACTCGACGAGGATGAGGTCGAGCGGCCCGACCTCGTCCTCCAGGTCCTCCACCGCCTCCAGGTTCGCGGAGATGTCGTCCCGGATCGCCGTGTGCGGGCACGCGCCCGTCTCCACGGCGGTGATCCGCTCGGGCGGCAGTACCGCCTCGCGCAGCAGGAACTCGGCGTCCTCGCGCGTATAGATGTCGTTGGTCACGACCGCGAGCGACAGTTCGTCCCGCAGCGCGCGGCAGAGCGCGGCGACGGTGGCGGTCTTGCCGGACCCGACGGGCCCGCCGAGCCCGATCCGCAGGGCCCGCCGGGTCCCGTCGGGCCGCCGCGCGTCAGCGCCGAGTGCGGCGGGGCCGTCGTGGGTGTGGGAGTGGTCGAGATGCATGGGTGGCTCCTTGGCCGTGGGTCGCGGAATTGGGGTGGTGCGACGGTCGTGGGGCGGGTGCGGGTCCGATGAGGCTTCTCGCGCAGTTCCCCGCGCCCCCAAAAACATCAGGCCCCTGCGGGCCTGAAAAGCTCGGGGCGCAGCCCCTGCTTTTCAGGGGCGCGGGGAACTGCGCGAGAAGCCCCACCGGGCGGACGTACGGGGGCGAGGGGCGCAGCCCCTCAAGGATGGGACGGGTAGGGGCGGCGGGGGCGAGGAAACTCAGGAAGCGAACAGCCGCACGGACCACCCCGCATGAACCTCCGCCCCGATCTCCAACAGCGGCCCGGACGCCGCCGGCAGACACTCCACCCCCGCCCGCCCCACCCCCCGAGCCGCGTCCACCGCCTCCCCCACCACCACATCCAGCTCGGGAGCCAACCGCGCCAACACCCCGGTCGCGTCGAACGGATCGAGACTCAGCAACCGCACCACCGCACTCGCCGCCCCGCTCACACTCTCGTACGCCGAGCAGTACGCCGCGTCGTCCGCCCCCAGCCCGGCCGCCCTGGCCACCACCCCCAGCACCACCGGCTGGTGCGCCCCCTTGGGGAACTCCCGCGCCAGCGCGTCCAGTTCCGCCGACGGCCAGGTCGCCCGCGCCGCCCGCATCAACTGCCGCCCCAGCTTCCGTGAAGCACCCCGCAGGGCGACGGACGGCGTCCGGGCGTCCGCGGCCGCGTCCAGGTCCGCCGGATCCACGCCGAGCGCGGCGGCGGCGGCCAGCCCGGCCGCCACCAGCCCGGCCGTGTGCAACCGCCCCCGGCAGAAGGCCTCCAGCCCCTCCGCCCCGGTGATCAGCCCGGCCTTGACCGCCGCCTCGGCCCCGCCGGAGTGCGCGTGCCCTCCGGCGGGGAACCGGCCGTCGGCCAGGACGAGCAGTGCGGCCCTAGACATCGCGGCCCCCTCTCCTCGGACGTCGCACCCCGAAGGTCCGGCATCGCATCCCGTGCACCACCCCGGCCATCAGAAGAGGAAGTACCGCTGTGCCATGGGCAGTTCGGCAGCCGGTGCGGCCTCGACCAGCTCCCCGTCGATGTGCACGGCGAAACTGTCCGGGTCGATACGCACCTCCGGCCGCGCGTCGTTCTCGCGCATGTCGGCCTTGGTGACCCCGCGGGTCGACTCGATGGCGACGAACCGCTTCCCCAGCGACAGCCGCTCCGGCAAGCCGTCCTCGACGGCGAGCGGCGCCACGAAGTTGAACGAGTTCGAGGCGGGCGCCCGCCCGATGGCCCCGAACATCGGGCGCGGAAGGATGGGCTGCGGCGTCGGGATGGAGGCGTTCGCGTCGCCCATCTGCGCGTAGGCGATCTGTCCGCCCTTGATCACGAGCTGGGGCTTGACGCCGAAGAACGCGGGCTCCCACAGGACCAGGTCGGCCAGTTTGCCCGTCTCGACCGAGCCGATCTCACGGGCCAGCCCCTGCGCGAGGGCGGGGTTGATCGTGTACTTGGCGACGTAACGGCGTACGCGGTGGTTGTCCGCACGGCCGTCACCGGGCAGCGCGCCCCGCCGCCGCTTCATCACGTGGGCGGTCTGCCAGGTGCGCAGGATGACCTCGCCCACCCGCCCCATGGCCTGCGCGTCCGAGGAGATGATCGAGATGGCGCCCAGGTCGTGCAGTATGTCCTCGGCACCGATGGTGGACGGCCGGATGCGGGACTCGGCGAACGCCAGGTCCTCCGGCACGGCCGCGTTCAGGTGGTGGCAGACCATCAGCATGTCGAGGTGTTCCTCGGCGGTGTTGACGGTGTAGGGCCGGGTCGGGTTGGTGGAACTGGGCAGCACGTGCGGCTCGGACACCACGGTCATGATGTCGGGCGCGTGTCCGCCGCCGGCGCCCTCGGTGTGGTACGCGTGGATACCGCGTCCGGCGATCGCGGCGAGCGTGTCACCGACGAACCCGGCCTCGTTCAGCGTGTCCGTGTGGATGGCGACCTGGATGCCCGTCCGTTCGGCGACGGTCAGCGAGGCGTCGATGACGGCCGGGGTCGAGCCCCAGTCCTCGTGCAGCTTGAGGCCGAGGGCGCCGCCGCGGATCTGGGACAGCATCGCCTCGTGGGAGACGGTGTTGCCCTTGCCGAGGAAGCCGATGTTGAGCGGGTACGCCTCCATCGCCTCCATCATCCGGGCCAGGTGCCAGGGGCCGGGGGTGACGGTCGTGGCCTTCGAGCCCTCCGCCGGTCCCGTGCCGCCGCCGACGAGGGTCGTGACACCGGACGACAGGGCCTCGTCGGCGATCTGCGGGCAGATGAAGTGGACGTGGGCGTCGATCGCTCCGGCGGTGACGATCCGCCCGTTGCCCGCGATGATCTCCGTCTCGGGGCCGATGACCAGGTCGGGGTGGACGCCGTCCATCGTGTCGGGGTTGCCGGCCTTGCCGATACCGGTGATCCGGCCGTCGCGGATGCCGATGTCGGCCTTCACGACGCCCCAGTGGTCGATGATCACCGCGCCCGTGACAACGGTGTCCGGGGTGCCTTCCGCGCGCGTGGCCCGGGCCTGGCCCATGGATTCGCGAATGACCTTGCCACCGCCGAACACCGCCTCGTCGCCGGCGAGTCCGGGCCCGCCGCTGCGGTCCTCCTCGATCTCGACGAGCAGATCGGTGTCGGCGAGCCGGATGCGGTCACCGGTGGTGGGGCCGAACAGGTCGGCGTACGCGGCACGCGAGATCTCAGGCATCGAGGGCACCTCCGGTCTCCCCGCGCAGTCCGGGCACGACACGGGCGCCGGCGAGGGGTACGAGTTCCACCTCGGCCGGGATCCCGGGCTCGAAGCGCACGGCGGTGCCGGCGGCTACGTTCAGCCGCTTCCCGCGCGCGGCCGCGCGGTCGAACTCCAGGCCCGGGTTGGCCTCGGCGAAGTGGTAGTGGGAGCCGACCTGCACGGGCCGGTCGGCGGCGTTGAGGACGGTGAGCCGGGTGACCTCACGGCCCTCGTTGTAGACGATCGGGCCGGAAGCGAAGAGGATCTCGCCGGGAATCATCGCGGTCTCCTCGGAGGCGCGGGTCGTGGACATCGCGGCCCTCTCAGACGATCGGGTCGTGGACGGTGACGAGCTTGGTGCCGTCCGGGAAGGTCGCCTCGACCTGGACGTCGTGGATCATCTCCGGGATGCCCTCCATGACGTCGTCCCGGGTGAGCAACTTCCGCCCGGACGCCATCAGTTCGGCCACGGTGCGGCCGTCCCGGGCGCCTTCGAGGAGGTGAGCGGTGATGAGCGCCACGGCCTCGGGGTGGTTCAGCTTGAGCCCGCGGGCCCGGCGCTTCTCCGCCACGTCGGCCGCCACATGGATCAGCAGCCTCTCCTGCTCGTGCGGGGTCAGTTGCACGGCGTCCACCTCACATCCTCGCTCCGGACCGTGCGGGGTCCGGTTGCCTCGCCACCGGGCAAATTCGCTGGTGGCGTGGCCGCAGGCTAATCGGACGGCGTTTCGACGACGTTAACCGGGCCGTGATCTCCGTGGGCCACGCCCCGCCGTGCGCCGGGCCGGCCGACCACCCCCGCCCATGTTCCGCTCCCGTCACTCCCAGGCGCCTCCCGTTGTCCCGCCCCGGCCCCCGCTCAGCCGCCGTCGCCCCTGACCTCCATGCTCATCAGGGCCTTCACGCCCAGCTCCAACACCTGGACCGGTACGTCACCGAACAGCGCGTTCTGGGCCGCGAAACCCTGGGCCAGCGCGACCATCGTGCGTGCCACGCTGACGGCGGGGATGTCCGCCCGCATCATCCCGGCGTCCTGGTACGCCTCGACGATCCTGATCCAGGGGCTGCGGACCTGGGCGAAGCCCTCGGCGAGGATCGCGTGCAGTTCGGCATTGCGCAGCGTCTCGGCCCACACCTGCACCATCAGCTTCGGGTACAGGGACTCCCCCGCCTCCCCGAGCGTCGGCTGCCGGTGCAGGATGCGGCGCAGCACGGCGCCGAGCAGGACGTCCGGCGGCGGGGGCGGACCCTGCAGCGCCGCATCCTCGAACGCGCTGCGGACATCGTCGAGGACCTCGCCGACGATCGCCGCGATCAGTTCTTCCTTGCCGCTGAAGTAGCGGTAGACCGCCCCGGCGGAGAGGTCGGCCTCCTTCAGCACGTCCTGCATCGAGGTGGCGTGGAAGCCGTTGCGGGCGAAGCAGCGGGCGGCGGCGTCGAGGATCTGGCGGCGGCGGGCGTCGAGACGCTCCTGGGATACGCGGGGCATGGCGCCCAACGTAAAACGAACGTTCCTTCTTGACAAGACGCGACGCCGGGAGGATGGTGAAGCCAAGAAAAACGAACGCTCCTTCTTTTTAGCGGCCCAGCACCACCGCCGCCCTGTCGCCGAGCAACCGCCGCGGCGACTACCCCGCCCACCCCTTACTCCCCACCGAGGAGAACCATGTCCGCCCCGTCCGCAGCATCCACCGCGGCCAAGGCCACCGACACAGGCGCAGGCACCACCCCCGCCACCGCCGTCGGCACGTCGGCCCCGGCCCACTCGGTACCCCCGAACCGCCGTATGGCCGCCGTCATCGTCCTGATCCCGCTGGTCGCGGCTCTCGCACTGTGGGCCTTCGCGTGGCCCAACGCCCGGACCGCACCACGCGACCTGCCGCTCGGTGTGGCCGGTCCGGCCACCGCGGTCACCCAGGTCGAGAAGCAACTGGCGCACCGGGAGGGCGCCTTCGAGATCCACCGCTACGCCGACGAGACGGCCGCGCGGGAGGCGATCGAGGACCGGACCGTATACGGCGCGGTGGTCGTCACCCAGGCGGGGCCGAAGCTGCTCACCGCCTCGGCGGCGAGCCCGATGGTGGCCCAGTTGCTGCAGCAGGCCGTGACCCAGCAGGCCGCCGAGGAGGGGGTCCGGGTCGCGATCACCGATGTGGTGGCCACCTCGCCGAACGACCCGCGGGGGGCGGCCTTCGGTGCCGGCGTGCTGCCGCTGGCCCTGGCGGGTACCGCCTCCGGTGCCATGGTCACCCTGCTCGGTCTGCGCCGGGGGCGTGCGGCCGGTGCGCTGGTCGGAGCCGCCGTGCTGGTCGGGCTCGCCGCCACCGCGATCACGGAGAGCTGGCTGGGCGTGCTCGGCGGTCACTGGTGGGCCGAGGCCGGCGTGCTGAGCCTGACGACACTGGCCGTCGGCGGCACCGTGGCCGGATTCGCCTCCCTGCTCGGCAAGCCGGGCATGGGCCTGGGCGCCCTGCTGATCGTCTTCGTCGGCAACCCCTTCGCGGGCGCCGCCACCGCGCCCCAGCTGCTGCCCGAACCGGCGGGCGCCCTCGGCCGGCTCCTCCCGCCGGGTGCGGGTGTGTCGCTGCTGCGCTCGGTGTCCTTCTTCGACGGTGCGGCCGCCCTCGCCCCGGCCCTCGTCCTGACCGCCTGGGCGGCCTTCGGCCTGACGGCCGTCCTGCTGGGTCACCTGCTCAGGCGTGCCCCGAAGCCCGCCGAGCGGACCGCCACCGAGCCGGCCCCCGCCCCGGTCCCGGCCGGCTGACCCGTCCGAGGCCGACCCCGGCCACCACCAGGACCGGCCGTGCGCCCCCGCTGTAGCGGACGGGGGCGCACGGCCTTCGTGCCCCCGCCCCACACGCCCGCTAGGACGCCCCCGTCCCCCGGCGCTCGGCCGTCATGCCGAACCTCTGCTGCTCCCTGGCCGTCGGCGCGACCTCGCGGACGCGGGAGACGGAGCTGATCACCGGCTCGTCCGTGGGCTCCTGGAGGGATTCGAGCTGTTCCAGGTCGGCTGCGGAGACCAGGGCGACGAGGGGCTTGCCGTGGCGTGTCACGACGACGCGCTCGCCGCCGTAGACCACGCGGTTGATCAGTTCGGCGAGCTCAGCCCTGGCTTGCGTCACCGGAATCTCGTAGGCCATGGAATCCAGCTTAGACCGGGGCTTCCTCACCGCCCGGAGCGGAAGATCCGATTCTGGCCCAGGGCGATCGCCCCCTTCGTACGATCGGGCTCCACCTCCGGCAGGAGGCGTTCATGACAACCAGACACAGGGGGAACGATGTCCGGTCTTTCCAGGCGGTCACTGCTCGGGTACTCGGGATCGGCGGCGGCAGGGGCGGTCCTCACGACGAACGCCACCACCCAGGAGGCGACGGCGGTGAGCGCGAAGACGGCCACCGGCGCCGACACCGACACCGACAGCAGGTCGTCGGCCGCCGCCGACTTCCCGGACGGCACCCGGTTCAGCGGCACGGTCCGGATGCCCGGTACCGAGATGACGGAACTGACGATCGGTTTCAGCGTCGGCACGACGGAGGCGCCGGCCGCCCAGCGGATTACCGCGCTCGACGTCGCGGAAGCCCTGAACACGCTCGCCGCCGCCCGCGGCTGGCCGCCCGTCACCTTCTACGGGACCCCGGCTCCCGCACCACTGAACTGACCGGCCGGACACGGCCCACCCGAGATCCCCGCGAAGCCTCGCTGCGCGGGGATCTCCCACTTTCCACGGCACTCTCACCATCGGCGGCACCCCGCACCGTCGGCTGGGTCTTTTCGCTCTCGGCCGATCGCGGTCCTCTCCTCCGCACTACGTACGTCCTGTACATTTTTTACGGAAGTCGATCAGAGGAGGCACATCCATGCCCGAGCGCCCACCGTCCGCCCGCCATGTGCTGCCCGAGTTCACCGAGCGCACCGGCGCGGGGTACCGGACGCTCACCGCGATGACCGCGCTCTACGACACGAACCGGTTCGTCACCTGTGACGTGGAGACGGTCTGCCCGGGGCAGGCGGGGTCGGCCGCCGCGGTGCTGCCGGCCGCGGGCACACCGGGCAAGCGGTCGATGCTGCCGGGGGCCCGCGCACTGATCCACCAGCCGGCCATGGCCGACCCGGTCGAGGGGCAGGCCGGTGATCCGGCGATCCGGGCCGAGGAGTTGACGCGCCACCGCCGGACCATGGAGGAGATGCTCGTCCGGCACACGGGGCGGAGCCCGGAGCGGATCGGTGCCGACATCGAGCGGGACACGTTCCTCGACGCCGAGGCGGCGGTGGCGTACGGCCTGGCAGACCGGGTTGTCCAAAGCCGCAGGACCGATGTCACACCCCCCTCGCCCCCGTTCCCCGGGGCGAGGTGAGGCGCGGATGCTGCCCCCGGAGCTGCCGCCACTGCCCGCGCTCACCCGCGCCGAGGCGGAGCTGATCGACCGTTACCTGGACGTGCTGGACCTGATCGGCCGGATCAATCCGGCCCGTCCGGGCGATACCTATCGCGGGTTGCGTGCGGCACAGGCGCTGGTCTCGAAGGCGACCGCCCTGCGCGACGCGCTCGAACTGATGCACAAGCGCGGGGAGAGCGAGGTGCACGCGCCGACGCTCGCGCGGGCGCTGCGCGTCCTGGACGGGGAGCGCCGCGCCGGACGGGTGGCGCTGCCGCCGGAGGCGGAGGACTCGCCGGCCTGAACCGATCGCCTGTCGCGCTCCGTACTACTGACGGGGCGTCCGGTTCCGGCTCGGCGCCCTCCGGTCGGCCTACCGCGACCGACCCATCGGCCCATACGTCGTGAGGACCTGTGAAGTTGCGCAAGATGCCTGGTACATGGGCGGAGTACAGCATTCCGGTGCTGGTGCGGACCTCCTCGACCAGTGGGACACAACGAGGGAAATCACCCTGTCCACCCGAACGGGCGAGTGGTGAGTAAGACCACAAATCCCCGTTTCCGTTGGGATTTTCGCACTTGAGTACGCCAAGATCCCTTCCTGACGACAAGCCCCCGCCGCAGCGGCGGGGCGATCCGGGTGGACGCCGAGTCCTGCCGCCGCCCTGATGACCGGTCGACAGGATTGCATCGGCAGGAGTGGAGGACCCAAGCACGACGGGTCGCCGGAACGGTCACGCCATGACCGGGCCGAGCAGCCCTTGGGGTGAAGCCGCGTCAGCGGCCGGGCAACTTCGCCAGCCCGAATCCGACAGGTCATCCTTCACAGGCGGCTGACGAAGGGTTGCGCATGTCTGCGCTGAATCGTGTCCCGTCGCTGTTGACCCGGGCCGGTACGGCCTCGGCTCTGACCATCGCCGCCGTCGGCGGCAGCATCGTGGTCCCGGGCGCCGCATCCGGCGCCGAGGCCGCCACGGTGGCGTCGAAGGCACTCAAGGTCGCGGCTTCCAAGAAGGGCTCCCCTTACAAGTACGGCGCCGTGGGTCCGGGCAGGTTCGACTGCTCGGGGCTGACGCTCTACTCGTTCAAGAAGGCGGGCAAGAAGCTGCCCCGTACTGCCCAGCAGCAGTACAACAAGACGAAGCACATCTCCGCGAGCAGCCGCAAGCTCGGAGACCTCGTCTTCTTCCACTCGGGCTCGAACGTCTATCACGTCGGTATCTACGCGGGGAAGGGAAAGCTCTGGCACTCGCCGAAGACGGGTGACGTCGTCCGGCTGCAGAAGATCTGGACGAAGAGCGTCTGGTACGGCCGGGTCCGCTGACCCACCGCCGGGGGCGGTGGAGCTGTCCGCCGCCCCCCGCCGGCGTATGTCGTACCCATGTGGTTACCCGTCCGGTCATGGCCGACGTACCCACCGGCACCGCGCGCAACGAGACGCCCCTCGAACGCGCGGACCGCAATTTCTCCGAGTTGCTCCAGGAGCTGCGGGTGACGCAGACCGGAGTGCAGATCCTCTTCGCGTTCCTGCTGACGTTGGCCTTCACGCCACGCTTTCCGGATCTGGACACGTTCCAGCGTGTCACCTACGTGACCACCCTGTTGCTCGCGGTTCTCGCGGCGACCCTCTTCACCGCCCCGGCCGCCCTGCACCGCTCGCTCTTCCAGCAGAACGCCAAGCCCGCCATCGTCCGGGTCTCGTCCCGGCTGGCCACCGCGGGGATGATCGTGCTGATGCCGGCCTTCACCGGTTCCGTCCTGCTCGTCGTGGACGTGACGCTCGGCCGGACGGCCGGGATCGTCGCCGGATCGGGCACCCTCCTGGCGTGCCTCCTCCTGTGGGGTCTGCTCCCGAAGCTGGTGGGCCGCGCCTCCGGCCGTGGCGCCACGCCGCCGCCGTCGCCACCGGTCGGACGGGAGAACCACCCGGTCAGGTCTCCGGCGGACCACCCGCGGTGACCGGCCGGACGGGAACCGTCCAGGGAAGTTCGATCGCCACCGTCTTGCCGCCCTCCCGCGTGGGTCTGACGCTCAGTCTGCCGCCGCACTCCGCGGTCAGCCACCGGATGATGACCATGCCCCGGCCGTTGTCCTGCTGGACGGCGGCCGGCAGGCGTCTGGGAAAGCGCGGATGGCTGTCGGTGACGCCGATGCGCAGCTGTTCGTCCCGGTCGAGCGCGATGTCCACGGTGAAGGTGGGAGACAGGCCCGACGTGTGCTGGACGGCGTTGGTGGCGAGTTCGGACACGATCAGGCGCACGGTGTCCGCGGTGCCCGAGTCACCCGGCAGGCCCCATTCGGCGAGCACGACGGCGACGTAGTTCCGGGCTGCGGACACCGAGGCGGGATCGCTCGGCAGAGTGACGGATGCTTCCAGGTGATCTGCCATGGCGAGGCGTCCCTTTCCCACGGGACCGGTGTCCGACAGGGGAGCGGATGGTTCGACTGCGGTCCCGGACTGGTGCTTCGCGCCAGACTGCCACTACCTGGGCCGTCACGGGCGGCGATCCACCAAGATGTGCATATATCTGTCGCTCGAAGCGGTGAACTATCCGACGGCCGAACGTATTTGGGTGGGCCCTTGGTCCATCCTCTGTCGTCACCCCGACGTCGCTCGCCGGGCGGAAGGAGAATCCCATGCAGTACGGTCCGGCGGTGCGCCGCCGCAAGCTCGGTGCCGAGTTGCGTGTCCTGCGCACCCGTTCCGCGCTCACGAGCATCGAGGCGGCCCGTCGGGTGGGCTGGCACCAGTCCAAGGTGAGCCGGATCGAGACGGGCTCCAGTGGGGTCAAACCCGCGGACGTCCGCAAGCTCCTGGACGCGTACGGGATCGACGACACCGAGTTACGGGAACTCCTGCTGGCCCTCGCCGGCTCCGAGGACGGCGGCGGGCGGCACAACTGGTGGCACGCGTACCGGGGCGTACTTCCTCCGGCGTACCGGGACTTCATCAGCCTGGAGTCGCAGGCCGGGGGCATGCGCACGCTGGAGACCTCGGTGGTGCCCGGACTGCTGCAGATCCCCGAGTACGCGCGGGCGGTGACGCGGGCCGCGGTGGAGGGCCTGGAGGACGACAAGCTCGACGCGCTCGTGGAGGTGCGGCTCGCGCGGCAGAAGGTGCTGTGCGGGAACCCGCCGATGAGGCTGAGCGCCGTGCTCGACGAGAGCGTTCTCCGGCGCGAGGTGGGCGGACCCGAGGTCATGGCACGGCAGCTGGTGCGTCTGGTCGAGGCGGCGCGGCTGCCCCAAGTGAGACTGCAGGTGCTCCCGTTCACTGCCGGGGCGCATGTCGGCGTCACGGGTCCTTTCGTAATTTTCTCATTTAGGAGCACGTCCGATCTGGATGTGGTTGTTCTCGACCACTTGACGAGTAGCCTCTACCTCGAACGGAAAGAAGACCTCAAGGCGTATGTCGAGGCCTTCAACGCCCTTCAGATCCACGCCCTTTCGCCCGAGGACTCGTTGGATTACCTCGCCGGGCTAGCCGCCGGCGCGTAAGGAGGCACCATGTCCGCACTGCCTCGGAACGTCCCCGCAAGTACCGACCTGCACGAGGTGCGATGGCTGCGCAGCAGCCGCAGCACCGGGATGAACAACTGTGTCGAGACGGCCCGTCCGGGGTCCGGCCGCTGGGCCGGGCTGGTGGCCGTACGCGACTCGAAGAACACGGCGGGGCCCGCCCTGCTGTTCGACCCCGACGCCTGGGAGGGATTCATCACCACACTGCGGTGACCGACACCGACAGCGTTCAGGATTCCGTTCTCGGCGACGCACGGCCGGGACGCCGACTCACGGTCGCGTGTCGCCGATGATCCGCACGGCCCGGCCGATCTGCTCGTGCGTGAGATCCGCACGGGCGGTCAGCCGCAGCCGCGAGACGCCGTCGGGCACGGACGGCGGGCGGAAACAGCCGACGGCGAGACCCGCCGCCCGGCAGTCCGCCGCCCACCGCAGCGCCTGATCCGGCGACGGCGCTCGCACGGACACCACGGCGGCGTCGGGCCGCACCGCTTCATGGCCCGACGCCGTCAGCCGTGTGTGCAGCTCCCTCGCCACCTCACGGGCGCGCGCGGCCCGCTCGGGCCGGCGGCGCAGCAGCCGCAGCGCGGCGAGCGCCGCGCCGGTCGCGGCCGGGGCGAGACCCGTGTCGAAGATGAAGGTACGGGCCGCGTTGACCAGGTGGTCGATGACGGCCGCCGGACCGAGGACCGCTCCGCCCTGGCTGCCGAGCGACTTGGAGAGCGTGAGGGTCACGACGACGTCGGGGGCACCCGCGAGGCCCGCCGCGTGCGGTGCGCCCCGGCCCCCGTCACCCAGGACACCGAGGCCGTGCGCGTCGTCCACGACGAGCCCGGCGCCGTACTCCCGGCAGGCCGCGGCGAGTCCGGCCAGCGGGGCGGCGTCGCCGTCCACGGAGAAGACCGTGTCGGACACGGCCAGGGCGGTCCCCGCTGCGGCCGTGCCGAGCGCCTTGCGGACGGCGTCGGGATCGGCGTGCGCGACGACCTGCGTGGTGCCGCGGGCCAGCCGGCAGCCGTCGATGAGGGAGGCGTGGTTGCCCGCGTCCGAGACGATCAGGGAGCCGTGGGGGGCGAGCGCGGTGACGGCGGCGAGATTGGCGGCGTAGCCGGAGGAGAAGACGAGCGCGGCCTCGAAGCCGCAGAAGTCGGCCAGTTCCCGTTCCAGTTCGCCGTGGAGTTCGGTGGTGCCGGTGACCAGCCGGGATCCGGTGGCCCCGCCGCCCCAGCGGCGGGCGGCCTGGGCGGCGCCCTCGGTGATCTCGGGGTGCCGGGCCAGACCGAGGTAGTCGTTGCTCGCGAGGTCGAGGAGCGGGGAGTCGGCCGGCCGGGCGCGCAGGGTGCGGACGAGCCCGGCCCGGCGGCGTGCGGAGGCCTGCTCGTCGATCCAGCCGAACGCCATGGGTCCTCCGCGGTGGTGTGGGCAGCCCTCGGCGCCGGTGCCGCGGTGGACGGCACGGCGGGAGCTTTTGTAGGCAGTGCACAGACACTAACGGGCCGACCAGCCGCCCACGATGTGGTGATACCCACACGTCGATCCCACTCTGTTGTCCGAACCATCCTTGGCCGCAAGCGGTCCCGTAGGACAGGATCGGCTCTCATGGACCTGCTGAACACGCTGGTGGACAAGGGGCTCCGGCGCGAGCCGCTGAGCCGTGCCGAGGCGCTCGCCGTCCTCGGCACCTCCGACGACGAACTGCTGGACGTGGTGGCCGCGGCCGGGAAGGTACGCCGGCACTGGTTCGGGCGCCGGGTGAAACTGAACTATCTGGTCAACCTCAAGTCCGGTCTCTGCCCCGAGGACTGCTCCTACTGCTCGCAGCGGCTCGGCTCGACCGCCGGCATCCTCAAGTACAGCTGGCTCAAGCCCGACGAGGCGTCCAAGGCAGCGGCGGCCGGGCTCGCCGGGGGCGCGAAGCGGGTCTGTCTGGTGGCGTCCGGGCGCGGCCCGACCGACCGGGACGTGGACCGGGTCTCCGACACCATCAAGACGATCAAGGACCAGAACGAGGGCGTCGAGGTGTGCGCCTGTCTCGGTCTGCTCTCCGACGGGCAGGCCGAACGCCTGCGCGAGGCGGGCGCGGACGCCTACAACCACAACCTGAACACGTCCGAGGCGACGTACGGCGAGATCACGACGACGCACACGTACGCCGACCGGGTGGACACGGTCCGCAAGGCGCACGCGGCGGGTCTGTCGGCCTGCTCGGGGCTGATCGCGGGCATGGGCGAGAGCGACGAGGACCTGGTCGACGTCGTCTTCTCCCTCCGTGAGCTGGACCCGGACTCGGTGCCGGTCAACTTCCTGATCCCGTTCGAGGGCACCCCGCTCGCCAAGGAGTGGAACCTGACCCCGCAGCGCTGTCTGCGGATCCTGGCGATGGTGCGGTTCGTCTGCCCGGACAGCGAGGTGCGGATCGCGGGCGGGCGCGAGGTCCACCTGCGCACGATGCAGCCGCTCGCGCTGCACCTGGCCAACTCGATCTTCCTGGGCGACTACCTCACCAGTGAGGGCCAGGCGGGCAAGGCCGACCTGGAGATGATCGCGGACGCCGGCTTCGAGGTGGAGGGCACCGACCAGGTCACCCTGCCGGAGCACCGGGCCGCGGTCACCGCGGGCGGGGCGTGCGGGTCCGGGGAGAGCGCCGGGTGCGGGTCGCACGAGGGGGGCGGCTGCGGGGCGCACGAGAGCGCCGGCGCGGGCTGCGGATCGCACGCGGAGGGCGGCCCCTGCGGGTCCGTCGCCGCCACGGCCCTGGCCGGCGAGGCGCGGACGGACCTGGTCGCGGTACGCCGTCGGGGTGCCGGAACCGACCTCGCGCCCAATGCCTGAGCCGTCCGGTCTGGGCGTGGCGGAGCTGCTGGACCTCGACCGGCGGCATGTGTGGCACCCGTACGGGCCCATGCCGGGCCGGCAGGCACCGCTCGTCGTGGAGTCGGCGAGCGGGGTCCGGCTGAAGCTCGCGGACGGCTCGGGCGAGCTGGTGGACGGCATGTCGTCCTGGTGGTCGGCCATCCACGGCTACAACCACCCGGTGCTCAACGAGGCGGCCCGCGAGCAGCTCGGCCGGATGAGTCACGTCATGTTCGGCGGGCTCACCCACGAGCCCGCCGTCCGGCTGGCGAAGCACCTCGTCGACCTGTCGCCCGACGGTCTGGAGCACGTGTTCCTGGCCGACTCGGGGTCGGTCTCCGTCGAGGTCGCGGTCAAGATGTGCCTGCAGTACTGGCGTTCGCTCGGCCGCCCCGCCAAGCGGCGCCTGCTGACCTGGCGCGGCGGCTACCACGGCGACACCTGGCAGCCGATGTCCGTGTGCGACCCCGAGGGCGGGATGCACGAGTTGTGGCAGGGCGTCCTGCCCCACCAGGTGTTCGTGGACCCGCCGCCGGCCGAGTTCGACGAGGCGTACGCGCAGTCGCTGCGCGCGGCGGTCGAGCGGCACGCCGACGAACTGGCCGCCGTGATCGTGGAGCCCGTGGTGCAGGGGGCGGGTGGGATGCGCTTCCACTCCCCCGCGTATCTGCGGGTGCTGCGCGAGGCGTGCGACGCGCACGACGTGCTGCTGGTCTTCGACGAGATCGCGACCGGGTTCGGCCGTACGGGCGCTCTGTTCGCGGCGGACCACGCGGCGGTGACACCGGATGTGATGTGCGTCGGCAAGGCGCTGACCGGCGGTTACCTGACCCTGGCGGCGGCCCTGTGCACCGCCGGGGTGGCCGAGGGGATCTCGCGGGGCGAGGTGCCCGTGCTGGCCCACGGGCCCACCTTCATGGGCAACCCGCTGGCGGCCTCCGTCGCCTGTGCCTCGATCGAGCTGCTGCTCGGTCAGGACTGGCTCGCGGAGGTCAAGCGGATCGAGACGGGGCTGCGGGACGGGCTGGCGCCCGCGCGGGAGCTGCCGGGGGTGAAGGACGTCCGGGTCCTCGGCGCGATCGGGGTCGTCCAGCTCGACCACCCGGTGGACATGGCCGCCGCCACGGCCGCCGCGGTGCGCGAGGGCGTGTGGCTGCGGCCGTTCCGCGACCTCGTCTACACGATGCCTCCCTATGTCACGGGCGACGAGGACGTGGCACGGATCGCGCGCGCGGTGCGCGCGGCGGCGACGGCGGGATGACGGAGAGGGATGACATGACGGTCCTGGTGGTCACGGGGACGGGTACGGAGGTCGGCAAGACGGTCACCACGGCGGCCGTCGCGGCGGTGGCCCTGGCGTCCGGCCGGTCCGTGGCCGTCCTCAAGCCCGCGCAGACCGGTGTACGGCCGGACGAGCGCGGGGACGCGGACGAGGTGGCCCGGCTCGCGGGCGCCGTGACGGTCCGCGAACTCGCCCGCTATCCGGAGCCGTTGGCCCCGGCGACCGCCGCCCGGCGCGCCGGGCTTCCCGCGGTGCACCCCGAGGACGTCGCCGAGGCGGCGGCGAAGCTGGCGGCCGACCACGACCTGGTGCTGGTGGAGGGCGCGGGCGGCCTCCTCGTCCGCTTCGACGAGACGGGCGGCACCCTGGCGGACACGGCACGGCTGCTCGGCGCGCCGGTGCTGCTCGTCGCCTCCGCCGGGCTGGGCACGCTGAACACGACCGAGCTGACGGCCCGCGAACTCGCCGTGCGGGAAGTGGAGCTGGCGGGTGTCGTGATCGGCAGCTGGCCCGAGGTCCCGGACCTGGCGTCGCGGTGCAACCTGGCGGATCTGCCCGTGGTCGCGGCTGCGCCGCTGGTGGGGGCGGTGCCCGCGGGGGCCGGGGGGCTGCCCCCGGCTGCCTTCCGGGCGGCGGCCGGGGGCTGGCTGGCGCCGGCGCTGGGCGGGGTGTGGGACGCGGTGTCCTTCAGCGCCGGCGAGGCCGCGCCGTAGAGGTCCCGTGGCGGGTCTTCCGCGGGTACGTCGTGGCTGGTCGCGCAGTTCGGCGCGCCCCTGTGGGGCGCGCCGCCGCTCTCAGCTCTCCGTCTCCCCCAGCAGTCTCACCAGCTCGATCCTCGACCGGATCCCCAGCCGCGAGAACACCCCCCGCAGATGGTGGTCGATCGTGCGCGGGCTGAGCAGCAGCCGCGCGGCGATCTCCCGGTTCGTCGCACCCTCCGCCGCCATGCGGGCGATCATCAACTGCTGGGCGGTGAGGACGGACGCCAGGGCCTCCGCGGCCGGCACCGCGGCCGCGCGCTCCCCGAGGGCCCGGAGTTCCGCGCGGGCCTGGGCCGCGCAGTGCGGCGAGCCGAAGTGGTCGAAGGCCTCCAGGGCGCTGTGCAGCCGGTCGCGGGCCTCGGTGCGGTTGCGCAACCGCCGCAGGGCACTGCCGAACAGCAGTTCCGTACGGGCGCGTTCGAAGTCGCGGGTGCCGGAGGCGTGCAGGTCGAGCGCCGCGCGGTAGTGCTCCACGGCTGCCTCCCCGGTGGCGAGCAGCGCCCGGCAGCGGGCGCTGAGGGCGAGGTCGTCGGCGCTGCGGACGGTACGGGCCCAGCGGTCGTAGTCGGCGTGCGCGGCGCGCGCCACCCGGGTGTCGCCGGTGCGGACGGCCGCCTCGACGTAGTGCGGGGTGGCGAGGTGCCTCACGGCCCGGTGCCCGTGCCCGGGGCCGAAGCCGGCCAGGGCGCGCAGACGGGCCGCCGAGGCGGCGTACCGGCCGGTGCTCAGGTCGAGGAAGGCGAGGGCGAACATGGCGAGCGCGGCGGGCAGTCCGAGCCCGCGTTCCAGGGCGTGCACACGGGCGGCCTCGGCGCGCTCCCGGCACACCTGCTCGTCCCCGGTGACGGCCGCGAACATCGCGAGGGCGGCCTGGAGATGGCAGGCGCCGTTGTCCTGCCCGGTGGCGTACGCCTGGCGCAGGGCGTCCACGGCGGCGGCCTCGGCAGCCCTCGGCCGTCCGGTCCAGAACTCCGCGTAGGCCCGGAACTCCATGGCCTGCGGCACGGTCACCATCTCGCCCCCGGCCCGGGCGGAGGCGGCGGCGCGGACGGTGGCGGTGTAGGCGCGGGTGTGGTCGCCGAGGAGGAGGGCGGCGATCCCGGCGTGGATGAGCTGGGTGGGGTCGCCACCGGGACCGCAGCGCCCGGCGGCGGCTTCGAGCACGTCCCGGGCGTCCTCGTAGCGGCCCTCGAACGCGGCGGCGAGTGCGCCGAGGGTGCTGGGCGGCACGATGCCGAGCCCGTCGGCGACGGCGGCGGCCTCCCGGCAGCGGCGCAGGTCCCCGGTGTAGATGGCGGCCTCGGTGGCGCGTGCCAGCAGGTGGGCGGCCCTGTCCCGGGTGTGGTCGCCGACGTGCCGGACGGTGGCGGTGAGCAGGGCGTCGAAGGCCTCGGCCGCGTTTCCGGCGCGCAGGGCGAGCAGTCCCGCGAGGGCGTCGTCGTCCGTGGCGGTGACGAGCCGGCGGGCCCGGTCGCCGTCGCCGGACCGCCATGCCTCGGCGGCTGCCCGGGCGAGCAGGGGCGCGCGTTCGGCGGGTTCGGGGGTGAGTGCGGCGGCGCGTTCGGCGAGCGCGGAGGCGAGCGCCGGGTCACCGATGGCACGTGCCACCCGTGCCGCCAGGCGGAGTTCGGCGGCGAGGCGGCGGCTGGGGCCGAGCGCGGCGGCGGCCCGGTGCCAGGAGCGGCCGGGGCGCTCGCCCTCGCCGCTGAGGACGGCGGCGAGCAGACGGTGGGCCTCGCGCCGGTCGGCCATGGACGCGGACTCGTACACGGCGACACGGATCCAGGCGTCCTGGAAGACGATGCCGTGGGCCGTGGCGTGCGCGAGACCAGCCGCCTCCGCCGTGTCCAGGGGGCGGGTGTCGAGCCGGGCCGCGGTGACGGCCCGCGCGTAGGCGTGCGTGGCGACCGGGTACTGGTCGGCGGCCGCGAGGAGCAGCAGGAAGCGGGTGTCGTCGGGCAGCGCCCGTACGTCCCGTCGATGGCCGCGCAGCAGGGCGGGGGCCAGCGCCAGCGGTTCGGCGGGGAGCGGGTCGAGGCCCGTGAGCTGACGCGGGGTCAGGACAGCGGCGAGTTCCGCGGCCGCGCGCGGATCGCCGTGGGCGGCGTGCAGCAGGCGTACGCGCACGCCCTCGGACGGCGCGGGCGCGGCGGCCGACGCTGGGTCCGGGCTCGGCCGCGTGCGCGTGGGGGGCGGTGGCGAGCGATGCGGAAGTCGTGGGGGATTCACCGGGGTCACCACACCCATCACGTTACTTGCGAGTTAACCGGCCAGTAAAGACCGGCGATTTCGCCGATGCGGCGCGCGTAGACCCCGCTGACACTCCAGACGAACCCCACCCGTTTCAGGAGGCACCATGCAGCGCCGCATGCGCCGTATCGCCACGGCCCTCGCGACCGTGACCACCACGCTCCTTCTGTCGCTCTCCTTCTCCGCGACCTCCGCTCAGGCCGCGACCCGCAACCCCGTGGTCTTCGTGCACGGTCTGAGCAGTTCGTCCAGCAGCTGGGACGACTGGATCGCGTACTTCAAGGCCGACGGCTACACGTCCGCGGAGCTGTACTCCTGGTCCTACGACTGGGGTCAGTCCAACGTCACGACGGCCGCGCAGCTCAAGACCAAGATCGAGAGCGTGCGGGCCGCGACCGGCGCCGCCAAGGTCGACGTGGTCGTCCACTCGATGGGCGCGCTCAGCTCCCGGTACTACCTCAAGAACCTCGGCGGGACGGCGTACGTGGACGACTTCGTCTCCGCGGCCGGTGTGAACCACGGGACGACGGTGGCCGGTTGGTGCCGGTGGCTCTACACGTCCTGCGGCGAGATGTACACCGGCAGCTCGTTCCTGACCGCGCTGAACTCCGGCGACGAGACGCCGGGCAGCGTGTCGTACGCCAGCTACTGGTCGAACTGCGACGACGCGCTCACCCCGGACACCTCCGCGATCCTGAGCGGCGCGACCAACGTCGAGGTCGGCTGTGTCTCGCACAACGACATGAACAACGACAAGGGCATCTACAACCAGGTCCGGGCCTTCATCGCCTGACCTTCCGGCGGCCGGCACCGCGTGCCGCGTTCCCCCGCGCCCGTCGCGTGGTCCCCTCCCCTGGGACACGCGGCGGGTGAGCCGTTTCCGCCCCCTTCACGACCGGCGGCCCCCTTCCACGGCCGGCCGTCCCGGTCGTGACGGGTGAGCCGATACTTCCGGGGGGACAATCACGGTATCTGCCGTTCTCTTCGGGAGGTCCTCATGGCCCGCGCGACGACGGACGCCGTGCACCACCCTCTCTTCGCCCGGTTCTACGCCCGGCTGAGCGTGTCGGCGGAGCCGAGGATCGGCCCCCTGCGCGACGAGTTGCTGGCGGGGCTGTCGGGGCGGGTCATCGAGATCGGCGCCGGGAACGGACTGAACTTCGCGCGCTACCCGAACGCGGTGTCGGAGGTCGTGGCGATCGAACCGGAGCACTCCCTGCGGCGGTTGGCCCTGGAGTCCGCCCTGCGCGCCGAGGTGCCGGTGGACGTGGTGCCGGGCGCGGCGGAGGCGCTGCCGGTCAAGAGCGAGGCGTTCGACGCGGCCGTCGTGTCGCTGGTGCTGTGCAGCGTGCGGGACGTACGGCGCTCGCTGAGCGAGGTGCGGCGGGTGCTGCGTCCCGGCGGTGAGCTGCGGTTCTTCGAGCACGGCCGGGGCGGCGGACGCGTGATGCGGACGGCGCAGCGGGCGCTGGACGGCACGGTGTGGCCCCTGTTGTTCGGCGGCTGCCATGTGTCCCGCGACCCGGTCGCCGTGATCCGGGCCGCCGGGTTCGAGACCGGGGCGGTCCGGGAGGTCCTGGTGCCCGAGCGGGGGCCGCGGCTGCCCAGCTCCTACTGCGTGCTGGGCCGGGCCCGGCGGCCCGGCGTCACAGACTCCACTGGCGCAGCTCCCGCGTGATGTCCTGCACGGTGGCCTCGCCGCTCTTGACCAGCCGGGCGAGTTCACGCACCTGCTCGGCGGAGGTGACGACCTTGACGCCGCTGGCCACGAGGTAGCCGTAGGCGACGGCGGAGGCGAACAGCGCGTTGGAGCGCTCCAGCGCCGGGACGTGCATCAGGACCTGGAGGAGGGCGGCGGCCCGGGCGTGCGGGGTGTCGTAGACGGGGACCCCGAAGATCTCGGCCTCGTGCCGGGCGACGGCCGCGACGAGTGCGCCCCAGTCGGCGACCTGTGGGTCTCCGGGCGTCTTGCGTTCGGCGACCATGAGGAGCCAGGCGAGGTCGATTCTGAGCTGACTCAAGGGATCAGTGACGTCCCTCGCGCCGGCCCTCGGGATCGGCGCCGAACTCCTCGGCGAAGACCGCCTCGTACTGCTTCATGAAGTCGGCGGCGGACTCGACGAAGGTGTGGCCCGCCTCGCCGGTGTCCTGCCGGACCAGTTCCTCGATGTACCGGTTCACACTCATCCCGCGCTCCAGGGCTCGTTCACGGGCGGCCCGGGCCGTGTCCTCGTCCACCCGGACGTTCAGCTGGGTCTTGGCCATGAATCGACGCTAGCGCCGGAGTGCTAGCGGTGGCAAGGGCGCCTTCCTCCGGCACCACCCCTAAGGGCCCTCCTTGCGTGCCCCTTACACACAGATCGGGAACCCGACCTGCGACGGAGACCGCCTCGGACTTCGGGGGGATTCCTGCTGTGCCCCACATCACACTAGGCTCGGCCCGAAGCGCCCGGAATTCGAACTGGTTCGAGCCTGGAGGCCGTTTTGTCCACTGCTGCCGCTGAGCACCCCCTCGGCCGCGCGGAAGCCGACGCCGTCGCCGCCCGCGCCCGGGGCCTGACGAAGGCGTACGGCTCGGGCGAGACCGCGGTGCTCGCCCTCGACTCGGTCGACGTGGACATCGCGCGCGGCCGTTTCACCGCCGTGATGGGCCCCTCGGGCTCGGGGAAGTCCACGCTGATGCACTGCCTCGCGGGGCTCGACACCGTCTCGGCCGGGCAGGTGTGGCTCGGGGACACCGAGATCACCCGGCTCAGGGAACGCGATCTGACCCGGTTGCGCCGGGACCGGATCGGCTTCATGTTCCAGTCCTTCAACCTGATCCCCACGCTGAACGCGGCCGAGAACATCACGCTGCCGATGGACATCGCGGGCCGGAAACCCGACCAGCAGTGGCTCGACCGGGTCATCGACACGCTCGGGCTGCGCGACCGGCTGAGGCACCGGCCCTCGCAGCTCTCCGGCGGGCAGCAGCAGCGCGTCGCCTGTGCCCGCGCGCTCGCCTCCCGGCCCGAGCTGATCTTCGCCGACGAGCCGACCGGCAACCTCGACTCCCGCGCCGGGCTCGAAGTGCTCGGCTTCCTGCGCGAGGCGGTCGACCGGCTGGGCCAGACGGTCGTCATGGTCACCCACGACCCGGGCGCCGCCGCCCACTCCGACCTGGTGCTCTACCTCGCGGACGGGCGGATCGTGGACCGGATGGAGCGCCCGACGGCCGAGGCCGTCCTGGAGCGCATGCGCCTGTTCTCCGGAGCCAAGCCGCAGGCGGCGGCCGGGACCGCCGCCGCAACCGCCGCGGTGGACGGGGGCGCGGAGGGGTCGGCCCCCGGATCCGTCGAGGGGTCCGTTGATCGGTCCGTCGATCGGTCCGTCGATCGGTCCGTCGATCGGTCCGTCGACTTCGGCAAGGGCGACTGAGGCCGTGCTGAAGGCGACCCTGCGGAGTTTCCTCGCACACAAGGGGCGGCTGCTGCTCTCGGCGCTGGCGGTCGTCCTGTCCGTGGCGTTCGTCGCGGGCAGCCTGATCTTCTCGGACACGGTCGCCCGCACCTTCGACCGGCTGTTCGCCTCCACCTCGGCCGACGTGACCGTGGGCCCGAAGGACGACGAGCTGACGGGGCAGCTGCCGACCGGGGCCGTCGAGACCGTGCCCGCCTCGCTCGCGCGGCGGGTCGCGGGGATCGACGGCGTGGCGGACGCCCGGATCGACGCGTCCGTCGACAACGTCACGGTCGTCGACAGCGACAACGAGTCCGTGGGGCCGACCACGGGCGCCCCCACCGTCGCCAGGAACTGGCGCCCCACCGACCGCAGCCCGGTGAAGCTGACGAGCGGGCACGCGCCACAAGGCGACGGCCAGGCGTTGCTCGACGCGGACACCGCGAAGAACAAGGGCGTGGAGATCGGCGACACCCTGACGGTGCTCGCCCGGCCGGGCTCCTTCGAGGTGCGGGTCGTCGGCATCGCCACCTTCACCACCACCAACCCGGGCGCCGCGCTCGTCTACCTCGACACCCGAACGGCCCAGACCCGGCTGCTGGGCGACCCCGGCGCCGCCACCGGCGTCTCCGTGACCGCCGAGCCGGGCGTGAGCGACGACCGGCTCAAGCGGCGGATCGCCGACGAGCTGGGGCCGACGACGTACGAGTACCTGACCGCCGACGAGCGGGCCGAGTCGGCGGCCGCCTCGCTGGGCGGATTCCTCGACGTCATCAAGTACGTGATGCTGGGTTTTGCCGGGATCGCGACCCTCGTCGGGATCTTCCTCATCGTGAACACCTTCTCGATGCTCATCGCCCAGCGCACCCGCGAACTGGGGCTGCTGCGTGCGCTGGGCGCCGACCGGCGCCAGGTGCGGCGCTCGGTGCTCGTCGAGGCCGCGCTCCTCGGCCTCGTCGGGGCGACGCTCGGCCTCGCCGCCGGCATCGGGCTGGCCTTCGGGCTGATCGAACTGATGGGCGCCTTCGGGATGAACCTGAGGTCGACCGAGATGGTGATCGGCGTGGGGACGCCGGTCGCGGCGTACGTCGTCGGGCTCGGCGTCACCTTCGTCGCCGCCTATCTGCCGGCGCGGCGGGCCTCGGCCGTCTCGCCGATGGCGGCCCTGTCCGACGCCGAGATCGCCGGGGTGGGGCGACCGCTCAAGGTTCGGGCCGTGGCCGGCGGGATCGTCGGAGCCGCCGGTGCCGCCGCGCTCGCGGGGTGCGCGCTGTCGTCCGACACGGGCTCCGCGGCGTCCCTGCTCGGTCTCGGCCTGGTCCTCACGCTGATCGCGACCGTGATCGCCGGACCGCTGCTCGTACGGCCCGTGATCCGGGTCCTCGGCGGCGCCTTCCCGGCGCTGTTCGGCTCCGTCGGCCGGATGAGCCAGCGCAACGCCCTGCGCAACCCGCGCCGCACCGGGGCCACCGCCTCCGCGCTGATGGTCGGCATCGCGCTCGTCGCCGGCATGTCCGTGGCGAGCGCGTCGATGGCCAAGTCCTTCGACGACGAGATCGACAACACTTTGGGCGCCGACTTCGTCATCCAGAACCAGAACTTCCTGCCGTTCCCGCAGGAGGTCACCGACAAGGTCCGCGCCACGGACGGCGTCGGCCTCGTCGTACGGCAGCGGTTCACCCCGGTCGCGGTACGGCTGCCGGACGGCGAACGCGTCGAGACGACCGCCGCGGCCTACGACGACCGGCTGGACGAGATCGCGAACGTGACCTACGCCGAGGGCGACAGCGAAGCCGCGCTCGGCGACGGCGCCATCGCCATGGACGCGGAGTTCGCGCGGGACCACGACGTACGGGTGGGCAGCACCATCCCCGTCCGGTTCCCTGCCGGGAGGAGCACCGAGCTGCGGGTGGCCGCCCTCACCGACCAGGACACCGCCGACGGCTTCGGGGTCCAGGGCGGGCTGTACTTCGGGACGGCCACGATCCAGCGGTACGTGCCCGACGGACAGGACTCCGCGCTGTACGTGAACGCCGGGCCGGGCACCGGCGCCGACGAACTGCGCGGGAACCTGGAGCGGACCCTGGAGGCCTACCCGCAGGTCCAGGTCCGCGACCAGGCCGACTACAAGGAGCTCGTCCGGGGCCAGATCGCCGTGCTCCTCTACCTCGTCTACGCGCTGCTCGGCCTGGCGATCGTCATCGCGGTCCTCGGTGTCGTCAACACCCTCGCCCTGTCGGTGGTCGAACGCACCCGGGAGATCGGCCTGTTGCGCGCCATCGGGCTGGGACGGCGACAGCTGCGGCGCATGATCCGGCTGGAGTCGGTGGTGATCGCCGTGTTCGGTGCCGTCCTCGGGCTCGTCCTGGGGCTGATCTGGGGGGTGTGCGCCCAGCAGGTGCTGGCGCTGCAGGGCATGAAGGAGCTGGCGATCCCGTGGGGGACGGTCGTGGCCGTGGTGATCGGCTCGGCGGTCGTCGGCGTCGTCGCGGCCCTGCTGCCCGCGCTGCGCGCGTCCCGGATGAACGTCCTGGCCGCGATCGCCCACGAGTGAGAACGCCCGCCGGGGGCGCCCCGCGCGTACGCGGTGCGCATGTGCTGGCGGCACGCGCGCACGGGTGGTGTACTCACCGGCGTGCCCGCTCGAGTCCCGCTGAGGTGAGGAGAGTTCATGCCGCGCCCGTTCCGCTTCGGAGTCAACTTACTCAGCCCCACGTCGGCCGGGGAGTGGCGCGCGAAGTGCCGCCGCGCCGAACAGCTCGGCTACGACGTGATCCTGGTCCCGGACCATCTGGGCATGCCGGCCCCGTTCCCGTCCCTGGTCGCGGCGGCGGAGGCGACCGAACGGCCCCGGCTCGGCACATTCGTGCTGAACGCGGGGTTCTGGAACCCGGCGCTGCTGGCGCGTGAGGTCGCGACCACGGACGCGCTCACCGGAGGACGTCTGGAGCTGGGCCTCGGCACCGGGTACGTACCGGCCGAGCACGAGAAGGCGGGCCTGCCGTGGGGCTCGGCGGGCGAACGGGTCGACCATCTGCTGCGCACGGTCCGGGAGTTGGACGAACTGCTCGGCTCCGGGGAACACGAGCCACGGCCGGTGCAGCGCCCCCGGGTGCCGCTGCTCATCGGGGCGAACGGCGACCGCGTGCTGCGGATCACCGCCGAGCACGCGGACATCGCGGCGTTCACGGGCGCCCGGACGGTGGCGAACGGCAAGCTGGAACCGCTGACCGCCGGGGAACTCGACGAACGGGTCGGCAGGTACCAGGAGTTCGCCGCCGGCCGGAAGGAACCGGCCGAGCTGAACCTGCTGATCCAGATCGTCGAGTTCACCGAGGACCGCGCCGCCGCCGTACGGCCCTGGCTCGGCCACCTCCCGAACCTGACCGAGGAGCAGGCGCTCCAGCTCCCGCTGGTCCTCGTGGGCACCCTGCAGGAGATCGTCGACCAGGTACTGGCACAGCGGGAGCGGTACGGCTTCTCGTACCTGACCGTCCTGGAACCGAACATGGAAACCTTCGCGAAGGTCGTCGAGGCGCTGCACGGACGGTGAGGGTGCGCCGGGCCGAGGGCGAGGAGCGCGCTCCGGTGAACGCCGAGCGGCGCGGAACCGGTGGGAACACGGAGGCGACCGGAGCCACTCCCCCGCTCGGGTGCCCGGAGCCCGGGCACGGAGTCTCGGGGCGGCCGCGAACGTCGCCGTCCTGTCCCGCGTCGGCCGCATCGGCTCCGGGCCCTCGCCGCGGCGACGCATCGCGCGCAGGGATCCGAGGCGCTTGCGGGTACCGGAACGCGAGCGGTCCGGAGTGCCGAACCGGCCCGGAAGGCGGGCGGGACACGGAGCCCGTCCGCACCTCGTCCCGGGACACCGCCGCGCGGCCGCGTCCGGATGATGGAATTCCGAACCGCGCTCCCGCCCCCGTGGTGGGATCGCCCCATGACCGACCTGCGCATACGGGCCGCGACGCCCGACGACCTCGACGCCGTCCTCGCCTTCTGGAAGGCGGCGGCCGAGGGCACGAGCATCAGCGACGACCGGGAGGGCGTCGAGCGGCTGGTGGCGCGTGACCCCGAGACGCTGATCCTGGCCGAGCTGGACGGCGAGCTGGTGGGCACCGTCATCGCCGGTTTCGACGGCTGGCGGTGCCACCTGTACCGGCTCGCCGTGCACCCCGAGCGGCGGCGCCGGGGCATCGGTTCGGCCCTGCTCACGGCGGCCGAGGAGCGGTTCCTCGGACTCGGCGGGCGGCGCGGCGACGCGATGGTGCTCGTGCGCAACGAGACGGCCCAGCATGCGTGGCGGGCCGCCGGGTACGCGCCCGAGGAGAAGTGGCGGCGGTGGGTGAAGCCGCTCGGAGGCTGAGACCCGGGCGTACTGCAGGGCATGCGTCGAGGCGAGGGAGGCACTTTGCCGGTCCTTTACCATGGGTGGACCAGTCAACCTCTACGGAAAGGTTGTGAGCGTCCGCCCATGGGCGAGCCTCCCAGTACGCGGCCCGGTACCGCGGGTACCCGAGCCGGTGCACGACATCGCGCGTTCCTCACGTCCCTGCCCGATCCTGGGACGGAGGTGACCCGATGACCGAAGTGCTCCTCCTTCTGGTGGCGGTGCTGCTCTCGCTGATCTGCGGCGCCTTCGTCGCCGCCGAGTTCTCGCTGACCACGGTCGACCGGGCCCGCCTGGAACGGGCCGTGGAGCGAGGCGAGCGGGGTGCCGCCGGCGCCCTCAAGGCCGTACGGAATCTGACCTTCCAGCTCTCCGGCGCCCAGCTCGGCATCACCGTCACCAACCTGGTCGTCGGCATGCTCGCCGAGCCGTCCATCGCGAAACTGATCGCGGGCCCGCTGGAGGCGGTCGGCGTGCCCGCCTCCGCGTCCAGCTCGGTGGCGCTGGTGATCGGCACGGCCCTGTCGACCGTCGTGCTGATGGTCGTCGGCGAGCTGGTGCCCAAGAACTGGGCGATCTCCGCGCCGCTGCCGGTGGCGAAGAAGGTGGCGAACCCGCAGCGCTGGTTCAGTGCCGCGTTCCGCCCGTTCATCACCCACCTCAACAACACCGCCAACCGTCTCGTGCGCCTGCTGGGCATCGAGCCCGCCGAGGAGCTGGCCTCCGCGCGGGGCCCCCAGGAGCTGGCCGCCCTCGCCCGGCACTCGGCCAAGGAGGGCGCCCTGGAGCCGGACACCGCCGAGCTGTTCGTCCGGACGCTGAACCTCGCCGATCTCACCGCGGAGAACGTGATGACCCCGCGCGTCCAGGTCATCGCCCTGGACGCCCAGGCGACCTGCGAGGACGTGGCGAACGCGACCCGGGCCACCGGCCTGTCCCGCTTCCCCGTCTACCGCGGCAGCCTCGACTCGGTGGTCGGCACCGTGCACATCAAGGACGTCCTCGCCGTGCCCGCCGCGCGCCGGCTGCGCACCTCCGTCGCGGAGCTGCTGCGCGAGCCGCTGCTCGTCCCCGAGTCGCTCACCGTCGACCGCGTGCTGGACCGGCTCTCGGGCAAGCGCACGATGGCCGTCGTCATCGACGAGTACGGCGGCACGGCCGGCGTCGTGACCCTGGAGGACATCGTCGAGGAGGTCGTCGGCGAGGTGCGGGACGAGCACGACCCGCACGAGACGCCCGACCTGGCCCCCGTGGGCACCGACGAGCACGGCCGCGAGCTGTACTCGGCCGACGGCGCGGCCCGCACCGACCAGCTGGCCCGGGTGGGCCTGCGCGCCCCGGACGGACCGTACGAGACGCTCGCCGGACTCGTCGCCACCGAGCTGGGCCGTATCCCGGCCGTCGGCGACACCGTGGCGGTGGCCGGCTGGCGGCTCGACGTGGTGGACGCCGCCGGACGCCGGGCCGCGCGGGTGCTGCTGCACGCGCCGGTCCCGTCCGTCGAGGAGCACGAGGAGGAGACGCGATGACCGCCGTCCAGCTGCTGATCGGTTTCGCGACGCTGGTCGTCAACGCCTTCTTCGTGGGCGCCGAGTTCGCCCTGATCTCGGTGCGCCGCAGCCAGATCGAGCCGTACGCCGAACAGGGCGACCGGCGGGCCCGCAGCGTGCTGTGGGGTCTGCAGCACGTGTCCGCGCTGATGGCGGCCGCGCAACTCGGCATCACGCTGTGCACCCTGGTCCTCGGTGTGGTCGCGGAGCCCGCGATCGCGCACCTGTTGGAGCCGCTGTTCCACGCGGTGGGCGTACCGGAGGGCGCGGGCCACGTGGTGTCCTTCGTGATCGCCCTGACGCTCGCCACGTATCTGCACATGCTGCTCGGCGAGATGGTCCCGAAGAACATCGCCCTGGCCGAGCCGGTACGCAGCGCGCTGCTGCTCGGCCCGCCGCTGGTGACCCTCTCGCGGGCGCTGCGCCCGGTGATCTTCACGGTCAACGCCTTCGCGAACACCCTGCTCAAGCTCATGCGGATCGAGACGAAGGACGAGGTCGCGGCGACCTTCTCGGACACCGAGCTCGCCCGTCTGGTCCGGGACTCCAGCGAGGCGGGACTGATCGACGACCGCGCGCAGGAGCGGCTGCGCGACGCGCTGGAACTGGGGCGGCGGCCGGTGCGTGACGTCGTGCTCCCGCTGGAGCGGGTCGTCTACGCGGGCATGGGGGTCACCCCCGAGGAGCTGGAGCGGCTGTCGGCCGAGTCCGGGTTCTCCCGTTTCCCGGTGGTGGACGAGGGGCGCCGGATCGTGGGCTATCTCCATGTGAAGGACGCGCTCGACGCGACCCCGCGCGACGTGCCGTTCTCCGTGCGGGACATGCGGTCCATCGCCCGGGTCCGCGAGACGACCCCGCTGGACGACGTGCTCAGCGCGATGCGCCGCAGCCGGACGCATCTGGCGGCCGTCCTGGGCGAGGACGGGCGGCTCGCGGGCATCGTGACCATGGAGGACGTACTGCGGGAGCTGTTCGGGCAGCCGGCCGTGTGACGTTCGTCGGCGAGGGGAAGCCTACCGACCGTAGGGTATGTGAACGCGTTACCATCGTTGGCGCCATGCAGACGAATCCCACGTATTCCAGCCTTGTCTCGGTCGGCGACTCCTTCACCGAGGGGATGTCCGACCTCCTCCCCGACGGTTCGTACCGGGGCTGGGCCGACCTCCTCGCCGGCCGTATGGCCGCGCGGACACCCGGCTTCCGGTACGCCAACCTCGCGGTGCGCGGAAAGCTGATCGGCCAGATCGTCGCCGAGCAGGTGGAGGTCGCGGCCGCCATGGAGGCGGACGTGATCACCCTGGTCGGCGGCCTCAACGACACGCTCCGGCCCAAGTGCGACATGGGCCGGGTGCGGGGCCTGCTGGAGGAGGCCGTGGAGCGTCTGGCCCCCTCCTGCAAGCAGCTCGTCCTGATGCGCAGCCCGGGCCGCGAGGGCCCCGTCCAGCAGCGGTTCCGGCCGCGCATGGAGGAACTGTTCACCTACGTCGACGAGCTGGCCGCCCGCCACGGCGCCCTCGTCGTGGACCTGTACGGCGCCTCGTCGCTCAGCGACCCGCGCATCTGGGACGTGGACCGGCTGCACCTGACGCCCGAAGGACACCGCCGGGTCGCCGAGGCGGTCTGGCAGACGCTCGGCTACGAGGCCGAGGACCCGGAGTGGCGGACGCCGATGCCGCTGACGCCGCCGCCCGGCTGGGCCGCCCGCCAGGTGGCCCACGCCCGGTTCACCCGGCAGTACCTGCTGCCGTGGATCGCGCGCCGCCTCACCGGCCGCTCCTCGGGGGACGGCCGGTCGGGCGCACACTTCAGCGCCGAGCTGGGCCAGGCGTTCTGGGTCACCCCCGCGGACCACACGGCCCCCGGCCCGGTGACGGACTGGCGCCGGGTGGGCCCCTGACCCGGAGCCTTCCCGCACCCTCGCGAGACCGCAGCCTCGCGAGACCGCGTCCGGTGAGCTCCGTCGGCGATCTCCTCGGGTGCGGCCGCACACTCCGACGGCCGGGGCGAACTCGCGGGCGTGCGACGGCAGTCGGCGGACGGCGGGGGACCGTCGACGTCGATCGGCTCCCGCGGCGGTGTGACCCCCGGGCGAAATCGAACGTCTAACGTTCGAGACCGCATCCCGGCGGTTCCCGACGGAAGGTTCTTCGATGGACAGTCAGATCGTGAAGGTGAAGATTCACCCCGCCATCGGGGTCGCCCGGGTCGGCAACAGCGCCGAAGCACCCTTCATCGGCCCGGAATCACCGGACCAGGAACCGGCGGATCCCGGCTCCTACAAGGACGCTTCCGGTGCGCTCCGCAGGCAGGCCGCACGGTTCCGTGTGTACGGCTACAACGCCGCGGGCGAGGTGGTGAGGGAGCTGAAGCCGGGCGTCGAGGGTGTCTCCGAGATCCAGTGGACGGTGCACCTGGCCAACAAGAAGGCCGCCTGGTACCAGTTCCATCTCGCGCTGGACATCCCCGAGGGCAAGACGCTCGCGGCGGAGCAGTACGCCCTGCGCAATGCCGACGTCGTGGGCGCCGAGCGGAAGAAGCTGGTCAACGACCCCGGAAGCCGCACCGTCCTCGGCTCGAAGACCGAGACGCAGAAGTTCGACACCGGCAAGATCATGGGAAAGGCGGTGTACCTCGGCGAGATCTCCACGCGTTCCGACGGCCGCCTGGTGGTGCTCGGCGGCCGGGGCAACTCCGCCTCGTACAAGAACCAGCCGATCACCGGGGTCGCCAACAACAACACCTGGTACGACGACGTGTCCGACGGCCCGGTGACGGCGAAGGTCCGCATCGACGGCAAGGATCTGACCGCCGCTCCGGCCTGGGTCGTGGTGGGGCCTCCGCACTACGCCCCCGGCGTGAAGTCCGTCCGCACCCTCCACGACCTGCTCTTCGACGTCTTCGTCCAGGCCGGTTCACTGACCCGCCCCCAGCAGATCTCGTACACCGACCACATCGAGCCGATCCTGCGCCGCTTCTGCGATCTGCAGTGGGTCAACCACGGTTTCGCGGCACAGTTCGGCTGGAACGGCCCCCACTTCTTCCTCTCGCCCGCCATGCGCAAGAGGCTCGCCGATCCCTCCGACCGGACCCGGGAACTGCGCCGCCAGACGTACGCCGCCCTGCGCGACTACGACCGGGACGGGAAGTCCCCGCAGCCGTGGCCGTGGATCTACGGCGACGCCATGGCCAGCAAGCCCAAGTCCGTACGCCAGCACCTGGTGCTCTCCCCGACCCAGGACTGGATGCTGCAGCGCTGGGCTGACGGGGCGTTCCGGGCCGGATCCCTGCGGCAGCCGCGCCCCACGGTCGACGACGCCCCTGTCGGTGAGCAGCCGGGGCTGCTGGACCGGGCGGCCCTGGAGAACTGCGCCGCCGACGCGTTCCACCCGGGGTGCGAGGTCACCTGGCCGATCAGGCACGCGAGCATGTTCGGTGACCCCTTCCGCATCCGGCACCGCGCCGCCGGCACCGCGGAGCCCGACTACGGGCCCACCCTCACCGCGCAGGAGGCGGTCGCCGCCAACGGTCCCCTGCACGCACAGGGACCCGGAGACCTCACCCGCTGGATGGCCGCCCCCTGGCAGGCGGACACCGCCAGCTGCCGCTCCGGCTACGAGGTGCTGGCCAATCTGGGGCCCCGGTACAGCCCCTACCTGCCGACCTTCTGGCCCGCCCAGGTACCCAACCATGTCCTCAAACTGGAGGACTTCGAGAAGGTCAACACGCCGTCGACCGGGAGCGACGACAGCGCGCGGGAGGAGGCGTTCGAGCGACGGGCGACCTGGCTGCGCGGCCTCAGCGGCACCATGAACCAGCAGCGCACCCAGATGATCAAGGACTGGTACAAACTCGGCATCGTCGAGGTGCGCGACTACACCGTCGGCGACGGGAAGTTCCCGGACCGGATCCTGGTGGAGTCGCGCCCGGGACAACCGCTCGCCCAGGCACCCGACACGGCGAACCTCGTCAACCTGCACGTGCCCGAGGCGGGTCCGCACGTGATGTCCGCGGCGGCGGGCGTGCGGCCCGAAGGAAGGCTCTCCCCGGAGACCGCCGAGGCCGAGGCCGCGGCACGGGCGATCGGCGAGGCCGCCAGGGCGACCGGTTACCGCCCGGAGGAGATCACCGCCGGATATCTGGAGATACTCGACCCCTTCCGCGACGCGCGGTGAGCGCCGCACCCGCTCCCGGCACGGACACCTACGACGTCGTGGTGGCGGGCGGCGGCCCGGCCGGCTGTGCCGCCGCGCTCGTGCTCGCCCGTGCCGGCCGTACGGTCCTGCTGGCGGACGCCGGCACCGGGGCGCCCAAGGTCGGCGAGACGCTCGTGCCCGCCGGACGGGTCCTGCTCGGCGACCTCGGCGTCGCCGACGGGGTTCTCGGCTCCGGGCATCTGCCCTGCTACGGCAGCCTGTCGGCGTGGGGGACGGCCGGCCTGCACGCCGTGGACTTCATCAACGACCCGCACGGCCACGGCTGGCACCTCGACCGGCGGCTGTTCGACCGGCGGCTGCGCGACGCCTCGCGCGCGGCGGGGGCCGAGGTCGCCGAGGGCTCGGCCGTCCGCGACACCGCGCGGACGCCGGACGGCGGCTGGACCCTGGCCCTGCGCGGCGGCACCGGCCCCGCCGGTACCCGGTCCGGTGGCGAGCGTACGGTGCGCTGCCGCTGGGTGATCGACGCCACCGGCCGCGCCGCCGCGATCGCCGTCCGGTGCGGGGCCCGGCGGCGGGTCGCGGACCGGCTCACCGCTCTGTACGTGCCCCTGGAGGCGGATCCGCTGGACACCGACCGCCGTTCCCTCGTCGAGTCCGACGAGAACGGCTGGTGGTACACCGCCCCGCAGCCCTCCGGCGGGCGCCTGGTCGCCTACTTCACCGACGCCGACCTGCCCGCCGCGTCCCACACCGCACGCCACTTCCACCGACGGATGTCGGCCACCCGCCACATGTCCCGATGGGCCCGGCGGAACGGGCCCCCGTCGCCTGCCGCGCCCCGCCGGGCCGCGGCGCACACGGCGCACCTGGACACGGTGTACGGAGACGGCTGGACCGCCGCCGGGGACGCGGCGGTCGCGTTCGACCCGCTCTCCTCCCAGGGCGTGCTGACCGCGCTCTACACCGGGCTGGGCGCGGGCCTGGCCGTCGACACCCGCCTGGGTCACGCCCGCTCCGGCTCGGACTCGGCCCTCGCCGCGTACGCCGACAAGGTCGCGGCCGCACGGCACGCCTATCTGCGCGGCCACCGTGCCATCCACGCCCAGGAGGCCCGCTGGACCGACCGCGCCTTCTGGGCGCGGCGCCTGGCCGGGCTCCCCGACCCGTCCTCCCGACCTCAGGAGGAGCCCAGCGCCTCATGATCCGAGTTGCTGCCGCAGGAGGGCCCGCTAGCGTAGGGAGCCGCCGTACCGGGAGGCGTGTGTGACCACGACCGTGATCAACCTCAAGGGCCGCATCCGCGACTTCGGGCCCCGGCTGGAATTCGCCCCCGGCGACGTGGTGTACATCGGCCGCCGCTGGACCATGGGCCACTGGGACCTGCCACGGCATCCGCTGTTCAACCCGTTCCAGTACGACACCGAGAAGAAGAAGCGCGACGGGACACGGGCCGAGGTGATGGCGAAGTACCGGGAGTACCTGACGTCCGACCCCGAGCTGATGGCCCTCGTCCCGGAGCTGCGTGGCAAGACCCTGGCCTGCTGGTGCGCACCGGAGCCGTGCCACGGGGACGTCCTGGCGGAGCTGGCGGACGGGCGCTGAGGGCGCGGAGGCCTGCGGGCGCGGGAGGCTCCCCGCCACGCCTCCCGACCGCCCCGGCCGGGCTTCGTAGGTTCCTCCGAAGAGACCCTCGGCGCCGACCTGCACGAATCGCCAGTAGAATCCGTACACGTGACTTCCGCGCCAGCCAAGCCCCGCATCCCCAACGTCCTCGCCGGACGCTACGCCTCCGCCGAGCTCGCCACGCTCTGGTCGCCCGAGCAGAAGGTGAGGCTGGAGCGGCGGCTCTGGCTGGCCGTGCTGCGGGCGCAGAAGGACCTCGGCATCGAGGTGCCGGACGAGGCCCTCGCCGACTACGAGCGGGTCCTCGACACCGTCGACCTGGCCTCCATCGCCGAGCGCGAGAAGGTCACCCGGCACGACGTGAAGGCGCGGATCGAGGAGTTCAACGACCTCGCCGGGCACGAGCACGTGCACAAGGGCATGACCTCCCGCGACCTCACCGAGAACGTCGAGCAGCTGCAGATCCGGCTCTCCCTGGAGCTGGTGCGCGACCGTACGGTGGCCGTGCTGGCCCGCCTCGCCAAGCTGGCCGGTGAGTACGGCGAGCTGGTCATGGCTGGCCGCTCGCACAACGTGGCCGCGCAGGCCACCACCCTCGGCAAGCGGTTCGCGACCGCCGCCGACGAGCTGCTGGTGGCGTACGGGCGCGTCGAGGAACTGCTCGGCCGCTACCCGCTGCGCGGCATCAAGGGCCCGGTCGGCACGGCCCAGGACATGCTGGACCTGCTGGGCGGGGACGCCGCCAAGCTGGCGGAGCTGGAGGACCGGATCGCCGGGCACCTCGGCTTCGCCCAGGCGTTCACCTCGGTGGGGCAGGTCTACCCCCGCTCGCTCGACTACGACGTCGTGACGGCTCTCGTGCAGGTCGCCGCGGCGCCCTCGTCGATCGCCAAGACGATCCGGCTGATGGCCGGGCACGAGCTGGTGACCGAGGGCTTCAAGCCGGGCCAGGTCGGCTCCTCCGCGATGCCGCACAAGATGAACACCCGCTCCTGCGAGCGCGTCAACGGTCTCATGGTCATCCTGCGCGGCTACGCGTCGATGACCGGTGAGCTGGCGGGCGACCAGTGGAACGAGGGCGACGTGTCCTGCTCGGTGGTCCGCCGGGTCGCGCTGCCGGACGCGTTCTTCGCGCTGGACGGCCTGCTGGAGACGTTCCTCACCGTCCTCGACGAGTTCGGTGCCTTCCCGGCCGTCGTCGCCCGCGAGCTGGACCGCTACCTGCCGTTCCTCGCCACCACCAAGGTGCTGATGGGCGCCGTGCGCGCCGGTGTCGGCCGCGAGGTCGCGCACGAGGCCATCAAGGAGAACGCCGTCGCCTCCGCGCTCGCCATGCGTGAGCAGGGCGCCGAGCGCAACGAACTCCTCGACAAGCTCGCCGCCGACGACCGCATCCCGCTGGACCGTGCCCAGTTGGACGCGCTGATGGCCGACAAGCTCTCCTTCACGGGTGCTGCCGCCGATCAGGTCGCCGTCGTCGTCGGGCGGATCGAGGAGATCGTGAAGCAGCGTCCGGAGGCCGCCGGCTACACGCCCGGGGCGATCCTCTGACCCGCTACACCCAGGCCGAACTGGAGGCCGCCCGCGACCGGCTGGTGCCGGATGTCGTCGCGGACGGCCTCCGCGTCCTTTTCTGCGGCATCAACCCGGGGCTGATGACGGCGGCGTCCGGCCACCACTTCGCCCGCCCCGGCAACCGCTTCTGGCCCGTGCTGCATCTGTCCGGGTTCACCCCCCGTCTGCTCAAGCCGTCCGAGCAGGGGGAACTGCCGTCGTACGGGCTCGGCATCACGAACGTCGTCGCGCGGGCGACGGCACGCGCCGACGAGCTGACGGCGCAGGAGTACGTCGAGGGCGGGCGCCTGCTGACCGCCAAGGTGGAACGGCTCCGGCCGCGCTGGCTCGCGGTGGTCGGGGTGACCGCCTACCGGGCCGCCTTCGGCGAGCGCAAGGCCGGCGTCGGGCCGCAGGAGCGGACGATCGGGGCCTCACGTGTGTGGGTGCTGCCCAATCCCAGCGGGCTGAACGCGCACTGGACGGCGGCGACGATGGCGGAGGAGTTCGGGCGGCTGCGGGCGGCGGCGGAGAGCTGACCGCCGAACCCGGGGGCGGGGCCGGCGCCGGCGGTCACGGCGGGTCTGTCTCCGTTATCAGCGCGACGAGTTGGAAGGGCAGCTCCTTGTCCCACTGGGAGACGCCGAGGGCGACCCAGCGGCCGTCGGCCCGCCAGAGGTGCACATCCGGGACATGGGCGCTGAGGGCCGCCCAGGGCTCGGGTATCTCCTCGCCCTCCATGGAGCGTTCGAGGACGCTCCACAGACTGAACACGTCCGGGGCACCCCAGCGTGCGGTGAGCCGTTCCGACAGGGCGTCCCGGTCCGCCTCGTACTGCTCCTCCGTCTCCTCCCGCCGCGAGCCGTCGTCGTCCCCGAAGTCGGCACTCGTCGCTAACTCGGCGACGTGATAACCCGGTCCGGCCTCGCCGGTGTCCGACCGGCCGCGCTCCGCCGGGAAGGGCTCGGAGCGCAGCCGGTCGACGACGGCGAGGTGCTGGCTGATGCTCATGCGGTCCAGTAAAGCGGGCACCACTGACAATTGGCACGGAGTCAGGCGGCGGTTGCGGCGGGGACGGCCGGTCGCCGCCACCGGGAGAGCGGGCTCGTGCCGGCCGGTGCCCGCTCCGTCTCCGGCCGATGCCCACCTCCACGTCCGACCGGTGGCCACCTCCGCGTCCGA
Organism: Streptomyces scabiei 87.22; assembly: GCF_000091305.1. Lineage (GTDB taxonomy): Bacteria > Actinomycetota > Actinomycetes > Streptomycetales > Streptomycetaceae > Streptomyces > Streptomyces scabiei. Next base: position 8,624,507 of record NC_013929.1, on the reverse strand, counting down.
CCGGTACCCACCTCCGCGTCCGACCGGTACCCACCGCCGCCTCGGCCGGTACCCACCTCCGCGTCCGACCGATGCGAGCCTCCGTATCCGGCCGGTGCCCGCACCGCGTCCGGCCGGTGCCCGCCTCGGTCTCCAGCCGGTGCCGCACCTCGCGCGGCCCGTGCCCGCCTCCGTCTCCGTCTCCGTCTCCGTCTCCGTCTCCGGCCGATGCCCGCACCGCGTCCGGCCGATGCCCGCACCGCGTCCGGCCGATGCCCGCACCGCGTCCGGCCGGTGCCCGCACCGTGCCTGCCGCGGGCCCGTCGTCGCACGGCCGCTCGGGCGCGGTTTCCCTCAGCCCGCCCGGCGGGCCGGCCGTCAGGCGCCCGGCCGGGATTCCGCAGGTCGGGGGCGGCGGGCACTCGCCCGGCCCGGCTGTGGCGAGTACCATCCGGCACACACGGGCGCGAGCGGGGAGGACGGACGTTGGGGCGACTGACCGGCGGGGATCCCTCTCTGCTCCGGAGGATCAACTCGGCCGTGGTGCTGCACGCGCTGCGCGCCACCGACCACGCGACCCTCACCGAGATCACCAGGGTCACCGGTCTGTCCCGGCCCACGGTCGAGGGCGTGGTCGAGGGGCTGGTCGAGGCCGGCCTCGTCGTCGAACAGGCGGCCGACGAGGGCGCCGCCCGGCGGCAGGGGCGCCCGGCACGGCACTACCGGTTCCGGGCCGAGGCGGGCCATCTGCTGGGCCTGGACGTGGGCTCGCACCAGGTGACCGCGCTGCTCGCGGACCTCGACGGGCGGGTGCTGGGCTCCCTGTCGAAGGAGGTCTCCGAGGCCGCGTCGGCGGACGACCGGCTGGAGCGGTTGCGCTCGACCGTGGCCGAGCTGCTGCGCAGGTCCGGGGTCTCGCGCGCGTCGCTGCGGGCGGTCGGTGTCGGCAGCCCGGGTGTCATCGAGGCGGACGGCGCCGTACGCCTGTGCGCCGCCCTGCCGGAGTGGACGGGCCTGAACCTGGGCGAGCGGCTGAGCCGTTCCTTCAAGTGCTCCGTCCTGGTCGAGAACGACGCGAACGCGGCGGCGGTCGCCGAGCACTGGAAGGGCGCGGCCGCCGAGTCCGACGACGTGGTGTTCGTGCTGGCGGGGCTCAGCCCGGGAGCCGGTTCGCTGATCGGAGGTCGGCTGCACCGCGGTTACGGCGGCGCGGCCGGCGAGATCGGGGCGCTGCACCTGCTGGGCCGTGAGGCCACCCCGGAGGCGCTGCTGTCGACCACGGGCGAGCCCCTGCACCCGCTCGACGAGCAGCAGGTCGCCGAGGTCTTCAAGCACGCGCGCGAGGGCGACGAGCGGGCCCGCGAAGCCGTCGACCGCTTCATACAACGGCTCGTGCACGACGTCACGGCCCTCGTCCTCGCCCTCGACCCCGAACTCGTGGTCGTCGGCGGCTGGGCGACCGGCATCGACGACGTCCTCGACCCCCTGCGCGACGAGCTGGCCCGCTACTGCCTGCGCCCGCCCCGTGTCGCCCTCTCCCGCCTGGGCGAGACGGCCGTCGCCATGGGCGCGCTGCGTCTCGCTCTGGATCATGTAGAGGAACAGCTGTTCGCGGTGGAGGGCACGGTGACCGCGCGGCGCTGAGCCGGTGCCGGCGGCGAAGCGGGATTCGCGGGCACAGGTGCGTGAAAACGGGTACGACGGCGCCGCGCCCCGGAGTCCGGTGACGCCGGAGTCCGGGGCGCTGCGGGGGCGGCTCGGTGGAGGCGGCCGGCGTCGTCAGGACGCGTGGCGCTCCGGGCCGTGGTGGATCTCGACGCCGCCCGAGTCGCCGAAGGTGAGCCGGCAGGTGTCGGCACGGTAGGTGGCCAGGGAGACCGCCGCCGTGCGTCCGCCGGCGTGGAAGCGGGTGGTGACGACGAGGACGGGTGCGCCGGGCAGCCGGTCCAGTTCCTTGGCGTCGTCCGCGCGGGCGGAGCCCAGCTCCACCGAGCGGTCCTGCCCCTCCAGCTCCAGGCGCTGAAGCTCGCGCAGCACGGCACGCGCGTGTGCGGCGCCCGAGGGCGCGTCGATGGCGGACAGTGCGGGCACCGAGTCCGCGGGGATGTAGAGCAGCTCGGCGGCGACGGGCTGTCCGTGCGACACACGGGAGCGGCGTACGACGTGCACCTGCTCGCCGTGCACGCTCTCCAGGACGTCGGCGACGGCGGCGGGCGGTGTCGCGGACGTGCAGTCCACGGCCTGCCAGGCGTCGCCGGCCGTGCCCGGCCACGCGTGCTGACGGGTGCCGACCGCGACCCGTACGCGCGGTGGCGCCACGGTGGTGCCGACGCCGCGACGGCGCTGCAGCCGGCCCTCCAGTTCGAGCTGCTCCAGCGCCTGGCGGAGCGTGGCGCGGGCCACCCCGAAGCGGGCGGCGAGATCACGTTCGTTGGGCAGGATCTCTCCCACCGAGAACTCGGAGTCCAATGCCTCACTGAGCACGGTTCTGAGATGCCAGTACTTCGGTTCCGGCACCGTTTCGAGCTGCTGGGTCCCCACCCTGTCCTCCGCTGCTTCGCCGTGGCCCGGCTGCGTTTTTAGCGCCCTTGTTTATTAAAGGTTGTTGCACTTTCTTGCGACCATAGGCCCGCCCCCACCCTTGGTCAAGACCAATCCTCGGCCTCAGGGGCGTCCGCCCGGCCGGACGCCCGGCAGCGTTCATCGAGGCTTCACGGCAGGGCGGCGGGCCTTGCCGGAAGGCGGCGGGGACGAAGCGGAAGGCGGCCCGGAGAACTACTGCTCCACCGTCAGCGCACCCAGCTTCTCCGGGTTCCGCACGATGTAGACGCACTGGATGCGCCCGTCGGCGACATCGAGCTGGAACACGCTGTCGACCTGGCCACCGGACCTGAGGACCACCGCGACACCGCCGTTGACCTCCATGAAGCGGAACGACGCGTCCGCGATGCCTTTTCCGGCCACGCCGTGCAGGAAGCGTCCCACCTTGTCGGCGGTTTCGAGGACCCGTACCGGGGCCTTGCCGAGGCCGCCGCCGTCGCCCACCAGGCGCACGTCGGGAGCCAGCAGCGCCATCAGTCGCTCCAGGTCGCCGCCGGTCGCCGCGGCGAGGAACCGCTCGGTCAGCTCCCGGCGTTCGGCCGGATCCACCTCGTAGCGCGGGCGCCGCTCGTCGACGTGCCTGCGGGCCCGCCCGGCGAGCTGGCGCACGGCGGGCTCGGCGCGGTCGATCATGGCCGCGATCTCGGCGTACGGGTAGCCGAACGCCTCCCTGAGCACGAACACCGCGCGCTCCAGGGGCGAGAGGGACTCCAGGACGACGAGGACGGCGAGCGAGACGGTGTCGGCGAGGACGGCCCGCTCGGCGGTGTCCTCCACGGTCACCGCGTAGTCGGTGACATAGGGCTCGGGCAGCCAGGGGCCGGGGTACGCCTCGTTGCGGGACTGCACCTGGCGCAGCCGGTCGATGGAGAGCCGTGTCGTGACGCGGACCAGGTAGCCGCGCGGCTCGCGCACCTCGGACCGGTCGGCGCCGGACCAGCGCAGCCACGCCTCCTGGACCACGTCCTCCGCGTCGGCCACCCGGCCGAGCATGCGGTAGGCGACTCCCATGAGGACGGAGCGGTGCTCTTCGAAGACGTCGGTCGCGATATCGGTGGTCACCGCTCCATCCCATCCCGGGTGACGCGGGCCTGTCCAGGCGATTCCGGGCCCGCTCACGGGCTTGTTACCCACAGGGACTACCCGCCGGTAGCAGTTGCTGACAAGCTGTCTATGAACGCCGTACGTCCGCGCACCCACTCCCAGACGAGGAGCTGCACCATGTCCGCCGCCACGGTCTCCTTCCAGGTCCCCTCCCCGCTCGGCCCGCGGTCCGTGACGGTCTCCTACACGCGCGAGGGCACCGGCGAGCCGCTGCTCCTGCTGCACGGAATCGGCCACCACCGGCAGGCATGGGACCCGGTGACGCACATCCTGGCCGCCGAACGCGAGGTCATCACCGTGGACCTCCCCGGCTTCGGCGAGTCCCCCGGGCTGCCGGACGGGCTCACCTACGACCTGCCCACGACGTCGGCCGTGTTCGGCGCCTTCTGCGAGGCCCTGGAACTCGACCGCCCCCATGTGGCGGGCAACTCCCTGGGCGGTCTGCTGGCCCTGGAACTGGGCCGCGAGAAGCTCGTACGGTCCGTCACCTCCCTCTCCCCGGCCGGGTTCTGGAACGAGACGGAGCGGCGGTACGCGTTCGGCATCCTGCTCACCATGCGGCACATCGCGCGGCGGATGCCCCTGTCACTGGTCGAACGACTGTCCCGTTCGACGGCCGGCCGCACCGCGCTGACGAGCACCATCTACGCCCGTCCGGGCCGCCGTTCACCCGAGGCGGTGGTCGCCGAGACCCTCGCGCTGGCGGGTGCGACGGGGTTCGACGACACCCTGCGGGCCGGTGGCAGCGTCCTGTTCACCGACGACGTCCCCGGCATCCCGATCACCGTGGCCTGGGGCACGCGGGACTGGCTGCTCGTCCCCCGTCAGGGCGTCCGCGCCAAGCGGATCATCCCCGGCGCCCGCCTGGTCCGCCTCCCCGGCTGCGGCCACTGCCCCATGAACGACGACCCGGCCCTGGTCGCCCGCGTGATCCTGGACGGCAGCCGCTGACCCGTGGGGCGCGGGCGCCCTCGACCCCAGGACGACTCCGGCACCGACCAGCACGCTCCCCACGGCCTGCGCGAAGCCGTAGGCCCCCGTGCCGACGAGGGGTGCCGTACAGGCGGCTGCCACCGGGATGAGCCCGGAGAAGAGGGTGGCGCGCTCGGTGCCGATGCGCTGCACGGCCATGTACCAGCACACGAATCCGACGACGGTGACGACCACCGCCTGCCACAGCAGCGCGGCGGTCTCCGTGCCGTCGGGGCGGCGCAGCCATGCGCCGCCGTCGACGACCAGGCCGACGACCGCCGACTCGATCGCGGCGATCGCGCACACGGTGGCCGACAGCAGCCTCGGACCGAGCGGTCGCAGCACCGGCACGGCCAGCACCGCGAAGCCGACCTCGCCGGCCAGCGCGCACACCGAGAAGGCGATGCCGGCGCCGTCCGTACGGCCCCATCCCTGGACGGTGAAGGCGCCGGCCGCGACCAGCGACGAACCGTACAGAACCAGCCGTCGCGGACGCCGGCCCTCCGTCAGGGGGACCAGGACGGCCACGGCGACCGGGGCGCAGCCCACGAAGACGCCCGGCACCGCCGGTTCCGCCGTGCGCTCGGCGGCGAGCACGGCGATGTTGAAGCCGACCATGCCGACCGCCGCGAGCAGCCCGAGCCGCACCCACAGACGTACGGTGAGCCGGCGCAGGGGTGCCACGCCGCCCCCGCCGAGGAACGGGAGCAGGAGGAGGCACGCCAGGCCGTAGCGGAGGAACTGGCCACCCGCGTAGGGGTAGTCGCCCAGAACGCTGTTGGCGGTGAACGAGCCGCCGACGAGGACGCAGGCGAGAGTGGCGAGAAGCGATCCCCGCACAGCGGAGGCATGCGTCGCTCCGGGGTGCCGCTGTGCGGCCCTCGTCGGCGCGGCCTTCCGAGGCGCGACCTTCCGCGACCCGGCGTTCTCCGGTACGGCGTTCTTGGGTACGGCGTTCTCCGGTACGGCGTCCTTGGGTGCGGCGTTTTCGGGCGTGGCTCTCATGGGTTCGACGCTAGGGACGCGGGCGGTTCGGATTAAGGTCCACTTCCATGACGTCATCGGGGACCAATTCCCGTTCCGCCGCCTGGGAGTTGCTGCTACCGGTCGCCGACGCTCCCGCACGCGCGCGTGGGCGAACCCTGCAGGCCGCGCTGCGGGAGGCGATCCGGTCGGGACGGCTGTCGCGGGGCACTCGGCTGCCGGCGAGCCGGGCACTGGCGGCCGACCTCGGAGTGTCGCGCGGACTGGTGACGGAGGCGTACGAGCAGCTGGTCGCGGAGGGCTACCTGCGCAGCTCCCGGGGTTCCGGGACCTGGGTGGGCAGCGCCGTGCGGGCCGCCCCGCCCCGCGCGCGCGACCTCGCTCCGGGCTTCTCCGGTGCCCGCGTCGACTTCGTACCCGGAACGCCGGACCTGTCGCTGTTCCCGCGTGCCGCGTGGGCGGCGGCCCAGCGCGCGGTGCTCGCGGAACTGCCGCACCAGTCGCTGGGCTACCCGGATCCGCGCGGGCTGCCCCGGCTGCGTACGGCGCTCGCCGAGCTGCTCGTCCGGCGCCGGGGCGTGGTCGCCGACCCGGAGCGGATCGTCGTCGTCTCCGGGGTGGCACAGGCCACGACCCTGATCGGATCGGTGCTCCACGCGCGCGGGGTACGCGACGTGGGCGTCGAGGACCCGGGCAGCCCCGAGCACGGGAGGCTGTACGCCGCCGCCGGGCTGGGCACCCTGCCGCTGCCGCTGGACGCGGAAGGGCTGGCCGTCGGGCCGCTGCGGGCGTCGGGGGCGCGGGCGGTGGTGACGACGCCCGCACATCAGTTCCCCACCGGGATCGCCTACTCCGCGCGGCGGCGGGCCGAACTGCTCGACTGGGCACGGGCGGGGGACGGGCTGATCGTCGAGGACGACTACGACGGGGACTTCCGCTACGACCGCGCCCCGGTGGGCGCCCTGCAGGGACTCGACCCCGAGCGAGTCGCGTACGCCGGGTCCGTCAGCAAGTCCCTGGCGCCAGGACTGCGGCTCGGCTGGCTCCTCGTGCCGGGGTGGCTGGCGGAGGAGGTCGTCGAACGCAAACGGACCATGGACCTGGGCCATCCCGCCCTCGACCAGGAGGTGTTCGCGCGCTGCGTGGAGCGGGGTGACTACGACCGGCAGTTGCGGCGGTGCCAGCGGACCTATCGAGAACGGCGGGACGCTCTGGTGTCCGCGCTCGCCTCGTACTTTCCCGGGGCGGCAGTGTCCGGGATCGCGGCGGGGCTGCACGTCATCGTCTCGCTGCCGGACCGGTACGGGCCGCTCGCCCGCTTGCTGGCGAAGGCCGAGGCGGGTGGGGTCAGGGTGCGGGGGCTGGGATCGTACGGGCAGGCGCCGGAGGCGGGAGTGCTGTTGGTCGTGGGGTACGCGCATCTGTCTCCGGAGCGGATTCGGGAGGGGGTGGAACTGCTGGCGACGGCGGTCGGGTGATCGGTGCGGTTGTTCCGCCCTCGCCGCTCCCACCCTCCCTCCCGCCGTTCGGCGAGTGTCGCCGCTTTCCGCGGGGCCCGGCCAGTTGTTCACTTGTCGTTTGCGTGTGCGCTGCGGCGTGCCCGTAGTTGTGGCTGTGCACCTTGGCCGGATCCGTCACTGGAGGCGCTTTCATGTCACACCGTCCACCGAGTCCCCTGCCCGGTCGCCGCAACGTGCTGCGCGGCTCGCTCGCCGCGTCGGCCGCGCTGGCGCTGCCCGGATCCGTCGCGCTCGGTTCGGTGCCGGCGCTGGCCCTCTCGGGGCGGCCGCGGGCCGGCTGGGGTGTGCAGGCCGGAGACGTGACCGCGCACTCCGGTCTGGTGTGGGTGCGGTCGGACCGTCCGGCCCGGATGATCGTCGAGACGGCGGCCACCGAGTCGTTCCGCAACCCGCGCAGATGGCACGGCCCGCTGCTGGACGCCGGTACGGACTTCACCGGTACGACGCGCCTGCGCGGCCTGCCCTCGGGTGAGCAGATCCACTACCGGGTGCTGCTGGCCGACCCGGACGACCCGCGCCGCACCGGTGAGCCGGTCACCGGCACCTTCCGTACGACGTCGCCGAAGCGGAGTTCCGGGGCGCGGTTCGTGTGGTCGGGCGACCTGGCGGGGCAGGGCTGGGGCATCAACCCCGACCGCGGCGGCTACCGCATCTTCGACGCGATGGGCGCCCTCGACCCGGACTTCTTCCTGTGCAGCGGCGACAACATCTACGCCGACGGTCCGGTCGCGGCGACGGTCGCGCTGCCGGACGGGAGCACCTGGCGGAACGTCACCACCGAGGAGAAGTCCAAGGTCGCGGAGACGCTCGCGGAGTTCCGGGGCAACTTCCGCTACAACCTGCTGGACGAGAACCTGAAGAGGTTCAACGCACGGGTCCCGTCGATCGTGCAGTGGGACGACCACGAGGTCACCAACAACTGGTACCCGGGCGAGATCCTCACCGACGCCCGGTACACCGAGAAGAGCGTGGACGTGCTGGCGGCACGGGCGCGGCGGGCCTTCAGCGAGTACTTCCCCATCTCCACGCTGCGGCCGGGCGCCCGGGAGGGCCGCGTGCACCGCGTGCTGCGCCACGGCCCTCTGCTGGACGTGTTCGTGCTGGACATGCGGACCTACCGCAACGCCAACTCGCCCGACACGCAGACCACCGACGCGGTCGGCATCCTCGGCGCCGAGCAGCTGGAGTGGCTCAAGCGGGAGCTGTCGAGGTCGCGGGCGGTGTGGAAGGTGATCGCCTCCGACATGCCGCTCGGTCTGGTCGTGCCCGACACCGGGGACGGCAAGCCGAACATCGAGGCCGTGGCCCAGGGCGACCCGGGCGCTCCGCTGGGGCGGGAGCTCCAGATCGCCGAGCTGCTGCGGTTCATCAAGCACCGCAAGGTCACCGGCACGGTGTGGCTGACGGCGGACGTGCACTACACCTCGGCGCAGCACTACCAGCCGTCGCGGGCCGCGTTCACCGACTTCGAGCCGTTCTGGGAGTTCGTCTCGGGCCCGCTCAACGCCGGCGCCTTCCCGTCGAACGCGCTCGACAACACCTTCGGCCCCGAACGGGTGTTCATGAAGGCGCCGACGACGGCGAACGTCTCGCCGGCGGGCGGCTACCAGTTCTTCGGCGAGGTCGACATCGACGGCCACAGCGGTGAGCTGACGGTCCGGCTGCGGGAACAGGACGGGACGGTGCTGTACACGAAGGTGCTCCAGCCGGGGCTCGTGGGGCAGTGACCGGGATGCGGTGAGTCACCGCGCCTGCGGGCCATGTGGGGCACCGGCCGTCGGACGCAGGTGGAGCGGCACGTTGCGTCACCGACGCGGCGCGCCGCTGGTGGGCCGGGACAGAACAGGGTTCGGCCGACCGTCGGTTCCGCGACTCCCCGTACGGGCGGGAGATCGTCCGCGCGGAGCGCTGCGGGGCCAGGAACAAGAGCAGGAAGCCCCGGCCGCCCGACCGTGGGCCCCAGGCCGGAAGCCCGCCGACCGGTTGCCGAATGGCAGGTGCGGTGGCCGATGCGGTCGTCATCGGCGCAACTTCCGACAGCCGCGGTCATACAAAAAGCAACAAAAGGCGCGGAACGATGCTTTTACCGGTCAGTCACAAAGCGTTCGTGATCACGCAACACGATTCGTTCACAGTGGCCACATGACTCCTGACATGTCTGACGAGACGCGGGCGCGCGGCGGCCGCCCGGCGCACCACCGACCGCGGTTCCTCACGGCCGGGCTCCGTGGCTGGTGGGAACGGCGCCACGGGCACGCGCCGCCCGCGAGCGATACCGACGCCCGGCCGCCGCTCAGCGAGGGGCAGCAGGCCGGGCCGTCCGGGGCGGACGTACCGACGGGCACGGGTGCGACCCTGATGTGGCGGATGCGGACGACGGTGCGGGACGCGCCGGGATCGCTGGCCGTGCTGTGCACGGCGCTGGCGGAGCACCGGATCGACATCCTGAGCCTGCAGACACATCCGCTGGCCGAGGGCACGGTGGACGATTTCCTGCTCCGGGCGCCCGCGGAGCTGTCGGCCACCGAGATCGGCCGGGCCGTGTCGGCGGCGGGCGGCACCGGCACCTGGATCGAGCGCGGCGACGCCCACGACCTGGTGGACGCGCCGACCCGGATCCTCGGCCTGGCCACGCGTACGGCGCTGGACGCGGCGGAACTCCCGCTCGCGCTGCGGGAGCTGCTGGGCCGCTGCACGATCCGCTCCACTCCCGCCACCGCTCCCGGATCGGGCCGGGAGCAGGGGAGCGCCCCGGTCGAAGGGGTCCTGGAGGAGACGGTGATGCGGCTGCGTGCGCCGGAGGGCGGGGTGATCACGGTGGAGCGGCCGTATCTGCCGTTCACGCCGACGGAGTTCGCCCGGGCGCGGGCCCTGGTGGAGCTGGACGCACGGCTGGGGCCGCGGATCCCGGGCGACCGGGACGTACTGACGCTGCCCGAGGGCAACGACATCACGGTCGGGCGGGCCGACGCCGGGGATCTGCGGGCGGCGAAGGAGATGCACGAGCGGTGCTCCCCGCGCACGCTGGGCATGCGGTACCACGGGCCGGTGGGTGACGCCGACCGGTATCTCCGGCACCTGCTCAGTCCGCGCTTCGGACGGACGCTCGCCGCACGGACGACGTCCGGTCGTCTCGTCGGACTCGGGCACCTCCTGTGGGACGGGGACGAGACGGAGATCGCGCTGCTCGTCGAGGACGACTGGCAGCGGCGCGGGATCGGCGGCGAACTGCTGCGCAGGCTGGTGGACATGGCGGCCGAGTCGGGCTGCGAGAACGTGTACGTGGTGACGCAGTCGTCCAACACGGGTATGGTCGCGGCGATGCGGGGGCTCGGGCTGCCGATCGACTACCAGATCGAGGAGGGGACGCTGGTGATCACCGCCCGGCTGGACGAGGTACGGGTGGTGGAGGCCGCGAAGGGGCGCCGCAACGGCTGACGCGGAGGCCGGGTGCGGATGGACCCGGTGGTGGGCCGGGCGCTCGGGTCGCCCCCCGGCGACCCGAGCGCGTTCTCGTCGAAACCGGGTCGGCCGCAGCCGGCACGGGCCGCCCGGTCCTCGGGAACTCAGGCCCGGCCGGCCGACAGTTCGGCCCCCTCGCCCATGCCCCGCTCCGCCGGCAACCCGGCCCACTCCGCCGGCAGCCCCGCCCGCTGCCCCAGGGCCGCGTCCAGGTCCGCCCACAGGTCGTCCACGTCCTCCAGGCCCACCGACATGCGCAGCAGCCGGTCGCTCACACCGGCGCCCCGGCGGTCGGTCTCCTCCACGATGCGGTGGCTGATCGAGGCCGGGTGCTGGATGAGGGTGTCCACGCTGCCGAGACTCACCGCCGGGGTGATCAGCCGGACGGCGGCGATGACCTCGTGGGGGTCGCCGTGGACCTCGAAGGCGATCATTGCGCCGCCGATGCGGGGATAGTGGACCCGGGCCACCCGCGGGTCGGCGGCGAGGCGGCGGACGAGTTCCGCGGCGGTCGCCGAGGCCGCGCGGACCCGGACGGGCAGGGTGGACAGGCCGCGCAGGAGGAGGTAGCCGGCGAGCGGGTGGAGGACGCCGCCGGTGGCGAAGCGGATCTGGCGCAGCCGCCCGGCGAACTCCTCGTCGCAGGCCACGACCCCGGCCATGACGTCACCGTGACCGCCCAGGTACTTGGTCGCGCTGTGCAGCACGAGCCGGGCACCCTGCTCGACGGGGCGCTGCAGGACGGGCGTGGCGAAGGTGTTGTCCGCGAGCAGCGGAACCGATCCGCAGGCGTGGGCGAGGGCCCGCAGGTCGAGTTCGGCGAGGGTGGGGTTGGCCGGTGACTCGACCAGCACCAGCCCGGTGTCGGGCCGCAGCGCGTCCGCGACGCCGGCCGGGTCGACCCAGGTGACCTCGGTGCCGAGCAGCCCGGCGGTGAGGAGATGGTCGCTGCAGCCGTACAGGGGGCGTACCGCGACCACGTGGCGCAGGCCCGTCGAGGCGCGGGCGAGGAGGACGGCGCTCAGGGCGGCCATGCCGCTGGCGAAGGCGACCGCGCTCTCGGTGCCTTCGAGTCGGGCGAGGGCGGTCTCGAAGCGGGCGACGGTCGGGTTGCCGAGCCGTCCGTAGACGGGCGGCCCCTCCGGCTCGGCGCCGTCCGTGGCGAAGGCGTCGATGCGGGCGGCCTCGCCCCGGCTGTCGTACGAGGGGTAGGTCGTCGACAGGTCGATGGGCGGGGCGTGCAGGCCCAGGCGCGCGAGGTCGTCGCGGCCGGCGTGCACGGCCTCGGTGGCCAGTGCTCTCGGCGTGGTGCGTGCGTGGTCGTACGCGTGCGTGCTCGCTGAGTTCATGACAGGAGGGTGAACATCAGACGGGCGGGAGGGGACAGTCGCCGTGCTACGTTCGGGAAATGGCCGAATCCGTCGCACTTGATCCGGTGGACCTCCATCTTCTGCGGCTCCTGCAGAACGACGCCCGGACGACGTACCGGGATCTCGCCGCACAGGTCGGGGTCGCGCCCTCGACCTGCCTGGACCGGGTGACGCGGCTGCGCCGCGCCGGCGTGATCCTCGGTCATCAGCTGCGACTGGATCCGGCCAAGCTGGGCCGCGGTCTGGAGGCACTGTTGTCGGTGCAGGTCAGGCCGCATCGGCGGGAGCTGGTGGGGCCGTTCGTGGAGCGGATCAGGGCGCTGCCGGAGTCACGGACCGTGTACCACCTCACCGGCCCGGACGACTATCTGGTGCATGTGGCGGTCGCGGACATGGCGGATCTGCAGCGGCTGGTGCTCGACGGGTTCACCTCACGGCCCGAGGTCGCCCGGGTGGAGACCCGGTTGATCTTCCAGCAGTGGGAGTGCGGCCCCCTTTTGCCGCCGGACGGGGAACGAATCCGGCCGACGTAAGGCTCGATCACCGGCCAAGCGGCTGACGCCGCCCCCGTCGGCGTACCAAGATTGTCCGCATGTCTGACATCAAGAGCCCGCTGCCCCGTGCGGTCGCCGACGCGTACGTCGACGATCTCGTCGCCCTCGACCCCGTGACCGGTACGTACCTGGGCGTGAAGGAGAGTTCCAGCAGGCTGCCGGACACCTCGCCGGCCGGCCAGGAGGCCCGTGCGGAGCTGATCCGGGCGACGCTGGCGCGGCTGGACGAGGCGGAGCGCCGGCCGGGCGCGGACAGCGACGTGGAGCGCAGGTGCGCGCGTCTGCTGCGCGAGCGGCTGTCGGCGGAGCTGGCCGTGCACGAGGCGGACGAGGGTCTGCGCGCGGTCGGCAACATGGTCACGCCGCCCCACGAGGTGCGGGAGGTCTTCACCATCACTCCGGCCGAGACCGAGGAGGACTGGGCCGCGATCGCGGAGCGGCTGCGCGCGGTGCCGACGGCGTACGCCGGCTACCGCGAGTCCCTGGCGCTCGGCCTGGAGCGGAAGCTGTACGCGGGCCCGCGCCCGACCGCGACGTTCATCGGCCAGCTCACCGAGTGGGCGGACACGGACGGTTCGGGCCGCGGCTGGTTCGAGGAGTTCGCCGCCGCGGGCCCCGAGGCGCTGCGTGCGGAGCTGGACGAGGCCGCGCGCGCCGCGACCCGGGCCGTGGTGGAGCTGCGCGACTGGATGCGCGAGGTGTACGCCCCGGCCGTCGAGGACGCGCCGAACACGGTCGGCCGGGAGCGCTACGGCAGGCTGGTGCGCTACTTCACGGGTTCGGACCTGGATCTCGACGAGGCGTACGCGTACGGCTGGGCCGAGTTCCACCGGCTGCTCGGCGAGATGCGGCAGGAGGCCGCGAAGGTCCTGCCCGAAGCCAGGACGCCGTGGGAGGCGCTCGCGCACCTGGACGAGCACGGCCGGCACATCGAGGGCGTCGACGAGGTCCGCACCTGGCTGCAGTCCCTGATGGACGAGGCGATCGAGGCCCTGGACGGCACGCACTTCGACCTCGCCGAGCCGGTCCGCAGGGTGGAGTCGTGCATCGCGCCGCCCGGCGGCGCGGCGGCCCCCTACTACTCGGCGCCGACCGAGGACTTCTCCCGTCCGGGCCGCACCTGGCTGCCGACGATGGGCGCGACGCGGTTCCCGGTGTACGACCTGGTCTCGACCTGGTACCACGAGGGCGTCCCCGGCCATCACCTCCAGCTGGCGCAGTGGGTGTACGTCAAGGACGACCTGTCCCGCTACCAGGCCACCATCGGCGGGGTCAGCGCCAACGCCGAGGGCTGGGCGCTGTACGCGGAGCGGCTGATGGACGAGCTGGGCTTCCTCAAGGACGCGGAGGAACGGCTCGGTTACCTGGACGCGCAGATGATGCGCGCCGCCCGGGTCATCGTCGACATCGGCATGCATCTGGAGCTGGAGATCCCGGCGGACTCCCCCTTCCACCCGGGCGAGCGCTGGACCGTCGAGCTGGCCCAGGAGTTCTTCGGCGCCCACAGCAGCCGCCCCGCGGACTTCGTGGAGAGCGAGCTGACCCGCTATCTGACGATGCCGGGGCAGGCCATCGGCTACAAGCTCGGCGAACGCGCCTGGCTCCTCGGCCGGGAGAACGCCAGGCGCCGCCACGGCGACGCGTTCGACGCCAAGTCCTGGCACATGGCCGCGCTGTCCCAGGGGTCGCTGGGCCTGGACGACCTGGTGGACGAGCTGTCCCGGCTGTGATCCGGGCCGGCCGGGCCCCGTCGTCCGCGACCGGGCCCGGCCGCCGCCGTTCAGCCGGTCGACGGTCTCGACCGGTCAGAGGTCTTGACCAGTCAGAGGTATCAGCCGGTCAGAGGTATCAGCCGGTCAGTGGTCTCAGTCGGCAGGAGGTCTCAGTCGGTCAGAGGTCTCAGTCGGTAAGAGGTCTCAGTCGCACGAGACCGAGCCATGTCCGCGGGCCCGTCGCGACCCGGGCCGCGCGCACCCCGTAGCGGCCGGGGGCCAGCTCCACCCGCACGTGATCCCCGTCCCGGACGGTGCGCCCCGGCCGGGCGGCGTCGAACAGGACGACCGGGCCCGGCACCCGCCACCGCACCTCCGGCTCCCAGCCTGCCGCGTCGAGCGCCGCCGCAACGTCCGCGAGGGGCCCGTCCGCGAAGGGGCCGGCCGCGGAGTCGGCGGCGTGGTGGCGTACGAAGGCGGCGTGTTCGGGCAGATACGTGGTGGCGGCGGGTTCACGGCCCAGGACCAGGGCGCGGCTGTCACCGACCGGCAGCAGGCCGACGTGCCCGTCGAGGTCACAGGCCCGGTCGTGATCGGAGGACGTCTCGTCGCCGTCGGCTCCCGCCCAGAACGGCAGCACCGCTTCCGGCACCGCTATGAGCGGTCCGCCGCCCGACTCCACCCACCGCACCGCACCGGGGACCACCGCCGTATCCGCGTATCGAGCCATGCCCAGAAGCTACACGGCGCCCTTGCCGCCGAACTGGTCGCCCCTGAGCGCTTGTTGACTTTCCGTCAGCAGCCGCAGTCGGCGGTGTCCTCCGGCGCGGTCAGCGGGTCGGCCGCGCGCCGTGTCACGCCTTCCCAGGTCTCGTACGCGAAGCCCTCGCGCGCCCAGTACTCGAAGCCGCCGAGCATCTCCTTGACCTGAAAGCCGAGTTCGGCCAGGGCGAGGGCGGCACGGGTGGCGCCGTTGCAGCCGGGGCCCCAGCAGTAGGTGACGACGGGCACGGACCTGTCGAGCACCTGCTCGGCCTGCTCGGGGATCAGCGCGGTCGGCAGGTGGACCGCGCCCGGGATGTGGCCCTGGTCCCAGGACGCGGTGGAGCGGGAGTCGAGGACCACGAAGCCGGGGTCGCCGTCGGCGGCGAGGGCCGCGGCCACGTCCGAGGCGTCGGCGTGGAGGACGAGACTGGCCCGGAAGTACGCCGCGGCGTCGGCGGGGGCCGCCGGGGCGACCCGCAGGACGGCGTTGACGGCGGACGTGCTGACGCTCATGAGCGGGCCCTTTCTCTCGCGGAGCCGTTCGGCTCCGTCTCCCTGACCAGGAATCTACGGTCGCCCGACGCCGGCCTGAAGGGGCATTCCACGGCCCGGCCCTTGATCGGCCGGGGATTCCCCTGCTATCCCTTCCACATGACCACGCAATCCCCGTACGAGCCCGACGCCACCGACTGGCGCATCCTCGACATCCTCCAGCGCGAGGGCCGGACCGGCTTCGCCGAGCTGGCCCGGGCCGTGTCGATGTCGGCGAGCGCGGTGACGGAGCGGGTGCGGCGGCTGGAGGAGGCGGGTGTGATCCAGGGGTACGCGGCCGTCGTGGACCCGGAGCGGCTGGGGCTGCCGATCCTGGCCTTCGTGCGTCTGCGCTACCCGCACGGGAACTACAAGCCGTTCCACGACCTGGTGGCCGTCACGCCCGAGATCCTGGAGGCGCACCACGTCACGGGCGACGACTGCTTCGTGATCAAGGTCGCCGCCCGTTCGATGCGTCATCTGGAGGAGGTGTCGGGCCGGATCGGCACGCTGGGGTCGGTCACGACGAGCGTGGTCTACTCCTCACCGCTCCCCCGACGGCCCCTCGGTCACTGACCGGCCGCTCCCGACGGCGTCCCGGGTCACCTCAGTCATTGACCGCGCTGCCGCACGATCGACCCGGTGCGTTCCTTCACGACCTCCAGCTGGGCGTGCACCCGCCGCCGCAGGTCGGCGACATGGCTCACGATGCCGACACTGCGGTCGCGTTCGCGGAGCGCGTCGAGGACGTCGAGCACCTCGTCGAGGGTCTGGTCGTCGAGGCTGCCGAACCCCTCGTCGACGAAGAGGGTGTCGAGACGCACGCCCCCCGCCTCGTCGGTGACGACGTCGGCCAGCCCGAGGGCCAGCGCGAGGGAGGCGAAGAACGTCTCGCCGCCGGAGAGCGTGGCCGTGTCCCGCTCCCGCCCGGTCCACGCGTCGACGACGTGCAGTCCGAGCCCGCTGCGGCCCCGCCCGGACCGGTCGTCGGAGTGGACGAGGGTGTAGCGGCCGGACGACATGCGCTGCAGCCGTACGGTCGCGGCGGCGGCGACCTGCTCCAGGCGGGCCGCGAGGACGTAGGACTCCAGGCGCATCCTGCGTTCGTTGTCGGCCGAGGTGCCGGCGGCGAGGCCCGCCATCCGGGCGACGCGCTCGTACTCCTCGCGCAGCGGCGCCAGCCGGCGCACGGAGGCGGTCGCCCGCACGGAGAGCCGGTCCAGTTCGGCAGCGCGCCGCTCGGCGGCGTCCCACGCCGAGACCGTGTCCTGGAGCCGCCGGGCGGCGGCCGCGGCGGCCCGCTCGGCGGTGGCGAGGTCGGCGGCCGGCTGCCCGGCCGCGGCGGCCGTCTCGGCCTCGGCGAGCACGGCCCGTACGGCGGCCTCCTCCGACTGCCGTGCGTCGAGGCGGTGTTGCAGGTCCCGGTGGGCGGCGTCGTCGAGGACGGCGGCGGCAGCGGCCGACGGAGTGCCGAACCCGGCGCGGAACGCCGCGTCGGCCAGACGCGCGTCGGCGTCCTTGAGGCGCTGCGCGGTGTCGTCGGCCGTCCGCACCGCCTCGGCGGCCTCGCCGAGGAGCCCGGCCAGACGCTCCCACTGCGCGGCCCGCGCGGCCACGCTCTCGGCGTCGCCCCGGGCCTGCGCCAACTCCCCCTCCAGCGCTTCCCGTTGCCGCTCCAGCGCGTCCCGCCGGGTATTGCGGGACGCGGCCCGCACAGCGGCCTCCCGCTGGGCGTCGAGCCGTCGGTCACGCTCGCGTTCGGCGTGCAGCAGGGCCTCCTGCGCGGGATGCAGATCGGAGGCACCGGCCCGGGCCCGCGCGTACTCCTCGGTCACCTCCTCGACCAGGGCGGCGAGCCGCTCCGTCGGCGCGTCACCGGCCTCGGCGCTCGCCGCCGCGTACGCCTGCCGGACGACTCCCAGCCGGCGCTCCGCCCCGGCCCGTTCCTCGTCGGCCCGCTGGACCGCGGCGAACGCCCGCTCCTCCGTCTCCCGGTCCACATGTCCGGCGACCTTCCGGGCGGGCTCGGGGTGTTCGGTGCCCCCGCAGACGGCGCACGGCTGCCCGTCGACCAGTGCGGCGGCGAGTTCCGCCGCGATGCCGGACAGCCGCTGTTCCTTGAGGTCGAGCCAGTGGGCGCGGGCCTCCACGGCCCGCTCGGCGAGCCGGAGCACGCGCGCCTGCGCGTCCTCCGTGTCCCGCCCGAGCTGATCACGCTGCCGCGCGGCGGCGAGCCGCTGCTCGGCGGGGTCCCGCCGCACGGCGAGCTGTTCGGCGCGGGTGGCCGCCTCCTGGGCGGACTCGATCCGGGTCCGCAGCTCCGCGCGGGTCGTCTCCCATGCGGCGAGCCAGCTCTCGGCGTCCTGGAGGACCTCCTCGTCGGCCCGCTCCTCGCTGTCCGACTCCGCCCGTTCGGTGAGGAGTTCGGCAAGGCGCCGCTCCGCACGGCGGGCCGACTCCAGCCCGCCCAGTTCCTCCGCCGCTCGGCGGGCGGCGGCGGCGAGTCCGGCGGCGCCCTCGTCGGCGTACGCCCTCGACAGCCGCGCCCGGGCGCCCTCCTCGGCGGCACGTGCCCGCCGGTGCGCGGTCTCGGCCTCGTCCCGCAGCTCCAGCGCGGGCACCACGGCCTCCGCCTTGCGGGCCCGCTCCATGCGCGCCCGGTCCTCGCGGTGGTCGCCGGCCCGCTCCTCCAGCCGCGCGGCCCGCTCCCGCGCCTGAGCGAACCGCTCCTGCAGCCGCGCCACTTCGCGTACGTCGTCCAGGTCCCGGCCCGCGGCGGCGCGCGCCGACTCGGCCGCCGCCCGCGCGCAGTGGGCGATGGTGAGCCGTTCACGGGCGGTGCTGCGGACGACGGCGGCCCAGCCCAGCACGGCGTCGGCGAGGCCCGGGTCACCGGGCGCGAGGCCGGGCGGCTCCGGGGCGTCCCCCGCCGCCTGCTGCATCCGGTGGACGTCGGCGAGCAGGTCCGCGTCGCCCTCCCGGACCCGCGCCTCGGTCGCCCGGCGCCGGTCGGCGAGCCGCTTCTCGACGGCGGCGAAGTGATGGGTGTCGAAGAGCCGGCCCAGCAGCCTGCCCCGCGCCTCGGCGTCGGCGCGCAGGAACCGTGCGAAGTCGCCCTGCGGCAACAGCACGACCTGGCAGAACTGCTCCCGGCTCATCCCGAGGACCTGGGTGATCTCCTCGCCGATCTCCTGGTGGGAGCGGCTGAGGTCCTTCCAGGAGGCGGCCGCCGTGTCGTACTCGCGCAGCCAGCTCTGTGCCTTGTCGACCGTGGTGCCCGACCGGTTTCCCTTCTTGGGCCGCTCCCAGGGCGGCTGCCGGGTGATCTCCAACCGGCGCCCGGCGACGGTCAGTTCCAGGCGGACCTCGGTGCGTGTCGCGGGTGCCGCGTGGTCACTGCGCAGGGTCGCGCCCTGGCCGTTCTGCCGGGCGCCCGGCACCGCGCCGTAGAGCGCGTAGCAGACGGCGTCCAGGATCGAGGTCTTGCCGGCGCCGGTCGGGCCGTGCAGCAGGAAGAGCCCGGCCGCCGAGAGGTCGTCGAAGTCGACGGACTGGGCGCCGCCGAAGGGGCCGAAGGCGGTGATGTCGAGCCGGTGGAGCCTCATCGGTCACCACCCGCCGCGCCCGCCCGGCGGGACACCCCGGGAGGCCGGTGCCCGGCGGCCACGGCATGGCCGGTCGCCGTACGGCTCCCCGTACAGCCTCTCGCCGTGCAGCCGGTCGCCGCCGGAGGACGTCCGGGGCGGTACGTACGCCTCACCGGACGGCCTGCTCGGCAACCCACCGGACAGACCGGGGATGCCGCCCGGCGGACCACGCGGCTCATCGGACGGCCTCCCGGAGGGTCTCGTCGGCCCTGACCGCGTCGAACGCGTCCCTGAGCACGATGCGTTCGTGGGCGTCGGGCCCCGTGCCGCGGACATGGGCGACGAAGTCCTCGGCGATCTGCTGGTCGTCGCGGCCGGCGAGGCGCCGGGCGTAGGAGACGTCCGGGTCGCCGGGGGCGCGTTCGGGGTCGAAGGCGAGGCTGAGCGTGTGCGGGAAGCGGGCGCACAGCCGGGCCATGGGCTCGGCGGGCCGGACCGGGTCGGTGAGCGTGGCCTCGACCCACGCCTCCTCGTGCCGGGCCAGCTCCGGTGCGGCGAGCAGGTCGTCCAGCCGGCCCCGGATCCGGGCGAGCGGGCGCGGCACCGGGCAGTCGATGCGCTCCGCGTCGACGGCACCGTCGGGGCCGAGGTCCACCAGCCACATGCTCTTGCGGTGGTCGGCCTCGGAGAAGGAGTACGGCAGGGGCGAACCCGAGTAGCGGATACGGTCGGTGAGGGTCTGGCTGCCGTGCAGATGCCCCAGCGCCACGTAGTCGACGCCGTCGAAGACGCCCGCCGGTACCGAGGCGACCCCGCCGACGGAGATGTCCCGCTCGCTGTCGCTGGGCGTGCCGCCGGTGACGAACGCGTGGGCAAGCACGACGGAACGGGTGCCCGGCGGGCGGGCGGCGAGGTCGGCCCGGACCCGGTCCATGGCGGCGGCGAGCACCGACTCGTGGTTCGCCCTCTCCACCCCGAACTCGTCCTTCACCAGGGCGGGTTCGAGATAGGGCAGCCCGTAGAAGGCGACGTCGCCATGGGTGTCGGGGAGCATCACGGGGGTCCCGGCCGCCGAGGCCGCCGTCCGCAGATGGATGCCCGCCCGGCCGATGAGCCCCGCGCCGACACCGAGGCGCCGTGCCGAGTCGTGGTTCCCGGAGATCATCACCGTGGGCACGCCCAGCTCGGCGAGACGGTGCAGGGCGTCGTCGAACAGCTCCACCGCCGCCAGCGCGGGCACCGCCCGGTCGTACACGTCCCCCGCCACCACCACCGCGTCCACCTCGCGCTCACGCGCGGTCGTGACCAGGTGACCGATGAACTCGGCCTGCGCGCCGAGCATGTTCACCCGGTGGAACGCCCGACCGAGATGCCAGTCGGAAGTGTGCAGCAGCCTCATGATCCTCGAACCTAACAGGCGGGTCGGACATCACGGGCGCCTACCGGCGAACCGACCCGCGTACGCCGCCCCCTCCGCGTTCCCGCACCCGCACCCCCGGCCCGACAGGGCATCCGGGGCATCCAGGACATCCGCGGTCACACGTCCCCGTACGCCTCGCCCCCGAGTTCGAACCCGGCCGTGCCCGCGGTGGTGTCGGCGAGCCAGGCGCGGAAGGCGCCGACCTCGGCGTCGGGCAGGCCGATCTCCAGGGTGACGGCCTCGGCGTACCGCACGTCACGGACCTCGCGCCCGGTGGACCGCAGGTCGTTCTGCAGCTTGCCGGCCCGCTGGTGGTCGACGGTCACCGTGGCCAGCCGGAAGCGCCGGCGGGTGATGCCCCCGAGCGCGTCCAGGGCCTCGCCCACGGCACCGCCGTACGCCCTGATGAGTCCGCCGGCGCCCAGTTTGACCCCGCCGTAGTACCGGGTGACGACGGCGACGACGTAGCGCATGTCCCGGCGCAGCAGCATCTGCAGCATGGGGACGCCCGCGGTGCCGCCGGGTTCCCCGTCGTCGCTCGCGCGCTGGACGGCCGCGTCGGCGCCGATGACGTAGGCGTAGCAGTTGTGGGTGGCGTCGGCGTGTTCCCTGCGGACGGCCGCGACGAAGTCCTGGGCCTCCTGTTCGGTGGCCGCCGGGGCGAGCGCGCACAGGAACCGCGATCGGTTGACCTCGGTCTCGTGCACGCCGGCGCGGGCGACGGTGCGGTACTCGTCCTGCATCCGGCCAGCCTATGCGCAGGCCGGCGCACGCCCGCGCGGGGCGTCGTCCGACGGCCGGGCTTTCGGTCGGGCGGCGTTCAGGACCGCTTCGCGCCCCTGGCCACGAGCGTGTCCGTCAGCAGCGCGGTGCCCGGGGCGAGCGCGGCCCAGGTCCCGCCGTGCCAGGACAGGAAGGCGAGCGCCGAGGTGGGGAACTTGGTCCGTACGTCGTCCAGCGCTCCGTCGAGGGCGTCGCCGGCCAGTTCCAGCACCAGTTCCTCCAGTCCCGGGTTGTGACCGACGAGGAGCAGCGTCCGCACATGGCCGGGGGTCTCGTGCACCACGTCGAGCAGTTCGGGCACGTCGGCCGCGTACACCCGCCCGTCGTACCGTACGGGCGGCGGCGTCCCCCACTGCGCGGAGGCCAGTTCCCAGGTCAGGCGCGCCCGTACGGCCGTGGAGCACACGGCCAGGTCGGGCAGGCAGTCCACGTCGGCGAGGGCCTGTCCGGCGGCGGGGGCGTCGCGCCGGCCGCGTGGTGCCAGGGGGCGCTCGTGGTCGGGGACGCCCACGGGCCAGGCGGACTTGGCGTGCCGCAGGACAACGAGTCTGCGCAGCGGTCCGGCGCCGGCACGGGGCGTCATGCCGTCGCCCCGATCTCCCGGGTGAGTTCCAGCCCGAGGAGGCGGTCCGCGTAGGCGTACGTCTCGAACCGGGCGCCGTCGGGGACGTCCGGGTCCCGTTCCACGTCCCGCAGCACGTCGAGCACCGCGCGTACGTCGAGGTCGTCGTCCCAGGCCTCCCGCAGTGCCTGCCGGACGGGCTCGGGGACCGGCCGCGACGGCCGGGCCGCCCAGGCCGCCACCGACCCGCGCCAGTGGCCGAGCGTGTCCTCGGCCTCGCGGACGGCGGTGGCGTCGAGGGTCACGGGGGTGCGGCGGGGATGGCTGAGGAGGGCGAGCCGCAGGGCGGTGCCCGACGCGGGCGGCTCGCCGGTCCGGGTCACAGGGCCGGTCCAGGTCACAGGGCCGGCCTCGGTCACCGGGCCGGCCTCGATCGCGATCCCGGCGTCGGTGCGGGGGCCTGTGCCGGGGCCGGCCGGCTCACCCGCGACGGTCACGTGCAGCACCTGCCGCCCGCCCCGCGTCGCCCCGGGGGTCTCGCTCTGCCGGATGCCGAGGTCGTCGGCGCGCTCCCGCAGGGCGGCCGGCGGGTCGGCGACGAAGAGGACCGGGCTCCCGCCCAGTTCGAGAGCGCGGGCGAGGACGTCCGCGACCAGCAGGACGCGCAGCGCCGAGGGGGTGTCCCCCGGCGTGTGGGCATGGACCCGGGTGAGCGCCCTGGGGATCTCGGCGGGTTCACCGGTC
The DNA here is from genome assembly GCF_000091305.1 of Streptomyces scabiei 87.22. Lineage (GTDB taxonomy): Bacteria > Actinomycetota > Actinomycetes > Streptomycetales > Streptomycetaceae > Streptomyces > Streptomyces scabiei. The sequence goes on along the minus strand of NC_013929.1, from coordinate 8,601,857 downwards.
CGGGCGTCAGTGATACGCAGCACGGGCTGAGCGTAGGCGCGGAAGCGGCCGAACGCAGTGCGGACGACGACATTCCGGAGATCGAGCCGCACGCCCGGTGTGCCGGACCGGGAATTCGGCGCGCACCTCCCGCTGTTGCCGCAGGCAGCCCCCGCGCCAGGGCTCTCCCGCGCGGCACCCGGCCAGAACAGAAGGAGACGGCATGTACGGCGACCCCGACACGATCCGCAAGGTCCTCACGGAACTCGGCGAGACCTGGGCCGTCGTCGGCCTGTCCGGCAACCGCGGCCGCGCGGCGTACGGCGTCGCGGAGGTCCTGCGGCGCTACGGCAAGCGTGTCGTCCCGGTGCACCCCAGGGCCGAGACGGTCCACGGCGAACAGGGCTACGCCTCGCTGTCCGACATCCCCTTCCCCGTGGACGTCGTCGACGTCTTCGTCAACAGCGACCTCGCGGGCCCCGTCGCCGACGAGGCCGCCCGCATCGGTGCCAAGGCGGTCTGGTTCCAGCTCGGCGTCGTCGACGAGGCGGCCTACCGGCGCACCCGCGCGGCGGGGCTGGACATGATCATGGACCGCTGCCCGGCGATAGAGATCCCCCGTCTGCCCGCCGACGCCTGAACCGGCCGGTGGGCCCCCGCCCCGGGAGCGCGGCGCCTTCCTCCGGTGCGCCCCGGGGCTCGGGCGACCGGACGACAAGGTCCACCACTCAAGAACGTCCACCACGCGACAGGGCCCACCGGCCTCACTGGTGCGCGACGACCACCACCGGCACCCCCGCGTGATGCAGCAGCGCGTGCACGACCGGCCCGACGTGCGCCCCCACCGGCGAATGCCGCACCCGCCGCCCGACCACGACGAGCGAAGCGTCCCGGGACGCCTCCAGCAGATGCTCCGCCGCCTTCCCCCGCCGTGACTCCTCCACCACCTCGACCCCCGGGAACTCCCGCCGCCACGGCACCAGCACCTCGTGCAGCGTGCCCGCCTCCACCTCGCCCACGTCCGCGTCGAGATCGGCCTCCAGACCGGGCCTCTCCCGCAGTCCGGAGTGCGGGGGCGGCCGCCAGTCGTGCAGTATCCGCAACGGCGCTCCCCGCACCTCCGCCGCCTCGAACGCGAACCGGATCAGGGTGTGGTCGGGCTGTACGGTGTCCAGCCCGAGCACGACGGGCCGGAACGGTGCCAGGGCGGACGGCGTCCCGGTGGCGCCCGGCGCGTGCTCGTCCGCGGCCTGCTCCTCCGCCCGCACGAGCACCACCGGCCGCTCGGTGTGCGCGACGACGTGCAGCCCGACCGAGCCGAGCAGAAACCCCGCGAGCCCGCTCAGCCCGCGGGAACCCAGCACCAGCAGGTCCCCTTCGTGCGCGACCCGCACCAGCTCCTCGCTCGCCCGACCCGTCAACTGCTCCACTCCCGGGTCGAGCCCGGGGTGCCGCAGCCGTATCCCGTCGGCGGCCTCCCGCAGCACCCTCCCGACACCGGTCTCCCCCGAGTCGCCCGGCTCCGTCGCCACCCCCAGCACCGGCTCCCGGCCCATCGGCTCGGGAACCGGCTCCCAGACGTTGACCAGCCGCAACGGCAGGGCCCGGAGCCGCGCCTCCCGGGCCGCCCACTCGGCGGCTGCCAGGCTCTCGCGCGAACCGTCGATACCCACGGTGACGGTGCGGAACATGGGCGCACCTCCTGAGGTCGAGGTCTGTCTCCAGGATCGCCGCAGTGCGGCGGATCCGCAGGGGCGAGAATCGGACCATGCTGAGCATCGGTTCCGTGGTGATGGGCGCGTCCGACGTACGGCGGGCCACCGTGTTCTGGACACAGGCCCTCGGGTTCGTCCCGCGTGAGGAGCCGGAGGACGACTGGGTCGTCCTGGTGCACCCGCGGGGCACCGGCGTCCAGCTCTCCATCGGCTTCAGCGAGACCCCGGTGCAGGAGCGCCCGCGGGTCCATCTGGACCTGTACGCGGGCAACGCCGAGGATCAGGCCGCGGAGGTCGAGCGGCTGCTGGGTCTCGGCGCACGGCGCGTCGCGTGGGACTCCTACCCGCCGGGCGCCGACTTCGTCGTCCTGGCCGACCCGGAGGGCAATCGCTTCTGCGTGATCGACACCGGCCGGGGGTGAGGGCCGGGCGGCCCCGTACGCCTCACACCGGCAGCAGTCGGGTCACCAGCTCCCCGAGCCGCCGGGCGTTCCGGCAGGCGTGCATGTCGACGATCTCGGCGTACACGAGGGCGGCGGAGTCGCCCGTGCCCCACTGTTCGGGCGACTCGGGGTTCAGCCAGTGGACGCGGCGGGCGCGGGCGGCGATGCGATGCAGTGCGTCCGCGCGCGGGTCGAACCCGTTGGTGCGGGCGTCCCCGAGCACGATCACGGACGTACGCGGGCCGATCGCGTCGAGGTGGCGCTCGGCGAACTCCCCGAGCGCGGAACCGTAGTCGCTGCTGCCGTGCCAGCCGGAGACCGCGGCCTCGTCGGCGATCCGGCGGCCGAGTCCGGCGGGATCGGCCTCGCCGTTGGTGACGAGCCGGGTGACCTCGTCGACGCGATTGACGAACGCGTACACCCGCACCTTGCTGAACTGGTCCCGCATCGCCTGGACCAGCAGCATCGTGAAGTTCGCGAACCCGGCGACCGATCCCGACACGTCGCACAGCAGCACGATCTCCGGACGTGCCGGCCGATGCCGCCGGTACGCCGGGCGCAGCGGCACACCCCCGGTGGACAGCGAGCGCCGGAGCGTGCGCCGGATGTCGATCTGGCCGCGCGCGGCCCTGCGCCGCCGGGCGGCCAGCCGGGTCGCGAGCTTACGGGCCAACGGCTGGACGGTACCGCGTAGTTCGACGAGCTGCTCGCGGCTCGCGACGAGGAAGTCGACCTGGTCGGCGCCGCGGGCGATGCCCCGCTGGGCGATCGTCTCCGCTCCGCGCCGCTCGGCGACCCGCCGCCGTGCCTCGGTGCCCACCCGCTTCCGGAAGTCCTCGATACGGCGCCGGATCTCGTCGGCGTCCAGCCGGTCGGTGAACCCGCCGGCACCGAGCCCCGAGCCGGCACCGGAACCCGAACCCGTGGCGGACCGCGCACCCGCACCCATGCCCGCACCCGCTCCCGTACCCGCGCCGAACCCGAATCCGCCGCCGAATCCCATGCGGAACCCGCCGCCGCCTCCCGGACCCGGGGCACCGGCGCCCTCCCCTCCGTCCGCGCGCGCACCCGCCAGGATCCGCGCCAGCAGTGTCTGCGGACGAAGGCGGTCCAGGGTCTGGTGGGCCGACCAGCCGTCCGCGCCCGGCGTCCCGTAACGGCCGAGCATCTCCACGGCCTCGGCGGCGAGTCGGGTGAGGGCCGCCGTGTCGTTCGCGGCCAGGGCCTCGGCGAGCCGGTCGCGCAGCTCGTCCCGGTCCCCGGCGGCCGTACCGCGCGCCGCCGCCAACTCCCCCACCCCCAGCGGGAAGTACAGCTCGAAGGCCGCGTCGAACACGGCACGCTGGCCGTCTGCGCGCAGCAGCGCCGCCGCGAGCCCCTCCCGGATCCGCTCCCGGTCGGCGAGGCCCAGCACCTCAAGGACGGCCGCCGCGTCCACGGTCTCGCCCGGCCCGATCCGTATCCCGTGGCCGCGCAACGCCCGTACGAACGCGGTCAGCCGGTCGGCCAGCGCGGAGCCGGACGTCGTACCGCTCGCGTCACGGGCGCCGGCGCTCATACCAGCGTCAGCTTCCGCGCGGCCTTCTCGATGTCGTCCTGGTGCTTGAGGATCACTCCCAGGCTGTCCCGGACGACCTTCTCGTCCAGGGTGTCCGCACCGAGGGCCAGCAGGGTGCGTGCCCAGTCGATGGTCTCGGCCACGGAGGGCGCCTTGCGCAGTTCCATCTCCCGCAGCGCGCCGACCACCCGGACCAGGGAGTCGACGAGCGTGGCGTCCAGACCGGGGACCCTGAGCGTCACGATCCGCCGCTCCAACTCGGCGTCGGGGAAGTCGAGATGGAGGAAGAGGCAGCGGCGGCGCAGGGCCTCGGAGAGCTCCCGGGTGGCGTTGGAGGTGAGGACCGTGAAGGGGCGCCGGGTGGCGATGATGGTGCCCAGCTCCGGGACGGTGACCTGGAAGTCGCTGAGCACCTCCAGCAGCAGCCCCTCGACCTCGACGTCCGCCTTGTCGGTCTCGTCGATGAGCAGGACCGTCGGCTCCTCGCCCCGGATCGCGGTCAGCAGGGGGCGGGTGAGCAGGAACTCGTCGCTGAAGATGTCCGTGCGGGTGTCGTCCCACGCCTCGTCGCGTCCGGCGGTGATGCGCAGCAGCTGCTTGGCGTGGTTCCACTCGTACAGGGCGCGGGACTCGTCGATGCCCTCGTAGCACTGGAGCCGGACCAGACGGGCGGCGCCGACCCGGGCGACGGCCTTGGCCAGCTCGGTCTTGCCGACGCCCGCGGGGCCTTCCACCAGCAGGGGCTTGCCGAGCCGGTCGGCCAGGAAGACGGTGGTGGCGACGGCCGTCGAGGCCAGGTATCCCACGTCGGCGAGCCGTGCGGCGACGTCGTCCACGGACGTGAAGAAGCCGGTGCCGGTGCCGTCCGGGCGGCTCGTCGCGTCGCCCCCGGCCGGGCCGTTCCCGGCGTGCTCGGCGATCTCGTCGGTCATGTGGCCCGTCCCCTCACCCGGCGTACGAGGCCGCTCCCCGACACCCGCCCTCCAAGTTACCAAGCGGTCGCTTTGACTGTCCCGATGTCCTTACGGCTCCCTGAGGCTCCCTGCGGCTACGCGGTCACGACCAACCGCTCCACCAGGTCCGCCCAGCCCCGCTCCAGCCGTTCGAGGGACATCCCCCGGCGCTCCACGAGATGGTCGACCAGGCCGATGTCCAGGAACCCCAGCAGGGTCTGCGCCAGCAGCTCGATGTCGCCGGCCGCCCCGGCGCGGCGCAGCAGCATGCACAGGTGGCCCAGGCGGAGCTGGTTGGCCGGGCTGGTGTGCCGGCGTGAGACGTCCGCGCCGGCGGCCAGGTAGAGGTCGCGGTGGGCGTACTCGTGGCGGACCACCGCCACACCGAAGGCCCGGAGCCGGTCGACGGGCGGCGCGTCGGGCCCGAGGGGCGGCGGGCCGGTGAGGAAGGCGGCCTGCAGCTCCCGCTCGTGATGGTCGAGGAGCGCGAACATCAGCCCGGTCCGGTCGCCGAACCGCCGGAAGACGGTGCCCTTGCCCACTTCGGCGGCGGTCGCCACGGCTTCCATGGTCAGCTTGGCGGCGCCCCCGTCGGCCGCCAGCCGGGCGGCCACCTCCAGCAGCCGGGTGCGGTTGCGGGCCGCGTCCGCGCGCAGTCGGGGCGGTTCGGGGGCGGTGATGGCGAGGTTCAGCAGTCCGTCGAGGGGGTCGGGGTCCTGAGGCGCCGGAAAGGGCGGCAGCGACTCTTTCATGAAATGAGCGTAACGCTCACCACAGAGAAGTGGACCCCGGTCCGGATAGCTGCTACAAATTTGAACGGACCCCGGTCCGCTTAGCTCTTCCCAGTGCTCGCCCTTACTAGGAGTCAGCTCATGTCCGTACGCATCCTCGCGCTCGTCGGCAGCCTTCGCGCCGGTTCGCACAACCGCCAGCTCGCCGAGGCCGCTGTGAAGCACGCCCCGGAAGGCGTCACGATCGAGCTGTACGAGGGCCTGGCCGACGTCCCGTTCTACAACGAGGACATCGACACCGAGGCCGCCCTTCCGGCCACCGCCGCCCGTCTGCGTGAGGCCGCCAACCAGGTCGACGGCTTCCTGCTCTTCTCCCCCGAGTACAACGGCACCATCCCGGCCGTCCTGAAGAACGCCATCGACTGGCTGTCGCGTCCGTACGGCGCCGGCTCCTTCACCGGCAAGCCGGTCGCCGTGGTCGGCACCGCGTTCGGCCAGTTCGGCGGCGTGTGGGCGCAGGACGAGACCCGCAAGGCCCTCGGTATCGCCGGCGCCACGGTCCTGGAGGACGCCAAGCTCTCCATCCCCGGCTCGGTCGTCCGCTTCGCCGAGACCCACCCGGCGGACGACGCCGAGGTCGTCACCGGTCTGACCGAGGTCCTGGAGCAGCTCGGCTCCCAGGCCGGCACCGTCGCCGCCTGACCGGCAGCCTGTCGTACGACGCCGGGTCCCGGGCCGCGTGCCCGGGGCCCGGCGTCGGCGTTCCGGCACCCGCCTCCCCCGGCGGGCGGCCGGTCAGACGACGCCCAGCCCCTCCAGCACGACCGCGTTGGGCAGTTCCGCGAAGACCTTCCCGGGCACCAGCAGTTTGCCGCGCCGCCGTCCGCTGCCGACCAGGACGTACGGCAGGTCGACCACGGCGGAGTCCACCAGGACCGGCCACGACGCGGGCAGCCCGACCGGGGTGATGCCGCCGTACTCCATCCCGGTCTCCCCGGTGGCCGTCTCCATCGACGCGAAGGACGCCTTGCGGGCGCCGAGCCGGCGGCGGACCACACCGTTGACGTCGACGCGGGTGGTGGAGAGCACGACACACGCGGCCAGGCTCGACTCGCCGCCCCGCCTGCCCGCGACGACCACGCAGTTCGCGGAGGTGTCGAGCAGGTCCTGCCCGTAGTGCTGGACGAACACGGCGGTGTCGGCCCACTCCGGGTCCGTCTCGACGTACAGGATCCGGTCGGCGGGCACGCTGCCGGACCAGTCGCGCACGGCGTCGGAGACCGGACCCACGAGGTCGTCGAGGCAGTCGGGGGCGGGGGTGGCGTGGTCGAAGTCTCCGATGGGTGCGCGCATGGGCCGCACGGTAACAAAGGGCGGCGGGCGGCCGGGACGGCCATGCGACGCAGGCCGGGAGGTGCGCTCGGCGCACGGCCGGGACGTGCGCTCAGTGCACGGCCGGGACCGACACCGTCAGCACCATCCGGGTCGGCACGTCCGCCCGGTTCGCGTACTCGTGCGCCGCGTTGGCCTCGAAGGTGACACTCGCGCCGGCCGGCACCCGGTACTCCGCGCCCTCGACGGTGAGGGTCAGCTCGCCCTCGGTGACATGGGCGATCTCGACCGTCCCCACGGGGTGCGGGTCGGACCGGCTGCCCTCGCCGGGCATCAGCAGCCAGTCCCACATCTCCAGCGGGCCGGGTGCCTCCGCACCGGCCAGCAGTTTGCTGTGGCTGCCCGCCTCGGTGTGCCAGAGCCGGACCACCTGCTCGGCCGGCACGATCCGGACCCTGGGGCCCCGCTCGTAGTCCAGCAGGGTGGTGATGCTGACCCCGAGCGCGTCCCCGATCTTCACGACGGTGCCGATGCTGGGGTTGGTGCGGGCCTGCTCGATCTGGATGAGCATGCCGCGGCTGACGCCGGCGCGGGACGCGAGGGCGTCCAGCGTGAACCCCCGCTCGGTGCGCCAGCGCTTGACGTTGCGTGCCAGGGACTGGGTCAGCAGATCGAGATCCGACACGTTCCGTCCAATGGTTTGCATGGAGAGGTTGACCGCGAGGCGCCGCGACGGGGGGCACCGGACACGCACCGAACTGTACTGCGCGGGGCCGGGCCTTGATCACCTAGGCGGACTCCCCCGCGCCCTCCGCGTCCCACTCGGCCAGGGCCAGCAACTGCTCCGGCGTGACCCCGTCGGGTATCGGCACCGGCGCGGGCGTCCGGATCGGCGGCTGCCACCCCTCGACGGGATCCCAGCGCCGCACGACCCGCGCGGGTGCCCCCGCCACCACCGAGTGGTCCGGCACCGCCCCCCGCACCACGGCTCCCGCGGCCACGACCACGTTCCGTCCGATCCGTGCGCCGGGGAGGATCACCGCACCCGTGCCGATCCAGCAGCCCGGTCCGATGGACACGGGGTCCATCCGCGGCCACTGCTTGCCGATCGGCTCGTGCGGGTCGTCGTAGGAGTGGTTCGTGGACGTCACGTACACGTACGGGCCGAAGTAGCAGTCGCTGCCGATGGTGACGGTGGTGTCGGCGATGACATGGCTGCCCCGGCCGAGGACGACACCGTCGCCGATGCGCAGGATCGGTTCCGCGCCGAGCTCCAGATCGGGCATCAGCCCGGCGGTGAGGGTGACCTGCTCGCCGATGATGCAGTGGGAGCCGAGCTGGATCCACGGTTCACCGAAGACCGTGCCGAGCGGGAAGGCGAGTCTGGTACCCGTTCCCATCGCGCCGAAGCGGAAGCGGCCGGGGCGGTCGGCCGTCACCGACCCCGTGCGCTGCAGCCACGCCCAGCCCGCGTGGACGGCGCGCTGCACGAGGCGGCCCCGCCAGGACGAGAACGTGTTCTTGCTTTTCGGCACCCGCTCACGGTACTCACCGCGCCGCACCCGCATGACGCCGTACGGCTGTGATCTTCACCCCACGGGATGCGCGTGCCATGGCTTACGGTGCGGGTGCGGACTGATCCGCACCCATCACCAGGAGGCGGCGATGAACCGGCAGCGGGCCCTGATCACGACGTTCGGCGGCAACAAGCCGGATGTGGAGGAGGCCGCGTTCGTCTCCCCCACGTCCGTGGTGATCGGGGATGTGACGCTGCGGCCGGGGTCGAGCGTCTGGTACGGGGCCGTGCTGCGGGCCGAGTTCGAGCCCATCGTGATCGGCGCGGACGCCAACGTCCAGGACAACTGCACGCTGCACGTCGACCCCGGGTTCCCGGTCTCGATCGGCGCGCGGGTCTCCATCGGGCACAACGCGGTGGTGCACGGGGCGACCGTCGAGGACGACTGCCTGATCGGCATGGGCGCGACGGTACTGAACGGCGCGGTGATCGGAGCCGGGTCACTGGTGGCCGCGCAGGCACTGGTCCCGCAGGGGATGCGGGTCCCGCCGGGCTCGCTGGTCGCGGGGGTTCCGGCCAAGGTGAAGCGCCCGCTCACCGAGGAGGAACGCGAGCTGGTGACCCTGAACGGCACGCACTACACGGAACTGGCCGCGGCCCACCGGGAAGCACAGGACGAGTACGGCGCTTAGGCCGTACGCGGGGCGGGCGCGGCACAGGCGTGCGGCGCCGCGCCTCTCAGGAGTCGGCGGGGACCAGGTCCCCTTCCGGCCTCTCCGCCGCTTCCGCCGCCTTCTTCGCCTTGCGCTTGATCACCAGCATCGACGTGACGCCGATGAGGACGGCGAGGACCAGGCCCAGCCAGGAGAAGCGCTTGAGCCATGCCTCGGCGACGATTCCGACGTAGTAGATGACGGCCGTGGTGCCGCCGGCCCAGAGGATGCCGCCGAGCACGTTGGCGACGAGGAAACGCCAGTAGGGCATCTGCAGGACACCGGCGAGAGGGCCGGCGAAGATGCGCAGGAGGGCGATGAACCGGCCGAAGAAGACCGCCCACATGCCCCAGCGGTCGAACGAGCGCTCGGCGACGGCGATATTGCCCTCACTGAAGTGCTTGGGGAACCGCCGGTTGAGCTTGGCCAGCAGCGGGCGGCCGCCCTTGCGGCCGATCGCGTAGCCGATGGAGTCACCGATGATCGCCCCGGCGGTGGCGCAGGCGCCCAGGACGAACGGGTCGATCTCACCGTGCTGGGAGGCGAGCAGCGCCGAGGAGACCAGGATGATCTCGCCCGGCAGCGGGATGCCCAGGCTCTCCAGGCCGATGACCAGCCCCACCAGCAGATAGACGGCGAGCGGGGGCACTGTTTCGAGCCACTCCTGGACGTGCAAGACCGGTTCCTCCCGTGTAGCGGTTCAAAGGCCCCCGGCGTGCGCTCGCGACGGAGCGCACGCCGGGGAAGCCTACCCGCTTACTCGGACGGCGACGGAGCCCTCCGGGTTGTCCCGCGGACGGCATCGTCGCTCGGCGCGCACGGTCGCACCGGGCGCGTCGCGGCGGCCGAGGAGGTGAGGGCCGGGTGGGGATCGGGTGCGGATCAGGCGTTGGGGCGCAGGGTCCACACCACGGTCATCTCGCCCGTCACGGCGCCGTCGGCGCGCTGGAGGGCGACCGCGACGGGGAACTCGGGGCGCCGCCCGGCGTCGAGTTCGGCGACGACCTCGGCAGCGGGGCGCCCCAGGGTGGCGGTGGCCGTGACGGGGCCCATCGCCAGCTTGCGGTACGCGATCTCCGCACTGACGGCGAGGGGCACGGCCCGGGAGAGCTGGTCCCCGAACGCGGCGAGCACGATCGCCCCGCTCGCCGACTCGCCCAGCGTGAACATCGCACCGGCGTGCGGCCCGCCGACGTGGTTGTGGAACTCGCCCTGGTCGGGCAGGGACACCACGGCCTTCTCCGGCGTGGTCTCCAGGAACTCCAGCTTCAGGGTCCTGGCCATCGGCACGGTGGCGGCGAGCATCTCGCCGATCGACATCTGGTCTGCGCTCATGCCGCGATGTTACCCACGAGTAGCCACGTCTGGCCAGGGCCTGCCGCCGGCCCGTCGAAACCGTTCGCGGACAGGAACGACGAAGTCGCCCGCACCGGCCGTCCGTTCACCGGCACCCGCCCACCCGGCGCCGATTTGGAACCGTTCGTCCCGAGTGCAAAGACGCTTCCCGGACTCCCGTGGCACCCCGCCCCTCGGCGCATCTATGGTTACGAGCCATGTGGCCAGGACAGCAGCAGCCGCCCGGGGGCGAGCACCAACCGCAGCAGCCGAATCCGTACCAGCAGCCGGGGTACGACCAGTCGGGACAGCAGGGGTACCAGCAGCCGGGGTATCAGCAACCCAACCCCTACCAGCAGCCCGGATACCAGTCGACGGGCCAGCAGCCCTCGTACGGGCAGCAACCGCAGTGGGGCGCACAGGGACCGGCGGGCCCGCCGGTGCCGCCGGGCGGAGGCGGCGGCAACCGGACGAAGCTGATCGCGATCATCGCGGCCACGGCCGTCGTCGTGGCGGCCGGTGTGACGGGCTTCCTGGTCCTCAGAGGTGACAAGGACAAGGACAAGGACAAGGCGTCGACGCAGTCCTCCTCTTCGGCCTCCCCGTCACCGACCGCGTCCGAGAGCACCGAGGACAACCCGCGCGGCGAGGACGCCGGAGCGAAGCCGACCATCGCGGGCTGGAAGGTCGTCGTCAACCCCAAGTGGGGTACGGCCTTCGACGTGCCCCCCGAGTGGGCCGTGCAGTCGGCCGACACCTTCATCGGCTTCGAGGACGACAAGAAGGGCGACGGTTCGGTCCTCATCGGCATGTCGGCACCCGCCATCCTCAAGGAGAAGTGGTGCACGTCCGACGACGACAAGGACGGCAACGAGGAGACCACTTCGCTGGCCGCCGCGGGCACCAAGGGCCAGCAGGGCGCCAAGGGCACCGAGGACGTCGCCCGCAACGACTCGGCGTGGTGGGTCTTCGGCGGCTACACCGACCAGAAGGACGGCGCCAAGAAGAAGATGACCATCGGCAAGCCCGAGCCGTACACGACGACGTCGGGCGTCGAGGGCAGTGTCGCGACGACCTATTCCAAGGGCGTCTCCAAGAAGGGCAAGTGCGACACCGAGGGCAAGGCGACCACGTTCGCCTTCAAGAACTCGGCCGGTGACTACGTCTCCTGGACCTTCCACGGCGCCAAGGACGTCAAGGACGAGGTCCCGGACGCGACGGTGCGGAAGATCCTCAGCACGGTACGGCTGTACGGCGAACCGACGGGCGGCTGAGCCCGCGCCGGACGCCGGGGCGGGGGTCGGCGGACCGCCGGCCGAGCCGCCCCCTCCGGGCGCCGGCCCGGACCGGCTTGCCCTGGCCCGATCCGGCCCCTCCTCCTGCGGAAACGGTTTGGCAGAAGCCGGCGGGGCGGCGATAGTCGGCGGGTGACCACTCCCGCCGCCGCACGCCGCCCCGCCTGGGCGGGCCGCAACTACACCCTGCTGACGGCGGCCTCGGTCGTCACCGGCCTCGGCAGCAACGGCGCCCTGATCGCGGCCGCCTTCGCGGTGCTGGAAGCGGGCGGCGACGGCGGTGACGTCGGTCTGGTCGCGGCGGCCCGCACCCTGCCGCTGGTGCTCTTCCTGCTGATCGGCGGGGCGGTCGCGGACCGGCTCCCCCGGCACCGGGTGATGGTCGCGGCCAACAGCCTCAACTGTCTCTCCCAGGCCGTCTTCGCCGTGCTCGTGCTCACCGGCGAGGCCCGTCTGTGGCAGATGATGCTGCTCTCGGCGCTCGGCGGCACCGGCCAGGCGTTCTTCGGCCCGGCGGCCGAGGGCATGCTGCTGTCCTCGGTCACCGCCGAACAGGCGGGCCGTGCCTTCGCGCTGTTCCGCTTCGCCACGCAGGGCGCGACCATGACGGGCGCGGCTCTCGGCGGCGCCATGGTCGCGGTGATCGGCCCCGGCTGGGTGCTCGCGGTGGACGCCGTCGCCTTCGCGTGTGCCGGCGCCCTGCGCGCCTTCCTCGACGTGAGCCACATCCCCGAACGCGAGCCGGGGCACGGCATGCTCGCCGATCTCCGGGACGGCTGGCGGGAGTTCACCGGCCGTACCTGGCTGTGGGCGATCGTCGTCCAGTTCTCCCTGGTGAACGCCGTCATGGTCGCCGCCGACGCGGTCTACGGCCCCCAGGTCGCCGACGACAGCCTCGGCGGCCCCGGCCCCTGGGGCCTGGCGCTCGCCCTGTTCGGGGCGGGCAACGCCGCGGGGGCGCTGCTCATGACCCGCTGGAAACCGCGCCGCCTCCTCTTCGTGGGCGTCCTGTGCGTCTTCCCGTTCGCCCTGCCGAGCGCCGCGCTCGCCGTTCCGGCACCGATCGCCGTCCTGTGCCTGGCCATGTTCGTCAGCGGTCTGTCCATCGAGGTGTTCGGCGTCTCCTGGATGACCGCGCTGCACCAGGAGATCCCCGAGGACAAGCTGTCCCGTGTCTCGGCCTACGACTGGTTCGGCTCGGTGGCGATGGTGCCGCTGGCCGCCGCGCTGGCGGGTCCGGCGGAGAGCGCGTTCGGGCGTGCGGCGGCCCTGTGGGGCTGCGCCGCGCTGTGCGTGGGGGCCACGGCGGCGGTGCTGTGCGTCCGGGACGTACGGACCCTGACCAGGCACACCGTGCCGGTGGCCCTGGCGAAACCCGACGCCGGACCCGAGGCCGGGCCCACCACCGTCACCGTCACCGTCGCCGAACCCGAACCCGGACCCGAATCCGACGCCGGGGCCGCGGTCCCGGCCGACACCGGCTCAGCCGATGCCGAAGGCTCCGTCCGGCGGCTCGGGTGACGGCACGACGTCCTGCTCCCGCACGGGTGCGGCATCGCCGATGAACCGGCGCAGTTCCGGGCCGTGTTCGACCCGCGCCGGGAAGGCGTCGGCGGCGGTGCGCCGGGCCAGGGCGGCGATGTCGGGCGGCCGGTGAGCCGCGACCAGTACCGCGTTCCCGAACCTCCGGCCGCGCAGCACGCCCGGCTCGGCGATCAGGACCAGCTCCTCGAACACCGTTGCCAGCGTGGCCAGTTGGGACCGCAGGAAGGCGAAGGGCGCGGCGTCGGCCAGGTTCGCGAGGTACATGCCGTCCGCGCGCAGCACCCGCGCGGCGGCCCGCGCGTGCGCCACGGTCGTCAGGTGCGCCGGGATCCGTGAGCCCCGGAACACGTCCCCCACGATCACGTCGGCGGAGTCCGCGGGGGCCTCTTCGAGCCATTCCCCGGCGTCCGCGCCGTGCAGCGCGATCCGCGCGTCGTGGGGCAGCGGCAGCTGTTCGACGACGAGGTCCAGCAGCCCCCGGTCGTACTCGACGACCTCCTGCCGCGAGCCGGGCCGGGTGGCGGCGACGTACCGGGGCAGGGTGAGCGCGCCGCCGCCGAGGTGCAGGACGTCGAGTGCCCGCCCCGGCTGAGCCGCCGTGTCCAGCACATGTCCGAGCCGGCGCGTGTACTCGAACTCCAGATGCTCCGGCTCGTCCAGGTCCACGTACGACTGCGGCGCCCCGTCCACGGTCAGCAGCCAGGCCCGCTCCCGGTCGACGTCGGGCATGAGCTTGGCGGTCCCCCGGTCGATGGCCCGGGAGACGGGTATGGCTTCGTTCACGGCCCCATTGTGCCGGGCCCGACCCCGGCCCGCGGACCGTCGAAGCAGCCCCGGGACGAGCACGGGGACCGCGCGACCGGCCGTGCACCGGCCCGCGGCCCCCCGCCCCGGGCGTCCTGCCCGGCCTACCGCACGGCCGTCACGGTCCCCGCCCCGACGGTCCGGCCGCCCTCGCGGATCGCGAACCCGAGACCGGGCTCCAGGGGAACCTCCCGGCCCAGCTCCACGCTCATCGTGACCCGGTCGCCGGGCCGCGCGACGGCGGTCTCCCCGAGGTCCACGTCCCCGACGACGTCCGCCGTACGGATGTAGAACTGCGGCCGGTACCCGGTGGACACCGGGGTCGACCGCCCGCCCTCGCGCGCCGACAGCACGTACACCTGCGCGGTGAAGTGCCGCCGGGGCTCCACGCTGCCGGGCGCGGCCACCACGTGCCCGCGCCGGACGGCGTCCCGGCCGACCCCGCGCAGCAGCAGCGCCACGTTGTCCCCGGCCTGCGCCTCCGCCATGGGCTTGCCGAAGGTCTCCAGCCCGGTGACGACGGTCTCCAGTTCGGCGCCGAGCACCTCGACGCGGTCCCCCACATGGATCGTGCCGCGCTCGACGGCACCGGTGACGACGGTCCCCCGGCCCGTGATCGTGAGGACGTTCTCCACGGACAGCAGGAACGGCGCGTCCAGATACCGCTCGGGCATCGGTACGTAGGTGTCCACCGCGTCGAGCAGCGCGTCGATGGACGCCGTCCACCGCGGGTCCCCTTCCAGCGCCTTGAGCCCGGACACCCGTACGACCGGTACGGAGTCGCCGCCGTAGCCGTGCGCGGTGAGCAGCTCGCGGACCTCCAGCTCGACGAGGTCGATCAGGTCCTCGTCGCCCGCGTCGGCCTTGTTCAGCGCGACGACGACGTGGTTCACCCCCACCTGCCGGGCCAGCAGCACGTGTTCGGCGGTCTGCGGCATGATCCCGTCGAGCGCGGAGACCACGAGGATCGCCCCGTCGAGCTGCGCGGCCCCGGTGACCATGTTCTTGACGTAGTCGGCGTGGCCGGGCATGTCGACGTGCGCGTAGTGCCGGGTGTCGGTCTCGTACTCGACGTGCGCGATGTTGATGGTGATGCCCCGCGCCGCCTCCTCCGGGGCGCGGTCGATGCGGTCGAACGGCACGAACGTGCCGGACCCGCGCTCGGCCAGGACCTTGGTGATGGCGGCGGTCAGGGTGGTCTTGCCGTGGTCGACGTGACCCATGGTGCCGATGTTCAGATGGGGTTTCGTGCGGACGTAGGCGGTCTTGGACATGGGGGTACCTCGAAGTCTCTTCAGCGGTACTGAGTGAGGTCCCGGCGCGACTACGGGCGCTGCCGGGACGGGGACCCCGAGGTCTGGCCGACCCTCCCCCTGCGGGGTCCGCCGGAATGTGTCCGGGAAGGGTCAGCTTCGGGCGCCGTCTGCGGCGGCCACGACGATCAGAAGGGCAGCCTTCGGGGCATCCGCGCCTGTGGCGGATGCGGCGAGAGCGAAGGCGTGCCGGAACATGTCGTCGATCATCGTCGACGGACCGGCCCCCGTCGAATGGTTTTCGGTACGGGCGGGTTCCGGGAGGGAGCCGAAGAGAGATGCTTCACAGGGGGCGCCCGTGGTGAACGGGGTCCGGGCCGGGACCGTGTTCCGGAAGGCGCAGGCGGCACGGTGCGCGGTGCCCCCGGGAGAGCCGGGCCCACCCGGGCCGGTGGGCTCCGTGGTATGCCCGCTGTGACCCCCGTGAGACGTTCCGCGGGGCGTATGGGTACACGGGTCGGTTACCGTCGACGAATGCTCGATGCCACCACCCGCTCTGGGGGCACCGCCACGGTCCTTCCCCGGACCGCCGCCACGGAGCTCGCCGTCGCCACGCCTGTCGCCCTTCCAGCCGTGCCCCTGGGACGGGCCGCCCGCTGGGGCAGAGCGCTGCTCGCCCCCTGGGCCCGCTTCTCGTTCCTCGTGGTGCTGCTCCTGGGCGCCGTGTCGACCGTCGTGCTGTTCGAGCCGCAGCGGCTGCTGGCCGACGGCTGGCCGCCCCAGCTGAGCGGTGCCGCGGCGGTCGTGATGTTCGCGGTGGCGTACGGACTGTGCACGGTCGCCTTCGTGCCCCGGCCGATCCTCAACATCGCGGCGGGCGCGCTCTTCGGTTCCCAGCTGGGTCTGGTCTCGGCGCTCGGCGGTACGGTCCTCGGCGCCGGCGTCGCCTTCGGCCTGGGCCGGATGCTCGGGCAGGACGCCCTGCGCCCCCTGCTCCGCCACCGCTGGCTGAAGTCGGCGGACGGCCAGCTCAGCCGCCACGGCTTCCGGTCGATGCTGGCGGCCCGGCTCTTCCCCGGGGTGCCGTTCTGGGCGGCGAACTACTGTGCGTCGGTCTCCCGTATGGGCTACCTCCCCTTCCTGCTGGCGACCGCGCTCGGCTCGATCCCCAACACCGCCGCGTACGCGGTCGCCGGGGCCCGGGCCTCGTCCCCGACCTCCCCGGCGTTCCTGATCGCCATGGCGTGCATCGCGGTCCCGGCCCTCATCGGAGCGGTGGTGGCCTGGCGCAAGCGCCACCACCTGCGCACCCGCTGACCTCGGGGGGCGGGAGCGCTCCGGGCGGCCGGCGCTCAGTCCCCCCGGTAGACGTCCAGGCGCCCGCACATGCCGAACTTGCCGTACACGGACGGCTCCTCGGCCCGGACCACGGCGTCGGCCAGATGCGACACGTCTCCCCGCTCCAGCCGGTCCAGCTGTTCCCCCGTCGCGGCGGCGGCGGCCCGCGCGCCCCGCTCCCAGCGCGCCCGCCACTGCGCGAGACGGGGCTTCACGAGCGCGGCTGCGGCCCGGTGGAACGCGGCGAGCGGCTCGGGGCCGGACGCCTCGCGCAGCGCCCGGTAGCCCTCCACGGCGAGGTCGCGCCGGGCGCGGGCGGCCCGCTCCTGCTCCTCCCGCGGCACGTCCGCCGGGATGCGGGTGGCCGCCGCGTAGGTCTCCGGGTCGGTCAGGTACGCCGGGGGCAGGGTGAGGACGGCGTCGCCCGCCTCCGGCAGTCCGCTGTTCTGCATGAGGACGGTGATCCGCAGGTCGCCCTCGTCGACCAGCCGGTGGATGGTGCCGGGCGTGAACCGGGCGACCGTGCCCGGCGCGAGCGGCGTGACCTCGTACCCGGAGGTGGTCAGCGTCTGCACCGCGCCCCGGCCGCCGGTGACGACGTACGCCTCCGAACAGGTCAGATGCATATGGGGAGTTCCGCCGCGGACACCGTCCGCCGCGGGCCAGTCGTAGACGCACAGGTGCGAGACCGCGACCCCGCCCGGCAGTCCCTCGAAGCCGTTCACCACGGGTGCGCCTCCAGGTACTTGGCGATCTCCCCCCGCTCCCAGGCCCCGTCCGCCACCACCACCCGGTAGCGGCGGGTGAGCGTGTCGCCGGGAGCGAGCGCCAGCTCGTCGAAGAAGGCCCAGGAGGGGGCGACGGCGGCGAAGGGCTCGTTGCGGACGAACCAGTGTGCCGGGTGGGCGCCCCCGGCTCCCGTGTGGTCGTTCTCCGGCGCGTGGGCGAAGACGAGGGTGGCGTGTCCGTCGGTACCGTCGTGCTCGCCCGAGTAGGCCAGCCAGGGCGCCTGCTCCCCCATCAGACCGGGCCCCTCGGTGTCGGGCCCGATGATCCGCCCGTCCCGGAAGGCGCGCGGGCCGCGCCAGAACAGGCCCGTGTAGCCGGCCATCTCGCGCCCGGCGGTCGTGGGGCTCCCGAACAGCAGCGGCTCGTCCCGGCGGTTGGTGATCGCGCTCGTCCAGGTCAGTGCCCAGGAACCGGCCTCGGTGTCCACGTCGTGGATCTCGATCCGGCGCTCCTCCTCGGCCCACAGCTCCCCGGTGTACGGGTGCCAGGTCAGCCGCTCGGCGATCACGACCCGCTCGCCGTCGGACTCGACGACGTCGAAGCCGGCGTGCGCCATGGAACCGACCCGCTCGGGGAGCGGCAGATAGCCCTCGCCGTGGACGTACGAGTTGCCGCCCCACAGGTTCTGGCCCGACAGGTGCGAGGCCGTCAGCTGCAGGCCCTTGTGCCAGCGGTGGTCGTTGGGCCGGAAGTCGGTGACGACGTCCCCGGCCAGCGTCCGGACCGGGTGCAGATACGGCTTCGGCGCCTCCCAGGCCGACTCCGGCCGGTAGACGTAGCTCAACAGCTCGACGCCCGTGGCGGACTCGGTGACCGTGATCCGGTCACCGTGGGCGTGGACGACGCGCAGCCCGTCGTGGAAGGTCATGCGGTGCTCTCCTCGGTCGCGTCGGCGGACACCTGGACGGTTCCGGGCGCCCACCCGGGGGCGCCTCCGTGCATGGCCGTGTAGTACGGATCGCCGGGCCCGATCTCACCGCGCCGCACGGTCACGTCGGTGAAGGCCGCCTTGTACAGGGCGGCGATCAGCTCCAGGCTCGTCCGCCCGTCGGCGCCGCTGCTGCGGGGGCGCTCGCCGGCCCGCATGCTCGCCACGAGTTCCCGCAGCTGCGCCAGGTGCGAGCTGGGCACGTCCTCGCCGAAGTCCCGCCAGGCCGCCGCGTCCGCCTCCGGGGTGCCCGGGGCAGGGGTGACGGACCAGTCGGCGTTGGAGTGGCCGTACAGATGGGTCAGTTCGACGGTGGCGCGCTCGCAGTCGATGCGGATGCGGCTGACCTCGTCGGGGCTGAGGACGCTGTTGACGACCGTGGCCAGGGCTCCGCTCTCGAAGCGCACGAGGGCCGTGGAGACGTCCTCGGTCTCCACGTCGTGGACCAGCCGGCCGGCCATCGCCCGCACTTCGCTCCATGGGCCGAGCAGGTCGAGCAGCAGGTCCATCTGGTGGATGCCGTGGCCCATGGCGGGCCCGCCGCCCTCCGTCGCCCAGCGGCCGCGCCAGGGCACGGCGTAGTAGGCGGTGTCCCGGTGCCAGGTGGTCTGGCAGTGGGCGACGAGCGGGCGTCCGAGGCTCCCGTCCGTGAGCAGCGTCCGGACGTGCCGCGCGCCGGAGCCGAAACGGTGCTGGAAGACGATCGAGGCGTACGGGCCTCCGGTCTGCGCCCCCTCCTCCGCCTCGACGGCGTCGAAGTCGGCCAGCGTCGGCACCGGCGGCTTCTCGCACCACACCCAGGCCCCGGCCCGCAGGGCGGCGATCGTCTGGTCCCGGTGCAGGGTCGGCGGGGTGCAGACGCTGACCAGGTCGGGCCGCTGCTCCTCCAGCATGCGGTCCAGATCGGTGTAGCCGTGCGGGATGCCGTGCTCCGCGCAGAACTTCGCCACCGCGTCGGCGTCGATGTCGACCGCCGCGACGACCTCGGTCTCGCCCTCCTCGGCGAGCCGTTCCAGCGCGGGCAGGTGCGAACCGCCGCCGATGGCGCCGATGCCGATGATCGCGGCACGGACACGACGGCCGGCGAGCGGGGCCGGCGGGCGGTTCGGCCGGTGGTCCGCAGCAGGGCTCGGGTCGTTGCTGGATGTGGGCATGGACGTGATCAGCACTCCATCGAACGTGACGTCGGACATCGGCCGGCGCCTGGTGGCGGGGCCCCGGCAGTCGGCGGCCCTCCCAGCGGCAAGCGCTTTCCCTCGCCAGCAAAGTATGTGCGGACATAGTGACTGGTCAACACCGCGCATTCGGCCGTTCCACGCCTCGGAACGCCCGCGCCCCACTCGTTGCGCGCACACCCCCCGCCCGGCCCCCGCGCGGCCCGGCGAAACCCCTGTGACGGGCCCGTCCCTACGGGGCGCTAGGCTGCCCCCAGCACCTGTGATCACCCGCCCCGCGGCGCGGCACGTCTTCCGTCGGCCCTCCACGATCAGCGCTTGGACCACGTAACTTCATGTCTTGGTTTGAATCCCTCATCCTCGGACTCGTCCAGGGGCTGACCGAATTCCTCCCCGTCTCCTCCAGCGCGCACCTGCGCCTGACCGCGGCCTTCTCCGGCTGGGAGGACCCGGGCGCGGCCTTCACGGCCATCACCCAGATCGGCACCGAGGCCGCCGTGCTGATCTACTTCCGCAAGGACATCGCCAACATCATCTCGGCGTGGTCGCGCTCCCTGTTCAACAAGGAACTGCGCTCCGACCACGACGCCCAGATGGGCTGGCTGGTGATCGTCGGCTCCATCCCGATCGGTGTCCTCGGCGTGACCCTCAAGGACCAGATCGAGGGCCCCTTCCGCGACCTGCGCGTCACGGCGACCATGCTGATCGTCATGGGCATCGTGCTCGGCGTGGCGGACCGCCTGGCCGCCCGCGACGAGACCGGCGGCAAGCACCGTGCCGCCAAGGAGCGCAAGGGCCTCGAACAGCTCAACATCAAGGACGGCCTGATCTTCGGCCTCTGCCAGGCCATGGCCCTGATCCCCGGCGTCTCCCGCTCCGGCGCCACGATCAGCGGTGGCCTCCTCATGGGCTACAAGCGTGAGGCCGCGGCCCGCTACTCCTTCCTGCTCGCCATCCCGGCCGTGATCGCCTCGGGCGGCTACGAGCTGAAGGACGCGATGGAGGGCGGTCATGTGTCCTGGGGGCCGACGATCTTCGCCACGGTCATCGCCTTCGTGGTGGGCTACGCGGTCATCGCGTGGTTCATGAAGTTCATCTCGCACAAGAGCTTCATGCCGTTCGTCTGGTACCGCATCGCCCTCGGTGTGGTGGTGATTGTGCTGGTCAGCATGGGTGTGCTGAGCCCGCACGCGGGCGAATCCGGCGGCTGAAACCGGGCCGCACAGGTAGCGCTGTCTAGCATTTCCTAGCGCCTGATTGCAGCATCACGCCATGATCATCTCCCACTTGTCTCCCACTCGTCTCCCACCTGGGAGGCGGGACGCACGGCCAAGTAGGGGATGACGCGGAAGGGCCCGCACGATGGTGCGGGCCCTTCCGCACAGAGGGTGGAACGCGTCATCTGAGGTTCATGTCCGGCCTAGGCCGCGACCCTCTCCACGAGGAAACGCAGCCGCTCGTCCACCGTGTCCCAGGCAGCACCCGGTGAGGTCGTCCAGCGCGGCGGCGGCCGTGAGGGTGAGCCGGCCGAGGCGCGCTTCCATGTCCTCCCACGTGTGCGTCACCTCGACTGCCTCACCAGGCGGACCCGTGCCCCGTACACCGTTATGGCGGCTCTGTTCCGTAGTCGGTGGTGACGGTTGGTGACGGGCGTCGTTGATGTTGTATGCGAGATGTCAACTCCCTCGTGGCAACGGTGTTCTCAGGGCTCTCAGCGCTGGTCATCGAGGATGTGGCGGACGACGGCGAGATGATCCGGGTCTTGGCCCGAACCCGGGATGTTCCCTTTCCCTGCTCGATGTGCGGGGTCCCGACGGGGAAGGTGCACGGATACCACGTCCGGACCGTTGCGGATGTGCCGGTCGATGGCCGCCGGGTCGTGGTCAACGTCCGGGTACGACGTCTGGTCTGCCCGGTCCTGGGCTGTCGGCGGCAGACCTTCCGCGAGCAAGTCCCTGGGCTGATCGAGCGCCTTCAGCGCCGCACCACGCGTCTGACCAGCCAGGTCTCGGGGGTGGTCAAAGAGTTATGCGGCCGGGCGGCTGCCCGGCTCACCCGGTTACTGGCCGTGCCCGTATCGTTCGCCACCGCCCTGCGGGTGCTGCGGGCAATACCCCCGCCGACGCTGCGGATCCCGAGGGTGATCGGGGTCGATGACTTCGCCCTGCGCCGCCGGCACCGCTACGCCACGCTCATCATCGATGCCGAGACCGGGGAACGCGTCGACGTCCTGCCCGACCGGGAAGCCGCCACATTGGAGGCTTGGCTGCACGGGCAGAAAGGGATCGAAGTCGTGTGCCGGGACGGCTCGGCCACCTACGCCGAGGCGATCCGCCGGGCCTTGCCCGACGCGGTGCAGGTCAGCGACCGCTGGCATCTGTGGCGGAACCTGTGCGACAAAGTTCTGGCCGAGGTCCGCGCCCACGCCCCCTGCTGGGCCACCGTCAACCCGCCCCGGCCCGGCGGCGTCCGCGAGCAGACCACCCGCGAGCGCTGGCATAAAGTCCACGCCCTCCTTGACTCCGGCGTGGGCCTGCTCGACTGCTCCCGCAGACTGAACCTCGCCCTGAATACCGTCAAGCGCTACGCCCGCATCCCTGAACCGCCCGCGGATCGCATCGCCCCCCGCTACCGGCCCACCCTTGTCGACCCCTACCGCGACCACCTGCGCCGACGCCGTGCCGAGGAACCCGCCGTCCCGGTCACCCATCTCCTCGAAGAGATCCGGAAGTTGGGCTATACCGGCAGTGCCAACCTGCTGGTCCGCTACCTCAATCAGGGCCGCGCTGAAGGCGACCGCCCCGTGACAACCCCCCGCCGCGTCGCCCGGCTCCTGCTCACCCACCCCGAGCACCTGTGGACCAAGGACACCGACCTGCTCGGCCTCCTCACCGCGGCGTGCCCGGAGATGACCGAACTCGCCCGACTCACCGGCGAGTTCGCCGCGTTCCTTACCCCGGCCCATGGCAACAACGACAAGCTCTCCCGGTGGATCGCGACAGTCCGCACCGCTGGCCTGCCCCACCTGCTCAGCTTCTGTAACGGCCTCGAACTCGACCGCGCCGCCGTGAACGCCGGCCTCACCCTGCCCCACCACAACGGCCGGACCGAGGGCGTCAATACCCGAACCAAGAAGATCATGCGGCAGATGCACGGCCGAGCAGGATTCGACCTCCTCCGTCACCGCATCCTCCTGCAATGAGGAGAACGCACCGTCACCACCGACTACGGAACAGAGCCCGATTGCTGACACGTCCTCAGGCCGATAAACAGGGGCAGCCACGCGCCGTGGACCATTACTGGGCATTCCGGGTCAGCGGGTGCGGGCCACCAGTGGCGGTGCTGGTGGAGAAGGCGTCAACACTGAAGGGGCGGCAGCGCCAGGCCACCCAGGCTTCCGGGGCTCGTCCAGCGAGCGGTGCAGCAGGCGCCCAGCGTTGTGGACCAGGTACGCGACGACGCCAGCAGCGTCACATTGCTGTGTTCAGGGGACCGCGTCCGGCACCTGAACAGCGGTGGCGGTGAGTGCCGCCGTAGCGCCCGCCCCAGAATGACATCGACCGTTTCGCCGATGTCACCGGCGATCACCAGTGGATCCACCTCGACCCGAACAAGGCCGCGAAGGGCCCGTACGGAACGACGGTCGCCCACGGCTATCTGGTCCCGTCCCTCGTCCCCATGCTCCTGTCGGAAGCCGCGCGGACCGAGGGGCTGACCGCCGCCATCAACTACGGCAGCAACAAGGTCCGTTGCCCGGCCCTCACACCCGTGAACTCCCAGGTGAGGGGCATGGTGGAGCTGACGGAACTGCGGCGCGGACCGCAGGGAGCCCAGGCCGTCCTCCGCGTCACCGTCGAGCGGCGGGGCGGCGACAAGCCTGTGTGCGTCGCCGAAGTCGTTGCAGTGCTCTTCGAGTGAACCCACAGAGGAGAAAGCTGACATGAGAACCCCTCCCTCATAGCGGAGGGAGGCATCACCCCGTCGGCGACCTCCTCCCCACGGAGACCAGCCGCGGCATCTTCCCCTTCGGCGGCGTCACCACCCCACCGTTCGACCCGGTCTGCCTCCGGCCAACCAAGGCAGCGCCCTCCTCGACAAGCGGCGGCTGGGCGAACTGGCCGTCCAGCGAGTCGGCCAACTCCCCGCAGGCGAACTGCCACCCCCTATCGTCCCGATACCAAACTTGGATGTCCGCGGCACGCCGTGACTCACCCTTTACCTCGATCCGGCAGCGAGGTTCGGGCGCTGAGCGACTCGGCGGTTCGCTCGCAATGTCCCCTGCAGTCGGGGGTGGGCCGTCGCGTGACGCTGCGGCTGCGCCGGGCTCCACGGGCCCGGGGTGGTGCGGGTCTCCCCCGTTCTGGTCTTCGTCGGGACAGGACCGACGGTCGGGTGACGGCGGGAAGTTCAGAGAGTCGCCGCCCGCAGGTGGTGAACGCGTTGGCCCAGGGCCAGGTGGCCTCGATGCGGAGCAGGCGGCGGGCGTGCTTCGCGATGCGGGCCCGCAGGCGGCAGAGGCGAAAGCGCCTGGTGCCGGGCTCGGCATCGACCAGATCGGCGTGGTCGCGCACCGCCAGGAGCCTCACCCAGGCGTCGCGGTCGGCGGTCAGGTTGGCGGAGAGCATCCAGCCGCAGTTCCCATCCCAGGACTCGGGTGGGAGGTCAATCAGGCCCATCACCTTGTTCGTGGGGCACCCGGTCCTCAGTTCGCTTCGCTGTAGTCGTCACCGCGGATGATGCCCCAAGGCAAGCCCCCACCTTGGGCCAACCGGCCCTTGGCTCGCATCTTACTTACCTGTAAGTTAGAAGCATGGTTACCACCGTGGCCGAAGTGGCCGCATCAGACATCAAGGCCCTTGAGGCGTTCTGCGATCGATGGGAGAGGGCTTGGAACGAGCACGATGGCGATGCCGCGGCGGCGTTGTGCGCCGAAGACCTGGTGTACGACGAGCCGGCGCTCGGTGAGACGGCACACGGCCCCGACAGCCTCCGCGCCTTCGTGACGCAGATGGCACAGGCCTTTCCCGACTACTCGTTCACGCGTATGGGGTTGTACGGGGAGGTGACGCGGCGGGCCGTGCTGGTGGCGTGGCGCTTCTCGGGGACCCTCGCCGGCACGGGGCAGCGCGTGGAGTTCCACGGTGACGACCGTCTGGAGCTGGGAGAGGACGGGCTGATCCACGCCTACCGGTGCCTGTACGACCACCGCTTCGTGCTGAGTCAGATCGGCCGCGCGAAGGCCGAGAAGTGACCGAGCCCGGCCGCACCCGTAAGCCGGCGTCGGTGCGGCGGGCTGAGATCATGGAGGCGGCCGACGCTGAGTTCGCCCGGAAAGGACTGTCGGGGGCGGGCATCGAGGCGATCGCCGCACGGGTCGGCATCTCCCATCCCCGCATCGTGCAGATGTTCGGCTCGAAGCGTGATCTGTTCCTTCAGGTCGTACACGCGGCCTACGACGGGATCGAGGCCACCTTCGAGAGCGCCGAACCGACGCTGAGCGCGCTCGGTGACGCCTACCGGCATCTCCTGCAGAGCCGACCCACTGTCGGCCTCGTCCTGTTGCAGGCTTATGCCGCGTCAGGCGACGCGGTGGTCCAGGAGTCGGTACGGCGGCGCCAGCTCGACCTCCAGCAGACCATCACCCGTCTGACGGGCGCCGACCCGATGCAGGTGCGCTCCTTCTTGGCCACCGGTCTCGTCCTGACGGTCTCCACCGTGCTGGACCTGCCTGAACGGCGCACCGACACGGAGTGGGGCGCCTGGATCATCGGCCGCACGGACCCACCCACCGACGAGCCATGAGGCGCAAGCGGCGACAGAACTGATGCGCCCTGAGGGGCACCCGCAGCGCCGCGACACCGCGCGATCGACGAGCCGTCACCCTAGGTCGCCGCAGCTGTCGCCGCATCTCCACCCGCCGGCTCGTCCTGGCGGTGGCTCTTTCGGCGCTGCTCGGCAGCGGAGCGTTCGTGGGCACGATGCCCCGACGGGGCGCCCACCTTCCCGAAAAGGATGCACCATGACAGAACACCTTGAAATCCCATCGGCTTCAGGCACCTTCGACGCGATCGCAGCAGGACCCGCCGACGGGCGCCCCGTCCTGCTCCTGCACGGCTTTCCCCGGACCGCCGTCCTCTGGGAAGAACAAGTGGCCGCGCTGGGTGACCAGGGCTTCCGCGCGGTCGCGCCCGACACCCGCGGCTATTCGCCAGGTGTGCGCCCGATGCGTGCCGACGCGTACGGGGTGAGCGAACTGGTCGGGGACGTTCTGGCGGTGGCCGACGCACTCGCCTGGAACCGCTTCGACCTCGTCGGACACGACTGGGGCGGCGCCATCGCCTGGTGGACCGCGGCCCGGCACGCCGAGCGACTGCGCACGCTCACCACCGTGTCGACGCCGCATCCCAACGCGCTGGGCGAGGCACATCGCACCGACGACGACCAACGCCGTCGCTCCCAGTACCAGCAGGACTGGCGCAGCCCCGACACAGAGGCCCGCTTCCTCGCGGACGACGCCGCGCTCCTGCGTTCCCTCTACCAGGGCAAGGTTGCCGACCATCACGTCGACTCATACGTACAGCGTCTGTCCGAACCCGGTGCGCTGAGCGCGGCCCTCAACTACTACCGCGCCGACCGGCCTGACGCCGCGGTCGGGAAGATCCAGGTACCCACGCTCTACGTCTGGGGCACCGAGGACGTCGCGCTCGGGTCCACCGCAGCTCATGCCACAGAAAAATGGGTGAGCGGCCCCTACTCGTTCCACGCACTGCAAGGCATCAGTCACTGGGTCCCCGATGAGGCTCCCGAGGTCCTCACCAGCCTGATCATCGACCACCTGAACGAGCATGCACCGGCGCTCTGACGCAGTAGTCAGTACCAGTGCTTGCCCAGCGAGCGGGGAGTGCCCGGCATGGGCCTGCCGCCAGGGGCGGGACCGACGTCGGGGCCCTGGCCGTCGAGCATGCAGGAAACGGAATCTTGCGATATGACCTCACTCACCCTCGTCCAGCTCACTGAACGGCTCCGCAAGGACCTCGGTCGCCCCGAGCGTGACCTGCTGGCGCCGGGCAGCGCCTGGAACCTGTCCCAGACACTGCAGCACTGTGCCCAGACCGTCCGCTACTCCGTCTCCGGTTATCCCAAGCTCAAGCCCGCCCTGTTCCGGGCGACGGCAGGCGCTCTGGCCAAGTGGGTCTTCCTGCGCCGCGGAGCGATGAAGCACCCGCTCGGCGCGGAGATCGACGGAGCGCCGCCGCTGGACCCGGGCCTGCCGGTGAGCGAGGCCGCGGCCGGCTTCACGGACGCGGTGGCCCTGTTCACCGGCCACACCGGAGAACACGCCCCCCACCCCGCCTACGGACGCTGCACACACGACGAGTTCGCGCGGCTGCATACCATGCACCTCGCCGAACACCTCCCGGGACTGGCCCATGCCTGACACTGCTCCCGCCGGTGCTCGTTCATCGTGACGCAGGACGTGCGCGACGCCGTTCTGCGGCCGGGCGAATTCACCCTCCGCACGAAGCTGACAGTTCCCATCGAACGGGCCATGGCTCGCCCTGCCGTGATCATGGCCCCGACGGCAGTCGCACGAAGCTGACGCCGTGGGCGACTCGGCGTGACACGCGGCGGCGGACTGAACGGCACATCGAAGCTCCGGTCGGGCAGAACGACCTGACAGGTCACTCTGCCCACCGGAGCTTCGTCGCGTACGTCGTGTGCCACCTGGCATCGTCACGCCGCCGAGACCCGCCCACCTACGGGATCGTGGCGGTGGTCATACGGCCACCCGAGAACTGTGGCATCGCCCGCCCTACCCCTGTAGCGCCTGTGCCGCGTGCGGACCGGGCGGCTGTCGAGGGGCGGGGTTCTCAGCCGAGTGTCCAGTTGACGCTGTCGGTATAGGTGGAGCCGTTGATGGTCGCGGTGACCGTCACGGTGTTCTGGCCGGGCCTCAAGGTGATGCTGGGCCATCTGAAGATGTGGTCGCTGCTGCTCCGGGTTCCCAGGGAGGTGCCGTTGAGGGTGGCGGTGACCTGGCCCGCGTTGGAGTAGACCTTGAGTTCGGTGGTGGGCTCGGTGCGCTGGGTCCACCGACGGCTGGTGATGTAGAGGGTGGGAGTGGTAGCCCAGTTGGACTTGTACCAATAGAAGGCGTCCTTGCGGATCTGCCGGTCGCGGGTGACCAGGCCCTTGTCGTTGATGCCGGGCTGGCCCCCCTCGCTGCGGCCGTCGGAGGGGAAGTCGAACATGGCCCAGACGAACGTGCCCCAGATGAAGGGACGGGCGGCGAGCTGCTTCCAGGCCGCTTCGTGGAACAGCGACTGGTACTCCTCGGGGTGCCAGGATCCGCCCGGAGCCGGCTTGGGCGGGTTGAGGGCGTGCTGGGTGGTGCTGGCGCCGACGCCGTACTCCGACATGGCGATCCTGCGGGACGGGGAGGTGGCGTGCAGGTTGTCGGCCCACGCGCCGAGGTCGCCGTCCTTGGAGCCGTAGTACCAGCCGTAGTACTTGTTGAAGCCCGTGGTCTGGGTGTGCAGTCCCGCCTGCGCGTTGTCGGGGTCCTCGCCGCGGACCGCGTAGGTGGAGAGCCTGTCCGGGTCCTCGGCCTCGACGATGTCGGCCAGTGACGCGAGCAGCGTGTTCGTGGCGGTGCCGTTGTAGTCGATCTGCTCGTTGCCGATGCCCCAGAAGGCGATCGAGGGGTGGTTGTAGTTCTGCCGGATCAGTTCCCGCAGCTGGTTCTGGGTGCTGGTGGTGAAGGCGGCCGAGTCGGTGACGAGGTCGACCAGGGGAATCTCCGCCCACACGATCATTCCGCGTTCGTCAGCGAGGTTGTAGTCCTTCTGGTCGTGCTGGTAGTGCGCCATCCGGACGGCGTTGGCGCCGATCTCGCTGATGAGGTCGAAGTCCTGGGTGTGATCGGCGTCGGATATCGCCCAGCCCTGGCCGGCCCGGTCCTGGTGCAGGTTGACGCCATGCAGGTGGAGGTGGCTGCCGTTGAGGCGGAACCCGGTGTTGGCGTCGACGGCGATGGAGCGAAGACCCAGGCGTTCGGTCACCACATCCGTGATCTGGTCCCCGCCCCCGGTGACGTCATGGATCTCGACGCCGGCGTTGTGGAGGTAGGGATCCGCCAGGCCGTTCCACAGGTGCGGGCTGCTGATGTGGAGAGTCTGCTGGACCTCCGTGCCGGTGGCCGCGAGGACGGTCTGCGCGGTGCTGCTCGTCTCCGCGACGACGGTCCCGCTCTTGTCCGCGATGACGCTGCGCACGACCACCGATCTGGTGGTGGTGCTGTCGTTCCACAGCTTCGTCGTGACGGTCACCGTGGCCGAGGCCGCGCTCACGTTGGTCTGCCGGAGGTAGACGCCGGGGCCCGCGTAGTCCGTCATCCGGACGTGGAGGTCGTCGACGGCCCACAGGCTCACGTTGCGGTAGATGCCGCCCTGGAAGGTGTAGTCCGCGCTCAACGGGGCGATGCCGGTGTCGCGGGCGTTGGTCACCTTCACCGCGATGACGTTGTCCCCGCCCGGGACGAGCGCGGCCGTGGCGTCGAAACGGAAGCGGGAGTACCCGCCCTTGTGCTGCCCGAGGTACGTGCCGTTGACCCAGACGTCGGCGATCTGGTTGACCCCGGCGAACTGCAGGTACAGCCTCTTTCCGGCGAGTTCGGCCGGCACGGTGTAGCGGCGGCGGTACCAGCCCACTCCGCGGTAGTAGTCGTTGCCGCCGTCGGCACCGCCGACGGCGTTCCACGTGTGGGGGGTGACGACGGACGTCCATCCGGAGTCGTCGAAACCGGGCGCTTGCGCACCAGTGGCGTCCGCTCTGATGAATCGCCACCCGTTGTTGAGGTGGATCCACACCCGCGGATCCGGCGCCGTGTACGTCACAGCGGCGGACGCGGCACCGGCATGCGGGATCCCGGCCAGCGTGGCCAGTACTCCCGCTGCCGTCCCGCCGAGTACCTGTCGGCGACTGGGCAAACCTGTCATGTCAGAACTCACTTTCCGTGGAGTCGAGAAGGAAATCGACCTGGCGCGGCATTACGCCGACGACCGTGGCGGGCCGGGCAGCACCCGGATCGGGCTGACGGCCTGCTTCAGACAACCGGGAGGAGTGCCCCGGCCCGCCTCGCGTCCAGTCGGCGCTTCTCCCGGGCAGCGGCGCCGTAGTGGCACGAGGTGTGATTCTCGGAGATGCGGGGCCGCGCCGGCCGGCGCGGCCGTTGGTCATGTGGAAGCCGGGCGAGGTCGCACCTGGAGAGAGGGCCCCGGCACGTCGGCACAGTCGAGCGGAATGCCTCCCGATGACCCCATGGCCGAACCTCGCCAAGCCCGAGGAAGGACCGACACACGGAGCAACCCCCTATACCTGGGCTCACCACTCGGCTTCCGCCATCGGCTCTCGGACGACTGCGACGCGCTCATGGAGTCGGGAACCCGGTAGAGACAACGCTCGTGGCCGACCCTGCGCGCAGGGCACAGCCCGCAAGGCTGGGTGGGGTTGATCACGACCAGGCCACCGGGCTTGAGGCCGGCGACGGCCGGGCCGACCTCGGTGACCGTGCCCACGCCCTCGCGGCCGAGGATCAGGCCCTTCTGTCCGATGGCGTACTTGCCCTTCCGTTTGGTCATCAGACGGTGTGCGAACCCATGGATGCATCCTTGAAGACCGCACCGCTGTTTCGGCCCGTCGCTGACGAAGTGTGTGCCGGGAAACGGTCCTGACGAGGGCGGTGGGCTTCGCCGGGTCGCCTGGCCGGCCGCCATCGCCCCTCGACAGCGGCCCGGGGCTCGCCGAGCTCGGCACAGGCTCGCGCGTAGGCCTCGGCCCGGCCGATCTCGGAGAGGGGGATGCGGCAGGCGCCCGGCTCGAGCGGCATGCTCTCGTCGAGGGCAGTCCGCGGTCCGGGACCATCGTTCGGGGAACCGCCAGCCACCCCCGCCGCCGGGCCGTGCAGCGCCCGGTCGGCCCGCCGGCCCACGGTGGGCAGCAGCGTCGCCGACGGGCTCTGTTGCTCAGGCGCCCGGTGTGATGCGCAGCCTGATGGTGCGGGCTTCGGGGCGCAGCACGAACTCCGGCCACACGTCCGGCCCGCAGGACCGGGAGCCGAGTCCGTGCTGGACGGCGTCGATGATCAGGTGACTCGCGGTCGACTCCGGGAGCTCGAAGGGATGTGCGGCGCTGGCGATCTGCTGGGGGGTGTGGCGCCCGAGGGTGAAGCCGGGGCGCCGACCGCGGGCGTCGGGGAGTGCCACGAGCCGCAGTACCTCGGTGCCGCCGCTGGTCAGCGTGAGGCGCCGCAGCTGGGAGCGGTGGCCGGTCTCCTGGGGGCGCGCGTAGGCGACCGCGAGGTCCCCGATCGGGTAGGAGAAGCGGCCGGTGCGGGCCGCGCGGAGACTGTCGGGGTAGGACTCCAGCGGGCCCAGGCCGAACCAGTCCGCGCCGTCGACGGGTGCCGTCCCGTCGGGCAGTTCGAAGCGCACCCCGATCCGCGGCCACACCGACCGCCAGCCGCGCGACGGCTCGATCTCCACGCGCAGTTCGAGTTCGCCGTCCTCGATCGACCAGAGGGACTCCACGGTCACCGAGAGGGCGGAGCCCGCGGCGGAGACCCGGTCCACGGTGCGCAGGGCGTCCGCGGCCTGCTCGACGTCGAGGCGCCGCGTGGTCAGCCGGTCCAGGCCGTCGCGGCGCCAGGTGTCGGCGCTCGACACCCCGAGGACGCTGTTGTCGCTTCCCTCCAGCCGGTCGGCCCGGCTCTCGTCGTTGTCGGTGGGCGCGCGGAACAGTTCCAGGCGAGGGCCGGCCACGGGGCGCCCGGCGAGGCGGGTGAGGGAGCCGCCGGTGAACTCGGCGATGCCGAGCGTGAGCGTTCCCTCGCCGGGCCGCCAGTCGCGCCGGGGCCGGGCGACGGGCACCGGCCGCCGTACCGAGCGGTCGAGTTGGGCGGTGGCGATCTCATGCCCCTGCGGCGCCCAGGCGGTCGCCGTCGCCAGCACCGCCTCGACCGTCAGCCAGGTCTCGCCGTCCGGGGCCACCGCGACCGGCGGCAACGGCACCCGCCCCGACTCGCCCGCCGCGAGGACCGGGGCATCCCACTCCCCCAAGTCCACGAGGTTCCCGTCGTGCTCGACGCGCCAGCGAAAGCGCAGGTCGGACGTGTCGGCCGAGTGCCGCAGGTTGGTGATCACGAGCTTGTCGCCGTCGAAGGCGAAGCGGATCGGCGTCACGACCGCCTTGAACTCGTACAGGCTCGGCGTCGGCACGTCGTCGCTGAGCAGCATCCCGTCCATCACGAAGTTGCCGTCGTGCACGACCTCCCCGAAGTCGCCGCCGTAGGCGTGGTACGGCGTCCCGTCCGGGGCCGTGGCCAGGATGCCGTGGTCGCGCCACTCCCAGACGAAACCGCCGTGCACCCGCGGGAACCGGTGGACCAGTTCCTCGTACTGGTCGAGGGCACCCGGCCCGTTGCCCATCGAGTGGGCGTACTCGCACAGCAGGAACGGCTTGGTGCGCTGCCGGGCGCCCTGCGCGGGGGTGCAGCCGAGCAGCGGCGCGACGGAACCGTCCGTGCCGATCTGCTCGATCTCCGGGACCGTCGGATACATGCGGGAGTAGACGTCGGTGTACTCGCCGGTGTAATCGCCTTCGTAGTGCACGGGACGCTCGGGGTCGCGGGCGTGGACCCAGGCCGACATCGCGGCGAGGTTGGCGCCGGTTCCGGCCTCGTTGCCGAGTGACCAGATCACGATGGCGGGGTGGTTCTTGTCCCGCTCGACGGTGCGCTGGACACGGTCCAGATAGGCGGCGCGCCAGGCCGGGTCGTCGCTCGGGTTGTCGGCCCAGTCGACGTTCTCGAAGCCGTGGGTCTCCAGATCGCTTTCGAGGACGACCCAGAAGCCGAGTTCGTCGGCGAGGTCGAGCAGCCGGGGATG
Organism: Streptomyces scabiei 87.22; assembly: GCF_000091305.1. GTDB lineage: Bacteria > Actinomycetota > Actinomycetes > Streptomycetales > Streptomycetaceae > Streptomyces > Streptomyces scabiei. Next base: position 8,569,511 of record NC_013929.1, on the reverse strand, counting down.
CGGGGGGTAGTGACTGGTGCGGATGGCGTTGACGTTGAACCGCTTCATGCGGGCCAGGTCCGCGCGGGCGTGCTCCTCGTCGAAGACCCGGCCGCGCTCGGGGTGGGCCTCGTGCCGGTTCATCCCGTGGAAGACGACACGGCGGCCGTTGACCAGGAGCCGGTCGCCGTGGATCTCGACCGTGCGGAAGCCGACCCGCAGGGCGATGCTCTCCGCGGCCGAGGACACGGTGGCGTCGTACAGGCGGGGCCGCTCGGCCGACCACGGCTGGACGCCCGCGATGTCGAGGGGCGCCACGTCGGCCGGGGTGGCCCAGACCCGCTCGACGCCGAGTTCGGGGATGCGCAGGGTGACGGGGAACGCGGCGGCGTCGGCGGTGACCTCCGGGTCGATACGGCCGTTTCCGTGGTCGTAGCCGGTGCGCAGCCAGACGTCCTCGACGCCCCCGGCCGGGCGGGCGAGCAGGGTGACGTCCCGGAAGATGCCCGGCAGCCACCACTGGTCCTGGTCTTCCAGGTAGCTGGCGGCCGACCACTGGTGCACCCGTACGGCGACGACGTTGCCGCCCGGTCGCACCGCGGACGTCACGTCGAACTCGTGGGCCAGCCTGCTGCCACTGGCGCTGCCGATCTCGACGCCGTTCACCCACACCCGGAACAGCGACTCCACCCCGTCGAACCGCAGCAGGACCCGCTCGGCGTCCGACCAGTCCTCGGGGACGTCGAAACGGCGGCGGTAGTCGCCGGTGGAGTTCTCGTCGGGGACGTGCGGCGGGTCGATCGGGAAGGGGTACTGGACGTTCGTGTAGATCGGCCGGCCGTAGGCGCCGTCGCCCTCCAGCACCCAGTGCGCCGGCACCGGGATGCTGTCCCAGCCCCGGTCGTCGAAGTCCTCGGAGGCGAAGTCCTCGGCGACGGCCGCCGTGGGCGACAGACGGAACTGCCAGGAGCCGTTGAGCGACTGGGAGGGAGCGTCGGAATGCAGCCAGGAGCGGGCCGGGCGCAGGGCGCCCCGCCACGGTGCGGTGTCCGACACATACGTGGGGAGCTGGGAAGGCAAGGGGCTCACAACCTTGTTGGGGCGTTCGGTGCTCACAGGTGCTGCTCCGGGGAAGTGCGGGGAACGAGTGGGGGGTTCAGGTTCAGCCCTTGTTGGCGCCCAGCGTGAGGCCGCTGACGAACTGCCGCTGGAGCACGAAGTACACGATCAGGGTCGGGATCGCGGTGAGCAGGGCTCCGGCTGCGACCAGGTTGGGGTCGGTGAAGTACTGGCCGGAGAGGTTGTTCAGCGCCGAGGTGATCGGCATGTTCTCGCCGGTGGAGATCAGCACGATCGCCCAGAAGAAATCGTTGTAGATCCAGATGGACAGCAACGTCGCCAGGGCGGCCATGGCGGGCTTGCACAGGGGCAGCACGATCTGCCAGTACAGGCGCCAGACGGAGGCGCCGTCGACCAGGGCGGCCTCGGTCAGCTCGTGCGGCAGGGAGCGCATGTAGTTGGCCAGCACGAAGGCGCAGAAGCCGGACTGGAACGCCACGTGGATCAGTACCAGGCCCAGCGCGGAGTCGTAGAGCTTGCCGCTCATGGTGATGCCGGGCAGGTCGATGAGCAGATACAGGCGGTACAGCGGGGTGATGATGACCTGCTGGGGCAGCAGGTTGCCGGCCGTGAACACCAGCAGCAGGAACAGATTGACCCGGAAGTCGAAGCGGCTGACGTAGAAGGCGACCATCGACGACAGGAACAGCGTCAGCAGCACCGCGGGGATCGCCACCAGCAATGTGTTGCCGAAGTAGTGCAGCATGTCTGACTGCTGGAAGGCGTTGGTGAAGTTGTCGAGGCTCAGTTCGTCGGGCCAGGAGACGTAGCCCTTGGTGCTGGTCTCGGCGTACGGGCGCATCGCCGCGTACATCGCCCACAGCAGGGGTGCGAGCCAGGCCAGCGCGGCACCGGCGAGGAAGACGTGCAGCAGGATCCGGGCAGGGCGGACGGGGGTGCGCTGCTTGGCCAGCGCGCCAGAGTTCAAAGGGGTGGCGCGAAGCGCCTCGTTCAGGGTGGTGGTGGGCGACGGGTGGGAGCTCATGCGCGCCGCTCCTTCCGGAAGGTCGCGATCAGATACGGGATGATCACGGCAAGCGAGATCACCAGCAGGACCACGGCGATCGCGGAGCCGTATCCGATGCGGCTGGACTCACCGATGATGTTGTTGGTGACCAGGATCGACAGCAACTCGGTGCCCTCGGCGCCCTTGTTGAAGACGAAGACGAGGTCGAAGGCGCGCAGCGCCTCGATGATCGTCACGACCAGGACGACGGTGTTGGTGGGGCGCAGGGTGGGGAAGATGACGTTCTTGAACGTCTGCCACTCGTTGGCGCCGTCCAGCGAGGACGCCTCCCGAAGCGCCGGGTCGACACCCTTCAGGCCGGCCAGGTAGAGAATCATCATGTAGCCGGTGTGGCGCCAGGAGGCGGCGATGAGGACGGACCACAGGTTGAGGTCCGGGTCGCCGATCCAGTCGATGTAGTGGCCGGGCTCGTTGGCGCCGATGATGCTGTTGATCAGGCCGGTGTCGGGGTTGTAGACGAGCTGCCATACGAACCCGATGACCGCCATCGACAGCACGACGGGCAGGAAGAACGCGGTCTGGTACACCTTGCTGAACCGGATCTTCTTGTCGAGCTGCACGGCCAGGAACAGGCCGAGCGGCGTCGGGATCAGGATGAGCACGACGAACCAGACGATGTTGTGCTCGACGGCGGGCCAGAACTGCGGGTTGCTGGTGAACAGCTCACGGAAGTTGTCCAGGCCGACCCATGTGATGGAGTCGAAGCCGATGCCGTCCCAGGTGGTGAAGGCCAGCGCGATCGAGGCGAGAGCTGTGAGCCAGACGAGCATGACGTGCAGGATCGTCGGCACCCCGGCCATCAGGCCGAGGGTGAGGCGGTCCCGTCGGGTGAGCAGCCGTCGGTGGCCCAAGGGGGCGCGCAGCCGCTTGGTCTGATTCTTGGTCACATTCTTCGGGTTGCCCGGGGGCGGCACTGCGGCCGCCCCCGAGGTGCTGGTGGTTCCGGTCCCGGTACCGGTGTTCGTGGTGGCGGTCATGCGGACGCGAAGATCGTCTTCTTCTGGCGCTCGATCGACGCCAGCAGGCTGTCGACGCCCTTGGGGTCGCGGACGAACTTCTGCAGGGCGGGCTGCATCACCGTGGAGGTGAAGTCCGGGCGGCTGTCGCGGTCCATGAACTGGGTGAGGTGCTTGGCGCCGGCGATCGTCTCGTACGCCTTCTTCTGGAGCGGGGTGTACGAGGAGGTGTCGGCCTTGTTGGAAGCCGCGACCAGGCTCGGGTCGGACTTCAGGTAGATCTGCTCTGCCTCCGGGGTGCCCAGGAACTCCAGGAGCTTCAGCGCGCCGTCCTTGTTCTTCGGAGCCTTGGAGAGCATGAAGCCGTCGGTGGGCGCCTCGACGGTGTCCTGTCCGTGCGCGGAGTCGATCTCCGGGAAGGGGAAGAAGTCAAGGTCGTCCAGGTCGGCCTTGTTCGTGAACTGCTGCGCCACGAAGCTGCCGAACAGGTACATGCCCGCCTTCTTCGAGATCAGCGTCTGGGCCGCGTCCTGCCAGGTGCGGCCGACCGCGCCCTCCTGGTGGTAGGGGAGGATCTCGGCCCAGTGGTCGAAGGCGGTGCGGACCTTGGCATCCGTCCAGGACGCCTTGCCGGCCATCAGCTCGACGTGGAAGTCGTAGCCGTTGGTACGGAAGTTGATCTGGTCGAAGGTGCCGAGCGCGGGCCAGGCGTCCTTGTCGCCGAAGGCGAACGGAACCAGGCCGTCCTTCTTCATCTGCTTGCACAGGGCGACGAGCTGGTCCCAGGTGGTGGGGACCTCGTAGCCGTACTTCTCGAAGACGCTCTTGCGGTAGAAGACGCCCCAGAGGGACGTGGAGATGGGCACGAAGTAGTACTTGCCGTCCGCGCCCTTGCTGAGCGCCTTCATCGCCTCGGGGAAGTTTCCGCCGATCTTCTGCCACACGTCGTCGATCGGGGAGGCGAGGCCCTTGGCGGCGAAGAACTGCATGCGGTAGCCGGCGAACCAGTTGAACACGTCGTCCGGGGTGCCCTGGAGGTAGGTGTTGATCTGCTCCTGGAACGTGTTGTGGTCCTTGGTGTTCACGTCGACCGTGATCCCGGACTGCTTCGTGAACGCCGCGTAGATCTCGGCGAACGCCTTCTTCGGCACCGCGTCCGACGCGTTCGACCCGAGGCTGACGGTCTTGGGGTCGGATGCCGTGCCGCTGCCGCTGCCGCTGCCGCCGCAGGCGCTGAGCAGCGGTATGCCGGCGCCGAGGACGGCTGCGCCACCGATACCGCGCAGGACGGTGCGTCGGCTGGCAGAAGGCATGGGCCGACCGAGGGAGGAAGAGTGCATTTCGGCTCCTGACAGGGCGGCCGTGCTCAGGCGGCACGTCGGCCCGCGGGGTGTGACGGGGAAGCGGTCGTCTACGCGACCAAGACTCAACACGATCGAACAAATTCGACCGGCGGTTGGGAGGAAGAGTGAACGCTCCGAGGAGTCGCTGTCAAGCCCCTTCGACCTGACCTCAGAGCTGACCGTACCTGTCGGCAGGACGGCCGGCCTACCGCCGGAGGGGAGCGACACCCCCGTTCCGCGAGCCGGCGCGAGAGCCAACTTGTATCCCTTGACCAGCAGATATGTCCACCACGGGGGCTCTCCGCACGGCGACTGCGACTCCCTTCGCCGACCGGCCGCCCTCCGACGAACCCGCATCCGCCCCTCGGAATCGATACCGCCGGAACCCTTGACGTACCGCTGTCGGCTACGTAGACATGACCACGCGGTCAGACCGCGTGGTCATACAGTTGACCGCCTTCGATGCAGACGTACGGCCGTCGGGAGACTTCATGGCAGCAGTGGTGGGACGGAGCGAGGGCTCCGCTGTGCCGCGCAGCGCGGACGTGGCCCGCCTGGCCGGGGTGTCACGCAAGACGGTGTCCCGGGTCCTCAACAACGAGCCGTACGTCTCCGAGGACGCCCGCACCAAGGTCCTCGCGGCCGCCGAGGAACTCGGCTACCGGCTGAACCAGGCGGCCAGGACACTGGTCTCCGGGCGTACCGGCTCCATCGGTGTGGTCGCCCTGGGCACCGCCGGCTACGGGACCGCTTCACTGCTCGTGCACATCGAGCGGGCCGTGCGCGACGCGGGCTACGCGCTCCGCGTGGTCAACACGCCCGACGGCGACCCGACGGGCATCGCGGGTGCCGTGGCGTCGCTGCTCGAACAAGGGGTGGACGGCGTCATCGTCTCCGAACCCATCGTGGAAGGAGACATCAGCGTCCGCGTCGGCGTCCCCGTCCTCTTCCTGGGAGCACCGCCCGCCTTCACCGCCACCCGCACCGTGACCATGGGTGTGGGCGCACAGGAACTGGCGCGGGCGGCCACCGAGCATCTGCTGGACCTGGGACACACGACCGTTCATCATCTCGCCGGTCCGCGGCGCTGGTACGCCACCAAGGACCGCATCGAAGGATGGCGTGCGGCGCTCGCGGCACGGGGCGCGCACGAGCCGCCACTGCTCAACGGTGACTGGTCGGCTGCCTCCGGCCATGCCGTGGGCCGGGCGCTGGCGTCGGACAGGTCCGTGACCGCTGTCTTCGCGGCGGGCGACGAGATGGCCATCGGGCTCATCCACGCCCTGCGGGAAGCCGGGCGCCGCGTACCCGAGGACATCAGCGTCGTCGGCTTCGACGGCAACCCGGTCTTCGCCTACGTCTCTCCTCCCCTGACCACCGTGCGCCAGCCCTTCGAGGCCGCGGCCAGAGAGGGCATCCGCCTTCTCGTGCACGCGATCGAGAAGCCCGACACCGACCTGCCGCAGGCGAGCGACCCACCGGTCGAACTCGTCGTCCGCGGCTCGACCGCGCCTCCGCCGTCGCACCCCGACAAGACGGACCGGCCCACCACCTGAGAGCACCCCGGCTTCGGAGAACACACCGCGCCCCGGGCACAGCTCCGCCACTCGCACCAGCCGTCTCACTCGCGAGGCGGATCGGTCCGACTCCTATGCCGCACGACACCGCGGTTCCTCGTACGCGGTGGACGTGCACTCCGGGCTCGCCGCTTCCCACCCGGTTTCGTCCCGGGCGGCACGCACCGGACCCTCCTGTCCCTCCCCTGCCCTGAGAGCCGCACATGTCCCCTGCACTGTTGAGCGCCAGACCCGGCGCCGCTCAGCATTCCCGCCCCACCACCCTGCTGTTGCTCATCCTGGCGCTGATCGTCGCCGCGGCGACGATTGTGCTGCCTGCCTCGGGGCGGGCTCAGGCCCTCTCCCGTCCCTCGCAGACCATGTACACCCCGCCCGCGGGTGCGCCCTCGCCCGGTTCGCTGTACCCGCGGGTGCTGCGTCTGCAGCACAACGGATCGGCCAACGGCACCCTGCTCGCCACGTTCGAGCAGTACACCAACGGTACGCCCGTCTTCCCGATCTACCGCTCCACCGACAACGGCGACTCCTGGAGCAAGCTCTCCGACGTAGCCGACACCGAGAACGGCTGGGGCATGCGCTGGCAGCCCGAGCTCTTCGAACTGCCCACGGCCATAGGCGACTTCCCGGCCGGGACCATCCTGGCCGCAGGTGACTCGGTGCCCTCCGACCGGTCGGCCACCAAGATCGACATGTACGCCAGCACCGACCGCGGTCAGACCTGGGACTTCGTCAGCAACATCGCCACAGGCGGCTCGGCGTTCGACACGAACGGCCAGACTCCCGTGTGGGAGCCGTTCTTCCTCGTCTCCGACGGCAAGCTGATCGTCTACTACTCCGACCAGCGCGACCCCGACCACGGCCAGAAGATCGTCCACCAGGTCTCCACCGACGTCCGCAACTGGGGCCCCGTCGTCGACGACGTGGCAATGCCCACCGCCGGCGACCGGCCGGGCATGCCCACCGTCGCGAAGCTGCCGAACGGCAAGTACGTCATGTCTTACGAGTACGGCGGCGCTCCCGAGGGCAACTTCTCCGTCTACTACAAGATCTCCTCCGACCCGGAGGCGTTCGGCTCGGTCACCGGCATCCCGCTGCGGACGACGGGCGGCGTGGTGCCGCAGAGCGCTCCCTACATGACCTGGCTGCCCACCGGCGGCCCCAACGGCACACTCGTCGTCAGCGCCAACAGCGCCGAGGACCTGTTCATCAACACGCAGAACGGCGCCGCGAACACCTGGACGCGCATCAGCGCCAATGTGATCGGCGGCTACAGCCGCGGCATGACGGCCCTCGCCGACGGGCACAGCCTGCTGATCCTCAGCGCCGGACGGGGAGGCAGCGGCCTCTCCAACCCGGTCACCTACAGCACGATCGACCTGGGCGGCGGCGTCTCCGACGGTGCCACCTACACCATGACCAACGCGAACAGCGCCCTGAACCTCACGATCGTCGGCGGCTCCACCACCAACGGCACCACCGCCACCCAGCAGAACCCCACCACCTCCACCAACCAGCAGTGGCGCTTCGAGCAGCAGTCCTCGGGCTACTTCAAGATCTTCAACGTCGCCAGTGGCAAGGTCCTCGGCGTCCAGAGCCAGTCCACCGCCAACGGCGCCACAGTCCTGCAGTGGGATGACAACGGCACGCCCGACCACGAATGGGCCATCGCGCCCCACCCGGCCGGCGGGTACAGCATCACCAACCGCAGCAGTGGCAAGCTCCTCGAAATACCCAGCGCCTCCACCACCGTCGGCACCGCCGCCGTCCAGTGGAGCGGCACCAGCTGCGGCTGCCAGCGCTGGAACCTCACCCAGACCGCCCTGCCGCCCCTGGGCACCGGCCAGTACGTCCTGGTGAACAAGAACAGCGGCAAGTACCTCGACATCCCGAACGGCTCCACCACCGCCGGCACCGCCGCCAACCAGTGGCAGAACACGAACTGCACCTGCCAGCTCTTCACCTTCCAGTCCGCCGGCAGCGGCGCCTGGAACATCAAGAACACCAAGAGCAACCTCAACCTCGACATCCAAGGCTCCTCCAGCGCCGCGGGCGCTGCCATCGTCCAGAACACCGCCTCCAGCGCCGACTCCCAGAAGTGGACCCTCACCGACGGGGGCGGCGGCTACTACAAACTCCGGAACGTGAACAGCACCCTCGTCGCCGGCGTCACCCAGTCCTCCACCGCCGACGGGGCAGCCGTCATCCAGTGGGGCAGCGCCAGCCTCGACGACCAGCTCTGGAAGATCGTCCGGATCAACTGACCGTCCCACCGTGCCATGACCAGGCGCGGGGACCGCCGGCGAAGCGGTTCCCGCGCCTGACGTCCGCCTCGGCCGACCAGCCGAGGCGCAGCCGACCGCTCCTCTCTACAGTGACCGATGTGAACCTCCTGCCTGCGACGGACGACCCGACCACGACGCGGACCCGCCGACAGGGCTGCCTGCGTGCGACGGGCGTCATCACACTGGTCCTGCTGGCCGCCGCGGACGTGCTCATCGCCGTCACCAACGGCAAGACCCTCTGGCCTGTGCTCCTGCTGCTGTCGCTCGGCCTCGCGGCCGTCCTGTGGCCCTCCGCCCGGCAACCCGCGTGGCTCACTCCCCAACTGCGGGCCGCCCTACCAGCAGGCGCTTCCCTGGCCTTGACCGCCGTGGCCACGACGACCGAGCGAATTCGTATGTTCGGCCCTGGGGAAGTGGCGGTCCTGCTCTGCCTGCTGCTGCTCGCCGTCCGTACCTGCCCACCACGATGGGCAGGCCCCTGTGCCCTGCTCGTCGGCGGGGCGGCCATCGCTGCACCGCTGCGCTTCTACGCAACCGGCACCCAGGACGACGCCCTGATCCTGGGGCTCACACTGGTAGTAGCGCTGATGACCGGCATCACCATCGGCCTCGGCGGCTACCTGCGCTCCCTGGACCACAGGCGCGGCGTCGCGGTCGCCGAGACCCGTCGCTCCGAACGCCTCGCCATGGCAGCCGACCTGCACGACTTCGTCGCCCACCACGTCACCGGCATCCTCATCCAGACACAGATGGCCCGCATGATGGTCAGCAGCGAACCAGATCGCCTGGACCCGGTCCTGGCGGGAATCGAGCACGCCGCGACCGAGGCGCTCGACTCCATGCGGTTGACCGTCGGAATCCTGCGCGAAGGCCCGGAGCAAACGGCCCGGCTGGAGCCGGGCGAGAACCACCTGGTGGGCGACCTGGCAGCCCTCACGGAACTCGTCGACCGATTCGGCGGCCCGACCGGCCCGAAGGCCGAACTGCACCGCTCCGCCTCCATGCCCCCGAATCTGCCCCACGAGGTACAGGCCGCCGCCTACCGCGTCGTCCAGGAAGCCCTCACGAACGTACGGCGCCACGCCGCCGACGCCACCGAAGTCACCGTCGCCCTCGCTCACGCCGACGACACCCTGCACGTGACGGTGCGCGACAACGGCCGCGCAGGCGCCCCGCTGCCCTACGCCGCCCGCGGCGGAGGCTTCGGCATCGTCGGCCTCACCGAACGCGTCACCGCACTCGGCGGCACACTGCACACCGGCCCACGCGAGGACCACGGCTGGGAGGTCATAGCACTCCTCCCCACCATGCGACGAGCGGGCCCTGGCAGGGCCGGGCATCGCTAAGGGCGCCGCCAACTCCCGCAGTCCACCCGCCCCCCGGCACCGGACTGAGGTCTGCCCGCCGGGGCGAGCAGGTGCTGCGTCCAGTTGCTGGAGCCGGTGAACGGGCGCAGGCACTTCCTACCGGGTCCCTTGTCCAGCCGTCGCCCAGTCCTCCAACAGGCGCACTGTGCGTCCGACATGTTCCTCGTGCAGGTAGTGCCCGGTGTCAGGCCAGTGTTCGACGCGGGAGCCGGGGACATGCAGGGTGCCGCGTTCCCAGGTGGCCGCTTGCGCCGAGGTCCATACGGTGAGCGCGGGCTGGCTGCGCCGGCGCAGATACGCCTCGCTGTGCGGGCGGACGCCGACCGCGCCGGAGTCGGTGTACATGCCCGCGTACGCCTGGGCGATGACGTGATCCGGGGTGCCGAGCATGGTGCGGACATGTGCCGTACGCAGTCCGGCCGGAGCGCCTGCCGGGAAGGCGCCGGCGATGAACTCGGCCGCGGCACGCGCCCCGCGTTCCCGGTACTCCGCGAGCCGGGCGGGAATCCCCTCCACTTCCGCCCCGTGCGCGCCGTGAGCCGGATCAAGGGCGATGACCGAGCGGACGAGCTCCTGATGCCGGACCGCGAGCAGGTTGACGACCTGGCCGCCCATGGAGTGGCCCACGGCGATCGCCGGCCCGGTGCCAAGGTGCCGGAGCAGCGCGGCGAGGTCGTCGGCCATCTCCGTCGGCGTGTTGCCCTCGTCGGGGACGTCCGACCGGCCGTGCCCGCGCAGGTCGGGGACGATCACGCGGAACCGGTCGGCCAGCGCCTCGGCGTGCGCGGACCACTCCCGGCCGTCCCCGCCCCAGCCGTGCACCAGAAGCAGCGGCACCGCCTCGTCGGACCCGAGATCGGTGCGGAAGAGGTGGACGCGTCTCAGGTCGTCGATCGTCATGCGGGGCCGTCCGGAAAGGTCCGGTACGTGGCGTGGGCGAAGTCCGCGTGGACACCGGCGCCGTCGAGGTCCTGCACCCACAGGCCCCACATGGCGCCGGTGAAGCCGAGAACGCGCAACTGGCCGTCGTGGAACTCGTCGGCGTGCTCGTCGGACAGGACGGTGGCGTCGAGCTCGATCGGCAGCGTCTGGACTCCCCCGCCGGTGTCGTACGAGAAGCGCAGGGCCGGAACGTCGAGTTCCGCGTGCAGGACGACCGGGCGTCCGGGCTTCAGCGGTACGGTCGGCTCATGTGCGACGAGACGGCCGGCTTCGCAGCTCAGTGCCCGCAGGACCGGGGAGCCGTCGTCCTCGGCGGTGACGTACAGGTAGTGCCAGTTGCGGGTGTTGTAGTAGGCCGTCAGACCGGCCAGATGGTCGGGGGTGCGGGGCGAGAAGGTCAGGCTGGTCTCGAAGGAGCAGCGCGGGGCGGTCACCCGCCGGGCCACCAGACTGGGCGTGCGGCGGCCCACCGGCGACTGACCGCCCCGGATGCGCAGCCGCCCCGGTGCCGGCTCGATCCAGTCGTCGCCGGCCGGGCGGCGCAGGGTGGACCAGTCGGGGCCGAGAACCGGAGCGTCGAAGCAGTCGTGCGCCGGTGGTTCGGCGACGGGCGCCGGTGGCAGCGCGGGTGCCGGCACCGCTACGGCGGGTACGGCGCCGGGGATGCGGGGCCAGCCGTCGTCGGTCCAGGTCACCGGTTGCAATGCGGTCTCCCGGCCGAGCACGCACCGGCCCCGCTCCGTGTGAGGGCGGGCGGCGATGTGAGCGGCGTACCACTGGCCCGTCGCCGTCTCGACGAGGGAGCAGTGCCCGGCCTTCTGCAACTCCAGGGACGGGTCGTGCCGGGACGTGAGCAGGGGGCCGGCCGGATCGGCCTCGTACGGGCCGAGCAGGTCGCGGGAGCGGGCCACGGCCGCGCCGTGTTCGTATCCGGTGCCGCCCTCCGCGTGCACCAGGTAGTACCAGCCGTCGCGCCGGTAGAGATGCGGGCCCTCGGCGACACCGACGGAGGTTCCGGTGGTGAGGGTGCGGGGTTCGCCGAGCAGGGCCCGGGTCTTGCGGTCGTACTCCTGGATCTCGATCCCGGCGAATCCCTCGCGGTCCGGACGCCAGTCGAACCGCATGTTCAGCAGCCAGCTGCGGCCGTCACCGTCCTCGTCATGGAACAAGGAGACGTCGAAGCCGCGGCCGTGCAGCGGAACCGGGTCGGACCACGGTCCTTCGATCGAGGGGGCCGTGGTGACGTAGTTGGGAAGGTCCTTCCATCCCTCGGCGTAGGTGTCGACGACGGTGAAGACGAGGTGGAACAGGCCGTCCGCGTACGACAGTCCGGGCGCCCAGATGCCGCCGGAGTCGGGGACGCCGGTGAGGTCGAGCAGGCGCGTGCTGTCCAGAACCCCGCCCAGGGACCGCCAGTCGACCAGGTCCCTGGAGTGGTGGATCCGGACGCCCGGGTACCACTCGAAGGTGGAGGTGGCGATGTAGAAGTCGTCGCCGACGCGGAGGATCACGGGGTCGGGTTCGAAGCCGCGCAGGACGGGGTTGTGGATCACGAAAGCTCCGCTCAGAGGGTGAACAGCAGGGTGCCGAAGCCCACGTGGTCACATTGGAACGCCGCGCCCTCCGGGCTGATGTTCCCGATGGCCGCGTACGTCCAGGGGGCGGGCAGGCTGCGGCGTTTGACGTAGTGGTTGAAGGCCATCTCGTAGATCGGGCGCAGATTCCCGCGCTCGACGGTGGAGATGGAGTTGAACGTGAGCCGGCAGGAGCCCCAGACGGTGTACGGCACGTCGTTGCCGGTGTTGTACTTCGCCGTGTACTCGAAGCCGGCCAGCAGCCGGTTGGCGGAGGCGGAGTACAGGTCCTGGCCCTGGACCCAGGCGATCTCGCAGGCCTCGGCCATGCTGCCCAGGATGAGCTGGGTGTGGGCCTGGTCGCGTCCGCTGTCCACGCACTGGCCGGAGTCCCTGATCACCCGGCTGATCTTGCAGCAGTCGTGCAGGTGGAAGGCGTCGACGGCGGCGTTGTAGAGGGAGGTGTCGTTGCAGAACACCCCGAACGCCATCATCGCCTTGATGCAGTTGGTGCCCCAGCCCGCGTCGCCGAACGTCCTCACCAGGGGCACGAAGACGTTCCTGAAGAGGTTCTCGGTCTGGGTGATCTCGGCCGCGGACCAGCTGCCCGAGGGGGCGGTGTACCGCATCAGCTCGGCTGCCGCCGCGAGTTTGAAGCCGTAGATGGAGGCCGCGAGCTGGGCGTCCTTGCCGGTGATCGAGGTGAGGGTGGAGGACCATGCCTTGATGATCTGCAGTGCCTTGGTGGCGTGGGCGGTGGTGCCCGTCAGGTTCCACATCAGGGCGTTCTGGTAGGCCGCGTTGCAGTCGTTCCAGAACTCCCAGTTGCCGATCTCGGTGGTGCCCCGGTCGATGGTCGTGCGCGGGCCCAGCATGGCGTAGGTCGACTGCGAGTACGCGTTCGCCCTGAACACGTTCCAGCCGCTGAGCCAGGGCTCGGTGGCGGCCGCGATCCGCGTCTTCATCCGCTGGATGTCGGAGAGTTTGTGCAGCACCCCGGGGTGGATGAAGGAGGTCAGGGCGTCCGCGGTCGGGGCCGCGGCGATCCCGGTGGCGGCCGCCGTGGTGCCGACGGCGGTGATCTGCAGGAAACGGCGGCGGCTCGGGGACGCGGGCGTGGCGGGCTGTGACTCGGACATGCGTCTTCCTCTTTCACTCGACGTTGAGTGTCAGGGGGTGGCAGATGAGGGGGAACCGGGCGTCGGCCCGGCTCCCCCGGTGCGGTCAGCCGGCCGCGCGCCGGCCCCGGTACAGCACGAGCGTGCTGCGCGGGCCGACCTTGGGACGCTGTCCGGCGCCGATGACGCGGCCGGTGGCAAGGTCGCGGGCCGGACCGAAGTCCTGACGGGCGGGCAGGGTGTACGTCCGTTCGGTGCTGGTGTTCATGGCGATCAGGTAGTCGCCGTACTCGCACAGATAGAACGGGGCGCGTCCGACGAGCATGGTCTCCACGCCCTCGAAGTCGACGCCCATGGCCGGGTCCGGGACGTCGGCCGGGACCGGAGCGAGCGGGTACACGTCACCCTTGAGTGCCTGGTGGAGGGTGTCGCCGGGGGGCGGGAAGCCGCCGGGCGGGATGTGTCCGGCCCCGGGATCGTTGATCGCGTAGTCCCACAGGATCCAGTCGTGGACCGTGTACGTGTCGTCGGTGGCGCCCGCCGAACGCTGGCGGATCGTCGCGGAGCGCTGGTCGGTGGGTGTGAGGTGGTGGATGCGGGCGTAGTCGTTGACGCCCTGCCGGGCGCGCCAGTACAGGGAGGCGAAGAGGAGTTCCTCGCCGTTCTTCACGGCCAGGACGCCGTTCTCCTCGTCGGTGAAGACGAAGTCGGGCCGGTCCCAGGCGGTGGGGATGCGCCCCGGGCGGGCCGGGAGGGCCTGGAAGGCGTCCCAGTCGCGGGAGACCAGGCGCAGCGCGGCGAGGCCGACGCGGGTCCAGGTGTGGTGGACGAGCAGATCGAGCTGCCGGTAGAACTGCCCGTCGTCGACCATCTCCTGGGTCCAGCCGACGATGTCCGGGTCCTTGAACACCACCGCCGACATCAGCGGGTGCGAGTCCCAGGCCGTGCGGGAGGCGTAGGCGACCTCACCGGGGTAGACCTCGTTGCGCCAGCCGACGACGGTCTCGATGCGGGAGACGCGGGCGCCCGTCTCGTCGACGTCGACCACCCGGAACCGCCCCCGGGCCTTGATGATCTTCACCATCTGCTCGCGCAGCTCCGGCGCCTCCTGGGCCCGGTATCCGCGCGTGACCGACTCGTACATCATGACCAGCCAGTCGTGGACCTCGCCGTAGCTGCCCACGTACCCCAGTTCGCGGGTCAGGCCGGCCCGGCTGACCTGGTGGTAGCTCTCACCCAGCGGCTTGGTGGGGTTGCCGTCCTTGTCCTCCTTGCCGAGGTAGGGCTTCATGCCGAGCGACTGGTACAGGTAGTCGCGGGCCTTGTCCTCCGGCAGTGCGAGGTCAGGGGCGAGCAGGCCGAGGCCGCGGTTGGCCTGGTAGAGGCCGATGGCGCAGATCTGCGACTGGTTGGTGTAGTGCGGGAAGTGCTGACGCCAGTAGTCCCGGCTCGACTTCAGCATGTCGGTGTAGGCGGCGCGCCGCACCGGCTGCTCGTGGGTTCCGGTGGCCTCGGGCGCGACAACGGCCAGGTCGTCGAACCAGGCGGTGCCCGGTCCGCTCAGCCGCAGATGGAACTCCACCTGGGTGGCGCCGGAAGGGGTTTCCAGGTCTATGGAGACCTGCTCCCACCCATGGGTTCCGGTGGCGGCGTACTGCCGGTGGTCGCCGCCGACGAGTTTGCCGCTCGCGTCGAAGAACAGCGGGTCGATGTGGGCGCCCGTGCCGGTGACGCCGTCGGTCCTGACCCAGGCGCCGTAGGTGTACTTCCCCTTGCCGACCTGGAGCTTCGCCGTGTTGTACGCCGTGACGAAGCCGTTCGCCGCGGTGGCGGCCAGCCTCAGCGACGCGGAACCGGACCGGTTGACGGACGCGTCCCGAGCCCAGGAGGCGTCGGCGGTCTTCCCCCAGCCCGGCACCTCCCAGCCCGACGGGGTGCCGGTGCCCTGCTCGAAGCCGGGGTTGCGCAGCTCGGTGGGCCCCACCATGTCCACGGAGTCGAACCAGGCCGTGCCGGGGCCGGACAGTCGCAGGTGCATCTCCACCTGGGTGGCGCCGTCGGGTGTGTCCAGGTCTATGGAGACGTATTCCCAGCCATGGGTGCCGGTGGTGGCGAACTGGCGGTGGTCGCTGCCGACCAGCTTGCCGCCCGCGTCGAAGAACAGCGGGTCGATGTGGGCGCCCGTGCCCGTGACGCCGTCGGTCCTGATCCAGGCGCCGTAGGTGTACTTCCCCTTGCCCACGCGGGTCTTGGGCGAGTTGTACACGGTGATGAATCCGTTCGCCGCGCTCGCCGTCACCTTGAGCGAGGCGGAGCCCGACCGGTTGACGGTGGTGTCCCGGGACCAGGAGGCGTCGGCGGTCTTCCCCCAGCCAGGTACCTCCCATCCCATGGGAGTGTCGCCGCCCTCTTCGAAACCGGGGTTGGAGATCTCGTACGGCGAACCGGTCACCTTCTCGTCCAGGCGGTCGCCCAGGTGCTCCCAGAGCAGCGCCAGCACCAGCCCGACCCGGCCGAAGCCCTGCCACTGCTGGTCGGAGCCGGTCATCACGGTCGCGTCGTTCTTCCACGCCATGTACCGGCCGTCGAGCGCGCGCAGGACGCGGTCCAGCGCCGCCGGGTCGTGGTACGCGGGGCTGCCGGACCAGAGGTAGCCCTCGGCGAGCGACTGGAAGGCGAAGGCGTCCATGCCGGCGGGGTTGGCCCCGGTCAGGTAGTGCTTCTGGTCCTTGGCGACCCGTTGACGCACCGCCTCCAGGATCTCGGGGCCCTCGACGGTACGAGCCTTCGGCAGCGGCGCGGGGCCCTGCACCTCACCCTTGGGCGGGACGAAGTACGGCTCGGTGTGGGTGTAGAGGCGGTAGATGCCCCGCGACGGCGTGGTCATCTTGTAGTACAGCTGGTCGACGTTCTGGCCGTAGGACCAGATGCGGCCCATCGAGCGGATCTCCAGCTTCACCTTCTTCCTGCCCCGGGTGAGCCGCTCCGGAAGCGGCAGGGTGTGGAAGAAGAACCGGCCCGGGGTGCGCGGCGCGGTGTCCAGGATGTCGAGGCTGTCGACGGCTCCCTCGTCCTGGTAGCCGACCTGCTTGCCGTCGCAGAACAGCTGCAGCCGCCACATGTTCGTGCCGGAGCCCGCCTGCTGCGAGGTGGTGTCGTAGTCGTCGCCCCACAGGCGAACGGTGACGTAGGTGGTGTCGGTCGGGCTGACGACTACGTCGAACTCGAGCGTGCCGCCCCAGTACGTGGCCGGCTCGGTGGGGTTGAGGACACGGGCCTTCTGGCCGAGGCCTCCGGTGACCGTGTCGGAGAGCGTGGCAGTGAGACCGTGCGCCGACTCGGAGCTCCCGTTGCCGAAGACGACGATGTCCAGGGGCTTGCAGACGGCCGGCTCGAAGGCGGCGTCCGCGGCCGGGGCCGCGGCGGCGGACGGGGAGTTCAGCAGGCCGAGGCCGGCCGCGGCGACGCCGGTGGTGCCGGCGTACTTGAGGACATCACGTCTTCTGGGTGCGTTGGGCACGGCTGATCCTTTACTTGAGGCTGCCCATGAGGATTCCGCTGCGCCAGTACTTCTGGAGCGCGAACATGAAGACCGCGAGCGGAACGATGGACAACAGGGACCCGGTGAGGACGAGGGTGTTCATGTCGCGGGCGGTCTGCGCCTGCTGGAGCCAGGAGTACAGCCCGAGGCTCACAGGGAACGTGCGCTCACCGGTGAGCATGAACAGGGGCAGGAAGAAGTTGTTCCAGATGTTGATGAATTCGAGCATGAAGATGGTGATGCCGCCGGTCCGCATCAGCCGCAGCGCGACCGACCAGAAGATCCGCAGCTCCCCGGCGCCGTCGAGACGGGCCGCTTCCATCAGTTCGGTGGGGACGGAGCTGTCCGCGTACACCTTGCCCAGGTAGACCCCGAACGGATTGATGAAGTACGGGATGAGTACCGACCAGATGGTGTTGGTCAGGCCGATCTGGGCGAAGACGAGGTACAGCGGGAAGGCCAGCAGGGTGCTCGGCAGCAGCGAGGCACCGACGATGACCGCGAAGAACGCGCCCCGGCCCCGGAAGTCGAACTTCGACAGCCCGTACCCGGCGGCGAGCGAGACCAGGGTGGAACCGGCCGCGCCGAGTGTGGAGTAGAGGATCGAGTTGCCGATCCAGCGGTTGAACACCCCGTCGTGGTAGGTCCAGATCTCCTGGACGTTGTCCGCCAGGTGGTTGGAGGAGAACCACAGTCCGAAGGTGGAGTACAGGTCCGTCTGGTTCTTGGTCGCGGAGACGATCAGGAACCACGTCGGGGCGAGTGAGTAGATCAGGAAGAGGACCAGCAGGCCGGTGGTGAGCGCCACCGCGCGGCGGGTGGGGCGCACGCCGCCCCCGGATACGGCAGCGCTCATGACATCTTCCTGTTCGTGGCCCGGTAGAAGACGAAGGCGAGGATGCCGGTGACCACGGCCAGGACCAGCGACTCGGCGGCGGCGTACTGGTAGTCACCGGTCTTGAACGCCTTGTCGTAGATCTCCATCATCGGAGTGAAGTCGGTGTTGATCGACTCCGGCGCGATCTGCCGCAGCAGCAGTGGTTCGGCGAACAGCTGCAGCCTCCCGATGAGGGAGAACATGCCGGTCAGCACCAGGATGCCGGTGATGTTGGGAATCTTGACCGACCAGGCGATCCGCCACTCCCTGGCCCCGTCCAGTCGGGCCGCCTCGTACAGCTCGCGGGGCAGCGCCTGTAGCGAGGCGGAGATCAGGATCATGTTGAAGCCGATCCCCTGCCAGGTCAGCAGATTGCCCAGGGAGAGGTAGGTGTTGAGGCCGCCGAAGAAGGTGATGTCCGTGCCGGCGCCGTGCGCGAGGTCGAGCAGCGGAGAGCCCGTCGGGCTGTAGAGGAACAGCCAGATCACGGTGGACACCACGGCGGGCACCACGTACGGGATGAGCAGCGCCGCGCGGAAGAACCGCACCGCACGGGCGGCCACCCCGTCCAGGAGCAGGGCGAGCAGCAGCGACAGGCCCAGCATCACCGTGATCTGAGCCGCTCCGAACAGCAGCGTGCGCAGCATGCTCGACCAGAAGGCGCCGTCGCCGAGGATGGAGGCGAAGTTGGAGAAGCCGGTGAAGACGACCCGGGTCGGGCCGAAGCCCAGCCCGCTGCTCTTCTTCTCCCTCAGGCTCTGGCTGAAGGCATAGCCGATCGGCACGACGTACGTGGCCAGGAAGCCGAGCAGGAAGGGCAGTGCGAACAGCAGTCCCTTGTGGGCTCCCCGGCTCCCGGCCCGGCGGGGGGAGGGCCGCCGGGCCGGGGAGTCGGTGGCGACCTTGGGGGGTCGCGTCAGGGTGGACACGGGTGTCTCCAGAGGTGGGTCCTACAGAGGCGGGGCCTACAGGGGAGGTCAGCTGCCGGCGACGGCCTTGATGCCCTTGCGGTTGAGGTCGTCCACGGTCCACTTCTGCAGCGAGGTCAGCATGTCCTTGACCGTCAGCTGCTTCTTCATGACCTTGCCCCACTGCTTCTGCATCTCGGAGTACATCGCCGCGTAGTTCGGCCCGTACTGCCACTGCTCGCCGACCCGCGAGGCCGCCGTGGTAATCACCTGCGCGCTGTCCGACTTCCCGTTGAACATCCCGGTCGGGATGATCTTGTCGACGTACGGCGAGACGTCCTTGACGGCGGGGAACAGGCCCGACTTGGAGTCCGGGTCGGTGAGCGCCGTCAGTGACTCCTTGCTGCTGCTCAGCCAGGCGGCGAACTCGGCGGCGCGGTCGGGGTACCTACAGCCCTTGAGGACGCCGGTGGTGTCGAAGTTACTGGAGGTCTGCGGCTTGGCGGTGTCGAAGGCCGGCGAGTCGGCGAGCTGCCACTTGCCCTTGGACTTGGGGAAGTTCGTGTCGTAGATCGGCAGCTGCCAGGTCGAGCTGGTCATCGCGATGGTCTTGCCGAGGTCCCAGGTCTTGAAGACACCCGGGTCGGCGTACGACGCGTTGGAGGCGAGGTCGTTGTCGACGAGCTGCTGGACGATGTCACCGGCCTTGAGCGCCTCGGGAGAGGCGAAGTCGATGACCCAGTGGTCGCCGTCCACCTTGTACCACTGCGCGCCGGCCTCCCAGGACAGGTCGACGAGCGAGCTCGGGTCCTCGCCCGCCATGTTGTAGATCTTGACGTCCTTGTCCTTCTCCTGGACCTTCTTGCCCGCGGCGATCAGGTCGTCCCAGGTCTTCGGGGCCTCGATCCCGTACTTCTGGAACAGGTCCGCGCGGTAGGCGGTGAACAGCGGCGCCGACCCCATCGGAATGCCGAAGGTGGTGCCTCCGGGGCTGACCGCGTTCCACGCGGCGACCGTGTACGCGTCCTTGTGCTTGGCCGCGACCTCGCTGATGTCGGTCAGCAGTCCGTCGGCGGCGAAGCTCGCCAGGTTCATCCCGTCCATCTTGGACAGACAGGGCGCGGTGCCCGCGTTCACCGCGGCCCGCAGCTTCTGGTAAGCGGTGTCACCCGCAGCGTTGACGAACTTGATCTGCGTCTCGGGGTGCTTCTTGTTCCACACCTCGGCCTGCGCCTCGATGCCGTCCGTCCAGCTCCAGAACTCCAGCGTGACGTTGCCCTTCGTGGCCGCCGAGGCGTCGGTGCCGGAGTCGTCAGAGCAGGCGGTCAGCAGCAGCGAGAGAGAAGCGGCGGCGGCCACCGAGACAAGGACCCTGGGGCGCATACCGGACTTGGACATCGGTCCTCCACGAAAGGAATGGGACGGCGCCTGCACGTGGGGGAACGGCGCGGTCAGGGCGACGCGAGGGGAGAGAAACGGGTACTGCGCGGCGAGGCAGTAATCGTTTGTTGTCGTGGACGGTACGACCGAGGGAGCCAGATCCACAAGAGGTGGCGCCGGATTGTTTCGCTCGACTTTCCAGAACGTTACCTGTCGATGCGCCTGACCATGGACGTTCGCGCCATCGCGGGGCAGGTGGGTGGACTCTCTGTGACGTACCTGTGTCGCAGAGCTGGTCATTGACCGGGTTCTCTGGGGCTTCTAGCGTGGAATACGTTTACTGTGACGCTCAGGCTTGTCGCCGGCCGATCCCGGCGCCCCTCCCCAGGAGCAGCATGCATACGTCAGTGCCGCCGTTCGCCCTCTTCGCCATGAATCCGGTACATCTGCCCGAACTCTTCCCGCCTCCGCTGCTGACCCGCCTCCAGCAACTGGCGCGGGTCGACCTCACGCTCGTCGCCCAGGACTTCTCCGATCCCGCCGTGGCCGAGGCCCTGGGCCGCGCCGAGGTACTGGTCACCGGCTGGGGCTGCCCGCACCTCGGCGCGGAGGTACTGGCGGCGGCGCCGCGACTGCGCGCCGTCATGCACGCCGGCGGCAGCGTCCGCCACCTCGTGGGTGAGCCGTTCTGGGAGCGCGGTCTCACCCTCTCCAGCGCGGTGCGGGCCAACGCCCTGCCCGTGGCCGAGTACACGCTCGCCGCGATCCTGCTGGCCGGCAAGGACGCCTTCGGGCTGCGCGAACGCTTCCGGGCCGAGCACGTCTACCCCGCTGCGACGGAGTACGTGACGGTCGGCAACCTCGGCCGCCGGGTCGGTCTGATCGGCGCCTCCCGGGTGGGCCGCCGGGTCCTGGAACTGCTGCGGCCCTTCGAGCTGTCGGTGAGCCTCCACGACCCCTACGTCGACGCCGCCCAGGCCGCGGAACTGGGCGCGGTCCCGCTGGGCCTCGACGAGTTGCTGCGCACCAGTGACATCGTCAGCGTGCACGCCCCCGACACCCCGCAGACCCATCACATGCTCAACCGCGAGCGGCTGGCGCTCATCCCCGACGGCGGCGTCCTCATCAACACCTCACGGGGCGCCCTCGTCGACCACACCGCGCTCACCGAGGAACTGGTGAACGGCCGGCTCAGCGCGATCCTGGACGTCACCGACCCCGAGCCGCTGCCCGCGGACTCCCCGCTCTACCGCCTTCCGAACGTGTTCCTCACGCCGCACATCGCCGGCTCCCTCGGCAACGAACTGGCCCGCCTCGGCGGCACGGTGGTGACGGAACTGGAACGCCTGACGACGGGGCTGCCGCCTGCCCACCCGGTCCACCGGGCCGAACTGGCGATCAGCGCCTGAGGACTTCGACGCCCACCCGCCGGCCGAGGACGCCGCCCGCCCGCCCGGGCTCCCGCAACGCCGATCCCGTCGCACCCCACCCCACCCCAGCCCGTCCCTCTTCCCTCGGAGACACCCTTGAACACCATTCAGGCCGGACCGGTCCACCCCTCCCCACGTGCCGTCTCACCCCTGCGTCCCGCCTCCGCGGCCCGCATCGAGGGCGGCTTCTGGGCCGAACGTCGCCGGGTCAACGCCCGGATCTCCCTCGCCGAGGGCCCGGGGCGGCTGGAGCAGGCCGGCAACCTGGCCAACTTCCGTGCCGCCGCGGCCCCGCGCACCGACGGCGCGGACACCCCGTCCGGCACCGGCTTCTCCGGCGACTTCCAGTTCCAGGACTCCGACGTCTACAAGTGGCTGGAAGCCGCCTGCTGGCAGCTCGCGGACACTCCCGACGAGACACTCGCCACCGAGGTCGAAGCCATCGTCGAGCTGATCGCCGCCGCCCAGCGCGAGGACGGCTACCTCCAGACGTACTACCAGCTCGGCGGCGGCATTCCCTGGACCGAGCCGGGCTGGGGACACGAGCTGTACTGCGCGGGACATCTGATCCAGGCCGCCGTGGCGCACCACCGGGCCACCGGTTCCGACCGGCTGCTCGCCGTGGCCCGCCGGCTCGCGGACCACATCGACTCCGTCTTCGGCCCTGGCAAGCAGGTGGACACCGTCTGTGGCCATCCCGAGGTGGAGACCGCCCTCGTCGAACTCCACCGGACGACCGACGAGAAGCGGTACCTGGACCTCGCCCGCTACTTCCTGGAACGCCGCGGTCACGGCACCCTCTCCTCCGGCGCCGACCGGGGCCACGACCGCGACCCGGGGCCCGAGTACTGGCAGGACCACACGCCGGTCCGCGCGGCGGACGAGGTCACCGGCCACGCCGTACGCCAGCTCTACCTCCTCGCCGGAGCCGCCGACCTGGCCGCGGAGACCGGCGACACGGAACTCCGCACGGCGCTGGAGCGGCTGTGGCGGGACATGGTCACGACCAAGACCTACCTCACCGGCGCCGTCGGCTCCCGGCACGACTGGGAGGCCTTCGGCGACGCCCACGAACTGCCGGCCGACCGCGCCTACGCCGAGACCTGCGCCGCCATCGCCTCCGTCCACTTCTCCTGGCGCATGGCCCTGCTCACCGGCGAGGCCCGCTACTCCGACCTCGTCGAGCGCACCCTGTTCAACGGCTTCCTGGCCGGCGCCGGTCTCGACGGCCGCACCTGGCTGTACGTCAACCCGCTTCATCGGCGGGCCCGTTCACACGAACGCCCCGGCGACCAGACCGCCCACCGCACCCCCTGGTTCCGCTGCGCGTGCTGCCCGCCCAACGTCATGCGCCTGCTCGCCGGGCTCCCGCACTACCTGGCCACAGCCGACGACAGCGGTCTGCAACTGCACCAGTACGCCACGGGCGTCTACGGCGGCGACGGCCTCACCGTACGGGTGACGACGGAGTATCCGTGGGAGGGCACGGTGACCGTCACCGTGGACGAGGCTCCCACCGCCCTGCCGCGCACGCTCTCCCTACGCCTGCCGGCGTGGTGCGCCGACCACACCCTGACCGTGAACGGCACCACCGTCGAAGACGGGGCCGACTCCGGCTGGCTGCGCATCACCCGCGCGTTCACCCCCGGCGACACCGTCCGCCTCGACCTCGCGATGCCGGCCCGGCTCACCGTCCCTTCCTCACGCGTCGACGCCGTCCGGGGCTGCGCCGCCGTCGAACGCGGTCCGCTGGTCTACTGCCTGGAGCAGACCGACCAACCGGGGCGCCTGGACCCGGACACGATCGCTGTGCCGCCGGACACGCCACTGACCGTGCGCAGCCGCCCCGAACTGCTCGGCGGGGTGCGAACGGTGAGCGTCGCGGGGAACCGGCTCCGCGCCGACGATACGTCCGGCGACTGGCCCTACCTGCCGTACACGTCGGCGACTTCCGGCGAACCCCACGAGAGCGTCGAGCTGACGGCGGTGCCGTACTACGCCTGGGCCAACCGCGAGCCGGGCGCCATGCGGGTCTGGCTGCCGCTGGCCGCCCGCGGGTAGACGTCGGCGCGGTCAACATGCCCGCAGTAATCGTTTACCAAGATTCGGGAACCGGTCGCACCCTTCTGTGTCCGCGAGGATGCTCAGTGCAGTAACGTCAAGGTGTGACAGCGAACGGAAACGGTTCTCCCCCAACGCCCGCCTCCCAGGCTTCTAGGCGTCGGCGCAAGAACCAGGCAGGTGAAGAGCGCCCCAGCACGATTCGCGATGTCGCCGAACGGGCGGGGGTGTCGGTAGCAACCGTTTCCAGGGCCCTGGCCGGCAACTATCCCGTGTCGGCCGCCACCCGGGAGCGCATCATGGCTGCCGTGGAGTCGCTGCACTACGTGGTGAACGTCCACGCCAAAGCCCTCTCCGGTCGGGTGGCCGGTCCCGTCGCACTGGTCCTGCGGGACATCACCGGGCCGTCGCTGGCCCATGTCGCCGCCGGGGTCGAGCAGGAGGCGGCCCTGCGGGGCCGGCTGAGCCTGGTCTGCGCCACTCACGGAGACACTGCCCGCGAGGACGACCTGGTGCAGTTGATGCGCGAGCAGCACGCGGCCGCGGTGGTCCTCGTCGGCGGGGCAGTGCAGGACGAGGTCTACTTCCAGCGCATGACCGAGTACGCGCGCGCCCTGGACGCCGCCGGGTCACGTCTGGTCCTGGTCGGCCGCCCGCCCCTGCCCGGGCATCACCCAGTCACCGTCGTGGACTACGACAACCGCGGAGGCGCCTTCCAGGCCGCAGACCATCTGTTCGTCCAAGGCCACCGGCGCGTCCTCTTCCTGGGCGGCGACCCACAACTCAGTACGGGGGCGCAACGGAGGGAGGGCTACCTCCACGCCCTGCGCGCGCACGGCGTGGAGTACGCGGAAGAACTGGACGTCCCCGGTCCGTACACCCGCGTCTCCGGCTACCAGCGCACGAGGGACGCGCTGAAGGCGGGGGTCGATTTCACGGGCGTCCTCGCGGGGACGGACATGGTGGCCCTCGGTGCGTTGGCCGCGCTCCGCGACGCCGGCCTGAACGTCCCCCGGGACATCTCCCTGGTGGGCTTCGACGACGTCCCCTTCGCCTCGGACCTGACCCCGTCGCTCACGTCGGTCCGGGTGCCGTACGAGGATCTCGGCAGAACAGCGGTCCGGCTCGCCCTGGAGCACAGCGAACGCATCAGCGGCGACGACCATGTCGTCCTCAGTACGCAACTGGTGATCCGTCAGTCCGTACGCCGCCCCCGTCCGTAAGGCCGTTGAGACTCCTCGTCCGTTCGGTCGGGAACCCTGGACGGCGGGAACAACTCCGCAGATCCCGCCCTGGGTCACTCCGCCCCCGCCAGGGCAATATCACCCAGTCCCGCAGTCCTCTTGGCAACCTCCCACTTCGTTCATACCGACTTCCACTCCAGAAAGAGGCCCGCAGCGGTGTACTCCCGCAGCCCGGACCACCACCCATCCACAATAGCGAGGGCAACGACCAACGCAGCACTTCGTGCGCAAGTCGCAGCCGGGGCGAGTGCAAACCCTCCGTCAACGCATTGGGTGCCCGTGTCTCCAGCCTGCCGGTGGCCCTTCGTCCTCTCACCCGGCGGAGGAGTTGGACAGCACGCGACGCAGACGCCCGGCGCACCCTGTCGTGAGCGCGCCGGGCGTCTATCCCCCGTTTGACCGTAGACGAGAAACTACTTGACGTCAGGCGACCGTCACGTCCACGGGATCCGATTCGGTCGATCCCCTCGCGTTGGTAAGGACGACCTTCAGGCTGTGCTTGCCCTTCGGAACCCCGGACAGAGCTACCTGAGGCGACTGTGCGTTCGGCGAATCGGCGGCCAGCTGGCCCTCACCGACGACTGCCCCGTCGAGGTAGAAGGTGTACGAGGTGGCGTTGGTGCCCCACCACAGGTTCGCGGTGGCGGTGAAGGTGCCGTCCTTGTCCCAGTTGTCGTGGCTGACCACGGGCTTGCCCGGGGCGGCATCCGTGACCGTGACAGTCGTGGTGTTCGTGGACGTGGTGCCCTTCGAGTTGATCAGTTCGGCCCGGTACGCGTAGGTGCCGTTGGGCCTGTCCTTGAATTCGGTCACGACTGACTGCGAGGTGCCGCTGACTGTCGTGGGCACCCGCGCGGCGACGAGCTTGTCGTTCTCGTAAAGACGGAAGAAGCTGCCTGGCGTGCCGTGCCAAAGGTTCATCTTCACGCTGTAGTTGCCGTCATGGAGGCCGTGGGTCCACCCGCTGGTGTTCGACAGGGTGCCGGCGCCAGCAGCCGAGGAAGCGGAGACGAAGTTCCGCAGAGCGTCGCGCGTGGCGTAGTACGCGGGCTTGGGGTTGTACTCCTCGTCGAACATGAGGGGCTTCGCGCCCGGCAGCCACGTGTAGGCGTGCTTGTCGGTGAAGCCCCAGAAGCTGATGTCCCGGATTCCGGCCGCCAGCGCCTCGGCCATGACGTCCCCGTAGATCTGCGTCTGCTGATCCACGTCGTAGGTGTGCACGTCGAGTTCGGTGATCGCGACTTCGAGTCCGAGCTTCTGGTAGGACTTCGTCATCTCTGTGATGACTCCGGGCTCGGGACCCGCCTGTGTCTCGTGCATCTCGAAGCCCACCCCGTCGATGGGCACACCGTCGGCGACCATGCCGGCCACTAGGTCGTAGAGCTCCTGGCGCTTCGCCGGGTAGAACTCCACCAACGCCTCGTTGATGAACAGCTTCGCCTCGGGGTCAGCGGCGTGCGCGATCCGGAACGCTTCCGCGATGTAGTCCTCGCCGAGCACCTCGTAGAAGTGGTTCGGCGCGAGGCCGGTGCCGCCGAAGGTGGAGAACGGCTCGGTCATCACGTCCCACCGGTCCATCTTTCCGGCGTAGCGGTCCATGATCGTGTTGAAGTGAGTCTTCATGACCGCGCGCAACTCGTCCGGGTCGGTGACGTCGGTCACGTATTCCGGGTTGCAGCACTGGGAGATGAGCCCGTGTCCCTTGACTACCATGTCGTTGTCTTCAACGAAGTCGACGAGCCGGTCGAGGCCCCCGAACTCGAAGTCGCCCTCCGTGGGCTGGACGAATTTCCACTTCAGCTCGTTCTCGGGAGACAAGCTGTTGAACTGTTCCGCCAGCACCTCGCCGAACTTCGGTTCGTCGAGATAGGTGGGGTTGGTCGCCCCCGAGCCGATGAGGATTCCCTCCTTCGCTGCCAGTTCGCGGAGGGTCGCGTCTGAATCAGCTGAGGCGCCGGTGGTGGGGAGGGCCACGGTCAAGAGCCCTATGGTGACAGTTGCGAGCGCCGCGCCGATGCGGTGCATTCTCATTGAATGGTGTCTCGCTTTCCTGTTGAAGGATGGTCCGAGGGCACGCTGCGGTATCCGGACGACGTGGACCGTACGCTGTCTCCCGGCGGCCCACGAACGCGGCTCGGCCCGAGACCGCCTCTGCGGGTGTGCAGAATGCGGAAATTGAGGGTGGTCGCTCAGCGGCCGGCGAGGGCCGGGACGACCTTCGTGGCACACAATTCCGCGAACCAGTGCGCGCTCAGTTTCGGAATGCGCTCGTGGGTGTCGTAGTCGACCCGGATGATGCCGAACCGCGGGCCGTATCCCATGACCCATTCGAAGTTGTCGAGCAGCGACCACACGAGGTACCCGACAACGCGGGCGCCCCTCTCGCGAGCACGATGAGCCGCCGTGACGTGATCGATGAGGAACTGTGTTCGGTCGCGGTCGACGACCACGCGCCGGCCACCCGAGTCGTCGACCACGTCCTCGAAGGCCGCGCCGTTCTCCATCACCATGATCGGCAGTTCGGGGAACTCCTTGGAAAGGGCGACCAGATGATCCTCGAGGCCTCGTGGTTCGATCCCCCAGTCCATCACCGTTCGCGCCAGCTCGTCGCGGCGGACGAACTCGATGCGCTCCGAGCCCGGGAAGGGCGTGCCGCCGGAGCTTTCGGCGCTGGGGTCGAAGTCCTGATTCAGACGTACGTGCATGACCTCGTAGTAGTTGACGCCGAGCAGGTCGATGGGCTGGTGGCAGATCTCCAAGTCGCCCGGCAGAACGAAGCTCCAGTCGGTGAAAGCCCGGGTGTCTTGCAGCAGATCGGCCGGATAGTTCCCGCGGAGCATGGGCCCTGTGAACACGCGGTTGGCCACAGCGTCGAACCGACGCGCGGCTTCGGCGTCCTCGGGGGTCTCGGCTTCGATGCGGAAGATGTTGAGCACCACGGAAATCTGTGCTTCGGCATTGGTCACGGTGCGCCGCAGTGCTGCCACCGCGAGTCCGTGGGAAAGGTTGAGGTGGTGCGCAGCCTTGAGCGCATCTGCATGGCTCTTACCGCCAGGCGCGAACACGCCATTGCCGTACCCGGCGAAGGAGTTGTTCCACGGCTCGTTGTGGGTTGACCAGACGGCGACCCGGTCCCCGAGGGCCGCCCCCACGATCTCCGCGTACTTCTCGAAGGCGAATGCGGTTTCCCGCCCTCGCCAGCCGCCGTAGCGATCCTCCAATGCCTGCGGGAGGTCCCAGTGGTTGAGCGTCACGATCGGCTTGATGCCGCGTGCGAGCAGTCCGTCGACGAGGCGCGAGTAGAACTCCAGACCCTCCGGATTCGCTTCGCCCTCGCCCGTGGGCATCACGCGCGGCCAGGAGATGGAGAACCGGTAGGCGTCGAGGTGGAGCGAGGCCATCAGGTCGAGATCGACCTCGACGCGGTGATAGTGGTCCGCGGCGACGTCCCCGGTCGCCCCCTCAGCAGTCTTCCCCGGGGCGTGGCTGAACGTGTCCCAGATGGACGAGCCTCGACCGCCCTCCCTCGCGCCACCCTCGATCTGGTACGCGGCGGTCGCGGCGCCGAGGATGAAGTCGGGCGGGAACGCCAAGTGCCCGCGGTCGATGGAGTCGCGATACATGGATCAGCCTCTCTGGTGACGTGGCGCCAAAACCTATCACCTGAACTGTTATCGGCACAGGGTTGCGTCAAGGCGAACTGCGACTTCACATTCGCGATGACTTCCGCTGCCGAACATCCACGTTGACCTGAGGGGAAGACGGCGATCGACTCACGATGGGCGTGCTTCTGCAGGGATCGACCAATCGGCGCACTTCGGACCAAGCCGTTTCGCCGTCACGGCAGTTGCGGGTGCGTACGGCAACGACGGCAGCCGACGAGGCGCTTGCCAACGCTGACCAGCGCAGGGCTGCCTGAACGCCACAGGTCCTGACCGACCATGGCCGGTGTCGGTGCGGTCCCTGGGCTGGTGCCGTCAGGCAGAGCGCCCCAGGTCGGGCGTAAGGTGGCCGTCGGGTTGCGGCTGGACGGCTCCGGCAGCCGGCGCTTGGAGGGTCTCGGTGGTGCGTCGCGGGTGACGAGCGCGGATGTCGCGCGGGAGTCAGGCGTGTCGCGGTCAACGGTGAGCTTCGTACTCAACTACGTGCCGAAACAGACCATCCCGGAAGCGACGCGACAGAAGGTTCTGGCGGCTGCCGAGCGGTTGGGTTACACCCCGAACGGGCCCACGCAGGCACTGTCGCGAGGACGCGGCAGCACTGTGCTGCTGCGCCTGCCGGACTTTCCGCCCAGCTCGATCGTCGCCGAGCTCGATCGGGGATTGGCCTCGCAAGGATTGATGCTGGTGACCCATACGGCCAGCCCGGGCCGCCAGCCGGCTCTATCGCTGGCCGCCCCGGTCGCGGTACCGGGACTGACCCCCTTCGACGCAAGGCAAGTCGTCGCATTTCAGGCACGCGGCGCCCGGGTGGTACTGCCAGGACCCGACGACCCGCCGCCTCCCCGTGACGACGCGGGCCGCGTCGTCGGCGCGGCCCAGGCGACCCACTTGGCCTGGCGCGGCACCGTCCGCATCGGCTACGTCCACCCCGCCGATCCCCGGCTCGGACCGATGTCCGACCGGCGCCACGCGGGCGCCGACGAAACAGCGCGCCGGCTCGGCCTGCCTATGGTGCCCTCGCGTCGCATGCCCGACGACGGGGACTTCACGCCGATACTGCGCAGTTGGCCGGCACAAGCGCCCGTCACCGCGATCGCCGCGTTCAACGACGACGTCGCCCTGGCGATCTTGAACGCCGCGTGGGTTCTGGGCGTGGAAGTTCCCTCCGAGCCGGCCGTGATCGGCGCGGACGACATCGCGGCCGCCCGGTACGCCTGCCCACCGCTGACTACGATCCGCGGCTCCAACAAGCCCTTTGGGGCCATGCTGGCCGGGTGGGTTCTGCAGCGGCTCGACGCCGGCGGAGTCGCGCCCCCCAGCTCGGACGAACCTCCGGTGTGGACACCGGACATCGTGGCCCGAGCGTCCGCCTGACCGGTTCTCCAATGTCGGAGTCTGCAGCCAAGGAGCCCTCACGGGTGCGGCCACCGTGGCCGTCATACCCGGCGCCACAGAGCCGAAGGTCAAGGCAGTTGTGCTCTTCGGCAACCCCATCCGCGGGTTCCCGACCTACCGTCAGGTGACCGGCACCTACCAGGCACGCACGCTCGACGACTGCGCGACCGGCGACCCGATCTGTGGCGGCGGGACGGACTCCGCCGCCCACGGCGCCTACTCCCAACCGCAACACAACGACTCCGCCGCGGAGTTCATTGCGGCACGCATGTGACGCAACGTCCACAGTCCGACAACGGATGCGAGTCATGAGCACCGCTGAGACCGCCGCCTGACGGCCGCTTGCGCCTCCGGCTTCGCGCGCGAGCGGAGCCGGAGGTCTTCATCAACCCGGCGGACCGTGAACGACGCTCAGTCGGAGTCGTCGTCGCGGCGGTTGGAGTCGTCCGAAGCCGCCTGCTGCACCCAGTGCGCCCGAGCAGCAGCCACGAGCCGCCAGAAGGCGTCGATGGCCTCGACGACATCCAGGTCGTCCCGGTATCGCCGCTGGATCTGGAGCCCGTCCTGCAGGGCGGTCCCCAGCGTGGCGATCATCTCCGGGCTGATCCCCATCGGGGCACCTTCGGGCGCCTCAGGGCCGGGGTCGAGCGTGAGTGTCTGGGCTGCCTGGTAGTGCTCGACGAAGTACGGGTGCGCCGGATGATCGCGATCAATCGCCTCGGCCGAGAGGATGATGTACAGGGACGTCAGTCCCTCGTGCTCCGCGGAGTGACGCGCGACCTCGCGGGACCGCGTAGCGACATCGGTGGCGTGCTGCTCCGACAGGTAGTCGGCAACGGACGTATCGCGCAAGTTGAGCACTTCGACCAGGAGTTCTTCCTTGTCGGCGAAGTGGTGGAGAAGCCCTGTCTGTGTCAGGCGCATCCGCCTGGCGAGCTCACGCATCGACGAGTGTGCGTATCCGGATTCAGCAAAGAGCTCGGCTGCAGCGGCGACGATCTCCCGGCGGCGCTGGAGCCCCTTGCGATAGGGCCCCCGAGGCCCGGTGCTTTCCGCCATGCCTTCAACATACAGCGACGCGGCGGCCCGTTTGACCTGGGTGTGGGCGTGACGATGAAAACTCCACGAAAACTTGTCAGGTGAACTGTGTTACGTGATACTGACGGCCACCGCCACTCCGAGACGACATCTCAGCCGGGGACGCAGCGGCATACACGACGTTCGGGTGACGGGGTTCGCGCACGTCTCAGGAGCGTGGTGCGGCCGGGGGGGGCGGCTCCTTGCCGCCGCAACATCGCGGCACACCGCCTGGAAATAAGGAGTACAGATGCGATCCATTCGAAGGTCCCTCGCTGTGCTTGCAGCGGTCGCATTGACCGCCGTCACCGCCGGGTGCGGATCCAGCGACGAGGGCGATGCCGGCGGCAAGATCACCCTCAACGTCTCGACGTTCAGCGAGTGGGGTTACAGCGGCCTGCTGAAGGAGTACCAGAAGCTCCACCCCGACATCACGATCAAGCACAACCGCTTCGCCACGAGTGATGAGGCCAAGGAGCAGTTCCAGACCGCGCTCGGCGCGGGCTCGGGTCTCGCCGATGTCATCGGTGTCGACAACAGCTGGATGCCGCAGATCCTCAAGTACCCGGACAACTTCGTGGATCTCTCCTCACCGAAGGTCGAGGGCCGCTGGCTGGACTGGACAACGAAGATCGCCACCACGGACGACGGCAAGCTGCTCGGATACGCGACGGACCTGGGACCGCAGACGATCGCCTACCGCGCCGACCTGTTCAAGGAGGCCGGTCTGCCGAACGACCGCGAGGAGGTCGCCAAGCTCTTCGGTGGCGACAACGCGACATGGGACGACTTCTTCGCCGTCGGCGAGAAGTTCAAGGCCGCCAAGACAGGTCCGGCGTTCTACGATGCGTCGGCCTCGGTGGCGACCGGCTGGACCGACCAGTACGAGGTGCTCTGGGAGGACCCCAAGAACGGCGAGATCATCGCCGGCGAGAACAAGGACCTCCGGAACATCTACGACACCGTGATGTCGCATGAGGGCCTGTCCGCAGACCTCGCGCGGTTCAGTGAGGACTGGGTCAGCGCATTCCAGAAGGACAAGTTCGCGGTGATGCTCGCGCCTTCGTGGATGCTCGGCGTCATCAAGGGCAATTCGGCCGGGGTCAAGGGCTGGGATATCGCCGACGTCTTCCCCAACGGCGGTGTCAACAGCGGCGGTTCGTACCTCAGCGTGCCGAAGCAGTCCAAGCACCCCGAGGAGGCGCAGGCGCTGGCGGAGTGGCTCACCGCCCCGGAGCAGCAGATGAAGGCGTTCAAGGCGTCGGGCAACTTCCCCAGCCAGGTCGAGGCCCAGAAGAGCCCTGAGATGCAGAAGGTGACCGAACCCTTCTTCAACGATGCGCCCGTAGGAAAGGTCCTCGCCGAGCGCGCGTCGAACATCAGCGTGGTCCCGTACAAGGGTGACAACTACTTCGCGATCACAGCGGCATTCAACGACGCGGTCAACCGTGTCTCGGTCGACAAGACCCACTCCGCCAAGGAGTCATGGGACATGTTCGTCGAGGGACTGGACTCGCTGAAGTGATCGGTTCGTCCGCGCGCTCGGGGGCGCCCTCCGCGGACGGCGCCCCCGATTCACCATCGGAGGAAGAGCGCATGGTCCGTCCGGCAGGGAGCGCGTCACCCCGTGGTGATGCCTCACCTCCACACACGCCCTCGCCCTGGCATCAGCGTCTGGGCCGCTGGGACATGAAGGCGTCGCCGTACGCCTATATCTCCCCGTTCTTCATCCTGTTCGGGATCGTCGGCCTGTTCCCGCTGCTGTACACCGCCTACGTCTCGCTGCACGACTGGGACCTCATCGGTGGGCAGAGCGAATTCGTCGGGCTCGACAACTTCACCTTTATCCTCGACCAGCCGGTCTTCTGGGATGCGATGGGCAACACCGTCAGCATCTTCCTGCTCTCGACGGTCCCCCAGATTCTGATCGCCCTCGTACTTGCCAGCCTCCTGCACGCGAACATTCGTGCGCGCACCTTCTGGCGGATGGGGGTACTGCTGCCGTACGTGATCGCTCCGGTCGCCGTGACGCTGATCTTCTCGCGCATGTTCGCGGACCAGTCCGGTCTGGTGAACGCGCTTCTCGAGCAGCTGGGCATGGATCCGATCGGATGGCACCGGGACAGCCTTCCGGCGCACATCGTCATCGCAAACATGGTCAACTTCCGGTGGACCGGCTTCAACACCCTCGTGCTGCTTGCGGCGATGCAGGCGATCTCCCGTGACCTGTACGAGGCGGCGATCCTCGACGGCGCGGGGCGGATTCGACAGTTCTTCTCCGTCACGGTGCCGTCCGTGCGTCCGACGCTCATCTTCGTCGTGATCACGTCCACGATCGGCGGGCTGCAGATCTTTGACGAGCCGCGTCTGTACGACACGCAAGGGCTCGGCGGCAGTTCAGGGCAGTGGAAGACGATCACTCTGTACCTGTACGAACTCGGCTGGAACCAGCAGCGACTGGGCCGTGCAGCGGCCGTCGCGTGGCTGCTCTTCCTGCTGATCATCGCATTCGCTCTGGTCAGCAACTGGCTGTCGCGCCGCATCGCTTCCGGAGACGACGCCACGGCCGGCTCCCGGCAGACGCGCCGTGCCGCCCGACGCAGCGCACCGAGCGCAGCAGCTCGTACGCCCGACTCCTCCGCACCGTCCGGTGCCACGCCCGGGAGCAGCACGTGACCCCTCCTTCCATCCCATACATCGAGCAGACGTCCGGTCGTGGAGCCGCCCGTGCGGCGCGCCGTCGGCGTGGACGGAACGACGGCGCTGTGCGCCGACCGGGAAAGACGACCTACGTCATCCTCACTCTGGTCGCGCTCATTTCGATCTTCCCGCTCTACTACGCGCTCCTGCTCGCGTCCTCGACGTCGGCAGAGGTCGCGCAGAACCCGATCCCCTCGCCGATCCCGGGCGGGCAGCTGGCCGACAATCTCACGCGGGTCTTCGAGTCGGACATCGACCTGCCGCGCGCGGTCTGGAACTCGGTCTTCGTCTCGGTGACAACGGCCCTCGCCGTCGTGTTGGTGTCCACGTTGGCCGGCTTCGCCTTCTCGAAGCTCCGGTTCAAGGGACGTGCCGGCCTCCTCACATTCGTGGTGGGCACCATGGCGGTACCCACTCAGCTCGGGGTCGTGCCGTTGTTCATCGTCATGCGCGAGATGGGCCTGACGGGAAGCCTCTGGGCGGTCATCATCCCCGGTATCGCCTCCGCCTTCGGCGTGTTCTGGATGACGCAGTACCTCCAGTCGGCGCTGCCCTATGAGCTCATCGAGGCAGCCCGCATCGACGGGGCATCAACGTTCCGGATCTTCCGCTCCATCGTGCTGCCGGCCGCCAGGCCCGCGGCCGCCATGCTGGGCCTGTTCACCTTCATCGGGGCGTGGACCCAGTACTTCTGGCCGTCGATCGTGCTCGGCACGACCAATCCGACACTCCCCGTCGCGCTGCAACTGCTGCAGGCCGGGTTCTTCAAGGACATCCCCCTCATCATGACCGGCGTTCTCGTGTCCGTGGTGCCGCTTCTCGTGCTGTTCGCCGTACTCGGCAGGCAGTTGGTCGCAGGCGTCATGCAGGGAGCCGTCAAGGGGTGACCCGCCCGCACCGCACTGCCGGACCGGGACATGTGCCGGTGCACTGACACGGTGCACGGCCCCGACCGCCCCGAGGGGGCCTGCACCCAGGCCCCGGGAACGAAATCGAGAGGAACTCCCACCACTCATGCCTGCGACGACTGCATCGGGCAGTACCACCTTCCGCGATCTCAACGGCAACGGGCGCATGGAGCCCTACGAGAACCCGCGGCTCAGCGCCGAGGAACGCACGGAAGATCTGTTGACCCGGCTCTCGCTCGAAGAGAAAGTCGGTCTGCTCTTCCACACAGTCATCGAGATGGGCCCGGGAGGCACCGTCCTCGAAGAGCCCGGTGCGATCAGCAAGTCACCCACCAGCGAGGTGATCCTGGGCAGGGGGATCAGCCACTTCAACACGCACCGAATCGAAGACCCTCGGGCAGCCGCACGGTGGCACAACGCGATCCAGCGGCTCGCAGAGAAGACCCCGCACGGCATCCCGGTCACGATTTCCAGCGACCCTCGACACGGATTCCTGGAGAACATCGGGGCTTCCTTCACTGCAGGTCCGTTCTCGCAGTGGCCCGACGCCCTCGGCCTTGCGGCACTGCGCGACCCGGACACCGTGCGCGAGTTCGCGCGCCGGGTGCGCGAGGAGTACCGCGCCGTCGGCATCCGCATGGCACTGCATCCTCAGGTCGACCTCGCCAGCGAACCCCGCTGGGCACGCCAACTCCAGACGTTCGGCGCCGACACCGATCTCGTGGTCGCCTACACGCGCGCGTACCTCGAAGGTTTCCAGGGCGCGGCGCTCGACTCAACGAGCATCGCCTGCGTCACCAAGCACTTCCCCGGCGGCGGCGCGCAGCTGGACGGCGAGGATGCGCACTTCCCGTACGGTCGCGAGCAGGTCTACCCGGGTGGTGCGTTCGAGGAGCACCTCCGTCCGTTCGTCACCGCCGTCGAGCACGGCACCGCCGCGGTCATGCCCTACTACGGCATGCCGGTCGGTCTTGAGATCGACGGCGAACCGATCGAGGAGGTCGGGTTCGGGTACAACAAGCAGATCCTCACCGGGCTGCTGCGCGAGCGGCTGGGCTTCGACGGGCTGATCGTCACGGACTGGGAGCTGGTGAACGACAACCACGTCGGGGACCAGGTCCTGCCCGCACGCGCGTGGGGGGTTGAAGAGCTCGACGCCCGCGAGCGCATGGTCAAGATCCTCAATGCCGGCGCGGACCAGTTCGGCGGTGAACAGTGCACGGATCTCCTGCTTGAGCTCGTACGGGATGGCGTCGTCCCGGAGAGCAGGATCGACGAGTCGGCGCGCCGCGTCCTGCTGATCAAGTTCCGGCTCGGTCTGTTCGACAACCCTTTCATCGACGAAGATGCCGCCGTGGCCGTTGTGGGCAACGCCGAGACCCGGCGGGTCGCCCTGGAGACACAGTCCCGTTCCGTCACCGTCCTGAAGAACTCCGTGGTCGAAGGAAGGCCAGTGCTTCCGCTCGCCGTGGGCGCGCGCTTGTACGCGGAGGGGATCGATCCGGAGGTCCTCGGCCGGGAGTTCACCCCCGTGACGACGCCGCAGGAGGCAGAACTGGCCATCGTGCGCATCGACGCACCGTTCGAGCCGCGGGACGACCTGTTCCTGGAGTCGTATTTCCACCAGGGGTCTCTTGACCTGCCCCCCGGCCTCGTACACCGACTGCGTAGGATCGCCCACTACGCCCCGCTGATCGTGGATGTCGCCTTGGACCGCCCGGCCATCCTCACGCCGCTCGTCGACGCGCTCGCCGGACTGACCGTCACCTTCGGTGTCTCGGATGACGCTCTGCTCACCGCCCTCACCGGCCGCATCGCTCCGGAGGGCAAACTTCCCGTCGAGCTTCCGCGGTCGATGCAGGCCGTACGAGAGTCCGCGCCGGACGCGCTGGCGGACACCGCCGACCCGCTGTTCCCCCTGGGATCGGGGCTGGAGATCTGATGTCCCGTTCGTGGAACCCGCACTCGCACAGAAGGATCACGTCATGACCGACGCACGTTCCCGCGCCATCGAGTTGCTCGGTCGCATGACCCTGCACGAAAAGGTCGCGCAGCTGACGTCGCTGATCCCGACAATGCTCTTCGACGCCAAAGGCATCCGCCCGGACGTCGCCGCGGCCAAGCTGGCGAATGGCATCGGCTACATCGAACCGCACATGGGGGGCTTTCCGGCGAACGCGGCCGAACTCGCCCGGCTCAACAACGCGGTACAGCGCCACCTGGTCGAGAACACCCGCCTGGGCATTCCCGCGATCATGCACATCGAGGCGCTGAACGGTGTGAACGCCCCCACCTTCACATCCTTCCCCACCGCGATCGCCCTCGCGGCCACCTGGGACACCACCGGGGTGGGCGAGATGGCCGCACTGACCCGTCGGCAGATGCGATCCGTGGGCCTGCACCACGCCCTGTCGCCGCTGCTCGACATCGCCCGCGACGCGCGATGGGGCCGAGTTCACGAGACGTACGGCGAGGATCCATACCTGGTCAGCGCGCTGGGAGTGTCCTTCGTACGCAATCTTCAAGGCGAGTCGCTGCTGGACGGGGTCATCGCCACCGGCAAGCACTTCCTCGGCTACGCAATGAGTGAGGCCGGTCTCAACATGGCGACCGTGCCGATGGGAGCGCGCGAGCTGCGGGAGGTGTACGCGCGCCCCTTCGCCGCCGCCATCCAGCTCGCGGGACTGGGCTCGATCATGAACTCGCTCGCCGACTGGGACGGAGTGCCCGCTGCCGCCGACCCTCGGGTGTTCCGCAAGATGTTGCGCGACCAACTCGGGTTCAACGGCACCGTCGTGTCGGACTGGCTGTCGATCGAGAACCTCGTGACCCATCATCGCGCCGCGCGCGATGCACGCGAAGCGGGCGTGCTCGGCATGCGGGCCGGCATCGACGTGGAAATGCCCGAGCCGTTCGGCTACGGCGACAACCTCGTCGAGGCCGTCCGCGACGGCGAGATTCCCGAAACGACCGTCGACGAGTCGGTCCTCCGCGTACTGACGCACAAGTTCCAACTGGGCCTGTTCGAGAACCCCTACGTGGAAACCGACCCGGTGGAGATCATGTCCGTGGCGCAGGAGGGCCGCGACCTCTCCCTGCGTCTTGCGCGCGAGTCCGTCACGCTCCTCAAGAACGACGACGGGGTGCTCCCACTCAGCGGCGCCCCGCGCATCGCGGTCGTCGGACCTCATGCCGAGGCTGTGGGCACGGCCTTCGCCCCGTACACCTTCCCCTCCTTCATCGAGCTGACCCGAGCACTGCTGAACGGCAAGACGAGTTCCATGGTCGGTGTCGAAAACCTCGACTCCTTCGGCCCCGACGACGCCTACGTGCACGAGGAGATCGGCGACCTGCTCGCCATGAGCGAGGACGAGTTCGCGAGGTCGCGCTACGAAGCGGTCTCCCTGGCGGACGCCCTCCAAGCCGCGCTACCCGACTCCGAAATCCTCGTCGCAACTGGATGCGGAGTCACCGACGGGGCCGAGGGGATCGGCGCGGCAGTCGACGTCGCGCGTGATGCGGATGTCGTGGTCCTGGCACTGGGCGGCGTGGCGCGATGGTTCTTCGGTGAACGGACGGAGGGTGAGGGTGCGGACACCGCCGATGTGACGCTGCCGGATGTACAGCGTCGGCTCGTGCACGAGATCGCCGCGCTCGGCAAGACGACCGTCGGCGTGATCTTCTCGGGCCGCCCTCTCGCCCTTGGTGACGTCGAGCCCGAGCTCGACGCCATCCTGCTCGGGTACTACGGCTCGCAGTTCGGCACACCTGCCGTCGCGGAGATCCTCAGCGGCACGGCCGAGCCGCAGGGCCGCCTGCCGTACACGATCCCCCGCTCCAGCGGTCAGGTCCCCCTCCATGCGGGCCAGCGGTTCGGCAGCGGATACCGCCGTCGGGAAGGCGATCCGCACGGCGGATACGTGGACGAGTCCGCGGCACCGCTCTACCCGTTCGGGCACGGCCTGACGTATACCGAATTCGTCTACTCCGACCTCCAGCTGAGCAGCACGTCGATCGCACCCGACCGCACCGTCGAGGTCACCGCGACCGTCACGAACACGGGCGACCGCCCAGGCGTAGAACTCATGCAGCTCTACGTCGAGGACGATGCGCCCGGCGTGTCGAGGCCGGCGCTCCAGCTCGCGGGGTTCCATCGCCTCGAACTGCAGCCAGGGGATCAGGCGACGGTGAGATTCGCTCTGGAACTCCCGCTGCTGGCCTACCTGTCCCTGGACGACAGATGGGTCGTGGATCCGGGCCCGATGTGGATCTCGGTCGGCTCGTCGTCGAGTGACCTTCGCCTGCGCGGTCGCCTGGACGTCGTCGGTGACACCGTGGACGTCACGCGACGGAGGGTGTACCTGACCCACTCTGCACGGACCGCTCCTACGACGGGAACGTGACACGCGAGACCGCCGCCCCGCCAGCAGCCCGTGGGGAGCGGACCTGACACCGCTCCCCACGGGCCTTCGCCTGGCCAACTATCCGGCATCGCGCCGCACCCCTGGGACGGCGATGGCTGAGAGCGCCGGCAGCGACCTGGCGCCGTCCGCCGCCCTCGCCCGAAGACACCGCTCAACCGGAAGACATCGATGGGAGCCCCTTGCAACACCACGGCATAGACCAGGCCACGGGCCAGCTGATCGTCGGCGGTACGCCGTACCTGATCCGCGGCATCGAGGTCCACAACTCCACCTCGTCCCACGCCGACTACCTGGAACCCGTGTGGAAGCGGTGTGCGGACGCAGCGGTCAACACCGTTCTTGCACCGGTCAGTTGGGAGCTTGTGGAACCGACGGAGGGAGAGTTCGACTTTCACTTGGTCGACGCCATGCTCTCCGGTGCGCGCGACCACGAGCTCAAGCTGGTGCTTCTCTGGTTCGGCAGCTGGAAGAACGCTTCGTCGAGCTACGTGCCGGCCTGGGTCAAGCTCGATCCGGTCCGTTTTCCGCTGCAGGTCGACGAGGCCGGCGATCCGCTGGACAACCTCAGCCCGTTCTCCACGAACAACCGCGACGCCGACGCGGCCGCTTTCGCGGCCTTCATGGAGCACCTCGCACGCGTCGACGGCCGCGAGAAGACCGTGATCATGGTGCAGGTCGAGAACGAGGTCGGGCTGCTCGGGGCACCGCGCTCCTACGGAGCGGACGCGGCAGCCGCATGGGCGGCTCCCGTTCCGGCAGCCCTTGCGGAAGCACTGCGCAACGGAGCCTCCCCGTACGTCCAGGCCCCGGACGAGCCGTCCACCCCGACGTGGGACCTCCTGACGGGCGACTCCGACCGGAAGGCCGAGTTGTTCATGGCCTGGCACTACGCCTGCTACATCGAGCACGTCGCCGCCGCAGGCCTGGCCCGCTACGACATCCCGCTGTTCGCCAACGCCTGGCTGGACTCGAGCGTGCCGAACGGATCGGAGTCCGCGAACATCGCCGTCGCCGGCGGCAGCGCGCCGGGGGTGTTCCCCAGTGGGGGGCCACTACCGCATGTCAGCGCTGCCTGGAAGCTGGCCGCTCCCTCGCTCGCGTTCCTCGCCCCAGACGTGTACTTCGGCGACTTCGACATCCCGTTCAAGCGCTACGCGGACACGAACACCACCTTGTTCGTGCCCGAGATGCGCGCCGACTGCCACGGGGTCTCGCACAGCTTCCTCGCCATCGGACAGTACGGTGCCATCGGGGTCTCGCCGTTCGGCTTCGACTCCCTCGACGATGACCGCACGGTGGAGCTGCGCCGTATCTATGCGCAGCTCGCGGCGCTGGAGAACGACATCCTTGCCGCACAGCCGCGAGGGCGCGTGCGCGGCTTCCGGGTCCCGGCCTCCAAGGAGGAGACGTTCGCCCTCGGCAAGTACGAGTTCGTGATCAGGGCCTATCCGGAACACGGCAACGGCGAGCGGTTCGGCTATGGGCTCCTGCTGCAGTTCGACGACGACGTGTTCATCGCCGTCGGCGACAACTTCACGGTCTGCCCGCGCTCGCCGGACGGCCGGCCGGTGGCCATCTTGCAGGCGGACGAACTCGTGGCAGGCACGGGCCGGCTCCGTCCGCGAAGGCGCCTCAATGGTGACGAGACGTTGTCCGGCACCGGCATCAGGATCGCGGAGCACCCGGCCCCGATGCACGGTTTCATGGCGACCAGCGGGATCCCGTCAGGGGTGGTGAGGTTCTCGCTGTACTTCCCCGGGGCGCCGAGGGGCACCGCCGCCCCGGACTACTGATGGGTGCCGCCGTCAATACGGATCTCCGTGCCGGAGATGAAGGCGCCGTCGTCGGAGATGAGCGTGGCCACGACTGCTGCCACCACCTCCGGCGACCCGTAGCGCTCCCGGACTGCGGGAGTGAGCTTCGCGAAGAGGCTCCAGTCGGTGTCCTCCGGCACCAGTGACGCGAAGTTCTCGGTCATGGCGCTGACGATGCCGCCAGGGCAGATGTTTACCGCGCGCAAGCCCTGCTTGGCGTACTCCTGGGCGATGCTGTGCGTGAAGGACAGGATCCCGCCCTTGCTGGCGGAGTACGCGGCCAGGAACGGATGGGCGAACTGGGCTGACGTGGAGCTGAAGTTGACCACGACGCCGTTACCCGTCTCCAGCAGCGCGGGCAACGCGGCCCGGGTGACCAGGAACGTGCCCGTGAGGTTCACGGCAAGGACGCGGTTCCACAGCTCGAGCGAGCACTGGTGTGTATGCGCTCCGCGCAGCATGCCGGCGATGTTCACGAGCGCGTCGAGCCCGCCGAGGGTGGCAATCGTTTCACCCACGACGTCGACGACCGCGTCCGCGTCCGCCACGTCCAGCGCCGCGGTGACGAGCCGCTCGCCGGTGCCGGCCTTCGCGGCCAGGCCGGCGGTCCCGCTGAGCCCCTCTTCCTCGATGTCCGTCGCGACGACCGCCGCTCCTTCCTCGAGCAGCCTCAACGTCGTCGAGCGTCCGATGCCCGAAGCGGCTCCGGTGACGAACACGCGTCTGCTGCTGAGTCGTTCCATGAGGTTCCTCCAGGTCTCGACGGTGCGCTTGCCCTGGCCGCGAATCGCCGCCCGCTCATTCCGGGATCGGTACCTGGCGGTACGGCGCGATACGGACCGGCCCCATGAGGCCGTATTGCTGCCGGGGCTTCTCGGCCTGACCCGGGAAGCCTTCCGTGACCCGAAGGCGATTGCGCAGCGGTGTCGCCACCCGGACCGTGATGCTGTTGTCTCCTTGCTTCACGTAGCCACTGAGATCGATCCGCCGGCCGACCTGGTCGGACGGTGGCAGCGTCGTGCCGTTGACCGTCACCTCGAAGGTGTCGGTGACCTGTCCGAGGTCGAGGTAGGCCCCGTCCAACCGCACGAGCCGTACCGTGGTGCGATAGGTGCCGACCCCGGAGACGTCCTCAAGGCCGGGGATGGCGGACCAGGGTGCAAGGCGGTTCAGGTGATGCTCGTGCTCGCTGACTTCGAGCTTGCCGTCCGGGCCTCGGTGCCAGTCCTCGACGGAGAGCTCCCACACGTTCAGCTCCTGGGCTGCCCCGGTGGGAGGAACGGTCACCCTCCGTTCGGAGCCGTCGTCAAGCTTCACGGTGTACGAACCAGCCGTTGAGCCCCGCAGGAGCAGACCGCCACCGGGCGCCGTCACGACCTCTCCGCCCGTGGTGGCGACCACATGACGGGCACTGCCCGGTACGAGAACGATGATGGTGGATTCGCCGGGTGCGAGCCGCACCGGGACTGTGATCCGCCCGCGTTCTGTTCGGTACTGGGCGACTGAGGTGACCGTGCCCGTCCAGGCATCCAGTTCGTAGGGGGTGCCTCGGCCCTCCAGGGCGACCTCCTCGGACACGGCTCTTTCCGAGGAGTTGTGCAGGTGATACAGCGCGCCTCGCGACAGTGTGCGACG
Source organism: Streptomyces scabiei 87.22 (assembly GCF_000091305.1). GTDB lineage: Bacteria > Actinomycetota > Actinomycetes > Streptomycetales > Streptomycetaceae > Streptomyces > Streptomyces scabiei. The sequence goes on along the minus strand of NC_013929.1, from coordinate 8,527,171 downwards.
CAGGGCGAGCACGGCGGGAGCGACGCGCGTGTCCGCTGCGGGACGGATGCCGAGCACCTCGAAGACGGCGGGCAACCCGCTCGGTTCGGCGACGTGGCGTACCGAGGCCTGCTTGAGCAACAGGTCCATCAACTCGGCCAGTGCCGCATCCTGCTGTGCCGCCCGGTGGGCGCCAGGCGTGCGGGTCGGCGGCGCACCGACGATCACTACGGGCAGGCCGCTGCGGGCGTGCGACAGCAGCAGTCGGGCGGTGGCTATGGGCAACGTGGGCTGGCGGTCGAGGATCAGCGCACGATAGGCGGGTCCTTCCGGGGCAAGGCGCCGGTCACGTACGCGGGTTCCGTCGAGTTGTGCCGGGCCGGCGAAGTCGTAAGTGAAGCCGTCCAGCCCGGCCGGGATGCGCATGCCGGTCCCGTAGGCGTGGCGGTAGACGACCAAGTCCACCGAAGGCCTGCCCTGGCGCAGGGCGAACTGCGTGCGCGCAGTCCAGTCGACGATCTTGCCGGTGTCGTTCCACGTGGGCTGGCGCGGCCCCCATGCCTCGGAGAAACCGTTGCCGCCCTGGAGGGTGAACGGTGAGAAGCCGGGCCAGGTGGTTCCCAGGCCCGCCTCGGTGGCGAAGCCGTGATAGACGACCTGGTTGACACCGTGGGCGAAGGCGGCGTTGAAGTGCTTGAGCATCTGCGGCCAGGTCTGCGCGTACGCCTCGCCGTAGATCGCGCAGCCTTCGAGCGAGAAGACGCGCTGCCCGGACAGGTGCACCGCACCGGACGAGAGCCATCGGTATGGCTCGTCGGTGTAGTCGGGCGCCGCGCCGAGCGACTCGGTCTCGTTGATGTCGAGGGCCGCGCCGATCGTGGGAACGTCGGTGGTGGTGCCGTAGGGCTGGGCCCGCAGTCTCAGGCCCATGGCGTGCGCCCAGGACTTCAGTGGCTCGACGTGCTCACTGATGTACAGGTCCGTGAGCGTGTGATAGTAGTCGTCGCGGACGCGGGCGCCACTGTCGTCGGTGAACGCGAAGTCCGGGGTGTCGTCGGGTGTCACGCTCGTGTACTGCCGGTGGATCCGGTCGATGAACAGCACCGGCAGGTTGTCGATCAAGGAGTAGCCGCGCAGCTTCTTGAAGCGCGCCGGAAGTTCCCGGGACCAGTGCTGGGCGGAGTCCAACTCCAGGGAATCTTCGAAGAGATCCCCTCCGTTGTCCTGCAGCAGACTGCGCAGGCGGGGCGTCAGGACGCGCTCGTCCCAGTAGCTGGTTACTGCCCGGGTACCGGCGGCACTGAAGTGGTCGACGACATACGCCGCCTCTGTCGTGGCGGCCTGGCCGACGACGGCGGCCTGGCCGGTGCCGCGCTGCCAGAACGCGAACAGCAGCCACTGCCCATCCGCTGGGGCGGTCCAGGCGAGGGTGCCGTCGCTCACCCGTCCTGTGAGGTCGATCCGGGAAGCCCGCTCGAGCAGTACGGGCTTCGCGTCGGTTGGGCCCGCGCAGCGAAACGCCTGGACCGCTATCAGGGTTTGCTCGGTGACGCCCGCGTGCGGCTGCGGGGCCGCCGGCACGGGCCCGTCGTATGCTTCGCCGCCCGCAAGGACCGCACGCCCGTAGGCGATCTCCTGGGCTGCTTCCGGGCTGTCCGGCGACAGCCCGGGGGCCACCAGCGGCCAGGCCGGGCCCACGGTGAGATCGATGCGCACCCCGTGCCTGTGACCGGCGGCGACCGCCTGCTCCAGGCGCTCGGTGAGCACAGCGCTGCCCCAGCCGTACTGCTGAGCGTCGGCGGTGACGATGCACTGGATCTCGACTGCGCCGAAACCTCGGCCTGCGATCGCCTCGATCTCCGCGTCGATGGTTTCCGCCGCGATCTCTCCGCACGGCCACCAGTAGCGGATCTTCGGCCGGGCATTCGCAGGCGGGTGAGCGAACCGCCGGACGAAGGCGCTGTCCAGCCCGGTCGACGAAGAGGCGGCAGCGCTCTTGGCCCCGGCCCACAAGGTCCCCGTGGGTGCCAGCGTCACCGCGGCCGCGGTCGCACAGAACTGTCTGCGGGAGAAACGGGACACAGCGGCTCCAGATGAAGTGATCCCCGGCAGTCGGGAGTTGGTGTGCCGGGCACCCTTTCATCGCCTGGGCCGTTCGGTGTCGGTCGATCCCGGTGACCGGGAGCGCCTCACGTGGTCCCTCAACCCTCAAGAAGAGGCAGCAGTCCCGCCGTCAGCAAAGTTGCGCCATCCGGCGGGGCGTTCAATCACCCTCGCCGCCGTCGAGCACCTGGTGCAACCAGGCGCGTTCGGCCTGGCTGATGCTGCGGACCATGAGCAGCATGCCGCGGCGGTAGGGATCGGCGGTCTCCTCCGCGGACAGCGGACGATCACCCTCGTAGAAGAAGCTCGCGGAAGTCTCCAGGAACTCCAGCCGGCGCCGCAGCACGGCGTGCTCGCCGGAAGAGCTCCGGTTTGCCGATCGCAAGCTGAAGTGCGACGACTCCGCCCATAGAGTTGCCGACAACGTCGGCCTGCTGCAGTCCGAGCCCGTCGAGCAGCGCTCGCACGGCCCGCGGCGCGGCCAGCATGGGGTGCCTGTCGGTCGGATCGCTGATACCGAAGCCAGGGAACTCCAGGACGAGACAGCGGAATTGCCGCGCAAGCGTCGGCAGGTTGTGCCGGAAGTTGCGCCAGCCGGTGACAACCGGGCCCCGACCCGTGCAGCAGGAGCGGGTCAGAGCGATCCAGAGAAGCGCTTCCTCCCGGGCGTGAACGCCCGGGGTTCCGCGCTAGATCAAGCTGAACTCCCCGGTCGCCGGCAGGGGGACCGGCGACCGGGGTCTGTACAGGGACCAGGAATCTACGCGCAGAGGCGCCGCTCAGGCCGTGCCTACGCGTGCCGTGCGCAGTGCGCTTTCGCCGAACAGGTCCAGAGTGATCCGCTGCGCCATGTCGTACACCAGCGGCGCGATGCGCTCCAGTGGCGACGCGTGCCCGGCGACCAGGGAAATAGCGCCGACCGGACCCTCAGGTCCCCGGATCGCCACGCCGACGCACGCGATCCCCTCGACGCACTCCCCCCGTTCGACGGCGAGCCCTCGGTCACGCCGGATACGGCCGAGTTCACGGTGAAGTGCGGGAAGGCCGTCGACGCTCGCGCCCGTCGCGGCCGGCACCCCGTCGGCGTACAACTCGTCGATCTCTTCCGGCGGCAGCCAGGCGAGCATCGCCTTGCCGAGCGCCGTGCAGTGCGCGGGTGCCCGGCCTCCGACACGGGAGGCGACAGCGGCAGCCCGGCGGCCGCCGACCTTGTCCAGGTACTCGACATACGTCTCGTCGAGGGTGCCCAGATGTACGACGAGGTCAGTCATGACGGCGAGCTCGTGCAGCCACGGCGCGGCGGCCGCGCGCAGATCCGAGTGCCCGCTCTCCCGCGCCCCCCAGGTCCGCACTCGCCGCCCGAGGTGGTAGCCAGAGCGGGTGTGCTCGACCCACTGCAGCCGCACGAGCTGGTCGAGGATGCGGTGCGCGGTCGACCTCGGAAGTCCGGTGCGGCGGGAGACCTCCTCCAACAGCAGCCGGGTCTTCGGTCCCTCGAAGCAGTCCATGATCAACGTCATTCGCTCGACCATCGAGGGCGGTCGCACCGCGACCTCCGGTCGTGACGACAGCGCCAGCGTCATTGTCAGCACCCTTCGGCCACTGGAATTGATTTCAATTCTAGTGACGCCACGGTTACTGCCAAGAGATGTGCATGCCTTTTATCAAGTAATTTTGAGCCCGCTTTCCTCCGCTACAGAATGGAGGAATCGGGCGAAATGGCCCCAACTTGAAGGACAGCTCGGACAGATGACTGTATGCAGCCAAGTAAGGTGTGCGCCCCTCGGGGAGTACCTTGGCAGGGCACTCAGCCCGCGGCGCTCTTCGCCGCGTGCTCCATCGCCAGGTAGCTGAACACCATGGCGGGACCAATCGTGGCTCCTGCCCCGGCGTACTCGTTGCCCATCACCGCGGCCGATGCGTTGCCCGTGGCGTACAGACCAGGGATCACGCTGCCGTCCGGCCGCAGCACGCGGCCCTGAGCGTCCGTCAGTACGCCGCCCTTGGTGCCCAGATCCCCCGCCTCCGATCCGGATCGCGTAGAAGGGTCCGCCGTCAATCGTGTCGAGATTGGGGTTCGGCAGTGAGTGGTCGCCGTAATAGTTGTCGTACGGACTGTCGCCGCGCCCGCAGTCCTCGTCCCTGCCCTTGGCCGCGAAGCCGTTGAAGCGAGCGACCGTGGCCTCCAGGGCGTCCGGCGGGACCGCGATCTTCTCGGCGAGTTCGCGCAGCGTGTCCGCATTCGCCACCAGGCCGCTGCGTAGAACGAGCAGCCACGGCGCGGCGGCCGCGCGCGAGACGACCCGCCAGGCCGCCACGCCCAGCATCCGCCGGGCCTTCCACTCGCGCCGGATCATCATGAGGTTACGCGCTTCGTAGCCCGTGAACCACAGACCGAGCGGCATGGGGACGTCCAGCGCTAGCAACTTCCGCTCCTCGTCCCCCAGTTTGCGGACGTCGATCGGACGCGGCTGGATGGTCCTGCCCGCCGCCCTGCCGCCGGGCAGCTCAGGGTGATAGTCGGAGTAACCGGGACACCAGGAGAACTCCATGTGCCGACTGACGCGATGCAGCATCTCGAGCACCTCGAGCCCGCAGTCGACGTAGGCGTCGATCCGATCGGCCGCGACGCGGTCGCCGACGACAGCCCGCAGATAGTGCCGCACGTCCTCGACATCGTCCGTCTGCCCCTCCTTGCGCGGGGTGGGATTGTTGGGGATCCAGATCCCTCCGCCGGACATCGCGGTCGAGCCGCCGATCCCGGCCGCCTTCTCGACCACGAGCGACGTGAGCCCGAAGGTGTTGGGCCGTGATGGCCCCGACCATTCCGCCGGCCCCGCTGCCGCCGATCAGTACGTCGACCTCGTGGTTCCAAATGGTCCCGTCAGTGCTGGGCACCGCTGCCGACTCTCTGCCACCCGCATGGATGTGCAATGCTTGATAGATGTCCCGTATCTCGGCATACGGGCTGCCGTTCATGGAGTGGTGGGGGAAGGGGAGTCCGCGTGGACCGGGTGCCCGAGGAGCTCGCGCTGGAGAGGGCGACGCTCAGACTCATCAACACGGTCGCCTTCATGTCCGGTACGCGGGCGCACAGCCGCGGGTTGCGAGCGGTGACCGGAACCGAACTGTCGCCCTCCGACCTGCGCTTCATCGAGCTCCTCGGCAGCCGTGGCGCGGTGCCGACCAGCACGGTGGCACGCGAGCTCGGCATCGATCTCGGCCAGACGAGCCGACAGGCGGCCCAGCTCGAGGCTGCCGGACACCTCGTACGCAGCACGGATCCTGCGGATCGCCGCCGGACCCTGTTGGAACTGTCGGAGCCGGCCGCGGCGACGCTCGACCGGTGGCTGCTCGCATGGAGCCGCGACTACCTGGTGGCGGAACCCCGGTGGTCCGCTGACGGCATCGCGGCGCTCGCCGAATGGTTCACGCTCGTGTATGACCGGCTGGTGACGGCGCTGCCCGACAGCCCCCGGTCCGCGGCCGCTGACCGCTGGACGGAGCTTGCGGGTGACGACTACGACGCCGGAACCCGCGCCTTCTTCCGCCCAGTCATCGGAATCGTCACCTGGGTCGGCCAGTCCAGCGGGTTCAACGATCTGCTGGAACTCATCGACGCGCCCGTACGGCAGACCGGGCTGTTCGCCCTCCAAGTGATCCAACGCAGCGGCCCTCTCCCCGTCGCAGAGGTCGCGGCCCGGCTCGCGATCGACCCTTCGCAGGCGAGCAAGCGCCTGCGCCAGCTCACCCAACTGCGGCTGGTGGACCGCGCGGTGGACGGGTTCGACCGCCGCAGCACACTGGTCCGCATCTCGCGCAAGGGGGCGGCGCTGCTCACGCGCGTGCTCGAAGTCCAGCTGACGGTATTCCAGAAGCTGATCGACGACCTCAGCTCCGAGGACCGACAGCGCTGGACGCCCTTGGTCGAGTCGTATGTCACCACGCTGCTCGACGCTCGGGGCTCGACCGGCCCGTCCGGAGGAGATCTGTTCAGCCGGAACTGACCGCATTCGCGGTCACCGCCTTGATGAGCGTCTTCAGCGATACGTCCGGATCCATGAGATCGGAAGCCGCGATCTCCGTTCCGGAGGCCAGCGCCTTCTTCAAGGCCATGAAGTCGGCGGTCGCGTTGACGGCCTCGACAGCCGCCAGTCGCCCGTCCCGGTAGTAGCCGACGAGGCATCTGTCGCGATCGCCGAATTGGCGTGTGACAGCAGTGTCGTCGCTCGCACGCAGTCCGACGATCCGGATGCGCAGGCTGCCCTGATCCGACCAGAACCACGGCACGCACGTGTACGGACGACGCTCGCCGAGGATCGTGGCGGCCGCGGCATCGGGCCGGGCCCTGCGCGGCGAGTTCCACCACGCGCACGCCCGCCAGCGGTCCGCTTCCGGTCGCCATCAGAACCCCTCGGGAGCGGTGCCGACGACGCCCTGCTCCACCAGGCCGGCGTACGCCTCCTCGGTCAGCCCCAGTTCACCGATCAGCACCTCGCGATTGTGTTCGCCCAGGGTCGACGGGCGCCGAGTGAGCCAGGCGGGCCGGCCTCGGTGGCGGAACGGGAGAGTCGGCAACGGAACCGTGCCGGCATAAGGCAGTTCGGCCGTTTCGTACGCGCCTCGTCCTGCGAGGTGAGGGTGCTCGTGCACCCACCGACTGTCGATGGACACGGCGGCGGGGACACCGGCCGCGAGGAGCAGACCGACGACTCATCGGCCTCACGCTCCGCGACCCAGGCGCCGATTCGGGCCTCCACCTCGTCCGCAGCCTGCCGGCCGTCACGGTCGGCTAGGGTTGGATCGGTGCGCCAGTACGTCGCCCGGCTTCCATGCCCGTCTCGACGGCCGCACCTGGCGGGTCGACGGCGCGATGTCGCACGATACGCGCGTGGCGCCGGGCGAGCGCCTGGCGCACCGAAGGGTCGTCCAGGACATACGAGCCATCAGGCGCCTTGGTCTCGGCGGCCCACGCCCGCACACTCGCGAGGATCTACTCGAAGGGCGCCGTGGCCACCACGGCGACGCGTTCGGTGTTGAGCTGACCGGTGATCATGGCCCAGCCGTTGTTCTCCCCACCGATGCAGTTCTCCACCGGCACCCGGACGTTGCGGAGCACTTTCTCCTTAGGGGAACAGGTCTTACTGTGTGGGACACATAACCGCTTCGCTGTTCGCAGGACACCTGCCAACAGCGCAGATGCGGGAGAACTAACGGCTTCATGACAAGCAAATTCCTGATGAGCGGCCGCCTGGAACTCACCGCAGCGGGCGCCCCGGTGACGCCGCTTCATGTCGTTCCGCTCGACGGCATGGACTGGGACGACCCCTTGCTCCCGCCTCGCGTAGCTCCTGCTCCGCTGCTCGTGGGCGTTGCCACCGCGCCGCTCCCACCCGAAGCGGTGCCGGTCGTCGAGCAGCTCACGGTCACCCTCGGCGGCGGACTCGCCCCGTACTGCGCGGGGACTGCTTCGGATGTCGACGCCGTCCGTGCCACGGTCGCCGGCGCTCCGTAGGCTGCGCTGACGCTGGACGAAACGCTCCGAGCGACGCCCAAGGCGACGGTCGCCGAAGGACTGCTCATCGAGTCCCTCTCATACTCGATACTGCTCGGCGCCAGGGAGTTCGCGGCTTGGCGATCGCGCTCCAAGCCGCGCCCCACGGCGGCCTGTGCGGATCCGGTGCTCCTCGACCGGGACGACGGCACGCTACGGATCACTCTCAACAAGCCCAAACGGCATAACGCGTTCGGCCACGCCGTGCGCGACGGGCTGCTCGAAGGGCTGGAGTTAGCGCTCCTCGATCGAAGCGTGGAACACGTTGTGGTGAGTGGCGCAGGCCCGTCGTTCTGCAGCGGTGGCGACCTGGACGAATTCGGCACGGCGCCGGACATGGCGACCGCTCACCTCCTCAGGCTGCACCGCTCCGCCGCGCGTCATGTCGCCGCTCTCGGCGACCGAATCCGCTTCGAGGTGCACGGTGCCCGCGTCGGCGCGGGCGTCGAAGTACCGTCCTTCGCACCCCGCGTGACGGCGGCAGACGACGCGTACTTTCGGTTGCCCGAGCTGGAGATGGGCCTGATCCCGGGAGCCGGGGGCACGGTTGGCGTCACACGCAGGATCGGGCGGTGGCGGACGGCGTATCTCGCGTTGACCGGGCACGCCATCGATGCGACGCCGGCGCTGGACTGGGGACTGGGGGACGCACGTGCCGAGAGAGGGGATCCGCACCGGCGGAGCATGGAGGAACTCCCGTGCCGACACGGTCTTCCGCGACGTCGAGGTCGACGGCCGAAGGGTTGACGTCCACGTACGCGGTGCGACCGTCGTGGCGGTCGGTTATATCACCCCCGTCGCAGGGGCAGAGGTGGTCGAGGGTCATGGCGACGCTCTGCTGCCCGGGCTGCACGACCACCATCTGCATCTCCTCGCGATGGCGGCCGCCGCGTCCTCCGTCGACTGCGGTGTCCACGCGGGCGACCCTGACGGGCTGGCCGCCGCGCTGCGCTCGGCCCCCGGCACCTGGGTGCGCGCCGTCGGCTACCACGAGCGCACAGCGGGCCACCTCGACCGGCAGGGTGCTCGACGCATGGGTGCCCGACCGGCCGTGCGTGTCCAGCACCGCAGCGGGGCCCTGTGGATTCTCAACTCCCCTGCGCTGGCTCTCGTCCACCACATCCTGGACCACTCACCCGAAGTGGAACGCGATGCCGTCGGCCGCCCCACGGGCCGACTGTGACGCTACGACGGCCCTGTTCTCGTATAGCTACGGCGAGGGGGCAAGTAGCTCAGTGTGATTTCAGGGCCTCTGCACGGAAGATTTCAAGTCCAGTGAGACGGTCGTACACCGGAGGGCCGGCGGCTTCTTGCATCCGCTTGGCTGCACTCCGCGCGTGCTTGATCCGGTCCTTCGCTTCAGCCTTGCGACCACCGCGCGCGGCAGAGACAGCAGCGCGCAGTTGCAATGTCCCCCAGGCCCGAACAGCCAGCGGGTCACCGCGGTCGTACTCTCGCTGCACGCTGCGAATCGCCTTGTCGGACAGGGCAACAGAGTCGTCCCAGTCTGCCGTTGCCCACATGTCCCACACGCGCATCCAGTCGGCGACGGCAGGCATCACCGGGTCGCCCGACAGCCGCGCAGACCAAGCAGCTCGTTCGCATGCCATGGCCACCAGCTCCGGGTGTCCAAGCGCGTGCGCGGCAGTGTGGGCGAACTTGCAGCACACCGCGTAGATGGCATACGCCTCTTCCTGCTCATGGCCCGTGGCGACTTCGGCCAGGGCGCGCGCCTCACGGAACAGGTCGGGGAGCACCTGCACGATCGCCACGTTCGCGGCAGCGTCGCGGAGGCGATGCAGGCGGGTGGTTTCCTGCCACAGCTGACCGGCTGTACGGGGCGTTCCGTCGAAGACGGGAGCGAGGTCGTAGCGGCGCAGCTCGCGCATGATCGCGGCGGCAGACACCTGCCACTGGTTCTCGGCCGGTGCGGTGTTGTTGTACGGACGCCCGATCAGGTCGTTCGGGTGTACATGCAGTTCCGAGGCGAGCAGGTTGAGCAGGCCGACGCGGTCGAGTTCGATGTGGCCGCGTTCCATCTTGGACACCCAACCCTGTGTTTTGCCCAGGGCGGCAGCGAGGTCGGCTTGCGTCATGCCAAGGCGGAGCCGTGCGCGACGTGCGCGACGGCCGATCTCTTCGGCTTCTTCCAGCATCAGCGCGCCCCCCTGGGGGTGAGGCGCCAGCGTTCGAGAGGGCGGCGAGGCATCGTGCTCCATCCATCAGGGCTTGTCCCCTTGACGGTACCGAGGTCGCTGGGCCGAGTGTGGAGTGCCCAGGGCAGGAGGTGACTACTTGTGGTGCCTGGGTCAGTCCAGCCCCGACGAACCGGCGGCTGGCTGCCATGGCTCCAGCCCAGCCTGCCGGGCTGCACTCAACAGTTCCCTACGTTGTCTGCGGGACAGGGCGAGCCCTTCGTATGGTTCTTCCACCCAGGGGCGTCGGGCGTGGCTTTCAAAGTTCTGCCGCTTGGGGCAACCAGCGATTGGCCACCCGACGCCCCACGACGACTCGGCTGCCAATTAGGAATTGCGAATGATCGCTCCGTAGGGAATCGACAGCGAGGTCGTCCGTCGGGAGGCACCGAGCACACCCACCGCACGGAGGCACCATGGCCGCGATCTGGGCCGGCATCGACGCAGGCAAAACCCACCACCACTGCGTCGCGATCAACGAGAGCGGCCACCGGCTGCTGTCCCGGCGCGTCGCCAATGACGAGCCCGAACTCCTAGAACTCCTCACCGACGTCCTAGCCCTTGGCGACGAGGTGACCTGGGGCATCGACCTGGCCGACGGCGGAGCCGCCCTGGCCATCACAGTCCTCTTCAACCACGACCAGCAGGTCCACTACATCTCCGGCCGCGCCATCCACCGCGCCTCCGAGAGCTACCGCGGCGAAGGCAAGACCGACGCCAAGGACGCCGCCGTCATCGCCGACCAGGTCCGCATCCGCCGCGACCTGAACCCCTTACGCACCGGCGACGAGACCGTCACCGACCTCAAGATCCTCACAGGTCGCCGTATAGACCTGGTCGCCGACCGCACCCGCATCGTCAACCGGCTCCGGGCCCAGCTGCCCGGCATCTTCCCCGGCCTGGAACGGGTCCTGGACCTCACCAACAAGGGCCCGCTGACCCTGCTGACCGGCTACCAGACCCCCGCGGCCATCCGCAGACTTGGCGCCAAGCGCCTGGAGACCTGGCTGCGGAACCGCAAGGTCCTCCGAGCCGACCAGCTCGCCGAGGCCGCGGTCGAAGCCGCCGAACGCCAGCACACCAGCCTGCCCGGCGAGAAGCTGACCGCCCAGATGGTGCACACCCTGGCGAAGGAGGTGATGGCCCTCAACGAGCAGGTCGCCGAGCTCGGAAAGCTCATCGAGGCCCGATTTCGCGATCACCGACACTTCGAGGTGATCACCAGCATGCCCGGCCTCGGCATCATCCTCGGTGCCGAGTTCCTGGCCGCCACCGGCGGTGACATGGCCGTCTTCGGAACCCCCGACCGCCTCGCCGCCTTCGGCGGCGTCGCCCCGGTCCCGCGCGACTCCGGCAAGATCAGCGGCAACCTGCGGCGCCCGCAACGCTACAACCGCCGGCTCCAGCGCGTGCTCTACACCTCCGCGCTGATCAGCATTCGGCGGTCCGAGGCATCCCGGCGGTTCTACGACCGCAAACGCGCCGAGGGCAAGCGCCATACCCAGGCCGTCCTTGCCCTCGCACGCCGCCGCGTCAACGTCCTCTGGGCCCTCCTCCGCGACGGACGGCGCTACGAGCCCGCTCCGCCGACAAGGGCTGCCGCATAGGAAGGGACGCGACACGCTGCGCGCGGCCAATTGGCCTGACCGACCCCGTCAGACCAGGCAAAACTCGTTACCTTCCGGGTCTGCCATCACCACGTGATCCGGCCTGCCCTGCAACTCGTCCTCGCGGACCACGGTCGCGCCCGCAGTGGTCAACCGCTGCACCGCCTCGACCACGCGCGGCCAGCGCACCTCCCACGGGGTTTCACGGCCGCCACCAACTTGCACGTCGATATGCAGCCGGTTCTTCGCCACCTTCGGCTCCGGCACCTTCAGGAAGGACAAGGTGGGGCCCACGCCATCCGGATCTGACAGGTACGCCCCGTCATCCCACTCGTCCTCCGGAACCTCATGATGCGAGAACCACTCCTCCCAGCTCCCGAACCCTGCGGGCGCGGGCTTCTCCGCGTAGCCCAACGCCAGCGCCCAGAACGCGGCCAGTTTCCCCGGGTACGCACAGTCGATCGTCAAGCTCCACTTGGTCGCCATGAGCCCTCCCCAGTCGGATGAACGGACTGTACCCCGCACCTCCGACACCTCCTGCCCGCTACCTCAGGCGTGCGCCACGGCTTGACGAACGGCATTAGGAATCGCCGACCGCAGCCCCCGTTTTTTGGGGCCCCGGCCACGTGCTGAGATCCAGGGCTTGCCGTCGGCCCTCACTCGTGTCGTGGTTCTGAGCGCGCCAATCCGGCATGACTCGGTTCGGTGGCAAAAAGACTAAGTTCAATTTCGAAACAATGAAATCCGGAGCTCACCCGAGACACCAGCCGGACTATAGATTTGCCCACCAAGAGCCACGGAAAGCGAAACGACCTGCCAACGGAGTCGGCAGGTCGTCACGAAGGATCGAGCTTCTTTAAGGCCAGTCAGCTACTTTCTCGTTATCCATATAGCAACCGACGACACCTGGTCATTCCACGGCAAATTGGGTATGCCTTGATCGAAATTGAAGCGCTGGGCATTGTTGGAGCTGCTCGCCCTGAACCGTGTTTCGTACTCTCCGAGCGGCACCTGCCCGCCATTGTCTCGATAAAATTGCTGATGAATCGTGACTGTTTCATTCGGGTGATTGGCGCGCGACATCACACTCCCGAGAATGCGAAAGGAGGACATGGTGTCGCTCTGGTCGCGGTACAGTTCATGGAGGTCAATTGTCGATACCGTCGGCCCGTCATCGAAATTCACTGACCATCTGCTACTCGAGCCACTACCTCCCGCACACTGGTAATTCGTGTCGCAATACCCCACAGCAGTGAAGGTGGAATTGGCGAACGCAGCGGAAGGATTTGCGACCACAACGCCCGACGCGGCGAGAATAGTCGCAAGGCTCGTAAGAACGCGACGCTTTGGCGAACTTGATTGAGTCTTTGGCGTCACTCCAGAGGTTCGCATGAGATCTCCAAGAGTGCGAATTTTCAGATTCACTACACGTCCTCTCTGCAGGCGAGGTGTTTTAAAAGGCGCTTTCAGGAAGAAGCATACCGGCCCAAGCACTGGTTGGCCCCCGTTACGTCCGGGGCTTCCGTTCGCGCTCATCTTCGCGCTGTCTCGGCGTGGGCACCTCGACCGAAAGGCCAGAAACCTGCAGACCTTGACCCGCAGTCTGGCCGAATGGCTGAGGCGATTGGCGATCTGAAGTGCTAGCAGTTCGCTCCCGCCGTGGTTGCGTCCATGGAGATGGTGTACGGGTTCGACCTGATCCGGGGGTTTGCTCCGGCGTCGGGATGAGGCCCGCATAGATGAACGGCCACCGGCTGATCTTCGAGGTGTCGAAGCCTCGAAGGAGATCAGCACGATGACCGCATCCGACAGTCTGCCCCTGCACGCCCTCGCCGAAGACAACCTCGCCGCGGCGAGTCCCGATCTGCTGCGCGCGATGGTCAAGACGTTCGCTGACGCGCTCATGTCCGCGGAGGCGGATGCCCTCTGCAATGCTGAATACGGGCAGGTCAGCGAAGAGAGAGTCAACCACCGGAACGGATATCGCCCGCGCGAGTGGGACACGAGGGCCGGCACCGTCGAACTCGCCATCCCCAAGCTCAGGAGCGGGAGTTACTTCCCGCACTGGCTGCTGGAGCGACGTCGCCGGGCCGAGCAGGCCCTCATCTCGGTGGTCGCCACCGCCTACCTGCTGGGCGTGTCCACCCGCCGTGTCGAGAAGCTCGCCGAGTCCCTCGGCGTCACCCAGCTGTCGAAGTCCCAGGTCAGCGCGATGGCGAAGCACCTGGACGAGCAGGTCGCCGCTTCCGCAACCGGCCCCTGGATCAGGGCCCTTACGCGTTCGTCTGGGTGGACGCGCTGACCCAGAAGGTCCGCGAGGGCGGCCGGATCATCAACGTCCACGCCTTGATCGCGGTCGGCGTCAACGCCGACGGGCACCGCGAGATCCTCGGCATCGATGTCGCCACCGCCGAGGACGGCGCCGGCTGGCTGGCCTTCCTGCGCTCGCTGATCGCCCGCGGCCTGTCCGGCGTCCAGCTGGTCATCTCCGACGCGCACGCCGGCCTGATCGACGCCATCGGCGCGGTCCTGCCCGGCGCGAGCTGGCAGCGATGCCGCACTCATTACGCCCGCAACCTGCTCAGCCAGGTCCCGAAATCGGCCCAGCCCTGGGTGGCCACGCTGCTGCGGACCGTCTTCGAACAACCCGACACCGACGCCGTGAAGGCCCAGATGCAGCACGTCCTGGACGCGCTGGAGGCCAAGTTTCCCAAGGCCGCAGCCCACTTGGACACCGCCCAGCACGACCTGCTGGCCTTCACCGCCTTCCCACGCGAGATCTGGCGGCAGATCTGGTCGAACAACCCGCAGGAACGGCTGAACAAGGAGATCCGCCGCCGCACCGACGTGGTCGGCATCTTCCCCGACCGCACCGCCGTCATCCGGCTCGTCGGCGCCGTGCTGGCCGAACAGAACGACGAGTGGACCGAGGCCCGCCGCTACATGGGACTCGACCTGCTGGCCAAAGCCTGCCTCCACCCGATCGAGTCAGAAACCCACGAGACCGACCTGCCCACCGAACTCACCGCATAGCCTCAAAAGGAGATCACCGAGTGGCCGTCAATACACCACTCCAGCGGACGTGACCCCCGCCGTGGTCGCCAGTCAGGGGCATTGCGTGAACGAGATCTGTCTGGGCGCGGCGATGTAGGTCTGGCGTCCGGCTGTCCTGGCGGAAGACGCTGATGGCGAGGTTGCGCAGGGAGGCCATGGCGCGGGGCAGCTTGCCGATTTCTCACACACACCGAGGGACCCTGCTATCCAGGCAGGGCCCCTCGAAGCAGCTCAGTCACCCAATTCGATACCCAAACTGTCCGCGAGTTCGCGGAGGTCTTCAACCGAGATCTGGGGGGCTTTCGCCGCTTGCCGAGATGCCCAACGCTCCAAAATTTCGTCCATGGCGGCTCTGACCTGCACTTTCTCCAAGTGTCTTGACTCAAGTATCTGACGGAAGGCTTGTGTCCCTTGCGCTTGCCGGTGGGGATGAACAGGTCGGGCTGGATCTGCCCGACGGACTCGCCGCCGGCCCGGCGCCGGAGCACGGTGTGCAGCATGTCGTCGGTCATCGCCGGGGGCCGGCCGCCGTGCTTGCCCTTGCGGGCCGCGGTGTCCAGGCCCTCCAACGTGGACTCGCGGATGTTCTCTCGCTCGGTCTCCGCCATCGCCGCGAAGTACGCGAACAGCAGCTTGCCCGGGCCAGTGGGGTCGTAGATGCCGGGCAGGGGTCCGGCGAGCATCTCCAGGACCAGGCCGTGGGCGGTGAGGTGGTCGGTGAGCGCGGTGAGTTCGGCGGCGTCGCGGCCGAGGCGCTTCATCTCGTACACGGTGAAGATGACCCGGCAGTGCGGGGCGTGCGCCTTGACCTCCCGCGCGGTTCGCAGCGCCTTCTCGAACCGGGGCCGGACCCGCACCCGGGTGCTGATCTTCTCGCTGAAGATCTTGCCCCTCGGGATGCCGTGCTTGCTGAGCGCGTCGAGCTGGGAGTTGAGCGTCGAGCATCGCGCGTTAGCCGATGTGGATGTCCGCACTCGGCAGGTCCGGGTCGATCGGCGCCGGTGGCGGGGTGCCGGGCCGCCACGGCCGACCCCGGCCCACGGTCGGCCGGGGTCGGCACCCGCAGCGCCTTCTTCAGCCGGGGCACCTTCGTGAAGCGGCGGGTGTGGTAGGCGGAGGCGACCGCGCCGCCGCGCGAGCGGCACGGGGAACCGGGCTGGGCGACGCACTTCGGACAGGCGTGCTGTTCGGCGTCGTCGGCGTCCGACCGGTCGGTTGAGGAAGGAAGCCGAGGGTCCGTCACGGGCCCGGATCTTCGCACAATGCAAGTCTCAGAAGGAGGCCCGTCCTGCTTCTTAGTGAGAACGGGTTCTGCGAACGAACCCGGGATCGGCGGGGGTCCGGCGGCCCGCGATTGATCTTGCTCGCGCAAAGGACTGTTCATGAGAGAGCTCTGGATGAGACGGGCAGGCCGGAGATGCCGGCGCCTTCGGAGCGGCCTTGCCATCCACTCCGCCCCGCAATAACATTACGACAGTAAGCCATACGATCGAAATTCAATGTGTAAGGAGTCCGTCATGGCGACACAACGGCCGGTAGCACTCGTGACGGGGGCGTCATCGGGGATCGGTAACGCAACCGCTCGGGCCTTCGTCACAGCCGGGTTCGAGGTGATCGGAACCGGACGGAACACCTCGGGGCTCACCCCGCCCGCCGGTGTGGCCTTCCTCGACCTCGACGTGACCAGCGACGAATCCGTCACCGCCGCGGTCCGGGAAGTGATCGAACGGTTCGGACGGATCGACGTCCTGGTCAACAACGCCGGTCTGGGCTCGGCCGGCGCCGCCGAGGAGAGCTCCGTCGCCCAGGCCCAGCGCCTCTTCAACCTCAACTTCTTCGGTCATGTCCGCATGGCGAAGGCCGTTCTGCCGCACATGCGCACCCAGGGCCGTGGACGTATCGTCAACGTCTCGTCCGTCCTCGGCGTCATCCCGCAGCCCTACATGGCCCTCTACGCCGCCGCGAAGCACGCCGTCGAGGGCTACTCCGAGTCCCTGGATCACGAGGTCCGCGAGCACGGCGTCCGCGTCCTGCTCGTCGAGCCCGGCTACACCCGGACCGCCTTCGATGCCAATGCCGCGCAGCCCGACACCCCGCTGCCGCTGTACGCGGAGCGGCGGCGTGTCTTCGACGAAGTGGTCGCCGCGGCGATGAAGACCGGCGACGACCCCGCCGTCGTCGCCAAGGAGATCGTCACGGCAGCCACCGCCTCGAAGCCGAAGCTGCGCTACACCGCCGGACCGCTCGCCTCACGCATCACCACCGCGCGACGCCTCGTCCCCGCCGGGATGTTCGACAAGCAGATCCGCAGGTTCAACCGGATGCCCGGCTGAAACGTCGCACCCGGCCCATCGACCCGCAGCGCGCGCGAGAGGCGCGTTCAGCTCTGACCTGACAAGGAGCATCACCATGGGAATGAGCACGGAAGCGCAGCAGTTCGCGCAGTTCCTCGACAGCGTGCGTGCGAAGGCGTCGACGCCGGGACTCGATCTGGCCGTCGTCCGCGACATCGTCGACACACATGCTTCGGCATCGACCGAGCCGGAAGGCGTCACCTACGCCGACGTGGACGCGGACGGCGTCCCCGCCCTGTGGGTCATCCCCGAGGGCGCCGACCCCGACAAGGCGCTGCTTCACTTCCATTTCGGCGGATCGGTCGCCGCCTCGATCGCATCGGACCGCAAGGCCGCCGGCCACATCGCCAAGGCGGCCGGAATCCGCTCACTCGTCGTGGGCTTCCGCCTGGCGCCCGAGCATCCCCACCCGGCGCAGATCGACGACGCCGAGACCGCCTACCGGTGGCTGCTCGCTCAGGGCTACGCGCCGCGGAACATCGGCAGCACCGGCCACTCCATCGGAGGCACCCTCGCGATCGCGCTGCCGCTGCGCCTGCTCGCCAAGGGCGAGGCAGTCCCCGGCGCGGTCGTCAGCATCTCGCCCTGGACCGACCTCACCATCAGTAACCCGAAGGTGGACGAGAACGAGGAACTCGACAGGATGCTCAGCCGGGGCATCCTCGAGCTGTTCCGAGCGGCTTGGCTGCAGGACCCCGGCGTGGACTTCACCGACCCCGCCATCAGCATCGTGAACGCCGACCTGACCGGCCTGCCGCCCACGGCCCTCCACTACGGCGAGCACGAAACGCTTGCCGGCGATGGCGCCGATTTCGGCCGCCGACTGACCGACTTCAAGATCGTCTCTGAGGTCCGCCCGCTGCCGGAGGGCCAGCACTCGTTCATCCTGGGCGCGGGACGCGTGCCCGAGGTGGACCGGGCGATCGAGCAGATGGGCCAGTGGCTTCGACGGCACCTCGGCCGCTGAGGTGGAAGCTGCCCGGACATGCGCATCGTCCGCCGAGAAGACAACCGAGAAGATCACGCGAAGGGACGGCTGACATGAAGGCGTTCGTCGTCGAGAAGTACGGCAAGGGCGGCCTGCGCGCCGCTGATGTTCCCGAGCCCACCGTCGGGGCCGGCGACGTCCTGGTCCAGGTGAGCGCTGCCAGCATCAACCCGCTGGACAAGATGGTCCGCAACGGGGAGTTCAAACGACTCCTGAAGTACGAGCTTCCGTTCGTGCTCGGCCATGACGTCGCCGGGATCGTGACGCAGGTCGGGCCGACCGTGCGCGGCTTGACGGTCGGCGACGAGGTCTACGCACGTCCCCGCGACCTGCGGGTCGGAGGCTTTGCCGAGTTCATTGCGGTCGACCAGGACGACGTCGCGCCCAAGCCGGCGTCACTCACGCTCCGCGAGGCGGCCGCGGTGCCGCTGGTGGCCCTGGCCGCCTGGCAGATCCTCGTGGAGCGCGCCCACGTGGTGCCGGGCCAGAAAGTGCTCGTCCACGCCGGTGCCGGTGGCCTCGGATCGACGGCCATCCAGCTCGCCAAGCACTTCGGTGCCACGGTGGCCACGACCACGAACTCCCGCGCCGAGGAGATGGTCAGGAGCCTCGGCGCCGACACCGTCGTCGACTACACGAAGGAGGACTTCTCGCAGGTGCTGTCCGGCTACGACCTGGTGCTGGACTCCCTTGGCGGGGCGAACCTCGAGAAGTCGCTGACTGTGCTGAAGCCGGGCGGCCTGGCCATCGGTGTCGCCGGCCCGCCGGACTCCGGGTTCGCCAGGCAACTCGGCGCGCCCTCGTTCATGGGCGTGGCCATGAACGCGCTCAGCCGCAAGGTGCGCAAGCAGGCCAAGGCCCTGGGTGTGCGCTATGAGTTCTTCTTCATGCAGGCCAGCGGCGCCCAGCTCCGTGAACTCGGCGCCCTGTACGACAGCGGACGGCTCCGCCCGGTCATCGACCGGACGTTCCCCTTCGACCGGACGCTCGAGGCGATGGCGTACGTCGAGCAGGGGCGTACCACGGCCGGAAAGGTCGTGATCTCGATGACGCCCGGCGACGACTGAACCAGGCCGGCCGCGCAGAAGGCGTGGCGGTGCTCCAAGACGCCGCCCGCACACCATTAGAGTGCGTTCGTAATCCAATATGATGGCGAGGCCGGCGGAAAGCGGGCGACCCTTCCGGCGCACGAAGGAGCGAGCGCGTGACTCGTTACGGGAAAGAGCACAAGCAGGCGACCAGGCAGCGGATCATCGAGACCGCCGGCCGCCGGTTCAAGCAGGACGGTATCGATGGCTCGGGCATCTCGACGCTGATGGCGGACGCCGGACTGACCAACGGTGCCTTCTACGCCCACTTCGCGTCCAAGGACGACCTCGTGGCCGCCTCGGTCGCGGACCAGCTGCGCACGCAGTACGCCAACGTCATCGACCAGGCGGCCCCCGGCATCGCAGGACTCGAGCAGATCGTGCGGTGGTATCTGTCGCCCCAGCACCGCGACAGCCCCGACGACGGCTGCCCCTCCGCCGCACTCCTCGATGAGATCGGGCGCTGCCCGCAGGAGACCAAGCAGGCGTACACCGACGGGGTGCTCGCCGTCATCGACGGCATCGCCGCCCGCCTGGCGCCCGCCGATCCGCGCTCGGCGCACACGAAGACCCTCAGCGTCTACGCCATGATGGTCGGGACACTGCAGCTCTCCCGCGCCCTGTCTGACCCGCGACTCTCCGACGAACTCCTCGAAGAGGGCATCCGCAACGCCCTCACGCTGCTCAGCGCACAGGAGTCCCGCTGACACGCCGCAGCAGCCTCGCCGAGCCGGCCCGGCGAAGCCGACATCCGAGGCAGCGGGCGCGCGCCCGAGACCGAACGGGCGGGAGAGACTTCGCCGGCTCATCGACACCGCCTGATCGATGAGCGGCCGTCCCCGCTCCGAGCGGTTCCCGGCGTCGGCCCGGCTCTCCCCACCGCCCGGCCGTGACCACGGGATTCTGGGTCGAAGCCGCAGCCGACGGCTTCGACCCGGAATCGCTGGCGCTACCGCTGCGCGGCGCTCTCCCCGGCGGGCGCCGACTGCGGTTCGTCCGCTCGCTGGCCCGGGACGACTACAGCCGACTGGAGATCTAGCCGGTTGCTCATGTCCAGCTCGAACCGGCCGTAGGGGTTGACGTGAGTCCAGAACAGCGGGGACAACGCGCGCCGATCGGCATCGCCGAGGCGCTCGACCCCCTTCGGCTCGGCCAGGACCTCTGCAGCAGCAGGGTGTTGACGTGGACAAGGGCAGCCTGCAGCAGGTGCAGGGCGAGCATCGAGATCTCCTGGCTCTCGCGGTCGGCGCCGGTCAGGTCCCCGTCCTTGCCGTAGAACAGGTCGTGGTTGGCGGAGTTCCAGTTCTCCACCACTTGCAGGCCCTCGTGGATCTCCCGCCGTAGTTCGGGGCTGGCCAGGTAGTCGCAGACGAACGCTGTCCGCACAGCGCGGCCGAGCTCCTCGATCGCCCGGTAGGTCGGGTGCTTCGGGCCGCCGCAGGTGAAGCGTCGTAGCACCTGCTCGGCCTCGGCCGTGCCCAGGCGGAGCGCGGTGGTGTATTTGACGATCTGGTCGTACTGCTGGCGGATCAGCTCCCAGTCGATCGTCTTGCTGGACAGCACCGGGGCCAGGTGCGGCCACGTCTCGTCCTCGCCGGCAACCGGCCGGTACAGCCGGGCCGAGCCCACGTTCTTCAACCGGGGCAGCAGGTTGAAGCCGAGCATGTGCGCGAAGGCGAATCCGACGAATGGACGGGCCGGGCGCTTGACGATGCGGTCCTGAGTGGTGTGGTCGACCGCCACGAGCCCGTGCTTGGGGCGGTAGCCGTCCCAGCACTTGAAAGTGGACGTAGCCGGTGACGGGCAGTCCGTCGTCGATCAGCCGGTGCACGACGCGCAGACCTGCTCGGATGTAGTCGATACGCTTACGTGCATCGCGGGATCCCGTCAGCGGGTGCGGGTGCGTCTTCCGCCAGTGAGACGACTTCCGCCTGGCGGTGCAGGGGCGGCAGGGCGAGCGACTGCGTCAGGCGGGGGCTGCGCAGGATGTGTGCAGGAGGAGTCAGTGGACCCACCGAAGACTGACCTGTTGGGCCTGGGGGCCCCGTGCTCGCCACACAACCGTACGGCCGTAGGCACATCGATGTGCCTACGGCCGTACGGCGATTCCCTCCGTCTAGTCGGTCTTGATGGCCATGAGCATGTTCAGTCGGGACGCGTTGCGGGCCGGCCACATGGCGGCCAGGAGTCCGACGAGCGCTGCCAGCAGCAGGAAGAGCGCGAACCGGCCCCACGGCAGCACCAGCGCGTACCCGGGGATGTCCGCCTTTACGATCTCGCAGACGGCCCAGCCCAGGAAGGAACCGACTCCGATGCCGATGACCGCGCCGAAGAGGGAGATGACCACGGCCTCCAGCTGGATCATCCGCGTCACGCCTCGCCGGTCGAGTCCGACGGCTCGCAGCATGCCGACCTCGCGCTGTCGTTCGAAGACTGACATCGCGAGGGTGTTCACCACTCCCAGCACCGCGATGGCCAGGGAGATCGCGAGCAGTGCGTACAAGACGTTGAGCGCAGCATCGTATGTGCCGCTGAACTCGTTGCGGATGGCCTGCTGGTCGTCGATCTTGATCCCCGGGCGCCCGGGGAGGGCGTCAGCGAGCGCCTTCCTGTCCGTGCTGCCGTCCGTCTTGACGTAGATCTTGGAGAGGGACGCCGCGAGGGTCGATTCGATCACGTCCGCGGAGACGACGACAGGGAAGACGACCTCGTTGGACTCGAAGATAGCCCCGACGGTCACCCTGCGCTTCTTGCCGGAGTCCCCGTACACCGCTGGCAGGGTGTCCCCCACCTTCCAACCGTGGGATCGCGCTTCGTCCTCGGCAACGGCGATCTGCCCCTTGGCGAGCGTGCCCTGTGAGCCGGAGACCACCGGAAGGTCGAGTGCCTTGTCGAACTCCGCCGGGGCGATGGCTGTTACATCCTCCTGGATGCCGTCGATCTGCATCCACGACTGCTGCTCTGGCGACACGGCCCTGACGCCGGGGAGCTTGCGCACGGCGGCGACCGCCGAGGTGTCCAGGTCCACAGCAGTGGTCGTGATCATATAGTCGGCCTTGACGATGTCCGTGGTCATCCTGTCCATGGACTGACCGACAGTGACGCCGAGCACGGTCAGAGCACTGACCAGTGTGAGGCCGATGGCCAGTGCGGAGGCGGTGGCGCCGGTACGGCGCGGGTTGCGTACGGCGTTCTGGCCCGCGAGCGTGCCGGAGACACCGAAGCCCCGCCGCAGCAGCGGCCGTACGAGCGCGATCACCGGCCGGGACAGCAACGGGATCAGCACGAGGACACCGATCACCGCGAGGAAGGCACCGAACCCGACGATCATCGCGCCGCGCGAGCCGCCGGTCCCGGCGCCCGCGACGACGACCGCCGCGCCGAGCAGCGTGAGGATGCCGCCGAACACGTTCCGCAGGATCAGGGACCTGATGGTGGAGGGCAGGTGTGCGCTGCTGATCGCCGCGACCGGCGGGATCTTCGCTGCGCGACGGGCCGGCAGCCAGGCGGCCACCATGGTGACCAGCACACCGACGAATGCTGAGACCAGGACAGTCGTCGACGTGACGATCAGCGGCCCGTCCGGGAGCTTCCCTCCGCCGAAATCGACCACTGACTGTGCTATGGCGGCCATGACGGCACCGAGCCCGAGCCCAGCGACCGCACCGGCCGCGCCGACCACCATCGCCTCGATCAGCACGGAACGGGTGACCTGCCTGCGGGAGGCGCCGACCGCACGCAGCAGAGCGAGTTCCCGGGTGCGCTGGGCAGCCAGCATGGTGAAGGTATTGGCGATCAAGAAGACGCTGACGAAGAGCGCGACACCGGCGAAGGCAAGCAGTATCCCACTGAGCAGCGAGGCGTCTCCCTCCGCCAATTTTGCCTCGGCGTCGGCGAGTTGTTGACCGGTCTCGGCCTTCGCGGAGTCCGGAAGTACCTTGCCGATGGCGGCGGCGAGCTTGGTGCTCGAAACGCCGGGGGCGGCGGTGACGGTGACGTTCTCGAAGAAGCCCGGCTGGAGGTAGAGCCGCTGTGCGGACGGTGTGTCGAACAGCACCAGGCTGCCGCCTCCTGCCACCAGCTGGTCCTCGGTGGTGAAGATGCCGGAGAGCTTGTACTTCTTGGCCGGACCCGTCAGAGCGACAGGCACGGTGTCGCCGACATGGTAGCCACCCTTGTCGGCGCTGTCCTTGTCGAGCGCGATCTGCATGGCCTCTGTGGGACCGCCACCCTCGGTGAACGCGTAGAGCGGGTCCTTGCCGTTCTTGCCCGGCGCGTAGTTGGCGCCCGAGTTGAACGCGCCGCCGATGAGTCCGCCGTCTCTGTCGGAGACGTAGGCGAGTCCGTCGACCCGCCCGGCGGCTTCGGCGACCCCGTCCACACGGGCGACCTCTTCGAGCGTCTTCCGACTGATGCCGGGGGAATCGGAGTAGTGGTTGGGGTCCGGGTCGACCTGGACGTCCACGTGGGCGAAACTCTTGGCTTTCTGGCTGCTGGAGGAGTTCGTGTAGGTGTCGGTGAAGATCAGAGTGCCGGAGACGAACGCGACGCCGAGCATGACGGCGAGCACGGTCATCAGCAGTCTGGCCTTGTGCGCGAGGACGTTGCGCAGCGCTGTGCGGAACATGGTGGTGTGATCCCGGTGAAGTGAGGGGAGCTGAGGACGGAGGGGGTGCGTACCGGTTGGTCGGCTCTGCTGCGGGCCGCTCAGCTCGTACGGAACGGGGTCTCGAACGACTTCATGAGGTCGAGGACCCCGTCCGCGGTGGGCTCGTACATCTCGTCGACGATCCGGCCGTCGGCGAGGAAAACGACCCGGTCCGCGTAGGAAGCGGCGACCGGATCATGGGTGACCATGACGACGGTCTGGCCCAGCTCCCGTACCGAGTCACGCAGGAAGCCGAGGACCTCGCCGCCCGAGCGTGAGTCCAGGTTGCCGGTCGGCTCATCCCCAAAGATGATGTCCGGCTTGGAGGCGAGCGCACGGGCGACGGCGACGCGCTGCTGCTGGCCGCCGGAGAGCTGGGCGGGGCGGTGGCTGAGCCGGCCCGACAGACCGACCATCCGAATGACGCTGTCCAGCCACTCCTTGTCCGGTGTCCGGCCCGCGATGTCCATCGGGAGCGTGATGTTCTCCAACGCGGTCAGGGTGGGCAGCAGGTTGAACGCCTGGAAGATGAAGCCGACCTTGTCCCGGCGGAGTTTGGTGAGTTGCCTGTCCGTCAGTGACCCGAGCTCGACATCACCGACGCGGACCGAGCCGGAGGAGAAGCTGTCCAGCCCCGCGACACAGTGCATCAGCGTGGACTTCCCGGACCCCGAAGGCCCCATGATCGCGGTGAACTGGGACTGCCCGAAGCCGACACTGACCTGATCGAGGGCCACCACATTGGTGTCGCCCTGTCCGTAGACCTTGGAGAGCTCAGTGGCGCGGGCGGCGATGGCAGGGGCGGCGGCGCGGGGGCCGGTGGACGGGCTAGTGATCATGGGTAGCACTCCGATCGGGATAGAGACAGCGAGGGGCACGTGCCACGGGCCGTGCAAACGGCCACAAGAGGCCCATGGACGCGAGAGTCCGGGTCCATCCCGCTGGGAACCTCTCTATCGTCCGGTTCCCACAGATCCTGCGGATCAGCTGAATTGCCGACCACCTGAGGCTGATGCGAGAAAGGGTTTCGTCAGCCTCAGGTATGTCGTCGCATCAGCTCCTGGGATGACGCCCAGCGAAACAGCCTGAGAAACTGGCACGCGGTAGGGATGGTGTCCCTGGATTGGCACGGCGTGCATGCCTGCACCCCGGGGCGTTAGGGCGCAGGTCAGGTGCCAAACTCACCTCGAGCTCACTGATGCAAGGCAGATCCCCGCACAGGAGACGCGCCAGAGGCTGCGACCTACGCGCGCGGGGTATCAGCCTTTCGGCCGAGGACGCTTGCGACCGCTTCGTTTCCTGGCCGTTCGGCCGAGGTGGGGCGGTTGGGCGGGCAAGCGGGCTCCCTGCCATGTCTACCGCACACCCAACTGCCCTCGTCGTCAGCCTGTGCATTCCCACGGCCCACACCGCAGTGGTCGCCTCTTCGGCCCGGACTCGGTGGATTGGCCGTCATCGCCCTTGATGATGGCAGACCGACCCTTGACTCTATAGGGGATCACCGCGCCTTCTGCTTCGCGCTGGCCGAGCACCTCTATCAGGACCTGTTCGGACCCGGCCAGGCGGAGATCCTGGTCCGGTTGCGTGCCGAGCACGCCGTCTGCTGGCCGCACGGGGTACCGGGGCGGCGGCGAAGCAGGGCTCCTGTGGGCCGAGGGGCGTGGGCTTGTGGTAGCACAGTCCGGTGCCGTGCAGACAGATGACCAGCAGGCGCGGCTGGCGTCGGCCGGTGCGCGTCTCCACCACGGGTTGCAGATGGTTTCCTCGGCGAGGACGGCGGCAGTTCGACCGGGCGCTTGCCGGGGCTACGGAGCCTACTGCGATCCGGGCCGATGTTGCTTGACGGGATGGTGCTGCGCGCGGACGTCCACCGTCTGGGTGGGACGGGGCCATGGCCGGTGCTGCCGAGTCGGCTGCTGAACGGCAAGCAGACCTCCTTCATGGCCAGGCCTCTCAATCTGTTGCCGCGGCCGAGCGCGGGCTCATGGCGATCATCCAGGACACGCGTGGCCGCTTCGTCTCCGAGGGCGAGTAGTACACCGGGTGGGACATCGAGACGTACAGGGTGCTGGGCGCCCACGGTGTAGCGCTTAGCTGGGGATGCGGGACACCGTGGGCACCGGATGAGGGGAAGCCTTTCAGGGTGTAGGGGCGGACTCCGGCGGAGCGCCCAGTGGCTGTCCGCCCGGCCCGCCGGAGAAGGTCAGCCACGGCAGAGAGGGTTGCTGGGCCACGCCTGGCTCGCGGTAGTCGCACACCCCCTCGGGGAAGGCCTTCCGCAGTCGGCCCCATTGGGCGTTGGAGAAGTCGACGGTGTAGTCGTCCCGGTTGAGTTCCTTGAGTTGGCACTTGAGGATGTTGTTGGCCGTCGGGCCCCCGGCCGCAGTCCGGGGCACACCGAAGTAAGGGTAGGTGGCGCGGCAGACGGACATATCGGAGATCTTGCGGTTGCCGATCCAGCACGCGTCGACAGCGTCGGCCGGCTTGTCGCGCACCACCTTGGTCTCGATCGGGTCGTTGGACGTGTCGGCTTCGATGCGGGTCAGCCATCTGTCCATGAGCAGGAACGCCTTCTCGCGGGCATCGCCGTCGGTTTGCACCGGAGGCACACCCGTCCAGATGATCTGATTGTCATGGCCACCGTTGGCCTGGTCGAAGCGGGCACGCATGGCGTAACTGTGGAAGTCGCTGTGGATCTCCCAGTTGCCGGGAGAGCGCAGATCGATGACGGGGACCTTGGCCGCCTCGCGGGGGTAGGTCACCCGACCGGAGCGGTATGCGACTTCCAGCGCCGCAGGGTCGGCTTCACTACGCTCCGGCTGCCACTTCCAGTCGATGTCGAGCCCGCCGACGCTCTCGTTGAGGTCGACGAACTGCTCAGCGGTGATCGTGCCGGACTCGACGGCCTTCAGGCCGTACTGGACACCGGTGTTGTCGTACGGCCGGTTGGCGAAACCGCGTTGGATGCGTTGTTCGACCGGCCCCCATGAACTCGCGGGCCTTCGGCCCCAGACGGCCACGGCGTAGTCCTGAAGAGTGCACCGCTCACCGGCAGGATTTGCCTCGGCGTCGTACACCCACGAGCGATTGGGCTCCAGAGTGGTGTGGCCGGCCAGGAATCCGCCGAGGCAGCCGGCCCCGTTGTCCGGGTCCAACCAGGTCTTGGAGTACTGCCCGTTGCCTGTCGGGTTGTCCCAGAGTGTCCGGCACACCGTCTCGAACGCGTGGCCGGTCACCGCGGTTCTGTGGGTGGTCAACGCCCACAATGGAGACCTGTCGAAGTGGTGGTCGAGTACGTGACAGTCCTCGGCCTCCTGCAGCGTGGACCAGACGTCGGGGAAGCTGCAGGAGGGCAGGATGCCGTCCAACAGACCGGGGTAGTTGGAGGTGATCCAGTGCTGCTGCATGGAACCGCCGGAGCAGCCTTGCCCGATGGTGTAGCGGATCGGGCCGTAGTTCTCGACGAAGTGCTCCTTGAGCATCACCAGCGCTTCGGTGGAGACCACGTCGTTGCAGTTCTGCCCCAGCATGTTCAGGTTGGACACCGCGACGGCGAACCCGCGGGACAGAGCCGTGTCGTTGAGAACGTTCTCCATGGGTGCGTCCTGTGAATGCCGCGGCGTGCAGTCGCCGCCGAACGGCACAAGGAGTTTTCCGTTGAAGCCGCCTTGCGGTGCCCACGGTTGCCACGGCTTGGCCGGGTCGTACAACACCGCGATGTCGTAGATGCCACGGTCCATCACGCCGCGTTCCCGGCGTACGACGTACGCGACCCGCTTGCCCTGGTCCGTCGTTGTGTATGCGAGGTCTGCGGGCGGTCTTTTCGGATCATATGCGGTGAACTGGCCGGTCAGCCAGGACTTGTAGAAGAGCTTGTACTTCGCTGGAGTATTGCACGCGACATCCTGCGGCTTCCCGAGGCCGTTCTCCTCGGTCGCGCACACCCACGGCTGTACCTGTGGCCCGGCGAACAGCGGTCCGCCGATGGGATGGCCGGTGATGGTAAGGCTTGCCGCGCCCCCCTGTGTCCGGGCCGTCATCCTGTTCTCGCCGACCTGGAGGCCGGTGACCAGGCCCAGGAAGCGGCCGTCCGGCCGGACGGCGAAAGCGGATGTCACATCCCGGCCGTCCACGTCCACGCGCACATTCTCTGGTGTTCCCCCGGAAGGCAGGGCCACCTCGACGAGGGCGTCGCCCCCGGACACCAGATCCGCGCGATTCGACAGCACCCTGATCTGAGGCGATTCCCCTGAGGCGGAGTACGCGATTCCAGTCAGCATGAGATCGAAAGCCATGACGAAAACAACCAGCCATCTGGTTCTGGCCCGTGGCGTGAGCCTGCCTGGGGGCCGTTCTGCACTGTGAGCCATCGGCTTCTCCGGCTTCGGTTGAGTAGCGACGCCGCAAGCGGCTCCACGGGTGCGGGCCACATCAGGCGGCGGAGATCCGTACCGATCCCCTCGGACGCGGTTACGGCAGCGGAGTGGCCGTAACCCCGAACGCATCCGTATGGCTGGCTGGTTGCGGGAACGTCAGTGAGTGGTGTAGCTCAGGCCGATCTGGTCGCGCACGGTGTCGAGCGTGCGCATCACCGCCACGGTCTCGTCCAGAGGCATGATCTCGCTCTCCAACTCCCCTGCGCGTAGCCGCTCCTGGACGTGCCGGATCTGGCGGTGCAGGCCGCCGCCCGCCGTGTCGTCGCCGTCGCCCTCGCGGGCGGCGGGCAGACTCAGGCGTTCGGTGGTGCCCCGCGTCTGCACGGTCAGTTCGTCCGGGCAGTGCATCAGGAACGGCAGTTCGATGTGACCTTCGGTGCCGGTGATACGGGCTGTGCAACCGAGGTTCGCCCGCATGGAACTCTGGGCCAGCGCGACCGCCCCACTGTCGTACCCGGAGAGGACAGCGACATGCTCGTCGACGCCGGTCGAGCCGAGTGTGCCGTACGCCGTGACCCGGTCGGGCGTACCCAGCACCATGCTGGCCAGCGATAGGGGATACACACCCAGGTCGAGCAGGGAACCGCCACCCAGCGCGCGATCGAACAGACGGTGTTCGGGGTCCGCCGGGAATTGGAAGCCGAAGTCGGCCTCCAGGGACTGGACTTCACCGATGACGTCCTCGGCGAGCAGTTCTCTGACTTTGACATAGGCCGGCAGGAACCGGCTCCACATCGCCTCCATCAGGAACAGGCCCCGTTCCCTGGACACAGCCACCATTTCAGCGGCCTGCTCCGCGTCCAGCGAGAACGCCTTCTCGCACAACACTGGACGCCCCGCGTTCAGGAACAGCAACGTGTGCTCGTGATGGTGGGAGTGGGGCGATGCGACGTAGACAATGTCGACAGTGTCATCGGCGGCCAGATCTTCGTACGAAGCGTGCCGGTGTCGCGCGGCGATGCCGTGCTTCTCGCCGAACGCGTCGGCCCCTTTCCGACTGCGGGAGCCGACGGCGACCAAGTGGGCGTCAGGCAACCGGCCCAACGCGTCCGCAAAACTGTTTGCTATGACACCAGTGCCGGCGATGCCCCAGCGGAACGACATGAGAACTCCTTGTTGCTGTGATGGTGATCATGGGATGGCGCTGTGGGCACCGGAACCACGAGGTGGGTGCGGCCTACGGCGGCGACGAACCGCCACCTGGCGTCGTTGGCTCTGATCCAAGGCCGACCGGGCGGTTGTCCTGCGGTACGGGGATGGTGGAGCCAGGCCAGGTGCGTTCGCCACAGTCCATGACGTTCATCGAGACGCCTGCTCCGCAGCCGCATGCAAATTAGGTCGCCCGCCTGACGCGCGCAGTGACCTGGACCGTGCGTGGCGCGATCTGGTCGTTCAGCGCCGCCGATATTCGTATGCGACGCTCGCCCTGGGCCAGTTGCGTGCATGTGGTATCGAAGACCTCAAGGCCTGTCGGCGCCGCTTCGAGGGCGGACTCGGCCACGCCACCCAGCGGGCGAACGGCTCATGCCGAGGTAGCCGTACCGTGTCCCAGGCGGCGGCTCATGTTGGCATCCGGTTGATCCGGGCCACGTCGCCATACCAATGTGCCGATGGTTTGACGACCCGCTCCTGAGTGCTGCGGTCGACCGCCACGAGCCCGTACTTGGGGCCGTAGCCGTCCCACCACTCGAAGTTGTCCAGCAGTGACCAGTGGACGTAGCCGGTGATGGGCAGTCCGTCGCCGATCAGCCGGTGCACGACGCGCAGACCTGCTCGAATGTAGTCGATACGCTCGCTGTCGACGTCGGTCGCGACACCGTGCTCGGTGAGGACGATCTCCTTGCCGGGGAAGAGGCCCGCCACTCGCCGGGTCGTGGCCTCGACCGCCTCAGGAGCCCACAGATATCCCATCTGGGTGCGGCGGCCCTCGCCGACGGGTGCTCCTTCCGCAGACACGGCTGCCGCTTGGCGGCGCAGGTACGGCAGGGCGAGCGACTGCGTAAGGCGACGGCTGCGCAGAAGCGCCGCGCTGAGGGGTTTGGTGATGCGGGGGGCGTTGACGTCGAGGCGGGTGTAGGTCTGGACGCCGATGAAGTCGTCGTCGGCGGTCTCGGCGAAGAACCTGTCTTCGTGGAGTTCCCGAGCCCATTCCATCGCTGGGACTCCGCCGGGATTGGCGTGCCAGTCCTGCAGCGCATGGGCCATGCCGACCTTGACGCCGGGTGCGAGTTCACGGATGACCTCTCGGGCATTGCGGTGTGCGGCGATCACTCCTGAGGCTGCGGCGTCGAACGCGTCGAGGTTCCGGACGAAGGGCGGAGTCGGGAAGGTGCCCAGATACCCCCGCGTGATCATGTTGCCGGGCTCGTTGATCGTGCAGATGTAGGGAGCACGGTTCTGTAGATGTTCCATCACGTGCCTGGTGTAGCGCGTGAACCAGGCCGGGAGTTCGGCATTGGTCCAGGCTCCGGCGTGGGTGACCCAGGCCGGCAACGTGAAGTGCTGCAGCGTGATCATCGGTGTGACGCCGTGGGTCAGGCAGGTCTCGACCATGTCGGCGTAGTGTTGGAGCGCCTCGCGGTCGAATTCTCCCTGGCGGGGCTCGACTCGTGCCCACTCCACGGAGAAGCGGTAGGTGTTCAGTCCGAGTTCCGCGAGCAGCGCGATGTCGTCCTTGTAACGGTTGAAGTGGTCGCACGCCATGCCGGAGGGCCCTGCCATGGGCGCCTTGGGCGCTGGGTCGGTCTCCCATTCCCACCAGTCGCTGTTCGCGTTGTTGCCTTCGACCTGATGTGCGGCTGTCGCGGCCCCCCAAAGGAAGCGCTCGGGGAAGATCAACGGTTCGGGCACGATCAGCAGCTCCTGAGGTTCTGAGTTCGTAGGGATCAGGCGCGCGGTCGTCGAGCAGAACGAATCTGCATGTCTGCGGACGACCTCGAACCCCGCACGGGCTGCGTGGGTTCTGCTCCGCCGGAACACGGAGCAGAACCGATCGTGCCCCTTCAGGGGTAAGCCGTGGATTGGCACCGGCCCCTCTCAGGGCCCTTAGGGGGTGGTTGTCGGAGCGGCATGACGAGTCCCCGTGGCCACGGGGACGCCCTACCGACTATTCATTCACTAACGCGCGTTAGTGAGTGCGGGTACAGTACATCAGGCGTGGTACACCCACAAGAGCGGAAGGGGCGATGGATGGCGGGCGAGGCCGCTGCTCGGCCGGAGGGCCGGGTCACCAGTTCCGACGTCGCCCGGGAGGCCGGAGTCTCCAGGGCCACTGTCAGCTTCGTGCTCAACGGCACCAAGGGGCAGACGATCTCCGAGTCGACGCGGCAGCGCGTCCTCGAAGCGGCGGCCCGGCTGCGCTATGCCCCCTCGGCGGAGGCCCGGACGCTCAGCCGCGGCCGGAGTGACGTCGTGCTCCTCTATCAGCCCCCTCAGTTGCCGCTGACCGACCTGGGCACACTGGTCGAGTTTCTCTCGGCGGAGTTCGCGGCCGTCGGGCTCACTGCGGTGATCCATCCGTGGTCCCGCAGGCCCGATGGTGATGTGTGGACCGTCATCACGCCCGTGGCCGTCCTCGCATGGGACCTGCCCGATAATGACGTCGCCGCGATGCGGCGCAATGGCGTACGCGCCGTGGTCTCTCTCACCGCCGAGTCCGACCCCGTCGCGCAGTGGATCTGGGGAGCCCGGGAAAACAGCATCGCCCGGCTGCAGGTCGAGCGACTGCTCAGGGCGGGGCACCGTCGGCTCGGCTACGCCCGCCCGCACGACGAACGCCTGGCCGAGGCGAGCGAGATGCGCCTGAAAGCACTGCAGGGAGCCTGCGCCGAGCACGGTGTGCCGGGCCCGGTGGCTCTGGCTGTTCCCTGCGACGAGGTGGGAGCCGGAGCCGCTGTCGAGGCATGGCGTGGGATGACCCCCGCCGTCACCGGCGTGTGCGCCCACGACGATGTGGCAGCCTTGGCCGTCCTCGCGGGTCTACGCGAGCAAGGACTAGCCGCGCCGTCGGACCTGGCCGTGATCGGCGCGGTCGATTCGCCGGCCGCACGCCTCGCAGCCCCGCCGTTGACGATGGTGGCAGTAGATATGCGGGACACCGCACGACATCTCGTCGAGGCGATCATCAGTCTCCTCGACGGACGGCCCGTCCCTATCGGTCCTGAGGTCACCCGGGTGATCGAGCGTCGCTCAGTCTGATCTCGGATCACGCCCCGCCGCGCCGCAGCAGGCTGGATGCTGTCTCCTCCGACCGCGGTGAGGGCGTAGGATGGCGCTTGCGCGCGCTACTAACGCGCTTTAGTTATTGTGGATGATGAGATCGAGACGGCAATGCCTCGTCGGCGCGAGGACCCGGGCGCGACTGGTTACTGCGGATCCGGCGACACGATGCGACGGTCAGGCGAGGCGCAGTCGTTGAGCCGGTCACCTCGCTGATCGCCACAAACGCCCTCACGGAAATCGTCTCCCTAAAGGCGGCCTAGAGGCGTCCCGGCCCAGGGTGTGTAGCACTGCCCGGCACAGCCTGTCCTCGGCGAACCGAAAGTGGTAGTCGGGGTTGACGGAATAGTCGACGGCGATGGCCCGTACCATCGCCGAGCACAGCAGGGGCCGGTCCAGCAAGGACCGGGTCAGGGCCACCAGCCGATCGCCGACGGTGGCGCCCGGATCGTTCCCAGGGGATTGCCAGCAGTCCTCAACAAAGCCGTCGATATGCGTCTTCCACAGCGCTGCGAACAAGTGCACCTTGGAGGGGAAGTAACGATAGAGCGTGCCGAGTGCCAGGTCGGCGGCCTTGGCGACCTCCTGCATCTGCACTCGTTCGTAGGCCACATCGGCGCCCAGCTCGGCAGCGACTTCCAGAATGCGTTCGCGCCGTGCCACCTCCGTCGATGACGGTCAGCTCGTACGGGCGGGCGTTGGCCTGATCGGCACTGAGGGCGGTGGTGGTGGAGCGACGGGGATTTTCCTTTGCCCGGGTGAGGTTACTCCTTCGGTAAGATACCCAAGGGGGTATCTTACCGAAGGAGTGTGGGTTGTGGAACTGGCGATGGCGGCTGAGGAACTGAAGACGGTGGTCAACCGGCTGCGCCGGGCGCAGGGTCAGATCGCCGGTGTGATCAAGATGATCGAGGAGGGGCGGGACTGCGAGGACGTCGTCACCCAGCTCGCCGCGGCGTCCAGGGCTTTGGACAAGGCCGGTTTCGCGATCATCGCCACGGGGCTGCAGCACTGCCTGACCGATGCGGACATGGCTGCTTCCGGTGACCGGGAGCAGATGCGTACTCGGCTGGAGAAGCTGTTCCTTTCTCTGGCCTGAGC
This sequence comes from Streptomyces scabiei 87.22, assembly GCF_000091305.1. GTDB lineage: Bacteria > Actinomycetota > Actinomycetes > Streptomycetales > Streptomycetaceae > Streptomyces > Streptomyces scabiei. The sequence goes on along the minus strand of NC_013929.1, from coordinate 8,493,846 downwards.
TGTGGTGCCGCGACGCCGGATCACCCGCCCGGTTCGGAGCTGTTGGCCACATGGCCTGGATACGAAAGGGGAGGGATCCGGAGCCAGGTCCCTCCCCTTTGTGGTGTGGTTCAGCGGTTGCGTAGTGCGGCCAGTGTGTTGTCGAGGTCGGCGGCGCGGGGGCGGTTGTGGGGGAGCTTGGCGAGCATGGCGGCCATGCCGCAGGTGTTGGTCAGGGCGGAGTAGACCAGACCGCCCGCGATGCCGGCGGAGATGAGCTGGAAGGCGGGGTGGACGACGAGCCCGAGCAGCAGGCCGAGCAGCACGGTCACTCCTGCGGTGAGCCTCACCTGTCGCTCCATTCCCCAGGTGGCGCGGGAGGCGCCCTGGGGGCGGTGGAGCTCGTGGCCGTCGGCCGCCCAGGCACCGGTGCCTCCTGACAGGGTGGCGGTGGTGACGCCGTTCTCTGCGAGGATCTTGCAGGCGTTCTCGGAGCGGGCGCCCGAGGCGCAGACGACCAGGACGTCGCCGCGGTCGGTGGCGTGACGGATGTCGGGCAGCGCGCGCCGGATCTGGTCGAGGGGGATGTTGAGCGCGCCGGGGAGATGACCGCCGGCGTATTCGCCCGGGGTGCGCACGTCGATGATGGTCAGTTCGTGCAGGCGGGTGCGCGCCTCGTCGGTGGCGAGGGCCGTGGGTGTGGTCATGGCAGATGTCATCCTTGTGTGTCGGAGTGTGCTGAGCTTGATCTGGCGGGAGCCGGACTGAGGGCGGTCCTGAGATGCGCGGTGGGGCTGGAGAAGCTCTCCTGGTCCTGGTCTGAGCCGGTCGCGGCCCTCGTGTTCAGACGATCACGTCAACGAGCATGAAGGCCGCCACTGCCAGCAGTACGCCGGCGAAAACTCTCTGAAGAGTGGTGCCGGAGATCTTCGTCGCGAGGCGTTTGCCGTCCCAGGCTCCGAGGATCGCGGCTCCGGTGAAGGGGCCGATGACCTCCCAGTGGAGCCCGCCACCGGTGCCGGTGCGAGCGGCGAGCGCGGCGAGGGAGTTCACCGTGATGACGAGCAGGCTGGTGCCCACCGCCCGCCGCATGGCCAGTCCCAGGACGCCCACCAGGGCGGGCACGGCGAGGAATCCCCCGCCGACCCCCAGAAAGCCCGTCACGGCGCCGAGTCCGGCACCGGCGCCAGCCGCCCTGCCGGGACGGATCCGGTCCGGCGGCCCGGACGCGGACGGACGCAACATACGCAGAGCCGCCAGCGCGGCGATGACCGCGAACGCCGCCGTCAGCACCGCTTCGGGCAGGCGCCCTGCAACAGCTCCGGCGAGAAAGGCGGGGACGATGCCCGCCGCAGCGAACAACGCCCCTGTCTTCCATGCCACGTTCCCGCCGCGGGCGTGGGCGTACAGGGCGGTGGCGGAGGTGGCGGTGACGATGATCAGGCTGGCGGTGGTGGCGGCGGCCGGGGTGAAGCCGAGCAGATAGATCAGTGCCGGTACGGCAAGGACGCTGCCACCGCCGCCGAGGGCCCCGAGCGCGAGACCGATGACGGCCCCGGCGATGAGGGCGAGAACGAGTACGGTCACGCTATCCGGCCGCTGTTCCCGCGTTCGTCGACGACCGGGTGCCCGGCGGCGGCCCACGCGTTCATACCGCCCTCGACGTCCACCACCTGCGCTCCGCGGTCGGTGAGGAGCTTCGCGGCCTGCTGGGAGCGGTGTCCACTGCGGCAGATCACCACCAGCGGACGGCCCTGCGCCTCGGCGGGCAGGATGGCGCCGGCGACCAGGTTCGTCAGCGGTACGTGGATGGCGCCCGGGGCGTGGCCCGAGTTCCATTCGGGCTTCTCGCGGACGTCCAGCAGGACGGCGTCAGGCCGGTCGCCGCTGGTACGGCTGTGTGCCTCGTCGACCGTGACACGGGGCCCGTTTCGGCGAAAGAGGAACATCACACGCTTCCTTCCTTGCGGGAGATCGGCCGAACTCAGGCGGAGGCCAGGGGCAGCCCGGCATCCGCCGCGGCGTCGAAGGCGTCGTCGACGGCGACCACCTTGCGGCCGGCGGCATCGAGGAGGGAGGCGGCGATCGCCGCGCGCATCCCGCCGGCGCAGTGCACCCACACCGTCCCGTCCGGCACCTCGCCGATACGGCCGTGCAGCTCGTGGATCGGGATGTGGACCGAGCCGTCGATGTAGCCGCCTACGCGCTCCGAGTCCCGGCGCACATCCAGGACGACCACCTCGTCGCCGCGCTCGCGCACCTGGGCAAGGTCGGCGAAGCGGGCACGCGGGAAAGAAGCGAGCCTCTCGCCCTCATGGACCCAGCCGGCCGGGTCGCCGGTGGCGGCGGCGGCCGGGCGGTCGATGCCTACCCGCGCGAGTTCCCGCTGCGCGGCGCTGATCTGCTCCGGGGTGTCGGCGAGCAGGGTGACGGGCTTGCCCCAGGGGATCAGCCAGGCCAGGTAGGTGGCGAGCTTGCCCTCGCCCTCGAAGTTGAACGAGCCGGCCACGTGCCCCTCGGCGAAGGCCATGCGGCTGCGCAGGTCCACCACCCACTCACCGGCGGCCAGCCGGGAGGAGATTTCGCCTGCATCCGCACGCCTCGGCGGGGTGAGGTCGACGGGGGCGGGGCCGGCGGCGTTGGCCGGGCCCATGTGCGCGTAGTAGGCGGGCACGTCCTCCAGCCCGGCGAGCATCCGCTGAACGAAGGTGTCCACGTCCAGGGTGAGCGCGTCGTTGCTGGTGCGTTCCTTGCCGATCGTGGTCGCGTCCCCCTCGGCCTGGGCGGAGGAGCAGAAGCTGCCGAACCCGTGGGTGGGCAGCACCGGCACCTCGTCGTCCAGCTCGGCGGTCAGGCGGTGGGCGGAGGCGTGCTGGGCCCGGGCCAGCTGCTCCGTCAGCCGAGGCTCCACCAGGTCAGGGCGGCCCACCGTACCGATCAGCAGCGATCCGCCGGTGAACGCCGCCACGCCGCGCCCGTCCTGCTCCAGGACGTAGGAGGTGTGGTGCGGGGTGTGCCCGGGCGTGGCGATCGCACGCAGGACCAGACCCGCGTCCACGTCCACGGTGTCGCCATCGGCGACCGGGGTGCGGGCGAAGGACACGTGCGCCGCGGCCGGCACCAGATAGGAGGCGCCGGTGACGCGGGCCAACTCCAGGCCACCGGTGACGTAGTCGTTGTGCACGTGGGTCTCCGCCACGTACGCGATGCGCACCCCGCGCCTGGCGGCGGCGGCGATCACCTGGTCGATGTCGCGCGGCGGATCGATAACCACCGCGGCAGCGGCCCCGCCGGCCAGGTAGCTGCGGTTGCCCAGACCCTCGAACTCAAGAGTGTCGACGAAGAACACGACTGCGGCTCCTCCACAAGAACGGTGTACCCCGGGGGGTATTCGGCACCTACCCTAACAGGGGTACCCCGGGGGGTATTCCTGTGGTCCTGGACGTCCCCCATATCTCCGGGTGCGGCATTGCGTCCGCTGCGCCGGGTACCCGGCGGGGTATCAAGGAACCGGGTTTTCCGCCTCACCGAAGGAGCAGCGCACCGTGTCCTACGACCGCACCGTCCGACTGGCCGTCACCGACTTCGACGCCGCCACCGCCGCCGTCCGCCAGGCCTTGGCCGACCAGGGGTTCGGCATCCTCACCGAGATCGACGTCCAGGCCACGCTGAAGGCCAAGCTCGGCCACGACATGGAGAACTACCTAATCCTGGGCGCCTGCAACCCGCCGCTCGCCCACCACGCCCTGGAGGCCTACCGCTCCATCGGCCTGCTCCTGCCCTGCAACGTCGTCGTCCGCCGCGACGGCGACCACACGCTCGTCCAGGCCCTCGACCCGGACACCATGGTCACCTCACCGGCCTGGACGCCCTCAAGCCCGTCGCCGACGAAGCCACCGCCCGACTCGACGCCGCGCTCAGCGCCCTGGCCGCCACCTGCCCTCTCCCCGGTTCGGCATCTGGCCGACCCCGGCACGCGGTGCGCGGATCGTGCCCACGCCTGGCAGCAGGAGAGTGGTGAGCCGGGCCCGTTTCAGTACGGAGGCCGCGGTCTCGATCCACTCCCAGTCGGTGTGCGAGCCGGGCCCGTAGTTGACCGAACTGCCCGCCAGACCGTCGCCGTGTGCGATCTCGATCGCGTCCACGCCGGCCTCGTCGAGCGCTGTCACGATGCGGGCGACATCGACAGGGCTGATGCGGTGGCGAACGGCGTGCATGCCGTCCCGGAGGGTGACGTCCTGGACGTAGATCTGCGTGGTCATCGGCTGTCCGCCTTCGCTGCGGCGATCCGCTCGGCGACTTGGAGTCCCGCCGCGGTCATGATGTCGAGGTTGCCTGCGTAGGCGGGCAGATAGTGTGCGGCGCCCTCGACCTCCAGGAACACCGACACCTGATGGGTGGGGCGCCGGGTGCCGGCTTCGAGCAGGGTGTCCAGTGGCTGGTCGCCGGGGATCTCGGTGATCTGCGTCTGCTGTTTGAGCCGATACCCCGGGACGTAGGCCGCCACGTCGGCCACCATCTTCTCGATGCTCTGCCGGATATCGGACCAGGCGGCCGGGTCGGGGGCGTCGACCAGGACGAAGACCGTGTCACGCATGATCAGCGGCGGCTCGGCGGGGTTCAGGACGATGATCGCCTTGCCGCGCTGTGCGCCGCCGACCTTCTCGATCGCTCCGGCGGTCGTCGTGGTCTCGGATCGCACGAAGGCGCGGCCTGCTCGCGACTTTGGGTGAGCGAGCCGTGGCGGAGGCACGGCTGATGTTCCCGCATCAGCCTCCAAGCGCACGAGTCCGGCTGGACGCCCTCGGACCGAGCCTGGCGGACGAACTGGCACGGATGCACAGAAGGGCTCCGTTCCGCGGCAGCACGGCTCTCAGATCGTCGTTCTCCACGGACCTCAGACGATCCTGCTTTCCTACCGCAGGAGGTGAGCAGAGCCCGATGCGAGCATTTCCTACTCGCCATTCCTGTTCACCGGGATCACTTCCAGGGTGCGCGAACCGTGCACCCCCTCGACCCGGTCCAGCCCGACGTCGCTGGTCGCTGAAGAACCGGAGATCCACGTCAACGGACTTACCGGTTCGAGGCGTTCGAGGCCCTGCGGCACCGCGGAGACGACCTGGTCCGGGACCCGTACGACGCAGATGCGCTGGTCGGGCATGAGCGTGATGCGGCGGCGGCCCTGGCCGGGGGAGCCGTCGAGGACGACGGTGCCGGACTCGGCGACGGCCACCGCGCACGCCGTCACCACACTGTCGATCCGGTCCAGCTCGTGCGGGGTGCTCGGCCCGGTCCGGGACCTGCTCGGCGTCGGCGTCCGCGAGCCAGGACTGCTCCAGCCCCGACGGCACCAGGACCGTCTGGAACCCCGCGCCGCCGGCATCCCGGCGAGCGTCGCGGGCAGGTCCGCTGCGGTGCAGTGGTGCACGATCGCCCGGTAGTCGGCGAGGTTCTCGGCCAGGAGGTCCGCCGTCTCCTCGACGCCGCGGTCCCCGTGCTCCCGCAGATACGTCCGCTCGATCGGAGCGTCCTCGCCCGAGACATCGGACAGCGCGCGCCGCACCCGGCCCAGGATCCGCTCCCTGCTGCTCACTTCGAGCCCCCCTTCTCCGAGCGGCCGCCGTCGGTCCGCGGCCACCAGTCGCGGAACGGCTCCACGGGTAGGGCCGGAAGATCCCGGGTACCGCTCCAGGCCTGCCCGGCCCCGGAAGCGAACGCGGATGCAGCCGCCGGGTGCGCGAGGTCGGCCGCTGTCCGGTGCGCAGGACACCGGGGCGGGCGAACGCCCAGCGGGCCGCCCGCATCGCCGCCCGCTCGGCCGCGTGCCCCTTGGCGGGCTTGAGCACCACCTTGTTGCCCTCGCGGACCACCAGCCCGCCCTGAACGACCCGTTCCCGCAGATGCACCAGCACCTCGGGGATGTCGATGGCGACCGGGCAGACCTTGTAGCAGGCCCCGCACAGCGAGGAGGCGTACGGCAGCGGGGCGTCGATCTCGCTTTCCGTGCCGCGCAGTTGGGGGCTGAGGATCGCACCGATCGGGCCCGGTTAGACCGAGCCGCAGGCGTGGCCGGAAGCGTGGCCGCAGGCCCACTCGTAGACCGGGCAGACGTTGAGACAGGCCGAGCAGCAGATGCAGTGCAGGGCCTGGCGGCCGACCTCGTCGGCGACGGAATCGGAGCGAAGCGGCCGACTTCGAAGAATCGGCACGCTCAACAGGAACCGGGTCCAACGCCCGCGCGGATCACCCCCTGCAGGAGACAGGCATACTCGAATCCCGAACGTTGATAGTTTTCTGATGTGGACCACTTCCAGATCGGCGTGCGGTCAACTCCTGGCGCCGCCCACACGCCGATGGGCTCCTCAGTACCGTCGTGCACCCGCGCCGCTCACCGGGGCTGCCGCCCGGTCGGCGTCGCGCGGCTGCCGTGCCGCCCGATCCCATCCCGCCGGCCCGGACGCCTGCGTCAGCCTGCTCGTCAGTCGCTCCCCCTCGATGTCCATGTCCGGCAGCGCTCGGTGCAGGAACCGGGGCAGCCACCATGCCTTACGGCCCAGGACCGCCATCACGGCGGGGACAAGCGTCATCCGGACAACGAACGCGTCCAGGAGCACGCCGACGCCGAGCGCAAAGCCCATGCCTTTGATGACCTGCATGTCGGCGAAGACGAACGACCCGAACACCGCGATCATGATCAGCGCGGCAGCGATCACGACCTTCGCGCCGTGCCCGAATCCGCGGACCATCGCCTCGACCGGCGGCAGCCCATGGGCGTACTCCTCCCGCATCCGGGAGACGAGAAAGACCTCGTAGTCCATAGCGAGGCCGAAGAGGATGCCCACCAGCAGCATCGGCAGGAAACTCAGGACCGGGCCGGTGGTCTTGATGCCGAGCAGGTCGGAGAGCCAGCCCCACTGGAACACCGCCACCAGCGCGCCCAGCGAAGCACCGAGGGACAGCAGGAACCCCAGGGCCGCCTTGAGCGGGACGGCGAGGGCGCGGAACACCACGACGAGGAGGAGGAGCGCCAGGCCCATCACCAGCAGGCAGTACACGGGCAGGGCGGAGGAGAGCTTGTTCGCCACGTCGATGTTGACGGCGGTGGTGCCGGTGACATTGATCTCGGTGCCGCTGTTCTTCTCCACGGCGCCTCGGGCGTTCCGTATCTCTGCCAGGACCCGCTTGGTCGTCTCGGTCTCCGGGCCACCGGTGGATGTGACGCTGAGCAGTGCCGCATGACCGGACTCGGCACGGACCGCGGGGGTCACGGAGGCCACCCCAGGCAGGTCCCGCACCACACCGGCCATGCGCTCGGCGGCCGGGACGACCTCCGTCCTTTCACCCTGTACCAGCACGACCAGCGTGCCGCTGTAGCCGGGGCCGAATCCGTCGTCCACGAGCTTCTGTGCCCTGCCCGCGGAGGTGTCGGGATCCTGCGTGCCGCCGAGCCCCAGTCGGAGATCCGCCGCAGGGACAGCGAGGACGCCCAGGCCCACCAGAGAGACGAGCAAGACGCTCCACCGGCGGCGGGCCACCATGGCCGCCCAACGCTGCCCTGCGGGCTGACGTGCCGAGACGGGGGCGCGCTCGACGGAACGACGCAGGACGGGGACCGTGCTGGTGGCGATGTTCCGTCCCATCAGGCCGAGTACGGCCGGCAGCAGTGTGACGGCGATCGACACGGAGACGACGACCGTCGCCGCAGCACCCAGTCCCATGACGGTAAGGAACGGGATGTTCACCACGGAGAGCGCGGCCAGTGCGATGACGACGGTCGCGCCGGCGAAGACGACCGCTCCACCGGCCGTCCCGGTCGCCAGGCCGGCCGACTCCTCTGGTTCCATGCCCGCCCTGACCTGGGTCTGGTGCCTGGAGACGATGAACAGGGCGTAGTCGATGCCCACGGCCAGGCCCAGCATCACGGCGAGGATCACCGAGGTGCTGTCCATCGTGACGACGCTGGTCAGACTCAGCAGGCCGAGCACACCCACGGCAACCCCGACGAGCGCGGTCGCGACGGGAATGACCGCGGCACGCAGGGAGCGGAAGACGAAGACCAGAATGCCCAGGGCGATGAGCACGCCCACGGCTTCCCCGGGGCCCATCACCTTGACCTCGACCTTGGAGAAGGCGTCTCCGCCGATCTCCCCGGTCAGCCCCTCGCGACGTGCCTCGGCCACGAGTCGCTCGACGCCGTTGGTGGTCGCCTCGGAAAGGGTGCCGGTCTTGTCGGTGGTGAAGGTCAGTGCGGCGATGCCCGTCCGGCCGTCGGCCGAGACCGTCCCCGACGACGCGGAGGGTGCGGTGACCGACCTGACGCCCAGAACATCCGCCGCCTCATCGACCGTTCGCCGTACGATGCGGGCCACGTCGCCGGTCGTGAGGGTCTCACCGCGTGGGGCCCGAAAGACGATCCTTCCGGTGAGGTGGGACTGGTCGCTGGGGAACTCTGCCTGCACGACGTCGAGCGTGCGCTGGGCCTCGGTACCCGGGATGGTCGTCGAGGTGGTGAACGGCTTCATCAGGCCGAGGGCCGCCAGGACCGCGACGAGCAGCAGTACGGACCAAGCGCCGATGACGGACCATTTCCGCCGGTAGGCGAAACGGCCCAGGCGGTACAGCAGGGTGGACACGCGAAGACTCCCGATGGCCGGGGAATGGGAAATGAGCAGTGCCCCGACCGGTGGAGGACGCCAGTCGCCGAGGCCTGCCTTATCCACCGTAGGAACGCCTCCGGGCCACACTCCGCGAAACGGCCCTTCGGGACCGCTGTTCACACACAACTCCCATGGAACGCGCCACGCGGGTCGGAGACGATCAATTGAGCACCGAAGGCGGGCAGGGTCCCGCGGCACTGAGGAAAGGGTTGACGCGCATGCCCGACGAGAACGCCGCAGCCGTGGCGGAGTCCGAGCCACCGCTCGGGCGATTGCTCGTCGTCGACGACGAGCCGGCGATCCTGGACACCGTCGGCCGTTTCCTGCGGTTCATCGGCTACGAGGTCCGGACGGCCGCCACGGTGAAGGAAGCCCTTGCCGAGGCCCGCGACCACCTTCCCGAGCTCATCCTGCTGGACATCATGCTCCCGGACGGCGACGGCATCGAGGTCATGCGGCGGTTGCGCGCCGACGGCCTCCCGCACGCGGTTGTCTTCCTCACCGCACGTGACACACGTAAGGACCTGGTCAAGGCACTCGCAGCGGGTGGTGACGACTACGTCACCAAACCGTTCGGTCTCGACGAGGTGGCCGCCCGGATCGGTGCTGTGCTGCGCCGCACCCGCAGACCCGAGCACGAGAGCTCCGTCCTGCGGGTCGCCGACCTCGAACTCGACCCGGCCACCCACTCCGTACGCCGCGGCGGCACTGCGATCGGTCTCTCCCCGACCGAGTTCCGGCTGCTGCGCTACCTGATGCTGCACAGCGGTCGGATCGTGCCCCGGGCCCAACTCCTCGAACACGTCTGGTCGTACGACTTCAACGGCGACGACACCGTGGTCGCCACGTATATCAGCTACCTGCGCCGCAAACTCGACGCGCTCGGTCCACCCTTGATCCACACCCAGCGGGGCATCGGCTACGCCATCCGGGAGCCGGGATGCTGAAGCGGTTGCGCCGGTCGCCGCTTCGCGCGCGCCTGAGCATGGTCGTCACGGTGCTGTGCGCCGGCGCCATGGCAGCCACGGCACTCAGCTGGATTCTCAGCGGCGATCCGGCCGTGATCGTGCTCGTGGAACTGGCAGGGCTGACCGGTGTGGCCCTGGTGAGCACTACTGTCGTACGGCGGGAACTGCGCCCGCTGGAGCGGGCTGCGGACACGGCCGACACCATCGCCGCCGGCGACTTCGCCCAGCGGTTGACCGTAGCCGCCTCAGCACCCACCACGGAGGTCGGACGCCTCGCGGACGCCTTGAACGGGATGCTCGACCAGATCCAGGCCGCGCTCACCGCCCGCGAGCAGTCCGAGGAGCGGATGCGTCAGTTCGTGGCGGACGCCTCGCACGAACTGCGCACGCCGCTCCAATCCCTGCGCGGCTACGCCGAGTTGTACCAGAGCGGGGCGCTGCCGGACCGGGCCGCGGTGAACGAGGCGGTGGAGCGGATGCTCTCCGAGATCCATCGCATGACACGGCTGGTCGAGTCGCTCCTCGGGCTTGCCCGGTTCGACGAGCAGGACGAGGCAAGTCTTGAGCCGGTTGACCTGAGCGGGCTCGTACGCGACTGCTGCCGCGACGCCAGGGCAGTGGAGCCGTCACGGCCGACCGGGGCGTACATCGAGCCCGACGTGACAGTCAGCGGGGACGAGGCCCAGTTGCGGAGCCTGCTCAGCAATCTGCTCGGCAACGTCCGTATGCACACGGCACCGGATGTTCCCTGTCGGGTCACTCTGAGCACGTCGGGCGACGAGGTGATGCTACGGGTGGAGGACTTCGGCCCGGGTATCCCCCATGAGTCGCTCACCCACGTCTTCGACCGGTTCTATCGCGCCGACAAGGGCCGCAGCCGTGTCGACGGAGGCAGCGGGCTGGGACTGGCTATCGTGGCGGCGATCACGGACCTGCACCACGGCAGGATCCGTCTGGACAGCGTCCCCGGCCGTGGCACGCGGGTGGACGTCCTTCTGCCCGCGTCCCGCACCGGGTCGGTATCGGTCGATCGGGACACACTGCCGCGCTCGTCGGCAGATCGCGCTGAATGCTGACTTCGGCGGCCTGTCCCGGGGGCCCGCTCGTGACGAGCGGGCAGACCCGTCTGTCGGACACGGCCGTCCAAGGCCGCGAACTTCTTCTCCAGGTCAGCGAGGAAGCTGTCGCCACCGGGCAGCATCCCGGCGATGGCCCGGACCGTAGTGCCTGTGGAGCCCCTGAGCCGCCCTCGATGAAGGCGGCGGCCTCCGGGACGTATGCGGTCATCAGTTCCTTGAAGGCACGGGCCGCCTCTTCGCGGTCCAGCAGGTCGTCCATGCTCATGTCCACCGACAGGGGCGTTCGTTCGGCGGGGTCGGCGTCGAACGGAACCGTCCAGGTGTGGCGGCCCGAGCCCACCTCGACGCCGTCGCTGTCGCCGGGCAGGACAACCTCGGCGGCGGTGTTCGACGAGACGAGGGCCGTGACCGTCAGTTCGTGGTTGCCCTTCATCGTGGCAGAGTCCCGCGCCATGGACACGAACTACTGCTGAGCCACCGGCAATTCGCCCACGAGCTGTACCAGGTCGAGCACCGGGTGCTCAGGTTACTCGACGGGTTGCGTTGGTGACCCCGCGCTGGGCCGGATCCGAGAGGGCGGCAACCGCACTGTCGGCCTGGCCTTTCGTCGTACGCGGAAAGACCGCCCGAGATGTCGTCACTGGCGCCAGTCAGGATGCCATTCACCTCGTACCGCGAGGTGAATTCCGTCGACCGGCCCTGCTCGGCCGCCTCCACAGTGCCCCAGGTGTGTCGCCCCCTGAAGCGGGCTTCCAAGACTGCCCCGTTCGCCGCGGGCGCACGGGCGTCTGTCACGCGCGGCAGTGCCGATCTGGACACAGAAGATGTGAACTCCCCCAACTACCTTGCCATGAGCCGGACGTACATGAGCGTCACTCAAGGGTCCTCGCGGATCCATGAACTCTCCGAGGTACCAAGAGCTCCAGTTCGGCATTGGTGCCCGCGAGCCGACCGAGACTGCGCTGATATCGGCGCCAAGGAATGGCAGTTGTGGGGGTGTACCGGATAGCGCGAGAGCACCGGCTGCCGCGCGAGGCGGCGGGGCCTGTGCCACATGGCCCGACCACCGCGCGGCTCCTGGACGGCCCCTGACACGCCCGGCAGGTCGGTCTCGGCCAGGAACCATCAATCCCGGGCCGGCACGCATCAGCCGTCCCGCCTGAAGACATTTCCGCAGGCCGTGATCACGAAAGGCGACCGCCACCAGCAGCGAAGAATCCGCTGGCCAGCCCCCCGCCCCTGGCAGACGACCACCGCCACTCAGTGCCCCGTCAGCGGCTCATCGGCCCTACTGCTCGCCGCGCCACCCCCAGCCGCAAGGCGAATCAGTACACGACCTCGCACCACCCTGACCAGCGGCAATACGCTCCACAACCGAAAACGGTGCGGATTCGACCCGGATTCGCCCCGAGGGCCCCAGACTCCAAAACGAACAGTAGTTGACCTGCAGTGATGCTGATTCTTGCCGCTGTACCGAGCATCCACCGACAGAGGAGTCTCACAATTGAAACTAAGTGGACATTTTTGGGCGATTAGCGCCACGTAGCGAGTAGTCGCACCCGCCGGCGCCACCTCCGGCTCCCCCGAGCGCGAACCGAACAGCAGCACCACCCGGCGCTCCACTCTGGCGACTAGGGGGCTGACAGAACAGGGCTCTGACCAGCCCCTTTACGGAAGTCCTTCCGCCTGACAGAAGACGTCTTGCCGAGCCGATGCAAGCCTCACAACCCTGTTTCCAACCACGGCACGCGGGGCGACGGAGCCCCGCCGACAGAGACGGGAACTGCCATGCCGCACATCACCGCTTTTGCTGGAAACCAGTGGTTCTTGGCGGGAGCGATCAACGAGACGCTCTCGCAGTGATCACTTCCAGGGCCTGCCGCAGGGCGCCCCACCGGTGATCGAGTTCAGCCCGAGCTGGTCGACAAGAAGACACCTCGTACATGTACTTGTGAACCTGTCCGGCGCCTGGATGTCCACTACAGACCGATGCCGGACCACCTTCATCGCCCGGAATGACCGCATCTGCCGCATGTCGGTGGGACGGGAACGACAATACGCGAACCCGAATTCGACCCGGATTCGACCCCAAGTGTTTGTTTATCAATTAAACATAGCCTCTGACCTGCGGAAATACGGGGCGGCAGACGAGTCAGGCTATACGCCGGGTACTGGCCGGGGCGTCCAGCGCCACCAGCAGCCGGGCTCGGGCCCGGCCGACCAGAGCGGTCAGCGCGTCCGGTTGAGGGACGGTCTTTTGTTCGCCCCGCAGGGCGGCGGTGCCGCGGGCAGGGTAGATCAAGGTCCTGGGCCAGGGGTCTTCCAGGTGGGCGGCGATATTCCCGACGAAGACCGAAGGGATCAGCAGGAGACCGTCGCCGGCGAGGCGGACAGTTCCGCCCTGTCACACCGGTGCGGGTGGCGGGAAGTGCGTGGCGCGGAACTCGGCGAGGGTCTGCTCCACACCGGCGATGGTCAGACGCCAGAAATCCCAGCCGTCGATCTTGTTGCTGCCGGTCGCGGCCCTGGCGGCGGTGGTCGGGGTGCGCCAGGGGCGGCCCAGGACGTTGATCTGGCCCTCGTGGTTCAGGACCGCCTGGTGGACCTTCTTCTCGTGCCGGCCCGTGAAGGTGATGCCGGCCTTCAGGTCGTCCGGGTCCAGATGTTCCAGCAGGTCTTGCAGGTCGACTCGGGAGCGTTCCGGGTCGACGGTGGGTGTGGGCGTCGTTGCGGCCGGCGTGGGCGCGGCAGCGGGCCGGTCGCAGGCGCGCTGCAGGGCCAGGGCCATGGCGGCTGCTGAGCTGTATGGCGCCTTGGGCCCCACCTTGTCGTCGATCAGCTGCTGGATGGCGGGATCGTCCCCGTAGCGGGCGAGTACGGTGACCGCCCGCATGAGGCGGCTGCGGAGCGGGACGAGGTGGGAGTCGTTGAGCGCGAGGATCCGTATGGTTTCGTCGGCGCGGCACAGGCCGCGTTTCGCTTCGGCCTGCGAGTAGGGGGTGCTGCTGCGCCGGGCGTAGCCGGCGCTGTCGAAGCCGAGCAGGTCGGGGTCGCTGTGGTGGGCTGGGAGCAGCGGCTGTTCGCGGTCCAGGTCATCGGCTGATGCGCGGGCGCGGGTACCGCCTATGACCGGGAACTGGCTGCCCTTGGCGCGGCCTTCCCGGACACCGTTGTAGCGGGCTCCGCCGCTGTTGCAGTGTCTGCAGGCGATGCCGTAGTTCGACACGTCGCAGGCCAGCCACCAGTGACCCGGGTGGCCGGGCACGTCGCGTACTGGGCACCGAAGATCTCGGCTCCCGCACCGAACCCGTGCTGCTCCGGGAACACGGCCACGGGAGGAAGATCCGGGGGCGCTCCTGGCTGACTCCCGGCCGTCAGGCGCGCAGCAGGGTGACGGTGCGCCCGGAGGGCGTGGTCTGCTGCGAGAAGGCGGTGCGCTCGTGGACCGTGGCTGCTTGCGGGCGGGTGTCGAAGACGACGAGGGTGCCCGTGGACAGCTCCATGCGGTCCAGGTAGTCGTCCAACTGTGCCAGCCCCTCGGCGAGTGGGTCGGTGCGGCCCTGGCGCCACACCTTCAGCTCCAGCGCCTCGCGCTGCACCGCCCGCGAACGGTCGGCAGCGGTGTAGGGCTGGCGGATCAGCAGGTCCACGCGCCGCCGGCCGATCCCGTACTCCCGGTCGATGAAACCCGCCCCGTTCACGATCCGGTGCAGGTAGGCCATCATCACCAGCTGTGCCGCGGCCTCCGGGTAGGTCGAGGCGGTGGCCAGGATCTCGCCGTTCTCCCGCCAGAACTCGGCAAAGGAGCACAGCAGCTTGTCCATGTCGATCCGGCCGTCCGGCAGCCGGAAGCTGCTCGGGGCGGCGACGACCTGGCCCTCCGTGTTGTTCCCCAGGACCCGGACAATGACCTCCTGGTAGATCGGATTGGCCACCCGCACCGGCGCGTCCGGAGCGACCAACCCCAGGTCGCGCACGTACGCCAGATCGTCGTCGTACGTGTCCGTCGGCAGGAGCAGCTCGCCCGCGATCACCGGCTGGATCACCCGCCGTACCCGGTCCTCGCCCAACCTGGCGGCCAGCGAGTCCAGATGCGTCGCACGCGCCAGGATCAGCCGCTCCTTCGCCTCCTCCATGTGCTCGGCCGTGATCGGCGTGTCCGACGGCACTCCCATCTCCTCGACGACCTCCCGGGCCAGCGCGTTGACCAGCCACGGCTGTCCCTGGGTAAAGCCGAAGGCACACTCCAGCGCATCCACCGTGAAATCCTGGCCCGTCTGCGTGGTGTGCTGCCCGTACAGCTCGGCGACCTCGGCCTCGGTGAAGTCGCCCAACCGCAGCGACGCCACCTTGATGTTGAACGGACTCGACGTACCAAGGCGCCCCGGATCCCCGCCCGAGGCCGCCTTGTAGTCACGCACATCCCGCAGCCCGCACAGCACTACCGCATGCGGGAAGCCGCCACGGCTGACGGTGAAGCCATCGCGCAACTGGCGCAGCACACTGCGCAGGCTCTGCCCCCGCAGCGCGTCGATCTCGTCGAAGAACAGCACCAGCGGACGCGGACAGCTCCGCACCCACTCAGCCAGCCCCCGCGTGAGCCGGGACCCGGGCACCGCGTCGGGCCAGGATGCGGGGGGCGCGAGCTCATCAGGAAGCCCAGCGGACTCCGCGGACCGCCGAATCGCCTCCAGCACCAGCAGCTCGGCCTGGCCGTAGTCCTCCCCGGCCACCTCCCCGCTCTCGCACGAGAAGTGCAGCGCCGCGTACCGGCCCGATGCCGTCAGTTCCCGGGCCATCGCCGCCAGCACCGTCGTCTTCCCGGTCTGCCGTGGCGCGTGCACCACGAAGTACTGGCCCTGCTCGATGTACCCGCGGGCCCTGGGCAGCCGCTCCTGGGCCGGCACCATGTAGTGACGCGTGGGGACGCACGGCCCGGCCGTATTGAAGTAGCGCATACCGCGCACGCTAGCCGACGGCACCGACAACCTGAGGCGACCGTGCACCCGACCACCGGCTACACCGCCCCGTACGGGCACGAGTGCCAGAGCAGCGGTGCCCCGGTGCGGGGATCACCCGGCGGGCAGACGCAGAAACGCGGCCAGCGCCCGCCGGAGTGCGGTGACCGCTGGAGCGCCTCCGGCGACCGCCAGGGCATGCAGGTCACTGCCGCACAGATCTTCGCTTGCCGATCAGCTCATCCGGGGCACGTTGTCGTCCTCATCGTCCCAGTCGGTCTCATGCATCCTGCCCTTGCCGAAAATCTCATCCGGGCTGTTGAGCGACCGGGGCACGCACTGCGGCCAGGGCCTTGTCGGACAGTTTGGCCGCGGGTCAGGGGCCAGTTCCCCGCAACCGCGTACGCCGGAAAGCGGCTGTACCTGCTTCGTCACGGCGGCAAGGAGTGGCTGGACGAAGATCGACACAGTCGCATCGCCGTGGAGAAGCGCATGGGCCGCGAGGTCGCCGGCGTGGATGGTCTCTACTCGCACGTTGCCCTGGCCATGGAGCAGGAGATTGCAGGTTCGCTGCAAACCGGAGACTGCAGGTTCGCTGCACACCAGGTGGCTGCGTTTCGTGGCCAGCGAAGGAGAGCACTGGAAGGTGCCGTCTCCCACTGCTCTCACATTCGATCTTGAAAGTGGTGGAAAACCGCAGGTCAAGTCGGGTGGAGCAAAGTCGTCATAAACTTGTGTATGAAGTTCATCACCACCAAGAGCTTCATGCCGTTCGTCTGGTACCGCATCGCGCTCGGCATCGTCATCGTCGTCCTGGTGTCGATGGGCGTCCTGAGCCCGCACGCGGGCGAGTCGGCGGGCTGACACGGTCCGGTCCGCCCAACTCCCTTCAGTGACCAAGCACATACGGCATCCGTAGCCGCCCTGTAGCGCACGGTCAGTGCGGGCGCCTACTCTGGTCGGCATGTCCCCCGATCATCCTCTTGCGTGTGGTTCCGTACGGTCCGCCGCCGACCTGAACGACCGGATCCGCGCCCTGTGGCGGCGTGCCGGCGGGTCACTGTCGGCCGAGGAGCGTGCCGAGTACGAGCTGCTGGTCGCGGAGTGGGCCGCGGCGATGCGCGAAGACGTCGTCGAAGCCGCGTGACACCCGTACGGCCGGCCGTGGACACCGACGAGCCGGCGGGCGGCAGCGGCGGCCTCATCATCTTCCTCAACGGGACGTCCAGTTCGGGCAAGTCGAGCATCGCCGCGGAGTTGCTCCGCATTCTCGACGAGCCGTCCTTCCACATCCCGGTCGACGCGTTCCACGCCATGCGGACCGGCCGGGAGATTCCCGCCGACCGGCTCCCCGCCGTGCTGCACGACACCTGGCGGGGTTATCACCGCGCGATCGCCGGCATGGCCGCCGCGGGCAACCAGGTCGTCATGGACCACGTCCTGAGCGCGGAATGGCGGCTGCGGGACTGCCTCGACCTCTTCGTACCGCAGGACGTGGTGTTCGTCGGGGTGCACTGCCCCCGCGCCGAACTCGAACGACGCGAGCGAGAGCGGGGCGACCGGCCGCCGGGGCTGGCCGCGCGACAGCTGGCCCAGGTGCACGCGCACGGCCTCTACGACATCGAGTGCGACACGAGCCGGGCGGATCCGCGCCGGTGCGCCGCCCGCATCAAGGACTTCCTGGCCGACCGCCCCACCCCGACCGCGTTCCAGCGCCTGCGCACCAAACAGAACCCGGCCATCTGACAGCCCGCCTCACCACCAGCCCCGCCGAACGAACAACCCCCGGCCGACGCCACCCCCGACAGGGGCGCGGGGAACTGCGCGACCAGCCCCACGCCCCGCCGACCGGACAACCACCGGCCGACGCCACCTCCGCCAGGGGCGCGGGGAACTGCGCGACCAGCCCCCACAAACCCGCCGGCCGACCGACGACGGAATCCCCACACCTCACCATCAGCCCCGCCGAACGAACAACCCCCGGCCGACGCCACCCCCGACAGGGGCGCGGGGAACTGCGCGACCGGCCCCCACAACCCTCCCGCCGTCCGACAACCCCGCCCACCCGCGGCGCGAACGTCAGCGGCCGCCCGACACCCTCAGCACCGCGCCCGTCGTGTACGACGCCTCCGGGGACATGAGCCAGGCGATGGCCGAGGCGATCTCGTCGGCGCGGCCGGGCCGCCGGAGGGGGACGGACGCGGCGATACGCTCGGCCCGCTCCGGGTCCCCCATCCGCGCGTGGATCTCCGTGTCGATCACTCCGGGGGCGACCGCGTTGACCCGGATGCCGTCGGGCCCCAGTTCCTTCGCGAGCCCCGTCGTCAACGCGTCCACCGCCGCCTTGGTCGCCGCATAGTGGACGTACTCGCCGGGGCTGCCCAGCGTGGCCGCCGCCGAGGACACGTTCACGATGACTCCGCTCCCCGAGGCGGCCATCACCTTCGCCGCCCGGCGCGAACACAGCAGCACGCCGAGGAGATTGACCTCGACCACCCGCCGCAGCACATCGGTGCCGGTGTCCGCGAGCCTGCCGAACGGGCCGGTCACCCCGGCGTTGTTGACGAGCCCCGTCACCGGTCCGAGCCGCTCCGCCGCGGTCTCGAAGAGACGGTCCACGTCGGCCTCCACCGAGGTGTCCACCCGCACCGTGACACAGCGCGCCCCGTTCGCCCGCGCCCCCGTCGCGATCCACTCGGCGGCAGCCCCGTCGTTCACGTACCCCACGACGACGTCGTGGCCGTCCGCCGCGAGCCGCAGGCAGGTCGCCGCACCGATCCCCCGGCTTCCACCGGTGACCACCGTGACCGGACGTGACATCCCAACCTCCCCAAGACTCGGCGATCGATCATCCTACGATCGCAGCCCGGCCGACAGCTCACAGCGAGGGCAACCATTCCGGCCCCGGCGGCAACCCAGGAGTGCAAAGCTCCTCCACACGAGCCTCACACACATCACCGATGCTCCTGAACCACCCCTTTTCGGATCCGGACCACGCACAGAACCACGCAAGAACCACGCACAGAACCGAAGGACTTGACCGTGGCAGCCCGTTCCCACCGCTCCTCCCGCCGTCCGAAGCGGCGCACCGCCCTCATATCCGTCGCCGCCGTCGCGGTCGCCGGACTCGCCGCGTCGCTCGTCATCGCCTTCGGCCCCGACCGCGACAGCGGCACCGAGGCGTCCGAGAAGGTCGGCGCCGCACCCGCCGCGACCACCCCCGAGGCGACCGCACCCTCCCCCGAGGAACCGAAGCGGAAGCGGAAGCCGAAGGCCACGCCGTCGAAGTCCCCGTCCCCGTCCGCCTCGAAAAGCACCGAGCGGGCACGCAGGTCCCCCGCGCCCACTCCGCCGGAGCCCGCCGTCACCCGGCAGGCCGGTTCCGCGTCGGGACAGCTTGCCGGGCGGATCCGTCCCGGGGTCGACTACAAGGGCATCGCCACCTTCTACGACAGTGACGGCAGCGGAGCCTGCTCGTACGACCCGAGCTCCGACGTCATGACGGCGGCGATGAACACCACCGACTACGAGGTCTCCCAGGCATGCGGGGCCTACGTCCGGGTCCGCGCGGCGAGCGGGGCCACCGTGACGGTCCGCATCACCAACGAGTGCCCGGCGCCCTGCCGGCCCGGCCAACTCGACCTCAGCGCTGAGGCGTTCGCCAAGCTCGCGGCCCCCTCGCAGGGACAGATCCCGATCACATGGAGCCTGCTGAGCCCGGACACCTCCGAGCGGATCTCCATCCGGTACAAGACGGGCTCCAGCGCGTACTGGTGCGGTATCCAGGTGATCGGCCACCGCAACCCGGTGGCACGGCTGGAGGTCCGCGCCTCAGGCTCCTGGACCCGGCTGCCGCGAACCGAGTACAACTACTTCCTCTCCGAACAGGGCGGCGGGTGCGGCGGCGCCCTCAGGATCACCGACATCTACGGGGAGCAGCTCACCGTCGACAAGATCGCGGTGCGGCCGAACGTCGTCCAGCCCACCGGCGCGCAGTTCAGCGGGCACTGAGCACGCCGTCCCGTGCGCCCCGGCCGGGCACTGAGACACCTACCGCTTTTCAGCCGGACGCCGTAGCATCCCGAGTCACATTCCGATCTTCAACTCGGCTCGGGGAAAAGCCTGTTGAGGGTGAACGGCACGTACGGCGGGGGTGGCGACGATGGCCCGAAACCTGTGGGACGAGATCCCGGCGACAGTGACGGCAGCGGCGGCGGAGCGTCAGCTCGGTGACGGCCGGTACGCCTTTCGCACCCGGACGAGTTCGGTGTCCTGGTGGGGCGCGTTCATGCTGCTCCTGGTCACCGCGTTCTGCGTGATGATGGTCTTCGTCATCAGTGGTGAGAGCGAGTGGACGAACGCGATCCTCTTCATCGTCCTCGGCGCGGGCTCCTTCCTGGGAGCGATCGCCGTCCCCCTGGCCGCACGGTTCCGCCCGGTCGCCTGGTGCGGTGTCTTCGCGGGCGGCGTGGTCTACCAGTACGGTTCGCGGCCGCCGATCGCCGGGTCCTGGGACGAGATCACCGGATGCCAGCGCCATGTGACGGAGCAGGAACGCAACGGGATCACGGTGGCGACCACGCATTCCGTGCACGTCCAGATGCCGGCCGGCAATTTCATGGTGTCGGGCGACACCCCCGAGGCGCAGCAGGTGGGAACCCTCATCGCGGACGGCTGGCTCACGGCGCAGAGCCAGGGCGCGGAGGAGGAAGCGCGAGCGCAGCTGGCCGAACTCGCCACGGTGCTGGAGAGTGGCGGGCGCGCGGCGTTCGGCCCGTTCACGGTGAGCCTGGCCGGGCTGGAGCACGGGGGCCGGTACCTGGCCTGGGAGACGATCGGCGAAGTCGACCTGCTGGGTTCGACCATCCACGTCCTGGTCACCGGTGAACGCAAGCCGGCCGCACGGGAACCCGTCTCCGGCGTGCCGGACAGCGCCCTGTTCCTCACCGTCACGGACGCCCTGCGACGGTCGGCGCGGCAGCCCGCCGAGTAGGCGATCCCACCCGGGGCCGCGCCCCGCGAACCTCAACGCAGATGGGCCAGCACGTCCTCCGCCACCGGGTACGGCGGCTCCTGCGGCAGCAGCGCGGCGGCGCGGTCCAACGCCCCCGCCCGCACATGACCGTGCACCTCCCGGGCGAGCGGCGTCACGTCCTCGATCCCGACGATCCACTCGTCGGCGTACCTGGCCGCAGCCTCGCCCACCAGCCCCAGCTGGAGGGACCGGTACGGCAGCGGACCGAGACGCAGGCTCCGCTCCGGATCCCACTGCACCCGCGCCGGCGCCCGCCTCAACCGGCGCTTCCACTCCGCCTGGTCCGTATGCAGCTCAGGCACGAAGTGCGACAGACACGC
This sequence comes from Streptomyces scabiei 87.22, assembly GCF_000091305.1. Classification (GTDB taxonomy): domain Bacteria; phylum Actinomycetota; class Actinomycetes; order Streptomycetales; family Streptomycetaceae; genus Streptomyces; species Streptomyces scabiei. The sequence goes on along the minus strand of NC_013929.1, from coordinate 8,472,850 downwards.
GTGCCGCAAGGCCCATTCGAAGCCCTCCCGGCCGATCTCCACGGCCAGCACGGTCTCCTGACCTTCCTTCATGCCCCAGCCGCAGCGGTACATCATCCACAGGAAGGAGGGCTTGATCCATGTCATCCGGTCCCGCTTCCACGCGGCCGGAAAACGGCCGTCGCGCGCGGCCGGGCCGCCTATCTCCGGGCGGTACGCCTGGTAGACGGTGATCGTGTCGGTGGTATGACGGGCACGGATCCGGAACTTGGGTTCGGTCGGTGCGAGGTCTTCGGTCGGTGCGAGGTCTTCGTTCGGTCTGCGATGTTCGTTCTGCTTCACGGGGACCAGATTCGATCAGGGCCGCCCCTCACGGCCACCGATTATCGACGGCCGGGCCCCGCGGACCCGCTCCCCGCCCCCAGACCTGGACCTGACCCTGGCCCTGACCCCGTTCCCTGACATATCCCCCATCCCCGCGCACACCCCTTGGCGTGGCCCGGCTCCTGCCCCAAGCTGAGCCGATGACGCAGCGCGTGGAGCTCGCGACCGTGATGGACCGGCTTGCCGTCGACGGCCTGATCACCGAGTACGCGGTGGCGGTGGACGACGGGGACTGGACGGCCTACCGGGATCTGTTCGCACCGGGGGGACGCGCGGACTACCGCTCGGCCGGCGGCATCGAGGGCGACGCCGCCCAGGTCGCCGGATGGCTGGCCCGGAGTATGGAACTCTTCCCGATGCGGCAGCATCTGATCGTCAACCGGCGGGTGCGCTTCGGACACCTGGAGCAGGACACCGGCGACACCGCCGAGGTCCAGGCGGACTACATCAACCCGATGCGCTTCGCCGGACACGACGGCGGCTCCACCGCCCCCGACTTCGTCTGCGGCGGCCGCTACGCCTTCGCGGTGACCCGCACCCCCGACGGCTGGCGCCTCAGCGAGGTCCTCGTCCAGGAGAAATGGCGACGCGCCCCGGAGGGCCTCACCCCCGCCCAGCGCCCTGCACCGGCCTGAGCGCCCCGGCCTGAGCCGCCCCGGCCAAAGAGCACAGCCCCACCGACAGCCCCTGGCGGCACACCACCCGGTACTCCAGTCGGCCCAACCCCTTTCCCCCTCCACGTCCCCTTCCTCCCTCCCGTCACCGCCGCACCATCCCCACCCCGCCCACGCCCCCTGTCGGAGATCGTCCCCGGCGCGCACACTGGAGGGACGCACCGGGTGGCAGGGAGGCGCTGTATGAGGACGCCGGACTGGATCGCCTCCCCGTGGCGGCGACGGTCGGCCGTCGTCGTGGCGGGCGCCCTGCCCGTGCTCGCCTTCCCCGCTCCGGGCCTGTGGTGGTCGGCGTACGGGGCACTGGTGCCGTGGATCCTGTTGCTCCGCGCGGCCCCGACCGGCCGTCGGGCGGCGTACGACGGCTGGCTCGGCGGCTTCGCGTTCATGCTGGCGATGCACCACTGGCTGCTGCCGAACCTCCACGTCTTCACCTTCCTCATCGCCGGCCTGCTGGGCGCCTTATGGGCGCCCTGGGCATGGCTGGCGCACAGGTTCCTGGCCGGTTCGCCCTCGTCCGGGCGGGTCGCCGCCGCGCTGCTGGTCGTGCCCTCGGGCTGGCTGATGATCGAGCTCGTCCGCTCCTGGCAGGGCCTGGGCGGGCCTTGGGGCCTGCTGGGGTCCAGCCAGTGGGAGGTGGAGGCGGCACTGCGGCTGGCCTCGGTCGGCGGGGTCTGGCTGCTCAGTTTCCTGGTCGTGGCCGTCAACGTGGCGGTCACCGTGCTGGTTTCGGTACGGGCGTCCCGGGCGCCGGCGCTCGCCGGTCTGGTCGTCGTGGCGGTCGCGACCTCGGCGGTGTGGCTGTGGTCGCCGCGCCCCGACGTCCGGGGCGAGGTGCGGATCGCCGTCGTCCAGCCCGGCGTGACCGACGGCCCCGACGCCCGGTTCGCCCGTGAGGAGGCGCTCACCCGGCGGCTCGCCGGACAGGACGTCGATCTGATCGTGTGGGGCGAGAGCAGTGTCGGCCACGACCTGGCCGACCGCCCCGACCTGTCCGACCGGATCGCCGCGCTGGCCCGCGCGGCGGACAGCGACATCCTCGTGAACGTCGACGCCCGCCGCTCCGACCGTCCCGGCATCTACAAGAGTTCGGTGCTCGTCGGCCCGGACGGCCCCACCGGCGACCGGTACGACAAGATGCGCCTGGTGCCCTTCGGCGAGTACATCCCGATGCGCTCGCTGCTCGGCTGGGCCACCTCGGTCGGCGAGGCGGCCGGCGAGGACCGCCGGCGCGGCACCGAGCAGGTCGTGTTCGACGCCGGGAAGGGACTGCGGATCGGCCCCATGGTCTGCTTCGAGTCCGCGTTCCCGGACATGAGCCGTCAGCTCGCCCTGGACGGAGCCGAGTTGCTGCTCGCCCAGTCGGCGACCTCGTCGTTCCAGCAGAGCTGGGCACCCGAACAGCACGCCACGCTGGCCGCGCTGCGGGCCGCGGAGACCGGCCGCCCCATGGTCCACGCGACACTGACCGGCGTCTCGGCGGTGTACGGCCCGTCCGGCGAACGGGTCGGCCCGTGGCTGGGCACGGACGCGAGCGAGGCGGCGGTGTACCGGGTGCCGATGGCAGGCGGTACGACGCCGTACGTCCGCTTCGGCGAGTGGCCGGTCCAGGCCGCGCTGCTGGTCCTGGTCGCGTGGGGCGCCGTCGAGGGCGTACGGGCCCTGCGGCTGAGGCGGCAGGCGGGTCCTCGACCGCCAGCGGCTCAGTCGGCGGACCCCTCCTCGACCGCCCGCACCACCCGCTCGCACAGCTCGTGAGTGGCCAGGGCGTCCCGGGCGCTGAGCACCCTGCCCGCGCCCACGGCGTCGAGGAAGGCGAGGACGGCCTGTTCGACGCCGCGCTGCCGGGCCACCGGCACCCAGTCGCCGCGCCGCCGCACGGACGGCTGCCCCTTGTGGTCGACGACCTCGGCGAGGTTGACCACCTGCCGTTTGGTGTCCTGCCCCGAGACCTCCAGGATCTCCTCCGCCGAACCGCTGAGCCGGTTCATGACGCCCAGCGCGGTGAACCCGGCCCCGGAGAGCTGCAGGACGACATGGTGCAGCAGCCCGCCCTCGGTGCGGGCCCGCACGGTCACGTCCTCGACCTCCCCCGGCACCAGGAACCGCAGGGTGTCGACGACGTGGATGAAGTCGTCCAGGATCATCGTGCGCGGCAGCTCGGGCAGGCCGATGCGGTTCTTCTGCATGATGATCAACTCGCGCGGATGGTCGGCGCACTGGGCGTACCCGGGCGCGTACCGCCGGTTGAAGCCCACGGCGAGCGCGACGTTCCGCTCCTCGGCGAGCCGTACGAGCCGTTCCGAGGAGGCGAGTTCGTACGCGAGCGGCTTGTCGACGTACGTGGGCACGCCCGCCTCGATCAGCCGTTCCACGATCTCGGGATGGACCAGGGTCGGCGCGTGCACGAAGGCCGCGTCCAGGTCCTGGCCGAGCAGCGCGTCGAGATCGGTGTGCCGCTGCCCGGGCGGGAGGTGCAGGCCGTCGGCCACGCGGGCGAGCGTGGCCGGGGTCCGCGTCTGCAGGTGGAGTTCGAGCCCCGGCCGGGTTCCGAGGACCGGGAGATACGCCTTCTGCGCGATGTCGCCGAGCCCGATGCAGCCGACCTTCACTGGGGTCTCCCGTCCACGGTGTGCCGTCGAATTGCCTCGTCGGCAGCATACGGGGACTGCCAGGATGGCCGTCATGACCACCGAGCGCACTGAACCCTCCCTGACCGCCGACGAACGGACCATGCTCGAAGGCTGGCTCGACTACCACCGCGAGACACTGGCGATCAAGTGCGCGGGCCTGGACGACGCCCGGTTGCGGACCGCTGCGGTGCCGCCCTCGGAGCTGTCCCTGCTGGGGCTCGTCCGGCACATGGCGGAGGTCGAGCGCATCTGGTTCCGCAAGGTGCTCGTGGACGACGACCGGGGGCCGATCTACTTCAGCGAGGAGGACCCGGACGGGGAGTTCCATCTGACGGAGGCGGACACCTGGGAGGAGGCGTACGGCACCTGGCAGCGGGAGATCGCGGCCGCCCGGCGCAACGCGGAGGGGTTCGCCCCGGCCGACGTCGCCAGGGCCGTGCACCGGCGGACGGGCGAGGCACCCAGCCTGCGCTGGATCTACACCCACATGATCGAGGAGTACGCCCGCCACAACGGCCACGCCGACCTGCTCCGGGAGCGCCTCGACGGAACCACCGGCTACTGAGACGGAACCGGCGTCCACCGAACGGACCTGCCCCCGCATCGCCCACGGCCCCGGCGTCGCCCACGGTCCCCGGCGTCACCCGTGTGGGGGCATCATCCGCCCGTACCCTCCCCAAAGTCGCCCGGACGCAGCAGAGTTGCGCGCGTGCATCGACCGACCACCACCGCAACCGCAACGCTCCTGGTCACCGTGGCCGTCTCGGCCCTCAGCGGCTGCGTGACCACGCACCGGCCGCCCCCGCCGCAGGCGTCGCCCGTTCCGTCCCTGCCGTCCGAGCCCCGCCCGGACGGTACCGGCGGCACAGCGATCGTGCAGGCGCCGGCGCGGGAGGCGCTGGAGCTGATCGGCCCGCCGAGGAACCCCGCCCCGAGCGCCCCCACCACGCCCGGGCCCGCCGCGCCGGCCACCGCCTCCACCGACCCCCGGCCCGCCGCACCCGCTCCCGCGCCGCCGCCACGCGGGAAGCGCCAGGCTCCTCCCGAGCGGTACGGCCCGCCCCCCGGGTCCCGGCCGCGCCTCGACGTCCCGCCCCTCCCCGAGAACCTTCCGGCCCGGCCGCCCGGGAACTCCGACGTGTGCGCGCTCGGCCACAAGTACGGCGGCTGGGGCAGGGACACCCCGCAGGCGGCCATCTGCAGGGACGTCTACGGGCGCTGATCCGCGCCCCTCCGCTCTCACGCGAGCCTAGGGCCGCTGTCTCGGCGGCCCCGGCACGTCCCCTCCGCCGGGGCCCGCCTCGTCGAGCCGGGCCTCCAGGCGGCCCAGCGCGGTGCGGATGCCGTCGCCGTGCACACCGTCGTCCAGCACGGCCAGCGCGGCCCGGGCCAGCCGCAGATGGCTGCGGGCCGCGGCGGGGCGGCCCAGCTTGGCGTAGTCGGCGGCGAGGCTGAGGTGGAGCGAGGGATAGAAGGCACGCACCGCCAGCTCGTCCGGGCACTCCTCGGCACGGCCCCCGGGGCGGTCCGCGAGGCGGACCGCGGGCCGGTCCGTGGCGTGCCCGGCGCGCCGGCCGCCGGACAGCTCGTCGGCGGCCGACAACGCCCGCAGGTCCCAGGCCAGCTCGGTGTCCGGATCGTCCTGGGTGTCGGCCATGTAGTGCGCCAGCGTGCAGCGGTGGAGCGGGGTGCCGTCCTCGCCGATCTCCGCCCACAGCTGCAGCAGGCGGTGCCGGGCCTCCTCGCGGTCACCCCCGTGGTGCAGCATGACCGCCTGCCCGATCCGGGTCATCAGGGCGTCCGGTGCCACCTGCTCCTGTCGCTCCACCGCGTCCTCCGCACTCGTCGCCCCCTGGTCCGCCTGTCCCTCCCGACGCTAACGGCAGGTACCGGCATTCCCGGGCAGGCGGCCCCGTACGGCCGCGCGGGCGCCCCGGCGGCCGTACGGCGGACGGGCCGGCACGCGGTGGAGCGCGGACGAACCACGCGTCAGCCGAGGTTGGGGATCGTCCAGTCGATCGGCTCGTGGCCCTGCCGGGCGACGGCCTCGTTGATCTGCGTGAACGGCTGGGAGCCGAAGAACTTCTTGGCCGACAGCGGCGAGGGGTGCGCGCCCTTCACCACGATGTGGCGCTCCTCGTCGATCAGCGGGAGCTTCTTCTGCGCGTAATTGCCCCACAGCACGAAGACGGCCGGGTCGGGCCGGTCGGCGACCGCGCGGATCACGGCGTCGGTGAACTTCTCCCAGCCCTTGCCCTTGTGCGAGTTGGCCTCGCCGGAGCGGACCGTGAGGACCGCATTGAGCAGCAGCACGCCCTGCTGGGCCCACGGCATCAGATAACCGTTGTCCGGGATCGGGGTGCCCAGTTCGGCCTGCATCTCCTTGTAGATGTTGCGCAGGGAGGGCGGGGTCTTCACCCCCGGCCGCACCGAGAAGCACAGGCCGTGGCCCTGGCCCTCGCCGTGGTACGGGTCCTGGCCGAGGACGAGGACCTTCACGCTCTCGTACGGCGTGGCGTCGAGTGCGGCGAAGACCTGCTCACGGGGAGGGTGGACGGGACCCTTGGCACGCTCCTCCTCGACGAACTCGGTGAGTTCCTTGAAGTAGGGCTGCTGCAGCTCGTCCCCCAGGACCCCGCGCCAGGACTCGGGCAGCATGGCGATGTCGGTCACGTCAACTTCCTCCGGTGTGCGCTCACTTCACGGCCGCGGAGCACGCGGCCATGGGCAGCCGCGCGAGGCGCGGCCGCCGTCAGAGCACAGAACCTACAGGCGCCCACTGACAACGGGCGCCCGCACCCGGAATTACCAGCTGGTCTTCCAGGAGAGCTGCCACATGGTCATCATCGTCGCGGGGTCGATGACGTTCTCCAGTCCAGCGATCTCCTCGTTCGCGGCCGTGTACGCCTTGCCCTGCCAGAGCGGGATCAGACGGGCGTCGTCCACGAGGATCTGCTGGGCCTCCTCGAACTCCTCGGAGACGGCCCCGCGGTCGCTCTCGGCGCGCGACTCGGGAAGCAGCTTGTCGGTGATCTCCGGGGTCTTGTACGGGGTGCCGAGCGCGTTCTGCTCGCCCACGAACGGGGCGATGAAGTTGTCGGCGTCGTTGAAGTCGGGGTTCCAGCCACGCCCGAAGATGGGGTACTCGCCCTTCTGGTAGCCCTCCGAGTAGGTCTTCCAGGGACGGCTCTTGAGCGTGACCGAGAACAGGCCGGACGCCTCCAGCTGCCGCTTCAGCTCCTCGAAGGCCGGCTTGGTCTGGGAGCCGTACCGGTCCGAGGTGTACCAGAGCGTGAGAGGAACCGTTTCGGTGATGCCCGCCTCGGTCAGGATGGACTTCGCCTTGGTCGCGCTGGGGTTGCCGTAGTCGTCGAAGAAGCCGGTCGTGTGACCCACCAGACCCCTGGGGATCATGGAGTAGAGCGGCTCGACGGTGTCCTTGTAGATGTTGTGGGCGAGCGCCGGCCGGTCGAGGACTTGGGCGATCGCCTTGCGGACCGCGGGGTTCTTCGCCCAGGGGTCCTTGGGGTTGAACACCAGGTAGCTGATCTCGGTGGTGGGGCTCTCCACGATCTGGAGGTTCTCGTCGTCGTGGTGGGTCTGGATGTCCACGATGTCCGCGGCGCCCAGACCCCGGTAGATGACCGAGATCTTCTTGTCCTTGAGGGCCTTGACCATCTGGTCCGACTGCCCGAAGTACTCGATGGTGACGGCGGAGTTCTTGCGGTCGGCGAGGCCCTTGTAGTTCTCGTTGCCGACCAGCTCGGCCTTCTTGCCCTCGTCGTAGGAGTCGAGGTCGTAGGGCCCGGAGCCGGTGATCTCGGTGCCCTCGCGGAGCTTGTCCGCGGGATAGTCCGCGGGGTCCACGATCGACATGGCGGGCGTGGTGAGCACCAGCGGGAAGGTCGCGTCGGGCTGGCTGAGGTGGAAGACGACCTCGCGGTCGCCCTTCGTCTGCACGCGGGAGAGGGTGGTCAGCAGACCCGCGGGACCGCCGTTGACGTTGATCTTCTTGATCCGGTCGAACGAGTACTTGACCGCCTGCGCGTCCAGCGTGTGGCCGTTGGAGAACTTCAGGCCCTCGCGCAGCGTGCAGCTGTACACCGTGCTGGTGCTGTCCGTGAACTCGCAGCTCTCGGCGGCGTCGGGCTCGGGGTCGGAGCCGCCGGGCGCGTAGCCGAGCAGGGGTTGGAAGACGTTGCGCATCAGCTCCCAGGAGCTGTCCCAGGCCGCGGCCGGGTCCAGGGTGCTCGGGGCGCTGGTGGTGCCCACCACGATGGGGTCCGCGTCGTCGGGGGCGTCCGAGGAGAACACACCACATCCGGTCACCATGGATATGGACGCGATCACCGCGAGTGGCGGCAAGTATCGGTTCCGGTTGAACACGCGCATGCTCCTCGAAATGCCGTACCAAGAGTGGGCGAACGATACCGCAGGCCCCGCGAGCTGCTCCCGCTCGGCCGACGAAGCCCTTGATCAGTCCGCGAGTGACGGCGTTGTCGAGCCCCGGTGAGGGGTGCGGACGGGCGCCGGAGATGTTCGGTGAAGCATGCACCGGCGCCCGCCGTACTCTGTCAGGCGACCCCCGCGTTGAGGAAGATGCCGCCGTCGACCACGAGCGTCTGGCCGGTGATCCAGTCGGACTGCTCCGAGGTGAGGAAGGCCGCGGCGCCCCCGATGTCGGAGGGCACGCCGAGCCGGGCGAGCGGGTAGGCCGCGGCGGCCTCGGCCTCCCGGCCCTCGTAGAGGGCCTGCGCGAACTTGGTCTTCACCACGGCGGGCGCGATCGCGTTGACCCGGACCCCGGGCGCGTACTCGTGCGCCAGCTGCAGGGTCAGGTTGATCATGGCGGCCTTGCTGATGCCGTAGGCGCCGATGAACGGCGACGCGGAGACCCCGGCGACGGAGGCGATGTTGACGATCGCGCCGCCGTTCTCCTTCTGCCAGGCGTGCCAGGTCCGCTGGGCGAAGCCGAGGGCCGAGACGACGTTCGTCTCGAACACCTTGCGGGCGACGTCGAGGTCGAGGTCGGCGATCGGCCCGAAGACCGGGTTCGTGCCGGCGTTGTTGACCAGGAAGTCGATGCGGCCGAAGGCGTCCATCGTGCGTTCTACGGCGCGTGCCTGGTGGGCCTCGTCGTGGGCCTTGCCGGCGACACCGATGACCCGGTCGGCGCCGAGCTGCTCGACGGCCTTCTTGAGCGAGTCCTCGTCGCGGCCGGTGATGCAGACCCGGTCGCCGCGCGCGACGAGGGCCTCGGCGATGCCGTGGCCGATGCCGCGGCTGGCGCCGGTGATGAGGGCGACCTTGCCCGAGAGTTCGGGGAGTTGCACCGAAGTCATGTTCCCGTTCCCCTAGTTGAGCGGTCCGCCGGCCACGTACAGCACCTGGCCGGAGACGAACCCGGCGTCCTCGCCGGTGAAGTAGGCGATGGCGCCGGCGATGTCCTCGGGGCGGCCCACGCGCTGGACGGGGATCTGGGTGGCGGCGGCCGCCTGGAAGTCCTCGAAGCCCATGCCGACGCGGGCGGCGGTGGCGGCGGTCATGTCGGTGACGATGAAGCCGGGCGCCACGGCGTTGGCGGTGACGCCGAACTTGCCGAGTTCGATGGCGAGGGTCTTGGTGAAGCCCTGGAGACCGGCCTTGGCGGCGGAGTAGTTGGCCTGGCCCCGGTTGCCGAGCGCGGACGACGAGGACAGGTTGACGATCCGGCCGAACTTGGCCTCGACCATGTACTTCTGGACGGCCTTGGCCATCAGGAAGGCGCCCCGCAGATGCACGTTCATGACCGTGTCCCAGTCGGACGCGCCCATCTTGAACAGCAGGTTGTCGCGGAGCACGCCCGCGTTGTTCACCAGGATGGTCGGGGCGCCCAGCTCCTCGGCGATCCGGGTGACGGCGGCCTCGACCTGGGCCTCGTCGGAGACGTCGCAGCCGACCGCGAGCGCCTTGCCGCCGGCGGCCGTGATCTTCTCGACGGTGTCCTTGCACGCGGCCTCGTCGAGGTCGATCACCGCGACGGCACGGCCCTCGCCGGCCAGTCGTACGGCGGTCGCGGCACCGATGCCGCGCGCGCCACCGGTGACCACGGCGACACGCTGCTCAGTGGTGGACATTGCTGGTTCTCCTCGCCCTTGGGGTGCGGCTCCTGCGGCACGCCCCGATGAATGAGCGACCGCTTAGTACCTTCAGCACACGTGACGCTAGAAGTCCTGGCACCCGGTGTCAACGTTCCACCAGGTGTGATCCCTTACTCGGCCCCGACCGGGCCCGTCGACGCGCCGCGCGCCCGTCACTTCACCAGCAGGGCGAGCAGCCGCTCGGCCTCCGCCGCCGGATCCGCGGTGAGCCCCGTGTGCACGGGCCCCGCCCGGACGACCGTGGAGCGGGGCGCGACCAGCCACCGGAACCGCCGTCCGGCGTCGTCCCCCGCGGCCTGCCCGGCCGCGTCCCCGCCGGCGCACACGCCCTCGACGGCGCGCAGCGCGGCCCGTACGCCCCCCACGTCCGCCCCGGGGTCCAGGGCGAGGAGCTTGGCCTCGTCCAGATGCGTACGGGCGGCCACCAGGGCCCGGGAGCGGCTGTAGACGAGGACGCCCGCGTTGAAGCACTCCCCGCGCTCGATCCTGGGCACCACCCGCAGCAGCGCGTACTCGTAGACGTCCTGCCCGGTCGCCCCGGTGCTCAGGAAGCGGTCGCTCACGTGATCCCCTCGATGCGTTCGTGGATGTCGGCGGCGCGGGCGAGCAGCGGTTCGGCGTACGCCCGCCGCAGCGCGTCCGCGGTCGCGAAGCCGGGTTCGCCGGTCAGCCAGACGTCCGGGATCCGGGCGGTCACCTCGGCGAGCAGGTCCTCGGTGACGAGAGGCGCGAGCTCGGCGGCGGCCACGGCGACATCGGGGGCGAAGCGCGCCAGGGCATGGTCGGCGGCGGCGTACGGCTTGGCCGCGGAGGCGCGGGCGCCGGGCCAGTGGTGGTGCCAGATCATGGTGGCGCCGTGGTCGATGAGCCACAGCTCGCCGTTCCGGATCAGCAGGTTGGGGTTGCGCCAGGATCGGTCGACGTTGTTGATCAGCGCGTCGAACCAGACGACCCGCCCGGCCTCCTCGGGGCTCACCGCGAAGGCGAGCGGGTCGAAGCCGATCGCGCGGGCCAGGAAGTCCATGCCCAGGTTGGTGCCGCCGCTGGACTTGATCAGCTCCTGCACCTGCTCGTCCGGCTCGCCGAGGCCGAGGACGGGATCGAGGTCGAGGGTGACCAGGCCGGGCACGCGCAGACCGAGCCGCCGGGCCAGCTCGCCGCAGACGACCTCCGCCACCAGCGTCTTGCGGCCCTGCCCCGCGCCGGTGAACTTCAGGACGTACGTGCCGCGGTCGTCGGCCTCGACGAGCCCCGGCAGCGAACCGCCTTCCCGCAACGGCGTGATGTACCGGGTCACGCTGACTTCCTTGAGCATCGCCCCAGGCTACCGGCGTGCCGCGGGCACCCGGAGGCGACCCGTCCGCCGCCGGACCGGATCGACAGCTTCCGGACAGCTGCTTTTGACGTCGGCATGACCTCGGACAGGTCAGGATGTGCACCCTGTCTGAACGTTCGAGCACAGCCCCGACGTACCCATGGGCGACCGTGCAGAGCCATCTCGGGAGGAACCTCCGGCATGACCAGCGAAACGAACACACCCGCTTCGATCCCGGGCCGTCGCACCGTCATGGCGGCGGCGGGCGTGGCAGGACTCGCCGTCGCGCTGACCGCGTGCGGATCGGAGGACGCCCCGTCGACCTCGACCTCGAACTCGTCCGGTGCCGGAGCGGGGGCGGGCGGCGACTCGACCGCGGAGGCGAACGGCGGCAGCACGAGCGGCGGCGCCGGCGGCACGGCGATCGCCAAGACCTCGGACATACCCGAGGGCGGCGGCAAGATCTTCGAAGACGAGGGTGTCGTCATCACCCAGCCGGAGGCCGGCCAGTACAAGGCGTTCTCCGCCACCTGCACCCACCGCGGATGTGCCGTGAAGTCGATCGCCGACGGCGTGATCAACTGCCCCTGTCACAACAGCAACTTCTCGATCGCCGACGGCAGTGTGAAGAGCGGCCCGGCCACGAAGCCGCTGCCGGCCAAGAAGGTCAGTGTCGCGGGTGATTCGATCACGCTGGCCTGATCCTCGTCAGGCACGCCAGCACCTCGTCGGTGGTCGCGATCGTGGCGACCAGTGCGAGGGTGTGGCGGATCATCGCGGGGGTGTAGTCGGCAGGCACCCCCGCGATGGCGTCCCCGGGGACGACGACGCGGTAGCCGCGGTTCACCGCGTCGAACACGGCGTTCGGCACGGCCACGTTGGCCGAGACCCCGGTGACGATCAGTGTGCGGCACCCCAGATTGCGCAGCAGCGCGTCCACGTCGGTGCCCGCCAGCGGCGACAGCCCGTGCAGCCGCCGTACGACCAGGTCCTCCTCGGCGACCTCGACGGGCGGGGCGACCCGAACGGCCTCGGTGCCCGTCAACTGCCGTACGGGCAGCCGTTCCGCCGCACGGAACAGGCGGGCGTTGCGGTTGGCCCCCCGTCCGTCGGGCCGCCGTTCGGCGACGGCGTGCATGACCTGCACCCCGCTCCCGTGGGCCGCGTCGACCAGCCTGGCCACGTTGGCGAGCGCCCCCGACGAGCGTGCCTCGCGGGCGAGTTCGGGCAGCGCGCCGTCCGGCCCGACGACCCCGCGCTGACACTCGACGGTGAGCAGGACGGTGGTGGCGGGTTCGAGCAGCCCGTCCAGTTCCCGCCGTCTCCTGGAGTCGCTCGCGTCCTCGTTGGCGTACGACGGCATGCCGTTTCCCCTTGTCGCCGGCGATCGGGCGGGCGAGCGTAACGCCCCTTGCACATGGACGGAAGACGGCCGATGCTCTTCTGACGCCACGTCAGTGAAGGGGATGTCCATGACCGCCACGCAGCGCCGGGGCCGGAAGATCATGATGGAGCCCGCCGAACTCGACGAGTTCCTCGGCGCGCAGCGCACCTGCCGCGTCGCGACGGTCTCGTCCGACGGCTCCCCCCACATCAGCCCGCTCTGGTACGTCTGGGACGGCACCTCGCTCTGGCTCTACTCGATCACCCGCAGCAAGCGGTGGTCCGCGCTGCGCCGCGATCCGCGCTGCGCCGTCGTGGTCGACGCGGGCGAGGAGTACGGCGAACTGCGCGGTGCCGAGCTGTCCGGCACCGTCGAGTTCGTGGGCGAGGCACCTCGCACGGGCGAGCCGGTTCCCGAACTCGTCGAGGTGGAGCGGCGGTTCGCCCGCAAGAACTTCGGCATCGACGAGATGCCGCACGACGGCAGACACGCCTGGCTACGCCTGACGCCGGACGCGATCGCGTCCTGGGACTTCCGCAAGTTGGGATAGACCCCGGCCGGAGCACCTCCCGAGGCACACCGCCCGCCGGGCCCGGTCCCCGGACAGGGGGGCGGGCGCCCGTTCACCCCGAACCGCACGCGGCCCCCGCCGCCCGGAGCGCCTCGACCGCCGCCCTGATCGACGGCCGCCGGTCGGCGTCCGCACGCCATACGGCGTAGACGCTCCGGTGGACCCGGGGGCGCACGGGGACCGTCCGCATCCGGGCCGGCATCGGGTCGCGGCCGAGCCGGGGTGCGATGCAGACACCCAACCCGGCTGCTACCAGCGCCAGTTGGGTGTGGTGCTCACCGGCCCGGTGGGCGATCTGGGGCTCGATCCCGTTGGCACGCAGGGTGTAGAGCAGCCATTCGTGACAGAACTCCCCCTCGGGCCAGACGACCCATGGCTCCTCGGCCAGCTCCCGCAGGTCGATCTCGTCCCGCCCGGCGAGCGGGTGGTCGTCGGGCAGCGCCACCTCCACCGGGTCGTCGAGGATCGCGGCCCTGGCGAGGCCCTCGGGGACGGGCAGCGGCTTGTTGTACCAGTCGAGGACGACCGCCAGGTCGGCGTCGCCCCGGACCACCGCGTGGATGGCGAGTTCGGGCTCCAGCTCCCGTGAGCGCACGCGCAGCGCCGGATGGTCGTCCCGCAGTGCGCGGAAGAGGGCGGGGAACAGTCCCCGGACGGCCGTGGGGAACGCGGCCAGCCGCAGTTCGCCGACGACCTGCCCGCGCTGTGCCTCCAGGTCCGCCTGGGCCAGCTCGACCTGCGACAGGATGCGCGCGGCGTGCTCGGCGAGCAGCCGCCCCGCATCGGTGAGGCGCACGCCCCGCCCGTTCTTGGCGAGGAGCCGCTGTCCGACCTCCCGCTCCAGCTTGGCCATCTGCTGCGAGACGGCCGAGGTCGTCACATGCAGCCCCTCGGCCGCCCCGCTGACCGAACCGTGCCGGGCCAGCGCGTCGAGGGTACGCAGCCTCTCCAGATTCAACATGTAAGCGATGCTACGAGATTTAGCGCATGAATTCTCGCTTGTGCTACAAGATTGCCGGGCGCCATGGTGGGCGCATGACCACCGCCACGCCCACGCGCACCTCCGCCTCCCTGCCCGGACGCGCCCGCGTCACCGTCGACTGGCGCCTGCGTTTCGCCTTCCTCTCGCTCGTCTGGGGCTTCAGCTTCCTTCTGATCAAGGTGGGCACCCAGGCGTACGCGCCGTTCCAGGTCACCTTCGGGCGGCTGCTGTTCGGCACGCTGGTGCTCGCGGTGGCGATGGCGGTGAAGCGTGAGCGGCTGCCGAGCGGCGCCCGCACCTGGGGCCATCTCGCGGTGGCGGCCCTGCTCCTCAACGCTCTGCCGTTCTCCCTCTTCGCCTACGCGGAGCTGACCATCCCCTCCACGCTGGCGGGCATCTGCAACGCGACCTCGCCGCTGTGGGGGATGGCACTCTCCCTGGTGGCCCTCTCGGAGGACCGCCCGACCCGGGTCAGGGTCGCCGGTCTCGGCCTCGGCTTCCTCGGCGTGCTCACCGTGCTCGGCGCCTGGCAGGGCTTCAGCGGCCTGGACGCGCGGGGCACCATGATGGCGCTGTTGGCCTCCCTCAGCTACCCGGTCGGCTGGATCTACGTCCGCCGCACGCTGGCCGGCAGCAGCACCTCGCACCTGTCCCTCACCGGCGCCCAGCTCCTGCTGGCCACCGCTCAACTGGCCTGCGTCACCCCGCTGTTCACGACCCTGCCGAGCAGCTTCCCGGTCCTGCCCCTGCTGGCGGTGGTAGCCCTGGGCGTCCTCGGCACGGGTGTCGCCATGCTCCTCCAGTACGGCCTGGTCTCCGAGGTCGGCCCGACCACCGCCCAGATGGTCACCTACTTCATCCCGGTCATCGCCACGGCCGCCGGTGTGGTCCTGCTCGGCGAGTCCCTGGCCTGGTCGACGCCGGTCGGCGCGGTGATCGTCCTGGCGGGAGCCGCCCTGACCCAGGCCAGGCCGCGCTCCTGACCTTCCCGGGCGCCCTCACACCCGGCCGCCACCGGAGCCCGGCCGCACCGCCGCGGCCACCGCCTCCGCCACCCTCCCGATCTCCTCCTCGGTGAGGGCGGAGACCGTGATCCGGATCCCCGGCGGGGCGCTCATGCGGAAGCGCGCGCCGGGCGCCACGGCCCACCCCGCGTGGAGCAGCCGGGCGACCGCGCCGGTCTCGTCCGGGACCCGGACCCACACGTTCATCCCACTGGCCCCGTGCGCCTCGACCCCGTGCCGGGCGAGGGCGCCGATCAGCGCGTCGCGCCGCCTCCCGTACGCCGCCGCCACGGCCGCGGCGTCCACCCCGCCGCCGGTCCACAGCCGTACGACGGCCCGCTGCACCAGCCGGCTCACCCAGCCCGGCCCCAGCCGCTGCCGGCCCCGGACCCGGTCGACCGTGACGGCGTCCCCGGTGAGCACCGCGACCCGCAGGTCGGGGCCGTACGCCTTGGCGACCGACCGTACGAAGGCCCAGCTGCGGGTGGCCCCGGCGAGCGGATGGAGGGGCTGGTCGACGATCCGGTGGCCGTGGTCGTCCTCGATGAGCAGGGTCCCGGGATGCTCCTCCAACACGGACCGCAGGGCACGCGCCCGTGCGGCGCTCACGGCCGCACCGGTGGGGTTCTGCGCGCGGTCGGTGACGATCAGGGCCCGCGCCCCGGCCTCCAGCGCCCCGCGGACGTCGTCGGCGAGCGGCCCCTCGTCGTCGACGCCGACCGGCACCAGGCGCAGCCCGAGGGCCGGTACGAGGTCGAGCACGCTGCCCCACCCCGGGTCCTCGACGGCGACGGCGTCCCCGGGCTTGAGGTGGGCGGCCAGGACGCGTTCGATCGCGTCGAGCGAACCGGAGGTGACGGCCACCGGCCCGTCCGGCACCCCGTCGGCGTCCAGCTCGGCCCGCGCGATGCGGGCCAGCTCGGGCTCCACGGAACCCGCCCCGTACAGCACCGGCTCGCGGTCGCCCTGCCGGGCGGCGGCCGCGAACGCCTCGGCGAGGGACGGCAGCAGGGCGGTGTCGGGATTGCCGTCGGCCAGATCCCGCACGCCCTCCGGCACCTCCACCCGGATGTACTCGCGCCCCGTCGTCGCCGGCCGGGGCCGCACACGGCTCCCCCGCCGACCGGCCGTCTCGATGACCCCGCGCTCACGCAGGGTGCGGTAGGCGGCCGCGACCGTGTTCGCGTTCACCCCGAGCCTCTCCGCCAGCTCCCGCATGGGGGGCAGCAGCTGACCGGGGGGCAGCTCACCCGCACCGACCGCCCGCTCGACGCTCGCCGCGATATCCGCCGCGCGCCGCCCGGCGATCATGTATTCTCCTAGCACAAACAAAACTATGCACTAGTGCAATGGGGAGCGCAATGACGGGGACACCGCAGCCGACGACACCGGCGGCCGCCGCCTACCACCCCACCGACCGCACCGCCCCCACCCGGGGCAGGGAGAAGGCGTCGTACGACAGGGAGCTGGTCCACGCGATACTCGACGAGGGGTACGTCTGCCATCTCGGGTTCGTCCGCGACGGCGCCCCGGTGGTGCTCCCCACGCTGTACGGCCGGGTCGGCGAGACGCTCTACGTGCACGGTTCGACGGGTTCGCGCCCGCTGCGGATGACGGGCCAGGCCGACCCGGGACTCCCGGTGTGCCTGACGGTGACCCACGTGGACGGGCTGGTCCTGGCCCGCTCCGCCTTCCACCACTCGATCAACTACCGCTCGGTGGTGGTGCACGGCATCGCCCACGAGGTCACGGACCCGCAGGAGCGGCGGATCGCCCTGGACGCGCTCGTCGACCACGTCGTACCGGGCCGCTCGCGGGACTCCCGGCCCGCCAACCCCAAGGAGTTCGCGGCCACCGCCGTGATCCGCCTCGACCTGAACGAGGTCTCGGCCAAGACCCGCACCGGCGGCGTCAACGAGGAACCCGAAGACGTCACCCTCCCCCACTGGGCCGGCGTCGTCCCCCTGCGCAAGGGGTACGACACCCCGATCCCGGAGCCCGACCTGCCCGCCGGCACGGAGCTCCCGGACTACCTCAGGAGCCTGTAGGACGCGCCCCCGGGCCCGCCTCGACGGCGAGGCGCCACCCCGGGGCCTTCAGGGGCGCACCGACAGTTCCGGCTCGGCCTCCTCCTCGACGGCCCCGGCCGGCGGTCGCGACACCGTCTCCCCCACCGCGGACCGCTGCGCGACGAACGCCCCGACCAGCACCACCGCCCCGCCCAGGATCTGCGGCGCCGACAGATGCTCCCCCAGCAGCACCCACGCGAGCACCGTCGCCACGACCGCCTCCAGGCACCCCACGACCCCGGCCACCTGCGGCGAAAGCCGCCGCACGGCCACCACCCCGGTCCCGTACGCGATCACCGTGGCGAGCAGCACCACCCAGCAGAGCAGCACCCACGCCGGAACGGCCGTACCGTCCATCGACGCATCACCCCCGAGCACCCCCCACTCCATCCCCCACGGCCGCGCCACCACCGTGAGCACCACGGCGCCCACCAGCAGGCCGTAGGCGATCACCCCGAGCGGATCCGGCGCCCCGGCCCCCTCGTCGCCGCCCTGGTCGGACAGGACGAAGTACCCGGCCTGGCAGCAGGCGGCCCCGAACGCCAGCAGCAGCCCGAGCGGGTCGAAGCTCAGCCCCGACCAGATCTCCACGACACAGGCGAGGCCGCCGACGGCGAGGACGACACCGACCGCGGCGGCCCGCGTCACCGGCCGCCGCTGCACGAACCGCACCCAGCCGAGGACGATGGCCGGTCCGAGGTACTCCACGAGGAGCGCGACACCGACGGGGATCCGGGAGATCGAGGCGAAGTAGAACGCCTGCACACCGGCCACGGCGAACAGCCCGAACCCGACGAGCAGCGCGGGCCGCCTGCGCACCAGATCGCGGTGGCGCACGGCCAGCGGCAGCATCACCAACGCGGCACCGACGACCCTCAGCCACACCACGTGCAGCGGGTCGAGCCCGGCCTCGATGAGCGGCTTGGCCGCCGTACCCGATCCGCCGAAGGCGACCGCGGATCCCAGCGCGAGCACCAGCCCGACGCCACGCCCGCGATGCCCCTGACTCCCCTGAGACGTATGCACCGCCCCATGATGTCAGCCGACGACAGGAGCGTCACCCCCGATGACTCCTGTCTCAGTGGCTGGACGGGGGCGGAGCGTTATCGACTGCACCCCCGTCACCGGTCTCCGCGCCGCACTCCGTGGCGCCGCGCCCGCCGGCCTGCGCGATGCGTCGCGCCACCGCCTCCCCGTCGACCCCGACCTGGCCCAGCACCTCCACGGCCCGCGAACCGCCGGCCACGACGAGCACCGCGAGAAGATCGACGCCGTGGGCCGACTCCGCGCCGCGCAGCACGGCACGGTCGTACGCCCGGGTCATCGCCCGGGACGCCACGGGCGACCAGCCGGGCCTGCCCGGCCCGTCCGGGACGGCACCGGCGTCCTCGACACCGATCCGCCAGCGCAGCCCGTACCCGATGCTGCGCTGCACGAGATAGCCGAGGAGCCGGGCGACCTGCGGACCGTCGAAAGCGGCACGGACCTCGGGGTCCGACTCCACGAGGGAGTGCAGCAGATGGGCGGTGTCGATCTGCCGGTCCCCGTCCCGCAGGGCCCGTCTGCGCGCACCGGCGACCACCGAGGCCAGCTCATCCGTGAGCACGCCCTCGATCTCCACGCGATCCGGACCATGGTCTACGGCCGACTGCCGGGGAATACGGGGTAGCACGCCTCCCACCCCATCAGCCCCGGTACCTCCGGGACATCCACGGGAGGAAGCATTTTCGCCTCCGGCACAGGTTGCGCAGGGAGGAGCCGCATCTCCTCCCTACGGATGAGATCCCACCCGCTCGCCTCAGGGGCGCGCACCGCCCTGCCCCGCGCCCAGCACGGCACCGGACCGGCCACCGGACACCAGACACCAGACACCAGACACTTCCTGACGGTTCATCAGTATTGAATGTTCCGGGCCTCGCGGCTACGTTCCGCGACACCACCGTCCGAGACGAAGGGGTTGTCGCATGGCCGACGTCAGCGCCGAGGCACGCATCGAGGCACCCGCCGAGCAGGTCTGGGCCCGGCTCGTCGACTGGCCCTCGCACGGCGAGTGGAACACCACCCACACCGGCTTCCCCAAGGGCGGCCCCGAGGTCCTCACGGTCGGCGGCACGTTCCAGGAGAACCTCAGGATGATGGGCTTCCCCGCCGAGGTCGAGTGGACCATCGCCGAACTGGAACCCGCCCGCACCCTGGCCCTCCGCGGCAAGGGCCCCATGGCCGTGGACCTCGCCACCCGCTACACGCTCACCCCCGACGGCGACGCCACCACGGTCCGCATCGACGGCCGGTTCACCGGCGCCGCCGTCTCCCTGATGGCGGGCAAGCTCAGGGACTCCGCCACGGCCGCGCTCGCCGAGTCCCTGCGCAAGCTGGGCGGCCTCGTGACCTGACCGCACGCCCGCCCGCACCCCCGCCCGCCGCTCGCACGCCCCACGCACACGAAAGCGCCCCGCGGAGATCCCTCTCCACGGGGCGCCCTCTCGTAGCGGTCACCCGCACACTGCCGTCAGTCCTCGTCGGCGAGGATGAGGTACAGCTTCTTGCGGGCTTCGTTGATCACCGTCAGCGCCTTGTCGCGCTGATCCTTGTCACCGGTCTTCCAGACCTGGCCGAACGCCTCCATCAGACCGAAGCCGGCCTGCCGGATCTCGCTCAGCGCCTCCCAGTCGACCCCGCGCGAGGCCTCTTCCCACGGGGCCTCCGGCCCCTCGTCGGCCGCGGCGCGGCCGGCCTCGGTGAGCGAGAACAGCTTCTTGCCGCCCTCGCTCGCACTGGCGATCAGCCCCTCGTCCTCCAGCAGCTGAAGGGTGGGGTACACCGAACCGGGGCTGGGCTTCCACGCCCCGCCACTGCGCTCGGCGATCTCCTGGATCATCTCGTAGCCGTGCATGGGCCTGTCCTTGAGAAGGGCCAGGATCGACGCGCGCACGTCGCCCCGCCTCGCCCTCCCCCGAGGGCCGCCCCGGCCGCGCCCACCCCAGGGGCCTCCACCGAAGGGCCCGAACGGTCCGGGGCCACCATGGCCCGGCCCGAACGGCCCGAAGGCGGCGCGCAGCGCCTCGGCGTCATCTCGGCCGCGGGGGTGCTCCCCACCACGGCGTCCATGTCCACGCTCGAATCCGAAGTCCTGTCCACGGGAACGCATCGCAATCACTCCATTCCATCGTTGATCTGTCGCGATGCCTCAACGATATATCGGAACCTGTCGTCTGACAACCCCCGGTGCGAGAACACCGTCGTGATCTACTGCCGCGCATGCCTCTGCTGCTGCTCGACCTGGACAACACCCTGATCGACCGCGACGCGGCCTTCCGGGCCGCCGTGGCCGCCTTCCTGAGCGCACACGGCCTGCCCGCCACCGATCTGTCCTGGGTGACGGCCGTCGACGCGGGCGGCTACACCCCCCGCCATGAGGTCGCCGCCACCCTCACCGACCGGTACGCGGACGTGCTGCCGCCGGGCGCCGTCCGCGTCCTGCTCGACACCGGCGCCGCCGACCGCGTGGTCCTGGCTCCGCCCACCCGCGAGGCACTCGACCGTGCGCGCGGCGGCGGCTGGACCTGCGTGATCGTCACCAACGGGCGAACCGTCCAGCAGGAGACGAAGATCCGCCGCACCGGACTCGACCGGCTCGTGCGGGGCTGGGTCGTCTCGCAAGCCGTCGGCCACCAGAAGCCCGAGCCGGAGATCTTCCACGCGGCGGCCGCCGTCGCCGGACTCCCGCTCGCCGGTGCCTGGGTCGTCGGTGACGCGGCCCACGCCGACATCGCGGGCGCCGACGCTCTCGGCCTGCGCAGCGTCTGGGTGGCGCACGGCCGCCCCTGGACGGAGGCCGCCTACCGGCCCACCCACATCGCGGCCGACGTCACCTCCGCCATCGACCACGTCATCGACACCGGGAGACGAGCCGCCGAGGCACCCCTCTAGGGCTCGGGAATGATCTCCGACAGCTATCTCTCCGCCCTGTTCTCGCTGGACGGCCGGGTCGCCGTGGTGACGGGCGGCAGCTCCGGCATCGGCAAGGCCATCGCCTCGGCTCTCGCCCGGGCCGGCGCGAGCGTGGTGATCGTCGCGCGCAAGGAGGCCGAGCTGACGGCGACGGTCGACGAGCTGACGGCGGACGGCTGCCGGGTGGCTTGGGTGAGCGGCGACCTGAGCACCCGTGCCGGTGTGCGCGCGGCGGCCGAGCGGGCGGTCGAGGCGTTCGGGGAGCCCGACATCCTCGTCAACAGCGCCGGCGTCAACCTGCGGCCGCCGTTGGGCGAACTGGACGAGGATGTGTGGGACACCACCATGGCCGTGAACCTGGACGCGCCCTTCCTGCTGGGCCAGCGCTTCGGCCCGGGCATGGCCGAGCGCGGCTACGGCCGCATCATCCACATCACCTCGCAGCAGGCGCACCGGGCATTCGTCCGCAGCGGCGCGTACGGCGTCTCCAAGGGCGCGCTGGAGTCACTGGCCCGCTCGCAGGCCGAGGAGTGGTCGCCGCACGGCGTCACCTGCAACACCCTGGTCCCCGGCTTCGTCCCGACCCCGCTCAACACCCGGCTCTCGTCCGACCCGGAGAAGGTGGCGGCCCTCGCCGCCCGCACCCTGGCCGGACGCAACGGCGTGGCCGAGGACTTCGCCGGCGCCGCCGTCTTCCTGGCAGGCCGCTCGGCCGGTTACCTCACCGGCCAGTCGGTCTTCGTCGACGGCGGCTTCTCCGTCCACTAGGGCCTGTCGTTTGGATCACGCCTGGGCCGCGGGGCTTGGCACGCACATCTGCGGTCATCAGACACTCTGGCCCGAAGCCTGCATGATCCAAACGACAGACCCCAGCAGACCGCACCCTCGCAGGGGGCGGGCCGCCGACCGGCCCCCTGCGCGACTGGCCCCCGAAAACCAGTCCAGCATCCCGGGATTGGCCTTGGTCCGCCGCTCCACCGACGCCCTAGCGTCGTCCCATGCGCATTCGTATCGTGGACGCCTTCACCGACCGCCCCTTCGCCGGCAACCCGGCCGGAGTCCTCCTCCTCGACGCCTTTCCGGAGGACACCTGGCTGCAGGACGTGGCCAGAGAGGTCAACCACGCCGAGACCGCGTTCGCCCATCCCCTCCCGCCGGGCGGCGAGGCCGACTGGGCACTGCGCTGGTTCACGCCGGTCGCCGAAGTGGCCCTGTGCGGCCACGCCACACTGGCCACAGCACACGTCCTGAACAGCACGAACGCCCATGAAGGCCCCGTACGGTTCGCCACGCGCAGCGGCGTCCTCCTCGCCACCCCCCGCCCGGACGGCTCGCTCACCCTCGACTTCCCGACCGCGCCCCTCACCCCGGTCGCCGTCCCCGACGGGGTCGGCGAGGCGCTGGGCGCCGAGCCGCTGAACGCGGTCGACACCGGTCCGAACGTGGGCGACCTGCTGGTGGAGCTGGCCGACGAGAAGACGGTCCTGGGTCTCGCCCCCGACCTCCGGTCGCTCGGCCGCTACTCCGAGCGCGGCATCATCGCCACGGCCCGCGCCGAGGACCCCGCCGCCGGGTACGACTACGTCTCGCGGTGCTTCTTCCCGAACCTCGGCATCGACGAGGACCCCGTCACGGGCAGCGCCCACACCGCTCTCGCCCCCTACTGGTCCGCGCGCCTGGGCTCCCCGGACCTCACCGGCCTGCAGGCGTCCCCCCGCTCCGGCCGCGTGCGCACCGAACTCCGCGGCGGGCGCACCCTGCTCTCCGGCCGTGCGGTCACGGTCATCGACGGCGAACTGACGGCGTGAGCGTACGGCCGCCTCACGCGGTGGGCAGCCAGCCCACCTTCCCCGCCAGCAGCGCGTACCCCACGAACGCCCCGATGTCGAGCAGCGAGTGGGCCACCACGAGCGGCCCCACCCGCCCCCACCGCCGGTACAGGTAGACGAAGACCACGCCCATCACCATGTTGCCGACGAAGCCGCCGATGCCCTGATAGAGGTGGTACGACCCGCGCAGCACCGAGCTGGCGGCGAGCGCGCTCACCGGTGACCAGCCGAGCTGCTGGAGCCGGCGCAGCAGGTACGCGAGCACGATGACCTCTTCGAGGACCGCGTTCTGGATCGCGGAGAGGATCAGTACGGGGTACTTCCACCACACCTCGGGCAGCGCCTCCGGCACGACCGTGAGGTTGAACCCGAGGCCGCGGGCCGCCAGATAGAAGGCGATGCCCGTGCTGCCGATCACCGCGGCGACCGCCGCGCCCCGGCCGAGGTCGAACCACGGCTTCGTCCGGTCGAACCCGAGCGTGCGCAGCCCCGCGCCCTCGCGCAGCAGGAAGTGCGCGACCAGCGCGACCGGGACCAGGGCGGCGGTGATCCCGAACAGCTGCCAGGCGAGGTCGAGCCAGGGCCTGCCCGGCGCGGCCGAGGCGTTCATGGTGGCCGCCTGGTCCTTCAGTCCGCCCGGCTTGGTGACCGATCCGATGAAGCTGATCAGCGCGGACACCCCGCTCGCGCCGAGCGAGAGCCCGAGCACGAGCAGTGTCTCGTCCCGCAGGATCCGCCGGCCCGGCCGCTCCCACGGCACCGCGCCCTCCGCCGCCTCCGCCTGCCCCTGCACCCACGCCTCCAGTTGTCCGGCCCCGCCGAGGGTCCATCATGACCCGCGGCGGTCCGGGACTTTCCGGCGGCTGCCCCTGCGGGCGGCTCCTCAGCCCAGCGGCACCGGCTCCGGCAGTCCGACCGGCCAGCTGTGGACGGGCTCCCCGGAATGCATCAGCTCGCCGTAGCGCTTCGTGGTGGCGGCCAGCGCCGCGTCCCGTCCCAAGCCCTTGGCCAGCGCCCGATGGAACGTTTCCACCTGCCAGGACGCTCCGTTGGCCCGTCGTCGGCAGCGCTCCTCGATCACCCCGAGATAGAAGTCCCGGTCGGCCGGCTCCACCCCCCAGGCGTCCAGTCCGACCTCGGCGAGCGGCAGCAGCTCGTCGCGCACGAGGTTCACGGCGTCCACCGGCCCCACCCCGCCGTACCGCCCCCGGGGCCACTGCAGCCGTGCGTCGATCCCGTGGCGGCACGCCTCGTCGAAGTTGGCCGCGGCGGCCTCGAACGGCAGCCGGGTCCACACGGGCCGCGACTCCTCCGCCAGCGCGCGGACGACCCCGTAGTAGAAGGCCGCGTTGGCGATCACGTCCGTGATGGTCGGCCCCGCGGGCAGCACCCGGTTCTCGACCCGCAGGTGCGGGACCCCGTCGGCGATGCCGTAGACGGGACGGTTCCAGCGGTAGATGGTGCCGTTGTGGAGGGTGAGTTCGGCGAGCGAGGGGATGCCGCCCCCGTCGAGGACGGCGATCGGGTCCTCGTCGTCGCAGATGGGCAGCAGGGCCGGGAAGAAGCGCAGGTTCTCCTCGAAGAGTTCGTACGCCGAGGAGATCCACCTCTCCCCGAACCAGGTGCGCGGCCGCACCCCCTGGGCCTGGAGCTCGGGCGGCCGGGTGTCGGTGGACTGCTGGAACAGGGGCGGCCGGGACTCCCGCCACAGTTCGTGCCCGAACAGGAACGGCGAGTTGGCCCCGATGGCGACCTGCGCGGCGGCGACCGCCTGGGCGGCGTTCCACACATCCGCGAACCGGCCCGGCGTCACCTGCAGATGCAGTTGCACGGAGGTGCAGGCGGCTTCCGGCGCGATGGACTTCGAGGTGCAGACGAGCCGCTCCACCCCGTCGATGTCCAGGGTGAAGTCCTCGCCGCGGGCGGCGACGATCTGGTCGTTCAGCAGGGTGTAGCGGTCGCCGGCGGAGAGGTTCGAGGAGACCAGGTCGTCGCGGCCCAGGGTGGGGAGAATGCCGATCATCACGATCCCCGCGCCCACCTCGACCGCCTTGCGGTCGGCATAGGCGAGGGAGGTGCGCAGCTCCTCGGAAAGCTGGTCGAATACCCGGCCGTCCAGTCGGTGTGGAGCTATGTTGACTTCCAGGTTGAACATGGCGAGTTCTGTTTGGAAGTCTCGGCTCGCAATGCGTTCGAGTACTTGCGCATTCATCATTCTCGGCAAACCGTCGCCGTCGACGAGGTTCAGCTCGATCTCCACACCCATGAGGTTCCTGGGGCGGTCGAACCGCTTCTCCTCCAACAGCCGCGCCAGCCCCGTCAGACACTGCCGGAGCTTGTCGCGGTACTGCTGGCGATCGGAGAGGCCAAACGGCCCCGCCACGACCTTCTCCCCCATCGAAGTGTCCTTCCTCGGATGGGCGGGCCGACGTCTCGGCCGCGGGGTGTACCGGGTCCACGGTTCATGATGCCCAGGCAGAGCCAGCGATAACGTCCCACGCGGGATCAGCACACGCTAGGCTGAGCGCGGTCTTCTCCGACCTTATTTCCCCGGCATGCTTCTGGCACATTCACTGGGCAAGAAAGAGAACGCGCTTTCTGGCCGATGGGCTTTCGTGAAAAGCGCCGACGAGAACCGGCCGTCCCGTACGCGACGGTAATCCGAGGTCACCGGCGCGCTCCCACCGAAAATAAGGGTGGCCCGCTTGTTCCGGCGACCTGATACGGCCTTGTTCTTCATATCCGGAACGGCTAGACGAAACACTGCGTGAACACGTGTCGTATAAACTCTGCAAACGAGGCTGAGAGGCGGCACCCGCGGTCCTCGGTCCTGCCGTCGGACCACCGCGGCGGACCCCACCCACGCACCGGACCCCGGGCACCCGTCTCTTCGATCCCAGAGAGCTGACAGCGCCGTCCGCCCCCGCCCTCGCATCACCGTGCCTGCCGAATGGAGAGGCCACTCACCATGCCGCTGCATGTCCCCCCGGCTCCCGCGCCCGCCCTGCGCACCGTCCTCACGGCCCTCGGTTCTCCCACCGCCGTCCACGAGGCGCGCACTCCCGCCCTCAAGAACGCGCAGGGTCCCGTCACGCCCGAACTCCCGCTGCCCGTCCACGTGCTCGACCGGATCACCCCGGAGGGGACGGGCACCGCCCGGCTCACCGGATGGCGGTTCCTGATCCGCTGCGGCGACCGCGCCGTGGCCGCCGCCGAGACCCGGCTCACCCCGGACGGCTGGGTGTTCTCGCACTTCTTCGAAGGCCCGTACATCACCTCGACCGAGCTCGCCCTGCGCCAGGCCGACCTCATGCAGCAGCCCTACCAGCCGCGCCTGCTGTCAGTGCCCGAGCTGTACATGCTCACGCTCTGGCTGCACGCCGACCCCACCGCCGACGCCGCCGGCGGGCACCCGGCCCCGGCCGACGTACTGGTCCCGCTGGCGCCCGCGCCGCCCGGCATCGCCGCCCACCGGCCGCACCCGGCCGCCGATCTCCTCCCGGTGCTGACCACCCGGCTGACACCCGCGCCCCTACTGGGTTCGCCCGCCTGAAAAAAACCGGACCGCACCACTCCCGCCCCGTCACCGATATACGGTGACGGGGCGCTCATTCATCGCTACGCGGAATTACCGCTCTTACGGGCGCCAAAACGCTCGTACGAGCTATTCCCGCGCCTTCCCCACACCGGACTAGCCCCATCCGACCATGGCGCACCACCCGAAAGGACAGTGCGGCGGGGATGAACCATCCGGGCGGGCGTTGCGTCATCAACCTGTGAAGAAGTCGTGCTGCGAAATGCCTGCGGATTCACGCTCGTGGGGCAACACTGGGACCGGACCGATTTATCACAACGGGGGGCGGCCATGAACGGGGCTTCACGCCGCGGGACAGACAAAACAGCCATCTCAGACCAGACGACCGACCGAAAGATCCCAACAACCATGTGCCAGCACCAGCCACTGTGCCCGACCGCCGAATCCGCCGACCGGGAAGGCGCCCGTCTCGTGGCGCACCACCCGGAGCAGGGATGGAGCCTGCTCTGCAACGGCGTTCTGCTCTTCGAGGACACCGGTGAGCTCCTGCCGGACGGCCAGATCATCGCGCCGCACCGCCCGATGGGCACCGTGGTGACCGCCGCCTGAGCCGCACCCACGTGCGCGCAGGGCGAGCGTCCCGCACAGGACGCCTGCCCGGACAGAAGAGGGGCCGGCCGGAGAAGCACTCTCCGAACCGGCCCCGACGCGTATCCGACCGCGACTACGCTTCGTAAGCGTCCAGCGGCGGGCAGGAACAGACCAGGTTCCGGTCACCGAACGCCTGGTCGATCCGGCGCACCGGCGGCCAGTACTTGTCCGCGCGCGAGACCCCGGCCGGGAAGACCGCCTCCTCACGCGTGTAGGCGTGGTTCCACTCCCCGCCCAGCGCGCCCGCGGTGTGCGGGGCGTTGCGCAGCGGGTTGTCGTCCGCGGGCCACTCGCCCGAGCCGACCTTCTCGATCTCCGCGCGGATCGCGATCATGGCCTCGCAGAACCGGTCCAGCTCCCCGAGGTCCTCGGACTCGGTCGGCTCGATCATCAGCGTCCCGGCCACCGGGAACGACATCGTCGGCGCGTGGAAGCCGTAGTCGATCAGCCGCTTGGCGATGTCGTCGACGCTCACTCCGGTCGACTTGGCCAGCGGCCGCAGGTCGATGATGCACTCGTGCGCCACGAGTCCGCCCGGACCGGTGTACAGCACCGGGTAGTGCGGCTCCAGCCGCTTGGCGATGTAGTTCGCGCTGAGCACCGCCACCTGCGTGGCCCGCTTCAGCCCCTCACCGCCCATGAGCCGGACGTACGCCCAGGAGATCGGCAGGATGCCCGCCGAACCCCAGGGCGCCGCCGAGATCGGACCGACGCCCGTCTCCGGCCCTGCCGCAGGCTGCAGCGGGTGGTTCGGCAGATACGGCGCCAGGTGCGCGCGCACCCCGACCGGCCCGACCCCGGGCCCGCCGCCGCCGTGCGGGATGCAGAACGTCTTGTGCAGGTTGAGGTGCGAGACGTCGCCGCCGAAGTGGCCCGGCTTGGCCAGACCCACCAGGGCGTTGAGGTTGGCGCCGTCGACGTACACCTGGCCGCCCGCGTCGTGCACCTGCGCGCAGATGTCGGCCACGTGCTCCTCGAACACCCCGTGCGTCGACGGGTACGTGATCATCAGCACGGACAGCTCGTCACGGTACTGCTCGATCTTCGCCCGCAGGTCCTCGACGTCGATCTCGCCGTCGTCGGCGGTCTTCACGACGACGACCTTCATCCCGGCCATGACGGCGCTCGCCGCGTTGGTGCCGTGTGCGGAGGACGGGATCAGGCACACCGTCCGCTGCGCGTCACCGTTCGCGCGGTGGTACGCGCGCACGGCCAGGAGCCCCGCCAGCTCACCCTGCGAGCCCGCGTTGGGCTGCAGCGACACCTTGTCGTACCCGGTGGCCTCCGCCAGCCGCTCCTCCAGCTCACGGATGAGCGTGAGGTACCCCTGCGCCTGCGCGGCGGGCGCGAACGGGTGCAGCTGCCCGAACTCGGGCCACGTCACCGGCTCCATCTCGGTGGTCGCGTTGAGCTTCATCGTGCAGGAGCCGAGCGGGATCATGCCCCGGTCCAGCGCGTAGTCCCGGTCCGCGAGCCGGCGCAGGTAGCGCAGCATCGCGGTCTCGGAGCGGTGGTCGTGGAACACCGGGTGCGCCAGGTAGTCGTCCGACCGCAGCAGCCCCTCGGGCAGCGTGTCCGCGGCGGAGGCGTCCAGCGCCTCCACGTCGCCCTCCACGCCGAACGCGGCCCACACGGCGCCCAGCTGCGCCCGTGTGGTGGTCTCGTCGCAGGAGACCGACACCAGGTCGGCGTCCACGAGGTGCAGGTTCACGCCATGTTCCCGCGCGGCGGCCACGACCTCACCGGCCCGGCCCGGCACCCGCACCGTGAGCGTGTCGAAGTACGACCCGTGCACGACCTCGATGCCCCCGGCCGCGAGCCCCGCGGCCAGCACCGTGGCGTACCGGTGGGTACGGCGGGCGATCGTCCGCAGCCCTTCCGGCCCGTGGTAGACGGCGTACATGCCGGCCATCACCGCCAGCAGCACCTGCGCCGTGCAGATGTTGCTGGTCGCCTTCTCCCGGCGGATGTGCTGCTCCCGCGTCTGCAGGGCGAGCCGGTACGCCTTGTGCCCGTCCGCGTCCACGGACACGCCGACGAGCCGTCCGGGCAGGCTGCGCGCGAACTTCTCCTGGACGGCCATGTAGCCCGCGTGCGGTCCGCCGAAGCCCATCGGCACACCGAAGCGCTGCGTCGTGCCCACCGCGATGTCGGCGCCCAGCTCACCGGGCGAGGTCAGCAGGGTCAGGGCCAGCAGGTCGGCGGCGACGGTGACCAGCGCACCGAGTGCGTGCGCCTGCTCGACGACCGGCTTCAGATCCCGTACGACACCGGAGGCGCCCGGGTACTGCAGCAGCACGCCGTTGATGTCACGCGCGGCGATGTCGGCGGGGATGCCCTCGCTCAGGTCGGCGACGACGACCTCGACGCCGGCCGGCTCGGCGCGGGTCTCGATCACGGCGACGGTCTGCGGCAGCGTGTCCGCGTCGACGAGGAACAGGCCCTTCTTGTTCTTGCCCATGCGCCGCGACAACGCCATGGCCTCGGCGGCGGCGGTGCCCTCGTCCAGCAGCGAGGCCCCGGAGGTGGGCAGCCCGGTCAGCTCGGCGACCATGGTCTGGAAGTTCAGCAGGGCTTCCAGCCGCCCCTGGGAGATCTCGGGCTGGTACGGGGTGTAGGCGGTGTACCAGGCAGGGTTCTCCATGACGTTGCGCAGGATGACGGGCGGCGTGAACGTCCCGTAGTACCCGAGCCCGATCATGGACCCCAGCACCTGGTTGCGGTCCGCGAGCGAGCGCAGCTCGGCGAGCACCTCGGCCTCGGTCCGTGCGCCGGGCAGGTCCAGCGCCTCGGCGTTCTTGATCACATCCGGGACCGCGGCCGCCGTCAGCTCGTCCAGCGAGCCGTAGCCGACGTGCGCGAGCATCTTGGCCCGGGCCCCGGCGTCCGGGCCGATGTGGCGCCGCTCGAAGGGGATGCCCTGTTCGAGCTCGGAAAGCGGAATGCGATGGGCGGTCATTGCGGAGGCCTCCTGGTCTGACACGACCTTCGAGGGGCACCACGGCACGGGCACCCCGACGGCCTCCCCCTCTGTCATCTCAACCTGAGAGCTTCACCGGTCCAGGTACGGACCGGCTTTCACCGTCGGTGAGAGCGGGAGCCGTGACACCCGCCCTGCTTTCCAGAGTGACCTCGTCCGCGCGGTACGTGAGCCTGAGAGATTCCGGGGAGGATTTGCTCCTTCGGCGCCTCCGGATGGTGTCCGGAGGACTCTCCCGCACGGGGTCGACAGCCGCTGCCAGAGTATCAGCGCGGGCAACGCACAGGTCTTCGAGTGGCCGCTCCCCTCAATGTGCCCTTTCGTAGGGGTGAGAGACGATGTACCACCCCTTGCGACCACTTGGAGGGCCCGTGCAGACCGACATCGATCCGCGCAACCTGATCGGCCGCAAGGCGTTCGACCGCAAGGGCACCAGGATCGGCACCGTGGACGAGGTCTATCTGGACGACGCCACCGGCATCCCCGAGTGGGCCGCGATACGCATGGGCCTCTTCGGCCGCGACGCCTTCGTCCCTCTGGAGCCCAGCGAACTGGTCGAGGGCACCCTCCGCGTCCCCTTCGAGCGCGCCCTGATCAAGGACGCCCCCGACTTCGGTGTGGGCCGCCACCTCTCCCCCGAGCAGGAACTCCAGCTCTACCACCACTACGGCCTGGACATCGCCCCGCCCCCACCCCTCGACCATGACTTCGGGCACGTCACCGGCCAGGACGACACCTGAGGGATCCCGCGGCGCACACACCGCACGACACCACCGGACGGCCGAACCTCCCACACACGGTCCGGCGCCGCCCGGCCCTCACCCCGGCACCAGCGGCAACGGCTCCGCCGGCTCCAGCGCCTCGTCGTCCGTCCTGAACGTCCGCACCCGCCCCGGCCCCGCGTCGAGCGGCGTCTCGAACCGCACGGTCACCCGCCCGAGCCCGCTGCCCTGCACCCATCCGTGTCCGTACTCGGCGTGCCGCACATCGTGCCCGGCCCTCCACAGCCGTTCCCCGCCCGTGTGCTCCCGCACCGCGGCTACCTCCACGACTCCCTTGTTCTCCTCCTCGACCGGCTCCGGCTCCCCGGCCGCCTGGGCGAACAGGTCCTCCTGCGTGTAGTCGGCCAGCCCGCTCACCCCGACGCCCAGCAGCCTCACCCCACCGGTCGTGTCCACGGCCTCCAGCAGCCGGGCGGCGGCCTCCCGCACCACCGCGGGATCGTCCGTGGGCCCCCGCAGCGTCTCGGACCGGGTCAGGGTGGAGAAGTCGTACCGCCGCACCTTCAACTGGATCGTCCGCCCCGAGAGCCCGGCCTCCCGCAGCCTGCGCACACACCGCTCCGCGAGCCGCTGCACCTCCATGCGCACCCGAACCCGGTCATGGATGTCCACGTCGTAGGTGTCCTCCACCGACACCGACTTCGTGTCCCGCTCGGCGACCACCGCCCGGTCGTCCCGCGCCAGCGCCATCGCGTACAGCCCGTGCCCGTGGGACTTCCCGAGCAGCCGTACGACCTCGTCCTCGCCCGCCTCCACGATCTCCTCGACCGTGGTGATCCCGGCGCGCCGCAGATGGTCCCCGGTCGCGGGCCCCACACCGGGAAGGATCCGCACGGACATCGGCCCCAGCAACGCCCGCTCGGTGCCCGGCTCGATCAGCACCAGCCCGTCCGGCTTGGCCTGCTCGGAGCCGATCTTCGCGAGCATCTTGGAGGCCGCGAGCCCCACGGACCCCGTCAGCGCGGTCAGGGCCCGTATGTCGGCGCGCAACCGCTCCCCCGTCAGCCGAGCCGACCTCGCGTCCCGGGCCGCGCCCCCGGCCTCCAGATCCACGAAGGCCTCGTCCAGGCTCAACGGCTCCACCAGCGGCGACAGAGCCCGCAGCAGCCCCATGACCTGATCGCTGATCGCCCGGTAGAAGGAGAAGCGCGGAGTGAGGTACGCGGCGTTCGGCGCGAGCCGGCGCGCCTGCGCCATCGGCATCGCCGAGTGCACCCCGAAGACCCGCGCCTCGTAGGAGGCGGTGGCGACCACTCCGCGCGGCCCCAGCCCGCCGACCACAACGGCTTTCCCCCGCAGACTCGGCTTCGACGCCTGCTCCGCCGAGGCGTAGAAGGCATCCATGTCGAGATGCAGGATCGTGGGCGCGGTTCTCACATCTCCGATGCTGCCCTACGCCACTGACATTGCCCCGCACACCCGCTCCACCGGCCACGCCCGCACCGCGAACCGCCCCCGCCACCGGACCGGCCGCCCCGGACGCGCATTCCCCGGCGGCCCTCAGACCGCCCGGTTCCGGCGCCGCGCCAGCTCGTCGGCCGGATTGTGGCCCACGAGCGTCTCCCCCGTGTCGACCCGCTCCCCGTGCAGCTGGGAGAGAGCGCTTTCGACGTCACGCCAGACGACCCCCACGGCGATCCCGAAGACCCCCTGGCCGCCCTGGAGCAGGGCGTGGACCTCGTCGGGCGAGGTGCACTCGTAGACCGTCGCACCGTCGCTCATGAGCGTCATCCGCTCCAGATCGCTGAAGCCCCGCTCCCGCAGGTGCTGGATCGCCGTGCGGATGTTCTGCAGCGACACCCCCGTGTCGAGGAACCGTTTCACGATCTTCAGGACGACCACGTCCCGGAAGCTGTAGAGGCGCTGTGTCCCCGAGCCCTGGGCGGACCGCACACTCGGCTCCACGAGCCCGGTGCGGGCCCAGTAGTCGAGCTGACGGTAGGTGATGCCGGCGGCCGCGCACGCGGTGGGACCGCGGTAGCCGACCTTCTCGTACGGCTCGGGCGCCGCATCGGTGCTGTCCTGCACGGCCGCGGGCCGCTGCGGAGCGTGACCGGCCGCGCCGCCCTGCTGGGGGTCCCCCCAGCTCGGGCGCATCGAAGAGCCCGGGGAAGGGTACGGGCCGCCGCTCCCCAGCCTGCGTCCGGGGGCACCCCCAGCCGTACCGTCGCCGCTGCTTCTCACGCCGACCTCCGTCCTTGACCTGCCTCATCGACGGTAGGCAGCCACCAGGGGTGCGTCAACGACCATCGCACTCGCCACGCCGAGTGATAATCACCCTGAGAGTGGTTTCGCGTGCCCTCCCGCGGGGAAAGGCTAGCCGAATGCGCTCCCGCCGAGCCGCCCCGGCACACCGCACCGACGTGCCCGCCACCGACGGCGGCAGGCAGTGTCAGGACCCGTCAGCCCCGAAGGACGGCTCCGTGCGACCGTCCGCCCGGCCTCACTGACTGTTCGTCCCGAAGTCCTCGGGCGAGATCTGGTCGAGGAACTCGCGGAACTTCTCCACCTCGTCCTCCTGCTCGTCCGGGATCGCGATGCCCGCGTCGTCGAGCACCCCGTCACTGCCGAAGATCGGCGTCCCGGTACGCAGCGCCAGCGCTATGGCGTCGGAGGGCCGGGCACTCACCTCGACGCCACTGGCGAAGACCAGCTCCGCGTAGAAGACGCCCTCACGCAGATCCGTGATGCGCACTTCCGTGAGCTCCTGGCCGACGGCCTCCAGCACGTCCTTGAACAGGTCGTGGGTCAGCGGTCGCGCGGGGGCCATGCCCTGCTGGGCGAAAGCGATCGCCGTCGCCTCCCCCGGCCCGATCCAGATGGGGAGGTAACGGTCGCCTCCCACTTCGCGCAGGAGCACGATCGGTTGGTTGGAGGGCATTTCGACCCGGACACCTACGACATCGAGCTCGTTCACACAGCAACCCTAGGCCGTGCTCGGGATGTTTGGGTAGTCGGGCCCGGATCGGCCGGCCGATCCGCCACGGGCGAACACCACACCTCAGCGCGACCGCACACCCAGCGCACCGCGCACGAGGGCGGCGTGCAGCTTGACCGTCAGCCCCGCCAGCTCCCTCACCCGCTCCTCCGCATGCGCCCTGGTCTGCGGATTACGGTGCCGCCGCAGCGGTGCCACCACCTGGTCGACGAGCCCCGCCTCACGGTCGGCGGCGGCCCGCATCACCCTCAGATGCCGCGGCTCGATACCGAATCGTCCCAGTTCGACCACAAGCGTGGCGATGGTGAGAACGTCGGCGTCGTACGACCCGTCCGGCAGCGGGGCCACCAGCCCGTACGACTCCCACTCGGCGAGCTGCTCCTCGTCGATGCCGGCGCCGGCGATGAACTCGCCCCGCCCGATCCGTGCGGCCGCCGGTTCCTCGGGCTCGCCGAACAGCTCGCTCAGGCGCTCTCCGTCGCCCACGTCCCGCTGCCGCCCCACGGACGGCAGCCGGACGTCCTCCCCGCGCTCCAGGGCCTCCAGATGCTCACGGATCACCTTGAGCGGCAGATAGTGGTCCCGCTGCATCCTGAGGACGCGTCCGAGGCGCTCGACGTCCCCCGCGCTGAACTTCCGATACCCCGAGGGGGTCCGCCGCGGCTCGACGAGCCCCTCGGACTCCAGGAAACGGATCTTGGAGATGGTCACCTCGGGGAACTCGTCACGCAGTGCGTGGAGAACCGTGCCGATGCTCATCAGGTCACTGTCCGCGGCGGCGGTGCCGTGGTCGGCACCACCGCTCGTCGTTCGAAGCATGGACCTTCCCTGGGGTTCCCCGGAGCCGGTCCGGGGGAGGGTCAGTAGCCCCGCTGGCTCGCGTAGAAGACCAGCCGGTACTTGCCGATCTGCACCTCGTCGCCGTTGTGCAGGGCGACCTGGTCGATCCGCTCGCGGTTGACGTACGTCCCGTTCAGGCTGCCGACGTCGGCGACCGTGAACGAGCCGTCCTGGGCCCGCCGGAACTCCACATGGCGACGCGACACCGTCACGTCGTCGAGGAAGATGTCGCTCTGCGGGTGACGGCCGGCGGTGGTGAGGTCGCCGTCCAGCAGGAAGCGGCTGCCCGCGTTCGGACCGCGGCGCACCACCAGGAGCGCCGAACCGAGCGGCAGCGCGTCGACGGCGGCCTGCGCCTCGGGAGAGAGCGCCGGCAGCTGCGTCTGGCCGGTGACCTCGGAGTCGTAGGCTTCCAGGCCGGAGATGGAGATGGTCGAGGTCGTCTCGGACGGACGCTCGGCGGTCGCGCCGGCCCGCAGCGGAGCACCGCAGTTCGAGCAGAAGCGGCTGTTCTCCGCGTTGCGGTTACCGCACCTCGTACACACCAGGGCCGACATCGACGGATCCTCCTGCCGCGGCTGCCCCGCCGGGGCATGGGACGCATACGGGTCTGAGCTGAACCCTCCACCCGTACCTGAGGTTGACGGTTCCCCGAAACCTATGCGGCCCGACTGCGCAGGGTCAACAGACGGCGCGCCCTGACCTCCCGAAATGTCACCCCCCGGACCAGAGACCTGGTCCCGGAACATGGGGCGCTCGCCACCCTGGCCCTCCGCCTCGGAAGGCTGCGCGCGATGGCGGGAGGTCGCGTTGTCGCTGCCCTCTCGCGCGCTCTTGCCGAACAACTTCGCAAACAACTTCACGGGCGATTCCCCTTGACCGAAACAGACCCGCCCGTGGGGCAGGACGAACCCTGACTGAACACACCGGCCGACCCGGACAACCTCACAACGTCCGTATCCACCAGACAGTTTCCACCACGCACCACCCATTCGGTGCGCCGACCCCCCGCAACCTCATGCCCTCGCCGGACGGGCCCCATGCACCTGCGCTTCACCGGGAGGACGACCGAGCGTAGTCAGGCCGCTTCGCTGCTCGCAAGGCGTCCACGACGATCTTCTCCGCCCGCCGCACAGTCACGGTGGCCTGCTCCTTCTCCAGTGTCTGCACCACGCCTCCGGGGATGTTCAGTGCGGGCTCCAGGTCCTTCGGGTTGCCGATGACCTTGAAACGAAAAGGCTGGGTGATCTTGTTCCCGTCGACGCTGATCCCCTCACCGGACTCGGTGAGATAGGTGCTGGCCACGACCCGTACGCCGTTCACCTGGATCGCCTCGGCGCCGGCCGCGCGCAGCTCCTGGATGGCGTCGAGCAGCATGTCCGCCTCGACCGTTCCCTTCGTGTCGTCGACCGTCAGTGTGATGCCGGGTCCCTGCGCCGCCACCGTGCCCGCCAGAATGCCGAGTTGCCGTTCCTTCTCGACCGTCTGCCTGCGCGCCTCCTCGGCCTGGTCCGAACTGTTCTCCAGCTCGGTGCGCTGATCCTCGAGACCCTGCTTCTCCTCCTCCAGACGCTGCGTACGGTCATCGAGTTCATCGAGGATGCGTACGAGATCTTCCTGACGTGCTCCGCGCAGCGCGCTGTCGTCGTTGGTGGAGGCCACCTGGATCGCCAGCCCGAAGCCGAGGCCGAACAGCAGCAGCGCCACGATGAGTTGGGCGCGGGTGAAGCGCGGCGGCCACAGTCCCTGCGCCAGGCGCTGCCGCCCGGTCCGCCCGTCCTTGTCGTTCTCCTCCCGGGGAGCCTCACCGGGCTCCTGGGCGGCCGTGGAGGGCACCTCCTGAGGGAGCTCCCGGCGCAGCCTCGTCGTGGGCGCGTCGTCCTCTCCCCTGCCCTCGGTCGGCTCGGCTCCCGGCGTCTCGTCCCGCCCGTTCATCGGCCTCACGCCCGGAACACGTGCCGGCGGATCGCCGCGGCGTTGGAGAAGATGCGGATACCGAGGACGACCACGACGCCCGTGGACAGCTGGGCACCGACGCCCAACTTGTCGCCGAGGAAGACGATCAGGGCGGCCACGACGACGTTCGACAGGAACGAGACCACGAAGACCTTGTCGTCGAAGATGCCGTCCAGCATCGCGCGCAGGCCGCCGAAGACGGCGTCGAGAGCGGCGACCACGGCGATGGGGAGATACGGCTCGACGACCGCCGGTACCTCGGGCCGGACCAACAGTCCGGCCACGACTCCGAGGACGAGGCCCAGTACGGCGATCACGATGTGCCCTTCTCTGTGCTGGGTTCTGCTGTTCGTACGATCACGCTCGGTGCGGCCGGCACCTTGATGTCGTCCTCGACGGAGATGGTCGGCCTGATACCGAAGTTCTCCTTGAGGGCATGCAGGTACAGCCCGTCGGGGCTGTTCTGGAACCGGGTGCTCAGCCGCTGCCCGTCGCCCACCGCGAGGACCGTGTAGGGCGGCGCGAGTGGCTTGTTGTCGACCAGTATCGCGTCCCCGGCGGCCCTGATCGCCGACAGGGAGGTGAGCCGCTGTCCGTTGATCGAGACGGCCTCGGCGCCGGACGCCCACAGGCCGTTGACCACCCGCTGCATGTCCCGGTCGCGCACCCGGCCCGTGTCCGAGAACCCTGAGGTCTCGCGCGGGTCGCCGTCACCGCCCCGGGCGGCGTCCTTGGAGTCGTTGACGACGAGCCGGACCCCGGGGCCGTGCACCTCGACGGCGCCCGACAGGACGCTCACCAGGTCGTTCCCGTGACGGCCGCCGCCGTCCTCCAACGCCTTGCGCTGGCGCGCGCTCACATCGTCACGGAGCGCGTCCACGGACGTCTCCAGCTCGTCCGCGGTCGCCGTCTCCCGCTGGATGCGGTCGATGAGTTCCTCGCGCTCCTTGGCGACCACGGGAGCGCTTATCCGCGCCTGCGCCGCGCCCACCGTCACCACGAGCGCGGCCAGCACCAGGCCGGCCGCGAGCCCCAGCTTGGCCCGCACGGTCTTGGGCATGCCCTCGGCGCCCGCGGCCTTCCTGCGGGCGGCGGCCTCGGCGTATCCGTCGTCGAGGCTGTGGTCCATGACGTTGGTGAGCAGCGACATGGAGGCGTCCGGACGCGACGGGCGCGTGGGTGTGCTCCGAACGGGGGGCTGCTGCGGCATGCCGCACATCGTCGCACGTCGCGACCACTACCTCCGAACGGCCCCACCGGCGTGCCGGACAGGCCCCGTTGAGGGCACTTGTCCGGCACGCGCGCGTGCGGGGCCGTTCAGCGTCCGGCGCTGTCCACGACCGCCGCCCACTCGTCGAGCAGGGCCTGCGCGGAGGCGTCGTCGGGCCCCTCGGCCCACAGATGGGTGACGGCCTCGGCCGGGTCCGGCAGCACCATCACCCACCGCCCGTCGGTCTCCACGACCCGCACACCGTCGGTCGTGTCGACGAAGCGGTCTCCGGCCGCCTCCACGACCCGGCGCATCACCAGGCCCTTGACGGCCCACGGGGTGGCGAGGTCCCGCTTGAGGACGTGCGCCCGCGGAATCCGCGCGTCGATCTGGCTGAGCGTGAGCTGCGTCCGTGCCACGAGCCCGATGAGCCGTACGAAGGCCGCGGCCCCGTCGAAGACGCTGCTGAACTCCGGCACGATGAACCCGCCGCGCCCGTCACCGCCGAAGATGGTCGTCTCGTCCCCGCCGACCCGCGTGAGGTCGTCCGGAGACGTGGTCGTCCACTCGACCTGGGTGCCGTGGTACGCGGCGACCTGCTCACCGATCCGGGTGGTGGTCACCGGCAGTGCCACCCGGCCGCTGCGCCGCTCCGCCGCCACCAGGTCGAGCATGACCAGCAGGGCCCGGTCGTCCTCGACGATCCGCCCCTTCTCGTCCACGAGCGACAACCGCTCACCGACGGGGTCGAACCGCACACCGAACGCCGCCCGCGAGGACGCCACGATCTCGCCGAGCCGCACCAGCCCGGAGCGCCGCATGTCACCGGTCTCCGTCGGCCTCGACTCGTCGAGACCCGGGTTGATCGTCAACGAGTCGACACCCAGCTTGCCGAGCAGACTGGGCAGCACCAGGCCGGCGCTTCCGTTGGAGGCGTCCACGACGACCTTGAGCCCCGACTCGGCGATGCCGGTCGTGTCGACGTTGCGCAGCAGCGATCCGGTGTACGAGTCGAACACGCTGGCCGGGAAGTGCAGGTCCCCGATCTCCCCCGGGAACGCGCGCCGGTACTCCTGCCGCGCGAACACCCGGTCCAGCTTGCGCTGACTGCCCTGGGAGAGGTCGGCCCCCTGCCCGTCGAAGAACATGATGTCGACCGAGTCCGGCACCCCGGGGGTCGTCCGGATCATGATCCCGCCGGCACTGCCCCGCGCGGTCTGCTGCCGGGCCACCGGCAGCGGCACGTTCTCCAGGTCCCGGACGTCGATGGCGCTGGCCTGCAGCGCCGAGATGACCGCCCGCTTCAGCGCACGGGCGCCCCGGGAGTGGTCGCGGGCGGTGGTGACCGTGGAGCCCTTCTTGAGCGTCGTGGCGTACGCTCCGGCCAGTCTGACGGCCAGTTCGGGGGTGATCTCCACGTTCAGGATTCCGGAGACACCACGGGCGCCGAACAGGTGCGCCTGCCCCCGGGACTCCCAGATCACCGACGTGTTGACGAAGGCGCCGGCCTCGATCGTCTTGAAGGGATAGACGCGGACGTTCCCCTGGATGATCGATTCTTCGCCGACGAGGCACTCGTCGCCGATCACCGCGCCGTCCTCGATCCGCGCCGCCCGCATGATGTCGGTGTTCTTCCCGACCACGCATCCGCGCAGATTGCTGTGCTGCCCGACGTACACGTTGTCGTGGACCACGGCCTTGTGCAGGAAGGCCCCGCTCTTCACGACGACGTTCGAGCCCACGACGGTGTGCTCCCGGACCTCCGCGCCGGCTTCGACCTTGGCGTAGTCCCCGACATACAGCGGACCGCGCAGGACGGCGTCCGGATGTACCTCGGCGCCTTCGGCGATCCACACCCCGGGCGACAGCTCGAACCCATCGATCTCGACGTCCACCTTGCCCTCGAGCACGTCGGCCTGCGCCTTGACGTAGCTCTCGTGCGTACCGACATCCTCCCAGTAGCCCTCGGCGACGAAGCCGTAGACCGGCTTGCCCTCCTTCATCAGCTGCGGGAAGACGTCACCGGACCAGTCGACGGGAACGTCGGCCTCGACATAGTCGAAGACTTCGGGCTCCATCACGTAGATGCCCGTGTTCACGGTGTCCGAGAAGACCTGACCCCAGGTCGGCTTCTCCAGGAACCGCTCGACCTTGCCTTCTTCGTCGACGATCGTGATACCGAATTCCAGCGGATTCGGCACCCGCGTCAGGCAGACGGTGACCAGCGCGCCCTTTTCCTTGTGGAAATTGATGAGCTCGGTGAGGTCGAAGTCCGTGAGGGCGTCGCCGGAGATGACGAGGAACGCGTCGTCCTTCAGTGCCTCCTCGGCGTTCTTCACGCTCCCCGCGGTACCGAGTGGCTTCTCCTCGTTGGCATAGGTGAGCTCCATCCCGAGCTCCTCGCCGTCACCGAAATAGTTCTTGACGAGTGACGCCAGGAACTGGACTGTAACGACGGTCTCATTGAGCCCATGCTTTTTGAGCAGCCTCAGCACGTGCTCCATGATCGGGCGGTTCGCCACGGGCAGGAGCGGCTTGGGCATGCTCGAGGTCATGGGGCGAAGGCGTGTGCCTTCACCTCCGGCCATCACGACGGCCTTCATGTCGGAAGCGTCCTCCTTGAAGAGACGACGGTCTGGCCGACTTCACCCGTCCGGATTGTCCCGCACTTTTTCGAAGCGGGCCATCTGGCCACCTACGGCCGCCCTATCGGGCGGGCTCAATCGGCCATGGCGTCCGCACTGACGAGTCGGCGGACCTGAACCACGTAGAGGATCCCTGCCCACCAATAGAGCGTTGTACCCCATCCGGCGAACGCCCATCCGAAAATAGCAGCGAGTGACGGGATCCACCCGCTTCCGTCACTGAGCAGGAGCAACGGGAACGCGTACATCAAGTTGAAGGTGGCCGCCTTGCCGAGGAAGTTCACCTGGGGCGGCGGATAGCCGTGCCGCCGGAGGATGCCGACCATCACCAGCAGCACCAGCTCGCGCAAGAGAAGTACAGCGGTCAACCAGAATGGCAGAATCTCGCGCCAGGTGAGTCCGACCAGGGTCGACAGAATGTACAGCCTGTCCGCCGCGGGATCGAGGAGCCGGCCCAGGCTGCTGATCTGATTCCAGCGCCGCGCCAGCATGCCGTCCAGATAGTCACTGACGCCGCTGAGAGCGATCACCAGGAACGCCCAGCCGTCGACCTTGGGGCCGCCGAACTCGGGCCAGAGGATCAACCACAGGAAGACGGGCACACCAACGAGCCGCGCCATGCTGAGAATGTTCGGGATGGTGAGGACCCGGTCCGTCTGGACCCGGGTCTCCTGTACCTCCACCCGGGGGCCTCCTGTGGGAAATGAGCCAACGATGCCCCCTGACCCTACCTCAACGCAAAAAAGCTCTGGCTCCTGGGCGGTATGCCCAAGAGCCAGAGCTATAAAAGGAGTTCGGCGGCGTCCTACTCTCCCACAGGGTCCCCCCTGCAGTACCATCGGCGCTGTAAGGCTTAGCTTCCGGGTTCGGAATGTAACCGGGCGTTTCCCTCACGCTATGACCACCGAAACACTATGAAACACTCAACCGCACCATCCCCCGTGACCAAACGGGAATGGGGTTGTTCGTGGTTTCAGAACCAACACAGTGGACGCGAGCAACTGAGGACAAGCCCTCGGCCTATTAGTACCAGTCAACTCCACCCATTACTGGGCTTCCATATCTGGCCTATCAACCCAGTCGTCTACTGGGAGCCTTACCCCATCAAGTGGGTGGGAATACTCATCTCGAAGCAGGCTTCCCGCTTAGATGCTTTCAGCGGTTATCCCTCCCGAACGTAGCCAACCAGCCATGCCCTTGGCAGAACAACTGGCACACCAGAGGTTCGTCCGTCCCGGTCCTCTCGTACTAGGGACAGCCCTTCTCAATATTCCTGCGCGCGCAGCGGATAGGGACCGAACTGTCTCACGACGTTCTAAACCCAGCTCGCGTACCGCTTTAATGGGCGAACAGCCCAACCCTTGGGACCGACTCCAGCCCCAGGATGCGACGAGCCGACATCGAGGTGCCAAACCATCCCGTCGATATGGACTCTTGGGGAAGATCAGCCTGTTATCCCCGGGGTACCTTTTATCCGTTGAGCGACGGCGCTTCCACAAGCCACCGCCGGATCACTAGTCCCGACTTTCGTCCCTGCTCGACCCGTCGGTCTCACAGTCAAGCTCCCTTGTGCACTTACACTCACCACCTGATTGCCAACCAGGCTGAGGGAACCTTTGGGCGCCTCCGTTACCCTTTGGGAGGCAACCGCCCCAGTTAAACTACCCATCAGACACTGTCCCTGATCCGGATCACGGACCCAGGTTAGACATCCAGCACGACCAGACTGGTATTTCAACGACGACTCCACCCGAACTGGCGTCCGAGCTTCACAGTCTCCCAGCTATCCTACACAAGCCGAACCGAACACCAATATCAAACTGTAGTAAAGGTCCCGGGGTCTTTCCGTCCTGCTGCGCGAAACGAGCATCTTTACTCGTAGTGCAATTTCACCGGG
Source organism: Streptomyces scabiei 87.22 (assembly GCF_000091305.1). Taxonomy (GTDB): domain Bacteria; phylum Actinomycetota; class Actinomycetes; order Streptomycetales; family Streptomycetaceae; genus Streptomyces; species Streptomyces scabiei. The sequence goes on along the minus strand of NC_013929.1, from coordinate 8,430,501 downwards.
CCTATGGTTGAGACAGTCGAGAAGTCGTTACGCCATTCGTGCAGGTCGGAACTTACCCGACAAGGAATTTCGCTACCTTAGGATGGTTATAGTTACCACCGCCGTTTACTGGCGCTTAAGTTCTCAGCTTCGCCACCCCGAAGAGTGACTAACCGGTCCCCTTAACGTTCCAGCACCGGGCAGGCGTCAGTCCGTATACATCGCCTTACGGCTTCGCACGGACCTGTGTTTTTAGTAAACAGTCGCTTCTCGCTGGTCTCTGCGGCCACCCCCAGCTCAAGCAGCAAGTGCTATCACCGGTGATGGCCCCCCTTCTCCCGAAGTTACGGGGGCATTTTGCCGAGTTCCTTAACCATAGTTCACCCGAACGCCTCGGTATTCTCTACCTGACCACCTGAGTCGGTTTAGGGTACGGGCCGCCATGAAACTCGCTAGAGGCTTTTCTCGACAGCATAGGATCATCCACTTCACCACAATCGGCTCGGCATCAGGTCTCAGCCTTGTGTGATCCGGATTTACCTAGATCACGGCCTACACCCTTACCCCGGGACAACCACCGCCCGGGATGGACTACCTTCCTGCGTCACCCCATCACTCACCTACTGCAAGTCTGGTTCGTCGGCTCCACCACTCCCCTTTGCCCGAAGGCTCCGGGACGGCTTCACGGACTTAGCATCGCCTGGTTCGATGTTTGACGCTTCACAGCGGGTACCGGAATATCAACCGGTTATCCATCGACTACGCCTGTCGGCCTCGCCTTAGGTCCCGACTTACCCTGGGCAGATCAGCTTGACCCAGGAACCCTTGGTCAATCGGCGCAAACGTTTCTCACGTTTGTATCGCTACTCATGCCTGCATTCTCACTCGTGAACCGTCCACCACTGCCTTCCGGCGCGGCTTCACCCGGCACACGACGCTCCCCTACCCATCCCAGCAGGCGTTGGCCCTATACGCTGGAATGACACGACTTCGGCGGTACGCTTGAGCCCCGCTACATTGTCGGCGCGGAATCACTAGACCAGTGAGCTATTACGCACTCTTTCAAGGGTGGCTGCTTCTAAGCCAACCTCCTGGTTGTCTCTGCGACTCCACATCCTTTCCCACTTAGCGTACGCTTAGGGGCCTTAGTCGATGCTCTGGGCTGTTTCCCTCTCGACCATGGAGCTTATCCCCCACAGTCTCACTGCCGCGCTCTCACTTACCGGCATTCGGAGTTTGGCTAAGGTCAGTAACCCGGTAGGGCCCATCGCCTATCCAGTGCTCTACCTCCGGCAAGAAACACACGACGCTGCACCTAAATGCATTTCGGGGAGAACCAGCTATCACGGAGTTTGATTGGCCTTTCACCCCTAACCACAGGTCATCCCCCAGGTTTTCAACCCTGGTGGGTTCGGTCCTCCACGAAGTCTTACCTCCGCTTCAACCTGCCCATGGCTAGATCACTCCGCTTCGGGTCTTGAGCGTGCTACTGAATCGCCCTGTTCGGACTCGCTTTCGCTACGGCTACCCCACTCGGGTTAACCTCGCAACACACCGCAAACTCGCAGGCTCATTCTTCAAAAGGCACGCAGTCACGACGCATTGAGTAAACTCAATGCGCGACGCTCCCACGGCTTGTAGGCACACGGTTTCAGGTACTATTTCACTCCGCTCCCGCGGTACTTTTCACCATTCCCTCACGGTACTATCCGCTATCGGTCACCAGGGAATATTTAGGCTTAGCGGGTGGTCCCGCCAGATTCACACGGGATTTCTCGGGCCCCGTGCTACTTGGGTGTCTCTCAAACGAGCCGCTGATGTTTCAGCTACGGGGGTCTTACCCTCTACGCCGGACCTTTCGCATGTCCTTCGCCTACATCAACGGTTTCTGACTCGTCTCACAGCCGGCAGACTGTGAAAGAGAGATCCCACAACCCCGTATACGCAACCCCTGCCGGGTCTCACACGCATACGGTTTGGCCTCATCCGGTTTCGCTCGCCACTACTCCCGGAATCACGGTTGTTTTCTCTTCCTGCGGGTACTGAGATGTTTCACTTCCCCGCGTTCCCTCCACTTGCCCTATGTGTTCAGGCAAGGGTGACAGCCCATGACGACTGCCGGGTTTCCCCATTCGGAAACCCCCGGATCAAAGCCTGGTTGACGACTCCCCGGGGACTATCGTGGCCTCCCACGTCCTTCATCGGTTCCTGGTGCCAAGGCATCCACCGTGCGCCCTTAAAAACTTGGCCACAGATGCTCGCGTCCACTGTGCAGTTCTCAAACAACGACCAACCACCCGTCACAACCCGCTTCACGCGAATTTTTACCGGGGCCGGCACTGAAGGCAGCCGTACGGCCATACCCTCAGACACCCAACAGCGTGCCCGACCAGTCTCTCGTCCGGAGATCATGCTTTCCACACCCACAAGGGGTAGTACTCACAGCCTCCGGCCCGACGAACCGGCCGAATAATCAACGTTCCACCCATGAGCAACCACCGTCGAACATTCGCCGACGTTGTGGCCCTGGCTGCCTTGCGGCAGCTAGATGCTCCTTAGAAAGGAGGTGATCCAGCCGCACCTTCCGGTACGGCTACCTTGTTACGACTTCGTCCCAATCGCCAGTCCCACCTTCGACAGCTCCCTCCCTTACGGGTTGGGCCACCGGCTTCGGGTGTTACCGACTTTCGTGACGTGACGGGCGGTGTGTACAAGGCCCGGGAACGTATTCACCGCAGCAATGCTGATCTGCGATTACTAGCAACTCCGACTTCATGGGGTCGAGTTGCAGACCCCAATCCGAACTGAGACAGGCTTTTTGAGATTCGCTCCGCCTCACGGCTTCGCAGCTCATTGTACCTGCCATTGTAGCACGTGTGCAGCCCAAGACATAAGGGGCATGATGACTTGACGTCGTCCCCACCTTCCTCCGAGTTGACCCCGGCAGTCTCCTGTGAGTCCCCATCACCCCGAAGGGCATGCTGGCAACACAGAACAAGGGTTGCGCTCGTTGCGGGACTTAACCCAACATCTCACGACACGAGCTGACGACAGCCATGCACCACCTGTACACCGACCACAAGGGGGCGACCATCTCTGGCCGTTTCCGGTGTATGTCAAGCCTTGGTAAGGTTCTTCGCGTTGCGTCGAATTAAGCCACATGCTCCGCTGCTTGTGCGGGCCCCCGTCAATTCCTTTGAGTTTTAGCCTTGCGGCCGTACTCCCCAGGCGGGGAACTTAATGCGTTAGCTGCGGCACCGACGACGTGGAATGTCGCCAACACCTAGTTCCCACCGTTTACGGCGTGGACTACCAGGGTATCTAATCCTGTTCGCTCCCCACGCTTTCGCTCCTCAGCGTCAGTAATGGCCCAGAGATCCGCCTTCGCCACCGGTGTTCCTCCTGATATCTGCGCATTTCACCGCTACACCAGGAATTCCGATCTCCCCTACCACACTCTAGTCTGCCCGTATCGAATGCAGACCCGGGGTTAAGCCCCGGGCTTTCACATCCGACGCGACAGACCGCCTACGAGCTCTTTACGCCCAATAATTCCGGACAACGCTCGCGCCCTACGTATTACCGCGGCTGCTGGCACGTAGTTAGCCGGCGCTTCTTCTGCAGGTACCGTCACTTTCGCTTCTTCCCTGCTGAAAGAGGTTTACAACCCGAAGGCCGTCATCCCTCACGCGGCGTCGCTGCATCAGGCTTTCGCCCATTGTGCAATATTCCCCACTGCTGCCTCCCGTAGGAGTCTGGGCCGTGTCTCAGTCCCAGTGTGGCCGGTCGCCCTCTCAGGCCGGCTACCCGTCGTCGCCTTGGTGAGCCGTTACCTCACCAACAAGCTGATAGGCCGCGGGCTCATCCTTCACCGCCGGAGCTTTCCACACTCATCGGATGCCCGAGAGTGTCGTATCCGGTATTAGACCCCGTTTCCAGGGCTTGTCCCAGAGTGAAGGGCAGATTGCCCACGTGTTACTCACCCGTTCGCCACTAATCCCCACCGAAGTGGTTCATCGTTCGACTTGCATGTGTTAAGCACGCCGCCAGCGTTCGTCCTGAGCCAGGATCAAACTCTCCGTGAATGTTTACCCGACTGTGCTTAATTAAAAGCGTCGGTGCACACATCACGAGAGCGGAACCACCAGAGGAATAGTCCGATGGTTCACAGCGTCCTCGCTGTGTTTTACTTCAAAGGAACCTCGTCCCAGCAGATGCTGGAGACGGGGTATCAACATATCTGGCGTTGATTTTTGGCACGCTGTTGAGTTCTCAAGGAACGGACGCTTCCTTTGTACTCACCCAAGAACTTTCTCAGGCTTTCCTCCGGGCGCTTCCCTTCGGTGTTCCAAACTCTATCAGCGTTTTTCCGGCCTCTTGACCACCGTCCTGCGGACATGCAGAAGGTGACCCCGAGAAGGATCTGACCGAGTTTGGTTCTGCCGGGCACGGACACAATGTGTCGCTCACCCCCAGGCAGGAGTACGACTGTACATGGGGCTCCGGAGCAGGGGCAAATCCCGCGCAGGGGTGGTCTAGACCTCTCGTGCGGAGCTATCGTGCGGAACGGGTCCTTCACCGACCTGCGCCGCTGATCACTCCACCCTGGAGGCTTCCCATGACCACCGTGACGTCCCCTCTTGTAGGACGCGCCATCGGACTGGCCGCCGTACCGGACCCCGTGTTCTCGGGGGCGATGGTCGGTCCCGGCACGGCGATCGACCCCGTGCGTGAGGCAGGTGAGGCCCTCGCCCCCGTGGACGGGGTCATCGTCTCCCTGCACCCGCACGCGTTCGTCGTGGTCGACGGTGAAGGCCATGGGGTGCTGATCCATCTCGGTATCGACACCGTTCAGCTCAACGGTGAGGGCTTCGAGCTGCTCGTCAACAAGGGCGACACCGTGCAACGGGGGCAGGCCGTGGTGCGCTGGGACCCCGCCGCGGTCGAGGCCGCCGGCAAGTCTCCTGTCTGTCCCGTCGTGGCACTGGAGGCCACGGCCGACTCCCTCTTCGACCTCCGCGAGGACGGCGAGGTGGCGTCCGGCGACGCGCTGTTCGGCTGGCGGTGACATCGGGGCCGTACCGGCCCGCACGTTCGACAACCACCGCGGTGGCGGGGCCCGCCGCACTATCGGAGACAGGTGAGATGGAGACAACGCTGCGAGGCGTCGGTGTGAGTCACGGCGTGGCCATCGGCGAGGTTCGGCACATGGGAACGGCGGTACTGGAGCCGCCCGCCAAGCAGATCGCTCCGGAGGACGCGGAGCGCGAACAGGGACGTGCCCGGAAGGCCGTGGACGCGGTCGCCGCCGACCTGACGGCGCGCGGCAACCTCGCCGGGGGCGAGGCGCAGGCCGTGCTGGAGGCCCAGGCCCTGATGGCCCAGGACCCCGAGCTGATGGCGGACGTGGAACGCCGTGTCGCCGTGGGGAGCACGGCGGAGCGCGCTGTCTACGACGCCTTCGCCGCGTACCGCGCGCTGCTGGCGGGGGCCGGTGAGTACCTCGCGGGCCGTGTCGCCGACCTCGACGACGTGCGGAATCGTATCGTCGCCCGGCTGCTCGGGGTGCCCATGCCGGGTGTGCCGGACAGTGACGAGCCGTACGTGCTCATCGCCCGTGACCTGGCGCCCGCGGACACCGCGCTGCTCGACCCGACGCTGGTGCTCGGGTTCGTGACCGAGGAGGGCGGACCCACCAGTCACAGCGCGATCCTGGCGCGGGCGCTCGGAGTGCCGGCCGTGGTCGCGCTGCCGGGAGCCGGGGAGCTCGCCGAGGGCACGGTGATCGCCGTGGACGGCAGCACCGGGGAGATCTTCGTGAATCCCGGTGCGGAGAAGAGGGCCGCACTGGAGGCCGCCGCCGCGGAGCGGAAGGCGGCGCTGGCGGCATCGAGCGGGCCGGGGACGACCTCCGACGGGCACCGGGTGCCGCTGCTGGCCAATGTGGGCGGTCCCGCCGACGTGCCGGCGGCGGTGGAGGCCGGGGCCGAGGGCGTCGGGCTGTTCCGTACCGAGTTCCTCTTCCTGGACGACAGCCGGACGGCGCCGTCGGAGGAGAAGCAGATCGAGGCGTACCGGCAGGTGCTGGAGGCGTTCCCGGAGGGGCGCGTGGTCGTGCGGGTGCTCGACGCCGGTGCCGACAAACCGCTGGAGTTCCTGACCCCGGCCGACGAGCCGAACCCGGCGCTCGGTGTGCGCGGGCTGCGGACGCTGCTCGACCACCCCGAGGTGCTGCGGACCCAGCTGACGGCGCTGGCGAAGGCCGCCGAGGGCCTGCCGGTCCATCTGGAGGTCATGGCGCCGATGGTCGCGGACCGCACGGACGCCAGGGCGTTCGCCGACGCGTGTCGTGAGGCGGGGCTGCACGCCAAGTTCGGCGCCATGGTGGAGATCCCGTCCGCGGCGCTGCGGGCGCGGTCGATCCTGCGGGAGGTCGAGTTCCTCTCGCTGGGCACGAACGACCTCGCGCAGTACACGTTCGCGGCGGACCGGCAGGTCGGCGCGGTGTCGCGGCTGCAGGACCCGTGGCAGCCCGCGCTGCTCGACCTGGTCGCGCTGTCCGCCGAGGCGGCGCGGGCCGAGGGCAAGAGCTGCGGGGTCTGCGGTGAGGCGGCTTCGGATCCGCTGCTCGCGTGTGTGCTGACCGGTCTGGGGGTCACCTCCCTGTCCATGGGGGCGGCGTCGATTCCGTATGTGCGGGGGACGCTGGCGAAGTACACGCTGGCGCAGTGCGAACGCGCGGCGGCCGCGGCGCGTGCGGCGGACACGGCCGAGGAGGCGCGCGGCGCTGCGCAGGCGGTGCTGTCCGGCGAGTAGTCCGCGACGAGCGGTCGGTGCCGAGGGGCGCTCCACCCGGGGGTGGGGCGCCCCTCACCCGTTCAGTGGGTGTGTCCGTTCCCGGCCGGGCCTCCCCCGGCGGTGTCGTGCCCGAGGTCGGGCGGGGTGCAGTAGTCGACTCCGGACTCCGGGGAGACCAGGTCTCCTGATTCCACGTCGGTGCAGTAGGCGTCGAAGACCTCTCCGGCGGTGAGGGGTTCGAGGCCGTCACCGCGCAGACGCCAGCCGTAGACGCGGTCGGTCGCGTCCGGGGCGGTGGTGCGCATGACGAGGCCGCCTGGGCTTCGGGTGGCGAGGCCGAGGGCGAGGACGGTGGCGAACTCCAGGGCTTCCGCCTCGTCGAGCCGGGTGGCCCCTTCGTGGTCGCGGTCGGCTTGGAGGACGGCGGCCAGGGCCTGGGGCTCGGCCGAGACGCTGCACACGAGGTGGCGTTCGCCGGGGCCGGCGGTGTCGAGGACGCGCCGGAGCAGGTGCATGGCGCGGGCGAAGGCGGCGCGGCCGATGTCCTCGCCGCAGGAGGCGCAGTCGCCGATCTGGGCGAGGAGTGTGGTGGCGTACTCCCAGGTGGCGAGGCGGACGGCTTCGTCGATGAGGTCGGGGACGAGTTGGGTGAGGGGCTGTCCCTCGTAGGGGACGGCGGCGCCGGTGGCCGCGAGTTCGGCCGTGAAGCGGGTGCGGCTGGAGGGGGTGTCGGGTTCGAGGCCGGTGTCGGCGCAGAACGCGGCGTACTCCTCCGGGTCGAAGAGGGCGACGGTGGTGTGGTTGCCCTGCTCGGCGAGGGTCCGGAGCAGGGCCTCCACTTGGCGGAGGTAGGTCGGATGGTCGTCGAAGGCGAAGCTGCGGTAGCGCCGCATCGCGCGGAAGTCGTGCTCGTCGGTGAGCAGGCCGATGGTGCCCGCGATCTCGCGGCGCAGGGCCTGGCGCGTGCTCGGGTGGCTGGTGCGTGTCATGGCTTCCCCCTGTGCGAGCCGTCGATCAATGCTCACTCACAGTAATCGGGGGCACTGACAACGCGGCCTCGTGAGGACGGTCAGGCTCGTTCGCGGGCCAGGTTCTCGTAGAAGCGCAGGAGGTCGAGGTTGTCGACCGAGCCCGGGTTGACCGCCTTTTCCAGCGGGGTGCCCTGGAGGAGTCGTTTGACGGGTACCTCGATGCGCTTGCCGGTGAGGGTGTGCGGGACTCCGGGGACTTCGATGACCTCGTCGGGGACGTGGCGGGGTGAGAGGTGTTCGCGGATCGTCCGCTTGATGCGGCCGAGGAGGGCTTCGTCGAGGGTCGCGCCGGGGGCGAGCTGGACGAAGAGGGGCATCCAGTAGCCGCCGTCGGGCTGTTCGATGCCGATGACGAGGGATTCCTTGATCTCGGGGAGGCGTTCCACGGCTTCGTAGATGTCGGCCGAGCCCATGCGGACGCCCTGGCGGTTGAGGGTGGAGTCGGAGCGGCCGTGGATGACGACGGAGCCGCGTGAGGTGAGGGTGATCCAGTCGCCGTGGCGCCAGACGCCGGGGTAGGTGTCGAAGTAGCTGTCGTGGTAGCGGCTGCCGTCGGGGTCGTTCCAGAAGTGGATCGGCATGGAGGGCATCGGGTTGGTGACGACGAGTTCGCCGACCTCGTCGATCAGGGGTGTGCCGCTGGGGTCCCAGGACTGGAGGTCGGTGCCGAGGCCGGGGGCCTGCAGTTCGCCGATGTGGACCGGGAGGGTGGGGACGGCTCCGGCGAAGCAGGAGCACACGTCGGTGCCGCCGCTGACGGAGGCGATCCAGAGGTCCTCGCGGACCTCGTCGTGGAGCCAGCGGAAGCCGTCGGGCGGGAGCGGGGAACCGGTGGTGCCGACGCACCGGACTCGGGAGAGGTCGTGGTCGCGGCCCGGGTGGACGCCGGCCTTGCGGCAGGCCATGACGTAGGCGGCGGAGGTGCCGAAGAGGGTGGCGCCGGTGCGTTCGGCGACGCTCCACTGGGCGCCGGTGTCGGGATGGCCGGGGCTGCCGTCGTACAGGACGACGGTGGTGCCGGTGAGGAGGCCGGAGACGAGGAAGTTCCACATCATCCAGCCGGTGGACGTGTACCAGAAGAAGCGGTCCTCGGGCCCGAGGTCGCAGTGCAGGCCGAGCTGTTTGAGGTGTTCGACCAGGATGCCGCCCTGGGACTGGACGATGGCCTTGGGCAGGCCGGTGGTGCCGGAGGAGTAGAGCACCCACAACGGGTGGTCGAACGGGACCTGTTCGAAGACCGGCGGGACGTCCGCGGCGGTCAGCGCGGACCATTCCAGGGCGCCCTCGGGGGCCTGGGTGCCGAGGAGGGGGATGTGGACGGCCGCGCGCAGGGTGGGCAGTTCGCGGCGGAGTTCGGCGACGGTGTCGCGGCGGTCGTGCTCCTTGCCGCCGTAGCGGTAGCCGTCGACGGTGAACAGGACGACGGGTTCGACCTGTTGGAAGCGGTCGAGGACGCTGCGGGCGCCGAAGTCCGGGGCGCAGGAGGTCCACACGCCGCCGACGGCGGCCGTGGCGAGGAGGGCGACGACGGCCTCGGGGATGTTCGGGAGGTAGCCGCTGACGCGGTCTCCGGGGCGTACGCCGAGGGCTCGCAGTTCGGCGGCGAGGGAGCCGACCTGGCGGCGCAGTTCGGCCCAGGTCACGGGGCGGGGCTCATGGGTCTCGTCGACGTGGAGCAGGGCCGGTTCGTCGGCGCGGGTGCCGGCGGCACGCAGGGCGTGTTCGGCGTAGTTGAGGGTGGCGCCGGGGAACCACTGGGCGCCGGGCATGGCGCGGTCGCCGAGCACGCGCGCGTAGGGGGTGGAGAACCGTACGTCGAACCACTCCGTGACGGCTTTCCAGAACGTCTCGAGTTCGTCGACGGACCAGCGGCGCAGGGCCGGGTAGCCGCCCTCGGCGGGGGCCCCGTGGTGTGCGGCCGCCCAGGACTGGAACGCGGTGATCTGGGCCCCGGCGACGCGGGCGGCGTCGGGCTGCCAGAGCGGCGAGGGGTTCGCTGAGGTCATGGGGCGTCTCCCGGGCTGTGCGCGTGGTCTGCGGCGGGCGCGTACGGGCAGGGGTGTGGGCGCGTACGCGGCTGACACGGACGATGCCATGTGATCGACTTCCGCACCAGGGTGGGCCGCGGACGGAGGGCTGCGTGAACATGTGCCCGGACCGCGGGTGAACGGTAGTTGAACGACTCACACAAATGGGCCGGGCAGTGGCAGGGTGAGCTGCATGGACGGTCGTGACCTGGTGCGTTCGGTGAAGGCGATCGGTTCGGCGGGGGTGGCCGAGGGGCTGCGGGCCGCGCGGGCCGCGTGGCGCGGGCGGCGTGCCGACGCTGCCGCGCTGCCGGCGCGGGGTGCCGAGCGGGCTCGGGTGCCCGGGGCGGTGGTGGGTGCGGAGCCGGGTCCGGGCGGCGGAGTCGTCCGGTTCGGCCGGTCGGCGCTGCGGGTCACCGTCGACGTGAACGGGGCGGTGTTCTGGGGCTGGGACGGGGCCGGTCCCGAGCCGTCGTACGCGCTCGCGGGCCGGTGCCCGGAGCCGGATCCGCGGGTCGTGCTGGAGCCGGACAAGGACGGCGGCTGGCGGGTCGTCGCCGAGCGGGTGACGGTCGTGGTGTCACGGCTCGGTGCCGTCGAGGTGTGTACGCCCGGTGGGGTGACACTGCGGCGTGATCTGCCGCCCCGGTGGTGGGAGCCGGTCGGTGCGGGCGAGGCGCGCTGGGTCCAGCGTTCCGAGGTGGGGGCGGACGCGCGGTTCTTCGGTCTGGGGGGCCGGGCGGCGGGGCCGCGGCTGCGGGGCGGGACGTACCGGTTGTGGAACACCGACCCCGGGCGCCCGTCGGTGCCCGGTGACGATCCGCTGTACCTGACGATGCCCGTGCAGATGGTGGTGGCCGACGCGGGCACGCATCTGGTGTTCCACGACACGACGTGGGACGGGACGGTGACGCTGCGCGAGGGCGAGGAGGGTGCCGGGTCCGGGCACGACCGGGCCGGGGCGTCGGAGCTGCGGATGGACGGGGGTCCGCTGCGCTGCTGGGTGATCGTGGGCACCCCCGCGCGCGTGCTGCATGCCTGGGCCGCCCTGACGGGGGCTCCGGCGCTGCCGCCCGCGTGGGCGTTGGGGCATCATCGCGCGGGGTGGGGTCTCGGTGACGAGCAGGAGGTGCGGCGGACGGTCGCGGGGTACCGGGAGCACGGTCTGCCGCTGGACGCGGTCCATCTGGACGCCGGCCACCAAGAGCGCCGTCAGGCGTTCACGGTGGACACGGAGAGGTTCCCCAAGCTGCCTGATCTCGCGGAGGCACTGCGGCGCGACGGGATCCGGCTGGTGTCGGTCGTCGACCCGGCGGTCAGGGCGCGGCCGGGTGACGCGGTGTACGACGCCGGAACGGCCGGGGACGCCTTCGTACGGGATGCCGCCGGGCAGGTGGTGAGGTGTGTCGTCAGGCCCGGCGAGTCGGTCTATCCGGACTTCACGCGCCCCGCGACGCGCGCGTGGTGGGGCGGTCTCCACGAGGAGCGGCTGGCGCAGGGATTCGCCGGGTTCTGGCACGACAGGAACGAGCCGACGTCGTTCACGGCGTTCGGCGGGCACACGTTGCCCCGGTCGGCCCGGCACGATCTGGAGGGCCGGGGCGGCGACCATCGCGAGGCGCACAACGTGTATGCGCTGTGCATGGCCCGGGCCGCCTACGAGGGGCTGCGCGAACTGGTGCCGCGGGAGCGGCCGTTCGTGCTCTCGCGTTCCGGGTGGGCCGGCGTCCAGCGCTACGGGGGGACGTGGTCGGGGGACGTGGCGACGGGCTGGGCCGGGCTGCGGGCGTCGCTCGCGCTGGCGCTGGGGCTCGGTCTGTGCGGGGTGCCGTACGCGGGCGGGGACGTGGGCGGGTCCGACGGGGGCGCGTCGGAGGAGCTGTATCTGCGGTGGCTGCAGCTCGGCGCCCATCTGCCGCTGTTCCGCACGCGCGCGGGTGCGGGTGCCGGGGCGGGGCGGCGGGAGCCGTGGGAGTTCGGGGAGGGGGTCGTCGGGCACGCGCGCGCGGCGCTCGTCGAGCGGCGGCGGCTGCTGCCGTACTTCATGACGCTGGCCCATCTGGCCCGCCGTACGGGGGCGCCCTATGTGCGTCCCCTGTGGTGGGGGGCGCCCGAGGACCGGGCGTTGCGGGACTGCGAGGACGCGTTCCTGCTGGGGGACGCTCTGCTGGTGGCGCCGGTGCTGGAGCCCGGGGTGGAGCGGCGTGCGGTGCGGCTGCCGCGAGGACTCTGGTACGACACGGTGACCGGGCAGGCGTACCAGGGGCCGGGGCAGGTGCTGCTCGACGCGCCCCTGTCGCGGATTCCGGTACTCGCGCGCGCGGGTGCCGTGCTGCCGGTCCGGGGCGCCGACGGCGGCCTGGAGCTGGAGGTGTGGGCACCCGCGCGCGGGCGGACGGGGAGCGGGCTCGTGGTGCCGGACGCGGGCGACGGCTGGGACGAGCCGGAGGTCGAGCGGTACACGGCGCGCCGGCAGGGGGCGCGCGTGGTGGTGGAGCGGGACGGGGACGAGGGTCCGGCCGAGCCCGCGTATCCGGTGCGGGTACGCGGGCTCGGTCAGGGGTGAGCCTGTTCGGCTCGGGTGGGAACCGGGCTCAGATGTAGCGGCCGTCGAAGAACGCCCGGACGGCCAGGGTGTGCAGGGGGAAGGCGAGTTCGGTGGGCCTGCGCAGCAGGTGCCAGCCCTCCGTCTCGTCCGTCGCGACGGGCGGCGGCAGCGTGACGGCCGGGCGCTCCGGGAGCAGCCCGAACAGCAGCAGATGGCCGTCGGGCGAGCTCATGGCGTCGGCGAGGCGTACGTCGCGGTCGGCCACGCAGATGCCCGTCTCCTCCTTCAGCTCACGGACGACGGCGTGCCGCCAGTCCTCCCGGTGGTCGATGAAGCCGCCGGGAAGGGCGGTGCCCCCGCGCGCGGGGGCGATGGTCCGTGTGATCACGACGAGGGCCGTGCCCTTGGTGTCGTACACGGGCTGGAGAGCCACCGCGACGGGAAGCGGATTGCGGTAGGCCACTGTGTGGCAGGCCGCGCAGGTGCGGGGCCAGCCGGACACGCCCTCTCCGTAGGGCGCTCCGCATCTCGAACAGTGCGAGTCGGGTGCGGAGTTGGCGGGTGGGTGTTGGTTCGGGGACACGCGGCGGACTGTATCCGATCATCCGCTCGTCGTCTTACGGGGGCGGCGCAATGCGCCATGTCGTCGTACCCCCGGGTCACCCGTCGGCACCAAGCGGTCACCCGTGGACATGAGTGAGGGCCGGCCGGAACCACCCCCGTGGACCCCGGCCGACCCTCCCGATACTGCGACGCCGGACGGGGCTCGTCGGTTCTCCCGCGACCTGCCCAATTCGAGATGACCGTGGGAGAATTCTGACGATCCATCAGATCAGCTCGCCGGGGAGGGATTTTGTCGCGAAATCGCACACCTGTGGTGGCCGGCTGGTTCGCCGGGGAGGGCGAGGGCTTCCGGCTGCTCGGTACACGCTGCTCGGCGTGCGCCTCGGTGTTCTTCCCCCGCGAGGACGTCCACTGCCGCAACCCGCACTGTTCCGGCGGCGATCTGCGCGAGGTCCCGTTGTCGCGCCGGGGCCGGGTGTGGTCGTACACCGACGGCCGGTACCGGCCGCCGTCACCCTATGTGTCCGATCCGGAACTTCCGTGGGAGCCGTACGCGTTGATCGCGGTGGAGCTGGCCGAGGAGCGCCTCGTGGTGCTGGGGCAGGCCGTTCCCGGGGTCACCGTCGCCGATCTGGCGGTGGGCATGGAGGTGGAGGTCGTCCCCGGTGTGCTGCACGAGGACGCGGAGGCGACCTGGACGACCTGGCACTGGAGGCCGACGGGGGCGGGCGCATGACGGGCGAGGTGGCGGTGCTGGGTGCGGGCATGCACCCGTGGGGCAAATGGGGGCGGAGCTTCGTCGAGTACGGGACGGTGGCCGCGCGCGCGGCACTGACCGACGCGGGGGTCGACTGGCGGGACGTCTGCTCCGTCGTCGGCGCGGACACGGTGCGTGGGGGCTATCCGGGGTATGTGGCGGGAGCGTCCTTCGCCAAGGCGCTGGGCTGGCAGGGCGCCCGGGTCACGAGCGTGTACGCGGCCTGCGCGTCGGGGGCGCAGGCCGTGGGCGCCGCACGGGCGCAGATCCTCGCGGGCCTGGCCGACGTGGTGCTCGTCGTGGGAGCGGACTCGGCTCCGAAGGGGTTCTTCCGGCCGGCCGGCGGGGATCGGGCGGACGATCCGGACTGGCTGCGGTTCCGGATCCTCGGGGCCACCAATCCGACGTACTTCGGGCTGTACGCGCGGCGGCGGATGGCGGTGCACGGGGACACGCCGGAGGACTTCGCGCGGGTCAAGGTGAAGAACTCCGCGCTCGGGGCGCTCAATCCGTACGCGCGCTACCGCAAACCGGTCACGGCCGAGGAGGTGGCGGCCTCGGCCGTCGTCGCCGATCCGCTGCGGCTGCTGGACATCTGCGCGACCTCGGACGGGGGTGCGGCGTTGGTGCTGTCCAGCATGGAGTTCGCGCGGCGGCACGGAGTGCGCGAGCCGGTGCGGATACGGGCGGTGTCCACGGTGACGCCCCGCTACCCCAACGCGGTGCTGGACCTGCCGGACATCGCCACGGACTCGGCGGTCGCGGTCGCCGCGCCGGAGGAGACGTTCCGGGCGTCGATCGCGCGGGCGGCGTACGAGGAGGCGGGGGTCGGGCCCGAGGACCTCTCGTTCGCGGAGGTCTACGACCTGTCCACGGCACTGGAGTTGCAGTGGTACGAGGATCTGGCGCTGTGCGGCGAGGGGGAGGCCGCGAAGCTGCTGCGGGACGGCGTGACGGCGCTGGGCGGGCGCACGCCCGTGAACGCCAGCGGAGGGCTGGCCTCCTTCGGGGAGGCCGTTCCGGCCCAGGCGATCGCTCAGGTGTGCGAGCTGGTGTGGCAGTTGCGGGGTGAGGCGACGGACCGGCAGGTCGAGGGCGCCCGGGTGGGTGTCAGCGCCAACCAGGGGTTGTTCGGGCACGGGTCGGCGGTGATCGCGGTTCGGTGACCCCCGGGGCCGTGGGGGGCGGCTCGCCGCGTCACGAGTGCTGGTGAGTCCGCGCGGGCACGCGGCGGCCCCGCGCGCGTGTCAGGGGGTTACGGCCGGCTCGTACCCCGGCCGGCGGGGTACGAGCCGTGTTCAGGTGACGGGGAGGTACGGGCCGTGTCAGGTGGCGGCGGGCTCGCGGTGGTCCGTGGCGAACGTCATCGCGTGCCGGACCACGGAGACCAGGACGTCCTTGACCGAGTCCCGGCGGCGTGCGTCGCAGAGCACGATCGGCACGCCCGGGTCGAGGTCGAGGGCCTGCCGGACGGTCTCGGCGGGATAACGCGCGGCGTCGTCGAAGCAGTTGACACCGATCACGAAGGGGATGGAGCGCCGCTCGAAGTAGTCGACGGCGGCGAAGCAGTCCTCCAGGCGGCGGGTGTCCACCAGGACCACCGCGCCCAGGGCGCCGGAGGCGAGTTCGTCCCAGAGGAACCAGAAGCGGTCCTGGCCGGGGGTGCCGAAGAGATAGAGGACCAGGTCCTCGCGGAGGGTGATGCGTCCGAAGTCCATGGCGACCGTGGTGGTCGTCTTGTTCTCCACACCGCTGGTGTCGTCGACCGGGCGGCCCGCCTCGGTGAGCACCTCCTCCGTGCGCAGCGGCTTGATCTCGCTGACCGCGCCGACGCAGGTGGTCTTGCCCACGCCGAAACCGCCGGCCACGAGGATCTTGAGCGTGACGGGCTCGACCGGAGGTGTGCCGCGCTCAGAGCGCCCGAGGATCATCGGTCCTTCTCCTGCTGGATGGTTGGCTGCCACATGTCCACTGCCCTCTCCGGCGTGTTCACAGCGCCCGCAGGCCGTTGATCACGTCACGCAGAATGCTCTCGTCCACCAGCTCGGCGGGCGGGACGGGACGGGTGACGTGGACGAGTTCCTCGTCCACGAGGTCTCCGACGAGGACGCGGACGACCCCGACGGGAAGATCCAGGTCGGCGGCCAGTTCGGCCACCGACTGGGGGTTGTCACGGCAGAGCTCGACGATACGGACGTGCTCAGGGGAGAGGGAGTGGTCCTCTTCCGGGTCGTCGACGTGCGGTTCCGTGACGACCACGGCGATCAGGTCGAGGCGGTGCTGGATCGCGTGATTCGTCCGGCCGCGGGTCATCGCGTACGGACGCACCACTGGCCCGGCCTCGTCGTCGAACCAGTGGCTGCTTCCCTGACCGTCTGGGCTCATGCCGTTCCACTACCCGCCGTGGGGCACATCGGCGCGCGGGGCGGAGCCCAGATGCACGCCGACCCGCTTGACCAGGAGGGTCATCTCGTAGGCGACCTGGCCGATGTCGGCGTCGGCGTCGGCGAGGACGGCGAGGCAGCTGCCGTCGCCGGCGGCCGTGACGAACAGGAACGCCTCGTCGAGCTCCACGACCGTCTGCCGGACGGTACCCGCCTCGAAGTGGCGGCCGACGCCCTTGGCGAGGCTGTGGAACCCGGAGGAGACGGCGGCCAGGTGCTCGCTGTCCTCCCTGGTGAGGTCCGCGGAGACGCCCGTGGGCAGTCCGTCGCTGGAGAGCACGAGCGCCTTGCGGATGCTGGCGACACGCTGGACCAGGTCGTCCAGGAGCCAGTTCAGCTCGCCGGACGTGCCGGTCGCGGTGTGCCCATCGGCCTGCGGTGCGGTCATCGACCGTCCCCCTTAGTCGTTCCTCGTGGTGCTGGGACGTCCTGGGCGTCGTCGCCCTCGGCGTTCTCCTCGCGGCCGCGCCGCCAACCGTGCTGCAGCGAGGCCATACGGCTGCGTACCTCGTCGGCGTCGCGTTCGACCGGCTCCGGGCGGCCGCCCGGGCGTGACCTCTCGCGTTCGGCGCGCCGCTCGGGGCCGTCCTTCAACTGCGGTGCCAGGTTGGCCTGTCGGACACGACGGGGCAGCGGGCTCGGTGCCGATTCTGCCTGGTCGGTCGTCGTGTCCGCACGCGGGGTCGGCTCGTCGGAGCCGTACCGCGAGGTCATCGGTGCCGCGCCGCCCTCGGGGGCCGTACGGCGTCGCTGGGGCAGGGCGGGACCGTCGAACCTGCCCGGGGGCAGCAGGTCGGTGCGGTCGGCGCGGTGTCCGCCGGGCAGGCCGGCGGGTCCGGGGTGGGCCGGCGGTTCGGCGCGGTCCCCGCGCAGGGCGCTGAACGGCCGGGAGTCGGTGACCGGCTCGGCGGGGCCCGCCGTACGGCCCTGCCCGGGCTCGTCCTCCGGGCGCCTCGGCTGCCGGGCCCCGGCCACCGAACGGCCGTGCGAGCTGACGAGATGCGGGGTGCGGCGCTGCGGCAGCGGTACCGGACCGAGGGTCGGGTCGGGGTCGGTGAGCGGGGCCTGCCGCGCTTCGCCGTCGCGGGCCGGCTGCTGGTGCTCGTCGGCGACGCCGGTGAGGGAGTGACGGGGCCGGAACAGTCCGCCCCGCTCGGCGTCCTCGTCGCCGAGGGCGCCCGGGAAGCCGCCGGCCAGCGGGTCCCGGTCGACCGGCGCCTCCAGCTCCACCGGGCCGTCCAGGATGGCGGCGGAGAGTCCCGGCAGCCGGACCGGCACCTGGGAGAGCGCCGCGTTGCGTTCGTCCTCCAGCTCGGCCTCCCGGGTGGGGTGGGCGCGGTCCAGGCGGAAGCCGATGCCGTTGGTGTCGGGGACGTCGTCGGTGAGCAGGGCGTCGGGGATGAACAGCACGGCCGTGGTGCCGCCGTACGGGGAGGGCTGCAGGGAGACGCGGACCTTCTGCCGCTGGGCGAGCCGGCTGACCACGAAGAGTCCGAGGCGGTCGGTGTCGGACAGCTCGAAGTCGGGGGTCTCGGCGAGCTTCAGGTTGGCGTCGAGGAGCGCCTCGGCCGACATGCCGAGACCCCGGTCGTGGATCTCCAGGGTGAAGCCGTTGGCGACGCGCTCACCGAGCACCTGCACGGCGGTGTGCGGGGGCGAGAACACCGTGGCGTTCTCCAGGAGTTCGGCCACCAGGTGGGTGAGGTCGGCGACCGCGGGGCCGGTCACGGCGACCCGGGGCAGCCGGCGTACCTCGATGCGCTCGTAGTCCTCGACCTCGGCGACGGCCGCGCGGACGACGTCCATCAGCTGGATGGGCTTGCGCCACTGCCGGGAGGGGGCCGCCCCGGAGAGGATGACCAGGCCCTCGGCGTGTCGGCGCATACGGGTCGTCAGGTGGTCCAGGCGGAACAGGTCGGCCAGTTCGTCGGTGTCCTCGGTCCGGCGTTCCATGGTGTCGAGGAGCGTGAGCTGCTTGTGCAGCAGGACCTGGCTGCGGCGGGCGAGGTTGACGAAGACCTCGGAGATGCCGCTGCGGAGTTCGGACTGCTTGACGGCGGCCTCGACGGCGGCCCGCTGCAGGGTGTTGAGGGCCTGGCTGACCTCGCCTATCTCGTTCTTGTCGTACTCCAGGTGCGGGACCTCGGTCTCCACGTCGACCTGTTCGCCCGCGGCGAGCCTGCGCATCACGCTGGGCAGCCGCACCCCGGCCGTCTCGTGGGCCTCCTGGCGGAGCCGGCGCAGGTCGCGGATGAGGACCCGGCCGATGCGCACGGACATGAAGAGCGAGACGAGCAGGGCGAAGAGGCCGAGGACGCCGGCGACGGCCGCCTTCAGGATGACGCCGGTGGCCAACGGGCTGACGCGGTCCTGGTAGCGGTCGCCCGCCTCGACGCTGAGGTCGCGGAGATCGGAGAGGACGGGCTCGACGGCGCTGTCCCAGGTCTTGGCGGTGACTCCGCTCGGCCGGCCGGGGTCGGAGGCGATGACGCCCTGTTCGACCGTGCGCAGGGGCGCGGTGTTCGCGTTCCTCCAGTAGCGGTGGAAGCGGTCGCGCTCGGCCGCGGGCAGCTGCGGCAGGCTGATCTCGTACAGCAGGGTGCGCTGGGCCACGAGGTCGGAGAAGTCGCGGATCTCGTCCTTGGTGATCCTGTTCGCCACGAGCACGGAGCTGAGCAACGCGTCCTCGCGGGAGAGGAGTTCACGGGCCCGGCCGACGTTGATCAGGGCGCGGCCCTGCTTGTCCATCTCCACGCTGTCGAGGGCGGGGAGGTTGGACAGCAGGGTGAAGCAGGGGTCGACGAGGTCGTTGTAGTGGCCGAGGGCCTTGGCGGGGCTGACGTTGCCGCTCTCGACGGTGGTCCGCAGTGACGGCAGGCCGTCGAGGGCGTCCAGGATGGCGGTGAGCCGCAGCGAGGTGGTCTCGCCCATCTCGTCCCGCAGATCCGACTTCCGGGCGTGCTCACGGAACTCGTCGACGGCCGCGTCCGTGGCGGCCCGGCTGCGGTCGAGGGCCTTGAGCGCCCCGGCGGCCCGGGGGTCGGCCAGGTAGACCAGTGTTTGACGGCGCTCCTGCTGGAGCACACGGATGGTGTCCTCGGTCGGGAAGCCGACCTCCTCCACGATGTCCGCCACCCGGAAGAGGTCGCTCGCCTCACGGCCCGTCAGCACCGTGGCGAACGTCCAGACGCCGGTCAGCGCCACCAGGGGCACGAGCAGCAGCGCCACGATCTTCCGGCGGATCGATTTCCCGCGAAAGCGCATGGCCTCCCCCAGCTCGACCCCCACCATGGTCCGGGGGTACACATGTGCGTCAACAAACGGCGTGAGCCTACTACCGACTCACACGTATCTCGAAGCGCCGGACGCGCCCGCTCCGCACCCAAGGCGAACCGGACAGGGGGAGTTGTCCGTCCTTTGGGGGGATTGCCTCCCCCCGTCAGGGAGTTGAACCCATGGCATCCCGTCGGGGAAGTTGGCCGGTTGGCCGGATTTTTGCGTTCCATGGGAATCTTCGGCGCACGTCGATCGTCTTTCTGTACGGGAATGGGGGGCGGAATGGGCCACAGGCCATGCATGCCGCTCCCAGGCGGCGTAAATCAGAGGAAGTCGGGCACCAGTGGGGGGCCGGGTCTCGCGATCCGGATCTGTTGGTCCACCGGCGGTGGGGAGTGACGACTTGATGGGCACGGCGGAGCGGCGCACGGCGCCCGGGGACGGAGCGGTGAAGCCCGGGAGGGCGGAGCGGAGCGCTCGGGAACCGGAGCACGGCCTGCTGACGGGGGAGAGAGTCGCGGTGAGGGAGCGAGGACTCTCCGCCGGTGGCGACGGAGAACGGGTGCATTACCGGCCGTTGTGGATCGAGGAACCGGCGCGCAGGCCGCGGCTTCCCGATCCGGTGCGGACGGCGGCGGTGCGTGCGGTCATCATCATCGCGGCGACACTGGTCCAGGCGATGGTGGCGGTCCTGTGCACGCTGGCGGACGCGTGGCCGGCGTTCCCCATGGTGCTGAGCACCGTGGCGAGCACGATCGCGGCGACCTGGGGCGTGCTGGACGTCTGGGTGACCCGCCAGGTGTGGAAGCAGCGCAACGGCGTGGTCTCGGAGCCCAGCAGCACGGCGCGCGCGCTGCGCCGTGAGCGGCGCCGGGCCCACCGGGAGGCGCGGGCCGCGGAGCGCGCGCAGGCCCGGATACGCCGACGGGGTGGCGCCGGGCAGCTGTCGCACCCGTAGGACGACGAAGAGGGGGCCCACGCACCGCGTGGGCCCCCTCGCCTGCGCTCCCCCACCCGGTCCGCGGGCCCCGAAACCTGTGAACATCCGCGTCCGGTCATGGCATCGCGGCGGCGCCGGATGGATGGTGTGCTGGTCCCAGCAGGCCGGTTCCTCGGATGTCAAGGTTTCTGACCGGGCGTGTCGACCGTCACATTCAGCCTGTTTTCAGGCATAGAACGCGGTCCTCCGGTTAGGCGCTCAGCCGCGAGGGCGCCGGCCTCACGGCGCTGACCAGGAGGAACGAGAGACATGCCCGAACTATTCATCGGCGGAGCGTGGCGATCCGCGCTCGACGGACGGACCCGTGAGATCCACTGTCCCGCCGACGGCAGCCTGGTCGCCGTCGTCGACGAGGCCGGCGCCAAGGACACCGCGGAGGCCATCACGGCCGCGCGCCGCGCCTTCGACGAGGGCCCCTGGCCCACCACCTCCCCCGCCGACCGCGGAGACCTGCTGCTGCGGGTGGCCGACCTCCTCGTACGCGACAAGGACGCGCTCGCCCGCGCCGAGTCCCTCGACACCGGCAAGAGGCTGGTGGAGAGCGAGTACGACATCGACGACATCGCGAACTGCTTCCGCTACTTCGGACGGGCGGCCACGGCCGAGACCGGCCGGGTCGTCGACACCGGTCAGGCCGGCGTCGACAGCCGGGTCGTGTACGAGCCGGTCGGGGTGTGCGCACTGATCACCCCCTGGAACTACCCCCTGCTCCAGACGGCCTGGAAGGTCGCCCCGGCGCTCGCGGCCGGCAACACCTTCGTGCTCAAGCCGAGCGAGCTGACCCCGCACACCGCGATCCACCTGATGCGCCTGCTGGAGGAGGCCGGGGTGCCCGCGGGTGTGGCCAACCTGGTCCTGGGCGCGGGCCCGGAGGCCGGCGCACCGCTCTCCGACCACCCGGACGTGGACCTGGTCTCCTTCACCGGCGGGCTGCAGACCGGGCGCCGGCTCATGGCCAACGCCGCCGCGAGCGTGAAGAAGGTCGCCCTGGAACTGGGCGGCAAGAACCCGAACATCGTCTTCGCCGACGCCGACTTCGACACGGCCGTCGACATGGCGCTGACCGCGGTGTTCCTGCACTCGGGACAGGTCTGCTCGGCGGGCGCCCGGCTGCTGGTGGAGGACTCGCTGCACGACCGGTTCGTCGACGAGGTCGTCCGCCGGGCGCGGGAGATCCGGCTCGGGGGCCCCTTCGACGAGCGGGCGCAGACCGGCCCGCTGATCTCGGCCGCGCATCGCGCGAAGGTCGAGGAGTACGTCGCCCGGGGCGTCGCGGAGGGCGCGGTGCTGCGCTGCGGTGGCGAGCGGCCCGGCGGCGACGCCTACGAGCAGGGGTTCTACTACCTGCCGACCGTCCTCGACGAGTGCACGAGCGCGATGTCGGTCGTCCAGGACGAGTCGTTCGGACCGGTGCTGACGGTGGAACGGTTCAGCACCGAGGACGAGGCCGTCCGCCTGGCCAACGACACGATCTACGGCCTGGCCGGCGCCGTGTGGACGTCCGACGAGGCCAGGGCACAGCGGGTCGCGGCCCGGCTGCGGCTCGGCACGGTCTGGATCAACGACTATCACCCGTACGTGCCGCAGGCCGAGTGGGGCGGGTACAAGCAGTCCGGCTTCGGCCGTGAACTCGGGCCCGCGGGGCTCGCCGAGTACCGCGAGGCGAAGCACATCTGGCGCAACACGGACCCCGCACCGCAGGGTTGGTTCGCGTAGGTCCCTCGCTCCCCCGCACCCGGCCGTACGGCCGCTCCCGCCCTGCCCGGGCACCTTCCCCCCTCACGCCTTCGCGCACTCCCGCGCC
This sequence comes from Streptomyces scabiei 87.22, assembly GCF_000091305.1. Lineage (GTDB taxonomy): Bacteria > Actinomycetota > Actinomycetes > Streptomycetales > Streptomycetaceae > Streptomyces > Streptomyces scabiei. The sequence continues at coordinate 8,408,273 of NC_013929.1, read as the reverse complement.
CTTCCCGGCACCCGCAAGAGCCGCTCCCCTCCTCCCCAAGGCCCCACCAGGAGTCCGCTCATGACGACCATCGAGCAACCCACCGGCCCCGAGAACGCCTCCGACGACACCGAGCTGACCGAGTTCGGCTACAGACCCGAACTCAAGCGCACCCTCGGCAACTTCCACACCTTCGCGGCCGGCATCAGCTACATCTCGATCCTCACCGGCACCTTCCAGCTCTTCTACTTCGGCTTCGCCAGCGGCGGTCCCGCCTACTGGTGGTCCTGGCCGATGGTGTTCGTCGGCCAGTTCATGGTGGCGCTCTGCTTCGCCGAACTGGCGGCCCGCTACCCGGTGGCGGGCTCGGTCTACAACTGGTCGAAGAAGATAGGCAATCCGCATCTGGGCTGGCTCGCCGGCTGGATGATGCTGTGCGCCTCCATCGTCTCGATCGCGGCGGTCGCGCTGGCGTATCAGCTGACGCTTCCTCAGATCTCCGACGTGTTCCAGTTCGTGGGGGACGGCACTGGCACATACGACGTCGCGACCAACGCGGTCGGCCTGGCCGCGGTGCTGATCCTTTTCACCACCGCGGTGAACGCCTTCGGCGTGAAGCTGATGGCCCGGATCAACACGGCGGGCGTGTTCATCGAACTGATCGCCACCGTCGTCCTGATCGTGCTGTTCGCCGTGCACATCACCCGCGGGCCGCAGGTGGTCATGGAGACCAACGGCACCGGCAGCGCGTACGGCAACGGGTACCTGGGCGCGTTCCTGGTGGCCTCGCTGGCGTCCGCGTACGTCATGTACGGCTTCGACACGGCCGCCTCGCTCGGTGAGGAGTCGCTGGATCCGACCCGGAACGCGCCGCGCGCCATCATCCGGGCGATCATCGCCTCCTTCCTCCTCGGCGGTCTGATCCTGCTGCTGGCGCTGATGAGCGTCTCCAGCCTGAAGGGCGAACGGCTGTCCACGGACGGACTGCAGTACGTCGTGCTCAACGTGCTGGGCCCGACGGCCGGCAAGGCGATGCTGTGGTGCGTCCTGATCGCGGTCACCGTCTGCGCCCTGGCCGTGCACACCGCCGCCGTCCGGCTGACCTTCGCCATGGCACGGGACAACAATCTGCCCGCCTCCTCGAAGCTCGCCAAGATCCACCCGCGCTTCCAGACGCCGGTGCTGCCGACCGTGATCATCGGTGTGCTGGCACTGAGCATCCTCGTGGTCAACATCCGTCAGCCGCAGATCTTCACCGTGGTGACCAGCATCGGCATCATCATGATCTACCTGGCCTATCTGGGCGTCACCGTGCCGATGCTGGTGGCGCGGCTGCGCGGTAAGTGGCAGCCCGCCGGGGACGGCCGGTTCTCGCTGGGCCGCTGGGGTCTGCCCGTGAACATCCTCGCCGTGCTGTGGGGCGGGGGCATGACCCTCAACCTGATCTGGCCGCGCGCCGCCGTCTACAACGCGGCCGCCCCCTTCCACTGGTACCTGCAGTGGGGCGCGGTCCTCTTCGTCGGGCTCATCGCCGGCGGCGGCTTCGCCTACTACTGGTTCGTCCAGCGGCACAGGACCGGCGTGCTCGCCGAGCACCGCGTGGTCGACGGGGCAGAGCCCGCGTCACCGCCGGCCCCGCCCGCCGCCGGCGTCGGCACCCCGGCCGCCGACTGACGGTCCGGCCCACCCCCCACCACATCCGACTCGGCACAGCACGGCAGCACAGCAACGCAGGAGGTCGACCCCCCATGCAGGAAGACGAATTCGACTACGTCGTGGTCGGCGGCGGCACCGCGGGAAACGTCGTCGCGGCCAGACTCTCCGAGGACCCGTCCGTCACGGTGTGCGTCCTGGAGGCGGGCCCCAGTGACGTCGGTGACGACGACGTCCTGAGGCTGGAACGCTGGATGGGCCTGCTGGAGTCCGGCTACGACTGGGACTACCCCGTCGAGCCGCAGGCCGGCGGCAACAGTTTCATGCGGCACGCGCGGGCGAAGGTGCTCGGCGGCTGCTCCTCCCACAACTCGTGCATCGCCTTCTGGGCGCCCGCGGAGGACCTCGACGACTGGGCGGCGGCGGGCTGTACGGGCTGGTCCGCGGCCGATCTCTTCCCGCTCTACCGGCGCCTGGAGAGCAACGACGCGCCCGGTGAGCACCACGGCCGCTCCGGGCCGGTGAAGCTCCGCACGATCAAGAGCGAGGACCCGTGCGGCAGCGCCCTGCTGGAGGCGTGCGTCCAGGCGGGCATTCCGACGACCCCGTTCAACACGGGGACGACGGTGGTGCGGGGCGCCAACTGGTTCCAGATCAACTCCGACGAGAACAACATCCGGCAGTCCTCCTCCGTGGCGTACCTCCACCCGATCATGGGCCGGCGCCCCAACCTGGAGGTGCGCACCGGGGTCCGCGCCAAGAAGCTGGTGCTGGAGGGGCGGCGCTGCGTCGGCGCCGAGTACCTGGACCCGGACCTCATCCACACCCGGACGGTGCGCGCCCGGCGTGAGGTCGTGGTCTCCTGCGGTTCCATCGACACCCCGAAGATCCTCATGCTCTCCGGCATCGGCCCGGCCGAGCAGCTGCGCGAGGTCGGCGTGGACGTGGTCGTGGACTCCGCGGGCGTCGGCGAGAACCTCCAGGACCACCCCGAGGGCGTCATCATGTGGGAGGCCGCGCAGCCGATGCCCACCGAGTCCAACCAGTGGTGGGAGGCGGGCATCTTCTACGACACCGAACCGGGTCTGGACCGGCCCGACCTGATGTTCCACTACGGGTCCGTGCCGTTCGACATGAACACGGCCCGGCACGGCTACCCGACCTCCGAGAACGCGTTCTGTCTGACGCCCAACGTGACCCGGGCGAAGTCCCGGGGCACCGTGCGGCTGCGCACCCGGGACTACCGGGACAAGCCGAAGGTCGACCCGCGCTACTTCACGCACGAGCACGACGTGCGCGTGATGACGTACGGCCTTCGTCTGGCCCGGCAGATCGCCGCGCAGCCGGCCCTGAGCGGCTGGGCGGGAGCCGAGTTGGCGCCCGGGCCCGACGTACGGAGCGACGAGGAACTCCTCGACTACATCCGGAAGACCCACAACACCGTCTACCACCCGGCCTGCACCGTGAAGATGGGCGCGGACGACGACGCCTCCGCCCCGCTGGACGCTCGGCTGCGGGTGAAGGGCATCGCGGGGCTGCGGGTGGCCGACGGGTCGGTGATGCCGGATCTGGTCACGGTGAATCCGTGCATCACGACGATGATGATCGGCGAGAAGTGCGCCGATCTCCTGAAGGCCGACGCCTGAGGGTCGGGCTGCCCGGGGGACGCGCGCGGCCGCGGGCCCGTCCGGGCCCGTCGCGCGGTTCCCCGCGCCCCCTCACGGCGCGCTCGGGGCTGGCCTCCGGTACATCCTCGTCGCCGTGATCTCCGTGTGCACCGTCTCCCCCGCCCGGGGCTGCTTGGGCAGTCCCGGGCGGAGGTGTTCCTCCACGCTGATGTACTTCAGGCCCGCCCTCAGGTCGGCGTCGTTGCGCAGCCGGATCACGAGCGGGAACTCCGCCAGCGCGGTCGTGTCGAAGAGACCGGTGGTGTAGAGGAGCTGGACGCCCAGGGCGTCCGAGACCGCCCGCTGCAGTTCCAGCAGGTACGTCGCGTTGGCGCGGCCGATGGGGTTGTCCAGGAACAGGGTGCCGGCGTGGCGATGCCTGTCGCGTCCCCGGTCGTTGCTGCGGAGGGCGGCCATCGTGCAGTAGAGGGCGATGGCCGCGGTGAGCAGCTGGCCGCCGGAGAAGACGTCGCCCATCTGTCCGACGGGGACGCGCTCGGCCCGCAGCACGGCGTCCGGTTTGAGGATCTCCACGGCGATGCCCTTGGGCTGGAGCGCGGCGCCGACGCCCCGCAGCAGCAGGGACATGCCGTCGCGGCGCATGTCGGAGTTCTTCTTCACCGCCGCGCGGGTCGCCTCGTCGACGACCTCGCCGAGCCGTTCGGCGAGGGTGGCCTGGTCGGGCTCCTCGAAGCGGATGCGCAGGAATTCCTGGCCGGACCACTCCCCCAGGCCCTCGGGGAGCCTGGACAGCCGCTGGGCGGAGCGGAGCGTGGCGAGGGCCGACTCCACCAGACCGCGCAGCCGGTCGACGATCGAGTCGCGGTTGCGCTCCAGCTGGGCCAGCTCGTCCGTGAGGACCCGGAGCCTGGGCGCGAAGGCGTCGGCCCACTTCTGGGCGTGCTCGGGGAGCGAGGCCGCCGGCAGCTCGCGGATCTGCTGGCGGGCGGGTGTGCGTACCTGCTCGTAGCGGGTGGAGTTGGCGTGGCGTACGAGGATGTCGCTCGCCTCGCGCACAGCCCCCTCGGCGGCGGACAGGTCGGCGGCGCAGCCGCGCAGGGAGCGGCGGGCCTCGGCGGCGGCCCTGCGCGCCTCCTCGGGGCCGCCGGGGTAGGGCTCGGTCTCCTCCTGGTCGTCGTCCGCGGAGTGGTCGCGCAGGAGGTCCCGGAGCAGGGCGGCGGTCTCGTCGAAGCCGCCGGCCGCGTCCTCGGCGGCGCGGTGGGACTCCAGCAGCTCGGCATGGGCCTCGCGGGCCCGGGTCAGCGCCTCGGCCCGGGAGGCGAGTTCGGCGGTGGCGGTGCGCAGCAGGCCCTGGGCGTGCTCGGCGTCGCGCGGAAGCAGTTCCTCGGGCAGCTCGGTGTGTGCGTCGCCGTCCTCGGGGGCGTGCCGCTCGGCCTCGCCGCGCAGTCGCCCGAGCTGCTCGCTCGACAGGGACACCCGGCTCTCCAGGAGCTGGACCAGCTCCTCGGCGCGGGCGACGGCGGCCTGCCGGGAGGGCGCGTCGGAGCCGTCCGGTGACTGCAGGAGCTGCTCGGCACGGTTGCGGACCTTGTTGGTCAGCCGGCCGAGTTCGGCGATCGCGGAGCTCTCGTCGCTCTCGGCCCGCGCCTGCTCGGCACGCAGATCGGCGCCGACACCCACCTTCTCGTACACCTGGGAGGCGGCCCGGTACGCCTCGCGCAGGGCCGCGAGGGGGTGCCGGGGCGCGTCGGGATCGGTCTCCGGTACGTCGTCGGGGGCGCCGGCGATCTCCGCGCGCTCGGCGCGCAGCGCACGCGCCGTGCGGCGGGCGTCGTCGGCGGCGCGCTGGGTGGCGCGGCGGTTCTCGTCGGCGGCGCGGGCGCGCTCCAGACAGGACTGGGCGCGGGCCTCGGACTCGGCGGCCTCGTCGGCTAGTTCGCGGAGCTTGGCCTGCCAGCCGGCGCGCTCGCGCAGCCGGTGGGCGAGTCCGGCGAGGACGTCGGCGGCGCGGCGGGCCTTCTGTGCGGCCTCCTGCCGCGCGTCGCGCACGTGGGCCGCCTCGGCCGCCGCCTCCTCGGCCTCGGCCCGGACGGTGCGGGCCTCCGACAGCTCCGCCTCGGCCTCCTCGGCGAACGCCCGCGTCTCCCGCGCGGCGGCGGCCAGCTCGGTGAGTCTGCCCGCCGGGCACCCCGTGCGCCACGAGGAGAGGCGGGCCGCCAGTTCGCGGTCCTTGCCGAGCCGGGCGGCCAGCCGACGGATCTCCTCGTCCCGCTCGGTCGCCCGCGCGCGCAGCGTCTGCCGTTCCTCGTCGGCGGCGTGCTCGTCGTGCATGGCCGGGTTGGGCGGCACGAGGAACACGTCGGAGGCGGTCCCGTCGCCCGCGCCGGCCGGCGGGGTCGGGGCCAGCAGGGCGGCCGCCGTGCCGACGGCCACGGCGGACCTCGGGAGCAGTGCCGCGTCGGTGAGCGCCTCGCGGGCCCGGGCGTGCGAGTCCGGGTCGGTGATGATCACGCCGTCGACCAGCTCCGGGCGCGCGGCCAGCACGCGCGCGTGGTCGACGGGATCGACGGCCTGGGCCAGATAGCGCCAGCCGGGCAGGGCGGGGATGCCGTGCTCACCGAGGAACTCGACCGTGGCGAGCACGTCGGGGCCCGGCGGCAGCAGTCCTCCGTCGCCGAGGGCGCCCAGGATGCGCGCGTCGTCGGCGGCGGCGGTGCGCAGGTCGAAGAGGTGACGCTCGGCGGACGACACGTTGTCGTCGAGCAGTTCGCGCAGTTCGTCGGCGAAGCGGTCCAGCTCCTCGGGGGTGAGCGACCCGTCGGCGGCGGAACGCCCGGCCGGTGTACGGGTGTTGTCGGCCGCCGCGTCGCCGCCGTCCGTCGTCTCTCCCCTGCGGGGCACCGGCACCCCGGGGCGTGTCCGGCCGGCGTGGCCCGGCAGGCTCAGCAGCTCGGCCAGCCGCTCCTCGGCGGCGAGGGCCTCCGCGGTGCGCCGCTCCCCGTCGAGGGCGCGCTCGGCGGCGGTCGCCGCGTCCGCCGCGCGGGCGGCCGTCAGCTCCGCTCGGGACTCGGCGGAGGCCGCCTCCCTGGCGCGTTCGGCGGCGCGGCGCGAAGCCTCGCGTGCGGTGTCCCAGGCGGCGACGGCCGTCTTCTCGGCGTCGCTGGCGGCCAGGGCGGCGCGGGCCGGATCGGCGTCGGGGGCGGTGTCGTCGAGCCAGCCGGCGCGGACGGCCTCGGCGGTCTCCTGCTCGACCTCGCCGAGGCGCTGCCTGAGGTGGCCGGTCTCGCTGCGGGCGCGCTGGGCCTCGGTGGCGGCGGCGGTCGCGTCCCGGTGGGCGGCCTCGCCGGCCTCCTGCAGTGCCGCCGACTTCTCCTCCCCCTCGTTGGCCAGGTCCTCGGCGCTCTCGGCGGCGGCGTGCAGGGCGCGGACGAGGTCGACGGCGGCCTTGGCACGGGCGGCGAGGGCGGGGGCGGCGTCCCGTTCGGCCTCCTGGATGGCGGCGGCCACCCGGGCGACACGGTCGGCGGCGGCCCGATGCCTGAGCACGGCCTCGGCGGCCTGCCAGGCGGAGTGCAGGGTGCGTGCGTCGGCCAGCTCCCGCTTCTGCGAGGCGGCCGACCTCTCCGCGGCGGCCAGCGCCAGCGAGGCGTGCCGGTAGGCGAGTTCGGCCGCGATCTGGGCGCTGCGGTCGCGGGCGGCCTCGGAGTGGGTGACCGCGTACGCGGCGGCGGTGGTCCGCTGGGCGAGGTCGGTGCCCCGCAGCCGCTCCCGGGCGGCGCGCGCGGAGAGGCGGCGGGCCAGGGTACGGGTGCGGCGCTCGGCGCCCGCGTGGATGTCCCGGGCCCGGGAACGGGCCTCGGCCGCCTCGACGATCCGGCCGAGCAGATCGACGGACCCGGCGGTGAAGTCCCGCTCGGCGATCAGCTCGGCCCGCCGTCCGAGCTTGTTGCCGAACCCGCTCACCAGGTCGGCGAGTCCGTCCGTGTCCCGGGTGTCGGTGACGGCCCGCAGCAGCAGGTCGGTGAAGTCGGCGTCCTTCTTCACCGCGAAGAGTCCGGCGGCCTCGCCCTCGTCGGCGTTCATCTCCCGCTGGTAGCGGAAGAGTTCCGGGTCGAGGCCGAGGTCGGTCAGATGCTCGTTCCAGCGGTCGTGGATCTCCTCCCAGTGCACTTCGAGGTGGGGATACGCCTTGCCCGCCTCGGTGAGGGCGTCCCGGAAGCCCTTCATGGTCCGCCGCCGTCCCTGGGCGCCGGACGCGCCCTCGGCGGGCGGGCGTACGGCGGTGGACTCGGCCACGGGCAGGTTGTCCAGGCTCAGTCCCGGGCCGGGCCGGAAGGAGTACCAGGCCTCGGCGAACTTGCGCGGGTCGCTGGAGACCTGCCGGCCCCGCCACTCGCTGACCTTGCCCACGACGACGCACTCACCGGTCAGCGTGTGCTGCCACTCCAGGGCGACGTGCCCGCAGTCGTCGGCCAGCAGGAACTTGCGCAGCACACCCGAGCTGGCGCCGCCCAGGGTGTTGCGGTGGCCCGGCAGCATCACCGAGAAGATCAGCTTGAGCAGGACGGACTTGCCGCCGCCGTTCTCCAGGAAGAGGACCCCGGCCGGTGCCGGCCTGCGCGGCGGGCCGGTGGGTTCCTCCGCGAAGAACTCCGCCTGCTGCGGTGCGGGGTCGGGCACGTACGCGCCCACACCCCGCAGGTCCAGCACGGTGTCGGCGTAGCGCGCACCGGCCGGCCCGATGGAGTAGAGGCGGACCCGGGACAGCTCGTACATGGCGGCGGACTTTCGCGGTCGTAAGGGGGGTTCGTGCGGTGCGGTGGTGACGGCGGGCCGTCGGTCGGGGTCGTGGGGGGCGGGCGTGTGGTCGTGGTGCCCCGTAGGGCGGGGGCGGGGTTGGTCAGGAGTGGAAGGGCAGGCCGGCGTCGGCCACCAGCTCCAGGTCGTCGGTGTCCTCGGCGGGCAGCAGTGTGGCCGAGCCGTCGGTGACGGGCACGACGCCCAGGTCCAGCAGTTCGGCCATCGCGGCGCTGCCCGCCATGTCCCGCACCTGGAGCTGGTATCGCGCGGTCGTCCGGTACGTGCCGCCGTTGTCGTCCCCGGTGCGCTGCAGGAAGCCCGAGTCGGTGAGGAAGCCGACCGCCTTGCCGATGATGCCGGTGGTCGACCCGGCCAGCCGGCGCGCGTCCTTGGTGGCACCGGTGGAGCTGCGTCTCGCCCAGGTCCGCCAGGCCGACTCCAGGCCGGGAGCGTCGGTCGCCGGGTCGGTGTTCTCCCCCGATTCCTCGGCGCGCTCCTCCAGCCGGCGGCACGCCTGCCGGACGAAGGCGTCGACGCCGTTGACCGAGACCCGCCCGATGTACCCGTCGTCCGCGAGGTCCTCGGGCCGGGGGAAGGCCATGGCGGCCACCGCGAGATGCGCCAGCCCGTGCAGGAACCGGTCCACCGAGTCGGCCGCCGTCCGGCGCGCGTAGTCCCCCATGCGCACGGCGAAGACGGAGTCCTCGGCCGCCGTCACCGCCATGCCCGCCCGCGGTGACACCTCCAGCACGATGAGTCCCAGCCCGGCGGCCACGGCGTCGGCGAGCCGTGCGAAGGCCGGATCCTCCCGGTAGCGCCTGAGCAGTTCGCCGTACTCCTGGTCCCGGGCGGGCTGCAGCTTGGGCTGCAGCCCGAAGGCGACGAGCCTGGCGGCGTCGGCGGCGTCGGCGGGCGTGAGGGGCGCGGCCACCGGAGCGGCGGCCGTCTCCGGCTCACTCCACTCGACGTGCTCACTCACAGCGGAACTCCTTGGTCGGGTTAATGGGGGGAAGGGCGGCGCGGAGAGGGGTGCGGGGGGCCGTGCGGCAGGCCCTGGACGGCCGGCGGCCGCGCGACGGGCGCGATCCCCGTGGGGCCCTCACGCCGCCTCCCGGTCCGCCGCCATCCCGGCCGCGTCCAGCAGGGCCGTGCCCACGATCAGATCGGCCCCGCCGAACTCGGGGTCGTCCAGCTCCACCCCGTCGTCCACGGAGAACAGCAGCTTCGCCTCGCCCTGCCGGTAGGCCGTCCCGACCGGCGGGCTCGCCGCGTGCACGGCCAGGAGGGCGACCAGATAGGGCAGTTCGGGATCCTGGAGCCGGGCGTCCGCCAGCAGCCCGGACAGCCGCCGGGGCGCGTCCGCGGGCAGGTCGAGCAACTGCTTGGCCGCCGCCAGCTGCTCCTCGCTGAAGCGGCTGTCGTCGGGCGTGGCGATCAGGTCGGGCTCGGGCATCTCCGCGCCGAGGTGCTCGCGCTCCACCGGGGGTGTGAACAGCAGCTCGACGAGGTCCCCGACCCGGACGGACCCCGGCGTGCGCAGCCCCGTCCCGCGGGCGAAGAACGCGTCGGTCACCCGGCGTGCCTGCTCCACGGGCAGCGGGAGCAGCGGTGCCAGCAGATGGCCGTAGAGGTCCGTGCCCGAGGTGGTCATCGGGGTGGCGAAGGCCTGGCGGTCCTGCTCCGCGCGGAACAGCGGCCCGGCCTCCAGCAGCCTCGACTGCAGCTGGGTGTGCCGCCGGATGCAGTCCTTGACGATGTCGACGAGTTCGGCGGCGCGCCGCTTGTGCTCGGGTTCCTCGGACTCGTCGCGTGCCTTGCGGATGTTGGTGAGGATCGCGTTCTCGTGGCGGTAGCGGTCGGCCACGTGGTCGAGCGCCTCGGCGATCATGTCGGGCACGGTCCTGAGCCAGTCGACCGCGCGGACGTTGCGCCGGGTGGCGTCCAGGGCCCTGCGCAGGGTCTCGGAGTACTGCACGGTCCGGTAGCGGGCCTGCTCGGCGGCGAGCTGGGCGTCCGCGAGCCGGCCCCGGCTGATGAGGATCTCCAGCTTGACCTCGGCGGCGATCTGGGCGCTGGTGACATCGGTGTCGAGGGCGCCCACCAGGACGTTGACGGCCTCGTCGGTCGTACGGAGGTAGACCCCGCCGCCGTGGCCGGGGACCTCCTCGATCAGCTTGAAGTCGTAGTCGCGGCGGACATAGGTGCCGTCGGGTGCGAACGTCCCGTACACGGCTCGGAAGCCGCGGTCGACACTGCCGACGTTGATCAGGTTCTCCAGCACCCAGCGGGCCACGCGCTCGTGCTCCTCGACGGGCCGCCGGGGGGCCTGGGCGGCGATGCGCGGGATGAGGCGGGCGACGATCTGGTCGTGGTCCGCGCCCGTGTCGAAGTCCATGTTCAGGGTGACCAGGTCGATGGCGGCGAGGGCCACCTCCGCCATGCCGTACACCGAGTACTCGCCGGCGAGGTTCGCCTTGCGCGCGTCCAGGTCGTGCAGCGGCGCGGTGCAGGCGAGCGCGCGCAGCCGCCGCGCCAGTCCCTCGTCGGCGGCCGGGCCCGGAGCAGGGCGCGGCCCCGCGCCGAGCTGGGGCGGAACGCTGTCCGTCGATGCCGGTGAAGTCACGGTGCACAGACTAGGTCCTGGGTCTGACATCGACCCAAATCGTTCCGCCGGGCGAGGTCCGGGACGGCCGCGCCCGGGGCGGACGGCTCAGGAGACCTCGGTGACCCGCCGTCCGTAGACCGCGACCAGGTTCCGCAGCGAGTCGTCGAGGTAGTCCGCGAGCAGCCGTTCGGCCTCGTCCCGCTCCCCGCGCTCCAGGGTCCGCAGGATGACGAGATTGCGCGCCAGGTACGGCTCGTACAGCTCGCGCGGATCGTCCACCACGTGGAACGCGAGCCGGAGTTCGGCGAAGACGCTGCGCATCAGCTCGTCGGTGCGGGCGCTGTCGGCGAGGGCGACCAGTTCGCGGTGGAAGTGGATGTTGGCGGTGGAGACGCCTTTCCAGTCGTCCTCGTGGGCCTCGCGCTGTCCTTCCGCGACGGCCTCGGCGAGCCGGTCGAGGCCGTACGGCGGGGCACCGAGTCCGCGGACGACGGCGCACTCGACGAGGCGGCGGGTGCGGTAGATGTCCTCGACGTCCTCGACGGTCAGCACCCGTACGAAGACACCGCGGTTGAGCTCGTGGACGAGCAGCCGTTCATGGGTGAGCAGGCGGAACGCCTCGCGCAGAGTGTTGCGGGAGACGCCGAGGGCGCCGCCGATGCTGTCCTCGGACAGCCGGGTCCCGGGCGGGAAGAAGCCGTCGGCGATCCGGCTCCTGAGAATGTCCGAGACCCTCTCGGCGGTGCTGGTGCGCCCGAGGAGGGCCCGGTCGTCGGCGAGTCCGGTCAGTTCGGCGGCCATGCCGGAATTCAATCGCAGACCCGAGAACGAAACAACACGGGTATTGAAGGATCGTTCAACGATCCTCTACCTTGCTGGACAGGCGCCCCTCCGTTCGACGCCCGGCGCCCCTCGTCCCGGCACGGCCCGGGCCCCGTTCCACGCCTGTCTCACGCACCCTCCCCCTCACCGCGAGGTGCCCATGAGTACGCCCCCTCCCTCCCAGGTCCCGACCACCCCGACCCGGCCCGATCCGGCCGGGCCGGCCTCCGACGACGGCGCGTTCGGCTGGCTGCGCGCCCTCGGCCCGCGGGGCCGCCGCGCCTTCGGCGGCGCGTTCGGCGGCTACGCCCTCGACTCGTACGACTACTTCACGCTGCCGCTGAGCATGGTCGCGCTCACGGCCTACTTCGGCCTCGACAACGGCCAGACCGGGCTGTTCACCACGGTCACCCTGGTCGTCTCGGCGATCGGCGGCGCCGCCGCGGGTGTGCTCGCGGACCGGATCGGCCGGGTGAAGGCCCTGATGATCACCGTGGTGACCTACGCGGTGTTCACCGTGGCCTGCGGCTTCGCGCCCAACTACGAGACCCTGCTGGTCTTCCGCGCCCTCCAGGGACTCGGCTTCGGCGGTGAGTGGGCGGTCGGCGCGATCCTGGTCGCCGAGTACGCGAGCGCGAAGCACCGGGGGCGCACGCTCGGCGCGATCCAGAGCTCCTGGGCGGTCGGCTGGGGACTGGCCGTGATCGTCTACACGACGGTCTTCTCCCTCCTCGACGACGACCTGGCCTGGCGCGTGATGTTCTGGACCGGCGCCCTGCCCGCGCTGCTCGTGATCTGGGTGCGCCGCTCGGTCCAGGACGCCCCGCAGGCCGCCGCCGCTCGGGAGAGGAGCACCGAGAAGGGCTCGTTCGCCGTGATCTTCCGGCGGGGCACGGCCGCCTCGCCCGGTCTGCTGCGCACCACGGTCTTCGCGGTGCTGCTCTCCACCGGCGTCCAGGGCGGCTACTACACGCTGGCCACCTGGGTGCCCACCTATCTCAAGACGGAGCGGGGTCTGTCGGTCGTCGGCACCGGCGGCTACCTCGCGTTCCTGATATCCGGCGCCTTCATCGGCTATCTGACCGGCGGGTACCTGACCGACCTGCTGGGCCGCCGACGCAACATCTGGCTGTTCGCCGTGCTCTCGGCGCTGTGCATCCTGGCGTACGCGAACATCCCGAGCGGCGCCGGCACCCTGCTGCTGGTGCTCGGCTTCCCCCTGGGGTTCTGCATGTCGGCGATCTTCAGCGGCTTCGGCTCGTACCTCAGCGAGCTGTACCCGTCGGCCGTCCGGGGCACCGGGCAGGGCTTCACCTACAACACCGGCCGGGCCGTGGGAGCCGTGTTCCCCACCACCGTCGGCTTCCTCGCCGACAGCTGGGGCGTGGGCGGCGCGCTGGTCTTCGGCGCGCTCGGCTACGGCCTGGCGGCACTGGCCCTGCTCGGCCTCCCGGAGACCCGCGGAAAGGAACTCGTGTGAACCCCGTGACGACCGAGGGCCACCCCGGGCCCCGCCCGGCGACGCCCGCCCCGTACGACGTACCCCTGGCCTCCGTCGACCCGCACGCGCACGCGTGGACCCCCGAGAAGGCTCGCAGCGTGTTCCGTTCGGGGGTCACCGGCCCCACCGCCGGGGTCGCCGCCGGCCACACCCAGGCGAACCTGATCTCGGTCCCCGCCGACTGGGCCTACGACATGCTGCTGTTCTGCCAGCGCAACCCCAAGCCGTGTCCCGTGCTCGACGTGACGGACGCCGGGGCGTGGCGGACGCCGCTCGCAGCGGGCGCGGACCTGCGCACCGACCTGCCGCGTTACCGGGTGTGGGAGCACGGCGAGCTGGTGGCGGAGCCGACGGACGTGGTCGACGTCTGGCGGGAGGACCTGGTGTCGTTCCTGATCGGCTGCAGTTTCACCTTCGAGTCGGCACTGACCGGGGCGGGTGTGCCGATGCGCCACATCGAGCAGGGCCGGAACGTCTCCATGTACGTCACCGACCGCCCGTGCCGGCCCGCCGGGCGGCTGCGGGGCCCGATGGTGGTGTCGATGCGTCCGGTGCCGCCCGAGCACCTGGCCACCGTGATCCGGGAGACCAGCCTGCTGCCGGCCGTGCACGGCGGCCCGGTGCACTGCGGCGACCCGGCGGGCCTCGGCATCGCCGATCTCTCCCGCCCGGACTTCGGCGACCCGGTGGAGGCGGAGCCGGACGACATCCCGGTCTTCTGGGCCTGCGGGGTGACGCCGCAGGCCGCGGTGACGGCCTCGCGGCCGCCGTTCGCGATCACCCACGCACCGGGCCGGATGTTCCTGACCGACGCCCGCGACGAGCAGTACCGCGTCCTCTGACGAACACCGCGTCCTCTGACGAACAAGCAGGAGAATGGCATCCATGAGCTCCATCGACCTCAACGCCGACCTCGGCGAGGGCTTCGGCCGCTGGACGCTGACCGACGACGAGCGGCTGCTGTCCGTCGTCACCAGCGCCAATGTGGCCTGCGGTTTCCACGCCGGGGACGCGGCCACCATGCGGCGGGTCTGCGCGCTGGCGGCCGAGCGCGGCGTACGGGTCGGGGCCCAGGTCTCGTACCGGGACCTGGCGGGCTTCGGGCGGCGCGCGATGGACGTGCCGCCCGCCGAACTGGCGGCCGAGGTCGCCTACCAGATCGGCGCCCTGGAGGTCTTCGCCCGCGCGGCGGGCACGCGCGTGTCGTACGTGAAGCCGCACGGCGCGCTCTACAACCGGGTCGTGGGCGACGAGGAGCAGGCGGCGGCGGTGGTCGACGGGGTGCTCCTCGCCGACGCCACGCTGCCCGTCCTCGGTCTGCCCGGCTCGCGTCTCCTCGCGCTGGCCGAGGCGGCGGGGCTGCCCGCCGTCACCGAGGCGTTCGCGGACCGCGCCTACACCGACCTGGGCACCCTGGTGCCGCGCGGCCGGGAGGGCGCCGTGATCGCGGACGCCGACGCGGTGGTGGCCCGCTCCGTGAGCATCGCCGGCGACGGCACGGTCACCGCGCACTCCGGGGCGCGCATCGCCGTCCGGGCCCGCTCCCTGTGCCTGCACGGCGACACACCGGGCGCGGTGGACCTGGCCCGGCGGGTGCGGGCCGAGCTGACGGCGGCCGGTGTGCGGGTGGAGGCGTTCGTATGAGGGCGCTCCCGGTCGGGGACCGTGCCCTGCTGATCGAGGTGGGCACGGGCGAGGAGGCGGCCGCGCTCCACGCCGAGCTGCTGCGCCGCCGCGCGTCCGGCGACCTGTCGGCGGCGGAGATCGTCCCGGCCGCCCGTACGGTCCTGCTGGACGGCCTCGACGACCCGTCCCTGCTGGCCGGACGCCTCGCCTCCTGGGACATTCCGCCCGTCCCCCCGCGTACGGAGGACGTCGTCGAGATCCGGGTGCGGTACGACGGCCCCGACCTGCCGGACGTCGCCGCCCACTGGGGGGTCGACGTCGCCGAGGTGGCCCGCGTCCACGCGGCGGCCGAGTACCGCGTGGCCTTCTGCGGCTTCGCCCCCGGCTTCGGCTATCTCACCGGGCTCCCCCGCGAGGTCCCGCGCCGGGCCACTCCTCGCACGGCGGTCCCGGCGGGGTCGGTCGCGCTGGCCGGGCCGTACACCGGCGTGTACCCGCGCGCCTCCCCCGGCGGCTGGCAGCTGATCGGGACGACCGACGCGGTGCTGTGGGACACCGCGCGCGTACCGGCCGCCCTGCTGGCGCCGGGCACCCGGGTGCGCTTCACACCCGAGGGGGCACCGTGACGGACGACGCCCTCGTGGTGGTCCGGGCGGGCGCGCTGACGACCGTCCAGGACCGGGGCCGCCCCGGCCTGGCGCACCTCGGCGTACCGCGCTCGGGGGCGCTCGACGCGCCGGCGGCCGAGCTGGCCGGGCGGCTGGTGGGCAATCCCCCGGGTACCGCCGTCCTGGAGACCACGCTCGACGGCTGCTGCGTGCGCCCCCGCTCGGCGGTCGTGATGGCCGTCACGGGAGCCCCCTGCCCGGTCACGCTGGACGGCCGTCCGGCCCCGTGGGGAGCGCCGGTACGGGTGCCCGGCGGGGCGCTTCTCGACATCGGCAGGGCCCGCAGCGGCGTACGCAGCTATCTCGCCGTCTCCGGCGGTGTGCGCGTGGAGCCGGTCCTCGGCAGCCGCTCCACGGACCTGCTGTCGGGCCTCGGTCCGCCGCCGCTGACGGACGGCACGGTACTGCCGCTGGGCCACCGGGCCGGCCCGTACGCGCACGTGGACGTCGTTCCGCACCCGGCGCCGCCCCGCGAACTCGTGCTGCGCGTGACCCTGGGCCCGCGCGAGGACTGGTTCACGGACGCGGCCCTGCGCACCCTCACCGGGCGCGCCTACGCCGTCTCGTCGGCGAGCAACCGCATCGGGCTGCGGACGGAGGGGCCCGCCCTGGAGCGCCTCCGGGAGGGCGAACTGCCCAGCGAGGGCATGGTGCTGGGCGCGGTGCAGGTGCCGCCGGACGGCCGTCCGGTCGTCTTCCTCGCCGACCACCCGACCACCGGGGGCTACCCGGTGATCGCGGTGGTCGCCCCGGCGGACCTGCCCGCCGCCGCCCAGGCCGCGCCCGGCACCCCGGTGCGGTTCGTCGCCGTACGGCACCACCGTTGACCGGTCCGCCGGGACCCGCTCAGGCGACCTCCGGCCGCTGGTCGGGGACGGTCAGCGCGGCCAGGGCCGCCGCCACCGCATGGGAGGCCGACAGGTCCAGGCGGGAGCTGGTGCCCCGGGCCTCGTGCCGCACCTCGGCGGCGGCCAGGGCGAGGAGCTGCGGCAGGAGGTCGGTGCAGCGCCGGGCCACCCAGGCCGTCCCCGCCGTGGCCAGCCACCGCAGACCGGCGGCGTGGGTGGGCGCCGGGAGGCCGGGCTCGGCGGCGGGGGCGGGACCGGTCGCGATCCCGGCTTCCGCCAGCAGGGCGTGGAAGCGCAGGGCGAACTGCCGGTGCTCCCGCTCGCCGGGGTGCAGCCGGTCCGCGCTCCACATCGCGCGGTCCGTCAGCCAGGCGCCCTCCGAGGCGTGCAGGTGGACCGCCCCGTGCCGTGCCGACAGCGCGTGGACGACGGTGTTGACGGTCCGTTGCCGCCGGGCGAGGGGCCTGGCGAGCGCCCGGGGCAGGCCGAGCATCGTCCCGGGGTCGGGCAGGCACGCGGTGAGCAGCACCGTTTCCCGCTCCCGGAAGGCCCGGTAGATCTCGTCGAGGCGGGCGGCGACGGCGTGGATGTCGAAGGCGCAGCGCAGGGTGTCGTTGACGCCGACGACGACGGAGGCGATGTCCGGGCGGAGGGCGAGCGCGGCGGCCAGTTGCCGGTCGCGTACGTCGCGGGTCTGGGAGCCGCTGACGGCCAGGTTGGTGAACCGCGTCCCGGGGCCGAGCCCGTCGGCGAGCAGCGCGGCCCAGCCCCGCCGGCCGCCCGCCACGGGGTCGCCCACGCCCTCGGTGAGAGAGTCGCCGAGGGCCACGAACCGTCGGGCAGTCATCCGACGCCCTCCTGCACCGGGCGCAGGGCGGTGGCGTCGTGCGCGGCGAGGAACGCGTCCACCGCGGCCCGCCAGCCGAAGCACTCGGCCCGCGCGCGTGCCGCAGCCCTGCGGTCGCCCTCGGGCCGGTCGAGCAGTTCCTCGACGGCGTCGGCGAACGACTCGCCGCGGTCCGCCGCCGCCCCCGCGGAGCCGATCACCTCGGGCAGCGCGGAGGACGCGCTGGCCACCACGGGCGTGCCGCAGGCCATCGCCTCCAGCGCGGCCAGCCCGAAGGTCTCGGCGGGGCCGGGGGCCAGGGCCACGTCGGCGCTCGCCTGGAGGGCACCCAGTTCGGCGCGGTCGCCGACGTGCCCGAGGAAGGTCACCGGCAGCCCCTTCGCGCGCTGGCGGAGCCGGTCGCGCAGCGGCCCGTCGCCGGCGACGACCAGCACGGCCCGCCGTCCGCGCCGGAGCAGCGCCTCCAGGGCGTCGACGGCCGTGCCGGGCCGCTTCTCGACGGACAGCCGGGAGCACATCACGAGCAGCAGGTCGTCCTCGCGCGCGTACCGCCCGCGCAGCGAGGGGTCCCGCAGGGCGGGGTGCCGGTCCACGAGGTCGACGCCCAGGGGTGCCCGGACGACGTTCCGGGCCCCGATCCGTACGAACTCCCGTTCGGCGAATTCGGTGGTGCACACCACCTGCGCGTAGGTGTGGGCCGTGCGGACGTTGAGGGCGTCGGAGGCCCGGCGGGCCGTCCGCCCGGACAGGCCCCAGGTCCGCAGCACGCCGTCGGCACTCTCGTGCGAGACCATCACCGCGCGCACCCTGGCCCGCCGGGCCCACGCCCCGGTCCAGCGCAGGGTGGTCCGGTCGGAGACCTCCAGCCGGTCGGGCGCCAGCGACTCCAGCAGGCCCGCGACCCGCCGCCGGTCCAGGAGGACGCGGTAGCCGCCGGTCCCGGGCAGCAGCGGCCCGGGCAGGGTGATCACCCGTCCCTGCTCGGTCGCGGCATCGGTGTACCGCTCGCCGGGCACGACGAGGACGGCCTCGTGCCCGGCGGCCTCGTATCCCTTGCCCAGTTCCCGCAGCGCGGTGCGCAGGCCGCCCGAGGAGGGCGCGACGAAGTTGGCGAGCCGTACGATCCGCAGCCCGCCGGTGCGGTCCCCGCTCACGCGGCCACCGCCGTCCGGGTCGCGAGCACATCGGTGTAGTGCTCGATGAGCCGGTCGCCGACGGCCGCCCAGGTGCGCCCCTCGACCATGGCCCGCCCGGCGGCCCCGTACCGTGCCCGCAGCTCCGGATCGGCGGCCAGGGACAGCACCGCGTCGCGTACGGCGGCCGGGTCGCGGGGCGGGACCAGGAGTCCGGTGCGCCCGTGGTCGACGAGGTCCAGCGGGCCGCCGGCGGCCGGTGCCACCACGGGGACTCCGGAGGCCATGGCCTCCTGCACGGTCTGGCAGAAGGTCTCGTAGGGGCCGGTGTGGACGAAGACGTCCAGCGAGGCGAAGATCCGGGCGAGTTCGTCGCCGGTGCGGCGGCCGAGGAAGACGGCTCCGGGCAGGGCCGCGCGCAGGGCCGGTTCGCTGGGCCCGTCGCCCACGATCACGACCTTCACGTCGCCCCGGGCGCACACTCCGGCGAGCAGTTCGATCTGCTTCTCGGGGGCGAGGCGGCCGACGTAGCCGACGATCGGCTCGCCGCCCGGCGCCAGGGCGCGGCGCAGGGCCTGGTCGCGCAGCTGGGGGCGGAACCGGACGGTGTCCACCCCGCGCGGCCACAGGCTGACCCGGGGCACGCCGTGCGTCCGGAGGTCGCGCAGGGCCGCGGTGGACGGGGCGAGGGTGCGGTCGGCGGCGGCGTGCACGGCGCGGATGCGCCGCCAGGCCGCCGCCTCACCGGCGTGGACGTAGGTGCGGGCGTATCCGGCGAGGTCGGTCTGGTAGATCGCGACGGCGGGGACACCGAGGCGGGCGGCGGCGGCCATGCCCCGCACGCCGAGGACGAAGGGGCTGGCCAGGTGGACGATGTCGGCCCGGTGCCCGACGATCGCCGCGGCGACCCTGCGGCTGGGCAGGGCGACGCGGACCTGGGGGTAGCCCGGGAGCGGGAGGGAAGGGACACGGACGACGGGGCACGGTGCCAGGAGGTCGGCTCCGGCCCCGGTCCCCTGGGCGGTGGCCGGGGCCACGACGAGCGGGGAGTGCCCCCGCGCGACGAGATGCCGCGCGGTCTGCAGGGCGCAGTGGGCCACGCCGTTCACATCGGGGGGAAAGGACTCGGTCACGATGACGACACGCATACCGGTGTTGTCGTCGTACCGGACGTGGCCGCGTCAACGTGGATCTTTCCGCGCGGGGAACGTCCCATGAGCGTTGCGCTGCCCACCTGTCCTGGTCGGACCGTGTCCATGCCCGCCTGATGTCCGGGTCACCCCGTGTTCACATTGCGGGCATGTCAGGACCGATGCGACTGCGTACGGCTGTCTGGACGTCGTCCTCCTCGGCCGGGTCGGCGGCGAGCCGGCGGAGCTGGTCGACGACGCGGGTGTCCCCGGTCTCGGCGTGCCGGGCGGCGATCTCGCGGGTGGTCTCCTCGCAGTCCCAGAGGCATTCGACGGCGAACCCGGCCGCGAAGGAGGGGTCGGTGGCGGCGAGGGCGCGGGCGGCGCGGCCGCGGAGATGGGAGGAGGCGGTCTCACGGTAGATATGGCGCAGGACGGGCGCGGCGCAGGCGATGCCGAGGCGGCCGGTGCCGTCGACGAGGGTCCACAGGGTGGGCGCGTCGGGCCCTTCGCCCCGGACGGCCTCGCGCAGCGCGCCGAGCACCAGGTCGCTGTCCTTGGCCCCGCCCAGGCAGGCGAGCATGCGTCCGGCGGCGGCGCCCAGCGGGTCGGGCCGGTGCACCCAGCCGCGGGCCCGGTCGACGGCGGCCAGACTGCGCATCCGTTCGAAGGCGTCGACGGCGGCCTCCACGACCGTCGTCGTCCCGTCGGTCACGGCGCCCTCGATCAGGTCGAGGGCGTCGGGATCGTTGCCGTCGGCGAGGTAGCGCAGGGCGGTACAGCGGGCGCCGTCGTCGCCGGACCGGGCCGCGAGGATGATCTCGGGCCGGTCCTCGGGGCCGGCGACGGCCGTGAGGCACCGGGCGGCGGGCACATGGAGGACGGCCCCGCGTTCGATGCCCTGCTGGGCCCACTCGAAGACGGCCTTGACGCTCCAGCCGGGCCGGGGCCCGCTCGGCCGCATCTGCCGCTGCCAGCGGTCGAAACAGCCGGTCTCCTGGGCGGCGCGCACGCGGGTGGCGACCGCCTCGCGGGGATCGTCGGCCCACAGCCGCCAGGGGCGCGGCTCGAAGGCGTCGCGGACGGTGGCGGCCAGTTCGGCCTCGCCCTGCGGGTCGGTGGTGAAGCGGGCCAGCACTGGTTCGGCGAGGGCGCGCAGCCCTTCGTCGTCGTCCCTGAGGGCCAGTTCGTCCAGGGCCCAGGCCCAGCTGGTGCCCACGGCGGCGTACCGGCGCAACAGCCGCAGCGCGTCCCGCCTGCCGTAGGAGGCGAGGTGGCCGAGGACCGCGAGGGCCAGGCCGGTGCGTGACTCGTCGGTGTCGAG
Source organism: Streptomyces scabiei 87.22 (assembly GCF_000091305.1). Taxonomy (GTDB): domain Bacteria; phylum Actinomycetota; class Actinomycetes; order Streptomycetales; family Streptomycetaceae; genus Streptomyces; species Streptomyces scabiei. The sequence goes on along the minus strand of NC_013929.1, from coordinate 8,387,709 downwards.
CACGTCCTCGGCGTCGAAGAGGTGCCGCTCGATCTCGTCCAGCTCACCGCTGAGATCGAGGTAGAGACGGGCGTAGTACAGGGAGCGGTTCTCCACCTGCCAGTCGTGGCGGGGGTCGCTCAGCACACAGTGGTTCAGTGCCGCGAGCGCCTCGGCCCGCGGGGCGGTGAGCGCGTGCAGGGTGCCGTCGCCGCGGCCCCGCTGCAGCAGGCCGAGCAGCGTACCGCTGGGCGCTATGACCGGTTCGAACATGGGAAACAGCCTCACATCAAGCGTCGACGCAACCGGGGATTCCGCTTTACCTGGCCGCGTGACAACACGTCGGTGCGCCCGCCGTCTCTTGCTTGCTGTAGACCATCTTCCTCTGCCTCTCGTCGGTGGCCCATGCGGACCGCGTCACGGCCCACGCGGTGCGGCAACACCTGCCCAGCCATCATGTCCGTGAATCACGACGTCATGATGACCCGGCGGTTCTCACTGCCGCGACCGAAATATCCGGCGGCCCCGTACCGCCTCCCCCGTCTTTCGTGTTTTTGCTGGTCAGAACATGTGGATCAGCGTGCTGCGAACAGTTCGAGCAGTTCCGTCTTACCGAACATACGTGCGGTGTCAATCGCGTTCGGCGTGCCGGCGGCAGGGTCCGCCCCGCCCTCCAGAAGCACCCGGACGACTCCCTCCTCGCCCTTGAAAACAGCCCCGGCGAGGGGGGTCTGACCGCGGTCGTTGACGCGGTCGGCCCGACCGCCGCGGGCCAGGAGAGCCCGTACCGCGTCGGCGTGCCCGTGGTAGGCGGCGAGCATCACGAGCGAGTCGCCCCGGTCATTGGTCAGATCGGCCGGCACCCCCGCGTCGACGTACTCCACGAGCGCCCCGGTCTCGCCCCTGCGGGCCAGATCGAAGATCCTGGTCGCCAGCTCCACGACCTCCGGGTCGGGGGCTTCGCTCATCGCCGGGACCACCTCTCACACAACACGCCTCGAGCCGAACGGGTGAATCGCCAGAGTACTGGCTCCCCGCGCACACGAGCGGACCGAGCCGAGGCAAAGATCACACCGAGTCCCGTCACGCGCAACAGCCCAGCCCGGACGGACCAGTGCGAATTCCGCCACTCGGGCGAAATCCTCAGAATTTCACCCTTTTGCACCTTTTATCGTATGGATACATGCTGTGACCCTGGAAGAACTCATGGTGACTGTCCCCACCAACCAGGAGAACCCACATGATCCTGAACATCTCAGGCGTCGTCCTGCTCGGCGTCATCGTCTTCCTGTTCTTCCGCAAGGACGGCCTGAAGGCATCGCACTGCATCGTCGTCACCCTCTTCGGGTTCTACCTCGCCAGCACGGGCATCGCCCCGAGCATCACAGCGGGCGGCGAAAGCCTCGCGAGCCTCCTCGGCGGGATCAAGTTCTGACCCCGTCCCCATCCGTACGCACCCCCAGGAGACAGCCGTGGCCCGGGTCCCCCTCCCCCGCATCCTCAGCAGCGGCGGCGCGCACCTCGCCAGGAGCCGGGAGCTGGCCCGCACGGCCGCCGACGGCGCCACCGACGTCCTCCACCCGCTGATCACGATCACGCGTGGACTGCGCCGGCTGGTCGCCGCCGGGCGGCTCAGATGGGCCGAGACCCCGAAGGACCGCCGCGGGTCACTGCTGTTCCTGGCGGCCTCGGTCGTCCTGGTCGTGACCCTGGTGCCGTACGGCCCGCTGCTCGCCGTCATCACCCTGATGGCGGCGGCAGCCTGGGCGGGCCGGGCCGGCGCCGTCCCGGAACCCACCGGCCCGGACGAGTCGCAGACCCAGCGCCTGCGGTCGCTGTACGACGCCCTGGTCCCCTACTTCTCGGCCGCCGAGGACCCCGCGCCCCTCTACACGCACGGGGGTGCCTGGGAGGACGCCTTCCCCGCCTACGCCTTCGACGGCACCGGCCGCGTCTGCCATCTGCTGGTCCGGTACCCCGCCTACTTCACCGACGGCGAGCCGGAGGCCCGCGCCCGCATCGAACAGCTACTGCACGCCAAGGCGGGCCGCGGCCGTGAGTACCGCTTCACCTGGGACGAGGAGGGCAACGAACTCAACCTCGCCGTCCTGCCCCCGCTCGCCCGCGACATCGGCGCCCAGCGCTTCGTCACCGCCCCGGGCGAGACGGTCCTCGGCTTCACCGACGCCGTCCACGTCCAGCGCACCCTCCCCCTGACCTGCGGTGAGGAGCAGCGCGACGTGCCACCGGTCGTCTGGCGCACAGGGCCGGGTTCCACGGAGCCGCACCTGCTGGCCGTGGGCGGACCGGGCAGCGGCACGACGACCCTGCTGCGCGCCGTCGCCCTCCAGGCCCTGCAGCACGGCGACGTCGTGATCGTCGAGGGCGGCGGCAGCGGCGAGTACGCCTGGCTCACCGGCCGCGACGGCGTCCTCGCCGTGGAGAGCGGACTGTCCGGAGCCCTGGCGAGCCTGGAGTGGGCCGCCCAGGAGACCGAACGCCGGCTGATCGCCACGAACCGTGCCCGGCAGGCGGGACAGCCCGCGCCCGACGACGTCCGCCGTCCCCTGTGGCTCCTCCTCGACCGCCCGAGTGTGCTGACCCACCTCGCCGCGGCCGAGGACCGGCGCGACCCGCAGTCGCTCCTCCAGGTCCCGCTCCGCCACGGCCGCGCGGTCGACGTCACCGTCGTGATCACCGAGCAGTTCGACCACCTGGACGCGCTGACGGACGCGGTACGCGGGAACACCCGCGCGCGCGTGGTCCTCGGCCCCGCCACCCCCGAGCAGACGGAGTCGGTTCTCGGCACGGCGCCCCCGACCACGCCCACCCCGGACGTCCCCCCGGGCCGCGGCTACGTCCGCCTCGGCACCGCCCCCGCCCTCCGTCTCCAGGTGCCCGCCACCCCCGACCCCCACGACGAGGACGCCCCCGAAGCGCTTCGCCGGACGATCCTCGACCTGCTCCCGGCGTGCACCACCCCGGCGGACTCCCTCACGAAGGCCGCGGTGGCCGAGGCCTGAGGCCCAGCAGACCCAACCGGCCCCTCAGGCCCCTCAGGCCACGAACGTCCGCGGCCCCTCGCCCCCGCCCGAGGCGCCGTCCCGCACCAGCCGCGCCGCCGCGGCGAGCCGGACGGCCGCCTCGTCGGCCACCGCTCCCCCCACGGTGAACGGCAGCCGCACGTACCCCTCGAAGGCCCCGTCCACGCCGAACCGGGGCCCGGACGGCACCCGCACCCCGACCCGCTCGCCCACCTCCGCGAGCCGTGATCCCGACAGGCCCCCGGTACGGACCCACAGGGTCAGCCCGCCCCGCGGCTCCGAGAACTCCCAGTCCGGCAGCTCCCGGCGCACGGCGGCCACCAGCGCGTCCCGGTTCTCCCGCGCCTGCTCCCGCCGGATGTCCACGGCCTGCGACCAACCTCCCGTGCTCATCAGCCAGTTCACGGCCAGCTGCTCCAGCACCGGCGTCCCCAGGTCCGCGTACGCCCGCGCCGCGACCAGACTCCGGATGACGTCCGGCGCGGCGCGCACCCACCCGATCCGCATCCCCGCCCAGAACGCCTTGCTCGCCGACCCGACCGTGATGACCGTGGACCCCGCCGGGTCGAACGCGCAGACGGGCCGGGGCATCTCCACGTCGTCGTCGAGCCACAGTTCGCTCATCGTCTCGTCCGCCACCAGCACCGTCCCGGCACCCCGCGCCGCGTCGACGAGTCCCCGCCGCCGGTCCTCTCCGGCGAGCGCCCCGGTCGGGTTGTGGAAGTCGGCGACGACGTAGGCGAGCCGGGGCGCCGCGTCCCGCAGGACCTGCCGCCACCGGTCCATGTCCCACCCCGCGAGCCCGTCGGCCATGGCCACCGGCACCAGCCGCGCCCCCGCCTCCCGCATGAGCTGCAGGATGTTGGCGTACGAGGGGGACTCCACCGCGATCCGCTCCCCGCGCCCCGCGAAGAGGTGACAGATGGCGTCCATGGCGCCCATGGCCCCGGTCGTCACCATGATCTGCTCGGGCATCGTGGGGATGCCGCGCGCGGTGTAGCGCTCGGCGAGCATGGAACGCAGCGCGGGCAGTCCGGCCGGGTAGTCGCCGTGCGTGTGGGCGTAGGGCGGCAGCTCCTCCAGCGCGCCCTGGACGGCCCGGGTGAGCCAGGGCTCGGGGGCGGGCAGAGCCGCGCAGCCCAGGTCGATCATGGAACCGAGCGCCTCCGGCGGCAGCGGTTCCAGCCCGCGCGCGGGCAGCGGCTTCCCGGCCGGCACGGCCGTCCAGCTGCCCGCTCCCCGCCGGGACTCCAGGAACCCCTCGGTGCGCAGTGCCTCGTAGGCGGCCGCGACGGTCGTACGGCTGACGGAGAGGGCCAGCGCCAGCTCCCGTTCGGCGGGCAGCCGGGCGGCCACCGGCACGCGCCCCTCCAGCACCAGCAGCCGGATCCCGTCGGCCAGCGCCCGGTAGGCGGGCGGGCGCCGGGTGCCGGGGCCGGCGGGGCGTTCCTGCTGCGAGGTGAGCAGCCGTGCGAGCTGGGCCGCTCCGACCGCCGAGGTCCACTGCGCCATGATTCCAGTCCACCTTCCCCGAATTGGCCATGGATGGCTTGACTCTCCAAGCCACAGAGTGTCATGCGTCAGGCCACCGGCACCACCAGGGGGAAGCCTTGTCCGCCGCACCGCACGAGCATCCGCACGCGTCCCAGCCGGACCCGGGCACCCCGCAGGGGCACCGTCCGCCGCCCCGCCGCCTCGGCCGACGGCTGACCCAGCTCTACACCGGACTCGCCCTGTACGGCGCCAGCTCCGCCCTCCTGGTGGAGGCCGGCCTCGGCCTGGAACCGTGGAACGTCCTGCACCAGGGTCTGGCGGAGCTGACCGGCCTGACCATCGGCGTGGTGTCGATCGTCGTGGGCGCGCTGGTGCTCCTCCTGTGGATCCCGCTGCGCCAGCGTCCGGGCCTCGGCACGGTCTCCAACGTCTTCGTGGTCGGCATCGCCATGGACGCCACCCTGGCCCTGGTGCCCGAGGCCCACACCATGGCCGTACGGATCCCCCTGCTCGTCGCGGGGATCGTGCTGAACGGCGTGGCGACCGGCCTCTACATCGCGGCGCGCTTCGGACCGGGCCCGCGCGACGGCCTGATGACCGGACTGCACCGCCGTACGGGACGCTCGGTCCGGCTGATGCGGACGGCCGTGGAGATCGCGGTGCTGGCGACCGGCTTCGCCCTCGGCGGCACGGTCGGGGTGGGCACCGCCCTCTACGCCGTCTCCATCGGCCCGCTGGCCCAGCTGTTCCTGCGCCTGTTCGCCGTCCCCTCGGAATCCGGCAGCACGGTCGTTGCCACCGGGCCTTCGAAGCGAGCCATACTGCCCGGGTGACCGACCGCGTACGCCACCCCTACCTCGACCATCCCGGACCGATCGCCTTCGCCCACCGGGGCGGGGCGGCGGACGGTCTGGAGAACACCGCGGCGCAGTTCCGGCAGGCGGTGAAGTCGGGTTACCGCTACATCGAGACCGACGTCCACGCCACCCTCGACGGCAAGCTGGTCGCCTTCCACGACGCGACCCTGGACCGGGTGACCGACGGTGCGGGCCGGATAATGGACCTGCCGTGGAAGGAGATACGGCAGGCGCGCGTGGCGGGTGTCGAGCCGGTCCCCCTCTTCGAGGACCTCCTCGAAGAGTTCCCCGAGGTCCGCTGGAACGTGGACCTCAAGGCGGAGTCCGCGCTCCACCCGCTCCTCAACCTGATCGCCCGCACCGGGTCCTTCGACCGCGTCTGCGTCGGCTCCTTCTCCGAGGCCCGGGTCGCACGCGCCCAGCGCCTCGCCGGACCGCGCCTGGCCACCTCGTACGGGACCGGCGGCGTCCTGGGTCTGCGGCTGCGGTCCTGGGGAGTGCCCGCCGCCCTGCGCCGCACGGCGGTCGCCGCGCAGGTACCCGAGGCGCAGGCGGGGGTGCCCGTGGTCGACCACCGGTTCGTGCGCGCCGCCCACGCGCGCGGGCTCCAGGTCCATGTCTGGACCGTGAACGAACCGCAACGTATGCACGGGCTCCTGGACCTGGGCGTCGATGGCATCATGACCGATCACATCGACACGCTGCGCAAGGTGCTTGAGGACCGGGGGACCTGGGTCTGACGCCCGCACGCGGCCCGTTCACGGGGAAGCGAGGGGCACGGGTGGGCACCGACACCGTGCGGACGGACTCGGCCGACGAGGCCGCGGACAGACGGCGCGAACAACGCGGCTGGTACTTCTACGACTGGGCCTGCTCCGTCTATTCGACCAGCGTCCTGACCGTGTTCCTCGGCCCCTATCTGACCGAGGTCGCCAAGTCCGCCGCCGACGCGGACGGTTATGTCCATCCCCTGGGCATACCGGTGCGCGCCGGCTCCTTCTTCGCGTACTCGGTGTCGCTGTCGGTGATCCTGGCCGTCGTGATCATGCCGCTGGTGGGTGCCGCCGCCGACCGCACGGGCCGCAAGAAGCCCCTTCTGGGCGCGGCCGCCTACGTCGGCGCGGGCGCGACCGCCGGGATGTTCTTCCTGGACGGCGAGCGCTACCTCCTCGGCGGGGTCCTGCTGATCATCGCGAACGCGGCGCAGTCCGTGGCGATGATGCTCTACAACTCCTATCTCCCGCAGATCGCGCCTCCCGAGGAACGCGACGCGGTCTCCTCGCGGGGCTGGGCGTTCGGCTACGCGGCCGGTTCGCTGGTCCTCGTCGGAAACCTGGTCCTCTTCACCGCCCATGACTCCTTCGGCGTCTCCGAGGGCATGGCCGTGCGTATCTGTCTGGCCTCGGCGGGCCTGTGGTGGGGCGCCTTCACCCTGATCCCGCTGAGCCGTCTGCGCGACCGCCGCGGCCCGGCGGGCGGCGCCGGGGGCGCGGAGGAGAGGACCGCCCCCGGTCTGCGCCAACTCGCGGCGACCGTCCGCGACATGCGCCGCCACCCGCTGACCCTCGGCTTCCTCCTCGCCTATCTCGTCTACAACGACGGCATCCAGACGGTGATCTCCCAGGCCTCGGTGTACGGCTCCGAGGAACTCGGCCTGGAGCAGTCCACGCTCATCGTGGCGGTGCTGCTGGTGCAGATCCTGGCGGTGGGCGGCGCCCTCGGCATGGGCCTGCTCTCCCGCCGCTACGGTGCCAAGCGGACGATCCTCGGCTCCCTGGTCGCCTGGACGCTGATCCTCGGCGCCGGCTACTTCCTCCCGGCGGGCGCCCCCGTCTGGTTCTTCGTCCTCGCCTCGGGCATCGGTCTGGTCCTCGGCGGCAGCCAGGCCCTCTCCCGCTCGCTCTTCTCCCACCTCGTCCCGCGGGGCAAGGAGGCCGAGTACTTCTCCGCGTACGAGATGAGCGACCGTGGCATGAGCTGGCTGGGCCCGTTGCTGTTCGGTGTGACGTACCAGCTGACCGGAAGTTACCGGGACGCGATCATCTCGCTCGTCGCCTTCTTCGTTCTCGGATTCGCCCTGCTGGCAAGGGTTCCGGTACGCCGGGCGATCAGCGACGCGGGCAACCCCGTTCCGGACAGGATTTAGCGCCGGACGCGAAAGGGCTGTAGTGTACGCGTTTGGCCTGCCAGGCGTACCGTTACTGCGCGTCAAAGATGCCGAAACGCTGGGTGACATCTACTGTCAGATGTGACAAACCGGGCGCGGGTGGGTACAACAAGGGCGGCTACGACGGCGACGCACGACCCGAAACGGGACACGGGACGGGAATCTTTACCGCCGACCGGACGTTGACCGGATGACGACGACAGCGACACCTGTCCTGTGGGCGACAAGCCCGGGAGGCACGATTCATGAGTGAGCGAGCTCTTCGCGGCACGCGCCTCGTGGTGACCAGCTACGAGACGGACCGCGGCATCGACCTGGCCCCGCGCCAGGCCGTGGAGTACGCATGCGAGAAGGGGCACCGCTTCGAGATGCCCTTCTCGGTCGAGGCGGAGATTCCGCCGGAGTGGGAGTGCAAGGTCTGCGGGGCCCAGGCACTCCTCGTGGACGGCGACGGCCCTGAGGAAAAGAAGGCCAAGCCCGCGCGTACGCATTGGGACATGCTGATGGAGCGGCGCACCCGTGAGGAACTCGAAGAGGTCCTCGAAGAGCGCCTTGCGGTTCTCCGCTCCGGCGCTATGAACATCGCGGTACATCCGCGAGACAGCCGCAAGTCCGCGTAGCCCCTCCGGGGGCCGGGCGGACACACAGCGCAACCGAAGACCGTGGGCGCCGTACGAACGTGTACGGCGCCCGCGGTCTTCGCTGTGCGCCGGGTCCGTCTGCGGCGCGCTGTCGGGTGCGGGCCCGGTGGGCTTCTCGCGCGGTCCCCCGCGCCCCTGAAGACAGGCCCTGCGGGCCCGAGAAAAGCCGGGGCGCAGCCCCTTGAGGACGGGACCCCTCAGCGGTTCAGCGGCGGACAGGGCCCGGCGGACGGCGGCGCGTCGTCCCGGATCACCTCGCCCTGCACGACCTTCCCGTCGGGCCGCCGCATCCGCGCCTGCTGGAACGCGTCACCGAACCCCCCGGTACTCGCCTCGCGCAGCTTCCGCTCGAACGTCCGCTCCGTGTAGCGCCCGAGCGCCCTCTGCACCGGCGGAATCAGCAGCACCAGCCCCGCCGCGTCGGACACCAGGCCGGGCAGCATCAGCAGCAGACCTCCGAGCATCAGGAACCCGTTGCCCTCGCTCCGCCCGGCGCCCGCAGCGGTCGCGCCCGCACCCCCCTGCTGCTGTTGCAGCGTCTCCGACAGGGCCCGGAACGCCCGCCTGCCGGCCCGCTTGACCACCGCGGAACCCGCGACGAAGCCGGCGACGAGAAGCAGGAACACCGTGAAACCGCCGGCCGCGCCCGCGACCACCGTGAGCAGCCAGATCTCCAGCACCAGCCAGGCGGCGACGCCCAACGGCAGAAACGTGCGCAGCCGGGAACGCCGGGGCCGGGCGGGGTGCGTCGAGGACGGAACGCCAGTCGTCATGCTCCCAGTGTGCCTGGCAGCTGCTCAGCACGGGATAAGGGGATGATCAGGTCTTCTTGTCGTCCCGGCCCAGTACCTTGCCGACCCGCTCCCCCACGCCCCACGCCGTGACCCTCCACAGCGCCTCGACGAAGATGTCGCGGCTCATCTTGGAGTCGCCGTGTTCGCGCTCGACGAAGGTGATGGGCACCTCGACGACGTGGTAGCCGGCCCTGATCGTGCGGCGCGCGAGGTCGACCTGGAAGCAGTAGCCCTGGGAGGCGACCTCGTCGAGGCCGAGCCCTTCCAGGGTCTCGCGGCGGAAGGCCCGGTAGCCGCCGGTCACGTCGCGGACCGGCACGTCGAGCAGGACGCGGGAGTAGAGGCTCCCGCCGCGGGAGATGTACTCGCGCGACTTGGGCCAGTTCACCACGCGCCCGCCCGGGACCCAGCGGGAGCCGAGGACGAGGTCGGCGCCCTTGAGCGCGGTCAGCAGGCGGGGCAGTTCCTCGGGCCGGTGGGAGCCGTCGGCGTCCATCTCGACGAGGACGCCGTAGCCGTGCTCCATGCCCCAGCGGAAGCCCGCGAGGTAGGCGGCGCCCAGCCCTTCCTTGCCCTTGCGGTGCAGCACCTGCACCTGGTCGTCCTCGGCGGCCAGTTCGTCGGCGAGCTTGCCGGTGCCGTCGGGGCTGTTGTCGTCGGCCACCAGGACGTGCGCCTCGGGAACGGCCTTGCGTACCCGGGCGACGATCGCCTTGATGTTCTCCGCCTCGTTGTAGGTCGGAATGATCACCAAGACCGTGCCGAGCGGGCCGAACCGCCTCTCCTGGCCTTCCGCCGCGATCGTCCCGTCGCCGTCGTTCACCACTGCCCCTTCAGTTCCTCCGTGCGCAGAGGACCACCATAGTGGCCACGGCCTGCACGGGAGTGTCGGCCGTGTCCACAGGGGCCTCGATTCGACAGGGGGTGTGCGGGAGCGCGCTCTGCGTAGTCCCGCGCCCCCTCGGCACCACTGTGCCGCCCCCGCGCGACGGAGTACAGACCACGACGGAGTACGGCCGCGGTACCGGGACGTCGACTGCGGATGGGGGCCCGACGCCCTTCGGGCCGACCTGGGGCCCGCTGGCTGCGAGACCGAAAGCCGTTGTCTACTGAGCGTCCGGGCCCCACCCGGGTCGCACCTGTCCGACCTGGCCGGAACGTTCCCTCGCCGGAGCGCGAAGCCTGGGCCTGGCTGCCGGTGGCGGTGCGCCGGTGCGGCACACCAACCCTGACCCAGCGGCGCCCCGACGACCGCGCGGAAGGTTCCCCGGCCGGACGTGCGGTGGTGGACCCGGCAGAACCTACCCGTCTTCTGCGGCAGGCTGTCAACCGCTTCCTGACCTGCGCAGTCGTCCTCCCGTGCCTGGTCGCGGGGCAGGAGCCGCAGGTCGTGCGGCGCGCCGTACCGCCCGGTCCGGTCCGGTGCCGTCCCGGGAGATCACTCGCCCGGCCGTACGAACACCGTGCGTCCGGCCACCACGGTCCGCAGACAGACCGGCAGGTCGCGGCCGGGGCTGAGGTCCGGCAGGCCGGGGGTGCCGGAGCGGGGGTCGGTGGACCAGCGGGCGACGCGGTCGTCGGGGGCCTGGACGACGAGTTCACCGGTCCGCCACACCGCGTAGTCCGCGGGCGCGCCCGGCACGAGGACGCCCGCGTCGTCCCGTCCGACCGCCCGCCAGCCGCCCCGCGTGTGCGCCGTGAACGCCGCGCGCACCGACACCCGGTGCTCCGGCGTGCGGTGGAAGGCCGCCGCGCGGACCGTGCCCCACGGATCGAGGGGGGTGACCGGGCTGTCGGAGCCGAAGGCCAGCGGCACGCCGGCGCGCAGCAGGGCCGCGAACGGGTTGAGGGTGCGGGCCCGCTCCGGGCCGAGCCGCTCGGCGTACATGCCCTCGGCACCGCCCCACAGCGCGTCGAAGGCGGGCTGGACGGAGGCGGTGAGGCCGAGTTCGGCGAAGGCGGCGACACTCTCGGGGGTGAGCATCTCGACGTGCTCGACGCGATGCCGGGCGGCCCTCACCCGGGCCAGGCCGACCTTCTCCGCGGCCGCGCGCACCCCCTCGACGACCGAGGCCACCGCGGCGTCCCCGATGGCGTGGAAGCCCGCCTGGAGGCCCGCCTCGGTGCAGGCGACCACATGGGCGGCGACGGCCGCCGCGTCCAGGTACGCCGTGCCGGTGTGCGGGGCGTCGGCGTACGGCTCGTGCAGGCACGCGGTGTGCGAGCCGAGGGCCCCGTCGACGAAGAGGTCGCCCGCGGCGCCGACGGCGCGGAGGGCGCGCGCCTTGTCGACGTCGCGCTCCGCCCAGTAGCCGACGACGCGCGGACCGGACTCCTCGGCGGCGAGCCGGAGAAGTCCCGTGAAGTCGTCCTCGGAGGAGATCTCGGGGCCCGCGCACTCGTGGACCGAGCCGATGCCGAGCGAGGCGGCGTGGGCGAGGGCGGCCCGCTGCGCCTCGGTGCGCTGTGCGGGGGTGACGGCGCCCAGCGCGGTGGCGCGCACGGCGTGGTGGGCGTCCCGGGTGAGGGGGCCGTCCTCGAAGGCTCCGGCACCCGGCACCAGGTCGAGCAGGGCGGAGCTGACGACGGCCGAGTGGACGTCGATCCGGCTCAGGTAGAGCGGTCGGCCGCCGGTGGCCTCGTCGAGCTCGGCGCGGGTCGGCGGGCGGCCGCCGGGCCAGCGGGCGGCGTCCCAGCCGTGGCCCAGCAGGACCCGGTCGGCCGGACGGGCGGCCGCGAATTCCCGGACGAGAACGAGGGCGGCGTCCAGGGTGGGGGCGGCGGAGAGATCGAGGCCGGTGAGCGCGAGGCCGGTCGCGGTGGTGTGCACATGGGCGTCGGTGAACGCCGGGGTGACCAGGGCGCCTTCGAGGTCGATCACCTCGTCGACGTCGGCGCCGAAGGCGTCGGCGGCGCCCTCGGAGCCGACCCAGGCGACCTGGCCGTGCTCCACGACCATCGCGGTGGCGAACGGATCGGCGGGGCTGTGGACTTCTCCGCCGCGGAGCAGGACGGTCTTCGACGGGGCGGTGCGATCACTCATGAGGACAGTCTCGCGCGTGCCGGCCGCCGCGCCGCACCAGGGCCGTGTCGGCGCCGGGTTCGACGACCGCGGCCGTCAGATCCGCGGCGGTCTGGCCTCGTACGGCGTCGACAGGACGACCGTCGTGCGGGTGGAGACCCCTGCCAGGGAGCGCAGCCGGGCGAGGAGTTCCTCCAGCTCGTGCGGGGTCGCCACCCGGACCTTGAGGATGTAGTTCTCGTCGCCGGCGACGCTGTGGCATGCCTCGATCTCCGGGACGCCCGCGAGGCGTTCGGCGATGTCGTCGGGGGCGCTGGGGTCGAAGGGTTTGACCGAGATGAACGCGGTCAGCGGCAGCCCGACGGCCTCCGGGTCGACGACCGCGGCATAGCCCCGGATGACGCCACGCTGCTCCAGTCGGCGCACACGCTGATGCACCGCCGACGTGGACAGGCCCGTGGCCTTGCCCAGGTCGGTGTAGCTCATCCGCCCGTCCGCGACGAGCAGCTGCACGATCTGTCGGTCCAGCTCCTCCATGGCGCAAGAACCTACAGGGCCGCCGATCTCATTCGGTACCTGAGCGGCGCAGGTCATGCCCGGTTCGTGATGTGACGCGGGGCCGCACATGAGCCGTACGGGTGACAGTCGCGGCGTGTCGGGCATCTGCGACCGGCATGTGACGAAGACCACAGCACTCGAACAGGCTCTGTGATGATCTCGTGATTACCGGCGGGAGCGGGAGGGAAATGCTTGCTGTGGTCGGAGGCCGCAGCGCCTTCACGGCCCAGCCCTAGGGGGAGAATCCCATGCAGAATCCCAAGCGCCCTGGTCGTACCGCACCCAAGCGGCTCCAGGCGGTCGTCGATCTCGAGCCGGAGGGCGTCGAACCGGACGACGAGTTCGACGCGTACGACACCTTCGAGATGTACCGGGTGCTGTGCCCGGACTGCGCTCAGCCCATCGCCCTGCTGTCCGACGAGGACCGCCTGCCCGAGCACGCGCTGGTCGTGTCGCCGTGGAACCCGTTCGGGCTCACGGTCTGCGCCGGTACGGGCCGTTCGGCCGGCGAGGCCCGGCCCGCGGACGAGTCCTTCGCGCCGCAGGCGCAGGAGACCGCCCTGCTGCTGACGCTCCCTCAGGGTCTCGACTGGCGGACACAGCCCTTCTCGCACGTCGGCGGTCCGGGCTCGCGCCCGATGCGCATGCCGGTGATGCGGCATCAGGAGTCCGGTCAGCGCCGAGCGGCCTGACCCCGGGGCCGGTCCGGCCCTCGAAGCGCGCGCCCGACGGGCAGGCTCGTCCTGCCCCGTACGGTGCGGCCGCGAACGCAGAGACGATTTTCCGGAAGGGTGACCAGCCGGCACGCCCGCGCGTTGGCACGGTATGACCCCACCTTTCCCGGTGACCGGGCAACGGCGTCACATCTACGTGCCTGCTTCGGCAGAATCGCTTCCGCAGGGGCCGGCCCAGCCGCAGGACCCGCCCATCTACCGGGCCCTGCTGCGGACTTGGGCCGAAGGAGGCCGCACCCTGCCGGGGCGTCACGATCCGGAGTGGGTGCGGCTGGCGACACCGCCGGGCGGCCTCGACAGGTTCCGCACCCTCGTGGACCCCTTCGGGGCGCCCGACTTCTTCCGCGGCTCCTTCAGCGTGACTCGGGCCCCGCGAGGTGGCGGGCGATGACCATGCGCTGGATCTGGTTGGTGCCCTCCACGATCTGGAGCACCTTCGCCTCGCGCATGTACCGCTCGGCGGGAAAGTCCGCGGTGTAGCCGTAGCCGCCGAGGATCTGCACGGCGTCCGTGGTGACCCTCATCGCGGCGTCCGTGCACAGCAGCTTCGCCATGGCCGCCTGCTTGGAGAACGGACGGCCCGCGTCGCGCAGCCGGGCCGCGGAGAGGTAGAGCGCCCGGCCCGCCTCGGTCTGCGTCGCCATGTCCGCGAGCATGAAGCGCAGTCCCTGGAAGTCGGAGATCGGCCGCCCGAACTGCTGCCGCCCGGTGGCGTAGGCGACCGCCTCGTCCAGTGCCGCCTGGGCCACGCCGACCGCGCAGGCGGCGATGCCGAGCCGTCCGGAGTCGAGCGCGGACAGGGCGATGGCGAAGCCCTGGCCCTCCTCGCCGAGACGCCGGGCGTCACCGACGCGCACGCCGTCGAAGTTCAGCTGCGCGGTGGGCGAGCCCTTCATGCCCATCTTCTTCTCCGGCGCGGCGGCGCTCAGCCCCTCGGCGTCGCCGGGCACCAGGAACGCGGTGATGCCCCGCGAACCCTCGCCGCCCGTGCGGGCCATGACCGTGTAGAAGTCGGCGACTCCGCCGTGCGTGATCCAGGACTTGGTGCCGGTGATCACCCACTCGTCGCCCTCCCGCACGGCCTTCGTCCGCAGGGACGCGGCGTCGGAGCCCGAGGCGGGCTCGGAGAGGCAGTACGCGCCGAGCAGGCCGCCGCCGAGCATCGCCGGCAGATGCTCGACCTGCTGCTCCTTGGTGCCGTAGTTGGCGAGGGCGTGGCAGGCGAGCGTGTGGACGCTCACGCCGAGCCCCACGGTGAGGCGGGCCGCGGCGAGCTCCTCCAGGACCTGGAGATAGACCTCGTACGGCTGGTCGCCGCCGCCGTGCTCCGAGTCGTACGGCAGGCCGAGCAGCCCCGACTCCGAGAGCAGGCCGAAGAGTTCGCGCGGGAACCGGCTCGCGTCCTCCTCCTCGGCCGCGCGCGGGGCGATCTCCCGCTGTGCGATCTCGCGGACGAGCGAGATCAGGTCCCGGGCCTCCTCCGTGGGCAATTGCCGATCCACCGGCTGCGGGGCGCGGTCGGGCATGGCGACGCTCTCCTCCCTGTCGGGCACTGCGGTGGACACGCACGGGGGATGTCGTGGGGCCACCGGGTCTCACGTGCCACAGCCGATGGTCCTCCTCCGGATCACGGAAGCCGCTGATCAGCGGCGGTGGCGCTTGGAGTATGCCCGATCCGGAGCAGCGAGTCACCGGTTAACGAGCGTTCATTCGGACACATTCGGCGGCGCACCGCGGCCCGGGCGGAATTGGTCCGAACCATTGACCCCAGTGGTCTAGTCCTCTACGGTCTCCCCAGCCGGCGCGGCCGTCACGATCCCGCCCGCCGCCCCCGCAGGTCCAGGCAGCACCTTCCCCGTCACGCTCCCCTCCCCCGGAGTCACGATGCTCAGACCGCACAGCCCCCGTTTCCCCGTCAGGACGCTGCTCGCCGCCACGTGTTGCGCCGCGCTCGGCGCCGGACTCCTCGCCGGAGCGGGCACCGCGACCGCCACGCCCGCGCAGCCCGGACCGCGGGCCCAGGCCCCGGCGCGCCCCATTCGAAGGTCGTCGGCTACTTCATCGACTGGGGCATCTACGGCCGCCAGTACTACGTCAAGAACATCGAGACGTCCGGCTCGGCGAAGAAGCTCACCCACATCAACTACGCCTTCGGCAACGTCGTCGACGGCAAGTGCGCGATCGGCGACCCGTGGGCGGACGCCGACCGGCCCTTCAGCGCCGAGGAGTCCGTGGACGGCGTCGCCGACAGCGCGGACCAGCCGCTGAGCGGCAGCTTCAACCAGCTGCGCAAGCTGAAGAAGCTGCACCCGAACCTCAAGATCGTCTGGTCCTTCGGCGGCTGGACCTGGTCCGGCGGCTTCGGTGAGGCGGCGAAGGACCCGGCGGCCTTCGCGGACTCCTGCTACGACCTGGTCGAGAACTCCCGGTGGCAGGACGTCTTCGACGGCATCGACATCGACTGGGAATATCCCAACGCCTGCGGACTCACCTGTGACACCAGCGGCCCGGAAGCCTTCGAGGACGTGATGGCGGCGCTGCGCAAACGATTCGGCAAGAAGGAGCTGGTCACCGCGGCGATCACGGCCGACGCCAAGAAGGGCGGAAAGATCGACGCGGCCGACTACGCGGGCGCCGCGAAGTACGTCGACTGGTACAACCCGATGACGTACGACTACTTCGGCTCGTGGGACACGACCACCGCCCCCCACTCACCGCTGTACCCCTACCCCGGCATCGCCGACAGGTCCTTCAACACCGCCGCCACGATCAAGAAGCTGAAGAGTCTCGGCATCCCGTCCTCCAAGCTGCTGCTCGGCATCGGCTTCTACGGCCGCGGCTGGACCGGGGTCACCCGGTCGGCGCCCGGCGGCACCGCCACCGGGCCGGCCGCGGGCACGTACGAGGCGGGCTACGAGGACTACAAGGTGCTCAAGAAGACCTGCCCGGCCAACGGGGTCGTCGGCGGCACCGCGTACGCCAAGTGCGGTGACGACTGGTGGAGTTACGACACCCCGCGCACCATCAAGGGGAAGATGGCCTACAAGAACGCCCAGGGTCTCGGCGGCACCTTCTTCTGGGAGCTGAGCGGCGACACCCCGGACGGCGAGCTGATCAGGGCCATCAAGTAGCCCTCGTGACACGGGACTCGGGGCGGGGCGGTCTGCAGGCTGCCCGCCCCGGGGGGCCCGGCCGCGGGGCCGGACGCGTTCAGGCGTGGCGCCGGGCGGGCTCGGGCGTGCGGTAGGCGGGGGCGAGTTCCTCGATGGCACGCAGCGAGCCGCCCAGCATCTTGACCAGCAGATCGCGCATGGTGTCACGGGGCAGCTCGGGGCGGGCGATCCAGTCGAGCGTGGCGCCCTCGACCGCGCACACCCAGCCGAACAGGCCCATGCGGGCCACCGGTTCGATGTCGCTCCTGCCGTACGCGCCCTCGGCGATGGTGGCGACCATCGCCTCGCGGACACCGTCCCGGATGGCGTGCACCTGGGCGTCGAAGCCCACGCCGCCGCTGACGATCGTGCGGTAGGCCGCCTGGTTCTCCTCCGCGTAGCGCAGATAGACCTCGATGGTCCGGTGCACCCGGTCCACGGGCGGCAGTTCGGGGCCGCTCGCCGCGAACGTGATCAGGTCGGCGACCGAGTCCTCGACGATCGCGAGGTAGTAGCCGCGCTTGGACTTGAAGTAGTAGTAGATCAGCCCCTTGGCCACATGGGCCTGGCGCGCGATGTCGTCCATGGACAAGGCGTCGTACGACGTGTCGGCGAACAACTTGCGCCCGATGGAGATGAGTTCGGCGCGGCGCGCCATCGAACGGTCGGTGCCGCGGGCCCGCGGCGCCTCGACACCACGCTGCTCACTACTCTTCAATTCCGGTCCTGGTCTCCGACTGCCAGCGGGACAACCGCAGTATGGCAGACCCTCT
Organism: Streptomyces scabiei 87.22; assembly: GCF_000091305.1. Classification (GTDB taxonomy): domain Bacteria; phylum Actinomycetota; class Actinomycetes; order Streptomycetales; family Streptomycetaceae; genus Streptomyces; species Streptomyces scabiei. The sequence goes on along the minus strand of NC_013929.1, from coordinate 8,370,494 downwards.
CCAACCGTTTGTTCGACTCAGATCGACAGAATCGACCGCGGGATCAGGTCACAGCAGACCCAGCTGGGTCAGCAGCATCGCGACCACCACGACCAGGGTCCAGCCCATGAGGTGTTCGACGGTCTTCGGGGCGTCGTCCCGGGGGCCGCCCGTGCCGGTCTGGACACGGTTGGCGGTGACGGAGGTCGCGGTCATGGCGGCTCTCTGGTGTGCTCGGCGGTGCGGTGGCGGCGATCGGTGACGGCGGACGCCTTGCGGCCCGCAGGGCCGTGCACCCCCGCCGTGGTGTCCACCTTGCCACCGGATGGGCGGTTCGCGACCGAGACCTTGGTCACATGCGTGAGCGCGCGAACGGCGCGGCCCCCGGTCGTCCGGGAGCCGCGCCGCGCCCGCGCGCCCGCGTCAGCAGACGCCCACCGCCGCGAGCGCCGCGAGCTGGCGTGGTGTGGGCCGCGCCGGGAAGTAGAGGTAGCAGACGCCGCCGGTGCCGGAGGCGACCTTGCCGGCGGCGTTGTACCGCTTGGTCCGCAGCCAGATGTTCTCCCACTCGCGCCGCCGGTAGACGCGGCGCACCGCCTCGTTGGTCGGCGAGTTCGGGTCGTTGGCGACGACGTCGCCCTCGGCGGTGAAGCCGACCACCGTCATGAGGTGCCCGGCCGTGCCGTATCCCGCGCCCGTCAGCTCCGAGGCGAGGAAGGACTGGGAGGTGATCACCGGGATGCCCGCCGCGATCAGCGTCTCCAGGTCGGTGAGCGAGCCCAGCCGGGTCACCACGCCCTGCATGTCCTTGTAGGTGGCGGCGTACGCGGCGTTGAAGGGCCAGTTGCCGCAGCCCTCGTACTGGTAGTCGAAGGTGAACCGCGCCGCGTGGCACACCTGCGGGTCCGCGAACGCCGGGTTCACCCAGGCCAGGTCCGCGGCACTGGGCTTCCGGCCCCAGAACTCTATGATCATCTGCGAGGAGGTGGGGCTGCACCAGGCCTCGCCGCCGTTGTCGTACTCGGGGTACTGCCCCTTGTGGGTCTCCTGCGAGTAGCGCGGGACGTCCAGTTCCCGGGCGACCCCGGGGACGGAGGCCGGGACGGTGAAGCGGTCGGGGACGTCGGAGCCCATCGCGCCGAGCCGCCACACCGTGGGCGTGAGCCGGGTGCCGGGCGTGCGGTGGAGGGTCAGCCGCAGCCGGTAGGAGACGAGACGCAGCCCGGTGGCGGGGTCGTCGATGGCGAAGGTGTCGGTCCAGATGCTGCTCCGGCCGTCCTCCTGGCCGTCCACGGAGGTGCGCCTGATGTCCTGGTCGCCGGACGCCCAGCGGCCCAGCACGTACCAGGGCGTGTCCGTGCCGTCGGAGTACGTGCCCCGCATCTCGATGCCGATCCAGGTGCCCGCCGGGGTGCCGGCGTTCCAGGACGCGATGACCTCGGTCGCGGGGGCGGTGAGCCGGTGGACCGGGGAGGTCCAGGTCGCGTACTCCCAGGTGGCCGTCCGCCCGGTGTGCGGGTCGGTGTGGTCGAGTGTGCCGAGCGGGGTCCCGACCACCAGTCCCGGGCGTTCCCCCGCCTTGGCCCGGGTGCCCTCGTGGCCGCCGGAGCGCCAGTCGGTGTAGGTGGTCCAGGCGTGGTAGTCGGACAGGCGTTCCGGTGCTGGTGCGCGACGGGCGAGGGCTGCGCCCCGGCCGCTCGTGGTGTCGGCCACCGCCCGGGCCGGTGATGCGCCCGCCGCGGCGGTGGCGGCGACGGTGACGGCTGCGGTCAGGACGGTTCTGCGGGACGGCTCGGAAAGGCTCGTCATCTGCGGGAGACCCCCAGTGATCTCTGAAGGAACGGTTCAGACGCACGGCTGTTCGCCCACTATGAACGGCGGACGACGGCTTCTGCCAGCACCTCGCGCCTCGCCACGCCCGCCAATATTGGTCGACACCTCTGGCATGCTCCGACCTCGCGCCACGGTGTTGAATCCGGGTATGCACGCCTCCCCCGCACCCATGGACCCGGCCGTCGCGGCGCTCGCCGCCCGGCTGCGACGGCTGCCGCCCTCCTGCGGGCCGGTCCGGCTCGTCGGGGTCGACGGGCACGCCGGCTCCGGGAAGAGCACCTTCGCCGGACGGCTCGCCGACGCGCTCGACGGCGCCCCGGTGCTGCACCTCGACGACGTCGCCACGCACGAGGAACTGTTCTCCTGGACCGGGCGCCTGCTGGAGCAGGTGATCGAGCCGCTCGGGAACGGCCGGAGCGCGCGCTGGGCCCCGTACGACTGGCGTGCGCGGGCGTTCGGCCCCGCTCGTGTCCTGCCGCCCGCGCCCGTGATCGTCGTCGAGGGGGTGGGCGCGGGCAGGCGTGCGCTGCGACCGCATCTCGCGGCACTGGTGTGGATGGAGTTCCCCCGGGAGGCGGCCTGGGCGCGGGGGCTGGCGCGGGACGGGGCGGAGCAGAGCGAGTTCTGGGACGGCTGGGTCCGGGCGGAACGCCGGCACTTCGCCGAGGACCCTTCTCGGCCTTTCGCCGGTCTGCTGATTCGGCCGGGAGACACGGGGTACGAGGTGCTGCCGGGACCTGCGACGACTCCAGGATCCGGACCTTCCCTCACTCAGGGTGACGGACCATCCGCAATGTGCTGAACCTGTGAAGGCGGCTGTCCGAGAAGTGCCCCGAGAGCCCCAACTCGGCTTGACCCAGGGGCCGTACAGGTCTTACGTTCTCAATGTGCGGTCCTCGGCGACCGCCCTCACACACGAAGCCCCCGGTTGTTCCCCCGTGATCGGGGGCTTCGTTCTGCCCTTTTCCGGCTCTACCGGAACCCCGGGGGCACGATTCCTTCACCCTCGGTCACCGTCCGCGACGCACCCCGTCCGCTCCCACCTCCTCGGACGAGCACGGCGGCACCCTTAGAACGGCGACCGACCCGCAGGTACGATGCCCAAGGTGCGACCTTCGGACGGCTGCAGCAACGCTCCGGCGCAACTCCCGTCCGCTGCACAGCGGTTCGACGAAGGCTGCCGACGGGCACCGGCCCGTTCGGTTTCCAGCGGGGGCACGGTTTGTGGGGGACGTGATGGACTTCGGCTCGCGGGGCCCCGAGGCACCGGCCGACCTCGCCTGGCTGCGAGGCGTGGACGCCTACACGATGGGCGCCTATCCGCAGGCGGAGGAGGAGTTCCGCGCCGCGGTGCGGATGGATCCCGGGATGGCCGACGGCTGGCTCGGGCTGCACGCGCTGCGGGTGGACACGACGACCGCGCTGCTGAGGATGTTCCGGCACCGCGAGCGCTTCGGCGAGCAGCGCTCGCGCCACCGGCGGACCCTCAACTCCTGGTACTGGCTGGGCTGGTGGGTGCAGCCGGTGCTGGAGAGCCCGCGCGATCTGCTCCTCGCGCACGCCTCGCACTGGCTGGACGGCCGCCATGTGCCCGAGCTGGACCGGGCGCTCGCGGGACTGCCGCCGGTCGACGCGGACCACCAGGTGCGCTTCCTGCACGCCTGCCGGGCCTATCTCGTCAAGGACTGGGAGCAGTTGGTCCGGCACACCGATCCGCTGCTCGACGACCCGCTGCTGGGGATCGAGGCGGGCCTGTTCGGCGGGATGGCCCGGGTCCGGCTGGAGACGTACGGCCAGGCCGAACCGCTGCTGTCCGCCGCGCTGATGCGCTGTCGCAGCGAACAGCCGCAGCGCAAGGAGCTGCGCTACTGGCTGGCGCGGGCCCACGAGGGCACCGGGCGCAGCGCGGCCGCGCTGCCCCTGTACCGGGCGGTGCACCGCGTCGACCCCGCCTTCATGGACACCTCGGCGCGGCTGGCGGCCATCGCCGAGGGCGACGGGTACGACGACGACGCGAGCGACTTCGCCGCGATCGCGCTCGCCGGGATCGGGCAGGACGTCCTCGACGGCGACGGGCTGGAGCCGTTCTTCGACGCCGAGGGCCGGGACCTGAAGGTCTCCGACCCCGGGCTCCCGCCGTCGGGCGGGCTGCCGCCCGAGGCCGGCGACACCTTCGTACGGGAGAAGTCCGTGGTGCCGGTGGAGCCGCTGTCGCTGCCGGCCGGGCCGACGGACCCGGAGCTGCTGGAGGAGGCCCTCGCGGAGCTGGAGCGGATGGTCGGCCTTGAGCCGGTGAAGCGGCAGGTCAAGGCGTTGTCCGCGCAGCTGAACATGGCACGGCTGCGGGCGGGCCAGGGGTTGCCGGTCCAGCCCCCCAAGCGGCACTTCGTCTTCTCCGGGCCGTCCGGGACCGGGAAGACGACCGTGGCGCGAATACTGGGCCGGGTCTTCTACGCGCTCGGGCTGCTGGGCGGCGATCACCTCGTCGAGGCACAGCGGGCGGACCTCGTGGGCGAGTACCTCGGGCAGACCGCCGTGAAGGCCAACGAGCTGATCGACTCCGCGATCGGCGGCGTGCTGTTCGTGGACGAGGCGTACTCGCTGTCCAACTCCGGGTACGGCAAGGGCGACGCGTACGGCGACGAGGCGCTGCAGGTGCTGCTGAAGCGGGCCGAGGACAACCGGGACCATCTGGTCGTGATCCTGGCCGGCTATCCGGAGGGCATGGACCGGCTGCTGGCGGCGAATCCCGGTCTGTCCTCCCGGTTCACTACCCGGGTCGACTTCCCCTCCTACCGGCCGCTGGAGCTGACCTCCATCGGGGAGGTGCTGGCGGCGGAGAACGGGGACGTGTGGGACGAGGAGGCGCTCGACGAGCTGCGGTCCGTCTCGGGGCACGTCGTCGACCAGGGATGGATCGACGAGCTGGGGAACGGGCGGTTCCTGCGGACGCTGTACGAGAAGAGCTGCGCGTACCGGGATCTGCGGCTGTCGGGGTATCCGACGATTCCCACGCGGGACGATCTGTCGACGCTGCGGTTGCCCGACCTGATGCAGGCGTACGGGGAGGTTCTGTCGGGGCGGGGGCCCGGGGAGCCCTCGGCCATGTGAGGAAGACATCGGGGCTCCGCCCCGGACCCCGTTCGCGTGGTTCCCCGCGCCCCTGACGGGGCACGGGGAACCACGCGGAATCAGCTTGCGAGGGCCTCCGTCGGGGATTCGCTGCCCCTCGGTTCCGTCACCCGGGGCGGCTGGAGCTCGCGGTGGGCCGGGTCGCGGACCTCGCCGACCAGGAGCTCCAGGACGTCCTCCAGGGCCACCAGGCCCAGCACCTTCCCGGACGCGTCCGCCACCTGGGCCAGATGCGTGGCGGCCCGCCGCATGACCGTCAGCGCGTCGTCCAGCGGGAGTTCCGCGCGGAGGGTGGTCATGGGGCGCCAGACCTGCTGGGGGACGGCGCGCTCGGAGTCCTCCAGATCGAGGACGTCCTTGACGTGCAGGTAGCGGCCCATGAAGGCGCCGTTCTCCGCGATCACCGGGAAGCGGGAGTAGCCCGTGCGGGCGGTCAGGGCGACGACCTGGGCGGGGGTCACCGAAGGGGCCACCGTCACCAGGGAGTCGCGCCTCAGCAGGACGTCCGTCACCGGGCGGGAGCCCAGCTCCAGCGCGTCCTCCAGGCGTTCCTGCTCCTCGGGGTCGAGCAGCCCGGCCTGGCCGGAGTCCTCGACCAGCCGCACCAGCTGAACGCTGGTGAAGACCGCCTCGACCTCGTCCTTGGGCTCGACGTGGAACAGCCTCAGCACCAGACGGGCACAGGCGCCCAGACCGGCCGTGACCGGCTTGCACAGCCGCGCGAAGGCCACCAGCGCCGGGCTGAGCCACAGCGCCGTCTTCTCCGGCGCCGCCATCGCCAGGTTCTTCGGCAGCATCTCACCGATGACCAGGTGCAGGAAGACGACGACGGCGAGCGCGATCACATAGCCCAGGGGATGGATCATGCCGTGCGGCAGCCTGATCGCCTCGAAGACGGGCTCCAGCAGCTTCGCCACCGTCGGCTCGGCCACCGCGCCCAGCGTCAGCGAGCAGACGGTGATGCCGAACTGGGCCGCCGCCATCATCTGGGGCAGGTTCTCCAGGCCGTAGAGCACCTGGCGGGCCCGGGTGGTCCCGAGCGGCTCGATCTGGCTGCGCCGGACGGAGACGAGGGCGAACTCGGCGCCGACGAAGAAGCCGTTGGCGAGCACGAGGAGCAGGGCGAAAAGGAGTTGGATCAGGCTCATCGGGCCGCCTCCGCGAGCGGGACGGAGTCCGTGGCGGCCGCGGTGCGCACGAGGCGTACGCGCTCGGCCCGGTAGTGCCCGACCTGCCGTACCGCGAGACGCCAGCCGGGCAGTTCGGCCCTGTCGCCGGGCGCGGGGATACGGCCGAGGAGGTCGGCGACGAGCCCGGCGACCGTCTCGTACGGGCCCTCCGGGACGTCCAGGCCGATGCGCTGGAGCACGTCGACCCGGCAGCTGCCGTCGACGTCCCAGGCGAGGCGGCCGTCCTCGGGCGGGGCGGCGGCGAGTTCGGGCCGCTCGTGCCCGTCGTGCTCGTCGCGGACCTCACCGACCAGTTCCTCGACGATGTCCTCCAGGGTCACCACCCCCGCCGTACCGCCGTACTCGTCGACGACGACGGCGATGGGCTGCTCGCTGCGCAGCCGGGCCAGCAGCGGCTGCACCGGCAGTGACTCCGGGACGAGCAGCGGGGCCTTGGCGATACGGCCGACCGGGGTGTGCAGCCGTTCGTGGGCCGGGATCGCGAGGGCGTCCTTGAGGTGGGCCATGCCGACGATCTCGTCGATCCGCTCCCGGTAGACGGGGAAGCGGGAGAGACCGGTGGCCCGGGTCAGGTTGACCACGTCCTCGGCGGTGGCCGACGACTGCAGGGCGCTGACCTTCACCCGGGGTGTCATCACGTTCTCCGCGGTCAGTTCGCCCAGGGAGAGGGTGCGGACGAAGAGGTCGGCCGTGTCCTGTTCCAGGGTGCCGGCCTGGGCCGAGTGCCGGGCGAGGGAGACCAGCTCGCCGGGGGTCCGGGCGGAGGCCAGCTCGTCGGTCGGTTCGACGCCGAAGGCGCGGACCAGCCGGTTGGCGACCGCGTTGAGCGCGGCGATGACCGGGCGGAACAGGCGGGAGAACACATGCTGCGGGCCCGCGACGAAGCGGGCGACCTGCATCGGCTTCGACACCGCCCAGTTCTTGGGCACCAGCTCGCCGATGACCATCTGCACCGCGGAGGCCAGCAGCATGCCGACGACCACGGCGATCCCGGAGACCGCGCCTTCGGGTATGCCGAGGGCGGTGAAGGGGCCGTGGAGTATCTCCGCGAGCGCCGGTTCGGCGAGCATGCCGACGACGAGGGAGGTGATGGTGATGCCGAGCTGGGTGCCGGAGAGCTGGAACGACAGCTCCCTGAGCGCGCCCACCACCTTGTGGGCCCGGCGGTCACCCTCGGCGGCGGCCTTCTCGGCCTCCGCCCGCTCGACGGTCACGAGGCCGAACTCGGCGGCCACGAAGAAGCCGTTGGCGAGGATCAGCAGGAACGCGGCTCCGAGGAGCAACAGGGGGATGATCATGCCGCCGCCTCGATGCGTCGAAAGGGGGCGGCGCAGGTACTACAGGACGATCCGTCCATCGCTGGAAGGAGTCACTCCTCGAACTAGCAGGGAGCCTCTGCCTTCCGGGGGCCGGAACGGCAGAGGCGGAGGCGCGACGAAAACGTCTCCGCCAACAGATTAATCAAGACAGGGGCCACTGCGGCAGGGGCGGCGGCCCCGAGTCGTCCCCGATCTTGCTCGGGGCCTTCCCCGGGGGACGGCCCCGACGCGCCCCGTTGCCGGGGCCGGGTCAGTCGCGGTGCCGGTCGGGCTCGGTGACCGACCGGGCCTCCACCAGGGCCCGGAGGGTCCGGGCGTCCTCGATGGCGCGCTGCTTGGCGATGCCGGGCTGGATGCCGAGGGCGGGCAGGCTGGTGCCGTCGGTGAGGTCCAGGAAGACCCAGGGGTCACCGACCCGCAGGTTCACCTGCACGATCTCCGCCCAGCCCAGCTGCCGCCTGGCAGTGATGTTGACCACGGTCACCCCGGACTCGTCGGCCATCACCCGGGGCCGGGAGAGCAGGCCGAGCACCCCGGCGAGCAGGGCCGCCGTGAAGACGAAACTGAGGCGCTCCCCCGGACCGAGCGTCGGCAGCAGCAGCGCGACCACCGTGATGACCACGAAGATGGCGCCCGCCGCGGTCAGCAGCACGGCACGGGTGCGGCCCGGCCGGAAAGTGACCGGCAGGGCGGGGAGGACGGACTGGTCCGGCATGGTGAAACGACTCCCCGGCCGTCAGAGTCGGCAGGCGTGGATGGCGGTGGTCAGGATGGCCCGGGCACCGATGTCGTACAGATCGTCCATGATCCGCTGGGCCTCCTTGGCCGGGACCATGGCGCGCACGGCGACCCAGCCCTCGTTGTGCAGCGGCGAGACGGTCGGGGACTCCAGGCCCGGGGTGAGGGCGACGGCCTTCTCCAGCTGCTCGACGCGGCAGTCGTAGTCCATCATCACGTAGGTCCGGGCGACGAGGACGCCCTGGAGGCGGCGCAGGAACTGCTGCACCTTGGCCTCGTGCTCCGAGCTCTCCGGGTCCTCGGACGCGCCGGCGCCGACGCGGCGGATGACGACGGCCTCGGACTTCATGATCGGGTCGCCGAAGACCTCCAGGCCGGCGTTGCGCAGGGAGGTGCCGGTCTCGACGACGTCGGCGATGACCTCGGCGACACCCAGCTCGATGGCCGTCTCCACGGCGCCGTCGAGGTGGACCACGGAGGCGTCGATGCCGTTGTCCGCGAGGTGGCCGGCGACGATGCCCTCGTAGGAGGTGGCGACCGTCTTGCCCTTGAGGTCGGCGACGCCGGTCGCCGTTCCCGGCTTGGCGGCGAAGCGGAAGGTGGAGCGGGCGAAGCCGAGCGGGAGGATCTCCTCGGCGTCGGCGCCGGAGTCGATCAGCAGGTCCCGGCCGGTGATGCCGATGTCGAGCCGGCCGGAGGAGACGTAGATCGCGATGTCGCGGGGGCGGAGGTAGAAGAACTCGACCTCGTTGACCGGGTCGACGATCCGCAGCTCCTTGGACTCCCGGCGCTGCTGGTAGCCGGCCTCATGCAGCATCTCCCCCGCAGGTCCGGACAGGGAACCCTTGTTGGGGACGGCGATGCGCAGCATGAGGCGAGCTTCCTTCGTTCGTTCGGGAGGGGGTGTGCGGTGCGGTTCAGAGGTGGGCGTACACGTCGTCCAGGGAGATGCCGCGGGCGACCATCATCACCTGGACGTGGTACAGCAGCTGCGAGATCTCCTCGGCGGCCGCTTCCTTGCCCTCGTACTCGGCGGCCATCCAGACCTCGGCGGCCTCCTCGACGACCTTCTTGCCGATGGTATGGACGCCCTTCTCGACCAGTTCAGCGGTGCGGGAAGTGGCGGGGTCGCCGGTGGCGGCCTTGTGCTGGAGCTCGGCGAACAGCTCCTCGAACGTCTTCTTGGACATGGTGAGGCTCAGCCTACGCGCAACCGCCCCTGCCTCAGCGCCAGGGTTCAGATACTGAGCGGAGGATGGTCGCGGTCGCCACCGCCGCCGTCACCGCCTCGTGGCCCTTGTCCTCGTTCGAGCCCTCCAGGCCCGCGCGGTCCAGGGCCTGCTCCTCGGTGTCGCAGGTCAGTACGCCCATGCCGACGGGAACGCCGGTGTCGACGGAGACCTGGGTGAGACCCTGGGTGACGCCCTGGCACACGTACTCGAAGTGGGGCGTGCCGCCGCGGATGACGACGCCGAGGGCCACGATGGCGTCGTAGCCGCGGCCGGCGAGGACCTTGGCGACGACCGGGAGTTCCCAGCTGCCGGGGACCCGCAGGAGGGTCGGCTCGTCGATGCCCAGGTCGTGCAGGGCGCGCAGAGCGCCTTCGACGAGGCCGTCCATCACCTTCTCGTGCCACTGGGCCGCGATGACCGCGACGCGCAGGTCGCCGCAGTTGCGTACGGACAGTTCGGGTGCGCCCTTGCCGCTCACGTTGCTCCTTGATGCCTGTGGTTCCTGGGACTGTTGTTGCGTGGGTCGTTCGTGCCGCTGTTCGTTACTGGTTGCCGCAGGTGGACGCCGTCGCGGTGTCCAGCCAGGGCAGGTCGTGACCCATCCGGTCGCGCTTGGTACGCAGATAGCGGAGGTTGTGCTCGCCCGCGCGGACCGGCATCGGTTCGCGGTCGGTGACGCGCAGGCCGTGCCGGACGAGGGCGTCGGTCTTCTCGGGGTTGTTGGTCATCAGGCGCAGGCTGTGGACGCCCAGGTCCGCCAGGATCTGCGCGCCCGCGCCGTAGTCCCGGGCGTCGGCGGGCAGGCCCAGTTCCAGGTTGGCGTCGAGGGTGTCGCGGCCGCGTTCCTGCAGTTCGTACGCGCGCAGCTTGGACAGCAGTCCGATGCCGCGGCCCTCGTGGCCGCGCAGGTAGACGACGACGCCGCGGCCCTCGGCGGCGATGCGTTCGAGGGAGGTCTGCAGCTGGGGGCCGCAGTCGCAGCGCAGCGAGTGGAAGATGTCGCCGGTGAGGCATTCGGAGTGGACGCGGACCAGGACGTCCTCGCCGTCGCCGATCTCGCCGTGGACGAGGGCGACGTGCTCGACGCCGTCGGCGGTGGAGCGGTATCCGTGGGCCGTGAAGTCGCCGAAGGCCGTGGGGAGCCGGGTCTTCGCCTCGCGCCGGACGGTGGGCTCGGCGGAGCGGCGGTAGGTGATGAGGTCCTCGATGGAGATGATCGTCAGGCCGTGCTTGCGGGCGAACGGGATCAGTTCGGGCAGGCGCAGCATCCGGCCGTCCTCGCCGGCGATCTCGACGATCGCCCCGGCCGGGCGCAGACCGGCGAGACGGGCGAGGTCGACGGCGGCCTCGGTGTGGCCGTCGCGCACGAGCACCCCGCCGGTGCGGGCGCGCAGCGGGAAGATGTGGCCGGGGCGCACGAAGTCGCCCGGTTCGGCCGTGCCGCTCGCCAGGAGCTGGAGGGTGGTGGCGCGGTCGGCGGCGGAGATGCCGGTGGTGACGCCGTGCCGGGGGGCCGCGTCGACGGTGACGGTGAAGGCGGTGCGCATGGACTCGGTGTTCTGCTGCACCATCTGCGGCAGTTCGAGCCGGTCCAGCTCGTCCCCCTCCATGGGGGCGCAGATCATGCCCCGGCACTCGCTCATCATGAAGGCGATGATCTCGGGGGTGGCCTTCTCCGCGGCGATGACGAGGTCGCCCTCGTTCTCGCGGTCCTCGTCGTCGACGACGACGACCGGGCGGCCCGCCGCGATGTCGGCGATGGCCTGCTCGACGGGGTCGAGGGCGAAGTTCTCGATGTCGCTGGTGCTGTAGAGGATCGGCGCCGTGGTCATGCCGGGGCTCCTTCCAGAGCGGGCTTGCGGGAGCGCAGCCACCAGTCGCGCATGCCCCACAGGACGAGCGCGCCGTAGATGATGTAGACGAAACCGGAGAAGGCGTAGCCGTTGGCGAAGTTGAGCGGGACGCCCACCAGGTCGACCAGCAGCCAGGCGAACCAGAACTCGACCATGCCGCGCGCCTGGGCGTACATGGCGACGATGGTGCCGGTGAAGATGTACGCGTCCGGCCAGGGGTCCCAGGACAGGGTCGGGTACGCGGTGAAGATCCCGCCGACGGCGAGGGTGCCGAGCACGGCGCCGGCGATCAGGCCGCCGCGCTCGCGCCAGGTGGCGAACCGCGGGGTGATGGCGCCGTCCGCGGACTGCCCCTTCGTACGGTTCCACTGCCACCAGCCGTACGCGGCGACGGCCATGACGATGACCTGCTTGCCGGCGCTGCCGGTGAGGTGGCCGACGAAGGCGCCGAAGAGGACGAGGCCGGAGAGGAACTGCACGGGCCAGTTCCACAGGGAGCGGACCGCGCCGAGGGCGAGGGCGATCAGGCCGAGGATGTTGCCGATCATGTCCGACCAGAGGATCTGCTGGCCGAAGGCGGTGAAGGCGACGGTGTTCAGCGCGTTCACTGTCCCGCTCCCGGCGTGCCGGCCGTCCCGCGGTCGCCCAGCAGGCGCTCGACGTACTTGGCGATGACGTCGACCTCGAGGTTGACCGGGTCGCCGGGCTGCTTGCGGCCGAGCGTGGTCAGGTCGAGGGTGGTCGGGATGAGGCTGACCGTGAAGTGGTCGGGGCCGGCGTCGACGACGGTGAGGCTGATGCCGTCGACGGTGATGGAGCCCTTCTCGACGACGTACCGGGTGAGGTCCGCGGGGAGCGAGATCTTGACGATCTCCCAGTTCTCGGACGGCTTGCGCTCGATGACCTCGCCCGTGCCGTCGACGTGCCCCTGGACGATGTGGCCGCCGAGGCGGTCGCCGACGGCCATGGGGCGTTCGAGGTTGACGCGGGAGCCGACGGTGAGGGCGCCGAGGCTGGAGCGCTGCAGGCTCTCCGCCATGACGTCGGCGGTGAACCAGTCGTCCTCGTGCTCCACGACCGTGAGACAGACGCCGTTGACGGCGATGGAGTCGCCATGGCGCGCGCCCTCGGTGACGACGGGTCCGCGCAGTCGGAAGCGGGAGGAGTCGCCGAGCTTCTCGACGGCGGTGACCTCACCCAGCTCTTCGACGATTCCGGTGAACACTTCCCGGGTCCTCCTGCCTCATAGGGCACGGACTCCGGGGCTGTCGAAGACGACAGACATGAGCGGACAGCGGCACAGGGAGCGACGCCGTGTGAAGGCCCACCCCTGCGGGGGTAGGCCAAAAACAGACGGCAGCGCGCACGAATGCCCGCCCGCCGCGCACTGCCTCCCATCCGGACTTTAACCGTCGGTCCAGGAATTTCACCTGGTCAACCGGCCGCTGGAAGCGACCGGGTCGCGGACTGTAACCGCCGGTTCGGACTTTCACCGACCCCGGAGTGCGCTGCTTCTGGTACAGAGCCAGTGTGCCACGCCCGGTCGACGCCCATGCGGGTGAGAACTGTGGGGTGGCTCACAGGCCGTGTCGCTGGACTTCTTCGGCGACACCGGTACACCTCCGCATCTCCCTGACCAAGGGTCAACTTCCGCGCCGACGAACCCACTCGAAAGGGACGAGACCCATTGACCGGCTTGGTCTAGTCCTTTTAAAGTCTGCGGTCGCGGTACCCGCCCGGAACGGCCCGGCGACGGTGACGACGGCCCTTGCCCCGTCGCCGGGTCCCTCGGGGCACTCCCCCGCGGCGGGCACGCGCCTCCGACGGCACGCGCGGCCCGGCGAAGCCGGCCGTCACCGGGCGGGCGGCGCGAACACCTCGTCCTGGGCGGACTCGCGGGCCATGAGCAGCGCGCCGCGCAGCACGGCAGCCCCGCCGAGCCCGCTCGCGCGCACCTTGGTCGGCAACGGCGACATCGCCGCCAGCCGCCGCTCCACCCGGACGGCCAGTTCCTCCCCGCCGGCCTGTCCGACCTCGCCCCCGAGCACCACACAGCCGGGGTCGAGCACGGCGACGACGGAGGCCGCGCCGAGGGCGACACGGTCGGCCAGGGCGTCGAGGAAGGGCGCACGGGTGTCGCCGGGTACGGCTCGCCCGGCGGAGGTGCCGCCCGACAAAGGCCCGGCCGCCGCCCGTACCAGCGTCGCCGCGTGCGGCTCGCCCGGTACGGCCTCGGCGGTGAGACCGTGCGCCCCGGCCAGGGCCCCGACCGCCGCCGCGCCGGCCAGGGAGTGGAAGCCGCCCTCGCAGTCGGTGGCCGAGGGGAGCGTGGCCGGACCCGGCACCGGCAGGAAGCCGATCTCACCCGTGCCGCCGGAGGCGCCCCGGCGGAGGTGGCCGTCGAGGACGACGGCGGCGCCGGTGCCCAGGCCGAGCCAGAGCAGGACGAAGGTGTCGCGGTCGCGGGCGGCGCCGTCCCGCTGCTCCGCGAGAGCGGCGAGGTTGGTCTCGTTCTCGACGAGCACGCGGGCCGGCAGCCGTTCACCGAGGGCGGCGACCAGACGGCGGTGCCATGCGGGCAGGCCGCTGGAGTCGCGTAGTTCGCCCGTGGCCGGGTCGATCAGGCCGGGGGCGCCGACCACCACCGTGTGCAGCCGGTCGGCGCCCGCCTCCTTCGCGGCGCGCTCCACCAGGGCGACCGCCTGCTCCACGGCGGGCCCCGTGCCGGTGTCGTCCGCGATCGGGACCGACGCCCGCGCCAGCTCGCGGCCGAGCAGGTCGGCGACGACGACGGTGACGCCCTCGGTGCGCACATCGAGCGCGGCGAGGTGCGCACGGTCCGCGACGATGCCGTAGAGACGGGCGTTGGGCCCGCGCCGCTGCTCGCCCGACTCCCCCACGACCCCGATCAGCCCGGCGGCGGCGAGGCGCTCCACGAGGTCGGCGACCGTGGGCCGGGACAGACCCGTCAGCTCCTTCAACTGCCCGGCCGTCAGCGGTCCTTCCTGCTGCAGCAGCCGCAGGGCGAGCCGGTCGTTGATGGCTCGGGCGGTGCTGGGTGATGCGGGCATGCCGGGATCCTCCCAGATCTGCTGTGCCGCACGGCCGGTGGCCTCGGCGACCGCTCCCTATCTATCAGGCAGGGTTCCTGATAGTTTACTGCGCGCGGCGAAACGGGTGGGCGCGGGGCAGCGGGGAACCGGACGTCCGAGGGGCGGTCGCGCGGCGGACGGACCCGGATGCCGCCGTGCGCGCCGACGGCTCGGCGCATCGGGTGCACAGGGAGGCGGAGGAATGGGCGTGACGGTCTACGAGCAGCGCGAGGTGAGGCGGGCGCGGTACGCCGTGGCGGCCGTGTTCGCCGTGCACGGCGCCGTCACCGGCTCGTTCGCGACGCGCGTGCCGTGGATCCAGGACCACGCGGGGGTCAGCGCGGGCCGGCTGGGTCTCGCCCTCGCCTTCCCGGCGATCGGCGCGTCACTGGCGATGCCGCTCGCGGGCCGGATCAGTCACCGCTTCGGCGCCCGGACGGCGCTGCGCGGGCTGCTCTCCCTGTGGACGCTCGCCCTGGTCCTGCCGTCCCTGTCGCCGAACCTGTGGACGCTCTGCTTCGCGCTGTTCGTGTACGGCGCGTCGGCGGGCATGGCGGACGTGGCGATGAACGCGCTCGGCGTCGAGGTCGAGAGCCGTATCGGCAAGTCGATCATGTCGGGCCTGCACGGCATGTGGAGCGTGGGCGCCCTCGTGGGCTCGGCGGGCGGCACCCTCGCCGCCCACCTGGGCTCGGACGCCCGGCTGCACCACGGGCTGGCGGCGGCCGCGCTCACCCTTCTCGGCCTGGTCGCCTGCCGATGGGTACTGGATCTCCGGCCCACCGAGGACGAGGAGCCGCCGCCCCGGTTCGCGCTGCCTCCGAAGTCGGCGCTGCTGATCGGCGCGGTCGGGTTCTGCGCGGTGTTCGCGGAAGGGGCGGCGCTGGACTGGTCGGCGGTCTACCTGCGGGACCAGCTGGAGGCGTCGGCCGGACTCGCGGCAGCGTGCACCACCGGCTTCATGCTGACCATGGCGGTGGCCCGGCTCGTGGGCGACGCGGTCGTGAACCGTTTCGGCGCCGTCCGCACGGTGCGGGTGAGCGGCGCCCTGGCCGTGCTCGGCGGGCTCCTGATCGTCGTCTCGGACCAGCCGGCGGTGGCGATGGGCGGCTTCGCCCTGATGGGCCTCGGTATCGCGGTCGTCGTCCCGCTCTGCTTCGCCGCGGCCGGCCGCAGCGGGCCCAACCCCAGTCTGGCCATCGCGGGCGTCGCGACCATCACGTACACCTCCGGGCTGGTCGCGCCGAGCGCGATCGGTGGTCTGGCGGAACTGACCAGCCTGGTCGTGTCGTTCGGCCTGGTCACCGTGCTGGCGTGCGGGCTGGTCGCTTTCGCGGGGGTGCTGCGGGCCGGCGAGCGGCACCACCCCCGGGTACCCCGCACCGACTCGGCCGTCCTCGACCCGAAGCCCTGACACCGGCGCCGGAAACCGGCCTGGGCGGGCGCGGACGGAGCCGCTCCGGTGCGTCGCGTTACCCCGTTCCGGGGACGCGCCGGGCACGGCGGGGGCCGAGGCGGGCCCGGCCTGGGACCCTGCCCCCTATGGCGCAGTCGGAACAGTTCACCCCTGCCGTGGACGCAGTGGACACGGTCGTCTCCCGTATGCGCGCCCTGGACGCGGTCCTCCCCGCGCGGGACGGGATCGCCGTCTTCAACCGCGTCTACCTCACCGTCACGGAGGACATCGGCCGGCGGCTGGAGTCCGGTCACTTCCCGGACACGGAGGCAGCCGTCACCCTGGACGTGCTCTTCGCCGAACGCTATCTGCGGGTCGCCGAGGGCGAGCACGCACCCGCCTGCTGGCGGCCGTTGCTGCAGTTCCGGTGCCATCCCGGCGTACGGCCGCTGCAGTTCGCCCTCTGCGGCATCAACGCGCACATCGGGCACGATCTCGCGCTGGCCGTCGTGGACACCTGCCGCACGCTCGGCTGCGAACCCGCCGATCTGGAGGACGAGTTCGAGCATGTGGGCGATGTCCTCGTGTCGCTGGAGGAGCGTGTGCGCGAGGAGCTGATGCCCGGGCCGGACCTGCTCCAGATCGCCGATCCGCTCACCCATCTGCTGGGCGCGTGGAGCCTGGAACGCGCCCGCGAGGCCACCTGGTCGACGGCACGCGCCCTGTGGGCACTGCGCGGGCTCCCCGATCTCGCCGAGGAGTCCGCCCGGCGCCTGGACGCGGCGGTGGGCCTGACGGGCCGTCTGCTGCTGACCCCGCTGCCCGACTGCCCGTACCCGATGGCCTCCGACGGGCCCCGGGCGTACTGATCACGAGCGTGGTCGACGCCGGGCCTGGCGGGCGGGGTCCCCGTCCGGGTCGTCGGTATCCGCCTCGATCTGCAGTTCCTCCAGGACGGCCTTCCCCGTTCCGTCCGCGGACCAGCGGCGATGCCGCTCGTTCCAAGTACGGGTGACCCACAGGGCGTTCGGGCGGTACCGGCTCACGCCAGCCCATGTCGACGCGCGTACAGCGTAGCCGCCGCGCGGTCGCGGGAGCGGGTCTTGGCGAAGACGCGGTTGATGTGCGTCTTGACGGTGTTGCCGCTGAGGAAGAGCCGGTCGGCGATCTCGGCGTTGTTGAGGCCCTGAGCAATGAGCGTGAGGATCTCGGCCTCGCGGCGGGTCAGACCGTCCGGGAGTTTCCGCGCGGGCCGGTCGGACACGGCTGTGCCCGAAGCGGCGGCGAGGAGGGTTGCCTGCACCTGAGGGTGCAGTACGGACAGGCCGGCCGCCGCGCTGTGCAGGGTGGCCGCGATGTGCATGCGGTCGGCGTCCTTGGTCAGGTAACTGCGCGCGCCGGCCCGGAGTGCGTCGAGCACGGAACGGTCGTCCGCGTACGTGGTGAGGACGACGATGGCCACCTCCGGGTGTTCGGCCGTCAGCCGCCGAGTGGCCTCGATGCCGTCCATCACCGGCATGTGCAGGTCCAGCAGGACGGCATCGGGGCTCAACTCGGCCACCAGGTCGAGTACTTGCCGTCCGTCGGCCGCGGAGCCCACGACGTCGATGTCGGGGAGGAGGTCCAGCATCAGGGACAGTCCTTCGCGGACACTGGCCTGGTCGTCGGCGACGACGACACGCAGTGGGCGTCCGGTCTCCCGGGGTCGGTTCACCGCGGTACCCGTGCCGTGACCGTCCACAGCTCACCGGCCCCGCCGGGGCTCCGTGCTTCGACGGCACCCGTGGTGAGGGTTCCGCCGAGGAGCAGCAGACGTTCGCGCATGCCGGTCAGCCCGTAGCCGCCGTCGACGGTGGCGAAGCCGTCGTGGGATGTGCCGCCCAGCGGGTTGGTGATCTGCAGGGTCACGTCATGGTCCTCATAGGTCAGCGTGAGAGTGACGGGGCGGCGGGGCGCGTGTTTGGCCGCGTTGACGAGCGATTCCTGGGCCGTGCGGACCAGGGCGAGGGTCTGCTCCGGCGGCAGGGACGCAGGAGTGCCGTCCACCTGGAGGTCGACGGCGGCCGCGTGCCGCTGCCGGTGGGCGTCGGCCATCGCGGCCAGTTCCTCGTTCAGCGGCCGGGTGCCGGATCGCAGGGCGTGTACGGCACGCCGGGTCTCCTGCAGCCCTTCGGAGGCCAGCCGATGTGCCACCGCGAGTACGGCATCGGCGCGGGCCGGATCGGGTCGGGTCGGGTCGCGGTGTCGAGGGGCTCGGCGAGCAGCGCGCGGGCCGTCTGGATCTGGATGCTCAGGGCCCCCAGAGAGTGCGCCAGCACGTCGTGGATCTCGCGAGCGATACGGGTGCGCTCGTCGAGGACGGCGCCGCGCTCCTGCTGGGCGCGCAGCTCCCCGGCCTGGGCCAGCAGGACCGCGTTCTGCTCGGCCCGGACCCGGTACGAGCGACGGTTGAGGCCCGCCAGCAGTCCCACGGCCAGCATCAGCATGATCTCCAGTGCTGCGTGTCCGGCGGACCGGGTCAGGAGTGAGGTGGCGGTCACGGCGATGGCTCCCGCGGCGAACACCGTCCAGCCGACGGCCAGCCGGGGATCCGCGGCGGCGGCGATCACCGTCACGACGGCCAGACCGGCCATCCACATGATGCCGCTCTGCGCACTCACCACGCAGGACAGTACCGTGATGACACCGAGGACGACCGGTACCGCCCGGCGGCCGGCCGTGTGCCGCCGCTCCAGGACGGCCCACCCGACCATGAGGACCCCGCACAGGACGTACACGGTGACGGCGACCGGCAGCGCGACGGGGTCGAGCGAGGACTGGAGGAAGACGCCGACCCCCGCGGCGGCGAAGACTCCCGCTCTGATGAGCCAGGTCATGGCGAACAGCACATGCTCACGATATTCCTCCGCCGGACCGTCCCGAAGAAAGCGGATCACGACTGTCCACGTCGCCTCGAGGCCCCGGGGGATTGCGGGTCCCGGCCGCCCATGAACACCGAGCCGTCCTTCTCCGGAGCGAAGGGGATGCCGGACCGGTGCGCACGGAGGGTGACGACTGCGGCCTGGCCGAGCCGGTTGAGGCCGAGTGTCAGCAGAATCGGCTCGGTCGAGGCCGCGACGTGTGCTCCCGCCGCCCCTGCCATCAGCATCAGGGCGATCCGTGTCGCGATCAGGGCAGCCCACCACCAGAGCCCGCCCAGCGGCATCCGGCCCCAGAGGCCGCCGTCGCGGTGCTCCAGACGGAGCGTCGCGCCCTGGCCGATCCCGATCACGGCGGCACCGACAGCGCCGACGACGATGAACCCGATGTCGGCCCGGGTGACGTCCCCGCTCAGCGTTTTCGCCCCGATCGCCGTCAGAATGACAGGAAGCAGGATCACCCGCTTGCCCCGCAGCGGTTCCCCGAACAGTTGCCGCCCCACGACGTAGACGACGATCGCGACGACGGCCAGTGCTTCCAGCATGACGCAGATCTCCCTGGTGTTCCCCGGCGTGGACCGGATGCCCCGCCGGGATTCGACGTGAGGAAGCAACGCCGAACGGCACGTCACACCGCGGGGTGACGAACGGGGTGACATCGCGGGTGACGGATCTGCTCAGGGAAGGGGCCACCAGGTGCCGGAGGCCCAGTCGTGGTCGGCCCACAAGGACTGGAGCTGCGCCTAGTCCTCCGGGAGTTCGACGGGCGCGATCGCGTCGTAGACGTCTCCGGGTCCGGGGTTGGTGGTGTCGGTGGTGCCGCCGAAGTGGTGCATGACGCCCCAGACCGCGTTGAGCGCGGTCTGGATCGCGCCCTCGGCCCAGCCGGCCGTCCAGGAGATGTCGTCGCCGGCGAGGAAGATGCCCCGCTTGTCCTCGGGCAGCCGGTCCTGCATGAAGTGGGTGAACAGGCGCCGCTGGTAGCGGTAGTGGCCGGGCAGGTTCGCCTTGAAGGCGCCCATGAAGTAGGGCTCGTTCTCCCAGGAGACGGTCACCGGGCTGCCGATGATGTGGCTGCGGATGTCGACGTTGGGGTAGATCTCGCCGAGCGACTTCAGCATGACCTCCATCCGCTCGTTCGCGGACAGCGGCAGCCACTTGAGGCTGTCGTCGCACCAGGTGTAGGAGAGGCAGATGACGGCGGGCTTGTCCGGGCCGTCGTCGAGGAGGTACGTGCCGCGCGTCATACGGTCGGTGAGGGTCATCGACATGACGTCCCGGCCGGTGTGCTCGTCCTTGTCCAGCCAGAACGGCCGGTCGACGGGCACGAACAGCTTGCTGGACTCCATGTAGTGGGTCCGCTCGATCGCCGTCCAGTGGTCGATCGGGAAGAGCGAGTCGTCACAGGCGATCTTCGACAGCAGCATCCAGGACTGGGCGGTGAAGATCGCCGCCCGGTAGGTGCGGATGTCGCCGTTCGCGTCCGTCACCGTGATCCGGTTGCCGGCGGTCCGGTGCAGCCGGGTCACGGCGGGCCGCGGCTCACCGTCGACGTGCAGGGACCGCAGGGACGTCCCGTACGGCCAGTGCACGATCTTCTCCGGCTCGCGCTCCCACAGCCGCAGCGGGAGCTGCTGGCTGCCGCCGACGATGCCGCGGTGGTGGTCGTCGGCCTCGGTGTAGACGACCCGCAGGATCTCCAGGATGGAGTTGGGGAAGTCGGTGTCCCAGCCGCCCGTGCCGAAGCCGACCTGGCCGAAGATCTCGCGGTGGCGGAAGGACTTGAACGCCTCGGAGTCGCAGAGGAAGCCGTAGAAGGTCTGGTTGTCGAGCCGCTCGACGAGCTTCGCCCAGATCTCCCGGATGCGCGGCACGTCCCGCTCGCGCAGGGCGCGGTTCATGTCGGAGAAGTCGGCGCCCCCTTCGAGACAGGCGTTCCAGGCGGCGGCGACGTCCCGGTAGACCTGCGGCAGGTCGTCGATCGTCTCGGCGTAGTGGGACTCGCCCTTGAGGTCGACGACGGTCGAGGGCGTGGCCTCGGCCAGCGGGTTGGGGAAGGGCCGGGTCTCCAGACCGGCCAGGTCGATGTAGTGCTGGAGCGCGGTGGAGGACGGCGGGAAGCGCATCGCCCCCATCTCGGCGGTGAGCGAGGGGTCGCACCCGTCGAACCCGACGGTCCGCAGGCGCCCGCCGATCCGGTCGGCCTCGTACACGACCGGCTTGAGCCCCATCTTCATCAGCTCGTACGCCGCCACGATGCCGGACAGCCCGCCGCCGATCACCGCGACCTCGGCGCCGTGCTCGGTGGCGGGGATCTGGCCGAGCCCGGCCGGGTGGGCCAGGAAGTCGTCGTACGCGTACGGGAAGTCCGGACCGAACATGGTGATCGGCGGCTGCTGCTCGTCTGCGTGCTCGATGGCGTTGGGCACGGTGGACGTCATGGGGTACGAACTCCTAGCGGAAAAAGGGGTGTGCGGGCGGGGCGGGTCTCAGACGAGGGACCCGTACAGAGCGGGGCGCCGGTCCTGGAGGTAGGGGTTCGCCGCGCGTGAGGCCGCGAGGAAGGCCGGGTCGGCGTCGGCGAGGACGAGGTCCTCCTCGCGGCCGGCGCGGGTGCGGGCGACCCCGTCGGGACCGGCCAGCGTGGACAGCCCGACGAACTCGAACTCCCCTTCGCGGCCCACCCGGTTGACGTAGGCGACGTACATCTGGTTCTCGAAGGCCCGGACCGGGATCATGGACTCGGCGACGAACTGGAACGGATGCATCTGCGCCGTCGGCACCACCAGCAGGTCGGTTCCGGCGAGGGCGTGGGCGCGGACGTTCTCCGGGAACTCCACGTCGTAGCAGATCAGGAGCCCGACGCGGAGTCCGTTCAGTTCGGCCTGGACGACGGAGCGCCCGCCCGGCGTGAAGTGGTCGCGCTCGAAGCAGCCGAAGAGATGGGTCTTGCGGTAGTTCGCCAGCCGCTCGCCGTCGGCGGAGACGAGCTGCGCCGAGTTGAAGACCACGTCACCGGCACGCTCGGGATATCCGTACACGATCGCGACCCCGTGCCGCCCCGCGATCTCGGCGACCGCGTCGGCCGAGTCCCCGTCGGCGGTCTCGGCGAGCCTCGCGATGTCGTCACCGATCGCGTACCCGGTGAGGAACATCTCCGGCGCCACCACCAGCCCCGCCCCGGCGGCGGCCGCCCGCCCCGCGGCCTCGTCGAGCACCTTCAGGTTCCCGACGACCGAGCCGGGCCGGCCGGAGCTCTGGAGCAGGGCGGTACGCATGCGTGTTCCTCACCGGGACGAAGGGGGGTCGGGGGCCTGCCCGGGACGGTTCGGGGGCCACCTAGACCGTACGGTCGGCGCGCCGAGCCGGACAAGCGGCGGCCATTGCGCGCCGATGGGTGATTCGTTGCGTGCGGCCGGGCCCGCACGACGATTCGTTGCGCCGCCGAGAGAGGGCGTCACCCGCGTCCGTCAGGGCCGCGGGGGCCGCGCGATCAGCCACGCCGAACCGGCAGCCGCCCGCGCGTCCCCCGCCCCGCCCCCTACGCGCGTCTGCGCGCCACCAGCACACCCGCCGTCACGAGATACGGCACAGCGAGGACGGCGAACGAGACTCCGTGCCCGTACCCCGCACTCCCCAGTGCGGCGTACGCGGCGAAGACGGCGACCGTCGCCGTCTCGGTCCCTATGCTCGCGACGGATGTCACCGTCGCCCGCCGAGCCCCGTCGATCCGGTTCTGGAGCCGCGCGTCGGCGAGCACGTTGACCAGCTGGAAACCCCCGAAGGCGACCGCCACCAGCCCGATGCCGGCCGGGGTCCCCAGCAGCACCCCGACGGCCAGCGCGACCGCCGAGCCGGCGAGCACCACCCCCAGCCGTGCCGTGCCCCACCGCTCCCCCACGCCGGTCAGCAGGCTGCCGATCGCCGGCCCCACCCAGATCACCAGCAGCAGGTACGGCACCGTCTGCTCGGCCACCCCGGTGTCCCGGACCAGCAACGGCGTGTACTCGTCGAGTGCGCCCCAGACCGCCCCCACGGCCGGCACGAGAAGCAGTGCGCCCTGTACGGAACGGTCCCTGCGGACCTCGGTGAGCCCCGTCCGCAGGGTGGCGAGGGTGGAGGCGTGCTTCGGGCCCGGCACCGCCTCCCGGTGTTCGGGGAACCGCGTGGCCACCACCGAGGTCAGCACGCACACGAGCACGCTCGCGGCGCCCACGGCCGGATGGCCGCCGAGGTCGAGGACCGGTCCCGCCAGGCCCATCGCCGCCATCACGGCGACCATGCCGACCGCCTGGGCCCGGCCGATGACCCGCGCGTAGCGGTCGGCCGCGCCGAGCCGGTCCAGTTCGTCGTAGACCAGCGCCTCCAGCGCGCCGGAGCCGAGGGCGCCGCGCACGCCCCACAGGACGAAGCCGGCGGCGAAGGCCCCGTACGACGGGACGGCCACCCACAGGGTGAAGCCGACCGCGGTGAGCAGCGGGCCGAGCCACAGCAGCATCCGCCGGGAGACGCTGTCGGCCCAGGCGCCGGAGGGGACCTCCAGCACGATCGCGGTGATCGACCACAGGGCGAACAGGGAGGAGATCTGCCAGAGGGACAGTCCGGCGTCGCTGAACAGCAGCGCGTACACGGGGTAGAGCAGGACGAACTCGTCGAGGAACGCGTAGCCGTACAGCGTGGCCGTCAGCCGTCGGACACCGCTGGTCCGGGCACCGGGCACACGTGCGGGTGAGAGAGTCATGGGGCCTTCCCGAGGGGGCGGATCGGACGTCGTCGCTGCGGCGTCCGAGGCGGCCCTCGGGAGCGGGCACGGCTGGTGGATCAATGTCGCCAGGTCATGGCACCGATGTTAGTCCGGCGGGACCTTCCGGCCCACAGGAATATCGGAGGGCGTCATGTCCCGGCGGCGGTGACCGGCGCGAAGGTGGTGATCACCGCCGCGTGGTCCGACGGCCAGTCGTTGTCCTCGACGTCCGGCCAGGGGCGGGGGGTGCCGCTG
Organism: Streptomyces scabiei 87.22; assembly: GCF_000091305.1. Classification (GTDB taxonomy): domain Bacteria; phylum Actinomycetota; class Actinomycetes; order Streptomycetales; family Streptomycetaceae; genus Streptomyces; species Streptomyces scabiei. Next base: position 8,346,813 of record NC_013929.1, on the reverse strand, counting down.
ACACAGGTCCGGGAGTCGAGGACCGTGAGGCCCCGGTGCAGGACGAAGTCGATGCGGTCCTGGGGCTCCGGCCGGCCGCTGCCGTCCTCGTGCTCGACGTGGATCGGCGACCAGGTGTGGCCCGGCTGCCGTACGGGGTCGGGGTGGGCCTCCCGGTAGGAGTCGCGCAGCCCTGCCGTCTCGGCGGCGAGGGTGACCGGCCAGTCGACGTCGGGCCGGTCCAGGTGGGACGGGCTGTTGAAGTCGCCCACGAGGACGACCGGCACGCTGCCGTCGATGCGCCGCAGGCAGTCCCGCAGCTGGGCGAGCCGCACCTCCTCGTGCGCGATCAGCTCGGCGGCCTCCAGCCCGTCGAAGGCGGCCTCGTAGGGTCCGTAGGGCTTGTAGTCCAGGTGGACCGTCCAGACGTCCACCTCGGCGCCGGAGCCGGTGCGGACCCGGACACCGGCCGCCCCGTAGAAGCCGACGTCCGGGTCGCCGAAGCGGGCCGTGATCGGGTGGCGGCTGATGATGCCGAGGTTGTCGCCCGCCTGGTGGTGGTACCAGCCGAGGGCGTCGGCGAGTTCGCGCGCCGCGGTGCCGTACGTCTCCTGGAGGCCGACCACGTCGGCGCCGGTCTCGGTGATGACCTCGAGCTGTTTGGCGCGATGGTCGCGGACCCTGGTGCCGCCGTGCCAGAGGTTCCAGGTCATCACGCGCAGGGCGGGTCCGTCGGGGTCGACCAGCCGGCGCAGGCTCGCCGGTGTCACGGACTCCAGGCTCTCCCGCACGGTCCGTCCCGGGGCCTCCTCGATCGGCGCGAGCGAGGGCACGGCGAGCACCACACAGCCCGCCGCCTCGGCCGAGGTGACTCCGGTGCGGGTGTCCTCGACGGCCACACAGGCGGCGGGCTCGACACCGAGGGCGCGGCAGGCGGCCAGGTAGGGGTCGGGGGCGGGCTTGGTGTGCTCGGTGTCGTCGGCGGTGACGGAGACGGCGAACAGGTCACGGCCGAGGGCGTCGATGACGGTGTCGGCGACGGCCCGCGGGGACGCGGTGACCAGGGCGGTGGGGACGCCCTCACGGACCAGGGCCCGCAGCAGCTCCAGCGCGCCCGGGCGGGGCACGATGCCGGTGCGGACCCGGTCGGCGAACTCCCGGTGCAGGTCGGCGGCGAGTCCGTCCGGCGCCGCGCCGGTGATCCCGGCGAGCCATGCGGCGGTGTACTCGACCGGACGGCCGAGGACGTCCGGCTGGTCGGCCTCGGTCAGTGCGCGCCCGAGGCCGGCGGCCACCTCCTCCACCGCGTCCCACCAGAGCCGCTCGGTGTCGACGAGCGTGCCGTCCATGTCGAACAGGGCGGCCTGGAGCGGCAGTCGGGACAAGGGTCTCCCTTTCCGTGGGGGTGTCGGGGTGTCGTCCGGCCGTGGGGGCCGGGCGGGGCCGGTCAGCGGGTGGTGCGGGCGGCGACCAGCACCGGGCGTTCGGGGAGGCTCACGGTGACGGCGGCGCCGGCGCCCACGCCGGCCGCCTCGTGGGTGGGCAGGTCGGCCTTGACCTCGGTGCCGTCGGCGAGCCGCACGGTGAGGCGGGTGGCGGCGCCGAGGAACGCGGTGGCGACCACCCGGGCGTCACCGGTGTCGTCGGCCCGCACCCCGACCGCCTCCGGCCGCAGGAGCACGTCCACCTCCGTGGCGGCCGGCGCGGCACCGTCCACGGGCAGCCGCCGGCCCAGCACCTCGACCGTCGTGCCGTCCAGCCGGCCCGGGATGCGGCTCATCGTGCCGACGAACTCGGCGACGAAGGCGGTGGCCGGGCGGCCGTACAACTCGACGGGCGCGGCGCACTGTTCGAGCCGCCCGGCGTGCATCACGGCGACCCGGTCGGCCATGGACAGCGCCTCCTCCTGGTCGTGCGTGACGAACAGAGTGGTGATGCCCAGTTCCTGCTGGAGCCGGCGGATCTCCTCGCGCAGCGTGAGCCGCACCTTGGCGTCGAGGGCGGAGAGCGGTTCGTCGAGCAGCAGCACGCGGGGGCGCAGGGCGAGCGCCCGGGCGAGGGCGACACGCTGCTGCTGGCCGCCGGAGAGCTGGTGGGGGTACTGGGCGCCCTTGTCGGCGAGGCCCACGAGGTCGAGCAACTCGGCCGCGCGGGACCGTCGTTCGGAGGTGCGCACCTTGCGCATGCGCAGCCCGAAGGCCACGTTGTCGAGTGCGCTGAGGTGCGGGAAGAGGCTGTACGACTGGAAGACCATCCCGGCGTCGCGCCGGTGGGCCGGGACGCGGGTGACGTCCTCGCCGTCGACGAGCACCTCGCCGGAGTCGGGGTGCTCGAAGCCGGCGAGCATCCGCAGCGCGGTGGTCTTGCCGCAGCCGGACGGGCCGAGCAGCGCGAGCAGTTCACCGGGCCGGACGGTCAGGTCGAGGCCGTCGAGGGCCACGGTCGTGCCGAACTGCCGCCGCAGGCCCCGGAATTCGACGGTGGCGGCGGTGTCGGTCGCTGTTTTCTCAAGCACGGTCATCGTTCATCCCCGGGAGGCGGAGGCGGTTGGGGTACGGCCGCCGAAGGAGGCGAGCGCGAGGAGCATGGCCCAGGTGACGAGCAGACTGAGCACCGAGACGGCGACGGAGAGCTGGGCCTGCGAGCCGCTGACGTTGACGATCCACACGGCGAACGGCCGGAAGCCCAGCAGCTGGGCGACGGTGAACTCGCCGAGCACGAGCGCCAGGGTGAGGAACGCGGAGTTGAGCAGCGCCCCGCGCAGATTGGGCAGGACGGCCCGCACCAGCGCCTGCGGCCAGCTCGCGCCGCAGCTGCGGGCGGCCTCGACGAGGGTGGGTACGTCCATGGCCCGCAGGCCCGCGTCGAGCGCCCGGTACACGAAGGGCAGCGCCATCACGACGTAGGCGAGGACCAGCACCACGGGGAAGTCGGGGTTCTGGATCGCCACGAAGGTCTGGAACAGCGGGGTACGGGAGAGGTGTTCGGGCCCCCACTTGAGCACGGTGCCGAGCCCGGCGACGAAGGCGATCGGCGGCACCACCAGCGGCAGGGAGCACACGACCTCCACGACGGGCCGCAGCTTCGGCGCGCCGAGCCGCAGCGCGACCATGGCGGGCACCATCAGCAGCAGGACGACGGCGATGGTCGCGGCGGCCAGCTCCAGCGAGAGCAGCAGGCTGCTGACGAAGCCGTCGGTGCCGAGGATCTGGCCGTAGGCGTCGAAGGTGATGCCCTCGCCCGGCACGTCGACCGTGAAGACCACGGAGGCGGCGAGCGGCACGAGGAAGTAGAGCCCGGCGAGGGCGAGGACGAGCGGGCGCCACAGGGCGGGGCGCCGGAGGGCCGGGCGCCCGGGGTTCAGGCCAGCCATCGGGCGCTCCGTCGTTGCAGGGGCAGGTACACGGCCATGACCAGCCCGGCGATCAGGACCATGTCGAGGCTGAGGGCGAGGGCCACGTTCTCCTGGCCGACGAGGACGTTGCCGGAGATGGCGTCGGCGATCTGCAGGGTGACCAGCGGGATGGAGCTGCCCACCATGGCGGCGGCGGTGGCGTACGCGGCGAAGGCGCTGCCGAAGAGCAGCACGAGTCCGCCGAGCAGCGAGGGTGCGAGCACGGGTAGGGCTACATGGATCCAGTACTGCAGGCCGGTGGCGCCGTTGTTCTGTGCGGCCTCGCGCCACTGGACGCGCAGTCCGTCGAGGGCGGGGGTGATGGTGAGGACCATGAGGGGGATGAGGAAGTACAGGTAGACGATGACCAGGCCCCAGAAGCTGTAGAGGTCCCAGCCCTTGTCGGTCAGACCCAGCCGCCTGGTCAGCACGCCGGCGTTGCCGAGCGTGGCGACGAAGGCGAAGGCGAGCGGGACCCCGCCGAAGTTGGCGAGCACCCCGGAGGCGGTGAGCACGGCCTCGCGCAGCGCCGGGAAGCGGGAGGTCACCACGGCCTGGGCGAGCGGCAGCCCGAGGAGGGCCGCGAGGCCGGCCGAGACGGCGGACAGCTTCACGCTGCCGAGCATGGCCGTGAGGTAGGCCCCCTGCACGGAGGCCGTCATGTTCGCCGTGCTGTACGAGGAGGCGCCCGTCGCCTGGTCCTTGACGGTGAAGGCGCCGTTGAGCATGGCGATCGCCGGCAGTCCGAAGGCGATCGCGACGAAGACCAGCAGCGGCAGCACGGCGAGCAGGCCCCCGGGGCGGGGCCGCCGCTTCACGGAAGCGGCGGCCACCAGTGCGGGGTCGGCCCCGGTGACGACGGCGGTCACCCGGAGACCGCCTTGGCCCAGCCCTGTCCGAGGACGTCCTTGGCCTTGGTCTGCTGGTCCTCGGTGGGGAACTCGGGGGTGCCCTCGACCTCGGGCAGCTTGTCCGCGGCCGCCTTGTCGAGCGTGCCGGCCTTCTCCATGGCGATCATCAGGGCGGGGCGGGCGTATCCGGCGAGCCACAGGTTCTGGCCCTCGGCGCTGTAGAGGTACTCCTGCCAGAGGCGGGCGGCGGCCGGGTGGGGCGCGTCCTTGTTGATGGCCTGGGAGTAGTACTGGGAGAACTTGCCGTCCGCGGGCACGACGACCTTCCAGTCGACGCCCTTGGACTTGAACTCGTCGGCGTACCCGGCGTTCAGGTAGTCCCAGTCGATACTGATGGGCGTCTCGCCCTTCTCGACGGTGGCCGGCGTCGACTCGACGGGCGTGTAGTTGCCGTTCTTCTTCAGCTTGGCGAAGAAGTCGAGGCCGGGCTGGATGTCGTCGAAGGATCCGCCGCTCGCCAGGGAGGCCGCCCAGACGCCGCCGAAGGCGGAGCCGGACTTGGTGGGGTTGCCGTTGAGGGCGACCTGTCCCTTGTACTGCGGCTTCAGCAGGTCGGCGAAGGTCTGCGGGCACTGCTTCACGCGCTTGGCGTCGCAGCCGATGGATATGTAGCCGCCGTAGTCGTTGTACCAGCGGGCCTTCGGGTCCTTCTGGACCTCGGGGATGTCGCCGAACGCGGCCACCTTGTAGGGGGCGAGAAGGCCCTGCTGGGCGGCGCTCAGCGCGAAGGAGCTGCCGAGGTCGAGCACGTCGGGCGCCCGGTCCTGTCCCTTGCGGGAGGTGACGGCGTTGATCTCGTCCTGGCTGGCCCCGTCCGGGTTCTCGACCTCGATCTTGATCCCGTACTTCTTCTGGAAGCCGTCGATCAGCGCGCCGTAGTTGGCCCAGTCGCGGGGCAGGGCGATCGCGTTGAGCTTGCCTTCCTTCTTGGCCGCCGCGACCAGCGCGTCCATGCCGCCGAAGTCCTTGGCCGAGGTCGCGGTGGCCGCGTTGACGCCGTCGTCGGTGGTCTTGGTCTCGGGGGCGGCGCCACAGGCGCTGAGGGTGAGTGCGGCGGCGACGGCGAGACCGCCGCCGATCACGGCGGTTCTTGTCAGGAAGAGGGTCACGAGCTCTCCAGGGGTGCGCGCGGCGGGACGATCTGGGTGGAGCACTTGTCTGAACAAGTTGGCCTCATTACGTCCGCGCTTCATATCACGCAGGTAAACTCCCGCGAAATACTCGTGCACGTTTTCCCGCACAATCGCTGCTCTTTGCCGGGGTCCGGCACTTCCTGGCTCCGCTCGCTAGGCTGGGCGCGCTGTGCACAGCCGGCGAAGGACGAGCGGAGGGGGACCATGGCGGCGCGACACGAGGAGATCGCCGAGGAGCTGCGACGGGCGATCGACCGTGAGGACCACACGGTCGGGAGTCTGCTGCCGCCGGAGACCGAACTCGCGGCCCGCTACGGCGTCTCGCGGGGCACCGTCCGGCAGGCGGTGGCGACCCTGACCGCCGAGGGTCTCATCGGCTCACGCCAGGGCGCCCGCCGCGTGGTCCTGGCCGGCCGCCGCAGCCAGAGTTTCGCGGAACTGCGCAGCTTCGCCCAGTGGGCGCGCGCGATGGGCCGCGAGGCGACGGGCCGGGTGATCTCCCAGGAGTACCGGACGGCCACCGCCGAGGACCGCGTACGCCTCCAGGTCGCCACCGGCGCCCGTGTCCTGCACGTGCTGCGGCTGCGCGGGCTCGACGGCCGGCCCGTCCTGCTGGAGCGCACGGTCTACGCCGACTGGATCTCCCCCGCCGTCGAGCCGATCGAGGCGGACTGCCCCTCGGTCACCCAGCGCCTGCTCGACGACACGGGCCTGGTCTTCGCCTACGGCGAGCACGTCATCGACGCCGTGGCCGCCGGCGCCCAGGACGCCGAGTTCCTGGCCGTGCGCCGCACCAGCCCGCTGCTGCGGGTCCGGCGCGTCACCACCACCCGCGAGGGCCGGCCGGTGGAGTGGTCCGACGACCGCTACCGCCCGGACTCGGTGAGTTTCAGTGTGCACAACTCGATAGGGAACAACGCCCTGGCGAGGAAGACCGCGGCCCCCTGAGGCCGGGCGGGCCCCTGAGACCGGGCGGGCCGCTCAGCCGGGCGCCCCGGAGGAGAACCGTCGCAGCAGCGGCGAGAGCACCAGCACCGACTTGGTCCGCTCGACGAACGGCTCTCCGGCGATCCGCTCCAGCACCCGCTCGAAGTGCCGCATGTCCGAGGCGAAGACCTGCACCACGGCATCGGCCTCACCGGTGACGGTCGAGGCCGCGACGACCTCCTGATAGCGCTCCAGCCCTCGCTGGATCGTCTCCGGCGAGGTGTTGCGCCTGCAGTAGATCTCGACGAACCCCTCGGTCTCCCACCCGAGCGCGGCGGGATCGACCCGGACCGTGAAGCCGGTGATCGCCCCGGTCGCCCGGAGCCGGTCCACCCGCCGTTTGACCGCGGGCGCGGACAGCCCGACGATACGGCCGATGTCGGAGAAGGAACGGCGGGCGTCCTCGGCGAGGGCGTGCACGATGCGTTCGTCGAGATGGTTCAGCACTGCGGGTGGATCACTTCTCTGGAGTCGACGGGGACGTGGACGGGGGAGCCGGCGGGGACGTGGGGTCGGCGGGGGCCGGGGCCGCAGCCAGACGCGAGCGCCGGTGGCCGTAACTGAAGTAGAACACGAGCCCGGCGGCCATCCAGACGCCGAAGACGACCCAGGTGACGGTGTCGAGGCTGCCCATCATCCAGACGCAGAACGCCAGTCCCAGCCCGGGCAGCACCGGCGACAGCGGCACGCGGAACGTCCGCGGCATCTCCGGCCGGGTCCGCCGCAGTATCACGACGGCCACGTTGACCAGCGCGAACGCGAACAGCGTCCCGATGCTCGTGGCGTCCGCGAGCTGTCCGAGCGGTATGGCGGCGGCGAGCACACCGCAGAACAGCGAGACGATCACGGTGTTGACGCGCGGCGTCCCGGTCCTCGGGTGCACGCGGGAGAACACCTTGGGCACCAGACCGTCCCGGGACATGGCGAACAGGATCCGGGTCTGCCCGTACAGCACGGTCAGCACCACACTGGCGATGGCGATGACGGCCCCGGCCGCCAGCAGCGTCCCCCAGAACGCGTCGCCGGTGACGTCCTTCATGATCCCGGCGAGGGCGGCCTCCGACTCGCCGAACGCCTTCCAGGGCCGCGCGCCGATCGCGACGGCGGCGACCAGCACGTACAGCGCGGTGACGATGAGCAGCGACAGCATGATCGCGCGCGGCAGGTCGCGCTGCGCGTCCTTCGCCTCCTCTCCGGCGGTCGAGGCCGCGTCGAACCCGATGTACGAGAAGAAGAGGGTCGCCCCGGCCGCACTGACCCCGGCCATGCCGAGCGGCATGAAGTTCTCGTAGTTGCCGGACCGGAAGCCCTGCACGCCGATGAGGCAGAACAGCAGCAGGGCGGCGATCTTCACCACGACCATGATCGTGTTGGCGCGTGCGGACTCCCGGGCCCCGCCCAGCAGGAACGCCATCGCGAGCAGGACGACGATCAGCGCGGGCAGGTTGAAGACGCCCCCGTCGCCGGGCGGCGCGGACAGCGCGTCCGGGATGGTGACACCGATCGTCCCGTCCAGCAGCTCGTTGAGGTACTCGCCCCAGCCGACCGCGACGGCCGCTACCGACACCCCGTACTCCAGCACCAGGCACCAGCCGCAGACCCAGGCCACCAGCTCGCCCATCGTTGCGTACGTGTACGAGTACGAGGACCCGGAGACCGGGATGGTGCCGGCCAGCTCCGCGTACGACAGGGCGGAGAACAGCGCGGTGAGACCGGCTATCACGAAGGAGACGGTGACGGCGGGCCCCGCCTTGGGCACGGCCTCGCCGAGGACGACGAAGATGCCGGTGCCGAGGGTGGCGCCGATGCTGATCATCGTCAGCTGCCACAGTCCGAGGGACCGCCGCAGCGATCCGCCCTCGCCCTGGCCGCCCTCCGCGACCAGGCGTTCCACGGGCTTGCGGCGCATCAGCCGCGCCCCGACGCCGCCGGACGGCGGGGCGGACCGATTCTCGTGGTGCGGGGGTGCGCCTTGGTCGAGCACGCGTGGCTCCTTCATCGCTGCCGGTCAGGGCGGGTGAGGACCGACAGCACCGGACAGCAGGGGGCCACCGAGCAGGAGGTCCCCGCCACGCCACGTACAGCGCCTGACCCTATGAGCCGGAGCTTCACGAGCGTAATGCGGCAACCTTGCGCGCCGACGCAAGATCATTGCGTTACTCGCGGGTGCGCGGAGCTTCGTTGCACGGCCGTCCGCGACCGTTGCGCCACGCCGACGGAGTCGCGGGCACGGGGCCGCATGAGGTATGCGGCCCCGTCACGTGGGCGCGACGAGCCCTAGCTCCAGCTGGCGTGCAGCGGCTTGCCCTCCGCGTACCCGGCCGCGCTCTGCACGCCCACGACGGCCCGCTGCGCGAACTCCTCCAGCGACCCGGCGCCCGCGTACGTGCAGGAGGACCGCACCCCCGCGATCACCGAGTCGATCAGGTCCTCGACCCCGGGCCGGGCCGGGTCCAGGAACATCCGCGACGTCGAGATGCCCTCCTCGAACAGCGCCTTGCGGGCCCGGTCGTAGGCCGACTCCTCGCTCGTACGGTTGCGCACGGCCCGCGCCGACGCCATGCCGAACGACTCCTTGTAGAGCCGCCCGCTCGCGTCCTGCTGCAGGTCGCCCGGCGACTCGTACGTCCCGGCGAACCAGGAGCCGACCATCACGTTGGACGCGCCCGCCGCCAGGGCCATGGCGACATCGCGCGGGTGCCGCACGCCTCCGTCGGCCCACACGTGCTTGCCGTACTTCTTCGCCTCGGCCGCGCACTCCAGGACCGCGGAGAACTGCGGCCGCCCGACCCCGGTCATCATGCGGGTGGTGCACATCGCGCCGGGACCGACACCGACCTTGACGATGTCCGCGCCGGCCTCGATCAGGTCCCGCACGCCCTCGGCGGCGACGATGTTGCCCGCCACGATGGGCACCCGGGGGTCGAGGTCGCGCACCAGCTTGATCGCGTTGATCATCGACTCCTGGTGGCCGTGCGCGGTGTCGATGACGAGCGTGTCGACGCCCGCGTCGAGCAGCTGCCTGGCCTTGCCCACGAAGTCGCCGTTGACCCCGATGGCGGCGGCGACGCGCAGCCTGCCGTGCGCGTCGACGGCGGGGGTGTAGAGCGTGGCGCGGAGCGCGCCCTTACGGGTGAGGATGCCGGCGAGACGGCCGTCCCCGTCGACGGCGGGCGCGTACCGGCGGTTGGCGGCGTCGAGCCGGTTGAAGGCCTCGCGCGGGTCGATGTCGGCGTCCAGGAGCAGCAGGTCCCGGGACATGACGACTTCGAGCTGGGTGAAGCGGTCGACGCCGGTCAGGTCCGCGTCGGTGACGACGCCGACGGGCCTGAGCGCCTCGTCGACGACGACGCCCGCGTTGTGCGCCCGCTTGGGCAGCAGGGCCAGCGCGTCGGCGACGGTCTGGTGCGGGTTCAGCACGATGGGGGTGTCGAGGACGAGGTGGCGGCTCTTGACCCAGGAGATGACGTCGGTGACGACCTCGTTGGGGATGTCCTGCGGGATGACCACGAGGCCGCCGCGGCGGGCGACCGTCTCGGCCATGCGGCGGCCGGCGATGGCGGTCATGTTGGCGACGACGAGCGGGATGGTGGTGCCCGTACCGTCCGGCGAGGCCAGGTCCACGCCCTGCCGCGACCCGACGGCGCTGCGGCTCGGGACCATGAAGACGTCGTCGTACGTCAGGTCGTAAGCGGGCTGGATGTCATTGAGGAAACGCACGTGCCGCACATCCCGGTCGATCAGAGGTGACCCCCTGACAGGACCGCCAGGGGGAAGAGCACGTACCTCATTGTCCCATGTCGGCGGGTGTGAACGCCCCCGACGGATCGTCCAGAGGGGCGGTGGCCGCTCTGGGAGGATCCTCCGAGAGCGAGCACGGTCCGGCGGCACGGGAGGCCGGTGCCGGGCCCGGCGGACGCCCCTTGCGCCCCCTGCGCCCCTGTGGATCACGGACCCCCGGGGCGGCCGGGCCGCGCCCGGGAACGCACGAGCGGCTGCCGCGCATCCCCGGTCGCACCACCCGGACCGGGCCGAGCGCCTCACCCCGTGAGCGACGGCAGGGCGCGCGGCCGGCGCTGTTCAGACGCCGTCGGGATCCGCCCGGTTGAGCGCCGGCCGGGGCGTCTGGCCGGCCGTCAGCAGGTAGTCCGCCGCCGAGGTGTCGGTGACGAGGCTGGTCACCAGACCCGACCGCAGCACCGCGTCGATCGCGGCGGCCTTGCGCTGCCCGCCCGCGATCGCGACGACCTCGGGGATACGGCGGAGCTGGTCGGCCTTGACCGTGATGCACCGCTCGCCCAGGTCCCGCCCGACGCGGCGGCCCTCGGCGTCGAAGAGGTGCGCGGACATCTCGGCGGCGACACCGAGCGAGGCGTAGTGGGCGCGCTCCTCGTCGCTGAGCATGTCGTGCACCGTGGAGATGCCCGCCTCCCACGAGCCGATCGAGACACAGGCGACGGTGACCTTGTCGAAGTACTCGAAGGCCCGCGCGATGCCGGTCTGGTGGCGCAGCGCGCTCGCGGTGGCCGCGTCGGGCAGCAGCATCGGCGCGTAGATGGGGTGGGCGTCGCCGCCCGACACCTGCGCGGCCCGCCGGACCGCCTCCACCGAGCCGCGCTCGGCGGTTCCGGCGTCGTACACCCCCGTCAGCTGCACGACCGTGCAGGGCGGCAGCCGGTCGAGGGCGGCCGCCATGTGGATGGTGGACCGGCCCCAGGCCAGGCCGAGGATGTCGCCCTCGTCCACCAGTTCGCCGAGCAGGTCCGCGGCGACCTCGCCGAGGTTCTCCGGGTCGGTCGTCTCCTCGGCCTCGGCCGGGGACTCGACGACCACGGCGTGCCGCAGGCCGTAGCGGGCGCGCAGCGCGTCGGAGCGCTCGGCGTCCAGTTCCGCGGGGACACGGATCTCGATGCGTACGAGATCCCGTTCGAGGGCGGTCTCCAGGACCCGGGCCACCTTGAAGCGGCTCACGCCGAACTCCTCGGCGATCTGGATCTTCGACTTGCCCTCTAGGTAGAAACGGCGGGCCATGGCCGCCGCCTGAACCAGCTCAGCGGGTCCCATCCGCATGGCTGACCGGCCCGCCGACATACCCGACACGGTCATCTCCTCACTGCTCTTCACACATGGATACGCCGTTCATCCTTGCAGATCCGACGTTTTCGATCAGCCCGAAGGAACGTCGTTCACGTTTCCTTGGCCCTCTATACGCACGACGTGCCACGATCGCCTCGGCGTTCGCACGGCCGTGCCCCCGCGGCTCAGTGGCCGCAGGCCCAGCCCGCGGCCGCCGTCGCGGCCTCCGCCTGCGCCCGCAGCGCACGCACCGCCTCGGCCGGGTCCTCCGCCCCGTACACCGCGGAACCGGCGACGAAGATGTCCGCGCCCGCCTCGGCGCAGCGCTCGACGGTGGAGGCGGAGACGCCGCCGTCGACCTGGAGCCACAGGTCGAGGCCGTGCTTGCTGATCAACTCGCGGGTCCGGCGGATCTTGGGGAGCATGATGTCGAGAAAGGCCTGGCCTCCGAAGCCCGGTTCGACCGTCATGATCAGCACCATGTCGAGTTCGGGCAGCAGGTCCTCGAACGGCTCGATCGGCGTGGCCGGCCTGAGCGCCATGGAGGCCCTGGCTCCCTTGGCCCGGATCTCACGGGCGAGCCGCACCGGTGCGGCGGCCGCCTCGACGTGGAAGGTGACGGAACCCGCACCCGCTTCCACGTACTGGGGCGCCCACCGATCGGGGGCCTCGATCATCAGATGACAGTCCAGCGGCGTCTGCGTCGCACGGGCCAGGGACTCTACGACCGGCACACCGAGCGTGAGGTTCGGCACGAAATGGTTGTCCATCACGTCCACATGGAGCCAGTCGGCGCCTTCGACCGCCTTCGCCTCGTCGGCGAGACGGGCGAAGTCGGCGGACAGGATGCTGGGGTTGATCTGCGCGGCCATGGGCCAAGCCTGCCATGTCCTCCGGGGGTTGCGGGCATCGGTCCGTCCCGGGGACCGTTGTTTTCCGGCTGCGGACCGTCGTCGGCCGCGCGTGCCCGCGCGGCGGAGCCGCAGATGTCACTGACCCGCGCCTCTCGCGGGGCGCTGTTCCGGAGGTCGGTATGACAGGGAACCGGGGAATCGGGCACCTCGTCTGCGGGCGGCGGGCCAAGTGGGTCGTGCTGGGACTGTGGCTGGTGGTGCTGTTCGTGGTCGCGCCCTTCGCCACGAAACTCACCGACGCACAGGACAACGACGCGGCCTCGTGGCTGCCCGGCTCGGCCGAGTCGACCCAGGTCCTGGAGATCTCCGAGGGCTTCCGGCCCGAACAGATCCCGGCGGTCGTCGTCTACGCCCGGGAGAGCGGTCTGACCGCCGAGGACCGGGCGGCGATCCAGGCGGACGTACGGGAGCTCAAGGGGCTCACCGCCCACGGGATCATCGGCGACCAGACCCGGGGGCCCGTCTACGACCGGGCCGTCGACCCGAGGGCGGCCCAGGTCCTCGTCCCGATCACGATGGACGAGAAGGGCTGGGAGCGGATCGCCCCGGCGGTCGACTCGATCCGGGACGAGGTGGGCGAGGGCGGTGACGGGCTCGCCGTGCACATCACCGGGCCGGGCGGTACGTCCGCCGACTTCTCCGAGGCGTTCGAGGGCATCGACTCCACCCTGCTGATGTCCGCGATGGCCGTCGTCATCGTGATGCTGCTGCTCACCTACCGCAGTCCGACCCTCATCCTGGTCCCCCTGCTGGGGGTCATCGCGGCCCTGTTCACGGCCCAGGCCCTGATCTACCTGCTGGCGCAGCACACCGGTCTGACCGTGAACGGTCAGAGTGCCGGCATCCTCACCGTCCTCGTCTTCGGCGCGGGCACCGACTACGCCCTGCTGCTGGTGGCCCGCTACCGCGAGGAGTTGCGCCGTCACGAGGACCGCCACGAGGCGATGGCCCTCGCCCTGCACCGGGCGGGGCCCGCGGTGCTGGCGTCCGGGGCGACGGTCGTGCTGAGCATGCTGGTGCTGCTGGCCGCCGAGATGAACTCCACGAGCGGTCTGGGCCCGGTGGCGGCCATCGGTGTCGCGGTCGCGCTGCTGGCGATGATGACGCTGTTCCCCGCCCTGCTGGTGATCTTCGGCCGCTGGATCTTCTGGCCGGTGATCCCGCACCTCGGCAGTGCCGATCCGACCGAGAGCGGTGTGTGGGCCCGGATGGGCCGCCGTTTCTCGCGCCGCCCGCGCACGGTCTGGGTCGCCACGGCCGCCGCCCTGGCCCTGTGCTCGCTGGGCCTGATCCAGCTGCGCGCGGAGGGCATCGGCAACGCGGACGCCTTCACCGGGAAACCGGACTCGATCGTCGGCCAGGAGGTCTCGGCACGCTACTTCCCGGCGGGCAGCGGCGACCCCCTGGTGATCGTCAGCAACCAGGCACAGGCCCGGGAGGTGGGCCGCGCGGTCGCGGATACCAAGGGCGTCGTGCCGGACTCGCTCGGCCTGCCGCCCGGCACGAAACCCGCCCACGAGGGCCGGGTCCTCTTCGAGGCCACCATGTCCGACCCCGCCGACAGCGAGGCCGCCAAGCAGACCGTGGAACGGGTCCGGGACGCCGTCCACGCGGTGCCGGACGCCGACGCCCAGGTGGGCGGCGGCACGGCGGCCCTGCTGGACATGGACGAGGCGACGACGCACGACAACATCCTGATCATCCCGCTGGTGCTGCTCGTGGTCCTGCTGATCCTCTGCGCCCTGCTCCGCGCCCTGATCGCACCGTTGCTGCTGATCGGGACGGTGATCCTGTCCTTCGCCGCCGCGCTGGGCATCAGCGCGCTCGCGTTCAGACACCTCTTCGACTACGCGGGCGAGTCGACCGACTTCCCGCTGTTCGTCTTCGTCTTCCTGGTCGCCCTGGGCATCGACTACAACATCTTCCTGACCACCCGCATCCGCGAGGAGGCCGCCCGCCAGGGCACCCGCAAGGCCGTGGTGACGGGCCTCGCGACGACCGGCGCGGTGATCACCTCGGCCGGCCTGGTCCTCGCCGGCACCTTCGCGGCCCTCGGCACGCTCCCCATGGTCGCCTTCGCCGAGATCGGCTTCGCGGTGGCCCTGGGCGTGCTCCTGGACACCTTCGTCGTACGGTCCGTCCTGGTCACCGCCCTGTTCCTGGACGTCGGCCCGAAGGTGTGGTGGCCCCACCGGCTCGCCCACGAGGACGGCGGGGCGCCGCCCCCGAAGGAACGCGTGGCTACGCGACCCGGCGGATGAGAGCCAGGTACATCGCGTCGGTCCCGTGCAGATGCGGCCAGAGCTGGATGTCGGGGCCCTCGCCCAGCGCCGGTACGCCCTCCAGCAGCGGCCGGGCGTCGATGAGGTCGGCCGCGTCGCCGTAGCTCTTGAGCACGTCGTCGACCACCGCGCGGGTCTCCGCGAGGTGGGGCGAGCAGGTCGCGTAGCCGACGACCCCGCCGACCCGTACGGAGTCCAGCGCGGTCCGCAGCAGCGCGCGCTGGAGCGGGGCGAACCCCTCCAGATCCTCGGGCCGCCGCCGCCAGCGGGCCTCGGGCCGCCGCCGCAGGGCACCCAGCCCCGTGCAGGGCACGTCCATCAGCACCCGGTCGAACGCGCCGGGCCGCCACGGCGGACGGGTGCCGTCGGCGGCGATCACCTGGTACGGGCCCGGGTTGCCGTGCAGCGCCTTCGCGACCAGCCCCGCCCGGTGCGGCTGCTTCTCGGAGGCGAGCAGGACGGCCCCGCGCTCGGCGGCGAGTGCGGCGAGCAGCGCGGCCTTGCCGCCGGGACCGGCGCACCCGTCGAGCCACGCCTTGTCGGGTCCCTCCAGCGGGGCGTTGGCGAGAGCGAGCGCCACGAGCTGACTGCCCTCGTCCTGCACCCCCGCGCGGCCCTCCCGTACGGCGTCCACGGCGCCCGGCTCACCGCCCTCGGAGAGCCGCACGGCGTAGGGCGACCAGCGCCCCGCCACCGCCGCCTCCTCGCGGAGCAGTTCCTCGGTGGTGGCCCGGCCGGGCCGGGCGACCAGGGTGACCTCGGGCCGCTCGTTGTCGGCCTCCAACAGATCCTCGATGCCGGCCCGCCCGCCGCCGAGGGAGTCCCAGAGCGCGGAGACCACCCAGCGGGGATGCGAGTGCACGACGGCGAGGTGGTCCTCGGGATCCTCGTCGTAGGGCGGTGCGACGCGCTCCAGCCAGCCGTCGAGGTCGTGCTGTGCGATCTTGCGCAGCACGGCGTTCACGAACTTGGCCCGGCCGTCGCCGAGCACGACCCGCGCGAGGTCCACCGAGGCGGAGACGGCGGCATGGGTGGGGATCCGCGTCCCCAGCAGCTGGTGCGCGCCGAGGCTCAGCACGTCGAGCACCGGTGGGTCGACCTCGCGCAGAGGCCGGTCCACGCAGCTCGCGATGACCGCGTCGTAGGTCCCCTGCCGGCGCAGCGTCCCGTAGACCAGCTCGGTCGCGAGCGCCGCGTCCCGCGCGTCGAACTTCTCGGGCCCCTCCTTCTGACGCGCCCGGCGCAGCAGGGGCGGCAGGACGAGGTTCGCGTACGCGTCCCGTTCGTCGACCGCCCGGAGCGCCTCGAAGGCCAGCATGCGGACGGGGTCCTTCTGAGGACGGCGGTACGGCTTGCCCGGCTTGCCCGGACGACGGGACTGCTCACTCACGAAAAAGGTGCTCCGGATATGGGTCGAGATGCCACGTCCAGCCTACGCCGGGGTGACGAACCGCCGGACGTCGGCCGGGCGCGGCCCGCGGACAGGAGGGTGGGCGGCGATGCCGGTCGCCGGCCCGGGGTTTCAGTCGCCTACGGTCTCACCGGCGTCGATCCGGGCCCCGCGCGCCCAGTCGGCGGCCCGCATCGGCTTCTTGCCCTGCGCCTGCACCCAGAGCAGCTCCACCGCGTACGACCCGGTCCCGACGTGGACGCTGTTCTTGCCGATGTCGAGCGCGCCCGGGGCGAGTCCGGTCCGCTCGGGCACCGGCGTCACGTGGACGAGCTTCAGCCGCTCACCGCGGAACGTCGTCCAGGCGCCCGGCGCGGGTGTGCAGCCGCGCACCACCCGGTCGACGCGCAACGCGGGCGCGGCCCAGTCGATCCGGGCATCCTCCACGGTGATCTTCGGCGCGTGGGTGATCCCGTCGGCGGGCTGCGGCACGGCCTTGAGGGTGCCGTCCTCGATCCCGTCCATCGTGGCGGCCAGCAGCCCGGACCCCGCGAAGGCGAGCCGGGTCAGCAGGTCGCCGCTCGTGTCCGTCGGCCGGATCTCCTCGGTGACCGTCCCGTACACCGGCCCGGAGTCGAGCCCCTCCTCGATGAGGAAGGTGGAGGCCCCGGTGATCTCGTCCCCCGCCATGATCGAGTGCTGCACGGGTGCGGCGCCCCGCCAGGCGGGCAGCAGGGAGAAGTGCAGATTGACCCACCCGTGGGCGGGCACGTCGAGGGCGATCCGGGGCAGCAGGGCACCGTAGGCGACGACGGGGCAGCAGTCGGGGGCGATCTCCCGCAGCCGCGCGAGGAAGTCCTCGTCCCGCGGCCGGGCCGGCTTCAGCACCTCGATGCCCGCCTCCTGCGCCCGCTGGGCCACCGGGCTCGCGACGAGCCGCCGCCCCCGTCCCGCGGGGGCGTCCGGCCGCGTCACGACCGCGGCCACCTCATGCCTCCCCGACGCGATCAACGCGTCCAGTGCGGGAACAGCGACCTCTGGGGTACCGGCGAAGACTAGCTTCATGGATGACTGACGGCCTCTCACACGTAAATTCGTCCGCCCCGCACACGACGCCGCACACGCGACGACGCGGGACAACGCCCCAGTCTATGGTCCGCGTCCGGGCCGTGGACGGCGGAGCACCCCGGCCGTCGGCGGCGGGGGCGCATCCCCGCCCGCGCGCCCCGCGCATATGCCGCCACGCCCCCACACCGTGACCAGCGGAGCGAATTCGCGTTGGTCAAGAAAGAGTTGACCACTACGGGCCGCAATCGCGGCACTGCCCCTTTTCACGCCGGTTCGAGAGGCTTGTTCATGGCCGACCACGCAACCCACGACGCCCAGGCTCGGGCCAGCCTGCACTTGCTGGTGCGGGACATCGAGCGGGTCCGCCGGCAGGTGGACGCACTGCGCACCCTCACCGCCCAGTTGGGCAACGTCTACCGCCCGCGCCGCTCCGGCCCCTCCACGGGCTTCGTCGTCTACGGACGCGCCCCCGCCCCGACCGTCCGCCTCGCCCAGGAGCTGCGGGACAGTGTCGAGACCCTGGTCACGGCCGCCGTGGACTTCGACCGCTCCCTCGGATTCTCGTGGGACGCGGTGGGCTCGGCCCTCGGCGTCACCAAGCAGGCCGTGCACCGCCGTTACGGCGCCCGGCGCGCGGCCGCCCAGGCCGCCGCGGAGGCGGAGCGGACGGGCGATCCCCAGGGCCCCCGCCCCGTCAACGTCGCCTCCGGCATCCCCACGGTCCCCGCGGCCCGCTCGATGCCTGCCCCGATCCCGGCCCCGATGCCCGCGCACATGCCGACCCAGCCGACAGCGGGCAGCCCCACCCTGCGCGAGGACGTCAGACCCACGGCCTTCCCCGGCCCGCGCAACGGCTGACCGACCCACTGCCTCCCGGCTCCCCGCCGGGAGGCAGCCCCGTGCCGGGTGGCACCACGCCGTCCCCAGTGCGCCCCACCCCGTTCAGCCGATGTCGGGCGGATCCACGCGAATTCGCACGCGCGCACTCTCGCTCACTCCCCGCGCCATCCGCGCCGCCTGAGCGGCCTTCAGCGCGGCGGCCAGCGCGGCCCCGCTCCCCGGCGGCACCCGGACCAGCGCCCGCTCCCACCGCTCCCCCGGCGTCGGCGCCCCCGCCCGCCGCGCCCTGCCCGAGTCCGGCCCCGGGGCGGGCCCGGCCCCGGAGACCGGTCCGGCCGTCGGCACGGGTCCCAGCACCTCGGCATCCGACGGCAGTTCGACCGCGGCCAGAAAGTCGACGACCGCCTCGGCGGTCCCGGACACGGCCGCCATCCGGGAGACCGGCGGGAACCCCAGCTCGGCCCGCTCGGCGAGTTCCCGCACGGCGTGCCCCACCGGATCCCACCGCACGAGCGCCTGGACCGGCCGCAGCGTCGGCTCGGCGACCACGACGACCGTGCCGCCCGCCCCCTGGTCCCGTACCAGCGCTGCGGCACCGATCCAGCGCCGCAGCGCGTCCTCTCCGGCCCGCAGATCGGGCCTGCCGAGCATGGCCCACCCGTCGAGCAGCAACGCGGCCGCGTACCCGCCCTCGGCGACGGGCTCGGCCCCCGGCGTACTCACGACCAGCGCGGGCGTCCCCGGCACGGTGTCCAGCACCTGCTCCCGCCCGGAGGTCCGTACGGGTACGGCCGGAAAGGCGCGCCCCAGTTCCTCGGCGGTCCGCCGCGCCCCCACGACCTGGGCCCGCAGCCGGTGGCCGCCGCACTCGGGGCAGTGCCAGCCGCCCTCCTCACGCCCGCACCACCCGCACACCAGTGCCCCGGCACCGTCCCGCGCCTCCAGCGGCCCCGCGCAGTGCCGGCACCGCGCGGGTTCGCGGCAGCGCGCGCAGGCCATCCGCGGCACATACCCCCGCCGGGGAACCTGTACGAGCACGGGCCCGTCCCTGAGGCCCTCGCGCGCGACCTGCCAGGCGAGGCTGGGCAGCCGCGCCGCCCGGGCCGCCTCGTCCCGCGCGAGATCGCCGTCCCCCACCGTCCGCACCAGCGGCGCGGCGGCCCGCACCCGCTCCCGCCCGGCCACGATCGGCGCGGCCCACCCGCTCTCCACGAGCTGGGCGGCCTCGACCGTACAGCTCCAGCTCCCCAGCAGGAAGGCGCACCTGTCCCGCGAGGACCGCAGCTCCAGCACCTCGCGCACATGCGGGAAGGGAGCGTTGTCGTCGCTGTGGCCGCTGTCGCCGTCGTCCCAGACCACGACCAGCCCCGGATCGCGCACGGGCGCGAACATGGCCGCCCGGGTCCCGACCACCGCCCGGACGGCCCCCCGCCGCACGGCCAGCCACTCCCGGTACCGCCGCTCCTGCCCGGCGTCGGCCGTCAGCAGCGCGTGCCGGCCCTCCCCCAGCAGCGCCCCGAGCGCCT
The DNA here is from genome assembly GCF_000091305.1 of Streptomyces scabiei 87.22. Taxonomy (GTDB): domain Bacteria; phylum Actinomycetota; class Actinomycetes; order Streptomycetales; family Streptomycetaceae; genus Streptomyces; species Streptomyces scabiei. The sequence goes on along the minus strand of NC_013929.1, from coordinate 8,327,313 downwards.
CGTCCACCCGGGTCGCGGGCCGCCCCGCCGGTACGACGACGAGTGCCCCCCGCCCGGAGGCGAGCGTCGCCTGCACGGCCCGGGCGATCTCCTCGGCCCACTCCGGCCCCGGGAGCGCGGTCCACACCGCCCGCGGCGCGCCCCCGCCCGCCAGGGACCGGAGGAAGTCCGGGCCTCGCCCGTACCGCGCCCACGACCCGGGCTCGGGAGCGGCCGGGGGCGGCAGTGGCTCGCCCGACTCCACCGCCTCGGCCCGGGCGTGCCGAGGCGGGACGGCCAGCTGCAGCACGTCCGCGAGGCTTCCCGCGTACCGGTCCGCGACGGCCCGTGCGAGCCCCAGCAGCTCCGGGCTCAGCACCGGCTCCGGCGAGACGACCTGGGCGAGCGCGGCCAGCGCCCCGGGGTAGTCCGACTCGGCGACCCGCTCGACCAGGAACCCGTCGATCAGCGAGCCGCCCTCGCGCCGCCCTTCCCGGACGGTGCGCCCCCCGGCCCCGAACCGCACCCGGACCCGGACCCCGGGCCGGGCGACCTCGTCCAGCTCCTCCGGCACCGCGTAGTCGAAGTACCGGTCGAGATGGAGCACGCCCTTGTCGACCAGCACCCGGGCGACGGGCAGCTCCTTCGCCAGCGCCGCGCCCCGCCAGGTCCGCGGCTTGGCGCGCGGCGCCTTGGCCTTGCGCACCGCCTCCCGGACCAGCGCGAGCTGCTCAGGCCCCGCGTCCCCCGCCGCGCCGCCGTCCCTCGTCCCGTCCTCGCCGCTCACACCGGCATTCTTCCAAAGACCACTGACAACCGACGCCGCCCGCGATCATCGAGGCGCGATCACACACACGGCGAGGCCCGGCGCCCCCGAAGGGACACCGGGCCTCGCCGGAGAACGGAGGAACCGTGGGACCTACAGCCCCGCGGCCGTGCGCAGCGCCTCGACGCGGTCCGTGCGCTCCCAGGTGAACTCGGGCAGCTCACGGCCGAAGTGGCCGTACGCGGCGGTCTGGCCGTAGATCGGGCGCAGCAGGTCGAGGTCGCGGATGATGGCGGCCGGGCGGAGGTCGAAGACCTCGTCGATGGCCTTCTCGATCCGGTCGGTGTCGACCTTGGCGGTGCCGAAGGTCTCGACGAAGAGACCGACGGGCTCGGCCTTGCCGATGGCGTACGCCACCTGGACCTCGCAGCGGGAGGCGAGGCCGGCCGCGACGACGTTCTTGGCGACCCAGCGCATCGCGTACGCGGCGGAGCGGTCGACCTTGGACGGGTCCTTGCCGGAGAAGGCGCCGCCACCGTGGCGGGCCATGCCGCCGTACGTGTCGATGATGATCTTGCGGCCGGTGAGGCCGGCGTCGCCCATCGGGCCGCCGATCTCGAAGCGGCCGGTCGGGTTGACCAGCAGGCGGTAGCCCTCGGTCTCCAGCTTGATGCCGTCGTCCAGCAGGGCCTTCAGCTCCGGCTCCACCACGAACTCGCGAATGTCGGGGGCCAGCAGCGACTCCAGGTCGATGTCGCTCGCGTGCTGCGAGGAGACGACGACCGTGTCCAGGCGGACCGCCTTGTCACCGTCGTACTCGATGGTGACCTGGGTCTTTCCGTCGGGACGGAGGTAGGGGATCGTGCCGTTCTTGCGGACCTCGGACAGGCGCTTCGACAGCCGGTGCGCCAGGAAGATCGGCAGCGGCATCAGCGTCGGCGTCTCGTCCGTCGCGTAACCGAACATCAGGCCCTGGTCGCCGGCGCCCTGGCGGTCCAGCTCGTCCTCGTCGCCCTCGACCCGGTTCTCGTAGGCCGTGTCCACACCCTGCGCGATGTCCGGGGACTGCGAGCCGATCGACACCGACACACCGCAGGAGGCGCCGTCGAAGCCCTTCTTCGACGAGTCGTAGCCGATGTCCAGGATGGTGTCGCGCACCAGCTGGGCGATCGGCGCGTACGCCTTGGTCGTGACCTCGCCGGCCACGTGCACCAGGCCGGTCGTGATGAGCGTCTCCACCGCTACACGGGACGTGGGGTCCTCGCGCAGCAGCGCATCGAGAATGGCATCGCTGATCTGGTCAGCGATCTTGTCGGGGTGGCCCTCGGTCACGGACTCCGAGGTGAACAGACGACGGGACACAACGCTCCCTGGGGTTGCAGCGGCTGCTGGCTGATCATTGGCGGACGTGCTCGGGGGCTGCGCCCGGCGTCGTCCGAGAACAGTTTATCGGTCGGGCTCGGCCACCGGCCCACCTGTCTCGCCTCTCGGGAGCCTTGTGACCTGCGGCACGTGCATTCTGCCCAATGGCCGTAGCTGTCCGCCAGGGTCGCCACGCCCCAATGTGCGAGGTTCGAGGCAGACGTGACGCGAATGGCACTGTCAGCGGAGGCGGTCCGCGACCAGGTCCCACACCGTTTCGGCCAGGGCCTCCTTCGGGCCGTACGGCACCGGCGTCTCACTTCCGTCGGCTCCCAGCACCACGGCCTCGTTCTCCTCGGACCCGAAGGTCTTGCGCTCCCCCACCTCGTTCACCACCAGCAGGTCGCACCCCTTGCGTGCCAGTTTGGCGCGGCCGTTGGCAAGGACGTCGTCGGTCTCCGCGGCGAAGCCGACGACCACCTGACCGGGGCGGGGGCGGTCCGCCGAGATCTCCGCGAGGATGTCCGGATTACGCACCAGGACGAGGGGCGCGGGCTCCTGACCGTCCTTCTTCTTGATCTTCCCGGTGGCGTAGGTGTCGGGGCGGAAGTCGGCGACCGCCGCCGCCATCACCACGACGTCGGCGTCCGGCGCCGCCTTGAGCACCGCCTCGCGCAGCTGCACGGCCGTGCCGATCCGTACGACGTCCACGCCCGCGGGGTCCGGCAGTCCGGTGTTGGCCTCGATCAGGGTGACGCGGGCGCCCCGCGCGGCGGCGGTGCGGGCCAGGGCGTAGCCCTGTTTGCCGGAGGAGCGGTTGCCGAGGAAGCGGACCGGGTCGAGCGGCTCGCGGGTGCCGCCGGCGGTGACGACGACGTGCCGTCCGGCGAGGTCCGGCTCGGCGACGCCCCGGGCCAGCACCCGGCGGCAGACCTCGAAGATCTCCCCGGGGTCCGGGAGCCGGCCCTTGCCGGTGTCGGCGCCGGTCAGTCGGCCCACGGCGGGGTCGATGACGAGAGCGCCCCGGCGGCGCAGCGTCGCCACGTTCTCCTGGGTGGCCGGGTGTTCCCACATCTCGGTGTGCATGGCGGGGGCGAAGACGACGGGACACCGGGCGGTGAGCAGGGTGTTGGTGAGGAGGTCGTCGGCGAGGCCGTGGGCGGCCTTGGCCAGCATGTCGGCGGTCGCCGGGGCGACGACCACCAGGTCGGCGGCCTGGCCGATGCGGACGTGCGGCACCTCGTGGACGCTCTCCCAGACCTCGGTGGAGACCGGGTTGCCGGAGAGCGCGGACCAGGTCGCGGCGCCCACGAAGTGCAGCGCGGAGTCGGTCGGCACGACCCGGACGTCATGTCCGGACTCGGTCAGCCGACGCAGCAGTTCGCACGCCTTGTAGGCGGCGATCCCGCCGCTGACCCCCAGAACGACCTTCGGCTTGCCCACCGTGCCTCCCCGCACTCGGATGTGTACGCGCTCCATGACACACCACAGGCCCGACAGTCGCTCCCCCAGCTGACGCTGGGAGGTGCCCTCTGCCGGGCCTGTGGAAAAACCTACCGCGATCCGCTGATACGACTTACGCGGGGCCTTCGACGGCCTCGGACGTCAGCAGACCCGCGTTGATCTCGCGCAGGGCGATCGAGAGCGGCTTCTCGTGCACATGGGTGTCGACGAGAGGACCGACGTACTCGAGGAGACCCTCGCCGAGCTGCGAGTAGTACGCGTTGATCTGGCGAGCACGCTTGGCCGCGTAGATCACGAGGCTGTACTTCGAGTCGGTTGCCTCGAGGAGCTCGTCGATCGGCGGGTTGATGATGCCCTCGGGCGCGGAGATGGAAGAGGACACGCTCTACCTTCCGATGGATGGGAAAAGATCGGTCGTGATCACAGAAAACGGACAGAACCCGTGATCACACAACATCCACCAAGGCTAGCAGCTCGCGAGCCACGTCCTCGACGGAGGTGTTGACCAGGGTGACGTCGAACTCCGGCTCGGCCGCCAGCTCGATCTTGGCCGCCTCCAGGCGGCGTTCGATCACCTCGGGCGGTTCGGTGCCCCGCCCGGTGAGCCGGCGCACCAGCTCGTCCCAGGAGGGAGGCGCCAGGAAGACCAGCTGGGCGTCCGGCATGGTCTCGCGGACCTGCCGTGCGCCCTGGAGGTCGATCTCCAGCAGAACCGGCTCACCCTTCTCCAGGCGTTCGAGCACGGCGGCCCGGGGAGTGCCGTAGCGGTTGCCGGCGAACTCGGCCCACTCCAGCAGCTCGCCGTTGGCGATCAGCTTGTCCATCTCCTCGTCGGTGACGAAGAAGTAGTGGACTCCGTTCCGCTCACCGGGGCGCGGCTTGCGGGTCGTCGCCGACACCGAGAGCCAGACCTCGGGGTGCGCCTTGCGCATATGGGCGACGACCGTGCTCTTGCCGACCCCGGAGGGGCCGGAGAGCACGGTCAGCCGCGGACGTACGTCCGGGGGCTCGGGGGTCGTCCCCCGGAATGTTGCAGCCATGCAGCGATTATTCCAGCAATCCCGGAGTGCCCGGGACTCCCTTCCCGTCAGGGGACGGGATCAGGAACCGGTGCTGCCGAACTCACGCTCCAGGGAGGCGATCTGGTTGGAACCGAGGCCGCGGACACGACGGCTCTCGGAGATGCCCAGTCGCTCCATGATCTGCTTGGCGCGGACCTTGCCCACGCCCGGCAGGGACTCGAGCAGGGCGGAGACCTTCATCTTGCCGATGACGTCGTTCTCCTGGCCCTGCTTGATGACCTCGTGCAGGGAGGCGCCGGAGTGCTTGAGTCGATTCTTGACCTCGGCCCGCTCCCGGCGAGCCGCGGCGGCCTTTTCGAGCGCGGCTGCGCGCTGTTCAGGGGTAAGGGGCGGAAGAGCCACGCCTACGTCACCTCGGATGTCGAACTGTCGGATACGGACCGGTGAGGAACCTAGTCGCCCCTCACCTGGGGTGCCACGAGCAACACGCTTGCCCGTCGACCCTGCTCGGAGACTAGCGGCCAAGTCCGCCGGAGTCAGCGAGAACAGCGGAAAAGTCCTGGTCAGCCTCCATGGAGTCGGACATAAGCCGCATAATGCCCCGGATTTGAGAATGTATTCAGACTCAAGCCGTCCGGGAACCGCCTCCCGGCACTCATCGGAGGTCTCGGGCGGCGGCGGTCGCGGTGCGGATCTCGTCCGCGAAACGATCCGAGGCGTCACGCAGAGCGACGATGGCGGGACCGTGACGAAGGACACCCCGGCTGACGTTCGGGACGACCTGACGCACGGCGCTCCCGAAGACCGCCGGAAGATCGGCCGGGGTGGCTCCCTGGGCACCGATCCCGGGTGCCAGGAGGGGACCGCCGATGTTCAGGTCGTAGGACGAGAGGTCACCGAGCGTGGCGCCGACGACGGCGCCGAAGGACCCCAGCGGCGCCTCGCCGGCGTTCTCTGCCGCCAGGTGCGCCAGCATGGTCGCGCCCACGTTCCGTCCGTCGCCGCGCAGGGCGTGCTGGACCTCGCCGCCCTCCGGGTTCGAGGTGAGGGCCAGCACGAAGAGTCCGGCCCCGTTCTCGCGCGCCAGGGCCACGGCGGGCTTCAGGGAGCCGTAGCCGAGGTACGGCGAGACCGTCAGCGCGTCCGAGAACAGGGGCGCGTCCTTGTGCAGGAAGGTCTCGGCGTACGCGGCCATGGTGGAGCCGATGTCGCCCCGCTTGGCGTCCATGACGACCAGCGCGCCGGCGGACCGCGCCTCCTGGACGGACCTCTCCAGCACGGCGACGCCCCGGGACCCGAAGCGTTCGAAGAACGCGCTCTGCGGCTTGAGGACGGCCACCCGGTCCGCCAGGGCCTCGACGACCGTGCGGCTGAAGCGCTCCAGGCCCGCGATGTCGTCGTTCAGGCCCCAGTCGGCCAGCAGGGAGGCGTGCGGGTCGATGCCCACGCAGAGCGGCCCGCGCTCGTCCATGGACCGGCGCAGCCGTGCGCCGAAGGGCTCGGTCATACGGTCTTCCTCACGTCGGCGCCGACGGCGTCGGCGAGAGTGGCGTACGGGCTGGTGCGCAGGCGGGCGGCCAGGCCCTTGTGCACGGCGCGGGCCCAGAAGGGGCCCTCGTAGACGAAGGCGCTGTAGCCCTGGACCAGCGTGGCGCCCGCCAGGATGCGCTGCCAGGCGTCCTCGGCGTTCTCGACGCCGCCGACGCCCACCAGGGTGATCCGGTCGCCCACGCGCGCGTAGAGGCGGCGCAGGACCGCGAGGGAGCGGGCCTTGACGGGGGCGCCGGAGAGACCGCCCGTCTCCTTCACGAGGGCGGGGTCGGAGGTGAGGCCGAGGCCCTCGCGCGCGATAGTGGTGTTCGTGGCGATGATCCCGTCCAGGCCGAGTTCCACGGCGAGGTCGGCGACCGCGTCGACGTCCTCGTCGGCGAGGTCCGGCGCGATCTTCACCAGCAGCGGGACGCGGCGGGTGCGGACCGTGCGGTCGGCGGCCTCGCGCACGGCGGTGAGCAGCGGCCGCAGCGCCTCGGTGGCCTGGAGGTTGCGCAGGCCGGGCGTGTTGGGCGAGGAGACGTTGACGACGAGGTAGTCGGCGTACGCGGCGAGGCGCTCGGTGGACTTCACGTAGTCCTGCGCGGCCTCCTCCTCCGGGACGACCTTGGTCTTGCCGATGTTGACACCCACGACCGTCCTGAACACGGGCGTCCGGGAGGCCAGGCGGGCGGCGACGGCGAGGGAGCCCTCGTTGTTGAAGCCCATGCGGTTGATCAGGGCGCGGTCGGCGACCAGGCGGAACAGCCGCTGCTTGGGGTTGCCGGGCTGGGCCTCGCCGGTGACCGTGCCGATCTCGACGTGGTCGAAGCCGAGCATCGACATCCCGTCGACAGCGACGGCGTTCTTGTCGAACCCGGCGGCCAGCCCGAAGGGGCCGTGCATGCGCAGCCCGAACGCCTCGGTGCGCAGCTCCTCGTAGCGGGGCGCGAGCGCGGCGGCGACGAAGGTGCGCAGGACGGGGACGCGGGCGGCGAGGCGGATCCAGCGGAAGGCCAGGTGGTGGGCCTGCTCGGGATCCATCCGTCGGAAGACGAGCCGGAAGAAGATCTTGTACATGTTCCTGTCCTCGAAGGAGCGCCTCACGAAGAGGTCTCGCGAAGAGGGGGACACCGTTTCCGGTGTCCCCCTCAGGGCTGCTAGTCGCGGGCCGCGATCAGGTGTTCCGCGTGTTCCTGGAGCGAGCGCACGCCCACGTCGCCGTGGTTGAGCGCGTCGATGCCCTGGACGGCCGCGGCGAGCGCCTGGACCGTCGTCAGGCAGGGCACGGACCGGGCCACGGCCGCCGTACGGATGTCGTAGCCGTCGAGGCGGCCGCCGGTGCCGTACGGGGTGTTGACGATGAGGTCGACCTCGCCGTCGTGGATGAGCTGGACGATGGTCTTCTCGCCGTTCGGGCCGGTGCCCTCGGACTGCTTGCGCACGACGGTGGCGTTGATGCCGTTGCGCTTGAGGACCTCGGCCGTGCCGGACGTGGCGAGCAGTTCGAAGCCGTGCGCGACCAGCTCGCGCGCCGGGAAGATCATCGAACGCTTGTCGCGGTTGGCGACCGAGATGAACGCGCGGCCCTTGGTGGGCAGCGGCCCGTAGGCGCCGGCCTGCGACTTGGCGTACGCCGTGCCGAAGACCGAGTCGATGCCCATGACCTCGCCGGTGGAGCGCATCTCCGGGCCGAGGATGGTGTCGACGCCGCGCCCGTGGATGTCGCGGAAGCGCGACCAGGGCATCACGGCCTCCTTGACGGAGATCGGCGCGTCGAGCGGCAGCTCCCCGCCGTCGCCGTTGGCCGGAAGCAGTCCCTCCGTCCGCAGCTCGGCGATGGTCGCGCCCAGCGAGATCCGGGCGGCGGCCTTGGCCAGCGGCACCGCGGTCGCCTTCGAGGTGAAGGGGACGGTGCGGGAGGCGCGCGGGTTGGCCTCCAGGACGTAGAGGATGTCCCCGGCCATCGCGAACTGGATGTTGATCAGACCGCGTACGCCGACGCCCTTGGCGATCGCCTCGGTGGAGGCCCGCAGGCGCTTGATGTCGAAGCCGCCGAGGGTGATCGGGGGCAGGGCGCACGCCGAGTCGCCGGAGTGGATGCCGGCCTCCTCGATGTGCTCCATGACGCCGCCGAGGTACAGCTCGTGGCCGTCGTACAGGGCGTCCACGTCGATCTCGATGGCGTCGTCGAGGAAGCGGTCGACCAGGACCGGCCGGGAGGGGCTGATCTCGGTCGACTCGGCGATGTACGACTCCAGGCGGGCCTCGTCGTACACGATCTCCATGCCGCGTCCGCCGAGCACGTAGGACGGGCGGACGAGGACCGGGTAGCCGATCTCGTCGGCGATGGCCTTGGCGCCGGCGAAGGTGGTGGCCGTGCCGTGCTTCGGCGCGGGCAGGCCCGCCTCGGCGAGCACCTGGCCGAAGGCGCCGCGGTCCTCGGCGGCGTGGATGGCCTCCGGGGAGGTGCCGACGACGGGGACGCCGTTGTCCTTGAGCGCCTGCGACAGGCCCAGCGGGGTCTGGCCGCCGAGCTGGACGACGACACCCGCGATCGGCCCGGCCAGCGACTCGGCGTGCACGATCTCCAGCACGTCCTCCAGCGTCAGCGGCTCGAAGTACAGGCGGTCGGAGGTGTCGTAGTCGGTCGAGACGGTCTCCGGGTTGCAGTTGACCATCACGGTCTCGTAGCCCGCGTCGCTCAGCGCGAAGGAGGCGTGGACGCAGGAGTAGTCGAACTCGATGCCCTGGCCGATGCGGTTCGGGCCCGATCCGAGGATGATCACGGCCGGCTTCTCGCGCGGGGCGACCTCCGTCTCCTCGTCGTACGAGGAGTAGAAGTACGGCGTCCTCGCGGCGAACTCGGCGGCGCAGGTGTCGACCGTCTTGTAGACCGGGCGCACGCCCAGCGCGTGCCGCACCTCGCGCACGACGTCCTCGCGCAGCCCGCGGATCTCGGCGATCTGCTGGTCGGAGAAGCCGTGCCGCTTGGCCTCGGCCAGCAGCTCCGGGTCGAGCTTGTCGGCCTCGGCCAGCTCGTCCGCGATCTCCTTGATCAGGAAGAGCTGGTCGACGAACCACGGGTCGATCTTCGTGGCCTCGAAGACCTCCTCGGGCGTGGCGCCCGCGCGGACGGCCTGCATGACGGTGTTGATCCGGCCGTCGGTCGGCCGGACGGCCTCTTCGAGGAGGAGGGCCTTGTCGCCGGGCTCGCCGACGAAGGTGAACTGGCTGCCCTTCTTCTCCAGCGACCGCAGCGCCTTCTGCAGCGCCTCGGTGAAGTTGCGGCCGATCGCCATGGCCTCGCCGACCGACTTCATGGTCGTGGTCAGGGAGGAGTCCGCGGAGGGGAACTTCTCGAAGGCGAACCGCGGGGCCTTGACGACGACGTAGTCGAGCGTCGGCTCGAAGGAGGCCGGGGTCTGCTCGGTGATGTCGTTGGGGATCTCGTCGAGCGTGTAGCCGACGGCCAGCTTGGCGGCGATCTTGGCGATCGGGAAGCCGGTCGCCTTGGAGGCGAGGGCGGAGGACCGCGACACGCGCGGGTTCATCTCGATGACGATGACCCGGCCGTCCTCGGGGTTCACCGCGAACTGGATGTTGCAGCCGCCGGTGTCGACGCCGACCTCGCGGATGATCGCGATGCCGACGTCACGCAGCACCTGGTACTCGCGGTCGGTCAGGGTCATCGCGGGCGCGACCGTGATCGAGTCGCCGGTGTGCACGCCCATGGGGTCGAAGTTCTCGATGGAGCAGACGACCACGACGTTGTCGTTCTTGTCGCGCATCAGCTCCAGCTCGTACTCCTTCCAGCCGAGGATGGACTCCTCCAGGAGCACCTCGGTGGTCGGCGAGAGGGTGAGGCCCTGGCCGGCGATGCGGCGCAGTTCCTCCTCGTCGTGCGCGAAGCCGGAGCCGGCGCCGCCCATGGTGAAGGAGGGGCGGACGACGACGGGGTAGCCGCCGAGGGTGTCGACGCCCTTGATCACGTCGTCCATGGAATGGCAGATGACCGAGCGGGCGGACTCGCCGTGCCCGATCTTGGCACGGACGGCCTCGACGACGTCCTTGAAGAGGTCGCGGTCCTCGCCCTTGTTGATGGCCTCGACGTTGGCGCCGATCAGTTCGACGCCGTACTTCTCCAGCGTCCCGGCCTCGTGCAGCGAGATGGCCGTGTTGAGGGCCGTCTGACCGCCCAGGGTGGGCAGGAGCGTGTCGGGGCGCTCCTTGGCGATGATCTTCTCGACGAACTCCGGGGTGATCGGCTCGACGTAGGTGGCGTCGGCGATCTCCGGGTCGGTCATGATCGTCGCCGGGTTGGAGTTGACCAGGACGACGCGCAGGCCCTCGGCCTTGAGCACGCGGCACGCCTGGGTGCCGGAGTAGTCGAACTCGGCGGCCTGGCCGATGACGATCGGGCCGGAGCCGATGACCAGGACGGACTGGATATCGGTGCGCTTAGGCACGCTGGCCCTCCATCAGGGATACGAAGCGGTCGAACAGGTAGGCGGCGTCGTGCGGGCCCGCTGCCGCTTCGGGGTGGTACTGGACGCTGAAGGCCGGGCGGTCGAGGAGCTGGAGCCCCTCCACCACGTTGTCGTTGAGGCACACGTGGGAGACCTCGGCGCGGCCGAAGGGGGTCTCGGAGACCTGGTCGAGCGGAGCGTCGACGGCGAAGCCGTGGTTGTGCGCGGTGACCTCGACCTTGCCGGTCGTACGGTCCTGCACGGGCTGGTTGATGCCCCGGTGGCCGTACTTCAGCTTGTAGGTGCCGAAGCCGAGGGCGCGGCCGAGGATCTGGTTGCCGAAGCAGATGCCGAAGAGCGGGGTGGAGCGCTCCAGGACCGCCCGCATGACGGAGACGGCGTGGTCGGCGGTGGCGGGGTCGCCGGGGCCGTTGGAGAAGAAGACACCGTCGGGGTTCACGGCGTAGACGTCCTCGGCGGTCGCCGTGGCCGGCAGGACGTGCACCTCGATGCCGCGCTCGGCCATGCGGTGCGGGGTCATGCCCTTGATGCCGAGGTCCACGGCGGCGACGGTGAACTTCTTCGTGCCGATCGCGGGGACGACGTACGTCTCCTTGGTCGCGACCTCCGCGGAGAGGTTCGCGCCCTTCATCTCGGGGGCCTCGCGGACCTCGGTGAGCATGACGCCCTCGTCGGGCAGCGCGTTGCCGGAGAAGATGCCGACGCGCATCGCGCCGCGCTCGCGCAGGTGGCGGGTGAGGGCGCGGGTGTCGATGCCGGAGATGCCGACGACGCCCTGGGCGCGCAGTTCGTCGTCCAGGGAGCGGCGGGAGCGCCAGTTGGAGGGCACGCGCGCGGGGTCGCGGACGACGTAGCCGGAGACCCAGATCTTCCGGGACTCGGGGTCCTCGTCGTTGACGCCGGTGTTGCCGACGTGCGGGGCGGTCATGACGACCACCTGGCGGTGGTACGACGGGTCCGTGAGGGTCTCCTGGTAGCCGGTCATCCCGGTGGAGAACACGGCCTCGCCGAAGGTCACCCCCACGGCCCCGTAGGCACGGCCGCGGAAGATCCGGCCGTCCTCCAGGACGAGTACGGCGGGAACCCTGGTGGCTCCCCGGGTGGAGGTCGTCATCGTGCGCCTTCCGTTTCCGTCGTAGTGATCATCTGGTTCAGGGTCTCGACCCACTCGTTGTGCTCGGCCGCGCGGTCGGAGCGGAACCCGGAGTCGAGCAGCTTGCCGCCGTGCTCCCAGGTGACGACCAGCAGTCCGCCCTCGGTGAGGACCTTGCCGGCGATGCCCTTGTCGAGGCGGGCCTCGCGCAGGGCGCCGGCCGGCACGAAGAAGTCGGTCGCTCCCGGGCGGACGACGTCCAGGCCGGCGTCCGTCAGCGTCAGCTCGACCCGGCTGCGGGCGCCCAGGCCGTGCGCCACGATCCGGTCGAGCCACTGCCCGGCGGTGGTGGAGCCGTGGTACCGGCCGCTCATGCCCAGTCTGGCCTCGCCCGGCTCGTCCGGCGCGTCGGGCAGCTCGGGCAGATCGCCCTGGAGCGTGCCGCGCCAGCTCCAGCCCTCGCGCATCAGCCAGTAGACGAGCGCGACGAACAGGGCGAGTCCGACGACCCAGCCGATACGCGCGGCCCAGTCGGTGACCTCGGCCGATTCCTTCTCGGCGGCCAGCAGAATTACAGGTGTCACGTGAGCTTCCCGTCGACGAGCGTGGCCTTGCCCCGCAGCCACGTGTGCGTGACACGGCCCGGCAGCTCGCGGCCCTCGTAGGGGGTGTTGCGGCTGCGCGAGGCGAAGCCCGCGGGATCCACCGACCCACGGTATGCCGTGTCGACGAGCGTGAGGTTGGCGGGCTCACCTGCCGAGACGGGACGTCCGTGCCCGGCCGCCCCGCCGATCTTCGCGGGCTTGACCGACATACGGTCCGCGACGCCCGCCCAGTCGAGCAGACCGGTGGCGACCATCGTCTCCTGGACCACGGACAGCGCGGTCTCCAGGCCGACCATGCCCATGGCCGCGGCGGCCCACTCGCAGTCCTTGTCCTCGTGGGGGTGCGGGGCGTGGTCGGTGGCGACGATGTCGATCGTGCCGTCGGCGAGCGCCTCGCGCAGGGCCAGCACGTCGCGCTCGGTGCGCAGCGGCGGGTTGACCTTGTAGACCGGGTTGTAGGAGCGCACCAGCTCGTCGGTGAGGAGGAGGTGGTGCGGGGTGACCTCGGCGGTGACGTCGATGCCGCGGGACTTGGCCCAGCGGACGATCTCGACGGACCCGGCGGTCGACAGGTGGCAGATGTGGACGCGGGAGCCGACGTGCTCGGCGAGCAGGACATCCCGGGCGATGATCGATTCTTCGGCCACCGCGGGCCAGCCGCCGAGGCCCAGCTCGGCGGAGATGACGCCCTCGTTCATCTGGGCGCCCTCGGTCAGCCGGGGCTCCTGCGCGTGCTGGGCGACGACCCCGCCGAACGCCTTCACGTACTCCAGGGCCCGGCGCATGATCACCGCGTCGTCGACGCACTTGCCGTCGTCCGAGAAGACGGTGACCCCGGCGGCCGACTCGTGCATCGCGCCCAGCTCGGCGAGCTTCCTGCCCTCCAGGCCGACGGTGACGGCGCCGATGGGCTGGACGTCGCAGTAGCCGTGCTCCTGCCCGAGCCGGTAGACCTGCTCGACCACACCGGCCGTGTCGGCGACGGGGAAGGTGTTGGCCATGGCGAAGACGGCCGTGTAGCCGCCGGAGGCCGCCGCGCGCGTGCCGGTCAGCACGGTCTCGGAGTCCTCGCGGCCGGGCTCGCGCAGATGGGTGTGCAGGTCGACCAGGCCCGGCAGGAGCACCTGGCCGTCGGCCTCGACGACCTGGGCGTCCTCGGCGGACAGCCCGGTACCGATCTCCGCGATGATCTCGCCGTCGATCAGGACGTCCTGCGGCTCGCCGCCCAGCACCTTCGCACCACGGATCAGGATCTTGCTCATGGTCTTACTTCTCCTCGGTGGTGCGGGTGTGGGTGACGGCCGGTTCGTTGCCGCCGAGCAGCAGGTACAGCACGGCCATCCGGATGGAGACGCCGTTGGCGACCTGCTCGACGACGGTGCAGCGGTCGGAGTCGGCGACCTCGGCGGTGATCTCCATGCCGCGGACCATCGGGCCGGGGTGCATCACGATGGCGTGCTCGGGCATGCGGGCCATGCGGTCGCCGTCGAGGCCGTAGCGCCGCGAGTACTCGCGCTCGGTGGGGAAGAACGCCGCGTTCATCCGCTCCCGCTGGACGCGCAGCATCATCACCGCGTCGGACTTGGCGAGGGTGCTGTCGAGGTCGTAGCTGACCTCGCAGGGCCAGGTGTGGACGCCGACCGGCACCAGGGTGGGCGGGGCGACCAGGGTGACCTGGGCGCCGAGGGTGTGCAGCAGGTCCACGTTGGAGCGGGCGACCCGGCTGTGCAGGACGTCGCCGACGAGCGTGATGCGCTTGCCGGAGAGGTCCTGGCCGAGTCCGGCGTCCCGGCCGACGAGGCGGCGGCGCATGGTGAAGGCGTCCAGCAGGGCCTGGGTGGGGTGCTGGTGGGTGCCGTCGCCCGCGTTGATCACGGCGGCGTCGATCCAGCCGGAGGTCGCCAGCCGGTACGGGGCCCCCGAGGCGCCGTGCCGGATGACGACGGCGTCGACGCCCATGGCTTCGAGGGTCTGGGCGGTGTCCTTCAGGGACTCGCCCTTCGACACGCTCGATCCCTTGGCGGTGAAGTTGATGACGTCGGCGGACAGACGCTTCTCGGCTGCCTCGAAGGAGATCCGGGTGCGGGTGGAGTCCTCGAAGAAGAGGTTGACGATCGTCCGGCCGCGCAGGGTCGGCAGTTTCTTGATCGGCCGGTCGGCGACCCGGGCCATCTCCTCGGCGGTGTCGAGGATCAGGACGGCGTCGTCGCGGGTGAGGTCGGCGGCCGAGATGAGATGACGCTGCATCTTTCAGGCTCCGTAAGGCAGTTCGGGAGATTACGGGCAGTCAGGGGCATCGCGAAGGGACGTACGGCGCGGGGCCGTACGCGCGCGTGCTACTGCTGGGCGGTCCGCTTCGCACCGAGCAGGACGGTGTCCCGACCGTCTTCCTCGGCGAGCTGGACCTTGACCGTCTCCCGCAGCGACGTGGGGAGGTTCTTGCCGACGTAGTCGGCGCGGATGGGCAGTTCGCGGTGGCCGCGGTCGACGAGGACCGCGAGCTGGACGGCGCGCGGACGGCCGATGTCGTTCAGCGCGTCGAGTGCCGCGCGGATCGTCCGGCCGGAGAAGAGCACGTCGTCGACGAGGACGACCAGCCGGCCGTCGATGCCGTCACCGGGGATCTCGGTGCGGGCCAGCGCACGCGGCGGGTGCATGCGCAGGTCGTCGCGGTACATGGTGATGTCGAGCGAACCGACCGGGATCCTGCGGTCGGTGATCTCCTCCAGCTTGGCGGCGAGCCGCTGGGCGAGGAAGACACCGCGCGTCGGAATGCCGAGGAGCACCACGTCGTCGGCGCCCTTGGCGCGTTCGACGATCTCGTGGGCGATGCGGGTCAGTACGCGCGCGATGTCGGGGCCTTCGAGAACGGGCCTGGCATCGGACGTCTGCGCGTCCTGGCGGGGGTCTCCTTGCGGAGTCTCTTGCGTGTCCATATGAAACGGACCTCCTTCTCCGCCTCACGGGACGGACCTTAAAGGACGTCGGAATTGCGCCGTCCACGGTAGCAGGCCCTCGCATCGCCCCAGATCACCCCCCTGGCCCAACGGATCTCGGATACCACGGAAGAGTCGGTCCGGACCATTCGGCTTGACGGAGCAGAGTCACGCTGCGTAACCTCACAGTGAGTCACCAGCCTTCGTCCGGGGAGCTATATGTCCAGCGAATACGCCAAACAGCTCGGGGCCAAGCTCCGGGCCATCCGCACCCAGCAGGGCCTTTCCCTCCACGGTGTCGAGGAGAAGTCCCAGGGACGCTGGAAGGCGGTCGTGGTCGGTTCGTACGAGCGCGGCGACCGCGCCGTCACCGTGCAGCGCCTCGCGGAGCTGGCGGACTTCTACGGGGTCCCCGTGCAGGAGCTTCTTCCCGGTACGACCCCGGGCGGCGCCGCCGAGCCGCCGCCGAAGCTCGTGCTGGATCTTGAGCGCCTCGCCCACGTGCCGGCCGAGAAGGCGGGCCCGCTGCAGCGCTACGCTGCGACGATCCAGTCCCAGCGCGGCGACTACAACGGCAAGGTGCTCTCGATCCGCCAGGACGACCTGCGCACACTCGCCGTCATCTACGACCAGTCCCCCTCGGTCCTCACCGAGCAGCTGATCAGCTGGGGCGTCCTGGACGCGGACGCGCGCCGCGCGGTCACCCACGAGGACGCCTGACCCCTCCGGGCGGAGCCCAGCAGAAACGTGCCGCCGGGGTGGCCCGAACCAGTCGGTTCGGGCCACCCCGGCGGCTTTTCGCTTTCCCCGTTGTTCCTGCCTGCTCGACTGCCTACTCGGTTTCCCGGCGGAGCGAGGGCTTGAGGTCCTTCAGCCGGCCGAGCAGACCGTTCACGAAGGACGGCGAGTCGTCCGTGGAGAACTCCTTCGCCAGCTGCACCATCTCGTCCAGCACCACCGCGTCCGGGGTCGCGTCGACCCAGATCAGCTCGTACGCGCCGAGCCGCAGGATGTTGCGGTCGACGACCGGCATCCGGTCGAGCGTCCACCCCACCGAGTACTGCGCGATCAACTCGTCGATCCGCCTGGCGTGCTCCGAGTACCCCTCGACCAGCTGCATGGTGTACTCGCTGACCGGAGGCTGCCGGGTGTCGTTGTGGGCGTGCCGGATCCAGTCCGCGAGGACGGTCAGGACGTCGGCCCCGCGCTGGTCACCCTCGAAGAGGATCTGGAAGGCACGCTTGCGGGCCGTGTTACGGGCAGCCACGGTTAGCTGTTCACCCGGCCGAGGTAGTCGCTGGTGCGGGTGTCGACCTTGATCTTCTCGCCGGTGGTGATGAAGAGCGGCACCTGGATCTGGTGACCGGTCTCCAGGGTGGCGGGCTTGGTGCCACCGGTGGAGCGGTCGCCCTGGACGCCCGGCTCGGTCTCCTGGATCACGAGCTCGACGGCGGCCGGCAGCTCGACGAAGAGCACCTCGCCCTCGTGCTGCGCGACGGTGGCGGTGAAGCCCTCGATCAGGAAGTTGGCGGCGTCGCCGACGGCCTTGCGGTCGACCATGAGCTGGTCGTAGGTCTCCATGTCCATGAAGACGAAGTACTCGCCGTCCATGTAGGAGAACTGCATGTCGCGCTTGTCGACAGTGGCCGTCTCGACCTTGACGCCGGCGTTGAACGTCTTGTCGACGACCTTGCCGGAGAGCACGTTCTTGAGCTTGGTGCGCACGAAGGCCGGGCCCTTGCCGGGCTTGACGTGCTGGAACTCGACGACGGACCAGAGCTGGCCCCCGTCGAGCTTGAGCACCAGGCCGTTCTTGAGGTCGTTCGTGGAAGCCACGGTTGCGGAATCTCCTGGACTGACGTGGACGACCCCGGGCCACGCGCCCAGCCGATGAGCTAGAGCGCGAGCAGCTCCTTGGTCGTGATGGTGAGTAGCTCGGGTCCGCCGTCCGCCTCTGGGCGTACGACGAGCGTGTCATCGATCCGGACTCCGCCCCGGCCCGGGAGGTGGACCCCCGGTTCGACGGTGACCGGCACGCAAGCGTCCAGTTTACCCATGGCCGCGGGGGCCAACTGCGGGTCCTCGTGGATTTCGAGTCCGACCCCGTGCCCCGTCATCACCGGCAGCCCTTCTCCGTACCCCGCGGAGTCCAGGACCTGCCGAGCCGCGCGGTCCACCTCGCGGTAGGCCGCGCCGGGGGTCAGGGCTTCTCGTCCGGCCCGCTGGGCTGCGAAGACCAGGTCGTACAGCTCGATCTGCCAGTCGGCCGGAGAGGTGCCGATCACGAACGTACGGCCGATCTCGCAGCGGTAGCCGCGGTAGGTCGCCCCGAGACAGACGGAGAGGAAGTCGCCCTCCTCGACCCGGCGATCGGTGGGGCGGTGACCGGGCCGGCCGGAGTTCGGGCCGGCGGCGACGGAGGTGGCGAAGGCCGGACCGTCGGCTCCGTGGTCGACGAGCCGGCGCTCCAGTTCCAGGGCGAGGTGACGCTCGGTGCGGCCGACGAGGATCGATTCGAGCAGTTCGCCCAGCGCCTGGTCGGCGATCTCCGCGCCGATGCGCAGACAGGAGATCTCCTCCTCATCCTTGATCACCCTCAGCTGCTCCACCGCGCCGCCGAGGTCGGCGAGCCGCAGCCGGGGCGTGACGGAGCGGATGGCTCGGTGCCGGGCCATGGTGAGGTGGTGCTCCTCCAGGGCCAGACAGTCGGCGCCCAGGGCGGTGGCCAGGTCGGCGGCCGCGACCGCGGGGTCGCCACCGGGCCGCGGCAGCACCTGCACGCGTACGGCGTCGTCGGGCCGGCCCTCGCCGATCTCGCCGCTCGGCGGTGCCTCGCAGAGGAGGACGTCCTCCCTCCTGCCGAGCAGCAGCGCCGCGCCTCGCGGTGCCGCTCCGGCGAGGTAGCGCACGTTGGCGGGGCGGGTCACGAGTGCGGATTGGCTGCCGCCGGCCTGGCAGCGTTCTCTCAGCCGGGCTCTGCGGGCCGCGTAGACCTCAGACATGTCCCGAGCGTATGAGCTTCGCTGGGCGGGCGCTGGTTGGGCGGGGCCGAGTGGGGGCGCGGGGTGGGGGGCGGGGCGTGTGGGTGGGGTGGGAGGTTGAGTGCCGGCTGCGGGCTGGTGGGGGCTTGTCGCGCCGTTCCCCGCGCCCCTGGACGGCGTCGGGGCGGACCGGCGGGTGCTGGCTGAGCGGGGGCCAGTGGCCTCGTGGGCGGAGCAAGTGAGCCGGCCGCGCGTCGGTGGGGGGGTCGGTCGCGCCGTTCCCCGCGCCCCTGGACGGCGGCGGGGCGGACCGGCGGGTGCTGGCTGAGCGGGGGCCAGTGGCCTCGTGGGCGGAGCAAGTGAGCCGGCTGCACGTCGGTGGGGGGGTCGGTCGCGCCGTTCCCCGCGCCCCTGGACGGCGGCGAAGCGGACCGGCGGGTGCTGGCTGAGCGGGGGCCAGTGGCCTCGTGGGCGGAGCAAGTGAGCCGGCCGCGCGTCGGTGGGGGGCGGTCGCGCCGTTCCCCGCGCCCCTGGCGGGGGCGCATTCGGCGTCGTTCAGGTGGTTACCACTTGGGGGGGCTTGCTATCGATCGGGCCAGGACCTCGTCCAGGACTCGGGCCGTGGCCGGGACGTCCAGCTGGGAGTTGTCGATGATCGGGAGGCCCGAGCCGTACCAGCCCGCCATTCGGCCGTGGATGCGGGCGACCTCCTCGTCGGTGAGGCGGCGGTTGCCCGAGCGCTCGGCGTTGCGTTCCAGGACAATCTCCAGGCCCGGCAGGAGGACGACGGGCAGCAGCCCGGGGCCGACGTGCCGCTTCCAGCCGCCGAGGCCGACGACCGGGCGGTCGGGGAAGACGGCGTCGTCGAGGATGCAGGAGATGCCGTTGGCCAGGAAGTTCCGGGCGGAGAATCCGCAGGTACGGCGGGCGAGGCGGTACTGCGCCTCGGAGTTGTCGTTCCAGCCGGACTGGGGGTCCGCGAAGCCCGAGCGCACCCACTCCCGTACGTCGTCCAGGCTGATGTGCGCGGTGGGCACCCGGCGGTGGTCCGCCCAGTACTTGGCGACGCTGGTCTTGCCGGCTCCGGCGGGGCCGATGAGCAGCACCGCGAGCGTGGTGCTGGTGACGTCCGGCGCGCCGGTGGCGGGCGGCGGCATGGTGACCGGCCCGCCCGGCGGCAGTGGCACGTGTCCGGTGGTGGTGTCACGCGGCACCCCGGGGCTGCCGGTGAAGCCCGGTGCGGGCGGGGCGGCGGGGCCGGCGGGCGCGGCCGGTGGCGGGGCCATGGGCGCGGGCGGGGGCGGCGGCACCGGGCCCGGGTGACCGCCCGGGGGCATGGGATGCCGGGGCGGATGGGGGCCGGGGGCTCCCGGGTGAGGGGGGGCCGGGCGTCCCTGCGGGTTCGCGGCCGGCGGCCAGGGGGCCGCCGGGTCCTGCCCCGGCCGGTGGGGCGGCGGCAGCGGAGCTCCCACTGCGTCCTGCATCCGGTGCCACTCCGTCTCGTACAGTCACATCGACACTGGCGGGCGGGGCCTGTCGACCCCGCCCCTACCGAACGGTACCGTCCCCGGCCGTCGTTTGGTGAACGGCCGGGGACAGCCCGAAGTGCCCAAGTGGCCAGGGACACAAGGCGAATCGGGCAAGAGCGGCCCGAGTGGGTGTTACTGGCCCACTTCGCCGTAGGCGGCGAGGAGGATCGCCGGATCGGGCCCTTCCAGGACGGTCGGCTTGGCCAGGCCGTCCAGGACGATGAAGCGGAGCAGGTCCCCCCGCGACTTCTTGTCGACCTTCATGGTCTCCAGGAGCTTCGGCCACTGGTCGTAGCGGTAGTGCAGCGGCAGCCCGACCGCTTCGAGGACCGTGCGGTGGCGGTCGGCGGTCGCGTCGTCCAACCGGCCCGCCAGTCGGCCCAGTTCGGCGGCGAAGTGCATGCCCACGGACACGGCCGCGCCGTGCCGCCACTGGTAGCGCTCGTTCTTCTCGATCGCGTGGGCGAGCGTGTGCCCGTAGTTGAGGATCTCGCGGCGGCCGGACTCCTTGAGGTCGCCGGAGACGACCTCGGCCTTGACCCGGATCGACCGCTCGATCAGCTCCGAGGTGTGCGGCCCGGCCGGCGTGCGGGCCGCCTGCGGGTCGGACTCGACCAGGTCCAGGATCACCGGATCCGCGATGAACCCGGCCTTGATGATCTCGGCGAGCCCGGAGACGTAGTCGTTGACCGGCAGCGAGTCCAGCGCGGCAAGGTCGCACAGGACACCGGCCGGCGGGTGGAAGGAGCCGACCAGGTTCTTGCCCTCGGCGGTGTTGATGCCGGTCTTGCCGCCGACGGCCGCGTCCACCATGGCCAGGACGGTGGTGGGGACGGCGATCCAGCGGACGCCGCGCAGCCAGGTCGCCGCCACGAACCCGGCGAGGTCGGTGGTGGCGCCACCGCCGACGCCGACGATCACATCGGTACGGGTGAACCCGGACTGCCCCAGCGCCTTCCAGCAGTAGGCGGCGACCTCGGCGGTCTTGGCCTCCTCCGCGTTCGGCACCTGGATGGCCACGGTCTCGAAGCCCTGCCCGGCCAGATCGGCCCGCAGGGCCTCCCCGGTGTCCGCCAGCGCCTCGGGGTGGATCACGGCCACCCGCTTGACCCGGTTACCGATCAACCCGCCGAGTTCACCGAGGAGTTGACGCCCCACCAGGACCTCGTACGGCTCGGTGCCCGCCGTACCGCCGACCTGGATACGGGTCACTGTCTCGCTCATGCTTCCTTCAACTCCAGTGCGTCCAGCGCCGCTCGGGTGACTTCCTCGGGCGTACGGCCGTCGGTGGCGACGACAGCCGTGGCGACCTCCTCGTACAGGCTCCGCCGGGCGTCCATCAACTCCCGCCACTGCTTGCGGGGGTTGACGGCCAGCAGGGGGCGGGCGGCGTTGAGGCCGGTGCGCTTGACCGCCTCCTCGACATCCATGGAGAGGTAGACGACCCGTTGCCCGGACAACAGGGCGCGCGTGTCCGCGTCGAGGATCGCACCGCCACCGAGGGCCAGGACGCCGTCATGAGACGCGAGCGCCGTACGCACGGCCTGCTTCTCGATGGCGCGGAAGGCGGCCTCGCCCTCGTCGAGGAAGATCTCCGCGATCTCGCGGCCCTGCTCGGCCACGATGTCGTCGTCGGTGTCGCGGTAGGCGACACCGAGCCGCTCGGCGAGCAGCTGTCCGACGGTGGACTTGCCGACACCCATGGGGCCGACGAGAACCACCAGAGGCACCGGGCTCATCGGATCGCGAGGTGGTCGAGGTAGGAACGGACGTTGCGGGCGGTCTCGGCGACGCTGTCGCCGCCGAACTTCTCGGCCACCGCGTCGGCCAGCACCAGGGCCACCATCGCCTCGGCGACGATGCCGGCGGCCGGCACGGCGGAGACGTCGGAGCGCTGGTGGTGGGCCTGCGTGGCCTCACCGGTGGTGACGTCCACGGTCTGCAGGGCGCGCGGCACGGTCGCGATCGGCTTCATCGCGGCCCGGACCCGCAGCAGCTCACCGGTGGTGAGACCGCCCTCGGTGCCACCGGAACGGCCGGAGACGCGCCGGATGCCCTCGGGGGTGTTCACGATCTCGTCGTGCGCCTTGGAGCCGGGCACCCGCGCCAGCTCGAAGCCGTCGCCGATCTCGACGCCCTTGATCGCCTGGATGCCCATCAGCGCGCCGGCGAGGCGGGCGTCCAGCTTGCGGTCCCAGTGGACGTGCGAGCCGAGGCCCACGGGCACGCCGTACGCCAGGATCTCGACGACGCCGCCGAGGGTGTCGCCGTCCTTGTGGGCCTGGTCGATCTCCGCGACCATCGCCTTCGACGCGTCCGCGTCCAGGCAGCGCACGGGGTCCGCGTCCAGCTTCTCCACGTCGGCGGGCGTGGGGTACACGCCCTGCGGAGCCTTCGCGGCCGCCAGCTCCACGACGTGGCTGACGATCTCGATGCCGGTCGTCTCCTTGAGGTACGACCGGGCGACGGCGCCGAGGGCGACCCGGGCCGCGGTCTCCCGGGCGGAGGCCCGCTCCAGGATGGGCCGGGCCTCGTCGAAGCCGTACTTCTGCATGCCCGCCAGGTCGGCGTGACCGGGGCGGGGACGGGTTAGTGGGGCGTTACGGGCGAGGCCGGCGAGGATCTCCGGGTCGACCGGGTCGGCCGACATGACCTGCTCCCACTTCGGCCACTCGGTGTTGCCCACCATGATCGCCACCGGCGAGCCCATGGACAGTCCGTGCCGCACACCGCCGAGGAAGGTGACCTCGTCGCGCTCGAACTTCATCCGCGCCCCGCGCCCATAGCCCAGGCGTCGCCGGGCCAGGTGGTCCGCCACCAGCTCCGTGGTGATCGGCACGCCGGCGGGAAGACCCTCCAGCGTCGCGACGAGTGCGGGACCGTGGGACTCCCCCGCGGTCAGCCAGCGCAACCTGCTCAACGGTGCTCCTATGCTCGCGTCCGGTACTTGCGTCGTCCTGTCTGCGTGTACGCGTTTCCTCGCGTACGGCGACGGCTACCGGTGCGCGGCCCCGGCCCGCCGCCTCCGATCCTCCCACGTCCGGGGCGGGACCCCGGCCGCAGGTCCATCAGGCGGACGGCACGTACGGCGGTTCCTCGCCACCGGCCGCCCCCTCGGACCGGCCCTTCTCCGCGTGCCCGTAAAGCTTCAGCCGCGCTCGGCCAGCGCCCGTTCCCCGGCCCGCCTCATCGCGCTCACGGGAGCCGTTTTGCACCCGGTCATCTGCTCGACCTGCAGCACGGCCTGGTGCACCAGCAGATCGAGCCCGCTGACCACCGCCCCGCCGTACGCGGACCACCGCGCGGCCAGCTCCGTGGGCCAGGGGTGGTACAGCACGTCGAACAAGGTGGCCGGCATCTCCGGCACCGCACCGGACAGCGCGTCCGTCGCCCCGGCCGGGGTCGTGGCGATGACGAGGGGGGCGCTGAGCGCGCGCCCGCCCTCCGCCCAGTCCGCCGTACGCACCTCGACCTCCAGCCGCTCGCCCCACTGCCGCATCTCGGCGGCCCGGGCCTCGCTGCGGACGTACGCCACGACCTCACCGGTACAGATCCGGGCGAGCGCGGCCAGCGCGGAGGAGGCGGTGGCTCCCGCGCCGAGGACGGCCGCCGACTCCACCTGCTCGATGCCGCGCTCCCGCAGGGCGGCGACCATCCCGGGGATGTCGGTGTTGTCGCCGACCCGCCGCCCGTCCTCCGCGAACACCAGCGTGTTGACGGTCTCCACGGAGGCCGCCGTCTCGCTGATCTCGTCCAGCAGCGGAATGACCGCCCGCTTGAGCGGCATCGTCAGCGACAGCCCGGCCCACTCCGGCCCGAGCTGCTCGACGAAGCCGGGCAGCGCCTCCTCGTCGACCTCGAAACGGTCGTACGTCCGGTCGGTGAGCCCGAGTTCGGCGTACGCGGCCCGGTGCAGCACCGGCGACAGCGAGTGGGCGATCGGCGAACCGAGCACGGCGGCCCGGTACTTGGTGGAGGTGCGGCTCATCGTCCGTTCTGGGCTTCCTCGTACTTCTTGCGGTTCCTGTTGTGCTCTTCGTTGGTCACGGCGAACAGCGTCTCTTCCTTGCTGATCGACACGAAGTAGTACCAGTCGCCCTTGGCCGGCTTGAGTGCCGCCTTGATGGCCACTTCGCCCGGGTTGTCGATCGGGCCGGGCGGCAGACCTTTGATCTTGTACGTGTTGTACGGGTCGTTGATCTGCCGGAGCGAGTTGACCGAGCCCGTGGCCAGCTTGGACTCCCCGCGCAGGTAGTTCACGGTGGAGTCGAAGTCGAGCAGTCCGTAGGTCTCGGTGTTGTTCTTGTCGAGCCGGTTGTAGACGACCCTCGCGACCTTCTCGAAGTCCTTCCTGCTGAACCCTTCCGCCTGGACGAGGCTCGCCACGGTGAGCACCTGGAGCGGATTCTCCAGCTTCAGCCCCTTGGCCCTGCCCTCCAGGTCCATCGCCTCGTACTTCGCCTTGGCGAGGTCGACCATTTCCTTCAGGACGGCCTCGGGCTTCATGCCCTCGGCGACCGGATAGGTGGACGGGTAGAGGAATCCTTCCAGCGGATCCTTGATGTCCTTGTTGTCGTTCGCCCAGTCGGGGAGACCGAGGGTCTCCCACTTCTTTTCGGCGACGTCCTGAGTCGTGCCCTTGTCAAGACCCAATTCCTTGTCGATCTTGACGTAGACGACGTTGTTCCGCTCGCCTTCGGTGACTGTGAAATTGCTCTGGCTCTTCGGATCGAGCATCAGAGCGATGGCCTTTTCGGCGGACATCTCCTTTTTCAGGAGATAGACGCCCGCCTGGATCTGGTCCTTGTCGGGAAGCTGCGCCAGGGCGTTCGTGAAGGCATCCACACTCTTGACGACCCCAGCCCTCTTCAGTTTCTGTCCGATCGCCGAACCGAATTCACCCTTGTCGACCGTGATCGTCACGGTCTCGTTCGTACCGTCCCCCTCGTAGTCGGGGGTCTCGGCGAAACGGCTCTGGTAGAACTGATAGCCGAAGTAACTGACACCCGCGAAACCGCCGCCGAAGACCATGACGACCACCAGGCAGGCGCAACCGCTGCGGCGCTTCTTCCCGCCCTTGCCCGGCTTCCCGCCTTTGCCGGACTTACCGCCGCGGCCTTTCCGGTCCGCCCGGCTCCGGCCCTCGGACTCGTCGTCATCGTCGTCACCGCCACCGGCGAAGAACGCGTGCTCGCCCTGGTCCGGGCCGGGATCCCAGTCGGTCCGCTCGGCGGCCGGCTGCTCCTCGGGTTCGGGCGCGGGCTCCGGTGCGGGCGCGGGCGCTGCCGCGGATTCCGTCCCACGGCGTGAGGGCGGCTCCGGCGGCGGATACGCGTCCGGCGTGCCGTAGAAGTCCTGTTGGCCGCCGCCGTAGGCCATGGCCTGCTGCTGTGCCGCGTAGGGGTCGGCCGGGTCCGCGACGTAGGCGCCCTGTGTGTGCTGGTGTGTTCCGTCGTCCCAGCCGTTGTGGCCCGTGTGGTCGTACTGCTGCTGGCCGTGGCCGGCGTACTGCTGCTGATGCTGGTTCTGGTCGGCGTACTGCTGCGCGGGGTCGCCGTACTCCTGCTGGTACTGCTGCTGGGCATAGGCGTCCTGGTGGCCCTGATGGCCGTTGTTCCAGGCGGCGTTGCCGTTGTCGTACTGCTGCTGGTACTGCTGCTGCTCCGGGTAGTGCTGCTGCGGCCGGCCGCCGTAGGAGGACGGCTGGCCCTGGGCCTGCTGTCCGTCCCATCCGGCGTCCCCGTACAACGGGTCGTCCGGATGCCACGGTTCGGAGCCCGGGCCCCGGCCATACTCAGTCATCGATCCCCTAGAGCCGCGAGGCGGCGGTCACGCGGGGCCTGTGGCTCGGCGTTCGTCCCCGCCTCTTTTTGTGCGGTGGCTGTTCGAAGGCCACCGCATCGCGCGGAACGTTACCGTATCGCGATCAGATGACCACTTCGACGCCCTCGCCCGGAGCTTTACCTGACATCCGTTCGGATTCCAGCGCCTGTTGCAGGATGATCACCGCCGCCGCCTGGTCGATGACCGACCTGCCCTTCTTGGATTTCACTCCCGAAGCGCGCAGACCCTGACCGGCCGTCACCGTGGTCATCCTCTCGTCGAGGAGTCTGACCGGGACCGGCGCGATCATGCGGGCCAGTTCCTGGGCGAATCCCCGTACCTTGACTGCGGCGGGCCCCTCGCCCCCCTTGAGGGAGCGAGGGAGTCCGACGATTACTTCCATGGGTACGTACTCGTCGACGAGTTGTCTCAATCGCCGCTGGGCTGCGGGGACGTCGCGTCCGGGAACGGTCTCGACCGGGGTGGCGAGGATCCCGTCGGGGTCGCAGGAGGCGACCCCGATCCGGGCGTCGCCGACATCGAGCGCGAGCCGACGGCCGCGGCGCATGACCGGGCCGTCGTCCCCGCTCGTGTGATCGGTCGTGTTCACTTGGCCGTCTCGGCGACCAGGCGCTCCACCGCGTCCACGGCCTCGCCGATGGCGGCCGGGTTCTGGCCGCCGCCCTGGGCGACGTCCGGCTTGCCGCCACCGCCGCCGCCGAGGGTCTTGGCGGCCGTGCGGACCAGGTCGCCGGCCTTCAGGCCGCGCTCGCGGGCGGCCTCGTTGGTGGCGATGACCGTCAGCGGCTTGCCGTTCACGGCGGTGAAGAGGGCGACCACGGCGGCTCGGCCGCCCTGGATGCGTCCGCGCACGTCGAGCACCAGCTTGCGGAGGTCGTCGGCGGTGGTGCCGTCCGGGACCTGGCCGGTCACCACGGCGACGCCGGACACGTCCTTGGCGGACTCGGCGAGGCCCGCGGCGGCCTGCAGCACCTTCTCGGCGCGGAACTTCTCGATCTCCTTCTCGGCGTCCTTCAGCTTGCCGAGCATGGCCGAAACCTTCTCCGGGAGCTCCTCCGGACGGCCCTTGATCAGCTCCTGGAGCTGGGCGACGACCGTGTGCTCACGGGCGAGGAAGTTGTAGGCGTCCACGCCGACCAGGGCCTCGATCCGGCGCACGCCGGAGCCGATGGAGGACTCGCCGAGCAGCTTGACCAGGCCGAGCTGCGAGGTGTTGTGGACGTGCGTGCCGCCGCACAGCTCCTTGGAGAAGTCGCCGATGGTGACGACGCGGACCCGCTCGCCGTACTTCTCGCCGAACTCGGCGATGGCGCCCTGCTTCTTGGCCTCGTCGAGGCTCAGGATCTCCGCGTGGACGTCCAGGTCCCGGGAGAGCACCTCGTTGATCTTCTGCTCGACGTCGGTCATCACGGCCGTCGGCACGGCGGACGGCGAGCCGAAGTCGAAGCGGAAGCGGCCGGGCTGGTTCTCGGAACCGGCCTGGGCGGCCGTCGGGCCGAGGGCGTCGCGCAGGGCCTGGTGGGTGAGGTGGGTGGCCGAGTGGGCGCGGGCGATGGCGGTGCGGCGGCGTCCGTCGATCGAGGCCTGGGCCTTGGCGCCGACGGTCACCTCGCCGACCTGGACGACGCCCTTGTGGACGTAGACGCCCGGGACCGGCTTCTGGCAGTCGCGGATCTCGATGACGGCACCGGAGTCGACCCTGATCCGGCCGGTGTCGCCGATCTGGCCGCCGCCCTCGGCGTAGAAGGGGGTGCGGTCGAGGACGATCTCGACCTCGTCGCCCTCGGTGGCGGCGGGCGAGGAGAGCCCGTCGACGAGGATGCCGACGACCGTGGACTCGCCCTCGGTGTCCGAGTAGCCGATGAACTCGGTCTCCCCGGCGGCGTCGGCGATCTCGCGGTAGGCGCCGAGGTCGGCGTGGCCGGTCTTCTTGGCGCGGGCGTCGGCCTTGGCGCGGTCCCGCTGCTCCTTCATCAGGCGGCGGAAGCCGTCCTCGTCCACGGAGAGGCCCTGTTCGGCGGCCATCTCCAGGGTGAGGTCGATCGGGAAGCCCCAGGTGTCGTGGAGCAGGAACGCCTTGTCGCCGGAGAGGACCTGGCCGCCGGCCTGCTTGGTCTCGGTGACGGCGGTGTCGAGAATGTTGGTGCCGCCCTTGAGGGCCTTGAGGAAGGCGGCCTCCTCGGCGAGGGCCACCGTCTCGATGCGCTTGCGGTCGGTGACGAGCTCCGGGTACTGCTGCCCCATCATGCCGATGACGACGTCGATGAGGTCCTGGACGACCGGGCCGGTGGCACCGAGCAGGCGCATGTTGCGGATGGCGCGGCGCATGATGCGGCGCAGGACGTAGCCGCGGCCCTCGTTGCCCGGGGTGACGCCGTCGCCGATGAGCATCACGGCGGTGCGGATGTGGTCGGTGACCACGCGCAGGGAGACGTCGGAGGCGTGGGCGTCGCCGTAGCGGACACCGGTGATCTCGGTGGCCTTGTCGATGACGGCCATGGAGGTGTCGATCTCGTACAGGTTCTGCACGCCCTGCAGAATCATGGCGAGGCGCTCCAGGCCGAGGCCCGTGTCGATGTTCTTGCTGGGCAGCTCGCCGAGGATCTCGAAGTCCTCCTTGGAGGTGCCCTCACCGCGCTCGTACTGCATGAAGACCAGGTTCCAGATCTCCACGTACCGCTCGTCGTTGACGGCCGGGCCGCCCTCGACGCCGAACTCGGGGCCGCGGTCGTAGTTGATCTCGGAACAAGGGCCGCACGGGCCGGGAACGCCCATGGACCAGTAGTTGTCCTTCTTGCCGAGGCGCTGGATGCGCTCCTTCGGCACGCCGATCTGCTCGTGCCAGATGCGCTCGGCCTCGTCGTCGTCCTTGTAGACGGTGATCCAGAGCTTCTCGGGCTCCAGGCCGTAACCGCCCTTGTCCTGGGGGCTGGTGAGCAGCTCCCAGGCGTGCTGGATGGCGCCTTCCTTGAAGTAGTCGCCGAAGGAGAAGTTGCCGCACATCTGGAAGAACGTGCCGTGCCGGGTGGTCTTGCCGACCTCTTCGATGTCCGGCGTCCGGACGCACTTCTGCACGCTGGTGGCGCGGTCGAAGGAGGGCTTGACCTCACCGAGGAAGTACGGCTTGAAAGGGACCATGCCGGCGTTGACCAGGAGCAGAGTCGGGTCGTCCGCGATGAGCGACGCCGAAGGGACAACGGTGTGACCGCGCTCCTCGAAGAAGCTCAACCAGCGGCGACGAATCTCGGCCGACTCCATCAGTGGTCCTCATTCCGGTTGTGCGGGTACGACGAGCTGTCGACGTACCTCGGATTCCTGCTGTACTTCGGGGGGTTGCTGTTCTCGATGGCGACGACACGCCTCGGGGCGGGCAGTTCCGGGTGGCGGTCGGGATCGGCCTCGATGCCGAGTGCCTCGCCGAGTTCGGCCTCCCGCCGGGCCATGTTGTCGCGGACGTCGAGCGCGAAGCCGACCGCCCGGTCCTTGAGCCTGTGGCCCGCCTCGACCGCCTTGTGCGCGGCCTGGCCGGCGAGGTGCTCCGGGGTGAGCTGCTTGAGCTTGCGGTTGACCTTGGTGGTGGCCCACACTCCGGCGGCGACCCCTGTGGTGAACCAGAACGTACGGCGGAACATCGCTCGGTCAGTCCTTCTTTCCACGGGTGTCACGCCTGCTCCGGCGGGGGCCCGCGACGGTGCGTCCCACGATCACGGTACGACGCCGCTCCTCGGCGGACTCGCCCTCCCGGCGGCCGCCCATGGCCCGGCGTACGCCGTAGCCGAAGGCGGCGACCTTGACGAGGGGGCCGCCGAAGGTGGACGCGACGGTCGTGGAGAGCGCCGAGGCGTTCGACGTGACCTCCTGGACGTCCGACGCGATGGCGTCGACCCGCTCGATCTGGGTCTGCGCGGAACGCACCGCGGTGGACGCGTCGGCGAGGAGGGGGACGGCCTGGTCGGTCACGTCCGCGACGAGCTTGGTGGTCGCCCTGAGCGTCTGGGCCAGCCTCGCCAGCGCGACGGCGAGGAAGGAGACCAGGATCGCCCAGAAGACGGCCACCAGGATCCCGGCCACCTCTCCACCGGACACTGTCTGCACCCGCTCCCTGGAACATGCCTGAACGTCGGAAACTCGTGTCCCGAGCCTATCGCGCCGCAGCGATCGCTCAGTACCGCATTAATGCCTATCGGCACGCCCTCGGTGCCACTCCGCCACGGGAAGGCGAGAGCCCGCCGCCCCGCCCGCCACAAGGGCGGGGGGACGACGGGCTGACGCTCGGTGCGTGTGTCCTACGACCGTCGAAGACCCTGGGAGGGGATCAGCGGGCGTAGTACTCGACGACGAGCTGCTCGTCGCAGATGACCGGAACTTCCTTGCGGTTGGGCTCGCGGTCCAGGCGGAACGCCAGGGCCTTGAGGTTCACCTGCAGGTAGCGGGGGGTCTCACCGTCCGCGGCGAAGCCACCCTCGCGGGCGACCTCGAACAGCGGCTTCTGGCGGCTGCGCTCACGGACCATGACGACGTCGTCCGGCTTGACGCGGAAGGACGGCTTGTCGACCTTGTGGCCGTTGACCTCGATGTGGCCGTGGACGACCATCTGGCGGGCCTGGTAGATCGTGCGGGCGATGCCCGAACGCAGGACCAGGGCGTCGAGACGACGCTCCAGCTCGATGATCAGGGCCTCACCGGTCTTGCCCTGGACCTTGGAGGCACGCTCGTAGGCGCGGACGAGCTGACGCTCGGACACGTCGTACTGTGCGCGCAGACGCTGCTTCTCCAGCAGACGGACCTTGTAGTCCGAGTTCTGCTTGCGGCCGCGGCCGTGCTCACCCGGCGGGTAGGGGCGGGCCTCGAAGTACTTGACGGCCTTCGGGGTCAGCGCGATGCCGAGGGCACGCGACTTCTTGACCTTGGGGCGGGACTGGTTCGCCACTTCTTTTCCTTTTCCTTCAATTCGGCTGCCTCAGGGTTACGGGAGGTCGCATCCGCAGCCGGGGAATCCCGTCGGGTCCGCTCGGGACCTGTCGGGTAGCCGCTCCCCTGGTCTGGGCACATACGTGCAGCACACGAACGGCCCACCGACCGGTCCCGGAACTCCGAGTGGTGGTGGGCGGCCCGCGACACCTACGACGGTGCGCGACGCTCCTGGATCGTGAAGATCCGGCTGGATGTCCCGCCTGAGGCGCCGACCGGAGCCGGACACGGGACGCAGCACTGGGAGGAGTCTACAGGGGGTTCAGGACTGCTTCCGACCGAGGTTCTTCCTGGTCCACTCCACCGCGTCGGCGTACCGGGCCTCGGCTCCGTGCCTGGTCGGGGCGTAGTACTCCCGCCCCTGGATCTCGTCCGGCGCGTACTGCTGGGCGGCGATCCCTTCGGGGAGGTCGTGCGGGTACACGTATCCCTGGGCGTGGCCCAGTTTGGCCGCGCCCTTGTAGTGCCCGTCCCGCAGGTGCGGGGGCACGGGACCGGCCAGGCCTTTGCGCACGTCCTCCATGGCGGCGCCGATGGCCGTCGTGGCGGCGTTCGACTTCGGGGCCAGGGCGAGGGCGATGGTGGCGTGGCTGAGGGTGAGCGCGGCCTCGGGAAAGCCGATCATGGCGACGGCCTGGGCGGCGGCGACGGCTATGGGCAGGGCGTTCGGATCGGCCAGGCCGATGTCCTCGCTGGCGGAGATCATCAGCCGGCGGGCGATGAACCGGGGGTCCTCGCCGGCCTCGATCATCCTGGCCAGGTAGTGCAGCGCGGCGTCCACGTCCGAACCCCGGATGGACTTGATCAGGGCGCTGGCCACGTCGTAGTGCTGGTCGCCGTCGCGGTCGTACTTCACGGCGGCGCGGTCGACGGTCTCCTCCAGGGTCTGGAGACCGATCTCGCCCTCCCCCTTGTCCAGGGCGGCTCCGGCGGCGGCCTCCAGCGCGGTCAGTGCCCGGCGGGCGTCGCCGCCCGCGATCCGCAGCAGGTGCGCCTCGGTGTCCTCGGGGAGGGTGACGGCGCCCTTGAGGCCGCGCTCGTCGGTCAGCGCGCGCCGCAGCAGGCCGCGCAGGTCGTCGTCGGTGAGGGGTTCGAGGGTGAGGAGGAGGGAGCGGGACAGCAGGGGGGAGATCACCGAGAAGTACGGGTTCTCCGTGGTCGCCGCGATCAGGGTGACCCAGCGGTTCTCGACGGCCGGGAGCAGGGAGTCCTGCTGGGCCTTGCTGAAGCGGTGGATCTCGTCGAGGAAGAGGACGGTCTCCTTGCCGAAGCCGCCGGTGGCGCGGCGCGCGCCCTCGATGACCGCGCGGACCTCCTTGACCCCGGCGGTGATCGCGGAGAGCTCGACGAAACGCTTGTTGGTGGCCTTGGAGACCACGTACGCCAGGGTCGTCTTGCCGGTGCCGGGCGGGCCCCAGAGGATCACCGAGGAAGGGCCGGCCGGTCCGCCGCCGGACTCGCCGACCAGTCGGCGCAGGGGCGAGCCGGGCTTCAGCAGATGCTGCTGGCCCACGACCTCGTCGAGGGTGCGCGGACGCATCCGTACGGCCAGGGGGCTGGCGGCCGGGTCCTTCTCCTGGCGTTCTTCTGCGGCGGCGGTGAACAGATCGGGCTCCACACGCAAAACCCTATGTCACGCCACCGACAGTCCGGCCGGCCCGGCGGCCGCTCCCGGAGGAGCCGACGTCAGCTGGTCCAGAAGTCCCACCAGCGGGTCAGGATCAGCATGCCGATGATGCCGATGTGCATCACGGGCAGGACCCAGGTGAACTCGCCGAAGAAGCCCTTCAGCCAGCCGGGGGCGGGCAGGAAGCCGTTGCGGACGTTGGAGGAGGTGACGTACCAGAACATCAGGATCGTGGCGACCCAGGCGAGGCAGCACCACAGGCAGAGCGAGTTGATGTTGTACAGCGACTGGTACTGCAGCCAGGTCACGAAGCCGACGCCGAAGGCGGTGCCCGCGTTGAAGGTCAGCCAGTACCAGCGCGGGAAGGTGGCCCGGGCGAGCAGGCTCACACCGACACAGATGACGATGCCGTACGCGACGAGCCCGAGCATCGGGTTGGGGAACCCGAAGACGGACGCCTGGTCGCTCTTCATGATGTTGCCGCAGGAGACCACCGGGTTGAGACTGCAGCCCGGCGTGAAGTTCGGGTCCTCCAGCAGCTTGAACTTGTCGATCGTGATGACCCAGGACGCGAGCAGCCCGGCCGCGCCGGTGATCAGCAGCAGGATCGCGAAGGCGCGGCTGCCGCCCACCGTGCGAGGGGCCTCGGTGTGTGCGCGGTCGGTGGTCGAGACGTCCCTGACTGTCGTCTTGCTCATCACGTCGATTCCGTCGATTCCGTAGCGTCGAAGGGGCCGCTGGGGCACGGTCATTGTGCCGTACACCCTCGCGCCCGGACCGTTCGCTGGACATAAAAGTCGCCCCTGCCACCCGTACAGGGAGGCAGGGGCGACAAGGGTTCGACTCAGCCGAGCCGGGCCTCCAGTTCGGCCACGATCTCGTTCACGCCGACGGCGACCTGCTCACCGGACTCCATGTCCTTGAGCTGGACGACACCCTCGGCGAGGTCGCGCTCCCCGGCCACGACCGTGTAGCGCGCGCCGCTGCGGTTGGCGTTCTTCATCGCGCCCTTGAGGCCCTTGCCGCCGTAGGCGAAGTCGGCGGCGATGCCCACCTTGCGCAGTTCGGTGACCTTGGCGAAGAGCAGGCGGCGGGCCTCCTCGCCGAGCGGGACCGCGTACACGCTGGTGGTGGCGGGGAGTTCGAGTGCGACGCCCTCCGCCTCCAGGGCGAGGACCGTGCGGTCGACCCCGAGGGCCCAGCCGACGGACGGCAGGGCGGGGCCGCCGATCATCTCGGAGAGGCCGTCGTAGCGGCCGCCGCCGCCCACCGCGGACTGGGAGCCGAGACCGTCGTGGACGAACTCGAAGGTCGTACGGGTGTAGTAGTCGAGGCCGCGCACCAGCTTGAGGTCGTCCTCGAAGGCGACGCCCGCCGCGGTGATCAGCTCACGGACCTCCTCGTGGTACGCCTTGCAGGCGTCGCACAGGTAGTCACGCAGCAACGGGGCGTCCCCGAGCTGCTTCTGCACCGCCTCGCGCTTGTCGTCGAGGACGCGCAGGGGGTTGATGTCGGCCCGGCGCAGGGTGTCCTCGTCGAGGTCGAGGCCGCGCAGGAAGTCCTGGAGCGCGGCCCGGTAGACGGGACGGCACTCCTTGTCGCCCAGGCTGTTGAGCAGGATGCGGAAGTTCTGCAGGCCCAGCGAGCGGTACGCCTGGTCGGCCAGGATGATCAGCTCGGCGTCCAGCGCCGGGTCCTCGGCACCGATCGCCTCGGCGCCCACCTGGGAGAAGTGGCGGTAACGGCCCTTCTGGGGGCGCTCGTAGCGGTAGTACGAGCCGGAGTACCAGAGTTTGACCGGCAGGTTGCCCGTCTTGTGCAGGTTGGCCTCCAGCGCCGCGCGCAGCACGGAGGCGGTGCCCTCGGGGCGCAGGGCGAGCCGGTCGCCGCCCTTGGTCTCGAAGGCGTACATCTCCTTGGTCACGATGTCGGTGGACTCACCGACCCCGCGGGCGAACAGCTCGACGTTCTCGAAGCCGGGCGTCTCGATGTAGCCGTAGCCGGAGTCGCGCAGCGGGGCGGCGATGGCCTCGCGGACGGCCAGGTACGTGGCGCTGTCCGGCGGGATCAGGTCGTACGTGCCCTTGGGGGCCTGAAAGGTGCTCACGGGAGGTCTCTCGTCACATTCCTCGTCGTGGAGGGGTCGTCGGACCCGCTCCCTGGCCGCCGGCGGCCACCTGCCGCAGATACGGATTGGTGGCGCGCTCCTGGCCGATGGTCGTCTGGGGGCCGTGGCCGGACAGCACCACGGTCGAGTCGTCGAGCGGCAGGCACACACGCGCCAGCGAGTCGAGCATCTCGGCCATGTCACCGCCGGGCAGGTCGGTGCGTCCGACGGAGCCGGCGAACAGCAGATCCCCGGAGAAGAACACCGAGGGGATCTCCGTGTTCTCGGGCATCCGGAAGGTCACCGACCCCTTGGTATGGCCCGGCGCGTGCGAGACGGCCAGTTCCAGCCCGGCCAGCTCCAGCTTCGAGCCGTCGGTCAGCTCCCTGACGTCACCGGGCTCCCCCACGGTCAGCTCGCCCATGAGCGGCATGCCGATGGAACGGCCGAGCGCCTTCTCGGGGTCGCTCATCATGTACCGGTCCTCGGGGTGGATCCAGGCCGGCACGTCGTGCGCGCCGCACACCGGGACGACCGAGGCCACATGGTCGATGTGGCCGTGGGTGAGGACGACGGCGACGGGCTTGAGCCGATGCTTCTTCAGCGTCTCCTCGACTCCCTGGGTGGCCTGGTGGCCCGGGTCGATGATCACGCACTCCTCACCGGCGGCGGGGGCGACCAGATAACAGTTGGTCCCCCAGGCCCCGGCGGGGAACCCGGCAATGAGCACGATCGTCCTTCTTGTGGCCTACGAGGGTGGTGGGTTGCTGTGGATCAGAGCCTACCGGCGCTGCCGTTTCCTCAGCGAACCCATATACGGTACGGGTCACACGCAATCAGTCGACTCGACGGACGCGCGGCAGATCTGTCGGCGGACGAGACGTATGAGGAGAGAACCCCGTGGTCAGCCAGGATCAGCGGCGGCGTCAGCTCGCCCGGGAGAAGTTCTTGCGGCAGCAGCAGCGGCGTACGTCCGCGCGGCGCAAGGCCCATGTCCGCAACGCCGTGATCGCCTCGGTGCTCGGTGTGATCCTGGTGGGCAGCGTGGCGCTGTACACGACCGACGTGCTCAAGGGCGACGACAAGAAGGACAACGCGGGCGCGGAGGTGTCGCAGAGCCCCTCGCCGAGCCCCAGCAAGGCGCCGGATCCGTGCGAGAAGCCGGCCGCGGGCAAGGTGGAGAAGCTCACCTTCAAGAAGGAACCCGCGATCACGATCGACAAGACCGCGACGTACACGATGGATCTGCGGACGACCTGCGGTTCCATCCCCATAACGATGGACGCGGCGAAGGCCCCGCACACGGTCAACTCGTTCGACTTCCTGGTCAACAAGGGCTACCTGGACCACACCAAGTGCCACCGCCTGACGACGCAGGGCATCTACGTGCTGCAGTGCGGTGACCCGCAGGGCACCGGCATGGGCGGCCCCGGCTACACGATCCCGGACGAGAACCTCAAGGACCCGCGTCTGAAGGGCGACACGTACCCGGCGGGCACGGTCGCGATGGCCAACCAGTTCAACGGGCAGACGGGCGAGGGCAAGAACAGCGGCGGCAGCCAGTTCTTCCTGGTCTTCCAGGACAGTCCGCTTCCGGCCAACTACACACCGTTCGGCACCATCTCCAAGGCCGGGATGAAGGTCCTGACGAAGATCGCCAAGGCCGGTGAGAACACCGGCCAGGGTGATGGGACGCCCAATGCGACCGTCGTGATCAACAAGGCGACTGTCAAGAAGTCCTGACCACCGACGGTGAAATTTCGGTCGCGCGGGATGCGGACAGGCAACCCGCCGGTCGCCTATGTTGGCCGTGACGAAACTGTGGACGATGCCCGGGGGTGCTGAGGCCCCTTGCAGGCATCATGTGGAGGAGGCGCTGTGAGCAGCGACCCGTGGGGCCGCGTCGACGAGACGGGGACCGTGTACGTGCGTACGGCCGACGGCGAGCAGGTCGTCGGTTCCTGGCAGGCCGGCTCCCCCGAGGAAGCGCTGGCCTACTTCGAGCGCAAGTACGAGGGCTTGGTCGTCGAAATCGGCCTCCTCGAGAAGCGGGTGAAGACCACCGATCTGTCGGCGAAGGACGCATCGGTCGCGATCGACCACATCCGCGAGCAGGTGGACGCGCACCACGCGGTCGGCGACCTGGACGCGCTCAAGGTGCGGCTGGACAAGCTGGTCGAGACGGTCGACGCGCGCCGCGAGGAGCGCAAGCAGCAGCGGGCGAAGCAGTCCGACGAGGCCCGGCACGCCAAGGACGCCCTGGTCGCCGAGGCGGAGGAGCTGGCCCAGTCCGACCAGTGGCGCTCCGCCGGTGAGCGGCTGCGGGCGCTGGTGGACACCTGGAAGGGTCTGCCCCGGCTGGACCGCAAGTCCGACGACGAGCTCTGGCACCGCTTCTCGCACGCCCGCTCGGCGTTCTCCAAGCGTCGCAAGGCCCACTTCGCGCAGCTCGACGCACAGCGCGAGGACGCCCGCAAGACCAAGGAGAAGCTGGTCGCGGAGGCCGAAAGCCTGTCGAACTCGACGGACTGGGGTCCCACGGCGGCGCGCTACCGCGAGCTGATGGCCGACTGGAAGGCAGCGGGCCGCGCCCAGCGCGAGCACGAGGACGACCTGTGGAACCGCTTCCGCGGCGCCCAGGACGTCTTCTTCGCCGCCCGCAGCTCGGTGTTCGCCGAGCGGGACGCGGAGCAGTCGGAGAACCTGAAGCTCAAGGAGGAGCTGGCCGGGGAGGCGGAGAAGATCCTTCCGGTGACGGATCTGAAGTCGGCCCGTGCCGCGTTCCGCTCGCTCAACGAGCGCTGGGAGGCCATCGGCCATGTCCCGCGCGACGCCCGCCCGAAGGTCGAGGGCCGGATGCACGCCGTGGAGCGGGCCATCCAGGAGGCCGAGGAGGCGGAGTGGCGCCGGACCAACCCGGAGGCCCGCGCCCGTGCCGCCGGTCTCACGGGCCAGCTGCAGGCCGCCGTGGACAAGCTGCGCGGCCAGATCGAGGCGGCCCGCGCCCAGGGCAACAACGCCAAGGCAGACAAGCTCCAGCGTGAGCTGGACGGCCGTCAGGCCCTGCTGGACCAGGCGCTGAAGGGTCTGCAGGAGTTCGGCGGCTGACGCCTCCGACGGCAGGCATGTGAGAGGGGCTCCCGTACGGTCCGTACGGGAGCCCCTCTCACATGTGCGGTGCGGTGCCGTGCCTACGGCCGCCGCGCCGAGGTCACCCGGTACACGTCGTAGACGCCCTCGACGCCGCGTACGGCCTTCAGGACGTGGCCCAGGTGCTTCGGGTCGCCCATCTCGAAGGTGAACCGGGAGGTGGCGACGCGGTCGCGGGAGGTCTGCACGGCGGCCGACAGGATGTTGACGTGCTGGTCGGACAGGACGCGGGTGACGTCCGACAGCAGCCGGCTGCGGTCCAGGGCCTCGACCTGTATGGCCACCAGGAAGACCGAGGACTGGGTGGGCGCCCACTCGACCTCCAGGATCCGCTCCGGCTCGCGGGAGAGCGACTCGACGTTGACACAGTCGTTGCGGTGGACCGAGACGCCGCTGCCGCGGGTGACGAAGCCGATGATGGGGTCGCCGGGGACGGGGGTGCAGCAGCGGGCGAGCTTGACCCAGACGTCGTCGACGCCCTTGACCACGACACCGGGGTCGTTGCTGCCGCGGCGTTTGCGGCTGCGGCCCCGGGTGGGCGGTACGGACTCGTCGATCTCCTCGGTGGCCGCCTCCTCGCCGCCGAGCGCCTGGACGAGCTTCTGCACGACGCTCTGCGCGGAGACATGACCCTCGCCGATGGCCGCGTAGAGCGCGGAGATGTCGGGGTAGCGCATCTCGTGGGCGAGGGTGACGAGCGAGTCGCCGGTGAGGATGCGCTGGATCGGCAGGTTCTGCTTGCGCATCGCGCGGACGATGGCGTCCTTGCCCTGCTCGATGGCCTCGTCGCGCCGCTCCTTGGAGAACCAGGCCCGGATCTTGTTGCGGGCCCTCGGGGACTTGACGAAGTTCAGCCAGTCCCGGGACGGTCCGGCGCCGGCGGCCTTGGAGGTGAAGACCTCCACGAGGTCGCCGTTGTCCAGGGTCGACTCCAGCGGGACGAGCCGTCCGTTGACGCGGGCCCCTATGGTGCGGTGGCCGACCTCGGTGTGCACCGCGTAGGAGAAGTCCACGGGTGTCGCGCCGGCCGGCAGCGCTATCACGTCGCCCTTGGGCGTGAAGACGAAGACCTCGTTGCGGGACAGGTCGAAGCGCAGGGACTCCAGGAACTCGCCGGGGTCCTCGGTCTCCTTCTGCCAGTCCAGCAGCTGGCGCAGCCAGGCCATGTCGTTGAGGTGGTCGTCCTTGCCGGTGGTCCTCGGCTGGTCCGACCGCACCTTGGAGGCGCCGGCGACGGCCTCCTGCTTGTACTTCCAGTGCGCGGCGATGCCGTACTCGGCACGGCGGTGCATGTCGAACGTACGGATCTGGAGTTCGACGGGCTTGCCGTTGGGTCCGATGACCGTCGTGTGCAGCGACTGGTACATGTTGAACTTGGGCATCGCGATGTAGTCCTTGAACCGCCCCGGAACCGGGTTCCAGCGGGCGTGGACGGTGCCCAGGGCCGCGTAGCAGTCGCGGACCGTGTCCACCAGGACGCGGATGCCGACCAGGTCGTAGATCTCCGCGAAGTCGCGACCGCGGACGATCATCTTCTGGTAGACGCTGTAGTAGTGCTTGGGGCGGCCGGTGACGGTCGCCTTGATGCGGGCGGCCCGCAGGTCCTGCTGGACCTCGTCGGTCACTATGGCGAGGTATTCGTCGCGCTTCGGTGCCCGCTCGGCCACCAGCCGGACGATCTCGTCGTACATCTTGGGGTAGAGGATCGCGAAGGCGAGGTCCTCCAGTTCCCACTTGATGGTGTTCATGCCCAGGCGGTGGGCGAGGGGCGCGTAGATCTCCAGGGTCTCGCGCGCCTTCTTCTCCTGCTTCTCGCGCTTGAGGTAGCGCATGGTGCGCATGTTGTGCAGGCGGTCGGCGAGCTTGATGACCAGGACGCGCGGGTCCTTGGCCATGGCGACGACCATCTTGCGCACGGTCTCCGCCTGCGCGGCCTCGCCGAACTTGACCTTGTCCAGCTTGGTGACGCCGTCGACGAGCAGTGCGACCGAGTCGCCGAAGTCGCGGCGGAGCTGGTCGAGGCCGTACTCGGTGTCCTCGACCGTGTCGTGCAGCAGCCCGGCCATCAGGGTGGCCGGATCCATGCCCAGCTCGGCGAGGATGGTGGTGACGGCGAGCGGGTGGGTGATGTACGGGTCGCCGCTCTTGCGCTTCTGGCCGCGGTGCCAGCGCTCGGCGACCTGGTAGGCCTTCTCGATCTGGCGGAGCGTCGACGTCTCGATCTTCGCGTCGTTGCCGCGCACGATCCGCAGCAGTGGCTCCAGGACCGGGTTGTACGGGTTGGAGCGCTGCACGCCGAGGCGGGCGAGGCGCGCGCGTACGCGGTTGGAGGAGCCGGAGCGCGCGGGCTGGCCCGTGGCCGCGGGGCGGGGCGCGGGCGCCGGGCTCTCGGCCGGGTCCGGCTTGGGGCGCGAGGGGCCGGCGGCCTTGTCGGCGGGCGCGGACTGGGCGTGCTCGACCGGGCTCTGCGCGGACTTCGCCGTCGCGGGGGTCGCGGGCTCGGTCGCGTCCGGCGCGGGCTCGGCCGCGGGGCCCGAGGCGGACTCGGGCTTGGCGGCGGTCAGGTGCTGGGCCTCGTCTGCCAAGAGGGCTCCTCGTGCGCGATCCGGGTCCCCCGGTCAGGCTCCGGAGCACCCATGGTAGCGATCCCGCGTCCCGGGATCGCCTTCAGGCCACCGGGAGGGCTGTGTACTGGAGAAACACCAGAGGCGGGCCCCTGAATTCCAGGGGGCCCGCCTCTGTGGGATGCCGGGGTGGTCACGGGTGCCGGCCGGGTCCGCGGGACCCGGCGTCGGCGGTCGTGTCACCCTTCGGACACCGCGCCGGTCAGGCGACGGTGTCGTCCTCCTTGCAGTTCTTCGGCGTGTGGCCGGCCTTCGTGTTGCAGGCCTTGAGCGTCACCGGGGTGTTCTCCGTGAGGTTGCCGGTCTTCCAGTCACTGCAGTAGCCCGCGGGGTGGCCGGAGGTCGTGGAGGTACGGTCCCAGGTTCCGTTGCGGTTGACATCCAGCCAGACCGTCACGCCCCACCCGTCCTCCTTGGCGTCACAGGCCCGGATGGCATCGCCGGGGACGTCCCCGAACTCGCCGGGGTGGTCCACCGGGTCCTGGTTGAAGTTGCCCCAGTCCTTGAAGTCGTTGATCTTCACCGCGAGAAGAAGGCCCGTGCCCGCCTGGGCGGGGCTGGCCGCCGCGCCGAGGAAGGTGGCGGCGGCGATGGCGGTGATGATCGGCAGAGTGCGCAGGCGCATGAAATTTCCCCCTGTGTTCCGTGGCACGGGTCCGTCGGGGGAGCACGGAGGCACGCCTCGGTGAGACGCACTGTGTATGGCCGGCTGTTCCCCCTGCGCCGGGACCATGGTCATGTGGTCGGTGTGGCGCGTGATCATCCCACCGCAATGATCCGCACATGTCAATCATGATTCCCGAACGGGAACGATCTCCGCCGGCCGCCACCGTGCGCCCGTGCCCGCGTCGTGGCGGAGCATGGAGCGGAACGGCGAACGGTGCCTCCGTGACACGCCGTTGCCGGCGCGCCTCGGAGGCACCGTGGACGTACTCCCGGACCCGGTCCGCGTTCAGACCTGGATCAGCGACTCCAGCGGGGCGCCGGCCAGAGCGTGCTCCAGCCGTGCGCGGCCGCCCAGGAAGCCCAGCTCCATCAGCACCGCCACGCCCGCGACCTCGGCGCCCGCCCGCCGGATGAGCTGCAGGGACGCCTCGGCCGTGCCGCCGGTCGCGAGGACGTCGTCGATGACCATCACGCGGTCGCCCTCGATCAGGTCCTCGGCGTGCACCTCGATCTCGGCCGAGCCGTACTCCAGGTCGTACGCCTGGCTGAGCGTGGCCCCGGGGAGCTTGCCGGCCTTGCGTACGGGGATGAAGCCGACGCCCGCGCGGACGGCGGCCGGGGCGCCCAGGATGAAGCCCCGGGCCTCCAGGCCGACGATCTTCGTGGCGCCGTGCCGGAGGGTCAGCTCCGCCAGCGCGTCCGTCAGCGCGGTGAACGCCGCAGGGTCGGCGAGCAGCGGGGTGATGTCCTTGAACATCACCCCCGGCTCGGGGTGGTCGGCGACGTCACGGATGCGGCTGAGCAGCAGCTCCTTGATGTCGGTCATCGCCGCTTGCCGCCCCGGCCGCGGCTGCGGCCCCCGGACTGGGCGCGCGGGCCGACCACCGCGGGAGTGGCCTCCGCCTGCTCGTCGTCGTACGGTCCGTCGGCCGCCGGCTCCGGGCCGTCCTGCCCGGCCTGGGCCCGCTTGGCGAGGACGCGCTTCTTGAGGGCCTTCAGCTGCGGCTCGCGCTCCTTGAGGTCGGCGACGAGCGGCGTGGCGATGAAGATCGACGAGTACGCACCGGCCGCGAGGCCGACGAACAGCGACAGCGAGATGTCGTTGAGCATGCCCGCGCCGAGGACACCGCCACCGATGAACAGCAGACCGGCGACCGGCAGCAGCGCGACCACCGTGGTGTTGATCGACCGCACCAGGGTGCTGTTGATCGAACGGTTGGCGATCTCGGCGTACGTCCAGCGGGTCTGCTTGGTGATGTCCTTGGTCTGCTCCTTGAGGCTGTCGAAGACGACGACCGTGTCGTAGAGCGAGTAACCGAGGATCGTGAGCAGACCGATCACCGTGCCCGGCGTCACCTCGAAGCCGACGAGGGCGTAGATGCCGATCGTGATCGTGATGTCGTGGATCAGGGCGACGAACGCGGCGATGGCCATCCGCCACTCGAACGCGATCGCCAGATAGATCACCACGAGGACCAGGAAGATGACGAGGCCCTGCCAGGCCTTGCTTGCGATCTGGTCACCCCAGCTGGGGCCGACCAGTTCACCGGCGACGTCCTCCGGCTTCATGTTCATGTCGTCGGCCAGCTGCGCGGAGACCTTGTCGGCCTGGGCCGTCTCGATGCCCGAGATCTGGATGCGGAGGCTGCCCTCGCTGCCGGTGCCGAGCTTCTGGACGATC
Organism: Streptomyces scabiei 87.22; assembly: GCF_000091305.1. Lineage (GTDB taxonomy): Bacteria > Actinomycetota > Actinomycetes > Streptomycetales > Streptomycetaceae > Streptomyces > Streptomyces scabiei. The sequence continues at coordinate 8,284,886 of NC_013929.1, read as the reverse complement.
GCGTCGTGGCCGGACGCCGATTCCGCGTACTTCTCGGCCTGGGCGACCGAGATGCTCGTCTTCGGTGTGGTGAAGACGGCACCGCCCTGGAACTCGATACCCATCGACAGACCGCGGATCCCCAGGCCGGCGATGGCCGCGATGGTGATCAGGATGGATACGCCGTACCAGATCTTGCGGTGGCCGACGAAGTCGTAGCCGACCTCGCCGCGGTGGAGACGGGCTCCGAGGTCGCCGAGCTTCGACATCTCAGGCCTCCTTCGGGTCGGCGGGGACGGCGGGACGGCGGGTACGGCGCAGCGGGGGCCGGGCGCCCAGGCGCTGCGGATCGAGGCCGGACCACTTGTGGCCGCCACCGAAGAACTTCGTACGGGCCAGCAGTGTCAGCAGCGGCTTGGTGAAGAAGAAGACCACCACGACGTCGAGCACCGTGGTCAGGCCGAGCGTGAACGCGAAGCCCTGCACCTTGCCGACGGTGACCACGAAGAGCACCGCGGCGGAGAGGAACGACACGAAGTCGGAGACCAGGATGGTGCGCCGGGCACGCGGCCAGGCCCGCTCCACGGCGGGGCGCAGCGTGCGGCCCTCGCGGATCTCGTCCCGCACGCGTTCGAAGTACACGATGAACGAGTCCGCGGTGATACCGATGGCGACGATCGCGCCACAGACCGCGGGCAGGTTCAGCGCGAAGCCGATGGCCGGGCCGAGCAGTGCCATGAGCACGTACGTCAGTGCCGCCGAGATCAGCAGGGAGGCGATGGCGATGAGGGACAGGCCGCGGTAGTACACGATCAGGTAGATCATGACCAGGGCCAGACCGATCGCGCCGGCGATCAGGCCGGCGTGCAGCTGTTCACCGCCGAGCGCGGGGCTGACGGTGGTGACGCTCGCCGTCTTGAAGGTGAGCGGGAGGGCGCCGTACGACAGCATGTTGGAGAGGCTCTCGGCCTCCTGCTGGGTGAAGCTGCCGGAGATCTCGGCCTTGCCGCCGGTGATCGCGCTGGTCACCTGGGGATGCGAGACGACGTCGTCGTCGAGGACGATCGCGAACTGGTTCATCGGCGAGGTCTGGGCCGCCAGCGCCTTCGTGACCTCGGTGAACTTCTTGCCGCCGGCGTCGTTGAAGTCCATGACGACCTTCCAGCCGCCGCCGTTCTGGGTGTCGAGGACCGCCTGCGCCTTGGTGACGTCCGTGCCGTCGACGCCGACCGGGCCGAGGACGAACTTGCTCCAGGCGCCGTTGTCCTGACCGCACGCGATGATCGTGTCGGTCGTCTTGCCCTTGCCGAGCCCGGCGCGCTGCTTCGGGTCGGAGCAGTCGAGGGCGTTGTACCGGTCGATCAGGGCCTGCGTGGCCTTGTCGGGGGTCGGGCTCGGCGAGGCACCGCCGGTGGCCTTGGCGGACTCCGATGCCTTGGCCGAGCCGGAGGCGCTGGAGGACGGCGTGGGGTCGGCCTTCAGCGCGTCGGTCACCGCGCGGCCCTGCGAGGTGGCGGTGGCCGTCGGGGAGGAGGACCCGGGCGAGGTCGCCTTGTCCGGCTCATCGGCTGCCTTGTCACCGGAGGAGCTGGGCGAGGCGCTGCCGCTGGAGGACTTGCTCGGCGTGGGGCTCGGTGTCGGCGTGCCGCTGTCGGTCCGCAGCAGGGGACGGAAGTAGAGCTTCGCGGTGGTGCCGACCTGGTCCCGGGCCTCCTTGGAGTTCGTGCCCTTGGGAATGTTGACGATGATGTTGCGATCGCCCTGGGTCTGGACCTCGGCCTCGGAGACACCCAGACCGTTGACACGGCGGTTCATGATCTCGACCGCGGTGTCCATGTTGGTCTTGTTGATCGCCGATTCCTGGCCGCTCCTCGCCTCGAGCGTGATGCTCGTACCACCGGCGAGGTCGATGCCGAGACGCGGAGTGGTGTGTCCGGAGGCGAACATTCCCCCGGTGAGCGCCACTAGGGCGATCAGGATGAGGGCCAGCGCGCGCCCAGGCTTGCCCTGGGCGCTCGCGCTCCGGCCCTTCTTCGGTGCTGCCACCTTCTCGTACTCCCTCTCGGGCCGCCGTGCGGGGTCAGCGCGGCGGCGGCCATGACTGGTGTCGGGAGTCCGGGCGAAAACGGCACGTACCCGGGGCGCGGGCGGTTGTCGCTCGCGCTCCCGGGACGTGACTACTTCGCGTCGGACTCGCCGTCGGTCTTCTTCGGCTCTGCTTCGACGGACTTGGCGTCGTCGGCCTCGACCTCGTCGGCCTTGACCTCGTCGGCCTTCGCCTCGGCGGTGTCGTCGGCCGCGTCGTCGGACGCGTCCTTCTTGCCGAGGTCGATGGGCTTGTCGTCGGAAGCGGCGGAAGCGTCGTCGGAGGGCTCGTCGGTCTCGGTGAGGGAGGAGGCGTCGTCCGGGACGACGTCGGACTTCAGGTCGTGCTCGATGCCGTGGACGATGCGGTTGTACTCCTCGTCGGTGAGGACGGCACCGATGGAGTTCTTGGCGAACAGCAGCTCGACGCCCGGCCCGGCGTCGAGGAGGACCGTGTCCTCGCTGACCTCCTTGACCGTCGCGTACATACCCCCGATCGTGCGGACGCCGGAACCGGGCTGCATCTGGTTCCGCATGTCGGCGGCCTGCTGCTGCTTCTTCTTGGCCGATCGGGTCATCAGGATCATGGCCCCGATGAGCACGATGAACGGGAGGAGGGTCACGAGACTCACGGGTCGGAACTTCCTTCACACGACCGCGATGGCGAGCGGCCTGATGGTTGGGGGTGTGTGCGCTGCCGTCAAGGGCGGCATCGGCGGAGTCTAAGCGAGTCCACCGTGATGGAACAACGCACAGCATGTCACCGGGGTTCCATGCCGGGCGAGTACCGCGCCGTCACGAGAGGGTCACGCCCCGAACAGGTCCTGTTGTCCGTTTCCCCCGGTCGTACCGCGTGGCGGGGTGAGTCCGAGGTGGGCCCAGGCGGCGGGGGTCGCGACCCGGCCGCGGGGGGTCCGGGCGAGCAGTCCCTCCCGGACGAGGAAGGGCTCGGCCACCTCCTCCACGGTCTCACGCTCCTCCCCCACCGCGACCGCGAGCGTGGAGAGACCGACCGGTCCGCCGCCGAAGAGCTTGAGCAGGGCTTCGAGGACGCCCCGGTCCAGGCGGTCGAGGCCCCGGGCGTCCACCTCGTAGACGGCGAGGGCGGCCCCGGCGATGTCGCGGGTGATGAAGCCGTCGGCCTTGACCTGCGCGTAGTCCCGTACGCGGCGCAGCAGGCGGTTGGCGATACGGGGGGTGCCGCGGGAGCGGCCCGCGATCTCGGCGGCGCCGTCCGTGTCGATCTCGACGTCGAGGAGGTTCGCCGAGCGATGGATCACCCGCTCCAGCTCGGCGGGCTCGTAGAACTCCATGTGCGCGGTGAAGCCGAAGCGGTCGCGCAGCGGCGGGGGCAACAGTCCCGCGCGTGTGGTGGCGCCGACCAGGGTGAAGGGCGGCAGTTCGAGGGGGATGGCGGTGGCGCCGGGGCCCTTGCCGACGATCACGTCGACACGGAAGTCCTCCATCGCCATGTAGAGCATCTCCTCGGCGGGCCGGGACATGCGGTGGATCTCGTCGAGGAAGAGGACCTCGCCCTCCTGGAGGGAGGAGAGGATCGCGGCGAGGTCGCCGGCGTGCTGGATGGCGGGGCCGGAGGTGATCCGGATGGGGGCGCCCATCTCGGCCGCGATGATCATCGAGAGGGTGGTCTTGCCGAGGCCGGGGGCGCCGGAGAGCAGCACGTGGTCGGCGGTGGCACCTCGCGCGCGTGCGGCCCGCAGGACCAGGTCGAGCTGTTCACGGACCTTCTCCTGGCCGATGAACTCCCCCAGGTCCTTCGGGCGCAGGGCGGCCTCGACGGCCTGGTCCTCACGGTCGGCGACGGAGCCCACCAGCCTCTCGGCGGCGGTGTCGTCGGTCGTGTCGTCCCAGTTCATTGCGTGTGCCTCGTGGTCGTCGTCGCGGTCGGACGGTCGGAGCTGCGGTGCGCGGGCCGGCGGGCCCGGACGGCGGTGTTCAGCGCGTTCTGTTGAGGGTCTGGAGGGCGGCCTTCAGCAGCTGCCCGACCTGGGGCGTGCCCGGGGCGGCCTCCGCCTGGGGGGCCACGGCCGCCACGGCCTCGTCGGCCTCGCGGGTGGCGTAGCCGAGGCCGATCAGGGCGGCGTGCAGCTGGTCGCGCCACCCCTGGGTGACCGGGGTGCCGACCGCGGGAGCGCCCACGGGCTCACCGAGGCGGTCCTTCAGTTCCAGCAGCAGCTTCTGGGCGCCCCTCTTGCCGATGCCGGGAACGGCGATCAGTGCCTTCTCGTCAGCAGTGGCCACCGCCCGGCGGAGCGCGTCCGGGGTGTGCACCGCCAGCATCGCCTGGGCCAAGCGGGGTCCGACCCCGCTCGCGGTCTGCAGCAGTTCGAAGACCTGGCGCTCGTCGTCGTCCACGAAGCCGTAGAGGGTGAGCGAGTCCTCACGGACCACCAGGGACGTGGCCAGCTTGGCCTGCTGTCCCCTGCGCAGCCCGGAGAGAGTGTTGGGCGTGCACTGGACCGCGATGCCGATCCCGCCCACCTCGACCACCGCGGAGTCGGGGGCGAGGGCGGCGACCGGGCCGGAGACGAAGGCGATCATGGCGTACGGCCTTTCGAGGCGTGCAGGGCGACGGCCTGCTGGAGGCGGTTCTGCGCGGGGGCCCGCCAGATGTGGCAGATGGCGAGGGCGAGGGCGTCGGCGGCGTCCGCCGGTTTCGGGGGTGCGTCGAGCCGGAGGAGGCGGGTGACCATGGCGCCGACCTGGGCCTTGTCGGCCCGGCCGCTGCCGGTGACGGCGGCCTTGACCTCGCTGGGGGTGTGCAGGGCGACGGGGATGCCGCGGCGGGCGGCGCACAGCATGGCGACGGCGCTGGCCTGGGCGGTGCCCATGACCGTCCGGACGTTGTGCTGGCTGAACACCCGTTCCACGGCGACGCATTCGGGGCGGTGCTCGTCGAGCCACTGCTCGATACCCTGCTCGATCGCGACGAGGCGCCGGCCCAACTCGGCGTCGGGGGGCGTCCGTACGACCCCGACACCGAGCATGGTGAGCGGCCGTCCGGCGACTCCCTCGACGACGCCCACGCCGCACCGCGTGAGTCCGGGGTCCACCCCTAGTACGCGCACGCGCCCCCTCCCACTCCCTCGCCTGTTCGTGCAGGCTATCTGCTGCCACCGACAACGGCGGCGGGCCGGTGGGTGTGTCCCACCGGCCCGCCGGAGCTGCCGTGTCCGCGGAGCGTTACGCGTCGACCTTGGCCATCACGTCGTCGCTGACGTCGAAGTTGGCGAAGACGTTCTGGACGTCGTCGCTGTCCTCCAGGGCGTCGATCAGCTTGAAGATCTTCCGGGCGCCCTCCTCGTCCAGCTCGACCTGCATGGTCGGGACGAAGTTGGCCTCGGCGGAGTCGTAGTCGATGCCCGCCTCCTGGAGGGAGGTGCGGACCGCGACCATGTCGGTGGCCTCGCTGAGCACCTCGAAGGCCTCGCCCAGGTCGTTGACCTCCTCGGCGCCCGCGTCGAGCACGACCTCCAGGACGTCGTCCTCGGACAGCTCGCCCTTGGGGACGATGACGACGCCCTTGCGGTTGAAGAGGTACGAGACGGAACCCGGGTCGGCCATCGAGCCGCCGTTGCGGGTCATGGCGACGCGGACGTCGGAGGCGGCGCGGTTGCGGTTGTCGGTGAGGCACTCGATGAGCACGGCGACACCGTTCGGACCGTAGCCCTCGTACATGATCGTCTCGTAGTCGGCGCCGCCGGCCTCGAGGCCGCCGCCGCGCTTGACCGCGGAGTCGATGTTCTTGTTCGGGACCGACTGCTTCTTCGCCTTCTGGATGGCGTCGTACAGAGTCGGGTTGCCCTCGATGTCGACGCCGCCCATCCGGGCCGCGACCTCGATGTTCTTGATCAGCTTCGCGAAGAGCTTGCCGCGCTTGGCGTCGATCACGGCCTTCTTGTGCTTCGTCGTAGCCCATTTAGAGTGGCCGGACATCTGCCTGTCTCCTTCGCGTAACCCATCTCTGCAACGAACCCCAGAGATCCTACAAGGACTCCGCGGCCTTGTTCGCGCGCACCATCTCGACGAACAGCGCGTGCAGCCGGTGGTCGCCGGTCAGCTCCGGGTGGAAGGACGTGGCGAGGGCGTTGCCCTGGCGCACGGCGACGATGTGGCCCTCGTGCTCGGCCAGCACCTCCGTCCGGGCGCCCACGGACTCGACCCAGGGGGCGCGGATGAAGACGCCCTCCACGGGGGCGCCGTCCACGCCCTCGACGTCGACCGCCGCCTCGAAGGACTCGTTCTGACGGCCGAAGGCGTTGCGGCGCACGATCATGTCGATGCCGCCGATGGTCTCCTGGCCCGAGCGCGGGTCGAGGATCTTGTCGGCGAGCATGATCAGTCCGGCGCAGGTGCCGTAGACGGGCATGCCGTCGCGCACGCGCGCGCGGAGCGGCTCCATCACGCCGAACAGCACGGCCAGTTTGGAGATGGTGGTGGACTCGCCGCCGGGGACGACGAGGCCGTCCACCTCGGCGAGTTCCTCGGGGCGCCGCACCGGCCTGGCCACGGCGTCGGCCGCGGCCAGGGCGACGAGGTGCTCCCGTACGTCGCCCTGGAGAGCCAGGACGCCTATGACGGGGGTGTCGCTCATGGGTGCTTACCAGCCCCGGTTCGCGTAGCGCTCGGCCTCGGGGAGGGTGTCGCAGTTGATGCCGACCATGGCCTCGCCCAGGTTGCGGGAGGCGTCGGCGATGATCTTCGGGTCGTCGTAGAAGGTGGTGGCCTTCACGATGGCGGCGGCGCGCTTGGCCGGGTCGCCGGACTTGAAGATGCCGGAGCCGACGAAGACGCCCTCGGCGCCGAGCTGGCGCATCAGCGCGGCGTCGGCGGGGGTCGCCACGCCACCGGCGGAGAAGAGGACCACCGGCAGCTTGCCCAGCTCGGCGACCTCCTTGACCAGCTCGTACGGGGCGCGCAGCTCCTTGGCGGCGGCGTACAGCTCGTTGTTGTCGTAGCCGCGCAGGCGGGCGATCTCGTTCTTGATCTGGCGCAGGTGGCGGACGGCCTCGACGACGTTGCCGGTGCCGGCCTCGCCCTTGGAACGGATCATCGCGGCGCCCTCGGCGATGCGGCGCAGGGCCTCGCCCAGGTTGGTGGCGCCGCACACGAACGGGGTCGTGAACGCGAACTTGTCGCTGTGGTTGACCTCGTCGGCCGGGGTGAGGACCTCGGACTCGTCGATGTAGTCCACGCCGAGGGACTGCAGGACCTGGGCCTCGACGAAGTGGCCGATGCGGGACTTGGCCATGACCGGGATGGAGACGGCCTCGATGATGCCCTCGATCATGTCGGGGTCGGACATCCGGGCCACGCCGCCGTCCTTGCGGATGTCGGCAGGGACCCGCTCCAGGGCCATGACGGCGACGGCGCCCGCGTCCTCGGCGATCTTGGCCTGCTCGGGGGTGACGACGTCCATGATCACACCACCCTTGAGCTGCTCGGCCATGCCGCGCTTCACGCGGGCGGTGCCGGTCTCGGGGGTCTGGGCGGAGTTGGAGAGCGTGCTGGACACGGGTTTGACCTCGCTCGGGGGAAGCTCGGGGAAGGGTTTCTGCAATCCCCGAGGAAACGCGAGGGGAACAGGCCACTGCAAGGGCCAATGGGGAGGCGGTGGATCGTTTTGTGGGGGTGCGTCGTCGGGTGCGGGTGCGTGGGGGGTGCTCGCGCAGTTCCCCGCGCCCCTGAAAAGCCGGGGCTGCGCCCCGCGCTTTCCAGGCCCGCAGGGCCGTTGGCTTTCAGGCCCGCAGGGGCCTGGGCTTTCAGGGGCGCGGGGAACTGCGCGAGAAGCCCCACCGGAGCCGCACCCGCCGACGAACCTCGCACCCCGCCACCCTCAGGCGTCCGAAGACCTCACGAGGTCGCCCGGTCCGCCAGCGCCGCCGGCGGCTCGTCGTCCATCTCGAAGGCGAGCGGGAACGGGGCATGACCGGCGAGCCGGAACCACCGCACCTTGCGATGCCTGCGCAGCGCCCGTGCCGCCCGCACCGCGTCGTTGTGGAAGCGCCGCGCCATCGGCACCCGGCGCACGGCCTGGGCCAGTTCGTTCGCGGCGTCCTCCCCGCCCGGCGCCTCCCGCACCACCTCCACCTGCTGCGCGTCCGCGAACACGGCCCGCAGCGCCTGGCTCAGCTCGCTCTCGGCGACCTCGCGCTGCTCCTCCTCGGCCTGCCGGGCCGCGTGCGCCGCCTCGTAGAGGACGATCGAGGCGGCCGGGTCCAGCACCCCGGAGGTGGCCAGCTCCTGGGCGACCGACGCACGGCGCAGCAGCTGCGCGTCGAGCGCGGCGCGGGCGGCGTCGATGCGCGCGTGCAGTCGGTCGAGTCGTCCCGCGGTCCAGCTCAGATAGAGACCGATCGCGAAGAGGACGACGGCGATCCAGATGAGTGTCGAAGTCACGGGCGGCAAGGCTACTACCGGCGCCCGTCACCGCCGCGTACGACGTCGGCGCCCCGCGCCGGGCGCCGCGTGCTCAGTCCCGGGCCAGCCCCAACCGCGCTCGCAGTCCCCCTCGTTCGTCCGCCGCCACCGAGGCCGCCCCCTCCGTGACCGTCTCGTAGACGCCGAGGATGTCGGCCCCGACGGTGGACCAGTCGAAGCGCCGGACGTGGGCGCTGCCGCGGGCGCGGAGTTCGGCGCGGCGGTCCGGGTCGCCGAGCAGGCGTACGGCGGCCGTCGCGAGGGCGTCCGCGTCCTCGTTGGCGAAGAGCTCGCCCGCGTTGCCCTGGTCGAGGACCTGGGCGAAGGCGTCGAGGTCGGAGGCGAGGACGGGGGCGCCCGCGGACATGGCCTCGACGAGGATGATGCCGAAGCTCTCGCCCCCGGTGTTGGGGGCGACGTAGAGGTCGACGCTGCGCAGGAAGCGGGCCTTGTCCTCGTCGCTGACCATGCCGAGGAACTCGACGCGGGAGCGCAGCTCCTTCGGCAGCGTCTCCACCGCCTCCTCCTCGTCCCCGCGCCCGGCGACCAGCAGCCGGGTCTTCGGGCGCTCGGCGAAGATCCGCGGGAGCGCCTTCATCAGGACGGGCAGCCCCTTGCGGGGTTCGTCGATGCGGCCGACGAAGCCGAGGGTGTCGCCCTGCCACTCGGGCCGGGGCTTGGCGCGGGCGAAGAAGTCGACGTCGACGCCGTTCGGGATGACCACCGCGTCGCCGCCCAGGTGTTCGACCAGGGTGCGGCGGGCGTACTCGCTCACGGCGATCCGCGCGCTGATCTTCTCCAGCGCGGGCTGCAGGATCGGGTACGCCGCGATCATCGCCCGGGAGCGCGGGTTGGAGGTGTGGAAGGTGGCGACGATCGGGCCCTGCGCGGCCCAGCAGGCCAGCAGACCGAGCGAGGGGGAGGCCGGCTCGTGGATGTGGATCACGTCGAACGTGCCGTCGTGCAGCCAGCGCCGTACGCGCGCCGCCGACAGGAAACCGAAGTTCAGACGGGCCACCGAGCCGTTGTAGGGCACCGGGACCGCCCGGCCCGCCGAGACGACGTACGGCGGCAGCGGCGTGTCGTCGTCGGCGGGGGCGAGGACCGACACCTCGTGGCCGAGTCCGATGAGATGGTCGGCCAGGTCGCGGATGTGGAACTGGACTCCCCCGGGTACGTCCCAGGAGTACGGGCAGACGATCCCGATCCTCACGGGCGCCCCTTCTCGGATCCCGTGGCCTCGGAGCCGGCGTCGGGACCGGCCTCGGGGTTCTTCGCGGGGTCCAGGTCCGCGAGCCACAAGCGCTGGAGCATGTGCCAGTCCTCCGGGTGGTCGGCGATGCCGGTGGCGAAGGCGTCGGCCAGCGCCTGTGTCATGAGGGACGTCTTCTCGGCGCGGGTACCTGACTCGGGTACCTCGATGGGTGCGTGCACCTGTCCCCGCATCACCGGCGAGTCGTCGTACCAGAGTGTCACCGGCAGCAGCAGCGCGCCGGTCTGCTGGGCGAGGAGGGCCGGTCCGGCGGGCATCCGGGTGGGCTCGCCGAAGAAGCCGACCTCGACGCCGGACGCGGACAGGTCGCGGTCGGCGACCAGGCAGACGAGGCCGCCGTCGCGCAGCCGCCGGGCGAGGGTGCCGAAGGCGGAGCCGCCGCTGTGCGGCAGGACCTCCATGCCGAGGCCCTCGCGGTAGGCGACGAAGCGGTCGTAGAGCGTCTCGGGCCTGAGGCGTTCGGCGACCGTCGTGAACGGGGTCTTCAGCTCGGTGGTGACCCAGGCGCCGGCCAGGTCCCAGTTGGCGAGGTGCGGCAGGGCGAGTATGACGCCCCGGCCGGAGGCGAGGCCGTCGGTGAGGTGGTGCAGGTCCTTGGGCGTGAAACCGGTCCGGACGCGCTCCTCGCTCCAGGCCGGCAGCCGGAAGGACTCCATCCAGTAGCGCAGGTAGGAGCGCATGCCCGCGCGGGACAGCTCGGCGAGGCGCTCGGGGCTCGCGCCCGGCACCACGCGCGCGTAGTTGGCCTCCAGCCGGCGCACGAGAGGGCCGCGCCGCTTCCAGGTGGCGTCGGCGATCGTCCGGCCGAGGCGTACGGCGACGGGTTCCGGGAGCTTCTTGACGGTGGCCCAGCCGAGGCCGTACAGCCCGTCGGCCGCCCGCTCCCGCAGAGCGCTCACGGGGTCGCCTCGCTGTTGCGGGCGGCGTCCGGCGACTCCTGCGCGGGCGCGGCGACCGCCTCGGCCTCGGCCGCGGCCTCCGCCTCGGCCGACTCGCGACGGACGGTGACGACGCGCTGGATCAGGGTGACGAGACTGCCGACGGCGACGATCCACAGGGCGACGGGCAGCAGGACCTCGATGCCCGGCACACCGAACGCGTGCAGACCGGAGAGACCGGCCGCGACCAGCGAGATCACCAGGCGCTCGGCACGCTCCACCAGTCCGTTGACCGCCACCGGCAGCCCGATCGACTCACCGCGCGCCTTGGTGTACGACACGACCTGGCCGCTCGCCAGGCAGAAGATCGAGACGGCGCACAGCGCGAGGTCGTCGCCCTTGCCCGCGTACCAGAGGGCGAACCCACCGAAGATCGCGCCGTCGGCGACCCGGTCGAGCGTGGAGTCGAGGAACGCGCCCCAGCGGCTGGAGCGGCCCATCTGACGGGCCATGTTGCCGTCGACGAGGTCCGAGAAGACGAAGAGCGTGATGACGATCGTGCCCCAGAAGAACTCGCCCCGGGGGTAGAAGACCAACGCGCCCGCGATCACTCCGGCGGTGCCGATGAGGGTGACCGTGTCGGGGCTGACACCCCTGCGGATCAGAAACGCGGCGAACGGTGTGAGGACACGCGTGAAGAATGCACGCGCGTACTTGTTCAGCATGGCCTTCCCGAGGGTCGGTGTCGCCGCGTGGCCCCTGCTGGCCATCCGGCTGGCCCATCGTAGCCACGCGCGCGCGTGGCTGACCGTCGGGCACCGGCCCGCCGTGTCCCGGGGCCGTGGGGAGCGATCCCGTCCCCCGTATGGACGCGCGGTGACGCGAGTGGAAAGCTCGAAAGACACCGCGGGCGTCACCGGAGTCGACACCGCTGGGGTCCCCCGCCGACGAAGGTCCGGGGAGGATCCGCGTGTCCGCGCCCACAGTGACCTCACCGTGCACGGGAGGCAGACCATGGGCGACAAGGCGAACGCACATCCCGGAGCCGCCGGCAGGGCTACGGCGGCCGACCACCCCGCGTCCGTACGGAATGTGGTGCTGGTCGGCCACTCCGGTTCGGGCAAGACGACTCTGGTGGAGGCTCTCGCGCTGACGGCGGGGGCGGTGAACCGGGCGGGCCGTGTGGAGGACGGCGGCACCGTCTCCGACTACGACGAGATCGAACACCGGCAGCAACGCTCGGTGCAGCTCTCGCTCGTCCCCGTCGAATGGGGCGAGTACAAGATCAATCTGTTGGACACCCCCGGATACGCCGACTTCGTCGGGGAACTCAGGGCCGGTCTGCGAGCGGCGGACGCGGCCCTTTTCGTCGTCTCGGCCTCCGACGGCGTGGACGGCTCGACCCGCATGGTGTGGGAGGAGTGCGCGGCGGTCGGCATGCCCCGGGCGATCGTGGTGACCCACCTGGAGGCCGCGCGGGCGGACTTCGAGGAGATGACCCGTATCTGCGCGGAGACGTTCGGCGGGGACGACCCCGACGCCGTGCTGCCGCTCTATCTGCCGCTGCACGGCCCCCAGGGACCGGACGGGCACGCGCCCGTGACCGGGCTGACCGGTCTGCTGTCGCGGAAGCTGTTCGACTACTCCTCCGGTGAGCGCAAGGAGGCCGAGCCGGGCCCCGAGCAGCTGCCGGCCATCGAGGAGGCCCGCAACCGGCTCATCGAGGGGATCATCGCGGAGAGCGAGGACGAGACCCTCATGGACCGCTATCTCGGCGGTGAGGAGATCGACGTCACGACCCTCGTCGACGACCTGGAACGGGCCGTCGCCCGCGGAGTCTTCCATCCCGTGCTGGCCGCCGCCCCCGCCGCCGACGGCGCGCGACAGGGCCTCGGCACGGTCGAGCTGCTCGAACTGGTCACCGGCGGCTTCCCCACCCCCCTGGAGCGCGAGACGCCCGCCGTCACCACTCCCGAGGGCGCGCCCCGGGAGATCAAGGCGGCCTGCGACCCCGACGGCCCGCTGGTCGCCGAGGTCGTGAAGACCGCCAGCGACCCCTACGTGGGCCGTATCTCGCTGGTACGGGTCTTCTCCGGCACCCTGCGGCCCGACGCGACGGTGCACGTGTCCGGGCACGGGCTCGCCGACCGGGGGCACGAGGACCATGACGTCGACGAGCGGATCGGCGCCCTGTCCACGCCCTTCGGCAAGCAGCAGCGGACGCTCACGCACTGCATCGCGGGCGATCTGGCCTGTGTCGCGAAGCTGAGCCGCGCGGAGACCGGGGACACCCTGTCGGCCAAGGACGACCCGCTGCTCATGGAGCCGTGGGAGATGCCCGACCCCCTGCTCCCCCTCGCCATCCAGGCACACAGCAAGGCGGACGAGGACAAGCTCTCCCAGGGGCTGGCCCGGCTGGTCGCCGAGGACCCGACCATGCGGCTCGAACAGAACCAGGACACCCACCAGGTCGTCCTGTGGTGCCTGGGCGAGGCGCACGCGGACGTGGCCCTGGAACGGCTGCGCGGCCGGTACGGCGTCCAGGTCGACGTCGTACCGCACCGGGTCTCCCTGCGCGAGACGTTCGCCGACAGGTCGGCCGGGCGCGGCCGGCACGTGAAGCAGTCCGGCGGCCACGGGCAGTACGCGATCTGCGAGATCGAGGTGGAGCCGCTGCCCGGTGGCTCCGGCATCGAGTTCGTCGACAAGGTCGTCGGCGGAGCCGTGCCGAGGCAGTTCATCCCGTCCGTCGAGAAGGGGGTGCGGGCCCAGGCCGCCAAGGGCGTCGTGGCCGGCTATCCGCTCATCGACGTACGGATCACGCTGCGGGACGGCAAGGCCCACTCGGTGGACTCCTCGGACGCCGCGTTCCAGACGGCGGGCGCGCTGGCGCTGCGCGAGGCCGCGACGGACGCGAGGATCCATCTCCTGGAGCCGGTGGCCGAGGTGTCGGTGCTGGTCGGCGACTCGTACGTGGGCCCCGTGATGAGCGATCTGTCGGGGCGGCGCGGCCGCGTCGTCGGGACCGAGCAGGCGGGCGGCGGGCGCACCCTGGTCCGGGCCGAGGTACCGGAGATCGAGATCGACCGGTACGCCGTCGATCTGCGCTCCCTCTCCCACGGCACCGCGCGCTTCGGCCGCCGGTACACGCGGCACGAGCCGATGCCCTCCCACGTGGCCGAGAAGGTGCGCGAACAGATCAAGGAGCACTGACGGGCCGGGGCCGCGTCGAAGGTCCCGGTCCCCGGGGTTTGATCCGGGCATGAATCCGGCGGTGTGCCGGCGAACGGTTTCCGGCCGTTCTTCCGGCCGCCGTCGGCGGGACGGTCGTGGGGCCGCCGCCGGGCGATGACGGGAGAACACCGGTCCACGGTCGGCGGGTTCCGTGAATGTCCGTTCTCGCACCGCGCGGTGTCCGTCGCTGCGGATACGCTGATCACCTGATCGACAAGTATGGCTCGATCGGGCTCGGATCGGGCGATGACCTGATCAACAGGTGTGCGGAGCACGGAAGTCGGGAAGAGCCGCAGGAGCGAGTGTGCGGCGATGGGGGCGGCGGCGGTGGCGGACAATTTCGATTTCACTCCCGGGGCACAGGTGCCGCTGATGGGCACCGCGGGCCAGACGGCGGCCACGTACGCCCTGGCGTCCGCGGCCTACCGGGACAACGAGATCGCGGAGATCCTCAAGGCCAACAACGACTGGCACAAGTCCGCGGTCAAACCGGGCCGGAAGTGGGCGACCATCTTCCGGCCGAACCTCGGGGAGGCGTTCTCCCTCGCGGTGCGGGACCGGATGGTCGGCGCGGGCCGCAAACCCCTCATCCAGTCCTTCGGCATGGAGCCACAGGTCGTCGTCGAGCACTGCCTCGCGGCGAACAACATCCGCCGGGAGCGCGACAACTGGCTCTCGGCGGTGATGGTCCTGTGCGGCCTGCTCTTCCTGCCCGGCCTGCTGCTCTGGCTGCTCGTCTTCCAGATCCGATCGACGGTCGCCAAGCGCGACAAGCGCGCCGGCGCCCTCGGCACCACCCTGCTGGTCGCCGTGGGCGCCCTCGCCGTGATCTTCCTGCTCCGGATGCCGTTCGACGGGATCTGGGCCTGGTACGCGCGGGCCTGTGTGGTGCTGCCCGTGGCCGGCTGGTTCTGGGCCAAGCAGATCTGTGAGCGCGCCGCCGCAGACCTGCGGGACCGGTGGGCCGGCCTGCTGGCCGGCGGCGGGGTCGGCGCCAAGATCCCCGAGGCCGTGCCCGGCAGCCCCAACGAGACCAAGGCCGAGCAGCTGCGCAAGGAGCTGGCCCGGCTCAGCGCCGAGCAGCGGTCCAACCTCGTGTTCTACGCCGGGCCCAAGGGCATCCTCGGCATGGGCACCCGCTGGGGCGCCTGGCAGCTCGCCGAGGATCTCGTGCCGGCCGAGTCCGGCAAGGAGATCCACCCGTTCCGCAGCTGGGACGTCATACGCGCCATCCACGACCAGCTGCGCATGCTGGAGCGCACCCCCCTCAACACCGGTGGTTTCACGGCGCCCTCCATCAAGCACTGGGTCGTCAGCCCCATCGGCGAGGGTGCCGGCGCCGTGGCCCGCCCCGAGAGCACCGACGTGGACGCCTACCAGTTCAAGTCGCACGCGATACAGGAGATCTGCAACAAGCAGCACTTCGGCAGCGGCAACCGGCACTACCTGGGGGTCCAGTGGACGCTCTGGGACGGCCAGTTGATCATCACCATGATGGTCACGGTCACCGTGCTGCACCAGACGCTCCGCATCGAGGTGACCGGACACGCCCTGGGCCCGGTGCACGGTCTGTTCACGACCGGGCCGGCGGCCAAGGAGAAAGAGGTCCAGAAGTCGCTGAGGTTCTGGGAGACCCGCAAGGTGAAGCTCCCCCTCGTCGACGCGGACGAGGTCGTACGGCTCGCCGCGCGCGCCCCGCTGACCTGGTATCCGCCGCTGCTCAACTGGCTCGGCGGGTCCATCGGCCTGCCCGAGCCGTTCGGTCTGCGGCACGCCTGGGCCGACCAGCCCTGGCGGCACCGCTTCATGGCCGACGACGCGCTGCGCGCCGCCACGCCGGTGCTCCGCGTGGTGCACAACGCCGCGATCAAGGTCCTGAAGGACAACGGCGTGGACACCGAGAAGTTCGGCTCACGGGCCGGGTTCCTCAGCGGGGCGGTGCAGGACGTGTCGCCGCGGAAGGCGGACCTCTACGACGCGTGAGCGCTGCGCTGGCTTGGGCCGGGGGGTGCGTGGAGTGTGGGGCGCCGTATTCGTCCGCGGCCCGGTGGGGCTTCTCGCGCAGTTCCCCGCGCCCCTGAGAAGCAGGGGCTGCGCCCCTTGCTTCTCAGGCCCTACCCCCTGGCGGCTACGCCGTCGGCCATGCCTCCGCGAGCATCTTCCTGGTGTCGGCCAGGAGTTGGGGCAGGATGCGGGTGTGGCCGACGACCGGCATGAAGTTGGTGTCGCCGCCCCAGCGGGGAACGATGTGCTGGTGGAGGTGGGCGGCGATACCGGCGCCCGCGACCGTGCCCTGGTTCATGCCGATGTTGAACCCGTGCGCACCCGACGCGGCGCGCAGGGCGGTCATGGACTGCTTGGTCAGCTCGGCCAGCTCGGCGGTCTCCGGGCCGGTGAGGTCCGTGTAGTCGGCGACGTGGCGGTAGGGGACGACCATGAGGTGGCCGCCGTTGTACGGGTAGAGGTTGAGCACCGCGTACACATGCTCCCCGCGCCTGATGATCAGGCCGTCCTCGTCCGACTTCGCCGGGATCGTGCAGAACGGACAGCCGTCGTCGGCCCCAGGACCGGTCGGCTTGTTCTCACCCTGGATGTACGCCATCCGGTGGGGTGTCCACAGGCGCTGGAACGCGTCCTGCGTTCCCACTCCGATCTGCTGCTCCGGCTCACTCGTCATGCAGTGCAGCATATTGCTTCGCCCGTTCGCGGCGTGTCGGCGGGTACCGGAGCGGGACGGGCGGGGCCAAGCTGAGGCGATGGACCTCGACAGCCGCGCGCTCCGCTGGGAGCAGCGCACCGGACGCGTCCTCGCCGGAGCGTCGGCCCTCTTCCTCGGCTCGTACGCGGTACGGGTGCTCGCCCACGGCCTTCCCCAGGTCTGGCTCGACCTCTGTCTCGCGGTGACCATGGCGTGCTGGGCGGTCTTCGCCCTCGACTACGGCGTGCGCTGGCGGCTGAGCGGGCTGGGCCCGAGGTTCGTACGCGTCCACTGGCTGGACACCGTCGTACTGGTGCTGCCGCTGCTGCGGCCGCTGCGCGTCGTGCAGATCCACGACGCCGTTCAGCGTCACCACGAGCGGCCGCGGCTCTCCCTGCACGCGCGCGTGGCCGTCTACGCGGGCCTGTCGGTGACCCTGCTCGGCTTCACCGGTGCCCTCGCCGTCTACCAGCAGGAGCACGACGCACCGGGCGCGACGATCCTGACCTTCGGGGACGCCGTGTGGTGGACCTGCTCGACGCTCGCCACGGTCGGGTACGGGGACGTCACCCCCGTGACGCCGATGGGCCGGACGATCGCCGTGTTCCTGATGGCCTGCGGTCTCGCCCTGCTCGGCACGGTGACGGGGTCGTTCGGGTCGTGGCTGATCCAGGTGTTCGCGCGGGAGGACGAGGGGAGGCCCCCGGCGAGCTGAACTCTCCGGGGGCCTCCCTCGACCACGGGGCGCGGGTGCGCATCAGATCTGGACGCGGTCCTCCACGACCTTGGCGATCTTGGCGATGGCCTCCTCGACGGGGATGCCGTTCTCCTGGGAGCCGTCGCGGTAGCGGAAGGAGACGGCACCGGCGGCCATGTCCTCGTCACCGGCGATGACCATGAACGGCACCTTGGCCTTCTGGGCGTTGCGGATCTTCTTCTGCATGCGGTCGGAGGAGGCGTCGACGTCGACGCGCAGACCCTTCCTCTTCGCCTCGGCGGCAAACTTCTGCAGGTACTCCACGTGCGCGTCGCCGATCGGGATACCGACCGCCTGGACGGGCGCCAGCCAGGCCGGGAACGCGCCCGCGTAGTGCTCAAGGAGGACGGCGAAGAACCGCTCGATGGAGCCGAACAGGGCGCGGTGGATCATGACCGGGCGCTGCTTGGAGCCGTCCGGGCCGGTGTACTCCAGGTCGAAGCGCTCGGGCAGGTTGAAGTCGAGCTGCACGGTCGACATCTGCCAGGTGCGGCCGATCGCGTCCTTCACCTGGACGGAGATCTTCGGTCCGTAGAAGGCGGCGCCACCCGGGTCCGGGACCAGCAGCAGCCCCTGCTTCTCGGCCACCTGACGCAGTGTCTCCGTGGACTCCTCCCAGATCTCGTCCGAGCCGACGAACTTCTCCGGGTCCTTGGTCGACAGCTCCAGGTAGAAGTCGGTGAGGCCGTAGTCGCGGAGCAGGTTCAGGACGAAGGTGAGCGTCTTGTCGAGCTCCTCCGCCATCTGCTCCTTGGTGCAGTAGATGTGCGCGTCGTCCTGGGTGAAGCCCCGGGCGCGGGTCAGGCCGTGTACGACGCCCGACTTCTCGTACCGGTACACGGTCCCGAACTCGAAGAGGCGCAGCGGGAGTTCACGGTAGGAACGGCCGCGGGCGTCGAAGATCAGGTTGTGCATCGGGCAGTTCATGGGCTTGAGGTAGTAGTCCACGCCCTCGTCGAGCTGCATGGGCGGGTACATGCCGTCGGCGTACCAGTCCAGGTGACCCGAGGTCTCGAAGAGCTTCCCCTTCGTCGCGTGCGGGGTGTAGACGAACTCGTAGCCCTCCTCCTCGTGCCGGCGGCGCGAGTAGTCCTCCATCACCCGGCGGATGATGCCGCCCTTGGGGTGGAAGACGGCGAGGCCGGAGCCGATCTGGTCCGGGATGGAGAACAGGTCGAGTTCGTTGCCCAGCTTGCGGTGGTCGCGCTTCTCGGCCTCGGCGAGGAAGTCGAGGTGCGCCTTCAGCTCCTCCTTGGAGGGCCAGGCGGTGCCGTAGATGCGCTGGAGCATCGGGTTCTTCTCGCTGCCGCGCCAGTACGCGGCGGCGTTGCGCATCAGCTTGAACGCGGGGATGTTGCGGGTGGTGGGCAGGTGGGGGCCCCGGCAGAGGTCCTTCCAGCACAGGTCACCGGTCTTGGCGTCCAGGTTGTCGTAGATCGTCAGCTCGCCGGCGCCGACCTCGACGTCCGCGCCGTCGTCGGAGGAGGCGGAGCCCTTGAGGCCGATCAGCTCCAGCTTGTACGGCTCGTCCGCCAGCTCCTCGCGGGCGGCCTCGTCGGTGACGACGCGGCGCGAGAAGCGCTGGCCACGCCGCTGGATCTCCTGCATCTTCTTCTCGACGGCCTTGAGATCCTCGGGGGTGAACGGCTTCTCGACGTCGAAGTCGTAGTAGAACCCGTCCCGCACCGGCGGCCCGATGCCCAGCTTCGCCTCGGGGAACAGCTCCTGCACCGCCTGCGCCATCACGTGCGCGGTGGAGTGGCGCAGGATGTTCAGGCCGTCCTCGGAGGAGATCTCCACGGGCTCGACGGTCTCGCCGTCGCGCACCTCGTACGCGAGGTCCTTCAGCTCCCCGGCCACGCGTGCGGCGACGACGGTGCGCTCACCGGTGAAGAGATCGGCGGCCGTAGTGCCCGTCGTCACCACGCGCTCTTCCCGCTCGGAATCGCGTTGGATGATCACACGGACGTCGGACACCGGTCTCTCCTGCCTGAAGGGGACCACTTACGGATTTCCGTAGGTGGTCCCCGAATCGTACCGAGCCGGGGGTGCCCCCTGCGAAACGGTTAACGACGGAGGCCGTCAGTCCCCTCCGCACGCCTCCTCGAAGAAGGCCGTGATCTCCGCGGTCTCCTGCAGCGACTTCATCAGCCGGTCCCGCTCCGCCTCGTCGACCTGCACGGGCGCGATGCCGTCGGCGTCCGTGAGGCGCCGGAACCCGCCGCGGCTCTCCAGCCTCCCTCGCACCCGGACCGGCAGCCCCACGAGATGGGCCTGTCCCGCGATCCGGTACGACTCCTCGTCCAGGGTCATACGGACGTGCGGCACCTCGGCTCCGGCGAGGACCCGCAGCCGTACGGTGCCCTCGCCGCGCCCGGCGGACCGCCGCATCCGCACCACGGCCCCGGTGATCCGCACCGGCATCGAGGGCTCCGCCCGCAGATAGCGGGCCCCGGCCTCGCGCAGCACGGGCAGGTCGCCCGGGGAGAACTCGACGGGCTCGGCCGGTGACGCGCCGCCCTCGGGGACCCCGGCGGCCGGCGCCCAGTCGACGGCGACCCGGGCGCCCTCGGTGCCGCGGACGAGGGCGACGAGCGCCTCGGTCAGCTCATGGCTGACCCCGGCCTCGACGGCGCCGTCGAAGGCGTCCATGCCACCGGTCGCGCGCCGGTAGTCGATGGCCTCGCGGGCGGCGTAGAGAGCCTGGTGCAGGCGCAGGGCGAGGGGGCGGCCGGTGGCCACGGGGACGAAGGCGGTGAGGCGGCGGCCGCCGGGCGCGGCGCCGACGAGGACGCTGTCCAGGGAGGCGGCGGCGGGCAGCCGGTGCCGGGCGCCGTAGTACCCGGCACGCGCGCGGGTGGCCAGCGCGGCCGCGAGGAGCATCTGGCGGGCGGCCGAGCGGAGTTGGTCCTCGACCCCCCAGGAGGCGGTGCCCAGGGCGCCGGTCGGCACGTCCCGCCACCAGTGGATCTCGTCGCTGGGCACGGTGAGGGCGACCAGCACGTCCCGTGCGGCGGGTGACCCGCTGCGGGAGAGGGCCGTGAGGGCCTCGCCGAGCAGGTCGTCGCTGTCGGGGAAGGCCCGGTTCTCGGGCACGAGGAGGCTCATGCCGCGCCCGGCGGGCCCCGGCGGGGTCCAGCGGCCGTACCGGCCGGCGGCTCCGCCGCGCCGCTGCCAGCCGTGCCGGTGCAGCAGGGCGCCGAGGACGGCGGGGTCGACCTGGTCGGGGTCGGGCGGCCGGGTCCAGGTGGGCTCGACGGGGTGGGGGCGCACCGGGCGTGCGGGCTCCCCGAGGGGACGGCGTACGGGCGCGCCCTCCTGGTGGGGACGGGGCGTCCGGTCGTCGTCGATGGGGCCGTGGGTCACGGTCTGCCTCCGGTTCCGACCCGCGTCATGATCTCGCAGAGCGCTCGGTCGTCGAAGATGCGCGAGGTCGGTATGCGCACGGTGGTGCGCCGCCGGCCGGTGATCGGGTGTCCGGCGAGGTTGATCCAGTAGCAGCAGTGCCGCAGGTCGAGCCGGTCGTGGCCGGCGCGCAGCCACTGCTCCTGCGAGCGGGGGACGATCATCACGACCAGGATCTTGTGCACCGAGACGGGGGTGCGGGCCAGCTTCGCCAGGTGCTGGTTGTCGAGGGTGAAGGAGAAGAACCGGCCCGCCGGGTTGGGCGCGAGCTGGTAGGTGGCCTTGAGCTGCACCTTGATGGTGACCTCGTCGTCGACCGTGTGACCGGGCGAGCCGTGGCTGACGTGCCAGTCGATGCCGTTGTCCGGAAAGGGCTGGGAGAGCGAGCAGCCCGCCGCCGCGGCCACCGCGTGCAGATAGCCCACCTGCAGGGTCTCCATGCAGGCGGTGGTGGCGAGGGAGCCGCGGAGCGGTGCCGCGTGCTCGGGCAGCAGCCCGCCCCGCTCGGGCTGCGCAATGGCCATGACCAACAGCCTTCCAGTGCTGGTGTTTCCCCGTACCGAGCCGCTGAACTGCGCAGACCCGTACTTCTGTTGTCTCCTTCCGGCGTACGGCGCAAACAGCCCGGGTATCACCAAACTGGCAGAAGACGGGACGTCAGCTGCCGTGGGTGAACGAGGAGTTGTGGACACATGACGTGTTGGTACGAGGGGCCCTTGGCGGCGTTCGACACGGAGACCACGGGTGTGGACGTCGAGACCGACCGGATCGTGTCGGCGGCCGTGGTCGTCCAGGACGCGCCCGGCACCCGCCCCCGGGTGACCCGGTGGCTGGTGAACCCGGGCGTGCCGGTGCCCGCCGGGGCGACGGCGGTGCACGGGCTGACGGACGAGCGGTTGCAGCGCGACGGCCGGTGGCCGGCGCCGGTGATGGAGGAGATAGCCAGGGCGCTGGCGGAGCAGGCGGTGCGCGGCCGTCCGCTGGTCGTCATGAACGCGCCGTTCGATCTGACGCTGCTGGACCGTGAGTTGCGGCGGCACCGCGCCTCGTCGCTGGACCGCTGGTTCGAGGCGACGCCGTTGCGTGTTCTCGATCCCCGGGTCCTGGACAAGCATCTGGACCGCTACCGCAAGGGCCGGCGCACGCTCACCGACCTGTGCGCGCACTACGAGGTCGTGCTGGACGGCGCGCACGACGCGGGAGCGGACGCCCAGGCGGCGATGGACGTCGTCCGCGCGGTGGGGCGCCGTTTCGCGACCCGGCTGGCCCGCCTCTCCCCCGCCGAACTGCACACGCTGCAGGCCGTGTGGCACGCGGCGCAGGCCCGGGGGCTGCAGGCCTGGTTCGCGCGCAGCGGCTCGGAGGAGGCGGTCGACCCTGCGTGGCCGCTGCGTCCGGATCTGCCGGCGGCGGCATGAGAAAAGCCGGTCCGCGTCTGCGGACCGGCTCTACCCGGTGGGCGATACTGGGTTCGAACCAGTGACCTCTTCGGTGTGAACGAAGCGCTCTCCCACTGAGCTAATCGCCCGGGAACGGACTGAACAATACAGGTCCCGGCGGGTCTGGTTCAAACTGCTTGGCCAGGTGCCGTGAGGTACGCGAGGAGTCCTCGTCGTCCTGCCCGCATCATCAGGGCGTGGTTGGCGCGGAACACGGGCCGTCCCGGTACGGCCAGCCGTCTCAGCAGGGGTTTGGTGACGTCGACTTCCTGGTCGTAGCGGGCGAGGGTGCCGGGCCCGTCGGCGCCGACCGTCCAGCGGGCCCATCCGTTCAGGTCGCCGGTCATCTCGATCTCCAGGACGCCGGCCGCCGCGTCGCGCCGTACCGCCCGCGCGGTGAGGACGAGGGCGTACGGCACGACCGAGCGGATCCGGAGGGTTCCGGTGGTGTCGTCGATCCGCGTCACCTCGCGGACCTGCGGCCACCAGCGCGGATAGTCCTCCGGCCGCTGGAGCACGTCGTACACGGCGGCGGGCGGCACGGGCAGGTTCCAGTGACTGCGGAAGCGGTAGTGGCACCAGTCCATGGTCGGATTGTGCCCGGGCGGGGGTCCTTCGTGGGGGATCTGAGTACCTCGATGAGTACGCGCACTCATGTCGGGCCGCGTGACGCCGACCACACTCCGTGGCATGACGCACTTTCCGTCCCCGGCCGAGGAGCTGCGGGTCCTCGACGCCGAGCTGCGGCAGCTCGACGCCCGCCGCGCCTTCCTGCTGGCCCGCCGCGCGTGGCTGCTGAACGTCCTGTACGCGCCGACGGCCGCACCCACCGCTCCCTCCGTACCGCCCGTGCGGCGCCCCGAGACGACGGCGCCGAGCGTCCAGAACGTGCTGCTGATCCTCGGGGGCGTCCTGCTGACCGTCGCGGCGATCGCGTTCACGCTGGTCAGCTGGGGAGACATGGGAATCGCGGGCCGGGCTCTGGTTCTCGGCGCGGTGACCGTGGCCGCGCTCGGCACCCCGGTGCCGCTCTTGCGTCGCGGCCTGCGCTCGACCGCCGAGACGGTGTCCGGTCTCGGCCTCGCTCTGACGGTCCTGGACGCGTACGCCCTGCACGAGGTCGTGTTCACCGGGGCGGACGGCACGGGGTACGCGGCTGCCGCGTCGGCCGTGCTGGCGGTGATGTGGGCAGCGTACGGGCCGGTACTCGGCGCGCTGGTGCCCCGGGCCGCGGACACCGACTCGGCGATCACCCGCACCGTCCTCGGTCTGCCGCTCCCCCTCGCCCTCGTCGCCGCTCAACTTCCCTGTGTCCTCTGGTCGTTCGCGATGAACGCGGACGTGGAGACGGTCACGGCCGTGGTGCTGGTGACAGCGGCGGCCGACACCGCGATCGCGCTCCGCGTGTCCCTCAAGCCGGTACGGATCGTCGCCGTCGTGGGCGCGATCGGCTGGGGTGCCTGGGGTGTCCTGGCGGCCGGGTGGCTCTCGTGGGCCGCCGCCGGCCCGGGCGCTGCCGCCCGTGCGGCGGCGCTCCTCGCCCTCGCCGCGGCGATCGCCCTGACCACCGCCTGGCTCACCCCGAAGCCGGCCCCGGCCCTCGGCACCGCAGTCGCCGGAGGACTGCTCGCGGTGACGGGCCTCGGCGGCATCGCCCGCGCGGTCCTGCCCGACGTGTGGACGGTCCCGGGCTATCTGCTCTGCGGGATCGCCTTGTTGGCCACCGTACGGACGTCCGCTCCCGAGCCCGTACGTCGAGGCCTCGCCCACGCCTCCGCCGTCGTCCAGGCCCTCGCCCTGGCCACCGCGCTGCCGGTCGTGGCCATCGCGCTGCTCGGCCCGGTCAGCCGGCTGGAGCGCATCTGGTCCGGCGCGCCCGAGGACGCCCGCGCGGCGGTGACGCTCGACGTGCCGTGGCCCCCGAACGCGGCGACCGTGCCCCTCATGTTCGCCGTGGTCGCCGGAGTACTGGCTTTGACCGCGCGCACCGCCTCGTGGCGCACCCAGGCCCTGGTCAGTGCCTTCGTCCTCACCTGGGCGACGGCCCTGGTGCTCCCGGCGGTCCTCGAACTGCCGTACACGGCGGGGCTGGTGGCGCACGGCCTCGTGTGCTTGGCCACGCTCGCCTTCGCGGGCCTCGCACGGTCGACGGAAACCCCCCGGCTCCGGGCACCGCTGCCCCTCACCGGCGCGCTCCTGGCCCTCGTCACGTCCCTGAACCTCGCCCTCCAGTCCCTCGCCTCCGAACCGGTGACCCTCACCGTCCTCGCCGCCTCCACGGTCCTCTTCGCGGCGGCGGCATGGCGCACGGGCCTCGGCCCCCTCACCGCGCCCACCTCCCTCGTCCACGCCACCGCCCTGGCCTGCGCGACCGGCGCCTCGGTCGGCTGGGAGCCGCGCCACACGGCGCTGCTCGTCCTCACCGTCCCGGCCGTCTCGGCCCTGCTCGCGGCCCGCCTCGGCGACTCGCCCCTGACCGTCCCGGTCGAGGCGACCGGCGCCGCCGCCGGCCTGCTTGCCATCGGCCTGTCCGCCACGCACCCGCCCCTGCTGGCCCTGGCCCTCGCGCTCTGCGGAGTCATCGTCACGGGCACAGCCGTACGGCCGGACCGCCGCCGGCTCGGTCACGCGGCCACCGCGCTGTTCGTCCTGGCCGCCTGGGTGCGGCTGGCGGCCTGGGACGTCGGCTCACCGGAGGCGTACACCCTGCCGGTGACCGTCCCGGCCCTGCTCGTCGGCCATCTGCGCCGACGCCGGGACCTGGCCGTCTCGTCCTGGACGGCGTACGGCCCGGGGCTCGCCGTCACGCTCGTTCCGAGCCTCGTGGCGGCCTGGGGCGACACCCACTGGCTCCGCCCCCTGCTGCTGGGCACGGCCGCCCTGGCGGTCACCCTCCTCGGCGCCCGCCACCGCCTCCAGGCACCCCTCCTTCTCGGCGGCGCCACCCTCGCCCTGGTCACCCTGCACGAACTGGCCCCGTACCTCGCCCAGGTGGTCGACGCCCTCCCCCGTTGGGCGCCTCCCGCCCTGGCGGGCCTGCTCCTGCTGACGGCGGGCGCCACCTACGAACAACGCCTGCGCGACGCCCGCCGCGTACGGGACCTCCTGGGAAGGCTGAGCTGAGGCGCGCCCCGTCAGGGGCGCGGGGACCTGCGCGACCGGCCACAACGGTCCCGCAGTTCCCCACCCACCCCAGCCGCCCCGGACCTCCCGCTCAACCCAGCGGAGCGCTACGGCATCTTGTCGCCCACCAACGCCAGGTTCTGAATGGCCGCCAGCCCGTAGAGCGCCGTCGCGTTGGTCGACACCCACGCCGCCTCACTGCCCGGTACGAGCGCCGTCGGTCCCTCGATCTTCTTCGTGGTCCAGTCGGTCGACTCCTTGTAGTCCCAGGTGTCGGCGCTGTTGTAGAACTGCCGCCACGCACGGGCCGCGAGCTTGTCGTCCTTCAACTGCACGGCGGCGTAGGCGTCCTGGCGCGAGTGGCCCTGGAAAAGCAGCAGGGTGCCGAAGTTGGAGCCGTACCGCGCGGCCTGTTCCGCCTTGGTCGCGTTGAAGTAGCGGCAGTAGTCGAGCCAGGCCTCCTTGAACTTGGGCATCTCGATCTGGTCCAGGAGTTCGGCGCACATCTCGACCAGCCCGAACATGGCCGACAGGTGCGAGACCCCGACCACCGGCTTGTCCGCGACCGCGAACTTCCCGGTGTCCAGGTCGTACAGGCCGGTGCCCTGGACGAAGCCGTTGGGCTGGGCGGCGATGGTCTCCATGGTCGACAGGACGCGCGCCCGGGCCTTCTCCCACTTGGGGCCGCGCCGCTCCCACTCGGTCAGCCACGCGGAGACGAGCCCGGACCAGTCGGTGCCGAAGCCGATCGACAGCGCGTTGCGGTCGGGGGTGTAGGGCTCGGTGCGGATCTTGCGGATGGGGTCGAGGACGAGGAACGTCTCGTCGGAGTCGACGTTGGCGTGCATGAGGTCGCCTACGCGTTCGTCGGCGGTGAGGAAGTAGTAGTAGCGGCGGTACGTGGTGTTGGCGATCCGCTGCTGCTTGGCGCTGTCGGCGTAGTGCTGGACACCGTGGCGGGTGCCGAGTCCGGCCCACTTGCCCAGGTGGTAGACGTCGACCTCGCCGGTGTGGCGGGTCATGGCCTCGGCAAAGCGGAAGATGTCCGCGCGGCCGGAGCGCATGTACGCGAACCACAACCACAGGTCGGGCGAGAGTTCGGAGTTGTCCCAGGCGTAGCCGCCGATGTCGTAGCACCACTGGTGACGGCTGGGGTCGTAACTGTGCATGATGTCGCCGTAGTCCCAGAAGCCGTACCACCGGCGCATCTCCACCTGGTCCTTGTAGTAGGTGAAGAGGAAGTCGAGGTGGTCCTCGATCTTCGCCTTGGCGGCGGTGGACCGGTCGGGTTCGGCGAACAGCCCGCCGAAGACGCCCGCCTTGACGAGCTGCTTGGGCGGGGCGGCGAGCTGCGGAGGCGTGCGGACGGCCTCGACCTGCCGGGCCATGGCCTCGGCGCCCGGTGTGGACTCGTGGGCCCAGAAGAGGAGTTCGCTGGTGCGGGCGATGCCGTACGGGGTGCCGAAACCGGGCTCGTAGTCCTCGTAGGTGATGTTGAGGCCTTCGAGCTGCTCGGCGTAGGTGTCCTGTCCCATGCCGTCGTGGTAGAAGCGCAGGTCCATGGGCCGTGCCTCGGGCGACCAGAGCCAGAGGGTGACCTCGGCGGTGTCGGTCTGGGCGTCCCGGATGTCGAGCTGGGCGGGGAACTTCTCCCAGAAGTCCCGCAGGCCGAAGGCGAACCCGCCGGACGCGCCACCGACGTATCCGAAGCCGCTGGCCCGCCGGCCACCGCCGGCCGGGATCCAGCCGTGGCCCTTCCTGGTGCGCTTGCGGACACCGAAGCCGTCGGCGGACAGCTGCGAGAGCGTGTAGTCGCCCCACTCGGGGATGTACTGCAGGCGGGTCGTGACGCGCTGGTCCCAGGTGGACGGGTCGGGCAGCTTCTTCCCCTCGAACTGCGCGGTGCGCACCGCCGTCCCCGGGTCGCGCCGCAGCCCCGTGACGCCCTTGACCGCCTCGCGCAGCAGACCCGTGCCCTCGCCGCCGATACGGATGTGACGGTCGTACGCGGCGTCGCGCATCGGCACCTCGAAGCGGACGCCGATGCCCCGGACGAAGTCGCCGCCGGCCTTTCCGGCCTGCTGGTCGCCGTCGAAGGTGATGGTGTGCACCATGCGGAACGACTCGGCACCCGCGTAGAAGTACAGGCGGATCGAGAAGGGCAGCCAGCTG
Source organism: Streptomyces scabiei 87.22 (assembly GCF_000091305.1). Classification (GTDB taxonomy): domain Bacteria; phylum Actinomycetota; class Actinomycetes; order Streptomycetales; family Streptomycetaceae; genus Streptomyces; species Streptomyces scabiei. The sequence goes on along the minus strand of NC_013929.1, from coordinate 8,257,402 downwards.
TGGCTTCCTCTGCGGTGCTTGCCGTCGATGCGGACCACGGCACGCACCGGGCCCTCCTGCTCGACCTCGACCTCGTCGATGAGGCTCTCGTAGCGCTGGGTCTTCTCCGTGCCCTGGTCGCCGTCCTCGACCTCGGGCTGGCGCAGCAGCACCAGACGGCCGCTGTGGGCGATCTCGGTGGAGCCGCGCAGCACGGACTTCACGAGGGTGGCTCCGGACTTGCCGATCTTGGCGGTGATGACGCCGGTCGACACGTCGATGGTGGTGGCGCGCTCGTCGACGGTGACCTTCTTCGCCGGCGCCGCGGGCGTGCCCGCCGCGAGGGTGAGCTTGCCGGAGCCGGCGCCCGCGCCCACCGCGTGCGCGGTCCACTTCACGGAGCCGTCGGGCCAGTAGCCGATCGGCCAGGACTGCACGGCGACGGCCTTGCCGTCCGCGTCCGTCAAAGAGAACGACTGTTCCTTGTCGTACGCTCCCTTGGGCCACGGCACCCCCACGGTGGAGCCGGGAGCGGCGCCGAGCCCGCCGTCCTCCAGCCAGTCCAGGGTCACCGGATCCGCCTTCGCCGCCTCGGCCAGGGGGGCGGCCTGCGCGTCGGCGCTCCCCAGCGCCCAGCTGAACTGCGCGGCGGCTCCTGCGACGGCGGCCGCCTTGAGAAGGGACCTGCGGTCGATCGGGGACATGGCCTTTCCTTTCCGTACGGGACGTCTTGCGTGCTGGTGGTCAGGGGCATGACAGAGAGAGGTACGACGCCTCCGGGACGTCGACCTGGACGGACGGCACCGCCCGCCGCGGTCAGCGGCGGCGGTACCGCTCCTCCACGGCTACGGCCGCCGCCGCGACGGCCCCGAGGACCGGGATCGCCAGCGGCGCGACGAACCAGGCGGAACAGACCACCACGGCCAGTCCGCCGACGAGCAGGAACGACCCGGCGGGGTCGAGCACGGTCCGCCGCCCGGCCGCACCGAGCAGCGCACGCCAGGTGGAGCCGGGCCGCCAGACCGCCGCCGCGCGCAGTCCGGCCACGACGGCGCCGATCAGCGCGAGGACACCGATCGCGCCGACCAGCGGCCCGCCCGGAAGACCGGCGCGGACGGCCCGGACGTCCACCCACACCGCCGCGAGTGCCGCCCATCCGGCGAGTCCGACCAGCCAGCCGCCGCGCGCCGCCGTCCGGAAGTCGGCCCAGAACTCCCGCCACCCGCCGCCCTCATGGGCCGTGCGGCGCCGGAGGTGCCGGGAGCCGGCGGCGAAAGCGGCCGGGTAGGTCAGCAGCGGCAGCGAGGCCAGCGCGATCCACACGCCGGTGAGCAGGCACTCGGCGAACAGCGCGAACCGTTCGGCGAGCACGGACTCCTCGCGGGGAGCGGCGGTCTTCGCCCGGGCACGGGTCTGGGCCATGGCCGGCTCACCTCAGCCCTTCAGGCCCGAGGTGGCCATGCCGTCGATCAGATAGCGCTGGAAGGCGAGGAAGAAGGCGAGCACCGGCAGCAGGGCCACCAGCGACATCGCGATCATGCCGCCGTAGTTGGCCACGCCGTCCTGGTCCACGAACATCTTCAGCCCGAGCGAGACGGTGTACTTGTCGGGCTCGTTCAGATAGATCAGCGGGCCCATGAAGTCGTTCCAGGAGTTGATGAACGTGAAGATCGCGCTGGTGATGAGCGCGGGCCGGCACAGCGGCAGCACGATCGACCAGTAGATCCGGAAGTGCCCGCAGCCGTCGAGCCGCGCCGCCTCGTCGAGCTCCTTGGGCAGGTTCCGCATGAACTGCACCATCAGGAAGACGAAGAACGCCTCCGTGGCCAGGTACTTCGGCAGCAGCAGCGGGGTGTAGGTGTTGATCAGCTCCATGTTGCGGAACAGCACGTACTGCGGGATCAGCAGCACGTGGTACGGCAGCAGCAGCGTGCCGATCATCAGCGTGAAGAGCAGGTTGCGACCGGCGAACCTGATCTTCGAGAAGGCGTACGCCGTCAGCGAGCAGGACACCAGGATCCCGATCACCGAACCCATGGCGAGCGTGAGCGAGTTGAGGAAGAACGTGGAGATCGGGATGTCGGCGATGCCGTCGGCGAGCCGGGTGTAGTTCTCGACGACCGGGTCGCTCGGCAGCAGGTCCAGACTGCCGACGATGTCCTCGCTCTTCTTGAGCGAGCCGCCGACGACCCAGATCACCGGGTAGAGAATCACCGCGAGGATGGCCAGCGACCCGAGGTGCCAGGCGAGGGAGCCGGGCAGCCTGCGCCGCAGGGCTCCCGTCCGCGAGGGTGCCGGGGCCGGGGTGATCTCGGTGGCCTGTGCACTCATCAGGCACCCTCCTCGTAGTGCACCCAGCGCTTCTGGGACCAGAACAGCACGGCCGTCACCAGGGCGACCGCGACCAGCAGCAACCAGGCCATCGCGGAGGCCAGACCCATCCGGCTGTTCTCGAAGCCCTGGACGTACAGATAACAGGTGTAGACCATCGAGCCGTCGGCCGGGCCGCAGGCGTTGCCGCCGGCCCCGCCGCCGACGATGTACGCCGAGCTGAAGATCTGGAACGAGTGGATCGTCTCCAGCAGGACGTTGAAGAAGAGGACCGGGGAGATCATCGGCAGGGTGATGTTCCAGAAGCGCCGCCAGGGGCCGGCTCCGTCGACCTCGGCGGCCTCGTACAGCTCACGCGGGACCTGCTTGAGACCGGCCAGGAAGATGACCATGGGGGCGCCGAACTGCCAGACGGTGAGCGCCACCAGGCTGTAGATGATCATCTCCGGGTCGCCGGTCCAGCCGCCGACGTCGATGCCGAAGATCTGCTGCGTACGGTCGACGATCGCGTCGTCGGAGAAGATGGCCTTCCAGACGATCGCGATGGACACGCTGGCGCCGATCAGCGACGGCGCGTAGAAGGCGGCCCGGTAGAAGGCCTGCCCGCGCCGCTTCTGGGCCAGGAGCAGTGCCACGCCGAGGGCCGCGATCAGCTTCAGGGGCGTGCCCACGGCGACGTACCAGAGGGTGACCCGCACCGAGTGGCGCCAGCGGGGGTCGGCGAACATCTCGGAGAAGTTGTCGAGGCCGATCCACCGGGGCGCGTCGAACAGGTTGTAGTCGGTGAAGGCGAAGTAGAGCGAGGCGATCATCGGCCCTGCCGTGAGCAGCAGGAATCCGGCGATCCAGGGGGACATGAAGAGATAGCCGGCCAGGTTCTCCCGGCGGCCCCGCCGCTTGAGCGCGGCGGGGCGGGGAGCCTTGGCCGGACGCTGCCGCGGCTCGGAGTCCCGGGTCGGGTCCTCCGTCGCAGGGGCGTGTGTCACGGCGGTTCCCATCAGCTGCCGAGAGCCGTCTTCGACTCGGTGAAGAACTGCTTGACGGCGTCGTCCACCGAACGCGTGCCCAGACCGAGCTCCTCGCCGATGCGCAGGAACGCGGCCTCGCAGATGTCCGCGCCGTTCGGGTGCGGGGTGATGGGCTCCAGGACACCGGCCGCGACGAGGGACTCCTCGTACGCGGCGATCGCCTTGTTGACCGGGTCGGTCGGCTGGAACGCGTCGTACTGGGCCTGCGTCGCGGGCACCCCGCGGTCGTAGCCCATGATCTTGGCGACCTCGGGCTCGTGCACCATGAAGTCGATGAACTGCGCGACCTCCTTGGGGTGCTGGGTGCGCTTGGAGGCGCTGAGCATGAGGGAGCCGAGGTACTGGCCGGTCTTCTTGCCGTCGGTGGTGGGGATGGGGGCCAGGCCGTACTCGCTCTTGCCCTCGGAGGTGTAACGGACGGTGAAGTTGTCCCAGGTGAACTCACCGGCGGCGAGTTCCGCGGCCACCGCCGACTTGGGCTTGATCTGCGCGACCTTCTTCGGGTCGGCGTAGAGGCCCTCCTTGATGCCCTTCCTGGCCTTCGTCCACCACTGCTTGAGATCCGCCTCGGTGAAGCCGAGTCCGTCCGCGGTGAAGAACGCCTTGCCGTTCTGGCGCAGGTAGAGGTCGTAGAGGTACATGACGCCGTACATGCCGCTGTCGCCGGCGCGTCCCGTCTTGTCGTGGATCTTCTTCATCGCCGCGTCGAAGTCGTCCCAGGTCCAGCCCTGCTCGGGCTTGATGCCGGACTTGGTGTAGACGGGCTTGTCGATCACCAGGGCCATCGAGTTGGACCCGACCGGGACGCCGAGCAGCTTTCCGTCGACCTCGCCGAACTTCTCCAGGCCCGCTCTGAAGCCCTCCAGCGACAGGTGGCCCGCCTCGACCTGAGGGCTGAGATCCAGCAGCACATTCTTCGCGTCGTATTTCCGCAGGAAACCGACGGCATTCTGGAACACGTCCGGCGGATTTCCACCGGACGCCTGGGTGTTGAACTTCTTCCAGAAGTCGGGATAGGGCTGGAAGTCGGTCTTGACCTTGATCTTCGGGTACTTCTTCTCGAATAGCGCGATGGTCTTCTTGATGCGTGCCGCGCGGTCCTCGGCGCCCCACCAGGCGTAACGGATCGTCACCGTTCCGTCCCCCGAGCCGCTGCCGCCGCCACAGGCCGTGGCGGTCGCCCCCAGCCCCGCGACGGCCAGTGAGGCTCCGGCCGCCTTGAGGACCGTCCGCCTCTCAACGTTCCTGTTCTGCTGCATGGTTGAGCCTCCCCGCGCCGTTGCGTCCGCGCCGTGAATCGTTTCAAGTAAGCGCTTGCTGGCACAAGGTACGGAGCCCCTCAGGAGACGTCAATGATTCGGACAGGAATTGATGGAAAGCGGTGTCACCAGAGCGCCGGGGACCACGAGGCCGCAGGTGACGGCGGGTCAATCGAAAGCGCAGGTCCGGGAGTTGCGGTCGACGGGCCGAACGCGGGGGCGCCCGAGAGGTCGCGAACGGAAGAGGCTGAAAGGAGTCAGTGGGGCGATTCCCGGGCCGCTGGGCGAACCGCCCGCGGACCAAGGCGGACCCGGCGACGACCACCGCGCGAGCAGGGGCGGGAGGGCACCGGATTCGGCCAAATCGAGGTGAAGCCGGAGACCTGCCTCGCACTCCGGGCGTCAGCCGGTCCCACCGGGCCCATGCCGGGACGTCGCCCGACGCTCACGCACGCGCCCGAATTCCCCCGGCCCGGCTCCCGGCTCCCGGCATCCGGCATCCGGCATCCGGCATCCGGCATCCGGCATCCGGCATCCGGCATCCGGCATCCGGCATCCGGCATCCGGCATCCGGCATCCGGCACGGTCGCACGACCACGAAAAGCGGCCCGGCCCACGTTTTCCGTGGACCGGGCCGCCATCATCCGGTGGGCGATACTGGGTTCGAACCAGTGACCTCTTCGGTGTGAACGAAGCGCTCTCCCACTGAGCTAATCGCCCGGACGCAAGAAGAACATTACCCCATGTCAGCGGGTGCCTCCGACCACGTTCCCCGGTCTCGCGCCGGCCCGTCCGCGCTCACTGGTCCTTGATGTTCCAGGGCATCTCGAAGCCGAACTTCCAGACGTAGAAACCGACCAGAACGGCCACGATCACCAGGCCGATCGTCGTCAGGATGATGTTGCGGCGCCGGACCTTCGGATCGAGGGCGCGCTGGGTGGCCTCGGAGACCTTCCGCTTGGTCCAGCGGAGCACCAGCTGGGCCCAGACGAACTCCGTCGCCCAGATCGCCATGCCGCCGAAGATCACGAGCCAGCCCGGGCCGGGCAGCGGGAGCATGATCACGCCCGCCACGACCACCGCGAGGCCGACGACGAAGACGGCCACCTGCCAGCTCATGTGCAGCATCCGCCGCGCCTTGACGAACTCCGGCGCCCGGGATCCGAGCGGCGCCTCGTCCTTGGCCATATCGGCCTCACCGTTCGCTACATCCGTGTCACTCTTCGTTCCGTCGGCCGCCACACCGGCCTCCCCCGTTCCGTGACTCCCCGTGTCCATACGGCCAAACCCTACCGGAGAGAAACCCGTCACCGGAATGGTCGTACCTACCGAAGACGGTCTCGGCCGGATGAGCTACCAAAAGCGACGCAAAACTCCCAGAGGGGTTTACAACGGCACCGTAGGTGGCATGTCGATTTCGCCGACGTGCGAATCCCCGAGCGCACACTGAGCGAAAGGCCTTGGCGCTTATGAACACCACGGTCAGCTGCGAGCTGCACCTGCGCCTCGTTGTGTCGAGCGAGTCCTCACTGCCCGTTCCCGCGGGACTGCGGTATGACACGGCCGATCCCTACGCCGTGCACGCCACCTTCCACACCGGAGCAGAGGAAACGGTCGAATGGGTGTTCGCCCGCGACCTCCTCGCCGAGGGCCTGCACCGGCCCACCGGCACCGGCGACGTCCGTGTCTGGCCGTCCCGCAGTCACGGCCAGGGCGTCGTGTGCATCGCCCTGAGCTCCCCGGAGGGCGAAGCCCTCCTCGAAGCCCCGGCGCGAGCCCTGGAGTCCTTCCTGAAGCGCACAGACGCCGCCGTGCCACCCGGCACGGAGCACCGGCACTTCGACCTCGATCAGGAGCTCTCGCACATCCTGGCCGAAAGCTAGGGCGAGACCCCCTCAGAGCCGCCCGGCGCCGTCCACTCGGGGAGACGGCTCGGGCTCGGACAACCGAATACGGCCCTGGGCCGACCCAACGGCGCCGTCGTCGCGGACCCCCGCGCGGCGGCGTCGCCATGCCGTCACCCTGTGCGACGGAATCCGGGTGCCCCAGGGCCTGCTCCCCCGCCTGCCCTCCTGGCCCGTTCCGCTCTGGGCAGAGCGCTCCCGGCCGGTCGGCACCGGCCCGCCGCCTCGCCGAGCGATTACCATCGGCCAGCATCGGCGGGCGCCCGCCCGACCCACGCAGGCCAGGGAGCGAAACGTGCTGATCACCCACGACACCCGGTGTTCCCTCGATGCCGTGGTGGATCTGGTGAACACCGTGCCGGACGACGAGACGGCGACCGACGGGCTCGCGACCGTCGCGGCGCTCGCCGAGTTCGTACGAAAGCACGACATCAGCGATGTCGGGGTGCTGTCCGAGTTCGACCTCGCGGCCGTGCGACGGGTTCGTGGCCGGTTCGCCGAGATCTTCGCGGCAGCCGACGCCGCCTCGGCCGCCTCGGTCATCAACGAGCTGATCGCCGCGGCGGGCACCACACCCCGCCTCACCGACCACGACGGCTACGAGTGGCACGTGCACTACTTCGCGCCCGGCGCGTCGCTCGCCGACCATCTCTCCGCCGACTGCGGCATGGCGCTGGCCTTCTTCGTGGTCGCCGGGGAGCAGGAGCGACTGCGGCGCTGCGAGGCCCCCGACTGCCGACGCGCCTTCGTCGACCTCTCCCGCAACCGCTCGCGCCGCTACTGCGACAGCCGTACCTGCGGAAACCGCCTGCATGTGGCCGCCTACCGGGCGCGCCGCAAGGAGGCGGCCGGCTGAACCGGCGGCCGTCCGCGCTACGGCCGGGGCCGGGTGAGGGCGGGACACGGGGACTGACGGAGCCCTCGACGGATGACGCCAGGGGCTCCGTTTACGGCTCAGAGCATCAGCAGATCGTGCAGTGACGCCATGAGCAGCAGGCAGCCGATCACCGCTAGGAAGATCATCAGCGGTGGCTGGGAGAGCGCGAAGAGACAACCTCGACGCTCCTCCGGTGGGGCGACAGTGTCGCTCTGTGTTGTGTCCAGCATCTCGCCGCGATGATGACGCAGCGGAGACCCCCCGCGCGATCAACCCACCCGGAATGACGGAGAGTTCGCCAATATCCACGAAGTGTGGAACGAACGTGATCACTTCGCGGTCGCCGCCCGACCTTCTGTGTCGTTTCAGTCAGCGGCCCCCGGCGGCCGGTACACCGGGCTCCTCCGGATCGGATTCCGTGCTTCGCCGGGTCAGATGCCGTGCTTCTTCAGGATCGCCTCGATGTCGCTGAAGTCGTCCCCCGCTGACCCGGCCGAACCGGTCGCCCGGGGTGCCGCGGCCGGACGGGCCGCCGGCCGCGTCCCCTGGCCCAGTGAGGGCGCCGAGGCCGCCGGGGCTATCGCTCCGGTGCGGGACGCCTTGGCCTCCTTGCGCTCCTTGCCCGGGGCTCCGCGGCGCCGCTCCACGGCGCGGGTGGTCATGAAAAGGAACCAGGCGGCGCCGAGCACTCCGAAGCCGGCCCAGGCGGTCGGGCTGAACGCGGTGTCGGCCAGCCATTCGACGACCCCGGTCATCACCAGACCGAGGGGCACGAGGGAGTAGGCCGCGATGCGGGCCGCCCTGAGGAAACGCTTCCGGTAGGCCGTGATCGCGGCGATGCCCAGGCCTGCCGCGGAGACGGCGGCACACACGGTCTCGGCAATCATCGGTCCTCCAGGCGGTGCGCGGTCGGATCGGTCTCGTGGCGTCCCTTCCATCCTGCACCGCCACGCGTCCGATATGCCATGGTCCGGGGAGACCTCAGGGACATCTCCGGGTCACCTCGGGGTCGGCCCCGGCTCCGGAGAGCTGGGAGACTGATCTCCATGAGCGACTCCTCCCCCGTCCCCACGGCCGTCGTCCTGGACGTCTGGTGCGAACTCCAGTGCCCCGACTGCGGCAGCGCCCTCGAAGACATCCGCGCGCTGCGGGCCCGCTACGGCGACCGGCTCGACGTGCGGTTGCGGCACTTCCCGCTGGAGAAGCACAAGCACGCCTTCGCGGCCGCGCAGGCCGCCGAGGAGGCCGCGGAGCAGGGCCGCGCGTGGCCGTACGTCGAGGCCGTGCTCGGCAGGGTCGAGGAGCTGGACCGGACCGGAGAACCGTTCCTCGTCGAGGTCGCCGGTGAACTCGGTCTGGACGCCGAGGAGTTCGACACCGCTCTCATCGACGGCCGGCACATCCTGATCGTCGACGCCGACCAGGCCGAGGGCAAGGCGATCGGTGTGACGGGCACACCCACGTACGTCATCGGCGGCGAGCGTCTCGACGGCGGCAAGAGCCAGGCGGGGCTGCGCGAGCGGATCGAGGAGATCGCCGACCGGCTGCTGGCCGGGGGCGCCTGACCCCGGGCCGGGCACTCGGCCGGGCACCCGACCGGGCCTCGGCGCCGAGCGCGCGGGGAAGCGCCCTACCGTCGCCCCGTCCGCTCTACCGTCGCCCCGCCCGCCGCTGGTCCGTCGTCGCCCCACCGCCTGGTCCGCCGTCCCTCGCGCGGCTTCCGGTGTGGTCGTCAGAGCAGGGGCTTGGACAGGTGGTGGGCCGTGGTCTCGTAGCCGAGGGAGTCGTAGAGGCATTCGGCCCGGGCGTTGCCCGCGAAGACGTTGAGCGCGATGGCGGTCTTCCCCGCCGCCACCGCCTGCGCCTCGGCCAGCAGCATGAGCGAACGGCCGTGCCCCCGTCCCCGGTGGGCGGCGTCCGCCTCCACGTCGTAGACGAACGCGGGGTCGTCGGCCGGCCGCAGCCACAGCGTGCCGACCCTCGTGCCCTCGTGCTCCAGCACGCTGCACAGGTTGTCCGCGGAGGCCACCCCCTGCGGCAGACACCGCACATAGTCCTCGGCGGCCCTGGCGTACGCCTCCTCCTCGGGCACGCCGCGGGTGATCAGGTCCTGGGCGTAGCCCTCCAGCCCGGCCGCCTTCCAGGGTTCGTACTCGGCCTCGGTCATGGGCCGGCCCCTGCTGCCCGCGGGCAGTTCGGGCGGGGTGTCGCCGAGGGGCTTGCGCATGGTCCGGTTGCGCAGGACGTAGCCGAGCGCCTGGGTCAGCCGCAGCGCGGGCCCGGCACCGGCCGGGACGGACGCCTCGATCCGCCGGCAGCCCCAGCCCCGGGCCACCTCCTCGGCGGCGAGCGCGGCGACCGTCGCTCTGCCGCGCCGCCGGTCCGGTTCGTCGATGCGCAGGTCCAGGATCCGGGCGGCCGAGGAGGCCGGGCCTGGACGCGTACCGAGGTGGATCTCGCCTGCGGGACGGCTGTTCACGCACACCTGGTAGCGGCGCGAACGGGAACCGTCGGCTGCGTGCTGGAGCGGCTCGATGGGCCGCAGGGTGGTGGTCATCAGGGGTGTTCTACCCGCCATCGCGCGTGGAGTCCGCCGAATATCCGCCGCGGCCTTCACTTCGGGGAGCGCAGGCTTCGGGGAGCGCAGGCTTCAGGGATCGAGATCGTCGCCGGACCGCTCGTCGAAGATCCGCATCGCCTTGGCCGTCACCGGGCCGGGCGCGGGGACGAGTTCGCGGGCGTCGACGCGGTGCACGGCCTGCACGTCGCGCAGGCTGGACGTCAGGAAGACCTCGTCGGCGCGGTCCAGGACGTCCAGCGGCAGGTCGGTCTCGCGGGCGCCGGTCCATTCGACGACCAGGGCCCGGGTGATGCCCGCGAGACAGCCGGAGGCGACCGGCGGGGTGTGGATCTCGCCGTCGAGGACGACGAAGACGTTGGAGCCCGTGCCCTCGCAGAGCCGTCCCACCGTGTTGGCGAACAGCGCCTCGGTGGCGCCCCGTTCGTGGGCGCGGGCGAGGGCCACGACGTTCTCGGCGTACGAGGTGGTCTTCAGGCCGGTGAGGGCGCCGCGCTCGTTGCGGGTCCACGGGACGGTGATCGCGGCGGTGGTGTCGGCGCGGCGGGCGGTCTCGCCGAGGGCCACGACCAGGGTCTGTCCGTGGTCGCCCCGGTCGGAGCCGAGCGGAGAGACACCACCGGTGTAGGTGATGCGGAGCCGGCCGAGGGCCACCGGGTTGGCCTCCACGACGGCCGAGCAGGCGCGGCGCACCTCGTCGAGGTCGGGCTCGGGCAGACCGAGTCCACGTGCCGAGAGGGCCAGACGGTCGAGATGGCGGGTCAGCGCGAAAGGCCGGCCGGCCACCGTCTTCGCGGTCTCGAAGACGCCGTCGCCCACGGTCAGTCCGTGATCGAGGACGGAGACACGGGCGGAGTCGATGTCCTGCAGTCCGCCGTCGAGCCAGATCTTCACGTAAGGGTCCTCCCACTCGCCTCGTACGTCCCCGACGCTACCGCGAGCAGCCTGGCCGCCTTCAGCTCGGTCTCCCGCCACTCCGCCTCGGGGTCCGACCCCCAGGTGATGCCCGCGCCCGTGCCGAAGCGCAGTTCGCCCGCCGCCCGGTCGATCCAGAAGGTGCGGATCCCGACCGCCAGCTCTCCCGTCCCCCGGTCGGCGTCGACCCAGCCGATGCCGCCGGTGTACGGGCCGCGCGGCGCGGTCTCCAGGGCGTCGATGATGCGCAGGGCGCTGGACTTCGGCGCGCCGGTGACGGAGCCGGGCGGGAAGGAGGCGGCGAGCAGCTCGGGCCAGCCGGCGCCGTCGCGCAGTTCGCCGCGCACCGTCGACACCAGGTGCACGAGGCCCGGGTGCTTCTCGACCACGCACAGGTCGGGCACGGTCACCGACCCGGTGGCGCAGACCTGCCCGATGTCGTTGCGGACCAGGTCGACGATCATGACGTTCTCGGCGCGGTCCTTGTCCAGGAGATCGGCCTCGGTGCGTCCGGTGCCCTTGATCGGGCCCGACGTGACGACCCGGCCGTCGCGGCGCAGGAAGAGTTCGGGCGAGGCGGTGGCGATCTCGACACCGTGACCCGGGAGGCGAATCGTTCCTGCGTAGGGGGCGGGATTGCCGCGGGCCAGCAGCGCGGTCAGGGCGTCCACGTCGGCGTCCGGGGTGACGGGCGCGGACAGCACCCGGCACAGGTTCGCCTGGTACACCTCTCCGGCGGCTATGTGCTCGCGGATCCGCCGGACCCCCGCCGTGTACGCGGCGCGGTCGAGGGACGTCGTCCAGTCACCGACGGCGGGCCCGCACCACTCCCCCGGCACCGGGGCCGGGGCGGGCTCCCGACGTACGTCACCGAAGCGCGCGCACACCAGACCGCCCTCGTAGTCCGCGCACACGGCCCAGAAGCCTGCGGAGTCCAGGGCGGCGGCGTCGCTGGTCACATCGGTGAGACCGGTGGCCACGAGGTCGCCGAAGCGGGCGAGGGGAAGGAGGTCGGACACGCAGTCGAGTCTAGGACGGGTGCCCTGCGGGCGGGCCCGGCCGGGTCTCGGACTGGACGCACCGCAGCACGCTGCACAAACGCGTTTTTGTGCTGGCCCCGGAATCCGCTAGAGTTCAACTCGTCGCCGGGTCGCGCAAGCGGACCGGAAACGACAAGCGGACGTAGCTCAGTTGGTAGAGCGCAACCTTGCCAAGGTTGAGGTCGCCAGTTCGAACCTGGTCGTCCGCTCGCAGGAACATGGGGGATCTTCCCGACCCCCGCACTCCTGGTGGAGTGGCCGAGAGGCGAGGCAACGGCCTGCAAAGCCGTCTACACGGGTTCAAATCCCGTCTCCACCTCCAAGGACGATTAGCTCAGCGGGAGAGCGCTTCCCTGACACGGAAGAGGTCACTGGTTCAATCCCAGTATCGTCCACTGAGGCCCGAGGGCTTCCGGAGCCGGACGGCTTCGACCCGCGCGATTAGCTCAGCGGGAGAGCGCTTCCCTGACACGGAAGAGGTCACTGGTTCAATCCCAGTATCGCGCACGCAGGATGCACCGCCCCCGGGCTGTGATCCCGAGGACGATTAGCTCAGCGGGAGAGCGCTTCCCTGACACGGAAGAGGTCACTGGTTCAATCCCAGTATCGTCCACACGCACCGAGCCCCCGGCCGTCTCGTACGGCCGGGGGCTTCGTCGTGCGGAGGGGCGCTGCGCACCCCCCGCCCGGCTCGGTCAGCTGGAGAACAGCATGTGGCCGAAGCCGCGGTTGTGGTGACCGTGACCGCCGTGGTGACCGCCGTGGTGGCCACCGTGCTGGGCTCCCCAGGCGGGAGCGTTGTGACCGCCGCCCGCGGGGTACTGCGGGGCGGCCGGCGGCGGGGGGACGGCCGGGCCGCCGCCCCACTGGCCCTCCATACGGGTCAGCGCCTCCAGCTCGCCGTAGTCGAGGAAGATCCCACGACAGCCGCTGCACTGCTCGATCTGGACGCCACTGCGGTTGTAGGTGTGCATCGGCGCATGGCACTTGGGACACTGCATGTGCATGGTTCGGGTCAACTCCTCGGCGATCGGTCCTGCTTCGCGTTACGCCTGGACAGACACTGTCCGGCTGCGGTCGGTTGCACCCTACTTCGGGAAAGGGCCGTCCAACTCCGGCGGGATGCCACTCATTCGGTCACATGCGTCCACAACGGACCGCTGGGCCTCGTCCAGGGGCCGGCCGGCCGCCGTGCACTTCGCGATCGCCAGCGCCGCGGTCTGCACGGTGAGTGCGCGGGCCGGTACGTCCAGTGCCGGCCAGGGGTCGTCGTGCGGAGGGACCGCCGGGCCGTCGGCCGACCGGTAGGCGCCCAGGAAGCGGGTCCAGTCCTCGGGCGGGAGGAGGCCGCAGGCGTACCAGGCCGCCGGGCGGGCCAGGTCCCAGGCGGGGACGCCCACGCCCAGGTCGTCGACGTCGATGAGGCGCCAGGCGCCCGTGCCCGCCGGATGCCGGACGAGCTGGCCGAGATGCAGATCGCCGTGGCAGAGCGTGGCCGTCCCGGACATCGGGGCCTCGGCCCTGGCCCAGGCGGGGAGAGCGTGCCAGGCGCGCAGCACGGAGGGCGTCGCGGGGTGATGCGGTGCGGCGGATACGAGGCGGGCGACGGCCTGGGCCGCCTTGACCGGGCCCCGCATCGGCGGCAGGCCCGCAGGTGGCGGCTGTCGGTGGAGGTGCGCGAGGAGCGTGGCCGCCGCCTCCCAGGGAGCGGCCTCCGGGGCCTCGGGGTCGACCGGGGTCCCGTACGGCCAGAACGTGACGAGGCGGTCGTGGAGGGCGGCCGGCGCGGGGGTGAGCGGGGCGAGAAGGGTGTCCGGGCGGGATGCGGCGACGGTCATGCGGAGTGCCAGGTGGGCGGGGTCGGTACCGGGGGCGTGCGCCTTGGCCACGGTGTCGCCGTGGCGGACGACGACGCCGTCGGCGCGTTCCGCGAGGACCGAGTCCGGGTGGGAGCACGGGGCGGCCCCTGGGTGCGCCCTGCCGCGCACCCTGGCCCTGAGGGCGGGGAGCACGTCGGCGTCGGCTGTGGCGGTCATGGGTCCCCCTGCTCAAGTACGGCGCTGCCCCGTGAGCCTACGGTTCGGGAGCGGTGCCCGGGCCGGGGGTGGGCGGGGTGGGCCTGCTCGGGTCGGCTCGGACGGCTCGGCTCGACCGGCCTGACTCGGCCGCGGTCGGCCCGGCTCGGCCGGATCGGCTCAGACGGATCGACTCGGTCGGCTTGGCTCGGCCCGGTCGGCTCGGCTTGGTCGGATCGGCTCGGCTCAAACGCATCGACTCGATCGGCTTGGCTCGGCCCGGTCGGCCCGGCTCGGTCGGATCGACTCAGACGGATCGGTTGGCTCGGTCGGCATGCATCGGCTCAGACGGATCGGCTCCGGTCGGCTCGGCCCGGTCGGCCCGGCTCGGCTCAGACGGAGCGACTCGGCACGGTCGACTCGGCTCAGACGCATCGACTCGGTCGGCTTGGCTCGGCCCGCTCGGCCCGGCTCGGTCGGATCGGCTCAGACGGATCGGTTGGCTCGGTCGGCATGCATCGGCTCAGACGGATCGGCTCCGGTCGGCTCGGCCCGGTCGGCCCGGCTCGGCTCAGACGGAGCGACTCGGCACGGTCGACTCGGCTCAGACGCATCGACTCGGTCGGGTCGGCGCGGATCGGCTGCGGTCGAGGTTTCGGCGGCTCGGCTCAGACGGATCGGTTGGCTCGGTCGGCATGCATCGGCTCAGACGGATCGGCTCCGGTCGGCTCGGCCCGGTCGGCCCGGCTCGGCTCAGACGGAGCGACTCGGCACGGTCGACTCGGCTCAGACGCATCGACTCGGTCGGGTCGGCGCGGATCGGCTGCGGTCGAGGTTTCGGCGGCTCGGCGGCGCAGTCGTCCTCACTCCGCCGTTCACGGGACCGTCCGCGTCGTGCCGTCCGCGGACCTGCCCGCGTCCGAGACCGGAAGCCGTGGCTGCGGGGCCGGTACCGGGCCGGCGGGGGAAGCGGGAAAGACAACGCCCGCGCAGCTCCCCAGCTGCGCGGGCGTCTTTTGCCGTCCGCCGCACCCCCGTCCCCACGGGGTTTCATGGATGGATGTCCCCGCCCGGACCGCTCTTCCGGGCCTGGGGTCGCCGCTCAGCGCCCCAGCATCACACCCACGGACGACGCCTGTGTGACCACTGCTTCCCAGCCGCCGAAGGCGTACACGAGCAGGGCCGCCAGAGGGAGGACCATCGCGGTCGCCACCAAGGGGTGGCGACGGCCCGGACGGCGGTCGGCGGTGAACATCCTGCGCTCCCGTGTGCGGATCGCGGTCCGCGGTGCCGTGTGGGCCATGGTCCCTCCTCTGACCTCGTCGGTCTTGACTTGTTGTTGGCAGCGGCGGGTGTCTGACCTCGGGGGACGAGTGCTGCACCCGCCGCTTGACCTCAAATCTAGGCGCGTGAGCGAACCCGGTCGTCATGCCCTCGTACCGATTGCCGGGCCTCCCGGAGGATGAGCGGAGACCCTCGGTGTACTCCCCAGGGTGGAGACGAGGTCCTAGGTCTCGGGGTCTTCCCGGAGGGGGTGTCCGGTCTGCCCCGTCTGTTACCCGTCCCGCTCCGCGGCGTCCTCGCGGGGCACCGGCTGCTCGACCAGCGCGAGGACCCGGTTCGCCATGAACCTGGCCGTCCGCACCACGGAGCCGTTCCGGGTGACTTCGCTCACTTCCACCACTCCTCGTCGTACCGCCGTCTCCACCCGGCGGCCCGCCCTGCTCGCGATCACCTCGTACGTGCGCGTCGTGTCCCCGGCGTCCACGACTATCTCCACTCGGTCACCCTTCACGGGTTCAATCCCCCTTCTGTGGTGGCTGGTTGGGATCAAGATGCGCCCAACACCGCCTCGAACTCCTGTTCCCTGACCACTCTTCAAGTTTCTCACCCGGCACTGACAATCCATCGGGTCGCGAGGGCGCGGCCTCTGCGCACGCCCGGCCGTGGAAACGTAAGCTGTGGCTCGTCAGACGGAACGGGCAGCGGGGATGAACATGGCGATGATGCGCCTGAGGCGCGAGGACCCGCGCGTCGTCGGCTCGTTCAGGATTCACAGACGGCTCGGCGCCGGGGGAATGGGCGTCGTCTACCTGGGCTCCGACCGGCGTGGACAGCGTGTCGCGCTCAAGGTCATCCGGCCGGATCTGGCGGAGGACCAGGAGTTCCGTTCGCGGTTCGCGCGCGAGGTTTCGGCGGCGCGGCGGATCAGGGGCGGGTGCACCGCCCGGCTGGTGGCCGCGGATCTGGACGCGGACCGGCCGTGGTTCGCCACACAGTACGTGCCGGGGCCCTCGCTGCACGACAAGGTCGCCGAGGAGGGGCCCATGTCGGCCGCCGACGTGGCCGCCGTCGGCGCCGCCCTCTCCGAGGGGCTCGTGGCCGTGCACGAGGCCGGTGTCGTCCACCGGGACCTCAAGCCGTCGAACATCCTGCTGTCCCCGAAGGGGCCGCGGATCATCGACTTCGGTATCGCGTGGGCGACCGGGGCCTCGACCCTGACCCATGTCGGTACGGCCGTGGGATCACCCGGCTTCCTGGCGCCCGAACAGGTGCGCGGGGCGGCCGTCACGCCGGCCACGGACGTCTTCTCGCTCGGCGCCACGCTCGCCTATGCGGCGACCTCCGACTCGCCCTTCGGACACGGCAGTTCGGAGGTCATGCTCTACCGGGTGGTGCACGAGGAGGCGCAGCTGCGCGGGGTGCCGGACGCACTCGCCCCCCTCGTCCGCGCCTGTCTGGCGAAGGATCCGGAGGAACGGCCGAGCACGCTGCAACTGTCGCTGCGGCTCAAGGAGATCGCCGCCCGTGAGGCGCAGGGCCTGTCCGATCTGCGGCCGCCCGCGCCCCGCACCGATCCGGACCGGGCCTCGGGACGGCTCGCGGAGCAGTACGTCGAACAGCGCACGCTGCGGCAGCCGCCGGACACCCGCCGGTCGCAGCCGGGGTCTCCGTCACCGCGAACGGGGGGCGGTTCCCGCACGGGCGGCGGGGTCGGCGGCGCGCGTACCGGCAGTGGGTCGCGGCCCGGTCCGCGGCCCGCGCCGTCGCGCGGCACGACCGGGTCCGGCAGGCGTCCCGCGCCCCGCAGTGGTGCGGGACGGCCGGGGCCGCGGACCAACGGGACCGGGCGGCGGCCCGCCAATCCGCGGTTGCTGCGGCAGCGTCTCTTCGTGTTCGTCGTCGTGACGTTGCTGGCCGCGCTGGGGATCGCCACGGCACAGGGGTGCCAGGGGCCCTCACGGGGGCTCGGCTTCGACGGGGGCCTCCGTTACGAGCGGTCGTTCCCGGAACCGCAGCACGACTGAGCGTCGCCGGGTGGCGGCCGCCCCGTCACCGGGGGCGTCGGCCGCCCGACGAGTCCGCCGGTTCAGGTGCGCGGACGGCCCGTCGCCACCGCGTAGAAGGCCACCGCCGCCGCCGCGCCCACGTTGAGGGAGTCGACTCCGTGGGCCATGGGGATGCGGACCCATTCGTCGGCGGACATCAGGGCCTTGGTGGAGAGGCCGTCCCCTTCTGCGCCCAGCATGAGGGCGACCCGGTCCATGCGGTGCGGGGCGGTCTCGTCGAGGGACTTCGCCTTCTCGTCCGGGGTGAGGGCGAGCAGGGTGAAACCGGCGTCGCGGACAGCGTCGAGACCCTTGGGCCAGGCCTCCAGGCGGGCGTAGGGCACGGAGAAGACCGCGCCCATGGAGACCTTGACGCTGCGGCGGTAGAGCGGGTCGGCGCAGTCCGGGGAGAGCAGGACCGCGTCCATGCCGAGGGCGGCGGCGGAGCGGAAGATCGCGCCGATGTTGGTGTGGTCGTTGACCGACTCCATGATGACGACCCGGCGGGCGGCGCCCAGGAGTTGGTCGGCCGTCGGCAGGGGCTTGCGCTGCATGGAGGCGAGAGCGCCCCGGTGCACGTGGTATCCGGTGACCTGTTCGGCGAGTTCGGGGCTGACCGCGTAGACGGGCGCCGGGAGTTCGTCGATGACGTCGCGCATGACGTCGACCCACTTCGCGGAGAGCAGCATCGAGCGCATCTCGTAGCCGGCTTCCTTGGCCCGTCTGATGACCTTCTCACCCTCGGCGATGAACAGGCCCTCGGCGGGTTCGCGCCGTCGGCGCAGCTCCACGTCGGTCAGGCCGGTGTAGTCGCGCAGGCGCGGGTCGTCGGGGTCGTCAACGGTGATGAGATCGGCCACAGGGTGATACTGCCTTGTCCTGGGTGTGGTGCCAACGGCTGGGGACGGGTCGGGTTACCGGTGGTTACGGTTCCGCTCCCGCACGGTCCGGGGTCGTCGCCCGGGTGTCACGCGTTCGTCCCGGGCCCCACCTTCACGACCTCGCCGATCACGATGACGGCCGGCGGCCTGACTCCCTGCGTACGCACCGTCGCGGCGACCGTGGCGAGCGTGGCGTCCACCCGGCGCTGCGCGGCCGTGGTGCCCTCCTGGACCAGGGCGACCGGGGTGTCGGGGGACTTGCCGTGCGCCACCAGGGTCTCGGCGATCCGGCCGATCTTGTCGACGCCCATCAGGATCACGAGGGTGCCGGTCAGCCGGGCGAGGGCGGGCCAGTCGACGAGCGAACGCTCGTCGTCGGGAGCCACATGGCCGCTGACCACGGTGAACTCATGGGCGACGCCCCGGTGGGTGACCGGGATGCCGGCGGCGCTCGGCACGGAGATCGAGCTGGAGATGCCGGGCACGACCGTGCACGGGATACCG
The DNA here is from genome assembly GCF_000091305.1 of Streptomyces scabiei 87.22. Classification (GTDB taxonomy): domain Bacteria; phylum Actinomycetota; class Actinomycetes; order Streptomycetales; family Streptomycetaceae; genus Streptomyces; species Streptomyces scabiei. The sequence goes on along the minus strand of NC_013929.1, from coordinate 8,238,762 downwards.
GCCTCGGCGAGCGCGTGCAGTTCCTCCATGCCGCGGCCGAAGACGTACGGATCGCCGCCCTTGAGGCGCACGACCGACTTGCCCTGCTTGGCGTGCTCGATCAGCGCGTTGTTGATGGCCTCCTGGGCCATGAAACGGCCGTACGGGATCTTCGCCGCGTCGATCACCTCGACGTGCGGCGGGAGTTCGGCCAGGAGGTCGCGGGGGCCGAGGCGGTCGGCGATGACGACGTCGGCCTCGGCGAGGAGGCGGCGGCCGCGCACGGTGATCAGGTCCGGGTCGCCGGGGCCGCCGCCCACGAGGGAGACACCGGGGGTGCGGGTGCGGTGGTGAGGGGCCACGAGCGTGCCGTCGCGCAGACCCTCGACGACCGCGTCGCGGATCGCGGCGGTGTGGCGGGGGTCGCGCTCCTGGGCGTTGGCCGTGAGCACGGCGACCGTGACGCCCTCGCTGTGGCCGGTCGCCGGGGTCCAGGCGGTGGCCTCCTCCGCGCTGTCGGCGCGCACGCACCAGATGCGGTGACGCTCCGCCTCGGCGGACGCGCGCGCGTTCGCCACCGGGTCGCCGGTGGCGACCAGGACGTACCAGGCCTCGGCGAGGTCGCCCTCCGCGTACCGGCGCCTCTCCCAGGTCAGCTCGCCCGCGTCCGCCATCGCCTCGACGGAGGGGGTGGCGCTCGGGGACACCAGGACGATGTGGGCGCCGGCCGCGATGAGCGCGGGGAGGCGGCGTTGGGCGACCTGACCGCCGCCGATGACGACCACTCGGCGGCCGGTGAGGCGGAGGCCTACGGGGTAGGCGGGGTGTTCGGCCATGAGGGTGCGGCTCCTCGGGCTGGCGGCGTGCGAGGGGGGCCACTGCGGCTTTGGAGTAGGCCCTGACGTGCGGATTCTAAGGGGCGGACGGGGAGTGCGGCTCAACAGGTTCGCCGGCCGGACCGCGGAGCCGGGTGCGGGCCGGTGGGCGCGAGCGCCCTCCGGGTCCGTGGCGCACCCGGCGCCCGCTCCCTACTTCTCGGTCACCCCCGCTGAGTCGAACGTCGCCACCTCGTGCATCGCCCTGGCCGCGCTCTGGACGACCGGGAGGGCGAGGAGGGCGCCGGTGCCCTCGCCGAGGCGGAGGTCGAGGTCGACCAGGGGCCGCAGGCCCAGCTTCTGCAGTGCGGCCACATGGCCCGGCTCGGCACTGCGGTGGCCCGCGATGCAGGCGGCGAGGACCTCGGGGGCGATGGCCCGGGCCACGAGCGCGGCGGCGCCGGCGCTGACGCCGTCGAGGATCACCGGCGTCCGCAGGGAGGCGCCGCCGAGGAGCAGGCCGACGATGGCGGCGTGCTCGAAGCCGCCGATGGCCGCGAGGACGCCGATGGGGTCGGCGGGGTCGGGCTGGTGCAGCTCGATGGCCCGTCGCACGACCTCGGTCTTGCGGGCGAGGGTCTCGTCGTTGATACCGGTGCCCCGGCCCGTGACCTCGGCGGGGTCCGCGCCGGTGAAGACGGCGATCAGGGCGGCGGACGCCGTGGTGTTGGCGATGCCCATCTCGCCCGTGAGCAGCGCCTTGTTGCCGGCCGCGACCAGGTCGCGGGCGGTCTCGATGCCCACCTCGATGGCCTGCTTGGCCTCGTCGCGGGTCATCGCGGGGCCGGTGGTCATGTCGGACGTACCGGCGCGGACCTTGCGCGGCAGCAGCCCCGGCGTGGCCGGGAGGTCGCTCGCCACGCCCACGTCCACCACGCACACCTCGGCACCCACCTGGGCGGCGAAGGCGTTGCAGACCGCTCCCCCGCCGAGGAAGTTGGCGACCATCTGGGCCGTCACCTCCTGGGGCCAGGGAGTGACGCCCTGGGCGTGCACGCCGTGGTCGCCCGCGAAGATGGCGACGGCCGCGGGCTCCGGGATGGGCGGCGGGCACTGCCGGGACAGGCCCGACAGCTGCGCGGAGATGATCTCCAGCATGCCGAGGGCGCCCGCCGGCTTGGTCATGCGCTTCTGGCGCTCCCACGCCTCGCCGAGCGCCTTGGCGTCCAGCGGGCGGATACCGGCGACGGTCTCGGCCAGCAGGTCGTGCGGCTCGGCGCCGGGCAGGGCGCGGCGGCCGTACGTCTCCTCGTGGACGACCCAGGAGAGCGGGCGCCGCTTGGCCCAGCCCGCCTGCATCAGCTCGGGCTCCGCCGGGAACTCGTCGACGTAGCCGACGCACAGGTACGCCACGACCTCCAGGTGCTCCGGCAGCCCGAGCTCGCGGACCATCTCGCGCTCGTCGAAGAAGCTGACCCAGCCGACGCCGAGCCCCTCGGCGCGGGCCGCGAGCCAGAGGTTCTCGACCGCGAGCGCGGAGGAGTAGGGCGCCATCTGCGGCTGGGTGTGGCGGCCCAGGGTGTGGCGGCCGCCGCGGGTCGGGTCGGCGGTGACGACGATGTTCACCGGGGTGTCGAGGATCGCCTCGATCTTCAGTTCCTTGAACTGCTTCGCCCGGCCCTTCGGCAGCGACTTCGCGTACGCCTCGCGCTGACGCTGGGCGAGTTCGTGCATCGTGCGGCGCGTCTCGGCGGACCGGATGACGACGAAGTCCCAGGGCTGCGAGTGGCCGACGGAGGGCGCCGTGTGGGCGGCCTCCAGCACGCGGAGCAGGACGTCGTGCGGGATGGGGTCGCTGCGGAAGCCGTTGCGGATGTCGCGGCGCTCGCGCATGACCTTGAGGACGGCCTCGCGTTCGGCGTCGTCGTACGGCGGCGCGGCGGGGCCCGTGGGCTGCCGTGCCTCGTCCTCCTGCACGTCGGACACGGGAACGTCGTCGGGCGTCTCGTCCACCGGGTCCGTGCTCTCCTCCGCTGCCGCTTCCACTGCTTCGGCCTCGTGCGCCGCTTCGCCGTCCTCCTGGTCGGCGGCCCGGGTGGCCAGGTCCTCGGCGTTCTGGACCAGCTCGGGTTCCGCGTCCGCGCCGGCCGCCGCGAGCGACTGCGGTACGACGATCGTCTCGTCCTCGGAGTCCCGAGGACCGGGGACCGCGGGCCCGGCCGCCGCTTCCTCCTGCCCCTCGGCGGGCGGGAACTCGGTGACGGCGGGCGCCGACGACGGGGCCGGTGCCGTTCGAGGGGCGGCGGTCGGCAGGGAGCCGAGGAGGGGGACGAACGGTTCCGGCGGACGGACGGCACCGGTCTCCGGTGCGGGCTCCCGGGTCGCTTCGGCGAGCGGTGTGTCCGGCGCGGGCTCGGCCGGGGTCCGGACCACCGCACCCTGGGGGGCGGCGATCCCGGTGGTCACGGGGTGCGGCGCCTCGGCCGGGGAGGGCTCGGCGGTCGCGGCGGCGTCCACGGTCACGGGGACAGCGGTCTCGGGGTCCACGGTCGGCGGGTCGGCCGGTGCTTCGGCGGTCGCCTCGTCGGTGGGCCCGGACTGCGCCTGCGGCTCTCCCTCGGCGGGCTGCTCGTCGGCCGCGTTCACCTCGGTGACCTCGGGCTCGACGACGGCTTCGGCGGGGTCGGGCGTCGGTACGGCCTCCGGCTGCGGAGCAGCGCCGTCGGACGCGGCGGTCTGCTCGGCTGCGGCTTCCTCGGCCCGGCCCCCGTCCACGCTCCCGGCCAGCTCCTCTTCCTCGTCGGCTGCCTCGTCCGTCACTGCCTCGACCGGCTCGGTGGCCTGCGGGCCCTGTGCGGCGGCCTCGGCCTCCGGCTGCGTGGGCTCCAGCGGCCGGGCTTCCGCGGCCTCGGGCACGGGCTCCGCCTCGGGTTCCGGCGTCGGGGCCTGCTCCGCCTCGGCCTCCGGGGGCAGGGGTGGCTCCGCGACCGGGGTCGACGTCGCCTGCCCGGACTCCTGCGCGGGGGCGGGGGTGCTCTCGTCGTCCGACGCGGCGGGGGTCCCCGGCTCGTCGGTCCCGTCGGTCGCGTCGGCTTCGTCGGCCGGCGCCTGCTGCTCCGGGGCCGCAGGCCGCCCGGCATCGGCCGGGTCGGCCGTTCCGGCCTGCTCGGGCAGGGCGGGGTCGGCCAAGGGCAGCGCCTCGGCCTCGTCGGGCACGGCCGGAGCGGACGCGTCGACGGGGTCCGGGGTCTGCGCCTCGGGCTCCTGAGCGACCTGCGAGGCGTCCTGGGCCTCGGCGACGATCCCGGCCGGTACCGGCTCCGGGTCCCCGGCGGCGGGGCCGACGGGCTCGGGCTCCTGGGAGACCGGCGCCTCGGGTGCCTGCGCCTCGGGTGCCGTCTCCACGGGCTCGGGGTCCTGCTGGACCACCGCCTGGGGGGCCTCGACGGCCGGCTCGGTCTCCGGCACGGAAGGCTCCGCGGCAGCCTCGGGGGCAGCTTGCTGCTCCGCGCCCTGCGGCTCGGCCGTCTCCGGCATCTGTGCCTCGGCCGTCTCCGGCATCTGTGCCTCGGCCGTCTCAGGCATCTGTGCCTCGACGGCGACCGGCACGTCCCCGGGCTCCGGGGCGTGCGCCTGCGGCTCGGCCTCCTCGGCGACCACGGCTGCCTGCTCGACGACCGGTGCCCCGACCGCCTCCGGCGCCTGCGGCGCCTGCTCCTCGGCAACGGCCGGCGCTTCCTCGGCCTCCCCGGGGTGCGCCTGCGGCTCGACCGCCTCGGCCGTCTGCTCGACGGCCGGCGTCTCGACGGCCTCCGGCACCTGCGCCTCGACGGCGACCGGCGCTACACCGGCCTCCGGGGCATCCGGCTCCGGCGCGTCCGGCTGCGATGCGTTCGGCTCCGCCGCGTCCGCCTGCGGCTCGGCCGTCTCCGGGGCCTGGAACTGCGCCGCGACCGGCGTCCCCACTGCCTCCGGGTTCCGGAACTGGGCGGCCGCGGCCTCCTGCGCCAGGGCGTAGGCCGCGTCCTGGGCCTGGTGGAGAGCCTCGGCGTCCTGGATGTCCTCGGCCGGTGTCGTCTCGGCCACGGCCACGGAGAGCTGTGCCTCCTGCGGAACGACCGTTTCTGCGGCCGCTCCCCCGGGCGCCACCGCGGGGGTGGCCTGCGCGGGGGCGCCGACCCACTGCGACACGGGCTGCTGGGGCGCGTCGAGGTACTCCGGGCCGGGGTGGCGTACGGCGCTCGGCGGCACGGGGGCACCGGCCGGCCCGCGGTCGGCGAGGGAGCGGACCGGGCTGGCGGAGGCGTCGGGGGTCGGCGGACCGAGGTGCAGCGGGCGGCGGGCCACCGGCGGCTGCGGGACGGGGGTCGCGACGGGGGTACGGACGGCGCTCAGGTCGTGCGAGCCGCTGTCGCGGCCGGACATCTCGTGCGGGCCCGGCTCATGGACGGCGGGCTCGTGGACGACCTGGACGACGGGCTCGGGGGCGGGCGGGGGCATCTCGTTGCCCCACGCGCCCTGGGCGCCCGGCAGCAGGAGATCTTCGTCCTCGGCGGCGGTCTCGGAGAGGTAGGTGTACGCACCCGGCGCAGGGACGCCCGGCTGCTCCACCATGCCTGCGCTCTCCGGCAGTCCCTCGCCCGGGACCTGGCCGGTGTCGGTCATGCGTACCCCTCGCCCATCGGTTAGTGCCTCCATGCCAGCTGGCCCGGGAACGGCGCACCTACCGCCCCACTGTGGAGAACGAGCGTGCGTGCCCAGCGGCACGTGACGACCCGGCTGCATGTCGACAAAGCCATTGAAGGGCCATTGTCCCGGTCGTCCCCCCGTCGCGACAGCTTGATCCGCGACGGTCCACTGTGGACTGCGCCACGTTGCGCGTCCTCCCCGTTTCGCCGTACCACACACGCCCTCAAAACGGGCGTGCTTTTAGGACATTGACCGACGAAAGGCCGGATGTCGAAGTGCGGTACAACAGTCGGCCAGCCTACCGCGCCGGTACGACAACCGGATCACACGGAACGTTCGGGCAGAGTCCCGCTGAGCAGGAACGCGACGCTCCGCTCCCGTTCCGTCCAGGCCCTGGTATCGAGTTCCACGGACTGGACGAAGTCGCAGCGGACCTCGTACCCGTGCTCGGTCAGGTCCCGTCCGACGCGCTCGGCGGCGGGCCTGGTCAGGGCGTGGGTGACGATGCGCCGCGGGCGGCGGTCGGCCACGGCCGAGACCACCCGGGCTCCCCCGCCGCCGACGCGTACGACATCGGGTTCGGGCAGGTTCTCCAGGACGTGCGGGGCGGCTCCGTGCACCACCTGGAGCTGCACGCCGAAGCGGCGGGCGGCGAGGGTGGTCCGGCCGCAGGCTTCGGGGTCGTGGTCCACGGCGATCACGGCGGCGCCGCAGCGGGCTGCCTCGGTGGCGAAGGCACCGCTGCCGGAGCCGATGTCCCAGACGAGGTCGCCCACCCGGGGGCCCAGGCAGGCGAGTTGGGAGGAGCGCAGCAGTTCGGACTCGCCCTCGCCCAGGGCACCGCCGTAGACGGCGGAGGGCAGGGCCCAGCCGCGCGGTCCGGCGGCGGGGTCGCGCCCGGCGAGCCAGCCGCCGCCGGCGGCCGCGCCCGCGTGGCCGCCGATGACGATGACGAGGTTGGGGTCGCGCCAGGTACGGTCCACGGCCTTGTCGGAGCTGAGGACGGTGACCCGCTCGCGTTCCGTGCCGAGTTCCTCGCAGACGACGAAGGTGCGGTGGACACTGTCGAGGAGCAGGCCGAGTTCGGCGGGTCCGGCGCCGGGCGAAGTGAGGACGGCGACCTTGGTGTGGGCACGGCAGACGTTCACCGCGCGGCGCAGCGTACGGCGGTGGGCGACGACGACCTCCGCGTCGTCCCAGGGCATGCCCGCGCGGGCGAAGGCGGCGGCGACCGAGGAGACACCGGGGACGACCTCGACCTCCAGGCCGAACTCGGGGGACCGCAGGGTGCGGACGACACCGAAGTACCCCGGGTCGCCGTCGGCGAGGACGACCGCGGTTCCCCGGTGGCCGGCGATGCGGCGGGCGGCGAGGGCGACGCTGCCGAGGCGGATGCGTTCGGCGCGCGGGGGCACCTCGGGCAGTGCGAGATGGTGGGCCGCGCCGGCCACCAGCGTGGCGGCGGCGAGGGCGGAACGTGCCGCGGCGGTCAGGGGGGAGCCGTCCCAGCCGATCACCGTGACCCGGTCGGCCATCTTCGTCAGTCTCCAGAGGGTCTTCGCAGGTCGTCGGGAATGCCCGCACGGGGTGCGTCGAGACTACCCGGTGGCCCGGTGGGCTCCGGCGGCCGGGTTCGCGGCCCCGCGACGGCCGCGGGGGTTCAGTTCCAGTCCGAGTAGGCCCCGTAACCGCCGCTGTCGGCCAGTTCCTCGCTGACACCCTCGATGTCCTCCGGGAGGAGGCTCCAGACGATGAAGTCCGTACGGACCTCGGTCCAGCCGTCCTCGGCGGTGCGGGTGCGCGCTATACAGGCGTTGCGCAGGACGCCCTCGCTGATACAGCCGATCTTCTGCGCGACCTGCTGGGAGGCGGTGTTGTCGGCGGCCGTGCGCAGCTCGATGCGTTCGAACTTCTGCTCACGGAACAGCCATTGGGCGGTGGCGAGGGCGGCCTCGGAGGCATAGCCCTCGCCGCGCGCCCAGGGGGCGACGACGTACGAGAGTTCCGTCGCTCGTACGTGCCAGTCGGTCTTGGTCAGCCGGATGACGCCGACCAGGCGCTGGGTGAGGAACTCGGTGACCGCGAGGTCCAGGCCCCGTCCCGACGTGCGTTCGGTGGGCGCGTACCCGGTGATCCAGGTACGCGCCTCGCGTTCGGTGAAGGGCTGGGGGACATCGGTCCAGGCCATCACCTGCTCGTCGTTCATCATCTCGGTGAAGGCCTGGATGTCGTCCTCGTCGAACGGGCGCAGAACCAACCGATCCGTGTTGATGGAGATGTCGGGAAAGGTGCTCATCATGCGCCGCTCCGTAACCTTCGAAAACTTTGAGAGCCTGCCGAACTGCCCAGCATGCAGCATGAAAGCACTGAATCGCACCAGGGGGCCGACTCCCCGTGAGGGAGCGGCCCCGATGCGTGGCGATACGCCGTATACGTGCCGTCGGCACGGAAGGACGGGAGCGGGAGGGGACCCGGGTCAGAACGACGGGATGACGGAGCCGTTGCTCCACTTGTCCTCGATGAACTTCCGCACCTCGTCGGAGGTGAGGAGCTCCGCGAGCTTCTTCACGCGCGGGTCGTCCTCGTTGCCCTCCTTGACGGCGAGGAAGTTGCCGTTCGGGTTGCCCTTGGCGGGCTCGACGGCGAGGGCGTCGTCGGCGGGCGAGAGGTCGGCTTCGAGGGCGTAGTTGCCGTTGATCACCGCGGCGTCGACGTCGTCGAGGGAGCGCGGGGTCTGGGCCGCCTCCAGTTCCTTGAACTTCAGCTTCCTCGGGTTCGCGGTGATGTCGGCGGGGGTCGCGTCGGTGCCGGCCCCGTCCTTGAGCGTGATGATCCCGGCGGAGTCGAGGAGCTTGAGGGCGCGTGCCTCGTTGACCGTGTCGTTCGGGACGGCGACGGTCGCGCCGCTCTTGAGGTCGTCCTTGCTCTTGAGCTTGTTCGAGTAGAGGCCGAGGGGCTCCAGGTGCACGGTGACGACGGGCACGATGTGCGTGCCGTTCTTCTTGTTGTAGTCGTCGAGGTACGGCTGGTTCTGGAAGTAGTTGGCGTCGACGGAACCGTCCTGCGTGGCCGGGTTCTGCAGGACGTAGTCGCTGAACTCCTTGACCTCCAGATCCAGTCCGGCGTCCTTGGCCAGCTTGTCCTTCACGAAGTTGAGGATGTCGGCGTGCGGGGTGGGGCTGGCGGCGACGACCAGGGGGCCGCTCGTGTCGGACGCGTCGGTCTTGTCCGCGCCGCAGGCGGTGAGCCCGAGGGTGAGGGCCCCGGCGGCGAGTACGGCGGTGGTGAACTTGGCGGTGTTACGCACGAAAAGTGCCTTTCCTTTTGGGTGGAGCTGTCCCGTCGTGGGTGGGACGGGAAGTCTGCGGGTGCCCGAGCGCGGGCTAGACCTTGGTCATGTCCGCGGTGGCGGTTCCGGCCCCAAGCAGCCGGAGCCGGGGGGCCGCTCCGGAGCGGCCGCCGCGCCGGTGCAGGGCCCGGGCCGCGGAGTCGCCGGCGAACTGGATGACGGAGATGACGACCGCGAGGACCACCACGGTGATCCACATCAGCTCGGTCTCGAAGCGCTGGTAGCCGTACCGGATGGCGATGTCGCCGAGGCCGCCCGCGCCGACCGTGCCGGCCATGGCCGAGTAGCCGATGAGGGCGACGACGGTCGTGGTGGCCGAGGAGATCAGTGAGGGCAGGGACTCCGGGACGAGGACCCTGCGGACGACGGTCCAGGTGGTGCCGCCCATGGCCTGCACGGCCTCGACGAGCCCGTGGTCCACCTCTCGGACGGCCGTCTCGACCAGGCGCGCGAAGAACGGGACGGCGCCGATGGCGAGCGGCACGACGGCCGCCTCACGGCCGATGGTCGAGCCGGTGACCCAGCGGGTGAAGCCCATCAGCGCGACCATCAGGATGATGAAGGGCATCGAGCGGGCCACGTTCACGACCTGCCCGATGACCTTGTTGGCGAGGACGTTGCGCAGCAGCCCGTCCCGGTCCGTGAGGACGAGCAGGATGCCGAGCGGCAGACCGACGACGACCGCGACGAGCGTGGACCAGCCGACCATGTAGAGGGTGTCCCAACAGGCCTGCTCCAGCAGCGGCCGCATCTCGGACCAGGTCACTTGGCACCTTCCTTCACCAGGACGGGCTCCTGGCCCACGACGTCGATCTGGAGGCCCTGTTCGCGCAGGAAGCCGATCGGCACCACGTTGTCCTCGTAGCGGCCGGGCAGCTCGATGCGCATCCGGCCGACCTGGAGGCCGCCGACGGTGTCGATGGCGGCGCCGAGGATCGAGATGTCGATGTTGTAGGTGCGCGACAGCCGGGAGACGACGGGCTGGGTGGCCGCCTCGCCCTGGAAGGTGACGTCGACGACGGTGCGGTCCTCGCCGGTGGCGTCGCCGGTCACCGGGAAGAGGGCGGTGGCCAGTTCGGAACCGGGGGTCGCGAGGAGTTCGCTCACCGTGCCGGACTCGACGATGCGCCCGTTCTCCATCAGCGCGGCCGAGTCGCAGACCGACTTCACGACGTCCATCTCGTGGGTGATCAGCAGGACGGTCAGGCCGAGCTCGCGGTTGAGGTCGCGCAGCAGCGTCAGGATCGAGCGGGTGGTCTCCGGGTCGAGGGCGCTGGTGGCCTCGTCGGACAGGAGCACCTCGGGGTCGCCGGCGAGGGCGCGGGCGATGCCGACGCGCTGCTTCTGACCGCCGGAGAGCTGGGCCGGGTAGGACTTCGCCCGGTCGGCGAGCCCGACGAGGTCGAGGAGTTCGAGGGCCTTGCGGGAGCGCTCCTTGCCGGACCTGCCGAGGATCTCCAGGGGCAGCTCGACGTTGTCCTGGACCGTGCGGGTGGACAGCAGGTTGAAGTGCTGGAAGACCATGCCGATCCGGCTGCGCGCCCGCCGCAGCTCCTTGCCGGCACGGGGGCCGCGCCCGGCGAGGGCGGTGAGGTCCCGCCCGGCGACGGTGACGGTGCCGGCGGTGGGGCGCTCCAGCAGGTTGACGCAGCGGATGAGGGAGGACTTGCCGGCGCCGGACTGGCCGACGACGCCGTACACCTCGCCCTCGCGGACGTGGAGGTCGACGCCGTCGAGGGCGGTGACCTCACGGCCGCGCGAGCGGTAGACCTTGGTCAGGCCTGATGTCGTGATCACTGGGGTTTCCATCACTGTCGAGTACGCGGGGCAGGGGTGTGCCCGGGTACGGGAGGGAAGGCGTGCGCGGGCACAGGGGTCACGTACGGCGTTCAGCGACGCGTACGGACGTGCCGGGGGGTGGGGGCCTCTAGCAGGCGCACATTCGACACATACAACGAGCACCGGGCGTCATCGTCGCCTCGGTCGCAAGGGTGCGGCAGCTCGTCGTGGTCATGAGATCAGTAAAACAGATGTATGCGGCAGGTGAGAGCGGAGCGTCCGCGATACGGACAGCATTACCGGGAATACCAGCAGGTGGAGTGGAGTGGCGTCCACCCTGTGGGCATCCGTCGCTGTGGCCAAGGCCACGGTGCACGCCCGGCGGGCCTCCTGGGGCGGGGCCGGACGTGGCGGGGTTTTGCGCCGTAATAGGGTCGCGGCATGCTTGTTCCCCTGACGGTGACGACCGCCGTCGCCGCGCTTCTGCTCGCCGCCTGGTGCGGCTGGGCCGCGTACCGCGATCAGCCGACCAAGGACTGGCACTTCATCGGCATGGCCGTGGTGTCGGTGCTGGCCCTGGTGCAACTGGTCGTCGGGATCGTGCAGTTGGCGCGCGGGGAGAAGCCGGAGCAGGGAACCACGATCTTCGTCTCCTACCTGCTCGGAGCGTTCGCCTGCGTCCCGGTCACCGGGTTCATGTCCCTGGCGGAGCGCACCCGCTGGGGCAGCGTGACCGTCGCGGCCGGCGGTGTGGTGCTCGCCGTGCTGCAGGTGCGGCTCTACGACATCTGGGGAGGCTGACGTGAGCGCGACGGACGAAGTGCGGCAGGAGACGAAGCGGACGCGGCTGATCAGCGGACCGGGGATGCTGCTGGTCTGGCTGTACGGCGTGATGGTCGTCGGGGCCGTGTCGCGGTCCGCGGTGCAGATCTCCACCGAGTTCGCGCACGCACCGCTCGCGTACACGCTGTCCGCGGTGGCCGGGGTGGTCTACGGGTTCATCACGTACTCGCTGGTCCGGGGCGGGGAGTTCGCCCGGAAGGCGGCACGGGTGTGCTGTGCGGTGGAACTGGCGGGCGTGCTGATCGTGGGGACGTGGACGCTGGTGGAGCCGTCGGCGTTCCCGGACAGGACGGTGTGGTCGGACTACGGGATCGGCTACCTGTTCATCCCCGTGATCCTTCCGGTCACGGCGATGTACTGGCTGCGCAGGAGCGCGCGCCGGGAGGCGGCCGCCTGAGGGACCTCAGACGGCCGGAGAACCGTCGCGGCCGACGCCCTGCTTCCGCCCCCTTCCGGGGCCGCTGTCACGCCGTCGTCGCGTACGCCTCCGCGGGCTTCTCCAGCACCACCATCGGCACCCCGTCCCGGCCCTGGCTGGTCCCCACGGTCTCGTAGCCGACCCGGCGGTAGAGCCGCAGGTTGCCCTCGCTGCGGTGGCCCGCGCTGAGGCGGAACCTGGTGGCGCCGCGCTCTCCGGCGAGGGCCGACTCGGCGGCGCGCAACAGGCGCGCGCCGATGCCGTGGCCCTGGAGGCGCGGGTGGACGCAGAGCTTGCCGATGGCCGCGGTGCCGTCGGCGTCGAGGGCGCCGCGCACGGAGCCGACCACTTCGTCACCGAGCCTGGCCACGAACACGCAGTCCGAGGCGACCTCCTCGCGGACGGAGTCGAGGCTCTGGACGAGCGGGTCGATGCGGTAGTTGCCGTACAGGGCCGCCTCGCCCTGGAAGCACAGGTACTGCAGCCTGAAGATCTGCTCGGCGTCCTGCTCGGTCGCCACCGCGATGGTCACGCTCATGCCCATGTGTGCACGCCTCCCGCTCACCTGCTCACCCGATGTCCTTCACTCCTATCCCCGTGGTTCGTGTGCCGCAACCTCCGTGGCCAGCAATCGCCGAAGACATCCCAGACATCTGGAGCGTTCCGGGCCCAGGCTGCCCTGTGAGATACCCAACTCGCCCGCGATCTCGCGATAGGTGAGGTCGTTCGGGGACAGCAGGGCCGCGAGCAGCCGGGGGCAGCGCCCGGGGAGCCGGCGTACGGCCGCGTACAGCGCGCGGCGGCGGGCGGCGGTCAGGGCCTGGTGCTCGGGGCCGGGCGCGTGCTCGTCGGCGGGCTCGGCGGTGTAGGGCAGTTCACGCCGGGCCGTGCGGCGGCTGAGGCGCGCCTCGAAGCGGACGGCGCCGCGCAGCCAGCCCTCCGGGTCGGCGGGCGGGCCGTCGGCGTCGAGCCGTTCCAGCAGGCGCAGCCAGACCGCCTGCTCCAGGTCCCCCGCCTCGGCGCCGGCCGCGTGGGCCTCGGCCGACGCCTCCGCGGCCAGCAGGGGGCGGAGGACGGTCAGCAGGTCGTGTGTCATATGCCCCGGGACGCCACCGCCCCGGCAGGGGTTGCCGGGGCGGACGGAAGTCACCCCAATCGGGGCAGGGGGTTCATGTGTTGACGGCCGGGATTCCCCCGGCCGGCTCAGTCGCCCACGAAGTCCGCACGGGCCAGCAGGCCGGTGTCGGGGTTGTCGGTGAAGATGCCGTCGATGCCGGTGTCGAAGTACACCTTGAACGCGCCGAACGCGTCGCCGTAGGCGTTGGCGTCCGCGCCCCTGCGGAAGTTCGCGGGCAGGAAGGTGTTCTCGTTGCGCATGGTGTACGGGTGCAGGATCAGGCCCTTGGCATGCGCGTCCGCGACGAGGGTGGTGGGAGTCGTCAGGTTGCCGCCCGCGTCGCGCGGAATGACCAGGTCGAGCGTCGGGCCGATGCCGTTGGCGAAGGACGCGATCCAGGCGAGCCCGGCCGGCTTGACCAGGTCGGCGACCGTGCGCGGGTCACCGGCCTCGACGAAGTCCCAGGGGCGGGTGGCGGCGCCGGAGAGCAGGACGACCAGGGGGCTGTCCACCAGGCCGTTCAGGCGCTGGATGCTGCTCGGTTCGAACGACTGCAGGAAGACCGGCGAGTTCTTCTTGTGCCGGTCGTACTTGCGCAGCAGCGCGGCGAGCGGCTCCTCCAGGCCGAGGCCCAGCTTGCGGAAGTAGGTGGGGTGCTTGGTCTCCACGTGCAGCCAGACCCGCTCGCCCCGCTTCCTGCCCTCCTTCTCGGCCCAGCGCAGCACCTCCTCGAAGGTGGGGATCTCCCAGCGGCCGTCGTAGAGGGTGTTCCTCTGACGGTTGCCCGGGATGCGCTCCTTGGCGCGCAGGGTCTTCAGCTCGGCGAGGGTGAAGTCCTCGGTGAACCAGCCGGTGTACGTGACGCCGTCGACGACCTTCGTGGCCTTGCGGTCGGCGAACTCGGGGTGCGTCGCCACGTCGGTGGTGCCGGTGATGTCGTTCTCGTGACGGCACACGAGGTGGCCGTCCTTGGTGGGCACGAGGTCCTGCTCGATGACGTGCGCGCCCAGGTCGAGGGCGAGCTGGTACGAGCCGAGCGTGTGTTCCGGGCGGTAGCCGCTGGCGCCGCGGTGCCCGATGATCGTCGGCACGGGCAGTCTGCGGTATCCGCCGCCCGACTTCGCGCCCGACGCGGTCTCGGCGGCCGTGGCCGTGCCCGGCAGTCCGAGGACCGCTCCGCCCGCGCCGAGCATCGCGGCGCCGAGCAGCGCCCGTCGGCCCGCTCCGCGTCCCTGCTCGTTCGAGTCCTGCGACTGCCGCGACTCCTGCGTCCCCATGAACGGCTCCTCCACCGTGATGCCCTGCACCTGTCAAAGCGGGACGATCGTAGGTGTCCGGAGGTGACTGCCGGGAGACCTGGGACCGAACACGCGGAAGACGCCTCGTGTCGCACGAGTGGCGCAATTTGACGGGTCGTCCGTTCGCCGGCGCGACGTCCGTCACATGTTTCGGGGCCGTGACACGCCGCCACCCGGGCGTCACCGCAGGTAAAACAGCGTCAACACTTGGTATCCACTCGGTGAACCCGGTGTGCGACACCCCCGGAGCCGGGAGTATCGTCCTCACCTGCACATACTTGTACCGGAACGCTTGACATGGGAGGGCCTGTTGTCCCGCTTCGTGCTCATCAAGGCAGTGCTCGGACCGATCATGCGCCTGATGTTCCGCCCCCGGGTGGAGGGCGCCGAGCACATTCCGGGAGACGGGCCGGTGATCCTCGCCGGCAACCATCTGACCTTCATCGACTCGATGATCCTGCCGCTGGTCTGCGACCGGCAGGTCGTCTTCATCGGCAAGGACGAGTACGTCACCGGCAAGGGGATCAAGGGCCGGCTGATGGCCTGGTTCTTCACCGGCGTCGGCATGATCCCCGTCGACCGCGACGGCGGCCGGGGCGGTGTCGCGGCGCTGATGACCGGGCGGCGGGTGCTGGACGAGGGCCGGATGTTCGGCATCTACCCCGAGGGGACGCGGTCGCCCGACGGCCGTCTGTACCGGGGGCGCACGGGCATCGCCCGGCTGACGTTGATGACCGGGGCGCCGGTCGTGCCGTTCGCGATGATCGGGACGGACAAGATCCAGCCGGGCGGTGCGGGGCTGCCCCGGCCGCACCGGGTGACGGTGCGGTTCGGCGAGGCGATGGAGTTCTCCCGGTACGAGGGCATGGACCGGGACCGGTACGTACTGCGGGCGGTGACCGACTCGGTGATGGCCGAGGTGATGCGGTTGTCGGGGCAGGAGTATGTGGATATGTACGCGTCGAAGGCCAAGGAAGCGGCGTAGCTCCGCTGGTTGGGCGGGTGGGTGCGTGGGGGTGTCCGCTTCCTGGTCGGGTGCCGGTTGGTGGGGGTTTTCGCGCCGTTCCCCGCGCCCCTGAATGGGTGTTCGTTTGATGTCGGGTGACCGGTCGGGGGGGTTCTCGCGCCGTTCCCCGCGCCCCTGAATGGGTGTTCGTTCGATGTCGGGTGCCGGTTGGTGGGGGGTTCTCGCGCCGTTCCCCGCGCCCCTGGAAGGGGCGCGGGGTGCCGGTCAGGTGGGCTTTGGTACGTGTTGGGGGCGTAGGAGGAGCCAGGCTGTGGCTGCTGTTGCCAGGAGTACCGTCGCTCCTGCGCCCGCGGCCAGGGTCAGGCCGTCCACGAAGGCTTCCTGGGCCGCGGTGAGCATGTGCTGTGCCGTGTGCGGGGGCATGCTCGCCGCCGCCTCCACCGCTCCGCCCAGGGACTCGTGGGCCTCGGCCGGCGTGCCCGCCGGGGCCGTGAAGCCGCGGTACACGCCCGTCACGATCGAGCCCAGGACCGCGATACCGAGAGCGGCACCCAGCTCGTACGCCGTCTCCGAGACGGCCGAGGCCGCGCCCGCCTGCTCCTTCGGGACGCTGGAGAGGATGACGTCGGCGGTGACGGTGAAGGAAAGACCCGCGCCGACGCCGACGATCAGCAGGGCCGCGCCGATCAGGGGGTAGCCGGTGGTGCGGTCGACCAGCGTGAGCAGGGCGAGGGCGACGCCGATGGCCCCCAGACCGCCCGCGACCACGGAACGGACCGAGAAACGGCGGGCGGCGGCTCCGGCGATCAGGCCCGCGGCCACCGCGCCGACGGCCGCCGGCAGTTCCGCGAGGCCCGCCTCCAGTGGGCCCCGCCCCTGGACGAGTTGCAGGAACTGCGAGAGGAAGAAGACAAGGCCGGACAGGCCGAGGATGGTCAGCAGGTCGGCGAGGACCGCGCCGGAGAAGCCCCGGTCGCGGAACAGGCGCATGTCCAGCAGCGGATGCGGCAGCGTCAGCTGACGGCGGACGAAGAAGAACAGTCCGGCGAGGCCGAACACGCCCGCGGCGAGCGCGTTGCCGCCCAGGCCGTGGGAGGCGGTCTCCTTCACCGCGTACACGACACCGATCATGCCGACCAGCGACAGGCCGACGCTGAGCATGTCCCACGGGCCCGGGCTCGGGTGGCGGGACTCGGGGAGCAGCTTGATGCCGACGAGGACGAGGACGGCCATCACTGGCAGGTTGATCAGGAACACCGAACCCCACCAGAAGTGCTCCAGCAGGAACCCGCCGACGACGGGGCCGACCGCCGTGCCGGCGGACGCCGTGGCGCCCCAGATACCGATGGCGAGGCTGCGCTCGCGCGGGTCGTGGAAGAGGTTGCGGATCAGGGCGAGGGTGGCGGGCATCAGGGTGGCACCCGCGACACCGAGCAGGGCCCGCGCGACGATCATCGTCTCGGGCGAGGTCGCGTAGGCGTTGAGCACGGATATCGCGCCGAACGCCGTGGCCCCGACGAGCAGCAGCTTCTTGCGGCCGATCCGGTCGCCGAGGCTGCCGGCGGACACGAGCAGGCCCGCGATGACGAACGAGTAGACGTCACCGATCCACAGGAGCTGGTTGCCCGACGGCTGCAGATCCTCACTGATGTAGGGCGTCGCGAGACCGAGGACGGTCGCGTCGACGGCCACCAGCAGCACGGCGAGCACGAGGACGGAGAGTGCGAGCCAGCGGCCCGGCCTCTTCTCCGCCTCCGTCGCGCCGGCCGGCCGCAGGGTGCTGGTCATGATTCCTCTCTCGGTTGTGCGGGATGACGCAGAGCGCCGCCGAGCAGCAGCTCGGCGATCATGTGGGTGAAGTCCTTGGCGGCCACACGGCCGTCCGCGACGGCCCAGGCGCCGGAGGCCAGCAGGCCGTAGAGCGCCTCGGTGAGCCAGGCCGGGGTGAGGTCGATACGGAACTCGCCGGCCGCCTGGCCGCGGGCGAAGAGGGCCGCGATGCGGTCGTCGATCCGGGACCAGCCCTCGTGCTGCCCCTCCCCCTCGAACAGCTGCGCCTCGCTGTAGAGGAAGGCGAGGAGCCCGGCGGCCGGTTCGATCTCCCGCACGAGCCGTCGTACGGCCTCGGGTGCGGAGCCCTCGGCGGGACGGGCCGCGTCCAGGGCGGCCTCGCACTCCGCGATGCCGAGCGCCTCCAGCGCCCGTACGAGCGCGTCGCGCCCCGCGAAGTGGCGGTGCAACGTGGCCCGGCTGATCCCGGCGGCCTTGGCGACCTCGTCCATCGTCGCGGTGGATTTGCGGGTCAGCAGGGCGGCTGCACTGCGCAGCACGTGTTCACGATCGACGGCCATGAGACAACCATAACCCACGTGAGACATTCATGTCTCATAGGGGGCACGCATGTCTCATGGCCGTGGTTCAGGAGGTGTGGTCAGTGCCAGGGCAGCTGTGCGCGCCTGTCCCAGTAGGTCCGCGGGTCCTCGGCCAGACCGGCGAGGCCGGCCAGCTGCTCGTCGTCGAGGTCGACGACCGCCGCGTGCAGGTTGGAGGCGAGCTGGTTGGTGGTGGCGGCGCCGGACAGGACGACACCGGCCCACGGCTGCCGCAGCACCACCGCGAGGGCGACCGCGTCGCAGCCGAGACCCGTCCGCTCGGCGACGGCCCGGAGCGCGTCCGGGGCGTGCGGGCCCGCCAGCCTGCCGTTCGCCATGCCCTCCTTGACGATCACGGTCAGCCCGGCGTCGTGCGCCTCGGCGAGCGCGGGCGCGGCGGAGGTCTCCAGCGCGTTGTACGTCGACTGCACGGTACGGAACAGGGGTTCGCCGTCCACGGTCACCGTGAGGGCGGTGCGGATGGCCTCCGCCTGGGCCGGGCCGCTGGTGGAGAAGCCGATGGTGACGCCCTGGGCGGCGGCCTCCGCCAGCCGGGCGTGGAGTTCCTTGTCGGTGAGGGCCGGGCTGTCCGGGGTCACCGAGTGGATCTGGTAGAGGTCCAGCCGGTCGCCGAGGAGTTCGGCGCTCTCGGCGCGCTGTCGCTCGTACGTCCCGAGGCTGTGGTCCTTGACCTCGTGCCGCTCGGCGTCGGTGGTCCAGCCGGCGGTGTAGGTGTAGCCCCACTTGCTGCCGACGACGATGTCGTCCGGGCCGGGCCGGGCCCTCAGCCAGTCGGCGAGGAACTCCTCCGAGCGGCCGTACGAGCGGGCCGCGTCGAAGTAGCGGACGCCCTGGGCGTAGGCGGCGTCGAGGAGTTCGTGGGTGCGGGTGCGGAGGGCTTCGACGGTGCGGGTCTCCCCGAGGTCGGCGTCGCGGCCGAGGGTGATGTAGCCGGGGCGGGCGACTGCGGCGAGACCGAAGCCGATGTGGCAGGTGGGGGTGGTGGCTGCGGCCAGTCGGGCGAAGGGCATCGCGGGCTCCGTTCGGTCGGCTCCTGGAGGCTCCGACCAACCTAACTCGCGATGACCTTCGTCGTGCGGTGCGGGGGCTCGGGCTCCGGGGAGTTCTCGCCCCCGCCGCCCCTACCCGTCCCTCCCCCGCTCTCGGCTTCGCTCGAGCGGGAGGTGCCTCCATCCAGGGGCTGCGCCCCTTCGACCCCCCTCGCGCTCCGCGTGGGGTGGGGTGCGCATCTGCGCGTCCGGTGGGGGTTCTCGCGCAGTTCCCCGCGCCCCTTACGGGGCGCGCCTCCGCAGCCCCACGCCTGCCCCCGTCTCAGCTCTTCTTCGCGGTCGCCCACGCGTGCTGAGCGGCCACGTCCTGCTTGATGTCGGCCAGTTGGACCGCCACCGCGCTCGGGGCCGTGCCGCCCCGGCCGTTGCGGGAGGCCAGGGCGCCCGGGACGTTCAGGACGGTGCGGACCTCGGGTGTCAGGTGGGCCGAGATCTTGGCGAACTGCTCGTCCGTCAGGTCGTTCAGCTCCTTGTCCTCGGACTCGGCGACCTTGACGCACTCACCGGCGACCTCGTGGGCGACACGGAAGGGGACGCCCTGCTTGACGAGCCACTCGGCGACGTCGGTGGCGAGGGAGAAGCCGGCCGGGGCCAGTTCCTCCATGCGCTCGCGGTGGACGGTGAGCGTGGCCATCATGCCGGTGAAGGCGGGGAGCAGGATCTCCAGCTGGTCGATGGAGTCGAAGACCGGCTCCTTGTCCTCCTGGAGGTCGCGGTTGTAGGCCAGCGGCAGGGCCTTCAGCGTCGCCATCAGGCCGGTCAGGTTGCCGATCAGACGGCCGGACTTGCCCCGGGCCAGCTCCGCGATGTCCGGGTTCTTCTTCTGCGGCATGATCGACGAGCCCGTGGAGAAGGCGTCGTGGAGGGTCACGAAGGAGAACTCCTTCGTGTTCCAGATGATGACCTCCTCGGCGATCCGGGAGAGGTTCACGCCGATCATCGCGGTGATGAAGGCGAACTCGGCGACGAAGTCACGGGAGGCCGTGCCGTCGATGGAGTTCGCGGAGCTGCCGTGCTCGAAGCCCAGGTCCCTGGCCACCGCCTCCGGGTCCAGACCGAGGCTGCTGCCCGCGAGGGCGCCCGATCCGTAGGGGGAGACGGCCGTGCGCTCGTCCCACTGACGCAGCCGCTCCGCGTCCCGGGAGAGGGACTGGACATGGGCGAGCACGTGGTGGGCGAACAGGACCGGCTGGGCGTGCTGGAGGTGCGTACGGCCGGGCATCGCCACGTCCGGGTGGGCCTCCGCCAGACCGATCAGGGCCTCCTGCAGCTCGGCGATCAGACCGCCGACCGTACGGGCGTGGTCGCGCAGGTACATCCGGAAGAGGGTCGCGACCTGGTCGTTGCGGGACCGGCCGGCGCGCAGCTTGCCGCCCAGGTCGGGGCCCAGCCGCTCCAGGAGGCCGCGCTCCAGGGCGGTGTGCACGTCCTCGTCGGCGACCGTACCGACGAACTCGCCCGAGGCCACGTCCGCTTCCAGCCGGTCCAGGCCCGCGATCATGCGGGTCAGCTCGTCCTCGGTGAGCAGGCCCGCCTTGTGCAGCACACGCGCGTGGGCGCGGGAGCCCGCGATGTCGTACGGGGCCAGACGCCAGTCGAAGTGGACCGACGCGGACAGCTTCGCCAGGGCCTCCGCGGGACCGTCGGCGAAACGGGCGCCCCAGAGCCGTACGTCACCGCTGTTGCTGCTCACTCGCGTTGCTCCTCGATCTCCGCGTACTGCGCTGTTCGCTGTCATGCATGAGTATGCAGAACTCTGCATGAATCGTCAATCTGAGAGAACTTTGGGAGATGCGGAGAAAGCTTTGAACAAACGAAACCGCTTGCTCGTAACTCTCACCGAACGCAGGCGCCGCGTTAGTTCACACCGACCACACCCGACTCGAGTGAGGCATCCGCATGTCCAGGGCTCTTCCGAAGTACAACAAGCGTCGCGTAGGGATCATCGGCGGCGCCGCCGCGGTCGTGCTCTCCGGAGCGGTCATCGCGGGTTCCGCTCTTGCCGGTGAGGGTGCCAACAACAACGGGCAGGACGCCGCAGGGGCCGCCGGCCCCGGCACCATCTCCTGCCCGGCGGTCGAGGGCAGCCTGCCGGCGATCCCCGCCTCCGCGCAGGCCGAGGTCGACAGCAACCTGGCCCTACTGCAGACGCAGATCCAGGAGGCCAACAAGCGCCTCGTCGACACGGTCGGCCAGGGTGGTGCGAACTTCGTCCAGAACGCCATCCTCGGCCCGCTGGAGGACAAGCGCGTCGCCGCGCTGAACCGCATCGAGACCGCCATCGGCCGCGCCGCCGCCAAGCCCGAGGGCCTGGAGAAGCTCGCCCCCTGCCAGCTCAACCAGGGCGGCGCCGCCGGCGCCGGTGACCAGGCGGGCGCCGGTGCCGGAGCGGGTGCGGGTGCGGACGCCGGGGCCGGAGCGGGCAACGCCGGCGCCGGGAACGAAGCGGGTGCCCCGGGCACCATCTCCTGCCCGGCCGTCGAGGGCAGCCTCCCGGCCATCCCCGCCTCCGCCCAGGCCGAGGTCGACCGCAACCTCGCCCTCCTCGACACCCAGATCCAGGAAGCCAACAAGCGCCTCGTCGACACCGTCGGCCAGGGCGGCGCGAACTTCGTCAACAACGCCATCCTCGGCCCGCTGGAGGACAAGCGCGTCGCGACGCTGAACCGCATCGAGACCGCCATCGGCCGCGCCGCCGCCAAGCCCGAAGGCCTGGAGAAGCTCGCCCCCTGCCAGCTCAACCAGGGCGGCGCCGCCGGCGCCGGTGACCAGGCCGGCGCCGGTGACCAGGCGGGCGAGGAGGCCGGAGCCGGCACCGAGGCCGGTGCGGGCGAGGACGCGGGCAACGCCGGTAACGCGGGCAACGCGGGTGCCGAGAACAACGCGGGTGCCCCGGGCACCATCTCCTGCCCGGCCGTCGAGGGCAGCCTCCCGGCCATCCCCGCCTCCGCCCAGGCCGAGGTCGACCGCAACCTCGCCCTCCTCGACACCCAGATCCAGGAAGCCAACAAGCGCCTCGTCGACACCGTCGGCCAGGGCGGCGCGAACTTCGTCAACAACGCCATCCTCGGCCCGCTGGAGGACAAGCGCGTCGCCGCGCTGAACCGCATCGAGACCGCCATCGGCCGCGCCGCCGCCAAGCCCGAGGGCCTGGAGAAGCTCGCCCCCTGCCAGCTCAACCAGTAGTCCTCCGGCTCGGCCGGAGTGACCTCCTGCGCCCCTGATCGGGGGGCGGCAGGGGCCGTGGCCGCCCCGCGCGCCGGCCGGGGCGGCCACGGAAGACCCGGTTCCGGGTGGATCCCCACAAGGGGAACCACCCGGAATTCGCTTTCCCGCCCTCGGTCCGCATCCCCGACTTCGCGCCGACCCCTCGAAGAATTCCTTAGACAGGCGAAGTTTTTCCGTCAATAATCGTTAGACATGGGAAAGACTTACGAGCGCATCGACGGCCGCCTCCGTACCTTCATCGAGGCCCAGCCCCTCTTCTTCACCGCCTCGGCGCCCCTGTCGGCCGACGGCACGGTCAACCTCTCCCCCAAGGGCCTGCGCGGTTCGTTCGTGGTCCTCGACGAACTCACCGTCGCCTATCTGGACTTCGCGGGGTCCAACGCGGAGACGATCGCCCACCTGCGCGAGAACGGCCGGATCACCCTCATGTGGTGCGCCTTCCAGGGCCCGCCCACCATCGTGCGGGTGCACGGCACCGGGGAGGCCGTCTTCCGCGACGATCCGCGCTTCGCCGGGCTCCTGGCCCGCTTCCCCGGCATCGACCCCGCTCAGCACGGCCTGCGCGCCGTCATCGTGGTCCGGGCCGAGCGCATCCGCGACAGCTGCGGCTACGCCGTGCCGTTCATGGCGTACGAGGAGGACCGCGACCTGCACGGCAGGCGCTTCGCGCGCGAGGACGACGACTCGCTCAGCGCCTACTTCGGCTCCAAGGAGCACATAGCCACCAGCCTGGACGGCCTTCCCGGGCTGCCGCTGCCCCTGCCGCCCTCCGGCGGCTGAGGCTGGTCCGACGCGCGGGCGGCACGCGGGTGGCGCGGCCGTCCCCGCGCCACCGGTCCTGCCGCGCGGCGAGTTGTTCACGCGGTTGAACACACGGCACTCCCTGCACGTACGTGTGGGCCAAGGGTCCAGCCCACCACGGAGGAACCGTGTCCACGATCGCCGGAGGTCGCGCCGCGCGCCGCCAGACGATGCGCCGCATCCGACCTCGTCGTTCTCCCGCCGTCCCGCTGCTGATCGCCTTCTGGGCGGGCGCGGCGGCGGTGGTGTGGCTGTGGTGGGACAACACCGCGTCCATCGCGGACCAGGGCAGCAAGATGGTGAACGCCGGGCGGATCACGGGCCTGCTCGCCGGTTACCTGATGGCCCTGGTGGTGCTCCAGATGGCCCGGGTGCCCGCGCTGGAACGGCGGGTCGGCTCCGACCGGGTGGCCCGCTGGCACGCGATGACCGGCCGCTACACGCTCTGCCTGGTCGTCGCGCACGTCGTCCTCACGATGTACGGGTACGCCCTGCAGGCCGGCCTCACCCACACCGCGATCCTGCAGCAGACGATCGACTCGATCAACCAGCTGCCGGACATGGGCAAGGCGGCCATCGGCACCGGTCTGCTGGTGTTCATCGGGCTCATCTCGATCGGCCCGGTGCGCAAGCGGATCCCGTACGACCTCTGGTACCACACGCACCTGCTGACGTACGCGGCCACGTTCCTGACCTTCTGGCACCAGATCACCACCGGCAACGAGTTCGCCGCCACCCCCGCGGCGAAGACCGGCTGGTACGCGCTGTACGGCACGGTGACCGCCCTGGTCGTCTGGTACCGGATCATCTCCCCGGTCAAGCTGAACCTGAAGCACCGGCTGCGGGTCGAGGCGGTCATCGAGGAGTCGCCCGGCATCGTGTCGGTGCTGATGAGCGGACGCAAGCTGCACCGGATGGGAGCGGAGGCCGGGCAGTTCTTCCGCTGGCGGTTCCTCGCGCCGGGCATGCGGTTCAGCTCGCACCCGTATTCGCTGTCGGCGGCGCCCCGCCCGAACATGCTGCGCATCACGGTCAAGGCGATCGGCGACCACAGCTCGGCCCTGCGCGAACTGGAGCCCGGTGTCCGGGTGTGGGCTGAGGGCCCGTACGGGGCGCTCACGGCCGGCAAGCGCAGCAAGGGCAAGGTGCTGCTGGTGGCCGGCGGTGTGGGCATCACGCCGATGCGGGCCCTGTTCGAGACGCTGCCCGGCGCGGCCGGCGACCTGACGCTGCTCTACCGGGCCAACAGCACCCAGGACCTGGCCCTGTGGGACGAGCTGGCGCAGATCGCCGAGGAGCGCGGGGCGCGGCTGATGTACGCGGTGAACAGCCCGGAGGGCGAACGCCCGGACATCTCGCCGGACTCGCTGCGCCGCAAGATCCCGGACATCGAGAGCCACGACGTCTTCCTGTGCGGGCCGCCCGGCTTCGCGCAGGGCGTCTACGAGGCGCTGCGCGGTGCGGGTGTCCCGACCCGCCGTATCCACCACGAGTCGTTCGAGATGTGAGCGAGTCGGCCGGCCGAAGGGCGTGATCGCGTCCGGCCGTCCGTCCCCGCCGTCCGACCCCGGACCGGACCAGCCCAGGTCCGGGGACCGTCCCAGCGGCAGGTCATCAGGATCTGCCCACCCCGACTTTCTGGCCATGGGTTTCCCCACGGGTTCGCCCCACGGGTCTCCCCCGCGAGACTTCACACCTCAGGAGCTGAAGGAGCGATGAAGAAGAGCCACCCCATCCGGCGGACCCTGCTCGCCACCGCCGCCACCGTGTCCGGCATCGTGCTGCTGCTGTCGCTGAAGCCGGCCTCGGACGCCGGGTCGGTACAGGCAGGCGCGGCCGGGGGCGTCCCTTCGGCGCAGGGCGGGGTGGCGGCGGGCGCGCAGACCCTGACGGGTTCCGCCGTCGACACCGAGTACGGCCCCGTCCAGGTCCGGATCACCGTCGACGGCGGCAAGATCACCAAGGCCGAGGCGGTGCAGCAGCCCAGCGGCGGCCGTTCCACCCAGATCAGCGGCGACGCCATCCCCAAGCTGAACCAGGCGGCGATGACGGCGAGCAGCGCCGACATCGACGCCGTCTCGGGTGCCACCTACACCAGCGCCGGCTACAAGGAGTCCCTCCAGTCCGCCCTGGACCAGGCAGGCAAGGCGCAGGACTCGGGCGCCCAGGTGCTCACGGGGACGACCGTCCAGACCGACTACGGGCCGGTCCAGGTCCGGGTCACGGTCAGCGGCGGCAAGATCACCAAGGCCGAGGCCGTACAGGCGCCGAGCGGCGGCCGCTCCACGCAGATCACCGGCGACTCGGTGCCGAAGCTGAACCAGGCGGCCGTGGCGGCGGGCAGCGCCGACATCGACGCCGTCTCCGGCGCCACCTACACCAGCGCCGGCTACAAGGAGTCCCTCCAGTCCGCCCTCGACCAGGCCGGCAAGGCGCAGGACTCGGGCGGCGGCGAGGTCGAGGCGGGCGGCAAGGCGCAGGACGGGGGCGGCGACGCCGACAAGTCCGGGGCCGGGCAGGTGACGGGCACGCAGGTGCTCACGGGCTCCGCCGTCAAGACGGACTACGGGCCGGTCCAGGTCCGGGTCACGGTCACCGACGGCCGGATCACGAACGCCGAGGCGCTGCAGCAGCCCACCGGCGGCCGTTCCACCCAGATCAGCGGCACCGCCATCCCGCAGCTCAACAAGAACGCCGTCTCGGCGGGGAGCGCCGACATCGACGCCGTCTCCGGCGCCACGTACACCAGCGGCGGCTACAAGGAGTCCCTCCAGTCCGCACTGGACCAGGCAGGATGACCCCATGAGCGAACCCGTCGGAGCCCCCGCGCCCGCCCCGCTGCGGCACGTCGAGGAGGTCATGGGCACCGTCTTCTCGTTCGACGTGCGGGGAGGCGAGCCCGCCGCGGTCAGGGCGGCGCTGGACGAGGCGGTGGCCGGGCTCCACGCCGTGAACGAGGTGTTCAGCACCTACCGCGAGGACAGCCAGATCTCCCGGCTCGCGCGGGGCGAGGTGACGATCGAGGAGTGCGCTCCCGAGGTCGGCGAGGTGCTCGACCTGTGCGCCGAGGCCGAGCGGTCGAGCGGTGGCTGGTTCAGCGCCACGTACGAGGGCCGCTTCGACCCGACCGGGCTGGTGAAGGGGTGGGCCACCGAACGGGCGGCCCGGCTGCTGGTCGACGCCGGCGCGACCGGGGTGAACGTGAACGGGGGCGGTGACGTCCAGTTGTACGGCGTCCCCGGCCCGGAGCGGCCGTGGCGCGTCGGCGTGGCGGACCCGCTGCGGCCCGGGGGGCTCGCGGCCGTCGTCACCGCCGCCGGGGCGGACCGGCTGGCGGTGGCCACGTCCGGCACGGCCGAACGGGGCGCACACATCGTCGACCCCCGCACCAGGAAGTCCGCGGTGACCGACCTGGTCTCGGTGACGGTGGTGGCGCCCGGCCTCACCTGGGCCGACTGCTGGGCCACGGCCGCCTTCGCCATGGGCTCCCGCGAGGGCCTGGCGTGGCTGGAGTCACTGGAGGACACCGAGGCCCTGCTGATCACGGCGGGCGACGAGGTCCGCTGCACGGGCGGGCTGGCCGCGCGGCTGGGCTGAGCGGGGAGGCACCGGGCCGGGCCGACGCCGGCCGGGCTTCGCTCACCGGCGCTCACGGGGTGCCGCGCCCGCCTTCCCTCACTCCCGGCCTCGCCGAGCGGAAGATGCCCCGTCGGCCCGGCGGCACGGGTGGGCGGGGACACGGGAAACCGCGGGCCGCCAAAGGGGCGCGGGGAACTGCGCGACCGGCCGTGCGCCACCCGCACCCGGCGTCCCCTCGCGAACCCGCCTCCCCGTAGCCGCCCCGCCCCCCGGCGCGGGCCTCAGTGTCCGTTCTGGGCGAGCCTCAGCAGGTGGTCGGCCAGCGCCTGACCGCCCACGGGGTCCCGGCTGATCAGCATCAGTGTGTCGTCGCCCGCGATCGTCCCCAGGATGTCGTGCAGTTCGGCCTGGTCGATGGCCGAGGCCAGGAACTGGGCCGCGCCCGGCGGTGTCCGCAGCACCACCAGGTTCGCCGAGGCCTCGGCGGAGATCAGCAGCTCCGCGGAGAGCCGCCGCATCCGCTCCTCCTTCGCCGACCCCCCGAGCGGCGCCCGAGGGGTCCGGAATCCCCCCTCGCTCGGCACCGCGTAGATCAGGTCGCCGTCGGTGTTGCGGATCTTCACCGCGTTCAGCTCGTCCAGGTCCCGGCTGAGCGTCGCCTGGGTGACGCTCAGCCCGTCGTCGGACAGCAGCTTCGCCAACTGGCTCTGCGACCGCACGGGTTGCCGGTTGAGGATGTCCACGATCCGCCGGTGGCGTGCGGTGCGGGTCTGCGGCACGGCGGGCCCCGCCTGGTCGTGCTCCTGCGCCTGGCTCATCGTCGTCTCATTCTCCGGCTCGTCCGTCCCCGCTGGCTTCATGAGCCGCCCGTGCCGCGTCGAGGATGCCGGGCAGTGCCCGGAGGAGGGCGTCCACCTCCGCGTCCGCGACATTGAGCGCGGGCATCAGCCTCACGACATCGGGTGCGGGCGCGTTCACCAGGAAACCGGCGTCCTGTGCGGCCTGTTGCGCCAGTGGCGCGAGCGGCTCGGTGAGCACGATACCCAGCAGCAGGCCCGCGCCACGGACGTGGTCGATCATCGGGTCCCCGAGCGACTCGATCCCCTCGCGCAGCTTCTCGCCCTGCCGCTTGACGTTCTCCAGCAGCCCCTCCGCCCGGATGGTCTCCAGGACGGCGAGTCCGGCGGCGCAGGCGACCGGGTTGCCGCCGAAGGTGGTGCCGTGCTGTCCGGGCCGGAGCAGCTCGGCGGCCCGCCCGAAGGCGACGGTCGCGCCGATGGGCAGTCCGCCGCCGAGGCCCTTGGCGAGGGTGACGACGTCCGGCAGGACGCCCTCGTGCGCCTGGTACTCGAACCAGTGCCCGGTCCGGCCGACGCCGGTCTGCACCTCGTCGAGGACGAGCAGCGAGCCGGCCGCGGCCGTGATGGCCCGCGCCGCCTTCAGATAGCCGGCCGGCGGGACCACCACGCCCTTCTCGCCCTGCACGGGCTCGATGATGACGAGGGCCGTGTCCTCGGTGACGGCGGCGGCCAGAGCCTGCGCGTCGCCGAACGGGACGTGGGTGACGTCGCCGGGCAGCGGGTGGAAGCCGGTCTGTTTGCCGGGCTGGCCGGTCAGGGCGAGCGCGCCCATGGTGCGGCCGTGGAAGCCGCCCTCGGTCGCGACCATGTGGGTCCGCCCGGTGAGCCGGCCGATCTTGAAGGCGGCCTCGTTGGCCTCGGCGCCCGAGTTGCAGAAGAAGACCTTGCCGTCGCGGCCGAAGAGTTCGAGGAGCCGTTCGGCCAGGGCGACCGGCGGTTCGGCGACGAACAGGTTGGAGACATGGCCGAGGGAGGCGATCTGGGTGCTGACGGCCTCGACGACGGCCGGGTGGCCGTGGCCGAGCGCGTTGACCGCGATCCCGCCGACGTAGTCGACGTACTCCGTGCCGTCGGCGTCCCACACCTTGCTGCCGGCGCCGCGGACGAGCGAGAGCTTCGGGGTGCCGTAGTTGTCCATGAGCGACCCGCGCCACCGCTGGGTCAGCTCCTCGTTGGCGGTCATACGGCGTCCCCCTGTTCCGGGTCCGGCACGACCATCGTGCCGATGCCCTCGTCGGTGAAGATCTCCAGCAGGATCGAGTGCTGGACCCGGCCGTCGATGACACGGGCCGTCTGGACGCCGTTGCGTACGGCGTGCAGGCAGCCCTGCATCTTCGGCACCATGCCCGAGGACAGGTCCGGCAGCAGCTTCTCCAGCTGGGTGGCGGTGAGGCGGCTGATCACCTCGTCGCTGTTCGGCCAGTCCTCGTAGAGGCCCTCGACGTCCGTGAGGACCATGAGGGTTTCGGCGTCAAGAGCAGCAGCGAGTGCCGCAGCCGCCGTATCAGCATTGACGTTGTAGACATGTCCGTCGTCCTGGCTACGGGCGATCGACGAGACGACCGGGATGCGGCCGTCGGCGAGGAGTGCCTCGATCGCGCCCGTGTCGATCGCGGTGATCTCGCCCACCCGCCCGATGTCGATCAACTCTCCGTCGACCTCGGGCCGGTGCCTGGTGGCGGTGATGGTGTGCGCGTCCTCGCCGGTCAGTCCGACGGCGAGCGGTCCGTGCTGGTTGAGCAGGCCGACCAGTTCGCGCTGGACCTGCCCGGCGAGCACCATGCGGACGACGTCCATGGCGTCCTCGGTGGTGACGCGCAGGCCGGCCCTGAACTCGCTGACGATGCCGTGCCGGTCGAGGGCGGCACTGATCTGCGGGCCGCCGCCGTGCACGACGACGACGTCGAGCCCGGCGTGCCGCAGGAAGACGACGTCCTGGGCGAAGGCAGCCTTGAGGTCCTCGTCGACCATGGCGTTGCCGCCGAACTTGATGACGACCGTCTTGCCGTTGTGACGGGTCAGCCAGGGCAGCGCTTCGATGAGGATCTGGGCCTTGGGGAGGGCGGTGTGCTTCCGCGTGCCGCTCATGAGGAGTACGCGCTGTTCTCGTGGACGTAGTCCGCGGTGAGGTCGTTGGTCCAGATGGTGGCCGTCTCGGAGCCCGCGGCGAGGTCGGCGACGATGTGCACCTCGCGGTAGCGCATGTCGACCTTCTCGCGGTCCTCACCGACACCGCCGTTCTTGCAGACCCAGACGCCGTTGATGGCGACGTTGAGCCGGTCGGGCTCGAAGGCGGCGGACGTGGTGCCGATCGCGGAGAGGACCCGGCCCCAGTTGGGGTCCTCGCCGTGCAGGGCGCACTTGAGGAGGTTGTTGCGGGCGACGGAGCGGCCCACCTCGACGGCGTCGGCCTCGGTCGCGGCGTTCACGACCTCGATCCTGATGTCCTTGCTGGCGCCCTCGGCGTCCCGGATGAGCTGCTGTCCGAGGTCGTCGCAGACCTGGCGTACGGCTTCGGCGAACTCCGCGTACTCCGGGGTGACTCCGGCGGCGCCGGAGGCGAGCAGCAGCACGGTGTCGTTGGTGGACATGCAGCCGTCGGAGTCGACCCGGTCGAAGGTCGTGCGCGTCGCGGCGCGCAGGGCCCGGTCGAGGGCGTCGCTCTCCAGGTCGGCGTCGGTGGTGAGGACGACGAGCATGGTGGCGAGGCCGGGCGCGAGCATGCCGGCGCCCTTCGCCATCCCGCCGACCGTCCAGCCGTCCTGCGTCACGACGGCCGTCTTGTGCACGGTGTCGGTGGTCTTGATGGCGATGGCGGCCTTCTCACCGCCGTGCTCGGAGAGCTGGGCGACGGCCTTGTCGACGCCCCGCGTCAGCTTGTCCATGGGCAGGAGGACGCCGATGAGACCGGTGGAGCACACCGCGACCATCCCGGCCGCGTGACCGCCCAGGTCGTCATGTCCCGCCGAGTTGAGGGAATCGGCCACCTTCTCGGCGGTGGCGTGCGTGTCCTGGAAGCCCTTCGGACCCGTACAGGCGTTGGCTCCGCCGGAGTTGAGGACGACGGCGGAGACCTCGCCGCTCTTCAGCACCTGCTCGGACCAGAGAACCGGTGCCGCCTTGACACGGTTGGAGGTGAAGACGCCCGCGGCGGCGAGGCGGGGCCCGTGGTTGACCACGAGGGCCAGGTCCGGGTTTCCGTTCTCCTTGATCCCGGCGGCGATGCCCGCCGCTGTGAACCCCTTGGCTGCCGTCACGCTCACGGTGCGACTCCGATCGTCGAAAGCCCCGTCGTCTCGTGGAGTCCGAGGGCGATGTTCATGCTCTGGAGGGCGCCACCGGCGGTGCCCTTGGTGAGGTTGTCGATGGCGCTGATCGCGATGATGCGGCCCGCGGCCTCGTCGTACGCGACCTGGATCTGTACGGCGTTGGAACCGTGGACGGACGCCGTGGCGGGCCACTGCCCCTCGGGGAGCAGATGGAGGAACGGCTCGTCGGCGAAGGTCTTCTCGTAGGCGGTGCGCACGGAGTCGGCGGTGACGCCGGGCCTCGCCTTTGCGCTGCACGTGGCGAGGATGCCGCGGGACATCGGGGCGAGGGTCGGGGTGAAGGACACGGTGACCGGCTCGCCGGCGACTCCGGTGAGGTTCTGGGTCACCTCGGGCGTGTGCCGGTGTCCGCCGCCGACGCCGTACGGGGTCATGGATCCCATGACCTCGCTGCCGAGCAGGTGGGTCTTGGGTGCCTTGCCCGCGCCGGAGGTGCCGGAGGCGGCGACGATCACGGCCTCGTTCTCGGCGAGGCCCGCGGCGTAGGCCGGGAACAGCGCCAGGGTGACGGCCGTGGGGTAGCAACCGGGTACCGCGATGCGCTTGGACCCCTCCAGCGCGGCGCGGGCACCCGGAAGTTCGGGGAGGCCGTAGGGCCAGGTGCCGGCGTGGGGCGAGCCGTAGAAGCGCTCCCAGTCGGCGGGGTCCTTGAGCCGGAAGTCGGCGCCCATGTCGATGACGAGCACCTCCGGGCCGAGTTGCTCGGCCACGGCCGCGGACTGCCCGTGCGGCAGCGCGAGGAACACGACGTCGTGCCCGGCCAGGGCCTCGGGCGTCGTCTCCTGCAGCACCCGGTCGGCCAGGGGCAGCAGATGCGGCTGGAGCCCGCCCAGCCGTCGGCCCGCGTTCGAACTGCCGGTCAGCGCACCGATCTCCACTTCGGGGTGTGCGAGCAGCAGGCGCAGCACTTCGCCGCCCGCATAACCACTCGCTCCCGCCACCGCCACACGTACCGCCGCCATGGAATCCTCCTCCTGGATGGCATGACTATACGTTTCGCTGCACGTTTATGCAATCTTTGTGGAGGCGGTGCAGGGGTCTCGGCCGAAAAGCACGGGGTCCCACCCGGCCCGATACGGCATGGGCGCCCTCACCGGGCCCTGCATAGGATCGCCGCCATGGCTCTGCGACCTGTTCAGGTGAACATCAAGGCTGTGGACGATTCGGCGCTCGGCCGGTTCTGGGCGCGTGCGCTCGGCTGGGGTGTCTCCGGCTCGGGCTCGGGCGCGACCGCCGTCCAGCCCGCCGGCTTCGATTGGCGTGATCCGGTCGGCCTGGCTGTCGACGTCATCGCCGTACCGGAAGCCGGGTCGACGGCGAAGAACCGGATGCACCTCGATCTGGCCACCACCTCCGCGGCCCATCAGCGGGAGCTGGTCGATCGCCTGCTGGCTCTCGGTGCGAGGCCCGCCGACGTGGGTCAGGGCGAGGTGCCGTGGACGGTCCTCGCCGACCCGGAGGGGAACGAGTTCTGCGTGCTGGAACCCCGGGAGGTCTACCGCGACACCGGGCCGGTCGCCGCGGTGGTGGTCGACTGCGTGGATCCGCGGGCCATGGCGCGGTTCTGGGACGCGGCCACGGACTGGACCCTGCGCGAGGTGAGCGACGACAGTGCGGTGCTGCGTTCCGCCCAGGACGTCGGCCCGTATCTGGAGTTCCTCCGCACGCCCGGTGCGCGGACCGGGCAGGACCGAGTCCATCTCGACCTGCTGCGGTTCCCCGACGACGACCACGAGACAGAGACGGCCCGGCTGCGGGCCCTCGGCGCCACCGATCTCGACGTCGGCCAGGGCGAGGTGTCCTGGAGGTGCCTGGCGGACCCGGAGGGCCACCCGTTCTGCGTGCTGGCCCGCTCCTGACGCAGAAGGGCCTTAGGGCAGCAGTTCCTCCGCCAGCCTCCGCATCTCGGCCCGCGGGAGCGCGGGGTTGGCGGCCGCGGACTCCGCGACCTGCGGGTCGGGGTCGGCCAGCAGGGCCGTGACGGCCTGGGGCGGAAGGGCCGGATGGCCGGCGGCCAGGGGTTTCGCCCGCTCGTCCGCGAGACAGGCCAGCAGGGCCGGTGCCGTCGCACGGGAGTGGCGGGCGATCTCGCGCAGGGCCCTGCGGGCCGGAGGGCTGTGCCGGGACACGTGTTCCAGCAAGGAGGGCGTGGCGTCGGGGTTGGCGGCCACCCCGGCGACGACCCGGACACCGTGCCGGTCGACCATGGCCCGCAACCGCGCTTCACCGAGGCCGGGGTGCGCGGCGACGGCCGCGACGACCTTGGCGTCGCGGTCGTCGGCCAGTACGGCACCGATCCCGGCCGGCAGATCACGCCGTCGCGCCAGGAGCAAGCGGACGACCGGGTGCGGCGACCGCGCCAGCTCCTCCACCTCGGCGGGCGTGGCCGCGGCGATCCTCGGCAGCAGGGTGCCGCCGATCCGGGTGCCGGCGGCCACGCGGGTGAGCACGTCGAGCGGCACCCGCGGGTTGTGCGCGAGCGAGCGCCGCACCTCGGGGGAGGTGTCCTCGGCGAGTGTGCGCATCAGGGCGCCGTCGATCGCGGGGTTCCCGGCGAGGTCGGCGCGGACGCCCGGCATGGGGTCCTCGGCGAGCCGGGCATACGTCTCCGAGGGCAGACCGGGGCGGGCGGCGAGGGCCTGGCGCAGCACCATCGAGGGGTGTCCTGCGTGGCCCGCGACGGCGTGGGCCGGTGTGGCCGGGTTCTCCAGGGCTGCCCACAGGGTGTCCAGTGCGGTGGATTCGTGGGAGCCGTCGCAGGAGGCGCCCGGCCGCAGGTCGCAGTCGTCCCGCGGGCAGTCCGGGGCGTGGGTGAACGGCGGTTCGTCGCGGTCGCAGACCAGGCAGTGCCGCGCGGGCGGCAGCCCTTCGCCGCCGACGAGTGCCGCCAGCACCTCCGGCGGCGCCGACTCGTTGGCCGCCACGGCCAGGCGGACCTCGGCGTGCGGATGCCCGGCGAGCCGGGCGGCCACGTCCGGCGGGGCGCACAGGGCCAGCTCGACGACGACCCGTATGTCCTGATCGGCCGCGAGGGTCTCCACCACGTCGTCGGGCAGACCGGGGCAGGCGGCCAGCTTCTCCCGGTGTTCGGCCTCCGGATCCGCCGCGAGGAGCCGGGCCCACGCGGGGTCGCCGGCACCCTCGTCGAGCAGGGCGAGGGCGGTACGCGGCTGGGCCCCGGGGTCGACGTCGGCTGCGGTCAGCCGGCCCCGGTACGCCAGAGGCACCCCGTTCAGCTCGCTCCGCGAGGCCAGCGTGAGGGTCTGCGCATGGCTGAGGTCGTCCCGGCCGGTGAGGTGGTGGTCGACGTCGTCGTCCGCCAGGGCGACGAGCCGGTCGACCAGCTCGGCCGGCAGGGCCGGATTGGCGGCGAGCCCGCACAGGAGATGGTTCACGGGGGCATCCTGCCCCGGGCCCCTGCCGGACGGCTCACGAATTTCCGCGGGCAGCGGCAGGAGGGCGGTGGGCAGGACGGAGAGTCGGGGAGCGACGGGTCAGGAACGGCTGTCGTCCGGCCGGGCCGCCCGCTCCGCGTTGCGCCGCTTGATGCGGGCGCCTTCCTTGCGGACCTCGGCCTGGGTGGCCCGCTCCTTCTGCAGCCACTCCGGGCTGTCCTGCCGGAGCGCCTCGATCTGCTCGGTGGTGAGGGCCTCGGTCACTCCGCCGCGCGCGAGGCCCGCGATGGAGATTCCCAGCCTCTCGGCGACCACGGGACGCGGGTGCGGGCCGTTGCGGCGCAGCTCCTCCAGCCAGGCGGGCGGGTCGGTCTGGAGCGCGGTCAGCTCGGCGCGGGTGACGACGCCCTCCTGGAACTCGGCGGGCGTGGCCTGGAGGTACACACCCAGTTTCTTCGCCGCGGTGGCGGGCTTCATGGTCTGGGTGGTCTGGTGCGACGTCATGGGTCAAGGGTATCGACCGCGTGCACGCCCGCCGACCACGGCCGCCCCGGTCACCGCCCGCCATGACCGGGCCGGTGCCCCCGCCCGTTAGCCTGGTGCTGTGACAGGCTCGGAAGCACCTTCTTCGTTCCGGCTCGCGTACGTCCCGGGAGTGACGCCCACCAAGTGGGTGCGGATCTGGAACGAGCGGTTGCCCGACGTCCCCCTGACCCTCCTCCAGGTCTCCCCCGCCGAGGCGTTCGGCGTGCTGCGGGACGGCGGCGCCGATGCCGGTTTCGTACGGCTGCCGGTGGACGGTGACGACCTCAGCGCGATTCCCCTGTACGCCGAGACCACGGTCGTCGTGGTTCCCCGGGACCATGTCGTGGCGGCGGTCGAGGAGGTGACCACCGAGGACCTGGCGGACGAGGTGGTCCTGCATCCGCTCGACGACACCCTCGGCTGGGAGCGGCCGCCGGGAGAGCCGGCGTTCGAGCGCCCCGCCACCACGGCGGACGCGATCGAGCTGGTGGCGGCCGGGATCGGTCTCCTGATCGTTCCCCAGTCGCTGGCCCGGCTGCACCACCGCAAGGACCTCACCTACCGCACGGTCACGGACGCCCCGGAATCCCGGGTCGCCCTGTCCTGGCCCCAGGACGCGACCACCGACCTGGTCGAGGACTTCATCGGCATCGTCCGGGGCCGTACGGTCAACTCCTCCCGGGGCCGCGCCAAGCCCGCGGAGGAGAAGAAGCCGCCACAGAAGCCCAGGCGTCCCGCGGCGAACACCGCCCGCCGCCAGCCCACGACGGCCCGGGGCCAGCGGAACGCGAAGAGCGGCGGCAAGCCCGGAAAGCCCCGCCGCCGCTCCTAGGGCCTCCTCACCACTGCCCCGGAGGCCGCGCTCCCCTCACCGCTTCTTGATCCGCAGGAACGTCACGGAGTTCGCCGGGAACGTGTAGCTGAACTTCTCGGCCACCCCGCCGAACGTGGACCTCACCGGCGCGACCGGTGTGGCGGTCTCCGTGTTCACCGCATCCGGCGCGGCCGTCAGCGTGGTCACGTGGGCGGTGGACCGCACTCGCGCGGTCCCGAGGTCGATGGACGTACGCGCCGCCGACGGCTGGGCGTTGACGACCTTGACGATCAGCTCACCGGTCTCCGCGTCCCGCGTCACCACCTGGCGGAACGGCTCGGCCGGCTTGTCGTCGGTGAAGCTGCCCCACTCCTTGCCGTCGAGGAGCAGGGTCACCTTCCGCCCGCGCACCTCGACCTCGATGTCGTAGGCGCGGCCCGTCTCGATCGTGCCCGGCTTGGAGATCAGTGAGGACTTGCCGCCGTCCACGGCCTGCTCGACCGCGCTGGTGGTGTTGTTCCAGCCGCCGAGGTTCCACCAGTAGTAGTTGCCGGTGTCCTTGACGCCGAAGGCGACGAGGAAGCCCTCCTTGCCCGCCTTCTTGGTGGCCTTCACCTTCAGGTCGTAGTCGTGCCAGGCGGTGTCGCCGGCCGAGACCATGGTGTTCTCGGCGGCCACGTCGGTCTGGGTGTACTGCCCGTCCTGGATGCTCCAGCTGCCGCGGCCGGTGTGGGTCCACTGCGAGGCGTCACCGCCGAAGTCGTCGGTGAGCAGGGTCGTGCCGTCGGCCGCGGTCACCTTCACGTCGTCGTACGCCGCCGTCGTCGCCCAGGTCGACAGGCCCACGGCGCCGGTGATGGGGCCGGAGAGGGCCGGTGTACCGGTGGCCGTCGACGGCACCACGCGGTCGCCGACGTTGTTCATGAACAGCTTCTGGTTCTCGTAGTTGGCGGAGTTCCAGGACGCGTGGTTGTTGAACCAGATCATGTCGGGGCTCCACTGCACGTAGTCCTCGTTGGCGAGGAGCGGCGCGTAGGAGGCGAGTTTCACGATGTCGGCGTTGCGCTCCAGGCCGGTCATGAAGGCGGCCTCGGAGAGGGCGTTCTTGAAGGCGTTGCCCTGGGAGGCGTACTCGCCGAGGAAGACCTTCGGGCCGCTCCGGTCGTAGGAGTCGTAGCGGTCGTTGTTCTGGAGGAACCACTGCGGGCTGTTGTAGTAGTGCTCGTCGACCATGTCGACCTTCGCCTCGCGGTTCAGCTTCCACGCGGTGTCGAAGGTGGCCCCCGTGTCGTCGGGGCCGGAATTCGAGATCACCGTGATGTCCGGGTACTTCGCCGCGATGGCGGCCCGGAACTTCTTGAAGTGGGCGAAGAACTCGTTCGGCAGGTTCTCCTCGTTGCCGACGGCGAGGTGGGTGAGGTGGAAGGGCTCCGGGTGGCCCATCTCGGCGCGCTTGGCGCCCCACTCGCTGGTCACGGGGCCGCCTGCGAACTCGATGAGGTCAAGGGTGTCCTGGATGTGCCGCTGGAGGAGGGCCTCGTCCTCGGTGGCCCGGTTCTGGCCGCAGCCGGTGACCAGGGCGGGCACGACGGGCAGCGGCATCGCGCCGATGTCCTCGGAGAACTGGAAGTACTCGTAGTAGCCCAGTCCGTAACTCTGGTTGTAGCCCCAGAAGTTGGAGTTGGTGGCGCGCTGCTCGACGGGGCCGATGGTGTCCTTCCACTGGTAGGAGCGCTTGCGCTCCCAGTTCGAGGCCGCGCTGTAGTCCTGCATGGAGCCGGTGTTGACGAGGCAGCCGCCGGGGAAGCGGACGAAGCCGGGCTCCAGTGCGGCGATCTTCTCGGCGAGGTCCGCGCGCAGGCCGTTCCTGTGGCCCTTGTAGGTGTCGCGCGGGAAGAGGGAGACCTCGTCGAGGGCGGCGGCACCGGCGGCGGCGACGGTCAGCCGGCCCGTGGAACTGGTCCGCGTCGCCCTGAGACGGACCTTGTACTTGGCCCAGCCGCCCTTGACCGTGACCTCGGCGGCCTCGGCGAGGGCGCCGTCCGCGTCCTGGAGCATGACGGTCAGCGCCGTACGGCTCTCGGCGCGCGCCCACACCGAGAAGTCGTACCGCTCGCCCTTCTCGACGCGGACACCCGTGTTGTAGCCGGCGTTGGTGACAGCCGAACCGGCGCCCAGGGAGAGGTAGTTGCGGTTGCGCTCGTTGAGGCGGCCGGCGTCGTTCACCACCCGCGCGGTGCCGTCGACGGACCAGGAGGTGAGGGGGGTGTAGGCGCGGTTGTCGGCGGTCGAGTACTCGAAGGACCGGTTCTGCACCAGCTCGGCGTACAGACCGCCGTCGGCGGCCCGGTTGATGTCCTCGAAGAAGACGCCGTACATCGTGTCGTCGATCTTCGCCCCCTCGGTGGAGGGGTCGACGGTGATCGCGTAGTCGGTGACGTCCTCGGCGTGTGCGGGTGCCGGGATCAGCGCGGCCGTCGTCAGGAGGGCGGTGGCGGTGAGGCCGAGTCGCCAACGGGCGCGGGTGTTGCGTGACATGAATACTCCGCGGCTCGGGGTGGGGGCATGGGGGCGTGAGAAACAGGGAGTGGTTCGAAATATCAGACAATGATCAGCACATCGAACGGCAAGATAGGGAGGTGACGAGATCAGCGTCAACGGGTCGCGCGGTACCGAAAGTGTCGGAAGTGAAGGACCGATGAGCGATTTCCTGCCAGTTCCCGATGCCCTGGCGTATCTCTCCGGCGGCTGGCGGGTCGTGCGATCCGTGCGGGACCTCGCGAGCGGGGCCGAGGGGGTGTTCACGGGCCAGACCGTTTTCGGCCTACTGGACGACGGCGGACTGCTCCACCGGGAGACCGGAACTTTCGTGTGGCAGGGCGTCCCCCGCCCCGCCGAACGCACCCTGCGCTTCCTGCCGGGCACCGCTCCCGGCACGGCCGACGTCCGCTTCGGCGACGGCCGCCCCTTCCACGACCTGGACCTGACCACCGGCCACTGGCGTACGGACCATCCCTGCGCCGCCGATCTCTACCGGGGCACGTTCGAGGTCCACGACGAGAACCGCTGGCGGACGCTGTGGCGGGTAGGCGGCCCCGCGAAGGACCTGCTCCTGGTCACCGACCTCACCCGCGAGCGAGCGCGCTGACAAGCGGGCGCCCGCCTGGCGCGCGGCGCCCAGCCGCAGGTTCCAGCGTCCGGCGTGACCCGCGACCGTGACCGTCGACAGGGGGCCGATGTCCATGTTCCAGTACGACGACGGCGGGGCCTTGAGCGCGTAGACCAGGGCGGCCCGCAGGACCGACGGCTCGGCCACGGCGACGATCCGGCAGCCCTCCTCGGCGGGCCGGGTCTCCAGCCAGCCGCCGATGCGGGAGATGAAGGTGATCAGCGACTCCCCGCCGTGCGGTGTGGAACGGGGGTCGGCGAGCCAGGCGTCCACGGCCGAGGGCTCCCGCGCCATGGCCTCACCGAGGGTGAAGCCGCGCCAGCGGCCCATGTCGCAGTCCCGCAGCGCGGGCTGGGCCAGCGGGGCGTAGCCGAGGGCGTCCCCGGTGGCCCGGCTGCGGGGTGTGGGCGAGCAGTAACGCAGCTCGGCCGCCGCCAGGGGCACCAGCTCATGGGCGGCGCGCTGTACTTCGTCCCAGCCGGCCTGGTCCAGCGGCCGGTCGTCCTCGAAACGTTCCGCGAGCAGCGAGGAACAGCGCGCGGCGGCGACGAACGTGACCCGAAGTGGCATGCGGCGATGGTGGAACGAGGGACTGCGCAGGTCAAGAGGCGTTACTCAGGAGTTACCAGGGGTATCGCCACGCGTACCGGTAAGCGGTCGTCACCGCGCCCGGGGCTCACTCGGAGACCAGCGCCATCCACCGGCCGGGCTCGGCCAGCGGCTGGAAGCCGAGCTTGGCGTAG
Organism: Streptomyces scabiei 87.22; assembly: GCF_000091305.1. GTDB lineage: Bacteria > Actinomycetota > Actinomycetes > Streptomycetales > Streptomycetaceae > Streptomyces > Streptomyces scabiei. The sequence continues at coordinate 8,199,623 of NC_013929.1, read as the reverse complement.
ACCCCGTGCGCGTCGTGCGTGGCGAGCAGGACGCGCCGCAGCCCGTACGGCCCCAGGTGGTCGCGGACGGCCGCGACCATGGCGGTGCCCAGCCCCTTCCCGCGCACCGACGGGTCGACGTAGACGTCGCAGAGCCAGGCGAACGTGGCCCGGTCGGTCACCACCCGGGCGTATGCGACCTGCTTCCCCGAACCCTCCTCGTACACCCCGAAGTTGAGGGATCCGCGGATCGCGCTCTCCAGCTTCTCGCGGGGGCGGCCGAGGGCCCAGTACGCGTCGGTGGACAGCCAGTGGTGGACCCGGGCCACGTCCAGGCGGGCGGGGTCGTCGGACATCTCGTAGCCCCCGGGGAGGGCCGCACCGTCGTTCATGGCTGGACGTTCGCAGGTCAGAGGCCCACTGTCGAACCGTTTACCGCGGTCGCCAGCCGCCGGACCCCTTCCGCGATCTCGCCCGCGCCCGCGACGCCCGCGAAGCTCAGCCGCAGGTGTCCGGCCGGGGGTTCGGCGCTGAAGTACGGGCGGCCGGGGGTGACGGCGACGCCCGCGCGGAGGGCGGCGGCGACCAGGGCGGGCTCTCCCCCAGAGCCGAAAGCCTGGGAGGTGCCCCCAGTGCCGTCGGGCAGACGCAGCCACAGGTGGTAGCCGCCGGAGGGGATGTGAGGCAGGGCGAGTTCGGGCAGGCGCGTCCGCAGCTCGGTGGTCAGCGTGTCCCGGCGGTTGCGCAACTCCCGGGAGACCGCCCGCAGATGGCGGGGCCAGGCGGGAGAGCCGACGAGTTCGAGGGCGGCTTCCTGGAGGGGGCGGGGGACGAAGAAGGTGTCGACGACCTGGATGGCGCGCAGCCGTTCCAGGACCGGCCCGCGGGCGGCGAGGGCGCCCACCCGGAAGCTGGGCGAGGTGGCCTTGGTGAGCGAGGAGACGTGCACGACCACGCCGTCGGGGTCCTCGGCAGCCAGGGGCGCGGGCAGAGGGCCGGCGTCCTCGTGCACGAGCCGGCGGACGAAGTCGTCCTCCACGACGAACGCCCCCGCCTCTCGGGCGATCCGCAGCACCTCGCCCCGGCGCTCCACCGAGAGGGCGGCGCCGGTGGGGTTCTGGAAGAGCGGCTGGCAGACGAAGACCCGGGCGCCGGACGCCCTGAACGCGTCGGCGAGCAGGGCGGGCCTGACCCCGTCCGCGTCCACGGGCACGGGCACGGGCCGCAGTCCGGCGGCCCGGGCGATCGCCAGCATGCCCGGATAGGTGGGCGATTCGACGAGCACCGGCGCTCCGGGCGGCGCGAGGGCACGCAGGGCGGTGGTGAGGGCGGACTGGCCGCCCGCCGCGACGATCACCTCGGCGGCGGTGATCGCCCCGCCGATGCTCCGCGCGAACCACTCCCGCAGTTCGGGAACGCCCTCGACCGGCGGCCGGGCCCATACTCCGGGCCGGCGCCCGGCTCTCGACAGGGCCGCGCCCATGGCCTGCTCCGGCTGCAGGGAGGGGTGCAGATAGCCGCTGTTGAACTCGATCACGCCGGGAGGCGGAGAGGCGAGGGAGACCAGCACCCCGGAGGCGTCCACCGTGCGGGGCGACGGCTCGGCGCTCCCGTCCGCGCTCAGCGCGACCTCCTGCCAGGAGGTGTCCCCCACCGGTGTGCCGCGGTCACGCGGCCGGGCCCGGAAGGCGCCCGCCCCCGGCCGGGTCACCACGAGCCCCTCGGCGGCGAGCTGCGCCAGGGCCCGCGAGACGGTCACCGGGCTCACCCGGAACCGCTCGACGAGCGCCCGGCTCGACGGCAGCTTTCCGCCCGGTGAGTAGCGGTCCAGCTCCTTCTTCAGCTGTTCCGCCAGTTCCGCACCACTGCTACGCTCTTGCATGAGAGCAGAGAGTAGCGCTATCGCCAGCCCTTCAGTAGCGGTGGACCGCGAGAGCCCTTCACTACCGGTGGACCGCGAGCCGCAGACCGGCGGGCAGCAGCCCCGACCCGCCGGGACCCGGCCGGCGGACACGACCGTGGCCGTCCCGCGCACGGGCGGCACCCTCCAGGCCGCCCTCGGTGTCACCGCCTTCTCCCTCACTTTCCCGGCCACCGCCTGGGGCCTGGAGAGCTTCGGCCCCTGGTCGCTGGTCGCCGTGCGCAGTGTCCTCGCCGCCGTCCTCGCGGGGGGCTGTCTGCTGGCCCTGCGGGTGCGGCCGCCCGCCCGCCGGCACTGGGCGGGGCTCGCGGTCGTGGCCGCCGGTGTCGTCCTGGGCTTCCCTCTGCTGACCACGCTCGCGCTGCGGACCTCGACCACCGCGCACGCCGCCGTGGTGGTCGGCCTGCTGCCGCTGACGACGGCCGTGTTCTCCGCGCTGCGCACGGGCACGCGCCCCTCGCGCACCTTCTGGACCGCCGCGCTCGCCGGAGCCGCCGCCGTCATCGCCTTCACCGTGACGCAGAGCGGCGGCGCCCTGACCACCGCCGACCTGTACCTCTTCGCCGCCCTGCTGGTCTGTGCGGCCGGCTACACCGAGGGCGGCCGGCTGGCCCGGGTGATGCCCGGCTGGCAGGTCATCGGCTGGGCGCTGGTGCTGTGCCTGCCGCTGAGCGTGCCGGGAGCCCTGCTGGCACTGGCCCAGGAGCCGGTCCGGCTGAGCGCGCACGGGGTGGCCGGGCTGCTGTGGGTGGCGGCCGGGTCCCAGTTCCTGGGGCTGGTGGTCTGGTACCGGGGCATGGCGGCGATCGGCATACCGAAGGCCAGCCAGTTGCAGCTGGCGCAGCCGCTGCTCACACTGGTGTGGTCGGTGCTGCTCCTCGGGGAGCAGCTCACCCCGGCCGCTCCCCTGACGGCCGCCGCCGTACTGGTCTGCATCGCGGTCACCCAGCGTTCCTCGGCCTGAGGACGCCCGGGAGCCGTTCGCCGCACACCGGTCCGACCGGCGCCGCCCGCACCGGACCGCGGTCATGGAACGCCACTCCCGTGCGAGACGAGGAGGCCCCCGATGCAGGCAGCTGTAGGCGACACCCTGCTGGTGCACGGCAGGACCGTCGGGCACCACGACCGGACCGCGCGGGTCCTGGAAGTGCTCGGCCACGACGGCAACCCGCCCTACCGGGTCCGGTTCGAGGACGACGGGCACGAGGCGCTGATGTCTCCGGGCCCGGACACGGTCGTCCGTCACCCCGGCGAGCCCGGGTAACGGGTCCGCGCCCGCCCGGCCCCGTCAGCGCGGTGGTTCCGCCGGCCGTTGGTAGTGGTCGGCGACCACGCGTGCCATGGCCCCGATCTTGTCCTCCTCCACCTCCTTGGCGGAGAAGAACACATGTCCCCGGACCTCTGCGTGCTCCTTGGCGAGGGTGAGGTGCCGCGACAGCTCGGCCGGGTCCTGCCAGGCCGCGGGCTGCGCCGGGTCGCCCGCCTTGTACAGGGCCTCCCCGATGTACAGCCGCGTCCCACTGCCCCGGGCGGTCTCCTCCCACCAGGGCAGCAGCTCGGCGTAGTCGGCGGCCGCGAAGCCGATGTCCCAGTACAGCTGCGGAACGATGTAGTCGATCCAGTTCTCCCGGACCCAGGTCCGTGTGTCCGCGTACAGATCGTCGTACGTCTGTACGCCGGCCCGCGTGGCCGAGCCCCGTGCGTCGGTCTCGGCGTTGCGCCACACCCCGAAGGGGCTGATCCCGAACTGTGTGCCGGGGCGGATCGTCCTGATCTCCGCGGCGGTCTCCCGGACCAGCCGGTCGATGTTGTCCCGCCGCCAGGCGGCCCGGCCGGGGAAGCTCCCGCCGTACCGGTCGTACGCCGCGTCGTCGTCGAAGACCTGGCCGGCCACCGGGTACGGGTAGAAGTAGTCGTCGAAGTGCACGGCGTCGACCGGGTACTTCCGCAGGGCGTCGAGCATGGCCTCGCGCACGAAGGCGCGGACGGCGGGGATGCCCGGGTTGTAGTAGAGCTTGCCGCCGTAGGGGACGACCCAGTCGGGGTTCTTCCGGGCCGGGTGCGAGGCGACGAGACGGCTCGGGTCGGCGTGGACGGCGATCCGGTACGGGTTGAACCAGGCGTGCAGTTCCAGGCCCCGGGCGTGCGCCTCCTCGACCGCCGTGCCGAGGGGGTCCCAGCCGGGGTCCTTGCCCTGGGTGCCGGTGAGGTACTGGGACCAGGGCTCGTGCGGGGAGGGCCAGAGCGCGTCGGCGGTGGGACGGACCTGGAAGATCACCGCGTTGAGGCGGCGGGCCACGGCGGTGTCGAGGTGGGAGCGGAGTTCGGCGCGCTGCTCGCCGGCGGACAGGCCGGGGACGGAGGGCCAATCCCGGTTGAGGACGGTGGCCAGCCACATGCCGCGCAGCTCGCCCTCGGCCGCCCTGCGGCGGCGGGGGCTGGGCCTCCCGCCGGCGACGGCGGTACCGGCCGCCGCACCGCCGGCCGCCACGAGTGTCGCCGCCGCGGTCGCCCAGAACGCCCGTCGTGACATGCGTGGCTTTCGGTACATGGGGCTACCTCCGCGTCCCGCTTCCCGCGTGTCCGCGCCGTCGCGGACCGGTCCCGGCCAGCCTTCCATGGACACCCGGAATACTGATCAGTAGACGCCACGGGTAACGTGCGGGTTTGGCGCAGGACCGAACCAGGGGTATCTGCCAGGTACGTGGACCAGTGAAAGGGACGATGTGACGGACTTCCCGACAGGCGATCTCGCACGAGTCGGAGTCGTGGGCTGCGGCCAGATGGGAGCGGGCATCGCCGAGGTGTGCGCCCGCGCCGGACTGGACGTGAAGGTCGCCGAGACCAGCGGCGAGGCTCTGGAGATCGGCCGTACCCGGCTGTTCAACTCCCTGTCCAAGGCGGCGGAACGCGGCAAGATCACCGAGGCGGAGCGGGACGGGACGCAGGCGCGCCTCAGTTTCACGACCGACCTCGGCGAGTTCGCCGACCGTGATCTCGTCATCGAGGCGGTCGTGGAGAACGAGCAGGTGAAGACGGAGATCTTCCAGGTGCTCGACCAGGTGGTGACCCGCCCCGACGCGATCCTCGCCTCCAACACCTCCTCCATCCCGCTGGTGAAGCTCGCGGTTGCCACCTCCCGGCCCGACCACGTCATCGGCATCCACTTCTTCAACCCGGCCCCGGTACAGAAGCTCGTCGAGCTGATCCCGGCCCTCACCACCTCCGAGGGCACCCTCAGCCGGGCACAGCTGTTCGCCGAGAAGGTGCTCGGCAAGCACGCCGTGCGCGCCCAGGACCGCTCGGGCTTCGTCGTCAACGCGCTGCTCGTGCCGTATCTGCTCTCCGCGATCCGGATGTTCGAGTCGGGCATCGCGGGCCGCGAGGACATCGACAACGGCATGGAGCTGGGCTGCGCGCATCCGATGGGCCCGCTGAGGCTCTCCGACCTGATCGGTCTGGACACCATCGTCTCCATCGCCAACAGCATGTACGACGAGTACAAGGAGCCGCTGTACGCCGCTCCCCCGCTGCTCCAGCGCATGGTGGACGCCGGACGGCTCGGCCGTAAGACGGGGTCCGGCTTCTACTCGTACGCCTGACTACGGACGGTCAGTCTCCTTCGGTGCCCACGGGCCCGGTACCTGGAAAGGTGCCGGGCCCGTCGTATTCACACACCGTGTGCGCGGCGGACACGCATATGCCGTTCGCACACTCTCCCCGCGCGCCCACCAGGGGAGTTGACTGCACGTGCACATGCAAGCGATGACACGACTACAGAGAGGAGCGGACTCGTGGCCATCGACCCCGAGCATCCCGTGCACCACGGCGAACTCGCAGAGTTACGCCGCCGCCTGGATGTGGCGCACACACGCGTCGAAGGAGGGCTGACCCTGCTGAGCCACCGCGCCGAACAGAGCGCCAAGGAACTGGACGACCTGCACACCCGGGTCGTCACCCTGGAGCACGCCCGCTGGCCGCTGCCCGCGGTGGCGGCCCTCACGTCCCTGGGCGCCCTCGTGGTGTCCGTCTGGCAGGCACTGGGCCGCTAGGACCCCGGGGCGGGACGCCCGGAGGCTTTCAGGGCCTGGTGTCCTGCCCGAGACGCAGATGGTGCAGCAGGAGCAGGGCGGCCGCCATGTTGGCGGCCGGGACCTCGCCGCGGGCGACCATGTCGGGCACGAGCTTGAGGGGGACCCATTCCCTGCGGTCCGACTCGAAGTCGTCCACGGGATGACCGACGTACGCGCCCTCGTCGGCCCAGTAGATGTGGTGCCGGGCGTCGGTGAGCCCGTTGGACGGCTCGACGCTCATCAGGTGGCGCAGGGGTCCCGGCCGCCATCCGGTCTCCTCCTCCAGTTCGCGGGCGGCGGCCTCGGCGACGGCCTCGCCGTCCTCGACGACACCCGCCGCGAGCTCCCACCCCCAGCTGTCGGTGATGAAGCGGTGCCGCCACAGCAGCAGCACCTCGTTGGCCTCGTTGATCACGGTGGCCACGGCCACGGGCCGCAGCCGTATCAGGAAGTGATCGAGGTGTCGCCCGTCCGGCAACGCGACATCTGCGAGATTGACGCTGAACCAGCGGTTCGAGTACACAGTTTGTTCGCTCTGTTTCGCCCACTGCATGGTTCTGCCACCTTCCTCCGAGTAAGTGGCAATATCGCAGCAGGAGCTGAGGGACAGCAGGCGCACGGCCGGTGCACGGCCGCACCCCGGGCACCGCGTCAGATCGGTACGCGCAGTGCTCCGTCGATGAGTTCGGCGGCTTCGGAGGTCCCCGCGCAGCCGCTGCGCACGAGGTGTTCACGCACCGCCCGCAGTCGGTCGCGCAGGCGCATGGACTCCATACCCCGTGCTTGTTCGGCCATTTCCACGGCGGTGGCCACCGCCTTGTCCGCGTGGCCCTGCCGCAGCTCGATCTGGCTGAGCATCGCGAGCCGGTGCACCCGCCCCCGGTCGTGCGCCGGGGTGCCGACGGCCGCCGCCGCGTGCTCCGCCGCGGCCGTCAGCTCACCGAGGCTGAGCAGTGCCTCCGCCACCTGTACGTTCACCAGACCGGGCTGGACATAGCCGGTCTCATCGGGTTCGTGGCCGCGCCGGATGTGCTCGGCGGCCTGCTCGGCCCGCCGGATGCAGGACAGGGCACTCGTACCGTCGCCCAGGTGCGCGTACGCCTTCGCCTGCATCGCGTAGAGGTCGGAGGAGAGCGCGGGGGTGATGTGCCGGCCCGCGGTGCGCAGCGCCGCCTCGGCGAAGGCGACGGCCTGCCGGTGCTCGCGCATGAACAGCGACTGGTTGACGAGGAGTGCGATCACATAGGCGCCCAGCCCTCGGTCCCCGCTGGCCTTGGCCAGCCGCAGCGCCTGGTGGAAGTACCGCTGGGCCAGCCCGTGGGCGTCGGCGTCGTAGGCGCAGATCCCGGCGATGGCCACCAGTCCCCCGGTGGCCCGGTGCAGTTGGCGCCCGGTGGCGTCGGTGTAGGTGCCCCGCAGCAGCGGCGCGGCCTCCGCGTTGAGGAACCCGACGATCCGGGTGCGCGTGGCGACACCACCGGCCTTGCGGTACATCTGCTCGTAGTGGGTACGGGCCGCGCGCAGCATCTCGATGTCGGCCATGCTCACGTGGTGCCGCCCGCCGCGGGACACGTCGACGTCCTCCGGCGGGTTCTCCCACTCCCAGACCGGCATCACGGCGGGTGTGCCGGTGACGGCGGGGGCACCGAGGACGTGCGGGCGCTGCTGCTCGTCGGAGCGCCACAGGGCGGTGGCGCGCTCCACGAACCCCGAAAGCCCGGCCCCGTGCGAGGAGACCGGCTCACCGGGCACGCCGAGTCCGATGTCGTCGAGGGTGACCGTCCGGCGCAGCCGTCCGGCGAGCACCTCGCAGATCAGGTCGGGCACCTGGCCGCGCGGCCGCTGGCCCTTCAACCACCGTGCCACGGCGGTGTGTTCGTATCTCAGGGCGAGTCCCCGGGCCCGCCCCGCCTGGTTGACGTGGGCGGCGAGACCGGCGTGGGAGACACCGGCTTCGTCGAGGATCGCGTCGAGCAGGGTGTTGGGCTGCATGAAGGCCCTCCGGTGGCTCGGTGCCGGCGCATCGCAGCGTAGCGCCTCCGGTTTCACACGGGGTGTGAAAGGAATGCCCGGATTCGGACGGTGCGCGCGCTGTCGCGGAGAGTTCCGGACCGGTTGACTGAAAGGCCTCGCAAGAGGCCGGCCGGGCCGCCGGCTCCCCCTCGTACAGTGCGGTGGCCCTGCCGGGCGGAACGGCGCGGCTACGGGGCGGGGGCGACCGGTGGGGTGTCGGGCGCGGACCATAGGTGGCTGGTCGCGCCCCCCGGCGAAGCCGCGGATGTATGCAGCCCCGCGCCCCTGAGAACCGCCGTGCGTACACGGTCGTTGCGGAGGACCAGCATCGCGATGTCGTCCTTGGGCCGTCCCCCGGCGTGACGCAGGAGCTGCGTGAAGACGGAGCGGAGTACCGCCCGGGGCGGGACGGGGCGGCCTCGTACGGCTTCCGTCAGCGCGGCGGCCAGGGGGAAGAAGCGGCCCTGGCCGTCCCTGGCGTCCTCCACACCGTCCGTGTGCAGGAACAGGGCCTCGCCCGGGAGCAGTCGGCCGCAGGCGGTGACCGGTAGTTCGGCGGGCAGCGGGAAGAGTCCGAGCGGGGGCATGGGATCCGCGCGGGCGACCGGTGTCGCGCGGCCGACGCCGAGCAGGTACGGCCAGGGATGCCCGCAGTTGAGGGCGTGGAGGGCGCCGTCGGGGGCGATCTCCAGGAGGAGGACGGTCACGAAGTCCTCGGCGTCCTCGGTGTCCCCGGTGCTCGCGGTGTTCCCGGGACGGGCGCGGTCGCGGTCCCGCAGGTGCCGGGCGAGGGCGCGGTCGAGGCGGGAGAGGACCCCGGTCAGCTCGGCCTCGTCGTGGGCGGCCTCACGGAAGCCGGCCAGCACGGCGGCGACGGTGCCGATGGCGGCGACTCCGTGTCCCCGTACGTCGCCCATCACCACCCGGACGCCGTGCTCGGTCGGGATCACCTCGTACAGGTCGCCGCCGACCCTCGCGCCCCGGTCGGCGGAGAGCAGCGCGGCGGCGGTGGCCAGTCCGTCGATCCGCGCGGGCAGCGGCCTCAGCAGAGCGCCGCGCACGGCGGCCGCGGCCTCGCGGGCCTGCCGCGTCTCCCGCAACAGCACCCGCCCGACGTGCAGCAGCAGTCCGGTACCGGCCGCGAGGCACACGGCACCGCCGGCGATCCGGACCCCGACACGGGGGGACCGCCGGCCGAACGGCCCGCGTCCCCGGGACCATGTCCTGCGGGGAAGCCCAGCCCTGACTCGAATCATGCCGTTGGCCCCCCATCAGGCCCGGACAGCGCGTAGGCCCCAGAGAGGCCGGTCCGATTCTGTCCACTGCCCGCCCCGACTGGGGTGCCCACCCCTGATTCTCACCCGAACGAGTGAGGTGCCCCCGGGCGTCCCCGGACGGATGGCCGAGCATCCGTCCGGGCACGCGGGGAACAGGGGTGCGGGGCGGGGCCCCAGGGCCCGTCGTTTGGATCACGCCTGGGCCGCGGGGCTTGGCACGCCCATCTGCGGCGTTGTCGTCAGTTGCCGACGCTCCGCGTCGACGCCTTCCTCCGCCTTGCAGCTGCACGCACCAAGTCCCGCTCACCGGCAGTCATCAGACACTGTGCCCGAAGCCGGCATGATCCAAACGACAGGCCCTAGCTGCGCAGCACCGCGCCCGTGCGCTCGCCCGCGAGGGCGACCGCCGCGTCCCGGGCCGCCGTGGCCTCGTCCACGGTCAGCGTCCGGTCCTCGGCACGGAACCGCAGCGCGTACGCCAGGGACTTCCGCCCGTCACCGAGCTGCTCCGCGTTCTCGTAGACGTCGAACAGCCGGATGCCCTCCAGCAGCTCGCCCGCCCCCTCGCGCAGCGCGGCCTCCACGTCGGCGTGCGGCACGAACGCGTCGACCACGAGCGCGACGTCCTGCGTGGCCACCGGGAACGAGGAGATGCGCGGCGCCTGCGGGGTGGTGTTCCCCGCCTGCTCCACGGCATCCAGGTCGAGCTCCATCGCGGCGGTGCGGGCCGGCAGCCCGAGCGCCTTGATCACCCGGGGGTGCAGCTCACCGGCGTGACCGACGACCCGCTCGGTGCCGTCCGCCACGATCACGAGCTCGGCGCAGCGGCCCGGGTGCCAGGGACCGTACTGGCCCTTGCGGACGATCAGTTCGGCACCGGCCTCGCGGGCGACGGCGCGGCCCGCCTCGACGGTGTCGGCCCAGTCGGCCGGACGGCCCCGGCCCCACCAGCCGGCCTGCTCACGGGCCCCGGCGACGACCACGGCGACATGGCGCGGCTGCTCGGGCAGCGCGGCGTTCAGCGCCGCGATCTCGTCGTCGGTGGGCCGGCGGTCGACCGGCGGCGCGACGGCGACGCGCTGCTCGGCACGCGGGAGGAACACCAGCCCGGTCTCGAACAGGGCGAGGTCGTGCGTGCCCCGGCCGTCGTTGCGCCGCAGCGCGCCCAGCAGGCCCGGCAGCAGCGAGGTGCGGAGCGCGGGCTCCTCGTCGTTGAGCGGGTTGGTGAGCCTGACGACACGGCGGGCCGGGTCGTCGGCGTCCAGACCGAGCTGGTCGAAGACCTGCTCGCCGATGAACGGGTAGTTCGGCGCCTCGACGTACCCGGCGCCGGCCAGCGCGCGGCCGACCCGGCGGTGCAGCCGCTGCCGGTGGGTCAGGCCGCGGCCCGAGGGTGGCTTGGGCAGGGTGGAGGGCAGGTTCTCGTAGCCCTCCAGGCGGATGACCTCCTCGGCGAGGTCGTTGACCTCGGCGAGGTCGGGCCGCCAGGACGGCACGGTGACGATCAGGTCGTCCGTCCCGTACACGTCGCAGCCGACCTCCTGGAGGCGGCGGACGACGGTCTCACGCCCGTAGTGGACGCCCGCGACCTTGTCGGGGTGGTCCGCAGGGACGGTGATGGTGTGCGGCGCGGACGGGGTGACCGCCTCGGTGACGCCCGCGTCGGCCGTGCCGCCCGCGAGGAGCACCAGCAGGTCGACGGTGCGCTGGGCTGCGGCGGGCGCGGCCAGCGGGTCGACGCCGCGCTCGAAGCGGCGGGACGCCTCCGACGACAGCTTGTGCCGGCGGGCCGTGCGCGCGATGGCGACCTGGTCGAAGTGGGCGGCCTCGATGACGACGTCGCTGGAGGCGTTCCCGCCGTTCTCGACGGCATCGTGGTCGGCGATCTCGGTGTCGGCGCCGCCCATGACCCCGGCGAGGCCGATGGGGCCGCGCTCGTCGGTGATCACCAGGTCCTCGGCGTGCAGCTTCCGCGTGACACCGTCGAGGGTGACGATCTTCTCGCCCTCCTCGGCCCGGCGCACGCCGATGGTGCCCTGGACGAGGGAGCGGTCGTAGGCGTGCAGCGGCTGGCCCAGCTCCATCATCACGTAGTTCGTGACGTCGACGGCGAGGGAGATCGGGCGCATGCCGACCTTCTGCAGCCGGCGCTTGAGCCAGATCGGGGAGCGCGCCTCGGGGTCGAGACCCGTGACGGTGCGGGCGGTGAAGCGGTCGCAGCCGAGCGGGTCGGAGACCTGGACGGGGTGGCCGAACGCGTTCGGGCCGGGGACGTCGAGGAGCGCCGGGTCGCGCAGCGGCAGGCCGTAGGCGATGGCGGTCTCGCGGGCGACGCCCCGGATCGACAGGCAGTCGCCGCGGTTGGCGGTGACGGCGATGTCGAGGACCTCGTCGACGAGTTCCAGCAGCTCGATGGCGTCCTTGCCGACCTCGGTCTCCGGCGGCAGCACGATGATGCCCTTGGTGCCGTCGTCGCCCATGCCCAGCTCGTCGCTGGAGCAGATCATGCCGTGCGAGTTGCGGCCGTAGGTCTTGCGGGCGGAGATGGCGAATCCGCCGGGCAGTTCGGCGCCGGGCAGGACGACCACGACCTTGTCGCCGACGGCGAAGTTGCGGGCGCCGCAGACGATCTCCTGGGGCTCGCCGGTGCCGTTGGCGGTGCCGACGTCGACGGTGCAGAAGCGGATGGGCTTCTTGAACTCCGTCAGTTCCTCGATGGTCAGCACCTGGCCGACGACGAGGGGGCCCTTGAGGCCGTCGCCGAGCTGTTCGACCGTCTCGACCTCCAGACCGGCGGAGATGAGCTTGGCCTGGACGTCACGGCCGGTCTGGGTGGCGGGCAGGTCGACGTACTCCCGCAGCCAGGAAAGCGGGACGCGCATCAGATCTCCATCCCGAACGGCCGGGTGAACCGGACGTCACCCTCGACCATGTCTCGCATGTCTTCGACGTTGTGGCGGAACATCAGCATCCGTTCGATGCCGAACCCGAAGGCGAAGCCGCTGTACTTCTCGGGGTCGACACCGCAGGCGGTGAGCACCTTGGGGTTGACCATGCCGCAGCCGCCCAGCTCGATCCAGCCCTCGGAGGAGCAGGTGCGGCAGGGGCGGTCGGGGTTGCCGACGGACTCGCCGCGGCAGACGTAGCAGACCATGTCCATCTCGGCGGACGGCTCGGTGAACGGGAAGAAGTTCGGCCGCAGCCGGGTCTTCATGCCCTCGCCGAACAGGGCCTGGACCATGTGGTCCATGGTGCCCTTGAGGTCGGCCATGGTCAGGCCCTCGTCGACGGCCAGCAGCTCGACCTGGCGGAAGACCGGGGTGTGCGTGGCGTCCAGCTCGTCGGTGCGGTACACGACGCCGGGGCAGATCACGTACACCGGCAGCTCACGGTCGAGCAGCGAGCGGATCTGCACGGGCGAGGTGTGCGTGCGCAGCACGACGCCGGACTCGGTGCCGCCCGAGCCCGCGGCGGAGCCGCCATGGGACTCCGTCCGCACGAAGAAGGTGTCGGCCTCTCCGCGGGCCGGGTGGTCCGGGCCGATGTTGAGGGCGTCGAAGTTGAACCACTCGGCCTCGACCTGGGGGCCCTCGGCGACTTCGTAGCCCATGGCCACGAAGACGTCCTCGATGCGCTCCGACAGGGTGGTGAGGGGGTGGCGGGCGCCGGCCGGTACGCGGTCGTACGGCAGGGTGACGTCCACCGCCTCCTCGACCAGTACCCGGGCGTCGCGCTCGGCCTCCAGCTCGACCTGGCGGGCGGCGAGTCCCTTGTTCACCGCGCCCCGCGCCTGGCCGACCAGCTTGCCGGCGGCGGCCTTGGCCTGCGGGGGCAGTGCGCCGATCTCGCGGTTGGCGAGGGACAGCGGGGAGGTGCCGCCGGTGTGGGCGACCTTGGCCTCCTGGAGCGCTTCGAGGGAGTCCGCGGCGGCGAAGGCGGCGAGCGCCTCGTCCCGCATGCGCTCGATCTCTTCCGGTTTCAAGGCCTCGACCTCTACCGGGTCGTACGACTTATTCGGTGCCGACATCTCTTCCCGTGCTTCCGATTGGCTGACTGAAGGTCCCCGTGACCGGCGCTCAGGGCCGTGTGCAGGACACAAAGGTGCCAAAGGCCGAGTCTAACGGGGTGGTGGTGTCCGGATGCGCCCGCAGGCTGCTCAGGCCAGGTAGGCCGGAGCGCTCACGGGCAACGTAAATCGGAACTCGGCGCCGCCGAGCGGGGCGCGTCCGACGGTGATGGTGCCGCCGTGGGCTTCGACGATGCCCTTGACGATGTACAGCCCGAGGCCGGTGCCGCCGCGCTTGCTGCCCCGCCAGAAGCGGGTGAAGACGCGGTTCATGGACTCCTCCGGGATGCCGCTGCCCTCGTCGCTCACCGTGACCGACGTTCCTGTGTCCTCCCCCTCGCGGGGGGACGCCGTGGGCGTGACGTCAATCGTGACCGTTCCCTCGCCGTGCCGCACCGCATTTTCCAGCAGGTTGCTCAGCACCTGGTCGATCTTGTCGGGGTCGGCCCACAGGTCGGGGAGCGGCTGCCCGATCCGCAGCAGGAACCGGTCGGCGGGCTGCCCGGCGGCGACGTAGGCCTGGATGTGCCGCCCGACGGCCGCGCCGATGTCGACGGGCTGCCTGCGCACTTCGAGCCGCCCGGAGTCGATCCGTGAGATGTCCAGCAGCTCGGCGATGAGCCGGGTGACCCGGTTGGCGTCGGCGTCCACGGTCTCCAGCATCAGCTTCTTCTGGTCGTCCGTGAACCGCTCCCACTTCGCCAGCAGGGTGGCGGTGAACCCCTTGACCGAGGTGAGCGGCGACCGCAGCTCGTGGGCGACGGTGGCGATCAGCTCGGCATGGCTGCGCTCGGTGCGGCGCCGGGCCTCGGTGTCGCGCAGGGAGACGACCACCCGGCGCACGGGTCCGGTCGGCCCGGTACGCAGGTAGCGGGCCGAGACGAGGATCTCGCGCGCGCCGGGCAGCAGCAGGTTCCGCTCGGGCTGCCCGACGCGGATGGCGAGCCCTCCGTACGGGTCGGTCAGCTGCCACCAGCGGCGGCCTTCGAGGTCCTCCAGGGGCAGGGCCCGTTCCAGGGGGCGGCCGAGGGCCTCGGCGGCCGGGGTGGCGGTGATCCGTGCGGCGGCGGCGTTGAAACAGATCACGCGGCCGTTCTCGTCGGCCACGACCAGGCCGTCGGGGAGGTCGTCGGGGTCGATGCCCAGCTCGGCGAGATCATCGTGCCGGGCCGCCGTCGGGGCGAGCACGTCCCGTGCCTCCCGTGTGCCGCTCGTGCCGACCCTCATCCCCGTACCCCACCTCTCGCGTTGTGCAGTGGGCCCCCGAGCCCGTCACCCTACTAGCTGGGCGTGACGGTGCGGCACCCTCCGAAGGCGCGCTGTGCACGGGCGGACGCGTAGAGACATACGGCGGCGGCGGTCGCGAGGTTCAGGCTTTCCGCCTTTCCGTGGATCGGCACCCGTACGACGGCGTCGGCCAGCTCCCGGGTCTCCTCGGGCAGCCCCCACGCCTCGTTGCCGAACACCCACGCCGTGGGCCCGCCCATCGTCCCCTTGTCGAGCTCCGCGTCGAGGTCGTCCTCGCCCGCGCCGTCGGCGGCGAGGATCCGCACCCCGGCGTCCCTGAGCCCCGCCACGGCCTCCTCCACGGGCACGCCGACGGCGACGGGCAGATGGAACAGCGACCCGACCGAGGCGCGTACGGCCTTGGGGTTGTAGAGGTCGACGGAGGCGTCGGTGAGTACGACCGCCTCCGCCCCGGCGGCGTCGGCGCAGCGCAGTACGGTGCCGGCGTTGCCGGGGTCGCGGACGTGGGCGAGGACGGCGACGAGCCTCGGGCGGGCGGCGAGGATCTCCGCGAACGGGGTGTCGAGGAACCGGCAGACCCCGACGAGGCCCTGCGGGGTGACGGTGGTGGAGATGTCGGCGACGACGGTCTCGTCGGCGAGGTGCACGCGGGCGCCGGCCGCGTGGGCCTCGCTCACGATGTCGGCGTAGCGCTCCGCGGCCTCGGCGGTCGCGAACAGCTCGACCAGGGTGTCTCCGTGGCCGGCGGCCTCCCGTACGGCCTGCGGGCCCTCCGCCAGGAAC
Organism: Streptomyces scabiei 87.22; assembly: GCF_000091305.1. Lineage (GTDB taxonomy): Bacteria > Actinomycetota > Actinomycetes > Streptomycetales > Streptomycetaceae > Streptomyces > Streptomyces scabiei. The sequence goes on along the minus strand of NC_013929.1, from coordinate 8,184,263 downwards.
AGGCGGTCCTTCCCCCGGAAGTTCCGCCTCGCGAGCCGGCGGGCCGCGGTGACGCGGGCGGACCGGGGGGAGATCAACTCGGGGGTGGGCATGGGTCACCTTTTGGGTCTTGGGTCGGAGAGCTCGGGGGGTTCGGTGGGTCGGCGACTGCGGGTCCGGTGGGGGCTGGTCGCGCAGTTCCCCGCGCCCCTGAAGAGCAGGGGCTGCGCCCCGCGCTTTTCAGGCCCGCAGCCGTCGCTTTCAGGCCCGCAGGGCCTGGGCTTTCAGGCCCGCAGGGGCCTGATGCTTTTAGGGGCGCGGGGAACTGCGCGAGAAGCCCCACCGGACCCGCACCCGAAAACGCACCTACAAAACACCCGGACCCGCAGGCGGCAAGCACCTGCGGGTCCGGGCCACATCTCACACGGCTGAGGCCAGCGCGAGCGTCACGCCGCCTTGGGCGCGTTCACGTCCGCCGGCAGCGCCTTCTGCGCGACCTCGACCAGCGCGGAGAACGCCGTGGCGTCGTTGACGGCCAGCTCGGCGAGGATCTTGCGGTCGACCTCGATGTTCGCGGCCTTCAGACCCTGGATGAGGCGGTTGTACGTCATGCCGTTCTGGCGGGCCGCAGCGTTGATGCGCTGGATCCACAGCTGACGGAAGTCGCCCTTGCGCTTCTTGCGGTCGTTGTAGTTGTAGACCAGCGAGTGGGTGACCTGCTCCTTGGCCTTGCGGTACAGGCGCGAACGCTGACCGCGGTAGCCGGAGGCCGCCTCGAGGATCGCCCGGCGCTTCTTGTGGGCGTTGACTGCCCGCTTGACGCGTGCCACTTTTTACTCCTTGTAGCGGGGCCGTGGTTGTCGTCACACGACCCGAAATCGATGGGGTCCCGGTCCTGACGTACGTACGGCGCGCTGCGACCGGCCGGTCAGCCGGTCAGGCGCCGCCGCGTCACTTGCCGAGAAGCTTCTTGATCTTCGCGGCGTCGCCCGGGGCCATCTCGGCGGTGCCGGTGAGGCGGCGCGTCACGCGGGACGACTTGTGCTCGAGCAGGTGGCGCTTGCCGGCGCGCTCACGGAGCACCTTGCCGGAGCCGGTGATCTTGAAGCGCTTGCTGGCACCGCTGTGCGACTTGTTCTTCGGCATAGCGCCGTTCTCTCCTCGTCAGTGGCGCTCCGGTGCCCGGTCGCGAAACCGGGCACGACGGAACGTCATTTCTTTCGGTTGACACCCTGGACGGGTGTCCAGGGCTTCCCCCGGACTCGCGTCCCGGGGACTTACGCCTCCGCAGGCTCCTCGGCCGGCACCGTCTCGACGTGTTCCACGTCGGACTCTCCGGCGTCGGTCTGCTCGGCGGCGTTCTGCGACTTGCCAGGGTTGGCCTTCGCTTCCGCCTTCCGTGCTTCCTGCGCCTGACGGGCCTCGGCCATCGCCTCGGTCTTCTTCTTGTGCGGACCGAGAACCATGATCATGTTTCGGCCGTCCTGCTTCGGGTTCGACTCGACGAACCCGAGATCCTCGACGTCCGAGGCGAGACGCTGCAGCAGTCGGTAGCCCAGCTCGGGCCGGGACTGCTCGCGACCACGGAACATGATCGTGATCTTGACCTTGTCGCCCTGCTTGAGGAACCGGACGACGTGACCCTTTTTGGTGTCGTAGTCGTGCGGGTCGATCTTCGGCCGGAGCTTCATTTCCTTGATGACCGTGTGCGCCTGGTTCTTGCGCGCCTCACGGGCCTTCATGGCCGACTCGTACTTGAACTTCCCGTAGTCCATGAGCTTGCAGACCGGCGGGCGCGCGCTCGCCGCCACCTCGACCAGGTCGAGGTCGTACTCCTGTGCAAGCTCCAGGGCCTTGGCAAGCGGAACAATCCCGACCTGCTCGCCGCTGGGACCGACAAGTCGCACTTCGGGAACGCGAATCCGGTCGTTGATGCGGGGCTCGGTGCTGATGGATCCTCCTCGGTAGCACCACACGCCGGTCTGGCGGACCGCCGTGTTATGTCTGGTTGACATAGAGACCAACCGTCAGAGGCCATAAAAAATGCCCCGGACGGGACACAGGCGGGGCTCCATGTACTGCCGGAGCACCGCCGCGGTGTCCCGCGGGGCGCAATATCGGACGGCTCCACCGTCCGTACGGAACGGTGGTGGCCGTCTGACCGGGTGACCTGCCGTCCCGGAGGGCGGTCAGGTGGGAGTTCGGAGCCTCCACTTGCGGGCCGGGCACACAAGTGTCCAGCCGGTCGTTGACACAACCATACCGGGTTGAAACCCGGCGTGCCAATCGAGGTGCGGCGGCCTCCCGCAGGTCGGGGCGTACGCGCCGGGGCCTATCGTGTGGGGCATGAGTGAGACCCCTCCTGAGAACCCCGACTTCGACTCGATGACCCGCGACATCGCCGAGGTCCCCGCGGTCGAGGTGATCGTGACGGTCGCCGTCAACCTGATGAGCGCCGCCGCGGTGAAGCTCGGCCTGACGGAGGAGGGCGACAAGTACAAGGACCTGGACGAGGCCCGCAAGCTGGTCTCCGCCCTCGCCGGTCTGCTGGACGCGTCCGCGACCGAGATCAGCTCCTTCCACGCGGCACCGCTGCGCGACGGTCTGAAGTCGCTGCAGCTGGCGTTCCGCGAGGCGTCCGTCGTCCCGGACGAGCCGGGCCAGGGGCCGGGCGAGAAGTACACGGGCCCGGTCTACGGCTAGAACCCGTCCCCCGGTGCCCGCGCCTGGGACGAGCGCGGGTACGGGCACCGGTGCCCGACCGCTACTCCCGAACGTACAAGGGCTCGCCCGGTGGCGTCGCCCCGGCCGGCAGCAGTGCCAGGTCGAGGCCGCGGACCAGGCGGGCCCGCAGTGTCTCGTCGGCGGCGAGGCGGCCCGCCACGGACCGTGCGGCCCCGGCCGGGTCCGCGGACGGGTCGAGGACGAGGGCGAGGGTGCCGTCGGCCTGTCCGGGGCCGAGGTGGGCCCGGAGCACGGCCGGCTCGGCGGCGACGGCGGACCGTACCGCGTCACGGACGGCGGGGTCGGCGAGCGGGTCGGTGCTGGTGCGCCCCTCGGCGAGCGCGCGCAGGGCCGGGCCGGTCAGCTCGTAGGGGACGGGCCCCGCGAGGTCGAGGACGATCGTGTCGGCCTGCTCGTGCACGGCGGCCCGCAGGGCCTGGTGCAGGGGCACGGCGACGGGGCGGGCGGCGGGGTCCCAGCGGGCCAGGGAGTCGGTGGAGGTGAAGGCGGGCAGGGCGGTGCGGCCGCCGGCCTTCAGGGTGGGGACGGCCATGTCGCTGGTCTTCTCGCGGCGCAGCCCGTTCTCGTCCGTCTCGACCTCGCCGAGCACGGCCACGACGGGCACGAGCAGCCGGGCTCCCCCGAGGGCTTCGAGGACGGGGCCCACGGCCGTCCGGTCCTCGGCCCAGGCGGCGAGCGCGGCGCTCAGCCGGGGGTCCGCGGAACCGTCGTCGTCGGAGAAGCCGGGGTCGGGGATGTTCTTGTTCGCCACGGTCGTCGACCCTATCGGGGCAGGTCCGCCGGGCGTCCGGCAGGCCGGAAACACGGCGGTCACCTCCCTCACGGTTTTCTCAGCTCTCCCTGACCGGGATTTAACAACCGGCTCACCACACGCACAGCGCGGCACAGAACCATCGCGGCATGCCGTCCTTCCGAGCCCGTCGCCGAGACCGTCGCCGCGCCCGCCCTGCCGTGCGTCGCCGCGCCGTGCGCCGTCCGCTCCCGCACCTCGCGCTCGCCGCCCTCGTCCTGGTCGGCGGCACGGCCGCCGGGTCGGTGTACATGAGGGCCCGGGCCCTGGACGGCGCGGGTTCCGCCGTATCGTCGTCGGCGTCATCGCCGGTGACGGCGACGGCCTCCGCCTCGGCCGTGCCGGAGGCGGACACGGTCGCTGAGGAGGCTTCGGTGGAACCTGTCGCGGCGCCCGCGGTGGACCACGACGCGCTGCTCGCGACGGCGCTGGCGGAGGTGACCGTCGAGGACGGGGCGGCCGTGTCGGTGGCGGTGCTGGACATGGCGTCCGGGGAGTCGGCCCGGTACGGGGACGCGCGCTTCGAGACCGCGAGCATCGTCAAGGCGGACATCCTGGCGGCCCTGCTGCTGCGGGCCCAGGACGCGGACCGGCACCTCACCGCGCAGGAGCGGACGTACGCCTCCGCGATGATCCGGGACAGCGACAACGCGTCCGCGACGGCCCTGTGGAAGGCCGTCGGGCAGGCGGACGGCCTCGACGCCGCGAACGAGCGGTTCGGGCTGACGGACACCGAGGGCGGCGACGGCCTGTACTGGGGCCTCACCCGGACCACGGCGGCCGATCAGCTCATCCTGCTCCAGCAGGTGTTCGGTGACGACGCCACCTCGGAGCTGAGCGCGGCCTCGCGGGCGTACGTCCAGCAGCTGATGGGAGGCATCGCCCAGGGGCAGGACTGGGGCGTGTCGGCGGCGGCGTCGGGCGGGGTCACGGGGTCCGGGTTCGCTCTGAAGAACGGCTGGTTGCCGCGTACCGCCACCGGGCTGTGGGTGATCAACAGCATCGGCCGGGTGATGGTGGACGGCCGGGCCCGCCTGGTCGCGGTGGTGTCGCACGGCAACACCACGAAGGCGAAGGGGATCTCGCTGGTGGAGGCGGCGGCACGGGCGGCCGTCTCCGTGTTCGAGGACGCAACGGGCGGGGCGGGTGCGGCGGGCGGGGCCGGGGCGGGTGCGGGCGGCACCTCGTAGGCGCCGGGGTCAGACCACGTACTCGTCGGGCCGGCCGCGACCGCGTCCCCGCCACACCATCACGGCGACGACCAGCAGGAACGCTCCGAGTCCGCCGGCGGCGGGGGCGACCCAGCCGGCCGTCGGGTCCTCCTTCTCCACCGGGTCCGGCCCGGAACCGAAGTACTTGCCGCCGTACGACGCGGTCTTGAGGTCGTCGGAGGTGAGCGCGGCGCCCTCGCGGATGGCGGCCGCCGGGTCGACGAAGCCGAACCCGCGGGAGTCGTCGCGGCCGCCGACGGGGGCCTCGCGGGCGGTGTCCTCCAGGAGACGTTTGACCTGGGCGGGGGTCAGGCTCGGGTGGGCCGCCTTGACGAGGGCGGCGGCACCGGAGACGAAGGCCGCGGCGGCGCTGGTGCCCCAGCCCTCGTAGTACTTGCGGTCCGGGTCGGCGATGACGACGTCGACGCCGGGGGCGCTGACGGTGGCGTACCAGCGGCGGGTGGAGAACGGGGCGCGGTCGCCGTCCTCGTCGACGGCGGCCACCGCGATCACTCCCGGATAGGCGGCCGGGTAGGAGATGTGGTCGCCCTTCGCGCCGCCGTTGCCGGCCGAGGCGACGACGATCGAGCCCTTCGACAGGGCGTACTGGACGGCGGCGTCCTCGGAGGGTTCCGGGTGCGCGGACTCGGAGTCGTCGCCGAGGGAGAGGTTGATGACGTCGACGTCCTGGTCGGCGGCCCAGCGGATGCCTTCGGCGAGGGCGTTGCCCCGGGTGCTGCGGGCCTTGGAGCGGGCCGGGTCCTTGTCCTCCAGGATGACGCGGACGGGGAGGATCTTCGCCTCGGGCGCGATGCCGAGGACGCCGTCGGCGTCGTTCACGCCGTGTCCGTGTCCGGCGATGATCCCGGCCATGGCGGTGCCGTGCCGGGCCCACGGCCGGTCGCCGCGCGAGGCGCCGAAGCCGACCATGTCCTTCGTCGGCAGGATGTTGCCGGCCAGGTCGGGGTGCTCGTCGTCCACGCCGGTGTCGAGCACCGCGACGGTGATGCCCGCCCCCTTGGTGGTCCGCCACGCCTCCTGGGTGTGCATCGCGTCCAGCGCCCACTGCTGGTCCCGGATGCCGTCGGCGTGCGCGGCGGTGGACGGCAGGAGGGCCAGGGAGGCGGCGAGGGGGATGCTGAGCAGGGCCAGGCGCGGGCGCCGGGCCCGGGGTCCGGGACGGGCGGGCGTCGCGGGCTGTCCGGTGTCCCGCGCCGTCGCGGGGGTCCTGGTGGTCCCGGGTTCACCGGTGTTCATGAAGGCTGCTCCGTGGCGGACGCGGCGGTCGCGCGCAGACCGCGTTCGATGCGGTCGGCGAGGCCCTTCGCCTCGTGGCCGAGACCGGACTGGGCGGGGGCGGTGGTGGCGCCGGCCTTCATCGCGTCCTCTGCGGGCTGGGGTTCGGTGACGGTACGGCCGTCGGCGAAACCGGAGACGGCGTAGACGACGACGGGGACGTCGGTGAGGACGGAGACCGTCCAGGAGGCCCGCTGGTCGTCGCCGAAGCCGGCCGCCGCGGTGTCCTCGGCGGCGTACGGCCGCGGCATCAGGTCGGTGCGGCGGTCGAGTCCGTCCTTCGCGAAGCGGTTCCTGAGGGCGGCCATGGCGGCGGCGTCGGACTTGGTGAACATCAGGCCGACGGTGGTGACGTTGCTGCTGGTCGCGTCGGTGTAGGTGGCGCGCAGCAGGCGCAGGCAGCCGACGGGGGCGAGGACCTTGCGCAGGAGGGGGTCGAAGGCGTCCGCGCAGCCGCTGTCGGGGGCGACGGCGATCCGGGTCCAGATGCGGTCGGTGCCGCCGGGTCCGGCGCCCTCGCCCCGCACGGTGGGCGGGAACAGTTCGTCGACGGGTACGCCGTGCCACAGCTGTCCGGCGACCGCGAACGTGTCACGGGAGCCCTCGGTCCCGGAGTCGCCGGTGAGCCAGCTCCCGGCCGCCGCTCCGCCGATGAGCCCGGCGCCGAGCACCACGCACAGCGCCACGGCGGCGGCCCGCGCCGCGGTGGGCCGGGGCTTGCGGGGCTGTGCGCCGTACGGCTCCGGCGGGGTCCACGGCGAGGTGTCGGGCTGGGCGAACGTCACGTAGGGCCGCCCGGGGGGCGTACCGAGGACGCCGTCGAGGGCTTCGGCGGAGCGCCGGGACGAACCCGACGGGGGCTGCCAGGTGCCGGGGCGCTCGGGTGTGAGGGGCCGCGGGTGCGGAGTGCCCTCGGGGCCCCGCTCCTCGGGCAGGGGACGGCGAAGCGGTGGCGCGGCGGGGGGTGGGCCGGAGGGCGGGACGGCACCGCCGGATGCCGTCACACCGTCGCGGGAGGCCGACGGGCCGGAGGAGCGAGGGGGCGCGCCGTCGGTGAAGGAGCCCACCTGCCGGGTGGGCGCGTCGCCGGACGAGCGCGGTGGTGCCCCGCCGGCGGAGGCGCCGGCGGCCCGCCGGGTGCCCGCGGCGTCGGAGGACGGGCCGGAGGAGCGAGGGGGCGCGCCGTCGGCGGGAGGGCCGGAAGGCCGGGGCGCGCGGCCGGGAAATGCGTCGGCAGCCGGGGCCGGGTCGGCGGCCCGCCCGCCCGGGAGCCGTGCGGAGCCGGAGGACGGGGCGGGGCCGGAGGGCCGTGCGGAACCCGGGGACGCCGCGGGACCGGAGGGGCGCGCGGGAGCCGTCCGCCGTGTGGTGTCTCGTGTCGACGGCGGTGCGTCGGGGAAGCGGGCCGAGGCCGGGGGCGGGCCGTCCTCCCGGCGGCCGGCGGACGGGGGGCCGTCGGGAAAACGGGCCGAGGCTACGGGCGGGGCGTCCGGGAAACGTGTCGGAGCGGCCGGAGGCGTGTTCAGGAAGCGGGTCCACGCCGGGGGCGGGGCGTCCGGGAAACGGGCGGAGGCGGCCGGGGGCGGCGGGGTGGCCGGGGTGCCGCCGTTCTGGCCGGTGGTGCGCCGGAAGTCGGAGAACCGCGGGTGCTCGCCGCGACGCGGGGCGGTGCCGCCGTCCGCGGCGGCGTCACGGGCGGGGCTCCGGTCGGCCGACTGGGCGGCGTCGCGCGCCGGGCTCGGCCCGCCCGGCCGTCCGTCGGTGCCGCGCGCCGAGGTGCGGCCGGGCCTGGCCCGGTCGGCACCCCGGGCGGCATCCGGGCCCGCGGCCGCCTCGCCCGGCCCCCGTACGGGGTCGGGCCCGGGCGCCGCGCCGGAGCCGCGCACGGGGCCATGGCCGGCCGGCCGCCGGGAGCCTCGCGGGAAGCCGTTCTGACGGGTCGTCGGGGCGGCGTCGTTCTGACGAGCCGTCGGGGCGGCGTCGTGCGGACGGGTCGGGGCGGTGCCGTGCGGACCGGAGGACCTGGGCGCGTCGGCTGAACTCCGTTCGCTGTCCGGGGTGTTCGGGGTGTCCGCCGTGCCGGGGCGTCGTCCGTCCCGGAGCGCGTCGGGCGTCGGCGCGGGCGCCGAGGACGGGCGGGGCGGAGTGCCGGGCCGGGCGGGCGTCACGGGGGGCCGCTGCGGGCGGCGGGGCACGGTCGGGCCGTTCCCGGCCGACGGCGCGCGGTCCGGGCGGGGCGGGGGGACCGGGGAGCCCCCCGTCGGGCCGGGCCGGAACGGGGAGCCGGAGCCGGACGCGCGCGTGGTCGTGCCCTGCGGACGTGCGGTCGGGGCGGAGGTGCCCGGGGCCGACGGACTCGTGTCCGTGGCCCGGCCGTCGGACCCGGGTTCCCTCGACGGAGGCCGGGGCGGAGTGTTCGGCGGTGCGGCCGGTGGCGTGGCCGTCGGCTCGTGGTCCGGCGGTATGGACGGGCGGGGCGGGACCGGTGGGCGCGGGGGGATGGAGGCACGACGTGCTTCCGTGCTCATGCACCCCCCGTTTCCTCGTCCCGTGCGACCCGGAGGTCGTCCGGGCGTCCGACCGCCCGTGGGGAGCGGTCGTCACGCATAACCGGGACACGCCCGCCGGCAGCCGTCGTCACCACGGGCAAGCCATACCCGCGGCAGCGGATCGGCATCCCCGTCGAGGTCGTCCCTGCGTGCGCGTCACTCTACGGGCTGGGCCCCGTGGAACGGGAACCAGTCCGCCGGCCCGTGGCTTCTGCCCGGAACGTCCCCCTACCCTGCGGTAATCATGTCTGGCAGGCTTCGTGCATGACTGCGCGCGCCGCCGACCGGGCCCGGTACGACCGGGCCACAGCTCATCTCGACGCCCCTCTGGCGATCGTCGACCTCGACGCGTTCGACGCGAACGCCGACGACCTCCGGCGCAGGGCCGGCGGCAAGCCGATCCGCGTCGCGAGCAAGTCCGTTCGCTGCCGGGCCCTGCTGGAGAGGGTCCTGGCCCGGGACGGCTTCGAGGGCATCATGTCGTTCACCCTCGCCGAGTCCCTGTGGCTGGCCCGCTCCGGATTCGAGGACGTGCTCCTCGCCTACCCGTCGGCCGACCACGATGCCTTCGCCGAACTGGCGGGCGACCCCAAGCTGGCCGCCGCCGTGACCGTCATGGTCGACGACCCCGCCCAGCTCCAGCTGATCGACGACGCCCGGCGCGGCGGCACCGAAGTGGTGCGGGTCTGCCTGGAGTTGGACACCTCGCTGAAGCTGCTCGGCGGCCGGGTGCGGGTCGGGGCACTGCGCTCCCCGCTGCACTCCCCCGCGCAGGTGGCCGACATGGCCCGCGCGATCGCGGAGCGCCCGGGGTTCAAGCTGGTCGGGATCATGGCGTACGAGGGTCATATCGCCGGTGTGGGCGACGCGGTGGCGGGGCGGCCGCTGCGGTCGCGTGCCATCCGGCTGATGCAGGCCACCGCGAAGAAGGAGCTGGCCGCGCGGCGGGCCGAAGTGGTGCGTGCGGTACGGCGGGTGGCCCCGGACCTGGAGTTCGTGAACGGCGGCGGCACGGGCAGTGTGCAGCACACGGCGGCGGAGGACTCGGTGACCGAGATCGGCGCCGGTTCCGGGCTCTACGTGCCGCGTCTCTTCGACAACTACACGTCGTTCAGCGGGCGTCCGGCCGCGCTGTTCGCGATGCCCGTCGTACGGCGTCCCGGTGTCGGGGTCGTGACGGTCCTGGGCGGCGGCTACCCGGCCTCCGGCGCGCCCGGCCCCGACCGGCTCCCCGTGCCGTACCTGCCCGAGGGGCTGAGGTACGACCCGCAGGAGGGTCCGGGCGAGGTGCAGACACCGCTGCTGGGGGCGCCCGCCGACGACCTGCTGCTCGGCGACAAGGTGTGGTTCCGGCACGCCAAGGCCGGCGAACTGTGCGAGCGGTTCGACGTGCTGCACCTGGTCGAGGGCGACGAGGTGACGGCGGCCGTGCCGACGTACCGCGGCGAGGGCCACACGTTCCTGTAGCCGGGGGCGGCGGGAGCCCCGGGCGGGCTCAGGAGGGGCCGAGGCTGCTGCCCACTCCCCCGCCCGTCCCGGAGCCTGTGCCCTTGTCCGTGTCCTCGCCCGCGTCGCCCACCGCGCGGATGCCCTCGACGATCTCGTCGATGTCGTCGAGCGGCGGGCCGTCCTCGCCCGCGTCGAGGGCGAACCGGACGAGGACCGGGGCCTCGGAGCCGCTGCTGGACGGGAAGACGAGGGACTGGACGTACCCGCCGGGTCCGGCCCCGGTCGTCACGCGCCAGCGCACGTAGTAGCCGGCGCGGCCCGCGACGGCGACCGAGCCGGAGCCGACGACCTCGTGGCCGGTGATGCCGTCGTAGGGGCGCCGGTCGAGTCCGTCGCGGTCGTAGGCGTCGTCGGCCGCGTCCTCGATGTCGTTCTCGGCGAGGACCTTCGGGGAGGTCTCGGCGCTGCCGGTGACGGTCCGGGAGACGACCGTGCCGCGGCGGCACAGGCCGTTGTCGCCGGGGCAGTCGTAGAGGCCGTCGTCCGTGACGAGGACCGCGTCGTCCTCGGCCGATCCGTCGCCGTTCTCCCAGCCGTCGGGGACGGGGAACGTGATGCCGTTGAGGTCGTCGGTGACGACGTCCGGGTCGCCGGTGGGCGACGCGTCGGCGGGCTTCGTCGGGGTGGGGCTGCCGTCGGGGCCGGAGGTCGGTGAGGTGGTCGCGCTCCTCGTCTCCCGGCCGCCGTCCTCGCCGTCCCCGTCGCCGCCGAGCAGGAGGACGCCGCCCGTGACCGCCCCGGCGACCAGGACGGCACCGGCGGCTGCCAGGGCCACGAACCCGGTGCGGCCGAGGCCCCCGCGCGCGGGCGGTCCCGGCGGGAGCACCGGCGGCACGGGCTGCTCCGGCTGGCGCCGGTGGTCGGTCCACGCGGTCCCGTCCCACCAGCGTTCGGTGAGCGGGTAGGACGGGTCGCGGTACCAGCCGGGCGGCGGCGAACTGCTCATCCCGGCACTTTAATCACACCGGGCGGGACCGGTGTTCCGGTCCCGCCCGGTGTGCTGTGCGAAGGGCGCCTAGAGCGGGGTGACGTACGCGCCCGAGATACCGCCGTCGACCAGGAAGTCGGTGGCGTTGACGAACGACGAGTCGTCGCTGGCGAGGAACGCCACGGCGGCCGCGATCTCGGTGGCCTCGGCGAACCGGCCGACCGGGATGTGCACGAGCCGGCGCGCGGCCCGCTCCGGGTCCTTCGCGAACAGCTCCTGCAGCAGCGGGGTGTTGACCGGTCCCGGGCAGAGCGCGTTGACACGGATGCCCTCGCGCGCGAACTGCACGCCCAGCTCCCGTGACATGGCCAGCACACCGCCCTTGGAGGCCGTGTACGAGATCTGGGAGGTCGCCGCGCCCATACGGGCCACGAAGGACGCGGTGTTGATGATCGAGCCCTTGCCCTGGCGCCGCATGTACGGGATCGCGGCCTTGCAGCACAGGTACACGGAGGTGAGGTTGACCTCCTGGACCCGCTTCCACGCCTCCAGTCCGGTCTCCAGGATGGAGTCGTCGTCGGGCGGCGAGATCCCCGCGTTGTTGAAGGCGATGTCGACGCTGCCGTAGGTGTCGAACGCGGTCTTGAACAGCGCGTCGACCTGCTCGGCGTCGGTGACGTCGACCTTGACGAAGAGCCCGCCGACCTCCTCGGCGGCCGCCTTGCCGCGGGCCTCGTCCAGGTCGCCGCAGACGACGTGCGCGCCCTCGGCGGCGAGCCGGCGTGCGGTGGCGAGGCCGATGCCGCTGCCGGCACCGGTGATGACGGCTGTGCGGCCGACCAGGCGGCGGCAGATGTTTTCTGAGGTCACTGTGCGGAGCCCTCCGTGCTGATGAAGACGTTCTTGGTTTCGGTGAAGGCGGTCAGGGCGTCCGGGCCGAGTTCACGGCCGATGCCGGACTGCTTGAAGCCCCCGAAGGGGGTCCAGTAGCGGACGCTGGAGTGGGAGTTGACGGACAGGTTGCCCGCGCGGACGGCCTGGGAGACGCGCAGCGCGCGCCCGACGTCCCGGGTCCAGATGGAGCCGGACAGGCCGTAGGGGGTGTCGTTGGCGAGGCGGATCGCGTCGGCCTCGTCCTCGAAGGGGAGGACGACGGCGACGGGGCCGAAGACCTCCTCGGCGGCCACCGGCGCGTCGGACCCGACACCGGTGAGGACGGTCGGCGGGAACCAGAAGCCGGGTCCCTCGGGGGCCTTGCCGCGGATGCCGGGCGCGTCCGGGTCGACGTACGCGCGGACCCGGTCCAGCTGGACCCGGGAGATGAGCGGGCCCATCTGCGTGGCCTCGTCGGCCGGGTCGCCGACCCGGACGGACTCGATGCCGGGGGCGAGGAGGTCGAGGAAGCGGTCGTAGGCGGAGCGCTGGACGAGGATGCGGGTCCGGGCGCAGCAGTCCTGGCCGGCGTTGTCCAGGAACGCCATGGGGGCGGCCGCCGCGGCGGCCTCCAGGTCGGAGTCGGCGAAGACGATGTTGGGGCTCTTGCCGCCGAGTTCGAGGGTGACGCGCTTGAGCAGGGCCGAGCCCTTCGCCAGCACCTGCTTGCCCACGGCCGTCGATCCGGTGAACACGATCTTCGCGACGCCGGGGTGCTCGACCAGGGCGTTGCCGGTGACGCGGCCGTGGCCGGGCAGCACCTGGAACAGGCCCTCGGGGAGCCCGGCCTCGCGGGCCAGCTCGGCGAGACGCAGCGCGGTGAGCGGCGTCGTCTCGGCGGGCTTGAGGAGTACCGCGTTGCCCGCCGCGAGCGCCGGGGCGACGCCCCAGGCCGCGATGGGCATCGGGAAGTTCCACGGGGCGATGACACCGACGACGCCGAGCGGTTCGAGGATGGTGACGTCGAGACCGCCGGCCACCGGGATCTGCCGGCCGGTGAGCCGCTCCACGCCGCCCGCCGCGTAGTCGAGCAGGTCCCGGACGTTGCCGGCCTCCCAGCGGGCGTTGCCGAGGGTGTGTCCGGCCTCCCGGACCTCCAGCAGCGCCAGTTCCTCCAGGTGCTCGTCCACGGTCACCGCGAAGCGGCGCAGCAGCCGGGCACGGTCGCCGGGAGCCAGGGCGGCCCACTGCCGCTGGGCCTTCGCCGCCAGGGTGACGGCGGCGTCGACGTCCGCCGCCGTGGCGGCCGGGACGGTGGCGACGACCTCCTCGGTGGCGGGGTTCAGTACCTGCAGCTCATGCTCGGACAAGACGGGGCCTCTCACGGCGGGTGGGTCACGGGCGGGCCCGGTGACGCGGTGGCTCGGGGATGCGCTCGGCGCTTCAGGGCGTACGTGGGGGCTGAGGGCGTGCGCGGGGGCTCACAGACGTTCGAAGGATCGGCGCAGCTCCCAGTCGGTCACGGCGGCGTCGAAGGCGGCCAGCTCGACGCGGGCCATGTTGGCGTAGTGCGCGACGACCTCCTCGCCGAACGCGGCCCTGGCGATGGGGCTGTTCTCCCACAGCTCGGCGGCCTCGCGGAGGGTGGTCGGCACCTGGTCGTACCCGGCGGCGTAGGCGTTGCCCGTGCACACCTCCGGCAGTTCGAGCTTCTGCTCGATGCCGTACAGCCCGGCCGCGATCAGCCCGGAGACGGCGAGGTGCGGGTTGACGTCACCGCCGGGGAGCCGGTTCTCGAAGCGCATCGAGCGGCCGTGGCCGACGACGCGCAGCGCGCAGGTCCGGTTGTCGTACCCCCAGGCCACAGCTGTCGGCGCGAAGGAGCCCGGCTGGAACCGCTTGTAGGAGTTGATGTTGGGCGCGTAGAGCAGCGAGAAGTCGCGCAGCGCGGCGAGCTGGCCGGCCAGGAAGTGGCGCATGACCTGCGACATGTCGTGGCCGTCGGCCATGACGTTGGTGCCGTCGGCGTTCGCGAGCGAGAGGTGGATGTGACAGGAGTTGCCCTCGCGCTCGTTGTACTTCGCCATGAAGGTGAGCGAGACGCCCTCCTGCGAGGCGATCTCCTTGGCGCCGGTCTTGTAGACCGCGTGCTGGTCGCAGGTGACCAGGGCCTCGTCGTACTTGAACACGATCTCGTGCTGGCCCGGGTTGCACTCGCCCTTGGCGGACTCGACGGTCAGCCCGGCGGCCTCCATCTCGTTGCGGATGCGCCGCAGCAGGGGCTCGATCCGGCCGGTGCCGAGGACCGAGTAGTCGATGTTGTACTGGTTCGCCGGGGTCAGGCCCTTGTACCCGGCGTCCCACGCCTGCTCGTAGGTGTCCTTGAAGACGATGAACTCCAGCTCGGTGCCCACGTTGGCCGTGTAGCCCAGTTCGGCGAGGCGTTCCAGCTGGCGGCGCAGGATCTGGCGGGGCGCGGCGACGACCGGCGAGCCGTCGTTCCAGGCGAGGTCGGCGATCAGCATCGCCGTGCCCGCGTTCCACGGCACCCGGCGCAGGGTACTCAGGTCCGGGTGCATGGCGAAGTCGCCGTAGCCGCGGTCCCAGGAGGACATCGCGTAGCCGTCGACGGTGTTCATCTCGGTGTCGACGGCAAGGAGGTAGTTGCAGCCCTCGGTGCCATGGGCGAGCACGTCGTCGAGGAAGAAGCGCGCGGCGAACCGCTTGCCCTGGAGGCGCCCTTGCATGTCGGGGAACGCCAGGACGACAGTGTCGATCTCACCTGCCGCGACGAGGGCGTGCAGCTCCTCGACGGTGAGCGGGGGTGTGCGGTCTGCCACGGGAAAGCCTCCTAGGGGCTTCTTCGGCCACCCCGGAGGCATTCAGCCATCCGGGAGCCATAAGGTATTACCCGTAACCATTAGTTGGGAAGGGGCAACGTCCACATGTCGCAGACAGGGGCGGAACCGGGCACTCCCTGGGCCGACGACCGGCTGGCGTCGGTGCTGCGTCCGGTGCGGGCCGGCAACGGCTTCGAGGAGGCGCTGGAGCAGATCCTCCAGGTCGTCCGGCTCGGCCTGGTGCCGGGCGGCGAACGGCTCCCGGCGGAACGCGAGTTGGCGGAGCGGCTCGGGATCAGCCGGGTGACGCTGCGCGAGGTGCTCAAGGTGCTGCAGGACCAGGGCCTGATCGAGGCGCGGCGCGGACGGTACGGCGGCACCTTCGTCCTGCCGCGCGTGGCCACTCCGGGCGAGGACGAGCTGCGCCGCCGCCTGAAGGGCATCGACGTCGAGGACACGCTGCGCTTCCGCGAGGTGCTGGAGGTGGGCGCGGCGGGGCTGTGCGCGGCACACGGTCTGACCAGCGAGGAGGTCGACCGGCTGCGGACGGCCCTGACCCGCACGCACAACGCGCCGCTCACCGACTACCGCCGCCTGGACACCCTTCTGCACCTCACCATCGCCGAGCTGTCCGGCTCCCCCTCGCTGGCGGGGCAGTACGCGGCCGTCCGCGCGGGCGTCAACGACCTGCTGGACTGCATCCCGCTGCTGGTGCGCAACCTGGAGCACTCCCAGCAGCAGCACACGGCCCTGGTGGAGGCCGTGCTGGACGAGGACGCAGAGGCGGCGCGGGAGATCATGCGGGAGCACTGCTCCGGCACGGCGGCACTGCTGCGCGGCTTCCTCGGATGAGCGAGTCCGCGCCGCTCGGCCTCCTCCGATGAGCACGTATTTACGCTCGCTTAACGCAGGGGTATTGCTTTTCGGCCACCCACCCCACAAAGGTATGGATCCATTCCTTTGAGTGGGGAGAGCGCCATGTCCTTGAAAGACGCGGACACCGCCGATGCGGCGGACGACTACCTGGAGCGCCGGACGCTCCGCCGGGGCAGAGCCGGCTGGGTACTGCTGACCGGCCTCGGCGTCGCCTATGTCGTCTCCGGCGACTTCTCCGGCTGGAACCTCGGTCTGGCGAAAGGCGGCTTCGGCGGTCTGGCGATCGCCACGGTGCTGATGGGCACCATGTACGCCTGTTTGGTCTTCGCCCTCGCCGAACTCTCGGCGATCCTGCCCACGGCGGGCGGCGGCTACGGCTTCGCACGCCGGGCGCTCGGCCCGTGGGGCGGCTTCCTGACCGGCACGGCGATCCTGATCGAGTACGTGCTCGCCCCGGCCGCCATCGTGATCTTCATCGGCGACTACGTCGAGTCGCTGGGCCTGTTCGGCCTGACGTCGAGCTGGCCGGTCTATCTGTTCTGCTTCGCGTTCTTCATCGCCATCCACCTGTGGGGCGTCGGCGAGGCGCTGATCGCGAGCTTCGTCGTCACCGGCTTCGCGGTCTTCGCCCTGATCGTGTTCGCCGTGGGCGCGCTGCCCGACTTCAGCGTGGCCGCGCTCGACGACATCCCGGTCGACACCTCGGCGTACGGCGCCAATTCATGGCTGCCGATGGGGTTGCTCGGCATCTGGGCGGCGTTCCCGTTCGGCATGTGGTTCTTCCTGGGCGTCGAGGGCGTGCCGCTGGCCGCCGAGGAGACCAAGGACCCGGCCCGCGCGCTGCCGAAGGCGATCCGCTGGTCGATGGGCGTCCTCGTGGTGCTGGCGGTGATCACCTTCTTCGCCGCGGCCGGCGCGCGCGGGTCCGCCGCCATCCAGGACGCCGGCAACCCGCTCGTCGAGGCGCTCCAGCCGGACGGCAAGGCCACCGCGCTCAGCCGGTTCGTGAACTACGCCGGTCTGGCCGGCCTCGTCGCCTCGTTCTTCTCCCTGATCTACGCGGGCTCCCGGCAGCTGTTCGCCCTCTCCCGGGCCGGCTACCTGCCCCGCGTGCTGTCGCTCACCAGCAAGCGCAAGGCGCCCTACCTGGGCCTGCTGGTGCCGGGCACGATCGGCTTCGCGCTGGCCACCGCCACGGGGGACGGCGGCCGGATGCTGAACATCGCCGTCTTCGGCGCCACGATCAGCTACGCGCTGATGTCCCTGTCGCACATCGTCCTGCGCCGTCGGGAGCCGGAGCTGGAGCGGCCGTACCGTACGCCGGGCGGGGTGCTGACCTCGTCGGTGGCGCTCGTCCTCGCGTGCTCGGCGCTGGTGGCGACGTTCCTGGTGGACGTGACGGCCGCGATCATCGCGCTCGTCGTGTATGCGGTGGCGGCGGCCTACTTCGGTCTCTACAGCCGCAGGCACCTGGTGGCGAAGGCGCCGGAGGAGGAATTCGCCGCGCTGGCGGCCGCCGAGGCAGAGTTGGCGCGGGACTGACCGGGTTCCCGCGTTCCACGGGCGCCCCGGGCGCCCTCAGTCCCACGAGTCCCACAGGTTCCACAGGTTCCACGAGCAAGGAGCAAGCCGGCGTGACCAGGCCGCTGATCGGTGTGAGTACGTATCTGGAGTCCGGCGCACGCTGGGGCGTGTGGGAGCTGGAGGCGGCGCTGCTGCCGGTCGGCTACCCCCGGCTCGTGCAGGCGGCGGGCGGCATCGCCGCGATGCTGCCGCCGGACGACCCGTCGTACGCCGCCGACGCGGTCGCCCGCCTCGACGGCCTGGTCATCGCGGGCGGGCCCGATGTGGACCCCGCCCGCTACGGCGCCGAGCGCTCCCCGCGCTGCGGCCCGCCCGCGCCCGCGCGCGACGCGTGGGAGCTGGCGCTGATCCGGGCGGCGCTGGACGCCGGCACGCCCCTGCTCGGCATCTGCCGGGGCATGCAGCTCCTGAACGTCGCGCTCGGCGGCACGCTCGTCCAGCACATCGAGGACCACGTCGTCGCGGCCGGCGTCGTCGGCCGCCACGCGGTGAAGCCGGTACCCGGCACGCGGTACGCGGACATCACCGCCGAGGAGGCCGAGGTCCCGACCTACCATCATCAGGCGGTCGACCGCCTCGGCGCCGGTCTGGTGCCCTCGGCCCACGCCTCGGACGGCACGATCGAGGCCATCGAACTCCCCTCCCCCGCCTGGGCCCTGGGCGTCCAGTGGCACCCCGAGATGGGCGAGGACACCCGGGTGATGCGCGCCCTGACGGAGGCGTCGTCCTGCCGGGTGGGCTGATTCCCCGGCGCCTGCCGGCCTCAGTCGGCCGCGGGTGCGCGGGTCAGGCTCAGGAGGTCCCGGGCCGGGCCCGTGGGGCGGTGGCCGGTGGGCCAGACCGCGCGGAGGGATCGTCGCAGGCGTACGCCGTGGACGGGGATGGGGACCAGACGGCGGGCGGAGAGTTCCTCGCCGAGGGCCAGCTCGCTCAGGACCGCGGGTCCGGCGCCGCTCAACGCGGAGGACTTGACCGCCGTGGTGGAGGACAGCTCGATCAGGGGGCGCGCGAGGCTGCCGAGCGCCCCCTCCAGGACCTGCCGGGTCCCGGAACCCTTCTCCCGGAGGATCAGCGGCGTGGCGGCCAGTTCGGCCGCCTCCACGGGCTTGCGGCGGCGGGCCCACGGATGGCCTGGCGCGGTCACGACGATCAGGTGGTCGTGCGCGATCACGGCCGCGTCCAGTCCGGCCGGCACCGTGGGCCCCTCCACGAACCCCAGGTCGGCCTCGTCGGCGAGCAGCCGCTCCGCGACGACGGTCGAGTTGCCCGCGAGGAGCGACACCGCCGTGTCGGGGCGGGCGGCGCGCAGCGCGAGGAGCCAGCCGGGCAGCAGGTACTCGGCGATCGTCATGCTCGCCGCCACCCGCAGCCGGGAGTCGCGCCGGTCCCGCAGCGCCTGCGCGCCGGCGTCGAACGCCTCGGCCGCCTCCACGATCCGCCGGGCCCAGTCCGTCACGAGCGCCCCCGCGTCGGTGAGCCGGGACCCGCGCGGCGACCGGTCGACGAGGGCGACGCCCAGCTGCCGTTCCATCGAGCGGATCCGGCTGCTGGCGGCGGGCTGGGTGATGCCCAGCTCCCGCGCCGCCCGCCCCAGCGAGCCCAGCCGGGCCACGGCCAGCAGCAGTTCGAGGGCCCCGAGATCCGGCACCCGATGGGCCAGCCCGCCCCGACCCTCACGCTCGCTCATAACCCCAGCTTATGTCCCCATACAACGGGACTCCCTGGTGGGCCCCGCCGGACTTCGCGACGCTCGGCACATGGCCACCGCAGTCCGCCCAGCCCGGTCCACCCGCCCCTCCACGACACACCCCTCCGCGCCCCACTCCGGCACACGCCTCGGCGCACGCCCCCGCTACTCCGCCCTCCGCCACCTCGGCCCCCACTGGTACGCCCCGGTCATGGGCACCGCGATCGTGGCCTCCGCCGGCGCCGGGCTTCCCCTGGACCTCCCTGGCCTGCGGACGGCCTGCGCGGCCGTGTGGGCGCTCGCGCTCCTCGCCCTGGTCACCGTGCTCGGCGCCCGCGCGCTGCACTGGACCCACCACCGTGACCAGGCCCGCGCCCACCTCCTCGACCCGGCCGTGGCTCCCTTCCACGGCTGCCTGTCCATGGCCCTGCTCGCCGTCGGCGCCGGCGCCCTCGTCGTCGGCCGGGACTGGATCGGGGTCCGGGCGGCCCTCGCGCTGGACGTGGTCCTCTTCGGCGCCGGCACGGTCACGGGTCTGGCGGCCGCCGCCGTGGTGCCGTATCTGATGATCGTCCGGCACCGGATCGACCCGGCCGGGATCACCCCCGTCCTTCTTCTCCCCCTGGTCGCGCCCATGGTGTCCGCCGCACTCGGCCCGCTGCTGGTCCCGTACCTGCCGGCCGGTCAGGCGCGGCAGACTCTGCTGCTCGGCTGTCTCGCCCTGTTCGGGCTGAGCCTGCTGGCCACCCTGCTCGTGCTGCCGCTGGTGTTCGGCCGGCTGATCACGGCGGGGCCGCTGCCGCTCGCTCTCACACCGAGCCTGTTCCTGGTCCTCGGCCCGCTCGGGCAGTCGGCCACCGCCGTCGCCCACCTCGCCGACGCGGCCCCCGGCGCCGTACCGGCCCCGTACCCGCACGGCCTCACCGCGTTCGCCGTCCTCTATGGGGTGCCCGTCCTGGGCTTCGCGATGCTCTGGCTCGCGCTGGCCGGGGCGATGGTCGTGCGCGCCCTGCGGCGGGGCATGGGCTTCTCCCTGGCGTGGTGGGCCCTCACCTTCCCGGTGGGCACCTGTGCGACCGGCGCGCGGGGGCTGGCCCGGCTCACCGGGCTCGTCGCCCTGGACGTCCTCGCAGTGGCGCTGTACGCGCTGCTGCTGGCGGCGTGGGCGACGGCGGCCGTGGGCACCGTGCGCGGACTGGTCAGCGGCGGGCTGCTCGCAGCGCCGCGCCCAGCACCCGCGGAGCCTCGGCCAGCGACGGCCCGTACCAGGTGAGGTGGCGTCCGCTGACCAGGGCGCACGGCACTCCGGGGAACGCCTCGGGTCCGTCGTCGGCGGTGAAGCGGTACGGCTCGTCCGGCAGGACCACGACGTCCGGCGCGGCGGCCCGCAGTTCCTCGACGGGGACCCGGGGATAACGCTCCGCGTGCCCGGCGTACAGGTGGTCCACACCGAGGCGTGCGAGCACGTCGCCGGCGAAGGTGTCCCGGCCGAGGACCATCCAGGGCCGCCGCCAGACGGGCACCACGGCGGTCGCACGAGGGCCGGCACCGGCCACCGCGTCCGGCGGCGCGGACCACGCCGACTCCGCCGCGTCCAGCCAGCCCGGCCGGGAACGGGCTCCGCAGGCCCGCAGCACCCGGTCCAGTTCGCGGAAGGCGCCCGGCACGTCGCGCACCTCGGTGACGAGGACCTCCACACCCGCCTCCCGCAGGGCGGCGAGATCGGGCTCGCGGTTCTCCTCCTCGTTGGCGATCACCAGGTCGGGGCCGAGGCGGGCGATGACATCGGTCTTCGGGTTCTTGGTGCCGCCGATGCGTACGACGTCGAGATCACCCGGGTGGGCGCACCAGTCGGTGGCGCCGACCAGCACGCCGGGCAGCGAGGCGGCGACGGCCTCCGTCAGCGACGGGACGAGGGAGACGACACGGGACACGGAGCGCACGCCGGCCTCACGAGCCCCGGCGGTGACGGTCTTCCAAAGCCTCGATGTGGTCCGCGACGGCCACCACGACCACCCGGGTCTCCGGTTCCGTGGCCCGCCAGCGATGCCGTACGCCACCGGACATGTACAGCGTGTCGCCGCGGCCGAGGCGGTGGGCACGGCCCTCGGCCTCGACCTCGACCGCGCCGTCGACGACGTACATCAGTTCGTCGTTGCGGTGCTGGACCTCGCGGCCCTCGTCGTGGTCGCCGGTGAACTCCATGGCGTGCAGCTGGTGATGACCGCGCACCAGGGAGCGCGCGTAGGAATCGGGGGGCGTGAAACCGTCCTCGTCGGCCGCCCGTACGACGTCGACGCTGCACGCCGGGTCGGCCGCGGCGAGGAGTTCGACGGCGGTGGTGCCGAGGGCGTCGGCGATGCGCTCCAGGGAGGGCCTGCTGGGCCGCGCCCGCTCGTTCTCGACCTGGCTGAGGAAGGGGACCGACAGACCGCTGCGCTCGGCCACGGCGGCGAGGGTGAGCTGCTGTGCCCGACGCCGCCGCCGGACGGCCGCGCCCACCCGAAGGGGCTGTTCTTTGTGGTCGCCCATCGCTCCGGCTCCCTCCTCAGCTCGTCGGTCGGCTCACGGACGCCCACCGCCGGGCTCGCGAGCGCTCACTGGTCCGGTGACGGATGTCCACCCGTCCGGCACTCGTCGGGAGCACTTCTCCTGAGGAGTTCTCTGCACCCTACGCATGTTCGGCAAACCGTTTCACGCGCCCGCCACATCCCCGTGCACGGGCGGAGGGTCCATGCTCACACTTCGCGCCAGCCCCGTCACCGTCCCGCCCGGGTTTTCCCGGACCTCTCGGGCTTCCACGGGGAAGCGGGCGCCGGCTCGGCGACCGCGCCGGGTCGCCGCGCCGGTACATCCCGTCACCGGACCGGTGGCACGCACTCCCGCGCCCGCCGGAACCGTCCCGTGCAGCCACGACACGGTCCGCCGGGCCGCCCGCTCTCTCCTCCGGCCGTGAAGTCGCCCACCGGGCAACGCAGTTGACGGTCCGCATACGACCCATCCCACCTGCATGAAGGGGCGCCCGAACCGGGGCGGCCGGGGCCCCTGAAGGGTTGTCCGGATCTTTCCCGTACTCCTGTACGGAACCACGCCGGTCCGTTCGGGGCGACCGCGCACGGCAGCGCAGGGCGGCGCCCGGCGGCGCACGGCGGCCGTCGCAGCCGGCGCGCGCGCCCGGCCCCCCGCGTCGCCGGGGGTGCCCGGCCGGTGCGTGCCGGTTGCGCCGGGAGCCGGGTGTCGGTGGTGTACGGCATGATGCGGGGCGTGACCCGACGCCTGATGCTTCTCGACACCGCCTCGCTGTACTTCCGCGCCTACTTCGGGGTGCCGGAATCCGTGAAGGCCCCGGACGGCACCCCGGTGAACGCCGTGCGCGGGCTGCTCGAATTCATCGACCGCCTGGTCAAGGACCACCGGCCGACGGACCTGGTGGCGTGCACGGACGCGGACTGGCGGCCGCAGTGGCGGGTCGACCTGATCCCCTCCTACAAGGCGCACCGCGTCGCCGAGGAGCACGAGGCCGGACCGGACGAGGAGCAGGTCCCGGACACCCTGTCGCCGCAGGTGCCGGTGATCGAGGCGGTCCTGGACGCCCTCGGCATCGCGCGCGTGGGCGTCGCCGGATACGAGGCGGACGACGTGATCGGCACCTTCACCGCCCTCGCGAAGGACCCCGTCGACATCGTCACCGGCGACCGCGACCTGTACCAGCTGGTCGACGACGCGCGCGAGGTGCGGGTGCTGTACCCGCTGAAGGGCGTGGGCACCCTGCAGCTGACCGACGAGGCGTGGCTGCGCGAGAAGTACGGAGTCGTCGGGCGCGGGTACGCGGATCTGGCCCTGCTGCGCGGCGACCCGAGCGACGGGCTGCCCGGCGTGCCGGGCATCGGCGAGAAGACGGCGGCCAAGCTGCTCGACCAGTTCGGCGACCTGGCCGGGATCATGGCGGCGGTCGACGATCCGGCGGCGAAGCTCACGCCGTCGCAGCGCAAGAGGCTCGACGAGGCGCGCCCCTATGTCGCGGTGGCGCCCAAGGTGGTCCTGGTGGCGGCGGACGTCCCCCTGCCGGACGTCGACACGGCCCTGCCGCACGCACCGAAGGACCCCGCGGCGCTGGAGGCTCTCGCGGAGCGCTGGGGGCTCGGCGGATCACTGCAGCGGCTGCTCGGTACGCTGCAGGCATAGGCGCGCGTCCCGCAGCTGGGGCGTACGCCGGAGGGTTGGGGGCACTTCGGTGGTGAGGACTCTGAGGCGCGATTCACCTCGTGAAGTCCTCGCACACGCCACGTGCGTGAGGCTTCAACGAGGGGGAGATGCTAACTTAGGCAAGCCTTAGCCAGGGAGGCCGTCATGGCAGAGCGTCCGGTACGCAGGACCCCGAAGCCCCACTCCGCGCGAGTCGTCCGCACCGAGCGGCTCACCCCGCACATGCAGCGCGTCGTACTCGGTGGCGACGGCCTCGCCGAGTTCTCACCGCGCGGCAGCACGGATCACTACGTGAAGCTCCTGTTCGGCCCCGAGGGTGTCACCTACCCGGAGCCGTTCGACCTCGAGCGGATCCGCGCGGAGTTCCCCCGGGAGCAGTGGCCCGTGACCCGGACGTACACCGTGCGCGCCTGGGACCGCGAGCTGGGCGAGCTGACC
Organism: Streptomyces scabiei 87.22; assembly: GCF_000091305.1. Lineage (GTDB taxonomy): Bacteria > Actinomycetota > Actinomycetes > Streptomycetales > Streptomycetaceae > Streptomyces > Streptomyces scabiei. Next base: position 8,160,752 of record NC_013929.1, on the reverse strand, counting down.
CTCGACTTCGTGCTCCACGGCGACGAGGGCATCGCCGGCCCCTGGGCCACCCGTGTCCGGCCGGGCGAGCTGATCCGTTTCCTCGGCCCCGGTGGCGCCTACGCGCCCAACCCGGAGGCGGACTGGCACCTGCTCGTCGGCGACGAGAGCGCCCTGCCCGCGATCGGCGCGTCCCTGGAGGCCCTCCCCGACGGCGCCCGCGCCCACGCGATCGTCGAGGTCGCGGGCCCCGAGGAGGAGCAGAAGATCAACTCCGATGTGGACGTCGTCTGGCTGCACCGCGGCGACCGTCCCGTCGGCGCGGCGCTGGTCGAGGCCGTGCGCGCGCTCAGGTTCCCCGAGGGCCGGATGCACGCCTTCGTGCACGGCGAGGCGGGCTTCGTGAAGGAACTGCGCCGCCTGCTCCGCGTCGAACTCAGCGTCCCCCGCGAGGACTTGTCGATCTCCGGCTACTGGCGGCTCGGCCACGACGAGGACGGCTGGCAGGCGTCGAAGAAGGAGTGGAACGCACGGGTGGAGGCGGAACAGGAGGGCACGCCGACGGCGTGACCCCCGGGCCCGGCGACCGCCGCGTCCCACGGGACCCGCACACGACACCGGCGGCCCCGGAACCGTGCGGGACCGACCGACCGCCCGACCGCCCCGCCTTGTCCTGTCCTGCCCTGCCCTGGCGACGCGGGCGGCAGGGCCGCGCGGGTGACCGTCGAGGTGTGCGACGGCCCTGGGCGCCCTCAGCCGTTCGTGAGCACGTCCACCAGCACGGCCAGCGCATCCCCCAGCGCCCCGACCCCCGGCCCCGCCGCCCCGCCCGGCTCGGCCATGTAGACGTCGCGCCGGATCTCGATCATCAGCGCGCTCACCCGCGGATCCTTCCCGTAGTACTTCAGCGGGACGTACGTGCCCGCGAACGGGCTGTCGACACCCGTGCCGCCGAAGCCGGCGAACGCCTCCTCGGCGGCGGCCAGCACATCCGCCGGAGTGTGGAAGGGATCGGTGCCCAGACAGACAGGCGGGCGGGGGCCGTCGCCGTGCAGCTCGTAGGGCAGCGGCTCACTCGGATACGAGTGGACGTCGACGACCACGGCCCGGCCCACGGCCTCCAGCCGGCCGGTCACCGCGGCGGTCACGGCGTCGGCGTAGGGACGGAAGCAGCGCTCGACGAGCGGCCGCCCGTCGTACCCCGGTTCGCGAAGGGGTTCCTTGTGTGTGGTCCGCGTGTAGACGGCCCCCATCCCCACCGCCAGCATCTCCTCACGCTCGTCCGGGAAGCGCTCGGGGTCGACCACCAGCCGGGACAGCCCGTTGACGAACCTCCAGGGCCGCGCGAGCGACCGCCCGGCGGCCCGCTCGGCGATCCGGTCCGTGTACGCGTCGGTGATGTGGTCCAACTCCCGCTCCAGCGCGGCGTCGTCGAGCACGATCTCGGCCCGTACCTCGGCCGGGACGACCCGTGAGCTGTGCGGCACGTGCAGCAGCACGGGCGATTCGGGCGCGCCCGGGAGGAGGCGGTGGGGGAGCGGCGCGTGCGTCATCCGGGGATCCTCGCACGACATCGCGACACCCCTGACGGCGATGCACGCGGCCCCGATGGTGCGGCGGGCGCCCCCGACGGTGCGGCGCGCGCCCCGGCGCGGGCGTGAGGATTTGGGCCCCCTGCGGACACGGTCGTGTGACACGCGCGACACAGGTCTCCCCTAATTTCTGTCGCCCGACAGGAATTCGCGCCGCTCGTGCGCGAAGGCTCGCGCCGCTCGTGCGAAAGCAGGTTGCCGCCATGACGAGCACCGCCCCCGACGTCCGCCCGGAGCCGCCCCGCTCCCCCGACGACGCCTCCCTGAACGAGTTCGGCTACCGCCAGGAACTGCACCGCAGCCTGGGCAGGTACGCCTCGTTCGCCGCCGGCTTCTCCTTCATCTCCGTCCTGACGACCGTCTTCCAGTTCTTCGCCTTCGGCTACGCGTTCGGCGGCCCGGTCTTCTTCTGGACCTGGCCCGCCGTCCTGGTCGGCCAGTTGCTGGTGGCCGCCTGCTTCGCGGAACTGGCCGCGCGTTACCCGATATCGGGCGCGATCTACCAGTGGTCGTCCCGGCTGTCGAACCCGACCTTCGGCTGGTTCGCCGGCTGGATCATGGTGATCGGACAGATCGTGGTGGTCGCGGCGGCCGCGCTGGCGCTGCAGATGGTGATGCCCGCCATCTGGCCGGGCTTCCAGATCGTGGGCGGCGACCCCGCGCCCACCACGGCGACGGGCGCGGCCAACGCTGCCGTGCTGGGGGTGATCCTGCTGGCCCTCACCACGTTCGTGAACATCCTCGACAACCGGGTGCTGTCCGTGATCAACCGGGTCGGCGTGACCGCGGAGATCATCGGCGCGATCCTGATCGTCGTCCTCCTCCTCACCCACTCCGAGCGCTCCCCCGGCATCACCTTCCACACGGCCGGAGAGGGCACCGACCTCCTCGGCGCCCTGCTGGTCGGCTCGTTCACGGCCGCGTACGTGATGATCGGCTTCGACAGCGCGGGCGAGATGAGCGAGGAGACCCATCACCCCCGCCGGGTGGCGCCCCGCACGATCCTCACGGCGCTCGGCGCGGCCGGTCTGCTCGGCGGCCTCCTCGTGCTGGCCGGTCTGCTCGCCGCGCCCAGCCTGACCGACGGCCGTCTGGGCGTGGACGGTCTGAGCTACGTCCTGACCAGCAGTCTCGGTGACGGAGTGGGGCGGCTGCTGCTCGCCGACGTGGTGGTGGCGATCGCCGTGGCCACGCTCGCGATCCAGACGTCGGCCGGCCGCATGCTCTTCTCGATGGCCCGCGACGGCCGCCTCCCGTTCGCCGCGCGGCTCGCCGAGGTCAACCCGCGCACGGGCATGCCGACCGCCCCCGCCCTGGTCGTCGGCGTCCTCGCCGCCGCCCTGCTGCTCCTCGACCTCGCCTCGCCGGAGGCGTTCCTGGCGATCGGCACCACCTGCATCGTGATGCTGTACCTGGCGTACGCGATGGTCACCGGCCCGCTGCTGATCCGGCGTCTGAAGGGCACCTTCCCCTCCCCCGGCACGGACGAGACCGGCCGCCCCCTGTTCTCCCTCGGCCGCTGGGGCATCCCCGTCAACGCCCTCGCCGTGCTCTACGGCCTCTTCATGACCGTCAACCTGGCCTGGCCCCGCGCGGAGGTCTACGACCCGGCGGGCGGCCACTGGTACTTCCAGTGGTTCACGGTCCTGTTCCTCCTCCTCACGGTGACCACCGGCCTCCTCCATCACCTGACCCGGAACCGCCGGGCGCGCTCGGTGTAGCGCTCGGCCCGCCCGGCATCGTCAAATCCTGTCCGCGTCGTCAAGTCCCGCCCTGCGTCGTCGTGTCCCGTCCCGGAGGCGTACTGCTCCCCCGGCCGCCGCACCGGCCAGGCACGGGCGGCGCGCCGGGCGGAGTGAGACGCGGGGCCGCTCCGTGCGCGGGCGCGCGCGCCCTTTCGGACGACCTCGGCACACCGCATGGTGCGAAGTGGTGCGCCGACGGGGCGCGTTGACACCGGGGAAGCCTGGCCGGTTTCCACCTTCCAGGGCCCTCACGGCGACGCGAACTGTTGACAAATCCGTTTTGTACCGCCTCCTCGGCCCCGACGGCCGTACGCCGAGGTTGACGCAGGACAGCGCTCAGCGGATGGTGGTTTGGAAGGTCAATTCCCCGGAGAGCGTCCAGAGGAAGGTGGGGTCGTCTCCTGACCTTGTCGCCGACGGCATGATCGCGGCGATGGTGACCCACGGACTCCCTGCACCGTCTGTCGGCCGCCTCGAAGATCATGGCCGACGACACCGCCCGGCACACAGGCAACTGGTTTCGGTCCGACCGGCTCCCGCCGGCCGCCCGAAAGCGTACGCAAGTCCACGGCGCCGCGGCGGCGGCGCAGGGAGCACAGCGCGTGGTTCATGGACCTGGTGGCGGCAGCGCGCCGTCGGCCCGGGTCAGAGGGCGGTGCAGAGGCCAGTCGTCACAGACAGGAGGCAGCCGTGGCGGACACCTTCCAGATACCCTCGTTCTACATGCCGTTCCAGGCCCGGGTGAACCCTCATCTGCGGGAGGTCCGTCCGCGCGTTCGCGCCTGGGCGCACTCCATGGGATTACTCGAGCCGCAGCACACCGAATCGCACCACGGCGGGTGGAGTGCCGAAACCTTCGACCGGGCGGACTTCACCCGCTTCACGGCCTTGACCTATCCCCACACCTCCGCCCGCGAGCTGGAGTTGCTGTCCAGCTGGCACAGCGTGATCTGGTGCCTGGACGACATCTTTCTGCCCTGGTGCGAGGCCCTCGGCAAGCGGGAGCAGATCCTGGACCGCATCGAGCGGCTGATGGACTTCCTCCCGGTCGGGACACACCCCGCCGGCGCGGGACCGGTCCCGAAGGAACCGTTGGAACACGCCTTGTCGGACCTGTGGCGCCGTACGGCACCTTCGGCCTCGCTCGCGTGGCAGTTCCTCTACACCAGGTCCGTACGGCAGTTCCTCCAGGCGTCGCTGTGGGAGACGGAGAACCTCACACGACAGCGGTACCCCGACGTCATAGAGCAGACGGAGATGCGACGCGACTACGGCGCGGCCGGCTGCAGCGCGCTGCTGATGGAGCACTCGCTCGGCTGGGAGATCACCGAGGACATCCGCGCGACCCGCTCGTTCCGCGTCCTGACCGACGCGTTCCGTGACACCGTCGATCTGCACAACGACATCGTGTCCTACCCCAAGGAGGTCCGTGAGGGTGTCGCCAGGAACAACATCGTCCGCGTGACGCAGGAACTGCACGGCCTGCCGCTCCATGAGGCGGTCTCGTTCGTCAACCGCATCCTGACCGGCCGGGTCAGGACCCTGGACGAGACGGTCAGGACGGACCTTCCGCAAACACTGCACGATCTGCGCACCAGCCAGCACACCCAGCGCGCCGTGCTCCGCCACGCCCGTGCCATCCAGGGCTGGGCGGCGGGCTCCTACCACTGGCACGAGGACACCGACCGATACCGGTGCGCCGCCTGACCCGGTACGGCACACGACCGCGGGACCGTGACGGGGACCGTCGGCCCTCCGGCCGGCCGTCCCCGTACGCTTGATCGTGATGAGACGCAGAAGCCCGGCTCCCCCCGCGCCCCTGCCGCAGCGCGACGGTATCGACCCCGTGCGGGTCAGGCTGCCGCAGGGGTCCGCGTGGGCGACCGTGCGCGATCACCTCGTGGAACGCCTCGCGGCCGGGGCCGGGGTGATCGACGGCATGCTCGACGCGGGACTGATCGTGGACGCCGACGGACGCGCGGTGTCACGCGAGAGGGCGTACGTACCCGGCATGTCGGTGTGGTTCCACCGGGACCTCCCGCACGAGGTGCCGGTCCCCTTCCCGTTGGACATCGTGTACCGCGACGACCACATCGTCGTCGTCGACAAACCGCACTTCCTGGCCACCACACCGCGGGGCAGCCACATCACGGAGACGGCACTCGCCCGGCTGCGCCGGGAGCTGGCGGTGCCCACGCTGAGCGCCGCCCACCGTCTGGACCGGCTCACCGCCGGACTGGTGTTGTTCACCGTCCGCCCCGGGGAACGCGGCGCGTACCAGTCGCTGTTCCGCGACCGGCTCGTCACCAAGGAGTACGAGGCCGTCGCCCCGTACGACCCGTCGGTCGTCCTGCCGTGCACCGTACGCAGCCGGATCGTGAAGGAGCGCGGGGTGATGGCGGCCCGCGAGGTGGAGGGCGAACCCAATGCCGTGAGCGGTGTGGAACTGCTGGACCGGCGGGCGGGCGGACCGGCTCGTTACCGGCTGCTGCCCCGCACCGGGCAGACACACCAGCTGCGGGCGCACATGGCGTCGTTGGGCCTGCCGATTCTCGGCGATCCGCTGTATCCGCTGGTGCGGGACCCCGTGCCGCCCGGCGACTTCCGGCGCCCGCTGCAACTGCTGGCACGCGCGCTGGAGTTCACCGATCCGGTCACGGGGCTCGCCCACCGGTTCGTGAGCGGGAGGGTGCTGCAGGCCTGGTCGTCGTACGAGACGTGGGCCGAACCGGCCCCGAGGACCAGGCCTGACGGCATCTCCTAGCGGCCGCTCAACCACCGCAGCGCGCGGCGCAGGAGACCGGGACGGCCCTTCGGTTCCGCATCCGGGGCCGGTGTCGCCGGCCGGGGCTCGGGGGAGGCGGCCTGGAGCGGGGTGTCCGGGGTGACGGTCTGCCGGCCCTCGCGCTGCGCCGGCACCGGGCGGCCGACGGGCCGCAGTTCGAGAGCCTCCCGCTCCTTGGGCTCGAAGCGCACCGGGAGCCTGACCAGGTGCCGGGTCGAGATGGAGGCCCGCCAGCGCAGTTCGCTCTCCTCGCAGTTGAGCCGGATGTCGGGGAGACGTGCCAGCAGCGCGTCGACGCCGACGTCGGCGATGGCACGGCCGGTGTCCTGGCCGGGGCACTCGTGCGGGCCGCCGCCGAAGGCGAGGTGCGACCGGTTGCCCTGCATGTTGGCGGTGAGGTCGGGCCGCACCCGCGGATCGACGTTGCCGGGCGCGATGCCGAACAGCAGACCGTCGCCCTTGCGCACACGCTGACCGCCCAGCTCCGTGTCCTGCTTGGCGAAGTAGGCGAGCTGCGTGCTGAACGGCGGCTCGTCCCACAGGGACTGCTCGACCGCCTCGGGCACGGTCATCTGGCCGCCCTTCAGCTGGGCACGGAATCCGGGGTTGGTCAGCACCACGCGCAGCACGTTGGCGAGCAGGTTGGTGGTGGCCTCGTAGGCGGCGATGAGCACGACCCGCAGGTGCTGGCCCACCTCCTCGTCGGTGAGCCGCGCCGGGTGGTTGATCAGGTGGCTGGTGAAGTCCTCCTGCGGCTCGGCCCTGCGGCGCACGGTGAGCCGCATGAGGGCTTCCATGATGTAGGCGTTGCTGGCGATCGCGGTCTCGGTGCCCTTGAGCATGTCCCGGGCGGCGTGCACGATCTGGTCGTTGTACTCCTCGGCCATGCCGAGGATCTCGCACATCACCGCCATCGGCAGATGCTCGGCGAACTGGCCGACCAGATCCGCCTCGCCCTCCTCGCAGAACTCGTTGACGAGTTGCTGGGTGTAGCGGTTGATGCTGCGCCGGATGCCCCGGAAGTTGATCGTCGACATGGCCCCGGTGACCGCGCCGCGCAGCCGCAGATGCTCGTCGCCCTCGGCGTGGCAGCAGATGGGCTGCCACGCGATGTGCGGCATCAGCGGGTTGTCGGGCTTGAACGTGCCGTCCTGGAGCTTGTTCCACAGACGGGTGTCTCGGGAGTACTGCGACGGCGTACTCACCATGTGCATGTTCTCCCCGTGCCCGAGCACCACCCAGATCGGCACGTCGTCGTGGAGCAGGGCCGGAGCCACCGGGCCGTGCTCCGCGCGGAGCTTCTCGTACACGGCTCCCAGGTCCTCCGCCTCGGGGCCGTAGAGGCGGCGGATCCCGCCGGGGCCCGTGCCGTGGGCGGGGCAGCCGGGGGGCGGCCCGAGGGTGGGGTCGTCCGTGCCGGTGAGGGAGTGTGATTCAGGCGTCACGGTGATCGCTCCGAGCTGAGGTGGATCCGGTGTCTGTGTCGGGAAGGCCGCCGGGGGCGTACGGCGTGCACGGTTCGTACGGGGCGTAAGAGATGCCTGGGATGTACGGGGCGTACGGGGATCGGGCGCGAGTCATGCCGACGCCGCCCCCGACATCGCCAGGGAGTGCAGGAAGGTCGTGAGGGTCATCAGGACGTCCCGGCTGGACGCCCGGCGGCGCGCGTCGCAGCGGATGATCGGGATCTCCGGGGCCAGGTCGAGGGCCTGACGCAGTTCGTCGAGGGCGTAGCGCGGCGCGTCGGGGAAGTCGTTGACCGCCACGACGAAGGGCACGTCCCGCTCCTCCAGGCGGCCCATGACGTCGAAGCTGACCTCCAGCCGCCGCGTGTCGACCAGGACGACGGCGCCCAGGGCACCCTCGAACAGGCCGTTCCACAGGAACCAGAAGCGCTCCTGGCCGGGGGTGCCGAACAGGTACAGCACCAGCTCGTCGGTGATGCTGATGCGGCCGAAGTCCATGGCCACGGTGGTGGCCGTCTTGGACTTGGAGCCGTAGTTGTCGTCGACGCCGACACCGGCCTGCGTCATGGTCTCCTCGGTCGTCAGCGGCCTGATCTCGCTGACGGACCCCACCATGGTCGTCTTGCCGACGCCGAAACCGCCCACGATCACGATCTTCGCCGCGGCCTGCGCGGTGTGCGGCAGGTGGTCCTCGGTCCGTGGACCCGTGATGGTGTCAGAGCTTTTGAAGTCCATGCATCACCGCTTCGAGGAGGGAACGGTCGGCCCGCGCCTGCCGGACGACCGGTGCGCGTGCCTGGACCAGTTCGGCCGTCAGCAGCTCGGTGAGCAGGACGGTCACCACGCTGATCGGCAGGTTGAGGTAGGCCGAGATCTCGGCCACGGACAGAGGTGCCTCGCAGATCCGCAGCAGCGCGGACTGCTCCGGGGCGGCGGACGGCGGCGGGTCGGCGCGCGCCACGATCAACGTGACGAGGTCGATCGGGGCCCGTTCGCCGTCCTCGCCGGTGAGGATGTAGAGCCGCTCGGGGGCCCGGCGCTCCCCCGCCCCGCTCGGGGGACCGTCCTCGGGCGGCGGCGGAGGCGGCGGTTCGTGCTGGGGCTGGCGCCGTTGGCGACGCGGAGGCGTCATACGGTCTGGCCGTTCCGCCGGGGCGGACTGGTGAGGTGGGAGCCGATGCGGTCGACGAGGTCGCGCATGCGGTTGCTCATCAGTCCGGGTTCGGCGACCTCGTTGGCGAGCACCGCGAGATAGGCGTTGGAGCCGGCGGCCATCATGTAGAAGTAGCCGCCGTTGATCTCGATGATGACCATCCGCATGTGGCCGTCGCTCTGCGGGATCTCACCGGCCACGGCGCCGGCCAGGCTCTGCAGTCCCGCGCACGCCGCGGCGACCCGGTCGGCGGCGTCCGGGTCGCCGCCGTGGCGGGCGATCCGCAGGCCGTCGGCGGAGAGCACGACGATCTGCTGGATGCCGGGTACGCCGTCGGCCAGATCCTTCAGCAGCCAGTCGAAATTGGCCCGTTGCTGGATCACTTGAGGTCCCCCTCGTCGTCGGCCTCGGTGCGGGCCGGCTCGGTGTTCGCGGTGCGTGCGGTGGACGGCCTCGGGTCGTCCGGGTGGTTCCTGAAGGCGTTCGGGTCGGGGTCGCCCTTGAGTCCGGCCATGAACGCCTCGACCCACATGCCGGGCGGAGGCTGCTCCTTCTCGGGTACGGGCTCCTGCCACACGGGGGCGGCGGCCATGGCGGCCTCGGCCGCGGCCTCCGCGGCGGCGGCCTCGGCGTAGCGCTGGCTGAGCGGGATCTTGCTCCGGCTGCGGCGCTGCGGCAGGCCGTTGGCCGTCCACTCGGTGACGACGGGAACGTCGTCGTCCGTGCCCTGGCCCATGTCCTCCGCGGAGCTCGGGATGCGCGGTCCGGTGGTCGGGCGGCGGCGCTTGGCCTTGCGGTTGGGGCCTTCGACGCCGTCGGTGTCCATGGTCGTCACGGCGCCGGCGCCGATGCCGTGGGCGAGGCCGGGGGCGGGCTCCTCGGTGAGCAGGTTGCGCGGTACGACGACGACGGCGCGGACACCGCCGTAGGCGGACGGCCGCAGCGAGATCTGCATGTTGTACATGGTCGACAGCCGGCCGACGACGGCGAGGCCGAGGCGCGGGGTGTCGCCCATCTCCTGCATGTCGATGCCCTGCTGGGCCTTGGCGAGCATGTCCTCGACCTTGGCGCGGGTCTCCTCGCTGAGGCTGATCCCGCCGTCCTCGATCTCGATGGCGATGCCGGTCTGCACCTCCACGGCGGTGACGTGCACCTTGGTGTGGGGCGGCGAGTAGCGGGTGGCGTTGTCCAGGAGTTCGGCGCAGGCGTGGATGACGGGCTCGACGCCCACACCGTCGACGTTGACCTTGGCGATCGAGTCGAGCTCGATGCGGCGGTACTCCAGGATGCGGGACATGGCACCGCGCAGCACGCTGTACAGCGGGACGGGCCGGGACCAGACGCGGCCGGGGCGGCCGCCGCCGAGGACGGCGATGGAGTCGGCGAGGCGGCCGATCAGGGCGGTGCCGTGGTCGATGCGCAGCAGGTCGTCGAAGACCTCGGGGTTGCGCCCGTGGTCCTCCTCCATCTCGCGGAGTTCGTTGTTCTGCTGGTGGACGATCGCCTGGACGCGGCGGGCGATGTTCACGAAGGACCGCTGCGAGGAGTCCCGCAGCGCTTCCTCGCGGTCGACGATGGTGAGCAGGGTGCGCAGCAAATCTCGCTGGGAGGCCGGGAGTTCGCGCCACTCGGTGTCACCGTCGACGACGTGACGAATCACCTCTGAGGGGGATTCTCCGGTGCGCAGCCGGTACAGCGTGGCGGGCAGGATCTCCTTGCCCAGCCGGGTGAACTCCTGGTCGTGGGCGGCGATCCGCTGTTCGAGGAGCGCGGTCCGCCGCTGCTGTTCGGCGCGCAGTTCCCGGACCGCGCGACGGCCGCCGCGCACCGCGAGGACGGCGACCGCGGTGAGCAGGAGCGTCGCGGCGGCTCCGCACAAGCCGACGGCGAGCCGGACCGGCCCCGTCACCAGCGGGACGGTGGTTCCGGTCGCCGCGGCCATCAGTATCGCCGGTAGCGGAAGCAAGCGTGCGTAGGGAAGTTCACGGCCACCGGGAGGCGATTGAACACTCACCATGTATGCCCTCTAAAGACGGTTCGGCTGATGGTCGGGTGACTTGCGGGGAGTTGCCGGAGGTTGCTCGGGTTCATCCGCGAATCAAACTGCGTCTTCGGTATTTTTTGGAACAAGCGCCCGAATACATCTCAACTCGGTGCGCTGCGGGCGAGCTTAGTCCGACCGGATCATCGCTGTGTCATATTCAGCAACCGCCTGAAATCACCCTCGCGACAGGAGTACGCTCTGGTCATTTACACGCTGGGGCATCATTCGCACACAGTGCGTGATGACGTACGGGCGTACGGGCCCGGCCTCTTGACAGGGTGAACCGGTGCCGGGGAACGGGCCTCCGGGGACGCCTCGCTCAGACGCCGACGATCCGCAGGGCGGCGTCCGCCGTTGCCTCGGCAAAGACCGAGACGGGCCGGTCGGGGTCGGACCGGTGGACGAGGATGACTCCCTCGATCAGCCCGAAGACGAGGTCCGTCCGCAACTCCAGTTCACCTTTGGCGAGCACCCCGCCCGCGGCCGTGGCCGCGATCAGCTGCCGGTAGGCGTCCTTCAGTTCGGCCCGTACGGCGTGGAATCCCGCGAAGCGTTCGGCGCGGACCTCCGGGAGGAGATACAGACCACCGAGATTGTGGGTGCCGCCGCACAGGAGGGTGACATCGGCGCGGCACAGCTCCCGGAGCCGGTCCTCGGCACGGACGCCGTCCCGGGCGAGGAGTTCACGGGCGTACGCGAGCGAGGGGGTGACGGTGGACTCCAGCAGCTCGGCGAGCAGCTCCTCCTTGCCGGAGACGTAGTGGTACATGGACGCCTGCCGCATCCCGGCCCGCTCGGCGACGGCTCGGGTGGTGGTGGCCGCGTAGCCCCGCGTCGTGAACAACTCGGCCGCGGCCGCGAGCAGTTCGTCGCGGGGCGGCAGACCGCTCTCCGCCCGCCCCTGGGCCCGGGGCCTGCCGACCCGCCGCCCACCGGTGCCACCCGCGCTTCCCATGCGTTCGATCCTCGCACACGGTGTCCGCGCGACCCGGCGACCGGACGCGGCCCGCCGGTGAGACGGACACCCGTGAGGGCTCGGTAACGGCACCGCAACGCACGGGACATGGTGCCGACCCGCCCGGCGCCTAATTTCTGTCGCGCGACAGAAATCCATGACGGACGTCCATGACGGGCATCCATGACGGACGTCCGTGACGGGCATCCATGACAGAGATCCATGACTGAGATCCACGCCGCACCCGGAGGTCCCCCGATGGCGACATCGACGACGTACGGAGCACGCGACCACGCCCGCGCGCAGGAGGGCGCCCGGGCCGAGGCCATGCCCGTGGTGCCCGCCGCCCACTGGCCGGAACCGCCCTGCGCGGCGGAACGGCTGGTGTGGGCGGAGACGGTGGCGGGCGGGAACTACACCCACAGGGTGCTCGCCCGGGGCACCGAACTCCGGCTCACCGACGTCCGCGGCGACGCGTGCGCCCATCTGCTGCTGCACCACGCCGACCGCCCCTGGGAGCGGCTGAACGTCGCCGACACCGTCAAGGTCCAGTGGAACGCCTACCTGGGCGAGGGCGTCCTGCTCCTGTCCGACCAGGGCCGCGTCCTCGCGTCGGTGGTCGCGGACACCTCGGGCCGGCACGACGCGCTGTGCGGCACCAGCACCCTCGTCCGCAACACCGAGCGGTACGGGGACGGCACCCCGCAGTCGCCCTCCCCCGCCGGACGCGAACTGTTCAAGCTGGCCGCCGCCAAGAACGGCCTCGAACCCCGGGACCTGCCGCCTTCCCTCTCCTTCTTCCAGGGCGTGGAGGTACGCGAGGACGGCACCCTCGACTTCACCGGCTCCGCCGGCCCCGGCGCCGCCGTGACCCTGCGCACCGAGCAGGACGTGACCGTGCTGATCGCCAACGTGCCGCACCCGGCCGACCCGCGCCCCGCGTACGTCAGCACCCCGCTGGAGGTGCTCGCGTGGCGCGCCGCCCCGACCCGCCCCGGCGCCCCCCTCTGGGAGGCCACGCCCGAGGGCCGCCGCGCCTTCCTGAACACCGCCGAGTTCCTCGCCACGAGGGGGATCGCATGAGCACGAGGACCGTGGTCCCGGCCCGCGCCGCCTGGTCGTCGGTGATCCGCGCCGGCCAGACCCTCACCCTCACCGACCTGCACGGCAACCAGGCCGTCGACTTCCTCGTGTACGACGCCCACGACACGGCCGTCCGCTACAGCGCGCCCGACACGATCCACGCGCAGGGCGGCATCTTCCTCACCACCGGCAGCGTGCTGATGTCCAACGAGCACACCCCGCTGATGACCGTGACCGCCGACGACGTCGGCCGCCACGACACGGTCGGCGGCGCCTGCTCCAAGGAGTCGAACACCCTGCGGTACGGTCACCACACCTGGTCCCAGCACGCCTGCGTCGACAACTTCCTCGCCGAGGGCGCGAAACACGGGCTCGGCAAGCGCGACCTGGTGTCGAACGTCAACTGGTACATGAACGTGCCGGTCGAGAAGGACGGCACCCTCGGCATCGTCGACGGCATCTCCGCCCCCGGTCTGGCCCTGACACTGCGCGCCGAGTGCGACGTGCTGGTGCTGGTCTCCAACTGCCCCCAGATCAACAACCCCTGCAACGGCTTCGACCCGACGGCCGTACAGATGACGATCACCGGGACGGGCACATGAGCTTCGACACGCTGCTGGTCGCCAACCGCGGCGAGATCGCCGTCCGGATCATCCGCACGGCCCGCGCGCTGGGCCTGCGCACGGTCGCGGTGTACTCCGACGCCGACCGCGCCGCCGCCCACGTCCGGCTCGCCGACGAGGCGGTACGGCTCGGCCCGGCACCCGCGAAGGAGTCGTACCTCGACGCCGACCTGGTCCTCAAGGCCGCCAAGGACACCGGGGCCGGAGCGGTGCACCCCGGCTACGGCTTCCTCTCCGAGGACGCGGCCTTCGCCCGCCGCTGCGAGGAAGCGGGCCTCGTGTTCGTCGGCCCGACCCCCGACCAGCTCGACCTGTTCGGCGCGAAACACACCGCGCGGGCGGCCGCCGAGGCGGCCGGCGTCCCTCTCCTGCCGGGCACCGATCTGCTGCCCTCGCTCGCCGACGCCCTCGACCGTGCCTCCGCCCTCGGCTACCCGGTGATGCTCAAGGCCACCGGCGGGGGCGGCGGCATCGGCATGTCCGCCTGCCGGTCCGCCGCCGAACTGACCGAGGCGTGGGAGCGGGTGCAGCGCGTCGCCGCCGCCTCCTTCTCCTCCGCCGGCGTCTACCTCGAACGTCTCGTCGAACGGGCCCGCCACGTCGAGGTGCAGGTCTTCGGCGACGGCGACGGCCTGGTCGTCACCTTCGGCGACCGCGACTGCTCCCTGCAGCGCCGCAACCAGAAGGTCGTCGAGGAGGCCCCGGCCCCCGGCCTGCCCGACCGGGTGCGCGCACGACTGGCCGCCGCCGCCCGCGACCTGTGCGCGAGCGTGGAGTACCGCTCCGCCGGAACCGTCGAGTTCGTCTACGACGCCGCCCGCGAGGAGGCGTACTTCCTGGAGGTCAACGCCCGCCTGCAGGTCGAGCACACCGTCACCGAGGAGATCCACGACGTCGACCTCGTCGCGTGGATGCTGCGCCTGGCCCGCGGCGACTCCGCGGTCGTGCGGGCCCCGGCGCAGCCCCGCGGCCACGCCGTAGAGGCCCGGATCTACGCCGAGGACCCCTCGCGCGGCCACCGGCCGAGCGCGGGCCTGTTGACCCGGGTCGCGTTCCCGCCGGGCGTCCGCGTCGACGGCTGGGCGGAGACCGGCACCGAGGTCACGACCGCGTACGACCCGCTGCTCGCCAAGGTCGTCGCCCACGGCTCCGACCGCACCGAGGCGCTGCGCCGGCTGGACGAGGCGCTGGCCGGGACCCGGATCGACGGCATCGAGACCAACCTGGGCCTGGTCCGGGCCGCCCTCGCCGACCGGGACGTCCGGCACGCCACCCACTCCACGGCCACCCTCGCCGGCGTGACCGACCCGACCCCCCGGATCGAGGTGGTCTCCGGCGGCACCCTCACCACCGTCCAGGACTGGCCGGGCCGCACCGGCCACTGGCAGGTCGGCGTCCCGCCCTGCGGTCCCATGGACGACCTGTCGTTCCGGCTCGGCAACCGGGCCCTCGGCAACCCCGAGGGCGCCCCCGGCCTCGAATGCACCCTCCAGGGACCGGCCCTGCGCTTCACCCACGCCACCACGGTCTGTGTGACGGGCGCCCCCGCCGAGGTGACCGTGGCCGGTGCACCCGTCGCGCAGTGGGAGCCGGTGACCGTGCCCGCCGGAGCCGTCCTGACCGTCGGCGCCCCCGCGGAACACGGCCTGCGCACCTACGTGCTGTTCGCGGGCGGCGGCCTGGACGTGCCGTCGTTCCTGGGCAGCGCCGCCACCTTCACCCTCGGACGCTTCGGCGGCCACGGCGGCCGGGCGCTGCGCACCGGCGACGTGCTGCACGGCGGCGAGGCCACGGCCGAGGGCCGCCCGGTCCCGCCGCGGGACCGCCCGTCCCTCACCTCCGCCTGGCGGGTCGCCGCCCTCGAAGGCCCGCACGCGGCACCGGAGTTCTTCACCGAGGAGGACATCCACGAGTTCTACACGGCCGACTGGACGGTCCACTTCAACTCGGCCCGCACCGGCGTGCGCCTGGTCGGCCCCAAGCCCCGCTGGGCCCGCGCCGACGGCGGCGAGGCGGGCCTGCACCCCTCCAACATCCACGACACCCCGTACTCGGTCGGCGCCGTCGACTACACCGGCGACATGCCGGTCCTCTTGGGCCCCGACGGCCCCTCCCTCGGCGGCTTCGTCTGCCCGGCCACGGTCCTGTCCACCGAGCGCTGGAAGCTGGGCCAGCTGCGCCCGGGCGACACGGTCCGCTTCCTCCCGGTCGCCGACGACACCTCGCCCCGCCCGGCGATCGTCGACGGCGGCGTCCTGGCCCGCGACGGCGACGTGACGTACCGGCGCAGCGGCGACGACAACCTCCTCGTCGAGTTCGGGCCCATGCAGCTCGACCTCGCCCTGCGGATGCGGGTGCACGCCCTGATGGAGGCGGTCGGCGGCGCGGCCCTCGACGGCGTCACGGATCTCACCCCCGGCATCCGCTCCCTGCAGATCCGGACGGACCCGGCCGTCCTGCCCCAGCACGGGCTCCTCACCGCGGTCCGCAAGGTCGTGGCGTCCCTCCCCTCTACGGACCGGCTCGTCGTCCCGTCCCGCACGATCCACCTCCCCCTGTCCTGGGACGACCCGGCGACCCGTGAGGCCATCGCCCGCTACATGGCGGGGGTCCGCGACGACGCGCCCTGGTGCCCCTGGAACATCGAGTTCATCCGGCGCGTCAACGGCCTGGCCTCGACGGCCGACGTCCACGACACGGTGTTCGCCGCGGAGTACCTGGTCCTGGGCCTCGGTGACGTCTATCTGGGCGCCCCGGTCGCCACGCCGCTGGACCCCCGCCACCGCCTGGTGACGACGAAGTACAACCCGGCCCGCACCTGGACGGCGGAGAACTCGGTCGGCATCGGCGGCGCGTATCTCTGCGTCTACGGCATGGAGGGCCCCGGCGGCTACCAGTTCGTCGGCCGCACCACCCAGGTCTGGTCCCCCTGGCAGCAGCGCGGCGCCTTCGAGCCCGGCTCCCCGTGGCTGCTGCGCTTCTTCGACCGGATCCGGTGGTACCCGGTGGACGCCGACGAACTCCTGTCCCTGCGCGAGGACATCGTCTCCGGCCGCTTCGTCCCACGAGTGGAGCCCGGCACGTTCTCGCTGGCCGAGTACCAGACCTTCCTCGCCGAACACGCCGACTCCATAGCCGAGTTCAGGGCCCGGCAGCAGACGGCCTTCGCGGCGGAGCGGGCGGCCTGGGAGGAGGCCGGCGAGTTCACCCGGGCGGAGACGGCGTCCACGCCTCCGGCCGCTCCGGCGCGGATCCCGGTCCCCGAGGGCGGCCACCTGGTCGAGGCCGAGTTCAGCGCCTCCGTCTGGCAGGTGAACGTACGCCCGGGCGACCGGGTGAGCGCCGGCCAGCCCCTGCTGACCCTGGAGGCGATGAAGATGGAGTCCCGTGTCCCCTCCCCCGCGGACGGCGTGATCGACAGCGTCCTGACCACCCCGGGCACTCAAGTGTCCCCAGGCACCCCCCTGATCATCCTGACCCCGGACAACACCTGACCCGCCCCGCAAGGGGCGCGGGGAACTGCGCGAGGACCCCCCGCCCACCCGCACTCGCCACCGCACCCCACCCCCCATCCCCGATGGCGCAAGGGGGTCGAAGGGGCACAGCCCCTGGAGGACGGGACGGGTAGGGGCGGCGGGGGCGAAAACCCCCGCACCCACCCACGGCACCCCACCCCCAGGAGCGAAGATGCCCTCCCCCACCCTCACCAGAGTCCGCACGGCCTACGCCCGTATCGAAGCCGTGGACCGCCCCGAGATCTGGATCGGCCTACGCCCCCGCGCCGACGCGGAGGCCGAGGCCGAGGCCATCGACGCCCGCCTGGCCGCCGGCGCCCATCTCCCCCTCGCCGGCCGCCTCCTCGCCGTGAAGGGCAACATCGACGTCCACGGCCTCCCCACCACCGCGGGCTGCCCCGCGTACGCGTACGCCCCCGACGCCGACGCCCCCGTGGTCGCCCGGCTGCGCGCGGCCGGCGCTCTCGTCCTCGGCACCACCAACCTCGACCAGTTCGCCACCGGCCTCGTCGGCACCCGTTCCCCGTACGGCGCCGTGCGCGGCGCCCACGACCCGTCGCGCATCAGCGGCGGCTCCAGCTCCGGCTCGGCCGTGGCGGTGGCTCTCGGCATCGTGGACCTGGCGCTCGGCACCGACACGGCCGGCTCCGGGAGGGTCCCCGCCGCCTTCAACGGCATCGTCGGCCTGAAGCCCACCCGGGGCCTGGTCCCCACCGCCGGCGTGGTCCCGGCCTGTGCCTCGATCGACTGCGTCACGGTGTTCGCGCGCACCCTGCCGGAGGCCGAACAGGCCCTCGCCCACATGTCCTCCCCGCCCGGGCGCCCTCTCCCGCCGCTCGCCGCGCGCCCGCCGGGCCCCTGGCGCGTCGCCGTGCCCCCGCGCGAGCAGCTCGGCGAACTGGACGAGGGCTGGGCGGAGGCGTACGAGTCGGCGGTCTCCCTCCTCAGGGCGGCCGGAGCGGACGTACGCCCCCTCGACCTCACGCCCTTCACCGAGGCCGCGGCCATGCTGTACCAGGGCGCGTTCGTCTCCGAGCGCTACACGGCCGTCGGCGCCTTCGTCGACAAGGCGCTCGCGGACGGCGTCGACTCCCTCGACCCCACGGTCGCCGGGATCATCACCCGGGCCCGGGACGTCCCGGCCCACCGGCTCTTCGCCGACCAGGACCGGCTGGCGGTCCTGCGCGCCCGCGCCCTCGCCGAACTGGGCGACGCGGACGCCCTGTTGCTGCCGACGGCGCCGGGGCACCCGACGCTCGCCGAGGTCGCCGCCGACCCGCTCGGCGCCAACGCCCGGCTCGGCCGCTTCACCAACTCCACCAACCTCTTCGACCTCGCGGCCGTCGCCGTCCCGGCGGGCGAGGTGAACGGCCTGCCCTTCGGCGTCATGCTGATCGGCCCGGCCTTCACCGACGACCGCCTGGCCCGCGTCGCCGCCCTCCTCCGGCCGGAGGCCCGCCTGGCGGTCGTCGGAGCCCATCTCTCGGGCCAGCCCCTGAACCCCCAACTCCTGTCCCTGGGGGCCCGGCTGGAGCGCACGACCACGACCGCGCCCGTCTACCGCCTGCACGCCCTGCGCACGACCCCGCCGAAGCCGGGGCTGGTTCATGTGGGCGAGGGCGGCGCCGCCGTCGAGGCCGAGATCTGGCGCCTCCCGGCGGAGGGCCTCGGGCGCCTCCTGGCCGCGCTCCCCCGCCCCATGGCCCTGGGCACCGTCGAACTGTCCGACGGCACACGGGTCCCGGGCTTCCTCTGCGAGCCGGCGGCCCTGCGGGACGCCGAGGACATCACGGCGTACGGGGGCTGGCGAGGCTACCTGTCCCGCTGAACGGCGGCCCGCCCCGGCGGCGAGGCGGACCTGCCCACGAAGCCCCCTGCACCCGGGTCCGGACCCGGACCCGGACCCGGACCCGGACCCGGACGAGCCTCACCCCACCGAGGAGTAGGCCACGACTCCCCTCAGCAGCTCGTCCACGGCCTTCCGCGCGTTCTTCCCCACGCTCGACCCGGCAGGCGCCGCCGCCGAGATCTGCCCCAGCACGTCGATCACCTGCTTGCACCACCGCACGAAGTCACCGGCCGGCATCTCCACCTCCCGCAGCACCTCGTCGAGCCCCGACCCCGAGGCCCACATGTACGCGGCCCAGGCGAAGCCGAGGTCGGGCTCGCGCTGCCCCACCCCTTCGCTCTGCGTGATCCGGAACTCCTCCTCCAGCGCGTCCAGCCGGCCCCAGATCCGCACCATCTCGCCCAGTGCGGCCTTGGCGTTCCCGGACGGCAGCTTCGGCGCCATCGCGTCGTCCGCGGCCCGTGCCTCGTACACCAGGGCGGAGACGCACGCGGCCAGCTCGGCCGGGCCGAGGCCCTCCCAGACGCCCGCCCGCAGGCATTCGCTGGCCAGCAGGTCCAGTTCGCCGTAGAGCCGCGCCAGCCGCTTGCCGTGCTCGGTGACCTCGTCCGCCCGCAGGTAGTCCAGCTCGGTCAGCAGGGCCACGATCCGGTCGAAGGTCCGCGCGATGGTGTTCGTGCGGCCCTCGATACGGCGTTCCAGCTGCGCGGTGTCCCGCTTGAGCCGGTAGTAGCGCTCGGCCCACCGCGCGTGGTCCTCGCGGTCGCTGCACCCGTGGCACGGATGGGCCCGCAGCTCCGCCCGCAGCCGGGCGATCTCCCGGTCGTCCGCGGCGGCGGCCCTGCGCTTGCGGTGCCGGTCGGGCACCAGATGCCCGGCCTTGGTGCGCAGCGCGGACGCCAGGTCCCGCCGCGACTGGGGCGAGCGCGGGTTGAAGGACTTCGGGATGCGCATCCGCTCCAGCGCCTCCACCGGCACCGGGAAGTCCATCGAGGCCAGCCGTTTGACCTGCCGCTCGGCGGTCAGCACCAGCGGACGCGGCCCGTCGTGCTGCTCGAACCCGCGATGGCCGTTGGACCGCCCGGCGGGCAGCCCCGGGTCCAGCACCAGCGCCAGTCCCGCGTACTTGCCGGTGGGCACGTGGATGACGTCGCCCGGCTTCAGCCTCTCCAGGGCGACGGCCGCCTCGACCCGCCGCTGGGCCGCGCCCTGCTTCGCCAGATCGGTCTCACGGTCCTTCAGCTCCCGCCGCAGGCGCGCGTACTCCTCGAAGTCCCCGAGGTGGCAGGTCATGGACTCCTGGTAGCCCTCCAGGCCCTCCTCGTTGCGCTGGACCTGACGGGAGATCCCGACGACCGACTTGTCCGCCTGGAACTGGGCGAACGAGGTCTCCAGCAGCTCCCGCGAGCGGTGCCGCCCGAACTGTTCGACCAGGTTGACCGCCATGTTGTACGACGGCTTGAAGCTGGAGCGGAGCGGGTACGTGCGCGTGCCCGCGAGTCCTGCGAGGTGGTCGGGGCTCAGGCCGCGCTGCCACAGCACCACCGCGTGGCCCTCGACGTCGATGCCGCGCCGGCCCGCGCGGCCCGTCAGCTGTGTGTACTCGCCGGGGGTGATGTCGGCGTGCTGCTCGCCGTTCCACTTGACGAGCTTCTCCAACACCACCGAACGGGCGGGCATGTTGATGCCGAGCGCGAGGGTCTCGGTGGCGAACACGGCCTTCACCAGGCCGCGTACGAAGAGTTCCTCGACGACCTCCTTGAACGTCGGCAGCATGCCCGCGTGGTGGGCGGCGATTCCGCGCTCCAGGCCCTCCAACCACTCGTAGTAGCCGAGGACATGGAGGTCCTCGTGGGGGATGGAGGCGGTGCGCTCCTCGACGAGGGCGCGCACCTTGAGCCGGTTCTCGTCGTCGTTCAGCCGCAGGCCCGCGTACAGGCACTGCTGGACGGCGGCCTCGCAGGCGGCGCGGCTGAAGATGAAGGTGATGGCGGGCAACAGGCCCTCGGAGTCGAGCCGTTCGATGACCTCGGGCCGGCTCGGGATCCAGATCCTCGACCGCTGTCTGCGCTCGCGCTCACGGTCGG
Organism: Streptomyces scabiei 87.22; assembly: GCF_000091305.1. Classification (GTDB taxonomy): domain Bacteria; phylum Actinomycetota; class Actinomycetes; order Streptomycetales; family Streptomycetaceae; genus Streptomyces; species Streptomyces scabiei. The sequence continues at coordinate 8,139,876 of NC_013929.1, read as the reverse complement.
CCTCGCGCATGGCACGGCCGCGCCGGCGGTCCTGGTAGGAGGGCCGGCTGGCCTCCATGCGCGCCATCCGGGTCAGGTCCGGGTTGACGGCCTTCCTGTTGCCCTCGCCCTCCTCGAAGAGGTCGTACATCCGCCGTCCGGCGAGCACGTGTTGGAACAGCGGCACGGGCCGGTGCTCGGAGACGATCACATCGGTGTCGCCGCGCACGGTGTCCAGCCAGTCGCCGAACTCCTCCGCGTTGGACACCGTGGCCGAGAGCGAGACCAGGGTGACCGACTCGGGAAGGTGGATGATCACCTCTTCCCAGACGGCGCCCCGGAAGCGGTCGGAGAGGTAGTGCACCTCGTCCATGACCACGTACCCGAGGCCCAGGAGCGTCCGGGAGCCCGCGTAGAGCATGTTCCGCAGCACCTCGGTGGTCATCACGACCACCGGGGCATCGGAGTTGACGCTGTTGTCGCCGGTGAGCAGACCGACCTTGTCGGCGCCGTAGCGGCGGCACAGGTCGGAGTACTTCTGGTTCGACAGGGCCTTGATGGGGGTCGTGTAGAAGCACTTCTTGCCCTGTTCCAGGGCGAGGTGGACGGCGAACTCGCCGACGATCGTCTTGCCCGAGCCGGTGGGGGCGGCCACCAGGACGCCCTTGCCCGACTCCAGCGCCTGGCAGGCCTCGATCTGGAAGGGGTCGAGACCGAACTCGTACATCTCGCGGAAGGAGGCGAGCGCGGTGGCCTGCTCGGCAGCGCGCCTGCGTGCTGCCGCGTACCGCTCGGCCGGGGAGAGGTCCTCTGTCATCGTGCTTTCGAGCGTACCGGGCCCCACTGACAACAGGACGATCATTATCCGGATCAAATCCCGGTAAACCTGGGAAAGCGCAGCTCATGCCGCCCGGCAGGTGCGACTCGGTAACAGCAAGCGCTTTCGGAAATTCTCTTGACATTGCATGTACACAGCGACAACGATCTTCGTCGTCCGTCTGCAGACGGTGACCATCTCATCGCATGTCTTCATTACACGGGGAGTTCTCTTGAAGCGTTGGAGCACGCGCGCGGCAACCACCGGTGCCGCCCTGGGGCTTGCCATCGTCGGCCTCGTCGCCGTACCCGGTACGGCCTCCGCCGCCGCGGCCAGCAAGTGCACGGGCGAGCAGCACAAGACGTACGACACGATCGGGGCCGACCTCGACGTCTACGTCAACCTGTGCGTGTCCCGGACCTCGGGCAACGACTACCAGGCCACCGTGAAGTTCCGGTGGTCGGACGGCGGCGGTGGCCTCAGCACCGGCATGGACAAGCTCAAGGTCAATCTGCGCCTGGAGCGCAACGACGTCACCCAGCGGAGCGGCAGCGCCGACTGGGCCGAGGCGACCAACTTCGCCCAGTCCGGCAACCGCGGTTTCTCGACCACGACCTTCCACAGCAACACGACCGGTGGCTGGACGGCCGACGGCGACATCAACTGGGACATCAACAACGACGGAACCGGGGGCGGCACGACCCCGCTGCAGGGCTCGCCCGAGATCTAGCGGCACCCCGGCGTCGTCCGCCGAACAATGACAGAGGGCCTACCGGTTGACCGGTAGGCCCTCACTCACGTGCGAGTCCTAGGTGACGTCGTCGTACCCGTTGATCCGCTCCCGCTCGGGCTCGGCCTGCGCGGGCAGCGCCCGGCTCGCCGAGACCGACTCGATCTCGCCGATGCCCTCGGGCGTGAGATCCAGTTCGGAGGCCTCGTCGTCGTCGGGCTTCAGCGCCTCGACGCGGGCCCGGCGCCGGTCATTCGCCAGCGCGACGCCACAGGCGCAGAAGTACAGGACCCAGATGGGACCGGCCAGCGCCATCATCGAGATGGGGTCGGTGCTCGGGGTGGCGATCGCCGCGAAGAGCGTGATGCTGATGATCATGCCGCGCCACCAGCCGAACATCTTCTTGCCGGAGAGGACCCCGCCGAAGTTCAGCATCACGAGCAGCAGCGGCAGCTCGAAGGAGAGACCGAAGACGACGATCATCCGCATGATCAGGTTCAGCAGATCATCGAGCGGCAGCTGGTTGTCGCTTCCGATGATCGAGAACTGCAGCATGACCGAGGCCATCTTGGGCAACGACCAGTAGGCGAAGTACGAGCCCATGAGGAACAGCGGGAAACCCGCCGCCACGAAGCCGAGGCTGTACTTCTTCTCGTTGCGGTGCAGACCCGGCGCGATGAACGCCCAGAGCTGGTACAGCCAGACCGGGGCGGCGAGTACCACGCCCGATGACAGCGAGACCGTAAGGGCGAGCGTGAACGGGCTCAGCAGACCGTTCTGCACGATGCGCGCACACTTGACCGTGCTGGTGTCCTTCGCCAGCTCGGCGAAGCTGTGTTGGCATCCCACCGCCTGGAGAATGGGATCCGTGAAGAACTGGATGATGTTCTTGTAGAACATCACCGCGACCACCGTCGTGACGACGATGGCCAGCAGGCTCTTGACAAGGCGATTTCGCAGCTCGCGCAGGTGCTCCGCGAGGGGCATCCGCCCCTCGGGATCCTTGTCCTTCTCCGTCTTGCGGGCAGACTTGAGCAACCCACGTCCTCATCTCGTGCGGCAGGCCGGAAACCTGGTCCGGCCTTGCGTCAGCGCTTGGTCGTGTCCGTCGGCTCGGCGACCGGGCGAGCGGTGGTCACGTCGCCGGGAGAGGCCTGGATGGTGCGCTGCGCCGGGGTCTCGCCGGCGTGCGGGGGCGCGGCCGCCGGGGTCGTGTCGTCCTGGCCGTCGGACTTCATGGCCTTGGCCTCGCTCTTGAGGATGCGGGCGGACTTGCCGAGCGAGCGCGCCATGTCGGGGAGCTTCTTCGCCCCGAACAGCAGGACGACGACGACAAGGATCAGAATGATCTCGGTGGGGCCGAGGTTACCCATAGCTGTCTTCCTTCTTCACCGAGGCGGCGGGGTGGGGGCTGTCCGACCGGTCGGACAGGTGTCCGAACGATCGTGCTGGCAGCGATCGTAACGCTCAGGGGTAAACGTCAGGCAATCCCCCTGCGTACTCCCGATTCGCGACCCGGGCCTCGTTCTCCGTGCCGCGACAGGCAGCGTACCTGCCGAAGGTGAGAAGGCGACAGGGCGAAGTGGCGCAAAACGCACTCACCGGGCAAGTCACAGGAGCCTCTTCCGGAACTCACAGAGCGTCCGCGGAACGGGCCGCGCTCGCCGCCGCCCGCTCCAGGTCCTCCGCCGCCCGGCTGATCCTGCGCCCCGACTCCGCGACCTGCGCACCCAGCCGCCGGGCCTCCAGGAAGACCCGCGCGGCGAACACCCCGAGCACGACCAGCCCCACGAAACCCACAGCCACCGCGAACATCGCCCAGAACATGAGCCGACCCTAACGCCTGGTTCCAGGGCCCTTCTGACGGGTCTCCGTGGAAGAAGGAGCGGCGTTCGGTGCGTGCTCTCGGCGTGCCGGGCGGAAGACCTCGTACTGGACGTACTCGGGCTTTCGCCCGGTGCGGCGAGAGGGCGTGCCGGGCGTCGCGACGCCGCGGAGATCCGTCAGAGGGGCCCTAGTAGTGCTTCGTTACGTTGGGTGATCTCGGCTGTTCGTGGGCAGCTTCCCGGGGTGAGGTTGGGGGAAGTGGAAGGGCTCCGGGGTGAGTTGGCGGAGTTCGTTGCCGATGTGTTCGGGTCGTTTCCGCGGCGGGATCAGCGGCGGTGGGGCGAGTGTTATCTGCGGGGTCTGATGCTGGACGGCAGGCGCAAGTCGGTGCAGCCGATGGCCGAGCGGCTGCCGGACGGGAACATGCAGGCTCTGCAGCAGTTCGTGAGCCAGTCGCCGTGGGATCCGCTGCCGGTCCGGCGGCGGATCGCCGGGCGGCTGTGCGAAGTTGTCAGGCCCGAGGTGTGGGTGATCGACGACGTGTCGTTCCCCAAGTGCGGGAAGGCGTCGGTCGGGGTGGCCCGCCAGTACTGCGGAGCGGTCGGCAAGCGGGCGAACTGCCAGGTCGCGGTCAGTGTCCATGCCGCCACCGACACCGCCTCGTGCCCGTTGCAGTGGCAGTTGTATCTGCCGCGGGAGTGGACGGACGAGCCGGAGCGGTGCCGCAGAGCAGGAGTCCCCGACGACGTGGTGCACCGGGAGAAGTGGCGCCTCGCGCTCGGCCTGCTGGACACGCTCGCCGAGTGGCAGCTGAAGGCGCCGGTCGTGGTCGCCGACGCCGGCTACGGCGTCAGCACTCTGTTCCGGCTCGGTCTTGAGGAGCGGGGGCTGTCCTATGTCCTGGCCCTGACCGGGAAGGAAGTCGCCCACCCGGACGAAGCCGAGCCGCACCGGCCTGCTTACGGCGGGCTCGGACCGCCCGCCCTTCCCCGCTACCGCATCCCACCCCAAGCCGTTTCCGTCCTCGCGGCGCACGCGGGTGCACGGCAGTTCACCGAGGTGACCTGGAGGCAGGGCAGCAAAGGCGCGATGACCTCACGGTTCGCGGTGCTGACCATGCGGCCCGCGGGCAAGCAGTCCCTGGCCGCAGCTCAGGAGGCGGGCGGCGGCCGCAACCGGTGGGACGGCATCCTGCCCGTCCGGACACTGCTCGTCGAATGGCCCGACGGGCAGGACACTCCGACCAACTACTGGATATCGAACCTGCCTGCCACCACACCGACCGCTGACCTGGTGCGGTGGGCGAAGATGCGCTGGCGGATCGAGCACGACTACCGCGAACTCAAGCACGGCCTCGGCCTGGACCATTTCGAGGGCCGCACCTGGCGCGGCTGGCACCACCACGTCACCCTCGTCACCGCCGCACAAGCCTTCCTCACCCTGCGGCGGCTCGACCCAAAAGTCCGCACACCGGCCTGACCCTCTACCAGGTCCTCGACGTCCTTCAGGACCTGCTGAGGTGCTGGACCGGTACCTGCACCACCTGCGGCCGCCCCCTGCCCCGCCCTCGAAGCCGCCACAGACAGCCCAGAACCTAACGAAGCACTACTAGCGCACCGAATGCAGCCGCAGGGTCCGCACCCCGCCCCCGGTCAGCAGTTCCACGATCCGCTCGCCCGCGGGCTTGCGGACGGCGATGCCGCACTCCGGGCAGGTGAAGGAGTAGAACGTGGTCTTGCTGGTGGCGCCGATGGCCAGCCGCAGCGCGCTCGCGCCCAGCTCGACATGGGCCCGGCAGTCGGGGCAGCCGGCCCGGAACACCACGTCCACGGCCTTCCTCATGCCCGCGAAGGCGACCGCCACGGTCATCTCCCTGATCTCCTGGATCTCCTGCACCCCGGACTTGACGCCCGACTTCACGCCGGCCTTCACACCCGACACAACCGAACCGCCGCTCACAGCCCTCGCATCTCCTTGTTCCGGTCGTACGCCGTCGTCACGGTCCCGTCGTCACGGTCCCGTCGTCGGGGACTCGCGTCAGGGACTCGCCGTCACCTCGTCGCGGCCTCGTCATAGGCCGCCAGCGCCTCGCGGGCCGCCCTGCGGGCGCTGTCCGCCAGATCCTGCGGGGAGACGATCCGGCCGTCGCGCCCGAGCCGCAGCGCCAGGCGGCGCAGCGAGGCCGGGTCGGGGGTGCGCAGGCTGATGCGCAGCCCGCCCTCGGGCAGCTCCTCGGCGGTGTCGTGCGGGTAGTACTCGGCGACCCAGCGCCCGCCCGGCCCGACCTCGACGACGACCTCGGGATCCTCGGCGGCGGGCTGCACCAGCGCCTGGGACAGGTCCCGCAGCTCGACCTCGGGCGGCGCGGACGGCTCGTCGAGGATCTTGATCTCGGCGACCCGGTCGAGGCGGAACGTCCGCCGCGCCTCGGAGCGGCGGCACCACGCCTCGACATAGGTGTGACCGACGCTGACCAGGCGGATCGGGTCGATCTCGCGTTCGGTGAGCTCGTCCCGGGCGGGCGAGTAGTAGCGGATCCACAGCCGCCTGCGCTCCGAGATGGCCCGGTCGACGTCCGCGAAGACCCCGCCCTCGGCCTCGAAGGTCACCGACAGCCGCGAACTGGCACCCGCCGCCTCCCCGGCCGCGCCCTCGACCTTGGCGGTGGCCCGCAGCAGGGCCTGCCGGTCGCTCTCGCGCAGTCCGGGCAGGGTGGCCACCGCGCGGGCGGCCACCAGCAGGGCGGTGGCCTCGTCGGCGGCCAGCCGCAGCGGCTCGGCGGCCTCGGCGCCGAGCGCGGCCGGGTTGTGCCACCAGATGCGCTCGCCGTCGGTGTCGATGTCGAGCAGATCACCGCCGCGGAAGCTGGTCCCGCACATGGGCAGCACATCGAGGTCCGAGACCAGTTCGTCCTCGGTGATCCCGAAGGCGCGCGCGACGTCCTCGATCCGGGCGCCGGGCCGCTCCCGCAGATAGGTCACCAGGGAGAGCATCCGCCGGGTCTGGTCGATGGCGTTCGCCGGCCGGGCCGGTTTTCCCACCACGTTCTTAACTCCCCCTCAACCCTTGGCCACGGCACGCAGCCGGTCCACCACGTCGGCCCGCAGCTCGGCGGGCTCCAGGACCACCACGTCGGGCCCGAACTCGACCAGCCAGGCATCCAGCCCGTGACCGTACGGAATCTCCAACTCGTCCCAGCCGTCCCCGAGTTCCCGCACGGCGGAGGCCTTCGCCCGCAACGGGTAACCGGCACCGGAGCGCAGCCGGATCAGCGCGGACCGGTCGGCGGTCTCCCCGGCCCAGCTCGCGACCGTCTCCCGGACCGTGACGACGTCCGGCACCTCCGCGGTGAAGGCACCCGCGCGGCTGCGGACCCTGCCGGTGATCCGGGAGAGCCGGAAGACCCGCTCCGCGCCCCGGTCACGGTCGAACCCGGCGAGATACCAGTGACCGCGCCAGCACTCCAGCGCCCACGGCTCCACATGGCGGGGCTCGGGACGCGCGGCGGTCGCCTTGCGGTAGTCGAACACCACCGGGCGCCGGTCGCGGCAGGCCAGCATCAGCGGTTCGAAGGCGGCCTCGTGCACCGGGATCCGCGGCTCCAGCGCGCCATGGGCCTCATAGGGGTCGACCTCCTCGGGCAGCCCGGCCGCCCGCAGCTTCTGCAGGGCGCCGCTCGCGGCTCCGGCCAGACGGGCCTGCTGCCAGACCTTCGCGGCGAGCCCGAGGGCCGCTGCCTCCTCGGCGTCGAGGGTGATGGGCGGGAGGCTGTTGCTGTCGCGGCGGGCCAGATAGCCGACCTCGCCGTCGAGGTTCTCCACCGTCTCGATGACCAGGCCGAGTTCGCGCAGATCGTCCTTGTCGCGCTCGAACATGCGGTTGAAGGAGTCGTCGCTTCCCGCCGCACCGTGTTCCGGCCTGACGGCCTCGACGTACGCCTCGATCGAATCCCGCAGCTCGCGCTTGCTGAGCGGCCGGCGCGTCCCCAGCAGACACAGCGCCAGGTTCATCAACCGCTCGGCCTTGGCAATGGCCATCGACGCCCTTCCTCCGGGTGTTTCCGCGGCACGAACCTACCGCTACGAAGCGTCGCGGCAAAAGCCGAGGGCCCATGCCCGAACAGGCATGGACCCCAGACAGTCGAGACCGGTCACAACACGGTCGGCCCTGACACGGCTTCCGGCAGATCAGACCCCGAGCAGATCGACCACGAAGATCAGCGTCTCACCGGGCTTGATCGCCGGCGTCGGGCTCTGGTTGCCGTAGGCGAGGTGCGCCGGAATGGTCAGCTGACGGCGGCCACCGACCTTCATGCCCTGCACGCCCTGGTCCCAGCCCTTGATGACACGACCGCCACCGAGCGGGAAACGGAACGGCTGGCCGCGGTTCCAGCTGGCGTCGAACTCCTCACCGGTGGAGAAGGACACACCCACGTAGTGCACGGTCACGGTCTGGCCCGCCTGGGCCACCTCGCCGTCGCCCTCCCAGATGTCCTTGATCGCCAGGTCCGCCGGCGGCTCGCCCTCGGGAAAGTCGATCTCGGGCTTGTCAATGCTCACGTCTTCAGGCTCCTGCTTGTGTATGTACGGAACAACGCCGGACAGTCTCGCATCCCCGGGCCTCACATCTTGGCGAGGATGTCCACGGTGAACACCATCACGGAGTCCTTCTTGATGTCGCTGCCGCTGGGCGGCGTGTCCCCGTAACCCAGCTTCGGCGGGATGACGATGAGAAGGCGACTGCCCACCTTCTTGCCGGTCATGCCCTGCGACCAGCCCTTGACGACCTGCTTCAGCCCGAACGAGCTCAGCGCCCCCCGGCTGTACGAGGAGTCGAACTCCTTGCCGGTGTCCCAGAGCACGCCCTTGTACTGCACGAGGAGGCTGTCTTCCGCGCCGACCTCGGGGCCGTCGCCCTCGATGATGTAGTTCGCCACCAGCTGCGTCGGCGGGTCGACCTTCGGCACCTCGATGGAGGGGGCCTTGCCGTCGGTGTTGGTGCCCACCTTCGGCAGCTTCGCATCGTTCTGCGCGGCCTTCGTGCCCTTCGCCGAACTCTTGGCGTTGAAGGTGTCCTGGACGTCCACCACGAAGACCAGCGTGTCGGTGCCCTTGATCCCCGCCTGCGCGTTGCCGTCCTTGCCGTAGCCCCAGGTCGGCGGCACGGCCATCTCCACCCGGCTGCCGGCCTTCTTGCCCGTCAGCGCGTACCGCCAGCCGTCGATGATGCCCTGCGGGGAGAGCTGGATGACCAGCGGCGTCTTACGGTCGTAGGAGTTGTCGAAGACCTTCGCCGTCGACCAGATCTGACCCAGGTAGTTCGCCTGGATGTAGTCGCCCTCGGCGACCGTCTTCCCGCTGCCCGCGATGACCGTCTTCACCGCCAGGTCCTTCGACGGCTCACCGCTGCCCTTGGCCACGGTCGGCTTCTCGTCGAACTTCACCCCGCCCGTGATCGCCGGCAGCGGACCGTCCACGATCTTCGGCGGCTTCGCCGCACCGCTCGCCGACGCGGACGGGCTGCTGCTGGCCTTGGCCGAGTCGGAATCGCCGTCACCACAGGCGGCGAGCGTGACCAGTCCAGCGGGAACAGCGATGAGAAGGGAGCGTCGGCGCACGATGAAGGCCTCGTATCGGTCGATCTTGTCGGATGGCGTGCGCGCAACTCTACGGCGTGCGAAGGGCGCCGTACGGCAAACGTACGGCGCCCCGCGTTGCGTTCCGGCAATCCGGGCCGGAACAATCGGACTCACATTCCGGCGATCAGCTTCTCCACCCGGTCGTCCACCGAACGGAACGGGTCCTTGCACAACACCGTCCGCTGCGCCTGGTCGTTGAGCTTCAGATGCACCCAGTCGACCGTGAAATCCCGGCGCTGTTCCTGCGCACGCCGGATGAAGTCACCGCGCAACCGCGCCCGAGTCGTCTGCGGCGGAACCGACTTGCCCTCGAAGATCTTCAAGTCATTGCAGATCCGAGTGGCTTGACCTTTCCTCTCCAACAGGTAGTAGAGGCCACGACGGCGGTGGATGTCGTGATACGCGAGGTCTATCTGAGCGACCCGCGGATGCGACATGGTCATGTTGTGCTTGGCCCGGTACCGCTCGATGAGCTTGTACTTCATCACCCAGTCGATCTCGGTGCCGATCCGGTCGAGGTCCTCGGCCTCGATCGCGTCCAGCGTGCGGCCCCACAGCTCCAGGACCTGCTCGACGGTGCCCGTACGGATGCCGCGGCGCTCCACGAAGTCCACGGCCTTCTCGTAGTACTCGCGCTGCACCTCCAGCGCGGACGCCTCCCGGCCACTGGCCAGCCGCACCTTGCGACGGCCCGTGATGTCATGGCTGACCTCGCGGATCGCCCGGATCGGGTTCTCCAGGGTGAGGTCACGCATGACCGTGCCCGCCTCGATCATGCGCAGCACCAGGTCGGTGGCCCCGACCTTCAGCAGCATGGTCGTCTCGGACATGTTCGAGTCACCCACGATGACGTGGAGACGGCGGTACCGCTCCGCGTCGGCGTGCGGCTCGTCGCGGGTGTTGATGATCGGCCGGGAGCGGGTGGTCGCCGAGCTGACGCCCTCCCAGATGTGCTCCGCGCGCTGGCTCACGCAGTACACCGCACCACGCGGGGTCTGCAGCACCTTGCCCGCGCCGCACAGCAGCTGCCGGGTGACGAGGAACGGAATCAGGATGTCGGCGAGCCGGGAGAACTCCCCGTGCCGGGCCACCAGATAGTTCTCGTGGCACCCGTACGAGTTGCCCGCCGAGTCCGTGTTGTTCTTGAAGAGATAGACGTCGCCCGCGATTCCCTCCTCGTGCAGGCGGCGTTCGGCGTCGACCAGCAGTCCTTCGAGAATGCGCTCGCCGGCCTTGTCATGAGTGACGAGTTCGGTCACGTTGTCACATTCGGGTGTCGCGTATTCCGGATGTGAGCCCACGTCGAGATAGAGGCGGGCCCCGTTCCGCAGAAACACATTGCTGCTGCGGCCCCATGACACGACACGGCGGAAGAGGTACCGCGCCACCTCGTCAGGAGACAGACGGCGCTGTCCCCTGAACGTGCACGTGACGCCGTACTCGTTCTCCAGCCCGAAAATGCGGCGGTCCATGACTGAACATTACGCCCGATCCACCGAGCTGAAACGGGGTTCGGCAGCACGGTTCGGATCATTTTCCGATGAGACCGCAACCACAGCACCCCCGGAGGGAACAGCGAGAACCCGTCCGGTGGCCAGCAGAACCAGCAACGACACGGCCCCCGCCGCACCCGGCACCACGAACCCCCACAGGGTCCCGCCCCACTCGACCACCGGCCCCGCGACCGCCGTTCCGGCCGACTGGCCCACCGTGAACGTCGTCACGATCCACGAGAACGCCTCCGTCACCGTGCCACGCGGCGCGTGCCGGTCGACAAGAACGAACACACAGGCGATGGCCGGCGCCAGGAACACCCCCGCGAGCGCCGTCAGCCCCGTCATCCCCACCGGACCCGGCATCAGCGTCAGCGGCACATAACAGACCGCCAGAAACGCCACCAGCACCTGCAGACGCCGCTCCGGCGCCCCGCGCCACCGCCGCGCCCCGTACACCGTCCCGCCCACCAGCGCACCCAGCCCGACCCCCGCCATCAGCCACCCGTACACCGCGTCCCCACCGTGACCGTCCGCGTACGACACCGCGGCCACCGTGATCGAACCCAGCGCGATGCCCACGAAGAAGAACGCGCCCAGCAGCGCCAGCAGCCCCGGAGAACGCAGCGCGCCCAGCCAGTGCGCCTCGCGCGGCGCCGAACGCCACGCCCGCGAAGGCGGCGACACGACCACCCACAGCGCACCGAGCACCCCGACGGCACTGAGCACGACGAGCGCCGCCGACGCCGACCACAGCGCCACGCACAGGGTCACCAGCAGCGGCCCGACCGTGAACATGACCTCCTGCGCCACCGCGTCCATCGCGTACGCCGTGTGCACCTGCTCCTCCCCGCGCAGCACCGAGGACCACAGCGCCCGCAGCCCGCCCTCCAGCGGAGGCGTGAACAGCCCCGCCACCGCCATCGCGAGATACGCCACCGGCAGCGGATCCAGCCCGGACAGGGCGAAGACGGTCATGGCGAGCGCGGAGACGACGGCCGCCGGGAGCTGCACACGCGGCTGGCCGTACAGATCCACGAGCCGCCCCAGCAGCGGCTGCCCCACGGCGTTGGCGAGGCCGTACACGGCCGCCAGCGCGCCCGCGAGGCTGTAGCTGCCGCCCTCCGCCCGGACGAAGAGCACGACCGCGATCGCCGCCGTGGCGTTCGGCAGCCGGCCCACCAGCGTTCCGGCCAGCAGCCGCGCGGCGTGCCGCGTCCTGAGGATCCCGAGATATCCGGCGGCCATGTCCTGCCTCTCGAAGGGCGCTCGACGAGCGACGTGTTACGTATAACGTCTCCCGTCATACGTACCATGTGCCCAGCCCACCAGTCCATACGAAGGAGCACGCCGACCGTGGCACGAGGTAGCACCCGGCCCACGAGCCGTGACGTCGCCCAGGCCGCGGGCGTCTCCCAGGCCGCCGTCTCCCTCGTCCTCGGCGACAAATGGCGCGGCCGCGTCTCCGAGACCACCGCCCAACGCGTCCGCGACACCGCACGCGACCTCGGCTACCGCCCCAACCTCGCCGCCCGCAACCTCCGCCTCGGCCGCACCCGCACCGTCCTGCTCGTCGTCCCCGCCCTGACCACCGAATTCTTCGCCGGCGTCTACACCGGAGCCGCCCGCGTCGCAGCCCGCCACGGCTTCGGCGTCGTCCTCTACCCCTCCCCCGAAGGCGTCGGCCCCGCCCGCGACCCCTTCGCCTCCGCCCAGGCCGCCCTCGACGGCGTCATCGCCTCCTCCATGGCCGCCGACGCCCTCACCGCCATCCGCGGCGACCAACTCCCCCTGGTCATGCTCGACAGCGACCCCGACGGCAGCCTCGGCGCCGCCACCGTCAACCTCGACATCCGCGACGGCGTACGCCAGATCGCCGACCACCTCCTCGGCCTCGGACACCGCCACTTCCTCCACCTCGCCGCCGACATCCCCTCCTGGACCTTCCGCGTCCGCGCCCGGGAACTGGCCACGAGAGTGGAATCGGTACCGGGCACGACCCTGCGCACGGCCCCCGCGCCGATCTCCATCGAGGGCGCGCTGGCCGCGGCGGAAGCCGCCCTGAGCAGCACCGGCGCCCCCGAAGGACGCCCCACCGCCGTGGTCTGCGACGACGACAAACTGGCCGCAGGCGTCTACAAGGCCGTACGACGCCTGGGACTGCGCATCCCCGAGGACATCTCCGTCACCGGCCTCGACGACCTCGCCCTCGCCACGGCCCTCGACCCCGAGCTGACCACCGTACGACTGGACGCGGAGCTGTTCGGCGAGCGCGGAATGGAGGCCCTGCTGGCCGTCCTGGAAGGACGCACACCGGCAGAAGGGGACATCCCGGTGGAGTTGGTGGTCCGGGCCTCCACGGCACCGCCAGGAGCCTGAGCGCGCGCCCGTCCGAGCACCCTGGGCAGCCCGGCTCCGCACAGCCACCGAACGCCGCGCGCCCCGGCCTGTGCCGGCCGGGGCGCACTACGGGCTGGGTCCTACGAGGGGACTACTCGTCTTCCTCCTCCGCGGAGCTCTCCGCCTCCGTCGTAGCGCCGTCCGCCTCCAGCAGACGGTCGAGCTGACGGCCGACGATCCGCTTGAACTTGCGCTGCTGCGGACGCGTACGGTCCAGCACCGCCACCTCCAGACGCTCCGCGGGAATCTCCCGCTGCGTGCCGTTGGTGTCACGCGACAGCGCCTGCACCGCCAGCTTCAGCGCCTCCGCCAAGGACATCCCGTCCTGATGACGCTGGTCCAGATAGCTGCTGATCTGCTCGGCATTGCCACCGACCGCCACCGAACCGTGCTCGTCGACGATCGAACCGTCGTGCGGCAGCCGATAGATCTGATCGCCCTCCGGGGTCTCCCCCACCTCCGCCACGACCAGCTCCACCTCGTACGGCTTCTCGGCCGCCGAGGAGAAGATCGTGCCCAGCGTCTGGGCGTAGACGTTCGCCAGACCACGAGCGGTCACATCGTCACGGTCGTAGGTGTAGCCGCGGAGGTCCGCGTACCGCACACCACCGATCCGCAGGTTCTCGTACTCGTTGTACTTACCGGCGGCCGCGAAACCGATCCGGTCGTAGATCTCGCTGAACTTGTGCAGCGCACGGGACGGGTTCTCGCCGACGAACACGATGCCGTCGGCATACTGCAGCACGACCAGGCTGCGGCCACGGGCGATGCCCTTGCGGGCATACTCCGCCCGGTCGGCCATCGCCTGCTGGGGTGAGACATAGAACGGAGTCGACACCGGTTATCCGTCCCTTTCTGTCGGAGTCACTGGATCACCTGGACAAAAGAGCCCTCGCGGGCCGGACCGGCTAGAGCAGCGCGGCCCGGGGACCGTCCGGCTGCTCCAGACGCCGCTCCAGGATCGAACGGGCGATCTCGGAGGACTCCTCGTCGGTGAGCCGGCGGAAGCCGTCCTCGGTGATCACGGTGACGATGGGATAGATCCGGCGGGCCACATCGGGACCACCGGTCGCCGAGTCGTCGTCCGCCGCGTCGTAGAGGGCCTGGACGACCAGGGTCGTCGCGTCGGCCTCCGAGAGGTCCGCACGGAACAGCTTCTTCATCGCACCGCGCGCGAAGATCGAGCCCGAACCGGTCGCCGCGTAACCGCTCTCCTCGGAACGGCCGCCCGTCACGTCGTACGAGAAGATCCGCCCCCTGTTCCGGTCCACGTCGTAACCGGCGAACAGCGGGACCACGGCCAGACCCTGCATGGCCATGCCCAGGTTGGAACGGATCATGGTCGACAGCCGGTTCGCCTTGCCCTCCAGCGACAGCTGCGCGCCCTCGACCTTCTCGAAGTGCTCCAGCTCCAGCTGGAACAGCTTCACCATCTCCACGGCCAGGCCCGCCGTGCCGGCGATACCGACGGCCGAGTACTCGTCGGCCGGGAACACCTTCTCGATGTCCCGCTGGGCGATCATGTTCCCCATCGTGGCCCGGCGGTCACCGGCGAGCACCACACCACCGGGGAACGTCACGGCCACGATCGTCGTGCCGTGCGGAGCTTCGATGACACCCTGGGTCGGCGGCAGCTGCCGCTTGCCGGGCAGCAGCTCCGGCTGGTGGTCCGACAGGAAGTCCATGAAGGACGACGACCCAGGCGTCAGGAAGGCAGCTGGTAGACGCCCGGTGCTACGAGTGTTGGCTTCCACGCGTTTCCTTCCACATATGTCGCAGCCCGCCTCATGACGTCGGGCCGATCCTTGAACTGCCCCAGCGCCGCGTTGCAGCTGAAGCACAGTACGCCTCGGACCCTACCCGTCTCGTGGCAGTGATCCACATGCGCCGGCAAAGCAGCCAAACAGATACAGCAGACGCCCCCTTGAGAGGCGATCAGATGGTCGCGCTCGGCTTCGGTGATGCCGTACTGACGCTTCAGGTGGCCCTGCCTGCTCTGGATTGCACGGCACGCCTTGCAACGGGTCGACAGGCCGTCGGACGCCGTTGCGATGCCACTCACCGTGCGGCTTGATCTCGCCGCATGTGCGGCAGAGTTTGTGCCCCGCGGGAACGTCCACTTTTTCCCGCGCGGGCTTTCCCATGGCCTCGCGGCGACGACGGTAGTGCGCGGCGCTGTACTCGGCCACGCACTCCCGACACCTCACCTGAAGGCCGTCGCCACGGTTCCTGTCCTTGGCGAAGGCGGTGACGGACAGCCTTCGCCCGCACCTGCTGCACTGCTTCTCGGCCTCTGCCATCCCCCGCAACCCGAACCTTCAATTCGAAGGTGAAATCAGATCCGAGCCTCTACTCTCCGCCCTTTTGCACGAAGGAGCGCACGAAATCCTCTGCATTTTCCTCGAGTACATCATCGATTTCGTCGAGTACAGAGTCCACGTCGTCGCTGAGCTTCTCCTGTCGCTCCTTGAGGTCCTCCGATGCCTGCGCCTCCGGCGCCGCCTCGGTCTCCTCGGTGGAACGGGTGGCCTTCTGCTGGCCGCCGCCGGTGTCCTTGGTCGCCATAACCCTCACCCCGCTCTGTTGCCCGACATGGTCGACAGGTCGGCATTCCTGCCGATCGGTGATGATCAGACCCTACAAGCCGGGTCCGACATTGGCCCCGTTGTTTCCACAACGTCCGGGGGCCACCTCGATGATTCCCGGACGGCGGTGTTTCCACCCTGCCCGGCTGATCACGATTGAACCCCGGTTCAGTGCCCGGAGAGCACCCTGACCAGGTCTTCTGCCGTGCGGCAGCGGTCCAGGAGCTCCTTGACGTGATTTCGCGTTCCGCGAAGCGGTTCGAGGGTTGGGACGCGCTGGAGCGAGTCCCGGCCCGGCAGATCGAAGATCACCGAGTCCCAGGAGGCCGCCGCGACGTCGTCCGCGTACTGCTCCAGGCAGCGGCCGCGGAAGTACGCCCGGGTGTCCTCCGGCGGCTTCGTGCGCGCCCGGTCGACCTCCTGCTCGGTCAGCAGCCGCTTCATCCTGCCGCGGGCCGCCAGACGGTTGTAGAGGCCTTTCTCGGCGCGTACGTCGGCGTACTGGAGGTCGACGAGGTGGAGGCGGGCGGCGTCCCAGTCGAGGTCGTCGCGGCGCCGGTAGCCCTCCATGAGTTCCCGCTTGGCGACCCAGTCCAGCTCGCCGGCCAGGCTCATGGGGTCGTTCTCCAGACGGTTGAGGGTGTCCTCCCACCGGGCGAGGACGTCCTTGGTCTGATCGTCCGCGTCGGCCCCGAAGCGCTCCTCGACGTACTTGCGCGACAGCTCGTAGTACTCCATCTGGAGCTGTACGGCGGTCAGGGTGCGCCCGCTGCGCAGCGTGATGAGGCGTTGCAGGGTGGGGTCGTGGGAGACCTGGTGGAGGGTGCGTACGGGCTGGTCGACGGCGAGGTCGACGGCGATGAAGCCGTCCTCGATCATCGAGAGCACCAGGGCCGTCGTGCCCAGCTTCAGATAGGTCGAGATCTCCGACAGGTTCGCGTCGCCGATGATGACGTGGAGGCGGCGGTATTTCTCCGCGTCGGCGTGGGGTTCGTCGCGGGTGTTGATGATGGGGCGCTTCAGGGTGGTCTCCAGGCCGACCTCGACCTCGAAGTAGTCGGCGCGCTGGCTGAGCTGGAAGCCGTGTTCGTGGCCGTCCTGGCCGATGCCGACGCGGCCTGCGCCGGCGAAGACCTGGCGGGAGACGAAGAAGGGGGTGAGGTGGCGCACGATGTCCGAGAAGGCGGTTTCCCGCTTCATCAGATAGTTCTCGTGCGTGCCGTAGGACGCGCCCTTGTTGTCGGTGTTGTTCTTGTAGAGGTGGATCGGCTGGGCGCCGGGGAGCTGGGCGGCGCGTTCGGCGGCTTCGGCCATGATGCGTTCGCCGGCTTTGTCCCACAGGACGGCGTCGCGGGGGTTGGTGACCTCGGGTGCGCTGTATTCGGGGTGGGCGTGGTCGACGTAGAGCCGCGCGCCGTTGGTGAGGATGACATTGGCGAGGCCGATGTCCTCGTCGGTGAGCTGGCTGGAGTCGGCGGACTCACGGGCGAGGTCGAAGCCTCGCGCGTCCCGCAGCGGGTTCTCCTCCTCGAAGTCCCAGCGGGCCCGGCGGGCCCGGTGCATCGCCGCTGCGTAGGCGTTGACGATCTGGGACGAGGTGAGCATGGCATTGGCATTGGGGTGGCCGGGGACGGAGATCCCGTACTCCGTCTCGATGCCCATTACTCGCCGTACGGTCATGCGGCCCTCCTTGCCCGGCGGCGTCCTCGGTCGGGGACGCCGCTCAAGTACCGCTGGCGCTCCGGTGCGTGTGCGGTGCCCGTCCCCGCACTGCGCGACTCGGCGGTACGAAAGAGCCTAGAACGGCTCTGCGCTGGTGGGGAGATCATTTGCGTCTTTGCCTTGCTCCGGCCTGTGCCTGGAAAGCACTCGGCTGCGGGTACCCGGTGAGGGCACCCGCAGCCGCCCTGTGTTTTACAGGTACTGTCCGGTGTTCGCCACCGTGTCGATGGAGCGTCCCGTGTCCGCGCCCTGCTTTCCGGTGATCAGGGTACGGATGTAGACGATCCGTTCACCCTTCTTGCCGGAGATTCGGGCCCAGTCGTCCGGGTTGGTGGTGTTGGGCAGGTCCTCGTTCTCCTTGAACTCGTCCACGCATGCCTGGAGGAGGTGGGAGACGCGCAGGCCCTTCTGGTTCTTGTCGAGGAAGTCCTTGATCGCCATTTTCTTGGCGCGGCCGACGATGTTCTCGATCATGGCGCCGGAGTTGAAGTCCTTGAAGTAGAGGACTTCCTTGTCTCCGTTGGCGTAGGTGACTTCCAGGAAGCGGTTCTCCTCGGATTCGGCGTACATGTGTTCCACTGCCGTCTGGATCATGCTCTGGACGGTGGTGGCCTTGGAGCCGCCGTGTTCGCCGAGGTCGTCCGTGTGGAGCGGGAGACGCTCGGTGAGGTACTTCTGGAAGATGTCCTTGGCCGCTTCGGCGTCCGGACGCTCGATCTTGATCTTCACGTCGAGCCGGCCGGGGCGCAGGATGGCGGGGTCGATCATGTCCTCGCGGTTGGAGGCGCCGATGACCACGACGTTCTGCAGGCCTTCCACGCCGTCGATCTCGGCGAGCAGCTGCGGGACGATGGTGTTCTCCACGTCCGAGCTGACGCCGGAGCCGCGGGTGCGGAAGAGGGATTCCATCTCGTCGAAGAAGACGATGACGGGGGTGCCCTCGCTGGCCTTCTCTCTCGCACGCTGGAAGACGAGGCGGATCTGTCGCTCGGTCTCGCCGACGTACTTGTTGAGGAGCTCGGGGCCCTTGATGTTGAGGAAGAAGCTCTTGCCCTGGGCCTGGCCGGTGACTTCGGCGACCTTCTTGGCCAGGGAGTTGGCGACGGCCTTGGCGATGAGCGTCTTTCCGCATCCGGGGGGTCCGTAGAGCAGGACGCCCTTGGGCGGGCGCAGTTCGTGCTCCTTGAACAGGTCCGGGTAGAGGTAGGGGAGCTCGACCGCGTCGCGGATCATCTCGATCTGGTTGCCGAGGCCACCGATCTGCTCGTACCCGATGTCGGGGACCTCTTCGAGGACGAGTTCCTCGACCTCGCTCTTGGGCACGACCTCGTAGACGTAGCCGGAGCGGGGTTCGAGCAGGAGGGCGTCGCCGGGGCGGATGGTGATGTCCAGCAGGGGCTCGGCGAGCCGCACCACCCGTTCCTCGTCGGTGTGCCCCTGCACGAGTGCGCGTTCGCCGTCCTCGAGGATCTCCTTGAGGGTGACGATGTCGCCGACGCTCTCGTACTCCATGGCCTCGACCACGTTGAGAGCTTCGTTGAGCATCACTTCCTGGCCTCGCCGGAGCTCTTCCAGGTCGACGCTGGGGCTGACGTTCACGCGGAGTTTTCGGCCTCCGGTGAAGATGTCGGCCGTGCCGTCCTCGTTCGCCGTGAGGAAGACACCGAAGCCGGCCGGCGGCTGTGCGAGCCGGTCGACTTCCTCCTTGAGGGCCACGATCTGGTCGCGGGCCTCGCGGAGGGTGTTGGCGAGCCGCTCGTTCTGCGCGGACACGCCGGCCAGATTGGTCTGCAGCTCGACGATCCGCTCTTCGAGAATCCTCGTGTGTCGCGGAGAGTCGGCGAGCTTGCGCCGCAGGACGGCGATCTCCTGCTCAAGGTAGGCAATCTGCCCGGACGGGTCGTCGGACCCTCGTCCCGGGCGGATGCCGCGGTTCATGTCGTCGTCGTGGGCTGCCACGGTCCTCACCTCCTCCAAGGGGAGCTGGACGCTTCCAGACCCTACCTGGGTGGGTGTCGATTGAAACCCCTAGATCACAAAGACGGTCGGGGTGTGTCCGATCTTCACCCTTGCGCTCTCCCTCACGTCAAGGGGATACCCACCGAACATGGCGGGGAAGCCGCCCCGGGTAGGGTCGAAGTGTTCAACACCCGTCAGAGCCTGCATCGTTCCCGAGCGGCTCGGCGATCGAGGCGGACAGGAGAGGGATGACCGTGCAGCAGGAGGCCGTGGCCGAGGGTGAGGCGCTGGAGGTCTGGATCGACCAGGATCTCTGCACCGGTGACGGTATCTGTGTGCAGTACGCGCCCGAGGTCTTCGAGCTGGACATCGACGGGCTGGCGTACGTGAAGGGCTCGGGCGACGAGTTGTTGCAGGCTCCGGGGGCGACAACGCCCGTTCCGCTGCCGCTTCTCACGGATGTGGTGGACTCCGCGAAGGAGTGTCCGGGTGAGTGCATCCATGTACGTCGCGTTTCGGACAGCGTCGAGGTGTTCGGTCCTGACGCGGAGTGACCGGACGGGCACTCCGCGTCTGCGGGTGTCTGCTTTCTCACAGCGGGTTTGCCGGGTGATCACTTCTCGTTCGCCCGGAGGCGGGCGGTGTCAGACGTTTTGTGCGCCGGCGGGCGTCGAGCGTACGAACGTCCCGTTGCGCCACTGCCACTTGACGGGGTCGGTGACGTCGGGGCAGCAGTTGGGTACGTCGGCCGACGAGTAGCCGTGCAGGGTGGCGGTGACGGCGGCGTCTCGGACGGCCAGGTCGGACACGGTCTCGCGGTTCTTGGGGTTCACGAGGGTGGCGACGACGCGGGGCCGGGCGGCGTCGGTGGAGCGGGTGAGGACGTAGACGCCGTCGGGCGGGGTTCCCATGCTGGCGTCGCAGTGCACGACGGCCACGGTTTCGGGGCGGCCGTCTCCGTCGAGGTCCCCGGAGGACTTCTTCTTCACGACGATGCCGACGGGTCCGCAGTCGAGGGGGAGGTCGGCCTCGGTGGGCTCGGGTGCCGCCGCCACGGCGGGTGCGGGGTCCGCCTTGGTGACGGGCTGGGCCGCGCGTGCCGCGTCGGGCTGGAGGGCGGACGACAGCGCGACGACTCCGGCGAGGGCGGTGGCCGTGGCGAGCCAGTGGATGGGGCGGGTGCGTGCGTGTGCCAGTTCCGGGACGGCGGATTGCTGCACTAGGAGCGTCTCCTGGGGGTGCTGTGCCGGTGGGGGTGACCCGCATGGTGCCACACGTCACAGCGGGGGTGGAACGGCGGGGTGGGTGGTTTCCGCGGCTTCCCGGTGGCGCTTCAACGGGTGAGCGGCGTGCCGGAGTTCGCGGGCGCCTCCTGGAAGTCCGGCAGGCCGGGAGCGCGTTGTCCGGCGGGCCGCGGTCCGCGGCACCGGGGGGACGGTGTGGGCCGTCCCCCCGGTGGCCGGTGGTTCAGCGGCCGGAGCCGCCGTCGGCGTTGGGGCCGGTGTAGTCCTCGCCGTAGGCGCCCTTGGAGGGGCGGCGGCGGCGCATGGGGGGCTCGACGCCGTCGGCGAGGCGGCGGGCGGTGAGCAGGAAGCCGGTGTGGCCGATCATGCGGTGGTCGGGGCGGACGGCGAGGCCCTCGATGTGCCAGTTGCGGATCATCGACTCCCAGGCGCTCGGCTCGTTGAAGCAGCCGATCTCGCGGATGGACTCGACGGTCCGGGCGAGCTGGGTGGTGGTCGCCACGTAGCAGCAGACGATGCCGCCGGGGACGAGGGCCTTGGAGACGGCTTCGAGGCACTCCCAGGGGGCGAGCATGTCGAGGACGACGCGGTCGACCTCGGTGTCGCTCAGGTTGTCCTGGAGGTCGCCGACGGTGAGCTGCCAGGCGGGGTGGGGGCCGCCAAAGTAGCGTTCCACGTTGGCCTGCGCGATCTCGGCGAAGTCCTCGCGGCGCTCGTAGCTGTGCAGCATGCCCTGGTCGCCGATGGCGCGCAGCAGGAAGCTGCTGAGCGAGCCGGAGCCGACGCCGGCCTCGACGACGCGGGCGCCGGGGAAGATGTCGGCGAAGGCGAGGATCTGCCCCGCGTCCTTGGGGTAGACCACGGCGGCGCCGCGGGGCATGGACAGGACGTAGTCGGGGAGCAGGGGGCGGAGCGCCAGGTAGGCGACGTTCCCCGTGGTGCGGACAACACTGCCCTCGAGAGCGCCGATCAGCTCGTCGTGCGGGAAGGAACCCTTGTGGGTGTGGAAGTTCTTTCCCTCTTCGAGCGTGAACGTGTAGTGGCGTCCCTTGGGGTCGGTGAGCTGGACCTGGTCCCCGACCTTGAAGGGCCCGCGACGGCGGGCGGCACCGGTCGGTTCGGACATGTGACCCACCCTACCGGCGATTGCGGGGGTCGCCGACCACGGTGGGCGGGAGGTCAGCTGGGCCTGGCCATCGCTTTGACGAAGGCGCGTTCCACGTCGGCGGCGGAGAGGACGCCGTAGATCTCACCGGAGTCCTCGATCACCAGGTACTCGGTGGCGGGGGCGGCGCGGAGGGCGTCGAGGAGTTCTTCGCCGGCGAGTTCGGCGGAGACGCGCATGCCGTCGGTGAGGTCCTGGGCGAGGCCGCTGACGGCGACCCAGGGGCGGCGGTGTTCGGGGACGCCGACGATGGCGGCCTCGCGGACGAGGGAGAGGGGTTCGCCGTCGGGGTCGACGACGACGAGGGCGCGGGCGCCGGCCTCGTTGGCGCGTCGCAGTGCCTCGGAGAGGGGGGTGTCGGTCTCGACGGGGACCGCGCGGCGGGTGAGGGCGCGGGCCTGGAGTTCGGGCAGGTGTTCGCGCAGGCGGGCCATGCGGAGGCTGTTGCCGGCGCCGGTCCAGATGATCGCGGCGAGGATGGCGGCGAGCAGGGCGTCGAGGACGGTGTCCATGCCGACGCTGTCCTCGGCGGCGGAGCCGAGCAGGCCGGACTGGGTGAGGAGCGGCAGTCCGATGAGGACGGAGAGGGCGAGGGCGCGGCCGACCCAGGCGGCGGCGACGGTGCCGCTCATGGGGCTGCCGGTGATCTTCCAGACGACGGCGCGGAGCATGCGACCGCCGTCGAGGGGGAGGCCGGGGAGCAGGTTGAACGCGGCCACGATCAGGTTGGAGACCATGAGTCCGGCGAGCAGGACGCCGGGGACGGTGCCGGGCTCGACGGCGAGCAGGGCGAGGTAGAAGACGCCCGCGAGGACGAGGGAGAGCAGCGGTCCGACGAAGGCGAGGACGAATTCGCGGCCGGGGGTCTCGGACTCCTTCTCGATCTCCGAGACGCCGCCGAAGAACTGGAGCTGGATGCGGCGGACCGGCAGTTTGTAGCGCAGGGCGGCGATGGTGTGGGCGAGTTCGTGGACGAGGACGGAGGCGTAGAAGGCGACCGCGAAGAAGAGGGCGACGAGGTAGCGCAGGGCGCCGAGCTCGGGCAGGACGCGGTCGAGCTGGCCGCCGAAGACCCAGGTGATCAGGGCGGCGACGAGGAACCAGCTGGGGGCGACGTAGACGGGCACTCCGAAGGGGCGGCCCATGAGGATGCCGCCGCCGGGGCCCTTGGGGCGGCGCCCGGCGGGCTTGGGGGCGTCCGTGTGGGCGTGGGGGCGCGTGAATGCCGCTGTGCGCTCCTGTTCGTCCTCGGGCGCCTTGTCCAGGTCGACGGGGGGCGGGGGCGGCGACGCGGGGTCCGGGTCTCGGTCCGGATCGGGCTGCGACTGGGGCTGGGGCTGGGGCTGCGAGGAGGGCTCGGGCGCCGGGGCCGCCGAGGGGTCACCGGCGGCGGGGGACGGCTCCGGAGTGCCGTGCCGGCCGGTGGTGTCCTGTGCGTCGGCGGGGTCGGCGGGGTTCTGGCCCGTGGTGGCGTCCTGGTCGGCGGGGGCGTCGCCGGGCCGGGCGGCTGTCGGCGTGCCGGGAGTGCCGGTCCGCTCGGGGGCAGGCGCTCCGGGGGCGTCGGCGGGGGCGGGGGGCTCGTCGGGTGAGTGCGGGGCCGGGGCGGGGGCGCCGCTCGTCGCCGGTGGCTCGGCCGCGTCGCGGTGCGCGCGCTCGCGCGTCTCGTCGCTGTCGGACCGCGGGTGCCCGCTCCCGCCGCTCGTCTCCACGATGTCCCCTCGTTCGAAGCGTCTTCCGCGCCCGGTGGCCGGGCGGAAGGGTCTGCCGTTGATGCTATGCGGTCACCGGGGCGTGTTCCGCCCCGGCACCCCCTCTGTTCTCCCCCGCGTCGCCCCGGGCACACGGGTTGCGCGGCAGGGGCACGTCGGCCGGCGGCGGCGCGGACCCGTGGCTGTCACTGTCAGTGGTGGGCCGTATGGTCTGAGGTCATGGAAACCAGCACCGACGGCACCGTCCCCGCCCCCGTGGGCGGCGAGGACGCCCGTCCTGTCGAGCGGGCCGCCGCCCCGCCCGCCTCGCTGTCGCCGTCGCGCGCCAGTGACTTCATGCAGTGTCCGCTGCTGTACCGGTTCCGGGTGATCGACCGGCTGCCCGAGAAGCCGAGCGAGGCGGCGACGCGCGGGACGCTGGTGCACGCGGTGCTGGAGAGACTCTTCGACGCGCCGGCGGCGGAGCGGACGGCGCCGCGCGCCAGGTCGCTGGTGCCCGGGCAGTGGGACCGGCTGCGGGAGACGCGGCCGGAGGTCGAGGAGCTGTTCGCGGACGACGAGGAGGGCGAGCGGCTGGCGCGCTGGCTGGCCGAGGCCGAGCAGCTGGTGGAGCGCTGGTTCACGCTGGAGGATCCGACGCGTCTGGAGCCCGCCGAGCGGGAGCTGTTCGTGGAGGCGGAGCTGGAGTCGGGGCTGAGGCTGCGCGGGATCATCGACCGGGTGGACGTGGCGCCCACCGGGGAGGTGCGGATCGTCGACTACAAGACGGGGAAGGCGCCGCGGCCGGAGTACGCGGAGGGCGCGCTGTTCCAGATGAAGTTCTACGCCCTGGTGGTGTGGCGGCTGAAGCGGGTGGTGCCGCGCCGGCTGCAGCTGGTGTACCTCGGCAGTGGTGACGTTCTGACGTACGACCCGGTGATCGCTGATCTGGAGCGGGTGGAGCGCAAGCTGCTGGCGCTGTGGGAGGCGATCCGGATGGCCACGGAGAGCGGTGACTGGCGGCCCCGGCCGACGAAGCTGTGCGGCTGGTGCGACCACCGGGCGGTGTGTCCGGAGTTCGGCGGCACTCCCCCGCCGTATCCGCTCCAGGTGAGGCCGCCCGGGTCGGAGGTCGGCGGACAGGGCAGAATGGGGCCGGACTAGGGCCCGCCGCGGAGATCCGTCACAAGGGCCCGGGGCCTGTTCGGTGATCAGGTCCGGGCCGCGGGGGCCCGAAGCCGGTCTGATTCCGCGTCAGGCCCTAGCGAAGGAGACGTTCGTGGCCGTCCGGGTCCTACTGGTCGACGATCAGCCGCTGCTGCGCACCGGCTTCCGGATGATTCTGGAGGCGGAGCAGGACATCGCGGTCGTCGGGGAGGCCGGTGACGGTCTGCAGGCGCTCGACCAGGTACGGGCACTGCAGCCCGATGTGGTGCTGATGGACATCCGGATGCCCCGGATGGACGGGGTGGAGGCGACGCGGCAGATCACGGGCCCCGGGCGGGACGGTCCGGCGAAGGTGCTGGTGCTGACGACGTTCGACCTGGACGAGTACGTGGTGGAGGCGCTGCGGGCGGGGGCCAGCGGGTTTCTGCTCAAGGACGCGCCGGCCAACGAGCTGGTGCAGGCGATCCGGGTGGTGGCGGGCGGGGAGGCGATGCTCGCGCCGAGCATCACGCGCCGGCTGCTGGACAAGTATGCGGAGCATCTGCCGTCGGGCGACGAGCAGGTGCCGGACACGCTGCACACGCTGACCGACCGTGAGGTCGAGGTGCTGAAGCTGGTGGCGCGGGGTCTGTCGAACGCGGAGATCGCCGCGGATCTGTTCGTCAGCGAGACCACGGTCAAGACGCATGTGGGTCATGTGCTGACCAAGCTGGGGCTGCGCGACCGGGTGCAGGCGGCGGTGTACGCGTACGAGAGCGGGCTGGTGCGTCCCGGCGCCCAGTAGCGCGTCGGCCGCTGCGGTGCACGCGCCGAGGGCGCCCTCTTCCGTCGGAGGAGGGCGCCCTCGGTGTGTGGGGCGGTGGTGGGGTGTCAGCCCTTGCTCAGCTCCCAGAAGCGGAAGACGGTGGAGGCGTCCAGGCAGTACTCCAGGCCGTAGACGTCGTCGCCGACGACGGCGTACTGCTTGGCCTGCCAGATGGGGAGGAGGGGGACGTCGGTGGCGACGATGTTCTGCAGTTCGGCGTACTCCTTCTCCGTGGCGGAGCGCTCGGTCTCGGCGGCGGTCTTGGGGAGGAGGTCACCGGTGATGGTGGCGTTGCTGTAGTTGTTGTCCAGCACGTTGCCCTTGCCGAAGAAGGGGCCGGTGAAGTTGTCGGGGTCCGGGTAGTCGGGGACCCAGCCCTTGACGTAGACGCCGTACTTGCCGGCGGCGATGTCCTTCTCGTACCGGGCGAAGGGGACGGACTTGACGTCGGCGTCGAACAGGCCGCTGGCGTTGAGCTGCTTCGCGATGGCCTTCAGCTCCTGGTCGGTGGAGGGGCCGTAGCGCGAGGGGGTGGACCAGAGGGTCAGTTCGACCTTGTCGGTGATGCCGTCGGCGCGGAGCGCGGCCTCGGCCTTGTCCTTGGAGGGGCGGGCGCCGTAGGTGTCGAAGAACGCCGTGTTGTGGCCGGTGATGCCGGCCGGGACGATCGAGTACAGGGGCGTGGCGGTGCCCTGGTAGACCTCGTCGACGAGGGCCTCTCGGTCCAGGAGGTAGGCGATGGCCTGGCGGACGCCGAGCTTGCCGGTGACCGGGTCGTCCATGTTGAAGACGAGGTGCTGGACCTCGGCGCCGGTGCCGTCGACGATGTCGATGCCGCTGGCGGTGGAGGTGTCGGTCTCGATGTCGGAGATGTCGGAGGCGCTGAGGCCGCGGTAGGTGACGTCGAGGTCGCCCTCCAGCAGGGCCTTCTTCAGGGCGTCCTGGTCGCCGTGGAAGAACCTGAGGGTGACGCCGGTGTTCTCGACGTCGGCGGGGCCCTTGTAGTTGTCGTTGACGGTGAAGACGGCCTCGTCCTCGCCGAAGGACTCCAGCTTGTAGGGGCCGGAGCCGACGGCCTCGCCGTCCTTGCGGAGTCCGTCGGCGTCGTAGGAGCTCTCGTCGACGATCGAGCCGGCGCCGGAGGCGATCTTGCTGGGGAAGGTGGCGTCGGCGTACTTGAGGTCGAAGCGGACGGTGTGGTCGTCCGGGGTCTCGACCTTGTCGAGCATGGGGAACATGATCGCGGGGCCGGCGTCGTCGTTGATCTTCATCATGCGGTCGAAGGAGAACTTGACGTCCTTCGCGGTGAGCGCCTCACCGTTGCTGAACTTCAGCCCCTTCTTGAGGGTGCACTCGTAGACACGGGTGCCGCTGTCCGTGAAGTCGCATTCCTCGGCGAGGTCGGGTTCGGGCTCGGTGGCGCCGTTGGGGAAGCTCAGCAACGACTGGAAGACGTTGTTGAACAGGAGCCAGGATCCGGGGTCGTAGCCGGAGGCGGGGTCGGTGGCCAGGACGTCGTCGGACATCCCCATCACGATGTCGGATCCGGAGCCCCCCGGGCCCCCCGAGTCGGAGCCGCAGCCGGTCAGCAGGCCGGCGGCCAGCCCTGTCGCGATGGTCAGGACGGACCACTGGGTGCGTATGTTCACGTATGGATGCCTTGTGTCGTCGGTGCATTGCGGGCGCTCCGGGCTCCCCCGAGGCCGACGGGCCTCTGTCCGGAGAGTGGTGAGGTCCGGTCAGTCGGCCCGGCCGCGGGCGAGCTCCCAGAGCTGGAGCGTCGAGGCGGCGTTGAGGGCGTACTGGGCACCGGTGATGTCGTCCCGGGTGGCGACGTACTGCTTGCCCTGCCACAGCGGGAGGATCGGCACGTCGTCGGCGACGATGTCCTGGATGCCGGTGAGGCTGTCCTCGGCGGCGAGGCGGTCGGCCGCGCGGCGGGACTCGGGGATCAGCTTGGCGCGGATCTCGCTGTTGTCGTACGGCGAGCCGAGGAAGTTGTCCTTGTCGAGGAAGGGGGCGAGGTAGTTGTCGGCGTCGGGGAAGTCCGGGAACCAGCCCATGCCGTAGACCCCGTACTCGCCCTCCTGCTCGGCGGGGCGGAACGTGGACCAGGGGGCGCCCTTGATGGTCACGTCGAACAGGCCGCTGTCGTCGAGCTGCTTCTTCAGCAGCTCGAACTCCTTCTTCGTGGCCGAGCCGTAGTGGTCGGTGGTGTAGTGGAGGGTCAGCTTCACCGGGGCGGTGACGCCGGCGCTCTGCAGGGTGGACTTCGCCTTGGCGACGTCCGGGTCGCCGTACTTGTTGAAGAACGAGTTGGAGTGGCCGGTGATGCCGGCCGGGACCAGCGAGAAGAGGGGTTCGGCCTGGGCGCCGTACACCTTGGCGACGAGTTCGCCGCGGTCGATCACCTCGGCCATGGCGCGGCGGACGGCCGTGCTCTTGACGGGGGCGGCGTCGGTGTTGAAGGCGAGGTAGCGGATCTCCAGGCCGGGGGACTCGATCAGGTCGATGTCGCCGCCGGGGGTGTCGGAGAGCTTGGTGATCTGTTCCGGTGTCATGGAACGGGTCATCAGGTCGATGTCGCCGTCCTTCAGGGCGGTGCCCATGGCGTCGGCGTTCGCGAAGGAGCGCAGTTCGACCTTGTCGTTCTTGGGGTCCAACTGGCCCTTGTAGTGGGGGTTCTTGGTGAACACGGCCCGGACCAGTTCGTTGTGCTCGACCTCGGCGTCCAGGGTGTAGGGGCCGGAGCCGTCGACCGAGAAGCCGTCGCGCAGCCTGCCCTTGTCGTAGTCGGCCGGGTTGACGATGCCGGCGACCGGGGTGGACAGCTTGTACGGGAGCGTGGCGTCGGGGCCGTTGAGGTGGAAGATCACCTCTTTGTCGCCCTTGGTCTCGACGAGGTCGATGGTGGACAGCAGGGCGAAGACACCGCTGTCGGCCTTGAGGGAGCGGGCGCGGTCGATGGAGAACTTGACGTCCTCGGCGGTGACCGGGGAGCCGTCGGCGAACTTCAGGCCGGAGCGCAGTGTGCAGACGTAGCGCTCGTTGCCGCTGTCGGTGAAGGAGCAGCTGGAGGCGGCCTCGGGTTCCGGCTCGCCGTCGCCGCGGGGCTGGACCAGGAGGGTCTGGACGGTCTGGCGGAGGATGTTCCACGTGCCGACGTCGTAGGCGTAGGCCGGGTCGATCGGGGCCGGGGCCTTCTTCGAGGCGGTGAACCGGTCGGTGGTGCCGACGACGATCGCGTCGCCGCTCGCGCCCGCGCCGTCGGTGGCGCCGCAGGCGGCGAGCACCGGGGCGAGCAGTCCGATCACGGCCGGCAGCACCAGGGTCTTGCGGTTCATGCTCGGTTTCTCCAGAGCTGTGGTCCGGGACGGGTGCCTGCGGGGTGGTGCGAGCGCGTCACGGGAAGTACGGCGATGTTCTCGGATCGAGATTAGCCCGCACCGCCGAAGGGGCCCGCGTACACCGGAGTTGAGTTCCCATCACGCTGCGGAACCGGGTGTGGACACAAACGGTGTAGTGCGCACGGAATGTTTGGGTGCAGCCTTCGCCAATCGGGACACAAGGGCGTGCCGAACAGCCCTGAATGACGGGATTGGCCATGTCCCCGGTGCGCGCCGAGCGCCTCGGGGAGTGGTAAACGTCACAGCCGGAAAGGGGTTCCCGGGCCGGGGAATTCAGTCGTGCGGAACACATCGAATTCCCCGGCCCGGGCACTGTTCGTGATCTTGGAATTTCTAGCGCTTTCCGTCGGCCGTCGTCGTCATCAGGCCGTGCAGGAATGGCAGGTCGACCTCTTCCAGGGAGGTCACGACGGTGCGTCGCACGGCGGGGGCGATGGGGGCGACGGACGGGACGGCGACCACGTGGCAGCCGGCGGCCTCGGCGGCGGCGACACCGGTCGCGGTGTCCTCGATGACGGCGCAGCGGGCGGGCTCCGCGCCGAGGCCGGAGGCCGCGAGGAGATAGGGGTCGGGGAACGGCTTGGTCCGCTCGACCTCGTCGCCCGCGACGGTCAGCGCGAAGTGCTGGGGGCCCAGGGAGGCCAGGACGCGGTCGATGATGCGCCGGTGCGAGGCGGAGACCAGGGCCGTGGGGACACCGTGTGCGGCGAGTTCGGCGAGGAGTCTGGAGGCGCCGGGCATCAGGGGCAGCGCGCGTCCGATGCGGGCCTCGAAGCCGTCGTTGAGCAGCCCGCTCAGCTCGGCGAAGGTGATGTCGGCGCCGGTGGCCTCGATCAGGAAGCCCGCGCTGCGGCTCATGGGGCCGCCGACCACGACATGGCGCCAGGAGTCGTCGAGGGTGTGGCCGAGGCCGGCGAAGACCTCCACCTCCACGTCCCACCAGAAGCCCTCGGTGTCCACCAGGGTGCCGTCCATGTCGAGGAGCACGGCCTGCAGCGCGGAGCCTTCGGCCGTACGGGTTCCTGGCGCGGGAATCGTCGTGGTCATCCGGCGCACCTCCTTGGGGGACGAGCAGGCCGGTTCCCGGGTGGGGAACCGGCCTGCGGTGGACCGACCAGTCTACGACGCCGCGCGGAGGAACGCCTCGCGGAGCAGTGGTGCCGGACCCGGCGGGGGGTGCGACCGGCCACGACGTGGCGCGGGGGCCGCCCGGGGCCCGGCCGGGCGGGGACTACCGCGCGTTGAAGTACTTCGCCTCGGGGTGGTGGATGACGATCGCGTCGGTGGACTGCTCGGGGTGGAGCTGGAACTCCTCCGAGAGCCGGACGCCGATCCGCTCGGGCTCCAGCAGCTCGGCGATCTTGGCGCGGTCCTCCAGGTCGGGGCAGGCGCCGTAGCCGAGGGAGAAGCGGGCGCCCCGGTACTTGAGGTCGAACATGTCCTCGATCGCGGCGGGGTCCTCCCCGGCGAAGCCCAGCTCGGAGCGGACGCGGGCGTGCCAGTACTCGGCGAGGGCCTCGGCGAGCTGCACCGACAGTCCGTGGAGTTCGAGGTAGTCGCGGTAGGAGTCGGCCTCGAAGAGCTTGGCGGTCTCCTCGCCGATCCGGGAGCCGACGGTGACGACCTGGAGGCCGACCACGTCGGTCTCGCCGGACTCCTCCGGGCGGAAGAAGTCGGCCAGGCACAGCCGGCGGCCGCGGCGCTGGCGGGGGAAGGAGAACCGGGTCCGCTCGTTGCCGTCGTCGTCCAGGATGATCAGGTCGTCGTCCTTGGAGACGCAGGGGAAGTAGCCGTAGACGACGGCTGCTTCGAGGAGGTTGTCGGTCTGCAGCCGGTCCAGCAGCCCGCGCAGCCGGGGCCGGCCCTCGGTCTCGACGAGCTCCTCGTAGGTGGGTCCGTCTCCGGTGCGGGCCTGCTTCAGTCCCCACTGACCCTTGAAGAGGGCGCCCTCGTCGAGCCAGGTCGCGTACTCCTTGAGCTGGATGCCCTTGATGACGCGGGTGCCCCGGAAGGGGGGCGCGGGGACCGGGTTGTCGGTGGCGACGTCGGAGCGGACGTGGCCCTCCTCCGGGCGTTCCTCGACCGCGGTGACGCCGGCCGCGGCCCGGACCCGGCGCTGCCTCAGCTCGGGCAGGACGGCCCCCGGGACACCGCGCTTGACGCCGATGAGCGCGTCCATCAGGCGCAGGCCCTCGAAGGCGTCGCGGGCGTAGCGGACCTCGCCCTCGTAGATCTCGTGCAGGTCCTGCTCGACGTACGCCCTGGTCAGTGCGGCGCCGCCGAGGATGACCGGGTAGTCGGCGGCGAGGCCCCGCTGGTTCAGCTCCTGCAGGTTCTCCTTCATGATCACCGTGGACTTGACCAGGAGGCCGGACATGCCGATGACGTCGGCCCGGTGTTCCCTGGCCGCGTCGAGGATCGCGGAGACCGGCTGCTTGATGCCGAGGTTGACGACGTTGTAGCCGTTGTTGGACAGGATGATGTCGACGAGGTTCTTGCCGATGTCGTGGACGTCGCCGCGGACGGTGGCCAGCACGATGGTGCCCTTGCCCTCGTCGTCGGACTTCTCCATGTGCGGCTCCAGATGAGCCACCGCCGACTTCATGACCTCGGCGGACTGCAGCACGAACGGCAGCTGCATCTGGCCGGAGCCGAACAGCTCGCCGACGACCTTCATGCCGTCCAGCAGGGTGTCGTTGACGATGTCGAGGGCGGGACGGGTCTGCAGGGCCTCGTCGAGGTCGGCCTCCAGGCCGTTCTTCTCGCCGTCGATGATGCGGCGCTTGAGGCGCTCCTCCAGCGGGAGGGCGGCCAGTTCCTCGGCCTTGCCGGCCTTCAGGGACTTGGCGGTGGCGCCCTCGAACAGAGCCATCAGCTTCGTCAGGGGGTCGTAGCCCTCGGCGCGGCGGTCGTGGATGAGGTCGAGGGCGGTCTGCACCTCCTCCTCGCTGAAGCGGGCGATGGGCAGGATCTTGCTCGCGTGGACGATCGCCGAGTCCAGGCCCGCCTTCGCGCACTCGTCCAGGAAGACGGAGTTGAGGAGGATGCGGGCGGCCGGGTTGAGGCCGAAGGAGATGTTGGACAGGCCCAGCGTGGTCTGCACCTCGGGGTGGCGGCGCTTGAGTTCGCGGATCGCCTCGATGGTGGCGATGCCGTCCTTGCGGGACTCCTCCTGCCCCGTGCAGATAGTGAAGGTGAGGGTGTCGATGAGGATGTCCGACTCGTGGATGCCCCAGTTGCCGGTGAGGTCGTCGATGAGGCGTTCGGCGATCTCGACCTTCTTCTCCGGGGTGCGGGCCTGGCCCTCCTCGTCGATGGTCAGCGCGATCAGCGCGGCGCCGTGCTCCTGGGCGAGGGCGGTGACCTTGGCGAAGCGGGACTCGGGGCCGTCGCCGTCCTCGTAGTTGACGGAGTTGATGACCGCGCGGCCGCCGAGCTTCTCCAGACCCGCCCGGATGACGTCGACCTCGGTGGAGTCGAGGACGATCGGGAGGGTGGAGGCGGTGGCGAAGCGGCCGGCGAGTTCGGCCATGTCGGCGACGCCGTCGCGGCCCACGTAGTCGACGCAGAGGTCGAGCATGTGGGCGCCCTCGCGGATCTGGTCGCGGGCCATCTCCACGCAGTCGTCCCAGCGGGCCTCCAGCATGGCCTCGCGGAACTTCTTGGAGCCGTTGGCGTTCGTCCGCTCGCCGATCGCCATGTACGAGGTGTCCTGGCGGAAGGGGACCGTCTGGTAGAGCGAGGCGGCGCCGGGCTCGGGGCGCGGGTCGCGGACGGTGGGCGTGAGGTCGCGGACGCGTTCGACGACCTGCCGCAGGTGCTCTGGGGTGGTGCCGCAGCAGCCGCCGATCAGGGAGAGGCCGTACTCGCGGACGAAGTTCTCCTGCGCGTCGGCCAGCTCGGGGGCGGTCAGCGGGTAGTGGGCGCCGTCCTTGGTGAGCACCGGCAGGCCGGCGTTGGGCATGCAGGACAGCTGGATGCGGGAGTGGCGGGCCAGATAGCGCAGGTGCTCGCTCATCTCGGCGGGGCCGGTCGCGCAGTTCAGGCCGATCATGTCGATGCCCAGCGGCTCCAGTGCCGTGAGCGCGGCGCCGATCTCCGAGCCGAGCAGCATGGTCCCCGTGGTCTCGACCGTCACCGAGACGATCAGGGGGACGTCGTAGCCGGCCGTCTCCATCGCGCGGCGGGCGGCGATGACGGACGCCTTGGTCTGCAGCAGGTCCTGGGTGGTCTCCACGAGCAGGGCGTCGGCGCCGCCCGCGAGCAGGCCCTCGGCGTTCTGCCGGTAGGCGTCCCGGATGGCGGTGAAGGTGGTGTGGCCGAGGGTGGGCAGCTTGGTGCCGGGGCCGATCGAGCCCAGCACCCAGCGCGGCCGGCCGTCGCGTGCGGTGTACTCGTCCGCCGTCTCGCGGGCGATACGGGCGCCCGCCTCGGACAGCTCGGCGGTACGTTCGGAGATGTCGTACTCGCCCAGGGCGGTGAGGTTCGCACCGAAGGTGTTGGTCTCCACGCAGTCGACGCCCGCGTCGAAGTACGCGGCGTGCACCGAGCGGACGATGTCGGGGCGGGTGGCGTTGAGGACCTCGTTGCAGCCCTCCAGCTGCTGGAAGTCCTCCAGGGTGGGGTCCTGCGCCTGGAGCATCGTGCCCATCGCGCCGTCGGCGACCACCACTCGGGTGGCGAGGGCCTCGCGCAGGGCGTCGGATCGGGCCCGGCCGGCGGCGGCGGACGAGGGGGACGGGTTCGGCAACGAGGCCATGGAGCTGCTCCCTGGAGTGCGACGGCTGTCGGCTTTGCGGCCTCCCGGGGAGGCCGCACGCCGCAAGGGTAGCCCGGAGAGCCCCGGATGGTCAGGGCGGTCCACGGGGCGGACGGGCGTGGCGTACACGGCCGAGTGCGGTTTACTCCGACGACGCGATCAACGCCGGACACCGCTCCGACACCACACGTACACCTCTCGATCACAGGGTCGCCGAAGGCGCACCGGAGGGACACGGGACGGGCACAGGGGTGGCCCCGCGCGGGGACCGTGTCCGAAAAGCTGTTGACGGCCATTAGCGGGAGGTCGGCAACGACCGGTAGTGTTCGGCATTGCCGAACGGTGGAAGTTCAGTCGCGTACGGCGGCCGAAGGGGACGGAGGCAGGACGGCGATGGCACGGAACATCCAGTCGCTCGAACGGGCGGCCGCGATGCTGCGCCTGCTCGCGGGCGGCGAACGGCGGCTCGGCCTGTCGGACATCGCCTCGTCGCTGGGCCTCGCCAAGGGCACCGCCCACGGCATCCTGCGCACGCTCCAGCAGGAGGGGTTCGTCGAGCAGGACGACGCCTCCGGGCGCTATCAGCTGGGTGCGGAGCTGCTGCGGCTGGGGACCACGTACCTGGACGTGCACGAGCTGCGGGCGCGCGCGCTGGTCTGGACGGACGACCTGGCCCGCTCCAGCGGCGAGAGCGTCCATCTCGGGGTACTGCACCAGCAGGGGGTGCTGATCGTGCACCACGTCTTCCGGCCCGACGACAGCCGGCAGGTCCTGGAGATAGGCGCCATGCAGCCCCTGCACTCCACGGCCCTCGGCAAGGTCCTCGCGGCGTACGACCCGGTGGCGCACAGCGAGGTCCTGGAGGCCGAGCGCAAGCCGTTCACGGACCGGACCGTCCACGCCCTGGAGGACTTCGAGGGGGTTCTGGACCTCACCCGCGCGCGGGGGTACGCGGCCGACGTGGAGGAGACCTGGGAGGGCGTGGCCTCCGTCGCCGCCCCCATCCACGACCGCCGACGCATGCCCGTCGGCGCGGTCGGCATCACCGGCGCCGTGGAGCGGCTGTGCCGCGCGGGCGAGCCGCGCCCCGAGCTGGTCGCGGCCGTGCGGGACTGCGCCCGCGCGGTGTCGCGGGACCTGGGCGCCGCCCGGTTCTGACCGCTGCCCGTCCACGCACACGGCGAGGGCCGGGCCACCCCGCGGGGTGGCCCGGCCCTCGCCGTGTGCGCGCGCGTCCCGCGCCCGCCCGTCCGGCCCCCGCGCGGTCGCTCACAGTGCCCTTGAGCAGCAGTTTCAAGATCGATGGGCCCGTTCGATCAATAACGATCGCGTTTTAGACAACAGAGCTCTTGACGCACCTCAGACACCGAGCAAGACTCCCGTCCATCGGTCGACATTGTCGAACACCTACCGGCAATACGCGCTAGAGTGTGACAACGCCATGGGCCGAACTCTTTCCCCCTGGACGAAGGACAAAGGAGTCGCGGGTGTCCAGCTCCGACATCTTCATCGGCGAGACCATCGGTACCGCCCTACTCATCCTGCTCGGCGGCGGCGTCTGCGCGGCCGTCACGCTGAAGGCCTCCAAGGCCCGTAACGCCGGTTGGCTCGCCATCACCTTCGGGTGGGGTTTCGCCGTTCTGACGGCCGTCTACACCTCCGCGCCGCTGTCCGGCGCCCACCTCAACCCGGCCGTCACCCTCGCGCTCGCGCTGAAGAAGGACGGCATCCCCTGGGGCGACGTCCCGATCTACTGGGGCGGTCAGCTGCTCGGCGCCATGATCGGCGCGGCGCTGGTCTGGGTCGCCTACTACGGCCAGTTCCACGCCCACCTCACCGACCGCGAGATCGTCGGCGAGCCGGCCCCGGCCAAGTCCGTCGAGGCCCGGGAGAAGGGTGCGGGCCCCGTGCTCGGCATCTTCTCCACCGGCCCCGAGGTCCGCGTCGCCTGGCAGAACGTCGCCACCGAGGTCATCGGCACCATCGTGCTCGTCCTCGCGGTCCTGACGCAGGGCCTGAACGGCGACGGCAAGGGCCTCGGCACGCTCGGCGCCCTGATCACCGCCCTCGTCGTGGTCTCCATCGGTCTGTCCCTCGGTGGCCCGACCGGTTACGCGATCAACCCGGCCCGTGACCTCGGCCCGCGCATCGTGCACGCCCTGCTGCCCCTGCCCAACAAGGGCGGGTCGGACTGGAGCTACGCCTGGGTCCCGGTGGTCGGCCCCCTGATCGGTGCCGCCATCGCCGCAGGCCTCTACAACGTCGCATTCGCCTGAGAAACACGTTGAGCCGCCGTTCCGCGGGCCCGTCCCGCGGAACGCTCAGCACGCGCCGTACGTACAGCCCGTTGACCAGTCGACCTTTCAGGAGCACACCGTGACCGACGCCCACACCGCCGGCCCCTTCATCGCCGCGATCGACCAGGGCACCACCTCGTCCCGCTGTATCGTCTTCGACCGCGACGGGCGCATCGTCTCCGTCGACCAGAAGGAACACGAGCAGATCTTCCCGAAGCCGGGCTGGGTCGAGCACGACGCCACCGAGATCTGGACGAACGTCCAGGAGGTCGTCGCCGGAGCCGTCGAGAAGGCCGGCATCACCCGTGACGACATCAAGGCCATCGGCATCACCAACCAGCGCGAGACCACGCTGCTCTGGGACAAGAACACCGGTGAGCCCGTCCACAACGCCATCGTCTGGCAGGACACCCGCACCGACGCCCTCTGCCGCGAGCTCGGCCGCAACGTCGGCCAGGACCGCTTCCGCCGCGAGACCGGCCTGCCGCTGGCGTCGTACTTCGCCGGCCCGAAGGCCCGCTGGCTGCTCGACAACGTCGAGGGCCTGCGCGAGCGCGCCGAGGCCGGCGACATCCTCTTCGGCACCATGGACTCCTGGGTCATCTGGAACCTGACGGGCGGTGTCGACGGCGGCAAGCACTACACCGACGTCACCAACGCCTCCCGCACCATGCTGATGAACCTGCACACGCTGCAGTGGGACGAGAAGATCGCCGAGTCGATCGGTGTCCCGCTGTCGATGCTCCCCGAGATCCGCTCCTCCGCCGAGGTGTACGGCGAGGTCACCGGCGGCCGCCTCGGCGACCTGCTCGGCGGCATCCCGGTCGCCTCCGCGCTCGGCGACCAGCAGGCGGCCCTGTTCGGCCAGACCTGCTTCGAGGAGGGCGAGGCCAAGTCCACGTACGGCACCGGCACGTTCATGCTGCTGAACACCGGTGAGAAGATCATCAACTCCTACAGCGGCCTGCTGACCACGGTCGGCTACCGGATCGGCGACCAGAAGCCGGTCTACGCGCTGGAGGGCTCGATCGCCGTCACCGGTTCGCTGGTGCAGTGGATGCGCGACCAGATGGGCCTGATCTCCACCGCCGCCGAGATCGAGACGCTGGCGCTCTCGGTCGAGGACAACGGCGGCGCGTACTTCGTACCGGCCTTCTCCGGCCTGTTCGCCCCGTACTGGCGCTCCGACGCCCGCGGTGTGATCGCCGGTCTCACCCGGTACGTCACCAAGGCGCACCTCGCGCGCGCCGTCCTGGAGGCCACCGCGTGGCAGACCCGTGAGATCACGGACGCCATGACCAAGGACTCGGGCGTGGAGCTCGCGGCCCTCAAGGTCGACGGCGGCATGACCTCCAACAACCTGCTGATGCAGACCCTCTCGGACTTCCTCGACGCGCCCGTGGTGCGCCCGATGGTCGCCGAGACCACCTGCCTCGGCGCCGCCTACGCCGCCGGTCTCGCCGTCGGCTTCTGGAACAGCACCGACGAACTGCGCGCCAACTGGCGGCGGGCCGCCGAGTGGACCCCCCGCATGGACGCGGAGACCCGCGACCGTGAGTACAAGAGCTGGCTCAAGGCCGTCGAGCGGACCATGGGCTGGCTCGAGGACGAGAGCTGAGCCAGAGCCCTCGACGGCTCCGACACCGGCTCTGATGAGGAGTAATAACCCGACATGACCAGTCAGACCACCCTGCAGACCCTGCCTGCCCTGGGGACGCGCCCGGCGTCCGGCTCGAACCCGAGCCGTGCCGAGACCCGGGAGCAGCTCTCCAAGGCGTCGTACGACCTCCTCGTGATCGGCGGCGGCATCCTGGGCATCTCCACCGCCTGGCACGCCGCGCAGTCCGGGCTCAGGGTGGCTCTGGTCGACGCCGGCGACTTCGCCGGCGCCACCTCCTCCGCCTCCTCCAAGCTGCTCCACGGCGGTCTGCGCTATCTGCAGACCGGCGCGGTGAAGCTGGTGGCGGAGAACCACTTCGAACGCCGTGCGGTGTCCCGCCAGGTGGCCCCCCACCTGGCGAACCCGCTCACGTTCTACCTCCCCGTGTACAAGGGCGGGCCGCACGGCGCGGCGAAGCTCGGCGCGGGCGTCTTCGCCTACTCGGCGCTGTCGGCCTTCGGTGACGGCGTGGGGCATCTGCTCTCGCCGTCGAAGGCCGCGCAGGACGTGCCCGAGCTGCGCACCGACAACCTCAAGGCCGTGGCCGTCTACGGCGACGACCAGATGAACGACTCCCGGATGGCCCTGATGACGGTCCGCGCGGCCGTCGAGTCGGGTGCCGTCGTCCTGAACCACGCCGAGGTCACCGGACTGCGGTTCACCCGCGGCCGGGTCACCGGTGCCGAGCTGCGCGACCGGCTGTCCGGCGACGAGTTCGGTGTGAACGCCCGGCTCGTGCTGAACGCGACCGGGCCGTGGGTCGACCACCTGCGCAAGATGGAGAACCCGGACGCGGCCCCCTCGATCCGCCTCTCCAAGGGCGCGCACCTGGTCCTGAAGCGGACCGCCCCCTGGAAGGCCGCGCTCGCCACCCCCATCGACAAGTACCGCATCACCTTCGCCCTCCCCTGGGAGGACATGCTGCTGCTCGGCACGACCGACGAGATGTACGAGGGCGACCCGGCGGATGTCGCGGTCACCGAGAAGGACACCGCCCAGATACTCGACGAGGCCGCGTTCTCCATCCGCGACCAGCAGCTCGACCGTGACCTGATCACGTACTCCTTCGCCGGACTGCGGGTGCTGCCGGGCGGTCCCGGCGACACCGCGAAGGCCAAGCGCGAGACGGTCGTCACCGAGGGCCGGGGCGGCATGCTGTCCGTCGCGGGCGGCAAGTGGACGACCTTCCGGCACATCGGCCGCACGATCATGAAGAAGCTGGAGGCGCTCCCCGGCCACCCGCTGGGCGAGGACTTCGAGCCGGTCGCCTCCCTCCCCAAGAAGCTGCCGCTGCCGGGCGTCGCCAACCCGCGCGCAGTGGCCCACCGCCTCCTCGTCGACCGCCCGGCGCCCGGCCCCCGCATGGGCGCCGACACGGCCCGCCACCTGGCCACGCACTACGGTTCGCTGGCCTTCGACATCGCCCGCCTCGCCAACGAGAACCCCGAGCTGGGCGAGCGCGTCCACCCGGACGCCCCCGAGATCTGGGCGCAGGTCGTCTACGCCCGCGACACCGAGTGGGCCGAGACGTCCGACGACGTCCTGCGCCGCCGGACGACGCTGACCATACGCGGCCTGGCGACGGACGAGGTCCGGGCGAAGGTGCAGGACCTGCTCGACAAGAAGTGACCGACTCTCGGTCCGGCCCCTCCCCCTGACCGGGGCCGGACCGGGCGCACCAGGGCGGGCCCCGAGCCGATACGGCACCGGGGCCCGCCCCCTCTGTGTCCGGCACCCGGCGCCGGAACTGCCCCGGCCGGGATCACGCGGCCCGGCGCTCACAGGGCGCCGCCTGCGCCCACCCTCCCCCACTCTCGGCTTCGCTCGAGCGGGAGGTGCCCCCATCGCCCCAGCGGCACGACTGCGCGCAGCCGAAGCAGGGGAGGTGGGCGGCCCGAACACTCCCGCACTCGGCTCAGCCCTACCCGGCCGCACTCGACTCCACGACCGCCCGGACGGCCGCAACATCCCGCAACTCCTCGCGCCGCACTATCAGTTCACGCCCCAGCAGCAGGGCCCGCCGGGACGCCGGGACCGGATCGTCCAGCGTCGTCAGGTCCGTGAGATGGGCGAAGCCGATGACGCGCCGGACGAGTTCCGTGCCGGCGAAGCCCAGGGACTCGGTCCAGACCCGGGCCAGGAAGCGGTCCAGGTAGGCGTCGTCGAAGAAGGTGTCGACGCGGGTGGGCCAGAGGCGGCGGAACTCGGTCTCGAAGGCGTCCCAGGACAGCCGGAGCTGGTCGCCGTGGTCCGTGAGGGTGCCGAGGGCGCGGGCCCGTTCCTCGGAGACGAGGGCGTTGGCCCAGTACAGGCCGAGGTCGAAGCCGATGGGGCCGACGAAGGAGAACTCGGGGTCGAAGACCCGTACGACGGGGGCGCCGTCGCGGGTCCCGACCATGACGCTGCCCGAGTGGAGGTCGCCGTGCAGGAGGGCCTGGGCGCTCGTCATGAAGACATGGCGCAGGTCGGCGACCTCGGTGCGCAGGGCGCTGTCCGCGCGGAAGGCGGCGGCCAGGTCGTCGAGCGCCGGGTGCCAGTGGTTGTGTTCGTGCTCGATGTACGGCTCGGAGAGGACGACGTCCTCGGTGATCCTGCACAGCTCGGGGTTGACCGAGACGGCGATCAGCGCCTTGCGGTCGGCGGAGTCCATGCCGAAGTCGCTGGTGGCGAAGGAGAGCCGGGCGACGAGGCGGCCGATCTGCGGAGAGGTGTGCGGACCGTAGGAGGCGCCCTCGTTGAGGAGGGTGCGCAGGACCTCCAGGTCGGAGAGGTCCTCCATGACGAGGGCGAAGTTCTCGGGGTCGTAGCCGTGGATGCCGGGGATCTCGTCGGGGGCGACCTTCGCGAGCTGCTCGTAGGCGCGGGCCTCGGCGTCGGCGCGGTCGGGGCTCAGCGGCCAGGACGGGCCGGCGACGCGGACCCAGGGCAGCGCCTGCTTGAGGGCGAGGCTGCGGCTGCCGTCGCGGTTCGAGGCGAGGAAGACCCGGTTGACGTTGCCGTCCGAGACCTCGCGGACGGTGATGTCGCCGGTGTCCTCCCAGTGGCCCCGCTCTCGCAGGTACGCGGGGATGTCGTCGGTCTCCAGGATGCGGTAGCCCATGGTCGGTGAACTCCCTTATGCGGTACGGCGCTTGGACAACGTGAAGCTGAAGACCAGGGCGAGGATGAGGACCGCGCCCTCGACGACGTCCTGGGTGTAGTACGGCAGGCCCTTGATGGTCAGGCCCGTGGTGATGATGCCGATGAGGACGGCACCGAGGGCGGTGCCCCAGACGTTGGGGCGGCCCCGGCCGAGGACCGACGTGCCCACCAGGGCCACGGCGACCGCCTCCAGCAGCTGGGAGGTGCCGGCGCTCACGTCGCCCTGCCCGATGCGTGAGGCGAGGATCAGGCCGCCGACGGAGGCGAGGACGCCGGAGAGGACGTACGCCAGCGCGCGGTACGCGCCGACGCGGATGCCGGCCAGGCGGGACGCCTCGGGGTTGGCGCCGATCGCGTAGAAGACGCGGCCCCAGCGGGTGCGGGCGAGGAAGACCCAGGCGGCGACCGTCAGCGCACCGAAGATCAGGACGGAGACGGGGATGCCGAGGACCGTGCCCCGGTCGATCTTCAGGAAACCGGCGGTGAACCTGCCGGGGGCGGTGGAGCCGTCCTCCAGGGTCATGCCGGGGGTGATCGACTGGCCGTCGACGAGGATCAGCTTGGTGCCCTGGATGACGAACATGGTGCCGAGTGTGGCCAGCATGTCGGGGATCTTCATGACCACGATCAGCAGGGCGTTGAGCAGGCCCGCGAGGGCGCCCGCCGCGAGGACGGCGAGGATCGCGACGGTGCCGATCTGGTTGAACACGACCATGCTCTGGGCGGCGACCGAGACGCCGAGGCCGGCGACCGCGCCGACGGACATGTCCATGCCCCCGACGGCC
The DNA here is from genome assembly GCF_000091305.1 of Streptomyces scabiei 87.22. Classification (GTDB taxonomy): domain Bacteria; phylum Actinomycetota; class Actinomycetes; order Streptomycetales; family Streptomycetaceae; genus Streptomyces; species Streptomyces scabiei. The sequence continues at coordinate 8,098,608 of NC_013929.1, read as the reverse complement.
ATGGTGAGGGTGACGCCGAGGCCGAGGATGGCGGCGACGGAGACGTACCGGAGGGTGTCGAGGAGGGTCGCCGACTCGCGGAAGGAGCCCTCGCTCAGCGCGAAGTACGCGAACAGCGCGACCGTGACGAAGATGAAGCCGTACTTGATGACGGCGTTCTGGACGCGTACGGCGGTGCCGGCGGCGGGCGGGAGCGTCGCCTTGGTGGGGACTTCCGTGCTCTGGGTGGTGGTCATGGCGTAGTTCCTCAGGGGGCCGGGGTCACACGGACGCCGAGATGGTCTGGATGACGCGGTCGCGTTCCGCTTCCGCGCCGTACGCGTCGAGGTGGATCTCTCCGGCGGCGAGCACGACGACCCGGTCGGCGACCTCCAGGACCTCGTCGACGTCGGCGGACAGGACGAGGACGGCGGCGCCCTCGGCTGCGAGGGCACGCGCGCGGCGGCCGATGTCGCGCCGGGCGCCGATGTCCACGCCTCGGAACGGCTCGTCCAGGATGAGGACGCGCGGGGTCTCGGCGAGCCAGCGGCCCACGACGACCTTCTGCTGGTTGCCGCCGGACAGTTCCTCGACGGTGCTGTGCTCGTCGCGGGCGACGACGCCGAGGGCGTCGACGGTGGCGCGGCCGAGGGCGTTCTCCCGGGCCGTGTTCATCAGGCCCAGCCGGGACAGGGACCTCAGGAACGGCAGGGAGATGTTCTGGGCCACCGACCAGCCGGGGACGAGGGCGTCGGCGTGCCGGTCCTCGGGGACGAGGTGGACGCCGCCGCGGATGGCGTCGGCGGGGCGGCGGGGCGTGTACGGCCTGCCGTCCAGGGCGACCGTGCCGGTGGTGAAGGGTTCGGCGCCGAAGAGGCCGCGGGCCAGCTCGGTCTTGCCGGCGCCCAGCAGACCGACGACGCCGGTGACCTCGCCGGTGCGCAGGTCGAGGTCGAGCGGGGTGCGGCCCTCGAAGAGGCGTACGCCTCGCAGGGAGAGGACGACGTCACCCTGGTCGCCCTCGCGGACCGGGCGGGCGGTGGTCGCCCCGTGGGCCTGGGCGAGCATCGCGCGCAGGGCGGCGTCCCAGTCGAAGGGGCGGACCTGGTCCTCGGTGAGACGGCCGTCCCGCAGGACGACCAGGCGGTCGGCGACGGCGTCGATCTCGCCGAGGCGGTGGGAGACGTAGAGGACCGCGATGCCGTCGTCGCGCATCCGCTCGACGAGCGCGAACAGGCGCTCGGCCTCGGCGGCGGAGAGCGCGGAGGTCGGCTCGTCCAGGACCAGCAGGCGGGGGCGGGTGGCGAGGGCGCGGGCCAGGATGAGCAACTGGCGGTCGGAGATGCCGAGTTCGGTGACGTCCCGCTTGAGGACGGCGTCGCTCCAGTCGAGGCCGAGGCCGGCCTGGATCTCCCGGGCGCGGGCCAGCAGCCTGCCGCTGTTCAGGAACGGGTTGCCGCGGCTCTGGGCCAGTTCCTCGAAGACGAGGTTCTCGGCGACGGTGAGGCCGGGGACCACGCCCTCGCCGATGCGCTGGTGGACGGTCTGGATGCCCAACTGCCGTGCGGCCAGGGGGCTCTGCAGGGCGGCCGGGGCGCCGTCGACGAGGATCTCGCCGCCGTGGTCGGCGTGCACCCCGGAGAGGATCTTGATCAGCGTGGACTTGCCGGCCCCGTTCGCGCCGAGCAGCGCGACCACGCTGCCCGGCGCGATGTCCAGCGAGACGGAGGCGAGCACCGTCCTGCCGCCGAAGGACTTGCTGACGTCCCGCAGGCGGACGGCGGGGACGTTCCCGCCGCCGTCCGCCCGCCCGGCGCCGGTGTCAGTGGGCGACATTCGCGATCCAGTCGGCGGTCGAGACCTGCGACAGGTTCAGCGCGGGCAGCGCCTTGCGCAGCTGGTCCATGTTCGCGATCTTCTTCTCGCGCAGGAAGTCCTGGGTGATGGCGACGGCCGGGAACTCGACGGAGGTCTTGTTCAGCTGACCGGCCAGCTCCAGAGCGGTGGTGCGGACCACCGCGGCGCCGACGGCGGACGGGTCCGTGCCGGCGGTGGCGACCCAGGGGCTGCCCTCGGCGGTGATGGCCTGGATGTCGGCGTTGGAGACGTCCGCGCCGAAGACCTTCACCTTGTCCTGGAGCTTCTTGTTCTGCACGGCGAGGACGGCTCCCTTGGCCAGCTCGTCGTAGGGGGCGAACACGCCCGCCACGTCGGGGTGCTGGGTGAGGGCGGCGGAGACGAGGGGAACGTTGTCGGTGGCCGTGGAGTCGGTGACCTTGCCGACCTTGAACTCCTGCTTCCAGCCCTGGCCCCCGACCGTGGACTTCCAGACGGTGTCGCGCTTGTCGAGGGCCGCGTAGCCGGCGACGTTGACGTAACCGACCTTGGCGTCCTTGCCGACCTGCTTCGCCATGACGTCGAGGACGGCCTTGGCCATGCTCGCGTCGTCCTGCTTGGTGGAGACGACGCCCTTGGTGGCGGTCTCGACGTCGTAGACGACGACCTTGACGCCCTTCTTCACGGCCTTGTCGATCTCCGGCTGGATCGTCGCCGGGAAGCCGTGGTCGATGATGATCGCCTTGGCGCCGGAGTTGATCGCGGAGGAGAGGTCGGTCGCCTGCTTGGCGTTGTCGGCCTGGGCGTCGTAGACGGTGAGGTCGATGCCGAGGGCCTTGGCCTGGGCCTTGGCGCCGTTGCCCCACTGCTCGAAGTAGTCGCCGGCGCCGCTCTGCCGGACCAGCGCGACCTTGACCGGGCCGTCGGCGAAGGGTGCGGGCTTCTTGCCGGTGGCCGCGGCGGCCTTGGCGGCGGTGTCGCCGGTGTCCTTGGAGGCGTCCGTGGACTGCGCGCAGGCCGACAGCAGCAGGGCCGAGGCGGAGGCGAGGGAGAGGGCGGCGAGGGGGAGGCGGGTACGACGGGGCGAGCGGGGCATGACGGCTCCAGGTGCGGTGCGGTGCGAGGGGAGAAAGGGAGTACTCGACCCGGAGCGGGGGCGGAAATGCGCCACCGTGCGGTGCACGGCGAACGCCCGGGACATCAGGCCGTGCCGGGGCGCGCCGGGGCTCCGGGAGTGGTCAGCGACAGCTGGCCGTGGTCGACCGGAGCAGGTCCACGTACAGCCGCCGCACGAGCAGCAGCGTCTTCATACGCAGATCATGAGAACGATTTCAGCCATGCGTCAAAGAAATGAGAGCGGTTTCTCAACACGTGAGACAACGACTACGTCACACATGGCCGGTACACGGACCGGAGTTACGATCGCGGTACCGGCACCCGGCCGGCACCCCGGTGAGGCCCCCATGACGACGATCGACGCGACGGCGCAGCGCCTGCCCGCCGGTACGCGCCGGTGTCCCGGCGCCCTGTGTCACCGCTGACCGGTCGCTCGCCCCTCGCTCGCCCCTCGCTCGCGCTTCCCTCAGCCTCCCGGGTACTTGTCTCGGTATCCGGACATCCCTTCCAGATTCACGGAGTTGCTCTCATGACCCTGCTGACCACCTGGCCCGAGTCCGGACCGGAGACCCTGGTGCGCCGCACCAGCGACCCCGTCGAGATCGCGGCCGCGCTTGCACCGCTCGGGGTGCGCTACGAGCAGTGGCCGATCCGCGAGGACGTCCCGGCCGACGCCGACAGCGAGACCGTGTTCGCCGCGTACGGCCCGGAGATCGACCGGCTCAACGCCGAGGAGGGCTTCACCACCGTCGACGTCCTCGGACTGCACCCGAGCGACGACCCGGAGTTCCCGGCGAGGGCCGCGGCCGCACGCGCCAAGTTCCTGCAGGAGCACACGCACGACGACGATGACGAGGTCCGCTTCTTCGTCTCCGGCTCCGGCATCTTCTATCTGCATGTGAACGGCGAGGTGCACGCGGTCTACTGCGAGAAGGGCGACCTGCTGGGGGTGCCGCGCGGGACGACGCACTGGTTCGACATGGGCACCACCCCGTCGTTCACCGCGATCCGCTTCTTCCACGAGGAGGACGGCTGGATCGGCAACTTCACCGGCTCCGCCATCGCCTCCCGCTTCCCGGACTACGACACGATCGACGCCGGGTACCGGCAGGACAGGGCAGCGGCGTGAGCCAGGCCCTCGGCCTCCACGCCGTCGACTCCGTGGTGCTCGACATCGAGGGCACCACGAGCGCCACGGGGTTCGTGGTGGACGTGCTCTATCCGTACTCCCGCTCTCGCTTCGGAGCGCTGCTCTCGGAGCGGAGCGGTGATCCGGAGGTGGCGCGGGCGGTGGCGCAGGTACGGGACCTCATCGCCGAGCCGGACGCCGACGTCGTACGCGTCGAGCAGGCCCTCCACGCATGGCTCGACGAGGACCGCAAGGCGACCCCGCTGAAGACCCTCCAGGGCGTCATCTGGTCCGAGGGCTTCGCCCGCGGCGACCTCGTCTCCCACTTCTACGACGACGTCCTCCCGGCCCTGCGCGCCTGGCACGCGGCGGGCGTACGCCTGCACGTGTACTCCTCGGGTTCCGTGGCCGCCCAGCGCGCGTGGTTCCGGTCGAGCCCCGAGGGCGATCTGCTGCCGCTGGTCGAGGGGCTGTACGACACCGAGAACGCGGGCCCGAAGCAGGAGGCCGCCTCGTACCGCGCGATCGCGGGGGCCCTCGGACTCTCCGCGACCCCGGAGCGCATCCTCTTCCTCTCCGACCGGCCCGGCGAGCTGGACGCGGCGCGGGAGGCGGGCTGGCGGGCCGTCGGCATCCGCCGGCCCGGGGAGCCGTACTACGAGCCGGGCGTCGGCGACCACGCCGAGGCGAGGACGTTCGACGAGATCACCATCACGAGGAGCAGCGCATGACCACCGAGATCTCGGCACTCGACCTGGAGGAGGCCGGTGCCGTCCTGGCCGCCGAGTCGGCCCGCTTCGCCTCCTTCGGCTGGATGCGCGGCACCTCGGGCAACCTGTCGGTGGTGCTGTCCCGCGACCCGCTGCGACTGGCGGTCACCGCGAGCGGCCACGACAAGGGTGAACTGACGGCGGCCGACGTGGTGCTGGTCGACGGTGCCGGTGCCGCCGTGCGGGGCGGCAGGCCGTCCGCGGAGGCCGAGCTGCACGCGCGCGTGGCCGCGCTGACGGGGGCCGGCGCGGTGGTCCACGTGCACACCGTCGCCTCCGTGGCGATGGGCCGCCGCGAGCCCGGCGGGATCGTCTTCCGGGATCTGGAGATGCTCAAGGGCATCGGCCGTCCCGCCCACGACGTGGAGGTCACCCTCCCCGTCATCGCCAACAGCCAGGACATGAAGGTCCTCGGCGACCGCCTGGAGGCCGCCCGCGACCCGCACATGCCGGCGGTGGTCGTCGCCGGCCACGGCCTGTACGTCTGGGGCGCCACGCCCCGCCAGGCCCGGCACCACACCGAAGTGGTGGAGTGGCTGCTGGAGCTGGAGCTCACCCAGCGCTGACCCACTGGCAGAAGGGCGGCCCGGTCGCGACGACCGGGCCGCCCCTCTGCTCTGCCTGCCTACCGCAGCCGCTCCCCCGGCAGCTCTCCCGCCGAGACCTCCCACACGCCCTGCTCGGTGACCAGGCCCGTCACCAGGCGGCCCGGGGTCACGTCGAACGCCGGGTTGTGGCCGCGCGAGCCGACCGGGGCGGTGCGGACGCCGCCCCACTCCAGCACCTCGTCCTCGCCCCGCAGTTCGATGTGGATGTCGGCGCCGGTGGCGGTGGCGACGTCGACCGTGGTGGTGGGAGCGGCCACGAGGAAGGGGATGCCCGCGTCGGCGCAGGCCAGGGCGACGCCCACGGTGCCGACCTTGTTCGCCGTGTCGCCGTTGGCCGCGATACGGTCCGCGCCCACGATCGCCGCGTCGACCTCGCCCCGCAGGATGGTGCCGGCGGCGGCGCCGTCGACCTGGACGTAGTGGGGTATCCCCTCCTGGAGCAACTCCCAGGCGGTCAGCCGGGATCCCTGGAGCAGGGGGCGCGTCTCGTCGGCGTAGACCACGTCGAGGCGGCCGCGCGCGTGCAGTTCCCGGACGACACCGAGAGCCGTGCCCCACCCGGCGGTCGCGAGCGCCCCCGTGTTGCAGTGCGTCAGCACCCGCAGCGGACGGTCGACGTCCACCCGCTTCAGCAGCCAGTCGGCGCCGTGCGCGCCCATCGCCCGGTTCGCCTCGACGTCCTCGCGCTGGACGGCGGCGGCCTCCTCCAGCACCGCCTCCAGCCCCTCGTCGAAGCGCGTCATGACACGGTCCACGCAGACCATCAGGTTCACGGCGGTCGGGCGGGCCGCACGGACCCGGGCCACGGCGGCGCGCACCTCCTCGGTCGGCCAGCCCTCGCGCCGTCCCTGGAGCAGCGCGATCGCCACGCCGTACGCTCCCGCCGCCCCGATCGCGGGCGCGCCGCGCACGACGAGGCGCCGGATGGCGGATATCAGCGCGTCGACCTCGCGGATCTCGACCGTCTCGGTGCGCTGCGGCAGGACCGTCTGGTCGATGAGCGCAAGGCTGTTTCCGGTCCAGTCGACGGCACGCAGTTCCTGGGGCATAGCGGGGCACTCCTGGTGTTCCGACGGTGCCCGACACCGTACATGACCTCGGAGAATCGACGGGAACCGCAGTTCGAAGCCGGGAGGCGGGCGGGCCGGAATCCGCTGGTATCCCGCCCACACCGTCCGCGCGGCCGACCGCCGTGAGCGGGCCCTCGGCCGATCCGGAGACTTTGGCCTGATAGAGGTAGGGAAGCCGCCATAATGGCCTGAGACATCGGATGTCTGAACGACCAGGGAGGGGTCCACCATGGCAGTCACCGACGAGGCGATCGAGAAGATCAAGGGAATGATCGTCTCCGGCGCCCTGCGCCCCGGCGACCGGCTCCCGAAGGAGAGTGAGCTGGCCGCCGACCTGGGGCTGTCCCGCAACTCCCTGCGCGAGGCCGTACGCGCCCTGTCGCTGATCCGCATCCTCGACGTACGGCAGGGCGACGGCACCTATGTCACCAGCCTCGACCCGCAGCTCCTCCTCGAAGCGCTGAGTTTCGTCGTGGACTTCCACCGCGACGACACGGTCCTGGAGTTCCTCGCCGTGCGCCGCATACTCGAACCCGCGGCGACGGCGATGGCCGCCCTGAGGATCAGCGAGCAGCAGCTGGACGCGCTGACCACCCAGCTGGACAGGCTCGGCACCGCGCCGTCGGTGGAGGAACTGGTCGCCTGCGACCTGGAGTTCCACCGGGGCATCGTGCAGAGTTCCGGCAACTCGGTGCTGTGCTCGCTCCTCGACGGCCTGTCGGGGCCGACCACCCGGGCCCGCATCTGGCGCGGTCTGACCCAGGAGGACGCCGTCAGCCGGACCCTGCACGAACACCGCGCCATCCTGGCCGCCCTGCGCGACCGGGACGCCGACGCCGCGCGGTCCTGGGCCACGGTGCACATCGCGAGCGTGGAGCAGTGGCTGCGCTCCACGCTCTGAGAGGGCGATCCGAGAAGTCGATCATTCGCGGCCCTCGTCGCCCCCGAGGGTTTGTGCCGTGCGAACGGGGCATTGATCCGTTCACTCCCCCGTGCAAGGGGGCTGCGGAGGCTCCCGCCGCACGCCGTAAGGTTGGGGCGTACGCGAGGGCACGTCGGAAGGAGGCGCTGGGTGATCGAGCTGGAGGGGGTTCCCGAGCTGATCGACCCAGTGATGGTGGCCGCGTTCGAAGGCTGGAACGACGCCGGCGACGCCGCCTCCACCGCGGTCGCGCATCTGGACAAGGAGTGGAAGGGCGAGGTGTTCGCGGCGCTGGACGCCGAGGACTACTACGACTTCCAGGTGAACCGCCCCACGGTGTGGCTGGACGGCGGCGTGCGGAAGATCACCTGGCCGACGACAAGGTTGTCGGTGGTGCGGGTCGGCGGCGACAAGCCCCGCGATCTCGTGCTCGTCCGGGGCATCGAACCGTCGATGCGCTGGCGCTCGTTCTGCAACGAGCTGCTGGGCTTCGCCCACGAGCTGGGCGTGGAGCTGGTGGTCATCATGGGCGCGCTGCTCGGGGACACCCCACACACACGTCCGGTCCCGGTCAGCGGGGTCACGTCCGACCCGGACCTGGCGCAGCGGATGGACCTGGAGGAGACCAAGTACGAGGGCCCCACGGGCATCGTCGGCATCCTCCAGGAGGCGTGCACACACGCGGGCGTCCCGGCCGTCTCGCTCTGGGCGGCGGTGCCGCACTACGTGTCGCAGCCGCCGAACCCGAAGGCGACGCTCGCTCTGCTGAACCGGCTGGAGGACCTGATCGACGTGCGCATCCCGCTGGGCGAGCTGCCCGAGGACGCGCGCGCCTGGCAGGTGGGGGTGGACCAGCTGGCGGCGGAGGACAGCGAGGTCGCCGAGTACGTGCAGACGCTGGAGGAGGCCCGGGACACGGCGGAGCTGCCGGAGGCGTCGGGAGAGGCCATCGCGCGCGAGTTCGAGCGGTATCTGCGGCGCCGTGACGGGGGCGGTCCGACGCCGGGCGGTCACGCCACGGTCGACGGCGGCGACGGGCCCGGCGGGGCGTGGACCCCCAAGGACAACCCCGGCGGGCGTGCGCGGCCGCCGAAGCCGGCGCGGCCCGAGGCCGACACCGAGGCGGGGTCCGGGACCGAGGCGGGTACCGAGGCCGGATCCGAGGACGAGGATTCGTCGGACGACTGAGGCCCCTCCGGCCGTGCGGTCCCCCGCGCCCGTCGCTGGGCGCGGGGAAACCGGGCGGCGGTCACCGCGCGCTCAGCGCTTCACGGCCACCACCGCGTACGCCGTGTCCGGGGTCGGGGTCGTCGTGAAGCGGGCGTTGGGCAGGTAGAGGCGGTTGCCGTGGGCTGCGGCCGTGGTCGGGACGTCGAAACCGGCGTCGATGAGACGGTCCTCGAAGATGCCGCTGCGTCCGTCCGCGGAGAGCTTGAACACGTCGATCGCGTTCTGGCGGTTCTGGACGACGTAGAGCCGCCGTCCGAGGAGCAGCAGCCCGTCACCGTTGGTGAGGGGGGCCGCGTCACCGAGGTCGACGAGTTCGGTGACGCCGGTCCTGGGGTCGACCCGGTGCAGGCCGCCCGCGCCGGACTGGACGACGAGGAGTGCCTTGCCGTCCGGGGTGCCGGTGATGCCGTTGGCGTTGACGACCTCACCGGGAGTCTGGGACCAGGCACCGCTCAGGGTGAGCGTCACGACCTTGTCCGGGGCCGGCAGTCGCCCGTGGGCGCCGAGCGGCAGGGCGTACAGGGCGGGCTGGAAGGAGTCGGTGAACCAGGCGGCGCGGGGGGTGAGGAAGACGTCGTTGGCGAAGGTCGGCGTCTTCGTGGTGAGTCGGTACGAGGCGAGGACCGCGCCGGTGCGGGCGTCCACCACCCGGGCGCCCTGGGCCCGTCCGGCGACGAACAGCCGTCCCCGGTCGTCGAGTTTGAGCCCGACGGAAGGCGTGCCGGGGCCCGCGGAGATGATGCCGCCCTGGCCGGTGCGCAGGTCGGCACGGTAGATCGAGCCGTCGCCGAGGGAGCCCAGGTAGGCGCGGTGGCCGCCGATGGCGATGCCCTCGGGGCGGAAGCCGGGCGGCAGCGGGATGCGGTCGGGCCACGTGTTCCTGGAGGCGGCGGAGGCGGTCGCGGCGGACGATCCGACGAGCAGCGCGGCCGCGCCGGCGGCGGACGTCGTGAGCAGGGTGCGCCGACTGAGGTGACGGGCCGAGGGGAGGTGCGGGGGTTGCGGGGGTGCCACTGATCGTCCCTTCCACGAAGGGACCGGCAGCTGGCCGGTCCGGCCTTTCGACTGACGTGTGTCATGCCATCACATGCCGACCGGCCCCGCAGCCCTTCACCGGTCGGCCGACAGGGCTTTGACAGCCCCGGAGCGGCTTTCGGCCGGATGGTGCCGGTCCGGCCCAAGCGCCGCTCAGGTAGGGGCGGTTGCCCGGGCCCGGGGGCCCCGAGCGCCGTCCCGCACCCGCGGAAGGCCGGAGGGAGCGGCGCGCGACGACCGGACGGTTCGGTGTCCGGGGGACGGTCGGGTACGGCGTGCCGGGGTCGCGGGAGCGGCGGGGTCAGGGCCGGGGACGTCCTCGGTCGCGGGCCTCCCGGAGCCTGTTCGCCTCCGGCTCCGCGGCGGGTGGCTTTCGTGAACTCCCGCCCGGGCCGGGCCTCTTCGTGCCCCCGACGGAGCCGGGACCGGAGCCCGGGAACGCCGAAGGGGCGCCTTCCCCGGGCTGGAGGAGGCACCCCTTCGTCGCCGACCCGTGTCCGAGGCACGGGACGCGGGTGTCGGCTGCGACACCCGTGCAGAGTCGTTACTTCAGGTGGGTCACAGGGCCACGCCGAGAAGCGCGTCCACGGCGCGGGACACGACGCCGGGCGCGCCCTCGTCCGTACCGCCCCGCTCCTCCTGGAGCGCGGCCCAGCGGTCGACCGCGGCCAGCGCGGCGGGCGCGTCCAGGTCGTGCGCGAGGGCCTCGCGGATCTCCTCGACGAGGGCCTCGGCGGGCGGCCCGTCGGGCCGGGAGACGGCGGCGCGCCACCGGCCCAGGCGGTCGACGGCGTCCTGGAGCACCTGGTCGGTCCACTCCCAGTCGGCCCGGTAGTGGTGGGCGAGGAGCGCGAGCCGTATCGCGGCGGGGTCGACGCCGTCGCGGCGCAGCGCGGAGACGAAGACCAGGTTGCCCTTGGACTTCGACATCTTCTCGCCGTGCAGCGCCACCATGCCCGCGTGGACGTACGCCTTGGCCATGGGGAACTCGCCGGTCAGCGCCTGGGCGTGCGAGGCGCCCATCTCGTGGTGCGGGAAGGCGAGGTCGGAGCCGCCGCCCTGGACGTCGAAGCCCATGCCGAGGTGGTCGAGGGCGATGGCGACGCACTCGATGTGCCAGCCGGGCCGGCCGCGGCCGAGGGAGCCGCCGTCCCAGCTGGGCTCGCCCTCGCGCGCGGCCATCCACAGCATCGGGTCGAGGGGGTTCTTCTTCCCGGCCCGGTCCGGGTCGCCGCCCCGCTCGGCCGAGAGCAGCCGCATCGTGGCCGCGTCCAGGCGCGAGACCTTGCCGAAGTCGGGGTCGGCCTCGACGGAGAAGTAGACGTCCCCTTCGAGTTCGTACGCGGCACCGGAGGCGAGGAGCCGCTCGACGAGCGGAACGATTCCGGGGATGGCCTCGACCGCGCCGATGTAGTGGCGCGGCGGGAGCATCCGCAGGGCGGTCATGTCCTCGCGGAAGAGGGCGGTCTCCTTCTCGGCGAGGGCCACCCAGTCGATGTCGTCGCGCGCGGCCCGCTCCAGCAGGGGGTCGTCGACGTCCGTGACGTTCTGGACGTAGTGAACCTGCCGCTTGGTGTCGAGCCACACGCGCTGGACGAGGTCGAACGCGTTGTAGGTCGCCGCGTGACCCATGTGGGTCGCGTCGTACGGGGTGATGCCGCAGACGTAGATACGGGCGACGGGACCGGGGTCAAGGGTGATGAGCCCATCGGTCGCGGTGTCGTGGATCCGAAGGTCGCGGCCCTTGCCGGGCAGGACGGGGACCTCAGAAGCGGGCCAGGCATGCATGCCACGAGCCTAACCCGATCGACGCGCGGCTATGCGGGCTCCCTCCGGGGGATCGGCGGGGCGCCTGCCCGCTCGGAGGTACGCCCTGGACTGCGGCCGCGGCGGGCAGGTGGCTGACCGCGCCTCCGACGGGGTACGGGGCACGCCCCCGCCCCGTCAGACCGGGGGCCAGGGGATCGCCGGCCAGTCGCCGCTCGGCTCCGGGTGGCGTCCGCTCTTCAGCAGGGCGGCCACCCGCTCCCGCGTGGCGTCCAGCTCGGCGGGTGTGATCAACGCGACGAGCTTCGCGGCGAGCGGGCCGCCCTCGCCGAGGGCGTGCCGCAGCCGTTCCAGGACGTCCACGGCCTCGTCGGTGAGCGGCTCCCCCGCCCAGCCCCACAGCAGCGTCCGCAGCTTGTTCTCGACGTTGAAGGTCACTCCGTGGTCGATGCCGTAGAGCCTCCCCTCGGCGGCGGGCAGCAGGTGTCCGCCCTTGCGGTCGGCGTTGTTGACGACCGCGTCGAGGACGGCGAGCCGCCGCAGCCGCTGGTCGTCCGCGTGCACGAGGAGCGCGGTCTCACCCTCCCCGACCTCGGCGAAGCCGACGGCCTTCCAGCCCTCCCCGGCCTCCTCGCCCTCCACCAGGGCCAGCAGCTCGGAGCCGGGCTCGCCCTCGATCCACAGCTGGCACATGCCCTGCCCGTACGGCCCGTCCCGCAGGACGGTGGGAGGGACCAGCCCCCAGCCGGTCGCCTCGGACACCTCGTAGGCCGCGACCTCCCGCTGGGCGAGCGTGCCGTCGGGGAAGTCCCACAGGGGCCGCTCCCCGGCGACGGGCTTGTAGACACAGGCGGCCTCGCTGCCCTGATGGGCGACCGTGCAGTACAGCACGGCGTTGGACGCCTCCCGCACCTGTCCGCGCACGGTCAGCTCGCCCTCGGCGAGCAGCAGCTCGGCGGAGGGCGGGTCGGGCGGGGACGAGCCGGCGGGGGCAGCGGAGGCGGAGGGGGTCACGCCCCGCGCCGGTATCCGTTCTGGCGCGGACATACGTGTCCCTCCGGATCGAGCGGCAGGCTGCACAGCGGGCACGGCGGCCGGCCCGCGTTGACGACGTCGAGGGCGCGCTTGGCGAAGGCCCGGGCCTGCGAACCGGTGAGGCGGACGCGGAGCATCGGCGGGCCGTTCTCCTCGTCCTGGAGCATCCGCTCCTCCGCCTCGGCGAGATCCTCCTCGGAGTCCGCGTCCAGCTCGACCAGGGCCTGGGCCTCGACGATCATCCGCTCCTCGTCGCCGTCCCAGGCCAGCGCCATGGTGCCGACCCGGAACTCCTCCTCGACGGGGGCCTCCAGCGGCGCCGTGTCCGACACCTCGCTGGGCGCGACGGCCGGTACCGCGGCGCTGCCGCCGCTGCGCCGCACGACCTCGTCCAGCAGTTCGTCCATGCGCTCGGCGAGCGCGGCGACCTGCGTCTTCTCCAGTGCGACACTGGTGACGCGCTGCCCGGAGGAAGCCTGCAGGAAGAAGGTCCGGCGCCCGGGCAGCCCGACCGTACCGGCCACGAAGCGGTCCGGGGGGTCGTAGAGGAACACCTGACGGGACACGTCCTGTCTCCATTGGAATCGACGTCGGGACCGGCCGCGCCGGCTGCTGACTGGTTTCAGCGCCGCCGCGACCGCTTCACCCTACTGCGGTTGACGATCACGGTGCCCCCGCACCGCCCCCGACGGTGGCGTCACCGCTCGGGGGCTGCTCTCGCGGCGCCAGGGACGCGAAGTCCCCGGTGTCGCCGAGCCGGACGAGAAACGGCCTGAGCCGGGTGTAACGGATCGCGGTGATGGAACACGGTTCGACAGAGATCCGCTGGAAGAGGTCCAGATGAAGTCCGAGTGCGTCGGCGACGAGCGACTTGATGATGTCGCCGTGCGAGCACATCAGATACACGGCGTCGGCCCCGTGCTCGCGCTCCACGCGCGCGTTCCACTCCCGGACCGCCTCCGCGGCCCGGTGCTGCATGGTCCTCATCGATTCCCCGCCGGGGAACTCGACGGCCGTCGGATGCGTCTGGACGATCCCCATCAGCGGCTCGTCGTTCAGCTCGGCGAGCTTGCGGCCGGACCAGTCGCCGTAGTCGCACTCGCCGATGCGGTCGTCGGTGTGCGGGTCGAGGCCGGGCCGGGCGTCGAGGAGCGGGCGGATCGTCTCCTGGCAGCGCTGGAGCGGGCTGGTGACGACCTCGGCGATCGGCAGCCCGGCCAGGCGGCCGGGCAACGACGCGGCCTGCGCGGCGCCGCGCTCGTCGAGCGCGATCCCGGGCGTCCACCCGGCGAGCACGCCCTCGGTGTTGGCGGTGGAACGTCCGTGCCGGACAAGGATCAACGTGGGCATGCGTCCCAGCGTAGACGTCCGCCCGACGGCCCCTCGCGGACCTGTGGACAAAGCCTGCGCGCACGCGGCGGCTGTGGACGAAGTGCCCGAGAAAGGAACCCCCTGTGATCGTCGACTGTGCCGTCTACCGCGACGGGCACCGCGCCGAGGGCCCCGAGGACCTCTCCGACGCCCTGGCCGCGGCCCGCGCCTCGGGCGGCTTCGTGTGGATCGGCCTGCACGAACCGTCGGAGAAGGAGTTCGCCCTGGTCACGGAGGAGTTCGCGCTGCATCCGCTGGCCGTGGAGGACGCACTGAAGGCGCACCAGCGGCCCAAGCTGGAGGTGTACGACGATTCGCTGTTCATGGTCCTCAAGCCGGTGGGCTACGAGCCGTCGACCGACGCCGTGACCACCGGTGAGGTGATGGTCTTCCTCGGCGACGCCTTCGTGGTGACCGTCCGCCACGGGGAGGGCTCGCCCCTGGGCGTCGTACGACGTCGCCTGGAACAGGAGCCCGAACTGCTCGGCAAGGGGCCCACGTCCGTGCTGTACGCGATCACGGACGCCACCGTCGACCACTACCTCGACGTGGCGACCGAACTCCAGACGGACCTGGAGGAGCTGGAGGCGGAGGTCTTCTCGCCCGACGTGGGCGGCTCACGCAACACCGCCTCCCGGATCTACACCTTCAAACGCCAGGTCCTGGAGTTCCGCCGGGCGACCGGACCGCTCGCCGCACCGCTCAACCGGCTCTCCTCCACGGGGAACGCCGCCGCCGTGCCCTTCGTCGACGAGAAGGCCCAGCCCTTCTTCCGTGACGTCAACGACCACCTCACCCGGGTCAACGAGTCCGTGGAGGGGCTGGACCGGCTGGTCTCCGACATCCTCTCCGCGCACCTGGCGCAGATGAGCGTCCGCCAGAACGACGACATGCGGAAGATCTCCGCCTGGGCGGCCATGGCCGCGATCCCGACGATGGCCGCCGGGGTCTACGGCATGAACTTCGAGCACATGCCGGAACTGCACTGGGGGTGGTCGTATCCGGCACTGATGGCGCTGATGGTCGTGGCGGAGGTGCTGGTGTTCCGCCTGTTCAAGCGCCGGGGCTGGCTGTAGCCGCGGGACGTCCCTGTCCGTGTCCACGCGCGCGTGGACACGGACAGGGACGTCAGGCGAACTCGGGGGCCGCCGTCGCCGGTCCGCCCAGGGCGTCGCGACGGACCGGCATCTCCAGGCTGACCATGCGGCGCCAGCCGAGGGCCCGCTCGTAGGCGTACACCGCGTGGATGCCCGCGGCGAGAACGGCCGCCTTGGCCTTCGGCCAGCCCAGAATGCGCCCCATGTGGTCCATCACGGCGAGGCTGACGTCCCGGTAGACGGCGATCTCCGCGAGGGCGCACTCGCGCAGGGTCCGCTGGATGAAGCGGCCGTGTCCGGCCGCCGCGTAGCGCAGCAGTTCCTCGTGGGTGTAGGCGAGGTGGTTGTCCTCGTCGGCGGAGATCATCCGGACGGCCGTGCCGATCTCGGGGTGACGTGCGAAGTGCTTGCGGAGCATCACCATCTGGTCGGCGGCGCGCTGTTCGGTGACGCGGCTGTGGCACAGGTAGACGATGACGTCCCGCACCGAGAGGGGGTCCTCGGCCTTGAGCTTCTCGTGCGCGAGCCCGATGCCGCCGCGCTCCAGGAGCATCGTGTAGTCGGTCTCGGCCGGGACCTCCACGGGCTGGAGGCCGCGCTTCTTCATCAGGGCGTTGAAGATCCGCCCGTGCTTGTCCTCGTCGGCGCCATGGCGGGTGATCTTGGGTGCGAGCGCCCGCTCGCTCGGCGGGACGAGCGCGGCGATGCGCGCGTTCTCCCAGCCGCCCTGGGTCTCCCCGCCGGCGGCGATGGAGCAGAACAGCCGGAACGACTCGTCGTCGTCGACGATCTCCTGGAACAGACTCTTGGCCGAAAGCATCGAAGGACACCTCTCTGCAGGGGCCTGGCAGGGTCCTGCAGAAAACGAGTCAAATGGGGTGACACGAGCCGGGCAACAGCTGTGTCGGACAAATCCGCCGAACGAATGACTACGGGGCGGGGCGGGGGGCGTAACCGGGAGGAGCGTCGCCGCGTTGTCCCGGGTGACGGCCGTGGCGGGGAAGACCCCCGAGCCCCCACCACGGCCGTAGTACTTTCGGATCGGTACGCCGTGCCGATTCCCGCCGCTTCGCGGCTCTCGTCGGCCACTCGGCCGTTCGGGTTACGCGAGCCCGGCCAGCTCCATGGCCTGCGAACCGGCCCGCAGCGAGGCGATCCGCTCGTCGAGGGTGAAGCCCGCCGGGGCGAGCGTGAGGGTGGTGACCCCGGCCGCGGCGTAGGCCGTCATCCGGTCGGCGATGCGCTCCACGGACCCGAGCAGCGTCGTCTGGTCGATCAGCTCGTGCGGGATGGCGGCCGCGGCCCCGGCCTTGTCGCCGGCCAGGTACTTGTCCTGGATCTCGGTGGCCTCCTTCTCGTATCCCATGCGCCGGGCGAGCTGGTTGTAGAAGTTCTGCTTGCGGCTGCCCATGCCGCCCACGTACAGCGCGGTGTACGGGCGGAAGGTGTCGGCGAGGGTCGTGACGTCCTTGTCGTCGCCGACGGCGAGCGGCAGCGTCGGGCAGATGTCGAAGCCGTCGAGGGTCTTGCCGGCCTTCTCCCGTCCCGCCCGCAGGTACGTGACGGCGGTGTCCTCCAGGTGCGCGGCCGAGGGGAAGATCAGCAGGGCGCCGTCGGCGATCTCGCCGGTCTGCTCCAGGTTCTTGGGGCCGATCGCGGCGATGTACAGCGGGATGTGCTCACGGGTGGGGTGGACGGTCAGCTTCAGCGGCTTGCCGGGGCCGCCGGGCAGCGGCAGCGTCCAGTGCTCGCCGTCGTGCGACAGGCGCTCGCGGGTCATCGCCTTGCGGACGATCTCCACGTACTCGCGGGTGCGGGCGAGCGGCTTGTCGAACTTGACGCCGTACCAGCCCTCGGAGACCTGCGGTCCGGAGACGCCGAGGCCGAGCCGGAAGCGGCCGCCGGAGAGCGAGTCCAGCGTCGCGGCGGTCATCGCGGTCATCGCGGGCTGGCGGGCCGGGATCTGGAAGATGGCCGATCCCACGTCGATGCGTTCGGTCTTGGCGGCGACCCAGCTGAGCACGGTGGCGGCGTCCGAGCCGTACGCCTCCGCCGCCCAGCACACCGCGTAACCCAGCCGGTCGGCCTCCTGGGCCACGGCCAGGTTGTCCCCGTCCATACCGGCGCCCCAGTAGCCGAGGTTGATCCCGAGCCTCATTGAGACCCGCCTTCCCTTACCGATCAGTAACGTCCTTGTCGCCGCCGACCCTACCGGGCCGGGTCGTGTGAGAGCCCGGGAGGCCGGGGTCGTACGGCGAGCGCGGGCGGGGCTGGGGTTTTCTCCCGCGGCTCCTGGGGAAATCGGTTATCCACAGGCCACCACGTGACCAACCGTGGCCAGTAATGTCGCCGTTCATGGAGCAGAGACATCTCGGCCGTACCGGCCTGCGTGTGTCCCGGATCGGGCTCGGCACCCTGACATGGGGCCGTGACACGGACGAGCATGACGCCGCGGACATGTTGAAGCTGTTCTGGGAGGCGGGCGGCACGCTCGTCGACACCGCCGACGTGTACGGGGACGGCGAGGCGGAGTATCTGCTCGGGCAGTTGATGGACGGGCTCGTGCCCCGCCGTGACCTCGTGATCTCGACGAAGGCCGGCAGCGTCCCGGACCCCGACCGCCGTTTCGACGGCTCCCGCGGCCATCTCCTCGCCGCCCTGGACGCCTCCCTGGCCCGGCTCGGCACCGACCACGTCGACGTGTGGCACATCCACGCCTACGACCCCGAGACCCCGTTGGACGAGACGCTCCAGGCCCTCGACCTGGCCGTCAGCAGCGGCCGGGCCCGTTACGCCGGGGTCTCCAACTTCTGCGGCTGGCAGCTCGCCAAGGCCGCCACCTGGCAGCTCGCGGCCCCCGGGATACGCACCCGCCTGGCCAGTACGCAGCTGGAGTACTCCCTGCTGCAGCGCGGGGTGGAGCGCGAAGTGCTGCCCGCCGCACTGGATCTGGGCATCGGTCTGCTCCCGTCCTCCCCGCTCGGCCGGGGCGTGCTGACCGCCAAGTACCGCCACATCACCCCCCCGGACTCGCGGGGCGGCTCGGAGCACATGGCCCCGTTCGTCGCGCCGTACCTCGACGACACGGCGACCAGCATCGTGGACGCGGTACAGACCGCCGCGGACGGCCTCGCGGTGACCCCGATCCAGGTGGCCCTCGCCTGGGTCCGCGACCGGCCCGGCGTGGCCGCGCCCATCATCGGCGCGCGCAACGCGCTGCAGCTCACGGGGGCACTGTCAGTGGAGAGCCTTACTCTTCCTGACGAGATCTGCCGGGCTCTCGACGACGTGTCGGCGCCCGTGCACCGCTATCCCGATCACGACTGGAGCACGCTGTGAGCACGGAGCCCGCGACCACGGAGCCGGACGAGCCGGGCGGACGGGGCGACGGAACGCCCGCCGACGGCGCCGACGCGCCCGGCGGCCGGGAGGCCGGGGGCGAGGGTGAGGTCACCGCCGAGGGCGGGACCGACGGGAAGGACGACACCGACGCCGGGGACGAGGCCGCCGACGGCGACACCGGCGAGTCCGCGGGCGACACCGGCGGAGCCACGGCCGACGGCGCCGAGGCCGCGCCCGAAACCTCCGAGGCACAGGCCGAGTTGGCGGCACAGCGGCTGGAGCGGGAGCGGATCGAGCGGCGCAAGGCGGAGAAGAAGGCACCGATCGCGAGCGGGGCCGGGCTCAGCGGCACGGCCGCCGATCTGCTGGCCGCCGTACGGGCCGTGGAGGGCGGGCAGAAGCCCACGGCCACCGCCTTCGCGGAGCCGGACCCGGCTCCGCGAAGGCCGGCGCCGGAGGCCGTGCGGCGGCCGCAGCCGGTGACGCCCGCGGCCGGTGCGACGGCTCCCTCGGAGGAGACCGTCGAGGACGTCCGCGCGGTGCTGGCCGAGGGCGGCGCCCCCGAGGCGCTGGTGGCCCAGATCGCCGAGGCGCTGGGCGAGGGCGCCGGAGCCCGGCTGCGCGCGGATCCCTGGCAGTTGCTGCGGGTCGCCGGTGTACGGCCGGAGCAGGCCGACGGGTTCGCGCGGGCGCTGCTCGGCGCGGAGTGCGGCCCGGACGACGAGCGGCGGGGCCGCGCGGTCACCGGGTGGCTGCTGGAGCAGGCGGCCCTCGCCGGGCACACGGCGCTGGAGGCACCGGCGCTGGAGTCGGCGCTCGCCCAGCGTTCCGTGCCCGACCCCGACGAGGCCGTCCAGAGCGCCGTCGCCGAGGGCGAGGCCCTGGTCTTCCAGGACGCGCTCGACGACACCCCGGCCGCGGCCCCGCCCGCGCGCCCGGCCCACGGCACCGAGGACGACGAGGCCGACGCGGCGGAGGAACGCCCGGTGCGCGTCCTGGTCGGCCTGGAGCGTTACGCCCTCGCCGAGGAGAGCCTCGCCGACGGACTCGCCCGCGTCATGAACGCCCTGCCCAAGCAGGACACGGCGGACTGGGCGTCGGCGGCCGCCTCGGCACCGCGCTCCGCCGCGGAGCTGATCCGCGCCGTCGCCGGACACGGACTCGTGCTGCACACCGGCGGCGAGGCGGCCCGCGCGGAACCGGCGGCGCTGCTCACGGCCGCCCGGGCCCTGGGACTGCGGGCCTACGCGGCGACGCACGCCGCGGACGGAAGACGGCGCCTCGTCTCCCCGTCGGAGACCGCCGAGGGGCCGGGGACCGCCGGCGGGGTCGACCCCGCCGCCGTCACGACCCTCGCCGGGCTGCTGTCCGGCGCCGAGGGACCGGGCCGCGACGGGGACGGGGCCCTCGCCCTCGACCTGCTCGTGGTGCTGGACGCGCCCCAACTGGACGTCGAGACCGCCGCCCTGCTCGTCGAGTCGCTGCCCGACGGGGCCCGGCTGGTCCTCAGCGGCGACCCGGGGGTGCTCTGGTCCGCCGGGCCGGGCCGGGTCTTCGCGGACCTGCTCGCCGCGCGCGTCTGCCCGCAGATCGCCTCGCGGACACCCGACCCCGGGCCCGTAGGCGAACTGGTCTCCGGGATCGGCATCGGGGAGCTGAACCAGGTCGAGGCGCCCGGCAAGGAGGTGGTGATCGTGCCGGTGCGGGACGCGGGCGAGGCGGTGCACCGGACCGCGCAGCTCGTGGTGGACTCGGTGCCGAGGGCGTTCGGGATCCCCGCCGAGCAGGTGCAGGTGATCACCCCCGGGCACGGCGGGGCGGCCGGCACGCGCGCGCTCAACACCGCGCTCAAGGAGCGGCTGAACCCCGGGCCGGGCCGCTTCGGCGGGTTCGATCCGGGCGACCGCGTGGCCTACTCCCCCACGCCGGGCCGTTCGACGCCGGGCCGGGTGGTGAGGGCCGACGCCGAGGGGCTGCACCTGGAGTGCGCGGGCACGGCCGTCGTCGTACCGAAGGAGCGGGTCGAGCAGACCGTACGGCACGGGTGGGCGCTCACCGCGCACCAGGCCGTGGGGCAGCGGTGGCCGGCCGCGGTCGTGGTGCTGCCCGGCGACGCGGCACGGCTGCTCACCCGCCCATGGGTCTACACCGCGTTCGGGCGGGCCGAGCGGCATCTGTCCGTGGTGCACGGCGTGGAGCAGGCGCTCCCGCGCGCGGTGGCCGAGACGCCGGCGAAGCCCCGCACCACGAGGCTGCCGGCGTTGCTGCGGGCCCAGGTGCCCCCGGCGGGCTGACGGGTGCCGGAACGGGGCGCCCCGCGCATCGGCGGGCGCCCCGGGTACCCCTGGGCCCTAGCGGTCCGCGTCCGGCGGCTCCAGGTCATCGTCGTCGTCCGGCTCGTCGTCGAAGACCGCGCTGACGTCGAAGCGGCAGACGACGCGCTGCGGATCGACCCCGTCGAAGGGTGCCTCCAGCCACTCGCCGGGGTCGGCGCTGTCGTCCGCGGCGGTCACCCAGAGCGTGGAGTCGCCCTCCTCCAGGCCGAACTCCTTGTGCCGGGAGACGATCTCGTCCGGTTCGAACTCACCGAACAGCAGCCCCAGCGCGCCGTGCACGGTGCTCGCCGCCCCCTCGGAGCCGGCAGGCTCCTCCGCCGCCTCCACGCGCTGGGCCTGGGCCAGCAGCCGCTGCGGCTCGGCCACCGTGTAGTCCCGGCGGATCAGCACGCTGAGCGCGCCGGGCTCCTCGGGGCCGGTGTACGGCGGCATGTCCTCGGTGCCGGGGATCTCGAAGGGAGTGACCTCGTCGTAGCGGTCGTAGAGCAGTTCGTCGTACTCCTCGGCGGCCGCGGCCAGCTCGTTGAACGCCTCGTAGACGGCCGGGTCGTCCTCCCCCGACCGGCGTTCGACCGCGGCCAGGTGGCGGTCGAGCGCGGTCTTGACCGCCTCGGCGGCGGCGCGTACCTCGGCAGCGGTGGGCTGCGCAGCATCAGACATAGTGCAGACGCTATCCGTACCGGGCCCCAGCCCGCACAATAGATACCGATGCCGGAATACGAATTTGTCGACGTGTACGTACCGCGCGGGGTTTCCCGCAAGGACGCCACACGCCTGCTGACGGACCATGCCGAGTACGGACACTGGGAGTTGGACCGACTGAGTCTGCTGCGTGACGGCAGCCGCAGGGTGCGGTTGCGCCGACGGATCATCCGCCAGGTACGCGCCACCTGGTGATGCGCGCGGTATGACGGAGGCGGGCCCCGCACATGCGGGGCCCGCCTCCGTCATACCCGGGCGGTGCCGGTCACAGAGCGGCGGCCCGTGCCTTGCGGTAGATCAGGGCGCCCCCGATCAGAGCGCCCGCGCCCATCGGGAGGGCGAGGCCCAGCGGCAGGTCGCTGCCGGTCTGGGCGAGCTGCGCGAGGCCGTCGGGCCGGTCGACGGTCTGCGTGCCCGGGGTGTTGGTGTCCCCGCGGGGGATCTCGTCGCCGGGCCGCACCGGCTTGTCGGGCGTCTGCGGGGACGCCTCCTCGGAGTCGCCGCCGCCCGGGTTCTCGTGCGCTCCCGCGCCGCCCCCGTTCCCGCAGTCGTTGCCCGTGACGCCGTTGCCGAGTCCGATCACGGAGATGCTGTTGCCGCACAGGTTGACCGGTACGTCGATCGGGACCTGGACGCTGTTGCCGGAGCCCACGCCCGGCGATCCGCCGGTGTGGCCGTCCGCGTGGGAGCCGTCGTACGACGGACCGTGGCCGCCGTGGCCGTGGTCGCCGTAACCGCCGCCGCCCCCGCCGTTGGAGCAGTCGTTGCCGGACGCCGGGTTGGCGACGCCGACCACGTCGACGCTGTTGCCGCACACGTTGACCGGGGCGTGCACCGGGACCTGGACGTGGTTGCCGGAGGCCACACCCGGCGAGTCACCGGCGTGACCGCCCGCGTGGGAGCCGCCGTACGACGCACCCTGACCGCCGCCCTGGCCGCCGCCCTGGCCGCCGCGGGCGTGCTTGCCGCCTCCGCCGTTGGAACACTTGTTGCCCGCCGCCGGGTTGAGCAGTCCGACCACGCTCACCGTGTTGCCGCAGACGTTGACCTCGGACTCCACCGGCGCCTGCACGGTGTTGCCGGAGAGCACGCCGGGCGAGTGGGTGGCGGAGCCCTGCGCACCGGCGTCGGCGTGCGCGGCACCGCCCGCCGCGGCGAGCACACCGGACGCGGCCGCCATCGTCATGAGGCCTTTGCGGGTGACCTGTCGCATTGCTGAATTACCTGCCTTAGCCCTGATGTTCTGAATTCTGCGCCTGGGGGAATACCGGTCGGCCCCGGAGTGCATGGCGCGCACTCCGGGGCCGGCGGTTGTGTCAGACCCTCACCTGGTGAGGTACGACGTCACTTGTTGATGCAGGTGTTGCCGAAGGCGGGGTTCAGCAGCCCGATCACCGAGATCGTGTTGCCGCACACGTTCACGGGGACGTGAACCGGCACCTGGACGACGTTGCCGGACGCGACACCCGGGGAGCCGATGGCGGCACCCTGAGCCCCGGCGTCGGCGACGGCCAGACCCGCGCCCGCGAGAACCAGACCACCGGTGGCAGCCGCAGCGGCGACGACCTTCTTGAGCATTATTCCTCCTTGTTGGCAAAGCGACCCCAAGTAGCGAGTCACACCACCTGTAACGAGGAGGAGCAATTGGAGCTACGAGCTTATGGTCCGATTCACTCGACCCGGTCGGCCTTCGTACGCGCTGCCGAATAAAAGCCGAACGCGTCAGGACGCGTCGATGAAACGGTCGAGGACGCGTACGCCGAACTTCAGGCCGTCGACCGGCACCCGCTCGTCCACACCGTGGAACATGCCCGCGAAGTCCAGCTCCGGCGGCAGCTTGAGCGGCGCGAAGCCGAAGCCCCGGATCCCGAGGTCGTCGAAGGACTTGGCGTCCGTACCGCCGGAGAGCATGTACGGGACCGCCTTCGCGGCCGGGTCCTCGGCGAGCAGCGCGGACTGCATGGCGTCCACGATCGCCCCGTCGAAGGAGGTCTCCAGCGCCTTGTCGGAGTGCACGTCCTCGCGCCGCACGTTCGGGCCGAGGATCTTGTCGAGATCGGCGAGGAACTCCTCCTCGAACCCGGGCAGGAACCGTCCGTCGACGTGCGCGGTGGCCTCGCCCGGGATGACGTTGACCTTGTAACCGGCGCCGAGCTGGGTGGGGTTGGCGGTGTTGCGCAGGGTCGCGCCGATCAGCTTGGCGATCCCGCCGAGCCGGGCGAGGGTGCCCTCCATGTCCTCCGGGTCGAGCGTGGTGCCGAGCGCGTCGCCGAGTTCGTCGAGGAAGGCCCGGGTGGTCTTGGTGACCCGTACCGGGAACTGGTGGCGGCCGAGGCGGGCGACGGCCTCCGACAGCTCGGTGATGGCGTTGTCCCGGTGGATCATCGAGCCGTGCCCGGCCGTGCCGGCCACGGTGAGCTTCATCCAGTGCATGCCCTTCTCGGCCGTCTGGATCAGATAGAGCCGCCGCTGCTCGTTCACGGTGAACGAGAACCCGCCGACCTCGCTGATCGCCTCGGTGACGCCCTCGAAGAGATCGGCGTGGTTCTTCACGAGGTGCTTGGCCCCGTAGGTGCCGCCGGCCTCCTCGTCCGCGAGGAAGGCGAGCACGATGTCGCGCGGGGGCCTGCGGCCGCTGCGCAGCCGGTCACGGACGACCGCCAGCGTCATCGCGTCCATGTCCTTCATGTCGACGGCGCCCCGGCCCCACACACAGCCGTCCGCGACCTCGCCGGAGAACGGGTGGTGGGTCCAGTCCGCCGCGTTGGCCGGGACGACGTCGGTGTGGCCGTGGATGAGCAGTGCGGGCCGCGACGGGTCCTCGCCCTCGATGCGGGCCACCGTCGAGGCGCGGCCGGGGTGCGACTCGAAGATGCGCGGCTCCAGCCCCACCTCGGCCAGCTTCTCGGCGACGTACTCGGCGGCCTTGCGCTCCCCGGGCCCCGAGTGGTCGCCGAAGTTGCTGGTGTCAATCCGGATCAGCTCGCGGCAGAGGTCGACGACCTCGTCCTCACCGGTCACGTGCCTGCCCGTGTCCGTCTCGTTCACGCTGGTTCCTCCCGCTGTCGCTGCTGGTGGTTCCCCCTCATCCTCCCCCTGCCCCACCGCCCGCCCCAAGACCGGGACCGGCCGGGTCACACGCCGTTCACACCCCGCGGCCCGGGGCCGGGGGGTGATCGGGGGCCCTGGAAAGCCTGGTAATGTTTCCTTCGTCGCCGCGGGGGAAACCCGCACGGCACACACCCTGTCCGGGTGGCGGAATGGCAGACGCGCTAGCTTGAGGTGCTAGTGCCCTTTATCGGGCGTGGGGGTTCAAGTCCCCCCTCGGACACAGAGTGGCGAAGGCCGCGACCCTCGGGTCGCGGCCTTCGTCGCGTTAGACTGACGAAATGTGGGCGACATCTCCCCCCACCAGGAAAACCCCAGGTCACGGCCCGCCCCCTTGCCCCTCCGGGCCACCCGGTGGACGCCCCCGCTTGGCCGACACGACAGGCCGTAGTCACCCGAGCACTAGAGTATTGGGCTTGTTCGGTGCCGATACGGAAATATCCCCAGGCAGACCTGCGGGCCCGTCGGCGCCCCCGGATGGTCCGGGTTCGAGAGGCGAGGATCCGATGGCCGCCGTGCACGAGAGTCCTGATCTGGCGCTGCTCGACGGGGAGCTGGCGGAGGCGACCGGGGGGTTCGACGGGGCGGCGCTGTTCTCGGCCGGACCGGCGGCCTCGCCGCGCACGCTCGTGGACGTCTTCGAGGCGTCCGTGCGGTCGTACCCGGACGAGCCCGCGCTGGACGACGGGAAGCGGCGGCTGACCTACCGCGCGCTGGCGGTCGAGGTGGAGCACCTGCGGCAGCGCCTCGGGGCGGCCGGGGTCGGTCGGGGCGACCGGGTCGGGGTGCGGGTGCCGTCGGGCACGAACGACCTGTACGTCGCGATCCTCGCGGTACTGGCGGCCGGTGCCGCCTACGTGCCCGTCGACGCCGAGGACCCCGATGAGCGGGCCGAGCTGGTGTTCGGGGAGGCGGAAGTGCGGGCCGTCGTCGGGGCCGGGCACGAACTGACCCTCCACGGCGCGTCCGAGGTGCCCGCCGCCCGGCCCGGGGCCGGTGACGACGCGTGGATCATCTTCACCTCCGGGTCGACCGGGAAGCCCAAGGGCGTGGCCGTCACCCATCGCAGTGCCGCCGCGTTCGTGGACGCCGAGGCGGAGCTGTTCCTGACCGAGGAGCCGATCGGGCCCGGGGACCGGGTGATGGCCGGGCTGTCCGTGGCCTTCGACGCGTCCTGCGAGGAGATGTGGCTGGCCTGGCGGTACGGGGCCTGTCTGGTGCCGGTGCCGCGCGCTCAGGTCAGGAGCGGCGCCGATCTGGGGCCCTGGCTGGTCGAGCAGGAGATCACGGTCGTGTCGACCGTGCCGACGCTGGCCGCGCTCTGGGAGCCCGAGACCCTCAACGACGTCCGGCTGCTGATCTTCGGCGGTGAGGCCTGCCCGCCCGAGCTGGCGCAGCGGCTGGTGACGGAGGGCCGCGAGGTCTGGAACACCTACGGGCCGACCGAGGCCACCGTCGTCGCGTGCGCCTCGCTGATGTCCGGCGAGGAGCCGGTCCGGATCGGGCTGCCGCTCGACGGATGGGACCTGGCCGTCGTCGACGAGGCCGGGGAGCCGGTGCCGATGGGCGGCAGCGGGCAGCTCGTGATCGGCGGCGTGGGGCTCGCGCGGTATCTCGACGCCGAGAAGGACGCGGAGAAGTACGCGCCGCTGGAGTCGCTGGGCTGGGAGCGCGCGTATCGCAGCGGCGACCTGGTGAAGGCCGAGCCGGAGGGGCTGGTCTTCCTCGGGCGCGCCGACGAGCAGATCAAGCTCGGCGGACGGCGGATCGAGCTGGGCGAGGTCGACGCCGCGCTGCAGGCACTGCCCGGCGTCGCGAGCGCCGCGGCGGCCGTACGGACCGCGCGGAGCGGGAACCAGCTGCTCGTCGGCTATGTGGTCACCCAGGACGGATGGGACCAGGCGGCGGCCGTGGAGAAGCTGCGGGCGGAGCTGCCGGCCGCGTTGGTGCCGCTGCTGGCGCCGGTGGCGGAGCTGCCGACCCGGACCTCGGGGAAGGTGGACCGCAACGCCCTGCCG
Source organism: Streptomyces scabiei 87.22 (assembly GCF_000091305.1). Lineage (GTDB taxonomy): Bacteria > Actinomycetota > Actinomycetes > Streptomycetales > Streptomycetaceae > Streptomyces > Streptomyces scabiei. Next base: position 8,072,137 of record NC_013929.1, on the reverse strand, counting down.
TGGCCGCTGGCGGAGCTGGAGAGCACCGGTCCGGCCGAGGAGCTGTACGGGACCGAGGCATGGCTCGCCGAGCAGTGGGCCGGGGTGCTGGGCGTCCCGGTCGGCGGCGCGGGCGACGACTTCTTCGCGATCGGCGGGGGCAGCCTGGCGGCCGCGCAGCTGACGACCCGGCTGCGGACCCGGTACCCGAGCGTCGCGGTGGTGGACATCTACCAGCGGCCCACCCTGCGCAAGCTGGCCCGGTATCTGGAGGAGTCGGGCGAACAGGACGGTCCGCGCCGGGCGGTGGAGCCCGTCCCCGTGCGGGCGCGGCTGGTCCAGTTCCTGCTGCTCCTGCCGCTGTTCACGCTGCTCGGGCTGCGGTGGGTCGTCCCGCTGGCGGCGCTCGGGAACCTGCTCGGGCCGTACGCCTGGCTGCCGACCGCGCCCTGGTGGGCCGTGGTGGCGGGGGCGGTGCTGCTGCACACCCCGCCGGGGCGGCTGGCGGTCGCGGCGGGCGGGGCGCGGCTGCTGCTGCGCGGCGTCGCGCCCGGGCGGTACGCGCGCGGCGGGAGCGTGCACCTGCGGCTGTGGGCGGCGGAGCGGCTGGCCGAGTTCAGCGGGGCGACCTCGCTGACCGGGGTGTGGCTGGAACGGTACGCGCGGGCGCTGGGCTGCCGGGTCGGTACGGACGTCGACCTGCACGCGCTGCCGCCGGTGACCGGGATGCTGAAGCTCGGACGGGGCGCGGCGGTGGAGTCCGAGGTGGACCTCTCCGGGTACTGGCTCGACGGGGACCGGCTGCAGGTCGGGACCGTCAAGGTCGGGGCCGGCGCGGTCGTGGGGACGCGCAGCATGCTGCTGCCGGGCGCGAGGGTCGGCAAGCGGGCCGAGGTGGCGCCCGGGTCTGCGGTGGCCGGGCAGATCCCCACGGGGCAGCGCTGGGCCGGGGCGCCGGCGGGCAAGCTGGGCAAGGCGAAGCGGAACTGGCCCAAGGAGCGGCCGCAGCGTGGCCTGTTCTGGCGGGTCTCGTACGGCGTGACGGGGTTCGGGCTGACCGCGCTGCCGGTGCTCGCCGGATGTGCCGCGCTGGCCGTGCTGGGTCTGTTCGTGGCCCCGGACGCCGGGCTCGGTGCGGCGATGCGGGGCGCTGCCCTCGGGCTGGTGCCGGCCACACTGGCGTTCGGGGCGGCGTACGCGCTGCTGCTGCTCGCGGCCGTACGGCTGCTGAGTCTGGGGCTGCGGGAGGGCACGCATCCCACGCACAGCCGGGTCGGGTGGCAGGCGTGGACGGTCACGCAGCTGATGGACCGGTCGCGGCAGACGCTGTTCCCGCTGTACGCCGGGCTGGTGACGCCGGTGTGGCTGCGGCTGCTGGGGATGCGGATCGGCAAGGGCGCCGAGGTGTCCACCGTCCTGGCGCTGCCGAGTCTGACGACGGTCGGCGACGGGGCGTTCCTCGCGGACGACACGCTGACCGCGCCGTACGAGCTGGGGGGCGGATGGCTGCGGATCGGGCGGGCGGAGATCGGGCGGCGGGCGTTCCTCGGGAACTCGGGGATGACCGCGCCGGGGCGGTCGGTGCCGGACGGCGGTCTGGTGGGGGTGCTGTCGGCGACGCCGAAGAAGGCCAAGAAGGGCAGCTCGTACCTCGGGCTGCCGCCGGTCAGGCTGCCCCGGTCGGCCGCGGACGGTGACCAGAGCCTGACGTACGAGCCGCCCAAGCGGCTGCTGTGGGCGCGGGCGCTGGTGGAGCTGTGCCGGATCGTGCCGGTGTTCTGCTCGGCGGGTCTGGCGCTGCTGACGGTGGCGGCGCTCAGCACGCTGGGCGGCTGGGCGTGGCTGCTGGGCGGGGTGGTGCTGCTCGGCGCCGGCGTTCTCGGATGTGCGCTCTCGATCGTCGCGAAGTGGCTGCTCGTGGGGCGGCACCACCGGGGCGAGCATCCGCTGTGGAGCGGTTTCGTGTGGCGCAACGAGCTGGCGGACACCTTCGTGGAGGTGCTGGCCGTGCCGTGGCTGGCCGGGGCGGTGCCGGGGACGCCGGTGCTGAACGTCTGGCTGCGCGGGCTCGGGGCGACCATCGGCCGGGGCGTGTGGGTGGAGAGTTACTGGCTGCCCGAGACCGACCTCGTCACGCTCGGCGACGGGGCGACGGTGAACCGGGGGTGCGTGCTGCAGACCCACCTCTTCCACGACCGGATCTTGCGGACGGATACTGTGGAACTCCGTGAGGGTGCCACCTTGGGCCCGGGCGGAATCGTCCTGCCCGGCAGTGTGGTCGGGGCCCGCACCACGCTGGGGCCGGCGTCGCTGGTCATGGCCGCGGAGTCCGTTCCCGACGACACCCGGTGGCTGGGCAACCCGATCGAGGCGTGGCGCCGCTGAGTGCGGCTCGTGCGGCGGCGGGGAACTCGGGGGACGATGGACGTCGTACGAATGCGGAGCGGGGAGCAGAAGCGGCAGTGGCGGTTCAGCAGTCAGTGGGTCCGGACCCGTACTTCCCGGCGAACGGTGATGCCCGTTACCGGGTGCATCGGTACGAGCTGGCTGTGGACTACCGGCCGGGGCCGAACCGGCTGTCCGGCACCGCGCGGCTCAATGCCATAGCGGGCCGGGCGGCGCTCACCGAGTTCCAGCTGAACCTCGCCGACTTCAAGATCGGCCGGATCCGGGTCGACGGCCGGGCTCCGCACTACACCCACCGGGGCGGGCGGCTGCGCGTCCGGCCCGCGAAGCCGGTCAGGCCGGGGGCCGCGTTCACCGTCGAGGTCCACTGGTCGGGCAATCCCAGGCCGGTGAACAGCCCCTGGGGCGGGCTCGGTTGGGAGGAGCTGACGGACGGGGCGCTGGTGGCGAGCCAGCCGGTCGGGGCGCCGTCCTGGTATCCGTGCAACGACCGGCCCGCCGACAAGGCCTCGTACCAGATCTCGGTGACGACGCCGTCCGCGTACCAGGTGGTGGCGGGCGGGCGGCTGCTCACCCGGACGGCGAAGGCGTCCACGACGACGTGGGTGTACGAGCAGTCGGCGCCGACGTCGAGCTATCTGGTGGGCCTGGCGATCGGCAAGTACCAGACGGTGCTGCTCGGCGACCCCGGGCCCGGCGGGGTGCCGCAGCACGGGCACATCCCGGCGCACCTGCTGACCGAGTTCTCGCGGGACTTCGCGCGGCAGCCCGCGATGATGGAGCTGTTCGAGGAGCTGTTCGGGCCGTATCCCTTCGGGGAGTACGCGGTCGTGGTGACCGAGGAGGAGCTCGATGTCCCGGTCGAGGCACAGGGGTTGTCGCTGTTCGGCGCCAACCACGTGGACGGGGCGAGGGGTTCGGAGCGGCTGGTCGCGCACGAGCTGGCACACCAGTGGTTCGGCAACAGCGTGTCCATCGCCGACTGGCGGCACATCTGGCTGAACGAGGGGTTCGCCAAGTACGCGGAGTGGCTGTGGTCGGAGCGCTCCGGCGGGCGCAGCGCGCAGCAACTGGCCGCCGCCGCGCACCAGAAGCTCGCCGCGCTCCCCCAGGATCTGCGGCTGGCGGACCCGGGCCGCAAGCTGATGTTCGACGACCGGCTCTACGAGCGCGGCGGTCTCACCGTCCACGCGGTGCGCTGCGCGCTGGGTGACGAGGCGTTCTTCCGTATGCTGCGCGGCTGGGCGGGCGTTCACCGCGGCGGCGCCGTCACGACGGCCGGCTTCACGGCCCACGCCGCCCGCTATGCGGACGGGCCGCTGGACGCCCTGTTCCGGGCCTGGCTCCAGGAGCCCGCGCTGCCGCCCCTGCCGTCCCCGCCGTCCGTCAGGGCTCCCGGGGTCCCGGCGCGGCCGCCGTATCCGCCGACGAACGCCGGGCCGGCGTAGGCGGGGCACAATGGCTGCCATGTCGTCGCGCCGCAGTGGTTCCAGGGCCGGGTCGAAGAGTGCCGCACGGGTCCCTTCGCCGGTCCCCCGCGCCTGCCCCTGCGGGCTGCCCGAGGCGTACGAGAGCTGTTGCGGGCGCCGGCACTCGGGGGCTGCCGCCGCGCCGACCGCCGAGGCGCTGATGCGGTCGCGGTACAGCGCGTTCGTGGTGCGCGACGAGGCGTATCTGCTGCGCAGCTGGCACCCCCGGACGCGGCCCGCCGCCGTCGACTTCGACACCACCATGCGCTGGACCGGTCTGGAGATCCTGGACACCGGGGACGGGTCGGCCTTCCACAGCACCGGCACGGTCACCTTCCGCGCCTCGTTCCGGGGCGGCTCGCTGCACGAGCGGAGCCGGTTCGAGCGGGTGGACGGGGCGTGGGTGTACGTGGACGGGGAGTTCCTGGACTAGGCGGCCTCGGCCCTTGCCCTGGCCCCGGTCAACCGGCGGCCGGGGAGCGGCCGCCCGGGGCCAGGATGTCGAGTTCCTGGAGGGCGCCCGCGGTGATCTCCCGGGTGAGGCGTTCGGCCCGGGGGGCGTCGTGTTCGCGGATGGCCTCGGCGACCTGGACGTGGAGGCTGACGGCGGCCGGGTCGGGGTCGTGGAACATGACGTCGTGGTGGGTGCGGCCGGCGAGGACCTCCTCGACGACGTCACCGAGACGGGCGAACATCTCGTTGCCGGAGGCGTCGAGGATCAGCCGGTGGAAGGCCACGTCGTGGTGGAGGTAGCCCTCCAGCTTGTGCCCGCGCGAGTGGGCGACCATCCCGATGGCGCACTCGGTGAGCGCGGCGCACTGCTCGGCCGTGGCGTGGCGCGCTGCGAGGCCCGCGGCGATCGGTTCGACGGCACCGCGCAGCACGGTCAGTGAGCGCAGCTGGCGGGGGCGGTCCGCGCCGGCCAGGCGCCACCGGATGACCTGCGGGTCGTAGACGTTCCACGCGGCGGACGGGCGGACGATCACGCCGACCCGGCGGCGGGACTCGACCAGGTGCATGGACTCCAGGACGCGGACCGCCTCCCGCATCACCGAGCGGGAGACCTCGAAGCCGTGGGCGAGTTCATCCGTGCGCAGCACGCTCCCGGGCGGGTACTCGCCCGCCGTGATCGCCGGTCCGAGGGTGTCCAGTACTCGGCCGTGCAGCCCCCGGCCCGCTGTGGTCATGGGGATCAGGGTACGAGGAGGAGAGGGCGAAGAAAAAGTCAGACTTATTTGGGTCCAGGGCTTGAATTCGTCGTACCTAATGGGCTTCAGTGGCGTCGACGTCGGGTGACGTTCAGATGTCGACGAAGACAGCGAGGTAGTGATGCGTACCCCTCATGTCGTCGTGGTGATGGGCGTGGCAGGAACCGGGAAGACCACGATCGGCCCCCTGCTCGCGTCCCGGCTCGGCGTTCCGTACGCCGAGGGCGACGACTTCCACCCCGAGGCCAACATCGCCAAGATGTCGGCCGGGACACCCCTGGACGACGCGGACCGGGGGCCGTGGCTTGACGCCGTCGGCGCGTGGGCCCACGGCCGGGACGGGCTCGGCGGGGTGGTCAGCTGTTCCGCGTTGAAGCGCGCCTACCGGGACCGGCTGCGGGCCGCCGCGCCCGGTGTCGTCTTCCTGCATCTCGCGGGTGACCGGGCGCTCGTCGAGGACCGGATGTCCCACCGGCAGGGCCACTTCATGCCGACGGCGCTGCTGGACTCGCAGTTCGCCACGCTCCAGCCGCTGGAGGCGGACGAGGCGGGCGTCGCGGTCGACGTGGCGGGCTCGCCCGAGGAGATCGCCGAACGGGCGGTCGAAGCGCTGCGGGAGATCGGTACGGCCGTGCCGTAGGGCCGCGGTCACCGGTTTCCCTCCGTTCCCCTCTCCACCTCCCCCACTTTCCACCTTCCCCACCTTCCCCACCTTCCCCACGCAAGGAATCACCGTGACCAGACTCAATGTCGAGCTGCTGGCAGCGGACCCCGTCGAGCCGATCACCTCGGCGGGACACGCGCAGCTGGGCCTGGCCGTACTGGCCGGCATCGCCGTGATCGTCGTCCTCATCACCAGGTTCAAGGTGCACGCCTTCCTGGCGCTGACCATCGGCTCGCTCGCGCTCGGCGCGTTCGCCGGGGCACCGCTGGACAAGGCGATCCTGAGCTTCACCACCGGGCTCGGGTCGACCGTGGCCGGGGTGGGTGTGCTCATCGCGCTCGGTGCGATCCTCGGCAAGCTGCTGGCGGACTCCGGGGGCGCCGACCAGATCGTGGACACCATCCTCGCCAGGGCCGGCGGGCGGGCGATGCCCTGGGCGATGGTGCTGATCGCCTCCGTGATCGGGCTGCCGCTGTTCTTCGAGGTCGGGATCGTCCTGCTGATCCCGGTGGTGCTGATGGTCGCCAAGCGCGGCAACTACTCGCTGATGCGCATCGGCATCCCGGCCCTCGCCGGTCTGTCCGTCATGCACGGGCTGATCCCGCCGCACCCGGGCCCGCTGGTCGCGATCGACGCGGTGAAGGCCAACCTGGGGGTCACGCTGGCTCTGGGGCTGCTGGTGGCGATACCGACCGTGATCATCGCCGGACCGCTGTTCTCGAAGTACGCGGCGCGCTGGGTGGACGTGCCCGTCCCCGAGCGCATGATCCCCGCGCGGGCCTCGGAGGAACTGGAGAAGCGGCCGGGGTTCGGCGCGACCATCGCGACCATGCTGCTGCCGGTGGTGCTCATGCTGGCCAAGGCGCTGGTGGACATCGTCGTGGACGATCCCGAGCAGCCGGTCCAGCGGGTCTTCGACGTGGCCGGTTCGCCGCTGATCGCGCTGCTCGCCTCCGTGATCGTGGGCATGTTCACGCTGGGGCGGGCGGCCGGGTTCACCAAGGAGCGGCTGGGCGCGACGGTCGAGAAGTCCCTCGCACCCATCGCGGGCATCCTGCTGATCGTGGGCGCCGGCGGCGGCTTCAAGCAGACCCTCATCGACTCCGGGGTCGGGCAGATGATCCTGGAGATCTCCGAGGACTGGTCGATCCCCGCGCTCGTGCTGGCCTGGCTGATCGCGGTCGCGATCCGGCTGGCCACCGGCTCGGCCACGGTGGCCACGATCTCGGCGGCGGGGCTGGTGGCCCCGCTCGCCGCGGACATGTCGACCACGCACACGGCCCTGCTGGTCCTGGCGATCGGCGCCGGCTCGCTGTTCTTCAGCCACGTCAACGACGCCGGGTTCTGGATGGTCAAGGAGTACTTCGGGATGACCGTCGGCCAGACCATCAAGAGCTGGTCGGTGATGGAGACGATCATCTCGGTGGTGGCGGGGGCGATCGTGCTGCTGCTGTCGCTGGTGATCTAGGGCCCGGCGTTCGGGCCGTGCCGGCTTCGGGCCGGGGAGGTGCGGTACCGGGGGCTCCCGGCCGTGTGCGGCGCTACGGCCGCCACAGCGGGTGTTCCCGGTCCGCCCATTCCCGGCTCACCGACCCGGTCCGCAGCCCCCGCCGTGCCTCGGGGTCGCCCAGGGCCATGCCGATGTGGCCGGCCAGGACGATGCCGATGGTCAGGGCCAGCCAGTCGTGGACGAAGGTCGCGCTGGTGCGCCACATCAGCGGGGTGAGGTGGGTGAACCACATCATCAGGCCGGTGGCGAGCATGACGAGGGTGGCGCCGGTGATCCAGGAGGCGTAGAGCTTCTGGCCGGCGTTGAACTTCGCGGCGGGGCGTGCGCCCGGGGTGCGGCGGCGGGCGGCGCGGAGCCAGACGCGGTCGTGCGGGCCCCAGCGGTTCAGCCGGCCGAGGTCCGCGCGGAACGCGCGGGAGGCCAGGCCCGCCAGGACGGGGAGCGGCAGGAGCAGCCCGGCCCACTGGTGGACCGTCACCACGAGCGCCCGGCGGCCGACCAGTTCGGCGAACGCGGGGATGTACAGGCAGGCCGCCGTGGCCACGCAGATGCCCATCAGGGCGGCCGTCGTGCGGTGGATCCAGCGCTCGGCGGCCGTGAAACGCGCGACCCGGGTCTGCGCCAGGACGGGGGGCTCCTCAAGTCGTCGGTGCATCGTCCCGCCCGTTCGATCGGCCGACCCACGCGTCGATGTCGTAGCCCCGCTCCTCCCAGTAGCCCGGCTCGACCTTCTTCGTGACCTCGATGCCGGAGAGCCATTTGGCCGACTTGTAGAAGTACATGGGGGCGACGTACAGCCGGACCGGACCGCCGTGGTTGTGGCTGATGTCCTTGTCCTGCATGCGCAGGGCGACGAGGACGTCGGCGCGGCGGGCCTGCTCCAGGGTGAGGCTCTCGGTGTACGCCCCGTCGAAGCAGGTGAAGCGGATCGCGCCCGCCGAGGCGCGTACCCCGGCCGCGTCCAGCAGCGTGGAGAGCCGTACGCCCTCGAAGGGGGTGTCCGGGACCCGCCAGCCGGTGACGCACTGCACGTCCTTGACCATCCGGGTCTGCGGGAGGGCGCGCAGGTCGGCGAGGGTGTAGGAGCCGGGCCTGTCGACCAGGCCGCCGACCGTGAGGCGGTAGTTCTTCGCGGTCCTGCGGGGGACGGACGCCGTCACCGAGTAGTAGCGGAAGCCGCCGCCGTTGGGGAGCAGACCGGTCAGACCGGTGGGGTCCTTCTCGGCCGCCTCGCCGAGGAACGCCTCCATGCCGCGCTGGAGGACGGGCGCGGCGACCACGCCGAGGGCGCCGAGTCCGAGGGTGCCGAGGAGGACCCGGCGGCCGACGGGCGCGCCGCGCCCCGGGTCCCTGTCCACGTCTTCGGGGTGTTCCGCCGGCGCCTGCCGCGCCACGGGATGTTCGGGGTTCACGTACTGATTCGAACATCCGCCGCCCCCGTCGGGCCAGCGACGGCGGAGATTCGTCAGAATTCCGTAAGCCTGCCGGGCCCTCGGCGCCCTTTTCCCGCGTGCGCCTCAGCCGGTCGCCTCAGCCGGTCGCCTCAGCCGGTCGCCTTCGCCGCCGCCCGGCCCGCCGTACGGCCCGAGAACAGGCAGCCGCCGAGGAACGTGCCCTCCAGCGAGCGGTAGCCGTGGACACCGCCGCCGCCGAAGCCCGCGGCCTCGCCCGCCGCGTACACGCCCTCCAGCGGGTCGCCGCCCTCGGTGAGGACGCGGGAGGACAGGTCGGTCTCCAGGCCGCCGAGGGTCTTGCGGGTCAGGATGTTCAGGCGGACGGCGATCAGCGGGCCGGCCTTGGGGTCGAGGATGCGGTGCGGGGCGGCGGTGCGGATGAGCTTGTCGCCGAGGTAGTTGCGGGCCCCGCGGATCGCCATCACCTGGAGGTCCTTGGTGAAGGGGTTGGCGACCTCCCGGTCCCGGGAGACGATCTCGCGGCGCAGCTCGGCCTCGTCGATCAGCGGTTCCTTCGTGAGGGCGTTCATCCCGCGGACGAGGGAGCCGAGGTCCTTCTCGACGACGAAGTCGACGCCGTGGTCCATGAACGCCTTCACCGGGCCGGGGACGTCCGCGCGGGCCCGGATGAAGACGTCCTTGACGGACCTACCGGTGAGGTCGGGGTTCTGCTCGGAGCCGGAGAGGGCGAACTCCTTGCCGATGATCTTCTGGTCGAGCACGAACCACGTGTAGTCGTAGCCGGTCTTCATGATGTGTTCGAGGGTGCCGAGGGTGTCGAAGCCCGGGAACAGCGGGACCGGGAGCCGCTTGCCGCGGGCGTCCAGCCAGAGCGAGGACGGGCCGGGCAGGACGCGGATGCCGTGGTTCTCCCAGATGGGGTTCCAGTTCTGGATGCCCTCGGTGTAGTGCCACATCCGGTCGCGGTTGATGAGGTGGGCGCCCGCCTCCTCGGCGATGCCGAGCATCCGGCCGTCGACGTGCGCGGGCACGCCGGAGATCATCTTCTCCGGGGGGCTGCCGAGCCGCTCGGGCCAGTTGGCGCGGACGAGGTCGTGGTTGCCGCCGATGCCGCCGGAGGTGACGATCACGGCCTGGGCCTTGAGTTCGAAGGCGCCGGTGACGGTGCGGGTGCTCGGCTGCCCGCGTTCGATCGCCGACGGCTCCAGGATCTCGCCGGTGACGGTGTCGACGGCGCCCGCGCTGCGCGACAGGCCGGTCACCCGGTGCCGGAACCTCAGCTGGACGAGCCCTCGGGCCACCCCCTCGCGCACCCGCCGCTCGAAGGGTTCGACGAGGCCGGGGCCGGTGCCCCAGGTGATGTGGAAGCGGGGGACGGAGTTGCCGTGTCCGTTGGCGTCGTAGCCGCCGCGCTCGGCCCAGCCGACGACCGGGAAGAACCGCACGCCCTGCCCGTGCAGCCAGGACCGCTTCTCACCGGCGGCGAAGTCGACGTACGCCTCGGCCCACTTGCGCGGCCAGTGGTCCTCCTCGCGGTCGAAGGCGGCCGTGCCCATCCAGTCCTGGAGGGCGAGCGCGTGGCTGTCCTTGATCCGCAGGCGGCGCTGCTCGGGCGAGTCGACGAAGAAGAGCCCGCCGAAGGACCAGTGCGCCTGGCCGCCGATCGACTGCTCCGGCTCCTGGTCGAGGAGGATCACCTTGCGGCCCGCGTCGACGAGCTCCGCGGTCGCCGCGAGCCCCGCGAGGCCCGCCCCGATCACGATCACATCTGCGTCGTACGACATTCGAGGACGTCCTCTCGGGAACGGGTCGGTCGAAGAAAGACAGGCCGAAGCAGGCCGGGCACGGCCTCGCGCCTTGTTACCGGCCGGTCAGCAGCGCTGGCCTCAGATCCTTCGGCAGAAGGAGCGACCTAGTCAACTGCCAAGGTGGGTCCGCTCCCGCCGACAGGTTCCGGCCGGGGCGGTTACAGTCGGTCCAATACGTATCGGTCCGCCCGCCGGGGCACAATTCGCTCCCCGGCCGGGATGCCTGGCGGATGCCCCGTGGCATTCCGCCGCGGCCCGCCCGACGACCCGAGGTACTCCGCGTGTCGGTTCTCGTTCTCCTCCTCGCCGTGGGCGCCGCCTGCTGTCTGGGCTTCGGCTTCGTCCTCCAGCAGCAGGCCGCCGCGCACGCCCCGCTGGGCGACTTCCTCTCGCCCCGGCTGCTGCTCGACCTGATCCGGGTGCCGCGCTGGCTCGGCGGGATCGGGCTGATGGTGTGCGGGATGGCGCTGGGCGCGGTCGCGCTCGGCCGGGGCGAGGTCACTCTCGTGGAGCCGATCCTCGCGACCAACCTCCTCTTCGCGCTCGCCCTCTCCCGCCGGCAGACCCGTCAGCCACTGGGCCGGCAGGGATGGGCGGGGCTGGTGCTGCTCGCGGGCGGGGTCACCGCGTTCATCGTCGCCGGGCAACCGGAGGGCGGGGCGGCGGTCGGCGGTGCCTTCCGGCAGTGGCTGATCATCGGTGTCATGGTGGGGCTCGCCCTGCTGCTCACCGCCTATGCGAAGCGGTCCCGCAGGAGCGCCGCACCGGTCCTCCTGGCGGTCGCCGCCGGGCTCCTGTACGGCGTCCAGGACGCGCTCACCCGGATCAGCGGGCAGCTGTTCGGCGCGGGCGGCTGGAGCGGGCTGCTCACCTCGTGGCAGCCGTACGGGGTCGTCCTGCTCGGGGTGACCGGGCTCCTCCTCGTGCAGAGCGCGTTCGAGGCGGCCCCGCTGCGGATGTCGCTGCCGGCGCTGACCGCCGCGCAGCCGCTGGCGGGGATCGCGTGCGGGGTGGGGTTCCTGGGGGACCGGCTGCGGACGGACCCGGGGGCGCTCGCGTGGGAGGCGGCCGGGCTGGCGGGGGCCGTGGTGGGAGTGGTGCTCCTCGGGATGCATCCGGCGATGCCGTGCGGCTCCGCCGGGGCACGGGAGGGCGTGGTGGGGGCGGGCGCGAGCGCCGTGTAGGCCGGGGGTGCGATGCGCGCGCCGGGTGCGACCGGGTGGGGTCGTGCGCGCGGAGGGGCTGCGTCGTCCGGTTCCCCGGGCGCCCACAATGGGGCCATGAGTGCCGCCGACGAGATCCTCGACATCGTGGACGAGAGCGACCAGGTCATCGGGCAGCTTCCGCGGGGGGAGGTGTATGCCCGGGGGCTACGGCATCGGGCCGTGTTCGTACTGGTCAGGGACGGTTCCGGGCGGCTGTTCGTGCATCGCCGGACCTCCACGAAGCTGGTCTTCCCCTCGCTGTACGACATGTTCGTGGGCGGGGTGGTGGGAGCCGGCGAGTCCTACGACGACGCGGCGCTGCGCGAGGCCGAGGAGGAGCTGGGTGTCTCGGGGCTGCCCCGGCCCGACCCGCTGTTCCGGTTCCTGTACGACGACGGGGCCGGGCGTACCTGGTGGTCGGCGGTGTACGAGGTGCGCTGCGAGCTGCCGGTGGACCCGCAGGCGGAGGAGGTCGCCTGGCACGGCTTCCTGACCGAGGCGGAGGTGCGGCGGCGGCTGGGCGAGTGGGAGTGGGTGCCGGACGGGGTGGCGGCGTACGAGCGGCTGAGGGCGCGGGAGAGCGCGGGATGACGGGCCTGTCCGCCGGATGACGGGCGGGGCCGCCGGGTGAGGGGTGGGAGGGCGACCTGCCCTCCGAAGGCGACCGGTAGTGTCCTGTACGTGATCGAATTTGCACGGAACGTCCGCCTCTGGTTCGTCCCCGAGGAGGTCCGGGCGGAGGGCCGGACCCCGGACTACCGGTTCTCCCTGGCCAACGAGCGGACGTTCCTGGCCTGGCTGCGCACCTCGCTCGCCCTGATCGGCGGCGGTTTCGCGGTGGACCAGTTCCTGCCGGACCTGCGCTGGGGCTGGCGCGTCGGGCTCGCCCTGGTCCTGCTGGGCTCCGGGGTGCTGTGCGCGTTGCGGGCGGTCAACCACTGGGTGCGCTGCGAGCGGGCGATGCGACGCGGGGAGGACCTTCCGGTGTCCCGTTTCCCGGCCGTGCTCGGCATCGTGGTCGCCGTGGTCGCCGTCGCCATGGTCGTCGTGGTCCTGCTCCGGCGGGAGGGGTGAGCCCGTCGTCCGCTCCCCCGGAGTCCGCCGACCGCGACCCCGGCCTGCAGCCCGAGCGGACCCGGCTCGCCTGGCGGCGTACGACCCTCACGGGTGCCGTGGTCGCCGTCCTCGCCGTCAAGTCCGCGCTGCACGGCGGGCCGTCGGCCGCCGGCATGGTGGCCGCGGCGCTGTGCGTGGTGGTGTGGCTGGGCTCCCTGGCGCTCGCCCATCGCCGTATCCAGGCCCTGGCGGCCTCCCGCCCGCCCGTCCTCACGACCCGGATCGCCACGACGGCCGCCCTGTGCGTGATCGCCCTCGCGGTGTGCGGCGCCGCCCTGGTGTTCTGACCGCGCGGGCGCGACGAGGAGCGGCCGGGCCCGTCGAAGCCCGGGCAGATCTTGGTCCTGTGCAGGGAGTTTCCAAAGGGATAATTGGGGCTTGTGTGACTAGCCTGGACGTGTCACCCCCTGTCCCACCGAAGGTGAGCGCGATGACCACCCTGCACCAGGAGCACCCCGTCCACGACCACGACCACGGCCCCGCCTGCGGGCACACCGCCGTGTCGCACGGGGACCACACCGACTACGCGCACGACGGGCATCTCCACCGCGAGCACTCCGGCCACTGGGACGAGTGCGAGCCGAGCGGGCACACCGCGCACGACGGGCACGGCCACGAGCACGGCGAGGACTGCGGGCACCAGGCGGTCACGCACGGGGACCACGTGGACTACGTGCACGACGGACACCGCCACGCCGCCCACGACGGGCACTGGGACGACCACTGACCGACGGCGCGTACGGCACATACGGCACGGGCGCCGCCGCCCGTGCCGCTTCCGTACCCCCGGTTTCCACCGGTTCGTCGCCGACTGGCAGGCTCTGACCACCAGTTGGCGACGACCGGGGGGACGAAAGGGGTCACGATGACCGCGGAAGAGCCGTACACCGTCGAGCTCGCGAGCGACGTGTACGCGTATGTGCAGCCGGACGGCGGCTGGTGCCTGAACAACTCGGGTTTCGTGAGCGACGGGACCACCACGCTGCTCGTGGACACGGCGGCGACCGAGCGCCGGACCCTCGCCCTGGGCGCCGCGCTGGACGCGACCGGCGTCCCGAGGCCCCGCCTCCTGGTCAACACCCACCACCACGGCGACCACACCTACGGCAACGGCCACTTCACCCCCGCCGCCACCCTCGTCTCGCACACGGCCTGCCGCCGCGAGGCGCTCGCCAGCGGACAGCACCTCCATCTGCTGTGGCCGGGCACCGACTTCGGCGATGTGGAGATCCGGGGCGCCGACCTGACGTACGACGACCGGGTGACGCTCCACGTCGGTGACATCGAGGCCGAGGTGATCCACCCCGGCGTCTCTCACACCGTCGGCGACTCCGTGGTGTGGCTGCCGCACCGGCGGGTGCTGTTCGCGGGGGACCTGGTCTTCGAGGGCGGGACGCCGTTCTTCCTGATGGGCTCGCTCAGCGGTTCGCTGCGGGCGCTGGCGCGCTTGCGCGAACTGGGCGCCGAGACCGTCGTCCCGGGGCACGGTCCGGTCACCGACCCGTCCGCGTTCGACCGGGCCGAGCGGTACATCCGGTTCGTGGCCGAGGTCGCGGGGAAGGCGCACGCGGCGGGCCTGACACCGCTGGAGGCCGCCCGGAGCACGGATCTCGGCGAGTACGCCGCGCTGCCCGAGAGCGAGCGGCTGGTGGCGAACCTGCACCGGGCCTACGCCGAACTGGACGGGCTGCCCGAGGGCGAGGGCGTCGACCCCTTCGCCGGGTTCATGGACATGGCCACCGTGAACGGCGGGGAGATGATGACCTGCCACGCCTGACGGCGGGTGGGCCGGGGGTGCGGACGTCCGGCGAAGGGTCCGATCGCGCCGAGACTCCGATCACTTTCGGGTCACCCACTGGACGACATACCGACCGGTCGGCATCATGGACGGGTCCCGGTACGCCGCGTGGAGGAGCGATGATGCACCCAGACCACCCGCCAGGTCTCGATCCCGACCGGCTCCGCGTCCTGCTCGACGCCGAGCGGCCCGGACTCGTGCGCGGTCCGCTCACCGGCCGGCTGATCGAGGGCGGACGGTCGAACCTGACGTACGAGGTCACGGACGGCACCGCGAAGTGGGTCGTACGGCGGCCCCCGCTGGGCCATGTGCTGGCGACCGCGCACGACATGAGACGCGAGCACCGGGTCATCAGCGCGCTGCACGCCACGGACGTGCCGGTGCCGAGTCCCGTGCTGTTCTGCGACGACGAGGACGTGCTCGGCGCGCCCTTCTACGTCATGGACTTCGTCGAGGGCACCCCCTACCGCACCGCCGAGCAGCTGGCCCCGCTCGGCCCGGAGCGCACCCGGGCCGCCGTGCTGAGCCTGGTCGACACCCTCGTCGAGCTGCACGCGGTGGACCCCGCCGAGGTGGGCCTCGCCGACTTCGGGCGCCCGGAGGGCTTCCTGGACCGGCAACTGCGGCGCTGGGGCAAGCAGTTGGACGCGTCCCGCAACCGCGACCTGGCCGGCATCGACGAACTGCACGCGGTGCTGGGACGCCGACTGCCCCACTCCCCCGCCCCCACGGTCGTGCACGGCGACTACCGCCTGGACAACGTGCTGCTCGGCGACGACGACCGGATCAGGGCCATCCTCGACTGGGAGATGTCCACGCTCGGCGATCCGCTCACCGACCTGGGCCTGCTGGTGATGTACAGCGTCCCGCTCGCCATGCCCGACTCCCCCGTCTCCACGACCGCGGCGGCCGCCGGACACCCGGACCCGTCCGAGATCGTGGAGCGGTACGCGGCCCGGTCGGGGCGTGACGTCTCCTCGGTGGCCTGGTACACGGCGTTCGCGTGGTTCAAGCTCGCCGTGATCCTGGAGGGCATCCACTACCGGTACACACTCGGCCAGACGGTCGGCCGCGGCTTCGACCGCATCGGCGACCTGGTCCCCGTCTTCATCGACCACGGCCTGACCACGCTCGGCGCCGGCACCCAGGAAGGCTGACCCGCCATGGACTTCGCATTCGACGCCCGCACGGAGGAGCTGCGCGCCAGGCTCCTCGCCTTCATGGACGCGTACGTGTACCCGGCCGAGGCTGTGGCCGAGGAGCAGCGGGCCCGGCTGGCCTCGCCGTGGGACACGCCCGCCGTGGTGGAGGAGCTGAAGGCAGAGGCCCGCCGGCAGGGCCTGTGGAACCTCTTCCTGCCCGACTCCGAGTACGGGGCGGGGCTCACGAACCTGCAGTACGCGCCGCTCGCCGAGATCACGGGCCGCTCCCCGCAGCTGGCGCCGACCGCGCTGAACTGCGCCGCGCCCGACACGGGGAACATGGAGGTGCTGAGCCAGTTCGGCGACGAGGCGCAGAAGAAGCAGTGGCTGGAGCCGCTGCTCGCCGGTGAGATCCGGTCGGCGTTCGCGATGACCGAACCGGAGGTGGCCTCCTCGGACGCCACCAACATCACCACGCTGATCGAGCGGGACGACGACGGCTCGGGCGACTACGTCGTCAACGGGCGCAAGTGGTACATCTCCGGGGCCATGAACCCCGACTGCAAGATCTTCATCGTCATGGGCAAGACGGACCCGGACGGGGCCGACATCCGCCGCCAGCAGTCGATGATCCTGGTCCCGCGCGACACTCCGGGTGTCACCGTGAAGCGGGCGATGCAGGTGTTCGGGTACGAGGACCACTCGCACGGCGGCCACGCCGAGGTGGTCTTCGAGAACGCGCGGGTGCCGGCCGCCAATCTGATCGGCGAGGAGGGCGGCGGTTTCGCCATCGCTCAGGCGCGGCTCGGTCCGGGCCGTATCCACCACTGCATGCGACTCATCGGGATGGCCGAACGGGCGATCGAGCTGATGTGCCGGCGCGCGGTGGCCCGGGAGGCGTTCGGCAAGGCGCTGGCGCAGCAGGGGGTCGTGCACAACTGGATCGCCGACGCGCGGGTGGCGGTGGAGCAGCTGCGGCTGCTGGTGCTGAAGACGGCGTGGATGATGGACACGGTGGGCAACAAGGGGGCCCACACGGAGATCCAGGCGATCAAGATCGCCACCCCGCGGACGGTGGTGGGCATCCTCGACCGGGCGATCCAGCTGCACGGCGCGGGGGGTGTCAGCCAGGACTTCCCGCTGGCCGAGCTGTACGCGGCGGCGCGGACGCTGATGATCGCGGACGGGCCGGACGAGGTGCACCAGCGGTCGCTGGCGCGGCGGGAGCTGAAGCGGTACGTGTGACCTGCGGTGCGGGGCCGGGCGCCTAGTGACTCGGGGGTGCGGGTTCGTCGGCGTGTGCGGGTGAGTGGGGGTTTCTCGCGCAGTTCCCCGCGCCCCTGAAGGCATGGGCCTGGCGGCCCAGCCTTCATGAAAAGCACGGGGCGCCGCCCCGGCGGCTTTTCAGGGGCGCGGGGAACTGCGCGACCAGCCCCCACCCACCCGCACCCGGCAACGCACCCCTACGGCCGGAGCGCGCGCAGGAGCAGGTCGGCCAGATGGTCCGCGACCTCCTGCGGGCCCATCGGCCCGTCGGGGCGGTACCACGTCGACAGGTGGTGGACCGAACCGAAGTGGTAGTCGACGACCAGGTCGGCCGGGGTCGCCCGCGAGAAGACGCCGGCCTCCTGCCCCTCCTCCACCAGCGCCCGGAACCGCTCGTGGTACCGCCGGCGTTCCGCGCGGACCTGCTTGTTCTTCTCCGGGCTCAGGTGGTGCATGGACCGGAAGAAGATCATCGCGTCGTCGAGGTTGTCGATGGTGGTGACGACGACATCGGCGGCGGCACCCCGCAGCCGTTCCTCGACGGGCGCGTCGGCACCCGCGAACGCGTCGAGCCGCTCCTGCTGGATGCGCAGCACGCGCGCGTACACCTCGTGCAGCAGATCGTCCTTGGAACCGAAGTAGTGGTACAGCGCACCCTTGGTGACGCCCGCCGCCTCGACGATCTCCTGCACCGAGGTGCGGTCGTAGCCCCGCTCGGCGAAGAGCCGGGTGGCGGCGGCGAGCAGCCGCTGCGGGACGGGCGTACCGTCTCCGTCCGTCGTCCTGGGCACTGCCGCCACCTGCCTTCCGAGGTTCTGTCGTCGCCTGCCGGTCGCCCGTCGGCCTCCGGCCGGTTCCGGACCGGCCGGAATCGGGCGCTTCCGCCGGAGGATCATCCCACCCTCCGGCCCGCGCCCGCCGGGCAGGGCGGTCAGCCGGTCGTCTCCCACTTCTGCTGGATGTGGTTCATGTTCGTCAGCCAGCGGTCCGGGTCGGCCGCCCTGGCCTGGTAGAAACCGGCCACCTCGGGGTGCGGCAGGATCAGGAAGCGGTCCTGGTCGATGCCCTCGAAGAGCGCGTCGGCCACGTCCTCCGGGTCGATCGCGGTCGGCGCGAGCACCAGGTCGCCCGCGCTGCCGGAGGCCGTCAGCATGTCGGTGCGCACACCCTGCGGGCAGATCGCGTGGACCTTGACGCCCCGGTGGCGGTAGGTGAGGGACAGCCATTCGGCGAAGGCGTACGCCCCGTGCTTGGTGACGCTGTAGGGCGCCGCGCCGATCATGGTGAGCAGCCCGGCGGCGGAGACCGTCGAGACGAAACGCCCGCTGCCCCGCTCCAGCCACGCCGGCAGCAGCTCGTGGGCCGCCCGGACGTGGGCCATGACGTTGACGTCCCAGGCCCGCGCCCAGACCTGCTCGTCGGCCGCCTCCGTCCCGCCGGAGGCGAGTCCGGCGTTCGCGCAGTACACGTCCACGGTGCCGCCGAGGGCCTCGCGCGCCGCCGGGACGACGGCGGACGCGTCCCCGGGGACCGCGATCCCGCCGATCTCGTCGGCCACGGCCTTCGCGCGGTCGCCGTCCAGGTCGTTCACGACGACCCGGGCGCCCTCCGCCGCGAACCGGCGGGCCAGGGCGGCCCCGATCCCGCCACCGGCGCCCGTGACGACCACACCCGCACCCTGCACGGCTCCCACGATCGGTCTCCTTCGCCTTCGCCTTCGACACGACGTATCGAGAATCGGTCCACCAGGACGACCAGACTAACCGGTCGGTATGTCCGTGAGGAAGGGTGGCGCCCACGCCGTCCCGAAGGGGCGCGGGGAACCGCGCGACCGGCCGCCCACCGCCCGCGCACGACAAACCGCCCACGGAACCGCTTAGCTTGCACCGAGCACCGAGCACCGAGCACCGAGCACCGCTTCCCGCGACCGCGTCCGCGACCCGGAGGTCACCCCCATGCGCCTCTCCCGCCGCACCTTCCTCGCCGCCTCCACGGCCACGGCTGCCACGGCGGCCACGGCCACCACCGCCGGCCTCACCGCCTCACCCCCGGCCGAGGCCGCCCGCCCAGGGCTCCGCACCGGGTTCGAACGCCTCGTACGGGACGGCTACGACGTCCTGGACGGCCAGAAGGTCGGCATCGTCACCAACCCCACCGGCGTCACCCGGGACGCCCGCCACATCGTCGACGTGATGCACGCCGACGACCGCGTGGACCTCAGGGCCGTCTTCGGCCCCGAGCACGGCTTCCGGGGCACCGCCCAGGCCGGCGGCTCCGAGGGCCGGTACGACGACCCGGCGACCGGGCTGCCGGTCTACGACACGTACCTGAAGAGCGGCCGCCCCCTCGCCGAGGTCTTCACCGCCTCCGGCGTGGACACGATCGTCTTCGACATCCAGGACGTCGGCGCCCGCTTCTACACGTACATCTGGACGCTGTACGACTGCATGGAGGCGGCCCGGCTCGCGGGGAAGCGTTTCGTCGTGCTGGACCGGCCGAACCCGGTGACCGGGCGGAGCGCCCAGGGACCCGTGCTGCACAAGGAGTTCGCGACGTTCGTCGGGCGCCAGCCCATCGCGCAGGCGCACGGGATGACGGTCGCGGAGCTGGCACGGCTGTTCAACGGGGAGTTCCTCACCTCGCCCGTACCGCTGGAGACCGTACTGATGTCGGGGTGGAAGAGGTCGCGGTTCTTCGACGACTCCGGGCTGCCCTGGGTGCCGCCGAGCCCGAACATGCCGACACCGGACACCGCCCTCGTGTACGCGGGGACGTGCCTGTTCGAGGGGACGAACCTGTCGGAGGGGCGCGGCACCACGCGGCCGTTCGAACTGCTCGGCGCGGAGGGCGTCGACCGGAAGTGGGCGGCCGCCGTGAACGAACTCGGCCTGCCCGGAGCCCGCTTCAGGGAGGCGTACTTCGCGCCGACGTTCTCCAAGTTCCAGGGGAAGACCGTCGGCGGCGTACAGATCCATGTCCACGACCGCGCCGCGTACGACCCCGTGCGCACCGGGATCGGCCTCCTCGTGACCGCCAGGCGGGTGTGGAGCGGGTTCGCCTGGCGGCCGGACAACTGGATCGACAAACTGACCGGCTCGGCGCGGGTGCGGACCATGATCGACGCGGGGGCGGACACCGCCGAGGTCGTGGCGGGCTGGCAGGAGGAGCTGACGGCGTTCCGCAGGGTGCGCAAGGAGTATCTGCTGTACCGGTAGAGAGGGCGCCGAAGCCCCCCGTACGTGACGTATGGCCATCCTTCGCCGGCTGCAGGACCATGCGCGTGAGCGCAGGACCAGCGGGGCCGAAGGGGGCTCGTCATGGCGGATCCGGTAATGAGCGTGACTCCCTACTGGGAACTGACCTTCGACGCCGACGGCGACGTCGACACCGGCCGGCGGGACCGGCTGTTCGCCGGGGTCCGCGGCCGCGGAATCGCCGACCTGGTCGTCTTCGCGCACGGCTGGAACAACGACCGGTCCGGCGCGACCGCGCTCTACAGCCGTTTCTTCGCCCCGTTCCCGGACCTCGCGCCGCACGCGCGGCTCGGGTACGTGGGCGTGCTGTGGCCCTCGATGCGGTTCTCGGACGAGCCGATCCCGGACATCGAACCGGCCGCGGCCGTGGCACCCGGCCGCCCCGCGCTCGACAAGCGGACCCGGAACGCGCTCGTGGAGGTGTTTCCCGGGCGGTCGGTCGTCGTCGAGCGGCTCGCCGGGCTGCTGGAGAGCCGCGCGGACGACGGTCCGTCGCTGGCGGAGTTCGGGCGGCTGGTACGGCTGCTGGTGGAGGTGCCGCCCCAGGGGCCGCAGGGCGCGTGCGCGGGGGACACCGTCGGGGCGGGGGCGCCGGAGGGTCCGCCCGGGATGCTGTGCGGGGACACGGCGGCCGTGTGCGCGGACTTCGCGGCGGCGCTGGCGGAGGTCGGCACCGCGGGGGTGATGACCGGGACCGTGCCGGCCCCTCCCCAGATGTGGGACGGGGCGCACGAACTCCTGCGTCAGGCCACGTACTTCGCGATGAAGCGGCGGGCGGGGGCGGTCGGCGAACGAGGGCTCGGACGGCTGCTCGGGCAGCTGGCTCGGACGGCACCGGACGTACGGGTGCATCTGGTCGGGCACAGCTTCGGCGCGCGCCTGGTGTCGTTCGCGCTGCGCGGGCTGCCCGAGGGCGTGCGCACGGTGAAGTCGGTGACGCTGCTCCAGGCGGCCTTCTCGCACTACGCGTTCGCGGCGCGCCTGCCCCACGACCGGGGTGCGAGCGGGGTCCTCGACGGCCGGTACCGGCGGGTCGACGGGCCGTTGGTGTGCTGTCACTCCCGGCACGACTCGGCGCTCGGGACCATCTACCCGCTGGCCTCCCGGATGGCGGGCGACGCGCGGACGGTCCTGGGGCTGAGCGTGAACAGCCTCCTCGGCACCAAGTGGGGTGCCCTCGGCTACGACGGGGTGCGGGCGGTCGAGGGCACGCGGTCGTTCACCCTGGCCGACGCCCTGCGGACCCGGCTGCCGGTCTCGGGGTGCGTGAACGTCGACGCGTCGGCGGTGGTGCGACGCGGCGGGGCGCCGTCGGGAGCGCACGGCGACATCTGTCACCGGGAGCTGGCGCGGGTGGTGCTGGCGGCGGGCCGTATCGCCTGATCCCGGCCCGCCGCCGTCACACGGACTCGCTCACACCGGTGTGCGCACCGGCACGGTCACCCGTGCGCACACCGGTTCGTTCACCGGTTCGTTCTCGGTTCGCTCACCGGTTCGCTCACCGGTGCGAGGTGAACTCCACGACCTGCTGGAAGGTCGGCCGGTTCTGCCAGCTGATCTTGTTGTGCTTGATGCCGCCCAGGGTCCGCTGGATGATCGAGTCGGCGCACCACTGGTCGCCGGCCGAGCAGTTCGCGTCGCCGGGGTAGACCTGTGCGGCGGTCTTGCCGGCCGCCGCCTTGAGGGTGTCGATCAGGGCGGTGCGGCACGCGCCGAGGCTGCCGCCGCCGCAGTACTGCTTCGCCAGCGGGCCCCGCACCGTCTCACCCAGCACCGAGCGGATGTCCTTGTCGACGTAGCTCCACCAGCCGTACTGGAAGGAGCTGCCGGCGTGGGAGCCGGTCGGGCCGTGGGCGGCCGACGGGGACTCGTCGACGGGCAGGTTGGCGGTGATGGCGTCGTACAGGCCGGTGCCGAGGCCGGGTTCGAACTCGGCCTTCACCAGCAGCGGCCACCAGGCGTCCAGGATGCGGATCGCCTCGGCGTGGGCGTAGGTCTTGGAGCCGGCGGAGGTCTCCGTGCGCTTCGACCCGGAGGTGACCCAGGCCTGGAGCTTGGTGACCGCCGCGGCGGCCGCCGAGTCGGTGACCGTGCTGCTGTTGACGACCTTGAGCAGGTCGGGGACGACGTCCTCGGCCCGCAGGTCGGCGAGGCCCGCCTCGGCCATGGCCTTCGTCAGCGAGGCCCGGGTGACGCCGCCCGCGGCGACCAGCTTCTTCACCCGGTCGTCGAGGAGGTTGCCGCGGTGGACGGAGCCGTTGCCCCAGGGGGCGGTGGTGTAGTCCGCGGCCTGCTTGTTGTTCCAGGAGATGTAGTACTCCTGGTCGATGGAGTTGGGGTGCTGGGCGGGCGGGGTGTAGTCGGCGGTGTTGGTGGCCGGGTCCCAGCCCCGCCACTCGTACGCGGACCGGGCCCAGGCCGGGAACTCGGGGTCGACGCTCGCGGGGCGCACCGGGTTGTCGCCGCTGTTGTAGTAGGCGGTGTGGGTGGAGTCCGCGTAGAACCAGTTGAAGGTGTAGTTGATGTTCTGGACGGCCTTCTGGAAGGTCTCGGGGCCCTTGACGTAGTCCGGGTCGTTCAGCATCTGGAAGCCGATGATCGACTCGGCCTCGTTCATGTACGAGGAGCGCAGGGTGGTGTAGGCGACCTTCTTGCCGCCGACGGTGGCGCGGTGGGTGACGGGGCCGTACTTGGTGCGCCAGACCTGCATCCGGTAGGAGCCGGCCGCGGTGGAGTCGGCGGTGGTCGGCTTCCAGGCGTTGGTCTGCTCGATCTTCTCCATGGCGGTGCAGGTGCCGTGGTAGAGGTAGTGGACGTCGTCCTGGCACAGCTCGACCGCGTACGCGTCGATGATGTCCTGGCCGGAGGTGGTGGCGCTCCAGGCGTAGTCCTGGCCGCGGCCGAGTTCGACGTACATGCTCAGGCCGGCGAAGGAGGCGCCGCGGGCGCTGATGCCCGGGCCCTGGATCTCCTGGAGCATGAGCAGCTGGGGGGCGAAGTAGCCGGTCTGCGGGCCGAAGACGGCGACGGGGTGTCCGCTCGCGGTGTGCTTGCCGCTGACGACGAGGGCGTTGGACATACCGCGCCGGGCCGAGCTGAGGGCGTTGTCGGTGGCCTTGGCGGACAGGCTCTTGGAGGACGAGGTGGCCGCGCTGCCGGTGCGGTCGTACACCAGGGGCTCCTCGGCCACCGTGCCGGTGTCGGGCAGGGCCATGCCCTGCGGGTCCGCGGGCTTGGTGGCGTACGGGAAGCTGCCGTCGTGGACGGTGAGGGCGGCCTCGGGGTCGTTGCGCTCGCGGAAGGACTCCCAGACCTTGGTGCCCTCGGTGACGCCGTACTTCTCCTGGGCGGCCAGCAGGGAGAGGGCGTTGTTGACCTCGCCGCCGCCGCCCGAGCCGAAGAGGGCGCCGATGACGGAGGCCAGGGCGACCAGGTCGGTGGGCTTGAACTTCTCGATGGTGCCGGCGTTGGTGACGGAGTCCTTGTGGCCGGTCAGGACGTACTCGCCGGGGAAGTAGCGGCCGCTGTCGGAGGCGTCGATGTAGGCGTTGATGCCGGCGACGTAGGCGTTGACGTCGCCGAGGGCCGTCTGCCCGCGCTCGCCGTTGGCGGCCACCGCCTTGTCGATCTGGGCCTGCAGGTCGGCCTCGGTGTAGGGGGCGTGGCGCCAGAACTCCTGCTCCAGGCCCTGGTTGGAGGGGGCGCCGCCGGCGAACGGGGTGAGCTTGCCGCGGCCGACGTGGCGGAAGACGTCCATCAGCCACAGCCGGTCCTGGGCCGCCGCGTAGCCCGCGCCGAACTCGGTGCCGTACCGGGTGGTGCCCGTGATGTGCGGCACACCGGTCTTCTTGTCGCGGACGATCGTGACGTCCGTGCGGCCCGCCGGGCTCAGGGTGGAGGCGACCTGGCCGGAGGGGACGCCGAAGGAGGCGTCGTTGAAGAAGGTGTTGATGGTGGAGTTGGTGAGGCCCGGGTAGCCGGTGGCCAGGTTGTTGTAGGGGCCCAGCTGGTTGCTCGCGTTCTCCGGCATGGAGCCGAAGGCCTGGTTGAGCAGGATCTGGGCCAGGGTGGCGTTGCCGTTCTGGCCGGGCGGCAGGATGTCGGAACACTGTCCGCCGCAGTAGTCGGTGGCCGCTGCCGCCGCCTCGGCGGACGTGTCGGCCGAGGCGGCCTGGGCAGCAGGGGAAAGAGGCGACAAAAGACCGGCAACGAGTGCGCATATCGAAGCGGCCTTGAGGAACTCCGGGAATCTGCGAGGAGTTCTCAGTCTGTCGAGGGCGTTGCGTGAGGTGCGTGGGATACGCCGGTGCATGGCAGCTCCTGCCGACGAGGGTGGGCCGGATGTTACCGCCGGTATCCCCGGCTTAGAAGATGAACATGCGTCACGTTTTTTGGATCATCACCCTCGGACAGGCAACGCACAGCGTGAACGGGTACTCAGAAGTAGTCGTAAGCAGACAAGAAGAAGTGCAAGGCAGTCAGACGTAGGCAGGAACGGCCCATGAACGACTCGGTAGACGACTTATGGAGGTCATCGGAAATCGGATGGAGCCGAATCGTGTGTCGATACGTCTATTCGGCGACGTCCCGACGACGACGCCGAAGTGACCGAAGTACAGGTGCAGGTGTGACGGAGGTGCAGGGCGATGGCTGGTTTCCGGAGTCTGGCAAGACAGGTGCGAGATCCCAGGTGCGATCTGGCGCTGCGGCGCTATTCGCTGCGCAAGTGCCTTGAGCGCTTCGCCCCCTACGGGCATCGGGCGACCTGGGACCACCTGTGCTCACGGGCCGGGTTCGGACCCGAGGACCGCAACCCCGACCCGGCGCGGCTCGTGGCCGCACTGGAGGAGTTGGAGGAGGCCCGCTCCGTGTGGCTCGACTACGAGGTGGAGTTCGCGAGGCGCCGCAAGAAGGAGAAGCACGACGGGCTGCGCAGGCCGGGCAGCGTGGACGACTGGCACCGCCTGACCTGGGGCGGGTTCGGGGTCGCCTGGTGCGACGACCCGGGGGTCCACCCCCGTGAACCGCTGGCGGAGGTGCTGCGCCGGCTCATCGCCGCACTGGAGCGCGAGCCGGGCTCGACCTGCCCGGTGTGCGAGGGCGAGCGGCTCGTCTGGAGGTACGACCTGGCCCACGAACCGTCCTCGGGCCCGGTCTGCACGGAGTGCGGAATCGTGGTGCCGCGTCCGGTGCTCACGCCCGAGGCCCTGGCGGACTCCAGGCGCGGACGGCTGCTGATCTCGGCGTAGCGCGACGGGGGTGCGCCGGGGATGCCGCACCCCCGTGCAGGTGCGGACACGACCGCGCGGGCCCCGGTCCGCCGGCGTGCAGAGCGTGGAGTACGGGCGGGGTGCCATGACCCCGGGTACGGCCCGGCGTCTACGGCTCGGCCACGTCCGTGTGGATGGCGAGCTTGAACTCGGCGAGGATGAGTGCCGTGGCCCGCCTGGTGTCCCTGGGCCCCCGCGCGGTCACCTTCAGCCCGAGCGGCATGCCCTGGTGCACGAACATCTGCCACAGGAAGGTGCGGTACTGCCCGCCCCGGGTGGAGACGCTGTCCGTCGTGCCCGTCGAGTCGTACCTCTCCTGCGTCAGGTTCAGCGGATCGCGTACGAAGCGGGCGCGGTACTCCACCGCTTTCGGGTCCGCGTCCCAGAAGACCATCGCCGAGAGCACGCCCCAGCCGTCGTGGCTGGGCCAGATCAGCCCGGAGCGCGGATCGGGGAACGCCGACGCGGCGGCGCCGCCGTTCGCCGGATCGTGCATCTTCCAGGGGTCGTAGGACTCCCCGGTCCGCTCGTACGGGAAGCGCACCAGGTGGTAGCCGTCGGAGTCGTAGGTGATCCGCTGCCGGCCCGCGTGCGCCTTCTCCCACTTCAGCGAACATACGACGACGCTCATCGCCGCCCCTTCCCCTTGCCGGAGGATGCCGTTCCACCCCCTCGTGTGCAGGACACGGTCACGGGGCAAGCGGTTGCGGCACAGGGCGAGAACACGTCGGGGCGCCGGGGATTCACCGGTTCGCGCCGGGCAGGCCCGAGCGCCTGCCGGCGACCGGGGGCGGGACTGTACCAGCGCCAAATCCCCTCGCTCCACCCCTTTCCCCTGACGACAGTTGAGGGCGATGACACCGCCCTGAGCGACCCAGGAACCGAGGGAGAGCCCCGATGTCGACGCTGCGCGTCACCGCCGAAGTGCTGACGATCCACGACCACCCGAACGCCGACGCGCTCGAACTGGCCCAGGTCGGGCTGTACCGGGCCGTCGTGGCGAAGGGCGTGTACCGCAGCGGGGACACGGCGCTCTACATCCCCGAGCAGTCCGTGCTCCCGGCCGAACTGATCGAGGAGCTGGGGCTGACGGGGCGGCTCGCGGGAAGCGGCGCGGACCGGGTGAAGGCGGTACGGCTGCGGGGCGAGCTGTCGCAGGGCATCGTCTGCCTGCCCCGGGCGCTCGCGGACGTGGACCTCACGGCCGCCGTCACGGACGGCACGGACTTCGCGGAGCGGCTCGGCATCGTCAAGTGGGTGCCGCCGATCCCGCCGACGATGAGCGGCGAGGTCGAGTCGGCGCCGGAGCTGCTGCCCTGGGTCGACATCGAGAACATCCAGCGCTACCCCGACATCTTCACGCCCGGCGAAGCAATCGTCCTGACGGAGAAGCTGCACGGCACGGCCTGCCTGGTGACGTACCTCGCCGAGGACGGCCGCGTACACGTCTCCTCGAAGGGCTTCGGCGCCAAGTCCCTCGCGCTGAAGGAGGATCCGCGGAACCTGTACTGGCGTGCGGTCCACGGCCACGGGGTCGCCCCGGTCGCGGCCCGGCTCGCCGAGCGGCTGGGGGCCCGCCGGGTCGGGATCTTCGGCGAGGTCTACGGCGCCGGGGTGCAGGACCTGTCGTACGGCGCCGACGGCCGTCGCGACACGCTCGGGTACGCCGTCTTCGACGTCTGCGCCGACGTCGACGGCCGGGTCCGCTGGCTGGACCCGGCCGAGCTTTCCGGACTGCTCGACGGCCAACTGCCGCTGGTACCACGGCTGTACGAGGGGCCGTACGCCATCGAGCGGGTGCTGGAGGTGGCCACCGGCCGGGAGACGGTCTCCGGGAGCGGTCTGCATCTGCGCGAGGGTGTCGTGATCCGGCCGGCCACCGAGCGGTACAGCCCGGTGACCGGCGGGCGGGCCGTCGCCAAGGCGGTCAGTCCCGCGTATCTGACCCGCAAGGGCGGCACCGAGTACGAGTGAGGACAGCGGCGCCCGGGGCCCGGGCGCCGCGGCTCAGCAGCGGCTCCCGGGCTCCTCGCGCGCCGGCCCGGCCGGCCTCCGGGGCTCGACCAGCAGACGGGAGCCGCTCCGCCGCTGCCCGAAGGCGTCGTCGGGGTTCGACAGCACACAGGTGGCCAGGGAGAGACAGCCGCAGCCGATGCAGTCGGTCAGGTGGTCGCGCAGCCGGTTGAGCCGCTGGATCCGTTCGTCCAGTTCGGACCGCCACGCCTCGGAGAGACGGGCCCAGTCCTCGCGGGTCGGCGTCCGCTCCTCGGGCAGCTCGGCCAGCGCCTCCCGGATCGTCGCGAGCGGGATGCCGACGCGCTGCGCGGCCCGGACGAAGGCGACCCGGCGCAGGGCGTCCCGGCTGTAGCGGCGCTGGTTGCCGGTGGTGCGGCGGCTGCTGATCAGCCCCTTGGACTCGTAGAAGTGCAGCGCCGAGACGGCGGCACCGCTCCGGGCCGACAGCTGGCCGACGGTCAACTCGTGGATCTTCTCAGGGATCTGGGGCACCCCTCCGACCCTACCCACACCCGAAAGGGTCAGGGTCCGTTGACAGGGACCCGGACGCCGACCATGCTAAGCAGTCGCTTAGAGATTTGGATCAGGGAGGCCGGGACATGGCAGAGCCGAGGATCTTCACGTCCGCCGAGGAGCTGAAGGCGGCGGTGGGCGAGCAGCTGGGGCACAGCGACTGGCTGGAGGTCGACCAGAAGCGGATCGACCTCTTCGCCGAGGCCACCGGCGACCACCAGTGGATCCACGTGGACCCGGAGAAGGCGGCGGCCGGCCCCTTCGGCACGACCATCGCCCACGGCTATCTGACCCTGTCGCTGCTCCCGCTGCTGGTGCCGCAGATCCTCCGGGTCGAGAACATGAAGATGGGCGTCAACTACGGCACCAACAAGGTCCGTTTCCCGGCGCCGGTGCCGGTCGGTTCACGGCTGCGCGCCACGGCGACCCTCCAGGACGTCACGGAGGCCGGCGGCGGCGTGCAGGTCACGGCCGCGGTCGTCGTGGAGCGCGAGGGCGGGGACAAGCCGGTCTGTGTCGCGGAGTCGGTGTCCCGGTACTACTTCTGAACCGAGCGGCGCCCCCACGGCCCCGTCGCCGGGTGCCGCGACCGCGGCATAGGGCCTGTCGTTTGGATCACGCCTGGGCCGCGAGGCTTGGCACGCACATCTGCGGCGTTGTCGTCAGTTGCCGACGCTCCGCGTCGACGCCTTCCTCCGCCTTGCATCTGCACGCACCAAGCCCCGCTCACCGCCGGTCATCAGGCGCTGTGGCCCGAAGCCGGCATGATCCAAACGAAAGGCCCTATGCGGGTGCCACGGCCCGGCCGGTCTGCGGTGAGATCATCCCGGCACACAGGCCCCGGGCCGCCAGGCCCCGCGCGATGCGCGGGATGGCGGCGAGGGTGTTCGCGGGCCAGTCGTGCATGAGGATGACCTGGCCGTTGGTGAGCCGGGCGGCGGCCTGCACGATGGCGTCCGCGGACGCTCCGTTCCAGTCCTGCGAGTCGACGTTCCAGAGGATCTCGGTCAGTCCGTACCGGGCGGCCACCGACCGTACCGTCGCGTTGGTCTCGCCGTACGGCGGCCGGAACAGCTTGGGCGTGCCGCCGCCCGCCGCGGCGATCACCTGCTGGGTCCGGGAGATCTCCGAGTCGATCTGCGCCTGGCCCAGCTGGGTCAGGTGCGGGTGGGTGTAGCTGTGGTTGGCCACCCACATGCCGGCGGCGACCTGCGCCCGGACCTGGGCGGGGTTGCCGGCGGCGTTCTGGCCCTGGTTGAACATCGTGGCCCGCAGCCCGTTCTGGCGCAGCGAGTTGAGCAGGGCCGACGTGTTCCCGGACGGACCGTCGTCGAAGGTGAGACCGACGTACCCGCTGCAGGCGGCGGGCCGCGCCGGGGCGGCCTCGGCGGCGGTGAGCAGGAGCGGCACGGTGCTCGCGAGGGCGGTGGCGACGACGAGCGACCGCTTCCCCGCCCTGCGGAGCGAGCGGCGCGGTCCGCCGGTCACGGGGCCACCGTGATCGAGGAGTTGCCGCTGCTCCGGTACCCCTCGGTGGCCATGATCATGTAGTAGCGGAAGGCGCCGAGGGGCATGCCCGCACGGCCCCAGGCGTCGAAGTGGTTGCCGGTGGTGATGGTCCCGCCCGTCCGGCGCGACTGACGGACGCTCCAGTACTGGTCGAAGGTGCGGACCCCCTCGACGGAGGGAGCGTTGTACCGCGTCGTCCGGTAGATGTCGTACGTGCCGCCGTCGCTGTTGACCGTGCCCCGGTAGGTTCCGGTGGGCCGGTAGTTGCCCCAGTTGTCGACGATGTAGTACTCGACGAGCGGGTTGGCCGTCCAGCCGTAGAGGGTCAGATAGGCGTTGCCGGACGGATTGAACGAGCCGGAGTAGCTCACGGTCCTGCGGGAGCCGTTGCTCCAGCCCTTGCCCGCGACGAAGTTGCCGGTGTTGCTCCAGGAGGTCCGGTAGGCGCCGCCGGAGGCCAGGGTCATGGAGACCGTGCCGGGGGCGTCGGTCCAGAAGGAGTAGTAGAACCCGTTGTCGGTGCCGGTCCGGTTGCTGGTGATGACCGTGTCCGCGTGGGCGGTGCCGGGCAGGGCCACCGTGGTCGCGGCGGCCAGCGCGGTCGTGCAGAGTCCGCCCAGGAAGAGCCGGCGGCTCGGGGGCGGGGTGGGAGTGGGTGCGGATGCGTCGTTCATGCGCGCGTCCTCCTCGGGCTGTCGGGGGTTCGCCCTGTCACCCCCGGAGTGTTGGCCTGCCCCTGTCAACTGTCAATGCTTTCGGCAATGAAACCGAAACATTCGCGGGCTGTACCAGCCATGATCCACCCCATGCGAGGAGCACCGATCGCTTTCGAGCCTCAGATCCTCGAATGTTTCGAAGACTCCGCCGACCGAAGAAACCGGGGGATGAGCAGGGGCGGCGACGACAGGGAGGAGCGCGAGGACAGCGGGTCCCGGGCTACTTCGGCGCGGTCACCATGCGCAGGACGAGGTCCGCGTAGAGGGAACCGACCTCGTCGGGGGTGCGCGAACCGTTGACGTTGAACCAGCGGGCGACGTCGATGCAGAGGGAGAGGATGGCGACGGTGGTGCCCCGGACGTCGGGGACGTCGAAGTCACCGGCGGCGACGCCGTCCTCGATGATGCCGCGCACGGCCGCGTCGTTCTGACGGCGCAGGGTGACGATCTCGGCGCGGGCGTCGGGGCCCAGGGCGTCCAGCTCGTACTGCACGACGCGGGCCACGGTGTGCTGCCCCGCGTGCCAGCGGACGAAGGAGCGGACGGCCTCGGCGAGGCGGTCGGCCGGGCTGCCGTCGCCCCCGGCCGCCGTGCGCAGCACGTCGAGGGCCTTCTCGTGCCCGATGCGGCTGATCCGGTGGAGCAGCTCTTCCTTCGTCTTGTAGTGGATGTACAGCGCGGCGGGGCTCATGCCCGCG
Source organism: Streptomyces scabiei 87.22 (assembly GCF_000091305.1). Taxonomy (GTDB): domain Bacteria; phylum Actinomycetota; class Actinomycetes; order Streptomycetales; family Streptomycetaceae; genus Streptomyces; species Streptomyces scabiei. The sequence continues at coordinate 8,041,175 of NC_013929.1, read as the reverse complement.
CGGCCCGCGATGTCACGGGTCGTCGTCGCGTGGTAGCCCCGCTCGGCGAAGGCCTCCACGGCGGCCACCAGCAGCCGCCGGGCCGCGTCCGGGTTGACCTCGCCCCACGGCTGCGGCTCGCCGCCCGCCGTCTCCTCCGCCGTACTCATCGCTCGTGCGCCCCTTCCCATGGCTGGTCACCACCATACCGTCGAAGGTGAGCGGGCGCTTAGAAGGCCCGTTCAGGGCGGTGCCGTACGGGCCGCGCCCCGACGCAGGGACGGGGCGCGTCAGAGCTTTTCGAAGGGGTCGTGCTCCGCGAGGAGCTTCTCCAGTCTGGCCTGGTCGACCCGGCTGACGATGCGCCCGGCCTCCTGCCGGTCACGGATCACCTTGGCCAGGGTGAAGGAGGAGGTGACGAGGTAGAGGACCGCGACGGCCAGGAAGGCACGGACCCAGGTGTCCGCGTCGAGGTGGTAGATGCCGACGGTGGTGGCCGTGATGGCGACGGCGAAGGACGCGACGGACTGGCCGTAGAAGGCGGCCGTGTTCTGCTGCTTGACCGGTGTCTCACTCATGGGGACATGGTCCGGCGGCTGTGGCCCCCGCCACATCCGTCGGGATACTCAGACAGCGGCCCCTTGTACTCAGACCGGAGCGGACCCGGATCCACGCGGACCGGTGCGCACCCGGGTCTGCTCAGCACGGTGCGGACCCGGGTCCGCCCAGACCGGAACACACCCGCATCAGAACGCCGAGACTCCCGTCAGCGCCCGGCCGATGAGCAGTTTCTGTATCTGGCTGGTGCCCTCGTAGAGGGTCATCACGCGGGCGTCGCGCAGGAGCTTCCCGGCCGGGTACTCGTCGATGTAGCCGTACCCCCCGAAGACCTGGAGGGCGTTGTTCGCCGCGCGGACGGCGGCCTCGGAGGCGAAGAGCTTGGCCTTGCTGGCCTCGGTCGCGAAGGGCTGCCCCCGGTCGACGAGGTCGGCGACACGCCAGGTCAGGAGCCGGGCGGCGTCGACGTCGACGGCGATGTCGGTGATGAGTTCCTGGACCAGCTGGTGGTGGGCGATCGTCCTGCCGAACTGCTCGCGCTCCCCCGCGTACCGGACCGCCGCGTCCAGGGCGGCCTGGGCGATGCCGACGCAGCCCGCCGCGACCGACATGCGCCCCTTGGCGAGCGCGGACATGGCGACGGTGAAGCCCTTGCCCTCCGGCCCGAGCAGGGCGGAGGCGGGGACGCGGACCTCTTCCAGCACCAGTTCGGCGGTGGTCTGGCCGCGCAGTCCGAGCTTGCCGTGGATGGCCCGGCGGCGCAGGCCGGGGGTGTCGGTGGGGACGAGGAAGGCCGAGATCCCCTGGTGGCCGGGGGCGTCGGTGGAGCGGGCGAAGAGGAGGACGACGTCGGCCCAGGTGCCGTTCGTGATGAACGTCTTGGTGCCGCTGATGACGAAGTCGCCGCCGTCCCGGACCGCCCGGGTGGTGAGGTTGCCCGCGTCGGAGCCGGTGCCGGGCTCGGTGAGGCCGAAGCAGCCGACGTACTCCCCCGCCGTGAGCCCTGGCAGCCAGCGGCGTTTGTGCTCCTCGTCGCCCCAGGCCGCGACGGTCTTCGCGACCAGGCCGAGGGAGACGGAGACGATCCCCCGCACGGAGGAGTCCCCCCGGCCCAGCTCCTCGGTGACCAGGCAGTACGCGAGATGGTCGCCGCCGGAGCCGCCGTACTCCTCGTCGAGCGTGAGCCCCAGGAAGCCGACCTCGCCGAGCTTCTTCACCAGGGCCCGGTCGACCTGCTCCGCCCGGTCCCAGGCGATGACGTGCGGGGCGATCTCGCGCTCCACGAAGTCCCGCGCGAGCCGGCGTACGGCGGTCTGCTCCTCGCTCAGCTCCAGGTTCACGGGACCCGCCTCTCTTTCGTCACCCATTAAATTACCACTGCTAGTTTTAGGCTCGCAGCCCCTACTATGTGCGCCATGGCCAGACCGCGCAAGCCCCTGCTGAGCACCGACCGCATCGTTCAGACGGCGCGGGCACTGGTGGACGAGGAGGGGCTGGCGGCGGTCTCGACGCGACGGCTGGCCGCCGAACTGGGCGTGAGCGGACCCTCGCTCTACAACCACTTCCGCACCATGGACCAGATCCTGGAGGCCGTCGCCGACTCGGTGAGCGCGCAGGTCGACCTGTCGATGTTCGAGGACGGACGGCCGTGGCGGACCGCGCTGCACGACTGGGCGGTCTCGTACCGGGCCGCGCTGCGCGACCATCCGCACATCGTGCCGGTCCTCGCGCGGGGGCCCGGACGGCGGCCCGCCGGGCTGAAGGTCGCCGACGTCGTGTTCGGGGCGATGGTCGAGGCGGGCTGGCCGGCGGCGCAGGCCACCTCCATCGGGGCACTGATGCGGTACTTCGTCATGGGCTCCGCGGTCGGGTCGTTCGCCGGGGGCTTCGTGGACGACGAGAGCGCCTACGACCCGGCCGACTATCCGCATCTCGGGCAGGCACACCTGCTGGCCGAGCAGCAGGAGAAGATCGACGAGCGGGCGTTCGAGGTGGGCCTGCGGGCGTTGCTGGACGGGCTGGAGCAGCAGTACGAGGCGGCATCCGGGCGGCGGGACGCCTGAGCCGCGTCCGGCGCGGGCCCGCGTCGGAAAACCGCGAGCCCCGACAGGGTCCCCGCACCTAGCCTCGACCCATGGCGAACACCTCCCGGCCCGCACCCACCCGCAAGGTCGAACTGCTCGCGGCGGGGGCGGCGACCGTCACCGTCGTGCTGTGGGCCTCGGCCTTCGTGTCCATCCGCAGCGCCGGAGAGGCGTACTCCCCCGGCGCGCTGGCGCTCGGACGGCTGTTGGCCGGGGTGGTGGCGCTGGGGGCGATCTGGTGGTGGCGCGGGGAGGGGCTGCCGCCGCGGAGCGCGTGGCGGGGCATCGCCGTTTCCGGGGTGCTGTGGTTCGGGTTCTACATGGTCGCCCTGAACTGGGGCGAACAGCGGGTCGACGCGGGAACGGCGGCGCTGGTCGTGAACATCGGGCCGATTCTCATCGCGCTGCTCGGCGCCCGGCTGCTGGGCGACCCGATGCCGCCCCGGCTGCTCGCCGGCATGGCGGTGTCGTTCGCGGGGGCGGTCGCCGTGGGCCTGTCGATGTCCGGCGAGGGCGGCGCCTCCGTCCTGGGTGTCGTCCTGTGCCTGCTCGCGGCCGTCGCCTACGCGGCCGGGGTCGTCGCGCAGAAGCCCGCGCTGGGCGCGGCCAGTCCCCTCCAGGTGACCACCTTCGGCTGTCTCGTGGGGGCCGTGGTGTGTCTGCCGTTCGCCGGGCAACTGGTGCGCGAGGCCGCGACGGCGCCCCTCCCGTCGACCCTGAACATGGTGTACCTGGGCGTGTTCCCGACCGCGCTGGCCTTCACGATCTGGGCGTACGCCCTGGCCCGTACGACGGCGAGCCGGATGGGCGCGACCACGTACGCCGTGCCCGCGCTGGTCGTGCTGATGTCCTGGCTGGCGCTGGGCGAGGTGCCGGGACCGCTCACCCTCGCCGGTGGCGCGCTGTGTCTGGCGGGGGTGGCGGTGTCGCGGTCCCGGGCGCGTACGCGGCGGGTGGCACCGGACGCCGGGACCGCGGCCCCGGATGTCGTCCCGGAGCCGCGGCCCGGGCCGTCGGCGTGAGGCCAGGGGGTCGTCGGCGTGGGGCTAGGCCCCCGCGTCCCGGCCCTCCCCCGGTGAACCCGCCCTCCCGGCGAGGATCTTGATCGACACGAGGGCGACGACCGAGAGCCCGATGATGTACGCGGAGACCGCCATGGACGTGCCGGTGGCCTCCAGGAGCAGGACCATCAGGAACGGGGCGAGGCCGCCGCCGAGGACCGCGGCGATCTGGTAGCCGAGGGACGCGCCCGTGTAGCGCATCTCCGGGGTGAACAGCTCGGCGAACAGGGCGGCCTGCGGGCCGTACATGATGCTGAGGAAGCAGCTGGCGACGAAGGTGCCGACGGCGAGCCACAGCAGCGAGCCGGTGTCGATGAGCAGGAACAGCGGGACGGCCCACAGGGCGATGCCGGCCGCGCCGAACGCGTAGATCCGGATCCGGCCGACCCGGTCGGACAGGGCCGCGGCGGCGGGGATCAGCACCAGCTGGGTGAGGCTGACGCAGAGCGACACCGCGAGGACCGCGCCGCGTTTCATGTCGAGTTCGCGGGTGGTGTAGTCGAGGACGCCGGTGATGAGGATGTAGAACGTCGCGGTGTTCACGGCGAAGGAGCCGCCGGCCAGGAAGACCGTGCCGAGATGACCGCGCAGGATCGTCCTGAGCGGGGAGGTCTTCTCCCCCTTCTCCTGCTCCGCCAGTTTCCGTTCCGCCGCCCGGAACTCGGGGGTCTCCTCCACGTGACGGTGGATGTACCAGGCGAGGCCGAGGACGAACAGGCCGACCAGGAAGGGCACGCGCCAGCCCCAGGCCGTGAACGCCGAGTCGTCGGTGGTCGCGCCCACCACGAGGAACATCGTGTTGGCGCTCACCACGCCGATGGGGACGCCGAGCTGGACGAAGCTGCCGTACACCCCTCGTTTGCCCTCGGGAGCGTACTCGGTGGCCAGCAGCATCGCACCGCCCCACTGGGCGCCGACGGCGACGCCCTGGGCGACCCGCAGGAGGACGAGCAGGACCGGAGCGGCGATCCCGATCGTCTCGTACGTGGGCAGGAGGCCGATGGCCGTGGTGGACAGGCCCATCAGAGTGAGGGCCAACACCAGCATGGGCTTGCGGCCCCGTTTGTCACCGAGGTGACCGGCGACGATGCCGCCGAGGGGGCGGGCGAGGAAGCCGACGGCGAAGGCGGCGAACGCGGCGAGCACGCCCGCGGAGGAGCTGCCGGCCGGGAAGTAGAGATCGCCCAGGACGAGGGCGGCGGCTATGCCGAAGACGAAGTAGTCGTACCACTCGACGGCCGAGGCGAGTGCCGCGGCGGTGGCGACCCTGCGATGGCTCTGGGGGCGGGAGGTGGTGGTGGGGGAGGAAACGGGAGCGGTGTCCATACGAGCACACTCCGGTGGGGACGGGGACGTTCCGGGGAACGTACTGACCGGACGGTATGGAGGTCAACGGTCGTGCGCGGATGGATTTACCGGGCGGGGGTTGGGTGCTTCGGGTGCGGGTGGGTGGGGTTGGGTGCTTCGGGTGCGGGTGGGCGGGGGTGGCGCGGGTGCGGGTGGGCGGGGCTTGCGCGCGCGGTTCCCCGCCCACCCGCAGCCGGATCAGAAGGTCACCAGGGCCCTGCCACCCTTGCCCGCCCGCATGTTGTCGAAGGCCCCCGGGATGTCGTCCAGGGCGATGCGGTCGGTCACCAGGACGGACAGGTCGAGGCGGCCGGCCCTGATGTGCTCCGCGAGGACCGGGAGGTCCCGGGCCGGGTCGGAGTTGCCGTAGACGCAGCCGGACAGCGTGCGGCCCCAGTGGAAGATCTCCAGCGCGTTGAAGGTGACCTGCTGGTCCTTGCCGCCGATGCCGACGACCGTGGTGCGGCCGCCGCGCCGGGTCGACTCCCAGGCGGTGCGGATGGTGACCGCGCGGCCGACGCACTCCACGGCGACGTCGACCCCCTGCTTGCCGGTCAGGCCACGGATCTCGCGGGCGGTGTTCTCGGAGGCGATCACGTAGTCCGTGGCTCCCGCCGCGCGGGCCAGCTCCTCCTTCGCCGGGGAGACGTCCACGGCGACGATCCGGGACGCGCCCGCGATCCGCGCGGCCTGCAGGGCGGCGAGCCCCACACCGCCCACCCCGAACACGGCGACCGTCTCGCCCTCGCGGACCCGTGCCGAGTGGTGGACGGCGCCGTATCCGGTGAGGACGGCACAGCCGAGCAGGGCCGCGTCGGCGAGCGGGACGCCGTCCGGGGCGGGCAGCACGCACCCGGCTGCGACCACCGTCTCCTCCGCGAAGGCGGCCACGTTCAGACCGGGGTGGAGATCCGCGCCGTCGGAGGCCCGGCGGGCGTACACCTCTCCGGTGCCGAGCAGCGCGTTCGCGCACAGCCACACCTCGCCGAGCGAGCAGGCGTGGCATGTCCCGCAGGAGGGCGCCCAGTTGAGGACCACGCCGTCGCCGGGCGCGACATGGGTGACCCCGTCGCCGACCGCGAGGACCGTGCCCGCGCCCTCGTGGCCGAGCACGGCGGGCACCGGCACCCGCATGGTGCCGTCGGAGAGCGACAGGTCGGAGTGGCAGACCCCGGCGGCGGCGAGCCGCACCCGGACCCGGCCGGGCCCGGGGTCCGGCAGTTCGATCCCGGTGATCTCCAACGGGGCACCGACGGCGGGCAGTACGGCGGCTCGGACGGCCATGAGGGACGACTCTCCTACGTTCGCGGGGGTGACGGTTCGCGTGGAACCGGTCGGCTCGGAACCGGTCGGCTCGGAACCGGTCGGCTCGGAACTGATCGGTTCAGAACTGGAGGGACTTGGTCTGCAGGTACTCCGCCAGGCCATGGGCGCCGAGTTCGCGTCCCACGCCCGACTGCTTGTAACCGCCGAACGGGGCCAGCGGGTTGAAGCGTCCGCCGTTGATGTCGACCTGGCCGGTGTCCATCCGGCGAGCGAAGGCCACGGCCTCGCCGTCGTCGCCGGCCCAGACCGCTCCGGCGAGCCCGTACACCGTGCCGTTGGCGATGCGCAGGGCCTCCTCCTCGTCGCCGTAGCGGAGGATCGACAGGACCGGGCCGAAGATCTCCTCCTGGGCGACGGTCATCTCCGGCGTCACGTCGGCGAGGACGGTGGGGCTGACGTACCAGCCGTGCTCACGCGGGGACTCGGGGCCGCCCGCGACCAGCCGGGCGCCCTCGGCGACCCCCTTCTCGATGTAGCCCCGCACCCGCTCCCGCTGCCTGGCGCTGACGAGCGGGCCGATGCGGTCGCCGTACTTCGCGGCGGCCTCGGCGGCCAGCCCGACGGCCTCGTCGTACTGGGAGGTGTGGACGAGCATGCGGGTCCAGGCGCTGCACGTCTGGCCGGAGTTGGACATGACGTTGGCGACGCCGGTGGCGACCGCCCGGCCCAGGTCCGCGCTCGGGAGGATGACGTTGGCGGACTTGCCGCCGAGCTCCAGCGCCACCTTCTTGACGGCGGCCCCGGCGGTCGCGGCGATGCTCCGGCCCACGGCCGTGGAGCCGGTGAAGGAGACCAGGTCGACGTCCTCGTGCTCGGCGAGTGCCTGCCCGGCGACCGGGCCCAGGCCGGTGACCAGGTTGAACACCCCTGCGGGTACGCCCGCCTCGTGGACGGCCTCGGCGAAGAGCTGCGCCACGAGCGGGGTGTCCTCGGCGGGCTTCAGCACGACCGTGCAGCCGGCGGCGAGAGCCGGGGCGACCTTGGCCACGATCTGGTGGAGGGGGTAGTTCCAGGGAGTGATCGCGCCGACGACGCCGATGGGCTCATGGTGGACGGTCGAGTTGCCGATCCGCTCCTCGAAGACGTGCCCGGCGGCCAGTTCGGCGTACGAGCCGGCGACCGCGACCGGCAGGTCCGCGTGCACCCGCTGGGAGAACGGCAGCGGGGCGCCCAGCTCGGCCGTCACCGTCTCGGCGATCTCCTGCCGGCGCGCGGCGAGCACGTCGCGCAGCGCGCCGATGAGCGCGCCCCGGGCGGCGGGCGGGGTCGCCGCCCAGCCGGGCAGCGCGGCGCGCGCGGCGCGTACGGCGGCGTCGACGTCCTCGGCGGTGCCCGCCGGCACCCGGTCGATCACCTGCTCGTCGGCCGGGTTCACGACCTCGATCGTGCCGGTCCCGGCGGCGGGCCGCCAGGCGCCGTCGATGTACATACCGTCGTGTGCTTTCATCGCGCTGCCTTCCGAGCGGGCATGGTCGTCCGCCCAAAAACTAGCCCTGATAGTTTTCCGGCACCAGAGCCCCGGGCCGTGAGGCAGGACTCAGAGATCGAGGAACCCTGGGGTGACCTCGGGGTCGACGAGCGCGAGGAACGGCTCCGCGGTGAAGGCCGGACCGCCGCCCGGGCGCTCGGTGCCGGAGAACAGCCGCGTCTCGATGTACGGCGTCCCGCGCGCCGGGGCGACCACGGGACCGGCGGGGGCTTCCTCGGCGAGGGCGGCGTACGCGGCCGGGGCGGCGACGGCCAGCAGGCAGACGGCGAGCCCGAGGGGCACGCGGGCACGGGTGGGGCTGGAGTGCTGGGTCATGCGTTCAGCTCTAGCGGTGCCGCCGGTTCCGGATCGGTGGGCCGCGCCGGTGCCGGGCCGTGTGTGCGCCCGTACGCCCCCGGGGTTCGCCGGGGGCGTGCGGGCATATGCTCCGCGCCGTCGGGTTCACGGCCCCCGAGGGGGCTCCCGGGTCGCGGTGAGGTGGGCGAAGACGACGACGTTGCTCGCGTACCCCTTGCGCCGGTCGTAGGTGCCGCCGCAGGTGATCAGACGCAGCTCGGGCCGGCCGCGGTGCCCGTACACCTTCTTGTCGGGGAAGCGGCTCTTCTCGTACGTCCGCACGGCGTCCACGGTGTAGACGGCGGTGCGGCCGTCGGCCCGCAGGACCTCCACGATCCGGCCGGGCCTGATCATGTCCAGCGCGGCGAAGACGGCGGGGCCGGTGCGGGTGTCCCGGTGGCCGACGACGACCGCCGTGCCGGGCCCGCCGGGGGCGGGCCCCTGCGTGTACCAGCCGACCAGCGTGGGCTTGTCGTCCGGCGGTGCGGGCAGCCGTCGCCGGCTGTCGAGCCGGAGCCCGGTCACCGGTGCCTCGATGCCGAGGTACCGGATGGTCAGGGTCCGCGCCGGGGAGGGCGGCAGCGTACGGGGCCCGGCGGGCCGGCTCGGCCCGCCCGCCCCGCCGGCGGGGGCGGGCCGCTTCGCATCGGCGGGAGCCCGGCCCGCCCGCCCCGCCAAGGTCGTGCGCCCGCCCGGGTCGGGCGTCGTGGCCGGGGGCGCGCCGGAAGGCGGGGGGTGCGCGGGCTCGTCCGGTGGCGGGGGCGTGACGTACGGGGGCGGCTGTGCGCCGGGCGCCCCCGCGGCGCGCGCCCCGGAGCCGGGCGGGGTGGAGGGAGCCTCCGCGGCCGTCGCCCGCTCCCTGTGCTCCGCCAGGTGGACGCCGCCCACCACCAGCACCGTGGTCATCACGACCGTCCGAGCCAGGCGGTAGGCGCGCGTCCGGTACCAGGGCCTCGGCCGGCGTCTACGCGGCGCCATCGGCGCGGCGACGGCGCAGCCGCAGGTAGACCACCCCGCCGGCCGCGGCGAGGCCCACGGCGGCCGCGCCCGCGACCGGCGCGAAGTCCTGGGTCAGGGCGAGACCTCCGGCGCCCGCCGGGACGGCACCCTCGGGACCGGCGAGGCCGGGGGGCGGGCAGTTGACGGTGATGCTCCTGCGCCCTTCCTCCAGCGTGCCGCCGATGGTCCGCCAGGTCAGCACGTACTCCCCGTCGGGAAGCCGCGCCGCGTTCTCGGGGGCCACGGGGGTGCTGTGTCCGGTGCCGTCGGCGGCGAGCGTGATCTCGCCCGTGGCGACGGGGTCGGTGCGCGGGGCCGGGGGCTGGTTGTCGATGGTCCAGCTGATGCGCTGCGACGGCGTGGGGTCCGCGGGGAAGTTGAAGGCGGAGAGATAGAAGTCGCAGACCAGCGGCTGGTTGCGCTGGTTGTCGAACGGGAAGCCCACCTTGTGGATCACGACGTCGGGGTCGCCCGGGGCAGCGACGGCGGCCGGTGCCGTGATCAGGCTGGCTCCCGTGACGGTGAGTGCCGCGAGGACGGTGGCGGCACTCGCGCGCACTCCGGCGGGGCGCGGGCGGGACGAGGTGGACATGCAGAACCTCCGAGTCAGACGATTTTCACACAAATCGTTCTTTCGCCTGACTCTCTGTCACATCCCACCGGGCGCGGGAGGAGCCGCGCCCGACGCCCCGTCAGATGTCCCCCTTCCGGCCCAGGCGGGCGCCGCACCGGGCAGCCCTCCCGCCCCCCTTCGTCCTCCCCTCGCGGGTCCCGGCCTCCGGCGCGCCGCTCCCCCGTCCCGGCTGGGCCGGTGAACGCAGGGCGATGCCCGCCGACACCAGCAGCAGCGCACCAAGCATCACGAACGGCGCGGCCACACCGGCCGCACCGGCGATCAGACCGGCGGCGGCGGGTGCCCCGGCCTGCCCGAGCCGGTTCCCCGTCAGCCGCAGCGCGAGCGCGGTGGAGCGGGCCTCGTCCGGAGCGGCCTGCACCACCGTCGTCATGGACAGCGGCTGTCCGACCCCGAGGCAGAAGCCGAGCGCGGCGAGGATCAGGGCCAGTCCCCACACCGGCACCGGCAGCGCGATCCCGGCGCACAGCACGGCCCCGAGCACACAGGTGACGGTGAGCAGGGCGGTCCGGCCGAGCAGGCGCAGCATCGGTGTCATCACCAGACGGCAGGCGATGGTCGCCGCCGCCCGCAGACTGAGCAGGACACCGATCGCCGAGGGCGCGATGCCCCGGTGCTCGCCGACGACCGGCAGGTACGCGGTGAGGATGTCGGTCGCCGACAGCACGGCCAGGCTGATGAAGATGCCGCCCGGCACGCCCCGGGTGCGCAGGATCCGGTGTACGGGCACCCGGCCCCCCCGCCCGGCACGGGACGTGGGCTCGACCGGGCGCTCGATCCGCCACAGCGAGGTGAACGCGACCGCGGCCCCGGCGCCCGCGACCACCAGGGCCAGGGCGCTCGTGCGGGCCATGTCCGGGCCGCCGATCAGGGCGCCCGCGGCGATCGGGCCGACCAGTTGGCCGAGGGACGCGCCGATCGTGAAGTGACCGAAGTTGCGGTCGTGTTCGTGCGGCGCGGACTGGCGGGCCACCAGCGACTGGGCGCCGATCACGAAGGAGAGGTGGCCGAGGCCCATCACCCCGCTCCACACGGCCATCGTCGGCAGCGAGTTCGCCAGGCCGCTCAGGACACAGCCGCCGGCTATGAGCACGACACCGATCGGCAGCAGGGGCCCGCACCGGCCGTGGTCGGTCCGGCGGCCGAGCGGGACCGCGGCGAACAGCGGGAGCAGGGCGTAGACCCCCGCGATCACACCGACGGCGCGCTCGTCGGCGCCCAGCGCGAGGGCCCGGTAGGAGACGGCGGGCCGGGCCATCGACACCGCCCCCTGCGCGAAGCCGAAGGCGATGACGAGACGGAGCAGCCAGCCGCGGTTCCTGCCGGGCCTCACGATGCGGTTCCTCCTGGGGGACGTGCCCTCCCGCGCGCGGCGCGTACGCGCCGGACGGGGGCAGTCGGACCGACGGGGTTCAGATGATGCCGAACAGCACACCGGAGCCGAGGATGATGAGCGAGGTCACCGCCGCCCACTTCACCACGAACTTCGTGTGGTCGCCGAACTCGACCTTCGCCATGCCGACGAGCACGTACACGGCCGGCACCAGCGGGCTGGACATGTGCAGCGGCTGGCCCACGAGGGAGGCGCGGGCGATCTCCAGCGGCGAGACCCCGTGGGCGGCACCCGCCTCGGCGAGGACCGGGAGGACACCGAAGTAGAAGCCGTCGTTGGACATGAAGTAGGTGAGCGGCAGGCTCAGGAAGCCGGTGACGAGCGCCATGTGCGGGCCCATGCCGCCGGGGATGCCGTCGACGATCCACTTGGCCATCGAGTCCACCATGCCGGTGCCCTGGAGGACGCCGGTGAAGACGGCGGCGGCGAAGACCATGCCGGAGACGTTCAGGACGTTGTCGGCGTGGGCCGCCAGCCGTTCCTTCTGGTCGGGGATGTGGGGGAAGTTGACCGTCAGGGCGAGCGCGGCGCCGAGCAGGAAGAGGACCGGGATCGGCAGCCACTCCATGATCATGGCGGTGAGCAGCGCGACCGTGAGCAGCGCGTTGAACCAGTACAGCTTGGGGCGCAGCGTCGGGCGGTTGGGGTCCAGGCCCTGGAGGCGGACGTCGTCCGCGTCGTCGTCGGCCTCGTCGGCGTCGGTGCCGGAACCCGCGCCGCCGGTGGTCTTCGCCGTACGGACCTTGTCGTCACCGGAGCCGGTTCCCGCGGCGGAGGCGCCGGCGCCGACGAGCACGGTCTCCTCGGAGCCGGACGTCTCCTCGTCCTTGACGATCTTCTCCTGCTCCAGCACCTCGTCGAGGCTCAGCACACCGAGGCGCTTGCGCTCCCGCAGGCCCAGGAAGTAGGCGAGGATGAAGACGAAGAGCAGGCCGACGAGGAGCGCGGGGATCATCGGGACGAAGATGTCGGCGGCGTCCAGCTTGAGCGCGGTGGCCGCGCGGGCGGTCGGGCCGCCCCAGGGCAGCGTGTTCATCACGCCGTTGGCGGTGGCGGCGACACCGGTCATCACGACCAGGCTCATCTTCAGGCGCTTGTAGAGCGGGTACATCGCCGAGACGGTGATCATGAAGGTCGTCGAGCCGTCGCCGTCCAGGGAGACGATGGCGGCGAGCAGGGCCGTGCCGACGACGATGCGCAGCGGGTCGGCCTTGCAGAACTTCAGGATGCCCCGGACGATCGGGTCGAAGAGACCGACGTCGATCATCAGGCCGAAGTAGACGATGGCGAACATCAGCATCGCGGCGGTGGGCGCGAGGTTGCCCACCCCCTCGATGACGTAGTCGCCGAGATGGGCGCCCTTTCCGACGAACACGCAGAAGAGCGCGGGGATCAGTACGAGTGCCGCGATCGGCGACATCTTCTTCATCATGATCAGGACCAGGAAGGTCGCGATCATGGCGAAGCCGAGGATGGTCAGCATGTGGATACCTAACGTTCGCCCTTGAACTCCCACCAGGGCACCGGCGGTGCGTCGACGTTAGGGCGGCTCCACAAGTCTTAACAAGGAGTTGACATGCGAGCAATAAGAGCAGAACTCCTGGTCACAGCGTTGCGCCTGCTCGGGCGGTGACGGGGGCCAGCTCCACGGGGACGCCGTTGAGGACCGCGTTGCCCGACAGGGGGTCCAGCAGGGACCCGTCGAGGAGCTGGTTCACGTTCACACCGGGGTCGATCGCGGCGTGCCGCATCCGGGTGCCCGGACGGTCGTGCCCCCAGCCGTGCGGAAGGCTCACGACTCCGCGCCGTACGACGTCGGTGACCTCGACGGGTGCGGTGACCTCTCCCCCGGCGCCCTTGATCCGTACGGCGTCGCCGTCGGTGACCCCGAGGCGGCCGGCGTCGTCCGGGTGGATGTGCAGGGTGCAGCGGTTGGTGCCGCCGGTGAGGGCGGGGATGTTGTGCAGCCAGCTGTTGTTGGAGCGAAGGTGCCGGCGGCCGATGAGGACCAGGCCGTCGGGGCGCTCGCGCAGGGCCGTGCGGAGCCTCGGCAGATCGTCGACGATCGGCGCGGGCAGCAGTTCGATACGGCCGCTGACCGTCTTCAGCGGCTGCGGCAGGCGCGGCCGCAGCGGGCCGAGGTCGATGCCGTGCGGGTGGTCGAGCACCTTCGCGAGGGTCAGTCCGTCGGTGTCGGCACCGAAACCGTCGCCGTACGGGCCGAGGCGCAACATCATGTCGAGGCGGCGCTCGGGGCCGCCGTCGCCGGTGAGCAGGCCGGCGAGTTCCTTCGGGTCGCGGCCGTGGACGGGTGAGTGGGGGTCCTTGACGGCCTTGCCCAGGGTCTGGCCGATGACCAGGTCGTCCACGGCGGAGGGGTCGGCGCCGTGCATGCCGGTGGCGGCGAGGACGAGACGGGCGAGGATCTCGGTCTCGGCCATGCGGCCGTCCTCCAGGGGGACGGCGGCACGGTTGTAGCGGACCTGGTTGTGCACGGCGAAGGAGTTGAAGGCGAAGTCGTAGTGCGGGGCCTGTGAGGGCGGGGGCGGCGGCAGGACGACGTCGGCGTGGCGGGCGGTCTCGCCGAGGTAGGGGTCGACGCTGACCATGAAGTCCAGGGAGTCGAGCGCCTTGTCGAGGCGGTCGCCGTCGGGGGCGGAGAGTACGGGGTTGGCCGCGATCGTGATGAGGGCGCGGACCGGGCTGCCCTCGGGAGTGGCGGTGTCGATCTCCTCGGCGAGCGCGGACAGCGGCAGTTCGCCCTTCGCCTCCGGGTGGCCGCCGACCCGGCTGCGCCAGCGGCCCAGCGCGAAGCCGCGGCCGGGTCCGGCGGGCCGGGCCGGCTTGTCGGTCGCGGACCGCGGGAAGAGGGCGCCGCCGGGCCGGTCGAGGTTGCCGGTGAGGATGTTGAGCACGTCCACGAGCCAGCTGGCGAGGGTGCCGTGCGGGACGGTGCAGCTGCCGATGCGGCCGTACACGGCGGCGGTGGGCGCGGCGGCCAGTTCGCGGGCGAGCGCGCGGACGGTCCCGGCGTCGACGTCACACGCCTCCGCCACGGCCTCGGGTGTGAACTCCCCTATAGCGGCGGCCAGTTCCTCGGTTCCCAACACCAGCGGGGCGAGGTCGCCGAGGTCGACGAGGCCCTCCTCGAAGAGGACCTGCGCCATCGCGGCGAGCAGCAGCGCGTCCGTGCCGGGGCGGATCGCCACGTGCCGGTCGGCGAGCTTGGCCGTACGGGTGGTGCGGGGGTCGACGACGGTGAGGGTGCCGCCGCGCGCCCTGAGGGCCTTGAGCTTGCCGGGGAAGTCGGGGGCGGTGCACAGACTGCCGTTGGACTCCAGGGGGTTGGCGCCGAGGAGCAGCAGGTGGTCGGTGCGGTCGAGATCGGGGACGGGGATGGAGTTGGCGTCGCCGTAGAGCAGTCCGCTGGAGACGTGCTTGGGCATCTGGTCGACCGTGGAGGCGCTGAACAGGCTGCGGGTGCCGAGCCCGGCGATGAGGGCGGGCGGGTAGAGGGCGCCTGCCATCGTATGGACGTTCGGGTTGCCGAGGACGATACCGACGGCGTTGGGGCCGTGGGCCTCGACGACGGGCCGGAGTCCTGCCGCGACGGCGTCGAACGCCTCCTGCCAGGTGGCCTCCCGCAGTTCGCCGTCCACGCGGACCAGCGGCGTGCGCAGCCGGTCGGGGTCCGCGTCGGCGGCCCCGAACGAGGCGCCCTTCGGGCAGATGAACCCCTTGCTGAACACGTCGTCCCGGTCACCGCGGGCCTTGGTCACCCGGGTGCCCTCGATGGTGAGGACGAGGCCGCAGGTCGCCTCGCAGAGGGGGCAGACGCGCAGGGCGGTGCGGGAGTCGGTGGTGGTGGACACGGGTCCTCCGAAGGGGCGGCGGCGACGGTGACGCTCGGACAGGCACGGCGGACGGTGAGACCCACGGCACCGAGGCCGAGCATACCGACCGGTATGCGCCGAGGGGAGGGGCCCCGGGGTCTTGCCGAGAATCCGCGAGACCGCCGGCCTCGGGGCGGGGCCCTTGCCGCCCGTGGCCGGAGGGGCGTGGACCGGACGACTTCGCCCCCAGGGGCCGCACCGGGTGCGGGGCCCTCACGGGCGGTCGGCGCGGGCTCGCGGGCGAGCCGTCACGGTCGGGCGGCCGGCCCGGCACGTCGACGGCCGGTGCGGCACCTCGGCGGCCGGTGCGGCACGTCGGCGGCCGGTGCGGGAGCATGGGCGAGCGGTCAGGCCGTCGGGTCGGCGCGGCATCGTCGGCCGGGCGGCCGGGCGGCCGGGCGGCCGGGCCGACAGGTGCATCGTCGGTCGGCAGAGCGGTCCGGCAATCGGGCCGACGGTCCGACACGCGAGCCGTCGGTCGGCCGGGCGATCCGGCACGCAGCGGTCGGTCCGTATGCGCACGCGACCGGTCAGACCGCCGGGCCGGCACGCGAGCCGCCGGGCGGGCGGTCGGGCCGGCACGCGCAGGCTGTCGGTCCGGCGGTCGGGCCGGCACTCCAACGGTTCGGTCCGCCACGCGCAGGAGAGCGGTCAAGCCGTCGGGCCGCCGCGGGCGCCGTCGGCCGGGCAGGCGGTCCGGGGCGGAGGCGGAGGCGGAGGCGGAGGCGGTGAGTCAGTCCAGCACGCGCGCGAGATACGCCCGCAGCAGTTCCCGCATCTCCTCGATGATCCGCGGGTCGCCCTCCGGGGCCACCCGGAAGGCCAGGTGGACGAGGGTGTCGGCGGTTTCGACGGCGATGAGGAACGTGCGGCGGAGGTCGTCGTCGGGGGGGCGGTCGATGAAGGCGGAGAGCAGTTCGGACAGCCGGTCGGCGACGAGGTGGTTGGGCTGCTGCCGGCTGCCGCCGACCGGGATCTGGTTGCCGAAGTCGATGAGGGCGAAGCCGGGGGCGTTGCGCTTCATGTCGAGGTACTCGTCGAGGACGGCGTCCATCGCGGTGCGCCAGTCCCGGCCTCCCGTGTCCCGGAGGCGGCGGGTGACCCGGTCGGTGAAGCGGTCCAGGTTGCGTTCGGCGAGCGCGTCGGCCATCGCGCGCTTGTTGCCGAAGAAGCGGTAGACGGAGCCGATGGGCACCCCCGCGCGCAAGGCCACGGCACGGGTGCTCAACGCGTCGTAGCCCACCTCGTCGAGGAGGTCGGCACAGGCGTCGAGGATCCTGGTCAGTCGTTCGGCACTGCGCCGCTGCACGGGTGCGCGGCGCAGGGAGGTCGCCTGGGACACGGGCTTCATGATGCCTTTCCGCCGAGGTCCGATGAACTGTCCGAATATCAGTACGGCCGGTACCACCGCTCCCGCTCAGCCGTGGCGCACGACCGGCCACGGACATCCGCGCGTCCATGGCCTGCCGGGAGACTAGAGCACCGCACTGACAGGACGGATCCCCCGGCGATCCGGTTCTCCCCCCTCCACCCGAAGAACCCGATGCATCCGGGTGCACCCCTGGGACGCCCCCTTGCGCCCGCCCCGACGGAATCCTACGGTGAAGCATAGGAATCGAGAACGGTGAGGGAGCGGGCATGAGCGGGGACGCGAGGAAGACGGCCGAGGGACTGGAGTACCTCACCGGATTCGGCAACGAGCACGCCTCGGAGGCGGTCCCCGGCGCCCTGCCGCACGGCCGCAACTCCCCCCAGCGCGCCCCGCTCGGGCTCTACGCGGAGCAGCTCAGTGGCACCGCGTTCACCGAGCCGCGGTCCCACAACCGCCGTTCCTGGCTCTACCGCATCCGCCCCTCGGCCGCCCACCCCGCCTTCACCCGTGCGGACAACGGCGCCCTGCGGACGGCCCCTTTCACCGAGACCGTCCCCGACCCCAACCGGCTGCGCTGGAACCCCCTCCCGGAGCCGCCGGCCGGCACGGACTTCCTCGCCGGCCTGTGGACCCTCGGCGGCAACGGCGACGCGGCCCAGCGCTCCGGCATGGCCGTGCACCTGTACCACGCCGATTCCGCGATGGAGCGGGTCTTCAGCGACGCGGACGGCGAGCTCCTGATCGTCCCGGAGCGCGGCGGCCTCCTCCTGCACACCGAGTTCGGCCTGCTGCACGCCGAGCCCGGCGAGATCGCCCTGATCCCGCGGGGCGTCCGCTTCCGCGTCGCCCTCCTCGACGCCTCCGCCCGCGGGTACGTCTGCGAGAACTACGGCGCCCCCTTCCGCCTCCCCGACCTCGGCCCGATCGGCGCCAACGGCCTGGCGAACGCCCGCGACTTCCGGGCACCGGTGGCCGCGTACGAGGACACCGAGGGCCCGGTGGAGGTGGTGAACAAGTACTGCGGCAACCTCTGGAAGGCCACCTACGACCACTCCCCCCTCGACGTGGTCGCCTGGCACGGCAACTACACGCCGTACGTATACGACCTGCGCCGTTTCAACGTCATCGGGACGATCTCGTACGACCACCCGGACCCGTCGATCTTCACGGTGCTGACGTCGCCGAGCGACACCCCCGGGCTGGCCGGGGTGGACTTCGTCGTCTTCGCGCCGCGCTGGCTGGTCGGTGAGGACACGTTCCGGCCGCCGTACTTCCACCGGAACGTGATGAGCGAGTACATGGGCCTGATCGAGGGCGCGTACGACGCGAAGACGGCCGGGGAAGGGGGTTTCGTGCCCGGGGGCGGCTCGCTGCACAGCATGATGTCGGCGCACGGACCGGACCGGGAGACCTTCGACCGGGCGAGCGCGGCGGAGCTGGAGCCGCAGCGGGTCGACGACGGCCTCGCCTTCATGTTCGAGACGCGCTGGCCGATCCTCGTGACCGGGCAGGCGGCCAGCGCGGAACACCTGCAGCAGGGGTACGACGACGTGTGGTCCGGGCTCCAGCGCCACTTCGGCCCGTTGCACTGAACGTGTCGCGCCGGGTACGGATAGCGTCGTGACCTCATTCGCTCCGGACTCGATCGTCCTGAACCGCAAACTGCCGCTCTGGTATCAGGTGTCGCAGTCCCTGCGTGCCTCGATACTCGGCCGGTCGCCCCAGGACCCCCTGCGGCTGCCGACCGAGGAGCAGCTGGCCGGGCACTACGGGGTGAGCGTGCTGACCATGCGGCAGGCGCTGAAGGAGCTGGAGGACGAGGGGCTGATCACCCGGCACCGCCGGCGCGGCACGTTCATCGAGCCGAGCGCCCGGCGGGGCTCGCCGGTGCGCCTGCTCGGTTCGGTGGACGCGATCGTGGCCCAGCAGTCGGGCATGACGACCGAGCTGCTGGACCAGGGCAGCACCCCCCTGTCGGGTGAACTCGCCGAGTACTTTCCGGACTTGACCGAGGTCGCCACGTACCACCGGCTGCGCGGCGACGAGAAGACGGGCGAGCCCACCAACCACGCCCGCAACTACGTCCGTCCTGAGCTGGCCGCCCGCATCGACCGCGACGACCTGCTCCGCTGGCCCATGACGAAGGTCCTGCGCGATGTCGTGGGCGTGGCCATCGGCCGGATCACCGACACCGTCGAGGCGCGCATCGCCGACCCGGAGACGGCCCGCCTCCTCCAGGTCCCCCTGCTCAGCCCGATCCTCCATTACACGGGTGTCACCTACGACGACTCCGGCCGCGTCCTCGACGTGGCGGTCATCCACTACCGCGGCGACCGCTTCTCGTTCACGGTCACCCTCGACGCCCACTGACCCGGAGGACCAGGTCGTACGATGCCCCCCGTGACGCTCGACGACACCCCGCTCCTCGCGGACCTCATGCCGTGGTCGGTCGCACCGCCACGGCTGGGCCGGGGGTGGCCGGCGGCCCCGGACACGGCCTCCCTGAAGGCCCGCTGGGACGCGCTGATGAAGGCGGAGGGCCCGGACCGCGAGGCCCTGTTCGCCCCCACCCGCTCCCGTACCCCGGCCTCGGCCGTGGCCCAGCTGCCGGGCCGGTCCGGCGGCACCGGCCGGCTGGCCCGCGAGTCGGGCCCCTGCGCCGAGCCGGTCCGGGTCCTCGCCGCCCCGTTCGACGAGCAGTGGCTCATCCCCGACCACCGGCTGATCGACGCCGCCCGGCCCGAGCTGTGGCGGGTGGCGGACGAACGGCAGGTCTTCGTGGTCGAGCAGACGGCCGCCCCGGACACGTCCGGCCCCGTGCTCCTCGCGTCGGGCGTCCTGCCGCTCGCCCCGGCGCACGGCCCGCGCGCCGGCCGTGTCCGTCCGCTGTACCGCCGCCCGGGGGCCGTCGAGCCGAACCTCGCGCCGGGCCTGCCCGAGTACCTCGGCGGGCGGCTGGGCACCGGCCCCCTCGACCCCGTGGACGTCCTCGCCTGGATCCTGGTCGCCGCACGCTCCGGGCCGCACGGCCTCGGGGTTCCGCTGCCCGCCGAACCGGAGGTCTGGTCCCACGGCGTGGAGCTGGGCCGGCGGGCCCTGCGGCTGATGCGCCGCGACGGCGACCGTCCCAAGCTCCCGGGCGGCCGCCGCCCGTATGTGCGCGCGCCGCTGCCCGCCCGGCCCGTGGAGATCCGCTACGACCGCGAGGAGGAGACCCTCTTCGTCGACGAGGGCCGCATCTCCCCCGTCCCGTCCGACGCCTGGGACCTCCACGTCGGCGGTGTCCGGGTGCTGGAGGAGTGGCTGGCCCGCAGAACGGAACAGGGGGAGCCGGGCACGCTGGAGGCGATCCGCCCGACGACCTGGCCGCAGACCTGGACGTCGGAGCTGCTGGAGCTGATCACGGTGCTGGCGCTGCTGACGGAAGTGCGCCCCGCGCCGGAGGAGTTGACGGCCGGCCGGCCGGTCACGGCCGCGGACCTGCGGGAGGCCGGCGTGCTCCCGGTCCCGGAGCCGGCCCGCAGGCCCGCCTCGGTCCTGGACCACCGGGAGGAGGGCCCGGAGGGCCAGTTCACGCTGCTTTAGGGCCGCGCTACGGCAGGCCCCGGGGCGCGAACGAATCCAGGACCTTCTCCACCATCCACCCGAACACGGCCTCCAGATCGATCGGCCCCGGGTCCTCCATGAACGCCGCCGCCAGGCGGGGATAGGCGCCGCTCGCGATCTGCGTCCCGAGGTACGCGATCCGGATCTCGTTCTCCCGGTCCTCCGACCACGGCAGCGACCGCGCGCGCTCGGCCGTCGCCAGCTCGTTCGCCACATAGGTCGTCACGCACCCGTTCAGCATGCCCAGGAGCTGCATCTTCGTCCCGTAGGGCGCGTCGAGCGGGTCCATGCAGGCGAGGCAGTGCTCCAGGTACCGCATCGCCTGGGGGCTGAACCCGTAGACCGGCGACATCAGCCGGGGCATCCACGGGTGCCGGCGCAGCAGATCGCGGGTCTGGTACGCCACCCGCCGCATCTCGGCCCGCCAGTCGTCGCCGGGCTCCCACAGCTCGTGTTCGCCGCCGACCGCGTCGACCATCAGCTCGTACAGGTCCTCCTTGCGGGGGACGTAGTTGTACAGCGACATCGTGCCGCAGCCCAGTTCGGCCGCGACGTGGCGCATGGACACCGCGTCGAGACCGCCCCCGTCGGCGAGCCGGACAGCGGCCGCCGCGATGTCCGCGCGCGTGAACGCGGGTCTGGGGCCCCGGCCGGTGCGCTCGGGGCGCGCCCAGATCACCGCGGGTTCGTCCGCTCGGCCAGCCATCGATCATCACCTCGGTCACCATCCTAGTTACGTACGGCGTACGTAGTGCGCTATGGTCACCCCATGACAACTACGTACGCTGTACTTAGTGAAGGGCTGGAGAAGCGCTTCGGAGACGTCCGTGCCGTGCGCGGCCTCGATCTGGCCGTGGCGGCGGGCACCGTGGTCGGGATGCTCGGCCCGAACGGGGCGGGCAAGACCACGGCCGTACGGCTGCTGACGACGCTGCTGCGGCCGGACGCGGGCTCGGCGCGGATCGCGGGTCACGACCTGGTGCGGGAGCCGGGCGCGGTCCGGCGGGCGATCGGCGTGACGGGGCAGTACGCGTCGGTGGACGGCGATCTGACCGGGCGGCAGAACCTGCGGCTGTTCGCGCGGCTGCACCGGGTCCGCGACCCGGCGGGCCGCGCGGGCGACCTCATCGACCGCTTCGGCCTGACCGAGGCCGCCGACCGTCCGGTCTCCACCTACTCGGGCGGTATGCGCCGCCGGCTGGATCTGGCGGCCAGTCTGATCCGGCGTCCGGCGGTGCTCTTCCTGGACGAGCCCACCACCGGGCTGGACCCGGTCAGCCGCAACCGGATCCGGGACGCCGTGCGCGACCTGCGGGAGGAGGGGACGACCGTGCTGCTCACCACGCAGTACCTGGAGGAGGCCGACCAGCTGGCCGACCGGATCGTGCTGATGGACCGGGGCCGGATCGCGCACAGCGGCTCACCGCCCGAGCTGAAGGCGCTCGTCGGCTCGTACGCGGAGGCCGTCGTCGCCCACGCGGGCGCGATGCCCCGGGCGGCGGCCGTCCTCGACCAACTCACCGGCGCGTGCCCGTCGTTCGACGACGAGCGGCACGCGGTCGGTGTGGTCACCCTCGACCCGACGCTCACGCTCCCCCGCCTGGTGCGCGAACTCGACGCGGCGGGCGTGCCGTTGCTGGACGTCAGCCTGCGCCCGCCGACCCTCGACGACGTGTTCCTGCGCCTCACGCAGGGCCCGGACCTGAGCCTCGCCGACCACAAGGAGCGTGCCGCGTGAACGCGTTGGCGTACGACGGCACGGCGATGCTGGGCCGGCAGCTGCGGCGGCTGCGGAACAACCCGGGACTGCTGATCCTCACGCAGACCATGCCCGTGTCGATGCTGCTGTTCTTCGGCTACGTCTTCGGCAGCGCGCTCGCGGTGCCGGGCGAGGAGTACCGGCGGTTCCTCGTGCCCGGCCTGCTGGTGGCGACGGCCGCCGGCGGGATCATGACCGGCATGTTCGAGGCCGCCCGGGACACCCACCGGGGCGTGATGGACCGCTTCCGCGCCCTGCCGATGAGCAGGGCCGCCGTGCCGCTCGGGCAGGCGCTGGCCGACGTGCTCGTCACGGCCGCCGGTACGGTGCTGTTCCTGCTGGTCGGGCTCGCGGTGGGCTGGCGCGTGGAGGGGAGCGCCCCGGCGGCGGTGGGGGCGTTCGGACTGTTGCTGCTGTTCCGGTTCGCCGCCGTGTGGACGGGCATCTTCCTGGGCCTGCTGACCCGCAACGAGGAGGCGGCCGGACAGCTGGGCGGGGCGACGTTCCTGCTGCCGCTGCTGTCCACCGCGTACATCCCGGCCGAGGGTCTGCCGGGCCCCCTGCGGACGGCCGCCGAGTGGAACCCGATCAGCGCGGTCGCCACGGCCCTGCGCGACCTCTTCGGCAACGCGCCCGTCCCCGAGGGCGCCGCCTGGCCGGTCGCCCACCCGGTCGCCGGGTCGCTGCTGTGGTGCGGCGTCCTGCTCGCGGTGTTCGTGCCGCTCGCGGTCCGCACCTACGCGGCCGGGCCCCGGGGCACGTGAGACGCGGCACGCCTGATGACAACGGCGCCCCCGCGGGGACATGATCCACGGCATGAGCCCACTCCCCCGCGATCCGCTGCCCCTGGACGGCATCACCGTCGTCGCCGTCGAGCAGGCCGTCGCCGCGCCCTTCGCCACCCGGCAGCTCGCCGACCTGGGGGCGCGGGTGATCAAGGTCGAGCGGGTGGACGGCGGTGACTTCGCCCGCGGCTACGACACCGCCGCCCGGGGCCTGGCCTCGCACTTCGTGTGGTGCAACCGGGGCAAGGAGTCCCTGGCAGTGGATCTGAAGGACCCGCGGGGCCTGGCCGTCGTCACGCGACTGGTGGCGGACGCGGACGTGTTCGTGCAGAACCTCGCGCAGGGCGCCGCCGCCCGGCTCGGCCTGGACGCGGCCACGCTGTGCGCGGCGCATCCCCGGCTGATCGCGGTGGACATCTCGGGGTACGGGGCGTCGGGGCCGTACGCGGACAAGCGGGCGTACGACATGCTCGTGCAGTGCGAGGCCGGTCTGGTGTCGGTGACGGGGACACCGGAGCAGCCGGTGAAGGCGGGCATCCCGGCGGCGGACATCGCCGCCGGGATGTACGCGTTCTCGGGGGTGCTGGCGGCGCTCGTGCGGCGGGGGACGACCGGGCGGGGCGGGCCGGTGGAGGTGTCGATGCTGGAGGCGCTTGCGGAGTGGATGGGGCATCCGCTGCACCACACCCTGCACGGCGGGACCGCGCCGGCGCGCACGGGGCTCGGGCACGCGGTGATCGCGCCGTACGACGCCTACGCGACGGCCGACGGCGGGCGCGTGCTGCTGTCCGTGCAGAACGACCGGGAGTGGCGGCGGCTCGCCGAACAGGTGCTGGGGCAGCCGGAGTTGGCCGACGACCCGGCGTTCGCGACGAATCCGGCGCGGGTCGGGCGACGGGAGCGTACGGACGAGCTGGTCGCGACGGCGCTCGGGGCACTGGACACCGACACGGCCCTGGAGCGCCTGGAGGCGGCGGGGATCGCCTGTGCGCGGCTGAGGGACCTCACGGAGGTGGCGGAGCACCCTCAGCTGGCGGCCCGGAACCGGTGGCGCGATGTGGCGTCACCGGTGGGTCCGCTCAGGTCACTGCTGCCGCCCATCACGCTGCCGGGCGGGGACGAGGCGCGGATGGGAGCGGTGCCCGCGCTCGGGGAGCACACCGGTTCGCTGCTCCGTGCCGCGGGGATGACGGACGAAGAGATCGCAGCGTTGCGCCGGGACGGTGTGGTCGCCTGAACGCGGGCCTCTGCGGAAAAGGCCCTTGAGGTGCGAGGAGGGGCTAGCGACTGCCGAACAGCGAGCGGCGCAGCCTCTTCAGCGGGGCGAACAGCGAGACGCGGCCGACGCGTGTGTCCTTGCGGCTGCTGCGCTCCTGCGGGGAACGTGACGTCAGCTCCCGCATCAGCGAGGTCGCCTCGGCCGCCTCGCGCTGCGGCACGGCGGGGCCGCTCAGCACCGAGAGATGGCGGTCGAGCCGCGAACTGGTCGCGGTGCTCCCGCACGTGATCGCAGGGACTCGCGCCCTACGCACTGCTATCTGTTCCATGTCACTCCCCACCCGTACGAGTCCACCCGGCCCGGGCAGCGTAACCATATCGCCCCGTTGGAGCACTGGGGAATCACGGCCCCGCTATTCCTCTACCCCGTAAGGGGGTTGTTGACTACTCTCCGAATCCGACCGATTCCAGGGCGAGTTGGACAACCGGCTGGCCGGTGGGCTGCGCTGACCCACCGTCGGGCTCGACGGTCACCGCGAGTGACGTCGCGTCGGTGTTCATTCCGTCCGCGACCAAGGGCGTGTCGCCGACGAAGAGCCCCAGGGAGCGTGGTTGCACGTCGGGGCGCATGAGCCAGAGCTGGTGCACCCGGTTCTTCGGGAGGCCCTCGAATCCGCTGAGGGTCACGACCGCGCTCCCCTCCTCCGCGGAAGCGATCACTCCGATCGCATGTCCCTCCGCGTCCCGGTCGCTGCTCGCCCGGACGTCCGGCGCGGCGAGAACGTGGGCGATCTCACTGGCCCGCGCCTGCTCGGAGGCCAGTTCGTCCCGGGTGCGGTCGGCCTGGACGGCGAAGAGGGAGGCCACCACGAGCGCGGCGGCGGCCGTGACGGTGGCCAGCGGAACGAGCCAAGAGCGCAGACGGGGCGCACGGGCGCGCGACTTCGGCGGCGGCTCGGTCCCCCACACATGACGCGGCAGATGCTGCGGCCGCGCGGGCTGCGCGCTCCAGGACCGGTTCTCCTGGGGGGTGTTGCGGACGGCGGCGAAGACCCGGTCGCGCATCGCCGCCGGCGCCGGGGCGGCCGTCGACCAGGCGAGGCGCACGGCGTCCTCGGACAGGGCGCGCACCTCGGCGGGGCAGCGGTCGCAGCCCTCCAGGTGGCGCTCGAAGCGGCGCCGCTCGTCGGGGTCCAGGGCGTCGAGCGCGTAGGGAGCGGCGAGCGAGTGGAGGTCCTCGCGGCGGAAGAGGCTCATGCCGCGCCTCCCCTCGGCGCACCTGCCCGGCAGGCCGCGCGGGCGCGCGGACCTCCGGATCCCGCGCGGTGG
The DNA here is from genome assembly GCF_000091305.1 of Streptomyces scabiei 87.22. GTDB lineage: Bacteria > Actinomycetota > Actinomycetes > Streptomycetales > Streptomycetaceae > Streptomyces > Streptomyces scabiei. The sequence continues at coordinate 8,016,007 of NC_013929.1, read as the reverse complement.
ATCAGGGCGCTCATGCGACTCCTCCCAGGCATTCGCGCAGCCGAGTGAGTCCGTCGCGCATACGGGTCTTGACCGTGCCGAGGGGGCAGGAGAGCCGCTCGGCCACTTCACGGTAGGTGTAGCCGTCGTAGTAGGCGAGGGTGACGGACTCGCGCTGGAGGGTGGTCAGCTTGTCCAGGCAGTGGCGCACCCACTGGCGTTCGAGGCCGGCCTCGACCTCCTCGGCGACCTGGTCGAAGGCGGGGTGGTGGTTGCGCCGTCCCTCGCGCTGCTCGCGCTCGGTGGCGGCACGGGCGCTGCGCACCCGGTCCACCGCGCGCCGGTGCGCGAGGGTGAGTATCCAGGACAGGGCGCTGCCCCGGGCCGGATCGAAGCGGCCCGCGGAACGCCAGAGTTCGAGCAGCACCTCCTGAGCCACCTCCTCCGACTGCGCGGGGTCGCGCACGACCCGGCGGACCAGTCCGAAGACCGGGCCCGACACCACTGCGTACAAGTCCTCGAACGCCCGCTGGTCGCCCCCGGCCACCCGGACCAGAAGCCTGTCCGCCTCCACACGCTCCCCCTCGTCTCCGGCCGAGCACGGCCATCCCCGCGCGTAAGGCATTCGCAACCGACCCACCTCCGGATGGGGTTACGGATCAGGCTGCCCGAAACGCGGGTCTCCGGTCGACCGATCCGAACTTCGGATCAACGAATCGTGCTCTCCGCTGAGACAACCTTTCAAACGCTCCGTAAGAACGTTTGGGATTCGACCAATCCACCCTGCCGACCGCACCGAATGGCGTTCGTCAGGCAAGTTGGGACAGAGGACGGACGGCATGACGACACCTACTTCCAGGAGCGGCTCGGGACGGCGCAGCATCGCGTCCCTCATCTGTGCTTCGCTGGCCGCCGGAGGGCTCGCAGCCGCCGGCGTGACCGTGCTGGAGCCGGGGGCCGCCTCGGCCTCCAGCCACCGCGAGGCACCGCTCATCTCGGGGCAGCCCCAGTTCGACAACACCGACGTCTACGCCTTCGTCAGCCCCGACAAGCCGGACACGACGACGGTCATCGCGAACTGGATCCCCTTCGAGGAGCCCGCGGGCGGTCCGAACTTCTTCACCTTCTCCGAGGACGCGCAGTACGACATCCGCGTCGACCAGGACGGCGACGCGCGGGAAGACCTGATCTTCCGGTACACGTTCGACACGAAGACGAAGAACGACAAGACCTTCCTGTACAACACGGGCGTCGTGGAGAGCCTCGACGACCCGGACCTCAACATCACGCAGACCTACGACATCGATCTCTTCAAGCTGAAGAACCGCCGCGTGGTCTCCAAGACGAAGCTCGCGGACGACGTGTGGGTGGCGCCGTCGAACGTCGGCAAGGCGTCGATGCCGAACTACAAGAAGCTGCGCGACGAGGCGGTCTACAAGACGGCGAGCGGGGTGACGACGTACGCCGGCCAGGCCGACGACCCGTTCTTCCTGGACCTGCGCGTCTTCGACCTGCTGTACGGCGGCGACCTCTCCGAGGTCGGGCGGGACACCCTCAAGGGCTACAACGTCAACTCGATCGCCCTGCAGGTCCCGAGCGCCGCGCTCGTGCAGCACAAGAACCAGCCGATCGTCGGTATCTGGTCGACGACCCAGCGGGTGGGCGCCGACGGCCAGTACCGCCAGGTCTCGCGCCTCGGCATGCCGCTGGTGAACGAGGTCGTCAACCCCATCGGCGACAAGGACAAGTTCAACGCGTCCTCGCCCGCGGACGACGGCCAGTTCCTGAAGAACGTCACCGAGCCGGAGCTGCCCAAGCTCATCGAGGCGATCTACAAGATCCCGGCCCCGAAGGAGCCGCGCAACGACCTCGTCGACGTGTTCCTCAAGGGTGTCGAGGGCCTCAACCAGCCGCCGCGCGTGACCCCGTCGGAGCAGCTGCGCCTCAACACCTCCATCAAGCCCACCGCGAAGCCGAAGCGGCTCGGTGTGCTGGACGGTGACAACCAGGGCTTCCCGAACGGACGCCGGCTCACCGACGACGTGATCGACATCGCGCTGCAGGTCGTCGAGGGCGAGCTCGTCGACGCGCCCAACGACCTGGGTGACGCGGTGAACAAGAACGACAAGAAGTTCGGCCACTCCTTCCCGTACGTCGGTCTGCCGACGGCCGGTTCGCGTGGCAAGACCGTCAAGGGCAACACCACCAACAGTGTCCGCAGCGCGATCGGCACCGGCGTCGAGAGCGCCGGTTCCGACACCACGCTGATCGCCGCCTCGGCGGGCGCGGGCGCGGCCGGTGTCCTGCTCATCGGCGGTGGCCTGCTGTGGTGGCGTCGTCGGAACGACCGCGCCTACTACTAGGCCGCTCCGACCGGGCCCTCCCCCAGGGGGCCCGGTCATCGAGGCCGGCGCGGCCCGCCCGTATCCATCCCCCACGGTGCGGGCCGCGCCCCACGCTCACGAACACCCCGCTTGGCAAGGATGTTGAGGAGAGGGCATGTCCCCGCGTACGAACGACAGCGCGTCGCAGGACGGGCGTCCGCGTCCCGGCGCAGGGGCCCCCGAGACCGAGGCCGGCGACCGCGCCCCCGCCGCGTCCGCCCCCGCCGCCGGACCCGACGGGTCCTCCGCGGACGTGTCCTCTCCTGACCTGTCCTCTGCCGACGTGTCCTCTGCCGGCACGCCCTCTGCCGGCGTCTCCCCTTCCGATGCCACCGGGGCCGACGCCGAGTCCGACGCCTCCTCGCCCGATCTCTCCGCCGCCGGCGCCGAGCCGGACACCGTCCCAGCGAAGGCCACCGCCGCCCACGCCGGGCCGGACACGGCCTCAGCCGACGCCACCGCCGCCCACGCCGAGCCGGACACGGCCTCAGCCGACGCCACCGTTGCCGACGCCGGGGGCCGCAGCGATGCGCCCGCGGCGGCCTCCGACGCCGGGCCCGGGCCGGCGCCCGTCGGGTCCGGGCGTGGACGGCGGCCCGAGTCCGCGCGGCGGCGGGCGGCGCGGCTCACCGCGTGCGCGGCCGCGCTGGCCGTCGCGTTCACCGGGTTCGCCGTGGCGCTCGGGGCCCAGGACGACGACCGGGCCACGGTGGCCGTCTCCACCTCGCCGGGGGTCTCGGCCGCCCAGCTCTCCCACGGCGACCTCGACTCGGGCGTCAAGCTGCTCCAGGCCCACCTGAAGCAGCAGCCCAAGGACTTCGGCTCCTGGTCCACGCTCGGCCTCGCCTACGTCGAGCAGGCCCGCGTCAAGGGCGACTCCTCCCGCTACCCGCAGGCCGAGAAGGCCCTGCGGCGGTCGCTGAAGCTGCGGCCGGACAACGACCCGGCGCTCGCGGGCCTGGCCGCCCTCGCCGCCGCCCGCCACGAGTTCGGCGACGCGCTGAAGTACGCGGACCGGGCCCTGAAGGAGAACCCCTACAGCGAGCGGGCGTTGTGCAGCCGTGTCGACGCCCTGGTCGAACTGGGCCGCTACGACGACGCGCTGAAGGCCGTGAAGCTCGCCGACGCCCGCCGTCCCGGCATCCCGGTGTTCACGCGGTACGCCTACGTCCACGAGCTGCGCGGCGACGTGAAGACCGCCCGCCGGGTCCTGAACCTGGCCCTGGACTCGGCGGCCGGCCGGGGTGACATCGCCTACGTGGCCACCCAGCTCGGCCAGCTCTCCTGGCGGCAGGGCGACTACAAGGCGGCGCTCGCCCACTACGCACGCGCCCTCGGCGCCGACGACACCTATCTTCCCGCGCTGGAGGGCCGCGCCCGCGCGCAGGCCGCGAGCGGCGACACCGCGGAGGCGATCCGCGGTCTGGAGCAGGTCGTGGCCTCCTATCCGCTGCCGGGACCGCTCGTCGTCCTCGGCGAGCTGTACGAGGCGAAGGGCGACAAGGCCAAGGCCCGCGACCAGTACGCGCTGGTGGACGCCTACACCGCCATCGCCCGGTCCTACGGCGTCAACGCCGACCTCGACACCGCGCTGGCCGCCGCCGACCACGGCGACCGCAAGGCCGCGCTCAAGGCCGCCGAGGCCGAGTGGAAGCGCCGCGAGACGGTCCACACCGCGGACGCCCTCGCCTGGGCCCTGCACGTCAACGGCCGGGATGACGAGGCGCTGCCGTACGCCCGCCGCGCCACCGCCACCGGCTACCGGGACGCGACGTTCCTGTACCACCGGGGCATGGTCGAGAACGCGGCCGGCGACCGGAAGAAGGCCAGGGCCTCGCTGAAGGAGGCGCTCGATCTCAACGCCGGCTTCTCGCCGCTCGGCGCGGCACAGGCACGTAAGACCCTGAAGGCTCTGGAGACCGCCAAGTGATCACTGCCCGGCGCCTGTTCGCCTCCGGCACGGCGGTCCTCACGGCCGCCTGCGCGCTCGTCCTCGTCCCCACCGGGGCGGCGAGCGCGCACCCGCTCGGCAACTTCACCGTCAACCGCTACGACGGGCTGGTCGCCGCCCCCGGTCAGTTGCGGATCCTCCATGTCGAGGACCTCGCGGAGATCCCGGCGACCCAGGCCGCGCCCGCCATCGAGCGGCAGGGCACGGGCGACTGGGCCCGGGAGCGGTGCGAGAAGGCCGCCGCAGGCAGCGAGGTCACCGTCGACGGGAACGCCGTCGACGTGCGGGTCCGGTCGAGCCGCGCCGAGGAACGGCCCGGCCAGGCAGGGCTGAAGACGCTGCGTGTGGAGTGCCGGCTGACGGCCGCGCTGCCCGACCGGGCCGTCGACGTGCGCTTCCACGCGGCCGTCGACTCCGGGCCCGGCTGGCGCGAGGTCACCGCGCAGGGCGACCGGACGACCCTGACCGGGTCCGACGTGCCCGAGGAGTCGGTCTCGAAGCGGCTCACCAGTTACCCAGAGGATCTGCTGCAGTCGCCGGAGGACACGGCGACGGCCTCGCTCCAGGTGAAGCCGGGCGGCCCGGCGCTGGCCGAGCAGCGCGGCGACGCGCCCGGCGCCTCGATCCTGCCGCGGGGTGCGGACCGCTGGACCAGGGCCCTGGACGACCTGGTCTCCAGCCACGACCTCACCCTCGGCTTCGGAGCCCTGGCCTTCGGCATCGCCATGTTCCTGGGCGCCATGCACGCGCTCGGCCCGGGGCACGGCAAGACCCTGATGGCCGCGACGGCCGCCGCCCGCGACCGGGCCCGGATGCGCGACGTGCTGCCCATGGCCGCGTCCGTGACGGTCACCCACACCCTGGGCGTCGTCGCCCTCGGCCTGCTCGTCCTCGCCGGCTCCGCGGCCGCCCCGTCCGTGATCACCTGGCTGGGCATCGCGAGCGGCCTGTTCGTGATGGGCGCGGGGGTCACGCTCGCCCGACGCGCCTGGCTGAACCGCAAGCTGACGCTCACACAGGCGAAGGCCCCCGGTCACGACCACACGCACGACCACGACCACACGCACCCGCACGGGCACGACCACGAGCACCACCACGACCACGGCCACTCCCACAGTCACGGCGAGGGCCACTCCTCCCCGCACGACCACGCGCCCGAGCCCGACCGCGAACTCGTCCTGGCCGCCCCCTCGGCCGCCCACGCGCACACCCACGCATCGGTCGCGACCCACACCCGCTCCCACGAGCACGCACCGGCCGAGACCCCCACCCACAGCCATGACCACGGCCACGACCACCCGCACAGCCACGACCACGAGCACGACCACGACCACCCGCACAGCCACGACCACGAGCACGACCACGACCATCCCCACAGCCACGAGCACCCCCACGCCTCCGGCCAGAAGCGCTCCCTCTTCGGCGGCGGTGTCACGCACACCCACGGCGGCTTCACCCACACCCACCCCACCGCCCCCACCCTGCGCGGCACGATCCTGCTCGGCTTCGCGGGCGGCATGGTGCCGAGCCCGTCGGCCGTGGTCGTCCTGGTCGGCGCTGCGGCGCTGGGCAAGGCGTGGTTCGGGCTGCTGCTCGTGGTGGCGTACGGCATCGGACTGGCCCTCACCCTGACGGCGGCCGGGTACGCCGTCGTGAAGGCGGGCGGCTGGGTGACGCGGGTGATGGACCGCGGCGAGGGCCGGCTCGGCGGGCCGACGGCCGCGCTGGTGCGCCGGACGGTGCCGCTGGCGTCGGCCCTGCTGGTTGTCGCCCTGGGGGCTGGTTTGGTGTTCAGGGGGGCAACATCCGCCCTCGGCTGAGCTACTTTTGTGGGGATATCGCTCGGAGTGGAGATGTCGGACGGATGCGAGTGACGGGGGATGGCCGTGTCCGAAGAACCGGGCAGTGAACGGGTGATCGCGGGCCGGTACCGGCTGCTGACGCCGCTGGGCGAGGGCGGCATGGGAACCGTGTGGCGGGCCCGTGACGAGGTGCTGCACCGCGAGGTCGCCGTCAAGGAGGTGAAGGCGCCGGGCGGGATCCCGGTGTCCGACGTCGAGCGGATGTACGCCCGGCTGGAGCGCGAGGCGTGGGCGGCCGCCCGGGTCGCCAACCGCAATGTGGTCACCGTGTACGACGTGGCCATGGAGGACGGCCGCCCGTGGATCGTGATGGAGCTGGTGCGCGGGGTGTCGCTCGCCGACCTCCTGGACGCCGAGGGCCCGCTCGACCCCCAGCGCGCCGCGCACATCGGCGCCGAGGTGCTGTCCGCGCTGCGCGCCGCGCACGAGGCCGGGGTGCTGCACCGGGACGTGAAGCCGGCCAACGTGCTGATGTCCAACGACGGCCGGGTCGTCCTCACCGACTTCGGTATCGCGACGGTCGAGGGCAGCTCCGCGCTCACCATGACGGGCGAGGTCATCGGCTCCCCCGAGTTCCTCGCCCCCGAACGCGCGCTCGGCCGCGCCTTCGGCCCCGAGTCGGACCTGTGGTCGCTCGGCGTGCTGCTGTACGCGGCGGTCGAGGGCAACTCCCCCTTCCGGCAGAACACCCCGCTGAGCACCCTGCGCGCGGTCGTCGACGAGGAGCTTCCGCCGCCGCACCGGGCCGGTCCGCTGGCCCCGGTGATCGAGGGACTGCTGCGCAAGGATCCGGCCGAGCGGCTCCCCGCCGAACAGGCCGAGCGGGACCTGCGGATCGTCGGCGCCGGCGGTACGCCCTCCGGCACGGGCACCACGCGCTCCGACACGCTCACGTCGGCGCCGTACGACCCGACGGTGGCCGCCTTCCCCGCCGCGGGCGCGGGACGGAGCACGAACCGGTACGGGGCGCCGACTCCGCCCGCTCCCGTCCCGGCCGCCGCGACGCACCCCTCCGCGGTGCCGGCCGGCGGGCCGGGGCGCGACCGCCGCGCCCTCGTCTTCCTGATCGCCGGTGTCGCGGCGATCGCCCTCGCCGTCGCCGGACTGACGTACGCCTGGGTCAACCGTGACGACAACGCGAAGGACGGCAACCCCACCAACGGGGCGGGCACGGTGGGCGGGACCGACGGCGGGACGACGGACGGCGGCACGGGCGAGGAGGAGCCCGGCGGCGGGACCACGGACGACGAGAGCGAGACCCCGTCCGAGACGCCCGAGGAGAAGCCGACCACCAAGCCGCCCGCGCAGTCGGTCGACGTGACGGTGACGGGCACGAACACCGACTACTCCGGCACCTGTCCGCCCCCCGAGGGCCAGGTGCCCGGCTTCACCGCGACGTTCACCGTGGGCAGCGTCCCCGTGGAGGTCCAGTACCGGTGGGTGGCGAAGAACGGCCGGATCGACGACAGCGGCTGGAAGACGCTGTCCTTCCCGGCCGGCGGCGAGAGGACCAGACGGGACCAGGTCGTCGTCTCGGCGAACGAGAGTCACGAGGACGAGATCAGCGTCGAGGTCCGCGGCCCGGTGAACAAGAAGTCCAACTCCGTCGCGTTCTCGGTGACGTGCGAGTCCGAGCCCCCGGCCACGGGCGGGACCTCCCCCGACGACGGGGAGAACCCCGGCGAGTACAGCGACTCCGACGCCGACTACGACGACGAGGCCGGTGCCCTCACCGGGGCCCGGGACGGAGCGGTCAGACGGCGTTCCTGAAGACCGGCAGATAGCCGCCCGACTGCCCGGCGGCCTTCGGGTGGTAGGACTCGCCCACGTTCAGCAGGTTGAGGCTGTGCAGCCACGCGCTGCCCGAGCACAGTTCGTGCCCGGTGAACGCGGAGCGGACGTCGCCGAAGGTGAAGCCGTGGTCGGCGGCGCGCTTGGCGAGCGCGGTGTTCAGGTAGTCGGCCGCGTTGTTGATGGCGGACCGCTTGGCCTGCGAGAGGCCGGGGCAGGTGCCGCCCAGCTGGTAGAAGCGGGGGTAGCCGAGCACCACCACATGGGCGGCCGGTGCCTTGGCGCTGATCGCCGAGTAGACCTCGTCGAGCCGGCCGGGGAGCGTCGAGTCGACGTACGCCTTCGCGGTGTTGATGCGTGCGAGGCAGGAGCTGTCGGACTGCAGCACGCAGGTGGTCATCACGTCGGAGAAGCCGGCGTCGTTGCCGCCGACGCTCACGGAGACCAGCCCCGTGCCCGGGCCGAGCGGTCCCAGCTGGTTCGCCAGAACATCACCCGTTCGGGCGCCCGAGCAGGCCGTGAAGTTGAAGGACGAGGGTGAGTTCGCGGCCGCCCAGAGGTACGGGTAAGCCTTCGTGCTGCGCTTGCAGTCGCCGCTGGAGGAGAGGTAGCTCCCCGCGCCGACGCCCGAGGAGTAGGAGTCTCCGAGCGCCACATAGCCGGTGGCGGCGGCCTGTTGGGACGCGTGCGCCGTCGCGGCCCCGGTGAGGGCGGCGCCGGCGGCGAGGAGGAGTGAGGTCAGGTATGCCGCAAGTCGGGAACGTCTCATGGAACCTCCCTTTAGCAGGATCTCTGCCTCAACCGTCGTAGCAACTACGCGTGTTGATCGGAAGTGTTCATGTCAATACTTTCCCGTCCGCAACCGGACACACCCACCCCGCCCCACGTCCGCGCGATTGCATGCGCGCGACAGAAACATGACAAGACATCAACTCTCCCCCGTGTGAACGGGAGTTCCCCGGAGGAGGCGCGCGCCTCCTCCGGGGAACTCCCGTGCCCGGCGGCGCGCCGCGGAAAGCGGGTGCGCGGGGAGCCCCCGGTGACGGATCATGGCGCCATGTCTGCCAACCCGCACGACGCACTGCCGATCCGGCTCAACGTCGACGACAGCGACTCACCGTCCGATGTCGTCGACGCGCTGTTCCTCGGCCGTTTCGCGACGGGCGAGCAGCCGTACGCGCACGCGGCGAACATCGACCGGGTACGGTCCGGCGCCACCCTGCTGCCGCCGGGCGCCCGTGTCCTGCGCGTCGCGCGGGACGACGACCGCAGCGCGACCCTCGCCGAGGGCGACGGCTGGACCGTCCTGGTCTCCCGCTGGAACAGGGGCGCCGACGTCACGGTCACCGCGACCACCGCCGAGCTGGCCCAGAAGGTGCTCGGCCAGGCCACCGACGGCGCGGCCGACGAGCCCGAGCCGCAGCCGGAGAACGTGACGATGGGCTTCTGGTACGTCTCACCGCGCCGGGGCCCGCACCGCACGACCCGGCAGATCTCGGCGGGGACGTGGGAAGAGGTACGGCCGAACTACACCGCGCCCGTGGCGGACGCGATGGACCGGCTGATGAAGACGACCCCCGAGGACATCGCAGGCCGCCTCCTGCTGCTGCACGGCCCGCCCGGCACGGGCAAGACCTCCGCCCTGCGCACGCTGGCCCGATCCTGGCGGGACTGGTGTCAGGTCGACTGCGTCCTGGACCCCGAGCGGCTCTTCTCCGACGTCGGCTACCTGATGGACATCGCGATCGGCGAGGACGACTCGAACGGCAAGGGGCGCTGGCGGCTGCTGCTCCTGGAGGACTGCGACGAACTGATCCGCGGCGAGGCCAAGCACACCGCGGGCCAGGCCCTCTCCCGGCTGCTCAACCTCACCGACGGCCTCCTCGGCCAGGGCCGCAACGTCCTGGTGGGCGTGACGACCAACGAGGACCTGGAGCGTCTGCACCCGGCGGTCGTACGCCCCGGCCGCTGTCTCGCCCGGATCGAGGTGGGCGCCCTGACCCGCGCGGAGGCGGTGGGCTGGCTCGGCACGGAAGAGGGCGTCGGCCGCGAGGGCGCGACCCTCGCCGAGCTGTACGCGCTGCGCCGCGGCACGTCACCGACGTCGCTGCCGGAGCCGAGGGGCGGGGCGGACGCGGGCCTGTATCTGTAGCCGGTCGTCTGCGGCCGTCGCCGCGAGCGGTCGCACTTCGGTGTTTTCATGGATGTATGACCTTGTTCGTCGGCACGTCGGGGTGGCAGTACAAGGACTGGCGCGGCGCCCTCTACCCGCAGGGCTGTCCCACCCGGCTGTGGCTGGAGGAGTACGCGGCCCGCTTCGCCACGGTCGAGCTCAACAACGCGTTCTACCGGCTGCCGACGCGGGAGAACTTCGAGGCCTGGCGGGAGAGGGTGCCGGCGGACTTCGTGGTCGCGGTCAAGGCGAGCCGGTACCTGACCCACATCAAACGGTTGCGGGACCCCGAGGAGCCGGTGCACCGCCTGATGAGCCACGCGGAGGGCCTCGGCGACCGGCTGGGCCCGGTCCTGCTCCAGCTGCCACCGACCCTGCGGGCCGACGCGGACCTCCTGAGCGCCTGCCTGGACCGCTTCCCCTCCGGCACCCGGATCGCGGTCGAGCCCCGCCACGACTCCTGGTGGACCCCCGAGATCCGGGAGGTGCTGGAGTCCCGCGGCGCGGCCCTGTGCTGGGCCGACACCCGGTCCCGCCCGGCGACCCCGCTCTGGCGCACCACCGACTGGTGCTACCTCCGCCTGCACCAGGGCCGGGCCCGCCCCTGGCCCCACTACGGCCGCCAGGCCCTGACGACCTGGGCGCACCGCATCGCCGACACCTGGCCCGCCGACGCCGACTCGTACGTGTACTTCAACAACGACCCCCACGCGGCGGCCGTGCGGGACGCGACGGCGTTCGCGAGCGCGGCGCGGGCCTGCGGCCGACCCGCACACCGGAACCGCGAAGGACGGCGCGGGCCTGAGCCCCCGTCGCCGACCACGCCCCGCCCCGCCCAGCCAGCCCCAAAGGGCCCTACTCCGCGTACGCGGCCCGCAGCGCGTCCCGGGCCACCGCCAGCGCCTCCGCCTCGCCGAGGCCGAGGCGGCGCACACGCTCCGCGTACACCCCGGCGGCCGCCGCCGCCTCGCGCTCCGCAGCCGAGCCGGCGGCCGCCACGAACGTGCCGTTGCGCCCCCGTGTCTCGATCACCCCGTCCGTCTCCAGCGCCCGGTACGCCTTGGCGACGGTGTTGGCCGCGAGCCCGAGCTGCTCGGCGAGCCCCCGTACGGTCGGCAGCCGGTACCCCACGGGCAGTACGCCGGAGCGGGCCTGCTCCGAGATCTGGGCGCGCACCTGCTCGTAGGGCGCGCCCCCCTCCACGATGCGAATCTTCAAGGTCACGCGGCGATTGTCCCGTACCCGGCGGAAATTCGGAGGCAGCCCACCGTGCGGCCCCGTAGCGTGCGCACCCATGACAGTGATCGTGCGCGCCCTCCGCGCCGCCGACCCCGTGGACACCGAAGCCTTCGTCGAGGTGCGGCGCCGGGCCCTGCCCTTCATGGTCAGCACCCCCGAGTCCCTGCTCCACGACGTGACCCACGCGGCCCCCGAGGCCCACTACCGGCAGCTGGTCGCCGAGGCGGACGGCGAGGTGATCGGCACACTGCAGATGGGCATCGCCCACGACAGCCCCGTACCGGGCCAGGGGTACCTGAACGTGTACGTGCACCCGGACCATCTGCACCGGGGCGCCGGCGGCCTGCTGGCACGCACCGCCGTGGAACGGCTCACCGCGGCCGGGGCGCGGCGGCTCCTCACCTGGGTGCTGGACACCCCCGAGAACCGCGCGTTCGCCGAGCGGCGCGGCTACACGCCCGGCCGCTCCGCGCACTTCCTCCGGCTGAACCTGGCCCACGGCACCCTCCCGCCGCTCGCGGACCCGCCGCCGGGCGTGGAACTGCGGACGGCCGCCGACTTCGCCGACGACCCGCGCCCCCTGTTCGACCTGGACGCGGAGGTCTCGGCGGACGAACCCGGCGACCTCGACGCGCAGTTCGACGACTACCCACGGTGGATCGCGGAGACCTACCGCCACCCGCTGCTGGACCACGCCCTGAGCACGGTGGTCGTCGTGGACGGCGCACCCGTCGCGTTCACCGCGGTCCGCACCGACGGCCGGGACCGCTACTTCACGGGGATGACGGGCACCGCCCGCGCCTTCCGCGGCCGGGGTCTGGCCAAGCTCGCCAAGAACGCCTCCCTGCACCGCGCGCGGGCCGCCGGCTGCACGGAGGCGTTCACGGGCAACGACACCGGCAACGGCCCGATGCTCGCGGTCAACACATGGTTCGGATACGAGGTCTGTGCGACGGAGGTGCGGTATGTCCGTGAACTCGGCTGAGCCGGCGGTGGAGGTGGAGGTCGTCCTGCTCAAGGCGGGCCGGACGAAGATCCGTTACCCCGCGCGGCTGGTGAGCGACGACGGCACCCGGGTGGTGGTCCGCGCCGCCTGGGCGAGCGCGGGCGTACGCGACTTCGGCTTCGTACGCTTCGAGCCCGGTGACGTGTTCACCGAGTACTACTGGCGCGACCGGTGGTACGCCGTGAAGGAGGTCAGGGACGCCCGGGGCGTGCTGAAGGGCTGGTACTGCGACATCACCCGGCCCGCCGCGCTCTCCGGCGGGGAACTCGTCGTCGAGGACCTCGACCTGGACCTGTGGCGCTCCGCCGACGGCGCGGACGTCCTGCGGCTGGACGAGGACGAGTTCGAGGAGAGCGGGCTCGAGACGAGCGACCCGGAGGCCGCGGCGGCGGCCGTGGCGGCCCTCGACGAACTGGAGGTGTCCGCCACCGTGGAAGGCGGCCTGGAATCGCTGCTGGCATAACCGGTCACAGCCGGGCCACCACCGCGTACCGCTCGTCCTCGACCTCCCTGCCCCACAGCGCGGAGTCGTGCCCGAGCCGCACGACCTCCGCGTCGGCGACCAGCGGGGCCACCAGCCCGTGCAGCCGCCCGGCGGGTATGCCGACGGGGGAGAGCGTGCCCCACACGCCCTCGACCAGCACGAGGCGGCCTCCGGGCCGCAGCAGGCCGCACCAGTGGCGCAGGGCGCGGCCCGGGTCGGGCAGCGTCCACAGCACATGACGGACGAGGACCACGTCGAAGCGTTCCTCCCCCACGGGCGGGGCCGCCGCGTCCCCGACGAGGAACACCGCGGGGCGTCCGGCGAGTTTGGCGCGGGCGAGGGCGACCATGGCCCGGGAGGCGTCGACACCGGTCACCCGGTGGCCCTGCTCGGTGGCGAGGAGTGACAGGCTCCCGGTGCCGCAGCCGAGGTCCAGCACGTCGCAGCCCCGGCGCGGCAGCCAGTCCCGCAGGCGGGCCGCCCAGGCCATCCGGACGGCGGGTTCCCGCAGGCCGTGATCGGGTTCGTCGTCGAAAGAGGGGGCTTCCGCGTCCCAGTCGACGGCTCCCGGAGGGTCATCTGCCGCCGCGTCGTCCGGTGTTCGCAGGGCCGGGGAGGTTTCACCGTCGTCGATGTTGGTCATGCCGCCAGAGTGACACCTGCCACTGACAGTCCCGATGGTGACAGCCGCCACTGACACAGCACGAACGATGAGTAACGCTCCCGGAAAGGGTCTACCTCCGTGAAAACGCGGAACCCGGTAGACGCAAGGAGGCAGCCATGCGCCGTACGACCGTGCAGAAGCCCCTGAGGAAGTCCACCTCCCGCCAGGTGCGGGACGAGGCCGAGGAACGTCCCGTCGAGCGCCGGGAAGTCCGCAAGGACATCGCGCGCACCTGGTGGCCGGACGGCTGACCGCCCGTCGCTGCCCCCCGCACCACGTCTCCGCGTCACCGCTGACCGCGTCGGTGCCCTCGGCCCGGGCCGAGGGCACGCTCGTGCGCGGCCCGGGTCCGGGTCAGGCCCGCTTCAGGTTGCGGTCCAGCAGGTCCAGCAGCGCGGTCCAGTGGCGTGCCGTCGCCTCGGCGTCGTAGGCGGCGGTGTCGGCCTGGGTGTAGCCGTGCGAGGCACCCGTGTAGACCTCGGTGCGATGGCGGACCCCCGCCTCGGTGAGCGCCTTGTCGAGCAGGTCGATCTGCTCCGGCGGCAGGGACGGGTCCTCGTCGGCGTGGCCGAGGTACACCTCGGCGGTGATCCGGGCCACCGCCAGGTGCGGGCTGTCGGGTGCGTCGGTGGCCAGGCCCCCGCCGTGGAAGCCGGCCGCGGCGGCGACCCGCTCCGGGAAGGCACCGGCGGTGTGCAGGGCGAGCCGGGTGCCCATGCAGTACCCCGTGATCCCGACGGGCCCGGCGGCGGCCCGCGGGCTGCCGGCCAGCGTGTCCAGGTAGGCCGGCGCGTCGCGCAGCGCGAGCTCGGGTGTCAACGCCTGCATGGCCGGGAGGATCTGCCCCCATATCTCCGGCCGTGCGGCCGGGTCGATGAACTCGGGCAGGTCGAACACCGGGGTCCGCCCCGACCGGTAGAAGACGTTCGGCACGAGGACCGTGTACCCGGCACCGGCCAGCCGGTCGGCCATCCCCCGCAGATGGGGCCGCAGCCCGAACGCGTCCATGTAGAACAGGACCGCCGGATGCGCGGCGTCGTCGTCGGGGTGGACCAGGTAGGCGTCGGCCGTGCCGTCCTCGGTGGTGATGTCCACGGTGGTTCCGCGTACGGCGGTCATGGGCGCTCCTCATTCTTCTGGGCGACTGGTCCTCGACCGGTCATCAACTGACGCGAGCGACCGCATTGTTCCGCGCGGAGGTAAGAGAAGGATCACCGGCCGGTCCGGAACCCCCTTTCCTGAGCCCTCGGTTAGCCCCTCCTTAACGCCACCATAAGGATCGGCCGCACCCGCCTCCGACAGGCGATTCCACGGTTCCCCGCGGCTAGTTTGCTGATCGTCCCCGACGCTCGGGACCGGTCCCGGAGCCGGTTCCAGGACCGTGTGAACCTCCGGGGCCTGTCGGGCGGCTCAGGCCGGACAGGCCCCGGCAGCACGCGTACGCACCGCCGGGCGGCCCCGGCGGTGCGTACGCACACGTGTCAGCCGGCGACCGAGAGGCAGGTCGTCGGGGTGGCGTGGGCCGGGTCGAGGGCGTTGACGACCTCGTGGAACGCGATGCGGTCGAGGAGTCCGATCGCCGCGTGCTCGGAGAGGTCGAGCGCGCAGAGGTCCTGGATGACGATGTTGCGCACGTTCGGTCCGCTGAGGAACTGGGACCGGTAGGGGGTGACCACCTCGTCGTACTTGGTGGCGAGGACCGTGTACGTGACGCCGGGGACGGTGTCGCCGCCCGCGTTGAGCTTGGTCAGGAACGGGGAGCCGACCACTTGGTCGGCGAGGGCCGGGGTCGCGCCGGACAACAGGTCGCCGGCGCCGGGGAAGTACTGAAGGAGTCCGGTGAGGCCGTTCAGGGTGGTGCCGTGGTTGGAGGGGGCGATGCCGACGAGGGCGTTCACCTCCGCGGCTCCGCCGAGGAACTTGAGGTAGTAGCGGGGCATCATGCCGCCCTGCGAGTGACCGACGAGGTCGGTCTCGGCGGCGCCGGTGGCGGCGAGCACCCGGTCGACGAAGGCGTCGAGCTGTTCCGCCGACTTCTCGATCGGGCCGAGGCCGTTGAAGAAGGCGACGCCGGGGAGTTGGCCGTAGTCGAGGGAGTAGACGCAGTAGCCCCGGTTCACGAGGTAGGGGGCGAGGCCCAGCCAGTTGTCGACGGAGTTCGCGAACGTTCCGTGGACGAGGACGACGGGGCGGGGGTGGGCGCTGGAGGGTTTGCAGGAGTAGTCGTTCCAGCCACGGCTGGGTGCGGCGGCCGTGTCGGCGGCCCGGGCGGCGGTGGCGGGGACGACGGTCGCCGCGGCGGCCAGGCACAGGGCGGCCAGCGGTCTGATCAGGCGCTTCCAGGGCAGCATCGAGTGATCTCCTTGCGGCTCAAGGGATGTGCGACGGCGTACGCCCTGTGATCCGGATCACGAGGATGCTGTTCTTCTTCGCCAAGTTACGGGCGAGTAGGAAAAGTGGGAAGTTACGCGTCAGTAAAAACTTCAAGTGAAGGTCGGGAACACTGACACGTGACGCGGGACCGTCACCAGGTGGGCCTGATCGGACCGTACGGCGCGATCCTCGCCAGCCGGTCGCGCAACGCCCGCACCTCACCCTCCCCGCCGAGCGATTCGGCCCAGTCCGCGACGACCTCGGCCGCCGCCTCCTCCGCCGCCCGGGTGCAGGCCCACCCGTGTTCGGTCAGCACGACGAGGCGGGCCCGCGCGTCGGCGGGGTGCGGCCGCCGCTCGACGTACCCCTTGCGCACCAGCTCCTCGACGAGCTGACTGGCCGCCTGCTTGGTCACCCCCAGATGGGCCGCGAGGTCGGTGACCGTCGCCCCGTCCGGGGCGAGCCGGGCGAACGCGAAGCCGTACGAGGGCCGCGCCTCGAAGCCGCGGGCGGCGACCCTCTCGTCGATGCGGCGCGTCAGGTCGCCGGCGGCGGCCAGCAGGACGGCGGCCAGGGCCAGGGCTTCGGAGTTCTGCACGCCTGCATTGAAACACCCTTGACGCATTGGTCAAGCTGCTTGACCATATGGACAGATGGTCAAGCAGCTTGACCATCCAGTCACCTTCCATGACCCCGGAGGCCCGTATGCCTGTCGTCCGTCCGTCCGAAGCCGTCACCCACGAGATCCACGGCGCCCGTTTCGTCTCGTACGCCACCCCGCGCACCGGCAGCCGGGAACTGGCCGCCTGGCGGGGCGAGATCCCGCCGGGGACCAAGGCGCCCGCGCACACCGTCACCAGGGAGGAGATCCTGCATCTGCTCAGCGGCGAGCTGGTCGTCACCCTGGACGGCCGCACCGAACGGGTCGCGGCCGGTGACACCCTGATCGTCAACGCGGGGGCCACGCTCACCGTCGAGAACCCGTCCACGGAGACCGCCGTCACCTGGGTCGCCACCTCCCTCGGCCTGGAGGCGGAGCTGGCCGACGGCACCCGGATCGTGCCCCCGTGGGCCAACTGACCTCCACGCGAAGGCGGTCACGCGGCCAGCGTGCCCGGCATCACCGCGTGGGGGCCGAACTTCGCCCGGGCCCGGTCGGCGACCTCCTCGATACGGCGGACCTTCTCGTCGACGGGGTCGAAGGCGAGCTGGTGGGAGGCCCGGTCGGCGGGGGTGAGGCCCTCGGCGCGCAGGGCGACCGCGCGGACACGGGCCCGCTGCAGGCCGAGGGCGTCGTACAGGGCGTAGGCCGTCGAGGTCAGCGCCGGGGAGTGCGCGGTCGGCTCCCTGAGCGTGCGGGTGCGGGTGGTCGAGGACCGGTCGGCGTAGCGGACGGTGAGGGTCAGGGTGCGGCAGACCTTCTCCAGGGCGCGCAGCCGGGAGCCCAGTTCCACGGCGCCGGCGAGCAGGGCGCGGCGGTGCCGGTCCGGGTTCAACTCATCGCGGGAGAAGGTCTGTTCGGTCGCGAGTGAGCTTGCGACGGCGTTCGGTACGACCCGACCCCGGTCGACTCCGTTGGCCTTCTCGTGCAGGTCGCGGCCGGTCCTCGCCCCGACCAGGCGCTGGAGCGTGGACAGGGGGGCGCGGGCGACGGCGCCGAGGGTCTCCAGGCCGTACTCGCCCAGGGTGCGGGCGGTCGCGGCGCCGACGCCGGGCAGCGCGGCCACGGGCAGTTCGGCGAGGAAGTCCACGACCAGGTCCCCGGGCACCGCGCACGGCGACCCGGGCACCGCCGCCCCCAGCGCCAGCCGCGCGGTCAGCGGCCCGGGTCCGGCGCCGATCAGACAGTCGACGCCGTACAGCGCGAGGGCGCGGACCCGGATCAGCCGGGCCAGCTCCTCGGCGTCCCGGCCGAAGTACCGTTCGGCGCCCCGCAGGTCGGCCAGTGCCCCGTCCGGCGGCAGCGCCTCCACGACCGGGGTGAAGTCCTCGACCACACCGAGGAGACCGGGCAGGGCGGCCTCGTACTTCGGCGGCAGCTGGAAACGTACGCAGAGGATGGTCATCCCGCACTCCCTGGACTCTGGTGCCACAACTTCCGTATCCGAGAAGGACCTTGTGAGGGCTCTTCGCCCGCGGGCCGCAGATCGGCCCATGGATTCATCCGGTAGCCGGTGGACATACGGATCCGCCGGCCGGGGTCACCGCGCCGGCCGCCGTCGGAGGCCGCGTACTCGGGGGCGGCACCGGTGTCCACGGGTTCCGCCAGCCGGGGTGCCACCGCGTCGAGGCCGCCCTCGCGCCGCAGCTCCACCAGTTCGGCGAGGTTCCAGGCGGCGGCGCCCACCACGCTGAGGCTGCGCGGGCCGCGCCGCTGCACCACCCCGCGCACCAGCAGCAGCCAGGAGTGGAAGACGGTGTGGGCGCAGGCGTCGTGGGAGTCGTCGAAGAAGGCGAGGTCGACCAGGCCGGTGCCGTCGTCGAGGGTGGTGAAGACGACCCGTTTGCCCGAGCGGATCGGCGGGGTCTGGGTCGCCGCCTTGGCGCCCGCGACCAGGACCGTCTCCCCGTGCCGCGTCTCGCGCAGCCGCCGCGCCGACACCACGCCCAGCTCGTCGAGGAACGCCCGGTGGTCGTCCATCAGATTGCGGGAGACGTCCATCGAGAGCACGCCCAGCTCGGCGCTGAGCCGTTCGGCGGAGGACAGGTCCGGCAGCCCGGCGGGGGCGGTCCTGCGACCGCCGGCCAGCGGCAGCTGCCCGCCGCCCGCGCCCCGGGCGCCCCGGTGCAGCTCGGTCAGGTGCAGTTGCAGATCACGCCGGTTGGCACCGAAGGCGTCCAGTGCGCCGACCTGGGCGAGCCGCTGCGCCAGCGGCCTGCTCGGCCGCGCCCGCTCCCAGAAGTCCAGCAGCGAGGCGTAGGGCTGCCCGCCCGCGATCCGCGCCGCCTCGGCCTCGCTGATGCCGTGCACGTCGGAGAGGGCGAGCCGGATCCCCCAGGTCCGTTCCTCCCCCGACCCCTTCGATTCAGACACCAGTTCGATACAGTGAGCGACCGCCGACCGGTTCACGTCCAGCGGCAGGACCGGCACCCCCCGCCGCCGCGCGTCCGCGAGCAGCAGCCGCTTCGGGTACATCCCGGGGTCGTGCGTGAGCAACCCCGCGTAGAACGCCGCCGGATGGTGCGTCTTCAGCCACGCCGACTGGTACGTCGGCACCGCGAACGCCACCGCGTGCGCCTTGCAGAAGCCGTACGACCCGAAGGCCTCGACGATCCCCCAGGTCCGCTGAATCGTCTCTGCGTCGTACCCCTTCGCGGCGGCGTGCTGCGCGAACCAGACCCGGATCCGCCCCTGCGACTCCGGGTCGGACAGCCCGCGCCGCACCCGGTCCGCCTCGTCCCGGCCGCAGCCGGTCATGAGGTGCACGATGTCGATGATCTGCTCGTGGAAGACGACCACGCCGTACGTCTCCCGCAGCGGCTCCGCCAGATCCTCGTGCGGATAGCGGACCGGCGCCCGCCCGTGCCGGGCCGCGATGAACGGCCGCACCATGTCGGCGGCGACCGGACCGGGCCGGAAGAGGGAGATGTCGACCACGAGGTCGTGGAACGTGGCCGGCTGGAGCCGCCCCACCAGATCCCGCTGCCCCGGCGACTCGATCTGGAAGCAGCCCAGCGTCTCGGTGGAGCGGATGAGTTCGTACGTCGCCGGGTCGCCCGCGCCGCGTTCGAAGTCGAGCGCGTCCAGGTCGACCCGCTCCCCCGTGGCCCGCGCCACCTCCGCCACCGCGTGCGCCATCGCCGACTGCATCCGCACGCCCAGCACGTCGAGCTTGAGCAGCCCGAGATCCTCCACGTCGTCCTTGTCGAACTGGGACATGGGCAGCCCCTCGCCGCTGGTCGGCATCACCGGCGTACGGCTCAGCAGGGACGCGTCGGACAGGAGCACCCCGCACGGGTGCATGGCGACTCCGCGCGGAAGGGCGTCGAGGGCCTCGACCAGCTCCCACAGCCGGCCGTACCTCTGCTTCTCCCCCGCCAACTGCCTCAGCTCGGGCAGTTCTTCGAGCGCCGCCCGCGCGTCGCGGGCCCGGATGTGCGGGAAGGACTTGGCGATCCGGTCGATGTCGGCGGGGTCCAGGGAGAGGGCCGCGCCCACGTCGCGGACGGCGTGGCGGACGCGGTACGTCTCCGGCATCGCGACGGTCGCGACCCGCTCGGTGCCGAAGCGGCCGATGATCGCGCGGTAGACCTCCAGGCGGCGCGCGGACTCCACGTCGATGTCGATGTCGGGCAGCGCGACCCGCCGTTTGGACAGGAACCGCTCCATCAGCAGGCCGTGCTCGACGGGGTCGGCGTGCGCGATGTCCAGGAGGTGGTTCACCAGGGAGCCCGCGCCCGAGCCGCGCGCGGCGACCCGGATGCCCATCCTTCGTACGTCGTCGACGACCTGGGCGACCGTCAGGAAGTAGGAGGCGAAGCCGTGGTGGGCGATCACGTCCAGCTCCTGGTGCATCCGCTCCCAGTAGGCGCGCCGGGCGCCGTAGCCGTGCCGCACCATCCCGGCCGCGGCCCGTGAGGCGAGCGCCCGCTGGGCGGTGCGGCGGCCGGCGCCGACGAGGCGCGGCTCGGGGAAGTGGACGGTGCCGAGACCGAGGTCGTCCTCCGGGTCCACCAGGCACTCGGCGGCCGTGGCCCGGGTCTGCTCCAGCAGCCGGTGCGCGGTGTCGCGGCGGAACCCGGCGGCCTCGACGACCCGCTCGGCGACGCCCAGCATGGCGTCCGCGCCCTTCAGCCAGGCCTCGCCGGAGTCCAGCTCGCCCCGGGGGTCGACGGGGACGAGCCGCCGGGCCGCGTCCAGGACGTCGGCGACCGGGCCCATGCCGGGGTCGGCGTACCGGACGGCGTTGCTGAGCACGGGCCGTACGCGCTGCTCGGCGGCGAAGCCGACGGTCCGGGCGGCCAGCCGCAGCGAACCGGGACCGGTGCCCTCGCGGCCGTGCCACACCGCCTCCAGCCGCAGCGCGTCGCCGTACCTCTCCCGCCAGGGCACCAGGAGCTTCGCGGCACGGTCGGGGCGCCCGGCGGCCAGCGCGCGCCCCACGTCGGAGCCGGGGCCCAGGAGCACGGTCAGCCCCTCGGCGGCCGACTCCGACCAGGGCAGCAGGGGCGGGACCTCGCTCCCGCCGCCGCCCGGGCCGCTGTCCGCATGCGCCGCCGAAACGATTCTGCACAGCTCGGCCCAGCCGGTCGCGCCCTCGCGCGCGAGAAACGTCACCCGGGGGGTCGACTCGTCGATGAAGGCGCCCCCGCGCACGGGAGCGCGCCGCCGCGCCCGGCGGACGGCGGCCTCGGGCACCTCCACCGCCAGCTCCGCCCCGAACAGCGGACGGATCCCGGCCCCGGCACACGCCTTGGCGAACCGGACGGCACCCGCGAGGGTGTCCCGGTCGGTCAGCGCGAGGGCGTCCATGCCCCGCTCGGAGGCGCGCTCGGCCAGCCGCTCCGGATGCGAGGCCCCGTGGCGCAGCGAGAACCCGGAGGCGGTGCGCAGATGCGTGAACCCCGGCACACACACCTCCCGCACTCGATCCACCACTCGACCGGCCACTCGCCCGGTCCCCGGTCAGCCACTCGGCTCGAACATCAGTTCACAGCCCCCTCGTCTCCACCATAGACCACTTTTCGAACTTCTGTACGACAACCATTCGGCCCTGTCCCACCTGCGCAAACACCGCCCGCCCCGGACCGTGGGGACATGACACAGACGGCCGGTCCCGCCCCGCGATCCTTCGTCGAGGAACTCAAGGACGGGATCACCCCGCGGGCCACCCTGCTCGTCGTCGGGGTCCTCGCCCTGCAGCTGCTCTTCATCGCCTCGTACGTGGGAGCGCTGCACAACCCGAAGCTCAGGGACGTACCGTTCGGCGTGGTCGCGCCGCGGGCCGCGGCGGCCGAGCAGGCGGTGGACCGGCTGGAGCGGCTGCCGGGCGAGCCGCTGGACCCTCGCACGGTGACCGACCGGGCGTCGGCGCGCGAACGGATCCTGGACCGGGAGATCGACGGCGCCCTGCTGATCGACCCGGCCGGCACCACCGACACCCTGCTGGTCGCCTCCGGGGGCGGCCGCTCCCTCGCCACCGCGCTGGCCACGCTCGTCACCGCGCTGGAGCGCTCCGAGGGCCGCACCCTGCGCACGGTGGACGTGGCCCCGGCCGACCTCGGGGACGCCAACGGGCTCACGTCCTTCTACCTGGTCGTGGGCTGGTGCGTGGGCGGCTACCTGTGCGCGTCGGCGCTGGCGATGAGCGCCGGGGCGCGGCCCACCAACATCCGGCGCGGCATCATCCGGCTGGCCGCCCTGGCCGTGTTCGCGATCGTCGGCGGACTCGGCGGCGCGGTCATCGCCGGGCCGGTCCTGACCGCCCTGCCGGGCAACGTGGCGGCGCTGTGGGGGCTGGGGGCGCTGGTCGTCTTCGCGGTGGGCGCGGCCACGCTGGCGCTCCAGTGCGTCTTCGGGATCGCGGGCATCGGCGTGGCCGTCCTGCTGGTGGTGATCGCGGGCAACCCGAGCGCCGGCGGCGCGCTGCCGCCGCCGCTGCTGCCACCGTTCTGGGCGGCGATCGGCCCGGCGCTGCCCCCGGGCGCGGGTGTCTGGGTGGCCCGCTCGATCGCCTACTTCGAGGGCAACGACACCACCGGCCCGCTTCTGGTGCTCTCCGCCTGGGCAACGGCGGGGGCCGCCATCACCGTGGTGATGGCGGCCCTGAAGAAGAGGCCGGTGGATCCGCCGGCCTCCGGTCGACCGGACGACCGACCGGCCGACCGGCTGACGGGCTGACGGGCTGACGGGCTGACCTGACGGCCTGCCGATCGACCGACTCTGACCCGCCGTCAGCCGATCTGGGTTCCGGTCGCCGACAGCGCCTCGGTGACGGGCTGGAAGAAGGTCTCGCCGCCCGAGGTGCAGTCGCCGCTGCCGCCGGAGGTGAGGCCGACGGCCTTGTCGCCGGAGAAGAGCGAGCCGCCGCTGTCGCCGGGCTCGGCGCAGACGTCGGTCTGGACGAGGCCGTTGACGATGTCGCCGTTGCCGTAGTTCACGGTGGCGTCGAGACCGGTGACCGTGCCGCTGTGGACCTGGGTCGTCGAGCCGCTGCGGGTGACCTTCATCCCGACGGTCGCCTCGGCGGCCCCGGAGATGGCCTGCGCGGAGCCGTCGTAGAGGTTGACCTCGCTCGGGTGGGCGACGTCCGCGGTGTACTTGACCAGGCCGTAGTCGTCGCCCGGGAAGCTGGAGTCCGCGTTCTCGCCGATGACCCGCCCGCCGGCCGACCAGGTGGAGATGCCCTCGGTGCAGTGACCGGCCGTCAGGAAGAACGGCTCGCCGCCCTTGACCACGTTGAAGCCGAGGGAGCAGCGGCCGGTGCCACCGGTGATGGCGTCGCCGCCCGCCACGAAGGGCTTGTACTCGCCCTCGGTGCGCTTGAGTTCGGCCTTGGCGCCGAGGCCGTCCACGACCTCGGTGAGTCTCGCCAGTTCGGCCTTGGAGACGGTGCGGTCCGCGGTGACGACGACCTTGTTGGTGGTCGGGTCGGTGGCCCAGGCGGTGCCGGGGATGGTGGCGTCCGCCTTGAGGGTGGTCCGGGCGCTCTTCAGCTCGGCGAGGGAGTTCTCGACGACGCGGGCCTTGGCGCCGGCCGCCTCGACCGTCTCTGCGGCGGCCTCGTCGAGCACGTTCACCACGAGGAGCTTGCTCTTCGCGTCGTAGTACGTTCCCGCCGCGTCGGCGCCGAGGTCCGTGCCGAGCGTTCGGGCGAGCTTTCCGGCCGCCAGGACGGAGAGCGCTTTCGGCTCGGCGGTCGGCGTGGTCTCGCTCGCGTTCGCAGTCTGGAAGGTCACTCCCGCGGCGACCAGTGCGGCGATACCGGCACCCGTCACCACGGCACGGCGCCTGGATATGCGTCGGTGCTTCAACTCGTGTCCTCCTGTGGGGGGTTGGCCGAGAGGGGCGTGGGGGCCCGGTCCGGCCGGAATTCGTGCGGGCAGGGAGGCGGCGGACGAAAGAAAACGCCGCGTCCATGCCAACTGTGCGGCGCCCACTATTCCTAGGCGCAGAGGGGGCACACAAGGTCGACTTCCGGCCCCCCGCACCACGAGGGCGCACGCCCCCTATGTCATTACCGTCCGGTAACGCACCGTCCCGCCCCACAGAAATTCACACTGCAAACACAGGAAGCAACGACCTCCTTCGCACCGAGCGAGGTCTAGTCCTGTCTTGAAACAGCCCCTCCGAAGGCCGAACCGGACGGGACACAACGGCCCGCAGGGCCGTTGTCCTTGGCGGTCGCACGGATGGGCGCGTGGAACTCAGGCAGTGCACAAAGTCGCGGCGGGGCGCCGACCCGCGGTGAACGCGGCCGGTGGGACACCCATGAAGTGGCGGAACTCGGCCGTCATGTGGGACTGGTCGTAGTAGCCGGCCGTCGCGGCGATGTCCGCCCATCGGCCGGCATCGGCCGCGAGCACGGTGCGGACGCGGTCGATGCGTGCGAAGCGCTTGGGGGACAAGCCGGTGGCGTCGGTGAACAGGGCGTGCAGGCGGCGTTCACTGATGTGCAACCGGGCCGCGGTCGCGGTGACAGTGGCGCGGACCAGTAGACGTGCCGCCTCGTCGAGCCGCTCCGACGGCTCCGGGCGGTCGGCCAACGCTCCTTCGAGAGCGGTGACCGGGTCGGCGGCGAACTGGTCGACGTCCAGACCCGGTAGTTCGCGGAGCGGCAGGGCACCGTCGGCGAGACCGTTCAGCGAACGTCCGAGCAGGGCTTGGGCACGACCCGGCCGCATACGAACCCGCACGCACGAGTGGCCGGGCGCGGCGACGTGATAGGCGGCCCGAGTGCGGGGGCCCATGACGATCAGCTCGCGCGTGTCAGTGCGCAGGAGAAGCGTGGTGGCGTGATCGGGCACGTCGACCGCCGCCGAAGCACTCGCCGTAGCGACATCGATCCCGGCCACCCACCGCAGAAGGGCAGGCGGCACGAGGAGAGAACTCACGCGGTTCACGATAGTGCCGAAACTTCCTATCCCGAGGTGTGAGAGCGCTGTCACCGTCGGGACATGATCCTTGTTACCGGTGCCACCGGCACCATCGGTAGTCACGTCGTCCGTCTGCTCACCGAGCGGGGCCTGCCGTTCCGGGCGATGTCCCGCCGTGAGCGGGCCGGCGGGGTGCGGGCCGACTTCGACGACCCGGCGTCGCTGGCGCGCGCGGTGGCCGACGTCGACACGGTCTTCCTCGTAACCGTGCCCCCCGTACCGACCGCGGACCACGACATCGCCCTGGTCACGGCCGCGCGGGCGGCAGGCGTCCGTAAGATCGTCAAGCTGTCCGCCATCGGCAGCGGCGAGCGGTTCGACGGGGCGACCGTCGGCGCGTGGCACCTCGCCGCGGAGGAGGCGATCGAGGCCGGTGGGCTCGTGTGGACGATGCTTCGCCCGCCGAGCTTCGCCTCGAACTTCTTGTGGTACCGGGCGCTGATCCGGGCCGGAGAGCCGATCCCGAACCTGGCCGGCGACTCCCGGCAGGCCATCGTCGACCCGAGGGACGTGGCCGCGGTCGCCGTCGCCGCCATGACCAGCGATGCGCACGACGGTCGGCGGTACGACCTGACCGGTCCGGAGCTGCTGACGTTCGCAGACCAAGCGGCGATCCTGGAGGGCGTGCTGGAACGGCCAGTCAAGATCACCGACACGACTGCGCTCGACCAGTTGCCGGCCGGGATGAGCACGGGCATCGGCTGGGCGCGCGCCGGCGGTGCGGCCTACGTCACCGACCACGTGCCGCAGGTGCTCGGCCGACCGGCGGGCACGTTCGAGCGGTGGGCACGCGACCATCGGGAGGCATTCGCGGCAATGCCGTGACCCACCGCCGCCGCCGGCCGCCAGGCTCTCTTGGCTCAAGGGACAGAGCCGTTGGGGCAGGGGCGCAGCCCCGCCCTTTCAGGGGCGCGGGGAACCGCGCGAGAAGCCCCACCGCCCCGCGGCCGCCCACCCGTCCGCACGCGTGCCGCACGCATCCCGAAGGTGACTCCGCCCCCGAACGAGGACGAGCCCCCGCACACATGGTGTGCGGGGGCTCGCCCGTGATGGCCGGCTGCCGCCGGGTGGGGGGGCCGGCGCCGGGGGGAAGAGCGCCGGTTCCGTTCGGCCTGGATCCCGTTCGGCCTAGTAGACGCTGACCCCGTACGCGCTCAGGGCCTCGGTGACCGGCTGGAAGAAGGTCGTGCCACCGGAGGTGCAGTTGCCACTGCCGCCGGAGGTCAGACCGTACGCCACGCCGTTGCTGCCGTAGAGCGGACCGCCGGAGTCGCCGGGCTCGGCGCAGACCGTGGTCTGGATCATGCCGTAGACGATGTCGCCGCCACCGTAGTTCACGGTCGCGTTGAGGGCGGTCACCCGTCCGGTACGGGTACCGGTGGTGGAGCCGGTGCGGATGACATTGGTGCCCACGCTCGGGGTGGCCGCGCTGGTGATGTCGACGCTGCCCGCGGTGCCGTCCTTGACGATGGACGTGTTGCTGTAGCGCACGAGACCGTAGTCGTTGGTCGGGAAGCTCGACCCGGCGGTCGACCCGAGGACCGTGGTGCGGCCGGAGTTGGAGTACCAGGTGCCCGCACCGTCGGTGCAGTGACCGGCCGTCACGAAGTAGTAGGTGCTCCCGCTGCGGACGTTGAAGCCGAGGGAGCAGCGCCAGCTACTCGCATAGATGGCGTCGCCGCCCTTGATCAACTTGTTGAACTTGCCAGGTGTCCGCTTGATCGTCAGGGCGCCGGCGTTCTCGCCCGCCGCCTCCTTGATCTTCGCCAGCTCGCCCTGGGAGACGGTGCTGTCGATGGTGACGACGACCTTGTCCGTGGCCGGGTCGATCGCCCAGGCGGTACCCGGGATGTCAGCCTTGAGCACCGATGAGCCGGCACTCTTCAGCTCGGACGCGCTGAACGTCTGGGTGCCTGCCGCACTGGCGGTGGGGACCGTGACGGCGGCCGCGGCGACGAGTCCGGTGGCCACGGCGATCAGCCGGGTGCGTCTCGTTATGCCGCTGCGGGGGATGGTGCGCTTGATCCTCACTGTTCGTTCCCTCCAAAGGGAAGTCGGGGGCCCGCGTGGGGTCGGGGCCCGTGAGGCGCAGATCAGGGCGACGGTCCGGATTCCGGACACGCCGTGTCCCTGACAAGGCGCTGGGGGGAAGTATTCGGCCGTACCGCCGACCCACGCAAGGGTGCCTTTCGGCCTCTCGGAAGCCCAACCGGCGCGCCCTCCACTCCAGTTGACCCCGTCAGGCCATATGTGCGGGTTATGTGCAGATCCTCATCGGCTCCCGGCGGGGCCGGATGACGGGTCGTCGGAGCAGGCCGCAGGGCCCGGGAGCGTCGAGCACCACTATCGTCGGCCGCGGCGCTGGACACCCTCCGGGGCGCCCGGTCGGAGTACGCGGGTCCACCGCGCGGGGGTGTCCGGAAGTCATCCGTTGGGCCGTTCAGCCCTTCGCCGCCCCCGTCACCCTCGCCGCCCCGCCTCCGGCCGCTCTCCCCCTGACGCCGTACGGGTCGGCGGGCCGGGCGAGGCCCAGGTGCTCGCGGAGCGTGCTGCCCGGGTAGAAGGTCCGGAACAGGCCACGGTGCTGAAGGAGCGCCACCGTCCCGTTGACGAGCCGTTCCAGGTCCCGGCGCGGCTCGACGGGGACGAGGTGGAAGCCGTCGACGGCCCCGGCCCGGTGCCAGGCGGCGACCAGCTCGGCGAGGTCGACCGGTCCGCCCCGGTACAGCGGGCCGTCGGCGGTCTGGCGCGGTCCTCCCCCGCCGTGGCCCGGCTCGGCCGCGTGCTCGCCGCCACCGAGATCCACTCCGAGACTCGCCAGAACCCGCAGTTCACCGGGGTCCCGCCCGAACCGGACCGCCGTGTCCCGCAGTTCCACCCGTACGGCGTCGGCGCGGGCCGGATCGGCGACCCGCAGCAGGGCCACGTCCGCGTGACGGGCGGCAATGTCACGGCTCTCCCCCTCGGTCGCGTCGACGACCCGTACAGGGTGGCCCTGCGGCGACCGGGGCCCGACCGAGGGCCACCGGACGGAAGCCGCAGCACCCTCAAGGCCCGCAGGACCCTCGACTCCCTCGACTCCCTGGACGCCCTCGACGGCGAGGCGGTGCGTCTGCTCCCGGCCGTCGGACCTCCCGCTCCCCTCGGGGCGGGCACCGGCACCGGGCCGGCCCTCCCTTGGACCGGACGCCTCGGTCCACCATCCGGCCCGCCCCCGGCTGACCCAGTCGAGCGTCGCCACCGCGTCCGGTGCCCGCGACGGCTCGGTGTACGCCGTCGCGACGGCCGGCACCAGTCCGATCCGGCCCGTCTCCGGCGCCACCCGCGCCAGCACCGCGGACGCGTCCGGCCCCGCCCGCCCGGCCACGTCCTTCAGCGTCACGAAATCCAGCACGCCCCGCTCCGCGAGCCGGGCGAGTTCCACGAACGCGCCCGCGTCCCGTCCCGGACGCTGATCCATGGCAGCGGCCAGGTGCAGCCGCCCCCGACCGTACGACGACCCCATACCGACCGACCCCTCTCCGTTGCTCCGCCGTCCCGCCCGACACCCCCGGCCCCCTCACGCGGCCGCGCGGTACTCCAGGTCGCGCAGGAACGCGAGGACGGCCCGGGCCGTGGCGTCGTTCTGCCGGAAGGCGGGCCCGCCCGTACGCGGGCGGGTGAAGGCCCCAGGGGTACGGCTGTTCGTGTAGGGCCCGAGCGCGAAACGCCGGGGGTGGGGGCGTCCGGCCCGGTCCAGCACACGTCCGTCCGCGGGATCGACGGCGACCAGCCCCTCCGCCGTCTCGACGATCCCCCCGTCGTCGTACAGCTCGCGCAGCAGCCCGTCGCGGACCCGCGCCACCGTCGGCTCCGGCAGCCGTGCCTCGACCAGTGCCCGCGCCTCGACCGAGGCCCCGGGCACGGTGGGGCTGGACGCCCGGAACACCCCGCCCTCGGCGGTCACGGCCATGTCCGCGCCGACGAAGTTCAGGACGCCGGCCCGCGACAGGGCGAGCAGCTGCCGCAGCCGGGGGCCCGGCGGTCCGGAGGCGAGGAAGCTGAAGAACCCGTGCCACCAGGTCCCGACGTCGCCGAGCCGGATCAACTGCCCGTAGACGGACAGCAGCCCGAAGAAGACGCCCAGGTCGGCGCTGAAGGAGTCGTCGTGGCGGCGTGCCAGGTCGGCCTCGACACGGCCGCGCAGCCCGGCCTGGAACTCCTCGTGCGAGGCGTACCGCACGCCCTGCAGGGGACGGTCCAGCGCGGCCAGGTCCAGCCGGTCGGCGGGGTCCGGTACCGCCGACGCCACCAGCACCGCCCGCTCGCCCGCGTCCGCCGCCGCGTACTTCTCCTCGAAGTCCGCCCAGGCCATGGCCGTCCGCCCGGGATGAGCCGTGAACAGCCGGTGGTAGTGCGCGAACCCCAGCTCCTTCTCCACCAGCGGCCACACATCGCTCCGGAAGTCGAACCCGGCCGCCCGCGCCAGCAGTTCGTCGGCCTCGGCCGGTCCGAAGAACCTCGGCAGGGGCGGCCGTTCCCCGTCCAGGTCGTACCCGATCTTCGAGTGGTACGGCACCCCGCGCCGCGACCCGACGTACAGCACGGGCTCCCGTCCCGAGGGGAGGTACGTCAACTCCCCCTCGCCGTCGGCCTCGTACCGTCCGCCGCGCCCCTCCGTCAGCAGCACCAGCAGGTCGACGAACGCGAGCCCGAAGCCCCGCACGAGAACCCGTTCCCCCGGGGCCAGCGGCGACAGGTCGCTGTCGGCGGTGAAGTCCGGGGGCATGTGGACCAGCCCATGAGCGCGGGCGTATTCCGCCAGTTCCCGCTGTTCGTCGTCGAGTTCGGCGTCCAGATGGCCGAGCGCGAGGATGACGAGGTCCGCGGGGAGCGGGCGCGGACGCCCTTCCAGCCACACCTGCTGACGTCCTTCGGCCGGTCCGCCCACCCGGACGGCCCGCCGCGGATGATGGTGGACCACGACCCCCTCGGGGAGGTCGGCGACGGCGTTCCGGTGCACCCAGCGCAGATACTCGCCCTGGATGCGCCGGTCGGGAAAGAGCCGCCCGTCGAGCCCCGCCCACTCGTGCAGCGTGGGCCCCTCCCGGACGGGCCCGTCCATCCGCACCGTCTCGTCGGTGAACATGGTGATGTCCTCGGCCTGCGAGTTCATCCACAGCAGCGGCGACTGGTCCGCCCGCCAGATACGCCCGGCCCCCGGGGGATGCGGGTCGACGAGGTGGATGTCGAAGCCCGAGCCGGCGTACAGCGCACCGGCGTTGGCGGCGATCCGCTCGATCAGTCCGGTGGCGCGCGGTCCGGCCCCGACGATCACCAGGGACGGGCGCGAAGAGGGCAGGGCGGAGTGGGAGGAAGAGGCAGACGGCATGCGAAAGGCTCCGTGAGTCCGAGTCGAACACGGGTGCCTTCACACGAGCGCGTCCGGTGGGCCGGACGCGGGCGACCGAGCCCCTCAGCAGCGGTCTGCGCCGAGAGTACGGCTGTCTTTCCCCTCGCTGTCAAGGTTGTCCGAACTGTGGGCGTCACGTCTCAGGCCGGTTGACTCGCTTTCGGATGCCTGTTCCACTTGCTCCATGCATCCGCAGCAGTGGCTGGTCAAGCGCTCCCACATCGACCTCGGTCGCGTGTGGTCCTCCTCCTGTTGAGCTGAGCCGACCCCACCGCGCGCCCCGATTCCCGAGGGGCGCCGTTCGTGTTCTCCCCCTTGGCCTTCACACGCGCACCCCTCCCCTCGCGTTCCCTCTTTCTTCTCAGCAGTCGCAACCGCAGCACTCGCACGCATCGCAGCAGTCACAGTCGCAGTCCCGGCAGCAGCCCTCGCGCTTCTTCCGGGACCAGGGACCCTCGTATTCCTTCGCACAGCACAACCGGCAGGTGCAGCACAGCAGGGTGAACATCCCGCACCCCGCCCAGAAACCCCGACGCCGCGGCGGCTGCGGCTGCGGCTGCGGCTGCGGCGGACCGAAGCCACCGCCACCGCCACCGCCGCCACCGCCGAAGGGGTTCCCCCCGCCGCCGGCGTACGGATTCCCACCGGCTCCGGCATACGGGTCACCGGCGCCGCCCGCGTACGGATTCCCCGGCCCCGGCACTCCGCCGTGCCGATGGCTCGCACACACCGGCACCGCCCCGAACGCCCGGTCCACCGACCTGCGCACCTCGTGCACCAGCAGCAGATGGACGAGCCCGCCGTCGACGAAGTCGGCCTCGCGCAGGGCGAGCCGGATGCCGTGCAGGGCGTCGTCGGCGAGCCGCCGGGCCTCGGCGAGCGGGGTCCCCGTGGCGGTCAGCGGGTTCCAGGCCCCGGCGGCGGCGTCGGCGGCCCGGTCCTCCACCGCGTCCAGCAGATGGGCGAGGCGCCCGAAGAGGCGTC
This sequence comes from Streptomyces scabiei 87.22, assembly GCF_000091305.1. Classification (GTDB taxonomy): domain Bacteria; phylum Actinomycetota; class Actinomycetes; order Streptomycetales; family Streptomycetaceae; genus Streptomyces; species Streptomyces scabiei. The sequence goes on along the minus strand of NC_013929.1, from coordinate 7,984,629 downwards.
CGGCCTCGGCGAGCGGTGCGGCGTTGCCGGGCCGTCCGGCCAGGACCGCGGTGTGCGCGAAGGCCGCCGCCGTGGCCGTCTCGGTCGGTTCGGTGACCGCGAGCAGCGGGGTGCCCGGCCCGGCCAGCGCCTCCACTCCGGTCTGCCGGTCGACCGCGTCGACCAGTACGGCCGTGTCGAACCCGATGTCCGATCCCGTACGCGCCCCCGCGCGCCCCCAGTTCGTCGCGATCCGGCGCGCGGCGCGCGCCACCGGCTTGCGCGCGAGCAGTCCGTCCCCGTCGGCGACGTGGTCACGGACCTTGGCGGAGGCGAGCACCAGCGAGACGGCGGCCGCGAGTCGCGCGCCCTCGCCGTGTGCGACGGAGGCGGTGCGCATCCCGCGCAGCGGGCAGGGCCCCGCGGTGCGCCGCCCGACGGTGGTGCTCCCGGTCTGAGCCTCCGTCAGAACCGAGACCAGCAGGCCGTCATAATTGGTGACGAACCGGGCGAACTGCCCGTGGTCCGTGCGCAGGGCGAGGCAGAGACCGCACAGATGCGCCATCCACTGGGCGCGCAGTCCTTCGCCGAGGCGATGACCGCAGGGCCTCACGATTCCGAACACGACACTCCCCCGTGTCTCGCCCTGTCGCCGCGGGCTCGTCGGCGTCGCGGCATCGTAGCCGCCGGAACGTTCACCCGGACGGCCCCCGACTCACCCAAACGCCATGAACAATATTATTTCACTCCCTGTCAGCGAGTGTGTACAGCGGAGCCCTTGGGGCACATGGACTCTCGACGAATTCGTTCTGCACCAGTACCGTCACGAAACCCCCGTGCGGCGTCTATCCACTTGGCGAGACATCCGCATCATGGACGACGATAGGGATGCGGAAAGCACGAAAGACCGCTGCGAGAGGAGGCGTCCATGGGATCGGTGCGCAAGGCGAGTGCCTGGCTTGGCCTCGTCGACGACAACGATGACGAGCGTTACTACGACGACGACTACGCCGACGAGCGGGAGTCCGGCTCCGGCGAGGCCTGGGTCACCGACCCTCGCGTCAAGGTGGCGTCCGAGTCCGCGCAGGACCACGGCCGCCGGATCGGCACGGTCACGCCGGACAGCTTCCGTGACGCCCGGCACATCGGTGAGCTCTTCCGGGACGGCGTCCCGGTCATCATGAACCTCACGAACATGGACGCCGCCGACGCCAAGCGCGTCGTCGACTTCGCGGCCGGCCTGATCTTCGGTCTGCGCGGCTCGATCGAGCGGGTGTCCAACCGCGTGTTCCTGCTGACCCCGGCCGACACCGAGATCGTCAGCGGCGAGGTCGCGAGCCGTCCGGTCGACGGTTTCTTCAACCAGAGCTGAGGCAGGGCCGCTCGTCGGCCCTGCCTTGCGGTGCCCGGTCGGCCGTCGCGGCTCACCGGAAGGCGTCGAGACCGGTGAGCGCCTTGCCCAGCACCAGTTGGTGCATCTCGACGGTGCCCTCGTAGGTGAGCACGGACTCCAGGTTCGTCGCGTGCCGCATCACCGGGTACTCCAGGGAGATCCCGTTCGCGCCGAGGATCGTCCGGGCGGTACGGCAGATCTCGATCGCCTCCCGCACGTTGTTCAGCTTGCCGAAGCTGATCTGCTCGGGCCGCAGCCGTCCCGCGTCCATCCGCCGCCCCAGATGGTGGGCGAGCAGAATCCCCTTGTGCAACTCGACCGCCATGTCGGCGAGTTTGGCCTGGGTGAGCTGGAATCCGCCGATCGGCTTCCCGAACTGCTCGCGGGTCCTCGCGTAGGCGACGGCCGACTCGAAACTGGCCCGCGCGGCGCCCATCGAGCCCCACACGATTCCGTAACGGGCGTGCGAGAGACAACTCAGCGGGCCTTTCAGTCCCTTGACCTCCGGCAGTACGGCGTCCGCCGGCAACCGCACGTCGTCCAGCACGAGTTCACTGGTGACGGAGGCACGCAGGGACCACTTGTGCTTGATCTCCGGCGCGGAGAACCCGGGCGTGTCCGTGGGGACGACGAACCCCCGCACACCGTCCTCGGTCTGCGCCCACACCACGGCGACCCCGGCGACGGACCCGTTCGTGATCCACATCTTCCGGCCGTTCAGGATCCAGTCGCCGCCGTCCCGCTTGGCGTACGTGCGCATCGACGCCGGGTCGGACCCGTGGTCGGGCTCGGTGAGCCCGAAGCAGCCGATGACCTCACCGGCGGCCATGCGCGGCAGCCACGTCCGCTTCTGCTCCTCGCTGCCGAAGCGGTGGATCGCGTACATCGCGAGCGACCCCTGCACGGAGACCAGCGACCGGATCCCCGAGTCCGCCGCCTCCAGTTCCAGACAGGCCAGCCCGTACTGCACGGCACTGGCTCCCGCGCATCCGTAGCCCTCCAGCGACATCCCCAGGGCCCCGATGGCGCCCAGCTCCCGGGCCAGTTCCCGGATGCCGGGCAGCTCCCCCCGCTCGTACCAGTCGGCCACGTGCGGCAGGACCCGGTCGGCCGCCCAGCTGCGCACGGTGTCCCGCACGGCGAGGTCCTCGGGGTCCAGCAGCTCGTCGAGGCCGAGGAAATCGGCGGGGTCGAAGGACGGCGACTTCGCGGGCGCGGCCATGGGACAACCTCCGGCTCGTAAAACTAGCGATGCTCAGCACACTACTCATGCTCCGACGCCCTGGCTGTACGGACCGGTCACACCGGCAGTCCGGGGACGCCTCAGTGGAGCGATTCCGCGCGCACGGACGGCGCGGCCTTGGCCTCCCGAGGCCCCGGCACTTCCGCGGCGGCCCCGCACTCCATCCCCCGGGGCAGCCTCAGTGCCATCACCGCGCCGAGCACCAGCAGTGCCGCGCTCACCAGCAGCGTCATGTGCAGCCCGTGGACGAAGGAGTCCCGGGCGGCGTGCCGCAGCGCCTCTCCCGAGGGGCCGCCCAGCCGGTCCGCGACCTCGTACGCCTCGCCGAGCGAGTGCCCGGCGGCGGCGGAGGCCGACGCCGGCACCCCCGGCACGGTAGCCAGCCCCGGCGCGTACGCCGCGTTCATCACGCTCCCGAGGAGCGCGATCCCGATGCCGGCGCCCAGCTGGTACGAGGTCTCGCCGATCGCCGCCGCCCCGCCGGCCGAGGACGCCGGGGCCTCGCTCAGCATCGACTCGTACGCGCCGAAGAGGGTCGTCTCCAGGCCGAAGCCCAGCAGCACGAACCCGGTCAGGAGCAGCGCCGCGTTGTCGTGCCGTCCCATGGCCGTCAGCAGGACGACGGCGAAGGCCGTGAGGCAGAAGCCGAGGCCGACCATGCGGCGCGGCCCGAAGCGGTGCAGCAGGGAGGAGCCGACGAGTCCGGCGGCCATGGCGGCGACGGTCAGCGGCAGCAGGCGCAGCCCGGTCTCCAGCGGGGACAGCCCGAGGACGAGTTGCAGGTACTGGGCGGCGATCAGTTCGAGGCCCACCAGGGCGAGCATCGCGAGGACGATGCAGCCGACCGAGGTGCTGAACGCGGGCCGCGCGAACATCCGGAGGTCGACCAGCGGATGCGTCCGGCGCCGCTGCCGTCGTACGAACGCGGCCAGCAGCCCGCCGCCGCCGAGGAGGGCGAGCGCGGTGCCCGGGTCGAACGGGGGGTGCCCGCCGCCGAGCCGCTTGACCGCGAGGACGACACCGAAGAGACCGGCTGCCGCCATCAGGGCGCCGACCACGTCCCAGGGGCCGTCGCGGTCGCCGGTCGACTCGGGCAGCAGCAGGCGCCCGATGGGCAGGCTCACCAGCATCAGCGGGATGTTGACCAGGAAGACCGAGCCCCACCAGAAGTGTTCCAGCAGGAACCCGCCGAGCAGCGGTCCCACGGCCGCGCCGACGGCGGCGACCGCGCTCCAGACGCCGATGGCGAGCGCCCGTTCGCGCCGGTCGGGGAAGACCTGGCGCAGGATCGACAGCGTGGCGGGCATGATCATCGCGCCGCCGACACCGAGCAGGGCGCGGGCCCCGATCAGGACCTGCGGGTTGTCGGCGAAGGCCGCGAGCCCGGAGGCGACGCCGAAGAGGGAGTATCCGAGCAGGAGGATGCGTCTGCGGCCGACCCGGTCGCCGAGCGTGCCGAAGAGGATCAGCAGCGAGGCGCAGACCAGCGGGTAGACGTCGACGATCCAGAGCAGCTCCATGCCGCTCGGCCTGATGTCCTCGGTGACGGCGGGGACCGCCACGTGCAGCACGGTGGCGTCGACGGCGACGAGCAGCAGACTGACGCAGAGGACGACGAGGACGACCCAGCGGTGGGCACCGGCCCCGGTGCCCGGACGGCGTCGTGCGGCGGCCGTGGGCGTCCCGGACATGTACGTACCTCCCAGAATGCTCTCGCGTTCGGCGGAACCACGGGGCGGGGACTCCCCTGCGGCCACGGCCCGGGAGGGGCGGCGTCCCGGACCCGCGCAACGAAAGGCGAGCGAGCCGACAGCGTACGCGAGTCCGGGCGGGCGCAGCGTGGCGGGTGTCTCATGGACGCCTCGTGCACGATGTGGCGTGCGCCACGCACCGGGCCGTCCACCGGGCTGTCCACCAGGCTGCCCACCGGTCCTCCACGGCTCCTTCATCACCTGTCCGTGGGTCGTCCGTGGGTCGTCCGCCCCTCTCCGTCCCGGATCCACCACGCGGCCACGTCCCGGCCGGTTCCCGGCTCCGCCGATAATCGAGCGCGTGACCGCTCTTGCCACGCGCCCGGCGCCGCCTTCCCTGCGGCGGGCCGCCCCCGCGCTCCTCGGGTACGCCGCCGTGCGCGCCCTGGGCCTCGTCGCCCTCGCCGGGTGGAGCGCGGCGCGCGACAAGAGCGCCCTGACCCTGCTGTCGGCCCGCTGGGACTCGCTCTGGTACACCCGCGTGGCCGAACTCGGTTACGGCTACGAGGTGCGGCTGCCGAACGGCGACGTCCACTCCAACCTGGCGTTCTTCCCCCTGCTCCCCTGGCTGGAGCGGACGGTGTCGGCGGTGACCCCGCTGTCCCCCGCGCACGCCGGCCTCGCCGTCGCCACGCTCGCCTCGCTCGCCGCGGCCTGGGGGATCTTCGCGGTCGCCGACCGGGTGTACGGCGGGCGGGCCGGTGTGTGCGCCGTGCTGCTGTGGGCCGTACTGCCGGTGGGGATCGTGCAGTCGATGGCGTACACGGAGTCGCTGTTCACCGCGCTGGCCGCCTGGTCGCTGTACGCCGTCCTGACCGGCCGCTGGGTGACGGCGGGCGCGCTGGCGGCCCTGGCCGGGCTGACCCGCCCGGTGGGCCTCGCGGTGGTCGCGGCGCTCTGGGCGGCCGCGATCGGATCGTACGTACGGCAACGGCGGCCCGCGTCCCCTCCCCCGTCCGAACGGAACCGGAGTGCGCAGGCGCCGGTCGGCGCCCGCCCCTGGTCACGCGCCCTCGGCATGTTCCTCGCACCTCTGGGGGCCCTCGGTTACGTCCTGTGGGTCGGCCGGCGCACGGGCGGGGGCCCGCTCGGCTATCTCGACGTGCAGGCCGGCTGGCGCAACGGCTTCGACGGGGGCTACGCCTTCGCGCGTTTCGTCACCGGCAAGTTCACGTCGTTCCCGTCGGCCCTGGCGGGCGTCGGACTGATCATCGGAGTGGCGCTGATCATCTGGCTGTACGTCGTGTGCGTACGGCAGGGGCAGCCGCTGCCGCTGCTGGTCTACGCGGGGGTCGTCACCGCGCTGGCGCTGTGCGCGTCGAGCTACTTCGGCTCCAAGCCCCGGCTGCTGATGCCGGCCTTCCCCCTGCTGCTGCCGCTCGCCCGGGCGCTCGCCCGGGCCCGTGTGTCCAGGTCGGCGGCGGTCGTCGGGGCCGCCGGGGTGGTGTCGGCGCTCTACGGGGCGTTCTGGCTGAACGGCTCGGGTCCGCCCTGACCGGCCGGTGACGGACCGCGAGCGAACGGGTAATTCCACGCAAGCATTCGGTGAACGAATTCAAAAGGGCCGTAAAATGGCCGCTCAGCATACGGTCATGGAATTGAAGGCCGAGCGGCACAACGATTCGCCATTCAGTAGAAATAAACATCAATATGAGAGGAATCCCACATCACGGCGTCATCACAAAGCCGGTGATTCACGTCGCGCCGGAGCTCACTCGCTGTAACGTCGATTGAGTGCGTACCGAACCAAAGCCGACCCGTCTGGACCGGGTCTTCTCCAGGCTGGACCGTGAGCCGGAACGACCGGCTCACATCGACGTGCCGGTGATGACCCGCCACCGGGTGGTCCTCTTCGCCTCCACCCTGGCCTTCTACGTGGCCATCGTGTGGGCCGTCGTGATCACCTCGTGGCTGGTCCGCCTCGACTGGCAGATCATGTTCTTCCGGCCGTACCAGCAGTGGCAGCAGATCCACGCCTTCCTGGACTACTACGTCGTCCTGGGCCAGCGCGGCCCCACCGCCGTGATGGTCGCCGCCTGGCTGGGCTGGCGCTCCTGGAGACAGCACACCCTGCGCCCGCTGCTGGCGCTCGGTGTCTCGCTGCTGCTGCTGAACATCACGGTCGGCGCCGCCAAGCTCGGCATGGGCCGGCTCGGCCCGCACTACGCCACCGAGATCGGCGCCAACGAGATGTGGCTCGGCGGCGACATATTTCCTTCGGGCCACACCGCCAACGCCGTGGTGACCTGGGGCATCCTGGCCTATCTGGCGTCGACGCCGAGAGCCCGGCGCTGGCTCTCCGCGCTGTCCGCCGTGATCTCGCTCGGGGTGGGCCTCACCACGGTCTACCTCGGGACGCACTGGCTGAGCGACGTGCTGCTGGGCTGGGCCGCCGGCCTGCTGATCATGCTGGCGCTGCCCTGGTTCGAGCCGCTGATCGCCCGCGCCGAGGCCCGGATCCTCTCGCTGCGCGACGCCTTGCGCGACCGTCGCACGGGCCCCGCCCCGGCACCGGCACCGGCCGCCGCGGGAGCGGCCGTGGCGCGCGGACCCGTCGAGGAACCCGCGGGCCTGCGGGAGACCGGCATCGCGGCCCGCACCGCGCATCCGTCGATCGTGCCGCTGCATCTGTCCACCGGACCGCATCTGACCAGGTCGGAGAGGGCTCCGGTCACCCCGGCCGGCTCCCGCCGGCCGCCCCACGCCGACCGGGTCGCGCACAACGCGGCCCCGGCCCGCCCGGTCGCGGGCGGCTGACACGAGACAGCGGGGCCGGTACGCACAGCCCATGCCCCGCACGGACGAAGGCCCGGCTCGCCATGAGCCGGGCCTTCGTCGTCCGTCCTTCCGTCCGTGCCGCGTCCGGAAGCCGTCTCCCTGTCCGCGGCCCCTCCGGGCGGGCCTCCCGGCCGTCTCCAGCCTCCGGGCGCGCTTCCGGGCCGTCCCTCAGCCCTTCCAGGCGCGCCTCACCCGGCCGTCCTCGACCTCCAGGTTCAGCCGCCCGAAGCGGTACTCCATGGTGACGATCGCGCCCGGCGGCAGCTGTCTGACGGTGGACCAACCGCGTTCCACGGCTCGGCGCTCGGCGTCCGGCGCCTGGAGTCCGACGTACGCGTCGGGGTCGTCCCGGGGCTCTTCGGAGGGGGTGGGAATCGGTGCCATGGCCGCCACGGTAGGCGGCCGGGGCGTCCCTGTCCTCCCGCAGTCACGCTTCTGTCACAGAACCACGACACCCGTTTCGCCCCAACGCAGTCACACGTTCGAGCGGTTCCTTACGCGTCGCCCGCGCTGCCGGACGGAATTCCGGGCGGCTTCGGCACCATCGCGAATAGCCCGTCGGAAAGCAGTCCGGGCCGTGTGTGTCCGGTGCATGTCCAGCCTTTTCCCACCGATTCCCGGACGGCTGCCGGAAGCCCCCACCTCATGGGAAATACACGGTTCCCGCACACTTCCCCCGTACGCCCCCTGTCGGAGCCGCGGGGGCCGCGAGCATCATGGCGTGCGGTACGGGCCCGGGACGCGGCGGCGAAGGGACGAGCGATGGGGACCGAGACCGCGCAGGCGGTGGCACGACCCGTCCGGGCGAGGACGCCGGGACGGCTGGCGGCCGACTGGCTGACCACGACCGACCACAAGAAGATCGGCCACCTCTACCTGGTCACGTCGTTCCTGTTCTTCCTGGCGGCCGGCGCGATGGCGCTCGTCATGCGGGCCGAACTGGCCCGGCCGGGCACCCAGATCGTGGACAACGAGCAGTTCAACCAGCTGTTCACGCTGCACGGCACGATCATGCTGCTGCTCTTCGCGACACCGACCTTCGCCGGGTTCGCCAACGAGATCATGCCGTTGCAGATCGGCGCGCCCGACGTCGCCTTCCCCCGGCTGAACATGCTGTCGTACTGGCTGTTCCTGTTCGGCGGGCTGATCGTGATGGGCTCGCTGCTGGTGCCGTCCGGGCCCGCCGACTTCGGCTGGTTCGCCTACGCGCCGCTGAACGGCCTGGAACGGTCACCGGGCATCGGGGCCGACATGTGGATCATGGGGCTGGCGCTGTCCGGGTTCGGGACGATCCTCGGCGCGGTGAACTTCCTGACCACGATCATCGCGATGCGCGCGCCCGGGATGACGATGTTCCGGATGCCGATCTTCACCTGGAACACGCTGTTCACGTCGATCCTGATCCTGATGGCGTTCCCGGTGCTGGCCGCCGCGCTCCTGGTGCTGGAGGCGGACCGGCGGTTCGGCTCGCAGGTCTTCGACGCGGCCAACGGCGGCGCGCTGCTGTGGCAGCACCTGTTCTGGTTCTTCGGGCACCCCGAGGTCTACATCATCGCCCTGCCCTTCTTCGGGATCATTACGGAGATCATCCCGGTCTTCAGCCGCAAGCCGATCTTCGGCTATCTCACGCTGGTCGGGGCCACGATGGCGATCACCGGGCTGTCGATCGTGGTGTGGGCGCACCACATGTTCGCCACCGGCGCGGTGCTGCTGCCGTTCTTCTCGTTCATGAGCTTCCTGATCGCCGTGCCGACGGGGGTGAAGTTCTTCAACTGGACGGGGACGATGCTGAAGGGCTCGCTGTCCTTCGAGACACCGATGCTGTGGGCGACCGGCTTCCTGGTCTCCTTCCTGTTCGGCGGCCTGACGGGGGTGATCCTGGCGTCGCCGCCGATGGACTTCCACGTCACCGACTCGTACTTCGTGGTCGCGCACTTCCACTACGTCGTCTTCGGCACGGTCGTCTTCGCGACCTTCGCGGGTTTCTCGTTCTGGTGGCCCAAGTTCACCGGGAAGATGCTCGACGAACGGCTCGGCAAGATCCACTTCTGGACGCTGTTCGTCGGCTTCCACACCACCTTCCTGGTGCAGCACTGGCTGGGCGCCGAGGGCATGCCCCGGCGGTACGCCGACTACCTGGCCGCCGACGGCTTCACGGCCCTGAACACGGTCTCGTCGATCGGCGCGTTCCTGCTGGGCCTGTCCACGCTGCCGTTCCTCTACAACGTCTGGCGGACGTCCCGGTACGGGGTGCGGGTCGACGTCGACGACCCCTGGGGCTACGGCCGGTCACTGGAGTGGGCGACCTCGTGTCCGCCGCCGCGCCACAACTTCGTGACGCTGCCCCGGGTCCGCTCCGAGGCGCCGGCGTTCGACCTGCACCATCCGCGGTTCGCGGCGATCACGCCGCCCCAGACGCGGAGCGGTCAGGAGCGGACGCCGCATCCCCGGTTCGGTCAAGAGCGGCCGACAGACGGTCCCGGAGGGTCCTGATGGTTCCGGTCAGCTCCGCCGGTTCGACGACCTCGAAGTCGACGCCGGTCATCATCACGTGAATGGCCATCACGTCCAGGCTCGGCGCCCCGGTGCGCAGCAGACAGCTGTGCTCGTCGTACGCCTCCAGGGTGCCCGCCGAGGGCGAGATCAGTTCGGCGGCCTCGTGCAGGGGCACCAGCAGCCGTACGACGGCGTGCGCGGCGTACGCGGTGGTGGAGACCCCGCGTGAGACGTACGCGGCGAGGTCCTCGGCGGGTGGTTCGCGCGGGGTGAAGCGCGGGCCGTGCGGCGGTGTGGGCGTGACCCGGTCGACGCGGAAGGTGCGCCAGCCGGCGCGGTCGACGTCCCAGGCGACCAGGTACCAGCGGCGTTCGGTGCACACCAGGCGGTGCGGCTCGACGGTACGGCGGGTCGCGGTGCCGCCGTGGTCGCGGTACTCGAAGCGCAGCCGCTCGGCGTCCCGGCAGGCGTTGGCGAGTTCGGTGAGCACCGCGGGGTCGACCGCGGAGAGCTGCGGGCCGCGCAGCAGCGGCACGGTGAAGGCGTTCAGGGCGCCCACCCGGCGGCGCAGGCGGTGCGGCAGCACCTGTTCGAGTTTGGCGAGGGCGCGGACGGAGGACTCTCCGATGCCGTCGATGCCCTGCCCGGCGGCCGAGCGCAGCCCGACGGCCACCGCGACGGCCTCCTCGTCGTCGAGGAGCAGCGGAGGGAGTTCGGCCCCGGCGCCGAGCTGGTAGCCGCCGCCCGTGCCGGGACTGGCGTTGACGGGGTAGCCCAGCTCGCGCAGCCGGTCCACGTCGCGGCGGACCGTGCGCGCGGTGACCCCGAGGCGGCCGGCCAGTTCCGAGCCGGACCATTCGCGGTGGGCCTGCAGCAGCGAGAGCAGGCGGAGCAGCCGTGCCGATGTCTCCAACATGGCAGGAGTCTCGCAGGGGTCGAGGACAGGTCGTGTCCTCGACCACCGCGGAACATGCCGCCTGTTCCCGGCCCGGCCCCCGCCCGCCTACACCCCGGCCCGGTTCAGCTCACGGCGACGACCGTGACCGACAGGTCGTTGTCGGCCGTGTAGAACGGCGTCGCCCGCACCGGGCCGTGTCCGGTCTCGACCCGCTCGCCGGGATAGACGAGGACGGAAGGCTTCTCGACGATGTCGTCGAGCAGCCGGGCGACACGCGCCCGCGGGCCGGTCTCCCCCCGCGGGCGCAGCCACAGGTCCCAGGTTCCGGGCCGCAGTGCGCCGTAGGGCACCGTGAAGCGGAGGCCGCCCCGGTCGTCCGGGACGAGGCCGGCCAGGACGGCGGGCGAGCGCCCCGCCCGGTCGGTCAGCTCGGCGTACGCCTCGGGCGTGGGCGCGGCGCCGTACACGCGGGCGGTGACCTCCAGTCCGCCCTCACCGATGTGGAGCGCCCCCGCCTCGGCGTGCGGGGAGCGCTCCCAGCTGCGGACGCTGAGGTTGCCGTGCTTGGTGCCGTACGGGATGCGAACGGCGACCCGGGCGGCGGGGGCCGGGCCGCGGTCGACGAGGGAGCGCAGGTCGTTGAGGCCGGGGGCCAGCCGGTGCGGCTCCTCGTCGGCGACCTGGAGGTAGACGTCCCAGCGGCCCTCGGGGAGGTCCGTGCCGATGGGCAGCGCGGCCCGCAGCCTGCCGTGGCCGGCCGGGGTCAGTGGCAGACGCGTCCGGTGATCGCCGCCGCGCAGGCGGAGGACGAGGTGGGCGGCGTCGGTCACCCCCGGGGCGGCGAGGTCGAAGGTCAGACCGCCGGCGAAGTCGGCGACACAGTCGGCGCGCGACGGTGTGCCCACGTCCCCCGGGTCGTCGCGGCGGGTGGGCTGCCGTGGAGGCGACATCATCATGCCGTGCGGCCCTTCCCGATCGCGGAGCGCGCGGAACGTCCGGCATCCCGGACGGCGTACGCGCTGCCGAGCAGGGCGCCACGGGTGCGGTGCAGTGAGCCGCGGACCCGGCCCATCGGCGAGGCGCCGCCCCGGGCGAGCAGGTCGCCGAAGAGCGTCTCGTACCGTTCGGCGATACGGGCCGGGTCGAAGCGCTCGGAGTCCTGGAGCGCGGCGTGCGCCATCCGCCGCCGCTTGTCGTCGTCGTTGATGAGTTCCAGCAGACCGTCGGCGATGGCCTCGACACTGCCGACCTCCACCAGCCGGCCGTCGACGCCGTCGTCGATGATCTCGCCGGGGCCGTGCGGGCAGTCGGTGGAGACCACCGGCAGCCCGCAGCGCATGGCCTCGACGATCGTCATGCCGAAGGACTCCAGGCTGGAGGTGACGGCCGCGATGGACCCCTTGGCCCACTCGGGCTCGATGGGGGTGGCGGGGCCCATCAGGTACACGTGGTTGTAGAGGCCCATGGTGTCGACGAGCGAGCGGAGCTTGTCCTTCTGCTTGCCGCTGCCGTAGATCCGCAGGCGCCAGTCGGGCCGCTCCCGGCGCACCTTGTCGAAGGCCCGCACGAGCAGGTCGTAGCGCTTCACGGGCGCGAGCCGCCCGGCGGCGACGACCCACTTGCCGGAGCCGTCGGCCGGTTCGACGCCCGGGGCGGGCACCGGGTTGGGCACGGCCTGCACGCGTACGCCGGGCAGGCGCAGCCTCCCGTAGGAGCGCGCGTCGGCCTCCGTGGTCGTGGTGAGGGCGTCGAGCCGCGGGTAGACGCCGCGCAGGGTGGCGCGCAGGGCCGGGGAGTGGCTGTCGAGCGTGAGGTGCTCCTGGCCGACCCGGACCGGGCCGCGGCGGGTCTGCCGGGCCATGTGCACGTTCAGCCCGGGACGGGTACCGACCACGACGTCGGCGTCGACCGTGGAGAGGTACTCGGCGATGCGGCGGTCGGTCAGGGCGCTGTACTGGCCGTAACGCCCCTCGGCGCGCGGGAAGACCTTGGCCGGGCGCTCCAGGTCGGCGTGCCCCTGGTCCGCGCCGCCCTTGCGGATGTCGACGAGGCCGCGCAGCCGGACCCTCGGATCGATGTCGAAGACCGGCCCGTCACGGTGGCGGAAGACGGAGACGATCTCCACGTCGTGCTGTTCGGCGAGGGTGTTCGCGAGGTTGTACGTCGTGCGGATCGTTCCCCCGATGTTGTACGCGTTGTGCAGAAGAAAGGAAATGTGCATGCGTCCCCCGGATCCCCTGATGTCGCTGTTCATCCGCTGATTTCCCCGGTCATCCGTCCATGGCGGTGCTGGTCCACCACCACCCGGTTAGATCCGTTATCCCTGGGGAGGGTTGGAAGGCATCATCAACTTGTGCCGGAACGGTTGCCCGATCGATAGCCGGACGAGGGAACCTGTTCGCCGCTCAACGCATCAGGGGCTGTAGGGAAGTTGCGGGACGTCGAAGCAGTTCTCGTTCATGTCCCCCTGGGTCACCCAGCCCTTCCCGTCCTGCCAGCGGGCCACGGACACGCAGCTGCGGCGGGTGCGCGGGGGCTCGGTGAGCCGCTCGAAGCGGACGGGCAGGAGGAGGCCGTCGGCGGTGTAGGGCTCGTCGCGGTTCATGAACCGGTCGACGCACGCGCGGGTGACGCCGTCCCGGTTTCCGGCGCACGAGCGCGCCGCGTCCGTGAACCACATCGCGGCCGCCCAGCCCTCCAGCTGCCACTGGGAGTGCGTCTTCAGGGTCTTCGTCGCCTCCCGGAACTCCCGCACGGCCTCGTCCCGGAGGTCCGCGTGGTTGCGGCTGGAGCCGGTGGCCCACAGGGCGTTGCGGCAGCGCGGGGCGTCCGCGTGGTCCTCGGCGATCGTGGAGGTCCAGTTCTGCACGTTGGTGACCTTGGCGGTGAGGCCGACGCCCGCCGCGTCCAGCGCCGCGCACAGCCGGGCGTTGCCGTGGCCGTCGATGGCGTCGAAGACCAGGTCCACGCCCCGATCCCCGATGTCGGCGGCGACCGCGCGGAAGTTGGGCAGCGCGAAGTCGACCTGCTCGGTGACGACCTCGTACCCCTCGGCCCTGAGCCCCCGCACGACCAGACGGGCGTACGCGGCCGACGCGGGCTGGTTGTACGAGACGACGGCCGCGGTGCGGGCGCCGTGCTCGCGCCGGAAGTAGCGGTAGACCTCGGTGCCGCCGTACTGCTTCCCGTCCCAGCCCGTCGTGCCGTTCCGGGGCGCGAGGCTGCCGTAGAGGCTGTAGAGGTACGGGTAGGTGTCGTAGGCCGGGCCGATGGGCTGGCCGCCGATGTCGGGCACCCGCGCGCGGGCGACGCGGGAGGCGCCCGCGTAGTCGAGGGCGGTGGTGGCGACCAGCGCGACCACGCCCTCCTCCTCGACGAGCCGGTGCACGCACTCGTTGTTGCCGACCCCGCTGCCCCCGTCGTCGCACTCGCGCACCTCGACGCGGCGGCCGTCGATGCCGCCGCGCGCGTTCAGCGCGGCGAAGTAGGCCCTCGCCCCGTCGCGCGGCCCGGTGAACGCGCTCCCGCCGACCGGGCTGGTGACACTGGTGATGATCCCGACGCGCAGCGGCCCGGCGCTCGCGGACGCCGTGCTGCGCCCCCGGTGCTCGAAGTCGCTCTCCGGGAGCCGGCTGCCGCAGGCCGTCACCAGCAGGAGCAGCAGACCCGCGGCGGCCGTCTCAGCAGCCCGGACCCGGTGTCGCATTGCCGCTCAGCGCGACCAGTCCGCACAGCGTCTTGACGGAGAGCTTCCAGGTGCCGTCCTGCTCCACGGCCGTGCCCGCCGCGTCCGGCAGCGCCGTGGCACCCTCCAGCAGCAGGGTGTACGTCACGTCGGCGCCGGTCGCCGAGGTGAACGTCACCTTCTTGACCTCGGCCTCCACCTGCCCGCCGCGCTTGTCGCCGCTGAACGCGGCGAGGACCGGGCCCATCTCGTCGCCGTTCTCCAGCACGGCCTGCTTCTCCTTGGTGGAGGTGGACGGGTCGAAGAACGTCTTCCAGTTCTTCTCGATCTGCTTCTCGGCGGCCGCCACGTCCGCGGGTCCGCTCACGGACACGGTCGTCTCGCCGGGCTCGGCCGTCGTGCGTTCCACGGTCGGCGTGGGCGGCGCCGTGTCGCCGCCTCCCCCGCTCTCGTCGCTGCACGCCGCGAGGGCCGGGGCGAGGAGGAGGACCAGGGCGGCCGCCAGGGCCGTACCCCGTCCCGCCGCCGCGGGCCCGCGCCCGTTCGCCCGCCTGAGGTCGCTCCCGAGAACCATCTGGCTCACCACCGGGTGTCGGTCCGGGCGGTGCGCGCCCGGTGCTTTCAGGGTCAGGTTGCAGGGGGCATAGTGCAAGCCATCGGCTGAGATGGACAGACACACGACGTGTGGAGGCCCTGATGCGGACAGCCCGACCGCGCGACGCGCACCCCGTTCTCCGGGCCGCCTGGGCCGGCTGGGCCGCGCTCGCCGCCGGCGCGGCGCTGTGCGTCGTCGGCTGGTACGGCGTCTCCGGCGAGCGCTTCGCCGAACGCCAGCTCCCCTACCTGGCCTCCTGCACGGTGCCCGGCGCCGCGCTGATCGTCGCGGGTGCGGTCCTCCTCGCCGGCGGCCGGGACGCCCTGGCCGCCTCGCGCGTCGAGGAGCTGTACGGCCTGCTGGTCGCCGCGGAGCCGTCCGGCGCCGAGGCCCGGGCGGCCGGGCGGGCGGCCACCGCGCCGCTCGCCACCAGCGGCAGGCTGCTGATGGTGCCCGGGGGCACCCTCTGGCACCGCGCGGACTGCCCGCTGGTGGCGGGGAAGGCGGAGGCGGTGCCGGTGGACTCAAGGGTCCTGACCAGCGGTGACCTGCGCCCCTGCCCGATCTGTGAAGCCCCGGACGGAAGCGGCACCGCCGAGCCCGCGGAGGGCTGATGGCCTCGCTGACGTACGACCTCACGCTGGCGGGGCTGTCGGTCGGCAGCGCGGCGGCCCTCACCGGAATCGGCCTGATCGTGACCTACCGGGCGACGGGCGTGCTCAACTTCGCGCACGGGGCGATCGCGATGGTGTGTGCCTATCTGCTGCGCCAGTGCACCGTGGAGTGGGGGTGGCCGCTCTGGCTCGGCACCCTCGTGACCCTGCTGCTGGCCGCCCCCGCCCTCGGCCTGGCCCTGGAACGCCTCGTCTTCCGCCCACTCGCCGTGCTCGGCGGCGACCCCGCGCAGACCCTCGTCGCCTCCCTCGGCGTCTTCGTCCTCCTCGTCGGCGGGGCCGTGCTGGTGTGGGGGCCGGGGGCGCGGGACGACGCGCCGACGCTGGTGCCGGGCGACCCGTGGGGCCAACTGGCGGTGGTCGTGGCGGTCGCGTCGGCGGTGGGCGCGGTGACCCGCCGGACGCGCTTCGGCCGCGAACTGCGGGCCGTCGTGGACGACCGTTCCCTCGCCGTCCTCGCCGGTGTCGACGCGGACCGGGTCGCCGCCGCGGGCTGGGCGTTCGGCTCCTTCACCGCGGGCCTGACGGGGGTGCTCCTGGCCCCCTACGTCCGCCTCGACCCGTACGGCATGCCCCTGCTGGTGATGGAGGTGGTGGCCGTGGCGGTCGCCGCCCGGATGCGCAGCCTCCCGGTGGCCGTGCTGGTCGCGCTGGGCATCGGGGTGGCCCAGAGCCAGCTGACCCGGTTCCACCCGCCGGGGTGGGCGGAACCGCTGCTGCAGGCCGTGGGCGCCAACCTCTTCGTGGTCGCCCTGCTGGTCGCGGCGCTCGTCCTGCCCGGCGTGGGCGGCCGGGACACGCTGCCCCGCCCGGCGACCGCGCGGGGCGGCACCCCCGCCGGCGCCTGGATCGTGGCGCTCACGCTGTTCCTGCTCCCGCTCGGCTTCGCGGGCGAGGACCTGCACACCGCCGTCCAGGTCCCGGCGCTGGGCGTGGTCCTGCTGTCCCTGGTGGTGGTGACGGGCCGGGGCGGCCAGATCTCCCTGGGCCAGGCCGCGTACGCGGGTCTGGGCGCGCTCTTCACGGCCCTGCTGTCGGCCGGCCGCCTCCCCTTCCTCCCTGCCCTCCCCGAGCTGACCGCCCTCCTCGTCGCCGTCCTCCTGGTGGCCCCGCTCGGCCTGCTGACCGGGGGGCCGGCCATCCGCCGCCACGGTCTGGCGCTGGCCCTCGCCACCTTCGCCGTGGGCGTCGGCGTCAGCCGCTTCGTCTTCGCCCAGCCCTACGCGGCCTCGGGCCCGGCCCCGACCCGCCCCGCGGGCTTCGAGGGGGACCGCGCCTACTACGCCCTGGAGCTGGTCCTGCTGCTCCTGGCCCTGCTGGCCACCCGCGCCCTGCGCCGAGGCCGCACCGGCCGGGCCCTCGCCGCCCTGCGGGACCACGAGCCGGGCGCGTCGGCGGCGGGCGTGCCGGTGCCGTCGCTGAAGGTGGCCGCGTTCGTGGCGGGCGCCGCGCTCGCCGCCCTCGGCGGCGGCATGCTCGCCATGGGCGTCCGCGCCTTCGACCCGGCCGCCTACGACCCCGTCCGCGGCCTTCTCTGGTTCGCCGCGATCGTCGTCCTGGGCGCCGACAGCACCCTCGGCGCCCTCGCGGCGGCGGCCCTCCTGGTGGGCCTGGACGCGGGCACGAAGGGCGGTGTGGCGGCGGCACTGATCGGCCTGCTGACGGCCCTGGTGGGCCGCTTCCCGGGCGGCCTCCAGGAGGCCCTGGCGCGACTGCGTGCCGGGCCGGACCGCCGGACCGCACTGACGCCGACGGGGGTACGGGCCCGGCAGCGGGTGCGGGCGGGCAGGGCGAGCGGCGGGGAGGCCGCGCGGGCGGACCGGGGCGGTCCACGCACGGCGGAGGCGGACCGGGGCGCGCTCGGCACCCCCGAGGCGGGCCGGGGCCTGTCCGGGGCTCCACGGCCGCCACGGGCCGGGAACGAGCCCGGCCCGGCCCGCGCCGAGGGACCGGCCGGGACCGGTCCGACGGGAACGGCCCCAGGCACACCCGCCACGCCGGAGGCCGACCAGGGTGAGCCACGTACGGCCGGGGCGGGCCGGGGCGGATCCGACGCGCCACAGCCGCCACAGCCGCCACAGACCGGGAACACGCGCGGCCTCGCCCGCACCGCCGGACCGGCCGGCACCGAACCCGGCACGGATACGGGCGCGGATGCGGATGCGGGCGCGGATGCGGATGCGGATGCGGGCGCGGTCGGGTCGCCGACGGACGGGCCGGGCGCCCCCCGGCCCGCGGCTCGCGGCGGGGAGCGCCCCGGCACCCCGTCCCCGCCGCCCCCGTCCGGGACGGACCCCAGCACCGGCACCGGCACCGGCGTCGGCGTCGGCGTCGGCACCGGACCCGCCCCGCCCGGTGCCCGCCCAGGTGCCCCGTCCTCGGCGGTCGCCCTCCAGGCCCGCCGGCTCCGCGTGGGCTACGGCGGCTTCGTCGCGCTCGACGGGGTCGACCTCGACGTGCTTCCCGGGCGGGTCAGTGCGGTGGTGGGCCCCAACGGGGCCGGGAAGAGCACCCTCTTCCACTGTCTCGCCGGGACGTTGCGGCCCGGGCAGGGGCGGGTGCGGCTCGGCGGACGGGACATCACGAGGCTTCCGGCGCACGCGCGCACACGGCTCGGTATCGCCCGGACGTTCCAACAGCTCGCGGTCTTCCCGTCGTTGACCGTGGCGGAGAACGTACGGGTGGGCGCCGAACAGGGGTGCGTGGCCGATCCCGCGGCCGCGGAGCGGGCGTTGCGGCTGTTCGGGCTGGACGGGGCGGTACGGACGGCACCGGCGGCCGGGCTGCCGACGGGGACGCTGCGGCGGGTCGAGCTGGCGCGGGCCCTCGCCGGAAGCCCCCGGGTGCTGCTGCTCGACGAGCCCGCCGCCGGACTCGACACGGCCGAGGTGGCCGCCCTCGCCCGCATCCTGCGCGCCCTCGCCGACGACGGCACGGCCCTGCTGGTCGTCGAGCACGACCTCGACCTCGTCGCGGACCTCGCCGACGTCGTGCACGTCATGGCGGCGGGCCGGATCGTCGCCTCCGGTCCCCCCGGCCACATCCTGCGCGCATCGGGCCCGCTCGACGCGCTCGACCCGGCGGTGGACCGATGACCCTCCTCTCCCTGCGCCGCGTCCGCGTGCGCTACGGCCCCCTGGAGGCCCTGCACGGCATCACCCTCGCCGCCCCGGGCCCCGGTCTCACCGTCCTGCTGGGCCGCAACGGCTCCGGCCGGACGACGGCACTGCGGGCCCTCGCCGGCACGGTCCCGCTCTCCGGCGGCGCCGTGGTGTGGGACGGGGCCGACGTGACCCGGACACCGGCGTACGAGCGGGCCCGGCGGGGGCTCGTCCTCGTCCCCGAGCGGCGGGCGGTCTTCGGTTCGCTCACCGTGCGCGAGAACCTCGAACTGGCCACGCCGGACCTCTCGTACGCCCTGGCCGCCTATCCGCCGCTCGGCGCCCTGCTCGCCCGCCGCGCCGGCACCCTCTCCGGGGGCGAGCAGCGCATGCTCGCCCTCGCCCGTGCCCTGTCGGTGCCCACGCGGCGGGTCGTGCTCGTAGACGAGCCCACCCAGGGGATGTCACCGGCGGTCGCGGCCCGCACGTACCACCTGCTGAGCGGCCTCGACGCCTGTGTGGTCGTCGCCGAACAGCGCCTGCCGCCGGGGCTGCGGGACGTGCCGGGCGTCCTCGTGCACGAACTGCGGCGCGGGGCCGTGGTCTTCGCCGGCGAGGCGGCCGAACTCGCGTGACGGGCCCGGCGGACGGGTCAGAGGTCGAGCCGCTGGCCCGGCACGATCAGGTCGGGGTCGCCCCCGATGACGGCCCGGTTGGCGGCGTAGACCTGCCGCCAGGTGGTCCCGTGCCGGGCGGCGATGCCGTTCAGCGTGTCGCCCTGCCGAACGGTGTAGTCGCCGCGGGACGAGCCCCGGTCCGCGTGGCCGACGGGCCGTGACGGGGGCGTTCCGGCGGACTTCTGCGGCCGCGCGGGGGTGGCCCGGCCCGATCCGGTCGTGGCCGCGCCGGCGGAGGGCGCGCCGGGCGCGCTGCCGGTCGCCCCGGCCCGGCGGGAGCAGGTGGGCCACGCTCCCCAGCCCTGGGCCCGCTGGACCTTGGTGGCGATCTCGATCTGCTGGGACCGGGAGGCCCGGTCGGCGGTCGGCGCGTAGGCGGTGCCGCCGTAGGCACGCCAGGTGGAGGCGGCGAACTGCAGGCCGCCGTAGTAGCCGTTGCCGGTGTTGATGTGCCAGTCGCCGCCGCTCTCGCACCTGGCGATGCGGTCCCACACCCCGCTGTCGGCCGCCGAGGCGGTGCCGGTCAGGGTCAGCAGTCCCAGTGGGGCGAGCAGCGCCGCTCCGGCGAGGACGGCGGTCGTACGCGACCCGCGGAAGCCGGCGCGCGTGGTATCGGCGCATCCAACACGTTCGGACATGAAGATCCCTCTCCACGGACCCGGGGTCCCCCGGAGCGGGGCGCTTCCCGCGCATGGACGCGGGTGTCGCGCTCCGCCCCGTCCGCCGGAGACGGTACTGCGCGCTGTCTGGCTCTGCGCGGCCGGCGGACGTACCCGAGCGGTGCTCGTTGCACACGGCCGGGAATGTAGGGAGGTTGACGAGCTGTCAGCAAGCGATCGCCCGTCCTGGGAGGCCAGTTCACCGTTACCGTGAGTAGCAGCCAGATCAAGCCACCCATTTCATTCCCTGATTTCCGGATATGTCGACCAGGCGACCCGACAGCCTGTGACTCACCTCACCGGATCAACGCGCCCGGACCTCGCGGAAGTTGGCGCGGAGTAACTGATTCCGCCCAAGGATTCACGCTGCGCTGCGGTTGGTTCGATTCCGATCGTCGTCGGGCGTGACTCCGGCCACAGATCGCCCGTTGTCTTCTGCATGGGCCGGAACCTCCGTGCTCATGGGCCGGGCGCCACCCGGCACCGACACGCACCGCATCCCGAGGAGCCACCGTGCCGCGCATGCTCGACGTCAGCGACGAGGTACGCGCCGAGATCGGCGACGAAGAGGCCGACCGGCTGCTCGCCGGAGAGAACGCCCCCGGCGGCTACGACTGCACGTCGTGCCGCACCCCCGGCGACTCCGAGCAGGAGCGCACCAGCACCGTCCTCTTCGTGGGCGACGAGACAGCCGTCCTCGCCTTCGCCCACTCCACCTGTCTGCCCTCCCAGGTCGTCCAGGTCACCGAGGAGCAGTTGCAGGGCGCCGCCCGTTCCATCGCCGGGGACAGCCCGGCCCAGGCCGCGCCCGAGCAGGCCGTGCTCGGCGTCACCAGCGGACTGATCCTGCTCAGCGGCGAGCTGCACCCGGCGCTGGTCGTCGAACCGACCGCCCCCATCGCCCGCCCCGGCAGCACCGGCGCCGGTGACGACTTCCTGCCGCTGCTCATCGAGCAGGGCTTCATGCCGCTCCCCCAGATCGACTCCGTCCCGCCCGTGCTGCACGGCTGGTCGGTCCTGCTCGCCATGGGGCAGCTGCACGCCATCCTGCAGCCGGGCACCACCGGTGGTTCACCGGTCGCCTGGTGGCAGGCCCACCAGGCACTGCAGGTCGCCGACGCGTGGCGGGCCGCCGCCAACAAGCACCAGCAGGTCCTGATGTTCGCGGCGCCGGTGGGGTCGATCGGGCGGCAGCCGCGGGAGGACCTGCTGCGGGACGCCCTCGACAAGGCCGCGGCGAACGGGAAGCTGGTGGCGGCGACCCTGCCGCTGGCCGGCACCTGAGCGGCCCCGCCCGCCGGAGCCGTCCCGCCCCGCCCCTCGGGGCGCGATCCCTTCCCGGAGTCCGACTTCCCGGAGGCCGAATGGTTGAGGCAGCGCATCCCTTCCGGGGCGGGGTCGTTGGCACAGGCGTGCACGCATACGACGCTCCCCGCCGCCCGTCCTATCAGTCGATCCCGTCCATGCGGCCGACCCAGGATCCTTCGGCCACGCCCATCTACGACACGCTCTACGCGGAGTGGGTCAGGAGCTACCGGACCCTGCCGGGCGACCGGCACGGGGAGGAGGATCTGGGGTTCACCGGCTTCGGCACCCCGGCGCACGGCTCCGGCGGACCACGCTCCACCGGGTTGTACACCTCCGGTTCGTACGGCTCCCGGCACGCGGCGGGGCATCTCGCCACCCAGCGCGAGACCCAGCCCGGTCACACGTCCGGGACGACGGCCGTGTGGCAGCCGGTCGGCCGTATCCCCACCGGGCACACGGGGATGCACCACATCCCCTCGCCGCTGCCCCCGAACCCGCGCCGGGGTCTGTGACGACGCGGAGACGCGAAGCGGCGAGCAGGGACACTTGAGGAGGGCGGCCGCCCGAAGGTCCGATGACCTCGGGCGGCCGCCCTCCTCACGCGCGTGCCGTGGGCGCGGACGCTACTTCTTCTTCTGGCCGCCGCGCTTCTCGCGCACCCGGACCGAGATGTGGATCGGGGTGCCCTCGAAGCCGAACTCCTCCCGCAGACGGCGCTCGATGAAGCGCCGGTAGCCCGCCTCGATGAAGCCGGAGGCGAAGAGGACGAAACGCGGGGGCTTGGTGCCGGCCTGCGTCCCGAACAGGATGCGGGGCTGCTTGCCGCCGCGGATCGGGTGCGGGTGGGCGGCGACCAGTTCGCCGAGGAAGGCGTTCAGCCGGCCCGTCGGGACGCGGGTCTCCCAGCCGGCGAGCGCCGTCTCGATCGCGGGGACCAGCTTCTCCATGTGCCGGCCGGTACGCGCCGAGACATTGACCCGGGGCGCCCAGGCGATCTGGGCGAACTCGGTCTCGATCTCCCGCTCCAGGTAGTAGCGGCGCTCCTCGTCGAGGGTGTCCCACTTGTTGTACGCGACGACCAGCGCGCGGCCGGCCTCGACCGCCATGGTCACGATGCGCTGGTCCTGGACCGAGATGGACTCGGAGGCGTCGATGAGGATGACCGCCACCTCCGCCTTCTCGACGGCCGCCGCGGTGCGCAGCGAGGCGTAGTAGTCGGCGCCCTGCTGCAGGTGGACCCGCTTGCGGATGCCCGCGGTGTCGACGAACTTCCAGGTGACACCGCCGAGTTCGATCAGCTCGTCGACCGGGTCACGGGTCGTGCCCGCGATCTCGTTGACGACGACGCGCTCCTCGTTCGCCACCTTGTTCAGGAGCGAGGACTTGCCGACGTTCGGACGGCCGATCAGCGCGATGCGGCGGGGACCGCCGACCGCGGTGCCGAAGCTCTGCTCGGGCGCCTCCGGCAGGGCCTCCAGGACGGCGTCCAGCATGTCGCCGGTGCCGCGGCCGTGCAGCGAGGAGACCGGGTGCGGCTCGCCGATGCCGAGGGACCACAGGGCCGTCGCGTCGGCCTCGCCGCTCGGGCCGTCGACCTTGTTGGCGCACAGCACCACGGGCTTGTTGGCCTTGCGCAGCAGCCGGACGACGGCCTCGTCGGTGTCGGTGACGCCGACCTTGGCGTCCACGACGAAGACGACGGCGTCGGCGGCCTCGATGGCGTACTCGGCCTGCGCGGCGACGGAGGCGTCGATGCCGAGGACGTCCTGCTCCCAGCCGCCGGTGTCGACGACCTTGAAGCGGCGGCCCGCCCACTCGGCCTCGTAGGTGACGCGGTCACGGGTGACGCCGGGCTTGTCCTCGACGACCGCCTCGCGGCGGCCGATGATGCGGTTCACGAGCGTCGACTTGCCGACGTTCGGACGGCCGACGACGGCGAGGACGGGCAGCGGGCCGTGCCCCGCCTCCTCGATCGCGCCCTCGACGTCCTCGACGTCGAAGCCCTCTTCCGCGGCGAGCTCCATGAACTGCGCGTACTCGGCGTCGCCAAGCTCTCCGTGCTCGTGCTCGGAGGGAAACTGGTCGTTCATGAAGTCCGTACCTCGTAGTTCATCGTGGTGATCGGTGGAGCACCCGGCTCGTCCGCCGGATGGTCCACTACTCAGTGTCGCCCAGCGCCCGACCGGACGCCCGGCGTTTTACCGACGGCCGGTGAGCCGCCGGGCATGCTCCAGGTGTGCGCCCAGCTGCTGCTGGATGCGCACGGTCGCCTCGTCGAGCGCCTTGCGGGTGCGCCGTCCGCTGCCGTCGCCCGCCTCGAACGGGTCGCCGAAGACCACGTCGACGCGGGAGCGCAGCGGGGGCAGTCCCTTGATCAGCCGTCCGCGCCGCTCCGTGCTTCCCAGCACGGCCACCGGCACGATCGGCGCTCCGCTGCGCACGGCGAAGTAGGAGAGCCCGGCGCGCAGCGAGGCGAAGTCGCCCTCGCCCCGGGTGCCCTCCGGGAAGATGCCCAGCACACCGCCGCCCGCCAGGACGGCCAGGGCGCGGGTGACGGCGGTGCGGTCGGCGGTCGAGCGGTCGACCTCCACCTGGCCGACGGCGCGCATGAACGGGCCGAGCGGCCCGACGAACGCCTCCTTCTTGACCAGGAAGTGCGAGGGCCGGGGGGCCACGCCGATGACCATGGGACCGTCGACGATGTGGGAGTGGTTGGGGGCGAGGATCACCGGACCGGTCGTGGGGACCCGCCAGGCGCCCAGCACGCGCGGCTTCCACAGCCCGTACATCAGGCCGACGCCGATACGCCGCCCCACCTCGGCGCCGAGCGCCGTGGGGGCTTCGTATGCGGCGGCCCGGTCCGTGGCGGCCTGGCTCACTTGCCCGCCCGCTTCTCCTCGACGAGGGTGACCACGCACTCGATGACCTGCTGGAGGGTGAGGTCCGAGGTGTCCACCTCGACCGCGTCGTCCGCCTTGGCGAGCGGCGAGGTCGTACGGCTGGAGTCGGCCGCGTCCCGCTTGAGCAGGGCCTCGCGGGTGGCCTGGACGTCGGTGCTCTTCAGCTCGCCGCTGCGGCGGGCCGCGCGGGCCTCGGGGGAGGCGGTGAGGAAGATCTTCAGGTCGGCGTCCGGCAGCACGGTCGTGCCGATGTCGCGGCCCTCGACGACGATGCCGCCGGCGGCGTCCGCCGCGATGGACCGCTGCAGCTCGGTGATCCGCGTCCGCACCTCCGGCACGGCGCTGACCGCGCTGACCTGGGAGGTGACCTCCTGAGTGCGGATCGGCCCGGCGACGTCCATGCCGTCGACCGTGATGGTAGGCCCGGCCGGGTCCGTCCCCGACACGATCTCCGGCTTGCCGGCCACGGCCGCGATCGCCGAGGGGTCGTCTATGTCGATGCCGTTGTTGACCATCCACCAGGTGATCGCCCGGTACTGGGCGCCCGTGTCCAGGTAGCTCAGCCCGAGCTGCGCGGCCACGGCCTTCGAGGTGCTCGACTTGCCCGTGCCGGAGGGGCCGTCGATGGCAACGATCACTGTGGCGCGTTCCACTGGGGAGCACCTTTCCTGGTCCGAGGTGGTGGGGCGGGACGGAAAGCGCCCCGGACAAGGGTACTGGTTGCGCGTACCCCGCCCGGCCGGGCCCACCACCCCGCCCCCACGGCCCCACCGCAGGACCGCCCGGTCCCTCCCCTCCCGGGCAGCGGGACGGCTGCGCCGGCCTCCGACCGGCGACCCACCGGATCCACCCCCTACTGCCGGATCGCCCAGCCCCGCTCCCGCAACGCCCCCGTCAACACCACCGCCGCCTTCGGCTCCACCATCAACTGCACCAGACCCGCCTGCTGCCCGGTGGCGTGCTCGATGCGTACGACCCGTCCCCGACGCCGCCCTCGCACCACTCGGCGCCGAGGCGCCTCCCGGGCAGCGGGACGGCTGCGCCGGCCTCCGACCGGCGACCCACCGGATCCACCCCCTACTGCCGGATCGCCCAACCCCGCTCCCGCAACGCCCCCGTCAACACCACCGCCGCCTTCGGCTCCACCATCAGCTGCACCAGACCCGCCTGCTGCCCGGTGGCGTGCTCGATGCGGACGACCCGTCCCCGACGCCGCCCTCGCACCACTCGGCGCCGAGGCGCCTCCCGGGCAGCGGGACGGCTGCGCCGGCCTCCGACCGGCGACCCACCGGATCCACCCCCTACTGCCGGATCGCCCAACCCCGCTCCCGCAACGCCCCCGTCAACACCACCGCCGCCTTCGGCTCCACCATCAACTGCACCAGACCCGCCTGCTGGCCAGTGGCGTGCTCGATGCGGACGTCCTCGATGTTGATGCCGACGGCACCCGCGTCGGCGAAGATGCGGGCCAGCTGGCCGGGCTGGTCGTCGATCAGTACCGCGACGACCTCGTAGACCCGTGGTGCGGACCCGTGCTTGCCGGGGACGCGGACCTGGCCGGCGTTGCCGCGGCGCAGGACGCCCTCGATGCCCGTCATGCCCTCGCGGCGCTTGGCCTCGTCGCCCGCCTGGAGGGCGCGCAGGGCCTGGACGGTCTCGTCGAGGTCGGCGGAGACGTCGGTGAGGAGATCGGCGACCGGGCCGGGGTTGGCGGAGAGGATGTCCATCCACATGCGCGGGTCGGAGGCCGCGATCCGGGTCACGTCCCTGATGCCCTGCCCGCACAGGCGCACCGCCGACTCCTCTGCGTGCTCCAGCCGCGCGGCGACCAGGCTGGACACGAGGTGCGGCATGTGGGAGACGAGGGCCACGGCCCGGTCGTGGCTGTCCGCGTCCATGACCACCGGGACGGCCCGGCAGTGCGAGACCAGTTCCAGGGCGAGGTTCAGGACCTCGGTGTCGGTGTCCCGGGTCGGCGTGAGCACCCAGGGGCGGCCCTCGAAGAGCTCGGGCGTGGCGGCCAGCGGGCCGGACTTCTCCCGGCCCGACATGGGGTGCGAGCCGATGTAGCAGGAGAGGTCGAGGCCCAGCTCCTCCAGCTCGCGGCGGGGCCCGCCCTTGACGGAGGCCACGTCGAGGTAGCCGCGCGCGAGGCCCCGGCGCATGGCGTCGGCGAGGGTCGCGGCCACGTGCGCGGGCGGGGCGGCGACGATCGCGAGGTCCACCGGGCCCTCGGGCGCCTCGTCCGTGCCGGCGCCGAGCGCGGCCGCCGTACGGGCCTGCTCGGGGTTGTGGTCGACGAGGTGGACGGTGACACCGCGCTGGGCCAGGGCGAGGGCGGCGGACGTGCCGATCAGCCCGGTGCCGATGACGAGGGCCGTTCTCACTGGGCGATGTCCTTGCGGAGCGTGGCCGCGGCCCCCAGGTACACGTGCGCGATCTCCGAGCGCGGCCGGTCGGACTCTATGTGCGCGAGGATCCGCACGACCCGGGGCAGGGCGCCCTCGATGTCCAGCTCCTGCGCGCAGATCAGCGGTACGTCGACGATGCCCAGCTTGCGGGCGGCGGCGGCCGGGAAGTCGCTGTGCAGGTCGGGGGTGGCCGTGAACCAGATGCTGATCAGGTCGTCCGGGGTGAGTTCGTTGCGCTCCAGGACCGCGGTGAGCAGCTCGCCCACCTGCTCGTCCATGTGCCCCGCCTCGTCCCGGTCGAGTTGGACGGCGCCCCGGACCGCTCGTACCGCCACGGCTGTGCTCCTCACTGCTGGACATCCCGGCTGGTTGTACGAACAGCCTAGTCACCCGCCCCGGACCACCGCGCGACGCCCGCCTGCCGAAACGCCTGGCCGAAAGACGTCCACAGGGGACGGACCACCGCCGCGAATCGCCACAAGATCACGCGAACGTCACCGGCCCCGCGCTCGGGGCGGATCAGCCCCGCACACCGCCGCACCGCCCACCCTCGACTGTCGGACGCACGAAACGCACGTTTTGTGGCACTCTCTCCTGAGTTGCCTCCCCTCCGGGGTTCTTCCGCACGTACGGAGTGACGACATGACGATGGGTTCCACGCGGCGCACGGTGCTGGCCGGCGGCGCGGCCGGCACGGCGGCGCTGCTGGCGGGATGCGGCGGGCAGGGCGGCAGCGACGACGGCGGGGACACCGCGGAGAAGTCCTCGCCCGCGGGCACCGGCACGGACGGCGGCGAGGAGCTGGCGACGACGGCCGACATCCCGGTGGGCGGGGGAAAGATCTTCGACGAGCAGAAGATCGTCGTGACCCAGCCCGCGGAGGGCGACTTCAAGGCGTTCTCGGCGATCTGCACCCACATGGGCTGCGTCGTCAGCAGCGTCTCGGACGAGACGATCAACTGCGCGTGCCACGGCAGCAGGTTCGGCATCACGGACGGGGCCGTGGCCCATGGACCGGCCACCCGCCCGCTGCCCGCCGAGAAGATCACGGTCGCCGGAAATTCGATTCTGCGCCCCTGATCCACCCCGTACGCTCCGGCCTATGCAGCCCCCGCACCCGCACGACCTGGTCCGCGACCACACCGTCTACGCCTGTGTGATGGGGTCGCGGGCCTTCGGTCTCGCGACGGACGGCAGCGACACGGACCGGCGGGGGGTCTTCCTGGCCCCCACCGAGCTGTTCTGGCGCTTCGAGAAGCCCCCGACGCACGTGGAGGGCCCGGAACGGGAGCAGTTCGGCTGGGAGCTGGAGCGCTTCTGCCATCTGGCGCTGCGCGCCAACCCCAACATCCTGGAGTGCCTGCACTCCCCGCTGGTGGAGCACGTCGACGACACGGGCCGTGAACTGCTCGCCCTGCGGGGGGCGTTCCTGTCCCTCCGGGTCCATGAGACGTTCGCCCGTTACGCGCTCGGCCAGCGCAAGAAGCTCGACGCGGACGTCCGTACGCACGGCGCCCCCCGCTGGAAGCACGCGATGCATCTGCTCCGTCTGCTGATGAGCTGCCGGGACCTGTTGCGCACGGGCGAGCTGACCGTCGACGTGGGCGAGCAGCGCGAGCCTCTGCTGGCGGTGAAGCGCGGCGAGGTGCCGTGGGCCCGGGTCGAGAGCTGGATGGCGCGGCTGGCCGCGGAGACCACCGAGGCGGCGGACCGCAGCCCTCTGCCGCCGGAACCGGATCTGGCCAGGGTCGAGGACTTCCTCGTACGGACCCGACGCGCGTCGGCGCTCCGGGCCTGAGCCGCAGCCCTTCAGCCCTTCAACCCTTCCAGCCGGACGCGGACCACGAAGTCGTGCAGGGCGTCGTAGGCGGCCGGGTTCTCGGGCAGCGCCGACAGGGCCTGTTCCTCGTCCAGCACGCGGTGCAGCCGCTCCACGTCCGCCGCCACACGCTCGGGGTCGACGTCCGCCTTGCCGTGCTCCTCGGCCGCCTTCGCCGCGACGAGGTCCGGCAGATAGGCGGGGGCCTCCTCGGTCTGCGGCACCAGGGTCGGCAGATGGGCCTGCACCTCGCCGCTGCGCATGAGGTGGATGCCGGTGAGCAGCACCCGGAACGTGTAGAGCAGCGGCTTGAGTTCGCCTGTCTTCTCGAAGAGCCGCCACTGAGTGGTGGCGAACCCCCGGTAGTGGTGGGCGTGGTGGCGGGTGAGGACCCCGGGGGCGAGCGCGACCAGTTCGCGGTGGGTCTCGCCGGTGTGCACGACGAGCGGGGAGAGCAGCTGCTCCAGCACATAGCCGTTGCGTCGCAGCATCAGGCGGGCGAACTTGCGCAGGTCGTGCGTGACGAGGTCCATCTCGACGCCGTCCCGGTCCCACATCCTCGACCGGGTCTCCTCCGGCTCGCGCAGCCCGACCAGTTCGGCCGCGGGCAGCAGGTGCACACCGCGCAGGTCGACGTCCGAGTCGCGCGAGGGGAAGCCGTACAGGTGGGCTCCGGAGACGGTGGCGAACAGCAGCGGGTCGGGCTGTTCGGCGACCACGGGGGCCAGGTCGATGGCGGGGGCGTCGGTCAGGGCGTCGGTCATCCCTCAAGCGTCCCAGAGGGCCCCCAGCGAGACGAGGTCGCCCTGGTACTCGATCCGGTCGGCCCACTCGACGGGCCAGGCGTCCGGCCCGTGGTAGGCGCCCGCGAAGGCACCGGCGAGGGCGGCGATGGAGTCGGAGTCCCCCGCGGTGCAGGCCGCGCGGCGCAGCGCGGTGACGGGCTCGTCGACGAAGAGCAGGAAGCACAGCAGCCCGGTGGCGAGCGCCTCCTCGGCGATCCAGCCCTCCCCCGTGGCCGTGCAGGGGTCGGTCTCGGGCGAGGGGAGCCGCAGGGCCGCCTGTACGCGGTCCAGGGCCTCCAGGCAGTCGTCCCAGCCCCGGGCGATGTAGTGCTCGGGGCTGGGGTCCTGGCCGTAGGTCCACAGGTCGCCGAGCCAGCGCGTGTGGTAGTGGGAGCGGTTCTCGTAGGCGTACGACCGCAACCGGCCGACGAGGCCCATCGGTTCGGCGCCCTGGGCGAGCAGCCGGACGGCGTGGGCGGTGAGGTCGGACGCGGCGAGGGCGGTGGGGTGGCCGTGGGTGAGCGCGGCCTGCAACTGGGCGGCGCCCGCGCGCTGTTCGTCGCTGAGCGGGCCGATCAGTCCGAGCGGGGCGACCCGCATGTTGGCGCCGCAGCCCTTGGAGTGGATCTGGCTGGCGAACTGCCAGGGGTGGCGCTCGACTGCCAGGAGGTCGCAGGCGACCAGGCAGGTGTGGCCGGGGGCGCGGTTGTTCTCCGGGGAGCGGGACCACTCCACGAACTCCTTGCGCACGGCCCTCTCCAGGGCCTCGGGGGCGAGCACCCCACGGTCCATGGCGGCCCGCAGTCCGTGCCCCAGCGCCAGCGTCATCTGGGTGTCGTCGGTGACGATCGCGGGCTTGGGCAGCGCCATCTTCCGCCAGGGGCCGCACTTGGCGAGGATCGCGGGGACGTCGTCGAACTCCGTCGGGTGGCCGAGGGCGTCGCCGAGGGCGAGTCCGATCAGGGAGCCGGTGGCGGAACGTTTCGTGCGGAGCGTCGTGGTCATCACGACCGTCCTTCCGTGGTGGGTCGCAGCAGGGGCGGGTGCAGGGCGGTGGCCCCACCCGCGCGGTACAGCGCGGCGGGCTTGCCGCGACCGCCGGTCAGGCGGGCGGCACCGGGCACCTGTTCGACGAAGCCCGGCGTGGCCAGCACCTTGCGCCGGAAGTTGGGCCGGTCGAGCGGAGTGCCCCACACCGTCTCGTAGACCTGCTGCAGCTCGCCGAGGGTGAACTCGGGAGGGCAGAAGGAGGTGGCGAGACAGGTGTACTCCAGCTTGGCGCCGACGCGTTCGTGGGCGTCGGCGAGGATGCGGTCGTGGTCGAAGGCGAGCGGGCCGATGGCGCCGAACCGCAGCCACTGGGCCTGGGCCGCGTCGCCGCCGCCGTGCGGGACCGGCGGGTCGGGGAACAGCGCGGCGAACGCGACGGTGACGACCCGCATCCGGGGGTCCCTCCCCGGCTCACTGTAGGTCCGCAGCTGCTCCAGGTGGAGCCCGGCGACGTCCTTGACGCCGGTCTCCTCCGCGAGCTCCCGCCAGGCGGCCTCCTCCGCGGACTCGTCCGGCAGCACGAACCCGCCGGGCAGGGCCCAGCGGCCCTCGTACGGCTCCTGGCCGCGTTCGACGAGCAGCACCTGGAGGGTGCCCGCGCGGACGGTGAAGACGGCCAGGTCGACGGTGACGGCGAAGGGCTCGTAGGCGTACTTGTCGTATCCCGCCGGGGAGCTCATCGCCGCCGTCCTCCTTTATGGTCACCATGACTAATAGTCAGAACGACTATAAAAGAGCGGAGCGGGCGGCACAACCCTTTTCCGGGGAAGGGAACGCCAAGACCGGCACCGGGAACGGCAAAGGGCCGGTCCCGGAGGCAAACCCGGAACCGGCCCCTGCGCGCGGGCGACGGACGACCCTAGAGGTCGACCTCCTGCATCAGCATCCCGACCTCGGTGTTGGACAGCCGGCGCAGCCAGCCCGACTTCTGGTCGCCGAGGGTGATCGGTCCGAAGGCCACGCGCACCAGCTTGTCGACCGGGAACCCGGCCTCCGCCAGCATCCGGCGCACGATGTGCTTGCGCCCCTCGTGCAGGGTGACCTCGACGAGGTAGTTCTTGCCGGTCTGCTGCACGACCCGGAAGTGGTCCGCGCGCGCGTACCCGTCCTCCAGCTGGATGCCGTCCTTGAGCTGCTTGCCCAGGTCACGCGGGATCGGGCCCACGATGTGCGCGAGGTAGACCTTCTTCACGCCGTACTTGGGGTGCGTCAGCCGGTGCGCCAGCTCGCCGTGGTTGGTGAGCAGGATGACACCCTCGGTCTCGGTGTCGAGCCGCCCCACGTGGAAGAGCCGCGTCTCACGGTTGGTGACGTAGTCGCCGAGGCACTGACGGCCCTCGTTGTCCTCCATCGTGGAGACGACACCGGCCGGCTTGTTCAGCGAGAAGAACTGGTACGACTGGGTCGCGACGGTCAGCCCGTCGACCTTGACCTCGTCCTTCTCCGGGTCGACCCGCTTGCCCTGCTCCAGCACGATCTCGCCGTTGACCTCGACGCGCGCCTGCTCGATCAGTTCCTCGCAGGAGCGCCGGGAGCCGTAGCCCGCGCGCGCGAGGATCTTCTGCAGCCGCTCGCCCTCCTGCTCGGCGCCCGGGAAGGTCTTGGGCAGCTTGACGTCCTTCTTGCCCGCGTACCGCTCCCGGTTGCGCTCCTCCGCCCGCGCGTCGTACTCGCGGGAGGTCGCCGGGGCCCACCGGCCCCGCCCGCTGCCCGGGGACTGCTTGGGGCCGCCCTTGGCGCCACCGCGCGCGGACGCGCCGCGGCCCGACTTCGGTCCCTCCGGGGAGGCGCCGGGGCCCACGTCGTAGCGCCGCTCCTCCGGGCGCGGGTTCTTCGGCCGGCCGCCCTGCCTGTCGTCGCGGTCGTTCCCGGCACCGCGGTTGTTACCGCGGCCACCGCTGTTCCCGCCGCGTCCACCGCCGCTTCCGCCGCGTCCACCGCTGCTCCCGCCGCGGCCGCCGCTGTTGCCACCACGGCTCCCGCCGTTGTTTCCGCTGCTGTTCCTGCCGCTGCTGCTTCGCATCAAAGTTCCGTCTTGTCGTCTGCGTCCTCGGAATCCGGAGCGTCCGGATCGAACGACGGTACGGCCTCCTGGGTCTCGGCCTCGATCGCCTCAGCCTCCGGGAGGAAGGGCGCGAGTTCCGGAAGCTCGTCCAGGCCGCGCAGGCCCATCCGCTCCAGGAAGTAGTTCGTCGTCCTGTACAGGATCGCACCTGTTTCGGGTTCCGCGCCCGCCTCCTCGACCAGACCCCGCTGCAGGAGGGTGCGCATGACCCCGTCGCAGTTGACTCCTCGCACGGCGGAGACCCTGCTCCGGCTCACCGGCTGCCGGTAGGCGACCACCGCCAGTGTCTCCAGCGCGGCCTGGGTCAGCCGGGCCTGCTGGCCGTCGAGCACGAAGCGTTCGACGGCGGCGGCGTACTCGGGCCGGGTGTAGTACCGCCAGCCCCCGGCGATCCGCCGCAGCTCGAAACCGCGCCCCTGGACCGCGTAGTCGTCGGCCAGTTCCCTGAGCGCCTTGGCGATCTGCCGCTTGGGCCGCTCCAGGATCTTCGCCAGGTGCTCCTCCGTCGCGGGCTCGTCCACGACCATGAGGACGGCCTCCAGCGCGGGCTTGAGGTCGAGGCCGGCGACGGTACGCGCACCCTCGGGCCCCACGACTGTCTCCTCGCTCATGCCTTCTCCTCCTTGGCCGGCCGGGCCCGGCTGTCCGACGGGGGCGGCTCGGGCGGCCGGTCGAACTCGTCCGTCACCACGGGCTCCGCGTCCCCGTCCCCGCCGGTCCAGCGCACGAGCAGATCCCCGAGCGCGGTCTCCTGGTCGAGGGCCACGGCCTTCTCCCGGTAGAGCTCCAGCAGGGCGAGGAAGCGGGCGACGACGGTGAGGGTGTCGTCGGTGTCCTCGACGAGCACCCGGAACGACGCCTCCCCCAGCACCCGCAGCCGTGCGACGACGATCCCGGCCTGCTCCTGCACGCTCACCAGCGGCGCGTGGATGTGGTCGACGTACACCTGCGGCTTGGGCCTGGGCTGCATCGCCTTCACGGCCAGCCTGGCGAACCCTTCCGCCCCGATGCTGATGACCACCTCGGGCAGCAGCTCCGCGTGCTGCGGCTCCAGCCCCACGGTCCGCGGGTACCGCCGCGCCTCCTCCTCCAGCCGGCGGTTGAAGATCTCCGCGATCCGTTTGTACGCGCGGTACTGCAGCAGCCGGGCGAACAGCAGGTCCCGGGCCTCGAGGAGCGCGAGGTCGGCCTCGTCCTCCACCTCGGCGGCGGGCAGCAGCCTGGCCGCCTTCAGGTCCAGCAAAGTGGCCGCGACCACCAGGAACTCGGTGGTCTCGTCGAGGTCCCAGTCCGGTCCCATGGCCCGCAGGTGCGTCATGAACTCGTCGGTGACCTTGGAGAGCGCGACCTCGGTGACGTCCAGCTTGTGCTTGGAGATGAGCTGGAGGAGGAGATCGAAGGGGCCCTCGAAGTTGGCGAGCCGCACCGTGAAGACCCCGTCGTCGGCGTCCTCGGCGTTTCCGGAGTCCTCGGAGTCTTTGGTGGGGTCGGAGCCCTCGGAACCGCCGGGGGCGTCGGGGGCGTCGGGGCCACCGGCCGTCCGCTCGGCCGCGTCCGGCACATCGGCACTGCCGGCTTCGGCCCGGGCTTCGGCTTCGGCGGAGGGCGGCGCCTCGTCGCTCTCGGGCGGCGCCGGTACGGCCGGGGGCGCGGCCGCGGGCCCCTTCCCCAGCGCACGCCGACGGCCGGCAGAACCACCGGAAGCCGGGCCAGAGGTGTCGAACGAGGTCATAGCCCCCGCAGGCTACCCCTACCGCCCGCGCAGTCGTCGGACGAGGATGCTCGCGTCCCCGCGGGACTCCAGATCCGCCAGCACCACGGCGACGGCCTCCCGCACGATCCGCCCGCGGTCCACGGCCAGCCCGTGCTCACCGCGCAGCACCAGCCGCGCGTGTTCGAGGTCCATCAGCTCCTCGGCGGAGACGTACACGGTGATCTTCTCGTCGTGCCGCTCCCGCCCGCTGGGCCGGCGCCCGGAGGCCCGCCCCTTCTTGCGGGGCGCGGCGGCGGCAGAACCTTCCTGCGGCTTCGGCAGGCGCCCGGCGGCGCCGGCCCGCTCGGCTCCGACGGCGGCGGAGCGGCTGCGCGGCTGTTCACCGTCGGACTCGGCGTCCGCGGCCACATGCTCGGCCCCCTCGCCGTCGCCGCCGCGCACGGGCATGGACGGCGGCGCGTCCTCCGCTCCGGCGGCCCCGTCGCTGTCCCCGGCGGGAGCGGGCACACGGACTTCCCCGTTGGCCCCCCGCCGGGGAGTGGACGGCTGCAGCGCCATTCCCCCTGTCGTACGGAAGAGTTCGTCGGCCCCCGGCAGACTCACTCGGCGTGACACCGGGCGAGCACCTCCCTGGCGAGCTGGCGGTAGGCGGCGGCACCGACGGAGTTGGAGGCGTACGTGGTGATCGGCTCACCGGCGACCGTGGTCTCCGGGAAGCGGACCGTGCGCCCGATGACCGTGTGGTAGACGTGCTCGTCGAACGCCTCGACGACCCGCGCGAGAACCTCGCGGCTGTGCACGGTGCGCGAGTCGTACATGGTGGCGAGAATGCCGTCGAGCTCCAGGTCGGGGTTGAGCCGCTCCTGGACCTTCTCGATGGTCTCCGTCAGCAGCGCGACACCGCGCAGTGCGAAGAACTCGCACTCCAGGGGCACTATCACCTTGTGGGCGGCCGTCAGGGCGTTCACGGTGAGCAGACCGAGCGAGGGCTGACAGTCGATCACGATGTAGTCGTAGTCGGCCATCAGCGGCTTGAGCGCCCGCTGCAGCGTGGACTCGCGCGCGACCTCGGAGACCAGCTGGACCTCGGCGGCCGACAGGTCGATGTTGCTCGGCAGCAGGTCCATGTTGGGGACCGCGGTCTTCAGCAGGACCTCGTCGGCCGACATGCCCCGCTCCATGAGCAGGTTGTAGACCGTGAGGTCGAGCTCCATCGGGTTCACGCCGAGGCCGACCGAGAGCGCGCCCTGCGGGTCGAAGTCGACGAGCAGGACCCGGCGCCCGTACTCCGCGAGCGCGGCACCCAGGTTGATGGTCGACGTCGTCTTGCCGACGCCGCCCTTCTGGTTGCACATCGCGATGATCTTCGCGGGACCGTGGTCGGTCAGCGGGCCCGGGATCGGGAAGTACGGCAGCGGGCGACCGGTCGGGCCGATGCGCTCGCGGCGCTGACGGGCCGCGTCGGGCGCGAGCGTGGCCGCGTACTCCGGATCGGGCTCGTACTCGGCGTCGGGGTCGTAGAAGTGCCCGTCGGGCAGCTCGTCGTAGTCGGCGAAGTGGTTGTGGACTCCGCCACTTCCGTCGCCGGCCATGGCGTTCACGTGTTGGCCATCCATGCTCTGGTGTGCTGGGGAAGTGAGCCCGGCCGGCTGCTGACCCTGGTGGGCCGCGAAGGTGCGGACGGCGACCGAGCCGACAGCCGCGAACCCCGTGGGACCCGAGACCGGCGCAGGCATTCCTGGTTGACCACCCCCGGGAGTAAATGTCGACTCATTCACAAGTCGTCTTACCTCCTTGGTGACCAGGAAACTTCTAGATAGGTCAGCGTGGCACCATGCCGACAGCTGGCGACTCTATGGCGTGTCGGCGGTCCGCAGCAACACAATCCGCCGGACCCGGCCCGATGTGTCGGCAATGAAACATGCGGCTGTCAAGGGCGTAGGGCCGTCGCACGGCAGGTTTCACCGGTGCACGAAACATACGAACGGTTACGTTCGAGGCGAGTTGCGCGAGTGTCGCAAAGTGACCATACACACATCCGGCCGGACCTTGTCGGGCAAGATCCGGCCGGTAAAGCGCTGTTGACGACCTGTGTTGACGTATCGCCTTTTACCGAAAGGTGACTTGAAGCAGCCGGTCGACGGCTCGCCGGAGGGGTCAGACGAGCAGCGACGCCAGCTCGACGTGCTCCAGTCCGTGCGCCTCGGCGACCTCGCGGTAGACGACCCTGCCGTCATGGGTGTTGAGTCCCCTGGCCAGGGCGGGGTCGCGGCGCGCCGCCTCGGCCCAGCCGTGGTCGGCGAGCTCCACGATGTAGGGCAGCGTGGCGTTGGTCAGGGCGTAGGTGGAGGTGTTGGGCACCGCGCCGGGCATGTTGGCGACGCAGTAGAAGACCGATCCGTGGACGGGGAAGGTCGGCTCGGCGTGAGTGGTGGGCCGGGAGTCCTCGAAGCAGCCGCCCTGGTCGATCGCGATGTCGACAAGGACACTTCCGGGCTTCATCCGCGAGACCAGCTCGTTGGTGACCAGCTTCGGGGCCTTGGCGCCCGGGATGAGGACCGCGCCGATGACGAGGTCGGCCTCCAGGCACGCCTTCTCCAGCTCGAAGGCGTTGGAGACGACGGTCTGGATCTTCGTGCCGAAGATCTTGTCGGCTTCCTTGAGCTTGTTGATGTCCTTGTCGAGCAGGGTCACGTGGAAGCCCATGCCGATGGCGATCTGCGCGGCGTTCCAGCCCGACACGCCGCCGCCGATGACGACGGCCCGGCCGGCCAGCACTCCCGGCACGCCCCCGGGCAGCACACCGCGGCCGCCGTTGGCGCGCATCAGGTGGTAGGCGCCGACCTGCGGGGCGAGCCGGCCCGCGACCTCGGACATGGGCGCGAGCAGCGGCAGCGCGCGGCTCGGCAGCTCGACGGTCTCGTACGCGATCGCGGTCGTGCCCGACTCGACGAGGGCGTCCGTGCACTCCTTGGAGGCCGCCAGGTGCAGGTAGGTGAAGAGCGTCTGGTCCTTGCGGAGGCGGTGGTACTCCTCGGCGATGGGCTCCTTGACCTTGAGCAGCAGGTCGGCGGTGGCCCACACCTCGTCGGCCGTGGCCAGGATCCCGGCGCCCGCGGCGACGTACTCGGCGTCCGGGATCGACGAGCCGACTCCGGCGCCCTGCTCGACGACGACCTGATGGCCGTGGCGCACCAGCTCGTGCACACCGGCGGGGGTGATGGCCACCCGGAACTCGTTGTTCTTGACCTCGCGGGGGATGCCGACCTTCACGTCGATCACGGTCCTTGGCTCGGAGGGGTGTGGGGGCTCGCCCTTACAGCGGCACATGCCCACGCAGTGCAGGACATACCCGTACGCACAGGAACGCATCGGGAGACACCGCAGGAGAACCGGCGGCACAGCCAGTCTAATGAAGGCGTCCCCGCTGTCTAGCCTTTCAATGCATCAATCTTTCGCGGATGCACTACGGATTTCGCA
This sequence comes from Streptomyces scabiei 87.22, assembly GCF_000091305.1. Lineage (GTDB taxonomy): Bacteria > Actinomycetota > Actinomycetes > Streptomycetales > Streptomycetaceae > Streptomyces > Streptomyces scabiei. The sequence goes on along the minus strand of NC_013929.1, from coordinate 7,947,168 downwards.
GGCGTTAGCGTCCTGTTCCGGCTCGGTCTCCTGGGTTTCGGGCTCCGGGGCCCCTTCGTCGAGGAGTCGCTCGGCGGCCGCCCGGTGCAGCCGGGCCGCCGCCGGGTCGCCGAGCCGCTCCAGCGTGTCGGCGGTCCGCAGCTGGATCGCGGCCTGCAGCCGGGTGTCGTCGGCGCGCCGCGCCCACTCGGCCGCCTCCTCGCAGGTGCGCAGCGCCTCCTCGGGCCGCCCCGCGTACTCCTGGACGCGCGCCATCTCGCTCAACGCCCTTGCCTGGCCGCCCACATCGCCGAGTCTGCGATGGCCGGTGAGGGCCGAGCTCCAGTTGCGCAGCGCCTCGCCGTAGCGGCCCGCGTAGGTGTGCGCGGCGGCGATCCGGCCGTACAGCCGGGCGGCGTCCTCGCGCTCGTCCCGGGCGAGCCGCTGGGCGAGCGCCCGGCCGTACCAGTCGGCGGCCCGGTCGTAGTCCTCCAGCTCCTGGTGGGCACCGCCTACGGATTCCATCGCGCGGCCGGTCGCGTACGGGTCGTTCGACCGCCGTCCGGCGTCGAGCGCGGCCCGGTAGCGGACCAGCGCCGCCCTGGTACGGCCGGTGCGGGCGTCCAGGTCGCCGAGGTTCAGCAGGGCGGCCGCCTGCTCGCGGGGCAGGTCGCGGCGCTCGGCGACGTCGAGGACGAGCCTGTGGACGCCGTACAGGTCGGGGGCCGCGGCCTGGGTGCCGAAGTGCGCGACCATGGCCCGCACCAGCTGGGACATCAGCCGTCGGGCGAGGGTGTCCAGCTCCCCGTCGGCGACCGCGAGCCGCGCCGCGGCCAGCAGCGCGGGCCGCCGGGCGCGCAGCCACTCCTCCGCGGCCCGCGGGGTGGGGAACCGCAGCGCCTTGGGCATGGCGAGGAGCCTCTCGCGGGCCTGTGGGCTGTCGGTCTCGGTGACCGCCCGGCAGGACTGCAGCAGCCGTACCGTCCGCTCCAGCATCCGTGCCCGGGCGAGCCGCAGCTCACCGGGCCGCTCCTGGCTCTCGGCGAGGGACCACAGCAGCGGCTGGAGGCAGCCCGGGACCTCGTACTGCGGGAGCGCCGGGTCGGCCTGGTGCAGGAAGCCGAGAGCGACGAAGTCGTCCAGCGCGGTGCGGGCCGCGCCCACCGAGCAGCCGGCGAGCCCGGAGGCGATGTGCGGGTCGACCAGGCCCGCCGGGGCGAGGGCGAGCAGGCGCAGTGTCCGGGCGGCGGCGGCCGGCAGCGAGGCGTGCGCCAGCCTGAGCATCCGGGCCAGCGGCGGGCTGTCGTCCTCCTCGGCGCGCAGCTGTTTCGCCAGGTCGGAGACGGCCACGGTGGGCCGGGCGGCCAGCCAGCCGCCGGCCAGCCGCAGCGCGGCCGGCTGGGCCCCGCACACCTCGGCGAGCCCCTCGGCCGAGCGCGGGTCCACGGTGATGCGCACCGAGCCGCTGAAGCGTTCCAGCAGCTCCACGGCGGACTTGGTGTCCAGTCCGCCCAGGGTGCACGGGCGGACGTCGGAGATGCCCGTCAGCGGCCCCCCGGAGACCGCCACGACCAGGGCGTCGGGGGTGTCCGGCAGCAGTGCGTCGACCTGCTCGGCGTCGGCCGCGTCGTCCAGCAGCAGCACCACCCGGCGGTCGGCCAGCGCCTCCCGCAGGGCCTCGCTGAGGTCGTCCTCGTCGGCACCGGCCGGCGCCGGCAGCCCGAGTTCCCCGAGCAGTTCCCGCGCCGCCCGTTCGACGGGCACCCGGGTGCCGTCGGGCTCGGTGAGCCGGGTCCGCAGCACTCCGTCGGGATAACCATCGGTAACCTGCCGGACGAGTTCCTCGGCGAGCGCGGTCCGTCCGAAGCCGGGGCGGCCGGCGATGAGCAGCACGCGCGCGTGGGGCGCCTTGCGGCCCGCGAGGGTGTTCAGTCCCGCCCGGTCGATGTCGGCCCGCAGTTCCTTCAACTCGCGTGTCCTGCCGAGGAACTGGCTCTCCGTGGGGGCGGCCTCGACAGCCCGGGGCCGCCCTGTTCCGGACGCCCGGGCACCCCCGAGATCCACCGCCTGATCCGCCACGGGTCACTCTCCCGTCCCACCGCACGAGCAAGCCCGCCGGGACTCCGGTGCGGGCGATTCCCGAGCCTAGTTCACGCTCTGCGACGATCCGGGCGGAGCCGGGCGGTGAGGTCGCTCGATCGGATCAGCAGATCGTACGACCGGCATCGTCGGGGTGCCGTGAAGACGTCCGTGCCCCGCAACGGGCGCGGGGGACTGCGCGACCGGCCGCAGCGCGCCCGCGGCTCGCTCCGACCCCGGGCACTCCTAGATCTCGAACGGCCGCGCGGGCCACGGCGCCTCGGCCGGCCGCAGCGACTCCACCCCGCCCTCGCCGCGCGCCGCCACCAGCGACAGCACGCCCACCACCAGGCAGTTGTTGTGCAGCTCCCCCGCGAGCACCCCCCGCACCAGCTCGTCCAGCGGCACCCGGGCCAGCTCCATGTCGGCCTCCTCGTCCTCCACCTCGAACTTCCGGCCCTCGGCCTCGGAGAGGTCCCGGGCCAGGAAGATCCGCACGGCCTCGTCGCAGCCGCCGGGCGTGGTGTAGACGTCGGTGAGGACCCGCCACTCCTCCGCCTTGACGTGCGCCTCCTCGTACAGCTCGCGCTGGGCGGCGTGCAGCGGGTTCTCCCCCGGCACGTCGAGCAGCCCCGCCGGGATCTCCCACAGCTTCTCGCGGACGGGGTGGCGGTACTGGCGGATGACCAGCACCCGGTCCTGGTCGTCCACGGCGAGGACGGCCACGGACCCGGGGTGCACCTGGTAGTCGCGGCGGACGACCGATCCGTCGGGCATGACCACGTCGTCGGTGCGGACGGAGGTCTTCTTGCCGACGAACGGCGTCTGGCTCGCCCGGACCTCCCACTGCTCGGCGATGTCCTTGATCGTCATGTCGCGTCGTCCTCCCACACGTGCAAAAAGAAACCGGGGCGCACGTCCCGAAGGACGCGCACCCCGGTCACCGTACAGCTCGGGCGCCGCTCGGCTTTCTACTTGCCGGTCTTGCGCTCCACGGCCGCCTTGACCAGCCCCGCGAACAGCGGGTGCGGGCGGGTGGGACGGGAGCGCAGCTCGGGGTGCGCCTGGGTCGCGACCAGGTACGGGTGGACCTCGCGCGGGTACTCGACGTACTCGACGAGCTTGCCGTCGGGCGAGGTTCCGGTGAACTGCAGACCGGCCTTCTTCTCCAGTTCCCCGCGGTAGGCGTTGTTCACCTCGTAGCGGTGGCGGTGGCGCTCCTCGACGTACTCCTTGCCGTCGTACACCTCGCGCACGATCGAGCCCTCGGCCAGCTTGGCCGGGTACATGCCGAGCCGCATGGTGCCGCCCATGTCGCCCTCACCGGCGACGATGTCGAGCTGCTCGGCCATGGTGGAGATGACCGGGTGGGCGGTGGCGGAGTCGAACTCGGTGGAGTTGGCGTCCGGGATGTCGGCCAGGTTGCGCGCGGCCTCGATCACGATGCACTGCAGGCCGAGGCAGAGACCGAGGAGGGGGATCCGGTTCTCGCGGGCGTACCGGATCGCGCCGACCTTGCCGGACACGCCCCGGTCGCCGAACCCGCCGGGGATGCAGATGGCGTCGACGTCGGCGAGCTGGGCCGCGGCGCCGGCCGGGGTCCGGCAGTCGTCCGAGGTGACCCACTTGATCTTCACGCGGGCCTTGTTGGCGAAGCCGCCCGCGCGCAGGGCCTCGGTGACGGAGAGGTAGGCGTCGGGCAGGTCGATGTACTTGCCGACCAGCGCCAGGTTGATCTCGTGGAGCGGGTTGTGGACGCGGTCGAGCAGGTCGTCCCAGGTCGTCCAGTCCACGTCACGGAACGGCAGGTCCAGCTTGCGGACCACATAGGCGTCCAGGCCCTCGCGGTGCACGGTCTTCGGGATGTCGTAGATCGAGCGGGCGTCCGGGCACGCGACCACGGCGTCCTCGTCGACGTCGCACATCAGGGAGATCTTGCGCTTGATCGCGGCGGGCACCTCGCGGTCGCAGCGCAGCACGATCGCGTCCGGCTGGATACCGATGTTGCGCAGCGCCGCGACCGAGTGCTGGGTCGGCTTCGTCTTCAGCTCTCCCGACGGCCCGATGTACGGCAGGAGCGAGATGTGGACGACGAAGACGTTGTCCCGGCCGACCTCGTGCCGGACCTGCCGGACGGTCTCCAGGAACGGCAGCGACTCGATGTCGCCGACCGTGCCGCCGACCTCGGTGATGACGACGTCGACCTCGTCGGAGGCCATGCGCCGGATGCGGTGCTTGATCTCGTTGGTGATGTGCGGGATGACCTGGACGGTGTCGCCGAGGTACTCGCCGCGCCGTTCCTTGGCGATGACCGTGTTGTAGACCTGGCCGGTGGTGACGTTGGCCGAGCCGTCCAGGTCACGGTCGAGGAAGCGCTCGTAGTGGCCGATGTCCAGGTCGGTCTCGGCGCCGTCGTTGGTGACGAACACCTCACCGTGCTGGAAGGGGTTCATCGTGCCCGGGTCGACGTTCAGGTAGGGGTCGAGCTTCTGCATGACCACGCGCAGACCCCGGGCCTTGAGCAGCATGCCGAGGCTGGAGGCGGTCAGCCCCTTGCCCAGCGAGGAGGCGACACCCCCGGTGACGAAGATGTGCTTGGTCGTCGTGTTTCGAAAAGCAGCGGGCGGCATGGCCAAGAGGGGGCTCCCGTGGTCGCGGTTCGGTGTGCGGGTCGGCCGCCGCCCGAACTCATCCGTCGGGGGTGCCTTCGCTGCGGTTCGGGGGTCCCTGCTTGCGTCGGGGCGCCCACCGGTCCACGGGCTACCAGGGTATCAGCGACACGACACGATCGCTTCCGGCCACGCTCCGCGCACGGGCCGACACGGACCTCGTACGACAGTCGGCGGATCTTCGCCGATCTTCACCAGGGGCTCACCCGTTCGGCCCACTCGTGTTGCCGGGAGCGGGACGCGCAGCCCTCCGCTGCGTCGTATCCTCTTCGGACACTCGCTGCCGAGCGCGGCCGGCGCGACGGCACCACCCCCGCCCGTCTCCGGCAATCATGAGAGCTCGTCAGTCCGTTGAGCAACGACCGCCTCATTTGCGTTGAGGATCGTTGAGCGACATCGCATGACACCGTCCCTTGGATCACTCTGGAAACATGGTTCCTTTGCCGATCCCATGGGTCCCCTGACCGCACACCGCACAGCGACCGCCCCTCGGGGGGCGACGACGTGGCCGTTCGACTGGAGTTGCACGTGGCCGGGCGCATCGAAGACTACGCACTCATCGGAGACATGCAGACAGCGGCGCTGGTCTGCCGGGACGGCACGGTCGACTGGCTGTGCCTGCCCCGCTTCGACTCCCACGCCGTCTTCGCGGGACTGCTCGGCACCGAGGAACACGGATTCTGGAGACTGGGACCCGCGCACGCCGCGGACGCCGAGCCGCCGACGGCCTCCCGCCGCCGGTACCGCGGCGACTCGCTGATCCTGGAATCCGAGTGGGACACCCCGCGCGGCACGGTCCGTGTGACGGACTTCATGCCGCCGCGCGACGGCGCCCCCCAGCTGATCCGGATCGTGGAGGGCGTCAGCGGCCGGGTGCCGATGCGCTCGGCCCTGCGCATGCGTTTCTCGTACGGCCGGGTGGTGCCCTGGGTGCACAAGCACGAGGGGCGCACGGTGGCCGTGGCCGGGCCGGACTCGGTGTGGTTCGACACCGAGTGCGAGACGTACGGCAAGGCGCTGACCACCTACGCCGACTTCACGGTCACGCCCGGCGACCGGATCGCGTTCACGATCTCCTGGGAGCCCTCGCACAAGCAGCCCCCGGCGCTGCCGGAGCCCGAGCCCTCGCTGCGGGCCACGGAGGAGTTCTGGCGCGACTGGGTGGACCAGTGCACGTACCACGGCCCCTACCGTGAGGCGGTGGTCCGCTCCCTGATCACGCTGAAGGCCCTGACGTACGCGCCCACCGGCGGCATCGTCGCCGCGCCGACCACCTCGCTCCCGGAGCACATCGGCGGCGTCCGCAACTGGGACTACCGCTACACCTGGCTGCGGGACGCGGCCATCACCCTCTCCTCGCTGCTGCGCACCGGCTACCGCGACGAGGCGCGCGCCTGGCGCGAGTGGCTGCTGCGGGCCGTCGCCGGCGACCCGGAGAACCTGCAGATCATGTACGGCATCGCCGGTGAGCGGGAGCTGGGCGAGGCCGAGCTGGAGTGGCTGCCCGGCTACGAGAACTCCGCGCCGGTCCGGGTCGGCAACGGCGCCGCGCACCAGCTCCAGCTGGACGTGTACGGCGAGGTCACCGAGGCCCTGCACCTGGCCCACATGACGGGCCTGGCCCGCAACGACTACGCCTCCCTGCTCCAGCTGAAGCTGATCCGCTACCTGGAGGACCACTGGGACGAGCCGGACGAGGGCATCTGGGAGGTGCGCGGCCCGCGCCGCCACTTCGTGCACTCCAAGGTCATGGCCTGGGTGGCGGTGGACCGCACGATCAAGCTCATCGAGTCCGGGGACGCGGACGGCCCGCTGGAGAAGTGGCGCGAGCTGCGCGACGACATCCACCGGGACGTGTGCGAGAAGGGGTACGACAAGGAGCGCAACACCTTCACCCAGTCGTACGGCTCCAAGGAGCTGGACGCCTCGCTGCTCCTCATCCCCCAGATGGGGTTCCTGCCGCCGGACGACAAGCGGGTCATCGGCACCATCGAGGCGATCCAGCGCGAGCTGTCGACCCCGGACGGCTTCATCCTGCGCTACCCGACCTCCGGCGAGGAGGAGGGCGTGGACGGACTGCCGGGCGACGAGGGAGCGTTCCTCGCCTGCTCGTTCTGGATGGCCGACGACCTGGCGATGATCGGCCGCGTGGACGAGGCCCGCAAGCTCTTCGAGAAGCTGCTCTCCCTCCGCAACGACCTGGGGCTCCTCGCCGAGGAGTGGGACCCGGTCCTCAAGCGCCAGGTCGGCAACTTCCCGCAGGCGTTCAGCCACGTCCCCCTCATCGACACGGCCCTGCGGCTGACCGCCTCGGGGGCGTACGGCGGCTGAGCGCGCGCCCTCCGGTCCGGCGCGCACGGCGGCGGACCGGGGCACGGGGCGGCGGACCCGGGCGCGGGCAGGCGCGAGCGGCAACCGCTTGCGCTCACCGGTACGGGTGGCCCGCACCCCTCGCCCGTACCTCTCTCCCGTGCCCTCGCCCGCGACCCTGGCCGGTCCTCGAACAGGCCCGATCCGGCACCTCCGCCTAGCCTGGAAGGAGCCCTGTCCCCCGACCGAAAGGGGGCGGCTCGCCATGGCTCCCCTCTCGAAGGCGCGCGCGGCTCTCACCGCGCTGCGCGAGGATCTGACCGGCGACGTGTTCGCGCCGGAGGATCCGGGGTACGACGAGGCCCGCACCGTCTTCAACGCCATGATCGACCGGCGTCCGGCCGTGATCGCGCAGTGCGCGGACGACAGCGACGTCATCCGTTCCGTGCGCTTCGCCCGTGACCTGGACCTGCCGATCGCGGTGCGCGGCGGCGGTCACAGCGTGGCCGGAATGGCCCTCAACGACAACGGACTCGTCATCGACCTGCGGCGGATGCACGCCGTCACGGTCGATCCCGGCTCCCTGAGCGCCCGGGTCGAGGGCGGCGCCACGATGAGCCACCTCGACCGCGCCACCGAGCCGCACCACCTGGCGACCACCGGCGGCCGGGCGTCGACCACCGGGGTCGGCGGTTTCGTCCTCGGCGGCGGCAGCGGCTGGCTGGACCGCACCTTCGGGCTCGCCGTCGACAACCTGCTCGGCGTCGACCTGGTGACCGCCGACGGCCAGGCGGTCCACGCGAGCGCCGAGGAGAACCCGGACCTTTTCTGGGCGCTGCACGGAGGCGGCGGGAACTTCGGCGTGGCCACCGCCCTCACCCTCCGGCTCCACGAACTGCCCGCGTTCGCCGTCGCCCTGCTGCTCTTCCGCCCGGAACACGGCCCCGAGGTGATCCGCGTGTACCGCGAGGTCATCGAGACGGGACCGCGGGAGGCGAGCGGCGGTGTCCTGTACTTCACCGGCCCGCCGGAGGAGTTCGTGCCCGAGCACCTGGTGGGCGAGCTGGTCTGCGGTGTCCTGCTGACGTACGCGGGCACCGAGGACGACATGCGCAAGACCGCCCAGCCGCTGCTGGCGATGGCGCACGAGGCCGAGATCGTCGGCGCGATGCCGTACGCGGACGTGCAGTGCATGATCGACGATCCGCCCGGCATGCGGAACTACTGGTCGGCGGAGCATCTGACCGGTCTGCCGGACCCGTTGGTGGACGTGTTCGCCACCCGCGCCTGGTCGATGCCCGTACCCACCGGCACCCAGCACGTGCTCTTCCCGCTGGGCGGCGCGATCGCCGACGGCCCCGCCCAGTACCCCGTGCCGTACCGGGACGCCCCCTGGGTCGTGCATCCCTTCGGCGTCTGGGCGGACCCGGCCGACGACGAGCGGTGCATGCGGTGGGTGCGGGACGTGCGCGCGGACGTACGGCCGTGGAGCACCGGGGCGGTCTACCTCAACTTCGTCGGCGACGAGGGCGCCGACCGGGTGGTGGCCGGCGTCGGCGTCGACAACCACCGGCGGCTGACGGCGGTGAAGGCCCGGTTCGACCCCGACAACGTCTTCCGCTTCAACCACAACATCCCGCCGGCCTGAGGACCGGGTACCGTCCGCTGCATGGACACCCGTGACAGCCGCGCACCAGGTGACGGCCGCGAGGCCCAGGGCGGTATCACCGTGCGGCGGGCCCTGGAGCTGCCCGGGCTGCGCGGCGGGCTGCCGGAGGTCCTGGCCGGTGCCGACCGGCTGCACCGGACCGTGCGCTGGGTGCACGCGGGCGAGGTCCCGAACATCGCCTCGCTCCTCAAGGGCGGCGAGCTGCTGCTGACCACCGGCTACGGGCTCGGCACCCGCCCCGCCGATCAGCGCGCGTTCGTGCGGACCCTCGCCGAGCGCGGCATCTCGGCCCTGGTCGTCGAACTGGGCCCGCGCTTCGCCCGGTTGCCGGCGGCCCTGGTCGAGACGGCGCGCTCGGCCGGGCTCCCCCTCGTCCAGCTGCACCGCGAGGTGGCGTTCGTGACGGTCACCGAGGAGATCCACACCGAGATCGTCAACGGCCACTACGCGCTCCTGCAGCAGGCCGAGGAGGTGCACCGCCGCTGCACCGAGGCGCTGCTCGGCGGGGGCGGGATCCCCCAGGTCCTCGACATCCTGGCCGACTTCAGCGGCAACCCGGTGTTCCTGGAGACCGCCGACGGACAGCTCCTGTACGCCGCCGGGGCGGGCCCGGCGGACACCGATCCGCTCCAGGTGTGGGAGGGGGTGCGCGACCGGCACCAGGACGCGCCCCCGGCCGGGACGACCCTCGTCGACGTCCCGGGCGGCGGTCCGGGCACCGGCTCGGTACGGGCCCGCCTGGTCCTGCTGCCCGTCGTCGGCCCCCTGGCGCCCGTGCACCGGATGGCCGCCGAGCGCGCGGCCGGGGTCCTCGCCGTGGTCCTGATGCAGGCCCGCCAGGAGGAGGAACTGGCGGCGCGCGGACGGGGCGACTTCCTCACCGACCTCGCCGAGGGCCGCGTCCGGGCCGAGGACGCGCCGGCGCAGGCCCGCGTCCTGGGCTTCCGGCCGGGTGCGGGCCCGCTGCTCCCCGTGGTCATGAAGCTCGCCGACGGGCTCGCCCCCGACGGGGGCGGCTGGGCCGTCCTCGCCCGCGCGGTGGCCGAGGAGCTGGCCTCGGTGGGCGCACCCCTCCTGCTCGGCGTACGCCCGGTGGAAGGCCGTGTACCGCTGCTGCTGGGACTGCGCGCGGAGGCGGAGCGCCCGGCGGTCGCCGAGCGGGCCGCGGCGGCCCTGCGGGCCGGGGCGGAGCGGGCCGGGATGCGGCGGCCGGGCGGGCGGCCGCCCGTGGTGGTCGTGGGCGTGCCCGGGGGCTGGGCGGCCGCCTCGGCGGGGCTGCGGCACGCGGCGGAGACGGCGACGGCCGCGCAGGGCCTGGCCGACCGCCCCTGGTACGACGCCCGGCGCCTCGACATCGACCTGCTGCTGTGGCGGCTGCGCGACCACCCCGACCTGGCCGCGTTCGTGGACCGCGCGATCGGCCCCCTGCGCGAGCACGACGACCGGGCCAAGCCTCCGCTGCTGCCCACCCTGGAGACGTATCTCGCGCACGCGGGCCGCAAGGCGGAGACGGCCCGCGAGCTGCATCTCAACCGCCAGACCCTCTACAACCGCCTCGCCCGCATCGGCGAACTGCTCGGCACCGACCTGGACGACCCCCAGGCCGTCCTGGCCCTGAGCCTGGCCCTGCGGGCCCGCCGGCACGTCTCCTGAGACGTGCCGGGGGCCGGGGGTCAGCCGAGGGGCCGCGGCCGGGTCAGCTCGTCGTAGACGCTGAGCACCTGGGCCACCGTGTCGTCCTCGGTCGGCCAGGTGGCGGCCTGCCGCGTGCCCCGCTCCCGCAGCCGCGCGCAGCGGACAGGGTCGTCGAGAAGACGGACGACGGCCCGGGCGAGCGCCCCGGCGTCGCCGTGGGGGACGAGTTCGGCGCCGTCGCCGACCAGGTCGGTCACCGCTCCGACGGCGGTCGCGACGAGCGGCACGCGCGCGTGCAGCGCCTCCTGCGCGAGGGCGGGGCGGGCCTCGGGGCCGCCGGGCAGCACCGCGAGGTCGGCGGCCTCGATCAGCTCGGGGACGTCGTCGCGCCGCCCGGCCAGCCGTACGGGCAGTTCCTCCTGCGTGATACGGCGCTGCAGCACGCTCCGCAGTGGTCCCTCGCCCACGACGACGAGCAGCGGTGCCGGGTCGAGGGCGCGCCAGTCGCGGGCGGCGTCGAGCAGGGTCTCGTAGCCCCGGTGGCGTTCGAGCGCGCCGACGGCGATCAGCAACGGACGTGCCGTGGCACCCAGTTCGGCCCGGACCTTGCTGGCGGGACGGTCCGGGTCCTCGCCGGCGGCGGCCCGGCGCGGTGCGGGCAGGGCGACCGCGGCGAGCCGGGCGTCGCGTGCGCCCCGGCTGCGGGCCCGGTCGACCAGGTCGGAGGAGGTGCCGAGGACCACGGCGGCGGCCTTCGCGACCCGGCGCTCCAGCAGCCGCAGCAGATGCGCCCGCGCCCCCTCGGCGTGCGCACGCGTGTGCCAGGTGACGACGAGCGGGGTGGTGCGCCGGCCGAGCGCGAGGGTGGCGCGGAAACCGGCGTGCAGGCCGTGCGCGTGCACCAGATCGGCGTCGGCGCAGGCGTTGCGCAGATGGGTGATGGAGGCGGGGTCGCTGCTGCGGGGCACGTGGACGTGGTGGGCGCCGACGCCGGTGAAGTCGTACAGCCCGTCGGCCTCGCCGGGGGCGCACACGGTGACCCGCACGCCCCGGGCGACCAGCCCCGAGGTCAGCGACCGCACATGCGCGCTGCTCATCGCGCTGCCACCGCCGAGCACTTGTACGGTTCGCAGCGGCGACTGGCCGTGCGGTGAGTGGCTGCTCACGTGGCTCACGTGGCCGGGGCTCCTGGCTCGGGGTCGGACGGTCACGAAGAGACGTACGAGGGATGCACCGGTGGGGGTGAACCGTTCGAGGCCCTTCCGCACGGTCCACGCGGCACGTCCCGCTACGTCGCTCCTGTCCAAGGATGCCAGGCCGCAAGGGTGTTCCGGCACAACGGGACGCGGCGGGAACCGGAGCGGCGGGCAACCCCGGACCCAGGGTCACCCACACGAGTGAACTCCCGTACGGGGTTGCCCCTCCGCGCCACTCCCGCCCCGCTCCTGCCCGCCGTGTCCACCGCCCTGTTCGCCGAGGGCCGACGAAGCGGCGGCCGGGAACCCGCTCCTAGGCGTCCGCGCGGGCCGCCGCGAGCAGCTCCTCCGCGTGCGCCCGTGCCGTCTGGGAGTCCTCCAGACCGGCGAGCATGCGCGACAGCTCCCGCACCCGCTCCTCGCCCTCCAGGACCTTCACCCCGGACCGGGTCACGGACCCGTCGTTCGTCTTCTCCACCAGCAACTGCCGGTCGGCGAAGGCGGCCACCTGCGGCAGATGCGTGACGACCACGACCTGCGCCGACCGGGCGAGCCGGGCCAGCCGCCGGCCGATCTCGACGGCGGCCTTGCCGCCGACACCGGCGTCGACCTCGTCGAAGAGATAGGTCGGCACGGGGTCGGTCCCCGCGAAGACCACCTCGACGGCCAGCATCACCCGCGACAGCTCACCGCCGGACGCGCCCTTGGCGATGGGCCGGGGCGGCGCCCCCGGATGCGGCGCGAGCAGCAGTTCGACCTCGTCCACCCCGGACGGCCCGTACGCGACCGTACGCCCGCCCACCTCGACGCCCTCGGCATCGTCGCTCTGCCGGATCTCGAACGACACGCGCGCGTGCGGCATGGCCAGCGAGGCCAGCTCCGCCGTCACGGCGGCGGCGAACCGCTCGGCGGCCTCCGTCCGCGCGTCGGTCAGCGCCTGCGCGAGTCCGCCCAGCTCCGCCCGCAGCGCGTCCCGCTCGGCGGTCAGCTCCTCGATCCGCTCGTCGTCGCCGTCGAGTTCGGTGAGCCGCCGGGCGCCTTCCGCGGCCCACGCCAGCACGGAGGTGATGTCCTGCCCGTACTTCCGCGTCAGCGCGGTGAGCGCGGCCCGCCGCTCCTCCACGGCGGCCAGCCGCAGCGGGTCGGCGTCCAGGTCGTCGGCGTACCCCGCCAGCTCCCCCGCCACATCGCCCAGGAGGATCCCGATCTCCCCGATGCGCTCGGCGAGTGCCGCGAGCGCCGGGTCGTGCGACCGCACGGCCTCCAGCGCCCGGTGCGCGCCCGCGACGAGCGTGGCGGCCTCCACGCCCTCCGGGTCCTCGGGGTTGCCCGCGAGCGCGGCGTGCGCGGCCGTCGCGGCGGAGGCCAGCGCCTCCGCGTGCCCGAGCCGCTCGGCCTCCTCGGCCAGCTCCACGTCCTCACCGGCCCGCGGCTCGACCCCCGCGATCTCGTCGAGGCCGTACCGCAGCATGTCGGCCTCCTGGGCCCGCTCGCGCGCCCGGGTGACGATCTCGTCGAGTTCGCCGGCCACGGCCCGCAGCCGCCGGTAGGCCTCGCCGTACTTGGTCAGCGGCACGGCCACCGCGTCCCCGGCGTACCGGTCGAGCGCCGCCCGCTGCCGGGACTGCTTCAGCAGCCCCTGCTGGTCGGTCTGCCCGTGCACGGCGACCAGTTCGTCGGCCAGCTCGGCGAGCACGCCCACCGGCACCGAACGCCCGCCCAGGTGGGCCCGCGACCGTCCCTCGGCGGAGACGGTACGGCTGATCAACAGCGCCCCGTCGTCGAGTTCGGCCCCGGCCTCCTCGGCCCGGACGACCGCCGCCGCGCCCTCGGGCACGGCGATCCGGCCCTCGACGACGGCGTTCTTCGCACCGATCCGCACGAGCGCCGGGTCCGCCCGCCCGCCGAGCAGCAGGCCGAGGCTGGTGACCACCATGGTCTTGCCCGCGCCCGTCTCACCCGTCACGGCGGTGAAGCCGGGCGACAACTCGACGACAGCGTCGTCGATGACTCCGAGCGACCGTATCCGCATCTCCTCCAACACGGACACGACCATACGAGGTCCGGAGAGGGAAGTGCGACGCCCCCCGTCCCCAATGTCACTCCGGAGAGCTACAGCGCGCCGTTCCGGGGACACGGGGCCGCCCCGGCAGGCGGCCCCGCCGGGCTACTGCCGCGCCCCCCGCCACCCGGAGACGGGCAGCGCGAACTTGGCCACCAGCCGGTCCGTGAACGACGCGTGGTGCAGCCGAGCCAGCCGCACCGGCACCGCTCCCCGCCGCACCTCCACCCGCGCCCCCGGCGGCAGTTCGACGGTCCGCCGCCCGTCGCACCACAGCACTCCCGGCGGAACGTGCGGCAGGACCTCGACCGCCAGCACCGAGTTCGGCGAGGTCACCAGCGGCTTGGCGAACAGCGCGTGCGCGGAGATCGGCACCATCAGCAGCGCCTCGACCTCCGGCCACACCACGGGCCCGCCCGCCGAGAACGCGTACGCCGTGGACCCGGTCGGCGTCGACAGGACGATCCCGTCGCACCCGAACCCGGTCACCGGGCGGCCGTCGATCTCCAGGACGACTTCCAGCAGCTTCTCGGCGCCGGCCTTCTGCACGGCCGCCTCGTTGAGCGCCCAGTCCGTGTGGACGATGTCCCCGTTCCGGTGAACGACGACATCGACGGTCATGCGCTCCTCGACCTCGTACGCCCGGGTCACCACCCGGTCGACGACCTTGTCCAGGTCGTCCCGCTCGGCCTCCGCGAGGAAGCCGACGCTGCCGAGGTTGACGCCGAGCATCGGCACCCCGGACGCGCGGGCGAACTCGGCGCCGCGCAGCAGCGTGCCGTCACCGCCGAGGACGATCAGCAGCTCGCACCCGTCGAGGCACTGCGGGGTGGCCTCCTTGACGAGTTCCACCTCCTCCGGCACGGGGATGTCCTCGGCCTCGTGCTCCAGGACCCGCACCGTGATGCCGTGGTGCAGCAGCCCCTTGACGACGAGTTCGGCACTGCGGATCGCCGCCGGCCGCCCCGTGTGGGTGAGCAGGAAAACGGTTCGCGATCGGTCCTGAGTCAACGCGGCCCCTCCGCCACTGCTCGGTCGACGTCGGCCGGGTCCAGCGCGGGAGCCCCGGCACGCAGCCACAGAAAATACTCGACATTGCCCGAGGGCCCGGGCAGCGGACTGGCCGTCACACCCTTCACCCCGAGCCCCAGCTCCCCCGCCCGGCGGGCCACCCCGCGCACCGCTTCGGCGCGCAGCTCCGGACTCCGTACGACTCCCCCACTGCCCAGCCGCTCCTTGCCCACCTCGAACTGCGGCTTGACCATCATCACCAGGTCGGCGTCCGGCTTCACGCACCGCACCAGCGCGGGCAGTACCAGGCCGAGCGGGATGAAGGACAGATCCCCCACGACTAGATCCACAGGCTCCCCATCGATCGCTTCGAGCGTCAACTCGCGTACGTTCGTACGGTCCTTGACGGTGACGCGTTCATCGCTGCGCAGAGTCCAGGCGAGTTGTCCGTATCCGACGTCCACGGCGACGACGTGCGCGGCTCCGGCGCGCAGCAGGACGTCGGTGAAGCCGCCGGTGGAGGCCCCGGCGTCCAGCGCCCGCCGCCCCTCGACCGCGAGGCCCTGCGGGACGAAGACCGCCAGGGCGCCCGCGAGCTTGTGCCCGCCCCGGGACACGTACTCCGGGTCGCCGTCGTCGGCCGTGACCACGATCGCGGCGGCGGTCTCCACCTGGGTGGCGGACTTGGTCGCGACGGTCCTGCCGACGGTGACCCGCCCGGCGGCGATCAGCTGGCTCGCGTGCTCGCGCGAGCGCGCGAGCTTGCGCCGGACCAGTTCGGCGTCCAGACGGCGGCGTGCGACTCCTGCCACGGTGGGTTCAGCTCCTGCTCTCGTAAGTCCGCGGGGGCACCGGTGGTCCCGGGCGGGCGTCGAGCGCGGTGAGCGCGTCGCGCAGCCCCCGGTGTACATCCTCGTACACCTCCCCGTGGCCGTCGGTCGCCAGGTGGTCGGCGTCGGCCAGCCGCTCCAGGGCGGTGTCGACCTCGGGGTGGCCGGTGGGCGTGCGGGGCACGTTCAGCGGAGCCGGGCCGGCGGGGTCGTCCTCGGGTTCGGCGACCGGGGGCTCCGGCCGGGGGACGACCGTGCCCGCCGCCGGAACCGCTGCTTCCGACCCGGCCTCGACCTCGGGCAAAGAGTCGCTCATAGCCAGACGCTACCGCGAAGCTCTGGGGTACCGTCGACCGCGATGGCAACGATTGAGGAGTGCCGCGCCGCACTCGAAAAGCTTTCGGACAACATGGCAGGCGCCCAGGGACACGTGGGCGAGGCGACGGCCCTCGACCGCTCGGTGAGCTGCCACGTCAAGGATCTCGACGTCACCTTCGTGGGCCGGATGCGCGAGGGACGCATCGAGGTGCACGACACCCTGCAGGGCCCGCCGGCCGAGAAGGCCCAGATCCGGCTCGCCATGACGGGCGACGACCTGGTGGCCCTCGTCGCCGGCGAGCTGAACTTCGCCAAGGCATGGGGTTCGGGCCGGGTGAAGCTGGAGGCGGGCTTCCGGGACCTGCTCCAGCTCAGGAAGCTGCTGTAGCGGCCGCCCGCACGGTCCGCTCGGCGCCGGCCCGTGCCCCGCGTGCCGCGGGCACCACCAGCGGCGTCCCCGTCTCCGGGTCGTCGATGACCTGACAGCGCAACCCGAACACCTCCTCGACCAGCCCGGCCGTGACGATCTCGGAGGGCGCGCCCTCGGCGATCACCACGCCGTCGCGCAGGGCGATGAGGTGGGTGGCGTAGCGGGCGGCGTGGTTGAGGTCGTGCAGTACCGCGACCAGGGTGCGGCCCTGTTCCTCGTGGAGTTCGGCGCACAGGTCGAGCACGTCGATCTGGTGCTGGATGTCCAGGAAGGTGGTCGGCTCGTCGAGCAGCAGCAGCGGGGTCTGCTGGGCCAGCGCCATGGCGATCCAGACCCGCTGGCGCTGACCGCCGGACAGCTCGTCGACGTACCTGTCGGCCAGTTCGGCGACCCCGGTCGACTCCATCGACTCGCGCACGATGCGCTCGTCCTCGGCGGACCACTGCCGCAGCAGCCCCTGGTGCGGGTACCGGCCCCGGCCCACCAGATCGCCGACGGTGATCCCGTCGGGCGCGATCGACGACTGCGGCAGCAGGCCGAGCGTCCGGGCCACCTTCTTGGCGGGCATCGACTGGATGACCTGCCCGTCCAGCAGCACCCGTCCCCGGGACGGCTTCAGCATCCGCGACAGGGCCCGCAGCAGCGTGGACTTGCCGCAGGCGTTGGGGCCGACGATCACGGTGAACGAGTGGTCGGGTATCTCCACCGACAGCTGCTCGGCGATGACCCGCTGGTCGTAGGCGAGGGTGACGTTCTCGGCGGACAGACGGTTCACGGTGCTCCTCTTGTCGTTCGCGTGCGCCGGCGCGCGGTCATTCGCACGGTGGTTCGCATGCGCCGGCGCGCGGTCGTTCTCGTTCATGTCCGCCCGGCGTGCATGTCCCACCCGGCGTTCGTGGGCGCCCGGCTTCATATGCGCCCGGCCTTGCGCTCGGTGACCAGCAGCCAGAGCAGATAGACACCGCCGAGGACCCCGGTGACGACGCCGACGGGCAGCTGGTCGGCGCCGAAGGCCCGCTGTGAGGCCAGGTCGGCGACGACCAGCAGGGTCGCGCCCATGCACATCGCGGCCACCAGGTTCGGGCCGGGCGAGCGGGTGAGCCGCTTGGCGAGCTGGGGCGCGGTGAGGGCGACGAAGCTCACCGGTCCGGCGGCCGCGGTGGCCCCGGCGGTGAGCAGCACGGCCGACACCATCAGCAGCAGCCGTACGCGCTCGACGCTCACCCCGAGCGCGTACGACACGTCGTCGCCCATCTCCGTCATCCGCAGCCCGCGCGCGTTGCCGAGCACCAGCGGCACGAGGATCACGCACATGACCAGCAGCGGCCCGACCTGGGCCCAGTCGCGGCCGTTGAGCGAGCCGGTCATCCAGACGACCGCACGGGCCGCGTCGACGAGGTCGGCCTTGGTGATCAGATAGCCGTTGACCGCCGTGACGATCGCGGAGACACCGATGCCGACCAGCACGAGACGGTAGCCGTGCACGCCCCGCTTCCACGCCAGCGCGTAGATCGCGAGGCCGGTGACCAGTCCGCCGGCGAGTGCGCCGAGGGCGACCTGGTTCGCGCTGCCGGAGAACAGCACGATGACGACCAGCGCGCCGGCGGTGGCGCCCTGCGAGAGGCCCAGCACGTCCGGGCTGCCCAGCGGATTGCGGGAGAGGGACTGGAACAGCGCCCCGCCGAGCCCGAGCGAGGCCCCGACGAGGAGCCCGACCAGAACCCTGGGCAGCCGCAGTTCCCGGACGATGAACTCCTGGCCGGGGTCGCCGTCGCCGAGCAGTGTCCGCAGGACGTCGCCGGCCGGGATCGGGAAGTCGCCGGTGCCGATCAGGACGACACTCGCGGTGAGCGCCACCGCCAGCAGCGACAGGACGACGGTGAACGCCCGCACGTCCAGGCGGACCGACAGCCCGCCGGGGGTGCGCAGCGTCCGGGTGCGTACGGCGGGCCTGCTCATGACTCGCGTCCTCACTCGCGTCTTCACAGCTGCGCCGTCCTTCGCCGTCGTACGAGAAAGATGAAGACCGGTCCGCCGAGGATCGCGGTGACGATGCCGACCTGCAGCTCCGCGGGCCGGACCACCATGCGGCCGACGACGTCGGCGCCGAGGAGCAGCACGGGTGACAGGACGGTCGCGTACGGCAGGATCCAGCGCAGGTCGGGTCCGGTGAAGGAGCGCACGGCGTGCGGGACCATCAGCCCGACGAACACGATCGGCCCGCAGGCGGCGGTCGCGGCGCCACACAGCACGGTGGCGGCGGCCATGGAGAGCACCCGGGTGCGGTTGAGGTCGGCGCCGAGCGCGCGAGCGGTGTCGTCGCCCATGGCCACCGCGTTCAGCGGCCGGGCGAGCAGCAGGGCGACGGCCGTGCCGACGGCCAGGAACGGCAGCACCTGCGTGATCGTCTCGTCGGTCGCCGACGCGAGCGAACCGACCGTCCAGAACCGCATCTTGGAGAGCGCCGCGCCGTCCATGATCATCACGGCCTGCAGATAGCCGTAGAGGGCGGCGCTGACGGCCGTGCCGGCGAGCGCGAGCCGTACGGGTGTCGCGCCGCGGCTGCCGCCGAGGAACCAGACCAGCGCCCCGACGGCGGCGGCACCGGCGAACGCGAACCACACGTACCCGCTCAGCGAGGTGACGCCGAAGTAGGTGAGGGCGGTGACGACCGCGGCGGAGGCGCCCGCGTTGATGCCGAGCAGTCCCGGGTCGGCCAGCGGGTTGCGGGTGAGCGCCTGGAGGACGGCCCCCGCGAGCCCCAGCGCGGCGCCCGCGAGGAGTCCGAGCAGGGTGCGCGAGATCCGTTCCCCGACGACGGCGTCCCCGTACGTCCCCGTGTCCGCGGACAACCCGTGCCAGACCTGCCCGAGGGACAGCTCCTTGGCACCGATCGCGATACTCGCCAGGGCGACCGCGACGAGGATCAGGAGGGACACGAGGAGCCCGACGACGCGGACCGCCCGGCGGTTCGATGGCGCGGGGGCGGTCTCCGCGCTCGGTTCAGGAGGACTGTCGACCAACACCCGGTTAGGTTAGCCTACCCTCTCTTTTTCGCCTCGATCGGGTCCGCGTCCGCGAGGCGGGCCCATCCCCCGGACCACGGGGAACCGGGTCGCCGGGCGCTCACAGCCCCAGCCGGGCCAGCGCCTTCCCCCCGTCCAGCTCGCACGAGCCCTCCCCGGCAGCCGTCCAGGCCGCCGCGCACAGCGCTCGCAGCCCGTCCAGGGCCGTGCCCTCACCGTCCAGTTCCAGCCTCCCCCACTCTCGGCTTCGCTCGAGCGGGGGGACCCCCATCGCACCCGCCGTCGCCGTCCAGCCACCGCAGCGGAAGCCCGCGCCCGCCTCGACGACCTCCGGCTGTCCGGTGAGCATGCCCCGCAGATCGGCGTCGACATAGGTGGGCCGGTGCTGCGGGGGCGCGGCCAGCAGCTGCGCGCCGTCGGTCACGCCGGTCAGCACGAGCAGCGAGTCGACCTCGCCGTTGAACGCGCCCTCGATGTCCGTGTCCAGGCGGTCCCCGACCACCAACGGCCGCTCCGCACCGGTCCGCAGGATCGTCTCCCGGTGCATCGGGGGCAGCGGCTTGCCCGCCACCTGCGGTTCGGCCCCGGTCGCGATCCGCACGACCTGCACGGCCGCTCCGTTGCCGGGCGCGATGCCCCGCGCACCCGGGATCGTCAGGTCGGTGTTGGAGGCGTACCACGGCACCCCGCGCGCGATGGCGTAGCTAGCCTCCGCGAACCGCCCCCAGGGCAGATCGGGCCCGCCGAACCCCTGCACCACGGCCGCCGGATCGTCGTCCGCCGACTCGACCGGCTCCAGACCTCGCTCCCGCAGGGCCACCCTCAGCCCCTCGCCACCGATGACCAGCACCCGCGCACCCGCGGGCAACTGCTCGCTGATCAGCCGGGCGACCGCCTGCGCCGAGGTGATGACGTCTCCCGCCACGGTCGGTATCCCGAGCGCGGTGAGGTGCGCGGCCACGGCGTCGGGCGTCCGCAGCGCGTTGTTGGTGACGTACGCCAGGTGCATACCGCCCGCGCGCGCCGTCCCCAGGGACTCCACGGCGTACGCGATCGCACTGCCTCCCGCATACACCACCCCGTCGAGATCGAGCAGCGCCGTGTCGTACGCCTCGCTCAGGGCCTGCCCACAGCCGTCGGGCCGCGTCCTGACTGTCCGGCTCATCGCACTCCGCTCCTCGCTCGGCCCACCGGCCGGCCGGTCACCCGGTGACGCCCGGGCGACCGCCGATGGGTCAACAATCGGTTAGGTCACTTTCCCCGATCATCCCTCACCGCACCGGCACCCCTACGATGCATCAATGAACTATGCAGGTCCCGCGGAGGAGACCCCGGCGCGCAGCGGCCTGGAACTGACCCCGTTCCGGGGGCTTCGCTACGACCCCGACCGGGTCGGCAGCCTGGCCGCCGTGACATCACCGCCGTACGACGTCGTCGTCCGGCCGGACGGTCTGCTCCATCTCGAATCCGCCGATCCGCACAACATAGTCCGCCTGATTCTCCCCCAGGCCGGAACACCCGCCGCCCGCGACGAACAGGCGGCGGACACCCTGCGCCGCTGGCTCGCCGACGGCGTCCTCGCCCCCGACCGCGAGCCCGGCCTCTATGTCTACGAGCAGGCGGACGGCAGCATCCTCCAGCGCGGCCTGATCGGCGCCCTGCGCCTGTCGGAGCCGGACGCCGGAGTGGTCCTCCCGCACGAGGACGTCATCCCCCATGTGATCACGGACCGCGCGGCCCTGATGCGCGCCACCTCCACCAACATGGAGCCCCTGCTGCTCACCTACCGCGGCGACGGCGCGGCGGCCGGGGCGACGGCGGTGGTCGAGCGGATGGCGCAACGGGCTCCGCTCCTCGCCACGACCACGGAGGACGGCTTCCGCCACCGCCTGTGGGCGGTCACCGACCCCGCCGACCTCTCCGAGATCCAGGCGGACCTCGCCCGCCACCAGGCCCTGATAGCCGACGGCCACCACCGCTGGGCGACCTACCTCCGGCTCCGCGCGGAACACCCGTCCCCCAGCCCCTGGGACTACGGGCTGGTCCTCCTCGTGGACACCGCCCGCTACCCGCTCCGCGTCCGCGCGATCCACCGCCTCCTGCACCGCCTTCCACTCGCCGACGCGCTCGCCGCCCTGGACGGCCGGTTCCGCGTACGCCGACTGCGTGTCCCGCTCCCCGAGGCGCTGGAAGCCCTGGCGGAAGCGGCCGCCGCCGGCAACGCCTTCCTCCTCGCGGGCGACGGCTCGTTCCACCTCGCCGACCGCCCGGACCCGGAGCTCCTCGCCCGTACGATCCCCACCGACCGCCCGGCCGCCTGGCGCAGCCTCGACGCGACGGTCCTGCACGCGACCCTCCTCGATCATGTCTGGCGCATCCCCGAGGACTCACCGGCCCACGTCGCCTACATCCACGACACCGCCGCGACCGTCGAGAAGGCCGAACGCGACGGCGGTACGGCCGTCCTGATGCACCCGGTCCGCGAGGAGGTCGTGCGCGACCTCGCCCGCCAGGGCGTCACCATGCCCCGCAAGTCCACCTCGTTCGGCCCGAAACCGGCGTCGGGGCTGGTGCTGCGCTCGCTGGACCTCTGATCTCCCAGGGCCCGGAGGAGGGCATGCGAAAGGGCGGGACCCGTGTCGGCACGAGTCCCGCCCTCACCGTCTCACCGTCACCGCCGGACGTCAGTCCTTGTCGTCCCGGACCTCGACGACGTCGCCGGACACGTGGTCCTTCACGTCCTCGTCGGTGTCCTTCACGTCCTCGTCGGTGACATCGTCCTCGTCGTCGACGCTGTCCGAGCCGGCGTCCGGGGCGGGGGCGCCCTGTGCCGACGCCTCGTCGCCCTCGGACCCGTTGCCGCCCTCTTCGTCACCGAGGGCGTCGACGAACTCGACTCCGTCCATCTCGGCGAGCCGGTCCGACGCGTCCGTGCTGCCGTCCTTGTCGGCCTCGACGGCCTTGGCGAACCACTCCCGCGCCTCGCCCTCACGCCCGGCCTCGAGCAGCGCGTCGGCGTACGCGTACCGCAGGCGTGCGGTCCACGGCTGGACGGAACTGGAAGCCAGCTCCGGGCTCTGCAGGGTCACGATGGCCGCGTCGAGCTGGTCCATGTCGCGCCGCGCACCGGCCGCCACGAGCCGCATCTCGACCTGCCCGGCCTTGTCCAGCTTGTGCACCTCGGGCGCCCCGGCCATGTCCAGCGTCTTCTCGGGCCGCCCGAGACCACGCTCGCAGTCGGCCATGACGGGCCACAGGTCGACGTTGCCGGTCATGCGCCGGGCCGCCCGGAACTCGGCGAGGGCCTCGCTGTACTTCTGGGTGGCGTACGCGGCGAAGCCGGCCGCCTCGCGCACGGCGGCGACACGCGACGCCAGTCGCAGGGCCACCCGGGAGTAGCCGTAAGCACCCTCGGGGTCCTCGTCGATAAGCCTCGCAACCATCACGAGGTTCTTGGCGACATCGTCGGCGAGCGTCTTGGGCAGGCTCTGCAGCTCCTGCCTTACGTCCTTGTCGATCTCCTCGCCGGTGACGTCCTCCGGGATCGGCAGCCGCTTGATCGGCTCCCGGTCCCGGTCCCGCTCGTCACGGAACCGGCCGCCACCGCGCCGGTCGTCGCCGCCCCGCCGGTCGTCACGGTCACGGAACCCGCCGGGGCGGCCTCCACGATCGTCCCGACGAGGCCCGCCGCGCCGGTCGTCGCCACCGCGTCGGTCGTCACGGCCCCGGTCGTCGCGACGGAACCCGCCGGGGCGGTCGCCTCCGCGGCTGTCGTCGCGCCGGAAGCCGCCGGTGCGGTCGCCACCGCGGCTGTCGTCACGGCCTCGGAAGCCGCCGGTGCGCTCGCCGCCACGGTCGTCGTCACGACGGTAGGAGGGACGGTCACCCTCACGACGCTCAGGGCGCGCGGGACGGTCATCGCGGCGGTCGTCGCGGCGGAAGGCCGGGCGGTCACTGCCTCCACGGTCGTCACGCCGGAAGTCGTCACGTCGGTCATCCCGCCGGAACGGCGGACGGCCGCCCCGGTCGTCACGGCCACGGTCGTCACGGCCTCGGAAGCCGCCGGTGCGCTCGCCGCCACGGTCGTCGTCACGACGGTAGGAGGGACGGTCACCCTCACGACGCTCAGGGCGCGCGGGACGGTCGTCACGGCGGTCGTCGCGGCGGAAGGCCGGGCGGTCACTGCCTCCACGGTCGTCACGCCGGTCATCCCGCCGGAAACCACCACGGTCCCCGCTGTCCCGGCGGTCGTCGCGGCGGTCGTCACGCCGGAACGCGGGACGGTCATCGCGGCGCGCGAACCCGCCACGGTCGTCACCACGGCGGTCGTCACGCCGATCATCTCGGCGGTCGTCACGCCGGTCGTCGCGGCGGAAGGCCGGCCGGTCACCGTCACGGCGGAAGCCACGGTCGCGGTCCCGGTCGTCACGACGCGGACCCGCACCGGCCGGGCGGTCGTCACGACGCGGACCAGCACCGGCGGGGCGGTCGTCACGCCGGAAGGCGGGGCGAGGCCCACGGTCACCCTCTCGACGGTCGTCCCGTCCCCGGAAGCCACCGCCGCCACCGCGCTGCTCACCACGGTTGTCGTCGCGCCGGAAGCCACCACGGTCGTCCCGGCGGTCATCACGCCGGAAACCGCCACGGTCACCGCGGTCGTCACCACGGCGGTCGTCGGGACGACGGTCGTCCCGACGGCCGTAGCCGCCACGGTCGTTGTCGCGCCGGTCGTTGTCGCGCCGGTCGTTGTTGGGACGCGGGCCACCGCGGTAGCCACCACGATCACCACTGTCCCGTCGCCGCTGGTCGCGCTCCGGTCGATCGTCGGGAGAGTTGGTGGACATGGTGACTCCTGTCTTCGGTACCGCAAGTCATTCTCGCGCAGCCGGATAGCCGGCGCGCTCCGGAAAAACAAAAAAGGACCCCTGGTCCCAGCTGTACGCTGGTGACCAGGGGTCCTTCAAAGATTGTTCGGCGGCGTCCTACTCTCCCACAGGGTCCCCCCTGCAGTACCATCGGCGCTGTAAGGCTTAGCTTCCGGGTTCGAAATGTAACCGGGCGTTTCCCTCACGCTATGACCACCGAAACCCTATTGGTTTCGAGCGAACAAGCACACTTTTCAGTTTGATGTTCTGCTCTGAGCCGACAACTGTTCGTTGTCTCAGAACTAACACAGTGGACGCGAGCAACTGAGGACAAGCCCTCGGCCTATTAGTACCAGTCAACTCCACCCATTACTGGGCTTCCATATCTGGCCTATCAACCCAGTCGTCTACTGGGAGCCTTACCCCATCAAGTGGGTGGGAATACTCATCTCGAAGCAGGCTTCCCGCTTAGATGCTTTCAGCGGTTATCCCTCCCGAACGTAGCCAACCAGCCATGCCCTTGGCAGAACAACTGGCACACCAGAGGTTCGTCCGTCCCGGTCCTCTCGTACTAGGGACAGCCCTTCTCAATATTCCTGCGCGCGCAGCGGATAGGGACCGAACTGTCTCACGACGTTCTAAACCCAGCTCGCGTACCGCTTTAATGGGCGAACAGCCCAACCCTTGGGACCGACTCCAGCCCCAGGATGCGACGAGCCGACATCGAGGTGCCAAACCATCCCGTCGATATGGACTCTTGGGGAAGATCAGCCTGTTATCCCCGGGGTACCTTTTATCCGTTGAGCGACGGCGCTTCCACAAGCCACCGCCGGATCACTAGTCCCGACTTTCGTCCCTGCTCGACCCGTCGGTCTCACAGTCAAGCTCCCTTGTGCACTTACACTCACCACCTGATTGCCAACCAGGCTGAGGGAACCTTTGGGCGCCTCCGTTACCCTTTGGGAGGCAACCGCCCCAGTTAAACTACCCATCAGACACTGTCCCTGATCCGGATCACGGACCCAGGTTAGACATCCAGCACGACCAGACTGGTATTTCAACGACGACTCCACCCGAACTGGCGTCCGAGCTTCACAGTCTCCCAGCTATCCTACACAAGCCGAACCGAACACCAATATCAAACTGTAGTAAAGGTCCCGGGGTCTTTCCGTCCTGCTGCGCGAAACGAGCATCTTTACTCGTAGTGCAATTTCACCGGGCCTATGGTTGAGACAGTCGAGAAGTCGTTACGCCATTCGTGCAGGTCGGAACTTACCCGACAAGGAATTTCGCTACCTTAGGATGGTTATAGTTACCACCGCCGTTTACTGGCGCTTAAGTTCTCAGCTTCGCCACCCCGAAGAGTGACTAACCGGTCCCCTTAACGTTCCAGCACCGGGCAGGCGTCAGTCCGTATACATCGCCTTACGGCTTCGCACGGACCTGTGTTTTTAGTAAACAGTCGCTTCTCGCTGGTCTCTGCGGCCACCCCCAGCTCAAGCAGCAAGTGCTATCACCGGTGATGGCCCCCCTTCTCCCGAAGTTACGGGGGCATTTTGCCGAGTTCCTTAACCATAGTTCACCCGAACGCCTCGGTATTCTCTACCTGACCACCTGAGTCGGTTTAGGGTACGGGCCGCCATGAAACTCGCTAGAGGCTTTTCTCGACAGCATAGGATCATCCACTTCACCACAATCGGCTCGGCATCAGGTCTCAGCCTTGTGTGATCCGGATTTACCTAGATCACGGCCTACACCCTTACCCCGGGACAACCACCGCCCGGGATGGACTACCTTCCTGCGTCACCCCATCACTCACCTACTGCAAGTCTGGTTCGTCGGCTCCACCACTCCCCTTTGCCCGAAGGCTCCGGGGCGGCTTCACGGACTTAGCATCGCCTGGTTCGATGTTTGACGCTTCACAGCGGGTACCGGAATATCAACCGGTTATCCATCGACTACGCCTGTCGGCCTCGCCTTAGGTCCCGACTTACCCTGGGCAGATCAGCTTGACCCAGGAACCCTTGGTCAATCGGCGCAAACGTTTCTCACGTTTGTATCGCTACTCATGCCTGCATTCTCACTCGTGAACCGTCCACCACTGCCTTCCGGCGCGGCTTCACCCGGCACACGACGCTCCCCTACCCATCCCAGCAGGCGTTGGCCCTATACGCTGGAATGACACGACTTCGGCGGTACGCTTGAGCCCCGCTACATTGTCGGCGCGGAATCACTAGACCAGTGAGCTATTACGCACTCTTTCAAGGGTGGCTGCTTCTAAGCCAACCTCCTGGTTGTCTCTGCGACTCCACATCCTTTCCCACTTAGCGTACGCTTAGGGGCCTTAGTCGATGCTCTGGGCTGTTTCCCTCTCGACCATGGAGCTTATCCCCCACAGTCTCACTGCCGCGCTCTCACTTACCGGCATTCGGAGTTTGGCTAAGGTCAGTAACCCGGTAGGGCCCATCGCCTATCCAGTGCTCTACCTCCGGTAAGAAACACACGACGCTGCACCTAAATGCATTTCGGGGAGAACCAGCTATCACGGAGTTTGATTGGCCTTTCACCCCTAACCACAGGTCATCCCCCAGGTTTTCAACCCTGGTGGGTTCGGTCCTCCACGAAGTCTTACCTCCGCTTCAACCTGCCCATGGCTAGATCACTCCGCTTCGGGTCTTGAGCGTGCTACTGAAACGCCCTGTTCGGACTCGCTTTCGCTACGGCTACCCCACCCGGGTTAACCTCGCAACACACCGCAAACTCGCAGGCTCATTCTTCAAAAGGCACGCAGTCACGAGGCAAGCACAAGTGCTTGCCCGACGCTCCCACGGCTTGTAGGCACACGGTTTCAGGTACTATTTCACTCCGCTCCCGCGGTACTTTTCACCATTCCCTCACGGTACTATCCGCTATCGGTCACCAGGGAATATTTAGGCTTAGCGGGTGGTCCCGCCAGATTCACACGGGATTTCTCGGGCCCCGTGCTACTTGGGTGTCTCTCAAACGAGCCGCTGATGTTTCAGCTACGGGGGTCTTACCCTCTACGCCGGACCTTTCGCATGTCCTTCGCCTACATCAACGGTTTCTGACTCGCCTCACAGCCGGCAGACTGTGAAAGAGAGATCCCACAACCCCGTATACGCAACCCCTGCCGGGTCTCACACGCATACGGTTTGGCCTCATCCGGTTTCGCTCGCCACTACTCCCGGAATCACGGTTGTTTTCTCTTCCTGCGGGTACTGAGATGTTTCACTTCCCCGCGTTCCCTCCACTTGCCCTATGTGTTCAGGCAAGGGTGACAGCCCATGACGACTGCCGGGTTTCCCCATTCGGAAACCCCCGGATCAAAGCCTGGTTGACGACTCCCCGGGGACTATCGTGGCCTCCCACGTCCTTCATCGGTTCCTGGTGCCAAGGCATCCACCGTGCGCCCTTAAAAACTTGGCCACAGATGCTCGCGTCCACTGTGCAGTTCTCAAACAACGACCAACCACCCGTCACAACCCGCTTCACGCGAATTTTTACCGGGGTCGGCACTGAAGGCAGCCATACGGCCATACCCTCAGACACCCAACAGCGTGCCCGACCAGTCTCTCGTCCGGAGATCATGCTTTCCACACCCACAAGGGGTAGTACTCACAGCCTCCAGCCCGACGAACCGGCCGAATAATCAACGTTCCACCCATGAGCAACCACCGTCGAACATTCGCCGACGTTGTGGCCCTGGCTGCCTTGCGGCAGCTAGATGCTCCTTAGAAAGGAGGTGATCCAGCCGCACCTTCCGGTACGGCTACCTTGTTACGACTTCGTCCCAATCGCCAGTCCCACCTTCGACAGCTCCCTCCCTTACGGGTTGGGCCACCGGCTTCGGGTGTTACCGACTTTCGTGACGTGACGGGCGGTGTGTACAAGGCCCGGGAACGTATTCACCGCAGCAATGCTGATCTGCGATTACTAGCAACTCCGACTTCATGGGGTCGAGTTGCAGACCCCAATCCGAACTGAGACAGGCTTTTTGAGATTCGCTCCGCCTCACGGCTTCGCAGCTCATTGTACCTGCCATTGTAGCACGTGTGCAGCCCAAGACATAAGGGGCATGATGACTTGACGTCGTCCCCACCTTCCTCCGAGTTGACCCCGGCAGTCTCCTGTGAGTCCCCATCACCCCGAAGGGCATGCTGGCAACACAGAACAAGGGTTGCGCTCGTTGCGGGACTTAACCCAACATCTCACGACACGAGCTGACGACAGCCATGCACCACCTGTACACCGACCACAAGGGGGCGACCATCTCTGGCCGTTTCCGGTGTATGTCAAGCCTTGGTAAGGTTCTTCGCGTTGCGTCGAATTAAGCCACATGCTCCGCTGCTTGTGCGGGCCCCCGTCAATTCCTTTGAGTTTTAGCCTTGCGGCCGTACTCCCCAGGCGGGGAACTTAATGCGTTAGCTGCGGCACCGACGACGTGGAATGTCGCCAACACCTAGTTCCCACCGTTTACGGCGTGGACTACCAGGGTATCTAATCCTGTTCGCTCCCCACGCTTTCGCTCCTCAGCGTCAGTAATGGCCCAGAGATCCGCCTTCGCCACCGGTGTTCCTCCTGATATCTGCGCATTTCACCGCTACACCAGGAATTCCGATCTCCCCTACCACACTCTAGTCTGCCCGTATCGAATGCAGACCCGGGGTTAAGCCCCGGGCTTTCACATCCGACGCGACAGACCGCCTACGAGCTCTTTACGCCCAATAATTCCGGACAACGCTCGCGCCCTACGTATTACCGCGGCTGCTGGCACGTAGTTAGCCGGCGCTTCTTCTGCAGGTACCGTCACTTTCGCTTCTTCCCTGCTGAAAGAGGTTTACAACCCGAAGGCCGTCATCCCTCACGCGGCGTCGCTGCATCAGGCTTTCGCCCATTGTGCAATATTCCCCACTGCTGCCTCCCGTAGGAGTCTGGGCCGTGTCTCAGTCCCAGTGTGGCCGGTCGCCCTCTCAGGCCGGCTACCCGTCGTCGCCTTGGTGAGCCGTTACCTCACCAACAAGCTGATAGGCCGCGGGCTCATCCTTCACCGCCGGAGCTTTCCACACTCATCGGATGCCCGAGAGTGTCGTATCCGGTATTAGACCCCGTTTCCAGGGCTTGTCCCAGAGTGAAGGGCAGATTGCCCACGTGTTACTCACCCGTTCGCCACTAATCCCCACCGAAGTGGTTCATCGTTCGACTTGCATGTGTTAAGCACGCCGCCAGCGTTCGTCCTGAGCCAGGATCAAACTCTCCGTGAATGTTTACCCGTAATCGGGTCGACACCACGAGAGCGGAACCACCGGAGGAATAGTCCGATGATTCACAGCGTCCTCGCTGTGTTTTACTTCAAAGGAACCTCGTCCCAGCAGATGCTGGAGACGGGGTATCAACATATCTGGCGTTGATTTTTGGCACGCTGTTGAGTTCTCAAGGAACGGACGCTTCCTTTGTACTCACCCTCTCGGGCTTTCCTCCGGGCTTTTCCCTTCGGTCTTGCTGTCTTGCGTTTCCGACTCTATCAGACCGTTTCCGGTTCCGATTCCCAGTCGGGAGGTTTGCCTTTCGGCTGTCTTTTGACCTCTCGGTTTCCCTTGCGGCCTTTCGACATTCACTACGTTAGCCGACTCCCTCGGCAAACTCATAATTGAGTTCCGCGGGCTGGAATCAGGGCATGCCTGATTCGCCCCCGCTGAGGGGATGTCGTAGGTAGTGGGTTGGCCGCTCTCGGCTGCTGGCTGATAGCCGTAACCGGTTCAAGCGGCTCGGGCTACATTACGGACCCCCCAGGGGCGAGTCAAGTTGAGCGCCGCCGGGGGGCGTGTGCCCTGTAGGGGCTGACCGTAGGGTCGCCGACGATCCAGAAGCGCCAGGGGTGGACTCCGCCGTCGCCGGCGACACCGGTGCGAGGACCGTTGAGTACCTGGTCGGGACCGGCGGGGGTGCCGGTCAGGACGGTGATGGGCGAGGCGTCCGGCGTACAGGCGTCCGTACCGTCCAGGGCGCGATCCACGCCCAGGGCCGTGGCCAGACGCGCGGGCCCTTTGGCCAGTTCCTTGTCATTTCGGGCCGCGATTCGACGTTTGCGGGCGAGGTCGACGCCCTGAGTGATCTCGCCCGCGCGCAGCAGGACGTATGTCGTTGGTCCGTCGGCACCAGCAAAGCGACGACAAGCAGGAGACAGGCAGTGCGAGCGATCATCTACGACAGGCTCAGTCCCACCCCGAGGAGCGAGGAATCCAAGGGTGGGAACCTGACACATCAGGTGGAGCCGAGTCAGGCGCTGTGCGACCGGAGAGGCTGGTCGGTCGTAGCCACGCTCGTGGAGACTCGTGGAGAAGGACACGTCGGCTTCGACGAAGCGGGGAACCAAGCGGAGACCCGAGTGGGAGCGCGTCAAGGCTCTGGTGGAGGACGGCAAGGCGGACGCCATCGTGTCCCGCCACTACGACCGTATGTACCGCACTCCCTGGGACCTTGAGGATCTGGTGGACCTGGCCGAGGCGACCGGTGTCACGCTGGCCGCCGCACGAGTACTCGCCCCTCCGGCTTCGAGCGGGATGGCAGGCACCGGGAAGCAGAGGCGGAAGCCCTGCGGCAGGCGTACCGGGATGTATTGGCCGGCGTCACCCTCTGGTCCATCGCGAAGGACTGGAACACACGTGGACTGCTCTCGCCGCACGGCAAGGAGTGGCGCAGCTCAAACCTTCGGAGCGTCTCGAAGCCGAGGAACGCAGGAATCCAGACCTACTCGCAGTGGGTCGAGAAGCCGGACGGGAAGCGGGTGCGGCGGACCGAGGAGACCGGCGCGGGCAATTGGGAGGCAATCGTCTCCAAGGGCATATTCCGGGCCCTGGTCCGCCACCTGAGCGACCCCGAGCGCAACACGAGCGGTGGCGGCAGGCGCAAGGCACTGTTGTCCGGTGTGGTCCGCTGCTCGAAGTGTCAGGCCGTCGTCGCTCAGGGGTGGAGCAAGAAGAACGCGGCAGGAGAGCGGTACCGCATCTACACCTGCTCGGGTGGCCGATGCATCACCTGCCCCGCGGACGCTACTGCCCTGGGCCGAATAAATAAGAGAGCACGCGAACGTTTCCGCAGTTCAGACCCTGTGCCGCTACACGCCAGACGTGCTCCGCCCGTCCGATGGCAGCGAAGTGAACGCGGTAGGCGAGTGAGTGTCCGAGGTGCTTGGCCATGCGCCGGTACCCGTGTTGGGAGACTCCGCCCCACGTGCGGTCATGGCTGAAGCTGATAGCCACTGGGGGGTAACTCCCTCCCGTGCGGCGCGCAGGACCGCGCCGGTGTCCCCCGCAGGATGGCGGGACATGTGCCTCCCCTCGGGAACGACGGCGGCGACCTGGCCGAGGGATCCTGTGCTAGCGGCCCACTGTGCTCCAGTCGGCGGGGGCAGGCGGCACCGTACGGCCTGCCGCGTGTTCGCCGAGGCGCCGGGTCAGTTCCGACAGATCGTAGGCAGGGAAGCTGACCTGCAGGAGGCGCAGGCCGAAGTCCGACGGCTGGTCCTCCTGAAACATCGCCGCGTCCATCGGTTTGATCTTCACGTCCCAGGCGTCGGGGGCGGCCCAGTGGGTCATCCGCACGTAGAACGCGTCTCGCGGTCCGGCACCTGCGACGGCTGAAAGGAAGGCGAGCCCACTGTCCACCGGGAAGTCGATCAGCATCCAACCGCGGCGGGACTCCACCCACTCCGCCATGTGCGGCAACTTCGCCGGCCAAGCCGCGTTGCTCTCGGCCAGGTCCTGGCAGCAGGTGAACGTGTCGATGCCACACTCCCAGATCGCCTGGACAGCTGGTGCGAGCAGCTCGTCGATCTGGGCCTGGCGGTTGCCGACCCGGACGAGAACGGTGGGATGCGTTCCTTCGTAAGACGTCATCGCAGGAGCATAGAAGCGGAGTACGACATCAATCCGGCGGGCACCCGCCGGTTGTCACTCGACCGGTCAGGGACGCGTCTCGGGCCGCACTCGCGGACGATCACGTATCGCCTGACCCGACTTTCCGCACCGACTCACCGGCGGGCCGTCAGCAGGCGCCCAGCACGTCAGGCGCCTGTGGTCGGTTTGGCTCGCGGGCTCAGTCGGTACGCCGAGACCGTCGGGTCACCGGCGAGGTAGAACCGATGTTGCCAGTCGTGGGCCTTACTCACGCCTACCCGGGGACCAACCTGGATGAGGGCGGCAGGTACTGGCTCACCGTCGGACAACACGACCGAGGCACCTGCCAGCAGGTCCGCGCCGTTGTGCTCCGCCGTGATGCCGAGTGCCTGGCAGAAGTTCCCAGGGCCTCGGGCCAGCCGTGCACTCTCGACCCTCTCCCCTCGCCGCTCGCGTGCCAGGTCCTCCCCCTCGATGACCCTGCCTGCGCGGATGAGGACGGCCGAGGCGATGCCGTCCGTCCCGGTGACGACGTTGGCGCACCAGTGCAGGCCGTGGGACCGGTAGACGTACAGGTGTCCTGCGGGCCCGAACATGACCGTGTTACGGGGTGTCCGGCCGCGGTAGGCGTGGGAAGCCGGGTCGGCCGCGCCGGAGTACGCCTCGGTCTCCGTGATGGCGATGCTCACGGTTCCCTCGGGGGACTTGCAGGTGAGTACACTCCCGAGCAGCTTGCGGGCGACTTCTTCCGCAGGGTGGGCGAGGAAATCGACGTTCATGCTGACTGCCTTGACATGCCGTAGGTGAAGTAGACGTACACATGACCGGGCGGGCCGAACATCATGTCGTTGCGGGCCGTTCGGCCCCGGTGGGCGTGGGAGCCGGGGTCGTTGGCGCCGTCGTAGGCCTCGACCTCCGTGAGGCGCAGTTCGATCGGTCCGTCGGGGGTGACGCGGACGAGGACGCGTCCCAGGAGGTCCGGCGCCACCTCCAGTACGGGGCGGTCGAAGAACTCGCGGGCCAAGGGCGTACGGTCGGTGCTCGCGATCATGGCGTCCGAGCGTAGTCCAGACGGGTGCGTGCCGATGGGTGGCGGGAGGGCGTCCGCCTTGGAAGGGTGTGGGGCTGGAGGTCGCGGAACCGGTCGACGCCGGTTTGCGTTGGTAGGGATCAAGGATCCACGCCATGCCGAGCGATCCACACCACACAACACAGCAGAGCCACACAGATATGCAGGCATTGCCTGACGGGAGGAACAGACATGGGGTTCAAGCGGCTGCTCGCGAGCCTGGGAGCCGGCGGGGCTTCGGTCGAGACGGTGCTGACCGAGGTCAATGTCGTCCCGGGCGGCGTCGTCCAGGGTGAGGTGCGGATCCAGGGCGGTTCCGTGGACCAGCAGATCGAGGGGCTGTCCGTCGGCCTGCAGGCCCGGGTCGAGGTGGAGGGCCAGGACGCGGAGTACAAGCAGGACATGGTGTTCACCAAGCAGCGGCTCGGTGGTGCCTTCGAGCTGAAGGCCGGGGCGGTGCACGTGGTGCCGTTCGGGCTGGAGATCCCGTGGGAGACGCCGGTCACCACCATCCAGGGCCACAGCCTGCCGGGGATGCACATCGGTGTGACCACCGAGCTGGAGATCGCGCGCGCGGTCGACTCCGGTGACCTGGACCCGATCAACGTGCACCCGCTGCCGGCGCAGCAGGCGATCCTGGACGCCTTCATCCAGCTGGGCTTCCGCTTCAAGAACGCGGACCTGGAGCGCGGTCACATCCGGGGCACCCGGCAGAAGCTGCCCTTCTACCAGGAGGTCGAGTTCTACCCGCCGCAGCAGTACCACGGCCTGAACCAGGTCGAGTTGAGCTTCGTCGCCGACGACCGTGAGATGGACGTCGTGCTGGAGATGGACAAGAAGCCGGGGCTGTTCAGCGAGGGCAGCGACTCGTTCCGTTCGTTCCGGGTGGGGCTGCACGACTACCAGGGCACGGACTGGGCCGCGTACCTGAACCAGTGGCTGTCGGAGGTCGGCAGCAAGCGCAGCTGGTTCTAGGCTCTGAGCACACCCACCCCGGATCCATCAGGAGGTACTGAGGTGACCGAGCCGAAGAGGCCGCCGCTCCCCCACGATTTCCACCCGGTCGTGCCGTCCTTCACGGTCGCGAGCGAGGACGTCGAGGCGGGTGCGACGCTCAAGGAAGCTCAGGTCCACGCGGCGGGGAACACCTCGCCGCAGCTGAGCTGGGCGGGCTTCCCGCCCGAGACCAAGAGTTTCGCCGTGACCTGCTACGACCCGGACGCCCCCACGGGCAGCGGGTTCTGGCACTGGGTGGTGTTCGACATCCCGGCGTCGGTGACGGAGTTGCCCACGGGCGCGGGCTCGGGGAAGTTCGAGGGACTGCCCGAGGGCGCCGTCCAGGTGCGCAACGACTACGGGACGAAGGACTTCGGCGGGGCCGCGCCGCCGCCCGGGGATCCCGCGCACCGCTATGTGTTCACGGTGTACGCCGTGGATCAGGACAAGCTCGGTCCCGACTCGGACGCCTCACCCGCGGTGGTCGGCTTCAACCTGCGGTTCCACACCTTGGCTCGTGCTCATCTCATCGGCGAGTACGCCGCTGAGGCGGAAAAGTAACGAAGCCGGACGTTCATTGAACGTTTGCCCGTCTCTGGTCTTGGAAGTGATCAGAGACGGGCATTTTTTATTGCGTTGTCCATCTCGGCGTGCCCGGCCAGAGTTGATCCAAGCCCGCCGGGGGGTGGGCTGGCACAGGAGGTGGGCTGGGATGCGGGACACGCTGGTACTGAATGCGAGCTTCGAGCCGCTGTCGACGGTGACGCTCAACCGCGCCGTCGTTCTGGTGCTGCAGGCCAAGGCCGTCGTGGAGCAGACCCACCCCGAACTGCGCATGCGCGGAGCCGAGGTCGACATACCGGCGCCCCGGGTGATCAGACTCTGCAGGTATGTCAGGGTGCCGTTCCGAAGACAAGCGCCCTGGTCCAGGCGGGGTGTCCTGGTACGGGACAGGCACAGGTGCGCGTACTGCGGGAGGCGGGCCACGACCGTGGACCACGTGGTGCCGCGCTCGCGGGGCGGCGGCGACACCTGGCTGAACACGGTGGCCTCGTGCGCCGAGGACAATCACCGCAAGGCCGACCGGACGCCGGAGCAGGCGGGTATGCCGCTGCTTCGGCAGCCGTTCGAGCCGACGCCGGCCGACGCCATGCTGCTGTCGCTGGGACACGAGGACTACGACGCGCTGCCGGCCTGGCTGTCGCAAGGGGCCGCGTAACGCCGTTGGGGTCGGTGTTGTTTGCGGACTGCGGGTAGGTCATGGCTTGTCGCGCAGTTCCCCGCGCCCCTCACAAGCAAAAGACTTGGGGCCCGTCCTTCTTCGGAAGGCGGGCCCATTGTCGTGTGCTCTAGTCGATCGCCGGCTTCTCGCGGCGGTCGCCGTTGCCGTCGGTGGGGCGGGGGACGGACGGGCCGCCGCCCAGGTTGCCGAAGTTGCCCATGGCGCCGGAGAGGCCCTTGAGGGCGTCGCCGATCTCGCTGGGGACGATCCAGAGCTTGTTGGCGTCGCCCTCGGCGATCTTCGGGAGCATCTGGAGGTACTGGTAGGACAGGAGCTTCTGGTCCGGGTCACCGGCGTGGATGGCCTCGAAGACCGTACGGACGGCCTGGGC
Source organism: Streptomyces scabiei 87.22 (assembly GCF_000091305.1). Classification (GTDB taxonomy): domain Bacteria; phylum Actinomycetota; class Actinomycetes; order Streptomycetales; family Streptomycetaceae; genus Streptomyces; species Streptomyces scabiei. The sequence continues at coordinate 7,911,495 of NC_013929.1, read as the reverse complement.
CTCGCCCTCGGCGCGCAGCGCGGCGGCCTTGGCCTCACCCTCGGCGCGCAGGATCTGGGACTGCTTCTCGCCCTCGGCGGTGAGGATGGCCGCCTGGCGCGTACCTTCGGCGGTGAGGATCGCGGCGCGCTTGTCGCGGTCGGCGCGCATCTGCTTCTCCATCGAGTCCTGGATGGAAGTGGGCGGTTCGATCGCCTTCAGTTCGACGCGGTTGACGCGGATGCCCCACTTGCCGGTGGCCTCGTCGAGGACGCCGCGCAGGGCCGCGTTGATCTCCTCGCGGGAGGTCAGGGTGCGCTCCAGGTCCATGCCACCGATGATGTTGCGCAGGGTGGTGACGGTGAGCTGCTCGATCGCCTGGATGTAACTGGCGACCTCGTAGGTCGCGGCCCGGGCGTCGGTCACCTGGTAGTAGATGACAGTGTCGATGTTCACGACCAGGTTGTCCTGGGTGATCACCGGCTGGGGCGGGAACGGCACGACCTGTTCGCGGAGGTCGATGCGGTTGCGGATCGAGTCGATGAACGGGACGACGATGTTGAGACCCGCGTTGAGGGTGCGGGTGTAGCGGCCGAACCGTTCGACGATGGCCGCGCTGGCCTGTGGGATCACCTGGATGGTCTTGATCAGGGCGATGAAGACCAACACCACCAGAATGATCAGGACGATGATGATCGGTTCCATCGTTGCTCCCCGTGCCCTTCTCCGCCGTGGCGCTTCCGGAAGATCTTATGCCTGTTCGGACTGTTGAAGATCTTGCTGGTCGAGTCTGGCAGAACACCGCCTGCCAGGTGGGTCGTTCAGGTCATTGCGTCATCGCCTCGTGACCGCGTCGTGCGAGGTCACATGACGATGGCCGTGGCTCCCTCGATCTCCACGACGTCCACTTCCTGACCCACCTCGTAGGCCGTGCCGGTGTCGAGTGCGCGGGCGGACCAGACCTCGCCGGCCAGTTTGATGCGGCCGCCCGAGCCGTCGACCCGTTCCAGGACGACGGCCTGTCTGCCCCTCAACGCGTCGATACCGGTCGCGAGTTGGGGCCGCTGGGACCGGTGCCGGGCCGCGATGGGCCGTACGACCGCGATGAGCGCGACGGAGACGACCGCGAAGACGAGGACCTGGAGGACCACCCCTCCGCCCAGCCCCGCGGTCGCGGCGCCGGCGACCGCGCCCAGGGCGAGCATGCCCAACTCGGGCATCGCGGTCACGACGAGGGCGATCCCGAGCCCGGCCGCGCCGATCAGCCACCACACCCATGCGTCGATGCTGTCCACGTCGGCCATGGTAGAACCGCGATCGGGCCGCCGAACAGAGCGCACGGTCAAAGATCACGTCCAGAGTGCGTCCAAGTCGGTTGCGTCTGGGGCCGGTTGTGACCCCAGGGCATGCGACTGGCCGATGATCGCGGGAACTTGGCGGTCAGGTGAGTGGCAGACCGTGGGCGGTCCAGCGCTCGCCGAGCTGGTCGACGACGAGCGGGAGGCCGAAGCAGAGGGAGAGGTTGCGGGAGGTGAGCTCCAGCTCCAGCGGGCCCGCCGCGAGGACCTTGCCCTGACGGATCATCAGGACGTGCGTGAAGCCCGGCGGGATCTCCTCGACGTGGTGCGTGACCATGATCATGGAGGGGGCGATCGGGTCGCGGGCGAGACGGCCGAGACGGCGTACGAGGTCCTCGCGGCCGCCTAGGTCGAGGCCGGCGGCCGGCTCGTCGAGGAGAAGCAGTTCGGGGTCGGCCATCAGGGCGCGGGCGATGAGGGTGCGCTTGCGCTCGCCCTCGGAGAGGGTGCCGAACTTGCGGTCGACGTACTCGGTCATGCCGAGGCGGTCGAGGAAGGCGCGGGCGCGCAGCTCGTCGATCTCCTCGTAGTCCTCGTTCCAGCTGGCGGTCATGCCGTACGCGGCGGTCAGCACGGTCTGCAGGACCGTCTGGCGCCGGGGGAGCTTCTCCGCCATGGCGATGCCGGCCATGCCGATGCGGGGGCGCAGTTCGAAGACGTCGACCTTGCCGAGGGTGTCGCCGAGGATCGTGGCGGTGCCCTTGCTGGGGTAGAGGTAGCTGGACGCGATGTTCAGGAGGGTGGTCTTGCCCGCGCCGTTCGGACCGAGGATGGCCCAGCGCTCGCCCTCCTTGACCGACCAGGAGACCTGGTCCACCAGAGCCCGGCCCTCGCGGACCACGGATACGTCCTCCAGCTCCAGAACATCGCTCATGAGCGCGCTGTCTCCCCTTGCAGTGTCGGCCTGTCTCGGCTGTCGCGTACGCCTGTGGTCGGAGCCACCGCCGGGTGGGCGCAGCCCATGGGGAAATCTACGCCACCGGTCGGGCCGTCCATCCCTCGGTCGGTCCTTAGGGTGGGGGCATGCTCTCGGAACCGCGCTCTGGACGCCTCGCCTCGTGGGGAAACGCCCTTCTTGCCGGACTTGTCTCACCCGATGACGCGGTGCTCGCGATCGTCGGGGAGGACGCCGTGCACCGGGTGGAGGGGCTGCCCGGTGAGTCGGGGCCGGTCGGGCTGACGCTCGCGCTGGGGCGTCTGCGGGCGCTGGGGGCGCGCGGGCTGCGGGTCGCGCTGCCCGCGGCGGGGCATCCGCTGGGGCTGAGCGGGCCGCCGGAGTTCAACAAGCGGGCGCTGGAGGCGGAGGAGGCGGTCGTCTGCCACGGGGGTGCGCTGGGGCTGGTGCCGGAGGTGTACGCGGCCGGGCCCGCCGGTGACGAGCATGTGGAGGTCGTGTGGCACTGCCTGGAGGTGCGGGAGGCGCCGCCGGCCGATGTGCCGTCCCTGGGTGAGGCCGAGCGGGAGTTGGCGGAGGCGTTGCGGGAGGCGACGGCGGTGTTGTCGCAGCTGGACGTGGCCGCGTCGGGGCCGGTGGCGGAGGCGGCGATCGACGCGTACCGCGCGCGGGCCGAGCGGGGCCGGGAGGTGCTGGCGCCCGGGTATCCGCCGCGTGCGGTACGGGTGCTGGAGCTGGCGCAGCGGGTGGGGCTGCTGATCTCCGTGGCGTACGAGAACGGGCACGGCGGGGCCGTGAGCGCGTCCGAGATGGCCTCCCGCAGTGCCGCACTGCGGCCGGTGGAGCGGACGGCCCGGCGGGCCCAGGTGGCGGCGTACAACGCGTTCGTGGAGGAGCGGGAGCGGGAGCCCGGGCGCTAGCCGGGCGGGGGGGGTGAGCCTTGACCGCGCGTTGCCCGGCGGCTGCGGCTGTGGCTGAGCCCGGGGGCTTCTGGACCGCAGGCTGTGGCTGGGCACCGGGAGGCGTGCGTTCCTCATGCGTCGGACGTGCCGGCCCGCCCGCGGGCCGTGCGCCGATCAACGCCCCGCGGTGGCGGGTGGCACGCAGGAGCGGCGCGAACGGTCCGTTCGGCGCAGTGGCGCGACAGCCCGACCGGCCCTCCAGGGATGCCTGGAGGGCCGGTGGTCACGGGTGCTCCGGGGCCGGCACGTCAGTGGTTGACGCCCAGGTTGCCGAAGGCCGGGTTCAGGACGCCGATGACGTTCACGCTGTTGCCGACCACGTTCACGGGGACGTGGACGGGGGCCTGGATGACGTTGCCCGAGACGACACCCGGCGAGCCGATGGCCTTGCCGTCGGCGTGCGCCCCGCCGTCGGTGGCGGAGGCCATGCCGGCACCGGCGGCGACGAGGCCACCGGCCACCATCGTGACAGCGGCGGCCTTCTTCAGGTTCTTCACGGTGAGCCCTTCCTTGCGGTCACTGCGGCGGTCGCACGCAGTACGCACTGAAGAACGGCGGGGCTCCCCCGAGGATGCGCCACCCGGGGGACATACACCCGACAGTATGAATCTCAGCTCGGAGCGGAACCTTTCGTATTGCCGGACGATCCGATCCTCATCCCGCCATGCCGTGGCGTACCGCCCACAGCGCGGCCTGTGTGCGGTCCGCCAGGTCGAGCTTCATCAGGATGTTCGAGACGTGGGTCTTCACCGTCTTCTCGGAGAGGACCAGCGCCCGGGCGATCTCGCGGTTGGAGCGCCCGTCGGCGATCAGGCCGAGCACCTCCTTCTCCCGCTCGGTGAGGGAACCACCCCTGCCCTGGCCCGAGTTGGCCTCCTCCTGGGACAGCAGCGCGTCGGCGACCTCCGGCTGCAGCAGGATGTGTCCGGCGTGCACCGAACGGATGGCGCCGGCGAGGGCGTCGGGGTCCACGTCCTTGTAGACGTAGCCGGCGGCGCCGGCGCGCAGGGCCGGGACGACCGTGCGCTGCTCGGTGAAGCTGGTGACGATGAGCACGCGCGCGGGGTTGGCGAGTTCCCGGAGCCTGCGCAGGGCGGCGACGCCGTCCATGCCCGGCATCTTGACGTCCATCAGGACGACGTCGGGCCGGAGCTCCTCGGCGCGGGCGACTCCCTCGGCGCCGTCGGCGGCCTCCCCCACGACCTCTATGTCGTCCTGCACCTCCAGGAAGGTGCGCAGGCCGCGTCGTACCACCTGGTGGTCGTCGACCAGCAGCACCTTGATCGTCTCAGCCACCGGGGACCTCCATCTCGATCGTGGTGCCCTTTCCGGGCGCCGATTCCACGGTCAGCCGGCCGCCGACCCCGCTCGCCCGGTCGCGCATGGAGACCAGGCCGAGGTGGCGTCCCGCGCGGCGCACGGCCTGGGTGTCGAAGCCGATGCCGTCGTCCGTGACGCGCAGGACGGCTCCGCCGCCCCGGCGGTCGAGGGTGACGTCCACCCGCTCGGCCTCCGCATGCCGCAGGGCGTTGTGCAGGGCCTCCTGGGCGACCCGCAGCATGGCCTCCTCCTGGGCGGCGGGCAGCGCACGGGCGCCGCGGCCGGAGAAGGTGACGCGGGCGCTGTGGGCACGGTCCAGGACGTGGATCTGGGTGCGCAGGGTGGCGGCCAGACCGTCCTCGTCGAGCCCGGCGGGGCGCAGCTCGACGACGGCGGCGCGCAGCTCGTCGGCGGCCTCGGCGGCGAGGGCGGCGACCTGCTGGAGTTCGCCCTTGGCCCGGGAGGGGTCGCGGTCCACGAGGGCGGCGGCGGCCTGGGCGGTCAGTCGCAGGGAGAAGAGCTTCTGGCTGACGGCGTCATGGAGCTCGTGGGCGAGCCGGGAGCGCTCCTCGGCGATGGTCAGTTCGCGGCTGCGCTCGTAGAGGCGGGCATTGGTCAGGGCGATCGCGGCGTGCTGGGCGAGGATCGACAGCAGGTCCTCGTCGTCCTCGGTGAAGCCGCAGCCGCCCTCGGGCCTGGGGCACCGCTTGTTGGCGAGGAAGAGGGCGCCGATGACCTCGTCGCCGTCGCGGATCGGCAGGCCCAGGAAGTCGACCAGGTCGGGGTGGGCGCTCGGCCAGCCCTCGAAGCGGGGGTCCTCGCGGACGTCGGCCAGCCGCTCGGGGGTGGCTTCGTGGAGCATGGCGGCGAGGATGCCGTGCTGGCGCGGGAGGGGGCCGATGGCCTTCCACTGGGCGTCGCTGACCCCGTCGACGACGAACTGGGCGAAGCCGCCGTGGTCGTCGGGGACGCCGAGCGCCGCGTACTCCGCGTCGAGCAGTTCCCGCGCGGAGGCGACGATCGTCTTGAGGACGTCGCGCATCTCCAGGTGCCTGCTCATGGCCAGCAACGCGGCGCTCACCGCGGCGAGGCCGGATCGTGGACCGTGACTCATGAGCTCACCGTACCGGCGGGGTCCGGCACCGCGGATCGGACCGCCGGGGGCCTCGTGCGGGGCCTCGGACCTAGGCCGCGGTCCTACGACCGTGCCTAGGTCCCGGGGTCGGGCCGGCGACCTAGGGCGAAGGGCCCCGGCGCTCTGCGGCCCGCGCACGAGGCGGCGGGGACGGTCCCGTTCCTACGTTGGGATCACCGCCGCCCGGGTCGGGTGGCGGCCGAGGACGAGGGGACGGATGTCATGCCCGTAGCGATCATCACGGGGGCTTCGAAGGGGCTGGGCCGGGCGCTGGGCTCGGCGCTGGCGGAGCGCGGCTGGGATCTGGTGCTGGACGCCAGGACCCCCGGGGCCCTGAAGGAGGCGGCGGCCCGGCTGTCGGCGTACGGGACGCGGGTGGAGGCACTCCCGGGCGACGTGACCGACGCGAGTCACCGGGCCGAGCTGGTGGCGGCGGCCCGGGCGCTGGGCGGGGTGGACCTGCTGGTGAACAACGCGAGCGCGCTGGGTGCCGAGCCGCTCGTACGGCTGGAGGAGCTGGACCTGGACGGGCTGCGGCGGGCCCTGGAGGTCAATGTGGTCGCGGCGCTGGGGCTGGTCCAGGAGGCGCTGCCGCTGCTGCGGGCGTCGGGAGCGGGCTCGGTGATCGACGTCAGTTCGGACGCGGCGGCCGAGGCGTACGGGACGTGGGGCGGGTACGGGGCCTCGAAGGCGGCGCTCGACCAGTTGTCGGCGGTGCTGGCCGAGGAGGAGCCGGGGCTTCGGGTGTGGGCCGTCGATCCCGGGGACATGGGCACGGATCTGTACGCGGCGGCCGTACCGGACGACGACGACCCGCGGCCCAGCCCGGAGAGTGTGGTGCCGGCGTTTCTGCGGCTGCTGGACGAACGGCCGGTCAGTGGCCGCTACGCGGCTCCGTCCCTGCTGGAGGGGCGATGACGACGGCGGCGGTACGGGTGCCGGAGGGGCTGCACGCGCGGGTGCCCGCCGAGCAGCGCGGTCCGGGGCTCGACCGGGACGGTGTACGGCTGATGGTCTCGCGGGGCACGGAGGTGTCGCACCACGTGTTCGCGGAACTGCCGCGGCTGCTGGGGGCGGGGGACCTGCTGGTGGTCAACACCTCGCCGACACTGGCGGCGGCGGTGGACGGGACGGTCGGGGACGCGCGCGTGGTGGTGCATTTCTCCACGCGGGGCGACGACGGGCGGTGGGCGGTGGAGCTGCGGGATCCGGACGGGCACGGCACCACGCGCGTGCGCGCGGGCGGTCCGGCGGGGACGCGGGTACGGCTCCCGTGCGAGGTGCGGCTCGTCCTGGAGGAGCCGCTGAGCGCGCGCGGCGAGCGGCTGTGGTGGGCCAGGGTGTCCCTGCCGTCGCCGGAGTTCCCCGCGTCCCCCGCGTCCTCCGCGTCGCCGGGGCCCTCGGAGGCCGTCGCCGAGGTGCTGCGGGAGCACGGGCGGCCCATCCGGTACTCCTATACGGAGCGTGACCAGCCGTTGTCCGTGTACCAGACGGTGTTCGCGTTGCCGTCGCAGGACGGGGCGGGCAGCGCCGAGATGCCGAGTGCGGGGCGGCCGTTCACGGCGCGGATGGTGGCGGAGCTGGTGAGCCGGGGGGTGCAGTTCGCTCCGGTGACACTGCACACCGGGGTGGCGTCGGCGGAGGCGCACGAGCCGCCGTATCCGGAGCGGTTCTCGGTGCCCGAGGCGTCGGCGCGGCTGGTCAACGCGGCGAGGGCGGGCGGGAGGCGGGTGATCGCCGTGGGGACGACGGCGGTGCGGGCCGTGGAATCGGCCGCGGGGCCCGACGGTGTCGTACGGGCCCGGGACGGCTGGACGGACCTGGTGGTGACGCCGGAGCGCGGGGTGCGGGTGGTGGACGGGCTCCTGACCGGGCTGCACGAGCCGGAGGCGTCGCATCTGCTGATGCTGGAGGCGGTCGCCGGGCGGGCGGCGATCGACCGCTCGTACGAGGCGGCGGTCGAGGGGCGTTATCTGTGGCACGAGTTCGGGGACGTGCACCTGGTCCTGCCGGGGATCCCGCCTGCGCACGGCCCTCACGGAGTGCATTGCGACAGCAACTGCCCGTGAAGTGCGGGGCGGGCCCGTGTGAGCCCGCCCATAGGGTGCGCATCACGTACGAACCTGCCTAGGAGAGGGATAAGGGCGGTTTGAGCGGGAAGGACGCGTTGGTCTGTCCCGTTTTGCCCTTTCCGGTTCAACTAAGCAGCATCGTACGTCACACCTTTGCCACACGATTTTGCGGCCGCTAAGAATTGCTGCTGTCGCTCGACGCCGCGGGTCGCCCCGCGGCGTTTGTGCTGGAACAGCAATGTCCCCACCCGGCACGAGAGCGACCTCCGCGCTATTCGAAGAGGTCCCTCACTCATGATCAAGAACGCCAAGAACCCCGGCCACAGTCTCGCGCTGACCAAGACCCACAAGCTCTCGCTCGCCGGTGTGGCCACCTTCGGTGTCGCCGCCCTCGCGTTCTCGCTGGTGCCGGCCGAGGCTCAGACCGCCACGCAGACCGTGTCCGCGGCTCCGGCGGCGTTCAGCCAGAACCCGGCCCAGGCCGCGAAGGTCAGCGTCACGAACCAGGCCGCCGACGCCGACAAGAAGGCCGCCGTGGCCGCCGCGCAGAAGAAGGCCGCCCAGGAACGCGCCAAGAAGGAGGCCGCGAGCCGGGCCGCCCAGCGCGCCAAGATCGCCAAGGCCGCCGCCAAGTCGTACCCGGACAACCTCGACGGCTGGATCCGCGAGGCGCTCGACATCATGAAGAAGCACAAGATCCCGGGCACGTACCACGGCCTGCACAAGAACATCATGCGGGAGTCCTCGGGCAACCCGCGGGCCATCAACAACTGGGACATCAACGCCCAGAACGGCGTCCCGTCGATCGGTCTGCTGCAGGTCATCAAGCCGACCTTCGACACGTACCACGTGCCGGGCACGGCCAAGAGCCAGTACGACCCGGTCGCCAACCTGACGGCCGCGGCCAACTACGCCGCCCACCGCTACGGCTCGATCGACAACGTCAACAGCGCGTACTGAGGCCCGCGCGGGACCTCTGAGAACGTGGAAGGGCGGCACCCGGTGCGGGTGCCGCCCCTCGTTCGTCAGTGTCCGCCGGTCACTTCCGCATGACCTCCGGCTCGTGGCGGCGCAGGAAGCGGGCCACGAGGACTCCGCAGATCACGCCGAGCACGATGAGGGCGATCATGTCGAGGCTGTAGGCGCCGACCGTGTGGTTCCACAGCGGGTCGGTGTCCCCCGCCTCCTTCGGCGGGCTGATGTTGTTGAAGTCCAGCGTGGCACCGGCCGCGGCCACCGCCCAGCGCGAGGGCATCAGGTACGAGAACTCGTTGACGCCGGGGCTGCCGTGCAGGGCGAAGAGGCAGCCGGTGAAGACGACCTGGACGATCGCGAACATCACCAGCAGCGGCATCGTCTTCTCGGCGGTCTTCACCAGCGAGGAGATGACCAGGCCGAACATCATGGACGTGAAGCCGAGGCCCATGATCGGGATGGAGAGTTCCAGCATGACGGCGACCTTGCCCTCGCCGAAGATCAGGGACTCGTCCGGGATCGTGCGGCTGGAGAACCCGATCGCGCCGACCATGGCGCCCTGGAACACGGTGACCGCGCCCAGGACGATCACCTTGGACATCAGGTACGCCGAGCGCGACAGGCCGGTGGCCCGCTCCCGCTCGTAGATCACCCGTTCCTTGATCAGCTCTCGGACGGAGTTGGCGGCCCCCGCGAAGCACGCGCCGACCGCGAGGATCAGCAGCACCGTGGTGGCCGTGCCGTTCGGGAGAGGCAGGTTCGTCACCTTGTTCACCGGCCGGACCAGCAGGTCCTTGTCCGGGTCGATGAGCAGGCTGACCGCGCCGAGCACGGCCGGCAGGATCACCGTCAGCGCCAGGAAGCCCTTGTCGGACGCGATGACGGCGACATAGCGCCGGACCAGGGTGCCGAGCTGCGACATCCAGCCCTGCGGCTTCGGCGGGCGCATCGCCTGCGGCGGCGGCATGTGCACCGACTGCGGGGCGACGGCGTCGATGTCCGCGGCGTACATCTGGTAGTGCTGCGAGCCCTTCCAGCGGCCCGCCCAGTCGTAGTCGCGGTAGTTCTCGAAGGCGGAGAAGACGTCGGCCCAGGTCTCGTAGCCGAAGAAGTTCAGCGCCTCCTCGGGCGGACCGAAGTACGCCACCGAGCCGCCCGGGGCCATCACCAGGAGCTTGTCGCAGATCGCCAGCTCGGCCACCGAGTGGGTGACCACCAGGACCGTACGGCCGTCGTCGGCGAGGCCGCGCAGCAGCTGCATGACGTCGCGGTCCATGCCCGGGTCGAGACCGGAGGTCGGCTCGTCCAGGAAGATCAGCGACGGCTTGGTCAGCAGCTCCAGGGCGACCGAGACGCGCTTGCGCTGGCCGCCGGAGAGCGAGGTGATCTTCTTGTCCCGGTGGATGTCGAGCTTCAGCTCGCGCAGCACCTCGTCGATACGGGCGTCGCGCTCCCTGGCCGTGGTGTCGGCCGGGAAGCGCAGCTTGGCCGCGTACTTGAGGGCCTTCTTGACGGTCAGCTCCTTGTGCAGGATGTCGTCCTGCGGGACCAGACCGATGCGCTGCCGCAGCTCGGCGAACTGCTTGTACAGGTTCCGGTTGTCGTAGAGGACGTCGCCCTGGTTGGCGGGGCGGTAGCCCGTGAGCGCCTTCAGCAGGGTGGACTTGCCGGAGCCGGAGGGGCCGATGACCGCGATGAGCGACTTCTCCGGGACGCCGAAGGAGACGTCCTTCAGGATCTGCTTGCCGCCGTCGACGGTGACCGTCAGATGGCGCGCGGAGAAGGAGACGTCACCGGTGTCGACGAACTCTTCGAGCCGGTCGCCGATGATGCGGAACGTCGAGTGGCCGACGCCGACGATGTCGTTCGGGCCGAGGAGGGCCGTGCCGCCCTTGGCGATCGGCATACCGTTGACGAACGTGCCGTTGTGCGAACCGAGGTCACGGATCTCGAAGCGCCCGTCAGGCGTCGCGTGGAACTCGGCGTGGTTGCGCGAGACCTGGAGGTCGGAGACCACCAGCTCGTTCTCCAGCGCACGGCCGATGCGCATGACCCGGCCGAGCGACAGGTGGTGGAACGTGGTCGGGCTGCGGTCGCCGTAGACCGGCGGCGCCCCCGCGCCACCACCGGGGCCCTGCTGGTGCGGGACCTGTGCCTGCGGCTGCTGCCAGCCCGCCTGCGGAGCCTGCTGCTGCGGGGCCTGCTGGCCGGCGTATCCGGCGTTCGCCCCCTGCGCCGCGTACGGCTGCTGCTGGGGCTGCGCCACGGACGCGGCGGTACCGGAGAGGCCGAGTCTCGGGCCGTCGGTCGCGTTGCCCAGATGCACGGCCGAGCCGGGACCGATCTCCAGCTGGTGGATCCGCTGCCCCTGCGCGAAGGTGCCGTTGGTGCTGCCGTGGTCCTCGATCACCCAACCACGGCCGCTGAAGCTGATCGTGGCGTGACGCCAGGACACCCTGGCGTCGTCGAGCACGATGTCTCCCTGCGGATCACGTCCGAGGGTGTATGCCCTGGACGGATCGAGCGTCCAGGTTTGTCCGTTCAATTCCAGTACGAGTTCCGGCACTCCATGCCCCACTGAGTTGTCCCCCGAATTACCCCCGTCACAGGGAGTCTAGGGATGGCGAACATCGGGGGGAACTATTTCAGGCTCGGCCCCCTGACCGAAAGTCGGGCCTTGTGAAGAGTGCGTACGGGGGTCGTCGGCCGGTCCCGTTGACGGGGTTGAAACCGGGCCGGAGAGTGGTAATCCCACATGAGAGGGACATCGGCGGTCCAACGCCGCGATGCGGATCGGGGGGTCCGACCATGAGCGACCGAAAGGCCGGCCGGAGCGGAGAGGTGCCGTGGGGAGACGTCCTGTTCTCCGCGATCGCCGCCGTGAGCTGGGCGTTGATCGGAATGGCGGGCACAGCGGCGCTGGGTCTGCATCTGCTGGAGGCCGACACCGCGGGCGAACTCGGGCCCATGACGGCGGCGGTCGTGGCGCTGGGGGCCGGTGGGTCGGTGACCCCGTCCGGCGACGTGTCCGTCTTCGGCCTGGAAGGCGCGCAGGCCACCACCTCCCTCGAGATCACGCCACTGGGTGTCGCGCTGGTGGGAGCACTGCTGCTGGCCTGGTTCTTCCTGCGGTCCCTGCGGGGCGCGGGAGTTGTCGTCGGCGCCGGCGAACTCCTCGCGCGGGCAACGGCGGTGCTCGCGCTCTTCGTGGCGCTGATGGGCGGGCTGGCCTGGGCCGGGCACGCCGTCGTCACCCTCGACGGTGACCGTCTGGGGCTCGACGGAGCGCTGCCGGGCGGCGGCGCCCTCGACGACGTGGGCATCCCCGGGCTAGGCGACATGGGGGACATCGGCGGCGGCCTGCTGCCGGACCGGCTGGGCGACCTGGCCGACGCGCAGGCCCATGTCGGCTTCACCGTCGACGCCGTGCCGACCCTCCTCGGTGGTCTGACCTGGTGCGCGGGCGTGCTGCTCGTCGCCCTGCTGGCCTCGCGGCACACCCCGCTGCCGCCCGCCCTGGACGCGCTGCACCGCGTCGTACGGCCCGCCGTGTCCGCCGTGGTCTCCGTGCTGCTGGTGGCGGTCCTGGCCGGGCTCGCGGCGGCGGCGTACGCGGCGACCGGCGACCCGCACCCCGGCCGGATCGCCGGCGCGGCCCTCCTCGGCGCGCCCAACGGCGTCTGGCTGGGCGTCCCCCTCGGCCTCCTCGTCCCCTGGGACGGCAGGGCCACCGGCGCGCTCGCCGCCCTCCTGCCCGACCCGCTCGACGAGCTGCTGCGCGTCGACGCGGGCGAACCCGTCACGCTCGGCCGCCTCGCGGAACTGGACGGCAGGGTCTGGCTGTTGGGCCTCGCGGCCGCGCTGACGATGGTGTGTGCGGGAGTCCTCACCGCCGTCCGTACGCCTTTCGTACGGCGGACCGCTGCCGTCGCTGCCGGTGACGGGTCCGGTGCGGATGTACGGGGTGGGGGCACGCTCGGCTTCGTGGGGAGCTGCGCTCTTCGGCTGGGCCTCGCGACGGCGGTGGCGCTGCCGCTGCTCGTACGGCTGACGGAGGTGTCGGTGGACGCCTCGCTGGGTCTGTTCGGCATCGACGCGTTCGACGCGGGCATCGAGCTGCGCGGGCGGCCCGCGGCGGCGCTGGTGCTGGGTGCACTGTGGGGCGCGGGTGCGGGGGCCGTCGGGGCGCTGCTGGCCTGCGCGACGCGAGCCGCCGGGCTGCGGGCGTCGCCGTGGGCACGCGGGGAGGCCGGTGCCGGGCGGGCCGGGGGCTCCGCGGCCGCGGTGGCCGGCTCCTTCTCGGGACCGTACACGCCGGGCATGCCGTACCGGCCGCCCAATCCCGACACCAATCCATATCTGCGGCTGCCGGACGAGTTGCGGGAGCCCCGGGAGACGCGAGGGGGTCGGGAGGTACGGGAGGCGTGGGGGCCGGGCGGTGCCGAGAGCGGTGCCGGGGGGCCGGGCGGGGGCGGGGGTCCGGCGGGCTCCGGGGGCCGGAGCCGTCCCGGGGGTCCGGGGGCGCCGCCGCCCGATGTGTACGGGGCGCCCACGGTGGCGCGGCGGTTCACGCCTCCGCCGCGACGGCCCGGGCAGCGGCCGGGATCAGGGGCAGGACCGGGGCCGGGGTCGGGGTCGGGGTCGAGCGTCTGGCCTGCCCCGCCACCACCACCGGAGGAGGGGCCGCCGCCTCCGCCGCCACCGTCACGGGGGCCTCAGGGGCCCCGGGGACGGTGAGATGCCGGGGACGGGAGTGGTCCGGGCGGGCGCTCCTGGGTGTCGTACACGATCCGGGCGGGCGTCGACCGCCCGTAACCCAGTGTTCTCCGTCCGCTGGGCGGACCTCAGGGGCAAAAGGCCCGGGACGCCGGATACGGTGGGCACATCATGAGCGCTTCGCAGATCTCCTCTGACGTCCCCACTCTCCTCGTCAAGATCTTCGGCAAGGACCGGCCGGGCATCACCGCCGGGCTGTTCGACACCCTCGCCGCGTACTCCGTCGACGTGGTCGACATCGAGCAGGTCGTCACCCGTGGCCGGATCGTGCTGTGCGCGCTCGTGACCGAGCCGCCCGCCGGGCAGGAGGGCGACCTGCGGGCGACCGTCCACAGCTGGGCGGAGTCGATGAAGATGCAGGCGGAGATCATCTCCGGTCTGGGCGACAACCGTCCCCGCGGACTCGGCCGCTCGCACGTCACGGTGCTGGGCCACCCGCTGACCGCCGAGTCCACCGCCCGCATCGCCGCCCGGATCACGGCGACCGGCGGCAACATCGACCGTATCTTCCGGCTCGCCAAGTACCCGGTGACGGCCGTCGAGTTCGCGGTCTCCGGTACGGAGCCGGAGACGCTGCGGACCGCGCTGGTCACCGAGTCGGTCGCGCTGGGCGTGGACGTCGCCGTGGTCGCGGCGGGGCTGCACCGGCGGGCGCAGCGGCTGGTGGTCATGGACGTGGACTCCACCCTCATCCAGGACGAGGTGATCGAGCTCTTCGCCGCGCACGCCGGGTGCGAGAAGGAGGTCGCCGGGGTGACCGAGGCCGCGATGCGCGGCGAGCTGGACTTCGAGCAGTCGCTGCACGCGCGCGTGGCGCTGCTGGAGGGCCTGGACGCCTCGGTGGTGGAGAAGGTGCGCAGCGAGGTGCGGCTCACGCCGGGGGCGCGCACGCTGATCCGCACGCTGAAGCGGCTGGGTTTCCAGGTCGGTGTCGTCTCGGGCGGGTTCACCCAGGTCACGGACGATCTCAAGGAGCGGCTGGGGCTCGACTTCGCGCAGGCCAACACCTTGGAGATCGTGGACGGCAGGCTCACCGGTCGGGTGGTCGGGGAGATCGTGGACCGCGCGGGCAAGGCACGGCTGCTGCGCCGGTTCGCCGCCGAGGCGGGTGTGCCGCTGGCCCAGACCGTGGCGATCGGTGACGGCGCGAACGACCTCGACATGCTCAACGCGGCCGGTCTGGGGGTCGCCTTCAACGCCAAGCCGGTGGTCCGCGAGGCCGCGCACACCGCGGTGAACTTCCCCTTCCTCGACACCGTGCTGTACCTCCTCGGCGTGACCCGCGAAGAGGTCGAGGCCGCGGACACGCACGACGAGTAACAGGGCGTACGCGGCATGGAGGCCCGGCACCGAAGGAGTGCCGGGCCTCGGCCGTGCCGTGTGCCGGGTGCGATGTCCAGGGCCCCGGTGGGCCGCGGGGGTGGGGTTACTCCGTCGGCGCCCAGTAGTCGGCGAGGGTGGCGACGCCCGGCTCCAGGCTCTTCCAGACGCCCTCGAAGGAGAGCACGGCGAAGGCGGCGGCGGGGAATCCGTGGCGGTTCAGGCGCGCGCGGGTGTCACCCTCGGCGCTTCCCGCGAGGATGTCGGCGAGGCTCTGGATCCCGGGGTTGTGTCCGATCAGGACCACGTTCCGCACGTCGTCCGGGGTCTCGTTGAGCAGGGCGATCAGCTCGCCGGGCGAAGCCTCGTAGATCCGCTCCTCGTAGACCGTTTTCGGCCGCTCGGGCAGCTCGTGGACGGCCAGCTTCCAGGTCTCGCGGGTTCTGACGGCGGTGGAGCAGAGGGCAAGGTCGAGGGCGATGCCGGAGTCGGCCAGCTTGCGCCCGGCGACGGCGGCGTCCGTACGGCCCCGGTCGGCGAGCGGCCGCTCGTGGTCGGAGACCTGTGGCCAGTCGGCCTTCGCATGCCGGAAGAGGACGATCCTGCGGGATTCTGCGACGCTCATGCGTCCCAGCTTCGCACGAAACAGGCCATGGGGCGCAGGGAGTTGAAGTGTGGATACCCGGCACCGGTACACGTGGTTCCGGTGGGTCGGCCGGTCGTCACCGCGCGTGGCCCGGAAGCACCTGGCGTATGAGCTCCAGAAGGTGGGTGAGGGCGGGATCGCCGCCCGCCGCCTGGGCCTGGGCGGGGTTGAGGATCATCAGCAGGAGGGTGACGAAGCCGAGGGCGGGCAGGGCGAGCGCCCACCAGGGGAGCCGGAAGGCGACACCGCCTGCGGGCGCCGGGTGGGGCCGGGTGTGCGTACGGGCCGACATGCCGCCTCCGTGGTCTGCGAGTCCTCGTGGCCCGGTCCTCCGTGGGCCCTCGCGGGTCCCCTGCGGCCACATCTCGACGTTACGGACCGCGAGCGGTCCGGCCCATCAGGTGATCCACCCACTTCACCCTGAGACTCACCCCCTAGGGGACGGGGGGTTAACCCCACCCCGCGGCGGGGTCACGGTGACGCGATGGCGGCGATGATCCCGATGACGACGAAGATGGCGAGGAACGAGCCGAAGACCAGGAGCATCTTCTTCTGGCCGTTCTGGGGGTTCGGGTCGAGCACTGGCATGGGCCCAGTCTCGCACCCCGGGTCCCGGCCCGGGCCGCCGGGGGCGTGCGTCAGCGGGCCGCCTCGTCCTCGACGACCCGGTCACGGCCCGCGAGGAGGCCCGCCGCCATCTGCGGGATCATCAGGGCGGCCATGAGGGCGAGGGGCAGCCCCCAGCCGCCGCTGTGCTGGTAGAGCACGCCGACGAGGAGCGGGCCGGGGATCGAGATGAGGTACCCGGTGCTCTGCGCGAAGGCGGACAGCCGGGCCACCCCCGCACCGGTCCTGGCCCGCATGCCGACCATGGTGAGGGCCAGCGGGAAGGAGCAGTTGGCGATGCCGATCAGTACGGCCCAGGCCCAGGCTCCCCCGGCCGGGGCGGCGTACAGGCCGGCGTACCCGAGGAGCCCGCAGGCTCCCAGGCCGACCACGATGGGCCCCTGATGGGGCAGCCGGGTGGCGAGCCGGGGGATCACGAAGGCCAGCGGTACGCCCATCACCATCGTGACGGCCAGCAGCAGCCCCGCCTCGCCGGCCGGGACCCCGGCGTCCCGGAAGATCTGCGCCATCCACCCCATCGTGATGTAGGCGGCGGTGGCCTGGAGCCCGAAGAACACGGCCAGGGCCCAGGCGGTGCGGCTCCGGGTGACCCGGACGGTCCCCTCCTCCCGCGCGGGGGCCGGCCCGGCGGTGTGCGTGGACCGGTCCCGGACGAAGGGCAGCCAGGGCAGCACCGCGGCCGCCGCGAGGCCGGCCCACACCGCGAGGCCGGTCTGCCAACTGCCGCCCAGGGACGCCGTCATGGGCACGGTGACGGCCGCGGCGGTGGCGGTGCCGAGGGAGAGTGCCATGGAGTAGAGGCCGGTCATGGAGCCGATCCGGTCCGGGAACCAGCGCTTGACGATGACCGGCATCAGGACGTTGCTGACGGCGATACCCATCAGCGCGAGGGCGCTCGCGGCCACGAAGCCGGCCGTGCCACCCGCGTACGGCCGCAGCAGCAGACCTCCGGCGATCGCGGCCATGCCGGCGCAGACGACGGCGGCCGGGCCGAAGCGGCGGGCGAGCCGGGGCGCCATGACGCCGAAGACGGCGAAGCAGAGCGACGGCACGGACGTGAGGAGACCGGCGACGCTGCCGCTCATGCCGAGCCCGGCGCGCACCTCGTCGAGGAGGGCCCCGAGGCTGGTGATGGCGGGGCGGAGGTTGAGCGCCGTCAGGACGATGCCGGCCACCAGCAGCCGTGCGGTCCACGCGCGCGTACCGTGCGCCGGGCCCTCGGGTGCGGGACTGCCGTCCGGCGCGGGGCGTGCGGGCGCGCCGCGTTCGGTTGCCGTCCGTCCCCGTGCCGCCGCCGGCACCGACGCCGATGTCGCTGCCGGGATCGGTGCCGCTGCCGGTCTCAAGGTTTCCTCGCTCGCCATGACACCCATCATAGAATCATAGGATGATTGGTTGTCCATGGGTCGGCCTCCCCCGGTCGGCCCGCGCGTGCGAAGGTGTGCCATGCCGCTGAGCCATCCCCGCCGATCGGCGCTGTCCGAGCAGGTCATCGCCGCCGTGCGGAACCAGATCACCTCCGGCGAGTGGCCGGTCGGCTCCCGTATCCCCACCGAGCCCGAACTGGTCGAACAGCTGGGGGTCGCCCGGAACACGGTCCGCGAGGCCGTCCGCGCGCTCGCGCACAACGGGCTGCTCGACATCCGTCAGGGCTCCGGTACCTATGTCGTCGCGACCAGCGAACTCGCGGGCGTGATGCACCGCCGCTTCGCCGGCGCCGACCCCACCCACATCGCCGAGCTGCGCTCCGCGCTGGAGTCGAGCGCCGCCGGGCTCGCCGCCGAGCGGCGCACCGAGAAGGACCTCAAGCAGCTCGACGCGCTCCTCGTGCGCCGGGAGGAGGCGTGGGCGTCGGGGGACGCGGAGGCGTTCGTGGCCGCCGACGCGACCTTCCACATGGCGGTCGTGGCCGCCTCCCACAACGACGTCGTCACGACGGTCTACGCGGACCTGGGCGAGGTCCTGCGGGACTGGCTGCGCGGTGACGTGGGCGGGGAGCTGAGGCCGGAGACGTACCTGGACCACTCCCGGCTGGTGGACGCCGTGCGCGCGGGCGACGCCGGGACCGCGGCGGCGGAGGCGGCCGGGTACCCCTTCCACTGCCGCCCGGGGCGGGTCAGCCCTCCCCCCGCTGGTGGCTGAACCACACCGAGCGGACCTCCTTCCAGCAGCGCCCGGCGAGCCGTACGTTCTGCGCCGGCCCCGCCGCGACGGCGGCGCTGTCGCTGTCGATGTCCCACCAGCGCGCGCACTCGATGTGCAGCCGGACGCGGTCGACGGAGGCGTAGGGGTTGTAGCAGTGCGCCGTCACCCGGGAACCGGTGACGGTACTGCGGCAGGCCGCGCCGAACGGGTCGGGCCTGTCGGCCGGACGCGCCGCGGACGGGAGGGCGGGGAGGAGAGCCAGGGCGAGGGCGAGGACCGCCGGGGCGATGCTACGGAAGACGCGCACAAGGGAACCTCCTCAGGCCGAGCGGCTGAGCGGTACGGCTCCAGCGTGCGCGGCACCGGGCCCCGGCGCCCCGCCGGCTGAGCCGAACGAGTGATCGTCCCCGGGAAGAGGAGTACGGCGAGGGCGCACACCCGAATGGATGCGCGCCCTCGTACGCCGGTGGAGCCGGGCGGCGGTGCTACGCGCCGATCGCGTGCAGTCCGCCGTCGACGTGGATGATCTCGCCGGTGGTCTTCGGGAACCAGTCGCTGAGCAGCGCGACGACACCGCGGCCGGCCGGCTCGGGGTCCTTGAGGTCCCACTCCAGCGGCGAACGGTCGTCCCACACGGCGGCCAGCTCGCCGAAGCCCGGGATGGACTTGGCGGCCATGGAGCCGATGGGCCCGGCGGAGATGAGGTTGCAGCGGATGTTCTGCTTGCCCAGGTCACGCGCCATGTAGCGGCTGGTGGCCTCCAGTGCGGCCTTGGCCGGGCCCATCCAGTCGTACTGCGGCCAGGCGTACTGCGCGTCGAAGGTGAGGCCGACGACGGACCCGCCGTTCTGCATCAGCGGCAGGCAGGCCATGGTCAGCGACTTCAGGGAGTACGCCGAGACGTGCATCGCGGTGGCGACGGACTCGAACGGCGTGTTCAGGAAGTTGCCGCCGAGGGCGTCCTGCGGGGCGAAACCGATGGAGTGGACCACGCCGTCGAGGCCGCCCAGCTCCTCGCCGACGATGTCGGCCAGCCGCCCGAGGTGCTCGTCGTTGGTGACGTCCAGCTCGATGACCTTGGTCGGCTTGGGGAGCTTCCTGGCGATGCGCTCGGTCAGCGTGGGCCGCGGGAACGCGGTCAGGATGATCTCCGCGCCCTGCTCCTGCGCCAGTTTGGCGGTGTGGAAGGCGATGGAGGACTCCATCAGCACACCGGTGATCAGGACGCGCTTGCCTTCAAGGATTCCGCTCATGGTGATCAGTGACCCATTCCCAGTCCGCCGTCTACGGGGATGACGGCTCCAGTGATGTACGAGGCGTCGTCCGAGGCGAGGAACCGCACCGTCGCGGCGATCTCCTCGGGCTGTGCGTAACGGCCGAGCGGCACCTGCTTCACGATGCCCGCGCGCTGCTCGTCGGTGAGCACCTTGGTCATGTCGGTGTCGACGAAGCCGGGCGCGACGACGTTGAAGGTGATGTCACGCGAGCCCAGCTCACGGGCGAGGGAGCGCGCGAAGCCGACCAGGGCGGCCTTGGAGGCGGCGTAGTTGGCCTGCCCGGGCGAGCCGTAGAGGCCCACGACCGAGGAGATGAGGACGACGCGCCCCTTCTTGGCCCGCAGCATGCCGCGGTTGGCGCGCTTGACCACCCGGAAGGTGCCCGTGAGGTTGGTGTCGATGACCGAGGTGAAGTCCTCCTCGGACATGCGCATCAGGAGCTGGTCCTTGGTGACGCCGGCGTTGGCGATCAGGACCTCCACGGGGCCGTGCACGGCCTCGATCTCCTTGTAGGCCTGCTCCACCTGCTCGGAGTCGGTGATGTCGCACTTGACCGCCAGGCAGCCCAATTCGGTGAGGGCGGCCGGCGGCTCCCCGGAGCGGTACGTGATGGCGACCTTGTCGCCGGCGTCGGCGAACGCGCGGGCGATGGCGAGGCCGATGCCCCGGTTGCCTCCGGTGACGAGAACCGAGCGGCTCAACGGATCACCCTTTCCATAGCGGTCGGAACGCCTGCCCACATGCCTGGACGGCAGGCGCCTTCCTCGAAAACCTATCGGTCCGGTCCGCCGGGCGGGCATTCGAGCTGTGACAGTGGCTCGGGGACGGCGCTGTGGGGTCCCTACAGAACGCACGCCACACAGCATGGCGACCGCAGGCCGAAAAATGTGGTCCCGGTGCCCGTGGGCGCGACATGATCGGAACCGACAGGCCACGACAACCGTTCGGCAACAGGGAGACCTCGGTGCCTCATTCCATCGACGAAGCCTTCACGGCACTACCGCTGAGGGCCTTGGCCGACGCCGCACTCGCCCGCGCGCGTGCCCTCGGGGCCGATCACGCGGACTTCCGGTTCGAGCGGGTGCGCAGTGCCTCCTGGCGGCTGCGGGACGCCAAGCCGGCCGGGTCCTCGGACACCACGGACCTCGGGTACGCGGTGCGGGTGGTGCACGGCGGGACCTGGGGGTTCGCCTCCGGGGTGGACCTGACGATGGACGCCGCCGCGAAGGTCGCCTCGCAGGCCGTGGCCATGGCCAAGCTGTCCGCGCAGGTCATCAGGGCCGCCGGGTCCGACGAGCGGGTGGAGCTGGCGGACGAGCCGGTGCACGCGGACAGGACCTGGATCTCCTCGTACGGGATCGATCCCTTCACCGTCCCCGACGAGGAGAAGACCGCGCTGCTCACGGAGTGGAGCACGCGGCTGCTGGCGGCCGACGGGGTCGACCATGTGGACGCCTCGCTGCTCACGGTGCACGAGAACAAGTTCTACGCGGACACCGCCGGAACCGTCACCACCCAGCAGCGCGTCCGGCTGCACCCGTCGCTGACGGCCGTCTCGGTCGACGAGTCCAGCGGTGAGTTCGACTCGATGCGGACGCTGGCACCGCCGGTGGGGCGCGGCTGGGAGTACCTCACGGGCACCGGCTGGGACTGGGACGACGAGCTGGCGCGGATCCCGGAGCTGCTCGCCGAGAAGATGCGGGCGCCGAGCGTGGAGTCGGGCGTGTACGACCTGGTCGTCGACCCCTCCAACCTGTGGCTCACCATCCACGAGTCCATCGGCCACGCCACCGAGCTGGACCGTGCGCTCGGCTACGAGGCCGCGTACGCCGGCACGTCCTTCGCCACCTTCGACAAGCTGAACAGACTCCGGTACGGCTCCGAGCTGATGAACGTCACCGGAGACCGCACCGCCGAGCACGGGCTGGCGACCATCGGCTACGACGACGAGGGCGTGGCGGGCCAGAGCTGGGACCTGGTGAAGGACGGCACCCTCGTCGGGTACCAGCTCGACCGGCGGATCGCGAAGCTGACCGGTCTCGGCCGCTCCAACGGCTGCGCGTACGCCGACTCCCCCGGGCACGTGCCGGTGCAGCGCATGGCCAACGTGTCGCTGCGGCCGGACCCGGCCGGGATGTCCACCGAGGACCTGATCGGCGGGGTCGACCGGGGGATCTACGTCGTCGGGGACCGGTCGTGGTCCATCGACATGCAGCGCTACAACTTCCAGTTCACCGGTCAGCGGTTCTTCAGGATCGAGAACGGGCGGATCACCGGGCAGCTGCGGGACGTCGCCTACCAGGCGACGACCACCGACTTCTGGGGTTCCATGGCGGCCCTGGGCGGTCCGCAGACCTACGTCCTGGGCGGCGCCTTCAACTGCGGGAAGGCCCAGCCGGGCCAGGTCGCCGCCGTGTCGCACGGCTGCCCGTCGGCCCTCTTCAAGGGCGTCAACATTCTGAACACCACCCAGGAGGCCGGCCGATGAGCGCCCGTACGAACAAGCCGCACGAGGTCGTCGAGCGGGCGCTGCAGCTGTCGCGGGCCGACGGCTGTGTGGTGATCGCCGACGAGTACTCGACGGCGAACCTGCGCTGGGCCGGCAACGCGCTGACCACGAACGGAGTCACCCGGGGCCGGTCGGTGACCGTGATCGCCACCGTCGACGGCAAGGAGGGCACCGCCTCGGGAGTGGTGTCGCGGTCCGCCGTCACCGCCGAGGAGCTGGAGCCGCTGGTGCGGGCCGCCGAGGCCGCCGCGCGGGGCGCCGGACCCGCCGAGGACGCCCAGCCGCTGGTCACGGGCGTGGCGCACTCCCCCCACTTCGAGGACGCGCCCGCCGAGACCTCCTCCGCCGTGTTCGCCGACTTCGCGCCGGCGCTCGGGGAGTCGTTCGCCCGCGCGCGGGCCGGCGGCCGTGAGCTGTACGGCTTCGCCAACCACGAGATGGTGTCGAGCTACCTCGGTACGTCCACGGGGCTGCGCCTGCGGCACGACCAGCCGAACGGCACGCTGGAACTGAACGCCAAGTCGCCGGACCGCCGGCGTTCGGCCTGGGCGGGGCGCTCCACACGGGACTTCCGGGACGTCGACCCGGCGGCCCTGGACGCGGAGCTGGCCGTGCGGCTGGGCTGGGCCGAGCGGCGGGTGCCGCTGCCGGCCGGCCGGTACGAGACGCTGCTGCCGCCGACGGCGGTGTCCGACCTGCTGATCTACCAGATGTGGTCGGCGTCGGCGCGGGACGCGGCGGAGGGCCGCACGGTGTTCAGCAAGCCCGGCGGCGGTACGCGGATCGGCGAGCGGCTGACCGACCTGCCGCTGACCCTGCGCAGCGCCCCGGACGAGCCGGGCCTGGAGTCCGCGCCCTTCGTGCTGGCGCACTCCTCCGGCGGCGACAGCTCGGTGTTCGACAACGGCCTGCCGCTGCGGGAGACCGAGTGGATCAGCCGGGGCGAGATCGCGCATCTGCCGACCACCCGGCACAGCGCGGGCCTGACCGGGCTGCCGGTGGTGCCCACGATCGGCAATCTGATCCTGGACGGCGGCGAGGACCGCTCCCTGGAGGAGATGGTCGCGAACACCCGGCGCGGGCTGCTGCTGACCTGCCTGTGGTACATCCGGGAGGTCGATCCGGCGACGCTGCTGCTGACCGGGCTGACCCGGGACGGGGTCTACCTCGTGGAGAACGGCGAGGTCACGGGCGAGGTCAACAACTTCCGGTTCAACGAGTCGCCGGTGGACCTGCTCGGCCGGGCCACGGAGGCCGGGCGCACCGAGAAGACCCTGCCGCGCGAGTGGAGCGACTACTTCACCCGGGCGGCGATGCCCGCGCTGCGGGTGCCGGATTTCAATATGAGTTCTGTCAGCCAGGGCGTATAACCTCGTACCTGATTACGACCCACCCGAGGAGACAAGAGAACCGTGACGGACATCGTCGACGAGCTGAAGTGGCGGGGGCTGTTCTCCCTGTCCACCGACGAGGACGCTTTGCGCAAGGCTCTCGCGGACGGTCCCGTCACGTTCTATTGCGGTTTCGACCCGACCGCGCCGTCCCTGCACGTCGGGCATCTGGTGCAGGTGCTCACCGTGCGCCGGCTCCAGCAGGCCGGGCACCGGCCGCTGGCACTGGTCGGCGGGGCGACGGGCCTGATCGGCGACCCCCGCCCGACGGCGGAGCGCACGCTCAACGACCCGGAGACGGTCGCGGGCTGGGTCGGCAGGCTGCGTGCCCAGATCGAGCCGTTCCTCTCCTTCGAGGGGGAGAACGCGGCCGTCATGGTCAACAACCTCGACTGGACCGAGGGCCTGTCGGCCATCGAGTTCCTGCGGGACATCGGCAAGCACTTCCGCGTCAACAAGATGCTGGCGAAGGACTCGGTCGCCCGCCGGCTGGAGTCCGAACAGGGCATCAGCTACACCGAGTTCAGCTACCAGATCCTCCAGGGCATGGACTTCCTCCAGCTCTACCGCAGGTACGGCTGCACGCTCCAGCAGGGCGGCAGCGACCAGTGGGGCAACCTCACGGCCGGTCTGGACCTGATCCACCGGATGGAGCCGGGGGTGGAGGCGCACGCGCTGGCCACACCGCTGATGACCAAGGCGGACGGCACGAAGTTCGGCAAGACCGAGGGCGGTGCCGTCTGGCTCGACCCGGAGATGACGTCGCCGTACGCGTTCTACCAGTTCTGGCTGAACGTGGACGACCGGGACATCAGCGGGTACATGCGGATCCTGTCCTTCAGGTCCCGTGCGGAGCTGGAGGAGCTGGAGCGGCAGACCGAGGAGCGGCCGCAGGCGCGTGCCGCGCAGCGCGCGCTGGCCGAGGAGCTGACGACGCTGGTGCACGGGGCGGAGCAGACGGCCGCCGTGATCGCCGCGTCCCGTGCCCTCTTCGGGCAGGGTGAGCTGGCGGAGCTGGACGAGCGGACGCTGGCCGCGGCCCTGTCCGAGCTGCCGCATGTGAAGGTGCCCGAGCCGGCGCCGGTCGTGGATCTCCTCGCGGAGGCCGGTCTGGTGCCGAGCAAGTCCGCGGGGCGGCGGACCGTGAAGGAGGGCGGGGCCTACGTGAACAACGTGAAGGTCACCGCCGAGGACGCCGTGCCGGCGGCGGAGGACCTCATTCACGGGCGGTGGCTCGTGCTGCGGCGGGGGAAGAAGAACCTGGCCGCGGTCGAGGTGACCGGGGCCTAGCGTCGTAGGGGCGGGGGGTCCGGCGAGTGCCGCTGCGGTGTGGTCGCTCGCGCTGTTCCCCGCGCCCCTCACGGGGCTCAGGTCCGCCGTTGTTTCCTCTTGCCCAGGGTCGCCACGTAGGCCATGTCGCCGAAGGCCACGATGACGATGGCGGCGACCAGCTGGAAGATGTGGCGGCTCCAGTCGATGCCGGCCGTCTCCTCGACGCCGAAGCCGCGCGCGATCGCGTTGCCGATGACGGCGCCCAGCATGCCGAAGATCGTCGTCAGCCAGAGCGGGCTGTGCTGCTTGCCCGGGAGGATCGCCTTCGCCAGCAGGCCCAGGATGAATCCCACGATGATCGCCCACAACCAGCCCATGGCTGCCTCCTCGTACGGCTCGACGTGAGCAGTACGCCCAGTGTCGGCCCGCCCGCGATACGCCGCATGTCGGGCCCTGCCGTACGCGCGGCGGCGCAGGGGCTCCGCTCTCCGTCGGGGGCGACCCGGTCTCGTGGGCGGCGCAGTCGCGGCGTACCGTGGACCGTGTCCGGACCGCGTTCCGTGGGGCGGCGCGGACGGGCACGGGCCGGGAGCGTCCGAGACAGGCGGGTGGTGGAACGTGATGCGGAAGCAGGGCGACGTCGAGGTCTTCCGGATCACGGGCGCCCGGCAGAGCCTCGCCGACGACGTCCGCGGCCGGCAGCGCCGCTACATCATCTCCATGTCCGTCCGTACGCTCGCGGTGATCGCCGCCGCGGTCCTGTGGAACGTCGAACGGCACGTCGCGGTCGTCGCACTGGTGCTCGGCGGGGTGCTGCCGTACGTGGCCGTGGTGATCGCCAACGCGGGACGGGAGAACGCGCCCTCGCTGCCGTCCACGTTCGTGCACGCCCCGACGCGGCCGATGATCACACCGCCGCGGGAGACGGATGCCGCGCCGCCGGCCGGTTCCGGGGCCGGGGAGCCCTTCGCGGAATCCGTCCCGGAGGACGTCACGGCCGACCCGGCGGGCGGCCGGCACGGCGAGTCGCGCGAACACATCTGAGCGCCGGGAGGCCGGCGGAAGCGGAATCCGGCCACCCGCCAAGCTCAAGAAATGCTCAGATCAATCATGTAGTTCCTGTGCCGGGTGGAGGCCCACCCGTGACATACTTCGTACGCGCTCCGCATCCCCCGTCGGAGCGACAGACCGACGCCGGGCAGCTCCCCCCGTGGCTGCTCGGCGTCGCCTTTTCTGCGGCTAGGACCTGTCGTTTGGATCACGCCTGGGCCGCGGGGCTCGGCACGCACATCTGCGGCGTTGTCGTCAGTTGCCGACGCTCCGCGTCGACGCCTTCCTCCGCCTTGCATCTGCACGCACCAAGCCCCGCTCACCGGCAGTCATCAGACACCGTGGCCCGAAGCCGGCATGATCCAAACGACAGGCCCTAGGGTCGACGTGTGAACATCCTCGACGCCGCCGGTTCCGATCCGTCCTCCCCCATCTGTTCGGCCAAGGGCTGCCGGGCCGACGCGGTCTGGGTGCTCGCCTGGAACAACCCGAAACTGCACACGCCGGAGCGCCGCAAGACGTGGCTCGCGTGCGACGAGCACCGGGAGCATCTCTCGCAGTTCCTCGGGGTGCGGGGCTTCCTGAAGGACGTCGTCGAGCTGGGCGAGTGGGAGGAACCGGCGCCGTAGCGCGCCCGGTCCTTCCGGTCAGCCGCCGATGGCCGACATCGGACGGTCCGGCTGGACGAAGGAAGGGTCGTCCAGGCCCGCTCCCGCCTTCTTGCCCCACATCGCCAGGCGCCAGATCCGGGCGATCTCCTCGTCCGGTGCGCCCGAGCGCAGCGCGGCGCGCAGGTCCGTCTCCTCGCGGGCGAACAGACAGGTGCGGACCTGGCCGTCGGCGGTCAGGCGGGTGCGGTCGCAGGCCGAGCAGAACGGGCGGGTGACGGAGGCGATGACGCCGACGCGGTGGGGGCCGCCGTCGACCAGCCAGCGTTCCGCCGGGGCCGAGCCGCGCGCGTCCTGGCCCTCGGCGGTGAGGTCGAAGCGGGTGCGCAGGGAGGCCAGGATGTCGCCCGCCGTCACCATGCCGTCGCGCTTCCAGCCGTGCTGGGCGTCCAGGGGCATCTGCTCGATGAAACGCAGCTCGTAGTCGTGCTCGACGGCCCAGGCGAGGAGGTCCGGGGCCTCGTTGTCGTTCAGGCCGGGCATCAGGACCGAGTTGACCTTGACCGGTGTCAGGCCCGCGTCACGGGCGGCCTCCAGACCCTCCAGGACGTCCTTGTGACGGTCGCGGCGGGTGAGGGTCTTGAAGACGTCGGGGCGCAGGGTGTCCAGGGAGACGTTCACCCGGTCCAGGCCCGCCGCCTTCAGGGCCGTCGCCGTGCGCTTGAGGCCGATGCCGTTGGTGGTCAGGGACATCTGCGGGCGGGGGGCGAGAGCAGCCACCCGCTCCACGATGCCGACCAGGCCGGGGCGCAGCAGCGGCTCACCGCCGGTGAAGCGGACCTCCGTGATGCCCAGGGTGCGCACGGCTATGTCGATCAGGCGGACGATCTCGTCGTCGCTGAGCAGGTCGGGCTTGGCCAGCCACTGCAGACCCTCCTCGGGCATGCAGTACGTGCAGCGCAGATTGCACCGGTCGGTCAGCGAGACCCTCAGGTCGGTGGCCACTCGGCCGTAGGTGTCGATGAGCACGTGGGCCCCCTCCCTCGAAGCGATCACTGGTGTGCCGACACTTGCGAGCCTACGTGACACCACCGACAACATGACCGGCCCGATCCCACGAGATGTGGCGCACGATCGCCGTAGATCCCTACGACCGGACACGGCGCGGGGCCGCCGTAGGGATCTACGGCGGCCCCGGGCGCGGTGGGCCGGGTCAGTGGGCTCCGGTGCCCGTGAGGGACCGGACCTCCAGCTCGGCGTACTTGGCCTCGTCGGGCTTCTCCTTGGACAGGACGGTGCCGAGGAAGCCCATGAGGAAGCCGAACGGGATGGAGATGATGCCCGGGTTCTTCAGCGGGAACCAGTGGAAGTCGACGTCCGGGAACATCGCCTTCGGGTCGCCGGAGACGACGGGTGAGAACAGCACCAGGCCGACGGCGACGATCAGACCGCCGTAGATCGACCACAGCGCGCCCTGGGTGGTGAACTTCTTCCAGAAAAGGCTGTAGAGGATCGTCGGGAGGTTGGCGGAGGCCGCGACCGCGAAGGCGAGCGCGACCAGGCCGGCCACGTTCAGGTCGCGGGCGAGGGCGCCCAGGCCGATGGAGACGATGCCGATGAAGACGGTCGCCCAGCGGGCCGCCCGGACCTCCTCGGCGCCGGACGCCTTGCCCTTGCGGATGACGTTGGCGTAGATGTCGTGCGCGAAGGACGACGACGAGGCGAGGGTGAGACCGGCGACCACGGCGAGGATCGTCGCGAACGCCACCGCCGAGATGGTGGCGAGCAGGATCGCGCCCCAGGCCGAGTCGACGCCGCCGAGGTGCAGGGCGAGCAGGGGGGCCGCGGTGTTGCCGGACGGGTTGGAGGCGATGATCTCGTCCTGGGAGATCAGCGCGGCGGCGCCGAAGCCGAGGGCGATGGTCATCAGGTAGAAGCCGCCGATGATGCCGATGGCCCAGTTCACGGACTTACGGGCGGCCTTGGCGTTGGGCACCGTGTAGAAGCGGATCAGGATGTGCGGCAGACCGGCGGTGCCGAGGACCAGGGCGATGCCGAGGGAGATGAAGTCCAGCTTGGAGGTGCCGGTCGCGCCGTACTGGAGGCCGGGCTCCAGGAAGGCGGCGCCCTTGCCGCTGTTCTCGGCGGCGGTGCCGAGCAGGTCGGAGATGTTGAAGTTGAACTTCAGCAGCACCAGGAAGGTGATGAGGATCGTGCCGCCGATCAGCAGGACGGCCTTGACCATCTGGACCCAGGTGGTGCCCTTCATGCCTCCGATGGAGACGTAGACGATCATCAGGAGGCCGACGAGGGCGACGATGAGGATCTTGCCCGCGTCGGAGGTGATGCCGAGGAGCAGGGAGACGAGGACGCCCGCTCCCGCCATCTGGGCCAGCAGGTAGAAGATCGACACGACGATCGTGGAGGTGCCGGCGGCGGTGCGCACGGGGCGCTGGCGCATGCGGTAGGCGAGGACGTCGCCCATGGTGTAGCGGCCGGAGTTGCGCAGCGGTTCGGCGACCAGGAGGAGGGCGACCAGCCAGGCGACCAGGAAGCCGATGGAGTAGAGGAAGCCGTCGTAGCCGAAGAGGGCGATGGCGCCGGCGATGCCGAGGAACGAGGCGGCCGACATGTAGTCGCCGGAGACCGCGAGGCCGTTCTGGAAGGCGCTGAACTGGCGTCCGCCCGCGTAGAAGTCGGCGGCGTCCTTGGTCTGGCGGCCGGCCCAGATGGTGATGGCGAGGGTCGCGAGGACGAAGAGGCCGAACAGGGTGATGATGAGCGGCCGGTGCTGGCTGGCCTCGTTGGCCGCGAGGAACGTCTGCTGTGCGGGGCTCATGCGCCGCCCTCCATCCGGGACTTGATCGCCTCGGCCTTGGGGTCGAGCTTCGCGGCGGCGTGCCGCGAGTACCACCAGGCGATGAGGAACGTGGTGACGAACTGGGCGACGCCGAGGACGAAGGCGACGTTGATGTTGCCGAAGAGCTTGGTGCCCATGAAGTCGCCCGCGTAGTTGGAGAGCAGGACGTACAGCAGGTACCAGGCGATGAATCCCACGGTCAGCGGGAAGGCGAACGAGCGGTAGGAGCGGCGCAGTTCGGCGAACTCGGCGCTCTCATGGACCGCGGCGTACTCCTCGGACGAGGGGAGGTGATGCTCGGTCTTCGAGGGGGGCGGTGCGTCGGTTGCCACGGAGTCTCCTCGCGTCTGCGCCGCCGTCGCGACGGCGGACGGTGGCTGCTTCGCCGTCGGGTCGGGGGACGGCTGGGGTACGGACATGGGGTGGGCTCTGTTCCTTGGGTGACGGGATGCACGATCGTGCTCGGGCTCCCTGCACAACGTCACGGCGGCGCGGTGGGACCGGTTCAACCGTGTGTGGTTCTTTCGAAAACCGATGCGGAACCGGCCGGGACGTGCGGTGACTTCGAGGGTTACCCCTCTACTTCGGCCTCCCGCCCGTGAAGTCGTTGCTGGCCGACGACGACCAGGGATAGCTTCGGGCTGCACCACCAACGTCATGTACCTGCCCAGGCACCCGTGTGCCTCGGGCCGGTTTCTTTGAAGCTGATGTGGAGAACCCATGGCTCATCTGCGCTCCAGACGACGGCTCGCTCTCGCGGTGCCGGTCGTCCTGTCGCTGACCGCCTCGCTCGGTTTCCTGCCGGGTGTCGCCTCGGCGGCCCCGGTCGCGAAGTCCACCGCCGCGACCGCGGAGGGCCCGAACCTCTCGTACGTCGTGAACACGAAGACGAACAAGCGCACGATAGCCGCGGTCCAGGAGGCGATAGCCGAGGCCGGCGGCAAGATCGTGATCACGTACGACGAGATCGGCGTGATCGTGGTCCACTCGACCGACCCGGCGTTCGGTGCGAAGATCCGCGCCGTGCGTGGTGTGCAGTCCGCCGGTGCCACCCGGACCTCGCCGCTGACGCCGGCCGGTACGACCGAGGTGGGCGGTGTCGACTACCTGACGGCCAAGGAGGCCGCGAAGGTCAAGGCCGCATCGGCCGACATGCCCGGCGCCGAGCCCCTCGAGGCCGACCAGTGGGACCTGCGCGCCATCGGCGCCGACAAGGCCGCGACGATCAACCCGGGCAGCAGGAACGTCACCGTCGCCGTGATCGACACCGGCGTCGACGACACCCACCCGGACCTCGCGCCGAACTTCTCCAAGTCGCAGTCGGCGAACTGCAACGGCGGTGTCGCGGACACCAGTGAGGGCGCCTGGCGTCCCTACACCGCGGACGACTACCACGGTACGCACGTGGCCGGCGAGATCGCCGCGGCCCGCAACGGCGTCGGTGTCGCCGGTGTCGCGCCGGGCGTGAAGGTCTCCGGCATCAACGTGACCGACCGCGCCAGCGGCCTCTTCTACGCGGAGAGCGTCGTCTGCGCGTTCGTGTTCGCCGCCGACCACGGCGTCGAGATCACGAACAACAGCTACTACGTCGACCCGTGGCTCTACAACTGCATGGACGACCCGGACCAGAAGGCGATCGTCGACGCGGTCAACCGCGCCCAGGAGTACGCCACCAAGGAAGGCACGCTGAACCTGGCGTCGGCGGGCAACTCCAACCACGACCTCGCCTCCGACGCGATCGCGGACGCCTCCAGCCCCAACGACACCACTCCGGTCCCGCGCACCATCGACCCGAGCGAGTGCTTCGACGTACCCACCCAGCTGCCGGGTGTCGTCACGGTCAGCGCGACGGGCGTGAAGAACGAGAAGTCGTACTACTCCACGTACGGCAACGGCGTCGTCGACATCGCGGCCCCGGGTGGCGACGCCCGCTACCAGATTCCGGACACGCCGTCGAAGAACGGCCGCATCCTGTCCACCATGCCGAACGGCGGATACGGCTTCCTGCAGGGCACGTCGATGGCGTCGCCGCACGCCGCCGGTGTCGCCGCGCTGCTGAAGTCCACGCACCCGGGGGCCAACCCGGGCCGGCTGCAGCGGCTGCTGAAGGCCGAGGCGGACAAGCACGCCTGCCCGACCTCGTACGACCAGAACGGTGACGGCACGCAGGACGCGGTGTGCCAGGGCACCCTCGACCAGAACGGCTTCTACGGCTTCGGCATCGTCAACGCTCTGAAGGCCGTCGAGAAGTAATAGGCGAGAAGTAGTCGACGAGAAGCAGTCGACGAACAAGAGTCGTCGAGCAGGAGCGCAACCCTCCTCACGGAGGCCGGGCCGGGCGGTGGCACACCGCCCGGCCCTCGCGTTGCGTAGGTTCGGATCATGACTGACATGGACTGGGTGTGGGCGGCCCTGGGCGGCGGTCCCGCGCTGCCGTCGAGGGTCTCGACCGTCGAGCGGGACGGGGTGCTGCGGGCCCGGCTGCCGGTACGGGAGCTGGCGCGGACCTGCGTCGGGGTGTGCGCGCTGGCGGCGGCCGAGCTGGGGGCGCGGCGGGCCGGGCTCGCGGAGGTGCCCCGGGTGCGGGTGGACGACGGGGCGGTCGGCACCGCCTTCGTGAGTGAGCGTCATCTGCTGGTCGACGGACGGGCGCCGGTCAGCTTCGCGCCGCTGTCACGGTTCTGGCGGACGGCGGACGGCTGGGTGCGCACGCACGCCAACTATCCGCACCACCGGGAGCGGTTGCTGTCCGCGCTGGGCGTGCCGGAGACCTCGCCCGACCCGGTCGCCGCGATCGAGGCGGCACTCGCCGGGCGGGCGTCCCTGGAGGCCGAGGAGACGGTGTACGCGGCCGGGGGCCTGGCGGTCGCCCTGCGGACGGCCGCGCAGTGGGCGGCGCACGAGCAGGCGCGGGCGGTGGCGGCCCGGCCGCTGGTGGAGCACGAGCGGCTGGACACGGCACCCGCGCGCGTGCTCGCGCCGATCGGGGACGCATCTCCGCTGCTTCCCGCGGCCGGACTACGGGTCCTGGATCTGACCCGGGTCATCGCGGGGCCGGTCGCCGGCCGCGCCCTCGCCCTGCTGGGCGCGGACGTGCTGCGCGTGGACCCGCCGGGGCTGCCGGAGATCCCCGACCAGCACACCGACACCGGTTCCGGGAAGCGGTCGGCGCTGCTCGACCTGGGCCGCGCCGCCGACCGGCGCGCCTTCGAGGAGCTGCTGGCCGCGGCGGACGTCGTCCTCACCGGCTACCGGCCGGGCGCCCTCGACCGCTTCGGGCTGTCACCCCACGCGCTGGCCGCCCGGCGGCCCGGCCTGGTCGTGGCACAGCTCTCGGCGTGGGGCGCGTACGGGCCGTGGGCCGGGCGGCGGGGATTCGACAGTCTGGTGCAGGTGGCGACGGGCATCGCGGCGATCGAGGGCACCCGGGAGCAGCCGGGCGCGCTGCCGGCCCAGGCGCTCGACCACGGGACGGGGTACCTGCTGGCGGCGGCCGTCCTGCGGGCCCTCACCGAGCAGGCGGAACAGGGGTACGGCCGCGTCCTGCGGCTGTCCCTCGCGCGGACGGCTGCCTGGCTGACCGGCGGGATCGGGCAGACCGCCGAGGCCGACGCGGAGGCAGCGACGGACAGGGACGAGGGCGTGGCGTACGACGGACCGGAGGCATGGCTCGCCGAGCGGGACAGCCCGCTCGGGCGGCTGCGGTACGCGCTGCCTCCGCTGTCCTTCGAGGGCGGGCCCGGCGACTGGGCACGGCCGCCGGGGCCCTGGGGCGCGGACGAGCCGCGCTGGACCTGAGTCACCCGGGCCGCTCACCCGTACGTATGGGGGCAATGTCGAACTGCCAGTTGTTTTCGGGCACTTGCACGGTTCCGGTGCGACTGGTGAACTTTTCGGGGTGAGCCTGACGAGTGGGACCGCTGAGTCGACGGAGGCAGGGGCGGACGACCCCGGACGGGATGCCGGACGGGATGTCGGACGGGATGCCGGACGGAATGTCGGGCGGGATGCCGGACGGCGGGCGGGGCGGCCCGGAGGCGGTGCCGCCCGGGCGGTCGTCGTGCTCGTCCTGGTGGGCGCGGGCGCTCTGATCCCCCTGCTCGGGCCGCGTGCCGCGCTGGCCGGTACGGGAGAGGCCGGGGCGCCCGGCGCCGGGTTCGTCGCCCTGTCGCGGACGGTGGCACTGGCGGCGCTGTGCGTGCTGCTGGGCGAGCTGTTCGTGGGGTGGCTCGCCCGGCGGGTGCCCGGCGGGCACGGGGAGGCGCCGCGCAGTTGGGCGCCCTGGGCGGCGGGGGCCGGTTTCGTGGCCTCCCTGGGGCTGGCCTCGGTCGTGGCCACGGGCAATCTGATACCGGGCTCCCCCGCCGACCTGGACGTGGGCGGCCTCCACGACAGCCGGGACGGCCGACTGGCGCTGCTGGAGGTGAACGCCTTCGCGGCGGCCGGGCTGCTCGCGCTCTCCCGCCGGCCTGCCGCCCGGGCGGTGCCCGTGGCCGCGCTCGTCGTCGCCGAGGCGCTGCGGGCGCATCCCCCCGGCGAGGACGGTCCGCTCGTCGGCACCTGCCTGACCCTGGTGCATCTGACCTGCGCGGCGCTGTGGGCGGGCGGCCTGCTCCACGTCCTGCGGACCCTTCGCACGCGCGCGTGGCGCTCGACCCGGGCGGGCACCGCGCTGCTGGGCCTCTACGCGCGCGTGGCCACCGTGCTGCTCGCCGCCGTCACCGCCACCGGGGTGTGGAGCACCCTGCGCCGGATGCCGCCGGAGACGGTCGGGGACCAGTTGACGCAGACGGCGTACGGGCGCGCCCTGTTGGCCAAGGGGCTCCTGGTGGCCGTCGTCGCCGCCCTCGCCCTGCGGGCCCGGCACCGACTGCGCCGCACGACCGGGAACCCGCTGGACGCCTGCGCCCCCGCGCGGGCCGAGGTGGCCGTACTCGGCACGGTCGTCGCGGTCTCGGCACTGCTGACGGCCCTGCCGCTACCGATCCGCTGGTGAGCACACCCTGCCGGACAACGGGCGATCGGACCGCCCGGCAGGGACGGACCCAGTCCGCCGGTGAGCACGGCTCACGGGTCAGTCGGTGGTCACACCGTCCGGCCCGGGCGGACCGGGTGGGCCGGGGTGGGTGGCCCGCCGGCGCCGGGGTGGGCAAGGGTGCCCCGGACCAGGAGGTACTGGGCGGCCAGATAGGTGAGCATGATCCACAGGTCGGGGCGGGGTGGTTGCGGCCAGTCGGCGACGCCGGTCGCGATGAGCAGGTCCGACAGCACGAAGAGCGCGCCGCCCAGCGCCGCGACGGGCCCGAGCCGTGTGGCGGACCACGCCATCGTGGTCAGCAGCGCGCTGTAGCCGGCCACGGGGAGCCGCAGGTCCGCCGGCAGGCCGGGCCACAGACTCGCGACGGCGGCGACCAGGGCGAGGCCGTACGCGCCGGCGTACGCGAGCCGTGCGGGACGGCCGGACCTGTGGAACAGCACGAGCCAGCAGACGTGTCCGGCGGCGAAGGACGCCATCCCGGCGAGGAAGGCCGGCTCGGCGTCGGACAGGAGCAGGACGTCACCGCCCCAGCCGAACAGCAGGGCCGCGAGCAGCGGCCGGGGCGCGCCGCGCGTGTACGCGTACGCCGCGAGCAGCGGCATCAGCAGCGGCTTGGCGACGGTGTGCCCGGGGGCGAGACCGAGGGCGAGGGCGCCGAGGTCGGCGACGGCGGCGATCCCGAAGGCGACGAGGAGGACGGACGCCCGGTCCGGTCTCACGCGGCGGTCCCCTCGACGGCGGCCGTGCCCTTCCCATCCGGCGCGCCCTCCCCGGCGGGCGCGGCCCGCTCGGGCGGCCGTACGGGCTGCCAGCCGGGCCCGCGCAGCACCCGGCCCGCCCGTTCGCCCCAACCGCTCGCCCGCTTCAGGTCCTTGGCGATGGCGAGGTACTCGTGCGTGGCGACCCGCAGCGGGTTGTACGTGTCGATGTTCTTCGTCAGCCCGTACACCGGACGCTCGGTCTCCTCGACGAAGGACCCGAAGAGCCGGTCCCAGACGATGAGGATGCCGCCGAAGTTGCGGTCCAGGTAGCCGCCCTGGGAGGCGTGGTGGACCCGGTGGTGCGAGGGCGTGTTGAACACGAACTCGAACGGCCGGGGCAGCTTCCCGATCCGCTCGGTGTGGATCCAGAACTGGTAGACGAGGTTGGCGGAGGAGCAGAACGCGAGCGCGGCCGGATGCACGCCGAGGGCGATGAGCGGGACGTAGAAGGGCCAGACGGTCCAGGTGGTCCAGGGCTGCCGCAGAGCGGTCGTCAGGTTGAACCTGCGGCTGGAGTGGTGGACGACGTGGCAGGCCCACAGGATCCGGATGACGTGGTGGCCGCGGTGCGACCAGTAGTAGAAGAAGTCCTGCGCGAGCAGCATCAGCGGGATCGTCCACCACAGGACGGGGACGCGCAGCGGGGTCAGTTCGTGGACGGCCGTGTAGACGGCGAGGATCGGGATCTTCCAGAGGAAGTCGAAGGCGAGGCTCCCGAGCCCCATGCCGACGCTGGTCGCGGCGTCCTTCGTCTCGTACCCGGCGGCATCCTCGTCCGGATGGATCCGGACACTGATCACCTCGATCACGGTGAGCAGTACAAAGGCGGGTATGGACCACAGCACGACATCGGGCAGGTTCGG
Source organism: Streptomyces scabiei 87.22 (assembly GCF_000091305.1). Classification (GTDB taxonomy): domain Bacteria; phylum Actinomycetota; class Actinomycetes; order Streptomycetales; family Streptomycetaceae; genus Streptomyces; species Streptomyces scabiei. The sequence continues at coordinate 7,875,656 of NC_013929.1, read as the reverse complement.
CATGGGGGCACGGTAGATCCGCCGGTCGGTGAGGGCTAGACGTTGTTACTGACAAGTATTTCCGGTGGCACGCGCTTGCTTCTTGGCGCCCTCCGCCAATCCGGGCGGGGCGGGACGGCACTGTCGCTCCGTCACCCGTCCCTCGTCGGCGCCGGGTAACAGGCTGTCAGTCGCGGCCCGTATCCTCAGGGACCATGCTCGAAGACCATACGACCGCAGCGCCGCAGGCGCCTTGGCCGACCGCGTATCCCCAGGGGTACGCGGTCGTCGACGTGGAGACGACCGGTCTGGCCCGGGACGACCGGATAATCTCCGCGGCCGTGTACAGACTGGACGCGCGGGGCGAGGTCGAGGACCACTGGTACACGCTGGTGAACCCGGAGCGGGATCCGGGACCGGTGTGGATCCACGGGCTGACCAGCGACGTGCTCGAAGGGGCGCCGCTCTTCCGGGACATCGCGCAGGAGTTCTCCGCACGGCTCGCGGACCGCGTACTCGTCGCGCACAACGCGGTGTTCGACTGGTCGATGATCGCCCGGGAGTACGCGCGCGCGGAGACCGAGGCGCCCGTGCGGCAGCGGCTGTGCACCATCGCGCTGTCGAAGGAGCTGGGCCTGCCGCTGCCCAACCACAAACTGGAGTCGCTGGCGGCGCACTTCGGGGTCGTCCAGCAGCGGGCGCACCACGCGCTGGACGACGCGCGGGTGCTGGCGGAGGCGTTCCGGCCGAGTCTGCGGGCCGCCGCCGCGAGCAACGTACGGCTGCCGCTGCACGAGTGCCGGCCGCTGACCGAGTGGCGGGAGAGCCCCGCGGCGCCCCGGATCGGACAGCAGGCGGGCCCCGGCGGCTACGGCGCGTACCGGCCCACCAGTTGGCGGCCCTCGCGGAAGCGGCCCGCCTGCCCGCATCCCAACCCGGGGCGTTACGAAGACGGCAAACCGCTCAAGCAGGGCATGCGGGTCGCCTTCTCCGGGGACACCTCGGTCGAACGCGACCTGCTGGAGGACCGCGCGATCGAGGCCGGACTGCACGTGGCGACGAGTCTGTCCCGGGTGACCAGCCTGCTGGTCACGAACGACCCCGACTCGCACACCTCGAAGGTCGTCAAGGCCCGGCAGTACGGGACGCCGGTCGTGGACGAGGCGGCGTTCGGGCAGCTGCTCCGCGACGTCGAGCCCGCCGACGGGTGAGCGGCGGGACGGCCCGTGCCGACGGGCCGTACGGATGGGTGATTGGCGTGCGACTCGCCCGCCGCCCGCTCGCCCGGGCGGTGGTGACGGCTCACCCTGTGGCGCATGGCGAGATGCGAAGTTTGCGGCAATGACTACGGAATGACCTTCGAGATCCACGCGCAGGGCGCGGTGCACGTCTTCGACTGCTTCTCCTGCGCGATCCACCGCATGGCCCCCATCTGCGAGCACTGCCGGGTGCAGATCATCGGCCAGGGTGTCGACGTCGACGGCCACTGGTACTGCGGCGCCCACTGCGCGCGGGCCGAGGGGAGGGCGGGCATCGTCGACAAGGTGTGAGCTGACACGTAACCGTCTCGGGCGATCCGTCGTTGCCTCAGTCAGCCGCGACCATGTGAGCGGTCGTGTCCCCGCCGATGCGGGGGTGGCCCGCGGTAGACCCCGTGACCGTGCAAGTCGGCGATGTGCTCTCCGCAACCGCGGAGGTGACGGCCCTCGACGGGACCCTCCCGCCGGGGGCCGAATGACGCGAGGTACGGTCAAGACGTGTACCGCTTCCTGTTGTCCCGGCAGTGGGTGATCCTCACGCTGCTCTCGCTCGTCCTGATCCCGACCATGGTCAGGCTGGGCATCTGGCAGATGCATCGCTACGAGGAGCGCAGCGCCCGGAATCAGCTCGTCGCCGACGCGCTGACCGCGAAGCCGGTGCCCGTGGAGCGGCTGACCACGCCCGGCCACACCGTCACCAGCGCCGAGCGCTACCGCACGGTGACCGCCAAGGGCCGCTTCGACACCGACGACGAGGTCGTCGTCCGCCGTCGCGTCAACGCCGACGACGAGGTCGGCTTCCACGTCCTGACCCCGTTCGTGCTCGACGACGGCAAGGTGCTGCTCGTCAACCGGGGCTGGATCCCCGCGAACGGCCCGAGCCAGACCGCGTTCCCCAAGATCCCCGCGCCCGCCGCCGGCGAGGTCACCGTCACCGGGCGGTTGATGCCCGACGAGACGACCGAGGCGAGCGGCATCAAGGATCTGCAGGGCCTGCCGGACCGGCAGATCATGCTGATCGACAGCGAGCGGGAGGCGGACCGCCTCGGCGTCCCCGTGCTCGGCGGCTATCTCGTGCAGACGGCTCCGGACCCGAAGGGCGACACCCCGCAGCAGCTCGGCAGCCCCGGTGACGAGAACGCCGCACTGAACTACGCCTACGCCCTGCAGTGGTGGCTGTTCGCCCTCGGTGTCCCGATCGGCTATGTCGTCCTCGTCCGCCGTGAGCGCCGCGACCGCGCGGAGGCCGCGACCGCCGCGTCGGAGGAGAAGGAGACGGCGCCCGCGTCGGCGTAGCCGGGCCCCGGGACGGGGTCTCAGGTCCGGCCGCGGCCGTCGGCCGCTCTCTTCCGCCAGTACGCGAACGTGCGGTCCGGTTCGGGCAGCAGGTCCCACGGGTGACGGGTCATGTGGCGGCCGAGGCGCCGGAAGACGGGGGCGGTCTCCACGGGGCGGTGGGCGCGGGTCAGGGCGAAGGCCAGGATGTTGAGGTCGGTGACGGCTTCGGCGTGGGGCGCGGTGCCGGCGTCGAACCAGTTCCCGAGGGCCAGGTCGATCTCGTGGACGGCCCGGGGCTCGTGCCAGTTGCCGCCGCCCGAGCCGAGCGCGTCGAGCGGCGCCGCGTCCTGGCGGTGGGCCATGAGTTCGACACGGGCCGCCACCGGGAGCAGGGCGAGCGGTGAACCCTGCGGGGCCCGGGCGGCGGCCTGCCAGGCGAAGTCCATCATGTCGGGGACCGTGCCGTGTCCGCGCGGCGACAGGTAGCGGAGCAGACGGTGGTGGGCCGTCCGGAGCCAGGGCGCCCGGTCGACGGCCTCGGTCCACACCGGCACCGCGTCCCTGACCGGTACGGCGCACGTGTGCATCAGGGCCAGCAGCGCCAGCCAGGGGCTGGGGTCCTCGGGGCGGGCTTCGGCGGCGCGCAGGCAGGAGTGCTCGGCCCGGCGGACGGCGGTCCGGTCGGTGGCGGGGGTGCGGTACGACTCGACGAAGGCGTGCAGGGTCAGGGCGTCGCCGTCCTCGGGGCGGTCGGCCGTCCAGCGTTGGGGGACGGCGGCGGGGAGGTGTCGGGCCAGTACGGCGAGGCGGTGTGCTCGGCGGTCCCAGTCGCGGCCGGTGTCTCGGAGCAGCTCGGCCACGGGTTCCCACGGGGGGCGGGTGCGGCCGGCTCCGAGGCCGTGGAGCTGCGGGGCGGGGCGGAGTTCGGTGAGGGTCCTGTGCAGGGGGTCGTCGTCGAGTTCGGGACGGATCAGGAGGGCGGGTCGGCGTCTCAGCATCTCTGGATCCGGGGTCGGGGGTCGGGGGGAATGGACGGTGGGGGTGGGTTCGGGTGCGTGGTCGGGTGCGGGCCGGTGGGGCTTCTCGCGCAGTTCCCCGCGCCCCTGAAAAGCAGGGCCTGGTGCTTCTAGGGGCGCGGGGAACTGCGCGATCAGCCCCCACGCACCCGCACCCGACCACGCACCGGACCACGCACCCCCGGCCCGCACGACGCGCTCAGCAGCAGCGCCCCTCCGGGTGCTCCTCCCTCCGCCGCGTCCGCAGGGCGTCGTACTCCCTGCGGGTGGGCACCGGGGCCTCGGGGTGATGGCGGCGACGGCGGTCGCAGTAGCGGTCGTACTCCGCCTCGCCGGTCAGCTCCCGCAGGTACCAGCGCACCCCGCGCACCCAGTTCCGGAGGGTCACCGGCGAGCCCCCACCAGCTCCTTCTCGGAGTCCCCCGCGTCGATGCGCGACTCCACGTACGGCGCCTCGGTGGACGGCAGCGGGACCGGCGAGCGGACGGCGCGGACGCACACCACGGCGCAGTTCACGAGGACGGTGAGGACCAGGATCAGGAAGACCGCCATGATCACGCCGTCGACCGTGTTGTTGGTGACGATCGTGTGCATGTCGTCCATGGTCGTGGCGCCGGGCAGGAGTTCGCCCCGGTCGATGGCCGCCGCATATTTGTCGCGCAGGGCGAAGAAGCCGATGGCGGGGTTGTCGGAGAAGATCTTCTGCCAGCCGGCGGTGAAGGTGACGGCCACGTCCCAGGCCAGCGGGATGCCGGTGACCCAGGCCCAGCGCAGCTTCCCGGACTTGATGAGCACGGTGGTGGTGACGGCGAGGGCGACCGCGGCGAGCAGCTGGTTGGCGATGCCGAAGAGGGGGAACAGCTGCTTGATCCCGCCGAGGGGGTCGGTGACACCGGCGTAGAGGAAGTACCCCCAGGCGCCCACGACCAGGGCACTGGTGATCCAGATGCCGGGCTTCCAGGTGACGCGGCCGATCGGCTTCCAGACGTTGCCGAGCATGTCCTGGAGCATGAAGCGGCCGACGCGGGTGCCGGCGTCCACGGTGGTGAGGATGAACAGGGCCTCGAACATGATCGCGAAGTGGTACCAGAACGCCTTCATCCCGGCGCCGCCGAAGACCCCGGCGAAGATCTCCGACATGCCCACGGCCAGGGTCGGCGCGCCGCCCGAGCGGCCGACGAGGGTCTGCTCCTCGACCGCCTTGGCGGCAGCCGTGAGCTGGTCCGGGGTGATGGTGAAGCCGAGGTTCTTGACGGCCTCGGCGGCGGTGTCGACGGTCGGGCCGAGCAGGGCGGCCGGGGAGTTCATGGCGTAGAAGAGGCCGGGCTCCAGCACGCACGCGGCGATGAGGGCCATCACGGCGACGAAGGACTCCGTGAGCATGGAGCCGTAGCCGATCAGCCGGACCTGGGACTCCTTCTGGATCAGCTTCGGCGTGGTGCCGGAGGAGACCAGGGCGTGGAAGCCGGACAGGGCGCCGCAGGCGATGGTGATGAAGAGGAAGGGGAAGAGGGAGCCGGCGAAGACAGGTCCGGCGCCTGTGTGGGCGAACTCGGTGATCGGCTCGGCGCGCAGGTTCGGGGCGGCGATCACGACACCGACGGCCATCAGGGCGATGGTGCCGACCTTCATGAAGGTGGAGAGGTAGTCGCGCGGGGCCAGCAGCATCCACACGGGGAGCACGGAGGCGACGAAGCCGTAGCCGACCAGGCAGAAGACCAGGGTCTCGGGGCTCCAGACGAAGTACTCGGCGAGCGAGGAGTCCTGGATCCAGCCGCCGCCGAGGATGGCCAGCAGCAGGAGGGCCACGCCGATGAAGCTGGTCTCCACGACCCGGCCGGGGCGCAGATAGCGCAGGTAGAAGCCCATGAAGAGGGCGATCGGGATGGTCATGGTGACCGAGAAGGTGCCCCAGGCGGACTCGGCGAGGGCGTTGACGACGACCATCGCGAGGACCGCGAGCAGGATGATCATGATGGCGAAGACGCCGATCAGCGCGGCGGCGCCGCCCACCTTGCCGATCTCGTCGCGGGCCATCTGGCCGAGGCTCTTGCCGTCCCGGCGCATGGAGAGGAAGAGGACGATCATGTCCTGTACGGCACCGGCGAAGATCACGCCCGCGATGATCCAGATGGTGCCCGGCAGATAGCCCATCTGGGCCGCCAGCACCGGTCCGACCAGCGGGCCGGCGCCGGCGATCGCCGCGAAGTGGTGGCCGAACAGCACCCGCTTGTCGGTCGGGTGGTAGTCGACGCCGTCCTCCAGGCGTTCGGCCGGGGTGGCCCGGGTGTCGTCGGCCTGGAGGACGCGGCGCACGATGAAGCGGGAGTAGAAGCGGTAGCCGATCGCGTACGAACCGAGGGCCGCCATGAGCAGCCAGACGGCCGAGATCTCCTCGCCCCGGGACAGCGCGAGCACGGCCCAGCCGATCGCGCCGACGAGGGCCACGGATATCCACAGCGCGATCGATTTCGGCGACATACGGGATTTCTCCGGGGCCTCGGGACCGGATTCGGGCATGGCTGACACAGACATGGCGGCTCCTGATTTCAACGGGTGTGCGGCGGTGTGCGGCAGGGAGGAACGGGGGCGGTGCGGTTCAGTGAGGTCGGCCGGGGCGCCGCCCGTCCGAGCGGCGGCCGGTCAGTGCGTACGCGGCGAGCAGGCAGAGGCCGCATCCCGGGACCCAGGCGAGCTGGTACCAGTAGAAGAACGGCGTTCCGGCGAGCCGTGGCTCCGTCCCGGCGTACCAGGGGACCCAGAGCAGTCCCGCGGCGGGGGCGAGGAGCAGGACGGCACGCGCGACGCGTCGTGGTCGCTGGTGAGCGTGGTGTGCCGGGGTCCGTGTCACGGGCCGTTCTCCTCTCCCGGTCGCTGCGGGTCTGTGCAAGAGTTGCCCACCCGACGGATCCGGTTGACAGCGAATTCCAGAAGATTCCCCGAAGATTTCCCGCCGCCGCGTGTCCTCCGAACCGGCCGTCCGCGCAACCAACACGCGAGGGCCGAGGTTCACCCGGGGCCCCGGCACACCAAGGACGGTGACCCATGGCGGACGCAGCCATGACCACGACGTTCCTCGCCGTGATCGGCGGAGCGTCGCTGCTCGCCGTCACCGCGCGCCGGCTGCGCCCCTCGGACCGGCTGCCGTCGCTGGAGGGGTGGGCGCTGGCCGACCGGAGCCTCGGCCCGGTGTGGACCTGGCTGCTGCTCGGCGGGACGATCTTCACCGCGTACACCTTCACCGCCGTGCCGGGCCTCGCGTACGGCAACGGGGCGCCCGCCTTCTTCGCGGTGCCGTACACGGTGATCGTCTGCCCGCTGGCCTTCGTGCTGCTGACCCGGCTCTGGGAGGTCGCCCGCCGGCACGGCTATGTGACGGCCGGGGACTTCGTGCGCGGCCGGTACGGTTCGGCGCCGCTGGCCCTGGTGGTGGCGCTGACCGGGATCCTCGCGACGATGCCGTATCTGGCGCTGCAACTGCTGGGCATCAGGGCGGTGCTGACGGCCGGGGGCGTCTATCCGAGGGGCGCGGCCGGTGACCTCGTGATGGTGGCGCTGTTCGCGGGGCTCGCGGTGGCGACGTACCGGCACGGGCTGCGGGCTCCCGCGGTGATCTCGGCGCTGAAGGCGGTGGCCGTCTTCGTGTCGCTGACCGCCGTGTGCTGGCTGGTGCTGGAACGGTTCGGCGGGCCGGGCGCGGTCTTCGAGGGGGCGGCCCGGCGGCTCGGCGGCACCGGGGTGGAGGGGTCCGCGCTCCTGCTGGCCCCCGAACAGCAGCCCGCCTACGCCACCCTGGCGCTCGGTTCGGCGCTGGCCCTGCTGATGTACCCGCACGTCCTCACCGCCGGGTTCGCCGCCGACGGGCCGCGGACGGTCCGCAAGGTCTCGGTGGCGCTGCCCGCCTGGACGGGACTGCTGGCCCTCTTCGGGTTCCTCGGCATCGCGGCGCTCGCGTCGGGGGTGCGAGCACCCGAGGGCGGCGCCGAGGCGGCCGTGCCGATGCTGGTGGACCGGCTGATGCCGGGACCGCTGGCCGGACTGGTGTTCGGCGCGATCACGGTGGGCGCGCTGGTCCCGGCGGCGGTGATGTCGATCGCGGCCGCCACGGGCTTCGTCCGCAACGTGTACGTCGAGTACTTCCAGCCCACCGCCACGCCCAAGCGCCAGGTGCGCATCGCCAAAGCGGTGTCCCTGACCGCGAAGGTGGGGGCGGTGGCGTTCGTGTTCGGGCTGCGGGACCAGGACGCCATCAACCTCCAGCTCCTCGGCGGGGTGTGGATCCTGCAGATCTTCCCGGCGGTGGCCGTCGGCCTCTTCACCGGACGGCTGCACCCCCGGGCGCTGCTCGCCGGATGGGGCGTGGGCATGCTGACCGGCACGTTCCTGGTGGTGCGCGAGGGCTTCTCGTCCATCGTGCTCCTGGGCGGCGGCTCGCTGGAGATCTACGCCGGCCTGCTCGCGCTCCTGCTCAACCTGACCGTCGCCGTCGTCGGCACCACGGTCCTCGAACGGCTCGGTGTCCCGCGTGGCGCCGACGCGACCGACCTACCGTCCCGCCTGACCGTCAGGCGGCGCCCCGAGACGGGAGCGAGCAACCCGTGAGACGCAGACAGCACCTCGGTGTGCCGGTGCCCCCGGCCGCATCCGCACCCCTGGCCGCCGGGCAGCCCCGGAGCCGGATACCGGCCCCGGCGGAACCTCTCGCGGCGCACTCCGCGACGGTCCCGGGCCCCGCCCTGCCGCCGGGCGCCCTCGGTGATCCCGTCGACGTGGAGCGCGAGGCGGGCGTCGCCCGGCTGTTCGAGCTGCACTACTCCTCGATGCTGCGGCTCGCGGTGCTGCTGGGCGCCGACGACCCCGAGAACGTGGTGGCCGAGGCGTACTACCAGATCTACCGCAAGTGGCGGCGCCTCAGGGACGCCGAGGCGGCGGAGGCGTATCTGCGGTCGACGGTCTGCAATCTGACCCGGATGCGGATACGGCACCTCCAGGTCGCCCGCAGACACGTGGAGGCACCGGCGGCCGAGGAGCCGGTCGCCTCCGCCGAGAGCACCGCGCTGCTCCACGACGACCAGCGGGTGCTGATCGACGCGCTCCAGCACCTGCCCGCCCGGCAGCGGGAGGCCCTCGTGCTGCGCCACTGGCTGGGGCTGAAGGAGAGCGAGATCGCGGCCGCGATGGGCATCTCCTGCGGCTCGGTCAAGACCCACACCGCACGCGGCCTCGCCGCCCTGACCCAGGCGATGGAGGCCCGGCGATGAACGACACCACCGGCAACGACACCGGCCGGGACCGCACCGAGCGGGAGCTGGCCGAGGCACTCGCCGCACTGGCGGGCGGGGTGCATGCCGCCCCGGACGCGTACCGGTCGGCGCGCGGGGACTGGGTGCGGCGCGAACGCCGCCGACGGCTGGTGCTGGCCGTGCTGGTCCTCGTCGTCTTCGCCCTCGCCACCCTGCTCGGCCTCTGGGTGCTCAACCAGGCCCCCTCCGGCTCGGGGGTGATCTTCTCGGGAGTGGGCGGGACCACGGCGGGGGCGGGGCCGGGCTGACGCTCTCCCTCCGCATCCCGCCGGATTGATCACCCCGGGCTCCGGGAACCCGCACCTCGTGCACCCCCGTATCGAGGACTACGCGCTGATCGGCGATCACCAGACGGCCGCGCTGGTGAACCGCCACGGTTCCATCGACTGGCTCTGCCTGCCCCGCTTCGACTCGGCGGCCTGCTTCGCCGCGCTGCTCGGCGATCAGGAGAACGGGCACTGGACGCTCGCGCCCCGAGGAGGCGGGACCTGCGCGCGGCGGGCGTACCGGCACGACTCGCTCGTCCTCGACACCGAGTGGGAGACCGACGAGGGCGCGGTACGGGTCACCGACCTGATGCCGCAGCGGGACCGGTCCCCCGACGTCGTACGGATCGTCGAGGGGCTGTCCGGCCGCGTGACCATGCGCAGCACGGTGCGGCTGCGCTTCGACTACGGCTCGGCCGTGCCGTGGATGCGCAGGTCGGACGGTCACCGGGTGGCGGTCGCCGGGCCGGACTCGGTGTGGCTGCGCAGCGAACCCGGGGTGCGGTCGTGGAGCGAGGACCGCGCCACGTACGCGGAGTTCACCGTCGAGCCGGGCGAGAAGGTCGCGTTCGTCCTGACCTGGCACCCCTCGCACGAGCCCCGGCCCCGCCTCGTCGACCCCCACGAGGCACTGCGGTCGAGCCTGCACGACTGGCGGGCCTGGGCGGAGCGCTGCCGGTACGACGGCCCGCACCGGGACCTGGTGGTCCGCTCGCTGATCACCCTCAAGGCCCTCACCTACGCCCCGACCGGCGGGATCGTCGCGGCGGCCACCACCTCCCTGCCGGAGGAGATCGGCGGGGTCCGCAACTGGGACTACCGCCACTGCTGGCTGCGCGACTCCACCCTCACCCTCGGCGCGCTGCTGTCCTGCGGCTACCAGGAGGAGGCGGAGGCCTGGCGCGACTGGCTGCTCCGCGCGGTCGCGGGCGACCCGGCCGACCTGCAGATCATGTACGGCCTGGCCGGGGAGCGCCGTATCCCCGAGTACGACCTGCCCTGGCTGTCCGGCTACGAGGACTCGCGTCCGGTCCGGGTCGGCAACGACGCGGTACGGCAGTTGCAGCTGGACGTGTACGGCGAGGTCATCGACTCGCTGTTCGTGTCCCGGCGTTCGGGCCTCCCGGACAAGCCGGACATGTGGCGGATGCAGTGCGCGCTGATGGACTACCTGCGCTCGGCCTGGCGCAAGCCGGACGAGGGGCTGTGGGAGGTGCGCGGGCCGCGCCGCCACTTCACGCACTCCAAGGTGATGTGCTGGGTGGCCGCCGACCGGGCGGTGCGCACCCTGGAGGCCGACCCGGAGCTGACCGGCGGCGACCTGGAGGGCTGGCGGGCCCTGCGCGACGAGATCCACCGCGAGGTCTGCGACCGCGGCTACGACCCGGAGCGGAACACCTTCACCCAGTCGTACGGCTCCCGCGAGCTGGACGCCGCCCTGCTGCTCATCCCCCTCATGGGCTTCCTGCCGCCGGACGACCCCCGGGTCGTCGGGACCGTCGACGCGATCCGTGCGGAGCTGAGCCACGAGGGGCTGGTGCGCCGCTACGGACTCGATCACCGTACGGCCGCGACCACTTCCGTCGACGGTCTGCCGGGCGGTGAGGGCGCGTTCCTCGTCTGTTCGTTCTGGCTGGCGGACGCGCTGCACCTGACCGGCCGCACGGCCGAGGCACGCGAGCTGTTCGAACGGCTCGTGGGGCTGGCCAACGACGTGGGCCTGCTGGCGGAGGAGTACGACCCGGTGGCGGGCCGGCAGCTCGGGAACTTCCCGCAGGCGTTCAGCCACGTCGGACTCGTCGGGACCGCCCTCGCCCTCTACGGCGGGCAGGAGGCAGGATAGGGCCATGGATCTTGGGCTGAAGGACCGTGTCTACATCGTCACCGGGGCGACCCGCGGACTGGGCCACGCGGTCGCGCGGGAACTCGCCGCCGACGGCGCGAAGGTGGTCCTCACGGGCCGCGAGGAGGAGAGCGCCGGGGCTGCGGCGGCCGCGCTCGGGGCGAACGCGGTGGGTGTAGCCGTGGACAACGCCGACCCCGGGGCCGCCGGGCTGCTGATCGCCGCCGCGCGCGACCGCTTCGGGCGCTTCGACGGCATCCTGGTCAGTGTGGGCGGGCCGGCGCCCGGGTTCGTCGCCGACAACACCGACGAGCAGTGGACGGCCGCGTTCGAGTCGGTGTTCCTGGGAGCCGTCCGTCTGGCGCGGGCCGCGGCCGAGGAGCTGGGCGAGGGCGGAGTCATCGGGTTCGTGCTGTCCGGGTCCGTGCACGAGCCGATTCCCGGGCTGACCATCTCCAACGGGCTGCGGCCCGGGCTCGCCGGGTTCGCCAAGTCGCTCTCCGACGAGCTGGGGCCGCGGGGCATCCGGGTCGTGGGTCTGCTGCCGGCCCGCATCGACACGGACCGGGTGCGCGAGCTGGACGGGATGTCGGCGGATCCGGAGGCGACGCGGGCCGCGCACGAGTCGCGCATCCCGTTGCGGCGGTACGGGCGGCCGGAGGAGTTCGGGCGGACGGGCGCGTTCCTGCTCTCCCCCGCCGCCTCCTATCTGACGGGGATCATGCTGCCGGTGGACGGCGGGATGCGGCACGGGTTCTGACGCCTCCGCCCGGCGGGGCGGGCCTCAGCTGACCCGCTCCGCCCGGTGCCGGGCCGCCCGCAGCCTGACCTCCGCCGGGAGTTCGGCCAGTCCCGCCGACTCCCTGGCGTGCGCCAGGGCCTGCGAGGTGAGGGTGTGCAGGGCCTCGCCCGGATCCACATGGGGCTGGAGGAGGAGGCGGATGCGGGCCTCGGGGGCGTGGCGGCGGCCCGTCAGGCGGGTGCGGGCCCGTTCGACGCCGTCCGCCTCGGCCGCCTCGGTGGTGAGGACGCCCTCCATCGCCCGCCCGCGCAGCAGCGCGCCCTCGCCGTCGCCGGTGTCGACGAGCACCTCGGCGAGCCGGTGGCGGCGCAGGACCGCCGTCAGCCACCACAGGGCGAGCAGCACGAGCACGGCGAGCACCGCGATGACGGTGGGCCACCACCAGCCGGAGTCGTGCCACCGGGTCCGTTCGGCGTCGCTGAGCAGCACGTCCTTGCGGCCGTCGTGCGGCCACCACGAGGGCGGGTGCACGCCGAGTCCCACGGCGAGCACGGCGCCGCCGACCACCACCAGCACGAGCCCGACCAGACCGAGCAGCACCCGGTTCACGGTTCTCAGCATCACGCCTCACCCCTTCCGGCCGGGCCGGCGGACATGCACCGACAGGGCGGGCGGCCGGGACAGGCCGAGCCCCCGGATGCCGTCGGCGAGCGTGACGTCCAGGTCGGCGCGTACCTCGTCGAGTTCCCGGAAGTGCGACACCGCGCGGACGTCGACCCGCTTGCGGCCCGCCCGGACCCGTACGGACCGCACGCCGGAGACCTCCATGGCCCGGTCGCGCAGGGCCAGCGCGGCGGCGCCCCGGTGCAGCCCGGCCCGGACCCGGGGGTGGACGCGCCGCATCGGCAGGACGTCGCGCAGCCCGGGGGTCGCGGCGAGCAGCAGCAGCCACAGCCCGAGCAGCACGGCGACGGCGGCGCCGGTCAGCACCCAGGGGTCGTCGAGCGGGCGCTCGGCGAGTTCCCGGGCCAGCGAGCGGCGCCACTGCATGGCGGGCCGTCCGGCGCGGACGGCGACGACGTCGTACAGGAGCAGGCCCGCGCCCCCGAGGAGCAGGACGGCGAGGATGCCCGCCGGGATCCTGCGCGCGGACCAGAAGCGCTTCTCGCCTCCGCCGTCGTCCTCGCGCGGGGGCGGCGGATCGTAGGCGGCGGCGGACGCGGACTGGTCGGCGGCCGTCCCGCCCGTGCCCGCCGCGTCCGGGTCGTCGGTCTTCTCGATGACGGGTAGTCGTCGCGTGGTGCCTTCGGAACGCCGGGGTTCGCTCATCGCGTCCTCCCCTGTGCCACGTCGTGTGCGTGCGCCGGGTGCAGCCGTTCCACCGTGACGGCCACCTCCGACACGTGCATTCCCGCCAACGTCCCTACCCGCTCGATGACATGACGACGCACCGCAGCGCATTGGCCACCGATGTCCGAGGGGTACGGGAGCCCGAGCATCACATGGACGCGCGCGGTCTCGTGGGCGACCAGGACGGTGGCGTTGGGGGGCGCGGAGTCCGGCGCCGGCGCCACCAGTGCCTCGCGCGCCGCCTGCGCGGCGATCTTCGCGACCACCCGGTCGGCGATCCGGACCGCCCCGCGCTCACCGGGGTCGACGGCGCCGCGCACCGCGGGCCGGCCGCTGTCCACCGGGTTCACCGGCGTCGGTCGTCGCGCGGGCGGAAGAAGTCGCCCAGTTCCAGGTCGCCCTCCAGGAACCGGCCGACGACGAGGCCGACGGCGCCCAGCGCGGCCACCAGCAGGAAGGCACCGAAGCCGCCGAAGTACCCGGCGAAGCCCAGCGCCATCCCGGCGATCATGCCGATCATGGCCAAGCTCATCCTGCGCTCCTAGACACTCGCGGACTCCTGACGTACGGGGTGGGCCGGGTGCTCAAGGCTCGGGCCCGCGCCTACTGCAGCCGGGAATCCGGCTCCTCGTCCTCCTCGTCGGGCAGCTTCACGTCACTGACCGCGATGTTGACCTCGACGACCTCCAGGCCGGTCATCCGCTCGACGGCCGCCACGACGTTCTCGCGCACGTCACGGGCCACGTCACCGATGGACACCCCGTAGTCGACGACGATCTCCAGGTCCAGCGCGGTCTGCACCTCGCCGACCTCTACCTTCACACCCCGCGTCACGGACTTGGCCCCGCCGGGCACCCGGTCCCGCACGGCCCCGAACGTCCGGGACAGTCCGCTGCCCATGGCATGGACGCCCACGACCTCCCGTGCGGCGAGTCCGGCGATCTTCTCGACCACGCCGTCGGCGATGGTGGTACGCCCCCGGCTCGCCGGATCTCCGCCGCCGCGCCGGGTGGCCCTGCGGCCGGCCTGCGGCGATTCCTTGGTGGTGTCGGGCCCTTCCGTCCGGTTCCGCTCCGTCATGTCAGTCATGCCGTACGTCCCTTCCGGTCATCCCCCTCAACCCACAGTAAGCGCGGTTGCGATGCCGCGCGCCGGGGATGCGGCAGGCTGGAGGAATGACGGCGGACGGTTGGACCAAGGCGGTACGCCGGCAGCTCGGGCCGGGCCGTGTGCTCCCCCTGGGCGGCCCGCGGGACGGTGCGTGGATCACGGAGCGGGCGGCCGAGTCGGTGCTGCGCCGCGCGGCCGCCGGGTTGCGGGGGCTCAGTCTCGGCACGCTCCGCATCTCGGTGGCGGACCCCGACGGGCAGGAGGCGGCGGTGCCCCCGCCGCCGAGCGCGCTCCCGTCCGGTCCGCTGCGTGTCACGGCCGACTTCGCGGCCCTGGCGGACCTGGCCGCGGAACCCTTCCCGGCGTCGGCGGCCCGGTTGCGCGCCGTCCTCGCCACCGCGGCCGAGGCGGGGCTCGGCCTGCGGGTGGCGGAGGTGGACCTCCGGCTGACGCGCCTGCTGGACGGCGGGGACGAGCGGACGGGCCCGGCGGCCGGTCCGGCCGCCGCGCCGCCGGACCCGCCTGCGCCCACCGGCGACGACGAGCGGGCGCGTGCGGCCGCCGCGGGGCTCTCGGTTCCCGGGGTGAGCCGTCTGGCCACCGTCCTCGGCGCCGCCGGGACGACGGCGCCTGTCCTCCCCCGCCGCCATGTGCTGGTGGACCTGGGGGTGACGCAGGAGCGGCGGGCCCTGGACGTGGCACGCGAGGTGCGGGCGGCGGTGGGCGCGGCCCTGCCGGACCACCCGTCGGTGGCGGTGCTCGTCACCGCGGTGACGGGCGGAGCCGCCCTGCTCTGACCGGCACGGGCCTCGGTGCAGGGCCGCTCCTGGTGGACCCCGGTGCAGAACCGGCTGTCGTGGACCGTCGGCTACTCCGCGATCCCGGCGAGGTCCCGCAGGCGCCGCGTCTGGGCCGCCCGCTCCGCCGCGCGCTGCTGGTCGTAGTCCCGGTCCACCGCTCCCCGCAGCAGCGCCTTCGTCTCGATCACCGCGTCCCGCGGGGCGGAGACCAGCGCGCCGGCGAGATCGCGTACCGCGTCGGCGAGCCCGTCACCGGGCACGGCGAGGTTCGCGAGCCCGATCCGCTGCGCCTCGTCCGCCTGGACGAAGCGTCCGGTGAGGCAGATCTCCAGCGCGCGGGCATACCCGACGAGGCCGACCAGGGGGTGCGTGCCCGTGAGGTCGGGCACCAGTCCGAGGCTGGTTTCGAGCATGGCGAACTGCACGTCGTCGGCGACGACGCGCAGATCACAGGCGAGGGCGAGCTGGAAGCCCGCACCGACGGCGTGTCCCTGCACGGCGGCGATGGACACGATGTCGTTGCGCCGCCACCAGGTGAAAGCCTCCTGGTACTCGGCGATGGTCGTGTCGAGCCCGGCGTCGTCACGGCGCGCGAGATCGACGAAGGACGGCTCCCCTTCGATGCCTTCGGGCGTGAACATCTGCCGGTCGAGGCCGGCGGAGAACGATTTGCCCTCGGCACGCAGCACGACCACACGGACGGAGCCCGGCACCGACCGCCCGGCCTCGGTGAGCGCCCGCCACAGAGCGGGGCTCTGCGCGTTGCGCTTGGCCGGGTTGGTCAGCGTCACCGTGGCGATGGCGTCGTCGACGGTGAGCCGTACGCCGTCCTGGTCGAGCAGCGGTTCGAGCGAAGCCATGGGGCGCCTCCGATGAGTGCGGTCAGCCGAGCGATGAAGCATGCTAAGTGACTGCACAGTAACCACCCGGCCGATCGGGGCTCCCCCCAGGTCCCTCACGGGTCCTGGGGGACGACCGACCGGATGGCCCGCCATCGAAGCCGATGGACCGCCCGGCGCGTCAGGCCGAGGCGGCCTTCTTGCCCCGCGTCGCGCCGCCACGCCCTCGGAGCGTGACACCCGATTCGCTGAGCATCCGGTGCACGAAGCCATACGAGCGGCCGGTTTCCTCGGCCAGCGCCCGAATGCTCGCACCGGAGTCGTACTTCTTCTTCAGGTCTGCCGCGAGCTTGTCGCGCGCGGCGCCGGTAACCCGGCTGCCCTTCTTCAGAGTCTCGGCCACCCGGTCCTCCTCATGGGAAGTGCGCTCTGGTCTCCTCATGATCACCCCTCCGGGGCGTGATGGCCACCCATTCGGCAAGGTCCGTGGGACAAGGTTGTGACGACAGGAGCGCGCACTCACGAGCGGAACCTGTGATTCCACCCGGGCTTGTCCGTACACCCGAACGGACCGCTCCGTGAAGTGCCTGGTCAGAGACGCACGACGGCCGAGCCCTGCACACACAGGGGCTCGGCCGTGAAATCGATGGAGGACACACCCCGGTACGAGGAGATCTCACACAGATGGTGGATCACGGATGGGCCGAATGATCCAGAGGCAGTTGATCAACCCGGACTGCCGGCCCCTCCGATCGGCTGTTCGCTCAGGCGAGCGCCACGAGATCCGCGTAGTCCGCGCCCCACAGGTCCTCGACGCCGTCCGGCAGCAGGATGATCCGCTCCGGCTGGAGCGCCTCGACGGCTCCCTCGTCGTGGGTGACGAGCACGACCGCGCCCTTGTAGGTGCGCAGCGCGCCGAGGATCTCCTCGCGGCTCGCGGGGTCGAGGTTGTTCGTCGGCTCGTCGAGGAGGAGGACGTTCGCGGAGGACACCACCAGGGTCGCGAGCGCCAGCCGGGTCTTCTCGCCGCCGGACAGGACCCCGGCGGGCTTGTCCACGTCGTCGCCGGAGAACAGGAACGAGCCGAGCGTCTTGCGGATCTCGACCAAGTCCAGGTCGGGGGAGGCGGAGCGCATGTTCTCCAGGACCGTGCGCTCGGGGTCGAGGGTCTCGTGCTCCTGGGCGTAGTACCCGAGCTTGAGGCCGTGGCCCTCGATCACCTCACCGGTGTCGGGCTTCTCGACCCCGCCGAGCAGACGCAGGAGGGTGGTCTTGCCGGCGCCGTTGAGGCCGAGGATGACGACCCGGGAGCCCTTGTCGATGGCCAGGTCGACGTCGGTGAAGATCTCCAGCGAGCCGTACGACTTGGACAGACCCTCGGCCATGAGCGGGGTCTTGCCGCAGGGGGCGGGCTCAGGGAAGCGCAGCTTGGCGACCTTGTCGGAGACCCGGACCGCGTCGAGGCCCGCGAGGAGCCGGTCGGCGCGCTTGGCCATGTTCTGCGCGGCGACCGTCTTGGTGGCCTTGGCGCGCATCTTGTCGGCCTGCGAGTGCAGCGCGGCGGCCTTCTTCTCGGCGTTCTGCCGCTCGCGCTTGCGGCGCTTCTCGTCGGCCTCGCGCTGCTGCTGGTAGAGCTTCCAGCCCATGTTGTAGACGTCGATCTCGGCGCGGTTGGCGTCCAGGTAGAACACCTTGTTGACGACCGTCTCGACCAGGTCGACGTCGTGGGAGATCACGATGAAGCCGCCGCGGTAGGTCTTCAGGTAGTCCCGCAGCCAGACGATCGAGTCGGCGTCGAGGTGGTTCGTCGGCTCGTCGAGGAGCAGGGTGTCGGCGTCGGAGAACAGGATCCGGGCCAGCTCGATCCGGCGGCGCTGACCGCCGGAGAGGGTGTGCAGCGGCTGGCCGAGCACCCGGTCGGGCAGGTTCAGCGCGGCGGCGATGGTGGCGGCCTCGGCCTCGGCGGAGTACCCGCCCTTGGTGAGGAACTCCGTCTCCTGGCGCTCGTACTGCTTCAGCGCCTTCTCGCGGGTGCCGCCCTGGCCGTTGGCGATCCGCTGTTCGTTCTCGCGCATCTTGCGGATCAGTACGTCGAGACCGCGCGCGGACAGGATCCGGTCGCGGGCGAGGACGTCGAGGTCGCCGGTGCGGGGGTCCTGCGGGAGGTAGCCGACCTCGCCGGAGCGGGTGATGGTGCCGCCGGCCGGGATGCCCTCGCCGGCCAGGCACTTGGTGAGGGTGGTCTTGCCGGCGCCGTTGCGGCCCACCAGACCGATGCGGTCGCCCTTGGCGATGCGGAAGGTGGCGGACTCGATGAGGACGCGGGCACCGGCGCGCAGCTCGACGGCGGAGGCGGAGATCACGGACAGACTCCAGGGCGGATCGGGTGGCGGGTGGGCGGCTGAGGACGTTCCCGCCGTCTAATGCGCGAGGAGAATGGCCATGGGCCGATTCTAACTGGGGGCGGCAAGCGGTTTTCCGCCCGTGTGACAAGGGATCACGTGGTCTCGGTCACCGGCGCGCCGGGTCCCGCCGCGGCCCGTCCGCCGCCCGGGCGTTGTCGGTGGCCGGTGCGAAACTGGGCAGCGGGTCGTATTCCGGACGACGGAGAGGTCGTGATCGGTATGGCGGGCAGGAGCGCGGGACGTCCGAGCATCTATCCGACACTGCTGTACGCGGACGCCAGGGCCGCCATCAGACAGCTCACGGAGGCGCTGGGCTTCACCGAGCTGTCGGTCTACGAGGGCGAGGACGGCGTGGTGCAGCACGCCGAGCTGACGCAGGGCAACGGCGCGGTGATGATCGGCTCCAAGGGCAGCGGCAGCGTCTTCGACGGCGCGATGAAGGGCGCCGGGCCCGCCGGGGTGTACATCGTCGTGTCCGCCGACGAGCTGGACGCCCACCACCGGCGGGCCGTGGAGCACGGCGTGGAGATCCTGACGCCCCCGACGGACCAGGAGTACGGCTCGCGGGACTACATGGCACGGGACGCCGAGGGCAATGTGTGGAGCTTCGGCACCTACGCCCCCGAGACGGGCGGCTGAGGCGCCCTCCCGCCTCTCCCCCGCGCCTCTCCCCCGGTCAGCTGCCTCCGGTGTGCACCTGGAAGGCGGCGCGCCGGACGGCCTTGGCGAGGGCCGGGTCGGGGTGGGCGGCGGCGAGGGCGACCAGGACCTGCACGGTGCGGGGGTGGCCGACCGCGCGGACCTCGGCCAGCAGCGCGGGGACCGTGGGCTGGACCGCGGACTCCAGGTGCCGGACCAGGAGCGGGGCCTCGCCGTGGTCGGCGACGGCGGCGGCGGTGTCCACCCAGAGCCAGGTGGACTCCTCGCGGGTGAGGACCTCGTGGGCGTCCTCGGGGTCGGCGCCGTCGTGCTCGGCGAGCCAGAGCAGGGCGTAGGGGCGCAGCGGGGTCTCGTCGGCGACCGTGCGGACGTCGGGCTCGGCGGGAGCGCCGACGACCCGCAGGGCCTCGAAGGCGAGGCCGCGGATGAGGGCGTCCTCGCCGCGCGCGGCGGCGATCAGTTCGGTGACGGCGCCGCCCACGGGGCGGGCGGCGAGCCAGGCGCGGTACTCGGCGCGGGCCGCGTTCGGACGGAGCTGGGCGCAGCCTCTGAGCATGTCCTCGGCGGAGACCTCGATGTTCCCGGCGGGGCTCTGCGCGGCGACGCAGATCTGCTCCAGCTTGACCCAGACCGCCCAGCTGCCGAGCGGGGTGAGGGTGGCGTGGGCGTCGCCGTAGGTGAGGGCGCCCACGGAGGCGAGGGCGCGCAGGGACCAGTCGAGGAGCGGGGCGAGGGGGGTGTCCTCGGCGGGCTCGGGGCTCGGCTCCGGATCAGGAGGTGCGGCGCGCAGCGCCTCGTCAGAAGGGTGGTGGTGGGCGACGGGTGGGACGTAGGGGATCTCGCAGCGTTCCGTGCGCAGTTCGGTGACCCGCTGTTCCAGGAGGTCCAGGAGCTGCTCGACGGGGACGGGCCCGGCGGAGAGCTGGAGGAAGGAGAGCACCTGGGGCATGGCCGACACGACCTCGGCGACCGCCGCGGGCTCGCGGTCCTCGGGCTCGGGGTAGGCGATGGACCAGGCGTCGAAGAACGCGACCCAGCCGCGCAGCACGGCGCTGTCGTCGCGGTGCCAGGCGCGCAGTCGCCAGCCGGGGCGCGCGCTGTCGCCGTGCACCTCGACGAGGCCGGCCAGCCGTGCCGTGTCCCAGTCGTGGCGGACCTGATCCGGGGTCAGCCCCAGGTCGGCGGCGGCCCGTTCCGCGGTCGCGGCGGAGAGGGTGCCCTTGCCGTCGGGGTTGGCGCCCTCGCGGCCGGGGCGCAGGGCCGTGTCGGCCCAGTGGGCGACGCGGGCGGCGTCCGCCAGGACGGCGCGGGCCATGCGGGCGAGCTCCGCGGGCGGTGGGGTGCCCTCCGGGGGCCGGGGGGCCGGTCGGCGGCGCTGGGTCACTGCTGCTCGGGGAGCGGCGGCCAGGGTTCGCGGGCCGACGAGGCGGAGCCTGGAGTCGCGCGGGTTACGGGACGTCACGGGGGCAGTCTTCCGGTTGACGGTCCGAAAACCCAAACGGAATGTCACAGCGGGCGACAGGGGTGGCCAACGCACCGGGTCTTCACGGGCTCCCCGGGGGTCGGGGCGGACGGGGATCGCGTCGACGCGCCGCTAAGCGGAATGTGGCGTACCTCTCAGTCGCGAGCGGGGTTCCGGCGGGTTTCCCGGCGGCCCGCGGCCGCCTAGCCGAGCGGGGTGAGGAAGCGGCGGAGGCTCTCCTCGTACGCCTTCGGGTCGGCGTTCCACATGGCGCCGTGCGGGGCCTGGCGGACCGTGCGGAGGGTGACCCGGTCGGGGCGCAGGGCGGCGAGGCGGCGGGAGGGGGCCCAGGGGGCGACGGTGTCGTCGGGGCCGTGGAAGAGCAGGGTCGGCACCCGGAGGTCCGACGGCGCGGCGTCGTGGCCGGCGGGGGTGGCGCGCAGTCCGGTGCGCCCCTGGGCGGCGCGCACCGCGAGGGGCAGCAGGGGGCCGGGCGTGCGGCGGGCGGCGGCGAGGGCCCGCAGGGTGGCGGTCCAGTCGAGGACCGGCGAGTCCAGGACCAGTCCGGCGACGCGGCCGCGCAGCGCGGAGTGCGTGGCGGCGCGCAGGGCCATGGTGGCGCCGGTGGACCAGCCGTACAGGACGACCCGCCCGGCGCCGTTGCGCACGGCGTACCTGAGGGCGGCGTCCACGTCGCGCCACTCGGTCTCGCCGAGGTGGTGCAGGCCGTCCGGGGAGCGGGGGGCGCCCGGGTCGCCCCGGTATGCCGGGGCGAGGACCGGGAAGTGGTGGCGGTGCAGGGACTCCATGACGTTCAGGGTGTGCTCGCGGGTGGCGCCGAGTCCGTGCACGGCGATCACCCAGGTGTCCCGGGCCGCGGGCACGAACCAGGCGGGCAGGGTGCCGAGTTCACCGGGGATCCCGACGTCGTCGTGGTCGAGGCCGAGCGCGGTGCGGGGGTCGCCGACGTGGAGGCCGGGGGTGAGCCACACCTTGTCGCCGGGCTCCAGGGTGCCGCGGCTGACGCGCTCCAGGCGGCGGACGACCGCGTCCGGGGCGTGCGGGGCGCCGCTCAGCACGCCGCCGACGACCGCGTGGGAGCCGTTGCCGGTGAGGCCGTAGGTGCCCGGGCGCCGGGAGGCGAAGGCCCGGGTCAGCGCGATGCGGCCGGCCGCGGTGGAGTGCACGGTCAGCCGGGGTTCGGTGGGCAGGGGTGCGCCCGGCGGCGCCTTCAGCGCGACGTCGCTCGCCAGCCGGCCGGCGGCGACACTGGCCGCTCCGGCGGCGAACGCGACCCCGAGGGCCGATGCTGCCGCTCTCACTCCACGCACGGCTCCAGTGTCCCGGCGGACCGCGCCGGGGGCCAGTGGGCGTGCGCCCCGGGGGTGACCGGGACCGCCGGCCGGGGCGGGACGGCCGGCCCCCTGGGAGCGGCTCGCGATCACCGCCGGTCGGGGCCCCGGTGGTCAGCCCGGCTGCCCGTAGCCCTTGAGGCGTTCGCCCGTCTCGGCCAGTTGTCCGAGGGTGAGCAGATGCGGGGTGAGGTGGGGGACGGAGGACGCCTTCAGCCAGACCTGGCACATCCATTCGAGCTGGGTCGTGCGGTCGTAGGCCTCGTCGAGGCTGTCGCCGTAGGCGATCGTGCCGTGGTTCCGGAGGAGGCAGGCGGTGCGGCCCCTCAGGGCGCGGAGCATGTTCTCGGCCAGCTCCGGGGTGCCGTAGGTCGCGTAGGGGGCGACCCGGACGGGACCGCCGAGCGCCGCGGACATGTAGTGGATCAGCGGCAGCTCGTCCACGAGGGTGGAGACGGCCGTCGCGTGCACGGCGTGGGTGTGGACGACGGCGCGGGCCCCGGCCGTGGTGTCGGCGCGGGCCCCGGCCGTGGTGTCGGCGCGGGCCCCGGCCGTGGTGTGGATCGCCAGGTGCATGGGGAGTTCGCTGGTGGGGCGGAGCGTGCCGAGGACCTGTCGGCCGGTGAGGTCGACGCCCGTGACGTCGTCCGGCGTCAGGCGGTCGTACGGCACTCCGGTCGGTGTCACCAGGAGGGTGTCCCCCACGCGCACGGACACGTTGCCGGAGGTGCCGACGACCAGACCGTCGGCCACCGTCCGCCGGGCGGTGGCGACGAGTTCGTCCCACGCCCGCGCCACCTCGTCCGGCATCTCCCGCCGCCCCGCGCCCCGCGCGTCCCGCGCGTCGTCGTCCGCCTCGTTCACCTCGTCCACGCCCCGCTCGTCCCGGACGTCACGCCGCTGCTCAGCCATGCCGCGATCCTGCCAGGCGCGGTCACCCCGATGGCCAGAACTTTTCCCACAGCCGTGCGAGCCGACCGTACGGAGTCCACCGGGAACAGGGGGTGAGCAGAGGGGGGCGAACAGAGCCCGGACCTGGGCATTCCGCCTGCGTTCGAACGCCGGGCCGCCGCCCCGCCGGGGCCGGTTCCCTCACGCGCGCACAAGCGGAGGGACCACCCCTCATTCACTACACCCGCGCGCCCGCCCCAGTTCATCTTCCGTTCACCCAGCTTGCTTACGGTCCTCATGCCAATGACGTCCGAAAGAAGCCCGGGTAAATGGAAAACTTCTCGCTGATCCTCGCGATCGTGGTCATCACCGCGCTTGCGTTCGATTTTACGAACGGTTTCCACGACACCGCCAACGCGATGGCCACCACCATCTCGACAGGCGCGATGAAGCCCAAGGTCGCGGTGGCCATGTCCGCCGTGCTCAACCTTGTCGGCGCATTCCTTTCCATCGAGGTCGCCAACACCATCTCCAAGGGGCTCGTCGACGAGTCCGGCATACAGCCAGAGGTCATATTCGCGGCGCTCGTGGGCGCCATCCTCTGGAACCTGTTGACCTGGCTGGTCGGACTCCCCTCCAGCTCCTCGCACGCCCTGATGGGCGGCCTCATCGGTGCCACGATCGCCTCGGTGGGCGTGGGCGCGGTGCACGGGGACGTGCTCGTCACCAAGGTGCTGATCCCGGCCGTCGCCGCCCCGCTGGTCGCCGGTCTCGCGGCGATGCTCGCCACCCGGCTGACGTACAAGCTCGGCAAGCACACCAACGAGAAGGCCAGCGGCAAGGGTTACCGCGCCGGTCAGATCGCCTCGGCGGGTCTGGTCTCGCTGGCCCACGGCACGAACGACGCCCAGAAGACGATGGGCATCATCACGCTGGCCCTGGTGGCCGGTGGCACCCTGGCACCCGACTCCGACCCGCCGGTGTGGGTCATCGTCTCCGCCGGTACGGCCATCGCGCTCGGTACCTACCTGGGCGGCTGGCGCATCATCCGCACGATGGGCAAGGGCCTGACCGACCTCCAGCCGCAGCAGGGCTTCGCCGCCCAGACCAGCGCGGCCACGGTCATCCTCGCCTCCTCGCACCTCGGTTTCTCGCTCTCCACCACGCACTCGGTCTCGGGTGCGGTGATGGGCGCGGGTCTGGGCCGCAAGGGCGGTGTGGTCCGCTGGTCCACCGCGACCCGGATGTTCGTCGCCTGGGGTCTGACCCTGCCGGCGGCGGCGCTGGTCGCCGCGCTGGCCGAGTGGGTGACGTCCTTCGGCACCTGGGGCACGGCCGTCGTCGCGGTCTTCCTCATCGCCTCCAGCGTCGCGATCTGGCTGGTCTCCCGCCGCGAGGTGATCGACCACACCAACGTGAACGACACCGAGGAACCGCCGGGGGTGGTGACGACGGCGATGGCCGCCGTGACCCCGCCGCCGGCCGGCACCGTGACCGAGGACCTGACGGCGACCATCCCGGCCCCCGCCGCAGAGACCACGGCAGCGGCGGGCTCGTCCACGCCGACGCCCGCGGTCTGAGCCCCACGACTCCCTGAGGAAGATCACCACCATGCACATCGACTGGGCAGCTCTCGGCTCCGTCTTCGGAGTCAGCCTCGTGGTCACCGTGGCCCTCGTCGGCCTGTTCACCCTCGGCATCGTCGGCCTCTCCAAGCGGGAGGAGGCGTCGGCCCGGGGCGACTCGGTGGCGATGGCCACCACGGGCGCGTACGCGTGCTTCGCGCTGTGCGCGGCGGCGGTGGCGTACGGCATCTCCCTGATCATGGCCTGATCAGCCGCTGATCCGGCCCTGGGGCCGGACCGAACGAGAACCCCCGTGCGCGTCCCACGACGCTCACGGGGGTTCTCCGTGCCCGAGGACGTGATGCCGGCGGTGTGGGGCTGAGCACACCGTCGCGTCGCAGGTCAACGGCAAGTTGACGGGTCTTCCGGGGGCGTGGTGGACTGCCGGGGCCATGTACGACGGCAGGAGAGGAAGCCGGTGCGAGTCCGGCGCGGTCCCGCCACTGTCACCGGGGAGCGGCTGTCGAACGCCTCCCGGGAGCCAGGAACTCTCGCCGTCGGTCTCGTCGAACCAGGGCGTGGACACCCTGAGTGAGGACATATCGCCATGCGCGTCCTGTACGGCTGCCCCCCGGGGACCGGCGTCCGGCCCCCGACCGACCCCGTGAACGGCTGAACGGGTGCGTGCCGATCGCGTCTTCGCGTACGGCGCCGCCGCCGGGCTCCTCGGTGATCTGCTGCTCGGCGACCCGCGCCGGGGGCATCCGGTCGCCGCGTTCGGCCGGGCCGCCGGGGCCGTGGAGCGGGTGCTGTGGCGGGACCACCGGGGGTGGGGCACGCTGCACACCGCGGTGTGCGCGGGCGGCGCCGTCGCCCTGGGGGCCGTCGCCTCGGCCGCCGTACGGCCGTCGCGGGCCGCTTCCGTCGGGCTGACCGCCGCCGCCACCTGGGCCGTCGTCGGAGGGACCTCGCTCGGGCGGGAGGCGCGAGCCGTCGGACGGTCCCTCACCGCGGGCGATGTCGAGGGCGCGCGGGCGCGGTTGCCCCATCTGTGCGGGCGGGATCCCCAGGCGCTGGACGCGGACGGGATCGCGCGGGCCGTCGTGGAGTCCGTCGCCGAGAACACCTCCGACGCGGTGGTGGGGGCGCTCGTGTGGGGTGCCGTCGGCGGGGTGCCGGGACTGGTGGGGTTCCGGGCCGTCAACACCCTGGACGCCATGGTCGGGCACCGCTCGGAGCGGTACCGGCGCTACGGCTGGGCCTCCGCGCGGCTGGACGACGTCGTGGGGTGGCCGGGTGCCCGGCTGACGGCCGTGCTGGCCGCGGCCTGCGGCGGGGACGCCCGGGGTGCCGTACGGGCCTGGCGGGCGGACGCGGGGAGGCATCCCAGTCCCAACGCGGGGCCGGTGGAGGCGTCGTTCGCGGGGGCGCTCGGAGTGCGGCTGGGGGGCACGTTGTCGTACGGGGGGCGGGTCGAGCACCGGCCCGTGCTGAACGGGAAGGGACGCGCGGTCGCCGTGGAGGACATCGAGCGGGCCGTCCGGCTGTCCCGGCGGGTGAGTTGGCTCGCGCTGGGCGTAGGCGCGGGTGCGGCGGCGCTGCGCGGAAGGATCGCGAGCCGGTGGAGGAGTCAGGGATGAGTGGCGGGTTGCTGGTCGCCGGGACCACCTCCGATGCCGGCAAGAGCGTGGTGACCGCCGGGATCTGCCGGTGGCTCGTGCGGCAGGGCGTCAAGGTCGCACCCTTCAAGGCGCAGAACATGTCGCTCAACTCCTTCGTGACGAAGGAGGGCGCCGAGATCGGCCGGGCGCAGGCCATGCAGGCACAGGCCTGCCGGGTGGAGCCCACCGCGCTCATGAACCCGGTCCTGCTCAAGCCCGGGGGCGAGCGCAGCAGCCAGGTCGTGCTGCTGGGGAGGCCCGTGGGCGAGATGAGCGCGCGCGGCTATCACGGCGGGCGGCAACAGCGGCTGCTCGGCACCGTGCTGGACTGCCTCGCCGAGTTGCGGGGCACGTATGACGCGGTGATCTGTGAGGGGGCCGGCTCCCCCGCCGAGATCAATCTCCGGCGGACCGACATCGTCAACATGGGGATCGCCCGGAACGCCGGGCTCCCCGTGCTCGTCGTCGGCGACATCGACCGCGGCGGGGTCTTCGCGTCCTTCTTCGGGACCGTGGCGCTGCTCTCCCCCGAGGACCAGGCCCTCGTCGCCGGGTTCCTCGTCAACAAGTTCCGGGGCGACGTCTCCCTGCTGGAGCCCGGGCTCGACATGCTGCACGGGCTCACCGGGCGGCGGACGTACGGGGTGCTGCCGTTCCGGCACGGGCTCGGGATCGACGAGGAGGACGGGCTGCGCGTCTCGCTGCGCGGGACGGTCCGGGAGTCGAACGTGGCGCCGCCCGTCGGGGAGGACGTGCTGCGGGTCGCCGTGTGCGCGGTGCCGCTGATGTCCAACTTCACCGACGTGGACGCGCTCGCCGCCGAACCCGGTGTCGTGGTGCGGTTCGTGGACCGGGCCGAGGAACTGGCCGACGCCGACCTCGTCGTCGTGCCGGGGACCCGGGGGACGGTGCGGGCGCTGGAGTGGCTGCGGGAACGGGGACTCGCCGAGGCGCTGCTGCGCCGGGCCGCCGAGGGGCGGCCCGTCCTCGGCATCTGTGGGGGCTTCCAGCTCCTGGGGGAGCACATCGAGGACGACGTCGAGAGCCGCCAGGGGCATGTCCCGGCGCTCGGAGTCCTTCCCGTCCGGGTGCGGTTCGCCGAGGACAAGACCCTCACCCGCCCGGCCGGCGAGGCTCTCGGGGAGCGGGTCGAGGGGTACGAGATCCATCACGGGGTCGCCGAGGTCCTGGGCGGGGAGCCGTTCCTGGACGGATGCCGGGTCGGCCAGACCTGGGGCACGCACTGGCACGGGTCGCTGGAGTCGGACGGGTTCCGGCGGGCGTTCCTGCGCGAGGTGGCGGCGGCCTCGGGGCGCCGCTTCGTCCCGGCCCCCGACACGTCGTTCGCGGCGCTGCGTGAGGAGCAGTTGGACCGGCTCGGCGATCTGATCGAGGAGCACGCGGACACCGACGCGCTGTGGCGGCTCATCGAGTCGGGGGCGCCTGCCGGGCTGCCGTTCGTTCCGCCGGGGGCGCCGGGGTTGCCGGGGGTGCCCGGATGAGGGCGCCGGGTCGTCCCCGCCGGGAGAGGGAACGTCGTCCGTCGGCCGGTGGTGTTTCTCGCGCCCACGCGGCGGAGCCGCAGATGTCACAGCCCCGCGCCCCCGAACGGCAGGGGCTGCGCCGCCCCGTGCTGTTCGTCCCGCCGGTCCGCACTCGTCTCATTCATTCACTTGCAGGAGGGACCACCGCGTGAGCACGCACTTCCCCTTCACCGCCGTCGTCGGGCAGGGCGACCTGCAACTCGCCCTGCTCCTCAACGCGATCGCGCCGAGAATCGGCGGCGTGCTCGTGCGCGGCGAGAAGGGCACCGCCAAGAGCACCGCGGTGCGGGCGCTCGCGGCGCTGCTGCCGCCGGTGGAGGTCGTCGTCGGGTGCCGGTTCTCCTGCGACCCCGTCGAGCCGGACCCGGCGTGCCCGGACGGGCCGCACGAGCCGGCGTTCGAGACCCGGCCCTCCCGCATGGTCGAGCTGCCCGTAGGCGCCTCCGAGGACCGTCTCGTCGGCGCCCTCGACATCGAACGGGCCCTGTCGGAAGGCGTCAAGGCGTTCGAGCCCGGTCTGCTGGCGGACGCCCACCGGGGCATCCTCTACGTCGACGAGGTCAACCTGCTCCACGACCACCTCGTCGACCTGCTGCTCGACGCGGCCGCGATGGGCTCCTCGTACGTGGAGCGCGAGGGCGTCTCCGTACGGCATGCCGCGCGGTTCCTGCTCGTCGGGACGATGAACCCCGAGGAGGGCGAGCTGCGGCCGCAGTTGCTCGACCGGTTCGGGCTGACCGTGGAGGTCGCGGCCTCGCGGGAGCCGGACCAGCGGGTGGAGGTCGTACGGCGCCGGCTCGCCTACGACGACGACCCGGCGGGTTTCGCGGCCCGTTGGGCGGCCGAGGAGGCCGAGGTACGGCAACGGGTCGTCGACGCAAGGGAGTTGCTGCCGTCCGTGGTGCTGGGCGACGGGGTGCTGCGGCAGATCGCGGCGACCTGCGCGGCCTTCGAGGTGGACGGGATGCGCGCCGACATCGTGATGGCCCGTACGGCGACCGCGCTGGCCGCCTGGGCCGGGCGGACCGAGGTGCTCGCGGAGGATGTGCGGCAGGCGGCGCTGCTGGCGCTGCCGCACCGGCGGCGGCGGAACCCGTTCGACGCGCCGGGACTCGACGAGGACAGGCTCGACGAGACGCTGGAGGAGTTCGCGGAGCCGCCGCGCGACCCGCAGGAACCCCAGGACCCCCAGGACCCTCAGGACCCGCAGGACGACGATCCTGATCCCGGGCCCGACGGCCCCGGTGGCGGTGGGCAGCCCCCCGCTCCCGAGCCGGAGGGGCCGCAGGGCGGCGACGGCGACGCCCGGCCCGAGTCCGGCGAGGGCGTGCCGGCGCAGGCTCCGGCCGCCGGGGAGCAGTCCGCCGTACGGGCCGCCGAGCCGTTCCGGACGAAGGTGCTCAGTGTGCCGGGGCTCGGGGAGGGGGCCGCCGGGCGGCGCTCGCGGGCCCGGACCGAGCACGGGCGCACCACCGGGGCGCGCAGGCCACGTGGCGCGCTGACCAAGCTGCATCTGGCGGCGACCGTGCAGGCCGCCGCTCCGCATCAGCGGACGCGCGGGCGCTCCGGGCCGGGCCTGGTGGTCCGGCGCGACGATCTGCGGCAGGCGACCCGGGAGGGGCGTGAGGGCAACCTCGTGCTGTTCGTGGTCGACGCCTCCGGGTCGATGGCGGCCCGGCAGCGGATGAGCGCCGTGAAGGGCGCGGTGCTGTCGCTGCTCCTCGACGCCTACCAGCGGCGGGACAAGGTGGGGCTGGTGACCTTCCGGGGCGCGTCCGCCGAGGTGGCGCTGCCGCCGACCTCGTCCGTGGACGCGGCGGCGGCCCGGCTGGAGTCGCTGCCGACGGGCGGGCGGACACCGCTCGCGGCCGGTCTGCTGAAGGCGCACGACGTGCTGCGGGTGGAGCGGCTGCGCGACCCCGCGCGCCGGCCGCTGGTCGTGGTGGTGACCGACGGGCGGGCGACCGGCGGGCCCGAGCCCGTCGCGCTCGCCGGGCGGGCGGCACGGCTGTTCGCGGCCGAGGGCACCGCGTCCGTGGTCGTCGACTGCGAGTCTGGCCATGTCCGGCTGGGTCTCGCCGGGCGGCTGGCCGGTGAAC
The DNA here is from genome assembly GCF_000091305.1 of Streptomyces scabiei 87.22. Taxonomy (GTDB): domain Bacteria; phylum Actinomycetota; class Actinomycetes; order Streptomycetales; family Streptomycetaceae; genus Streptomyces; species Streptomyces scabiei. The sequence goes on along the minus strand of NC_013929.1, from coordinate 7,846,232 downwards.
TGGGCGGTACGGCGGTGACGTTGGACGAGCTGCGGGCGGACTCCATCGCCGGGCTGGTACGGGATGTGCAGGGAACGCAGAGGACTTCAGGGAGGGCGGCGTAGATGCCTCAGGGACAGCCGAGTGTCGTACCGGACGACGGACTGACGACGCGTCAGCGGCGCAACCGTCCGCTGGTGTTCGTGCACACCGGGATCGGGAAGGGCAAGTCCACCGCCGCGTTCGGGCTCGCGCTGCGCGCCTGGAACCAGGGGTGGCCGATCGGGGTGTTCCAGTTCGTCAAGTCGGCGAAGTGGAAGGTGGGCGAGGAGAACGCGCTGCGCGTGCTCGGGGCGTCCGGGGAGGGCGGGTCCGTCGACTGGCACAAGATGGGCGAGGGCTGGTCGTGGGTGCAGCGCGACGGTCAGATGGACAACGAGGAGAAGGCACGCGAGGGCTGGGAGCAGGTCAAGCGGGACCTCGCGGCGGAGACGTACAAGCTGTACGTGCTGGACGAGTTCGCGTACCCGCTGCACTGGGGGTGGATCGACACCGACGAGGTCGTCGAGGTGCTGCGCGACCGGCCCGGCACCCAGCATGTGGTGATCACCGGGCGGAACGCGCCGGAGAAGCTGGTGGACTTCGCGGACCTCGTGACCGACATGTCGAAGGTCAAGCACCCCATGGACGCGGGCCAGAAGGGCCAGCGGGGCATCGAGTGGTGACATCGTGACGTCTCACTCCTCCGTGGCCTCCGTCCCCCGGCTGGTGATCGCCGCGCCGTCCTCGCGCAGCGGCAAGACCACCGTGGCGACGGGGCTGATGGCCGCGCTCACCGAGCGGGGACTCGCCGTGTCCCCGCACAAGGTGGGGCCTGACTACATCGACCCCGGGTACCACGCGCTCGCGAGCGGGCGGGTGGGCCGCAACCTCGACGCGTACCTGTGCGGACCGGACCTGGTCGCGCCGCTGTTCGCGCACGGGGCCCACGGGTGCGACATCGCCGTCGTCGAGGGCGTGATGGGGATGTACGACGGGGCCTCGGGGCAGGGGGAACTGGCCTCCACCGCGCATGTGGCGAAGCTGCTGCGGGCGCCGGTCGTGCTGGTCGTGGACGCCTCCTCGCAGTCGCGGTCGGTGGCGGCGCTCGTGCACGGGTTCGCCTCCTGGGACCCCGGGGTGCGAATCGGGGGCGTGATCCTCAACAAGGTCGCCTCCGACCGGCACGAGGAGCTGCTGCGGGACGCCCTGGAGTCGACCGGGGTGCCCGTGTTGGGGGTCCTGCGGCGGGCTCCTCAGGTGGACACGCCGTCCCGGCATCTGGGGCTGGTGCCGGTCGCCGAGCGGCAGGCCGCGGCGGTGGAGGCGGTCGCGGCGATGGCCGCGCAGGTACGGGCGGGGTGCGACCTGGACGCGCTGGTCGCGCTCGCCCGGAGCGCCGGGGCGCTGTCGGGTCCGGCGTGGGAGCCGCCCGTCGTCGCACCCGTGGGCGGGCGGCAGGTGGTCGCCGTGGCCGGCGGGCCCGCGTTCACGTTCTCCTACGCGGAGCACGCCGAGCTGCTGACCGCCGCCGGCGCCGAGGTCGTCGTCTTCGATCCCCTGCACGACGAGGGGCTGCCGGAGGGGACGGGCGGGCTGGTGATCGGCGGCGGGTTCCCGGAGATGTACGCGGCCGAGCTGTCCGCCAACGAGCCGCTGCGCAAGGCGGTCGCCGAGCTGGCGTTCGGCGGGGCCCCGGTGGCCGCCGAGTGCGCCGGTCTGCTGTATCTGTGCCGGGAGCTGGACGGGCGGCCCATGTGCGGGGTGCTCGACGCGACGGCCCGCATGGACGAGCGGCTGACGCTCGGCTACCGGGACGCCGTGGCCGTCGGCGACAGCGTGCTCGCGCCCGCCGGGACCCGGATGCGCGCCCACGAGTTCCACCGGACGGTCGTGGAGCCGGGGGCGGGGCCGGCGCCCGCCTGGGGCGTACGGACTCCCGGGCCACGGGTCGAGGGGTTCGTCCAGCGGGGGGTGCACGCGAGCTATCTGCACACCCACTGGGCGGCCGAGCCCGGGATCGCCGCGCGGTTCGTGGAGAGATGCCGGACGTCATGACCGCTCGCCCGGGCGGCGCCGCGCACGGCCCGGCGTCCGGTCCCTCACTCCGCCACGCCCACCACCAGCCAGATGAAGGCCGCCCCGGCGATCGTGCACAGCAGGGTGGAGCGGGCCGGGTGGGTGTGGTGGGCCTCGGGCAGGATCTCGGCGGCGGCGAGATAGAGCAGCGCGCCCCCGAAGAACCCGAGGTAGCAGCCGAGGGGGCCCTCCGGGATCGTGAACAGCAGGGTGGACGCGGCCCCGAGCACCGGGGCCGCGGCGTCGGCGAACAGCATCGCGAGCGCCCGGCGACGGGCGTTGCCGTACAGGCTGGTGAGTGTGTAGGTGTTGAAGCCGTCCGCGAAGTCGTGGGCGATGACCGCGAGCGCGACCGCGACGCCCATGCCCTCCCCGACCTGGAAGGCGGCGCCGATCGCGACACCGTCCATGGCGCTGTGCCCGACCATCGCGGCCGCGGCCGTCAGACCCACCTGGGGCGAACGGCCGTCGTGCTCCTCGGCGCCGTGCGCGGCCTGGCGTGCGGCCAGCAGACGCTCCACGAGGTGGGCCAGCAGGAAACCGGCGACGAACAGCAGCAGCGCGGCCGGTACGCCGAAGACCTCGTCACCGGCGGCCTCCAGGGCCTCGGGGAGCAGGTCGAGGCCGACCACGCCGAGCATCAGGCCGCCGGCCAGGCCCAGCACCAGATGACGGCGGTCCGTCACCCGTTGTGCCGTCCAGCCGCCGACCAGCGTCATCAGGAACGCGCCGAGTGCCACGAAGACCGCCATGCGTCCTTGCTACCGGATCGGCGGGGTCTGCCGGCCGCGGCACCCCGAACGAGTGAGGAGCGGCCCGCGCGGCGGGGTCTCCTTCGCTCCCCCGCGGGGCGCGGCCGTGGGTGAGCACGCGCCCGGCCCCGTCGTCGTGGGGGTGGGCGCCTCCCGGGGCGTGCCGGTGGCGGAGGTCGTCGGCCTGATCGAGGACGTGCTGCGGGAGGCCGGCCTTCCGTCCGGGGCGGTCGCCTTCCTCGCCACCGTGGACGGCAAGGCAGGCGAACCCGGCCTCGTCCGCGCCGCCGCGCGACTCGGCGTGCCCCTCGTGACGTACTCCGCGCGGGAGTTGGCCGCGGTGGAGGTGCCGCACCCCTCCGACCGGCCCCTGGCCGCGCTGGGCACCCCGTCCGTCGCGGAGGCCGCCGCGCTCGTGGGCGGGGGCGAACTCCTCGTGCCCAAGCGGAAGTCGGCCCCGACGGACGGCCGGCCGGCGAGGGTCACCTGTGCCGTCGCCTCGGCCGGGGCGGGCGCTCCGGGGACCCCTGGTTGCGCCGGACCCGCCGCCGGTCGGCATGATGATCATCATGCACGGGGCACCTACGCTCCCGTTGCAGGACCGAAACCACCCCCGCCGCCATCCGCATCCGCATCCGCATCCGCATCCGAGGAGACATCGTGACCACCCCGCCGCCCGCCCTGCTCGTCGCCGGTGATGACCCCCGGGGCGAGGCCGGGGCCGAGGCGTTCCGCGGCTTACTGCGCGAACTGGGGCGCCGTCACCCCGGGTTGTCCGTCGGGGGCGGCTTCGCCGGGACGTCCCGGCCGTCGCTGGGCGCGAGCGTGGACGAGCTGGTGGGCCAGGGGGTACGGCGGTTCGCCGTGGTCCCGCTGACCTCGGAGCGCACCGAGCGGGCCGGCCGGGACACGGCGGCGGCACTGGCTCTCGCCCGGGAGCGGCACCCGGGGACCGCGTTCACGTACGGCAGGCCGCCGGGCCCGCACCCGGCCCTGCTGGACCTCCTGGAGCGGCGTGCGGAGGAGGCGCTGGCGTCGGCCGCGCCCCGGACGCCGGGCGACCGGGCCGGGGTGACCGTGCTCCTCGTGGGGCACGGTTCCACCGACGCCGGCGCCAACGCCGAGGTGTCCCGGGCGGCCCGGCTGTTGTGGGAGGGGCGCGGATACGCGGGCGTGGAGACGGCGTTCGTGTCACTGGCGGCGCCGGACGTGCCCGGCGGCCTCGACCGGTGCGTGCGGCTGGGCGCGCGGCGCGTCGTCGTGCTGCCGTACGTCCCGCTCGCCGGCGGACCGGCGGACCGGGCACGGATGCAGACCGAGGGCTGGGCTGCCGCTCACCCGGAGATCGAGGTACGGTCGGCCGATGTCATCGGACCCGAGCCGGACCTGCTCGACCTGGTCGTGAAGCGGTACCGGGAGGCGCTGGAGGGCGACCCGCACATGAACCGCGCACCCCTCGAACCCTCCGTCCACGACGCCGTCCCGTCCGGCGCCGGGGGCACCACCGGGCTGCCGCGGCAGCCGCGCGTCCAGCCGGACGAGGACGGGCACCACGGCCACGATCATCACCATCGGGGACACACGAACTCCCATGCACACTGAACCCGGCACCGAGAACGGACACGCCCCCCGGCACGCGGGGCACGACCTTCGGCATCACGGCGACGCCGAGGTGCGGGACGACGGCGCGCGACTCGTCGACCTCGCCGTGAACGTCCGGGCCGGCACCCCGCCCGCCTGGCTGCGGGAGCGGATAGCCGGGTCGCTGACCGGGCTCGCCGCCTACCCCGACGGGCGGGCTGCCCGCGAGGCGGTGGCGGCCCGGCACGGGGTGCCGACGGACCGGGTGCTGCTCACGGCGGGGGCCGCCGAGGCGTTCGTGCTGCTCGCCCGCGCCCTGCGGGTCCGCCGCCCGGTGGTCGTGCACCCGCAGTTCACGGAGCCGGAGGCCGCGCTGCGGGACGCCGGGCACACCGTGGACCGGGTGCTGCTGCGGGCGTCGGACGGCTTCCGGCTGGACCCGGCGGACGTGCCCGGGGACGCGGACCTCGTCGTCATCGGCAACCCGACGAACCCGACGTCGGTGCTGCACCCGGCGGAGGCCGTCGCCCGACTGGCCCGGCCGGGGCGGACGTTGGTGGTCGACGAGGCGTTCATGGACGCGGTGCCCGGGGAGCGTGAGGCGCTCGCCGGGCGGACGGACGTGCCCGGCCTCGTCGTCCTGCGCAGCCTCACCAAGACCTGGGGTCTGGCCGGCCTGCGGATCGGCTATGTCCTCGCCGCCGCCGGCACGATCGACGAGCTGCAGCGCGCCCAGCCCCTGTGGCCGGTGTCGACGCCCGCCCTCGCGGCGGCCGAGGCGTGCGTGTCGGACCGGGCGCTCGCGGAGGCCGCCGACGCGGCCCACCGGATCACCGCGGACCGGGACCATCTGGTCGCCGGGCTCCGGGAGTTCGCCCCCGACGGGCTCGTCGTGGCCGAGCCCGCCGAGGGCCCCTTCGTGCTGATCCGGCTGCCCCGCGCCACCGCCGTACGGCGGCATCTGCGCAGCCTCGGCTACGCCGTCCGGCGCGGCGACACCTTCCCGGGGCTGGACGAGGAGTGGCTGCGCCTGGCGGTCCGCGACCGGGTCACGGTCAACGGTTTCCTCCAGGCGCTGGACCGGGCGATGACCCTGGCGGACCGCTGAGAAGCGCGGGGCTCCACCCGAGGGGGCCCTACCCGACCACCCGTCCGTTCAGGACCACCCTCGACGGGGCCGCCAGCACGCGCACGTCCGCGCGGGGGTCCTCCGCGTAGACCACCAGGTCGGCGGGGGCGCCCTCGGTGAGGCCGGGGCGGGACAGCCATGCGCGGGCGGCCCAGGAGGTGGCCGAGAGCGCCTCGACGGGCGGGATCCCGGCGGTGACCAGCTCCGCGACCTCGGCGGCGACCAGGCCGTGGGCGAGGGAGCCGCCGGCGTCGGTGCCGACGTAGACGGGGATGCCGGCGTCGTAGGCGTCGCGGACGGTGTCGTAGCGGCGTTCGTGCAGGCGGCGCATATGGGCGGACCAGCGGGGGAACTTGGCCTCGCCGCCGTCCGCCATGGACGGGAACGTGGCGATGTTGACGAGGGTGGGGACGATCGCGACCCCGCGGGCGGCGAAGAGCGGGATCAGGTCCGCGGTCAGCCCGGTCGCGTGCTCGATGCAGTCGATGCCCGCCTCGACGAGATCCCGCAGGGAGTCCTCCGCGAAGCAGTGGGCGGTGACCCGGGCGCCGAGCACGTGCGCCTCGGTGATGGCCGCCTCGACGGCCTCCCGGGGCCAGCACGGGGCCAGGTCGCCGACGCCCCGGTCGATCCAGTCCCCCACCAGCTTGACCCAGCCGTCCCCGCGCCGGGCCTCCTGCGCGACGTGGGCGACGAGTTCGTCCGGTTCGATCTCGTGGGCGAAGTTGCGGATGTAGCGACGGGTGCGGGCGATGTGGCGGCCGGCCCGGATGATCTTCGGGAGGTCGTCGCGGCCGTCGATCCAGCGGGTGTCGGAGGGGGAGCCCGCGTCGCGGATCAGCAGGGTGCCGGCCTCGCGGTCGGTCAGCGCCTGCTTCTCGGCGACGTCCTCGGGGACCGGGCCGTGGGGGCCGAGGCCGACATGGCAGTGGGCGTCGACCAGACCGGGGAGGGCCCAGCCCTCGACGGTACGGATGTCGCCGACGGTGAGGGGACGGTCGTAGGAGACGCGGCCGTCGACGACCCAGAGTTCGTCACGGACGTCCTCCGGGCCGACGAGGATGCGTCCCTTGACGTGCAGCACCGCGTGGTCGTTCATGCACCGCACGATACGGCTCCGCCGGGGCGTCGTTTCCACTGCGGGTCCGTCGTGGCTCGTCGCGCGGTTCGCCGCGCCCCTCAGGGGGCGGTGCCGTCGTTCTCCTCCACGTTCGCCATCGCCGGGTCGAGCAGGCGGGAGAGGAAGTGACGGGTTCGTTCGTGCCGGGGGGCACCGATGACCTGGGCGGGGGTGCCGTCCTCGACGATCACGCCGCCGTCCATGAAGACCACGCGGTCGGCGACCTCCTTCGCGAAGGTCATCTCATGGGTGACGACCATCATCGTCATGCCGTCGTTCGCGAGCATCCGCATCACCGCCAGGACGTCCCCGACCAGTTCCGGGTCGAGTGCCGACGTCGGCTCGTCGAAGAGCATCACCTCGGGCCCCATCGACAGCGAGCGCGCGATGGCGACCCGCTGCTGCTGGCCGCCGGAGAGGGAGGCCGGATAGGCGTCGGCCTTCTCGGACAGGCCCACGCGCTCCAGGTTCTCGGCGGCCACCTTCGCCGCCTCGGCCTTGCCGCGCCGGAGGACCCGGCGCTGCGGCAGCGTGAGGTTCTCGGTCACCGTGAGGTGCGGGAAGAGGTTGAACTGCTGGAAGACCATGCCGATGCGGCGGCGTACGGCGTCGATGTCGACGTCGGGGTCGGTGAGTTCGGTGCCGCCGACGAAGACCTGGCCCCCTGTGGGTTCCTCCAGCAGGTTCACGCACCTGAGCAGGGTCGACTTGCCCGACCCGGACGGGCCGATCACACAGACGACCTCGCCCCGGGCGATCTCCAGGTCGATGCCCTTGAGGACCTCGTTGTCGCCGAACGACTTGTGCAGGGCGCGGACCTGGATCTCGGGGCCGCCCCGAAGCGACTTCTCGCTCATTTCACGGCCTCCTGGGCCTTCGCCTCCATACGGCGCACGACGAAGCCGAGCGGGATGGTCACCAGCAGGTAGCACAGGCCGGCGACCAGGATCGGCGTGGAGTTGGCGGTGGTGCTGGCCAGGTCCCGTCCGTACTTGGACAGTTCGCGCTCCTCCAGCGTGACGCCGAGGAACAGCACGAGCGAGGAGTCCTTGAACAGCAGCACCAGTTCGTTGGTGAGCGGCGGCAGGATGATCCGGAAAGCCTGCGGAACGATGATCGAGACCATCGCGCGCGCGGGTGAGAAGCCCAGCGAACGGGCCGCCTCCAGCTGCCCCTTGGGGACCGCCTGGATGCCCGCGCGGATCGTCTCCGCCATGTACGCGGCGGCCACCAGACCGAGCGCGAGGGCCACCTTGCCGTAGGTGCCGCCGGGGATCTGGGTGCCGGGGAAGGCCAGGGGCACGGCGACACCGATGAAGATGAAGATCAGCAGGGCGGGCAGGCCCCGGAAGATCTCGATGTAGACACCGGCGAACCAGCGGTACGGGCCCACCGACGACAGCCGCATCAGCGCGATGACCATGCCGAGGACGAGCCCGAACACGAAGCCGGACAGGGTGTAGAGCACGGTGTTCTTGAGCGCCAGCGTGATGACGTCCGGGAACATCTGCTCGGCGATGTCCCACTGGGCGAACTGGTTCTTCAGCCGGGCCCAGTCCGCCGACACCGCGAAGGCGACGACGGCGGCCACGAAGACGGCGTACTGCGCGCCCCGGGACAGGGCGCGCTTGCGGCTCCGGCTGAGGCCCTTGCGCTTCGGCTGGAGCGGTGTGTCGGGGTCGGTCACGCTCATGAGGCGGACGGGGCGGCGGAGGCGGCGCTCTCGTCGTACGGGCCGATCCACTGCTCGTACAGCTTCTTGTACGTGCCGTCGGACTTCGCCTTCGCCAGCGCCTTGTCGATCGCGGCGAGGAGCTTGGTGTTGCCCTTCCTCACCGTGAAGCCGTACTGCTCACCGGTGTTGATCTGCTCGGCGACCTCGAAGGCGGCGGCGTTCGCCTTGTCCTTCAGCCAGCCCTGGACGACCGGGTAGTCGATGATCACGGCGTCGACCTGCCGGGTGCGCAGGCCGTTGAGGACGGCGTCGGAGGACTCGAAGGAGACGGAGTCGATGCCCTTGCTCTTGGCGTAGTCCTCGCCGGTGGTCTGCGCCTGGGTGCCGACCTTCTTGCCCTTGAGGTCCGCGAAGGAGGAGATGCCGGCCTTCTTGTCCGCGAGGACGGCCTGGGTGGCCTCGAAGTAGGGGTCGGAGAAGTCGACGTTCTTCTTGCGCTCGTCGGTGATGGTCATACCGGCCGCGGCGAGGTCGCACTCGCCGGAGTTGAGGAAGGCGCCCGTCTTGAAGTTCTCGAAGGGGGTGTCGAGGATCTCCTGCTTCACCCCCAGGTCCTGGGCGACGAGGTCGATCAGGGAGACGTCGAAGCCCTGCACCTTGCCGTCGATCTCCGACTGGAACGGCGGGTACGGCAGGTGCGTGCAGGTCGTGAGTTGGCCGGCCTTCACCAGCTCGACCCCGCCGGCCGCGGTCTTGGTGGCGCCGCTGCCGCCGTCGTCCGAGCCACAGCCGGCCACGAGCAGCAGACCGGCCGCGGCGGTGGTGGCGGCCAGGGTGCGCGTCCGGCGTCCGAGGACCGAGTTCACGGGGAGACCTCCTGTGGGGGGACTTGAGACAACCGATTATAAGGAGATGTTTGACTTTCCCAAACCAATCCGATGGTCATCGAGCTGCTTGACCTCGGATGTCTCCGGTGAGGGGCGCGGGGGCGCCGTCGGTACCCTCGACACCATCTACCCCATCGGTGAAGAGAGCACCCCGTGACACACCCGTTCCTGGATCTGGCCCCGCTGAGCGCGGCGCACTTCGCGTCGATCGAGGACCGGGTGGCCCGGCTGCTCTCCACCGCCCAGGACGTCGTGATCACCCAGGGCGAGGCGCTGCTGCCGCTGGAGGGTGCGATCCGCGGGGCCGCCGGGCCCGGCACGACCGCGCTGAACGTGATCACCGGCCCCTACGGGCAGACCTTCGGGAACTGGCTGCGGGACTGCGGGGCGACCGTGATCGACCTGGCGGTGCCCTTCCACACGGCGGTGACGGCCGCGCAGATCCGGGACGCGTTCGCCGAGCACCCGGCGATCGACTTCGTGTCGCTGGTCCACGCGGAGGCGGCGACCGGCAACACCAACCCCGTGGCGGAGATCGGCGAGGCCGTCCGCGCGCACGGCGCCCTCTTCTACCTGGACGCGGTGGCCTCCGTCGGTGCCGAGCCGGTGCTGCCGGACGCGTGGGGCGTCGACCTGTGCGTCATCGGGGCACAGAAGGCCATGGGCGGGCCCGCCGGGGTGTCGGCGATCTCCGTGAGCGAGCGGGCGTGGGCGCGGATGGCGGCCAACCCGCGGGCACCGCGCCGCTCGTACCTCTCCCTGCTGGACTGGAAGGAGCGCTGGATCGACGGCGGCCGCCGCGCGCTCCTGCACGCGCCGGCCCAGCTGGAGATGCTGGCGCTGGAGGCCTGCCTGGAGCGCATCGAGAAGGAGGGGCTCGGCACGGTGACGGCCCGGCACGCGTCGGCCGCCGCGGCGACCCGCGCGGGGGTGCTCGCGCTGGGCGGGGGCCTGGAGCCGTACGTCCACGAGGCGGCCGACGCGGCGCCGGTCGCCACGACCCTGCGGACACCCGCCGGGGTCGACGCCGCGGAGCTGGTGGCCGAGGCACTGGCCGTGGACCCCGCCCTGCCGCTGGCCGCGGGCGGCGGCGCCCTGGCCTCGGAGATGATCCGGGTGAACCACTACGGCCCCGACGCGGCCCAGGAGGCCGTGGACGCGTGTCTCGCGGCGCTGGGCACGGCGCTGGCCGGGCGCGACGGGACGGCCGACCCGGAAGCGGCCCGTCGCGCGGCGGCGGACGTCTGGGCGCGGGCATAGGCACAAGAACTCCCGCCGGAGCAATTTCCCCGCCCTTTTATCCACCATAGAATTCATGAATTCAGCGGGTAGAGCCCCGTATTCTTCTGCCCGCTGATCCCTTCCCTAAACGCAAAGATTTCGCGAACGCGACGGGGCGCAATCCGAGCAGATCCTGTGAGGGTCGCATGCGTGTGACCGACTCCACAGCGCGCCCTTTTCGTCCGGTAATTTCCGGACGAAACCCATCAGAACATCCTCGCCTCGGCAGGGCACTCACGCCTGCGTGATAACACGGGTCCGGCGCATACGTAACCCCGCGGGGCGATGCAATTCGAAATTTCGCTGGGTAAATTCAAGCCGTATGACTGCCGCACAAGCAGACCTGCACACCCAGCCTCTGGAAGCCCCCCAGGAAATCGCGGAAGGGATTCGGATCGACCGCCCGGACGTGGCGGACGGCGCGGCGCTGTGGCGCATCGCCGGGGAGTCGAAAGCCCTGGACCTGAACTCCTCGTACAGCTATCTGCTGTGGTGCCGGGACTTCGCGGACACCTCCGCCGTGGCGCGGGACGAGTCCGGGGAGCCGGTCGGTTTCGTCACCGGGTACGTGCGGCCCGGGCGGCCGGACACCCTGCTGGTGTGGCAGGTGGCCGTCGACGAGGCGCACCGGGGGCTCGGCCTCGCGGGGGCGCTGCTGGACGGGCTCACCGAACGGGTCGCGCGACGGCACCCCCTGACCACCGTCGAGACCACCATCACGCCGGGCAACACCGCCTCCGAGCGTCTGTTCGCCGCGTACGCCGCACGTCATGGCGCGGACATCGAGCGCACCGTGCTGTTCGAGACGGCGGACTTCCCGGACGGCCCGCACCCGCCCGAGATGCTCCACCGCATCGGCCCCCTCTCCCCCTGAGCCCCACCCGCACGCCCCCTCCCCTCACCCTCCCCTCCCTCACTCCCTCCCCCACGCACCGAGGAGCGATTCGACGTGACCATCACCCAGCCCGACCTGAGCGTCTTCGAGACCCTGGAGTCCGAGGTGCGCAGCTACTGCCGCGGCTGGCCCACCGTCTTCGACCGCGCGCAGGGCAGCCGGATGTTCGACGAGGACGGCCACACCTACCTCGACTTCTTCGCCGGAGCCGGCTCACTCAACTACGGCCACAACAACCCCGTACTCAAACGCGCGCTCATCGACTATCTGGAGCGGGACGGCGTCACCCACGGGCTCGACATGTCGACGACCGCCAAGCGGACGTTCCTGGAGTCCTTCCAGAACCTGGTGCTGCGGCCGCGCGACCTGCCGTACAAGGTGATGTTCCCGGGGCCGACGGGCACCAACGCGGTGGAGTCGGCGCTGAAGCTGGCGCGGAAGGTGAAGGGCCGTGAGTCGGTCGTCTCCTTCACCAACGCCTTCCACGGCATGTCGCTCGGCTCGCTCGCCGTCACCGGCAACGCCTTCAAGCGGGCCGGCGCGGGGATCCCGCTGGTGCACGGCACCCCGATGCCGTTCGACAACTACTTCGACGGCACCGTCGAGGACTTCCTGTGGTTCGAGCGGCTGCTGGAGGACCAGGGCTCCGGACTCAACAAGCCCGCCGCGGTGATCGTGGAGACCGTGCAGGGCGAGGGCGGCATCAACGTCGCCCGCCCCGAGTGGCTGCGCGCGCTCGCCGAGCTGTGCGAGCGGCAGGACATGCTGCTCATCGTCGACGACATCCAGATGGGCTGCGGTCGTACGGGCGCCTTCTTCTCGTTCGAGGAGGCGGGCATCACCCCCGACATCGTCACCGTCTCGAAGTCGATCAGCGGTTACGGACTGCCGATGTCGCTGTGCCTGTTCAAGCCGGAGCTGGACATCTGGGAGCCGGGCGAGCACAACGGCACCTTCCGCGGCAACAACCCGGCGTTCGTGACGGCGACGGCCGCGCTGGAGGCGTACTGGGCCGACGGCTCCGCCATGGAGAAGCAGACCCGCAAGCGCGGGGAGCAGGTCGAGCAGGCGTTCATCTCCATCACGGAGGAGAACCTGGCCGACGTGAAGGAGTACCGGGGCCGCGGCCTGGTGTGGGGCCTGGAGTTCCACGACAAGGAGCGCGCGGGTCGGGTCGCCAAGCGGGCGTTCGAACTCGGCCTGCTGATCGAGACGTCCGGCCCGGAGAGCGAGGTCGTCAAGCTGCTGCCCGCGCTCACCATCACCCCCGAGGAGCTGGACGAGGGCCTGCGCGTCCTCGCCCGCGCCGTACGGGAGACCGTCTGATCCGTTCCGTACGGAAACCATCCGACAAGGCTGAGAAGGAGGCCTGGAACCACCGTGATCGTCCGTTCTTTCAAGGACCTGGAAGGCACCGACCGGCACGTCAAAGCGGCGTCCGGCACGTGGGAGAGCAAGCGCATCGTCCTCGCCAAGGAGAGGGTCGGCTTCTCCCTGCACGAGACGGTCCTCTACGCCGGCACGGAGACGTCGATGTGGTACGCGAACCACGTCGAGGCCGTGGTGTGCGTCGAGGGCGAGGCCGAGCTGACCGACGACGAGACCGGGCGGACGTACACGATCACGCCCGGGACCATGTACCTCCTCGACGGGCACGAGCGGCACACCATGCGGATCAAGGAGGACTTCCGCTGTCTGTGTGTGTTCAACCCGCCCGTGACCGGCCGGGAGGACCACGACGCGAACGGCGTCTATCCCCTGCTGACGGAGGAGGGCTGACCACCATGACCACCATGACCACACGCACCGATCTCTACCCGACCCGCGGCGCCACCGAGGTCTCGGTCCCGCGTCAGGACCCGGTCGTCTGGGGCTCCCCCGCCACGCCCGGCCCGGTCTCCCTCGCCGAACTCCAGGCGTACGAGCGCGACGGCTTCCTGCCCGTCGAGCAGCTCATCGCGCCGGACGAGGTGGCCGTGTACCGGCAGGAGCTGGAGCGGCTCGTCGCCGATCCGGCGATCCGCGCGGACGAGCGCTCCATCGTCGAGCCGCAGTCGCAGGAGATCCGCTCGGTCTTCGAGGTGCACCGGATCAGCGAGCTGTTCGCGCAACTGGTGCGCGACGAGCGGGTCGTCGGACGGGCCCGGCAGATCCTCGGCTCGGACGTCTACGTCCACCAGTCGCGGATCAACGTCAAGCCGGGGTTCGGCGCGTCCGGTTTCTACTGGCACTCCGACTTCGAGACCTGGCACGCCGAGGACGGTCTGCCGAACATGCGGACGGTGTCCGTCTCGATCGCCCTGACCGAGAACCACGACACCAACGGCGGTCTGATGATCATGCCGGGGTCGCATCGCACGTTCCTCGGCTGCGCGGGCGCCACCCCGAAGGACAACTACAAGAAGTCCCTGCAGATGCAGGACGCCGGCACCCCGTCCGACGAGGCGCTGACGGCCATGGCCTCCGAGTACGGCATCAAGCTGTTCACCGGCAAGGCCGGTTCGGCGACCTGGTTCGACTGCAACTGCATGCACGGCTCCGGCGACAACATCACGCCGTTCCCGCGCAGCAACGTCTTCATCGTCTTCAACAGCGTGGAGAACACGGCCGTCGAGCCCTTCGCGGCGCCGATCCGGCGTCCGGAGTTCATCGGCGCGCGGGACTTCACCCCGGTGCCCTGAACACCGGGTCCGGGCCCGTGCGGTGACCTCACCGTCACCCGGGCCGGGCCGGGCGGCCGCTGCCCCCGAGCGGCCGCCCGGCCCTTTCGCGCGTTCACAGCCAGGCCAGTGACGCGGCCCGCTCCAGGACGTCCCGGGCCGCGGCCTCGTCGCCGGTGACGCGCCTCGGGACGTCCGCCGGGGCGTGGCGGCCGCCGACCAGGAGGCAGAAGTCCACCGGGTCCAGGGTGAGGGCGGCCCGTACGGGACCGCTGTCGTCGCCGAGGGTCCAGCCGGTGGCGGCGGGACCGGTGACCTCCAGGCGCACGGGGGCCGCGTCGTGCAGGGCCAGGCCGAGGATGCGGACGGCCAGGCGGACCAGCGACCACAGGTGCTCGTCCGGCGGCGGGGGGACGGAAAGGCCGAGCGCGCGGCCGATGTCGTCGGTGTGGATCCACGCCTCGAAGGCGCGCACCAGGAAGTGGTCGGCGACCGGCAGCCGCAGGCCCATCACCGTGACGGGGCGGGCCGCGAGTTCGGGGGCGCCGGCCTCGGGGGTGGCCAGCAGCGCCGCGGCCTGCGCCGCCCAGGCGGCGACCGTCTCCCCCGGTGCCCGCCCGTGCTCGTGCGCGATGACGTCGGCGGTGCGCCGGGCCCAGGCGTCCGCCAGGGGCGTCCCCTCCGGGATGCGCGAGGCGGGCAGCGGCGTGTCCAGGCCGAGAGGTGCGGCGAGGTGTTCGTCGGCGGCGAGGAGGTGCGCGACGGTGGCGTGCGCGTCCCAGTCGTGCACCACCGGCGTGCCCCAGCGGCCGTCCAGTTCCGGTACCAGCGCCTGGAGTCCGGCCACGGCCGCGGCGTAGGGGGCGGCGTGGTGGGCGAGCTCGGCGGCGCGGGGGCGGCGGGAGCCCAGCGCGAGCGCGAGGACGCCGTCGGCGTTCCCGGCCGGGGCGGCGGCGTCGCGGGCGGGGGCCGGACCGCCGTCCAGCAGGCGTACGGTGTCGCGGAGCCGTTCGGCCTCCGCCGCGCACGACTCGCAGCCGGCCAGGTGCAGGGAGACCGTCCACCGGTCGGCGGGGGGCAGCGCGCCGACCGCCCAGGCGGCCAGCAGCTCCCGTACGCCGTCGTGGTCGTTGGTCATCGCGCGCCGCCCTTTCGCCCTGCCGCGTCCACGATACGCACGCCCGGCGCGGTCCCGGCGGTCGCGTACGCCCCCATCACGCGCCCCTCACCGCCGCCGGGTCCGGTGGGTCGGCGAGGGACCGGGCCAGGGTGCGCAGGGCGGAGCGCAGCCGTGTCTTCGCGGTGCCCTCGGGTATGCCCAGTTCGACCGCGGCCTGGCGGTAGGTGCGGCCCGCGAAGTAGGCGAGGTGGACCACCTCCCGCTGCGGGCGCGGCAGTCCGGCGAGCGCGGTGTGCAGCAGCAGGGAGCGCTCGCGGTCGACGACCGCCTCGTCCGGGCCCGGCCCGGCGTCGGGGATGGCGTGCAGCTCGGAGTCGTCCGCGCGGGCGTCCTTGCGGTGCCGGGCCTCACTGCGCACCCAGTCCACGGCCCGCCGGTGGGCGACCATGGAGAGCCAGGCGCGCAGCGAGCCCCGGCGCGCGTCGAAACCGTACGGTCTGCTCCAGAGCTGGGCGAAGACCTCCTGCGCCACGTCCTCGGCGGCCACCGGGCTGCGGGTGACCCGGACGGCCACCCGCCGGACGAGCCCTCCGTACGCCGCGTACGCCTCACGCAGCGCGGACTCGTCCCCGTACACCAGCCGCCGATGCAACTCCACATCGATGGACGGCTGTTCGAGCGTCGGCTCCACCGGCACCACCACCTCGTGATGCCTTCCTAGCGCCCCCGCCCGGTCCCGCGCCAGTGGGTCCGGCCAAGTCAGCCGGACAGGACGTCCAGCAGACGGTCGACATCCGCGGGCGTGTTGTACAGGTGGAAGGCGGCCCGCAGATGGCCGGCGCGGTCGGAGACCTCGACGCCCGCCCGGCTCAGCTCCGCCTGCCGGTGGCCGAGTCCGGGCACCGAGACGATCGCCGATCCGGGCGCCGGCACCGGCTCCCGGCCGAGGCGGCCGAGGCCGGCGCGGAACCGGTCGGCCAGCGCCAGGTCGTGGTCCCGCACCCGCGTCACGCCCAGTTCCTCGATCAGCGCCAGGGACCTGCGGGCGCCGGCGTACGAGAAGAGGCTGGGGCTCTCGTCGAACCGGCGAGCGGTCCGGGCGAGTTCCTCGACCGGGCCGTAGCAGCTGTCCCACGGTTCCTGTCCCGCGACCCAGCCGGCGAAGAGGGGGGTGAGGCCGCCGAGGTCCTCCGGGACGACGAGGAAGGTCACCCCGCGCGGGCAGACGAGCCACTTGAAGGCGACGGAGACGACGTAGTCGTACGCGTCGGCCCCGACCGGCAGCCAGCCGGCGGACTGCGACGCGTCGACGTACGTCCGCGCCCCGTGCGCCCGCGCGGCCTCCCGGATCGCGGCCAGGTCGGCGATCCGGCCGTCGGCGGACTGGGCAGCGCTCACCGCGACTAGGGCCGTGCCGGGGCGCACCGACTCGGCGACGCGCTCCAGCGGCACCTGGCGCACCTTGAGGTCGCCGCGCACGTGGAAGGGGTTCACGAGGGAGGTGAAGTCGCCCTCGGCGGTCAGCACCTCGGCGCCCTCGGGCAGCGAGGCGGCGACCAGTCCGCTGTAGACGGCGACGGAGGCACCGGCCGCCACCCGGCTGTCGGGCACCCCGACGATCCGCCCGAAGGCCGCCCGCGCGGCCTCCACGTCGGCGAACATGTCCTGCGGCCGGCCGGCCGCGACCGACTCCACGCCGGCCTTCATCGCGGCCACCGTGCGGGCCGGCAGCAGTCCGGTACTCGCGGTGTTCAGATAGGTGTTCTTCGGGGCGAACTCGGTCCTGACGAGGCTCTCGAAGGTCTCCATGGCACCACTGTGGGGTCCGCGCGCACCCCACGTCCATGGAGATGTTCTGCGCGTTTCCCCCAAGCAATGCTTATGGATGCCCGCTGACCTGCGCGGTTCGTCTCCTACGCCTGCTGCGGGACGGCACACCCGTCCGGGCCGCAGACCTCCGCGTCCTCGGCCGCGACGGTCCTCAGGGGCGCGGGCCTCTCGCCCCACGCCTGCGTGAGCGCCTGCTCGAACACCTCGGCGGGCTGGGCGCCGGAGACGCCGTACTTGCGGTCCAGGACGAAGAACGGCACCCCGTTCGCCCCCAGCTCCGCCGCCTCGCGCTCGTCGGCGCGGACGGCGTCGGCGTACGCGTCGGAGTCGGCGAGCACCCCGCGCACCGTCCCCTCCTCCAGCCCCGCGCCCACGGCCAGCTCGACCAGGTACTCGTCCGCGTCGGCGTACACCGACCGCTCCTCGGCGAAGTTCGCCCGGTAGAACGCCTGGAGCAGCTCGCTCTGGCGTCCCTCCTCCTTGGCGAGGTGCAGCAGGCGGTGCATGTCGAAGGTGTTGCCGTGGTCGCGGCCCTCGGCCCGGTAGGCGAGGCCCTCGGCGCCGGCCTGCTCGCGCAGGTTGTGCTCGCCCGCCTGCGCCTGCGCCTCGCTCATCCCGTACTTCTTGCTCAGCATGGTGAGGACCGGCTGGATGTCGTCCTTGGCGCGGCCCGGGTCGAGCTCGAAGGAGCGGTGCACCACCTCGACGCCGTCGCGGTGCGGGAAGGCGGCGAGCGCCTTCTCGAAGCGGGCCTTGCCCACGTAGCACCAGGGGCAGGCGATGTCGCTCCAGATCTCGACGCGCATGGTTCAGCTCTCTCCAGGTCGTACGGGACGGAGTCGGCCTCCGCTTCTACGCTGGATGAACGTTCAAGCAGCCCGGCTCATTCCCGGTCGCGTCCGTTCCCGGTCGCGTCCGTTCCCGGCTCAGCTGCCGTTGCGCAGGTCCTCCGGCCAGTTGGGGCGGAACTCGATCTCGTCGTAGGTGACCACGCAGCCCTCGCCCATCGGGGACTGGGTCATGAAGCCGACGAGGGCGGCACCGCTCTCGTAGGGGTCGGAGAGGGTGAAGAGGCGGACGAAGATCCAGCGCTTGCCGTCGCGCGAGGCGTGGAAGGCGAAGGCGCGGCCGGTGCGGCTGACCCGCAGCCAGACCGAACTGCCGTCCACGGTGAAGGAGTTGGCGTCGTCCGAGTGGCCCCGGGTGACCACCGTGCACACGGTCGGCACGTCGGGCGAGTACTCCAGGCAGAGCTTCGCCCAGGCCCGCGGCCCCACGTGCACGTAGAGGACGCCCGCGTCGAACCCGGCGGCGAAGCCGACGGTGACCTTCGCGATGAGCTGGAAGTCCCCCTCCGGCGCCCCCAGCAGCCGGGGCGCGTCCGACGCGGGGTCCAGCCCGTCACCGGTGGGCGGCACGAACCGGTCCTGCCGGGCGCCGGCCCACCCGGTGAGCACCCCGTCCTCGTAGGACCAGTGCCCGTCGGGGCCGTACGTACGAAGGGGGAAGGGGAGTTCGGGAATCTCGACGTCCATGGGGGGATTCTCGCAGCTCCCGGCCCACTGCCGCGCCCCGATGGGGGTGCGGGGAACTGCGCGAGCAACCACAACGCTCGCGCAGTCCGGAACCGAACCGAACCCCTACGGCGCTACCGCACAGAACTAGCGCTCGAGAACCCCGTTGAACCGCCGCGGCAGCCCCAGCGGGTTCTCGTCCCGCAGCTCCGGCGGGAGCAGCGCCGAGGGCGCCCCCTGGTAGGCGACCGGCCGCAGCCACCGCTCGATGGCCGTACCGCCGACGGAGGTGGACGTCGAGGTGGTGGCGGGGTAGGGACCGCCGTGGTGCTGGGCCGCGGCCACGGCCACACCGGTCGGCCAGCCGTTCACGAGCACGCGCCCGGCCAGCGGCGTCAGTTCGGCCAGCAGCTCCGGTCCGCGCCCGCCCTCGGCGGCCTCCTCGCCGGACACGTGCACGGTCGCGGTGAGGTTGCCGGGCAGCCGCGACAGCACCGACTTGGCCTCGTCCTCGTCCGCGTACCGGGCCACGACCGTGAGCGGCCCGAAGCACTCCTCCAGGAGCAGGTCGTGCTCGCCCTCGGCCGCCAGCTTCCCCGCGGGGACGGTCAGGAATCCGGGGCTGACGGTGTGGTCGCCGCCCGCGCCGGCGGTCACCGGCGACTCCACCTCGGGCAGTTCGGCACGCTCGGCGACACCGGCGAGGAAGTTGTCGCGCATCCGGTGGTCCAGCAGCACCCCGGAGCCGACGTCGCTGACCGCGTCGGTGAGCGACTTGAGCAGGCGGTCACCGGCGTCACCGGCGGGCGCCAGCACCAGGCCGGGCTTCACGCAGAACTGGCCGACGCCGAGGGTCATCGACCCGGCGAGTCCGGCGCCGATCGCCTCGGCGCGCTCGGCGGCGGCGGCCTCGGTGACGAGCACGGGGTTCAGGGAGCCCAGCTCGCCGTGGAACGGGATCGGCACGGGCCGGGCGGCGGCCGCGTCGAACAGGGCCCGGCCGCCGCGTACCGAACCGGTGAAGCCGGCGGCGGTGACGAGCGGGTGCTTGACCAGCTCGACGCCCGCCTCGAAGCCGTGCACGAGGCCGAGGACGCCCTCGGGGATGCCGTGCTCGGCGGCGGCCCGGCGCAGCACGATCGCGACCAGCTCGGACAGCGCCGGGTGGTCGGGGTGGGCCTTGACGACCACCGGGCAGCCGGCGGCCAGCGCGCTCGCGGTGTCGCCGCCGGGGACGGAGAACGCGAAGGGGAAGTTGGACGCCGAGTAGACGGCGACGACGCCGAGGGGGACCTTGTAGCGGCGCAGGTCCGGGATGGGCGGCGTGGCGGTGTCGTCGGGGTGGTTGATCACCACGTCGAGGAAGGCGCCCTCGTCCACGATGTCGGCGAAGGCCCGCAGCTGGTAGCAGGTGCGGGCGAGTTCGCCGGTGAGCCGGACCGGGCCGAGCGCGGTCTCCGCGTCGGCGACCTCGACGAGCTGGTCCTTGGCCGCCTGGAGCTGGTCGGCGGCCGTGCGCAGGAAGGCCGAACGGACGGTCCGGTCGGCGAGGGAGGCGCGGGCGGCGTGCGCCGCGCGGACGGCGGCGTCCACCTCCTGGGCTGTGGCCTCCACCGCAACCTGCTCGCGCTGCTTCCCGGTTCGGGGGTCGACACTCCAGACTGGTGCTGCTGCCACCGCGGGTTCCTCCACGTATATCTGGGTCAATTCCCAGAGGTGTTTCTGGGTCACTCACCAGGGTCGTTCGATATGCTGAACGCTGTCTCTGATGATGAATACTCGGTATCGGAGACTATTTCCCGTCCAACGAAGGGGTCAAGGGCGATGTCGGCAGTCGAGACGGGCGGCGGAGCGCAGGTCAAGTCGGCGGTGAGGACCGTTGAGCTGCTCGAATACTTCGCCGGGCGCCCCGGAATGCACTCGCTGGCGGCCGTCCAGGAAGCCGTCGGTTACCCCAAGTCCAGTCTCTACATGTTGCTCCGCACCCTCGTGGAGCTGGGCTGGGTCGAGACGGACGCGACGGGCACCCGCTACGGCATCGGGGTGCGGGCGCTGCTCGTGGGCACCTCGTACATCGACGGCGACGAGGTGGTGGCGCTGGCCCGGCCGACGCTGGACCGGCTGTCGGACGACACCACGGAGACCATCCACCTGGCCCGCCTCGACGGCACGAACGTCGTCTATCTGGCCACCCGGCAGTCGCAGCACTATCTGCGCCCCTTCACCCGGGTGGGCCGCCGGCTGCCCGCGCACTCCACCTCACTGGGCAAGGCGCTGCTGGCCACCCACACCGACGAGCAGGTCCGCAAGATGCTCCCGGAGACGCTGCCGGCGCTGACCGAGCACACGATCACCGACCGGGAGCGGCTCATCGAGGAGCTGCGCCAGATCCGCGAGCAGGGTTTCTCCGTGGACCGCGAGGAGAACACGCTCGGGCTGCGCTGCTTCGGCGTGGCGATCCCGTACCGCACGCCGGCCCGTGACGCCATCAGCTGCTCGGTCCCGGTGGCCCGGCTGACCCCCGCCCACGAGCAGCTGGTCAAGGACGCCCTCTTCGACGCGCGCGACCGGCTGACGCTGGCGACGCGCCGCCTCTGAGCGGCCCCTGGACACCGAACCCGGCCGGGCCGGGGACGGTCCCGGCTCCATGAGGAGCCCATGAGAAATCCGGGCGAAGGGAACGACCGGCCCGTTCCCGCTCGTCCTTCCGGGTGCCATGAACAAGACGATCAGGCGCTCCGCCGTCTTCTGCCTGCTGCTCGTGCTCGCCCTGCTGGTGCGGGCGACCTGGGTGCAGTTCTACGAGGGAACGGCTCTCGCGGACTCCCCGGACAACCGGCGCAACGCGATCAGGACGTACGCGGCGCCGCTCGGGAACATCATCGTGGCCGGCGACTCGATCACCGGCTCGGCCCGGACCAGGGACAGCGACCTCGCGTACCGGCGCACGTACACGGACGGCGAGCTGTACGCGGCGGTCACGGGCTATGCCTCGCAGTCCTATCTGCCGACGCAGCTGGAGGGCGTCTACAAGGACCTGCTCGACGGCACCGACCTGCGGCTGAAGACCGTGATGGACACGGTCACCGGCGAGCGGGCCGAGCCGGGCGACGTGATCACCACGATCGATCCGGCGGTGCAGAAGGCGGCGTTCAGGGCCCTCGGCGACAAGAAGGGCGCCGCCGTGGCGATCGACCCGGCGACCGGGCGGATCCTCGCGGTGGTGTCGACCCCGTCGTACGACCCGTCCGCGCTCACCGCCGCGGGCACCGCCGGCGCGGCCTGGAAGAAGCTGAACGCCGACCCGGACAAGCCGCTGACCAACCGGGCGCTGCGTCAGCCGCTGCCGCCGGGGTCGACGTTCAAGCTGGTCGTGGCGGCCGCCGCGCTGGAGGACGGGCTGTACGCGTCGGTGGACACGAGGACGGTGAGCCCGGACCCGTACACCCTGCCGGGCACCACCACGGAGCTGTCGAACGAGAACCCGAGCGCGCCCTGCGAGAACGCCACGATCCGTACGGCACTGCAGTACTCGTGCAACAACGTCTTCGCGAGGATGGCGGTCTCCCTCGGCCAGGACAAGGTGCGGGCGATGGCGGAAAAGTTCGGCTTCGACGACAAGGCGCAGGACGTGCCGGTACGGGCGTACGAGAGCGTCTATCCGACGGGCATGGACAAGTCCTCCACCGCCCTGACGGGCATCGGTCAGTACGACGTCACCGCGACGCCACTGCAGATGGCGATGGTGTCCGCGGCGATCGCCGACGGCGGCAGGCTGGTGGCGCCGCACATGGTGGCGCAGATCACCGACGGAAGCGGTGACGTCCTGGAGGACTACGACTCCGAGGCCGGCTCGAAGCAGATCATGAGCGCCCGCACGGCGGAGCAGCTGCAGTCGGCGATGCGGACGGTCGTCGAGGACGGCACGGGCACGAACGCCCGGATCAGCGGGGTGACCGTGGGCGGCAAGACCGGTACGGCCCAGCACGGCGAGAACAACAGCAAGACGCCGTACGCCTGGTTCACGTCGTACGGGAAGGCCGGCGGCAAGGCGGTCGCCGTCGCGGTCGTCGTGGAGCAGTCGAACGCGGCGCGGTCGGAGGTCAGCGGCAACGGGTTGGCTGCGCCGGTCGCGAGGGCTGTGATGGAGGCGGCGTTGAAGGGGTGAGACCACCTGAAGAGAAGGGCCGCCCTCACTCCCCCCGGAGGGCGGCCCTTCGCCGTCAGCGTGCGAACGACGTCACCGCACCCCGAACAGCTGCTGGACCGGGTTGATCGCGAAGTAGACCAGGAACAGCGCCGAGGTGGCCCAGAGCAGCCAGTGGATCTCCTTGGCCTTGCCCAGCACCGTCTTGATCAGGACGAAGGCGAGGAAGCCGGCGCCGATGCCGTTGGTGATGGAGTAGGTGAAGGGCATCACCGCGATGGTGAGGAACGCCGGGATGGCGATCTCGTACTTGTCCCAGTCGATGTGCTTGACCTGGGTCATCATCAGGAAGCCGACGGCGACGAGCGCGGGCGCGGCGGCCTGCATGGGGACGATGGTCAGCAGCGGGGTCAGGAAGAGCGCCACCGCGAAGAGGCCGCCGGTGACCAGGTTGGCGAAGCCGGTGCGGGCACCCTCGCCGACGCCGGCCGCGGACTCGATGTAGGAGGTCGCGGAGGACGAGGAGGAGGCACCGCCGGCGACGGCCGCCGCGCCGTCGATGAGGAGGACCCGGCCGAGGTTCGGGACCTTGCCCTCCTCGTCCAGCAGCCCGGCCTCGGCGGTGATGCCGACGACCGTGCCCATGGTGTCGAAGAAGTCCGAGAGCAGCAGGGTGAAGATGAGCAGGACGACCGTGATGACGGTGGTCTCGCCGAACGAGCCGAAGAGGCTGAAGTCGCCGATCAGTCCGAACTCGGGGGCGGCGACGAGGTCGCCGGGGACCTTCGGGGTGGTGAGGCCCCAGCTCTTGCATGTCGGCCACCGAGTTGATCACGATCGCGACGACCGTCATCGTCAGGATGCTGATGAGGATGGCGCCCCGCACCTTGCGGGCGAGGAGGGCGACGGTCAGCAGGACACCGGCGCAGAAGACCAGGATCGGCCAGCCGGACAGCGCGCCGCCGGCGCCGAGCTGGACCGGCACGGTGGTGTTCGCGATGTCCGGGATACGGGTGACGAACCCGGCGTCGACGAAGCCGATGAAGGCGATGAACAGGCCGATGCCGACACTGATCGCCTGCTTGAGCGGCTGCGGTATGGCGTGCATGACGGCCTCGCGCAGTCCCGTGACCACCAGGACGCAGATCAGCAGACCTTCGAGGACGACCAGGCCCATCGCGTCGGGCCAGCTCATCAGCGGGGCTATCTGGAAGGCGACGACCGCGTTGAGCCCGAGGCCGGCGGCGAGGGCGAGCGGCAGGTTGCCGCCGACGCCCATGACGACCGTCATCACCGCGGCCACGAGGGCGGTGGCGGTGACGAGTTCGGCGCCGTCGAGGGTGTGGCCGTACTTGTCCTTGGCGTTGCCGAGGATGATGGGATTCAGGACAAGGATGTACGCCATCGTGAAGAACGTGGCGAGGCCGCCGCGTATCTCACGGGCGAAGGTGGATCCCCGGGCGCTGATCCTGAAGAAGCGATCGACGCTGTTCGCCCCGGACGGTTCGGGTGCGGGCCGGTCGGCAGCCTTCTGTGCCTCGGACATGAACGGTGCTCCTAGTGGGATGTGTTGACGACGCGCGGATGCTGGCTGGATTGTTCCCCCGCTGAACCCGGTTCAGGTTTTCTCCGTGTTACGAAAACGGAGTTCTCCCTGCAAGACGGCGTTCGAAGCCGCGTACGAACCCGTTTCACGATCACTGCTACTCTTCCGGATCTCGTCGGGGGTCGACCTCGGACGATCACATGTCGTTCACCCGACACGCACAGCCGGCCGCCTCGGCCGCTGTGGCCGCAGCGAGAAGAGAGGTCCCCGTGGGCACTGTCGTCGACGACGCAGCCTCCGTGGAGTTCCACGCCTTCTTCGAACGGCACTATGCCGAACTCTCGCGCCTCGCCCACCTGTTGACGGGTGAGGCGGACGCCGCCGACGACCTGGCCGCGGACGCGCTGCTCGCGATGTGGCACCGCTGGGACCGGGTCCGCGCGGCGGACCATCCGGTGGCGTACGCCCGTGGCGTCGTCGCCAATCTGGCCCGTACCCGGATCCGCAGCGCGGTCCGCGAGCGCCGCCGGATCACGCTGTTCTGGTCGCAGCGCGAGGAGAAGGCCGACAATCCGGATGTGCCCGGCGTGGTCGATGTCCAGTCGGCGCTGCGCAGACTGCCCTTCCGCAAGCGGGCGTGCGTGGTCCTGCGGCATGCTTTCGACCTCTCGGAGAAGGACACGGCGCTGGCTCTCGGTGTCTCGGTCGGTACCGTGAAGAGCCAGACGTCCAAGGGGATGGCCGAGCTGCAGAAGCTGCTCGGCACCGAGGACGCGCCACGGCGGATGCACGCGGGCATCACGGGCGGGGGCGTGCGGGGCGCGAGTGTGACCGGTGCGGCTGCGCCGGGCAGCGGAGGAAGGGACCGATGAGGGACGTGCACGAGGACCTGCGCGCCCGGCTGCGTGAGTCGGCCGAGGCGCACGAGCCCGACCGCGCCCGCATCCTGGCCCGGATCGAACGCGGTATGGCGGCCCCCGCGGAGCGCCGGAGCCGCAGGGCGGCGACGCGGCCGCCGCTGTGGGGCTGGGTGCGGGTGGTCACCGCCACCGCCGGTGTCGCGAGCGTGCTCGCGGTCGGCGGCTACGCGGTCGCCTCCGCGGTGAAGGGCGAGGAGACGGCGCCGGCCGACCGGGGGACGGTGGTGGTCTCCCCGACCCCGCTGGACTCCCCGGCCGCCACCAGCCGGGCCCCGCTCCCGCCGGACCGGCCGGGCCCGAGCGCCGGCGGCAAGCAGGAGACGAAGCCCCGCTCGACCCCGTCGCAGAGCCCTTCCGCCAAGGCCACGCCCGCGCCGGAGCTGCCCTCCTCGGGCAAGGAGCAGGACGGTCCGCTCTGGTCGGACGGCTCGGTCGACCCGCACAGCAACGACTTCTGGGCGCAGAGCAACCTCACCCTGCGGACGGGCGAACAGCTCACCGAGCTGACCGTGCAGCTGCGGATCGCCCGGACCGGCGGCGTCACCTCGGCGGGTGCCTGGCGCTCGCTGCCGGAGCAGGACTTCGACCTCACCGTCGCCACGGACGACGGCTTCCTGGTCTACACGTGGGTGCTCAAGGACGGCCGAACGGTCCCCAAGGGCGAGTTCGTCTTCGCCGGGCAGTACAACCACGAGCGCGGCGGCCGGGACGCGGGCGGCGACCGCTACGCGATGACCGCGAAGGCGGACGGCGACGACCTCGCGGTGGCGGGCGACTTCGAGGCCCCTGACGACAAGGGTTCCTCCGGCGGGGACGAGAACGAGGACGGCTCGTAGGAAGATCCGCGGCGGATCCGTTCGGACCGGGAGCACAACCCCGCGTCCGCGTCCGGCGTCTTTGTCAGTGCGTGGCAGTCGAACGCCAGACGGACGAACACCAGTAGGTGCGAGCTTTCCGGTCCCGGCGTCCGGCCCGCCGCGAGGACCTGCCGGCCCGAGCCCCCCTCGGCCGGCAGCGGTGCCGACCGGAGCCCCCCTCGGGGTCGGCACGCACAGCGCCCCCCGCCGGTGACGACCGACGGGGGGCGCGCCCCTCGATGACATCCGTGACTGTGACGCACGGTGTTCGTTCCCGAGGCGAGGCGTCTCGGCCGCAGCGGGGAACGAAGCGGACCGGAGGGGCCGCTCCGGCCCGCTTCAGATCACTGGTCGCCGCCCGGCGGGAAAGGGTTGCCGCGCGCCGCCTCCCCCGGCCGCCGTCGGTCCGACATGGCGGCCGACTCAGTCCATGGTCGCGCCGATCGTCGTGCTGCCCGTGGTGAGGAAGGTGGTCGCGGGCAGGGTGCCGCTCGACGAACGGGCGTTGAACGTCGTCGAGGCGCTGGTCGAGCGGAAGGCCGGGGTCGGGACGCCCGCGTCCCAGTTGTTGCCGGAGGACACGACCGACGAGCCCTTGTTCACCGAGCCGCCGCTGTTGCCCACCGCCAGGTTCCTGCCGAGACGGGCCGCGCCGGTGGCGAAGTAGTACCCCCACTTGGCATTGGCGTAGGCGGTGGTCCGGTTGATGACGATGGCACCCTTGTTGCTGTTCTCGGTGAAGCCGTTGCCCGCGTTGTCCCAGGCGGCCGAGTTGTTGATGACATGGGCGACGGTCTCGCCGTCGCCGCCCAGCTTGTAGCCGTTGCCGTCGCCCGCGAACGCGGAGTCGCCCCAGCGGTTCCTGCCGTTGCCCATCGCCCAGGTGTGCTCGACGGTGACGGGCGAGGAGAAGGACCAGAAGTCCAGACCGTCGTCCGCGTTGTTGTAGAGACGGGCCCCGGTGATGAGGTTGCCGCCGCCGGAGCCGAACTTCACGGCGATGCCGTCGGCGTTCTCCCCGTGATTGGCCCGGTCGTAGTGGCCGTAGGAGTCGATGTTGCGGACGGTGTTGTTGGTGGTGCCGTCGCCGGTGAGCGTGAAGCCCGAGTCGCCGCCGTTGATCGTCTTGATGTTGTCCCAGACCGTGGAGGCGCAGGACTGGCAGACGACCGCGCTGTCCGGGGAGTTCTGGAAGGTGATCCCGGAGACGGTCCAGTAGTCGGCGGTCAGCTTGAAGATCCAGCCGCCGGCGGGGAGGTTCGAGCCGTCGATCTTCACGGTCTCCGAGCCGTACGGCTGGAGGTGTATCCGGCTGGAGGAAGTGCCGTTGGCCGTCGACTGGAGGGTCGCCGTCGGGGAGTACGTGCCGCCGCGCACCTGGATGACGGTGCCGGGGGTGGCGTTCTTGATGGCGTTGGACAGGGCCGTGGTCGTGTTGACGACCACGGTGGCGGCGTGCGCCTGGGTGGGGAGCACGGCCAGGCCGGCACCGAGGGCGAGGGCCGTGCCCAGGGCGAGAGTGGTAGGACGAGACATGGAGAGCGGTTCCTTTCTCGTGCGGGTGGGGTGGTTCACAGGACGGAGCCGAGCCAGTCGAGGACCTCGTCCTGCAGGGGCGCGGTGAAGACGTGACCGAGGTCCGGCCAGGTCTTCAGCCGCAGCCGCTCCTCGGCGTGACGGGAACGCCAGACGGCGCGCAGCTTGTCGTGGGCCACGCGGACCCCGTCGGCGGGGAACAGCGGGTCGAGGCCGCCGTTCAGGAAGAACATCGGCTTGGGGGCGCCGATGCTCGCCACGTCGGGGAAGTCGAGATGCCGGGCGAGCCCGGGGTGGAGCATGTAGTAGGAGGACTGGCCGCGCAGGATGTTGTTGCCGGGGACCATGACCTCCTTGAGCCCGGTCATCCAGCAGACGCTCACGGCGGCCGCGATGTCGTCGCTGAGCGCGGCGGTCTGCCAGGCCCGGAACGCGCCCATCGAGAAGCCGAGGGCAGCGACCCGGCGCCGGTCCACCCGGTCGAGTCCGGCCAGGAAGCCCGCCGCGCGCACGTCCTCCCGGGCCATCAGTCCGGCGAGGGAGGAGCCGAGGTGGTAGAGGTTGCTCGCGAGGGCCTGCTGCTCCTCGTAGGCGACAGGGCCCCGGTCGCCCCAGCCGAGCGCGTCCACGGCGAGGACGACATGGCCGCGCCGGGCGAGTTCGTCGCCGACGAACCGGCCGCTGAAGTACCGGTCGGCCCAGGCCCGCGCGGACGGCAGGCGGCTCTCGTCGTACCAGGGCTCGACCAGCTTCTCCTTCCCGATGTCGAACCTGGCCCCGTGGTCGTGCAGGAGGAGGACGGCGGGGAAGGGTCCGGTGCCGTGCGGGGTGAGCAGGGCGCCCCGGACCCGGCCGTACCGGGTGAGGGAGAAGGTCACCGTCTCGCGGGTGAAGCCGTCGCCCTCGGCCCGCTGTCCGCCGAACTCCGGCGCGTACGGGGTCTCGTCCCGTCCGGCCACCAGATGCTCCTCGACCTTGGCCCGGGCCGCCCGCCGCCAGGTGCGGAAGTCCCGGATCGGTGAGGTGCCCCAGGCGAGCGGGAAGCGCAGCTCGTCCTTGAGCAGGGGGTGGAAGTCGGGGAGGGCACCGGCCGGGGCGGCACCGGCGGCGCCCGGGGGCTCCGCGCCGGCCGCCGGTGATCCCGCGCCGGTGCCGAGCGCCGCCGCCCCCGCGCCCGCCACGAAGGCCCGGCGTCCCACGGACCGGCGGGTCCCCGGCGGGTCGGGAACGCCCGCCGGTTCACCGGCCGGCATACGGCCTCCAGTCGCCGAGGTAGGTCCGCCGTGAGTGCTCCCTCGCCTCGGCCGCCGTCAGCTGCGGCCGGTTCTCCGGTACGGAGACGACCGCGCCCGGACCGGAGTTGGCGTGCTCGCGGAAGCGCATGGTCTGCCAGGGGTAGGTCGCCCGCATGTCGGTGTACGGGGCGGCCGCGTCGATCCCCGGGCCGATCCAGGTGTCCCGCACGACCAGCGAGGGCCAGGCGGTCGTCTCGTACGAGGGCACCCAGGGCCGGGCGATCTTGTAGGCGGCGTCCTCGGCGCCGGAGGTGATCCGGCCGCGCACGGCGAGGAAGCCGTAGGGGTTGGCGCGGGCGGTGGCCGGGGCGAAGACCATGCCCTTGGGGGTGAAGGGCACGTCCCGCTGAAGGGTGCGGAAGTGGCACGTGTCGAAGACGGCCCTGGCCCGCCCGAACACGAAGTCCACGTCGCCCTCGATGTGGCAGTGCCGGTAGTACTGCCGGTCGAAGGCGTCGAGCGCGGTGGTGTCCGCGAAGAGGGTGTCCTGGTGGGCGAGGAACCGGACGTTCTCGAAGTGCGAGCGGTCGCCGGTGACGTACGCGGCGACGGCCTGGGTCCCGGTGTAGTCCGGATGGTCCGCGCGCAGCCAGTCGTTGGCGAGCGTCAGGTCCCGTACGGTCAGGCCGGGCGCCGCCGAGGTGAAGGTGGCGGAGCCCGCGGTGCCGTACGTGCCGCCCTCGGGCCTCGGGGTGCCGTTCGCCCGGGCGAAGACGACGACGGCGGCGCGGGGGTCGCGGGACGCGCCGCGCAGGGTCAACTCCCCTTTTTCCGCCGGGACGTCGACGACCTCCCGGTACGTCCCCGGGTGGACGACGATCGTCCACCCGGGGCCGGTGACGGCGTCGACGGCGGCCTGGACGGACCCGCCGGGCCGCACGTGCAGCACCCGGCGGGGTCCGTGGGCGAGGGCGGGGGTGGTGCCGGCGGCCGTCAGGCCGCCGGCGAACCCCGCCAGGCCGGTGAGCAGTGTGCGCCGGCGCATGTCAGAACGCCTCCCACGGGGTCCAGTCGCCGAGGTACGCCTCGCGGGTGGCCGCCCCGGCCTCCGCGCGGGTGAGCTGGGGCCGGTTCTCGGGGACGGTGACGGCGGCGCCCGGCCCGCTGTTCCGGTACTCGGCGAACCGCTGCTCCTGCCAGGGGAAGCCGGACGACATGTTCGTGTACGGCGCGACCGCGTCGATGCCGGCGTCGAGGCGGGTCCGGCACACGGTGAGCATGGGCCGGGCGGTGGTGTCCGAGCTGGGCACCCAGGGGCGGGCCAGCTTGTAGAAGGCGTCCGGGGCCTCGCTGGTGATCCGGCTGCGGGTCACCAGATAACCGCGCGGGTTGGCGCCCGCCGTGGAGGGCGCGAACACGAACCCGTACGGGGCGGACCCCAGATCGGTCCTGGTCAGCGTACGGAAGCGGCAGCGTTCGAAGACGGCCGTGGCCCGCCCGAAGACGAAGTCCACGTCCCCCTCCGCGTAGCAGTCGCGGAAGTACTGCCGGGCGAAGGTGCCGAGGGCCGTCGAGTCGGCGTACAGGGTGTCCTGGTGGCCGAGGAAGCGGCACCGCAGGAACGCCGACCGGTCGCCCTGCACCTTGAGGGCGACGGCCTGTGTGCCGGTGATCCCGGGGTGGTCGGCGCGCAGCCAGTCGTTGGCGAAGGTGATGTCCCGCGCGGTGAACCCGTCGGCCTGCACCAGGGTCGTGGCGGACCCGGTGGTGCCGTAGGTGCCGCCGCCCGGCTTCGGCGTACCGGCCGCGTTGTCGTACATGACCACCACGTCCCGGGCGTCCCCGGAGGCCCCGATCCAGGTCATCCCGGTCCGGGCGACACCGACGGCGACGGTCTCGCGGTACACGCCGGGCGCGACGACCAGGGTGTATCCGGTGCCCGTCGCGGCGGTGACGGCGGCCTGGACGGTGGTGAAGTCGCCGGCGCCGGCGGCGTCCACGTACAGGGTCCGCTCGTCGAGGCGGGCGGCCGGTGATCCGTAGGGCCCGAAGACGCGGCGGCGGCCCGCCCGGGCCGCCTCGGCCCGGGGCGCGACGGCGAGCGCGAGCACGCTCCCGGCCCCGGCGGCCAGCAATGACCGTCTGCCCGGGCCCGGGGGGCGCCCGGTCATCAGCAGACCTTCCCTGCGCCCGCGCCGTTGCCGACGATGCCCGGCACGGCACGCGGGGAGTCGACCCTGGTCCGCAGGGTGGGTGTCCACCCGGCGCCGGACTGCAGGAACTCCTCGGGGATCTCGGCGTTGTGGACGGCGATCAGGTCCGTCCGCTTCCCGTTGACGTAGTTGTTCTCGGCGGTGAGCGGAGCCTCCTTCCACTTCTTCAGCACCTTGCCGACACCGGCGCCGGCCGGCAGCGAGATGGCGTTGTCGGTGGCGTGGAGCTGCGAGGAGATGCCGATGCCGAAGAGGTAGTAGTCGGACTTCTGCGCCTCGCCGACCACGTAGTGGTTGTTGTAGACGTCGACCTGGCCGAACCGCACGCGCGGGGAGCGCTGGAGGATCCCGTCGAAGCGGTTGTGGTGCAGGGTGACCTTGAGCTTGCCCGAGTCGGTGGCGGCGGTGCTGTCGCTGTTGCCGATCAGCATGTTCTTGTCGTGGTTCTGGAAGCGGTTCCAGGACACGGTCACGTGGTTGGCGCCGCGCACGATGTCCGTCAGCCCGTCGTGCTGCTGGAACACCTTGCCGAAGTACACCGGCCGCTCGCTGTCCGGGTAGCGCCCGTCGGTGAACGTGTTGTGGTCGAGCCACACGTGGTCGGTGCCGTAGACCACCACGGCGTCGTACTCGGAGTTCCAGTTGCCGGTGTTGTTGTCGTCGGTGGGGTCCCACTTGGGGAAGCAGTCGAGCGGCGCCTCGACGGTGAGGTTGCGCATGATGACGTTGGAGACGCCCTTGATCTGGATGCTGCCGCCGAGGATGCCGGAGTTCCTGCCGACGCCGACGATGGTGGTGTTGCTGGGGATGTTCGCCTTGATCTCGGAGTCCTGCCGGGCGGCGGAGGCGACCCGCGCGTCCTCCTGGGGGCCCTTGGCGACCTCGTCGTTGCCGTAGACGGCCGGGTCGTAGTCCTTGAGGTACTGCTGGAGGTCGTAGCCGCCGGTGACGAAGGCGTCGCAGCCCTCGGAGACGGCGTCGATCATGCCCTTGACCTTGATGATCTTCGGCGCGTCACCGCCGTCCCGCAGGGCGGCCTTGAACGCGGCCCAGGTCGTGACGGTGTAGACGCGCTCGGCGGTGGCCGCCGAGCCGCCCGTGGTGCCGCCTTCCGCCGAGCCCCAGCCGTCACCCGCGCCGAGGACCTGCCGGCCGAGGTCGCGCTCCTGGGACTGGGCGACACCGGTGCCCGTGACGCCGAGGACGAGCGCGGAGCAGCCGACGAAGGCAGTGATGGCATGGGCATGCCAGATACGGGGACGCATGGATGCGGTTCCTTTCGGAGCGGAGCGAGGGGATGAGGAAAGTTCTCGGGACAGCGCTGGGTGCTGCTACGCCTCGGGCCAGGTGATCCAGGACTCCGGGATCACCTCGACCAGCCGGCGCACGTCGAGCCGCGACAGGACCCGGCGGCGCAGCAGCTCGGAGGCGACCAGCCGTGCCACGGCGATGGCGCCGGGCGGGTTGAAGTGCGTGTTGTCCTGCTCGGTCGCGGTCCAGTTGAAGTACTTCTTGGTCTCCTCGACGCCGAGCTTCTGCCACAGCGCGAGGGACAGTGCCTGGATGTCGAGCAGCGGGACACCCTCCTGCGCGGCGAGCGCGATCGCCGCCGCCGGGTAGTCGCCGTGCGTGGGCACGGCCTTGCCGGCCGCGTCGAACTTCCTGCGCTCGACGGAGGTCGCGAGCACCGGCCGGGCTCCCCGGTCCCGGGCACCGTCCAGGTAGCGGAGCAGATGCTCCTGGTAGGTCGTCCAGGGCTCGGTGTAGCGCGTGGGGTCGGCGATCTTGGAGTCGTTGTGCCCGAACTGGACGAGGAGGAGGTCCCCGGGCCTGATCGCGGCGAGGACGACGTCCAGCCGCCCCTCGTCGATGAAGCTCTTGGAACTGCGGCCGTTCACCGCGTGGTTGGCGACCTTCAGCCCCGGGGCGAGGAAGAACGGGAGCGCCATGCCCCACCCCGTCTCGGGGGCGGCGTCGGCGTACTTCTGCGCGGCGGTGGAGTCACCGGCGATGTAGAGGGTGCGTTCGCGGCGGGGGCGGTGGAACGGGGCCGCGGCGGACGCGGGGCCCGTGGCCGCGACGGTGAGGGGAACGGCGGCGAGCGCCGCGGTGGTGACCTGTCTACGGGTGAGGGACACGTGCGGGTGCCTTTCCAGTAGGGCCCCGCGCCCCGTTCTCGGGGGCGCGGGGACTGTCACATGTGCGGCTCCGCCGCGTGGGCGCGGCCGGCCGCGACGAACCTGCGGCCGGCCACGGACGACCGGCCCGAGCTGTCAGCCCTTCTGCTCGTTCCACTCGGCCTGCGCCTCGTTCAGCTGCTCGGCCATCGTGTCCAGGAACTCCTTCGCCGTGCTCTTCCCGTCCATCACCTTCTGGAAGGCCGGCTCGTTGTCGGCCTTCGAGATCGTGTTCCAGTCCGGCAGGTAGTACGGCAGCTGCACGATCGTCGTCGACCCGTCGGTCAGCGCGGCGGCGGCCAGCTTGGTCGGCTCGGCCTCCGCGATCCACGTGTCCTTCGCGGCGTCGTTGTTCGACGGCACCTGCCCGGCCGACTTGTTGAACTTCGAGTTCTCCTCGCGCGAGGTGGCGAACTCGATGAACTTCCAGGCGGCGTCCTTGTTCTTGGAGCTCTTGAACACACCGAGCCCGTCGACCGGGTTGGACACCTGGACCCGCTTGCCACCGGGCCCGGTCGGCTGCGGGATGCCGCGGAACTTGTCGCCGAACGCCTTCACATGGTCCTGGTAGGAGCCCAGGTTGTGGTTGAGCATCCCGATCGTGCCGGAGTCGAACTGCGCGACCATCTTGGTGAAGTCGTTGTTGAGGTCGGCCGCGGGCGTGACCTTCTTGTAGAGGCCGACGTACTTCTCCAGGGCCGCCACGTTCTTCGGGTCGTTCACGGTGGTCTTCTCACCGCTCGCGTCCCAGAACGAGGTGATCCCCGACTGCCCGTACATGGCGTCCAGCGCCTGCGCGATGGAGCCGGCGCCGCCGCGGATGGTGTAGCCGAACTTGTTCTTGTCCTTGTCGGTGAGCTTCTCGGCGGCGTCGTAGAACTTGTCCCAGTCGGTCGGCTCGGGCAGGCCCGCCGCCTTGAACAGGTCCGTGCGGTAGTAGAGGACACCGTTGTTGGCGGAGGTCGGGATCGAGTAGAGGGCGTCGCCGCCGCCGGCGGACTTCAGCGACTCGACCATCGACTCGTTGAGCTTGCCGCTCAGGGAGGACTTGGAGAGCCGGCCGTCGAGCGGCTCCAGCGCGCCCTGCGCGGCGAATCCCGCGGCCATGGCCGCGCCGATACCGCCGACGTCCGGCAGGCCGCCGCCCTGGATGGCCGTGTCCACCTTGGACTGGTACTCCGTGGAGGCGATCCCGACGTACTGGACGTCGATGTCCGGGTTGGCCTTCTCGAAGTCGGCGATGACCTCCTTCCAGATCTCGGTGCGGACACCGCCGTTGTTGTCCCAGAAGACGATCTCGCCCTTGCCGCTGCCCTCGGAGCCCTTGTCCCCGCCGGTGCCGCTGCCGTCGTCACCGCAGGCGGTGGCGGTCAGGGCGAGGACGGATCCGAGGGCGACGGCCGCGGCGGCGCGCCTGCTTCTGCGCATGCTGATCTTCATGGAAGGGCTCTCTTCTTCTGGATACGAGGGTGATGAAGTTGTGGCGGTGCGTGCTGTCTCCGGGGCGGGACTCAGTGGCCGGTGCGACCGCGGTGCGGTGCCCAGCCGTCCTTCCCCGCGAGGTACTGGGTGACCGTGTGAGTCGATGCGTCGGCGCGGTCGAGCTGCGGCCGGTCGGCGGTGACACCCGATCCCGGCCCGTACGTCCGGTACTCCGTGAACCGCGCGTCCTTCCAGGAGAAGCCGCTCATGTCCGTCCACGGCGAGGACTTGACCGCGGCGGGCAGTTCGGTCTCCCGGAACAGCACCTGGGCGACGGCGTCCGGCTCGCCGCCCGGGTGCCAGGGCCTGCCGAGGTGGTACGTCCCGGAGGGCGCGTCGCTGACGACCTTCGACCGGGTGATCAGGAACCCGTAAGGGTTGTCCTTCCAGGTCGAGGCGGCCGTGATGTAGCCGTTGTTGCTGTCCGAGCCCCTGTTGAGCGCCTTGATCAGGGAGCGCTCGACGACGGTGGTGGCCCGGCCGTAGAGGAAGTCGACATCGCCCTCGATGTACGAGTCACGGATGTAGACGCGGCTGACGACGTCGAGCTTGGGGCTGTCGGTCATCAGCGTGTCCTGGTTGCCCAGGAAGGCCGTGTTCTCGAAGACGATCCGGTCGCCGGTGGTCTTCATCGCGAGGGCCTGCTCGCCCTTCAGCTCGTGCGCGGCCTCGTCGAAGTCGTTGCTGAAGGTGAGGTTGCGGGCGGTCACGTCACTGGCGAGGATCCGCACGGTGGCGCTGCCGTTGGAGCCGCCGTACTCGGCGGGCGTGTCGAAGACGAGGACGGTGTCCGAGCGGTCCCGTCCGGTGCCGCGCAGCACCAGGTTCGGCCTGTCCGCCGGGATCAGGACCTTGGCGCGGTAGGTGCCGGGCGCGATGCGGATCGTGACCGTGCCGTCGTTGCCGGCGGGCACCGCGTCCACGGCGGCCTGCACGCTCGCGTAGTCGCCGGGGACGTTCAGCACGGTGTCCGTGCCGAGCGTCTTCTGCGGGCCGGAGAACCGGGTGACCAGCGCGGGCACGGCGGCGGCCGGGTCGAGCCGGTAGCGGTAGAAGTCCCTCGGCCGGAAGGCGTCGCCCCAGGCGTCCTGCCGCCCGCCGGCGTTCTTCAGGATCGACCCACGTTGCACCAGCTCGGCGGTGGCGTCGGCCTGGTAGGGGTGCTGGACCCCGTCGTAGTAGCTGTTCTCGATGACCATCTTCGTGCGGCCGCGCGCCCAGTTCCCGTACGTCCACACCGGGTCGCCGTCGGCCACCTGCGCCGAGAGGTAGTTGTTGTAGAGGTGCGCGTAGGCGCAGTTGTCGGCGGAGGGGTTGCGCTGTTTGGTGCCGGTGAACCAGTTGTGGTCGATGGTGATCTCGGTCCGGACGTTCGTCGTCCAGCCGATGCCGAGGGCCTTGTTGTGGTTCCTGAACTGGTTGTGGGAGACGGTGACGTACCGGCTGTCCTTGCGGATGTCGAGCAGCCCGTCGCCCATGTGCTCGAAACGGTTGTGGTCGATCCAGATATGGTCGGCGGAGTCCATCTGGATCGCGTCGAAGTCGGTGGTCTTGCCGTCCCAGTCGCCCTCGACGTAGGAGTCCCGGATCGTCAGGTTGCGGATGATGACGTTGCTGGTGCCGGGGTTCAGGTGCAGTTCGCCGTGGACGATCTCACCGGTGTCGCCGACCCCGATGATCGTCTTGTCCGAGGCCACGTCGATGTCCGAGCCGAAGGGCGCCACGTCGATGGACCCGGCCACCCGGATGACGTAGGGCTCCTCGGCGGACGCGTACCGCGCCAGCGCGGCCTGGTCGGTGACGGTCACGACCTTGCCGCCGGCGCCCCCGGTGGTGCCGCCGTCGAGGGAGGCGAAGCCGTGCGGCCGGTCGCTCCAGCGGGGCGCCGCCTGGGCGGAGGCGGTCCCGGCCGGGGTCGCGGCCTCGGCCGGGGTGAGCGCGCCGGCCACGGACGAGGCCAGCAGGGCGGTGACGGCGGCCAGGGCTCCGCCACGGTGCGGTAAGCGCTTGCTACGGAGGTGCGTCATTGCGGCTCCCAACAGGCGTACGGAAGACGGGGTCAGGCGGTGGTGGCGCGTGCGGCGGCGGTGGTGGCGCGTGCGGCGGTGATCCGGAACCGGGTGAACGTGGCCGCTCCGGCGTGTCCCCCGCCGGTGGGCGCGACCGCGAAGAGGCCGAGCAGGGCGCCGACCCAGCGCCAGGGGGCGGCGGCGAAGACCTGTCCCGAGGACTCCCACCCCTCCCCCACGTCGTAGGAGAACCGGCAGCGTGCCCCGGCGGCGGTCTCGATCCGCAGCCGGGCGCGCCCTTCGGGTGCCGGACGCGGAGGGCCGGCGTCCCGCTCCCCCACGGCGACGGTCTCGGCGAAGCGGTGGACCAGACGCACGCTCCCGTCGGACTCCCGCTGGAGTCCGATCCAGCGGAACGCGTCCCCGAGCACGGCGAGTCCGGCGCGCGCCCCGGGTTCCTCGCTGTCGAGTCGCAGTCCGACCTCGATGGAGGCCGGGATCCCCGGCAGCCGCTGTGTGAGCACATTCGCCAGTTTCCGCAGGTCGTGCGCGTGCACGGAGCGCACGCACGTGAGCCGCAGCCCGTCCCCGGAGTGCTGGGTGGCCCAGCCGTCCTGGGGGTTCGCGGTCCACTGCCACTGGCGTCCGAAACGGCCGCCGGGGAAGTCGTCGTCGGTCGCGGGCGCGGCCGCCGGCTGCGCGGGCAGCGCCGGCTTGCGGTGGACGGCGACCGGGGCTCCGTCGTCGCCGATCACCGGCCAGCCGTCCGCGCGGTCCCAGCGCATCGGCTGGAGGTGGACGACCCTGCCGTACGCGCCCCGCTGCTGGAAGTGCAGGAACCAGTCCTCGCCGGCCGCCGTGCGCACCCAGCCGCCCTGATGCGGCCCGTTGACCTCGGTGTCCTTCTGCTCCAGGGCGATGTGTTCCTCGTACGGGCCGAAGAACCCGCGGGAGCGGAAGACGCCCTGCCAGCCGGTCTCCACGCCCCCGGCGGGGGCGAAGATCCAGTACCAGCCGTCGTGGCGGTAGAGCTTGGGGCCCTCCAGGGTGAACCAGCCCGGCAGTCGGTCCGCGTCGACGACGACCCTGCCCTCGTCGAGCAGCCCGGTCCCGTCGGGCCGCATACGGTGCCCGGTGAGCCGGTTCTTGATCCCCGAGCGTGACTTGGCCCAGGCGTGCACGAGGTACGCCTCGCCGGTCTCCTCGTCCCACAGCGGGCAGGGGTCGATCAGCCCCTTGCCCTCCTTGACCAGGTGCGGCCGGGTCCAAGGGCCTCTGATCCCGGGGGCGTTGACCTGGAAGACGCCCTGGTCCGGGTCGCCCCAGAAGATCCAGAAACGGTCGTCGAAGTGCCGCAGCGAGGGTGCCCACACCCCGCAGTCGTGGCGCGGGGCCCGGAACTCGGAGGCCGGCTCCAGGAGTTCGAGCGCGTGGCCGACGAGCGTCCAGTTGACGAGGTCCCGGGAGTGGAGCAGGGGAAGACCCGGAGCCCGGCCGAAGCTGGAGGCGGTCAGATAGAAGTCGTCGCCCACGCACAGGACGTCGGGGTCGGACCAGTCGGCGTCGAGGACGGGGTTGCGGTAGGTGCCGTCTCCCCGGTCGGCGGAGAAGGCGGCCGCGGTGACGGC
Organism: Streptomyces scabiei 87.22; assembly: GCF_000091305.1. Taxonomy (GTDB): domain Bacteria; phylum Actinomycetota; class Actinomycetes; order Streptomycetales; family Streptomycetaceae; genus Streptomyces; species Streptomyces scabiei. The sequence goes on along the minus strand of NC_013929.1, from coordinate 7,807,941 downwards.
GCCGGCGGCGGTCGCGGTGGCCGTGTCGCTCACGCGTTCACCGCCTTGCGTGCCAGGGCCGCGGCCTCGTCCCGGTCGAGGGTGCCGTCGGCGACGACGGTGACGATCCGGCGTACGGCGGTCTCGCCCGGCCCGATCGGCAGCCGCTCGCTGTGGGCGAGGGAGGACCCGACTCCCGGGTACTCCTCGGCGCGGACGAACCACGGGTCGCGGCGCGTGGTCCCGGTGGCCCCCGTGAAGACGAGCGTCCAATTGCCGCCGGACAGGGCCACCCAGTCGGCGCGGCGCCCGTGGACCGCCGGCTCGCCCTCCGCGTCGGCGGTGAAGACGCGGGGCGCGGCGGCCTCCTTGCGGGCCCGCCAGAAGAAGCCGCCGTACGCGGCGCCGGGGCGGCCGTTGGTGGCGGGGCTGCCGATGGACACCGGGGCTTCGGTGATGTTGGTGAGGGAGAAGGTGAAGTCCAGCGCCCAGGCGGACGCGGTGAGTTCGGTGGCCGCGACCGTACGGCGCTCGCGCAGCAGCTCCCGGGAGGAGGCCACCCAGCGCAGTTCCTCGACGAAGCCGTCGGGGTCCCGCAGCTGGAAGGAGGTGTGGCGCTGGGAGCCGTGGTTGGCGAGTTCGGTCGGGCCCTGATCGCGGACGTAGGTGCGTCCGCCCCAGAAGTTGTGCCCCTCGACGTCGGGAACGGCGACACCGACGCCGAGGTGGTGGAGGTGGTCGGCGGGGCTCAGCTCGGTGACCGCCGTACCGGACAGGGTGGTGACGGGGTGCAGATAGGGGCGGGGCGAGTGCCGCTCCGGCAGTTCGGGCCGGGTGAGGTAGCGGCCCACCGGACGGCCCGCCACCCGCAGGACGAGGGACCCGTCGGTCATCATGTGCTCACCTCTTTCGCCGGTGGTGCGGGAAGCGCCCAGGGGGCGCCGAGTTCGGAGTAGAGGGCGAGGTCGTCGGCGGCGGCCGCGACCAGGCCGTCGATGCCGTCGACGACCCGGCGCTCCTCGTCGGGCAGCCGGTGCCAGGCGTCGGCAGGCAGCGCGACCGGGTCCGGGGCGACCCGGATCGCCTCGACGACCCTCATGAACGCGCCGGTCACCTCCGGCGGTGCCAGCAGCTCGGTGCCGTCGACGAGGTGGTCGACGAGGTTCTCCAGCAGGTCGGTGCGGCCGTACTCGGTCTCCTCCGGGCCGTGCCCGGCCCGCTGGACCAGGACGCGGTCCTGCTTGTACCAGAAGGTGATCCGGCCGCTGGTGCCGTGGACGACGTTGTACGGCTCGTCCGGGTCCTCGGCGCACAGCGTGGCGGCGACGGTGATCCGGCCGCCGTCGGCGGTGGTGACCCGGACGCACGAGGTGTCGTCGGACTCGATGTCGTTGGCGCGCAGCAGTTCGGTCTCGATGGCGGCGACGTCCTCGGCGCGGTCGGCACCGGCGAGCGCGAGCCCGGTGGCGACGGCGTGCGCGAGGGGGTTGGTGAGCGCCCCGTCGATCACGTCCACGCCGTTCATGCGCCGCTTCCCTGCCCAGGGCGCACGGCGGTAGTACGCCTCGGCGCGCGCCCAGGCGCCCGCTCCGCCGATGCCGACGACCTCGCCGATCAGCCCGTCGGCGACCATCCGCCGGATCGCGGGCAGGGCGTGCGATCCCAGTGACTGGAAGCCGATCTGGCAGACCGTGCCGGCGTCCGCGACGCCGTCCGCCATCCGGCGGAACTCGGCGTACGACGGGGCGGGCGGCTTCTCCAGCAGGACGTGCACGCCCCGCCGGGCCGCCGTCAGCGCCAGGTCGGTGTGGGTCGGGATCGGGGTGCAGATCACCGCGATCGCGGCGCCGGTGGAGTCGAGGAGCGCCCCGAAGTCGGCGGACTGCTCGGGCGTGCCGAGGCCGTCCGGGATCTCGTCCGCGCGCAGCGGGGTCAGCTCGCAGATCCCGGCGAGCCGGACGATCCCCTTGTCCGCGAGGCGGCGGATGTTCTCCAGGTGCCAGCGGCCGTGGCCGCGCGCTCCCGCGAGGACGAGCGGAAGCGGGCTCTCGTACGTCGTGGTGTTCATCTGATCCTCCCTGCGCCCGCGCCGCGGGCCACCTCTCGGTCGGTCCTCCCGGCGCTGTCGATCTTCTGGTGCAGGGTAGGCGTCGAGCCGACGTCGGCGGTGAGATCACGCTCGCCGCCGGAGTGGTAGGCGTGGTGGATGGCCAGGAGATCCACCGGACAGCCGTGGAATCGGGTGCCCGTCCGGTGCGGGGCGCCGCCGCCGTCCAGGGCGCGGACCGGCTCGCTCCGGGTCCGGACGGTGAGGACATGGGCGTCGCCCGCGGTGGAACCCCCCGTGGCACCACCGTCGGCGGCCGCCGCTCTCCGGCGTGCGGTCATCCCTTCACCGCCCCCGCGCTGAAGCCCGTGATCAGCCACTTCTGGATGAAGGCGAAGACGATGACCACCGGGACGGCGGCGATGATGCCGCCGGCCGCCAGGGCGCCCAGGTCGACGCTGTCCGCGCTGAGCAGGGTGTTGAGGCCGACGGGGATCGTCTGCTTCTCCTGGTTGCTGAGGAACATCAGGGCGAACAGGAAGTGGTTCCAGGAGTGCACGAAGGCGAAGGAGCCGACCGCGATCAGGCCGGGCCGCAGCAGCGGCAGCACGACCACCCGGAACGCGGTGAACCGGTTGCAGCCGTCCACCCAGGCCGCTTCCTCCAGCGTGTACGGCACGTTCTTGATGAAGTTGCTGATCAGGATGATCGACAGCGGCAGCTGGAAGACCGTCTCGGCGAGGATGACACTGCCGAGCGAGTTGATCATCCGCAGCTCGGCGAAGATCTGGAACAGCGGGACCAGGAGCAGCGCGCCCGGTACGAACTGGGAGCAGAGCAGCGCCAGCATGAACCCGCGCTTGATCCTGAAGTCGAAGCGGGCGAGGGCGTAGCCGCCGGCGAGGGCGACGAGCGTGGTCATCAGCAGGGTGACGACACCGACGAGCACGCTGTTCTGGAAGTAGGTGCCGAAGCTGCGCTCGTTCCACACCTTCTCGAAGTGCTCGAAGGTGACGGGCCAGGGCACGAGCGAGGTCGAGCCGGGCTTGCGCAGGGCGAAGAGCAGGATCCAGTAGAAGGGGACCAGGGTGAAGACGAGGTAGATCGACAGGGGCAGGTAGATCTGCCAGCGCGGGACCTCGTCCCAGGCGCGGCGGGTCTTGTGCGGGCGCTGCGGGGGCTCCTCGGCCGCGGGCGCGGGCCGCACGGGGGCGACCTTCTCGACGTCCTTGGTGATCACTTGGACTCGCCTCCGAACTTGCTGAGCCGCAGATAGACCATCGAGCAGAAGAGGAGGATCACGAACGCGACCGTGGTCAGGGCGGACGCGTAGCCGAAGTTGTGGGCGTCGACCGAGGTGTTGGCGATGTAGAGGGGGAGCGTGGTGGTCACTCCCGCCGGTCCGCCGCCGGTCAGGGTGTAGAGGAGGTCGACGTTGTTGAACTCCCACACCGCGCGCAGCAGCGTGGAGAGGATGATCGCGTCCTTCAGGTGCGGCAGCGTGATGTGCAGGAACTGCCGGACCCGGCCGGCCCCGTCGACTTCGGCGGCCTCGTACAGGTCCTTCGAGACGGACTGGAGGTCGGCGAGGATGAGGATCGCGAAGAAGGGGACACCGCGCCACAGGTCGGCGACGACCGCCGCCGAGAAGACGGTGGAAGTGTCGGAGAGCCAGCTGGTGCCGTACTCGCCGATGCCCATGTCCGCGAGGTAACGGGTGATGCCCGTCTGGGAGTTGTAGAGGAGCACCCAGATCGCGGAAGTGAGCACGCCGGAGACGGCCCAGGGCGAGAAGACCATCGCCCGGCCGACGGCCCGGCCGACGAAGGTCTGGTTGACGATGAGGGCGAGCGCCAGACCGAACAGCAGCTGCAGCGAGACCTCGACGACCACCCACTTGGCGCTGAAGACGAGGGTGTCCCAGAAGAGGGGGTCCTCGGTGAAGGCGTGGACGAAGTTGTCGAAGCCGGCGAAGCCGTTCCGCCAGGGTTTCGTGGGGTTGTAGTGCTGCAGGCTGTAGTAGAAGACGCTGATGACCGGGTAGGCGATGAAGCCCAGCATGAGCAGGGCGGCCGGGGCGATCAGCAGGTAGGGAAGCCTGCGCGGGGTCGCGGAGGCACGGCGCGCACGGCTCCGCGCACGGCTCCGCCGGGGCGGGGCGGGGGGTTTCGCCACGGCTGCGGCTTGGGCCATGACTGGGGCTCCGTTTCTGGGTACGTCGTGGTGCGTTGTCGTGCAGGAAGCGCTTTCTCGCTGTGCAGAGGTGTGCCTGATCTCGCAGTACGGGGTGCCGCTTGCGGTGCGTCGGCGGGTGGGGGTGCGTGGGGGCTTGTCGCGCGGTTCCCCGCGCCCCTGGAATACCCGGGCCCCAGGTCGGGTCGATTACCCGGCGTACGGGTCCGGGACCTTGCCCGGTCTGGCCAGGAACTCGAAGTCGCAGCCGGTGTCGGCCTGGGTGATCTGGTCGTTGTAGAGGGCGCCGTAGCCGCGTTCGTAGCGGGCCGGCGGCGGGGTCCAGTCCGCCCGGCGGCGCTCCAGCTCCTCGTCGTCCACATGCAGCCGAAGGGACCGGGCCCGCACGTCGAGGGTGATGGAGTCGCCGGTGCGGACCAGGGCGAGGGGCCCGCCGACGTACGACTCCGGGGCCACGTGCAGGACGCAGGCGCCGTAACTGGTGCCGCTCATCCGGGCGTCGGAGATCCGCACCATGTCCCGTACACCCTGCTTCAGCAGGTGATCGGGGATGGGCAGCATCCCGTACTCGGGCATGCCCGGCCCGCCCTTGGGGCCGGAGTTGCGCAGCACCAGCACGCTGTCGGCGGTGATGCCGAGCGACGGGTCGTTGATCGTGCGCTGCATCGTCCGGTAGTCGTCGAAGACGACCGCGGGACCGGTGTGCTCGAGCAGGTGCGGTTCGGCGGAGATGTGCTTGATGACCGCGCCGTCCGGGCAGAGGTTGCCGCGCAGCACGGCGACGCCTCCCTCGTCGGCCACCGGGTTGTCGCGGGTGCGGATCACGTCGTCGTCGTGCACGCGCGCGCCGTCGAGCTGTTCGCGCAGCGTGTCGTGGGAGACGGTCGGCCGGTCCAGGTGCAGCAGGTCGGTGATCCGGGACAGGAAGCCGGGCAGGCCGCCCGCGAAGTGGAAGTCTTCCATCAGGTACGTCCGGCCGCCGGGCCGGACGTTGGCGAGCACCGGCACGGTCCGGGCGACACGGTCGAAGTCGTCGAGGGTGAGCTTGACGCCCGCGCGGCCGGCCATGGCGATGAGGTGGATGACGGCGTTGGTGGAGCCGCCGAGTCCGAGGACGGTGGTGACGGCGTCCTCGAAGGCGTCCGCGGTGAGGATGTCACTCAGCTTCCGGTCCCGGTGGACCAGTTCGACGATCCTGAGACCGGCGGCGGCCGCCATGCGGTCGTGGCCCGAGTCGACGGCCGGGATGCTGGACGCGCCCGGCACCGTGACGCCGAGCGCCTCGGCGGCGGCGGTGAGCGTGGAGGCCGTGCCCATCGTCATGCAGTGGCCCGGCGAGCGTGCGAGGCCGGACTCCAGTTCGGTCATCTCGCAGTCGCCGATGAGCCCGGCGCGCTTGTCGTCCCAGTACTTCCACATGTCGGTGCCGGAGCCGAGGACCTCGCCTCGCCAGTGGCCCGGCAGCATCGGCCCGGCGGGCACGAAGACGGCCGGGAGGTCGACGCTCGCCGCGCCCATGAGCAGCGCGGGGGTCGACTTGTCGCAGCCGCCCATGAGGACGGCCCCGTCCACCGGGTAGGAGCGCAGCAGCTCCTCGGTCTCCATCGCGAGCATGTTGCGGTAGAGCATGGGGGTCGGCTTCTGGAAGGTCTCGGAGAGGGTCGAGACCGGGAACTCCAGCGGGAAGCCGCCCGCCTGCCACACACCCCGCTTGACCGCCTGGGCACGGTCCCGGAGGTGCACATGACAGGGATTGATGTCGGACCAGGTGTTGAGGATCGCGATGACCGGCTTGCCGAGGTGCTCCTCGGGGAGGTAGCCGAGCTGACGGGTGCGGGCGCGGTGGCTGAAGGAGCGCAGCCCGTCCGTGCCGTACCACTGGTGGCTCCGGAGTTCCTCCGGCCTCTTCGTGCGCTGCTCGTGCTTCATATCGACCACCCGGCGGCGATGGCGGCGACCTCGGCGCGTTCGTCCTCGGGCAGCTGCCTGCTGGGGGCCCGGACGTCGCGGCGGCACAGGCCGAGGGAGGCGAGGGCCTCCTTGACGACGGTGACGTTGTTGGCGGAGCCGTCGGCGGCTCGCAGTTCCTCGAAGCGGCGGATCTGCTCCCAGATCTTCATGGCACCCGGAAAGTCACCGGACCGCAGCGCCTCGATCATGTTCAGCGAGACGGCCGGGGCGACGTTCACCAGGCCCGACGTGAAGCCGGTGGCCCCGGCCGAGAAGTAGGAGGGCGCGTACGGCTCGGCGAGCCCGGCCACCCAGACGAAGCGTTCCAGGCCGGCGTCGCGGGCGAAGGCCGCGAACCGGGCGGCGTCCGGTACGGCGTACTTGACCCCGACCACGTTGGGGCAGGTGTCGGCGAGCCGGGCGAGCCGTTCGCCGGTGAGCTGCGCGTTGCGGATGTAGGGGACGACGCCCAGCTCGGGCACGGCCCGCGCGATCGCCCGGTGGTAGTCGACCCAGCCGTCCTGCGACACGTACGGGTGCACCGGCTGGTGGACCATGACCATCTGCGCCCCGAGCTCGCGGGCGTGCCGGGCGGAGGCGACGGCGGTGGGCAGGTCGTGCCCGACGCCGACCAGGATCACGGCCCGGTCGCCGGTCTCGTCCATCGTCAGCTCGGTGACCAGGCGGCGCTCTTCGGGGGTCAGGGCGTAGAACTCGCCGGTGTTTCCGTTCGGGGTGAGGGTGGTGATCCCTCCGTCGAGCAGCCGGCGCAACAGGGCCCGGTGGGCACCCTGGTCGACGGTGCCGTCCTCGGCGAACGGAGTCACCGGGATCGCCACCACGTCGGCCAGGGCCGCCCGTTGGGTCTCGAACGACACGCTGCTCATGGATGACCTTCCTCTGCTGGAGCTGGAGGACTGCGGAGGCCGGCGGGTCCGCCGTGCCGGGCGGGTTCGCCGTGCCTCGTGGACTCGGGGGCTTACTGGGCCTGCTGGGGCCGCCGGGGCTGGTGGGACTGCTCGTCCTCCCGCGCCCCGGGGAAGGCCCGTTCGACGAACGAGGCGATGTGGGCGTGCAGGGCGGCCGCCGCGCCCTCGGCGTCTCCGTCGAGGGCGAGACGCAGGATCTCCCGGTGCTCCGCGGCCTCCCGTTCCCAGGAGGGGTCGGCGGCCCAGGCCACGGCCGACACCAGGGCGGCCTGGTCGCGCACCTCGTCGAGCATCCGGCCGAGCAGCGGGTTGCCGCAGGGCACGTACAGGGCGCGGTGGAACTCCCGGTTGGCCAGCGATCGCTCGGCGGTGTCCGTGGCCGCGTCGGCCCTGGTCAGCGCGTCGCTCGCCGCGTCCCACGGGGCGCCGCGGCGCACCGAGCGCCGCAGGGCCTCCGGCTCCAGGAGCAGCCGTACGTCATAGACCTCGCGCGCCATGTCCGCGTCCACCATGCGCACCGTGACGCCCTTGTACTGGCTCATCACGACGAGCCCGGTCCCGGCCAGCGTCTTGAGGGCCTCGCGCACGGGTGTCTTGGACACCCCGAACTGCGCGGCCAGCTCGGTCTCGACCAGGGCCTGACCGGGCGTCAACTGCCCGGTGAGGATGCGGTGCTTGATCCCCTCCAGCACGAACTGCGTGCGGGACGGGATCGGCATGGGCACAGAGGTCATGCGCGCCTCTCGGTTCTCACGTGCGGGATCTCGGATACGGGATCTCGCATATCGCGTCTCATATATGACGTACGAAGTACGACGCGTTGAAGGTAGGGAGGGGCGTGATGTTTCGTCAATGCTTCTGACAGAAGAAGATGTGCCCGCCGTCACATGATCTTGAAATCACACGGTCCTGGTGTCGCCCTCGCGTGCGCTCTCGGTGGGCCCGCCGAAGACGACGGCCGCCCGGCCGGTCGCCCCCTCCCGGGTCAGGGTGGGCCCCACATGGGTGATCAGCAGCCGGCTCGCGCTCTTCGCGTACGTCCCGGCCTCCTCCGGCGTGAGATGCACCCGGGGTTCACCATCGCGATGGGTGTCGACGTCCGCCTCGCACAGGAACAGGTCCGCGCCGCCGGCGAGCCGGCTCAGCGCCTCGCACGGGCCGCTGTCCCCCGAGTACGCGAAGACCCGCCCCTGGCATGCGGCGCGCAGCCCGTACGCCTCCACGTCGTGGACGACGGCACGGGCGGTGAGGGTGAGGTTCCAGTGCCGCACGGTGTGGCCGTCGTACAGGGGGCGGAAGTCGAAGACGCTCTTCAGGAACGTCGTGTCCGGCCGCCCGAAGAACCCGGCGAGGCGCTCCGCGCAGCCGTCGGGCGCGTACACGGGCAGCGGCGCGGGCAGGGTGAGGCCGCCGAACGCGAAGCCGTACGCCGCGGCCGCCAGGTCGGAGGTGTGATCCGCGTGCAGATGGGAGATCCAGATCGCCGTGAGCCGCGTGGGATCCGTGTGCCGCTGCAACTCGGCGAACGTCCCGAACCCCGCGTCCACCCATATCTCGGCGCCGCCGCCACGCAGCAGATACCCGGAGGCGGGCCGGCCCGGGCGGGGATACGGAGAGGCGGTGCCGAGGACGGTGAGACTCAGGGACATGCCGGGGAGCGTACGGAGCGGCAGGGGGCGCGCGCCGCGTTTCGCGGGTTCTGTCCTGGATGCGCCCCTGAGGGGCAGCGCGGCAGAGCGAGGGCCCGCCCCGCCCCGACGCAGGGACCGTTCCGCCCCCGAAGGCGCCTACCGAACGGCACCGGCGCACGACGCCGTCGCACGACGCGCCGCCACCACTGCCCCGCGCCCCCCCAATGCGCCGCCCGCCGCCGTAGCAAGCCGTGGCCGGCTGGGGGGGCATCCCACCACGCGGGCCCGTCGGCGGTCCCGACCGCCTGTCATGGCCGTCGCGCCGGGCCGCTCGCGGCCGGCGGTGCCCCCGGGGCCGCCCCCGCCGCGCGGCCTACGGCTTCCAGAGCGGGTCGCGGCCGCTCAGGCCGATCGCTCGGTCCAGGAGGGGTGCCTCGTCCGGTACGGGCTGCACGGGGCCGAAGATCTGGCCGCGTGAAGGGTCGTCGGCCGAGGCGGCGAGGAAGGCGTGGGCCGCGGTGAGGGCCGCGAGGTCGGGTTCGTACGCCTGGCCGGTCGCCCGCGCGAGGTCCCAGCCGTGGACGACCAGCTCGTCCACCGCCACCGCTCCCGCGATCTCCCCCGGCAGGGACACCCCGCCCGCCCGGGTCTCCCCCGTCCACGCGGCCGGGTCCCGCCAGGCCCCGGCGAGTTCGTCGAGCACCCCCGGCAGCGCCTCGCGCCAGCCCGGCCCGATGTCGGGCAGCGCCGCCTGCGGATCGGTGTCCGTCGTGGGACCCAGCTCCTTGCGGCCCGCGTCGCGGAAGGCGACGGCCAGGCCGAGCAGGTGCCCGAGGAGGTGGCGCACCGCGTACTCCGGGCACGGGGTACGACCGGTCAGCTGATCGTCGCGGACACCTCGGGCGAGGCGGGCGACCACGCGGGCCTGTGCGGTGAGGTCGAGGGGGGCCGGTGCCTGGTCGGTCATGCGGAACTCCTTGGGTGCGTCTCGAAGGTGCGTCGGCGTGGAGCCTCGGATGTGCGCGGCCGTGGCCCGTTGCGTCGGGCTTCCTGTCTGTAGACCCCCGGCGCCCCGAGAACTCATCGCTCGGCCTTCGTCCGTCCCTCCCGGCGACGATTTCTAGGGCATCCGCCCGATCCGCGGGGCCGGGCCTCAGCACCACGATCGACGGACATGAGCACCTCACCCGGCCCCGGCCCCGGTCCCGAACCCGCGCCCCTGCCCGCACCCACGCCCTCACGCCGCCCGGCAGGGCGGACCGTCCGCGTTCTCAGGGACCGCGACGCGGGGCCGTACCTCGCGGGGGTGGTGGTCTCGGGCCTGGGCTCGTCCGCGATGTGGCTGATGGCGGGCGTCTGGGCCAAGGACCTCACCGGCTCGAACACCCTGGCGGCGCTGTGCACGCTCGCCCTGTGGGCCCCGCTGCTCGCCGGCCCGCTCCTCGGCACCCTCGCGGACCGCCCCCGCCGCCGCGCCGTCCTGATCACCGCCAACCTGGTCCCGGCCACCGTCCTCCTCGCCCTCTTCACCGTGGACGGCCCGGGCGACCTGTGGCTCCTCTACGCGGTGCTCCTCGTCCACGGCGCGGCAGGCGTCGTCGCCGACGCGGCCGAGTCGGCCCTGATCGCCGGCGCCGTCGACCCGTCCCTCCTCGGCGACTTCAACGGTCTGCGCATGACGGCCAACGAGAGCATGAAGCTGGTGGCCCCCCTGGCGGGAGCCGGTCTGTACGCGGCGTACGGCGGGGCCACGGTGGCGCTGCTGGACGCGGTCACGTTCGTCGCGGCGGCGGGGCTGTACGGGCTGGTGCGGGAGCGAGGGGCGCGCCCCGTCCCCTGCGAGGACCCGACCCGGGGGCTGTACGCCCGCACGGCCGAAGGCGCCCGCCACCTCCTGGCCGACCCACGCCTGCGCCCCCTGGTCCTGGCCGGCGGCACGACGATGCTGCTCTCCGGAGTGAACGGCGCCCTGATCCACGCGGTGGTGGAGTCCCTGGGCCGCTCCCCCGCCCACGCCGGCCTCCTCTTCCTCGCCCAGGGCGCCGGCTCGGTCGCCGTCGGCCTGGCCACGGGCCCCCTCCTGCGGCGCCTCGGCGAAGTCCCCTTCGCGGCCTACGGCATCGCCCTGACGGGAGCGGCGGTGGTGGCCCGCACCGTCCCCGACGACCTCACCGTCCTGGCGTCGAGCGCGGCGATCGGCGTCGGACTCCCCTGTGTCCTGACCGCCACGCTCACCGCTGTCCAGCGCGAGACCCCGCCCGACCGACTGGGCCGCACCACGGCCACCGCCCACACCCTCCTCTTCGCCCCGACCGCGGTGGGCATGGCGATCGGGGCGGGCCTGGTCGGCGTGGCCGGCCTCCCGGTGCTGCTGCCGGCCGTGGGCATGCTCCTGCTCGTGACGGCGGCCCGACTGCTGCGTCGTCGCTGAGCGGTGGGGAACCCTCGGATGTTCGACACCCACTTGGTCACCGGCTCCGCCACCGGCACCGGCACCGGCTCACCCCACCGCCGTCAGCGCCTCCCGCACCGCCGCCAGGTCCTGGTCCGACGCCAGCCCCGCGTGGTACAGCCGGAGTTCCGTGGCCCCCAGCTCGACCGCCCGCCCCGTGTCCTCCGCCAGGGTCACCGGGCTGCCGCCCATCCCCGACACGATCGGGAAGTTGGCGGCCAGCACGGCCCCGTCCGCCCCGGCCTCCGTGAACGCCGGCAGCAGCCCCGGCCCGCCCCCGCACGGCACGACGACCCCGTCGGCCACGCCGAGGATGTGTCCGGGGTCCACGCCGGGGTTGGCGCCGCAGTGGTACGTCACCGGGTCCGCGTGCAGCAGCACCTGGAACCCGGCGGGCGCGGCGGCCCGTACGGCGGCGACGGCCTCCTCCTGCAGCGAGCGGGCGATCGCGTCCCGCCACACCCGTGTGGCCGCCGCCCGGTCGGTGCCGAGCAGTTTCTCCACGGCCGGCCAGCCCTCGTCGACGCTCTCGCCGCGCCACAGCGGTTCCAGGCCCGTGCGGACGGCGGCCGCCAGCTCCTCGGGGTCCTGGCCGACGCCGGCGTACCCGTCGCGGCAGGTGGCGCAGAAGCACAGCGACATCAGGTACTGCCCGGCGTCGCCGAGCCCGACGCCGCCCGTCTTGTCGTGGGCGTGCAGATGGGAGACGCCGTACCAGCCCAGCGACTCCAGCTCCGTGCCGCGCGCGCCCGGCCGGACCGCCGCCTCCACCGCGAGATCGACGAGGTACTCCCGGGTGTCCGGCTGCGCGATGCAGGGCGCCCACGGATACCGGTCCCCGTAGGCGTTGACCACGGAGGTCGAGGGATGCTCGGCGCCCAGCCGGGAGTTGTGCGCGAGGACCACCCAGGTGTGCACTTCGAGCCCGGCGTGCGCGAGCGCCGTCGCCGACTCGCCGAACGCGTCGCCGAACGCCCAGTCCCCCGCCGCGTACGGCCGCAGCGTACGGCCCTCCCACCGGGCGCCCGGCGGGTACAGCACGGCCGCGTGCTCGGCGGTGACGATGCGCTGCCGGGGGTGTCGGGGGGTGAGCGCGCGGGTGGAGTGGTACGCGGAGGCGAGCGTGGCCTGCCCCACCCCCAGCCCCGCGACGCGCTCGGCGGCGGCCGGATCCCCGATGACGTCCCACGGATAGACGAACGTCGACGCCTTCACTTGCCCTCCTGGCACTCTTCGAGCAGCGCGTGGCCGCGCTCGATCAACTCACCCAGCCGCTTGACGTGTTCCCCGGCCGGCTCGTGCAGCGGCGGCCTCACCTCTCCCACGTCCAGCCCCCGTAGCCGTACCCCTGCCTTGACCAGTGACACCGCATAGCCGCGTCCCAGCGAGCGGAGTTCGACGAAGGGGCGGTAGAAACCGTCGAGCAGCCGCCGCACGGTCGCCTCGTCCCCCGCGCCGAGCGCCCGGTGGAACGCGAGCGCGATCTCCGGTGCGAAGCAGAAGACGGCCGACGAGTACAGGGGCACCCCGACGGCCCGGTACGCGGGCTGGGTCAGCTCGGCGGTCGGCAGGCCGTTGAAGTAGAGGAAGTCGTCCGGGCTGGGAACCTCCTCGCGCACCGCGCTCACGATCCGCGTCATCAGGTCCAGGTCGCCGAGGCCGTCCTTGAGGCCGACGATCCCTTCCGTGCGGGCGAGTTCGACCACGGTGTCCGGGGTGAACACGGCGTTGTCGCGCTGGTAGACGACGACGGGGAGCGAGGTCGCCGCGGCGAGTTCCCGGTAGTGGCGCAGCAGCCCCTCCTGGGCGGCCACGACGAGGTAGGGCGGGAGGGCGAGCAGTCCGTCGGCCCCGGCCTCCTCGGCGAGACGCGCGTAGCGCACGGCGAGGGCGGTGCCGTAGCCGGCGCCGGCCACCACCGGCACCCGGCCCGCCGTCTCCGCGACGGCGGCCCGTACGCACTCCTGGAACTCCTCGGGCGTGAGCGCGTGGAACTCGCCGGTGCCGCAGCAGACGAAGACCGCGGCCGCTCCGGCCTCGACGCCCCGGCGGACGTGCGCGCGGCAGGCGGCAAGATCGACCGCGCCGTCCGGGCCGTACGCCGTGACGGGGAAGAACAGCGGTCCCCCGGGGACCCTGAGCCGGGCGGCGAGCGAGGCTGACGTCACGGGCTCTCCCAAGTCCACGGGTTCTCCCAAGTCCACGGGCTGTCCCGACTCCACGGGCTGTCCCGACTCCACGGGCTCCCCCAGGTCCATGTCACTGATCGATGTTTACATTTCTGAACGACACCACGCTAGGACGCCCGCTCGGGACCGGTCAAGCCGGGCAACCCGCTCCGCACCAGCGATTTCGCGCCTCCGCACCCCACCGGCGCCCCACTTGACGCACGGGGGGCACGCTCCCTAGCGTGTCCATGAATGTGAATGCCGGACGCCCATGTGCACGGCTGGCGATGCAAGGAGATCCTGGATGCCCGCTCCCCGCACCGTTCTGCTCACCGGCGCCGCCGGCGGGCTCGGCACCCTGATGCGGGACCTGCTCCCGGCCCACGGCTACAAGCTTCGCCTCCTGGACCTGCTTCCCGTCGACGGCGCGCCGGACGCGATCACCGCCGACCTCGCCGACAGGAAGGCCCTGCGCGAGGCCGTCCGGGGCGTCGACGCGATCATCCACCTCGCGGGCATCTCCCTGGAAGCCTCCTTCGAGAAGATCCTCGCGGCGAACATCGAGGGGACGTACAACCTGTACGAGGCCGCCCGCGCGGAGGGCGTGCCCCGTATCGTCTTCGCGTCCTCCAACCACGCCGTGGGCTTCACCCCCCGCCCGCTGGGCCAGGATCCGCTGATCCCGGTCGACACCCCGCACCGCCCCGACACCTTCTACGGCCTGTCCAAGTCCTTCGGCGAGGATCTGGCACAGCTCTACTGGGACAAGTACGGCCTGGAGACCGTCTCCGTACGCATCGGCTCCTGCTTCCCCGAGCCCACCAGCGTCCGGATGCTCTCGCTCTGGATGAGCCCGGCCGACGGCGCCCGCCTCTTCCACGCGGCCCTGACCGCCGAGCACGTCGGCCACACCGTCGTCTACGGCTCCTCGGCCAACACCCGTCTGTGGTGGGACCTGTCCACCGCCCGCGCCCTCGGCTACGACCCGCAGGACGACTCCGAGCCGTACGCCGAGAAACTGATCGCCGAACAGGGTGAGCTGGACCCCGAGAACGTGGCCCACGCCAACCTCGGCGGCCACTTCGTGAGCGACCCGCCGATCTGGCCGTACTGACCGCACCGGCTCGGACCCCGACAGCTCGTGCGCCGTACGGGAAACGAGGGCCGTACGCCGTGCGGAGGGAGCGGGCGGGCACCGAACGGGCCCGCCCGCTCCCGTGTTCGGGCACGCCCGTTGCCCGTTCCGCCGCCCGCCCCAGGTCCGTGACGGACCCGGGCACCGCGAAACGGTCAGGGACGGGCATCATCCGTCGCGGAACAGACCTGGTCGGCGCCGCGCACCGGCTGTAGAACTTCCCCCAGGGCCCGCACCGGGCCCGAACGGGCAGCACTACGGCAAAGGAGAGCGGGTGTCGGCCATGAGCGCGGCGGAAAGGCAACGCGAGATCGTCCGGGCCGCCCGCCGCACGGGCGCGGTCGACGTCGCCGGGCTCGCGGCCGCCCTGGGCGTGGCCAAGGAGACCGTACGACGTGATCTGCGCGCCCTGGAGGACCACGGGCTGGTCCGCCGCACGCACGGCGGGGCGTATCCGGTGGAGAGCGCCGGGTTCGAGACGACGCTCGCCTTCCGCGCCACCAGCCATGTGCCCGAGAAGCGCCGGATCGCCACTGCGGCGGCCGAGTTGCTGGGCGACGCGGAGACGGTCTTCGTCGACGAGGGCTTCACCCCGCAGCTCATCGCCGAGGCGCTGCCCCGGGACCGGCCCCTGACCGTGGTCACGGCGTCCCTCGCGACCGCCGGGGCGCTCGCGGAGGCCGGCAACACCACCGTGCTGCTGCTCGGCGGCCGGGTCCGCCCCGGCACCCTCGCCACCGTCGACCACTGGACGACGAGGATGCTGTCCGGCTTCGTCATCGACCTGGCGTACATCGGCGCCAACGGCATCACCCGCGACCACGGCCTCACCACCCCCGACCCGGCCGTCAGCGAGGTCAAGGCCCAGGCGATCCGCGCCTCCCGGCGCACGGTCTTCGCGGGCGTCCACACCAAGTTCGGCGCCGTCAGCTTCTGCAGGTTCGCCGAGGCGGGCGACCTGGACGCGATCGTCACGAGCACCCTGCTGCCGGCCTCGGAAGCCCACCGCTACTCACTGCTCGGCCCCCAGGTCACCCGGGTCTGACCAGCCCCACCGGCCCCTTCCGTACCTCCGCCCCACCTTCCGACATCCCTTATCTCCCGAAATCCCCCACATATGCAGGAGTGATCCATGCGCATCGCGAGCCGACGGAGGCCGCGCGTACTCGCCGCGGCCGCCGCGGGGGCGCTGCTCGCCCCGCTTCTCTCCGGTTGCTGGACCGGAGCGGGCGGGGCGGGATCCGGCGGCGACACCATCAACGTACTGATGGTCAACAACCCGCAGATGCAGGAGCTGCAGAAGCTCACGGCCTCCCACTTCACCGAGGAGACCGGAATCGGGGTGAACTTCACCGTGCTGCCGGAGAACGACGTCCGCGACAAGATCAGCCAGGACTTCGCCAACCAGGCGGGCCAGTACGACGTGGCCACCCTCAGCAACTACGAGATACCGATCTACGCCCGCAACGGCTGGCTGGAGGAGCTGGACCCGTACGTCGCGAAGGACCCGGGCTTCGACCAGCAGGACATTCTCGAACCCATGCGCCAGTCCCTGACGGGCGACGACGGCAGGCTCTACGGGCAGCCCTTCTACGGCGAGTCGTCCTTCCTGATGTACCGCAAGGACGTCTTCGCCGAGCACGGGCTGACGATGCCCGAGCGACCCACCTGGCGGCAGGTCGCCGACCTCGCCGCGAAGGCGGACGGCGCCGAGGAGGGCATGAAGGGCATCTGTCTGCGCGGCCTGCCCGGCTGGGGCGAGGTCATGGCGCCCCTCACCACGGTCGTGAACACCTTCGGCGGCACCTGGTTCGACAAGGACTGGAAGGCACGGCTGGACTCCCCCGAGTTCGAGCGGGCGACCGGGTTCTACGTGGACCTCGTGCGCGAGCACGGCGAATCCGGCGCCGCCCAGGCCGGCTTCGCCGAGTGCCTCAACAACATGACCCAGGGCAAGGTGGCCATGTGGTACGACGCCACGTCGGCGGCCGGTTCGCTGGAGGCCGACGACTCCCCGGTGAAGGGAAGGATCGGCTACGCACCGGCCCCGGTCGAGCGGACCGCGTCCTCCGGCTGGCTCTACACCTGGGCCTGGGGCATCCAGCAGGCGTCCCGGAACCCCGACAAGGCGTGGAGGTTCGTCTCCTGGGCGTCGAGCAGGGAGTACGAGGAACTGGTCGGCGAACGGATCGGCTGGTCGAACGTGCCCGCCGGCAAACGCGCGTCGACGTACACGAACGCGGACTACCGCGAGGAGGCCGCCGCCTTCCAGGAGATGACCCGCGAGGCCATCGAGGGCGCCCGGCCCACCGACCCCGGCCTGCAGCCGCGCCCCGCCCCCGGCATCCAGTTCGTCGGCATCCCCGAGTTCACCGACCTCGGCACCAAGGTGTCCCTGGAGATCAGCGCGGCCATCGCCGGACACCAGTCCGTGGCGTCGGGCCCTGCGGAAGGCCCAGGCGCTCGCCGAGCAGACCTCCGAGGAGTACGAGGGACGATGACCGCGACCACGACGGCGCCGAGGACGGCGACCCCCGTCCGCACCCTGGGCGCGCCGAACGCCCGGCTGCGCGCCTGGGCCACCCGCGCCCCGCTCCTGCCCGCCCTGATCTTCATGATCGCCGTGACCCAGCTCCCTTTCGTGGCCACGCTGGTGATCTCCTTCTTCGACTGGAACTCCCTCTACCCCGACGCCCGCGCGTTCGCCGGCCTCGCCAACTACGGCGAGGTCCTCACCGACCCCGACCTGCGCCGCTCGGTGGGGACGACGATCCTGCTGACGGTCGCCGTGGTCCTCACCAGTCTCGTGCTCGGCCTGCTGCTGGCCCTGCTCCTGGACCGGAGGTTCCGGGGCCGGGGCATCGTCCGCACCCTCCTCATCGCCCCCTTCCTGGTGGTCCCGGTGGCGGCCGCCCTGCTCTGGAAGCATGTGCTCTACAACCCCGAGTACGGCCTGTTCAACGGGCTGTTGCACTACGTGGGCGGCCCCCAGCCGGACTGGATCTCGAAGACGCCGCTGCTCGCGGTCGAGGCCTCCCTGGTGTGGCAGTGGACGCCGTTCATGATGCTGATCCTGCTGGCCGGGCTGCAGTCCCGGGACCAGCAGCAGATCGAGGCCGCCCGGGTCGACGGCGCGAGCGACTGGCAGATCTTCCGCCATCTGACGCTCCCCCACCTGCGGCGCTATCTCGAACTGGGCGCGCTGCTGGGCTCGATCCACATCGTGCAGAACTTCGACGCGGTCTTCACGATCACCTCGGGCGGCCTGGGCACCGCGAACCTCCCGTACACCGTCTACCAGACCTTCTACCAGGCCCACGAGAACGGTCTCGCCTCGGCCGCCGGGGTCCTGGTCGTCATCGGTTCGCTCGTCATCGCGACGTTCGCGCTGCGCGTGGTCTCGTCGCTGTTCCGTGAGGAGGCGGGGCGCTCATGAACGCCGTACGACGCAAGGGGGCCGGTCTGCTGGCCTGGTTCGCCGGGGTCGTGTTCTTCCTGCCGATCGCCTGGATGGCGCTGACGTCCCTCCACTCGGAGTCGGACGCGGCGACCAACCCGCCGTCCTTCGCGGCGGCGCTGACCCTGGACGGCTACCGCGAGTTCTTCGGCGTGGACGGCGGGGCGAGCCCCTGGCCCGCGCTGATCAACTCCACGGTGGCCTCCCTGGCCTCGACCCTGCTCGTCCTCCTCCTCGCCTTCCCGGCGGCGTACGCGCTGTCGATCCGCCCCGTGAAGAAGTGGACGGACGTCCTGTTCTTCTTCCTCTCCACCAAGATGCTGCCGCTGGTGGCGGGCCTGCTCCCGATCTACCTCTTCGCCAGGAACACGGGTCTCCTCGACAACATCTGGCTGCTCGTCGTCCTGCACACCTCCATGAACCTGCCGATCGCCGTGTGGATGATGCAGTCCTTCCTGGCGGAGGTGCCGGTGGCGGTCATCGAGGCCGCGCACCTGGACGGCGCCCGGCTGCCGACCGTGCTGGCCCGTGTGGTGGCGCCGATCGCGGCCCCCGGGATCGCCGCCACGGCCCTGATCTGCTTCATCTTCAGCTGGAACGAGCTGCTGTTCGCGAGGGTGCTGACGGGCGTGGTGGCGGAGACCGCCCCCGTCTTCCTGACCGGCTTCATCACCAGCCAGGGCCTGTTCCTGGCGAAGGTGTGCGCCGCGTCGCTCGTGATCTCCCTGCCGGTGCTCGCCGCGGGGTTCGCCGCCCAGGACAAACTCGTCCAGGGCCTCTCCCTGGGAGCCGTCAAATGAAGGCCGCCGTCATCGAGTCCCCGGGCAGGGCCGTCGTCACCGAGGTCCCGGACCCGGCACCGGGCCCCCGTGACGTCGTCGTCGAGGTCGCCGCGTGCGGACTGTGCGGGACCGATCTGCACATCCTCCAGGGCGAGTTCGCCCCGAAGCTGCCGATCGTGCCGGGGCACGAGTTCGCGGGCGAGGTGGTGGGCGTGGGCGGCGGGGTCACCGAACTGTCCGTCGGCGACCGGGTGGCCGTCGACCCGTCCCTGTACTGCCACGAGTGCCGCTACTGCCGTACCGGCCACAACAACCTGTGCGAGCGGTGGGCCGCGATCGGGGTCACCACGGCCGGCGGCGCGGCGCGGTACGCGGTGGCACCGGTCGCGAACTGCGTACGGCTGCCGGACCACGTCCGCACCCAGGACGCGGCGCTTGTGGAGCCGCTGTCCTGCGCGGTACGGGGCTACGACGTGCTCCGCGCCCGGCTGGGCGCCCATGTCCTGATCTACGGGTCCGGGACGATGGGGCTGATGATGCTGGAGCTGGCCAAGCGGACGGGTGCGGCGAGCGTGGACATGGTGGACGTGAACGCCGCGCGTCTGGAGACGGCGCGCCGGCTGGGTGTCTCGGGAGCCGCCGCCGGCCCCGACGAACTGGACCGGCCGCAGGGCTGGGACGTCGTCGTGGACGCGACGGGCAACGCGGCGGCGATCCAGGACGGCTTGGGGCGGGTGGCCAAGGCGGGCACGTTCCTGCAGTTCGGGGTGGCGGACTACGCGACCCGGGTCACGATCGACCCGTACCGGATCTACAACCAGGAGATCACCATCACCGGGTCGATGGCCGTGCTGCACAGCTTCGAACGGGCGGCGGAACTCTTCGCGGGCGGGGTCCTGGACCCGGACGTCTTCATCAGCGACCGGGTGCCGCTGGAGCGCTATCCCGAGGCGCTGGAGCAGTTCGCGTCGGGGGTGGGACGGAAGATCGTCGTGGTGCCGTGAGGCCGTAGGTGCCGTGAGGCCGTAGGTGCCGTGAGGCCGTAGGTGCCGGGGTGTCCGGGGAGGGAACGGGGCGGGGGGCGGAGACGGAGGTGGCCGGGCGACTCGGCGGGCGACCGAAATTCGCTGGGCCGCCGGAGCTGCCGCCCCTACCATCCGGGACATGCCACGCCCCAGCGGATTCACCTACACCGAGCACTCCGACCAGACCGTGACGATCGACCACCACGGCCGCGCGGCCACGACGCTGCGCGGCCCCCGAGCTGCCCAATTCCTCGCCGAGGTGGCGGCGGGCGACCCGCAGCTGGTCATGGCCCGCTGGACCGGGAACTACCGCCGGGGCAACGAACGCACGGCCCGGGAGCACCCCCGCAACCGCCGCTGACCCGAACGGCCGCCGGGCGCGCCCGGGTAAGGGAACGGTAAAGCGGCCTGAATCGTTCATCACGCATGACCGCTATGACCCCCGGCTCGAACATCCCGCTGCCCGTCACCCGCGTCGCGGTGGACGTCTCCGCCCCCGTGCGGCTCGACGTGTCGGGCCTGCTGCTCACCGCAGACGGCAAGGTGCGCTCGGACGACGACTTCATCTTCTACAACCAGCCGTCCGGTCCGGGCGTGACGTACCGCTCCGGCGGCGGCGCCACGCCCGACTCGATCACGGTGGACACCTCGGCCGTGCCCCCGGGGATCGAGAAGATCGTGGTCACGGCCAGCCCGGACGCGGCGGGCCAGACCTTCCAGGGCGTCGAACCGACGGCGACGATCCGCGACGCGGCGAACGGCTCCGTGATCTCCACCTTCACCCCGCCCCAGCTGGGCACGGAGACCGCCCTGGTGATCGTCGAGATCTATCTGCGCAACGGCGCGTGGAAGGCCCGCGCGGTCGGCCAGGGATACGCGAACGGTCTCGCGGGCATCGCGACGGACTTCGGGGTCACGGTGGAGGAACCCGCCCCGGCCGCCCAGCCGGCTCCCGTCCCGCCCTCTCCCGCCCCGCATGTCCCGGCGGCCCCGCCCGCCCCCGCCATGGACCCGCGTGTCATGGCTCCCCCGGCGCCGCCCGCCCCGCCGGCCGCACCCCCGGCCCCCGCCCCGGGCACCGGCAAGATCAACCTGGACAAGGGCCGCGTCAGTCTGCAGAAGAACCAGACCGTCTCCCTCGTCAAGGGCGGCCGCCCGCTGCTCTCCCAGGTCAAGATGGGGCTCGGCTGGGAGCCGGCGTACCGGGGCAAGGACATCGACCTCGACGCGTCGGTCATCGCGTACGGCCCGCAGCGCAACCACATCGACAGCTGCTACTTCGGCAAGCTGTCGATCGTGAACGGCGCGATCAAGCACTCCGGTGACAACCTCACCGGCGAGGGCGGCGGGGACGACGAGGTGATCGTGGTCGACCTCGGACGGCTGCCGCAGGAGGTCACCGGGCTGGTCTTCACGGTCAACTCGTTCTCCGGCCAGAAGTTCACCGAGGTCGCCAAGGCCTACTGCCGGCTGCTCGACGCCGCGTCCGGCGAGGAGCTGGTCCGCTTCGACCTGACCAACGCCGAGGCCCAGACCGGCGTGATGATGGCCAAGCTGATCAAGCAGTTCAGCGGTGAGTGGGAGATGACCGCGATGGGCGACTTCGTG
This sequence comes from Streptomyces scabiei 87.22, assembly GCF_000091305.1. Taxonomy (GTDB): domain Bacteria; phylum Actinomycetota; class Actinomycetes; order Streptomycetales; family Streptomycetaceae; genus Streptomyces; species Streptomyces scabiei. The sequence goes on along the minus strand of NC_013929.1, from coordinate 7,786,585 downwards.
AAGTCCCGCACGGTCAGGGGGATGGTGAAGCCGGCGGCGCAGGCCCTCTGAGACGCGCGGACGCGACGCCGGGCGCCTCCCGCGTACGGAGGGCGCCCGGTCGGCCGGCGAGCGGTGGGGCGGAGCCCCCGCCCCCTATTGGATCACTCCGCTGTACGCGTTCAGCGCGGGCTGGCCGCCGAGGTGGGCGTAGAGCACGGTCGACTCCGGGCCGATCTCGCCCCGCTCGATCAGGTCGATCATCCCGGCCATCGACTTGCCCTCGTACACGGGGTCGGTGACCATGCCCTCGGTGCGGGCGGCGAGCTGCATGGCGACGAGGGTGGCGTCGTCCGGAACCCCGTAGATCCCGGCGTGGTAGCGCTCGTCCAGCTCGACATCGTCCACGGTCAGCTCCCGCTCGACGCCGATGAGCTTGGCGGTGTTCCGGGCGATGCGGGCGACCTGCTCCCGGGTGGTGGTCGGCTTGGCCGAGGCGTCGATGCCGATCACCCGACGCGGCCTGCCGCCCGCCTCCTCGAGCGCGGCGAAGCCGGCGACCATGCCGGCCTGGGTCGAGCCGGTCACCGAGCACACGATCACCGTGTCGAAGAAGACGCCCAGTTCGCGCTCCTGATCGGCGACCTCGTACGCCCAGCCGGCGAAGCCGAGGCCGCCGAGGGGGTGGTCGGAGGCGCCGGCCGGGATGGCGTACGGCTTGCCGCCGCCCTCCTCGACCTCCCTGAGGGCCAGCTCCCAGCTCTCCTTGAAGCCGATGCCGAAGCCGGCCCGGACGAGCCGTACGTCGGCGCCGGCCAGCCGGCTGATCAGGATGTTGCCGACCTTGTCGTAGACGGAGTCCGGCCAGTCGACCCAGCTCTCCTGCACGAGCACGCACTTGAGCCCGGCGCGGGCGGCGACGGCGGCCACCTGGCGGGTGTGGTTGGACTGCACGCCGCCGATGGAGACGAGGGTGTCGCAGCCCTGGGCGAGCGCGTCGGCGACGAGGTACTCCAGCTTGCGGGTCTTGTTGCCGCCGTACGCGATACCGGAGTTGCAGTCCTCGCGCTTGGCCCAGACGGAGGCTCCGCCGAGGTGCGCGGTCAGCCGCTCCAGCGGGTGGACCGGCGAGGGCCCGAAGAGGAGGGGGTAGCGCTCGAAGGAAGACAGGGACACGGGTTCTCCCGGGTGGGGTGCGGCGGAGCGGGGACGGACGGGACGGGGCGAGGGCGCGGACCGGTCGGGTCAGCGGTCCGCTCGACGCACGGGCGCGTCGCCCGGTTCGCCGGCGGGCTGGTGGGCGGGCTCATGGGCGAGCGGTCGCGCGGACGCGTCGGCGGCCTCCTCGACGGACGCGGCGGAAGCGGCGGAAGCGGCGGAAGCGGAAGCGGTGAGAGAACCGCCCGCCGCCTCGGCGGGCACGGGGGACGCATGGCCCGCCTCTTCGGCGGACCCGGGGAACACACCGGCCGCCGCCTCGGTGGACGCGGCCGACGCACCGCCCGCCGCCTCGGCAGAGACGGCAGACGCACCGCCCTCCGTCCCGGCGGATGCGGGCAACGCACCGCCCGCCTGCTCGACCTGCTCGCGCTGCTCGTCGGGCCCGTTCGGTTCATCCGGTTCGTCCGGTTCGTCGGCGAGGGCGGCCAGGCCGCGCCAGATCTCCGCCGTGACGCGGACCGCCCCGTCCGTGTCGCCGGCCGCGCAGGCGGCGATCAGCTGCTCGTGCAGTCCGGCCGAGCGGCAGTTGCCGCCCTCGCCGAAGCGCCGCCGCTCCAGCCGGCGGATGAGCGGGGTGTAGCGGGCGACGGTGGCGGCGGCCGCGCGGTTGCCGCTCACCCGGACGAGCACGTCGTGCAGTTCGTCGTCGGCGACCAGGGCCGCGTCGACGTCGCCGGTGCGGACGGCCGCCGCGAACCGCTCGTTGGCCGAGCGCATCATCTCCACGTCCGCCGCGAACAGCCGGGGCACGGCGGTCCGGGCGACAAGCTCGTGCATGGCCCCGACCACGGCGGCGGCGTCCCGCACATCGGAGGCGACGACGGCCGTGACCCGGGTGTAGCTCTGCGGCTTGCTCTCCAGGAGCCCCTCGTCCACCAGCCGGGAGAACGCCTCCCGCACGGGCGCCCGGGACAGTCCCAGCAGCTCCGCGAACTCGGCGTCGCGCACCACCGCGCCCGGCTCGATCTCGCCGGCCACGATGGCGTCCCGGATGGCTTGGTAGGCGCGGTCCCTCAGCAGGGTGCGCGCGACGGGTCGTATGGCCTCCATGAACTGAAATGTTAGATGCCAGTCCCGTCGCCGAACAAGAGTGTGGCCCGCGTCCTCCTTGGGACACGGGCCACACTCATCCCCCGTTCTCGTGGACCGCCGGTCCGCGGACCGGCGTCACCCGGCCGCCCACGGCCACTGGGCCCTCCGGGCTCCCTCCAGCAGCGGCACCATGCGGAAGGCCGCGTCGGAGAGGCCGCCGAAGGTGTGGCGGTTCGCCGTGCCGGAGGGGCCGTGGCCCGCCCGGTACCCGGCGAGGTTCCAGGTGTAGACCGGGACGTCGGCCGGGATCTGCGCGGTCGGATCGCCGTAGTGGCTGTAGGTGGCCTGCTCGTCGGTGACGATCAGCACCCGGTCGTGCCTCTTGTAGTGGCGGCGGACGGCCTCGGTGGTGTCGGTGCCGCCCAGGTCGCCGAACCGGCCGACGATCTTCAGCACCGACTCCCCCGCGCCGAACCGCACCACCCTGCTCGTGCTCCCGAACTCGACGAGATCCGCGTTCGCCGCCCGCAGCGCGAGCGCCGTGCCGAAGACCGCCGCCGCGTCCGCGTAGGTGAGCGAGGAGCGGTCGGTCAGCCGCGAGTGGAACATCGAGCCCGAGCGGTCGACCAGGACCAGGGTCCGGCCGGGCAGCGCGGGCACGTTGGCCAGCGAGTGGCCGAGCGCCTGCTCCAGCGGGTACGCCCAGCGCAGCGAGGGCGCGTGGCGGTAGGCCGAGAGGTAGCGGAAGGGGAACTGCCGCGAGCGCGCGACCTCCGCCGGATCGCTGATCCGCGCCGCGACCCGGGCCGCGACCTCGTCGCCGACACCGGCCTCGTCGAAGTTCCGCAGGTTCCGGGTCAGCGCCATGGTGCCCATGGACGGGATGACGGCCTCCCAGGCCGCCCTGTCCATCGGCCCCTGCAGCCAGCCCGCGAGCGCCTCCCAGGTGAGGCCCGCGTCCGCGAGCCGCTGGGCGCCCCCGGAGCCGGTCACGACCCGGCGCCGCTTCGCGGGCCGCAGCTCCATCAGGTCACGGTGCGCAGCGAGCATGGGCAGCGACCGGGGCACGACGGCCGTGTCCGGGTTGTGGCGCCGGTCGAGGGCGTACCGGAACAGGTCCCCCTGCCACGGCTTGTCCGGGTCCGGCGCCGCGTGCACCAGGTTCAGGATGTCGCCGAAGCGGTAGCCCTTGGACGCGGTGTCGTACTTCAGCAGCGTCTTGGGGCTGTAGAGCCGTCGTACGGCGTCGGCGACGCCCCGCTTCACGGGCTTGGGAAGGTTGCGGCCGTACCGCGAGGTCCAGTAGGCGAGCAGTTCACCGGGCTCGTCGGGGCGTCGCAGCACCGAGGCGACGACCTCACGGTTGGTGGGGCCGTCGGTGACGCCCGCGTCGAGGCGCGCCTTCACGTACTCGGCGGCGCCCACGAGGGAGGCCGTACGGAGGTTGCCCTCGCCGCGCAGCCAGCCGAGCAGCCCGGCCGTCCACGCCGGGTCGGTGACGGCGAGCCGGCGCACCAGCCCTGCGAACCGCTCGTCCCGGTCCTCGCCGCTCTCGTAGAAGGTCTTCTGCGCGACGAAGTTGGCGATCGACAGCAGGAAGAGCTCGGAGCGCTCGTCCCGCTCACGTCCACGGCCGCCCTCGTACGTACGGAGCACACGGCCCGTGGAGGTGACACGGGAGGTGGGCTGGGCCTTGCCTGCCTTCGTGTTGAATCGCGCCATGATGAACTCCCCCGAATTCCGCGGCACATCACACTTCGTGCGTGGAATCCCTGTTCCTGATTTCTGAATTCCGGTTCGGGGGAGGCGCGGCAGAAGGAGGGTGCCCGAGGTCGAAGTCGGCGGCGGTGCTTATGACTGGCGCGTCTTCCGTTCCGCCACACCGACCGGACGTCGATGACGGGATTCGAACCCGCATGAGGATCTCTCCCCACCAGTTCCCGAAGTATCCGCTGCCTGCGCACCGGGCATCCACCATCTGCCGCGCCTCCCGAGATCGGATCGCACCGGGAGGTGCGTGAAGCTTTGGGTGTCCAGAGATCGAAGCCGGCGGAACCGACGTAGGTGCTCTAACCCCTGAGCTACACCGGCGTGTTGGTACCGGTGGCGGGACTCGAACCCGCGGCCGCCCCATTATCAGTGGAAGTAGGTCCTGCCTTCGCACCTGGACAGGCATCACTGTAGGAGGCGTACCACGGGCCGGGCCAATGAATTAACCACCGCTTCTCAGGACCGCTTCTGCCGCTTCCAGGGGCCGGTGATCGCGAGCAGAATGCCCGGCGTCTGGATGTTGGCGTACAGGGTCTTTCCGTCGGGTGAGAAGGTGACGCCGGCGAACTCGCTGTATTCCGGCTGCTCCTCGGTGCCGATATTGAGATCGTTGCGGGCGATCGGGTAGGTCCGGCCGCTGTCGGTGGCGCCGAAGAGATGCGAGATCCCCTCGCCGTCCTCGGCGAGGACGATGCCGCCGTACGGGGAGACGGTGATGTTGTCGGGACCGTCGAAGACACCGTCGACGGACGGGTCCGGGTTGACGCCGAGCAGGACCTTCAGGGTCAGGGTGCGGCGCTTGGGGTCGTAGAACCAGACCTGGCCGTCGTGCCGCACGGGGCTCTCGGCACGGGCGTACGAGGAGACGACGTACACGCCGCCGTCGCCCCACCACATGCCCTCCAGCTTGCGGGCGCGGGTGATCTCGGAGTCGGCGAACTGCTTGCGGACGGCGACGGTCCTGGCGTCCCGGTCGGGCACGTCGATCCAGTCGACGCCGTACACCGTGCCGATCCGCGTGGCGCGGGACAGGTCGTCGACGAAGCGGCCGCCGGAGTCGTAGCAACGGGGGGCCCGGAGGACGCCCGCGTCGTCGGCGAGGGTACGGAACTTCCCGGGCCCGTAGGCGAATCCCCTGGGCGGGGTCCAGCGGTAGAAGAGGCCGTTGGGGGCGGCCGCGTCCTCGGTGAGGTAGGCGTGGCCGCGCCTGGGGTCGATGACGACGGCCTCGTGGTCGTAGCGTCCGAGGAACTTCAGCGGCTTCGGGGCGCGGTTGGCGCGGCGGTCGCAGGGGTCGACCTCGAAGACGTAGCCGTGGTCCTTGGTCATGCCGTTGACGCCGGCCCGGTCGGAGTTCTCCTCACAGGTGAGCCAGGTGCCCCACGGGGTGCTGCCGCCCGCGCAGTTGGTGGACGTGCCCGCGATGCCGACCCACTCGGCGACCCGGCCGCCCGGCCGTACCTCCACCACCGTGCAGCCGCCGGCCGCCGCCGGGTCGTACACGAGCCCCTCGGTGAGCGGCACCGGGAACTCCCAGTTGGCCCGGGGGCCCTTCAGCTCGTGGTTGTTGACGAGGAGAGTGGTGCCGCGGGGGCCGGGGAAGGCGGCGGTGCCGTCGTGCTTGCCGGGGGTGAACTCGCCCGACTCCAGCTTGGTCCTGCCGCTGTACGTGAGGATGCGGTAGGTGAAGCCGGCGGGCAGCGCCAGGATGCCCTGGGGGTCGGGCACGAGGGGGCCGTAGCCGACTCGTGCCGCCGCGCGGTCGGTGCGGTGGGCGGTCTCCGGGTTCGAGTCCGGGTTCGAGTCCGGATCCGGGTCCAGGTCCGTGTCCGTGTCCGTCGACGCGAGGGCGTTCGGCGCGGTGGCCAGGGCGCCCACGCTTCCGGCCAGCACGACGCCGGCTCCGGTGGCCGCGGATCGTCCGGCGAAGTCCCTGCGGGTGAGCGGCATGCTGTCTCCTGTGTGGCGGTGGAGGACCGTGGGGGCGGACCCGAGGTGTCGCGCCACGGTCGCGCCCGCGCCTGAACACACCCTGAACGCGGGGAGAAGGACGCCCGGTGCCTTCGGTGAACCACCGGCCCCGCAGCCGCCCACGCACCCGAACCCCCGACCCCCCAGGCGCCCGAACCACCGGGCACCCCAAAACCACCAGGCGCCCGGAACTACTGCGCGGTCCCCCCCGTCCCCTTCTGCGACCGCGCCTTGAACGCCGCCTTACGGGCCTCCTTCGCCACCCTCTTGTCGGGATGGATCCGCCCCATCGCCTCAAGGACATCGGGCGTGGCGGGATGATCCACCCGCCACGCCGCCGCGAAGAACGAGCCGTGCTGCGCGGCCAGCCCCTCCACCAGCGCCCGCAGCTCCGCGGAGTTCCCCTCGGCCGCCAGCTGCGCGGCGACCGTGTCGATGGTCAGCCAGAAGACCATCGCCTCGGACGGCACGGGCACATCGGCGGCCCCGTTCTCGGTCAGCCACACCCGGGCGAGCCCGCCCAGCTCGGGGTCGTCCAGCACCTCCCGGAGGGCCGGCTCGGCCACGTCCCCCACCAGGGACAGCGCCTGCTGGCAGCGCAGCCGCCGCAGCGGGGCGCCGGCGTCGGTGCCCCGCGCGGCGGCCAGCAGCTCACGCGCCGCGGCCGACGGCTCCCGGCGGGCGAGCCACTGCTCGGTCTCGGCCTGGGCGGCGGCCGGCGGGAACCCGGCGGTGCCGTCCAGCAGCGCGTCGGCACCCTTGTCGACGAGGTCCCCGACCGCCGGCGCCGGCACGCCGGCCTCCAGGAGCCGGGCCCGCACCCCGAACAGCCCGAGCGGGGTGAGCCGGACCATGCCGTACCGCGTGACATCGGTGTCGTCGACCGCGGCCGCGCCGCCCTGCCCCTCGGCGGCGGCCTCCTCCGCGTCCGTCATCAGCGCCTCGTCCACCGGCTGGTACTCCACCAGGCCGATCGGCTCCAGCACCCGGAACTGGTCGTCGAGCCGCATCATCGCGTCCGAGACCTGTTCCAGCACGTCGTTGGTGGGCTCCCCCATGTCGTCGGGGACGATCATCGAGGCGGCGAGGGCGGGCAGCGGCACGGGCCCGTCGGGACCGTCCTCGCTGACGGTGAGGAGGTACAGGTTGCCGAGCACCCCGTCGAGGAACTCCGCCTCGGCCTCGGGGTCCCAGTCCAGCTCGGAGAAGTCGATCTCGCCGCCGGCCTCCATGGCGTCGACGAGGCCGTCGAGGTCGGGCACGGCCGCGTCGGCGAGGACGGTCTCCAGGGCGGTGAGCCAGATGCCGAGCACGTCCTGCGGCCCGCCGGAGGTGAGAAGGGCGAGTTCCGCACCCACGGCGACCGTCCCCTCCCCCGATCCCCCGGGCACGTCGGTCCCCTCGGGTCCGCCGGGCACGTCGGGTCCGTCGGGTCCGTCGGGGTTGACGATCTCGACGAGCCCGGTGTCCACGGCCACCCGCCAGGCCTCACTGGCCGACGCCGCCGCGTCGTCGTCGCCGCCGTCCCCGGCGCCCGCTCCGACGAGTCCGAGCGCCTCGGCGGCGGCGGGCAGCTGCTCGTCGACGAGTTCGCCCCCGGCACCGACCCGCGTGTCGGGCCCCGCCCAGCGGGCGAGCCGGGCGGCGCGCGAGAGCAAGGGGGTGGCGAGTGCCTCTCGCGCCAGCTCCGCTGCGGGGAGAAGCCGCACCGGCGGCAGTGGCGAGCTGTCTGACATCGGCGGGGATCTCCTCGGAACGGGTGCTGACGAACGACTGCCGAGCGACGGGTGCACCCCCGCGAGGGGGCTTCCGTACGCGCTCCGCGTACGCCTACGGCTACGCGAACGCCTACCGGTACGGGCACGAGTACGCAGCCGCTCAGCCTAGACGGATTTGGACCCATGCCGCCCGGTTCATGTACCTGCCAGGAGTTGGACATGGCCGAAACCTTGACAACTGGCCTGACCAGGCAGGAGATTGACGCGCGTAGAAACTCACGGGTAGCTCTGGGACGATTCCGGGGCTCCCACAGGCACGACTGTCGGAGTTCATCGGGTCCGCCGGCTTCTACGCGCGTCGCACCGCCCCACCGGTCGCAGGCCACCCCGTCCACTCTCGTCCCGGCGCCACGTACGTCCCCGGAGGGATCCCCTTGCCGAGCAAGAGAACCGCGCGCATCGGCGCGCTGACCGTCGCCACCATCTGCTCCACCGTGTCCGCCGTGGTCCTGACCTCGCCCGCCGAGGCGGACTCCATCCGCATCCACGACATCCAGGGCACCACCCGGACGTCCCCGCTCGTCGGCCAGCAGGTCGCCGGGGTGCAGGGCATCGTCACGGGCGTGCGCACCTACGGCTCGCGCGGCTTCTGGATCCAGGACCCCGAGGCGGACGCGAACCCCGCCACGAGCGAGGGTGTCTTCGTCTTCACCAGCTCCCGGCCGACGGTCTCGGTGGGCGACGCGGTGACGGTCGCGGGCACGGTCGGCGAGTTCATACCGGGCGGCACTTCGTCCGGAAACCAGTCTGTGACGCAGATCTCCCGCCCGACGGTCACGGTCGTCTCCGCGGGCAACGCCGTCCCGGCCGCGACCGTCATCGACACCAAGTCCGTGCCGAAGAAGTACGTCCCGGCCGGCGACCCCGCCGCCGCCGGCTCGATCAACGGCCTGAAGCTCGCCCCGGCCACATACGCCCTGGACTACTACGAGTCCCTGGAGGGCATGAACGTCCAGGTCGCCGACACCCGTGTGGTCGGCGCCAGCGACCCGTTCACCGAGCTGTGGGTCACGGTGAAGCCCCGGGAGAACGACAACCGCCGCGGTGGCGCGCTGTACGACTCCTACACCTCGCAGAACACCGGCCGGCTGCAGATCCAGTCGCTGGGCGCGGTCGCCGACTTCCCGAAGGCGAACGTCGGCGACGTACTGAAGGGCACGACGGCCGGCCCGCTGGACTACAACCAGTTCGGCGGCTACACCCTCGTCGCCAACCGGATCGGCACCCTCAAGCAGGGCGGTCTGGAGCGCGAGACGACCGACAAGCAGGCGCGCGGCGAGCTCGCGGTGGCGACGTACAACGTCGAGAACCTGGACCCCTCGGACGCCTCCTTCGGTGACCACGCGGCCGCGATCGTGCACCACCTGCAGTCGCCCGACATCGTGGCCCTGGAGGAGATCCAGGACAACAACGGTGCCACCAACGACGGTACGGTCGCCGCCGACAAGACCGTGAAGAAGCTGATCGACGCGATCAAGGCGGCCGGCGGTCCGGCGTACGACTGGCGCTCCATCGACCCGGTGAACCTCGCGGACGGCGGCGAGCCCGGCGGCAACATCCGCCAGGTCTTCCTGTTCAACCCCGCGCGGGTCTCCTTCACCGACCGCCCGGGCGGCGACGCGACGACCGCCGTCGGCGTGACGAAGGCGAACGGCAAGGCGCGGCTGACGGTGTCCCCGGGCCGCATCGACCCGGCGAACGCGGCCTGGACGAACAGCCGCAAGCCGCTCGTCGGCGAGTTCTCCTTCCGCGGCAAGTCCGTCTTCGTGGTCGCGAACCACTTCGCGTCCAAGGGCGGCGACCAGGCGCTGCACTCGGAGTTCCAGCCGCCGAAGCGCAGCTCGGAGACCCAGCGCCACCTGCAGGCGAAGGCCGTGAACACCTTCGTCAAGCAGGTCCTGGCGAAGGACAAGAAGGCGTCCGTCATCGCTCTCGGCGACATCAACGACTTCGAGTTCTCCGACACCGCGAAGCAGCTGGAGGACGGCGGCGTCCTGTGGTCGGCGATCAAGTCGCTGCCGAAGCGGGAGCGTTACTCGTACGTCTTCCAGGGCAACGCGCAGGTCCTCGACCAGATCCTGGTCAGCCGTTCGGTCCGGCGCGCCACCGGGTTCACGTACGACAGCGTGCACATCAACGCGGAGTTCAACGACCAGATCAGCGACCACGACCCGCAGGTGGTCCGGTTCGAGCCGTAGCACCCTCGCCGACCGGTTCTCAGGGCTGGCTGAACACTCCGTTCAGCCAGCCCTTCCACGCGGCCTCGCCGACTTCGGCGTCGGCGCCCGGCGCGAAGCCGTGGACGCTCATGCCGACGCGGTGGCCCCAGTGGTTGCGGCCGAAGATACGGATGAGGGCGTCGTCGGTGCGCAGACCGATGAAGTAGGGGTCGCGGTAGTCGACCACGACGTCGACGAGCCGCCCGCCGGGTCCCTCCACCTGGACCCGGGCCCCTTCCTCGGTGTCGTCCGCGAGACCGAGCGCCCGTTCGACGACGGCGAGCGCGTCGGTGCCACCGGACGCCTCGGGGCCGTCGAAGGTGATGAACGCGGTGACCTTCCGGCCTCCGAAGTGCGTCAGGTACTGGCGCAGGGTGTGCAGATAGAAGCCGGTGTGCTTGGCGGCGCCGTCGTACTGGTTGTCCCAGTCGTCGACGAACACGCCGCTGTGCACGTACCGCACCCAGGCCCGCTTGCCCTCGTCGCGCGGTTCGATCGTGTAGTCCAGCTGGTTGAGGGTCTGTTCGGAGATGCCCTCGACGTCCTCGACCCGGTTGGTGTACCGGTGCGGCGGATCCCAGGCGATGACGTCGGAACCGAAGGGTCCCTTGCCGCCGACGCGCGGTTCGGGCGCCTCCATCGGCCACAGCCACCCGCCGGTCCCGGCGGTGACGGCCTCCCACACTTCGGCGGGGGTGGCGTCGACCTCGAACTCCCGGGCGATCTCGAATTCCTTGGGCATGACGTGCTCCTCGACAGGTCTCACCGACCGGACGGTTCGGTCCGGTCGGGCAGGGGGGTCTGGGTGGTCCGGTCGGGCAGGGGAGCCTGCGGCGGCCGGTCGGGCGATGGGGCCGGCGCGGGCCGGTCGGCGGACTGCGGCTTGACCGTCGGGTGGAGGGCGACGACGATCCGGTGCGCCCGCCCGGTCTCGGCGCCGGGCGCGTCGTACTTGCGCAGGAGCGCGCTCACCCCGGCCGTCAGCTCCTGGACGAACGCGGCCCGGTCGGCGGCCGAGGCGAAGGTGACCTCGCCGTCCAGCGCGTAGGTCGCGAGCCCCTTGCGGGCCCGGGCCGCGCCCGTGATGAGCGACCCGACGTCCCGGACCAGCCGCGCGCCGAGCGCCAGCAGCCAGCGCGCGGAGAGCTGGTCCCGGAAACGGTCCGGATCGGGCTGGACGGCGGCGAGCGCGAGCGGCGAGATCACGTACGACGCGGCGGTGGCCCGCATCAGCCGCTCGGTGACGTTGCCCTTGCGCCGCTCTCCCGCCAGCTCGACGAGGCCGTGCCGCTCCAGCGCCTTGAGGTGATAGTTCACCTTCTGGCGCGGCAGCCCGACCTTCCCGGCCAGCATGGCGGCCGAGGCGGGCCCGGCCGCCAGCTCGGCCAGCAGCCGGGCACGTATCGGATCCAGCGAGACCGCCGCGGCCTCGGGGTCCTCGATGACGGTGACGTCCAACATGACCTCACTCTCTCACCGAAAACTTTTCTTGTCCAGGCGAATCGAGTGTTCGGTGACGGACGGCGGCGGTCGGCGCCTGCCGGCCCGGCAGTCATGTCAGCCCGGAAGCCGTGTCAGTCCGGCAGTCATGTCAGCCCGGAAGCCGTGTCAGCCCGGAAGGAGACCGAGGGCGTACGCGTACCGAGTGACCGTGCTGCTCCGCAGTCCGGGCCAGGTCTGCACGCGCTGCCAGTGCGCCGAGGGCGACCCGACGCCGTCACCGGGGGCCGCCATGGCATCGACGTGGTGCCGTGCGGTCTCCCACTCGGCGTAGTTGAGGACACGGGTGCCGTCGGTACCGAGGTGGAAGTGGGCGGAGATGCCGCCGGGATGCGGGTCGGGCTCGGCCGCCAGGGCCTGTTCGACGGCGTCCACCCAGGCACGCTGCCGCGCCGGATCCGGTCCCTCGAACGCGACGTCGACGATCACGACGCATCCCGGCACCCGCGCGGCCCGGTCGCCGCTCCCGGTGAGGCTGCGGTGGCGCCGGTAGCGCCCGAACCCCACCCGCTCGATGCCGGCCACGGCGGTGTCGACGGCGTCGTCGCGCTCCTGCCGGCGCGTCCGTGCGAAGGACTCGTAGGCCGCCTCGTCGGTCCACTGGGAGTAGTGCAGCAGGCCGGAGCCGTCCTCCGCCGTGTAGACGAAATGGCCCAGCAGCCCGTCGGAGGGCCAGGGGCGGCGCTGCCAGGTGTCGGCGACGGCCTCGACGGTCAGCCGCTGCCGCTCGGGCGTACCCACCTGCCACGTGCTGAAGAAGGACGCCCCGACGTCGGGGCGGTCGAGGTCGGGATGGAGGTTCGTACGACGGGTCATGCCAGGCTCCCCTGATCGGCGCTCGGTGTGTGCGCACCGACCACCTTTCAACCTCGACCATGATTCAGGTCAACTCCGCGATTCGGGCCCCGGTTTCGGGAGACCCGCCCGGTCATGGACGAGAAGCGGCCCGAGGCCGAGCGGGTGGGGACGGAACCGGATTCCGGGGCGAAGGACGGGACGAGGGCCGGGGCCGGGGCGGAGGAGGGCACCGGCGTGGACGGCCCCACCGGGCTGCCGAAACGGTCGTGGTGGGCGGTGGTGCGGCGCACGGCCAAGGAGTTCCAGGACGATGAACTCTCCGACCGGGCCGCCGCGTTGACGTACTACGGCGTCCTGTCGCTGTTCCCCGCGATCCTGGTGCTGGTGTCGATGCTGGGCGTCGTCGGGCAGCGCGCGACCGACAGGATCCTGGACAACATCGGCGACCTGGCGCCCGGCCCGGCGCGGGACATCCTGCGCGACGCGGTGGTCCAGTTGAGCGACAGCGGCGGCACGGGCGGACTGCTGGCGATCGTCGGCCTGCTGGCGGCGGTGTGGTCGGCGTCGGGGTACGTGGCCGCGTTCATCCGTACGTCCAACGCCGTGTACGACCTGCCGGAGGGCCGGCCTGCGTGGAAGGTGACGCCGCTGCGGATCGGCCTGACCCTGGTGCTGATGGTGATGCTGGCGGCGAGCGCGCTGATCGTGGTGTTCACCGGCCCGCTGGCCGAGCGCGCGGGTACGACGATCGGGCTCGGCGGCGCGGCGATCGCGGTGTGGAACATCGCGAAGTGGCCGGTGCTGCTGGTGCTGGTGACGCTGATGATCGCGCTGCTGTACTGGGCGGCGCCCAACGTCCGCGGCCGGGGCTTCCGCTGGGTCAGCCCCGGCGGCATCGTGGCCACGCTGATCTGGCTCGCCGCGTCCGCCGGTTTCGCCGTCTACGCCGCCAACTTCGGCTCCTACAACAAGACGTACGGCACCCTCGCCGGTGCCGTGGTCTTCCTCATCTGGCTCTGGCTCACCAACCTGGCGATCCTGCTGGGCCTCGAATTCGACGCGGAACTCTCGCGCGAGCGGGCCATCGCCGAGGGCCGCTCCGCCACCGACGAGCCGTACGTGGAACCCCGGGACACCCGCAAGTGGCCCTCCCGGCTGCGGGCCCTGCGAGAGGCCCGCGCCAGGACGGACACGGCCCCGAGGGGCCGGGACCCGCTGACGAAGGGCTGAACCCGGGAGTCCCCCACCCGCGGCCGGGGAATCGGCCGCGGGTGGGGTACGGGCTTCGGGAGGCCGATCCCGGACGCGCCGGGCCATGGCCGGCGGGCGGAACCACGCGGCCGGGTGGCAGCTGTCCCCAACGACTGTGCGATGCCGGATGCCGGGCGGTAGCCGACCGCCGTGAACATGGGGCGCCAGGTGTGGCCGATCCCGCCGACGTCGAACACCGATCGGCCGTCCGCCCCTGGCCCCGCGCACACGAACCGGGCCGCCCGCGGCTGCCGCGCGCGGACAGGCCGATGATCCCCCTGGCTCCCTCCGAGCCCCTCCCCCACCCGTCGAGCGGCCCTCGCGTGCGCCGGGACGACGACCCCGCGCGCCTTCCTGACGGTGCTAGCGGTGGTGGCGCCAGACCAGCACTCCCACCGTGGCCACGGCGACACCCGCCCCGCCCACGATCAGCATCTCCCGGGGCACCCGCTCCCACGCCGAGTGGGCCTTCGCCCGCACATCGGCCTGGGCCGCGTGCACCCTGGCCTTCACGTCCGCCTTGGCGGCCAGTTCCTCGACCGTGTCGCCGAGCTGCGCCCGGGTCTGCTCGATCTGCCGCCGGAGTTCGTCGGGACCCTTCGCACCCACCGCACCGTCGGTGCTGCTCGATGCCTGTGTCATCGCCGGGCCCTCCCCTTGATCTCGTCCACGTCCGCCTTCACGCTGTCCATGGCCCGCTCCGGCCTGGGCGGGGTGGCCCGGCGCAGCTGTGCACGGCCGAGCGCGGCCAGCACGCCCGCGATCACGAACAGCACGGCCATGACGATGAGCGCGGCGGCCCACACGTCCAGCACCAGGGAGAGCGCCACGACCGCGGCGGCGGCGAGGGTCATGAACCCCACATAGGCGACCGCGCCGGCCGCGCCGAGCAGTCCGCCGCCGCGCCCGGCGCGCCGCCCCTTCTCGGCCAGCTCCTCCTTGGCGAGGGCGACCTCCTGTCGTACGAGCAGGGAGAGCTGTTCGGTGGCCTGCCCGACCAGCTCGCCCACGGAGTGGTGGTCGTGTTCGCCCGGCCCCGGACGCGCGGATCGCGCGGAGCGCACGAATCGCGTGGGCCTGGTCTCGGTGGTCCCGGTCACGGTGTCGCCTCCTCACACATCGGGACGCCCCGAGTACCCGCCCCGCCCCCCGCTACCCCTGCGACATCACTCCATCCTCGTAGCAGTACTTCCACACATCTTGTAGAAAATTTAAGTGGAGCTTCACAATGGAGCCCCCGAGACTACCCGTATGACCCGCACCCGTACTCACCCGCACGCCCACGCCCACGGCCCCACGCCCGCCTCCGTGGCGCGCTCCGCCCCCTTCGGTCGCGCCCTCTGCGCGATGATCACGCCTTTCACCCCCTCCGGCGCACTCGACCTGGACGGAGCCCAGCGGCTGGCCGACCGGCTGGTGGCCGAGGGATGCGACGGGCTGGTGCTCTCCGGCACCACGGGCGAGTCTCCGACGACGACGGACGCGGAGAAGACGGACCTGATCCGGGCCGTGCGCGGGGCGGTGGGCGACCGCGCCGTGATCGTGGCCGGGGTGGGCACCGCCGACACCCGGCACACCGTGGAACTGGCGCTGGCGGCCGAGAAGGCGGGCGCGGACGGTCTGCTGGCGGTCACGCCGTACTACAGCACGCCCCCGCAGGACGCGGTCGAGGCACATTTCCTGGAACTCGCCGACGCCTCGGGGCTGCCCGTCGCCCTGTACGACATCCCCGGCCGCACCGGCACCCGCATCGCCCCGGAGACCATGATCCGCCTGGCGGACCATCCGAGGATCGTGGCGGTGAAGGACTGCGCGTACGACCTCCTGGGCACCCAGAAGGTGCTGGCGCGGACGGAGCTGGCGTACTACACGGGCTGCGACGAGTACGTCCTCGCCCTGTACGCGCTCGGCGGGTCCGGTTATGTGAGCACGGTGGCGAACGCGGTCCCGCGCCAGGTCCGGGCGGTGATCGACGCGTTCGACGCGGGCGACACCGCAGGGGCGGCCCGGCTCCAGCGGCGCGCCGTCCCGCTCATCGAGCTGATGATGGCCTCGGGCCTGCCCGGCACGGTCACGGCCAAGGCGCTCCTGGGACGGCTCGGCCTGCCCGCCGGCCCGGTCCGCGCACCACTGCGGCCCGCCGGTCAGGAGACGACCGACGGGCTGCTGGCGGCGTACGAACGAGTGGTGGCCGGCTGAGGGCGGACGGTCAGCGGGTGGCGAAGACCGGGTTCCAGCGACCGGGAGCCCCGTCGTTGCCCTTGAGGGCTCCGCTGAGCCTGAGCGTCGTGTCGCTGCCGATGGTGACGAGCACCAAGGCGCTGTGGAACTCGTTGTCGCCGGGCTTGATGTCCCAGGCGATGAGCCGCTCGTTGTCGACCCAGGTGAGCAACTGCTGTCCACGAACCTTGTGGAGCCGCTTGCCGGTGTAGGGGTCGATGATCTCGGAGCCGGTCGTCCTGGCGCCGCCGGCGAACCTACCGGCCGCGAGCTTGCCGTCCGGGGAGAGCCGTGCCTGCACCGACCAGGTCAGGTACTTCTCGTTCGCCGGCTTGGCCACCTTGTTGCCCTGGAAGTCGTAGTACTGGTCGTGCGGCTCCACGGCGAGCCCTGACCGGACCAGCGTGCCGTCGCCGCTGAAGGAGAAGTCCTGACGGGAGTTGACGATCGCCAGCTCATCGTCCTTCTCCGGTGGGGTCTCGCTCCACTTGGTCCGGCCGGAGTCGACATCGACGAGGTAGAAGCCGGTCCGGTACGACTCGGAGAACTGGGGCACGAAGTCGTTCTTCTTGCCGTCGCCGTCGACGTCGTTGGACGCTTTGGTCAGCTCATCAGGGTTCTTGCTGTAGGTGGTGGCGACCAGCCTGGCGCCGTCGGACGAGAACGAGACGGCCGCTACACCCCGATCGACGGAAATCCAGCGCTCGATGTCACCGGTGAGCAGGTCGAGGAGCCCGATCCGCCGGGCGGGCAGGTCCTTCTCCAGGACGGCGGCGGTCCGCATGCCGGGGGCGACCGAGATTTGGGACCAGCGGGTGTCCTTGACGTACTTGCCGGTCTCCTGGTCGAGGATGTGGTAGGCGCGCGTGCGGACCGCGGTGTCCTTCGAGGTCTTGACGGTGTCGAGGGTGTAGTAGCCGGCCAGCGCCACGTCCCCCGCCGCGATCAGATCGCGCGGCGGCGACTGGTCGGGGTGGGCGATGATGTCGCTCCGGTTCATCTCGGTGGCGAGCCGCACCTCGTGCTTGCCGGAGTCCAGCAGGGGGACGGCCACCGCGACGGCGACCACGGCGGCGGTGGCCGCGGCGACGGTCGCGATCGACCGGTTGCGGCGGCGGCGCCGGGCGGTCAGGACCCGGTCGGCGAAACCGGGCCCCAGGGGCGGCTGTTCGGCGGCCTGCTCCCGCAGGGAGTCGCGCACCAGTTCGTCGACGTTCACGGACGCACCTCCACGGGTGAGAAGTCACGGGTCGGGGTCTGCTCGGCCGCGGCGGGCCCGAGCATGCCCAGTTCGGGCGCGAGTTCACGCAGCCGGGCGAGCGAGCGGTGGGTCGTGGACCGGACGGTCCCGACGGAACACCCGAGGATCCGGGCCACCTCTCCCTCGGGCAGGTCCTCGAAGTAGCGGAGGACGAGCACGGTCCGCTGCCGGGCGGTGAGCCGGGCCAGTGCCCCGCGCATCACGAGCCGCAGCTCCACCCCGGCCGCCCCGTCGGCGGCGCCGCTCTCGGGCGGCTCGGCGACGGTCAGCTCCCGGCGCCGCCACTTCAGCCGCCATCGGCTGACCTGCTGCCGGTAGAGGATCCGCCGTACGTACGCCTCCGGCTCGTCGATGCGCTGCCAGCGCCCGGCCGCCTTGATCAGCGCGTTCTGCAGCAGATCCTCGCCGGCGTGCCGGTCCCCGCCGCTCAGCAGCACGGCGGTCTTCAGCAGAGCCGACGACCGCCCTGCCACGAATTCCCGGAAACTCTCCTGCCCTGCGGCATCCATCGTCACCTTCTCTTCCCCGGCGGGCCCCGTGTCCCGCCCCTGTGCCCCTAGTGACGCGCGGACCCGCACCCGGCTATGCCGCCCCGGGGAAGAAAGTCGTGCGGGCACCGAGAACGGCACCGGGCCCGTACGCGCATCTGCGCGTACGGGCCCGGATCCCCGACGACGGCCGGGTCAGCCCCAGCGGTACCCGTCACCGAACAGCAGGGTGTGCTCCAGCACGTCCTCCATCGGGTCGTCGACCTGGCCGACGTTGACGAGCCCGATGCGGGGGCCGTTGTGCGAGGAGGTGTTGCTCTCGTCCGCGTGCGCGGCCCCGGCCGGAAGCCAGCACAGCGTCGCCCCGGCCAGCACCCCCGTGACCACGCGCGCCGCGCTCCTCACCCGGTCGTTCCTCATCCCTCGGCCCCTCATCTCGTCGGCCCCTCATTTCGTCGGCTCGGCAGCTGATCGGACTCCGTGTCCGCCCGTTCATCTGCCGAAACAGCCGGAAGGTCACGCCGAGTAACCCGTACGTGGGGCCGTGGGGGTCAGTTGTGGCTGTGCAGGATCTCGTTCAGGCCGCCCCAGACCGCGTTGTTCGGGCGGGCCTCGACCGTGCCGGTGACGGAGTTGCGGCGGAAGAGGATGTTCGAGGCGCCGGAGAGGTCGCGGGCCTTGACGACCTGTCCGTCGGGCATGGTGACGCGGGTGCCGGCGGTGACGTAGAGGCCGGCCTCGACGACGCACTCGTCGCCCAGCGCGATGCCCACGCCCGCCTCGGCGCCGATCAGGCAGCGCTCGCCGATGGCGATGATGACGTTGCCGCCGCCGGAGAGCGTGCCCATGGTGGAGGCGCCGCCGCCGATGTCCGAGCCGTCACCGACGACGACTCCGGCGGAGATCCGGCCCTCGACCATGGACGTGCCGAGGGTGCCCGCGTTGAAGTTGACGAAGCCCTCGTGCATGACCGTGGTGCCCTCGGCGAGGTGCGCGCCGAGACGGACACGGTCGGCGTCGGCGATCCGGACGCCCTTGGGGGCGACGTAGTCCGTCATGCGCGGGAACTTGTCGATCGAGGTGACCTGGAGGTGCAGGCCCTCGGCGCGGGCGTTGAGGCGCACCTTCTCGATGTCGTCGACGGCGACCGGGCCGAGCGAGGTCCAGGCGACGTTGGCGAGAAGACCGAAGACGCCGTCCAGGCTCTGGCCGTGCGGCTTCACCAGCCGGTGGGAGAGCAGGTGGAGGCGCAGGTAGGCGTCGTGCGTGTCGAGCGGCTTCTCGTCGAGCGAGGAGATGACCGTGCGGACCGCGACGACCTCGACGCCCCGGCGCGCGTCCTGACCGAGCGCGGCGGTCGCGCCGCCGCCCAGCAGCTCCGCGGCCCGCTCGGCGGTCAGCCGCTCGGTGCCGGAGGGGCCCGGCTCGGCGGCCAGCTCGGGCGCGGGGAACCAGGTGTCGAGAACGGTGCCGTCGGCGGCGATCGTGGCGAGGCCGGCGGCCACGGCGCCGGTGGAGCGGGGAGCAGTCGTGTCGGTCATGAGGGCAACCTAACCGCCCGGAGGCGGTACGGGCCAACCCATGGCACGGCCGTCTCAGGGGCCGGGCACTTTACGGACATACGGTGCCGGCCGGCACCCCGACCGCGCGGGAAGGCGAGGCACCGGCGGCCCGCCGGCCCCGTGAGCGGGCCGCACGGAGACGAGAGGACGAGGTCGTGTGCGCCGGGCCCGTCCCCGACGACGCCGACCGATGACCGCGGCCGGTCGCCGGCGGCTGCGGCCTGCGGCAGACGGCCCGCGACTGCAGCAGACGGCAGACGGCCAGCGGCTGCGACTGACGGCAGACAGCAGACAGCAGACGGCCAGGGACTGCGACTGACGGCAGACAGCAGACAGCAGACAGCCAGGGACTGCGACTGCGGCTGCGGCTGACGACCAGCGGTTCACGACCGACGACCACACCGCCTCTGCCGCCCGTCGCCCCTCTCCGCCAAGACTCCCCGCCCACCGAGAACCCGGCACGGCCGGCGACGCCGGTCGCTCAGGGAATCACCCGCGCCAGTACCTCCCGCGCGTACTCCTCGTCGTAGGGCGCCCCCGTCAGCAGGACCTGCAGACAGATGCCGTCGACCAGGGCGACCAGAGCCCGCGCGGTCACCGGGTCCGTGCGGTCGGCAAGGCAGTCGGCGAAGGCGCGGCCCCATTCGTCGGCGACGGGGCGCAGCGCGGGCCGGCGCAGCGCGGCGAGGTACAGCTCGTACTCCACCTCCAGGCCCGTCCGGTCGCCGGTGAACCATTCGCCGCCCAGCGCGGCCAGTTCGGCGGCGAGGTCGGTGCCGGGGTCCCGCAGGGCCTCGCGCGCCGCGACGCTCTTCGCGAAGCGCTCGTTGGCCTGGCGCAGGGCGGCGACCATCAGGTCGTCGAGGGTCTTGAAGTGGTACGTGGTCGAGCCGAGCGGCACGTCCGCCTCGGCGGCCGCGCTCCGGTGGCTCAGCCCGGCGATACCCCGCTCCGCGACGACCCGGATCGCCGCGTCGATGATCCGCTGCCGCCGCTCGGGGTCGTAACGCCGGGCCATCAGTGGGCGCCTCCCAGGTTCAGCACCACGACTCCCGCGACGATCAGCACGATCCCGGCGACCTTGGCGACGCTCAGATGCTCCCCGAAGAGCATCAGCCCGAGCGCGGCGACGGCCGCGGTGCCGACGCCGGACCAGATCGCGTACGCCGTGCCGATGGACATCGACTTCAGCGCCTGGGCGAGCAGAACGAAGGAGACGAGGTACCCCACACCGGTCACCACCGACGGCCACAACTTGCTGAAGCCCTCGCTGTACTTCATGGCGGTGGTGGCGGCCACCTCGGCGGCTATGGCGCCGACGAGCAACAGATATCCCATGTGTACGAGCGTACACATCATATGTACGGTTGTACACATCGGGTGTACAGGCGTGCTTATGGGCGGAATTGGCCGCCGGCAAGGCTCAAGAGCCCCTCGTTTCGGGGCCGTTCCGTTATGGAAGCGCTCACTGAAAGGGCTCCCCGCACATCACTTGGTGAACTACTGTTTCAACGGTCAATCTCCCGGATGCGTGACGACCGCCAGGGTTTGCACACACCGGTGACACGTACCACCCTCCCTGATCCGCATGACGAATTTGCGTCCGCCTGTGGCGACGCCGAGGGAACCGCGCATGCCGCCGACTAAGCCCGGACCAGATCCGGACCAGACCCCGCCCAGCCTTCCGATGCTCAGATCCGCGAAGGTGTGGGAGACCGGGGTCGCCCCGAACGACACCCGCATACCGGGCACCCGCCGCCTCTGGCTGGCCGGTGCCCTCGCTCTCGCCGTGGTCTCCTCCTGCGTAACGGCGATCACCCTGCAGGGCTCGGGGCCTGACGACTCGTCGGAGAAGAACGGCCGCACCACCGCCGCCGACGACCGCGTCCCCACCGTGTCCCTCCCGCCCACGTCGCCCGCCGCGACCTCGGCGCCGGACGGCAAGAGCGGTCTGTCGGAGCCGCAGGGCGCCGACGGCGACGGCAAGAAGGACGCCGACGGGAAGGACAAGAAGGGGGGGAGCAAGGACAAGGGCAAGGACGACAAGGAACCCGACACGTCGGAGAGCCAGCAGGGCGGGGCGAAGTCCCCGAAGCCCACCAAGAAGCCGAGCGCCACCACCCGCCTGAAGTCCGTGCAGTCCGCCTCCTTCCGGGACCGGTACTGGCACCTGCGCGACGGCATGATCCAGCTGGACCAGGTGAGCAGCAGCAGCGACCGCTGGACCCGGCAGGACTCCTCCTTCACGGTCGTCTCCGGCCTCGCGAAGTCCTCCTGCTACTCCTTCCGTCTGAAGGACGGCCGCTACGCGCGGCACCAGAACTTCGTGCTGCGCGCGTCCCAGGACGACGGCTCCCAGCTCTTCAAGCAGGACGCCACCTTCTGCCCCCGCAACGAGCAGACGGACGTGGTCGGGCTGGAGTCGGTGAACTACCCCAACCACTTCATCCGCGTCCGCTACAACCAGCTCCGGCTGGAGCGCTACGAGCACAACCAGCAGTACTGGATGGAGACCGGCTTCCGGCTGGTCAAGGGACTGGCCTGAGCGGCCGGTCCAGCGCGCGGACAGGGGTGTGGCCCCCGGCGAATGTCTCATTCGCCGGGGGCCACACCCCTGTCACGGACCGGATCTCAGACGTTGAACCCGAGCGCCCTCAGCTGCTCACGGCCGTCGTCGGTGATCTTGTCGGGGCCCCACGGGGGCATCCAGACCCAGTTGATGCGGAGTTCGTTGACGATGCCGTCCGTCGCGGACTTGGCCTGGTCCTCGATGACGTCCGTCAGCGGGCAGGCCGCCGAGGTCAGGGTCATGTCGATCGTCGCGATGTTCGCGTCGTCGATGTGAATGCCGTAGATGAGGCCGAGGTTGACGACGTCGATGCCCAGCTCGGGGTCGACGACGTCGTACAGGGCCTCGCGGACCTCCTCCTCGGAGGCCGGCTTCATCTCCAGGGTCTCGCTCATGCCGTCTTCCTTTCGACGTCGGCGTCGGCGCCCAGCGCCTGGGCCGTCGCGTCCTTCCACGCCATCCAGCTCAGGAGGGCGCACTTGACCCGGGCGGGGTACTTGGAGACACCGGCGAACGCGACCGCGTCCTCCAGCACCTCCTCCATCGCGTCGTCCGGCTCGATCTTCCCCTTGGACTGCATCAGCTCCAGGAAGGTCTCCTGGATCTTCCGCGCGTCGACAAGGTCCTTGCCGACCAGGAGGTCGTTCAGCACGGAGGCCGACGCCTGGCTGATCGAACAGCCCTGGCCCTCGTACGACACGTCCTGAACCGTGGTGCCGTCGTACTTCACTCGCAGGGTGATCTCGTCGCCGCACGTCGGGTTCACGTGGTGCACCTCGGCGTCACCGTCCCGCAAGCCCCGGCCGTGCGGGTGCTTGTAGTGGTCCAGGATGACTTCCTGGTACATCGAGTCCAGCTTCATGCGATCGCTCGTCCCCTCAGCCGAAGAAGTTCCGTACGTGCTCCAGGCCGTCGACGAGGGTGTCGATCTCGGCCGGGGTGGAGTACAGATAGAACGACGCCCGGGTGGTCGCGGGAATTCCGTAGCGCAGGCAGACGGGACGGGCACAGTGATGACCGACCCGGACCGCGATGCCCTGCTCGTCGAGAACCTGGCCCACGTCGTGCGGGTGGATGTCGCCGAGCGTGAAGGAGATCGCCGCGCCCCGGTCCTCGGCCGTGGCCGGGCCGATGATCCGGAGGTCCGGGACCTCCGTCAGCCGCTTCACCGCGTACTCGGTGATCGCGTGCTCGTGGGCGAGGATCTTGTCCATGCCGATCGCGTTCAGGTAGTCGATCGCCGCTCCCAGTCCGACCGCCTGCGCGATCGGCGGGGTGCCCGCCTCGAACTTGTGCGGGGCGGGGGCGTACGTCGACGAGTGCATCGACACCGTCTCGATCATCTCGCCGCCGCCGAGGAACGGAGGCAGATCCTCCAGCAGCTCCTGGCGGCCCCAGAGCACACCGATGCCCGTCGGAGCGCACATCTTGTGGCCGGTGAAGGCCACGAAGTCGGCCTGGAGGGCCTGGACGTCCAGCGGCATGTGCGGCGCGGCCTGCGAGGCGTCGATGCAGACCAGGGCGCCGACCTCCTGCGCCCGGCGCACTATCGCCTCGACGGGGTTGACCGTGCCGAGGATGTTGGACACCAGCACGAAGGAGACGATCTTCGTCTTCTCCGTGATGATCTCGTCGATGTTGGAGAGGTCGAGGCGGCCGTCGTCGGTCAGCCCGAACCACTTCAGCTTCGCGCCCGTGCGCTGCGAGAGCAGCTGCCACGGCACGATGTTGGAGTGGTGCTCCATCTCCGTGATGACGATCTCGGTCTCGGAGTCCACCCGGTAGGGCTCGTCGGCCCAGCCGAGCATGTTGGCCACGAGGTTGAGCGACTCGGAGGCGTTCTTGGTGAAGATCACCTCGTCGCGGCTGGGCGCGTTGATGAACGCGGCCGCCTTGTCGCGCGCGCCCTCGTACAGCGCCGTGGCCTCCTCGGCGAGCACATGCACACCGCGGTGGACGTTGGCGTTGTAGCGCTCGTAGTACTCGCTCAGGGCGTCCAGCACCTGGCGCGGCTTCTGCGAGGTCGCCGCGTTGTCCAGGTACACGAGCTTCTTACCGTCGTGGACCTGGCGGTCCAGGATGGGGAAGTCCTTGCGGATCGCCTCGGTGTCGAGGAGGCCCGGCAGCTGTGTCACGCGGATGCGCCACCCTTCACGTACTTGTCGTAGCCCTCGGCCTCGAGCTGGTCCGCGAGCTCCGCGCCGCCGGACTCGGCGATACGGCCGTTCGCGAACACGTGCACGTGGTCGGGCTTGATGTAGCGCAGGATGCGCGTGTAGTGGGTGATCAGCAGGGTGCCGACCTCGCCGGACTCGCGGACGCGGTTGACGCCCTCGGAGACGATGCGCAGCGCGTCGACGTCCAGACCGGAGTCCGTCTCGTCGAGGATCGCGATCTTCGGCTTGAGCAGCTCCAGCTGGAGGATCTCGTGGCGCTTCTTCTCACCGCCGGAGAAGCCCTCGTTGACGTTGCGCTCGGCGAAGGCGGGGTCCATGTTGAGGCGCTGCATGGCCTCCTTGACCTCCTTGACCCACAGGCGGAGCTTGGGGGCCTCGCCGCGGATGGCGGTGGCGGAGGTGCGCAGGAAGTTGGAGACCGAGACGCCGGGGATCTCGACCGGGTACTGCATCGCCAGGAACAGGCCCGCGCGGGCGCGCTCGTCGACGGACATCTCCAGGACGTCCTCGCCGTCGAGGGTGACGGTGCCGCCGGTGATCGTGTACTTCGGGTGACCCGCGAGGGAGTAGGCGAGCGTCGACTTGCCGGAGCCGTTGGGGCCCATGATGGCGTGCGTCTCGCCCTGCTTCACGGTGAGGTCGACGCCCTTGAGGATCTCCTTCGTGGCGTTGTCGGCCTCGACGGTGACGTGCAGGTCGTGGATTTCAAGCGTTGCCATGGGTGCCTCAGGACTCCTGGGAGAGGGAGACGAGCACGTCGTCCCCTTCGATCTTTACGGGGTATACGGGAACAGGGCGCGTCGCGGGAAGGCCGGACGGCTTGCCGGTTCTGAGGTCGAACGCGGAGCCGTGCAGCCAGCACTCGATCTGGCAGTCCTCCACCTCGCCCTCGGAGAGCGAGACGTTCGCGTGGGAGCAGATGTCGTGGATGGCGAACACCTCGCCCTCGGTCCGTACGACCGAGACCGGCGTGCCGTCGAGTTCCACCCGCTTCGGGGTGTCCTCCTCCAGCTCGCTCAGCCCGCAGGCGCGTACGTAGGTGGTCATCGGCCGGATCCAGTCACAGTCTCCAGCTCCTCGTCGATCTTCGCGAGGAGGCGGTCCTGGATGTCGTCGACGCCGATCTGCTGGACCAGCTCGGCGAAGAAGCCGCGGACGACGAGGCGCCGGGCCTCGTCGGCCGGGATGCCGCGGGCCATCAGGTAGAAGAGCTGCTCGTCGTCGAAGCGGCCGGTCGCGGAGGCGTGGCCGGCGCCGACGATCTCACCGGTCTCGATCTCCAGGTTCGGCACCGAGTCGACCCGTGCGCCGTCCGTGAGGACCAGGTTCCGGTTCATCTCGTAGGTGTCGGTGCCCTCGGCCTTGGCCTCGATGAGCACGTCGCCGATCCAGACGGCGTGGGCGCCCTCGCCCTGGAGCGCGCCCTTGTAGACGACGTTCGACTTGCAGTGCGGGACGTTGTGGTCGACCAGGAGGCGGTGCTCCTGGTGCTGGCCGGCGTCCGTGAAGTACAGCCCGAACAGCTCGGCCTCGCCGCCGGTGCCGGCGTAGGACACGCGCGGGTGGAGACGGACGACGTCGCCGCCGAAGGTGACGACGACCGACTTGAAGCTCGCGTCCCGGCCGACGAGGGCGTTGTGCTGGGCCACGTGCACGGCCTTGTCGTCCCAGTCCTGGACGGAGACGACGGTCAGCTTGGCGCCGTCACCGAGGACGTAGTCGACGTTGGCCGCGAGGACGGCGTCACCGGTGTGGTCGATGACCACGACGGCCTCGGCGAAGGCGCCCAGCTCGATCACCTGGTGGGCGAAGGCGGTGCCGCCCTCGCCGTGCACGGCGATCCGGATCGGCTCGGTGAGGACCGTCTCCTTGGGGACGGTGATCACGCCGGCCCTCTCGAACGCCGAGTAGGCCTGGGCGGCGACGCGGTCCACGGGGGTGCCCGCCCTGCCGAGGCGCGCGTCGTCGCGGCCGACGCCCTCGACGGTGACGCCCTCGGGGGCCTGCACGTCGACCTTCAGGCCGCCGTCGCTCGCGACGGCGGTGCCGTCGTGCAGCCCGCGCAGCCGCTCCAGCGGAGTGAACCGCCACTCCTCCTCGCGGCCGTGCGGGACCGGGAAGTCCGCCACGTCGAAGGACGGGGGCGCGCTCATGCGCGTGGCGACGGTGGACTCTGCGGCCACCGCGATCTGGCCGGCGGTGGTGGAGCCCACCGGGATGTTCTGAGCCTCAGCCATGGCTGTCGGTCTGCTCTCTTCCTACGTTTCGAACGTCGGCCCGCCCGGGGAGGCGGGCCGCTAGCCGCTGATCCGGTGGCGCGTCAGCCGACCGCGCCTTCCATCTGCAGCTCGATCAGCCGGTTGAGCTCCAGCGCGTACTCCATGGGCAGCTCCTTCGCGATGGGCTCGACGAAGCCGCGCACGATCATCGCCATCGCCTCGAACTCGGTCATGCCACGGCTCATCAGGTAGAAGAGCTGATCGTCGCTGACCTTGGAGACGGTCGCCTCGTGGCCCATGGACACGTCGTCCTCGCGGACGTCCACGTAGGGGTAGGTGTCCGAGCGGGAGATGGTGTCGACGAGCAGCGCGTCGCACAGCACGTTCGACTTGGAGCCGGGCGCGCCCTCGCCGATCTCGACCAGGCCGCGGTAGGAGGTACGGCCGCCGCCGCGCGCCACCGACTTGGAGACGATGTTGGAGGAGGTGTTCGGCGCCATGTGGACCATCTTGGAGCCGGCGTCCTGGTGCTGGCCCTCGCCCGCGAAGGCGATGGAGAGCGTCTCGCCCTTGGCGTGCTCGCCCATCAGGTAGACGGCCGGGTACTTCATGGTGACCTTGGAGCCGATGTTGCCGTCGATCCACTCCATGGTCGCGCCCTCGTACGCCACGGCGCGCTTGGTGACCAGGTTGTAGACGTTGTTCGACCAGTTCTGGATGGTCGTGTAGCGGCAGCGGGCGCCCTTCTTGACGATGATCTCGACGACGGCGCTGTGCAGGGAGTCCGACTTGTAGATCGGGGCCGTGCAGCCCTCGACGTAGTGGACGTAGGCGTCCTCGTCGACGATGATCAGCGTCCGCTCGAACTGGCCCATGTTCTCCGTGTTGATACGGAAGTAGGCCTGGAGCGGGATCTCCACGTGCACGCCCTTCGGCACGTAGATGAAGGAGCCGCCGGACCACACCGCGGTGTTCAGCGACGCGAACTTGTTGTCGCCGACCGGGATGACCGTGCCGAAGTACTCCTTGAAGAGCTCCGGGTGCTCCTTCAGGGCGGTGTCGGTGTCGAGGAAGATGACGCCCTGCTCCTCCAGGTCCTCACGGATCTGGTGGTAGACGACCTCGGACTCGTACTGGGCCGCGACGCCCGCGACGAGACGCTGCTTCTCCGCCTCGGGGATGCCGAGCTTGTCGTACGTGTTCTTGATGTCCTCGGGCAGGTCCTCCCAGGACTCCGCCTGCTTCTCCGTGGACCGCACGAAGTACTTGATGTTGTCGAAGTCGATGCCGGAGAGGTCCGAGCCCCAGTTCGGCATGGGCTTCTTCTCGAACAGGCGCAGGCCCTTGAGACGGAGCTTGGTCATCCACTCCGGCTCGTTCTTCTTGGCGGAGATGTCTCGGACGACGTCCTCGTTGATACCGCGCTTGGCAGAGGCACCGGCCACGTCGGAGTCGGCCCAGCCGTATTCGTAGTTGCCCAGACCCTCGAGCTCGGGGTGGGCGGTCTCCTCGATGGGGAGCGTCATGCGGGGTTCCTCCCGGCGGTACGTGCAGATGCGGTGTCGGTGGCTGTCTTGGGAATTCTGGGGATGAACGTCGTGCAGACGCCGTCGCCGTGGGCGATGGTGGCCAGCCGCTGGACGTGCGTGCCGAGCAGTTCGGCGAACAGCTCGGTCTCGGCCTCGCAGAGCTGCGGGAAGCGCTCGGCGACATGGGCCACCGGGCAGTGGTGCTGGCAGAGCTGCTCCCCCTGGTGGGGGTGGGGCGCGCTGCGCGCCGTAGCAGCGTACCCGTCGGCGCTCAGGGCCTTGGCCAGTGCTTCGGTCTTCTCTTCGGGGTCCGCGGCCTCGACGGCCCGGCGGTAGGCACCGGCCTCGGCGGCGACCCGGGCGCGGGCGAAGGCGGCGACGGCCTGCTCCCCGCCCTCGCGGTCCGCGATCCAGTGGAGCGCGTCCACCGCGAGCTTGTCGTAGGACTGGTCGAAGGCGTCCCGTCCGCAGTCCGTCAGGGCGAACACCTTGGCGGGGCGCCCACGCGTGCGCGCGCCGTACACGCGCTGCTCGCGGGGCTGCACGACGTCGTCGCCGACCAGTGCGTCGAGGTGCCGGCGGACGGCGGCCTGGGTGAGCCCGAGGCGTCCGGCGAGGTCGGCGACCGTGGACGGGCCGTGGGACAGGATCGACCGCGCGACCCGGTTGCGGGTGGACCGCTCACCGGTCGCGAGTTCCTCCTGCGGAGCCTCGCCGACGTTTTTCACAACGCCATTGTTGCGTAATTCCTCGGAGAGGGGCAAGCCGCGTCCGGACGGGCGGCCGGTGCCGTACATCACTTAGGCAAACCTAAGCTGACCTGGGGGAACGATCACTGATCGATCAACTCGGTGGCGTCGCGCGAGCCGCTCCGGAAGACTGCCACACCATGCCGACAACCCCTCCCACCGGCCCGCTCGTCACCCGCGCCGGCCTGGCGGCGGACCTGCGCGCCGCCGGTGTCGAACCCGGCGAGACCCTCCTCGTGCACTCCTCGCTCAGCGCGCTCGGCTGGGTCTGCGGAGGCTCCGTCACGGTGGTCCTGGCGCTGCTCGACGCGCTCGGTCCGGACGGCACCCTGGTCGTCCCCACCCAGACCGGCGACCTCTCGGACCCCGCGCTCTGGGCCCGTCCGCCGGTGCCCGAGGAGTGGTGGGAGCCCATACGGGCCGCCATGCCGGGCTACGACCCCGCGATCACGCCGTCCCGCGGGATGGGAGTGATCCCCGAGACGGTACGGACCTGGCCCGGCGCCCTGCGCAGCGCGCACCCCCAGACGTCCTTCGCGGCGGTCGGCCCGGCCGCGGCCGGGCTCCTCGCCGACCACGCCCCGGACTGCAGCCTCGGCGAACGCAGCCCGCTGGCCCGGCTGGAACGGGCGGGCGCCCGGGTGCTGCTGCTCGGCGCGGGCTGGGACAGCTGCACCTGTTTCCACCTGGCCGAGTACCGCACGCCCGCGCCGCTGGTCGAGATGGGCCGTCCGGGTGCGGAGGGCTGGGAGGTGGTGACCGAGGTGTCGGTCGACTCGGACCGGTTCGACGAGCTGGGCCACGACTTCGAGCGCGACCGTGAGGTCCGCCGGGCCAGGGTGGGCGCGGCGGACGTACGCCTGTTCCCGGTGGCCGACGCGGTGGCGTACGCCGAGCGCTGGCTCCCGGTGCACCGTCCCCGTGAGGAGGAGATCTCCGGACCCGGCCGCCTCGTCGCCCGGCCGCGTCCCTAGACTCGGGCGCATGCGAAGTGACCCCGTGGTCCAGGTCCGCTCCCTGGTGAAACGGTACGGCGACAAGACCGCGGTGGACGGCCTGGACCTGACGGCCGGAGCGGGCGTCACCGCCGTGCTCGGCCCCAACGGCGCGGGGAAGACGACCACGATCGAGACCTGCGAGGGCTACCGGAGCCCGGACTCCGGCTCGGTGTCCGTCCTCGGTCTCGACCCGGTCCGCGAGGCCGCCGCCCTGCGCCCCCGGATAGGCGTGATGCTCCAGTCCGGCGGCGTCTACTCCGGCGCCCGCGCCGAGGAGATGCTCCGGCACGTGGCCCGGCTGCACGCCCACCCGCTCGACGTCGACGCCCTGATCGAGCGGCTGGGTCTCGGCGGCTGCGGCCGTACGGCCTACCGCCGGCTCTCCGGCGGCCAGCAGCAGCGGCTCGCCCTCGCGATGGCCGTGGTCGGCCGCCCCGAGCTGGTCTTCCTCGACGAGCCCACCGCCGGCCTCGACCCGCAGGCCCGCCGGGCCACCTGGGAGCTGGTCCGGGACCTGCGCGCGGACGGCGTCGCGGTCATCCTCACCACGCACTACATGGACGAGGCCGAGCAGCTCGCGGACGACGTCGCGATCATCGACGGCGGCCGGGTCGTCGCCCAGGGCTCGCCCGAGCAGCTGTGCCGGGGCGGCGCCGAGAACACCCTGCGGTTCACCGGCCGCCCGGCCCTCGACGTCGGCTCCCTGCTCAAGGCCCTCCCGGCGGACTCCGCCGCCGTCGAACTGACGCCCGGTGTCTACCGGGTGACCGGCAAGATCAACCCGCAGCTGCTGGCGACCGTCGCCTCCTGGTGCGCCCAGCACGGGGTGATGCCGGACCGCATCTCGGTGGAGCGGCACACCCTGGAGGACGTCTTCCTGGAACTGACCGGCAAGGAGCTGCGTTCATGAGCGCGACCACCGACAGGGGCGCCGGGACCTACGCGCCGAAGCCGGGCGCCGC
Organism: Streptomyces scabiei 87.22; assembly: GCF_000091305.1. Classification (GTDB taxonomy): domain Bacteria; phylum Actinomycetota; class Actinomycetes; order Streptomycetales; family Streptomycetaceae; genus Streptomyces; species Streptomyces scabiei. The sequence goes on along the minus strand of NC_013929.1, from coordinate 7,756,332 downwards.
GCCCCTCCCCCGCATGATCGCGGCGCAGGCGGCCCTGGAGACACGGATGCTGCTGCGCAACGGCGAGCAGCTGCTCCTCACCGTGGTCATCCCGACCCTGCTGCTGGTGCTGTTCGGCTCGGTGGACATCGTCGACACCGGCGAGGGCACGACGGTCGACTTCCTGGCGCCGGGCGTGCTGGCGCTCGCCGTGATGTCGACGGCGTTCACCGGACAGGCCATCGCCACCGGCTTCGAGCGCCGCTACGGCGTGCTGAAGCGGCTGGCGGTCTCGCCGCTCCCGCGCTGGGGCCTGATGACCGCGAAGACCCTGTCCGTGCTGGTCACCGAGATCCTCCAGGTCGTCCTGCTCACGGTGATCGCCTTCGCGATGGGCTGGAACCCGCACGGCAACCCCTTCGCCGTGCTGCTCCTGCTGGTCCTCGGCACGGCCGCGTTCTCGGGGCTCGGGCTGCTGATGGCGGGCACGCTCAAGGCGGAGGCGACGCTCGCGGCGGCGAACCTGGTGTTCCTGCTGCTGCTGGTGGGCGGCGGTGTCGTGGTCCCACTGGAGAAGTTCCCGGACGCGGCGCAGAGCGTGCTCGGGCTGCTGCCGATCGCGGCCCTGTCGGACGGGCTGCGGGACGTCCTCCAGCACGGCGCCGGCGTGCCCTGGGGCGACCTCGGGATCCTCGCGGTGTGGGCGCTGCTCGGGCTGGGCGCGGCCGCCCGGTACTTCCGCTGGGAATAAGCCCAGGTCAGCACCCCGTCCGCACCCTCGTGAACGCGTGCACAAGCGACGGGCCTACCATGGTGCGCGTGCCGAAACCGACCCGCGACGACCTCGTCTCCGCTGCGCGCAACCCGCTCGCCTTCATCGCCGACCGCTGGACCCCGGACCCCAGAACGGTCCGGCGGGCGGCTCTCGCCGCCCTCGTCATGGCGGTGGTGATCGTGGTGACCGGCGGTGCCGTGCGGCTCACCGGGTCGGGCCTCGGCTGCCCGACCTGGCCCAAGTGCACCGACGACTCGCTCACCGCGACCCGTGAGATGGGCGTCCACGGCTACATCGAGTTCGGCAACCGCATGCTGACGTACGTGCTGTGCGCGGCGGTCGGCTGGGCGATCGTCGCCGCGCGCTCGCAGAAGCCGTACCGGCGCAGCCTGACCCGGCTGGGCTGGGCGCAGTTCTGGGTCGTCATGAGCAACGCGGTGCTCGGCGGCATCGTGGTCCTGGTCGGCCTCAACCCGTACACGGTGGCCGCGCACTTCCTGCTCTCCACCGCCCTCATCGCCGTCGCCGCCGTGATGTGGCACCGCACCGGCGAGGGCGACACCGCCCCGCGTCCGCTGGTCGGCCAGGCGGTGCGGCAGCTGGTGGCGATCCTGGTCGGCGTCACGCTGCTGCTGATCGCGGTGGGCACGGTCGTCACGGGCGCCGGCCCGCACGCCGGTGACTCCAGTGAGGTCCATCGCATCCCGCTGAACTGGGAGAACGTCACCAAGCTGCACGCGGTGCTGGCCTGGATCGTGGTGACGCTCACCTTCGCCCTGTGGTTCGTCCTGAAGGCGGTGGACTCCCCGCGCGAGCCGCTGCACCGCACCCGTGACCTGTTCCTGGTCCTCCTGGCCCAGGGCGTCGTCGGCTACGTCCAGTACTTCACCGACCTTCCCGAGGTCCTGGTCGGCGCGCACATGCTGGGTTCCTGCCTGGTGTGGATCGCCACGCTCCGCGTCCTGCTGTCGCTTCGCGAGCGGCCGGCGGACCAGGTGGACGGGGCGGACGTGCCGGGTCCGGCCGTCTCCGAGACACCGGTCGCCGCGCGGGGCTGAGGCAGGCCGGGCCGGGCCCGCGTCAGCCGTACGTCCGTACGAGGTCGTCGATCGCCGGGCCGAGGAACCGCCGGGTCCGCTCGCCCCGGTGCGGCACCGGCTCGGCCCGCCGTCCGTACCGGCGCCGCCGGATGTCCTCGACGATCTCCTCGGGTGCGCCGAGGGAGGGCAGCAGGTCCAGGGCCTCGCGCTTGGAGATCAGCCGGCCCTCGCGCAGGGTGGCGGTGGCGCGGGCCAGGGTGAGCAGTCCGAGGTCGACCCAGACGTCCTGCTCCCACAGACGGGCCCGGTCGACCGCCGGGCGCCAGAAATCCCGCTGGTCGCGCACGACGAAGGCGCGCAGTTCGGTGTCGGAGACCGGCGGCAGCAGCGCCCCGGGCGGTTCGCCGTGCAGGACGAGCCCGAAGGTGTGCAGCTCGCGCCGGGTGACCGGGGTGACCGTCCGCCGGAACAGCTGCTCGTGCGCCCAGGTGAGGTGGGTCCGGCCCGGGTCGGACCCCGTGCCGGGCGTCAGATAGGTGCAGTGCAGGTGCGCCGCCAGGGGCGCGTGGCGCAGCCCGGCGTGCAGGCGCCCCACCCGCCAGGCGGTCCGGGCCGTGACCGTGCCGTCCAGGACGGCGATCAGGTCCAGGTCGCTGCGGCCCTCCTGGTAGTCACCGCCGCCGAGGGAGCCGTGGGCCCAGACGGCGAGCGGGGCGAGATCCCGCAGTCCGTCGAGGAACCGTCCGGCCAGGGCCGCGGTGTCGGAGGCGGAGGCGGGTAAACCGCCCGGCGCGTCGCTGTGGGTCATACGGCCAGTCTCACCGGCTATCCCAGCCCGTACACCCGCCGCGCGTTGCCCGCCGCGACCAGTCCCGCCACGCGCTGCGCGTCCGCCGGCGACCAGGCGCCCTCCGCCACCCAGGTCCCCAGCACCCGGGCCAGCGCCTCCCGGAACAGCCGGGCCCCGACCACGTGCAGCTCGGGCAGGCCGTGCGCGCCGCTGGAGAAGAGGATCTTGCCGAAGGGGGCGAGTTCCAGGACCTCGGCGAGCACGGCGCCGGCGCGTGCGCCGGTGCGGACGAGTTCGGCGCCCAGGTCGACGTGGACGTGCGGGAAGACCCCGGCGAGATGGGCCGCGTGGCGGTGGTACGGGTAGCCGTGCAGCAGGACCAGGTCGGTGCCGAGGCCGGCCGTGGCGCGGGCGAAGTCGGTCAGCAGGACGGGGTCGGCGGCGTCGAGGCGCAGGCCCGGCTCGCCGAGACCCGCGTGGAGCTGGAGGGGGCGGCCCGAGGCGACGGCGATCCACAGCAGATGGCGCAGGAGGACGGGGTCGGTGAGCGCCCCGCCGACCGGCCGGTGCGCGAGCCAGCGCCCCACCGCGCCGCGCACCTCCCCCGGCCCGGGCGGCTCGGGCGCGAACGCCAGGCCGTGCCGTACCCCCGCCACCGAGGTGAAGGCGACGGCGTGCGCGGCGGCCGCGTGCACCGACTCGGCGAGATTGGCCAGGAACGCGTCGACGGTGCCGGAGGTGTCGGCGACCTGTTCGGCGAGGAGTTCGAGGCGGACGATCTCATGTGCGTCGGCGTCCGCGGTGGAGGCCAACTCGCCCGGACCGGTGAGGTCGCCGGGCAGGCCCGTGTCGACGAGGTAGGTCGTGATGCCGCTGCCCCGCAGGAGTCTGCGGCCGGCCTCCAGTACGCCCAGTTCGCGGCGCCGGGCCAGATAGCGGGCCGGTGGGCAGTGGGGCTCCAGGCCGAGCAGGGGCGGGCACCAGCGGCGTACCGCGAACCCCGTCTGGGTGTCGAAGAAGGTGGTGCCGGGCGCGGGCGGGCCCTCGCTGCGCGCGAGGTGGGCCTCGAAGGTGCCGAGGCCCAGCTCCGTGCGCAGTACGCCGTGGCAGTACTGGTCCACGAGGGACGGCGTTTCGATCATCCGGGCTCCCCGAGGACGACTCCGTCGTTCACGGGGCCTAACGGGTGAGCCGGGCTCAGGTGTTGCTGTTCTTCGGACCGCCGAGCTGGATTCCGGCCATGCGGGACCATTCGTAGGGGCCGGTCGTGACCTTGGCGGCGAACTCGCCGTCGAAGTCCTCGTGGACGGTGACTCCGGCCTTGGCGACGGCCGCCTCGGCGATCGCGTAGGACGGTGCCACCAGGTCGCCCCAGCCGCCGTCCTCGCCGACGAGGACGATGCGGGCGCCCTGTTCGCCGATGTAGGCGACCTGGGCCTCGGCTCCTCGGTGCTCCTTGGCGAAGGCGCCGATCTGCCTGGCCAGCCGGGTCGCTCGGCGCTCGGCCTTCGCGGCGGCCTTGATCGCCTTGGCCTCGTCTGCCTGCTTGGTGTCTGCCATGGTCAGGATGCTACCGATGGGTAGAGCGGGCGGCGACGGTGGGGTTTGTGGGCTTGGCCACTCGCCGTCAGCGCAGGAAGGGATCCACCGCCACCGCCACGAACAGCAGCGACACGTAGGTGATCGACCAGTGGAAGAGGCGCATCTCCTTGAGCTTGGCGCCGGTGGAGCCGTTCTTCGCGCGGTTCTGGAGGGCGTGCGCCTCCCAGAGCCACCAGCCGCCCGTCACCAGGGCGACCGAGGTGTAGAACCAGCCCGTGTAGCCGAGGGGGGTCAGCAGCAGGGAGACGGCGACCATCACCCAGCTGTAGAGGACGATCTGCCGGGCGACGACCTTGTTGGAGGCGACCACGGGGAGCATCGGGACGCCGACGCGGGCGTAGTCGTCCTTCACCTTCATGGACAGGGGCCAGTAGTGCGGCGGGGTCCAGAAGAAGATGACGAGGAAGAGGATGACCGCGGCCCACGACATCGAGTTCGTGACGGCGGACCAGCCGATGAGGACCGGCATGCAGCCGGCGATGCCGCCCCAGACGATGTTCTGCGACGTACGCCGTTTGAGGATCATCGTGTAGACGACGACGTAGAAGAGGAGCGCCCCGAGCGACAGCCACGCGGACAGCCAGTTCACGAGCAGGCCGAACCAGGCGGTGGAGACGGCCGCGAGGGTGAGGCCGAAGACCAGGCCCTCACGCGGGGTGACCATGCCGGTGACCAGCGGCCGCTGCGACGTGCGCTCCATGAGCGCGTCGATGTCGCGGTCGATGTACATGTTGAGCGCGTTGGCACCGCCGGCCGAGAGATAGCCGCCGACGCAGGTCGCGAGCACCAGCCAGAGGTCCGGGACGCCCTGCTCCGCGAGGAACATCACCGGAACGGTGGTGATCAGCAGCAGCTCGATGATCCGTGGCTTGGTGAGCGCCACGAACGCCATGACTCGGGCCCCGATCGGCCGCTGACCCCGGCTGCTGCTCGTGCTGCTCGCGCCCAGCACGCCCGGTGGACGGGATTCGACGGCCGTCACGCACACCCCTGACAGAGACTCCTCAGCAAGCCTTCGGTTGTGAACTCCCCGTGACGGCTCGCGCGTACCACGCCACTGTAGACGTTGCCCAGAGCCAGCCTTTCAAGGGGGTGGGGTCGTGTTGGCGGGTGCTCCGGGGCGAGCCGGACACACGTGCGTTGAGCAGTCGGATGAGCGGCTGCGTATTCACATGTCGAACAGCGGAACCCCCTGGTCTCAGCATGCGAACCACTGGTCGGGAGGCGGACGGGACCCAGTCCCGGCAGTCTGGAATGACTCGAAAAAATGCGCGTTCCTACGGGGGTAGGCTCGACAACGGCCGGTGCCGTGAAGAACACCGGCACGAGACATGTGGAGAGGAGCCCTGACCCAGGGTGAGCACCAAGCCGACCACTACAGACCTCGCGTGGAACGAATTGGACCAGCGGGCCGTCGACACCGCACGGATCCTGGCCGCCGACGCCGTCCAGAAGGTCGGCAACGGCCATCCGGGTACGGCGATGAGCCTCGCGCCCGCCGCGTACACCCTCTTCCAGAAGGTGATGCGCCACGACCCCGCCGACCCCGACTGGGTGGGCCGTGACCGGTTCGTCCTGTCCGCCGGCCACTCCTCCCTGACCCTCTACATCCAGCTGTACCTGGGCGGCTTCGGCCTGGAGCTCCAGGACCTGGAGTCCTTCCGCACCTGGGGATCGAAGACCCCGGGTCACCCCGAGTACGGGCACACCAAGGCCGTCGAGACGACGACCGGGCCGCTCGGCCAGGGTGTCGCCAACGCGGTGGGCATGGCGATGGCCGCCCGCTACGAGCGTGGCCTGTTCGACCCGGAGGCCGCTGTCGGCGAGTCGCCGTTCGATCACCACATCTTCGTGATCGCCGGTGACGGCTGCCTCCAGGAGGGCATCTCCGCCGAGGCGTCCTCGCTGGCCGGTCACCAGAAGCTCGGCAACCTGGTCCTGCTGTGGGACGACAACCACATCTCGATCGAGGGCGACACCGAGACCGCCGTGTCCGAGGACACCGTCAAGCGGTACGAGGCGTACGGCTGGCACGTGCAGCGCGTGGAGCCCCAGGAGAACGGCGACCTCGACCCGGCGGCGCTGCACGCGGCGATCGAGGCCGCGAAGGCCGTCACCGACCGGCCGTCGTTCATCGCGATGCGTTCGATCATCGCCTGGCCGGCCCCGAACGCGCAGAACACCGAGGCCGCGCACGGCTCGGCGCTCGGCGCGGACGAGGTCGCCGCCACCAAGCGGGTCCTCGGCTTCGACCCGGAGAAGAGCTTCGAGGTCTCCGACGAGGTCATCGCGCACACGCGTGCCCTGGGCGAGCGCGGCCGTGAGGCCCGTGCCGTCTGGGAGAAGCAGCTGCAGGAGTGGCGTGACGGCAACGCCGAGCGCGCCGCCGAGTTCGACCGGATCAGCGCGGGCGAACTGCCCGAGGGCTGGGAGTCGCACCTGCCCGAGTTCGAGACGGGCAAGGGTGTCGCGACGCGTGCCGCGTCCGGCAAGGTGCTCCAGGCGCTCGGCGCGGTGATCCCCGAGCTGTGGGGCGGCTCCGCCGACCTCGCCGGCTCGAACAACACGACGATCGACAAGACGTCGTCGTTCCTCCCGGCGGACAACCCGCTGCCGGAGGCGAACCCCTACGGCCGCACGATCCACTTCGGTATCCGCGAGCACTCCATGGCCGCGGAGATGAACGGCATCGCGCTGCACGGCAACACCCGCATCTTCGGCGGCACGTTCCTCGTGTTCTCCGACTACATGCGCAACGCCGTCCGCCTGTCCGCCCTGATGCACCTGCCGGTGACCTACGTCTGGACGCACGACTCCATCGGTCTCGGCGAGGACGGCCCCACCCACCAGCCCGTCGAACACCTCGCCTCCCTGCGGGCCATTCCCGGCCTGAACGTCGTCCGCCCGGCCGACGCCAACGAGACGGCGATCGCCTGGCGCGAGATCCTCAAGCGGTACACCAAGGAGTTCGGCAAGGGTGCCCCGCACGGTCTGGCGCTGACCCGTCAGGGTGTGCCGACGTACGAGGCCGACGAGGCTGCCGCCAAGGGCGGTTACGTGCTCTTCGAGGCGTCGAACGGCGCGCCGGAGATCGTTCTCATCGCCACGGGTTCCGAGGTGCATGTGGCCGTCGAGGCCCGTGAGCGGCTGGAGGCCGACGGGGTGCCCACCCGCGTCGTGTCCATGCCGTGCGTGGAGTGGTTCGAGGAGCAGGACCAGGGGTACCGGGACAGCGTTCTGCCGCCGTCCGTCAAGGCGCGTGTCGCGGTCGAGGCCGGCATCGGGCTCACCTGGCACAAGTACGTCGGTGACGCCGGCCGCATCGTCTCGCTGGAGCACTTCGGCGCTTCGGCCGACGGCAAGGTCCTCTTCCAGGAGTTCGGCTTCACCGCCGAGAACGTGGCCGCGGTCGCGCAGGAATCCCTCGCCACCGCCCGGCGCTGACGCTCACAGACGCTTCCATCCACACGTAGGAGATGTAATTCCATGACAGACGCACTCAAGCGCCTCTCCGAGGAGGGCGTCGCGATCTGGCTGGACGACCTGTCGCGCAAGCGCATCACGTCCGGCAACCTCGCCGAACTGCTCGACCAGCAGCACGTCGTGGGCGTCACCACCAACCCGTCGATCTTCCAGAAGGCCATCAGCAGCGGTGACGGCTACGAGCAGCAGGTCTCCGACCTCGCCGCCCGCAAGGTCACCGTCGAAGAGGCCATCCGCATGATCACGACGGCGGACGTCCGTGACGCCGCCGACATCCTGCGCCCGGTCTTCGACGCGACCGGCGGCCAGGACGGCCGGGTCTCCATCGAGGTCGACCCGCGCCTGGCGCACAACACCAAGGCCACGGTCGCCGAGGCCAAGCAGCTGGCGTGGCTCGTGGACCGGCCCAACACGCTGATCAAGATCCCGGCCACGACGGGCGGCCTGCCGGCCATCACCGAGGTCATCGGCCTCGGCATCAGCGTCAACGTGACGCTCATCTTCTCGCTGGAGCGCTACCGCCAGGTCATGGACGCCTACCTGGCCGGCCTGGAGAAGGCCAAGGAGCGGGGCCTGGACCTGTCGAAGATCCACTCGGTGGCGTCCTTCTTCGTGTCCCGCGTGGACACCGAGATCGACAAGCGCATCGACGCGCTCGGCACCGACGAGGCAAAGGCCGCCCGCGGCAAGGCCGGTGTCGCCAACGCGCGGCTCGCCTACCAGGCGTACGAGGAGGTCTTCTCGGACGGTCGCTGGGCGGCCCTGGAGAGCGCGGGCGCCAACAAGCAGCGTCCGCTGTGGGCCTCGACGGGCGTCAAGGACCCGGCGTACAAGAGCACGCTGTACGTCGACGAGCTGGTCGCGCCCAACACGGTGAACACCATGCCGGAGGCCACCCTGGAGGCGACCGCCGAGAGCGGTGAGATCCGCGGCAACGCGATCGCCGGCACGTACGAGCAGTCGCGTGCCGAACTGGACGCGGTCGAGAAGCTCGGTATCTCGTACGACGAGGTCGTCCAGCTGCTGGAGGACGAGGGCGTCGAGAAGTTCGAGGCGTCCTGGAACGACCTGCTCAAGTCGACCGAGGCGGAGCTGCAGCGCCTCGCACCCTCGGAGGGCTGAACACCTTGTCGAGCAGCAATCCGCTGCGTGACGCCGCGGACCGACGGCTCCCGCGTATCGCGGGGCCGTCGGGCCTGGTCATCTTCGGCGTCACAGGCGATTTGTCACGTAAAAAGCTGATGCCTGCCGTGTACGACCTCGCCAACCGCGGACTGCTGCCGCCGGGCTTCTCGCTCGTCGGCTTCGCGCGCCGGGAGTGGGCCAACGAGGACTTCGCGCAGGAGGTGCACGACGCGGTCAAGGAGCACGCCCGCACGCCCTTCCGCGAGGAGGTCTGGCAGCAGCTCATCCAGGGCATGCGGTTCGTCCAGGGCACCTTCGACGACGACGAGTCCTTCGAGCGGCTGCGCGACACCATCGAGGAGCTGGACAAGGCCCAGGGCACGGGCGGCAACTTCGCGTTCTACCTGTCCGTGCCGCCGTCCGCGTTCCCGGTCGTGATCCAGCAGCTGAAGAAGCACGGCCTGGCCGACCAGAGCAGCGGCTCCTGGCGGCGCGCGGTCATCGAGAAGCCGTTCGGGCACAACCTGGCCTCGGCGGAGGACCTCAACAAGGTCGTGCACGAGGTCTTCGCCCCGGACCAGGTCTTCCGCATCGACCACTACCTGGGCAAGGAGACCGTCCAGAACATCCTGGCGCTGCGGTTCGCCAACACGATGTTCGAGCCGATCTGGAACCGGTCCTTCGTGGACCACGTGCAGATCACGATGGCCGAGGACATCGGCATCGGCGGCCGGGCGGGCTACTACGACGGTATCGGCGCCGCCCGTGACGTCATCCAGAACCACCTGCTGCAGCTGATGGCGCTGACCGCGATGGAGGAGCCCGCCTCCTTCGACGCGGACGCGCTCGCCGCCGAGAAGACCAAGGTGCTCGGCGCGGTGCGGCTGCCGAAGGACCTCGGCCGGGACACCGTGTTCGCGCAGTACGCGGCCGGCTGGCAGGGCGGCGAGAAGGTCATCGGCTATCTCGAAGAGGACGGTATCGACCGCAGGTCGAAGACCGACACCTACGCGGCGATCAAGGTCGAGGTCGACAACCGCCGCTGGGCGGGCGTGCCGTTCTACCTGCGGACGGGCAAGCGACTCGGCCGCCGGGTGACCGAGATCGCGGTGGTCTTCCAGCGCGCCCCGCACTCCCCCTTCGACTCCACGGCCACCGAGGAGCTGGGCCAGAACGCGATCGTCATCCGCGTCCAGCCCGACGAGGGCGTGACGGTCCGCTTCGGTTCCAAGGTGCCCGGCACGTCGATGGAGATCCGTGACGTGTCGATGGACTTCGCGTACGGCGAGTCCTTCACGGAGTCGTCGCCCGAGGCGTACGAGCGTCTCATCCTCGACGTCCTGCTCGGCGACTCGAACCTCTTCCCGCGCACCGAGGAGGTCGAGCTGTCCTGGAAGATCCTCGACCCGATCGAGGAGTACTGGGACAAGAGCGGCAGGCCCGCGCAGTACCAGGCGGGCACCTGGGGTCCCGTCGAGGCGGACGAGATGCTGGAGCGAGACGGACGGAGCTGGCGCCGGCCATGAAGACGGACCTCACGGACACCACGGCCAGCAAGATCAACAAGGCGCTGGTCAAGGCCCGCCGGGAGATAGGCACTCCGGCGGTGGGCATGGTGCTCACGCTCGTCATCGTGACGGACGAGGAGAACGCGTACGACGCGCTCAAGTCCGCCAACGACGCCTCCCGCGAGCACCCTTCGCGCACGATCGTGGTCATCAAGCGCGTCTCCCGTTCCCCCCGCGACCGCACGAAGTCCCGCCTCGACGCCGAGGTGCGGGTGGGCGCGGACGCCGGCACCGGTGACACGGTCGTGCTGCGGCTGTACGGCGAGGTCGCGGACCACGCCCAGTCGGTGGTGCTGCCGCTGCTGCTGCCGGACGCGCCCGTGGTCGTCTGGTGGCCGGTCAACGCGCCGCTCGACCCGGCCCGTGACCCGCTGGGCGCGCTCGGCCAGCGCCGGGTGACCGACAGCTACGCCGCCGAGAAGCCCATCGAGGAGCTGCGGGCCCGCGCCGACAACTACGAGCCCGGCGACACGGATCTGGCCTGGACCCGGATCACCCCCTGGCGTTCCATGCTGGCCGCCGCGCTCGACCAGGTGGACTGCGAGGTCATCTCCGCGGAGGTGCAGGGCGAGCAGTACAACCCGAGCGTGGAGCTGCTGGCGATGTGGCTGGCGGACCGGCTGCACGTCCATGTACGGCGTGGGGTGTCGTCCGGGCCCGGCCTCAACGAGGTGCGGATGCTGACCAGCACCGGACCCATCCGGCTGTACCGGCCCAACGGGGGGCTCGCCCTCCTGACGCTGGAGGGCCAGCCGGACCGGGCGGTCGCGCTGAAGCGCCGCGAGACGTCCGAGCTGCTGGCCGAGGAGCTGCGCAGGCTCGACCCCGACGACACGTACGCGTCCGCGCTGCGGTTCGGGGTGGACCGGCTCGGCGGGGCCTTCGGGAGCGCCTCGGGCAGTGCGCCGACGGCCCCCACGGCCGCGGCGACGACCGCTCCGCCGGCCGCGGGTGGCGCTTCGGCTTCGGGCGCCTCCTCGGTTCCGGGTTCGGGCGCCTCCTCGGTTCCGGGTTCGGGCGCCTCCTCGGTTCCGGGTTCGGGACCCGGCTCGGTCTCCGGTTCCGGTCCCGGGCTGGGGTCGGCCGTCGCGTCGGCCGCCGCGGCGGCCCGCGCGTCCGCGGCCTCGTCCGCGCCCGCACTGCCGCCGGCCGCTCCGTCGGGTCCGGTCGCCTCCTCGTCCTCGGCCGGGTCCACGGGGGCCGCCGGTGAGGACGACTCCGAGCGGCCCACGCCGGCGCAGATGCCGCCCGTGAAGAAGGCCACGCCATGAGCACCCCCCAGCTGGTCGTGCACCGCGACAAGGAGCTGATGGCGCGGGCCGCGGCGGCCCGGCTGATCACCAAGGTCGTGGACGCGCAGGCCTCGCGCGGGTACGCCTCGGTGGTCCTCACGGGCGGCCGCAACGGCAACGGGCTGCTCGCCGCGCTGGCGGCGGCGCCCGCCCGGGACGCGATCGACTGGGCGCGACTGGACCTGTGGTGGGGCGACGAACGGTTCCTGCCCGAGGGCGACGCCGAGCGGAACGTCACCCAGGCCCGCGAGGCGCTGCTGGACTCGGTGCCGCTGGACCCGAAGCGGGTGCACGCCATGCCCGCGTCGGACGGGCCGTGGGGTGCCGACGTGGGCGCGGCCGCCGCGGCGTACGCGGAGGAGCTGGCGCGCGCGGCGGGGCCCGAGAACCACGGGTCGGTGCCGACGTTCGACGTGCTGATGCTCGGGGTCGGGCCGGACACCCATGTGGCCTCGCTGTTCCCCGAACTGCCGGCCGTGCGGGAGACCGAGCGGACGGTGGTGGGGGTCAGCGGCGCGCCGAAGCCGCCCCCGACACGGGTCACGCTGACGCTGCCCGCCATCCGGGCCGCGCGTGAGGTGTGGCTCCTCGCCGCGGGTGAGGACAAGGCGCGGGCCGCGGCCATCGCCCTGTCCGGCGCGGGGGAGATCCAGGCACCGGCCGCGGGCGCGTACGGACGGTCACGGACCTTGTGGCTGCTGGACGCTGCGGCGGCGTCGCAGCTGCCCCGGTCGCTGTATCCGCCCGCCTCGCCCTGAGTCCGTCCGGGCGCGAGTCCGGTGAGGGTGGTCGCGCAGGTCCCCTCGTCCCTGAAATCAGGGGCGGGGGGATTATCGCTTTTCAGGCCCGCAGGGCGTGGGCTCTCAGGGCGCGGGGACCTGCGCGAGAAGCTCCACCGGACCCGCAGCAGGCTCAGTTTAGGCCGGTGAATTCGTCCCCCACAAGGAAGTCGCACCGAACGACTGCCCGGAGACCTCATCGAATTCTTTCGACGGAAGACCGGACTCTCCGACGACACGCGACAACGACATATTTATAGCGTCCCAGGTGATCCCATGTGATCTCCCTATGCGTGCGGGCAGATCACCCCGAGACACCACGAACACCACCCTCCGTCGCCGTCAACCCGCTCGGCCCTGTCGATTCGCTATCAGATAGCCATGTACGCGTCCGCATAAAAATTTACGCGCGGCCACCGCTTGCCAACGCGCGATCACGCAGGAATGCTGGGCCCCCTGGCAGAACTTGAAAGTTCTACGACCATCGTTTTTCGGACATGGAGACCGCGCCGGGTTGCCGCGGTTCGACTTTCTGAAATGCAGCCTCGGAGCTGGGAAGGCGCATTACCCATGCTGAAAACCGGCAAGCCATTACGTTGGAGAAGGCTTTCCCGGGCCGGTGATGACCGGCATTTGCTCATACCTCTGGACCACAGTGTCTCGGACGGCCCGGTCGCCCCTCCGGGACGGTGGGAGGACCTGCTGCGGGAGCTGGTGGCCGGCGGGGCCGACGGGATCGTCGTCCACAAGGGCCGGGCCCGCACCCTCGCGCCCGACCTCCTCGGCGACTGCGCGCTGGTCGTGCACCTGAGCGCCAGTACGGCCTGTTCCGCCGACGTGGACGCCAAGGTGCTGGTCGGCGATGTCGAGGAGGCGGTGGCACTCGGCGCGGACGCGGTCAGCGTCCATGTGAACATCGGCTCGGACACCGAGGGCCGTCAGCTCGCCGACCTCGGCGCGGTGGCCCGCTCGTGCGACACCTGGGGCATGCCCCTGATCGCGATGGTCTATCCGCGCGGCCCCCGGATCGAGAACCCGCACGATCCCGCCCTGCTCGCCCACGTCGTGAACGTCGCCGCCGATCTGGGCGCCGACATGGTGAAGACCACCGTCGCCCTGCCGCTGGAACGGATGTCCGAGGTGGTGGCCCACAGCCCCATCCCCGTCCTCGCGGCCGGTGGCCCGCCGGACGGCTCCGACCTGATCGAGTACGGCACCGCCGTGATGGCGGCCGGCTGCCGGGGACTCGCCGTCGGCCGTCGGGTCTTCTCCTCCCCCTCCCCCACCTCCCTGGTCTCCCGCCTCGCCGCGGTGGTGCACGGCACCGCCGGCGACGGCCTCCCGGACGGCAGGGGCATGTCCAACCAGTCCTCTTCCTCTTCCCGTTACTCGACGATCGTGGCAGGTGTCGCATGAGGTTCGCGTGGATCGATCTCCGTGAAGTCCCCCGTCCACAGCTCCAGGCGGTGGTGGACGCGGCCGTCCACGCCCGGATGGCCGGAGTGGTCTCCGCGGACGCCGAGCTCCTGGGGACCCTGCCGCCGACGGTGACCCGGGTGCTGGCCTCCGAGTCCCGGACCGCGGCCCCCGCGAAGAAGCCCGCGGACAAGAACGCCAAGGGCGACAGGAGCGACGCGGGCCAGGGCGGCGGCAAGGACACGCAGGCTGCCGACGGCGCCGGGCCCGCGAGCGGCGCCCCTGCCGGCACCGGATGCGACCTGCTGCTGCGGAAGTTCACCACCCAGGACGAACTGGACGCGCTCGCCGCCGAGAACCGGGGCACCACCGGCACACCGGTGCCCCGTACGCCCGTCGCCGGCTTCGTCGACGTACGGGACGACCGCACGCTCCGGCTGTCGTGCGTCGGCGCGATGGCACTGCCGTACACGGTGATCCATTTCGCCGACCCGACGAAGATCCCGCTGGAGATCGTGCTCGCGGCGGCCGAGTCGGCCGAGGGGAAGCTGGTGACCGTCGTCGGGGACCTGGAGGAGGCGGCCATCGTCTTCGACGTGCTCGAACGCGGCTCCGACGGCATCCTGTTCACCCCCCGGAGCGCGGACGACGTGTTCGCGCTGGCCCGGCTGCTGGAGGCGACGACCCCGCAGCTGGAGATGTCCACGCTGACGGTGGAGAGCATCCGGCACGTCGGGCTCGGCGACCGGGTCTGTGTGGACACCTGCTCGCACTTCGAGGAGGACGAGGGCATCCTCGTCGGCTCGTACTCGTCCGGTTTCGTGCTCTGCTGCAGCGAGACGCACCCGCTGCCGTACATGCCGACCCGGCCGTTCCGGGTCAACGCCGGCGCCCTGCACTCGTACACGCTGGGCCCCGACAACCGCACCAGCTACCTCAGCGAGGTCGGTTCCGGCAGCGCGCTGCTGGCGGTCGGTGCCGACGGCCGTACCCGGCGGGTGGTCGTCGGGCGGGCCAAGCTGGAGTCCCGGCCGCTGCTGGAGATCCGCACGCACGCGGAGGACGGGCGGCTGGTGAGCCTGACCGTGCAGGACGACTGGCACGTCCGGGTGCTCGGGCCGGGCGGCAAGGTCCTCAATGTCACCGAACTGCGGGCCGGGGATGAGCTGCTCGGCTATCTGGCGCAGGACAAGCGCCATGTGGGCCTGCCCATCGGCGAGTTCTGCAAGGAGGTCTGAGGCCCCATGGGCGAACTCGTGGCGGCCGCGGCCGGCGAGGACGGGATGCCCGTCCTGGTCCAGCGGCTGTTCGACGCACGGGACGACGGCCTGCCGTATCTGACGCACCAGCGGGAGACCGTCGCCCGGGGCGGGTTACGGGAGCGGGTGGCCCGGCAGGCCGCCGTGTTCACCGGCTACGACATCGGCCCCGGCAGCACGGTGGGACTGCAGACACCCCCCAGCTTCACCCAGGTCGAGGTGCTGCTCGCGCTCTGGCGGCTGGGCGCCCAGGTGATGCTGTTCGACTTCCGGCTGAAGCCCGCCGAGGTGGACGCGCTGTGCGCCGGCTGCCGACCGCAGTTCATGGTACGGGCCGGGTCCAACGTCCGGGCGGCGTTCGGTTTCCGGCCCGAGTACGAGGTCGCCACCGAGTGCCGCAGGGCCGGCCGGCCCGCCGCGGGCGCGCACCGGCTGGTCCAGTTCAGCTCGGGCTCCACCGGGCGGCCGAAGGTGATCGGCAGGACCGCCGGGTCCATCGCCGCCGAGATCGAGTCGTTCGCGGCGGTTCCCGGGATGCCGGGCGAGGGCGACCGGCTGCTGCTGCTCAGCTCCACGGCGCACAGCTTCGGCCTGATCGGCGGGCTGCTGCACGCCCTGGCGGCCGGGGTCCGTGTCGTCTTCGCGCCCCGGGTCTCCGCCCGCGAGATCCTGCGGACCTCCGCCGACCACCGGGTGACCCACCTGTTCGGGGTGCCGCTGCACTACGAGCTGCTCTCCGCCGCCCTCGACCCGCCCGGGCTGCCCGAGCTGCGGGCCGCCGTCTCCGGCGGCGAGCTGATGCCGCCCGAGGTCGCCGCGCGGTTCGCGGAACGGTACGGCGTGCGGGTCGGCGAGGCCTACGGCACCACCGAGACCGGCATCGTCGCCATCGACGTCGGCGGCAAGCTCCGGCCCACGGTCGGACGGCCCGCGCCGGGCGTGCTCGTCCGGGAGCACAAGGGCGAACTGGACGTCGCGCTCGACGCGTCCCCGTATCTCTTCGACTCCGGCGGCACCCAGTACGAGGACGGCTGGCTGCACACCCGCGACCGGGCCGCGGTGGGCGCCGACGGCACGGTCACCGTGGGCGGCCGCGCCGACTCGCTCGTCGTCGTCGGCGGCCTCAAGGTCGACCTCACCGAGGTCGAGCACGTCCTGCGCGCCCACCCGGCCGTCGAGCAGGCCGTGCTGGTCCACGAGGACGTGACCGAGGCGTACGTGGCGGTCGCCGCCGGAGCCGCGAGCCCGTCGGCGGAGGAACTGCTGCGCTGGTGCCGGGAGCGGCTGGCCGACCACAAGCTGCCCCGCGTGATCCGGCTACTGGACACCCTGCCCCGCACGTCGAACGGGAAGCTGGTCCGCCGGGCGGCCACGCTCCAGGCGGCGGCGAGCGGCGCGTAGCGGCCCGCCGGGCGTCCGCCGCGACGGGCGGCCCCCGCACGACTTTTCGCATGACCTTCTCACGACCTTCCCCCCCTGGAGATGGCGATCATGAGCACGTCCACCCTGGACAACGAGATCCGCGAGTTCGTCCTGACCACGGTCATCGACGAGATGAACATCCTGCTGAGCCGCGACGGCATCACGGACGAGAGCCCGGTGACCGTCGGCGGGCTGGAGCTGGACTCCCTCAGCCTGATCGAGCTGACGCTGCGGCTGGAGTCGCGGTTCGGCGTGGAGATCCCGGACACCGACATCGAGCCGCTGGCCTCCCTGACCCTCGGCGGGCTCGTCTCCGAGGTCGTCGGGCGCGGGGCGAAGGCATGAGCGCGGAGGTCTCCGCACCGTCCGCCCCGCAGGCGTCCGCCCCACAGCCGTCCGCACCGGCCGTCATCACGCTCGGCACGGTCCGGGAGCTGCTGTCCGACCGGAAGATCTTCCCCGGCGTCCCGGACGACCTCGGTGACGACTCCGAACTGGTCCTGGACTCCCTGGGGTTGGTGTGGCTGCTGCATGTGGTGGAGGAGCGGTACGGGCTGGTGGTGGAGCCAGGCGACGACGACATCGCGAACCTGACCTCGCTGCGGCGGCTCACGGAGTTCCTGAGCGCGTCCGCGGCGGGCGCGACGGACGGGGGTGACCGCGTTGACCGGTGACGTGACGGTGACCGGGTTCGGTGTGCGCACCGCCTTCGGCGCGGGCGCGGACGCACTGCGCCGCGGTGTCTTCGCCGGTGTTCCCTCCTTCGCCCCCACCACCCGCTTCGACACCGGCCCGTACCGCACGCCGATGGCCGGGGCCGCACCCGACGGCGCCGACGCGGCCGAGCACCGGGCCCTGCGCCCGGCCCTCGCGCACTGCGGAAGGGAGGCCCTCGACATGGCGGGCCTGCCCACGGGCACCCAGGCGGCGGTCCTGCTGGGCATCGCGGGCGACTGCACGGGCATCACGCGCTTCTGGCGGGAGGCGGCGGGCCCGCGAGGCGGCGCCGGACCGGCCGACCCGGAAGGCGGCGCGGACGCGCCCGCGTCGAACGGGAACGGCGACGGCGACGCGGTCGCGCAGCTCGCCGACGCCGTCCCGGCGCACCTCGCCGAGTCGCTGGCCCACAGCCTCGGGCTGACCGGACCCCGGCTCACGTTCACCAACGCCTGCGTGGCCTCCGCCGCCGCGATCATCCACGCCTGCCGGCTGATCTCGTCCGGGCGGGCCGACGTGGCGGTGTGCGCCGGCGGCTACCTCGTGGAGGAGGAGACGTTCGGGAAGTTCGACTCGGGGCGGGCGCTGTCCCGCGACGGGCTGGTGCGGCCGTTCAGCGCGGACCGCACCGGGCTGCTGCTCGGCGACGGGGTCGCGGCGGTCGTACTGGAGTCCGCCGAGCACGCGCGGCGGCGCGGGGCCCGGCCGCTGGCGGGCGTGACCGGCTGGGGCGCGGCCACCGACGCCCACCACATCGCCCAGCCGCACCCGGAGGGCGTGGGCCTGGCCCGCGCCGCCCGGCAGGCACTGCGGCTGGCCGGCGACCCCGACGGGGCGGCCCTCGGCTACGTCAACGCGCACGGCACCGGCACCAGGTACAACGACGGCGCCGAGACCCGGGGGCTGCGCGCCGCCCTCGGGGAGCGGGCCGAGTCGGTCCCGGTCAGCTCCACCAAGGGCACCACCGGCCATCTCCTGGAGGCGGCCGGTGTCGTGGAGTTCGTGATCACGGTGCTGGCCCTCATGGACGGCGTCCTGCCGCCGACCGCGAACCTCACGCGGCCGGACCCGGAGTGCGACCTCGACTACGTGCCGAACCGGCCCCGGCAGGCCGACCTGCGCCGGGCCCTCACCATCAACGCCGCCTTCGGCGGCGCCAACACCGCACTCGTCCTGGAGCGGCCGTGACGACGACGGACCACGGCGGCGCGACCGCGCCGCCCGGCACATCCGCGGACACGGAGGAGACCGGGCCGGCCGGGAAGGGGCCGCTGCGCTCTCCCCTCGGTCTCCTCACCACGGCCACCGCGACCCACGGCACCGGACGGCCCGGCGACATCCCGCTGCCGCGGCTGCCGGGGTTCGTGGAGTCGGCGTTCAGCCCTCTGTCGTACGAGGTCACCGCGCGGTGTCTGACCGAGCGGCCCGGGGACGGCTCGCGCACGGCCGTCGTGCTGGCGAGCCTCCTGGGGGACACCACCACGGCCGATCTGGCGAGCCGGCGGGTGGTGTCCGGGCGGGTCCACAACCCGCTGCTGTTCATGCAGGCCACCCCGAACTCCGTGCTCGGGCACCTCAGCCGGGAGTTCGGGATCACCGGCCAGATGTTCAGCCTCTCCACCCTCGACGACCCGGTGGCCGAACTGCTGGCCATGGCGGACCTCCTCCTGGAGGACCCGGAGCTGGACCGCGTCCTGGTGGCCGGCGTGGAACTGGGCGGCGGAGCGCGTACGGCGGCCGTGCACCGGGAGCTGTCCGCCGGGACCGGCCGGCCGCTCCCGGATCTCCCGGAGGCCGCCGCCCTGGCGGCGGCCGTCCTCCTCGGCCGCCCCGGCGCGGGCGCGCCCGTGACCGTCGGCGCGGCGCGGCCCCAGGACGGCGGGCCGCCGACGGCACCCGTGCACGCCGGCAGTGTCCAGGGCCTGTTCGACCTGGCCGACGCCCACCGGCGGCTACTGCGGGACGGCGGCACCCATGTCCTGGCCACCACGCCCGGGGCGGCCGCGTTCCTCCTCGACGCCGAACGGTTCCCGGACCGGGACGAGACGGAAAGAGACGAGACGGAGACCCATGCTCATCAGTAGGCAGGAGCGGGCGCGGATCTGCTCCGACACCGCACTCGGCGCCGGCAACATCCTCGGGCGGCTGCGCGCGTACGAACGTCCGCTCGACGAGCCGGTGCTGCGGACCGACGGCACCTGGCGGGCGCCGGACGGCAGCCACCCCGAGGTGCTGACGCTCGGGCAGCTGTACGAGGCGGTGGAGACGTACGCGGGCTGGTACGCGTCCCGGGGCGTGCGCCCCCGTGACCCGGTGGCCGTCCACTCCTTCTCCGCCGTCGAGTTCGCGGTGAACTTCCTGGCGCTGACCTCGCTCGGCGCCGTCCCGTCGTTCGTCAACGGCAATCTGGCCCCGGAGACCGCCCGGGAGTACGTCCGCCGCCAGGGCGCGGTGGGCGCCTTCACCGACAAGGCCCACCGCGAGGTGCTGCCCGGCGGCCCGGCGGACGTGGCGGGCCCCGGCTTCCGGGTGACCGCCGCCGACATCCGGCCGGAGCACCGGGCGTCGCTCCCGGCGTCGTACCCCTACCGGCACGACGCGAGCGACCCGGTGCTCATCTCCCACTCGTCCGGCACCACCGGCATGCCCAAGGGGGTGCCGCACACCCACCGGACGCTGATGTACGCCCAGGTGCACCGGCTGCGGTTCTCCACCGGCGCCGACATGGAGCGGACGCTGGTGGGACTGCCCGGCGCGCACAACGCGATGGTGGCGACCCTGCTGTACTGCCTGCTGCTGCGCGCGGACATCAAGCTGCTGTCCAGCCAGCGCGGGGCGGACGTGCTCGACGCCGTCGAGGAGTTCCGGCCGACGACGGTCCTTGCCTTCGCCGGGACCTTCGGCGAGATGGCGGCGGAGGACCTGACGGTACGTGACCTGTCCAGCGTGCAGGTGTGGTTCAACACCGGGGACGCGGCGCACGAGGCGCACATCCGGGCGCTCGTGGAGCACGGGAGCCATATCGAGATCCGGCGCGATCTGAGGCGTGTCCGGGTCGACGGTTCGGTCTTCGTGGACGGTCTCGGTTCGTCGGAGGCCGGCTACTCCGTCTTCCACAACCGGCACACCAAGGACACCTCGGCCTACTCGCGCCGCGTCGGCAGGCCGATCAGCTTCGCCGAGGCCGCGGTGCTGGCGGAGGACGGCACCCCGCTGCCGGCCGGGCAGATCGGCCGCCTCGGTCTCAGGTCGCCCACGCTGACGCCCGGTTACTGGAACGACTCGCTGACCTGGAACCGGATGCGGCTGGGCGGCTACTGGCTCACCGGCGACCTCGCGCACCAGGACGAGGAGGGCAACTTCTACCACCTCGACCGGGTGCCGGACGCCGTCCGCACCCGCGCCGGGATCGTCTTCAGCACCCGTACCGAGGAACTGCTCCTCGCCGAACTGCCCCGGCTCGCCGACTGCACGGTGGTCGGGGTCGCCCCCGACGGGGTCCGCGCGGACTGGGACGGCGACGGCGAGGCCGAGGCGTACGCGCTGCTCCAGCTCACCGGGGAGGAGGGCGAGGACGGCGACGAGGTGTGGACCGGGCGGGTCAACGCCGTGCTGACGGCCGCCGGTTTCCCGCCGGTCACCCGGGCGCTGCGGATGCGGCCCGAGGACGTCGCCAAGGGCGCCACCGGAAAGGTTCTCAAACGAGTGATGCGCGACCGGCTCGCCGCCGCCCCGGCCGCCGCGGACACCGCTGAGGAGCAGCAGGCATGAGCACGCACAGCGACGCCGACGGCGTCAACCACCGCGCCCGCGCCGGTGAGGCGTACCGGCTGTGGTGGCAGCACGACGCCCACTGGTACCAGGGGGTCGCCGCGCGGTACGGCCAGGAGGCCGCGAACGAGATCAACGCGGAGGCGATGGGGAGGATCGCCCGGCACGTCGGGCAGCGTGTCGCCCGGCTGCACGGACCGCTCCCGGACACCGGGGACGCCCGCAAGGACCTGGAGGAGCTGCGCCGCCGCTACGACGACTGCGGTGACCGGATGTTCCCGCCGGAGCTGCGCAACGCCTCCACGGAGGTCGAGGACGACGGCACGATCGTGCTGACCCTGAAGCGGAGCTTCGCGATCACCATGGTCCGGATGGCCGGTTCGCTGGAGGGCTACCGCTGTCCGTGCACGGCCGTCCACGCCGGCTGGTCCGAGGGGCTCGGCGCGACCCTCGCGGAGAACCGGGCCGAGAGCTGTCTGCGGGACGGGGACCCGGCGTGCCGTCTGATCATGCGGGTGTGCGGCACCGCCGCGGCCGGTACGGAGGGCTGAGCGGTGCGGGCACTCGTCGCCGGGGCCGCCGCAGTGGTGGGCCGTCCGCCGGCGGACGCGTCACCGGCTCGGGGCCACCGGCTCACCGCCGCGCACGGTACGGCCGACGAACGGGCCCGCCCGGTCCCGGGCCGGAAGCCGGCCGGGCCGAGCCGGCGTGACGGGCTGGGCCGGCGTGACGGGCTGGGCCGGGAATGACCCGGGCCGGGGACGCGCTCGCGATCTGTGTGATCGGCGCCGGTCCGCGTGGCCTGTCCGTGCTGGAGCGGATCTGCGCCAACGCGGACGCGGCCGGACGGCCGGTCGAGGTCCACCTGGTCGACCCGTACCCGCCGGGCCCGGGCGCGGTGTGGCGCACGGACCAGCCGGGCGAGCTGCTGATGAACACGGTCGCCTCCCAGGTGACCCTGTTCACCGACGACAGCGTGGACTGCGCCGGACCGCCGGTGCCGGGGCCGAGCCTGTACGCGTGGGCGTGCGCGGTGCGCGACCAGGCCGCCGGGCGGGAGCTGCGGCGGGCGCTGCCGTCGCGGGCCGTGGAGGAGGCCCGGCGGCTGGGCCCCGACACCTATCCGACCCGCGCGTTCCACGGTCACTACCTGGCATGGGTGTTCCGGCACCTCACGCGCACGGCCCCCGCCCGGGTGACGGTCCGCACCCACCGGACGACGGCGGTCGCGCTGGCCGACGACACCGGGCCCGGGCGGGGCGAGAACACCGCGGGACGGTACAGCGCCGAGGTCCCGGCCCCGCCGCAGCGGGTGACGCTGGCGAACGGCGACCTACTGGCGGGGCTGGACGCGGTGGTGCTGGCCCTCGGCCACGGCGCCCTGACACCGTCGCCGGAGGAACGCGCCCTGCGCGCCTTCGCCGACCGCCACCGTCTCGTCCACGTGGGCCCCGCCAACCCGGCCGACGCCGACCTGAGTCGCATCGCGCCGGGCACCCCGGTGGCCCTGCGGGGGCTGGGCCTGAACTTCTTCGACTGCCTGGCCCTGCTCACCGAGGGCCGCGGCGGCACCTTCAAGGAGGGCGAGTCCGGCCTCGTGTACCTGCCGAGCGGCAACGAGCCCGTGCTGTACGCCGGTTCGCGGCGCGGAGTCCCTTACCACGCCCGGGGCGAGAACGAGAAGGGTGCGCTCGGCCGCCACGAGCCGCGCTTCCTGACCCCGGACGTCATCGCGGGTCTGCGGCGCCGGGTGGCCGGCGGGCGGCCGCTCGGCTTCCGGCAGGACCTGTGGCCGCTCGTCGACCGCGAGGTACGGACCGTCTACCACGAGGCGTGGATCCGCGCCGCCCGCGGACCGGAGGCGGCCGGGGAGTTCGTACGGTCCGCGCTCGCGGACCCGCGGGGACGGGACGAGACGGCCCTGCTGGACCGGCACGCGGTCCCGCCCGGCGAGCGCTGGGACTGGACCCGCGTCGAACGGCCCCACGGCGGGCGGCGGTTCGCCGGCCGCGCCGGCTTCCGGGACTGGCTGCTGGCGTATCTGCGCCGGGACGTCGCCGAGGCCCGGCGGGGCAATGTGAGCGGACCGCTGAAGGCGGCGCTGGACGCCCTGCGGGACCTGCGCAACGAGATCCGGCTCGTCGTCGACCACGGAGGTGTGTCCGGCGAGTCGTACCGTGCCGAACTCGACGGCTGGTACACCCCGTTGAACGCCTTCACCTCGATCGGCCCGCCCGCCTTCCGCGTGGAGCAGCTGATCGCGCTGATCGAGGCGGACGTCGTGCGGGTACTCGGCCCGGGCATGCGGGTGCGGGCGTGGGCGCCCGGGCCCGGGGACGCCGGCGAGGGCGGTTTCCTCGTGGACGCGGAGTCGGTGGACGAGGCTCCGGTGCGGGTGCGCGGCCTGATCGAGGCCCGGCTGCCCGCCGTGGACCTGGGGCGGAGCACCGACCCGCTGCTCCGGGGGCTGCTCGCGTCCGGCGCGTGCGGCTCGTACCGGCTGCCGGGCGATCCGGGGTACGAGCCCGGCGGACTGGCGGTCACCGACGGCCCGCCCCGGCTGGTGGACGCGGCCGGCCGGGCGCATCCGCGCCGGTTCGCGTTCGGGGTGCCGGTGGAGGGGGTGCGCTGGGTGACGGCGGTCGGCGTCAGGCCCGGTGTCGGCTCGGTGACGCTGGAGGACTCGGACGCGATCGCCCGGGCGGCGCTGGGGCTGGGACCGGGGAAGGGGCCGGGGTCGGGGGGCCGTGAGGGCACGGTCGTTCCCTCCCCGCGTCCGGCATCGGACACAAGGAGTCGATGAGCATGAACGCGATGTCCGTGGGCACCGACTCGGGTCTGCTCGCCCCCACGTGGGCGGGCACACCCGTGGCCGCCGAGGTGACCGACGAGGCGTGGCTGCAGGCCATGCTGGACGCCGAGGTGGCGCTGGCCCGCGCGCAGCACGCGGTCGGGCTGACACCCGCCGGCGCCGTGGCGGTGATCGCCGCGGCGGCCCGGGCGGAACGGCTCGACCTGGTGGCCCTGGCCCACGCGGCCCGGGCGGCCGCCAACCCGGTGGTCGCGCTGGTGACCGTCCTCACCGAGGCCGTCGCCGCGAAGGATCCCGCCGCCGCGGAGTATGTGCACCGGGGGTCCACCAGCCAGGACATCCTGGACTCGGCGGCGATGCTGATCGGCCGCCGGGTGCTCGGCCTGATCGCGGCGGACCTGCGCCGGGTGGCGGCCGCCCTCGCCGCCCTGGCCGACACCCACCGCCGCACCGTCCTCGCCGGGCGCACCCTCGCCCAGCACGCGGTGCCGACGACCTTCGGGCTGAAGGCGGCGGGATGGCTGGAGCTGGTCGCCGGCACGTGGGTGCGGGTGCGGGCGGTGGCCGCACGGCTCCCGGCCCAGCTGGGCGGGGCGGGCGGGACGCTGGCCGCGTACCGGGAGTACGCGGTGGTGGACCGGGGCGGCCCGGACGCGCCGGAGGGCGGACCGGACGGCGGCCCCGGCGAGGGCGGGCTGGAGCTGGTCAAGCCGTTCGCCGAGGCGCTGGGACTGGCCGAGCCCACCCTCCCCTGGCACACCGTCCGCACCCCGGTCGCCGACCTGGGGGGCGTGCTCCAGCTCGTCACCGGCGCGCTCGGGAAGTTCGCGCTCGACGTACAGACGCTGTCCCGTACGGAGATCGGTGAGCTGTCCGAGCCGGCCGGGGCCGGGCGCGGCGCCTCCTCGGCCATGCCGCAGAAACGCAATCCGGCGCTGGCCACGCTGATCGTGTCGGCCGCCCGGCAGGTCCCCGCGCACGCCCTGGTGCTGGCGCAGTGCCTGCTCGCCGAGGACGAACGGCCCGCCGGGGCCTGGCACGCCGAGTGGCAGCCGCTGCGGGAGGCGTTGCGGCTGACGGGCGGGGCCGCGCACACCGCGGTCGAGCTGGCGGAGGGGCTGATCGTGCATCCCGGCCGCATGCGGGCCAACCTCGAACTGACCGGCGGCGCCATCGTCAGCGAACGCCTGAACGTGGCGCTGGCCCCGGTGCTCGGCAAGGTCCGCGCGAAGAAGCTCCTGACCGCCGCCGCGGCCGAGGCGGCAGCCACCGGCCGGCCGCTGCGGTCGGTGCTGGCCGCCGACCCGGACCTGTCCGCCCGGTTCTCCCCCGACCGCATCGCGGGGCTCCTCGATCCGGCCCGCTACACGGGCGCGGCCGAGGCCCTGGTCGACCGGGCCCTGCGCAGATACGGCGAGCTGACCGCGGAGCCGTGAGCCGGACCACCGCGCTCGTCAGGGGCGCGGGGAACGGCGCGAGAAGCCCCACCGGAGCCGCACCCAGCCGCACCCAGCAAACGATCCCCTCCCCATACGCACGCAGACCCGCACGCACGCACGAAGAGGGAACACTCCATGACACAGCCCACGCCCCGCTCGGTCCTCGTCACCGGTGGCAACAGGGGCATCGGACTCGCCGTGGCCCGCCGGTTCGCGGCGGCCGGGGACCGGGTCGCGGTGACGTACCGCCGCGAAGAGCCCCCGGCCTCGGAGAACCTTCTCGCCGTACGGTGCGACGTGACGGACGGCGCCCAGGTCGACCAGGCGTTCAAGGAGGCCGAGACCGCGCACGGCCCGGTCACCGTCCTGGTGGCGAGCGCGGGCGCCGCCCGGGACCGTCTGCTGGTCCGGATGACCGAGGAGGACTTCACCTCGGTCGTCGACACCAACCTCACCGGGGCCTTCCGGGTGGCCCGGCGCGCGGTGCGGGGCATGCTGCGCACGGGCCACGGCCGTATCGTCCTGGTCTCCTCGACGGCCGCCCTGCGCGGCGCCCCCGGCCAGACCAACTACGCGGCGGCGAAGGCGGGGCTGGCCGGCTTCGCCCGCGCCCTCACCCAGGAACTCGGGCCCCGCGACATCACCTGCAACGTCGTCGCCCCCGGCCTCACCGAGACCGACATGAGCCGCGCCCTCACCCCGGACCAGCGCGGCGCACTGCTGCGCACCACGCCCGCGGGACGCCCGGGCACCCCCGAGGAGGTGGCCGACGCGGTGGCCTTCCTGGCCGGCGCCGGATACGTGCGCGGCGCGGTGATCCCGGTCGACGGGGGCGCCGGGCTGGGGCACTGAGACCCGGCGGGGCCGGCCCGCCACTGGAGGGGGCGGGGAAGTGGACGTCGCGCGGCCGCCCGCTTCCCCGCCCCGGGTACGGCTACCGTCCGCGCAGCGCCCGGTAGGTGGCGACCAGCGCCTGTGTGGACGTGTCCAGGCCCGGCACCTGCGCCCCTTCCGTCAGCGCCGGCTCCACGCGCTTGGCGAGGACCTTGCCCAGCTCGACGCCCCACTGGTCGAAGGAGTCGATGTTCCAGACGGCACCCTGGACGAACACCTTGTGCTCGTACAGCGCGATCAGCTGGCCGAGGACCGACGGGGTCAGCTCCTTCGCCAGGATCGTGGTCGTCGGGTGGTTGCCGCGGAACGTCTTGTGCGGCACCAGCTCGTCCGGCACGCCCTCCGCGCGGACCTCGTCCGGCGTCTTGCCGAAGGCCAGCGCCTGGGTCTGGGCGAAGAAGTTGGCCATGAGCAGGTCGTGCTGCGCCTTCAGCGGGTCGCTCAGTTCGGCGACCGGCTCGGCGAAGCCGATGAAGTCCGCCGGGATCAGCTTCGTGCCCTGGTGGATCAGCTGGTAGTAGGCGTGTTGCCCGTTCGTCCCCGGCGTGCCCCACACCACCGGCCCGGTCTGCCACGTCACCGGCTCGCCGTCGCGGCCCACGTACTTGCCGTTGGACTCCATGTCCAGCTGCTGCAGGTAGGCCGTGAACTTGGACAGGTAGTGGCTGTACGGCAGCACCGCGTGGGACTGGGCGTCGTGGAAGTTGCCGTACCAGATGCCCAGCAGGCCGAGGAGCAGCGGCACGTTGGACTCGGCGGGTGCCGTCCGGAAGTGCTCGTCGACGAGATGGAACCCGTCGAGCATCTCCCGGAAGCGGTCCGGGCCGATCGCGATCATCAGGGACAGCCCGATCGCCGAGTCGTAGGAGTAGCGTCCGCCGACCCAGTCCCAGAACTCGAACATGTTGTCCGTGTCGATTCCGAAGTCCGACACCTTCCCCGCGTTCGTCGACAGGGCGACGAAGTGCTTGGCGACGGCGTCGGAGCCGGCCTTCAGTTCGCCGAGCAGCCACTCGCGCGCGGAGGTCGCGTTGGTGATCGTCTCGATCGTGGTGAACGTCTTGGAGGCGATGACGAAGAGCGTCTCCGCCGCGTCCAGGTCGCGCACCGCCTCGTGCAGGTCGGCGCCGTCCACGTTGGACACGAAGCGGACCGTCAGGTCGCGGTCGGTGTAGGAGCGCAGCACCTCGTACGCCATCGCCGGGCCCAGGTCGGAGCCGCCGATGCCGATGTTGACGATGTTCTTGATGCGCCGCCCGGTGTGGCCGGTCCACTCCCCGGACCGGATGCGCTCGGCGAAGCCACTCATCCGGTCGAGGACGGCGTGCACGGCTGGCACCACGTTCTCGCCGTCGACCTCGATCACCGCGTCGCGCGGGGCGCGCAGCGCGGTGTGCAGGACGGCGCGGTCCTCGGTGGTGTTGATCTTCTCGCCGCGGAACATGGCGTCCCGCAGCCCGAACACGTCGGTCGCGGCGGCCAGCTCGCGCAGCAGCCGCAGCGTCTCGTCGGTGACCAGATGCTTGGAGTAGTCGACGTGCAGATCACCGACCTCCAGCGTGTACCCGGCGCCGCGCCCGGGGTCCGCCGCGAACAGCTCGCGCAGCTGGACCTCACCCTGCTGCTCCCGGTGCTCGGCCAGCGCGGTCCATGCGGGCGTCTGGTCGAGCCTGGTACGGCTTTCTGCGTTCATCTCGGACTTCAGCCTTCTTTCCTACCTGGTCCTGCGTACCTTGCCCCGCTGCCGGTCCCAACCTAATTGATCACAGCGGAACACGAGCCGTCGTCCCGCGGTCGTCCGGGGCAACAACAGATACGTCCGTCCCGGGCGCCCGTGTCAGCGCGGCGCGGGACGGAACGGGAAGGCCGAGGCGACACGCCCGGGCGGCCCGCGACGGGAGACCGCCCCGGAACAGCTCCGGCCGGGCACCCAGGGTGCCCGGCCGGTGTCGACTTCTAGATCTCGCCCCGCAGTTTGGCGAGCGCCTCGGCGAGGATCGCCTCGCCGTCCGCGTCGCTGCGGCGCTCCCGCACATAGGCGAGGTGCGTCTTGTAGGGCTCGGTGCGGGGTGGGGCCGGGGGGTTGTCCCGGTCCTGTCCGGCCGGGAAGCCGCAACGCGGGCAGTCCCAGGTGTCGGGGACCTGTGCGTCGCTGGCGAAGCTCGGCTGGGTCTCGTGTCCGTTGGAGCACCAGAAGGAGATGCGCAGCCGGGGTGCGGACTCGCCGCGCTCGGCTTCGCCCATCGGCCCCGCCCCGACCCGGCTTCCTCGGATCGCGTTGCCACTTGCCACGGTCGTAACTCCCTGCGTGATGGTGCGACGAAGCGAGTCGGCGTTTCGCTTCGCTGCGAGCGCCACAGTCTACGTAAGGCCCAACGCGCGTCCAGTGATGGGAGTTACATCCCGCACACAGACGCAAGCCCCATGATAGGCCGCGTTCGAAGTCGCGTACCCGTCATGGGGCTTTACGTGCGGATTGGTGCGTCCGTGACGCGTTGTCTCACCGGCTCGGCCTGACGGTCAGTTGTTGACCTTCATCAGGATGCCGAGGACGACGATGCACGCGAACCACAGCAGACCGACCACGACGGTGATCCGGTCGAGGTTGCGCTCGGCGACCGAGGAGCCGCCGACGGAGGACTGCATACCGCCACCGAACATGTCGGAGAGGCCGCCGCCCTTGCCCTTGTGCATCAGCACCAGCAGCATCATCAGCAGGCTGAAGACGATCAGGGCGATCGAGAACCCCATAACCACGGCTGGACCAACTTCCTCGGATTCTGATGGACTGCGGGGACCGGCCGCGTGGCCGGTCCCCGCAAGAGTACGACGTTACGCCGTCAGGGCCTACTCACTGGTCGCGGAAGCGCACGATCTTGACGAACTCGTCGGCGTCCAGCGAGGCACCGCCGACGAGGGCGCCGTCGATGTCGGCCTGGGCCATGATCTCGGCGACGTTGCCGGCCTTGACCGAGCCGCCGTACTGGATGCGGACCTTGTCGGCCAGCTCCTGACCGTACAGCTCGCCGACGAGGGCGCCGTCGATGTCGGCCTGGGCCATGATCTCGGCGACGTTGCCGGCCTTGACCGAGCCGCCGTACTGGATGCGGACCTTGTCGGCCAGCTCCTGACCGTACAGCTCGGCGAGCTTGGCGCGGATGGCCGCGCACACCTCCTGGGCGTCCTCGGCGCCGCAGACCTTGCCGGTGCCGATGGCCCAGACGGGCTCGTAGGCGACCACGACGGTCTCGGCGTGCTCGGCGGAGACGTCCTTCAGGCCGCCCTCGACCTGGGCGAGCGTGTGGGAGACGTGGTTGCCCGCCTCGCGGACCTCCAGCTCCTCGCCGACGCACAGGATCGGGGTCAGGCCGTGCTTGTAGGCGGACTTGACCTTGGCGTTGACGATCTCGTCGGTCTCGTCGTGGTACTGACGGCGCTCCGAGTGGCCGATCGCCACGAACGTGCACTTGAGCTTGGCCAGCATCGGCCCGGAGATCTCGCCGGTGTAGGCGCCGGAGTCGTGGGCCGAGAGGTCCTGGGCGCCGTACTTGATCTTGAGCTTGTCGCCGTCGACCAGGGTCTGGACCGAGCGCAGGTCGGTGAAGGGCGGCAGGACCGCGACCTCACACGCCTCGTAGTCCTTGTCGGCGAGGGCGAAGGCGAGCTTCTGGACGTGCGCGATGGCCTCGAGGTGGTTGAGGTTCATCTTCCAGTTGCCCGCCATCAGGGGCGTACGCGTGCTCATTGAGGGTCAGTCCTCCAGTGCGGCGAGGCCGGGGAGCGTCTTGCCCTCGAGGTATTCGAGGGAGGCGCCGCCACCGGTCGAGATGTGGCCGAATGCGTTCTCGTCGAAGCCCAGGATGCGCACGGCCGCGGCGGAGTCGCCGCCGCCGACGACCGTGAAGGCCTTGGAATCGAGGAGGGCCTGGGCGACCGCCTTGGTGCCCTCGGCGAAATCGGGGTGTTCGAAGACGCCCATGGGGCCGTTCCAGAAGACGGTGGCGGCGTCGGCGATCTTCGAGGCGTACAGCGTGGCGGACTCCGGACCGATGTCCAGGCCCATCTGCCCGGCCGGCATGGCGTCCGCGGCGACGGCGGTGGCGCCGGCCGGAGCCTTGGTCTTCAGGTCGGGGAAGGCGGGCGCGACGACGGCGTCCACGGGCAGGACGATCTCGACGCCGGTGCGCTCCGCGCGCTCCAGGTACTCGGTGACCGCGCCCAGCTGGTCCTCCTGGAGGAGGGAGCTGCCGACCTCGTACCCCTTGGCCTTGAGGAAGGTGAACGCCATGCCGCCGCCGATGAGAATGCGGTCGGCCTTGCCGAGCAGCTGGTCGATGACCGCGAGCTTGTCGGAGACCTTGGCGCCGCCGAGCGCGACCACGTACGGGCGCCGGACGTCGTCGGTGAGCTTCCCCAGGACGCCGACCTCGGTGGCGATCAGGTACCCGGCGTAGTGCGGCAGCCGGGCCGGGAGGTCGAAGACCGAGGCGTGCTTGCGGTGCACGGCGCCGAAGCCGTCGCCCACGTACACGTCGGCGAGGGCGGCCAGCTGGTCGGCGAAGGCGCCGCGCTCGGCGTCGTCCTTGCTCGTCTCACCGGCGTTGAAGCGCAGGTTCTCGACGACGGCGACCTGGCCGTCACCCAGGGCCGCGACCGCGGCCGTGGCGGAGTCGCCGACCGTGTCCGTCGCGAACGCCACGTCGGTGCCGAGGAGTTCACCGAGGCGGGCGGCGGCCGGGGCGAGGGAGAAGGCGGGGTCCGGGGCGCCCTTGGGGCGGCCCAGGTGGGAGGCGACGACGACACGCGCGCCCGCCTCGGCAAGCGCCTTGACCGTGGGCAGCACGGCGCGGATGCGGCCGTCGTCGGTGATGGTGGTGCCGTCGAGCGGCACGTTGAGGTCGGCGCGGACGAAGACCCGCTTGCCGGCGACTGACTCGGCGAGGAGTTCGTCGATCGTCTTCATGAAGGAGGGCTCCCGGGGAGGACTGGTGGTGCTCGTGATCGTAGGAGGGCCTTTTCCTGCGTGAGTCAGGGCCCGGGCGGCGCGTCCCTGCGCCGCCCGAGCCCTGACTTCACATCGAGGTGCCTGCTCTGTCGGTCAGAGCTGCTCGCCGACGAAGACCGTGAGGTCGACGAGGCGGTTGGAGTAGCCCCACTCGTTGTCGTACCAGCCGAGGATCTTCACCGTGTTGCCCTCCTGGACCATGGTCAGGGAGGAGTCGAAGGTGCAGGAGGCCGGGTCGCTGACGATGTCCGAGGAGACGATCTCGTCCTCGGTGTAGGCCAGGAAGCCCTTGAGGGCGCCGTCCTCGGAGGCCTTCTTGAACGCGGCGTTGACCTCGTCCTTGGTGACCTCGCGCTGCAGCGTGACGACCAGGTCGGTGGCCGAGCCGGTCGGGACCGGGACGCGCATCGCGATGCCGTCCAGCTTGCCCTTGAGCTGCGGGAGGACCAGCGCGGTGGCCTTCGCGGCACCCGTGGTGGTCGGGATGATGTTCTCGGCGGCGGCGCGGGCGCGGCGCAGGTCCGAGTGCGGGAAGTCCAGGATGCGCTGGTCGTTGGTGTACGCGTGGACCGTCGTCATCAGACCCTTGACGATGCCGAAGTTCTCGTCGAGGACCTTGGCCATCGGCGCCACACAGTTGGTGGTGCAGGAGGCGTTGGAGATGACGTGGTGGTTGGCCGCGTCGTACTTGTCCTGGTTGACGCCCATCACGATGGTGATGTCCTCGTCCTTGGCCGGAGCCGAGATGAGGACCTTCTTGGCGCCACCGGCGAGGTGCTTCGCGGCGTCGGCCTTCTTCGTGAAGATGCCGGTGGACTCGATGACGATGTCGACGCCCAGCTCGCCCCACGGGATGTCGGCGGGGTTGCGCTCGGAGAGGACCTTGATGGTGTGGCCGTCCACGGTGATCGTGTCGGCGGTGTGCGACACCTCGGCCTTGAGACGGCCCAGGATGGTGTCGTACTTCAGGAGGTGTGCGGTGGTCGCGGTGTCACCCAGGTCGTTGACAGCCACGATCTCGATGTCAGCACCCTGCTCCAGCAGCGCGCGGAAGTAGTTACGACCGATGCGGCCAAAGCCGTTGATGCCTACGCGGATCGTCACGAACCGATCTCCTCGTTGGTACGCCGGCTCAGTGCCGGCGAGCTGTATGGGATGTCCCCGACCGCCTACGACCCTACCTCCCCGGCGCCCGTCGGGTGACATCGAGATGCCCTATACATGCCGGTGCGGTCCGTACTCGCCGGTAGGGGTACGGACCGCCCTGGTTTTACAAGGTGATTACCTTTTGAGCGGCCCCCCGATCATCTGATTCCAGACGTCCGGAGGGCCGCTCACGAGGGCTTTCGCCACCCGTTCGGCGCAGTCGGCGGTCAGTTCTTCAGGGCCGCCAGCGCCTTGCCGAGCAGTGCCTTGCGGTCGGCCGCCGCGGGGACCTGCTCCAGACCGAAGCCCAGCAGCACGGTGTCGTCCGTGGTGACCGCGCCGAAGGTCTTGAACAGTTCACCCGACAGGCCCCAGTCCTTCACCACGGCGGGGCTGCCCGCGGGCGGGCCGGGCGTGCTCCAGGCGCCGAGCGACGTCTCGAAGCCCTCGACCGTGCCGGCCGTGCCGCCGATGACGACGGTGGCGTTGTCGGCGAGGACGCCGCGACCGCCGGAACCGGGGTCGGTGACGTAGCTGAGCGAGACCTCGACCTTCTTGCCGGCGTAGGCGGAGAGGTCGAACTCGACCTTCTGCCAGCCGTCCGAGGCCCCGGTGAAGCTGTTCCAGGCGCCGCTGGTGCCGGTGGGCGTGCAGCCCCCGGAGCCCAGGGTCAGGTACCGCTTCAGGGCCGGGTGGCCCTGGATGAAGTACCCGGCCTCGCACTCGACGGGCACGGCGCTGGAGGTGGCGCCGCCGGCCTCCGGCAGCGTCGTCCAGTCGTCCGCCCCCACCGTGTGCGCCTCGAGGAGAGCGTGGTCGTAGCCCTCCTCGGTGTTCCACAGGAGCTGGGTGCGCAGGGTGGGCTTGTCGGCCGCGGCCACCGAGGTGAGGTCGATGGTGCGGGTCAGGCGGTTCCACGCGTAGTCGGTGTGCGTGGCGGCCGTCATCGACGCGCCCTCGTACGGACCGTACGGGTTGACGGTTCCGGGGTACTGGCCCGCGCCGGCGCTCTTGAACTGCGGGAAGGTCTCCACGGGCAGGGCGTCCGAGGTGCCCCCGAAGGAACCGGCGGTGTTCAGCGGGTTCCCGGGCGCGTCGCCGAGCTTGCCGCTGAAGCCGCCCAGCTTGCCGAGGCCCGCGAAGGCGGTGGCGTTCGGCAGGGAGGTGCGGGTGTAGGCGCCCAGGTAGTACTGGCTGAAGTCGTTCGACAGGGTGCCCCCGCCGAGGTCGACGGAGCCGCCGGCGCTCTCGCCCGCCTCGATCAGCTTGCCGCCCTCGTTGAGGTAGGCGCGCAGCGCGAGCTGGGTGGCGACGCCCGGACGGACGGCGCCCGTGTAGTGCACGACGGTCTTGAAGTGCTCCAGTACGCCGAGCGCGTCGGGGGCGCCCTGGGTCGCCACGTCCCAGACGAGCGCCCTCTTGTTGTTGGCCTTCAGCGCGTCGACGTAGGCCTGCGTCTGGGTCGCGGTCGCGCCCTCCTCGGCGACGACGAGGATGTCGCCCTTGGGGCGTTCGGCCACGGTGTAGGTGAAGCGCTCGCTCCTGGTGGGCTTGCCCTTCTTCGTCTCACCGGTGAACCAGACCTCGACCTTGTCGCCGGGCTCGCCCTCACGCACCCGGGCCCGGTACTCGTCGAACCAGAGGTTGTCCTCGCCGCCGTAGGTCTCGCCGCCCTTCCAGGGCTTGAGCCTCTCCTCGTAGGTGCGGCCGCGGCCGTTGATCCGGTAGTTCAGCTCCTTGTCGGTCACCGACCTGCGCGCGACGACGGAGACCTCCTGCTTCTTGCCGCGCGAGTACGACGTGGCGAACGTGGCAGGGGTGAAGTCGGGGGCGTCGATGCCGACCGAGGACTTCGGACGGTCGGGCGTGACGGCGGACTCGGCGACGGAGAGCGCGAACGGGATGTTCTTCGCGAACTCCTGCTGGATCAGCTTCTCGTCGTCCGGGAACGTGAAGACGGAGGCGCAGTCCTCGGGCTTCCAGGCGTCGTTCGGGTCGATGTTCGACGCCGTCTGGCAGGTCGACATCTCGGGGGTGAACATCGCCGTGCCGTTGACGTTGGCCGCGTGGCCGTCCGCCTCGCCGTTGGTGGTGTACAGCTCGGAGGAGAGCTGGGGGTGGTATCCGGGGACCGCGGGCTTCTCCGGGGTGCCGGCCAGCGACTTGTAGAGCACGTCGTCCGGGCTGGGGGTGGCCACCTGCCAGCCGACCCCGTAGAGGATGAGTTCGGCGGCCGAGTGGTAGTTGATGCCGTACTCGAAGCCGATGCGCTTCTCGAAGGCGTCCAGGGCCTTGGTCTCGGGCTCCGAGCCGGGGACGGCGCCGCGGTAGGTCTCACTGGTGGGGAACGGGGAGGAGCCCTCGTTGTCGTAGCCCCACTTGTAGGCGAAGTTGCGGTTGAGGTCGACACCGTCACCGACGGTGATGGCGTTGTCTCCGTTGACGTCCCGCAGGTTCTTGCGCCACTGGCGGTTGGCGGCGTCGCGGTGGGTGAAGTCGTAGCCGTCGGGGTTGGCGGAGATCACGAACCACAGCTCGGTGGAGTCGACGATCTTCTTGATCCGCTTGTCCGTCTTGTAGTTGTCCAGGTAGTGGTGCAGCAGGCGCCGGGTCATCTCCGGAGTGATCCACTCGCGCGCGTGCTGGTTGGACATGTACAGCACGGACGGCTTGGCGCCGTCCTTGGTCTTCTTCGCGTCCTTGGTCAGCTTGACCGCGAGGATGTCCTGCCCCTGGAGGGACTTGCCGATGGAGACCACCTTGGTCAGGGAGGGGTTCTCCTGACCGGTGCGGAGGATCTCCTCCTTGATGTTCCCGGCTCCGCCGTAGGGGCGGTAGACCCCGTCGGCGGCGGCGTCCACACGCGCCTCCGCCTTCCGCGTGAGCTGGTGCTCCCTCAGCTTGACGCCCTGCTCCTCCAGGGCGTCCGCCTGCTTGTCGGTGAGGTAGACCTCGACCGACGCGGTGCCCTTCTCCGGCGCCTGCTCGCTCAGTTCGTGGCCGTCCTGCCCGGCGGCGAGCAGCAGCGGTATCTGCTTCTTCGTCACCTCGGCCCGGAAGACCTTGACCTCGTCGGTGTCGGAGCTGTCGTTCTCGGCAGCCTGGGCCAGCGGCGCGAGACCCGCGCCACCGCCCAGCAGGAGCGCGCCGGCAGCGAGGATCGATCTCGCTCTTCGTCTCATGAGCCCCCCTTGCGTGATTCGCCCCAGTAGCGAACAGACGCCAGGCTCATGTCAGATCTGGGCCAAGTCAAGGAGGCGACACAGGCCAATCACATAATTCACGCGGAAAGCAGAAAGCCGGTGCCGACAGGCCCAAGTAGGCGTCGGCACCGGCGAGTTGGGATCTCCTGGCGGTCTGTCACCCCACCAGGTTTTCGGCCATCTCCTCGGTGATGCTGGACTCGGTCCCCGGGATCCCGAGGTCCGAGGCGCGCTTGTCGGCCATGGCCAGCAGGCGGCGGATCCGGCCCGCGACGGCGTCCTTGGTGAGCGGCGGGTCGGCGAGCGCGCCCAGCTCCTCCAGGGACGCCTGCTTGTGCTCCATCCGCAGCCGCCCGGCGGCCGCGAGGTGCTCGGGGACGTCGTCGGCGAGGATCTCCAGCGCCCGTCCGACGCGGGCGCCGGCGGCGACGGCGGCACGGGCCGAGCGGCGCAGGTTGGCGTCGTCGAAGTTGGCGAGCCGGTTCGCCGTGGCCCGGACCTCGCGGCGCATCCGCCGCTCCTCCCACGCCAGCACCGACTCGTGGGCGCCGAGACGGGTCAGGAGCGCGCCGATGGCGTCCCCGTCCCGGACGACGACCCGGTCCACGCCCCGCACCTCGCGCGCCTTCGCCCCGATCGACAGCCGGCGGGCAGCGCCGACCAGCGCGAGGGCGGCCTCCGGCCCCGGGCAGGTGACCTCCAGGGAGGACGAGCGGCCGGGCTCGGTGAGCGAGCCGTGGGCGAGGAAGGCCCCGCGCCACGCCGCCTCGGCGTCACAGGTGGCCCCGGAGACGACCTGCGGGGGAAGGCCCCGGATGGGGCGGCCCCGGCCGTCGACCAGACCGGTCTGGCGGGCCAGCTGGTCGCCGCCCGCCACCACGCGTACGACGTAGCGCGAGCCTCTGCGCAGGCCGCCGGGGGCCATCACGATCAGTTCGGAGCTGTGGCCGAAGATCTCCAGGATGTCCCGCTTGAGTCTGCGGGCCGCCATCGCGGTGTCCAGCTCCGCCTCGATCACGATGCGGCCGCTCACCAGGTGCAGCCCGCCGGCGAACCGCAGGATCGCCGAGACCTCCGCCTTTCTGCAGCAGGTCCGGGTGACGGGTAGCCGGGAGATCTCGTCCTTCACCGCTGCCGTCATCGCCATGGGCCGATCCTTCCATGCATCCGAAAAATACGGTCGTACGCGGCGGCCAACAGCTCCGGGTCGTGCCGCGGAGAGCCGTCGGTCCGGGCCACCGGCGCCAGCTCGACCACGGCCCCGAACCGTTCGGCGGCCTCGGTCAGGGAGTCGCGGTCGGGCACGGCGGCCTCGTCGGCCAGCACCACGTCCAGGGCGAGTTTAGGGGCGTGTCGTGCCAAAACCTCCAAATGACGCTGCGGGGAGAAGCCATCGGTTTCTCCCGGCTGCGGTGCGAGGTTCAGCGACAGCACGAGCCGGGCCTTGGTCTCGGTGAGCGCGTCGAGCAGCTCGGGCACGAGCAGGTGCGGGATCACGGAGGAGAACCAGGAGCCGGGGCCGAGGACCACCCAGTCGGCGTCCCGGACCGCCGCCACGGCCTCGGGCACGGCGGGCGGGTCGCCGGGCACGACGTGCACGGACTGCACCTCGCCGGGGGTGAGCGCGACGTTCGCCTGCCCCCGTACGGTCCGTACCTCTTCCGGGCGGGCCGGGTCGTGCCCCTTGACCAGGGCCTGGAGCTCCAGCGGTACGGCCGACATGGGCAGCACCCGGCCCTGGGCGCCCAGCAGCCTGCCGACCAGGTCGAGGGCCTGGACGTGGTCGCCGAGTTGCTCCCACAGGGCGACGATCAGCAGATTGCCGACCGCGTGCTCGTGCAGTTCGCCCTGGGACTGGAAGCGGTGCTGGATGACGCGGGCCCAGGTCTGGCCCCAGTCGTCGTCGCCGCACAGCGCGGCCAGCGCCTTGCGCAGATCGCCGGGCGGCAGGACGCCCAGCTCGTCCCGGAGGCGTCCGCTGGAGCCGCCGTCGTCGGCCACGGTGACGACGGCGGTGAGGTCGCCGGTGATCCGGCGCAGCGCGGCGAGCGAGGCGGACAGGCCCATGCCGCCGCCGAGCGCGACGACCTTGGGCTGGGCGCCCCGGCGGCGGGGCCGGGCCCCGCGGATCTCGGCGGGCCTCTCGGTGCGGCCCTCCGGGACGACCCGGCGCAGTCTGCTCAGCCGGCTCAGCCGCGACGAGGTGGGTCCGGTCACTCCCGCCCCATGTCCCGGTGCACGACCACGGTCTCGACGCCCTGGGAGGCGAGGCGGGCGGCGAGCTTCTCGGAGGTGGCGACCGATCGGTGCTTGCCGCCGGTGCAGCCGACCGCGATGGTCACGTACCGCTTGCCCTCGCGGCGGTAGCCGGCGGCGATCATCTGCAGCAGCTCGGTGTAGCGGTCGAGGAACTCCTTGGCGCCGGGCTGGTTGAAGACGTACGCGGAGACCTCCTCGTTGAGTCCGGTGAACGGGCGCAGCTCCGGGACCCAGTGCGGGTTCGGCAGGAAGCGCATGTCCACGACCAGGTCGGCGTCGACGGGCAGGCCGTACTTGAAGCCGAAGGACATGACGGTGGCCCGCAGCTCCGGCTCCTCCTCGCCGGCGAACTGGGCGTCCATCTTGGCGCGCAGCTCGTGCACGTTGAGGCTGGAGGTGTCGATGACCAGGTCCGCGTCGCCGCGCAGTTCGCGCAGCAGTTCCCGCTCGGCGGCGATGCCGTCGGTGATGCGGCCGTCGCCCTGGAGGGGGTGCGGGCGGCGGACCGACTCGAAGCGGCGCACCAGGGCGTCGTCGGAGGACTCCAGGAAGACGATGCGCCGGGTGACGTTCTTGGTCGCGAGGTCGGCGAGGGAGTCGCGGAGGTTGTCGAAGAAGCGGCGGCCGCGGACGTCGACGACGACCGCGATCCGGGCCACGTTCCCCTGGGAGCGGGCGCCGAGCTCCACCATGGTGGGGATCAGCGCGGGCGGCAGGTTGTCGACGACGAACCAGCCGAGGTCCTCCAGACACTTGGCGGCCGTGGACCGTCCGGCGCCGGACATGCCGGAGATGATGACCAGCTCGGGGATGGCCGCCTCGGGGACCCCGGCTGTTTCGTTGCCCGTACTCACGTGTGCTCCGTCTTCCTGTGCCGCTGGGTGCCTCGGGGCAGCGTCGCCCACCGCGCTGTGGGCCGCCCCGTGCTCCGCCGTGTGCTCGTGCTGCTGTTCTTCCGGACGCTCCGCGCGCTCCGGCAGTTCTGGCTGCTCCGGGGGATCCGGTCGCTGCTCGTGCTCGGTCATGTCTCCTGCCCTCGCCGCCGGTCCGGGGTGCCCGCGGCCACGGGCTCCCCAGAGGGGTCCGCGGTCGTACCGGGCTCCTCTTCCTCCATGATCTCTCCCGTGGCCGTGTTCACGGCGGGTGCCGCCGGAGCCGCCTCGGCGAGGGCCACGGCGATCGTCTCGGCCGTCTTGCGGCCTATGCCGGGGACCTCGCAGATCTGGTCGATCGTCGCGGAGCGGAGCTTCTTCAGCGAGCCGAAGTGCTTCAGCAGGGCCTGCTTGCGAGCCTCCCCGAGGCCGGGCACGTCGTCCAAGGGGCTCGCCCGGAAACGCTTGGCGCGTTTGGTGCGCTGGTAGGTGATCGCGAAGCGGTGGGCCTCGTCGCGGACCCGCTGCAGGAGGTAGAGGCCCTCGCTGCTGCGGGGCAGGACCACCGGGTCGTCGTCGCCCGGCACCCAGACCTCCTCCAGGCGCTTGGCGAGGCCGCAGACGGCGATGTCGTCGATGCCCAGTTCGTCGAGGGCCCGCCGGGCGGCGGCGACCTGCGGCTGCCCGCCGTCGACGACGACGAGCTGGGGCGGGTAGGCGAACCGCCTGGGGCGGCCGTCGTCGTCCTTGAGGCCGCCCGCCGGGCCCTCGGCCCCCGCCGCGTCCTCCTCGACCCACTCGCCGGTCTTCTCCTTCTCCGCGAGGTAGCGCCGGAAGCGGCGGGCGATGACCTCGTGCATGGAGCGGACGTCGTCCTGGCCCTCGCCGTGCCAGACCTGGGTGTCCCCGACCCGGCCCTTGATCTGGAAGCGGCGGTACTCGCTCTTGCGGGCCAGCCCGTCCTCGAAGACGACCATGGAGGCCACCACGTCGTCGCCCTGGAGGTGGGAGATGTCGTAGCACTCGATCCGCAGCGGGGCGCTGTCCAGGTCGAGGGCCTCGGCGATCTCCTCCAGCGCGCGGGAGCGGGTCGTGAGGTCGGAGGCCCGCCTGGTCTTGTGCAGGACGAGCGACTGCTGCGCGTTGCGCTCGACGGTCTCCATGAGCGCCTTCTTGTCGCCGCGCTGCGGGACGCGCAGGGAGACCTGGGCGCCGCGCCGCTCGGTGAGCCACTCCTGCACGGGTCCGACGGGGTCGGGCAGCGCCGGGACGAGGACCTCCTTGGGCACGGCGTCGCCGGTCTCCTCGCCGTACAGCTGCTGGAGGGCGTGTTCGACGAGGTCACCGGTGGTGACGGCCTCGACCTTGTCGGTGACCCAGCCGCGCTGGCCGCGCACCCGTCCGCCGCGGACGTGGAAGATCTGGACGGCCGCCTCCAGCTCGTCCTCGGCGAGGGCGATCAGGTCGGCGTCGGTGGCGTCGGCGAGCACGACCGCGTTCTTCTCCATGGCCTTCTTCAGGGCCTCGATGTCGTCGCGCAGCCGGGCGGCCCGCTCGTACTCCATCTCCTCGGCCGCGTCCGTCATCCGCTTCTCCAGACGGCGGATGTAGGTGCCGGTGCGCCCCGCCATGAAGTCGCTGAACTCGTCGGCCAGTTCGCGGTGGTCCTCGGCGGAGATCCGCTCGACGCAGGGGGCCGAGCACTTGCCGATGTAGCCGAGCAGACAGGGCCGGCCGGTGCGGGCCGCGTTCTTGAACACCCCGGCCGAGCAGGTGCGGACGGGGAAGACGCGCAGCAGCAGGTCGACCGTGTCGCGGATCGCCCAGGCGTGCGCGTACGGCCCGAAGTACCGCACGCCCTTCTTCTTGTGGCCGCGCATCACCTGCACGCGCGGGTACTGCTCGTTCATCGTGACCGCGAGGTACGGGTAGCTCTTGTCGTCGCGGTACTTGACGTTGAACCGGGGGTCGAACTCCTTGATCCAGGAGTACTCCAGCTGCAGCGCCTCGACCTCCGTGGACACCACGGTCCACTCCACGGAGGCGGCCGTGGTGACCATCGTGCGGGTGCGCGGGTGGAGGCCGGTCAGGTCCTGGAAGTAGTTGGCCAGGCGCTGACGCAGGCTCTTCGCCTTCCCGACGTAGATCACCCGGCGGTGCTCGTCACGGAACTTGTACACCCCGGGAGAGTCCGGGATCTGCCCCGGACTGGGGCGGTAGCTGGAGGGATCGGCCATGCTCCACACCCTACTGGCGGGGAGTGACAGCCCGGGGCCCGGTGGACGGGCCAGATGCCCTCCGGCCGGGAGCCGCACGCGCCCGCCCGGAGGGCTCTAGCGTGTCTCCAGGAACGTCAGCACCGCCAGCACCCTGCGGTGGTCGTCCGGCTCCTCGGGCAGCCGCAGTTTCCCCAGGATGCTCCGCACATGCTTCTCGACGGTGCCCTCGGTCACCCACAGCCGACGGCCGATGCCGGAGTTGGACCGGCCCTCGGCCATCAGACCGAGCACCTCCCGCTCACGGTTGCTGAGCATCGACAGCGGGTCGTCACGGCGCTGCGCCGCCACGAGTTCCTGCACCAGCGACGGGTCGACGACCGAGCCGCCCCGGCGGATACGGTCGAGGCTCTCCAGGAACTCGTCCACGACCGTGATCCGGCTCTTGAGCAGATACCCGATGCTGCGTCCGCCGGCCAGCAGCTCCAGCGCGTCCTCGACCTCGACGAACGCCGACAGCACCAGGATCCCGACCGCGGGATACCGCTCCCGGATGGTGCCGGCGGCCTTCAGTCCCTCCGTGGACTGCGTCGGCGGCATGCGGATGTCGACGATCGCGATGTCCGGCAGCTCCCTCTCGACGAGGTCCAGGAGCCCGTCGCCGTCACCCGCCTGTCCCACCACCTCATAGCCGACGCGCTCGCACAGGCTCGCCAGCCCCTCCCGCAGGAGCACGTCGTCGTCCGCGAGCACCACCCGTCCGCGTACCGGATGCTGATCGGCCTCCATGGCCCCGGCCTCCCCCTTGCCCGACCTGTCCGTTCGTTGCGACAGCCTGCCCGAACCGGGGTCTTACGGCTAGCAGGAAGCCTAGTTGGGGGAGGGCCGTGAAGACACCGGAACGTGTGTCCGTCATGCTCACGGATGTGCGGCCGCGGGTGGACCGACGCCTCCGACGGGAGACGGCGAGTCATCCGCCTGCCCAGGGACCGGACGGCCGTCTCCGCCGTCCGATTCGGCCGCCCGGAACGTACGCCCGTACCGAGTCCCGAACTCCCCCCTTTGAACGGGCCTCACCGCGTACGCTTCGGGCGGTCATGAACGCGGCAGGACGGCCGCCGCGACCTCCTCGGGCGGGGTCGGCGGCAGCCGCACGCTCAGCGTCGTACCGCCGCCGGGCGGGCTGGCGATCGTCAACCTGCCGCCGATCGCCTCCACCCGGTCGATGAGCCCGATGAGCCCCGAGCCCTTGTCGGGTTCCGCTCCCCCGGTGCCGTCGTCACGGATGACCAGTTCCAGCACGCCCGAGCGCTCCTGGCCGGCCACGGTCACCACGCTCGCGCGCGCGTGCTTGACGGCGTTGGTGAGGCTCTCGGAGATGACGTAGTAGGCGGCCACCTCGACCTGTTCCGGGAAACGCGTCTTACCGAACGCGAGATCGAGTTCCACGGGCACGGCGCAGCGGCGGGCCAGGGCGCGCAGGGCGGGCCCGAGGCCGCCCCGGGAGAGGATGGACGGGTGGATGCCCCGGGCCACCTGCAGCAGGTCCTGGAAGGTGTCGTCGAGGCCCTTGGCCAGCTGGTCCAGCTGCCGGGCGAGTTCCGAGGAGGGGTCCTGCGCGAGGGTCTGCGTCATCCGCAGCTCCAGCTGCAGGGAGACCAGGCGCTGCTGGACGCCGTCGTGCAGATCGCGTTCGATGCGCCGGCGTGAGGCGTCCCCGGCGGCGACCACGCGCGCGCGGGACGCGGCCAGCTGGGCACGGCTGTCGGCGTTGGCGATCGCGGTGGCGATCAGTTCGGTGAAGTCGGCGAGCCGGGACTCGGTGCCGCCGGGCAGCGGGTCGAGGAGCGAGGCGGCCACGACGACGCCCCACAGACAGCCCTCGACGACGATGGGGGCGCCCACACAGGTGCCCGACCGGGCGGAGCGCCGGGTGCGGGCCACCGCGGCGATGGTCCTGCGGGCCGCGTCGCGGCGGGTGGTGCGGACGACCTCGGCGGCCGCGTCCCCGCGCGCGTGCGCGATCCCGAGGACCTTGACGTCGCCGTCGGGCTCGTAGCGCAGGACGGCCGCCGCGGTGCCGAGCAGGGACGCCACCTCCTCGGCGACCCTGCGGAACACGTCGGCCGGCGGCTCCCCGCGCGCGACCGAGGTGGCGACCCGGCGCAGCGCGCTCTGTTCGAGCGCGGCCCGGCGGCTCTCGGTGACGTCGCGGGCGGCCGCGTAGATGAGGCCCTCCTCGGGGACCGGCCGGGCGCTCCACTGCAGCCAGCATTCGGTGCCGTCGGCGCGGAGGTACCGGTTCTCGAACTCGGCGACCTCGGTGCCGCTCGCGAGCAGCGCCACGGCCTCGCGGGTCTTGTCCCGGTCCTCCTCGTGGACGAAGTCGAGCAGGGGCCGGGAGGTCAGTGTCTCGATCGGATAGCCCAGTGTGCGTTCGAACGCCGGATTGACGCGTTTGAAGTAGCCGTCGACGCCGCTGATGCAGAGCAGGTCCATGGAGAGGTTGAAGATGCCCTCCAGTTCCTGTTCGGCCCGTCTGCGCCGGCCGTGGGCGGCCGCGAAGGAGGCCATGGTCCCGTTCATGCCGCCGAGCAGCTGGGCCCAGGTCCCGTCGAAGGAGTCGACGTCCGCCCGGTGTCCGAGGCGGCCCGCGTCGATCGCGGTGTTCATGGCCCGGATCTCGTCGGCCAGCCGTTCCCCGGTCACCCGCAGCTCGCGGAACGTGTCCGCCACGTCCCCGAGTTCGTCGCGTCCCGTGTAGCGGATGTCGTACGAGAGGTCACCCTCCGACAGGGCGCGGGCTCCCTCGGAGACCTGGCCGAGAGGGCGGGTGATCGAGCGGCGCAGGGCCAGCGCGAGGAGGGTGACGAAGGCCAGGACGGCGAGGGAGATGCCGAGTTCGGTGAGGGCGCGGACCCGTATGGCGTGCAGATCGCGGTGGGCGGTGTCGTCGAGTTCGCGGGCGGCCCGGTCCTGGATGCCGCGCAGGGCGTCGACGTAGCGCTCGGAGTGGGCGAGCCAGCCGTCGTACGAGGGCCAGTCGGCGGGCCGGGGGTCGGTGTCGGCGAGCAGGTCGCGGACCGCGCGGACCTCGCGGCCGGGGGCCTCGAAGATCGCGGCGTGCAGTTCGGCCTTGAGTCCGTCGGAGGCGGTCAGCTGGAACCTTCTGAGCTGGGACTTCTCCAGTTCGGTCCAGCGGCCCGCGCCGGCGGTGGTGCGCCGCTCGCCGGGAGTGTGGAAGAGGATGGCGAGTTCCGCGCGTTCGCTCTCGGTGGCGGCCACGGCCCGCAGCATGGCCATGTGGGCGTCGGCGGCGCGGCCCGCGGCACGTGTGGGGCGTCCGGCTTCGAGGCCGGCCACCGTGTCGAGCGTCTTGTTCTGGATGACCTCGTACCGCCGGGTCAGGGTCTGGGCGTCCAGCGAGCCGGTGCCCGTCTGGACCCGCAGCGCGTGCAGTTGACGGCGTACGGAGTCGAGGACCCCGGCGACGTCGGATCCCACCTCCCGGTCGACGGCCTGGCCGAAGGCGTGCCGCAGCGCGTCGTCGGTGACGCGCTGGGCCGCCGCCCGGCCGCGCAGGGTGTCCGGTCCGGGGCTCAGCCGTGCCTCGACCGCGGCGATCCGCTCCCGGGCCACGGCGCCGACGACCTCGCTGGTCGCGAACGACACCTCGATCGCGGTGTCGAAGTCGCGCAGGGTCCGCGCCTCCTGCCACTGGGTCATGGCGGTGAACGCCGTGAACGACAGCAGGACGGTGACCGGCAGCAGCACGAGCAGCATCAGCTTGGGTCCGACGCGCAGTCGCGCCAGGAACGGGACGGTGGCCGCGCCCGCGTTCGCATGCGCGCTCGTATTCGTGTTCGTGCTCGCGTTCGTGCCCGCGTTCGTGCTCGCGTTCTCGGCAGGCCGGCGCTGCACGGCGGAGCGTGGGGCGGGGGTTCGTCCGGCGGACGTCGGGCGGAGCACGGCCGGGCCTCACGGTCCGGTCGGGG
This sequence comes from Streptomyces scabiei 87.22, assembly GCF_000091305.1. Classification (GTDB taxonomy): domain Bacteria; phylum Actinomycetota; class Actinomycetes; order Streptomycetales; family Streptomycetaceae; genus Streptomyces; species Streptomyces scabiei. The sequence continues at coordinate 7,711,473 of NC_013929.1, read as the reverse complement.
GGTAGTGGCCGTGGTCCGCCAGGTCCTGGTCGACGGCCCGCACCGCCTCGTCCAGCGCGGGCCGTACGGCCCCTCCCCGCATGATCTTCGCGAAGGCGTGGGAGAAGGCCTCGGTGATCGCCGGGTAGGCGGGGGTCTGCGGCCGGGGACGCGCGGTCCCGGCGCGCAGCTGTTCTATGTAGAGGTGTGCGCGGCCGCCCTCGGCGAAGGCGTCGGTCCGCTCGATCGCGGTGGTGGTGGCGGGGATCGCGCCGTTGGCCCCGGTCATCCGCAGGATCTCCTCGGGGCGCAGCAGGAACTCCAGGAACCGCCACACGGCGTCGCCGTCCGCCGGGCCCGCGGGGATGCCCCACTGCCAGGAGCCCATGCCCGTGGCGCTGCCCGTGCCGAAGTCGGGCAGCGGCACGATCGCCACGTCGCCCGGGTGGGCCTCGGTGTAGCGCCCGTACGACCAGTGACCGGCCCAGGACACCGGGGTCCTGCCTTTCTGGAAGGCCGCGAAGTCCTTGTTCTCGTCCACGTAGCCCGCCTTCACCCAGCTCTGCAGCGTGGTCAGCGCCTCGGCCGACCGCGGCCCGTTGAGCACGCCGTCGGCCGTGCGGTAGGTGGAGCGGTCGATCAGGTCGCCGCCCGCCGACCACAGCACCGGTGCGAAGCCGTACGTCCCCCACTCGGTGTCGGCCCACTGCAGCTGGAGGTCCAGCGGCCGCTCGTGGCCGTGGGCGCGCAGCTTCTTCAGGACGCCGGTGAACTCGTCGGCGGTCCAGGCGTCGCCGATGCCCCGCGGGATGCGCACGCCCGCCTTCTCCAGCTCCGACGGCCGTACGTACAGGCCGAGTCCGGAGTCGAAGGTGCCCAGGCCCCACAGCCTGCCCCGGTAGGTGCCCTGTTCGACGACGGAGGGCAGCAGGTCCGCGCGCAGGGCGTCGGGGACGCAGGAGTCGATGGGCCGGAGGTCGCCCGCCCAGGCGTGGCTGAACAGTTTCGGGGCGTCGAAGTCGAGCAGGTCCGGCAGTTCACCGTCGGCGGCCGCCTCGCGGACCAGTTCGTCGTGGTCGCCCTTCGGGTGGCGCACGAGGCGGACGGTGACATCGTCCTGGGCGGCGTTGAAGGCCCTGACCTGGGCGCGCAGCGCCTTCAGCTCGCCGCGTGCCGACGGCCGGTGGTACCACATGGTGATCTGCGCGGGGGCGTCGATCCGTCCGTCGCAGGTCGCGTCGGAGCTCCGCCGGATGCCCTGGCCGCCGCCTCCGTCCGCCTCGCAGCCCGCGAGCAGCAGGGCCGTGCAGAGTAGGAACACCCACGGGGCCCGGCGGGCCGGCCTCGGCGTGCCGGGCCGGGCCGTCGGGCGGGGCGGGCGCCGGGCCGCGGCGGCTCGCGTCACGGTCCGCTCTTCGGATAGCCGTCGTGGGCGGCGAGATCCTGGTCGATGGTCTCGACCGCCTTGTCCAGGGTCCGTTCGACGGGGGCGCCGGAGAAGACGATGTCGGCGACCGCGTGCGAGAACGCGACGGTGACCGCCGGGTACGCCGGTGTCTGCGGCCTCGGCCGGGCGGCGCCGCTGCGGAGCTGTTCGATGAACAGCCGCTCCGCGCCGTCCTCGTCGTACAGCGGGGACAGCTTCACGCCCCCTTCCGTCCCCGGGATCGCGCCGTTGGCCTCGCTCATCCTCGCCACCTGTGCGGGCCGCAGCAGGTACTCCAGGAAGCGCCACACCGCGTCGCCGTCGGCGCCCCCCGACGGGATGCCCCACTGCCAGGACCCCATGCCGGTCATACTGCCCGTGCCGAAGTCGGGCAGCGGCACGATCGCCACGTCGCCGGGGTACGCCTCGTTGAACTCGCCGTACTTCCAGTGCCCCATCCAGGAGATGGGGCTGCGGCCCTTCACGAACGCGCTCCTGTCCTTCTTCTCGTCCCGGTCGACATAGCCCTCCTCCACCCATTTCTGCAGGGTGGTGAGCGCCCCGACGGCCTGAGGGCCGTTGAGGAACCCGTCGGCCGTACGCCCACCGGGGTCGATGAGGTCACCGCCCGCCGACCACACCGCAGGCGCGAAGGCGTAGGTGTTCCACTCGTCCGCGCGGCGGGAGTCGGTGAAGTTCAGGTCGAGCGGCGCCCGGTAGCCCTGGGCGCGCAGCTTGCGCAGGATGCGCGTCAGCTCGTCGGCGCTCCAGGCGTCGTCGACGCCCTTCGGGATGCGCACGCCCGCCTTCCGGAGCACCGACGGCCGCACGTACAGCCCCAGTCCGGAGTCGAACGTGCCGACGCCCCACAACCGGTCGTCGTACGTGCCCTGTTCGCGGATGGAGGGCAGCAGGTCCTCGCGGGTCCTGGCGGGTACGCAGGAGTCGATCGGCTTGAGGGTGCCGGACCAGGCGTAGCTGTAGAGGTTGGGGCCGTCGAAGTCGAGCAGGTCGGGCAGGTCGCCGCTGGCCGCCGCGGACAGGACGAGCTCGTTGTACGGGCGCTGCTCGGGCAGGGTGACCAGTTCGACCCGTACCTGCCGCTGGGACCTGTTGAACTCCCTGACCTGGCTCTTGAGCGTGCTCTGTTCACCGCTCTGCCCCGCGTGGAACCACATCGTGATGTGGGCGGTGCCCTCGATCCGCCCGTCGCAGGTGGTGTCGCCCGCCGCCCTGCCCTTCTCGTCCGTCCGTCCGCCGCCGTCCTCGCCGCTGCATCCGGCCAGGAGCAGCGCGGCGGCCGCCGCACCTGCCGTCAGGGCACGGCGTGCGGGACGTCCTCCGAGGTCCCGGCGCTGCCTGTTCATCGCACACTCCCACTCCACGGGCCTGTTCGGCCCCAGGGCAGCGACATGCTACTCCTCGTGTCGCCGCCGACTCCCAGGGTGAGAGTGAACCCGTCGTTCCGGCACGGGACATGGGCACATTCCGGCGGACGGGGTCTCCCGGCGGCGAGTCTTTCCCGCTAGCCGCAATGTGCGCCCATGACCGCCTTGGGAGGCTGTGCGCATGTCCACGCGCTGTCTCATCGTCGACGACAGCACCCGGTTCCTGGAGGCTGCCCGTACGCTGCTGGAGCGCGACGGGATCCGCGTCGTCGGTGTGGCCCGCTCGGGCACGGAGGCGCTGGCACGGGCCGCGGAGCTGGTTCCGGACCTCGTCCTGCTGGACGTCTTCCTCGACGGCGAGTGCGGTCTGGAGCTCGCGCCGAGGCTCGCGGGCACCGCCCCGACCGTCGTCGTGCTCACCTCCACGCACCCGCTGGACGACATCGAGGAACTCGTCACCGCCAGTCCGGCCCGGGGGTTCCTGCACAAGTCGAAGCTCTCGGGGCAGGCGCTGCGGGACCTGCTGCGGCCCGACCACGGGCCCGGGACGCGTTGAGGATCTTGCCGATGGTGTCCGGCCATGTCACGCGTCAGGTGTTGTCGGGACCTGGTCAACACGCTTCAATGCGGGGGAACTCGGGGCAAGAGGCCCTCTCCCGTGGATGTACGGACGGACGGAGGCCGCCGACTACGCCCCAGCCCCGGGGACCCGCCGGGCGCCCCCTCGGCCCCGCGGTCCGGCCACCCGTCGCGCCCTCCTCTACAGAAAGGTCTCTGCATGCGGCACGCCACAGAGCACGCGGACATCGCGGCGGTCCGGGACGTCTCCACGGCGCAGCTGGAGTCGGTCCTGCGGGGCGGCCCCTTCCATGTCGCGCTGCGCGCCGCGATCGCCGCCCGCGGTCTGCCGCTGCAGCGCGTGCAGCACCATCTCTCGCGCCACGGGGTCAAGGTCGGCGTCACCAGCCTCAGTTACTGGCAGCAGGGCGCCCGGCGTCCGCAGCGTCCCGAGTCGCTGCGGGCCGTGCGGGCCCTGGAGGAGATCCTCCAGCTCCCGGACGAGTCCCTGATCCGGCTGCTCGTCGGGGCCGACGAGCAGCCCGGCCCGGAGCGCCCCGCCGGCCGTTCGTATCGCTCGGTCGTGGAGGCCTCCGGTGTCCTGGAGCGCCTCTTCGACGAGCTGCGGATGCCGCTCGACGGCGGTGTGCACACCGTCGGCCACCACGAGCGGGTGCGGGTCGGCGCGCGCCGGGAGCTGCTCGGCCGCGAGTCCCAGCACATCGTGCGCGCCCACAAGGACGGCGTGGACCGCTATGTGGCCGTCCACCACGGCGACCCGGGCTGCTCGCCGGAGCGGATCACCGTCCGTGCCCTGGAGAACTGCCGCAGCGGCAGGGTGCGCTGGGACCGGGAGACCGGTGTCCTCGTCGCCGAGCTCCTCTTCGACACCCGGCTGCGCGGCGGTGACACGTACCTCTTCCGCTACGGCTTCGACGACGGCACGGCCGGTGAGTGCACCGAGTACGTCCGCGGCTTCCGTTCCACCGGCGGCCAGTACGCCCTCCAGGTCCGCTTCGACGAACGGGCGCTGCCCCTGCGCTGCCACCGTTTCAGCCAGCCCTCCGCCGCGGCCCCCCGCGGCGGGCGGCAGATCCTGCCGCTGAGCGCCCCGCACCGCTCGGTGCATCTCGTCGAGCCACGGGTGCGGACGGGGGTCGTGGGGATCGGCTGGGACTGGGAGTGACGGCCCCGCGCACCGGGGCCCGGCCGGCGACCGCCGTCCGTCGTGGTGCGCGCGCCTTTGCGATACTTTCCGGCCGACAGCCCCCGAGAAAGGATCCGCCTCGTGATCGTCGTCGCCGGTGAAGCCCTGATCGACCTGGTCCCGCGGGGTGCGGGCACGCTCGTGGATCTGCGGCCGGCGCGCGGCGGCGGCCCCTACAACACGGCCGTGGCGCTCGGCCGCCTCGGCTCCCCCACCGCCTTCTGCTCCCGGGTCTCCCAGGACGTCTACGGGGAGGCCCTGCTGGCCGGGCTGCGCGAGGCGGACGTGGACGTGACGTCCGTGCAGCGCGGGCCCGAACCCACCACCCTCGCCCTGGCCTCGATCGGCGAGGACGGCTCCGCCCGGTACTCCTTCTACGTCGAGGGCAGCGCCGACCGTCTGTTCGAGACGCCCGAGCGGTTGCCCCTCGGTACCCGTGCCGTCTCCTTCGGGACCTGCTCCCTCGTGCTGGAGCCCGGCGCGAGCGCCTACGAGAAGCTGCTGCACGCCACCGCCGCCCAGGGGGTGTTCACCGCCCTGGACCCCAACATCCGGGCGGGGCTGATCCCCGACGCGGACGCCTACCGGGCCCGGTTCATGAGCTGGCTGCCCTCGGTGTCGCTGCTCAAGCTCTCCGAGGAGGACGCCCGCTGGCTGGGCGGCACCCCGCGCGCGTGGCTGGACCGCGGGCCCGCCGCGGTCGTCGTCACCCGGGGCGGCGACGGCCTGACCGTCCACACCCGCGCCGGCGCGGAGCACTCCGTACCGGGCGAGAGCGTCGACGTCGTCGACACCATCGGCGCCGGTGACACCGTCAACGCGGCCCTCCTGCACGGCCTGTCGGCCCGGGAGGCCCTCTCCGCCACCGCCCTCGCGGCCCTCGGCGCCGACGACTGGACCCGCCTGCTCCGCTTCGCCGCGCGTGCGGCGGCGATCACCTGCTCCCGGGCGGGCGCGGAGCCGCCGTACGCGGCGGAGGTGGGGGAGGTCTAGGTGTATTGATCACGAGTGTCAACAACGCTCGTGATCAATACACCTAGGCGTCCCCCGGGGTGCGGCGGCGGCCGGACCGGACGGCGGCCGGGGTTCCGCACGCCCCTCGCGTGCCCCCGGATGCCCCGCGTGTGCGCGTCCGTTCAGCCGGCGACCGGGCTCGGGGCCTCCTGCGCGCGGCCGTGCAGGGGGTCGAGGCGGGCGAGGGCGGCGGCCGTGGCAGCGTCGGCCGGGAGGTGGACCACCAGGCGCCGGCCGTCGTCCGGCAGGGCGAGCGTCTCGTAGGCCAGGCGCAGCCGGCCCGCCTGCGGATGCTCGACGAGATCCGTGCCGTTGCGCAGCGGCATGGCCGGTACGCCCTTGAGCCGCAGGGTGAACCTGGCTCCCGCGGTGACCGTCAGCTCGTCGGTCAGGGCGGCGACGCACGGGTCGTGCGGCGGGGCCTCGTGGCGCAGGTGGGCGACCTGCTCGTCGGCGAGCCGCTCCCAGCCCGGGTAGACCGTGCGGGCCCGCTCGTCGGTGAACAGATACCGCGTGATGTTGGGCGGGTCGCCGTCGAGCAGTCCGAGCGGGCGGGCGAAGCGCTCGTAGCCCGCGGTGTGGGCGACGATGTCGCCGAGCCAGTTGAGCAGCACCGCGGGGGTGGGTTCCAGCCTGTCGAGGAGGGCCCGGACGGTGGGCCGTACGTTCCGGGCGGGCGGAGCGGCCGCCGGGCGGGCCGTCGTGCGCTCGCCGCTCCGCTCGGCGAGCCGGCGCAGCAGGAGCCGGTCCGGCACGGGCAGGCACAGCGCGTCGGCGAGGGCGCCGAGCACCTGGGGGGAGGGGCTGAGGTCGCGGCCGTGTTCGAGCCGGGTGAGGTACTCGACGCTGATCCCGGCGAGCGTGGCCAGCTCGGCACGGCGCAGGCCGGGGTCACGGCGGCGGGGCCCTGCGGGCAGGCCCGCCTCGACGGGGGTCATGGCTTCGCGGCGGCCGCGCAGGAAGGCGGCCAACTCGTTGTCGCTCACGCGTCGAACGTACAGGGTGCGCCCCGCCCGGGGTGACCCTTCCGCCACCCCCTCGGCCGGTGTGCGACGCGCGGTGGCCCGCGGGGAGTTCCCGCGGGCCACCGCAGGGTCCGGGAGATCGCCGGCCCGGCCGTCCGGGCGCCTGGGCGCCCGGGGTCTCCTTGCGTCCCCGGGTCTCCTTGCGTCCCGGGGACGCCCGGGGTTCCCGGGCTCGTCGGTCCCCGGGCTCGTCGGTCCTCTCAGTCCTCGCGGGCCCGCGTGGTCCGCTTCGCGGGGGTCGCCTTCTTCGCGGGGGCGGCCTTCTTCGTGGCCGTCTTCCCGGCCGTGGCCGTCTTCGCGGCAGCCGTCGTCGTGCGGGCCGACGCCGTCGTCGTGCGGGCCGACGCCGTCTTCTTCGCCGTCGCACCGGCGGCGACCGCCCGCTTGGCGGCGGCCTTGCGCGGGGCCTTCACCTGGGCCGCGTCGCTGATCCGGTCGGCGCCCAGGATCTCCCGCAGGAACTTGCCCGTGTGGCTGGCCGGCACCCCGGCGACCTGCTCGGGCGTGCCCTCGGCGATGACGAGGCCACCTCCGGCGCCGCCCTCGGGACCCATGTCCACGACCCAGTCGGCTGTCTTGATCACGTCGAGGTTGTGCTCGATGACGATGACCGTGTTGCCCTTGTCGACCAGGCCGGACAGCACGGTGAGGAGCTTGCTGATGTCCTCGAAGTGCAGACCGGTGGTCGGCTCGTCCAGGACGTAGACCGTGCGTCCGGTGGAACGGCGCTGCAGCTCACTGGCGAGCTTGACGCGCTGCGCCTCACCGCCGGACAGGGTGGTCGCGGACTGCCCGAGCCGGACGTATCCGAGACCGACGTCCTTCAGCGTCCGGAGGTGGCGGGCGATCGCGGGGACGGCCTCGAAGAAGTCGGTCGCCTCCTCGATCGGCATGTTCAGCACGTCGGCGATGGACTTGCCCTTGTAGTGGACCTCCAGGGTCTCCCGGTTGTACCGGGCGCCGTGGCAGACCTCGCACGGGACGTAGACGTCCGGGAGGAAGTTCATCTCGATCTTGATGGTGCCGTCGCCCGCGCAGTTCTCGCAGCGGCCGCCCTTGACGTTGAAGGAGAAGCGGCCGGGCAGATAGCCGCGGACCTTCGCCTCGGTGGTCTCGGCGAACAGCTTGCGGACGTGGTCGAAGACACCGGTGTACGTCGCCGGGTTGGACCGGGGCGTCCGGCCGATCGGCGACTGGTCGACGTGCACGACCTTGTCGACGAGGTCGTCGCCGTCCACGCGCGTGTGCCGGCCGGGCACGCTCCTCGCGCCGTTCAGCTCGCGGGCCAGGTGCGTGTACAGGATGTCGTTGACCAGCGTGGACTTGCCGGAGCCGGACACCCCGGTGACGGCGGTGAAGACGCCGAGCGGGAACGAGACGTCGATGTCCTGGAGGTTGTTCTCCCGGGCGCCGTGCACCGTGAGCTGCCGCGAGGGGTCGAGCGGGCGGCGGATGTCGGGCAGCGGGATGGCCTTGCGGCCCGAGAGGTACTGCCCGGTCTGCGACTCGGCGTTGTCCAGCAGCTCCTTGAGCGAGCCGCTGTGCACGACCTTGCCGCCGTGCTCGCCGGCGCCGGGACCGATGTCGACGATCCAGTCGGCCATCTTGATGGTGTCCTCGTCGTGCTCGACGACGATGAGCGTGTTGCCCATGTCGCGCAGCCGGACCAGGGTCTCGATGAGCCGGTGGTTGTCACGCTGGTGGAGACCGATGGACGGCTCGTCGAGGACGTAGAGCACGCCGACGAGACCGGAGCCGATCTGGGTGGCCAGCCGGATGCGCTGGGCCTCGCCGCCGGAGAGCGTGCCGGCCGCGCGGTTCAGCGAGAGGTAGTCGAGGCCGACGTCGACCAGGAACCGCAGCCGTTCGTTGACCTCCTTCAGCACGCGCTCGGCGATCTTCTTGTCGCGGCTGTTGAGCCTGAGCTTGCCCAGGAAGTCGGCGCAGTCGCTGATGGACATGGCGGCGACCTCGGCGATCGACTTCTCCATGACCGTGACCGCGAGGACGATCGGCTTCAGCCGGGTGCCCTCGCACGTGGGGCAGGGCACCTCGCGCATGTAGCCCTCGAAGCGCTCGCGGCTGGCGTCGCTCTCGGCCTCGCCGTGCCGTCGCTTCACGAAGGGGACGGCCCCCTCGAAGGCGGTCGTGTAGACCCGCTCGCGCCCGTACCGGTTGCGGTAGCGCACCTCGATCTGCGTCTTGTGGCCGTACAGCAGCGCCTTCCGCGCGCGCTGCGGGAGTCCGGCGAAGGGGATGTCGGTGCGGAACCCCAGCGCCTCGGCGAGCGCGCCGATGAGACGGCCGAAGTAGTCCTTGGTGTGGCCGTGCGACCAGGGGTGGATGGCTCCCTCGTCGAGCGACTTGTCCTCGTCCGGGACGATCAGCTCGGGGTCGACCTCCATGCGCGTGCCGATGCCGGAGCAGTCGGGGCAGGCGCCGAAGGGCGAGTTGAACGAGAAGGAGCGGGGCTCCAGCTCCTCGAAGGACAGGTCGTCGTACGGGCAGTACAGGTGCTCCGAGAACATGCGCTCGCGCTCGGGGTCGTCCTCGGGGAGGTCGACGAAGTCGAGCACGACCATGCCGCCGGAGAGGCCGAGGGCCGTCTCCACGGAGTCGGTGAGGCGGCGCTTGGCGGAGTCCTTCACGGTCAGGCGGTCGACGACCACCTCGATGGTGTGCTTCTCCTGCTTCTTCAGCGTGGGCGGGCTGGAGAGCTGCACGGTCTCGCCGTCCACCCGCGCGCGGCTGTACCCCTTGGTCTGCAGATCCGCGAAGAGGTCGACGAACTCGCCCTTGCGCTCGCGCACCAGCGGCGAGAGGACCTGGAAGCGGCTGCCCTCGGGCAGCTCCAGCACCCGGTCGACGATGGCCTGCGGCGACTGGCGGGAGATCGGGCGGGAGCACTCGGGACAGTGCGGCTTGCCGATGCGCGCGAAGAGCAGCCGGAGGTAGTCGTAGACCTCGGTGATCGTGCCGACCGTCGAGCGCGGGTTGCGCGAGGTCGACTTCTGGTCGATGGAGACCGCCGGGGACAGACCCTCGATGAAGTCGACGTCCGGCTTGTCCATCTGCCCGAGGAACTGCCGGGCGTAGGAGGAGAGCGACTCGACGTACCGGCGCTGCCCCTCGGCGAAGATCGTGTCGAAGGCCAGCGAGGACTTGCCCGACCCCGACAGGCCCGTGAAGACGATGAGCGAGTCGCGTGGCAGGTCGAGCGAGACGTTCTTCAGGTTGTGCTCGCGCGCGCCACGGACGATGAGACGGTCGGCCACGCCGGTCCGCACCTTTCTTGAGTGAGTGACAGGGGCCGGAGCCCCCGTCCTCCACAGACTAGGGGGAGCCACTGACAGCGCCGGTCCTGTTTCCCCGTTCCAGAACAATTCCCGGGTCTTCCAGCATGCCCGACGCCACACCCGACCATATAGCACGTGCATTCGATTTGCGGGCGTGGCCGGACTCCTTCACCCGAAGGTGTGGCCGGGGCTAGGGTCGACGGCATGATGGATCACGCGCGTGACCTGGCCTCTGTACGAGAAGCGACGGACCGGCTGCTCACCGCGGCCGCCCGACTGGACAACGCCGCTGTGACCGAGGCGTCACGGCTGCCCGGCTGGACCCGGGGACACGTCCTCGCCCATCTCGCGCGCAACGCCGACGCGCTGGTGAACGTCTTCGAGGGCCGCCCCATGTACGCCTCCGCCGAGGCCCGGGACGCCGACATCGAGCGGGACGCGCCGCGCCCCCTGAAGGAACAGCTCGCCGACGTGCGCGACAGCGCGGACCGCTTCGAGGACGCCGCCGCGCTCCCCGCGGACTGGACCCGCACGGTCGAACTGCGCAACGGCGTCACGGACTCCGCGGCGCGGGTGCCCTTCCGGCGCTGGATCGAGGTGGAGATCCATCACGTGGACCTCGGCATCGGCTACGAGCTGGAGGATCTTCCGCCGGAGTTCACGGAGCGGGAGATCGGCTTCCTCGTCGACCGGTTCACCGGGCACCCCGGCGTGCCGCACACCCGGGTGACGGACGGTACGCGCGCGTGGACCACCGGTGGCGCCGCTTCCGGATCCGTGGTGACGGTGACCGGCACCGCGCCGGCGCTCCTGGGCTGGCTCGCGGGCCGCACCGAGGGCACCGCACTGCGCGCGGAAGGAGGGACTCTCCCCTCGCTGCCCCCGCTATAGGCTGCTCCCATGACGTACAGCGGAGCGGTGAAGGTCGGCGGTCCTGCGGATGTGCACGAGCTGCGGGACCTGATGATCTCCAAGGTCGCCGTCGGCCCGATGGACAACAACGCGTACCTGCTGCGCTGCCGGGCCACCGACGAGCAGCTGCTGATCGACGCCGCCAACGACGCGGGCACCCTGCTCACCCTCATCGGTGACGACGGGATCGCGTCCGTGGTCACCACGCACCGGCACGGCGATCACTGGCAGGCCCTCGCCGAGGTCGTGGCGGCCACCGGCGCCCGCACGTACGCGGGCCGGGACGACGCCGAGGGCATCCCGGTGGCCACCGACGTCCCCGTCGGCGACGGCGACACCATCCGGGTCGGGCACGTGGAACTCACCGCACGCCACCTGGTGGGCCACACCCCGGGCTCGATCGCCCTGGTCTACGACGACCCGCACGGGCACCCGCACGTGTTCACCGGGGACTGCCTCTTTCCGGGCGGGGTCGGCAACACCCGCAAGGACCCGGAGGCGTTCGCCCGCCTCATCCACGACGTGGAGACGAAGATCTTCGACGCTCTGCCGGACGAGACCTGGGTCTACCCGGGCCACGGCAACGACACCACGCTCGGCGCGGAGCGCCCGCACCTGCCCGAGTGGCGCGCACGGGGCTGGTGAACTCCCGGACGGCGTAAGGCAGTTGGTGAAGCGGCGGACAAAGGGGCGTGCACCCGACCGCGCGCGCCCCGTGTGAATCGAGCACACACGCCGACATCCCGCGCGCGCTCCCGGCGTACGCCGTGGCGTAGTCCACTGGAAGCAGGTCCGCACGGGATGACGGCTCCCGCGTGGACGGGCCGCCGGCCACCCATCCCCGCCCTCGGCCGGCGGCCCCGCCCGGCAGGTGCGGGAACGGCGTTCACAGAAATGCAACACGCGTTCCCACAATGCGGACAGTTACCGAGGTGACCTCGACAAACGGGACGTCCCGCTGTCAATCTCACGCCATGTCTCCCGTCCTGCGAGCCTCGCGCACCCCGCGCCGTGCCGCCTCCGCCGCCCTAGCCGCCCTGCTCGCCGCCGTCGCGGTGGGCTGCGCCCCGCAGCCGGAGGGGGACACCTCCGGCTCGGCCTCCGCCTCGGCGTCCGGGGCGTCCTGCGCCAAGGGTGAGTTGGACACGAAGACCCCGGGCAAGCTGACCGTCGCCACCGACGAACCCGCGTACGAGCCCTGGTTCAGGAAGGACGACCCGAAGAACGGTGAGGGCTTCGAGTCGGCCGTCGCCTACGCCGTGGCCGAGCGGCTCGGTTACGCGAAGCAGGACGTCGTCTGGCAGAGCGTGCCCTTCAACAAGGCGTTCGCGCCGGGGGCGAAGACCTTCGACCTCGACATCAACCAGGTCTCGATCAGCGACGAGCGCAGGAAGGCCGTGGACTTCTCCTCGGGCTACTACGACGTGCGCCAGGCCGTCGTCGCGCTGAAGGGCTCCGCGGCCGCGAAGGCCAGGAGCATCGCCGACCTCAGGAAGCTGCATCTGGGCGCCCAGGTCGGCACCACCAGCCTGGACTACATCGACGACGTGGTGAAGCCGTCCCAGGACGCCGCCGCGTACGCGAAGAACGACCAGGCCAAGTCCGCGCTGAAGAACGGCCAGATCGACGCGATCGTGGTCGACCTGCCGACCGCGTTCTACATCACGGGGGCCGAGGTGACGGACGCGAAGGTCGTCGGCCAGTTCGAGAACCAGGGCGGCACGCCCGAGCAGTTCGGGCTCGTCCTCGACAAGGGCAGTGCCCTCACGTCCTGCGTGACCTCCGCCGTGGACGCGCTGCGCGAGGACGGCACGCTCGCGAAGACCGAACAGCGGTGGCTCTCCGAGGCCGTGGACGCCCCGGTGCTCAAGTGACGGTCGTCGAGAAGGAGTCCGGGCAGGAGGACGCGGGCGGCGACGGCGACATGGCCGGCGGGGACGACGGCTACGTCCCCTCACCGCGGCGCCTGGACCGGGAGCGCTACCGGCGCGACCGGGCCCGCCGCGCCACCGGGGTCGCCGCCCTGTCGACCCTGGCCACGGCCCTCGTCCTGTATCTGGTCGTCGTCAACGCTCCCGGCTGGCCGCGCACCAGGGAGACGTTCTTCAGCGCCGAGTACGCGCGCGAGGCGCTCCCGAAGGTGCTCGAAGGGCTGTGGCTCAACGTCCGGCTGCTGCTGGTCTGCGGTGTCGCCGTCCTGGTCCTCGGGATGCTGATCGCCGTCGCCCGCACCCTGCGCGGCCCGGTGTTCTTTCCCGTGCGGGCGCTCGCCGCCGCGTACACCGACTTCTTCCGCGGTCTGCCGCTGATCATCAATCTGATGATCGTGGTGCTGGGCGTCCCGGCGCTCCGGCTCCAGGGGGTGACCGTCGACCCGGTGCTGCTCGGCGGCACGGCGCTGACGCTCACGTACTCGGCGTACGTGGCCGAGGTGTTCCGGGCCGGCATCGAGTCGGTGCACCCCTCGCAGCGCGCGGCGGCCCGCTCGCTGGGCCTCACCAACCGCCAGGCGCTGCGGCACGTGGTGCTCCCCCAGGCGGTACGCCGCCAGGTGCCGCCCCTGCTCAACGACCTCGTGTCGCTCCAGAAGGACACCGGACTGGTCTCGATCGGCGGCGCGATCGACGCCGTACGTGCCGCCGACATCATCGTCGGACGCAGCCTCAACTACACGCCCTACATCGTCGCGGGACTGGTCTTCGTCGCCCTGACCATCCCCATGACCCGCTTCACCGACTGGGTCACGGCCCGGATGGACCGGCAGCGGGCGCAGGGAGGAACGACATGAGCGACACCGCGGAGATCCGGGACGCCCGCGCGGTCTCCCCCGTGCTGCGGATGGAGGCCGTGCGCAAGACGTTCGGCGGCTCGGTCGTGCTGCGGGACGTCGACCTGGAGGTCGCCCCGCACACCGTCACCGCGCTGATCGGCGCCTCCGGATCCGGCAAGTCGACGCTGCTGCGCTGCGCCAACCTGCTGGAGGACATCGACGACGGGGCGATCTGGCTGGACGGCGAGGAGATCACCGACCCGCGCGTCGACCAGGACGCGGTACGCCGCCGCATCGGTGTGGTGTTCCAGTCGTACAACCTGTTCCCGCACATGACGGTGCTGGACAACATCACCCTCGCTCCGCGGCGGGTGCACGGCGTGGGCCGGGCGGAGGCCGAGGAACGCGCCCACGGCCTCCTGGACCGGCTGGGGCTGACCGGCAAGGCGGGCGCGTACCCCGACCGGCTCAGCGGCGGCCAGCAACAGCGGGTGGCGATCGTGCGCGCCTTGGCCGTACGCCCCCGGCTGCTGCTGCTCGACGAGATCACCGCGGCCCTCGACCCGGAGCTGGTGGGCGAGGTCCTGAACGTCGTCCGTGACCTGAAGGCCGACGGCATGACGATGGTGCTCGCGACCCACGAGATGGGCTTCGCCCGTGACGTCGCCGACCAGGTCTGTTTCCTGGACGGAGGCGTGGTGCTGGAACACGGCACCGCGGAACGGGTCTTCGGCGACCCGCGCGAGGAACGCACGCGGCGGTTCCTGCGCCGGATCGTGGAGGCGGGCCGTCTGTAAGGGGCGCCCGCCTGGAGACCGGGCATGACCGCCGGCCTCGGGCGCCGTCAGACTCAGGCGTCCGCCCGGCCCGCCCCGGCGAGCGCGGCGACCCGCTCCACACCGAACACATAGCCCTGCACCCCGCACCCGGCGATCACCCCGTCGGCGCGCAGCGAGACGTACGAGTGGTGCCGGAACGTCTCGCGCCGGTGGATGTTGGAGATGTGCACCTCCAGGACGGGCAGCCCGTCGCAGGTGTTGAGGGCGTCGAGGATCGCCACGGACGTGTGCGAGTAGGCGCCGGGGTTGATGACGATCCCGCTGTGGTTCAGCCGTGCCTCGTGGATCCAGTCGACCAGTTCGCCCTCGTGGTTGGACTGCCGGAAGTCCACCGTGCCGCCGTGCGCGGCCGCCGCCTCGGCGCACATCGCCTCGACGTCGGCGAGCGTGTCGGAGCCGTAGATCTCGGGCTGCCGCTGTCCCAGCAGGTTCAGGTTGGGGCCGTTGAGAATCATGATCGGGGCGTGGGCCAGGCTGCGGGGCACGGTTCCTCCGGTCCGTTCGGGGTGCGCGGCCCGTCGCGGACCACTGCTCGACCCCGGTTTATCACGGTGAAACGGCACGGCAGGAGGCCGTACCCTCCCTCCCATGACCCAGCCCTCGTACCCGCCCAAGCCCGCTCCCGGTGATCGTGTCGCCGTCCTGTCGCCCGGCGTCGGCCTGCCCGGACTCTTCCCGCGCCCCTTCGAACTGGGGCTGCGGCGGCTGCGCGAGGAGTACGGCCTCGAACCGGTCGAGTACCCGACGACCCGGAAGATGGACGCCACCCCGCGGCAGCGGGCCGACGACGTCCACGCCGCCTTCGCCGACCCGGACGTCAAGGCGGTGCTGACGTCGATCGGCGGTGACGACCAGATCACCGTGCTGCCGCTGCTGGACCGGGAGTTACTGCGGGCCCACCCCAAGCCGTTCTTCGGACTGAGCGACAACACCAACCTGCTGGCGTACCTGTACGCCACCGGGATCGTCGGCTACCACGGCGGCACCGTCATGACCGCGCTCGGCAGGTCGGTCGCCATGGACCCGCTGACCGCTCACTCCCTGCGCGCCGCGCTGTTCACCTCCGGCCCCTACGACCTGCGGCCGGCCGACCGCTTCAACGACGTCGACCGGGACTGGGCCGACCCGGCGACCTTCGACGCGGAGCCGGAGACCGTGCCCGGCACCGGATGGACCTGGGTGAACGCCGACCGTGTGGTGGAGGGCCGGAGCTGGGGCGGCTGTCTGGAGATCCTGGCGTGGCTGCTGATGGCCGACCGCGAGATACCGCGCGACCTGTCCGTGTTCGACGGCGGTGTGCTCTTCCTGGAGACCTCGGAGGAGCTGCCGAGCGCCGAGGAGGTATTCCACACCCTGCGCAACATGGGCGAACGCGGCCTGCTCCACCGGTTCTCCGCCCTGCTGATGGGACGCCCCAAGGCATGGTCGCTGGAGCGGCCCACCACCCCGGAGGAAGCGGCCCGTTACACGGCCGGACAGCGGGAGGCCGTCCTGCGCGCCATGCGGACGTACGCCCCCGACGCCACGATCGTCTTCGACGTGGATCTCGGACACACCGACCCGCAGGTCGTCATCCCCTACGGCGGCGTGATCCGGGTGGACGGTCCCGCCCGGCGCATCACCGTGACCTACTGAGGCCGTCGGCACCTCCTGACGCACAGTGAGCTCGCGCGAGCCTCCGCACGCCCCCGTAACCGCCCGTCACCGTGGGTAGTTGACGTGGCATGCACCCCGCACGCACCGTGAGCCCGCCGTCCATGCTGCGGCTCGCGTCCGCCTCGCTCGCCGGGACGGCCATCGAGTTCTACGACTTCTTCGTGTACGGGACGGCGGCGGCGCTCGTCCTCGGGCCGCTGTTCTTCCCGACGTTCTCGCCCCTGGCCGGGACGCTCGCGGCCTTCGCCACCTTCGGGGTCGGGTTCGTGGCACGGCCGCTGGGCTCGGTGCTGTTCGGGCACATCGGGGACCGGCACGGGCGGCGCCCGGTGCTGGTCGCCTCGCTGCTGCTGACCGGGGGCGCGACCGTGGCGGTCGGCTGTCTGCCCACGTTCGGCTCCATCGGCGTGACGGCTCCCCTTCTCCTGCTCGTGCTGCGCTTCCTGCAGGGGCTGGGGCTGGGCGGCGAGTGGGGCGGTGCGGTGCTGCTGACGGCCGAGCACGCGCCGGCCGAGCGGCGCGGGCTCTGGTCGAGCTTCCCGCAGGTCGGGCCCGCGGTGGGGTTCCTGCTGGCCAACGGCGTGATGCTGGCGCTGTCGGCGACCCTGACGGAGGAAGAGTTCGCCGCCTGGGGCTGGCGGGTGCCGTTCTGGGCGGCGGGCGTCCTGGCCGTGGCGGGTCTGTGGCTGCGGTCCTCGCTCACGGAGAGCCCGCAGTTCCTGCGGATCGAGGAGCCCGCGCGCGTGCCGTTCGCCGAGGTCGTACGCGGTCACTGGCGGCTCGTCCTGCTCACGGCCGGGGCGCTCGCGATCGGGTACGCGGTGTTCTACACGGTGACGACCTGGTCCCTCGCGTACGGCACCGAGCGGCTCGGCGTCAGCCGTACGGTCATGCTGACCTGCGTCATGGCGGCCGTGGTGGTGAAGGGTGCCCTGACGCCGGTGGCGGCGGTGCTGGGCGACCGGTACGGGCGGCGCCCGATGTGTCTGATCGGCTGTGGTGTCACCGTGCTGTGGATGTTCCCGATGGTCGCGCTGCTGTCCACCGGTGAGCCCGTGCTGATCTTCTGCGGTTTCCTGGTGGCGATGCTCGCGTTCGTCACGATGTTCGCCGTCGTCGCCGCGTATCTGCCGGAGCTGTACGAGCCCCGGGTGCGTTGCACGGGCGCCGCCGTCGGCTACAACCTCGGCGGAGTGCTGGGCGGCGCCCTGACCCCGATCGTGGCCACCGCCGTGGCGCAGGACGGGCGCGTGCCCTGGGGGGTGGGCGCGTATCTGACCGGGATCGCGGTGCTGAGCCTGGGCTGCTTCGCACTGCTCCCGGAGACGCGGCCGGTTCCGACGGCGGCGACCGCGCAGGCCGAGGCCGCCGCGGCGTGAGCCCGCCCGGCCCGAAAGGACCCCGTAGACCCGGGTCTACGGGTTCACCGCCAGCTCCAGGTACGCCGCGAACAGCACCAGATGGACGCCTCCCTGAAGGGGCGTGGCGCGTCCGGGGACGACGGTCAGCGAGGCGACCACGACGGTGAGGGCGAGCAGCACCATGTGGGTGGAGCCGAGGCCGAGGACGAGCGGGCCGGAGAGCCAGACGGAGGCCAGGGCGACGGCGGGGATGGTCAGGCCGATGCTGGCCATGGCGGAGCCGAGGGCGAGGTTGAGGCTGGTCTGGACGCGGTCGCGGCGGGCCGCGCGCAGGGCGGCGATGGTCTCGGGCAGCAGCACGAGCAGCGCGATGACCACACCGACGACGGCGTGCGGCATGCCCGCGGCGTCCACACCGGACTCGATGGTGGGCGAGACGCCCTTGGCCAGGCCGACCACGCCGACCAGGGCGAGACCGAGCATGCCGAGGCTGATCTTCGCGGTGCGCGCCGAGGGTGCCTCGGCGTGGTCGTCCTCGGCGATCACCTCGCCCATGCGGGTGATGGGCAGGAAGTAGTCCCGGTGCCGCACGGTCTGGGTCGCGACGAACAGCCCGTACAGGGCCAGTGAGGACAGTGCGGCGAAGGTGAGTTGCGCGGTGGAGAACTCCGGGCCCGGCTTGCTGGTGGTGAAGGTGGGCAGCACCAGACTGAGTGTGGCCAGCGTCGCGACCGTGGCGAGGGCGGCGCCGGTGCCCTCGGGGTTGAAGACCGCGAGTCCGTGGCGCAGTGAGGCGACCAGCAGACAGATACCGACGATGCCGTTGCAGGTGATCATCACGGCGGCGAAGACGGTGTCGCGGGCGAGGGTCGCGCTCTTGTCACCGCCGTCGATCATCAGGGTGACGATCAGGGCGACTTCGATGATCGTGACGGCGACGGCGAGGACGAGGGAGCCGAACGGTTCACCGACGCGGTGGGCGACGACCTCGGCGTGGTGGACGGCGGCCAGTACGGCTCCCGCGAGCACCAGTGTCACCAGCGCGACGGCCCCGGGGGGAAGGTCACGTCCCCAGGTGAGAGCGAGCAGGACGACCGCGGCCACCGGGACGACATCGGTCCATCGTGTCGTGAGCGACCGGAGCCGAGCGAGCATACGGTGATCCTTTCAGACGCGATGGGGCCCCGCACTCCGGTGGACGCCTGGGAACTGCGTCTCCGTCGTACGGGGCCCCATCAGAGAGTGCTGTGCGGTACGGGCCTGTGTCAGGCCTCGATGCTGTCCTTCTCGGTGCCTTCGGCCTTCTCCGGCACCGCTTCGGCCGCCGCCTGCTTCTTGGAGGCGATCAGGCTGGTGATCGTGGTGACGACCAGAACCGCGCAGATCACGCCGAGCGACACGGGGATGGAGATCTCCGGCACGTGTACCCCGGACTCGTGCAGGGCATGCAGCACCAGCTTCACCCCGATGAAGCCGAGGATGACCGACAGGCCGTAGGACAGGTGGACCAGCTTCTTCAGCAGTCCGCCGATCAGGAAGTACAGCTGTCGCAGGCCCATGAGCGCGAACGCGTTGGCCGTGAACACGATGTACGGGTCCTGGGTCAGACCGAAGATCGCCGGGATGGAGTCCAGCGCGAAGAGGATGTCGGTGGTGCCGATGGCGAGCATCACGACCAGCATCGGCGTCATGACGCGCTTGCCGTTCTGCTCGATCCACAGCTTGGTGCCGTGGTACCGGTCGGCGACACCGAAGCGCTTCTCGACGGCCTTGAGGAGCTTGTTCTCCTCGTACTCCTCCTCCGCCTCGTCGGCCCTGGCCTCCTGGATCAGCTTCCAGGCGGTGTAGATCAGGAACGCGCCGAAGATGTAGAAGACCCAGGCGAAGCTGGCGAGGATCGCCGCGCCCGCGGCGATGAATATCGCGCGGAGCACCAGGGCTATCAGCACACCGACCAGCAGCACGCGCTGCTGGTACTGCGTCGGCACCGAGAACTTCGCCATGATCAGGACGAAGACGAAGAGGTTGTCGACGCTCAGGGACTTCTCGGTGATGTAGCCCGCGAAGAACTCTCCGGCCGGCTGACCGCCGGAGAAGACGAGCAGCCCGAGTCCGAAGAGGGCGGCCAGGACGATCCAGACGATCGTCCAGATGCCGGCTTCCTTGATGGACACATCATGGGGCTTGCGACCGATGAAGAAGTCGACCGCGATGAGGGCGGCGAGGCCCACGACTGTGAGGACCCAAAGGGTCGTCGAAACATCCACTGCGCCTCCGGCAGTACGTAACGGCAAATTTCAGCGTCGTCGCTACCGGAGGTCTCTTCCACCCGGTCCTCCAGGGCGTTCCTCAACGCCTGGTGCCGCCGGGCCGACGCCCCGGGATCAGGATTGATCCGTATTGACGGGTACGCCGCAGCATGTAGGGAGTACTCCCCTCCGCACCAAAAGAGTACCCCAATCACCAAGAACAGGTAAAGGGGTAGGCAAAGGAAGAATCAAAACCGCAGGTCACCGGGCTTTGCAAGGGCTTGGTATGGAGTGGTCCTCACCGATTCCAGGAGCGCCGGGCGTCCGCGACGCGGGCGAGGACGTCCTGCATGACCCGGCTGCCGGCCGGGATGTTCGACGGCTCGTAGGTCCAGGCGTGCCCGACCCACGGGTCGGCGAGGTGGTCGTCGGGGGTGGGTGTCAGTCGCATCAGCGAACGCCACAGCGGGTCCAGCAGCGGCCCGTAGGCGGCGGCTTCCTCGCGGTCGGCGACCATCATCAGGTGGACGCCGAAGGCCGGGCCCTCGTCCGCGAGATAGCGGAGCTGGGTGACGGCGCGGTCGTCGAAACCGTGCGGGAAGTCGTTGACGATCAGCAGTTGTTCGGCCGTGTCGAAGCCGGGGGGCAGGGCGTCGGCCGCGCCGCCGCGCACCGCCATCTGCACGAGGTCGACGCGCTGGGTGAGCCGCCCGAGGAGATCGGAGACGCCCGCGGCTCCGGCGGCGGGCGGTCCGGCGAGCACACCGGCGCCCACCAGTGGCGCCAGCGCGGACACGCCGGCCCCGGCCGCGTCCGCGACGTGCACGGTGAACTCGCCGGGCGGGTAGACCGCGAGCAGACGTGCGGCAAGCGCCACGGCCGTGTCCAGCGCCCGGCGGCGCAGTTCGTCGGAGTCGGCGAGCGAGTCGCGGGAGCCGGAGCGGCCGCTGTCGACCCACAGGCCGCGTTCCAGCGGCAGCCGGACCAGCATCGGTATGCGCACGTCCTCGCTCTCCGGGAGACGCAGGTCGCCCAGGCGCAGCGCCATGGGGATCTCCATCGGCACCCGGTAGCCGTGCCAGACCGGGTTGTCCCAGCTGGCGAAGGCGGGCGGCAGCGCGGGCTCGACCACCTCGGCCTCGGCCCGCAGCTGGGCGAGGTCGCGGTCGAGGGCCTCCCTGGCCCGGTCGACGAGCTGGGCGTGCTTGGCGCGGGCGGCCTCGCGCACCGCCTCGCCCTGGCCGCCGATCCTGCTGCGTGGGTCGGACAGGGCCTTGTCCAGCTCCTGTTCCATGCGCGACTCGGCGAAGTCGACGGCGCTGCGATAGGCGGCGGTGGTGCGGGCGAGGTCCTCGAACATGCCCCACACCTGGTTGTAGAGGCGCTCCTCCATGGACCAGCCGGTCGCGTCACCGGCGACGGGCCGCGCGGGCTGTCCCGGCGGGGCCGGTGGCGCGGTCGGCGGCGGAGGCGGTGGCGCGGTGGTCTGGCGGCCGGGGTGGCTGTAGTTGACGGGGCCGCCGGTGCCGGTCGCGGCGGGCTGGGTCCCGGCGGACGGGTCGGCGGGGGCGGGGCCGCCGAGCTGCGGCGACGCGTGGTCGGGCAGGGTGGCGTCGGGCGAGGAGCCGTACGGGGGCGTGGCGCCGTACGGGGAGGCGGGCGGGTGTCCCTGCTGCGGAGGGGTGGTCCCGGGCAGGCCCTGGGGTGTCGGACCCCCATGGGTCTGGTCGGGGCCCTGCGCGGGGGTGGCCGTCCGGCGGGGGCGGTCCGGCTCCGCGAGGCGGGGCGGCGGCGCGGCCACGGAACGGGCGAGGCCCTGGAGCACGGCCTCGTGGATGCCGCCGGCGAGCTGCTGGGCCTGCGGCAGACCCTGGTCGGCGAGCAGCTCGGCGAGGCCGCCCGCGTACCCCTGGCCGACCGCACGGACCTTCCACGCACCTTGTCTGCGGTACAGCTCCAGGGCGATGACCGCCGACTCCGACTCCAGGTCGGTGATGGTGTAGCTGACGACCTCCGTGCCGTCGAGGCCGGTGACCGCGACGAAGGGGGCGGCGACGGCGCCGAACCGCGCCGGGCCGCCGCTGCCGGACGGCAGGGCGAGCAGCACCGTCGCCCGGTGCACGGCCGGCGTCAGGGCGTCGAGATCCACGGCGAGGCGATGGTCTGCCGCCGCCTGTCTCGGCACCTCGACGCCCGGGAGGGTGGGCGCGCCCGGGTGGGCGACCCACTCCACGCCCTGCACCCGGCCGCCCTCGTCGCCGAGGGTGACCCCGGCCACGATCGGCGTGCCGGCCGAGACGCGGATCTCCAGTCGGGCCTCGGGCAGCGGATGGTTCTGCCCCCGGACCAGCTCGGCCGTCATCGACTTCGTCCCCCTGTGTCGCTCACCGCGTGCCGCGTCGATCTCGCCTAGAGAACCGGCAGGATCGCCGGCATCAGGTCCTGGAAGGTACGCCCGTTGGCGGGTGTGCCGATGGCGGTCATCTGCCATCCCGCGCCCGCGCGGTGCACCTTGGCCATGATCTGGGCCGTGTACTGGCCGCCGCCCGCGAGGGTGTAGCGCGCGAGCTCCTGGCCGTTGGTCTCGTCGACCAGACGGCAGAACGCGTTCTGCACCTCCTGGAAGGTCTGGCCCGTGAAGGAGTTCACGGTGAAGACGATCTGGTCGATGTGGACCGGCACCCGGGCCAGGTCGACGAGGATCGCCTCGTCGTCGCCGCCCTGTCCCACGCCGCCGACGAGGTTGTCGCCGGTGTGGCGGACGGAGCCGTCGTCGCTCACCAGGTGGCGGAAGAAGACGACATCGACGGGCTGCTTGTCCGCGAACAGCACGGCGGAGGCGTCGAGGTCGATCTCACGGGTGCGGGATCCGAACAGGCCGCGCCTGGGGGCAGCCTGCCAGCCGAGACCCATGCGTACCGCGGTCAGGCTGCCTCCGTCGTTCTTCTGCAGACTGATGGCCTGACCCTTGGTCATGTTGACGGTCACGCGCTGTTTCCCCTCTCGAACTGTCCCCTGTTTCCGCGGAGTCCGCGGATGTGCAGCACCTTACGCAGCGGCACCGGCATCGCCGCAGCCTGTGTGGCACTTTGTGTCGGTCTTGCAACACATCGCGTCCGCGCCGGGGGTGTGCCCCGCGCCTCGGCGTCCGGCCCGGCCGTCAGGCCTGTCCCGCCTCCCTCATCTGCCGCAGTTCCTTCTTCATCTCGGAGACCTCGTCACGCAGCCGGGCGGCGATCTCGAACTGCAGGTCGGCGGCGGCCGCGCGCATGCGCTGCGTCATCTCCTCGATCTGCTGGGCCAGCTCGGCGGCAGGCCGGTCGGTCGGGCCGGCGTCCTTCGCCGCGCCCCTGGCCGCCCCGGCCGCCCTGCCCTTGAGGGCGGGGACGGGGGCCTTGGCGGCCTTGCCGTCCTTCTGCTGCCGGTAGCCCGTGCCGAGGAGCTGCTCGGTGTCGACGTCCTCGCGGGCGATCCGCGCGACGATGTCGTTGATCTTCTTGCGCAGCGGCTGGGGGTCGATGCCGTGCGCCTTGTTGTAGGCGACCTGCTTCTCCCGGCGGCGGTTGGTCTCGTCGATGGCCTTCGCCATCGCCGGGGTGATCCTGTCGGCGTACATGTGGACCTGCCCCGACACGTTGCGCGCCGCGCGGCCGATGGTCTGGATCAGTGAGGTCCCGGAGCGCAGGAAGCCCTCCTTGTCGGCGTCGAGGATCGCCACCAGGGAGACCTCGGGGAGGTCGAGGCCCTCCCGCAGGAGGTTGATGCCCACCAGGACGTCGTACTCACCGGCCCGCAGCTCGCGCAGCAGTTCGACGCGGCGCAGGGTGTCGACATCGCTGTGGAGGTAGCGGACCTGGATGCCCAGTTCCAGGAAGTAGTCCGTGAGGTCCTCGGCCATCTTCTTGGTGAGGGTGGTGACCAGGACCCGCTCGTCCTTCTCGGTGCGCTGCCGGATCTCGTGCACCAGGTCGTCGATCTGGCCCTCGGTGGGCTTGACGACGACCTCCGGGTCGACCAGGCCGGTGGGGCGGATGATCTGCTCGACGTGGCCGTCGGAGCGGGACAGTTCGTACTGTCCGGGGGTCGCCGAGAGGTAGACCGTCTGGCCGACGCGCTCCTGGAACTCCTCCCACTTCAGGGGACGGTTGTCGAGGGCGGAAGGCAGCCGGAAGCCGTGGTCCACGAGGGTGCGCTTGCGGGAGGCGTCGCCCTCGTACATCGCGCCGATCTGGGGCACGGTCACATGGGACTCGTCGATGACGAGGAGGAAGTCGTCCGGGAAGTAGTCCAGCAGCGTGTTCGGCGGGGAGCCGGGCTCGCGGCCGTCGAAGTGCATCGAGTAGTTCTCCACGCCGGAGCAGGAGCCGATCTGGCGGAGCATCTCCAGGTCGTACGTCGTGCGCATGCGCAGCCGCTGGGCCTCCAGGAGCTTGCCCTGCTTCTCCAGCTCGGCCAGGCGCTCCCCCAGCTCCTTCTCGATGTCGTTGGCGGCGCGCTCCAGACGCTCGGGGCCGGCGACGTAGTGCGAGGCGGGGAAGACGTACAGCTGCTGGTCGTCGCTGATGATCTCGCCGGTGAGGGGGTGGAGCGTGGAGAGGGCCTCGATCTCGTCGCCGAACATCTCGATGCGGACGGCGAGTTCCTCGTAGACCGGGAAGATCTCGATGGTGTCGCCGCGGACGCGGAAGGTGCCGCGGGTGAACGCCAGGTCGTTGCGGGTGTACTGGATGTCCACGAAACGGCGCAGCAGCTCGTCCCGGTCGAACTCCTCGCCGACCCGCAGGGGGACCATGCGGTCCACGTACTCCTGGGGCGTGCCGAGGCCGTAGATGCAGGAGACCGAGGCGACCACGACCACGTCCCGGCGGGTGAGCAGCGAGTTGGTCGCGGAGTGGCGCAGGCGCTCCACCTCCTCGTTGATCGAGGAGTCCTTCTCGATGTAGGTGTCCGACTGCGGGACGTACGCCTCGGGCTGGTAGTAGTCGTAGTACGAGACGAAGTACTCGACCGCGTTGTTCGGCAGCAGCTCGCGGAACTCGTTGGCCAGCTGGGCGGCCAGGGTCTTGTTCGGCGCCATCACCAGGGTGGGGCGCTGGAGCTTCTCGATCATCCACGCGGTGGTGGCGGACTTGCCCGTACCGGTCGCGCCGAGCAGGACGACGTCCTTCTCACCCGCCCCGATGCGCCGGGCGAGCTCGGCGATGGCGGTGGGCTGGTCACCGCTCGGCTGGTAGGAGCTGACGACCTCGAGGGGCGCCACCGTGCGTTCGATCTTGGAAACGGGCCGCATGAACCCACCGTACGACCCCGCACTGACAACGGGCTCCGATCAGCGGTTCTGCGGGGTGCGGGAACCGCGCTCGCGGTGCTCGCGGGCGAGGCGGGACTCCGGGTGCCGGCAGGTGTGGGCGGTGGCCTGGGCCGGAATGCCGGGCCGCCGCTCGACCGGAACCGTGTGGAACCTTCCCATGATCATGAACGGGTCGAACATCACGACGACGCCGGCGAGCAGCAGGAAGACCAGCGGGCCGATGATCAGCGGGGCGAGCAGACCGGCGGACGAGGCGCCGTCGGCCGGGGCGGTGGTGGTGCCGTGGACGTGGACGTCGAGGGCGGCCATGCCCGTGTAGTGCATGCCGCTGACGGCGATCCCCATCACCAGTCCGGCGCCGACGCTCCACAGGAAGCCGCGGACCTGCCCGGCGGCCCACAGGGCGGCGATGGCGGCCACCACGGCGATCACGACGGACGCGGCCACGGTGACCGTGTCGTATTCCAGCGTCCCGTGCAGACGCAGTCCGGCCATGCCCAGGTAGTGCATGGAGGCGATGCCCAGTCCGGTGATGGTGCCGCCGGTGAAGAGCGCGGCCCCCGTCGCCCCCTTGGAGGTGACCATGAAGATGCCGATACCGACCATGACGATCGCCACCGCGAGACTCGCGAAGGTCATCAGGGGGTCGTAGCCGACCGGGGCCTGCAGAACCTTGAACCCCATCATCGCCACGAAGTGCATCGTCCAGATGCCGGAGCCGATGGCCGCCGAGCCCAGGGCGAGCCAGCCGATCCGCCGGCCCCCGTCCACGAGCATCGATCTGGTGGTGCAGCGCAGACCGAGCGAGCCACCGAGGCAGGCCATGAGATAGGCCACCACCGGTGTGACGAGTCCGTAGCTGAAGCCGTCGACCGTGCCCTGCATTCGCGGCTGCCTTTCCCGCCCTGTCGCGTCCCTGTCGGTTTCCCTGTCGTGCCCCGCCCCGGGACCGCCAGGACGGTCAGGGTGTCGCAGAGAGTATGACCCCCACCGGAATGGTCGAACGATTTTCCGGCAAAGAAACACGTCCTTGCCTCACTTGTGCGGTGCCCGTGAGCGGACTTGGGCAACTCCATTCAATTCGTGGTCATCCTGCGCCCCTCTGTCGTTGACCCTCTGCTGTCACTCTTGAGCTGACCGTGATCGTTCGACGCGAGGAGTACGCATGCACGTGCGCGCAGTTGCCGCCGCGACCACAGCGTTCTTGGGGGCCACCGTCCTCCTGCTCCCCTCTTCCGCCGCCCATGCGGCCGCCGATGCCGAGAATCCGCTGGTCGTCGTCGCCCACCGCGGAGCATCCGCCTACGCGCCCGAGAACACCTTGGCCGCCGTCGACAAGGCCGACGAGATGGGCTTCGAGTGGGTCGAGAACGACGTCCAGCGGACGAAGGACGGCAGACTCGTCGTCCTCCACGACGCGACGCTGACGCGGACGACCAACGTCGAGGAGCTCTACCCCGAGCGCGCTCCCTGGAACGTGGCGGACTTCACCGCCGCGGAGATCGCCCGCCTGGACGCGGGCAGCTGGTTCGGCAGCGACTACGCGGGCGCGCGCGTGCCGACACTGGAGCAGTACATGAGGCGTGTGACGCGCAACCACCAGAAGCTCGTCCTGGAGATCAAGAACCCGCAGCTCTATCCGGGCATCGAGCAGCAGACCCTGAAGGTCCTCGGCAACGAGGGCTGGCTCGGCCCGGAGCAGCTGGAGCGACTGGTGATCCAGAGCTTCGGCGCCGACACCGTCCGGCGGGTGCACGAACTGCGCCCGGCGGTGAAGACCGGCCTCCTCGGCACCCCGGACATCGCCGACCTGCCCGAGTACGCGACGTTCAGCGACCAGATCAACTCGTCGTACACGACCGTCTCCGAGTCGTACGTCGCCACGCTCCACGCGCTCCAGGGCCCGCACGGCAGACCGCTGGAGATCCTCACGTGGACCGTGAACGACGCGGCCAACGCCCGCCGGGTGGCGGGCTACGGCGTGAACGGCATCATCACCAACAAACCCGACGTGGTCAGAGAGGCCACACAGGGCTGAGGGAGTCCCGGCGGCAAGGGCGTGCGGACCGGAACGGAACGTACGTCGGCGCCGTTGTCGGTGGCGCCCCGTACGGTGGTCGCATGAACAGCCATGCGCAGGACGAGCAGCGGGTCGTGTGGGCCGTCATCGGCACGGACATCGGACCGCTGCTGCTCGCCGCGACGGACGAGGGCCTCGTGCACGTCGCGTTCCACGCCACGGACGCGGTGCGCGAGCGGACCCTCGACCGGCTCGCCTCCCGCCTGGGCACCACCCCCGTGGAGGCGCCCGGCGCCCCCCGGCTGGCCGAGGCGATACGCCAGGTCGAGGCGTACTTCGCGGGCGAACGCCATGACTTCGACCTGCCGCTGGACTGGTCGCTGATCTCGGGGTTCAACCGTCAGGTGCTGCGCGAGCTGGCGTCCGGCGTCCGCTACGGCTCGGTCGTGGGCTACGGCGACCTCGCACGGCGTGTGGGGCAGCCGGGCGCGGCCCAGGCCGTCGGGATCGCCATGGGTTCGAATCCGCTGCCCGTGGTCGTGCCGTGCCACCGTGTGGTCGAGAGCGACGGCGGCATCGGCGGGTTCGGCGGCGGGCTGGAGACCAAACGGAAGCTGCTGGCCCTGGAGGGCGTGCTTCCGGAGCCCCTGTTCTGAGTCCGAGCCGCGGCGACGGGCCGCTTCGTACGTCCGTGTAAGGCCCGTACCGAGGTGTCAGAGGGCGCCGAGGACGGGGGCCATGGCGCGAATCGGTCATCGGGCACTGTTCCGGTCACCGCAGAGTGGCCGAAAACCGATCATGATCAGTCGTAGTGGCGAGCCTCCAGGACGTTGCCGTCCGGGTCCCGGAAGTAGAAGCTGCGCCGGGCCGCTCCCCGTGCGCCGAAGGAGTCGTGGGAGAAGGCGGAGACGGGAACCTCCCTCTCCTCCAGACGGGCGCGCAGTTCGTCGAAGGCGTGCCCGGGCAGGGCCAGGCAGACGTGGTTGACCGGGTGGCCCGCACTGTCGGCGGCGCCGGGCACCATGGTCAGGGTCTCGGCCATGGCGAGCGGCATGAGGTCGAACAGGGTCTCGTCGTTGAGGCGCACGGAAGGGAAGGGAGCTCGTCCCTCCGCGTACGCGCTCACCCTCACGGGCTCCAGGCCGACGGCCTCCTCGTAGAAAGCGGCCGCGGCGACCGGCTCCCGCACCCAGAGGACCACGTGGTCGAGACGTGTCGTGTTCTCCTTCATGCCCCTCAGGCTGGTGTCCTGCGCCACAGGGCGCAAGGGTTTGGCCGGGCGCGCCGTCCGCCAGGGATGAGGGAAGAACGACAGACAGGAGGCGAGCGCGTGCTGGTGGTGTCCGAAGAGGTGCGGGAAGCGGTTGACGCGCGTCGACCCGTGGTGGCGCTGGAGTCCACGATCATCGCGCACGGGCTTCCCCGCCCGCGCAATCTGCAGGTGGCACGGGAACTGGAGGAGGTCGTCCGGCAGGAGGGTGCCGTCCCCGCGACGATCGCCGTGCTCGACGGACGGCCGCACATCGGCCTCGGCAAGGACCAGTTGGAGCGGGTCGCGAACGAGGACGGCATCCGCAAGCTCGGACACCGGGACCTGCCCCTGGCGGTGGCCTCCGGGGTGAGCGGCGCGACCACCGTGTCCGCGACCGCCCAACTGGCGGCCCTGGCAGGCGTACGGGTGTTCGCGACGGGCGGGCTGGGGGGCGTGCACCGGGAGTGGACGTCGACCCAGGACGAATCCGCCGACCTGGGGCTCCTCGCCCGCACCCGGATCACCGTGGTGTGCGCCGGCGTGAAGTCGATTCTGGACGTCCCGGCCACCCTGCAGCGCCTGGAGACGCTGGGCGTCGCCGTCGCCGGTTACGGCACCGACCGTTTCCCCGGCTTCTACCTCTCCGACTCGGGCCATCCGGTGGAGTGGACGCTCCGTTCCCCGGGCGAGGTCGCGGACGTCATGCGGGCACAGGACACGCTCAAGGGCCCGGAGTCGGCGCTGATCGTCGCCAACCCCGTACCGGAGGAGGAACAGCTCGACCCCGCGCTGCACGCGCGCGTGCTCGCCGAGGCGCTGCGGGCCTGCGAGGCGGAGGGCGTCACGGGACAGGGTGTCACGCCGTTCCTGCTGAGCTACCTGGTCAGGCACACCGACGGCGCCTCCCTCACCGCCAACCTGGCGGCGGTGCGCGGCAACGTACGGCTCGCGTCACGGATCGCGACGGCCTGGGCCGGGGCGTGACATGAGCGGGGCGCTGCTCGTCGTGGGCGACGTCGTCACGGACGTCGTCGCCCGGCACCGCGGACCGCTCGCCGCGGGCACCGACACGGCCTCCGCGATCCGGACACTGCCGGGCGGGGCGGGTGCCAACGTGGCCTGCTGGGCGGCCCACTGGGGCTGCGCCGACGTACGGCTGCTGGGGCGCGTGGGCACGGACGGGGCCGAGTGGCACGAGCGGGAGCTGCGGGCCTCCGGGGTCCGGCCGCATCTCGTCGTCGACCCGGACGCGGCCACGGGTACGGTGATCTGCCTGGTGGACACGGGCGACGCGGCCGAACGCACGTTCCTCACCGACAGTGGCGCGGCGCTGCGGTTCGACCTCGACGACTGGTCGCCGTCGCTGCTCGACGGGGTCGCGCGGCTGCATCTGTCGGGCTATCTCTTCTTCTCGGAGCCGAGTCGCGCCCTGGTGTCCGTCGCTCTGCGGTCCGCCCGCGCGCGTGGCGTCCCGGTCAGTGTCGATCCCGCGTCGGCGGGGTTCCTCCGGCGGCTGGGCGTGGCCCGTTTCCTCTCGCTCGTCGAGGGGGTCGACCTGTTGCTGCCCAGCCGCGACGAGGCGAGCCTGCTGACCGGACTGCCCGATCCGGCCGACGCGGCGGCCAAGTTGAGCCGTCTCGTGCCCCTGGTCGTGGTCAAGCAGGGCGCGGAAGGCGCGCTGGTCGCCCGGAACGGGGACGGTGCCGTGTCACGGATTCCGGCGACTCCCGCGATGCCCCTCGACACCACCGGCGCCGGCGACGCCTTCACCGGGGCCTTCCTGGCCACGCTGCTCGCGGGCGCCGAGGCCGAGGAGGCGGCGGCGGAGGGGTGCGGGGCGGGGGCGCGGGCGGTGGAGAAGGTGGGAGGGAGACCGCCGGTGGCGGGTTGAGGTGTTTGCGGTGCCCGTGCGGTTCCCGTGCGGGGCGGGTGGGGTGCGTGGGGCGGATGGGTGCGGCCGGGTACGGACGGGTGACGGGTCGGTAGGTGGGCGGTGCGGGTTGCGGTCCGGTGGCGCGCGGGCGGGTGGACGGTAGGGCTGTGGTCCGTGGCTCACGGGTCGCGGGGCGCGGGGCGCCTCCGGGGCGCCGGGTACGGGACCCGGCCGTTTCGCTATGCCTTCCGGCCCCAGGCCGAGATCAGCGGCGGGGCGGCGATGTCCAGGGCGCCGGAGGCGACGTCGGCCAGATGCCGGTCGATCTCCTCCTCCGTGGCGAGGTTCGCCGTGACGAGCGCCCCCCGCAGCCGGCCGACGGTCGTCGACTCCAGCGCGGCACAGGCGGGTGAGGCCACCGGGAAGTACGCGTCGGCCCCCACGCCGCGCAGCCCCGCCGCCCGTAGCAGGCGCGGGAGCCGGCGGCCGTGCGCCGGGTCGATACCGCGTTCGACGAGCAGCGTGCGGACGGCCTCGTGGAGCCGGTTGGCCAGCTGCTGCTCGGGGCCGGACTCCTCCAGGCAGGCCAGGGGCTGGAGAGCCGGGTCGGCGTCCTCGATCAGGAGCCGTCCGCCGGGTCGCAGGGCCCTGATCATCGACAGCAGCGCGCTCTCGCGGTCCGTCGCATGAGCCAGGGCGAGGCGGGCGTGGACGAGGTCGAAACCGTCGGCCGGAGGCTGGTCGACGCCCAGGTGGTGGACGAGGGCCTCCACCGGTGGGCGGGTGACCGAGGGAACGGCCCAGGAGATGTCGGTGTCGGTCGCGATGACCTTGCCGGTCGGTCCGACCTTCTTGGCCAGCCAGGAGACCACGGTGGTGCCGCCCGCGCCGACCTCCCAGCAGCGCCAGCCCGAACCCAGGCCGAAGCCCTCCATGTGCCGGAACGTCGTGGGATCGAAGAGCGTGGCGAAGGCGTCGGGGCCCTGGCCCGTCTCGGCCTGCCGTTGGTCGAGGAGATACCCGTCGGTTCGCATCATGGGGAGATCATCCCATTTGACCGACTTATCACCGATGGCGACGCTCCAGCGGCACGCGAGGGAGGCCGACGGCGACCGGATCCGGCGGGCCGGACGAGGACCGCCGAACAAGGGCGGCCGGACGAGGACCGCGGGACGAGAACTGCCGGACGAGACCGGCAGACCGGA
This sequence comes from Streptomyces scabiei 87.22, assembly GCF_000091305.1. Classification (GTDB taxonomy): domain Bacteria; phylum Actinomycetota; class Actinomycetes; order Streptomycetales; family Streptomycetaceae; genus Streptomyces; species Streptomyces scabiei. The sequence goes on along the minus strand of NC_013929.1, from coordinate 7,680,132 downwards.
ACGGTCGGACCGGCAGGCCCGTCTACAAACGAAGTGGAGCGTTCCGTTCCCACAGCCTTACCCGGCACTCGTCCGGCCCTGGCAAACTGGCGCGACAGGGCACGAAGTGCGGTGCGAGGGGATTCACGCGAGGAGATCCAGATGTCCATGGCAGGGAATCTGCGGAAGGTCACCGGCCTCGACAAGGTCGGTGGCCTCCGCAGGATGGCACGGCTGGCCCGACGGCGTCCCCGCGTCGACCTCAGCCATCCCGCCCGCTCCCCGCTGGGCACCTCGGTGGTGAACTGCGTGACCTACCACAAGGGTGTCCGGTCCCCCGGCGGCCGCGATGTGGTCGAGGCCGTCAAACAGGTCCGCAAGCACGACCACGGCTTCGTCTGGCTCGGACTGCACGAACCGACGCAGCGGGAGTTCGCCGGCATCGCCGAACTCTTCGACCTGCACCCACTGGCGGTCGAGGACGCGGTCGAGGCACATCAGCGTCCCAAACTGGAGCGTTACGGCGACACTCTGTTCGCGGTGTTCAAGACGGTCTGCTATGTCGAGCACACGGAACTGACCGCGACCAGCGAGGTGGTGCACACGGGCGAGATCATGGTGTTCGTCGGCGCCGACTTCGTGATCACGGTCCGGCACGGGCGGCACGGCTCACTCGGTCCGCTGCGGGAGGAACTGGAAGCGAACACCGAGCAGTTGTCGAAGGGACCGGCCGCGGTGCTGCACGCGATCGCGGACCACGTGGTCGACGACTATCTGAACGTCACGGACTCGGTCCAGACGGACATCGACCAGGTCGAGTCCGATGTGTTCGCCGCGAACGGCGCGCGCGTCGACCCGGGGCGGATCTACCAGCTCAAGCGCGAACTGCTCGAACTGAAGCGGGCGGTGGCCCCGCTCGCCCGTCCCCTGCTGGAACTGACCTCACGGCCGATCCGGGTGGTGGAGCCGGAGATACAGGCCTACTTCCGGGACGTCTCCGACCACCTGCTGCGGGCCACGGAGCAGATCGCCGCGTTCGACGAACTGCTCAACTCGATCCTGCAGGCACACCTGGCGCAGGTCAGCGTCGCGCAGAACGAGGACATGCGAAGGATCACGGCCTGGGCGGCGCTGATCGCCGTGCCGACGATGGTGTGCGGGGTCTACGGCATGAACTTCAGGTACATGCCCGAACTGCACTGGAAGTTCGGCTACCCGCTCGTCCTGGGAGTCATAGCCATGGCCTGCGCCACCCTCTACCGGGGGTTCAAGCGCAACGGGTGGCTGTGACCCTCCGGCGCAACGGGGACGGCGCGGCGGCACGTAGGTCGTCGGGCGGCCGGATCGGAACCTCGGTGGGTTCGGACGGTCGGATCGGAACCTCGGTGGGTTCGGACGGTGGGTTCGGACGGTGGGTTCGGAACCTCGGTGGGTTCGGACGGTGGCTTCGGTTGGATCAGGGCGCCGTGGTCTTGGCGTACACGCTCTCGACCCACGCGGCGATCTGGTCGTCCGACAGATGACGGGCGAGGTCGGCCTCGCTGATCATGCCGACGAGCCGCTTGTTCTCGATCACCGGAAGCCGGCGGATCTGGTGCCCCTTCATCTCCTCCAGCACCTCGGCGACGTCGGCGTCGGCGGCGATCCAGCGCGGGGTTCCCTTGGCCATCTCGCCCGCCGTGATCGTCGACGGGTCGTGGCCCAGGGCGACACAGCCGACGACGATGTCGCGGTCGGTGAGGATGCCGCAGAGCCGTTCGTTCTGGTCACTGATGGGGAGTGCCCCGACGTTCAGCTGACGCATCAGCTGCGCGGCGCGGTCCAGGGTCTCGTGGGCGGGGATCCACTGGGCTCCGCGGTGCATGATGTCTCCGGCGGTGGTCATGTGGTACCTCCCGGTGCCGGACGGCCGGCGCGGCGCAGGAGGCACCGCTGGTCCCGGCGCCCTTCATTCTTGCCGCGACCGGAGCGAAGCGCACTCGCAGAGGCTCACTCCTGCCACGTGGGACGGGTGCCTCACCCCTTCCAGGCCGGGTGGCGGGGGTCGTCCGCGCGCACCAGCACATCCGCGGTGGCAGCGGGGTCCGTCTTGGCCTCGTAGCGCTCGAACGCGGGGAGCGTCCAGTGTTCGTGCTCGGGGGTGCGGCGGCGCAGGGCGCCGGAGGAGAGGAGGACGTGGACGGTCAGGTCGAAGGGGAACCAGTGCTTGAGGAGGAGAGGTCCGTGCGTCAACAGGATCGCGCCGGGCGGGAGTTGCACGTAGGGGCTCCGGGTCGCCCGGTCGGTGGTGGGATCCCAGAGATCGGGCAGGACCCGGCCCGTGCCACCGGGGTCGAGGGGGCCGAACACCTCACGCCACAGGGCGGCGGTGTCGAACCAGCCGTCGTAGTAGGCCTCCACGTCCTCGTGGCCGTACTCGAACCGGAGCGAGGCGGGCCGGAGGAACCCCTCGGTGCCCACGACGAGCGAGGACCTGCCGCGTATGCGCAGTGCCTGAGACACCCGGTCGGCGAGATCTTCCGGGCGGGAGGCCGGGGCTCCGTCGAAGGCGATGCGTGGCCAGGGCGATCCGTCGTCCGGCTCCAGGTCGACGATGCGGTCGGCGAGGAGGTCGCCGAGCCGTTCCCAGGTGATCGCTTCGAAACGCACACGGCCCATGATGCCGCGCCCGGCAGACCGCACTCGGGCCGGCCGGGACCCCGGGCTGTGCGCCGGGCGCGACGCCGCCTCGACAACGGCGTGACCGTGCGGCCACCAGCGGGAATGAACCGCGTATGGCAGCGCTCGCTACTCCCCCGCACCGTACCGGGATCGTCGTCGTTCAGGCACTCAGGAGGAAGCACTGCGCCGAGTGCCGGAGCGGACCGGTGGCGCTGCTGGTGCTGGAGGAGGGGGCGCCGCGCTGCCTGGACTGCGCGGACCTGGGGCACCTGGTGTTCGTGCCTCGCGGTGACACCGCGCTCACGCGGCGGGCCCGGGAGGAGAGTGCGCTGTCGGCGGTGGTCGTACGGTTCAACCGGCGCCGGAGCCGGTACGAGCGCCAGGGTGTCCTGGTCGAGGACGCCGCGCTCGCCCGCGCCGAGGAACGGTGCCTGGCGGACGCCGAGGTGCGGCGCCGGCGTCGGCTGCGGGACGCGCGGCGGCGGGCGGTGGAGGACGTGCGTTTCACGGACGCGTTCGCCGCGGAGATACGACGGTTGTTCCCCGCGTGTCCGGCCGGGCGCGCCGAGGAGATCGCCGCCCACGCGTCGTTGCGCGGCAGCGGCCGTGTCGGTCGCAGCGCGGCCGGCCGCGCGCTCACACAGGTCGCGGTGACCTCCGCCGTCATCGCGTCCGTACGGCACGTGGACACGCCCTACGACCGGCTGCTGATGACCGGCGTGCCCCGGCACGAGGCGCGACGACGGATCGCGGGGGCGGTGGAGGCGAGGCTGCGGGAGTGGCGGGGGGTGGGGTGAGGGGGCGGGGTGGGAGGGGAGGGGAGGGGGAGGGGGAGGGGGAGGGGCCCCCTCCCACCCCGCCCCGCCTGTGGCCGTGGCTGTGGCCGTGGCTGTAGCCGTGACTGTGGCTGTGGCCGTGGCCGTGGCCGTACGGATGTTCACTTGTGGTGACACTGGGTGCGGGGCAGGATCTTGGGGATTCGGGGGATCGAGGTGGGAGCGGACATGATCGATGGGCCGTACTTCGTGCTGACGGTGCTGGGGCTGCTCGGGACGGCGATCGTGGCGGGGGTGTTCTGCGGTTTCTCGACGTTCGTGATGAAGGGGCTGGCGTCGTTGCCTCCCGCGCAGGGTGTGGCGGCGATGCAGGCGATCAATGTGAGCGCGTTGACTCCGGCGTTCATGCTCGTGTTCGTGGGTACGGCGGTGCTGTGTGCCGTGCTGGCGGTCGTGACGTTCGTGCTGTGGCCGGACGAGGGCAGGGTGGAGTTGCTGCTGGGGAGCGCGCTGTACCTGTTCGGCTGTTTCGGGGTCACGATGGTGGCGAACGTGCCGCGCAACGAGACGCTCGCCGGGCTGGACGCGGATACCGCGGAGGCCGCGTCGTACTGGCGTGAGTACGTGAGCCGATGGACGACGTGGAACACCGTTCGGGCGGTCGCGTCGGCCGGGTCCGCCCTGGCGTATCTGCTCGCGCTGGCCTGAGGCGGGGGCGGCGGGCGCGTCGTATCGTGGCGGGAAGAGAGTGCCGCCCGACGGCGTACGGCCTCGCGCTTCACGCCCCCCAGCCCCTCATGCCGGTCCAGTCCGCCGGCCGCTGCCGTGCACGGCCGCAGCCGTACGCGTACGTCATACGTGAGGGAGACGGCCATGGCCGATCCCAAGGGTTTTCTGACCACGTCGCGCGAGGAGTGGCCCCGTCGTCCTGTGGAGGAGCGGGTGCGGGACTGGGACGAGGTGTATGTCCCGGGGGCGCTCCTGCCGATCGTGAGCAGGCAGGCGGACCGTTGCATGGACTGCGGGATCCCGTTCTGTCACGACGCCTGTCCGCTGGGGAATCTGATCCCCGAGTGGAACGACCTGGTGTCGCGGGAGGACTGGCGGGCGGCGAGCGACCGGCTGCACGCCACGAACAACTTTCCGGAGTTCACCGGACGGTTGTGTCCCGCGCCGTGCGAGGCGGGTTGTGTGCTGGCGATCAACCAGCCCGCGGTGACCATCAAGAACGTGGAGGTCGCGATCGCGGACCGGGCCTGGGCGGACGGTTTCACGACGCCGCGTCCGCCGGACCGGCTGTCGGGGAGGACGGTCGCCGTCGTCGGCTCCGGGCCCACCGGGCTGGCGGCGGCGCAGCAGCTGACGCGGGCCGGTCACACGGTGGCCGTGTACGAGCGGGCGGACCGGATCGGAGGGCTGCTGCGGTACGGGATCCCGGCGTTCAAGATGGAGAAGCGGCATCTGGACCGGCGGTTGGAGCAGATGCGGGCGGAGGGCACGAAGTTCCGTACGTCGACCGCGGTGGGCAGGGATGTCGGGGCGGCCGAGCTGCGGGCCCGGTACGACGCGGTGGTGATCGCCACGGGGGCCACGGCTTGGCGTGAACTGCCTGTTCCGGGGCGGGAGTTGGGCGGTGTTCATCAGGCGATGGAGTATCTGCCGCTGGCGGACCGGGTGTGCGAGGGGGATCTGGAGGTGTCGCCGCTCTCGGCCGCCGGGAAGCATGTGGTGATCGTCGGGGGTGGTGACACGGGGGCGGACTGTCTGGGGACGGCGGTGCGGGAGGGGGCCGCGTCCGTGACGCAGTTGGACATCTATCCGCTGCCGGAGGCGGAGCGTGACGAGGATGTGGAGCCGTGGCCGACGTATCCGAAGGTCTACCGGCTCTCGGCGGCGCACGAGGAGGCGCGTGATCTTCGGTCGGCGCCGGCGGCGGACGCGGACGCGCGGCTCTTCGCGGCGTCCACGCTCCGGTTCACGGGGGACGCGTCGGGGCGGGTGAGCGCGTTGCACCTGGTGGAGGTCGACGGAGGGCGGCGGGCCCGCCCCGGTACCGAGCGGACGCTGCCCGCCGATCTGGTCCTGCTGGCGCTGGGGTTCTCGGGGCCGGACCGTGATGACGGGCTGGTGGAGCAGCTGGGGCTGACGCTCGATCCGCGCGGGACGATCACGCGGGGGCCGGATTTCGCGACCACCGTGCCCGGTGTGTACGTGGCCGGGGACGCGGCGCGTGGGCAGTCGCTGGTCGTCTGGGCGATCGCCGAGGGGCGTGCGGTGGCGGCCGCGGTGGACCGGAGACTGACGGGTACGGCACGGCTGCCTGCTCCGATAGGACCGTACGACCGGCCCATGACGGCGTAACGGCGTGCGCGTACCGGCGTAACGGCGTGTGCGTACCGACGTGACGGCGTGACGGCCCGACCGGGTGGAGGCCGTGCACGCCGGGACCGGGCTGTTCAGCGGGTGTCGGTGCCGGCTCGTTTGGCGGTGGCGAGGGCGATGCGGTTCCACGTGTTGATGGTGAGGATCAGGGCGATGACGTGGGCCAGTTCGGTGTCGTCGAAGTGGGCGGCGGCTTCCGCGTAGACGTCGTCGGGGACGCCGGTGTCGGCGACGAGCGTGACTGCTTCGGTGAGGGCGAGAGCGGCCTGTTCGCGGGCGGTGAAGAAGTGCCGGGCCTCTTTCCAGACCGGGATCATGTGCAGCCGGTCCTCGCTCTCGCCGGCCTTGCGGGCGTCGGTGGTGTGCATGTGGAGGCAGTAGGCGCAGTGGTTGAGGTGGGAGGCGCGGATCTGGATGAGTTCCACCAGGGCCGGGTCGAGGCCCTCGCGGGCCGCCGCGTCGAAGCCGACGAGGGCGCGGAAGGCGGTTCGGGCGGACTTCGCGAAGTCGAGGCGGGGAAGTGCGGTGGCGGGGCCCGTCGTGTTCGTCGTCATGACCATGAATCTACGGCGTGGAAAGACCTCTCGTAGGGTGCATTTCCATGGTGGATTCGTGGGTCAATTCGGCGGAGCGGATCGGGGCCGATCTGCATCTGGAACTGTCGCGTGGGGGTGGGCGGCGGGCGGCGTTGATCCGGGCGTTGCGGGACGCGGTGCGGGGTGGGCGGCTCGCTCCGGGGACCCGGTTGCCTCCGTACCGCTCGCTGGCCGCGGATCTGGGGGTCGCCCGGAACACGGTGGCCGACGCGTACGCGGAGCTGGTCGCGGAGGGCTGGCTGACGGCGCGGCAGGGCTCGGGGACGCGGGTCGCCGAGCGGGCCGAACCGTCGGGTGTCGGCGCGCGCCCGCCGAGGGAGGTTCTGGCCCGGTCGCGTGGGCCTCGGCACGACCTGCGGCAGGGTGCGCCGGACGCGTCGGCGTTTCCGAGGGCGGCCTGGGCGGCGTCGTATCGCAGGGCGTTGACGCGGGCGCCCAACGAGGTGTTCGGGCCCGGTGATCCGGCCGGGCGGGTCGAGCTGCGGGAGGCGCTGACCGAGTATCTGGCGCGTGCGCGGGGCGTGCGGACCGGGCCGTCGCGGATCGTGGTCTGTTCCGGTTTCGCGCACGCGTTGCGGCTGCTGTTCCACGGGCGGGTGCTGCGGGGGCCGCTGGCCGTGGAGTCGTACGGTCTGGGTTTCCATCGTGAGCTGCTGTCGGCGGCCTCGGTCCGGACAATTCCGTTGCCGCTCGACGAGGACGGGGCCGGGGTGGACGGGCTGGGCCGGGAGCGGGCCGTGCTGCTCACTCCGGCGCATCAGTTCCCGACCGGGGGTCCGCTGCATCCGGTCCGGCGGGCGGCTGTCGTGGACTGGGCACGCGCGCGTGGCGGGCTGGTGCTGGAGGACGACTACGACGGGGAGTTCCGTTACGACCGCAAGCCCGTCGGGGCGTTGCAGGGGCTGGATCCGGAGCGGGTGGTGTACATCGGTTCGGTGAGCAAGAGCCTGTCGCCGGCGTTGCGGCTGGGGTGGATGGTGCTGCCGGAGCGGTATGTGGGTGCCGTGCTGGAGGCGAAGGGGGAGCGGGAGGCGTGGGCGAGTGTGCCGGAGCAGTTGGCGCTGGCGGACTTCCTGGTCTCCGGGGCGTACGACCGTCATGTGCGGCGGATGCGGCAGCGGTATCGGGCGCGGCGGGACCGGCTCGTCGCGGCCCTCGCCGCGCAGGCGCCGCACATCGAGGTCACCGGGATCGCGGCCGGGCTGCACGCCGTGCTGCGGCTGCCGCCCGGGACCGAGCGGTCCGTGGTGAGGGCGGCGGTCTGGCGGGGGGTCGCGCTCGACGGCCTCGCGGAGTTCCGGCATCCGGGGGCCGTGGGGGACGCGCCGGACGGGCTGGTGGTGGGGTACGCGACGCCGCCGGAGCATGCGTACGGGGCGGCGGTGGAGGCGTTGTGCGGGGTGTTGCCGCCGGGGTGAGCGGGCGCTGCGGTGTGCGGGGCGCCTCCGGCGTGCGTGTGCGGGGCGGCTCCGGCGTGCGGGGCGCTCCCATGTGCTGCGCGCCCCCGGCACCCCTGCACCTTCCACGCCCCCAGGCACCCACTCCCCCACGCACCCGTGCGCGGCGGTCACGTCCCCGGCGGCGGGCGATCGCGTGCCCGCCGATCACGCTCCCGGCGATCACATGCGCGCGCGGCGCGTGCCTCCCGGCGCGCGCCGCGCTCGTCACAGCGGGGTCCGTCGAGTCCTACGGCTTGCGCGCCACCGCTCCGTAGCCAGGGATGATCCCGTCGTCCTGTCCGGGGACGGGTTCGCCGAGTTCGGGGTGCCAGTGCTGGGGGACCTCGACGCCGGGGTCGATCAGTTCGAGGCCGTCGAAGAAGCGGGTGAACTCCTCGCGGGAGCGCAGGGCCAGGGTGACGCCGGCGGCCTTGAGTTTCTCCGTGGCCGCCTTGGACTCCTCCGGGGTGAAGTCGGCGGTGGCGTGGGTGACGACCAGGTAGCTGCCGGAGGGCAGGTGGGACATGAGTCGTCGGACGAGGGTGTGTGCGCCGTCCTGGTCGGGGACGAAGTGGAGCAGTGCGATGAGGGAGAGCGCCACGGGCCGGGTGAGGTCCAGCACCTTTGCGGCGCCCTCGATGATGGCGTGCGGGTCGCGCACGTCGGCCTGCAGGTATTCGGTGCGCCCCTGGGGGGTGCCGCGCAGCAGGGCGGCGGCGTGGGCCAGCACGATGGGGTCGTTGTCGCAGTAGACGACGGTCGCGTCCGGGGCGACGCGCTGGGCGACCTGGTGGAGGTTCGGTTCGGTCGGGATGCCGGTGCCGATGTCGAGGAACTGGCGTACGCCGTTCTCCGCGAGCCAGCGTGTGGAGCGGTGCATGAAGGCCCGGTTGACCTGTGCCATCACCGGCACCCGGGGGTCGAGGGCCAGCATCTGTCTGCCCATGGCCTCGTCCACGGGGTAGTTGTCCTTGCCGCCGAGATACCAGTCGTACATGCGTGCGGGGTGTGGTCTGCTCGTGTCGATCTCGACGGGGGGACTCCCGTTCATGACGGACTCCAGGGGAGGGTGCGGCGGCAGGTGATCAACTCAAGGCCAACTCAGTGAAAACGGCTGAACAACAGGGAGTGCGCAACGGGCCTCAGGAGAGGAGGAAGTCGGCCACCCCCGCCTTGGCGCCCTGGATGAAGGCGTTCATCTCGTCGGGTGTGTAGATCAGCGCCGGTCCGTCGGGGTCGGTGGACTGCCGTACGGCGATGCGGCCGTCGGCGAGTTTCATGGCCTCCAGGCAGTTGCCGCCGTTGCCTCCGCTCCAGGGCTTGTGCCAGCCCTCGCTGCCGAGTTCCCGGGCGGGCATGCCGTTGTAGACGCGTGTGCGCGACTGCTTGCGCGTGCGCGGCTGCGACTGCGGCTGCGACTTGATGTATTCCATTCGGTGTCTTCAGAGCTCCTTGCGGAGATCCCGGAGGATCTCCTTCGTGCGTTGTGCCGTGGCGGCCTGCGCCGCCATGCGGTCCATGACCTCGAGGTGGGTCGCCACCTCGGAGCGGTCGTCCAGATAGACGGCGCCGGTCAGGTACTCGCTGTAGACCATGTCCGGGAGTTCGGGCATGGCGAAACGGAACAGGACGAACGGCCCGTAGGTGCCGGGGTGCGGTCCTGTGTCGAAGGGGGCGACCTGGAGGGTCACATGCGTCAGTTCCATGGCCTCCAGCAGTCGGTCGATCTGCGCGCGCATGACGGCCGGTCCTCCGACGGAGCGGCGCAGGACGGTCTCGTCCATGACGCACCACAGCCGGGGTGCGTCGTCACGGGTGAGCAGTTCCTGCCGTTGCATGCGCAGGGCGACGTGGCGTTCGATGTCGTCGGGCTTGGTCTGGCCGATCGCGCCCGAGGTCATGACGGCACGCGCGTAGTCCTCGGTCTGCAGCAGTCCGGGGACGAAGTGGGGGTCGTAGCCGCGGATGAGGCCGGCGGCGCCCTCCAGGCTGACGTACATGGAGAACCAGCCCGGCAGGATGTCGTGGTAGCGCTGCCACCAGCCGGGTTTGTTGGCGTCCTCGGCGAGCCGGACGAAGGTCTCGGCCTCCTCGTCGGCCACTCCGTACGCCTTCAGCAGGAGCTGGAGGTAGGGGATCTTGAGGGCGACCTCGGCGGTCTCCATGCGGCGGACCGTGGCGGCGGTGACGTGCAGGATGCGTCCGGCCTCCTCGCGCCGGATGCCCGCGCGCTCGCGCAGGTCCAACAGGCGTCGGCCCAGCACGACCTGGCCGACCGTCGGCGCGGACCGCGGCTCGCTCATCTCGCCCCTCTCCGTCTCTGAACTCTGCGCCGGCCGGTGTCCGGCGGGCGGCGTGTCCGGTCCTGCGGTCCCGGCAGCCGGGCGGCGCCGTTCGGGGGTGGCGCGCCACGCGGGTCCGTGTGCACGCATGAACACTGTGCGTGCTTATGAATGTTGTGCGAGGGATTTCCAACTGGCGCCGCTACACGTGCTGTTGCGTGCAGTGTGCCACGAGCGTTCAGAGAGTCATACGGCACTCTGCAATTTTCAGAGTGACACTTGCCAAGTGTTCACGGCGGGGCGATAGTGGCAAGCGTGATTCCGCCCCCTGCGCCGTTAGGAACAGACGCCGCCGGAGACCGTGTCGGTCCCGGTCCGGCCGCCGGGGCGCGCCCCGAGACCATCGCCGAGCGCCGGTTCCGCTTCGAGCTGGCCGCGCACCCGGGTGCCGTGGCCCAGGCCCGGCGTGTGACCCGCACCCAGCTCACCGGCTGGGCCGTCTGTGAGGACGCCTGCGACACGGCCGCGCTGGTCGTGTCGGAGCTGGTGACCAACGCGATCGTGCACACCGCGAGCGCCCAGATCATCTGCGAGCTGGTCGACGGCGACGAACTGGTGCGCATAGCGGTACGGGACGAGGGCTGCGCGCCCGGTGAGCCGCACCCCTCACCGCAGCGTCCGGAGGAGGAACACGGCAGAGGGCTGCTCCTCATAGAGTCGATGTGCCGTTCCTGGGGGGCGCAGCCGGTGGGTCTGGGCCTGCTGGTGTGGGCGGACGTGCCGCGCGGGCTGGTCCCCGACGCGGTCTCCCCCGGCCTGGGCGCGAGCGCGGTCGTCGTCACGGGTCCGGCCGCGGGCGTGGACACCGCGGCACGGTCCGATCTGGGCTGGGGCGCGAAGAAGCCGCCGACGGAGGACCGCGACGGTGAGCCGGAGGCGTTCCGGCTCCCGGGTCCCGGCGGCCCCGATGACGCCGGGGCCCGCGGAGGCACCGCGCCCCGCCGTGGTGCCGAGGTCCGCAGGAGCACCGAGTCCTGTGCGGCGGGCGACGCCCGGCGAGGCGCGGAGGCCCGTGGGGCCGGCGACGTCCGCAAGGGTGCGGAGGCCCTTGCGGGGAGCGAGGCCCGCCGGGGCGCCGAGGTCCGCAGGGGCATCGTCGGTCTCGCCGTGGCCGGGGGCCGCGCGGGTGCGGACAGTCGTACGGAAGTCGAGGTCCGGCCGGAAGTCGGACGGTGGTCGGGGGCCGAATGGGTGTGAGCGCGTCGATCGGTCCCGCTCTGCCCCCCGGTGGGGGCAGAGTGGCTCGCGTGGTGAGCCTCGACACCCTGACCCGACTGCGCCGCGCCCAGCGAACCGCTGCGACGCCCCGCCCCCGCCCCCTTGCCCTGCCCGAGGGCATGACCGCGCCGATGGGCTGTGACGCGGTGGCCGTCCCGGCCCGCTTCGGGCCGCTGGTCCTGCCCCGGCTGCCCCGCGTGGGCTGCGTCTACGCCGACCGGGCGCACTGGTGGTGGATCGTGCCCGCCGACTCCGACTACGCGCTGCAGTGGCCCGCGCCGGTGCGCTACACCACCGGGGCGCTGGTTCCCGACGGCGCGGACGTGCCCGGGCTGATCCTGCGGCCGGAGGGTGCCATTGCGTACACCCCGCCGATACCGCTGTACCTGGCGTTGTGCCGCGTCACCGGGACGACTCCGTCGTGGTCCCGGACGATGACCGCGTAGCGCCCCGGCGGCCTGGCCGCGCTCCGCCGGCCGAGCGGCACTCCTCCCGCATCCCCGCTCCTCCCGCATCCCCGCTCCTCCCGCATCCCCACGTCTCCTCTCCCTCTCCCTCCCCTCTTCGCGCCCCGCGTGCTCCGGGCGGGTGGGGTCGCTTCGTCGTGCGCCCTGGCCGGGGACCGGGCACGCCGGGATAGTGGCCTGTCGGCGACGACTCGGGGGAGGCCGCGGGTGGGCACAGCGCGTGACGGGGACATGCCGGAGACATCGGAGTCGGAGCTGCTGCTGTTCGGGGGGCCGCTGCGGTACGACATGGGCTGGTCGCAGCATGCGAACGCGTTTCTGGAGCTGAACTTCCGCGCGATGGTGCGGCGGCTGCCGTCGCTGCTCGCGTCGAGCTTCCGGCTGGCCTGGCAGGCGGACCGGTGGGCCGCCCGGACCGTACTGGCGTCCGAGGCGGGCCGCGGCCTCGCCCAGGCGGTGAGTCTGCTCGCGATGAACTCGGTCCTGGCCCGGCTGATCGCGGACGGCACCGTCGAGCAGCGGCTGCGGGGGGCGGCCCCCGCGCTCGTCACCATCGCCGCCGTGATGCTGGTGTCCACCCTGCTGCGGGCCGCGTCGACGTACGCGACGGGCCGGCTGGAGCCGAAGGTGGAGCGCGTCGCGACCGAGCTGTATCTGGAGCGGGCGGCGGCCGTGGAGCTGTCCGCGATCGAGGACGACGGTTTCCACAAGCTGCTCGACACCGCGAAGTACGGTGCCCAGTCGGCCCGCAGGATGATCAGCTACTCGGCGCGCGTGGTGAACGCGCTGATCTCGCTGATCGCGGCGGCCGGTGTGCTGACCGTGCTGCATCCGGCCCTCCTGCCGCTGCTGGTGACGATGACGCTGCCGAGCGCCTGGAGTTCCCTGACGATCGCCCGGCGCCGCTACACGTCCTTCCACGCCTGGGTGCAGCACGCGCGCGCGGGGTATCTGATCGGTTCCCTGCTGATCGAGCCGGAGGCGGCCCCGGAGATCCGGGTGCACGGCGTCGGCCCGTTCCTGCTGCGCCACTTCCGCTCGATGTCGGAGACGGCGGAGGCCGAGCAGGCCCGGCTGGCCCGGCTGGCGGCCCGTACGGGCCTGTACGCGGCGCTGTGGACGGGGCTGGCCACCGTGGCGACGTACGCGACGCTCGGTGCTCTGCTGCTCGGCGGCGCGATGGCACTGTCGGTGGCGGGGACGGCGGTCATCGCCATCCGCACCGGTTCCGCGAGCCTCGACACCCTGGTGCTGGAGGTGAACTCCCTGCACGAGGAGGCCCTCTTCGTGGGCGACATGCAGCGGCTGTACGTGGAGGCCGCCAAGCGGGCGATCCCGGAGGGCGGTGAGCCGCTGCCCGAGGACCCGCGGGAGATCCGGGTGGAGAAGGTGACCTTCACCTATCCGGGCAAGTCCGCGCGGCCCGCGCTGGACGACGTGACCCTGACCGTGCCGCTGGGCAAGATCGTGGCGCTCGTCGGGGAGAACGGTTCGGGCAAGACGACCCTGGTGAAGCTGCTCGCCGGGCTGTACGCCCCCGACCGGGGCAGGATCATGTGGGACGGTGTGGACGCGGCGCGCGTGGACCGGCGGCGGCTGGCCGAGCGCATCGCGATGGTCGCGCAGGACTTCAAGCGGTGGCCGTTCACGGCCCGCGTCAACCTGGCGATCGGCCGCCCCTCGGCTCCGCTGACGGAGGAGCGGCTCGCCGCGTCCGTGGCGGAGGCCGGGGCTCAGGACGTCGTGGAGGATCTGCCGCGCGGGCTGGACACGCTGCTGGGCAGGGGGTTCAGCGGCGGGCACGAGCTGTCGGGCGGGCAGTGGCAGCGCCTCGGGATCGCGCGGGCGGCCTACCGGCGCGGGCGCGTCCTGATCGTGGACGAGCCGACGGCCGCTCTCGACGCCCGCGCCGAGCTGGAGGTCTTCGAGAAGATCCGCGCGCTGGCGGGCACCGGTCAGACGGTCGTCCTGATCACGCACCGGCTGGCGTCGGTGCGCCATGCCGATCTCGTGCACGTCCTCGACCAGGGCCGCCTCGTGGAGTCCGGCACCCCGGACGAGCTGCTGGCCACGGGTGGGGTGTACGCGGAGCTGTACTCGCTCCAGGCGGAGCAGTTCGCGGCGAAGGTACCCGCGCCCGCGCGGGTCGCCACGTCGGCGCCGGCCGGGGCCTCCGCGACGAAGGTACCCGCGCCGAAGCCGGGGTGAGGTCAGGCCGACGCGGTCACGGCGGTGTCGGCGCCGCGCACGATGACCAGGAACATGTCGGTCGCGATGTCCATCACGACCTCGGCCTGCTGCCCCTCGAGGCGGGCCGCGTGCGCCAGCTCCTCGGCCGGCCACGAGCCGCGCGGCCCACCGGCGGGAAAGCGCCCCAGCACCGTTCGCCCGTTCACGCTGCACCTCCATGTCCCGCTGCACCCGTGGTTCCGTGATCACGGCCGGGCAGCTTGTAGATTTAAACGCCAACCACGGGGTGAACGGCTCGGGAAGTGACGGTACTGAGACGTAGTTGACACGAGGTCAACGGCGGATCGTGAGGTACCTCTCGGAAACCACACATTCCGGTGACGCTACGTGCCGAATCTTGCGCTTATAGTCACTCCTCGCACTCGTCGCGGGTGGCCGACTCCGGATCCCGGCCGCCCGGCACTCCGGCCATGTCCGGCGCCTCGGGAAGGCTGGGGCCGATGTGCCTGCGGTGGCGGGTGAGTTCGTCGAGGAGTGCGCTGAGGCGGTCGGTGTGGTGGCGGCTGAGGCGGCCCGCGTCGTCCAGATGCACGGCGCAGGCGGTGGTGGTGTCGACCAGTCGTTCGAGGGCGGCGGCGACCTCGTCGGTGCCCTCGGTGTGCCGGGCCAGGGCGGGCAGTTCGGCACCGGAGAGAGCGATCGCCCCTCGGGCGCGGGCGAGCGCGCGGTACGCCTCGCGGCGCAGGGCCCAGCGTGCCGCCCGCTCGTCGGCCGCGTCCGGCAGGGCCGCGCCCACGGACACGGTGACCCCGTTGGGGGTGGCCGACCCGCGCGCCGGGGACGCCGCGTACGCCCCGGAGCGGGCGCCCGGCGCGCGCGACTCGTCCAGGACGTGCGCGAGATAGGCGTACGCCGCGGTGCCCGCTTCGGTGAGCCGGGTGCGCACGCCCCCGCCGCGCTGCCCCTTCGGCATCGGCAGATGGCCGACGACGAGGACGATGGCGCAGGCCAGCAGCGTCTCGCCGATCCGGCTCCAGGAGGCCTGGGAGTCACCGCCGGCCATGACGAGGGCGAGGACGAGGACGGTGACGACGGCTGTCTGGGCGGCGAAATGCCGGGTGGCGACGGGGATCAGCGCCCCGCTGACCGCGACGAGCGCGACGAGCCCTTCGGGCCGGGGCAGTACGGCGGCGAACCCGGCGAAGAGCACCGCGCCGAGCACGGTCCCCGCGGCCCGGCACAGCACCCGGGACACCAGCGGCCCCAGGTCGGGCTTGACCAGGAAGACGGCGGTCGCGGGCAGCCAGTACCAGTGCTCGTGGTGCAGCGCCTGCGCCACGGCCGCGGCCGCACCGAAGGACAGGGCGACCCGCAGCCCGTACTCGCGGCCGCCGGCCCCGAGACCGAGCCGGAACAGGGAGCCGAGCGTGCGGCGGCGGGTGTGCAGGGCGCGGGGGTCACCGCCCCGGTCGAAGGTCTCGGCGGCGCGCAGGAGCGCGTCGTCGAGGGCGCGCAGCGCCGGCTCGACGGGGGCGCCGGCGGGCGGACGGGGAAGAGCGCGGGGCAGGACGGGCGCGGGCAGCGGTCCGGTCGTGGTGTTGCCCCGTACGGCCGCGGCGAGCCGCCGGGGTCCTTCGGAGGCGCGGCCGACCACGGCGTCCCCGGCCCAGGCCAGCGCCGTCGCCGCCTCCGCCAGGGGCAGCGCGGCGGCGTACTGGGCGTGCAGCCGCCACTCGGCCGACGAGCCGGCGTGGCGCCGCAGCCGGGGGCCGGCGAGCGCGTCCTGGGCATGGTCGAGGGCGGCGGTCAGCTCGGCCCGCCGGGTGGGCGCGCCGGGGGTGCCGACGGCGTCCAGCAGTGCGGCGATCGCGTCGTAGACGGCGGCGACGGCGTCCCGTTCGCCGTCGAAGCGGTAGTCACCGGCGGTGAGGACGGCGGGTGTGGGGAGGGCGAGGCGCAGGGCGAGCAGCCATCCGGCGCCGGCCAGGTAGGCGAGCGCCCGCTGCCAGCCCGGCTCCGGCAACGGCATGCCCGCGCCGACGGCGGCCGCGACCAGCAGTTGGGTCCCCGCTCCGGAGGCCACGAGTCCGACCGCGCTCATCCCGCCGGCGAGGAGGCCGAGTGCGGTGAGCAGCAGGGTGAGGACCACGGCGCCGGTGTACTGCCCGGCGTAGGTGCCGGCGAGCAGGCCGACGGCTCCCGCGAGCGCGGGCACCCCGAGGCGCTGGACGGCCACGCGGCGGCTTCCGGGGCGGTCGTTGATCCCGGCGAGCATGGCGCCGAGCGCGGCGAGGACCCCGGCTGAGGGCCGGCCCAGCAGCACGGCGGCCAGCAGCAGCGGCCCGCCTGCCAGTGCCCCGCGCACCATCGCGTTCCAGGGCACCGGTCCGCTCTGCGCGCGCAGAGCGTGGGCGAGCCAGGGTGGCAGGGCGGGGGCGGCGGGGCGGGACACGGGGCTCCTGTCGTCGGGTGAGGGCGGGGGTGTGCCTTCGGGCGACGGTGGCCGGGGCGTGGGCGGGGGGCGTGGACGCGGCGTGTGCGGTGCGGCGGCACCGGGGGGAGCGCGCCGCACGCACGTCGTACCGGTCTTCGGTGCCCCTACGGTAGGTGCCCAGCCTGGAGGATGTGGAACGCTCGTATTGCCGCGATGTGACGATCGCTGCAGATGCCACGTTCTTTATGAACGCAATCGGGGCGCGCGGACGCGGGCCGTCCCGGAACGGCGGCACGGGTCATCACGGGGAGGGACGGGACCATGGGTGGCCCGGAATTCGGATGCGGCCGTGGCGGGAGATCCGCATCATCGACGGGTCGTCCACCACGAGGAGCCTTCATGATCCAGCGCACCACCGTCCCCGGTCTCTTCACGCCGCCCGTGTACGCGCACGCGTCCGTCGTCGAGGCCGGGACGAAGCTCGCGTTCCTCGCCGGCGCCGTTCCGCTGGACGCCGACGGGAAGCTGGTCGGGGAGGGGGACCCGGTGCGGCAGGCCGAGCAGGTGCTGGCGAACCTCGGGGAGCAACTGCGGGCGGTGGGCAGCGACTTCGAGCACGTCGTGTGCACCGATGTGTATGTCGTCAGCGGTGAGCCCGCGGCCCTCTCCGCGGTCTGGGACGTCGTGGAGGCGTCCGGCCTCAGCATCGGCCCCCACTCCTCGACCCTCCTCGGCGTGGCCTGCCTGGGCTACACGGGCCAGCTGGTGGAGATCACGGCGACGGCGGTGGTGCCGGAGCCCCCGGCCGCGTAGGCGAGGGCTCCGTGCGGTGAGCAGCGCGCTTCCGCCCCGCTCTGCTCACCCGCTCCCCGGTTCGGCCGGTTCGGCCGGTTCGGCCGGTCCCGCGGCCCCCCAGGTCCTGCGTTTCGGCAGCGGCTTCGCGTACCCGCCCACGCGGCTGGTGGTCAGTCCCAGCGTCACCAGCGACTCGGCGAGCTTCACGGCCGCCGCGACCCCGTCGACGACGGGCATCCCCAGCTTCTCCCCCACGGTCCGCTGCAGTCCGGTCATACCGGCGCAGCCGAGGACCAGCACCTCGGCCCCGGCGTCGCGGGCGCGCTGTCCGGCCGCGAGGAAGGCGCGGGTGGTGCGGTCGGCGTCGGCGAGGTCGAGGACGCCCAGGCCGGTGCCGACGACCGCCGCGCAGTTGCGGCCCACTCCGGCGGCGTCGAGGCTGTCCTCGATCTGCCCGCGGGAGCGTTCGAGGGTGGTGACGACGCCGTAGCGGCGGCCGAGGAGGCATGCGAGGTGGGCGGCGGCCTCGGTGATGTCGACGACGGGGACGTCCACCAGTTCGCGTGCGCCCTCGCGCCCGTGTTCGCCGAACCCGGCCATGACGACCGCGTCGTAGGGCATGTCGTAGGTGCGCAGGGTGTCGAGGACGGCGGCGGCGGAGAGGTAGCTGTCGAGCCAGCCCTCCGCGGACTCGGGGCCCCAGGCCGGGGTCAGTCCGGTCACGGTGGTGCCCGGGCCTGCGGCGGCCCGGGCACCTCGCACGATCTCCTCGGTCATCCCCTGCGTCGTGTTGCAGTTCGTGACGACGATGCGCACGCTCAGCCCTCCACGGCTGCCGGTTCGGACGGGGCCGGGGCGGCGGCCCGCTCGTCCCGGCAGAGCACCGCGTACAGACCGGCGGACAGCGCGGTGCCGATGAACCAGGAGTAGGGGGCGACGTCACCGAAGGTCGGCACCAGGGCGAGGACCGCCGAGACCGCGGCGGCCGGCAGGAACGCCCACAGGGCCTTGGGGTTGACGCCCTTGCGGTAGTAGTAGCGGGAGCCGGGCGTGGCGTCGAAGAGCTCGTCGACGTCGATCCGGCCGCGCTTGACCCAGAAGTAGTCGAGCATGATGACGCCGAACAGCGGGCCGAGGAAGGCGCCCAGGCCGCCGAGGAAGTACTGGACGACGGTGGGGTTGGAGAAGAGGTTCCACGGGGTCACGACCAGCGCCGCGACCGTGCTGATCATGCCGCCGACCTTGAAGGTGATCTTCTGCGGCCAGACGTTGGCGAGGTCGTACGCCGGTGAGACGAAGTTGGCGACGATGTTGACGCCCATGGTGGCGATGGCGAAGGTCAGGGCTCCCAGGACGAGCACCCAGGTGTTGCCGACCTTGGCGACGAGTTCCGCGGGGTCGGTGATGGCCTCGCCGAAGACCTCCAGTGAGCCGGCCGTGACGATGACGGACACGACCACGAAGGCGGTCGAGTTGATCGGCAGGCCCCAGAAGTTGCCGCGCTTGACGGTCCTGTAGTCGGGCGCGAAGCGGGAGAAGTCGCAGAAGTTGAGCATCAGGGTGCCGTAGGTGGCGAGGACGAGTCCGATCGCGCCGAACCACTGCCGCCACTGCTCGCCCACGGAGACCGGGTGGGGGGTGGTGGTGAGGGAGATGGTCCAGCCGGCCTTGGCGAGGACCCAGACCGCCAGCGCGATCATGACGAGCCAGATCGCGGGTCCGCAGAAGTCCTGGAACTTGCGGACGGACTCCATGCCCTGGCTGATGATCAGTGCCTGGATGAGCCAGAGGGCGACGAAGGTGCACCAGCCGAGCTGGTGCAGGCCGAGGAAGGAGTGGTGCGTCCAGGACTCCAGGCCCGGCCAGGCGGCCATCAGCATGATGTTGACCGCGACGGACGCGAGGTAGGTCTGGATGCCGTACCACATGATGGCGATCACGGCCCGGATGATGGCCGGGATGTTGGCGCCCCAGACGCCGAAGCTGATGCGGCTGACCACGGGGAAGGGCACGCCGTGGCGCTGCCCGATCTTCCCCATCCAGTTCATCCCGATGTAGATGATCACGAAGCCGACGAGCAGCGAGGTGAACACCTGCCAGACGTTCATGCCGAGGACGAGCAGGCCCGCGGCGAACGTGTAGTTTCCGAGGTTGTGGACGTCGGACATCCACAGGGCGAAGAGGTCGAAGACCTTCCAGTTCCGCTTCTTCGCGGGGGCGAGGTCTTCGTTGGTGAGCCGGGGATCGGGGACGAACGCTGTGGTGCCGGTGACTTCGGCACGGTCGGCGAGGGACACGGGGCCTCCAGGAGCGTCAGGAGACGGGGTCGGGTGACGGGGAGGGGCGGCACCGGAGTGGGGGAACCAGGGGAGCACCTCGACTGTTTGGTATACCAAACTGCGCTCATCGTCCCCCCGTCAACAGTTCTGACCGATGTCGTTGTGGTTAACGGTCGGTAAAAGCCCGCCGGAGTCGGCGAAGATTGCCCCATGAGCTCCCTGGCTCCGGAAGGAGCGAAGATCGAACCCCTGGGCGCGGTGCGTGAACGTGTCCTGGGCACGCTGCGGCAGGACATCATCGCCGGACGCCTGCGTCCGGGCGACCGGCTCGTCGAGCGCGAGCTGGCCGAACGCTTCGGGGTCTCGCGCGTCCCGGTCCGTGAGGCGATCCGCGCGCTGGTCGCCGAAGGCTTCGTCCACTTCGAGACCCCGCGCCGCACGGTCGTCCGCCGGCTGACCCGGGCGGACGTGGCCGAGCTGTTCGAACTGCGCGAGGCGCTGGAGGTGTACGCCGCCGGGCTCGCCGCCTCCCGCGCCACCCCGGAGTCCCTGGCGGAGCTGGCGGCGCTGCTGGACCGGGCGGCGGAGGCGACCCGCGCCGACGACGCCGAGACGATCACCGACATCAACACCCGATTCCACGACCGCGTCCTCGCCATGGCCGGCAACAGCCTGCTCATCTCCGTCATGGAGCCGGTCGACGGCCGACTGCGCTGGCTGACCAGCCAGAACACCGAATGGCCGCAGCTGCTCACCGAGCACCGCGAACTGTACGACGCCATCGCCTCCGGCGACCCCGCCCGCGCCCGCGCGCACGCCCTCACCCATGTGCGGACCAACTACCGGTCGACGGTGCGGCATCTGTTCGGCGAGGACGGCACGGACGACGACGGCTCCGGGGAGAGCGGCCTCGGCGCGCGGGGCGAGGACGGCACGGGCACCACCGGCCGCGCGGGGAACGCGCTCGGCGGTCCGTGACCCCGACGGATCAGCCCCTGGCGTACCGGTCCGTCGCCGCCACCAGCGCCTCGGCCAGGTCCGGGGCGCCCGCGTCGTGCCCCACGTCGTCGACGAGCACCAGCTCACTGCCCGGCCAGGCGTGGTGGAGGCGCCAGACGATGCCGAGCAGGTTGCCGGGGTCCAGGCTGCCCTGGACGAGGGTGCCCGGGATGCCCGTGAGCAGCGGCGCGTCCCGCAGCACCACACCGTCGCCGCTGCCGTCGAGGAAGTGGCCGTTGCCCCAGTAGTGGGTGACGGTGCGGGCGAACGCGTAGCGGAACACGGGGTCCTCGTAGCGGGGGACGGAGCGGGGCGGCTGCGCCGCGATGGCCGTCTCCCAGTCGGTCCAGGCCCGTGCGGCCCGCGCCCGCACCGCCGCGTCGGGCGACTCGATCAGCCGGTTGTAGGCGGCCGCGAGGTTCCCGTCCCGGTCGTCCTCGGGCAGTTCGGCGAGGAACCGTTCGAACGCCTCCGGGAAGTACTGTCCGAGCCCCCGGGTCAGCAGGGCGACTTCGGCGTCGGAGGCCGAGGTGACCCCCGTCAGCACCAGCTCCGTCACGGCCTCCGGATGCGTCTGCGCGTACCGCAGACCGAGCGCCGCCCCCCACGACACGCCCCACACCAGCCATCGCCCGATCCCCAGGTGCCGCCGCAGCAGCTCCAGATCGGCGATCAGGTGCTCCGTGGTGTTGACGCCCATGTCGGTCTCGTACGCGCTCGCGGGCGGCGTCGAGCGCCCGCAGCCGCGCTGGTCCAGCAGCACGATCCGGTACGCCTCGGGGTCGAACAGACGCGGGAACCATGCGTTGGCCCGGGACCCCGGACCGCCGTGCAGCACGACCGCCGGCCTGCCCCGCGGATTCCCGCAGACCTCCCAGTACACGCGGTTGCCGTCGCCGACGTCGAGCAGGCCGTGGTCGTACGGTTCGATCTCGGGGTAGAGGGGCATCGCGCGACCCTAACCGGCCCGGGGTGCGGTCGGCAGCCGGTTTTCCCGGCTCCCGGACAACGCGGCTACGGGGTGACGGCCAGCCCCGCGGACCGTGCCGCCGTCCGCAGGACCTCGCGCAGCATGGCCGGGGTCAGCCGGCCGGTGAAGGTGTTGCGCTGGCTGACGTGGAAGCAGCCGTAGAGGTCGAAGCCGTCGAGCCGTGCGTGGGTGCCGTGCCCGAAGAGCGGTCGCGGCCGGGGGACGTCCCAGCCGGCCTCGCCGAGCGCGGGCAGCGCGGCCTGCCAGCCGAACGCCCCGAGCACGACCACGGCCCGCAGCGTCGGCCGCAGCAGCTCCAGTTCCCGGACCAGCCAGGGCCTGCACGTGTCCCGCTCCTCGGGCGTCGGCTTGTTCGCGGGCGGCGCGCAGTGCACGGGCGAGGTGATCCGCACCCCGTACAGTTCCAGGCCGTCGTCCGCGCCGACCGCCGTGCCGCGCGAGGCGAGGCCCACGTCGTGCAGGGCCGCGTACAGCACGTCGCCCGAGCGGTCGCCGGTGAACATCCGGCCCGTCCGGTTCGCCCCGTGCGCGGCGGGGGCGAGTCCCACGATCAGCAGCGCGGCGTCCGGCGGTCCGAAGCCCGGCACCGGCCGCCCCCAGTACTCCTGGTCGGCGAACGCGGCCCGCTTGGTGCGCGCGACCTCCTCCCGCCACTCCACCAGCCGGGGACAGGCCCGGCACCCGCTGATCCGCGCGTCCAGCGCGGCCAGTCCGGCCGCCCCTCCGTCGCTGCTGCCGCTGCCGTCGTCGTCACCGCTGCCGCCGCCCATGTCCCCACGGTACGTCCGGTGATCGCCCGCCCCGCACGGCCGGCCGGGGGCTAAGGTCGGGGCATGGCTTCTGAAGGTACGGAGGAGCGGACGAGCGGTCCGGACACCGCGGGCGGCGGCGTCCCCGGGCCGGGGGCGGCGTCCACGGCGGCCGAGGCCGCCCGGGCCGCCGGTCCGGCGAGCGGCGAGACCGTGCGCGTGGACAGCTGGATCTGGTCGGTCCGTCTGGTCAAGACCCGCTCGACGGGCGCCACCGCCTGCCGCGGCGGGCACGTCCGTGTCAACGGCGAACGTGTCAAGCCCGCCCACGCGCTGCGGGTCGGCGACGAGGTGCGGCTGCGCGAGGCCGGGGGGCACGAGCGGGTCGTCGTCGTGCGGCGTCTGATCCGCAAGCGGGTCGGGGCGCCCGTCGCCGCCGAGTGCTACGTCGACAACTCCCCGCCTCCCCCGCCCCGCGAGGCCGTCGCCCCGGCGGGCCTGCGCGACCGGGGAACCGGCCGCCCCACCAAGCGCGACCGCCGTGACCTCGAACGCCTCCGGGGGCTGGCCGAGGCCGCGAACGCCGACCGTCACCGCCGCCCGACGTAGACCACCCGGATCGCCGCCGGGCCGCGCCTCTCACACGTCCCGGCTCGGCCGGCGCAGCCACTGCGCCGGCCCCGCCACGTCCCGGCGGCGCGTCCAGGCGATCAGGGCGAGCGGGACCATCAGGATGAGCGGGGTCGCCGCGTACTCCCCGTCGAAGGCGGTGATCTGGGCGATGAACGCGCCCACCATCAGCGCGCCGATGGTGTACATGCCCGCGCTGCCCCACCCGAGCGTGTCGAAGGACTCAACGGCCGACGGGTGGGCGATCAGCTTCGGCAGCGCGCTCGCGCCCGCGTAGAACAGCGCGAGCGCGATCTGCAGTGCGCGCAGCGAGACGCGTGCGGCCCTGCCGCGTGCGGTGCCTCGCGTGCCGGCGGAGGGTGCGGGGCCTGTGGTGCCGGCGGCGGGAGCGGTGGTCTCGGACATGGGATCTCCTGGGGAGGGGAAGCGGTTCGGGGTGCTGTCGCAGAGGTAGACCGGGCCTCCGCCCCGAACTCATCGCCGCCCGCGGGAGATTACGCCGGGCCCCGCGCCCGCCCTCACCCCGCGGGCACGGCCGGCACCGCCTTCGCCCACGTCCGGTCCTGCGTCGGATACCGCTCGACCCGCAGTCCCGCCTCCGCCAGCGCCTCCTCGAACTGCTCCTCGGTCAGCGGCCGCGCCCGGAACGTCTGGGTCCACTCCCCGTCCGGGAAGAGATACTCCACGAACACCGAGTCGACCCCGTCCCCGACCGGTTCGGCCGAGACCACACGGACGGTGAAGCCCCGGGGATCGACCCGCTCTCGGGGCACGTTCGTGTGGTAGTCCTCCCCCTCGCGCTGGATCAGTACGAAGCCGTCGTCCTCGACATGCCGCAGACAGGTCGCGAGCAACCCCCGCCGGACCTCCGGGTCCCCGGTGTGGACGAGGAACGACGCGAGCAGCACCACGTCGAACTTCTCGCCCAGGTCCAGTTCCTCGATCGGGCCGCATATCGTGCGGGCCCCGCGCACCCGCTCCAGCATCTGCGCCGACTCGTCGACGGCCGTGACGGTGAACCCCCGCTCGATCAGGGGGTGGGTCATACGGCCCACGCCGCAGCCCAGTTCGAGAATGCGCGCGCCCGCGGGCGCGACGCCCGCGATCACGTCCGGCTCGTCCCCCACCGGCAGCCGCGTGTACAGCTCGACCGCGCAGCCGTCCGGGGTGATCGCGCCGGGTCCGGTGCCCTCGTGTCCCTCACGCATGCGTGTGTTCATATCCGTCCAACGGCCGGGCGGACTCGGGCCGTTCCTGTCACGCTTCACCCGATGGGGTGAACATGGGTGACCCGGGTCTACCAGGCGAACCAGCCGTGCCCGCTGTACCAGTGACCGCCCGCCCGCAGATGATCGGCCACGGCCCGTTCGAGGGTCGTCCGGCGGGGCAGGGCCTCCACCGGCAGCTCCGGGTCCCCGAACACGAAGCGGACCGGCAGGTCGTCCTCGGGTTCGCCGGTGCCGCAGGAGACCTTGAACCGCTCCTGGAACCGGACGATGTTGGCGTCCGCGGGCAGGTACCGCTTCAGCTGCGGGTCGAGGAGCCAGGAGTGGCAGCAGCCCGCCGTGTAGCGCTCCCGGGGGAAGTACCGTGCGAGGAACTCCCGGGCGGACGCCAGCGAACGGTCGATCGCCCGCGGGGTCAGGGGTCCGGCGTAGTCGGGGACGTGCAGGTCGACGCACGGGTCCCCGGGGCCCAGCGGCAGGCCCGCCGCCGCCAGCGCGACGCCCTCCCGTCCGCTCGCACGGGAGCGCTGGTACTGCAGCCGGCCGAGCTGGAACAGCTCCCCGTGGAAGTGCAGCGAGTACCAGCCCGGTGCCACGAGCCCGCCCACCCCGTACCGTCGGCGGTGCAGCACCAGGCCGCGGCCGAGGTCCGCGAGGGTGCGCCGGGAGATGTCGTCGGGGATACCGCGCTCACGGTGGTAGGCGCGCACGTACGGCAGGGCCGCGACGAAGACGTAGACGTGGAAGTAGCGGCCGAGCGGGCCGGAGTCCTGGGGCAACGGCAGGAGTCTGGGGCCCTTGCCGATCCTCCCCATGTCCCGCACGAGTCCGTCGGCGCACCGCCCGAGCAGCCAGGTGGCGCCCTCGTCGGCGGCCAATGCGCCGCGCAGCGCGACCAGGTCGTTGATGTCCTCGTAGGGCACGGCGAGGTCCACCAGCACGTCCGGCAGGTCGTCGGCGTCCGGCACCCGGGCCTCCGTCGCCGGGAGGCTCGCGTCCTCCTCCAGGCCGTTCAGCCAGTCGGCGAGCCTCTCGTCCGCCCGCACCGCGTCCAGCAACACCGTCGTCTCCCCCGTCGCACCGCCTCGGTCCCCTGGAGAACGTACGGGGCGGGGAGTACGTTTCCGAGTAGGACGAGGGAGGGAACGACGAGGACGGAGCGTCGATCCGATGCGTACCGGCAGTGAACCCGTGACAGCGCGCAGTCCTCTGCGGATGCGGTTCTGGCTGAGTGTCTGGGGGCTGGTCTGGTCGGTCGCGGGGACGGCCGCCTTCGCTCTGGCCGGCCGCCCCGGCTGGGCCGCCGCCTGCGGGGTGCTGTGGCTGATCGTCACCGTCGACCTGGCCGTGGTCCTGCGTCACATCCGTCAGGGCCCGCACTACCAGCCGGGCCGCGACGTCCCGCCCTACGAGCCACCGCGGCCGCCCGGCCGTCCCTAGACGACAGCGCGCGCCGGAGTGCGGCGACGGGCCCGGTCGTCAGGAGTCGAAGCGGGCGGCTTCCAGGTACTGGGGGTTGGGGTCGAGGGCCGCGGCGAGCCGGAAGTGACGCTTGGCCTCGTCGTCGCGGGCCTGGCGCTCGTAGGTGCGGGCGAGCGCGAAGTGCGCGAACGCGTTGTCCGGCTCGCGCTCCAGGACGATGGTGAACTCCAGTTCGGCGGGCCGCAGTTGGGCGGCCGCGAAGAACGCGCGGGCGCGCAGGAGCCGGGCCGCCGTGTTCTCGGGGTGCTCGGCTATGACACGGTCGAGCAGCTTGACCGCACCCCGCGGATCGCGCGCGGCGAGCAGGTGCTCGGCGGCGCGGAAGTCGATGACGTGCGTCTCCGGGGTACGTCCGGTGGAACCGCTGGTCTCGGGCACGGCTGAGTCCTTCCCTTGCAGGACGGGTTCAACGCGCCCCGGGACCCGGCTATTCCTGTGTGTGTTCGGATCGTTCCCCGGCCGGGTGGGCCCGCCGGGTGAGATCCGCCCAGACCTCGCGCACCCGCCGCCGGAGTGCGTCCAGGGGGACGTCGTTGTCGATGACGATGTCGGCGATCTCCAGACGCTTCTCGCGGGTCGCCTGGGCGGCCATGCGCGCGCGTGCGTCCTCCTGCGTCATCCCGCGCAGCCGCAGGAGACGGTCGAGCTGGGTCTCGGGGGCCACGTCCACGACGACGACCAGGTCGTACAGCGGGGCGAGGCCGTTCTCGGCGAGCAGGGGGACGTCGTGGACGACGACGGAGTCCCCGGCGGCGGACTCCTCCAGCTCTCCGGAGCGGGCACCGACCAGGGGGTGCACGATCGCGTTCAGCGCGGCGAGCTTCTCCGGGTCCGCGAAGACGAGGGAACCCAGCTTCGGGCGGTCCAGGGTGCCGTCCGGCGCGAGCACGTCCTCGCCGAAGGTCTCGACGACCGCCGCGAGGCCGGGGGTGCCCGGTGCGACGACCTCACGCGCGATGCGGTCCGCGTCGATCAGCACGGCGCCGCACTCCACGAGCAGCCGCGACACCTCGCTCTTGCCGGCGCCGATACCGCCGGTGAGACCCACTTTCAGCATGCCCGGCAGCTTAGGCCCTGCCGCCGGCGGAGCCGAGGCCGACCCGGGCCGGCGGGGGCTCAGCCCTCGCCCTCCCGCTCGGCCAGGAACTTCTCGAACTCGCGCCCGATCTCGTCGGCGGACGGGATGTCGACGGGCTCGGCGAGCATGTTGCCCCGCGTCTCGGCACCCGCGGCGGCATCGTACTGGTGCTCCAGGCCCTGGACGAGGGCGACCAGTTCCTCGTCGCCCTCCCGGATCTGCCGGTCGATCTCCGTCTGGGTGCGGTGGGCCTCCGTGCGCAGGGCGTGCGCGACGGAGGGGAGCACCAGGCCGGTGGCGGCCGTGACGGCCTCCAGGACGGTCAGCGCCGCGTCCGGGTAGGGCGAGCGGGCGATGTAGTGGGGGACGTGCGCGGCGACACCCAGCACGTCGTGCCCGGCCTCCATGAGGCGGTACTCGACGAGGGCCTCGGCGCTGCCGGGCACCTGGGCCTCCTCGAAGGGGCTGCGGTGGCCGGGGACCAGTTCGGCCCGGTTGCCGTGCGGGGTGAGGCCGACCGGACGGGTGTGCGGCACGCCCATGGGGATGCCGTGGAAGTTCACCGACAGGCGTACGCCGAGCCGCTCCACGATCTGCTGGACGGCGGCCGCGAAACGCTCCCACTCCACATCCGGCTCGGGGCCGGACAGCAGCAGGAAGGGCGCTCCGGTGGCGTCCTGCACGAGCCGCACCTCCAGGGACGGCTCCTCGTACTCGGTCCAGCGGTCGCGCTTGAACGTCAGCAGCGGGCGGCGGGCCCGGTAGTCCACGAGCCGGTCGTGGTCGAAGCGCGCCACCACCTGGTGGGGCAACGAGCCGAGGAGCCGTTCGACGATCTGATCGCCCGTCTCACCCGCGTCGATGTATCCGTCGAAGTGGTAGAGCATGACCAGTCCCGCCGACTCCTGGGCGAGCGCCACGTCGACGACGGCCAGGCCCTTCGGCTCCCATGCGTACAAACCCTGCGGATCAAGCACTGTGACCGCTCCTCCTCGTGTTCCTTCTCCTCAACGCGGATCGGGGGCGGGGCATTCCCCCCGGCCGTTCCACGCATGCGGAGTGCCCCGCCAGGAGGGGAGTTCGGGTGTTCCCGGCGGCAAGTCTCGGAGGTGACAGTGGGGTTGAGGCCCGGTGCGGAAGCGGCGGCGGAATCGGGGGCCGGAGCCGGAGCCGCCCGGGAACGCACGTCGGGCCCGCGTCCTGATGGACGCGGGCCCGACGTGCTATCGGCTAGCGCTCAGCCGTGCGTGCGTTCAGCTCTGGCCGCCGGCCAGCTTCTCGCGCAGCGCGGCCAGGGCCTCGTCCGAGGCGAGGGCACCGGAGGTGTCCGCACCCTCGGAGGAGTACGAGCCACCACCCGCGGCCGGAGCCGCACCCGCGGCGTCGCCGCCCTCGGCGGCAGCGGCCTCGTCGGCCTCGCGGGACTTGATGACCTGGGCCTGGTGCTGCTCGAAGCGCTGCTGCGCCTCGGCGTACTGGCCCTCCCACACCTCACGCTGGGACTCGAAGCCCTCGAGCCAGTCGTTGGTCTCGGGGTCGAAGCCCTCGGGGTAGATGTAGTTGCCCTGGTCGTCGTACGACGCGGCCATGCCGTAGAGCGTCGGGTCGAACTCGACCGAGGCCGGGTCGGAACCGAAGGACTCGTTGGCCTGCTTCAGCGAGAGGCTGATGCGACGACGCTCGAGGTCGATGTCGATGACCTTGACGAAGATCTCGTCGTTGACCTGGACGACCTGCTCCGGGATCTCCACGTGGCGCTCGGCCAGCTCGGAGATGTGGACCAGACCCTCGATGCCCTCGTCGACGCGCACGAACGCACCGAACGGAACGAGCTTCGTGACCTTACCGGGCACGACCTGCCCGATCTGGTGGGTCCGGGCGAACTGCTGCCACGGGTCTTCCTGGGTCGCCTTCAGCGACAGGGAGACGCGCTCGCGGTCCATGTCGACGTCGAGGACCTCGACCGTGACCTCCTGGCCGACCTCGACGACCTCGGAGGGGTGGTCGATGTGCTTCCAGGACAGCTCGGAGACGTGGACCAGACCGTCGACGCCACCCAGGTCCACGAAGGCACCGAAGTTGACGATCGAGGAGACGACGCCGGAACGGACCTGACCCTTCTGGAGGGTCGTGAGGAACGTCTGGCGGACCTCGGACTGGGTCTGCTCCAGCCAGGCACGGCGGGACAGGACCACGTTGTTGCGGTTCTTGTCCAGCTCGATGATCTTCGCCTCGAGCTCCTTGCCCACGTAGGGCTGGAGGTCGCGGACGCGGCGCATCTCGACGAGGGAGGCCGGCAGGAAGCCACGGAGGCCGATGTCGAGGATGAGACCACCCTTGACGACCTCGATGACGGTACCGGTGACGATGCCGTCCTCTTCCTTGATCTTCTCGATGGTGCCCCAGGCGCGCTCGTACTGGGCGCGCTTCTTCGAGAGGATCAGGCGGCCTTCCTTGTCCTCCTTCTGGAGAACAAGGGCTTCGATCTCGTCGCCGACCTTGACGACCTCGTTCGGGTCGACGTCGTGCTTGATCGAGAGCTCGCGGCTCGGGATGACACCTTCGGTCTTGTAACCGATGTCGAGCAGGACCTCGTCCCGGTCGACCTTCACGATGACGCCGTCGACGATGTCGCCGTCGTTGAAGTACTTGATCGTCTCGTCGATCGCGGCGAGGAAGGCTTCCTCGTTACCGATGTCGTTGACCGCTACCTGCGGGGTGGTAGAGGTGGTCTCGGTGCTGCTCGTCATGTGGGAAAGGGCTCCGGTACGGACAGTGAGTCGTAGGTACTGCTACGCCGGGAGCCCGTATCGCTCTGAAGAAGCCGGACAGCCTAGGAAGCGCCACGGAAATCCGATGGCGCCTCGACAACCGAGGGGACATACGACAGATGCGAGCGCAGCCTGCTACGTCTGAGGTGCGCAGGCCCGCAGCGCAACTTGTAGCATACGGGGGCAGCCAGGCAGGGTCAATGCGCGAAGGCGCACACCCGGGGCGGAACGCCGCAATCCCGGCACAAATCATGTCCCCTGAGGCCACGCAGGCCTGGGGGACCCCTTCCGTGACACCACCGGAGCCGGTCGCGCCACGCGGGTTACGGAAGAGTACGACGAGGGAGCCGATCATCCAAGAGCCCGAAGTCCACGAAACCCCCGAGGTCCACGGGGCCCCCGGCGCATCCGGGGCCGACGAGGCGGAGGCCACCCGGCGCGAGGCCGGCGTGACCGAGAGTTCCCGGGCCAACCGGGGCTGGTGGGACCGCAACGCCGACGAGTACCAGATCGAGCACGGCACCTTCCTGGGCGACGACCGCTTCGTGTGGGGCCCGGAGGGGCTCGACGAGGTGGAGGCGGAGCTGCTCGGGCCGCCCGAGGACCTGAAGGGCAAGGACGTCCTGGAGATCGGGGCCGGCGCCGCGCAGTGCTCGCGCTGGCTGGCCGCCCAGGGGGCCCGCCCGGTCGCCCTGGACCTCTCCCACCGTCAGCTCCAGCACGCCCTGCGCATCGGCGGACCGTTCCCGCTGGTGTGCGCCGACGCCGGCGATCTGCCCTTCGCGGACGGCTCCTTCGACCTGGCGTGCTCGGCGTACGGGGCGCTGCCCTTCGTCGCCGACCCCGTGCGCGTGCTGCGGGAGGTCCGCCGCGTGCTGCGCCCCGGCGGCCGCTTCGTCTTCTCGGTGACCCATCCGATCCGATGGGCGTTCCCCGACGAGCCCGGCCCCGAGGGCCTGTCCGTCTCCGGCTCCTACTTCGACCGCACTCCCTACGTCGAACAGGACGAGAGCGGCCGGGCCGTGTACGTCGAGCACCACCGGACGGTCGGCGACCGGGTCAGGGACGTCGTGGCGGCGGACCTCAGGCTGGTCGACCTGGTCGAGCCGGAGTGGCCCGCCTGGAACACCTCCGAGTGGGGCGGCTGGTCCCCGCTGCGCGGGAACCTGATCCCGGGGTCGGCGATCTTCGTGTGCGAGCGGGACTGAGGCGAGGCCGGGGGGCCGCGTTCCGGGGGCGTACGACACTGGGGGCGTGATCCGTTACGACGCCCTGGACGCGCTGCCCGTGCGCGACGCCCTGCCCGCGCTGGACGAGGCCCTGGCCGGGCACGGAACGGCGGTGCTGGTCGCACCGCCCGGCACCGGCAAGACGACGCTGGTGCCCCTGGCCCTGGCGGGGCTGCTGGACGGCGGCCCGGTACGGCGGGTGGTCGTCGCCGAGCCGCGGCGGATCGCCGCGCGGGCGGCGGCGCGGCGGATGGCCTGGCTGCTGGGCGAGGAGGTCGGCGCGCGCGTCGGCTACACCGTGCGCGGCGAGCGGGTCGTCGGGCGGGACGCGCGCGTGGAGGTCGTCACGACCGGGGTCCTGCTGCAACGGCTGCAGCGGGACCAGGAGTTGCCGGGCGTCGACGTGGTGGTGCTCGACGAGTGCCATGAGCGGCATCTGGACGCGGACACGGCGGCGGCGTTCCTGCTCGACGTGCGTGCGGCGCTGCGGCCCGGGCTGCGGCTGGTGGCCGCGTCGGCGACGACGGACGCGCAGGGCTGGGCCCGGCTGCTGGGCGGGGCGCCGGTGGTCGCGGCGGAGGGCGTCTCCCACCCCGTCGAGGTGGTGTGGGCGCCGCCGTCGCGGCCGGTGCGGCCGCCGCACGGGATGCGGGTGGACCCGGCGGCGCTGACGCACGTGGCGTCGGTGGTGCGGCGGGCGCTGGCCGAGCGGGAGGGCGATGTGCTCTGTTTCCTTCCGGGGGTGGGGGAGATCGCGCGGGTGGCCGGGCAGTTGGGGGACCTCGGTGACGTCGAGGTGCTCCAGGTGCACGGGCGGGCACCGGCGGCCGTGCAGGACGCGGTGCTGGCGGGCGGGAACGGGCGCCGGGTGGTCCTCGCGACCTCGGTGGCCGAGTCCTCGCTGACCGTGCCCGGGGTGCGGGTGGTCGTCGACTCCGGGCTCGCGCGGGAGCCGCGCGTCGACCACGCGCGCGGGATCGGCTCGCTGACGACGGTACGGGCCTCACGGGCGGCCGGCCGGCAGCGGGCCGGACGGGCCGGCCGCGAGGCCCCCGGCGCCGTCTACCGCTGCTGGACGGAGGCCGAGGACGGCCGTCTGCCCCGCTTCCCCGCCCCGGAGATCAAGGTGGCCGACCTGACCGCGTTCGCCCTCCAGGCGGCATGCTGGGGCGATCCGGACGCCTCCGGGCTCGCGCTGCTGGACCCGCCGCCGGGCGGGGCGATGGCGGCGGCCCGGAACGTCCTCTCCGCGATCGGCGCGGTCTCCCCCGCCGGGCACGCCACGGAACGGGGCGCCCGTATGTCCCGGCTCGGCCTGCACCCCCGGCTGGCCCGTGCGCTCCTGGACGCGGCACCGCTGGTGGGGGCGGAGCGGGCCGCCGAGGTCGTCGCGCTGCTGAGCGAGGAGCCCCCGCGCGCGTACGGCGACGACCTCGGCGGGGCGCTGCGGACCGCCCGGCGCGGGGGCGACGCCTACGCGGCCCGCTGGCGCACGGAGGTGCGGCGGCTGCGGACCGCGGCGGCTGCCGGGTCAGCGGCGGCGGGGGCCGGCGCGGGTGGCGGTGCCGGTTCTGGTGCCGGTGAGGAGTGGGGCGTGGGGGTGGTGGCGGCGCTGGCGTTTCCGGAGCGGGTGGCGCGGGAGGACGGGGGCGCGTATCTGATGGTGTCCGGGACGCGGGCCGAGGTGGGCGAGGGGTCCGGACTGCGCGGGGCGCCCTGGATCGCCGTGGCCGTCGCCGACCGGGCGGCGGGGGCGGGGCACGCGCGCGTGCGGCTCGGTGTGGCGGTCGACGAGGGGATCGCGCGGGAGGCGGCCGGGAGTCTGTACGGCCGCGGCGAGGAGGTCGGGTGGCGGGACGGGGACGTCGTCGCCCGGCGGGTGGAGCGGCTGGGGGCCGTGGAGCTGGCGGTGCGGCCGTTGCGGGAGCCGGCCCCCGGGCTCGTACGGGAGGCGTTGCTGGAAGGGTTGCGGGTCGAGGGGTTCGGGCTGCTGCGGTGGTCGCAGGACGGTACCCGGCTGCGGGAGCGGCTGGCGTTTCTGCACGCGCGGCTCGGCGCGCCCTGGCCCGAGGTGTCCGACACCGCTCTGTACGCGCGCGCGGAGGAGTGGCTGGAGCCGGAGCTGGGCCGGGCCCGGCGGCGGGCGGACCTGGGGCGGATCGACGCCGGGGAGGCGCTGAAACGGCTGCTGCCGTGGGCCACGGGGGACGCCGTACGGCTGGAGGAGCTGGCGCCCGAGCGGATCGAGGTGCCGAGCGGGTCCCGGATCCGGGTCGACTACGCGCGGCCCGAGCAGCCGGTGCTGGCGGTGAAGCTGCAGGAGATGTTCGGGCTGCGGGAGTCGCCCGTGCTGGCGGGGGTGCCCGTGCTGGTGCATCTGCTGTCCCCCGCCGGGCGGCCCGCCGCCGTCACCGCCGATCTCGCGTCCTTCTGGAAGGACGGGTACCGGGCGGTGCGGGCGGAGTTGCGCGGGCGGTATCCCCGGCACCCGTGGCCGGAGGACCCGGCGACGGCCGAGCCCACCCGGTACACGAACGCGCGGCTCAGGCGTTGACCGGTGCGGGCGCCGGGGGCCTGCTGGACTCGGCCGCGCCGGGCCGGCGGCCGCGGGCCTCGACCCACAGGGAGAGGGCGAGGAGGGCGATGCCGAGGCCGAGGAAGCCCCAGGGCAGGTAGGAGGTCATGAGGAGGACGATCCGGCGCTGGGACGTCACCAGGTCGACGGTGTGCTCGATGTAGTCCTCGCGCATCTTCACGTGCCCGGCGAAGGCGGTCACCTTCTCGCGGTCGCCCAGGAGGGTGCCGCCGCGGAGTTCCTCCTTGTGGATCTCCTCGCCGTAGACGGGGGCGCCGGTGACGGGTTCCACCCAGAACTTGCGGACCGTGGTGTACCAGCGGGTCGTGCCCGTCTGGGCGACGGTCTCCCGGGTGATGCCCTTCACGGGCATGGTCCGGGGGAAGGGGACCCGGGTCCAGGGGACGGTCTGCTCGAAGTAGTAGACCTCGACGCCCCGGAAGTCCTGGGTGCCCTTGTAGTGGATGGGGGCGGTGATCCGGGCCTGGGCGTCGAAGTACTCGTAGTCCCTCTTCTCCGTGAGGAAGGGCCACTTGAATTCCAGGCCCTCCCGTTTCACGGGGTCGCCGTCGACCGACTCGCCCTTGGCGTGCACGGGTTCCTGGGTGTGGGCGTCGAAGATGTAGCGCTCGGGGATGCGGGAGACCATCTCGCCGTCGGGACCCTGGACGTACGACAGGCCGTCCCAGACGACGACGTCCCGGTCGGTGTGCTTCTCGATCTCCTCGGACGCCTCCACATCGCCCTTGAGGGTCTGCACGATGGTGACCTTCGGGACCGTGCGGGCCGTCATGGTGGCGTAGTCGAGGAGGGTGGCGTCCTTCGCCTCCAGGACCATGTCCTGGTACTGGTTCGCCGGGATCTTGGCCAGGCGCGGGAAGGCGTACCAGCGCGTCAGCGGGGACAGAGCGGTGAAGAACACGGCGAGCGCGAGCAGGATCAGACCGGCCCTACGACGCATCTCGGCCTCCCTCCCAGGCGGTTGCGGGCGTGCGGCCGCCCTCGGCCGTGCGGCCGTGGGCGTGCGGCTACGGATGTGCGGGGACCGTCGTCAGCAACGGCTTCGGTGAGGTCTCGCCCGTCGGTGAGCCCAGCACGGTGACCGTGAACACCAGGGCGAAGGCGAGGACGAGACCGGTGGCGGCGGCGATCAGGGCGCGCATACGGACCTCCCGACTACGGCCTGACTGATACGGCCAGACGAACAGGGCCTGACGAACAGGGCCTGACGAACAGAGCCTGACGGCGAAGGAAACTGATGCTTCGTCAGGTCCGGCACGGTAGCAACGGCCGGGCGAGATGAGAACACGTTGCACACACAACGACGGCGGCGCCCCTCCGGCAGGAGGGGCGCCGCCGTCGTGGCCGCGGGACGGCCGTAGGGCTCAGGACTCGCCGGCGCTCGGCGTCGCGGGCTCAGCCGGTTCGGTCGGCTCGTCCGGCTCGGTCGGCGCGGACGTCCCGGCGGGCGCCTGCACCGTCAGTTCGAGGGTGAGGGTCGCGCCGCCCTCGGTCTCGATGCGGAGCAGGAACGTGCCGGTGGCGTCGTCCGCGTACAGCCTCGGGAGCTTGAGGACGCCGTCCTTGTCGGTCTCCAGGGCGAAGGTGCGCACGGGCTTTTCGGCCGCGTCCTTGAAGTAGGGGCCCTTGTCGTTCTCGGTGGCGTCGACGAGCGAGGTGACGAGGGTCGCCCGGGCGGCGACCTTGTCCGCGATCTCGCCCCGGTAGGTGGCCTTCACCGCGATCCGCTCCGCGAACTCCCCGCCCGGCACGCAGGTCAGCGCGGTGGTGCCGACGCGGGCGAGGGCGTCCGCCGCGCGGGCGGTGACGGTGGCCGTGCGGTTCAGGGCCGGCACGGTGCGGCCCACGACGGTGGCGCGGATCGTGACGTCGCCGGTCTTCTCGCCGGCCACGAGCGCGGGTGCGGTGGCCTTGCCCGTGCTGTCGGTGAGAACGGTCGCGACCTTCTCGCCGCCGGTGAAGGTGGTGTCCGTGTCGCCGACGACGGTGAAGCGGACCCGGACCTTCGCCACGGCCTTGCCCGCCTTGGTCTCCGTGCGGGCGGCGAGCTTGCCGGTGAAGGTGTCGCCGGCCATGGCGGTCAGGCTCGCCGCGCCCGCGTTCTCCAGGTGGTGGACCGAGTCGGTGGGGGTGCCCGGCTTGGTGGGCGGGTTGGTGCTCGGCGGGGGCGGGGTGGTGCCGCCGCCGCCCGGCTGGCCGGGCTTGGGCTTGCCCGGCTTGCCCGGCTGGCCCGGCTTACCGGGCTTGGGCGGGGTGGGCTTGGGTGTCGGCGTGATGCCGCCGGTGCCTCTGCCGTTCCCGGTGCCGCCGGTGTTGTTGCCGGTGCCGGGGCTGCTCGGGGTCTGGGGCAGGGAGCCGGTGCCGTCCGGGATCTCGTGGGTGCCCTTGCGGTAGTGCGACAGCCACGACATGACGGTCTTGTAGTACTCCGTCGAGTTGTTGTAGCTGAGGATCGCGCTGCGCAGGTTCGCGGCGTTCGACAGGTCCCAGTCGAAGCGGCACAGGTAGTGGCCGGCGGCGAGGGCGGCGTCGTAGACGTTGTTGGGGTCCTCGACGCCGTCGGCGTTGCCGTCGCGGCCCGCCCACTTCCAGGTGGACGGGATGAACTGCATGGGGCCGACCGCGCGGTCGTGCGTGGTGTCGTCGTCGTGCACGCCGTTGTCGGTGTCGCTGATGTTGGCGAAGCCGTTGCCGTTGAGCGGAGGGCCGAGGATCTTCTTGCCGATCGTGGTGCCCTCGGCGTCGACACGGCCGCCACCGGCCTGACCGGACTCCACCTTGCCGATGGCGGCGAGGAGCTGCCAGGGCAGGTTGCAGCCGGGCTTGGACTCCCGCAGGGCCGCCTCGGCCTTCTTGTAGGCGTCGAGGACGGTCGCCGGTATCCCGCTCTCGCCGGCGCCGGCCGCATCCGGGTCGCCACCCGGTTCCGTGGTCGGGGTGGGGCTGTCCAGGGGCGGGAGGTCGGTGTAGTACTGCGAGTTGCCCGTGGCGGTCTCGTCGGCCTGGGTGCTCATCTCCGGCGAGGGCGAACCCATGGTCTGTCTGCCCGAGTTGTCGGTGGTCACCCCCGGGGCCTGGGAGGCGGCGAGCGCCGCCACCGTGGCCGCGGCCAGGGCGGTCGTGGCCGCCCCCTTGCGGAGCCTCAAACCGAACTGCGCCGCCATTGAGTGAACCCCTCCCCGGTGGTCGAACGCGTCAACGTTCATTCCGCTTACTGCCGTGCATTACCGCTTCTTGGCGTCTTGGGCGTTTTTCCGGTTTCGACGGACCGGCTTTCCCGCACAGGTACACCGACTCCCAAGTTCCGGTCTTGGTTGCCCTGTTCCGGCATTCCTTTTCCAGAACTCCGGCGGTCAACCCTGCGACCGGGGCGACGACCCAGGCGACCCTACGACAACTTCCGTTGCCCGGACACCCGTTCGCGTCCGATATTCACCTATTGGCCACATCGGCTTGCTGTCACGCGGGCGCGCTTCGGGCGGGCGGGGACAGGTCACGCATACTGGCGACCGGTCATCGCCGGACCGGCACGTCCGGCCAGAGTCCGTCACAGGGGGACGACTTGCCCTTCACGCTCAGCCACGCGGCCGCCGTACTGCCCGCCCTGCGGGGGAACGGGACCGGGCGTGGGCCTCTGGTGCCGTCGGTGCTCGTCGCCGGTTCGTTCGCGCCCGACATGACCTACTACGTGGCGAGCGTGCTGCCGGAGGCCATGGAGTTCGGCGACGTCACGCACTCCTTCGCCGGGGTGTTCACCGTGGACGTGCTCGTCACCTGGGCTCTGGT
This sequence comes from Streptomyces scabiei 87.22, assembly GCF_000091305.1. Taxonomy (GTDB): domain Bacteria; phylum Actinomycetota; class Actinomycetes; order Streptomycetales; family Streptomycetaceae; genus Streptomyces; species Streptomyces scabiei. The sequence continues at coordinate 7,643,037 of NC_013929.1, read as the reverse complement.
GGGGCTGTGGCTGGTGCTGCGGGAGCCGCTGGTCGCCCTGCTGCCGAAGGGGCGGCAGGGGCGGGTGGCCGCGCTGGTGCGCTGCGGAGCCCGGGCGCGGCGGTTCGGCCCCTCGCGGGCCCTGTGGTGGTACGTCTCCGCGGCCCTCGGCTCGCTGACCCATGTGGTGTGGGACGCGTTCACCCATCTCGACCGGTGGGGGATGCGGCTGTTCCCCGTCCTCGGCGAGGAGATCGCGGGCTCGCCGCTCTACTGGTACCTCCAGTACGGCGGCTCCGCGGTCGCGGCGGTCGTGATCGCCGTCTTCGTCGTGGTCGCCCTGCGCCGGCAGCCGTCGGCGGACCCCGTGGGCGTGCCCGTGCTGTCCTCGGCGGACCGGTGGGTGGCGGGTGCCGTCATCGGGGGCTGCGCGCTGGTCGCGGCCGTCCAGCGGGTGGCCCGCTGGTGGGCGGTCTGGGGGTCGGTCGCCCAGCCGTACGAGGTGATCCCGACCGTGTGCTTCGGGGCGGGCGCCGGGCTGGTTGTCGGCCTGGTCCTCTACGGCGTGGGCGTCAGGGCGCGGCGCCCGGTTCCTGCCGCTGCGGCGCCCGCGGGGGACGCGGAGGCGGAGGCGGGCAGCCCGGTCCGCCGCTGACCGCCGGGCGCCGGGCCGGGGCGCCGCTGGGAACGCGGGGCCTGGCGGCGCGGGCCGCGTACGGCGGGACGTGACCGAGGAGGGCCGCGAGAGGGTGGGTCAGCGGCCAGGGGTAGAGGCTGTGCGGCCGCCGGACCCGCGGGCGGGCCCATGGGCCCTGGGTGAGACGGGTTCGCATCCCTGACAGGCGGGTGGCAGCTGTCGCTGTACGGCGGCGGAGCGTGCGTATGCCCATGCGGGCATCCTTGCGGTTGGGCTCCGCCGGGGGCGCGGTGGTGAGGGCCGGTCGGGTGACCGTGGGGTGGGCCGGGAGTGGGGGCGGGACTGCGGATTCGGGTGCGTGTGCGGGTGCGTGCGCGTGTTGTCGGGTGCGGGTGGGTGGGGGCTGGTCGCGCAGTTCCCCGCGCCCCTGAAAAGCAGGGGCTGCGCCCCGTGCTTTTCAGGCCCGCAGCCCCTCGGCCTTGGCCCACCGCGGACCCCGTCGGCCTAAGGCACCGCAGGCCCGGTCGGCCTCGGCGCCCCGCAGGGCCCGGTCTTCCTGGGGGCGCGGGGTAGTGCGCGCCCCCGACCGGATCCCAGTCGAACACGCGCGCCCACCCGCGCCGTGCTCAGAGGTGTCAGTGGGCCGCCGATTCCCAGTCCGGACCGTGGCCCACCGAGACGTCCAGCGGGGCCCTCAGGTGCACCGCGTCGGCCATCTCGTGGCGCAGGAGCTGCTCGGTGCGGTCGCGTTCGCCGGGGGCGATCTCCAGGACGATTTCGTCGTGGACCTGGAGGAGCATCCGGGACGCGAGACCGGCCTCGTCCAGGGCGCGGCCGACGTTCAGCATGGCGATCTTGACGATGTCGGCGGCCGTGCCCTGGATGGGCGCGTTGAGGGCCATCCGCTCGGCGGCCTCGCGACGCTGGCGGTTGTCGCTGTTCAGGTCGGGCAGATAGCGCCGGCGTCCGAACAGCGTCGCCGTGTACCCGGTCTCCCGTGCCTCGTCCACCACCCGGCGCAGATAGTCCCGTACACCGCCGAAGCGTTCGAAGTACGCGTCGATCAGGGCACGCGCCTCGCCCGCCTCGATGTTCAGCTGCTGGGAGAGGCCGAACGCGGACAGCCCGTAGGCCAGGCCGTACGACATCGCCTTGATCTTGCGGCGCATCTCCGCGTCCACCGCCGACTGCTCCACCCCGAAGACCTGGGCGGCCGCCGTGGTGTGCAGGTCCTCGCCGGAGGTGAACGCCTCGATCAGACCCTCGTCCTCGGAGAGGTGCGCCATCACCCGCAGTTCGATCTGGCTGTAGTCCGCCGTCATCAGGGACTCGTAGCCCTCGCCGACGACGAAACCGCGGCGGATGGCGCGGCCCTCGTCGGTGCGGACCGGGACGTTCTGGAGGTTGGGGTCCGTGGAGGACAGGCGGCCCGTGGCGGCGACCGTCTGACTGAAGCTCGTGTGGATCCGGCCGTCGGCGGCGATCGTCTTGATCAGGCCCTCGACCGTGACGCGCAGCTTCGCCTGCTCGCGGTGACGGAGCATGATCACCGGCAGTTCGTTGTCCGTCTGGCCGGCGAGCCAGGCGAGGGCGTCCGCGTCCGTGGTGTAGCCCGTCTTGGTCCGCTTGGTCTTGGGCAGGCCCAGCTCGCCGAAGAGGACTTCCTGGAGCTGCTTGGGCGAGCCCAGGTTGAACTCGTGCCCCGCCGCCGCGTGCGCCTCCTTCACCGCCTGCTGCACGGCGCCCGCGAACATCTGCTCCATGGCCTCCAGATGGGGCCGGTCCGCCGCGATGCCGTGGCGCTCCATCCGGGCCAGCAGCGCGGAGGTGGGCAGCTCCACGTCCCGCAGGAGGCCGGCCGCGCCGACCTCCTCCAGGCGCTCGCCGAAGGCCGCGCCGAGATCGAGGATCGCACGGGCCTGCACCATCAGCGCGTCGGCCTCGGCACCCTCGTCCGCGCCGAAGGCCAGCTGGCCGTCGGCCGTGGCGGCGGGGGCCAGCTCGCGGCCCAGGTACTCCAGGGTGAGCGCGTCCAGGTCGAAGGAACGGCGGCCCGGCTTGACCAGGTACGCGGCGAGGGCGGTGTCCATCCCGACGCCCTCGACGGTCCAGCCGTGCTCGGCGAAGACCCGCATCGCGGACTTGGCGTTGTGGAACACCTTCGGCCTCGCGGGGTCGGCGAGCCAGGCCGCCCACGCGGTCTCGTCCGCCTCGTCCAGCGCGGTCGGGTCGAACCAGGCGGCCGCTCCCCCGGCCGCGGCGAGCGCGATCTCGGCGACCGAGCCCGCGCCGAGCGCCCAGGTGTCGACCGTGGCGACACCGAGGATCTCCGTGCCGTGCTCGGCGAGCCAGGGGGCCAGTTCGCCGGAGCCGAGGGCCGTGCCGTCCACCTCGACGCCCGGGGCGGCCGGCGGGCCGGCCTCGGCCTCCTCCGCGCCCGGGTCGACGGCCAGCAGGCGCTCGCGCAGTGACGGGTTGCGGATCTCCAGGGTGTCCAGGACCATCGCGACGGCCTTGCGGTCGTACGGCGCCCGCTCCAGGTCGGCGACGCCCTTGGGCAGGTCGACCGTGCGCACCATCTCGGTGAGGCGGCGGTTGAGCTTGACGGCCTCCAGGTGGTCGCGGAGGTTCTGCCCGGCCTTGCCCTTGACCTCCTCGACACGCTCGACGAGGTCGGCGAACGAACCGAACTGGTTGATCCACTTCGCGGCGGTCTTCTCGCCGACGCCGGGGATGCCGGGGAGGTTGTCGGACGGGTCGCCACGCAGGGCCGCGAAGTCCGGGTACTGGGCCGGGGTGAGGCCGTACTTCTCGAACACCTTCTCCGGGGTGAACCGGGTCAGCTCCGAGACGCCCTTCGTCGGGTAGAGCACGGTGGTGTGCTCGCTGACGAGCTGGAAGGAGTCGCGGTCGCCGGTGACGATGAGGACCTCGAAGCCCTCCGCCTCGGCCTGGGTGGCGAGGGTGGCGATGATGTCGTCGGCCTCGAAGCCGTCCACGGCGAAGCGGACGGCGTGCATCGCGTCGAGCAGCTCACCGAGCAGCTCGACCTGGCCCTTGAACTCGTCCGGGGTCTTCGAGCGGTTCGCCTTGTACTCGGTGAACTCCTCGGAGCGCCAGGTCTTGCGGGAGACGTCGAACGCGACCGCGAAGTGGGTGGGGGCCTCGTCGCGCAGCGTGTTGGCCAGCATCGACGCGAAGCCGTAGATCGCGTTGGTCGGCTGGCCCGTCGCCGTCGTGAAGTTCTCCGCGGGCAGCGCGAAGAACGCGCGGTAGGCCAGCGAGTGCCCGTCCATGAGCATGAGCCGGGGACGGCTGCCGCCGGGGGTGCTGTCGGTCTTCTTCGATCCAGTCTCTGCCACGAACCCGATCCTGCCACGTACCACTGACAGCCGGACCCCAGGGACGTACCGAGCCCCGCTCCGGACACCGGCGCCCCGAAGCCGGGGCCGGTCGTACGCCGCCGGGCGGGCCGTCCGCGGCGCACAGCCCGAACGGACAACAGCCCCGACCGAGACGTTCGCGGCAACCACCGGCAGGCGGGCCGCGCCGTCACCCCCGACGAGCCCACGCCTGCGAACCGCCTCCGCCGCCCCGCCCCCATGTCGAGACTCGGCGCCCGTCGCGCCCCACCCCGGGCAACGACCGCACAGGCATCGCCATGACAAGGCCGCCCGGCACCGGCGACGACCCCACGCCGGCGCCCACGGCTCCGCAGCACCGGGCGGCCCGCCCCACCCCGCACCCCATGACGACTCGGCGCCACCGGAGCCGCCACCCCCACCCCTGCGAACCGTCTCCGCAGGGGCGGACTCCTCAGGCCCCCGCGGCCGTCGGCCGCCCGCCGTCCCGCCCCTCTCGCCGTCGCTGACACGTGCGAGGATCGAAGGCGTAGCCTCACGCCCGAACAGCACGTGTATGCGAATGGGGAGCAATGATGGCCGGCAAGGCGCCGAAGAGTGATCCGGTTCAGGACGCGCCGCAGGTCGCGGAGCCCCAGCACGCGGCCGCCGGCCTGCCGGCGATCGGGCACACCTTGCGGATCGCCCAGCAGCAGATGGGGGTGAAGCGGACCGCGCTGACGTTGCTGCGGGTCAACCAGAAGGACGGCTTCGACTGCCCGGGCTGCGCCTGGCCGGAGCCGGAGCACCGGCACGCCGCGGAGTTCTGCGAGAACGGGGCGAAGGCGGTCGCCGAGGAGGCCACGCTGCGCCGGGTCACCCCCGAGTTCTTCGCCGCCCACGGCGTGGCCGACCTCGCCACGCGCAGCGGCTACTGGCTCGGCCAGCAGGGGCGGCTCACCCACCCCATGTACCTGCCCGAGGGCGGCGACCGGTACGAGCCGGTGACCTGGGAGCGCGCCTTCGACATCGTCGCCGAGGAGCTGAAGGCCCTCGCCTCCCCCGACGAGGCCCTCTTCTACACCTCGGGCCGGACCAGCAACGAGGCCGCGTTCCTGTACCAGCTGTTCGCCCGCGAGTTCGGCACCAACAACCTGCCGGACTGCTCCAACATGTGCCACGAGTCCTCGGGCTCCGCCCTGTCCGAGACCATCGGCATCGGCAAGGGCAGTGTCCTGCTGGAGGACCTGTACAAGGCCGACCTGATCATCGTGGCCGGGCAGAACCCGGGGACGAACCACCCCCGGATGCTCTCCGCGCTGGAGAAGGCCAAGGCGAACGGCGCGAAGATCATCACCGTCAACCCGCTGCCCGAGGCCGGCCTGGAGCGGTTCAAGAACCCGCAGACGCCGCAGGGCATGCTCAAGGGCGCCGCCCTCACCGACCTGTTCCTGCAGATCCGCATCGGTGGCGACCAGGCCCTGTTCCGTCTCCTCAACAAGCTGGTTCTGGAGACCGAGGGCGCGGTCGACGAGGAGTTCGTCCGCGCCCACACCCACGGGTACGAGGAGTTCGCCGAGGCGGCCCGCGCGGCCGACTGGGACGAGACGCTCACGGCGACCGGGCTGACGCGCGAGCGGATCGACGAGGCGCTGCGCATGGTCCTCGCCTCGAAGCGGACCATCGTCTGCTGGGCGATGGGCCTGACCCAGCACAAGCACTCGGTGCCGACCATCCGCGAGGTGGTCAACTTCCTCCTGCTGCGCGGCAACATCGGCCGTCCCGGCGCCGGCGTCTGCCCGGTGCGCGGGCACTCGAACGTGCAGGGCGACCGCACGATGGGCATCTTCGAACGGCCGGCCCCGGCCTTCCTGGACGCCCTGGAGCGGGAGTTCGGCTTCGCCCCGCCCCGCGAGCACGGCTACGACGTGGTCCGGGCCATCCGGGCCATGCGCGACGACAGGGCGAAGGTCTTCTTCGCCATGGGCGGCAACTTCGTGTCCGCCTCCCCCGACACCGAGGTCACCGAGGCGGCCATGCGCCGCGCCCGGCTCACCGTGCACGTGTCCACGAAGCTGAACCGCTCGCACGCGGTCACGGGCGCGCGGGCCCTGATCCTGCCCACCCTCGGCCGCACCGAGCGCGATCTCCAGGGCGGCGGCGAGCAGTTCGTGACCGTCGAGGACTCCATGGGCATGGTGCACGCCTCCCGCGGCCGGCTGGAGCCCGCGAGCGGACAGCTGCTGTCCGAGACGGCGATCGTGTGCCGGCTGGCCCGCCGGGTGCTCGGCGAGGACAGCCGTACGCCGTGGGAGGAGTTCGAGAAGGACTACGCGACGATCCGCGACCGCATCGCGCGCGTGGTCCCCGGTTTCGAGGACTTCAACGCGCGCGTGGCCGACCCCGCCGGCTTCGCCCTCCCGCACGCCCCGCGCGACGAGCGGCGCTTCCCCACCGCCACCGGCAAGGCCAACTTCACGGCCGCGCCCGTGGAGTACCCGCGGCTGCCCGAGGGCCGTCTGCTGCTGCAGACGCTGCGCTCGCACGACCAGTACAACACCACGATCTACGGCCTGGACGACCGCTACCGGGGCATCAGGAACGGCCGCCGGGTCGTCCTGGTCAACCCCGAGGACGCGCGGGCGCTGAAGCTGGCGGACGGCGCGTACGTGGATCTGGTGAGCGAGTGGCGGGACGGCGTGGAGCGCCGGGCCGACGGCTTCCGGGTGGTGCACTACCCGACGGCCGCCGGCTGCGCGGCCGCCTACTACCCGGAGACCAACGTGCTGGTGCCGCTGGACGCCACCGCGGACACCAGCAACACCCCGGCCAGCAAGTCCGTCGTGATCCGTCTGGAACAATCGTCGACCGACTGAGCGTTTGCTCAGGGGCCGGCACCCGACGCCGGCCGCGCTTTCGACCGACGACGGACGGATCCCCATGGGCGAGCAGCACGACGTGAAGTTCCCGCAAGAGGTCATCGACGAGTACGCGGCCCTCGGCGTCGACCTGGTGGCGATGTTCTCCGCCGGGCACCTGGGCACGCGCATGGGCGTGCGGATCGTGGAGGCGTCGGCGGACCGGGTCGTCGGGACGATGCCGGTGGAGGGCAACACCCAGCCGTACGGGCTGCTGCACGGCGGCGCGTCCGCCGTGCTGGCGGAGACGCTGGGCTCGGTCGGCTCCATGCTGCACGCCGGCAGCTCCAAGATCGCCGTGGGCGTGGACCTGAACTGCACGCACCACCGGGGCGCGCGCTCCGGGCTGGTGACCGGTGTCGCCACCCCGCTGCACCAGGGGCGCTCGACGGCCACGTACGAGATCGTCGTCAGCGACGAGGCCGGCAGGCGGGTGTGCACGGCCCGGCTGACCTGCCTGCTGCGCGACGCCCCGGCGGCCGCGGACGGGCGGACGGGGACGTCCGGCTGATGCGTGCGGGCGGGGGGCGGGCCGCGGCGAGGGCGACGTCGCCTCTGGCCCCGCACGGCGGGCAGGCTCTAGCGTCGGGGCATGGCAACGGGAAGAGCACCCTGGCCGCGGGCGGCGCTCGCGCCGGCGCTGCTGGCCGGCGTCCTCGCCTCCGGGTGCACGGCGCCGGACACCCCGGACGCGGCTGCGTCCGCGCGGACCGAGGGGGCACCCTCGCCGTCCGCCTCCTCGCGCGAGGAGGTGTGCGCGAAGCTCGTGACGTACTGGGCGCGGGAGGCGCTGGACAGCGGCACTTACGGCGACTACCAGTCGATGGGGCTGTCGAACGGGCAGTACGAGATCCTGCGGACGGTCGTGGACGCGGCACGGGCGGAGCGCCGGCGCACCGACGCCGTGGCCGCGGACCGGCTGGTCGAGCGGCGGGCCCGCACGGACTGCGAGGCGTGGTACCGCTCGGGCGGGCCCGGCGAGGAACCCTGGCGGTGAGCGGGATCGGTCCCGTGGAGCCGGGCGAGGGGACGCACCCCCTGGACGTCCACGAGACGGACACCGCGCCCGCGCCGGCCCCTGTCGACGGGCGGTGCGCGCGGGCGTACGCCCGGCACCGCCGTGCCGTGCTCCCGGTGGCGGCGGCCGTCGTCGCGCTGGCGGGCGGCGGCTACCTGTACGCCACCCGGCCCGAGCCGGCACCACGGCCCGAGCCGGCGCCGCGGCGCGGGACGGCCCCGCCCTACCCCTCCCAGGCGGTCGGCCTGCGCTATCTGGGCCGGGTGACCCCGCCCGCAGGAGCACCGCGCACGCGCTTCCGCTTCGAACTGGAGCTGCGCGTCCTGTCCGGCCCCCCGGTGACCGTCGAGCGGATGACCCAGCCCTACGCGGGACTGTCCCTGCGCACGGACCCACACACTCCGGTACGGATCGGGACCAACACCCCCCGGCGGATCGTCGTCACCATGCGCGTCACCGAATGCGGGAAAGCGCCCGAGAACCCCGGGCTACCTTTCCTGGACGTAACTCTACGTAATACGCGCGCAATGGAAGCGCACAGTTTCGCGCTGGGCGAGCGCTACGCACAGGACCTCTCGGACACCCTTGAAGTCGCCTGTAGCAACGATTCCGCGTCATCACCAAAAACTTGAACACTCCTGAACCTACCCGCGTCGACCCTGCACATTCTCACTATGTGGACAGGGCGAATCGGCCTGAATTCCGCGCATCCACCCACTGAGTACCGCTCTGCATTACCTCGTGTCATAACAAGAGCGTCACAGCCTTGGCCAGACTCTCCTCCACATTCCCTACACCCGCTTAGAGTCACGGCCAGTCACCGCGCCACAGGAATCGAAGTCACGTCTTCGGCCCAGCGCTCGACTCGGCCACTTTCAAACAGGAAGGGCCGTGCCAGGGAAAGGACTGATCGTGCGTCAACGTTCGCTCATAGCCATCACCGCCGCGCTGGCGGCGGGAGCACTCACTCTCACCGCCTGTGGTTCGCGCGACGAGGACAAGGGCGGCTCGGACACCGGCAGTGGCACCACTGTCGTCATCGGCGTCGACGCCCCGCTCACCGGCGACCTGTCCGCGCTGGGCCTCGGCATCAAGAACTCCGTGGACCTCGCCGCCAAGACGGCCAACAAGGACAAGTACGTCGAAGGCGTCACCTTCAAGGTCGAGGCCCTCGACGACCAGGCGCAGCCCTCCTCGGGCCAGCAGAACGCCACCAAGCTCGTCGCCGACAAGGACGTCCTCGGTGTCGTCGGCCCGCTGAACTCCTCCGTGGCCGAGTCCATGCAGAAGGTCTTCGACGACGCCAAGCTCGTCGAGATCTCCCCGGCCAACACCAACCCGGCGCTGACCCAGGGCCCGGACTGGCAGAAGAGCAAGGTCCGCCCGTACAAGTCGTACTTCCGCACCGCGACCACGGACGCCATCCAGGGCCCGTTCGCCGCGCAGTACGTCTTCAACGACGCCAAGAAGAAGAAGGTCTTCGTCATCGACGACAAGAAGACCTACGGCGCCGGCCTGGCCGCCACCTTCTCGGCCGAGTTCAAGAAGCTCGGCGGCAAGATCGCCGGCACCGAGCACATCGACCCCGACACCAAGGACTTCTCCGCGGTCGCCACCAAGGTCAAGTCCTCCGGCGCCGACGTCGTCTACTACGGCGGCGAGTACCCCCAGGCCGGTCCGCTCAGCAAGCAGATCAAGGCCGCGGGCGCCAAGGTCCCCGTCGTCGGCGGTGACGGCATCTACAGCGCCGACTTCATCAAGCTCGCCGGCGCCAGCGGCACCGGCGACCTCGCCACCTCCGTCGGCGCCCCGGTCGAGGAGCTCGACTCCGCCAAGGAATTCGTCGCCAACTACAAGACCGCCGGATACAAGGAGGCCTACGAGGCCTACGGCGGCTACTCCTACGACTCCGCCTGGGCGATCATCGAGGCCGTCAAGAAGGTCGTCGAGGACAACAAGGGCAAGCTGCCCGACGACGCCCGCGCCAAGATCACCGAGGCCGTGCAGAACGTCTCCTTCGACGGTGTGACCGGCAAGGTCTCCTTCGACGAGTACGGTGACGCCACCAACAAGCAGCTCACCGTGTACGCCGTCGAGGGCGGCGAGTGGAAGGCCGTCAAGTCCGGCACCTTCGAAGGCTGACACCTACCCGCACCACCCCCAGAGCCGCGCGGGGCGCCGCACCACTGGCGCCCCGCGCGGACTCACATCCGGTCACATCCCTCGATATATCCGAAGTCTCGGAGGACATGCGGTGAACGAACTGCCGCAGCAGCTGGTCAACGGCCTGCTACTGGGATCCATGTACGGGCTGGTCGCCATCGGCTACACGATGGTCTATGGCATCGTCCAGCTCATCAACTTCGCCCACGGTGAGATCTTCATGGTGGGCGGATTCGGCGCCCTCACCATGTACCTGTACGTGCTGCCCGACGGCACGTCCATGTGGGTGGCACTGCCCCTCATGCTCATCGGCGGCATCCTCGTCGCCGTGCTCGTCGCGGTCGGAGCGGAACGATTCGCCTACCGCCCCCTGCGCACGGCACCCCGCCTCGCACCCCTCATCACGGCCATCGGCCTCTCCCTCGCCCTCCAGCAGGCGGTATGGGCCTGGTACCCCAACGCCCGGTCCGCGATCACCTTCCCCCAGATCGAGGGCGGCCCCTTCCAGATCGGCAACGTCACCATCCAGACCGGTGACATCTTCCTGCTGCTCGCCGCCCCCATCAGCATGGCGATCCTCGCCTACTTCGTGATGAAGACCCGCACCGGCCGCGGCATGCAGGCCACCGCCCAGGACCCCGACACCGCCAAGCTCATGGGCATCAACACCGACCGCATCATCGTGGTCGCCTTCGCCCTCGGCGCCGCCTTCGCCGCCGTCGGCTCCGTCGCCTACGGCCTCAAGTACGGCGAGGTCCAGTTCCGCATGGGCTTCATCCTCGGCCTCAAGGCCTTCACCGCGGCCGTCCTCGGCGGCATCGGCAACATCTACGGCGCCATGCTCGGCGGCCTGGTCCTCGGCGTCGCCGAAGCCCTCTCCACCGCCTACATCTCCGACATCCCCGGCATGGACCAGTTCGGCAGCCAGTCCTGGGCCAACGTCTGGGCGTTCGTACTCCTCATCCTCGTCCTCCTCGTCAGGCCACAGGGCCTGCTCGGCGAGCGCGTGTCGGACAGGGCGTGACACCGATGACCACACAGACCACCGCACCCCAGGCCACCGGCACCACCACCGCCGGCACCCAGCACAGCCTCGTGGGCATCCCCCCGCACATCGGCCGCGCCCTCGCCACCGGCGGCGGAGCACTCACCATCGTCTCCACCTTCCTCGCCTGGACCTGGACCTCCGCCTTCCCCGGCGACCTCACCGTCTACGGCTACCCCGGCGGCCTCCAGGTCCTCGTCCTCATCGGCGGCGCCCTCACCACCCTCATCGGCCTGTCCTCCTACGGCATCACCGGCCTGCGCTGGCTCACCCCCGCAGGCGCCGACAGCGCCCTCAAACTGGCCGCACTCGGCACCTTCGCCACCGCCTGGTACACGATCATCGCGATCAGCGCCAAGCTCGGCGGCGCCGTCAACCTGGAGCCCGGCGGCTGGATCGCGGGCATCGCGACCCTCCTCGCCCTCCTCGGCGCCCTCTCCCTGCCCTACACACGGCCCGAGACCGAGCCCGGCGACCCCGACGACACCGGCTGGGACCAGTACCGCCACAGGGCACGCAACCAGCGCACCGTCATCAAGGCGGCCTTCGCCTCCGGCACCGCCACCCCCGCGCGCCAACTGCCCCCGTACGCCGAGATCCTGATCATCGTCGCCGCACTCGCCCTCGGCCTCACCGTCTTCACCTACGGCATCGGCACCGAGTACGACGAACTGTTCATCGGCTTCCTCATCACCGCGGGCTTCAGCTTCGGCGCAGCCGCAAAGGCCGGCCTCGTGGGCCGGATCTCGGCGCTCACCGCCAAGCACCGCAACGTCACCATGATCGGCGCGTTCGTCGCCGCCGCCGCCTTCCCCTTCACCCAGTCCGACGACCAGTACGCGACCATCGGCGTCTACATCCTGATCTTCGCCACCGTCGCCCTCGGCCTCAACATCGTCGTCGGCCTCGCCGGCCTCCTCGACCTCGGATACGTCGCCTTCCTCGGCGTCGGCGCCTACACCGCGGCCATGGTCTCCGGCTCCCCCTCCTCCCCCTTCGACATCCACCTGCCGTTCTGGGCCTCCGCCATCCTCGGCGCCGCCGTCGCCATGATCTTCGGCGTCCTCATCGGCGCCCCCACCCTGCGCCTGCGCGGCGACTACCTCGCCATCGTGACGCTCGGCTTCGGTGAGATCTTCCGGATCACCGTCCTCAACATGGACGGCACCTCCGGCCCCGACATCACCAACGGCTCCAACGGCATCTCCTCGATCCCGAACCTCAACATCCTCGGGTTCGACTTCGGCCAGGAACACACCTTCCTCGGCTTCACCATCGCCCGCTTCGCCAACTACTTCCTGCTGATGCTCCTCATCACACTGGTCGTGGTCATCGTCTTCCGGCGCAGCAGCGACTCCCGCATCGGCCGCGCCTGGATCGCCATCCGCGAGGACGAGACCGCCGCCCTCGCCATGGGCATCAACGGCTTCCGCGTCAAGCTCATCGCCTTCGCCCTCGGCGCCGCCCTCGCCGGCCTCGCCGGCACCGTCCAGGCCCACGTCACCTACACCGTGACACCCGAGCAGTACCAGTTCGCCGCGGTCGTCCCGCCCAACTCGGCCTTCCTCCTCGCCGCCGTCGTCCTCGGCGGCATGGGCACCATCAGCGGCCCCCTCGTCGGCGCCGCACTGCTCTACCTCATCCCGTCCAAGCTCCAGTTCCTGGACGACTACCAGCTCTTCGCCTTCGGACTCGCGCTCGTCCTCCTGATGCGCTTCCGCCCGGAGGGCCTCATCCCCAACCGGCGCCGCCAGCTCGAATTCCACGAAGAGGCCGAAGCGCCCGCAGTGCTCAGCAAGGCAGGGGCCTGACCACCATGACTACCGACACCACCACCAAGGACACCGCCCCCGGCTCCGACGCCACCGGCGAGACCGTCCTCGACGCCCGCGGCGTCACCATGCGCTTCGGCGGCCTCACCGCCGTACGCAACGTCAACCTGACCGTCAACAGCGGCGAGATCGTCGGACTCATCGGCCCCAACGGCGCCGGCAAGACGACCTTCTTCAACTGCCTCACCGGCCTCTACATCCCCACCGAGGGCGAGGTCCGCTACAAGGGCCAGGTCCTGCCGCCCAAATCCTTCAAGGTCACCGCGGCCGGCATCGCCCGCACCTTCCAGAACATCCGTCTCTTCGCCAACATGACGGTCCTGGAGAACGTCCTCGTCGGACGCCACACCCGCACCAAGGAAGGCCTCTGGTCCGCCCTCCTGCGCGGCCCCGGCTTCCACAAGGCCGAAAAAGCCTCCCGCGAACGCGCCATGGAACTCCTGGCGTTCGTCGGCCTCGACGCCAAGGCCGAACACCTCGCCCGCAACCTCCCCTACGGCGAACAGCGCAAGCTGGAGATCGCCCGAGCACTCGCGAGCGAGCCCGGCCTCCTCCTCCTGGACGAGCCCACCGCCGGCATGAACCCCCAGGAGACACGCACCACCGAAGAACTCGTCTTCGCCATCCGCGACCAGGGCATCGCCGTCCTCGTCATCGAGCACGACATGCGGTTCATCTTCAACCTCTGCGACCGCGTCGCCGTCCTCGTCCAGGGCGAGAAACTCGTCGAGGGCGACAGCGCCACCGTCCAGGGCGACGAACGCGTCGTCGCCGCCTACCTCGGCGAACCCTTCGAGGACGCACCCGGCCAGGACGAGGTCGCCGAGGTCGAAGCCGCCGAAGCGAACGCCGAGAACACGACGGACACCGTGCCCGGCAAGGAGAACGACCGATGACCGCACTGCTCGAAGTAGAGGACCTCCGGGTCGCCTACGGCAAGATCGAAGCCGTCAAGGGCATCTCCTTCAAGGTCAACGCCGGCGAGGTCGTCACCCTCATCGGCACCAACGGCGCCGGCAAGACCACCACCCTGCGCACCCTCTCGGGCCTCCTCAAGCCCGTCAGCGGCCAGATCAAGTTCAACGGCAAGTCGCTCAAGAAGATCCCCGCGCACGACATCGTCGCGCTCGGACTCGCCCACTCCCCCGAGGGGCGGCACATCTTCCCGCGCATGACCATCGAGGACAACCTCCGCCTCGGCGCCTTCCTGCGCAGCGACAAGCCCGGCATCGAGAAGGACATCCAGCGCGCCTACGACCTCTTCCCCATCCTGGGAGAGCGCCGCAAGCAGGCCGCCGGAACCCTCTCCGGCGGCGAACAGCAGATGCTCGCCATGGGCCGCGCCCTCATGTCCCAGCCCAAGCTCCTCATGCTGGACGAGCCCTCCATGGGCCTCTCCCCCATCATGATGCAGAAGATCATGGCCACGATCGCCGAGCTGAAGTCCCAGGGCACCACCATCCTGCTCGTCGAACAGAACGCACAGGCCGCGCTCTCCCTCGCCGACCAGGGCCACGTCATGGAGATCGGCAAGGTCGTCCTCTCCGGCACCGGCTCCGACCTGCTCCACGACGAGTCCGTCCGCAAGGCGTACCTCGGCGAGGACTGACCCCGCCCCCGTACGACGACGAGGCCCGCACCCCCCGTTCAGCCGGGGGTGCGGGCCTCGTCGTAGGTATGCGTACCGGGCCGGTCAGCCCTTCGCGGCCTTCTTCTCGTCCGCGTCCTGAATGACCGCCTCCGCGACCTGCTGCATCGACATCCGACGGTCCATCGACGTCTTCTGGATCCAACGGAACGCCGCCGGCTCCGTCAGCCCGTACTCCGTCTGCAGAATCGACTTCGCCCGGTCCACCAGCTTCCGCGTCTCCAGCCGCAGCGTGAGGTCGGCGACCTCGTTCTCCAGCTCCTTCAGCTCCGTGAACCGCGACACCGCCATCTCGATCGCCGGCACCACGTCACTCTTGCTGAACGGCTTCACCAGATACGCCATCGCCCCCGCGTCCCTGGCCCGCTCGACCAGGTCGCGCTGCGAGAACGCGGTCAGCATCAGCACCGGCGCGATACGCTCCTCGGCGATCTTCTCCGCCGCCGAGATCCCGTCCATCTTCGGCATCTTCACATCGAGGATCACGAGGTCGGGCCGGTGCTCCCGGGCCAGCTCGATGGCCTGCTCCCCGTCACCGGCCTCGCCCACGACGGAGTAGCCCTCCTCTTCGAGCATCTCCTTGAGATCGAGACGGATCAGCGCCTCGTCCTCGGCGATGACGACACGGGTCGTCAGCGGAGGCACGTGCGACTTGTCATCGTCGTCGGCGACGGGCTGGGGCGACTCGGGGGCGGTCACGGGGGCTCCTTGTTCGGGGCAGGGGTACTGCTGACATGAGGGTACCTAGCTGCGGCGTAGCGCGGTGAACCGGTACACTCTGCGGAGCACCAGCCGGGTTGGTGGAACGGTATACACGGAGGTCTCAAACACCTCTGCCCGTGAGGGCTTGCGGGTTCGAGTCCCGCACCCGGTACTCTCGAAAAAGCGGATGTCCACGTTCTCGTGAACATCCGCTTTTTGCTGCGCGCCGTCGCGATCGGTGACACAGAGTTTCCGCATGAACTTCCATGGCACTGAAGTGCGACACGAAGCACTCACTCTCCTGCGCGACGGTGTGAGGAACGTGGACGTGGCCCGCAGGCTCCACGTACCGCTGGGGACGATCAGCTACTGGAAGCACAGGGACAGGGCCAAGCGAGGCGAGTGCCCCGGACGGCACGGCCCTTCCTGTCCCCGCTGCGATGCACGAGAACTCGACGAGTCGGCCTACAGCTATCTGCTCGGGCTGTACCTCGGTGACGGCCACATCGTCCAGAACCGCGCCATGCGCGTGCCCAGTCTGTCCATCTCCTGCACTGAGGCGCACCCCGGGCTCATGGACGAGTGCGAGCAGGCCATGCGAGCGGTCTTCCCTGCCAACTCGGTCTGCAGGGTCCGCCGGAAGGGTTGCCGAGAGCTGAAACTGACCTCCATGCATCTGCAGTGCCTGTTTCCTCAACACGGCCCCGGCAAGAAGCACGAGCGTCGGATCGTCCTCGAACCCTGGCAGCAGACCATCGTCGACGCCCACCCATGGGACTTCATCCGAGGCCTCATCCACTCCGACGGCTGCCGCATCACCAACTGGACGACCCGACACGTCGGGGGCGAGCGCAAGCGGTATGAGTACCCGCGCTACTTCTTCACCAACAAGTCCGACGACATCCGGCAGCTCTACACCGACACCCTTGACAAGCTGGGCATCGAGTGGACGCACTGCACCCGCGACGGCAACCCGTACAACATCTCTGTCGCCAAGAAGGCATCCGTCGCCCTCCTCGACACCCACGTAGGCCCCAAGTACTGACCCCCTACCTCGAACCGCCGCCCTCCCCGATGTGGTGCACCCGCACCATGTTCGTCGTGCCCGCCACCCCCGGCGGTGAGCCCGCCGTGATGATCACTACGTCGCCCTTCTCGCAGCGGCCGTACTTCAGCAGCAGCTCGTCCACCTGGTCGACCATCGCGTCCGTGGAGTCGACGCGCGGGCCCAGGAAGGTCTCCACGCCCCACGTGAGGCTCAGCTGCGAGCGGGTCGCCGGGTCCGGGGTGAAGGCCAGGAGCGGGATCGGGGAGCGGTAGCGGGAGAGGCGGCGGGCGGTGTCGCCGGACTGGCTGAAGGCGACGAGGAATTTGGCGTCGAGGAAGTCGCCGAGTTCGGCGGCGGCGCGGGCCATGGCGCCGCCCTGGGTGCGGGGTTTGTTGTGTTCGGTGAGGGGCGGCAGGCCCTGGGCCAGCATGTCCGACTCGGCGGCCTCGGCGATGCGGCTCATCGTGCGGACGGTCTCGGCCGCGTACTTGCCGACGCTGGTCTCGCCGGAGAGCATCAGCGCGTCGGTGCCGTCGAGGACGGCGTTGGCGACGTCGCTGACCTCGGCGCGGGTGGGCCGGGAGTGGTGGATCATCGAGTCGAGCATCTGGGTGGCGACGATGACGGGCTTGGCGTTGCGTTTCGCCAGTTTGATCACGCGTTTCTGGACCAGGGGGACCTGTTCCAGGGGCATTTCGACGCCGAGGTCGCCGCGCGCGATCATGATGCCGTCGAAGGCGGCGACGATCTCGTCGATGGTGTCGACGGCCTGGGGTTTCTCGATCTTGGCGATGACGGGGAGGCGGTGGCCTTCCTCGTCCATGATCTGGTGGAGGCGTTCGATGTCGCGGCCGGAGCGGACGAACGACAGGGCGATGACGTCGAAGCCGGTGCGCAGGGCCCAGCGGAGGTCTTCCTCGTCCTTGTTCGACAGTGCGGGGACGGAGACGGCGACGCCGGGCAGGTTGAGGCCCTTGTGGTCGGAGACGATTCCGCCTTCGGTGACCCGGGTGTGGACGCGGGGGCCGTCGATGGCGGTGACTTCGAGGGTGACCTTGCCGTCGTCGACGAGGATGTGGTCGCCGGGGCTGACGTCTGTGGCGAGGCCGGCGTATGTGGTGCCGCAGCCTTCGCTGTCTCCGGTGGCGCCCTCTTCGACGCTGATGGTGAAGGTGTCGCCGCGTTCGAGGAGTACGGGGCCTTCGGTGAAGCGGCCGAGGCGGATCTTCGGGCCTTGAAGGTCGGCGAGGGTGCCGATGCTGCGGCCGGTCTCGTCGGCGGCCTTGCGGACGTGGCGGTACCGCTCGTCGTGTTCGGCGTGGCTGCCGTGGCTGAGGTTGAAGCGGGCGATGTCCATGCCGGCCTCGACCAGTGCCTTGATCTGGTCGTACGAGTCGGTGGCGGGCCCGAGGGTGCAGACGATCTTTGCTCGGCGCATGTCTTCGACCCTAGGGCTTACCGGTGGGTAGCGATGTGGTGAGGGGTTACTACTCAACGGCCTGCAAGTGAAGGGTATTTGACAAGTAGTCACCAACATGTGAAGGGTGCCCCGGCCGGTGCCGGCCGGGGTGTCGCCGTGGTCGGGTCACAGGCGTGGGGGGTGCATGGTGAAGCGTGCGTTGACCTGTGCGTAGACGTGCTGGCGTTGGGGTTCGAGGTCGAGGGGTGGGGCGTCGGTGTCGTCGGCGCTCTTGGCCCGGGCGGAGCGCATGAGGCCGCCGGGTGCTGCGGGGCGGAGGGGTTGGGGGGCTTCGGCGCCGATGTCGGCGAGTTCGACGAGGGCGGCGAGGGTGGTGTCGAGGGCTTCGGCGTATTCGCGGGCGCGTTGGACGGCTTCCTTGACGGCTTGTTGTCTGGCTTTGCGGTGGGCGGGTGAGGCGGGGCGCAGGGACCACCAGGGGCCGTCGACGCGGGTGAGGTCGAGGTCGGCGAGGCGGGTGGTGAGTTCGCCGAGGGTGGTGAAGTCGGTGAGGTCGGCGGTGATGTGGACGCGGCCGTGGTAGGCCTGGATGCGTTCGCCGCGGCCTTTTTCCTTGAGTTCGGGGGTGAGGGAGAAGGCGCCGGTCTCGAGTCGTTCGACGGCTTGGCCGTAAGTCTTGAGGAGGTCGAGGACGGTGGTGTTGCGGCGGGTGAGGTCGTCGAGGGCGGTGCGTCGGTCCTTGCCGCGGGCGAGGACGGTGACGGTGATGCGGGCTATCTCGGGGTCGACTTCGAGGTGTGCTTCGCCGCGGACGGCGATGCGGGGTGCGTCGGGCGTGCCGTAGGGGACGGGGGTGGGTGGGGCTTCCTCTGGGCTGGTGGTCATACGCCCCACTCTGTCACTGATGGCCTGGTGGCAGGGTTGTGCAGGTCACCAGATCGAAACACTGGGGGTCTGTTGCGGTGGGGGTGGTACGGGTCAGAATCTACGCGCGTCGTCCCCTTTGGCCCTGTGTTCCGTTGTTGATGGTTCACGCTGGTCCTGCTGGTCTACGCGCGTCGAGATCGTCCCGTTCCTCCGAGGAGTACCTGAGATGCCCCTGAACCGCCGGAAGTTTCTGAAGAAGTCGGCCGTGACCGGTGCGGGCGTGGCCATCGCCGGTTCGGCCATGGCTCCGAGCGCGCAGGCGGCGGAGGCGAAGGCCGTCGGCGGGAAGAAGGCCGCCGACCGGTACAGCTTCACGGTGATGGGGACGACCGACCTGCACGGGAACGTCTTCAACTGGGACTACTTCACGGACAAGGAGTTCGACGACAAGCAGCACAACGACGTCGGGCTGGCGAAGATCTCCACGCTGGTGAACCGGATCCGCAAGGAGAAGGGCCGCCGGAACACGCTGCTGATCGACGCGGGCGACACGATCCAGGGCACGCAGCTGTCGTACTACTACGCGAAGGTGGACCCGATCACCGCCAAGGGCGGTCCGGTGCACCCGATGGCGCAGGCGATGAACGCGATGGACTACGACGCGGCGGCGCTGGGGAACCACGAGTTCAACTACGGCATTCCGGTGCTGCGGAAGTTCCAGAAGCAGTGTCGTTTCCCGCTGCTGGGGGCGAACGCGCTGGACGCCAAGACGCTGCTGCCGGCGTTCCCGCCGTACAGCATGCACCGGATGCGTACGCCGCACGGGCCGGATGTGCGGGTGGCGGTGCTGGGGCTGACGAACCCGGGGATCGCGATCTGGGACAAGGCCAATGTGCAGGGGAAGATGACGTTCCCGGGTCTGGAGGAGCAGGCGGCGAAGTGGGTGCCGAAGCTGCGGTCGATGGGTGCGGACGTCGTGATCGTGTCGGCGCACAGCGGTTCGTCGGGGACGTCGTCGTACGGTGACCAGCTCCCGTACATCGAGAACGCGGCCGGGCTGGTGGCCGAGCAGGTGCCGGGGATCGACGCGATCCTGGTGGGGCACGCGCACACGGAGATCCCGGAGTACTTCGTCACCAACAAGGAGACCGGCAAGCAGGTCGTGCTGTCGGAGCCGTTGAAGTGGGGGCAGCGGCTGACGCTGTTCGACTTCGAGATGGTGTGGAGCAAGGGTTCCTGGAAGCTGGAGAAGGTCGGCGCGAAGGTGCTCAACTCCAACACGGTGGAGGAGGACCCGAAGATCGTGTCGATGCTCGTGGACGAGCACAGGAAGGTCGTGGCGTACGTCAACCAGGTGATCGGGACGAACGCGGCGGAGATGACGTCGGTGGAGGCGCCGTACAAGGATGTGGCGATCATCGATCTGATCAACCACATCCAGGCCGACACGGTGAAGCAGGCGCTGGCGTCCACGGAGTACGGGTCGCTGCCGGTGCTGTCGCAGGCGGCGGCGTTCTCGCGGACTGCGGTGATTCCGGCGGGCAATGTGACGATCCGGGACGTGGCGGGTCTGTACGTCTTCGAGAACACGCTGGAGGCGCGTCTGATGACGGGTGCGCAGATGAAGGCGTATCTGGAGTTCTCGGCGAACTACTTCGTGCAGACGGCGGCGGACGCGGTGGTCGATCCGGCGAAGCTGACGAACGCGAACGGGACGCCGGACTACAACTACGACGCGGTGAGTGGTCTGTCGTACGAGATCGACATCGCGAAGCCGGCGGGGTCGCGGGTGACGAACGTGCGGTTCGAGGGTGCGGCGCTGGCGGACGACCGGAAGTTCGTGTTCGCGGTGAACAACTACCGGGCCAACGGCGGCGGCAACTTCCCGCATGTCGCCGCGTCGCCGCTGCTGTGGTCGAACTCGGACGAGATCCGTAACACGATGATCGCGTGGGTGAAGGCGAAGGGGTCGATCGATCCGGCGGCGTTCGCGTCGGTGGACTGGAAGCTGACGCGGAACGGTACGCCGGTCTTCTAGGGTGCGTTTTGAAAGTGCTGGTCATAGCCACTCGTTGATGGCTGCGACCAGCACCGTCGCTTCGTAGCGGACGGCGAGCTTGTCGTATCTCGTGGCGACCGCACGGTGCCGTTTCAGGCGATTGATTCCGCACTCCACTGCGTGGCGCTGCTTGTAGTCGTCCTTGTCGAACTTGGGCGGGCGGCCGCCGTGGGAACCGCGTTTCTTGCGGTTGGCAATCTGGTCGCGCTTCTCCGGGATCGTGCAGCGGATGCCACGTTTGCGCAGGTAGTCGCGGTTCGCGCGGGAGCCGTACGCCTTGTCGGCACGCACCTTGTCCGGCCGGGTGCGCGGGCGGCCCTGCCCGAGCCGGGGCACCCGGATACGGCCCAGGACCACCTGGAACTGCGGCGAGTCACCACGCTGTCCAGCCGTGATGACCAGCGCCATCGGCTTCTGGGCCTGCTCGACCGCCAGGTGCAGCTTGGTGGTCAGCCCACCCCGGGATCGTCCGAGCCCGTGGTCATCGGGCTCGATGAACACGCCACCTGGCGGCTCGATCTGCAGATCCCCTTTTTGCGGGCACCGGCCGCATGCTGGTGGGCGCGGGCGATGGTGGAGTCCACCGAGACGTCCCAGGTGATCAGCCCCTCGGCGTCGGCCCGGGCCTGCAGCTGCTCGAAGATGCGGTGCCAGGTGCCGTCCCGCTGCCAGCGCCGGAACAGACCGTAGACCGTCTCCCACGGGCCATACCGCTCGGGCACGTCCCGCCACGGAGCACCGGCGCGGGTGCGCCAGCGTATGCCGTCTATCAACTGCCGCTTGGTGTGCACCGGTGGCCGTCCGGGCTTCTTGCCGGCCGGGAGCAAGGGCTCCAGCTTCGCCCATTGTGCATTCGTCAGATCATGCCGTCCCACGAAGTGGATCTTGACACATCAAGATCCACTTCTGAAACGCACCCTAGGACGCGGGTCGGGTGGGGGTGTCGTCGCCGCTGTCGGGGTCGTCGCGGATACGGATGCGGGGTCGCGTCCGGGTTCGTGACGGCCACGGCGGCGGCGATGTCGCGTTGTGGGTCAGCGCACGTCGACGAGGGGGGTCAGTGGGGTGGGGGTGGTGGCCTGCCGGGCGGCCGGGATCCGGGGTCGGGGTTCGAGGCCGAAGGTGGTGAAGGCGGTGCGGCCGGGCAGGGGGTAGGGGTCCTTGCCGGTGAGGGTGTTGAGGATGGTGGCGCTGCGCCAGGCGGCGAGGCCGAGGTCGGGGGCGCCGACGCCATGGGTGTGCAGTTCGGCGTTCTGGACGTAGACGTGGCGGTCCGCGGCGGTGACGGAGGGGTCGAGGATCATCCGGAAGTTCTCGTCGACGCGGCATCGTTCGCGGTGGTCGCGCCGCATGTAGGGGTCGAGGCCGGCGAGGACGCGGTCGAGGGGGCGTTCGCGGTAGCCGGTGGCGAGGACGACGGCGTCGGTGGTGAGGCGGGAGCGGGTGCCCTGTTCGCTGTGTTCGAGGTGGAGTTCGACTCTGGTGGTGGCGAGTCGGCCGGCGGTGCGGACGTGGACGCCGGGGGTGAGGACGGTGTCGGGCCAGCCGCCGTCGAGGGTGCGGCGGTACAGCTCGTCGTGGATGGCGGCGATGGTGTCGGTGCCGATGCCCTTGTGGAGCTGCCACTGGGCGGCGACGAGCCGGTCCCGGGTGGGTTCGGTGAGGGCGTGGAAGTAGCGGGTGTAGTCGGGTGTGAAGTGTTCGAGGCCGAGTTTCGAGTACTCCATGGGGGCGAACGCCTCGGTGCGGCCCAGCCAGTGGAGTCGTTCCCGGCCGGGGGGCCGGTGGCGGAGCAGGTCGAGGAAGACCTCGGCTCCGGACTGTCCCGCGCCGATGACGGTGATGTGTCCGGCGGCGAGGAGGCGGTCGCGTTCGTCGAGGTAGTCGGCGGCGTGGACGACGGGGACGCCGGCTGCTTCGACGAGGGGTTTGAGGGGTTCGGGGACGTGGGGTTCGGTGCCGACGCCGAGCACGATGTTGCGTGCGTAGGTGCGGCCGAGTTCCTCGGTCCGTCCGTCGCCGCCGAGGCGGGTGTGGTCGACCTCGAAGAGGTCGCGTTCGGGGTTCCAGCGCACCGAGTCGACCTGGTGGCCGAAGCGGAGTCCGGGCAGGTTCTCGGCGACCCAGCGGCAGTAGGCGTCGTATTCGGCGCGCTGGATGTGGAAGCGTTCGGCGAAGTAGAAGGGGAAGAGCCGGTCGCGGGTTCTGAGGTAGTTGAGGAACGACCAGGGGCTCGTGGGGTCGGCGAGGGTGACCAGGTCGGCCAGGAAGGGGACCTGGAGGGTGGCGCCCTCGATGAGCAGTCCGGGGTGCCAGTCGAAGCCGGGGCGCTGTTCGTAGAAGACGGCGTCGAGTGCGGTGAGGGGCTGGGCGAGGGCGGCGAGGGAGAGGTTGGCGGGGCCGATGCCGATGCCGACGAGGTCGCGGGGGGCTTCGGGGTCGGGCTGGTCGTGTGCGGGGGTCGGGCTCATGCGGGGGTGTGTCCTTCGGCGGCTGTGGCGAGGTCTACGAGTTTCAGCAGGGTGGCGAGGTCGTCCGGCCGGGTGTGGGGGTTGAGCAGGGTGGCCTTGAGCCAGAGCCGGCCGTCGAGTGCGGCGCGGCCGATGACGGCCCGGCCGTCGTGGAGGAGTCGGCGGCGGACGGCTGCCACGGTGGTGTCGGTGGCTCCGGTGGGCCGGAAGAGGACCGTGCTGATGGTGGGCCGGTCGTAGAGCTCGAAGCCGGGGTGCGCTTCGACGGTGGCGGCGAACTCCTGGGCGAGGGCGCAGACGTGGTCGACGAGTCTGCCGAGTCCGCTGCGTCCCAGGGTTTTGAGGGTGACGGCGGTCTTGAGGATGTCGGGCCGTCTGGTGGTGCGCAGCGAGCGGCCGAGGAGGTCGGGCAGGCCGGCTTCGGTGTCGTCGTCGGCGTTGAGGTAGTCGGCGTGCTGGTCCAGTGCGGTGAGGTCCGTGGTGTCGCGTACGGCGAGGAGTCCGGCGGCGACGGGCTGCCAGCCGAGTTTGTGCAGGTCCAGGGTGATGGTGTGGGCGTGGGTGAGGCCGTCGAGCCGGGGCCGGTGCCGGTCGCTGAACAGGAGTCCTCCGCCGTAGGCGGCGTCGATGTGCAGCCGGGCTCGGTGGTTGCGGCACAGGTCGGCGAGGGCGGGCAGGGGGTCGATGAGTCCGGCGTCGGTGGTGCCGGCGGTGGCGGCGACGAGGAGGGGGCCCTGGAGGTGGGTGAGGGCGTCGTCCAGGGCGGTGGGGTCGAGGGTGCCGGCGGGGGTCGGGATGACGACGGGGTCGGGCAGGCCCAGCAGCCAGGCGGCGCGGACGAGGGAGTGGTGGGCGTTGGCCCCGCAGACGAGCCGGACGCCCGGGTGCGCCTCGCGGGCGAGGAGGAGGGCGAGTTGGTTGGATTCGGTGCCCCCGGTGGTGACCAGCGCGTCGGCGGCGCCGGTCTCGGCGGCGAGTGCCCGGGTGACCAGGGCTTCGAGGGCGGAGGCGGCGGGGGCCTGGTCCCAGGAGTCGAGGGACGGGTTGAGCACGGAGACGGCGAGGTCGGCAGCGGCGGCGACGGCCAGGGGTGGGGTGTGGAGGTGGGCCGCGCACAGGGGGTCGGCCGGGTCGGCGGTGCCGGCGGCGAGGGCTCGGACGAGGCGGTGGAGGGCGTCCGGTTCGCCGTCGGCGGGCAGCGGTTCGCCGAGTGCGTCCCGCATCAGGGCCGTGATCGTGTCCGGGCCGCCGGCGGGGAGGGGGCCGCCCCGTGCTCCGGCCCCTTCTCGTAGCGCGTCGAGGACGGTGTCGAGCAACGGCCGGAGCGCGTCGGGACCTTGGGGTCCGGAGGCGAGGGGCGCAGCGGTCATGGATTCCTCCGAGCACGGGGAATCCCATTTTGTACGCCGATCGGGTGCCGGACCCGAAAAGGCCGTTCTTTACAGCCGAAAGAGGGTACGGGAGGGCACCTTCAACGGCGGTGCGCCCCGAAAGGGGCGCGGGGCCGTATCGATATGCGGCTCCGCCGCGGGGCGCGACCGGCCACGCACGACCTCGAGCCCGCAGAAGCCCCGAGCCCTCGCGGCGGATCTCGGTGAACGGCCCTACGCCTCCCGCACCCGCAGCGCACGCGCGAGGTCGTCCAGCTGGTCCACCAGCTTGCGGCGCAGCGCCGGAATCAGCTCGTCGTCCTGGAGGCACCGCTCCCCCAGCCCCAGTGTCTCCGGGTCGACCGCGTACACCGGGAACGCCCAGCGTCCGGCGGCTTCCGCGATCGCCGGTCCGCGCCGGGCGGCCAGGGTCACCGCGTCGGCCCAGTACCGCTCGACGTACTCGGTGAGGAGTGCGGCCTGTTCGGGTTGCCAGAAGCCCTGGGCGGTGGCGGTGAACAGGTAGTTGGAGAGGTCGTCGGTGGTGAACATGGCCTCCCAGGCGGCCTGTTTGGCCTCGGGTTCGGGCAGTGCGGCCCGGCAGCGGGCGGCGCCCTCGCGGCCGCTGGCGCTGGGGTCGCGTTCCAGTTCCTCGTCGACGGTGGCGGTGTCGACGGCGCCGAGGACGGCGAGCCGGCCGAGGACGCGCCAGCGCAGTTCGGGGTCGAGTTCGGGGCCGCCGGGGACGGTGCCGTCGGCGAGCCAGGCGGCGATGGTCTCGGGGTGGGCGGCGACGTCGATGAAGTGGCGTACGGCGGTGAGGCGCAGGCCGGGGTTGTCGCCGTCCTCGGTGCGGCGGATGAGGTCGCGGCACAGGGAGCCGAGGGTGGCGAGGCCGGCGGGGCGCTGTTCGGGGGTGAGGTAGCGGTCGGCGACCTGGGTGGTGGCGAACGAGAGGACGCCCTGGACGATGGCGAGGTCGCTCTCGTGGGGGAGGTGGGTGCGGGCGGCCTCCAGGTAGGCGGCGGCCGGGAGTTCGGCGTCGCGTACGGCGTCGCGCAGGGCGTTCCAGACGACGGCGCGGGTGAGCGGGTCGGGGAGGCCGCTGAGGTGGGCGGTGACGGCGGCGGCGGATTCGGTGTCGAAGCGGATCTTGGCGTAGGTGAGGTCGCCGTCGTTGAGGAGGAGGAGTGCGGGGCGCTTGCCGATGGGCTGCTCGGCGGCCTGGGGGAGGTCGAGTTCGACGCGGTCGCGGAGGGTGAGGTGGCCGTGGTCGTCGCCGGGGTCCCGGTCGTAGACGCCGACGGTGATGTGGTGGGGGCGGCTGCCGGTGCGGTCGACGGTGAGGGTGTGGGTGCCGTCGGCGGCGCGGGTGATCTTCGGGGTGAGGGTGTCGACGCCGGTGGTGCGCAGCCAGGCGTCGGCCCAGGCGTGGACGTCGCGTTCGGTGGCGCCGGCGAGGTTGTCGATGAAGTCGGCGAGGGTGGCGTTGCCGAAGCGGTGGCGGGTGAAGTGGGCGTTGATGCCGGCGAGGAAGTCCTTCTCGCCGAGCCAGGCGACGAGTTGGCGCAGGGCGGAGGCGCCCTTGGCGTAGGAGATGCCGTCGAAGTTGAGGAGGGCGGCGGCGGTGTCGTCGACGTTCTCGGGGGCGACGGGGTGGGTGGAGGGGCGCTGGTCGGCGTCGTAGCCCCAGGCCTTGCGGGCGACGCCGAAGTCGACCCAGGTGTTCGTGAAGCGGCTGGCCTCGGTGAGGGTCTGGTAGCCCATGTACTCGGCGAAGGACTCGTTGAGCCAGATGTCGTCCCACCACCGGAGGGTGACGAGGTCGCCGAACCACATGTGGGCCATCTCGTGGGCGATGACCATGGCGCGGGTCTGGCGTTCGGTGTCGGTGACGGCGGAGCGGTAGACGAACTCGTCGCGGAAGGTGACGAGGCCGGGGTTCTCCATGGCGCCGGCGTTGAACTCGGGTACGAAGGCCTGGTCGTAGGAGTCGAAGGGGTACGGCTCCTCGAACTTGGCGTGGTAGCGGTCGAAGAGGGCGCGGGTGATGTCGAGGAGTTCGTCGGCGTCGGTGTCGAGGTGGGGGGCGAGCGAGCGGCGGCAGTGGATGCCGAAGGGCAGGCCGCGGTGTTCGGTGCGTACGGAGTGCCAGGGTCCGGCGGCGACGGCGACGAGGTAGGTGGAGATCGGCGGGGTGGTGGCGGCCTGCCAGGTGCCGTCGTGCTGTCGTTCGGTGATGCCGTTGGCGAGGACGGTCCAGCCGTCGGGGGCGGTGACGGTGAGGTCGAAGGCGGCCTTGAGGTCGGGCTGGTCGAAGGCGGCGAAGACGCGTTGGACGTCGTCCATGAAGAGCTGGGTGTAGACGTAGGTCTCGTTGTCGGTGGGGTCGGTGAAGCGGTGCATGCCCTCGCCGGTGCGGGAGTAGCGCATGGCGGCGTCGACGCGGAGTTCGTGGTCGCCCGGGGTGAGGCCCTTGAGGGTGAGGCGGTTGCCGTCGAGGGTCCCGGGGTCGAGGGGTTCTCCGTCGAGGGTGACCGAGCGCAGTTCGGCGGGCTTCAGCTCGACGAAGGTGTCCGCGGCCTTTTTCTTCCCCCGTACGGTGAAGTGGATGACGGTACGGGAGTCGAAGGTCTCGTCGCCGCGCGTGAGGTCGAGTGCGATCTCGTAGCGGTGGACGTCGAGGAGCCGAGCACGGGCTTGCGCTTCGTCGCGCGTCAGTACGGACATGAGGGACATGCTGCCTGATGGCCCTGGCGCAGGACAGGGGCGGGCCTGGTACGCGACCTATGTCCGGTCGCGTGCGCCGCGTGTCCGGCCGTATGCGGCCTATGCCCGGTCGTTCGCGCCGTCGTGCTGGGCGGGGACGCGCCCCCGTTCGCGGTGGTCGGCGTCGGCTGCCTGGAGGTTCTCGTGTTCCTTGAGGCGGGCGCGGAGGTCGCGGACCTCGCGTGCGAGGGTGTCGGAGCGGGCGTGGGCGTCGTAGAGGTAGCGGACCTTGGTCCGCAGGGCCCAGGGGTCGACGGGTTTCATGACGAGGTCGGCGACGCCGAGGCGGAAGGCGGCGGCGGTGAGTTCGGCGTCGGGGCCGAAGCCGGTGAGGAGGATGACGGGGATGTGCTGGGTCTGTTCCACGCCGCGCATGTAGCGGACGACGTCGAGGCCGCTGACGCCGGGCATGCGGACGTCCAGGAGGAGCAGGCCGACCTGGCCGCGGAGGACTTCCTTCAGTGCCGCGTCGCCGCTGGTGGCGCGCGTGAGCCGGTGGCCCAGCGGGGCCAGGGCGCTCTCCAGGGCGTACAGCGTGTCCTCATGGTCGTCGACGATGAGGATCGTGGCTTCGGACGGCATGACCTCTCACCGCGTGTAGTCGTTCCCTGACAAGGAGTGTGCACGCAGGATGCCCGTCGGCGGGCCGTATGTCACTCCCCCGTGTCCGGCGCCGTGCCGGTGGTGTCCGTCGTGTCCGTCGTGCCGGTGGTCCCGGCGGTGCCGTTCAGGGCGTCGTCCGCGATGCGTTCGTGGTGGCGGATGACCTCGGCGATGATGAAGTTCAGCAGCTTCTCCGCGAACGCCGGGTCCAGCTTGGCACTTGTCGCGAGCCCGCGCAGCCGGTTGATCTGCTGGGCCTCGCGGCCGGGGTCGGCGGGCGGCAGTCGGTGCGCGGCCTTGAGGTGGCCGACGCGTTGGGTGCACTTGAAGCGTTCGGCGAGCATGTGGACGACGGCGGCGTCGATGTTGTCGATGCTGTCGCGCAGCCGGGTGAGTTCGGCCTGCACGTCCGCGTCGATCTGCGCGTCGTTCTCGGCGGCCGGGGTGGTCGTGGTGTTCGCGCCGTCGGTGTCGCTGGTGGTCATGATCGTCACCCTAACGACGCGGTGGCCGGGTGCGCGGTCGGGGGGCGCGGGTGGGCACCGGCTTAGAGTGGAACGTATCGAGGCGTCTTGGGGGGTACGGACGTGGCGGACGGCGGACCTGTCGAGCACGGTTACCCGCATCTGGACATCGTGCGGGCGTCGATCACCGCGCTGTACAGGCGTCTGTCCTACGACACGGTCCAGCTGTTCGCCACGAGTGTGGCGCCGGTCGACGTGGCGTTCCACGACGGCGACGATCTTCATCTGGGTGCGCAGCGGGTGGCGCGGGAGCTGGTGCGGCACTACCGGCTGCCGCAGGCGCGGATGGTCGTCGGTTTCCGGGAGATGACCCATGCGGCGAGTGTGGAGCTGGCGGCGGGGCCCGAGTACTTCGTCGAGCTGAACGACCGTTTCCGGACGCATCGGCGGGACATCGGGGCGGCGCTCGCGCACGAGGTGATGCATGTGTATCTGCACCGGCTCGGGCTGTCGTTCCCCGGCACCCGTGAGAACGAGATCCTCACGGACACGGCGGCGACGTATCTGGGGGCGGGGTGGCTGCTGCTGGACGCGTACCGGGAGGATGCCGCGTCGTCGCAGAAGCTGGGGTATCTGACGCCGGAAGAGTTCGGGTACGTGCTGGCCAAGCGGGCGCAGATGTTCGGGGAGGACCCTTCGGTGTGGTTCACCAGCGCCCAGGCGTACACCGCGTTCACCGAGGGCCGGGTGCGGGCGCTGCGGGACGGGCGGCAGCCGCCGCTCACGGCGGCGGGGTGGGCGGGGCGACGGCGGTACGCGCGCGACCGGCGCCATGCGCAGGAGGACCCGCGGTCGGCCTCGCCGCACGAGGGGGTGCCGTATGTGTTCTCGCCGGAGGAGCGGGGGTCGGGGCGGGGGGCGTTGCGGGTGTCGTTTCCCTGCCCGACGTGTCATCAGCGGATTCGGGTGCCGGTGCGGGGGCGGGTGCGGGCTCGGTGCGGGCTGTGCCGGACGGTGTTGGAGTGCGACACGTAGTTCTGGGGGTGCGCGGCGTGGGGGGGCGCGGGAGGGGCGGGGCGGGTCGGTGCGTCGGCGGGTGCGGGTGGGTGGGGGCTTGTCGCGGCGTTCCCCGCGCCCCTTTGAAGCTCCGGCCCGGCCATGGGGCGCCGCACACCGGGTGGGGGCGCGGGAGAGGCAGGGGCGGGGTCGGTGCGTGGGCGGGTGCGGGTGAGTGGGGGCTTGTCGCGGCGTTCCCCGCGCCCCTTTGAAGCTCCGGCCCGGTCGTGAGGCGCAGCACACCGGGTGGGGGCGCGGGAGAGGCAGGGGCGGGGTCGATGCGTCGGCGGGTGCGGGTGGGTGGGGGCTTGTCGCGGCGTTCCCCGCGCCCCTTCAGAGCTCGGGCGCGGTCATGGGGCGCCGTACACCGGGTGGGGTCTGGCGGCCTCGGCCAGGAGTTTGCGTACCGTCTCGCCCGCCTCCTCGGGGGTGCGGCGGGCGCCCTTGTCCTCGGTCGGGCCCGGGTGCCAGCCCTCCATGACGGTGATGCGGCCCGCCTCCGTCTCGAAGACGCGGCCGGTGACGCCGTCGCTCGCGGCGGAGCCCAGCCAGACCACCAGGGGGGAGACGTTCTCGGGGGCCATGGCGTCGAAGCCCGTGTCCGGGGCGGTCATCGTCCCGGCGAAGACCGTCTCGGTCATCCTGGTGCGGGCCGCGGGGGCGATGGCGTTGACCTGGACGCCGTAGCGGGCGAGTTCGGCGGCCGCGACGAGGGTGAGGCCGACGATGCCGGCCTTGGCGGCGCTGTAGTTGCCCTGGCCGAGTGAGCCCAGCAGGCCCGCGCCGCTGCTGGTGTTGACGATCCTGGCGGTGGGGGTGCGGCCGGCCTTGGTCTCGGCGCGCCAGTGGGCGGCGGCGTGCTTCAGAGGGAGGAAGTGGCCCTTGAGGTGGACGCGGAGGACGGCGTCCCAGTCGTCCTCGTCGAGGTTGACGAGCATGCGGTCGCGCAGGAATCCGGCGTTGTTGACGAGGGTGTCGAGGCGGCCGTAGGTGTCCAGGGCGGTGCGGACGAGGGAGGCGGCGCCGTCGGTGGTGGCGATGTCCCCGCCGTGCGCGACCGCTTCCCCTCCCCGGGCTCGGATCTCCTCGACGACCCGGGCGGCCGGGCTGTCGGGGTCCGGCGTGCCGTCGAGTCCGACCCCGAGGTCGTTGACGACGACCCGGGCGCCCTCGGCGGCGTACGCGAGCGCGTGCGCCCGCCCGAGCCCTCGCCCGGCGCCGGTCACGACCACGACCCGTCCTTCGCAGAGCGGATGCGTGCTGCTGGTCACGCTCATCAGGGTTCGCCTTTCTCGCCGTGCTGGTGGGAGGGGAGGGGGTGCGGGACGGATCCAGGGGCGTCGGCCGCGGTCCCCGGCGCGTCGGCCGTCGTCGCGTCGAGGAAGGCCGGGCGTTCGCCGCCGCCGTGGACGTGGAGGGACGCGCCGGTGATGTAGGCGGCCGCGTCGGAGGCGAGGAAGACCGCGGCGTCGCCGACGTCGGAGGGGGTGGCGAGGCGGCCGAGGGGGACCGTGCGGGCCACGGCGGCGATGCCCTGCTCGTCCCCGTAGTGCAGGTGCGAGAGTTCCGTGCGGACCATGCCGAGGACGAGGGTGTTGACCCGGATGTCCGGGGCCCACTCCACCGCCATGGAGCGGGCCAGGTGTTCCAGGCCGGCCTTGGCCGCGCCGTAGGCCGCCGAGCCGGGCGACGGGCGGCTGCCGCTCACGCTGCCGATCATGACGATGGCGCCCCGGGCCCGCCGCAGGTGTGCGTGCGCGGCGAGGGAGACGGTCAGCGGGGCGGTGAGGTTGAGTTCGAGGACGCGGGCGTGGTGGCGTGCGTCGGCCTGGGCGAGGGTGCGGTGGGGGGTGCCGCCGGCGTTGTTGACGAGGACGTCCACGCGGGGCAGTCCGGCGAAGAAGGCGTGCACGGCGTCCGGGTCCCGGACGTCCAGGGGCATGAACTCGGCTCCCTTGAGCGGTACTTCGGGCGGGCGGCGGGCGCAGGTCACGACCTCGGCGCCGGCGTCGGCGAAGGCGCGGGCGATGCCGGCGCCGATCCCGCGCGTGCCGCCGGTGACGACGGCGAGCTTCCCGTCGAGCCGCATCCGCTGCTACCTTCCACCCAAGAGACGTACCTAACAAACGTTAGGTGGAAGGTAGCCGATGCGCCGATGAGTGTCTCCACCTCGTCCCCGGAAAAGGGGATTTCCGTCGTCACGGTCGACCACCCGCCGGTGAACGCGCTGCCGGTGCGCGGCTGGTTCGAGCTGGCCGGTGCCGTGCGCGACGCGGGCCGCGATCCGGAGGTCCGCTGTGTGGTGCTGGCGGCCGAGGGGCGCGGATTCAACGCCGGCGTCGACATCAAGGAGATCCAGGCGGCGGGCCACGACGCGCTGATCGGCGCCAACCGTGGCTGCGCGGCGGCCTTCGCCGCGGTGTACGAGTGCGAGGTGCCGGTGGTGGCGGCCGTGCGGGGTTTCTGCCTGGGCGGCGGCATCGGGCTGGTGGGCAACGCGGACGCGATCGTGGCGGGCGAGGACGCGGTCTTCGGGCTGCCCGAGCTGGACCGGGGCGCGCTGGGGGCGGCGACGCATCTGGCGCGGCTGGTGCCGCAGCATCTGATGCGGACGCTGTACTACACCTCGCGGACGGTGACGGCCGCCGAGCTGCGGTCGCACGGCTCGGTGTGGCGGGTGGTCCCGCCCCCGGAACTGCCGGGTGCGGCACTGGAGTTGGCGCGGGAGATCGCCGCGAAGGACGGCCGGCTGCTCCGGCTCGCCAAGGCCGCCATCAACGGCATCGACCCGGTCGACGTCCGCCGCAGCTACCGCTTCGAGCAGGGTTTCACCTTCGAGGCGAACCTCAGCGGGGTGGCCGGGGAGGTCCGCGCCTCCTTCGGGACGGCCGGGGCACGCGAGCGGGTCGACGGTGACGAGGTCGTATCGGAGGAGCCGGGTGAGTGACAAGACGATGACCGCCGACGAGGCCGTCTCGCGGCTGGCGAGCGGGATGACCCTGGGCATCGGCGGCTGGGGCTCGCGGCGCAAGCCGATGGCTCTGGTGAGGGCACTTCTCCGGTCCCCGGTCACCGATCTCACCGTCGTCTCGTACGGCGGGCCGGACGTGGGCATGCTCGCCGCCGCCGGGCGGGTGCGCAAGCTCGTCGCCGCCTTCGCCACCCTCGATTCCATCCCCCTCGAACCGCACTTCCGCGCGGCGCGCGAGCGGGGCGCGTTCGAGCTGATGGAGGTCGACGAGGCGATGTTCATGTGGGGGCTGCGGGCCGCCGCGCACCGGCTGCCCTTCCTGCCGGTGCGGGCGGGCATCGGCTCGGACGTGATGCGGGTCAACCCCGGTCTGCGGACGGTCACCTCGCCGTACGACGACGGCGAGACCTTCGTCGCCATGCCGGCGCTGCGCCTGGACGCCGCGTTCGTGCACGTCAACCGGGCCGACCGGCAGGGAAACGGCCAGTACCTGGGCCCCGACCCCTACTTCGACGACCTCTTCTGCGAGGCCGCCGACACCGCGTACGTCTCCTGCGAACGGATCGTGGACACG
Source organism: Streptomyces scabiei 87.22 (assembly GCF_000091305.1). Taxonomy (GTDB): domain Bacteria; phylum Actinomycetota; class Actinomycetes; order Streptomycetales; family Streptomycetaceae; genus Streptomyces; species Streptomyces scabiei. The sequence goes on along the minus strand of NC_013929.1, from coordinate 7,610,082 downwards.
GCCGAGCTGACGAAGGACGCCCCGCCCCAGTCGCTGCTGGTCGGCCGCCATGTGGTGACCGGCGTGATCGAGGCCCCGAACGGCGCGCACTTCACGTCCTGCGCTCCCGACTACGGCCGGGACGAGCCCTTCCAGAAGGTGTACGCGGGCGCGCCCTGGGAGGACTTCGCGGGGCGGTTCCTGGCGGGCGACGAGCCCGCGTACCAGTCGGCCGTGCGGGCGTGGCACCGGGAGGACTCATGAGCGCACCGGCCGTGCACGGGGTCACCCGCGCCGAGTACTGCGTGATCGCGTGTGCCGAGACCTGGCGCGGCGCCGGGGAGATCCTCGCCAGTCCCATGGGGCTCGTTCCGTCGCTGGGCGCGCGCCTCGCCCGGTGGACGTTCTCACCGGACCTGCTGCTGACCGACGGCGAGGCGCTGCTCGTCGGCCTCGACGGCACCGTCGAGGGATGGCTGCCCTACCGGCGGCACCTGGCCCTGGTCACGGGTGGCCGCCGGCACGTGATGATGGGGGCGAGCCAGATCGACCGGTACGGCAACCAGAACATCAGCTGTGTCGGCGACTGGGAGCGGCCGCGGAGGCAGCTGCTCGGGGTGCGGGGCGCCCCGGTCAACACCCTGAACAATCCGACCAGTTACTGGGTCCCGAAGCACTCCCGGCGGGTCTTCGTGGAGAAGGTCGACATGGTGTGCGGGGTCGGCCACGACCGGGTGGCCGCGTATCCGGCCGCCGCCCGCTTCCACCACCTGGCCCGGGTGGTGTCCGACCTCGGGGTCTTCGACTTCGCGACGCCCGACCGCACCATGCGGCTGGTGTCGCTGCATCCGGGCGTCACCGTGGAGCGGGTCGAGGAGGCGACAGGGTTCGCGCTCACCGTCCCGGACGAGGTGCCGTACACCCGTGATCCGACCGGGGAGGAGCTGCGGCTGATCCGCGAGGTGATCGACCCCGGGAACACGCGGGCGCGGGAGGTGGCCGGCTGATGGAGACGGCCCTGACCCGGCTCGTCGGCGTCCGCCGCCCGATCGTGCAGACCGGGATGGGCTGGGTGGCCGGCCCCCGGCTGGTCTCCGCGGCGGCGAACGCGGGGGCCCTCGGCGTGCTGGCCTCGGCGACCATGACGACCGGGCAACTCCGTTCTGCCGTACGGGAGGTGAGGTCCCGGACGGGCGGGGCGCCCTTCGGGGTGAATCTGCGGGCCGACGCGGGGGACGCGCGGGAGCGGGTGCGGATCATCGTGGAGGAGGGCGTGCGCGTGGCGTCGTTCGCGCTCGCGCCGTCGCGGGAGCTGATCGCCGAGCTGAAGGACGCGGGCGTGGTCGTGATCCCGTCCGTGGGTGCCCGGCGGCACGCCGAGAAGGTGGCGGCGTGGGGCGCGGACGCCGTGGTCGTCCAGGGGGGCGAGGGCGGCGGGCACACCGGGGAGGTGGCGACGACCGTCCTGCTGCCGCAGGTCGTGGACGCCGTCGACATCCCGGTCGTCGCCGCGGGGGGTTTCCACGACGGGCGGGGGCTGGTGGCCGCGCTGGCGTTCGGGGCGGCGGGGGTGGCGATGGGCACCCGGTTCCTGCTCACCTCGGACTCGACGGTGCCCGACGCGGTGAAGGCCCGCTATCTGGCGGCGACGGTCAAGGACGTCACCGTCACGCGGGCCGTGGACGGGCTGCCGCACCGGATGCTGCGCACGGAATTCGTGAGCGCGCTGGAGGCGTCCGGCCGGGCGCGCGCCCTGGTGCGCGCCGTGCGCCACGCGGCGGGATTCCGCCGGCTCTCCGGGCTGACCTGGCGGCGTATGGTCCGCGACGGTCTCGCCATGCGGCACGGCAAGGACCTCACCTGGAGCCAGGTCCTCCTCGCCGCCAACACACCCGTGCTGCTCAGGTCGGCGATGGTCGACGGCCGTACGGACCTCGGGGTGATGGCGGCCGGGCAGGTCGCCGGGGTGATCGACGACCTGCCGTCGTGCGCGGAGCTGGTGGACCGGATCATGAAGGAGGCCGAGGAGACGCTGGCCTCCCTGGGACGGCTCGACACCCGACGGTGACCGTCACGCCCGACCGGGTCCCGACCCTCCCCCGCCCGACCCCCCACCGCCGCCCGGCGGCCGTCACGGCCGCCGGACCCCGCCTCCCCTCACCCCCGCACGCCGGCCGTCACGGCCGTTCGATGATCGCTACAGCCGTTCGATGATCGTCACGTTCGCCTGCCCGCCGCCCTCGCACATCGTCTGGAGGCCGTACCGGCCGCCGGTGCGCTCCAGTTCGTGCAGGAGCGTCGTCATCAGCTTGGCGCCGGTCGCGCCCAGCGGGTGGCCGAGGGCGATCGCGCCGCCGTTGACGTTGACCTTCTCCGGATCGGCGCCCGTCTCCTTGAGCCAGGCGAGGACGACCGGCGCGAAGGCCTCGTTGATCTCGACGAGGTCGATGGCGTCGAGGGTGAGGCCGGTCTTCTTCAGGGCGTGGGCGGTCGCGGGTATCGGCGCGGTGAGCATCCGGATGGGGTCCTCACCGCGCACGGAGAGGTGGTGCACGCGGGCGCGCGGGGTCAGCCCGTGCTCCCGTACGGCGCGTTCGGAGGCGAGGAGGAGCGCGGCGGCGCCGTCGGAGACCTGGGAGGAGCAGGCGGCGGTGACGGTGCCGCCCTCGATGACCGGTTTCAGGGCGGCCATCTTCTCCAGGGAGGTGTCCCGGCGCGGCCCCTCGTCGACGGTGACGTCGAGGTAGGGCACGGTCTCGCGGGCGAAGCGGCCCTCGTCCACGGCCCGTACCGCCCGCCGGTGGGAGCGCAGCGCGTACTCCTCCTGCTCACCGCGGCCGATGCCCCACTTGGCGGCGATCATCTCGGCGCCGGCGAACTGGTTCACCGGCCGGTTCCCGTACCGCGCCCGCCATCCCTCGCTGCCCGCGAAGGGCCCGTCGGTGAGGCCGAGGGGGACGGCGGCCTGGCGGGAGGCGAAGGCGATGGGGATCATCGTCATGTTCTGCACGCCGCCCGCGACCACCAGGTCCTGGGTGCCGGAGAGCACTCCCTGCGCGGCGAAGTGCACGGCCTGCTGCGAGGAGCCGCACTGCCGGTCGACGGTCGTACCGGGCACCTCCTCGGGCAGCCCGGCCGCCAGCCAGCTGGTGCGCGCGATGTCGCCGGCCTGGGGACCGACGGTGTCCAGGCAGCCGAAGACGACGTCCTCCACGGCGGCGGGGTCCACGCCCGCGCGCGCGACGAGCGCGGTGAGGACGTGCGCGCCGAGGTCGGCCGGATGGACCCGGCCGAGCCCTCCCCCGCGCCGCCCGACGGGCGTCCGGACCGCTTCGACGATGTAGGCCTCGGCCATGTCGACTCCCTCGATGTCAGAGGATGTTCACGTCACGTACCGCTCTCCCGTACGGCGATCCCGTCCAGGACCATGGACAGGTACTGGCGGGCGATCTCCTCGGGGCCGTACTGTCCGCCGGTCCGGTACCAGGACGCGGCGACCCAGACCGTGTCGCGCACGAACCGGTAGGTGACCCGCGTGTCGAGGTCGGCCCGGAAGTCCCCCCGGGCGACTCCGTTCTCCAGGGTGGTCAGCCACGCCTTCTCGAACTTGGTCTGCGACTGCTCCAGGAAGCGGAAGCGCGGTTCCCGGGCGATCAGCTGCTGGGCCTCGTTCTGGTAGATCCGGACGGCGTCGCAGTGCCGGCCGATGGCCCGGAAGGACTCGGTGACCAGGGCCTCGAAGGTCTCCCGGGGGCCCGTTCCGGCGTCCAGGACGGCGTCGTAGCGCTCCCAGAGTTCGTCGAGGAAGGTCCGCAGGATCTCCTCCAGCATCGCGTCCTTGGACGAGAAGTAGTAGTAGAGGCTGCCCGCGAGCATGCCCGCGTCGTCCGCGATCCGGCGCACGGTGGTGGCGTTGTACCCCTGGTCGGCGAAGACCCCGGCGGCCTTGTCGAGGAGCTCGCGCCGACGGGCGAGCCCGGCGGCGGGGACCTGGGGGTTCTTCTTGGTCGGCACGCTGTTCGTCGTCCTCACGGGTGCTGGTTGCTGACGGAGACGGTCTCGCCCGTCATGTACGAGGAGTAGCCGGACGCGAGGAACACGATCACGTTGGCCACCTCCCAGGGTTCGGCGTACCGCCCGAAGGCCTCCCGCGCGGTCAGCTCGGCCAGCAGCTCGGGGGTCGTGACCTTCACCAGGTGCGGGTGCATGGCGAGACTGGGCGACACGGCGTTGACCCGGACCCCGTACGGGGCCGCCTCGACGGCCGCGCACCTGGTCAGTGCCATGACGCCCGCCTTGGCCGCAGCGTAGTGCGCCTGCCCGGCCTGGGCGCGCCAGCCGACGACGGAGGCGTTGTTGACGATCACGCCGCCGTCACCTTCTGCGTCCTCCCGCATCAGCCGCAGGGCGGCCCGCACGCACCGGAACGTGCCGTTCAGGGTCACGTCCAGCACTCTGGACCACTGCTCGTCGGTCATGTCGGCGACCTCGGCCGTGCCGCCGAGACCCGCGTTGTTGACGACGATGTCGAGCCGCCCGTGCAGTCGGGCGCCCGCCTCGAACAGCGCCCGCACCTGGTCGTCGTCGGTGACGTCGCACGGCACCGCCTCGACGGACCGCTCGCCGAACTCGGCGGCCAGCTCGGTCCTCGACTCCTTGAGCCGGCGCGTGTGGGCGTCGCTGATCAGCACGCGGGCGCCCTCCTCCAGGAAGCGCCGCGCGGTCGCTCCGCCGATGCCCGCCCCGGCCGCGGCGGTGATGACCGCGGTGCGGCCGGCGAGGAGGCCGTGGGCCGGGGGACACGCCGGGGGGTCGACGTTCTTCATGGGGGCACGCTAACCTACCAAACACTTGTTAGGGAAGGCCGGGCATGCGTCCGGTACACCGCCCCCGCGTCCGCCGCACCGGCCGGACGCGACACGGACCCGCGCCCTCCACGGACCCGCACCCTCCACCCCCGGCCAGGCAAAGAGGCGCGCCCCCATGGACCTCACCGACTCCCCCGCCGACGAAGACTTCCGCGCCGAGGCCCGCGCCTGGCTGCGCGCCCATGTCCCGGCCGAGCCGCTGCCCTCCCTGGAGACGGCGGAGGGCTTCGCCGCCCACCGCGTCTGGGAGGCCGAACTGGCCGCCGGCCGCTGGTCGGTGGTCGACTGGCCGGCCGCGTACGGCGGCCGGGACGCGGGCCTGCTGGGCAGGCTGGCCTTCGAGGAGGAGTACTACGCGGCGGGCGCCCCGGGCCGTGTCGGCCAGAACGGCGTCAGCCTCCTCGCCCCGACCCTCTTCGACCACGGCACGCCCGAGCAGCGGGCCCGGGTGCTGCCGCCGATGGCCTCCGGCGAGGTGGTGTGGGCGCAGGCGTGGTCGGAGCCCGGGGCCGGATCCGACCTGGCCGCGCTCACCTCCCGGGCCAGGCGTACGGACGGGGGCTGGCTGCTGACCGGCCAGAAGACCTGGTCGTCGCGGGCCGCCTTCGCGGACCGGGCGTTCGGCCTGTTCCGCAGCGAGCCGGGCACCCCGAAGCCCCATCAGGGCCTGACGTACCTGATGTTCGACCTGCGCGCGCCGGGGGTGACGGTCCGCCCGATCGGCCGCCTGGACGGCAGGCCCGCCTTCGCCGAGCTCTTCCTCGACGACGTGTTCGTACCGGACGGGGACGTCATCGGCGAGCCCGGCCAGGGCTGGCGCATCGCCATGTCCACCGCCGGCAACGAACGCGGACTGACGCTCCGTCCGCCGGGGCGCTTCCTCGCCTCCGCGGACCGGCTGCTGGACCTCTGGCACGCCCAGGGCAGCCCGGCCTCCGCCCGGGACCGGGTGGCCGACGCGCTGATCGGCGCCCGCGCCTACCAGCTGTTCACCTGCGCGGCCGCCTCCCGCTTCCTGGACGGCACCCCGGTCGGCCCCGAGTCCAGCCTGAACAAGGTCTTCTGGTCCGAGTACGACCTGGCCCTGCACGAGACGGCACTCGACCTGCTCGGCGAGGAGGGCGGGCCGGCGGACGCCCACTGGTCGGAGGGCTATGTCTTCGCCCTGGCCGGCCCGATCTACGCCGGCACCAACGAGATCCAGCGCGACATCATCGCCGAGCGCCTCCTCGGCCTGCCGAAGGGCCGCCGCTGATGCGTTTCCTCCTGGACACCGAGCAGCGGGCGTTCGCCCGGTCGCTGGACGCCATGCTGACGGCGGCGGACACCCCGAAGGCCGTGCGCGCCTGGGGGCGGGGCGAGCACCTGGCCGGGCGGGCGCTGTGGTCCCGGGTCGCGGAGGCGGGGGTCTTCGCGCTGGCGGCGCCGGAGGCGTACGAAGGGGTCGGCCCCCTCCCGGTGGAGCTGGCCGTCGCCTTCGTGGAGCTGGGGCGGCACGCGGTACCGGGCCCCCTCGTGGAGACGGTCACGGCGGTGGTCCTGCTGTCCGGTCTGCGGGACCCCGGCCCGGCCGAACGCCTCCTGCCGGCGCTGCTGTCCGGCACGGCGATGGCGACGGTGGCGCCGTCACCCGAGGCGTACGCGCTGGACGGGGACGCGGCGACCACCCACCTCTCGCTCGACCCGGAGCGGGGTGAACTGCGCCTCCGCCCCGGCCACGGCCCGGTCCGCCCCTGCCTGGACCCGGCCCGGCGCCCGACCCCGCTCACCCCCGGCGGCACGCTCCTCGCCACCGACCCTGCCCTCCTCGCCCGGGCCCTCGTCTGGGCCAGGCTTGCGGTGGCCGCGCAGGCCCTCGGCGTCGGACTGGCCCTCCTGGACAGGACGGTGGCGTACGTCCGGCAGCGCACCCAGTTCGGGGTGCCCATCGGCTCGTTCCAGGCGGTGAAGCACCGGCTGGCGGACGCGAAGGTGGCCCTGGAGTTCGCGCGTCCGCTGGTCTTCGGGGCGGCGGTCACGCTGGACCCGGCGGACGCGGCGGCGGCCAAGGTGACGGCGTGCGAGGCGGCGTACACGACCGCGCGCACGGCGCTGCAGCTGCACGGCGCGATCGGCTACACGGCGGAGTACGACCTGTCGCTCTGGTTCACCAGGGCCCGGGCCCTGCGGACGGCGTGGGGCACCCCGGCCGCATGCCGGGCCACCGTGCTCGACGGCGCCCGCCATCGCTGATCCCCGGGCACGCCCTCAGGCGACGATGCCCTCGGCGCGGGCCGCCGCCAGCCACTGCGGGAACTCCCCCACCAGCCGGTCGTACAGCTCGGCGTCGGACACGGTCCGCGGGTCCGCGCCCGCGTGGAAGAAGCCGGCGTTGTCGACGACCCGCTTCCCCGGCACGGCCAGGTCGTCGAGCCGCCGCAGGAAGTCGAACTGCTTGCTGCGCGGATCGCCGAAGCCGATGAACTGCCAGAAGAGGGGGAGCCGGGCGGCCTTGCACATGTACCGTTCGGCGGCGAGCCTGCTGGTGGGTCCGCCGTCGGTCTGGAAGACCACGAAGGCCGGGTCCTCGGCGCCGCAGTCGAGGTAGTGGTCGATGACGGCGTCCATGGCCAGGTGGTAGTCGGTCCTCCCCATGTGCCCGAGCCCGGCCACGATGCGGTCGATCCGGCCGTGGTGGTCGGCGAGGCCGATCTCCGTGACCGCGTCGACCCCGGTGGAGAAGAAGACGACCGGAACGGTGCCGTCGTCGTCGAGTTGCGCGGAGAGTCCGAGCACCCGGTCGGCGAGGGCCTGCACACTGCCGTCCTTGTAGTAGGGCCGCATGGAGCCGCTGTGGTCGATCACGAGATAGACGGCGGCCCGCTGTCCCCGGAGCCCGTGCCGGTCGAGGGAGTGCCCGGCCGCCTTGTAGAGGTCAACGAGCGCGGGGGCGGTCTCCATCATCTTGGTGAGACTGATCGCGGGCATACGGCGGTCCTCCTGACCCCAGGGCTCTGCGAAGCCCCGAGGTTAGGGCACTCCCCCTGTCCCCTCCACCCTGATCGTTCGCTACTTTGTTCGCCGCCGCCCTCACCGGCTCGTCATCAGTCCCGCACCCCCAAGGAGCCGGCCGTGGAACCCGAGTCCCCGTCGTCGTCCGAGCCCGTCGTCACCACCTGCTACCGCCACCCGAAAGTGGAGTCGTACGTCCGCTGCACACGCTGCGAGCGGTTCATCTGCCCGGACTGCATGCGGGACGCGGCCGTGGGCCACCAGTGCCCGGAGTGCGTGAAGGAGGGCGCGAGAACCGTCCGGCAGGCCCGCACCGCCTTCGGCGGCCGGATCTCGGCCGTCCCGCTGGTGACGTACGTCCTGATCGGCCTGAACGTCATGGCCTACGTCGCCGAAGTGCTCCGTGAGCGGGTCGTGGACGACTTCGCGATGCTGGGCCGGGGGCTGCTCGGCCCGGACGGGCTGCACTACGTCTGGCAGAGCTCCTACCCGTCCGACTTCCGCCTCGAAGGCGTGATCGACGGCGAGTGGTACCGCCTCCTCACCGGCGCCTTCCTCCATCTCCCGCCCACCGAGGGCACGTTCGGCATCCTGCACATCGTGATGAACATGGTCACGCTGTGGAACGTCGGCAGGATCGTCGAGGCCCAGCTCGGCCGCGCCCGCTACCTCGCCCTCTACCTCCTGTCCGCCCTCGGCGGCTCCGTCCTGGTGCTCCTGCTCGCCCCCGACACCAGCACGGTCGGCGCCTCCGGCGCCATCTTCGGCGTGTGCACGGCGTACTACGTCCTGGCCCGCCGCCTGGGCGCCGACCCGGCCGGGATCAACCGCTTCATGGCCGGCCTGCTGGTGTGGCTGGTCATCTCGGCGGTGGTGACGTCCTGGCAGGGACACCTCGGCGGCCTGCTGACCGGCGGCCTGATCGCCGCGGGCTTCGCGTACGCGCCCCGGGACCGGCGGCGGGTCCTCGTACAGGCGGGGGTGTGCGCGGCGACGGCGGCGCTGCTCGTGGTGCTGGCACTCGCCAAGGCCGCGCAGATGACGACCTGATGGGCGGCGGGGCCGGCGGTCCCCGGACGTGCGACGGCGCCTGCCCAGTCGTCCGGTCGGGGACTGGCGGGCAGGCGCCGTCACGGGGGGTCTGGGGGGAGTACCCCCAGATGACCCGCCCGTACGCCGTTGTACGGGACGTGTGTGGCGGTCCGAGGGATCAGACCATCAGCGAGCGGTCGGTCGGCCGGATCGGGGCCGGCAGGTCGCTCGCGCCCGTCAGGAAGCGGTCGCAGCCCCGGGCCGCCGAGCGGCCCTCGGCGATCGCCCAGACGATGAGGGACTGGCCTCGGCCCGCGTCACCGGCGACGAAGACGCCGGGCACGTTGGTCTGGAAGTCGGCGTCGCGGGCGATGTTGCCGCGCTCGTCGAGGTCCAGGCCGAACTGGTCCACGAGACCGTTCTCGCGGTCGGTGCCCGTGAAGCCCATGGCCAGCGTCACGAGCTGGGCGGGGATCTTCCGCTCCGTGCCCGGCTTCTGCGTCAGCTTGCCGTCGACGAACTCGACCTCGACGAGGTGCAGGAACTGGACGTTGCCGTCCTCGTCGCCCTCGAAGTGGGTGGTGGAGACGGAGTAGACCCGCTCGCCGCCCTCCTCGTGCGCGGAGGTGACCTTGTAGAGCATCGGGAAGGTCGGCCACGGCTGGTTCGGGGCACGGTCCTCGCCCGGCTGCGGCATGATCTCCAGCTGGGTGACCGAGGCCGCGCCCTGACGGTGGGCGGTGCCCACGCAGTCCGCGCCCGTGTCGCCGCCGCCGATGACCACGACGTGCTTGCCCTCGGCCGTGAGGGGGGGCGCCACGAAGTCGCCCTCCTGGACCTTGTTGGCCAGCGGCAGGTACTCCATGGCCTGGTGGATGCCGGCCAGCTCGCGGCCGGGGACCGGCAGGTCACGGGCGGTGGTGGCGCCCGCGGCGATGACGACGGCGTCGTACCGCTTCTTCAGGTCCGTGGCCTTGAGGTCGCGGCCGATCTCGATGCCCGTCCGGAAGCGGGTGCCCTCCGCGCGCATCTGCTCGATGCGGCGGTTGATGTGCCGCTTCTCCATCTTGAACTCGGGGATGCCGTAGCGCAGCAGACCGCCGACGCGGTCCGCGCGCTCGTACACCGCGACCGTGTGACCGGCCCGCGTCAGCTGCTGCGCCGCCGCGAGGCCCGCCGGGCCGGAGCCGATGACCGCGACCGTCTTGCCGGACAGCCGCTCCGGGGCCTGGGCCGCGACGTCGCCGCTGTCCCACGCCTTGTCGATGATGGAGACCTCGACGTTCTTGATGGTGACGGCCGGCTGGTTGATGCCGAGCACGCACGCCGACTCGCACGGGGCCGGGCACAGCCGCCCGGTGAACTCCGGGAAGTTGTTCGTCGCGTGCAGCCGCTCCGACGCCGCCGCCCAGTCCTCGCGGTAGGCGTAGTCGTTCCACTCGGGGATGAGGTTCCCGAGCGGACAGCCGTTGTGACAGAACGGGATGCCGCAGTCCATGCAGCGGGACGCCTGCTTCGAGATGATCGGGAGCAGCGAGCCCGGGACGTAGACCTCGTTCCAGTCCTTCAGTCGTACGTCGACGGGGCGGGACTTGGCGACCTCGCGCCCGTGGTTCAGGAAGCCCTTCGGGTCAGCCATTGATCGCCGCCTCCATCATCTTCTCGGTGATCTCGGTCTCGGAGAGACCGGCCTGCTCGGCGGCGGCCTTGGCGGCGAGCACTGCCTTGTACGTGCTGGGGATGATCTTGCTGAAGCGCGTCACGGCGACGGGCCAGTCGGCGAGCAGCTTCTCGGCGACCGTGGAGCCGGTTTCCTCGGCGTGGCGGCGCACCACGTCGTGCAGCCACTGCTTGTCGGTGTCGTCGAGGGCCTCGACGGCGCCCAGGTTGCCGACGTTGACGTTGTCGCGGTCGAGGTCGATGACGTAGGCGATGCCGCCGGACATACCGGCCGCGAAGTTGCGGCCCGTCTCGCCGAGGACGACCGCGTGGCCACCGGTCATGTACTCGCAGCCGTGGTCGCCCACGCCCTCGGACACCACCAGGGCGCCGGAGTTGCGGACACAGAACCGCTCGCCCGTACGACCGCGGAGGAACAGCTCGCCGCCGGTGGCGCCGTAGGCGATGGTGTTGCCCGCGATGGTGGAGTACTCGGCGAGGTGGTCGGCGCCCCGGTCGGGACGGACGATCACCCGGCCGCCGGAGAGGCCCTTGCCGACGTAGTCGTTGGCGTCGCCCTCCAGGCGCAGCGTGACACCGCGCGGGAGGAAGGCACCGAAGGACTGGCCCGCCGAGCCGGTGAAGGTGATGTCGATGGTGTCGTCGGGCAGACCGGCCCCGCCGAACTTCTTCGTCACCTCGTGGCCGAGCATGGTGCCGACCGTGCGGTTGATGTTGCGGACCTTGACCTGGGCGCGGACCGGCTGGGCGTCGGTCGCGTCGTTCGCGGCCAGCGCGTCGGCGGCGAGCTTGATCAGCTCGTTGTCGAGCGCCTTCTCCAGGCCGTGGTCCTGCTCGATCAGCTGGTGGCGGACGGCGCCCTCGGGCAGTGCGGGCACGTGGAACAGCGGCTCCAGGTCCAGGCCCTGCGCCTTCCAGTGCTCGACCGCGCGGGCCACGTCGAGCGTCTCGGCGTGGCCGACGGCCTCCTCGATGGAGCGGAAGCCCAGCTCGGCGAGGATCTCGCGGACCTCCTCGGCGATGAACTCGAAGAAGTTCACGACGTACTCGGCCTTGCCGGAGAACCGGTCGCGCAGCGTCGGGTTCTGGGTGGCGATGCCGACCGGGCAGGTGTCCAGGTGGCAGACGCGCATCATGACGCAGCCGGAGACGACCAGCGGAGCGGTCGCGAAGCCGAACTCCTCGGCGCCGAGGAGCGCGGCGATGACGACGTCACGGCCGGTCTTCAGCTGGCCGTCGGTCTGCACGACGATGCGGTCACGCAGGCCGTTGAGCAGCAGCGTCTGCTGGGTCTCGGCGAGGCCGAGCTCCCAGGGGCCGCCCGCGTGCTTCAGCGAGGTCAGCGGGGACGCGCCCGTACCGCCGTCGTGGCCGGAGATGAGCACGACGTCCGCGTGCGCCTTGGAGACACCGGCGGCGACCGTGCCGACGCCGACCTCGGAGACCAGCTTCACGTGGATCCGCGCCTGCGGGTTCGCGTTCTTCAGGTCGTGGATGAGCTGGGCGAGGTCCTCGATGGAGTAGATGTCGTGGTGCGGCGGCGGGGAGATCAGACCGACACCCGGCGTCGAGTGACGGGTCTTGGCGACCCACGGGTAGACCTTGTGGCCGGGCAGCTGGCCGCCCTCGCCGGGCTTGGCGCCCTGGGCCATCTTGATCTGGATGTCGTCCGCGTTGACCAGGTACTCCGAGGTCACGCCGAAGCGGCCGGAGGCGACCTGCTTGATCGAGGAACGGCGCGCCGGGTCGTACAGGCGGTCCGGGTCCTCGCCGCCCTCACCGGTGTTGGACTTGCCGCCCAGCTGGTTCATGGCGATGGCGAGCGTCTCGTGCGCCTCGCGGGAGATCGAGCCGTACGACATGGCGCCGGTCGAGAACCGCTTGACGATCTCGGTGACCGGCTCGACCTCGTCGATGGAGATCGGCTGCCGGTCGCCCGACTTGAAGCCGAACAGGCCGCGCAGCGTCATCAGGCGCTCGGACTGCTCGTTCACGCGGTCCGTGTACTTCTTGAAGATGTCGTAGCGGCGCGTGCGCGTGGAGTGCTGGAGGCGGAAGACCGTCTCCGGGTCGAACAGGTGCGGCTCGCCCTCGCGGCGCCACTGGTACTCGCCGCCGATCTCCAGGGCGCGGTGGGCCGGCGCGATGCCGCTGGCCGGGTACGCCTTGGCGTGGCGGGCGGCGACCTCCTTGGCGATGACGTCGATGCCGACGCCGCCGATCTTGGTGGCCGTGCCGTTGAAGTACTTCTCGACGAACGCGTCCGCGAGACCGACGGCCTCGAAGACCTGGGCGCCCCGGTAGGAGGCGACCGTGGAGATGCCCATCTTCGACATGACCTTCAGGACGCCCTTGCCGAGGGCGTAGATCAGGTTGCGGATGGCCTGCTCGGACTCGATGCCGGAGAGGAAGGTGCCGGCGCGGACGAGGTCCTCGACGGTCTCCATCGCCAGGTACGGGTTGACGGCGGCGGCGCCGAAGCCGATGAGCAGGGCGACGTGGTGGACCTCGCGGACGTCACCGGCCTCGACGAGCAGCCCCACCTGGGTGCGCTGCTTGGTGCGGATGAGGTGGTGGTGGACGGCCGCGGTGAGCAGCAGCGACGGGATCGGCGCGTGCTCGGCGTCGGAGTGGCGGTCGGACAGGACGATCAGCCGGGCGCCGTTGGCGATGGCGGAGTCGGCCTCGGCGCAGATCTCCTCGATGCGCGCGGCGAGGGAGTCGCCGCCGCCGGAGACCCGGTAGAGACCGGAGAGCGTGGCCGCCTTCATGCCCGGCATGTCGCCGTCGGCGTTGATGTGGATGAGCTTGGCCAGCTCGTCGTTGTCGATCACCGGGAAGGGCAGGGTGACGCTGCGGCAGGACGCGGCGGTCGGCTCCAGGATGTTGCCCTCGGGGCCCAGCGACGAGCGCAGCGAGGTGACGAGCTCCTCGCGGATGGCGTCCAGCGGCGGGTTGGTGACCTGTGCGAACAGCTGGGTGAAGTAGTCGAAGAGCAGCCGCGGGCGCGAGGACAGCGCGGCGATGGGCGAGTCGGTGCCCATGGAGCCGAGCGGCTCGCCGCCGGTCTTGGCCATCGGCGCGAGGATGACGCGCAGCTCTTCCTCGGTGTAGCCGAAGGTCTGCTGGCGGCGGGTGACCGAGGCGTGGGTGTGCACGATGTGCTCACGCTCGGGCAGGTCGGACAGCTCGATCTCGCCGGCCTCCAGCCACTCCGCGTACGGGTTCTCCGCGGCGAGCTGGGCCTTGATCTCGTCGTCCTCGATGATGCGGTGCTCGACGGTGTCGACGAGGAACATCCGGCCGGGCTGCAGCCGGCCCTTGCGGACGACCTTGGCAGGGTCGATGTCGAGGACGCCGACCTCGGAGCCGAGGACGACGAGTCCGTCGTCGGTGACCCAGTAGCGGCCGGGGCGCAGGCCGTTGCGGTCGAGGACCGCGCCGACCTGGCGGCCGTCGGTGAAGGTGACACAGGCCGGGCCGTCCCAGGGCTCCATCATCGTGGAGTGGAACTGGTAGAAGGCGCGGCGGGCGGGCTCCATGGAGTCGTGGTTCTCCCACGCCTCCGGGATCATCATCAGCACGGAGTGCGGCAGGGAGCGGCCGCCGAGGTGAAGCAGTTCCAGGACCTCGTCGAAGGACGCCGAGTCGGAGGCGTCCGGCGTACAGATCGGGAAGATCCGGTCCAGCGTCTCCTGCGGGCCGAAGAGGTCCGAGGCGAGCTGGGACTCGCGGGCGACCATCCAGTTGCGGTTGCCCTTGACCGTGTTGATCTCGCCGTTGTGCGCGACGAAGCGGTACGGGTGGGCGAGCGGCCACGACGGGAAGGTGTTCGTGGAGAACCGGGAGTGCACGAGCGCGATCGCGGAGGCGAAGCGGCGGTCGGACAGGTCCGGGAAGAAGGGCTCCAGCTGGCCGGTGGTCAGCATGCCCTTGTAGACGATGGTCCGCGCGGACAGCGAGGGGAAGTAGACGTCGACCTCGCGTTCGGCGCGCTTGCGCAGCACGAAGCTCTTGCGGTCGAGGTCGATGCCCGTGGCGGGCGCGGCCGATCCGTCGGCGACGAAGATCTGGCGGAAGGCAGGCATCGTCGAGCGGGCGGTGGCGCCCAGCAGCGCGGGGGCGACGGGCACCTCGCGCCAGCCGAGGACGGTCAGGCCCTCCTCGGCCGCGACGGCCTCGATACGGGCCGCGGCGTCGTCGGCGCCCTGCTCGGGCAGGAAGGCGATGCCGACGGCGTACGCGCCGGCCTCGGGCAGCTCGAATCCGGCCACCTCGCGGAAGAACGCGTCGGGGACCTGCGAGAGGATGCCGGCGCCGTCACCCGAGTCGGGCTCCGAACCGGTCGCCCCGCGGTGCTCCAGGTTGCGAAGAACCGTGAGCGCCTGCTCGACCAGCGCATGGCTCGCCTCGCCGGTGAGGGTGGCCACGAAACCGACGCCACAGGCGTCCTTCTCGTTGCGGGGGTCGTACATACCCTGCGCAGCAGGGCGAGCATCCATGAAGGACCACTTCTGGCCGTTCGCGGAGTGCTGGGACGGCTGGCGCGGCGTACGCATCGGCTCTCCCGTCGTCGTCATCTGGCATATGCGTGTGCCGAGGGACGACGCTGGCCCTCTGCGTAAGGTGCAAAATTTCGTGCAGGTTACATGATGGAACGGTTCTCGGGAAGCGGATACTGCGTCCCAACATGCGGACGCCACGGGCGCGGAGGGGTGCCGCGCACAGTGGCGCGGACAGGCGTCGACAGGCGTGGAACTGGGGGCCGGCCGGACAGATTTGTGTCGGCAGACCGCGAGGCGCAGAAGGCGTCGTCGCCACTGCTTCAGGTGCTAGGCAGGCGTCATTGCCTGCGGCGCTTACGGCTCATGCCCAGCGGTTAAGCGTTCGAAACCGCCTGGTAACGACTACTTATGCGGTCCCGCGCATACGTAGCCATCCGATCCATCATACGGCCGCCCCGATCAGGCTGCCCAGGGCGTACGTCACACCCGCCGCGGCACCCCCGAGGGCGAGCTGCCGAAGACCACTGAACCACCAGCTCCTGGCCGTCACCCTGGCCACCACCGCCCCGCAGCCGAAGAGCCCCAGGAGCGCCACCAGCACCGCGGGCCACAGCGCCCCCGCGCCGAGCAGATACGGCAGGACGGGGAGCAGGGCACCCAGCGCGAAGGAGCCGAAGCTGGACACGGCGGCCACGGTCGGTGACGGGAGGTCGCCGGGATCGATGCCCAGCTCCTCGCGGGCGTGGATCTCCAGGGCCTGCTCGGGATCGCGCGAGAGCTGGCGCGCGACCTCCCGGGCGAGCCCCGCCTCGACGCCACGGCTCTCGTAGAGCGCGGCCAGCTCTCGCTCCTCGTCCATGGGGTGCTTACGCAACTCCCGTCGCTCCACGTCGAGTTCGGCCTCGACGAGTTCCCGCTGGGAGGCCACCGAGGTGTATTCGCCGGCGGCCATCGAGAAGGCACCGGCGGCGAGTCCCGCGAGCCCGGCGACGACGACCGCCTCCCGGCCGGCCGAGCCGCCCGCGACACCGGTCATCAGGGCCAGGTTGGACACGAGCCCGTCCATCGCGCCGAACACGGCGGGCCGCAGCCAGCCTCCGTTCACGTCCCGGTGGGTGTGGTTGTCGCGATGCGCCTCGTGCAGCGCGGCCTCGGTGTCGATGATCGCCATACCGGTCCCCCAGGGAAGCCAAGCCAAAGCTAACTTTGGACAGAATCTAATCTTTAACAACGCCCACAGTACGTTGGGGCATTCCCGTCCGCCAGCAAGGAAAGGCTGGACTAACCTGCGGTTTTACCGTCGAATGCGCAGACGATCACGGCACCGCTCATATGTCGACCGGGTGACGTTGAGGGCTCGCAGGCTCAGGTCAACCGCCGATGGTGGGACACATCCGCAAAGGTGTCCCTGTGGAAAGGCCCGCGTATGGCATCCGTCGCCCGCATCCCCTCGGTCCCGGCGCCCCAGGACGCCACCGAACTCCGCGAGCGGGCGCGCGGCGCCCTGCTGGGCCTGGCGGTCGGAGACGCCCTCGGCGCCCCCGCCGAGAACCTGAAGCCGTCGGAGATCCGCGCCCGCTGGGGCCGTATCGAGGGCTACGTCGTGGACGAGCCCACCGGCACGGACGACACCGAGTACGCGATCTTCTCCGGGCTGCTGCTGGCCCGGCACGGCTCGGCGCTCACCGTCGCGCATGTGGAGGCGGCCTGGCACCAGTGGATCGCGGACCGGGACGAGGGCCCGTTCCGGGGCGCCGGCTTCAGTGAACGCGGCACCCTGGAGAACCTCCGCCGGGGCCTCGCCGCGCCGATCTCCGCGCAGCACCGGCACGCCTGGAGCGACGGGCTGGCCATGCGCGCGGCCCCGTTCGGCGTCTTCGCCGCGGGCCGCCCGGCGGAGGCCGCCCGGCTGGTCGCCGTCGACGGCTCCGTCAGCCACGACGGGGAAGGCATCTACGGCGGTCAGGCGGTCGCGGCCGGAGTCGCGGCGGCGATGGCGGGCGCCCCCACCATCGCGGTCGTGGCCTCCGCGCTCGCCGTGATCCCCGACGACTCCTGGACCGCCCGCTCCCTGCGCCGGGCGGTCGCCGTCGCCCACCGCGGCGAACGCGCGGTCCGCTCCGCCGTCGTCATCGGCGGCTACCCCTGGACCGACCTCGCCCCCGAGGCCGTCGCCCTCGCCTTCGGCGCCTACGCGGCGGCCGACGGCGACTTCACCGAGTCGGTGCTGACGGCGGTGAACATGGGCCGCGACGCCGACACCACCGCCGCCGTCGCCGGCGCGCTGGCCGGGGCGACCCGGGGCGCGTCCTCGATCCCGTCCGCGTGGGCGGCGGCCATCGGCCCGGCACGGGGCAGCTGCCTGCCCTCCATGGCGGGCCACCACGTCCTGGACGTGGCCGAGCTCCTGGTCCCCGGCGAGGGCGGCAAATGGACCACCGGCACGACCCGCCTCCCCCACGACCACCGCCCCCTGCCACCCAGACCCGCCCCCGCCCCGACTCCAGCCACCTTCAGCCCGACCGCCCCGACTCCGGCCACCTTCAGCCCGACCGCCCCGACTCCGGCCACCTTCAGCCCGACCGCCCTCAACCTGGTGGCCGCCACCCCGGCCGCCCCCACGCCGACCGACTTCACTCGAGTCGCACCCGCACCGGTCGCCGCCGCCCCGGCCGCCCGCGCTCCTGCCGTGCACACTCCGGCCGACTCCACCCCGGTCGCCCCTACTTCGGGCGCCCCCGACCCGGCGGTCTTTTCTCCGACCGCCCTCGACCCGGTCACCCTGACTCCGGCCACCCACACTCCGGCCGTGCACACTCCGGCCGACTTCACCTCGGCCGCCCCCACCCCGGTCACTCCCGACCCGGCCGCCACCACTCCGGCCGACTTCACCTCGGCCGCCCCCACCCCGGTCGCCCCCGACCCGGTGGTCTTCACTCCGACCGCCCTCGACCCGGTCACCCTGACTCCGGCCACCCACACTCCGACCGTGCACACTCCGGCCGACTTCACCTCGACCGCCCCCACCCCGGTCGCCCCCGACCCGGTGGTCCTCACTCCGACCGCCCCCGCCCCCGCCCCCGCCGCCTTCACCCTCACTGCCCCCATCCCGACCGACTTCACCCCCACCGCCTTCGCCCCCGCCCCGGCCGACACGACGGAGACCCCGGTATGACCCCGCCCACCCCGTGGGACGACACCACCCCCACCGCGCCCTCCGCACCGCACGACGAGCCGCCCCGCCGGAGACCGGCCGCACCGCGCGCGACCCCGGCGCGCGGGACCGCGGCCGCACCCCTCGCCCCCGAGCACGTCGAACCCGCACGCCCGGTGTCGGCGAAGCCGCTCACCCACGGAGCCGCGGCCGCCGATGGTGAGGGAGCCCGACAGGGGCCACCCGCACCCGACGACGAAAGCCGCACGGGCGGTGCGGGTGGGACGACGACGGCCGACGGCGAAGCCGAGGCCCGTCGGGCGGCGCCGACGGCAGCCGGTGGCGAAGCCCCGGCCCGTCCGGCGGCGCGCCCCCCGACGCGCACCCGGGTCGAGGGCCTCCTCCTGGGCCTCGCCGCGGGCGACGCCGCCGGCTGGCCCGCCGCCCGCCACCGGGCCGCCCGTATGCCGGAGTGGACCCGCCGCCTCACCCGCGAACTGGACACGTTCGCCGAGCAGAACGCCACCACCACGCTCCCGGTCCCCATCGCCCTCAACCAACCCCCCGAGCCCCTGCGCCTCGGCCCCTCCGACGACGCGGAATGGGCGGCCTTCGCCGCGGAGGCCCTGCTCCGCGCCGGTGACGCCACCGCCCTCGGCGACCTCAGCCTCGAACGCCGCACCCGCGCCTCGATCGACCTCTCCTGGAACGCCGTGGCCAGCGAGATCGCCGCCGCCGCCGAACGCGCCCCCGAGGTCGAGTCCGCCGTACTCCCCCTGCGCGCCCGTATCTCCGTACGCGCCGGCCTCGGCAACCTCGCCGCCGGCCTCCGCCCGCCCGCCACCGGCCACGACAACCCGCACTACTTCGACGACGCGGCCTGCGTACGCGCCTGCGTGCTCGCCGTGGCCCACCCCGGCGACCCACGGGGAGCCGCCGAACTCGCCGAGTTCGACGCCCGCTACACCCAGGACGGCGACGGCGTGCACGGCGCACGCGCGATGGCCGCCGCGCTCGCGCTGGCACTCGTCGGCGCGAACGTCGACGACTGCACGGCGGCGGCCCTGGCCGAACTCCCCGCCGCAACGGAGATCGGCCGCAACGCCCGCCACGCCCTGGACCTCGCCCACCGCCACCGAGGCGAAGGAACATTCGCTCTGGTGCCGCTCCTGGAACACCAGATCGTCGACCACGTCTACAGCTACGGCATCGCCGCCGCCGAGACCGTCCCCGTGGCCCTCGCCCTGGCCATCGCCGCCGAGGGCCGGATCGCGGAGGCCGTCCCCGCCGCCGCCTGCCTCTCCCGCGTCGCCGACTCCGCCCCGGCCCTCGCCGGCGCCCTGACCGGCGCGCTCGGCGGCGGCACCGCCGTCCCCGCCTCCTGGCGGGACGCCTGCCGCACCCTCTCCGGCTGCGCCCTCCCCCGCCTCACCGGCACCGATCTCGTACACCTCGCCGAACTTCTCGCAACCACGGAACTCGCCACCCCGGGGGGATGATTCGGGCATGACGCCCTCGAAGGAACCCCCCACCTCGATGACCCTCGAAGAACGCATCACCGGAGCCCTGGTCGGCGCCGCCGTCGGTGACGCCCTCGGCGGCCCCGTCGAGGGCTACACCCCCGAGCAGATCACCGAACGCCACGGCGGCCGCGTGCACGGTGTCGTCGGCCCCTGGAGCGGCGACGACTGGCGCACCGCCCGCCCCATCGCGCCGTACCACAAGGGCGACGGCCACGTCACCGACGACACCCTCATGACCCATGCGCTGGTCCGGGTGTACGACCGCGTCCGCGACCACCTGGACGCCTACGCCGTCGCCGAGCACCTGGTGCCGGACATGATGACGACCCCACGCTGGATCCCCGAACTGGAGGCGGAGGCCCTCCCCCTCCATCGGGTCTTCCTGGCCGAGAAGTGGCTGGTGGCCCGTCTCCACTACGGCCACGTCGACCCGCGCGAGGCCGGCACCGGCAACATCGTCAACTGCGGCGCCGCGATGTACATGGCCCCGGTCGGCCTGATCAACGCGGCCGATCCGTCCGGCGCTTACGCGGAGGCACTCGACATCGCCGGGGCCCACCAGTCGTCGTACGGCAGGGAGGCCGCGGGCGTGTTCGCGGCGGGGGTCGCGGCGGCGTGCACGCCGGGCGCGACCGCCGCGTCGGTGGCCGAGACGTGTATCGCCCTGGCCAAGGACGGCACCCGCGCGGCGATCGAGGCCGTGTGCGAAACGGCCGTCCGCCACACGGACTTCGAGTCGGCGCTGCGCCCGCTGCGTGAGGCGGTGGCCCCGTTCGACACGGTCGGCCCGGACTACCGCGCCCCCTCCCTGGGCGCCCGCCGCCCCTCCCGACTCCACTCCATCGAGGAACTCCCCGTCGCCCTGGGCATGTTGCTCGTCGGCCGCGGCGACTACCGCCACGCCGTCCTCGGTTCCGTGAACTACGGCCGCGACTGCGACTCGATCGCCACCATGTCGGGCGCCCTCGCGGGCGCCCTGGGCTCGGACGTCCCGTCCGACTGGGCCAAGACGGTCGCCGAGGCCAGCCGCCTGGACCTGCACGCGCCGGCCACGGCCCTGGCCGAGGTCGCCCGCGAGATCCACACGCGGGACGTACGGCGCCGCCGCGCCCACGAGTCCGCCTTCGCCACGCTCGCCTCCCTCCGGTGACCCCGCTGCGTCTGACCTGGGTGCAGCCGGAGGACCTCCTGGGCCACGAACTGCGGCAGGCGGTCCAGGACGGCCGCGCACCGTCGGCCGTCGCCGCCCGCTGGCGAGCCGCGGGCGGCCCCCCTGCCCCCGCGCGCGCCGGCGCCTCCCCGGGGCGCGTCTCCCGCTACCTGCGGCAGCTCGCCGAGGACCTGCTGGACGAACTCGCCGATCTGCCGAGCGGGTTGAGCGAGGCCGAGCCGACGGCCCTGAGCGGCATCAAGGCACTGTGCCCCCACTGGCCGGCGCCCCCGCCCGCCCCCGGCGCCCCGGGCGCGCCACCCCGCTCCACCCCGGCCGCGTACCTCCCCCGCCTGGAGGCCGCGTGGCTGGGGCGGGCCGCCGGCTGCCTCCTCGGCAAGCCCGTCGAGAAACTGCCCCTCGCCGCGCTCCGCGACCTCGCACGGGCGTCCGGCAACTGGCCCCTCACCACCTGGTTCACCGCCCGGGGCGTCCCCGCGGAACTCCTCGCCGCCCACCCCTGGAACCGCCGCTCGGCCCCCACCTCCCTGGCCGAGAACATCGACGGCATGCCCGAGGACGACGACCTCAACTACCCCCTCCTCAACCTCCTCCTGCTGGCCCGTCACGGCCGCGACTTCACCACCACCGATGTGGCCACGCTCTGGCTGGACGAACTCCCCGCGGGCCGCACCTTCACCGCCGAGCGGGTCGCCTACCGCAACCTCCTCTGCGGCATCGACCCCCCGCACACCGCCCGCCACCGCAACCCGTTCCGCGAATGGATCGGCGCCCTCATCCGTGCCGACGTCCACGGCTGGACCAACCCCGGCGACCCGGGCGCCGCCGCCGAACAGGCCCACCGCGACGCCACCCTCACCCACACCGCGAACGGCGTCTACGCGGCGATGTTCGTCGCGGCCACCATCGCGGAGGCGGCCACCGGTACCCACGACATCCACCACTGTCTGCGCACCGGCCTGACGGTCGTCCCCCCGGGCTCCCGCCTGGCGGGGGCGATCACCCACGCCGTCCGTCTCGCCGGCCGCACCCGGGACTTCGAGGCGGTCGTCGACGCACTCCACACCACCTACGCCGACCACCACTGGGTGCACGCCCTGCCCAACACCGCGCTGCTCGCCGCCGCCCTCACCCACGCCGACGGCGACTACACGGCCTCCGTCTGCCGTGCGGTGTCCGGCGGTTGGGACACCGACTCGAACGGCGCGACGGCGGGCAGCATCGCCGGCCTCCTCACCGGCTCCCCCGACGCGCTTCCCGAGCGCTGGACGGCCCCCCTCAAGAACCGTCTGGCCACCTCGATCGCCGACTTCAACGGCGTCGGCTTCGACACCCTGGCCCACCTCACCCTCCGGGAGACCCCCCACCCATGACCCAGGCGTACGACCCTCCGCTCTCCCATCTGCGTGTCCTCGACCTCGCCACCCTCTTCGCCGGTCCCCTGGCCGCCACGATGCTCGGCGACTTCGGCGCGGAGGTCATCAAGGTCGAGCACCCCACGAAGCCGGACCCGTCCCGCGGCCACGGCCCGTCGAAGGACGGCGTGGGCCTGTGGTGGAAAATGCTGGGCCGCAACAAGCGCACCCTGACGCTGGACCTCTCCACCCCCGGCGGCCGGGACACCCTCCTGCGCCTGGCGGCCACCGCCGACGTGGTCATCGAGAACTTCCGCCCCGGCACCCTGGAGCGATGGGGCCTGGGCTGGAAGGAACTGTCGGCCGCGAACCCCCGCCTGGTCCTCGCCCGGGTCACCGGCTTCGGCCAGTTCGGCCCGTACGCGCACCGTCCCGGCTTCGGCACGCTCGCCGAGGCGATGAGCGGCTTCGCCGCGATCACCGGGGAGCCCGACGCCCCGCCGGTCCTGCCGCCCTTCGGGCTCGCCGACTCCATCGCCGGTCTCGCGACGGCGTACGCGGTGATGACCGCGCTCGCCGCGCGTGACCGGACCGGTCAGGGGCAGACGGTCGACATGGCGATCATCGAGCCGATCCTCACCGTCCTCGGCCCCCAGCCCCTCTGGTACGACCAGCTGGGGCACGTCCAGCCGCGCACCGGCAACCGCTCCGCCAACAACGCGCCCCGCAACACCTATCGCACGGCGGACGGCTCCTGGGTGGCCGTCTCCACCTCCGCCCAGTCGGTCGCGGAACGGGTGATGCGGCTGGTGGGCCGCCCCGAGCTGATCGACGAGCCCTGGTTCGGTTCGGGGGCGGAACGGGCCCGGCACGCGGACGTCCTGGACGAGGCGGTCGGCGCGTGGATCGCCCGGCACACCCGCGAGGAGGTCATCGAGGTGTTCGAGAAGGCGGAGGCGGCCGTCGCCCCCGTCCAGGACATCACCGACGTGATGGCCGACCCGCAGTACCGGGCCCTGGACACGGTCACCACCGTGGACGACCCCGACCTCGGACCGCTGCGCATGCAGAACGTCCTCTTCCGGCTCTCCGCCACCCCCGGCGCGATCCGCTGGGCGGGCCGCGCCCACGGCGCCGACACGGACGCGGTCCTCACCGAGCTGGGCCTGTCGGGGCCGGACATCGCGGCCCTGCGTCAGGAGGGCGCCCTGTGACCCCCCGGCCGGCCACCCCGTTCCCCCTGACCTGGCTGTACGTCCCCGGTGACCGCCCCGAGGTGGTCGCCAAGGCCCTGGCCTGCGGCGCCGACGTGGTGATCGTGGACCTGGAGGACGCGGTCGCCCCGGACCGCAAGGGGTACGCCCGGGCCGCCACCGCCGACCTGCTCTCGGTCCCTCCGCCCGTGCCGGTCCACGTACGGGTGAACGCGCTGCACACCCCGGAGGCCGAACAGGACCTCAAGGTCCTCTCGCCCCTGCCCGGTCTGTCGGCGCTCCGCCTCCCGAAGGTCACGTCACCGGCCGAGATCGTCGCCGTCGCGGAAGGGACGGCCCTCGCGGAAGGGGGCGCGATCCCCCTGTACGCCCTCCTCGAATCGGCCCTGGGCGTCGAGCGCGCCTACGCCATCGCCGGCGCCCACCCCGCGCTGCACGGCATCACGCTGGGCGAGGCCGACCTCAGGGCCGACCTGGGCGTCCATCACGACCGGGCCCTCGACTGGCCCCGCTCCCGGGTGGTCGTCGCCGCGCGCGCCGCGGGGCTGCCGTCACCGGCCCAGTCGGTCCACCCGGACACGAAGGACCTGGACGGCCTGGCCGCCTCCTGCGCGCACGGCCGCTCCCTCGGCTTCCTGGGCCGCGCCGCCATCCACCCCCGTCAGCTCCCGGTCATCGAACACGCCTACGCCCCGACGCCGCAGGAGGTGGAGTCGGCCGAGGAGACCCTGCGGGCCGCGACCGCCGCACCCGGCGCCCAGGCCCTGCCCGACGGCCGCTTCATCGACCCGGCGATCGTCGCCGCCGCCCACAGAACCCTCTCCCTGGCCAGCCGCCCCACCCAGCAGTGATGCGTTCGCCCGTGGGGGCTGGTCGCGCAGTCCCCGCGCCCCCCGCGACCGTGCGAGGCGACCGGCGGCGCCCCTGAAAAGCAGCGGGCGCAGCCCCTGCTTTTCAGGGGCGCGGGGAACTGCGCGACCAGCCCCCACCGGAGCCGCAGCCAAAAACCCACCCGCCCCGAAGGGACAGGTGGGCAGGCATCACATCGAGCGAACCGGCTGTCGCGTCAGCTCTTCTTAGCCGACTCGGGCTCCTTCTTCTCGCCCCCGCCGCCGGAGGCCCCCGCATCGCCCTCGGCCTTGGCCTCGGACTCCCCCGGCTTCGCCTTCGACTCCGACTTGGTCTCCGAGTCCTCCACCGGCGCGGCAGCGCCCGCGCCCTCGTCCCCGTCACCGTCGGAGACACCCGGCTCGACGACCTCTTCGCGCCCCGGCCGCTTGCGGGCCGACAGGACCATGTAGATCACGGCGAGGACGAAGACGAACAGCGCCGTCCAGTTGTTGAGGCGCAGCCCGAGGATGTGGTGGGCCTCGTCGACCCGCATGTACTCGATCCAGAACCGCCCCGTGCAGTACGAGGCGACGTACAGCGCGAACGCCCGC
Organism: Streptomyces scabiei 87.22; assembly: GCF_000091305.1. Taxonomy (GTDB): domain Bacteria; phylum Actinomycetota; class Actinomycetes; order Streptomycetales; family Streptomycetaceae; genus Streptomyces; species Streptomyces scabiei. The sequence continues at coordinate 7,585,168 of NC_013929.1, read as the reverse complement.
CCGTGCCCGAGGGTGAAGCGGCGGTCCGCCCAGATGACGAGAAGCGCGACGCCGATGCACCACAGCGACTCGTAGAGGAAGGTCGGGTGGTAGGTACCCGGCAGCCGCCCGTCCGTCGAGGACGTGATCTCCACGGCCCACGGCAGATCCGTCGGCTTGCCGTACAGCTCCTGGTTGAACCAGTTGCCCCACCGCCCGATCGCCTGGGCCAGCGCGATACCGGGTGCGACGGCGTCCGCGTACGCGGGCAGCGGGATACCGCGCCGGCGGCAGCCGATCCACGCGCCCACCGCGCCGAGCGCGATCGCGCCCCAGATGCCGAGTCCGCCCTCCCAGACCTTGAAGGCGTCCACCCAGTCACGGCCCTCGCTGAAATACAGCTCGTAGTCCGTGATCACGTGGTAGAGCCGCCCGCCGACCAGGCCGAAGGGCACGGCCCAGACGGCGATGTCGGCGATCGTGCCGGCCTGTCCGCCCCGTGCGACCCAGCGTTTGTTGCCGAGCCAGACGGCTACGAAGACACCGATGATGATGCAGAAGGCGTAGCCGCGCAGCGGGACGGGACCGAGGTAATACACCCCGTGCGACGGGCTGGGAATGTAGGCAAGTTCCATGGCAGGGTCGACGCTACCCTGTCGGGCCCGGCCGACGGCGGGCGGCCCGGCAACGGGTCCATAACGCCGCGTCACACCCGCCTTGACACCCCACGGCCCCCCGCAGCCCCTCCCGGCTCACCCGCGGCTCACCCCTGGGCCTTCGCCTCCACCATCTGCTTCAGCTTGGCGGGGGTCATGGACTGGTCCGCGTAGATGTTGGTGCCGTTGAGGAAAACGCTCGGCGTGCCGGAGAAGCCGCCCTTCTGGAACGCCTTGTTCGACTTGGCGACCCAGCTGTTGTGCCTGCCCTCCTGGACACAGCTGCGGAAGGGGGCGGTGTCCAGTCCGTCCACCTTCTTCGCGAGGTCGAGCAGCTTGGCCTCGCCGGCGAAGTCGTCGTTCGTCTCGGGCGGCTGGTTCTCGTAGAGCACGTCGTGGTACTCCGGGAACTTGCCCTCGTTCTGCGCGCACGCGGCGGCGTTGGCGGCCTTGCGGGAGCCGCTGCCGCCCATGTTCCCGTCGATCAGGGTGGCGAGGTGGTACTCGACCTTCAGCTTCCCGGCCGCGGTCAGCTCGTGGATCGTCGCGCGGTAGGCGTCCTCGAAGGACTTGCAGGCCGGGCAGCGGAAGTCCTCCCACACGGAGAGGGTCGACCTGGCTCCGGCGTCCCCGACGGGGATCGCGAGGCTGTCCTCGCCGTTCGCCCCCGAGGGCACCACGACCGGGCCCGAGGCGGAGGACTCGTCGTCCTTGCCCGCGTTCGCCGCCACCACGCCGATGACGGCGGCCAGCCCCAGGACGCACACCACGGAGGCGCCCACGATCAGGACCCGGCGGCGCTTCTCGGCGGTCTTCTGCTTCTCGCGCTCCTCCGCCAGCCGTTCACGGGCGGTGCGCTTTCCCTCACGGTTCTTCTCGCTCACATCCCGCAGAACGAACCGGGGAGGCGCACCGCGCCTCCCCGGTCCCACTTCCACCCGTTCGAGTGAGCGGATCGCCCGTGACGTCCAGCGACCCCCGTACGACAAACGGGTGAACGTCACACGCGTCCGACGCGCCGGGTCACACGCCCCGGCGCACACCCTTGGCGAGGTCTCCCGCGAGGTCCCGGACGGCCTCCAGGCCGGCCGCCTCGTCGGGGGCGTCCAGCATCAGCTTCACGAACGCGGAGCCGACGATCACGCCGTCGGCGAACCCGGCGACCTCGGCGGCCTGCTCGGCGTTGGAGACGCCGAGACCGACGCAGACCGGCAGGCCGGAGCCCGTGGCCCGGGTCCGTTCCACCAGGTCCTGGGCCTGCGCGCCCACCGACTCCCGGGTGCCGGTGACCCCCATCAGCGAGGCGGCGTAGACGAAGCCGCTGCCCGCCGCGGTGATCTCGGCGAGCCGGGCGTCCCTGCTGCTGGGCGCGACGACGAAGACCGTGCCGAGGCCGTGCTTCTCGGCGTGCTCCCTCCACAGCGCCGACTCCTGGACGGGCAGGTCGGGCAGGATGCAGCCCGCGCCGCCCGCCTCGGCCAGCTCGGCCGTGAAACGCTCGACGCCGTAGCGGTCGATGGGGTTCCAGTACGTCATGACGAGGACGGGCTTGCCGGTGGCCTCGAACGCCTCCCGGACCGTCCGCATCACGTCCGCGATCTTGACACCGCCGCGCAGGGCGATGTCGTCGGCGGTCTGGATGACGGGTCCGTCGAGGACGGGGTCGCTGTGCGGCAGCCCGACCTCGACGACGTCGGCGCCGCCCTCGAAGACCGCCTTGATCGCGGCGATGCCGCCGTCGACCGTCGGGAACCCGGCCGGCAGATAGGCGATGAGCGCGGACCGGCCCTCCGCCTTGGCGGCGGCGAGGGTGTCGCCCAACAGCTGGATGTTGCCGCTCACTTGGCGTCCCCCTCGATCTCGGCGAGATCGGCCGCGTCGGCCGCGACCTCGGCGTCGGTGTCGTACAGGCCGAAGTAGCGCGCCGCCGTGTCCATGTCCTTGTCGCCGCGACCGGACAGGTTGACGACGATCAGCCCGTCCTTGCCCAGTTCCCTGCCGACCTCCAGGGCGCCGGCGAGCGCGTGGGCGCTCTCGATGGCCGGGATGATGCCCTCGGTGCGCGACAGCAGACGCAGTGCCTGCATGGCCGCGTCGTCGGTGACGGCGCGGTACTCGCCCCGGCCGCTGTCCTTGAGGTACGCGTGCTCGGGGCCGATGCCCGGGTAGTCCAGGCCCGCCGAGATCGAGTACGGCTCGGTGATCTGGCCCTCCTCGTCCTGCAGGACGTAGGAGCGCGAGCCGTGCAGGATGCCCGGTTCACCGGCGGTGAGCGTCGCCGCGTGCTCACCGGTCTCGACGCCGTGGCCGGCGGGCTCGCAGCCGATGAGCCGTACGGAGGCGTCGGGGATGAAGGCGTGGAAGAGGCCGATGGCGTTCGAACCGCCGCCCACGCAGGCCACGGCCGCGTCGGGCAGCCGCCCGGCGCGTTCGAGGATCTGGCGCCGCGCCTCGACGCCGATGACCCGGTGGAAGTCGCGGACCATCGCGGGGAAGGGGTGGGGCCCGGCCACGGTCCCGAACAGGTAGTGCGTGCGGTCGACGTTGGCGACCCAGTCCCGGAACGCCTCGTTGATGGCGTCCTTGAGGGTCCGCGAGCCGGACTTGACCGCGATGACCTCGGCGCCCAGCATGCGCATGCGGGCGACGTTCAGGGCCTGCCGCTGCGTGTCGATCTCGCCCATGTAGATGGTGCAGTCGAGGCCGAACAGCGCGCAGGCCGTGGCGGTGGCGACGCCGTGCTGGCCCGCTCCCGTCTCGGCGATGACCCGGGTCTTGCCCATGCGCCGGGTGAGCAGGGCCTGCCCGAGCACGTTGTTGATCTTGTGTGATCCGGTGTGGTTCAGGTCCTCGCGCTTGAGGAACACCCGCGCCCCGCCGGCGTGCTCGGCGAACCGGGGCACCTCGGTGAGCGCGCTCGGCCGGCCGGTGTAGTGGACGAGCAGATCGTCGAGCTCACGCGCGAACTCGGGGTCGTGCTTCGCCTTGTCGTACTCCACGGCGACCTCGTCCACGGCGGCGACCAGCGCCTCCGGGATGAACTTGCCGCCGAACGCGCCGAAATACCCCTCGGCGCTGGGAACCTGACCCTCGGGGTCGGGAATGAAGAACTCACTGGACATGCGCATACCTCGCAGGGGCGTCGCCCCGTCGTTGGTCGGACTCCGGCTGACAGCGATCACGTACGCGCGCTGCCGGGCACCTCCGTCGACCCCGTCCGCACTCCCCCGCCGCGACGGCGAGCGAGCACGACGGCGTCGACCGGCGGTGCCGAACCGGCCGTCTCCGCTCCCGCCTGCCGCCGGGGACACGACGCCCGGCGTTCAGCGGAGGGAAACGCGGCTCAGCTGCCCGCAGGGCGCCGCGTACGTGTCCTGGGCCATCGCATGCCGTTCACCTGACCCGGCTCGTCACCGATGACATAGCGGACCCGGCGCCCGTGGACACGGCGGGCGGGGGCCCGGCAGCCACGGGGACGGCACCCGCGCGCGAGGCGGGCGTAGGGGTCCCTGGGAGTCATGGTGATCGAGAACATCGGGGCACAGCCTACCGGCCCCGGCTCACCCGTGTGGGTGACCACGACCGATACGGCGACTCGGCCGCACCCCGGCGCCCCGGCCGGGAGGGGTCCCGGCCGGTCGGCGGTGGCGGTACGGCCGGTCATGGCCGGGTCAGCCCCGCCCGTGCCGCAGCGCGGGGTGCTCGCCCGCGGCGACGAGGTCGGCGACGGCGGTCCTGGGGTCCTTGCCGGTGACGAGGGACTCGCCCACGAGGACGGCGTCGGCGCCGGCGTTGGCGTAGGCGATGAGGTCGTGCGGGCCCCGGACGCCGGACTCGGCGATCTTGACGATGGAGTCCGGGATCTCGGGGGCGACCCGCTCGAACGTGGAGCGGTCGACCTCCAGGGTCTTGAGGTTGCGGGCGTTGACGCCGATCACCCGCGCTCCGGCGTCGACCGCGCGCTCGACCTCGTCCTCGTCGTGGACCTCGACGAGCGGGGTGAGCCCGATGGACTCCGCGCGCTCGATGAGCGATTCCAGCGCCGGCTGGTCGAGCGCGGCGACGATGAGCAGGACGACGTCGGCGCCGTAGGCCCGTGCCTCCCACAGCTGGTACGAGGTGACGATGAAGTCCTTGCGCAGGACGGGGATGTCCACGCGCGCCCGGACGGCCTCCAGGTCGGCCAGCGAGCCGCCGAAGCGGCGCTGTTCGGTGAGGACGGAGATGATCGCCGCGCCGCCCGCCTCGTAGTCGGCGGCGAGACCGGCCGGGTCGGCGATCGCGGCGAGCGCGCCCTTGGAGGGGCTGGACCGCTTGACCTCGCAGATCACCTTGACGCCGTCGCCGCGGAGCGCGGCCGCGCCGTCCTTGGCCGCCGGAGCCTTCGCCGCGCGCTCCTTGAGCTCGTCGAGGCTGACGCGCGCCTGCCGTTCCGCGAGGTCGGCACGGACTCCGTCGATGATCTCGTCGAGCACACTCACGCGAGCGGCCCCCTTTCAGACGGTGGGAACGATGAAAACGGCAAAAATCAGTGACAACGTTTGACGGTCATGTATTGACAGTCGGGCGGTCTCAGTGTTGAGGCAGTTCACTGCGATGGTATCCGCAGGAGGGCGTGGGCCTCGCATCCGGTTGACGGCGATCCCTCCCGCACCCTCGAACCGGCTTCGCTCGGCTCGGGCGGGAGGTGCCCCCGTCCTGGACCTTCGCGGTTCGATCAAGGATGGAGCCAGCCACCGAACGGCAGGTTCCGGACAACCGTGAAGACCAGCGCCGATGCGCCGAGGGACCACAGGTGGAGGGGGCCGAGGCGCAGGCGCAGCGGCCGTCCGCGCGCCGCGCGGACCACCCAGACGGTCCACAGCACCGCGAAGCCGAGGAAGCCCGCGACGGCCAGCGCGTTGTCGGTGAGGGCGGTCGCGATGTCCCCGTGCGAGAAGGCGTGTGCGCTGCGCAGACCGCCGCAGCCGGGGCAGTACAGGCCGGTGAGGCGCCACAGCGGGCAGACCGGGTAGTGGCCGGGCTCGTTGGGGTCCACGGCCGCGACGTACGCGAAGGCACCGGCGACGGCCGCGAGCACCCCGGCGGGCACCGCGAGCGAGCGGAGCGCGCGGCCCGTCGTCGGGCCGGTCACGCCGGGGGGCGGTGGCGCGGTCGGCTGGGTCTCGGCGTTCACACCCCGCATTGTGCCCCGCGCGGGGCACGCGCGCGCCGGAGGGACGGCCCGCGGTGAGGCGGAACCGTCCCTCGGGCGGGTGTCAGCCCTTGGCGCCGGCCGGCTCGGGGGTCGTCCCGGTCTGCGCGCGCACCGCCGCCGTCTCGTACACGGCGTGCGCGTCCTTCGGCTGGCCCATGCCCATGGCGCGCATGATCATGCCGACGACGCCACCGAGGACCGTGATGACCATGCCGGCCCAGAATCCCAGCGGCTCGGCCATCACCATGAAGGCGCCCGAGACGCAGAAACCGATGAAGGCGATGGTGACGCCGGTCCAGGCGGCCGGGGTGTGACCGTGGCTGCTGCCCGCCATGACTTGCTCCTCGTTGTCCATTGCGTGGTGCTCGATGCGTGTCGCTCGATGCCTGTGCTGAGTCGGACGCTCGTCGTCCATTGTCCCGTACGGGTACGGGTGCCTTGAGCGGGGGTGTCCACTCCCGCGTTCGGGGGGTCGTTCGGTGTCTGCGACCCGGGTGGTGGCCTAGGCGGGGCCGGGTCCCGTCGGGTCCTCGCCGCGGTCCAGGGCCTTCCACATGTCCTCGGGCCGGTCGGGGTCGACGGGCCGGGCCCGGCGCGGCCGGGGGGTGCCGTCGCGTTCGTAGCGGCCGGACATCGCGGGCCACCGCCGTCCGTGGCGCAGCGCGAGCAGTCCGGCGAGCAGGATGAGCGCGCCGCCGACGGCCGCGACGTACGGCCAGCCGGTGTGACCGAGCGCGTCGACGGTCGCCGCGGTGTCGCCAGAGGCCTCGGCCGCCTTGTCGTCGAGCGCGGCGCCGTCCTGGGCTCCGAGCAGTGCGGCGGCGATCGTGCCCGCCCCGGAGAGGGCGAGCAGCGCGGAGACCAGGACGCGCCCGGAGCGGCGTACGGCGAAGACGGCGACGAGCGCGGCCAGGCCCACCACGGCGAGCGCCGCGGGCACGCCCGTGACGTCACTGCCCTGGGCGGTCAGCGGGAAGTCGCCGCCCGCCACCGAGATGGTGCCCTGCGACCAGCGCTGCCGGCTGGCGAGCAGCACGACGGCCGCGCCCAGGGCGCCGCTGAGCAGCGCCAGAGCGAGACTGCGCCGGCCGGCGCGGACGGACGCGGGTTCGGAACGGGGGTGGTCAGGTGCTGCGGTCACGTACTCCACTATCGCCTGCTCCCCGGGCGGGGCGTCACCCGGGGCGACGTGAGAAGCGCCCTACTCGCCCAGCCGGTTGGCCGTGTGCACCGCGCGCAGGACGGCCGCCGCCTTGTTGCGGCACTCGGTGTCCTCGGCGAGGGGGTCGGAGTCGGCGACGATGCCGGCGCCGGCCTGGACGTACGCCGTGCCGTCGCGCAGCAGTGCCGTGCGGATGGCGATGGCGGTGTCGGAGTCCCCGGCGAAGTCGAGGTAGCCGACGCAGCCGCCGTACAGGCCCCGGCGGGACGGCTCCAGTTCGTCGATGATCTGCATCGCGCGCGGTTTGGGGGCGCCGGAGAGGGTGCCGGCGGGGAAGCAGGCGGTCAGGACGTCGAAGGCCGTGCGGCCCGCCGCGACCCGGCCGGTGACGGTGGACACGATGTGCATGACGTGGGAGTAGCGCTCGACGGACATGAAGTCGACGACCTCGACCGAGCCCGGCTCGCAGACCCGGCCCAGATCGTTGCGGCCCAGGTCGACGAGCATCAGGTGCTCGGCGCGCTCCTTGGGGTCGGCGAGCAGTTCGTCGGCGAGGGCCTGGTCCTCCTGCGGGGTCGCGCCCCGGTGCCGGGTGCCGGCGATGGGGTGGACCATGGCCTGGCCGTCCTCGACCTTGACCAGGGCCTCGGGGGAGGATCCGACGACGTCGAAGCCGTCGAAGCGGAACAGGTACATGTACGGGGAGGGGTTGGTCGCCCTCAGGACGCGGTAGACGTCCAGCGCGCTCGCCGTGCACGGGGTCTCGAAGCGCTGGGAGGGGACGACCTGGAAGGCCTCGCCGGCCCGGATGCGTTCCTTGATGTCCTCGACGGCGTCCTGGAAGTCGGGGCCGCCCCACAGCGCGGTGTACTCGGGCAGTTCGGAGGGTGGGAGCGCCGCCGGGGGCTGGGCCACAGGCCGGGCGAGGTCGGCCTCCATGGCGTCGAGGCGGGCGATCGCGTCGGCGTGGGCCTCGTCGACGCCGGTGTCGAGGTCGTTGTGGTTGATGGCGTTGGCGATCAGCAGGACCGAGCCCTCCCAGTGGTCCATGACCGCCAGGTCGCTGGTCAGCAGCATGGTCAGCTCGGGCAGCCGCAGGTCGTCCCGGCCGCCGGGGCCGATCTTCTCCAGGCGGCGCACGATGTCGTAGCCCAGGTAGCCGACCATGCCGCCGGTGAAGGGGGGCATGCCCTCCTGGTGGGGGGTGTGGAGGGCCTCGATGGTGGCGCGCAGGGCGGCGAGGGGGTCGCCGTCCACGGGGACGCCGACGGGCGGGGTGCCGAGCCAGTGGGCCTGCCCGTCGCGGGCGGTGAGAGTGGCATGGCTGCGGACGCCGACGAAGGAGTAGCGGGACCACGAGCGGCCGTTCTCCGCGGATTCCAGGAGGAAGGTGCCGGAGCGCTCGGCGGCGAGCTTGCGGTAGAGCCCGACGGGGGTGTCGCCGTCGGCGAGGAGCTTGCGGCTGACGGGGATGACGCGGCGGTCGCCGGCCAGCTTGCGGAACGTCTCGAGGTCCATGGCGGCTGACCTTACTGATCCAGTGACGGTACGTCGGAATCGGCGCCGCCCGGGGTGCCTTCCTCGGCCTTGAGGACGTCCTCGTCGAAGCAGGTGCGGGCGCCGGTGTGGCAGGCGGCGCCGACCTGGTCGACCTTGACGAGGACGGTGTCGGCGTCGCAGTCCAGGCTGACGGACTTCACCCACTGGACGTGGCCGGAGGTGTCGCCCTTGACCCAGTACTCGCGGCGGCTGCGCGACCAGTAGGTGCAGCGGCCGGTGGTGAGCGTGCGGTGCAGGGCCTCGTCGTCCATCCAGCCGAGCATGAGCACCTCACCGGTGTCGTACTGCTGGGCGATGGCGGGCAGGAGCCCGTCGGCGCCGCGCTTGAGGCGGGCGGCGATCCCGGGGTCCAGCGCGCTGGGCGTGCCGGGGCCGGCGGGGGCTCCGGGACGGTGGGGGCTGCTGGAGGACGGCGTGCTGGTCATGCGTGCCATTGTGCCGCGCCGCACCGGCCGGCCTCGCCGGTTGTCCACAGGCCGGACCCTCTTGTCGTACGTATGACCGGCCCGCGGGACGACCGTCCGGGTACCGACCGTCCGGGTACCGGCGGGCCGGATCGGCGCGACCTGTGCTGGGCCGGGTGGCGGCGCGGTCGTAGGCTGGCCGGCATGTCTACCCATGCCAAGCGTGAACGGCTTCTCTTCGCCGACCTGTTGGAGACCGCCGGCCCCGAGGCCCCCACCCTGTGCGAGGGCTGGACGACCCGTGATCTGGCCGCACACGTGGTCGTGCGCGAGCGTCGCCCCGATGCCGCAGGCGGCATACTCATCAAACAGCTCGCGTCGCGCCTCGACCGGGTGATGCAGGAGTTCGCCGCCAAGCCGTACGAGGAGCTGGTCCAGCTCGTGCGGACCGGTCCGCCGCGTTTCTCGCCCTTCAACCTCAAGCAGATCGACGAGGCGTCGAACACGATCGAGTTCTACGTCCACACCGAGGACATCCGCCGGGCCCGGCCCGAGTGGACCCCGCGCGAGCTCGACCACGTCTTCCAGGACGCGCTGTGGTCCCGTCTGGAGCGCACGGCCCGCCTGATGGGCCGCCGCTCCCCCACCGGTCTGGTCCTGCGCCGCCCCGACGGGCGGACGGCGGTGGCCCACCGCGGCGCCCCCGTCGTCACCGTCACCGGCGAGCCCGCCGAGCTGCTGCTGTTCCTCTACGGCCGCCAGCAGGTCGCCGATGTGGAGCTGGAGGGCGAGAAGGAGGCGATCGCCAAGCTGCACGAGACGAAGCAGCTCGGGATCTGAACCTGGTCGGCGGAGCCCCGGTCACCGGGTGACCGGGGCCCGCGTCCCAGCGTCCGACGGCGTCAGCGCACCGGGTGCCCGGCCGTCCGCAGCGCGTTCTTGACCTCGCCGATGCGCAGGTCGCCGAAGTGGAAGACGGAGGCGGCGAGGACGGCGTCGGCGCCCGCCTCGACGGCCGGGGGGAAGTCGGCGAGCCGGCCGGCGCCGCCGGAGGCGATGACGGGGACCGTGACGTGCTTGCGGACTGCGGTGATCATCTCCAGGTCGTAGCCGTCCTTGGTGCCGTCCGCGTCCATGGAGTTGAGCAGGATCTCGCCCGCGCCCAGTTCGGCGGCCCGGTGGGCCCACTCGACGGCGTCGATGCCGGTGCCCTTGCGGCCGCCGTGGGTGGTGACCTCGAAGGATCCGGCCTCCGTACGGCGGGCGTCGACCGACAGGACCAGCACCTGGCGGCCGAAGCGCTCGGCGATCTCGCGGATGAGGTCGGGGCGGGCGATCGCCGCCGTGTTGACGCCGACCTTGTCCGCGCCCGCCCGCAGCAGCTTGTCCACGTCCTCGGCCGTGCGGACGCCGCCGCCGACCGTCAGCGGGATGAAGACCTGCTCGGCGGTGCGGCGCACCACGTCGTACGTCGTCTCGCGGTTGCCCGACGAGGCGGTGATGTCCAGGAACGTCAGCTCGTCGGCGCCCTCGGCGTCGTAGACCTTCGCCATCTCGACGGGGTCTCCCGCGTCGCGCAGGTTCTGGAAGTTGACGCCCTTGACGACCCGGCCGTTGTCCACGTCCAGGCAGGGGATGACTCGGACCGCCAGGGTCATGAAATCCACGGCTCCTTAGGAATGGCCAGATGGCCTCGGGAGGGCCGGCGAAGGCCCGCGAGCGCCTAGCCTCTGAATGCTTCGATCTCTACTTCGACGAGGATGCGGGGGTCGACGAAACCCTCCACGACCAGCAGCGTCGCGGCGGGACGCACCGGGTCGAAGATCTCCTTGTGTGCCCGCCCCACGGCCTCCACGTCCCGCATGTGGGTCAGGTACATCCGGGTACGGATCACCGACTCGGCGCCGAGCCCGAACTCGCCGAGCGCCTCGACCGCGTGGGTGAAGGCCGCCTTGGCCTGTTCGTAGGGGTCGCCCTCCCCGTGCAACACCTCGCCCCGGAAGGCCGTCGTACCCGCCACCAGGACACGGTCGCCCGCCGCGACGGCGCGCGCGAAACCGAAGGACTCCTCCCAGGGACTCCCGCTCTGCACCCGCCGCACGGCTTCGGACGTCATGACGACACAACCTCCAGGGCCTCTTCCAGGGTGAACGCCTTCGCGTACAGGGCCTTGCCGACGATGGCCCCCTCGACACCGAGGGGTACCAGCTCGGCGATGGCCCGCAGGTCGTCGAGGGACGACACGCCGCCGGACGCCACGACCGGGCGGTCGGTGGCCGCGCACACGTTCTTCAGCAGCTCCAGGTTGGGGCCCTGGAGGGTGCCGTCCTTGGCGATGTCGGTGACGACGTAGCGGGCGCAGCCCTCCTTGTCGAGGCGCTCCAGCGTCTCGTAGAGGTCGCCGCCGTCGCGGGTCCAGCCGCGGCCCTTCAGCGTCGTGCCGCGCACGTCGAGGCCCACGGCGATCCTGTCGCCGTGCTCGGCGATGACCTTGGCGACCCATTCGGGGGTCTCCAGGGCGGCCGTGCCCAGGTTGACGCGGGTGCAGCCGGTGGCCAGGGCCTTCGCCAGGGAGGCGTCGTCCCGGATGCCGCCGGACAGTTCGACCTTGATGTCCATGGCCCGGGTGACCCCGGCTACCAGGTCCCGGTTGTCGCCGGTGCCGAACGCCGCGTCCAGGTCGACCAGGTGCAGCCACTCGGCGCCCGCGCCCTGCCAGGCCAGGGCGGCCTGCAGCGGTGAGCCGTAGGAGGTCTCGGTACCGGACTCGCCGTGGACGAGCCGGACCGCCTGGCCGTCACGGACGTCCACGGCGGGCAGGAGTTCGAGCTTCGAAGCCATCAGAGGGTTCCGATCCAGTTGGTCAGCAGCTGCGCTCCGGCGTCGCCGGACTTCTCGGGGTGGAACTGGGTGGCCCAGAGCGCACCGTTCTCCACGGCCGCCACGAAGGGCTTGCCGTGCGTCGACCACGTGACCTTCGGTGCGGTGAGCGCGGGGTTGTGCGTCTCCAGGGACCAGTCGTGGACGGCGTAGGAGTGCACGAAGTAGAAGCGGGCGTCGGCGTCCAGGCCGGCGAACAGCCGGGTGCCGGCCGGGGCCTCGACGGTGTTCCAGCCCATGTGCGGCACGATCTCGGCCTGGAGCGGCTCGACCGCGCCGGGCCACTCGTCGAGCCCCTCGGTCTCCACGCCGTGCTCGATGCCGCGGGCGAAGAGGATCTGCATGCCGACGCAGATGCCCATCACCGGGCGGCCGCCGGACAGGCGCCGGTCGATGATCCAGTCGCCGCGCGCCTCCTTGAGGCCCTTCATGCAGGCGGCGAAGGCCCCGACGCCGGGGACCAGCAGCCCGTCGGCGTTCATGGCCCTGTCGAAGTCACGTGTTATCTCGACCTCGGCGCCGGTGCGGGCGAGGGCGCGCTCGGCGGACCTCACGTTGCCGAAGCCGTAGTCGAAGACGACGACCTTCTTGGGGGCGCTCAATTCCACACCTCCAGCCTCATGACACCGGCGACCAGGCACATCGCGGCGCCGACGGAGAGCAGCACGACGAGCTGCTTCGGCATGCCCTGCTTGACGAAGGAGATGATCCCGCCGACCAGGAAGAGGCCGACGACGATCAGGACGGTGGACAGGCCGTTCACAGCGCGCCCTTCGTGGAGGGAAGGATGCCGGCCGCGCGCGGGTCGCGCTCGGAGGCGTAGCGCAGGGCCCGCGCCAGCGCCTTGAACTGGCACTCGACGATGTGGTGCGCGTTGCGCCCGTAGGGCACGTGCACGTGCAGCGCGATCTGGGCCTGGGCGACGAAGGACTCCAGGATGTGCCGGGTCATCGTGGTGTCGTACTCGCCGATCATCGGCGCCATCTTCTCGGGCTCGGTGTGCACGAGGTAGGGGCGGCCGCTCAGGTCCACGGTCACCTGGGCGAGCGACTCGTCCAGCGGGACCGTGCAGTTGCCGAAGCGGTAGATGCCCACCTTGTCGCCGAGGGCCTGCTTGAAGGCGGCGCCCAGCGCGAGCGCGGTGTCCTCGATGGTGTGGTGGGAGTCGATGTGCAGGTCGCCGTCGGTCTTCACGGTCAGGTCGAACAGGCCGTGGCGGCCGAGCTGGTCGAGCATGTGGTCGTAGAAGCCGACCCCGGTGGAGATCTCCGTCCGGCCGGTGCCGTCGAGGTTGATCTCGACGAGGACCGACGTCTCCTTGGTCGTCCGCTCTATGCGTCCTACGCGGCTCATGCGTTCTGCTCCTTCTTCAGTTCACGGACCGCGTCGAGGAACGCGTCGTTCTCTTCGGGGGTGCCGGCGGTGACCCGGAGCCAGCCCGGTACCCCGTTGTCCCGGACCAGGACACCCCGGTCGAGGATCTGCTGCCACACGGTGTGGGAGTCGTCGAAGCGGCCGAACTGCACGAAGTTGGCGTCGGACGCGGTCACCTCGTAGCCGATCGCCAGCAGCTCGCCGACCAGCCGGTCCCGCTCCGACTTCAGCTGCTCGACGTACTTCAGCAGCGTGCCGGTGTGCTCCAGGGCGGCCAGGGCGGTCGCCTGGGTGACGGCGGAGAGGTGGTACGGCAGGCGGACCAGCTGGACCGCGTCCACGACCGCCGGGTGCGCGGCGAGGTAACCGAGGCGCAGGCCCGCCGCGCCGAACGCCTTCGACATCGTGCGCGAGACGACGAGGTTCGGCCGGCCCTCGATGAGGGGCAGCAGCGAGTCTCCGTGGCTGAACTCGACGTACGCCTCGTCCACCACGACGAGCGAGGGCTTCGCCGCCTGCGCGGCCTCGTACAGCGCGAGGACGGTCTCGCCCGGGACGGCGGTGCCCGTGGGGTTGTTGGGGGTGGTGATGAAGACGACGTCGGGCCGGTGCTCGGCGATCGCCTTCTCGGCGGCGGCGAGGTCGATCGTGAAGTCGTCGTTGCGGGGGCCGGAGATCCACTCGGTGCCGGTGCCGCGGGAGATCAGGCCGTGCATCGAGTACGAGGGCTCGAACCCGATCGCGCTGCGGCCGGGCCCGCCGAAGGTCTGCAGCAGCTGCTGGATGACCTCGTTGGAGCCGTTGGCGGCCCACACGTCGGCGAGACCGACCTGGTGCCCGGTGGTGTCCGTCAGGTACGCGGCGAGGCGGGTCCGCAGCTCCACCGCGTCCCGGTCGGGGTAGCGGTTGAGGTCGCGCGCCGCCTCCCGTACCCGCTCGGCGATCCGGTCGACCAGCGCCTCGGGCAGGGGGTAGGGGTTCTCGTTGGTGTTCAGTCGTACGGGGACGTCGAGCTGGGGCGCGCCGTAGGGGCTCTTGCCGCGCAGTTCGTCCCGTACGGGGAGGTCGTCGATTCCGAAGCTCACTTGCCGGGTACCTTCCAGCCGAACCTTGCCTTGATCGCCGCGCCGTGCGCGGGCAGGTCCTCCGCCTCCGCCAGCGTCACCACGTGGTGCGCGACCTCGGCCAGCGCGTCCTCGGTGTAGTCGACGATGTGGATGCCGCGCAGGAAGGACTGGACGGACAGACCGGAGGAGTGGCAGGCGCAGCCGCCGGTCGGGAGCACGTGGTTGGAGCCGGCCGCGTAGTCGCCCAGGGAGACCGGCGCCCAGGGGCCGATGAAGATCGCGCCGGCGTTGACGACGCGCTCGGCGACGGCCGCGGCGTCGGCGGTCTGGATCTCCAGGTGCTCGGCGCCGTAGGCGTTGACGACGCGCAGGCCCTCGTCGACGCCGTCGACCAGGACGATCGCGGACTGCCGCCCGGCCAGGGCGGGCCGGATGCGGTCCTCGATGTGCTTGGTGGCGCCGACCTGCGGCTCCAGCTCCTTCTCGACCGCGTCGGCGAGGGCCACGGAGTCGGTGACGAGCACCGCGGCGGCCAGCGGGTCGTGCTCGGCCTGGCTGATCAGGTCGGCGGCGACGTGCACCGGGTCGGCGGTGTCGTCCGCGAGGACGGCGATCTCGGTCGGGCCCGCCTCGGAGTCGATGCCGATGACACCGGTGAAGTACCGCTTGGCGGCCGCCACCCAGATGTTGCCCGGCCCGGTGACCATGTTGGCGGGCGGGCAGGACTCGGTGCCGTACGCGAACATCGCCACGGCGGTGGCGCCGCCGGCCGCGTACACCTCGTCGACGCCGAGCAGCGCGCAGGCCGCGAGGATCGTGGGGTGCGGGAGTCCGTCGAACTCGGCCTGCGCCGGGGAGGCCAGGGCGATCGAGGGGACGCCGGCCTCCTGCGCCGGGACCACGTTCATGATCACGGAGGAGGGGTACACCGAGCGGCCGCCGGGGGCGTAGAGACCGACGCGCTCGACCGGTACCCACTTCTCGGTGACCGTGCCGCCGGGGACGACCTGGGTGGTGTGCGTGGTGCGGCGCTGCTCACGGTGGACGATACGGGCGCGGCGGATCGACTCCTCCAGGGCCGCGCGGACGGCCGGGGCGAGCTGCTCCAGGGCCTCGGTGAGAGCCTTCGCCGGGACCCGCACGGAGGTCAGGCGCACCCCGTCGAACTTCTCGGCGAAGTCGATCAGCGCCGCGTCGCCCCGATGATGCACGGCCTCGCAGATCGGACGCACCTTCTCCAGGGCGGCCGAGACGTCGAAGTCGGCTCGGGGCAGCAGGTCGCGCAGGGCGGGTCCCTCCGGGAGGGCGTCGCCGCGCAGATCGATTCGGGAGATCACGTTCCCAATTCTCTCAGACCCGCGTCGGCCGACATCCGCGCGTTCCACTGGCTGATACAGGA
This sequence comes from Streptomyces scabiei 87.22, assembly GCF_000091305.1. GTDB lineage: Bacteria > Actinomycetota > Actinomycetes > Streptomycetales > Streptomycetaceae > Streptomyces > Streptomyces scabiei. The sequence goes on along the minus strand of NC_013929.1, from coordinate 7,569,490 downwards.
CGGCCCGGGAACCCGGAAGATCACCTTCACGTCTTGCGTTCAGGACGTCACGCAGCGGGCATCACCAGCGTAACCAGTTGCGCGATACACGTGAGTGCACTCGGGTGCGCCCGAGTGGCACAGGACGGGGGAAGGAAGAGCTGTGAGCGAGGGGCCCGGCATCCGGGACGAAGGAGAGCTGCCGGACGACCTGACGGCCGCCGAAGCGGGCATGTGGCAGGCGTTCCGCAACGGCAGCGTGTACGACCTGCGCGACGGCGACCTCGCCGTGGACGACCCGCACGGGGGCCACCCCTGGGGGCCCGAGCGTTCCGTACGGGCACGGATCGTGGCCTGGCTGCTGCTGGACGGGCCGCCCGCGCTGGCCGGGCGGGTCTCGGCGCTGAAGCTGGTCGGTGTCCAGGTCAAGGGCGTCCTGGAGCTGGCGGGCGGCCAGGTGGTGCCGTACGTGGAGATGAAGGGCTGCCGGTTCGAGAAGGAGATCCTGCTGCCGGAGGCCCGGTTCACGACCGTGCGGCTGGTGGACTGCTCGGTGCCCCGGCTGGAGGCGGCCCGGCTGCACACGGAGGGCGACCTGCATCTGCCGCGCTGCCGGTTCCACAACGGGGTGCGGCTGGCGGACGCCCACATCGGCACCGATCTGCTGCTCAACCAGGCGGTCGTCTACCGCGACCGGCACGGCCGCTCGCTCTCCGCCGACGGGCTGACCGTGGCCCAGGACGTCCAGGCCGAGATGCTGGAGTCGCACGGGGAGCTGAGCCTGCGCGGCGCGACCGTCGGCGCCTCGCTCAGCCTGCGCGGCAGCCGTCTCGCCAACCCCTACGGCCGCCTCGCGCTGAACGCGCCCCAGCTGACCGTCGAGCGCACCCTCTATCTGACGCCGGCCGGCATCGGCAATCCGCTGCACACCAGCGGCAGTACGCCCGCGCGCGGGACCCGCGTGCAGCGGTTCGAGTGCACGGGCGGCATCCGGCTCGACGACGGGCGGTTCGGTGACTCCGTCGACCTGGAGCGGGCCCGCTTCACCTTCACGGACGAACAGGAGCTGTCGCTGCGCCGTGTCCAGGTGCCCGAGCTGCGGTTCCTCGGCGACCGGCCGGAGCGCGGCAAGGTGGTCCTGTCGGGGGCGCGCGTCGGCGTGCTGATCGACAGCTCGGAGAGCTGGCCCGGCCCCGGCAACCTCCACATGGGCGGCTTCCAGTACGAGTCGCTGGTGCCGCGCGACCGGTTCCCGCTGGCCAGGCGGCTGGAGTGGGTGGCGGCGGCGACCGCCGAGTACAGCCCGGAGCCGTACGAGCGGCTGGCGAGCGTGCTGCGGGCCGGCGGGGACGACGAGGGGGCCCGCGAGGTGCTCCTCGCCAAGCAGCGCCACCGGCGGCAGGGCCTGCCGCTCGCGGCCAAGCTCTGGGGCCACGCGCAGGACTGGACCGTCGCCTACGGGTACCGGCCGGGCCGGGCGGCGGTGTGGATGGCGGTGCTGTGGGCGCTCACCTCGCTGGCCTTCTCGCAGTCGGACCACCCGCCGATGAAGAGCGGCGAGCACCCGCACTGGAGCGCCTCCCTGTTCGCCCTGGACCTGCTGCTGCCGATCGTCGACCTCGGCCAGGTCGGGTACTGGCAGCTGGACGGCGGCTGGCAGTGGCTCGCCGCGGTGGTGATCATCCTGGGCTGGATCCTCGCGACGACGGTGGCGGCGGGCGCCACCCGGCTCCTGAGCAGGAACTGAACCCGTTCCTCCCGCAGGCCGCCCGGTGCCGGGGACCTTAATGTGGGCAGCACACAACCGGAGTCGTCGTCCCGTCGTCTTGCTGGCAGAACCGCCGGTCGCGACAGCGCCGACCGCGCGGCACGACCGCGGGAACCCGGTCCGCGCGAGCGGGGCCGGTGCGAGCGCAAGGGGGTGTCATGGGGCCGCTGCGCGCGTTCGTGCGTACCGTCCGGATGGCACGTCACACCTCCCGGCTCGCCGCCGGGCTGGTGCCCGACGACGAGGTGCTGCTCGACGCCCCGGACGAGCGGCTCGGGCCCGCGCTGGTGGCGGCCGGCCGCGGCGAGTACGCGCCCGCGGCGAAGCTGCTGGCGACCACCCGGGAGGCCGCCGAGTGGGAGAACCGGGACCGGTACGCCCTACGCCTCGCCGCCTTCGCCCACGCGCGTGACGGGTGGCTGCGGTCCTGGCACGCGGCGGCCCCGCACGACCCGGACGCCCTGCTGCTCCGGGCCGAGCTGGCGGTGACCCGCGGCCGGCACTCCCCCGCGCGCCTCGAAGTGCTGCGCGAGGCGCGTCCGTTGATCGCCGCCGCCGCGGAGGCCGAGCCGCGCGACCCGGTGCCCTGGCGGATCGCCCTCGACCACGCCCGGGGCACGGGCCTCGGCCACACCGGGTTCGCGCGACTGTGGGCGGAGGCCGTCCGCCGCTCCCCGCACCACTACGGATGTCATGTATCCGCCCTGAAGTACCTCTCGGCCGCCTGCTGCGCCCGGTGGCGGGACACCCCTCACACCCCCGGGTGCTCGCACCGTGAGGGTTTCGACTTCGCCGAGCGGGCCGCCGAGGACGCGCTGCCCGGCTCCCTCGTACGGGCCCTGCCGGTCCGGGCGGCCCTGGCGTACCTCACCGAGGACGGCGGGGCCGTGATCCCCCGCGCGCGGCTGGACGCGGCGGCGGACGGCGCGATCGCGCTCTCCGCCGAGTACGCGCCGGGCGACCCCTGGCCTGCGGAGGTCCGCAACCTGCTGACGTACGTCCTGGTCCGCCTGGAGCGCTGGCCGGACGCGCTGGCCCAGCTGCGCATGATCGGCCCGTACGCCACGTCCTTCCCGTGGGACGGGATGTCGGGCGATCCGCTGGGTCAGTTCCTGCAGTTGCGGGACGGCGTACGGCTGGAAGTGGCGTGCTCGATCCCGCTGCGCGCACGGCCCGAGCGGCCGGGACGGGCCGCAGAATAGCGTCCGCGGGAGGTCACCAAACGAGTACGGACGAACGCGCGCGCCCCGACGACCATTAGGCTCTGGCCTCGTGACCACCGTCCGGCTGCCGCTCTTCCCCCTGAACTCCGTGTTGTACCCGGGGCTCGTGCTACCTCTGAACATCTTCGAGGAGCGCTATCGCGCCATGATGCGCGAGTTGCTGAAGACCCCCGAGGACCAACCCCGCCGCTTCGCCGTCGTCGCCATCCGCGACGGCCACGAGGTCGCGCCGAGCGCTCCCGGCATGCCCGATCCGACCGCCCGGCCCGACCGGGGCCCCACCGCGGGCTTCGGCGGCGAACCGACCAAGGCGTTCCACTCCGTGGGCTGTATCGCGGACGCGGCGACGATCCGGGAACGCGACAACGGCACCTACGAGGTGCTCGCGACCGGGACGAGCCGGGTGCGGCTGCTCTCGGTGGACACCTCGGGCCCGTTCCTCGTGGCGGACCTGGAGGAACTGCCGGAGGACGCCGGTGACGAGGCGGGCGCGCTCGCGGAGGGCGTGCTGCGGGCGTTCCGCCAGTACCAGAAGCGGCTCGCGGGCGCCCGCGAGCGTTCGTTGTCCACGGGTGCGGACCTGCCGGACGAGCCGGCCGTCGTCTCGTACCTGGTCGCCGCCGCGATGATGCTCGACACGCCCGCCAAGCAGCGGCTGCTGCAGGCCCCCGACACGGCGTCCCGGCTGCGGGACGAGCTGAAACTCCTGCGCGCCGAGTCCGCCATCATCCGTAGTCTGCCGTCGTTGCCCGCGTCGGAGCTGACGCGGAGCCCGACGAGCCTCAACTGACGTACACGGATAGGCCGATGGCGAAGAAGTCGAAGAAGCAGCAGGCGGGCGGCACGCCCGCGACCGTAGCCCTGAGCGCGGCGGGCGTGGATTTCACCGTGCACGCCTACGAGCACGATCCGGCGCATCCGTCCTACGGCGAGGAGGCGGCCGAGGCGATGGGCGTGTCCCCCGAACGGGTCTTCAAGACCCTGGTGGCGGACGTCGACGGCGCGCTCGTGGTCGCGGTCGTGCCGGTGGCGGGCTCGCTGGACCTGAAGGCGCTGGCGACGGCGGTCGGCGGCAAGCGGGCGGCGATGGCCGATCCCGCTCTGGCGGAGCGCACGACGGGCTATGTCCGGGGCGGTATCTCCCCCCTCGGCCAGCGCAAGCGGCTCCGCACGGTGCTGGACGCGTCCGCGGAAGGCCACGAGACGATCTGCGTCTCGGCGGGGCGGCGCGGTCTGGAGGTCGAGCTGGCCCCTCGGGACCTGCGGAAACTGACGGAGGCGGTCGCTGCGCCGATCGGCCGCGGGTGACTCTCCGAGGTGCGGGTGGGGTGCGTTTTCGGGTGCGGGTGAGTGGGGGCTGGTCGCGCAGTTCCCCGCGCCCCTGAAAAGCAGGGGCTGCGCCCCACGCTTTTCAGGCCCGCAGGACCGTTGCTTTCAGGCGCGCAGGGCCTCGGCTTTCAGGCCCGCAGGGCCTGGTGCTTTTAGGGGCGCGGGGAACTGCGCGAGAAGCCCCACCGGGCCCGCGCCCGACGACGCACCCCTAACGCGTGCCGAGGGCCTCACCGTGCCCGTCCTCGAACACCGGCGGCTCCGGATCCCGGGGCCCGAACACCGCCGTCAGGCACAGATGCACCAGCATCGCCGCCATCGGCCACACCAGCAGCGCCCCCTTCGCCGCCAGCTTCAGCGGCGCGGAGAACGTCACCCCCTGCCCGACCTCCTTCGCCCGCGCCGCGACGTCCGTCTCGGGCCCGAGCCAGACCCCGAGCCGCCACGCCAGTACGCCGCCCAGCAGGCCGCCGACGGTGAGCGCCACGACGAGCGGCACCCCGCCGTGCCGGCGCAGCAGGAAGACGACGAGCGCGGACAGCGCGCCGGCGCCGAGGGCCAGGAGGACGAACGTTCCGTCCACCCCCACGGCCTGTTCGCCCTCGGTGTCCTTGAAGTAGACCGCCGACCCGTCGGAGACGAGCGGCACGTGCGGCGCGAGCCACCACCACAGCAGACCGAGCAGCACCCCGCCGACCAGCGCGGTGACCACGGTGACGACGGCGGCCTCGGTCAGCTCGGTCCGCAGTCCGGGACCGGCCGGCTTCTGCGGCTCGTACCAGAGGTCCGCCCCGCCCCCGCCGCCCGCGGGCGGCGGACCCCAGGGGTCGTTCGGGGACTGGTTGTGCGGCGGCGGAGGAGGAGTCAACGGTGCGGTCACCCTGCCATCGTGCCAGGCCCGGCAGCGCGCCGCGTCACCGGACGGCGGCCCGCCGGTACGCCCAGGTGGCGACGGCGAGCGAGACGACGCCGACCCCCGCGCACACGGCGAGGTCCCCGAGCACGAACGCCCAGTCGGGGTGCGGCCCGAAGGTCCGCGCGAGGGCCTCCACGCCGTACGTCGAGGGCAGCAGGTCCCGTGCGAACCGGATGAAGCCCGGCATCCGGTCGGCCGGCAGCACGCCCAGCAGCAGCGCCGCCGACATGCCCAGCTGCCCGAGGACGGTGGCCAGTTCCGGACGCGGGGCGAGCAGGCCCAGCGCGGCGCCGAGCCCGGCGAGCGCGGCCCCGGCGAGCGGGATCACCGCGGCGAGCACCCAGAGGTGGGCCACCGGCAGCCCGAAGAGCACACAGCCGAAGACGGCGGTCACGACGGTCCCCGGCACGGTGAACGAGGCGTACGCCCCCGCGGCGCCCAGCACCACCGCGGCCGGCGGCACCGGCAGCGTCGCGTAGTGGTCGAGGCCGCCGCTGGAGCGCAGCTGCCCGAAGTACTGGGCCAGCAGGTTCAGGGCGACGAAGGCGACGACCAGGACCGCAGAGCCGGCGACCACGGCGTGGGCCTCGGCCCCACCGTCCACCACTCCGCGCATCAGGATCATGATCCCGACGGACTGGAACGTGGCCACGAACAGCAGCGGGATCCGCGCGACCCGTGCCCGGGACAGCTGCGCCCGGTACACGGCGCAGAGCGAGGGCCACAGGCGCGCGCGGGGCCCCAGCTCGGCGGCCGCGCGCTCCACGCGCCCCTCTGCAGCCAGGGCCTGACCCGGCAGGATCTCGGCGGGTACGACACTCACGTCGAGCTGCTCCTCTGCGCTTCGGCTGTCGCCCATTGTCGTACGGCCGCGGCAGCCCTGCCGTTCACGTCCGCACCGGCCCTGCTCCGGTCCACGCCCGTGTCCCTCACCCCTTGACCAGTCCGTGTGCGCTGCCCGCGCTGCCGCCGAGGGCCAGGTAGACGTCCTCCAGGCTCGGCGTGGCGAGGGTGAAGTCGTCGAGCGCCACGAAGGCGGCGCCGCCGGTCACCGTGGCCACCACCGCGCGTGCCTCCTCGGGGGCGAGCCGGAGCGTCCAGCGGCGCCCGGACTCCACGGCGCGCGGGCGCAGCGCGGCGACCTCGGGCACGTCCAGCGGGGCGGTGTCCCGCCACACCAGGTCGACGCGCACCTCGCCCGCGACCCGCTCCTTCAGTCCGGCCGGGGTGTCGCAGGCGATGACCCGTCCCTGGTCGAGGACGGCGACGCGGTCGAGCACGGTCTCCGCCTCGATGACGTTGTGGGTGACCAGCAGGACGGTCGTCCCGGACTGCGCCCGCCGGCGGTCGACGGCGGCCCACACGGCCCGCCGGGCCACCGGGTCCATGCCGCTGGTCGGCTCGTCGAGCACCAGCAGGGGCCGCTCCCCGACGAGCGCGGTGGCGAAGCAGGCGAGCCGCCGCTGCCCGCCGGACAGCTTCTTCAGCGGCCGTGCGGCGAGCCCGGTCAGCCCCAGCTCCTCCAGCACGGCGTCCCGCTCGGCCCGGGCCCGTCGTACCTCCAGCCCGCGCAGCCGCCCCGTGGTCTCCGCGGCCAGCGCCACGGTCAGCTCGTCCAGGGCGGTCGACTCCTGCCCCAGGTAGGCGAGGATGCGCGCGGCCCGCTCGGGATGGCGCACGATGTCGTGGCCGAGGATCTCGACGGTGCCGTCGTCGGGCCGCATCAGTCCCGTGAGCTGCCGCACGAGCGTGGTCTTGCCCGCCCCGTTGGGGCCGAGCAGTCCGAAGATCTCACCGCGCCGGATCTCCAGCGCCACCGCGTCGTTGGCCCGCACCTCGGGAGTCCCCGGTGTCCCGCGGCGTCCCCGGGTCGCCGGATACGTCTTGGTGAGCCCTCGCACGGCACACACGACATCCCCGCCATGCCGGACCGCCTGTGCCGTACGCGTACTCACGAGGAACGAGCCTACGGGGTCCGGGGGGCCGTCATGTCTCCGGGGCGGTGCAGCGCCCCCCTCCAGGGGCGCGGGGCCGTCACCCATGCGGCTCCGCCGCGTGGGCGCGACCAGCCACGACGAACGCGCACTCGCCCTCCACCAGTCCTCCCCGAGCTGCCGGGCGCCCTACCGCTCCCCCGCCGGGGCGTGCTCGACCCCCGTCCGCACGTCGATCTCCCGCCAGAACCCGGCCCTGATCGCGTACCGGTCGTGCTCGTCGATCTGGTCGTCCTTGTGCGCCAGCAGTCCGAACCGTGCCGCGTACCGCAGCAGCTCCCCGTCGACCCGGTGCGGCACCCGCGGGTACATCCCCGACAGCTTCTGCAGATGCGTCTGGTCGGTCAGCCGGGCCATCCATCGCCGGGCGAACACCTGCCCGACCTCGAAGGGGTCGCCGCCGACCGTGGTGATGTCCTCCTCCCGGTCGGCCCACCGCTGCTCCGCGCTGGTCAGCTGCGCCAGGGTCGGCATCGCCGCCGCCTCGGGCGGCTCCGCCGCGCCGCCGGGCCGGTCCACCCAGCCCTTGTCGGAGGACCACCGCAGGGTGGCCGTCGCCGGGTGCTGGGCGGCGTGCGCCCCCGGTCCCCGCATCGCCGCGAGGTCCTTCGGCGTCGGTACGCCCTTGTGCGGGGCGGCCCGCTCCTCGGTCCCGTTGCGCGCGGCGTCCGCGGCCGAGGCGTGCTCGGCCTCCCCCTGCGGCCGCTCGGCGGCGGCCGCGAGGGCCGACTCGGGCAGCGGCGCCGACAGGATCGCGGCGATCTCCGGCCGCGGCACCGGCTGCGGCGCGCAGACCCCGCCGAGATCCTTGGCCCGCACGGCCTTGGTGATCCACATCCGGTCGAGCACACGCCGCTCGTCGGCCTCGGCGACCAGGTCCTCGGACTGGTTGTAGTCCCCGTCGGCGGCCTGGACGGCCCACAGGTGGACGGCGACGCCGTGCTCCTTGGCGGCCATCATGCCCGGCAGCAGATCTCCGTCGCCGGTCACGAGGACCACGTCGGAGCAGGCACGGTTGCGGGCCAGCTCGGTCAGTTCGGCGTGCATGGCGGCGTCCACACCCTTCTGGGCCCACCGCCCGTCGCTGCGGGTCAGCGCGCCGAGCCGCACGGTCACCCGGGGCATCACGCGCAGCCTGCGGTGCTCGGGCTGCGGGACCCGGTCGGGGGCGCCGTCGAACCAGTAGATGCGCAGCAACGGCCGCTCGGTGTCGGCCTCGGCGCGCTCGCGCAACCCCTGGATGAGGGCGGCGTGATCGACGGTGATGCGGGAGCGGGAGGGTTCCCCGGCGAGGAGGCTGGCGGCCGCGCCGAGCAGATACCCGGCGTCCACCAGGACGATGCAGCGGTCCACGCGATCCACCCTCTTTCCGGGAGGTTTGCTTCGGGCTTCCTTCGAGTCTGCCCGACCGCGCGGAGGTTAACGGCCGGAACTCGATCTTCGGCGTGGCGTCTTCGCCGTACGCCCTCCCGTGACACGGCACACGGTCCGACAACTCTCGTCACGGACGGTGATTTTCCGAAATGCGCGCCTTGTCATGCTATGTGAATCTGGTCGCGGCCCTGGCCCCGAGACCCCCTTCAGGAGGCAGATCCCCATGGCCAAGAACAAGAAGCAGGACCGTAAGCAGCCGCAGTCCGAGCGTGGTCAGCAGGAGGCCCAGCACTCCTCGATGGAGTCGCAGACCGAGACCCGCATGACGCAGGTGACACCCGGCGACATGGCCCGCAAGGGCCGGCAGAAGCGTTTCGGTCACAACTGACATCGGCGGGACGGGCTGTTGCAGCCCGGACACACCGAGGGGCGCGTCCGGAACTCCGGATGCGCCCCTCGCGCGTTCACGCCGCCGCGGCCCGCCGGGGTCCGCTCAGCCGGCCAGGCAGGACGGGCCGAGCAGCACCTTCAGATCGCCGAACAGGGCCGGATCCGGCTTCACCCGGTGCCGGTCCAGGCGCAGCACGGTCGTCTTGGTGGGGCCCTGGAGCCTGATCCGGACCTCGCTGTCGCCCTTGTGGTGGGTGAGGATCTCACCGAGCCGGCTGACCATGGGCGGGGTGACCCGGGTGGCCGGGATGGTGAGGATCACCGGCGCGTTGGTGCCCGCGTTCGACAGGTCGGGGACCTGCATCTCCATGGCGACCAGCCGCGGGACCTCCTCGCGCTTGTCGAGGCGGCCCTTGACGAACACGACCGCGTCCTCGACGAGTTGGGTCGACACGAGCTGGTAGGACGCGGGGAAGAACATGCACTCGATGGAACCGGCGAGGTCCTCCACCGTCGCGATCGCCCAGGCGTTGCCCTGCTTGGTCATCTTGCGCTGCAGGCCGGAGATGATGCCGCCGATGGTGACGACCGCGCCGTCCGCGTGCTCGCCGCCGGTGAGCTGGGCGATGCCCGCGTCGGCCTTGTCGGAGAGCACGTGCTCCAGTCCGAAGAGGGGGTGGTCGGAGACGTAGAGGCCGAGCATCTCCCGCTCCTGGGCGAGGAGATAGGTCTTCTCCCACTCGTCGGTGGTGAACTCGACGTCGAGCCCGAAGCCCGGCTCGCTGCTCTCCTCCTCGCCCATGCCGCCGAAGAGGTCGAACTGGCCCTCGGCCTCCTTGCGCTTGACCGCGACCACGTTGTCGATCATCGAGTCGAAGTGCGCGGTGAGGCCCTTGCGGGTGTGCCCCATCGTGTCGAACGCGCCCGCCTTGATCAGCGACTCCGTGGTGCGCTTGTTGCAGGCGACGGCCTCGACCTTGTCGAGGTAGTCGGGGAAGGAGGCGTACTTCCCCTTGGCCTTGCGGCTGCGGATGATCGACTCGACCACGTTGGTGCCGACGTTGCGCACGGCTTCGAGGCCGAACAGGATGACGTCGTCGCCCTGGGCGGCGAAGTTGTGCTCCGACTCGTTGACGTTCGGCGGGAGCACCTTGATCTTCATACGCCGGCACTCGTTGAGGTAGACGGCCGACTTGTCCTTGTCGTCCTTGACCGAGGTGAGCAGCGCGGCCATGTACTCGGCCGGGTAGTTGGCCTTGAGGTACGCGGTCCAGTAGGAGACGAGGCCGTACGCGGCGGAGTGGGCCTTGTTGAAGGCGTAGCCGGCGAAGGGCACCAGGACGTCCCACAGGGCCTGGATGGCCTCGTCGCTGTAGCCGTTCCTCTTGGCACCGGCCTGGAAGATGGTGAAGTTCTTCGCCAGCTCCTCGGGCTTCTTCTTGCCCATCACGCGGCGGAGGATGTCGGCCTCGCCGAGCGAGTACCCGGCGATGATCTGGGCGGCCTTCTGCACCTGCTCCTGGTAGACGATCAGGCCGTAGGTGACCGCGAGGACCTCTTCGAGCGGCTCCTCCAGCTCCTTGTGGATCGGTGTGATCTCCTGGCGCTTGTTCTTGCGCTCCGCGTAGTTGATGTGCGAGTTCATGCCCATCGGGCCCGGCCGGTAGAGGGCCGAGACGGCGGAGATGTCCTCGAAGTTGTCGGGCTGCATCTGGCGGAGCAGGGAGCGCATCGGGCCGCCGTCGAACTGGAAGACGCCGAGGGTGTCACCGCGGCAGAGCAGTTCGAAGGTCTTGGGATCGTCCAGCGGGAGCGCGAGCATCTCCAGGTCGATGCCCTTGTTGGCCTTCACCATCTTGATGGCGTCGTCCATGATCGTGAGGTTGCGCAGGCCCAGGAAGTCCATCTTCAGCAGGCCGAGCGACTCGCACTGCGGGTAGTCCCACTGGGTGATCGTGACGCCGTCGGTGTGCCGCACCCAGATCGGGGCGTGGTCGACGATGGGCTCGCTGGACATGATCACGCCGGCCGCGTGCACACCCATCTGCCGGACCAGGCCCTCGACGCCCTTGGCGGTGTCGATGACCTTCTTCACGTCCGGTTCGTTCTCGTACATCGACCGGATCTCGCCCGCCTCGCTGTAGCGGGGGTGGGAGGGGTCGGTGATGCCGTTGAGGTCGATGCCCTTGCCGAGGACGTCGGCGGGCATCGCCTTGGTGAGCCGGTCGCCCATCGCGTACGGGTAGCCGAGCACGCGCGCGGAGTCCTTGATGGCGTTCTTCGCCTTGATCTTGCCGTAGGTGCCGATCATGGCGACCTTGTCGGCGCCGTACTTCTCGGTCACGTACCGGATCACCTCGACGCGCCGGCGCTCGTCGAAGTCGATGTCGACGTCGGGCATGGAGATGCGCTCGGGGTTGAGGAACCGCTCGAAGATCAGTCCGTGCGGGATCGGGTCGAGGTCGGTGATGCCCATGGCGTACGCGACGATCGAGCCGGCCGCGGAGCCACGGCCGGGGCCGACCGCGATGCCCTGCTTCTTGGCCCACATGATGAAGTCGGCGACCACGAGGAAGTATCCCGGGAAGCCCATCGAGATGATGGTGTCCATCTCGTACTCGACCTGCTTCATGCGGTCGTCCGGGATGCCGTCCGGGAAGCGGCGGTGCATGCCGCGCATGGTCTCCTCGCGGAACCAGGTGACCTCGGTGAAACCCTCGGGGATGTCGAACTTCGGCATGAGGTTCCTGGCCTCGAACATGCCGGAGGTGTCGATCTGCTCGGCCACCAGCAGGGTGTTGGCGCAGCCCTCCTGCCAGGCGTCCGAGGAGTCGACGGCGTACATCTCCTCGGTGGACTTGAGGTAGTAGCCGGTGCCGTCGAACTTGAAGCGGTCCGGGTCGGAGAGGTTCTTGCCGGTCTGGATGCACAGCAGCGCGTCGTGCGCGGTCGCCTCGTGCGCGTACGTGTAGTGCGAGTCGTTGGTGACCAGCGGCGGGATGCCGAGCTTCTTGCCGACCCGGAGCAGGTCCTCGCGGACCCGGTGCTCGATGTCGATGCCGTGGTCCATCAGCTCCAGGAAGTAGCGGTCCTTGCCGAAGATGTCCTGGTACTCGGAGGCCGCCTTCACCGCCTCGTCGAACTGGCCGAGGCGCAGCCGGGTCTGCAGCTCGCCGGAGGGGCAGCCGGTGGAGGCGATCAGCCCCTCGGACCACTGGGAGATGGTCTCCTTGTCCATCCGGGGCCACTTCTGCAGCCAGCCCTCGGCGTACGCGTCCGAGGAGAGCTTGAAGAGGTTGTGCAGGCCCGTCCTGTTCGCCGCCCAGATCGTCTTGTGCGTGTAACCGCCCGAACCGGACACGTCGTCCCGCTTCTGGTGCGGCTGGCCCCACTGGATCTTGCGCTTGTTGCGCCGGGACTCGGGGGCGACGTACGCCTCGATGCCGATGATCGGGGTGACGCCGGCCTTCTTGGCGGTGTGGAAGAAGTCGTAGGCCCCGTGGAGGTTGCCGTGGTCGGACATGGCGATGTGGGTCATGCCCATCTCGTTGCACGCGTCGAACATGTCCTTGAGCCGCGCGGCACCGTCCAGCAGCGAGTACTGGGTGTGGACGTGCAGGTGCGTGAACGGCGGCTTTGACACGGCTTCGGCCTCCAAGGGACACAACAGGGGAAACAGGCGTGAACGACTTCCCCACCGGCTACGGACAGTCTGGGGGACAGCGTCGAAGTCTATGCCTCGGGACTGACACCGGGAGGGGTGTCCCCCGTACCTTTCGGGGAGGAGCCGCGGGCACTCGCGCGCGCCCTCGCACGTTCAGAAGTCGACCCACCCGTGATCACCAGGAGGCACCCCGCGATGTCGGTCCCCCAGCTCGACGACGAGCGCCGCGGCGACGAGATCCTCGCCGTCTTCGACACCGCCTTCGGCCAGCTCCTGGCCGCCGACCCGGCCGCGTTCCGCGTGAAGTTCCGGAAGATGGCGGCCTCGGCCTTCGCGTTCTACCGGGGCACGGCGTGCCTGTTCTACAAGGACCTGGACGACGAGAAGGGCTCCGGTCCGTACCTGGACGAGCGCACCTCGCGCGTGTGGATCCACGGCGACCTGCACGCGGAGAACTTCGGCACGTACATGGACTCCACGGGCCGCCTGATCTTCAACGTGAACGACTTCGACGAGGCGTACGTCGCCCCCTTCACCTGGGACCTGAAGCGGTTCGCCGCCTCCGTGGCGCTCATCGGGTACGCGAAGGCGCTGAGCGACGAGCAGATCACGGAGCTGGTGGAGACCTACGCGGCCGCCTACCGCGAGCGGATCCACGCCATAGCGGCCGGCGCCAAGCGGGACGAGGTCCCTCCGTTCACGCTGGACACCGCCCAGGGCCCGCTGCTGGACGCGCTGCGCGACGCCCGCTCGCTGACCCGTTTCGGCCTCCTGGACTCGATGACGGAGATCCGTGACTTCGAGCGCCGGTTCGCGCCGGGCGGCGGTTCCATCGAGCTGGACGCGGCCACGCGCTACAAGGTGCTGGCCGCCTTCGACGGCTATCTGGAGACGCTCCCGGAGTCCTCGCTGACCCGCCCGGACTCCTACCGGGTGAAGGACGTCGTCGGCCGCCGGGGCATCGGCATCGGCTCGGCGGGCCTGCCGTCGTACAACATCCTGCTGGAGGGCGCCACCGACGCCCTGGAGAACGATGTGGTGATCTACATCAAGCAGGCGCAGACCCCGGCCGTCTCCCGGCACGTCACCGACCAGCGCATCCGGGACTACTTCCAGCACGAGGGCCACCGCACGGTCATCTCCCAGCGGGCCCTCCAGGCGCACGCGGACCCGTGGCTGGGCTGGACCGAGCTGGACGGCGCCGGGCAGCTGGTCGCCGAGGTGTCGCCGTACGCGGTGGACCTGGACTGGAGCGACATCGACGACCTGGAGGAGATCGCGGCGGTCGTCGCCGACCTCGGCCGGGCCACGGCCACGATGCACGCGGCGGCGGACGACCTGACCGGGCAGTCCCTGGTGCCGTTCTCCACGGAACGGGCCATCGACGCGGCGATCGCGGCCGACGAGGAGGGCTTCGCCCCGCTCCTGGTGGACTTCGCGCACGCGTACGGGGCACGCGCGCGCAGGGACCACCAGATCTTCGTCGACCTCTTCCGCAACGGCCGGATCCCCGGCCTGCGCAACCACTGAGGCCGCCGGGAAGGACTTCGGCGGGGACGAGACCTCGCACACTCACAGGGACCTTTTAGCGGTCCCTTACGTGCCCGCGTGGGACACTCTCCGACGGCATGGACATATCCGGGACCCCCTTCAGAGCCGTACGCGCGGCGCTGTTCACGGCTGTCGTCGTGACGCTCAGCACCGCGTCGCACGTCCTGCTGTCCGGGGTCCCGCTGCCGTTCACCACCGTCGCCGCCATCACCGCGGCGGTCTTCCTCGCCGCCTTCGCCCTGGCCGGCCGCGAGCGCGGCTTCGGGCGGATCGCCGGAGTGCTGATCCCCCTGGAGCTGGCCGCCGACACGGTCTTCACCACGGGTCAGCACGCCTGTTACGGCGAGGCGGGCGGCCCCGTCACGGGTCCGCTGCGGCAGGTCGGACTGGACGTACTGTGCGGCGGCGGGGGCGTCGGCGCGCCGCTGGCGCGGGTCGCCGGCGGCTCCGAGCGGGCGGCCTCGCTGCTCGCGGGCGCCGGTCCGGGGGCCGCCTGGCTGCTGCTCGCCGCGCACGTCGGCGTGGGCCTGCTGGCCGCCGCCTGGCTGCGGCGCGGTGAGCGGGCGCTGGCCCGGCTGCTGGACGCGGCGGTCGCCACCGGCTTCCGCCCGCTGCTGATCGCGTTCGCCGCGGTCCTGGTACGGCCCCTGCGGGCGCAGCACCGGCCGAGGCGCACCGCGCACCGTACGGCCGGCGCGCGCCCCCTCCTCCACACGCACTCCCTGGGGCGGCGTGGACCGCCGTGCTCGGTCACCTTCGCGTGACCACCTCCTGAGCACGAGCAGGTCCCCCTCACACCCCATCGCGCACCCCGTGTGCGCGTTTTCCCAGGGAGTTCATCCACATGAGCAAGCGGAACAGCAGCGCGGCGAAGTCGGCGGCCCGTGAGCGGCTGCGTCTGGAGCGCGAGCGTCAGGCCAAGCGCGCGAAGGTCAGGCGGCAGGCGATCGTCGCCGCCTCGATCGTCGCGGTCCTCGCGATAGCCGGCGGCATCGGCTACGCCGTGGTCCAGAACAACAAGCCCGGCAAGTGGGAGGAGGCCGCCGAGGCCACGGTGGTCGCCCCGGCGAACACCTCGGGCAAGAACGGCACCACCGTGCTGGTCGGCGACTCCAAGACCAAGAACGTCGTCCACCTGTACGAGGACCCGCGCTGCCCGGCCTGCGCCGCCTTCGAGCAGACCGTCGGCGAGACGGTCAACAAGGGCATGCAGGACGGCGACTACAAGCTCTCCTTCACGATCGGCACCTTCCTCGACGGCAACCTCACCGGGGAGGGCTCGAAGAACGCGCTGAGCGCGCTCGGCGCCGCCCTGGACGTCAGCCCCGAGGCGTTCCTCGACTACAAGACCGCGTTGTACTCGGTGAAGTACCACCCGGAGGAGTCGACCGACGAGTTCGCCCAGGACAGCTACCTGATCAAGGTGGCGAACACGGTCGACGCGCTGAAGAACAACAAGAAGTTCCAGGACGCCGTGAAGAAGGGCACCTACGACGCCTGGGCGATGCGGATGAGCAAGTCCTTCGACGACGCCGACGGGGTCAAGTCCACCCCCACCATCAAGATCAACGACAAGGTGATCACCAACCCGTCCACGGTCGCGCAGTGGCAGACGGCGCTCAAGGACGCGGGCGTCACCAAGTAGCCGCCGCGGGGCGCACGTGAGCGGGCGAGCGCCCCCGGAGAACGGCTCCGGGGGCGCCCGCCCGACGCTGCGGCAGCAGCCGCCGAAGCGGCTACGGCGCGATGTACGGCTTGACCCGCTTGCGGTAGTCCTCGGGGCGGACCTCGTTGTAGTACTTGTCGGCGTCCTCGTCGTCCGAGGTGAAGATATAGGCCGGGCACTCGTCCGACTCGGCCTTGCCCTTGTACCCGAACTGCTCCTTGCCCGTGCGGGCCTCGACGACCCGCACCCGGTACGAGGTGTTGTACGTCCGGATCTTCAGCGGTTTGCCGTCGGCCTCCATGTCGCAGACCTTGCCGGTCGCGGTGGCCTTGGTGCGCTCGACGCAGACGACCAGCTCCGCCTTCTCCACCTTGTCCTCGTAGTCGAGGAACCAGCCCTTGGGGAAGTCGCCGTCCACGGGCACGCTGCTCGTCCACCCGTCGCCGGTGCTGTTCATGAGCTGGGCCGGGTGCACGGTCTTCTTGGCGCGGTCGTAGGCCGGCAGCCCCTTGAAGCCGAGGTTGTCGGCACAGACCCGCTCCAGGTCCTGGGTCGTCACCGGGACCTCCGGCTCGTCCGCGGCGGCTCCGCCCGACGACGATCCGCCGCCGCTCCCGGCCCCGGTGGTCGAGGCGGGTGACGAACACCCGCACAGGACCGCGCCCAGCACTCCCGCGGCGACCCAGATCCGGGCACGCTGCATGACGACCTCCCTGCCGAAAGAAAAAGAGGCAGGCAGGGCATGTCCCCCCGGGTCATGCCCTGTCCCCCCTGCCCTGCCGAACACCAGCCTGCCGGGCGCCGGGCCCCCGGGCATCGGGGAAGATCCCCCATGTAGTGGTGCGACCCCCGGGGACGTGGGGGCTACCCTGTACGCGCCTCGAAGGTGCTTTCGAGGGATGCCCGGCGGGGGTGCGTACGCGCGCGTACGAGGGCGTACGAGGGTTGTCACGACCATCCCGACAGGGCGCAGGGGGCCTGCAGTTGTCGTTCTCTTCGGTGCCGTCGCCGTTCTCCCCGACGCCGTCCTCGCCGGCCGCTTCGTCCGCGCCGTTCGCGTCCCCGTCGAACGACCCTTTCGCGTCGCTGTCGTCGCCCGCTCTCGTCGGCCGGCGGGCCGAGCGGGAGCTTCTGGCGGCCGCCGTCCGGGCGGCCAGGGACGGGCGGGGATCGTCCGTCTTCGTGCTGGGCGAGCCCGGTATCGGCAAGTCCCGGCTCGTCGAGGACACGGCGTCGGCCGCCGCGGGCGCCGGCGCACGGGTCCTGCGCGGGCGCGCCGCGTCCGCCGGGCGCGCGGTGCCCCTGCGCCCGCTGGCGGAGGCGGTGTTCTCAGGCTTACGGGGCGAGGGGGCGCCCTCGGACGGGGACCTCGGCCTCTACGAGCCGCTGCTGTCCCGGCTGTGCGGATCGGCACCGCAGGACGGCGCGCCCCTGGTCGGGTACGCCGAGGCGGTGCTCCGGCTCCTGCACGTCCTCGGCCGTGACGGCGGCTGTGTCCTGGTGCTGGAGGACCTGCACGACGCGGACGCCGACACACTCGCCGTCGTCGACTATCTGACGGACAACCTCACCGCTCAGCGGGCCGTTCTGCTGGCCACCCTGCGCGGCGGGTCCGGCCCGGCGCTCGACCTCGCCGAGGCCGCCGCGTCCCGTCGTACGGCCCGCACGGTCCGCCTCGCCCGCCTCGGGCCGGCCGGCACCGCCGAGCTGGCCGCCCGGTGCCTGGGCCACGACACCGCCGAGGAGGTTCCGGCGGCGGTCCTGGAGCGGCTGCACACCGTTTCCGAGGGCGTTCCCTTCGTGGTGGAGGAGCTGCTGCGGGCCATGGTGGACGGCGGCGGTCTCGTCCGGGACGAGGGTTCCCGCTGGACGGTGGCGGGCTCGCTGGACGCCGACGTGCCGGACACCGTCGCCGCCGCCGTGCTGCAGCGCGTGGACCAGCTGCCCCCGGCCGGCATCGCCCTGCTGGAGGCGGCGGCGGTCCTCGGCCGGCGTTTCCCCGTCGACATCGCCGCTCGCGCGGCGGGCCTGGACCACGCCACCGCCCTCACCCAGCTCCGCCACGCGGCCCGTGCCCACCTCGTCTCCGGCGCCACCGCCGCCTCGGACCCCGGCTGGCACACCTTCCGCCACGCCCTCACCGCCGAGGCCATCACCCGGCGCCTCCTCCCTCCGGAACGCGCGGCCCTGTGCCTGGCGGCCGCGGACGCGATCGAGGCGGCGAAGGGGGTGGGGCGAGAGGGGCGAGAGGAGGACACAGCGCGTCCCGCCGCGACGGGCCTCGACGGCGCGACCGCCGACGGGGACGGTCCGACACGCCCGGGCACGCCGGACGGAACGTACCCCGGCACGCCCGCCGCCGCTCCGTCCTCGGCCCCGGGCCGTCCGCGCCCGCCCCTCGGCGCGGAGGCGGGCGACGATCTGTACCGGCTCGCGGCGGAGCTGTGCGTGGCCGCGGGGCGGCCGGCACGGGCGGCGGTGCTGCTCGTCCGGGCCGGGCGGCAGGCGGTGGCGCGGGGTGCGCTGCTGACCGCCGTCGAACTCCTCGACCGGGGCCTGGAGCTGACCGCCGGCGCCCCGGACGCGCCGCCCGAGGCCGTGGCCCGGCTGCTGGAGGAACTGCTCGGCACGCTGGTCCTCACCGGTGACGTGCGGCGCGTGCCCGAGCTAGGGGACCGGCTGGACCGCGTCCTGACGGTGTGGGGCGCGCCGGCCGCGCGCCGGGCGGCGGGGTTCCTCACTCGGGCGCGGGCCGCCGCGACCGCCCAGCAGTGGGAGGAGGGCCTGACCGCCGTACGGCGGGCGCGGGAGCTGCTCGGTGAGCTGCCCGACCCGGCGGCCCGCGCCGCCCTGGACGCGGTCGCCGCCCACCTGGTGCTCAACTCGCAGCGCCCGGACCGGCTGGAGAGCGCCCGCGCACTCGCCGAGGGGGCCGTCGCGACCGCCGAGGAGGTGGGACTGCCGGAGGTGGCGTGCAAGGCGCTGAACATGCTCGGCTACTGCCTGCGGCCCCGGGACCTCGGTGCGGCGGAGGAGGCGTTCGCCCGGCTGGTGGCCACCGCCGAGGCCCACGCGCTGCCGGTCTGGCGGATCCGCGGTCTGCTGGAGCTGGGCGTGCTGGACCGTGTCCGGTTCACCGGCACGGACCGGCTGCTCGCCGCGCGGGGAGCGGCCGAGGACACCGGCGCCGTGCTCATGACGGCCTGGGCCGACATGCATCTGACCCTCGCCCACATCCTGCGCGACGAACACGAGCGGGCGGCGGAGTCCGCGCGCCGGCTCCGGGCGACGGCCCGCAGACTGCGGCTGCGGGAGGTGGAGCTGATCGGTGCCGGCGTGGACGGCATCCTCGCCGCCTCGCTCGGGGAGCGGGAGAAGCTCGACACCACGCTGCGCACCCTGGAGCGCGCGCTCGCCGGGCGGAGCGCCGGAGCGCTCTGGGGCTACGCCGACACCTCGGTGTGGGGCTGGGCACAGGGCATCTGCTCCCTGCTGCGCGAGGAACCCGACCGCGCGCTGGCCGAGTTCACGGAGGCGGACGGCGTCATGCGCGCGCTGCCCAGCACCGGCGGCGTCACCGGCTTCCTCGGCCCGTACCTGCTGTTGCGCACCCTGCGCGGCGCGACCGGCTGGGATGAACTGGACGGCCCCGGCACCGAACGGCTCGCCCAGGTCCAGTGGGACCGCCCCTTCGCCGGCTGGTCCCGGGCCGTCCTGCTGGGCCGCGAGGGCCGCGCCGCCGAGGCCGCCAAGACGGCCGAGGAGGCGCTGACCGGGACCTCCACGGTCCCGCTGGCCGCGCACCTGTGTCTGCGCCTGGGGGCCGAGGCCGCACTCGCCGACGGCTGGGGCCGGCCCGTCGCATGGCTGCGCACCGCCGAACAGTTCTTCCACGAGCGGGGCACCACGCGGGTGTCCGCCGCGTGCCGGGCCCTGCTGCGCGAATCCGGCTCGCCGGTGCCCCGCCGCCGGCAGGGCCACGACGCCGTCCCGGGGGAACTCCGGCGTGCGGGGGTGACCGCGCGGGAGTACGAGGTGCTGCGTCTGCTGGGCGCCCGGCTCGGCAACCAGGAGATCGCCGAGCACCTGTTCCTCTCGCCCCGCACCGTGGAGAAGCACCTCGCCAGCCTCCGGGACCGCACCGGTCGCCCCGACCGTGCCGCGCTGATCGCCCTGGCCAGGAAGTACGCCGACGACAGGTGACCCACGGCCTGCGACGGGCCGGCCGACGCTCCCTCAGCGGCCTCCGCTCGCCCCCTCAGCGGTCCCGGCTCGCCCCTGCTCACCCGACGTGCGGCGAACAATCGCCGAACTTCGCACGGAATTCAGGCTTCTGTCTTACCCGTGGCCCTACCGATCAGTAATCTCATCGGCCGTGACCAGTCGCAGATCTCACTCCAGCCCCGACTCCCCCGCCCAGCCCATGGGTTCGGCCGCGCCGAGCCGCCGTACGGTCGTCAAGGCGGCCGCCGCCGGGGCCGTGCTCGCCGCGCCGCTCGCCGCCGCCCTGCCGGCCCTCGCGGCGGAGTCCCCCGCCTTCCTGCACGGAGTCGCCTCCGGTGACCCGCTGCCCGACGGTGTCCTGCTGTGGACCCGCGTGACGTCCACCGCCGCCGCCACACCCGGCTCCGGTCTCGGGCCGGACGTCGAGGTCGGCTGGACCGTCGCCCTGGACAAGGCGTTCACGAACATCGTCGCGAAGGGGTCGACGACCGCTACCGCCGCCTCCGACCACACCGTCAAGGCCGACGTGCGCGGCCTCGCGCCCGCCACCACCTACTGGTTCCGCTTCTCGGCCGGCGGCACCGACTCGCCCGCCGCCCGCACCCGCACCGCCCCGGCCGGCGAGGCCGCCACCGCCAACCTGCGCTTCGGCGTGGTCTCCTGCGCCAACTGGGAGGGCGGCCACTTCGCCGCCTACCGCCATCTGGCCGCGCGCGGCGACCTGGACGCCTGGCTGCACCTCGGCGACTACATCTACGAGTACGGCACCGGAGAGTACGCCACGCGCGGCAAGGTCGTCCGGCCGCACGCGCCGGCCCACGAGATCGTCTCCCTGGCCGACTACCGCGTCCGGCACGGCCGTTACAAGACCGACCCGGACCTGCAGGCCCTGCACGCGGTCGCGCCGGTCGTCGCCATCTGGGACGACCACGAGTTCGCCAACGACGCGTGGTCGGGCGGCGCCGAGAACCACACCGAGGGCGCGGAGGGCGCCTGGGCGGCCCGGCAGTCGGCGGCCAAGCAGGCGTACTTCGAGTGGATGCCGGTGCGCCCGGCGGTCGCGGGCACCACCTACCGCCGCCTGCGCTTCGGCAAGCTCGTCGACCTCTCGCTGCTGGACCTGCGGTCCTTCCGCTCACAGCAGGTGGGCATAGGCGACGGCAAGGTCGACGACCCCGACCGCACCCTGACCGGCCGGGCCCAGCTCGACTGGCTGAAGGCCGGGCTGAAGTCGTCCGACACGACGTGGCGGCTGGTCGGCAACTCGGTGATGATCGCGCCGTTCGCGCTCGGCAACCTCACGGCCGACCTCTTCGAGCCCCTCGCGGAGCTGCTCGGTCTGCCGAAGGAGGGCCTCGCCCTCAACCCCGACCAGTGGGACGGCTACACCGACGACCGCCGCGAACTCCTCGCCCACCTGCGGCAGAACGCGATCGGCAACACGGTCTTCCTCACCGGCGACATCCACATGGCCTGGGCCAACGACGTGCCCGTGAACGCCGGGACGTACCCGCTGTCGGCCTCCGCGGCCACCGAGTTCGTCGTCACCTCGGTCACCTCCGACAACCTCGACGACCTCGTGAAGGTCCCCGAGGGCACCGTCTCCGCGGTGGCCTCCCCACTGATCCGCGCCGCCAACCGGCACGTGCACTGGGTCGACACCGACCGGCACGGCTACGGCGTCCTGGACATCACCGCCGCGCGGGCGCAGATGGACTTCTACGTCCTGTCCGACCGCACGAAGGCCGACGCGACGTCGTCCTGGGCACGCTCGTACCGGACCCGGAGCGGGACGCAGAAGGTGGAGCGGACGTACGACCCCGTGTAGGACGTACGACCCCGTGCAGGACGCGGGAGCGGGCCCCGCGGCCCTGGGGCCCTTCTGACGGGCCCTAGATGAATGAGTCCAAGGGGTGTCGTTGCGGTCAGTGATCGTAGGCGGTGAGTGACCGTTTGATCGGCTGTCCGGTCTTGTCGTTGTGCCAGATCGCCGCTGTGAGCGCGAGGATCCGGCACAGGACGCGGGCCGCCACCCCTGCCGGGCTCTTGCCGCCGTGTCGTTCCAGGTCGAGCTGGGCCTTGAGGGTCTGGTTGATCGACTCGATGACCTGCCGCAGCGGCTTGAACAGGTGTGCCCCGGCCCGTTCGGCCTCTCCCTTGCGGGCCGGCCGCAGCAACTCAAGGTGACGCTCGGCCAGGTCGTGCTCGAACTCGCGGCCGTAGTAGTTCTTGTCCCCGATGATCGTCTGGCCGGGGCGGGCCGCTGTGACATCGGGCGCGGTGTCGAGCATGTCGCGCAGTGTCTCGCGCTCGTCGGCCTTCGCACCGGTGAGGGCGAACAGGACCGGCAGCCCGCCAAGCGTGCATACCAGATGCAGCCGCAGTCCCCAGAAGTACCGTGAGTGCGACGCGCAGTAGCCGTACTGGGCCCAGCCCGCCAGGTCCGAGCGTTTGGCCGTCTCGCGGGAGCATCCGCAGCCGACCGGGGTGGAGTCGACCAGCCACACGTCATCGCTCCACAGCGAGGTGTCCCGGGCGAGGATCCGGATCATGCTGGTGAGCAGCGAGGAAGCGGCGCGCAGCCGCTTGCTGTAGCCGGACTGCTGGGGCACGTAAGGGAAGAGGCGACCGAAGTCCTTCCCCACACGGCGCAGCCAGCGCCGCTCGGAGGTGTAACCGAGCAGCGCCGACATGACCGCGAGGGTGACCAGTTCGGCGTCACTGAGCGTGGGCGCGATCCCGACGACGGGCCGGTACGGGGCCAGCCACGGCGAAGCCTTCAACTCGTCGTCGATTCGGGCATAGAGTGCCGTTGCGAGGGTGTCCAGGTCTGTCTTCACACACTGACATTGGACGCCCTCGTCCTATGTTCGCAGGCCAACCCTTGGACTCATTCATCTAGAGGGTTTCGAGGAAGCCGAGCGCCACCCGCCAGGTGGCCTCGGCGGCCTCCGCGTCGTAGTCCGGCAGCTCGGGGTCGGTGTAGAGGTGGCCCGCCCCGGCATACCGGTAGACCTCGACGTCGGCGCCGGCCCTGCGCATCTGGAGGTACCAGGCGCTCAGCCAGTCGTCCGGCTCGAAGGGGTCGGGCTCGGCGACGTGCAGCTGGACGGGCAGGTCGTCCACGGTCGCGGTGGCGGCGATGTCCGAGGTTCCGTGCAGAAGCAGCAGCCCCCGCGCGTTCTTGTCGCCCAGGGCCAGGGTCTGGGCGGTCGCGGCGCCCAGCGAGAACCCGGCGTAGACGAGCCCTCGCTCCGAGTAGGGCGCGGCGGCCAGGACCGCCCGCTTGAGAAGCTCCTCCCTGCCCAGCTCCTGGTTGAAGGCCATGCCGTCCTCGACCGTGTCGAACGTCCGCCCGGCGAAGAGGTCGGGGGTCCACACCTCGTGTCCGGCGGCGCGCAGCCGGTCCGCGGCCTCGCGCACCGCGGGCCGCAATCCGTAGGTCGAATGGAAGAGCACGATGTTCATGAGGCCATCGTGCCAGCCGGGTCGGACGACCGGTCGCCCGGCCGGTCCGCGGGCCCGCCCCGGCGCCCGTACCCCGAGGGCGTCGGAAGTCACATGTTCATGACCCCGCGAGGCCGGTTACGTTCGAAGGCATGGAGAATCTACTCCGTCCATTGATCGTCATCGGTGGCTCGGTCGTCCTCACGCTGCTCATCGGCTGGACGACCGACCTGCTGCTGCGCAAAGCGGACCAGCGGCACCACGAGACACCTCTGTGGGGCCTGCTGCGCCGCGGTCGCATCCCCTACCAGCTGGTCCTGTGCGCGGCCTTCCTCAGAGCGTCGTACGACGAGGCGCAGCTGCTGGAGCAGCACCGGACCGCCATCGGCCGCAGCCTGACGTTGGTGCTGATCGGCTCCACGGCCTGGCTGGTGATCCGGATCGCGGCGGCGGTCGTGGAGACCACGTACAGCCGCTACGCCCGCGTCCACCGCGATGCCGCCCGCGTGCGCCGCGTGCGCACGCAGGTGACGCTGATCATGCGGGTGGTCTCGGCGATCGTCGGGGTGGTGGCCGCGGCCTCGATGCTGCTGACCTTCCCGGCGATGCGCGCGGCCGGCGCCTCGCTGCTGGCCTCGGCCGGGCTGCTCGGCATCGTCGCCGGTATCGCCGCCCAGTCCACCCTGAGCAACCTCTTCGCGGGGCTGCAGATCGCCTTCGGCGACATGGTCCGCCTCGGCGACGTGGTCGTGGTGGAGGGTGAGTGGGGGACGGTCGACGAGATCACCCTCACCTTCCTGACGGTCCGCACCTGGGACGAGCGCCGCATCACGATGCCGGTCTCGTACTTCACCTCGAAGCCCTTCGAGAACTGGTCCCGCGGCGGTGCCCAGATGACCGGCACGGTCTTCCTCCACGTCGACCACGCCGCACCGCTGCCCGCGATGCGCGACCAGCTCCGCGACATCCTGCGGTCCTGCCCCGCGTGGGACGGCCGCCACTACGACCTGACCGTCACGGACGCGACCCCCTCCACCATGGAGGTCCGCGCGCTGGTCACGGCCAAGGACCCGGACGACCTGTGGACCGTCCGCGTCACCGTCCGCGAACAGCTCATCCACTGGCTCACCGAGACCCACCCGTACGCCCTCCCGCGCGTCAACACGGCCGACGCGGTGCTTCCCCCGAGCCATCCGAACGGCCACGCCGACGGCCGCGTCCCGCGCGTGCCCCGCAGCCGCGTCCACGAGGCGCCGAGGTCGACGGGCCGAGGATGACCGGTGGCGGGTGCGGACCCGGCCGGAGGCCACGGCCCCCGGGTCCGCACCCGCCGACGGCGGGAAGCCCACCCGCGCGCACCCGCACCTCAGCGCAGGCTGCGCACATCCAGATGCCGCAGTACCCGGTCCACCACCTCGGGGTTCGCCCCCGGCTCGCTCCGCGCGGCCAGCACCTCGTGCCGGGCCGCGCTCAGCATCTCCCCCTGGATCCGGCGCATCCGCCGCAGCCGCCGCACGCGCTGCTCGTGCCCCTCCCGGCGCTCGTCCTCCCCCACCTCCGGGCTGATCCGCACCCCGATCTCGAAGGCCCGCCGCAGCAGCCGCTCGGACATCTCCTCCGGCAGCTCCTCCGTCTCCTCGATCTCCTTCAGCCGCCGCTTCGCCGCCTTGGCCGCCCGCACGGCCAGCGCCTTCTCGAACTCCTTCTCGGCCCCCTCGTCCGCCCGCACCCCCAGCCGCCGCACCAGCGCCGGCAGGGTGAGTCCCTGCAGCACCAGCGTCGCCATGATCACTCCGAACGCGATGAACACGATCTCGTCCCGGTCGGGGAACGGCGCCCCGCTCTCGGTCTCCAGCGGAATCGCGAGTGCCAGCGCCACCGACGCCACGCCCCGCATCCCCGACCACCACATCACCACGGTCTCGCGCCACGACACCGGGATCTCCTCGTCGTAGTCCCGTTTCGCGTGCAGCCGCCGCGCCAGCCAGGTGGCCGGCAGCAGCCAGGCCAGCCGGACGAGCACGACGACGGCCACGACGGCCGCCGCCCAGCCGAGCATCTCCTGCCAGCGCCCGGACGCCGTACGGATCGCGTTGTGCAGCTCCAGCCCGATCAGGCCGAAGGCGACCCCGGTGACGAGGGTGTCCACGACGTCCCAGACGGTGTGCCCGGCCAGCCGCGTCAGGACGTCGTCCGCCCCGAGCGCGTACTCCGCGAGGAACAGCGCCGTCGTGAGCACCGCGAGGACCCCCGACCCGTGCAGCTCCTCGGCCGTCACGTACGCGGCGTACGGCACGAGCAGGGTCAGCCCGATCTGCAGCGTCGCGTCCTCCAGGAAGTCCATCAGCTTGTTGGCGGCCCAGCCGAGCCCGATCCCCACGGCGACGGCCACGACCCCCGACAGCACGAGCTGGAGCGCGGCCTGGGGCCAGGAGAAGGATCCGCTGACGGCCGCGGCGATGGCGACGTGGTACAGCACGAT
Source organism: Streptomyces scabiei 87.22 (assembly GCF_000091305.1). Classification (GTDB taxonomy): domain Bacteria; phylum Actinomycetota; class Actinomycetes; order Streptomycetales; family Streptomycetaceae; genus Streptomyces; species Streptomyces scabiei. Next base: position 7,543,483 of record NC_013929.1, on the reverse strand, counting down.
GGCCGTGACGTCGTTGAAGAGGCCCTCGCCCTCCAGGATGGACACCAGCCGGCGGGGCAGGCCCAGTTGTCCCGCCACGGCGGTCGCCGCCACCGGGTCGGGCGGTGCGACGAGCGCGCCGAGCGCGAGGGCCGCCGCGATCGGCAGCCCCGGCACGATCGCGTGCGCCACGGCGGCCACCGCGGCGGTGGTCACGAACACCAGCGCGACTGCCAGCAGGAAGATCGGCCGCAGATTCGCCGTGAACTGCCGCCAGGAGGTCCGCCGCACCGCCGCGTACAGCAACGGCGGCAGCAGCAACGGCAGGATCAGCTCCGGCGGGATCTGCACATTGGGCACGAACCCGGGTACGGCGAGCGCGATGCCCAGCAGGGTCATCAGCACCGGCGCGGGCAGCTTCAGCCGCTCCCCCACCGGCACACTGACCACGGCTCCGACCAGCAGGACGAAGAACAGGGCCAACTGATCCATGGGGGTGCTCCGCTGGTGCTAGACGATCAAGACCGGCCGGTTCTCAGGGTGCCCCACCCGCACCGCCGCACGCTGAAGGGACCGGCGCATCGCCCGGTGCGGTATCCCGGCGTCCAGGAACTCCGCCCCGTACGCCGCGTATCCCAGCCGTTCGTAGAACCCGAGCGCATGGGTCTGGGCCCCCAGGTCGACCGCGGTCAGCCCGCGTTCGCGCGCCGCGTCCTCGACGGCCCGCACCAGCGCGACGCCGACGCCCAGTCCCCGGGCCTCCGCCACGACCGCGAGCCGCCCGAGGGAGCCCACACCCGGAGCGCCGCCGGTCTTCCCGGCCGCGGCCTCCCCGTACAGCAGCCGCCCGGCCCCGAGGGGCGTTCCGTCGTCCCGCACGGCGAGCACGTGCACGGCCCCGGCGTCGTACGCGTCGTACTCCAGGTCCTCCGGCACCCCCTGCTCGACGACGAAGACCTCCTTGCGCACCGCGAAGCAGGCCGCGCGGTCGCCGGGACCGTCGGCGACACGGACCGCGTAGGACACGGGCACGGGCACGGAAACGGGGACGGGTTCGGAAACGGGGACGGGTTCGGAAGCGGGGACCGGTTCGGGACTCACGCGTACGTCTCCTCCCGCACCTTGTCGAGGGCCTTCTGCAGGTCCGCGGGATAGTCGCTCTCGAACTCGACCCATTCGCCGTCCCCGGGATGCTCGAAGCCGAGCCGCACGGCGTGCAGCCACTGGCGGGTGATGCCGAGCCGCTTGGCGAGCGTGGGGTCGGCGCCGTAGGTCAGGTCACCGACGCACGGGTGCCGGTGGGCGGACATGTGGACGCGGATCTGGTGGGTGCGGCCGGTCTCCAGCTTGATGTCGAGCAGCGAGGCGGCGCGGAACGCCTCGATCAGGTCGTAGTGCGTGACCGACGGCTTGCCCTCGGCGGTGACGGCCCACTTGTAGTCGTGGTTGGGGTGCCGGCCGATGGGCGCGTCGATGGTGCCGCTCGTCGGGTCGGGGTGCCCCTGGACCAGCGCGTGGTAGCGCTTGTCGACGGTGCGCTCCTTGAACTGGCGCTTCAGGGAGGTGTACGCCCGCTCGGACTTGGCGACCGTCATCAGTCCCGAGGTGCCCACGTCGAGCCGGTGCACGATGCCCTGGCGCTCGGCGGCGCCCGACGTCGAGATCCGGTAACCGGCGGCGGCGAGCCCGCCGATGACGGTCGGCCCGGACCAGCCGGGGCTGGGGTGCGCGGCCACGCCGACCGGCTTGACGATCACCACCACGTCGTCGTCGTCGTGCACGATCTCCATGCCCTCGACCGGTTCGGCGACGATCTGCACCGGCGCGGGCGCCTGGGGCATCTCGACCTCCAGCCAGGCCCCGCCGTGCACCCGCTCCGACTTGCCGACCACCGACCCGTCGACCGTGACCTTCCCCGCGGCGGCGAGCTCGGCCGCCTTGGTACGGGAGAAGCCGAACATGCGGGAGATGGCGGCGTCGACACGCTCGCCCTCCAGGCCGTCGGGCACGGGCAGGGTACGGATCTCGGGAATCGTGCTCACCCGTCGAGTATGCCGGACGGGTGAGAGGCGCCCGACCGTGCCTGTGGACAACCTCCCCGGCGCGGCCCGGACGTCCTCAGCCCTTGTGGACGGTCCCGTCCGGGTCGAGCCCCCGGAACGACAGCAGCACGATCAGGATGCCGCCGCACACGATGGCCGAGTCCGCGAGGTTGAACACCGCGAAACCCTTCGGCGCGATGAAGTCGACGACCGCTCCCTCGAAGACGCCCGGCGCCCGGAAGATCCGGTCGGTGAGGTTGCCCAGCGCACCGCCGAGCAGCAGGCCGAGCGCGATCGCCCAGGGCAGGCTGTAGAGCTTGCGGGCGAGGCGGGCGATCACCACGATCACGATCGTCGCGATGACCGTGAAGATGATCGTGAACGCCTCGCCGAAGCCGAAGGCCGCACCCGCGTTGCGGATCGCCTCGAACTTCAGCCACTCCCCGATGATCTCGATCGGCTCGTGGTGCTCCAGCCGGGCGACCACGATCATCTTGCTGACCAGGTCGAGCGCGTACGCCAGCGCGGCGACCCCGAACAGCACGGCGATGCGGCGCCTGCCGCGCGGCCGGGCGGCCGCGTCGGCCGGCTCCGCCGTCGCGGCACCGGCCCCGTCGTCGGACTGCTCCGGGCCGGCCCCCGTCGCGTCTGGGATGTCCGGCGTACCGATGATGCGCTCCGCCTCTGCCACGTGAGTCCCTCAACCTAGGTTCCTGACTGAGGACAAAGGTACGACACGACCCTCACGGACCAGGGGCTCAGGCCGTGATCGCTACCGGCGTTCCTGCTTCTGCTTGCACTCCACGCAGAGCGTGGCCCGGGGGAACGCCTGCATCCGTGCCTTTCCGATCGGATTGCCACAGTTCTCGCAGAGGCCGTACGTGCCCGAGGCCAGCCGGTCCAGGGCGCGCTCGGTCTGGTCGAGCATCTCGCGCGCGTTGTGGGCGAGCGAGAGCTCGTGCTCTCGCGTGATGTTCTTCGCCCCGGTGTCGGCCTGGTCGTCGCCGGCGCCGTCCCCCGAGTCCCGCATCAGGCCCGTGAGCGAGCGCTCGGACGCCTCCAGCTCGGCCCTCAGCCGCTCGGCCTCGGACTGCAGCTCCGTACGGGCCTCGGCGACCTCGTCCGGGCTCCAGGGGTCCTCGCCGGGCCGTACCGCCAGCTCGCCGGGCTCCACCGCCGCGGGCCGCGCCTTCGGGACGGCGGAGGGCTTCCTCTTCGCCGCCGTAGCCGTACCAGGAGTGTTCTTCGCAACCACTGTCGTGGCTCCCGTCGTCTCGGCGGCCTCGGCCGCGTCCGCCTTCATTTCCGTGCTCTTCTTCGCAGAGGGGCTCTTGGCCGCGCTCTTCGCCGTGCTCTTCCCGGCCGTGGCCTTCTTCCCGGCCGTGGCCCTCTTCACGGCTTTCGTCACGGCCTTCTTCACGGCCGTCTTCCCGGCCTCCGTCTTCTTCGCCACCGCCTTCTTCGCCACCGTCTTCCTGCCGGCCGCCTGCACCGCCGCGGCCTTCGGGCCCTCGCCTCCGCCGCCGGAGGCCACCGTGGATCTGCCGGACGCCGGCTGCTGTACGGCGGTCTTCTTCGCCACCATGGCCGCGGCCCCTTCACATATGGTGATCTTGCACGCGAATCGTGCTGGGACGATAAATCGACCAGAGCCCCCGGGCAACGGGACAGACCACCCGATTCTCCCACCTCACGACCGCCGTGCGACGAGCCTGCAAGCGTTGTGCCCAGCTCCCCGCCGGGTATTCCGCCCCGGCGGACGTCCCAGGATCCGGACGCGCGGCCCGCTCCATTCGGGTCACCCCGCAGGTCACCGGGGCCCCGGCCGCGGCCCCGGAAATCCGGTCGGCCGCGGCCCGCGCGGCGCCGTACACTGGGCGCAGCGAGAAGCGTGGATGGGGACGAGTAGCGTCGTACGCAGCCCAGAGCGACCCGGGGACGGTGGAAGCCCGGGGGCGAGCGCGATGTGAAGATCACCCCGGAGCCGCCGGAAGAAAGCCGCACCCCCTGCCGCCGCGCACGGGCCACGGCGAGTAGACCCGGTATCGCGACCCCAATGAGGGGGCTCATCGGCGCGTACGGCGCGCGGGGGAGCCAAGGAGGGTGGTACCGCGGGAGCGCGCCGCACACGGCGTACGAAGGATCGAAGCTCTCGTCCCTCCGACGGAAGGCAGCAAGTCCGTTGGAGGAAGCCCGCTCATGACAGAGCCGACGTACCGCCAGGTGCCCGCCCAGGTCGATCTGCCCGCGCTCGAGCACGCGGTGCTCGACTTCTGGCGCGAGCAGAAGATCTTCGCCAAGAGCCTGGAGCAGTCCGAGGGCCGCCCCGAGTGGGTGTTCTACGAGGGCCCGCCCACCGCCAACGGCATGCCGGGCGCCCACCACATCGAGGCCCGCGTCTTCAAGGACGTCTTCCCCCGCTTCCGCACGATGCGCGGCTACCACGTGGCCCGCAAAGCCGGCTGGGACTGCCACGGCCTCCCGGTGGAGCTGGCGGTCGAGAAGGAACTCGGCTTCAACGGCAAGAAGGACATCGAGGCGTACGGCATCGCCGAGTTCAACGCCCGGTGCCGCGACTCGGTGACCCGGCACACCGACGCCTTCGCCGAGCTGACGACCCGCATGGGCTACTGGGTCGACCTCGACGACGCCTACCGGACCATGGACCCCGAGTACGTCGAGTCCGTCTGGTGGTCGCTCAAGGAGATCTTCAACAAGGGTCTGCTGGTCCAGGACCACCGCGTCGCCCCCTGGTGCCCCCGCTGCGGCACCGGCCTGTCGGACCACGAGCTGGCGCAGGGCTACGAGACGGTCGTCGACCCATCGGTGTACGTCCGTTTCCCGCTCACCTCCGGTCCGCTCGCCGGTGAGGCAGCGCTCCTGGTGTGGACGACCACGCCGTGGACGCTGGTGTCCAACACCGCGGTCGCCGCCCACCCCGAGGTCACCTACGTGGTCGCCACGGACGGCACGGAGAAGGTCGTCGTCGCCGAGCCGCTCGTCGCCAAGGCGCTCGGCGAGGGCTGGGAGACCACCGGCCGGACCTTCACCGGCGCCGAGATGGAGCGCTGGACCTATCAACGTCCGTTCGAGCTCGTGGAGTTCCCGGAGCCCGCGCACTATGTGGTCAACGCGGAGTACGTGACGACCGAGGACGGTACGGGTCTGGTCCACCAGTCCCCCGCCTTCGGTGAGGACGACCTCAAGGTCTGCCGCGCGTACGGCCTGCCCGTGGTGAACCCGGTCCGCCCCGACGGCACCTTCGAGGAGGACGTCCCCCTCGTCGGCGGCGTCTTCTTCAAGAAGGCCGACGAACAGCTCACCGCGGACCTCCAGAGCCGCGGCCTGCTCTTCCGGCACATCCCGTACGAGCACAGCTACCCGCACTGCTGGCGCTGCCACACCGCGCTGCTCTACTACGCGCAGCCGTCCTGGTACATCCGCACCACCGCCGTCAAGGACCGTCTCCTCCAGGAGAACGAGAAGACCAACTGGTTCCCCGACTCGGTCAAGCACGGCCGCTTCGGCGACTGGCTGAACAACAACATCGACTGGGCGCTCTCCCGCAGCCGCTACTGGGGCACCCCGCTGCCGATCTGGCGCTGCGAGGAGAACCACCTGACCTGTGTGGGCTCCCGCGAGGAGCTGAGCCGGCTCTCCGGCACCGACCAGTCCGAGCTGGACCCGCACCGCCCGTTCATCGACGCGATCACGTTCGCCTGCCCCGAGGCCGGCTGCGGTACGACCGCCACCCGCGTCCCGGAGGTCATCGACGCCTGGTACGACTCGGGCTCGATGCCGTTCGCGCAGTGGGGCTACCCGTACAAGAACAAGGAACTCTTCGAGTCCCGCTACCCGGCCCAGTTCATCAGCGAGGCCATCGACCAGACCCGCGGCTGGTTCTACACGCTGATGGCGGTCGGCACCCTGGTCTTCGACAAGTCCAGTTACGAGAACGTCGTCTGCCTCGGCCACATCCTCGCCGAGGACGGCCGCAAGATGTCCAAGCACCTGGGCAACATCCTGCAGCCGATCCCGCTCATGGACCAGCACGGCGCCGACGCCGTCCGCTGGTTCATGGCCGCCGGCGGCTCCCCCTGGGCGGCCCGCCGCGTGGGCCACGGCACCATCCAGGAGGTCGTCCGCAAGACCCTCCTCACGTACTGGAACACGGTCGCCTTCCAGGCCCTGTACGCCCGCACGTCGAACTGGGCGCCCAGCGCGGCGGACCCGGCCCCGGCCGACCGCCCGGTCCTGGACCGCTGGCTGCTGTCCGAGCTCCACGCCCTCACCGACCAGGTGACCGGCGCTCTGGAGGCGTACGACACCCAGCGCGCCGGCAAGCTCCTCTCGGCGTTCGTGGACGACCTGTCGAACTGGTACGTACGCCGCTCGCGCCGCCGCTTCTGGCAGGGCGACAAGGCCGCGCTGCGCACCCTGCACGAGGTGGTCGAGACGGTCACCAGGCTGATGGCCCCGCTGACCCCGTTCATCACCGAGCGGGTCTGGCAGGACCTGATCGTGCCGGTCTCCCCGGAGGCGCCCGAGTCCGTGCACCTGGCCTCCTGGCCCGAGGCCGACCTCTCCGCGATCGACCCCGGGCTGTCGAAGCAGATGGTCCTGGTCCGACGCCTGGTGGAGCTGGGCCGCGCCACGCGCGCGGAGTCGGGCGTCAAGACGCGCCAGCCCCTCTCGCGCGCCCTCGTGGCGGCCACGGGCTTCGACTCCCTCGACCCCGAACTGCACGCGCAGATCACGGATGAGCTCAACGTCAGCTCGCTCGCCTCGCTCTCCGAGGTCGGCGGCTCCCTGGTGGACACGACCGCCAAGGCCAACTTCCGCGCGCTCGGCAAGCGCTTCGGCAAGCGCGTCCAGGACGTGGCCAAGGCCGTCGCGAACGCCGACGCGGCCGCGCTCTCCCTCGCCCTGCGCGAGGGCACGGCGTCGGTCGAGGTCGACGGCGAGACCGTCACCCTCGCCCCCGACGAGGTCATCATCACGGAGACCCCGCGCGAGGGCTGGTCGGTGGCCTCCGACTCGGGCGCCACGGTCGCCCTCGACCTGGAGATCACGGAGGAGCTGCGGCGGGCGGGCCTGGCCCGTGACGCGATCCGTCTGATCCAGGAGGCCCGCAAGAACAGCGGCCTCGACGTCGCCGACCGTATCGCCCTGCGCTGGACCGCCACCGACCCGGCGGTCACCGCGGCCCTGACCGAACACACGCCGCTGATCGCCGACGAGGTCCTCGCCACGGACTTCGCCGCCGGTGAGGCCGACGCCGCGTACGGCTCGCCCTTCACGGACGAGGCCCTCACGCTGACCTTCCGTCTGCGCAAGGTCTGACCGACAGCACCGGTCGACAGCACCACCAGGCACCCGGAAGGCCCGGGGCACCGGATCCGTTCCGGCGCCCCGGGCCTTCGGCGTCCCGGCCGCGCTCGGACGCGCAGAGGACGGCCCACGGGAGGCGCACGGCAAAAGGGCGGGGCCCCGGAGGAAATCCGGGGCCCCGCCCTGAACGCTGCCGACGCCTACGGCGTACCAGTAGTCGTCAGTTGTCGTCCTCGTCGATCAGGAACCCGCGCATCGGCGAGGGAGCCTGTCCCATCGGAGACGGACCCTGCGGCCGGACCGGAGCCATCGGCTGGGTCATGGCGGGCGACATCTGCTGCTGACCGCCGTAGGAGGGGGCGGCCGGAGCGGGAGCACCGCCCATGCCTCCACCCATGCCTCCGCCCATACCGCCCGGGTTGCCGCCGTACGACGGGGCGCTCGCGCCGGCCGGAGCCATGGAGGGCGCCGGGGACGGCGGCAGCGACGCGGCGGCCGGGGTGCGCGGCGGGGCCAGCGAGTCGTCCGCCTGGGTCTCCAGCTGACGCAACTGCGACTCCAGGTACGACTTCAGACGCGTGCGGTACTCGCGCTCGAAGCCGCGCAGGTCCTCGACCTTGCGCTCCAGCGTGGCGCGGGCGGACTCCAGGGAGCCCATCGCGACGCGGTGCTTCTCCTGCGCGTCCCGCTCCAGCGCGTCGGCCTTGGCGCGGGCGTCCCGCTCCAGACCCTCGGCGCGGCTACGGGCCTCACCGACGATCTTGTTCGCCTCGGAACGGGCCTCGGCGATCGCCTGGTCGGCGGTCTGCTGGGCCAGCGAGAGCACACGCGCGGCGCTGTCGCCGCCGGGACCCTGACCGGGGCCTCCCATCGGACCACCCATGGGACCGCCCATCGGGCCGCCCATCTGCTGCATGGGGGGCTGGCCGCCCATGGGACCCTGGCCCATCTGGCCCTGGCCCATCTGCTGCTGCATCTGGCCCTGACCCATGGGGCCCTGGCCCATCGGTCCCTGCCCCATCGGGCCGGGACCCTGCTGCCCACCCTGGCCACCGGGGCCGGCGGGCAGCTGCGGAGCACCGCTCGGCAACTGGGGCGGGCCACCCATGGGGCCCCCCATCTGCTGCGGCGGGCCCGATATGCCGGCGGGTACGGGTCCACCGGGACCGCGCATACCCTGCTGCTGCATACCGCCTTGCTGCATACCGCCCTGCTGCATGCCACCTTGCTGCATACCGCCCTGCTGCATACCGCCCTGCTGCATGCCACCAGGCTGCATGCCACCCTGCTGCATACCGCCCTGCTGCATACCGCCCTGCTGCTGGTCCTGAGGCTCCGGGGGCTTGCGCATGTTCTGCTGGTTCTGGGCAGCAGCACGCGTCGCCGCGGCCAGTTTGGCGCGCAGGTCCTCGTTCTCTCGTAGCAGGCGCGTCAGTTCGGCTTCGACCTCATCGAGGAAGGCATCGACCTCGTCCTCGTCATAGCCTTCTCGGAGGCGGACGGTCGTGAACTGCTTGTTCCGCACGTCCTCGGGGGTCAACGGCATCTCTTCACCTCAACGTAGTCATCGGCAGTCGGCAAGACCGGGTCGTCCACAGTCACCTCGCGAGTCCACCCACGATGTTGATCAGGATGTAGACGATGATCATCAGTACGAAGAAGGACAGGTCGAGCGCCACGCCCCCGAGACGCAGCGGCGGGATGAACCGCCGCAGAAGCTTCAGCGGTGGATCAGTGACAGTGTAGGTGGCCTCCAGAACGACCACCATCGCCTTGCCGGGTTGCCACGAGCGGGCGAACTGGAACACATAGTCCATGACCAACCGGAAGATCAGCACGATGAGGAAACACATCAGAGCGATCCAGAGCACCTGCCACACCACGCTCATGATCCGTGCTTCCCTCTCCCCTGTCCCACGTCTTGATCCGGTCCTGCGTCTCAGCTCTGGTTGAAGAACCCGCCCTCTGCGATACGGGCCTTGTCCTCCGCCGTGACATCGACGTTAGCAGGCGACAACAGGAACACCTTCTGCGTCACCCGCTCGATGCTGCCGTGAAGACCAAACACCAAACCGGCCGCAAAGTCGACAAGTCGCTTCGCGTCTGTGTCGTCCATCTCAGTCAGATTCATGATCACCGGGGTGCCCTCACGGAAGTGTTCCCCGATGGTACGGGCCTCGTTGTAGGTCCGCGGGTGCAACGTGGTGATCCGGTAAGGCTCCCGCTCGGACACGACCTTGGGCATGATCACCGGTGCGTTCTTCTCCAGACTCGAACGTTCTTGTGTGATGGACGCCACGGGCGCGATCCGGGCGGGTCGCACCGATTCCGCGGGAAGCGAAGTGGCGTGCGACACCGGTTCACGCTGGACGGGGGGCTGCACCACTCGCACCGATTCATCCCTTTGGGACTGGTGTGACTGATGTGCCTGGTGCGCCGACTCGTGCCGGCGGTGGTCCCGCTCGGGCTCCGGGTCGAGCTCGGGCTCGAAGTCGTCATCGGGGTCGAATCCCCTGCCGTCGTACCCATCGTCCTCCACGAGGCCGAGGTAGACCGCCATCTTGCGCATCGCGCCGGCCATGCTCTGAGTCCTCCGCTCTGTGGTGGATCCACCGACGACTTCCAAGTGCCCGCGATCCACGAGGTCGTTGCGCCCGCCCCTCGGCGGAATGACCATATTTTCTGCTGTGGTCCGACTTCTTGGCGACGTTACCCGAGCCCGGGACGGACTCCGAGTACCGCGGTGCCGACGCGCACATGTGTCGCTCCGGCCGCCACGGCCTCCTCGAGGTCCGCACTCATCCCGGCGGAGACCATGGTGGCAGCCGGATGGGTTCGGCGCAGGTCGGTCGACAAATCCATCAACCGCTCAAATGCGGCACGTTGCCGTCCGGCGTACTCCCCGGTGAGCGGCGCGACGGTCATCAGACCATCGACCCGCAGCCCCGGCGCCTCCGCGAGGAGGTCGGCCAACTCCCCGATCCCGTCCGGCCCGACACCTCCGCGCTCCCCCCGGCCGCTCGCATCGGCGTCGAGCGCGACCTGGACCAGACAGCCCACCTCGCGCCCGGCCCGGACGGCCTCCTTCGACAGCGCGGTGACGAGCCGGGAACGGTCGACGGACTGCACGAGATCCGCATAACGCACCACAGAGCGGACTTTGTTGGTCTGCAACTGCCCGACGAAATGCCACACAAGGTGCAGGTCCGAACATTCCGCCGCCTTGGGGGCGGCGTCCTGGTCCTTGTTCTCGGCGACGTGCCGCACACCGAGTTCCGACAGGATCCGCACATCGTCCGCCGGGTAGGTCTTGGTCACCACGACCAGGGTGACCTCGTCCCGGCCGCGCCCCGCGGCCGCGCACGCGGCCGCGATACGACTCTCCACCTTCGCCAGGTTCGCGGCGAGTTGCGCCTTACGGTCCGTCATGCCCATCAGTCCAGCCAGACATATCCCGCGAGTCGCCCTGTGGCGCCGTCGCGACGGTACGAGAAGTGGTCGCGCGACTCCAGCGTGCACACGGGCGACTGCTCCCGGTCGCGCACCCCGAGGCGCTCCAGCTGTGCGTGCACTCCGGCGCACACATCGACCGAGGGCGTGCCCCAACTGGTGTCGGCGTACGCCGCCGGCTCGACGGTGGCCACCTCGGCGCGCATCGCCTCGGGCACCTCGTAACAGCGGCCGCAGACGGCGGGTCCGGTGCGGACGACGATCCGGGCGGGGTCGGCGCCGAGTCCGGTCATGGCCCGTACGGCGGCGGGAACGACCCCGGCGACCATGCCGGGGCGGCCCGCGTGGGCGGCGGCCGCGACCCCGGCGACGGGGTCGGCCAGCAGGACGGGTACGCAGTCGGCGGTGAGGACGGCGAGCGCGAGGCCGCGCCGGGTGGTGACGACCGCGTCGACGGAGGGCAGGTCGCCGGCACCCCAGGGCCCGTCGACCACGGCCACGTCCGCGCCGTGCACCTGGTTCATCCAGACGACCCGGTCCGGCTCCAGACCCAGCGACTTGGCCGCCAGCTCCCGGTTCGCCGTCACGGCGCCGGCGTCGTCACCGACCGCCCCGCCGAGATTGAGCTGCTCATACGGAGCGGCGCTCACCCCGCCCCACCTGTCGGTGAAGGCGAAGTGCGCGCCGCTCACGGATCCGCGCCGTTCTATCACTTGAGGAAGTCCGGCACGTCCAGCTCCTCCGCCGCACTGTCCGAGTAGGACCGGGACGGCGGGACGGGCGGGGCGACGGCCACGTCGTTCGCCGGCTCCGGGGCGGGCGCCGGCTCCTCCTTCGGCTTGACGCTGCCGAGCGAGCCGAAGGACGGCCGGGTCTCGGCGGGCCGGACCGGCGCCGGCTCCTCGCGCTTGGCCGCGGCCGAGCCGAGGATGTTGTCCCGCTTGGCCGGGGGCTGGCCGCCGTCGAAGCCGGCCGCGATGACCGTGACCCGGACCTCGTCGCCGAGCGCGTCGTCGATGACCGCGCCGAAGATGATGTTGGCCTCGGGGTGGGCGGCCTCGCTGACCAGCTGCGCGGCCTCGTTGATCTCGAAGAGGCCGAGGTCGGAGCCGCCGGAGATGGAGAGCAGCACACCCCGGGCGCCGTCGATGGACGCCTCCAGGAGCGGCGAGGAGATCGCCATCTCGGCGGCGGCCACCGCGCGGTCGTCGCCGCGGGCCGAGCCGATGCCCATGAGGGCGGAACCGGCCTCGGACATGACCGACTTGACGTCGGCGAAGTCGAGGTTGATCAGGCCGGGGGTGGTGATGAGGTCGGTGATGCCCTGGACACCGGAGAGCAGGACCTGGTCGGCCGACTTGAACGCGTCCAGCACCGAGACCTGGCGGTCCGAGATGGACAGCAGCCGGTCGTTGGGGATGACGATGAGGGTGTCGACCTCTTCGCGGAGCTCCGCGATGCCGTCCTCGGCCTGGTTGGCGCGGCGGCGGCCCTCGAAGGTGAAGGGGCGGGTGACCACGCCGATGGTGAGGGCGCCGAGCGAGCGGGCGATGTTGGCCACGACGGGCGCGCCGCCGGTGCCGGTGCCGCCGCCCTCGCCGGCCGTCACGAAGACCATGTCGGCCCCCTTGAGGACCTCCTCGATCTCCTCGCGGTGGTCCTCGGCCGCCTTGCGGCCGACGGCCGGGTTGGCACCGGCGCCGAGTCCGCGGGTGAGTTCGCGGCCGACGTCGAGCTTGACGTCGGCGTCGCTCATCAACAGAGCTTGCGCGTCGGTGTTGATGGCGATGAACTCGACGCCCTTGAGACCGACCTCGATCATCCGGTTGATGGCATTGACACCACCGCCGCCGACACCGATGACTTTGATGACTGCGAGGTAGTTCTGCGGTGCTGCCACGTCGAAGGCCTCTCGCCTCGAGTTACGTGTCGCCGCTTCCCGGGGTACCCGTGATGCGACGACTGATGCCGAAGTGGGACGGTCCGAACGCCGACCCGAACCCTAACGCTGAAGTTTAGGGTTACCAGTGTGACTGTTCCTTGGACTCTTCCGAACAGGACACTAAGTCGACAAGTGGCGCGCGTTCAACGAACACGCCGAACCTCCCGTTTTTCTTTTCACCCTATGTGATCAGCCATAGCGATGCCCAACCAGGGTGCTGGCCTGCGGTGATGTGCGTCAACTCCCTGATGACGCGGGGGCGGTGGGAACGCTCACGTCGAAGTGCCCCGCGTCCGGGGCGGCTTTGATCAGGGCGGTGAGCGCACGGCCCTTCGCGCGCCCCTTCTCCGCGCTTCCCCACGCGACCGTGCGGGCCCCGGTCAACTCCAGCGAGATGGCGTCGTAGGAACGGACCTTGACGACCAGGGTGTCGTGCGCGATCACGGCCGGAACGGCACCGGCGACCCGCACGGCCTCCCGCACGAGCCGGGCCTCTCCGAATCGCCGCGGACCGGGGGCCGACGAACCGGAACGGGATACCGCCATTTCCAGTACGGGCACCCCTTCCGGAGCACGCGAAACCGTGGCGAAACGCACCCCTTTCGCGTCCACTTCGACGTACTTGCCCGCATTTCCGGCGGCTTCGACAATGAGGACCGGAGTACGTTCGCGCACTTTCAGCCCGATTCCGTGCGGCCAGGAACGCGTCACCTCGACGGAGTCGATTCGGGGCAATTCCCGGAGCAGTCGTGACTCGATCCCGTCGAGGTCGACGGAGATCAGCGGATCGCCGAGGGGGACGCCGGCGGCCTCGCGCACCTGCGCCTCGGTGAGCACGCGGGTGCCCGACACGGACACCCGCTCGGCCCGCAGCCACGAGGAGCCGTACAGGGCCCAGAGCGAGGCGCCGAGGAGCAGCACCAGCGCGACCCCGGCGGCGATCAGCGCCCGGGGGCCGGGGAGCCGCCGCCGGGGCGGCGGGCCGGGGTCCAGATCCTCGTCTGCGCCGCGTTCGGCGGTGGTCGGTCCGGCCACGCTCCCCTGCCTCCTGCCGCGCCCTTAACGGCGCGACGCGATCGCCTCGTACACCATCCCGACGAGCAGGTCGTCGGCGTCCCTGCGGCCGAACTCGCTGGCCGCGCGGGACATCTCGTACAGCCGGTGCGGGTCGGCGAGGACGGGCAGCACGTTCTGCTGCACCCACTGGGGGGTCAGCTCCGCGTCGTCGACCAGCAGTCCGCCGCCGGCCTTGACCACCGGCTGGGCGTTCAGCCGCTGTTCGCCGTTGCCGATGGGCAGCGGGACGTAGGCGGCCGGAAGTCCGACGGCGGAGAGTTCGGCGACGGTCATCGCACCCGCGCGGCAGAGCATCATGTCAGCCGCCGCGTACGCGAGGTCCATCCGGTCCACGTACGGTACCGGGATGTACGGGGGCATCCCCGGCATCTGGTGCACCTGCGGCAGTTCGTTCTTCGGGCCCACCGCGTGCAGGATCTGGATCCCGGCCTGCTGGAGGTAGGGCGCGACCTGCTGGACGACCTCGTTGAGGCGGCGGGCGCCCTGGGAGCCGCCGGAGACCAGCAGGGTCGGCAGGTTCGGGTCGAGGCCGAACATCGCGCGGGCCTCGGGACGGGCGGCGGCCCGGTCCAGGGTGGCGATGGCGCGGCGCAGCGGGATGCCGATGTAGCGGGCGTCGCGGAGCTTGCTGTCCGGGGTGGAGACGGCGACCTGGGCCGCGTACCGGGAGCCGATCTTGTTGGCGAGGCCGGGGCGGGCGTTGGCCTCGTGGACGATGATCGGCACGCCGAGGCGCTTGGCGGCGAGATAGCCGGGCAGGGCCACGTAGCCGCCGAAGCCGACGACGGCGTCGGCCTTGGTGCGCTCCAGGATCTGCTCGGTCGCCTTGATCGTGCCGCGCAGCCGGCCGGGCACGGTGATCAGCTCGGGGGTGGGCTTGCGCGGCAGGGGTACGGCGGGGATCAGCGCGAGTTCGTAGCCGCGCTCGGGGACGAGGCGGGTTTCGAGGCCGCGCTCCGTGCCCAGGGCCGTGATGCCCATGGTCGGGTCCTGCCTGCGCAGGGCGTCCGCGAGCGCGAGCGCGGGCTCGATGTGACCGGCGGTTCCGCCACCGGCGAGTACGACATGCACCGAAATTCACCGCTCTCCGGACGGACGTGCCGAGACACGCCGTCGCATCGTGTTCCATCTCCCTGGCCCCGAAGGGCCGCCGCCACGCTTTCTACCAAAGCGGGGTTGCCGCATGGCGAGCGCCGCCCGCGCAGCGGGTTCGTCGCGCGCGAAGGCGATCAGCAACCCGATGGCGAACATGGTCGGCAGCAGGGCGGATCCTCCGTAGGAGAACAGCGGGAGCGGGACTCCGGCGATCGGCAGCAGACCGAGCACCGCACCGATGTTGATCACCGCCTGAGCGGTGATCCAGGTGGTCACGCCTCCCGCGGCATACCTGACGAAGGGGTCCTCCGTGCGTCCGGCCACGCGGATACCCGCATAGCCTAGAGCCGCGAAGAGGGCGAGCACCGACAGCGTCCCCGCGAGGCCCAGTTCCTCACCGGTGACGGCGAAGATGAAGTCGGTGTGCGCTTCCGGGAGTTGGCCCCATTTTTCCACACTGGCGCCCAGTCCCGAGCCGAAGATACCGCCCGAGGCGAGTGCGTAGATGCCGTGCACGGCCTGCCAGCAGTCGGCGCCGTCGGTACGGGGTTCGGTGGCTCCGATGCAGGCCAGGCGGGCCATGCGGTTCTCGCTGGTCCTGATCAGGACGAACCCGATGAGCCCGGCGACGGAGAGCACACCCACGAACAGGCGGGTCGGCGCCCCGGCCAGCCACAGCAGGCCGAACAGGATGGCCGTGAGAATGATCGCGGTGCCCATGTCGCCGCCGAGCATGATCAGCCCGAGGAGCATGAACGCCACCGGCACGAGCGGCACGAGCATGTGCTTCCACTGTGTCAGCAGCCGCTTGTCCTCCTTGCGGGCCATCAGGTCGGCGCCCCAGAGCACCAGCGCCAGCTTGCCGAACTCGCTGGGCTGGATCTGGAAGGAGCCGCCGATGGCGATCCAGTTCTGGTTGCCGTTGATCGACTGCCCTATTCCGGGCACCTGAACCAGGGCCATCAGGAACACGCAGCCGGCCAGCAGCGGATAGGCCAGCGCCCGGTGCAGCTTGACCGGCATCCGGGAGGCCGCGAGCAGCAGCGCGGTGCCGATCGAGGCCGCGAGGAACTGCTTGCGGAAGAAGAACGTCCCCGGCAGCGACTTCTGCAGTGCCGTGATCTGCGAGGCCGAGTAGACCATCACCAGGCCCAGCACGGTGATCAGCAGGCTGCCGCCGAGGATCAGGTAGTACGCGGTCAGCGGCCGGTCCCAGGCCTTGCGCGCCCGCGTGAGGAACCGGCGCACGGGGTTCTCGCGCGGCGGCCGGGAGACGGGCGGCCGCCGGGTGACGCGCTGGAGGGGCGCACGGCTCGTACGGCTACCGGGCATCGGGGGCACCCTCGCCGCCGACCGAACGGATCCGTGTCACGCGTCCCTCCCAGGGTCACCCGGCGCCGCCAGGCGAGGCCGGGCCGGGTCAGCCGTCCGCGGAGGAGAGTTCGCGGACAGCCTCCGCGAACGCGTCCCCGCGCTTGTTGTAGTTGACGAACATGTCCATCGACGCACAGGCCGGCGCCAGGAGCACGGTGTCGCCCGCCCGCGCCAGCGTCCGCGCCTCGCGGACGGCGGCGGGCATCGCCCCAGTGTCGGTCCGGTCGAGGTCGACGACCGGCACCTCGGGCGCGTGTCGCGCGAGCGCTTCCCGGATCAGCGCGCGGTCCGCGCCGATCAGCACGGCGCCCCGCAGCCGCCCGGCCGCACCGGCGACGAGCTCGTCGAAGGTGGCGCCCTTGGCGAGGCCGCCCGCGATCCACACGATCGACTCGTACGCGGCCAACGAGGCCTGCGCCGCGTGCGTGTTGGTGGCCTTGGAGTCGTCGATGTACGCGACGCCGTCCACGTCGGCCACGTGCGCGATGCGGTGCGCGTCCGGTGTGAAGGCCCGCAGGCCGTCCCGTACGGCCGCGGCGGGCACCCCGTAGGCGCGGGCGAGGGCGGCCGCGGCGAGGGCGTTGGCGATGTTGTGGGGGGCCGGCGGGTTCACGTCCGCGACCTCGGCGAGTTCCTGGGCGTTCTTCTGCCGGTTCTCGACGAAGGCGCGGTCGACCAGGATGCCGTCCACGACGCCCAGTTGGGACGGTCCCGGGGTGCCGAGCGTGAATCCGACGGCCCGGCAGCCCTCCTCGACGTCCGCCTCGCGCACCAGGTCCTCGGTGGACGGTTTGTCGGTGGCATCCACGTTGTAGACGCAGGCCACCCGGTTGCCCTCGTAGACGCGGCCCTTGTCGGCGGCGTACGCCTCCATGGAGCCGTGCCAGTCGAGGTGGTCGGGGGCGAGGTTGAGGACGGCGGCGGAGTGGGCGCGCAGGGAGGGCGCCCAGTGGAGCTGGTAGCTGGACAGCTCCACGGCCAGCACGTCGTAGGGCTCGTCACCGAGGACGACGTCCAGCAGCGATACGCCGATGTTGCCGACGGCGGCCGTGCGCAGGCCCGCCGCCGTCAGGATCGAGGCGAGCATCTGGACGGTCGTGGTCTTGCCGTTGGTGCCCGTGACGGCCAGCCAGGGGGCGGCGTCCGGCCCCCGCAGCCGCCAGGCCAGCTCGATGTCGCCCCAGATCTCCAGACCGGCCGCGCGTGCCGCGTCGAACAGCGGCTTGTCGGGCTTCCAGCCGGGGGCCGTGACGACGAGTTCGGTGCCCTCGGGCAGGGTGGCGCCGTCGCCGAGGCGCACGGTGATGCCGAGCGCCTCCAGGTCGGCGGCCTGCGCGCGGGCGCGTTCGTCGTCGCCGTCGTTGACGACCGTGACGGCGGCGCCGAGGCCGTGCAGGACCTTGGCCGCCGGGATGCCCGATACGCCGAGTCCGGCGACGGTGACGCGCTTGCCCTGCCAGTCGGTCACTTCTCGGCCGCCCATCCCGCGTAGAAGAGGCCCAGTCCGACGATCACACAGATGCCCTGGATGATCCAGAAGCGGACCACGACGAGGACCTCGGACCAGCCCTTGAGTTCGAAGTGGTGCTGGAGCGGGGCCATCCGGAAGACCCGCTTGCCGGTCAGCTTGAACGAGCCGACCTGGATGACGACCGACATGGTGATGAGGACGAACAGGCCGCCGAGGAGCGCGAGGAGCAGCTCGGTGCGGGAGCAGATCGCGAGACCGGCGAGCGCGCCGCCGAGGGCCAGCGAACCGGTGTCGCCCATGAAGATCTTGGCCGGCGAGGTGTTCCACCACAGGAAGCCGAGGCAGGCGCCCATCAGCGCGGAGGCCACGATCGCGAGGTCCAGTGGATCGCGTACCTCGTAGCAGGCGGAGGGGTTGGTCAGGGTCTGCGTGTTGGCGCAGGACTCCTGGAACTGCCAGACGCCGATGAAGGTGTACGCGCCGAAGACGAGGACGGAGGCGCCGGTGGCGAGGCCGTCGAGGCCGTCGGTGAGGTTCACGCCGTTCGACATGGCGAGGATCATGAACAGCGCCCAGATGACGAACAGCACCGGGCCGATGGTCCAGCCGAAGTCCTGGACGAAGGAGATCTTGGTGGAGGCGGGCGTCTGGTCGCGGGCGTCCGGGAACTGCAGCGCGAGCACCGCGAAGCCGATGCCGACGATCAGCTGGCCGGCCATCTTCGCCTTGGCCCGCAGGCCGAGCGAGCGACGCTTGACGATCTTGATGTAGTCGTCGAGGAAGCCGACGAGGCCCATGCCCGCCATCAGACCGAGCACCAGCAGCCCGGAGAAGGTGGGCGGCTGGCCCGAGATCACCTTGGCGAGGAAGTACGCGACGATCGTCGCCAGGATGAAGGCGATACCACCCATGGTCGGCGTACCGCGCTTGCTGGCGTGCTCGCGCGGGCCGTCGTCGCGGATGTACTGGCCGTAGCCCTTGCGGGCCAGCAGCTTGATCAGCAACGGGGTGCCGACCAGGGTCAGGAAGAGACCAATGACTCCTGCGAACAGGATCTGATTCATCATCGGGCGGCGACCTCACCCTCGTTGCCGCTGTCGAGCAGCGCCTGCGCCACGCTCTCGAGCCCGACCGACCGGGACGCCTTCACGAGCACGACGTCCCCCGGGCGCAGCTGACTGCGCAACAGGTCGATCGCCGCCTGTGCGTCGGACACGTGCACCGACTCCTCACCCCACGAACCCTCGTTATATGCGCCCAGTTGCAGCCAGGACGCTTCCCTGCCCCCGACCGCGACGAGCTTGCCGACATTGAGCCGGACGGCGAGCCGTCCGACCGCGTCGTGCTCGGCGAGCGCCTCGTCCCCGAGCTCGGCCATCTTGCCGAGCACCGCCCAGGTCCGCCGCCCCTTGCCCATGGCCGCGAGCGCGCGCAGAGCGGCCCGCATGGACTCGGGGTTCGCGTTGTAGGCGTCGTTGACGACCGTCACGCCGTCCGGGCGCTCGGTGACCTCCATGCGCCAGCGGGAGAGGGAGCCCGCCTCGGAGAGCGCGGTGGCGATCTCACTTACGGACATGCCCAGCTCATGGGCGACGGCGGCCGCGGCGAGCGCGTTCGACACGTGGTGCTCACCGTACAGGCGCATGGTCACATCACTTGCACCGGAGGGTGTGTGAAGCCGGAAGGCGGGCTGTCCGGCGTCCGTGAGCGTCACGTTCTCGGCCCGTACGTCCGCTTCGCCGGACTCGCCGAAGAGGATCACGCGGGCCTTCGTACGGGACGCCATGGCCCGCACGAGGGGGTCGTCGGCGTTGAGGATCGCGGCGCCGCCCTCCTCCGCGGACGGCAGGGCCTCCACCAGCTCGCCCTTGGCCTGCGCGATCTGCTCGCGGCCGCCGAACTCGCCGATGTGGGCGGTGCCGACGTTGAGCACGAGACCGATCTTCGGCGGTGTCAGCCCGGTGAGGTACCGGATGTGGCCGATGCCGCGGGCGCCCATCTCCAGGACGAGGAAACGGGTCTCCTCCGTGGCGCTGAGGGCGGTGAGGGGCAGCCCGATCTCGTTGTTGAGGGAGCCGGGCGTGAACACGGTCGGCGCCTTGCGCCGGAGCACCTGGGCGACGAGGTCCTTGGTGCTGGTCTTGCCCGCGGAGCCGGTGAGGGCCACGAGGGTGGTGCCGAGCTTTCGGACGACGTGCCGGGCGAGGGCGCCGAGCGCCGCCTGGACGTCGGGCACGACGATCGCGGGCACGCCGACGGGACGGGACGCCAGCACCGCTGCCGCACCCGCCTCGACGACCGCGGCCGCGAAGTCGTGACCGTCCACGCGCTCGCCCGCGAAGGCGACGAAGAGGCTGCCGGGCACCACCTCACGGGAGTCCCGGACGACCGGTCC
Organism: Streptomyces scabiei 87.22; assembly: GCF_000091305.1. Taxonomy (GTDB): domain Bacteria; phylum Actinomycetota; class Actinomycetes; order Streptomycetales; family Streptomycetaceae; genus Streptomyces; species Streptomyces scabiei. The sequence continues at coordinate 7,523,327 of NC_013929.1, read as the reverse complement.
GGTGACCTGCGCCGACGGATCCGGTATGTCGTGCGTCTGCCCGCCGACGACGTCTGCGATCTCGGCGAGGGAGAGGGCGATCACAAGTTCATCCCTGGGTCTGCTGGATAGCTTCGCGAAGCACCTGGCGGTCGTCGAAGGGACGGACCACGCCGGCGATGTCCTGGCCCTGCTCGTGGCCCTTGCCCGCGACGAGGACGGTGTCGCCCGGCCGCGCGCGCGCCACCGTCGCGGCGATCGCGGCGGCACGGTCCTCGAAGAGGAGGACCTCGCCGCGCTCGTGCGCCGGCACGGACGCCGCGCCCTCGAGCATCGTCGCGAGGATCGCGAGGGGGTCCTCGGAGCGGGGGTTGTCGGAGGTCAGTACGGCCGTGTCGGAGAGCCGGGCCATGGCGGCGCCCATCGGCGCGCGCTTGGTCGTGTCCCGGTCGCCGCCGCAGCCGAGCACGATGTGCAGGCGGCCCTCGGTGACCTTGCGCAGCGCCTTGAGGACCGACTCGACGGCGTCCGTCTTGTGGGCGTAGTCGACGACCGCCAGGTAGGGCTGCCCGGCGTCCACGCGCTCCAGCCGGCCCGGCACGCCCGGTACGGCGGCGACGCCGTCCGCGGCGGTCTGCGGGTCGATCCCGGCGACGGCCAGCGCGGCGACGGCCGCGAGGGTGTTGGCGACGTTGAAGGAGCCCGGCAGCGGCGACCTGGCGGAGATCCGCTCGCCCTTGGGCCCGACGACCGTGAACGTGGAGTCCAGCGGGCCGACGCGGACGTCCTCGGCGCGCCAGTCGGCGTCCGGGTGCCCCTCGGCGGAGAAGGTGACGACGGGAACCGTGGCCTCGTCGACGAGCCGGCGGCCGTACTCGTCGTCGAGGTTGACGACGCCGAGCCGACTGCGCTCCGGGGTGAACAGCTGCGCCTTGGCCTGGAAGTAGTCCTCCATGCCGGAGTGGAACTCCATGTGCTCCGGGCTGAGGTTGTTGAAGACCGCCACGTCGAAGACGCAGCCGTCGACCCGGCCGAGGACCAGGGCGTGGCTGGACACCTCCATCACGACCGAGTCGACACCGCGTTCGCGCATGACCGCGAACAGGGCCTGCAGGTCGGTGGCCTCGGGGGTGGTCCGCTCGGACTTGATGCGCTCGTCGCCGACGCGCATCTCCACCGTGCCGATGAGCCCCGTGGAGCGCACGGTCCGCAGGCCGCCCTCGACGAGGTAGGCGGTAGTGGTCTTGCCGGAGGTGCCGGTGATGCCGATCTGGAGCAGGTCGCGGCCCGGGCGGCCGTAGATGGTGGCCGCCAGCTCGCCCATCCGCGCGCGCGGGTCGTCCACCACGAGCGCGGGGAGTCCCGCGGCGGCGGCGCGCTCGGCGCCGCTCGGGTCGGTGAGCACGGCGACGGCGCCCAGGCCGGCCGCCTGGTCCGCGAAGTCGGCTCCGTGCAGACGGGCACCGGGCAGGGCGGCGTACAGGTCGCCGGGGCGGACGGCGCGCGAGTCGTGGGTGATGCCCGTGACCTCCGCGGCGCTTCCCGGCTGCTCGGCGCCCAGCTGGCCGGCGAGGTCCGCGAGGGATGTGGCGGAGACCTGGAGCGGCCTGGGCGGTCCCGGGTAGGTCACGGGAACGTCCTTCTGGGTGGTTTGGGACTGATCAGCGTGTGGCACGGCGGTGAGCGTACCGGGCGCACCCCCGGCGGGGCGAAGCGAGGGTTTGTGCGAGCGGGGCCGCGGCGGGTGGTCCCCCGGGCCGGGAGTGATCATGGTCACGAGGCGGTTCCTGGCTGGTTGCGCTGATCGGCGGACGGATCGGGTGGGGGACGGAAGGCGGGTCGGGGGGCGGGTCAGGGAGTGAAGGCGACCGGCAGGTTCGCCGGCTTCGCCCCGGTGGGCGGGACCTGGAGGGTCTTCAGGGCGAACTCCATGACCTCCTTGTAGATGGGGCCGCAGATCTGGCCGCCGAAGTAGTTGCCCTTGGTGGCGTTCTGGATCGCGCAGTAGACGGTGATCCTCGGCTTGTCGGCGGGCGCGAACCCGGCGAACGACGAGGTGTAGCCGCGGTAGCGGCCGGTGGCCGGATCCACACGGTTGGCCGTACCCGTCTTGCCCGCGACCCGGTAGCCGGGGATGCGCGCCTTGGTACCGGTGCCCTCCTCGTCGTCCACCACGGACTCCAGCATCCGGGCGAGGGTCTTCGCGGTCTTCTCGCTCACGACCCGGCTCTTACCGGGCCGGGGGGAGGGAGTGAAGCGGCCGTCCGGTCCCTTGGTGCCCCGTACGAGGGTCGGTTCGACGCGTACGCCGCCGTTGGCGATCGTCGAGTAGACGGAGGCCGCCTGCATGGCGTTCATCGACACGCCCTGGCCGAAAGGAATCGTGTACTGCTGCGAGGTCGACCAGTCGCCGGGCGCGGCCAGGATGCCCTTGGTCTCGCCGGGGAAGCCGAGGCCGGTGTAGCTGCCGAGGCCGAACTTGCGCAGGTACGAGTAGAGGATCTTGTTGGACTCGCGCTGGTTCCTGCCGAGTTCGCCGGTGGCGAGGATGGTGCCGATGTTGCTGGACTTGGCGAGGACGCCGTTGAGGGTCAGGTACCAGGTCGGGTGGTCGATGTCGTCCTTGAACAGCCGGTCGCCGCGGTGCAGCCGGTTGGGCACGGTGACATGGGTGCCGGGGGTGGCGACGTTCTCCTCCAGCACGGCCGCCATCGACATGACCTTGGCGGTGGAGCCGGGCTCGTAGGCGTCCTGGAGGGCCGCGTTGCCGAGCGCGTCCGGGTTCGCCTTCGTGAGGTCGTTGGGGTCGAAGCCGGGCGAGTTGGCCATGGCGAGGACCTCGCCGGTGCGGGTGTCCTGCACGATCACGTAGCCGCGGTCGGCCCGGGACTTCTTCACCTGCTCGCTGATGGCGTTCTGCGCGGCCCACTGGATGTCGCGGTCGATGGTCAGCTCCACGTCGGAGCCGGCCACGGCGGGGGTCTCGGTGGAGCCCGCGGTGGGCACGAGACGGCCGCCGGACTGGGCGTAGCGGATCTTGCCGTCCTTGCCCGACAGCCGGCTGTTCAGCTGCTGCTCGATGCCGCCGCCGCCCTTGCCCTCGGCGTTGACCCAGCCCAGTATCCCGGAGGCGAGGCCGCCGTTGGGGTACACGCGCTGGCTGCTGGGTTCCTGGAAGACGCCGGCCAGGACGTTGACCGTGCCCTTCTCCTCGCCGGACCGCTTGAGGAGGGCGGACCGCAGGTCGCTGATCTGGTTCCAGACCTGGGGGGTCTGGCGGCGGGCGAGGACGACGTAGCGCGTGTCGCGGGTGCTCAGTTTCTCGGTGAGCGCCTCCTGGTCCGCGCCGAGGATCGGCGCGAGGAGGGCGGCCGCCTGCTCGGGCCCGTCGTCGATCTTCAGCTGGTCGCGCGTGAACATCGTCGGGTCGGCCGTGATGTCGTTGGCGTCGGTGCTGATCGCGAGGTCGACGCCGTTGCGGTCGGTGATCCCGCCCCGCTCGGCGGCCAGCACCCGGCCGACGTACCGGTTCCGGTCGGCCTTGGAGGCGTACTCGCTCGCGTCGACGGCCTGGACCTGCAGGAGCCGTACGACGAAGGCGATCATCACCAGGGTCAGCGCGAGGCTGACCATGCGCAGCCGGGGGCGGGGGCTGCCCAGCCGGATGGTGCGCCCGGCCTGCTGCCGGGGCGGGGCGGGGCGGCGCTGCGCGGCGGGCCGCGCGCCGGGGCCCGGCCGGGGCTGCCGGCCCCCCGGACGCGCCGGCCGGGCGGGTCCGGGTACGCGGCGGCGGGGGGGCTGCCTGCCTGAATCGGCCACTTCCGTCACCTGCCGGGGGTCGTCGGGAGCTGGGGGGACTGTACGGGCGGGCTGGTGGGCGTGAGGGGCGGGGCGGGGGTGCCCCCGGCGGCCGGGGTCCGCGTGGGCGGCTGCGACGGCGACGGGGTCGGCGGCTGCGACGGCGTCGCGGAGGCCGGGGGGCTCGTGGTGGGGGACGGGCTCGCGGGCGGGCCGGGGTCCAGGATCTCGGGCGCGAGGACGAGCGGCATACGGGCCACGGTCTGCCGGGCGGGGCTCGGTACGCCCTCGACCGTGCCGTCGGGGTTCAGGAAGGCCGGGTCCCCGCCGGGGACCATGCCCAGTTCGCGGGCGCGGCGCTGGAGGGCGTCGGGTGCGGAGTAGGCGTCCACGTCGCGCTGGAGCGCCTGTTCCTCGTCGGTGTAGCTCTTGACGTCGTCCTGGAGGTCGTCGAGCTTGAACGACCCTTCACTGAGCGCGGAGTTCAGTACGAGGAGACCGATCAGGCCGCCGCCCAGCAGCAGGACGACGAGGAGGACGAAGGGCGTGCGCGCCGCCCCTTTGGGCCGCACGGGCAGGAGCCGCGCGAGACGGGCGGCCCTGCCTCTCAGTTCGGGTTTCCTGCTCACGCGTCCTCCCAGTGAGTTCGGTTCCCGGACTCACTCGCCGTCCCCGCGAGTTCGCTTGTCGGACTCACTCACCGTCACCCTTCACGCACCGTGTACGGCCGCCTCGTGGGCCTCGTGCGGCTGGTTCGCCTCACGCACCTCATTCAAGGTGCTCCCGCACGCGCTCCGCACCGCGCAGACGCGCGGGGGCGGCGCGCCGGTTCTCGGCGACCTCTTCCTCGGTGGGAAGTTCGGCACCGCGGGTGAGGAGCTTGAGCCTCGGCTGGTAGCGCTCGGGGACCACGGGCAGTCCGGGGGGCGCGGTGACGGCGGCGCCGGCGGCGAACACCTGCTTGACGAGGCGGTCCTCCAGGGAGTGGTAGGACAGCACCGCGATCCGGCCGCCGACCGCGAGGGCCTTCACGGCGGCGGGGACCGCCCGCTCCAGGACGGTGAGTTCGCCGTTGACCTCGATGCGCAGCGCCTGGAAGGTGCGCTTGGCGGGGTTGCCGCCGGTGCGCTTGGCCGCCTGTGGCAGGGAGTCGCGGATCAGTTCGACGAGACGGGCGCTGTTGGTGAAGGGCTCCTTGTCGCGCTCGCGCACGATCGCGGAGACGATCCGCTTGGCCTGCTTCTCCTCGCCGTACGCCCGCAGGATCCGGACGAGTTCGCCCGCCGGGTAGGTGTTCAGGACCTCGGCGGCGCCGATGCCGGTCGTCTGGTCCATCCGCATGTCGAGGGGGGCGTCCTGGGCGTACGCGAAGCCCCGGTCTGCCTCGTCGAGCTGCATGGAGGAGACGCCGAGGTCGAACAGCACGCCCTGGACGCGCGGGAGGCCCAGGCGGTCCAGTACCTCGGGGAGTTCGTCGTAGACCGCGTGTACGAGGGTGGCGCGTTCACCGAAGGGGGCGAGCCGTTCACCGGAGAGGCGCAGGGCCTCCTTGTCGCGGTCGAGGGCGACGAGCCGCGCCTCGGGGAACCGGGTGAGGAGGGCCTCGCTGTGGCCGCCGAGGCCGAGCGTGCAGTCGACCACCACCGCGCCGGGCTCCGTGAGGGCCGGGGCCAGCATGTCCAGACAGCGCTGGAGCATGACGGGGACGTGGCGGCTGTTGCTCAAGGGGCCCTCTCAGGTCCGGCGCGAGCCGCACGTACGCGCCGCGCACGCGGGGAGACGCCGGGATCTCGCCGGTTCTCCTGGGGATTCAAGTCCAGCAGGGGGCCTCGCCCCCGCTCCGCGTCACTCTAGTCCACGGCCTGTCGCGGTCAATCAACCGGCCTGCGCGTCGTGGCGCCTCCTGCGGGTGAACCGGTGATGCCGGAGAAATCACCTGGACGGTCGAGATTCGGCCACTCCTGTGGGTTACCTCACAACAAGCCTCGATGACGTTCTTTGTCCTCTCTCACAGAGGGCCCCCGGCGGCCGTGACCAGTACCGTCATGGTTATGACGACCTCCGCAGCAATTCCCACCGGCCCCGAAGGCGCCATATCCGACGGCACCGTCACCGACCGTCTCGTCGAGGCGAACCAGCGTTACGCGGCCGCGTTCACCGACCCCGGGATGGACGCCCGTCCCGTCCTGCGCGTCGCCGTCGTGGCCTGCATGGACGCCCGGCTCGACCTCCACGACGCGCTCGGCCTGGAGCTGGGCGACTGTCACACCATCCGCAACGCGGGCGGTGTGGTCACCGACGACGTGATCCGCTCCCTCACCATCAGCCAGCGCAAGCTCGGCACCCGCAGTGTCGTCCTCATCCACCACACCGGCTGCGGTCTTGAGGCCCTCACCGAGGACTTCCGCACCGAGCTGGAGACGGAGGTCGGGCAGCGTCCGGCCTGGGCGGTGGAGTCCTTCCGGGACGTGGACCAGGACGTACGGCAGTCCATGCAGCGGGTGCGCACCAACCCCTTCCTGCTGCATTCCGACGACGTGCGCGGCTTCGTCTTCGATGTGAAGACGGGCCTGCTGCGGGAGATCGACCCGGCCTGAGCGCCGTCGAACCGGGCCGTGCGGGGACCTGCTCCTACCGCCGGAGAGCGGTCCCGCGCAGCCCCGGCTTCCTGTCAATCTGCTGGCATCTCGACCGACAAAAGCCCACAGATCCGACATATCGCGGACCGTTGTCCACAGGCGAGTGACACGGATTGGTAACGGCAGCAAGAATGCGGATGTGACGTCACGCTGAGCAGTTCTCGCGTGGTGTCCGTGTTTCGGGGTGGGCCGGTCCGCATCGCAGAGCGACGGCCCGGAGAAAGAACGGGCCGAGGAGGGCCGGGTGACGACCTATGACGATCGAGCGAGCCTCACTGATCTGACCAGCACTGTGGAGCGAGTCCGCAGTTCGGTCGAACGAGTGATCGAGGGCAAGCCTGAGGTCGTACGGCTTTCGCTGACAGTGCTGCTCGCCGAGGGACATCTTCTGATCGAGGATGTGCCCGGCGTCGGCAAGACCATGCTGGCCAAGGCACTGGCGCGGTCCATCGACTGCTCGGTGCGGCGTATCCAGTTCACGCCGGACCTGCTGCCGTCGGACATCACGGGCGTGTCCATCTGGGATCAGCAGCGCAAGGAGTTCGAGTTCAAGCCCGGCGCGATCTTCTCTCAGATCGTGATCGGCGACGAGATCAACCGTGCCTCGCCGAAGACGCAGTCCGCGCTGCTGGAGTCCCTGGAGGAGCGCCAGGTCACCATCGACGGCACGACCTACGAGCTGCCCCACCCCTTCATGGTGGTGGCCACGCAGAACCCCGTGGAGATGGAGGGCACCTACCCGCTGCCGGAGGCCCAGCGCGACCGCTTCATGGCCCGCGTCTCCGTCGGCTACCCGAGCCCGGAGGCCGAGCTGCAGATGCTCGACGTCCACGGCGGCGTCTCCCCGCTGGAGGACATGCAGCCGGTGGCGCACGCGCACGAGATCGTGAAGCTGATCGAGGCCGTCCGGGGCGTGCACGTCGCCGAAACGGTCCGGCGGTACGCGGTGGACCTGGTCGGCGCCACCCGCAACCACCCGGACCTCAGACTCGGCGCCTCGCCGCGCGCCACGCTGCATCTGCTGCGTGCGGCGCGGGCGACCGCCGCCCTGAGCGGCCGGGAGTACGCCCTGCCGGACGACATCCAGTCGCTGGCCGTGGCCATCCTCGCCCACCGGCTGCTGCCCACCGCCCAGGCCCAGCTCAACCGCCGCACACCGGAGCAGGTCGTGCAGGAGATCCTGCAGCACACGCCCGTACCCCAGGCACCCCAGGCGCAGAGCGGCTTCGGCTCGGTCCACTCCACGCCGGCGTATCCGCAGCAGCCGCCGCGGAGGCTTGGATGACCACCCCCGGGCCGGCGCCCGCCCCGGAGCAGGACAAGGGCGGGCTGCGGACGGCCCTCGCGGGCCTCACCACCCGCGGGCGCTCCTTCCTGGCCGCCGGCGTGGCGGCCGGCGTCTGCGCGTACGTCCTCGGGCAGAGCGATCTGCTGCGGGTGGGCCTGCTGCTGGCCGTGCTGCCGCTGGTCTGCACGACCGTGCTGTACCGGACGCGCTACCGGGTCGCGGGCAGCCGCCGGCTGTCGCCCGCGCGGGTGCCGGCGGGCGGCGAGGCCCGTGTGCACCTGCGGATGGACAACGTCTCCCGGCTGCCCACCGGGCTGCTGATGCTCCAGGACCGGGTGCCCTACGTGCTCGGTCCGCGCCCGAGGTTCGTGCTGGACCGGGTGGAGGCGGGCGGCCGCCGCGAGGTGTCGTACCGCGTCCGTTCCGATCTGCGCGGCCGGTATCCGCTCGGCCCGCTCCAGCTGCGCCTGACCGACCCGTTCGGCATGTGCGAGCTGACCCGCTCCTTCTCCACGTACGACACCCTGACCGTCGTCCCGCGGGTGGAGGCGCTGCCGCCGGTCCGCCTGGGCGGGGAGGCGAAGGGATACGGCGACGGCCGGCAGCGCTCCCTGGCGCTGGCCGGCGAGGACGACGTGCTCCCGCGCGGCTACCGGCACGGCGACGACCTGCGCCGGGTGCACTGGCGCTCGACCGCGCGCTACGGCGAGCTGATGGTGCGCCGTGAGGAGCAGCCGCAGCGGGCCCGCTGCACGGTGCTGCTGGACACCCGGGCCGAGGCGTTCCTCGGCGCGGGCCCGGACTCGGCCTTCGAGTGGGCCGTCTCCGGCGCCGCCTCCGCGCTGGTCCACATGCTCGAACGGGGCTTCTCCGTACGGCTGCTGACGGACACCGGCAGTTCGGTGCCCGGCGAGGGGGCGGACGGGTTCGCGGGTGCCGGCCAGGGGTCCGCCGACGCCGCGGGGCTGATGATGGACACCCTCGCGGTGATCGACCACTCCGAGGGCTCGGGCCTCTCCTCCGCCTACGACGCGCTGCGCGGCGGCAACGAGGGGCTGCTGATCGCCTTCCTCGGCGATCTCGACGAGGAGCAGGCGACGGTGATCGGCAAGATGCGCCGGCGCGGCGGCGGCGCGGTCGCCTTCCTGCTGGACAGCGAGACGTGGACGACCGAGACGGGCCAGGTGCCCGGTGCCGGGAGTGCGAGCGAGGAGTCGCTGCGGCTGCTGCACGAGGCGGGCTGGACGGCACTGACCGTCCCGCGCGGCGCCTCGCTGGCGGAGTTGTGGCGGCAGGCGGACCGGCAGCGTCTCGGTGTGCTGTCCACGAGCGGCCCGGAGGGACGGTCATGAGCGGGCGGGCGAGGCTGGCGCTGTGCGCCTGGGCGGCGACGATCATGGCGGCGTGCGCGCTGCTGCCGCTGGTCGATCCGGCGACGTGGATCTTCCAGGCGGCCCTGATGCTGGGTGTGCTGACCGCCGTGGGAGCGCTCACCCGCCGGGTCCCGCTGGCGCGGCCGCTGACCGTGGCCTCGCAGGCGCTGGCCGCGCTGATGATGCTGACGCTGGTCTTCGCCCGGGAGCAGGCGGTGGCCGGGATCGTGCCCGGCCCGGAGGCGTTCCGGCACTTCGCGGAGCTGCTGCGCTCGGGCGCCGACGACGTCGGGCGGTACGCCATCCCGGCGCCGCTGAGCGACGGCATCCAGCTGATGGTCATCGGCGGTGTGCTGCTGATCGGTCTCATGGTCGACGCGCTCGCGGTGACGTTCCGCAGCGCGGCCCCGGCCGGCCTGCCGCTGCTCGCGCTGTACTCGGTCGCGGCGGGCCTGTCCGACGGCGCCGCGTGGCTGTGGTTCCTGATGGCCTCCGCCGGCTATCTGCTGCTGCTCCTGACCGAGAGCCGCGACCGGCTCTCGCAGTGGGGCCGGGTCTTCGGCGGCGCGCCGCACGGCCCGCGCGCGGAGTCCGCGGGCGGCGCGGTGGCCCCGGTCCGCACGGGGCGGCGCATCGGCGCGGTCGCGCTGGGCATCGCCCTGGTGGTGCCGCTCGGACTGCCCTCCCTCGACGGGGGGCTGCTGAGCGGCACGGGCACCGGCATCGGCGGCGGCTCCGGCGGCGGCACGATCTCCGCGGTGAACCCCGTGGTGGCGCTGAGCGGCAGTCTGAACGTGGACGAGGACCGCCAGGTGCTCTCCTACCGCACCAACACGGACGACACGCAGGAGATGTATCTGCGGATCGTGTCCCTGGACAGGTTCGACGGCACGTCCTGGACGCCGACCGAACGCTCCATCACCGAGGTGCCGGACGAGTTCGGCGCGCCCACCGGACTCGCCGCGGACGTGAAGCGGACCTCCATCGAGACCCGGATCGTCGCGGCGGGGGACTACGAGCAGAACTGGCTGCCGATGCCGTACCCGGTCTCCCGGGTCGACATCGACGGCGACTGGCGGTACGAGCCCGTCGGGCGCACCCTGGTCGGTGACCACGGCCAGGACACCAAGGGCGCCCGGTACACGGTCGAGAGCCTCGTCGTGCAGCCCACGGCGGAGCAGCTGGCCTCGGCGCCGGAGCCACCGCCGTCCCTGCGGCGGGAGTTCACCAAGGTGCCGGCCTCGCTGCCGCCGGTGGTGGCGCAGACCGCGCTGAAGGTGACCGAGGGCGCGGCGAACGACTACGAGCGGGCGGTGAAGCTGCAGGACTGGTTCGCGTTCAGCGGCGAGTTCACGTACGACACCGAGGTGCGCTCGGGGACGGGCGCGCGGGCGATAGCCCGGTTCCTCCAGGACAAGGAGGGCTTCTGCGTCCACTTCTCGTTCGCGATGGCGTCGATGGCCCGCACCCTGGGCATACCGGCCCGGGTGGCGGTGGGCTTCACTCCCGGCACCCCGCAGACGAACGGCACGATGTCGGTGGGTCTGCGGGACGCGCACGCCTGGCCCGAGCTGTACTTCGAGGGGGTGGGCTGGACCCGCTTCGAGCCGACCCCCAACCGGGGCTCGACTCCCCCGTACACGGTGGCGGAGGACACCGGCCCGGGTGGTGTGCCCGACGTGCCCCGGCCCTCGCAGTCGGCGTCCACGGCCCCGTCGGCCGCGCCGTCCCAGAGCGAGAGCTGCACCCCGCAGGAGGTGAAGCTGGAGGCCTGCGCGAGCGAGTCCGCGGCGGCCGTGGCGGGTCCCGGTGACGAGGAGCGTTCGTTCTGGGGGCTGCTGTTCCTCTCCCCCTGGACCCTGTTGATCCTGCCGGGGGCGCTCCTGCTGCTGGCGATCCCGCTGCTGCCCATGCTGTGGCGGATGCGGGTCCGTGCCGTGCGGCTGGGCGCGCATGACGGCGCGGCCCCGAACGGGGCCCGCGCGCCCGCCGGCACGCGGGAGGTGACCTCGGAGGCGGACGGGCCGCGGGGCTCACCCGCGCATCCGGGCGGAGCCGGTCACGGCCGTACGGAGGCCGCGGCGGCGCACGCGCTGGCCGCCTGGCAGGAGGTGACCGACACGGCCTGGGACTTCGGGATCGCGCCGGACGAGTCGCAGACGCCTCGCAAGGCCGCCGCGCGGATCGTGCGGCTCGGGGAACTCGAACCGGCGGCCGCGGACGCGGTGCACCGGGTGGCGGCGGCGGTGGAGCAGGTCCTCTTCGCTCCGCGTCCGCAGGTACCGGCCGGTCTGGCCCGGGACGCGCACCAGGTCGGGGCGGGCCTGCGGGCCCACGCCGACCGGGGGACGAAGCTGCGGGCGCTGCTGCTGCCGCGTTCGACCGTTCGGGTGGTCTGGGCCCTCACCGCACGCTGGGGCCGGGCCCTGGACGAGCTGCTGACCCGCGTCCAGACACTGAGGCTGCCCCGGCGGCGCCCCTCGCCGGGCAGGCCCGGCTAGCGGCGGCCGGCCGACGCTCCGCACGTGTCCGCCCCCGCCGGGTTCGCCCGGCGGGGGCAGACGTGCGTCAGGGGCAGACGTGTGTCAGGGACGGACGTGTGTCAGGGACAGAAGGGCGCGGGGACAGAAGGGCGCGGGGACAGAGGGTGCCGGGGCAGCGGCGGGTGAAGGGGGCGCCGTACAAGGCCGGGCGCGGCCGGCCGGAAGCGGCCGGGCTGTTCGAATTTCGGGCATGCGCGAAGGGTGACCGCCTCCGAGGTGGTCACCCTTCGTCCGTGTTCAGTTCAGCCGAGGCTGTCGGACCTGCGATCCGGCGCGCTCAGTGGCCGCCCTGCTCGTCACGACGACGCTGCCAGCGCTGTTCGATTCGGTCCATCATGGAGCGGCGCTGTCGGGCCTGACGACGCCCACCGGCGGAGCCTGTGGCACCCGCGGGCTGCTCACCCGGCTTGGGGGCCTTGCGCCAACCGGTGACGGCGAGCACGGCGCAGCCCAGCATGACGAGGAAACCCACCACGCTGACCCAGATCTGCTGTGCGACCATTCCGGCCATGAGGAGCGCGATACCCACCAGAAAGCCCGCGACCGCCTGGTAGACCCGCCGCCGGGTGTACGTACGCAGCCCGCTTCCCTCGAGCGCTGACGCGAACTTGGGATCTTCGGCGTACAGCGCTCGCTCCATCTGCTCGAGCATGCGCTGCTCGTGCTCTGAGAGCGGCACGGAGTCCTCCTCATCGTGCGGTCGCCGGGGCGACCCGGGGGGTCCTCTTCAGGATAGGCAGGGAATCGCCCCCTTGAAACCCGCCCCTCTACGCCAATTCACCAACCGGGCCCCGCCATGGCACCCCGACTCGCTGAGGTGTGAATTCCCCAGCGGACGGCCCGTCATGCCGGAACGGTCTCCCTCGATCATACGGCTCCCGGCGCCCGATCGGGGGGCCTGTGGCGTACTCCATCCGCCGTCGAGCCCCTGATCAGGGGGTCACCCCATTCGTCCCGGAGGGCGGATCAGGACCCGGCGGCCCCTCGCGTCTCGCCCAGCACATGCAGTTGGGTGGCCACGGAGTGGAAGGCGGGCAGTTCGGCGACCGCGGCCTCCAGCTTGAGCAGGGCGTCCATGGCACCGGGCTCGGTGTCCACGAGGACGCCGGGGACCAGGTCGGCGAAGACCCGCACGCCGTGCACGGCGGCGACCTCCAGGCCCGCGCCCTCGACGAGCGCGGTGAGCTGCTCGGCGGTGAACCGGTGGGGAACCGGATCACCCTCGCCCCAGCGTCCGTCCGGGTCGTCGAGCGCCTGCCGGGCCTCCTTGAAGTGTCCGGCGAGGGCTCGCGCGAGGACCGCGCCGCCCAGGCCGGCGGCGAGCAGGCTGAGCACACCCTCGGGCCGCAACGCGGCGACCGCGTTGCCGATGCCCTCGGCGGGGTCGTCCACGTACTCCAGGACGCCGTGGCAGAGCACGGCGTCGTACCCGCCGCGCTCGACGACGTCGAAGAGGCCGTGGGCGTCGCCCTGGACGCCGCGCACCCGGTCGGCGACGCCGGCCTCGGCGGCCCGGCGCTCCAGCGCGAACAGCGCGTTCGGACTGGGGTCGACGACGGTGACGCGATGGCCGAGACGGGCCACGGGCACGGCGAAGTTGCCGCTGCCGCCCCCGGTGTCCAGGACGTCGAGCGACTCGCGTGCCGTGGCCTTCACCCGGCGGTCGAGGGCGTCTTGCAGGACCTCCCAGACCACGGCGGTACGGAGGGAGGCGCGGGGGCGCATCGGGTCCGACACGGCAGTTGACTCCTCGGCGCGGCTCCGCCTGGTGTTCGGCGGAGCGATGGGCTTGCGCTCCGCCGGGCCGGGGCCGCGGCGGAGGTGGCGACTGCCCCAACCCTAATGGGCGGCGCCGGGGCGGTCGGTCAGCCCGCGTCCGGAACCCCAGGACCGCCGTCCCGCCGGGGCTGGGGCAGCACCGGCTGGAGCACCAGCATCCGTTCGACCAGGCGCAGGAACATCGCCACGTCGCGTATGAGGTCGTCCGCGTCCCGGGCGCTCGCCGCGCCCCGGATGCCCGCCTCAGCCCGCGCCCTGCGGGCGGCGCCGGAGGCGAACAGCGCGCTCCACTCGGCGAGTTCCGGGGCTATCTCGGGGAGCACCTCCCAGGCGCTGCGGATCTTCGCGCGGCGCTTCGGGGTGGGTTCCGGGCGGCCCCGGGCGGCGAGCACCGCGGCGGCGGTACGCAGGGCGGCGAGGTGGGCGGTGGCGTACCGCTCGTTGGGCGCCTGGTGGGCGTACGCCTCGTCGAGTCCGGAGCGGGCCTGGGCGAGCAGGTCGAGGGCGGCGGGTGGGGCCGTCGCCCGGCGCAGCACGGGGTGCACGTCGCTCGCCGGGCCGGTCAGTGAGGGGGCAGGGCCGGTGGCGCGGCGCCGGTTGGCGGCTGCCGCGTGGTGGTTGGCCATGACGAACCTCCTGTCGTCTTCGGACGGCACGCTCTGATAGGAGGTGCCGTATGGGCTCATCGTGCGGTATGCCACTGACAATCCGTTCTGACCTGCCCTTTTGCTTCGAGCAGAAGTTCGGAGTAGTTTTTGCACTGACCAGTCAGTTCAAAGAAACACAGAGGGGCTTGAGGGCATGGGAGAGCCGCGGGAGGCGGACGCCCGGCAGGGGACGGCCGAGGGCGTCGCCGTCGGTGCCGAGGGGTTCGGGCTGAAGGGGCCGCGCGGGTGGGCGTTCCGGGGTGTCGGGTTCGACGCCGAGGCCGGTTCGCTGATCGCGATCGAAGGGCCGTCCGGGTCGGGCCGCACCTGTCTGCTGCTCGCGCTCACCGGCCGGATGAAGCCGAGCGAGGGCCACGCCACGGTCGGCTCCCTGCGGCTGCCGAAGCGGATGGCGGCCGTACGCCGGGTCAGCGCCCTCGCCCACGTCCCCGGCGTGACCGACCTGGAACCGGCTCTGACCGTCGGCGAGCACCTGCGTGAACGGGCGCTGCTGCAGCGGCGGTTCGACGGCTCCCTGCGCGGGCTGCTGCGGCCCCCCGCCGAGCGCGCCGCCGAGGCCGAGGGCCGGATCGAGGCCGCCCTGACCGCGGCCGGGCTCGACCGCGCGACCCTGCCCAAGGGCTCCCGGACCGCGGTGCGCGACCTGGACCGGATGGAGGCCCTGCGGCTGTCCGTCGCCCTCGCCCTCGTCGGCCGGCCCCGGCTGCTCGGGATCGACGACACCGATCTCAAGCTCTCCGACGCCGAACGGGACGCGATGTGGGCCCTGTTGCGGTCCCTGACCGAGTCGGGCATCACGGTGGTCGCGGTCTGCAGCGAAGCGCCCGCGGGAGCGGTCGTGGTGTCCACGGCGCCGGAGAAGCGGGCACGCACGCGTACGGACGCCGATACGGCTGCGGCTGCGCACGCGGACGCGGAGGACGGCGACGACACCACCAGCCACACCGTCACCACCGACGACACCGAGACCGAGACCGCCCCCGACACCGACACCGACACCGACACCGACAAGGAGACGGCCGATGCGCTCGCCGAAACTCGCCGCGCTTGAGCTGAGGCGCTTCGGCCGCGGAAAACTGCCGCGCGCCGCGCTGGTCTCGCTCCTGCTGCTGCCGCTGCTGTACGGCGCCCTGTACCTGTGGTCCTTCTGGGACCCGTACGGGCGGCTCGACCGCATCCCCGTGGCCCTGGTGAACGACGACAAGGGGGCGTCGGTCGGCAAGGAGAGGCTGACGGCGGGCGACGACATCGCCGAAGGGCTGCGCGAGAGCGACACCTTCGCGTGGCACCGGGTGAGCGCCGCCGAGGCCCGCGCCGGTGTCGAGGACGGCACGTACTACCTGTCGCTGACCATGCCGAAGGACTTCAGCGAGCGGATCGCGTCGAGTTCCGGGGACGTTCCGGAGACGGGCGCCCTGCAGGTGCGGACGAACGACGCGAACAACTACATCGTCGGGCAGATCTCGCGGACCGTGTTCTCGGAGGTGCGGACGGCGGCGTCGACGAAGGCGTCGCGGTCGTTCCTGGACCGGATCTTCATCTCGTTCTCGGACCTGCACGGCAAGACCGAGGAGGCGGCCGACGGCGCCGACGACCTCAAGGGCGGCATCGACAAGGCCGAGAAGGGGTCCAAGGACCTCGCGGACGGTCTGCGGACGGCCAAGGAGGGCAGCGGAAAGCTGTCCGGCGGCCTCGGCGACCTGGACAAGGGCGCCGGCGACCTGGAGGACGGCGCCCAGCAGGTCGCGGACGGCACCGGGAAGCTCGCCGACAAGGTGGGCGCCGCGGCGGACCAGGTGCGGCCCTTCCTCGCGAAGAACGGCGACACGATCGCCGACACCGCCACCCTGGTCGCCGACTCGGCGGCCACGATCCGAGAGCACCTCGACGCGTTCGTGACGACGGCACCGGCCGCCGCGACCGGCACCCGTACCGCCTCGGACACCCTCGACGACGTCTATCAGCGCCGGTGCGAGGAGGCCACCCTGCCCGACCCCGCCTGCGCGGACCTGAAGAAGGCCAAGGACGCGGCGGCGAAGGCGGCCACGCTCGCCGAGGACGTCAACACCGTGGTGAAGAACTACGGCGGTGACATGAAGACCTTCGACAAGGACCTGCAGACCCTGGAGAAGCAGGCCCGAGCCCTCGCGAAGGCCGCCCCCACCCTGTCCACCGACCTCGACAACGCCGTCGCCAAGGTGAACGCGCTCGACACGGGTGCCACGAAGGTCGCCAAGGGGGCCAAGACCCTGCACACCGGCCTCGGCACCGCCAAGACCGGCGCGGCGGACCTGGACACGGGCGTCGGCGCGCTGAAGACAGGTGCGACCGACCTCAAGGGCGGCATGTACAAGCTGGCCGACGGCTCCGGGAAGCTGGCGGGCGGCCTGCACGACGGGGCCGCGAAGATCCCCGACTACGACGAGCAGGACCGCGACAAGCGCACCGAAGTGATGGCCGATCCCGTGCAGTTGGCCACCCAGGACCTGCACAAGGCTCCCAACTACGGCACCGGGTTCGCCCCGTACTTCATCCCGCTGTCCCTGTGGGTGGGCGCCATGGTGGCCTACATGCTGATCCAGCCGCTCAACCGGCGGGCCCTCGCGGCGGGCGCCTCGGCCTGGCGGATCGCGCTGGCGGGCTGGCTGCCGGTGGCCGCGCTGGGCGTGCTGCAGACAGTCGCGCTGATGGCGGTGCTGCACTGGGCGGTCGGCCTGCAGATGGCCCGGGCGGCCGGGACGGTGGGCTTCCTGTTCCTGGTGACGGCGTGCTTCGCGGCGATCGTGCAGTGGCTCAACGCGCGGTTCGGGGCGGCGGGCCGGATCCTCGTCCTGGCCTTCCTGATGCTCCAGTTGACGTCCGCGGGCGGTACGTACCCCGTGCAGACCAGCCCCGAATTCTTCAACGCGGTCCATCCGTACCTGCCGATGAGCCATGTCGTCGACGCGCTCAGGAGGCTCATCACCGGCGGCGGCCTCGGCCCGGTCTGGCAGGCGTGCGCGGTACTGGCGGCCTTCACCGTCGGCTCCCTCGCGCTGACCGCCGTGTCCGCCCGCCGCAAGCAGGTGTGGACCCTGGACCGGCTGCACCCGGAGCTGAGCCTGTGACCGCGCACGGCACGGCTCCTGTGACAATCAGGGCCATGGAAAGCAGCAACTCCCCCGGCGGTGCGGGCGGGGGCCGTCGCGAGGCGACCCGGCAGAAACTCTACGAAGCGGCCGTCACCCTCATCGCGGAGCAGGGGTTCTCCGCGACCACGGTCGACGAGATCGCCGAACGCGCCGGTGTCGCCAAGGGCACGGTCTACTACAACTTCGCCAGCAAGTCGGTCCTCTTCGAGGAGCTGCTGCGGCACGGCGTGGGACTCCTCACCGCCTCCCTCCGCGAGGCCGCCGAGCGGACCGCGCAGGCGGGCGGCAGCAGGGTCGACTCGCTGGACGCGATGATCCGGGCCGGGCTCCTCTTCATCGACCGCTACCCCTCCTTCACCCAGCTCTACGTGGCGGAGCTGTGGCGGACCAACCGTGCCTGGCAGTCCACGCTGATGGTCGTCCGGCAGGAGGCCGTCGCGGTCGTCGAGGGGGTGCTGCGCGAGGGCGTCGAGAGGGGCGAGCTGAGCGACGAGATCGACATCGGCCTGACGGCGTCGGCCCTGGTCGGGATGGTCCTGGTGGCCGCGCTGGACTGGAAGGCGTTCCAGCCGGACCGTTCCCTGGACGACGTGCACGCGGCGCTGTCCCGGCTGCTCCAGGGCCGGGTGGCCGGAACCCGCTGACCGGGGCGGGGCCGGCGGACGGGACGCCGGGCCGGGCGGGCGGGAACACCGGGCGAGCCGGGCGGGCCGGGCGGGCGGGCGGGCGGGCGAACGGAAACGCCGGTCCGAACTGGCAGCGTCCCCCGCGTGCCACCTCGGACCGGCGCTCTCCCCGTTCCCCGTGCTCCCCCGTGCCCCGTGCTCCCCCGTGCCTCGCTCCCGTCGACCGGTGTCGGCGGAAGGAGCGGTGGGGGCGCGCTTGCCGTTCCGCCGCCCCGTGTCGGCGGTACCGCGGCCGCGCCCCTTCCCGTGTCTCCACCTTCTCCTTCGCGCAGGTGGGAGCCCATCCGCGCGCGTACTCATCTCACCGGCTGAGTACGTGTACTCAGCCCTGGGTACTCAGTCCCGGCCCCGGCTGTCGCCGACCGGTGACGATCACGCCCGCGGGGCTCCCGGGAAGCGACGCCCGATAGGGTCGCCGGCATGGCAAGAATCGCGGTGATCGGCGCCGGTCTCGGCGCCATGGCGGCCGCCGCCCGGCTGGCCGTCGCCGGCCACGGCGTGGTGGTGCACGAGCGCACACAGACCTACGGCGGGGCCGTGGGCCGCTTCGAGCGCGACGGCTTCGCGTTCGACACGGGCCCCGGACTGCTGCCGCTGCCCGCCGTGTACCGCGATCTGTTCCTCAAGACGGGCAAGGAGCCGCTGGAGAGCCGCGTCGAGCTGGTCCAGGTGGACCCGGCGGCACGGCACGTCTTCGCGGACGGCACCGATCTGCTGCTGCCCAACGCCTCGCGCGCGGGCGTGGTGACCGCCCTGAACGCCGCGCTCGGCCCGGGCGCCGGCGACCGCTGGGGCGACTTCCTCGTGCGGGCCCGCGAGGCCTGGGACCGCACCCGCCGGCCCCTCCTGGAGGAGCCCCTGTGGCCCGACTGGCGGGTCCTCGCCGAGCGCGAGCCGTACCCCTCGGTGCCCCACAGGCGTCTCCTGCGCACCCGCCGCGCCACCACACTGGCCGAGGTCGGCGCGTGGGAGCTGCGCGACCCCCGGCTGGCGGCCCTGCTGGAGAGCCACGCCCTCGCGTACGGCCTGGATCCCCGGACCGTGCCGGCGAGCGCGGCGGTCCTGCCGTACATGGAGCACGCCTTCGGGACCTGGTACGTCCGGGGCGGCATGCGGGAGCTGGCTCGGGCGCTGTACGAGCGGTGCCTGGCCCGGCGGGTCGCGTTCGCCTTCGGCGCCGAGGTCACCGGGATCGTCGAGAAGGACGGCCGGGCGGCCGGGGTGGAACTGGCCGACGGCACGGTCGCGGAGGCCGACTTCGTGGTCGCCGGGGTCGCGCCCGAGGTACGGGGCCGATGGGTACGGCAGCCGGACGTGCCGAGCGAGGGTGAGGTCCCGGCGCAGCGGGGGGCGACGAGCCGCCTGACCGTGCTGCTGGCGCTGCGCGGCGCTCGCCCGGACGGCGTCCCCCACCGGACGGTGGTGCACACACAGGACCGTGACACGGAGCTGGACCTGCTGTTCGGCGCCTCCGCCGGGGCGGCCGCGCGGCCCACGGTGACCGTGCTGCGCCCCGACGACCCGTCCCTGGTGCCGGACTCCGGCCACGAGGCGGTCACGGTCACCTGCGCGGTCCCGGCCGGGCACGGGGCGAGCGGGGCGGAGGCGGTGGAGGGGTACGCGCAGCGGCTGATCACCGCGGCCGAGCGGGCCGTCCCCGATCTGCGGGAACGCCTCGCCTGGCACGAGGTCCGCACCCCGGCCGACATCGCGCGGACGACGGGTGCCGAGGGGGGCGCGGTCCCGGCGCCGGCGCTCGCCGCGGGCGAGGGGCGGCTGCTGCATCCGTCCAACAGCACCGCCACACCGGGCCTGTTCACCGTGGGCGGCTGGTCCCACCCCGGCGGCGGGCTGCCGCACGCCGGGATGTCGGGCGCGCTGGTGGCCGGGCTGATCGTGGAGGGGCCGGGTTTCCGCGGCTCACAGTGAGAAGCCGGGCCTCACCAGAGGCCCGGCCTGTCCTGCGAGAACGTCTGCGGGAACGCCTTCAGAAACGGTACTGCTGCTCGTCGTAGCCGTTCTGGCCATTGCCGTTGCCGTTCCCGTTGCCCTGGTACGGGTACTGCTGGTCCGCCGGGAGGTCGGAGCCGAACGGGTCGTCGGTGTTGCGCTGCTGCGGGACCCACACACCGCCGGGCGGGGTCTCGCCGCCGTAGCCGCCGTTGCCGTACTGGTCCTGGCCGTAGCCCTGCTGCCCGTACCCCTGCTGGCCGTAGGACTGGTCGTACGAGGCCGTGGCGTCGTACGTCTGCGTGCCGATGTACGGGTCGGAGTAGGCGGCGTACTGCTGCTGGTTGGGGTCGTAGCCGTACCCCTGCTGGTCGTAGCCGTAGTAGGCGAAGGCCTCGTCCTGCGCGGACCGGTCGGCCGTCGCGTGGGACTGGTCGCCCGCGTCCGCGTAGGTGTTGCCGTCGCGGTAGACGCCGTACGTGCTGGTGTCGTCCGGCATGGGCTCCGGCGAGTACACGGTGGCCGCGGCGGGGGTGGACTGCGGGCGGACGAACACGTCGTCCTCGTGGTCGTCGTCGAGGGGGTCGTCGCCCCGGCGGTACGTTCCGGCAGCCGTCGCGTCCAGGTCCATGGGCTCCAGGGCCGGGTCCTGGCGGTCCGGCTCGCCGCGCCGCCGCTTCTTGCCCGCCTTCGGGAGACCCGCCCGGGGCGGCTTGGCGCCGCCCTCGCCCTCGTCGGAGCGCGGGCGGACCGCCCAGCCGGCCTCGAAGCCGCGGCGGAACGACAGGGTCACGTACGTCTGACCGACCGCGAACGTGATGGCGCCCAGCGCGATGACGATCACGTTCGGGATGAGCACACCGAGGACCACGCAGAGGAAACCGGCGAAGGCAAGCAGTCGCCAGCGCAGCCGCGCCTTGTACTGCAGCAGCACCTCGCCCAGCAGCCACAACGCGACGACACCGAACGCGATGTAGAGGACCGTCCAGCCCATGTACGCCCCTCTCCCTGTGGCCGCACCGCAGTGTCTCGTACGCGAGTGCGACCGGTCTAGGCCCGTGGTGGATGGTGCGGGCCCAGGTTCTCGTAGATTTCCAGAGTCGCGGTGGAGTTGTTCAGGGTGATGAAGTGGAGCCCGGGGACTCCCTCGTCCAGCAGCCTCGCGCAGAACTCCGTGGCGAACTCGATGCCAATGGAGCGTACAGCGGCCGGATCGTCTTTGGCTGTGACGATCCGCTCTTTCAGGGCGTTCGGGATGGCGGCGTTACTGAGTTGCGGCAACCGTTCCAGCATCTTCACGCTGGTGACGGGCATGACCTCGGGAATGACGGGCGTCTCGCAGCCGGCCTTCGCCACCGCGTCCCTCAGACGCAGGTACGACTCCGGCTGGAAGAACATCTGCGTGATCGCGTAGTCGGCGCCGGCGCGGCACTTGTCGACGAAGCGCGCCACGTCGCTGTCCCAGTCCGGGGAGCGCGGGTGCATCTCGGGGAAGGCCGCGACACCCACGCAGAAGTCCCCCGACTCCTTGATGAGCCGGACGAGTTCGGCGGCGTACGTCAGGCCCTGCGGGTGCGCGACCCAGTCGGCCATGGGGTCGCCGGGCGGGTCGCCGCGGACCGCGAGCATGTTGCGGATCCCGGCGTCGGCGTACTGGCCGATGATGTTGCGCAGTTCGGCGACGGAGTGGCTGACGGCCGTGAGGTGCGCGACCGGGGTGAGCGTGGTGTCGGCGGCGATCTGCTCGGTGGCCTTCACCGTGCCGGCGCGGGTGGAACCGCCGGCGCCGTACGTCACGGAGACGAAGCTGGGTGCGACCGCCTCGATCCTGCGGAGGGCGTTCCACAGGTTCCGCTCGCCCTTCTCCGTCTTGGGCGCCCAGAACTCGAAGGAGTACGTGGTCCTGCCCGTGGCGAGCATCTCCCGCACGGTGCGTGCGTGATCAGTCCTGGTCGAAGCGGTTCCTAGGGCCATACCGGCAGGTTAGTCAGATCGGGGCCGTCCCCCAACCAGAGCGAGGG
The DNA here is from genome assembly GCF_000091305.1 of Streptomyces scabiei 87.22. Classification (GTDB taxonomy): domain Bacteria; phylum Actinomycetota; class Actinomycetes; order Streptomycetales; family Streptomycetaceae; genus Streptomyces; species Streptomyces scabiei. The sequence goes on along the minus strand of NC_013929.1, from coordinate 7,501,472 downwards.
ATTTTGTCCGGTTTGCCGACCCGCTGTCCACGCCTTGGACAGACGTGGGCAGGGCGGGGCCGGTCAGAGCGCGCGCAGGCGCTTGCCGAACTCCGCCGCGGCGGCCCCGGGGTCGTCGGCCTCGGTGAGGGCCCGGACGACGACGACCCGGCGGGCGCCCGCCTCGACGACCTCGTCGAGATTGCCGAGGTCGATGCCGCCGATGGCGAACCAGGGGCGGTCGGTGCCCAGGCGGGCGGTGTACCGCACGAGGTCCAGGCCTGGGGCGTGGCGGCCGGGCTTGGTGGGGGTGGGCCAGCAGGGGCCCGTGCAGAAGTAGTCCACGCCCTCCTGGACGGCCGCGGCGGCGGCCTCCTCCTCGGCGTGCGTGGAGCGGCCGACCAGGACACGGTCACCGAGGACGGCGCGGGCGGCGGGGACCGGGAGGTCTCCCTGGCCGAGGTGCAGCACGTCCGCGCCGATGGCGTGGGCGACGTCCGCGCGGTCGTTGACGGCGAGCAGCCTGCCGTGCCGGCGGCAGGCGTCCGCGAGGACCTGGAGGTGCTCCAGCTCCTCGGCGGCCTCCATGCCCTTGTCGCGCAGCTGCACGATGTCCACACCGCCGCCGAGGACCGCGTCCAGGAACTCCGGGAGGTCGCCCTGGCGCTTGCGGGCGTCCGTGCAGAGGTAGAGCCGGGCGTCGGCGAGCCGGGCGGCTGCGTCGGGCATGCGAGGGTCCCCCGTCGAGCGGTGCGCCGCCGGCACGGCGGACGGGGGCCGCGCCCCTCGCGGGCCATGGCTCCCGTACGCCGTCCGGGCGACTGCTTCGGTGTCTGTCCAGGTGTCGCGCGTTCGGCTGCCGCGCGTCTCAGGTGGTGCGAGCGTTCCCGGTGGGCCGGGTCAGACGGCGAGCGCCTGGGCGCGGCGCTTCACCTCCGTGCCGCGATTCTCGCTCAGGGCCTGGGCCGGCGTGCCGGGCAGGCTCGGGTCCGGAGTGAAGAGCCACTCCAGCATCTCCTCGTCGGTGAAGCCGTCGTCCCGCAGCAGGGTCAGGGTGCCGGTCAGGCCCTTGACCACCTTGTCCTCGTCGATGAAGGCGGCGGGGACGTGCAGTGCGCGGTTCTCGCCCCGGCGTACGGCGATGAGCTGGCCTTCCTTCACCAGCTGCCGCACCCGGGTCACCTCGACGTCCAGCATCTCTGCGATGTCGGGGAGGGTCAGCCACGCGGGGACGAGAGCATCGATCTTTGCGTCAATCTCGGTCACATCCCCAAGACTGCCATCTGCGACTGACAGTGGGTAGCCGGGGCGCCCGGGGGCGGCCCTAGAGCACCGCCGTCTTCAGGGGCCGGGCCGGGTCCCGGAGCAGCTCGGGGTCCACCGGCGTGCCCGCCTCGATCAGGCGGCGGCCCTGGGCCAGGTCCCGGGGGCGGCCCACGGCCAGCAGGGCGACCAGGCGGCCCTCCCGGAGCCAGCACACCGACCAGGCGGCACCGGCGGGGTCGCCGCGCCGGACCGTGGTGTCGGCCGAGGCGTGGTCACCGGCGTACTGCACGAAGCGGCCGAACTGCTCGGACCAGAAGTAGGGAACCGGGTCGTAGGGCCCGGGGGTCTCGCCGACGATGTTCGCGGCGACCGTGCGGGGGCCCTGGAGGGCGTTGTCCCAGTGGTGGACGAGGAGGCGCCGGCCGTACCTGCCCGAGGGGAAGGATGCGCAGTCGCCGACCGCGTAGACGTCCGGCGCGGAGGCGCGCAGATGGTCGTCGGCCACCACCTCGCCTTGCGCGCCCAGCTCGATGCCGGAGCCCTGCAGCCAGGCCGTGGCCGGGCGGGCACCGATCCCGACGACGACCGCGCCGGCCGGCACGCGGGTGCCGTCGTCCAGGACCACCGTCCCGGGCTCGACGCGCGCCACGCGCGCGTGGGTGCGCAGAGTGGTCCCGCTGTCGGCGTACCAGGCGGTCATCGGCGCGGCCACCTCCGCCGGGAGCGCGCCCGCGAGCGGGCGGTCGGCCGCCTCGACGACCGTCACGGCGCAGCCCGCCTCGCGCGCGGCCGTGGCGAACTCGGCGCCGATCCAGCCCGCGCCGACGACCACGATGTCGTGCTGCCGGGCCAGCACGGGCCGCAGCCGTTCGGCGTCGTCCAGGGTCCGCAGCAGATGCACCCCGGGCACGCCCTCGGCGCCGGGCAGCATGACCGGTTCCGCGCCGGTCGCGAGGACGAGGACGTCGTAGGGGACGGGTCCGGCGGGCGTGTCGAGCGCGTGGTCGGCGGGGCGCAGGCCGGACACCTCGCGGCCCAGCAGGAGTTCGATGCCGAGTGCCTCGAAGTCGACGTCGAAGGCGGAGCCCTCGGCCTTGCCGAGCAGGACGGCCTTCGACAACGGCGGGCGGTCGTACGGCTGATGGGGCTCGGCCCCGATCAGTGTCACGTCACCGGTGAAGCCCTGTTCGCGCAGCGCGACCGCGGTCTGCACACCCGCCATGCCCGCACCCACCACGACCACGCGCCGCGCCGGCGCCCCGCCCCTGTGCCGCATCTGCTCGCTCACCCGGTCACCATAGACAACCGGCATCCGCTCGGTCAGCCGGTGGGGCGACGGTCACGCCCCCACGACCTCCTCCCCCCACGATCTCCTCCACCACGCTCGTCCCGCTGCCCGGCCGCGACTCCCACTCCCAGGTCTCCTCCAGCCGGACGCGCCCGTCGGGCAGTTCGACCACCGATGAGGCGCAGTGCCCGGACGCGGTGGTCCCGTCGGTCTTGAGCTGCACGTACCGGAAGTCCAGCCGGTCCCCCGCGCGCGTGCCCACGAGCCGGCCGCGCACGACGTCGCCGCCCGCGTACTCGGCCCAGATCTCGCCGTCCCGCTCGTGGTAGACGAACCGGGTGCGGGTGCCCACCTGGCCGGGGGCCTGGTCGGCGACGGGGGCGAGGACGAGACCGTCGAGCGAGCGGGCCATGGGACGAGGCTCCCTTTCTGAGGCGAACGGCGAGGGCTAGGGTGGGCCACCGTAGAGCACTCGCGGGAGCCCGGACGCACCGGGCTGAGAGGGAGGCTGGCGGCCTCCGACCGTACGAACCTGATCCGGGTCATGCCGGCGAAGGGAGGGGCTGGACGCCCATGTCGCGTACGCACACGTCAGACGTCCTCGTCGTGGGGGGCGGAATCATCGGGCTCGTGACGGCGTGGCGGGCCGCGCTGCGCGGGTTCGCGACGGCCGTGGTCGATCCAGAGCCGGGCGGCGGGGCCGCGCAGGTGGCGGCCGGGATGCTCGCCGCCGTCACCGAACTGCACTACGGCGAGCAGACGCTGCTGGGGCTCAACGTGGAGTCCGCGCGCCGCTATCCGGCGTTCGTGGCCGAGCTGACGGAGGCGACCGGTCTCGGCCTCGGCTACCGCCGCTGCGGCACGCTCGCCGTCGCGCTGGACGCCGACGACCGCGCCCATCTGCGCGAACTGCACGCCCTGCAGCGCCGGTCGGGCCTGGACCCGGAGTGGCTGAGCGGCCGCGACTGCCGCCGGCTGGAGCCGATGCTCGCGCCGGGGGTGCGGGGCGGACTGCGGGCCGACGGGGACCACCAGATCGACCCGAGGCGGCTCTCCAGGGCCCTCGTCGCGGCCTGCGGGCGGGCCGGGGTGGTCTTCCACCGCACACGGGCCGAGGAGCTGACGGTGGACCGGGAACGGGCCACCGGGGTCCGTACCCGCGAGGACGACCGGCTGTCCGCGGGACGGGTCGTCCTTGCCGCCGGCAGTCTCAGCGGGCGGCTCGCCGGGGTCCCGGACGACGTGGTGCCGCCGGTCCGGCCGGTGAAGGGACAGGTGCTGCGGCTGACCGTGCCGGGGTCGTACGCGCCCTTCCTGAGCCGTACCGTGCGGGCCGTGGTGCGCGGCAGCCACGTCTATCTGGTGCCGCGCGAGAACGGCGAACTCGTCGTCGGCGCGACCAGCGAGGAACAGGGCTGGGACACCACGGTCACCGCGGGCGGGGTGTACGAACTGCTGCGGGACGCCCATGAGCTGGTCCCCGGGATCACCGAACTCCCGCTCACCGAGACCCGCGCGGGCCTGCGCCCCGCGTCCCCGGACAACGCGCCGCTCCTCGGACCCACCGGGCTCGACGGCCTGATCCTCGCCACGGGGCACCACCGCAACGGGGTGCTCCTCACCCCGGTCACCGGCGACGTCCTGGCCCATGTGCTGACCACCGGCGAACTGCCGGAGGAGGCCCGCGACTTCACACCGCTGCGGTTCCGCTCCGGCGCGGCCCGCCGACTCATGGAGCAGCCCGTATGAACACCACCGGGACCCTGACCGTGCTCGTGAACGGGGAGCGCCGGCTGATCGCTCCCGGCACGGCGCTGGACGCCCTGGTGCGCACGCTCGCCCCGTCGCCCTCCGGTGTCGCCGCCGCGCTCAACGAAACCGTCGTCCCGCGCGCGCGATGGACGACCACCGCCCTCGCCGAGGGGGACCGCGTCGAGGTCCTCACCGCCGTCCAAGGAGGCTGACCGCATGGCAGACGACCCCTTCGTCCTCGGCGGCACGACCTACTCGTCCCGTCTGATCATGGGCACCGGCGGGGCGGCCGGGCTGGACGTGCTGGAGCGCGCGCTGGTCGCCTCCGGCACGGAGCTGACGACCGTGGCGATGCGCCGCGTGAACGCGTCCGTGCACGGCTCGGTGCTGTCCGTGCTGGACCGGCTGGGCATCCGGGTGCTGCCCAACACGGCCGGCTGTTTCACGGCGGGCGAGGCCGTGCTGACGGCCCGCCTCGCACGGGAGGCGCTCGGCACGTCCCTGGTCAAGCTGGAGGTGATCGCCGACGAGCGCACGCTGCTGCCGGACCCCATCGAGCTGCTGGACGCCGCCGAGACGCTCGTAGACGACGGTTTCACCGTGCTGCCGTACACGAACGACGATCCGGTGCTCGCGCGGAAGCTGGAGGACGTGGGCTGTGCCGCGATCATGCCGCTCGGTTCGCCGATCGGGTCGGGGCTCGGCATCCGCAACCCGCACAACTTCCAGCTGATCGTGGAGCACGCGGGCGTGCCGGTGATCCTCGACGCGGGCGCGGGGACGGCGTCGGACGTCGCTCTCGCGATGGAGCTGGGGTGCGCCGGGGTGATGCTCGCCTCGGCCGTGACCCGGGCCCAGGAGCCGGTCCTCATGGCGGAGGGCATGCGGCACGCGGTGGAGGCGGGCCGGCTGGCGTACCGGGCGGGCCGCATCCCCCGCCGGCACTTCGCCGAGGCTTCGTCGCCGGGCGAGGGGCTGGCCCGGCTCGATCCGGAGCGCCCCTCGTTCTGAGCGGGATCCCGCTCCGGCCCCGCCGTCACCCGAACAGCCGAACGAATACCGTCGCGCGGACGCCAGTCACGGGCCTTCGGCGCGGGTCACAGCTCTGCTGCAGTACGGCCCCGGTGCCGTGCGGCCCGTGGGCCCGCGGGCGGCTGCTCGTACACTCGCCTGCGTGGACACGACCCTTCAGGACCCGCTTGTCGGCCAGGTGCTCGACGGCCGGTATCGAGTCGAGGCGCGGATCGCGGTCGGCGGGATGGCCACGGTCTACCGGACCGTGGACACCCGCCTCGACCGCGTGCTCGCGCTCAAGGTGATGCATCCGACGCTGGCCGCGGACCGGACGTTCGTCGAGCGCTTCATACGCGAGGCCAAGTCGGTGGCCCGGCTGTCCCACCCGAACGTGGTGGGGGTCTACGACCAGGGCACGGACGGCTCGTACGTCTATCTCGCGATGGAGTACGTGGCCGGCTGCACCCTTCGTGACGTGCTGCGCGACCGGGGGGCGCTGCAGCCCCGGGCGGCGCTGGACATCCTGGAACCGGTGCTCGCCGCGCTCGGCGCCGCGCACCGCGCCGGGTTCGTGCACCGGGACATGAAGCCGGAGAACGTGCTGATAGGGGACGACGGCCGGGTCAAGGTCGCCGACTTCGGGCTCGTACGGGCCGTGGACACCGTCACCAGCACCACCGGCAGCGTCCTCGGCACCGTCTCCTACCTCGCACCCGAGCAGCTGGAGCACGGTACGACCGACGCCCGCGTGGACGTGTACGCGTGCGGGGTGACGCTCTACGAGATGCTCACCGGCGGCAAGCCGCACGCCGGGGAGTCCCCCGCCCAGGTGCTCTACCACGCGCTGCACGACGACGTGCCGCCGCCGTCGGCCGCCGTGCCGGGGCTGCCGTACGCGCTGGACGCGCTGGTCGCCTCCGCGACCGCGCGCAATCCGGAGCTGCGGCCCTACGACGCCGTCGCGCTGCTCGCGCAGACGCTGGAGGCGCGGGCCGGGCTGAGCGAGGAGCAACTGGACGCGGTGCCGCCGCAGGCGACGGCCGGCGGGCACGACACCGCGGAGGACCGGACGAGCGTGATTCCGCGCTCGCTGACCGTGTCGCGGTCCGTGGGGCTGGACCCCGACCCGGTCGACCGTACGAGCCGCTTCCAGTCGCCCCCACCGCCGCCGTCCCGGCGCCCGCGCGGTGTCTCGGCGCCCCGGCGCGGGGTGCTGGCGGCCGTCGTGGCGGTGCTGCTCGTCCTCGGTGTGGGCGGGGCGGTCTGGTACATCAACTCGGGTCAGTTCACGCAGGTCCCGGCCGTGCTGCGGCAGAGCGAGGCGGACGCCACCGAGCGGCTGGAGGGCGCGGGGCTGGACGTCGACGTGAAGCAGGCGTACAGCGACACCGTCAAGCGCGGCAAGGTGATCAGCACCGACCCCGCCCCCGGGGAACGGATCCGGGACAACGACTCCGTGACGCTGACGGTCTCCAGGGGCCCGGAGACCGTGAAGGTGCCCGATCTGAAGGGCCTGCGACTGGACCTCGCGAAGGACCGGCTGAAGAGCGACGGGCTCGAACCGGGCCTGGTGACCAGGGAGTTCAGCGACGAGGTCGTCCGGGGCCAGGTGATCAGCACGCGTCCGGGCATCGGCACCGAGGTCGCCTCCGGGACGGTCGTCAGGATCGTGGTCAGCCGGGGAGCCCCGGTGGACGTGCCCGACCTCTCCGGGTCCTCGGTCGAGGACGCCACCTCCCAGCTGGAGGCGGAGGGCCTCAAAGTGAAGATCGCCCCGGGGCGGGTCAACTCCGAGTTCGACAAGGGTCTGGTGGCGGAGCAGTCGCCGGGCGTGGGCAAGCAGATCGGCACGGGCGACACCGTCACCCTGACGCTCTCCAAGGGCCCGGTGCTGGTCGAGGTCCCCGACGTGGTGGGCGACAGCGTCGACGAGGCCACGAACCGCCTGAAGGCCGCCGGTTTCGAGGTCGAGGAGGACCGGGGCATCCTCGGCTTCTTCGCCGACGAGGTGAAGGGCCAGTCGGTCGACGGCGGCGACACGGCACCCAAGGGCTCGAAGATCACGATCGAGATCGGCTGACGGGCGGCCCGGACCTACGAAACCGCCGCGCGGGACGGGCCGTCGACACGGCCGGGGTCGCCGCCTGTGCGAGCCCGCCCCGCAGGTCCGGGCTCGGCGGGTTCGGCGGCGGCTGCGCGTAGGTGGTGGTCGGGGGTCGGCGGGTGCATGGGACCCTGGGTGCCGTGAGCACGCAGCAGTCCCCCAGCCTCCCCGGCTCCGCCGCCGCCTCCCCCGGCCTCCCCGGCCCTTCCGGTCCCTCCCGGGCGGCCCGGAACCCCGTCGGCGGGCATGTCCCCGTCGCCGGAGGGCTGAACTCCGTCGGGCTGGCGTACGCGCGTGATCTGCGGGCCGAGACGGTCCAGGTCTTCGTCGCCAATCCGCGGGGCTGGGCCACTCCGGCGGGCAACCCCCGGCAGGACGAGGAGTTCCGGGCGGCCTGCGCCGAGGAGTCGATCCCCGCGTACGTGCACGCGCCGTACCTGATCAACTTCGGCTCGCACACCGAGGCGACGGCGGAGAGGTCCGTGGAGTCGATGCGGCACTCGCTGCGCCGGGGCCGGGAGATCGGCGCGCTCGGGGTGGTCGTGCACACGGGGAGCGCGACCGGCGGGCGGGACCGGTCGGTGGCGCTGAAGCAGGTGCGGGAGTACCTGCTGCCGCTGTTGGACGAGCTGACCCACGACGACGACCCGTTCCTGCTGCTGGAGTCCACGGCCGGCCAGGGGTCCTCGCTGTGCTCGCGCACCTGGGACTTCGGCCCGTACTTCGAGGCGCTGGACGCCCATCCGAAGCTGGGCGTCTGCCTGGACACCTGCCACATCTTCGCGGCGGGGCACGACCTGACCGGCCCCGACGGCATGCACCGGACGCTGGACCTGCTCGTGGACACGGTCGGCGAGGGCCGGCTGAAGCTGATCCACGCCAACGACTCCAAGGACGTGGTCGGCGCCCACAAGGACCGCCACGAGAACATCGGCTCCGGTCACATCGGTGAGGACCCGTTCCGCGCCCTGATGACCCACCCCGCCACCGAGGGCGTCCCCCTGATCATCGAGACACCCGGCGGCAAGGAGGGCCACGCGGCGGACGTCGAGCGTCTGAAGAAGCTCAGGGACGGCTGAGGGGCCGGGAAAGGACCCGGTCAGAGCTCGGGGCCGTCCCCCGGCTCCTCCTGGTACGAGTAGCGCTGCTCCTGCCAGGGATCGCCGATGTTGTGGTACCCGCGCTCCTCCCAGAAGCCGCGGCGGTCGGCGGTCATGTACTCGATGCCGCGGACCCACTTGGGGCCCTTCCAGGCGTACAGATGGGGGACGACCAGGCGGAGCGGGAAGCCGTGCTCGGCGGTGAGGAGTTCGCCGTCCTTGTGGGTGGCGAAGATCGTGCGGTCGTCGGCGAAGTCGGCGAGGCGGAGGTTGGAGCTGAAACCGTACTCGGCCCACACCATCACATGGGTGACCTCGGGGGCGGGCGGCGCGGTCCGCAGGATCGTACGGGCCGGGATGCCGCCCCACTCGGCGCCGAGCATGCTGAACTTCGTCACGCAGTGCAGATCGGCGACGACCGAGGCGTACGGCAGGGCGGTGAACTCGTCGTGGTTCCAGGCGTGCTTCTCGCCGTCGGCGGTGGCGCCGAAGACCCGGAAGTCCCAGCGCTCGGGACGGAACTTGGGGACGGGCCCGTAGTGGGTGACCGGCCAGCCGCGCTGGAGCCGCTGTCCCGGCGGAAGCTGCGAGGACGCCGCGTTCTCAGCTGCGCGATCTCCTGATGCGCGTTCCACCGGCTGACCCATGACTCCATCCTGACAGACCCCGGCCGGTGCACATGACCAGGGTCCACCCGACTCGGACATTTAGAACTAAGGATGCACTTACTTACTAAGCCCGCACTTACTGGACGATCTTCGACGGCGGTGCAATCATCGCGGCGCAACCTCCCAGTTCCCCCGCTTGGAAGGAGCTTCTGCGATGCAGGGCGACCCCGAGGTCATCGAATTCCTCAACGAGCAGCTGACCGCGGAGCTCACCGCGATCAACCAGTACTTCCTGCACGCGAAGATGCAGGAGAACTTCGGCTGGACGAAGCTCGCGAAGTACACCCGCCACGAGTCGTTCGACGAGATGAAGCACGCGGAGATCCTCACCGACCGGATCCTGTTCCTGGACGGGCTGCCGAACTACCAGCGGCTGTTCCACGTCCGGGTGGGGCAGACGGTCAAGGAGATGTTCGAGGCCGACCGGCAGGTCGAGGTCGAGGCCATCGACCGCCTCAAGCGCGGCATCGAGGTGATGCGCAACAAGGGTGACATCACCTCGGCGAACATCTTCGAGTCGATCCTCGCGGACGAGGAGCACCACATCGACTACCTCGACACCCAGCTGGAACTTCTGGAGAAGCTGGGCGAGGCGCTCTACATCGCCCAGCTGATCGAGCAGCCGGAGAGCTGAGCCGGGCCGCGCCCCTGGACTAGGCCGCTTCCCCGAGATCGGCCGTTTCCCCGAGATCGGCGTAGACCGCCACTCCGCGGCCGGCCGGCTCCGGGCGCGGGTACGCGCCCCTGCCGAGGATCGCCTGGATCCGGCGCACGCACGAGCCACAGTCCGTGCCCGCCTTGCAGGCCGACGCGATCTGGCGAGGTGTGCAGGCGCCGTCCGCCGCATGTTTCTTGACCTGCTGCTCGGTGACACCGAAGCAACTGCAGACGAACACGCGGTCCACCTCCCGCCGGGATCGAGTACGAGGCGCCGTCCCGATGATCGGTGAGGCTAACCTAACCTTACCCGGCGGGTGGGAACGGCAAAAGTGGAGTGGGGCGCGGATCGTATGTGATCCGCGCCCCACCTCGCGCTCCGGTAACAGGCGCAACCCCTGCTGATCAGCTACTAGTCCCGGTACAGCTCCGCGACGAGGAACGCCAGGTCCAGGGACTGGCTGCGGTTGAGCCGGGGGTCGCAGGCGGTCTCGTAGCGCTGGTGCAGATCGTCGACGAAGATCTCGTCGCCGCCGCCCACGCACTCCGTGACGTCGTCGCCGGTCAGCTCCACGTGGATGCCGCCCGGGTGGGTGCCGAGGCCCTTGTGGACCTCGAAGAAGCCCTTGACCTCGTCGAGCACGTCGTCGAAGCGGCGGGTCTTGTGGCCGGAGGCCGCCTCGAAGGTGTTGCCGTGCATCGGGTCGGTGACCCAGGCCACGGTCGCGCCGGAGGCGGTGACCTTCTCGACCAGCTCGGGCAGCTTGTCGCGGACCTTGTCCGCGCCCATCCGCACGATGAAGGTGAGCCGGCCCGGCTCGCGGTCCGGGTCCAGGCGCTCGATGTACCGCAGCGCGTCCTCGGCCGTGGTCGTCGGGCCGAGCTTGATCCCGATCGGGTTGCGGATCTGCGAGGCGAACTCGATGTGCGCGTGGTCCAGCTGCCGGGTGCGCTCACCGATCCACACCATGTGCGCCGACACGTCGTACAGGCGGCCCGTGCGCGAGTCCACGCGGGTCAGCGCCGACTCGTAGTCGAGCAGCAGCGCCTCGTGCGAGGAGAAGAACTCGACGGTGCGGAACTCCTCCGGGTCGGTCCCGCAGGCGTGCATGAAGTTCAGCGCGTTGTCGATCTCGCGGGCGAGCTGCTCGTAGCGCTGGCCGGACGGGGACGACTTCACGAAGTCCTGGTTCCAGGCGTGCACCTGGCGCAGGTCGGCGTAGCCGCCGGTGGTGAAGGCGCGCACCAGGTTGAGCGTGGACGAGGAGGCGTGGTACATCCGCTTCAGGCGCTCGGGGTCCGGGATGCGGGCGGCCTCGTTGAAGTCGAAGCCGTTGACCGAGTCGCCGCGGTAGGTCGGCAGGGTCACGCCGTCACGGGTCTCGGTGCCCTTGGAGCGCGGCTTGGAGTACTGCCCGGCGATCCGGCCGACCTTCACGACCGGCACGGAGGCCGCGTACGTGAGGACCGCGCCCATCTGGAGCAGGGTCTTCAGCTTGTTGCGGATGTGGTCGGCCGACACGGCGTCGAAGGCCTCGGCGCAGTCGCCGCCCTGGAGGAGGAACGCCTCTCCCTTGGCGACGGACGCCATCCGGGCGCGCAGCTGGTCGCACTCGCCCGCGAAGACGAGCGGCGGATACGACGCGAGCTCCGCAACGACTGCGCGCAGAGCCTCGGTGTCGGGGTACTCGGGCTGCTGCGCCGCGGGCAGGTCTCGCCAGGTGTTGCCAGCGCTCGCGCTGGACTTAGCGTTCACGGTCACGACCTCCACATTACGGGGTCGTGTCGGGCGTCCATCCCCATGCTCATCAAGTGAGACGAACCCCGCTCGATCGGGAGCGGGGTTCGTCGGACCGGTGACGGCGGGGCGCCGGGGTCAGTGCAGGTTCATGACCGCGCTGTCGTCGAAACCGACGGCGAAGACCGTGCGCAGCGAGAGGTTCGCGGCGGCGTCGTAGCCGTCACAGGCGTTCTTCTTCTCGTCCGGCTCCTGCACGGCCTGGAACTCGTGGGGGAAGCTGCCGCGCAGTGTCGTACCGGCGCAGATGTGCTCGGTGAGCCCCCACAGCTCCTCCACCTGGTCCGCGCCGAGCCTCGGCCAGTAGCTCAGGGCCTGGGGTGTGCCGACCGCCCAGTTCCCGTTCGCGTACACCGTCGTCCCGACCGTGCGGTTGCAGGCGGTGGTGGCCCGGGTGTCGCCCACCCAGGTGTGCGAGAAGACGGCGGGCTGCAGGGCGCAGCCCTTGTGGAAGGCGAAGTTCAGCAGTCCGGTGCTGTCGGTCCAGGTCATGCCGCCCTGCAGGCCGACGTAGCGGGACGCGGCGTAGGCGTCCTGGATCACGGTCTTGCCGCCGGACATGTTGAGCAGCCCCGGGTAGGTCGAGGCGCTCGTCGGGTTGAGCTGGTAGCGGACCACCCGGCCGCCCGCGGCGGTGCCGAACCACTCACCGGTGACCAGCTTGTACGGGCTGCCGCCGGACTTGTCGAGGGAGAGCCAGGAGTAGCACAGGGAGTCGGCGTCGGGCGTGCCGTTGACGGCGTCCGCGTCGCACGCGCCGGAGGGCGGCGGGGAGGTCTGCTTGTAGTAGTGGACCTGCGGCAGCACGTACGGGTAGCCGCAGGCGCTGGACTTTCCGGAGCCGTCGATGCCGTAGGAGTTGATGCCGGAGCCGTAGGTGTCGACCTTGCCGAGCTTGTCGATGTCGAAGACGCGGATGCCGCCCGAGGTGTCCGTGACGTAGAGGTAGTTGCCGTACCAGACGATGCCGCCGCCGTGGCCGGTGACGAACTTGAAGTCCGCGCCGCCCTCCGTGGGCTCCGCGAGGAGGATGTGGCGGTACTTCTTGGTGTCACGGTCGATGAGGGTGAGCTTGAGCAGGTTGTTCGTCCTGCACTTGTCGTTGGCCTCGTAGTCGCCGGCCGCGTTCGTCCTGAACGTCTCGTAGTGCCAGGCGACCGCGGTGACGCGCTTGCCCTGGATGGCGCCGTCGGCCCCGTCGGCGGCGCCGGTGCTGCTCATGCCCTGCGGCCACCAGCGCGGGGTGGTGTCGTCGCCGTGCGCGGAGGACCAGCACCAGGAGACCTTCCGGCTCACCGGCGGCAGTGCCTTCGTCTCGTCGCCGGCGCACGCGCGCATGGTGCGCAGGTTCATCCAGGGGTCGCTCGCCCCGGCGGAGTTCTTGGTGTACTCGGTGGTGACGACGTCGGCGAGGTCGGCGTCCGCCAGCTTGCCGTCGAGGGTGGTGGCCGCCGACACGGTGCTGGTGTCGGTCATCTTGAACCGGTCGCCGCTCAGCGTCAGCTTCGTCATCACCGGCTCGTCCACGGCCGCCGCAGGCTGCCCCGTGAGCCCGGTGAACAGGACGGCCGCCGCCGCGACGAAGGCCAGGGGCCTCATTCTCCCTATCGGTGACACACTCGCCCTTCCGTATCCACAAATCGACTCGAACATGTCAAGACTGAATCCGTAGAGGATCTTAGGACGAACACCCGCGCGGATCACATGAGTTCTCGCGGGATGTCCGGTAGGGTGCGGCGCATGTTCGCGCACTCGATCCAGAACTGGTGGTGGACCGCTCATCCGGCGGCCCACTGACTGCGCGTACGCAAGACTTCGCGAAGGCCGCCCGAGGGGCGGCCTTCGGCGTTTCCAGGGCCCGGCCGCTCCTCCCCGATCACCGCGACGACCGTGATCCGCAAGGGAAGAGGAACCCATGGACCTGACCCGGCTGCTGTCCGACGACCGCCCGTTCGCCCTGCTGCGCCGCCGCACACCCGGCCTCGACGACCACGACAGGGTGGAGTTGCTGATCGGCCCGGTGACCACCTGTGAGCGGCTCGCCGACCTGCCCGACGAGGGGCTGGCGCTCGTGCCCTTCCGGCAGATCCGCGAACGCGGCTTCGACGTCCGCGACGACGGGACGCCCCTGTCGGTGCTGGTGCCGGAGGAGACCTGGGAGCTGCCCCTGGACCGGGTGCTCGCGGAGCTGCCCGCCCATGACGTCCGGGTCGAGGACGGGGGCTTCGACGTGGACGACGAGGAGTACGCGCGGATCGTGGACCGGGTGCTGCGCGAGGAGATCGGGCGCGGTGAGGGCGCCAACTTCGTGATCCGGCGGACGTACGAGGGCGAGGTCCGCGGTTTCGGCCGCGCCGACGCGCTGGCGCTGTTCCGGCGCCTGCTGGAGGGCGAGCGGGGCGCGTACTGGACGTTCGTGGTGCACACCGGTGAGCGCACGCTGGTCGGCGCCAGCCCGGAGGTGCACGTCCGGATGTCCGGCGGCACGGTCGTGATGAACCCGATCAGCGGGACCTACCGCTACCCGGCCGAGGGGCCGACACCGGAGGACCTGCTGGCCTTCCTCGCCGACGGCAAGGAGATCGAGGAGCTGTCGATGGTCGTCGACGAGGAGCTCAAGATGATGTGCACGGTCGGCGACATGGGCGGGGTCGTGATCGGGCCCCGGCTGAAGGAGATGGCCCACCTCGCGCACACCGAGTACGAGCTGCGGGGGCGGTCCTCGCTGGACGTGCGGGAGGTGCTGCGGGAGACGATGTTCGCCGCCACGGTCACCGGATCGCCGGTGCAGAACGCCTGCCGGGTGATCGAGCGGCACGAGGTCGGCGGGCGCGGGTACTACGCGGGGGCGCTGGCGCTCCTGGGACGGGACGCGGGAGGGGCGCAGACCCTGGACTCGCCGATCCTGATCCGTACGGCCGACATCGCCGCGGACGGGCGGCTGAAGGTGCCGGTGGGGGCCACCCTGGTACGGGGGTCCGACCCGGCGGGCGAGGTCGCCGAGACGCACGCGAAGGCGGCGGGGGTACTGGCCGCGCTGGGGGTGCGGCCGGGGCGTCCCGGCCCCGGCCGGGTGGGGCCGGCACTGGCGGACGACCCCCGGGTGCGGGCCGCGCTGGACGGGCGGCGGGAGGCGCTGGCGCCGTTCTGGCTGCGGATGCGGGAGCGGACGGCCGAGCTGACCGGGCACGCGCTGGTGGTGGACGCGGAGGACACCTTCACCGCGATGCTCGCGCATCTGCTCAGGTCCTCGGGGCTGGAGGTCACGGTACGGCGGTACGACGAGCCGGGGCTGCGGGCCGAGGTGCTCGCGCACGAGGGGGTGGTGGTGCTGGGGCCCGGCCCCGGGGACCCGGAGGACGTGCGCGACCCCAAGATGCGGTTCCTGCGGTCGCTGACCGCCGCGGTGCTGCGGGGGCACCGGTACGGGGTGCTCGGGGTGTGTCTCGGGCACGAACTCATCGCGCTGGAGCTGGGGTTGGAGATCGTGCGCAAGGAGGTGCCCTACCAGGGCGCGCAGACCGGGATCGATCTGTTCGGGCGCTGCGAGACCGTCGGGTTCTACAACAGCTTCGTGGCCCGCTGCGACGACGGGGCGGCCGGGGAGCTGGCGGCCCACGGGGTGGAGGTCAGCCGGAGCGGGAACGGTGAGGTGCACGCGCTGCGTGGGCCCGGGTTCGCGGGGGTGCAGTTCCATCCGGAGTCGGTGCTGACGCTGGACGGGGTGAGTGTGGTGCGTCGGCTGGTGGCGGGGGTCGGGTCGCTGAGCGCGCGTTAGGGGGCGCCCAGTAGCTCGGGGGTGCGGGTCGCCTGGCGGGTGCGGGTCCGGTGGGGCTTCTCGCGCAGTTCCCCGCGCCCCTGAGAAGCAGGGGCTGCGCCCACTGCTTCTCAGGCCCCGCGCCGATCGCCTGTCAGGCCGCGTAGAGCTGGTCTCCAGGCCCGCAGGGCCTGGGCTTTCAGGGGCGCGGGGAACTGCGCGACCAGCCCCCACCGGGCCCGCGGTCGCAGACGAACCCGCACCCCCGAGCCGTGACGCGCCCGCCTCAGCCGAAGAAGACCCCGACCTCCTCGTACAGCTTCGGGTCGACCGTCTTCAGCTTCGCCGTCGCGTCGGCGATCGGGACGCGGACGATGTCCGTGCCCCGGAGGGCGACCATCTTGCCGAAGTCCCGGTCGCGCACCGCGTCGATCGCGTGCAGCCCGAAGCGCGTGGCGAGCCAGCGGTCGAACGCGGACGGGGTGCCGCCGCGCTGGACGTGGCCGAGGACGGTCGTCCGGGCCTCCTTGCCCGTCCGCCGCTCGATCTCCTTGGCCAGCCATTCGCCGACCCCGGAGAGCCGGACATGGCCGAAGGAGTCGAGCGAGCCGTCCTTGAGGACCATCTCCCCGTCCTTCGGCATGGCCCCCTCCGCGACGACCACGATCGGCGCGTAGGAGGCCTTGAAACGCGACGTCACCCAGGCGCACACCTTGTCGACGTCGAAGCGCTGTTCGGGGATGAGGATGGCGTTGGCGCCGCCGGCCAGGCCGGAGTGGATGGCGATCCAGCCGGCGTGCCGGCCCATCACCTCGACCACCAGCACACGCATGTGCGACTCGGCGGTGGTGTGGAGGCGGTCGATGGCCTCCGTGGCGATGCCGACGGCCGTGTCGAAGCCGAAGGTGTAGTCCGTGGCGGAGAGGTCGTTGTCGATCGTCTTCGGAACGCCCACGCACGGCACCCCGTACTCGTCGGACAGCCGCGCGGCGACCCCGAGCGTGTCCTCGCCGCCGATGGCGATGAGCGCCTCGACCTCCTGCTTGGCGAGGTTGTCCTTGATGCGGCGGATGCCGTTCTCCTCGTTGAGCGGGTTGGTGCGCGAGGAGCCGAGGATGGTGCCGCCGCGGGGCAGGATGCCGCGGACGGCGGGGATGTCGAGGCGGACGGTGTCGTTCTCCAGCGGACCCCGCCAGCCGTCCCGGAAGCCCACGAAGTCGTAGCCGTACTCCTGCACGCCCTTGCGGACGGCGCCCCGGATGACGGCGTTGAGCCCGGGGCAGTCGCCGCCTCCGGTGAGTACTCCGACGCGCATGGAAAAGTCCCTTCGCCGCGGTTGCCTGGTGAGGGTCACGCTAATAGTGATCCAGGTCACTCCGACATGTACGGGAAGGTCAATTCCGGCGAATTACCGTTGATAGAGGGTGAGTTGATCGTAGTTGATCAAATCGCCTTCACTCTATGGGGTGATTCGCGGCGTTTACTCGTCGTCGAGGCCGCGCTCTATGGCATAGCGGACCAGTTCCACCCGGTTGTGGAGCTGGAGCTTGCCGAGGGTGTTCTGCACATGGTTCTGGACCGTGCGGTGCGAGATGACGAGGCGTTCGGCGATCTGCTTGTAGCTCAGCCCCTTGGCGACGAGCCGGAGCACCTCGGTCTCCCGGTCGGTGAGCTGCGGGGCCTTGGGCTCGTCGGCACCCGGCGCCGGGGCGGGCTCGGAGGCGAGGCGGCGGTACTCGCCGAGGACCAGGCCCGCGAGACCGGGGGTGAAGACGGGGTCGCCGACCGCGGTGCGGCGTACGGCGTCGATCAGCTCCTCCGTCGAGGCCGACTTCAACAGGTAGCCCGTCGCACCGGACTTCACCGCCTCCAGGACGTCCGCGTGCTCCCCGCTCGCCGACAGGACCAGCACCCGCAGCGCCGGGTTCGCGCCGACCAGTTCCTTGCAGACCTGGACCCCGGGCTTCGCGGGCAGGTTCAGGTCCAGGACGAGGACGTCCGGTGCGGCGGCGCGGGCGCGCCGCACCGCCTGCTCGCCGTCGCCCGCCGTGGCGACCACGTCGAAGCCCGACTCGGCCAGGTCGCGGGCGACGGCGTCACGCCACATGGGGTGGTCGTCGACCACCATGACCCGGAGCGGACCGTTCCCCCCGGGCCGCGCGCCCGCGTCCGCCGGCCCGCCGCTCTCCCCGACCCTCTCGCTCATGACGTTCTCTTCGCTCCGCACGTGCTCCGTCACCGCTTCTCCGCCTTCCCCCGTACGCCCTTGGGCCGTTCCTCGGCCCTGGGCACCTTCAGTTCGACTTCGGTGCCCTGGCCGGGCACCGAGATCAGTTCGGCCGTGCCGCCGATGTCACGCAGCCGGCCCCGGATGGACAGCGCCACACCGAGCCGCCCCTCGCCCTCGGCCTGGACGAGCCGGCCCTCGGGGATGCCGGGGCCGTCGTCCCGTACGGTCACGACGATCTCCTCCGGCCAGTCCTCGACCAGGATCCAGGCCCGCGCCCCGTCGCCCGCGTGCTCGCGCACATTGTCCAGGGCCGCGCCGACCGCCGACGCCAGCTCCCGCGCGGCCCCCGGGGCGAGCGGCACCGGGCCACCGGGCTCCGAGAAGGTGACGCTCGCGCTCGCGTAGGGCGCCAGGAGGGCCCGCAGGTCCACGGGGGCCTTGCTGTCGCCGGCCTCGTCCGGTTCGTCCACGGCCCGCACGAGCGCCCCCTCGGCCGCGTCCTGCGAGACGCGCGAGACGGGGACCAGGCCGCCGGAGACCAGGGTGCGCAGCGCCACCTCCTGCTCGCCCGCCATCCGGCCCAGCTCGGCCGCCTCGCCGCCGAGGGCACTGCCGCGCCGCTGGACCATGGCGAGGACCTGGAGCACACCGTCGTGGATGTCCCGGGCGAGCCGCTCGCGTTCACGGGTGGCGGCCTCGATCTCCAGGGCGCGGGCGAGGGTGCGCTCGGAGGCACGGGCGACCTCGACCACGTACCCGATGGCGATGGAGGCGACCCAGACCAGGAGCACGTTGTGGACGGTGTCGCGGGTGGGGGCGCCGCGGTGGATCAGGTTGGCGACGGCGACGAGGGTGGAGGCGAAGGCGGCCCAGCGCCAGCCGCCCTTGATGGCGAAGGCCAGCACGGCGCCGGCCGTCCATATCGACGGCAGGGTGGGGCCACCGGCCTCGACCCGGGCGGCGGAGTCGGCGAACCGGGTGAGCAGGATGCCGACGATCGCGACGGTGAGGTCCGCCGCGAGGAACCGCTTGGTGCAGCCGGCCGCGCTCGCCACCCTCGGCAGGGTCAGCAGCGTCCAGGCGGCCAGCACCGCCAGGTAGGCGATGGCCAGCCAGGGGCGCTGGAACTTGCCGTACGCGCTGGCGAAGAGGCCGACGGCGTAGATCACCGTCAGGATTCGGTAGCCGGTGAGGGCACGCCACAGCGGCTGCTCGACCGACATGCGCATGACTCGTTCACGCTCAGGCATATCCCCCACCCCACCCCGCGACGATCGCGTCCGGGAACGCGACCGTACCCGGGAAAGCGGCCGTTACGAAGCCGGCCGGTCCCGGTCCGCCCGGGTGTCCTCCGCCTGTTCCCGCTGCTCCCCGGCCGGCCGGCCCCGGCCCGGCTGGTCCTTGCCGGCCTTGGCGAGGGCGGCCCTGGCGGCCTTGTCGGCCTCCTTGCCGGCCTTCGCCGCCTCCGCGATCTGCCGCTTGGCGGCGGTCGCGTAGATGTCGACGTACTCCTGGCCCGAGAGCTTCATGATCTCGTACATGACCTCGTCGGTCAGCGCCCGCAGGACGAAGCGGTCGTGCTCCATGCCCTGGTAACGGCTGAAGTCGAGGGGCCTGCCGATCCGGATCCCGGGGCGCATCACCTTCGGCAGGACCTTGCCGGGGGGCTGGATCTTCTCCGTGTCGATCATGGCGACGGGGATGACGGGCGCGCCGGTGGCGAGGGCCACGCGGGCCAGACCGCCGGGCTTGCCCCGGTAGAGGCGGCCGTCGGGCGAGCGGGTGCCCTCGGGGTAGATGCCGAACAGCTCGCCGCTCTCGATGACCTGTATGCCGCTGTTGATGGCGGCCTCTCCCGCGCCCCGGGCCCCGGAGCGGTCCACCGGGAGCTGGCCGACGCCCTTGAAGAAGGCCGCCGTGAGCTTGCCCTTGATCCCGGGGGTCGTGAAGTACTCCGCCTTCGCGATGAACGTGACCTTGCGGTCGAGGACCGCCGGGAGGAAGAACGAGTCCGAGAAGGACAGGTGGTTGCTGGCGAGGATCGCCGCGCCCTCGGGCGGAATGTTCTCCAGGCCCTCCACCCAGGGCCGGAAAGTGACCTTGAGCGGTCCCCCGATAGCGACCTTCATCGCGCCGTACAACACCCGAGTGCCTCTCTTCGTTCCGTGGATCAGACCTTAACCCGGACGCCCGCCGGAAGAGTCCCGCACCCCTGGCCGGTGTCGGCCCCCGCCGCGCGAAGCCCCTGGTCGGTGTCGGAGCGGTCGCGTACGGTGAACCACATCCGGACTGTCTTCACACCCTTCTCACGAACAGGAGACCGAACCGTGCCGGTCCTTCCTGGAGCCGAGCCGTACCACCACGAGGGCGGGGAGGTCGGTGTCCTCCTCTGTCACGGGTTCACCGGGTCCCCGCAGTCGATGCGCCCCTGGGCCGAGTATCTCGCCGCGCGGGGGCTGACCGTCGCGCTGCCCCTGCTGCCGGGGCACGGCACCCGCTGGGAGGACCTGCGGCCGACCGGCTGGCAGGACTGGTACGCGGAGGTGGACCGCGAGCTGCGGGCCCTGCGCGAGCGCTGTGCGCACGTCTTCGTCGCGGGGCTGTCCATGGGCGGCGCGCTGGCGCTGCGCCTGGCCGCCAGGCACGGGGACGCGGTCGACGGCGTGGTGGTCGTCAACCCGGCGAACAAGGTGCACGGCCCGGCCGCGCACGCCCTCCCGCTGCTCCGGCACTTCGTCCCCACCACCAAGGGGATCACCAGCGACATCGCAAAGGAGGGCGTCGAGGAGGTGGGGTACAGCCATGTGCCGCTGCACGCGGCGCACTCGCTGCGCAACTTCCTCCGTATCGTCGACGGCGAACTGCCCCAGGTGACTCAGCCGTTGCTGCTGTTGCACAGCCCGCGGGACCATGTGGTGCCGCCCGTCGACTCCGAGCGCGTCCTCGGCCGGGTGTCGTCCACGGACGTCACGGAGATCCTGCTGGAACAGAGCCACCACGTCGCGACGTTGGACCACGACGCGGGCCGGATCTTCGAGGAGAGCCTCGCGTTCGTCACGCGGCTCGTCCCGGAGTCCGGGGCGGCGCGGGTGAAGGAGTCCGACGCGGAATCCGTACAGCAGTCCGACCCGGGTTCCGCGGAGCGGACCGGCCCGGGGACCTGGGAGCAGAGGGAAGGGACGGCCACTGGTGGCTGAGCACGACTCCGAGCGTGAGCCGGAGGAGAAGGGAGCGCCGCTCGGCGCCACGCCCGGTGACACCCCGGGCGGCTCCTCGGGCGGCTCCGCGGGCGCCTCGTCCGGCGAGTCGCCGGGCGGGTCCGCCGGTGAGGAGCGGCACGCGGGTGAGGAGCAGCACGTGCCGTTCGACGAGGACGCCGCGTGGCGGGCCATCGTGGCCGGGTTCGGCACCGAGCCGCCGGACCCGCCGGGCGCCAAGCCGTTCCGGTCGGTGGAGGATCTCGCGCTGCTGGAGGCCGAGCCGGAGGACGCCGAGGACACGTCCCCGGGCACCGGCGGGCCCGCGGCGCCCCGGCCGCTGGGCAGCTCGGTCGCGTTCGCACCCGGCGTCGGCGCGGGTCCGCGTGACTACAGCGTGCCCGACCCGGTCGGCGAGGACCCGGACCAGGACGACCCGGACGCCGACGACGAGGACGGGGAGGGCCACTTCGTGCCGCCCGAGCCGCCCCCGCTGCCGGAGGCCGACACCACCGCCAAGTTCGCCTGGCTGGGGGTGATCGGCGGCCCGGTCCTGCTGCTGCTCGCCGTCCTGCTCGGCTGGGACATGACCTGGTGGCTCACCACCCTGGGCATCGGCGGTTTCCTCGGCGGTTTCGCCACCTTGGTCATGCGGATGAACGGGGGCGACGAGGACGAGGACGACCCGGGCCGGGGAGCGGTCGTCTGACCCCACGGCCACCGTCCTGCGAGGGCCCGTCCGGGAGTGTTCCGGGCGGGCCCTCGCCCGTGCCGCGGACAGGTCCGGGGCACGGGCCGCCGTGGCGGTGCCCGCCCGCCGTGTGTCAGGACCCGGCGGGGACCCTGAGGGCGGCCAGGACCGGCAGGTGGTCCGTGGCCGTCCTCAGGTCGTCCTCGCTGACGCCGGGGTGGTCCAGGGGGACGCCGCAGCCGAGGACCTCGATGCCGGAGGTGGCCAGGATCGCGTCGATGCGCTGGTGGGGGTCGGTGGGCGTGGAGCTGTGCTCGCCGCCCCAGGGCGCGGTGGTCCAGCAGTCCTGGAGTTCACCGGCGAGGCGGCGGAAGGTGCGGCCGTCCGGCCGCTCGTTGAGGTCGCCGCCCGCGACCGCGTGGGTCACGCCCAGACCGGCCAACCGGTCCAGGAGGAGGCCGCCCTGCTCGTACCGCTCGTCCTTCTGCAGGGAGAGGTGGCAGGACAGGACGCCGAGGCGGGCGCGGCCGAAGCGGACCACCGCCGTGGCGAAGCCGCGCCGGTGCAGCCCGGGGGTGAGGGGCAGCAGCACGTCCTCGGTGCGTTCGACCGTGGCGCGCAGGCCGCACAGCAGCGCGGGGCCGGACGCGGTGGCGCCGCCGGAGAGGGTGACCAGGCCGGACGCGGCGGCGAGCCGTGCGAGCTTCTTGCGCCAGCGGAAGAACCGGGGGGCTTCCTGGATCAGGACCAGGTCGGGGGCGCAGGCGGTGATCACTCGGGCGAGGGCGTCCGTGTCGTCGCGCATCGAACGGATGTTGTAGCTGAGGACGCGGATGATCGCCGAACCGTCGGGTTCGGTGCGGGAGTTGGGCAGCGGGGTGGTCGCCATATGGATCAAGATACGCCCAGGAGCGCGGGGTATTTGTCCGTTTGTGGCTACAGGTGCGACAGGTGCGTCGTGCTTTCCCGCGCCCACGCGGCGGAGCCGCACATCGACACAGCCCCGCGCCCCTGAAGGGCGCGGGGCCACCGCTGCCGGTGTCTACATGATCGGGTCGGGTTCTCTCGCCAGGTCCGCCGCGCCCACCAGGCCCGCGTCGTTGCCGAGCCGGGCGGCGACGACCTCGGCCACCGGACGCCAGTTGCCGCCCACGAGCCAGCGCTTGTAGGACTTGCGGATCGGGTCCAGGACCAGTTCGCCCTCGTCCGAGAGACCGCCGCCCACGATGAACGCCGACGGGTCGAAGAGGGAGGCGAGGTCGGCGAGACCGGCGCCGGCCCAGCGCGCGAGTTCGCGGTAGGAGTCGACGGCCACGGGGTCGCCCTGGCGGGCGGCCATGGAGATGTGCTTGCCCTCGATGCCGTCGGGGGTGCCGTCACCGAGGCCGAGGAGGAGCTCCGCGTTCTCGGGGGTGGCGTTGGCGCGCTGCTGGGCGTACCTGACCAGGGCCCGCCCGGACGCGTACTGCTCCCAGCAGCCCTGGGAGCCGCAGCCGCACATCAGCCCGTCGGGGACCATCCGGATGTGGCCGAACTCGGCGGCGACGCCGTAGTGACCGCGCCGCAGCTTGTTGCCGATGATGATGCCGCCGCCGAGGCCGGTGCCGAGGGTGATGCAGATGACGTTGCGGTGGCCCTTGCCGCCGCCGAACTTGTACTCGCCCCACGCGGCGGCGTTGGCGTCGTTCTCCACGACGACCGGCAGGCCCACCCGGGCCTCGACCTTCTCCTTGAGCGGCTCGTTGCGCCAGTCGATGTTGGGGGCGAAGTAGACCATCGACCGCTGCCGGTTGACGTAACCGGCAGCGCCGATGCCGACACCGACGATCTCGTGTCCGGCTCGCGCGCCCTCGACGGCGGCGGCGATGGCGTCCACGATCGCCTCGGGCGTGCCCGGGGTCGGCACCTTGTGGGTCGAGAGGATGTTGCCTTCCTCGTCGACCACACCAGCCGCGATCTTGGTACCGCCGATGTCGACGCCGATGGTGAGTCCCATGAATCCCTCAGTTTCGGTCGAGCCCCGCTACGGCCAACCGTACCCGAGGCCCTGCCCCCGCAGTCCCGGCGTCCGCCGGGCGGACGGCCCGGCGTCAGTCCAGGTCGATGCGCTCGCCGGGGCCCGGATCGTCGCCCTGGCCGCGGTCCTCCCGGTGGGAGGCGTCCCGGCTCGTCCAGCGGTGCTCCTGGGCCTCGACGGCCGAGCGGTACGCGGCGAGCAGTTCGCTGCCCGCGGAGGCGAGGTGGTCGAAGACGTCGGGGTTGCGTTCGATGACCGGTTCGACGGCGGCCTTGGCCTGCCGGACGACCTGGCTGACCATCTGCTGGGCCGCTCCCCCGGCGACCGCGCCGAGCAACGGCGACTGCAGCCCGGACAGCTTGTCCGCGACGGTGTCGACCAGCCTGCGCAGTTCCTCGGCGGCCGAGCCCGGCTGCGGACCGTACCTCGCCCGGCGGCGGGCCTTCTCCGCGGCGAGGTCCTCCTCGCAGGCGGTGGCCCAGGCGTCGGAGTCGGTCGCGCGCACCCGGTCGGTCATGCGGTCCTGCTCGGCCGACCGCGCCTCCTCGGCCGCATCCTGACGACCGGCGTCGGACGTGGGGCGCTCTTCGCTCATGGCGGGCTCCTGCCTACGGTTCGTACTGTCGACGTTACCCGAACGGGCGTATGCGGTTCACCGTGTCCGGGGCCACAACTGCGGGTCCGGCGCGAACCGGATCCTCAGTTCGCCCTCGCGCAGGGCCGCGCCGTCGACCGTGCAGCGGCGCAGTGCCGACGGGAGCGGAACGATACGGCGGAACGGTCCCGCGGTGAGGACCAACTCGTCGCCGCGCCGGACGAGATCCAGCTCGTCCCGTATCGCCCCGGGCAGCGGGATGTGCCACACCAGCACGCCCTCGTCCCCGAGGTTGTCGGTGACCGCCCACGCGACCCGGGCCGGCACGTCACCCGCGCCGGGGACACCGAGGGCGGCGAGATCGTCGGCGCCGCGGGGGTCGTGGCCGAGGTGGGCGACGCGCCGTACGGAACGGGGGCCGCCCGCCGCGGGCCGCTCCTCCCATTCCTCCAGCGCCTTGCGCTGCTGGGCGACGAGACCGGCGAGCCAGGTCTCGTGCGCGCCCTCGGGCAGGACGCGGTTGGCGATCAGCACGTCCACGGGCAGGGCCCGCAGGGCGAGTCCGACACCCGCGAGGCGGACGTGGTCGGCGCCGGCCGGGCCGGGCTCGGCGACCAGCCGTACGGTCGTCGACGGGTCCTCGACGACCGCCGCGACGGCGGCCAGCTCGACGTCCCAGCGGGCGGCCGTCTCGTACAGCCACTCGGAGGGCATCGGCACTCCGGCGAGGCGCCCGAGGACGGGCCGCAGCGCGCGGGCCGCCTGCCGCTCGGGCGGGAGCAGCCGCCGCAGGTACCGCCGCAGCTCCTCCGGGAGGGCCAGCAGCGCGAGGGCCTGCGGGGCGGGCGGCAGGTCGACGACGAGCAGGTCGTACGCCTCCGACAGCGCGGCGTCGCGCAGTGCGCGCAGCAGGGCCAGTTCCTCGGCGCCGGGAAGGGGGGTGAGTTCCTCGGCGTCCAGCCGGGCGGCGCCGAGCATGCCCAGGACGGACGCGGCCCGTTCCTGGAAGGCGACGAGGTCCTCGCGGAACCCGGCCGCGGCGTCGGGCCGCCAGGCGGTGAGGTTCGGCGCCGCGCGTACGGGCTCGGGTCCGGTCGCCACTCCGAGCACCGCCCCGAGGCCGTCGGCCCGGTCCGCGCTCAGCACGAGTGTCCGCGCGCCCTCGCGGGCCGCCTCGGCGGCCGTGGCCGCCGCGACCGTCGTACGGCCGCTGCCGCCTGGCCCGGTGATCAGGATGGTGCGCATGAGGGTGAACGGTAACCCAGCGGAAGGGGGGTCACCGACCCGTCGGCGCGGCGGGAGGGCCGGGCCCGGCCGCCCCGGCCGGACGTGTGTCCGTGACCGGGGCGGCGGCCGGGCGGTCTACTTCCCGGACTCGACGCGCTTCTTCAGGCCCGCCAGGGCCCGGTCGATGATGACCTTCTCGGCCTTGCGCTTGATCATGCCGAGCATCGGGATCTTGACGTCGACGGTGAGCTGGTACGTCACCTCGGTCACCGAGTCGCCGACCGGCTTCAGGATGTAGGAGCCGTCGAGCGACCGCAGCATCTGGGACTTGACCAGCGTCCAGGAGACCTCGTTCGCCCCGGTCCAGGTGTAGGCCAGCGTCTGGTCGTCCTTGATGGCGCCCGCGTCCATGACGAGGCGGACCTGCTCGGCGCGGCCCTGGCCGTCGGCCTGCAGCACCTCCGCCTCCTTCACCTCGCCCGTCCAGTCGGGGTAGCGGGCGAAGTCGGCGATCACTCCCATGACGTCGGCCGCCGCCGCCTCGATCGTGATGCTCGAACTGGTGAATTCCGCCATCGCCGTGGCTCCTCCAGAGACTGTCCGGTGAGGGAGGTGGGTGCGCACGTATGTGCAGCGTGAAGGCTACCGCCTGTCAGGGCTCACCATTCCAGCGCCCACGGCTTCCCGGTCCCCGCGAAGTGCCCCACGTTCACACACTCGGTCGCGCCGATCCGCATCCGCCGTGCCAGGGGTTGGTGGACGTGCCCGAACAGGGCGTACCGGGGCCGGGTCCTGCGGATGGCGTCCAGCAGCGCCCGGCTCCCCCGCTCGAAACGGCGCGCGACCGTGTCGTAGACCAGTTCGGGGACCTCCGGCGGGATGTGCGTGCACAGCACGTCCACCTCGCCCACCGCCTCGATCTTGGCTGCGTACTCCTCGTCGCCGATCTCGTACGGCGTCCGCATGGGGGTGCGCAGGCCGCCGCCGACGAAGCCGAAGACCCGTCCGCCGATCTCCACGCGTTCGCCGTCCAGCACGGTCGTCCCCGGGCCGGCGTAATCGGGCCAGAGCGTGGGCATGTCGACATTGCCGTAGGTGGCGTACGTCGGCGTGGGGAAGGCCGCGAACATCTCGGCGTACTGCTTGCGGACGGCCTTCTCGATCACGGCGGAGCGCTCCTCCTCGAAGCCCGCCCACAGCCGGGCCCCGAGTGCGCGCGCCTCCTCGAAGCGGCGGGCGGTGCGCAGTTCGACGAGCCGGGTGGCGTTCTCGGCGCCGAAGAGGTCGGGGAAGATGCCCCGGGAGTGGTCGGCGTAGTCGAGGAAGAGGACGAGGTCGCCCAGGCACACCAGGGCGTCGGCGCCCTCACCCGCCCTGGCCAGATCGCGTGCGTTGCCGTGCACGTCGCTGACCACGTGGATGCGTGTCCTGCCGTTACCGCCCGGTGTGCGTGCCATGACGATCAAGCGTAGGCGTGTGCGGCATACGTGAACAGAGCCGGTCGGACGTGCGGTTACTGGCCAGTCAGTAAGTTGGGGGATTATTCTGCTCGGGAACCCCCCGTGTGTGACGCGACGAACATCTCGCCCGGCCCCCCTCGCGGAGAGGCCATACCGACGGGTAACGTCCGGGCAGTCCAGTTGTGCTCAGGTTTTCAACCAGTAGGAACAAGACAAGGCGGACCTGAGCGCTCTCCCGTCCTTGGACCGCACCGTCGCAGCACACAGAGTCGTGGCGCCGGCGCCCTATGAGGAGCAGCAGTCTTGCGCGAGTTCAGCCTTCCGGCTTTGTACGAGGTCCCGACGGACGGCAATCTGACGGACATCGTCCGTAGAAACGCCGCGCAGCACCCCGATGTCGCCGTCATCGCC
Source organism: Streptomyces scabiei 87.22 (assembly GCF_000091305.1). Classification (GTDB taxonomy): domain Bacteria; phylum Actinomycetota; class Actinomycetes; order Streptomycetales; family Streptomycetaceae; genus Streptomyces; species Streptomyces scabiei. Next base: position 7,474,261 of record NC_013929.1, on the reverse strand, counting down.
CGCAAGGTGGACGGCGTCTGGCAGGACGTCGACGCCGTCCGGTTCCTGGCCGAGGTGCGGGCGGCCGCCAAGGGGCTCATCGCCTCCGGGGTGCAGCCGGGCGACCGGGTCGCTCTGATGTCCCGCACCCGGTACGAGTGGACCCTGCTGGACTTCGCGATCTGGACGGCCGGCGCGGTGACCGTGCCGGTGTACGAGACCAGCTCGGCGGAGCAGGTGCAGTGGATCCTCTCCGACTCGGGCGCCACCGCCATGATCGTGGAGCTGGACGGGCACTCGGCCGCCGTCGAGTCGGTGCGGGACCGGCTGCCCGCGCTGAAGCACGTGTGGCAGATCGAGGACGGCGGGGTGGAGGAGCTGGGCCGCCTCGGCCAGGACGTCACCGACGCGGCCGTCGACGAGCGCAGCTCGCTGGCCAAGGCCGACGACCCGGCGACCATCGTCTACACCTCCGGCACCACGGGCCGCCCGAAGGGCTGTGTGCTCACCCACCGCAGCTTCTTCGCCGAGTGCGGGAACGTGGTGGAGCGGCTGCGGCCCCTGTTCCGCACGGGCGAGTGCTCGGTGCTGCTCTTCCTCCCGCTGGCCCACGTCTTCGGACGGCTCGTGCAGGTCGCGCCGATGATGGCGCCGATCAAGCTGGGCACCGTGCCCGACATCAAGAACCTCACCGACGAGCTGGCCTCCTTCCGGCCGACGCTGATCCTCGGCGTGCCGCGGGTCTTCGAGAAGGTCTACAACTCGGCGCGGGCCAAGGCGCAGGCCGACGGCAAGGGCAAGATCTTCGACAAGGCCGCGGACACGGCGATCGCGTACAGCAGGGCGCTGGACACCCCTTCGGGCCCGGCCCTCGGCCTGAAGATCAAGCACAAGGTGTTCGACCGGCTCGTCTACAGCAAGCTGCGCGCGGTGCTGGGCGGCAAGGGCGAGTTCGCGATCTCGGGCGGCGCCCCGCTGGGCGAGCGCCTCGGCCACTTCTTCCGGGGCATCGGGTTCACGGTCCTGGAGGGCTACGGCCTCACCGAGTCCTGCGCGGCGACCGCGTTCAACCCCTGGGACCGGCAGAAGATCGGTACGGTCGGGCAGCCGCTGCCGGGTTCCGTCATCCGGATCGCGGACGACGGGGAGGTGCTGCTGCACGGCGAGCACCTGTTCAAGGAGTACTGGAACAACCCGGGCGCGACCGAGGAGGCGCTGGCCGACGGCTGGTTCCACACCGGTGACATCGGCACCCTCGACGAGGACGGCTATCTCAGCATCACCGGCCGCAAGAAGGAGATCATCGTCACCGCGGGCGGCAAGAACGTCGCCCCGGCCGTGATCGAGGACCGGATCCGGGCGCACGCCCTGGTCGCGGAGTGCATGGTGGTGGGCGACGGGCGGCCGTTCGTCGGCGCGCTGGTCACCATCGACGAGGAGTTCCTGGGCCGCTGGGCCGCCGAGCACGGCAAGCCCGCGGGCTCCACCGCGGCGTCGCTGAGCGCGGACGCCGATCTGAACGCGGCCGTGCAGGCCGCGATCGACGACGGCAACGCCGCGGTGTCGAAGGCGGAATCGGTGCGGAAGTTCCGCATCCTGCCCTCCCAGTTCACGGAGGAGACAGGTCATCTGACGCCGTCCCTGAAGCTCAAGCGCAACGTGGTGGCGAAGGACTACGCGGACGAGATCGAGGCGATCTACCAGAAGTAGCAACCCATACCGGCCGTACGGGCCGGTCGGCTCATGGCGCGGTGTCCTCCACGAGGACCCGCGCCACATTGCGTTCCGCGAGCGCGGTGATCGTGACGAACGGGTTCACCCCGATCGAACCGGGCACCAGCGAGCCGTCGGTGACGTACAGGTTCTCGTACCCCTTCACCCTCCCGTAGTCGTCGGTCGCCCTGCCCAGCACGCAGCCGCCCAGCGGGTGGTAGGTGAAGTCGTCGGCGAACACCTTGTTGGACGAGCCGAACAGGTCGTACCGGTACATCGTGGAGTTGGCGGAGTTGATCCGGTCGAAGAGCTTCTTGGCCATGGACGAGGAGACCGCGCTCTGGGCGGCGCTCCAGCCGAGCTTCGCCGAGTCGGTCGCGGCGTCGTAGGTGAAGGAGGCGCGCTCGGTGTTCTTGGTGATCGCCAGATAGAGGCTCACCCAGTGTTCGAGGCCGGTGGGCAGCGGGGCGATCTCTGCGAAGACGGGGTTGGCGGTGTTGGCCCAGTCGTCGATGCCCATGACCGGCATGGTCGACTGGTTCGCCCCGACCGTGTCCCACAGGTGGTTGGCCCGGCCGAGCATGACGTTGCCGTTGGGCCCCCAGCCGGCGCCGACACTGGCGTTCAGCGCGGGCAGGGTGCCCTTCGCCCGGGCGCGGACGAGGAGTTCGGTGGTGCCGACGCTGCCGGCGCCGAGGAACAGGTAGGTGCAGCCGTACTCCTTGGTCTCGACGACCGCGCCGGTGCCGTCGATCCGGTCGGCGGTGACGACGTACGTCCCGTCGCCGAGGCGGCGGATGCCCCGGGCCCGTTCCATGGTGTGGATGGTGACGTTGCCGGTGCCGAGGGCGGCGGCGAGGTACGTCTTGTCGAGGCTCTTCTTGCCGTGGTTGTTGCCGTAGATGACCTCTCCCGCGAGGGCCGACTTCGTCGCGGTGCCGGCGGCCTCGCGCTGCATGTGGTCGAAGTCGTAGACGCTCGGCACGAAGGTGGTCCTGAGCCCCGCCTTCGCGGCGTGGGCGCGGGAGACCCGGCTGAAGCGGTACCACTCCGTGGACTCGAACCACGCGGGGTCGACGGTGTTGACGCCGAGCATGGAGCGGGCGCGCGGGAAGTAGGTGGAGTACATCTCGGCGGTGTCGACGGTCGGGAACTGCTCGGCGAAGTACGACCGGAGCGGGGTGACGGCCATGCTGCCGTTGACCAGGGAGCCGCCGCCGACACCGCGGCCCAGGAAGACCGACATGTTGGCGTGGCGCACACGGTCCAGGACGCCGGGGTAGCGGCTGATGTCCTGGTTGACGACGTCCAGCCAGAGGAAGGTGGCGAGCGGGGCCTCGGTCCGGGTCTTGAACCACATGGACCGCTCGTCGGGTTCCTTCGTCGAGCAGAAGATCTTGCCGTCGGCGCCGGGGGTGGTCCAGGCGCGGCCCATCTCCAGGACGAGGGTGCGGATGCCGGCCTGGCCGAGGCGGAGGGCGGCCACGGCGGCACCGTAGCCGGAGCCGATGACGAGGGCGGGGGCGTTGTCGACCGCGTCGGGCTCGGCCGCCCGGGCGGACTGGAGGCCGATGCGGGTGAGACCGAGGCCGGCCGCGGTCTGGAGAGCGGCCATACCGAGGATGTGACGTCTCGTCAGCTGACGCTGCATCAGTTTTGCTGTCATGTGCGCAGCATGTGCGGATTATCGGGCTCCGGCTAGGGGCTGGTCCGGAGCAGGAGCCCACTATCGGGGCGCGGGGTGATCCCGGAAGACGACTTCCGGTCGTCCTGTGGCTGGTCGCACGCCTTCCCGCGCCCCGCGCGGGGCTACAGCAACGATTTCAAAGTTTCCGCCAACAGGTCCCAGCGCCATTTCTCCTCGACCCACTCCCGCCCCCGCTGCCCCATGCGTTCCCGCAGCTCCCCGTCGCCGAGGAGGGTGGTGATGCGGTCGGCGGCCTCCTCCGGGGAGCCGCCGCGCACGACCCAGCCGGTCTCGCCGTCCAGGACGGCGTCGGGGGCGCCGCCGGAGTCGCCCGCGACGACGGGCAGTCCGGTCGCGGACGCCTCCAGGTAGACGATCCCCAGCCCCTCCACGTCCAGCCCGCCCCGGCGGGTGCGGCACGGCATGGCGAAGACGTCACCGGCGCCGTAGTGGGCGGGCAGCTCGGCCCAGGGGACGGCACCGGTGAAGCGGACGGAACCGCCGACCCCCGTCTCGTCGGCGAGCCGGCGCAGCTCCTTCTCGTACGGTCCGCCACCGACGACCAGCAGGACCGTCTCCGGCTCCTTCGCCAGGATGCCGGGCATCGCCCGGATCAGCGTGTCCTGCCCCTTGCGCGGCACCAGCCGGGAGACACAGACGACCACCGGGCGGTCGGTGAGCCCGAGCCGGGCCCGGACCTCCGCGCCGCCGGAACCGGGATGGAAGGTCTTCTCGTCGACCCCGGGCGGCAGCTGGACCATGCGCCCGGCCGCGTCCGGCGTGAGCGCCGCGGCGATCCGGGAGCGGGTGTACTCGCCCAGGTAGGTGATCGTGTCCGTGCCCTCGCCGATCCGCCGCAGCAGCTGCCGGGCGGCGGGCAGCTGGGCCCAGCCCGCCTCGTGACCGTGCGTGGTGGCCACCAGCCGCCTGGCGCCCGCCCGGCGCAGCGCGGGGGCCATCAGACCGAGCGGGGCCGCGGCACCGAACCACACCGACGTGCAGTCGTGTTCCCGCAGCAGCGAGACCGCGCGGCGGGTGACGGCGGGCGTCGGCAGCAGCATGGTCGTCCGGTCGCGTACGACGGTGAAGGGCTGCTCGGCGTCGAAGTCGGCCGTCGCCCGGACGCCTTCGCGGCTCCGCTTCCACGTCGAGGCGTAGACGACGACCTGCTCGGGGTCCAGCCGGAGCGCCATGTTGTGCAGGAACGCCTGGATACCGCCGGGCCGGGGCGGGAAGTCGTTGGTGACGATCAGGGTCTTGTGCATCGCCGCCGACCCTACCCAAACCGCCGCCGGAGCCCGCCCCCGGGCACCTCGCACCGGCCCGGCCACGCCGCACGGCCGCTTCACAGGCAGGCGGGGGATCATGTCCCCCACAGACGCGGAACGCGGCGCGGACGGACAGGGACTCACGTGGCTCACAGGGACATGACGGGCGCGCTACGGCTCCCGTCGGGACTGCTCACGCTCTGGGCCGCGACCCGGCTGCTCCTGCTGCTGTTCGTCTTCAAGGTGTACGTCTTCCCGGGCCCGGACGTCACCGGCGACGTCTCGGTGATCTACCGCGGCTGGTACGAGACCCTGCGCACGGGAACGTACCCCCAGGGCGACGTCACCTGGCAGTACCCGCCCGCCGCCGCCCTCGCGATCCTCTCCCCCGCACTGCTGCCGTTCCTGGACTACGCGGCGGCGTTCTTCGTCCTCGCCCTCCTCGCCGACCTGACGGTGTTCGCGCTGCTCCTGTACGCGGGCACCCGCCCGGGGAGGACCCTGCGCGGCGCCTGGGTGTGGACGGCGGGCCTGCCCCTGCTCGGTCCGACCGCGTACGCCCGCTACGACGTGATGGTGACGGCGGTGGCGGTCGCGGCCCTCCTCGCCGGGAGCCGCCATCCGCGCGCGATGGGGGCGCTGACGGCCTTCGCGGCCCTGCTGAAGGTCTGGCCGGCGCTGCTGCTCCTGGGCGCGCGCGGGCGTACGGCCTGGGCATGGGCGGTGGGCACCGGTGTCCTGCTGGCCGGCCTGTTCGCCGTCTCCATGCCCGGCGCCTTCGCCTTCCTGACGTTCCAGCGGGACCGGGGCACCGAGGTGGAGTCCCTGGGCGCCCTCGTGTTCCACGTGGCCCGGCAGTTCGGCTGGGACGGCGAGGTGCTGCTCAACTACGGGTCGGTGGAATTCCTCGGCGCGCAGGTGGACACCGTGAGCGACGCGGCCCTGCTGCTCAGCGGGGTGGCGTTCGCCTGGCTGCTGCTGTGGCGGGTGCGGGCCCGGCGGTTCGCGCCGCACACGCTCGCGGACGCGGCGTTCGTGGCGGTGCTGATGTTCACGGCCACGAGCCGGGTGATCAGCCCGCAGTACATGGTGTGGCTGGTGGGCCTCGCCGCGGTGTGCCTCTGCTTCCGGGCGAGCCGTATGGGTGTGCCCGCAGCCCTGGTCCTGGTGGCGTCCTTCGTGACCGTCCTGGAGTTCCCGATCTGGTTCGACCGTGTCGTCGCGAGTGACTGGCTCGGGGTCACGCTCCTGTTCGTCCGCAACGGTCTGCTGGTGCTCGCGGCGGTTCTCGGTGCGGTGGGGTTGTGGCGGGAGGCGGTGCGGGGGGCTGTGCCGGGGGCCGGGTCGGGGCGCGGGGTCGGGTGCGGGCCCGGTGGGAGCTTGTCGCGCAGTTCCCCGCGCCCCTGAAAAACCGGGGCTGGTGGTGTCAGGGGCGCGGGGAACTGAGCGAGAAGCCCCACCGGGCCGCACCCGGCCACGCACCCCGAGGCACCCCGACGCACCCCACCCTCACCCCAGTTGGTCCCGCACATATTCCCGCCACCACCCCGTGAAGTCCCCGGCCGTCGTCCCCAGCTCCTCCCGCAGCGCCCCCTCCACCGCCCCCTCCCGGGACGGGTGCGCACCGACCGCCCGGTAGAACGCGTCGAGGCGGGCCTCGCCCCAGCGGTCGGCGATCATGCGGCAGGCCAGCCAACCCCCCTCGTACGCCTCGGCGAGCCGCCCGGAGTCGTCGGAGAAGCCGAAGTCGGCATCGGCGGGCAGGTCGGCCGGGGCGTCGCCCTCCGCGACGGCGCGCCGCAGTTCGGGGGCCACGTCGGCGGCCGTGCGGCCGGTACCGCGGTAGCCGACCCAGTCCGCGTAGCCCTCGGAGAGCCAGAGCGGGGTGGAGTCGTCGGTATGGGCGCGGGTGGCGACGTGGGTCGTCTCGTGGGTGAGGACGACCTGCTTGCCGAGGTCGCCGAGCAGGGCGTACGCGTCGGGGTTGACGACGATCCGGTCCGCCGGGGCCCTGGCCGCGCCTCCCGCCTCCCCGGTGGTGACCGCCGCGATCCCCCGGTACCCGGACGCGGGCGCCCCGAGCAGCCCCGCCATCTCCCGCAGCGACCCGGGCACGACGACCACGACCCGCCGCGCCCAGTCCCGGCCCCACGCCTTCGTGACGGCGGGGACGGCCCGGTCCGCCAGCGCCGCGTACGGCCGCAGCTCCGCCGCCGGCCGCCCGACGCCCAGCACGAGGCTGTGGGCCCCGCGTACGGCCCGTATCCGCCCCTGCTCCCACAGCTGTTCGGTGCCCTCCCGCGAGGGCTCGTCGGCGGCGACCCGCCACCTGCCGTCCTCGTCCCGGACGAGGCTCAGCGTCCGGGCGGCGGTGACGGGGGCCCGGTCGTAGCCGCGTATCCGGTAGCGGAGGGCGGCCTCGGCCGTGGCCCGGTCGCCGGTGCGGTGGAAGGCGGTGAGGTCGTAGGACCAGGAGGCCAGCGGCAGGCTGCGGAGGTTGGTGAACTCGGCCTCTCCGGTGGCCGGTTCGCCCGGTGCGGGGGTGGCCGCCCCGGTGGCGCGGTAGGCCGCCGCGTCACGTTCCAGCACCGCCGTGGCCCGGCGGTCGAGCATCCGCCCTACATCGGCGCGGGAGGTGTCGGGCGTCGCGGTCCCTCCGCAGCCGGCCAGGAGGGCGAGGGCGAGTGCGACCGCCGGAAGGGCGCGTCCGGGGCCCGGGAGCACCCCGGCCCCGCCCCGTGTCGCGCGCCTTCGACCAGCCACGTTCCGATCGTACGGGGCCCCGGTCGTCGGCCGGCGGGACGGCCGGCGACCGGGTCGCGGTCAGGGGCGGGTGACCGAGGCGATCGGCATCATGCCGACGGGGTCGTAGCGGACCGGGGCGCCCGGGTAGGGGGCGTGGATGACCTGGCCGTTGCCGACGTACATGCCGACATGGCTGGCGTCGGGCCGGTAGGTGACGATGTCACCGGGCTGGGCCTGGGAGAGCGGGACCTGCGTGCCCGCGTACCGCTGGGCCTGCGAGGTCCGCGGCAGGCCGACGCCCGCCTGTCCGTACGACCAGACCATGAGGCCGGAGCAGTCGAAGCCGTGGGGGCCGGTCGAGCCCCAGATGTACGGCCTGCCGAGCGCGGAGCGGGCGGCGGCGACGGCGGCGGCCGCGCGGCCGTTCGGTGCCACGGCACCGGAGGGGTCGGACATGCCGGCCCGGCCCGCGGTGGTGGAGCGGGAGGCTCGGTCGTACGCGGCGCGCTCGTCGTCCGGGAGGGAGTCGAGCAGCCGGCGGGCCGCCGCGAGCTTCCCCTCGACGGCCCGCTTGTGCGCGGCGACGGCCTTGCGGCTCTTCTCCAGCTCGGTGAGCTTGCCGCCGGCCTCGGCACGGTCCTGGGAGAGTTCGCGCATGGCCTGCCGGAGGTCGTGGAGTTGGCCCGCCTGGTGGACGCTGATGCGGTCCAGGGCGGCTGCCGTGTCGAGGTAGTCGTCCGGGTCGTCGGAGAACAGCAGCGCGATCGAGGGGTCCATGGCGCCGGAGCGGTACTGGGCGCCGGCGAGTGAACCCAGCGACTCCCGCATGGTGTTGACGCGGTCCTGCTGGCGGGCGATCGAGTCCTGTGCGGTGCCGACCTGCTCGCGCAGCTCGTCGGCGCGCTCGTCGGCCTTGTTGAACGCCTCGGTGGCCCGTTCGGCCTCCTCGTACAGCCGGTCCACCTCGGCCCGGGTGGTGTCGTGCGGCGCGGCGGCGGCCTGCTGGACGGGGATGGCGCCGAGGGCGGCGGCAGCGGCGGACAGCACACCGAGGGCGGCGGCCGCGCCCCGGTCGAACCCGGACGGTACAAGGCGACTGTGGGACACCACGGGAAGCCGCACTCCCTTCGACGACGGACAGGGCCCTCCCGGGGCCGGGCACGGCCCTTCGAGGGGGCGTGCTCACGGCGGGTGAGGGAGGCGCGGCCGACAGTAGCCGCGCCACCGTGTCACAGCCAAAGACCTCCGCGACCACACAGCGTGACGTCCGGGCTGGAACCCAGGTCACCGGTGGGGGAAGGGGTCAGCACGTGGTGCGGGAATTCGCCCGTTCGGGCGGCACTGTGTCCTGATCTTGAAGAAAAACAGGACCGCCCGTCACGTTGTGTGACGGGCGGCCCTGTTCTTCAGGCGCGGAGGTGTCAGCCGACGACGCGGACACCGAACTGGAAGGAACCGATGGTGTCCATCGACTCGTAGCGGACGACCTTGCCCGGGTACGGGGCGTGGATGACGGTGCCGTTGCCCGCGTAGAGGCCGACGTGGCCGAGGTTGTTGAAGAACACCAGGTCGCCCGGCATGAGCTGGTCGCGGCCGATCTTCGTACCGTCGTTCTGCTGCGTGTACGTGGTCCGGCTGATCGACACACCGGCCTGGGCGTACGCCCACTGGGTCAGCCCGGAGCAGTCGTAGGAGTTGGGGCCGCTGCCACCGGAGACGTAGGGCTTGCCGAGCTGCGTGTCCGCGGCGGCGAGGGCGGCGGCGCCCCAGCTGGAGGCGGGCGCCTCCTTGCCGAGGTCGACGCGGTCCCCGGCGTCGCGGCTCGCGCGGGTCTCCTGCTCGTCCAGGGACGCCTTCTCCGCGGCCGTCAGGCTGTTGAGGAGCCTGTTCGCCGCGGCCAGCTTGTTCTGGACTTCCTTCTTCTTCTTGGCCAGGGTCTCGCGGGTGTCCGCGAGGTCCTCCAGCTTCTCCGTGGCCTCCTGGCGCTGCTGCGCGAGTGCGCGCTGCTTGTCCTGGATCTTCTTGAGCGCGTCGACCTGCTGGCTGGTCAGCTGGTCGAGCGTGGCGGCCTTGTCGAGGTAGTCGTCCGGGTCGGCGGAGAGGAAGAGCTGGATCGAGGAGTCGATGCCGCCCGAGCGGTACTGGGCACTGGCCGCCAGGCCTATGCCCTCACGCAGCTCGTTGAGTTCTTCCTGACCCTTGGCGACGTTGTCCTGGATCGCGGAGATCTCCTTCTCGAGCTTCTCCTGCTTCTCCTCGGCACCGTTGAGCTTGTCCGTGGCCCGCCCGGCGTCCTCGTAGAGCTTGTGGACCTTGGCCTTGACCTCGTCCTTGCTGGGCTTCTCCGAGGGCGCGGCGTTGGCGGCCTGCGAGGAGATGGCCACGGCAGCGGCGGCAGCGGTGGTGAGCACGGTCACGCGCGCACGGCTCGGCTGCTTCGGTCGACGGTGGGACGCCACGGTAGGTGAACTCCTTCATAGGAGCGACCGGCCGGCGGGGACTCCGGCGACGATCACCCGTTCAGAGGTTTGAGCCCAGACCCTAGTGACCCAACGGTGATCACTTCAAATCCCCCACAGGAAAAATCCCACCCCACGGCGCACAATTTACACTCAACACACATCCAGTAATGCTCGGTTGACGCTACGTTGCGCAACAGTTCCGTCAATTCGGGCATAGCGCCTGTTCGTTGCCGTTGCGGGCGGACGGTACCGAAGGGTCAGGAAAGCCGCTTGAGGAGCACCGCGGACGCCACCGGACGGGCGCCCGCCTTGGCGATCCCGTCGGCCACCTCGCGGTCGGTGGAGGCGACGATGACCGGCCGGCCGGGCGGCTCGGCCCGCACCAGCTGACGGATCAACTCGTCGGCGGTGACGCCCGGCTTGGAGAACAGCACCCGCACCCCGCGCGGCGGCGCGAGCAGCACCGGCGCGGCCAGCTCCGCCCCGTCGAAGACACAGGTGACCTCGGCGCCGGTCTGCGCGGCGAGCTGGGAGAGCTGCCCGAGGAGCCTGAGGCGCTGCTTCTCCAGCGGCATCTGCGGATAGCCGGTCTTGGTCACGTTGTAGCCGTCGACGACGAGGTGCGCCTGCGGCAGCGCCAGCAACTGGTCCAGGATCGCCGGGTCGTTCTCCGACAGGGCGCGGGCGGCGATGTCCTTCGGGGTCATCCGCCCCGGCTCGACCGCGTCGACGGTCTCGGCGGGCCGTACGGAGACCGGCGGCAGCGCCAGCTCCCGCCGCAGCCCCTGGGCGGCGTCCAGCACGGTGTCGAGCAGCAGCCGTACGCGCATGTCCTCGACGCTGCGGCCCTCGCGGGCGGCCCGCCGGGCGGCCTCCAGGGCGGCTTCCGCCTCACCGAGCCGCGCCTTGAGACGACGGCTCTCGCTCTCGGCCGCGGACACCTGGGCGTGGCCCTCGGCGCGTACGGTCTCCGTCTCGGCGTGCAGCTTGCGCAGGGCGGCCTCGCCCCGCTTGACGTCACTGAGAGCGGCCCGGAGCTTGCGGTGCAGGGAGTCGGCCTCCTTGCGTGCCGCCTCCAGCTCCGTACGCAGCCGCTCCGTCTCGGACTTGGTGTGGGCGCGGGCCTCGGCGAGCTGCTCGCGCAGCCGGTCCAGCTCGGCCCGGCTCTCCTCGTCGGCGCGCTCGGCGTCGGCCCGGAGGGCCTCCTCACCGGCGGCGGCGACCAGCTTCACCCAGCCGGTGGGCCGCAGCACGTAGGCCGCGGCCGCCACGTCCAGCGGGTCCGCCGCCGGGGGCGGCGCGCCCGTGTCGAGGGCGCCGGCCAGCTCCGGGTGGGCCTCACGGAACCGCTCGCCGATCCGCTGTCTGAACAGCGTGTCGCTCTCCACCGCTGCCGCCATCGCGTTCCCGGCGAACTTCACCCGACGGGTCGGGGTGAACCGGGCGTACTGCCTGAGCTGTGCGGGCAGTTCGGCGACCGTCAGGCCGCCGAACCCGTCCGAGACGATCTGCACGACCCGTCTGCGCACGCCCTCGGGCAGCGGACGGTCGAGCACCTCGGCGGCGCCGTCGGCCGGCCCCCCGCCTGCGGTCTCCACCATCCGTCACCCCAATGTCTGTGCGGACCGGCTCCCTCAGGAGTCGGCGTCCGGCCTGTCCACGAGTTCCACCTGGTCCACGGCGTTGCACCAGCGGCAGCGCACCGACTCGATGGTCTCACTGACCACCTCGCGCTCCTCGACCTTGGGCTGCCCGGCGAGGTCGAGGTGCACGTACTCGACGACCTTCGACGAGCGCGTCACGTCGAACCGCGTGAGATTGCCACAGAGCGTGCAGCGCCAGCGGGTGGTGTCCGTCGGCAGGGGAACCGTCATCGTGGCTGCTCTTCCTTCTTCCAGTCTCCGTGAAGCGCCGGCGTCCCGGTGCTTGTGGCTCGTAACCCTACGGCCTGACCGGCACCGGACGCCTGTTCGCCCACGGTGGGGGCGTCGACCGGTTCCGGAGGGGCGGCCGATCCGCGCGGGCGGCGAGGCGGTCTGTGCGGGTGGGTCCGGTTACGTCATGCTCTGCGCATGATCGGCAAGTGGGTCACCCGGGCCGCCCGGGCCGTACGGAACGAGTCGGCACCCGTCACGTACGGGCTGATCGCCGCCTGCTGCGCGATCTTCCTGATCGGCCCGGCGGCGGGCCTCAATCCCGTGTACGGCACCGGGGACGAGCTGCTCGCGGCGCAACGGGCGTACTTCCACCGCTGGGGCGTCGTCCCCGTGGAACTCTTCGGCGGCGCCCCGCGGGCTGCGCTCACCCCCCTCACCGCGCTCTTCGTCCACGGCAGCTGGCTGCACCTGCTGGGCAACATGCTCTTCCTGTTCGTCTTCGGGGCGATGGCCGAGGAACGCATGGGCCGGGCGGCGTTCGCCCTGTTCTACGTGAGCTGCGGCTACCTCGCGCTGGTGGCGTACGCGGCGGCGCACGCCGGGTCGCCGCAGTCGCTGGTCGGCGCCTCGGGTGCGATCTCGGCGGTCCTCGGCGCGTTCCTGTACCTGTTTCCCCGGGCGCGGGTGACGAGCCTCCTGCCGTTCCTCTTCTTCCTCCCGCTGCGCTTCCCGGCGTGGGTGACCCTGCCGTTCTGGGTGAGCCTGCAATGGCTGGCGGCGGGACGGCAGACCTCGGGGCCGGGCGTCGCCTATCTGGCGCACCTGGTGGGGTTCGGACTGGGGTTCGTCTACGCGTGGGGGCGTTACGGCCGTGGGGCTAGAGTGAAACCGCCAGCGGACGCCTCGAAGAACGTCCCTGCTCCGGCCCCCGAGGGAGAGAACCAGCCGTGATCACCGCGATCGTCCTCATCAAGACCAGCGTGGACCGGATTCCGGAGATCGCGGAGTCGATCGCCGCGATCGACTCCGTGACCGAGGTGTTCTCCGTGACCGGTACGTACGACCTGGTCGCCATGGTCCGGGTGAAGGAGCACGAGGACCTCGCGGACGTGATCCCCGGCCGGATCAGCAAGATCCCGGGAGTCCTCGGCACGGACACGCACGTCGCCTTCCGCGCCTACTCCCAGCACGACCTGGAGGCCGCTTTCGCCATCGGGCTGGACGGCTAGCGGCCTCTCGCGCGGCCGAATGCTCCGGCGGTCAGACCGCCGGGACGCAGCGGCCGTCCTCGGTGCGGTAGTTCCACTTCGCGCCGTCACGCACCAGCTCCTTGACCGCCCCCAGGAACCGCTCCACGTGCTCGTCGGGGGTGCCCGCTCCGAAGCTCACCCGGATCGCGTTGAGGGAGCGCTCGCCGGGGGCCGCCTCGGGGGCTCCGCACTCGCCCTGGGTCTGCGGGTCGGTGCCGAGGAGGGTGCGGACGAGGGGGTGGGCGCAGAAGAGGCCGTCGCGTACGCCGATGCCGTACTCGGCGGAGAGGGCGGCGGCGAAGTGGGAGCTGTTCCAGCCCTCCACGACGAAGGAGAGGACGCCGACGCGCGGGGCGTCGTCCCCGAAGAGGGAGAGGGTCCGCACCTCGGGCACCTCGGCGAGCCCGGCCCGGACGGTGTCGATCAGGTACCGCTCCCGGGCGACGAGGGTGTCGAACCCGGCCTCGGTGAGGGCCTTGCAGGCGGAGGCGATGGAGTAGGCGCCGATGACGTTGGGCGAGCCGGCCTCGTGACGCGCGGCGCTGTCGTGCCACTCGACGTCCACGCCGCCGTCCGTCCGCCGGGTCACCTTGCGGCTGGCACCGCCGCCCGCGAGGTACGGGTCGGCCTCGCGCAGCCAGTCGGCGCGCCCGGCGAGCACACCGGACCCGAACGGCGCGTACAGCTTGTGCCCCGAGAAGGCGACCCAGTCCACGTCCAGCTCCTGTACGGAGACGGGGTGGTGGGGCGCGAGCTGGGCCGCGTCGAGCACGATCCGCGCGCCGTGCGCGTGGGCGACCGCGGCCAGCTCCCGCACGGGCCAGATCTCCCCGGTGACGTTCGAGGCACCGGTGACGCACACCAGCGCCGGCCCGTACGGGTCGCGGGCCGCGAGGGCGGTCTCCAGGGTGGCGACGGCCTGCTCCGGCGTCCGGGGCGCGTCCAGGTACGTCACCCGCGCGTCCCGCCAGGGCAGCAGCGAGGCGTGGTGCTCGGTCTCGAAGACGAAGACCTGGCAGTCGGCGGGCAGGGCCTCGGCCAGGAGGTTCAGGGAGTCCGTCGTCGACCGGGTGAAGATCAGCTGGTCGTCGTCCCGGCAGTCGAGGAACTCGGCGACGGTGTGGCGGGCGTTCTCGAAGAGGTCCGTCGACAGCTGGGAGAGGTACCCGGCACCCCGGTGCACACTCCCGTAGTACGGCGCGTACGCGGCCACGTCGTCCCAAACGCGCTGCAGGGCGGGGGCGCTGGCGGCGTAGTCGAGGGCGGCGTAGGTGACCTCGCCACCGGTGACGAGCGGGACGGTGACATCACGTCCCAGAACGGGCAGCGGGGAGTAAATCGACTGGTCGGCGGCAAGGGTGGAGACACTGGGGACAGACATGGGGAACTCCCGTGAGAGCGCATGCCGAAGAAAGGCACGCTGAAGGAAGGAAAAGGGGTGCGCGGAGGCGGGGCTCGGCGGCCCTATCGCATTCGCTTGCTCACGGAAGAACTCCCTCGAAGCCGCGCTTGCCGTAGACCTCGCTGCCTACGGCCCGGTCTTCACCCGGGGCACCCCGCCACGGAAGGAGGGTTGCCGGACAGCCAGCCGGGGCTATGGGCTGTCACTCATGACCTGAAGCAGAACGTACGCGAGGTGATCGTCGCGCCGCAACTCGTGTCCGGATTCCGGGACGGGACGCCTCGGGGGTGGACAGCGAGGTTCATCGGCGGGTGCGGGTGGGTGGGGGCTTCTCGCGCAGTTCCCCGCGCCCCTGAAAAGCAGGGGCTGCGCCCCGTGCTTTTCCCCGCACCCGCCCCCCTACCTGTTCGTCGCCGCGACCCACCGCTCGAGAGCCTGCCGCGCCGCGCCGGAGTCGATCGACTCCGCGGCCCTCGCCATCCCGCCCCGCAACTGCTCCGCCAGCGGCGCGGACGTCGGCTCCAACGCCACCAACGCGGCAGCCGAGTTCAACAGCACCGCATCCCGCACGGGCCCGGTCTCCCCACCCAGCAGCCGCCGCGCGACATCCGCGTTGTACGAGGCGTCGGCCCCGCGCAGCGCCTCCACGGGCACCAGCTCCAGGCCCACCTCGCGCGGGTCGAACGCCTCCTCGGTGACCTTGCCGTCCCGGACGACCCACACCCGTGAGGTCGCCGTGGTCGTCAGCTCGTCGAGCCCGTCGTCGCCGCGGAAGACCAGCGAGGAGTTGCCGCGTCCGGCGAAGACACCGGCCATGATGGGCGCCATCCGGGGGTCGGCGACCCCGACGGCCTGGGCCCGCACCTTCGCCGGGTTCGCCAGCGGCCCGAGCGCGTTGAAGACCGTACGGATGCCCAACTGCCCACGTGCTGCCGCCACATGACGCAGCGCCGGATGGAACTTCACCGCGAAGCAGAAGGTGATCCCGGCCTCCTCCGCGACCTCGGCCACCCGCTTCGGCGTCAGCTCCAGATTGACGCCCAGCTTCTCCAGGACGTCGGAGGCCCCGGACGCCGAGGACGCGGCCCGGTTGCCGTGCTTGACGACCTTCGCGCCCGTACCGGCGACGACGATCGAGGACATCGTGGAGATGTTGACCGTCTTGGCCCCGTCCCCGCCCGTGCCGACGATGTCGACGGTCTCCCCGGCCACCTCGATCACATTGGCGTGCTCGTAGAGCGCGTCGACGAGACCGGTGATCTCGTCGACGGTCTCCCCCTTGGCCCGCAGGGCCACCACGAACCCGGCGATCTGCGCGTCCGTCGCCTCGCCGCGCATGATCTGGTCCATCGCCCAGAAGGTGGCACCGGCGTCCTGGTCGTGCCCGGACAGCAGCGCGTTCAGGACCGCCGGCCAGGAACGGACCGCCGCGGTGTCGCCTCCAGCGGGGGTCACAGCGCTCATAGCCGCTCCTGGGTGTCGTAGACGAGACGTGGAAGAAGGTGAACCCCACCCTATCCAGCCCCGGGCACGGCGAAGGGCCCCCGTCCGAAGATCGGACGGGGGCCCTTCGACCGTGGTGTGGCGAAGCGGGACGATCAGTGGTGGCCGTGGCCGCTCGTGATCTCCTTGTACTCCTCGACGGTGGGCTTGGCGATCTGGTTGTCCTCGCCGTAGAAGCCCTTGTTCAGCTTGACGCGGGCCTTCTCCAGGCGCGAGACCTTGCGGGCGACACCGTTCTCGTCGACCGCGGCACCGATCTCGGCCGGCGCGTACTGCTCGTGCGCCGTGAGCGTGTGCAGCTGCTCCTGGCTGAGCGGCTCGTGGACCTCGATGAACTCACCGTGCGGCAGGCGCTTGATGATGCCGGTCTCGCGACCGTGCAGCACCTTGTCCTTGTCCCGGCGCTGCAGGCCGAGGCAGATGCGCTTGGTGACGACGAACGCGAGGACCGGGGCCACGAAGAACGCGATCCGGACGAACCAGGTGATCGAGTTGATCGACAGGTGGAAGTGGGTCGCCCAGAGGTCGTTTCCACCACCGATCAGCAGGACCATGTACCAGGTGATCCACGCGACGCCGAAGGCCGTACGGGTCGGGGCGTTGCGCGGGCGGTCCAGGATGTGGTGCTCGCGCTTGTCGCCGGTGACCCAGGACTCGATGAACGGGTAGACCGCGATCGCGACCAGGACCAGCGGGAAGATCACCAGCGGGATGAAGACGCCCAGGACCAGCGTGTGACCCCAGAAGTTGATCTCCCAGCCCGGCATGACACGGATCAGGCCCTCGGAGAAGCCCATGTACCAGTCGGGCTGGGCGCCGGTGGACACCTGGTCCGGACGGTAGGGGCCCATGGTCCAGATCGGGTTGATCGTGGCGATCGCGGAGATGACCGCGATGACACCGAAGACCAGGAAGAAGAAGCCGCCGGCCTTCGCCATGTACACCGGGAGCAGCGGCATGCCGACGACGTTGTTGTTCGTCTTTCCGGGGCCCGCGAACTGCGTGTGCTTGTGGTAGAAGACCAGGATCAGGTGCGCCACCATCAGGCCCAGCATGATGCCCGGCAGCAGCAGGATGTGGACCGAGTAGAACCGGGCCACGAAGTCACCGCCCGGGAACTCCCCGCCGAAGAGGAAGAACGACAGGTACGTGCCGACGATCGGCACGGACAGGACCGCGCCCTCCATGAAGCGGACACCGGTGCCGGAGAGCAGGTCGTCCGGGAGCGAGTAACCGGTGAAGCCGGTGAACATGCCGAGGACGAACAGCAGGAAGCCGAACAGCCAGTTGACCTCACGCGGCTTGCGGAACGCGCCCGTGAAGAACACGCGCATCATGTGCACGAACATGCCGGCGAGGAAGACCAGCGCGGCCCAGTGGTGGATCTGGCGGATCAGCAGACCACCGCGCACCTCGAAGGAGATGTGCATGGTCGAGTTGAACGCCTCGGACATCAGCTGGCCCTGCAGCGGGACGTAGCTGCCGTGGTACTCCACCTCGTTCATCGACGGGTGGAAGAACAGCGTCAGGTACACACCCGTGAGGATGATGATGATGAAGCTGTACATGCAGATCTCGCCCAGCATGAACGACCAGTGGTCGGGGAAGATCTTGCGCATGTTGGCCTTGGCCAGGGAGTAGATCCCGAGCCGGCCGTCGGCCCAGTCGGCGACGCGCTCGCCGGCCGGTGCCTTCTCGCGCTTGTCGCGCGAACCGGTGGTGTTCGTAGTACTCATCCGCGCTCCCAGAAGGCAGGACCGACGGGCTCTTCGAAGTCGCCGACCGCTTCGAGGTAGCCGTCTTCACCGACGGTGATCCTCAGCTGAGGCAACGCGTGACCCGCGGGGCCGAAGATGACCCGTCCGCCGTCGGCGAGGTCGAAGGTGGACTGGTGGCAAGGGCAGAGCACGTGGTGCGTCTGCTGCTCGTACAGGGAGATCGGGCAGCCCACGTGGGTGCAGATCTTCGAGTACGCCACGATGCCCTCGTGCGACCACTCCAGCTCGCGCTTGTCCTTGATGTCGTCCGGCTGGATCCGGACGATCATCAGGGCGTCCTTGGCGATGTTCTTCTGGAAGTCGTGGTCGTGCTCGCTCAGGCCGTCCGGCATGGCGAAGGTCAGAGACCCGACCGCGACGTCCGACGGGCGCAGCGGCTCGTTGGTGTTCATGTTGACGAGCTTCTTGCCCTTGGCCCACGTGGTGTGCCGCAGCTTGGTGCCGGGCGCCGGGCCCAGACCGCCGAGCAGGAAGACACCGGAGAGCGGGAACAGGGACAGCGCGCCGAACATCGTGTTGCGGATCAGCTTGCGGCGGCCGAGCGCGGACTCCTTGGCGCCCTGCTTGAAGTCCGCCAGGACCTTCGCCTTGACCTCGGGAGCGGCCTCGATCGGGTGGCGCTCGTCGGCGATCTCCTCGTCCGACATCAGCGTGCGGGCCCAGTGGACCGCGCCCGCGCCGATGCAGAACAGCGACAGGCCCAGCGTCATCCCCAGCGCGAAGTTCAGCGCGCTGATGTGACCGATCGGCCAGACGTAGATCGACTTGTCCACGTCGATCACCAGGTACGAGGCGATGAAGGCGACGGTGGCCAGCATCGACACCGTGAACAGCAGGGCGACCGTGCGCTCGGACCGCTTCGCGGCCCGCTCGTCGATGTCCTGGACCCGGTGCTCGTGGGGCGGGAGGCCGGGGTCCGCGAAGGGGTTCTTCTCGTCCGCGACCTGGACCGCGCCGTGCGCGTCCTGCTCGATGGGCAGGTTCTCTTCTGGAATCTCTTGGCTACTCATGACTTCTTGGCCTTTGCGGTCCGAGCGGCGACCCAGACGGCGACGGCGATCAGCGTGCCGAGCCCGAACACCCAGCCGAAGAGACCTTCGCTGACCGGGCCGAGTCCGCCGAGGCTGAGGCCACCGGGCTCCACGGTTTCGTCGCCGTTGACCGCGTCGAGGTACGCGATGATGTCCTTCTTGTTCTCCTCCGACAGCGTGGTGTCGGGGAAGGACGGCATGTTCTGCGGGCCCGTCTGCATGGCCTCGTAGATGTGCTTGGGGTCGACACCCTCAAGGCTCGGCGCGTACTTGCCCTCGGACAGCGCACCACCCTTGCCGGTGAAGTTGTGGCACTGCGCGCAGTTGGTGCGGAACAGCTCGCCGCCCTCGGCGATGTCCGCGCCCTCGGGGTCGTACTCGTTCCCGGTCGGGATCTCCGGACCGGCGCCCAGCGACGAGATGAACGCCGCGAGCTGGTCGATCTCGGCCTGCGAGTAGATGACCTTCTTCTTCGGGATCTGCGCGCCCGGCTGCTGGGCCGGCATACGGCCGGTGCCGACCTGGAAGTCGACCGCCGCCGCGCCCACACCCACCAGGGAGGGACCGTCGGAGGTGCCCTGACCGCCGGTGCCGTGGCAGCTGGCGCAGCCTACGGCGTAGAGCTTCTTGCCCTCCTCGATGGTGAGGGTCTGGGCGGTTTCATCGGCCTGCGCCTTGTCCGCGGGGGCGAAGGCGGTGTACAGCCCCGCGCAGGCCGCCAACGCGATGAATAGGACGACGACCGCCGCCAGCGGATGGCGTCGTCGTGCGGAGAGCTTTTTCACGGATTACCCCGGTGTCAGGATCTTCTGCGTCGGTGCTTCTGGAAGGGTCGTTCTCGGTTCGAGGCAGGCGTACGGTCCGCCCGGCCCGGCCGCCCGGTCTACTTGATCATGTAGATCGTGGCGAACAGGCCGATCCAGACGACATCGACGAAGTGCCAGTAGTAGGACACGACGATGGCCGCGGTGGCCTGCTCGTGGGTGAACCTCTTCGCCGCGTAGGTGCGTCCGAGGACCAGCAGGAAGGCGATGAGACCGCCCGTCACGTGCAGGCCGTGGAAGCCGGTGGTCAGGTAGAACACCGAGCCGTACGGGTCGGACGAGAGCGACAGGCCCTCGTGCTTGACCAGCTCGGTGTACTCGAAGACCTGACCGCCGATGAAGATCGCACCCATCACGAACGTGACGATGAACCACATCCGGAGCTTCTTCACGTCCCCGCGCTCGGCGGCGAACACACCGAGCTGGCAGGTGAGGGAGGAGAGCACCAGGATCGTGGTGTTGGTCGCCGAGAACGGGAAGTTCAGGGTGCTGGCCTTCTCGTGCCAGAACTCCGGACCGGTCACCGATCGCAGGGTGAAGTACATCGCGAAGAGGGCCGCGAAGAACATCAACTCGGAACTCAACCAGATGATGGTTCCGACGCTGGTGAGGTTCGGCCGGTTGACCGACGGGTGCGCGTGCCCGGTTTCTACTGTCGTTGCTGTCGCCACGACCGACATTATGTCGGTCGCTTATCCCGCCCTCACTCCGGGGGGTGCCGTTCGGAGTGTTGCTCCCTTCCGTACCGGTGCTGACGTGGTCTTCGAGGGAGTAGCATCCGCGCATCGGGCCTGTCCTTAAAGACGCTGACGTCACGGAGGAACAATGCAGCCGACCGCCACGGTGCTGGTCTACAGCGACGACTCCAACACCCGGGAGCAGGTGCGGCTCGCGACCGGTCGCCGCCCCGCTCCGGATGTGCCGGCCGTGGAGTTCATCGAGTGCGCGACCCCCGCCGCCGTCATCAAGGAGCTGGACAGGGGCGGGATCGACGTCTGCGTCCTGGACGGTGAGGCCGTGCCCATGGGGGGCATGGGCGTGTGCCGGCAGATCAAGGACGAGATCTTCGAGTGCCCGCCCTCGCTGGTGCTGATCGGACGGCCGCAGGACGCGTGGCTGGCGACGTGGAGCAGGGCGGACGCGGCGGTGACGCTGCCGGTGGAGCCGGTGGAGTTCGCGTCGGCGCTGGCGTCGCTGCTCCGCGAGAAGCGGGCGCTGAGCGCCTAGCCGGCTCCGGGGAAGGGCCCGCCGCTACACCGACTCGGGTCTCAGGCG
The DNA here is from genome assembly GCF_000091305.1 of Streptomyces scabiei 87.22. Classification (GTDB taxonomy): domain Bacteria; phylum Actinomycetota; class Actinomycetes; order Streptomycetales; family Streptomycetaceae; genus Streptomyces; species Streptomyces scabiei. The sequence goes on along the minus strand of NC_013929.1, from coordinate 7,453,467 downwards.
GGCCTGTACCTGGGGGGCGGGCATCTCGTCGGTGCCGCCGACCAGGGCGCTGCCCTCACGCCAGTTCTTCCAGTCGAGGTTCCAGTCGCCGTAGCCGTTGCCGAACGGGGCCATGGTGTCGCCGGCCGAGTTGACGACCTCGACGATGTCACCCTCGTTGATGGTGTCGTAGAACCACTCGGCGTTGCCCATGCTCATGCCGGTGCAGCCGTGGCTGACGTTCGCGTATCCCTGGGACCCGGTCGACCAGGGGGCGGCGTGGACGTACTCGCCGCTGTTGGTGACCCTGACGGAGTGGTGCACGGTCAGGTCGTAGAAGTCCGACGCGCCTATGCTGGCGCTGGTCATGCGGACGGTGCCCTCCTTGGCCAGGACGACCTTGACCCCGTTGCGGGTGTCGTAGCCCGGCATGCCGGTGGTGACCGGTATCTGCTTGATGACCTCGTCGTTCTTGTAGACGGTCATCTGGTGCGAGGCGGCGTCCGTGACGGCGACTATCTTGGCGCCGGTGGTGAGCTGGATGGGGTCGGCCTTCCCGCCCCAGAGCCGGTCGCCGATCTTGAGGCCCTCCAGGTTGCTGTGCACCCGGATGGTGGCCTCGGCGGGCCAGTACTCCTTGGGGCGGAAGTGGAGCTCCTTGTCGTCCACCCAGTGCCAGGCGCCCTCCGCGGCGGGGGTGGAGTCCACCTTCAGGGCGCGTTCGACGACGGCCCTGGCGGCCTTGTCCTTGACGGGCCGGCTCAGTTCGGCGGTGACGGGCTGGCCGACGCCGTACCTGCCTTCCTTGGGCCCGAACGTGACGTTGAGGCGCTTCTTGGTGAGGGGGCGGCCGGTGGCGAAGGCGACGGTCTCGCGGCCGGGGGCGCCGTCCTCGTCCTCGGTGCTCACGCGGACCGTGTAGCGGGCGTTGGCGGCGAGCGGCGAGGTGGAGTGCCAGCGGTCTCCGTCCTCGGAGAGTTCGCCCGCCACATAGCGTCCTGCGGCGTCCACGGCGGTGACGTCGGTGATGCGGCCGTCGTCCTTCGCGGTGATCTCCAGCGGCCTGTCGGGGTCGGCCTTCTCGCCCTGGCCGGTCGGGGTGTTGAAGGAGACCTGGTCGGCCGCGTCGTAGGGCGTGCCCGAGAGCGGGTGGCCACCGGAACCACAGGCGGTGACGCCCGCTCCCAGGGAGACCACCAACAGGGTGCAGCCGGCGACCGTGCGGTTACGGGGTGATGTGCTCATGAGTTCACCGTAGGAACGCCCGTCAAGCGCGGCGCGCCGGGTGACCCGACCGAGCGACGTACGGCGTGGCAAAAGGGGGAAGCCCGGACCTCCTGTCGGAGTGTCCGGGCTTCCGTCCGCTCTGCGCGTGCTACGGGCGCGGTGTCACTGGTTCTGGTTCTCGCCGCGGTAGTACTCGAAGACCCAGCCCCACAGGCCGATCATGATGATCGGGGCCGAGAAGTACAGCAGCCACCAGCCGAAGACGACGCCCATGAAGGCGAGCGCGCCGCCCACGCCCAGGGCGAGGGGCTGCCAGCTGTGCGGGCTGAAGAAGCCCATCTCACCGGCGTCGTCCGCGACGTCGGCCTCCTTGTTGTCCTGCGCGCCCACGTCGACCCGCCGGGCCGTGAAGGCCAGGTAGTAGCCGACCATGATGCACAGGCCGAAGGCGAGGAACAGCGCCGTGGTTCCGGCCGGCTCCTTCGACCACACGCCGTAGACGATCGCCATGGCCAGCACGAAGACGGCCAGCCAGATGAACATCTTGCCTTGGACCTTCACTTGCCGGCCTCCTTGCCGCTGGCCGCGAGCTCATCGGCCGCCGGGCCGCCGTGCGCGAGCTGTTCGAGCGCGGCGATCTCCGGGTGGTGCAGGTCGAACGCCGGGGATTCGCTGCGGATCCGCGGCAGGGTGAGGAAGTTGTGGCGGGGCGGCGGGCAGGAGGTCGCCCACTCCAGCGAACGGCCGTAACCCCACGGGTCGTCGACCTCGACCTTCTTGCCGTACTTGGCCGTCTTCCACACGTTGTAGAGGAACGGCAGGATCGACAGACCGAGAACGAACGAGGCGATCGTGGAGATCGTGTTCAGCGCGGTGAACCCGTCGGCCGCGAGGTAGTCCGCGTAACGACGCGGCATGCCCTCCGCGCCCAGCCAGTGCTGGACGAGGAACGTGCCGTGGAAGCCGATGAACAGCGTCCAGAAGGTGATCTTGCCCAGGCGCTCGTCGAGCATCTTGCCGGTCATCTTCGGCCACCAGAAGTGGAAGCCGGAGAACATCGCGAAGACGACGGTGCCGAACACCACGTAGTGGAAGTGCGCCACCACGAAGTACGAGTCCGAGACATGGAAGTCCATCGGCGGCGAGGCCAGGATGACACCGGTCAGACCACCGAAGGTGAAGGTGATCAGGAAGCCGGTGGCCCAGAGCATCGGTGTCTCGAAGGACAACGAGCCCTTCCACATCGTGCCGATCCAGTTGAAGAACTTCACGCCCGTCGGTACGGCGATGAGGAACGTCATGAAGGAGAAGAACGGCAGGAGCACGCCTCCGGTGACGTACATGTGGTGCGCCCACACCGTGACCGAGAGGCCGGCGATCGCGATGGTCGCTCCGATCAGGCCCATGTAGCCGAACATCGGCTTGCGGGAGAAGACCGGGATGACCTCGGAGATGATGCCGAAGAACGGCAGGGCGATGATGTACACCTCTGGATGGCCGAAGAACCAGAAGAGGTGTTGCCACAGCAGGGCGCCGCCGTTGGCCGGGTCGAAGACGTGCGCACCGAACTTGCGGTCCGCCTCCAGGGCGAACAGCGCGGCCGCGAGGACCGGGAAGGCGAGCAGGACCAGGACGGCGGTCAGCAGCACGTTCCACACGAAGATCGGCATGCGGAACATGGTCATGCCGGGTGCGCGCATGCAGATGATCGTGGTGATGAAGTTGACCGCGCCGAGGATGGTGCCGAAGCCGGAGAAGGCCAGACCCATGATCCACATGTCGGCGCCGATACCCGGGCTGCGGACCGCGTCCGACAGCGGGCTGTAGGCGAACCAGCCGAAGTCGGCCGCGCCCTGCGGGGTGAGGAAGCCACCGACCGCGATGAGCGAGCCGAAGAGGTACAGCCAGTACGCGAACATGTTCAGCCGCGGGAACGCCACGTCGGGCGCGCCGATCTGCAGCGGCATGATCCAGTTGGTGAAACCGGCGAACAGCGGCGTCGCGAACATCAGCAGCATGATCGTGCCGTGCATCGTGAACGCCTGGTTGAACTGCTCGTTCGACATGATCTGCGTGCCCGGGCGGGCGAGCTCGGCGCGCATGAGGAGCGCCATGACGCCGCCGATGCAGAAGAACGCGAACGACGTGACCAGGTACAGCGTGCCGATCGTCTTGTGGTCGGTCGTCGTCAGCCACTTGACGACGATCTCACCACGCCGCTGGCGCCGGACCGGCAGCTCGTCCTCGTAGTGGGAACCCGCTGCCTCGGCACCCTGAGGTTCGTTGAGGATGCTCACAGTACGTTCGTCTCCCGGTTCTTCTCGTGCTGCGTCTGCTCGATGCCGGCCGGGACGTAACCGGTCTGGCCCTTCTCCACGAGCGACTTGAGGTGCTCCTCGTAGCGCTCCGGGGAGACGACCTTCACGTTGAAGAGCATCCGCGAGTGGTCCACTCCGCAGAGCTCGGCGCACTTGCCCAGGAAGGTGCCCTCCTGGTTGGGGGTCACCTGGAAGGCGTTGGTGTGGCCCGGGATGACGTCCTGCTTCATGAGGAACGGCACCACCCAGAAGGAGTGGATGACGTCACGCGAGGTCAGGACGAAGCGGACCGTCTTGCCCTTCGGGAGCCAGAGCGTCGGGCCCGGGTTGCCGGTCTGCGGGTTCTTGTCGCCGGGAATGCCGCAGGTGTAGACACCGCCGGCGTTCGCCGGGAAGTCCTCCTTGTACCGGTTCGGGATCGCGGCCAGGTTCTTGTCGGTGGCCGCGTCGCCGGTGGAGCCTTCGACGTTCTCGATGTAGTTGAAGCACCAGCTCCACTGGAAGCCCACCACGTTGACCGTGAGGTCGGGCTTCTTGGACGTGTCGAGCAGCTTCGACTCGTCACGGGCGGTGAAGTAGAAGAGCACCGAGACGATGATCAGCGGGACGACCGTGTACAGCGCCTCGATGGGCATGTTGTACCGGGTCTGTGGGGGAACTTCGACCTTGGTGCGGCTGCGCCGGTGGAAGAAAGCACTCCACAGGATCAGGCCCCACACCAGCACGCCCGTGGCGAGCGCGGCCGCCCACGACCCCTGCCACAGGGAGAGGATCCGCGGAGCCTCTTCCGTGGTCGGGGTGGGCATACCCAGGCGGGGGAAGTCCTCCCATGTGCAACCGGTGGCGGTCGCCAGGACCAGGCCTGCGGTCATCGCCTGCAGCAGCTTCCGCCGCATCGGGCGCCGCGGCATGGGGGTACCGCCCGCGCCCTTCAGGCAGCGGGGGAGGTCGGAGCCGTTGGGACTCACGTAGCGCCTTCCCGAGAGTCTCGCCCGCGCGGTATGGCTGCGGCCTTCTCGCTGGTCGGTCGCCGCCCTGCGACGGGCAGGGGTTTGGATGTTTATGCGGACCAAACCCTACTGGACGCGTTTTGGGGCTGCGCGGGGAGGGGGGCCCAACACTCCGCGGGTCATGCCGAGCGCCTAATAGCTCGGGGGTTCGGGTGATTTGGCGGGTGCGCGCGCGTTGTGGCTGTTCGCGCAGTTCCCCGCGCCCCTTTGCCGTCGGCCCGAGGCTTTAGCGTTGGCCCGTGGCCTACTTCGACTCCGCATCCTCCGCTCCCCTTCATCCCGTCGCCCGGCAGGCGCTGATGGCTTCGCTGAACGAGGGGTGGGCCGATCCCGCGCGGCTCTACCGGGAGGGGCGGCGGGCCCGGCTGCTGCTCGACGCGGCGCGGGAGGCGGCCGCCGAGGCGGTCGGATGCCGGGCCGACGAACTGGTCTTCACCTCGTCGGGGACCCGGGCGGTGCACACGGGGATCGCGGGAGTGCTGGCCGGGCGGCGGCGGGCGGGGCGCCACCTGATCGTGTCGTCCGTCGAACACTCGTCGGTGCTGCACGCGGCGGAGACGCACGAGGCCGACGGCGGAACGGTCACCCGGGTGGCGGTGGGCCGTACGGGCTCGGTGGCCGCTTCCTCCTACGCCGAGGCCCTGCGTCCCGACACGGCGCTGGCGTGTCTGCAGTCGGCCAACCACGAGGTGGGGACCGAGCAGCCGGTGGCCGAGGTGGCCCGGGCGTGCCGGGAGGCGGGCGTGCCGTTGCTGGTGGACGCCGCGCAGTCGCTCGGGTGGGGGCGGGTGGGCGGTGACTGGTCGGCGCTGACCGCCAGCGCGCACAAATGGGGCGGTCCGTCCGGGGTCGGCCTTCTCGTGGTGCGCAAGGGGGTGCGCTTCGCGGCGCAAGGGCCAGCCGACGAGCGGGAGTCGGGGCGGGCCGCCGGGTTCGAGAACATCCCGGCGATCGTGGCGGCCGCCGCCTCGCTGCGGGCCGTACGGGCGGAGGCGGACGCGGAGGCGGTACGGCTGCGGGAGTTGACGGAGCGGATCCGGGCCCGGGTGCCGTCACTGGTGCCCGATGTGGAGGTGGTCGGCGACCCGGAGCACCGGCTGCCCGGGGTGGTCACCTTCTCCTGTCTCTATGTCGACGGGGAGACATTGCTCCACGAGCTGGACCGCGAGGGCTTCTCCGTCTCCTCCGGGTCCTCCTGTACGAGCAGCACGCTGACGCCCAGCCATGTGCTGCGGGCCATGGGGGTGCTGAGCGAGGGGAACGTGCGGGTGTCCCTGCCGGCGGGGGCGGCGGCGGCGGACGTCGAGCGGTTCCTGGCGGTGCTGCCGGGGGCCGTCGCGGCGGTCCGCGAGAAGCTGGGGGCGCCGGCCCCCGTGGCCGTGGTGCACGAGGACGTCCTGGTCGTGGACGCCCTCGGCAAACGGTGCCCGATCCCCGTCATCGAGCTGGCCAAGGTGATCGGGGACGTGCCCGTCGGCGGCACGGTCCGCGTCCTGTCCGACGACGAGGCGGCCCGGCTGGACATCCCGGCGTGGTGCGAGATGCGGGGCCAGGAGTACGTGGGGGAGGAACCGGCGGAACGGGGTTCGGCGTACGTGGTGCGCCGGGTGGGATAGCGGGCGGCCCGTGCCCCTCGTACGAGCCGGGGGCACGGGCCGCCCGGCCCGTCCGGTTCAGGTCCTTCTTCAGCTCTGGCCGGGTGCTTCCCCGCCTCTAGTTCAGGTGCTTCTTGACCTCGGCCGCGGCCTCGTCCCCGTACGCCTTCTCGAACCGGTCCATGAAGTGGCCCCGGCGCAGCGCGTACTCCTGCGTCCCCACCGTCTCGATCACGAGGGTGGCGAGCATGCAGCCGACCTGGGCCGCCCGTTCCAGCGAGACCCCCCAGACCAGCCCGGAGAGGAAGCCCGCGCGGAACGCGTCGCCGACTCCGGTGGGGTCGGCCTTGCGCTCCTCCTCGGCGCAGCCGACCTCGATCGGGTCGTGACCGGCGCGCTCGATGCGCACGCCCCGCGCGCCGAGCGTGGTCACCCGGTGGCCGACCTTGGCGAGGATCTCCGCGTCGGACCAGCCGGTCTTGGACTCGATGAGGCCCTTCTCGTACTCGTTGGAGAAGAGGTACGTGGCGCCGTCCAGCAGTATCCGGATCTCGTCGCCGTCCATGCGGGCGATCTGCTGCGAGAAGTCGGCGGCGAACGGAATGCCCCGGGTGCGGCACTCCTCCGTGTGACGGAGCATCCCCTCCGGATCGTCCGCCCCGATGAGGACGAGGTCGAGGCCGCCCACGCGGTCGGCGACGGTCTGCAGCTCGATGAGGCGGGCCTCGCTCATCGCGCCGGTGTAGAAGGAGCCGATCTGGTTGTGGTCGGCGTCCGTGGTGCACACGAAGCGGGCCGTGTGCAGGGTCTCCGAGATGCGCACGGAGGCGGTGTCGACCCCGTGCCGGTCGAGCCACGCACGGTACTCGTCGAAGTCGGAGCCCGCCGCGCCGACCAGGATCGGGCGCGTGCCGAGCTGTCCCATGCCGAACGCGATGTTCGCGCCGACACCGCCCCGGCGCACGTCGAGCTGGTCGACGAGGAAGGAGAGGGAGACCGTGTGCAGCTGGTCCGCGACGAGTTGGTCGGCGAAGCGGCCCGGGAAGGTCATCAGATGGTCGGTGGCGATGGAGCCGGAGACTGCGATACGCACGGCGAGGACACACTCCTGCGAAGGGAGAGGGGATTGACAGTTCACGCTACCGGGTCGGCCACCTGCTCTGAAGCAGGCGAAACTACCCGATAGTAGGTCTTTCTTCGCAGGTTCGCGGTGCGTACGGTGCCCGTATGACGAACCCCAAGATCAATGGCTCCGTTCCGTTCGACCCGGACGGCGGCAGCCTCGCGGCGCTGCGCGGCGACTGCGCCCGGATGGCTCCGCACTGGGCGGCCCCCGCGAAGGTCATTACGGCTCCCGTCTCCCCTTCGCTCATCCACGGGGTCACGGTGCCGGTGACGTCCGCACGGCTGGTGGACGCGATGCCGGAGTACGGCTACTGAGGGAACCGCCCACTCCCTACGGTCACTGAGGGAACCGCCCGCTCCCCCGCCGCGTCCCATCGCCGTCCCCCGAAGAGGGGATGCGGTGTACGACCTGCCGAAGGAGCGATGCGGTGAACTCCGAGCGACCCGACAACACCGAGAACCCGGACGAGGGCCCGGAGCCCGGCGCCACCGAGGCGCTCGGGGCTGCCGGGGACGACGCCACCGGGACGGACGGGGCCGGTCCGGCCGACCGGGCCGACCAGGCCGACCAGCCCGGTGAGCCCGAGGCCGAGGCCGCGGAAGCGGGTACGGCCGGTGACGCCGACATCGTGAGCGGCGGCGGTGACGGCCGGCCCGGCGCCCGGCGCACCCGGGTGGTCGTCGCGTCCGTGGCCGCGGCCGTGCTGCTGGTCGGAGGGGGCGGGGCGCTCCTCGCCACCACGGCCTCCGACCGGTCCGGGGCCGACGGCAAGGGCTCCGGCGCGCCGGGCGGTGACGGCACTCCCCCGCCCCTCGCGCTCGACGGACGGAGCGGCGGCGGTTCGAACGGCATCGCGCCCGGTGAACCGAACCCCAACGGGGTGACCTACCGCGCGGGCGGCGACCTGCCCGAGGGCCCCGGCTCGGCTCCGGTGTACGCGCTGAAGGGCGAGGTGACGGCCTCCGCGGTGGCGCGGCTCGCCAAGGCGCTCGGGGCCGAGGGCAAACCCACCGTCGAGGGCGAGAGCTGGCGGGTGGGAGCGGCCGGGGACGGCACGGAACCGGTGCTGCGGGTGAGCCGTGCGGCGCCGGGGGCGTGGACGTTCGAGCGGTACACGCCGGGCACCGACGACTGCCGGAAGGCGGATGTCTGCGCGTCCGACGGCTCGGCCGGGGCCGGTGACCCGGTGAGCGAGGCGGTGGCCAGGAAGGCCGCGATGCCCGTGCTCAAGGCCGTCGGCCAGGACGAGGCGAAGCTCGACGCCACCCAGCTCATGGGCGCCGTACGGGTGGTGAACGCCGACCCCGAGGTGGGCGGGCTGCCCACGTACGGCTGGGCGACCGGCATCCGGATCGGCGCCGACGGACAGGTGCTCGGCGGCAGCGGCAACCTGACGTCGCCGAAGAAGGGCGACACGTATCCCGTCGTGGACGCGGACCGGGCGCTGAAGCTGCTCAACGACTCCGGGCAGGGTGTGGGCGCCGGGCGGGGCGGCATCGGCGGCTGCACCGGTCCCGTCCCGCTGGAGGGGGAGAACGGCTCGGCCGTGGAGAGCGGGACGGTCGCGTCGGGCGAGACCCCGTGCGAGCGGATGAGCAAGGCCCCGAAGCCGGAGACGGTCGCCGTCGAGAAGGCGGTGTTCGGGCTCGCCTCGCAGCAGGTGGACGGGCACCCGGCGCTGGTGCCGTCCTGGCTGTACGAGGTACGCCCGGCCGGGGCCGCGGAGACCTACACGGTGACGCAGCCGGCGGTCGACCCGGCCTACCTGGCCGCCCCCGAGCCGGGTGACGGCGACACCCCGCCCACCGGTCCGTCCTCGCGGGAGGTGCCGCTCCAGGGCTACACGATGAACGAGAAGGGCGACGAACTGACCGTGAACTTCTGGGGCGGGCGGTGCAGCGACTACTCGGCCTCGGTGAGCGAGAAGCCGGACGGGGTGACGGTCACCGTGATCGCCACCCCCTGGGAGGGCAAGGTCTGCGTCATGATCGCCGAGATGATGGAGCGGACGGTACGGCTGGACGAACCGATCGACGGCCGGGACGTGGTCGGGGCCGACGGCAAGGAGATACCGCTGGGCGGGCCGCTCGGCGACCGGTAGACACCGCGGCAGCGTCGACGGCGGACGGGCGAAGGCGGCGCCCCCTGTGAGGGGGCGCCGCCTTCGCCGTACCGATCGTCGCCGTGCGCGTACGACCGTCGCACGCGGGCGGGGACCCTAGCTGAAGGAGTCGCCGCAGGCGCAGGAACCCGTCGCGTTCGGGTTGTCGATGGTGAAGCCCTGCTTCTCGATGGTGTCGACGAAGTCGATCGTGGCGCCGCCCAGGTACGGGGCGCTCATGCGGTCGGTGACGACCTTCACGCCGTCGAAGTCCTTCTCCACGTCACCGTCGAGCGAGCGCTCGTCGAAGAAGAGCTGGTACCGCAGGCCGGAGCAGCCGCCGGGCTGAACGGCGACGCGCAGCGCCAGGTCCTCACGGCCTTCCTGGTCGAGCAGGGCCTTGACCTTGGCCGCGGCGGCGTCGGTCACGATGATGCCGTCGGTGACGGTGCCGGTCTCGTCCGATACGGACATCTACATCTCTCCCGGGTTGTACGGAGACTGCTTGCCGACGGGTGCAACCGCCGGAGCCCCGGATTCATTCCGGGCCGCGTGGATTCGCCACGCTTCTGTCTTCATGCTCGCACATGGCCCGTGACAGGGGCACGGGGTCGCCGGGGGCTGTGGACAACGCCACGCGCGGGGGCGGGGCGAGGGCGGGGCGGGACGCGGCGTGCGGGCCGCCGGGATTCATGTCACATGGACACTATGGGCATCGTCAAACTGACGTGAAGCGGTTATGATAGATAGCGTCAAATCGACGAAAAGGATCGTCCGCATGTCCCGCCGGCCCTCCCCCGGGGACGGCGAGCCGCAGAACAGAAAGGGTGCGTGCCGTGACCACCGCCCAGACCCAGGAGCTCGACGTACAGCCGACGCCCCTCGCCCTGCTGCTGCTCGGCCGCGAGGCCGACCCGCGGAGCGAGCGGGGCGTCGAGTGCCCGGGCGACCTCCCCTCCCCGTCCGACCCCGACCTGGTGGAGCGCGCCCGCGCCGCCAAGGAGAAGCTCGGGGACAAGGTCTTCGTGCTGGGCCACCACTACCAGCGCGACGAGGTCATCCAGTTCGCGGACGTCACCGGCGACTCCTTCAAGCTCGCGCGGGACGCGGCGGCCCGGCCCGAGGCCGAGTACATCGTGTTCTGCGGTGTGCACTTCATGGCCGAGTCGGCGGACATCCTCACCGGTGACGAGCAGAAGGTCGTCCTGCCGGACCTGGCCGCCGGGTGCTCCATGGCCGACATGGCCACCGCCGAGCAGGTCGCCGAGTGCTGGGACGTGCTGACCGAGGCGGGCGTGGCCGAGCAGGTCGTGCCCGTGTCGTACATGAACTCCTCGGCCGACATCAAGGCGTTCACCGGTAAGCACGGCGGCACGATCTGCACCTCGTCGAACGCGAAGCGGGCCCTGGACTGGGCCTTCGAGCAGGGCGAGAAGGTGCTGTTCCTGCCGGACCAGCACCTGGGCCGCAACACCGCCGTGCGGGACATGGGCATGTCGCTCGACGACTGTGTCCTCTACAACCCCCACAAGCCGAACGGCGGCCTCACGGCCGAGCAGCTGCGGGCCGCGAAGATGATCCTGTGGCGCGGTCACTGCTCGGTGCACGGCCGCTTCAGCCTGCAGTCCGTGAACGACGTGCGGGAGCGGATACCGGGCGTCAACGTGCTGGTCCACCCCGAGTGCAAGCACGAGGTCGTGGCGGCGGCGGACTTCGTCGGGTCGACCGAGTACATCATCAAGGCGCTGGAGGCCGCGCCGGCCGGTTCCAAGTGGGCCATAGGCACCGAGCTGAACCTCGTCCGGCGGCTGGCGAACCGATTCGCGCCGGAGGGCAAGGAGATCGTCTTCCTCGACCGCACGGTCTGCTTCTGCTCCACCATGAACCGCATCGACCTCCCCCACCTCGTGTGGACCCTGGAGTCCCTCGCCGAGGGCACCCTGGTCAACCGCATCGAGGTCGACAAGGAGACGGAGGCGTTCGCGAAGCTGGCGCTGGAGCGGATGCTGGCGCTGCCGTAGGGAGCGTGACCGGCAGAAACCGAAAAGCCGGGAGAAGCCGAAAAGCCGGGGCGTCGCCCCGGCTTTTCGTCGTTCCGTGTCCGCCCCGCGTCAGACCTCCGCGGGCTCCGGCGCCTCCGCGCCGGCCTCCGCCGTCGCCGGACCGGACTCCTTGCCCGCCCGCTTCAGGGCCTTCTTCTTCGCCCGGCGCTCCTTGCGGATCTCGATCATCGTGTAGAGGGTCGGGACCAGCAGGAGCGTCAGCAGCGTCGAGGTGACCAGACCGCCGATCACGACCACGGCCAGCGGCTGCGCGATGAAGCCGCCCTCGCCCGTGACGCCGAGCGCCATGGGCAGCAGCGCGAAGATCGTCGCCAGTGCCGTCATCAGGATCGGACGGAGGCGGTGGCGGCCGCCCTCGACGACCGCCTCGACGGTGCCGTAGCCCTGGCGGCGGTACTGGTTGATCAGGTCGATCAGCACGATCGCGTTGGTCACCACGATGCCGATCAGCATCAGCATGCCGATCATCGCGGGGACACCCAGGGGCGTGCCGGTGACGATCAGCAGGCCGATGGCGCCGGTGGCCGCGAACGGGATGGAGACCAGCAGGATCAGCGGCTGGACCAGGGACCGGAAGGTCGCGACCAGCAGCATGAAGACGATCGCGATCGCCGCGAGCATCGCGAGGCCGAGCGAGGCGAACGCCTCGTCCTGGTCCTCGGAGACGCCGCCGATGGAGGCGGTGGCGCCCTCGGGCAGCTTCAGCGCGTTCAGCTTGGCGGTGAGGTCGGCGCTGACCGCGCCGGTGTTGTCGCCCTTGGGCTTCGCCGTGATCGTCGCGGCCCGCCGGCCGTCGATCCGGGTCATGGCCACCGGGCCGTCCACCAGCTCGACGTCCGCGATGTCGCCGAGCGTCACCGCGCCGAGGCGCAGGTCCCGCAGCTCCTTCAGCGTCCGGGCGGGCTTCGCCGACGTGATGACGATGTCCCGCTCGGTGTCGCCGAGGACGGCCCGGCCGCTCGTCGTCCCGCGCACCGCCTGGGAGACGGCCGCGCCGAGACTCTGGTCGTCGAAGCCGGCCGCGGCCGCCTTGTCGGTGGCCTTCACCGAGATCCGGGGGACGCTCTGGGAGAGGTCGCTGGTGACGTCCGTGACGTTGTCCATCGTCGAGACGGCGTCACGGACCTGCCCGGCGGCCTTGCGCAGGACGTCCGCGTCGGCGGCCTTCACGACCACGCTCAGGTCCTGGCTGCCGAAGGCGTCGCCGACCGCGACGGTCGTCGTACCGATCCCGGAGAGCCCGGCGAGGCCCTTCTCGATGGTGTCCTGGACGTCCGAGGCCGTGGCCGAGTCGTCCAGCATGACGCTGTACGAGGCCTGGTTGGTGTCGGTGCCACCGCCGAACGCGGCCAGGAAGCCGGAGGAGCCGATGGTGACCTGGTAGTCCTTGACGCCCTCGGTGCCGGCGAGCAGCTTCTCGACCTTCTTGGTCTGCGCGTCGGTCGCCGCGAGGCTGGTGCCGGGCTTCAGTTCCTGCTTGAGGCTGAGGACCTCCTGGTCGCCCGGGTCGAAGAAGTTCGTCTTCAGCAGCGGGGCCATGCCGAACGTGCCGACCAGGACGACGGCCGCGATGGCCAGGCTGGTCAGCCGGCGGCGGGTGGCGAAGCGCAGGACGGGGACGTAGAAGCGCTGGAGGCGGCTCTTCGCCTCCTTCTCCTCGGCCTTGCGGCGCGCCTCGTCGGCGTCCTCGGGCGTGCCCTTCGGGGCGCGCAGGAACCAGAACGACAGGACCGGGACCACGGTCAGCGAGACCACGAGAGAGGCCAGCAGGGCCGCCGTCACGGTCAGCGAGAAGCTGCCGAACAGTTCGCCCACCATGCCGCCGGTCAGGCCGATCGGCAGGAAGACCGCGACGGTGGTCAGGGTGGAGGAGGTGACCGCGCCGGCGACCTCGCGGACCGCCTTGAGGATGGCCTCCTCGCGCTCCTCGCCGTAGCCGAGGTGACGCTTGATGTTCTCCAGCACCACGATCGAGTCGTCGACGACCCGGCCGATGGCGATGGTCAGCGCGCCGAGGGTGAGCATGTTGAGGGAGAGGTCGCGGGTCCACAGCACGATCAGCGCCAGGACCACCGACAGCGGGATGGAGACCGCGGTGACGAGGGTCGAGCGGATCGACGCCAGGAAGACCAGGATGACCAGGACCGCGAAGAGCAGACCGAGGGCACCCTCGGTGGTCAGACCGTCGATGGACTTGGAGACCGCCGGGCCCTGGTCGCTGACCACGGTGACGTCGGCGCCGGAGCCCAGGTCGCGGCGCATGTCCGCCAGCTTGTCCTCGACGGCCTCGGAGATGGCCACCGCGCTGCCGTTCCGGTCCATGGTGACCATCACGGCGAGGCTCGGCTCGCCGTTGGTGCGGGTGAGGGAGTCGGCCCTGGCCTGCTTCTCCTCGACCTTCGCGACATCGGCGAGACGGACGGGCTTCTTGGCGCCCTCGCCGCGCACCCGCAGGTTCTCGATCTGTTCCAGCGAGGTGTAGCCGCCGCCGACCTGGACGGTGCGGTTGGCGCCGTCCTCGTCGAAGGAGCCCGCGGGGACGGTGACGCCGCCGGCCTGGAGGGCCTGCGAGAGGGCCATCGTGGTCAGGCCCGCCTTCGCCAGCTTCGCCTCGTCGGGGGTGACGGTGACCTGGACGTCCCGCACGCCGTCCACGGTGACCTGGCCGACGCCGTCGATGTCCTTCAGCGTGGGCACGACCGTCCGGTCGAGCCGGTCGGCGAGGGCCTGCTGGTCCTCGCCGGAGGAGACGGCGAGGACGACGGTCGGTATGTCGTCCGTCGAGCCCGCGATCACCTGCGGGTCCACGTCGTCCGGCAGCTGCGCCCGGACCCGGTTGACGGCCTGCTGGACGTCGGCGACGAGCTGCTCGGTGCCGGGGCCGTAGTCGAAGGACGCCATGATCAGGGCGTTGCCCTCACTGGCGGTGGAGGTGACGCCCGTGATGCCGCCGACGGCTTCGAGGCTGTCCTCGATCGGCTCGACGACCTGCTTCTCGACCACGTCCGGTGACGCGCCCTGATAGGGCGCCAGCACGGACACCACGGGCAGTTCGATGGTGGGCAGCAGCTGCTGCTTGAGCTGGGGTATCGCGATCGCCCCGAAGACGAGCGCGATGATCGACATCAGACCGACGAGGGCCCGTTGTGCGAGGCTGAACCGGGACAGCCAGGACATGGGTCAGGGTCTCTCTTCCGTGGCGTGAGCGGAGGACGAACGCCCGTGCCACATGCGGCTGGGTCCCCCATGTGTCGCCCGTGTGAAGCGAGTGTGAGCGCTCACCTCATACCCTGGGCCATGGGAGTGCCCCTCTCCCTCGCTCCGCAGGGCCATTTCCTTACGCCGCGCCTACTCCGGGTGGAGTAGTCCCGGGCGCTCTCAGTCCACCTTCGGTCGTACCAGGCCCGACTCGTACGCGAAGACCACCAGCTGGGCCCGGTCGCGGGCGCCCAGCTTGGCCATGCCCCGGTTGACGTGCGTCTTCACGGTCAGCGGGCTGACCTCCAGCCGCTCGGCGATCTCGTCGTTGGAGAGCCCGCCCGCCACCTGCACGAGCACCTCGCGCTCGCGGCCGGTCAGCGTGGCGAGGCGCTCGGAGCGGGCGGCGCCCCGGTCGCCGTCGGCCGAGTCGTCCGGCTGGGCGAGGAAACGGGCGATCAGGCCCTTGGTCGCGGTCGGCGACAGCAGGGCGTCGCCGCCGGCGGCGACCCGGATCGCGTTCAGCAGCTCCTCCGGCTCGGCGCCCTTGCCGAGGAAGCCGGAGGCACCGGCGCGCAGCGACTGCACGACGTAGTCGTCGACCTCGAAGGTGGTGAGGATGACGACACGTACCCGGGTGAGCGTCGGATCGGCGCTGATCAGGCGGGTGGCGGCCAGTCCGTCGGTGCCCGGCATCCGGATGTCCATCAGCACGACGTCCGCCCGCTCCTCCTTCGCGAGGCGCACCGCCTCCGCCCCGTCCGACGCCTCCCCCACGACCTCCATGTCCGGCTCCGAGTCGACGAGCACCCGGAAGGCGCTGCGCAGCAGGGCCTGGTCGTCGGCGAGCAGGACACGGATCGTCATACGGGGTCCCCCGGGGCGCTGGTCACGGTCGGACCGCCTGCGCGGCGGTCGTGCGGGTCGTGAGCGGCAGGATCGCATGGACGCGGAACCCGCCGCCGTAGCGGGGACCGGTGGTGAGGGTGCCGCCCAGCGCGGTGGCACGCTCCCGCATGCCGAGGAGTCCGTGACCGCCGCCGTCGGCCGTCCCGGTCCCGCCGCCGTCGGCCGTCCCGGTCCTGCCGCCCGTCTTCGCCTGCCCGGTGCCGTCGTCGAGGACGGTGATCTCCACGTTCGGGCCGACGCGTACGACGCTGACCTCCGCCTTCGCCGCCTCGCCCGCGTGCTTGTGCACGTTGGTGAGGGCCTCCTGGATGACGCGGTACGCCGCGAGGTCGACGGCGGCCGGGAGGCTCACCCCCTCGTCGGCCCGGACCACCTCGACCGCGAGGCCCGCGCTGCGGAAGGTGCCGACGAGTTCGTCGAGCCGCACCAGGCCGGGGGCGGGTTCGGTGGGGGCCTCGGGATCGCCGGACTGGCGGAGCAGACCGACCGTGGCCCGGAGTTCGCCCAGTGCGGAGCGGCTGGCCTCGCGGACGTGGGCGAGGGCCTCCTTGGCCTGGTCGGGCCGCTTGTCCATGACGTGCGCGGCGACCCCGGCCTGCACGTTGACCAGGGCGATGTGGTGGGCGACGACGTCGTGCAGGTCGCGGGCGATCCGCAGGCGTTCCTCGGCGACCCGGCGGCGGGCCTCCTCCTCGCGGGTGCGTTCCGCCCGCTCGGCGCGTTCCCGGATGGCGTGCACGAAGTCGCGGCGGCTGCGCACGGCGTCGCCGGCCGCGGCGGCCATGCCGGTCCAGGCGAAGAGGCCGATGTTCTCCTGGTCGTACCAGGGCAGCGGGCCGACGAGCATGGCCGTCCCCGTCAGCACGGTCATCGTCAGCAGGCCCACGCGCCAGGTGGTGGGGCGGTCGGTGGTGGAGGCGACGGTGTAGAGGGCGATGACGGCGGACATCGCGACCGGGGCGCGCGGATCGCCGGTCACCAGTTCGGCGAGGGTGAGGGCGGAGGTGGCCCCCAGCACGGCCAGCGGGGCCCGGCGCCGGGCGATCAGGACGGCGGCGGCCGGCACCATGAGCGCGATGCTGAGGGGAGCGGGGCTCCGGGCGCCCCATCGGGCGCCGTGCTCGGCGTGGGGGTCCACGAAGGCGCCCGCCACCATGGCGGCCAGGACGCCCAGGGCCACGGCGGCGTCCAGCGCGAGGGGGTGCGCCGTCAGCCAGGTCCTGGCGCGGTGGAGGGTGCTCACGTCTGTGTACGGTACGGGGCGCCGGCGGGCCACGGAACGGGTGCTGACACCACCTGTGCGGGCGTACGGCCCTCGCCGGCCCGTCCCGCGGTCGTCACCCGGGGATCAGGCCGTCGTCGCTCAGCATCTCCCGGACCTCCTCCAGGGTCGCGTCCGGGGCCGGGAGGATCAGCTCCGAGGGCTCCAGGGCGTCGTCGGGGAGCGGCGCGCCCAGCTCGCGGACCTTGTCCAGGAGGGCGTGGAGGGTGTGGCGGAAACCGGGGCCGTCACCGACCTCCATCTCCGCCAGGAGGACGTCGTCCAGTGTGTTCAGCTCGGCGAAGTGGGCGTCGTCCAGCCTCACCTGCCCCTCCCCCATGATCCGTACGATCATGTCGCCCTCCTCGGGGACGCGTGACAGCTACTTGTCGAAGCGCGGAGTGTCCTGCCGCTGGGACTGCTGCTGCGGGGCCGACTGGCCCGTGCCGCCCTCGATGGCCTGCTGCTGCGCGGACGGGCCTCCCGCCAGCTCCGCCTTCATGCGCTGGAGCTCCAGCTCGACGTCCGTACCGCCGGAGAGACGGTCCAGCTCGGCCTGGATGTCGTCCTTGTGCATCCCGGACGGGTCGTCGAGGGCGCCGGAGGCGAGCAGCTCGTCGATGGCGCCGGCGCGGGCCTGGAGCTGCGCCGTCTTGTCCTCGGCACGCTGTATGGCGAGACCGACGTCGCCCATCTCCTCGGAGATGCCGGAGAACGCCTCACCGATCCGGGTCTGGGCCTGGGCGGCGGTGTACGTGGCCTTGATGGTCTCCTTCTTCGTCCGGAAGGCGTCCACCTTGGCCTGCAGCCGCTGCGCGGCGAGGGTGAGCTTCTCCTCCTCGCCCTGGAGCGTGGAGTGCTGCGTCTCCAGGTCCGTCACCTGCTGCTGGAGCGCGGCGCGGCGGGAGAGCGCCTCACGGGCCAGGTCCTCGCGGCCGAGCGCGAGCGCCTTGCGGCCCTGGTCCTCCAGCTTCGAGGACTGGGACTGGAGCTGGTTGAGCTGGAGCTCCAGACGCTTGCGGGACGTGGCCACGTCGGCCACGCCGCGGCGTACCTTCTGGAGCAGCTCCAGCTGCTTCTGGTACGAGTAATCGAGGGTTTCGCGCGGGTCCTCGGCCCGGTCAAGGGCCTTGTTCGCCTTCGCGCGGAAGATCATCCCCATACGCTTCATGACACCGCTCATGGGCTTCGCGCGCCCCCTTCTGACGGAACTCCAGCTCACAGGTCTGCGACAGAACCCACAGTACGGGCCCTGCTTCTATTACCGCACTGTTCGGGGACCGATGCGCTCATCCCCAAGGACGACTGTGTACGGCGGCGCTCCGGCGTAGGGAGTAGGTGTTCCCCGGGGTCGCGTACGCACCGATCCCACGGAATACCGAAGCCCCTCTACGGACGGGACGTCACCGCGCTCCCCCTTTTCCGGTTCCCGGGCTGCCCCGGCCACTGTCGCCCCACCTCTGTCTCCAGTACGGACGCCGGGTGTTGCCGGATCGTTCCCCACTCGGCTGGGGTCCATGCCCCGGCACCCCGTACCCTTGGGTTTTGTGTTCCGTAGCCGCGCCAAGAACGAGAAGGAATCGGCCGCCGCCAAGGCGTCGGTGACCGACTCCCAGCAGACCCGTCACCCGCAGGCCCCCAAGGGGCGGCCCACTCCCAAGCGGAGTGTGGCCCAAGGCCAGCGTCGGAGCGTCGCGAATACGCCGACGACGCGCAAGGAGGCCGCCAAGCGCTCCCGCGACGAGCGCCGCTCCGCCATGGAGAAGCAGCGTCAGGCGCTGGCCACCGGCGACGAGCGCTACCTGCCCGCCCGGGACAAGGGTCCGGTGCGCAGGTTCGCCCGTGACTACGTGGACTCGCGTTTCCACATCGCCGAGTTCTTCCTCCCGCTGGCGGTGCTCATCCTCGTGCTGAGCATGGTGCGGGTGGCGTCGCTGCAGAACGTCGCGCTGCTGCTGTGGCTGTTCGTGATCGTGCTGATCGTGGTCGACTCCATCGGCCTCGCCTTCCGTCTGAAGAAGCAGCTGACCGAGCGCTTCCCCGACGCGAACAAGAAGGGCGCCGTCGCCTACGCCCTGATGCGCACGCTCCAGATGCGTCGCCTCCGGCTGCCGAAGCCGCAGGTCAAGCGCGGAGAGCGGCCCTGAGCACGACTCCCTTCTCCGGCAGTGCCGCCGAAGCCTGGCTGAACCGGCTGGGCACCCTGCGTGAGGTCGTACGCCAGGAGCTGGTCTCCCGGCAGGTCGACGAGCAGATAGCGGGCCGGTTCCCGGTCGGGCAGCGGCTGCGGGTTCTTGACGTGGGCATGGGGCAGGGCACCCAGGCGCTGCGCCTGGCACGTGCCGGGCACGCGGTGACCGGGATCGAGCGGGAGGCGAGGCTGATCGCCGTCGCCCGGGAGGCGCTGGCCGCCGAGCCCGAGGGCATCCGGGGCCGGGTGCGGATCGTCGAGGGCGACGGCCGCGACACCGGAGTGCACTTCCTGCCGGGCAGCTTCGACGTGGTGCTCTGCCACGGGGTCCTGATGTACGTCGAGGAGCCGGACGCGCTGCTGGCGGGGCTGGCGCGGATGCTGGCGCCCGGGGGGCTGCTGTCGCTGCTCGTGCGCAACGGCGACGCGCTCGCGATGCGGGCGGGGCTGGCCGGGGACTGGGCCGGCGCGCTCGCCTCCTTCGACACCACCGCGTACCGCAACCGGCTGGGGCTGGACGTGCGGGCGGACCGGCTGGCGACGCTGACGGACGCGCTGGCGGGGATCGGGGCGCCGTTGCACGCGTGGTACGGGGTGCGGGTGTTCACGGACCTCGCCGCGGACGACGCGGTGGTCCCCGACGGTCAGGGGGACCTGGAGGTGCTGCTCGCGGCGGAGGAGCGGGCGGGGCGGACGGATCCGTATCGGCAGGTGGCGGCGTTGCTGCACCTGTGCGGGGTGCGGGGGTAGGGGCGCCCGGGAGCTCGGGGGGCGGCTGTCTCGTCGGCGGGTGCGGGTGCGTGGGGCTTCTCGCGCAGTTCCCCGCGCCCCTGAAAGCCCAGGCCCTGCGGGCCTGAAAAGCGACGGCCCCGCGCGCCTGAAAGCCAACGGTCCTGCGGGTTGAAAAGCACGGGGCGCAGCCCCTGCTGTTCAGGGGCGCGGGGAACTGCGCGACCAGCCCCCACCGGACCCGCACCCGTCCACGAACCCCACCCCCCGAGCTCTCCCACGGGGATCGGGGCGGAGCCCCGGACAGGAACCCCGCCCCACCGCGGAGCGCTACGCGTCCTGCGCGTCCAGACTCATCGGGCCGTAGATCTCCGTCGTGTCCTCGAACAGACGGACCTGGTCGGCGCCGCCCTCCAGGAGCGCCTTCCAGTGCTCACCGATCCACGACTCGGCGTCCCCCTGGGTCGTGAACTCCTCGGGCTCGACCGCGGGCTGGACCTCCGCCCCGTCGGCCTTCTCGAACCGCCACGTCCATGCCGCCATGTGAGCCTCCGTAAGTACCGGCCCGGCACCGCACACAGGGTGCCAAGCAAGATCCGGTTCCTTCCCTGAGCCTAGTCGGACGCACAAGACCTGCGGGTGTTCATCGGGACACGCGAAAATCGGGGGCGTGGAACTGACTTTGCTCGGCACCGGCGCCCCCGCGGGGCTTCCCCGCCCCGACTGTCCGTGCGCGGCGTGCGCGACCGCGCTCGGTGATGCCGCGCGCGGGGCGACCGCGCTGCTCGTGGACGGCTCACTGCTGCTCGACCTCACGCCGGGCGCCGCCCTCGCGGCCGCCCGCGCCGGACACTCGCTCACCGGGGTGCGGCAGGTGCTGCTCTCCCATCCCCACGACGGACCCCCCGTCGAGGTGCCGCCGGGGCTGCCGCAGCCGGGCCGGGTACCGGACGGACGGCAGTTGACGCTGCTGACCGGGCACCGGGTCCGGGCCCTGTCCCTGGACGCGCCGGGCACCGGGTACGAGGTGACGGGGCCGGGCGGGCAGCGGCTGCTGTACCTGCCGCCGCGGGGGGCGCCCGCCGGCCTGGAGGAGCACACGACCGAGCCGTACGCCATGGTGCTCGCCGATGTCCTGGGGCGGCCGGACGCGCTGGCGCGGCTGCGCAGGGTGGGCGCCGTCGGGCCGACGACCGATGTCGTGGCCGTGCACATCGACCACGACGTGCCGCCGGACGGCGAGTTGCCGCGCCGGCTCGCGGCGGCGGGTGCGCGCGCCGTGCCGGACGGGACGACGCTGACGGTCGGCGTCTACGAGGACGTGCCCGACGTGCCCCGGCGCACGCTGGTGCTCGGCGGGGCGCGGTCGGGAAAGTCGGTGGAGGCCGAGCGGCGGCTGGAGGCGTTCCCGGACGTGCTCTACGTGGCGACCGGCGGGACACGGGGCGGGGACGGGGAGTGGGCGGCGCGGGTCACCGCGCACCGGGAGCGGCGGCCCGGCTCCTGGCGCACGGTCGAGACCTGTGACCTGGTCCCCCTGCTGAAGAACGACGACGGGGCGCCTCTGCTCATCGACTGTCTGTCGCTGTGGCTGACCGACGTGATGGACGAGGTGGGGGCGTGGGACGACGCGGAGTGGGCCGACGGCGGGGAGCGCGCGCTCCGGGCGCGTGTCACCGAACTGACGGACGCCGTGCGGAACACACGCCGCACGGTGGTCGCCGTCTCCAACGAGGTCGGCTCCGGCATCGTCCCCACCACCGCCTCCGGCCGGCGCTTCCGTGACGAACTCGGCCGGCTCAACGCGTCCTTCGGGGCGCAGTGCGAGCACGTGCTGCTGGTGGTGGCGGGCCAGGCCCTGCCCCTACGGGGGTGAGGAACGGCTCCCGGGAGCCTGCGGGGGCGCCTGTGGTGCGGTGCGGCGCGCGAGGACGCGGTGCGCGCGGGCCGGGAGCGGGGTGCAGCGGCGTGCGGCGAGGATCTCGTAGCCCAGGGAGCCCAGTTCGGCGAGGAGGTTGCGCAGGGGCATGAGGTGGAGGGGGCGGGGACGGTCGCGTGGCCTCCAGTAGCGGCGGCTGCCGAACGGCCTGGCCGGGTCCGGGACTTCGAGGAGGAGATGGCCGCCGGGGCGCAGTACGGCGTGGGCGGCGCGGAGTTCGTCGCGCGGGTCGGCGGTGTGTTCGAGGTGCTGGAGCATGCTGACCACGTCGTAGCGGGCGCGCAGCCGCGCCGTGATCTCCGGGTCGGTCAGCAGGCCCTGGTACGCCTCCTCCACCCGCCCCTCCTCCCACGCCCGTCGGACGCCCCGGGTCGCGTCGATGCCGTCGAAGGAGGTGTACGGGTGCACGGCCCGCGCGGCCTCGGGGAAGTGGCCGTGTCCGGTGCCGACGTCCAGCCAGCTCTCCGGTTCGGAGTACGCGGGCAGCGCGCGGGCGGCGCCCCGGTGGTGTCTGCGGCGCCGGCGTGCGTCGAGGGCGGCCCGTTCGTCGTCCTCCGCGGGGTGCCGGTGCCGCCCGAGCAGCAGAGCGTCCGCGGTGGGCCGGGGGTTCTGGAAGGCGTGCGCGCAGTCCCGGCACTCGTCCACCACGAACGTGCCCGGCGTGCGCCGCCCGCCCTCCGGTGCGCGCACCCGGGTGCGCAACTGCCGTGAGCCGCACCAGGGGCAGTCGTCCCGGCGCGGTTCCCGGAAGGGGTCGGCTCCCGTGGCGGGTCGGCCGGGCTCCGGCCGCAGGGTGGGGGGCATGGCGGCTCCTGGGAACGACGGGATCCCGTACGCGCCGGGGTGACGACGTACGGACATTCGCCCCAAAAAGGTACGTACGCGAGTGGGATACCGGGCGCAACGACGTGCCCGTGGCGCGGTGGGACGTGCGTACGCCGCGGGGGCACGGTGTGGCGCGGTCGTGTTCGATCCCTGCCGGTACTGTTCGGCGAATGAGCTCGCTTAATCTCGACGACTTCACCGATCTGATCGAGCGCCCCGACGGCGGGGTGCGCCGCGACGCCGAGGCGCGGCGGGAGCGGCAGACCGTGCCGCCCGGGGCGCTGGGCCGCCTCGACGAACTGGGTGAGTGGCTGGCGGCGGCGCAGTCGGCCGTACCGGTGCGGCCGATCGGCCGGGCCCGGGTGCTGCTGTTCGCGGGCGACCACGGGGTCGCCGAACTCGGTGTCTCCGCGCGGGCCGCGGGCACCGCGGACGAGCTGGTGCGGGCCGTTCTCGACGGGAGCAGCCCGGTGGCGGTGCTGGCCCGGCAGCTCGACGTCCCCGTTCGTGTGGTGGACCTCGCGCTGGACTGCGATCCCGACACCCTGCCCGCGGAGGTCGTACGGCATCGGGTGCGGCGCGGGTCGGGCCGGATCGATGTCGAGGACGCCCTGACGGCCGAGGAGGCGGAGGCCGCGTTCCGGGTGGGCGTCGCCCTCGCCGACGAGGAGGCCGACTCCGGGACCGACCTCGTCGTCCTCGGCGATGTCAGCGTCGGCGGGACCACCGCGGCGGCGGTCCTCGTGGCCGGACTGTGCGGGACCGACGCGTCCGTCGTCACCGGGCGGGGCGGCCGGACGATCGACGACCTGGCGTGGATGCGCAAGTGCGCGGCGGTCCGGGACGCCCTGCGGCGGGCCCGGCCGGTGCTCGGGGACCAGCTCCAGCTGCTCGCCGCCGTGGGCGGGGCGGATCTCGCGGCGATGACCGGCTTCCTGCTGCAGAGCGCGGTGCGGAAGATGCCGGTGATCCTGGACGGCGTGGTGTCGGCGGCGTGCGCGCTGGTCGCCCAGCGGGTCGCCTTCCGGGCGCCGGACTGGTGGCTGGCCGGGCAGAACAGCGGGGAGCCCGCCCAGGCCAAGGCGCTGGACCGGATGGCCGTCGAACCGCTGCTCGACCACGGTGTGAAGGTCGGGGAAGGCGCCGGGGCGCTGCTGGCGCTGCCGCTCGTGCGGGCGGCTGCGGCGCTGGCGGCGGAGCTGCCGGAGCGCGAGCCGGATCCGGCGGAGCCGGATGCGGTTCCCGCGCCGGACTCGGCGAAGCCGGCCGTGGAGTACGACGCGACCTGAGTCCCGGCGGGGGGTCGGTTCTTCGGGTGCGGGTGAGTGGGGGCTGGTCGCGCAGTTCCCCGCGCACCTGAAAAACCGGGGCCGCGCCCCGTGCTTTTCAGGCCCGCAGGGGCCTGGTCACCCTCACCCGCACAGGCCGAGCGAGCCGGGAGAGACCTGGATCACGCGGCCCCTGCACAACGTCCCACGCTTCCTGCCGGTCTTCGAACATGGCGGGCGACACAGCCCGCCGGGTTCCCGAAGTCGCATGGACGAGGACACGGATGAGGACGGACCGTTGAACAGGGCCGCCCGCCTGGCCCGCGCCGAATGGGGACCCCTGTACGGAACCGTTCGCGCGGGCCTGGCGGCCCGGCGCCTGCGGGCCGCCCCCATGACGCTCACCGCCGTCTGCCTCGCGACGGTCGTGCACCTGGTGCACCGGCAGCCCTGGGGCTACCGGTTCATCGAGGACGTCGGTGCCGTACGCGCCGAGGACCCCCTCGGGCTCGCGCTGCTGCGGACGCCGCTCTCCCTCTTCGTACCGGCGCTGGACCTGCCCGTGTGGGGCGCGCTGGCGCAGATCCTGATCGTGTTCGGGATCGCGGAGATCTCACTGGGCCGACGGCGGACGCTGGCGATCGCGTACGCCGCCACCCTGGCCGGCACGCTGTACGCGCGCGTGGGCATCGCCCTCGGGCCGGACGTCCTCCTCGTCGGGCTGCCCGCGTCGGACGCGTGGGTCGTGGACACCGGACCGTCGGCGGCCGTGGTGGGGCTCGCGGTGTTCGTCGGATGGCGGTACCGGGCGTACGTCACGGCGGGCGCGGTCGTGGTGGCGATGGCCGTCGAAGTGCTGGTGAAGGAGAACCTCGCGGGCAAGGAGCATCTGGCGGCGATCGCCGCGGTGCTGCTGGTGTGCGGGATCGAGGCCGCGCGTCAGCGGCGCTCCGGCCGTCCGGCCGGGCCGGACGGGCCGGTGCGCCCGGACGGGCCGGACGGGCGCGACGGACCGGCGGGAAGCGCGGGGCGGGGCGCGGACTCCAGTGCCGGCGCCCTGTCCGGGGTGCCGCCGAGCCAGTCCTGAAGGCGCCGGCTCGGGCCGGTCCAGCGGCGGTCGTGGCGGTAGGCGCGTCTCCAGGAACGCGCGCGGGCGCGCGGGCGGCGGCGGTAGAAGCGGCGCGCCCAGACGGAGGTGGGGCGGGCCAGGCGGACGGCTCCGACGACGGCGATGAACGGGATGACCACCCCGAAGATCGCGGTGCGGATCTTGCCCTTGGCCAGGGCGATCAGGGCGATGAGGAAGTTCGTCCCCATGGTGAGCATGACCGCGCCCCGGTCCTGCATCTCCTCCTCGTCGAGGTCGTTGACGCCGAAGGGGAGGAAGCCGACCAGCAGCAGGCCCACCAGGGCCGCCGTCAGCACGACCACCTCGACGCTCTGCCGGCCCTCCTCGCTCCAGTACACGTCGTCCAGGTGCAGGATCAGCGCGAACTCGTCCAGCACCAGGCCCACCCCCATGCCGAACAGCACGGCGGAGATCAGCGCGCCGAAGCCGTGCCCGTCGCCCGCCACCGAGCCGAAGCCGCCCACGACGGCGAGGACGATGCCGGGGACGACGTGGTGGATGTGGACCCCGCCGCTGCCGCTGATGTTCCGGAAGGGGCCCCTGCCCGCGCGGATGAGGCGGGTGATGACCCGGGTGATCAGGAACGTCAGGACGAACGCGGTGAGCGCGAGGAGCAGGGGCAGCTTGCCCGGCTCGATGATGTTCCGCTCCCACCAGGTACCCATATGCGCACTTTATCCAGGGCTGCCCCCGGCCGCCGCCGAGGCCGCCCGGCCCGCCGGGTAGCCTGCGCCGGTGTCCACGCCCCCCGAGCCCCCCGTCCCGCCCCGCGCCGCGCCGCTCGACGGCCCCCGTTTCGCGTTCGGCACCCTGACCGTGCTGCCGGTGACCGTGCACCGCTGGGACCGGGAGGCCGCGCGGGCCGGGATGCTGTGCGCACCGGTCGCCGGCCTGGCCGTCGGCCTGGGCGCGGCCGCGCTCGGCGCTCTGCTGCTGCTCCTGGGCGCCGGTCCGCAGCTCGCCGCCGTGGCCTCCGTCGCCGTGCCGGCCGTCCTCACCCGGGGCCTGCATCTGGACGGGCTCGCCGACACCGCCGACGGGCTGGGCAGCGGCAAGCCCGCCGAGGACGCCCTGCGGATCATGAAGCAGTCGGACATCGGACCCTTCGGGGTCGTCACCCTCGTCCTGGTGCTGCTGGCCCAGACGGCCGCGCTGACCGGGGCGTACGGCGAGTCCTGGGCGCTGGGCGCGCTCGCGACGGCCGTCTCGGCGACCGCCGCGCGGCTGGCCCTGACCCTGGCCGCGCGCGCCGGCGTTCCTCCGGCCCGGCCGGAGGGGCTGGGGGCGGCGGTGGCGGGGGTGGTGCCGCCGGGGTCCGCGCTGCTCGTGGCCGCCCTGGTGGGGTGCGCGGCGGCGGGCGCGGGGGCGCTTTCCGGGCCGTACGAACTGGGCCGCGCGGTGCTCGCGGTCGTCGTCGCCTGCGGTGCCGCCGAGCTGCTGCTCCGCCACTGTGTGAGGCGGTTCGGCGGTGTCACCGGGGACGTCTTCGGGGCTCTGGCGGAGACGGCGGCGACGGCGGCCCTCGTGGTGTTCGCCCTCGGGTGACCTGTTCACCCTCGGGTGACCTCAGCAGTGCTGTCCCAGGTGGTCAGCAGGCCCTGCGCCACACCCCAAGGTCCCACTTCTTCAGCAGCGAGCTGAGTTCCAGGCGCCGGGTCTCGGGGCAGAAGTCCGCCGTCCTCATCTCGTACTCGACGTGGAAGACGGCCTTGCCGGCCTCGATGAACGGGGTGAGGTCCGCGCACTCCTCGAACTGGGCGCACTGTTCGTTGACGGCGAAGTCGAAGTCGTCGACGAGTGCCGGTATCTGGTCGAGGTCGTTCTTCAGGCCGACCGCGAGGCCGCGTTCGTGGGCCAGACGGGCGACGAGACGGTTGTAGCGGAGCTGGTCGGCGGCCTTGAGCGGGAAGCCCGTCCGGTTGCGGTAGCCGTCCATGTTGTCGGGTTCGACCGCGTCGAAGCCCTTCTCCGCGCACATGTCGATGCGGGCGGCCATCAGGGGTTCGAGCACGTCCGTCCTGCGGATGTCGAGCCAGCGCTCGCCCTCCCAGCCGTTGCCCTTGCCGAGGACCGAGTCCGGGAACGCCTCGGCGTCCGGGCGCCAGTCCTCCCAGGCGCCGGTCGACAGGTAGCAGATGACCTTGCGGCCGTCGTCGTGCAGCCCGGCGACCGTGCCGGCCGACTGGTCGAAGCCGTCGATGTCGTACACGGGGACGTCGACGGAGGTGTCCAGGCGCCCGCTGAGCTGCCACTGCCACGGGGTGCCGGGCTCGGGCCGCCAGCGGGCGCCCGTCTTCTCCCCGGCGCCGTCGTGGGCGGTGGTGCATCCCGCTGTCAGCAGGAGCAGGGACAGCAGGACGCTGCGGGCGGGGGCGCGGCTCATCGGGTGGGCTCCAGGGCGTGCGACGGCGTACCCCCGTGATGATCCTCCACGCCGGGGGCCGCGCCGGTGCGCGGGTGCCTCGTGCGCCCCCACGCCGGGGACCCGTGCCGGGGCGGTACGCGCGAAAATCCTCAACAGCGCCCCGTGCAGGGCGATAAGGGATCCCCCTATGTCTGAGACATGGGGATCTCCCTGCACGTCCGAAGCGGAAAGTCGGGGAGGCTGGTCGCAGCGGACGCCGCGCGGAGGGCATGAACGCGACCGGCCCACGCCCCAGGTCCGAGGGGCCGAACAAGGGCCTAGGCTCGTTCCCGGCACGTCGACCCATCCGTTCGGCCACCGAAACTCAATCGGAAGCGAGATTTCACCACCGTGACTGCTCTCACTCTCAGCACCGCCGCCGCGCCCGGCCTCCGCGCCGACGCGATCGTGGTCGGTGTCGCGAAGGGCCCTGCATCTCGGCCTGGGGGCCTGGTCGTAGCGCCGGGCGCCGAAGCTGTGGACAAGGCCTACGACGGCAAGCTCGCCGGCCTTCTGGAGACCCTCGGCGCCTCGGGCGCCGAGGGCGAGGTGACGAAGCTGCCCGCGCCGTCCGGTTTCAAGGCGCCGCTCGTGCTGGCGGTGGGCCTGGGCGCGGTGCCCGAGAAGGACGGCGCGTTCGGCGCGGAGGCGCTGCGCCGCGCGGCCGGTGCCGCCGCCCGCGCCCTGTCCGGGACGAAGAAGGCCGCGTTCGCGCTGCCCGTCGTCGACGCCGACGCCGTGGGCGCCGTCGCCGAGGGCGCGCTGCTCGGCGCGTACTCCTTCGACGCCTACAAGGGCAACGCCAAGGACCCGAAGGCGAAGGACGCCAAGGGCCCGCTCGCCGATGTCGTCCTGCTCGGCGCGAAGCCGCGCGACAAGGCCCACAAGGCCGCCGCCGAGCGCGCGACCGCGGTGAGCGAGGAGCTGAACCGCGCCCGCGACCTCATCAACACCCCGCCGAACGACCTCGACCCCGAGGCCTTCGCCGCCGTCGCCCAGACCGCGGCCAAGGAGCACGGCATCAAGGTGACCGTCCTCGACGAGAAGGCGCTCGCCAAGGGCGGCTACGGCGGCATCCTCGGCGTCGGCGCGGGCTCCGCGGCCACGCCCCGCCTGGTGCAGCTGTCGTACACCAGTTCCAAGGCGAAGAAGCACCTGGCGTTCGTCGGCAAGGGCATCACCTACGACTCGGGCGGCATCTCCCTCAAGCCCGCCGGGCACAACGAGACGATGAAGTGCGACATGAGCGGTGCCGCCGCCGTGTTCGCCGCGGTCGTCGCCGCCGCCCGGCTCAAGCTGGAGGTCAACGTCACGGGCTGGCTCGCCCTCGCCGAGAACATGCCGTCCGGCTCCGCCACCCGCCCGGGTGACGTGCTGCGCATGTACAGCGGCAAGACGGTGGAGGTGCTGAACACCGACGCCGAGGGCCGGCTGGTGCTGGCCGACGCGCTCGCCAAGGCGTCCGAGGACGAGCCGGACGCGATCGTCGACGTGGCGACGCTGACCGGGGCGATGATGCTGGCGCTGGGCAACCGGACCTTCGGGATCATGGCGAACGACGACGCGTTCCGCTCCGCGGTGCACGAGGCGGCCGAGGAGTCCGGTGAGCCGGCGTGGCCGATGCCGCTGCCGGACCACCTGCGCAAGGGGATGGACTCCCCGACCGCCGACATCGCGAACATGGGCGAGCGCTACGGCGGCGGGCTCGTCGCCGGACTGTTCCTGAAGGAGTTCGTGGGCGAGGGGATCACCTGGGCGCACCTGGACATCGCGGGGCCGGCGTTCAACGAGGGCGGGCCCTTCGGGTACACGCCCAAGGGCGGCACCGGGACCGCCGTGCGGACGCTGGTGCGGCTCGCCGAGCGGGCCGCCTCCGGCGACCTGGGGTGATGTTCGCCTAGGAGCTCGATCCGGTCGGCAGGACGGCAAGTGCGGGGGCGTGGGGACTGGTCGCACAGTTCCCGCGCCCCTGACGGGGCGCGGCCCCTCGGCCCCCCGTCACATCTGAGCGTGTGGTGTCTCACACCCCGGCCCGGCGTCTCGTTCCCTTCCGACAAGTGCGAAGATGGGGCTCGGCAGGACAGGGCCCCCACCACAGGGCCGAAGAAGAGCGGCCGG
The DNA here is from genome assembly GCF_000091305.1 of Streptomyces scabiei 87.22. Lineage (GTDB taxonomy): Bacteria > Actinomycetota > Actinomycetes > Streptomycetales > Streptomycetaceae > Streptomyces > Streptomyces scabiei. Next base: position 7,424,077 of record NC_013929.1, on the reverse strand, counting down.
ACACCAGCCGCCGCGCGGGTCTCGGACGACCGGCGTACGGCGCACATGCATGGAGGACGTGACGTGGCGAACGACGCCAGCACCGTTTTCGACCTAGTGATCCTCGGCGGTGGCAGCGGTGGTTACGCCGCGGCGCTGCGCGGGGCCCAGCTGGGCCTGGACGTCGCCCTGATCGAGAAGGACAAGGTCGGCGGCACCTGCCTGCACCGGGGATGCATCCCCACGAAGGCCCTGCTCCACGCGGGCGAGATCGCCGACCAGGCCCGCGAGAGCGAGCAGTTCGGTGTGAAGGCCACCTTCGAGGGCATCGACGTGCCCGCCGTGCACAAGTACAAGGACGGTGTGATCTCCGGCCTGTACAAGGGTCTGCAGGGGCTCATCGCCTCCCGCAAGGTCACCTACATCGAGGGTGAGGGCCGTCTGTCCTCCCCGACCTCCGTCGATGTGGGCGGCCAGCGCATCCAGGGCCGTCACGTCCTGCTGGCGACCGGCTCCGTCCCCAAGTCGCTGCCGGGCCTGGAGATCGACGGCAACCGCATCATCTCCTCGGACCACGCCCTCGTGCTGGACCGGGTCCCGAAGTCGGCGATCGTCCTCGGCGGCGGTGTCATCGGCGTCGAGTTCGCCTCCGCCTGGAAGTCCTTCGGGACCGACATCACGATCATCGAGGGCCTCAAGCACCTCGCCCCGCTCGAGGACGAGAACTCCTCCAAGCTTCTTGAGCGCGCGTTCCGCAAGCGCGGCATCAAGTTCAACCTGGGCACCTTCTTCTCGAAGGCCGAGTACACCCAGGACGGTGTCAAGGTCACCCTCGCCGACGGCAAGGAGTTCGAGGCCGAGCTGCTGCTGGTGGCCGTCGGCCGCGGCCCCGTCTCCGCCGGTCTCGGCTACGAGGAGCAGGGCGTCGCCATGGACCGCGGATACGTCCTGGTCGACGAGTACATGCGGACCAACGTCCCGACCGTCTCCGCCGTCGGTGACCTGGTCCCGACGCTCCAGCTCGCGCACGTCGGCTTCGCCGAGGGCATCCTGGTGGCGGAGCGTCTGGCCGGCCTGAAGACCGTTCCGATCGACTACGACGGTGTGCCGCGGGTGACGTACTGCCACCCGGAGGTCGCCTCCGTGGGCATCACCGAGGCCAAGGCCAAGGAGATCTACGGCGCGGACAAGGTCGTCGCTCTGAAGTACAACCTCGCGGGCAACGGCAAGAGCAAGATCCTCCAGACCGCGGGCGAGATCAAGCTCGTGCAGGTCAAGGACGGCGCCGTGGTCGGCGTCCACATGGTCGGCGACCGCATGGGCGAGCAGGTCGGCGAGGCCCAGCTGATCTACAACTGGGAAGCGCTGCCCTCCGAGGTCGCCCAGCTCATCCACGCCCACCCGACGCAGAACGAGGCGCTCGGCGAGGCCCACCTGGCCCTCGCGGGCAAGCCGCTGCACTCGCACGACTGACCCCTCGGTCGACGAAGCGACGATCCAGACTTCCGCAATTCGTTAAGGAGCAACAGAAACCATGGCGGTTTCCGTAACCCTTCCGGCGCTCGGCGAGAGCGTCACCGAGGGCACTGTCACCCGCTGGCTGAAGGCCGAGGGTGAGCGCGTAGAGGCCGACGAGCCGCTGCTCGAGGTCTCGACCGACAAGGTCGACACCGAGATCCCCTCCCCCGCCGCGGGCATCCTGGCCTCCATCAAGGTCGCCGAGGACGAGACGGTCGAGGTCGGCGCCGAGCTGGCCCTGATCGACGACGGCTCGGGCGCGCCCGCCGCCGCCCCGGCCCCCGCCGCCGAGGAGGCCCCCGCGCCGGCCCCCGAGCCCGCCGCGGCCGCGCCCTCCACCGAGCAGGAGGCCCCCGCCCCGGCCCCGACCGCCGAGGCGGCCACCGGCGCCGGCTCGGCCGAGGGCACCGACGTGGTCCTCCCGGCGCTCGGCGAGTCCGTCACCGAGGGCACCGTCACCCGCTGGCTGAAGGAGGTCGGCGACTCGGTCGAGGCCGACGAGCCGCTCCTCGAGGTCTCCACCGACAAGGTCGACACCGAGATCCCGGCGCCCACCTCCGGTGTGCTCCTGGAGATCACGGTCGCCGAGGACGAGACCGCCGAGGTCGGCGCCAAGCTGGCCGTCATCGGCGCCCCGGGTGCCGCTCCGGCGGCTGCCCCGGCCGCCCCGGCCCCGGCGCCCGCCGCCGCTGCCCCGGCCGCCGCCGCGCCCGCCCCGGCCGCCCCCGCGGCTCCGGCCCCGGCTCCCGCGCCTGCCGCCCCCGCCGCTCCGGCTCCGGCGCCCGCCGCCGCTGCCCCGGCCGCTCCGGCCGCCGCGCCCGCTCCGGTCACCCCGGCTCCGGCCGCCGTCCCGGCTGCCGCCAAGGCCACCGACGAGGGCGCCTACGTCACCCCCCTGGTGCGCAAGCTCGCCGCCGAGCACGGTGTCGACCTGGGCTCCGTCAAGGGCACCGGCGTCGGCGGCCGTATCCGCAAGCAGGACGTCGTCGCCGCCGCCGAGGCCGCGAAGGCCGCTGCCGCCGCTCCGGCTCCGGCCGCCGCTGTGACTGCCGGGGGCCATGCCGCCGCCCCCAAGAAGGCGCCGACCCTGGAGGCTTCTCCCCTCCGCGGCCAGACCATCAAGATGCCGCGCATCCGCAAGGTCATCGGCGACAACATGGTCAAGGCGCTGCACGAGCAGGCGCAGCTGTCGTCGGTCGTCGAGGTCGACGTCACCCGTCTGATGCGGCTGCGCGCCCGCGCCAAGGACTCGTTCGCGGCGCGCGAGGGCGTGAAGCTCTCCCCGATGCCGTTCTTCGTGAAGGCCGCGGCCCAGGCGCTGAAGGCGCACGCGCCCATCAACGCCCGGATCAACGAGGCCGACGGCACGATCACCTACTTCGACGCCGAGAACATCGGTATCGCGGTGGACTCCGAGAAGGGCCTGATGACCCCGGTCATCAAGGGCGCCGGTGACCTCAACATCGCCGGTATCGCCAAGGCCACCGCCGACCTGGCGGGCAAGGTGCGTGCCAACAAGATCACGCCGGACGAGCTGTCCGGTGCGACCTTCACCATCTCCAACACCGGTTCGCGCGGCGCGCTGTTCGACACGATCATCGTGCCGCCGAACCAGGTCGCGATCCTCGGCATCGGCGCCACGGTCAAGCGCCCCGCCGTGATCGAGACGGAGGAGGGCACGGTCATCGGCGTCCGCGACATGACGTACCTGACCCTCTCCTACGACCACCGTCTGGTCGACGGCGCCGACGCGGCCCGTTACCTGACGGCGGTCAAGGCGATCCTGGAGGCGGGCGAGTTCGAGGTCGAGCTCGGTCTGTAGTCCCTGGGCGCACGCGCTACGACGGTGCCCCGTCCGGAGTTCTCCGGGCGGGGCATCCGCGCGTTCGTGCCCTGTCGCCGAGGGGCCCCTCAGCCTGGCCGGTACGGGTCTTTACAAACCGGCGCTCCTCGGGGGCGTGTAAGTCTCGTCTCACCTGCGCGAAAGCACGCCCGTGCGCCTCTCCACCGGAGGGCCGCGGCTTTATTGTCTAGAGGTCAACGCCCTTGGGGCTCTGTCCCCCGCCGAAGGAGCCCGCATGACCACCGCGCCCGTCGTCCACTCGCTGCGCGAACAGATCCGCGAGCACATCGTGGAAGGCATCGTGAGCGGGCGGTGGAAGCCGGGTGAGCGGATCGTGGAGCGGCGGATCGCGACGGAGCTGGAGGTCAGCCAGACGCCCGTGCGGGAGGCGCTGCGCGAGCTGGAGTCGCTGCGGTTGATCGAATCCGCGCCGAACAAGGGCGTACGGGTGCGGAACCTGACGGCGGCCGACCTGGAGGAGAGCTACCCGGTCCGGGCCGGCCTGGAGGCGATCGCGGCGGAGCTGGCGGCGGAGCGGCTGGCGGAGGACTGCTCGGCGCTGGAGCCGCACGTGGCCGCGCTGTACGAGGCGGACCGCAACGCGGACGGTACCTCCCAGGTGCGGCACACGGTGGCGTTCCACCGGGAGCTGGTGCGGGCGGCGGGCAACTCGGTGCTGCTGCACACGTGGGAGGGGCTGGGCATCGAGGTGTTCACGGCCCTGTCGATCCGCTGGCTGGGGACGGTGCAGCAGTCGTACGCCGAGGAGCACGAGGAGCTGGTCGCCGCGTTCCGCCGCCGCGATCCGCGGATCGCGGACCTGGTCAAGTCCCACGTCCTGGGCTGCGCCCCGCACACGGACGACGAACCGGCGTAGCGGTCGGGGGCGGTCGGGGGCGCGTTTTCGGCTGCGGGCCCGGTGGGGGCTGGTCGCGCGGTTCCCCGCGCCCCTTGGTCACCCGGGCTCACCCCATGCTGTTGAGGGGCGCGGGGAACTGCGCGAGAAGCCCCACGCACCCTGCAGTCGCCCACGCACCCCACCCCTCTCCCCCTTGAGCGAACCCCCGCTCAAACGCCGCCCCACCTGCACAAACCCGGGATCGCAGAGGTCACCCGGTGCCACCGCTGGAGGCACCCCGTGCCGACTTTCTCGTGATCAAGATATTTTGCCCGCAACCCTTTGATCGATCATCGATCAGCGGGTTACAGTCACCGACGGGCTTCCACAGGAGCCCGTCGCCCTGTCCTGCCAAAGACCAAGGGCAACCCCCGAACGCTTACCGATGAGGGAACCCCCTTCGACTGAGGAAGGCGGCGCAATGACCGACTCCCACGCCATCCAGCCGAGCGCGCTCGACCAGCTCCCCGACCGGGACCCGGAGGAGACCGCCGAATGGCAGGCCTCCCTGGACGCCGTCGCCAAGGCGGCGGGACCGCACCGCGCGGCGTACCTGATGCGGCGCACCCTGGAGCGCGCGGAGGGCAACGGCATCGCGCTGCCCAAGCTGCTCGAGACGGACTACGTCAACACCATCCCCACCGCCGCCGAGCCGGGCATCCCCGGTGACGAGGCGATGGAGCGCCGGATCACCGCGTGGAACCGCTGGAACGCCGCCGCGATGGTGACCCGCGGCAGCAAGTACGGCGTCGGCGGCCACATCGCGACGTTCGCCTCCGCGGCCTGGCTCTACGAGACGGGCTTCAACCACTTCTTCAAGGGCAAGGAGGCCGACGGCTCGGGCGACCAGCTCTACATCCAGGGCCACGCCTCCCCCGGCATCTACGCCCGCGCCTTCCTCGACGGCCGGCTGAACGAGTCCCACCTGGACAACTTCCGCCGCGAGTCGGGCGGCGACGGCCTCCCGTCGTACCCGCACCCCCGCCGCCTGCCCTGGCTGTGGGAGTTCCCGACGGTGAGCATGGGCCTCGGCCCCCTCTCCGCCATCTACCAGGCGCGCTTCAACCGCTATCTGACCAGCCGCACCATCAAGGACGTCTCGGCCTCCCACGTCTGGGCGTTCCTCGGCGACGGCGAGATGGACGAGCCCGAGTCCACGGCGGCACTCGCCCTGGCCTCCCGTGAGGGTCTCGACAACCTCACCTTCGTCATCAACTGCAACCTGCAGCGCCTCGACGGCCCGGTCCGCGCCAACTTCAAGATCGTGCAGGAGCTGGAGGCCCAGTTCCGGGGCGCCGGCTGGAACGTGATCAAGACCCTCTGGGGCTCCGCCTGGGACGAGCTGTTCCAGCTCGACACCACCGGCGCGCTCGTCCGCCGCCTGCGCGAGGTACCGGACGCGCAGGTGCAGACGTACCAGACCCGCGACGCCGCCTACATCCGCCAGGACTTCTTCGGCAAGGACCCGGCGCTCGTCGAGATGGCGAAGCTGCTGAGCGACGACAAGATCCTGGAGTGCTTCCACCTCTCGCGCGGTGGTCACGAGGCGCGCAAGGTGTACGCCGCCTACAAGGCCGCCGTCGAGTTCAAGGGCGCCCCGACCGTCATCCTGGCGCAGACCGTCAAGGGCTTCACCCTCGGCGAGGGCTTCGCGTCGAAGAACGCCAACCACCAGATGAAGAAGCTGTCGACGGACGAGTTCAAGCAGATGCGTGATCTGCTCGAACTCCCCATCAAGGACAGCGACTTCGTCGACGGCGTGGTCCCCTACGGCCACCCGGGCGCCGACTCCGCCGAGGTCCGCTACCTCCAGGAGCGCCGCGCCGCGCTCGGCGGCCCGGCCCCGGCCCGCCGTACGCACGCGCTGGCCCCGCTGCCGGCCGCCGCCGACAAGACGTTCGCCGCCTTCGACAAGGGCTCCGGCTCGCAGAACGTGGCGACGACCATGGCCTTCGTCCGGCTCGTCAAGGACCTGGTCCGCGACAAGCAGACCGGCCGCCGCTGGGTGCCGATCGTCCCCGACGAGGCCCGCACCTTCGGCATGGAGTCGCTGTTCCCGTCGCTCGGGATCTACTCCCCCAAGGGCCAGACGTACGAGCCGGTCGACCGTGACCAGCTGATGTACTACAAGGAGGCCAAGGACGGGCAGATCCTCAACGAGGGGATCACCGAGGCCGGTTCGATGGCCGACTTCATCGCCGCCTCGACGTCGTACGCGACGCACGGCGAGGCGATGATCCCGTTCTACATCTTCTACTCGATGTTCGGCTGGCAGCGCACGGCCGACCAGATGTGGCAGCTCGGCGACCAGCTCGGCCGCGGCTTCCTCGTCGGTGCCACGGCCGGCCGTACGACCCTGACGGGCGAGGGCCTGCAGCACGCCGACGGCCACTCGCCGGTCATCGCGGCGACGAACCCGGCGGCGCTGACGTACGACCCGGCGTTCGCGTACGAGGTCGCGGCGATCGTCAAGGACGGTCTGCGCCGGATGTACGGCGAGGCCGCCCCGGGCGAGGACCCGAACGTCTTCTACTACCTGACCGTCTACAACGAGCCGATGCCGCAGCCCGCGAAGCCGGGCGTGGCCGGGGTGGACGAGGGCATCGTCAAGGGCCTGTACCGCTTCAACACGGCCGAGTCGGCGGGGCTGTCCCCGGTGGCCAACGCGCCGCGCGTCCAGCTGCTCGGCTCCGGTACGGCGATCCACTGGGCCCTGGAGGCGCAGAAGCTGCTCGCGGAGGAGTGGGGTGTCGCGGCGGACGTGTGGTCGGCGACGTCCTGGAGCGAGCTGCGGCGGGACGCGCTGGAGGCGGATGCCGCGCTGCTGCGCGGGGAGGAGCGGACGCCGTACGTCCGGCAGGCGCTGCAGGGTGCCGAGGGGCCGGTGCTGGCGGTGTCCGACTACATGCGCCAGGTTCCGGACCAGATCGCGCAGTGGGTGGAGCAGGACTACTCCTCGCTCGGTGCGGACGGGTTCGGCATCTCCGACACCCGTGAGGCCGCGCGGCGCCACTTCGGCGTCGACGCGCAGTCGGTCGTGGTCGCGGCCCTCGCGCAGCTCGCGCGGCGGGGTGAGGTCAAGGCGACCTCCGTGAAGGAGGCCCGGGAGCGGTACGGGCTGTAGGGGGCGGGGGCGCCTCCTGGCTCGGGGGCGCGGGTTCGACGGCGGGTGCGGCTCCGGTGGGGGCTGGTCGCGCAGTTCCCCGCGCCCCTGAACAGCACGGGCTGCGCCCCGCGCTGTTCAGGCCCGCACCGGACCACGCACCCCCTCGGTGTCACACCCGCCCGGCATCATGGCCGTATGCGTGCTGCCCGGCTGATCAAGATGGTGTTGCTGCTTCAGTCCCGGCCCTCCATGACCGCCGCCGAACTCGCCCGCGAGCTGGAGGTGTCCGAGCGCACCGTCACCCGGGACGCCCAGGCGCTGTCGGAGGCAGGGGTCCCGGTGTACGCGGACCGGGGGCGGGCCGGAGGCTACCGGCTGATCGGCGGGTACCGGACCCGGCTCACAGGGCTGGCCCGCAGCGAGGCCGAGGCGCTGTTCCTCAGCGGTGTGCCGGGGGCGCTGCGGGAGATGGGGCTGGAGGACGCGGCCTCCGCCGCCCGGCTGAAGGTGTCGGCCGCCCTGCTGCCCTCCCTCCGCGACGCCTCCCGTACGGCCGCCCAGCGCTTCCATCTCGACGCACCCAGCTGGTTCCAGGAGCCGAAGACCCCCGAGCTGCTGCCGGCCGTCGCGGACGCCGTGTGGGACGACCGGCGGATCGTCGCGCGGTACCGCAGGGGCGACGTGGAGGTCGGGCGGGAGCTGGAGCCGTACGGTCTCGTCCTCAAGGCCGGTGTCTGGTACCTGTGCGCCCGTGTGCCCGCCGCGGGCGACGGCACCGGCGAGGGCGACGGCCCGTTCCGGACCTACCGCATCGACCGCTTCCTCTCCGTCGAGGACGGCGGCGACCGCTTCGCCCGCGACGAAGGGTTCGATCTGCCGGGGTACTGGGACGAGCAGACGGAACGGTTCGCCCGGTCGATCCTGCACACGGAGGTCCTCGTACGGCTGTCGGCGCGGGGGCTGCGGAGGCTGGCGTACGTCGTGGATCCCGTGTCCGCGCGCGACGCCCTGGCGGCGGCCGGCTCCCCCGACGAGCTGGGCGGGACCACCGTCACCCTCCGGGTCGAGTCGCAGGAGGTGGCCCACACCCAGCTCACGGCGCTGGGGCCGGAGGCCGAGGTGCTGGCCCCGGCGGAGCTGCGGGAGCGCTTCGCGGACGACGCGCGCCGGCTCGCCGGGCTCTACACCGACGTGTGAGTCCGCCGGGCGTCCGCATCGGTCATAACAATCCGCCGTCCTCCGCGTGCGTCGCACCCGCCCAGGCACGATGCTGGACCCGTGATGGACGAGACGGAGTTCTGGGAGCTGGTGGACACGTCCCGCGAGGACGCCGAGGGCGACCCCGAGGACCAGGCCGACCTGCTCGTGGAACGGCTCGGCCGGCTGGACCCGGAGGCGGTGCTGGACTTCGCCCGGCACTTCGAGTCCCGCTACAACCGCGCCTACACCTGGGACCTCTGGGGCGCCGCGTGGGTGCTGCTGGACGGTGCCAGCGACGACGCGTTCGACTTCTTCCGGTGCTGGCTGATCGGTCAGGGCCGGGAGGTCTTCGAGGGCGCGGTCCACGATCCCGACTCCCTCGCCGGTCTGCTGGACGACTTCGACGACGAGGTCGACGGGGACGGCGAGGAGCTGGGCTACGCCGCGGACGAGGCGTACGAGCAGCTCACCGGTGTGGTCGCCCCGGACCTCGGTCTCCCGCCCCCGCCCGGCGAACCGGAGGGCACCCCGCTGGACTTCGAGGACGAGGCGGCGCTCGCCGAGCGCTGCCCGAAGCTCTGGGAACGCTTCCGGGGCGAGGGCTGAAACGGGTCTTTGCAGGGGCGTGAGCCGCGGCTGCCGCCGTTCAGGGGCGCGAGCCGCGGTTCCCCGCGCGCGGCACGTACGCGTACTGCCCGTCGGCGGACGGGTGGGCGTGCCGGCCCCGCTCCTGACCGGGGGCGGGGTGCTCGGGGGCCGAGGCCCCGTGCAGGGGCGCGGCGTTGGCGCGGTCCAGGGCGGACGCGGTCACGGCGGACGGGCCGAGCACGACGACGGCCGCCGCGCAGGCCACCGTCCAGGGGCTCCGCAGGGCCGAGGTCCAGGACCGCCTCTGGTCGCGGGACGCGTTCTTCGTACGGCTGCCGGTCATTTTCCCCACCACTTTCCCAGGCTCCGGTCGGCGTGACACCGACGACGGTAGGGCGCGTGTCTGGGAGAAGTCTGTGAGGCCCGGGCGCGCTGTCTGTGAACCCGATGAGATCCGGTTCAGCGCCGGCCCTGGAGGTGCGCCGCCAGCTCCCTGATGGCGGGCAGGCGTTCCGCGAGGGCCGCGCCCGGGCAGCTGGTCATGTAACCGTCGCTGTGGCCCGCGAGGGTGGGCAGCAGCACGGTGGTGCCGGAGGGGTAGCGGCTGAGGCTGTTGCTGGAGGTGAGCCGGACGCTGCCGCGCGGGTCGGTGTCGGAGAGGCCGAGTTTCCAGGCCGCCAGGGCGGCGATCGCATCGGTCATGGCCCGGGGGACGGGAACCCCGGCGGTGAAGGTGCCGAGGGCGGCGATGCCGGTGGTGCGGTGGTTGAAGCCCTGGGTGTGGGCGCCGGTGACGGCGCGGGTGATGCCGCCCGCACGGCCCTCGTAGATGGTGCCGCAGCGGTCGACGAGGAAGTTGTAGCCGATGTCGTCCCAGTCCTTGGCTCCGGTCTGGCCGGCGTACAGGTAGCGGATGATGCGGGGCGCGTCGGCGCAGTCGTAGCCGTTGGGCGAGTCCGTGTGGTGGATGAAGACGGCGGCCACCTCGTCGTCGTAGCGGGCGGGCGGCTGGCTGGGCGCTTCCTTCTCCAGCCAGCGGGCCCGCGGCACGATGGGCGGCATGGGCGCCTGGTGCGGCGGGACGGGCCGGGCGGCGGGCCGGCCCGCGCGATGTCCCGGTCGGTCCGTGCCGACCGCGAGCAGGACCAGCACGAGGACGGCCGCAAGGCCGGGCAGACAGGCCAGCAGCACCAGCAGGACGCGCCGGGGCGGATCCGCGTGCTCCCAGGCCAGGCGCACGCGGTCACGGGCCGGGCGCGAGCGCCGGTGGAGCGGGCCCGGGGCGCGCGGGGTCCGGGTACGGCTGCGCCACGCGCGGCGCAGCCGCCGTATTCGCGCCCCCCGTGACATCCGGAACACACGCATGTCCCCAGAGTCACCCGGATGCGCCCCGCCCGCGATGTGGGGTGGGCCACCCGGTGGAAGCGGAAGGAACCAACGCCGTGGCCCGGGGCGTTTTCACTGTTCCAGGCGGATGCGGCACGGTGGTGGCCGGTTCGCGCGGACCGGCGGGCCGCCGCGGGGGCCCGGCTGATCACTGGGGCCGCCGCGCCCGTACTACAGGGTCCCTAGAGAGAGGCGGCTGGAGTGGACGTGCTCGACATCCTGCTGATGCTGGTGATCCTCGCCTACGCGGCGTCGGGTTACCGTCGCGGCCTGGTGGCGGGATGTGTGTCCCTCGCCGGATTCGTGGGCGGCGCGGCCACCGGCGTCTGGGTACTGCCCTGGATGATGGAGCTGGTGGAGGCGGGCACTCCGGCGGCGACGGTCACGGCGGTGCTGACGGTGCTGGTGCCGGGGGTGATCGGACACGAGCTGGCGGGCAGGCTGGCGCTGCGGCTGCGCCGGGAGATCGACCGCAGTCCGCTGCGGGTGGCGGACGGCATCGGCGGGGCGGCGGCCAACACCCTCGCCGTGCTCATCGTGGCCTGGGTGGCCGCGAGCGTCCTCGGGGCGTCCTCGTCGGCGGTGGTGACCAACTCGATCCGTAACTCCGTGCTGCTCGGCGCCGTGCAGGACACCATGCCGGACACCACTCCGGCCTGGTTCTCGGACGCCACGTCCGCGCTCACGGAGGCGGGCTTCCCACAGGTCTTCAACCCGTTCGAGAACGAGGCGACGGCCGAGGTCGCCAAGCCGTCCGGCGACAGTGTCACCGCGGCCGCGACGGGCGCCGCCAAGCGCAGCACGGTGAAGATCGAGGGCGTGGCCGGCACCCAGGGCCGCGAGGGCAGCGGTTTCGTGTACGCCACCGAGCACGTGATGACCAACGCCCATGTGGTGGCGGGCATCGACGACCCGAGCGTGCGCGTGGGCGGCGTGGGCAGGGCGTACGAGGCGAAGGTCGTGCTCTTCGACCCGGACAAGGACGTGGCGGTCCTCTACGTCCCGGGGCTGAAGGCCCCGCTGCTGCGCTTCGACGACAGCGCCGGGCGCGGCGACGCGGCGGTCGTCGCCGGTTACCCGGAGGACGGCGGTCTTGACCTCCAGGCGGCCACGGTCGCCAGCCGTATCGACGCCACCGGCCGGAACATCTACAACACCGACTCGGTGACCCGCGACATCTACTCCATCCGTTCCACGGTCCGCCCCGGCAACTCCGGCGGCCCCCTGCTCACCACCGAGGGCCGGGTGTTCGGCGTGGTCTTCGCCCGTTCCACCTCGGACGCCGAGACGGGTTACGTCCTCACGGTGGACGAGGTCCTCCCGGACGCGAAGCGCGCGGCGGACGCGACGGCGCCGGTGGACACGGGCGAGCTCGTGACCTCGTGACCCGGTGACCTCGTGCCCCGGTGACCCGTCGGTGACGGCCGGCCGGGTCAGGTCAGGCAGGTCGGGTCAGAGCCGGCGGCCCATCAGCACGTCGTCCACGTACTGCCCGTCGAGCAGGAACTCCTCGGGCAGGACGCCCTCCACCACGAACCCCTCGGACTCGTAGAGCTTCCTGGCCGCGGTGTTGTGGCCGAGGACCCGCAGGGTCAGCCGGCGGGCGCCCCGGCGGCGCGCCTCGTCCTGCACGGCGCGCAGCAGCGCTCGCGCGACGCCCGCCCCGCGCGCCCGGTCGGCGACGGCGAGGCCCTGGATCTGGCGGACGTGCGTGTGACACGCCAGGCCGGAGGCGACGGCGAGGCGGACGTACCCGACGACCGTCCCGTCGAGTTCGGCGACCAGGTGGTCCCCCGGGCCGTGACGCTCGTTGAAGAACGGCGGGTACGGCTGCTCGGGGCGGGCCTGGACGGAGTGCAGGGTGGACCAGGTGTCGCGGTCGAGCCGGCTGAGCGTGTCCTCGTCGTCCGAGGTCGCGAGGCGTATGTGGGGAACGGGCATGGCGGCCACTGTACGGCGGCGCCGGTGCGGCCGGACGGCCGGTTCGCGCCCCCGGGACCGCTGTCGTGCCGCGGGGCGGGCAGGATGGAGGCATGACGGATGAATCGCCCGTTCCACCCGGCTCCCGTATCGCGATCGCCGGGGCGTCCGGCCTGATCGGTTCGGCGCTCGCCCGCTCCCTCGCCGACGACGGCCACGAGGTGCTCCGGCTCGTGCGCCGGGCGCCCCGGGCGCGGGGCGAGGTGCGCTGGGACCCGGAGGCGGGGCAGGTCGACACGGCCGGCCTCGCGGGCTGCGCGGCCGTGGTCAATCTCGCCGGCGCGGGGGTCGCGTCCCGCCGCTGGACGGAGTCGTACAAGGCGAGGATCCGCGACAGCAGGGTGCACGGCACCCGGACGCTCGCCGAGGCCGCCGCCCGTCTCGACACCCCGCCGAGCGTGTTCGTCAACGGCAGCGCCATCGGCTTCTACGGCTTCACGGGGGACCGGGTCGTGGACGAGTCGGCTGAGCCGGGGTCGGAGTTCCTGTCCGACCTGTGCGTGGAGTGGGAGGGGGCGACCGAGGCGGCGCGGGCGGCCGGGATCCGTACCGCTTTCGCGCGTACGGGGCTGGTGGTGGCCCGGGGCGGGGGCGCCTGGGGCCCGCTGTTCCCGCTGTTCAAGGCCGGGCTCGGCGGGCGGATGGGCGACGGACGCCAGTACTGGAGCTTCGTCTCGCTGCACGACGAGGTCGCGGCCCTGCGTCATCTGCTCTTCACTCCCTCGCTGTCGGGCCCCTTCAACCTGACCGCGCCGGCCCCCCTGACCAACCGTGAGATCACGGCGGCGATGGGGCGGGTGCTGCGCCGGCCCACCCTGTTCACGGTGCCCGCGCCGGCGCTGCGGCTCGCGCTCGGCGGTGTCGCGGGCGATGTCCTCGGCAGCACGCGGGTGGTGCCGACGCGGTTGCTGGAGTCGGGGTTCACGTTCACGTATCCGGAGATCGACGACGCGATCCGAGCTGCGCTCGGCTGAGCGGGTGGGTTCGTCGTGGGTGAGGGGGCGTTGTCGGGTGCGGGTCCGGTGGGGGCTGGTCGCGCAGTTCCCCGCGCCCCTGAAAAGCAGGGGCTGCGCCCCGTGCTTTTCGGCCCGCCCTTCAGGCCCGCAGGGGCCTGATGCTTTTAGGGGCGCGGGGAACTGCGCGAGAAGCCCCACCGGGCCCGCACCCGCCGACGAACCGGTACCCCCCGGACGCCCGGCGCACGGACCCCCCGTCCATGCCCCCGTGCGAGGTCCCGCGCTCCTTCCCCGGGACCGCTCCCCACCTTCACTCTCAAGCCGAACTCAGGTGTTTCAGAAGGATGTTGGGGGCATAACGTCCCCGCAGCCGCGCGACCTCGGGAGGGGCACGTGCTTGAGTCGGTGCACCAGTCGGCGTTCCCGGCGGACACAGAGGACGCCGAAAGCACAGACGTCATCGTCGTAGGAGCCGGTGTGGCCGGCCTCGCTGCGGCCGGACATCTGACCAGGGCGGGGCTGAGGACCACCGTCCTGGAGGCCGGCCCCGCCGTCGGCGGCCGCATGTCCACCGAGAAGGTCGACGGCTTCCGTCTGGACCGGACCACGCGGCTGCTGTCCACGTCGTACCCGGAACTGCGCCGCACGCCGGGCCTGGAAAGGCTCCCCCTGCGTCCGTTCGCCCCGGGCGTCCTGCTGCACGCCGACGGCCGTCATCAGCGCGCCGGCGCCACCCCTGTCCTGCGGAGCGCGAGGGGCGCACTAACGGCCGCGCGCGCCCTTGCAAGCGCCCCCAGGCTCCCCCGGAACCAGGGCCGCTCCACGAGCGCCCGGCCCGGCCGGCTGGGCGCGCCCGCCGACCAGTCCCGGCTGGCCATGGCGCTGGCCCGGCTCGCCGCGACCGCGCCCGAGCGGCTGCTCACCCGCACGGAGGTACCGGTCGCCCAGGCACTGACCACCCGGGGTTTCCCCCCTCGCACGATCGACGGTTTCGTACGGCCCCTGCTGGCCGCGCTGCTCGCCGACCCGGCGCTGGAGACCTCCAGCCGCTGTGCCGACCTGGCGCTGCACACCTTCGCGACGGGCCGGCTGTGCATCCCGGAGGGCGGCGCCGACACCCTTCCGGAGCTGCTCGCGGCCGCGCTGCCGCCGGGTTCGGTCCGCACGGGGGTGGAGGTCACCGCGATCAGCACGACCTCGGTGACGACGGCGCACCACGGCGTGCTCACCTGCCGTGCCGTGGTGCTGGCCACCGACGCCCGGTCCGCCGCCGCACTGCTGCCGGGGCTGCGGGTCCCGGCGTTCCACCCGGTGACGGTCCTGCACCACGCCACGGACGAGCCGCCGTTGACCGAACCGGCGCTGCTGCTGGACGCCGACCGCAGCGGGCCCGTCTCGCACACGGCGGTCATCAGCCAGGTCGACCCGAGCCGGGCACCGGCGGGCCGTTCCCTGATCACCTCCGTGGTCCTCGGCACTCCCCCGGACCCGGCGCACCTCGACGCCACGGTCCGCGCCCAGCTGGCCCGTCTCTACCGGACGTCCACGACCCGCTGGGAGCTGTTGGCCGCGCACC
Source organism: Streptomyces scabiei 87.22 (assembly GCF_000091305.1). GTDB lineage: Bacteria > Actinomycetota > Actinomycetes > Streptomycetales > Streptomycetaceae > Streptomyces > Streptomyces scabiei. The sequence goes on along the minus strand of NC_013929.1, from coordinate 7,409,047 downwards.
ACGTCCCCGAGGCGGTCCCCGCGATGCCCGCGCCGCACGACCTGCGCCGCCCGGTGCGCCTGCTGGCGGGGCTCTACGTCTGCGGCGACCACCGCGACACCAGCACCGTGCAGGGCGCCCTGCACTCCGCCCGGCGGGCCGCCCACGCCGTCCTGACCGACCTGGACGTCCGCCCGGCGCTCTCGGAGGAGTCCCTGGAAACGGCCGCGTGACAGGCCCCCGAAGACCGCTCAGGGGCGCCCGGCACGGCACCGGGCGCCCCTGTCGTGGTTCCCGCGCCTACCCCAGCGCCGCCACCTTGTCCCGGTACCCCCTCACCGGGGCCGCGTCGCGGTAGGGCTCCAGCCGGCGCTCGAAGTCGCGGACGTACTCCACGGCTCGTACGGAGCGCATCTCCGATGCCTGGCCGGCGGCCTCCGCGCCCAGCTGGCAGGCCTGGTCGAGTTCGCCGAGGCCCAGTCGGGCGGAGGCGAGGACGACGCGGCAGAACAGGCGGCTGCGGGCATAGGCGGGCGCCCGGAGCTGCAGGGAGCGCTCGGCGTGCTGGGCGGCGGCCCGGTACTGCTGCAGGTCGCGGTGGCTGTGCCCGAACTCGTCGGCGAGCTGGGCCTCGTCGAAGAACCGCGCCCAGTGGGGGACCTCGTCCCCGGGGCGGGCCGTCTCCAGGGCGCGCTCGGCGCGCACGAGCGCGGCCGTGGAGGCCCGCACCTCGCCGAGCACCGCGTGCCCCCGCGCCTCCACGGAGTGCAGCAGCGACTGCACCACCGGCGGCACGGCGGACCCGACACCCTGCTGCGCCACGCGGGCGAGCTGTACCGCCTCCCTGCCGTGGCCCAGGTAGACCGCCTGACGGCTCATCGTGACGAGCACGTACGCGCCGTACGCCCGGTCCCCCGCCGCCTGCGCCAGCCGCAGCGCCTGCACGAAGTACCGCTGGGCGAGACCGTGCGCCCCGATGTCGTACGAGGTCCAGCCGGCCAGCCGGGTCAGGTCGGCGGCGGCCGCGAACAGCCGTCGGCCGACCTGCTCGCCGTAGGCGCCGCGCAGCATGGGCTCGGCCTCGTGCTCCAGGTAGCGCACGAGGGCCTGGCGGGCGTGCCCGCCGCCGTAGGCGTCGTCGAGGGCGCGGAACAGCTCCCCCACCGAGCGCAGGGCGGCGATGTCCCCGCCGGTGACCTTCTGGCCGGGGCCGCGCTCGGTCTGGCTGCGCTGCCGGGGGACGGCCGGGCGGCCCTGCGGGGGGACCCGGGTGGCGCCCGGATCACCCCGGCCGACCCGGTCGTCGGCGCGGCCGATCAGCCAGTCCCGGCTGGGGACGACCAGCCCGGCGGGCGTGAACGCGATCTTGCGGAGTTCGGCGTGGCTGCCGGAGTCCTTGCGCCACAGACCGCCGACGATGTCGATGGCCTCCTCGGGGGTGGCGGCGAACTCCAGGCCCGCGTAGACGGGGGCGCAGGCGTCCAGGCCGAGGTCCTGGGCGGTGAGCCGGCGGCCGAGGCGGCGGGTGAACACCTCGGCGATGAGTGCGGGTGTGGTCCCCCGGGGCTGCTGACCACGCAGCCAGCGGGTGACCGACGTCTTGTCGTATCTGAGGTCGAGGCCGTGTTCGAGACCGAGCTGGTCCACACGGCGCGCTAGTCCCGCGTTCGAGAACCCCGCTTCTGCGATGAGGGCGGCGAGCTGGCGGTTGGGGGTGCGCTGCGCGGGTCGTTCCGTCATCTGCGGTGCGGTCTCCTGCCTTCCGGGTGTCGGCGGGGTTTCCCGGATTGCCTGGTGAGAAGCCTTTTGCGGCCTTGTGAACGGCGCGAATGTAGCGGAGAGTAAGCGTCCGATCGCACACTTCCGCGCCCATTCATCCGATCGTGTGAGGATTTGCCGCACGGCTGACGTGGCCGGCCTCCGACACGCGCCGGCCGGGCCCCTCGTACGCCCGGCGGCCGGGGCGTACGACGAGCGTCGGGATCCGCCTCCGCGCCCTGCACCACGGGGGCCGGCGCCGGCGGCGTGGACCGCTCGAACACCGCCCGGTCGCGCGGTCGTACAGTGGCTTGGGCGCGTCACGCGCCTGACAGGGCTATCGCGGTGCCGCCGACCGGCGCCACCGCCGAGGGAGGCGCTTGCCGTGAGTGGGTTGCGGTTCGTCCGCATGGGGTTCGGCACGGAGGCCGTCGAGTACCAGGAGGCGTGGGACGAGCAGCGCCGGGTGCACGCGGCGCGCTTCGCCGACGAGGTCCCCGACACCGTGCTGCTCCTGGAGCACCCGCCGGTCTACACGGCCGGCCGGCGCACGGCCGACAACGAACGCCCCCTCGACGGCACGCCCGTCATCGACGTCGACCGCGGCGGCAAGATCACCTGGCACGGGCCCGGCCAGCTGGTGGGTTACCCGATCCAGAAGCTCCCCCGCCCGGTCGACGTGGTCGCCCACGTGCGGCGCCTGGAGGAGGCCCTGATCCGCACGTGCGCGGAGTTCGGGGTGGAGACCACGCGGGTGGAGGGGCGCAGCGGGGTGTGGGTGCTCGGCGACCCGGTCGAGCGGCGGCTCGGCGGGCTCTCGCTGGACCTCGACCCCCGGATGACCGACGACGAGTTCGATCCGCGGATGAACGGGCCGGAGTACGCGCCCTCCAACGCCGGGCAGCGGCGCGAGGACCGCAAGATCGCCGCGATCGGGATCCGGGTGGCGAAGGGAGTCACGATGCACGGCTTCGCGCTGAACGTGAACCCCGACAACAAGTGGTTCGACCGGATCATCCCGTGCGGGATCCGTGACGCGGGAGTGGCGTCCCTGGCGGGCGAGCTGGGCCGGGACGTCACGATCGACGAGGTCCTGCCGGTGGCCGAGCGGCACCTCCGGGACGTCCTGGAGAACGCGGAGCCGCAGCCGCGGGTGGTGGAGCGGGTGTCGGCGTAGCCCGGGGCGGGGTGCGTTGTCGGGTGCGGCTCCGGTGGGGGCTGGTCGCGCAGTTCCCCGCGCCCCTGAAAAGCAGGGGCTGCGCCCCGCGCTTTCCAGGCCCGCAGGGCCGCCGTCTTTCAGGCCCGCAGGGGCCCGGTCTTCAGGGGCGCGGGGAACTGCGCGAGAAGCCCCACCGGAGCCGCACCCGACAGCGCACCCCCGCGCGGAGCGCGAAAGGGGGCCGGGGGAATGCCACCCCGAAGCCGAAGGTTGCCCACCCCGGGGACCGAGAACCGTACGGGCGTACCCTGGGGGACGCCGAAGAATCGAATGCACAGGGAGCCGATGTGTCCGCAGTCGCACCCGACGGACGCAAGATGCTGCGCCTGGAGGTCCGGAACAGCCAGACCCCCATCGAGCGCAAGCCCGAGTGGATCAAGACCCGGGCGAAAATGGGCCCCGAGTACACGAAGATGCAGGCCCTGGTGAAGAGCGAGGGGCTGCACACGGTCTGCCAGGAGGCGGGCTGCCCCAACATCTACGAATGCTGGGAGGACCGCGAGGCCACCTTCCTCATCGGCGGCGACCAGTGCACCCGGCGCTGCGACTTCTGCCAGATCGACACCGGCAAGCCCGAGGCGCTGGACCGCGACGAGCCCCGCCGCGTGGGCGAGTCCGTGGTCACCATGGACCTGAACTACGCCACCATCACCGGCGTCGCCCGCGACGACCTGGAGGACGGCGGCGCCTGGCTGTACGCCGAGACGGTCCGGCAGATCCACGAGCAGACGTCCGCCCGCGAGGCCGGCCGCACCAAGGTCGAGCTGCTCGCCCCCGACTTCAACGCCGTACCGGAGCTGCTCCGGCAGGTCTTCGAGTCCCGCCCCGAGGTCTTCGCGCACAACGTCGAGACGGTCCCGAGGATCTTCAAGCGCATCCGCCCCGGCTTCCGCTACGAGCGCTCCCTGAAGGTGATCACCGAGGCCCGTGACTTCGGCCTGGTGACCAAGTCCAACCTGATCCTCGGCATGGGCGAGACCCGCGAGGAGGTCAGCGAGGCGCTCAAGCAGCTGCACGACGCCGGCTGCGAGCTGGTGACCATCACCCAGTACCTGCGTCCGAGCGTCCGCCACCACCCCGTGGAGCGCTGGGTCAAGCCGCAGGAGTTCGTGGAGCTGAAGCAGGAGGCCGACGAGATCGGCTTCTCCGGCGTGATGTCCGGCCCGCTGGTCCGCTCCTCGTACCGGGCCGGACGGCTCTACCAGATGGCCGTCGAGAAGCGGGGTTCGTACATCGCCTCGCAGGCCGTCTGACCCCTCCGTCGGACGCTCGGCCAAATGGCACGCAGTGCCATCAGGTCGTGTGAATCCCAGCACAAGCAGCTACTCGCCAGTAATGGCCGATTGACCGCGGTCCTGACCGTCCTCGCAGATGAGGGCACTGTCAGGGCCGCGTCGGGGTTTAAAGGGTGCGAAGCAAGGCTTCACCCTCGTTTGACCGGTCGGTCATGCCCTGGTAACACCAATCAGTGACCCTGGTTTCACACCCGGTACAGAGCCCTAGCCCGAGCAGCCATCCCGAGGGGGGACCTCCCATGCAGGCCGCACCCGTCCGCGCCACTCCCATCCCGTCGTTCACCGATGCACTCCGTGCCGTCGAGTCACTGCTCCTGAGCAGCGGCCAGCGCACCGCCCGCCGCAACGCGTGGACCTCCGTGCTGGAGGACCGCCGCCGCGCCAAGGACCGCTTCGAGGCCGAGCGCGTTCTCGAGGCCGCCGTCGCCTCGCGCACCTCGTAACCGCCGTAGCCCCTGCGCACCACCCCGTACAGCGCACGATCCCGTGCGCGGCACCACCCGTACGCAGCACGACCCCGCTCGCAGCACCACCGTCGGCACCGCCGCCGCCCGGCGCCGCTTCCCCGGCGCAGCCGCCGGTCTCCGGTCCCCACCGGCACCGCCGTCGTCCTCGCTTCCCCGGACACGTAGACTTCGTGCCATGGCGAGGAAGGAACCCGCAGCGGACGCTGCGAACCCCGGGCGACTCAAGCAGATCGCTCTGACGTACAAGATGACCCGCAAGGCCGACAAGAAGATCGGTCTTGTACTCGCGGCTGTCGGAATCATCACCTTCGGTGTCTTCCTCGCGATCGGTTTCTTGATCGGTCACCCCATCTATCTCGGCATCCTGGGCCTTCTGCTCGCCTTGCTCGCGATGGCGATCGTCTTCGGACGGCGGGCCGAGCGGGCCGCGTTCGGGCAGATGGAGGGCCAGCCGGGTGCCGCCGCGGCGGTGCTGGACAACGTGGGCCGTGGCTGGACCACCACCCCCGCGGTGGCGATGAACCGCAGCCAGGACGTGGTGCACCGCGCCGTCGGCAAGGCCGGCATCGTCCTGGTCGCCGAGGGCAACCCGAACCGGGTGAAGAGCCTGCTGGCCGCCGAGAAGCGGAAGATGGCCCGCATCGTGGCGGACGTCCCGGTGCACGACCTGGTCGTGGGCACCGGCGAGGGCCAGACCGAGCTGAAGAAGCTCCGCACCACGATGCTCAAGCTGCCGCGCGTCCTGACCGGCCCCCAGGTGACCGCCACCAACGACCGGCTGCGCGCGATGGGCGACCTGATGAGCAACATGCCGCTCCCCAAGGGTCCGATGCCGAAGGGCATGCGCATGCCCAAGGGCGGCCCGAAGGCCCGCTGACGAGACGCCGTACGACGAGGGGGGCGCCCGGATCACTCCGGGCGCCCCCCTCGTCGTACGGCGTCGTACAGGGGCGTCAGACACGCACCTCCACCGTGCGCGCCAGCCGGTCGTGCAGACCGCGGCCGTCGCGGTCCCAGACCAGGGCGGGGATGGCTAGGCAGAGCAGGACCGAGCGGACGGCGGCGCGCCAGGGGATCACCGTGCCGGTGTCCTGGGAGACGACCCGGAGGCCGAAGAGGCGCTTGCCGGGCGTGAAGCCGACCGTGCCCAGGGTGAGGGCGTGCAGCAGGAAGAAGATGAGCAGGGCCCAGTTGCTGGTGGCCTGGTCGTAGCCGTCGGTGATGAGGCCGTATGCGATCAAGAGACACAGGCCCCAGTCGACGGCGAGGGCGCCGAGACGGCGTCCGGGGCGGGCGATGGAGCCGGGCCCCTCCTCGGGCAGACCGAGCTGCTCTCCCCTGTATCCGAAGTCGACTCCGGCCGCCTCCGCGGCTTCGCGGGGGCCGGAGAGCCACGATCCGAGTGCTTGCCTCTTGTCCACCCGACCACGGTACTGCCACCGTTTTGCCATACGGACAGGTGGGGTGCGGGGCGGGATGTCCGGTTAACTTGTGCGAAACAAATGGGTCACGTACGAGAAACCACCCGTCCCTAGGGTCGACGACAGCGTGTGCCACCGCACTGGCAGCACGAACGAACTACCACCCCGGCAGGACGTCGGGAGTAGGAGGAGCTGGATGTTCCAGAACGCCGACGAGGCCAAGAAGTTCATCGCGGACGAGGACGTCAAGTTCGTCGACGTCCGCTTCTGCGACCTGCCGGGCGTGATGCAGCACTTCACGATCCCGGCCGAGGCCTTCGACCCGGCCGAGGAGCTCGCGTTCGACGGCTCCTCGATCCGCGGCTTCCAGGCCATCCACGAGTCCGACATGGCGCTCCGCGCCGACCTGTCCACCGCGCGCGTCGACCCGTTCCGCCGCGACAAGACGGTCAACATCAACTTCTTCATCCACGACCCGATCACGGGCGAGCAGTACTCCCGTGACCCGCGGAACGTGGCGAAGAAGGCCGAGGCGTACCTCGCGTCCACCGGCATCGCCGACACCGCGTACTTCGGCCCCGAAGCCGAGTTCTACGTTTTCGACAGCGTGCGCTTCAAGACCTCGGAGAACGAGTCCTTCTACCACATCGACTCCGAGGCGGGCGCCTGGAACACCGGTGCGCTGGAGGACAACCGCGGTTACAAGGTCCGCTACAAGGGCGGGTACTTCCCGACCCCGCCGGTCGACCACTTCGCCGACCTGCGTGCGGAGATCTCGCTGGAGCTGGCCAAGTCCGGCCTCCAGGTCGAGCGCCAGCACCACGAGGTGGGCACCGCCGGCCAGGCCGAGATCAACTACAAGTTCAACACGCTGCTCGCCGCGGCCGACGACCTGCAGCTCTTCAAGTACATCGTGAAGAACGTGGCCTGGCGCAACGGCAAGACCGCGACCTTCATGCCGAAGCCGATCTTCGGCGACAACGGCTCGGGCATGCACGTCCACCAGTCGCTGTGGGCGGGCGGCTCGCCGCTCTTCTACGACGAGGCCGGGTACGCGGGCCTGTCGGACATGGCGCGCTACTACATCGGCGGCATCCTCAAGCACGCCCCGTCGCTGCTGGCCTTCACGAACCCGACGGTGAACTCGTACCACCGCCTGGTCCCCGGCTTCGAGGCCCCGGTCAACCTGGTCTACTCGCAGCGCAACCGCTCCGCCGCCATGCGTATCCCGATCACGGGTTCGAACCCGAAGGCCAAGCGCGTCGAGTTCCGCGCGCCCGACTCCTCCGGCAACCCGTACCTCGCCTTCTCGGCCCTGCTCCTCGCGGGCCTGGACGGCGTCAAGAACAAGATCGAGCCGGCCGAGCCGATCGACAAGGACCTCTACGAGCTGGCTCCCGAGGAGCACGCGGGCGTCCCCCAGGTCCCGACCTCCCTCCCGGCCGTCCTCGACTCGCTGGAGCGCGACCACGAGTTCCTCCTCCAGGGCGACGTCTTCACGCCGGACCTGATCGAGACGTGGATCGACTACAAGCGCGCCAACGAGATCGCCCCGCTGCAGCTGCGCCCGCACCCGCACGAGTTCGAGCTGTACTTCGACGTGTGATCGAGCCCGTGAGCCAGCGCCGTAGGCGTGTGGTTCCGGTCGGTCGCTGAGTTGTTCGACGGCGCCCCCGTTCCCGCTTTCCGGGACGGGGGCGTCGTCGTATGGTTCTGGCACGACTGTTCGATGGATGACGGGGGACACGGGAATGCCCGAACAGGACGACGGCGAGCGCGAGTTCGACATCAAGTGGGCGGACAACGCCGAGCACAAGGAGCCCTCCGCGCGGGCCCGGATGCTCGCCGCGCGGTGGAAGGAGAACCCGCCCGCGCCCCAGCCGTTCCGGGCAGACCCCGGCCCGGCCGGACCGCGGCGGTCCTCGTGGGTGTCGACGGTGATCGTCTTCGGCTGCGTGGCGGGGCTCATCGCGCTGATCGGTTACGTCAACTACCGGTCGTCGTACTGAGCGGTCCGCCGCTACCCGCCGCCCTTGTCGCGGTCCTGTCGACGGGTCGCCGACGGGCGTTCTCGGCGGTAGCGGCGCTCCCATCTCGCCTGCTGGTCACGGCGATCGCGGTACGCGCGGTAGGAGCCGGGCTGGGCCGGGTTGCCACCCGCCGGGGAGCCCGACGAGCCTCCCTCCGTGCGGCCGTACCGGACGTACAGGTAGAGCAGGGCGACGGCGGCCAACCAGAGGACGTGGTCGGTGAATCCCATGACGACCAGGACCGCGGTCGCCGAGAGGATCAACGTGCCCATGACGGGACTCCTCGGGGCGTGGCGTGGGTGAGGGCTGCACGGGGAGGCGCGGCCCCGGCGTCGGCGCGCGATGGCCGTCCCGTGCGGGCCCGGGGCCCGAAAGGCTTCGCTCCGCATGTCCAGGATGCTCGTGCGGAGGGTGCGTGGGCATCTCATTATTCGCGGCCGGCGCGGCCCGTTGCCGGTCGGTGAGGTCCGACAGGGGTGCCGGCTCCGGGGGATGCTGCTCCCATGGAATCAGAGGATCATGAGTGGGACGGCACCCTGGCGTGGGTGGCCGCGCAGCTCCCCGAGGGCCGTTCCGTACGCAACTGGGCTGATCTGCGCGGTGGTTGGACCTCGCGGATGCGTCGGCTGACGCTGGACGACGGCTCGGATCTCGTCCTGCGGTCGTTCGTGCGGCCGTTCTTCCGGCGGCACGCTCCCGGGCTGCTGGAGCGTGAGGCCGCGGTCCTCACGTTGCTCACGCCGTACGACGGCATACCCGCGCCGCGTCTGCACGCCGTCGACCCGTCCGCCGAACTCGCCGGTCTGCCGTCGCTGTTGATGTCCCTGCTGCCGGGATCGCCGCGGGTGGAGGAGGACGGGGACCTGGAGGCACGGCTGGACCTGCTCGCCGGGCAGCTCGCGCGGATCCACGCGGTGGTTCCGGAGCGGCGGCCTCGCACGTACCAGCCCTGGACCTCGCCCGAGCGGGTCACCGTGCCGGGCGGTGCGCCGTGGGAGCGGGCTGTGGAGGTGATCCGGCGGGAGGCACCCGCGTACGAAGGGTGCTTCCTGCACCGGGACTTCCATCCAGGGAACGTCCTGTTCACGGGTACGGGTGGCGGTGCGGACGGCGGTCTGCGGATCAGCGGGGTCGTGGACTGGGTGGAGACCTCGTGGGGGCCTGCGGACCTCGATGTGGCGCACTGCTCGACCGCCCTGGCGTTGTTGTACGGGGCGGAACACGGCCTCGGGTTCCGTGAGCGGTACGAGGCACGAGGCGGGCGTCACCTGGCCGGGGATCTGGACCACCTGTACTGGCGGCTGCTGGACGCGCTGGCCTACGCACCCGACGCGGAGAAGCTCGCGGTGCCCTGGCGGGAGCTGGGGCGGACGGATCTGACGCCGGAGGTGCTGGGGGCGCGGCTGGAGGTGTATGTGGGCGGGCTGCTGGAGCGGTACGCGTAGGGGGCGGAGGTGGAGAGGGGCGGGGGCGTGGTGCGGGGCCGATTGTCAGTGGGGTCCGGGAGGATGCGGGTGGAGGGCCTGGACCCGATCGCCACTCGGGTTCTCACATTTCCGGGTCCTCGGGACGGGCGCGGGGCACGGGTGAAGGCGGTGGGCATGGCTGGTGAGCGGCTGCGGTATGTCGGAGTGGCCGAGCGGCGGGTGCGGCTGGGGCTGAGGCAGCGGTTGGCCGGATCCGTACGGGCGGAGAGGCCCGAGGAGGTGGCTGATTCTCTGGTGGCGTTGCACGGCTCGGACCCCGCGACGGTGCCTCTCGCGGTGGGCGCGCGGCTCGCCGATGCCAAGCGGACGGTGTCCGAGACCGAGCGGGCGCTGTACGAGGACCGCTCACTCGTCCGTATGCACGGGATGCGGCACACCGTGTTCGTGTTCCCGGCCGGGCTGACCGCCGTGGTGCACGCCTCGACCTCCCTCACGGTCGCCGCGCGGGAGCGGGCCTCGCTGCTGAAGGACATGGCCGCGGCCGGGGCGCCGGACGCGGCCTGGCTGAAGGAGGTCGAGGAGTCGGCGCTGGCCGCGCTGGCCCGCCGGGGCCAGGCCACCGCGTCCGAACTCGCCGAGGACGAACCTAGGTTGCGGGAGAAGTTCGTGTACGCGGCCGGGAAGAGCTACGAGGGGACGCACACGGTCTCGACGCGGCTGCTGAGGGTGCTGGGGGTGGAGGGCAGGGTCGTGCGGGGGCGGCCCCTCGGCTCCTGGACGTCGAGCCAGTTCCGGTGGGCGGTGGCTCCCGCGCACCCCGAGCTGGATGCGGCGCAGGCGCAGGCGTCCCTGCTGGAACGGTGGTTGGCGGCCTGCGGTCCGGCGACCGAGGCGGACCTGAAGTGGTGGACGGGGTGGCGTGTCACCGAGGTCCGCCGGGCGCTGGCGGCGATCGGGGCGCGGGCCGTGGCACTGGACGAGGGCACGGGGTATGTGACCGCCGAGGACGAGGCGCCGGTGTCCGGCCCCGGTGAGCCCTGGGCGGCCCTCCTGCCCGCCCTCGACCCTACGGCGATGGGCTGGCAGCGGCGCGACTGGTATCTCGCCCCCGGACTCCGGCCGGCCCTCTTCGACTACAGCGGCAACGTCGGGCCGACGGTGTGGTGGAACGGCCGCGTGATCGGCGGCTGGGCCCAGCGCTCCGACGGGGAGATCGTCTGGCGGCTGCTCGACACGGAGGGGGTGGGGCGGGAGGCCGAGGAGGCGATCCGGGCGGAGGCCGCGCGGCTGCGGGGGTGGGTGGGTGACACGCGGGTCACGCCGCGCTTCCGGACGCCGTTGGAGAAGGAGTTGGTGTGATCGGGGTGAGGTGGGAAGGGGTGGGGCTTCGTCGCCGGGTGCGGGTCCGGTGGGGCGTCTCGCGCAGTTCCCCGCGCCCCTGGAAGCGCAGGCCCCTGCGGGCCTGAAAGGCGACGGCCCTCCGGGCCTGGAAAGCACGGGGCGCAGCCCCTGCTTTTCGGGGGCGCGGGGAACTGCGCGACCAGCCCCCACCGGACCCGCACCCGGCGACGGAACGAAACCCCACCCCGCCGACACCGACGAGCGCCGGGTGCCCCCACAGCAGGGGGCACCCGGCGAACCGGCTCACTTGGAGGGGCACTGCTTCCATGCCAGGTGATAGATCGTGCTGATGTCACCGTCCGTCGAGTCCATGGTCATGAAACTCGTGCTGCTGGCCGGCGACGACCCCCGGTTGACCCTCAGCTCGGTGTTGATGTTGAAGTTGCGCTCGACCCCACAGGGCGCCCACACCAGCTGGGCCCAGTCGGTCTCGTCCGTAGCCTGCCAGTTGTCCTCCTTGGGACCGGTGAACGTGTGGGTCCTGGAGGCCGTGTCCGGGGAGCCCTGGAAGTAGTACGAGGCCTTCTCGACGCCGCTCGCGCCGCGCGCGAGAGAGGCGAAGCCGCGGTAGTCGACGCTGGCGATGGCGTACGTGAAGCCACCGGGCACGTGGACGATCAGGTTGAGCTGGCAGTTCTTGCGGAACGCGGTGGACGGGGCACCGCCGCCGACCTGCGCGAGGTAGTCGCTGTAGGTCACGGTGAACGCGGTGTTGTCCGGAGAGACGGCGACCGCGGCCGTGCCCTGGGGACAGCCGGAGCCGTTCACCGTGGCGACCTTGATGACGATCTTGTCCGGGGGCGGGTCCTCGAAGGGGGACTCGGCCTGCGCGGGAAGCGCACCGGCGAACAGGGCGGCTACGGCGCCGCCCAGGAGGAGACCTCGAACCATGGGGGGTTCTCCCATCAGAGTCATGCACATGTCAATAGACGCGCGCGAGAACCCCGCGGCCTGCGAGAACACCGCCCGCATGGAACGCGGGCTGTGAAGCAGCTGTGAAGACCGGGGGGCGACCGCATCGTATGGACCCCCGGCGGGCAGGACTAGAGCGATCTCCGGCCAACCCTGGCGGCCGGAGATCGCCCCTTTTTCGGCCTAGCGGGTGTAGCGCATCAGCGCCCGGACCATGTGGCACGTGGTGTCCGAGGGCGGGTGCACCCCGATGACCTCCGCCGTGCTCCGGATCGTCTCGTTGCGCGCCTGGTTCGGCACGTGGACGCCGGAGTCGAGCAGGGCGATCGCCAGACGCATGGCCTTCAGACGCCGGTTGTGGGTGATGTACCACTCGCGCGGACGGCCCGGCGGCAGGGTGTGCTTCACCACCGGCGCGTAGGGCAGGTCGAGCAGGACGGGATGCTGGACGGTGGACTGGGTGGGCAGCGGCTTGGACTTCAGTGCGGCAGCGGGCACGGACATCCTCCTGTCGCGGTCTGGGCACCGCCGGAATCCCCCGTCGGCAACCCTCGAACACTGCTTCTATTTTACTACCCCCCACTGACAATCGCCCCTGGCCAGACGGCATCTGAGGGGTCCTGTGACAGACGTGGAACACGAGTTTTCGGGTCCGGTTGGCTACGGTGGGCGGCATGGAGATCTGGATCAATCCCGCCTGTTCCAAGTGCCGCAGCGCGATCAGCCTGCTCGACGCCGAGGGCGCCGACTACACCGTCCGCCGCTACCTGGAGGACGTCCCGAGCGAGGACGAGATCCGCGCCGTACTCGACCGGCTCGGGCTCGAACCGTGGGACATCACCCGCACCCAGGAGGCCGCGGCGAAGGAGCTGGGCCTCAAGGAGTGGGCGCGGGACGACGGTTCGCGCGACCGGTGGGTGAAGGCGCTCGCCGAGCACCCGAAGCTCATCCAGCGGCCGATCATCACCGCCGAGGACGGTACGGCGGTGGTGGCCCGCACGGACGAGGCTGTACGGGACGCCCTGTCCAGGTAACGGGCGGCGCACGCGGCCCGCTCCGCGACCATGATGTGACGTGCGTCACTTGAGAGTTCGCTGTGACCGTTGAGTAGCTTCGTTCGACATCTCGTACGTAGCGGCGTACTCGTCCGATCCGGTGGCCGATCCGAAGGTGCGCCGGGAACAGGAGGCGCGCATGTCGCGTAGGAGAACGCTCGGCACGAAGAAGAAGGTCGCACTGTTCGTGACCGCGGCGGCGATGGCGGGAGGCGGGGCCTTCGCGATGGCGGCCACGTCGAACGCGGCGCAGACCGCGGCGGATTCCAGTGTCTGTCAGGGCCTGGCCACCGCGCTCGGCAACAACGAGCGGTTCATCGCGGACCAGAAGGCGAAGCCCGACGCCCAGTCGGCGGCCCGGATCGCCAACCGCGAGGCGGTCATCGCACAGATCGAGGTCCAGCAGAAGGCGTCGGACTGCGTGGTCGGGGAGTCGGCTCAGGGCTCCCAGGCCGCACCCCCGGCGCAGCCCGCCCAGCCGTCCGCGCCGGCCACGGAGACCGGGGGGTCGGCTCAGGACCCCCAGGACGACGAGGCGGCGGGGAACGCGGGTGGAGCGGGGAACGCCGGCGGCGCGGGTGACACGGGCGACGCCGGAGCCGGCCGGCAGGTCTGCAACGGCTCCACCGTCACCCTCTCCGGTGAGGGCGGCGCCCCGGCGGCGTCCAGCAACCAGTTCCCGGCCGGCACGAAGCTGCGGGTGACCAACCTGGACAACAACAAGTCCACGACCGTCGAGGTCACGTCGGTCTCGGGCAGTTGCGCCCTGCTGAACAACGCCGCCTTCGAACAGGTCCGGGAACCCGGCAAGTTCCTGATCCGCCGCGCGCTGATCGAGCAGGTGGGGTGAGACCGGCCCGGACCGCGGAGCACCGGGGTACGGAGCGGGTCCCCTCGTGACGGTGAGGTGACGGGAGGGCGACCGCGGTCCGGGGAGGCCGGCCATCGCGCGAAGCGGTGGCCGGCCTCGTACATGCGGGCGACCTGCGCGTCCGCCGGGGAGTGAGTCGCACCACAGCGACACCAGGTAACACGGGGTTCACATTCGAGCAACGGCCGGGAAATCGCGCGTTGACAGGCTGCGCGGCATCAGCGGCGTTTCAGTGCCGCAGCGCCGCAGCACCCGCACATGCGCCTAGTGACCCACCCCGAAGGATGTGTCCCGTGACCTTCAAGGCTGAGTACATCTGGATCGACGGCACCGAGCCGACGGCCAAGCTCCGCTCGAAGACGAAGATCTTCGCCGACGACGCGAAGGGTGCGGAGCTGCCGATCTGGGGCTTCGACGGGTCCTCCACGAACCAGGCCGAGGGGCACTCCTCGGACCGCGTGCTCCAGCCGGTCTTCTCCTGCCCGGACCCGATCCGCGGCGGCGACGACATCCTCGTGCTCTGCGAGGTCCTCAACATCGACATGACGCCGCACGAGTCCAACACGCGTGCCGCGCTGCGTGAGGTGGCCGAGAAGTTCGCCGCCCAGGAGCCGATCTTCGGCATCGAGCAGGAGTACACCTTCTTCGACGGCGAGCGCCCGCTCGGCTTCCCCAAGGGCGGCTTCCCGGCCCCTCAGGGCGGCTACTACTGCGGTGTCGGCTCCGACGAGATCTTCGGCCGTGACATCGTCGAGGCCCACCTGGAGAACTGCCTGGAGGCCGGTCTCGCCATCTCCGGCATCAACGCCGAGGTCATGCCCGGTCAGTGGGAGTTCCAGGTCGGCCCGGTCTCGCCGCTGGAGGTCGCCGACCACCTGTGGGTGGCCCGTTGGCTGCTCTACCGCACCGCCGAGGACTTCGAGGTCTCCGCGACGCTGGACCCGAAGCCCGTCAAGGGCGACTGGAACGGTGCCGGCGCGCACACCAACTTCTCCACGAAGGCGATGCGCGAGGGCTACGACGCGATCATCACCGCGTGCGAGTCGCTGGGCGAGGGCTCGAAGCCGCTCGACCACGTCAAGAACTACGGCGCCGGCATCGACGACCGTCTGACCGGTCTGCACGAGACCGCCCCGTGGAACGAGTACTCCTACGGTGTCTCCGACCGCGGCGCCTCGGTCCGTATCCCGTGGCAGGTCGAGAAGGACGGCAAGGGCTACATCGAGGACCGCCGCCCGAACGCCAACGTCGACCCGTACGTCGTGACGCGGCTGGTCGTCGACACCTGCTGCACCGCGCTCGACAAGGCCGGCCAGGTCTGATCCACCCGGGGGCTCCACGAGCCCGCGCTGTCCGAGAGGGCGTCCACCGGTCCGGTGGGCGCCCTTCGGCGTCGCCGCCCGCGCCGGGGCGGACCGGCGAGGGCGGAGGTGATGTCAAAGAAGCGTCCAAGCAGTGAGAGGAGACTGATGCGACGGGCGTGTGTCTGCTTCAATGAACCCATGGCAGGCTTCCAGAACCCACGCGCGACGGGTCGTCACGACCTGGAGCCCTTCTGGCCTTCCCGTCAGCACCACGACTTCGACCGGGTGTGTTGCCGCGCGACGAACGCGCCGGCCCTCTAAAGCCGTACACCCCGGCCTTCGGTCGGCGCGGAACGACGTACGCCCCTCGGCGGGACCGGTCACGAACTCGGTCGCCGAGGTCTCCCGGACGATCCTCCCGCGCGAAAGAGCTGACCTCTCATGGCGAACACCCGTTCTCTGTCGACCGCCGCCCCGCTGACCTCCGCGCCGGCCCCCGCGCCCGTCGCCGTCCCCTCGCCCGTCGCCTCCCCCCGGCACCGGCTGCGTGCCGTGGGCCGGGACGAGGTCGTGGACATCACGGACTTCCTGCCGCCGGGCGCCACCTGGCTGCCCGCACCCCAGCACACCCTGCCCACCCTGCCCGGGCGGCCCCCGATGGTCGGCTACCTGGTGCTCCTGCCGGCCGACCAGCAGCCGCCGGCGGCGCCGTTCGCGGTACCGGACGAGCCGCCCCTCGACCACGCCGGGGCGGCGGAGGAGCTGGTCCGGGTCGACACCGTGCAGCGCACGGCCGAGGTCGGCGGGCGTCCGCTCGACCTCACCTATCTGGAGTTCGAGCTGCTCGCCCACCTCGTCGCGCACCCCCACCGGGTGCACACCCGCGACCAGTTGGTGACGACGGTGTGGGGCTACGGGCATGTGGGCGACGGGCGGACGGTCGACGTCCACATCGCCCGGCTGCGCCGCAAGCTGGGCGCGGAGTTCCGTCAGGCGATCCAGACGGTACGGCGGGTCGGGTACAAGTACACGCCGCCGCTGGACCGTTGACGGATCTCCTGAGAGCAGATTCCCGTTCCGTACCGGCCGCCCGGCGGGCAGAGTCTGCGGCATGAGACTTCTGATGCTGGGTGGTACGGAGTTCGTGGGCCGCGCCGTCGTGGAGGCGGCGTCGGCCCGCGGCTGGGAGGTGACCGTCTTCCACCGGGGACGGCACGCACCTCCGGCCGGGGTGCGGTCGCTGCTGGGCGACCGCACCGCCCCGGACGGGCTCGCGGCGCTCGCCGACGCCTGTGCCGCGGCCTCCGCGGCCGGGGGCGGGTGGGATGTCGTCGTCGACACCTGGTCGGCGGCGCCGCGAGCCGTCCGGGACACCGCGCGTCTGCTGTCCGGCGTGGCCGACCGGTATGTGTACGTGTCGAGTTGCTCGGTGTACGCCTGGCCACCGGCCGCCGGGTACGACGAGTCGGCGCCCCTGGTGGACGGCGCGTCGGCGGACGCCGACGGGACGGACTACGCCCGCGACAAGCGGGGCGGGGAGCTGGCCGCGGCCGAGGCGTTCGGCGCCGACCGCTCGCTCCTCGTGCGCTGCGGTCTGATCCTCGGGCCGTACGAGAACATCGGCCGGCTGCCCTGGTGGCTGACCCGCGTCGCCCGGGGCGGTCCGGTCCTGGCGCCCGGCCCCCGCGACCTGCCCCTGCAGTACGTCGACGTCCGCGATCTCGCCGCCTGGATCCTCGGCGCCGCGGAGCGGGGAGCGAGCGGCCCGTACAACCTGATCGGCCCCACCGGCACGGCCACCATGGGCGAACTGCTCGACGCGTGCGTACGGGCGACCGGTAGTGCGGCCGAACTCCGCTGGACGGCACCGGAGTTGATTCTGGAGGCCGGGGTCGAGCCATGGACGCAGCTGCCGGTGTGGGTACCCGAGGACAGCGACCTGCACGACGCGCTGCACCGGGCGGACGTGTCCCGCGCCGTACGGGACGGGCTCCGCTGCCGGACGGTGGAGGAGACCGTCCGGGACACCTGGGAGTGGCTGACGGAACTCGGCGGAGTCGCGCCGCACCGGCCGGACCGGCCGGCGGTGGGACTGGACGCGTCGGTGGAGGCGAAGCTGCTGGGGCTCCAGCCGGGCGAAACGGCACGGTGACGGCGGTTCCCGCGCATCCCGGCCAGAGTCGCCGAAACACCCCCTTCGCGGGCCCCTTCGGGGCCGCTCATCATGTACACGCCGTAGGGGATCGGCAACTCCCGGTGCCGTGCGGGGTGTTGAAACCAGTTTGTCCCACGAATCTCTCATCAATTTCTGAGTCGCCTGAACACTCCTGGGAATCAGCGCGTACTTGATGGAGCCGCTTCACTCCTGTCGGGCGCCTCGATAGCCCCGCAAGGAAGTCAGAGGAGTTCCATGGGACGCAACACACGCAAACGACGTTCGCCGCTGGCCGTTCGGGCCATTGCCGCATCCGCGGCGCTCGCGGTCGCGGGCGGCGGCCTGGTCTGGGCGAACTTCTACGCCTCAGCGGGCGAGTCGAAGTCCAAGCCCAACGCGACGCTGGCCTCCGCCCAGGTGGCCACCATCGCCTGCCCGGACGTCGGTCAGAAGCTGACGAACGTGCCGAACAAGGCGCGCGCGGGTGTCGCCAAGGAGCTGGCGCTGCTGGACCGGCAGATCACCGAGGCGTACAAGCGCCTGGCTGACACGCGCCAGGCGCAGGCGGGCGACGCCAACTTCGTCAACAACGCCATTCTCAACCCGCTGAAGTCGAAGCGGACGGCCACCATCGACCGGATCGGCATCAACATCCGGCGCGTGGGCGGCCAGGCTCCGCAGGGGCTGGCGCAGCTCGCGGCCTGCCAGGGCAAGGGTGACCAGGCTCAGACCAACGCCGGCGGGGGCCAGGGTCAGAACCAGGGTGGCCAGAACCAGGGCCAGAACAACGGCGGCCAGGGCCAGAACCAGGGCGGTCAGAACCAGGGCCAGAACAACGGCGGCCAGGGTCAGAACCAGGGTGGCCAGAACCAGGGCCAGAACAACGGTGGTCAGGGCCAGGGCCAGGGCCAGGGTGGCAACGGCCAGGGCGGCAACGGCCCGGTCGCCGGCGACTTCATCAACATCAACCAGGTCCAGCCCAACGGCGGCCCCAAGGGCGTGAACGGCAACGGTCTCGCCGCCAACGGCAACGGTGGCTCGCGGGGCAGCTTCACCACGAGCTGTGGCGTCAACAAGAACGAGCTGCGCAACTCGGACAACGTGATCGTCGCCCCGGGTGTCAGCAACGGCGCCCAGCACCAGCACGACTACGTGGGCAACCAGAGCAACAACGCCTTCGCGAGCGACCAGCAGCTGGCCAACGCGCAGACGTCCTGCCAGAACCAGGGCGACAAGTCGTCCTACTTCTGGCCGGTCATCCGCATCCAGGACGGCTCGAACGACATCGACGCCAACAAGCCCGGCGGTGGCGCGGACAAGAACGTCGGCAAGATCGTCGAGCCGAGCCAGGCCCAGCTGAAGTTCGTCGGCAACAAGAAGGGCAACGTCGTCGGGATGCCGCAGGCCCTGCGCATCATCACCGGTGACGCGAAGGCCTTCGTGAACGGCCTGGGCAACGCCAACACGAACTGGAGCTGCACCGGCTTCGAGGACCGTGTGGTGACGGACAAGTACCCGATCTGCCCGCAGGGCAGCTCCGTGGTGCGGACGTCCTTCTTCCAGAGCTGCTGGGACGGCAAGAACATCGACAGCGCCAACCACCGCACCCACGTGAGCTTCGTCAAGGGTGACGGCAGTTGCGCCAACGGTTTCCAGGCCATCCCCCAGCTCCAGGTCCGCCTGGTCTACAACGTCCCGGCCCCGCAGATCCAGAACGGCCAGGTCGTGAAGCCCTACGCGGTCGACTCCTTCCCGGAGAACCTGCACAAGCCGATCACCGACCACAACGACTTCATCAACTTCTTCAACCAGCAGACGATGAACAAGATGGTCCAGTGCATCAACAACGGCCAGAACTGCAAGTAGTGCCCGAGCACTTCTGAGCCACGGACGAAAGCCGGCGGTGGGAGATCCCACCGCCGGCTTTCGCATGTCCCGGATCACCCGGCCCGCCCGGATCACGCCGGATCGCCGCGCGTGCATCGGCGTGTATACGCGTATACACGCGTGTGCCCCCGTCCCCGGAGCTCCGGGGACGGGGGCACACGCCGCTCAGGCGCTCAGCCGCTGTGGCTGCCGTCGTTGTGGCTGCCGCCGGGGTTCATGTGCTCGGACCCCTCCTGCATCTCCCCGCCGAGGGTGCCCTGCAGTCCGCCCACCGTCTTCTTCGGGCCGACGGCGACCCACTTGCGGCCGACGAGGTAGTAGCCGCCGTAGTCCTTGGCGCCGGCCAGCCATTCCGCCTGGCCCCGGTCGGTGGCGAAGGTCGCGAGGACGAACTTGCCGTCGAAGTCGCCGTCCTTGTTCGTGCACAGGGCCTGGCGGATGGTGTCCGCGTCCGTCTGCATGTCCGGCTTGCAGCCCACCTCGCCCGCGATGTGCTCCAGCGTCCCCGTCGCCGTCTTCGGGACGGCGGCCTCCGCGTCGTCGGACCCGCCGCAGCCGGTCAGCGCCAGCAGCGCGACGACCGCGCCGGCCGCGGCCCCCGCGAGCCTCTTCCTCGTCAAACTCATCCGTACCCTCCGGGTCCGTTCAGGCGACATGAACGCGCCGGCTCCGTGCGCGCACCGCTGTTCATCGGTGTCCGCCTTCGATACGGCTCCCGCGCGCCCGGCGCTCAATCGGCTGCTGCCCGGCCGTGCCGGACGGTTCCGGATCAGTCTGCTCGACCGGACCGGCACCGTCGACCGGTTCCTCGTCACAGGCACCGCCGGGTCATCCGGGTCAGGCGGGTGCGTTCGTCGGCTGCGGCTCCGGTGGGGGCGTCTCGCGCAGTTCCCCGCGCCCCTGAAAGCCCAGGCCCCTGCGGGCCTGAAAAGCAGGGGGCGCAGCCCCGGCTTTTCAGGGGCGCGGGGAACTGCGCGAGACGCCCCACCGAAGCCGCAGCCGCCCACGCACCCCAGGCACCCCATCCCCGAGGCGCCCCGCCCCACCCGGCGGAGCGCTGTGGTGACCATCGGACCATTCGCTCGTTCTGCTGAACGTGCAGTCACAGGATGTCGCCCCGCGCCCCGCATCGTCCCGCGCCCAGGAGTCGGTCGTGGACGTCGAGCAGGCGGAGGCCGCGCTCGTCGAGCACTATCCGCGTCTGGTCCGGCTGGCCTATCTGACGTTGCCGTCGGGCCTGGGCCGCAACCGTCGCGTGCTGACGGCGCACGCGCTGACCCAGCGGGCGCTGCCCAGGGGCCGCAGGTCCACCTCGCTCATCCCGGCGCAGGCGACGGGCGCGGACCGGGAGCGCAACCCCGGGTACGCCTTCGTCCGGCTCCAGGTCGTCCGCACCGCCCTGGAGGCGGGCCTGCCGCTGCGGCGCCGGGCGTGGCCGAAGCGGTCCCAGCTGCCGCCGCCGCTGCCCCGGGTGTGGGGCCTCAGGCTCTTCCCCCGCTCCGGCGGCGCAGACGAACTGGCCCTGGACCAGCGGCTGTCGGCGCTCTCCGGCCCGGGACGCGCCGCCTATGTCCTGCGGGGCCTGGAGCGGCTCCCCGACCCGGTGATCAGGTCGCTCCTCGAAGAGGCGGGCGTCGGCGCCCCGGACGCCGCGCTGAAGGAGGCCGACTCGGTGCCGGCGGGGCAGTACGCGCTGCTCGCCTCCCCCGAGTACGACCCCTGTTCGCTGCACGCCCGCCCCACCGATCTGATGCGCCGCCGCCAGCACACACGGGCCGCGCTGGCCGCGACGGCCGCCGTGATCGTGTCCGGGGCGCTCCTCGGACTGCCCGGGGAGGGCTGGGGGCCCGACGGCGCGGCGGCACCCCCGTACGCGCGGAACCCGGCGGCCCAGGCGGCGCTGGATCCGGGGCAGCTGACGACGGCGACGGCCACGGCGTGGCGGGCGACGGGGCGTACCGACTTCACCACCTGGCCCGCGCGCGGCGATCTCGTCAAGGACCGGGCCCTGCTGCGGCGCGCCCTCGCGGTCTGGGCCCGCCCCGGTGAGTCCGTGCAGGTGGCGGTCACCCTCGGCACCCAGGCGGGGCCCCCGCCCGGCCCGCCGCAACTGCTGTACGCGGGCGTGGTCGACAACCTCCGGGTCGTCCTGCTCCACGACGGCCTGCGGATCGCCCGGTACGCCGAGCCCCTCGACGACCAGGGCGCGGCGGCCCTGGACCTGACCCGGGCCGACGGGGCGGCCGGCGCCGGCGCGACCGCCCTGGTGCTGGGCCGGTCCGACGGCAACGTCCGCTATCTGACGGCACCCTGGGTGCGCGGGGCGGCCGTACGGGATCTGGCGGAGCCCGGGGGCCGGGCGCGTCCGCTCGCGCTGGCGAAGGACGGGACGACGGCACCGTTCGCCAGTCCGGCGGTGCGGACCGGGGAGTGCCGGTCCTGGGACGTGCTGCAGGTCACCGACGCCTCGGGGGGTACGCGGCTGCTCACCGACCTGTTGGAGGTGACGCCGGCGCACCTCACGATCGGGCGCCCGTCGGCCGTGACGGCGCGGCGTGACGCCTCGGCCGCGCCGGCGGTCTGGGCGCCCTTCGCCTGCTCGCTGGCCGCCGTACGGTCGCAGGGGGTGCGGACGGTGAACGCCTGGCAGTTCGCCCGCCAGCCGCTGCCCGACGGCAGCGGCACGGCCGACTGGGTGTGCACCCGCACCGAGACGTGGCGGGGCGCGGGCACGCGGGCGCTGGCCCAGTTCGACACTCCGGCGGGCGCGTACGTCACGGCAGCCGCCGACGAGGTTCCCGCCTGCGGACCGGCGGACCCGCACGTCCTCGCGGCCGGTCCCTGGACATCGGCGGCCGGCGACTCGTACGTACTGGCCGCCGGTGGCAAGGACACGGTGTCCGTCGAACTGAGCGGCGGGGTCAGCGGTTCGGCGCCCGGCAACCTCCTCGCCGTACCGGCCGGGGCGGGCGTGCGGGCCGAGTTGAAGGGGACGCTGGCGAACGGCCGGGAGATCAGCGGCCTGCAGTCCGCCCGGTGACCGCCCGCGCCTCGGAGGTCTCCGCCCGGTCCCGCCCCTGGCGGGCTGGAATGAATCGGTAGAGTGTTCGTATGCGAACCGGTGCGCGCCGCAGGATGGGTGTGGAGGAGCGGCGGCAGCAGTTGATCGGGGTCGCCCTCGAACTGTTCAGCCGGCGCTCGCCCGACGAGGTCTCCATCGACGAGATAGCGTCGGCGGCGGGCATCTCACGCCCGCTGGTCTACCACTACTTCCCGGGCAAACTCAGCCTGTACGAGGCCGCGTTGACGCGTGCGTCCGACGATCTGGCGAACCGTTTCGTCGAGCCCCGTCAGGGTCCGCTCGGTGCCCGGCTGCTCCGCGTCACTCACCGGTTCTTCGACTTCGTCGACGAGCACGGCCCCGGTTTCTCCGCCCTGATGCGCGGCGGTCCGGCCGTCGGCTCGTCCCGCACGAACGCCCTCGTCGACGGTGTCCGCCAGGCCGCCTATGTCCAGATCCTTTCGCACCTCGACGTCGGCACCGCTCCCGCCCGCCTCGAACTCGTCATCCGCTCCTGGATCTCCCTCGCCGAGTCCACCGCCCTCCTCTGGCTGGACGGGCGCCGTATCCCCCGCGAGGAGCTGGAGGTCCAGCTCGTCCACGACTTCGCGGCGCTGGCGGCGGTGAGCGCGGCCCAGGACGAGGAGATGGCGGCGCTGCTGCGCGGCATCCTCGCCGACGAACCGCAGGACGGCCCGTTCAGCGACCTCGCGGGCCGCCTGCTCGCCCTGGGGCGCGGCTAGGGCCCGGCGCTCAGACCTCGAACTTCCGGTACGACGGGTCGAGGTCGCGCACCTCCGCCGACGCGTGCAGCGCCAGCCCCGCCGACGGCTTCACGTACTGCCGGACCAGCTCCAGCACGTTCTCGGTCAGCGTCACCTTCGTGTCGTCGGTGCGTCCGGCGAGCAGCCCGAGCGTGATGTGCACGATCGCGTGGCCGTCGGTGTCGGGCCCGACGACCGTGTCGTCGGTCGCCCGGAACTGCGTCTTGCACGCCTCCGGCTTCGCGGCGGCGGTCCGCACGACCTCCTCGTGCAGGGCCTTGGCGAACGTGGGCCGGTCGAAGCCCTCGGAGAGGACGGCGGAGTAGTCAACGGTGATCTGCGGCATGAGGTCACCCTAACCGCAGCCGTGACGCCAGCATGGCGATGTCGTCCTCCCGGTCCCGGCCGAAACAGTGCAGCAGCGTGTCGCACAGCGCGGCCGTCCCCACCGGGGCGTCCGCCGCGGCGGCCCGCAACTGCTCCAGGGAGAGCGCGAGATCGATCCCCCGGGTCTCGACGAGCCCGTCGGTGACCATGAGCAGCCGGTCCGTCGGCCCCAGCCACGCCAGGGTGGGCGCGGGCCGGTCGAGGCCGAGCCCGAGGAGTGGTCCGGCGGCCGGCACGTACGCGGCCTCTCCGTGGTCGCGGACGATCAGCGGCGGGATGTGGCCCGCGTTGGCGATCCGGACGCGCCCGCTGTCCGGCTCGATCAGGGCGAGACAGACGGTGGCGGTCAGGTCCGGGTGATAGTGCTGGAGCATCCGGTCGAGACGGTGGGCGAGCGCCGCGGGGTCGGACTCCTCCACGCAGTACGCGCGCAGGGCGTGCCGGATCTCCACCATCACGGTGGCCGCGTCCAGCGAGTGCCCGACGACGTCGCCGACGGCGGTGAGGACGCCGCCGGGGGTGGACAGGGCCGCGTAGAAGTCGCCGCCGATCTCGGTCCGGCTGGAGGCCGGCACATAGCGGACGACGACGTCGAGGCCGGGGAACTCGGGCACCCGCTTGGGCAGGAAGCTGTGCTGGAGGGTGAGCGCGACATGGCGTTCGACCTGGTACATCAGCAGGGGCTGGGCGGCCAGGGCGGTGGCCTGGGCGAGGCGCGCGACCAGGCCCGTGGCACCGCTCGCCGCTCCCGGCCCGCCGCGCGCGGGTGTGGCGACACAGACGGGGGTGCCGCTCTCGGTGCGGGCCAGGACCAGCCGGGCGTCCTCGGTGACGCCGGGCCGGAAGAAGCCCGGGGGCCACAGGGGCGCGGGGACGACGGTGTCGTGCGGCCCGGGGTCGCTGTCGGTGAGACGGCGGATGAGCCGGGCCACGGCCTCGTGCGCGCCGGCGTCGGGCAGGGTGGTGCGGGCCCGTGCCCGTGAGGTGCCGGTGCAGAGGTGGCCGTCCTCGCCGAGCACGAACACGGCGGCGGGCGAGCGGGTGAGCCGGGCGGCCCCTTCGGCGGCGGCCGCGGCCAGCTCCTCCAGGGTGCGGGCGGCCTGCACGTCGACGACGGTCTCGGACAGCAGGGTGAGCCGGCGGGCGAGGGCCTCGGCGTCGTTGCGGGTCCGGGCGCCGCGCACGGCCGCGCGGACGACCGCCTGGATCTCCTCCGGCTCGGCGGGGACCGTCAGATACGCCTCGCCGCCCGCGTCCAGCCCACGGCAGCGGTCGACGGGGGCGACGGAGGCGGCGGAGAAGTGGACGACGGGCAGGGCCGCGGTCAGGGGACGGGCCTTGAGCCGGCGGCACAGTTCGAAGCCGCTCATGTCGGGGAGGCCGACGTCGACGAGGGCCAGGTCGGGCAGGGTTCCGGTGCGGAGCCGCAGGTCGAGTTCGGCGAGGGCCTCGCCTGCGCTGGCGACCGGGACCACGCCGTGTCCGGCCCGGCGCAGGACCGCGCCCATCGCGTACCGGCCGGCGGCCGCGTCGTCGACCACCAGCACCGTGGTGTCCGTTGTGTCGCCCATCGCCCTCATGAGGCTCTCGTCGTGGCCGAAGCCCGGGTGGTGCGGCCGGTCCCCTCACCGCCCGCACCACCCAAGCTAGCGCTCTCAGCGGCCTGTTCGCGCGAAGACCGCCACGGTCCGCCCCGGAACGACGAAGGTCCCCGATTCCGCTTCGTACGACGACGTCCGGACGGTAGAGTCCGCCCCCGCCGCCTGCACCCGGTGCAGGGCGTACTCCGTCCCGGCCAGGTCGCCCACGGTCTGCCTCCGCCGCTCGGGGGTGGCGTTGAAGACGACGACCAGGTCACCGAGTTCCATGGTGATCACGCCCGGGGTCTCGTCCCTCCCCGACAGTGGGAAGGACAGCTTGGACTGCACCTGCCCGGCGGTGTCGAGGGAGAAGACGTCCTCCGTGGTACGGATCCTCAGCAGGTCCCGGTAGGCGGCCGAGGCACCCTCGATCTGCTCGCAGCCGACCTTCACCGACGTCAACAGGGGCTTGGCATACGGCCACTTGGACCGGTTGTCGGCGGCGAGGGGCAGTCCGCGCCCGAAGCCGTTGCCGTCCCGGCAGTCCCAGTGGATCGCGTTGAACCAGTCGCCGCTGTCGTAGGAGTTGCGGTCAAGGGACTTGGACCGCAGCAGGTCGGTGCCGGCCTGGGAGAGTGCCGGGCCCTGGGAGAGGGCGGCGGTCGCCAGGGCGAGGACCTGCATCCGGGCGCGGTCGGCCGGGCTCGTGGACTTCGGGAGTTTGAAGGCCAGGGCGTCGAACAGGGACTCGTTGTCGTGGGCGTCGACATAGGCGAGGGCGTCGCCCGGGGCGTCCGCGTACCCGGCGGCGGTCCCGTTGTAGTCGACCTCGGAGCCCTGGACCTCCTTGCCGTCGGTGTCGGTGAACCGGTAGTTCGCGAGGTTGCCGCTCAGCCCGACCTTGATGAGGTCCTGGTAGTGCAGCAGCCGGGCCTTCTGCTCGGCCGGGGTGCCGTTGTCCGCCGCGGGGTTGGGGTCCGTCCAGAGGCCGGACGCGAAGCCCTGGACGCCGGGGTCCTCGTCGAAGGGGCCGCCGCCGCGCACCGCGTCCCGGGCCCGGTCGGAGAAGGTGGCGACGCCCGTGCCGGCCATGTTCTTCTGCGTGGCCTGGACGAAGCGCGCGTCGTCGGCCACCTCGCCGAAGTTCCAGCCCTCCCCGTACAGGATGATCTTCTTCCCGTCGACGCCGTCCTTCTTGAGGGTGAGGGCGTCGAGGGCCTTGCGGACGGCCAGGATGTTGGCCTTCGGGTGGTGCCCCATCAGGTCGAAGCGGAAGCCGTCGACCTTGTACTCCTTCGCCCAGGTGACGAGGGAGTCGACGACCAGTTTGCCCATCATGGTGTTCTCGGGCGCGGTGTTGGCGCAGCAGGTGGAGGTGGCGACCGAACCGTCGGCGAGGAGCCGGTGGTAGTAGCCGGGGACGACCTTGTCGAGGACGCTCCTGTCGGCCTGCCCGCTGGCCGGGGTGTGGTTGTAGACCACGTCCAGCACGACGCCGAGGCCGTCGGCGTTGAGCGCCCGCACCATCTTCCGGAACTCGACCGTGCGCCGGGTGCCGTCCGGGTCGGTCGCGTACGAGCCCTCCGGGACCGTGTAGTGGTAGGGGTCGTAACCCCAGTTGAAGCCGTCCTTCGCCGCGGCCTTCGCCACGCACTCCTGCTGCTTCTCGGAGTCCGCGGGGTACGAGGCGAGGTCGCAGTCGACGGTCGCCCGGTCGGCCTTCCGCTCGGGGATGGTGGCGATGTCGGCGACGGGCAGCAGGTGCACGTACGACGTTCCGGCCTTCGCCAGGTGCCGCAGGTGCCGGGAGCCGTCGCTGCCCTTGTCGGTGAAGGCGAGGTAGGTGCCCCTGTCCTTCGCGGGCACGGTGGCGTCACCGACCGAGAAGTCCCGGACGTGCAGTTCCTGGATCCGCGCGTCCTTCAGCGGCACGGCCTTGGGCTTGGTGTACGACGACCAGCCGCTCGGCGCCAGCGACTTGTCCGCCAGGTCGACGACGAGGCTGCGCTCGGAGTCGGCGGTGAGGGCGACGGAGTACGGGTCGGTGACCTTGTTGGTGACGATCTTCCGGACGCTGGGCGCCCACACCTTCACGACGTACCGGTAGGGCTTGTTCTTCCAGGACTTCCCACCCGTGACGGACCAGACGCCGGTGGTGTCGTCCCTCTTCATCGGGAGGGTCTTCCCGTCGAGTTCGAGCTTCACCGACTGTGCCGTGGGCGCCCAGACGGCGAGTGTCGGACGGCCCTTGCGGAACGTCGGGCCGAGGTGGGCGCCCGATCCGTCGTGGAGGTCGTCGAGCACGCCGGCGATCTGGACGCCGGTCGCCGCGAGCACCGCGCCGTTCGCCGCGCGCTGGGAGGCGGCCAACTGGCCGCGCAGGGCGTCGCGGACCCGGTCGCGGTCACGCGGGTCGACGGTCCAGGCGGTGTACGCCTTCAGGTGCGGGAACTTCGTCTTCTGGGCGTCGGTGAGCGCCGCCTTGGTCAGACGCAGCCACCGCTCGTCGGTGCTGGTGAGAGCGCCGTCCTTCGCCGTGATCGAGCCGGAGCGCGAGTACAGCAGCTGGGTGGAGGCGGCGGTGTCGTTGCCGTTCCAGGCGACGGTGTTCCGGTCGATCCAGACCGCCTTGGAGGTGGTGAGGTCGAGGGCGGCGGCGGACCCGGCGGGCTGCGGGAGCAGGTACTTCTCCTGGCCGCTCAGCAGCCACGCCTCATGGCCGGTCGTCTTGAGGTCCAGCGCCTGGTCGG
The DNA here is from genome assembly GCF_000091305.1 of Streptomyces scabiei 87.22. Taxonomy (GTDB): domain Bacteria; phylum Actinomycetota; class Actinomycetes; order Streptomycetales; family Streptomycetaceae; genus Streptomyces; species Streptomyces scabiei. Next base: position 7,381,324 of record NC_013929.1, on the reverse strand, counting down.
TGGGGAGGTCCTTCTCGTCGCCCTTGTGGAGGATGTAACCGAGACTGGTGGCCCCGTCGGTGAGGGGCACCTCGAAGACGGCGCCATAGGTGTCGGTCCGCACGGGCTCCAGGGGCCTGGCCCAGTCCGTGGGGTTCGCGGCTCCCGACCAGACGTGCAGGCCCCAGCCGTCGTAGTCGCCGTCGGCGCGGTGGTAGTGGAGGACGGCCTTGGTCCTGTCCTGCTCGGGGTAGTCGCCGGTGGGCTTCTCCGTGCGGACGGCCTCCTTGCCCTGCTCGACCCAGATCTCGCCCGTCTTCGTCACGTCGATCGTGCGGTCTGCGGAGACGTCCTTGGTGCCGTCCTTGTCGATGACGAGGTAGTTGACGCTGGTGGCGCCGGGCTTGAGCTTGACGTACGCGAAGGCGCCGTACGCGTCCCGCCCGATGAAGTCGTGGCCGTCGGGCCAGGTGGTCCCCTCGCCCTCGGCGAGGTCGCCCCAGGCGTACAGCCGCCAGTCGGTGTAGTCGCCGTCGGCGCGCTTGTAGTGGACGATCGCGTGGTCGCGCGAGGAGGCGGTGGGGGTCTCGGGGGCGGGCGGGGTTCCGGTGGTGGAGGCCGCGGTGGCGCTCGCCGTACGTCCGGTTCGGTCGATCACCACCGCTTTGTACCGCAGAGCCGTTCCGGCCGGCACCTTCTCGTCGAGGGTCTGGGTGACCTTGAAGGGGGCGTGGTCGGCGGAGCCCAGCGTCTTCCACCGGCCGTTGCCGATCTGCGCGGCGAACACGACCCGGTTGAGCTGCCCACCGCCGACGTCCGCGCCGATCTCGACCGTGCCGGTGGCGCCGGCGGCCGGGGCGTCGAGCGTGACGGACGGCTTGGTGGCGGGCTTCCCGAGAGGCCCGGCGGCCTTGAGGACGATCGCCGAGCGGGCCGGGACGGTGACGGTGACCTTCTTGTCCGTCCCGCTCGTCACCTTGCCGTCGGTGCCGTAGACGCCCTTGAAGGTCATACGGGCCGACCCGGTGGCGAAGGTGGCCTTCTCGGCGCCGTCCGCGTTGTTGAAGGCGACGACGTACTCGGTGCCGGTGCGGGTGTCGGTCCGCGAGACGGCGTAGACGCCCGCCCCGTCGGCCGCGTACCGCTCGGTCTGGACGCCGTCGGCGAGGGCCGGGTGCGCCCTGCGGAGTTCGGCGAGCGCGCTGATCCGCCGGTAGAGCGGCGCGCTCGTGTCGTACGCGTCCTCGGCGTGCGTACGGTCCGTGCCGAGCAGGTCGTCGTCCAGATAGTCGGCGGTCTTCGAGGCGAACATCGTCTGGCGGGCGTCCTTGTCGCCGCCCGCGCCGGTGAAGCCCTGCTCGTCGCCGTAGTAGACGACCGGGTTGCCGCGTCCGAGGAACATCAGCTCGTTGGCGAGCCGGTCCTTGGCGAGCAGTTCGGCGTCGGTGGCCTTGGGGGCGTCCTGCTTCAGGAAGGTTCCGATGCGGCCCATGTCATGGTTGCCGAGGAAGGTGACCTGCTCGTACGCGTTGGCCTTGTCGGTCGTGTACTTGTAGTCGTCCCCGAAGACCGAGGCCAGCTTCTTCGCGCTGCCGCCCTGGGAGGCGTACGACCGTGCCGCGTCCTGGAAGGGGAAGTCGAGCGTGGAGTCGAGGCGGCCCCGGGTGACGTAGGGGGAGGTCACGGAGGTGTCGGCGGAGTAGACCTCGCCGAACATGAAGAAGTCGTCGCGGCCCTTCTTCGCGGCGTACGCGTCGAGCGCGGTGGCCCACTGCGTCCAGAACTCCATGTCGACGTGCTTCACGGTGTCGATCCGGAAGCCGTCGATGTCGAAGTCCCGGACCCACTTCTCGTAGATCTTCTCCATGCCGGAGACGACCTCGGGGCGTTCGGTCCACAGGTCGTCCAGTCCGACGAAGTCGCCGTGGCCGGCGGACTCTCCGGCCCAGGTGGAGTCGCCCCGGTTGTGGTACATCGTCGGGTCGTTGAGCCAGGAGGGGACCTTGGTCCTCTTCTGGGCCGCCGGGACGACGGGGGTCCGGGGGAAGGAGTCCCGGTCGACGGTGGGGAAGTTCTTCCCGCCGCCCGCGTGGTCGGTGTCGTCGAAGGGCTTCCCGTCCTTGGTCAGGTAGGGGAAGGCGCCCTTGGAGAGGTAGTCGTAGGACTTCTCGTCGTAGTCGACGACGTCGGCGGTGTGGTTGGTGATGACGTCGAAGAAGACCTTCATGCCCTTGGCGTGCGCCTTGGAGATGAGGGTCTCCAGGTCCTTGTTGGTGCCGAAGTGCGGGTCGACCTGGGTGAAGTCGGTGATCCAGTAACCGTGGTAGCCGGCGGAGGCGTCGGCCCCCGTCCCCTGCACGGGCTGGTTCTTGAAGATCGGGGCCATCCAGATGGAGGTGGTGCCGAGGCCCTTGATGTAGTCGAGCTTCTTGGTGAGGCCCTTGAGGTCGCCGCCCTGGTAGAAGCCCTTGTCGGTGGGGTCGTAGCCGGTGGCGAGGCGCGAGCCCGTCAGGCCGCCCCTGTCGTTCGCCCGGTCGCCGTTGGCGAAACGGTCCGGCAGGACGAAGTAGAACTGCTCGCGGGTGAGGTCGTGGCGGGCGGCGGTCCTCGCCAGCTTCGCGTCGGACGGAGGCGCGGGCGGCGCGGCGGCTCCCGCGGTGAGTGGCTGTACGAGCGCCGCGGTCAGCGCGGTCACGGTGACCGCGCCGACCGCCGCGACCCGTCCAGCGTGGGTGGTTCGGCGCCTGAACGGCGCCGGCCATCTCGGTATCACGGATGGACTCCTTGCGATGACGGCTCTGGTGGGTCCGACTCCGCGCGACCGTATCGCCGCCGAAAGTATTTCAGCAAGAGGCTTGAAAGTAACGGTAAGGACTTACAAGCCGGTCAGCAGCTGCTCTTGCCCGCGTAGAGGGCGAGTGCCGTGTGGGCGCCGAGGGTCGCGGTGAACTGGCCGGAGCCGTTGACGGTGACCGTCGTGTTGTTCTGCACGTTGCAGTAGGTGCCTGCCGCGAGCGAGGTCCGGTAGGTGCGACTGAGGCCGCTCGACTCGTGGTTGATGGCCACGAAGCCCTTGCCGCCGCGCCCGAAGGCGATCGCGTCGCTCCCGTTGTCCCACCAGTCGGTGACGGCCTCACCGCGGGTGGCGTTGCGGAAGGCGACCATGCGCATGATCTCCGGCCAGGCGTGCTGGCACTTCCAGCCGTTCTGCCAGCAGGCGTCGACGCGGCCGTTGTCCGGCGGCCCGGCGTCGGTGGAGGAGAACTCGTAGCCGGAGTTGATGTCGGGCGCGCCGTACGGGTACGCCAGCATGAAGACGTTGGCGAGGGTGTAGGTGGCGTTGTCCTTGTAGCTGAGGGTGGAGCCGTTGCGCTCGGTGTCGTGGTTGTCGACGAAGACCCCGGCGACGGAGCTGTTCATGTAGCCCCAGCCCTCGCCGTAGTTCTTCAGGTAGGCGAGGTTCTCGTTGGTGAAGACCCGCTTGAGGTCGAAGGCGTAGCGGAACTCCTGGACGTCCCCGTTGCCGGTGTACTCGCCCGGCTGGACGGCCTCGCCGGAGCCGTGGATGGCCTCCTGCTTCCAGTACACGGAGGAGTTGGTCAGCCGCGACTTGATGTTGGCCAGGTCGGCGGCGGGGATGTGCTTCGCGGCGTCGATCCGGAAGCCGTCGACGCCGTACCCGAGCAGGCTGTTCATGTACCCGGCGATCGCCGACCTGACGTACTCCTCGCCGGTGTCCAGGTCGGCGAGGGTGACGAGTTCGCAGTTCTGGACGTTGGCACGGTTGGTGTAGTCGCTGATCGTGGCGGTGCAGTCGTCGAAGTCGAAGGAGGAGTACAGCCCGGGGTAGTCGTACTTCGTGTACGACGAGCCGCCGGTGCCGGTGCCGCTCCCGGCCGACATGTGGTTGACGACGGTGTCGACGACGACCTTGACGCCGGCCGCGTGGCACGTGTCGATCATGTTCTTGAAGGCGGTGGCGTCACCGAGCCGTCCGGCGATCCGGTAGCTGACGGGCTGGTACGACGTCCACCACTGCGCGCCCTGTATGTGCTCGGCGGGCGGCGAGACCTGCACGTATCCGTAGCCGTTCGGTCCGAGGGTGCTGGTGCACTCCCTGGCGACGGAGGCGAAGTTCCACTCGAACAGGACGGCGGTCACGTCCTTGGTCCCGGGCGGTGACGCGTACGCGCTTCCGGCAGGTGCCGTGAGGGCGATCGACGCGCCCGCCGCGAGGGCGAGCGCGCCGGACAGGGTTCTGCTGGTCATGTGTGGGGTCCTTCTCCGTTGAAGGGTCCGAAGGGCGGGGAGCGGAGGCCGTGAGGGGCCCGTGCGACAAGATCCCTTGCCGGTTCTTGCTGCAAGATGGCTGAAAACTTTCAGCCATCAGGAAGGTACGAGTCCACTTGACGCACGGTCAACCCTCCGGACACGTCTTCTTCACATGCCCGAAATCTCTTCACAGGGAGGGGTGTTGGGGCGGGACGGCCCCGTGTCACCGGCTCCGCACGCCACCGGGACCACGGAGTGCCCGGTACGCGGCCCACGCGTCCAGCAGCGGCGGGGTCACCGACCGCCGGGGGCCGGGGCCGTGGGTGACGGCGTAGCGCACGGCAGCGGGGGTGGCGTGCGGGAAGGCCGAGCGGAGCAGGGCGAAGGCGCCGGCGACGAAGGGCGCGGCGGCACTCGTGCCGCTCAGCAGGAAGGAGTGACCGTCGGGGCCCGGCCCGGGAATCCGGTCGCCGGGGGCACCGACTCCGTGGCGGCCGATGGACGCGGCCAGGTTGGACCGGGGCATCGGATGCCCGGCCCGGTCGTACGCGATGACCGGGACGGCCCACGGGTGGTCGGTGAGGACGGAGGAGCCCACGCGGCCCTGGTTCCCGGTGGCGACCACCAGGATCACCCCCCGGTCGGCGGCGCGGTCGAGGGCCGCCTGCAGCGCAGGGTCGCGGACACCGGACGGCGCGGGCTGGGCCATGCTGAGGTTCACGATGTGGGCGCCCGCGTCGACGATCTCCGTGAGCGCTCTGGCCAGTTCCCCGGTCCGCACACCGGAGAGACAGGTCGCGGGACCGTCGTCGGTGGGGTGGTCCGTGAAGAGGGGCCGGGACAGCAGGGTGCAGCCGGGGGCGACCCCGCCCTCGCCGGCGAGGATGCCCGCCACGGCGGTGCCGTGGGCGCAGCAGACGTCGGCGCGGCCGCACCGTCCCGGACCGGCGGCCGGGCCCAGTTCCCGGACGGCGTGGCCCGCGAACGCGGGGTGGTCCAGGGCGACACGGCCGTCGATCACCCCGACGACGACCGAGCGACTGCCCGGGGTGCGTGCCATGAGCGGCCGGAGGCCGACCAGGTCCACGGGGTCCATGGCACGCCCCTCTCCTCCGGGCCGCTCGACGGCACGACGGTCCGTCCGGTCCACCCGGTCTACCTGGTCACGGGCTCGGGCTCGAGTGGGAGGCAGGCCGTGAGGCAGTCCTCCGCGCAGCGGTTCAGGCAGTCGCCCGCCTCGTAGGGCGGTACGTCCCGGCACGCGTCGGCACAGAGGTTGGAACACAACGTGGCGCAGTGCGTGTCGAGTTGGGCGTACAACCGGTCACCGGCCCCGCCGTCCCGCCGGAGGGGCGGAACGGGCGGGACGGGGGCCGCGGCGATGAACCCGGGGAGGGTCATGGCGTACCTCCCCACCACGCCGGGTCCCGGCACCGGTCCGCCAGGCAGGCGGCGTAGCACGCGTCGGCGTCGTCGTACCCTTCGCAGCGCGACCTGCAGTCCGGTCCCTCGACGCGCTCGCAGGTGATCTCCTGCGGGTGCAGGAGATCACCCGGGCCGGCGGAGGCGGAGTCCCGCGCGAATCCGGGGACGGTCATGACCATTCCCAGGAGCCGGAGCAGCGCTCCTCGATGCACTCGCGCCGGCAGGCGGCGGGATTCCAGGAATGCGCGCACTGGGTCGAGCACGGCGGGCCCTGCTCCTCCTCGCAGGTGATGTGCTGGGGGACGACCCGGTCACCAGCCGTCACGCGGGCCGGTGATCCGGTGAATCCGGGCAGACTCATCGCGGTTCACCACTTTCCCTCGTCGCACAGCCTCGCCAGGCACTGCCGTACGCACGCGGCGGGGTGGTGGGAGTTCCGGCACTGGTGGCGGCAGACCGGCCTCAGCTCCTCCTCGCACGTGAACTGCTGGGCAACGAGCAGATCACCGGCGTTCGCTCCGTGTGCCGCCGTCGGCTCGACGGCGAATCCGGGGATACGCATGTCCGTTCGCCTCTTCTCCCTCTCGTGTGCGTCGTGTTCGTCTCTTCGTCGTCGCTGTCGGGGGCCCGTCGCTCAGCGGTCGTAGTACGGCTGGACCGGGGTCACCCGGTAGGGGAACAGCCCGGAGACGCCGACCCGGACGAACAGCTTCTCGGTGACGTTGGTCCGGCGGTGTGCGTAGGAGAGGATGACCGTGACGACGCTCTCGGACCCGACACTGAGCCGGGAGGGCACCGCTTCCACCTCGGACAGGGTGTAGCCCTCGGCGCGCAGTTCACTGGTCCTCCGGTAGATCTCCTGCTCCCGCACCGTCAGGTAGTTGAGGGCCCGGTGGGTCGGGTCGAGCCCGGCGTTGTTGTTGAGCTGGAGCACCCGGTCGAGCACCTCTCTGGCGGTCCTCTGGAACTCCTTGCGGGACGTGTCCTCGGGGCGGTCGATCGCCTCCAGCAGCTCCCTGCTGTCGAACGCCCAGATCTTCTCGACGCCGACGACCGGGAGGGAGAGTCCCTGGCACGCGCCCGGCGGCACGAGCGGGCCGAGCGTGCCGACGACCACGGCGAGGTCGCGGCAGTCCCGTACCGGACGCAGGGCGTCCACCAGGCCGTCCAGGCCCGCGGGTTCGACGGGTTCCACCACGTAGGTGTCGACGCCCTGGACGGACAGGACGTAGCACATCTGGCGGGCGAGGTAGCGGTTCTCCGGAGCGGAAAGGACCCGGTACAGCGTGTCGGCGTCGGTGGCGTCACGGCTTCCGCCGGCATCCGCCACCAGCGAGAACTCCTCCTTGACGGAGCGATCGGGAAACACGGCGTGCACGCGTCCGAGGACGTAGACGTACGCGGGGCCGGTGTCGCCGTGACCGGTCCCCCCACCCGGGTGGGAACCCGCCTCGGCACAGCCGCAACAGGCCTGCGTGACGCGGGACTCGCCGGCCACGGGACGGGCGTCGTCCGGTTCGTACACCGGGACCGGGGCGGGAGCCGGGGACGCCGGTCGTGGCCCGGTCTCCGGCGGAGGACTCGTGTCGGTGACGCCGTCGGTGGTCTCGGGGTCCATGGGTCACTCCTCACGCACGCTTCGTCGGGCTCCCGGCCCGGAGCGGTCGAGCACCGGGCATCCTGCGTCGTGCACGCGCCTCGCGCGGTGCTTCAGCGTTCTCGCCGGCCTTCGACGGTCATCCACCGGTTCAGGGCCGCGGCCCTGCGCGCGCAGCCGCCGCAGGGCCGGATCCCCACGGCCGCGGTCGCGCGGGCGACGGCGTCGCCCAGCCCGATGTCCCCGTCCGCAGGGGCGAAGCCGGGGATACGGACCCGGTGGGGGGACCGGCGGGGACGGGACGGCTCGTGCGCGTCGCGGGCCACGGGCTCCTCGGCCGGGTCCCGACCGCTCGTTGTACCGTCAACCATCTAGCTCACATCCCGGTGTTGGCCGATCGCCCCGTCGCCCCCACCTCCTTCCACTGTCCTCCAGGGGCACACGGGACGCACCCGGACGGCGGACGCGGCAGGGCCCGCCGCCCCGGGTGCGGGGCGGCGGGCCCTGGTGACCGGCCGCGGGTACGCCCGCGGCCGCCGTGGTCCGGCCGGTTCAGCCGGTGGTCCACCAGACCGTCGTGTCGGCCGGCAGCTTCGCCTCGTCCCCGGCCACGGCCACCTCGGCGGTGGCGAGCAGGACACGGCCGTACGCGGGGACCGTGACCGCCTCGCCCGTGGTGTTCGCGACACACACGAAGTCGCCCCGGCGGAAGGCCAGGACGCCCTCGGGCGCCTTCAGCCACTCCACCGAGTCGCCCGCGCCGAGACCGGACTCCCGCCGGCGGACGGACAGGGCGGTGCGGTACAGCTCCAGGGTCGAGTCCGCCGCGCCGGTCTGGGCCTCGATGCTGAGGTCGCCCCACTCGGCGGGCTGCGGGAGCCAGGAGCCGCCGTCGCCGAAGCCGTACGACGAGCCGTTCCGGGTCCACGGGATGGGGACGCGGCAGCCGTCGCGGAAGCCGTCCTGGCCGGCGCCCCGGAAGTACGCCGGGTCCTGGCGGACCTCGTCCGGCAGGTCGACGACGTCGGGCAGACCCAGTTCCTCGCCCTGGTAGACGTAGGCCGAGCCGGGGAGCGCCAGCATCAGCAGCGAGGCGGCGCGGGCCCGGCGCAGGCCCAGCGCGCGGTCGCCCGCGAGCCGGATCTGCGTCCCGAGGCCCGGTTCGTTGGCGAAGCGGGTCGTGTGGCGGGTCACGTCGTGGTTGGACAGGACCCAGGTGGCGGGGGCGTTCACGGGGCGCATCGCGTCCAGGGTGCGGTCGATGACGGTCTTCAGCTCCGCCGCGTCCCAGTAGGTCGCCAGGTACTGGAAGTTGAACGCCTGGTGGAGCTCGTCCGGGCGGACGTAGTTCGCGGTGCGTTCGACCGTGGGGGTCCATGCCTCCGCCACGAAGATGCGCTCCCCGGCGTACTCGTCCAGCACCAGGCGCCACTCGCGGTAGATCGCGTGGACGCCGTCCTGGTCGAAGAACGGCATGACATCGTTGCCCAGCAGTTTCAGCTGGTCGTGGGCGCCGAGGTCGGGGAGACCGGCGGCCTTCACCAGGCCGTGGGCCACGTCGACACGGAAGCCGTCCACGCCCATGTCGAGCCAGAAACGCAGCACCGAGCGGAACTCGTCGCCGACCGCCGGGTGGTCCCAGTTGAAGTCGGGCTGCTCCGGGGCGAACAGGTGCAGGTACCAGGCACCCGGCGTGCCGTCCGGCTCCGTCACCCGGGTCCACGCCGGGCCGCCGAAGATGGACTCCCAGTCGTTCGGGGGGAGTTCACCGGAGACGCCCTTGCCCTCACGGAAGTGGTAGCGGTCGCGCAGCGGCGAGCCCGGCCCCTCGGCGATGGCCCGCCTGAACCACTCGTGCTGGTCGGAGGAGTGGTTGGGGACCAGGTCGACGATGATGCGCAGCCCCAGGTCGTGGGCGTCGCGGATCAGGGCGTCCGCGTCCAGCAGGGACCCGAACATCGGGTCCACCGCGCGGTAGTCGGCCACGTCGTAGCCGGCGTCGGCCTGGGGGGAGGCGTAGAAGGGGCTGAGCCACACGGCGTCGATACCCAGGTCGCGCAGGTACGGCAGCCGGGAGCGTACGCCCTCCAGGTCGCCCATGCCGTCACCGTTGCTGTCGGCGAAGCTGCGCGGATAGACCTGGTAGATCACCGCGTCGCGCCACCAGTCGCTGCGCGGGGCGGTGGCGACGTCGGAGGTCGGGGCCTGGTCGGCGGTGGAGTGCTGCTGGCTCATGGCGTCCTTGCTACGTAACGGGGTCATCGGTTCGGAAGATCAGAAGCAGCTGTGGGGACGGGGGACAGAGGCGGCCACGGTGCCGGCGGGGTCGGATGGACACCGTGGCCGCCACCCGCGCCCCGAAGGGGCGCGGGGAACTGCGCGACCAGCTACGACGAGAGCCGCAGACGAACGACGGCCCCTCGCGGCGAGACCGGGCGGTCACCCCTTCGTGCCGCCCGCGGTCAGGCCGGTCACCAGGTTCTTCTGGACGAGGTAGAAGAACGCGGAGACGGGGATCGCGACCAGGACCGCGGTGGCGGCCATCAGGTTGCGCTGGGCGTCGTGTTCGCTGACGAAGCTCTGCAGGCCGACGGCGAAGGTGTACTTCGTGTCGGACAGCATGAACGTCGAGGCGAAGGCGACCTCCCCGAACGCCGTGATGAAGCTGTAGAAGGCGGCGACCGCGAGGCCCGGCTTGGCGAGCGGCAGGATCAGCCGCGCGAACGTGCCGAAGGGGCTCAGCCCGTCGACGCGTCCGGCCTCGTCGATCTCGAACGGGATCGTGTCGAAGTAGCCCTTGAGCAGCCAGGCGCAGTACGGCACGGCGGTCGAGCAGTAGACGAGAACGAGGCCGAGGTAGCTGTCGATGAGCTTCAGTTCGGAGAGGATCTCGTACATCGGCACCATCAGCACGGCCACCGGGAACATCTGCGTGACCAGGAGTACCCACATGAACTTCCGGTAGCCCGGGAAGCGCATGCGGGAGACGGCATAGCCCGTGGTCGCCGCGATCAGCACCCCGATGACGGTGGTGCCGAGCGAGACGACGAGGGTGCTGACGAGCCAGTCGAAGAACGGTGTCTCCTGGAGCACGTACGAATAGTTGGCGAACGTCATTTTGCCGAAGATGCGCCCGGGATGCAGGTAATCGTCCTTGTCCGGGCCGAGGGACAGGAAGACCAGCCAGGCGATCGGGAACAGCGCGGCCAGGCTCGCCAGGACGAGGATCGTGTGGGAGGCGAGGGCGCCGGCGGGGCTGTTCTCACCGCGGCGGCGGGTGCGGCGCGCGGGCGCGTTCCCGGCGGCCCGCGCCGACGGGGAGTCCGCGTGAGCCTCGGTGGTGACGGTCGTGGTGCTCATGGGGGCTCCTGCCTCAGATCGCGAGCTGCTGCTCATCGCGGTTCAGCCAGCGGCGGTAGACGGAGGTGAAGACGATCAGGATGGCCAGCAGCAGGATGCCGTAGGCCGCCGACTGCGCGAAGTCACGCGGCTGCTGCCCGAAGCCGAGGTAGTAGGCCCAGGTCACGAGGATCTGTGCCTCGGGCGCGGTGTCGCCGAACAGCAGGAAGATGACGGCGAACTGGTTGAACGTCCAGATGACGCCGAGGAGGACGACGGTGGAGCTGACGGAGCGCAGGCCCGGCAGGGTGACATGGCGGAAGCGCTGCCAGGCGCTCGCGCCGTCCATCTCGGCGGCCTCGTACAGGGTCGAGTCGATGGACTGCAGTCCGCCGAGCAGCGAGACCATCATGAACGGCACACCGCACCAGGTGTTGACCATGATCGCGGCGAACCGCTGCCAGAAGGTGTCCTCCAGCCACAGCGGCGCCGGCAGGTGCAGTGCTTCGAGGCCGGCGTTGATGACACCGCCGTCGGCGAGCATGAACCGCCAGCCGAACACGGTGACGAAGGTGGGGACGGCCCACGGCAGGACCAGGATCAGCCGGTAGAAGGTGCGGCCGCGCAGCTTCTGGTCGAGCAGCAGCGCGAGGCCGAGTCCGATGACGTAGTGCAGGGCGACGCAGAGGGCCGTCCAGACGATCGTCCAGACGAAGTGCGACCAGAAACGGTCGTACGACGTCGGGCCCCACAGGATGTCGGCGTAGTTGTCGAGGCCGATGAACTCGTAGGTGGCCTCGATGTGGTTGGCGCCGATCGTGCGCGCCGAGTTGAGGCTGTTGGCGTTGGTGAGGGTGAGGTAGAACCCGCGGACCAGCGGGTACAGCACCAGGACGCCGAGCACGACGACCACCGGGGCGATCATCGCGTACGCGTACCAGTACCGCTGGTACGACTGCCTCAGACGCGTCAGCCGGCCGGGGCGCCCGCCCGGTTCACCTCGGCGCTTGCCGGTCGCGCGGTCGATGGCGACTGTCATCGTTCGACACCTTCTGGAAGATCACGGAGAGAGCGGGGAGACGGCGGGGAGGTACGGGCCGGTGACCGCCGCGTCCGTCCCCCGGGGAACGAGTCGGACGCGGCGGTCACACGGGGTCACTTGCTGTAGTCCGGGACCAGCTTGGCGATCGCGGTCTCCGCGTTGCCGAGGCCCTTGTCGAGGGACTCCTTGCCGCCGGCGATCGCGAGCAGCTCGGTGTCGAGCGGGCCCCACAGGGAGCTGTACTCGGGCAGCTCGGGGCGCGGCCGGGCGGCGGCAAGCACCGTCTGGTAGCCGGCGATGCCGGGGTCGGCCTTCACCTCGGCGGTGTAGGCGTCGTCGCGCGTGGGCAGCGTGGAGTTCTTCAGGGCGATGGTCTCCTGGGACTTCGCCGAGGTCATGAACTCGATGAACTTCAGCGACGCCTCCTGGTGCGCCTTGTCGGAGCCGGCGTACACGGAGAGGTTGTGGCCGCCGGTGGGGGCGCCCGCCTTGCCGCTGGTGCCGGCCGGGACGGTGGCGATGCCGAGGTTGGCCTTGTCCTTGAACGCCGAACCCTTGTAGAAGTTGGTGATCTCCCACGGGCCCTGGACGATCGAGGCGACCTTGCCGTTGACGAAGGCGTCCTGGATGTGGGCGTAGGCGTCGGCGGTGGTGTCCGCCTTGTGCAGGCCCTTGCCGTCGAAGAGGCCGAGCCAGGTGCCGTACGCCTTCTTGGCCTCGGGGGAGTTGACGGTGATCTTCTTGGCGGGGACGTCGACGGTGTCGGTGCCGTCGCCGTAGAGGAAGGACTGGGCGTAGTACGCCTGGGTGGAGCCCCAGTAGCCGTCGACGCCCGTCTTGCCCTTGATCGTGGCGGCGGCCTTCTTCAGGTCGTCCCAGGTCCGGGGGGCCTCGGTGAGGCCGGCCTTCTCGAAGAGCTGCTTGTTGTAGACCAGCGCGAGGGTGTCGGTGACGAACGGGACGCCGTAGGTCTTGCCGTCGTACTGGGCCTGCTTGATCAGGCTGGGCTGGAACTTGTCCTGGTCCTTGAGGGCCTCGGTGCCGTCCAGGGGCAGGAAGAAGCCCTTCTTGGCGAAGGCGGGGGTCCAGCCGACCTCGGAGCGCAGGATGTCCGGGGCGCCGGTGGCACCGGCGGCGGTGTCGAACTTGTTCTGCGCCTGGTCGAAGGGCACGTTGACGTACTTGACCTTGATGTCCTTGTGGGCGGCCTCGAACTCCTTGACGAGGGCCTTGTACGTCGGCGCCTCGTTCGTGGCGTTGGACGTGTCCCACCAGGTGAGGGTGACCGGACCGCCGGCCGAGTCGCCGCTGTCGCTTCCGCCGCAGGCCGTCGCCGTGAGGGCGATCGACGCCGCCAGCGCGGTGGCCGCTATGCCACGCCGCATGAGATCTCCTTGAGGGTGAAAGCCCGTGTGCCGGGAGGGAGGGCCCCGTCTGCCGTCCCCGCCGAGTGCCGGCGCGCCGTTGCCGCCGCCGGGCGTGGCCGAACGTAACAGCGATGTAAGCCGGACGAAAGACCTTGCTGCAAAAAAATGCAAGAACCGGTGACGGTTACCCCGTCGTGACCTGCCGCTGATCCCCACGAAACCCTGCATCCGGGCCGATCAGCGGAGTCCGGGGCGGCCATGAAAGACTCTGCAAGCTCTTGCCACGACACGCGCGCAAGGGCAATCATCACTTTCGTCAGCGCCCTGCGCGCGCGGGCCGTGGGCGGCGGCAGCCACCCCGCTCCCGCGCGAGGGCGCCCCCACGGACACCGACCAGAATCACGAGGGACCGCGATGACGCAGCAGCCCGCGGCGGGCCGCACCCCCGCCCGCACCCGACGCCGGGCCGGTGGGCAAGCGCAGGCCCGGCCGGTACAGTCCCCTGCTGTGACCACACGGCTTGCCGACATCGCAGCCCAGGCGGGGGTCAGTGAGGCGACTGTCAGCCGCGTCCTGAACGGGAAGCCGGGCGTCGCCGCGACCACTCGCCAGTCCGTTCTCGCCGCCCTCGACGTGCTGGGCTACGAGCGGCCGGTCCGGCTGCGCCAGCGCAGCGCGGGGCTGGTGGGCCTCATCACCCCGGAGCTGGAGAACCCCATATTCCCGGCCCTGGCCCAGGTCATCGGCCAGGCGCTGACCCGGCAGGGCTACACCCCCGTCCTCGCCACCCAGACCCCCGGCGGCTCGACCGAGGACGAGCTGACCGAGATGCTCGTCGACCGCGGGGTCGCCGGCATCATCTTCGTCTCCGGTCTGCACGCGGACACCTCGGCCGACATGCAGCGCTACGAGCAACTGCGGGCCCAGGGCGTGCCGTTCGTCCTCGTGGACGGTTTCTCGCCGAAGGTGCAGGCCCCCTTCATCTCGCCGGACGACCGGGCGGCCATGTCCCTCGCGGTGACGCATCTGGTGTCGCTGGGGCACACCCGGATAGGGCTGGCCCTCGGGCCGAAGCGTTTCGTGCCGGTGCAGCGCAAGATCGAGGGTTTCGTCCGCACGATGCAGGACCAGCTGGGGCTGGCGGCCGCGGCGGTCGAGACGGAGCTGGTCCAGCACTCCCTGTACACCCTGGAGGGCGGCCAGGCCGCGGCCCTCGCGCTCATCGACCGGGGCTGCACGGCGGTGGTGTGCGCGAGCGACATGATGGCGCTCGGCGCGATCCGAGCGGCCCGGCAGCGCGGCCTCCAGGTGCCGCAGGACGTCTCGGTCGTCGGCTTCGACGACTCCCCCCTGATCGCCTTCACCGATCCCCCGCTGACGACCGTCCGCAAGCCGGTCCCGGCGATGGGGCAGGCGGCGGTGCGCACGTTGCTGGAGGAGATCGGCGGGACCCCGGCACCGCACAGTGAGTTCGTGTTCATGCCGGAACTGGTGGTGCGGGGATCGACCGCTTCGGCCCCTGGGGACCGGAGTCGTCCCTAGGACGGAGAAGACGGGGGTGGGCGCCATACGTACGGAGGACAGGTATCTCCGCAGTACCCCGACGAACGTGCGTGATGAACCCGACCAGAGGATGATCGGTGGGGTACCGCTTATCTGGCAGACTCTGTGCCCATGGGTGAGGCGACCGTGACGACACTGGAGGAAGGCCGGGAGCAGGCCGCTCCGCGGTCCGTCACGGACGCGCCGGAGCGGGGGTTCCTGCACCGGCTGAGGGCTCCGCGCCGCCCGCGTCTGTGGTTCGAGATCCTGCTGATCGCCGTGAGTTACTGGACGTACTCACTGATCCGCAACGCGGTCCCCGAGCAGAAGGCGCAGGCCCTCGCGAACGCCGACTGGATCTGGAAGGTGGAGAACCACCTCGGGATCGCGGTCGAGGAGACGATCAACCACTCCGTGAACTCGGTGACATGGCTGATCGTCGGCATGAACTACTACTACGCGACCCTGCACTTCGTCGTCACGCTCGGTGTCCTCACGTGGATCTACCGTAGTCATCCGGGCCGCTACGCGGCGACCCGTCTGGTCCTGTTCGCCACCACCGCCGTGGCCCTGGTCGGCTACTACTTCTACCCGCTGGCCCCGCCCCGGCTGATGACCGGCGAGCACTTCATCGACACGGTCGTCGTCCACCAGACCTGGGGTTCGATGGCCTCGGGCGACCTGAAGAACATGTCGAACCAGTACGCCGCGATGCCGTCGATGCACATCGGCTGGTCGCTGTGGTGCGGGCTGACGATCTTCGCGCTGGCGTCGGTGCCGTGGGTGCGGGTGCTGGGCCTGCTCTACCCCACGCTGACGCTCGTCGTGATCGTCGCCACCGCCAACCACTTCTGGCTGGACGCGGTCGGCGGCATGCTGTGCCTCGCCTTCGGCTACGCGGTGGCCCGCGTCTGGTACGGGTCGCTGCCGTACGCGCTGCCGCGCCGGGTCGCGGCGGAGGCCGGGGAGAGGGACCCCGCCCCGCTCAAGGCGTAGCGCCGGGTGCCGTGCCGCGCGGGCCCAGGGCGTCGGCGGCCTCCCGCAGCGCCCTCACGAACGTGGTCAGGGCCCGCTGCGGCGGAGCCGTCTCGCGTACGGCCACGTGGAGGGAGCGCCGGGGTTCCGGGCCGGTGAGGCGGCGGACGACGACGCCCGGGTGGGTGGTGCCGAGACCGAGGCCGGGGACCAGGCCGACGCCCAGTCCGGCGGCGACGAAACCCTGCGCGGTCGTGTAGTCCTCGCTCTCGACGGCGAACCGGGGCCGGAAACCGGCCTCGGCGCACGCCTCCAGCTGCGCGTCCAGACACGACCCCGGCCACTCGCTGCCGACCCACGGTTCGTCGGCGAGGTCGGACAGCGCCAGGCCGGCCCGGCCGGCGAGGGGGTGCGCGGCGGGCAGGACGGCGAAGTAGGTGTCGTCGAGCAGGTGCAGCAGCCGTACGCCGTCGGGGGCGGCGCCGCGCGGCCGTACGACGAGGGCGAGGTCGGCCGCGCCCTCCTTGACGGCCGGGAGCGGGTCGTCGGGGTCGATGAGCCGCAGCTCGATCCGGACGCCGGGGTGCTCGGCGCGCAGCCGGGCGACGGCGGGGGCGACCAGGGCGGCGCCGGCGGTGGCGAAGTACCGCACGGCCAGCCGTCCCGTGCGCCCCGCCCGCAGGTCGGCCAGCGCGGTCTCCGCCTCCGCGACCTGCCGGCCGATCGTGTCGGCGTACCCGGTGAGCAGCAGCCCGGCCGCCGTGGGCCGCACGCCGCGTCCGACCCGCTCCAGCAGCGCGGTCCCGGCCTCCTTCTCCAGGGCCGCCACCTGCTGGCTGATCGCGGAGGGGGTGTACCCGAGGGCGGTCGCGGCGGCCGTCACCGAGCCGCTGGTCACCACGGTCCTGAGCACCTGCATCCGACGCACATCAAGCATGTAGACCAGCTTAAAGGTATGTGCGTCATTCTTCGCTTGTCCTTACGTGTCCGCCGTTCGATGGTGGGCGCATGCCTCTCGCGTCCACACTCCGCACGGCCTTGCTCGCCCTGCTCTGGGGTTCCGGCTTCCTCTGGATCAAACTCGCCCTCGACCACGGGCTGTCCCCGCTGGCGATCACCGTGGTGCGCTGTGCGCTGGGCGCGGGGGTCCTGCTCGTCCTCGCCCTCGTCACGCGTCAGCGCCTCCCCCGTGACCGGCGGACCTGGGGGCACCTGGCGGTGGCGGCCTTCTTCTGCAACGCCCTGCCGTTCGCCCTGTTCGGCATCGGCGAGCAGAGCGTCGACTCGGGCACGGCGGGTGTCCTGAACGCGACGACCCCGCTGTGGGCGCTGCTGCTCGGTCTCCTCCTCGGCACCGACCGACCCCTCTCCCCCGCCCGCCTCAGCGGACTGCTGCTCGGCTTCACGGGAGTCCTGCTGATCTTCGCGCCCTGGCAGCGTGCGGGGCTGATGTCCCAGGGCGCGCTCGCCCTGCTCGGGGCGGCCCTCAGCTACGCGGTGGCCTTCGCGTACATGGGCCGCCGTCTGACGGGCCGCGACGCCCCGCTGGCGGTGTCCGCCGCGCAGCTCCTCGCCGCGACGGGGTGGGCCGCCCTGGCCCTGCCCGCGGGCGGTCCGGGTACGGCGGGGGTGGACGCGACCGCCGTGGTCGCGGTCGTCGTCCTGGGTGTCTTCGGCACGGGCGCGACCTTCTATCTCAACTACCGCCTGATCGAGGACGAGGGCGCCACGAGCGCGGCCACGGTCGGCTATCTGCTGCCTGTGGTGTCGGTCACGCTGGGCGCGCTGTTCCTCGACGAGCGGGTCGGGGTGCGGGTGGTCGTGGGGATGGGGGTCGTGCTGGTGGGGGTGGCGCTGACGCGGGTGCGGCGGGAGCCGGGCCGTACGTGGCTCGGGCGGACGCCGATCCCCGCCGACGAGGCGGTGCGGGGCTGAGGGGTGCGTGGTGGGGTGCGGGTCCGGTGGGGCTTATCGCGCAGTTCCCACCGGACCCGCACCCCACCACACCCACCGACTCCCCTCGCCCGGCCCGCCGAAGGGTCATCCCCCGTAGAACAGCTCCTCCACCACGCCCCGAGCGCGTCGGGTGATCCGGCGGTAGTCGTCGAGCATGTCGCCCACGTGGCCGGGGCCGTAGCCCAGGTAGCGGCCCACGGCGCCGAGTTCGCGGCCGTCGGAGGGGAAGGTGTCGCCCGCCCGGCCCCGGACGAGCATGACGGCGTTGCGGACGCGGGTGGCCAGCACCCATGCCTCGTCCAGGGTCGCCGCGTCCTCGGCGCTCACCAGGCCGGCCGCGAGCGCGGCGGCCAGGGCGTCGCGGGTGCGGGTCGTGCGCAGGGCCGGCTCGCCGCGTGCGTGCCGGAGCTGGAGGAGCTGGACGGTCCACTCCACGTCGGACAGACCGCCGCGGCCGAGCTTGGTGTGCAGGGTCGGATCGGCGCCGCGCGGCAGCCGCTCCGACTCCATCCGGGCCTTCAGACGCCGGATCTCGCGCACCGCGTCGTCGCCGAGTCCGGCCGCCGGATAGCGCAGCGGATCGACGAGTTCGACGAAACGGCGGCCCAACTCCTCGTCACCGGTCACGGGTTCGGCGCGCAGCAGGGCCTGCGACTCCCAGACCAGCGACCAGCGGCGGTAGTACGCCTCGTACGACTTCAACGTCCGTACGACGGGGCCGGACTTGCCCTCGGGCCGGAGGTCCGCGTCGATGAGGAGGGGCGGGTCGGCGCTGGGGATCTGGAGCAGACGCCGCATCTCGGCGACGACCGCGTTCGCGGCGCGGGCCGCCTCCTGCTCGTCGACGCCCTCGCGCGGCTCGTGGACGAACAGGACGTCGGCGTCGGAGCCGTAGCCCAGTTCATGGCCGCCGAACCGGCCCATGCCGATGACGGCGAAGCGGGTGGGGAGGGTGTCGCCCCAGCGGTCGCGGACCACGGCCCGCAGGGTGCCCGCCAGGGTGGCGGCGTTGAGGTCGGAGACCGCGCCTCCGACGAGGTCCACCAGGGCGCCCTGGTCGGCGGTGGCCGGGGTCTCCTCGGTGCCGTAGGAGGCGACGATGTCCCTGGCCGCCGTACGGAAGAGTTCGCGGCGGCGGACCCCGCGCGCGGCCGTGACCGCCTGCTGGGCGCCGTCGGCGCGGTTCACGGCGGCGAGGATCTCCTGCTCCAGGTGGGCGCGCGTACGGGGTTCGAGCCCGCCGGCGCCACCCGCGGCCCCGTCCCCGTCGCCGAGCAGGGAGACGGCCTCGGGGGCGCGCATCAGCAGGTCGGGGGCGAGACGGCCGGCGGAGAGCACCCGGGCCAGGTTCTCGGCGGCCGCCCCCTCGTCGCGCAGCAGCCGCAGATACCAGGGCGTCTTGCCGAGCGCGTCCGAGACCTTGCGGAAGTTGAGGAGCCCGGCGTCCGGGTCGGCGGAGTCGGCGAACCAGCCCAGCAGGACCGGCAGCAGCGTGCGCTGGATGGCCGCCTTGCGGGAGACGCCGGAGGCCAGGGCCTCCAGATGGCGCAGGGCGGCCGCCGGGTCCGCGTACCCGAGGGCGACCAGCCGCTCGCGTGCCGCGTCGGCGCTCAACCGGGTCTCGCCGGGGGCGAGTTGGGCGACGGCGTCGAGGAGCGGACGGTAGAAGAGCTTCTCGTGCAGCCGGCGGACGACGGCCGCGTGGCGCCGCCACTCCCGGTTCAGCTCCACGACCGGATCGGTGCGCAGGCCGAGCGAACGGCCGATGCGCCGCAGGTCCTCCTCGTCCTCGGGGACGAGATGGGTACGGCGCAGCCGGTAGAGCTGGATGCGGTGTTCCATGGACCGCAGGAAGCGGTAGGCGTCGTCGAGCTGGGCCGCGTCGGCCCGTCCCACATAGCCGCCGGTCGCCAGCGCCCCCAGCGCGTCGAGCGTGGTCCCGCTGCGCAGCGAGGTGTCGCCCCGCCCGTGCACGAGCTGGAGCAGCTGGACGGCGAACTCGACGTCCCGCAGACCCCCCGGCCCGAGTTTGAGCTGCCGGTCGACCTCGGCGGCCGGGATGTTCTCGACGACCCGGCGGCGCATGCGCTGCACGTCGGCGACGAAGTTGTCCCGCTCGGCGGCCTGCCAGACCAGCGGCTGGAGCGCGCTGACGTACTCCTCGCCCAGTTCCAGGTCCCCCGCGACCGGCCGGGCCTTGAGCAGCGCCTGGAAC
The DNA here is from genome assembly GCF_000091305.1 of Streptomyces scabiei 87.22. Taxonomy (GTDB): domain Bacteria; phylum Actinomycetota; class Actinomycetes; order Streptomycetales; family Streptomycetaceae; genus Streptomyces; species Streptomyces scabiei. Next base: position 7,361,615 of record NC_013929.1, on the reverse strand, counting down.
TCCCAGGTCTTCGCCCAGCGTTGGTAGTACGCGAGATGGCTGCTCAGCGTGCGGACGAGCGGCCCGTTGCGGCCCTCGGGCCGGAGATTGGCGTCGACGGGCCAGATGCTGCCCTCGACGGTCGTCTCCGAGCAGATCCGCATCATGTGCGAGGCGAGGCGGGTGGCGGCACGGACCGCCTGCTGCTCGTCGGCGCCGTCCGCGGTCTCGCCCACGAAGATGACGTCGACGTCGGAGACGTAGTTCAGTTCGTGGCCGCCGCACTTGCCCATCGCGATCACCGCGAGCCGGCACAGCGCCGCGTCCTCCGGCGCGGCGGCGCGCGCGATCCCGAGGGCGGCGCGCAGGGTGGCGGTGGCGAGGTCGGCGAGTTCGGCGGCGGTCTGGGCGAGGTCCGTCGTGCCGCAGACGTCACGGGCGGCGATGGAGAGCAGACAGCGGCGGTAGGCCACCCGCAGCGAGACCGGGTCGGTGGCCTCGGCGAGCCCCTGTTCGAACTCCGCGACACCCGGATGCAGATCCTGCGCCTCGTACGTCACGAGCGCCTGCCAGTCCTGCGCGTGCCGGGCCAGATGGTCGCCGAGCGCGGCGGACGCGCCGAGCACCCCCAGCAGCCGGTCCCGCAGCGGCTTGGCCGCTATCAGGGTGTCCAGCACCGCCTGCCGCGCCGTACGGTCCGGCTGCGCCTCCAGCAGCCGGACGAGGCCCAGCAGCGCGAGGTTCGGGTCGGCGGTCGCCCCCAGCGCGTCCAGCAGCACCGGGTCGTTGCGTACGGCGGTCAGTTCCTCGCTCTCCAGCAGCCGCTCGGCGGCGCTCGGATCGGTGAACCCGTGCCGCAGCAGTCGCGTGAACGTGCTGCTCCTGCGCCCCGGCGCCGTCATCCCCGGCCTCCCGTCGGATCAAGCCCGCTCATCCGCTCACCCGATCACCCGACTTCATCGATCAAGGTCGTACGGGCATGAGCCTAACCGGAGTGGCGCACGGAAGCGCCGGTCGGCCGTCGGCCGGCTCCGGTGCCCGCTCGTCGGCGACCAGGGACTTCGCGGACCGCGGCCGGTGTCCGTGCCGGTTTCCGTCGTCACGGGGGGGGCCGCATGCGCCGCGTTCGCCGCTAACCTGCCGACGGGGGGGGGACGAAATGGACGTCGAGGGTGGCGGGGACGGCGGGGGCGCGGCACGGGCCCGGTCGTGGCGGTCTGCGGTGTCGTCACAGGCGGTGGCGTCCACCGTGCTGCTGGAGCTGGTCGGCGGCGGCGCCGGCCTCATCGCCCTGGCGGGGTGGCCGTTCGGGTGGCTGCCCGACCCCGGTCTGCTCGTGCTGACGCTGAGCATTCCCGCGTGGGAGCCCTCGGCGGAGCTGTACCGGGACGCGCGACCGCCGCGCGGGCGGGCCCTGGCGGCCGCCTTCCTGACGCTGGCGACGGTGTCGCTGCTGGCGGCCGCTGCCGTGAACGGGGCCCTGCCCGCCACGGCCGACCCGGACATCGGCCTCCTCGCCGGCTACGCCCTCGCGATCCCGGTGGCCGCGACCGTGCCGGTCCGCTTCCTCGGCACCCCGGAGGCGGGCTGACCACCGGTCCGCGCTCCACGCCGGAAGGGGCGGGGATGAGTTTCCGGGCCCCGCGGAGTCTGCCCCTGTGACAGCACCTGACAGGCATCAGGTGACAGATGGCAGGAGACAGGAAGCGATCCCATGTCCGACATCGGCACCCCGCAGACCCGGCTCGACCCCCGCTACAGCGATCCCACCGCCACCGCGCTCCCCTGGCCGGAGGCCGAGGCGCTGCTGTCCGCCTCCGGGATGTTCTGGATCTCGACGGTACGGCCGGACGGGCGGCCGCACGTGACGCCGTTGCCGACCGTGTGGTCACAGGGGGCGCTGCACTTCTGCACCGGCCCGGAGGAGCGGAAGGCGAGGAACCTCGCGCAGAACCCGCACGTCGTGCTGACGACCGGCACGAACACCTGGGACGACGGGTACGACCTGGTCGTGGAGGGCGAGGCCGTACGCGTGAGCGACGACTCCCGGCTGCGGGAGCTGGCGGCCGGGTGGGAGGCCAAGTACGGCAGTTTCTGGCACTTCGACGTACGGGACGGGTGTTTTCACCATGGCGCGGGACACGCCTTTGTCTTCTCGGTGGCGCCCGGCACCGTTTTCGGCTTCGGTAAGGGGGAGCCGTTCAGCCAGACGCGGTGGCGGTTCGGCTGAGGAACCGTGAGAACGGTTACGCGCCCTCGCACAGGCACTCTCGTCAACGGCGACTTGGAGGACCAGGGATGCAGTACACGCTCGAAGTGATTCCGCTGCCCGTCAGCGACATCGACCGGGCCCGGGACTTCTACCGGGACAAGGTCGGCTTCCACGTCGACATCGACCAGGAGGTCATGCCGGGCATGCGGATCGTGCAGCTGACTCCCCCGGGCTCCGGCTGTTCCATCGCCCTCGGCGACGCCATCTGGGACATGGCCCAGGGGACGAAGCCGGCTCCCGGCGCGTACCAGGGCCTCCAGCTGTGCGTCGCCGACATCAAGGCGGCCCACGCCGAACTCCGCGAACGCGGCCTGGACGTCTCGGACCCCGTCCAGTACGCCCCGGACGACGGCGCCACCTTCATGTACTTCACGGACCCGGACGGCAACGGGTGGGCGATCCAGGAGTACCGCCGCCGGGCCACGGAACCCCTGCACCGGGTCCTGACGGACCTGGCGGAGCAGCGCTAGCGACGGCGCGCGCACGCCCGCGGTCCGGCGGGCGACATGCCGTGGGGCCGACGGTTCGCGACCGTCGGCCCCACGCGCCGTATCTGCGGGAAACTCGCTCCGACCTGCGCCTACAGCACCGGCAGGTTCTTCCGTAGCTCGAAGGCGGTCACCTCGGAGCGGTACTCCTCCCACTCCTGGCGCTTGTTGCGCAGGAAGAAGTCGAAGACGTGTTCGCCCAGGGTCTCGGCGACCAGGTCGCTGCGCTCCATGAGGGACAGGGCCTCGCCCAGGTTCTGAGGGAGCGGCTCGATGCCCATCGCGCGGCGCTCGGCGTCCGAGAGGGCCCAGACGTCGTCCTCGGCGCCCGGCGGCAGCTCGTAGCCCTCCTCGATGCCCTTGAGGCCGGCGGCCAGGAGCATCGCGTACGCCAGGTAGGGGTTCGCGCCGGAGTCCAGGGAGCGGACCTCGACCCGGGCCGAGCCGGTCTTGCCGGGCTTGTACATGGGGACGCGGACCAGGGCGGAGCGGTTGTTGTGGCCCCAGCAGATGTACGAGGGGGCCTCGCCGCCGGCGCCCGCGGTGCGCTCGGAGCCGCCCCAGATGCGCTTGTAGGAGTTGACCCACTGGTTGGTCACGGCGGCGATCTCGGCCGCGTGCTTGAGCAGGCCCGCGATGAAGGAGCGGCCCACCTTGGAGAGCTGGTACTCCGCGCCCGACTCGTAGAACGCGTTGCGGTCGCCCTCGAAGAGGGAGAGGTGCGTGTGCATGCCGGAGCCGGGGTGCTCGGAGAACGGCTTCGGCATGAACGTCGCCTGGACGCCCTGCTCCAGCGCCACCTGCTTCATGACCAGGCGGAACGTCATGATGTTGTCGGCGGTGGAGAGCGCGTCGGCGTAGCGCAGGTCGATCTCCTGCTGGCCGGGGGCGCCCTCGTGGTGGGAGAACTCGACCGAGATGCCCATGGACTCCAGCATGGTGATCGCCTGGCGGCGGAAGTCCATGCCGACGTTCTGCGGGGTGTGGTCGAAGTAGCCCGAGTTGTCGGCCGGGGTCGGGCGGGAGCCGTCCGTCGGCTTGTCCTTCAGGAGGAAGAACTCGATCTCGGGGTGGGTGTAGAAGGTGAAGCCCAGGTCGGAGGTCTTCGCCAGGGCGCGCTTGAGGACGTAGCGCGGATCGGCGAAGGACGGGGAGCCGTCGGGCATGAGGATGTCGCAGAACATCCGGGCGGTGCCGGGGGCCTCCGCGCGCCACGGCAGGACCTGGAAGGTCGACGGGTCCGGCTTGGCGATCATGTCGGACTCGTACACCCGGGCGAAGCCCTCGATGGCCGAGCCGTCGAAACCGATGCCTTCGTCAAACGCCTGTTCCAGCTCGGCGGGGGCCACGGCGACGGACTTCAGGAAGCCCAGCACGTCCGTGAACCACAGGCGTACGAAACGGATGTCGCGCTCCTCCAACGTACGGAGCACGAACTCCTGCTGCTTGTCCATCTTCCGCTTCCACCCATTCCTTGCTGGTCAGGCCGCCTTGCTCCCGAGCGACGGGAGGCGGTCGGGCACCTGAGCATCCCACCACAACACCATTTCGTACGCGTTGCGCACCTTGATCGACTGACCGACCTCCGGCCGAACGCCCGGCATACGGCAGGTGTACCTCCCGCTGTGCGGGTGTACCGCTCTCGGTGCCGTTCAACCGCTCTGCCGCCCATCTTGCCTGCTCGGGCCGACATCCGTAACGCTCGTATCGCTCCGTGGGCGGGCCGCGGGGCCGACGGAGCGGCGGCGGAGGCGGGATCCCTCGTTTACGAGAGGGAGCCGATCAAATTACGATCAGCTGATCCGACCGTCCCATCCGACCCATCCCCCACTAAGGACACACCCCATGGCCGCCAAGACCAACAGCAGCGGGGACCGCAAGGCACGCATCGAGGCGATGCGCCGCGCCGAGCACTCCCGTGAGCGCCGGAACCGGATCCTCACGATCGGCGCCAGCGTGCTGGTGGTCGCCGGCCTCGTGGTGGGCGGGACCGTCCTGATCCGCTCGCAGTCCGACGACGGCGACAGCGTGGCGAGCGACTCCAAGTCGACGGGCAAGTGGAAGACCGGGTCCGACGGCGTCAAGACCTGGAGCACCAAGCTCACCCAGAACCACGTCACCAAGAGCGTGAAGTACCCGATGGAGCCCCCGGTGGGCGGCGACCACAACCCGGTCTGGCAGAACTGCAACGGCGACGTCTACGACAAGGCGATCAAGAACGAGAACGCCGTGCACTCGCTGGAGCACGGCGCGGTCTGGGTGACGTACAGCAGCAAGGCTTCCGAGGCCGATGTGAAGGCGCTCGCCGAGAAGGTGAAGAAGACGCCGTACACGCTGATGAGCCCGGTCGAGGACCAGAAGGACCCGATCATGCTCAGCGCGTGGGGCCACCAGCGCACGGTGACCGGCGCGAAGGACCCGGACGTCGCCAAGTTCTTCGAGTCCTACGTCCAGGGCAAGCAGACGCCCGAGCCGGGTGCCGCCTGCACCAACGGCATCTCCTAGCGGCAGCGGCCTGGGACAGTGGGAAGCATGAAACACATCGGTTGGATCGCCTCCGGGGCCGCGGCGGTGCTCGTCGCGGCCGGAGCGATCACCTACGCGGTCGCCGACGGCGACGATTCCGGGCTCGCGGCCCCCGCGGCCGGCTCCGCGGACGCGGGGTTCGCCCGGGACATGGCCGTCCATCACCAGCAGGCCGTCGAGATGTCGTACATCGTGCGCGACCGGACGGACGACGAGGAGGTCAGGCGGCTCGCGTACGACATCGCGCAGACGCAGGCCAACCAGCGCGGCATGATGATCGGCTGGCTCGATCTGTGGGGCCTGCCGAAGGTGTCGTCGGACAAGCCGATGGCCTGGATGGGCATGGCCGGCATGGCCTCCGGCGAGGACGGCGCGCTGATGCCCGGGATGGCCACGAACGCGGAGATGGAGAAGCTCGGCAAGCTGAACGGCAAGAAGGCCGAGATCTTCTACCTCCAGCTGATGACCGACCACCACAAGGGTGGCGTGCACATGGCGCAGGGCTGTGTCTCCAAGTGCACGGTCGGCGTCGAGAAGAAGCTCGCACAGGGCATGGTCAACGCCCAGGAGTCCGAGATCTCGTTGATGACGGGGATGCTGAAGGAGCGAGGGGCCGCGCCGCGCTAGCGCACGCCCGGCGCGCGGGGGGCGTGGGAGCGCCGGTGCACGGGCACGCGGTAGCTCCGGAGCGCGGAGGCACGGAGGCGCCGGAGCGCGGAGCACACCGCGCCGGAGCGCGAGGCACGGGGGCGCACCGAACGTGGGGCGCCCCACACCCCATAATGTCGCTCTGACGATTACACTGGCCCCGTGCCTCAACTTCGTCTCGCTTTGAATCAGATCGACTCGACGGTCGGCGACATCGCCCGGAACGCCGAGGCGGTGGTCCGCTGGACCCGGCACTCCGCCGAGCAGGGAGCGCATCTGGTCGCGTTCCCCGAGATGGTGCTGACCGGGTATCCCGTCGAGGACCTGGCGCTGCGCCAGTCCTTCGTGGAGGCGTCCCGCTCCGCGCTGGCGGCGCTCGCCGCGCGGCTCGCCGACGAGGGCTTCGGGGAGCTGCCGGTGGTCCTCGGCTACCTCGACCGTTCCGAGTCCGCCGCCCCGAAGTACGGCCAGCCCGCGGGGGCTCCGCGCAACGCGGGGGCGGTGCTGTACCGGGGCGAGGTGGCGCTCACCTACGCCAAGCACCACCTCCCGAACTACGGCGTGTTCGACGAGTTCCGCTACTTCGTGCCCGGCGACACCATGCCCGTCGTCCGGCTGCACGGCGTCGACATCGCCCTCGCCATCTGCGAGGACCTCTGGCAGGACGGCGGCCGCGTGCCGGCCGCCCGGTCCGCCGGGGCGGGGCTGCTGCTCTCCATCAACGCCTCGCCGTACGAGCGCGACAAGGACGACACCCGCCTCGAACTGGTCCGCAAGCGCGCGCAGGAGGCCGGCTGCACCACCGCCTACCTGGCGATGATCGGCGGCCAGGACGAGCTGGTGTTCGACGGCGACTCGATCGTGGTGGACCGGCACGGCGAAGTGGTGGCGCGGGCGCCGCAGTTCTCCGAGGGGTGCGTCGTCCTCGACCTGGACCTGCCGGCGGGCGCCGCCGAACCGGTCACCGGGATCGTCGACGACGGGCTGCGCGTGGACCGGCTCGTCGTCTCCGAGGAGCCGCTGCCCGCGTACGAGCCGGAACTGACCGGCGGGTACGCGGAGCGCCTCGACGACGACGAGGAGGTGTACTCGGCGCTGGTCGTCGGCCTGCGGGCGTACGCGGCGAAGAACGGCTTCCGGTCCGTCCTGATCGGCCTCTCGGGCGGCATCGACTCGGCGCTCGTCGCGGCGCTCGCGTGCGACGCGCTGGGGGCGCAGAACGTGTACGGCGTGTCCATGCCGTCGAAGTACTCGTCGGACCACTCCAAGGGCGACGCGGCGGAGCTGGCGCGCCGCACGGGGCTCAACTTCCGGACGATCTCGATCGCCCCGATGTTCGACGCGTACATGGCGTCGACCGAGCTGACGGGCCTGGCGGAGGAGAACCTCCAGTCGCGGCTCCGGGGAACGCTGCTGATGGCGATCTCCAACCAGGAGGGCCACATCGTGCTGGCGCCCGGCAACAAGTCGGAGCTGGCGGTGGGGTACTCGACGCTGTACGGCGACTCGGTGGGGGCGTACGGCCCGATCAAGGACGTGTACAAGACGTCGGTCTTCCGGCTCGCCGAGTGGCGCAACCGGGCGGCGGCGGAGCGCGGCCAGACCCCGCCGATCCCGGAGAACTCCATCTCCAAGCCGCCGAGCGCCGAACTGCGTCCCGGGCAGGTCGACACGGACTCGCTGCCGGACTACCCGGTCCTGGACGCGATCCTGGAGCTCTACGTCGACCGCGACCAGGGCGCCGACGCGATCGTGGCCGCCGGGTTCGACCGGGAGCTCGTGGTCAAGACGCTCCGCATGGTCGACACCGCCGAGTACAAGCGGCGGCAGTACCCGCCGGGCACGAAGATCTCCCCGAAGGGGTTCGGCAAGGACCGCCGGCTGCCGATCACCAACCGGTGGCGCGAGCAGGCGTAGGCGGGCTTCGGGGTCCTCATGCCTCCGGGGCGCGCAGCCCGACGCAGTCGAGGGCCCAGAACGGCTCCGCGTAGACGAAGGTGCCCGTCATCCACGGCTCGTACGCGGACAGACGGGCGACCTGGAACGCGGCTTCGGGAATGCGCAGCGACGGCGGGCGGAAGCCCGCCGCGACGGCGCCCTCGAAGCCGCGCGTGCCGTAGTAGTGCGGTGAGCCCTCCAGGAAGACCAGCGGCACCCCCTGGCCGTCGGCCGCCGCGAGCGCGTGCGCGACGAGCCGGGTGCCGATGCCCTGGTCCTGGAGTTCGGGGACCACGCCCAGCGGCGACAGGGTCAGGACGTCCACGATCCGGCGTGGCGCGTCCAGCCGCGCCGCGCTCAGCAGGACGTGCCCGACGACCCGGCCGCCGACGGTGGCGACGAAGGACAGCGGTGCCGTCGCGGCCCGCGCGGTGCGCAGCGCCTCCACGAGCCCGGGGACCCGCTCACCGTCATCGAACGCCAGGGTGTGCACCTCGCGCACCGCTCGGTGGTCGTCGACGGTCTCCCGCCGGATCACCGGCTCCGTGGTGAGGGGACCGGTCCGTGCGCCCGCGGGCGTGCCCTGTGCCGTCATGGCCGCGAGGGTAGGCGCGGGACGGCCCGGACCGCGAACGGATTACCGTCCGCGGCGGGGCGGGACAAACGGATCACCGTCCGCGGCGGGGCGGGAGAGGTGACGTACCGCTCGGCTCGTGCCCGTACCTCTTCCGCCCGTGTCGGACGCGCGTCAGACGCGTACCGTCTCGCGCTCGCCCGGCACGTGGGAGGCCACCACGCGGGCCTGGCTCCGGCCGGTGTGGGCCGGTGCCGTGGCGCGGCGGGCGTCCACGGTGCGGGCCACGGCCGCGACCGCCAGGCCGACCAGCGCGAGGCCCGCGCCCACCGTCGCCGGGGCGGTCGCGCCGAGGCCGGCGGAGAGCGCCAGGCCGCCGGTCCAGGCGCCGCCGGCGTTGGCGAGGTTGAAGGCGGCCTGGTTGGCGGAGGAGGCGAGGGAGGGGGCCGCGGCGGCCTTCTCCATGACCATCAGCTGCAGGGGCGAGCCGGTGGCGAAGGCCGCGACGCCGAGGAGCAGGACGGCCAGGGCGGCGCTCCACTGCGCGGACATCAGGACCGGGAACAGCGCGAGGACCAGGATCAGCGAGGCCAGGCCGCCGAAGAGGGTGCCCCGCAGGGAGTGGTCGGCGAGCCGGCCGCCGGCCAGGTTGCCGATGGTCGCGCCCACGCCGAACAGCGCGAGCAGCAGGGTCACGCTGCCGGCGGCGAACCCGGCGGACTCCGTGAGCATCGGCGTGATGTAGCTGTAGGCGGAGAAGAGCGCGCCGAAGCCGGCGACCGTTGTGCCGAGGGCGAGCCAGACGGGGAGCGAGCGCAGGGCGCCCAGTTCGCCGCGCAGACCGGCCGTCGGGGCGGCCGCGTGGTCGCGGGGCAGCAGGAACGCCAGGGAGGCGATGGCCGCCAGGCCGATCACGCCGACACCGAGGAAGGTGATCCGCCAGCCGAAGTGCTGGCCCACGAGGGTCGCGGCCGGTACGCCGGCGACGTTGGCGATCGTCAGGCCCAGGAACATCAGCGAGACCGAGCGGGCCTTGCGCTCCGGGGCGACGAGGCCGGTGGCGACGACCGCGCCCACGCCGAAGAAGGCGCCGTGCGGCAGGCCGCTGAGGAAGCGGGCGGCGAGCAGCCAGTGCTCGTCGGGGGCGAGCGCCGACAGGGCGTTGCCGGCGACGAAGAGGACCATCAGCCCGATCAGGACCTTGCGGCGGGGCAGCCGGGCCGTGAGCGCGGCGAGCAGCGGGGCACCGATGACGACACCCAGCGCGTAGGCGGAGACGAGGTGGCCGGCGGCGGGGATCGAGATGCCGAGATCGGCCGCGACCTCGGGGAGGAGGCCCATGATGACGAACTCGGTCGTGCCGATTCCGAAGGCGCCTACGGCGAGTGCGAGCAGGGCCAAGGGCATGGCGGGACCTTTCGGGAGGAGCGGGGGGATGTCGGGGTTCCGTTTCATCGTATGTTCCTCTGCGGAACAAACTCGAACCGGCGACGTATTCCCTGCCGTCCGCAGCCGCCTCACCAGCGGCGTCAGCTCCCGGACGTGTCGATCGTCACCCGTGCGGCCACCGGCAGATGGTCGCTGCCGGTCTCCGGCAGGGCCCAGGACGCCCGTGGCTCCATGCCCCGGACCATGATCTGGTCGATACGGGCCATCGGGAACGAGGCGGGCCAGCTGAAGCCGAAGCCGTCGCCCGCCGCGCCCTGGGTGGAACGCATCTGGGCGGTGACGGCGTTCAGCGCCCGGTCGTTCATGGTGCCGTTGAGGTCGCCGAGGAGGACGACCTGCCGGATCGGCTCGTCGGCGATGGCCTCACCGAGGGCGTTGGCGCTCTTGTCGCGCTGGCGGGCGGTGAACCCGGCCTCCAGCTTCACCCGCACCGAGGGCAGATGGGCGACGTACACGGCGACGGGCCCGTCCGGCGTCGCCACCGTCGAGCGCATCGCGCGCTCCCAGCCGAGCTTGATGTCGACCGGCTCGGTACCGCTCATCCGGTACTTGCTCCACAGGCCGACGGTGCCGACGACCTCGTGGTACGGGTACGTCGCCGCCAGCGCCTTCTCGTACACCGGCACCGCGTTCTCGGTCAGTTCCTCCAGGGCCACCACGTCCGCGCCGGAGGAGGCGACCTCGCGGGCCGTGCCGGACGGATCCGCGTTGTCCGCGTTGACGTTGTGGGTCACGACGGTCAAGTCACCGCCGCCCACGGTCTTGCTGGTGACGAGTCCGCCGAAGGTGTTCAGCCAGACCACCGTGGGCACCAGGAGCGCGACGAGCGCGGTCGCGGACCTGCGCACCAGCGCGAGGATCAGCAGCAGCGGGATCGCGACGCCCAGCCAGGGCAGGAACGTCTCCGTCAGACTGCCGAGGTTTCCCACGGCGTTGGGGACCTGGGCGTGCAGCACCATGACCAGTGCGACGAGGACCGCGAGGACGGCGAGGACGATGCCGCGCCGCCAGATCCGCCGGTCCCCTCTCCAGCCGCCGAAGAGGCGGCCCAGCAGGCGCCGGAGCCGGTTTCGTTCGCGGCCCTGGCCCGTGTCGCCGCCGCCCGTCTCCGTCATGTACGCCTGCGCCATACCGTCGCCTCACTGCCTGCCGTGCACTCTTCCCCGCGCCTCAAGACCCTAGGGGATGATCGCCGCCGATCCCGACGCCGCGTCGCGGCCTCACGGGGACGAGGACGAACAACGCGCTGTTCGGAGTTCCGAACCGGCCGTCAGGGCCCGACGTCTGTAACGAAACGCGCACATCGCTGTGACTCACTTCGCAGGGGGACGGAGCCCTTCGAGCACGGTGTCGACGATGGTCTCCGCGAGATTTTCGGGCAGCGGGGCCTCCGGGCGCATGACGGTGCGCACGAGCATGGGGCCGAAGACCAGGTCGCCGACGAGGTCGAGGTCGACGTCGGCGCGGAGTTCGCCGTTGTCCCGGCCCCGGCGCAGGACTTCGGCGAGGGCCCGGCGGCGGGGGGCGACGACCTCCGCGTGGTAGACGTCCCAGATCTTGGGGCTGCTCTTCATCTGGGCGATGACGTTGTGCAGGATCGCCGACGGCCGGTTGAGCAGGCCGCGCCTGCGTGCCGACTCCAGGAAGACGACCAGGTCGTCGCGCATCGAGGTGCCGGGCAGCACGGGGTCCGGGGGTTCCGCGGCGCGCAGGACGTCGACGAAGAGCGCCTCCTTGCCGCTCCAGCGGCGGTAGATGGTCGCCTTGCCGACGCCGGCGGTGCGGGCGACCCGTTCGATCGACAACTCCGCGAGCGGCACGCCGTCTTCGAGGAGCTTCATCACGCCTTCGACGATGGACCGCTCCACGGCCTCGCTGCGGGGACGCCCGCGGACGGGACCCGCGTCCCGGACGCGCCCGTCTGCGGCGTGGCTCTCGGCGAGGCTCAAGGTCGACTCCGTCTCTGTGTGTCGTGGGACCGGACCGATTGTCGGGTCAGTGCTCCACGGCCGCCAACTCGGGCTCCTCCTTGCCCTCCTGGCCGCCCTTCGGCCGTCCCGGCAGGAACACCGCCATGGCCACGGCGCCGAGCAGGGCGATCCCGGCCCCGCACAGGGCGGTGACGTGCATGGCGTGCAGGAAGGCGTCGTGGGCCGGGCCCACCAGGGCCTCACCGCGTTCGCCGAGACGGGCGGCGAGGCCGAGGGTGGCCTCGATGGACTCGGCGGCGGCGTGCGGGGCGCCCGGGGGGAGTTCGCCCTCGATGCCGGTGCGGTAGGCGGTGGACAGCACCGAGCCGAGGACGGCGATGCCGAGTGCGCCGCCGACCTGGCGGAAGGTGTTGCTGAGCGCGGAGGCGGAGCCGGCCTTCTCACGGGGCAGCGCCTGCATGATGAGGACGCTGAGCGGGGTCATCACATGGGCCATGCCCACGCCCATGAGGAAGAAGATGGCTTCGAGGATCCAGATCGGCGTGTCCGCGTCCAGGACCGCGAACGCGGCCAGCATCCCGGCGATCAGCGTCATGGCGACCGTGCACACCGCGCTGTTGCCGAAGCGGTCCACGACGAGGCGGGCGCGCGGCGCGAAGACGAACTGCGCGACGGCCAGCGGCAGCATCAGCAGACCGGTCTGGAGCGGGGAGTAGCCGCGCACGGTCTGGGTGTAGAAGACCGAGAAGAAGGTCACGCCCATCAGTGCGAAGAAGACCAGGCCGATGACGCCGATGGACGCCGAGAAGACCCTGTTCCTGAAGAACGTCATGTCGATGGACGGGTGGTCGCTGCGCTTCTCGAACACCACGAAGGCGGCGAGGACCGCGAGTCCGGCCGCGATGGTGGCGAGGACCGTGACGTCGGTGAAGTCGGCGAGCTGGCCGCCGCGGATGATGCCGTAGACGAGGAGGACGAGGCCGATGACGGAGAGCACCACGCCGACGGGGTCGATTCGGCCGGGGTCGGGGTCGCGCGAGTCGGGCACCAGCCAGATCATCAGGCCGAGCGCGAGGAGGACGATCGGCACGTTGACCAGGAAGACCGAGCCCCACCAGAAGTGGTCGAGCAGGAGGCCGCCGGTGATCGGGCCGATGGCGATGGCGAGACCGACGCCGCCCGCCCAGATGCCGATGGCCTTGGGCTGCTCGTCGCGCTCGAAGACGTTCATCAGGACGGCGAGGGTGGCGGGCATCACGAAGGCGGCGCCGAGACCCATCACCGCGCGGAAGACGATCAGCTGGGCCGGGGAGCCGGACATGGCGGCCAGCGCCGAGCCGAGGCCGAAGACCACGAGTCCGCCGAGCAGCACCTTCTTGCGGCCGAGCCGGTCGCCGAGCAGCCCCGCGGAGAACAGCAGGCCCGCGAAGACGAGCGTGTAGGCGTTGATCGCCCACTCCAGCTCGCTCTGGGTGGCGCCCAGCCCGGTGGGCTCGGGGGTGGAGATCGTCTTGATGGCGACGTTGAGGATCGAGTTGTCGAGCACCACGATCAGCAGGCTCAGCATCAGCACACCGAGGATCACCCAGCGGCGCCGGTGCACCGCCGCCGGTATGCGGGAGTCAGGGACTGCGGTAGTCATGTCGTCGAGCCTAGACCTATTTCGATACGGGACCGTCTCGTATCGTTAATCTTTTACCCTGTTCTTACATGCCGCATGCCGGGACGGTCACACGTGCGCGCCCTGGCACTCCTCCTGCCGAGGTGCCACCATGGATGTGGTCCGGGGACACCGTCAGGGTGCCTCGAGATGACATGAAGGAGCTGGACGATGACGCAGCTTTCCGCTGCCCGGACGACATCCTCCGACGGCAGCAAGGCGCTGTACGGGGGCAAGGGCACACGCCGTATCACCGTCAGGGACATCGCCCTCGCCAAGGAGCGCGGCGAGAAGTGGCCCATGCTCACCGCGTACGACGCGATGACCGCCTCCGTCTTCGACGAGGCCGGCATCCCGGTCATGCTCGTCGGCGACTCCGCCGGCAACTGTCACCTCGGCTACGAGTCGACCGTGCCCGTCACCCTGGACGAGATGACGATGCTCTCCGCGGCCGTCGTCCGGGGCACCAGCCGCGCCCTGATCGTCGGCGACCTGCCCTTCGGCTCCTACCAGGAGGGCCCCGTCCAGGCGCTGCGCTCGGCGACCCGGATGGTCAAGGAGGCCGGGGTCGGCGCGGTCAAGCTGGAGGGCGGCGAGCGCTCGCACCGCCAGATCGAGCTGCTGGTCGAGTCCGGCATCCCCGTCATGGCCCACATCGGCCTCACCCCGCAGTCCGTCAACGCGATGGGCTACCGCGTGCAGGGCCGCGGCGAGGAGGCCGCGCAGCAGCTGCTGCGCGACGCCAAGGCCGTCCAGGACGCGGGCGCGTTCGCGGTCGTCCTGGAGCTGGTTCCCGCGGAGCTGGCGGCCGAGGTCACCCGGGTGCTCCACATCCCGACCGTCGGGATCGGGGCGGGCCCCGAGACCGACGCGCAGGTCCTCGTGTGGACCGACATGCTCGGACTGACCGGCGGGCGGATGCCGAAGTTCGTGAAGCAGTACGCCGATCTGCGGGCGGTCATGGGGAACGCGGCGAAGGCGTTCGCGGAGGACGTCGTGGGCGGGACGTTCCCGCAGGAGGAGCACTCCGTCCACTAGGCCGCGCGGGTGCGTGATCGGGCGCGGGTGCGTGGGGGCTTCTCGCGCAGTTCCCCGCGCCCCCCGGGGGCAGGCGCTGTCGGCGGGCTGTCGGTGGTCTGTCGGTGGGGGCTGGGAGTGTCGTCCCCATGACACGAATCGACAAGAACTCCGGCGGCGCGAAGGGCGCTGTGACCGTGCGGGGGCTGGTCAAGCACTACGGCGAGACCAGGGCGCTGGACGGTGTCGACCTGGACGTGCGCGAGGGCACGGTGATGGGGGTCCTCGGCCCCAACGGCGCGGGCAAGACGACCCTCGTACGGTGCCTGTCCACCCTGATCACCCCCGACGCGGGCCGTGCGACGGTGGCCGGCTACGACGTCCTGCGGCAGCCGCGGCAGCTGCGCCGCGTGATCGGGCTGACCGGCCAGTACGCCTCCGTGGACGAGAAGCTGTCCGGCTTCGAGAACCTGTACATGATCGGCCGGCTGCTCGACCTGCCCCGCAAGGAGGCGAAGAGCCGCGCCACCGGCCTGCTGGAGCGGTTCTCGCTGACCGAGGCCGCCGGACGCCCCGCGGCGACGTACTCCGGCGGTATGCGGCGGCGGCTCGACCTGGCCGCGTCCATGATCGGGAGCCCGGCCGTGCTGTACCTGGACGAGCCGACGACCGGCCTCGACCCGCGCACGCGGAACGAGGTGTGGACCGAGGTGAAGCGCATGGTCGGCGACGGGGTGACCGTCCTGCTGACCACGCAGTACATGGAGGAGGCCGAGCAGCTCGCCTCCGAACTGACCGTGATCGACAAGGGCAAGGTGATCGCGGGCGGCCGTATCGAGGAGCTGAAGGCCCAGGTCGGCGGCCGCACGCTGCGGGTCCGGCCGGCCGATCCGGTGCAGCTGCGGCCCCTGGCCACGGAGCTGGACGGCCTCGGCATCACCGGGCTCGCCACGACCACCGTGGACACAGAGACGGGCGCCCTCCTCGTGCCGATCCTCAGCGACGAACAGCTGACCGCCGTCGTCGGCGCGATCACCGCGCGCGGGGTGACCATCGCCTCGATCAGTACCGAACTGCCCAGCCTGGACGAGGTGTTCCTGTCCCTCACCGGCCACAAGACCGGTGCGGCGCAGGACGCGGCTCCGTCCCCCGCCTACGAGGAGGTCGCCGTATGAGTGCCGCCACCACCGTCCCCACGACCGGCGACACCGTCCAGGCAGACGGCCGGATCGGGCTGCGGGCGCACGCCCGGCACACCGGCGCCCTCGTCCGGCGGAACCTGCTGTGGATCCGGCAGGACCCCGAGTCGATGTTCGACGCGGTCCTGATGCCGATCGTGTTCACCCTGCTGTTCGTGTACGTCTTCGGCGGCTCCATCGGACAGGCGCTGGGCGGCGGCCAGGAACAGTACGTGCAGTACGTCGTGCCCGGCCTGATGGCGATGATGGGCATGAACATCGCCATGGGCGTGGGCACGGGCTTCAACGAGGACTTCCAGAAGGGGGTCATGGACCGCTTCCGGTCCCTGCCGATCGGCCGGTCCTCGGTGCTCCTCGCGAAGATCTCCGTCGAGCTGCTGCGCATGCTGGTCGCCACGACGATCCTGCTGACGGTCGGGGTGCTCATCGGCTTCGACATCACCAGCTGGCCGGGGCTGTTCGGTGCGGTGGGCCTGGCCGTCGTCTTCGGGTCGTCCCTGATGTGGATCTTCCTGGTGCTGGGCGTGACCATGAAGAACGCGCAGTCCGTGCAGGCCATGGGCTTCCTGGTGCTGTTCCCGCTGCAGTTCGGGTCGTCGATCTTCGCACCGACCGGGTCGATGCCGGGCTGGCTGCAGGCGTTCACCGACTACAACCCGCTGTCGTCCCTGGCGGACGCGGCACGCGGGCTGATGACCGGCGGCCCGATCGCGCACGACCTGCTGGTCACGCTCGGCTGGTCGGTGGGCCTCACGGCGGTGATGGCGCCCATCGCGATCCACAAGTTCAAGACGAAGAGCTGACCGCCGGGGGCCGCACGGGTACGGCCCCTGGTCAGACGAGGGCGACGGCCTCCTCCAGGGTGAGGGCGCCGCCCTCGGCGTACGCGGTGTCGTAGGCCGTGTCGTCCAGCGAGGCCCGGGTCACCGTCTCGGCCATGGCCCGGGCCTCGGCCTCCATCGGGCTGGAGAAGTGTCCGGACGGCAGCAGCGCGTCGGCGGCGCCGAGGAGCAGGGCCGCCTCACGGGCGCGGTCGCCGCCGTCGACGCTCGCGACGGACAGGGCGGCGGTCACGAGATGGACGGCCGGCATGTAGGGCGCGACCGTCAGGGACAGCCGGTCCAGGCTCCGCTCCAGCGCCCGGCGCATCAGCCGCAGCGCCTCCTCGTGGTGCCCGGACACCGCCTCCAGCCAGCCCTCGACACCGATGACGTACCCGGCGAAGAGCACGTAGTCGGCGGCGTGGAAGTCCTGGCGCAGCAGGGTGAGCTGCTCCCTGGCCTCGGTGGTGCGCCCGGTGCGGCCGAGGCGGGCCGCGAGGTAGAGGCGGGCGATGGGCACGGCCTCGCGGGCGGCCGTGCGGCGCCCCCGCCCCGACTCCAGCACGTCGAACAGCATCTTCTCGCCGCGCTCCGGGTCGCCGCTCTCGATGTACGCGCCGCCGAGCCGGACGCCGAGGACACCCAGCTGGGCGTTGGTGCCGAGCCGCTCGGCGTACTCGATGGCCCGCTCGTAGTCCGCGGCGGCGAGCGCGAACTCGCCCCGGCGCTCCAGGGACTCGCCGCGCGCGGAGAGCGCCTCGGCGGCGCCCCAGGCGTCTCCGAGGCGGTCGAAGATCTCCAGCGCGCCGTCGGCGTCCGCGAGGGCGTCGCCCGCCCAGTCGGAGCGGTTGGCGAGGATGTTGGCCCGCAGCTGCAGGGTCTGCGCCAGCTCCCAGGTGAAACCGAGTGAGCGGCAGGTGTCGATGTTGGTGTCGAGGATGCTACGCAGCCGGTCGATGTCGCCGGTGAGCAGGACGGCGTAGAACCACATGAAGCCGGGGAAGCGGCAGGTCTGCGGCTGGCCCGGCCGGTAGGTGGCGCTGATGACCCGCAGCTTCTCCTGGGCCTCGGCGGTCTGCCAGGCGGGCAGCTCCATGTCCATGCAGGCCAGATGGACCAGATGCACCCCGCGCCGGGCCTCGTCGAGGACGGCCGGGCTCATCGGCGGCGGCTGGTCCACGAGACGTTCGCGCAGGTCCGGGACGGGGCGCGCGGGCGGGGTGAAGGGGTTCGGGCCGAGTTCCTTGACCTGGGCGGACCAGTGCCGGGCCTCGGACTTCAGGTCCCGCATCTGCCAGTACCAGCACAGCGACAGCGCCAGGCAGAGCGCCTCCTGCTCGTCCCGCTCGGCGACGGCGTACCGCAGGGCGGTGCGGATGTTCTCGTACTCCAGCTCCAGCAGCCCGATCGCGGCGCGCTGCCCGGCGCAGCGCAGCAACGGGTCGGTGGCGCGGACGAGTTCGCGGTAGTACGTGAGGTGGGCGCGTTCGGCGGCCGGACGGGTGCCGGTCTCGTCGAGCCGCTCGCCCGCGTACTCGACGACGGTCTCCAGGAGCCGGTAGCGCATCTCGCCGCCCGCCTCGGCCGCGGAACCCTCCGAAGGGGCCGCCACCACCAGGGACTTGTCGACGAGTGAGCCGAGCGCCTCCAGCGCCGCGGGTCCGCAGACGGCCTCGGCGGCGGCCAGGTCGCAGCCGCCTGCGAACACCGACAGGCGCCGAAGGACGTACCGCTCGTCCTCGTCGAGCAGCTCCCAGGACCAGTCGACGACCGCGCGCAGGGTCTGCTGCCGGGGCAGGAGGGTACGGCTGCCGGAGGTGAGCAGCCGGAAGCGGTCGTCGAGGCGGTCGGCGATCTGACGGGGCGTCATCATGCGCAGCCGGGCCGCCGCCAGCTCGATGGCGAGGGGCAGTCCGTCGAGGCGGCGGCAGATCTCGGCGGCGGCCTCCGGGTCGGCGTCCACGGTGAAGCCGGGCCGGGCGGCCGCACCCCGGTCGGCGAGCAGGCGCAGCGCGTGGGGCTGCGTCAGCGGTTCCACCGGGCGCAGCAACTCCCCCGGTACGCCGAGGGGTTCGCGGCTGGTGGCGAGGACGGTCAGCTCCGGGCAGCGCTGGAGAAGCTGGTCGACGAGGTGGGCGGCGGCGTCCACGACGTGTTCGCAGTTGTCGAGGATGAGCAGCATGCGGCGTCCGGCGCAGTGTTCGGCGAGGCGGGCCAGCGGGTTGTCCTTGCGGTCCGCCGCGACCCGCATCTCCTCGGCGCCGGCGCCCCGCAGAACGGTCTCGCGGGCGCCCAGGGCGGTGAGGACGGTCTCCGGGACGTTCGCGGGGTCGTCCACGGGGGCGAGTTCGGCGAGCCAGACGCCGTCCGGCATGGCTTCGGCGGCCGCCTCGCCGGCCTCCTGGGACAGGCGGGTCTTGCCCGCGCCGCCGGGGCCGAGGAGGGTGACGAGGCGGGTGGTGCTGAGGTCGTGGCGGATGGTGTCGATGTCGGTGTCCCGGCCGACGAACGAGGTGAGGCGGGCGCGGAGGTTGCCCGGGGGGCGGGTGGGCCGGGGGTGCGGCTCCGGGTGCGGCCGTGGCCCGGGGCGGGGAGGCGGGGTGCCGGGTGCGGTGTCGTAGGGGTTCTCGCGCGGTTTCCCGCGCCCCGTGCGGGGGTCGGGGCCGTCGGCTCTCAGCAGCTCCTCGTGGAGGGCGCGCAGGGCCGGCCCCGGGCGCGTGCCCAGGCGGTCGGCCAGCAGCCGGCGCACCTCCTCGTACGCGGCCAGCGCCTGCGCCGTGCGGCCGGTGTCGCGCAGGGCGCGCAGCCGGAGGGTCTGGAGGGGTTCGTCGAGGGGGTGGGTGTCGCAGAGGGCGGTGAGGTCCGGGAGGGCGGAGCCGGCGCGGCCCAGGGCGAGGGCGGCGGTGAGACGGGTGCGGTGGGCGTCGAGGCGGCGGGTCTCCCAGCGGGCGGCCTCGGCGGCACGGTCGGGGAGATCGGCCAGCGGCGGGCCCTGCCAGAGGGCGAGCGCGTCGTCGAGGAGACCGGCGGCCCCGGCCGGATCGCCGTCGGCGAGCGCGCGGGCGCCGTCGTCCGCGAGACGTGCGAAGCGATACAGGTCGATGTCGTCCGGGGCCGCGGCGAGCCGGTAGCCGCCGTTCAGCGAGACGATCGCGTCCGGGCCCAGCGCCCTGCGCAGCCGGCCGACCAGCGCCTGCAGCGCGGCCGGCGCGTCGGCGGGCGGATCGTCGGCCCACACCTCGTCGACGAGCGCGGCCACGGCCACCGCACGCCCCCGGCGGAGCGCGAGCACGGTCAGCAGGGCACGCAGCCGGGCACCCCCCACGGGAACGGGGGTGCCGTCGGACTGCAGGGCCTGGGTGGTGCCGAGGATGCGATAGCGCACGAGGTCCATTGTCTCTGTCGGTCGTCTCTGCGGAGTCGGTTCGCGTGGCCGGTCCGTCGGGCCGGGCCGGACTCTCCCGCGCGACCGCCGGCTGTTCGTCCCCACCTTCCTAGGAACCGGGAGGGGACCGCGAGACGTTTTCGGCGTGTGCCCGGTACCGTCGGGCAGTCCGGTCGGGTGATCGACCGTCCGCCGAGCGTCCTAGGAGCCCCATGACCACCGCCGCGTCCCGCCGGAGCGACCGGAGGATCAGTCCCGTCTTCGTGGGGATCGTGGCCGTCATGGCGGTCACCGGATGGGCCACCTGGACCGGGTTCGCCGAGCAGCCCGGTCTGGCGGTCTTCCTGTTCGTGACCTCGGCGTGGGTGGTCTCCCTCTGCCTGCACGAGTACGCGCACGCCCGTACCGCGTTGCATGGGGGTGACATCACCGTTGGCGCAAAAGGCTACTTGAGCCTCAATCCACTCGCCTACACCCACGCCCTGCTCAGCATCGTGCTGCCCGTCGTCTTCGTGATCATGGGTGGGATCGGACTGCCCGGTGGCGCGGTGTTCATCGAGCGCGGCCGGATCCAGGGCCGCTGGAAGCACAGTCTGATCTCGGCGGCGGGCCCGCTGACGAACGTCGCGTTCGCGGCCGTCTGCACCGCGCCCTTCTGGCTGGGTGTCACGGACGGCGTGCCCGCGGCCTTCCTGTTCGCGCTCGCCTTCCTCGCGATGCTCCAGGTCACGGCCGCGATCCTGAACTTCCTGCCGGTGCCGGGGCTGGACGGCTACGGCGTCGTCGAGCCGTGGCTGTCGTACAAGATCCGCCGCCAGGTGGAGCCGCTGGCGCCGTTCGGGCTGCTGCTGGTGTTCGCGGTGCTGTGGATCCCGGCGGTGAACGGGGTGTTCTGGGACGTGATCGACGCGTTCATGCGGGGCCTGGGCATCCAGGACCAGCTGTCCGACTGCGGCTACCGGCTCTACCGGTTCTGGCGCGCGGACAGCGACGCCTGCCTCACCGGGGTGTGACCGCCCGGGGCGCCTGCCGGGCCTTGCGCACGTAGTACCAGGTCATGTTGGACGACAGGCCGGCCATCAGCAGCCACACCACACCCAGCCAGCTGTCGCGGCTGAAGGAGACCACGGCCGCGGTGACCGCGAGGAGACAGACGACGAGGGCGTAGACGGCGAGCCGCCGGGCCGGGCCGGGCGGGAGCGAGGGGGGCATGGGGGTCGGCTCCTGGGAGGGCGGTCGGACGAGGTGGTACGGCGTCCAGTGTCCCCCATGCCCGTACGCGTACGTACGTCGCCTCACACGTCGGTGAGGCGGATGCCCGCGTGGGCCTTGTAGCGGCGGTTCACCGAGATCAGGTTGGCGACCAGGGACTCGACCTGGTGGGCGTTGCGCAGCCGGCCCGCGAAGATGCCGCGCATGCCGGGGATGCGGCCGGCGAGCGCCTGCACGATCTCGACGTCGGCCCGCACCTCGCCGAGCACCATCACGTCGGTGTCGATCTCGTCGATCTCCGGGTCCTCCAGGAGGACGGCGGAGAGGTGGTGGAAGGCTGCGGTGACACGCGAGTCCGGGAGCAGGGCGGCGGCCTGCTCGGCCGCGCTGCCCTCCTCCGGCTTCAGGGCGTAGGCGCCCTTCTTGTCGAAGCCGAGCGGGTTGACGCAGTCGACGACGAGCTTGCCGGTCAGCTCCTCGCGCAGGGACGCGAGGGTGTCGCCGTGTCCGTCCCACGGGACGGCGACGATCACGATGTCGCTGCGGCGGGCGGTCTCGGCGTTGTCGGCGCCCTCGACGCCGTGCCCGAGTTCCTCGGCGACGCCCCGGGCGCGGTCGGCGGCCCGCGACCCGATGATCACCTTCTGGCCGGCCCTGGCGAGCCGGTGGGCGAGGCCCTTGCCCTGCGGCCCGGTGCCGCCGAGCACGCCGACGACGAGCCCCGACACGTCCGGCAGGTCCCAGGGGTCCTTCGCCGGGGCCTTCGCGGGGGGCTGCTGTGCACTGTCAGTAGAGGTCATGGGCCGACTTTACGTGCGTGAGCGCCGGGCATGACGATCAGGTGAGCGCGGTCACGCGTACCCGGTCGAGGGCCGCCGAAAAGCGGTTGCCGCAGCCGGGGGAGGCCGCCCAGCATGGCCCGTCGTGACTGCTTCCGACGATGCCGCTCCGGGTGACACGGCCTCCTCTCCTCCCGCCTCCTCCCCTCCCCCGGCCGGGTCGCGCCTGGGCGCGCTGTTGCCCGATCTCGGGCCCTGGCGGGTGTCCGTGGACTTCCGGCGGTTGTGGGTGGCGGGGCTGATCACCAACTTCGGGAGCTTCCTGACCTTCGTGGCCCTGCCCGTGCAGATGAAGGAGCTGACCGGGTCGGTCGTCGCGGTCGGCGCCATCGGCGCGGTCGAACTCGTGCCGCTGATCGTGTTCGGACTGTACGGCGGGGCTCTCGCCGACGCCCTGGACAAGCGGGCACTGATCCTGTGGACCGAGGCCGGGCAGGGACTGCTGTGCGCCGGGCTGCTGGTCAACGCGTTGCTGCCGGAGCCGCTGGTGTGGCCGCTGTACCTGGTGGCCGCCCTGTCGTCGGCCCTGGTCGCGGTGCAGCGCCCGGCACTGGACTCGATCGTGCCCCGCATCGTCCCGCACGAACATCTGCCGGCCGCCGCCTCGCTGAACTCGCTGCGCTGGACGGTGGGCGGGGTCGCCGCCCCGGCGCTCGCGGGTGTCGTCGTGGCGTACGCGGGGCTCGCCTGGGCGTACGCGGCGGACCTCGCGACGTTCGTGGCGTCCCTCGCGCTGGGCGTGGGGCTCGCGCCGTCCCCCGCGTCGCACGAGGCCGCGAAGCCGTCGTTGCGGTCGATCGCGGAGGGCGCGCGGTACGCGTGGAGCCGCAAGGAACTGCTCGGCACCTACGCCGTCGACCTCGCCGCGATGTTCCTGGCGATGCCGCTGGCCCTGCTGCCGTTCCTGGCGGACGAGCTGGACGCGCCGTGGTCGCTGGGGCTGATGTACGCGGCGCTGCCGGCGGGGGCGTTGCTGATGACGCTGACCAGCGGGTGGGCGTCCCGGGTCCACCGGCACGGGCGGATGGTGGTGCTGGCGGCGGCGTTGTGGGGGCTGTCGGTGACGGCGGCGGGGCTGGTGCGGGAGGTGTGGCTCGTGCTGGCGTTCCTGGTGCTGGGCGGCGCCTTCGACATGGTGAGCGGGATCTTCCGGGCCGCGATGTGGAACCAGACCATTCCGGACGAGCTGCGGGGACGGCTGGCGGGGATCGAGCTGCTGTCGTACTCCGTGGGACCTCAGCTGGGGCAGGTGCGGGCCGGGAGCATGGCGGCGTGGACGTCCGTACGGGCGTCCGTGTGGGCCGGCGGTCTGTTGTGCGTGGGGGCGGTGGGGCTGCTGGCGCTGTGTCTGCCGCAGCTGATGTCCTACGACGTGCGTACGAACGAGCACGCGGTGCGGTCGCGGGAGCGGCGCGGTGCGCTCCCGCCCGGCCCGCCCGTCGCTCCGGGCTGACCGGGCCGTCCGCGCGCGGCGGGCCCGGCGGGCCCGCCGGGGCCGGTCAGTCGGTGTTCGAGTCCGTCGTGGGGGTGTCGTGCCAGCGGGGGTCGTTCTCCCACTCGGCGTTGCGCTCCTGGGCCGTCTCCATGGCCCGGGTCGCGTCCTGGCGGGAGGCGTAGGGGCCCATGCGGTCCTTGCCGGGGCAGTCGGGGCCCTCTTCGACCTTCTTGTGCTCCAGGCAGTAGAACCACTCGCCGGGTTTGCCGGCCGTACGCCGTTTGAACAGAGGCATGACCTGAGTTCCCTTCCGCAGTCGTCCCCGACATGGTCCCCCACCACCGCTGGTTAAACTCGCTGGCATGTCTGGCCAGTCGCTGCTCGCACCGGGGAAGCTCTCCCCCACCCGTACCGTCCCGGGACACATCCGCCGACCCGAGTACGTGGGCAAGCCCGCCCCGACTCCGTACACCGGGCCGGAGGTGCAGACGCCCGAGACCGTCGAGGCCATGCGGATCGCCGGCCGGATCGCGGCGCGGGCGATGGCCGAGGCGGCGAAGCACATCGCCCCCGGGGTGACCACGGACGAGCTGGACCGGGTCGCGCACGAGTACATGTGCGACCACGGGGCCTATCCGTCGACGCTCGGCTACCGGGGCTTCCCCAAGTCGCTGTGCACCTCGGTCAACGAGGTCATCTGCCACGGCATCCCCGACTCGACCGTGCTGCGCGACGGCGACATCGTCAACCTGGACGTGACGGCGTACATCGGCGGTGTGCACGGCGACAACAACGCCACGTACCTGGTGGGCGACGTGGACGAGGAGTCGCGGCTGCTCGTGGAGCGGACCGAGGAGGCCCTCGCGCGTGCCGTCAAGGCCGTCAGGCCCGGCCGGCAGATCAACATCATCGGGCGGGTCATCGAGTCGTACGCGAAGCGGTTCGGGTACGGGGTCGTGCGCGACTTCACCGGGCACGGGATCAACTCGTCGTTCCACTCGGGCCTGATCGTCCCGCACTACGACTCCCCGCACGCGACCACGGTGATGCAGACGGGGATGACGTTCACGATCGAGCCGATGCTCACGCTCGGGTCGTACGACTACGACATGTGGGACGACGGCTGGACGGTCGTCACCAAGGACCTCAGGCGCACCGCCCAGTTCGAGCACACGCTGGTGGTGACGGAGACGGGCGCGGAGATCCTCACGCTGCCCTAGCGACCTTTCGTTCCCGCGGACAGCTCGCCCCGGCTTCGGCCGGCGGCGGGCTTTTCGCTGGGCGGATGCGCCGGCCGGACTCGGGGTACCGTTTTACCGACAGGGAGTCGGGAACCTGTTGACTTAGGTAAGCCTAACCATTGAAAATGGCGTCAGCTTCTCGTCTTCCCACTTCGGCACCGGAGGCCCCATGAACGCGTCGGTCGCATCGGACACGGCGTTCTCCACGCTCATCCGCACCGCGTCGCACGAGCAGCACACCGAGGCGGAGTCCACGACCTTCATGGGCGACATGCTGGGCGGCAAGCTCGGCGTCGAGGCGTACGCGCGGTACACCGAGCAGCTGTGGTTCGTGTACGAGGCGCTGGAGAGCGCGGCGCCGGGGCTGGCCGCCGACCCGGTCGCCGGGCCGTTCGTCCAGCCCGAGCTGATGCGGCTGACCGCGCTGGAGCGGGACCTGGCACATCTGCGCGGCCCCGGCTGGCGCGCGACGCTCACCGCCCTGCCGGCGACCGAGGAGTACGCGGCGCGGGTCGCCGAGTGCGCGCGTGCGTGGGCCGGCGGCTATGTGGCCCACCACTACACGCGGTACCTCGGCGACCTCTCCGGCGGGCAGATCATCCGGGACCGGGCCGAGAAGACCTGGGGCTTCGCCAGGAAGGGCGACGGCGTCCGGTTCTACGTCTTCGAGCAGATCACCAACCCGGCCGCCTTCAAGCGGGGCTACCGGGAGCTGCTGGACCGGGTGCGGGCCGACGACCTGGAGAAGCAGCGGATCGTGAGCGAGTGCAAGCGGGCCTTCGCGCTGAACACCGCGGTCTTCCGCGCCCTGGGCGACGAGTTCCCGTTGAGCGCGTGAGCGCGTGAGCGCTGCGCTCGCCGGGGCGGGGCATCGAGGTTGTGGGTCCGTGCGGGTGGGTGGGGGCTGGTCGCGCAGTTCCCCGCGCCCCTTGGATGTGGCCCCTTGCCGGCAAAGGCGCCGTGGCGAGCCCTAGCGTTCCAGGAACACCCTGCCCCCGACCTCCACCCACCCGTGCGGCTGCGGGGCGGTGAGCAGCTGGGAGCCCGTGCCCTGGGTGATGTTCAGGGCCCGGCCCAGCCGGGCGGTCAGCTGCAGGGCCGCCGCGCCGGTGGCCTCGTCCTCGTCGATGCCGTCGCCCCGGCCGGGGAAGGCACGGGCACGGACGCGCCCGGCCGCCTCGTCCTCCCAGGCCCAGGCATAGACCCACTCGCCCGGCGGCGGTACGCGCAGGTCGTCGACCTCGGCGGCGGAGGCGTACTGACGGAAGGTGCGGGGCGGGGCCCACTCCGGCAGCGCCTCGATCCAGCTGAACTCACCGTCCAGCCGGGCCCCGACGACGCCGGCCGGGGTGACCAGCTCGGGCACGTCCAGCAGCCAGGCCGCGCCCACGCAGGGGTATCCGGCGAAGGGCAGGCGCAGCGAGGGGGTGTAGATGTCGATCACACCGCGCTCGGGGTCGTCCACGAACACGGTCTCGCTGAAGCCGAGTTTGGCGGCGAACTCCTGGCGGTCGGCGCGGTCGGGCATCACGGAGCCCTCGCGGACGACGCCCAGTTCGTTGCCGTATCCGCCGCGGGGTCCGCAGAACACCCGCAGCACATCGAAGTCGGTCACCCCGGCATTGAAACATCAACCGGGCCCCGGGTCGTACCAGGTCACCCCCCGTCCGGACGGCGATCGGGCCGGTTCCGGTCCCACGGAGGAGCCGATCAAGTGACGTACGGGACAAGCCGGTTGAGCCGGAGGGGTCCGACGGGCCCGCGGAGGGTGCCCGCCGAGGGGACCCCTGCCGGTGCCGGACGTGGGCCGGGCGCGGGCCGGGGCGCGGTGGTGGCCGTCCACGAACCGGCGATGCCCCGATCACGCCGAAACATGACGGAAGTGGATACCTGGGAGTGAAACCGCGTTCTTGACCGGTGTTTGGGTCTCTTGACCCTCTCTTGACCGGACTATGGGGGCTGTTTTGAGCCACCGTGATCGGCCCGTGCTCGTACGGCCCCGGAGAGGGGGTTTCACTGGAAGGACAGCAATTGGTGAGGTAAGCCTCAGATAACTGAGGCCCGCCTCACCTTCTCTGTGTGTCCTCCGTGTACTGCCTTGGAGCCGAAATGCGCCCCCTCAGACTGTCCGTCGTCACCGCCGCCACCACCGTGGCGGCCCTGACCGCTCTCACCGGCTGCACCGAGAAGAGCAGCGCGGGCGCGGACGGGGCGATCGCGGTCACCGCGACCGACACCACGTGCGAGGTCTCGAAGAAGGAGTTCCCGGCCGGCCACGTCGAGCTGGACATCGAGAACAAGGGTTCCAAGGTCACCGAGGTCTACCTCCTCTTCCCCGACGACCGCGTGGTCACCGAGCGCGAGAACATCGGCCCCGGCACCAAGCAGAAGGTCACCGCCGAGGTGAAGGCCGGCGACTACCGGATCGCCTGCAAGCCGGGCATGAAGGGCGACGGCATCCGGCAGGACGTCAAGGCCACCGGCGGCGGCAAGGTCGCCGCGCGCGATCCGCGCCTGGACGAGGCCGTCGCCTCCTACCGGAAGTACGTGCAGACCCAGGCCGACGAGACGATCCCGCTGGTGAAGGTGTTCGCCGACGCCGTCAAGGACGGGGACGTGGAGGCCGCGAAGAAGGCGTACGCGCCCTCCCGGATCGGCTGGGAGCGCACCGAGCCGGTCGCCGAGTCCTTCGGCGACATCGACCCGAAGGTCGACGTCCGCGAGGACGGTCTGGAGGAGGGCCAGGACCCGGAGAAGGACTGGACCGGCTGGCACCGCCTGGAGCGTTCGCTGTGGAAGGACGGCAAGCTCACCGCCCGCGACTCCGAGCTGGCCGACCGGCTGGTGACCGACCTGGACGACTGGCGCGAGCGGGTCGGCAAGGCCGAGATCACCCCGACCTCCATGGCCAACGGCGCCAAGGAGCTCCTCGACGAGGTCGCCACCGGCAAGGTCACCGGCGAGGAGGAGCGCTACTCGCACACCGACCTCGTCGACTTCAAGGCCAACGTCGAGGGCGCCGAGAAGTCGTACGCGCTGCTCAAGTCCGTCGCCGCCGAGAACGACCCGGAGCTGACGAAGGAACTCGACCAGCAGTTCGCGGCCCTGAACACGCTGCTCGACAAGTACCGCAAGGACAAGACCGGCTACGACTTCGTCTCCTACGACAAGGTCGGCAAGGCGGAGCAGAAGGAGCTGTCGGACGCGGTGAACGCGCTCGCCGAGCCCCTCTCGCAGCTCGCGGCAGCGGTGGTGAAGTGACGATGACCGCCGACGACTCCCCCGAGCCCGGCTCCGCGCCGGAGCACCCCCGTACCCCGTCGCGGCGCGCCCTCATCGGCTGGGGCGGTGCCGGGCTCGCGCTCGGTGCCGCCGCGGCCGGCGGCGCGGTCGCCGCGGCCCGCCCGGACGACGACGACACGGCCCCCGCGGCCGGTGCGGCCGTCGCCTTCCACGGCGCCCACCAGGCCGGTATCGCCACGCCCGTGCAGGACCGGTTGCACTTCGCCGCGTTCGACGTGGAGACCGAGGACCGCGACGCGTTCGTGGCCATGCTGAAGGACTGGACGGCCGCCGCGCGCCGGATGACCGCCGGGAAGGCGGTCGGCGACGGCGCGTACGGCGGTCTGGCGGAGGCCCCGCCGGACGACACCGGCGAGGCGCTGGGGCTGAAGCCGTCGCGGCTGACGCTGACCATCGGCTTCGGACCCTCCCTGTTCGACCGGTTCGGGCTGGACGGGCGGCGGCCCGAGGCCCTCGTCGACCTGCCGCAGTTCGCCGGTGACAACCTCGACCGGGCGCGCAGCGGCGGCGACCTGTGCGTGCAGGCGTGCGCGGACGACCCCCAGGTCGCGGTGCACGCCATCCGCAACCTCGCCCGCATCGGCTTCGGCAAGGTCTCGGTGCGCTGGTCCCAGCTCGGGTTCGGCAAGACCTCCTCCACCACCCCCGAGGCGCAGACCCCGCGCAACCTCATGGGGTTCAAGGACGGCACCCGCAACATCGCCGGCACCGAGACGGACCGCCTGAAGAAGTTCGTGTGGGTGGACGAGAAGGACGTCGACGCGGACTCGGCCTGGATGAGGGGCGGTTCGTATCTCGTCGCCCGGCGCATCCGTATGCACATCGAGACCTGGGACCGGACCTCGCTGCAGGAGCAGGAGGACATCTTCGGCCGCGACAAGGGCGAGGGCGCCCCGGTCGGCAAGGCGAAGGAACGCGACGAGCCGTTCCTGAAGGCGATGCTGCCGGACGCGCACGTGCGGCTCGCGCACCCCGATTCCAACCACGGGATCACGCTGCTGCGGCGCGGCTACTCCTTCACCGACGGCACGGACGGGCTCGGCCGCCTGGACGCGGGCCTGTTCTTCCTCGCCTACCAGCGCGACGTGCGCGAGGGGTTCATCCCGGTCCAGCGCAACCTGGCCAAGGACGCGCTCAACGAGTACATCCAGCACGTGGGTTCGGCGATCTTCGCGGTGCCGCCGGGCGTCCGGGACGCGGACGACTGGTGGGGCCGGGCGCTGTTCTCCCCCTCAACGGCCACGGAGGACTGACACCGTGTTCGCGAACTATCTGATCGGTCTGCGGGAGGGCCTGGAGGCCAGTCTCGTCGTCTGCATCCTCATCGCCTACCTGGTGAAGACGGAGCGCCGGGACGCCCTGAAGCCCATCTGGACCGGCATCGGCGTCGCCGTCGGACTCGCCCTCGCCTTCGGCTGCGTCCTCGAATTCGGCTCCCAGGAGCTGACGTTCAAGGCGCAGGAGGCGCTCGGCGGCTCCCTGTCGATCATCGCCGTGGTCCTGGTGACCTGGATGGTCTTCTGGATGCGGCGCACCGCCCGCCACCTCAAGGCCGACCTGCACGGCAAGCTGGACGCCGCCCTGCGGATGGGCACGGGCGCGCTGGTGGCGACCGCGTTCCTCGCGGTGGGCCGGGAGGGCCTGGAGACCTCGCTGTTCGTGTGGACGTCGGTGCGGGCCTCCGGTGACGGCACCGAGGGCCCGCTCGTCGGCGTCCTGCTGGGCCTGGCGTCGGCGGTGGTGCTCGGCTGGCTGTTCTACCGGGGCGCGCTGCGCATCAACCTCGCCCGGTTCTTCACCTGGACCGGCGGCATGCTCGTCGTGGTCGCGGCCGGAGTCCTCGCGTACGGGTTCCACGACCTCCAGGAGGCCGACTTCCTGCCCGGCCTGACGGACAAGGCGTTCGACATCACCGGGACGATCCCGCCGGACAGCTGGTACGGCACCCTCCTGAAGGGCGTCTTCAACTTCCAGCCCGACCCGACGGTCCTCCAAGTCACGGTCTGGCTCCTCTATCTGGTCCCGACGCTCGCGCTGTTCCTCGCCCCGGTAGGGTTCGCCTCCGGGAAGGGGAAGGTGAAGATTCCTGATGAGCAGGGTTCTCGGGGTTCCGAGCCCACGAAGGCCTCGTGAGGTTCGTCCGGTGCGTACAGGCGGAAGGTCCCTCGGACCCCGCCGGCAGGACGGACTTCGCCGGTCCGGCGGGTCTCCGTCGTACGGCCGCGGTGCGCTGCTGACCACGGCGGTGACCGCGCTGGCGCTGACGGCGAGCGGGTGCGTGGTGGTCCGCGGCGACCTGGAGGTCGTGCCCACGACGACCCGGGGGGAGGCGGCGCGGGCGCTGAAGGACTTCACCACCGCCTACAACAGGGCGGACAAGGCGTACGACCAGAGCCAGGACGCCTCCCGGGTCACCGGCGCGCTCGCCGACATCGACGGCGGCAAGCTCCGCTCGGGCGCCAAGCTCCACCCGGGCGGCAACCCGGACCATGTGGCGCTGAAGCTGACCGACGTCACGTACACGATCCCGAAGAAGGCGGGCTGGCCGCGCTGGTTCGTGGCCGACGCCGCCGCCAACAAGGGCGACAAGAAGGACCGTTGGCTGTTCGTCTTCACCCGGGACGGGCTGACCGACCTGTGGGAGGTCTCCTTCCTCACCGTCGTGCCCCGCACCGACCTGCCCGAGTTCAAGAGGGACGAGAACGGCTACGCGCGGGCGGTCACGCCCAACGACCCCGAACTCTCCGTCGCCCCGGCGGAGTTGCCCGAGAAGTACGTCACGTACCTGCGGGAGGACAGCACCCTGTTCGCGGACGGCCCCTACACCTCGGAGAAGCGTTCCGAGCGCCGGCGGAACGCCACGAAGCCGGGCCTGGCACGGCAGTTCATCGACGAGGCCCTCACCAACGGCGACTACGCGCCGGTCGGCCTGCGCACCACGGACGGCGGGGCACTGGTCTTCTTCACCACCCGGCACTACCAGAAGCAGACCGCCGCGCAGGGTGCGAGCATCCCCGTCCGGGACTCGGCCGTCAGGGCGCTGATGACGGGCGAGCCCAAGCAGTCCCTGACCCTGGAGTTCGTGAACAACCAGGCGGTCCTCGACCCGGCGAAGACGAACTCCGGCCGGCCGGTGGAGTTCCTGAGCCAGGTGGGCGGGCTCACGGGGGCCAAGGGCGAGTGACGGCGGGTCGCCGGTGACGCGGGACCGGACACGGGGCGGACGGCCGCCGGGCCGGACCCGGGGATGTCAGCCCCGGGAGGGCCAGGCCGTGTTCGCGCTGTCCGGCTGCTCGTCCAGGTGGCGGGAGCAGGCGTCGGTGAGGATCTCCAGCAGGGTCAGCGGGTCCGGCAGCGGATGCTCGGGGCCGCGCACCCAGCGCACGGCGAGGTCACCGGGGAGCCGGGCCGGCGGTACGAGGACGTAGGAGCCCCGGCAGTGCCAGCGCAGCCCCGGGTGCTCGTCCATGGTCTCCGGGTGGCAGTCCAGTTCGCAGGGCCACCACTCGTCCTCGTCCTCGGGCGTGCCCCGGGTGTGGGTGAAGAACAGCAGCCGCCCCTCGCCCGACTCGGACTCGGACTCCGCGACGGGGCCCACCTCGATCCCGGCGGCGAGCAGCCGCTCCAGGGCCTCGCTGCCGGCGGGGAACGGTACGTCCAGCACGTCGTGGACCATGCCGGTGGCGGTGATGAAGTTGGCCTGCGGCTGGTGCCGGGCCCAGCGCTCGATCTGGCCGCGGTCGGTGGTCGACTGCGTCTGCCAGGCGAAGGACACCGGGTGCCGGGCGGGGGTGGGACAGCCGACACGGTCGCAGGAGCACCGGTAGCCCGAGGGGTGGGCGGCGGGCGCGAGCGGGAGTCCGGCGGCGGCCGAGGAGAGCAGCAGTTCCTCACGCCCGGCTTCGTCGGCGGCCCCGTCGAGCGGGCGGCCGGTACGACGGGCGCGCAGCCACTCGGAGAACCTGCCCTGCCGACCGGTCCGGCCGCCGAACGTCGCGCTCATCTATCGCCTCGCCTCGCTGTGGTGCGGACAGCATGTCCCCATGGTCCCACCATCCTGCGCCGGGGACGGCCGGAGCCCGGGTCCGGGGTCGGCGGGGCGGTGCCGGAGCGCGGACTCGGATGGCCGGCTATCACCTGCTTTGGCGGTATTTGACGCCCGGCCGCGCATCCCCGACCGCCGGTGTCCGGTCGGATTGATCACACCCGCTCGGGAGCGGACCCCAGGGGCGAGGGGTTGACCGGGCTCAGCGGGGCGCGAGGCCGTACAGGGCGTAGTCGACGAGCGCGTCCGTGTACGCGTAGGAGATGGGGCCCGTGTACTGCAGCCAGCGCTGGGCGAGCGGGGAGACGAAGAGTTCCAGGGCGATCCGCGGGTCGATGTCGGCGCGGACGGCGCCCTGTTCCTGGGCCGCGCGCAGGCGCTTCACGTACAGCTGGAGCTGGGGTTCGAGCAGCTTGGCCACGAACTCGGTGCCGAGCTGCCGGTTGACCACTCCCTCGGCGGCCAGGGCACGGGAGGGGACCTCGAAGCGGGGGTCGAGGAGTTCGTCGACGGTGGCCCGCAGGACCGCCTTGAGGTCGGCCGCGAGGTCACCGGTGTCCGGGATCTCGTACTCGGCCCGCTCCCCGACGACCTCGGGCCGGGCGGCGGCCTCCGCCGCCTGGGCGCTCAGGTCGATGAACGCCTCCAGCAGCACCTCCGCCTTGGAGGACCACCACCGGTAGATCGTCTGCTTGCCGACGCCGGCGCGGGCGGCGATGCCCTCGATGGTCGTCTTCTGATAACCGACCTCGCCGACGAGGGCGAGGGCGGCGTCGTAAATGGCTCGGCGCGACTTCTCGCTGCGCCGGGCGGAGTCAGGGGCGGTCTTGTTGGCCATGCTCCGAATCTAGCAGGTTGACAAGACGGTTCGTCTCGCCTCATGGTGGTGAAGCAAGCGAGACGGACCGTATCGTTTCTCATTCGTCTGGTCGTAGGAGGCTGTCATGACCCGTGGTGGAGCAGGCAACATGCTGGGAGTGGGCGGTTCCCGCCGGAACCTCGGCCGCAAGGCCCTGCGCGGCGGTCCCGTGAACGGCCGCGTCGGCGGCGGCCAGGACCCTCAGACCCAGAAGCGGGAGCTGCTGCGCAAGCTCCAGGAGAAACGTCAGGAGACGTGAGCCCCGCGCCGGGGCTCACCCACCGCACACCGGGCGGCGGTCAGCCGGTCAGCTCCAGCACCCCGACCGTCTGGCCTCCGCTGGTCTCCCCCGTCGTACGGAAGCCGAGACCGAGGTAGAAGGGCTCCGGGCCGTCGGGGCCGGGGTGCCAGGTGACGAAGAGGCGGTCGCCGCCGCGGCGGCGGATCTCGGCGGCGACCGACTCGACGGCGAAGCGGCCGTAGCCCCGGCCCTGCGCGTCCGCGGCGATGTTGAGCCGCCAGAGCCCGGAGCGGAGGTCGGTGCCCGAGCCGTCGCCCTTCCAGTCGATGTCGAGGAAGGCCATCAGGAAGCCGACGGCCCGGTCACCGTCCAGGACGAGCCGGGGCCAGGCGACACCGGGGTGGACGTACGCCTCGGCCAGCGACTTCTCGACCGACTCCACCAGGTGTTCCTGGTCGGGCCGGACGC
Source organism: Streptomyces scabiei 87.22 (assembly GCF_000091305.1). GTDB lineage: Bacteria > Actinomycetota > Actinomycetes > Streptomycetales > Streptomycetaceae > Streptomyces > Streptomyces scabiei. Next base: position 7,328,085 of record NC_013929.1, on the reverse strand, counting down.
GTACGGCGAACGCCGCTTCGAGGTTGGCGGAGGTGATCTCGGCCAGCTGCGGGGTGGTGGACATGATCCATGAGATAGCCGGAAGGTGCACCGGCTCCGCAACCGGATTACGACGCGGCGGGCGCGCCCGTGCCAGGTCCCGCGCCCCGTCAGGTCCCGCGCTTGTGTCAGGCGCCCGGCTGTTCGTCGTCCCCGGGCGGCGGCCAGGCGTCGCCCCAGTCCGTGTCACGGGCCGCCCGGTAGAGGGGGCCGTGGCGCTTGGTGACCGTGGTGCGGCCGAGGGCGGGTTCGGTCTCGCAGAGGTCCAGGAGGACCAGGCCCTTGCGGATCTGCGGCTTGCGGACCACGCGGGCGGGGGCCGGGGACGGGGGGAAGCGGGTGGCGGCGACGTAGCTGAACTTCTCGTCCTCGTACGGCAGGGAGCCGCCCTTGACCTGGCGGTGCAGCGAGGAACGGCTGACGCGGGCGGCGAAGTGGCACCAGTCCTCGCCCGGGACGATGGGGCAGGCGGCGCTGTGCGGACAGGGCGCGGCGATGTGGAACCCGGCGGCCACGAGACGGGTACGGGCCTCGATCACGCGGGCGTACCCCTCGGGAGTGCCGGGCTCGATGATCACGACGGCCTGGGCGGCGGTCGCGGCGGCCTCCACCACGGCCGTGCGGTCCTCGGCGGTCAGCTCGCCCAGGACGTAGGAGACCGTGACGAGATCGGTGCTCTCGATGGTGAGCGCCGCTCCGATACGAGAGCGCTGCCACGCGGCGGCCTTCAGCTCCGGGTTCGCCGCGGCGATCTCCCGTCCGAGCGCCAGCGCCGGTTCCGCCCAGTCGAGCACCGTCACCGGACGGCTGCCCGCCCAGGTCGCGTTCACCGCCCAGGTCGCCGCGCCCGTGCCGCCGCCGACGTCGACATGACTGCCGGGCACCCAGCCCGGCACCGCCGCCGCGAACGCCTCCAGCGCCGAGCACACCGCCTCGAACGTCGCCGGCATCCGGTACGCCGCGTACGCCACCACGTCGGAACGGTCCCTCAGCACCGGTGCGTCCGTCGGCGTGCGCCCCCGGTAGTTCGCGATCAGCCGCTCCACCGCCCGCGTGGCCGACTTGGGCGGGAGACCGTCGAGGAGGCCGGCGAGGGCGGTGCGCAGGGTCTCGGCGGCGGAGGCGGGGGCGGGGGCGTTCACGTGGCGATTCTAGGGCGCCGCCGCCGTCCGCCTCCCCGGCGCCCGCCCCTCCCCGTGCGTGCGGCTCACCTGCCCCGCACCGCCCGCGCCAGCCGGGTGCCGGCCGCCGCCCGCGCCGCGTTGAGGGGGTCACGGCGGCGGGGATGGACCGCGTTGGTGAGGAGCACCAGGAACGTGTCCGTCGCCGGGTCGAGGACCAGGGAGGTGCCCGTGAACCCGGTGTGCCCGGCCGCGCCCCGGCCCGATAGCTCGCCCATGAACCACGGCCGGTCGAGGGCGAACCCGAGGCCCGGCGGGGTGAGCATCAGCTCGACGAAGTCGGGGCCGAGGATGCGCGCGGGGCCGTAGGAGCCGCCGGCCAGCAGGGTGCGGCAGAAGACGGCCAGGTCCCGGGCGGTCGAGAAGAGGCCCGCGTGGCCGGCCACACCGCCGAGGGACCACGCGTTCTCGTCGTGGACCCGACCGCGGACCATGCCCCGGTCCGCCTTCGCCCAGGGGCGGCGCTGGTCCTCCGTGGCCGCGGCGGCCGGGCAGGGGCCGAAGGTCGTCGACACCATGCCCAGCGGATGGGTGATGCCGTCACGGATCAGGGCGTCCAGGGTCCGGCCCGTCAGACGCTCCAGGACGTGCTGCAGGAGCAGCAGGTTCAGGTCGGAGTAGCGGTGGACCGTTCCGGGAGGCTCCGCCGGGGCCTCCGCCCGGAGCATCGTCAGCCGGGCGGCCGCCGACGGGCAGTCGTACAGCGGGAGTTCGGGGCGCAGTCCGGAGGTGTGGGTGAGGAGGTGGCGGACGGTGAGGCCGTGGTCGGCGGCGCCCGTGAAGTCGGGGAGGTACGCCCCCACCTTGGCGTCGATGCCGAGGGTGCCGCGCTCCAGTTGCTGCACGGCCGCCACCGCGGTGAACAGTTTGGTGAGGGAGGCCAGGTCGAAGGGGGTGCGCGGGGTCACCGGGACGCGGGACTCCGGCGGGAGTTCCCGTCCCCGGTCGGCGCGTTCGTCGTAGGAGTCGTAGCGGACCGCCCAGCCCGCCGCCTCCTCGACGGCGACGACGGGGCCGCGTCCGGCGAGGACGACCGCACCGGGGGCCAGGGGGCGTTCGCCCTCCGTCAGCGCGCGCACGTCCCGTACGAGACGGCGCAGCTCCTCGGGGTCCAGTCCGGCCCGTTCCGGGGTGTCCGTGCGCAGTCTCGGCGCGCTCAGCTCTCCGCTCCCTCCGCTTTCGTACGCCTGTTCCAAGGACGGCACAGTGCCACGAAGCAGGTGGCGGCCACCAGTGCCGAGGCCAGCTGGACCACGGCCATGGGCACGGCGGTGTCCTCGCCCGCGACGCCGACCAGGGGCGACGCTATCGCGCCGATCAGGAAGGACGAGGTACCCAGCAGCGCCGACGCGGAACCCGCCGCGTGGCGCACCCGCATCAGGGCGAGCGCCTGGGTGTTGGGGAGCGTGACGCCCATCGCCGACATCAGCACGAACAGGGCCGCCGCGACCGGGGCCAGGCCGACCTCGCCGAAGACGCCCAGGGACATCAGCAGCAGGGCGGTCGCCGACAGGGCGACGACGGTGAGGCCCGCCGCGAACACCTTGTCCAGGCTCACCCGCCCCACCAGGATCTTGCCGTTGATCTGGCCGACGACGACGAGGCCGACGGAGTTGACGCCGAACAGCAGGCTGAACGTCTGCGGCGAGGCGCCGTAGATCTCCTGGATGACGAACGGTGAGGCGCTGATGTACGCGAAGAGGGCGGCGAAGGCGAAGCCGCCGGCCAGCGTGTAGCCCATGAAGACCCGGTCGGTGAGCAGGCCGCGCATGGCGTGCAGCGTCTCGCCCATGCCGCCGCCGTGGCGTTCGGCGGGGGCGAGCGTCTCGGGGAGCTTCGTCCAGACGACCGCGAGGAGCGCGACGCCGATGACCGTCAGGACGACGAAGACGCCCCGCCAGTCCGTGACCCGCAGGACCTGGCCGCCGATCAGCGGCGCGACGATCGGGGCGACGCCGGAGACCAGCATCAGGGTCGAGAAGAAGCGGGCCATCGCGTCGCCGTCGTACAGGTCCCGGACCACGGCCCGGGCGATCACGATCCCGGCCGAACCGGCGAGGCCCTGCACCAGCCGGAGGGCGATGAGGGTCTCGACGGAGGGCGCGAGGGCGCAGAGCGCGGTGGCGACGATGTAGACGGCGAGACCGAGGAGCAGCGGGCGGCGACGGCCGAACCGGTCGCTCATCGGACCGATCAGGAGCTGGCCGAGCGCCATGCCCGCGAGGCAGGCGGTGAGAGTGAGCTGGACCGTGGTGGCGGGGGCGTGGAGGGAGGTGGTGACCTCCGGCAGGGCCGGGAGGTACATGTCCATCGCGAGGGGCGGCGTCGCGGTGAGCCCGCCGAGGATGAGGGTGACGAGGAGGCCGGTACGGCGGAGGGCGGTGGCCGTGGTGGCCGCCTTCGCGGGGGCGGGGGTCGACGGCTGTGACTGCGGCTGCCGCTGCGTCGGTTGCGGCTTCGACGGCGGCGGTGCCGGCGGCTGCGCCGTCGACGGCCGGGGTTCCGCCGCCGCGGCCGGCTGCGGGTGCTCCCCCGCCGTCGTGCACCGCTCGGCCGGCGCCGAGCCCGGTATGTGCCCCTCGGGCATGTGCCCCTCCCTCTGCGTTCGGTCCGCCACCTATGCTCTCAGCTCGTACGACGTGGGCGGGGTCACATCCCCGCCGCGGAGCCGAGGACAGGGGTGGCGATGTCGAACGACGGACGTGTGCGGTGGGGGATCCTGGCGACCGGGGGGATCGCCGCGGCCTTCACGGCGGACCTCGTCGACCTGCCGGACGCCGAGGTCGTGGCGGTGGCCTCACGGAGCGAGGCCTCGGCGAAGACCTTCGCGGAGCGCTTCGGGATACCGAGGGCCTACGGCGACTGGCGCGCGCTCGCCGAGGACGCGGACGTGGACGTGGTGTACGTCGCCACACCGCACGCGGCGCACCGGGCCGCCGCCGGGATGTGCCTGGAGGCGGGGCGCGACGTCCTGTGCGAGAAGGCGTTCACGCTGAACGTGCGGGAGGCGGAGGAACTGGTCGCGCTGGCCCGGGAGCACGGGCGGTTCCTGATGGAGGCCATGTGGATGTACTGCAATCCGCTGGTGCGGCGGCTGGCCGAGGTGGTGCGGGACGGCGCGATCGGTGAGGTGCGCACCGTGCAGGCCGACTTCGGGCTGGCGGGGCCCTTCCCGCCCTCGCACCGGCTGCGGGATCCGGCGCAGGGCGGGGGCGCGCTGCTCGACCTCGGGGTGTATCCGGTGTCGTTCGCGCAGTTGCTGCTCGGGGAGCCGTCGGACGTCACGGCGAGAGCGGTGCTCTCCGACGAGGGCGTCGATCTCCAGACCGGAGCACTGCTCTCGTGGGAGAGCGGCGCCCTCGCCTCGCTGCACTGCTCCATCGTGGGCGGCACGGGCACGTCCGCCTCGGTGACCGGCTCCGAGGGCCGCATCGACATCCCGTCCGGGTTCTTCTTCCCGGAGCGGTTCGTCCTGCACCGGGACGGCCGCGAGGCGCAGACGTTCACCGCCGATCCGGCCGACGGCCCCCGCAACAGCCTCCGCCACGAGGCCGTCGAGGTCATGCGGGCCCTGCGCGCCGGCGAGACCGAGTCCCCGCTCGTGCCCCTGGACGGCACCCTCGCCGTGATGCGCACGCTGGACGCGCTGCGGGAGCGGGTGGGGGTGCGGTATCCCGGCGAGGAGCGGCTGAACGAAGGTTCGTTCGTTTAGAGGGGGTTGGGGAGTTTGCGGAGCAAGGGGTAGGCGGGGCGGGGCTGGGGCCGCGAAAACGAAGGTTCGTTCCGCGGACCCTGCCCTCGCGGAGAGCCGTGGCGTGGCGCTCCGCGCAAAACGAAGGTTCGTTCAGACCGTTGCGGGATGGCCGACGCAAAACGAATGTTCGTTCCGCACCGCCACCCGCCCCACTCCCGCCCCACCCCACCTCCCGCCCCACCTACACCGGCTGCAGCCCCGGCACCCCCGCCTCCACCGCGAAGGACGCCACCGTGGAGATGTCCGCGCCCGTCGTCGTCACATACGGCACGGCCTTGAAGTCGGCGCGGGCGGACCGGCGGTCGAGGGTGACGGTGGTGTAGCCGCGGCGGCCGTTGTAGAAGCGCATGTGGGGGTTGGCGGTCATGTAGGTGTCCCAGTTGGCGGGCTTGTCGGAGCCGTTGCCGCCGCTGCTGATGGAGGAGGCGACGAGTTCCGTGCCGACGATCCGGGACGAGCGGTCGTCGAAGTCGCGCTTGATGTCGAAGGCGTAGCCGACGTGGACGTCTCCGGTGAGGACCATGAGGTTCTCTATGCCGGCGGCCTCGGCGCCGGCGAGGAGGCGTTCGCGGGAGGCGCGGTAGCCGTCCCAGGAGTCCATCGACACCTTGTAGACCTCGCCGACGGCGTTGCGGCGCTGGGAGAAGGTGACCTGCTGCGGGACGACGTTCCAGACCGCGTCGGACCGGTCCCAGCCGTCCAGGAGCCAGCGTTCCTGGGTGGCACCCGTCATCGTGCGCGCCGGGTCGGCGGACTCCGGGCCGGGGATCTGCCAGCCGTCGCCCTGAGCCTGGTTGGACCGGTACTGCCGGGTGTCGAGGATGTCGAACTGGGCGAGGCGGCCCCACCGGAAGCGGCGGTACAGCCTCATGTCGGGGCCGTCGGGACGCTGGGGGCGGCGCAGGGGCTGGTTCTCCCAGTACGCCCGGTAGGCGGCGGCGCGGCGCAGCAGGAACTCCTCGGAGGGCTCGCCGCCGTCGGGGTTGTCGCCCGCGTAGTTGTTCTCGGTCTCGTGGTCGTCCCAGGTGACGACGAAGGGATGCGCCGCGTGGGCGGCCCGCTGGTCGGGGTCGGTCTTGTGGAGGGCGTAGCGCAGGCGGTAGTCCTCCAGGGTGACCGTCTCGTGGTTGAAGACGTCGGGCAGGACGCGGTCGGTGTACTTGCGGGCGCCGCCGACGGAGTTCACGGCGTACTCGTAGAGGTAGTCGCCGAGGTGGAAGACGACGTCGACGTCCTCGTCGGCGAGGTGCCGGTAGGCGGTGTAGTAGCCCTGGTCGTAGCGCTGGCAGGAGACCGCGGCGAAGTTGAGCGCGGTGGAGCCGGTGAGGTGGAAGCGGCCGGGGGCGGTGCGGGTGCGGCCGGTCTCGCTGATCCAGGTGCCGACGCGGAAGCGGTAGTGATAGACGCGGCCGGGGGCGAGGAAGCCGACCTCGACGTGGACGGTGTGGTGGAACTCGGGGTGCGCGGTGGCGGTGCCGCGTCTGACGACGCGTCGGAACCCGTCGTCGTGGGCCAGTTCCCATTCGACGCGGACGCGTTCGGCGGGCAGTCCGCCGTCCGGCTGGTAGGGGGCCGGGGCGAGCCGGGTCCACAGGAGCACGGAGTCGGCCAGCGGGTCACCGGAGGCCACGCCGAGGGTGAAGGGGTCCTCGGTGATCCGCCCGGGGTCCAGCGTGGCGGCGGCCGCGGCGCCGGCCGCCGGAAGGTTGGTGGCGAAGGCGAGCGCGGCGGCCGCTCCCGTGACGGTGAGGAAGCGCCGACGGTCGAAGTGCCTTGCGGCGGCGCGCAGTTCGGGCGCGTGGGACGAGCGGGACGGCGTCGCCCCAGGAGTGGGGAGTGGCATCTGGCCCTCTTCTGAAGGTAGTTGTGTTCGATAGTGGAGTGGCCAGGTTCGACGATCTTGTGGCACGTACACAACACCCAAATGGCGGACGAATGAGTTCCATATATCGGGCCCCACCTGCGCGGCCGGATCCGCGGCCTCCCCTACGCTGCGGGCCCATGAAGGCTGAAGAGACCAGGATTGCGATCGTCACGGGTGCGGGCTCCGGCATCGGCCGTGCCGTGGCGGTGGAACTGCTGCGCGCCGGCTGGTCGGTGGCGCTGGCGGGCCGCCGCGAGGAGAAGCTCGCCGAGACCGCGGCCCGGGCCGGGGCCAGCACGAACCTCGGTGCCGGCACCGACACCGGCACCGATACGGATCCCGGCACCGTCACCCCGAAGGCGCTGTGCGTCCGTACGGACGTCTCACGGCCCGGTGACGTGGACGCGCTGCTCGCCGCCGTGCGCGAGCGGTTCGGGCGGCTGGACCTGCTCTTCAACAACGCGGGCACGTTCGGGCCGGGCGGGGTGCCGGTGGAGGAACTGGACTACGCGGCCTGGCGGCACGTCGTGGACACCAACCTCAACGGGGCCTTCCTGTGTGCGCAGGCGGCATACCGGCAGATGAAGGAGCAGGACCCGCAGGGCGGCCGGATCATCAACAACGGCTCCATCTCCGCGCACACGCCCCGGCCGCACTCCGTGGCGTACACCGCGACCAAGCACGCGCTGACCGGTCTGACCAAGTCCCTCTCCCTGGACGGGCGGCCGTACGGCATCGCGGTCGGTCAGATCGACATCGGCAACGCGGCGACGGACATGACCGAGCGCATGGCGAACGGTGTGCTGCAGGCCAACGGGCAGCTCCTGCCGGAGCCGGTGATGGACGTGACCGACGTGGCGCGAACGGTACGGCACATGGCGGAACTGCCGTTGGAGGCGAATGTGCAGTTCGCGACCGTGATGGCGACGACGATGCCGTACGTCGGACGGGGCTGAGCCACGGCCGGGAGGCCCGGTCCGCGGCCGGAAGTCCGGAGAACCCAGCTCCCCGGACCACGACATCGGGTCCTCCAGACCTCAACTTCCACAAACGGAAGCTGTTCGTCCGGTCCATTGGGGCACGTGGCGGGCATATGCTCAGGGCTCGTCTCCACGAGAGCTTCACACTTGGAGGCGGGGGCTTCCGTGGCCAACCCGAGGGGGGTGGTGGCAGTCGTTCCATGCTCCGGAAGGGGGCGGACCTCGCGTGGGACCGCGGGGTGAGCACCGGAGCGCGGAACGGCTGCCCACCGACGTTCCCGTCAGGACGAGGTGGCTCCCTCCGCGCCGTGCGGGCCTTTCAACGCCCCAGGATCCGGTCGATCTCGGCCACCTGGTCCGGGGCGAGCGGCCCCTTCGCGAGGGCGCCCGCGTTCTCCTCGGCCTGGGCGACCGAGCGGAAACCGGGGATGGGCACGGTCCGCGGACTGCGGGCCCAGATCCACGCGAGGGCGCCCTGCGCGAGCGTACGGCCCTCGGTGGTGAGGATCTCGCGCAGCGCCTCGACCCGGCCGAGCCACTCGGGGTCGCCGCCTCCGCCGGCGGTGAAGCCCTCCAGCCACGCGGGCGGGGTGCTGCGGATGTCTCCGGCGTCCAGGGCGCGCCCCGGGCTGTGCCTGCCGGTGAGCAGCCCCATGGCGAGGGGGCTGCGGTTGATGCTCGCCAGGTCGTACTCCTCGGCCACAGCGAGGAGTCCGGGCGCGTCCTGGAGGATGTTCAGCCGGTGCTGCACGGCCGCGCAGTGCGGTCCCTCGGCGAACACGGCGGCGCGGTCCGGGTCGTCGGTGCTCCACGCGTAGGCCCGGATCAGCCCCTCGCGCACGAACTCCTCGCAGGCGTCACGGAGCAGGGCCGCGCGCTCGGGATCGGCGTCGGAGAGGTGGAACTGGTACAGGTCGACGTGGTCGGTGCCCAGACGGTCCAGGGACGCGGTGAGGGCGCGGCGGGCGTGGGCCGGGGTGTCGTCCTGGCCGGTGAGGGTGCGGGTGGCCGGGTCGAAGACGTTGCCCCACTTGGTGGCCACGACGACGTCCGCGCGGCGCTTGCCGAGGGCGCGGCCGAGGACCCGCTCACTGTGCCCGGTGCCGTACGCGTCGGCCGTGTCGAAGAAGGTGACGCCGAGATCGAGGGCGCGGTGGATCGCCCGTACGGACTCCTCGTCGTCCACCTTCCCCCAGCCGAGCGGCTGTCCGTCGGCGGCCTGCCACTCACCGCCGATCGCCCAGCAGCCGAACCCGAGGGCACTGACCCGGATGCCGCTGCGGCCGAGGGACCTGGTGTACGGGTCGGGATGCGGGTGGTCCGGCGTGTTCGGGCCGGAGTGCGGGTGGTCCGGCGTGTTCGGGCCGGGGTGCGTGTTCGTCTCCATGCCCACGAACGGTAGGAGTTGGAGCGCACGCGAACACAAGCCCCCGGCCCCGGGTTTCGCGGTGCGCTACGCCTGGCCCGTCTCGAAACGGCTGATCCGGCCGTCCTCCGACACCGTGAAGCGCCACGCGGTGCGCATCTCGCCCCAGGTGTCGTTGCGGTAGCTGGCGACCAGGGCGCGACCGCCGGCGGACTCGCGCTGGACCTCCATGTGGCCGTGGGAGGAGAAGATCTCCCGGTCGGTCCAGTCGGTGAGGTCGCGGTCGGAGCCGTCGTCCGACATGGTCGCGTCGTCCGTGAGGAGCGCGAAGAAGGCGTTCTGGTCGTGGGCGTTCACCGCGGCGACGAAGGCCCGGACGGCCGGGTCGCTGAGTTTGGCGGGTGCGATCGTCATGGCGGCCAGCCTCACACCGCGGGCGACGGCCCGCCACCGGAGACACGCGACGGGGCGGCCGGCACCCGAACGGGCGCGCGGGCGGGTCGGGGAGGTGTCATCGGTGCGACGGTGGATACGCGGGGGGACGTGCGTGTGTCCACGGGGGATGGAGGCACGTGCGCACTGTCGTCTTCTCCGCCGGTACCGCAGCGGTACCCCTGCTGTTCGGGAGTGGTCATGACCTCGTTCGACCGACGTGATCTGGGGCTGTTGCTGCTCCGGCTGGGCACGGGCGGCGTTCTCGCCGCGCACGGCACGCAGAAGCTGTTCGGCTGGTTCGGCGGGCACGGTATTGAGGGGACCGGCGCCTTCATGGAGTCCGTCGGGTACACGCCCGGCCGGGCGAGCGCCACCGCCGCCGGGCTGGCCGAGACGGGCGGCGGGGCGCTGCTCGCGCTGGGCCTCGCGACGCCCGCGGCCGGTGCGGCCGCGGCGGGCGCGATGGGCGGCGCGACCGCGATCCACACGCCCAACGGGTTCTTCGCCGCCGAGGGTGGTTACGAGTACGCCGCGACCCTGGGTCTGGCCGCCGCCGGCCTCGCGGTCACCGGCCCCGGCCGGCTCTCCCTCGACCACGCGTTCCGCCATGTCTTCGACCGGGGCTGGATGGTCCCCGTGGCGCTGGCCGGTACGGCCGCGGTGACGGCGGTGGTCGTGGGGATGCGCAACCAGCGGGTGCGCAAGGAGAAGGAGGGTGAGCAGGAGGCGCTGTTCGAGGAGTGACCCTTCGCTCCCGAGCCGCGGGAACCCGAAGAGCCAGTCGCTCCCGAGCCGCACAACCGAAAGGCCAGTCGCTCCCGAGCCGCGGGAACCCGAAGAGCCCGGTGACCGTCCGCGCCTCACTGCCCTTCGCCCGGCGGAGGACAGCCTCGGCTCCCCTCCCGCCGGGCAGCCGTCACTTGGGCGGACGGGCCCCCGCTGTCACCGGGGCGTGACAGGCTGCGCCCATGAGCGAGCAGCGGCACTCCGCCGACCCCGACGACCACCTCTGGCAGTCCGTCTCCCGCCTGCACGCCTGGCTGGAGGCGGACCAACCGCACGGAGGCCGGGAGGGCCTGCTGCTGCGGATGCTGAAGCTGCAGGAGGAGGTCGGCGAGGTCGCGGAGGCGGTCATCGGCGTGACCGGCCAGAACCCCCGCAAGGGCGTCACCCACACCTGGGACGACGTCGGTTCGGAGCTGTGCGACGTGGTCGTCACGGCCCTGGTCGCCCTGCGCACCCTCACCCCGGACGCCCGCGCGGTCTTCGCGGCGCATCTGGACGGGGTGACCGCACGTTCGCTGGGTCCCGGCCATGGGTGACGGCGCGTTCTGGATCGCCGCGCTCACCGCCGGCACCGCCGTCCTGGCGAGCTGGGTGACGAGCCGGGGGACCGCGCGGGCGGCGCGGATACAGGCGGACACGACGGCGGACGCGCAGCGCGTGGAGCGGCTGCGGGCGGCGCGCCGGACGGCGTACGCGGAGTTCATGGAGCAGGCACAGCGGCTGAACGACGTGCACTGGAAGGTGTCCGACGTGGTGCGGGGCGCCGAGGACGGGCTCGGGCCGGAACGGACCGAGGAACTGCGGCGGCTGCGGGAACGGCAGCGGGACGAGTACGCCGCGCTGCGGAACCTCACCTGGGTGGTCTCGCTGGAGGGGCCCGAGGACGTCGCCGCACTCGCCAACACCGTCAGGCGGGCGACGAGCCCCTTCCACAAGGCGATCGAGGCCATGATCGAGGGCGACACCGGTGCCGTCGCGCGCTTCGACGGCTGCTACTCGCCGTTCTGGGACGCGCTGAGGGCCTTCATCAAGGCATCCCGCGACACCCTGCACTCGATGTAGGCGCGCGCCGCTCACCATGCAGGCGCGACCTGCTCACCATCGCTCACCATCTGGGCACGCCCTGTTCACGCGGCCTCCGGCCCGCCCCGGTCATCCCCCGGGGTGACCCGGAGGCCGTGCCGTACTGCGTTCTGAGTACCGGGGATTGTCGGCAGCCGCACGACGACGCGAGGGGGCTCCGGCCGGGAGTCTGGGCGGGTATCCGAGACCCCCTGTTCATCCCCTCATCCCCGACCTCTGACGTGGAGACCCGCCCCTCATGGCAACCTTCCTGTATCGGCTGGGCCGGCTGGCCTTCCGCAAACGCTGGTACGTCATCCTGATGTGGGTGGCCGTCCTGGGTGCCGTCGGTGTCGGCGCCCTCAAGGCCCCGGGAGCCTCCGACGAGGAGTTCTCCATGCCGGGCATCGAGTCCCAGAAGGCGTTCGACCTGCTGGAGCAGCGCTTCCCGGGCGTCACCGCGGACGGCGCCACCGCCCGGGTCGTCTTCGTCGCCCCGAACGGCGAGAAGATCACCGCCACCGGGAACAAGAAGGCCGTCGAGGAGACGGTGGCCGATCTGGCGGACGGCTCGCAGGTGGCGAGCGCCGTCGACCCGTTCCGGGCGCGGGCGGTCAGCCAGGACGGCACGACGGCGTACGCGACCGTCACCTACAAGGCCACGGCGGCCGACCTCAGCGACGCCAGCCGGACCCATCTGGAGGACGCACTCCACAAGGCCCAGAAGTCCGGGCTGACCGTCGAGGCCGGTGGTACCGCGGTGGCCGACCAGGGCGGGCCGGGCGGGGCGGCCGAGATCATCGGTGTCGCCCTCGCCGCCGTGGTCCTGCTGGTGACCTTCGGCTCGCTGGCCGCCGCCGGGCTGCCGCTGCTGACCGCGCTCGTCGGCGTCGGCCTCAGCATGGCCACGATCATGGTCCTGTCGGAGGCCCTCGGTCTGTCCACCACGACCGGGACCCTCGCGATGATGCTGGGCCTCGCGGTCGGCATCGACTACGCCCTGTTCGTCGTCTCCCGCTACCGCGAGGAGCGCGCCGGGGGCCGTACGCCCCAGGAGGCGACCGCGCTGGCCACCGGCACGGCGGGCTCGGCGGTGGTGTTCGCCGGGCTCACCGTGGTCATCGCGCTGGCCGGACTGACCGTGGTCGGCATCCCCATGCTGACGAAGATGGGGCTGGCCGCCGCGGGCGCGGTCGTCGTCGCCGTCCTGATCGCGCTGACCCTGGTGCCGGCCGTCCTCGGCTGCTGGCCGAACGCCGTGCTCTCGCGCAAGGCCCGCCGCAGCGGCCGTATCGAGGAGGAGGCCCGGGACAACGGCGGCACCCGCTGGTCCCGGTTCGTGCTGCGCCGCCCCGTGCCCGTCCTGCTCCTCGGCGTCGTCGGGCTCGGCGCGCTCGCGATCCCGATGACCGATCTGCAGCTGGGCATGCCCGGTGACGAGGCCAAGTCGACGTCCACCACCGAACGGCGGGCCTACGACGCGCTCGCCGAGGGCTTCGGGCCCGGCTTCAACGGGCCGCTGACGATCGTGGTGGACGCCCGGGGTGCCGACGACGCGAAGGGCGCCGCGGAGAAGGTCGCCAAGGAGATCGGGGACACCAAGGGGATCGTGTCGGTCTCGCCTCCGCAGTTCAACGAGGCCGGCGACACCGCCGTCTTCTCGGCGGTGCCCGCGACCGCGCCGACCGACGAGAAGACCAAGGACCTGGTGACCGTGATCCGCGACGAGCGGCCCGCGATCGAGTCCGGGACGGGAGCGACGTTCGAGGTCACCGGCACGACCGCGCTGAACATCGACATCTCCGGCAAGGTGCAGTCCGCGCTGGTCCCGTATCTGCTGGTCGTGGTGGGTCTGGCGGTCCTCCTGCTGATGGTCGTCTTCCGCTCCCTGCTGGTGCCGCTGAAGGCCGCCGCCGGGTTCCTGCTGTCGGTGCTGGCCTCGCTCGGCGTGGTGGTCCTGGTGTTCCAGCAGGGTCACGGCGCGGAGCTGCTGGGGGTGGAGCAGACAGGCCCGATCATGAGCCTGATGCCGATCTTCCTGGTGGGCATCGTGTTCGGCCTCGCGATGGACTACGAGGTGTTCCTCGTCTCGCGGATGCGGGAGGCGTACGTCCACGGCGACCGGGCCGACGAGGCGATCACCAGCGGCTTCCGGCACAGTGCCCGGGTGGTGGTGGCCGCCGCGCTGATCATGATCGCGGTGTTCGCCGGGTTCATCGGCGAGAGCGACTCCATGATCAAGATGATCGGGTTCGGGCTGGCCTCGGCGGTCCTGTTCGACGCGTTCGTCGTCCGGATGGCGATCGTGCCGGCCGTGCTCACCCTGCTCGGCGACCGGGCCTGGTGGCTGCCGAAGTGGCTGGACCGGGCGCTGCCGCGGGTGGACGTGGAGGGTGAGGCGCTGACCCGTCACGCCGACGCGGCTCCGGTCCCGGCCCCGGCCGAGACGGCCGAACTGGAACCGACCCGCACCTGATCCGGCTGCTCCCCCGCCCCCACCGGGGCCGCCCGTGGCGAAGGACACGGGCGGCCCCCGGGGCGTTCCCCCGCCGTGTCGACCACGATGGTCCCAGTCCACCGACCGGAGTCACCGATGAGCCTTCGTCCCCTCAGCCGGGAACGGCGTTACACGGACCGCCTGGAGGAGTTCTCCGACCGCCACCACGTCGTCGTCGACCTGGTGCTTGCCCTGGCGCTGATGGGCTGCGCCACCCTCGGCAGCGCGCTCACCCTGCCGGGCGCCAGGCCTCCGGACCAGGACAAGGTCGGTGTGGCGCTCATGGGCGTGTCGTGTCTCGCGCTGCTGAAGCACCGCGCCTATCCGCGCCTCACCCTCGTCGTGACCGCCGTCTGCACCTGCGTCGCCGTCGCGCTGGGCTATCTGCTCACTCCCCTGCTGCTGGCGCCGATCATGGCGTCGCTGTACTGGCTGGCCTCGCTCACCGACCGCCGGACCACCCGTGTCTACGGCTGCACCACCATCGCGGCGATGACGCTGGCCGCGGTGTTCTCCGACTCCATGGACCAGCTCTCGCTGGTGCTCAGGACCATCGGCCCGGCGTTCTGGCTGCTGCTGCCGCTCGCCGCGGGCCGGGGCACGCTGGTGCGGCGGGCCTATCTGAAGTCGGTGCAGGCCCGCGCCGAGCACGCCGAGCGCACCAGGGAGGAGGAGGCCCGGCTGCGGGTCACCGAGGAACGGATGCGTATCGCCCGCGACCTGCACGACGTGGTCGCCCACCATCTGGCCCTGGCCAACGCCCAGGCGGGCACCGCCGCACACCTCACCCGTACGGATCCGGAGCAGGCCCACCGCATCCTCACCGACCTGACCGCCACCACCTCGGCGGCGCTGCGCGAGCTGAAGGGCACCGTCGGGGTGCTGCGCCGGCCCGACGACCCCGAGGCCCCGCTGGCGCCCACCCCCGGCCTCGGCCAGCTCCCGGAGCTGACGGTGGCCTGCGAGTCCGCCGGTCTCACGGTCACCGTCGCCACGGAGGGTGTCCCCGGGCCGCTCGACCCCGGCGTGGACCTGACCGCCTACCGGATCGTGCAGGAGGCCCTCACCAACGTCAGCAAGCACGCCGCCGTGGACGCGGCGCGCATACGCCTCGTGTACGAGGAGGCCCATCTGACGATCACGGTCACCGACGACGGCGCGCCCGCCCCCGGCGGCCCTCCCGGACCGGGCCGGGGCTTCGGCCTCATCGGCATGCGCGAGCGCGCCCAGTCCGTCGGCGGCTGCCTGAGCGCCGGCCGCCGTCCCGAGGGCGGCTTCGAGGTCACCACCGACCTCCCCCTGCGCCCCCGCGCCCGCACCCGCCCCACCGCCCCCGCACCGGACGCGGCAGCCGCCACCCATGAACTGCGGAAGTAGAACGGCACGATGACGATCGACCTGCGGAAGCAGAACGGCACCATGCCGATCGACGAGCGGAAGCGGAACAGCACCATGACGATCGACGAGCGGAAGTAAAACAGCACCATGACCATTCGCGTCCTGCTCGCCGACGACCAGGCCCTGCTGCGGGCCACGTTCCGGATCCTCGTCGACTCCTGCCCGGACATGGAGGTGGTCGCCGAGGCCGCCGACGGTCGGGAGGCGGTCGACCTCGTCCGCGTCCACCGCCCCGACGTGGTCCTCATGGACATCCGGATGCCCGGCACCGACGGGCTCACCGCCACGTCCGTGATCTGCGCCGACGAGGAACTGGCCGACACCCGCGTCCTGATCCTCACGACCTTCGAGATCGACGAGTACGTGGCCCAGGCGCTGCGCTCCGGCGCCAGCGGCTTCCTGGGCAAGGACGTCACCGCCGACCTGCTCCTCGACGGCATCCGCACGGTGGCCGCGGGCGACACGCTCCTGTCCCCCGCCGCCACCCGTACGCTCATCACCCGTTTCCTCGCCGCCCCGGCCCCCGGCAGCCGGCTCACCACCCCCGAGCGGCTGACCACGCTCACCAGCCGTGAACGCGAGGTGATGTCCCTGGCCGCCGAGGGCAGCTCCAACGACGAGATCGCGGAGAAGCTGTACGTCAGCCCGCTGACGGTACGGACCCACGTCCACCGGGCGATGACGAAGCTGGGGGCCCGCGACCGGGCCCAACTGGTCGTCATGGCGTACCAGTCGGGCCTGGTGCGGGTCACCCCGCCGGAGTGAGGGTCCGCCGGAGTGAGGGTCCGCCGCGGCCGGTCTACTCCTTGTAGAACGTGGCGTCCTGCCGGTCGAGGGCCGTGCTGACCGGCTGGGTGTACATCAGGTTCTCGTAGTGCCGGATGTACCGGCCGGGGAAGTTGTACGCCTCGTACGAGACCCCGGCCGCGGTGTCGGCGAGACCGGCCCGCTGGAAGAAGGAGGCGTCGGCGTCGAAGAGGGCCGTACCGTCGTCCTTCTCCACCCACACCTCGTTGTTCTTGTGGCGGAGGTAGTAGCCGGGGAAGTTAGCCGACTCCAGCGAGACCGTGCCGCTGCCCGTCAGACCGGTGACGATCCGGAACTGCGAGTCGGCGAGGTTGGTGACGTTGCCCTCCAGCTTGGCGCGGTACTCCCAGTGCCGGATGAACTTGTCCGGGTAGTTGAACGACGAGAGCCGGACCGGGGTCGCGCCGTCGGCGACGGGGATGCCGAAGTTGGGTGTGCCGTCGGCGTTCCAGTACAGCTTCTGGTAACGGGTGCGGCGGTTGGGGTCGTTGAGCGGGTCGCCGTTGATGTCCTTGTAGTTGCGGTCGTGGTAGACGAGGATGTCGGACTTTCCGTCCTCGGACGTGGTGAAGGTGTTGTGACCGGGGCCGTACTGGCCGGTTCTGGCGTTGCTGGTGAACACCGGGGTGGGGGTCTTGGCCCAGGAGACCGGATTCATCAGGTCGGCCGAGTCGGAGGCGGTCAGCAGGCCGAGGCAGTAGTTGGCGTCGGTGGCTGCGGCCGAGAAGGTCATGAAGACCTTGCCGCCCCGCTGGATGACCGCAGGGCCCTCGTTGACGGTGTGGCCGACCTTCTCCCAGGCATTGGTGGGCCGGGAGATCATGACCGGACTGCCTTGGATCGTCCAGGGGTTGGACATCTTCGCCAGGTAGATGTTGGTGCCGTCGCCGACCGCCGGGTCGTTCTGCGCCCAGCTCAGGTAACGGGTGCCGCCCACGGTGAAGGTCGTCGCGTCGAGCGAGAAGGTGTCGAGCGGAAGGGAGATGCGGCCCTTCTCGGTCCAGGTGCCGGCGATCGGGTTGGCGGCGCTGGTCTCCAGGACGTACGGGCGGATCTTCCAGATGTCGTTGGAGGAGCCGGCCGTGAAGTAGACGTACCACTTGCCGTCGATGAAGTGGATCTCCGGGGCCCAGATATGGGCGCCCATCTCACCGCTGGCGTGCTTGGTCCAGATGGTGGTCTCCGCTGCCGTGGCGAGGCCCTGGAGGGTGGTGGACCGCCGCATGACGATCTTGTCGTAGGCGGGGACGGTGGCCGTGAAGTAGTAGTAGCCGTCGGTGTGCTTGAAGATGTGCGGGTCGGCCCGCTGCTCGGCCACCGGGTTGGTGAAGGTGACGGCGGGCGAGGCCGGCGCGGCCGCCTGGGCGGGGGTGGCCATGGTGGTGAGCACGGCGAGGGCCGCGGCACCGGCCACGGCGGCCTTGGTGAAGAGCTGTCTCATGGGTAGGGGTGTCTCCTGGTTCAGGCGGTCGTGGGGACGAGCCGCCACTGCTGGCAGGTGTTGTTCAGCCAGGACCACTGGCGTACGTCGGTGCCGTCGGCCGTTCCGCAGTCGGCGACGTCCATGACCTTGCCGGTGGAGGCGTTGACGATCCGGACGTGGTCTCCGCCGAGGTAGACCAGGCGGAACTTCTGGCAGTTGTTGTTCAGCCACGACCACTGACGTACGTCGGTGCCGTCGGCGGCTGCGCACTCGGCGATGTCGGCGACCTTGCCGGTGGCGACGTTGACCAGACGGCTGGTGTCGTCGGCGCGGTCCTCGATCCGCCACTTCTGGTTGGCCCCGCCGTTGCAGGTCCACTGCAGGATGTTCGCGCCGTCGGCCGCGTTGCCGCCGCTGACGTCCAGGCACTTGCCGCTGTTGCGGTTGACGAGGGTGTACGCGGTCGGCGTCGTCGCGGTCTCACCGGAAGGCCCGGCGAGGGTGGCCCCGAGGGCGACCGGGGTGCCGAAGTTCGGCGTACCGTCCGCGTTCCAGGTGAACTTCTGCGCGCGGGTGGTCCGGCCGTTGTCGCAGGCGTCGCCCGCCGCGTCGTTGGCGTGGTAGACGATCCAGTTCTCGGTGCCGTCCGGCGAGGTGAAGAACCCGTTGTGGCCGGGCGCGTAGACGCCGCTCGCGTCGTTGCGCTGGAAGACCGGCGTCTGTTTCTTCGTCCAGGAGGAGGCCAGCAGCGGGTCGGCGCCGGTGAGTTCGAGCTGCCCGAGCTTGTAGTCGGGGCCCCAGCAGGCGCTCGCGGAGTACACGAGGAAGGTACGGCCGCCCCGGTAGAGCGGCTCGGGCCCCTCGTTCACCTCACCGCTCTGCGTCTCCCAGGTCAGGGTCGGGCTGGAGATGACGGTGAAGGTGGTGGAGGCGAGGGTGTAGGGGTTGCTGAGCGGCGCGATGACGAGGCTCTGCTTGCTGCCGCCGGCCGAACCGCTGCCGACCAGGTACAGCTTGCCGTCGTGCTTGAGCACACTGGCGTCGATGAGCCAGCCGCCCGGGTTGAGGTTGGACCCGGCGAGCTGGTTCTTGAAGGTGTACGGCCCCATGGGGTCGGACCCCGCGCTCTCCAGTACGTACGTCCGCTGGTCGTCGCAGCAGGCGGAGGCGCGCGGCCCGGCGGAGTAGTACAGGTACCACTTGCCGTCGAAGAAGTGGATCTCCGGGGCCCACATGTTCCAGTTGCGGCTGCTCGTGCTGTCCGACCACACCTGCACACTGGGCGCGGTGCTCAGCCCGGCCAGCGTGGGCGACTTCCGCATGGTCAGCTCACCGGTGAACGAGGTCGTCACCAGGTAGTAGTTGCCGTTGTAGTACTCCAGCCAAGGGTCGGCGCCCTTCTGTGACTTGACCGGGTTGGTGAACGGCCTGCCGTCGGCCGCGGCGGCGGGCGAGGCCAAAGGCTGGACGGCGAGGAGTGACGCGAAGAGGGCCAGCAGCGCGGCGCTCAGTGTCACCCAGTGACGGACTTGAATGCGGAACACGACAAGTCCCTTCGGGGGCGGCTCTGGAGGGGAGGATTGTTCGATATAGCGAACCTTGTGCGTAACTTCGGCCAGAAGGTAAGGGTGAGACAGGAGAGGCGTCAATGGATGCGACACGATGTGCCGGGATTTTGTGCCGCCGGGGCTTTGGATCTTGTGCCATCGGACCCTGGATCATGTGTCACCTGCCCCTGGATCTTGTGACACCTGGCCCTGGATCTTGTGACACCTGGCCCTGGAATAGATCACGGAGGCAGGCGGGTTGGTCCCTGCATGGTGAAACAAAACCTCGGCCGCTACGGCATCTGGAGCATCGGACTGCGCTCGGAGGACCCCGCCCGGCGCGGTGAACTCGGCGAGGCAGCAGCGGAGTTGGAGAAGCTGGGCTTCGGAACGATCTGGCTCGGCGGCAGCACGACCGTCCAGCATGCCGTCCCGCTCGTCGAGGCGACGTCACACCTCACCGTCGCCACCGGCATCCAGAGCATCTGGCAGCACGAGGCCGCCGAAACGGCCGTACGCTTCGCCGAGCTGGAAGCCGACCACCCCGGCCGCTTCCTCCTCGGCCTCGGCGTCAGCCACGCGAAGCTCGCCGAGCAGTACCGGCACCCGTACGCGGCGATGGTCGCCTACCTCGACGCCCTGGACACGGCGGGAGTGCCCGCCGACCGCCGGGTTCTCGCCGCGCTCGGCCCGCGCATGCTCCGCCTCGCCCGCGACCGCGCGGCCGGCACCCACCCGTACCTGGTGACGCCGGAACACACGGCCGAGGCGCGGGAGGCGCTGGGCGAGGACTCGCTCCTGGCCCCCGAACTGAAGGTGATCCTGGAACCCGACGCGGACCGCGCCCGGACGATCGCCCGCGCCCACCTGGCCTTCTACCTGACCCTCCCGAACTACACGAACACCTTCCTCCGCCTCGGCTTCACCGAGGCGGACCTGGCGGACGGCGGCAGCGACCGGCTCGTCGACGCGGTGTACGCGTGGGGCGAGGACGACCGGATCCGGGCGCGGGTGGACGAGTTCCACACGGCGGGGGCGGACCATGTGGCGCTGCAGGTGCTGGAGGAGGGGGCGGGGGATGCGCTGCCTCGGAAGGCGTGGGCGCGGTTGGCGGGGGTGCTGAAGGTGACCGGGTGAGGGCGGCCCGCACCGGGCCGCCCTCACCGTAGGCCGCGGTCGGGCGGCCCGGCGGCTCAGCTCCGGGTGCGGACGAACACGTCCCCGATGAGGTTGGTGTCCTCGGGGACGAGGCCGGGGTAGTAGGAGTCGAAGACGACCGTGGACTCGTCCGCGCTCAGCGCCGCCTTGCCCACGGTGAGGGGCCTGCCGTCCTGGCCCGGCGACAACAGTTCCTCCTGCCCGGTGCACAGGTCGCGCAGGATCAGCCCGAGTGTGGAGCGGTTCGCGTCCGCCGTGTTGAGCAGCAGCTTCGAGCCGTCGCGGGACAGGTCCGAGACGAGGGTGAGATCGGCGGGGTTGTGGCCGTCGTACCGCTTGAGCGTGCCGGTGCGCAGGTCACGGACGAAGGCGTTCCAGCCGTTGTTGGTGTCGGGCTGCGGGACCAGGTTGGTGGCCATCGAGTTGAAGGCGACCTTGGAGCCGTCGGCGCTCAGCACCGGCGCGACCGCGGAGGTGCTGGCCGCCGCCCCGTCATGGGTGACGTCGGCCTGCACGGTACGCCCACTCCGGCGGTCGTAGACGAGGATGTCGCCCTGGTCGTCGGGGGCGGGCCCGGAGTACCCCTCCAGATAGGCGACCTTGCGCCCGTCCGCGCTGATGGAGATCTGTTCGCACCGATGGAAGTTTTTGGACCCGCCCGACCCATCCGATGTCCGGCTGACCCGCCGCACCGCGCCCGTCTTCCGGTCGAGCAGCATGACCCGGCAGGAGAAGGCGCCCGACTCCGGATCGACGGCGGGCCGGGCGACGAAGGCGACGTACCGTCCGTCGGCACTGATCGGCGCGATGCCGTACGAGGCCTGGTAGCCGTCGGGCAGGGCGGGCGCCAGCCGCTGCGCGTCTCCGGTACTCAGGTCCATGACGTATACGGAGGAGGTGGCGGTCGCGACCGCGTACGAGCCGAAGGTCAGATACCGCCCGGAGTCGGACAGTTGAGGGGTGGAGGTCGTCTCCCCCGGCACGACGACGCGCCGCAACGGCTCCCCGGGCCCGGTCCGGTAGTACACGCTGTTGCGCACGTCCGTGCCGGACCCCAGGTTGGTGGCCGAGGACAGAAAGGCGACGACGCGCCCGTCCGCGCTGACGACGGGGTCGGTGGAGTGGTTGTTGCCGCCGGTGGTGCCGTCGGGCGCGACACTGATCCGCTCGGTGTGCGGGGCGAGGCCCGGCGCCGCGCCCCCGCCGTCGGCCTGCGCGGGCAGGACGGGAGTCACAACACCCGCCAGCAGAACGGCGTTCACGAGCAGGCGTAAGGAAGGTCTCATCAAACTCGGCTCCCCGTTTCATCGGGGACAGCCCCAGCCACCCCCTGCACCCCGCCGCCCCGGCCCTGCGCACAGGACTCACGAGGGTGATGCGGGCGATGAAAGCGCGTGCCCGGCGCAGGGTCAATGGATAGAACCGCGTCTGCACTACCTTCCAGGGGTGGACCTTTTCTCACACGCCTGGTCAGCGCTGCGCGCAACGGTCGCGGCCCTCGCGGACGAGGACTTCTCCCAGCCCTCGGGCTGCGCGAGCTGGCTGGTGAGAGACCTCGCCTACCACCTGATCATCGACGCACAGGACGTCCTGATCACCCTGGCGACCCCGGCGGACGGGACCCCCACAGCCGACGCGACGACATACTGGCACGTCACGAACGGGCCCCCGGCCGCCGAGGACCCACTGTCGGCGCTGACGGTCCGCCTGGCGGCGGCGTACGAGGACATGGCCCTCCTCAAGTTCCACCTGGACGACGTGGGCGCGGCGGCCGCCCGAGCGGCCAAACTCGCAGACCCCACGGCCCGCGTGACCACCCAGGGCCAGGTCCTCACGGTCGAGGACTACCTCACGGCGTACGTCCTGGAGTGGACCCTCCACCACCTGGACCTCACCGCCCACCTCCCGACTGCCCCGGCCCCTCCCCCGCGTCCCTGTCCCATTCCCGTACGGCACTGGAACGGATCGCGGGCACGGCGTTCCCCGCGTCCTTCACGGACGAGGATGTGCTGTTGGCCGGGACGGGGCGTAAGGCCGCGACGGAGGCGGAGAAGGCCGAACTCGTTGCCCTTGAGGTGAAATTGCCCCTCATTCTGGGCTGAGAGGCGAACCTCGCATCGCGTTTCCGTGGATCAACGCGGTCATGGTCTTACCATGCGCGCCGCCAACGCATCCACCGATTCGAGAAGTTCCGATGGGGCCTGGTCGAGATCGAGAGCATGCTGGTGCAGCACGATTCCGGAATGCCGGACCAGGTGGCCGGAGTGTGGCGCGTTTCCCTTCGCGTACACCAGGTGACCGTTGTTCAGCCCGAGGGAGGTGCAGTAGGCCAGCATCTGGTACAGATCGGCATCGGGATAGCCGCGCGGATTGCCCGCCTTGTACTTCGCGTCGGCCACCGCCAGTGGACGTCCCGACTCCCCGTACCAGACGAAGTCCGGTCGCATCCGGATGGCGTCTTCCACATCAAGGTAGATGTTCCCGGCTTGGAGGGTGCCGCGCCCGCCGTACAGGGACAAAGCCTCACGCAGCGCGACACAGACGAAATCCTCGAAGACCTTGTTCATGTCGAAGAGGAAGCCGCTCATCCGCAGACCACCTGGCAGATGCTCGGCCGACGCCCCCTCCAAAACGAGGCATGCCAGGCGGAGCGCATGGTGGTAGCGAGCGTTGAGACGGTTCGGCCGCCATACCGGAACGGTCTGCCCTCGCACAAGTGGGGCGACATCCGCGAGCCTGGCCCGCTGATGCAACAGGCGCGTGCGTGTGCTTCGGGGGATGCCGGGCAGGCGAAGCAGTCGTTCCACCGCAGCCCGCAGTATGCGGTTCTCGGCGATGTCCGTGGTGAATTCGTCGTATGCGATCTCCACCGGCAGAGGGGCGGTGAATCGGCGCCGGATCTGCTCAGCTTCGAGAATCCGGCCCCGTACCACGAACGCCGTGGCTTCCGTGGGCCGATAGCCCTGCAGAAGCCCCTGTCGTAGGGCTCGATCTGTCTGCCGCTCCACGGCGTGGGCGAAGGCAGGGAGCAGTCCGTCATGACCGGCGAGGTCGACCTCTCCTTCCCGCCAGCCGGCGGGGTCGAGGCTGTAGCCGAGGAGGAAGAAGAGGCGTTCGATGGGCACTTTGGGCGTGATCCTCAAGGTGACGGTCTCACCTCCCGGGATGTCGAGCTTCACCGCGCCCACCTTGCTTCCCGCCCGCAGCCGCCACAGCCTCGACTCGTACGGATCGGGCACAGCGTCCACGATCCTCGACGTGGCCAGTGCCCGCCCCACCCCGTCCGGGAGGGGCACGGCTGTCGCGGGCGCGTGCTCCACGAGG
The DNA here is from genome assembly GCF_000091305.1 of Streptomyces scabiei 87.22. Taxonomy (GTDB): domain Bacteria; phylum Actinomycetota; class Actinomycetes; order Streptomycetales; family Streptomycetaceae; genus Streptomyces; species Streptomyces scabiei. The sequence continues at coordinate 7,304,464 of NC_013929.1, read as the reverse complement.
TGAATCTCCGTCACTGCGTGTCGCGGCCTTCCCCGTCCTGGTCCCCTGCAGCCTTGCGTACGGCCAGGGACGCCCGTAGCGCCGCCAGTCCGTACCGCTTCTCGATGTCCACGCCTTCTCCGTAGTGGTGCTCTTCCAGCAACGGCAGGATCTTCGTCCGCCAGGTGCGTTCGAGTCCGCCGTCACGGTAGACGCCGGGCTTCATCAGGTAGGACGGCCCGATCCGAAAGTCAACGTCGTCGATACGGGCGTTGAGGGCATCGAGCAGGTCGGCCGGCTCGGTGTCCTTCTTCTCGCCCGTCAGCCAGCGTTCCAGAAGCCCACTCGTCGGCTCGGTTCTCGGGGAGAGCTCGACGAAGGCGAAGCGCCTGCGCATCGCGGCGTCCACCAGTGCGATGGACCGGTCGGCGGTGTTCATCGTGCCGATGATGAACAGGTTTCGGGGCAGGGCGAAGTCCTCGTCCGAATACGTGAGTCGGATCGCTTTCTTTCGGTACTCCAGCAGGAAGTACAACTCGCCGAAGACCTTCGCCAGGTTGGCACGATTGATCTCGTCGATGATCAGGAAGTGCGGCACGTGCCGATTGCCCTCGCGTCCGGCGACATCAGCCAGTTCCCGGAGCGGACCGGGAGTCAGCCGGAACGCGACCTCATGCGTGTCCGGGTCTTCTCTGGGCCGGAACCCTTCGAAGAAGTCCTCGTACGCGTAACTGGGATGGAACTGAACCAGTTTGACCTGCTCGGGGCCGCTGCCCAGGAACTCGGCGAGTTCCTGGGCGAGGTACGTCTTGCCCGTTCCGGGAGGTCCGTAGAAGATCAGCTGGCGTTCGTCCCAGAGCAGATCACATACCTCGCTGAGCCAATCGAGGCGATGGACGTTGAGCTTCTCGCGCAGCGCTTCGTCGGGTTGCGGGAACTCCAGTTCACGGTGAGCGATGGCGGCCTGAATCGCCCCACCGGATGCAGCCGACGCTTCCTCGGCCACCTTCCTCAGTTCCGCTTCGGACGACCAGAGCCCGTCGAGGAAGCTCTTGACCGCCGTCAGATCGACCAGATCGTGTCCGGTGCGCAGCCTCTGCTGCAGTTCCTCCGGAAGCTTGTCGTACGGGTATCCCTCCCTCGCCCACTCCACCGGGCGGCGCAGAACACTCCGTCCGTCCTCCGAAACTGCCTGCTCGGCATTCCCTGTGATCTCACCGACGTACAACTTCCCACCGGAGAAAAGGCAGACAGTGTCCCCCGGTCGCATCCGGGAGAGGAACGCGTGGAATTCGTCGACGAATCGTGCCCTCTGGCTGTAGGCGACCGCCGACTCGTAGTCCTCGTCCACGATGGCGCGCAGTCGCTCCTTGCTGATGCCTGGAGCCACTCCCGGCCTCAACCGGTCCGCGCCCAGCGTCACATGGTCCCTGGAGCGCCACATCTGGTCGGCCGGACCAGGTCCGCTGATCTCGGGGTCCCGGACCAGCCAGGCTCGGCTGGGGCCCGCCGAAGCCTGTTCCAGGAAATCGGCGAGGGGTCGGCCATCGGCGGTCCTCCATTCCAGCCAGCCGTTGGCACTGCGGCCGAGGAGGATCTCCGCCGCAGCAGAGGGTGAGTTGCACTCGACGTCCCTGACGACTTCCAGCCGACCCGGCCAGGTGGTCGTCTCCTTGATCGCCCCCTCTTCTCTCAGTTGCTCCCGCAGCCGGTGGGAGGAGGGCATCCGCACGGGGAAGGAGGGTACGACGTCGGGTCGGGCCGGCGAGCCTGCCAGGACCACCATCTTCTGACTGCCGTTGGTTCCCTTCTCCATGAGCAACCGTCCTCGCGCCACCGGCCCGTCGTGCGGCAGGCGTAGCAGAAACTCCGGGTACTCGTCCGTCATCGGTCTCCTCGGTCGCTCGGGTCGGTGGCAGAGATTGCGGTGGACATGATCTCGTCACTCCTGGAAGCGGGGCTGGCATTCGAAGCGTGCTGCGCCCATGATCTGTTCTGATGCGGATCAGTCATGATGGGGGAACGGTGGGTAGCGGAACGGCGACGGAACGGTCGCAGGCTGAGGCTGTGCCTGCGGCACTTGGCATGTCGATGTCGGAACTCGTGCACGCGGTGGGCGGCTTCGAGTGTGGCCCGGCCGAGCTGATCCGGGCCTCGGTACGGACGGCGGAGAGGGCGTTCGCCGAACTCGACGCATGCGATGCCGTGATCGACGAGGCCTCGGAGGCCGGCAGACACATCTCGGACCGCTTGCGCGCACATCTCGCTACCGAGTCCGCGGCAGCGGTCTCCGCCGAGTTGGACGAACTGACGGCCATCGCCGCCCGAGTGCGGGATACGGATGAAACCCGTCGGCTGTTGAACCGTGTGCTGGGCAGAGAGGACCGAGACTCGTCCGCACCCGTCGGTGTTGCCCACCTCATTGTCACCGGCCTCCCCAGCCTGCCGTCCGCCTACGCGGAACCTGATGACTTTACGGACCTGCTGGCGGTGGCCGGGCGGGAAGAGCAGTTGCGGCCCCAACTGAAACTCGTACACGCGGATCGTATTGCGCGCGCGGCCGCGCACCTGGTGGCCGTGGTGGATCGAGTGGCCGCGACGGGCTTCATCGACCGGCAGTTCACCGCAGAGTCGCTGGGCGAGGCAGAGCACGCATACGGCCTGTGGAAGGCATGCCTGGCCGAGCGCCGACGTGATCTGAGATAGAACGCGGTTCACACAGCTCCGGTGATCTTGAAAGCGGCCCAGAACCGCGGGTTCTCGGCGACCTGACGATCCATATGGGTACGCCACTCCGGAAGCATCGAATCGATGGCCGACTCGGCGGAGGGCAAGGGTCCTCGGCAAGACGGCTCTCGCCACTGATACATACGCAGATATCGAATCGTGTCGGCGTAGGCGGCGCCGGGGTCACTGCCGGAGCCGAGGTAGGCGTGGAGCACGGCGGAGAAGACGACGCCCAGCAGATCCGTGATCTCCCACAGCGTGGAGATGACCGCTCTCGCTCCGCGAGCCAGAAACGCGGACTCAAGGCTGCGTAGGGTCTGCACGGTCCGTCCGGTGCTTTCGTGCGCGCCTGTCCGGCAGGCGTTCAGGACGACCAGGTCCACGCTGGAGAAAGCGCCTTCGGCAAGGATCCTGCCGGCCGTAAGTGTGGCTTCACCCAGTGAACTGCCGTGCAGCGCAAGCCCGGTGGCCCAGCGATTCGGATGAGGAATACCGTGTGATGCCACGTGCACGATTCGCGCGTGGGACATCGCGCGCACAGCTCGAGCGGGAGTCGCTGCCTCTTGCCGGAGCACTTCCGCGTTTCCGTGGAGTTCGGCGATCAGCTCTGCTTCGCAGCGCGGGCCGCCGATCGATGTGATGCCGGGAAGGTGGCCCCCACCGTGCGCGACGACCAGCAGCTCGATTCCCGCATCATGGCGTGGGGACCTTTGGATGGCGGACACGAGGCGAGCGGTGGGCGCATAAGCGATGTGCTCGAAAGCATCGCTCAATGTCATGGACCGGTCGCTTACGAGCGGAGCGGCGTGCAGAGGCAGCAGTTCCAGCGGAGCCGTGGGACTCAGTATCAACCGATCGCACCCAGAGGACTCGGCCATCTCCATGATGGCTCGCGCCAGCTCCCCGCACTCCGTGACAAGCCGGTCCATGCCGTCACACCACGCGTTCCCGGGGTGATCCGGTGAGTGCCCCCGCCATTCCTCCACCGCATCCGCGAGATGTCGAAGAGACAGCTCCTCGCACGTGACGAGGTCGAAGTGCGGGCGGCCCTCGTGAGTCCAGGACGCTGCGAGCTGAAGCCTCCCGTACCGGTTGATCAGATGTATGAACACCGTTCGCTCGTCCGGCGGAAGACTGGGGGAGTCGCCGCTCGACGCGGGCTTGCCGTTGCCGCCGCGATCGGCTGCCCGGAGGAGTTCCCGTGTCCGCTGGCGCTCCTCGGCGGCGGACTTCACCTCCGTGCTCGTCTCGTGGGGGACTTCCCGGTCCAGCAGACGTGCGGCATGCCGAGCGCGGGCGCGGGCGAGGCCGCGTACGGCTTCCATGAAATCCCGGTACTCGGGGGTGTCGGCACCGAGAGCGATTTCATCATGAATATCCTCGCTCTTGGCGTTCTCGCAGCTACGGAAGGCCACCTCTGCCGCCTGATCCTGGCCATCGGTGGCTATCCGCAGCCTTATCGTCTCCGTCTCGGCGCCGACCAGTCCTCGGAGTGCCGCGATCGCGGCCTTCCTGCTCCGGGCACACACTTCCTCCGGCAGCCTCAGCCAGATGCTTCCCATCGCCTTGAGTTCGCCGTCACCGACGATCTGGACGACGGCGAGGCGGGCGTATCCGACAGTCGCGAGATGCAGCAGTTCCCAGGCGTGTTCCACCCACCTGAGGGAATAGGTGTAGGGAGCCAGAAAAGGGTCCGAGTCACCCGAAAAAGCGGGAAACGAGAGCCACAGCCTCAGACCGTCGTCGTACTCCTCGACTCCGAATGCGTGCCCCGCACCCGGCTCCATCAACGCCCGCATGGCGGAAATGTGCGTGTCCGTCTCGGCGGTGGCCAGCCAGACAGGGTGAGGACCTGTCTGCACATGGAAGAAACGCGCTCCAGCTGTGACGATCTCCTCGACCATCCAGTCGGGAACCGAAGAACTCGGAGCACTGGTCCGCGGCTCCCACAGCAGAGCATCGTCCATCAGCAGCCGGGCTTGACTCAGCCCCTTGCCCGCCACCAGACATTCATCCGCGTACCGGTCATCCTCCATGATCGGTTCAAGCAGTGCGAGCTCGTACGCGGTCAGTTGAGACCACACTCGACCCATCTGAGCGTCCCATGCGTCGAGATCCCCGCGCAGGCCCGCCAGGAGTTCCGCTGAAGGATTCCTCATGCGTTCCATCGCGTTCTCCAGATCGAAACGGCACTGCAGGCGCCTGACAACCTCCGTCAGATCAGGCCTGTCAGTCAGCGCCGGCCTGGCTCGCAGGACATCCTCGCTACGGGTGATCTTGATCCAGCCGCCGACGACAAGAGTTTCCAGGAACGCTCTCGCTTTGCCGGAGGCGGATTCGTGAAGGAGGTCCGGTGGCAACGAGGCATAAGGGTCCACGGCATTGTGGAGGAAGGTTTCAACAAGATGGTCCGGGGTCCGCCAGACGCTCGTCAGCTCCTCGCGGACGGTCTCCGCGGATCGAACCGACAGTCGCCGTCCGGACCACAGCTCGATGAGCAGTACGTGAAGTCCGGTGACCTCCCACCACCGTTCCCACGGGACCCCACGCTTACGAACCGTGCGCAGCACCGGCAGGACAAGGTTCTCGACGACCACGGGACCGGGCACCCTGGAGTCGATGAGGCCTGTCGACCGCAGATGGTCGCCCATGGCCTGCGGAGAACTGCCCTTGATGTCTTCCGCGGCGACGCGGGTCAACAGAGCGGCGAGCGCCAGCGGGTCACTCTCGACCCAGGCGGGGAACATGCCTGAAGGGCAGGTACTGGGCCTGAGTTCACGACAGACCCGAGCCGCCAGAGCTTCGATCCAGACGGAACGCATCCGGAACAGGTTGTCTCGCATTCAGGCGCCCCCGGCCTCACAGTAATGTGCAAGTGCCACGCCAGTATGTCCGCGGCACACAGCCAACTCACCCTGAGATTACGGGACATGGGACTCGGGGCCGTGTGTCTCCCGCACCCGCGATTCGGAGGGACGCTCAGCGATGCCGCACACCCCGACGACAGTCACCCAGGTCGTCATCGTCCTTCTCCTGGTACTTCCCGGCGCGATCTACCAATTCGTCCGTGAGCGCGCCCGCGGCCTCGCTCCGGGTCACAAGGACCTGGGCGAGCGCGTGCTGCGGGCAGTGACGGCCGGTGTCGTTCTCGACACCCTCTACATCCTGCTCGCGGGCCCGTGGCTGGTGCGTCTCGTCTACGACCGCCGCCGGGGCTGGCTGACCGGCGCGGCGGAGAATCCGCGCATCACAGCCCTGACAACGGCGGCGCTGTTGATCGTGGTGCCGGCCATCGCCGCCTGGCTGCCGTCCTGGTGGCGTGCGCGAGGCAGCCGGTCGGCCTACGACCCGGTTCCCACCGCGTGGGACAAGCTCTTCCAGAGTCGCGGTCACTGCCTGGTGCGTGCGCGGCTGAAGAGCGGCGGCTTCGTAGGCGGGTACTACGGTGAGGAGTCCTACACGTCGAGCTATCCGGAAGCCGCGGACCTGTATCTGCAGAGCGCCTGGGCTCTGTCCGCGTCCGGAGTCTTCGAGCGGCCGCTTGAACACTCCGGCGGGATCTATATTCGGATGGATGACGTGGAGGTCCTCGACTTCGTCGAAGTGTCTCCCGCGACTGAATCGGCTCCCGCAGGCGGAAACGGAGACACGACCGGTGACCGAGACACGACCGCCGTTCGACCCGAACGAGAAGAGGGGGTACCGGCCCGTCGGCCGACGCCCCGAGCCGACGCAGGCCCCGCCCACACCTCCCCCACCCACACCTCGCCCGACCACTGAGCCGGACGCCGGGGCGGCCGACGAAGAGTGAGTCGCCTGGCGTCCGCTTCGGACAGCCGCACATCCCGTTCCTCGAAGAGTGGTCCGGCGTGATGACGAACGCCTGCCCGAATCGCCTGCCCCGATTGTGAGGCCCCACGTGCACATCGCACCCCTCAGCCCCGACGATCCCCCCGAGCTGGGCGGATACGAACTGCTCGGGAGGATCGGGCAGGGCGGCATGGGGCAGGTGTATCTGGGGGAGTCGCCGGGCGGGGAACCGGCCGCCGTGAAGGTGATCAAGCCGTCCGTCGTGGACTCCGAGACCCGGCTGAGGTTCGCGCAGGAGGTGGAGATCCTCAAGACGATCTGGGGAGCCCGGATCGCCGCTCTCCTCGACGCGGACCCGGAGGCGGACCCCCCGTGGCTGGCCACCGAGTACGTCGAGGGGCTGGACCTCAGCAGGCATGTCGCCGGTCACGGCCCGCTGGACGCCCTGCTCACCGCGTCGCTGGGCGCGACGCTCGCGGAGGCGCTGGCGACGGTGCACAAGCAGGGGCTGCTGCACCGGGATCTGAAGCCGGCCAATGTGCTCCTCGGCCCCAACGGACCGAAGGTGATCGATTTCGGACTCGCGGTGTTCGCGGAGTCCAGTGTGTCGCTGACCGCGGCGAACACGGTCGTAGGTACGCCCTCCTGCATGCCGCCCGAGCAGGCGAACGGCGAGAAGCCGCTCACCACCGCAGTCGATGTGTACGCACTGGGCGCCGTGCTGCTGTTCGCCTCCTCGGGGCATGCCCCTTACCGGGCCGACAACATCCACCTCCTGTTCCACCAGGTGGTCGACGCCTCGATCACACCCGACCTCTCGGGAGCGCCCGAGGAACTGGTGCCGCTGCTGACGGCGATGCTGGCCCACCGCCCCCAGGACCGGCCCGCGCTCGACGAGGTCGTACGGTGGTGCCGGGCGCTGATCGAGGCCCGGGGGCTCAAGGTCGCCCAGGCGCGGCGCAGGCTCACGAACTTCACGGCGTCTCCGGCCCACGTCCTCGACGACCTGCTCGCCGTGGCCCGCCCTGTCGCACCGGGATCCGCACCGGCATCCGCACGGAGGGCCGCACCAGGATCGGCAGCTCGGGCACGTACATCTGCGGCCGGTCCAGCCGGACCAGGCGGGCAGCTCGAAGACGCTCCGCCGACGCCTCCGACCCCGGTGCCCCCTCCGGCGGATCCGCGTCTGCTGTTCGCCCGGATCGACATCCCCGCCGCGCCGCCCGCCGCCCCCTCGGCCGATACCACCACGGCCGGGACTCCGCCGACGGACGAGACAGTGAGGAAACCGGACCACGATCGCGGTCGCCCCGCGGCACGAAGCGGTTCGGGCACCAGCAACAGCAATGAGGGCAGCACCCGGCGCCGCTCCCTGCGGCACTCCGCACAGGCCCGGATCACCGCCCAGCGGCTGCGTGAGGCCTACGCGGCCAGTGGCCCCTTCTGACCCCGCGGACCCGCACCTCCTGGCCCGTACACCCCTCCGACCCGCGATAATGGGCGGGCCCTGAAGGGGGGCCTGCGCATGTACGACCGAACCGCCTCAGGAGGCCACGGGTGACCGCCGTCCAGACCAGTGCGGAGCAGAGCGGCGCCACGGCCGGCCAGGACCGGAAGCGGGACCACGACCAGTACCCGGCCGGCGCCCAGGTGGTCGTACGGGACGAGGTGTGGCTGGTCAGGAGTTCGATGCCGACGGCCGAGGACGGTACCCGGATCGAGGTCGTCGGGGTCTCCGAGTTCGTGCGCGACCAGGAGGCCGTGTTCTTCTCCGGGCTGGACCGCATCGAGCTGCTGGACCCTCGCGCGACAGCCCTGGTCATGGACGACTCCCCGAACTACCGGCGCTCCCGGCTGTTCCTGGAGGCGGTGCTGCGCCGCACCGCGCTCCCCCAGTCGGAGCGCCGCCTCGCCCTCGCCGACTCCTTCCTCATGGACCCGTTGCCCTACCAGCGGCGTCCCGCCGAGCTGGCCCTGTCCGGTGCCAACCTCCGCCCGCGGCTGCTGATCGCGGACGTGGTGGGCCTCGGCAAGACCCTGGAGATCGGTCTGACCCTGGCGGAGCTGATCCGTCGCGGCCGGGGCGAGCGCATCCTGGTCGTCACCCCGCAGCATGTGCTGGAGCAGTTCCAGCACGAGCTGTGGACGCGGTTCGCGATCCCGCTGGTACGGCTGGACTCGGTCGGCATCGAGCGGATCCAGCGGGAGATCCCGGCCGGCCGCAACCCCTTCACCTCGTTCAAGCGGGTCATCGTCTCCATCGACACCCTGAAGAACACCGACCAGTACCGGCACCATCTGGAGCAGATCCGCTGGGACGCGGTCGTCATCGACGAGTCGCACAACCTGATCAACCGCGGTTCCCTGCGCAACCAGCTCGCGCGCACCCTCGCCCCCCGCACCGACGCGCTGATCCTGGCGTCGGCGACCCCGCACAACGGCGACGCGAAGTCGTTCGCCGAGCTGATCGGCCTCCTCGACCCGGTGGCGATCCGGGACCCGGAGAACTACCGCGCCGCCGACATCGAGCACCTCTTCATCCGCCGAACGAAGATCAGCCCCGAGGTGCGCGAGCAGATGAAGGGCCAGTGGGCGGACCGCGGCCCCTCCCACTCCGTGCACTGCCCGGCCGGCCCCGCCGAGGAGAAGATCTTCGAGGAGCTGGCGGCCGTCTGGCTGCCCGCTGACGGCGGCACCTCGGTCTGCTCGGTGCCCCTCTTCCCGTACACGCTGCTGAAATCGTTCCTGTCCTCCCACGCGGCGCTGCGGGCCACGGTCTCCGCGCGGATCAGGACCCTGGAGAAGAAGAACGAACCGCGCGGCACCGCGGCCGAACTGGCCGCCCTGTACCGGCTGTCGGAGCTGGCCGCCGACCTGACCGAGGCGGACTCGGCGAAGTTCGCCGCCCTGGTGCGTCAGCTCCGCGAGGAGATCGGTGTCGGACCCGGTTCGGACCAGCGGGTCGTGGTGTTCTCCGAGCGCGTGCAGACCCTGGAGTGGCTGGCGCAGGTACTGCCCGCCGCGCTGGGCTTCAAGGGCCGGGCCGCCCGGGACTGCGTACGGGTCATGCACGGTGGCCTCTCCGACGAGCAGCAGATGGCCTGCGTCGAGGAGTTCGGCCTCGCCGACACGCCCGTACGGGTCCTGCTGACCGGTGACGTGGCCTCCGAGGGCGTCAACCTGCACCGCCAGTGCCACCAGTTGGTGCACTACGACGTGCCGTGGTCGCTGATCCGGATCGAGCAGCGTAACGGCCGTATCGACCGGTACGGACAGGCCAGGCCCCCGGAGTTCCGCGCGCTGATCCTGACCAGCGAGGTCGAGGGCGCCAAGGACGACACGGTGGTCGCCGAGCGGCTGCTGGAACGCGAGGACCAGGCCCACCGTTCGCTGGGCACGGCGGAGGCGGTGACCGGACTGTACCGGGCGGAGGCGGAGGAGAAGTCCCTCATCCAGGACCTGCTGCGCGGCCGGACCGTGGACGAGTCCCTGGACGCCCGCCGCTCCGACGCGGACGGCGAGGACGCCGGGCTGGACGACTTCCTCGCGGACTTCTTCGGCCCGGTCGGCGAGGAGGCACCGCCGGCCGAAGCCACGGAGTCGGCCGATTCGGTCCCGACCGGCACGTCCGGCACCGGGGCGTCGGCCGGCCGGACCGGCGCGAGCCCCGTACTCCCCCGGCTCTTCGACTCCACCGCGCACTTCCTGGACGACGCGCTGCGCGAGGTGTACCCGGACGCCCGCGAGCGTCTTGACCTGGACCGCGACCAGCAGTCGGGGCTGCTCTCGTTCCGGCCTCCGACGGAACTCGTCCACCGTCTCAAGGCGCTCCCCATGGACTACCTGCGCGAGCAGCGGCTGCGCGAGCGCATGCTCGTGACCTTCAACCGCCGCCTCGCCGAACACTCCCTCCAGCGGGCCCGGGAGTCGTCCACGTCGAGCTGGCCGGAGATCTCCCTGCTGACGGACCTGCACCCGGTCGTCGAATGGCTCACCGACAAGGTCCTCGTCGGAATGGGCCGCCAGGAGGCCCCGATGATCACGGCGAACGTCGCCGAGCCCGTCTATCTCGTCCAGGGCGTCTACTCGAACAAACTGGGCAGGCCCACGGTCGTGAAGTGGATGGGTGTCACCTGGCGGAAGACAAGCAGGGAAGGCCTGGTCGACGACGACATGGTGTCGCTGCTGCGCCGCTGTGGTGTCGGCCCCACCATGGCGAACAAGCTCCGCTTCCGCGATCCCGCACCCCTGTGCGAGGCCCTCCCCCACGTGCTGGACACGGCCGAGGCGTTCCTCAACACCCACCGCGACGCCTGGGACGAACCGTTGCGCGAGCCCATCGAGCAGTACAAGCGGCGGCTCGGCACCTGGCGGCAGCCCACGCTCGCCGGGGAGCGCACGAAGGAGCGTCTCGCCGACCTCGCCGACTCCCTGCTGACGACGGGCCGCCCGCTGCTGAGGGTCCTCGCGGTGCTCGTGCCGGACCCGGACCGCAAGGACGGCGACGACGGCCCGCCGCTCGTCTCCCTCACCGCCCCGGCCGCGTCCGCCTCCCGGTTCTGAGAGAAGCCCAGTCATGACGTACGACTCCCTCGTCAACCGCGGCGACTACTTCTCGGCCCACTATCTGGCCGAGGTGCTGCCGAAGGACCTCAAGTCGGGCCTGTTGCAGGCGTGGAAGGAACGCGAGGAGGCGGCGAAGCCGCCCGCCGGGAGCGAGCCCGGCACGGAGGCCGAGGCCCTCGCCGCCGCGACACCCGGCGGCGGCGAACTGCCGGTGACCCCCCGGACCGGACTGCGGGAGCTGCGCCGCGACTACTTCCGGGCCCGGTCCTCCTTCGCCGTCCCCGAGGACGAGGACGGCATCCTCACCGTCCGCGACACCGACGACGACACCCTGACCTACCTCGCCCCGCGGTGGCGGGAGCGGGTACAGGGCCTCAACGCCGAGGTGCTGCGGGCCCTCGGGTACGACGCGAAGCCGCGCACGCTCACGGTCGAGCGGGCCGGGCAACTGTACGAGATCCAGGTCGCGCACGCCGAGAAGGGCCTGGTCGCGGTGGACTGCGGCTGGGCCGCCGAACCGGACGCCGCGCTCGACCCGAAGGGCCGGGGCCGCCTGCTGGAAGCGGTACCGCTGGACGGCCCGACGCCCGTCGAGACCGGCTCCAAACTGGCCTCCTTCCTGTTCGCCTGCGAGGAGGTCGACGGCGACCGGCCGCCCCGGTACGTCCTGCTGCTCGGCGGCGGTGTGATCGTCCTCGCCGACCGCGCGGTATGGGGCGAGGGCCGCTACCTCGGCGTCTCCCTCGACACCGCACTCCAGCGCAACGACACCAGGGCGGGCGGCGAACTCGACACGGTGGCCGCGCTGTTCGGCGCGGACTCGCTGCGCACCCCGGAGGAGGGCGGCGAGAACCCTCTTGCGGAACTCGTCGGCAAGTCGGCCAAGCACGCGGTGGGGGTCTCCAGCGACCTGCGCGACGGCCTGCGCAAGAGCGTCGAACTGATCGCGAACGAGGTCCTGGAGCGGCTGCGCGGACAGGGCCTCCACCCCGAGGACATCGGTGAACTCCCGGAACTGGGACGCCGGTTGACCCGCGAGTCACTGCGCTACCTCTACCGGATCCTGTTCCTCCTCTACGCCGAGGCCCGCCCCGAGCTGGGCATCCTGCCGGCCGACTACCCCGAGTACCAGCAGGGGTACGGCCTCGGCCGGCTCGCCGAGCTGATCGCCGATCGGGAGCCGATCAGCGACACCGCCCGCAACGGCTTCTACCTCTACGAGTCCCTGGACCTGCTCTTCGGCAAGGTCCAGGACGGCTACCGCCCGCGCCGCACCCACGGCGTGGAGGCGACCGTCGACGGCCTCGACGCGAAGAACAGTGAGGACATCGGCCTCCGCTTCGAACCACTGAAGAGCAAGCTGTTCGAGCGGGACGCCATCCGGCTGATCGGCGACGACAGCCTCCCCGACCCCCGCCACGACTCCGACGAGGCCCTGGCCCGGGGCGAGTCCGTCCGCCACCTCGACACCCGGCTGCGCAACGCCACGCTCCACCAGGTGCTGCACAGTCTGATGATCACCCAGGGGAAGCGCGGCGAACGCGGCGGCTTCATCTCCTACGCCCAGCTCGGCATCAACCAGCTAGGGGCGGTGTACGAGGGCCTGATGTCGTACAGCGGCTTCATCGCGGGCGAGGAGCTGTACGAGGTCGCCAAGGGCGGTGACCCGAAGGACGGCTCCTGGCTGGTCCCCAAATCGAAGATCGACGAGTACCCGGAGTCGGTGTTCGTACGCCGCCGGGACCGGCACACGGGCGAGGACGTCCGCGTGCGGTACGCCCCGGGCTCGTTCGTGTACCGCCTCTCCGGCCGCGACCGGCAGACCTCCGCCTCGTACTACACGCCGGAGTCCCTGACGAAGGTCACCGTGCAGCTGGCCCTCCAGCAGCTCCTCACCGAGGGGACCGAGGCGAAGGACCTGCTGAACTGGCGGATCTGTGAGCCGGCGCTCGGTTCGGGCGCGTTCCTCAACGAGGCGATCAACCAGGTCGCGGCGGAGTATCTGCGGCGCAGGCAGCACGAGTTGGGCCGCTCGATCGACACCGAGCAGTACGCCGTCGAACTGCAGAAGGCCAAGGCGTACATCGCCCTGCACAACTCCTACGGCGTCGACCTCAACGAGACGGCCGTAGAGCTGGCCGAGGTGTCACTGTGGCTCAACACGATGCACCCCGGCATGGAGGCCCCCTGGTTCGGCCTGCACCTGCGGCGCGGCAACTCGCTCATCGGCGGGCGACGGGAGGTGTACGGCCCCGACCGCCTGAAGAAGGGCGGCTGGCTGGGGACCACCCCGGAGCGGTTCGCACTGGCGGACGCGGTGGGGGGTGCGACGCTGCCGGAGGGCTCGGTCCACCACTTCCTCCTCCCGGCCAAGGAGTGGGGTGCGGTCGCCGCCGAGAAGGAGGCCCGCGCGCTCGCGCCGGAGGCCGCGAAGGCGCTGGGCGCGTGGCGGAAGGCTGTCACCAAGTCGCCGACGGCCCGGCAGACCGCCCGGCTTCAGGGGCTTGCCCGGCGGGCCGAGTACCTGTGGGGGCTGGTCGTACGGCGGCTGGAGCTCTCCGAGCGGGACATCTCGCGGCACATCCGGGTGTGGGGCGCGGAGGGTGACTGGCTGCGGCGGCCGGAGGTCGTGGTCGAGCGGGACGCGGTACTGGCCGACCTCCAGGCCGAGGACACCCCGTACTGGCGGCTGAAGACCCTCATGGACACGTGGTGCGCGCTGTGGTTCTGGCCCGTGCAGAGTGCGTCGCTGCTGGACGGTACGGATGAGCGGTACGCGCGGGCCGAGGCGTTGGCGGAGCGGGCGGCGGAGTTCGAGGGGGCGGGGATCTCGGCTGCGGCTGGTGAGGAGGACTCCGGGGTGTTGATGGCGTGGGAGGCGGACGCGCTTCCGGGGTTCGCGGCCGAGCCCCAGCAGATGACATTGACGCGGGATTCGGTGTCGCGCCGCCGCAAGGGGCGCCGCGAGGAGCGGCTCAAGGGGCAGCGCCGGGAGGTCATTCCGCTGGCGGAGCTGGACGACTGGCTCGACTTCGCCGAGGCGTTGCTGGGGACGCAGGATGTGCCGGGTGAGTCGCTGGTGTCGACGTTCGAGACGCTGGATGACCTGTCCGTGTACGAGGACGAGCTGCCCGAGTGGATGGGCATGGAACGGTTCCAGTGGCTGGAGAACCGGTTCCTGTGGGCGGGCATGGCGAAGGATGTTGCTAAGGCTCAGGGGTTCTTCCACTGGGAGTTGGAGTTCGCGCAGGTGTTTGCGCGGGGTGGGTTTGATTTGCAGGTGGGGAATCCGCCTTGGGTGCGGCCCACTTGGCAGGAGGATCAGGTTCTTGCTGAGTTTGAGCCGTGGTTCGTTCTAGCGGAGAAGCCGAGTGCGGCGGAATGGCGGCTCCGGAAGGAAGAGGTGCTAGGCGCACGTGCGAGGAGTCAGGTATTCCTCCTCAACGAGCTAGCCACCCATGCGGGCTCCGCAGCAATGTTGGGCAGCGCAGCCACGTATCCTCTCCTTCTTGGCACGTGGGGCGATCTCTATCGGGCCTTTATGGCACAGGTGTGGCAGCACTTCGCACCACGCGGCAGCGCGGGGATGATCCATCCGGACACCCACTTCGGCGGTGTGCGCGAGGGTTTCATCCGAGCCGCTGCATACCGACATCTCCGGGTTCACGCGCACTTTGTGAACTCGGCTAACTGGGCGTTCGAAGACCTAGACCGTGGCTGGGAATTCGGGCTGCACATTTACGGCGAGCCGCAAGAACCTGATTTCCTGCACGTCAGCGAGCTAAGGGGAGCCGAGGTCCTGCCCGATTCACTCGCTCATGACGGGCTAGGCGCAACCCCGGGAATCAAGCACAATGGCTCATGGGATATCCGGCCTCACCGTGAGCGTTTCGTGCACGTGAACACTGCACTCCTGGAAAGCTGGGAGGCGCTGACGGGCTCAACGAATGGAGCGGCACAAACCCCTCTACTGTATCCAGTTCTCGCTAGCGAGCAAGGCGCGATCGAGGCACTTGCCGCCAATCGCAGCAGCCTAGCCGATTTTGACCCAATGATTTCAGACGGGTACAACGAGACTAACGCTAAGAAGGCTGGGCTGATCCGCTGGGGGAACCAGGCCGTTCCCGAACTCTCAGATGTCATCATCCAAGGACCGCACTTCGCATCGGCGCTCCCATTTTCGAAGGAACCCAGGATCCCTTGCCGAAGCAACCGGGACTGGGATCCGTTCGTACCAACGGAACTCCCCGAGACCCTTTCCCCCGTGACCAACTATGTGCGGGCAACTGACACGGATACGTATCTGGAGGCTCAAGGCTTCTGGCTCGGAAGGCCTTCCACTACGTTCTTCCGGCTAGTCTGGAGGAAAATGATTCCCTTCAACACTAGCCGTAGCCTGCAAGCAGCCCTCATTCCGCCCGGACCCGCCCATGTTGACGCGGTTCGCTCAATGGCGTTGCAAGACGCTCGTCTCACAGCTCTCAACGCAGGCTTCTGGGCATCACTACCCCTGGACTACGTACTGCGCATCACCGGCCGCTCGAATCTTCACGTCTCTGAGGCCCGCAAGATGCCTGCCCCCGACCCCAAGCACCCCCTCGCCCCCGCCCTACTCCTCCGCACCCTCCGCCTAAACGCCCTCACCGCCCACTACGCCCCCCTCTGGACCGAACTCTTCGACCCCCGCTGGGCAGGCTACGAGGACTGGGCCAACCGCAACTGGCCCCATCTGAAGCCCCTTGCCGCCAGCCTCAAGCCAACCTGGGAGTACCGCACCCCCCTCCGCACCGAACATGAGCGCCGCGCCGCCCTCGTAGAACTCGACGCCCTCGTCTCCGTCTGGCTAGGCATCACCGCCGACCAACTCGCCGCGATCTTCAAGTCCCGCTACCCGCAGCTGTACGACTACGAGTCGGCGACCTACTTCGACGTCAACGGCCGCAAGATCGCGGGCGACTTCAACACGTACGGCCACGGCCAGACCAAGCAGGACTACCTCGATCTCCTCGCCCACCTGGAGGACCCGGAGCGCACCCCTCCCCCGGAGGGCTACCAGGCCCCCTTCTACAAGGCCGACCGAGAGGCCGAGATGAGGGCCGCGCACGCGCACTTCCAGGCCCGCCTGGACGCGGAGATCGCCGCCGGGCGCTGGACACCGCCGGTCCGCGAGGCCGTACAGGCGTAGTCGGCGGGCCCCGCCGGACACAGGTCTGCCCCTGACACCTTGCCAGGGGCAGACCCGGCGCCCTACCGGACGGCGAAGCCGACGAACGCGGTCCAGGCCGCCTCGTCGACCGCGAGGCCACGGCGGGCTATGTCCTTGGAGTCACGCACGTGGACGACGTGAGGGCAGACGGCGACCTCGACGCATTGCCCGCCATCCCCCGTGCTGTAACTGCTCTTGAACCAGGCCAGTTCGGGCTCAACGCTCATGTCTCTCCCAGCAACTTCTCTACGTATGCCAATGACTCGCTTGGTGTGAGGGCCTGTGCGCGGAGAATCCCGTATCGGGCCTCAAGCTCCCGGACCTTCGACTGCCCTGAGTAGAGGCGGCTGTCGCCTTGCACCTCTGCACAGGCGATCCTCCGCCCTTCAGGTGTATCGATCAAGGTGAACGGGCCACCCAGTGCACCGTGGTCCTCGCGACTCACCGGCATGACCTGGATCTCGACGTTCCGCTTGTGGCCGATGAGCAGTACCTGCTCCAACTGGCCCCGCAGTACATCCTTACCCCCGAGGGGCCTCTGGAGCACAGACTCCTCCAAGACGAAGCTCACCAGCGGTGCGGGCTTGCGTGCATAGATCTCCTGTCTCGCCAGGCGTGCGCTCAGCCCTTGCTCAATCCGATCCTCGTCGAGCAGTGGACGCCGGACGGAGAACACCGCTCGGGCGTACTCCTCAGTCTGCAACAGGCCAGGGACGGCGTACATCTCGTACACGTGCAAGCCAACCGCCTCCCCCTCCAACCTGGCCGCATCCCGAAAGAACGCCGGAAACTGCGCCCGCGCAACCTCCTCCTTCATCTCCTGGAGGACCCCGCCCGCGTCCAGTACCTCATCCGCCTGGTCGATGAACTTCGGCGGCGGCACCCGGCGACCCTGCTCGTACGCGGCGATGGTCGAGACCGAGTAGCCCGTGACAGACCCGAACTCGGCCCGTTCCAGCCCCGCCCGTACCCGGAACCTCTTCAACTGCCGCCCGAAGACCCGCAGAATCCCGGAGCCCGCCCCCAGCTCCCGCTCGTCCCCCTCCGCCCCGGACTCCTCCTCGGCCGAACCAACCGCCAACTCGCTCATGCCCCACACCACCTCCCCGGCCAACGCGCCCCCGCGCCGACCGTCACGCACCGCCCCGCCTACACCCACCGACCCACCACGTACAGCGACCGCCCGTGCGCACGTCGTACCTCGTCACGGTAGAACCGGCACGTCAGCGTGGACCACATGAACAACGAAACTTCCCCCTCCCAGGGAGCCTCACCGCGCCCGGTCCGCGAGTTCGCGATGCGGTTCACGTCGTCCGCGCGCGGGGCGCGCCTCGCCCGTCGCCTCGTCTCGCACCGGCTGGACTCCTGGGGCCACCCGTACACCAGCCACGCCAACGAGGCCCTGACGCTGATCACGTCGGAGCTGGCCGCCAACGCCGTACGGCACGGGCACGTCGCCGGGCGGGACTTCCACGTACGGCTGACCGAGACCGACGGCTACCCGCACACCCTGCGGGTCGAGGTCACCGACACCCGCGCCGAACGCGTACCGCTGCTCGCGTGTCCGGAGCCGCCCGAGGACGAGGAGTCGGGCCGGGGCCTGATCATCGTCGACCAGCTGGCAACCAACTGGGCCGTCGACCCGCGCACCGGCGCCCCGGGGAAAACAGTGTGGGCCGAAGTGCGCCTGCGGCGGGAACCCGGCCCCGCCGCCGCCAGGCCAGACGTGTCGGTGGGCGTGTAAACACGGCAGACGTCCCCGCAATACACGTTGGGGTCCCGGAACGTCTCGACCATGGTCGTCGCGGCCTGCGCGGTGGTGCACCTCTCTGCCGACGCCTCGAACCGCGACGACCCCGTGATCACCTTCAGTGCCTTGCGCCTGTCGGCAGACATGGCATCGCCATCGCAGAGTTGTGCTCCCGCAACGACCTTGCAGCCCCTGACACGATCAGCCGGATGGCACCCAGCCCGGTGGGATCACAGGCACAGCCGCCGTCACCCTCACCGGCAGCCGAAAGGGCCGCCGCCAAAGTGGAATAACACCTACCGGCGGAGTCCCCTTTCTCACTTTTCGAGGATTCTGCACAGCATCTCCCAGAAGTCACTCCCGTACCCGCACGGTGCGTCTCTCAACGACCGAAAGGGAACGGAACTGTGGGTAGATCCATCCGTTTTTCGGCGGCATCTTTCGCTGGTGGGGCAGCTTTGGTCGCCTCGTCACTGGCCATGGGCGCTCCGACAGCCGCGGCGAGGTCCAGAGCCTGACGACCGACGAGCGCCTGACTCTCCAAGCGGAAATCGACGCAACCATCGCCGAGACCGGCAATGGGGCGGCGCAGGTCAGCGCGAATGAGATCTCCTGGAACGACGGCGAAGTGATCATGGCGCTGCCTCTCCCTGGAGAAGCAGCCGCTCCGGCGCCCACCGAGGCCGCTCTCGTACTCGACGGCGTATCCGCGACCGAAGTACAAGATGTGCAGGCAGAGGCGGCAAACTGGAACGGGTGCCCAGCCGGCGCGAACGACAACCGCTGGTACTGCTTCTACCAGTACGCGGGATTCGAAGGCCGTCGAGTCCAGTGGAACCACGCCCATTGCTCTTCCGGCATCAACTTCGTGGATTACGGGTTCAACAACAAGACCACAGGAATCGTCAACACGACGAAAAGCATCGACTTCTGGGGAATGAATCTGACCTTGTACCACGACTGGTTCACAGGCAACGCACTCCGAGTGCCTCCGTACACCAAGATCTCGCAGCTGGACTCGTTCCACGACAACAAGTTCAGCAGCTTCACGGCCTGCCGCAGGTAGGGCGCGGCCCGACAGCCGAGCCATAGGGGCAAGCGCTCCACGTCGCCTGCCGAAGCTCCTCTCCGGCGTGTGCGGTGCCAGTCGGCTCGCACACGCCGGTGATCACCCGTCGTCACGGCCCAGAACCATGGACTCCAGAGTGTGGACACGGCCGCTGATTTCCTGGACGACCGACATCGATGAAGTAGGTCTCCTGGTACTCGTCGTGCAGTTGCAGCAATTCCTCGTCTCTGAGTCGCCTGATTGCCGCCCGGACCTCGTTCTCCGACAGACCGTACAACCTCTCCACGACGGCGATCTCCGGAAAGATCATCCCGCGCAGATACCGGCGCTGTTCGACGCCGCGCCTGACGTCCCCCATCAGCCGTTCCGCAGAATGCTCTTGATCGTCCGGCTGAGGCCCCGGAAGGGAGAGGGTGTCCAAGCCGGATGGTCGTGCGCGTTTCCTCTCGGGCATTCTCAGGACCTTTCGTCCGTAGTGGATACTGTCCGGCGCTTCAATGTCTCGGTCACTGCCAGTGTGGCCGGCACCCGGACGTTCAGGCTGCGCGGACTACCGAAAAGGGCCTCCTCGCTTCCCATCGGGTAACCGGTTGCGGGATCGAAGAAAACGGAAGTGCGCATGGTGCTGCCCTTCCAGACCTCTTACTGAGTCACCGCCACCACCTTGCTTCCTTTCCAGGTGGTGGTGGTCGAGACCCGCAGGCCCGGAGCGTCCGCCAGTACTCTCAGGGCCGCTGCTCGAAGCCCCGGAGCTATGGGGCCGGAGCGCGACGCGTAGGTGAGCAGGTCCGATACTCCGGAAATGATCAGCCCTCCTTCCCAGCTCACCGTCTCAAGCTGTCGCGACAGCTCATCAGGATTCTGCGCGAAGGGCTCGATCTCCTGCCAGGGGGATCCACCGGGGAACTGGCCGGGCCCGTATTCGGCGTCGCCGATCTTCTTCCCCGATACGAGCCCGGCTTCCCGCGCCTCTCTCTCCTGCTCCGGGTCGGGGAAGATCGGATCCCCGTAGGTGCTGAGCTTCCGTCCGCCGCCTTGCCTGTCGACCCAGGACTCGGTCACAGTCGGCACGGCCGCATTGGCGACCCCACCTGGTACATCACCTGCCGTATTCAGCCACCAGCCCCATGTCTTGGAGTACTGATAGCTTCCGCCGGAGTGTTCTTCGGGCAGGGCCTCCACCCGCTTGGCCATGTCCCGGAGATACTTCGCGGGAGTCTCCGGCACGGGAGACAAGGACAGCACCGGAGGTGTGACCGCCACCGCCGACGCTCCGCCCCCTTCCCCCGGCCACGGCAGCCCACCGTTCAGGACGACGACCGATGCGCCTGCCAGGACCGCCGCAGCGCCCAGCACACTCCTGCGTCCCGGGCCGGGCCGTGCCCGTACGGAGCGCTGTCGGGAGGCTGAGCTTCGGAGCAGGGCGAGTTCCCGCTCCGCCCTCTCGGTCAGGCCCGCAGTGCCGTCCGCTTGATCGCCGGCGGGGTCGTCGTCTTGAGGCAGCAGCGCCCTCACTACCTCCACGTCTCGGCTCATCTACTTCTCCCCTCCGATGTCAAAGGCTGCTTCCGCACCGACGCCGGGCCCGCGTGGGCCAGCACGCGCTCCAACCGCACTCGGGCACGGTGCAGTTGGATGGCGAACGTCGCACGGCTGCGTCCCATGACCTTGGCGGCGTCACCCACATCAAGTCCGTCCCACGACACCAACAGCAGAACCTCACGGTCGGTCGCCGACAACCTGGCCAGGGCGCTCGCCGCGCCAAGGCGATCGAGGGCGGCGTCCTCGGCCGACGCCTCCTTGCCTTCGGTCGTCGAAATCTCCAGACGTCTCCCCAGCGCCTCGAACCGACCGGAGGCACGTCGGTGGTTCGCAGCGACCTTTCGGGCGATTCCGTAGAGCCATGGCAACGGTGCCCCGTGCCTGTCTCCCCAGCGGCGCCAGGCCACGGTGAACACCTCGGCGGCAGCATCCTCGGCGTCACCCGAGGGCAGCCTCCGCCTGAGGAACCGCAGCACGGGTCTGTAGGCAGCCCGGTAGACCACCTCGAAGGTGTCCTCCACGCCCCCACCCACCCCACCCCACCCTCTACCGGCCACAAGCGTCCTCCACCTCGTCTGTGTCCGGCAGCGCCCGCGCATTACAGTCTCGTTCGCCATGCTTCTCCCGCTGTTCCGGACCAGATCCGTCGCCAGGTCGTCCTCCTCTGCTGTTCCCTTGGCCGACTGCCCTGGCTGCGGATCTCCGGCACGGCGTACCAGTTCCGCCACCCGGAGCCACAAAACTGGCTCACCGCGCGCCCTCGCGCGTAGCGGTTCGGACGCCCGACCGCATGCGACCTCGCCACACGGAACGGCCCGACTGCCGTAGACGCCCCGCGCCGCTGCTCGGACGGACCGTGTGAGCCGACCGGCACCAGCACGGAGAAGACAGCCACCCCGCTCCGATCAACCACTTTCGCGCCAACACCTGACGGGTTTTCGGAAACTCTCCCGCCCGATGTCGGACCCGCCGACTAACGTCAGCCGCTCATGCCTCCGCCAGGAGCACGGCACACGAGGGGACGCGCTGTGACCACCAAGCCCGAGCACCGGACCGGGTACCGCATCTCCATCGTCGACGAGGACCCGCTGCGGGCGCGCAAGGAAGCGCGTGAGCTGCTCACGGGGATCGCCGATGCCGACCCCGGCGCCGCTCTGGACATTCCCCGGCGGAACACGGCGGTCGGCGCGACGGAGAAGGGCGGGCTCACGGCCGACACCATCGGCGTGCTGATCAGCGCCGGGTCGCTGGTCGCCGCCGGGGTGCAGATCTGGCTGGCCCGGGTGCCGCAGCGGACGATCATCGTGAAACGGCCGGACGGGGCGACCCTGCACATCACCGGGAAGGAGGCCCGCGAGGACGACGAGCGGATCGAGCGCTTTCTCGCGGGCGGCGGTGAGACTGCTCGCCGTACCGAGCACGACGGCCTCGGCGACAGCCCTGCGGCGGGCTGAGCGCGCATGACCGACAACGACCGGTTCGCGATGCTCGTCGGCGTGTCGACGTACGACAGCGACGCGTACCGCGATCTGCCACCCGTGCGCGCCGACCTCCACTACATGCGGGCGGTGCTGGAGAACACCGAGATCGGCATGTACAACGACTGCGCGATGGTCGCCGAGCCGACCCGCGCGGAGATGCTGCACGCCGTCGAGACGTACCTGAACGCACGGCAGCCCAGTGAGACGGCCCTGCTGTACTTCAGCGGGCACGGGGAGTTCTGCGAGAACGACAACCAGCTGTACTTCCTGACCCGGGACACCGACCCGGACGATCTGCCGGGTACGGCGGTCCCGGCGGAGTTCCTGGAGCGGATGCTCCAGTCGTGCCGGGCCGCCTCGAAGCTGGTACTGCTGGACTGCTGCTCCAGCGGCTCCGTCGTCCAGGGCTGGACCGCGAAGGGCCCGGCGGAAGAACCCGCACGGCCTGCGCCGAGCACGCTGCTGCGGCCGACTGGCGTGTACTTCATCACCGCGTCCGACGCGCTCCAGTCCGCGTCCGCCATGGCGCCGGACGGGTCGAGCCTCGGTACGTCCCGGTTCACCGGGGAGATCGTGGAGGGGCTGCGCAACGGGCGGATCAAGGAGGGCGGCTGGATCACGCCGGACGACCTCTTCGAGTACCTGACCGCACAGATGAGGCGTGACGGCGTACCGGAGGAGCAGCGTCCCACCAAGTCCACGATCAGGGCCACGAACCAGTTGCCCTTCGCCCGGTCGGTGGCCCGCCCGGTGCACCTCCAGGCGCTGCCACGCGACGCGGCCGAGGCCGCCCGTCGCTCCCCCGCCCTGCTGAAGGCCCGGGAACTGGCAGCCCTGGACGGGCGGGACGGCATCGACCGGGAGCGGCTGCTCCGGTACTACGCGCACTGCCTCACCGCTCAGTCGGCGGCCGGCATGCGGCCCGACCGTGACAGCGGGCGCGGCTCGAAGTACTTCCTGCTGGGCCAGGGCGAGGAGACCATACAGTCCGGGCGGGGTTCCGCCTTTCCCGCGCCCGGGAACCTGCCCAAGCCGCAGGGTGGTTCGGCGGGTACGGGCGGAGGAGACGCGGGGGCGCAGCAGGAGTACTGGTACGGCTATCCGGCGATCACGCTGCCCGTGCGGGACGGCGGGGCCCGGGGGCGCCGTACGGCGGTGGAGCTGGCGCCGCTCCTCATCCAGCAAATGGAGCTGGCCCCGGACGAGGAGGGCCGGGACGTGCTCCGGCCCAGCGGCGTTCCCTCCCTGCACACAGGTGTCGTCGCGGAACTGCTGGACGCGGGCGACGCGGCCGACCTCGTCGCCCGCTGGCAGCCCTCCTGGCAGGAGGGCAACGACGCGCAGATGCTGCGCGCCGTACGGGAGTTGCTGGACGAGCTGGGGCTGCCGGAGTTGGAGCCGCTCGACCCGTCCGCGCTCAGCGAGCGAACGGTGATGCAGGCGCTGCGGCCCGGCGCGCACAACGCGGCCGTACTGCTGGTGCCTTCGGGTGTGGAGGCCAAGGCCACCGAGGCCCTGGTGGACAACCTGTTGCAGATGTCGACCCGGACGGGGCAGATCCCCGGCACCGCCCTGGACGCGCTGCTGAGCGGCGGTGAGGGCGGTGCGCGGGACGCGTCGTCCGTCGCCGTGGTGGCTCCGGGACCGTGCAACGAGAGCCAGGAGTCGGTCATCTCCTCGGCGATGACACGGCCCTTGACCGTGGCGACCGGGCCGCCCGGCACGGGCAAGAGCGAGGTCGTCACGGCCGTCGTCACCACCTGTGTCGCCGCCGGCCAGTCCGTGCTGGTCGCCTCGACGAACAACGAGGCCGTGAACGTCGTCGCCGAACGCTGCGACGACATCGCTCCCGGCCTGCTGATGCGGACGGGCAACGCCGAGGCGCTGGAGCGGGAGGCGGCCAAGCTGGAACGGCTGCTGGGCGAGCCCGTCCAGCCTCCGAGGCGCGGATCGGCCACCGTGGGCGGGCAGTTGCGCAGTGTGCGCAAGACCGCCGACGGACTGCGGGCGGAGGCCGCGCGACACGTCGGCGAGGAGGAGCGGCTGCTGGAGCTGCTCCAGGACCGGGCGCAACGGACCGAAGCGCTGCAACTGCCACTACCGCTCCTGGAAGCTGTCTGGGCGGCGGCGGGCGAGGACGGCACGGCCGCACTGGGACGCTGGGAGAACCAGGCACGGAAGGTGGCCGGGGCCCCCTGGTGGCTGCTCGGCCCTTGGCGTCGAAAACGGGCGCTGGCCGCACTCGTCTCATCGGTGCCCGATGACGCGGAGGAGGACCGACGGGATCTACGGAACCGACCGGGGCCCTCGGACCTGCCGGACCGGCCGTCGTGGCCGGACTGGGCGACCGGACGACCGGTGCCGGCGGCACTGCTGGAGTCGCTGGCGGACGCGGTGGCCGTGGAACGGGAGGTGCGGGCGCTCGTCCTCCGGCACACGGGATGGGACGAGGACGGGCTGCGACGGTCGCGGCTGGAGGCAACGGGCGCACTCTCCGAACTGTCGTCGGAGCTGTCCCGAGCGGTGTCCGCCGAGACGCTGACGCGAGCGCGCGGACTCATGCAGCAGCGGCTCCAGGCGCTGCGGAGCCGCTCGGGCTTCCAGCGCAGCCAGAAGAACCTGATGGCCCACATCAAGGGATGGGCCGTCAGCACGCACTCGGTGCGCCAACTGGAACTCGCCCCCAAGCTGTTCGACCTCGTCGTCATCGACGAGGCGAGCCAGTGCTCCATCCCCTCGGTGCTGCCCCTGCTGTTCCGGGCCCGCCGGGCGCTGATCATCGGCGACCCGATGCAGCTGGGGCACATCCCCGGCGTGTCACCGCAGCAGGAACAGCAGGCACGGGTCAGGGCCGGGCTGAGCGCGGCGCAATTGGAGGACCACCGGCTCACGTACCACGTCTACTCCTCGTACCACGCGGCCGAGCAGCACGGTGACTCCGCGCTGCTGCTCGACGAGCACTACCGGTGCCACCCGAGGATCGCCGACATCGTCAACGGCTACTGCTACGCGGGCCAGTTGCAGGTCCTCACCGACGTACGGCGGCAGGTCCCGGCCCTCGACCCGGTGGGAGCGGCCGATCCGGCGCCGGCACTGGGCTGGGTCGACGTAACGCGCGGCGAGTCGGCGCGGGGCGGCGACGGGCGGTCCTGGCGCAATGCGGCGGAGGCGGAGGCCGTACGGCGGGTGGTGGACGAACTGCTGGCCCGGCTGCCACAGGACGCCACGGTGGGTGTGGTCACGCCCTTCCGGGCACAGAAGGAGGCGTTGGCGCGGGTGTGGCGCGACGACGACCGCGTCCGGGTCGGCACCGTGCACGCCTTCCAGGGCGGGCAGCGCGACGTGATGGTGCTGAGCCCGGTGGCCACGCACAACACCCCGCCGAGGACGACCCATTGGGTCGCGAGCCAGGTCAACCTGTGGAACGTGGCGGTGACCCGGGCCAAGTCCCAGCTGATCACCGTGGGCACGCACGCGTTCTGGCAGGGGCAGAGCGGCCTGCCGACCCTGCTCGCGGAGCGCTCGGCCTCCTTGGGAGCGGACACGGACGAGACCGACGGGCCGGTGGTGACCGCCACCCCGGCGACCGGCTTCCGCGAGGAACTCTCCGACAGGCTCCAGCAGTACCTGACCGAGCGCGGGATCACCGACCTGGAGCGGGCGACGGTAGTGGGCGGCCACCCGGTGGACCTGCTGTTCACCGAGGCCGGGGAGAACACCGCGGTCCTGATCGACCCCGGCCCACCACCCGGCATCGACCCGGCACGGCACCTGCGGCTGACCCACGCGCGGGGCGACCTCCTGACCGGGCTGCCGTCCGGGGGCTACGGGGCGAAGGCGTGCCCGGTGGGTCGCACGGTGCGGGTTCCGGCGTGGCGGGTCCTGGCGGACGAGGAGGTGCTGGCGCCGTTGTTCGACTGAGCCGGGAGGGACCTCCGCCGGAGGCCGGTTCAGGGACCGGGCAGGGACCGGACGACGTACGTCATGTGCTGGACGTTTCCTGCCCAGAGCCACTGGGTGTGGGTGCCGGTGCCCTCGCTGTCCGTCACGGGCCCGCCGGCGCAGTCGCGCAACCAGGTCTCCCCGGCGCTCGCGACCGCTTTCCGGAAGTCGGGCAGATCGCGGACCCGGCGGGCGGCGGCCCGGATGCCCGCCGTTCGGTCCGACCCACCGTTCACCACCTTGCACAGCACGAACGAGCGATCGGTGGTGTAGCGGAGGACGCCCCAGGGCGGGCCTCCGCCTCCCGGCACCGTGGCGAGCGCTGCGGGAGGCTGCACTCCGTAGTCGCCGTATCTCAGCCGCGAGAGGCGTTCCCGGCGGCCTGCCCGTATCTCGTGCCACATGTCCCAGTCGGCGCGGGGCTCCTCGTGCGGCGCACCGAACCGCATCATGTCGTCCGTGACGTGAGGGAACGCCCCGCCGAGTACGGCGACCGTCCGCCAGTTGTCGGCCAGTGCCACCAGAGCGTCCAGGGCGCGCAGCGCCTCCTTGCCCGCGTCGGGACGGCCCGGCAGGACGGCGCCCAGGTCCAGCAGCAGATCGACGGGCACCTCCCGGTCGACCCGGTCCAGCAGGGCGCCGACGGCCTCGGCGACGTTTCCGTCCCACTCCCCCGGCATGCGGACACGGACACCGACCCCGCAGCCGCAGCGGCGGGCGGTCTCCACCGCGGCCGTCTGCTGGGCCTCGCTCCGCTCGGGGCCGGTCACCGGGCGCAGGAGGCGGTTGAGTGCGGTGCACTCGTCCAGGATCGCGGAGAGTGCCGGTATCTGCGCGGCCTCGGCGAACGGGGCGTCGATCCAGCCCGGATGACGCCGGTGCACGCCCCTCACCCGGCGCAGTTCCTTCTGCCAGTGAGCCCTCTCGAGTTGCGCCGGAGTCGTCCCTGGAGAGGGCGGGAGGTTCCAGAGGGGAGCGACCGCCGCCTGTATGTCGGGCCGGAGGCGTTCGTAGGCGATCCGGGCATGCTGCCGGACCGGCAGAACGGGAACGTAGAGCGGTTCGGACATCGCGGCTCCCCCTCGGCACTGCCCGCGCGCTTTCCCTTCCCGTCAGGGTCCGCGTACGCACGGCGGGGGGAAAGAGAGCCCTTTCGGTCCGCATGGCTGAAGTACGCAAGTACCTGGTGACGGTGTGACGCAAGTTGTACGCTTCGTGATGCTCGGTGGTCGGACGCGCCAAGTGGACGACACACGTGGGGAACTGAGCGGCACTCAGCAGCCTGCTTCTCGGGGACCGTCCGCCGTGCGCACCAGTTCGATGCCCGGGTCCTCGCGACCCGGCCGGTCCACGATGGGCGCGAGGCTTGAACCACCGGATACTCGGTCTCACAGTGCGCAACTTCCGCACCCTGACCGACACGAAGCTGCCGCTCGGGCCCCTGACCGTCATGGTCGGGCCGAACGCGGCGGGCAAGTCGAATGTGCTGCACGCGTTGGAGTTCCTGGGGGACGTGACGCGGAAGGGGATCGAGCCGGCGCTGGAGGAGCGTGGAGGGTTCGACGCCTTGGCGTTCCGGGGCGGCCGGAGTCCGATGTCGAAGATCACCATCGGGGTCGAGGGAATCTGGTCGGACTTCGCATCGGAAGAAGTCCCGGACGGCTACGAGTTGAGCGTCTCGCAGCGCCGACTCCCCGAACCTCGCAACCGTGAGCATGTGCTCTACCGACAGGAGCGGTTCGCCCACCACCCACGTCCGAACGCGGAGTCGTCAGCCGAACTGACCAGCGATGTCTGCGTGGTCAACCACCCGTCGGAGACCGGCAACGAGAAGGTTCGGGTCACTGTCGGCCGAATGGTGTCCGCCCTTCACCAGAACCAGATCATCCCCTGGCCGGACGGCGGTTCGTCTGCCAAGGCCGTCAGCGATGTGAGACACCACCTCTCCCGCGTTCGGGTCTTCGACCCGGATGTGAGGGCCGCGCGACGGCCCTCCGCCGTCAGCGAGTCGGGGCGGCACCTCAAAGGCGACGCATCCAATCTGGCGGACTTTCTGCTGGGTCTCCAGGAACACGGGGACGCCTGGGAGCTTCTCCTGGAGGACATCAGGACCGCGGTCCCCCAGATCCGGAACATCCATATGTCTCTACTGCCGGGCTCCGGCCTGGTCGAAGTGGAACTGGAGGAGAATCGCCTGCGAGGGCGCACCCGCCTGGCAGACGCGTCCTGGGGCACGGTCCGAGCCCTGTGCATGCTCGCGGTCATTCATGATCCGGAGCCGCCGCTGCTGACCTGTATCGAAGAGATCGATCACGGGCTCCACCCCCATGTACTGAGTCTTCTGGCGCTCAGGCTCCGCGAGGCCAGTACACGCGGCCAGTTCCTGGTGACCACCCATTCCCCGGTCCTCGTCAACGATCTGGAGCCCGAGGAACTGATCGTGTGTGAACGGCTGGCGAGCGGCGCTTCCCACATCCCGGCTCGGAGCCTGGAGGACATTCTGCGGGTCATCGAGAGATCCGAGTACGAGCCGATGGGCGATCTCTGGTACTCGGGGGCTCTCGGGGGCGCCCTGTGAGTCCGAAGCCTGTTCGCGGCCGTCAGCGCTCGGTCATCGTGGTCGCCGGTGAGGGCGAGAACGACTTCAAAGTGCTCCAGCACCTGATTCCCGCGCTGCATCCGGGAGTCTGCCCCGAAGTGAAGTTCATGAGGAAACCCGTCCGGTTGGCGCGTGCTCAGGCAACGCTTTCTCCTCGTCTTCAGCAGATCAAGCGGTTCGCGCAGGGCCACGCGGACACCGCGCGACTGGCCGGGGTCGTCATACACGTCGACTTCGACGCGGTGGCCGACGAGAGCTACGAAAGTGTGCGCAGGCGCATCACCGAGGAGATGCGCGCCACTTTCAAGGATTGCTGCCCTTCCGCTCTGGCACTGGCCGCCTATGAGATGGAGGCCTGGCTGATGCTCTTCCCCGAAGCGTTCCCCAAGGTCAAACCGGGCTGGAACCTCAAGGAGGCCGAACGCCGCCGCGACCTCGGCAAGCTCGTGAAGGCCAAGGAGCACCTGACGAAATGCCTCGGGAAACCTCCGTACAGCGAATCCCACGCGCCCAAGATCATGGAAGAGGCGGTCAGGGGCGGCCATGTCACCGCCCGGCCGGCGGGCAACAACCGCTCGTACCGCGACTTCGCCGACGAGATGACGCGCTGGAAGACCTCCTAGGCAACTCCCAGCAGGTCCGGTTCACCACCGTATGGGGCTGTCAGCCACCCCCTATACGGTGGTACCGATCACCAGGGCACCGGCCTCGGCACCGGCATCGCAAGGGGGACCGTCGTGAAGCCCACCATGGCCGCCGCGCAGCTCCGCGGCAGTCTGACGCAGTACCTCACGACGACGTACGCCCTCGCCGACGAGGACACCCGCGGTGCGCTCGAACGGTTCCTCGGGCATCCGGAGACCGGTATCTTCCGCGGGCCGTACCTGCGGATCAGGACGCCGTTCCACGTCGCCGACGACGGGTGGCAGCGGGAGCTGGAGTCGTCGGCCGGTTTCCCGGGGTTCGCCCCGTGGCGGCACCAGGCCAAGGCATGGGCGCGGCTCTCCACGCTGCACGGGCCCGCCAGGCCGACGCTGGTGACCACGGGCACCGGGTCCGGCAAGACCGAGTCGTTCCTGATCCCCGTACTGGACCACTGCCGGCGGCGGAAGGCCGAAGGGCGGGCGGGGATCAAGGCCGTGCTGCTGTACCCGATGAACGCGCTCGCCACCGACCAGGCCGGCCGTATCGGGGAGTACCTCGCGCGACCGGAGCTGGCCCAGGTCACGGCGGGCCTGTACATCGGGGACCGGCCCGACACGGACTTCCGGCGGGTGATGACACGCCGCGAGGAGATGCGCGTCTCCCCACCCGACGTACTGATCACCAACTACAAGATGCTCGACCTGCTGTTGCAACGGGGCGAGGACCGCAGCCTGTGGGACGACGCCGAGCCCGCGTACGTCGTACTCGACGAGTTCCACACGTACGACGGCGCGCAGGGCACCGACGTGGCGATGCTGCTGCGCCGGTTGGCCGCCGCCACGGGCGCGTCCCGGCCAGGCCGACCGCTGGGGTCGATCTGCCCCGTGGCGACCTCGGCGACGCTGGGCGAGGGCTCGCCGGGCAAGGAGGCCGGGGGCATCCTCGACGTGGCGGCGCGGGTGTTCGGGATGCCGTTCCCGGCGGACGCGGTCATCGGCGAGGAGCGGATGACCGCCGACGAGTTCACCGGCGCCGTGGACTACGAACTGCCGGAACCGCCGACGCCGCAGGAGGTCGTGGCGGTGTCCGGCGGGCCGGACGTGGAGGCCAGGCCCGACCTGCTGGACCTGGACGCGCTCGCCACCCGGATGCTGGGCCGCTCCGGCCTGGACGCCTTCCGCGTCGGGCGGCTGCTGAAGCGGCACGACTTCACCCACGGTGTGCTCTCGCTGCTCGGCGGAGAGCCGCTGGACGAGTGGGCGCTCAGGGACCGGCTCGCCCGGTTCGGCTACTCCTGGCCCCGCACCGCGCGGGAGAACCCGCGGCTGGTGCTCCAGGCGCTGTCCCGGTTCGTGGCGCTGCTGTCGGCCGCCCGCGACCCGGACTCCGACGAACGCAGGCCCCGGCCGCTGCTGCACATCGAGGCACACCTGTGGGTGCGGCCCGTGACCCGGGTGCTGCGCGGGGTGGGGCGCACCCCCGAGTTCCGCTGGTACGAGGACGACCGCACCGCCGCCCGCCGGGCCGCGCTCAACGCCGCGCCGCCCGGGGAGGAGGATGCGGACGCCTCGTCCGGCGGCTGGCCGTCGTCCGCGAGCGGTCAGCCGCTGCCGGGCGCCGACACCGCGCCCCGCCCGGCCCAGGTGCACCTGCCCGCCGTGTACTGCCGCAACTGCGGACGCTCCGGCTGGGCCGCTCTCTCTCCCGAGACCGATCCGCAGCAGCTGGTGATGGCCCAGGACCGGATCTGGCGGGCCGGGGTGGGCCGGGACAAGCGGCGCATCCGCTACTTCGTCTCCGCCACCGCCCGCGAGCGGCAGCAGGCCCTCGACGCGCTGACCGGGGCACGCCCCTCGGACGGCGGCGTCGACCCGCTGTCGGTGGTGGTGCTGGACGGCGGGCAGGGCACCTACCGGCTGCCGACCACCGGGGACGGCGGGGATCTCGTCGACGCCTGGTTCACCCTGGCCGTGCTCGACAGGAAGACCGCCGACCGTGCCGCCAAGGACGACCGGTGCCCGGCCTGCCACACCGACAACAGCATCCGCTTCCTCGGCACGGCCCGAGCTGCCCTCGCCTCGGCGGCGGTCACCCAGCTGTTCACCGGCGGCGACATCGCGCTCGTACCGGAGGAGCGCAAGACGCTGCTGTTCAACGACTCCACGCAGGACGCGGCGCACCGGGCGGGATACGTCGCCAACGCCTCGTACAAGTTCTCGCTCCGCTCGCTGCTCGCCCACAACCTGGACGAGTCCGGTGCGCCGACCGCGCTGAACGACCTGATCGGCCATGTCCTGGACTCGGTGGACGACCCGGAGGCGCTGGCCGCCGTGGTGCCCCCCGATCTGCACGACGAACCGGGCGTCGACCGGCTGCTCTCCGGGCGCGGCACCGGCGACGCACGGACCTGGCGGCTGATCGGCGAACGGCTGGCGTTCGCGACGGTCATGGAGTTCGGACTGCGCAGCCGCATGGGCCGCACCCTTGAGCTGACCCGGACCGCCGCCGCCGAGGTCACCGTGGCGGACCCGGACCGGGTCACGGACCTGGCGCGGGACCTGCACCTGACCCTGCCCGGCCAGTTGCTGGCGGTCGGCGGGCTGCCCACGCCCGAACGCTATCTCGCCTACGTCAGGGGCCTGTTGGAGCGGCTGCGGCTGCGCGGCGCGGTGCGGCACCACTGGCTGGACGCCTGGATCAAGGAAGCCGGCACCGACCGCCACGTCATCTGGGGGCGCCGGCCGGACGGCATGCCCGCGTTCCCCGAAGGGGTCGCCCCACCGCGGTTCCTGCTGGACGGGCAGAAGGACCCGTCCAAGTTCGACTCGATCACAGGACGTCTGGGCTGGTACCAGGACTGGACCCGCAGATGCCTGGACCTGGACGCCGTCGGGGCCACCGAGTACCTGCGCAGGCTGCTGCCCGCCCTCGCCGACGCGGGCGTGCTCGCGGTGCGGACCGCCCGGGACCGCCAGACCCGGGTGTACGGGCTGCAGCCCGGCCACATCGAGGTACGGCTCCTCGACGACGCCGTCGTCAACAAGGCCTTCGTCGCGTGCGAGGACTGCCGCTGGCAGCAGGTCGTGGCGCCCGAGCGCCGCACCCGCTGGTACGGACATCCCTGCCCCCGCTACCGGTGCAAGGGCAGGCTGACCGCGCCCCAGGCCGACCGGACCACCGCCGAGGCCGAGGTGTCCCGCTTCGGTTCGGGCCCCCTCGTACCGGAACGGGACTACACCGGCGACTACTACCGGCGCCTCTATCTGACGGGCGGCACGTTCCGCGTGGTGACCGCCGAGCACACGGGCATGCTCAGCCGCCCCGAACGCGAGCGCGTCGAGCGCGCCTTCAGGACGGGCACGCACTACACCGACCCCAACGTGCTGTCGTGCACCCCGACCCTGGAACTCGGCATCGACATCGGCGACCTGTCCGCCGTACTGCTCGGCTCCCTGCCGGCCGGTCCCGCCAACTACGTGCAGCGGGCCGGACGCGCGGGTCGCCGTACGGGCAACGCGCTGGTCGTCGCCTTCGGCGGACGCAAGGCACGCGATCTGTACTACCTGGACGAGCCGCGCGAGATGATCGCCGGGACCATTCTGCCGCCGGGCTGCTATCTGTCGGCGGTGGAGATCCTGCGCCGCCAGTACACGGCCCGGCTGCTGGACCTGGCGGCCCGCGGCGAGCTGCGGACCGCCGACGGCGAGGTCCTCGCGCCGCTCCCCCGGCTTTCCTCGGCCCTGTTCGGCACCAGCGGGTGGTGCGAGGACCTCGCGGACGCCGCGCGCACGCACGGAACGGCGCTCGTGGAGGAGTTCCTGGCCCTGTTCCCCGCCGACAGCGACGGGCGAGACCCCGACGGCTCCGGTTCCGACGGTTCCGACGGTTCCGACGGGGCGGGCGTCTCCGCGTACGCGGCGGAAGAACTCCGGTCGTACGCGACCGGCGGGATCGCGCGCGCGTTGCAGGAGGCCGAGGAGGACTGGACGGGGCGGCGCGAGGAGCTGCGCCGCAGGATCGCGGCGATCGACGAGGCCGCCGAGCAGCTGGCCCTGTCCGACGAGTCGCAGGCCCGGGAGCGGCGCGAACTGCTCGCCGAACGGCGGGGGGCGGGCGACGTGTTGCGGGAGCTGAGCCAGGCCGGCGCCCACGCCACCCTGGTGGACCTCGGCCTGCTGCCCAACTACAGCCTGACGGACACCACCACCCAACTGGAAGCGACGCTGTACTGGACAGAGACCCCGGGCGAGGACGACGACACCGACGAGACGGAAGCCGCCGAGCAGGGTGCCGTCCGCAAGGTGTACCGCAGTGAGACGCGGGACTACGAGCGGTCCCGCAAGCTGGCCCTCACCGAACTCGCCCCCGGCAACAGCTTCTACGTCAACGGCTACCGTCACGTCGTACGCGCCCTCGACGTCGGTGGTCCCGAGCGCCGCGCCTGGTCGGTGTGGCGGCTCTGCCCCGCCTGCGGCTACGTCCGCACCGAGGAGCAGAACGCCGAGCACAACACCGATCCGTGCCCGCGCTGTCAGGGCCGGGAGATCGCCGACGCGGGCTGCGTCCAGCGTGTCCTGCGGCCCAGGCGCGTCCTTTCCCGCGACAAGCGCGACGACGCCCGGGTCCGCGACGACCACGACGAACGGGACCGCAGGCGCTACGCCGTCCTCACCACCGTGGACGTCGACCCCGACCGTCTGACGCCGGGTTCCTGGCGGCACGACACCGCCGTGTTCGGCGTGGACTTCACCCGCCACGCCACGATCCGGACACTGAACCTCGGGCTGGACCGCGAGGACGGCAGCAGCACGGTGCCCCTCGCCGGACAGGACGTACGGATCAACCCGTTCTACGTCTGCACCGAGTGCGGCGGCGCCACGGCCGACGGCCGGCCGGTGGTGGACGTGCCGCAGCACGCGCTCACCGAGTCGGGGGCGGCGAGCACCCCGGCCGCCCAGCACCATCAGCTGTGGTGCCCACGCCGTCGGGTCCGCAGGCCGGTGACCGGCACGGGCGAACAGCAGGGCAAGGGCCAGGACGTGCCGCTGCTGCTCGCCCACGAACTGACCACCGAGGCCGTGCGCATCCTGCTGCCCGCGTCGGTGGCGCGCGTCAAGGAGCGGCTCGCGTCGTTCACCGCCGCCCTGTTCGTGGGGATCGCGGCTCGCTACGGCGGCGACCCCGATCACATCGACATCGCCGAGGCGACGATGCCCGACCACGCGGGCGACCTCGACGCGGACTGGCCGAGACGCTTCCTCGTCGTCTACGACCGGCTGCCGGGCGGCACGGGCTACCTGCACCGGCTGGCCTCCGCCGACGGCTTCCGGGAGGTACTGCTCAGGGCACGGGATGTCATCGAGGGCTGCGCCTGCCGCGAGAAGGGGCTCGACGGCTGCCACCAGTGCCTGCTGCGGCGGGTACCGGCCGCCGACTACGACAAGGTCAGCCGGGGCGAGGTCCGCCAGATGCTGGACGAGCTGCTGGGCGCCGACGGTGAGCGGTGGCGTACTTCGCCGGTGGCGACGACACGTCATATCCCGCTGCAGCGGCAGGCCGAGAGCGACCTGGAGATCCTCTTCATCGACACCCTCCAGGACTGGGCGAAACTGGCCGAGTCGAGGGCCGCGGCGGACACGTACACGACCTCGGCCGGTACGTACGCCCTCGACCTGCGGCTCTCCGCGGCCGACGGGTCGACCGTGAGCTGGCGCGTCTCCCAGCAGCGTGCCCTGGACGGCACCCGGCCCGACATACTCCTCGAACGGCTGGACACCCCCGGGCCGCGCGTGGCCCTGTACCTCGACGGCTACGCGTACCACGCCACCCGTGAACACAACCGGCTGGCGGACGACGCGATGAAGCGCACCCGGCTCCGGGCGGACGGTCTTCGTGTGTTCCAGCTGACCTACCACGACGTCAAGGAGTGGCGTCAGCGGATCACGGACACGGGATACGCGGGAGGCGGCTCCGCCCACCCGGTGTGGGAGCCGTACGGCACGGCCGGACAGCAGCGGGCCCGCGACTACTACGACCGCGTGGGCCGGGGCCTGCCCGGTGAACTCGCCGAGACGGTGTGGGTCAACCCGGCCCGGCTGCTGCTGGCCTACCTGCGCGCTCCGGATCCGGAGCGCTGGAGGCGGCGAGCGGAGGCGGCTGCCGCCGGTCTCAGCGGGGTGGACGGGGTCCGCGCCGCCGCGCTCACCGGTGACGGAGTCGGTGAGGGGCTGAGGGCGGCGCTGCGTGGTGGCACGCCCACCGGGGCTCCCGGACCCGTGCGTGTGTTGTCCGGCCCAGACGCGTCGGGCTGCCGTCTGGTGCTCGCCGCCGACGGACGACGCACTCCGCCCGTCTGGACGGGGCTGTCCGTCCTGGACGACAGCGACGCGGCCCTCGCCGACGAGCCGACCCACAAGCGGCGCTGGCGTGCCTGGCTGTACTGGAGCAATGTGCTGCAGTTCCTGGAGCACGGGGGTGGTGACAGTGCCCAGCTGACGTCGAGCATGATCGACGCCTT
The DNA here is from genome assembly GCF_000091305.1 of Streptomyces scabiei 87.22. Taxonomy (GTDB): domain Bacteria; phylum Actinomycetota; class Actinomycetes; order Streptomycetales; family Streptomycetaceae; genus Streptomyces; species Streptomyces scabiei. The sequence continues at coordinate 7,268,631 of NC_013929.1, read as the reverse complement.
CGTCCCCGAAGTGCTCACCGTGACCGGTGGGGAGGGTTGGCTGACGTCGACCCGCACGCCGGTGCCCTCTCCTGCGGACTCGCCGGCCTCCGTCGGTGTCGTACCCGTTCCCTCGGTGCCTGCCACGGGCAGCGGTGAGGCGCGTCCGCCGAGCCCTTCGGCGGCGGACAGGACACCCGTCGGCGACGAACCGCGCCGGGACCCTGGCTGGAACCGGGTCATCGAACTCCTCGACCCGGAGGAGCCCGGGCTCACCGAACTCGCCCACGCGCTGGCCGACGCGGCCGTGCCCGCGCCCCACGACGGCTACGAACTGGACGGCCACGGCTGGCAGGCCGAACTGGCGTGGCCCGCCGCCCGGATCGGTGTGGTCCTCGCCCCCCGCCCGAACGGCGACGAGCCCGACTACGAGGCACAGGACCGCGACAAGGCGTTCTCGGCGGCGGGCTGGACGGTCCGCACCGCCGCCCACTGGGACCCGGCGGCGATGATCGCCCGGCTCACGACACGACAGCACGACAGCGACACCATCAGGGACGGGGAGCCGAAGCGATGAACACCTCGGGCGTCACACTGCGCCTGCTCGACAAAGCCGACAAGGAGATCCTCAAACTCCCCCGCACGGTCAAGGGCGCGTTCTTCGACTTCCAGCACAAGTTCCGGAACAACCCCCACACCACCGGGCTCAAACTCCAGCAGCTCAAGGGCGACAGCAGGCTCTGGTCGGCGCGCGTCAACGACGAGTACCGGGCGCTCCTGCTGCGGCTCGCCGACGACGACTGGCTGATCGTCTCCGTCAAACACCGCAAGGACGTCTACAACCGCCTGTCGTACGGCGTCAACCAGGTCACCGGCGGCATCGAGTACGTGGACCTGGAGGTGGTCGAGGACAGCGTCCTGCGCCGTCTCCCCGCCCCGCCTCCGTCGGCCCCCGCGCCCACCGAACCGGCCGCGCCCACACAGCCGGAACCTGTGCGTCCGTTGTTCGCCGACTGGTCCGACCGGCAGTTGTCGGAGCTGGGTGTCGCCGAACCGCTGCTGCCCGTCATCCGCACCCTCGCCACCGAGGACCAACTGCTCGGCCTCGTCGAGTACGCGCCGCAGCTCACCGGTGAAGTGCTGCTCGCCCTGTTCGACGGAGCGTCGTACGACGACGTACTCGACCAGGTGACCCGCCCGGTGGCCACGACCGAGCCGGTCGACCCGGACGACTTCGAGGCCGCCGCCCAGCGGCCTGCGACGGTCGTCACCACGACGGACGACGCCCTGCGGGAAGCCCTGGAAAGCGGCGACTTCGGCCGATGGAAGGTCTTCCTCCACCCCACCCAGGCCAGGCTGGTCGAACGACGGTACAACGGCCCCGCCCGGGTGGGCGGGGGCCCCGGCACCGGCAAGACCATCGTCGCCCTGCACCGGGTGCGGTATCTCGTGCGGCAGCTTCCCCAGGGCCGGGACAAGCCGGTCCTTCTGACCACGTACAACAAGAACCTCGCCGCCGACCTGCGTTCCCGCCTTCTGGAACTGGGTGGCGAGGAGCTACTGAGCCGGGTCGAGGTGAGCCATGTCGACCAGCTGGCACTGCGTATCGTCCGCGAGGCCGAACCGGGCAGCGGGAAACAGGCCATCGACGACAGCCAGGCCGTACGCGAATGGCACGGGCTGCTCGACGAGTTGGGCGAGGACGCCTGGGACCCGGAGTTCCTGCACGACGAGTGGACGCAGGTCATCCTCGGCCAGGCCGTCGGCACCCGCACCGACTACTTCCGCGCCCGGCGCGCCGGGCGCGGAAGGAACATCGGCCGCGCGGAGCGTGCCGAGATCTGGCAGCTCGCCGAGCGCTTCACCCAGCGGCTGGACCGCCTGGGGCGGCAGACCTGGGACCAGGTCGCGGAGCGTGCCGCACGGCTGGAGATCGGCCGCGAGCAGCGCATCCAGAGCATCGCCCAGCAGCGGGAGACGACGGGCGGCCTCGACAACATCCACCTCCAGGACGGCTCAGGGGGCTGGCTGCGCCACCGGTACCGGCACATCGTGGTGGACGAGGCACAGGATCTCCGGCCCGCGCACTGGAAGATGCTGCGTGCGATGGCCCCTCGCGGTACCGACGACCTCTTCCTGGTCGGCGACACCCACCAGCGCATCTACAAGAACCAGGTGACGCTGGGCAGCCTGGGCGTCAACATCCGCGGCCGGTCCTCGAAACTGAGCCTCAGCTACCGCACCACGCGGCAGATCCTGCGCTCCGCCCTGGGCGTACTGGGCGAGACGGCGTACGACGACCTGGACGGCAGCGAGGAGACACTCGCCGGCTACCGGTCGGTGCTCAGCGGTGGGCTTCCCGCCGGGCACCCGTTCGTGGACTGGGCCGCCGAACGGGAGGGCGTGGCCGCGCTCATCGCGGAGTGGGACGCCGACACGGACACGGCCGTTCCGCACGAGCAGATCGCGATCTGCGTGCCAACGAATCAAATGGCGGCCGAGGTGGCCTACACGCTCAAGCTGCGCGGCATCGACTCGGTGGAGATCCGTTCCGACGGCCCGCACGGCTCCACCGGCGTGCACATCGGCACGATGTTCCGATTCAAAGGGCTGGAGTACCAGCGCATGGTCATCGCGGGCGTGGCGGACGGACTCGTGCCACGCGAGGCCGTCAACAGGTTGCGTGCTACGGACCCGGTCCGCCATCGACACGAGATCCAGCGGGCCCGGTCCCTGCTGTTCGTGGCGGCGACGAGAGCACGCGACAGCGTGGACGTGTTCTGGCACGGCAAGCCCAGTCCGTTCCTCGACGACTCATGGGTGGCGGCAGGCCCTGCCATGAGCTGACAGCCGCATGCATCTGTGTCGCCGAGCGGGCCGACGGAAACTCACAGACCGCGTGTGTCCATCAGTCGCATCAGGTTCCGCTTTCGCCTCTGGGAGGCTCGCAGGGCGGTGACGTACTCAGTGAACGCATCCGGTGTGCCGAGGCGACCGTGGCAGTCCCGGATGCTCAGGAGCAGGCCTACGAGTTGCTCGTAGACCGTGTTGCCGGTCTGTGTGGTCAGTGGCTCGGCCAGGCGGAGGTAGATGTCGAGTGCGTCGGCGGGGCGGGCTGCGCGGATCCGTTCGGCGAGGCTGAGCCACTGGCTGTCATGGGCGCCGGTTTCGGCCGCGGCCTGCCACGCGGCGGCCGGGTCCTCGTCGTCGAGCAGGGCATCGACCAGCACCGAGCCGCCGTACCGGCCGTACCGCGGCCGTCGCTCGGCGTCGGCGCGCAGCAGCGCCAGTGCGCCCTCCCGCTCGGCCGGCCAGCGGTCGGCGGCCTGTGCGGTGGCGCGCAGCTGCCGGTACGCGAGCAAGGAGCGGCGGGCGGCGAAGTGGTCGCGGCGGAGGGTGACGGCGTCGGGGAGTCGGCCCGCCCGCGCGTAGCGTTCGCAGAGGTGGTCGACGAGCGCGGTGTCGATCTCGGTGAGGTCCCGGGCGTCCCGAATGCCGCGTTCCGCCCAGGTCAGGGCCTCGTCGGGGCGCCCGGCGGTGTCCAGTTCGCGGGCGATGAGCAGGTGGGTGTGGCCGTTCGGCGTGAGGTCGGCCGCGTGCACGGCGATCACCGTGTCGACATCGCTCGCCGTCTTGGCCAGGCGTTCCATCAGGTACTTCTCGGCCCATCCGGTGCGGTTGGCCCGCCATGCCCCAACCACGAGTGTCCGTAGGGCGGCCATGCCCGCCTCACCGAGGACATCCCCGTAGTCCAGCGGATCGATGTCGGTGAGGCCGGCGTCGGAGTCACCGAGTGCCTGGCCGACCAGCCAACCGGCCAGCTCTTCCGGGTCCGGGCGGGCCGCGCGGCAGGCTTCAAGGTGTGCGGCGGCGAGGTCGACGCCGACCTGACCCAGACCGCCGTCGGAGTCGTCGACGCTCTCCACCGCCTCGGCCAGCCGCCGCATCGCCTCCCGCGTCAGGTCGATCGCGTCGGCGGCCCGTCCGGAGCCGGTGAGCGCCCCGATCGCGGACACCGCCTGCCCTGCCTGGTCGGCGTAGGCGCGGGCGTCGGCGTACTCGACGTAGCCATAGCGCGCGAACGGGCGTACGTCCAGCAGTTCACGGACGCTCGCGCGGATAGAGGCGAGATCTCCGCGGGCGCCCGCGGCCCGTAGCTCAAGACGGCGCCGCAACTGCCGGTCCTCGCCGATCTGTTGTCGCACCAGGATGAGCAACTCGTCCTTGGACAGGGCGGACAGCCACGTGTCGAGGTCCTGGGCGCGGTCCCGGGCCGCCTTTCGCTGCCTCTGCAGGCTGTCCGGCCCCTGGGCGAGCACAGTCAGTCCGAGAGCCACCAGATGCTTGCAGAAATTGCCCTCCACTCCGTACGGGCAATCGCACCCACCGCCCAGCCCGCCGGGCCCGTCCAGGGTCAGCTCCACCTCGTACCGCTCGGTGCCGTGGACGCGCGCCGTCACCCAGCCGTCGCCGACCTCGACCCCGGTCACCGCGTCGAGATACCCGAGTCCGCGATCGAAGGAGCGAGCGCCTGCCAGCGTTTTGAGGTTCGCCTCGGTGAGACCCTTCATGGTTCCCTTCCTGCCCTCGTCCGTCCGAGGTCCGCCCGCAGCAGGTCCGGTGCCGCCGCCACGTGCAGGGCGAGTCAGAAAGGGCCTCCGTGGCAGATCGGAGGCCCTTTCTCAGGCAAAGCCGCAGGTAGCGGCAGACGAGCAGGGCTGTACGCCGGGTTCTGTACCACGGGTCCTCGCGGCGCCCGTGGTGACGGCCATCCATCTAGGGCCGGCGTTGCCGCCGGCCTCGTGCGGTCTACCCGCGGACTCGGGCGGGCTACCCTCGGACGTCCGCGCAGGGCCACTTTTTACGGCGGCCCCTCTTGACCTTGCTCCGGGTGGGGTTTACCTAGCTGCCCAGGTCACCCTGGGCACTGGTGGTCTCTTACACCACCGTTTCACCCTTACCGAGGACCGAGGTCCCCGGCGGTTTGTTTTCTGTGGCACTGTCCCGCGGGTCACCCCGGGTGGCCGTTAGCCACCACCCTGCCCTGTGGAGCCCGGACGTTCCTCGGGAAGTTCCCCGTCAGGGGGACTCCACGCGGCCGTCCGCCCGGCTCGTCTGCCGTGTGGACCATGCTACCCGGCGGCCGCCACCCCTCGATGCCGGTGACGCCGACGACGCCGTCGCCAGGAACGAGCCCGCCAGGATCAGGGCGAAGGAGGACAGGATCGCGGGGGTCAGGCGTTCGTCCAGGAAGACCGCTCCCGCCGCCACCGCCACCGCCGGGTTGACGTACGTGAAGACCGTCGCTCTCGTCGGGCCCACCTCCCGGATCAGTTCGAGGAAGGCGACGAAGGCCAACGCCGTGCAGATCACTCCCAGAGCCGCCAGGGAGATCAGGGCCGGAGGAGAGGGGAGTGTCGACGGGGCGGTCAGGGTCGCCGCGGGGGCGTAGACGATCGCCGACAGGAGGAGGACCGGGGCTATCAGCTGGAGGGTGGGGACCTGCTTGAGGTGGCGGGCCATGATCAGGGGGGCCGTCGCGTAGCCGATCACCGTGATCAGCACCTCGGCGAGGGAGAGGGCGTTGCCTCCGGTGAGGTGCGGGACGGTGAGGACCCCTACGCCTCCCAGGCCCAGGGCCAGGCCCGTCATCCGGCGGGCGCCCAGGCGTTCCGTGTCGCCGAAGAAGCGGGCCAGCAGGACGCTCACGATGGGGACGCCCGCGATCAGCAGGCCGGCCGTGGAGCTGGAGAGGTGGCGTTCGGCGTCGGTCAGGGTCCACCAGGGGCCGATGACCTCGATCACGGCGAAGGCCAGCATCGGGCGCCAGTGCCGCAGGACGACGCCCGGCAGTCCGCCCTGACGGATCGCGAAGGGGAGCAGGAGGGCCGCGCCCAGGGCGCAGCGTACGAAGACGACCATGGACGGCGACACCTCGTCCACCGCCACTTTGATCATCAGGTAGGGAATGCCCCACAGGACGCCCATCAGGGAGAACAGAACCCAGCCGCGTGCAGTCATGGGACGATTTTCGTCCGTTCAGCGGTGTACGTCTTGAACGCTGTTGCGGTACGCCGCGGGCGTCACTCCCAGCACCCTGCTGAACCAGCGTGTCATGTGGGCCTGGTCCGCGAAGCCCACCTGACCGGCCACCTCCGCCGGGCGCCCGCCCGTCTCCAGCAGCGCACGCGCCCGGCTCACCCGGTACTGCGCGAGCCAGGCGTACGGGGGCATGCCCATGGTCGTACGGAAGGCGCGCAGGAGCTGGTAGCGGGAGAGGCCCAGGTCGGCGGCGAGGTCGGCGAGGGAGGGGGGAGCCGCCAGCTCGTCGGCGAGACGGTCCCGCACGGTCAGGGCGATGCCGCTGGCACCGGGGATCGTGTCGGAGGTGGGGCGGGACGTGGAGTGCCGGCGGGCCAGCGCCGTGAGCAGCCAGGGGAGGCGGGACTCGGCTTCCAGGGGGTCGGGGCCCGTGCTCAGCTCGGTGTGGGCGGTGCGCAGGGCGGCGGCGAGTTCGGGGTCGTGGAGGAGCGGGTCGCGGAAGTGCGGGGTGCCGCCGAGGATGCCGTCGGTGAGGAGGTCGGGGGCCGGGTAGAGGCCGCGGTAGGCGTAGGTGCCGAAGGCCGACTCGCCGGTGTGGACCTCGCCCGGGGCCAGGACGACGATGGAGCCCTCCCCCACCGTGAGGGCGCCGCCGCGGTAGTCGATGCACGAGGCGCCCTGGACGCAGATGCCGATGCTGAATTCCTCGTGCGTGTGCGGGGCGTAGCGGTGGCGGTCGAAGCGGGCGGTGAGGAGGTCGAGGGGACGGTCGGGATGCCCGAGGGTCGCCCGGGTCCACCGTGTCTCGCCGCGTGCGCTCACTCTGGTCTCCCCCTTCGCCCGTCTCCAGGCTACGCCCGGCGGACGCGGAGAAGTCCGGTGTCACCGCACCTCGTGGTCGGCCGCACCTCGCCGCTTGACCTTGCCGCACCTCGCCGTTTGACCTTGCCGCTCCTCATCGCTTGACCTTGCCGCAGCGTCAACGTTTCTACTGGTCGCATGCGGATCGGAGAGCTGGCCGCGACCGTCGGTGTCACACCGCGGGCCGTGCGGCACTACCACCATCTCGGGCTCCTGCCGGAGCCGGAGCGGCGGGCGAACGGGTATCGGGACTACACCTTGCGGCACGCGGTCGTCCTTGCGCGGATCCGGCGGCTGACGGAGCTGGGGCTCGGGCTGGCCGAGGTGCGGGACGTGCTCGCGGACGATGCCGGGCGTGAGCTCGTCGAGGTGCTCGGCGAGCTGGAGGAGGATCTGGCCCGGCAGGAGACGGAGATCCGCGAGCGGCGCGAGCGGCTGCGCGACCTGATCGAGGGCGCACGCGCCGGGCGGCTGGCGGCCGAGGGGCCCGTGTCGCCCGAACTGGCCTCGCTGTTCGGGCGGTTCGGGCCCGTGCCGGAGTCCCCGATGGCCGCCAAGGACCGGGAGGTCTTCGCGTTGCTGGAGACCACGGCGACGCCGGAGGCGCGTGCCGCGATGCTTGCCGCGCTGGAGAGCATGATGGCCGCACCCGGCGCGGTGGAGCGGGTGCGTGAGGCGTACGCGTTGCTCGACGCGCTCGCCGACGCCGAGCCCGACGACCCCCGCGTGGCGGAGGCCGCCCGCGTGCTCGCCGCACTCGTGCCCCCGGACATGGTCCCGCCGGACACCGACCTGGACATCGACGGCAGTGACGGTCGTGGTGGGGGTGGCGGTGGTGCCGGGGGTGCCGGGGGCGGCGGCAGCAGCTTTCTGCGCGCCTTCTACGCCGACTTCTCCCCTGCCCAGGCGGAGGCCATCCGCCGCACGCTTCGGACACTGAGGGAGGACCGCCCATGAGGAAGTCCGGTACAGCGACCGGTCTAGCGACAGGTTTCAGGAGCGCCCATCGGGTCGCCCGCTCGCTCGTCCGTCATGAACTCCTGCTGCTGGTCAGTCTGTTGCGCTGGGTGGCGCGGCTGCCGCACGGGGTCGGGGACGGCGGGCAGGCGTTCGGGTACGCGCGCGGACAGGGGGCCATGATGTTCGGCTTCGGCTTCGTGTGTGTCGTCGAGACCGTGGCCATGGCCGTACTGCTGCGCGAATTTCCGCTCGCGCACGGGGCCTTCCTCGTCCTCGACCTCTACACGATCCTCATCGTCGTCGGCCTCCACGCCGCTTCCGTGACCCGCCCCCACGTCCTCACCGGCACGACCCTGCGCCTGCGCCGCTTCGCCACCGTGGATCTGTGCGTGCCGCTCGACGCCGTCGCTTCGGTACGGCGTGAGCTGCGTACGACGCACGAGAAGCGGGACGGCGAGCTGAACATGGCGATGAGTTCGCAGACCACCGTCACGGTCGAACTGGCCGATCCCGTCACGTACCTGACCTTCTTCGGGCGCCCCAGGCAGGTTCGCCTGGTGCGCTTCCATGCCGACGAGTCCGATCAACTCGTGCGCCTGCTGCGGGAGTTCATGCCGGAACGAAACGCACCTTCGCCGCTCCCGGTGCGGCCTGCGTGAGCCGGACCCGCAGCCGCTCCCCCAGCGGCAGCCGGTCGCCGGGGGCGCCCACGACTCGGCCGATGACGGCCGGGGTCTCCAACTGCACGGTCCCGGAGGCCGGTCGCTCCTCGTCAACGTCCACCACGCACCCCTCGAAGACCTCCCCCACCCGGTCCCTCAGCAGCGCCGCCTCGACGATGTCGACGCATTCGCGCTCCACGCGTCCGGCCCGCCGGGCGCCCGCGGTCATCTCGTCGGGGAGGGTGTCGAAGGCCGACAGGACCCAGTCGGGCGCCGGGGTGCCGGCCGCAGCCGCGAGGCAGATCTCCGAGGCGTAGCGGTCCACGAGGCGGCGGAGCGGGGCCGTGCAGTGGGCGTAGGGGGCGGCGACGGCGGAGTGCGTGGTGATGTCGGGGAGACGGCCGTCGCAGAAGGGCGTGTAGTGCGCGCCCCGGAGCAGGGTCGTGCACTCCAGGAGGAAGGCGGCGTGGCGCGGGTCGTGCGGGTCGAGGGAGCGGACGAGTTGCGCGTACGAGACGTGGTGGGGCCAGTCGATGTGCAGGGCCTTGGCGGTACGGCGGAGGCGCCCGACCGCGCCGTCCGGTGCGGCGGGGAGCGTGCGCAGGATGCCGGTGCCGTGGGCGAGCATCAGTTCGGCGGCGGCCATGCCCGTGAGGAGGGAGATCTGGGCGTTCCAGCCCTCTGCGGGGAGAGGGGTGCGGTAGGTCAGCTCGTAGCGTGCGTCTTCGACACCGCCGTCGCCGCCGACACCGCCGTCGCCGCCGTCGCCGCTGTCAGGGGTGTCGCCGGCTTCCGGGGCGGGGTGCTCGGTGACCTCCTGCTCGGGGACGGTGAGGGAGATGCCGCCGCGTTCGACCTCCAGGCGCTCACGCAGCCGCCCGATCTCCTTCAGCAGGGCGAGGGGTTCCTCGGCCGTACCTCCGTCGATCTTCCGCTGGACGTCGGCGTAGTTCAGCTTGGCGCGACTGCGTACGAGGGCCCGGCGGACGTCCACGCTCTCGGTGCGGCCGTCCGCGTCGAGGTCCAGGGTCCACAGGACCGCCGGGCAGGTGTGCCCCGGGAGCAGGCTGGCCGCGTTCTCGGAGAGGCGGGCGGGGTGCAGGGGGACCTTGCCGTCGGGGAAGTAGAGGGTCGTCACCCGGCGGTGGGCCTCGGCGTCGAGGGCGCCGCCGGGGGTGACGAAGGCGGCGACGTCCGCGATGGCGTAGCGGACGCGGTAGCCGCCGTGGCGTCCATGGCCGTCGTCGGCAGGCCGCCGCGACAGATGCATGGCCTGGTCGAGGTCGGTGGAGGCGGGCGGGTCGATGGTGAAGAGGGGGAGGTCCGTGGCGTCGTACGACGGCAGGCGCGGTGACGTCGCGGCCTGCTCGGCCTCGGTGAGGACCTGGGGCGGGAAGGCGTCGGGCACGCCGAGTTCCCCGCGCAGCGCGCGCAGGGCCGCCCGGAGCGGGGCCTCGGCGGCGCCCGTGACGCGGAGGTGGCGGCGGGGCATGGGTCGAGCGTAGGGCCGGGCGGGCGGGACGGCACCCCCTGGCCTTGCGGAGGCCCGCCTTCCCACCCCGTACGCTGGCGCGGAGCCCGAACCCCGTGTGCCCCCGAGACGCCCGAGAGCGCCGGGGCCCCGGGAACCCTCGAGAACAAGGAGCCCCCGTGCTCGTCCTGCTGCCCCCGTCCGAAGGCAAGGCCCCCTCCGCGGGTGGCGCTCCCCTGAAGCTGGAGGGGCTGTCGCTGCCCGCGCTCACCGGGGCGCGGGAGGCGGTGATCGGTGAGCTGGTGGAGTTGTGCGCCGGTGACGAGGACAAGGCCCGTGAGGTGCTCGGGCTGAGCGAGGGGCTGCGCGGGGAGGTCGCCAAGAACGCGGAGCTGCTGACGGCGGGGACGCGGCCGGCCGGGCAGGTCTACACGGGGGTGCTGTACGACGCCCTCGACCTCGCCACCCTGGAGACGGCCGCGAAGCAGCGGGCGGCGCGCTCGCTGCTGGTGTTCTCGGGGCTGTGGGGCGCCGTGCGCGTGACGGACCGGATCCCCTCCTACCGCTGCTCGATGGGCGTGAAGCTGCCCGGCCTCGGCGCGCTCGGCACGCACTGGCGTACGCCGATGGCGTCCGCGCTCCCCGAGGCCGCCGGCGGCGGCCTCGTACTCGATCTGCGGTCCTCGGCGTACACGGCCGCGTGGAGGCCGAAGGGCGAGGTGGCCGGGCGGACCGCGACCGTACGGGTGCTGCACGCGCCCACCCGGAAGGTCGTCAGCCACTTCAACAAGGCGACCAAGGGCCGCATCGTACGGAGCCTGCTGTCGGCCGGGATCGCGCCCAAGGGCCCGGCGGAGCTGGTGGAGGCGCTGCGTGACCTGGGGTACGTGGTGGAGGTGGAGCCGCCGGTGGGGGCGGGGAAGGCGTGGACGTTGGATGTGCTGGTGGACGAGGTCCACTGAGGCCCCGCCAGCCTGTTGCATTGCATCATGCGCAACGGTCGTTGTGCATGATGTACCGCCCGGGCAGGATGACGGCATGTCCACATCGCCCCCGTCGTCGTCACCCGCGTCTGCTTCTTCGCCCGCGTCGGTTTCTTCACACGCGTCGGTTTCTTCGCCCGCGTCGGTTTCTTCACACGCGTCGGTTTCTTCACACGCGTCGGTTTCCTCGCGTGGCTCCGTCCTCGGCCTGGCGCCCGTCCTGCCCGTGGTCGTCGTCGACGATCCCGCCGACGCCGTGCCGCTCGCGCGGGCGCTGGTCGCGGGCGGGTTGCCGGCGATCGAGGTGACCCTGCGGACGCCGGGTGCGCTCGACGCCGTACGGGCGATCTCGGCGGAGGTTCCGGGGGCGGTGGTCGGCGTGGGGACCGTCATCACGCCCCAGCAGGTGACCGAGTCCGTCGCGGCGGGCGGGCGTTTCCTGGTCAGTCCGGGGTGGACGGACATGCTGCTGCGGGCGATGCGGGCGTCCGGGGTGCCGTACCTGCCGGGGGTGTCGACCGCGTCGGAGGTCGTGGCGCTCCTGGAACGCGGGGTGCGGGAGATGAAGTTCTTCCCGGCCGAAGCGGCGGGCGGTACGGCATATCTGAGGTCGCTCGCCGGGCCGCTGCCGCAGGCGCGCTTCTGTCCCACCGGAGGGGTCGGGCCGGACAACGCCCCGGAGTATCTCGGGCTCCCCAACGTCGGCTGTGTGGGCGGAACCTGGATGCTGCCGCCCGACGCCGTGGCCGCGCGGGACTGGGCGCGGATCGAGAAGCTGGCGCGGGAGGCTGCGGGCCTCGGGGGCCGCCGTTCAGCGCAGGTGTGAGGTGTCGTTGAGGAGACGGAGGGTGGCGTTGCCGTCGGCGTAGTAGGCCAGGGCCGACAGGGATGCCGCCGAGAGTTCCATGCGGAAGAGGGACTCGGGGGGCGCGCCGAGCGCCAGCCGGACGAGGGTCTTGATCGGCGTGACGTGGCTGACGAGCAGGACGGTCCGGCCCCGGTGGGCCGCGGCCAGTGCGTCGCGGGTGGCGGCGACGCGGTGCGCGACGGCAGCGAAGCTCTCGCCGCCGCCGGTGGGTTCGGCGTCCGGGGAGGCCAGCCAGGCGTTCATGTCGTCCGGGTACCGCTCCCGCACCTCACCGAAGCTCAGCCCTTCCCATGCGCCGAAGTCCGTCTCCCGCAGCCCGTCCTCGACGGTCATGCCGAGGCCGAGCCGGGCGGCGACGATGCCCGCCGTTTCGCGGCAGCGGGCCAGCGGCGACGACACGACCTCCTGGATCGTGCCGCGCGCGGCGAGCGCGGCGGCGACCCGCTCGGCCTGGTACCGGCCGACCTCGGAGAGCGACGGATCCGAACCACCGCTCCCCGAGAACCGCTTCTGCGGGGTGAGCGGCGTCTCGCCGTGCCGCAGCAGCACGAAGGTGGCCGGGGTCCCCAGGTCGGGGGCGACGGAGGCGACGTTCTTGGCGGCCCGGAGATCAGCGGCGGCAGCGGAGGTGGCATCGACGGCGGCGGTGGTGCTGGTGCGGGGGCCGTCGGCGGTGGTGCGGGGGCCATGGGCCGTGCTTCGGGAGCCGTCGCCAGTGCCTGGGGTGCGGGCCCCGGCGGATCGGCTGCCGCCATCGGACGGGGGCTCGGCGGAACGGCCGCCATCGGAGGAATCGGCGCCGGCAGACCGGCCGCCACCAGAGGAATCGGTGCCGGTCCTGCCCCCGGTTGACGTGGGCTTCCCCTTGGATCCCGCCAGCGCGGCCCTCGCCAGCGCCGCGCCCGCCGTCGCGTCGCCGGGCGGCCCGGACGGCTCGGGTGCGGCGGCCGCGGCGGACCGGGACGCGCGTGTGTCCAGGTCCGCGGTGGACGCGGCGGGCGACCACTGTTCGCCGCGCTTGCCGGCGTCCATCGCCTCATTGGCCAGCCGGTCGGCGTGCTTGTTCTGCTCCCGCGGCATCCACTCGTACGTCACGCGGCCGGGCGGGAAGACCCGTGCGGCCTCGGCGGCGAGCGGCTTCATGTCGGGGTGCTTGATCTTCCAGCGGCCCGACAGCTGCTCGACGACCAGCTTGGAGTCCATCCGGACCCGGACGGACGCCTCCGGGTCCAGCTCGTACGCCGCCTTCAGGCCCGCGATGAGCCCGCGGTACTCGGCGACGTTGTTGGTGGCGACGCCGATGTACTCGGCGGCCTCCACCAGCGTCTCGCCCGTCACCGCGTCGAGGACGACGGAGCCGTAGCCCGCGGGCCCCGGGTTGCCCCGGGAACCGCCGTCGGCCTCGACGATGAACTCCCGCACGCCGACAGCCCCTTGCCGCCGCTAGAGGCCGGACTCGGAGGTCCGCACCAGGATGCGGCCGCAGTTCTCGCAGCGGACGACCGTGTCGGACGTGGCCTTGCGGACGTCGTTGAAGTCGGTGATCGACAGCTCCTGGCGGCAGCCCTGGCAGGTGCGCTGGTACAGCTTGGCCGCGCCGATGCCGCCCTGCTGGTCGCGCAGCTTGTCGTAGAGCTTGAGCAGGTCCGCGGGGACGGCCGCCGCGATGACCTCGCGCTCCTTCGTCACCGTCGCCACCTCGCCGTCGATCTCCTCGAACGCGGCGTCCCGGCGCGCGGTGGCGTCGTCGACCTTGCCCTGCACGGCACCGACCCGCTCGGTCAGCTCGGCGACCCGCTCCTGCGTGGACTCGCGGCGCTCCATGACCTCCAGAACGATGTCCTCCAGGTCGCCCTGTCGCTTGGCGAGGGAGGCGATCTCGCGCTGGAGGTTCTCCAGGTCCTTCGGGGAGGAGACGGCGCCCGAGTCCAGGCGCTGCTGGTCGCGGACGGCGCGCTGCCGCACCTGGTCCACGTCCTGCTCGGCCTTGGTCTGCTCGCGGGCGGTGTCGCTCTCCTCGGTCTGCGCGGCCACGAGCAGGTCGCGCAGCTGGGTGTGGTCCTTCGTCAGCGACTCGATCTCGGCGTGCTCGGGCAGCGACCTCCGCCGGTGCGCGAGCTGCTGCAGACGTACGTCCAGGCCCTGGACGTCGAGGAGTCGGATCTGGTCGGCGGGCTCGGCGTTCAGTTGGGGGCTCCCAGTGGGTCAGAAGAAGTGGGCGACGGGTGGGCGGACGCCGCGTGGGCGGTCCAGGGGTCGGTGACCGTCCCGGAGACGTGGACACGCAGGCCCCACCCCTCCCGGTCGGAGATCTCGTCGAGCTGGGCGGCCGCCAGCTCGCACCAGGGCCACTCGGTGGCCCAGTGCGCCGCGTCGAGCAGCGCGAGAGGCGTGTGGGCGCCTTCCGTGCCGCGTGCGACGGCCTCGGAGGCGGGGTGGTGGCGCAGGTCGGCGGTGAGGAAGGCGTCGACACCGGCCGCGCGGACGTCGTCGAAGAGGCTGTCGCCGGAGCCGCCGCTGACGGCCACGGTGCGGACGACCGCGTCGGGATCGCCGGCGACGCGGATGCCCTGGGCGGTGGCCGGCAGCCGCTCGGCGGCCCGCGCGGCCAGTTCCCGGACCGTCAGCGGGTGGTCCAGCTCGCAGACCCGGCCGAGACCGCGCCGTCCGGCGGGGTCGGCGGCGTCCGGTACGAGGGGGCGTACGACCCTGAGGCCGAGCGCGCCGGCGAGGGCGTCGCTGACGCCGGGGTCGGCGGTGTCGGCGTTGGTGTGGGCGACGTGCAGCGCGATGTCGTGCTTGATGAGGGTGTGCACGACCCGGCCCTTGAAGGTCGAGGCCGCCACCGTCGTCGTACCGCGCAGATAGAGCGGGTGGTGGGTGACCAGCAGGTCGGCACCCAGCTTCACCGCTTCCTCGACGATCTCCCGGACCGGATCGACGGCGAACAGGACCCGCGTGACCTCCTGGTCGGGGTCTCCGCAGACCGTGCCGACCGCGTCCCACCCCTCGGCCCTCTCGGGCGGCCAGAGGGCGTCGAGCGCGGCGATGACTTCAGACAGACGGGGCACGGACCACAGGCTACCTGCACCGCTCCCGTCCCAGACCGGCCGCGGGCCGGTCGACCTGCCGCCCCTCGGCCGCCTCTCCCGCCCCCGGGGTGGCGGCCTCCTCCTCGCACCCGTCCCGCAGCACACGAATCGGCGTTCCCTCAGGCGAATCGCGCGACGAGCACCCTTATGTGTGAAGGGGGTGCGTGTTGTCCCACGTCTGTGCGTGCGAAAACTAGCTTCGTCGCCGGAGGTGATCGAACCATGACGGCCTGTGCTTCCCCACCACCCTCGACGGGCCACGGGAACGAGTCGGGACAGGGGGACGAGGAGAAGGACGCGGAAGCCAGCGGCGAGAGAGCCGGCGAGAGATTCGCAGAAGGAGCCGGCGAGAGATTCGGGGAGAGAGCCGGAGACGGATTCGGGAGCGAGGCGATCGCGGCCGACGCGGGGGCCGGGGCACCGACGGGACGGGCAGGCGTGCACACGGTGCCGACCGGCGTGCACACAGGACAGCCCGGCACGCACACGGTGCCGACGGGCGTGCACACAGGACAGCCCGGCACGCACGCGGGGCCGACCGGCGTGCACGCGGGGCGGACCGTTGCCGGGCCCGGCTGTGTGATCACCGCGGACGGGTCGTACGCGGCGCGCCTCGCGCTCGACGGCGAGTCCTGGTTCCCCGAGCGCTGGACCCTCGACGGCCCCGAACCGTACGCGGTTCCGCTGCCCGGCAACCAGCCCGAGGAACCCGGCACGGAAGTGCTCCCGCTGGCCGACGGCCGGGTCCTCATCCACCGGCTGGCCGCCGACCGGCACCTGTTCTCGCTCCTCTACCCGACCGGCCCCGGCACCGGCGAACTCCCGCTCGGCGCGGTCGAATGCGCCGACCCGGCGACCGAGATGCGGCTGCTGCCGCCCGCGCCGTGCGGGCAGCGGGCGTACGCCCTCGCCCTGGGCCGCAGCGCCACGACCGTGTGGCTGGTGGCGGGCGGGGCTTTCGGGCCGGAGGTGGTGGCGCAGGTACCGGGGCGGTGTTCGGGCGGGGTCTGGCTGGACGGCACGGGCCGGCTGCTCGCCCTGGACCAGGAGCGGGACGGCCGCACCAAGTCGGTGGCCGTCGATCTGGAGCAGGGCGGCGCGATCTCACCACTGCTGCAGATCGCGGACGACAGCGACGACCGGGTTCTGCTCGCCGACCCCGACAGCGGGCTGCTCCTGATCCGTTCGGACGCGCCCTCCCCCGGTCACGACCGGCTCGGCTGGGGCGTGCTCGGCAGTACGCTCCCGGTCCGCTTCCCGGAGTGCCTGCGGGTGCCCGACGGCCACAGCGTCACCCCGTTCGCCATCCAGCCGGGGCAGATCCTGACCCCCGAGAGCTGCGCGGTCGCGCTGCGTCTGGACGGCCCCCGGGGCAGCTGGGTCGGCGTCTGGCGTCCGGCCGCACGGCGGATCCTCCATCTGCCCGCCCCCGAGGGCTGGTTGACGGGCGCCGGGTTGTGGAGTCGCGAAGGGATCCTGCAATTGCCGTACGCGAGCGGGCTGGTGAGGTGCGGGGTGGCCCGGACGGGGGTGGCCTGGGACCCGGACGAGCCGGAGGGTCCGGAGCCGTCGCCGGAGGGTTCGTCGGAGGTGTCCCGGGAGCGGGACGGGGAGCCCGGCCGCGCGGAGAATCCGGGGCCGGGGGGCACGGACACGTCACCCCGGTCCGGAACGTCGGGTGCCGGGGTGGCCGATGTGGGCGTGGCAGGCGCGGGCGTGGCGGGCGCGGAGCCGGCCGTGCCCGTCGTCGCTCGGCCCGTTCCCTTGCAACAGGCGCCGCTGGAGGGGCGCGTGCCCGAGGAGGTGACCGTCGGGTGAAGACGGAGTGCGGGGCGAGGGTGAGGTGGACGCGGCGCGGCGACACGCCTGCCGGGTGCTTTCGAGGCGGTCGGTCCGGCCCGTTAAAATCACCCGCCGATAAGAAGATCATTCGACGGGGAACACTTCCAATGAGCGACGTGCACACGATCCAGCCGCCCACGGCCGACTCCCACGAGGCGGACGGCCACGGAAAGCACCGGGGTCAGATCGCGGCCCAGGAGGCCGAGAGGACGAGCCCTCGCGGGCGCCACCGCAAGCCGGCGGAACACGCGGAGCCGACGACGTCCGCCTGACCGGCGACAGGCTTCCGTTCCGGTCGCCTCCGGAGAAACGTCCATGCGACGCCGGAGCGGACCATCACGGCACCGGGCCCCGCTCGTCCTCGACGAGCGGGGCCCTCCCGTTCCGGGAACGGCCGCTACCCTTCCATCGCCCCGCGACCGTGCCTCAGCCCCAGCACCTCCGCCGCCGCGAACGTCTCCCCCTCCGGCCGGCCGGCGTAGTGCGGCGTCAGCAGGCTGTCCAGTTCGTCGAAGGTGAAGGCGTCCTGTTTGGTGTCGAACTTGGCCCGCACCCGCGGCCGTTCGACGATCGCGACCATGCCGCCGTGCACGACGAGGAGCTGGCCGTTGACCCGCGCCGCGGCGGGTGAGGCCAGATAGCCGACGAGCGGGGCGACGTGCTCGGGGGCGAGCGGGTCGAGGGCGGTGCCGTCGCCGTCCGTGGTGGCCCCCGGGAGGTTCGCGAAGACGTCCTCGGTCATCCGGGTCCGGGCACGCGGGCAGATGACGTTCGCGGTGACGCCGTACTTGGCGAGCGCGAGGGCCGTGGAGGTGGTCAGGCCGACGATGCCACCCTTCGCCGCGGCGTAGTTGGGCTGGCCGGCGGAGCCGGCGAGGAACGCCTCGGAGGAGGTGTTCACGACCCGCCCGTACACCCGCCCCCCGCCCGTTCCGTCGCCGCCCTCGCCCGACTTCGCCCGGGCACGCCAGTGGGCGGAGGCGAACCGGATCGTGTTGAAGTGTCCCTTGAGATGCACCCGCACGACCGAGTCCCACTCGTCCTCGGACATGGAGAAGACCATGCGGTCGCGCAGGATGCCCGCGTTGTTGACGAGGATGTCCAGCTTGCCGAACCGGGCGACCGCCAACGCGACCAGTTCCCTGGCCTGTTCGTGGTCGGACACGTCGCCGATGTGCGCCACCGCGCGGCCGCCCGCCGCGCGGATCTCTGCCGCGACCTCCTCGGCGGGTCCCGTGGACACCTCACCGGATCCGTCCCGCCCCGGCCGGCCGTAGTCGTTGACGACCACGGCCGCGCCCAGCCGGGCCAGTTCCAGCGCCTCGGCCCGGCCGAGCCCGCGCCCCGCGCCGGTCACGATCGCGGACAGTCCTTCGAGCGGCCGTCCGCCGAGTGCCGATGTCATCCCGAGCCCCTCTTCCCTGTCATCCGCTCTCCTGCGCTCTCATCCGCTCCCCTTCGCGCGGCGGTGGTCAGATCTCGATGCAGGTCCGCAGCGCCACACCGGTCCGCATCTGGTCGAGCGCCTCGTTGATGTCGGCGAGGGGCACCCGGTGGGTGATCAGGCCCGCGAGGTCGATGCGGCCGGCCCGCCACAGGGCGATGGTCCGCTCGTAGGAGCGCAGGACGTCCCCGCCGCCGTACATGGACGGCAGGATCCGCTTCTCGTCGAAGAACAGCTCGAACATGCTGAGCTGCAGGAAGTCGTCCAGAGCGCCCGCGCCCACCACCACGAGGGTGCCGCCGCGCCGGGTGGCCTCGTACGCCGTGCGGGCGGTCGCCGAGCGGCCGACGACCTCGAAGACGTAGTCGAAGCCCTCGCCGGCGGTGAGGGACTGCTTGGCGTCGGCCAGCTCCTCCGGTGAGATCGCCTTGGTGGCTCCGAACCTGAGCGCCGCCTCGCGCCGCGAGACCACCGGGTCGACGGCGACGATCTCGGCGGCGCCCTTGAGCCGGGCACCCTGGATCGCCGAGATGCCGACGCCTCCGCAGCCGATGACCGCGACCGACGAACCGGCCTCCACATCGGCGGTGTTGAGGGCCGCGCCGAGACCGGTGGTGACACCGCAGCCGATGAGGGCGGCGATGTCGAAGGGCACGTCGTCCGGGATCGGCACCGCGCAGCCGGCATCGACGACGACCTCCTCGGCGAAGGTGCCGGTGCCGGCGAAGCCGAAGACGTCCCCGGCGGGCCGCTTGAAGTTGGGCGTGCCCGCGTTGAGGAATCCGGCGAGACAGAGCTGCGTCTGGCCGCGCTTGCAGGCGGGACACGTGCCGCAGGCCGGGAGCCAGCACACGACCACCCGGTCGCCGGGCTTCAGGTGGGTGACCCCTTCGCCGACCTCGACGATCTCGCCGGCGCCCTCGTGTCCCGGCACGAACGGTCCGGGCTGCGGCAGCACCCCGGCCATCGCGGACAGGTCGGAGTGGCACAGCCCCGTGGCCCGCACCCGGATCCTCACCCGCCCCGGTCCGAAGCCCGTCGCCTCGACGTCGTCGAGCACGTCGAGCTTGTCCTGACCGATCTCGTGCAGTACGGCTGCGCGCATGGTGCGGCTCCCCTCAGAAGTACCTGACCTGCGTCTGTACCGATGGGCTCATTCGTGTGCGACCAGCGTGTCCGCCAGCACCGGCGCGTCGTCCCGCTCGGCGGCACTCACCGCCACCCGCACCGAGCGGTCGTCCGGACGCCACATCCGGATGCGGAGGGTCTCGCCCGGGAAGACGACGCCCGCGAAGCGCGTCCCGTAGGAGCGGACGCGGCCGACGTCGCCGCCGAGCACCGTGTCCACCACGGCCTTCAGCGTCATCCCGTAGGTGCACAGCCCGTGCAGGATCGGCCGGTCGAACCCGGCCCGCCCGGCGAACTCCGGGTCGGCGTGCAACGGGTTCCAGTCGCCCGAGAGGCGGTAGAGCAGCGCCTGGTCCTCGCGGACGGTCCGCTCGACCTCCTTGTCGGGCGCGGTCGTGGGCGGTTCCTGCCGGGCGGACGGGCCGCGCTCACCGCCCCAGCCGCCCTCGCCCCGTACGAAGATCTGCGCCTCGTTCACCCACAACGGGCCCTCGGTGTCGGCGACTTCGGTCCGCATGACCAGGACGGCCGCCTTGCCCTTGTCGTACACCGCCGCCACCCGCGAGGTCGCGGTGGCCCGCCCCTGGACCGGGATGGGCCGGTGCACCTCGACGCGCTGGCCGCCGTGCAGGACCTTGGCGAGGTCGACGTCGACGCCGGGTGCGTCCAGACCGCCGATGACGTCCGGCGAGCCCGCGCCCGCGACGGTCGCGAAGCTCGGCAGGACGTGCAGCCGGGACTCCAGCGTGTAGCGCAGCTCGCCGGGGTCGGTCGCCGGGACACCGGCGCCGATGCCGAGGTGGTAGAGCAGGACGTCCTTGCGGCTCCACGCGATCTCGGCGGAACGGGGCTCGGCCGCGAGCGCCTTGGCTGCGTCGATGGGCATGGGGCTCCTGTGTGCGGTGGGGGGGCGGACGGGGGACCGGCGGCGAGTGGGCCGGCGGAGGGCCGGGCCTGCGACGCCGGCCCGCGCTGAGAAACCTCGGTACGACCGTCCGCACCAGCGGTCGCACCGAGGTCGCCACGGCCGGCCCGGAAACCCGCCCACCTAGAACGCGTTCCAGTCCGGCGACCCTCTGTATAGCCGAGCCACGTGCACATGTGAAGACTCCTGACACTACGTCAGATACCTCTCGCCGCGCCCAGGACATTTGTCCTGCCGAACTCCGTACACACGCATCTGCCGGGCCGCGCCCCGGCTTCGTACTGTCGACCACATGAGACTCACGAAGCGGACGGAAGCGGGCACGGCGACCGCGCCGGGGACGAGCGCCGGAGCCACGGAGGACGCCGGGTGGGCAAGTCGGCAACCGGCCGGGACGGGGGCGTGGTTACCGTGGCGCCTGCCGCGTGGGGGCGGGCGGCCGGCGTCGGACGATCCCGGGCCGCCCGCCTCCGGGCTCACTCTCGTGCCGTGGCTCCTCATGGGCCTGGGCGCCTACGCGAACATCCTCCAGGGCCACGCCCCGAACCCCTGGATCGGCGGCCTCGGCATCTTCACCTTCAACTCCCTCTACATCTACGTCGTCATCCGCGCCTTCGTCCCGGAGAAACGCGACTCCCCCTCCACCCGGGCCTCACTCGTCGCACTCGGCCTGATCGCCGGGGCTCTCGCCCTCGCCTACGGCGGCGACTGGCTGAACTTCCTCCCCCTGCTCGGCCTGGCCGTGGGCGCCGCCACGCGCGGCCCGCTGCTCCGCCGGTCCGGGCTGACGGTGACGGTGCTCGCGGGCGGGATCGCCGCGGTGCGCGAGGGCTGGGGCGCGGTCGGCATCGCGTACGGCACCTTCCTCTCCGTCGTCGTGACGGCCGCGATCCTCTCCCTGGTGGAAGCGGTCCGCGAACTGCGCGCCGCCCGTGAGGAACTCGCCCATCGCGCGGTGGAGCGGGAACGCCTCCGTTTCTCCCGCGACCTGCACGACCTCCTCGGCCACACCCTGTCGGTGATCGTGGTCAAGTCGGAGGCGGCCCGCCGGCTCGCCCCGCACGACATGAACGCGACGCTCGCCCAGATCGAGGACATCGAGACGGTCGGCCGCCAGGCCCTCACGGAGATCCGCGAGGCCGTGACCGGTTACCGCGAGGGCAGCCTCACCACCGAGCTGGACCACGCCCGGTCCGTACTGTCCGCCGCGGGCACGACCCTGACCGTACGCCGCTCCGGCCCGCCTCCCGGCCCGCAGGCCGAGGCACTGCTGGGCTGGGTCGTCCGTGAGGCGATCACCAACGTCGTCCGCCACAGCCACGCCACCACCTGCGAGATCGCCCTCGCCACCACCGACGCCCGCATCCACCTCACCGTCACCGACAAGGGCCCCCTCCCCCCTCCCCCGCCCCCACCCCCAGCCACATCCACCACCCCCAACGGCCTGCGGGGTCTCACCGAACGCCTCGCGGCGGCCGGCGGCACGCTCCGGGCCGGGCCCGCGCCGTGCGGCGGCTTCGAGGTCAGCGCGGAGCTGCCCGTCACCACACCGCCGGTCACGCCCCGGGGAGCGGGCGACGCGACGCCGGCGGGAGCCGCGGCCGCGCCGGGTGCGGAGAGGGAGCGGCACCCGTAGGCGATGCCCCCGCACGGCCCGCCTCACTCACCCGTCCGAATCGTCGCCTCCGTCCTACTCTTGGGTCGTGAACGAGATGCCCCGGGATCACCGGACCACAAAGTCCCTCAGGGTTCTGCTCGCCGAGGACCAGGGGATGATGCGGGGCGCGCTGGCGCTGCTGCTGGGCATGGAGCCGGACATCCTGGTCGTGGCGCAGGTCGGGACGGGGGACGCGATCGTGGACGCGGCGCTGATCCACCGGCCGCATGTCGCGCTGCTGGACATCGAACTGCCCGGGATGAGCGGCCTGGACGCCGCCGCCGCGCTGCGCGACCAGGTGCCCGACTGCCGGGTGCTGATCCTCACCACCTTCGGCCGGCCCGGGTATCTGCGCCGGGCCATGGACGCGGGTGCCGCCGGGTTCCTGGTCAAGGACGGGCCCGTGGAGGAGCTGGCCCAGGCGATCCGCCGGGTGCTGACCGGCGAGACCGTCGTCGATCCGGCCCTCGCCGCAGCCGCGCTGAGCGCCGGACCCAACCCGCTCACCGACCGCGAACGCGACACCCTGAACGCGTCCGCCGACGGCGCCACAGTCGCCGACATCGCCGCCCGGCTCCATCTCTCCGAGTCCACCGTGCGCAACCACCTCTCCTCCGCCATCGGCAAGACCGGCACCCGCAACCGCATGGAGGCGATGCGGGAGGCCCGGCAGCAGGGTTGGCTGTAGCCGGTCCGGTCACCCGCCCGACAGCGCGTCGGCCCTGCGCCACCTGACTCGCCCCCCTGCCCCCTCGTCCGCGTCTCGCGTCCCGTGGTCACCGCGCCACCGCGTCACGCCGTCACCGCGTCACCTCCGCCGACCGGAAGCCCACCCCTTCCGGCGCCAGCGCCACGAACCAGCTCGCCTCGGCGCCCTTCACCTCGACGATGCGGGGCTCGCCCGGGTCCGCCTTGCCGTCACCGTCAACCTGGCGCCGGATGTCGACGAAGGTGCCATCGGTCCAGGTGACCCTCACCTCCTGGGCGGTGGGCGCGACCTGGCCGACCGCGAGACGCTCGGGGTCGTCCTCGGGCGGGTTCTCGATGCCGAAGGGGGTCGAGATGACCTGCAGGTCCTTGCCCGAGGGCGTGTCCGACTCGCCGTCGATCATCGCGCCCTTCTGCTTCCCGCCCAGTGCCAGATGCACGAAGTGCCAGCTCTTGCCGACCAGGTCGGAGGCGTCTTCCACACCGGTGGGCGCGTCCCCGAACAGCCCCATCGCGGCGAGCTGCCGCTCGGCGGCCTTCTCGGTCTTCGGCGCGGCCCAGACCTCGATGGTCATGCGCCAGGCCCTGCCCCTGTCCCGCCCTTGGGCCAGGGTGGTCCGCGACGGTTCCGTCGTGGTCGGGGTGTCGGGCGTCGCCCGTTCCGTCGGCACCGGCGCCGCCGGGACCACGTGTGCCCGGCCGTCCCCCGACACCGTGGCCAGGGCCAGCGTCCCCGTGGTGCCCGCGATCACCACCGCCGCGACGGCCGCGACGGCCCAGCGGCGCGTCCTGCGGCGCCGGCCACCCCGGAGAACCGCCTGGTAGGGGGCTATGCCGACCGTGACGTCGTCGGCGGCGTCCGCCAGCAGCAGGGCGATGTCTCTCTCCAGCGGGGTGCTGTGTGTCAGGTCGTGGCGTGTGAGGTCGCCGTACGCGCTGTCGTCGTGCTTCATCTGCCGGTTCGCCTTCCCGTCCCTGTCACCCGTGTCGCCAGTACCGTCCGTGTCCCCCGTGTGCCTCACGTCCGGCCTCCCTGCGTCACCATCTCTGCCAGTCCAGGTATGGCGCGGAGCTTCGCGATCCCCTTCGCCGCGTTGCTCTTCACCGCGCCCACGGAACAGCCCATCGCCTCCGCCGTCCGGATCTCGCTCAGGTCCTCCCAGTACCGCAGGACCACGGCTTCGCGCTGGCGCGGCGGCAGCTGCGCGAGGGCCTTCAGCAGGGCACCCCGGTCGTCGGCCTGGGCGATGCGGTCACCGCTGTCGGGCAGCTCCGGCACGAGGTCCGTGTCGCTCCGGGGCGCCAGGAACTCCTTGAGCCGTCTGCGGTGCTTGCGCGCGTGCGCGTTGATCATCATGCGCCGGACGTAGGTGTCCGGGTCTTCCGTCGAGCCGACCCGCCGCCAGGCCACATACACCTGCTCCAGCGTCGTCTGGACCAGGTCCTCCGCCGCGTGCTGCTCCCCGGTGAGCAGGAACGCCGTACGCATCAGTCGTGGCCAGCGGCCGACGAGGAAGCTCTGGAACTCCTCGTCCCGAGCGGCCCTCGCCTGCTTCCGATCCCCCATCGAGCACCTCCTAGATGCTTTGAACAGTCCATGAGGGCGCCGATGCGTTGCCTCGTTCCGCGAGAAGTTCTCGAGCCCTGTTCCGATGAGCCCGCGCAGACCCCGGGCGTGCAGACCCCGGGCGTGCAGACCCCGGGCGTGCAGACCCCGGGCGTCCCTGACATGCCGTCACTTCTCCATGGGCGGGTCAAGTTTTCGTTAGTCACTCAAAACAACGGAATAGTTGCCCGGGCACACGAGGTTCAGCTGGCACATACCTTGACCCGGCCAGGAGGCCCCGCCCCATGACGCACCACACACCGCCGACGGCCGATCGCCCCGCCGCAGAGGACGCGGGCCCTGCCCGAGCCCCCGGAGCGA
The DNA here is from genome assembly GCF_000091305.1 of Streptomyces scabiei 87.22. Taxonomy (GTDB): domain Bacteria; phylum Actinomycetota; class Actinomycetes; order Streptomycetales; family Streptomycetaceae; genus Streptomyces; species Streptomyces scabiei. The sequence goes on along the minus strand of NC_013929.1, from coordinate 7,244,082 downwards.
TCGTCCCGGTCCTGGCCTTCGCCGGAATCGTCGTCGCGGTGATGCAGACCCTGCTGGTCCCGGTGATCAAGGACCTCCCGCAACTGCTGGACACCTCCCCCAGCAACGCGACCTGGGTACTCACCTCCACCCTGCTCTCCGGTGCCGTGGCCACGCCGATCATGGGCCGCCTCGGTGACCTGTTCGGCAAGCGCCGCATGCTGCTCGCCAGCCTCGGCGTCATGGTGGCCGGTGCGCTGATCAGCGGTTTCACCAGCGCACTCCTCCCGATGATCGTCGGCCGCACCCTCCAGGGCTTCGCCATGGGCGCGATCCCGCTGGGCATCGGACTGATGCGCGACGAACTGCCCCGTGAACGCCTCGGCTCCGCCATGGCCCTGATGAGCTCCTCCATAGGCGTCGGCGGCGGACTCGCCCTGCCCCTCGCCGCCGCGGTCGCCCAGAACGCCGACTGGCACCTCCTCTTCTTCGGCGCCGCCGGTCTCGGTGTCCTGTCCATCGTGCTGACCCTCGTCGCCGTACCGGAGACGAAGACGCGCGCGCCGGGCAGCTTCGACCACCTCGGCGCGGTGGGCCTCTCCGCCGGCCTCGTCCTCTTCCTGCTGCCGATCACCAAGGGCAGCGACTGGGGCTGGACCTCCACGACCACGCTCGGCCTGTTCGCCGCGTCGGCCGTGGTCCTGCTCCTCTGGGGCGTCTGGGAGCTGCGGATCCCCGCCCCGCTGGTGGATCTGCGCACCACCGCCCGCCGCGAGGTCCTGCTCACCAACCTCGCCTCGATCATGGTCGGCGTCTCCTTCTACGTCGTCTCCCTCGTCCTGCCGCAGCTCCTCCAGCTGCCCTCCGCCACCGGCTACGGCCTCGGGCAGTCGATGATCGTCGCGGGTCTGTGCGTGGCTCCGCTCGGCCTGACGATGATGTTCACCGCGCCGGTCTACGCCCGGATCTCCGCCAAGTACGGGCCCCGGACCACCCTCATCCTCGGCCTGCTGATCATCGCCGTCGGCTACGGCGCCGGCCTCGGCCTGATGAGCGCCGCCTGGCAGACCGTGGTCGTGTCGGTGGTCCTGGGCGCGGGCATCGGCCTCGCCTACTCCTCGCTGCCCGCGCTGATCATCGGTGCCGTGGACCCGTCCGAGACGGGTGCGGCGACCGGGCTCAACACGCTCATGCGGTCCATCGGGACGTCGGTGTCGAGCGCCGTCGTGGGCATGGTGCTGGCCAACACCGCGGACCACGTCGGCGGGGTCGCGATCCCGACCATGCACGGGTTCCGCGTGTCCTTCCTCATCGCCACGGCCGCGGTCGCCGTCGGCCTCGCGCTGGCCCTGCTCCTGCCGAACCGGCGTCCCGCGCTGACGCTGCGCGCGAGCAGTGAGGGTGAGGGTGAGACCGGCGTGGTCTCCCGGGAGGGTGCGGCCGCCGTCGCCCGCTGAGTCGCGCCCCCGACTCCTGTTCTGGCGCCTTCCCGCCTCGTCGCGTCGGGTGGGTGCGCGGGTGCACGCCCGGTGGGGCTTCTCGCGCAGTTCCCCGCGCCCCTGAAGGGCAGGGGCCGCGCCCACCGCCCTTCCCACCGGCCAAGGGCGCCGGCACCCCGATCCCCGGTCCCTCCCGTCGATCACCGCATGGCAGCATGGGGCGCCCCCAGTGACGTACGACCACCCGGAGGACCCATGTCCGCGGCACCGCACCCCACGCCCATGCCGGCGCCCGCGCCGGAGGTGCTCGGCGCGTTCGAGGCGGCGAAGGGGTTCATGCCTGCCGGTGAGGGGCTGGCCCTGTACGCCGCGGCGGTGGAGGCGGGGCGGCTGGGGCTGCCGTTGCTGGAGGTGGGGACGTACTGCGGTCGGTCGACGATCCTGCTGGCCGACGCCGCCCGTGCGGCGGGGGTGCCGGCGATCACCGTCGACCATCACCGGGGCAGCGAGGAGCAGCAGCCGGGCTGGGAGTACCACGACGAGTCCACCGTCGACCCCGAGGTGGGCCGTATGGACACGCTCCCCGCCTTCCGCCGCACCCTGCACCGGGCGGGTCTGGAGGAGCACGTCGTCGCGGTGGTCGGCCGTTCCCCGCAGGTCGCCGCCTTCTGGGGGACCCCTCTCGGCCTCGTCTTCGTCGACGGCGGCCACACCGACGAGCACGCCACCGCCGACTACGAGGGCTGGGCCCCGCACATCGCCCCGGACGGCCTCCTCGTCATCCACGACGTCTTCCCGGAGCCCGAGGACGAGTTCACCGGTCAGGCCCCGTACCGCGTCTACCTCCGCGCCCTGGCCTCCGGCGCCTTCACGGAGGTCTCCGCGACGGACTCCCTGCGGGTGCTGCGGCGGACCGGGCCCGGGATCTGACCCGCGGCACCTCCACCGCCGGGCCGGCGGGCTAGGCCACCTCTATGCCGTGGTCCTGGACCAGTTCTTCCAGGCCGCCCCGGTACCCCTTGCCGCCCACGACGAAGTCCCAGTCGCCGCCCTCGCGGCGGCGGAAGGACCCGAGGGTGAGGGCCGTCTCGCCGGCGCGGCCGTCGGAGACGTCGAGGCGGCCCTGTTCGGCCCGGGAGGGGTCCAGGAGGCGGATGCCGGCGTCGGTGAAGCCGGAGAGGTCGGCGTCGGGGTTCGCCGCGGGGTCGATCGCCGCGACCAGGACCAGCCGGTCGGCCCGCGCCGGCAGCGCGTCGAAGGCGACCAGGATCGCGGCCTTGTCGGGTGCGGTCGGCGGGACGGCGCGGACGGTGCCGTCGGGGGTGCGGAGGTTGTTGTAGAACACGAAGTGGTCGTCGCTGAGGACCCGGTTGCCGTGGCAGACGAGCGCGCAGACGTCCAGGGCGACGCCGCCGGTCCAGTACATGCCGAGCACGCTGTGGTCGTCGGGGGCCGGGCCCGGGTCCGCGCCGTCCGAGGAGACCAGGGAGCCCGTGGTGTCCGGGGCGTCCGCCGGGGTGCGCTGGGCGGGCATCACCACGGTGGGGGCGGGCATCACCACGGTGGGGGCCGTCGACGAGGCCGGCGCGGGCGCGGGGCGCTCGCCGGTGCCCAGGCGCCCCCGTAGCCCGTGCCGGTGCAGCAGGTCGACGAGTTCCGGGCCCGAGACCAGTTCCAGCGGCTTGCCGTTGGCGAAGGTGTGGGAGCCGGGCCCGAACCTGGACGTCGTCACCAGGACGCCCTTGTTGGCGCCTGCGTCCTGGACCGTGCCGTAGAGGTCGCGGACGGCGGTCGGCGGGACGGTGTTGCGGTACCGCTTGACCTGTACGACGATCTTGCCGCCCCGGATCGGGGTGGGGTCGAGGGCGTCGACGTCCACCCCGCCGTCGCCCGAGCGCTCGGTCGTGACGGCCTGCATGCCCATGGCCCGGAACAGCTCGGCGACCAGTGCCTCGAAGGCGAGGGGGTCCATCTCCAGCAGGTCGGGCTCGTCCTCGCCGCCGTGGGTGACGACGCCGTTGCCCACGTCGTCGGGGCGGCGCTCGGGGCGGACGGGGGTGCGCTGGTCGGGGCGGGCGGAGAGCCGGCCGCGGAGCCCGTCCGTCAGGCAGTCCACGGCGCTGACCTGTTCCAGGTGCAGTTCGGCGAAGACCGGCCGGGACACGGTGACGGTCGCCAGGACGATCTGGGTGCGACGGCCGGTCGCCGGGTCGTGGTCGTCCACGAACCCGTTCAGGGCGACCGACTCCAGGGCGCCGAACTCGTCGGCGGCGAAGAGGTCGTGGAGCACCAGCAGCACGCACTGCGCGAGGGCGTCACGGTAGAGGGCGCGCCGCTGGGTGACCGGGCGGGGGCGCTCCTTGTCCTGGTCGACGCTCGGCATGTAGACGACGCTCTTGGCCTCGGGGACGACGTCGTACCTGGGCAGCTCCCAGTCCAGGACCAGTTGCCGGGCCGCCGAGTCATAGGCGGCGGAGATCCCCCGGGGGAAGCCGTCGGGCCAGGCGGGTGAGGCGTAGAGGGCGGCGGAGAAGTAGTCGACGGCGGCCTCCGGGTCGCCGTCGCGCAGGGCCGTCGCCATCTGCGCGAGCCCGGCGTTGTGGCGCCGGATCTCCGCCCGCTGCCCTTCCGCCCACTGCTCGTACTGCCGCTGGTACTGGGCCAGTTGACGCTGGCGCTGCTGCTCGGCGGCCTGCGCCGCCTGCCAGTCGTGCTCGTACCGGGCGCGCGCCTCGGCCTGGGCCTGGGCCCGGCGCTGGGCGGTCCAGCCGCCCTGTGCCTGGTAGTGGTTGGGGTCCGGCATGGCCACGGGCTGGGCGAGCGGGCCGGGGGAGAACGGCTCCAGCCGCTCGGTGCGGGTGAGGGACGCGGCCCGGAACGCCGGGGCCCGGCAGCCCGCGACCAGCAAGCCCTCCAGTGCCTGGACCTGCGCGTCCAGTTCCTCGGTACGCCGCCGCGCCTCCGCCTCGCGCTGCTGCCGGTACGCCGCCTGCTGCTCCCGCTGGCTGCGCGCCACCTCGCGCTGGTACGCGCGCTGCTGCCGCTCGTACTCGCGCTGCTGCCGGGCCTGTTCCTCGGACTGACGCTGCTGCTGGCGTTGTGCCTCGGCCCAGATGCCGGCCAACCCGTTGGAGCGACGACTCATGTGCTGCAGGCCCTCCCACCGGGGCCCACCGACCGCGCGCCGGGACCCCGCCCCCATCACCGGACGTGACGGTCCGGCTTTCAGACGTAACCGCCCGACTTTATCCCGTGACGGCGCCCGCGCCTACCGCTGGTCAGCGACTCGGCTCCCCCGGGTCCGGCTGCCCGCCGTGCTGCCCGCCGTCCGGACCTGGCCGGTCCGCGGGGACGGCGCCGGCGGCGTCACACGGGACACAGGACACGGGACACGGGCGTGGGGCGCCGGGCGGGCCCCGTAAGGTGGCAGACGTGTCGTATGTAGGCCCGGACTTCGATCCGCCCCCGTCCCGCCGTTCCGCGCTGCGCCGTCCGCTGACCGTGGCGGTGGCCGCGGTCGTCGTGGGGGCGGTGGCCGGGTGGGGGGTCTGGCAGGCCGTCGGGGACTCCGGGAACGGGGACGGCGGGACGGGCGGCGGGACGGGGCCGCAGACCCGGTCGGCGAGGACCCCGGCTGTGTCCCCCGAGCCGTCCGGCGCACCGACCGCCTCCGGCGACGGCAAGGACACCGCGGGCGGCACGAGCGGTGGGGACGGCAAGCAGGCGAGCCCCTCCGGGTCCGCCTCCGGGCCCGCCGCCACCGGCCCCCTCAAGGGCAAGGTCGTCGTCATCGACCCCGGTCACAACCCCGGCAACTTCCAGCACACGGCCGAGATCAACCGCAAGGTGAACATCGGGACGAACGCGAAGGAGTGCGACACGACGGGGACGACCACGAACGACGGCTACCCGGAAGCCAAGTTCACGCTGGACGTCTCCCGGCGGCTGCGGACGCTCCTCGAACAGCAGGGCGCCACGGTGAAGTTCACGCAGGACGGCGACCGGCCCTGGGGCCCGTGCATCGACGAGCGGGCGCGGATCGGCAACGAGGCGAAGGCGGACGCGGTGGTGTCGATCCACGCCGACGGCTCCGGCGCCGGCAACCGCGGCTTCCACGTGATCCTGCCGGGTTCGGTCCACAAGGGCTCCGCCGACACCCGGCCGATCGTCGCCCCCTCCCGCGACCTCGGCGAACGCATCGCGGGCTTCTTCGTGCGCGCCACCGGCAGTGCCCCCTCCAACTACGTCGGCGACGGCACCGGCATCGTCACCCGCACCGACCTCGGCGGCCTCAACCTCTCCACCGTGCCCAAGGTGTTCATCGAGTGCGGCAACATGCGTGACGCCAAGGACGCGGCCCGGCTCACCAGCGGACCCTGGCGGCAGAAAGCGGCCCGGGGAATCTCGGACGGCATCGCGAGCTTCCTCGAAGATTGAACAACTCTCTCCTATGGAGAACTCCGGCCGCTTACCCGGTGCGCCACGGAATGAGGTGCGAGCGGTCTCAATCTGTCAACGGTTCCCGCCGTCTTCGTCTTACGCACCGCGATGCGCGATATCCATGACCCGGCACCGTTGACCAGCGGTGCCCGGCGGCAGAATGCGGAGCGGGGGGACTCTGAGGAATTCGTGAGTTTCCTGCGAGGGTAGCGGGCGGGTCGTGATCGCCGGGATGATCCCGGAGGACACCCAAGTCGGTCGGACGATAAGGTCGTCCCTACGATGAGGGGCCACCCCCGCGCTTCCCACCACGGCCTGACGGCGACATGGTGACGGCGACGCCTCCACCGACGACGAGACGACTGACGAAGGACCTGAAGTGAATATCCGCTCCCTCACCAGAGGCGACGGCGTCGTGATCGGAGCAGCGGTATTGCTGTTCATCGCGTCGTTCCTCGACAACTACTCCATCGACGGGATTCCCGACAGCATCGATCTCCCGATCCTCTGGGAGAGCGGGCCGGTGCTGCTGAGTGTGGTCCTGGCGGGTCTGATCGGCGCCGTCTGCATCGTCGTCGCCAGGGGCCTGCCGCAGGCGCCCAAGATCGCCGGTATCGAACTCGGCCACTTCGGCATCGCCTTCACGATCTTCGCCGCGTGGAGCGCGCTGGGCAACGTCTTCGACCCGTCCGGTGGCGGAGACAACTTCGAGGGCACGAGCGGCAGCAGCACCGACGCCGGCATCGGCCTCATCCTCGCCCTCATCGCCACGCTGGTCATGGCCGGCGCCGCCATCGCCACCCCCCTCGTCCCCGCCCTCAAGGTCGCCCTGGTCGGCGCCCCGCGTCCGGCCGCGCCGCAGCCGTACGGGGCCCAGCCGCCCGGTGGTTACGGGTACCCGGGCGCCGGTGCGCCGGGGCCGTTCGGTGCGGGGCAGCCAGGTCAGGCGGGTCCCGGTCAGCCGGGGGCGCCGTTCGCGGGTGCTCCGCAGCAGCAGGCGCCGGCCCCGCAGCCGCCGGCCGGTGACTTCTCTCCGTTCTGGTTCGCGGTGCCGGTGGCCCGTCCGCTGTTCGCGGAGGACGGCTCCCAGTCGACGATCGCCGAACTCGCGCCGGGCACCTGGTACCTGGCGGTCGAGCAGCGCGGCGCCAACCTGGTGGCCCAGACGCAGGACGGCCGTCGTGGCGTGCTGCAGGACACCAGCGGTATCCAGCGCGGCTGATCCGCACGAAGCCCGCAGTCGTACGGCAGCGGCCCCTCGCTCTTCCGAGCGGGGGGCCGTTGTCGTACAGTCGCCTCCCGCGCAAACAGCTGACGTACCGTCAGGAGGCAGGCAGATGCGGCTCGGTCTGGCACTCGGCTACTGGGGACGCGGCCCCTCCGCGGACCACGTCCCGCTCGCCCGGGAGGCGGAGCGGCTCGGCTACGACTCGGTGTGGACCGCCGAGTCCTGGGGCTCGGACGCCTTCACCCCGCTCACCTGGATCGCCGCGCACACCTCACGGATCAAACTGGGCACGGCCGTAGCGCAGATGGCCGCCCGGTCGCCCACCACCACCGCGATGCAGGCCCTGACCCTGGACCATCTCTCCGGCGGGCGGGCCCTGCTCGGACTCGGGCTGTCCGGGCCGCAGGTCGTCGAGGGCTGGTACGGGCGGCCGTTCCCGAGGTCCCCGCTGACCGCGACCAGGGAGTACGTCGACATCGTCCGCCAAGTCCTCCGGCGTGAGGGGCCGGTCGCGCTCGACGGGCGTTTCCACCCGCTCCCCTACGACGGGCCGGACGGCTCCGGCATCGGCAAGGCGCTCAAGTCCATCACCCATCCGCTGCGCGCGGACCTGCCCGTGCTGCTCGGCGCCGAGGGGCCGAAGAACATCGCGCAGACGAGCCGGATCGCGGACGGCTGGCTGCCGTTGTACTGGTCGCCGTTCCGGACCGACGTCTACGAGGCGTCGCTGACCGAGGCGCCGGCCGGCTTCCTCGTCGCGCCCATGGTCCGGGCGAAGGTCTGCGAGGACGTCGCCGAGGGACTGCTGCCGGTGAAGGCCATGCTGGGTTTCTACATCGGCGGGATGGGGCACGCCAGGCGCAACTTCCACGCCGACCTCATGGCCCGCATGGGATACGAGGAGGAGGCTCGGCACATCCAGCGCCTCTTCCTCGACGGGCGGCGCGAGGAGGCGGTCCTCGCCGTGCCGGACGCCTTCGCCGACGAGATCTCCCTGGTCGGGCCGCGCCAACGGATCGCGGAGCGGCTGGAGTCGTGGCGCAAGGGGCCGGTGACGGACCTGCTGGTGCTGGCGCCCGATCCGCACACGCTGCGGGTGCTGGCGGAACTCAACTCGTAGGGCAGGACCGGGTTTCAGGACAGGGATCCGGGCAACCCGTTGAGCATGTCTCGATATGGCGGTTCCAACCAGGCGGGCCGGGTCATAGCGATCGTGGCCGACGTCATGGCCTTCATCCTGGGCCTGTGGATCCTGATGTATCTCCTGGGCGCGAACGGCGCGAACGACTTCGTGCAGTTCATCCATGACGCGGCCCGCTGGCTGGCCGGCTGGTCGCACGACCTGTTCACCTTCGACGAGCAGTGGGCTCGGGTGGTGGCGGGCTACGGTCTGGCGGCCGTCGTCTACCTGTTCGTGGGGCACGCCATCGCCAACCGGATGCACCGCCACTGAGCGCGCCGCGTGGTGCCGTGCGGATCCCTCAGCCCGGGCGCCTACGCGGAAGCGGCCGGACGGCCGAGGTGGTGTGGCGGGTGCGGGTCGGCTGTGGCTGGTCGCGCAGTTCCCCGCGCCCCTGAGAAGCAGGGGCTGCGCCCCGTGCTTCTCCGTCCGGGAACTCCGCGACCAGCCCCACGCCGCTCACGCGCACCGTCCCCTGCCTCAGCAGCACTCCGAGTCGTCGAAGTCGTCCAGCCCGCGCGGCAGGCGCTCCCCGCCGAAGACCGTGCAGGTCGCCTCGTCGCCGCCCAGCGCGGCCACGGCCAGCAGTACGGATCCGGCGGTCCAGGAGGTCAGTTCCTCGGGCCAGACGGCCCGGTCCTCGAAGACGTAACCCGTCCAGTACAGGCCCGAGGCGGGGTCACGCAGGTGCTGGATGGACTGGAGGATGTCCAGGGCGCGGTCGGACTCGCCCATCGCCCAGAGGGCCAGGGCGAGTTCGGCCGACTCGCCGCCGGTCACCCACGGGTTGGGGACCACGCAGCGGACGCCGAGGCCGGGCACGACGAAGCGGTCCCAGCCCTCCTCCACCCGGGTCTTGGCCTCGGTGCCGGTCAGGGCGCCGCCGAGGACGGGGTAGTACCAGTCCATCGAGTAGCGGTCCTTGTCGAGGAACCGCTCGGGGTGCCGTCGTATGGCGTGCCGGAGCGCGCCGACCGCCAGCTCCCAGTCGGGCTGGGGTTCCTCACGCTGTTCGGCGATGGCGAGCGCGCAGCGCAGTGCGTGGTGGATGGACGAACTGCCGGTCAGCAGGGCGTCGTTCACCGGGGTGCCGTCGTCCTCGCGCTTCCAGCCGATCTGGCCGCCGGGCTGCTGGAGCCGCAGGACGTACTCGATCGCCGCGTAGACGGCGGGCCACATGCGGTCGAGGAAGGTGTCGTCGCCGGTGGCCAGGTAGTGGTGCCAGACGCCGACGGCTATGTAGGCGACGAAGTTGGTCTCGCGGCCCCGGTCGGTGACGTCGTCGGGGTCCCCGTCGGCGTAGGCGGCGTACCAGGAGCCGTCGGGGTTCTGGTGCCGGCTCAGCCAGGCGTAGGCGCGTTCGGCGGCCTCGTGCTCGCCGGCCGCGTCCAGGGCCATGGCCGCCTCGGTGTGGTCCCAGGGGTCGAGGTGGTGTCCCCGGAACCACGGGATGGCACCGTCCGCGCGCTGCACCGCGAGGATGCCCCGCACGGTGGCGGCGGCCTCCTCCGCGGTGAGGACCCCGGGCAGGACCAGGTGTTCTGTCCGGGGCGTCGTCACTTGGCGGCCGCCTCGAAGACGCCGCCGGCGTCCCGGTCGGCCAGCGGTGGCAGGTGCGGCTTGGTGGCGTAGGCCACGAAGCTCTTGCCGATCACCGGGTTCAGCGCCTCCTCGGCGACCCGGGTGAGCAGCGGCTTCTTCATGATGTCCCAGACCAGCAGCTTGTGGTACGCCCGCACGGGCAGCGCCTTGTCGTTGTCGACGCCGAACGCGCACTTCAGCCACCAGTACGGCGAGTGCAGGGCGTGCGCGTGGTGGGTGCCGTACGGCTGGAGGCCCGCCTCGCGGATCCTGGCCAGCAGTTCGTCGGCCTTGTAGATGCGGATGTGGCCGCCCTCGACCTCGTGGTAGGCGTCGGAGAGCGCCCAGCAGACCTTCTCGGGGCCGTAGCGCGGGACGGTGATGGCTATGCGGCCGCCGGGCCGCAGCACCCGGACCATCTCGGCCAGGACGCCCTTGTCGTCGGGGATGTGCTCCATCACCTCGGAGATGATGACGACGTCGAAGGACTCGTCGGGGAAGGGCAGTGCGAGGGCGTCGCCCTCCATGGCCGTCGCGGTGGCACCCTCGGGTGCCTCGCCGGCCTCCTTCATCGCCGCGAACCACTTGGCGACCTCGCGGATCTCCTCGCCGTTCTGGTCGAGGGCCACGACCTGGGCGCCGCGCCGGTAGCACTCGAAGGCGTGCCGGCCCGCTCCACAGCCGAGATCCAGGACCCGGTCCCCCGGGGCGAGGGGGAACCGGGAGAAATCGACGGTCAGCACGTGGCCCTGCTTTCGCGGTTGGCGCTTTCGCGGTTGGTCTCGACTGTGCCGCCGGCGGCCGGGACGCCCTCGTGGGTCTCCCCGTCCTCGGCGGCGTGGGCGGCGGGGGCGGCATCGGGGGCCGCGGGGGCCGCGGGGACTTCGGCGAGGGGGCGTTCCGCCGGTGCGGGGCTCGCGGCGGTCTGCGTCCGGCGGCCCTCGGCGCGGGCCACGGCCTCGCGGTAGTGGGCCACCGTGCCCTCGGCGGCGCGGGCCCAGGTGAAGCGCCGGAGCACCCGTTCGCGGCCGGCGCGGCCGAGCCGCCGCCGGAGTTCCGGGTCGCCGAGGAGCCGGGTCAGGGCGGCGGCCAGGGCGCCCGCGTCGCCCGGGGGCACGGCGAGGCAGGTCTCGCCGTCGGGTCCGGCGACCTCCGGTATGGCTCCGCCGGTGGTAGCGACCAGCGGCGTGGCGGTGGCCATGGCCTCGGCGGCGGGCAGGGAGAACCCCTCGTACAGCGAGGGCACGCAGGCGGCCTCGGCCGAGCGGACCAGGTCGACGAGTTCGGCGTCCGAGATGCCCTTGACGAACTCGACGGCGCCTTCGAGGCCGTAGCGCTCGACGGCTTGGGCGACCGGGCCCTCGGTGGGCCGCTTGCCGACGACGACGAGGTGGGCGGCGGGGTGCTCGGCGCGCACCTTGGCGAGCGCCTCGACGAGGAAGACGAGGCCCTTGAGCGGCACGTCCGCGCTGGAGGTGGTGACGATCCGGCCCGGGATCCGGGCCACGGCCGGGTCCGGCGAGAAGAGGTCGGTGTCGGCGCCTATGTGCACGACGTGCATGCGGTCGTCGCGGACGCCGAGGTGGTCGACTATCTCCTGGCGGGAGGTGCCGGAGACGGTGAGCACGGACGGCAGCCGTCGCGCGACCCGCTTCTGCATGCGCGTGAAGGCGTACCAGCGGCGCACGGACATCCGCCGCTGCCATCCCTCGGCCGCGTCCAGCTCCAACTGCCGGTCCACGGTGATGGGGTGGTGGATGGTGGTGACCAGGGGTGCGCCGACATCGCCCAGCAGCCCGTACCCGAGGGTCTGGTTGTCGTGGACGACGTCGAACTCCCCGCGCCGGGCCCGCAGATGGCGGCGGGCACGCAGGGAGAACGTCAGGGGCTCGGGGAAGCCGCCGGTCCACATCGTCGCCACTTCGAGGGCGTCCACCCAGTCGCGGTACTCGTCCCGCTTCGGGGTGCGGAAGGGGTCGGGCTGGCGGTAGAGGTCGAGGCTCGGCAGCTCGGTCAGGGAGACCCCGCCCGGACCGTCGACGGGCACGGCGTCCTCGTCGAGCACCGGGTAGGGCTGGGAGCCGATCACCTCGACCCGGTGGCCGAGGTGGGCCAGCTCGCGCGAGAGGTGCCGTACGTAGACGCCCTGTCCCCCGCAGAACGGGTTCCCCTTATAGGTGAGGAGGGCGATGGTGAGCGGTCGCTCGCCGTCCGCGGCGAGGTCACGTCGGGACCCCGCCTGACTGGCCTCCGCGGTCACTCCTGGCCCCCTTCTCACTGCGATTTCCCGTGAGATTACGACGAGACGGTAATCTAGAACAAGTTTCAGAGTTGATCGTTCGAGAGGCTCTGAATCTACCGGCTGGTAGAACGGCTGTGAGAGGTGGATCAGGTGATTCACGCCACGGCACACGCCCTGGCATGCTATTTGATCGCATACCCTCACCGACCGTCACGACTGTCACGACCCTCACCGACCGTCACGACCCTCACGACTGTCACGACCCTCACGACTGTCACGGAACGAGACCCATGCCTGCGGAAGTCAAGGTGGAAGCCGGCGCCGGGCGACCGGACTCACCGCCCCTCACGGAGCGGCAGGAGGCCCGTCGGCGCCGCATCCTGCACGCGAGTGCACAGCTGGCCAGCCGGGGCGGTTTCGACGCCGTGCAGATGCGGGAGGTCGCCGAGTCCTCGCAGGTCGCGCTCGGCACGCTCTACCGCTACTTCCCGTCCAAGATCCATCTGCTGGTCGCCACGATGCAGGACCAGCTGGAGCACATGCACGGCACGCTCCGCAAGAAGCCCCCGAGCGGCGCGACGGCGGCCGAGCGCGTCGCCGAGACCCTGATGCGCGCCTTCCGCGCGCTGCAGCGCGAGCCCCATCTCGCCGACGCCATGGTCCGCGCGCTGACCTTCGCCGACCGCAGCGTCAGCCCCGAGGTCGACCAGGTCTCCCACCAGACGACCGCGATCATCCTCGACGCCATGGGGCTGGAGAACCCGGGGCCGGAACAGTTGTCGGCGGTGCGGGTCATCGAGCACACCTGGCACTCGGCCCTCATCACCTGGCTGTCCGGCCGCGCCTCGATCGCCCAGGTGAAGATCGACATCGAGACGGTGTGCCGCCTGATCGACCTGACGGCCCCGGACCGGCGGACGCAGCCCTGAAGGGCGGGCGGGAAGCCGTAAACGTGGGAAGACAGCCGGAACGGCGGGAACGCGGGAACGCGGGAACGGCGGCAACAGGCAAGAACGGCAGGAAAAGACCTACGAGACGGGTTCCTGCGCCGGTACCGCTCACCTCCGGCGTCAGGTGCTGGGGTCACCGTCAGGCCCTGTCGTGCTGCCTTCCGGCCTCTCAGCCCGACCGTCGACGTCGGCACCGGCGGATCTGCTGCCTCACGCCGCTGTCGGCTACTTCGGTCGGCTCCCTCACTCGTCTCGTAGGCCGATTTCCACCATAGAACGCCCCACAGGGAAGACAACCCCCTGAAGGGAACTTTTTCGACTTTTCCGACATTCGGGCACTCCGGTACTCCGGCACTCCGGGCGGTGGCGCTTCCCCTCCCTCTACGCCACGGCCTCCAGCCCGCTCCAGCTGCGCCCGATCGCCTTCTCCCCCGCCCACCGGCCGAGCAGGCGGCGGGCCTCGTCCTCCGGGGCCGCGAGGGAGACACGCTGGGCGCCGGCGCTGGGCGCCCGGGGCTCCTTGTGGAGAGTGCCCTCGCTGCAGCAGGCGCAGTAGGTCGTCAGGGTGTCGGCCGGCTCGGCGGCGAAGCCGTGGTCGGCGAAGAGGGCGACGAGGGTGTCCAGGTCCTCCGGTTCACCGGCCGCGACCGTCACCTGGAACGTGGGCAGGTCGGACGACTCGAAGAGCAGCAGCTCGTCGAAGACCGGGAAGGCCGAGCCGTCGACGACGCGTTCACCGTTGGGCTCACCGTCGTGGAGGACGATCTCGCCGTGCCGGCGGCCGCCGGTCACGGGGACGCTGAGCACGCGTCCGCGCGTCGGGCACAGCCGCTCGATCCACACCACCTCGCGCGAGCCCTCGGTGTCCAGACGGACGCAGGCATGCCCGAAGCGGCCGTGGATCTCGCCCTCGCCGTCGGGCAGGGTGATGCCGAAGCCGGCCCAGGCGTCGCGGGCGACGGCCCAGTCGTGGCGGACCGTGGCCGCGATGCCCAGGTTCCAGAAGGCGGGGTCGCCCTCTCCGCGCGGTGCGCGGGCGGCGGCCTGGACACCGAGTTCGTACGCCTTGTCCCAGTCGCGCAGGAACTTGTGGCCTAGGGCGGCGTCGTACCACCACGCCGCGCTCGGCTTCTCGTCCGGGAAATGGGCGAGCACCTGTTCGTAGAGGTCGGCGGCGCGCTGCCACTCCTCGGCCTCCCATGCCTCCCGCGCCTGCCTGATCAATTCCCTGGCCTCGGACTTCCGCACGCTTTCCCGCTCCGGCTTCCCGATCGTTGTCGTACCGACCGCAGAGCGTAGGCCGCTACTCCTCCGGCGGGAACACCGGCTCCCCACTGCCCGGCAGGGCGATCGCGATCGCCTCCACCGGGCAGCCCTCGGCCGCCTTCAGGATGCGTTCGTTGGCGTCGGTGTCGGGGGCGACGGGGTGGGACTGCATGGCGGAGTCGAGGCGGAAGGCGTCCGGGGCCAGGTGCGTGCACTGGGCGGAGCCGATGCAGACGGCGCGGTCGACCTCCACGTGCCAGCGGTCACCCATCGCCGGTCACTCCTCCCCGTCGACGGTGAGGGTGGTGACGCCGGGCGGCTCGTAGCCGGCCGGGAGGTGGATCATCTTGTGCTCCAGGTACTCGCCGTAGCCCTCGGGGCCGAACTCCCGTCCCAGGCCGGAGTTCTTGTAGCCGCCGAAGGGGCCGAGCATGTCGAGGCTGAAGGTGTTGACGGAGTAGGTGCCGGTGCGGACCCGGCGGGCGACGTCGATGCCGCGTTCGTCGTCGGCGGTCCAGACGCTGCCGCTGAGGCCGTAGTCGGAGTCGTTGGCGATACGGACGGCGTCGGCTTCGTCGCCGTACGGGAGGAGGCAGATCACCGGGCCGAAGATCTCCTCGCGGGCGATGCGCATGGAGTTGTCGACGTCGCCGAAGAGGGTCGGCTCCACGTACCAGCCGCGTTCCAGGCCGGCGGGACGGCCGCCGCCGGTGAGGATCTTGGCGCCCTCCTCCTGGCCGATGCGGATGTAGTCGAGGCTGCGGCGCTGCTGGCGCTCGGCGACCAGGGGGCCGAGTTCGGTGGCCGGGTCGAGGGGGTCGCCGATCTTCAGCGCGGAGGCGTAGCCCGCGAACGCCTCGGCGAACTCGTCGTAGCGGGAGCGGGGGACGAGGATGCGGGTCTGGGCTACGCACGCCTGACCGTTGATCATCCAGGCGAAGGGGGCGATGCCGTTGACGGCGGTCTGCGCGTCCGCGTCCGGCAGGATCACCGCCGCCGACTTGCCGCCCAGTTCCAGGGTGACCCGGGTGAGGTTGCGGGCGGCGACCTCCATGACCCGCTTGCCCGCGGCGACCGAACCGGTGAAGGAGACCTTGTCGACGCCCGGGTGCCCCACCAGGTACTCGCTGACCTCGCGGTCGGCGGGGAGGACGGACAGCACGCCCTCGGGCAGGCCCGCCTCGGCGGCTATCTCCGCCAACAGGTAGGCGTCCAGGGGGGTTTCGGGCGAGACCTTCAGGATCGCCGGGCAGCCGGCGAGGAGGGCGGGGGCGAGCTTCGCGGCGGCGGTGAACTGGGGGACGTTCCAGGGGACGACGGCCGCGACGACCCCGACCGGTTCGCGCCGCACCAGGATCTTGCCGAGTACGCCGTCGCGCCGCTCCTCGTAGGTGAATCCGCGGGCCGTCGTGATCGCCGCGTCCCACACCAGCATCGACGCGAGCGCCTGCACCATCACGCTGGAGGTGACCGGGGTGCCGTTCTCGGAGCTGATGATCCGGGCGAACTCCTCGTGGCGTACGGCGAAGGCGTCCTTGATCCGGGTGACGACCTCGACGCGTTCGTCGAGGGTCATGCGCGGCCAGGGGCCGTGGTCGAAGGCGTGGCGTGCGGCGGCCACGGCCCGGTCGACGTCCGCGCGCGACGCGTGCGGGACGCGGCCGATGACCTCCTCGGTGTGCGGTGAGACCACCTCGATGACATCGGTGCCCAGGGGGTCGGTCAACTCCCCGCCGATGAACAGCTGTCCGTGTTCCACGAGTTCGGTCATGGCCGCTGCCTCCCGGAGCCACTTCTCTGACGTACCGTCAGTTTCTGGTAGAGAACTGATACCAGTTCCCGGGGGAGGAGTCCATGTCGTCCGCCTACGGACGGCCGTGATCGCGCGCCCGCATGCCCGTCCCTGGTGGAACCCGTTCTAGTTATAGTGAGTTCATGACACACGTGACCGATCACGGCGGAGGCGTACGGTCCATCGAGGTCCCCATCCCGGACAACCCGCTCGGCCACACCCTCGTGTACGTCGTCGACACCGACCGGGGGCCTGTCCTCGTCGACACCGGCTGGGACGACCCGGCGTCCTGGGACACGCTCGCCGCCGGACTGACGGCGTGCGGTACGTCGGTCGCGGAGGTCCACGGGGTCGTGATCACGCACCACCACCCCGACCACCACGGCCTGTCGGGGGCGGTGCGCGAGGCGTCCGGGGCGTGGATCGCCATGCACGCGGCGGACACGGCGATCGTGCGGCGCACGCGCGGGACGGGCCCGGACCGCTGGTTCACGTACATGACGGACAAGCTCACGGCGGCGGGCGCGCCCGAGGAGCACCTCGCGCCGCCGCGCCGCCCCGGCGCGCTGCCCGGCTTCTCCCCCGCGCTCCCCGACCGCGAGATCGCCCCCGGCGAACTCCTTGACCTCCCCGGCCGCCGCGTCCGCGCGATCTGGACGCCGGGGCACACACCGGGGCACGTCTGCCTCCACCTGGAGGAGGCGCACCCCTCCGGACTGCCCGGCCACGGGCGCCTGTTCTCCGGCGACCATCTCCTTCCCGAGATCAGCCCGCACATCGGCCTCTACGAGGACCCCGACGACGACACCGTCACCGACCCCCTCGGCGACTACCTCGACTCCCTGGAACGCATCGGCCGCCTCGGTGCCGCCGAGGTCCTGCCCGCCCATCAGTACGCGTTCACCGACTCCGCCACCCGCGTGGAGGAGCTGCTGGCCCACCACGAGTCCCGGCTCACCGGCCTGCTCACCCTGCTCGCGACCCCCCTCACCGCCTGGCAGCTCGCCGAACGCATGGAGTGGAACCGCCCCTGGTCCCAGATCCCCTTCGGCTCCCGCAACATCGCGGTCTCCGAGGCGGAGGCACACCTCCGCCGCCTGGTGAAGCTGGGGCGGGCGGAGGCGGTACCGGGGAGCGATCCGATCACGTACGCGGCGGCCTGAGGGCGGTCGCCCGGTGATCCTTGACGGCTCGGGCCAACTCCTCTGCGGCTGAGATGAGTTCGACCTCGCGCGTGGTCATCGTCGGCGTGGCCGCCCGGCGTCGTCCCGCCTCGACGAGCCCCTCCTCCGTCAGGGCGGAGGGCCCTTCGGGCCGGTGGCCGAGGAGGGAGACGAGGACGGCGTGGGCCATCGCCGCGCGTGCGTCAGACACGTCGACGGCGACCTGGGCCAGGATCATCGCGGACATGCCCCAGTCGAGGCCGGGCGGTCCTTCCTCGGCGTTGCTCCAGTCGATGACCTGGGGGCCCCGGGACGTGAGGATGACGTTGTCGGGGTGCAGGTCCAGGTGGAGAACACGAGAACCGGGAGCCGCGTCGCGGGGCGGGAGAGCATGGAGGGCGTGGAGGAGGCGGGCCAAGGTGGCGCCCGCCTGGGCCGGGTCGATCAGGTCGGTGGCCAGGGCCTCCAGCATCGTCGGGCCGGACAGACGCTCCAGCACCATCTCCGTACGGGTCGCCGAGCGCACGCGCGGGACGGGGTACCCATGACGCCGGACGTAGGCCATGACCTCGGCCTCGGCGGCCGCGTCACCCCAGCCGTCCCGGTAGCGCCTCAGCACCCAGGCCGCGGTGGCCCCTGCCGGGCTCGCGGGGCCGCGGGTTCCGGCGTGGTCGCCGGGGCCGCCCGAATCGGTAAGGCTGTCGAGGCCGGCTTGGCCGCCGGGGCCACCCGTTCCGGCATGGCCCCCGGGGCTGTCTCCGTCCGGGCCGCCGGGGCCGCCGCTTCCGGTATGGCCGCCTATGCCGGTACGGCCGTCGAGGCCGGTACGGCCAGAATGGCCGCCGATTCCGGTCAGGTCTCCGGGACCGCCTACGTCAGGGCCGGTGTGGCCGGCGCGTCCGGCATGCTCGTCGCTTCCGTCGCCGTCGGCCCGTCCGTCGGGGGCGGAGGGTTCGAGGGAGGGCGTGAGGCCGACGTCGGCGGGCGGTGGGGACTCGTCCTCGTCGAGGTGAAGTTCGTACACGTCGGCCGTGCGGCCCGATCCCAGCAGTCTCCCCATGCGCATGGCCCGAACCTAACCCGGCGCCCGGGTCCGGCGACCGCTTTCCCCGCGTACCGCCTGCCACGGCCCGCGGTCGGCACTCGGGCCCGCGCGGTCGTCACCGCCGCCCTGCCCCGCACCCTCTGCCCCCGCCGTTGAAGGCCCTGCGCCAGGCCACCCCGGGCGCCGCGTGCGAGAGCGCGGTCACATTCGCCCCGCTCTTCGGTGAACGCTGCGCGCCGTGGGGATCACCGTCCGTCGCAAGGGCGGTGAAGCAGCCCACAGGGCCCACATCACATACGAAGCGGGGTCGTAGATCGAAGTTCGTGGCATGCGCATGCCTAAACGCCCGCTGACCTGCGCAATGAGAGCCACGTCACAGGCGGGGCCCTCGGCGCGGATACGACCACAACTAGCAAAAGGGGTCATTGCGGACGTTCGCTCGGGCTGTTTCTCTGGAGGAGTCGCACGGCGCCGACGAGCCCACCCGGGCCTCGGCGCCGACGTACGCCCCCACCGCACACCGTGTGGTGAAGGCATGCCCGCGACGGCCATGTCCCCGTAGAAAAGGATCCCCGTGACCCGCTCCGCTCTCCGCCGCATCGCCTCCCCGAAGAAGGCCCTCGCCGGTGTCACCCTGGCCGCTGCCGCCACCGGTGCGCTGTTCGCCGCCGCGCCCGCCCAGGCCGCGTCGGAGGCCTCCCAGGCCCAGGCTGTCGCGAAGAAGATGATCGGGAACTCGGCCCAGTACACGTGCTTCTCCCACATCGTCGACCACGAGAGCGACTGGAACATCCACGCGACGAACGCGTCCTCCGGCGCCTACGGCCTGGTCCAGGCGCTCCCCGGCTCGAAGATGTCCTCCGCGGGCTCCGACTGGAAGAACAACGCCGCCACCCAGATCAAGTGGGGCGTTGACTACATGAAGGACCGCTACGGCAGCCCCTGTGGCGCGTGGAACTTCTGGCAGGCCAACAACTGGTACTGATCCGGCACGACTCGTGCCCCCGGCCGAACCGGCCGGAGCGGCCGAACCTGACCGAAGGCGGCGGCCCCCGATCCCCCGGGCCGCCGCCTTCTTCGTCGTGTCCGCCCCGGATGCGGGGGCCGGGGCCGGGGCGGAGAATGGAGGGAGTCCCTGAAGTCCCTCCCACGCCACGCGCATCGGGAGCCACGATGGACCGATCGGAACTCCTGGCGGTGTTCTACGGGACGGGCCCCGTCCCCGTCCTCTGGGCGACCGACTGCCCCGTGCACTTCGACGTGTGGCTGGCCTTCTCCGAACCGCCGACGCCACCGTCGACGCAGCTGCCGGTGCCACCGCCGACGCCACCGACACCGGCGTCGCCCTCGTCCGCGTACCGGCAGGATCTGATTCTCGCCGTCCGCGAGGAGTACGGGGTCGAGCGGGCCCTGGAACGCCTGCAGATGCTGCGGCTGACGGAGGCGGCCCGGCCGGTCGCGGCCGGGAGCTTCGTCGTGGCGCAGCTGACGCTGGAGGAACTGGTGACGGTGCTGCTGCCGTTGACCAGTCTCGCCGGGGTCGTGCGGGTCGCCCACGAACTCGCCGTCGAGAGCGGCGCGGAGGGGATCGACGCGGCGCTGCGGGGGCACATCCGGGCGCCGGCGACCAGCGAGATCCACGACAACATGCGGCGCCGGCAGGAACGCGGCCGGCAACTCACCTGGTTCCTCAACCTGTTGGCGAGGGTGGTGGCGGACGCGAGCGGACACCCGCGTCACCAGGACGTCACCGGCACGCTCGTCCGCATGCTGGCCGAGGCCGTCCCGGACGTGTACCCGGTGCGGGGCGCCCACAGCCCGGTCGGACAGGTCGTCGACCGGCGGCAGAAGTACCCCGTGGTCTCCGTGACGACGAACCGACGGGCCACCCGCGCGGTGGTCCGGTCGCGGCGGACCATCAAGGCCGACGCCGCCGAGCAGGTGTTCTCGGTGGACAGCGCCTCCATCGGCTGGGCCGTCGTGGACAGCGGCATCGACGCGCGGCACTCGGCGTTCCACGAGTGGGACACCGCCGTCACACCGCCGCGCAGACTGGAGTCGCGCATCGCCCGCTCCTTCGACTTCACCTGCGTACGGGCGAAACTCCCCGACGACGCGCTGGTCAACGGGCTGGTGAACTGGACGGCCGCCCTGCCGTCCGTGGAGGTCGGCCCGGCCCCCGGTCCGCCCGCCCCGGGGCAGCCGGACCCGTATGTGCCGCCGGGCGACCAGCACGGCACGCACATCGCCGGGATCATCGGCGGCTGGTGGCCGGAGCTGGAGTTCAGGGGCATCTGCCCGCGCATCCGGCTGTACGACTTCCGGGTGCTGAACGACGACGGCGAGGGCGACGAGTTCTCCATCGTCACCGCGCTGCAGGCCATCCGGCACATCAACGAACAGGCGGGGCGGTTCGTCATCGCCGGGGTCAACCTCAGTCTGTCGGTGCCGCACGACGTCGCCACCCACTCCACGGGGTGGACACCGGTGTGCGTCGAGTGCGACCGGCTGACCCGGTCCGGGGTGGTCGTGGTGACGGCCGCCGGGAACGCCGGATTCACCGGGGCCGTACGCACGCTGGGCACCGGTTTCCAGGACATCAGCATCTCCGACCCCGGCAACGCGGAGTCCGTCATCACGGTCGGCTCCACCCACCGCAGCAATCCGCACCGCCACGGCGTCAGTTACTTCTCCAGCCGTGGCCCCACCGGCGACGGGCGGCCCAAACCCGACCTGGTGGCGCCGGGGGAGGACATCGACGGGCCGATCCCCGGCGAGGGCATCGCCGCCATGCACGGCACCAGCCAGGCGGCGGCACACGTCAGCGGGGCCGCGGCCATGCTGCTGGCCCGCTACCGCGAGTTGCTCGGCCGCCCCGAGCGCGTGAAGGAGATCCTCTGCGCGACGGCGACCGACCTCGCCCGTGAACGCAACTTCCAGGGCCATGGGCTCGTCGACGTACTGCGCGCCATGCAGTCCGTGTGACGGCCGAGCCACCGGCCCGGCGAGGCAGGCGACCATGCTGACCTTCGATTTCCTCGATGCCCGCCACGGCGACTGCTTCCTCGTCCGCTGGGACGCGGAGCGGGACGGACAAGGGCCCGAGGGCGGACATGACCCCGGGAACGGGCGGGGCCCGGACGGCGAACGGGTCATGCTCGTCGACGGCGGCCCCTCCCCCGTCTACCGGGCCTCCCTGCAGGGCCGGTTGCACCGGCTCACCGGCCCGGACGGGGACCGCGCCCGCCCGGGCGGCCAGGACCGGGACGGCGACCCGCCCGCACACGATCCCCCGCGCGACGGCCTCCCTCCCCACCTCGACGTCGTCTGCCTCTCCCACGTCGACGACGACCACGCGGGCGGACTCGTGCGCCTCTTCCGGGACATGCGGCAGGCCCAGCACGACGGTGAGGCCCTGCCGTACGACGTGGACGCGCTGTGGTTCAACTCCGTGGAGGAGCTGGTCGACCGGCACGTTCCCGGCCTGAGCGCCTCCGTCCACCCGCTCCTCGAACACGCCGCCGCCTCCGAAGCGGCGGTGACGGCCAGCTACAACCAGGGCCGGGACATCCGCGACGCGGCCGTCGCCCTGCGCCTGGACGGCAACGCCCCGTTCGGCGGCCCCCTCACCGAGGGCGCCGAGGCGACCCTGCACGACCTGGACGTCACGGTCGTCGCGCCGGACGAGGGCGCGCTGGCCGAGCTGGCGGAGAAGTGGCACGAGGCGAGACGGCGCGGCGACCCGGAGGTCATCTCGGCGGCCTACGCGGACGATTCGGTGCCGAACCTCTCCAGCATCGTGCTGCTCCTGCGGCACGCGGACGGCACCGCCCTGCTCACCGGCGACGCCCGCGGCGACCACGTCCTCGCCGGGCTGCGCGCGCTGGACCTGCTCGACGACGCCGCCCCGTTCCACGTGGACCTGCTGAAACTCCCGCACCACGGCAGCGAGCGCAACGTGGAGCCGGACTTCTTCGAGCGGATCCGGGCCGACCACTACGTCATCTCGGCCGACGGCGTCCGCCACCACCACCCGGGCGAGGACACCCTGCGGTGGCTCGTGGAGTCCCGCGCGCCCGAGGACGAGTACGTCGTCCACCTCACCAACCACATCCCCTTCGCCGAGGAGGCGCTGGCGGAACTGCGGGCGGACCGGGCCTTCGAGGTCGAGGTCAGGGGCCCCGCCGACCAGGCGCTCGTCATCACGATGGGAGACCGGCCATGACCAGGTCCCGGCACGCGCACGACACCTTCACACGCCCCGCCCCCCGCCCCGCACCGCCGGAGGCCGCCCCCTCCCCCGCGGCGCGCCCCGGCCCGTCCGACGGCCCGGCGTGGGCCGTCGACTCCCCCGCCCTCGGCACCGGCCTGACCGCCCGCCCCTGCGGGGACCCGCTCCGCCCGGCCGAACCGCCGCCCGCCACCGGCACCCCGGTCGCCCTCGCCCTCTCCGGCGGCGGCTTCCGCGCCACGCTCTCCGCCCTGGGCTTCGTCCGTCTGCTGGCCGACGCCGGGCTGCTGCGCCATCTGCGCTACGCGTCGTCCGTGTCCGGCGGCTCGATAGCGAACGCGTGCCTGGCCACCGCCTGGCCGGCCCTGCGGGAGCGGAACTTCACCCCGCGAGCCGTGGACGAGCTGGTGACCGCCCCCGTCGTCGACCACGTCTCCTCCCACTCCCTCAAGCGGTCGCTGCTGCGCGACATCTGGCGCACCCTCGGCCCCACCACCCGCACCGATCTCTTGGCCCGGCGCCTCGACGACTGGTTCCTCGGCGAGACCGAGCTGGCCGACCTCGACCCCCAGGTCCGCTGGATCGTCAACGCCGCCAACATGACCACGGGCGTCCGCTTCGGCTTCGAACGCGACGTGTACGGCGACTACTCCATCGGCCTCGCCCGCACGGCGGGCACGGGCCTGCGTCTGAGCCGCGCCGTCTCGGCCTCGGCCGCCGTGCCCGGACTCCTCCCGCCCGTGGTCCTCGACGGCTCCCCCTTCCCCTGCGCCGCACACGACCCGGCCCTCCTGGACGGCGGCACCTACGACAACACCGGCCTGGAGGCCATCGACGGCGACCGCTACCGCCGTACGTTCCTGTGCGCACTCAACGCGGGCGGCCTGCTGCGTCCCGGCATGTACGGCCGCATCCCGGTGATCCGCGACCTGGCGAGAGCCAACTCGCTCCTCTACCGCCAGAGCACCACGCTCCGCACCCGGGCCACGATCGAGCGCTTCCGGCGCGCCGCGGCGCTCGGCCCCGTCGGCGAACTCCCGGACGGGGCCCGCCGGGGCATCCTCGTGCAGCTCTCCACGGACTTCCCGGACGCGGACCCGCTGCCGCACCGCTGGCGCGCGGCCTTCCCGGAACACCGCACGCACGACGGCCGCGACCTCGCCCTCGTCCCCACCGTCTTCGACCGGCTCAGCCCGTCCCTGTGCCGGGCCCTGGTCCACCGGGGCTGGTGGCTCGGCGGCGCCGCTCTCGCCGCCTACCACCCCGGGCTGCTCCCGTCCGACCTGAGCGCCCTCGACCCGCCGGAGCTGTGAGCACCGGCGGTACGGCCCCGGCGGCCCGGCCCGGCTTCAGCACACCCGGCCCGGCTCCCCGTCCGGCAGGTACAGCGCCCGCTCCGGCCGGGTGAGGTCGCGGTGAACGGCCCGGCAGATGCCGGTGACCGCCCGGGCCGGGAGCGGCAGGTCCACGTCCCACAGGCTCAGCCGGTCGCGGCGGCCGCCGACGACGAGGGTGCGGCCGTCGGGGCTGAACGCGGGCCGCAGCGTGCCGCCCCCGTCGGGGAAACTGGCGCGCGCGTACCTCGTGGCGGTGTCCCACAGCCGTACCGCGCCGCCGCCGACCGTGGCGAGGGTGCGGCCGTCGGGGCTGAAGGCCAGCTCGACGGGGCCGTCCGTGAGGCTGACGGTGAGGGTGGCGTCGAGGTGTCCGGTGCCGGTGTCCCACAGCCGCACCTTGCCGTCGGACTCGGCGGAGGCGAGCGTACGGCCGTCCGGGCCGAAGGCCATCGCCTGCACCTGCCGGAAGAGGGGCGGGCCGCCGCTCGCCGTCCTCGGCGGGACGCCGCCGCGGGGTTCGGCGAGCGTGGACCGGACCCGCCCGGTGGCCGGGTCACGGAGCCGGATCGTCCCGTCCCCGCTCCCGGCGGTGGTGGCGAAGACGTCCCCCGTGGGGCTGAACGCCACGGGCGAGCCCTCCTCCGCCTCGGGCAGTTCCACCCGCGGGCGCCCCGTGCGGGCGTCCCACAGCACGAGCCCCTCGCCCACCGTCACCAGCGTCCTTCCGTCGGGGCTGAACGCCATCCCGTTGACGAACCGGACCGGGAACGTGGTCCGGATCCGCCGGGTGGCGACGTCCCACAGCTGCCCCCGGGGGCCGGCGGTGACGGCCAGGGTCCTGCCGTCGGGACTGAAGAGGACCGGTCCGCCGCCGGCCGGCCCGTCCATGAGGGTGCCCCGCGGGCGGCGGGTGGCCGCGTCCCACAGCCGGACCGCACCACGGGTCCTCCCGTCGCGCACGTTCGTCTCGTCGCTGCTGGTGGCGATGGTGTCGCCGTCCGGGCCGTAGGCGACCGACCGCAGGTCTCCGCCGGGGACGTGCAGGGTGGCGCGGGGGCGGTTCGTGCCCACCTTCCACAGCCGGACCCCGACGTCGCCGCCGCCGAAGCTGCCGGCCTCGTCGCCCGTCGCCAGCCGGTTCCCGTCCGGGCTGAACGCCACCGACATGACCGGGCTGGTGTGGCCGGTGAGGGTGGTGCGGGCCCGTCCGGTGGCGGGGTCCCACAGACGCACGGTGCCGTCGTAGCTGCCGGCGGCCAGGGTTCTGCCGTCCGGGGCGAACGCCAGGGACTCCACGCGGCTGCTGGCGCTGGTGAGCGTGGTCCGCCGGGTGCCGTCGGCCACGTTCCACAGATGGACGGTGCCGTCCTCGGTGCCGGTGGCCAGGGTCTTCCCGGTGTGGTCGAAGGCGAGTGAACTGACCACTCCCGTGGTGCTCCTGAGGGTGAACAGCACCCGGCCGGTCGTCAGGTCCCACAGCTGCGCGGTGCGGTTCCGGACGCTGGTGGCGAGGGTGCGCCCGTCGGGGCCGAACGCGACCGCCATCTCCAGGCCGGTGGGGCCCCGGAGCGTGGTCGTGACGCGGCCGTCGGCCACGTCCAGCACCTGCCCGCTCTCCGTGACGGCGAGTGCGCGCCCGTCGCGGTCGAAGCCCACCGCGGCCATGTTGTCGTCGTCGGGGTGACGGACGGCGACCGAGGCCCGGACGCGCCCGGTGTCCGGGTCCCACAGCCGTGCCTCGTCATTGCCGCCGGTGACGAGGGTCCTGCCGTCCGGGCCGAAGGCCAGGGTGCGGACGAACTCGGGGGTGTCCCGGCCCGCATGTCCGCCGAACACCTTCCGGGTACGGCCGGTCGCCGGGTCCCACAGCCGTACCGTGCCGTCGAAGGCGCCGCTGGCGAGGGTCTCGCCGTCGGGGCTGTAGGCCAGGGCCGACACGGTCGCGGTGTGTCCGGTCAGCCGGTGTTCCAGAGGTACGGCCGCGGCGGCGTACAGGCTCCGGGTGGCCTCGCGGGTGGGGCTCGTCCGGTACGCCTTGATGGCCAGCAGGGAGGCGAGATCGGTGTCGCTGTCCAGCAGCGCGGCGGACTGGGCCGCCAACTGGCGGGAGAGGCCGTCCCGTTGGGCGTCGAGGGCGGTGCGGCGCTGCCAGTAGGCGACGGCGGTCGCGGTGAGCGCGAGGGCGAGGAGGCAGGCGAGGGAGCCGACGAGGACGCGGAGCCGGCGGGTGCTCCGGGCGCGGGCGCGTTCCTCCTGGTCGAGGGCGGAGATGCCGGCCGCCAGGAAGGCGGCCTCCCGGTCGGTCAGGTCGTCGGTGTGGCGCGGGCCCCCGAAGTACTCCCGTGCCGTGGCGAGCCGGCTTCCCCGGTACAGCGCGCCGGCGTCGCGGCCCAGTTCCTCCCAGGCGCGGGCCGCCTCGGTCAGCTGCCGGTGGGCCCGCAGACGGTCCCGGTCCTCCTCGATCCAGCCGCGCAGCCGGGGCCAGGCCGTGATGAGCGCCTCGTGGGCGAGGTCGACGGCCGGGCCGTCGAGGGTGAGCAGACGGGCCCGGGTGAGGGCCTCCAGGACCTCGGCGACCTCCTCCCGGCCGGTGCCGGTGGCCTCCAGTTCGGCCCGGTCGGCGGGCCTGCGGGTGTCGGGGGTGCCGTCGCCGGGGGTGATCAGCCGCAGCAGCACCCGGCGGGCCGTCACCGCCTCGGCCCCGGTGAACCGGCCGTACACGTCCTCGGCGGTCTTGGCGATGGCCCCGTCCAGGCCACCGGCCGCCTCGTACCCGGCGAGGGTCAGTGTCTTGCCCCTGCGGCGCCGCCAGGTCTCCAGCAGGACGTGGGACAGCAGCGGCAGACCGCCGGGCGCGTCGGTGATCTCCTCGACCAGCCGTGCGGTCAGGGCCCTTTCCACGGTCAGCCCGGCGGCCGCGGCGGGCTTGACGACGACCTCGCGCAGCTCCGCCGGACTCATCGGCCCGGCCAGCAGGTTGGCGTCCCCCAGCGCCCCGGCCAGCTCACGGTGTTCGGCGCAGCGGCCGTAGAAGTCCGCGCGCACGGCGATCAGGACGCGCAGCCGGCTCCCGGGATCGCGGGCGGTGAGCAGCAGGTCGATGAACCGGTTCCGTTCGGCCGGGTCGTGGCAGAGGGTGAAGACCTCCTCGAACTGGTCGACGACCACGAGGGTGTCGCCGGTGGCGGCGCCGTCGCCGGGAGCGCTCGCCCGCCTCAGCAGCTCATGCGTGCGGGACAGGCGGTCGCCGGGCGTCAGGATCCGGATCCCGGACAGCCGGCTGCCCCGCTCCCCCGACTCCCGGAGAACGGGGATGAGACCGGCACGCAGCAGGGAGGACTTGCCGATCCCCGACGGACCGAAGACCGCCGCGAACCTGCGGCGGCCCAGCAGTGCGGCCAGCTCGGCGGTGAGGCCGTCCCGGCCGAAGAAGAGCCCGCTGTCGCCGGTCTCGAACCGGGCGAGCCCGCGGTACGGCGGTGCCGCGTCCGCCCCCTCGTTCTCCGGGTCGAACGCGGCGGCCTCCTCGACGGCCCGGTGCCAGCGGCTCTCCCACTCCGCGAGGTCGCCTCCGCAGGCCCCCGCGAAGGCCAGGGCCACCGGCAGCGTGGGCAACTGCTCACCGCCGGCCGCCTGGGAGAGGGTGGTGATCGAGTAGCCCGCGCGCGTGGCCATCGCCCGGTAGGTGAGGCCGCCCGCCTCGGTCCGCAGCTTCCGCAGCTCGAACGCGAACCGTTGTACCGGTCCGGCCCCCGGATCGACCGGCACCTCACGACGACCCGCCACCGCGCTGTTCCCCTCCACCTCGCCCGTACCGTTCCGGAGGACCAACGTACGCATCCGTCCGGCTAAGCGGAGAGGGAGCGTCCGGCCATTGTTTGGCAGGCTCGACACCCCTGCCTGACAATGCGCGATCCGGTGGAATCAGTGCTGTGGGCGGTACGGGGGCCGCACACGGAGCGGCACGCCCACGGGGGACGTGCCGCTCACGGGGGAAAGGGCGGCGCGACCGGCCGCCACGGGGGAACGAGGCGGCACGGGGGACGTGGCCGCACGGGGGAAGGCCCTGCCGGCCGCGGTACGGCCGGCAGGGGCACCTCCGCCGCCTGCACCGGCGGACCCCGCTCACAACCGCTGGATGATCGTCCCCGTCGCCAGCCCGCCGCCCGCGCACATCGTCACCAGCGCGAACTCCTTGTCCGTCCGCTCCAGTTCGTGCAGGGCGGTCGTGATGAGCCGGGCGCCCGTCGCTCCCACCGGGTGGCCGAGGGCGATGGCGCCGCCGTTGACGTTCACCTTCGCCAGGTCCTGGTCGAAGACCTGCGCCCAGCTCAGCACCACCGACGCGAAGGCCTCGTTGATCTCGACGAGGTCGATGTCCTTGAGCGACATCCCCGCCTTCCCCAGCACCGCCCTGGTCGCGTCGATCGGCCCGTCGAGGTGGAAGTGGGGGTCGGAGCCGACCAGCGCCTGGGCGACGATCCGCGCCCGGGGCCGCAGCTTCAGCGCCCGGGCCATCCGCTTCGAGGCCCACATGATCGCCGCCGCGCCGTCGCTGATCTGCGAGGAGTTGCCCGCCGTGTGGACGGCCGTCGGCATGATCGGTTTCAGCCGGGCCAGCGCCTCCCCGGAGGTGTCCCGCAGACCTTCGTCGTGGTCGACCAGCCGCCACATGCCCTGCCCGGCCCCCTGTTCCGCCTCGGTCGTCGGCACCTGGACGGCGAAGGTCTCCTTCTTGAACCGCTCCTCGGCCCACGCGGCGGCGGCCCGCTCCTGGGAGAGCAGCCCGAGCGCGTCCACGTCCTCCCGGGTGAGCCCCCGGTGCCGGGCGATCCGCTCCGCCGCCTCGAACTGGTTGGGCAGATCGACGTTCCACTCCTCCGGGAACGGCTTGCCGGGCCCGTGCTTGGACCCCGATCCGAGCGGCACCCGGGACATGGCCTCGACACCGCAGCTGATCCCGACGTCGATGACGCCCGCCGCGACCATGTTGGCCACCATGTGCGAGGCCTGCTGCGAGGACCCGCACTGGCAGTCGACCGTGGTCGCGGCCGTCTCGTACGGCAGGCCCATGGTCAGCCAGGCCGTGCGCGCGGGGTTCATGGACTGCTCGCCGGCGTGGGTCACGGTGCCGCCGACGATCTGCTCGACGCAGTCGGCGGGGATGCCGGTCCGGCCGAGGAGTTCACGGTAGGTCTCGCCCAGCAGGTAGGCGGGGTGCAGGTTGGCGAGCGCGCCACCGCGCCTGCCGATGGGAGTGCGTACGGCTTCGACGATCACGGGTTCCGCGGCCATGGGGATTCCTCTCAACGGGTTACCCGCGCGGCGCGGGGCGTCCCGGCCCGGCCCGCCACGCAGAACTAGTACGCGTTCTAGTTCTCTTCAGCAGTCTGCTGAGCGCGGCTCCGCCACCGCAAGGGGCGTGCGGCAACTGAAAAGCCCGTACCCCTTGCTTGTTGTAGAACCCGTTACTACGGTCACCGCAATTCTCTATATCTGATGCTCCGTCAGGAGTCGCCGATGCCCTGTCCAGCGCTGCCCGACGGGTTCGACCTCACCGACCCCGACCTGCTGCACCACCGTGTCCCCCTCCCGGAGTTCGCCGAACTGCGCCGCGCGGAACCGGTCCACTGGATTCCGCAGGCACCCGGCATCGCGGGCTTCGCGGACGAGGGCTACTGGGCCGTCACCCGGCACGCGGACGTCAAGTACGTCTCCACGCACCCGGAGTTGTTCTCCTCGACGGTCAACACCGCGATCATCCGCTTCAACGAGCACATCGAGCGCGACGCGATCGACGCCCAGCGGCTGATCCTGCTGAACATGGACCCGCCGGAGCACACCCGGGTCCGCCAGATCGTGCAGCGCGTCTTCACCCCGCGGGCGATCCGCGCACTGGAGGACAACCTGCGCCACCGCGCCCTGAACATCGCCCGGGAGGCCGGCGCCCACGCGGGTCCCTTCGACTTCGTCACCGAGGTCGCCTGCGAACTTCCCCTCCAGGCCATAGCCGAGCTGATCGGCATCCCCCAGGAGGACCGCATCCGGATCTTCGAGTGGTCGAACCGGATGATCTCCTACGACGACCCGGAGTACGCCATCACCGAGGAGGTCGGCCAGCAGTCGGCGATGGAACTCATCGCCTACGCCATGAACATGGCCGCCGACCGCAAACAGTGCCCGGCGAAGGACATCGTCACCACCCTGGTGGCCGCCGAGGACGAGGGGAACCTCACCTCCGACGAGTTCGGCTTCTTCGTGCTGATGCTGGCGGTCGCCGGCAACGAGACGACCCGCAACGCCATCACGCACGGCATGCACGCCTTCCTCACCCACCCCGACCAGTGGGACCTCTACAAGCGCGAACGCCCGGCGACGGCGGCCGAGGAGATCGTCCGCTGGGCCGCGCCGGTCAACGCCTTCCAGCGCACCGCCACCCAGGACCTCGAACTCGGCGGCAAGCGGATCAGCAAGGGGGACCGCGTCGGCATCTTCTACGCCTCCGCCAACCACGACCCGGACGTCTTCACCGACCCCGACACCTTCGACATCACCCGTGACCCCAACCCCCACCTCGGCTTCGGCGGCGGAGGCCCGCACTTCTGTCTCGGCAAGTCCCTGGCCGTCCTGGAGATCGACCTGATCTTCAACGCGATCGCCGACGCGATGCCCGGCCTCCGGCTGGCCGGCGAACCGAGCCGGCTGCGCTCGGCATGGATCAACGGGGTCAAGCACCTCCAGGTGACCACGGCCTGAGAGCCCCACCCCGCAGTGCTCGGGCCGACGGCCTCCCGGCGCCGTCGGCCCGTCCCGATGGAGGCAGGGGCGCAGCCCCCCTACGCCCCGCCCCTGCCTCCGTCGTTCTGCCGGGAGACCGGTGACAGGCCCGGCGCCGGGCCGCGGTCCACGCGCGGGTGCTCACCCGGTTCCCCGGGCTGCGGCCGGGACACCGTGGTCCTCGGTCCCGTCAGGAGGTAGGTGAGGCCGAAGCCCGCGCCGACCACCGCCGCGCCGCCGGCCGCGTCGAGGACCCAGTGGTTGCCGGTCGCCACGATCGCCAGGACCGTGAAGAAGGGATGCAGCAGCCCCAGCACCTTCATCCACACCCTCGGCGCGACGATCGCGATGGTCAGCCCGCACCACAGTGACCAGCCGAAATGCAGGGACGGCATCGCGGCGTACTGGTTGGCCACCTCCGTCAGCCTGCCGTAGTCCGGGCGGGAGAAGTCCTGAACGCCGTGGATGGTGTCGATGATGCCCAGGCCGGGCATCAGCCGCGGCGGCGCCAGCGGATAGAAGAAGAACCCGACAAGCGCCAGCACCGTGGTGAAACCGATCGCGGTGCGGGCCCAGCGGTAGTCCGCCGGACGGCGCCAGTACAGGACGCCGAGGACCGTCAGCGGGACCACGAAATGGAACGAGGTGTAGTAGAAGTCGAAGAAGCCCCGCAGCCAGCCGATCCGGACGACCGTGTGGTTGAACCAGTGCTCCACGTCCAGGAACAGCACCCTCTCGACGGCGAGGATCTGCCCGGCGTGCTCCTCGGCGGCGGCCCGGCTGCCGGTCGCCTCCAGCCGCGTGCGCTGGTAGGCCGCATACGTGACCCGGATCAGCAGCAGCTCCAGCAGCAGGTTCGGCCGGGTGGCCACCCGCCGCAGCAGCGGGGCCCAGCGAAGACGCGTCTGCGGCCTGGGGGCGTACCGGGTGGGAATCGGGGTGCGGTAGTGCTGCGAGGTGCGGGAGAGGAACGGCACGAGGAGTGCGGCGGCGAGTGCGGCCAGCAGGACGACGTTGTCCCGCAGGGGCTGCAGGACGGCCGCGTTCGGGACCATCATCTTCGCGGGCAGTGTCATCACCAGGACCACCGCGACGGGCCAGGCGTAGCGTGAGGACTGCTTCGTGCCGACCCGGCCGACCACGGTGAGCAGCACCCACAGCAGCTGGTGCTGCCAGGACGTCGGCGAGACCGCCACCACCACGCAGCCGGTGATCGCGACGGCGAGCAGCAACTGCCCGTCGCGGGCGTGGTGGACGGCCCGCCGCATGCCGACGACCGCCACGGCAGCGGCCAGCGCGAGGAAGAGGGCGATCTCCGCCGGGCCGGTGAGGCCGAAGCGGAGCAGGGCGCCGTGCAGGGACTGGTTGGCGAGGTCGTCGGCCCTGCCGCCGAGGCCGACACCGGCCAGATGGTGCACCCAGTAGGTGTACGAGTCGTGCGGCAGCGCCACCCAGGCCGGCGCCGTGGCGGCGGCGAACGTGATCCCGGTGCTCGCGGCGGCCCGCCGGCGGTCGGTGAACCACAACAGCACCACGAACAGCAGCACCGTCGGCTGGAACGCCGCGGCCAGCCCCACACAGACACCGCCCGCGCGCTCGCCCCGCACCAGGAAACAGCCCACCAGGACCAGCAGAACGGGCAGGACACTGGTCTGGCCCAGATACAGCGTGTTGCGCACCGGCAACGACAGCATCAACAAGGTGATCGCCACAGGAGCCGCCAGCAGAGCGGTGCGACGGGTGGCGGGCCCGGGCAGGGCACGGGCCGCGACCAGACCGAGCGCGACCACCAGCAACAGCGTGCCGAAGGTCCAGCCCCAACCCAGAGCCTCTTCAGCCGTTCGAGTGAGGGGCTTGAGGACGAGTCCGGCTAACGGGGTGCCGGTGAACCGGGTCGAGTCGTACAGCGAGCCCGTCACGTGCAGGACCCCGCCGGGCCCGACCCAGGTCTCCAGATCCGTGAGCCGCTCACCCTTGGGTGTGCCCAGCGCGACGGCGACCTGCCGCACCGCCAGGACCGCGGCGACCAGCCACAGCACGGCTCGTACCGCCCCCAACCGGCCCACCGCCGCACCCGTGCCGACGGCACCGCCCGGTCTGCTCCGCTCCGTCGCCACGCGCTGTCGTCCCTCCGAGCCGCCCACGTCCCACCGAGAAGGCTCGCACTGCCCCCCTCGCAGGACACGGGTAACCCCCGCTTCACCCGGGAGTCACCTCTGTTTTGTCCGGGATGACCATAGTGCGCGCGAGGTTGCCCGCCCTCGCAGGGCACGACGTCGATCACGGATGCGCGTCACGTGCGGGATCGTGACAGGCCACTGACAATCGCCTGACAGCATGGCCGCAGGCACGGACGCACGACGGGGGGAGCACGGGGGATGAACGGTTGCCTACAGGGGCGCGGACGGCTTCTGGTCGTGGTGCTCGCGCTGCTGGGCTTCCAGCTGGCCTCGCTCGTGGCACCGGCGTACGCCTGCGGCTGCGGGGCGATGGTGCCGGACGGCCGGCGGAACGTGTACGTGAACCGCGAGACGTCCGTGGTGCGCTGGGACGGTCGCGAGGAGCAGATCGTCATGAGTCTGACGGTCTCGGGCGACGCCCGCACGGCCGCCTGGATCATGCCGGTGCCGCACCGCGCGACGGTGCGGCTCGGGGACGCGGCCGTCTTCGAGCGGCTCGCGGCGGAGACCGCACCCGTGTACGAGCGGCGGGAGTACTTCTGGCCACGCTCGCGGGACTGGCCGTTCGACCTGTTCGAGAGCGACGGTGCTGCGGGGGACGCCGCGCCCCGCAGTCCGGGGGCTCCGGTGGAGGTCGTCGGCCGCGAACGGCTCGGCCCGTTCGACGTGGCCCGGCTGACCGCCACCGACTCCGGCGCCCTCGGCGACTGGCTCGACGAGAACGGCTTCTCGCTCCCGGACCGCCTGGACACGGCACTGGAGCCGTACGTGCGGCAGGAGTGGGAGTACGTGGCGGTCCGGCTGGCACCGGAGGACACCGCCGCCGGCCGGCCGCTGACCGGCACCCTCGACCCGCTGCATCTGACCTTCGCGGCCGACGCGCCGGTCTACCCGATGCGCCTGTCCCGCCTGGCCACCACCCCGCAGGCCCTCGACCTGTACGTGCTCGCCGGGCACCGGATGGAGCCCGGATCCTCGATCGGCGGGGACGCGCCGCAGGTGACGTTCGCCGGGCGCCTTACGGGGCGGTCGGGCCCGCTCGCCGGTCTCACCGGGGGCGGTACGGACTTCCTCACCGCCGTCGAGCAGGACTTCCCGCGGCCGGAGCTGATCTCCGGCGACCACACGCTGCGGCGGGCGGCGACCGACGAACCCTATAGAAAGGTCATTCACGTGGACGAGATGTGGACCGTGTGGGGCATACCCGGCTGGCTGGTGACGTTCGGCATCGGCTTCGCCGTGCTGGCGATCAAGGGGGTGGCCGTCGCGATCGTGCTCAGACGCAACGCGAAGCGGCAGCTGCCGCCCGTGCCGCCGCCGGGGGCGTATCCGCCACCGGGCGGGTACGCGCCGCACCCGGGGGCGTACCCGCCGCCGGGCCCGTTCCCGGCCCCGGGCGCGCCGATGCCCCCGGGCGGGCATCCGCAGACCCCCGCGGCCCCGGCCGACCCGAAGTCCGGGCCGATCGGCTGAAACACGCCCCGGGAACCGCTGACAGGGGGCCTGCCCCGCGCCTATTCTTTAGCGCATCTACTTAGCCGTTCTAAGTAACTGCTCCGACGAAAGGCGCGGGAGGCACAGCTTCATGAGCGAGTCGCGGACCTGGGACGACGTCGACACCTACTTCACCACCCACCTCGCCCCGAACGACGAGGTCCTGGAGGCGGCACTGCGCGACAACGAGGCGGCCGGACTGCCGGCCATCGACGTCGCCGCCAACCAGGGCAAGTTCCTGCATCTCCTCGCCCTGATCCAGGGCGCCCGCCGCATCCTGGAGATCGGCACCCTCGGCGGCTACAGCACCATCTGGCTGGCCCGCGCGCTGCCCGCCGACGGCCGGCTGGTCTCCCTGGAGTACAGCGCCCGGCACGCGGAGGTCGCCTGCCGCAACATCGCGCGCGCCGGGCTCGACGGCATCGTCGAGGTACGCGTCGGCCCCGCCCTGGAGTCGCTGCCCAAGCTGACGGACGAGAACCCCGAGCCGTTCGACCTGGTCTTCATCGACGCGGACAAGGCCAACAACCCGCACTACGTGGAGTGGGCCCTGAAGCTCACCCGGGCCGGCAGCGTCATCGTCGTCGACAACGTCGTACGCGGCGGCCGGGTCGCCGACGCCGGCAGCACCGAGCCGGACGTCCGCGGCACCCGGGCCGCCATCGAACTCATCGCCGCGCACCCGAGGCTGAGCGGCACGGCGATCCAGACGGTCGGCACCAAGGGGTACGACGGATTCGCGCTGGCCCGGGTGCTCGACTGACCCGGGCCGGGGCCCCGGCGTCAGGCCTCGTGGTAGAAGCCCACGTTGACACTGCGGGGCCCCGTGCGGTCGTAGATGACGAGTTCGCCGGAGGCGCCGTGCGGGAGCTTCGCGGTGCCGCCGTACGGCAGCGGTGAGGGCTGGTGGCCGAGCAGGGTCAGCCGCACCTCGGAGGAGGGGTCGGCGTGCGAGCCCCGCAACCAGGTGACCTGCCAGCTCCCGTCGGGGGCGCACAGGAACTCCAGATGCACGCGGGAGACGAAGAGCCAGTCGTCCGGTGTCGCGAGCCGGCACACCGCCCGATCGCGGCCCACCCGGAGCACGCCGCCCGGCTCGCTGGGCGCGTCAGCCATCTGCATGCCGGCCGTCGCCCCGGCGTCCGCCTCGGAGACCGAGGCCATGGTGAGTTCGAGCACGTACCGCTCCTAACGGGTCAAACTCCAATTGTCGCTGCGCACGGCACGTTTGGCACGCCGCCGCCGCATGATAAATCGCCGGATCGTCCTGCTGTGCGGGCTCCGGCACAATGGACGCATGACCGAGCGAAAGCCACCCGGTGTCAGCTTCGAGTCCTTCGTCGACAAACAGATCCGTGACGCGGAGGCGCGCGGCGACTTCGCGTCGCTCCCCGGGGCGGGCCGGCCCCTGCGGGACGACGACACGTCCTATGACGAACTCTGGTGGATCAAGCGGAAGATGGCCCGCGAGGGCCTCTCCGTCCTGCCCCCGACCCTGGCCCTGCGCAAGGAGGCGGAGGACGCCCTCGCGACCGCCGCCGAGGCACCGTCCGAACACGCCGTCCGCACGATCATCACCGCGATCAACGCCAAGATCCGCGACATGATGTTCAAACCCCCACCGGGCCCGCCGCTCGGCCTGAAGCCGTACGACGTGGACGAGGTCGTACGGCAGTGGCGGGAGGGACGCGAGGGGCCGGGAGCCACTCCAGAGGCCTGACCCGGCCGGTGCCGGTCACCGAGGGTCCCGGGCCCCGCGCCCACGGGAGGCGTTCCGCCCCCGCCCGCACAGGAGGCCGCGTCCCGGTGCACGAACCGGGGCGCGGCCTCGTCTGTGGATGTCCGCGGCGGTTACAGCCGCAGCAGCCGTTCGGTCAGCTCGCGGTAGTCGCGCAGGGCGAGCCGGAGCTGTTCGGTGTCGGTGGAGCCGCGGTCGCCGGCGGAGGTCTCCCAGGACGTGCGCAGGGTCCGGCGGCGCCGGGTCATCGCGTCGGTGAAGCGGGCCGTGACCTCTTCGAGGACCTGGTCGGCCTCCTCGACGGCGGACCGGGGTTCGTCGACGAACCCGCCGACGGCGTGCTGCAGCCGCGTCGCCAGCTTGTCGTTCTCGTCGTGCGGCAGGAGGGTGGACCCGGTGGAGTGGGAGCCGCCCGGAGCGGTGCCGGTGCCCCGGCCCTCGCCCCTGGCACGGTCCTCGCCGCGGCCGTGGCCGGGCTCGTCGTCCACGCCCATCGTCCTGCCGAGGCGGGTGTCGTCGCCGCCCGTCGTGGTGTCGTGGCCCGCGACGAGCGGGGCCCCGGTGCCGGTACCGGGGGACGAGCCGGTGGCGCCCGCCGCCCGCGTGCCCGGCGTCATCCCGTTCTCCCTGACCCCGTCACGCTCCTTGACGCCGTCACGCCCGGGGACCGCGCCACGGGTCTCGCGCACCCCGCGCTCGCGGATGCCGTCGCTCCTGTTCGTCTCGTCCGTCATACTCCTCAACTCCCCTTCGCGTGGCGCCTGGTGAGCGCCCATGGCAGATGGGACCGGTGGTGGCCGTCGGAGGCGGCGGCGCCGCGTCCGTCGTCGTGCACCGCGCCGTCTCGGCGGGCCGGTTCCTGTCGATCGGCGGTGTCGTGACGGTCCGCACGGTCCGCGCGCGTGTCCCGGCGGCCCGGAGTCACCAGGTCCTCGAACAGGGCGCGGGCCTCGACCATGGCCTCGCGCATCTCCTCGGTGCCGGGTCCGGCGCCGGCCGTGACACCGTCACGGCCCTGTGCGGAGTGCGCCGCGAGGTGCACCCGGCGGTAGCCGTGGACATGGTGGGCGTGGTGGACGGAGAGCGCCTCCACCTGGGTCTCGTAGTGGCCGCCGTCCGGGAAGCCGCGGGCCGCGGCGACCTCGGCCAGCAGCCGGTCCGCCTCGACGACCGCCTCACGGGGCGAGTCGACGAAACGCTCTTGGGCGGCCGCCCAGCGGGACTCGTAGCGCTCGCGCTCCGCGCCCGGCAGCGGCCGCTTCTCCATCGAGCCGTGCCGCTTCACCCGCTCCGCGAGTTCCCGGGCGGCGGCCCGCTCGTCGCCGTCATGGCGGGTCACGGCCCGCTCGTACTCCGGTCCGAAACGCCGCTTCAGGGATCCGCCGCCGCCCGCGCCCGCGCGGGCGCGCAGGGTCAGGACGGCCGCCGCGACGACCACGACCGCCACGATCACGATCAAAGCGATGATCAAGCCTGTGGACATGAATGCCTTCCAGAGTCCTCGGCCCGGGCGTCTCGCCCCGTCGGGCCGTTTCGCATCGGGTTGCCCGAACCCGTTGGTTCAAACGGCAAGCGCGTGGGAGCGGACGACGGCGTAAATCGTTTGCCGACCACCCGCCCCCGCTGCCGACAATGACCGTCATGACCCGTACGCCCCCCACCCCCTCCACGCGTCCCGGCAGTCCCGCGAACCGCACGGCCGCCGGCTGGTCCGTGGACGAGGAGCCCCACGACTCTCCCGTCGCCGCCGCGCTCTGGCGGGCCTACTACACCGAGGTCAGCGACCGGTGGTACCTGCTGCACGAGGGGCGCCCCACCGACCCGGACGAGCTGGAGCGGGAGGTCGCGGCGGACACCGGGGCGTACCTGGCGCCGCCGGACGGCGTCCTGCTGGTGGCGCGGTACGGGGGCGAGCCCGTGGGGACGGCGGGGGTGCGGCTGACGGACGCCGCGACGGCCGAGCTGAAGCGGGTGTTCCTGCTGCCGGAGGCCCGGGGCAGGGGCGGCGCCGGCCTGCTGGTGACGGCGGCCGAGGACGCGGCCCGCGCGCTGGGCGCCGGGCGGATCGTCCTCGACACCCGCGGCGACCTGGTCGAGGCCCGCGCGCTGTACGCCCGGCTGGGGTACGAGGAGAGCGCCCCGCACAACGACCACGCGTACGCGGAGCACTGGTTCGCCAAGAGACTTTCGCCAAGAGACTGACGGGCCTATGACGAGACCGATGTGGACGAGGGAGCCTCCGGGGGCGGGGGTGGTGTGGGCGGCGTACCGGCGGTCGTCGCGCCCGGCCGCCGTCGCGTGATCGCCCCGTCGTCGTGCGGGCGCTCCGCGTCCGAGCCGCACAGTTCGGAGTTGAGCTCCCCGACGAGACGGATGAGGTCGGTGGGGCGGTCGGGCCCCCACCAGTCGCCGAGGAGTTCCGCGAGGGAGTCCTCGCGGGCCGTGGCGAGCCGGTCGGCGGCCTCGTGGCCGGCGTCGGTGAGGACGAGGTCGATGCCGTCGCGCCGGGCGAGACCGCTCTCCTCGGCCTGCCGGGTGGCGGCCATGATCACGTCGAGCGGGACGGTGCTGCGCTCGGCGAGCACGGCCGGTTCCGCCCAGCCGTACCGCCGGATCCGCAGCAGCAGCCAGCTCGTGGCGGGCAGCAGGTCGTAGCCGGCCCGTGCGGTGATCTTCCGGTACACGTCGCGTCGGCCCTCGCGCGACCCGAGCACCGACAGCGCCCGGCACACCTCGTCGTACGACGACCGCTCGACCGGGTTGCTGGCGAGCGTCTCCGTGGCGTCGGGCGCCGTGACGGAGGCCCGCAGCCGGTCCTCGCGCAGGAACCAGGCGAGGACGAAGCCGAGCAGGGCGACCGGGGCCGCGTAGACGAAGACGTCGGTGATGGCGGAGGCGTACGCGTCCAGGACGGAGGGGCGCAGCGAGGCCGGGAGCCGGGCGATCTCGCGCGGGTCCGCCTGCAGCCCGTCCACGCTGACACCGGACGGGAGCGCGGCCCCGTCGAGCGCGCCGGTGAGCTTGTCGCCGAGGTGCCCCGCGAACACCGTGCCGAAGACGGCGACGCCGAACGAGGCGCCGATGGACCGGAAGAAGGTCGCGCCGGAGGTGGCGACGCCGAGATCCTCGTACGGGACGGCGTTCTGCACGACCAGGACCAGAACCTGCATCACGAGTCCGAGCCCCAGCCCGAAGACGAGGAGGTACGCGCTCGTCTCGCCGGTGCCGCTGTCCGCGTCGAGCTGGTGCAGGAGCAGCAGGCCGAGCGTGGTGACGGCGGTCCCGGCGACGGGGAAGACCTTCCAGCGGCCCGTGCGGCTGACGATCTGTCCGGAGAGCGTGGAGGAGAGCAGCAGCCCGAACACCATCGGCAGCATGTGCACACCCGACATGGTCGGTGACACGCCCTTCACGACCTGGAGGAACGTCGGGAGGTAGGTCATGGCGCCGAACATCGCGAAGCCGACGACGAAGCTGATCACGGCGGAGAGGGTGAAGGTGCGGACACGGAACAGCTTGAGCGGAAGGACGGGTTCGGCGGCCCGCCGCTCGACGGCCACGAAGACCACGACCAGCAGGACGGCCAGGACGGACAGGCCGATGATCTGCGCCGAGTCCCAGTCCCAGGTGGTGCCGCCGAGGGAGGCGACCAGGACCAGACAGGTGGCCACGGAGGCGATGAGGAAGGTGCCGAGGTAGTCGATGACATGCCGTTCGGCGCGGCGCGGGATGTGCAGCACGGCGGCGATCACCAGCAACGCCACCGCCCCGACCGGCAGGTTGACGTAGAAGACCCAACGCCAGCTCAGATGCTCGGTGAACAGTCCGCCCAGCAGCGGCCCGAGCACACTGGTCGCGCCGAAGACCGCGCCGAACAGGCCCTGGTAGCGCCCGCGTTCGCGCGGCGGCACCAGATCGCCGACGATCGCCATCGACAGCACCATCAACCCGCCGCCGCCGAGGCCCTGCAGGGCCCGGAACCCGATCAACTGCGGCATGTCCTGCGCCGCGCCGCACAGCGCCGACCCGATGAGAAAAATCACGATCGCCGTCTGGAAGAGCCGCTTGCGGCCGTACTGGTCACCGAGTTTGCCCCACAGCGGTGTCGCCGCCGTCGCCGCCAGCATGTACGCCGTGACCACCCACGAGAGGTGTTCGAGGCCGCCCAGCTCGCTGACGATCGTCGGCAGCGCCGTCGACACGATCGTCTGGTCCAGCGCCGCCAGCAGCATGCCCAGCAGCAGGGCCCCGATCGAGACCATCACCCCGCCGGGCACCCCCTCGGCGACGGGAACGCCCTGGCCACGGGGGCCGGACGGGGATGTGCGCACCTCGCTGCCGTCCGGGCCGCCGGCGCCGTCGGCGGTGCTCGCGGCACCCGCACGTGCGTCGGCGGCGACGTGCGCGGGCTCGTCGCCACCGTCGGCCGGGACGTGGCTGGTGTCGTCGGTCATGCAGACCTCCCGTGGGGCCGAGGGTCTCCTGCCGTGTCCCCGTACGACGCCCTCGGGTTTCCTCTTCCTCCCTGTCCATTCCATCGTGGTCGGTGTGACCGGTTATGGCCTGTCGAGGCGTTCCGGAACCCTTGATTCCCCGCGCTTCCGGGAGATTCGGTGTCGGCCATTTGCTTAAACTCTGGAGACTTCACGGGGAGGAACGACACGTGAGTGAACCGACCAGTCACATATGCCCTGAATGCTCCACCCCCCGGGCCTCGGACGGCACGCCGTCCTGCGCGTGCGGCCGACGCGCCTCCGAGGCCCTGCTCGAAACCCGTACGGCCGAGGCGGCGGCCGCGGAGGACTTCGACCCCCTCCGGATCCGCCCGTACGTGGAACTGGGCGACGCACCCGGGGAACACGACGGATCGCGCGCCGCGGCGGGCCGGGGACCGGCCTCCGACCGGGCCGCCACGATCGCCATGCCGATGACCACGGCGACGACCGGCGCGACAACGGCGACGGGGGCGACGGACGCGACAGGGCCCGACCCGATGGGCGTACGGCCGTTCGGCCGTCGGGGTGGGGGGACGCCCGGCACCGGATTCGGCGCGTGGGGTACGCCGCCTTCACCGGGCCCGGCACCCCTCTCCGCGGACCGCACCTCGCCCGGGACCCCGGCGGGGCGCCCCGGGCGCCGGCGCCGGCGCCGTGCGGGGCTCGTCGTCGTGCTGGCGGGCACCGCCGCCGCGGGGGTGATGGCCGCCGCCGGGTTCGCGAGCGGACTGTTCTCGTACAACGCCCCGGAGCGGGACCGCGCGCTGCCGGACGACCTGCGGGCGAGCGCGCCGGACGCGTCACCGGACGGGGAGGCGTCGCCGGCCGGACCGTCCGGGGAGGGCGGGGGCGGTGGCGGGGCACCCGCTCCGGCGCCGCCGGGCGGTGGCGCGGGCGCGGCGACCGCGAGCCCCTCGCGGAGCCCCTCCCCCTCACCGTCGCCCTCGGAGGCGTCCGGCTCGCCGTCGCCGTCGGTCTCGGCCGAGCCGACGCAGAGCGCCGCACCCGGCGCCGACGCGTCCACGGGCGCGTCGGCCACCGGCTCGGACGGGTCCAAGGACAGCCGCAAGGCCGCCCCCAAGACGCTCCGCCCCGGCGACGACGACCCCGAGGTCACCGAACTCCAGCTGCGACTGAGCCAGTTGGGTATCTACACCGGTGACATCGACGACAACTACGACAGCCAGGTCGAGCAGGCCGTCCTCGTCTACCAGAGCAGTCGCGGCATCACGAAGGACCAGGACGAGCCGGGTGTCTACGGCCTGGTCACCCGGGAACGACTGGAGTCCGAGACGAAGGAGCCGTGACGGGTGATGCAGGATGAGGCCATGAGTATCGTCAAGATCAACGTCCTCACGGTCCCGGCCGAGCAGCGCGAGGTGCTGGAGAAGCGGTTCGCCTCCCGCGCCGGGGTGGTCGAGGGCTCCGACGGCTTCGAGTGGTTCGAGCTGCTGCGTCCCGTCGAGGGCACCGACAACTACCTCGTCTACACCCGCTGGCGCGACGAGGACGCCTTCCAGGCGTGGATGGACGGCCCCATGAAGCAGGCCCACCAGGGCGGTGGCGGCGACCGCCCCCGGCCGGCCGCCTCCGACTCGACCGTCTGGTCGTTCGAGGTCGTCCAGCAGACGGGCCCGAAGACCGGGGCCTGACGCACACCGTCCGGTACCGCGGTACCCCCTTCGCCCCCTCACCCCCGACCCCCGTCCGACGGCTGCGGAATCGCCGCCGGGCGGGGGTTTTCCCGTTCTCGAAGTACCCACCTTTTTGTGGGTACTTGGCGGGCGCCGGCCGTCGAGCGACCCTGGTGGGGAAGGAGCGGCCGAGGGGCCGCGCGGCAGGAACCCGAGGACGGAAGGCGCACCGATGACGGCGATCACAGCCATGCCGGCCATGACGGCGACATGACGACGGCGACATGACGACGGCGACGGCGACGGCGACGGCGACGGCATGAAGGTTCACTGAGCCGGGAGGCGCACCGAATCGTCCTCGACCCCGGTGAGGGTCTCCAGGCGCCGGTGTCCCCAGTCCGACAACGGCCCCAGCGCCTCGGAGAGTTCACGGCCGAACGGGGTCAGGGAGTACACGGTCTTCAGCGGCAGCACGTCGTGCACCTCCCGGTGCACGAGCCCGTCGGCCTCCATCTCCCGGAGTGCCTGGGTCAGCACCTTCTCGCTGAGGCCCGGCAGCGTCCGGCGCAGCTCGCCGGGGCGGTGCGGGCCGGACTCCATCCTCCAGAGCAGCGACGTCTTCCA
Organism: Streptomyces scabiei 87.22; assembly: GCF_000091305.1. Lineage (GTDB taxonomy): Bacteria > Actinomycetota > Actinomycetes > Streptomycetales > Streptomycetaceae > Streptomyces > Streptomyces scabiei. The sequence continues at coordinate 7,201,266 of NC_013929.1, read as the reverse complement.
CTTGCCCTCGATCACGGCGATCGCGGCGGTCACCCCGCAGACGTTCGGGTCCCGGGCACGCTCGCGCGACATTCTCGTCCCCCCTCGCCCGTTCCCGGCGCATCGACGACCAGCTTCAACCAGCCTATTTTCCACAGGAGTCACCGAGTCATGCCCGCACACATCGCAGAGCCCGCCCGCAGCGCCACCGGCACGGACACCCCCGTCCCCGCCGTCACCGTACTCGGCCTCGGTCCGATGGGCCGCGCCCTCGCCGGCGCGTTCCTGGACGCCGGCGTGCGGACCACGGTCTGGAACCGTACGCCGGGCCGGGGCGGGGAGGTGGCCGCGCGCGGCGCGGTCGAGGCCGGGTCGGCCGAGGAGGCGGTGGCCGCGAGCGCGCTGACCGTCGTCTGCGTCGTGAACTACGACGCCTCGGACGCGATCCTGCGCGACCCGGGGGTCACCCGGGCCCTCAAGGGCCGCACCGTGGTCAACCTGACCGCCGACACCCCCGACCGGGCGCGCTCCACCGCCGACTGGGCGGCCGGGCACGGCGTCGGCTACCTGGACGGCGCGATCATGACGCCGACGCCGACCATCGGCAGCCCGGAGGGCGTGTTCCTCTACAGCGGACCGGAGGACCTCTACCGAGCGCACCGGCCCGTGCTGGACACGCTGGGCGGCGCCCACACCCACCTGGGCGAGGAGATCGGCCGGGCGGCGACGTACGACATCGCGCTGCTCGACCTCTTCTGGACCTCGATCGCGGGCTACACCCACGCCCTGGCGCTGGCCCGTGCGGAGGGGGTGAGCGCGCGGGAGCTGACCCCGTACGCGCAGGGGATCGCCGCGATCCTGCCCGCGCTGTTCGAGGCGGGTGCGGAGGAGGTCGACAGCGGGCGGCACTCCGGCGAGGGCAATCCGCTCACCTCGGCGGTGTCGACCATGGCCCACGTCGTCCAGGTCTCCGAGTCCCACGGCATCGACGCGAGCGTCATGCGGTCGACCGAGGGCTTCGCCCGCCGGGCGATGGCCCGTGGCCACGGCACGGACGGCTTCACCCGGCTGACGGACGTCCTCGACCGGGCCGGGGACGACCGGTAGCGCCGCCCCTCGCCGCTCCGGCCGTGGGGGTCGCCCCTGGGCCGGGGGGTCGGGGTTTCCCTCGTCGGCCGCCCACGCGCGGCCGCACGGCCCCGGGGGGGGGACCGGTAGCCCCTTGGCCTCCCGGCCCACGGGGATCGCCCCCGGGCCGGGGAGGACCGAGACTCCCCTGCGTCAGCCGCGTACGTGCAGCCGGACCGCCCCGTCCGCCGTCGCCTCGACCCGTACCGCCATGAGGTCGGGGACCACCACGTCCGGGCCGTGGGACCGGGCGCGCTCCCCGATGCCGACGACCCGCATCCCCGCGGCGCGCCCCGCCGCGATGCCGGCCTCGGAGTCCTCGAAGACGACACAGTCTTCGGGGGCGACGCCCAGTTCGGCGGCCCCCTTCAGGAAGCCCTCGGGGTCGGGCTTGCTCGCGCCCACCGACTCGGCGGTGACGCGCAGGTCGGGCAGCGCCAGGCCGGCCGCGGCCATCCGCGCGGTGGACAGCGGGACGTCCGCCGAGGTCACGAGGGCGTGCGGCACGCCGCCGGCGACGAGGGCCGCGAGGAACTCCGGTGCGCCGGGTATCGGGACGACGCCGTCCACGTCGGCGGTCTCCTCGGCCAGCAGCCGCGCGTTGTCCGCGTAGTTCTCCGCCATGGGCCGGTCGGGCAGGAGGACGGCCATGGTGGCGTACCCCTGCCGGCCGTGCACCACCCGCATGATCTCGGAGCCGTCCAGCCCGTGCCGCTCGGCCCAGCGCCGCCAGACGCGTTCGACGGCGGCGTCCGAGTTGACGAGGGTGCCGTCCATGTCCAGCAGGAGGGCGCGGGCGGTCAGAACGGTGGTGGCCGTCATCGGCAGGCTCCAGAGCGCGGGGAGAGCGAAGGTGCGGGGCCGCGGACGGTCGGGCCCGGCGGCCCGCAGGGACAAGGCGGCCCCGCCCACCGGTCAGGGAAATGCGGGCGGGAGCCACTTTGTTCACCCACGGTACAAAACTAAGAGGGCTTGCGCCACTCCCCCGCTCATCCCGACACGGCCTCCCACAGGCTCCACACACCGAGCCCCACCATCAGCACGGCCGCGACCTGCGTGATCAGCCGCAGCGGCACCCGCTTCATCAGCGCCTTGCCCCCCACGATGCCGAGTCCGGCGACGGCCCACAGGGCGAGGACCGCCCCGAGACCGACGGACAGCGGGTCGTCGTACCGGGCCGCGAGGTTCGCCGTCATGATCTGTGTGAGGTCCCCGAACTCGGCGACCAGGATGAGCATGAATCCGGCCCCCGAGACCTTCCAGAAGCTCTGGTCCTCGGGCCGCCGGACCTCGGCGTCGTCGTCCCCGCCCTTCGTCCTGAGCAGCACCACCGCGCCGCCCAGGAACAGCACGCCGGTCAGCGCGTGCACGATCTGCTGCGGCAGCAGGGTGAGGACGCTGCCCGCCGCGACCGCGAGCACGACGTGCACGGCGAACGCCGCGGCGACACCGGCGAAGACGTAGGAGGCGCGGTAGCGGGTGCCGAGGACGAGACCGGCGAGCGCGGTCTTGTCGGGGAGTTCCGCCAGGAAGACGACGCCGAAGACGAGCGCCGTGACACTGATGCTGATCAAGGTTCCTCAGAAGGTCGGGCCACCCCACCGAGACATCATCCGCTCTTGCGACACCTCGGCACGGCAGCACACGGATCGTCCGTGCCGGACGGCACGGACGGTGCACTGCTCTGCCGAAGGTCTCGCTGGCGGGTCCCGCTTCCACGGAACCTGCCTCCGGGCGCCGGCTCAGACGAGCTGAGCAGTATGTCGACGGTCCGGCGAGAATCTCGCGTAGACACATACATGAGCCCTCGGCCTATCCAGCATGCATGCTGCATCCGAATGACCGTTCGCCGCCCCTGCACACGACAGTGCCCCCGATCCGCAGACCGAGGGCACTGCGGCCCATCCCTACCGCCTGGCAGCAGGACAGGGAGGGCCGTCTCACGAGAGGGCAGATACCCCTCTCCAAGCTCTTGCGGTGGTCCGCCGCCGCACGGGGGACGTCGACGGCGGACCACCCGGCCGCCCACCCCCGCCACGCTCAAGCGGGGGCAATCGGAGGGCGGCCTACCTCTGGCGGCCACCGCCAAGCGGCGCCAGAGGAGCCTTGATCACGTCCGGGACTTCCTCGGACGCCACGCGTCGTCTCGGTCACGCGCGGCCTGATACGCCCGCCACAGCTCACCGGCAGACGCACAGCGACTCACGCCCTCGCAGGCAGGGCAAGTCGCGCAGTGCTCCACGTAGTCGCGGTACGCCTGCTGCGAGCGGCTGACCGCCAGATTGAGGGCTCGGCGGAGGAACGCGGGGCCGTTCACGACTCAGGGCTCTCTGCCATCGCCTCACGAGCGGTGGCGATCAGCCGCACCACCCGCGCGGGGTCGCACAGCTGGCCGGCCGACGTCACCGGCACCACCCAGTAGGAGCGCAGAGGGGCCTCCGGGTCGAACCCGGTCCCGTGGCGCGGAACGCCCATGACCGTCCCTGCCCCGAGGATCTCGACACCCAGCTCGCCCCACCGGTCGCCCACGTGCGGCCCGTAGTTCGGCGGCACCAGAGGGGCCACCAGCGCGTAGTACCGCACTCCCGCACGGTCTGCGATGACCGGGCCCCGCAGAGCCGTGGCGATGAACGCATCCGACTCGCTCCGGTCCGATGAGCCGACGACCGCGTACACCAGCCTCGCCGGGATACGGATGGCGCTGTACGCCCTTCCCAGCGGCATGAGCGCGATCCTGTGCTCCTGCCACTGCTTCAGCGCCTTGCCCGAGTCCGGGTCACCGCGAGCGAGCCACGACACGATGGCCGCGGTGTCTGTCGCTGGGCGGCCACTCTGCGACGGCATGAGCGGCATGGGCGGGTTCATGACTGGACGCTGATCTCTCGACATGGCTGTTCTCTCCGACCCGACTCGGCTGTGAGACAGCATCGTCATCCCGGCGCGTCGCCGGTTCGATACACAGCGTGTATCAGCGGGCCGTATCGTCGGCTCATGAGTGGTCGGGAACTCTGGACGGACGCACAGCTGCGCGCCGCTTGGGCGCGCCAGGACTGGGCTGCGATTCTCCGCGAGTACAGACGTGCCGCATGCCTGTCCCAACGACAGCTAGAGCCCCTGGTCGGAATGCCGCAGCCCCACATTTCCGCCATCGAGTCGGGCCGCCGGCGGGTGACTTCCGCTGAACTCATGGCCCGCATCACTGAAGGGCTGCAGGTGCCAGACGAACTGACGGGGATCAACGCGCGACCGGACCTGACGGGCTGGTCGCCCCCCGCCGAACTGCGGGACCGGATTGCACACGCGCACGCCACCGGTCGCACCGACCTGCGCACCGCAGAGTGGATCGGGCGTGTGCTGGTCGAGTACCGGCGCGCCGAGGACGAGGTCGGCGGCCGGGCCCTCTGGACAACCGTGCGCTCCCAGCTGGACTCCATCACCGGCATGCTGCCTGACGCATCCGGCCGTGCCGCCGATCGGCTCCTCCTCCTGGCCGCCGAGCACGCCCACTGGCTGTCCTGGGTGAGCTGGCAGGCGGACAAGCCCGGCCCGGCCCTGTCGTGGCTCGACCTGGCCGGGGGCTGGGCGGTCGACGGCGGACACGCCGACATGTCGTCGTGGGTCAACCGGGTGCGTGCGTACTACTCCCTGCACCGTGGCGATCCCGTCCGGGCTCTGCGGACGGCAGAGGAGGCCCGGGTCACCGCCCAGGCTCTATCGCCGGCAGCCGCATCGGTCGCCGCGCATCAGGCCGCGATGGCGGCCGCCGCTCTGTCCGAGCGCGACACAGCGGCGCGGCTGGCCGACGAGGCGAGGGCCTTCGCGGGCATGGTGCCCAACGTCGAGGACCGGCCCGGCTGGCTGTACTGGCTCACCCCTGTACGAGCCCAGCTGCAGGAGGCTGACACGGCCTACGCGTGCCGCGAGTGGGAGCGTGCCGCAGACGGCTTCCGTGAGGCGCTCCCGCAGCTGGTCGGCTTCCCCCGCGATCACGAGCACTACAGCGCGCGACTCGAAGAGGCTGAGCGACGGTCCTAGGCCAGATCCCAGCTGCGGATGATCGGCTGGTCGCCGGCCTTCAGCGGAACGGCAGCAGCCACAGCCCGCTCCACTTCCTTGACATGCGGGCCGTACTCCATGCCGCCCTCGTGCTCAGGGGCCGGGTCGGACAGTTCGAGGACCAGTTCGCCGCCGTCGAGGTCCGCCGGCTCGTAATCGTCCGGGCCGACTCCGGCGGGCAGAACGCTGTAGCGGACGCGGTACTGGGCCATGCGTGGCTCCTCTACTCCCGACAGTAGGGCGCCCCCGGGGGTTCGGGCCCCGGAGGCGATGACGGCAGCATAGCGGGACGCCATGACAGCGGTACCGCCCATCGGGAAACGACGGAAAACGCCCCCTGTACGGCCCGTGGTGGGCCGTACAGGGGGCATCGGTGTCAGTACTCGCGGCGAGGCAGGATGACACCCTCAGCGAGCGGAGACGAGGGCGACGGCTCATCGGTCGGGGCATCGTCCTTGCGGCACACGAGCGCGGCCTCGTCGTACGGCGGCGCCTGCAGCCGGTAGCCGTCCGGGCAAGTCTGTCCGTCGCGGCCGGCCTCGCCGCGCGGCCCGGTCTCACCCTGGGGCCCGGGCGGTCCCGCCGGGCCCGGCTCGCCCTGGGGTCCGGCCGCGCCCGGGTCGCCTTGCTGGCCCGGCACTCCTGGTTCGCCGGGCTCGCCGACGCCGTCCTGGCCGTCGGTGCCGTCCGTCCCGTCCGCTCCGGAGCGGCCCGGCTCGCCGGTGGGTCCGGTCCGGCCGGGCTCGCCCTGCGGTCCCCGGGGGCCGGGTATGGGGACGGGCACACGGGTGCGGTCGTCGAGGTCGGCGACGGCCTGACTCGGATCCGGTGCCGCCGGCGTCTCCCCCGCCGCCTCGACCTGGGCGCGCAGCACGCGCACATCGGAGGCCAGCGTGCTGACGGCGTCGCCGCGGCGGTCGGCCTCGTCGGCCAGCTGCCCGAACAGCGACCAGCCGGCGACGGCGGCGCCGGTCAGGGCGACGAGCCAGCAGAACACGGTGATCCACCGCCAGTTCCCGGCGAGAGCCCGCTCGGTACGGGTCACGATGGGTCGCCTCCCAGTTCGACGATACGGACGCGGAGCCGGGCAATCTCGACCTGGTCGGCCAGCAGCTGGCGCTGGTCGGTCACCCGCAGTTCGAGGAGTTCGGCGATCCGCGCGTCCCGGGTGGCGAGCTGCCCGCGCAGCCCGTCACGCTCCTCCTGGATCTGGTCCATCTCGCTGTTCAGCCGGGCGTTGGCGTTCTCGCCCCGCTTGCCGAGGTACGTCACCACGCTGCCGGACAGCACACCGATGAACGCGAGCACTGCACCGATGGTGGCGAGGTCCACGGGACTCCCTTACAGCCGGGGGTCGATGCGCCGGCGTTTGCCAGGCCCGTCGCCGGTCACTCCGCCCTGGGGATCGACGGCGTTGCCGAGGTAGCGCACGAACGTGTCGATGTCCTCCCGCATCGCGGCCTGGTCCAGCTTCATCCGAACGGGGGCCGTGATCGGGCCGACGTACTGCGGTGGCCGCGCCCAGCCGAGGAAGATGCCAGCGAGCGTCTGCAGGGGCTGCCAGGCCATCCGCTCGGCGAGTTCTTCCAGGAGCCGGAAGACGGCGTAGTACGCGGCCGCCAGACCGAGGGAGACGGCGCCCGCCGCCGCCTCGCTGTCCACCGGGATGCCGAGCCATCCGGTGGCGGTGAGGACCAGGCCCACGCCGTACGGCACGAACGTCCGCATGAAGCTGACGAAGACGTTGTTCATCGGTGCCTCACTTCCTGGGGAGCTTGAGGGTCTGGCCGGGCACGATCGCGTCGGCGTCCTTGAGGGAGTTGAGGGTGGCGATCTCCCGCCACCGGTTGCCGTCGCCGAGCTTGCTGGCGGCGATCGACCAGAGGGTGTCGCCCTTGCGCACGGTGTAAGTGACCGCCGGGGCGAGCCGGTCGTGGACCCGGGCCCGCATCGACGCCATGGTGAAGCCGCGCGGGTCGACCTTCCCGGGCTGCCACTCCAGGTGGCCGATGACGGAGCGCTCGTTCCAGCCGTGGTGGCGGCAGATCGCGGCCGAGACCTTCTCGATCGCGTCGAGCTGCACATCCGGCCAGGGGTCGATGCCGTCGCCGAGGTTCTCGCACTCGAAGCCGTAGAAGTGGCGGTTGCCGTCGGTGTTGGACTCGTTGTCCGGCGGGAGCGACTTCTCGTCGATGACGGCCCGGAGGACGTCGTCGTCGCCGAGGCCGGCGTGGTTGGCGCGGCCGTAGCCGACGAGGTGCACCTTGCCGTCCTTGGTGATGACGCCGTGGCACAGCGGCCCGGGCAGACCCTCGTAGCCGTTCCGGCAGATCCGCACGGTCTTGGCGCTGCCGGAGGTGACGGTGTGGTGGATCATCACGCCGTGGACCGGCCCCCACAGGCCGATGTGGTTGCGGTTGTGGTGCTCCCAGTCGCCGACCTCGACGACGACGAGCCCCTCCTTGCGCAGCACCGCGGCGAACGTGGCGGGCAGCATGGGTGGTGCCATGGGTCCTCCAGACATGACGATGCCCCGGCCGAGGGCGCGGGGCGGTGGGTGAGCGGGGGGTGGGGTCAGGTGGCGTAGCCGTGCACCAGGATTCCGCTGCCCGCGCCGAAAGCGCCGGCCGTGAAGCCTCCGGCCGTGACCGTCGGCGGGGTGGACAGGCCGGTGTCGGTGCCGCCGAATCCGGGGGCCACGCTGGCGAGGACGTCAGGGACGGCGCCCTCGGAGATCAGGCTGCACACGGTCGTCGCCTTGATCATGACGCCGTAGTAGTGCAGACCGCTGTACGTCGTGGTGTACGAGCTGGCGGCGCCGGCGGTGGTCTGCGCGATCGCCAGGCTCTTGATCGTGTTGGCAGCCCACGCCGTGGTGGTCTGGTCCGCGGTCCTCGCCAGGGCGACCTTCGCCGAGTTGTGGAGGGTGAACCACCAGTTCGTCGGCACGCTCGCCGCGGTGCCGCCGGAGACAAACGCGAGGTTCGAGATGACCAGCCCTTTGGGCAGCCAGACCGGGATCAGGTACAGCGTCCCCGAGGTCGGCGTCGAGGTGGTCCCGCAGCGCAGCCGGCTGGTGGTCTCGTACCGGCTGGAGGGCCGCAGCACGCTCTCCAGGCTGCCGAACCCGGAGTCGAACGGGGAGACCTCGGCGCCCGCGCTGGCGTCGGCGACAGAGCCGAAGGTGTTCCCCCAGCGGCGCAGCCCGGTGATGGTCGAGGTGATGTTGCACCCGGCCAAGGTGGTGTCCCTGGTACGGACGTTGCGCAGGAGCGGGCGGACGGTGTTGGTGGACACCTGCACCCCGAACCCGGTCAGCGCGTAGATGTCGCAGTCGTCCACCACGACGTCCGTGCCGTCCCAGATATGGACCCCGTTCGCCGTCGTGCCGGTGATCGAGCACCGGGCGACCGTGACGTCCGTCGCGGAGGCGGCCGGGGTCGAACGGGAGTCGACGGTCACGCCGGCGCCCGTGGCCCCGTTGACGTGGGCGATGATCTGGCCGCGGCGGGTGCCGAGGGTGGATACGGCGGTGGCGCCGCAGTTGCGGGCCGTGATGTGGTCGGCGGTGTAGTCCTCGACGTCGACCAGGCGCACGGCGGACCCGCCGACGTCGCGGACGGTGATGCCGTCCACGTCCAGGCCCTGGACGTATCCGGTGTCCTCGCCCTCGATGCGGACGGCGGCGTCGTAGGTGCCGCCCCCGTACATGACGATGTCCTTGACGACGATGTTCCGCAGCGGCTGTGACCCGGCGATGGAGGGGGATCCGGCTCCGGCCGGGGTGCGGTGGGCGGCGCTGGAGGAGTCCAGGGTGCGCATGCGCACGCCCGCGCCGCAGTCCTTCAGGGTCAGCCCGGAGACGCGGGAGTCCTGCCAGGTGTAGCCGCCCACCGCCCACTGGGTGAGGCCGTCGCAATACAGGTCCTTGACGACGATGCCGGTGTGAGGCTTGTCGGGGCTGGCGGAGTGCGAGCCGACGGCGCGCGGCCAGCTGGTCGTGCCGGCAGTGCCGGACGGGCCGACGTGGCAGTCCTCGATCACGATGTCGACGCAGGGCGTGTCGTCGTACGGCCCGAAGCCACCGAAGTAGGCGCTGCCCTTGGCGAGGTCAGGCTGGATGAACTCGCTGAAGTCCCGGCCACCGGGGTCGAGGTAGCCCAGGCCGCGCACGTTGGTGATGCGGCCGTTCTTCACCGCGTTGATCTCGATGCCGTGGTACCCGCACACGTCCTTGACCAGGGTGTTGCGGATGATGACGTTCTCGGCGTGCCCGATGCTGATGCACATGGCCGAGGTCGGGTAGGCGTCCGCCCGGGCGTCCCACACGCCACCCTCAATGACGATGTTGCCGTGCCCCGTGTACCCGCCGAACGTCTGGCTCGCGTCCCCGTTCAGCAGCATCGTTCCGGCCCCGGCCCGGCGGATCACGGCCCCGTCGCACAGGGTCAGGCGGGTGTTGCGGTAGATCCGCAGCGGCAGCGAGGCCGCGTCGTAGTTCCCCGGGGGGACGATGACGTGGCCGCCGCCCGCGGTGCCAGCGGCGGCGAGCGCGGCCTGGACGGCGGCGCCGGTCGTCGCGGCGGGGATGATGATCCCGGCCTCGGCCCAATTCGCGCCGAGGTCGAGGGGCTCGCCGCCGACCAGGAGCGTGCCGACGTCGAGGGTGCCGGTCACGTCGAGGTCGCCCGTGATCGTGCCGCCGGCCTTGTCCAGCTTGGAGTTGAGGCCGTCCAGGGCGGCGGTGGGTACCTCCCGGCCGACCTCGTACCAGAGCACCGGCTGCCCGGAGGGGCCGTTGTACTCGTACTGGATCGCCCCGAATCCCTCGACCTTGAAGGTTCGGATCGCGCCGGGGGTGTCGGAGGCGGCGTCGTTGGTGCGGAGCTGGGCGATGGGGGTGGTGCCGTCCTCCTCGAACAGCGCGGTGATGATCGCGCCGGTTCCGGCGGCGCGGACGATCAGCGGGTAGTCGGGGACAACGTCGCCCGTGGTCGTGACGAGGACCGCGGAGGGGTTGCCGCCGTAGGTGTACTGAGGCACAGCAGCCCCTTTCTCAGACGAGGATGTAGAGGCCGGACAGGTCGACCCAGTCGGTTCCGTCGGTGCCCTGGTACCACCAGAGGATGTCGCCGGCGTCGCCGTACGGGGAGGATGTGCCGGTGGGCAGGACCTCCAGCCGTCCGGCGGCGTCGGTGGTGGTCCCGGCCATCGAGCACGCCCCGACCCAGGTGCGCAGCTCGGCCGGGATGCAGGAGCCGGGCACGGCACCGAGGTTGACGGCGTTCGGATCGGTGATCTTCAGGCCGTCCGTGCGCTCGACGCGGCCTTTCAGTTCGACGCGGCGGCCGCCGTCGACCTTCATGAGGCCGATCTCCACGTCGCCCTCCTGCAGGCCTGCGGAGAGCGTCAGCGTCAGGTCCCACAGCGGGGGCGGTTCCCAGATCGTCACCCACGTGTCGGTGACGCTGCTGATCTTCAGCCACATGGTGCCGTCGTCCGCCGTGACGAGCGTGTGCGCGGGCGCCGTGGCGTACTTGGTGGTGCGGTCGGCGAGGTCGGTGGCGGTCTGCCGGAGGTGCGGATCGATGGCCTCGGCAAGCGCGGCCAGGTGCGCGGGCACGGTCGGGGACTGACCGCCCGCGGGTACGGGCAGTTCGGCGTATCCGAGGTTCGCCACGAAGGCCCCCCTTTCTAGGTGGCGGAGAAGCGGATGGTGATCACGCCGCCGGTGAAGGCTGCGTAGTCGCCGCGGCCGTGGCCGTAGATGGCCAGTCCGCGGGCGCTGCCGGAGGCCAGGGCGGTGCGCCAGGCGGCGGGCAGGGTCGCGGTGCCTTTGGCGCCGACGGCGAGGGAGAGCAGCGTCTCGGGGCCGTCGTCGAGGTCGAGTTGGCCGCTGGGGGCGGTGGTGTGGTCGTGCAGGTACAGCCGCATCTTGACCTTGGCGTTGACGCCTGCCCCTCGCTTGCGGGTGAACGCCACCGACATGGAGGAGACGGTCTTGCCCGCACAGGCGTCGGCGATCTTCGTGCCGTAGAACCAGCCGCCGCGCCGGTCACCGCGGCCGGTCCAGTCGCCCTGGGTGGGGCTGGAGGCGTAGTCGTCGGGGCGGCCGCGCCGCCAGGTCCCGGAGTCGTCCGGGGGGATGCTGGCCTTCTTCGGGGCCTGCGTGGCCGGCGCCTCGGGGGACGGGTCGGGGGCGGAGGCGAGCCGCGCGTAGAGCACGCCCTTGCCCGCGCTGTCCTTCTTCGTCCACAGCTCGGTCACCTGCTGGTACCCGGCCCCCGGCGCGGCCGTCCCCCACGTGAACGCGCTGATGGCGATCAGGTCCTGGGCGGTCTCGCGGGCCACTTCGGCGATCGCCGCGGCGTCGGTGTCGGCGGGGTCCTCCCCCAGCCGCCACAGCACCACCGGCACCGCCCCGCGGCGGACCGCGACGACGTCGCCGGCCGCGCGGTTGCGGTAGGCGTCGGTGCAGGCGACGTCGTAGAACGCGGCGCCCCCCATGACCAGGTGGACGGTGCCGGTGTCGGTGACGTCGGTGACCGTGGCCGAGACGGTCTGCAGGCCGCCGGCGTTCTTGTCGAGGGCGTCGAGGGTCTGGCCGAGCTGCTGTCGGGCGCCCATCACAGCCTCCGGGTGCTCGTGCGGGTCTGGCAGGTCTGGGTGATCCCGCCGAGCGCGTACGGGCAGGAGTCGATCAGGTGCCGCTCCCACACGCCGTCCTCTACCTCGACCTCGACGACGTCCCCGGCCTCCAGGGCGGGGTTGCACACAGAGGTGAAGGACAGCGATGACTGGATACCGAGGGAGTCGGCGAGGCGGGCCCGGGCGACGTCGGTGGCCTGGCTCATGCTGGCGATCAGCGGGGACGTGTAGCGGCCGGTGCGCACGCGCACCCCGGGCAGGCCCAGGCTCTGCGGGGCGAGGGGGTCGCCGACGGGGTCGGGGCCTGCGTACGTCAGGCTGCCGGGGTCGTCGTCCCACGAGAAAGCAGGGCCGACCGGCACCGTGCCGGATCCTGAATCGCCGCTCACGGCCCAGAGGTTGACCAGGCCCTCGGCGGTCTCCTCCTGCGCGGGCTGCGCGGTCACCAGCTGACGCGGGATCCGCCACACCACCGCATCCGCGAGGGTCGGCACGGGCGCGAACACGATGGTGCCTTGCGCGTCGGCGTAGACTTCGGCGCCGAGGGAGGCGGCGATGCCGGTGGCGGTGCCGGAGGAGTCGGTGCCGCCGGACAGGGCCGCCCACCGGTCCTCGTCGACGACGACCGCGGGCAGCTGGGTCGACGCTTTGACGCCGTCCCGCCAGGCGACGGGGGCGCCGGGCAGGGCCTCGCCGATCAGAACGCCGGCGCAGGCCCGGGCGGTGTCCGGGCCGACGGTCCGCGCGGTCGGCAGGGAGGCGCCCCGGATGATGTCCTCCCGGCCGAGGAGGTCCAGGCTCACCCCGAGCCGGGTACGGCGCAGCCGGTCGATGCTGTAGCGGCCGGCGGGGATCCACTCGACGTCCCGGCGCGGCACGCCGATGCCCTGGAAGATCCTGATCTCGGTGGCCACGCTGTTGATGCCGTGGCGGCCGCGGGGTGCGTCGAGCAGCTCGACGGCGGCCGAGTAGCGGACCTCCGCGGTACGGTCCGGCGTCACCGCGCCGGAGCCGAACCGGGCCGGAGTCCAGAGCTGACCGCCGTCGTTGGACCACTCCGCCCGCACCGGGCGGGCGGTGGCCTGCCCGAGAGCGGCCAGCGCGGCCGTGGAGATCCGCAGCATCAGGACACCGCGCCATCGGTGGCCAGCGCGGCGTACGTGTCGTACGAAGCCTCCACGGCGTCGTACGTGCCGAACTGCGCGGCGAGGAGGTCGTAGGACCAGCCAGGCGCGTACATCGGCTGTCCGGCCGTGTCGGGGCGCTCGATGGGCACGATGTCGAACGTCACCGTGTAGCCGCCCGTCGAGCCGAGACGGCCGGTGGGCTTCTCGGCGACGTCGCCCGGCACGAAGAACCGGTCACCGATCTGGTAGCCGGGCCGCACCTGCGCGAGCAGCACCCCCGACCTGATCAGCCGCCGGAACTGGCTGATGTCAGCGGCGAGGACGTCCACGGACACGGTCTCCGCCGGCGCGGCCGCGGTGTCGTAGGCGACGGCCATGTACGGGCTCCCCGAGCGGGCGGCGGTGTCCTGGCGGCCCGCGCTGGTGGTGCCCTGAGCGGGCATGAGCATCACCCGCATCGACAGCCCCGGCTCCTCGACGCTCTTGATCCACAGGTCTTTGGCCTGCGCGGCGGGCGGCGCCGGGACCGTGACCGCCAGCGACGTCGACGGCCCCCAGGTGCCGTCCGCGTACAGCGGCCGCGCCGTGTACGCGACCGCCACCCCGAGGGGGGCTTCGTGGTCGTACGCCTGCCCGATGCCCTCGACCGCCCAGGCCAGGTCACCCGAGCGGACGGCCGCGGGCGCGGCCGCGCCCGGGTCCTGGCGGACGATCTCGACCTTCCGCACGTCGGTGACGTCGGGGACGGGGGTGGAGGCGGTGCCGTCGTAGGCCAGCACCACCCCCGCCCACGGCTCGTCGATGACCGCGGTCAGCCATCCCTCGGGGCTGGTGACGGTCGTCGGCGGAGTCACCAGCGGCGCCCCGGGGTCCACGATCATCGGCATGCGGCCTATCCCTTCTTCCCGGCCCGCTTGCTGCGGTGCACGTCGTCCAGGGCGCCGTCCACCCGGTCGTCGACGTAGGCCCGCAGGACCGTGCCGTCCTCGACGACCAGGTACAGCGGGCGTCCGTCCAGGCCCGCGGCCGACTGCTGGCCGGTGCCGGCGGAGGTGACCGGGACGACGCCGGCGGGCACCGCGTCGGCGGCCATGCGCTCGGCCGCCGAGACGACCGACGGACCGGCCGCGACCATCCCGGCGACCAGGCCCGCCCCGAGGTCGGCACCCGCCTGCTCGCCCTTCCTCGACGGGGAGTGCGCGTCGATGCCCTTCTTCGAGCGGATCGCCTTGATGGCGCCGGCGCCGAGCTTGGCCATGGCGGCCTGGATCTCCGCCTCTTGCTTGAGCAGCCCAGTCAGAAACCCTTTCGCTGCGCTGTCGCCGGCGTCGTACATCGAGTCGGCCATGGTCCGGCCGTAGCTGGTCGACAGCTTCGCCCCGGACTTCGCGAGGGCGTTGAGCTGCTTGATCTGACCGCCGGACGCGCCGGAGATCAGACCGGCCAGCTGACTGCCCGGGCCCATCGCGACCAGCTGACTGATCAGTTCCTGGTTCAGGCCCTTCTTCGACAGCGCCTTGATCTGCGCCTCGGACGTGGCCACGGTCGACTGCCGTGCCCGCATCCCGTCCAGGACCTCCCGAATGCTGCCCGCTTCGGCGAAGTTGCCCAGGCCGATGAAGTCAGCGGCGGTCTTCTTCTGGTCGGCGGCCGCGGACAGGGCGGCCTCCAGCTTGCTGTCGACGGCGTCCCGCTGCCGGGCCATCGCCTGCAGCTTGGCCGACACCTTCGTCACGGAGGCGGCGAGGGCCTTGCCGCTTCCGCCGGTCGCCCGGAGGTCCTTCGCCAGTTCCTTGGCCGCCTTGGCGATGTCGGACGCCGAGCCGGTCAGGGACTTGGTGAAGTTGGTCAGGTCGCCGGGGATGTCCTTGCGGGCCTTGGTCCGGGCGGCCGCGGTGCCCTTGGCGAACCCCCGCGCGCCGATGCCCTCCCACATCTGCATCGAGTCGCGGTGGTTGAACACCTCCGCGCTGCCGCTGCCGAACTTGACCAGCTCGGGGCCGCGTTCGCCGACCCAGGCGACTTCACCCGGGCGGGGCTTGCCGCCGTCGGCGTAGCCCTTGGCGGCGAACCCGTACCAGTCGCTGAACAGCTTGTCGCGGTAGCCGCGGGCCCCGGAGCCGACGACCACGCCGTCCCCGCCGCGGCTCTCCACGTTGGTCCCGTTCAGCGTGCCGGCCGTGTGGCCGACACCGCTGTTCGTGATGCCGATCATGAACGGCGAGCGGCGGCCGCGGACCCAGCCGGGCGGGGCCGTCGCGCCGGAGAAGCTGCCGGTCGCCCAGCGGCGGTGGGGTTTCTGACCGCGGATCACGGACTCGATCGCGGACATGAACCCGCTGCAGTCCCAGCTCGGGTTCCCGTTGCCGCCCCACTGGTACCGCTTGCCGTGCTGCGTGCGCGCCCACGACAGCGCGCCCTTGTAGCCCTTCCCGCCGACACCGGCGGCCTCCAGCTTGCCGTCGGCCTTGGCGGAGTAGCCGACGATCGCCTTGATCATCCGCTTCGGGATGCCCGTGATCATGTCCCGGTACAGCGACGCCGAGCCGGAGATCTTCTCGATCAGCGGCCTCACGACGGCGTTCAGGCCGGCCTCGGCGGAAGCCTTCAGCCCGTCCTTCAGCCAGCTCACCCCGGACTCGGCCAGGTCCACGCCCTTGGACGCGGTCGACTTCACCCAGCCGAAGATGCCGCCCTCGGCGAACCCCTCGCCCGCCTGGAACGGGCGCAACGACTTGCCGCGCATGGCAGCCTGGTTGACCGCCAGCAGCCGGCGCCTCTCGTAGGGGTCGCGCATCGCCTCGGACACGGCCACGCCCTCGCCGCGCCGCATGGGCACGAGCTGGTCGTCGCCCTGCCGGTAGGAGGACTGCCCGGGCAGGATTCCGCCGCGGCGGAATCCCTCGGGGTGGAACTCCTTCAACTGGGGGGCGCCGAATGCCTTGGCGACCTTGTTCCAGGTGCCGACGATCCCCCGGTTGTAGACCGTGTTGATCACGAAGGCGATCGGCTTCTTCGCGAGCTGGCCGACCTTCCCGAACTGCCGGCCGATGGTGTCCTTCGCCGAGACGAACGCCTCGCCGAACGCCTTCGCCGCCCGCTTCGCGGAGTCGATGGGGGGCTTGATCCCCTTCTCGTACAGCCACTTCGCCACGGTCGCGATGCCCTGGAACGCGGGCTGCAGGGCTGTCTTCCACAGCCAGGTGGCCCCGGCGCCGACGGCCCGGAACCCGGTCTTCACCAGGCCGAAGTACAGCTTCACCCCGGTCCACCACAGGCGGAATCCGCCGACGATCAGGTCGAGGGTGGGGGAGATCGCGACGTCCCACAGCCACACCGCGCCCGCGCCGACGGCCCGGAAACCGGCGCCGACCAGGGAGAAGTACAGCTTCACGCCGGTCCACCAGAGGCGGAATCCGCCGACGATCCAGCCGATGACGGGAGAGATGGCTTTCTGCCACAGCCAGACCGCGACCGCGCCGAGCCCGTACAGGATGACGCCGACCGCTGTCGCGTAGATCTTGACGGCGGTCCACCACCACTTGAAGGCGGTGACGATGAAGCCCACGACGGGCTTGAGGACGACGTTCCACAGCCACAGCGCGGCGACCGAGACGGCCTTGAAAGCGGCCTGGACGATGTTGCGGAACGTCTCGGATTTCTTGTAGGCGACGACCAGGGCGACGCCGAGCGCGACCAGGGCGATAGCGACCAGCACGAAGGGGTTCAGCGCCATGACGGCGTTGAGGACGGCCTGGGCTGCCGCGAACCCGCCGGTGACCGTGGTGCCGATGAGCATCGCCGCGCGGTAGACGGAGAACACCGCGGTGACGAGGCCGGTGGCGATGGCCTGCGCGTTCAAGGCCAGGGTGAGCCCGCCGACGAGGACGATCACGGGGAGCAGCCAGGGCCCCCACTTGTTGATCCACTGGCCGGTCGCCTGGAAGGCGTCGCCCACGTGGTCCACACCGTAGACCAACCCGTTGATGGCAGGGATGACGACCGCGTTCACGACCTGCCCGAAGGTGTCGGTGAAGCGGCGCTTCAACACTTCGAGGCGGGTGGCGGTGTTGCCCCGGATCGTCTTGCCCAGCTTCGCGGCCGCGCCGGCGGTCTTGTCCATACCGGCCGATGCGGCGGCGGAGGCGGGGTCCATGGCGAACAGGGCGTCGCCCATCACGGTGCCCGGGTCACCGAACAGGGCGGTGGCAGCGGTCAGCTTGACGGTCTGGTCCTCGGTGCCGCGCAGCGCGTCGAGGGTCTGCTGCAGCGCGCTCGTCGCCGAGCTGCCGCCCTTGCCGATCAGGTCGGCCATGTCCCCGGCGTCCAGGCCGATGGACTTGAAGGCGTCCTTCACGCCCTGCTCGGAGGCAAGCGCCAGCTCACCGAACTGACCGATGGCGTCCGCGACCTGGTCGCTGTCGCGGGCGCCGCCCTTGATGGCCTGGTCGATCAGACCGATGGCCATGCTGCCGTCGATCCCGACCCGCCGGAACTGGGTCGAGTACTCGTTCATCGTGTCCAGCAGGTCATCGGCCTTGTTCGCCGACGACTGGAAGCCCTTGGTGAGGATGTCCAGGGCCTGGCCGCCGTCCTTGGCCATGCCCGTGCGGATCATCTGGGCGGCGGCGTTCGCCGTCTTGGACAGGTCCTGCTCGAAGGTGGTGGACAGGTCGGTGACCTTCACGGTCAGCGACTCGATCGCCTTGCCGGTGGCCTTCTCCGGGATGAGGCCGGAGCCCATCACCTGCCGGACCGCTTCGGCGCCTTCCTCGAAGGTGTCGACGACGGCCTTGGAGTACAGCGACCCGGCCAGCTTCCCGGCCCGCTCGGCGCCCTTGCCGGAAGCACCGAGCTGGGCGGCGAGACGGTCGGCGGTCTTCTCCTTCTCCAGCTGCTTGACCGCAGACGCCGCGATCGCGGCCCCCAGCAGGGCGCCGGCCGCGACGCCTCCGGCCTTCAGCTTCTCCTTCATCCCGCCGACCATCTCGTCGCCGCCGGCTTCACCGGCGGCGCGCGAGGCCTGCGCGACGGGCTCGCCGATCTCCCGCGCCAGCTGCCTGCCGAACCCGGACATGTTCGGCAGGACGTCGACCCACACAGCACCAGCGCGGGGCATGGACTCACCCCTTCTCTGCGTACTGGGGGGTCACCTGGGCGACGATCCGCAGATAGCCGGAGCGCGCCTCGGTGGCCTCCTTGCGGGCCTTGTTCTTCCGCTTCTTCTGCGCGGACTTCGGCTCGGGCCGCCACACGGGCTCCGGGTACTGCTGCGGCGGCGACTTCTCCGCCCGGTTGGCGTTGCGGAAGTCGGTCACCAGCTGGCCCATCAGGTCGACCATGTCGGCCATGCGGAAGTCGCCGTAGCCGAGGGCGTGCCCGGCGGCCGCGCGGGCCACGGCCCCGGTCGGGGGCAGGCCCTCGACCAGGACGCGCAACTTGCGCAGCGTGATCTCTCCGCGCCAGTACTCCGCCACCGGATCACGCGGGGAGTAGTGGTGGCACAGGTCGGCCTCGACGGCCTCGGGGTAGTGCCCGAGGACGTCTAGGACCGTGTAGGGCGCTTCTTCACCTGGTCCCGCATGTCCTGCTGCACGGCCAGGAACAGCAGCGCGATGTCGTTGTCGGAGTGCCCGGCGGCCACGTACTTGTCGTACTGCTCCTCGCCGAGGATCGCGACGGCCTTCTCCCGGGAGGACTCGGCGTCGTCGACGGCGGTCGACCACTCGTCGTCCGCGAACAGCGGGTGGGGGAAGGTGAGGATCTCGCCGTTGTCCAGCTCGAACTCCACCTCCTGCCCGCCGAGGGCTTCGGTGAACTGCTGCTTCACCGTCGACAGCTTGTAGCGCTTCCTGTTGGGCTTGCTCACGTGCGTCTCTTCTCTCGTGCTGGGGGTGGCCTCGGGGTGAACCGGTGGAGGCTCCGCGGCGGCGGGGCTCACCCCTGGCCGCCGCCGCGGAGCCCGCTTGCGGGGGGCGGTCATGCTCACGCGCCGCCAGGCGTGACCGTGGTGACGTTCACGGCCGGGCTGGTGCCGCCGGTCAGGCTGGCCGCCGAGGCGGTCATCTGCGCCACGTCCGTGCCGGCGAGCGCGCCCTGGAACGTCACGGTCACAGGCGTGCCCGGGTGCGGTCCGCCCGCACAGACCACGTCGCCGACGCCGATGTTCGACAGCGCCTCCAGCGCCGACTGCACCGCCCCGGCCGTGGCGTTGTAGGCGATGCCGGCGGTGGTCTGCCCGGAGTACGTGAGCGTGTAGGTGCCGCCGGTCGGAGTGCCGGTGATCGCGACCTGCTGCACCTCGTTGGACAGCGGCTCCAGATCACGCCAGCCGGGGCCGTCGATCCACGTCAGGCAGTCCGTGCCGAGGACGTCGTCGACGTACGCCTGATACGTCACGCCGCGGGCGATCTCCGCCGTACGCGTCCACTGCTCGTCCTCCCGCCCCGTACGCAGCGCACTGGGCATGTGGCGGACGATGTACAGCGGCTCGCCGGTGTTCTTGTTCAGGTCCTCGGCGATGAACACCAGCCGCCTGTACCTGGTCGGCGGGGTCTTCGGCCGCGACCACGCCCACGCCTCGGAGCCGATCGTGGGCAGCGCCCCCACCCCGGACAGCGGCAGGTTCTCGTACAGCGCCACCGCGGCGGCGTTGGTCTCCTGCGGCACCCACTGCGCGGTCGCGGTGTCGGTCTCGACGTCGGAGCGCGTCGGCGAGGCGGACTGCCCCGACTCGACGTCCGAGGTGGACAGGTCGCCGGAGAAGGTGACGCCGTCGGTCGTGGTGTAGCCGACGGGCACGTAGCCGGAGGGCAGGGTCTGCAGGACGCCGTCGACGTCGAACGGGTCGGTCACCGCGTCGGCGGAGGCGTCCGCGGCGAAGATCGCGTAGCGGAGCGCTTTGCGGATCAGCGACGAGCGCAGCTCCGCGATGGTGGTGAAGTCAGCGGCCGGCATCGCGGCCCCCTTCCATGACGAAGCCCCCGCACAGGCGGGGGCGGGTGGGTTGCCGCGCGTCAGGCTCGGGTGCTGGCGCGGGTGGTGAGCGTGTAGGTGGCGATCGCCCGGCGTACGGCGGGGTTGCCGTAGGGGATCGGTACCGGGCGCTGCAGGGTGTCGACGGTGTCGATGACGACCTCGCCGGCCACGCTCGCGGCGAGGGCGTGGACGGCCTGGCGGGCGCGTTCGGCGAGCTGCCACATGGCGGCCCGGTCAGCGGCGAATGCCTCCACGTCGATGGTGGCGGTGTCGCTGGTGTGGCTGTCGGCGCCGCCCGCCACCTGGACGACGACCACCGGGACGAGGGTCTCGACCTTGGGCGGGACCTCGTCGGTGACGCGCACGCCGGCCAGATGGGTGCGCATGCCCTTCATGACGGCCAGCTCGATGTCCGGCCACATCAGGTGTCCCCGGTGCGGGCGGCCCGTCCGAGGATGCGGCGCCGGGCGGTGGTGCTGTCGCCGTACTCGTGTGCCTCGGCGTCCGCCCGGTCGGCGACCACCTTGGCGGTGGGCCGGCCGCGCGGCCGGATCTCTTCCGAGACGGTGATGGACTCGGCGAACTCCTCGCCGATCTCTGCGCGCGCGAGCGCCTGGGCGCGCGGCACGATCTCCTCCGCCTTCTGGCGCAGCGCGTCGCGGACCGGGGCGGACTGCATGACCTCCTGCAGACAGGACGGGTCGAACTCGAACCGGATCCCGCTCATCCGCTCACCACCTTCAGAAACGTCTCGGTGTGGTCGAGGAGCGCGGCGAACGACTCGTGCTCGCCCGGGTCGCCGTCGACCTCGTAGAGCACGCCGCGGAACCGGACCCTCGACAGGGCGGTCAGCCCCATCGCCGGCGGTCCGGCCAGCCTCCAGCGGGTGACGACCTGCGTGCGGTCGTCGTTCTGCTCGGTCGAGGTGACGGGCTGCATGTTGCAGTTGGCCACCTCCCGCTCGACGTCGTCGTAGACGTCGTGACCGCGGTCGTCCTGCCCGGTCACGACCCGGTCGATGACGGTGACCGTGTGCCGCCGCAGGGGGTTGGCCAGCGGCGGCATCAGGCGTCGTCTCCCCGGTTCAGGCGGTGCGCCTCGACGGCGGCCCGCCACTGCTCGGTGATCCCGACCGCCGCCGTCACCGCGAAGCTCACGGACTCGGTGCCGGTGGTCACCTGCTGGATCGCCGGGTCCGTGCGGTAGATGGCGCGGGCCTGGTCGATGACCGCCTCCGCCACCTCGCCCGGCACCGGGTCCAGGCCGTGATCCCACGCGACGGTGACCTCCGACCACTCCGGCCAGCAGCCGCCCGGGTGCAGCAGCAGCCCGGCCTGCCGCCGCACCTTCACCCCCGCCAGCTCCTCGCCGTCGACCAGGACCGAATGCACGGCCACGACCGGGGCGGCGGGCAGCCGCAGCACGGCGCGTCCGCTGCCGTCGAGGTACGACGTGTCGTCGGTGACCAGCGACACCGGGTGCCGGACCTGCCCGCGAAACCGCCGGGTCGCGGCACGCAGTGCGGCCAGGAGCCGCACGTCGTCGGCGGGCAGGTCCAGGAACTCGGCCAGCTCGGACGGATCGGCGAGGTACGGGCTGGCTGCCACGGTCAGGTCCCGGCGATCACGCCGCGCGTGCGCAGCGCGGCGAGCAGCGCGTTGTGGGCGTCCGCCGCGGCGGTGAGGCTGGCGAACGGGCTGGCCACGTTGTTGATCGTCGGCGCCGTGCCGGCCATGCCGCCCATTCCGACGGTCCGCAGCGGCGCCACCCGGATCACGGTGCCCGCCGAGGCCGCGTCGTCCAGGGCCATGCCGACCGCGTAGAGGTCGCCGGGGTCGCAGACGAACGCCTTGCCCAGGGTGCCGCAGCGGACCATGTTGCCCGGGTCGATGCCCTCCCCGGCCTCCACCTCCCACACGGCCCGCCCCGACACGGAGAACGTGAACTCCTCCCCGTTCGCCAGGTCGGTGCCGTCGGTGACTCCGACGGGGATCTCGCCGGCGACGGCGAGCCGCATCACGGCCCCGTCGTCGACGGCCGCGGCCGTCGTCAGGAACCGGTGCTTGGGTGCGGCGCCGGACATCGTGACCTGGAACGTGCTCATGCTCATGCGCTGTTGTCCTTCCCCATGATCGTCTTACGGTTCTTGCCCGCGGCCTCGGCCGCCAGGACCCGCGCGGTCTCCGCCTCGTCCGCCTCGGCGAGGTACTCCAGCACCGACGGCGCATCGTGCTGCGACGGGTCGAACACCGCCTGAGGCGTGGGCTCCTCCGGCTCCCCGGCGTCCTCGGGCTCCTCGGGCTCCTCGGGCTCCTCGGGCTCCTCGGGCTCCTCGGGCTCCTCGGGCTCCTGCGGGGCGTCGGTCTTCGGGGGCTCTGCGAGCGCGCGCGTGAGCGGGCCTGCGCCTGCCCCCGTGCGCGCCCGGTAGCGGTCCTCGTCCTCGGCGCGGACTCGGATGCCGTCGATGGTCACCATCTTGTGGTTGGGCATCAGCTACCGCCCCCGGCCGGCTTGACCACGATCAGCCGGTTCGGCTTCCAGATGACCTGTTCGGCGCGCAGCTCCGCGCGGACGTAGACCAGGTTCCGCTGGGCGTAGTCCTTGTGCTGGTTGAACGCCAGGATGGACAGGCCCTCGACGTCGAGGAGGGCGACCTGCCGCCAGTCGCCGAGGATCACGGTGCCCGGGGACAGCCGCTGCGACAGCGCACGCGCGCGGCCCCAGCTGGTGGACGGGCCCTGCCCGAACGGGCCCTGGCCCATGAACCGGTCCGTGGTGTCCTGCAGCAGGTCCCACGCCTCGTCGTCCTCGGGCGACATCAGGCACGCCGTGACGTTGCCGCCCGGCAGGGTCGTGATCTTCGTGATGGCCTGCCGAATGGCCTTCACCTGGGCCATGGCGTCCGGGCCCGGGGAGTACGTCAGCTCCTGCACGCCCGTGGTGTGCAGGATGCCCTTCGGCTCGCCGCTGGCGCCGGTGCCGTTGAGGAGCTTGTCCTCGATGACCGAGTCCAGCGAGTACTCCAGCTCGTTGTTCATGTACGTCGCCAGCGCCGGCGCGTCGGAGAGCAGAGCGTTGGTGACGTCGTAGCCGTCCGCGTACGTGTACGGCTTGGCGTCGGCCAGCTCCGTCTGGATCGTGCTGGTGGGCTTCACCGTCGCGTCGCCCGGGAGGATCTCGTCCGGGACGATCGCGGCGTTGCGGGTGACGCCGGTGACCTGGAGGTACTCGAACGGGCCGGACGCCTCACCCCGCGTGACGAGGTCGAGGATGGTCAGGTTGTCCCGGTCGACCTGGTCGACCATCGGCATCCTCACCGGCTGGACGTGACCGAGGGCGACCTGCAGCGGGGAGGCCGTGGCCTTCCGCCCGCCCAGCCACTCCTTCATCGTGCCGACCTTGATGCGGCCGATGTCGACCGCGCTGCCCTGGCCCAGCCCGGTCGGGTGCTGCTTGCGGAACTCGCCGTACAGGGACGACTTCACGAACCGCTCGCCGAGCGTCGCGGCGTCCGCCGTCTCCTGCCGGTCCTTGACCTGGAGGGCGCCGGCGGGCCCGGCCGGGGGCGTCCCGGGCTGGACGCTCGCCTTGCCCGCCATCGCCGCGGCGGCGGCCTGGGCGGCGTCCGCCGCCTGGACCTTCGCCTCGACCTCGTCGCTCTCCTTCTTCAGCTCGGTGATCCGGGCCACCTCGTCCTCGGTGAACTCCCTGTTCTCCTCGCGCGCCTTGGCGACGAGGTCCGCCGCTTCCTTCAGCAGCGCCTGGAGCTTCTCGCGCAGTGTCATGCTGTCCTCCGTGCAATCAGGTCTCGTGCGGTGATCCACGCATCGACCTGGGCGAGCGACGGACCGGCAGCCTTCGCGGGCGCCTCGGGGGCGGCGGCGGGCGGCACGGCCGGCCGGTGGCCGGTCTCCTCGGGGTTGCCCCGGCCTGCGGGCCGGGAAGTCTTCTGTGGTTCGGCCGAGGCCAGCACCTCGCCGATCGAGGCGTGCGCGCTGGACAGGGCGTCGTAGTTGGCCTGGCTCAGCACCCGGCCGGCCTTCGCGCCGCGCACCAGGTCGGCGGCCTTCGCGGCCAGGAGCTGGGTCTGCTGGTTCGCGCCGACCAGGCACGGCCCCACCTCGTACAGGCGGGAGAACCGCTTGATCTCGTAGTACTCGCCCCACGGGTGGTGCACCAGGTCGTCGGTGTCGACCCAGCCGCCCTCCCCCACGTCGTAGGCGAACGAGAACTGCTTGATCCGGCGGCCCTTCAGCAGGCCGTGCACGTGCTTCGCGGTCGGGTTGGTGTCCATGTCCTCGATCTGCGCGAGGACCTCCAGCCCTTCCGGAGTCTCGGCGGCCTCCAGCACGCTGCCGATGTGGGCGAACGCGTCGCCCCACTTGTGGGACCAGACCACCGGGATCGGGTCGCCGGTCGCCTTCCACTCGGCGAGGACCTGGGCGAACGCGCCCGGGGCGATGACGTCGCCCATGTCGTCCTCGTTGCCGAACACCGAGACCAGCGCCCGGAACTGTCCCTCGGCGAGGCCGTCGGCGGGACCGGCGGCCTTGATCCGGGCGGATGCTTCCTTGGTGCGAGGCACGGTCAGCCCTCCTTCGATTCGCGTGCGGCTCGCAGCGTCGCCTCGGCGCGGCGGAAGCCTTCGTTGTCGACGTCGTCGGTGAAGGCGAACGGCTCGTCTGCAGCAGCGGTGAGCAGCTTCCACCCGTGCGCCTGGTCGCCTTCCTGGTACAGGGCGAGCGCGAGGCCGCGGGGGTGGAACACGGTCCGGTTGATGAGCCACAGCAGGCCGGACTCGGACAGTTCCAGCAGGGGGCGGAAGTCCGGTTCCGGGGACGCGTGGTGGTTGGCGTCGCGGGGCACGGTCAGCCCCCCTCTCGTGTGTAGTCCAGGCGGCAGTTGCAGTTCGCTGTCTCCTCGGCGCTGCCGTTGGCGTCCCCTGGCCAGCGCAGGCCGTTGGAGAAGGTGCCGCCGAGCTCGACGGCGTCGCCGTCCAGGCGGACGTGCGAGGCCCGCGGGTTTTTGCCCCCGGTGCGCCACACCTTGTGCGTGAGCCCGGAGGCGCCGGCGGCGTCGTGCGAGCCGAAGGAGCGGGCCTCGGTCGCGGCGGTCACGGCGCGCATCCCGGCCGCGACGACCCATGACGCCAGCCCGGCCTTGAGGTTGTCGCGCCAGTCGCCCTCGTCACGGACGGCCGCGGTCGCCGCGGTGTAGGCGGCCTGCTCGTACTGGGCTGCGTGCGAGGCCGCGGCCACGGCCAGCCACGCCTCCATGACCGCCGGGTCCCAGCCGTCCGCCTCGGGGTTCCACATCCCGAGCACCGACCAGGCGCCGATCTGCGCGAGCCGGAACCCGTACCCGGCGATGAGCGCGGCCAGCTGCGCCTGCCGCTCCGGGGACTGCGCGGCCCACAGGTCGAAGAAGTCGGGCGGCCCGTCCGCTTTCGCATCCGCCCGTTCCAGCAGTCCGTCGGCCTGCCGCTGCGCCCACCCGGCCAGGGCCGCGGCGAACGCGTCCCGCTCGGCGTCGAACGTCCCCAGGTCGTCAGGCCGCCCGGCCTTCACGCCAGGCGGCCGCGCCCTTTTGGGAGCGTGTCCGGTGCGGTGTCCCGTGGTGAGGCGAGGCCGCCGACGAGGACGTTGAGCGGCACGACCAGTTCCTCGGTGCCTTCGATGTACGGCAGGTTCATCACAGCGCGGGCCTCGGCGCGCTCCATGTACGGCGCCCCAACAGCGGTCTGCAGGAGCGCGGCCTGCTCGGTGAAGGAGCCGCGCAGCTTGGACTCCAGGTTCGCCTCGACGTACAGGTCCGTGCCGGGTGCGAGCAGCGGCACCAGCATGGAGTTGAGGACGTCCTGCCACTGCGTGACGTACGGCCCGAGGCTGATCGTGAACAGCATCTGCCGGAACGCGTCGATGTTGGAGAACGTGCCCTCGCGCGCGCCCACCAGCTCGGGGGCGATGTGGTAGGCGGAGGCAACCTCGGCATCGGTGAGCTTGCGGCCCTCGATGTCCTGCGTCTCCTGCGGGTTGAACGCGTTCACGGTCACCAGGCGCATGCCGTCCTCGAGAATCGGCGTACCGCCGGCCTCGGGACTGCGGCCCATGAACGCGTTGAACCCGGCGATGAAGCGGGCCTTCGCCGTCGCCGACCAGCTGGGCGCGTCCGCCGGCCGCTCAATCACGGTCGGGACGCGGGCGCCGTTCCTCCACACCTGGCGGCGCCACTCGACGGCCTCACGCTGCTCGGCGAGGATCTGCTGCAGCGTCATCATCGGCGACGTGCCGTCCGCCCCGATGGTGGCGTACCCGTGGTCGAACAGGTACGGCGCGGGCAGCGTCACCACCTGCGCCGGCCCCCGCGATGAGATCAGGTACAGCGCGGCCGGCTGGTCGTCGTCGTCCGCCAGGACGTGAAAGCGGCGGGCCGGTTTGCGCCGGAGCTCGAACCCGGACGCGGTGTCGGCGGAGGGCAGGATCTGCTGGCACCACCGGTCGTAGATCAGCCAGTCCACCAGCGTGGAGTGCCACAGCCGCGACGGCGAGCGGTGCGGCCCGGGCTGTGAGAGCAGCTGCGCGAGCGGGTGGTCGGTGACCCGGCGCCGGTCGGTGTCGGAGACTCGCTCGTAGACGTGCCACGGGATGGTGCACAGCTGCCGGGCGATGTAGTCGACGACCTTGCGCACCGAGGGCTGGGTCTCCCACACGCGCGCGGCCGCGGCCGTGTCGGCGTAGTTCGACAGCGGCACGCCGGGGTCCACCACCCGGATCCCGTTCGCCGCCAGGTAGTTGCCCAGCTGCGTCAGGTCGCCGAACTGCTCGGCGGCCTTGGCGAGTACGGGCACGCCGTCCTGGTCGACGACCTGCCCGGAGACAGGCGTCTTGCGGCGTGGCCACCAGCGCATGCGTCCACCCCCTTCTCAGATCGCTTCGAAATCGGAGTCCTCGTAGGCGGACACGCGCTTGGGCGGACGGGCGAGGACTTCGGACATCGCGTCGCACAGCGCGGACACGCCGTCGATCTTGTCGGCGGCGCTGGCCTTGTCGGGCTTGACGTTGCCTGCGGCGTCCATGGCGACGGCGAGGTTGTCGACCATCCACGTCATGACGAGGTTCCCGGCGTGCCGCAGCATCGGCCGGCCCCCGAGGCTCACGGCCCGCTCGCCGGACAGCAGCAGCCGCTTCACGGCTTTGAGCGCCGGGGACATGGTCTTGAAGCCCTGGCCGACGCCGACCATCGGCGCCCGCTCGCCTTCGAGGTCGTTCGTCAGCGACGTCGAGGACCAGCGGTCGAACCCGAGGGCCTTGACGTCGAAGGTGTCCAGGTCCTGGCGGACGACCAGGCCGATGGCGTCGTAGTCGGTGACGTTGCCGGTCGTCGTCTTCAGCCAGCCCTCTTTCACCCATCGCGACGCCGCGCCGGCGGTGCGCTTGTCGAGGGAGGCGAGGTTGTCCTCGGGCGTCCAGAACCTCAGCACCAGGTCGAGGCCGCCGTCGGTGTCGTCGGGGAACAGCCAGGCCAGCGCGTTCAGGTCGGACACCGCTCCCAGGTCCAGGCCGCCGTACGCCTCGCGGCCCTTGAGCTTCGCCTCGTCGACGAGGGCGAGGTTCGCGCGCCAGGACTCCAGCGTCAGGTACTTGGTCACCTGCTTCGTGCGCAGGCCCAGGTGCAGCCGCTGGAACTTCGCCAGGTCCGCCGGCGACTGCTGCGCCTCACGCGACTTGCGTTCCAGGTAGGAGCGGGTGGGCGAGATCCCGAACCCGGGGTTGGCCGCCCGCCACGTGGCCTCGACGAACGGGTCCGCGTCCTTGGGCACCGCCCACACCACGCCGTACACCGACGGGTCCGAGAGGACGCCGCGGGCCAGCTGCTCGATGCGGGTCCGCTTGCGGTTGTAGATCGTCTCCGGCTTGCCGCTGTCCGCCGTGGTGATGATGACGATCAGCGGTTGGCGCCGGGAGCCGGTGCCGGTCTCGATGACCTCGACCATCTCGGGGTCCTTGTGGACGTGCAGCTCGTCGATCACGGCGCCGTGCAGGTTCGCGCCGTGCTGGGCGTCCGCCACGGAGGCGATCACCTCGAAGTAGCTGCCGCTCTTGGGGTGGATGATCTTGCCCCGGTAGGGCTTGACGTGGCCCTTGAGCGCGGGTGCCCGCTCGGCGAGCTGCCGGATCGGGGTGAAGACGTACCCGGCCTGCTGCTTCGTCGTCGCCGCGGCGATGACCTGCGCGCCGGGCTCGCCGTCCGCGCACGTCAGGTAGATCGCCAGCCCGCCCGACAGCGTGCTCTTGCCGTTCTTGCGGGGGACGTCGACGTACAGGTCGGTGATGATCCGGACGTACATGTCGGCGTCCGCGTCGAAGCGGACCCAGCCGAACACGGGCGCGATGATCCAGGCGACCTGCCACGGGTCCGGCACGAGGGGGCGGCCGGCCCACTGGCCCTGGGTGTGGCGTAGCAGGCTGAAGGACTTGATGACCTTGTCGACGCGCTCGGGGTCGAACCGTGCGCCGGCGACGTCCCGGGGCTCAGGGGTCTTGATCAGCGGCGGGCAGTCGGGCAGCGGGATGCCGCGCGAGGTGAGGTACCAGGCGACCTCGGGCGACAGCTTCAGCCGCTCAAGCTCGGCGTCGTCGAGGAAGGCGGCGGGCGTGACCTCGGCGGTGGTGCCCTCGCCGGCCTTCCTACGCGAACGGGTTGTCGTCCTCGTTGCCATCGTCGGCCCCCCTGCTCAGGGCCTGCTCGGTCGCCGGGCTGAGGCCGAACTGGGCGGCGAACCCGCGCAGTTCCCGGCCGGCGTTCCGCGCCACGGCCACCGAAGGGTTCGCCACGGGCTTTTCGATCCGGGCCTCGCCCCGGTAGGTGACCTGCATGACGGTGAGCCCCTGCTTGGTCACGTCGCGGGTCGCGCGGACGAACACGGACCAGGTCTCGCAGTACGCCGAGAGCATCGCCCGGTCCTCCTCCTTGAGGAGGTCGAGGCGGGACAGGCCGGGGGCGACGCGACGCCACTCGGCCTTGGCTTCGGGGGACAGCCACGTCGGGGGGTTCGGGGGGATCCGGCGGAAGGCCGGGCCGGGGTTGACCTTGCGGCCGCCGGAGTCGCGGCCCTCGGCGCGGCCGGTCAGCAGCTTCAGCGCGGCGGGCTGGGCGGTGCGCCCCATGGGACCACCTCCTGACCTGCGAAGACGTCTGTCACGGTGAGTGATCGGGGGCCGTGCACGGGATTCACAATTCTGAGCGTGTGTGTGCCGAGCTGACGGCGCCGGGCCCCCAGCCGATCACCCCCGCGATCCAGACTCCCCTACCCCCGGGGAGACGATGCCGAGGATGCCGGTGAACTGCGGCGGGGCAGCCTCGAACTCTGCCCACGTGCGGTAGCCGGTGATGGGGTCGTAGGGCGGAATGCTGGCGCGCGGGTCCCAGCGGACGACCTCCCAGAACCAGGGACCGAGGGCCCGCACGGTGGCCCGGACACTGGCCTGGCTGGGCTTGGCGGGGTGGGCGAACACGGGCGTACCTCCCTGGTGGTCAGCGACGCCTGCGGCGTGCCCTGTTGGCTCGTACGGCTTCGGCCTTGGACTTGACGAGGTGGCATGGGCCGCAGATCAGTCCGAGGTTGTCGAGGTCCTCGGCCGCTCCGCCCTCGAAGATCGGCGTGATGTGGTCCAGCTCGTGCTGGTGCTCGCCGTCGGGGTCGTCGTCGAGGCTGGGCTGTTCGTCGCCGCATCGGTAGCAGCATCCGTTGTCACGTGCTGTGACAAGGCGCTTGAGCGTGCGCCATCTGCCTGAGCTGATGCCGTACCTGCTGGCTTTGTCGTCCCTGCCTGCCCATGGGATGGGCTGGTGGTCGTCGCACCTGCCTCGCTTGGTCGCGAACACCGAGCAGCGGGGGTCGGAGCACCGGGAGGGGGGCCGGGTAGGCACGGGGGGTACCTCCCATGGGGTGGTCCTGGGGTGTCAGGCAGGGGTGAGTGCCCTGCTCATGCCAGGTCGAGGGTCGCTGTGGTGACGATCATGGTGCGTGCCCTGGCCTTCTCACTGTCTACGCGAAGGTGGCTCGCCAGGGTCTCGGCCTCGTTCTCGGTGGCCTTGTCGATGAGGATCACGAACGGGGTCTCGGTCTGGTCGCCCTGGTGGACCAAAGGGAGTTCGAGGATCTGGATACGGGCCATGGGGTGAGCCTCCTGAGGTTGTTGGTGTAGGGCAGTGCGGGGCCGCCGGAGTCTCAACGCCGGTGATGGCCTTGCCAGAGGCGCGCCATCCAACCAGTGCCAGAGCAGCGGTCGCGGCCCCGCACGTCATGGGGTGGGGTGCGCGCCGGCCGGTTCCGAAGTCGACTCCAGCACCGCGTGCAGCGGGAGTTCGCCGTCGGCGAGGCCCTGGGCGACGCGTGCCCACATCTCGGCCAGCCTGATGGCCTCGGTGGACCGTACGCCGTGGACCTGGGCGAGGCTGCGGGCCTCGGCTGCCCGGTCACGCTGCCATCCGCTGTCGTACTGCTGGCGTTCGCGGGCGTCGTCCTCGTGCCGTACGGCCTGCTCGTACTCGCTGGTGGCCCGTTCTGCCCAGTGGAAGGCGTGGGCCTGGGCGCGGTTGTGGTGCTCGGTGCGCCAGGCTCCGAAGCTCTGTTCTTCGTCGCTCATGGGCGGGACGTCTCCTGGGTGGTGGAGCCGATGCCGACCAGGCGCAGGGCGCGGCGGCGGGTGGCCAGCTCGGCGCGGGCGATGTCGGGGAGGGCGAACAGGGGCCGGTTGTGCTCGTCGAGGCCGGCTGGCTTGAGGTGGCCGCGGGCGACCCAGTTGGAGATGGCGGAGCGGGTGACGGCGGCGGCGTTGGCGCTGACGGTGCGTCGCCATCGGGTGGCGAGTTGGGCGGCCTGGGTGCCGGTGTAGAAGTCGGGCACAGGGGCCACCTCCTCCGGGATGCACGACAGCCCCAGACCGGTTGGGGGTCTGGGGCTGTGGGAGTCGTGTGAAGCGAACACAGGTGTGGCGCTGGCCCCATGTTCACGCTAGGACCGGATCTTGTCCAGTGACAACGCTTGTCGGCCCGCAATGAGGTCGGTCAGGCGTTCGTGGTCTGGGTGTCCTGGGCTCGGGCGGTGACGAGTTGCAGGGCGGTGCGGTAGAGGCCGGGGAGGACGCGGCGGGCGTGGTCGAAGTACTCGGCGTGGGTGAGGAGCGCTCCGCAGACGGTGCACTCGATGTAGTTGGCCCAGTCCTCGTCGACCAGGGCGAAGGCGTCGCAGTGGGGGCAGGGGGCGTCCTGCAGGTGGCGTTGGGGTTCGGTGTGGGTGATGGCGCGTACGCGGGCGAGGACGTCGCCCAGCTCCTGGTGGAAGAGGCCGGCCCAGTCGGCGGTGAGGGTCCAGGGGAGGTAGGCGATGTGCCAGGCGGCCCAGGTACGGCCGGGGCGCAGCCAGGGGGTGGGGGCGATGCGGATGTGCTTGGCGAGGGCCTCGGCCCATCCGCGGAGCATCGTGTCGACGGGTATGGGGCCGTCCTGGTCGCGGCGGGCGTCGCCGTACGGGTCGTCGAGGGTGCTGTTGGATCCGGCGGCGAGGAGGTTGAGGACGTCGCCGCGTGCGGGCAGGGGTGAGTGGGCGCGGCCGCCGTGGATGCTGCCGGTGGTGGGGCTGCGGTCGGGGTAGAGGCAGGCGCGCAGGTGCGGGAGCTGCCACTGGAGTTCGTGGAGCTGCGCGGTGAAGCGGTCGCTGCAGCGGCGGCACAGGCGGCGGGTGGTCTTGGTGTCGCGGGCGCGGCCGCAGCCGGGGGTGGTGCACATGATCGTTCTTTCCGTCCGGGGCGCTGCGCCCATTCGTACTGGCGGGTAGGGGTCTCGCGCGTGCGCCTGCGGTTACCGCGTGCGCAATCGCAGGCGCGTGCGCGCGCGAGGCTGGGTCAGGCGCGGCGGGGGTTGCTGAGGGCTTCGCGGATGGTGACGTGCCACCAGGCGCGGATGTGGGCGGGTGCGTCGCCCGTTTCGGGGGTGAGGCGGCCGTCGACGACCTCGCGGGTGCAGAGGCGGGCGATGCGGCGGGCCTGGTCGTCGGTGGCGGTGAACTGCTCGGCCACGTTCACGGGGGTGAGGTGCTGCAGGTAGTCGGGGCGGACGAGGCGG
Source organism: Streptomyces scabiei 87.22 (assembly GCF_000091305.1). GTDB lineage: Bacteria > Actinomycetota > Actinomycetes > Streptomycetales > Streptomycetaceae > Streptomyces > Streptomyces scabiei. The sequence continues at coordinate 7,169,224 of NC_013929.1, read as the reverse complement.
GCGTCGTAGGGGCCGTGGTCGGGGTTGAGGACGACGACGAGCAGCTCGTGAGTGACGTCCGGGGTGCGCTTCTTGGCCGGGGGTGCGCCCTCGATGTCGGCGAGGCTGAGCGCGCACAGGAGGTACTGGGACCAGGCGGGATGCCAGCGTTCGGCGGTGATGATCCAGGCGTCGAGGGTGGCTCGGTGCTCCTCGCGGTAGCGGGCAGTGGGGATGCGGTGGGCTACGCCGTGGCGGCCGGTGAGCGTGTCGGGCTGGGGTCCGGTCACGGCTGGTCCTTGAGAGTGTCGAGGGCGGCCAGTTCGGTACGGGCTTGGAGGAGGGCGGTGCAGTACTGGCAGGGGCCGGCGCCGTCCCAGGCGGGCGGGTGGGTGTGGCAGTGGGTGGGCGCGTCGGGGGCGCTGGTGAGGGTGCGCAGGAGTTGGGTGTAGCGGGTGAGCTGTCCGTGGGGCCCGTACACGCGTTCGACGGTTCGGGGTGAGGCGACGGTGATCTCGCCGTCGGTCCACTTCAGGAGGGTCCAGCCGGGGCGTGGCTGCATGTCGCCGAGGTCGGTGTGGAGGGTGAGCTGGTCGCCGTCGAGGGTGTGGGGTGTGTCGGCGAGCCAGGCGGTGAGGTCGGGGCCGGGCGGGTGGGCCAGGACGTGGGTGTCGGTGATGGCGGGGGTGTCGTCGGGTGTCGTCATGTGTCTTTCCGGGTCTTCAGGTGCCGAAGATCTGTTCGAATGCGGTGTCGGCGCGTTGGTTGGCTTGGCGGATGCGGCGGTCGGTGAGGTGGGGGCCGGCGATGCAGCGGGGCTGGTCGCAGGCGACTTGGACGCGGCCGTCGGGTTCGCGGCCGTGGTGGGCGAGGAAGGCGACGCGCCAGCCGCTGAGGGCCTGGTGGCGGGTCCAGATGGTGGGTTTCCCGGCGCCGTCGGTGGGGCCGGTCCAGGTGGTGTGGCCGTCTGCGGCCGGCCGGCTGTACTGGGCGAGGGTCTGTTCGGGGGTGCGGGGGCCGTTGTGGCCGGGGCAGCGGCCGGCGGGTACGGGGATCTTCTGTTCCAGGCGGACGCCGGAGATCCGCTGGGCGCTGACGTGCAGCTGTTCGCGGACCTCGGTGTAGGTGGCGCCGGCGCGGAGCATCGCGGCGATGGCGGCGTCGACGTCCGCGGCTCCGGGGGTGTCGCGGTGGCGGCCGGTGCGGCCGGCGGGCAGGGGGATGCGGTACGCCTTGCGGGTGGCGGCGATGGTGGCCTGGCGGACGCCGAGGCGGGCGATGATCTGCCGGTAGGTGGCGCCGGCGCGGAGCATGTCGGCGACGTCCTCGCGAACCTTGCTCATGTGCTGCTCCCGAAGATGCGTTCGAATTTCTTGTCGGCGTGCTGGTTGGCTTGGCGGAGGGTGCGGTCGGTGAGGTGGGCGCCGGCGATGCAGTCGGGCTGGTCGCAGGTGCGGCGGGTCTGTCCGTCGGGGTCGCGGCCGTAGTGCTTCCGGAACGCCACGTGGCGGGCGTTGTGGGTGCGGCCGGAGGCGATCAGGTCGAGGCCGCGACCGCTGCGAGGGCCGGTCCAGATCAGGTGGCCGCCCTCGGGGGTGGGCCGGGCGTACCGGGTGAACGACTCCTCGACGGTGAGGCGCAGGGGTGCCCAGCGGTCACGGGGCGGGACGGGAATGCTGTGCTGCTTCCGCAGGCGGGAGATGCGGTTGGGGTCCAGCCGGAGCGCGCTGCGGATCTCGTCGTAGGTGGCGCCGGCGCGGAGCATGGTGACGGCCTGGGCGTCGACGGCGACGAGTTCTGCTCTGCTGCGCTTGACCCGCTCCGGAGGCAGGGGGATGTCCAGGTCGTGGCGGGTGCGGCTGATCAGCAAGTCGGAGACCTGCAGGCGGGACTTGATCTGGGCGTAGGTGGCGCCGGCGCGGAGCATCGCGGCGACGTCCTCGCGGGCCTTCATCGCTGCTGCCTGATGGGGCGTACGCCCTGGCGGACCTTGGCGGAGGAGAGCCGGCGTGCGGCGGGGGTGGGCTTGGGCGGGGGGTTGGTGCAGGTGGGGGCGTGGGGGTAGTGGATCGCCTCGCTGCCCTCCAGGGTCTTGCGGTCGCCGGCGAGCTGGCGGGTGTGCCAGCGGCCGGCGACGTCGACGCGGACGGCCTGGTTGCCGTACTCGGGGGTGCGCTGGCGGTTGACCGGCTGGGTGATCCCGTTGGCGTTGAGGCACCAGATCACCTCGGCGCCGCATCTGGGGCAGGTGCCGGGGCCGTTGCGGGGGGCGGGCCGCGGGGGCGGGGTGTAGGGCATCGCAGTGTCCTTCCGGGTCAGCCGGTGTTGCCGGGCAGGTGGTGGGCGTGGGTGCCGGTCCAGCGGTCGCCGTAGACGGCCTGGGCGTCGTCGGGGCGCTCGCGGGCCACAAGGGCCCTCCAGCCGTCTCGGGGCCCTCCGATCGAGTGATCACCCGCGCTGGGGCCTGCGGGAGGCTCCTGGGGGTCGTGAGGGGCCGGGACGGTCATCAGGAGCGGCATCTGCCCGGACGGGCGAGCCGGGCGTGCGCCGGAGCGCTTGCCGTCGACGGCGCGCAGCGGACGGGCCTCGGCGGTCGAGGCGTCCTCGGCCCGCTCATGGCTCTCGCGCCCCCGCGCATCCCGCACCTGAGGTCCTACAGACAGATCCTCATGGGGTAGTTCATGGGTAATACCTGGGTGGTGGGACCACTGTGGACCGAACTCGCGGGACCACTGTGGACCGAACTCCGAGGGACCACTGTGGACCGAACTTGCCGCGGCGGAGTTGGGTCCACAGTGGTCCGAACTCGGGGCCTGGGACGTCGGTCCACTGTGGACCGAACTCGTCGGCTCCTCGGCGGGCTCGCGGGTGGTGGTCTTGCCGCGCCGGTGGTTGTCGACGACGGCGGCCGCGGCGGCCCAGTTCGGCCGGGGGGACACCAGCAGGCAGTAGACGGCCGCCACGCCCCTGCGGCGGGCTCCGACGGTCGTCACGACCCCGGCGGCGATCGCGGCCGTCAGGAACGCGCGCACGTCCTTCTGGCTCGACCTGCAGGCGGCGGTGATCTCGGCGAGGGTGATGCCCTTGCCGTCACGCGCGTACTTCAACTGGCCGTCGGCGGACGCGAGCTGACGCAGCGCGTACAGGCAGGTGAGGAACCCCTGGGTCAGCGGCCGGGGCAGTTCCGGGGCCCAGCGCCGGGCGAGCGCGTTCCCCCAGTTGTGCGCCACGCTGCCGCCAGCGTTCGGCTCCAGCTCGGTGTCAGACACGATGCTCCTGGTCCTGGTCGTCGTGGATGCGGGGCCGCCCGCCCACGCCACGCCACCGGCCCCGTCACCAGGGGTGTGACGGGGCCAGGCCGGGCGTGCGGGCGGACGGGTCACGGGCGGATGCCGTCCGGGAGTGGCGAGGTCAAGGCGGGGACTCCTGAGGGCCGGTGAGGGCGGGCACGGTGTAGGTGGCGCCGCACGGCGTTGTGCGTACGCCGGGGCCGGTGTGGCGGTGGTACTCGCCGCAGCCGGACTCGCAGCGCACGGTGAACTCGGTGCGCCCCGACGTGGTGATCGGCGTGGCCGGCACCGCGGCCGGACCGCCGTAGCGCGGTGGGTCGTCGGGCAGTAACTCGATCTGCCCGGGCACGTGCCGCACCTGGTCGCTCACGGGCGCTCCCCGGGATGCGGGGGCCGCTCGTGCCGGGCCGGGACAGTCAGGACGATCCCCCGGGCGACCCCGCGCGGCGCGCTGGCGCTGAGCGGGACACGGACGAGCAGTCCCAGGACCTCCAGGTAGCGCAGCGCCTGGCGGATGTTCTCGGAGCTGATCATGGTCAGCTCGCGCATGCGGCCGGTGCGCTGGATGCCGTCCTCGGCGAGGATCCCGCCGGGCCCGGCGTGGTGGGACAGGATCAGTGCGACCGCGAGGGTGCGGTAGTGCAACTGCCGGGCCAGCACCGCGGCCTCCCAGCGGGTCCGCTCGTACGGCACGGGCAGCGCGGCCACTGCGGCCGGGGTCGGGACGGGCTGTCTGGTCTCGGTCATGCGGGCCTCGATTCGGGCTGTGTCTTGACGCGGGGTGTGGGGCTGTCGTGGCCGGCCCTGCCCCAGGGGCTGTGGCGGTCGCACTTCCAGCCGCTCGGGTACAGCCGCGAGTTGAGGGAGTGCGGCAGGGCCGGGACGTCGCACGGCTGGCGGCGGCGGTTGGGCACGGGTCCTCCTCAGCCAGTGGTCGGCCAGTGGCCGACGGGGTGGCCGCCCGCCCCGCAGAGGGGGCGGGCGGGCGGCCGGTCTCAGGTGGCGTGGCGGCAGGGCCGTACGCGGGTCTGCACCTCGTAGGACTGGCCCGGGGCCAGGTGGCCGCCGGTCACGGCCTCCCAATAGGCGGCCGCGAAGCTCCGCACGGCGATGTCGACCACGTGCGGGATCTGCAGGCCGAGACGCACCAGCCGCATCAGGTCCCGCAGCAGCCACGGCCGGCCGGACAGATCCACCTGCAGCCAGGGACTCCGCGACCCCGGCAGCCGGAACAGCCGCGCCACTCCCGTCGCTTCAGCCACCTGGCCGGACGGCACGACCGCCCCCACGGCCACCGGCGGCCGCTGGTCGGCCACCTCAGCCACCCGGGCAGCCACCGGCCGTTCCGGGACGGCCAGTTCGGCCACCGGCTCAGCCACCGGCCGTTCCTGCGCGGCCACTTCGGCCACCTGGTCGGCCACCGGCAGCCGCTCGGCGGCCACTTCGGCCACCTGGTCGGCCACCGGCTGAGGCAGTGGCTGCGCGAGCAGCCGGGTGGCCGCGTGGCGGGTGATGCCCAGCTCGGCCGCGATCCGGCGCGCGCCGTAGCCGTCCTCGTCGCGCAGCCGGTGCGCCTCGGCGTGCTGGTCGACGGCGCTCACCGGCTGCCTCCCTCGGCCTCGTCGGCGGCCGCGGCCTGCTCGGCGGCGCGCTGCTCGGCGAGCTGCCGACGGTGGGCGTTCTTCGGACCGAGGAGTGTGTACTGCAGGGCGCGCTCAAGGAGACGGCCGTAGGCGTAGGCGGCATCCGGGAGGCCGCGGGCGTAGTCGCCGGCCTCCCACATGTCGCTGGCGTCGCGCTCGGTCACCTCGTGGTCGGGGCGGCCCGCGATCTCCTCGGAGATGTCCTCGGCCAGGTGCATGGACCGCAACTGCTCGTACGCGGCGGCCAGCTCCTTCGCCCCCGCGTACGGGCCGAGGCACTCGATGCCGTAGCCGTGCGGGATGGGTGCGGGCCGCTCGTAGTGGTCGAGGGTGAACACGACCTGGTGGGGCTCCCGGCCGGTCTGCGCCTGGGTGATCGCCCACGCGGCACCCGACGCGTACAGCATCGCCGTGTCCCGGTACCCGCGGCGGGTGCGGCTGCGGTGCTCCCGGTAGAGGCGCTGCAGCTCGTAGCACGCGGACACGTGCGGGCGGCGGTTGTCGTACGTCCGGCGGTGCAGGGGCACCGTGTCGGGGCCGGGCTCGTGGGTGGTGCGGCCCTCGTGCAGGACGCTCCGCTCCATGCCCACGTGGGCCTCGTTGAGGGAGGCCGCGCGGTCGGCCAGCTGCCACTCCCGAGCGGCCTCACCGAGGGCGCGGACGCTGTCCGTCAGGTGCTCGAACCAGGGCGCGCCCTTGGGCGCCAGGTTGTACGTCACTTCGCACCCCCGTCGTGCACGACGCGGCCGTCGCGGACGATCGTCAGCCGATGCGGTTTGGCCTCGAACCAGGGGGCGTACAGCGGGTCATCGGCGGCCTCGGCCTCGTAGCAGCCCGTCAGGTTCTTGACGTCGTCCTCGGGCGTGGAGTCGGGCAGGGTGTGCGCGAGCAGCACCATGCTCAGCAGCCGCGGCACGGGGTCGCCGGGCGTGCCGGCGTCTCCGACGATGTACGTCTCGCCGAACGCGGCCGGCACGCCGGCCAGGCCCGCCTCGTAGTGGATGTGGACCAGATCGCCCGGGCGCAGCGGGTACCAGCGGGCAGACGGCATCCAATCCGTCTCGGCCGGGTCCAGCGGGCTGACCTCGGTCTCGGTGCGGGGGCGGCCGTACAGGGCGGTGAACTGGCGCTCGGCGACCTCGTCGGGGCGGCCGGTCCAGGTGTGCTTGTGGGGTTGTCCGTCGTGGCCGGCGGTGCCGGGCAGCGTCTCGGTGACCGTGACGGTCAGGAATGCCGGCGTCGAGCCGGGGACCAGGCTCTCGATGGCCTTGGTCATGGTCTCAAGGCGTGGGTCGGTACGACGCACGGTGGGGCGACGCATGGTGTCTCCATGTCGGTGGTGGGTGGCCGGGCGGGCGGGACGGGTGTCAGGTCACGTCCGCCCGCCCGGCGGATCGAGGGCGGGTCAGGCCGGGTCGTCGACGGCGTCCGGGAGGGCGCGGTGGGTGCCGCAGAGCACGCAGGTCGCGCCGCCGTCGCCGGTGATCTCGTGCGCTTTCCTGCCGGGGCAGTGGCCCTCGCACTCCAGCTGCACGAACTCCCCCGTACCGGCGTCACGGGCGCCGGACTGGAAACCCGCGTACGGCTCCTCGGACGGCGGGCGCTGGTAGCGGTGGCGCCGGAGGATGCTCAGGGCCGCGATGACGGCCACGCCGACCGCCAGGCCGAGGAGGACGTTCACGATCTGCACGCTGGGGTCGGTCGTCATGCGCTGTCACCTCCGTCGGCGGCCCGCGGGCGGATCCACCCGGCGGCCACCGCCAGGGCGACCGCGTGGGTGATGTTCAGGGCACCCAGCCGGTCCAGGGCCCGGGCCCGGGTGCTTCTGAGCGTGCCGAGGGGCATGTCCAGGCGGGCGGCGGTCTCCTCCGGCCGCTCACCGATCGCGGCGCCCGCCAGCACAGCGAGCTGGCCGCCGCTCAGCGGACAGTCGGCGGCGTGGCGCTGCACGGCCCGCACCGCGGCCTTCCGGACCTCGCGGGCGGTCCGGTGAGGCGTCCCGTGGCGCATGCGGCCCAGCTCGGCGAGCAGCTGCTGCCGCGCACGGTCCAACCGGCGGGACTCGGCCAGGAGATGGGTCTCCGCGTCGGTGCGCGGCGCCCACGGACGGCCCGGGTAGGGGCCGCGCGGCAGCACCAGGCCCGCGGTACGCAGCTGCGCCAGCACCTGGGCCGTGAGCGCCGGCGCCGGGTGAACTCCGCCCGCCGCGGTCGGCTGGCCGCCGCCCGCGTGGGTGTCCTTCCCGGCCTCGGCGGCCGCGGTCGTCTCCTCGATGGCGCTCACTCGCCAACCCCCGCCGTCTGCGCCTCGGCCTCGACGGCCTGGCCCTGCTCAGCGCGCCAGACGGCCGCCTCGTCATCGGTGAGCCGGGTGTAGCCGCGCACGGAGACCTCGATGTCAGCACCGAGGCGACCCTTGGCCTTGGCGTGTTCCACAACGGCGCCGTACGGACCGGGTGTGTCACTGTGGCGGGAGGTGAACTCGGCGCCGATGCCGGCCGCGACCTCACGCACAGCGTCCGCGCTGGCGGCCTGGATCTCCAGCTGGGTGCTGCCGTCGGTCTCGGCGTAGGCGATACAGACGATGCTGGAAATCGTCAGGCCGGCGTCCGGGTGCCGGGACATCAGACGCCGGAACAGGCGGGACACGTCCCAGGTGCGGGCGTCCAGAGCCTCGGACGCCGCGAGCGGTCCCGGCCCGGGCTGTCCGGCGGGGTCCGGGTCCGGGTGGGGTTCCTGGTGGAGGAGTTCGCCGAGGTGGAACAGGCCGGTCACGGGTGACACACGGTCGGTGCCGCAGGCGAAACAGGGCTGGACCAGGTCGAAGGCCACCTCGACGGATTCGACGGAGTGGTCCAGGCGGTAGCGCAGATAGTCGGGGCGCCCCGGGGCAAGGACCGCGCGCGCTTCCTCCACCTGGTCCGGCAGGCCCTCGGTGACGTACTGCCAGACCAGTTCGCCGGCGGCCTCGGACAGGGTCATGGCCGCGTGCGACCGGGCGTACTGCAGGAACCGCTCCCTCTCCTCCGCGGCGGTGCCGTTGTCCGGGTCCGCCAGGGCAGCGGTGCCCTCGGTGAAGGTGGCCAGGGCGAGCTGGACCAGGTTCATCGCCTCGCTCATCGGGCACCGCCCATCCAGCGGCGGCCGTGGGCCTGGCCGTCGAGGAGGTAGGCCACGAGCGCGAACAGCACCCAGCCGCCGAGCATCCCGAGAATGAGAGTGATCACGCGTCGGCCCCCTGCCCGCCCTGCGGCCGGGACGCGCCGTACGCCAGCTCCTGGGGCGACGCGCAGGACGAGCACACGACGATCAGGGCGGCATTGAGCACCCAGTAGCAGCCGCCCGGGCACCGCTGCCGCGCGGAGCAGCCGCACCGCGCGCAGTGCGCCTCGCCGTCGTCGGCCATCCCCTCGGCCTCGGCGGGCACGGCGGGGGCCTGCTGGGCGGGGTCGACCGCGCTCAGCTGGTCGGCGGCCGCCAGCCCGGCGCCGGCGGTGTTCATCGCGGCGATCGCGCAGGCCGGGGAGCACCACCAGCACCTGCCGCCGGTGGTGCCGACGACGTCGAGGACGATGCCACCCCACAACTTCGGGTCGGACTCGACCAGGTCGCGGGTCGGGGTCCCGCAGCACGTGTTGCCGCAGCGCACGGCAGCGGGCACCGTGGCGAGGAGCCGCACCGCGAGGTCTACGCGCTGGTCGTCGTCGAGGGCCAGGACCGCGGACCCGCCGAGCGCGGCGGTGCAGCCCACGAGCGTGGCCTCACCCGGCCGGTCCTCTTCGGAGCCGGACACCTGGCCGTCCCAGGTGACGGTGAGCGGAACCGAAGCGGGCGCCTTGCCCTCGACCGCCCGCAGGACCTCGGACACGGACAGCCAGTCATCGAGGCGGCGGCCCGCGATCAGCTGTCGCACGGCCCGGTAGCCCTCCTGCAGGGGCGCGGTGGCAAGCCAGGCGGCGTGGAACCAGTCCCCCGCCTCCGCGGCCTCGGCGGCGTTGCTGAGTTCGGCACGCATCTCGGCGCGCTCCTGGGCGCGAGCCGACTGCGCGATCGCCTCGACGGTCGCCGCGTCGTACGTGCGGGCCACGTCCGCCTCGGGCGCCGGCGTGACCGGCGGCCGGGGCTGCGCGGCCGGAGGGCCGGCCAGCAACGCGGGCTCCAGCGGGCCGGGCGTGCAGTCACGGGAGGCACAGATGAGGACCTCCGCGCCGAAGTCGTACAGGTCACCGCGCGGGACGAGGGGGCCGCGCCTGCCGCCGCAGGTCACGCACACGGGCAGCGGCTCCCGGTGGATAGGCGGGGTGGCGACCGGTACGGCCACGGCGGCCTGCGCGGCCGGGGCCTGGTGCAGCGGTACCGGTGCCGGCATCGGGCCGGGCATGTGGAACCCGAACGGATGGGAAGATGTGGTCAAGGTGATCCACTCCTGAGAAGGGTTTTGGGTGTGGATGTGCCGTAGGGGTCGTGCTCCGGGTAGGGCCGGGGCCGGCCCCGACTTGCTGTACTCAGGCGGCCTTGGCGGGCGAGGCGATCTCGTCCGCAGCGATCGCCTTGGCGGCGGGGGCGAGAATCGGCCGGAGCCTGTCGATCAGCTCCCGCGGGATACCGACCGTGCTCACCGCCCGCCGGGCCTGGCCCTGGGCGTCCGCGATCTCAGCGGGGCTGAGGATGCGGTGCCGCTCCTCGCGCGTCACGCCGCGCTCCCGGACATGGCATCCGGCTGCATGACGTGCCCGAAGTCGCTGACGTCAAGCTCAAGGAGCTCCGCCAGGAGGGCACGCAGCTTGGGACGCGGCGTATAGATCCCGCGTTCGATTCGGCTGATGTGCGACTCGTCCACGTGCACGCCAGCCTCCGCGCACTTATCGGCCAGATCCTGCTGAGTCATCCCCCGCATCAGCCGCTGCTGCTTCACTCGACTTGTGGTTCCACTGGGCATGAACCACAAGTTAGCGCAGGTTTACGCAGACGCACAAGCCTCCGAACGCAGGTTTACACAAGTTGAGGCAAGTGCAGGCTGGCGACGGGTTGCGCTATCCTGCGTTTCGCTGGTCAGAAGGGGTGCCAATGCCGGAACCGCACGAGCGGCTGGACGAGGCGATGAATCAGCGCCGCCTCGAACTGCGGCTGAAGTGGCGTGACCTCGCGGAAGCCGCGGGCATCACGTACGAGGCACTGCGCGCAATCCGTCGTGGTGAATCGCGACCGACCGAGTTCACCGCGAGGGCACTCGATGCCGTTCTCAAGTGGGCCCCGGGGAGCGTCTACGCCATCCTCGCCGGGGGCGATCCCAGCTCCCTTCAGCCAGCCACCGGTGAAGGCCAGGCAGAGACGCCGCTGGCAGCCGAGGCGCTTTCCCCCAGCGAGGCCCTGCGTCGCGTGGTGCGCTCCTCAGCGAGGGAACTCGGCGTCAGCCCCGAGGGCTTCGATGAAGCCATGCGCCTCGCGCGCCAGGACCTCGAAGAGGCTGCGCCGCCCGCCGACGCCACGCGCACGGACCTCTCCGACTTGCTGCGCGCCCGTCGCACCGAGGTGGGGTTGAGCCTGGAGGCCGTAGCGGCGGCCACGGTCGACCCTCGCCGCGAGGAACGGCTCGTCGAGGCCGATTGGCTGGACCGTCTGGAGCGGGCCGCGCTGGACCCGTCGGAGCATCCGGAGTATCCGCAATTGGAGGCACTCGCCAACGCCCTGGACCTGGACCCCGGCGAGGTCCAAGAGGCGGCCGGCGCCCAGTTCATGGATGTCCATACGGTCTGGAGCGAGGACGGTCAGGTGAGAGCGGTTGTCACCGGCGAGCTGGACGCCGAGGACATGGCGAAGGTGCAGAACCTGATGCGCCTGTACCGCCAGGCCCCACGGCGCTGATGGCGGAAATTCGTCCGTAGCGCAACTACCCGCGCGCATAAGGCCAGTTGAAAGACCCGTCATCTGCTCCCAGTGACTAGACTGTGGCCAAAAGTAACCGCCCTGTGCATGATGGTTCCTCGCCTGGCAGCGACGGACGCAACATAGGAAAGCGCTGCCCGCACTCGGGCAGTGGCGCAGGGGGTGGACCGCCGTGTCCTACACGCCACAGCAGCAGCACGCGCTCTACAGGCTGGCGAAGCCTGGGGAACTGGACGAGGGCAGGCTGGCCGACATCAGGGACCAGCCGGGCCAGCCGGGAGAGCCGGGCCGCATCGAGTTCATCCTCCACCCGGATCACGCCGAGGAGCCGCTCCTCGACCAGTTCACCAGGGTCACCAACCACTGCGTCGTGCATGGGCTGTGGCGACAGCGGTGGACTGATGACGGGCGTATGGCACGGCCCGCGCAGGGCCTCCGGCTATGCGTCCTGCGCTGGGAGACCGTGCCCGCGGACCTGATGCCCTCGGGGCGCGCGGTCATGCCGACCGAGGACGACGGCTGGTGCATACACCTGGTCAGCGACCGCTACTGCACCAGCCAGCTGCGGGACGCCATGAACGACCTGTTGCTACGTCTCGGCGGCGACGGGCTCTGGATTCAGATCTGGTTCAAGCGCCGCCCGTTCCCTCCCGCGCCGGCCCCCGACCCGCTGCTCGCGGCGCCGACGCTCCCCATGGCGCTGGCGTAGCTACTGCTTGGCCCGGTTGCCGCCGACCGGCTTGAAGCCGGGCTCGCCGACGTACGACAGCGTGATCCGGCCCGGCTCTATGGCGCGAACTCCTCGGCTGCCGGCCTTGAAGAGGCGGATGGTCACGACCATGCGCAGGATCATGCGGCGCTGCGGCAGCGTGAGCGCCTCGTTCCAGGCCCGGTCGACGTCGGCCCGGGGCTTGCCGAGGAGATCCCGCAGCAGGGCCGGCACGTGCAGGGACCGGGATTCCTGCCTGGCCTTGTCGATCTGGGGGGTGAGTTCGGCTTCGAGGCCCGCGAGGGAGTCGATGGACAGCAGCATGCCCATGCCGTCAGGGCGCAGCGTTCTGGCTTGCTTCTGGGCCGCCTCCAGCTGCTCCTCCAGGACCTTCAGCCGGATCCGGGCCTTACGGGTCCTCTCGTCGTCGGTGTTGTCCTCGAACGCGGCCACGGCTTCGTCCGAGGCGAGCCAGGTGATGACCGACTCCTCGACGAACGCGTCCATCCGGTCCTCGCGCATCGCGACGTCGTACCGGGTCGAGCAGTTGTAGTTGGTGCGGCCGCGGACCGTGACCGACCGCAAGGGCGGTTCGTCGGGGTGCTCGCCGCACAGGGCGATGCCGGTCTGGAGATGCTGGGCCTCGGGCCCGGGGGAGAGCTGGCGGCCGGGGAGCGACAGGATCTCCTGGACGGCCTGGAAGGTCTCGGCGAAGTCCTCGTCGTCGCAGATGGGTGCCCACATGCCCTTGCCCGTGTCGACACCCAGATGCCGGCGGTGGCCGATGTAGGCGGGGTTGCGCAGGATGGCGTGCAGGTGGTGCCGCTGCCACGCCTTGCCGCGGTGCGTGGTCTCGCCGCGCTCGTTGAGGTCACGGCAGATGGCGGCCAGGGGTTCAGCCGCAGCGGCGCGCCGGAAGATCTCCGTGATCAGTCCGGCGCGGTCGGGGTGGGGGATCTGGTCGACCAGGTCGCCGGAGTCGGGATCGTAGCGGCGTTTGTAGCCGTCCGGGACGGGCCCGTGGGCGCCGCCGCGCTTGGCGTTCAGGCGAGTCGTGCGCAGATTCCGCTCGCGGATGTCGTCGGCTTCACCCTCTGCGTTGACCGCGTCCTGGGCCGTGGCCTTGCGGTCCGCGCTCTTGGAGAGGTCGTAGACCTGGCCGTTGTAGCAGAGCAGCACGCCGGCCTCTCTGCAGACGCGGCGCAATCGTACGTACGCCTCCAGATCGCGGTAGTACCTGCTCGCCTCGAAGGCGACGAGGATGCGGCACTCGCCGGCCTGTATGCCTGCGATCATCTCCTCGAACTCGTCGCGCGTCCGGCGGGCGTACGCCGAGGCCGATCGGTCGACGTCCTTGAACTCGCCGGCGATCGGCCAGCCGGCGTCGAGGCACGTGGCTCGGCCCTCGTCGAGTTGGGACTGGACGCTGCGGCCTTTGCGCTTCGGGTCGCGGGAGGCGCGGCCGTACAGGTAGGCGGGGAACTCCTGACCTGGGTAGGCGAGGCTCAGGAACTCAGGCGCGATGGGCATGCCGAGACCATAGCCAAGAGCAGTGCCTTGCAGAAGTTCTCGGGCGAAGAGCTACTCCCCTTCTGCGCCGTCCATAGTACGCGGCGCAGAATCGGGACGGCCGCACGGGTGACGCAACGCCCTCGGAGCGGCCGCGCGGGCGGCGAAGCGCCAGAACGGCCGAAACGGGTGGCGAAGCGCTCTCGGGGCGGCCGCACGGATGGCGAAGCACCCACAGGGCGCTGGCTCGGGCGGCAAGGATCCGCGGGGCGCCGCACGGGGGGCAAGCATCCGTGGGGCGGCTGCACGGGCGGCGAAGCACCCTCAGGGCGCTCGCTCGGGCGGCAGGCATCCTCGGGGGCGCTCGCTCCGTCAACAAGCATCTGAGACACACCCGCACGGGCGGCGAAACCGGAGGCGGCGCGACCGGCAGCCGCTTCCCGGCCCACAGGACCCGACCCCTCAGGGGCGCGGGGAACTGCGCGACCGACCCCCACCGGACCCGCGGCCACAGAACACCCCCGCACGGGCGGCGAACCGGAAGCGGCGCGACCCGCAGCCGCTACCCGGCCCACAGGACCCGACCCCTCAGGGGCGCGGGGAACTGCGCGACCGACCCCCACCGGACCCGCGGCCGCAGGACAGACCCGCCCGCCCGGAGGCCCCCGGCGGCACAATCACCGCCACACCCCTTGTCCTGTCATGCCCACGTCACTAGCTTCTCACCAGACGCACATCCGCCGGTAACACGACGACGCGACCCTTCATTCGCGCGCCCCCAACGCCCCGCCCAACACCCCCGGCCCCACAAGGAGTTCACATGCGCAGGTTCTACGCGCGTCGACGAGTCAGCATACTCGCGACGCTCAGCGGATTGATAGCCTCCGTCGCGCTCTTCAACGCCCCCACCGCCTCCGCCGCGCTCCCGACCCCCGTCAGCGCCGCCACCGCCCGCTCCTACCTCGCCACCCTCACCGTGGCGACCGAGGACCGCACCGGGTACGACCGGGACCTGTTCAACCACTGGATCACCATCAGCGGCACCTGCAACACCCGCGAGACGGTCCTCAAGCGCGACGGCACGAACGTCGTCACCAGCTCCGCCTGTGCCGCCACCAGCGGCAGCTGGTACTCCCCGTACGACGGCGCCACCTGGACCGCCGCCTCCGACCTGGACATCGACCACCTGGTGCCGCTGGCCGAGGCGTGGGACTCCGGCGCGGACGGCTGGACCAGCGCCCAGCGCCAGAACTTCGCCAACGACCTCACCCGCCCGCAGCTCATCGCCGTCACGGACAACGTGAACCAGGCCAAGAGCGACCAGGACCCGGCCGAGTGGATGCCGTCGCGCACGGCGTACCGCTGCACCTACGTCCGCGCCTGGGTCCAGGTGAAGTACTACTACGACCTCTCCGTCGACTCCGCCGAGAAGAGCGCCCTCACCAGCTATCTGGCGAGCTGCTGAACCGTCCGCCCGGCGAGTCGCCCGCCCCGCCCGGACAATATGGTCCGGAACCTCGCCGATCGCCTCCGTCGTTCCGTACCGTACGGGGCGACGGAGGAAGGTGATCGCGATGACCGGGCTTCGCCTGGGACCCCTGCTTCGCTATGTGGACGGCTCGTCCGCGACCGTGTGGATCGAGGCGAGCCGTCCGTGCGCCGCCGAGGTGCGGTGCGCCGGCGGCGGGCGCGGCGAGGCCCGCACGTTCCAGATCGCCGGGCACCACTACGCCCTGGTCACGGTGACGGGCCTCGCGCCGGGCACGGCGTCGGCGTACGAGGTCCTGCTGGACGGCACGCCCGTATGGCCGGAGCCCGGCTCCCCCTTCCCGCCCCCGGAGATCCGCACCCCGTCCGAGGGCGACACCGTCCGGGTCGCCTTCGGTTCCTGCCGCTGGGCCGCGCCGCCCGCCGGGGAGCCCGACCCGGTCGGCCCCGACGCGCTGGACACCCTGGCGGTCCGGCTGGCCGCCGAACCGGACGCCGAGCGCCCCGACGTCCTCCTCCTGCTGGGCGACCAGGTCTACGCGGACGAGACCTCCAAGGCCACCCGCCGCTGGCTCGCCGCCCGCCGCGACCTGACGGAGCCGCCGGGCGACCAGGTGGCGGACTACGAGGAGTACACCCACCTCTACTACGAGTCCTGGCTCGACCCCCAGATCCGCTGGCTGCTCTCCACCGTCCCCAGCTGCATGATCTTCGACGACCACGATGTCATCGACGACTGGAACACCAGCGAGTCCTGGCTCGCCGACATGCGGGCCACGCCCTGGTGGCGCGAGCGGATCCTGAGCGGCCTGATGTCGTACTGGGTGCACCAGCACCTCGGCAACCTCTCCCCCGCCGAACTGGCCGCCGACCCCCTCCACGCCGCCGTGCGCGCCACCCCCGACGGTACGGACGCGCTGCGCGCCCACGCCGACGCGGCCGACCGGGACCCCGCCTCGGTCCGCTGGAGCTACCGGCGGGACTTCGGGCGCGTCCGCGTCCTGATGCTCGACAGCCGGGCCGCCCGCGTCCTCGACGAGCGGAACCGCTCGATGCTGGACCCGGGCGAGGCGCAGTGGCTGCGCACCCAGGCGCTCGACGCCCGCGGGTCGTACGACCATCTGCTCATCGGCACCTCGCTGCCCTGGCTGCTGCCCCACCTCGTGCACGACGCCGAGGCGTGGAGCGCGGCACTGTGCCGGGGCGAGCGCGGTGAGCGCTGGGCGCGGTTCGGGGAGAAGCTGCGCCGGGGCGCCGACCTGGAGCACTGGGCGGCCTTCCCCTCCTCCTTCGAGGACCTGACCCGGCTGATCGCCGAGGCCGGTTCGGGGGCCGACGCCCCGGCGACGGTGCTGGTGCTCTCCGGGGACGTGCACCACGCGTACGTCGCCGAACCGTCGTGGCCGAAGGACACCCGCGACGGCGTTCCGGGGCGTCCGGCGGTCCCCGACGCGCGCGTCCTCCAGCTCACCTGCTCCCCCGTGCACAACTCCATCCCGCTCACGATAAAGCTGGGTTTCCGCTTCGGCTGGAGCGGGACGGGGCGGGCGCTCGGCCGGTGGTTCGGGCGGCACGGGCGGGGCGCGCGGCCGTCGATCGACTGGCGCCGGACGGACGGCCCCTGGTTCGGCAACCACCTCATGACGCTGACGCTGCGCGGCCGTTCGGCACGGCTGCGGCTCGACCGCGCGCGGGCCGGGCGGAACGGCGGGGCACGGATGGAGACGGGATCGGATTCCGCCCTCACCCCTTGAACCCTCCTTGGGCCCTTCTGGGGCCCTCCCGGAGCCCTCGTCGGACCCTCCTGGTTCCCCAATCGACCGTTTCCGGGCGGTTGTTGCCCCTGTTGCCCGAGATGCTCGTGAGGCATCCCACACCTGGCGTGCCCGAGGGGCCAGGAGCCCTGTTCCCGTGTCGTCCGGCGGCATGATGAGGCGGACCGTCCGCTTCCCGGCGGGCGGTCCGCCGCGCCGCGCCCCACCAATGCGCCCCACACGCACGGGAGTTGCCCCCTTGCCGGACATTCCAGGTTTCCCAGGGACCAGCGACATCGGCATCGCTCTCGTCGGCGCCGGCCCGCGCGGCACCAGCGTCCTGGAACGCCTCTGCGCCTCCGCCCCCGAACTGCTCGGCCCCGGCACCCGGCTGACCGTCCACGTCGTGGACCCGGCACCGCCCGGTCCCGGCCAGGTCTGGCGCACCGCCCAGTCCCCGCACCTGCTGATGAACACGGTGGCCTCCCAGGTCACCCTCTTCACCGACGACAGCGTGGACTGTTCGGGCCCGATCCGTCCGGGCCCGAGCCTGTACGAGTGGGTCACCTCCCGGGTACGGGACACGGACGGAGCGGGTGAGCCGGGCGGGCGGGAGGCCCTGGGTCCCGACGACTATCCGACGCGGGCGCTGTACGGGCGTTATCTGGAGTGGGTCTTCGCCGAGGTGGTGCGCGGCGCCCCGCCCGGGATCCGGGTCGAGGTGCACCGCACCCGCGCGGTCGGTCTCGACGACGACCCCGGGGACGCGAGCGGCGGACAGCGGCTCACGCTCGCCGGCGGGCGCGTGCTCACCGGCCTCGCCGCGGTGGTCCTCGCCCAGGGCCATCTGCCCACCGTCCCGGACCGGCCGGAACGGGAGACGGCCGGGTACGCCGCCCGCCACGGCCTGCGCCACGTCCCGCCGGCCAACCCGGCCGACCTCGACCTCTCCCCCGTCGCTCCCGGCGAACCGGTCCTCCTGCGGGGTCTCGGCCTCAACTTCTTCGACCACATGGCGCTGTTCACGACCGGTCGGGGCGGCCGCTTCGCGCCCGACGCCGGCCGAGGGGGTCTGCGGTACGTCCGCTCCGGCCGGGAGCCGCGGCTGTACGCCGGTTCCCGGCGCGGTGTCCCGTACCAGGCACGCGGGGACAACGCCAAGGGCCCCTACGGCCGCCACACCCCGCTCGTCCTGACACCGGAGGTCGTCGCCTCGTTCCGCAAGCGCGCGGACTCCGGCGAGGCGCCCGACTTCCTGGCGGAGATATGGCCGCTGGTGGCGAAGGAGGTCGAAACGGTCTACTACGAGGGGCTGTTGAGGGCGTCGGACCGGCGGGGGGCGCTCGGCTCGCCCGCGTACGGCCCGTCCCCCCTCCCCTTCCGCGACCGGTTCCTCGCCGCACCCCACTGCTCGGCCCGGGAGGCGGCCGTTCTGGACGAGTTCGGGGTCGCGGAGGCGGACCGGTGGTCGTGGGAGCGGATCGCGCGGCCGTATACGGGACGGGAGTTCGCGGACCCCGCGGAGTGGGAGCGCTGGCTGCTGGAGTACCTGCGCGAGGACGCGGCGCGGGCCGCCCTCGGGAACGTCCACGGGCCGGTGAAGGCCGCCCTGGACGTCCTGCGGGACCTGCGCAACGAACTGAGGCTGATCGTGGACCACGGCGGGCTGGCGGGAGTGTCTCGCCGCGACCATCTGGACCGCTGGTACACGCCGTTGAACGCCTTCCTCTCGATCGGTCCGCCCCGCAGCCGTGTCGAGGAGATGTCCGCGCTGATCGAGGCGGGCGTGCTGACCGTGCTCGGCCCCCGGCTCGACGTACGGCCGCACGACGGGGCCTGGCTGGCCCGCTCCCCCGACGTGCCGGGGTCGGCGGTCCGGGTGACGACGGTCGTCGAGGCCCGGCTCCCCGAGGCGGATCTGCGCAGGACCGCCGACGAACTGCTCGCCGGACTGCTCGCGACCGGAGCATGCCGCCCGCACCGGACGGACGGGTACGAGACGGGCGGACTGGACGTGACGCCTCGGCCCTACCGGCTGATGGACCGTCAAGGTTGCGCGCACGCACGGAGGTTCGCGTTCGGTGTGCCCACGGAGGGAGTGCACTGGGTGACGGCGGCGGGCGCCCGGCCGGGCGTTGATTCGGTCACACTTTCGGACGCGGATGCCGTGGCGCGAGCGGTTCTACGTGCGGCGACACCACCTGGAAGGGCCGGCGGACCCGTTCAGAGCTGGCCAGATGTTGAACTTGTAAGTATCGAGCGGCCCTGCCTACCGTGGGTGACTCACCGGTAAGAACCGTCCCCACTGGTCCCACAAGGACCGGGTCACTACCGAAGGAGTCCCCCACATGACCGGACGCCTCAACCGCGCCCAGCCATACGTGCTCGGACTGTTCCGCATCGTCATCGGCCTGCTGTTCGCCTGCCACGGAGCCAAGAGCCTCTTCGGCGTCCTGGGCGGCGTGGACGGGCAGGGCGCCACCGCCGCCGCGGGCAGCTGGCCCGGCTGGTACGCGGCCGTCATCCAACTGGTCGGCGGCACACTGGTCCTGCTCGGCCTGGGCACCCGCGCGGCGGCGTTCATCGCCTCCGGCTCCATGGCGTACGCGTACTTCAAGGTCCACCAGCCACAGGCCCTGTGGCCGTCCCAGAACGGCGGCGAGGCCGCGGCCCTCTACTGCTGGGCCATGTTCCTGCTGCTCTTCACCGGCTCCGGCGGTCTCGGCCTCGACCAGCTGCTCACCCGGCGCCAGCGCGCGTCCGAGGGCAGGACCAGCTCGGGCAAGGCCCCCGTGGCCGCCTGATCCACCCGTCACCACCGGCACGACGGGCCGCCGGAGGATGCCACGCACCCCCGGCGGCCCCACCCGCTCCCTCCCCACCCGCTCCCGCCCCGCTCCCTCCCCGCACCCCCCACTCCCGCCTCGCCCGCTCCCATCCCGCACACCACCCGAACCAACACGGTGTGACGGACACATGAGCCCCAGGGGTCCTTCCGTGCCACCCGGGGCGTACGCTGTTCGGCTGTCACGGGTTACGTGACACCGGGGGAAAACAGGAGAGTGCGCGGTGCTGGAGAGTCTGGGCTGGCTGGCCGTCGGCCCATGGATCTATGCCGTCGTGGGCGTGTCCATCGTGCTGGACGTGTTCCTCCCCGTGCTGCCGAGCGGAGTCCTGGTCGTCGCGGTGGCCACGGCCGCCGCGGCCGAGACGGCGGCGGGCGCGATGGCCCGCGAGGTCCCCGACATCCTGGTGCTGATGCTCTCGGCGGCGACCGCGTCCGTACTCGGCGACCTGGTGGCCTACCGGCTCGCCTGGCGGGGCAGCGCCTGGCTCGACCGCGCCGTGGCCCGTTCCCGACGCCTGACCACGGCGCAGGAACGTCTCGGCGCCGCGCTCGCCCGGGGCGGCGGTCTGCTGGTCGTCGTCGCCCGGTTCGCCCCGGCCGGCCGTTCCGTCGTCTCTCTCGGCGCCGGCGCCGCCCGTCGCCGCGTCCGCGACTTCCTGCCCTGGTCCGCCGTCGCCGGCCTCGCCTGGGCCGCCTACAGCGTCGCCCTCGGCTGGCTCGGCGCGCAGTGGCTCGGCGCGACCTGGCTCGCGACGGCGGTGTCCCTGGCGGCCCTGTTCGGCGCCGGAGCCGCGGCGGCGTACTTCATGCGCCACCCTCGCGCCGCGGACTGACGCCCGGCCGCCGACGGACACGGGACAGCAGGGCTACCCGGCCCGTCGCGGGACGCCCCGCACCTCCAGGCCGTCCAGCAGCTCCGTCGTGGCCGCCGCGATCGCCTCCACCGCATGGTCGAAGACCTCGCGGTTGTGGGCGGCGGGCGCGCGGAAGCCGGAGACCTTGCGGACGTACTGCAGGGCGGCGGCACGGATGTCGTCCTCGGTGGCCTCTTCGGGCAGGACGGGCGGGCGAAGGGTCTTGATGCTGCGGCACATGCCCCCAGTCTCGCGCGTACGACCGCGCAACCCCGGGCCGACCGCCCAGGTCACCGCCTCTCCCCAGCATTCCCTTGGGTATCGGCAAGGTCACCCGAGGATTGACTCCCCCTCCACACCTTGTGATCATCACCGGGCCGCTGCGAACCGCCCGGCAGAAACGAGGGACCATGACGAACGATCGGCTCACGGTGGCGGTACTGGGCCCCGGCGGCGTGGGCGGTCTGCTCGCCGCGCTGCTGGCCCGTGCCGGGAACCGGGTGATCTGTCTGGCCGGGGAGGCCACCGCACAGGTCCTGGACCGGGACGGCATCGAGGTGAGGAGCGCCCGCTTCGGCGAGTTCACCGCCCGCGTGGAGACCGCGCCGCGACTCGCCGAACCCGTCGACGCGGCCCTGGTCGCGGTGAAGCACACCACCCTGGCGGCCGCCCTGGACCGGCTCCCGGCAAAGACCCTGGGCCCGGGCACCCTGGTCGTGCCGTTCCTGAACGGCGTCGAGCACCCGGCGTTCCTGCGTGCCCACTACGGCGACGCCGTCCCGGTCGCCCCCGCCACCGTCCGCGTCGAGTCCACCCGCGTGGCCCCGGGCGTCATCGAACACGGCAGCCCCTTCGCGGAGGTCGACCTGACCGGCGACGCGGTCCCCCCGGGCCGTCTCAACTCCCTCGCCGGCGCCCTGGAATGGTCCGGCGTGAGCGCCCGTGTCCTGGCGGGCGAGACGGCGGTGCTGTGGGCGAAGATGTCGTTCCTGGCCCCGTTCGCCCTGCTGACGACCCGTCACGGTCTGCCCCTGGGCGAGGTCCGCGCGCACCACCGCGCGCGACTGGCCGCGCTGGTGGAGGAGACGGCGGCGGTGGCCACGGCGGCCGGCGCCCCCGTGGACCCGGCCGAGGTGCTCGCCCGCTACGACGCGTTCCCGCCGGCCACCAAGTCATCCATGCAGCGCGACGCCGAGGCAGGCCGCCCCCTCGAACTGGACGCGATCGGAGGCGCGCTGCTCCGCGCGGCCGAGCGGCACGGCGTCCCCGTCCCCGTGGCGGCCGAGGTGGTGGCGGACCTGCGGGCGGCAGGTCACTGAACGGCACCCGCCCCGCGTCCGTCCCGCCGGGAGCCGGGGTTCCTACACGCCCCGCACCCCGCCGCCCACCCGCACCGCGTGCCGGGCCACCGTGTCGGCGAAGGCGCGGGCCGGAGGGGACAGTGCCTCCCAGCGCCGGACGGCCCATCCGACGGTGAGCGGCGGCAGGTCGGGGACCGGGACGAAGCGCAGCCCGGGCCGGCCGGGGCCCGTCCAGCCCGGGAGCGCGGGGACCACGGCGGGTCCGACGCCCAGTTCGGCGAGGAGGATCGCGGTGTCCCAGTCGGCGACCCCGGCACCGGAGGAGCTGACGGAGATGTCCAACTCCCGGTAGGCGGCGTGAAGATGGGCGTAGGAGGTGGAGTTCTCCGGCAGTCCGATGAGCCGCATCCCGTTCAGGTCCGCACCCTCGACCCGCTCCCGTGCGGCGAGTTCGTCGTCGGCGCGCACCGCGAGCACCCAGGGCAGCTCCGCCACGGCCCGCTGCTCGATGCCGCGCACGGCGGGTCCGAGGGTCAGCCAGGACAGGTCGAGGTCCCGCGCCGGGTCGGCCAGCGCGTCCCGGCACCCGGCGCTGGACCGCACGGTCTGGAACTCCAGGCCCACGTCCGGGTACGTGCGCCGGAAGTCGACGATGCCCTGGGCCATGAAGTGCCGCACGGTCGTGCCGCCGGTGGCGATCCGTACGACACCGCCGTCGCCCCGCACCATTTCGGCCAGCCGGCGCAGCGCGAGGTCGAGGCCGGTGATGCCCTCGGCCGCCGCTTCCTGGAGCACCCGTCCGGCCCGGGTGGGCACGACCCCGCGGGCCTGCCGCTCCACGAGTCCGACGCCGGTCTCGCGCTCCAGCCGCCGTACGTGCTGACTCACCGCCGACTGGGTGCAGCCCAGGTCACGGGCCACCGCGCTGAGGCTCCCGGCCCGGCAGACGGCGACGAAGACGCGCAGATCGTCGAGGGTCACACGGGCACCGTACCCAAGGCCGGACTTGGGTACGAAGCCCGGTCCTTGAGGTTCCGCTTCGTCGCGTCACCCGTCCGCGTGAAGCCCGCCCCGAAGTGCCGGAAGGAACTCGCATCCCAAAATCGAACAGGCGTAGCATTGCCGCGTGGCTAAGACCTATGACTTCCCCAGCGACCTCCTCGCCGGTCAGGAGGAGCTGCATCAGGTCCGGGCCGAGCTCCTGGCACTGCTGAAGCGGCTGCCCTGGTCGGTCGAACCCCTGGACGGTTTCAGTGACGACAACGGCTGGCGGAAGATCGAGCGTCCCGCCTCCCCGGGCTGGACTCCCGACGAACAGGCCGAGGTGGAGAAGCTCCGCGAGCGCGAGCGCGAACTCGCGGTCTTCGTGAGCTGCCACCGCTTCTGGGCGGAGGTCGCCACGGAGGAGAAGGTCGACGCCCGGACCCGGCTGAAGCACACCCGCGAGTCCTGAACACGACGAAGACCCCGGCCGGTCGGCCGGGGTCTTCGTCGTCCGCGGTGGGCATGGACGGTTTCGAACCGCCGACATCCTGCTTGTAAGGCAGGCGCTCTACCCCTGAGCTACACGCCCGAGTACGAGTCGACAGCCTACATCGCGCGAGGCAGTGCCCCGCAAACCGATTGCCGGGGGTTATCCCCACCCTCGTTCCGGGAGCCGCCCGGATCCCGGCGAGGACGCCCGCTCCGTACGGTCGAAGGACGACGGAGGTCCGGAAACCCCAGGGGGAGATCGTCATGACACGCACCGCGCGCACGGCCCGTACGGATCGCGGCTCACGCAGGGGCACGGCGGTCGTCGCCGGCCTCGCCGTCGCGCTCATGGCGTCCGTCGCCGCGTGCGGGGCCGACGCCGGGGAGGACAGGGACCCCGAACACCGCAGCTTCGCCCTGGAAGGGAAGACGCTCACGGTCGACTCGGACGACTCGGCGCTCGAACTGGTCCCGTCGGACGGGGACGAGGTGGAGGTGACCCGCTGGTTCGAGGGCCGGGTCGTGGTCGGCGGAAAGCCGCGGGTGACCTGGGCGATGAAGGACGACCGGCTGAAGCTGCGGCTGGAGTGCTCGGGCATGGTCGCCGACTGCGCGGCCAGGCACCGCATCGAGGTGCCGCGCGGGGTCGCCGTCAGCGTGACGAGCGACGACGGCAGCGTGACCGCCGAGGGCTTCGCGGACCCGCTGGAGGTCCGGTCGGCCGACGGCGGTGTACGGGTGACCGACGCCACCGGGCCGCTGGAGCTGCACACCGACGACGGTTCGGTGCGCGCGCTCGGGATCGGGTCACGGAGCGTCAGGGTGAGCACGAAGGACGGTTCCGTCGCGCTCGAACTCGGCGTCGTACCGGACCTGGTGGAGTCCCGCAGCGACGACGGCTCGATCAGCATCGGGCTGCCGCGCGAGGCGTCGTACCGCGTGGAGACCGGCAGCGATGACGGCTCCGTGAAGGTGTCGGTGCCCCGTGACCGGGACAGCTCCCACGTGGTGAGCGCCCACACCGAGGACGGCTCGGTGACGGTGCGGAACTCGGACTGAACCGGGCCCGGGAAGCCCGAACCGAACGCCCCGTGTTTTCGTCCTCGACGGGTGGGAGAATGGCAACCGGTCAGGGTGGATGACAGCACGGGAGAGGGAAGTGACGGCGACACCTGCAGAGCCGTACACACCGATGGTGCCGGGCGCACCACAACCCCGCAGCCGTGCACCACGACCGGCCGGAGCGCGGTCGGCCGGCCGGGACGCGCTCGCCCTGATCGCCCTCCCCCTCCTCGCCGTGCTCGTGCTGCCCGGCGCCTTCGCCGGCGGCGGTACCCGCCGGTGGTTCGGAGGACGCGCCGAGGGACAGCGGGCCGAGGCGCAGGCGGCGAAGGACGCGGCGGCGGCCGCGTTCTACGAGCTGGACACCGCCCAGCGCGACCTGCGGATCTCGATAGAGACGATCACGGCGGTGGACGACTCGCCCGGCGCCCGCCGGGCCGTCGACGGCTTCGAGGCGCTGGGGCGGCGCATCAACGAGGTCAGCCAGCAGTACATCAACGCCGTGGACGCCCACGACCTGGACCGGGACGACCTGGAGGCGTCCGTCGCCGCCCGGGCCCGGACCGAGCTGACCGCCGCCAGGGACGAGCTGGGGCGGGTCAAGCAGGAGCTGGACCGGTTCGCCCAGGGGCTCGGGCCGCTGCTCGGCACGGCCGAGACCCAGCTGGCCCGGCTGGTCCCGGCGGTGGAGCGCGCCCGGCAGGGTCTGCGCGCCGCGTCCGACGCCCTGGACGCCGTACGGGCCTCGGAGCTGAAGGCGGACGACCTCGCCGCCCGGCTGGCGGCGCTCGCGCCGGAGCTGACCAAGCTCAACCAGGGCGCGGGGCAGCACGGCGTGCGCGAGACGCTGGAGCGGGCCGACCGGGTGGTGCGCGAGGCGGAGGCCGTGCGGGCGGAGGCCGAGCGGCTGCCGGAGCGGGCCGCCGAGATCGATCACCGGCTGGTGTCGCTGCGGACCCGCGCGGAGGCGCTGGGCACCCGGGCGGAGCAGGTGCCGCAGGTGCTGAGCGAGCTGCGGCGGCGGTTCGTGGCGGCCTGCTGGCAGGACCTCCAGCAGGTGCCGGACCAGGCCGCCCGGGACGTCGGGCAGGCCCAGGCGAAGCTGCGCGAGGCGCGGGCCGCGCGGGACGCCCAGCGCTGGCCGGACGCGACCTCGCTGCTGTCGACGGTACGGGCGCTGCTGAACCACACCGACGAGGCCGTCTCGGCGGCCGGGGACCGGCTGCGGCGGCTGAACGCCGTGCAGAAGGATCCTCAGCAGGAGATCGACCGGACCCGGTTCGCGATCCGGGACGCCCAGCGGCTCGCCATGACCGGCCGCTCCACCCCGGACCCGCGCCACGCCCGCCCCCTGGACGACTCCGTGGGCCGGCTGGACCGCGCGATCGCCTCCCTGGAGGGCCGCCACCCCGACTACTGGCACTTCCTGACCGAGACCGAGGCCGTGCGGCAGAACGTGGCCCGGGTCGTCGACCAGATCCGCAAGGAGCGCGGCGCGGGCACCGGCTGAGGCGTCCGGCCCCTCGCGCGGGGCCTAGGTTGCCCGGCGCCCCCGTGCGACGGATGCTGAAGGAGTACGCAGGCCACCGCTCACACCGGATGGAGGCGGACATGGCCACGCACGCCACGCACACGCTGCGTCCGAAGGGCCGGCACGCGGGTCCCCGGCGGCGGATCAGCATCGACGAGCATCTGCCCGTCGACCACCGGCTCAGCCGGGTCTACCGGTTCGGGGCGGGCCTGATGGGTCTGTTCCTGCTCGTCTTCGGCATCCTGGGCCTCATCGACAAGGTGGGCTGGTTCGACACCCGGGGCGACCATGTCGTGGGGCTGAACACCAACGGCACGCTGAGCGTCCTGTCGATCGCCGTGGGGCTGCTGCTGCTCGTCGGCATGGTGATCGGCGGCAACTTCGCCTCCACCCTGAACATGACCCTGGGCGTGCTGTTCATCCTGAGCGGCTTCGGCAACCTGGCCCTGCTGGACACCGGCTCCAACTTCCTGGCGTTCCGCATCCAGAACGTCCTGTTCAGCTTTGTCGTCGGCGTCCTGCTGATGACGTTCGGGATGTACGGCAGGGTCGGCTCGGCGCTGCCGCACGACAGCCCGTACTGGCGGGCCCGCCACCCGGAGGAGGCCGAGCGCGAGATGCGGCGCAAGGCCGGTGTGGGGATGGCGAAGCTGGAACGCGCCGACGCCCTCCCCGGGTCCGGGCCGGGATCCGCATCGGGATCCGCGTCGGACGGGAAGGGCGCCGGCTGACACCTGCTGAGGCCCGGGGGCCGTGGATCAGGTGCGGTACGCGTAGTAGTACGAGTTCGGGTACGAGGCGATGATGCTCTGCACCGAACGGCGGTACGTGTCCGCGTCGTGGTACGTCAGGTACGGGACGCCGCTCGGGCTGCGGTAGGTCGTCATCATCGAGTGGTCCTTGTCGCCATCCCGGTTGAAGTCGACCTGGAGCACGTCACCGACGTCCATCTGGTAGACGTTCGCCAGCGGGGTGGTGCGCTTGGCGGTCTGGGTGAACCAGGACCACTCGTTGACACCGATCCACGCGTCCGCCGTACCGTTGGAGGCGTAGTACCAGGTGTCGTACTCCTCCGGCGTGACCTTCGATATCTGCGTCCAGCCGCCCGCCAGGAGGCCCTGGCTGAGATAGTTGGTGCAGTCGCCGCCGAGCGAGTTGTACTTGCGGTACGCCGGGTTGTAGTTCTTCCAGTACTTCTCGGTGTACGCGGCCATCGCCGTGTAGTTGTACTTGCCGCCGTTGATCGTCTTCGGCGCGGCGGCCGCGGGCCAGCTGGTGGCCGCCTTCGGCGCCTGGTAGACGGCCATCGGCGAACGGCCCAGCTTGGCGTCCGCCGCGGGGACCGCCGGGTCGTTGATGCGCGAGGCACCGCCGTCGGTGGAGCGCATGGCGGTCAGCTGCCACGTGCCACCGGCCTGGGCGGTGAAGGTCAGCACGTGGTGCGCGTCGAAGCCCGTCGAGGAGGGCTCGTCGCCGCGGATCTTCTTGTACTTGAGGCTCGTGGTCTCGGTGATCTTGACCGTGGCCTTCTTGCCCTTGAGCGTGGAGCTGTCGACGCTGACCTTGGTGTCGGCCGAGCTGTAGGCCTCACCGAGGGCGTCGAGACGGGCCTTGGTGCCCTTCAGGGCGGACAGCTTGCCGTCCTCGGCCTTCTTCTGGCCGGACGACAGCGACACACCGCCGGTGGGCTTCAGCGCCTTGCGGGCGGTCTTGCCGCCGAGCAGCACGGCCGTACGGTCGGTCAGCACGTTGTCCGCGACGCGGCCGAAGGCGTCCTTGGTCGCCTTGGTGACCTTGGGCGTCGACGCGGCGGCGTTCGCGGCGGCGACGGGCAGCAGCGCGGAGGCCACCACGGCCGCTGCGAGGGTCGAGCCTGCGAGGCTCAACGTCCTTCTTCTCACTGGGAATCTCCTTGACCCCGAGTTGGACTTACCCGGGAACGAATCTTTACATGACCTCCTCAACCGAAGTGAGGTCGGGGGGTGTAACAAGTGAGCAACGTGGGTATCTGTGGGGCTATTTCACGACCGAGGCCCAGTCGGACGGTGCCTGCGCGGGGTCGAGGCCGCGCAGGTTCGCCAGGGTCTGCGGCGACTGGACGTCCATCCAGTCGGCCAGCTCCTCGAAGGACACGCACTTGACGTCCTTCTTCACGCACACGTTCTTGATGACCTCGTCGACGGCGTTCATGTAGATGCCGCCGTTCCACTGCTCGAAGTGGTTGCCGATGAGCAGGGGTGCCCGGCTGCCGTAGTAGACGCGGTTGAAGCCGGCCATGTAGGTGTCGATGGTCTTCTGCTGCCACGTCGGGTACATGGCGGGGTCGCCCTCGGTGGAACCCTTGGACTGGTTGTGGAGGAAGTTGAAGTCCATCGACAGCGCCTGGTACTCGTCGCTGTACGGGAGCAGTTGCAGCGGGAAGTCCCAGATGCCGTTCTTCTTGCCGGGCCAGACCTGGAAGGCGCCCGGAGAGCTGGCGTCGTAGCGGTAACCGAAGTCCTTGACGGCCTTCAGCAGGTTGTCCTGGCCCTCCAGACAGGGGGCCCGGCCGCCCTTGACGGCGTCGACGGTGAAGGGCAGCGGGTCGAGGTCGGTGTCCCCGGTGTTCGTCTTCCAGTTGGCGAGGAAGTCGTTGAACTCCTTGATCTCCTGCTTCCACTCCGCGACACTCCAGTCGCCGCCGCCCTTCGGGCCGCAGAAGTGTCCGTTGAAGTGGGTGCCTATCTCGTTCCCCTCCTTCCACGCCTTGCCGAGTTCCTCCAGCGTGGTGCGGACGTGCTCGTCGGTGGGGTAACTGATCGCGGCGGCGCCCTTGTCGTGCTGGGGCGGGTCGTACAGGTCCCGCTTGGACTTGGGCAGCAGGTAGATGCCGGTCAGGAAGAACGTCATGTGGGCGTCGTACTTCTTCGCCATCTGCCGGTAGTGGTCGAAGAGGTTGTCGTCGCCCGCGAGCGCGCCGTCCCAGGAGAAGACGACGAACTGCGGCGGCTTCTCACCCTTCTTGAGCGGTACGGCCTTCAGCCGCCCCTTCTGCGGGCCGGTGTAGGAGGTGGAGCCGTCCCCGACCACCTTGGTCTTCCCGTCCCACACGAACTCCTTCTTCGTGGACCCCTTGGTGTTCCCGCTGCCGGCCGAGGAGGCCGTCGGCGCGGTGCCGCCCGTGCGGTTGAGCACCATGTACCCGCCGACGAGCGAGGCGACGACGAGGAGCGCGGCCAGGGTCAGGAACTGCGGGCGCGTGGTGCGGCGGCGCTGCGGGCGCGCCTTGCGTCGGCGGCCCTTGTGCGGCTTGCTGCCAGAGGTCATGTGCGGCTCATTCTGCGAGGGTGGCGGGTGCGGATGCTCATCGGTGGTCAGCCGATATTCATCGCACGGGACCAGATGTCGTAGGGGACGCCGGAATTGGGTGTTCCGGCGATCCCGCCGAGCCGCAGCGGCTCCAGGCTCTTGGTGAGGTCGATGCGGTAGACGACCACGGCGGTCGACACGTTGGCGGCCGTACCGACGTACCAGGCGGCCTTGTCGTCCTGGGTGGTCCCGCCCTTGGCGGCCACCTCGTAGGACGCGGCACCGGGCGAGTCGGGATGGGCCGTGCGGAAGGCGTCCGTGAGCGCCGAGGTGACCTCGGCGGCCACGTCGGCGCCCACCGCGCGCTCGGGCCCGGGGGTCTTCAGGGGGACCCGGTACCCGTTGTGGGTCATCTTGCGCACGGAGTACGGCTCGGTGTGCTTGCCCTGGGCGGCGAAGGTGCTGTAGCCGCTGGCCATGCGGATCGCGCTGGGCGTGGCGCTGCCCACGGAGAACGCGGGCACCTGGGCCCCGAAGCTGGAGGGCAGGAACCCGGCCGCCTCGGCGGTCTTGCGCACCTTGGCCAGCCCGGTGTCCATGCCGAGCTGCATGAAGGGCGTGTTCACCGATCCGGCGAGGGCGTTGTGCAGGCTGATCGGGCCCCAGGACTTCTTGCCGTCGTTGTGGGCGGAGACCCGGTCGCCGTCCCGGTCCCAGTACGGCCCCTCGGGGGTCGTCACCGGGACGGCGTCGTTGCCGTCGTAGACCGTCTGCGGGGTGACAGGTGTAGCCGCGCCGCCGCGCTCCTTGACGACCCCGTGTTCCAGCCCGGCGGCGTACACGAACGGCAGGAAGGCCGAGCCGGACGGGACGGTGGTCGCGTTCGACTCGTTGTAGCCCTGTCTGCGGTGGTCGGGGCCGCCGTAGACGGCCAGGATCCGCCCCTTGGAGTCGACCGAGGAGGCGCCGAAGTGGGCGGTCTTCGCCTTCTTCGGGTTCTTCTCGGTCACTTCCCTGCGCGCCTTGGTGACGGCATCGGTCAGCTCGGTCTGCCGGTCCTTGTCGAAGGTCGTGTAGATCTGGTAGCCGCCCCGGTCGAACTCCTGGGCGGTGATGTTCGCGGCCTTCTTCGCGTACTGGGAGGCCAGCTCCACCAGGTAGTCGCTCTGCTTGCCCGTGTCGTACTGGTTGGACGGGTCGAGCGGCTCGGGGAACTTCGTGTACTTGGCGCGCTCGGCCTTGGACAGCTTCTTGATGGCCACCATGCGGTCCAGGATCCACTCCCAGCGCACGACCGTCCGCGCGTGGTTGGCCCTGCTGAGGGAGGGGTCGTAGAGGCCGGCGCCCTTGAGGAGGGAGGCGAGGGCGGCGGCCTCGCTGACGTTCAGCTCGCTGACGTCCTTGCCGTAGTACGCCTGGGAGGCGCGCTGGATGCCGTAGGTGCCGCGGCCGAACCAGCTGGTGTTGAGGTAGCCCTCCAGGATCTCGTCCTTGCTCATCTGGTTGTCGAGCTTGAGGGCGATCATCGCCTCGTCGAACTTGCGGCCGAGCGAGCGGTCCTGGGAGAGGTAGACGTTCTTGACGTACTGCTGGGTGATCGTCGAGCCACCCTGGGTGTCGCCCTCGCCCACCGTGCGGACCAGGGCGCGGGTGATGCCGCTGAAGGATATGCCGGGGTCGGAGTAGAAGCTCGAGTTCTCCGCGGCGAGCACCGCCCAGCGGACGTCCTCGGGGACGTCCTTCAACGGCATCGCCTGCCGCCGCACCCAGCCGGTACGGGCCATGGGAGTGCCGTCGGACCAGAAGTACACGTTGTCCTGCTGGGTGGCGAAGGTGTTGAGGTCGGCGGGTATGTCCGTGGCGGCGTAGGCGACGGTGAGGAACATGCCGCTGGCGCCCACGGCCAGACCGGCGGCGCCCAGCGACTGCCGCCAGGACGGCACCCAGCGGCGCCAGTCCGTCCGGCCCGGACGCGGGTATTCCGGACGCATCCGGCTGACGAACGGCGCGAAAGGCGCCAGCCGCGCCCCCGCGGCGGCGGTGAATCTGGCCAGAACCGACGGCCTCGGCGCCTTGCGCCGGCCGCGTCCGCCCGTTTTCGGCTGCTCCTCCGGCAGGTCGAACGTACCCGGCTCGGGCAGCCGCAGCTGCATGGTCTCGTCCGGCGGGGCAGGCGGGAGCTTCAGCTGCATGGTGAGGTCGGACTCCCGGACCTCCTCCGTCCGTCCCTCTCCCGGGGCGCGCGGGGCACGCCGACGGCGTGCGCGGTCCTCGCCCTCGGAACCGGCCGGGTTGCCCTGGCTAGTCAAGACGGACCCCCTCGTACGGGCGGTCCGGGCGATGCGCGGCAACGATGCGGCGGTGCGCGGCAACCTTTCGCCCACGCACGGCAACTGTTCGACCGGGAGACGTGGCTCCCGATCGGCAAAGGACAGCGGTCATGACTGTCCCCCCTCCCCACTTGGCATCGCCCGTGTGGTAGGTCACAGCCGCCACTCGCGCGACCATGAGCCCCCTCTTCCCCCAGCCTTACCGGCCTCCACACAGCGACCACAAATTATCAGTCACTTTCACAACTGCTTCTGTCAGGAGCGTGAAAATCTGGCCAGTGTGACCGACCAGCCATTGTGCAGGCTCCTTGCCACGGCACGGACGGCGGTTAGCCTGGGCCCATGCCTCGCTACGAATACCGCTGCCGGACCTGCGGCGACACCTTCGAACTGAGCCGCCCGATGGCCGAGTCGTCCGCCCCCGCGGACTGCCCCGACGGCCACTCCGACACGGTCAAACTCCTGTCGACGGTCGCCGTCGGAGGCTCGGCCGCCGCGTCCGCACCCGCGCCCCGGGCGGGCGGTGGTGGCGGATGCTGCGGCGGCGGATGCTGCGGTTGATCAACACACTCCGATCAACGGCCGCCACCCCGGAAGCGTTCATCGGACCCCCGCGGCACGGGCCCGTTTAAGCATACTTTCAGCCAGGACCCCGGGGGCCCACCGCCCCCTCAGGCTCTCTTCAGCTTCGCTCACCTAGCGTGCCCCCATGACAGCCATGCACGAGGAGTCGATGAGCGGCGCGCCCCTGTGGATCGTCGGTCTGATGGATCTGCTGGGCGCGCCGGGCGCCGGCATCGCCGTCGCGCTGGAGAACCTCTTCCCGCCGATCCCCAGCGAGGTCATCCTCCCCCTCGCCGGGTTCGCCGCGAGCACCGGGCAGATCAGCCTCCTGGCGGCCCTGCTGTGGACCACCGCGGGTTCCGTCGTGGGCGCCCTCGCCCTCTACGGCGTCGGCGCCCTCCTCGGCCGCGACCGCACGGTCGCCCTCGCCGTCAGGCTGCCCCTCGTCAAGGTCGCGGACATCGAGAGGACGGAGGCGTGGTTCCTCCGGCACGGCACCAAGGCGATCTTCTTCGGCCGGATGGTCCCCGTCTTCCGCAGCCTGATCTCCGTGCCGGCCGGCGTGGAACGCATGCCCCTGCCCG
Source organism: Streptomyces scabiei 87.22 (assembly GCF_000091305.1). Lineage (GTDB taxonomy): Bacteria > Actinomycetota > Actinomycetes > Streptomycetales > Streptomycetaceae > Streptomyces > Streptomyces scabiei. The sequence goes on along the minus strand of NC_013929.1, from coordinate 7,137,132 downwards.
TCTTCACCCTGCTCACCACCCTGGGCAGCGCCCTGTGGAACACGGCCTTCGTCCTGGGCGGCTACTTCCTCGGAGCGAACTGGACCGAGGTGACGGCGATCGCCTCGACGTACTCGAAGATCGTCCTGGCTGGGGCGGCCCTTGCGGTCCTGGCATGCGCACTGGTCCGCTTCCTGAGAAAGGACCGCGGCAGCCAGGGTCAAGGGGCGCGGGGCGCTGACACATGCGGCTCCGCCGCGCGGGCGCGACAAGCCACGGACGACCCGCGGCCCGAAACGCACCGCACCCCCGCCCCCTGACCGGCACGGCCGACAGCCTCACCGCTCGCGCGCGGCCCTCAGGAACTCCCGAAGAATCCGCTCCCCGGCCAGCACCCCCCGCTCGGGCAGCGCGCTGACCCCGGGCCCCATGAACCCCTCGTCCGCCAGCTCCCCGTGCCCCGGCCGCCAGGCCCGGTCCGCCGCGAGCAGCAGATCCGCGTCCAGCAGCGAGTCCCCCGCGGCCAGGGTCAGCTCCACCCCGGTTCGCCGCGCGACCTCCCGCATCGCCGCCGACTTGGTGAGCGGCTTCGGCACGGCGTAGATCTTGCGTCCCTGGAGGGAGACGGTCCATCCCCGGTTCTCGGCCCAGACCGCGAGATCCTTCACCCATTCCTCGGGCAGCAGCTCACGCTCGACGACGAGGTAGACGAACAGGTCCTCCGCGACCCGGTGCTTGCGGACCCACACCGGGTCCGCCGTGGCCTCCAGATGGGCCCGCACCTCGGCGAGCGGCGCGCACTCGTCCGCGAGCCGGGCGGTGACCCGCCCGTGCCAGGCGGCGTCCGTCACCCCGTCCACGAGGAGATGGCCGCCGTTGGCGCAGATCGCGTAGGCGGGTTGCGGCCCCGGCAGACTGATCCGCTGGTACTGCTTGCGCGTCCGGGTCGTCGTCGGCACGAACACCGCCGCGTCCCCCAGCTCGGCGAGCAGCCCCGCGGCCGTCTCCGTCATGTACGACAGGGGTCTGCTCTCGTGCACCTCGACGGTGAGCAGCCGGGGCGCCCGCGCGTCCGGCATGGTCAGCGCGAGCGCGGCGGCCGAGTAGATGAGCGTGCGGTCGAGATCGCTCGCGACGAGAACGCGGGGACCGGGCATCAGACCGTCACCGCCCTGCCGTCGGCGCCGGTCGCGCCCCGCGTGTACTGCGGGTGGATCAACCCCACGCATGTGTACGGCAGTTCGGCCACCTCTTCCACCGGTACCCCTCTCTGTTCGGCGAGCAGACGTACGTGGTCGAGGTCCGCGCCCGCCCCGGCCCGCGCGAGGATCTTCCACGGTACCCGGCGCAGCAGCACCCGAGTGGTCTCGCCGACACCGGGCTTGACCAGGTTCACGTCGTGGATGCCGTACTCCTCGCTGATGCGCTCGACGGCCGCCCAGCCCTCCCAGGTGGGCGTGCGGTCGGCGGCGAGCAGTTCCCCCACCCGGGCGTCCACGGTGTCCGTGACGTCCCCGAAGCGGTCGGAGACGGCGTCCAGGAAGGCCACCGACACATCGGCGCCGGCCAGCTCCCGGTAGAACTTGGCCCCGTGGAAGTCGTCGGGCCCGACCAGGTCCGCGCGCAGCACGGTCCGCGATATCAGCCCGGAGACGGTGGAGTTGAGGCAGGCGGACGGGATGAGGAAGTCCTCCCGGGTGCCGTACGTCCGCACGCACGAGCCCGGGTCGGCGAGCACGGCGATCTCCGGGTCGAAGCCGGTGATGCCGTCGGACTTCTCGAACTCCAGCAGTGCGGCGGCGAGTTCACGGGTGATCGCGCCCTTGCCGGTCCAGCCGTCGACGAACACGACGTCGGCGGGGTCGTGACGGGCCGCCAGCCAGCGCAGCGCGTTGGCGTCGATGCCGCGCCCGCGCACGATGGACACGGCGTAGTGCGGCACGTCGATGCCGTGCCGGTACCGCGCCCACCGCCGCATCAGCACGCCGACCGGGGTCCCGGCCCGGGCCAGCGACACCAGCACGGGCCGAGGGGACCGCTCGGCGAGCACGGACTCGGTCACCACGCCCACGGCCGCCGCGATGCGTTCGGCGGAGGTGTCGAGGGCGCTGTGGAAGAGGGCCTGGTAGTGCTCGCTCGGCTGGTACTCGACCGGCAGGGACTCCGCGTAGTGCGCGCCCCCGCTCTGGATCGCCTCCTCCCGCTCCTCGGTGGGCGCCTCCAGCGTCACGTCCGAGAGGTCCCGCAGCAGCCAGCCCACCTCGTCGGCCGCGTAGGAGGAGAAGTCGGGACCACGCAGGGGGTCGGGGAGCATGGAGGGCCTTTCGGTGAGATGCGGGGCCGGCGGGACGTACGACGGCACCACGGCGAGCAGCACGGCGGGGGTGTGGGCGGCGAGGGCGGCCAGCAGGCCGTCGGGGGCGTGCAGGGCGGGTGTGTCGGCCACCGAGTCGACGACGGCGACCACGGCGTCGAAGCCGCCGCCGGCCACGTTGTAGGCGTACCGCTCCCCCGGCCCGTCCGCGGGGTCGTCGTGGGCGGGGAAGACGAGGCGGCTGCGTATCGCGTAGCCGGGGTCGTCGACGGCCAGGACGGGGGAGCGCGTGGTGGTGGAGAACCGGACCTCCGTCCCGTCCTCCCGTTCCCGCACCAGGAGTTCCAGTTCGCGGGCGAGTGCCAGCGGCGCGTACATCAGCTCCTCGAAGCCGAGCACGAGCACCCGCCGGGCCGTGGGCGGCAGGGCCCCGGCCAGGCGTGCGGCCATGCCGGGCAGCGCGCTCTCCAGGCGGGCGCGGTGCGCCGGGGTGAAGCCGTGCCGCCCGCCGTCGGGCACGCCCTCGGGCCATCCCAGCCCGACGCGGGTGACCCGTGAGGCGCCGTCCGTGCCGGCCGGGCCGGGGGCGGCGGTCTCGTACCGCGCGACCAGCGCCTGCCCCTTCTCCAGGACGCCGTCCGGCAGCCGCACCGTCCCCTTCGCCGCGGTCACCAGGTCCACCCGGGCGCCGATCTCCCGGGCGAACTCCGTCAGCCGCCCCTGGTCGGCGGCCGAGCGCATGTCGACCAGCGCCACGACGACGTACCGCTCACGGGGATAGCGGTCGTGCAGCGCACGGATGGTGTTGAGGACCGTGTTGCCGGTGGAGAACTCGTCGTCCACGAGCACCAGCGGCCCCCGTCCCGCGAGCAGGGCGGGGTCCTCCGGCAGCAGCAGGTGCGAGGTCGCGTGGGAGTGGGACTCCTCGAAACCGCCCGCCCGGTCCACGCCCTCGACCGGGCGCCGGGTGGAGTGGAGATAGGGCGCCTCGCCGAGCCCGTCCGCGACCGAGTGCCCGAGACCGGTGGCCGTCTCGGCGTACCCGAGGACGACCGCGGTCCGCGCCCCGCCCTCCCCCAGCAGCTCCCGCACCCGGCGGCCCAGCGTGAACCCGTGCCCGTGGACGACGGCCGGCGACTGCGGCACGTGCTTGCCGAGCACGTTCGACACCAGCAGATGGGCCCGCTTGGGGTTGCGGCGCAGCGCCAGGCCCAGCAGCCCGCTCAGCTCCTCGTCCCCGACCAGGTCGACCCCGAGCCGGGCGCGGACCCAGGCCCCGGACCAGACCCCGCCGGACGGGCCGGGCGTACCTGTCGTGTCGTTCGCTGCGTTGATCATCGATTCCTCAGTCGTGGCGGTCACTCGGGCAGGCCCGCGGCCAGCAGGTCCACGAACCCGATGTCCTCGTTGGCGACACCGAACACCTCGGCACGCTGCAGAACCCTTTCTGCCCAGGCGCGGTGCGGTTTGACCTCGTTCATCTTGTTCCGGGACGCGGACCGCAGGACACCGCCCCCGTGCCGGTCGGGCCGCACGATGTCCTGGGCGTCGTGGAACTCCTCGTGGCTGACCACGGACAGCGCGTGCACGGGCAGCACGTGCGAGGGGTGGATGCAGGTCTTGCCGAGCAGCCCGTTGGCCTGGTCCAGGGAGATCTCGCGCAGCAGACCGTCCAGCGCGTGCTCGATGAGCGACTCCCGCAGCTCCCCGGCCCGGTTCGCCAGGAAGGGACTGGTGCGCAGCTGCGGCTTGAACATGCGCTCCTGTACTCGAAAGTACTCCCACACCGGCCCGGTCACCGTGAATCCGGTGCCGTCGGCCCGTCCGAGCACGTTCACCACGTCCGCGATCACGGAGGCGACGATCTGGACGTCGTAGGCGGTCATGTCGGGGGCCCGGCGCAGGGCGTAGGAGGAGCAGAAGTCGGTGACGCCGAGGCGCAGCGCGAGGACCCGGTCGCGGTACTTGTCGACGGTGTGGGCGATGCCCTGGAGCGCCTCTACGCGCGTCTCCCTGTACATCAGCTCGGGTGACTCCAGCACCGGCATGCCGAACAGCCGCCGGCCGCTCGTGGCCTCGGCGGCGGTGAGCGCCTCCAGGAACGCCACACCCCGCTCCTCGGTGAACTTGGGGAAGACGAACCCCGACAGCAGGCGCGCGGCCGGGCCGAAGCGGCGCACCAGGTCGGGTATCTGCTCGGGGAGGCGGACCCGGATGAACAGCAGCGGAAGGTCCACATCCGGCCGCTCGGCGAGGTCGGCGAACTGGCGGACGAGATTCTCCTCGGCGCCCGGAACCTCCGCGTCGCCGATGGAGTCCTCCAGGCACAGCACCATGGAGACCACACCGCGTCCGGCCTGCTTCACGACGTCGTCGGCCAGCCGTTCCCGGGTGGCCGGGCTGTAGAGCGTGGCACCGAGCGCGGCGGCGAGGATCCGGGCCGGGGAGTCCGCGTGGAAGGCTTCCGGCTCCCGGTAGAAGAGACGCCGGCGCTGCTCAGGGGCGATGTGCCCGAAATGACGCATGTGGTTCCCCCGTGGCTGCTGGGCGTCCGGTCACGATCGTGGCCGGTAATAGTACGTACAAATGTGTGACATCAGTTCCCACCGGGCGTGAAGTTCTGGTAACCCGGCCGTGTCGGGTGCTGAACGTTTCCACCGGCGGTTCACCGCCCCCGCGTTGTCGTGATCAGGACCGAGAGGGCAGGATGACCGCATGACGCACGCGATGCTGAAGGGGTCGAACATCCCGATCGAAGCCACGGCGGTCCGCGCCGTGCTGCGCTGGGCGCCCGGGCAGGGCGTCCCGGTGGTCGACGCCTCGGCGCTGCTCCTCGGTCCCGACGGCCGCGTACGGTCCGACGAGGACTTCGTCTTCTACAACCAGCCCCGCCACCCCTCCGGCAAGGTGTGGCGGCTCGGCCAGAAGCGGGTGGCCGAGGGCCCCACCGACACCATCCAGACCGACCTGGCCGGTGTCGAGTCAGCCGTCGGCCAGATTCTCCTGGTGGCCTCCGCGGGGGACGTCACCTTCGACCGCGTTCCGTCCCTGCGCATCCTGCTGTACGACGCCACGGTCGCGGACGCCGAACCGCTGGCGTACTTCGACGTCAAGCCCGAGACCGGCGAGGAGACCGCCCTGATCTGCGGCGAGCTGTACCGCCGCGGCGGCGGCTGGAAGTTCCGTGCCCTCGGCGAGGGATACGTCAACGGCCTGGAGGGCCTCGCCACGAACTTCGGCATCATGGTCGACGAGTCGACCGCCGCCGGGGCCGACCAGAACGCCACCACGCGGACCCCGTCCCCCGAGACCTCCGCGCCGCTGCCTCCCGAGCGGCCCCCGGCCGGCGTCCCGGCCCAGCCCGGGTACGGCTACCCCCCGGCGGCCGTCACACAGCAGTCCGGCTACGGCTATCCGCACCCCCAGCCGACCCCGGCCACCACCAACGGGCCGGCGTACGGCTACCCCCAGCCCACGGCGGCGGCCCTGGACCCCGACTTCCGCCTGCCGCCGCAGGGACCGCAGTTCATCGGCCGCTGAGCGGCGGAGGCGTCAGGAACGCTCGGCCTTGCTCTTGTACCCCCGCCCCCACTGCAGCCCCCACCCGTACAGGCGGTCGAGTTCGGCCTGGAAGCCGTAGACGAACTTCACCTCCCGGCGGACGGTGATCTCCCCCTTGATGTTCTCGATCATCACCACGGCGCACGACCGGGCCTGCGGGTGCCGCTCGTCCAGACCTATCTCGATCCGCGGGCCGTTGCTGGGGTACAGGGTCACGATCGCGTGCGTACGGTCGAACGCGGGCGTCTGGTCGTAGATGTAGACGAACACCAGCATCCGCCGGAACGCCTCGCGGTGGTCCAGGTTGATGTACATCGTCTCGCCGGACCCCGACCCGAACCGGTCGTCCCCGCTGAGCCGCATGTACGGCGGCTCGTTGATGTCCCCGAGGAAGCCGCCCAGCGGCTGCACGACCCCCTTCGTCCCGTCGGCCAGCTCGTACAGACAGCCGAGGTCGAGGTCGACGTTCACCATGCTCTGGCTGTGCGCCTGGACCTCCTCCGGCCGGAGCGCCCTGAAGGGGTGCCGCAGCACGCTCTGCCGCTTGGGTCCGCCGATGTCGGAGGTCCGCATCCGCCAGGACAGATTGACGCGCAGATGGCCCGCCGCCGCGTTCTGCTTGGACAGGGACACCTTCTGGTGCCGCTTGGTCAGCTCGATCGCGTTGGTCGCCGCGTTGCCCGCGTCGAACTCCGAGGCCCGCCCCCGCCAGAGGTTGTCCAGGAAACTCATGCCCGCCCCACACCCGCCGTCTCGTCGCGTCAACCACCAGCGGGGCGGCCGACGAGGACGCATCCTCGTCGGCCGCCCCGCTCAGAGCCTGCCCTCACCCCACGGGTGGTCACACCCCGGAGGAGACCTCCGCCTTGTCGGCGGCGTCAGCTTTTCCCTCCTCCGCCTCCAGCGCCTTGTTGCGGCGGACGGAGGACCAGAAGGACCAGGCGATCAGGATGACACCGATGGAGCCGGTGATGAACTCGTTGATCTCGTACTGGATGGTGACGAGGAGGATCGCCGCGAGCGCGCCGATCGCGTAGTGCGCGCCGTGCTCCAGGTAGACGTAGTCGTCGAGGGTGCCCTGACGGACCAGGTACACGGTCAGCGACCGGACGTACATGGCGCCGATGCCGAGGCCCAGCGCCATCAGGACGATGTCGTTGGTGATGGCGAAGGCGCCGATGACACCGTCGAAGGAGAAGGACGCGTCCAGGACCTCCAGGTAGAGGAACATGAAGAACGCGGCCTTGCCGGCGAGGGCCACGGCCGAACGCGGCTTGCCCGCGCGCTCCGCCGCCTCCTCCTCCTCGTGCTCGCGCTCCTCTTCCTCCTCCAGCTTGTTCTCGAAGAAGCCGGAGAGACCACCCACGATGAGATAGGTGATGAGACCCGCGAGTCCGGAGATCAGGACCGTCTGCGCCTTGTCGACATGGGCGCCGCCGTGCTGGTGGGCGTTGGTGGCGAAGGTCATCGAGGTGACCAGCAGAACGATCATCGCGATGCAGGCCGACAGCATGTCGACCTTGCCGAGCTTGGCCAGCGGACGCTCCAGCCAGCTCAGCCACTTGATGTCCCGGTCCTCGAAGATGAAGTCCAGGAAGATCATCAGCAGGAACATACCGCCGAAGGCCGCGATCGACGGGTGGGCGTCGGTCACGTACTGCTGGTACTGGTCCTTGTCGGTGAGCGCGAGGTCGACGGCCTCGATGGGGCTCACCTTGGCGCTGATGGCGACGATGACGACGGGGAAGACCAGCCGCATACCGAAGACGGCGATCAGGATGCCGACGGTGAGGAAGATCTTCTGCCAGAAGGCATTCATCTTCTTCAGGATCCCGGCGTTGACCACCGCGTTGTCGAACGACAGCGAGATCTCCAGGACGGACAGGATCGCGACTACACCGAACGCCGTCCATCCGTCGTAGAGAACCGCTGCTACCAAGCCGAGCGCGGTGACCGCGAACGACCAGCCGAAGGTTTTCAGAACCACTGGCTACCCAATCGTGTGTGTACGGGGTTCCCCCGCGCCGCGCGCGGCTTTGCGAAACTTTGAACCCGAAGTGTAGTCGGGCACCCCGCGCGCCCCACACGGCCCCGGTTTTTGCGCATAAAGCGCTACGACACGTTCACACCGAAGTCGAGTGCGATGCCCCGAAGACCGGACGCGTACCCCTGCCCCACCGCCCGGAACTTCCATTCCCCGCCATAGCGGTAGACCTCACCGAAGATCATCGCGGTCTCGGTGGAGGCATCCTCGGAAAGGTCGTAACGAGCGAGTTCCTGACCGTCGGCCTGGTTGACGACGCGGATGAACGCATTGCTGACCTGGCCGAACGCCTGGCCGCGGTTCTCGGCGTCATGGATGGAGACCGGAAAGACGATCTTGTCGACGGTGACCGGCACCCGGGAGAGGTCGATGATCAGCGACTCGTCGTCGCCGTCGCCCTCACCGGTGAGGTTGTCGCCGGTGTGCTCGACCGAGCCGTCGGGGCTCTTGAGGTTGTTGTAGAAGACGAACCACTCGTCGCCCAGCACCCGGCCGCCCTGGCACAGCAGAGCGCTGGCGTCGAGGTCGAAGGGTGCTCCGGTGGTGGTTCTGACGTCCCAGCCGAGACCGACCAACACGTGCGTGAGGTTCGGCGCGGCCTTGGAGAGGGAGACATTGCCTCCCTTGGCGAGTGTGACGCCCATGGTGCTGGTCCTCCCCGATTTTCGAGCTTCAGTGGCTCAACTGTTCAGTTGTGTGCGGACGCGCCGGTGGTGTGCGTACGCGTCGGAGCGCCCGCCCCCGTCGTACGAGCGCGTCCGGCGCCGCCGTCGGTGACGACAGCGGCGCCGGACGTGGTGAGTCGGCAGGTCCAGGGGGCTACTTCCCCCGTGACTCAGACGTTCACACCGAAGTCCTGGGCGATGCCGCGCAGACCCGAGGCGTAGCCCTGGCCGATGGCGCGGAACTTCCACTCGGCGCCGTGGCGGTACAGCTCGCCGAAGACCATGGCCGTCTCGGTGGAGGCGTCCTCGGAGAGGTCGTAGCGGGCGATCTCCGCCTCGCCGGCCTGGTTCACCACGCGGATGAAGGCGTTGCGGACCTGGCCGAAGGACTGCTGGCGGTTCTCGGCGTCGTAGATCGAGACCGGGAAGACGATCTTCTCGATCTCGGCCGGGACGGTCGCGAGGTTGACCTTGATCTGCTCGTCGTCGCCCTCGCCCTCACCGGTGAGGTTGTCACCGGTGTGCTCGACGGAGCCGTCCGGGCTCTTCAGGTTGTTGAAGAAGATGAAGTTGGCGTCGCTGCTGACCTTGCCCGACGCGTCCAGCAGCAGGGCACTGGCGTCCAGGTCGAAGTCGGTACCGGTCGTGGTGCGGATGTCCCACCCCAGTCCGATGATGACCGCGGTCAGGCCCGGCGCCTCCTTGGTCAGCGATACGTTGCCGCCCTTGCTGAGGCTGACTCCCACGAGGTCCTCCGTTTGGTCTCAGGGGCGTGGAGCCCCTGCGTTGCGTTGGTGTCGGATCAACGTGTCGATCCTAGTGACGGGTTCCCGATCCCCGTAGGGCTTGGAACCGAGAATCACAGGGTGTCGAGGGCCGCGAGGTACTCGTTCAGGTCGCGGGCGTCCGGCAGGGCGTTCACGACCGACCAGCGGACGACGCCCTCCTTGTCGATGATGAACGTGCCGCGCACCGCGCAGCCCTTGTCCGCGTCGAACACGCCGTACGCCCGGGACGCCTCACCGTGCGGCCAGAAGTCCGACAGCAGCGGGTAGTCCAGGCCCTCCTGCTCGGCGAAGACCCGCAGCGTGTGGATCGAGTCGTTCGAGACCGCCAGGAGCTGCACGTCGTCGTTGACGAACTTCGGCAGGTTGTCCCGCAGCTCGCACAGCTCGCCGGTGCAGACGCCGGTGAACGCGAACGGGTAGAAGAGGACCACCACGTTCTTCTCGCCGCGGAAGTCCGCGAGCCGCACGGTGGCCCCGTGGTTGTCCTTCAGCTCGAAGTCGGGTGCCTTGTCGCCGACCTGGATCGCCATGATGTTCCTGAGTCCCTTCATGGACCGTTCGGGTGGCCCAGCCTACGCAGGGGAAACACCGCGCCCCCGGAAGGGGTGGCCCCGAGGGGCCTCGCTCCGGGGGCGCGGGTTCACGTCACTACTTCTTCGACTTCGCCGCCTTGGGCGTCACCAGCCGGCTCCCACTCCAGTCCTTGCCGACACTGACGCTCTTCGACGCGGACAGCCCCGCGGTCGTCGCGGCTTCGGAGATGTCGCTGGGCTCCACATAGCCGTCCCGCCCGGTCTTGGGCGTCAGCAGCAGGATCGAGCCGCCTTCCTCGATGTACGTGGTGGCGTCCACCAGTACGTCGGTCAGGTCGCCGTCGTCGTCTCGGAACCACAGCACGACGGCATCGGCCACGTCGTCGTAGTCCTCGTCGACGAGCTCACTGCCCACGACTTCTTCGATGGACTCGCGGAGCTCCTGGTCGACGTCGTCGTCGTAGCCGATCTCCTGGACCACCTGCTCGGGCTGGAACCCCAGCCTTGCGGCAGGGTTCGTCCGCTCCTCCGCGTGGTCCGCGGTCGCGCTCACGGGTTGCCTCCTGATCATGTTCGGGTGGGGTCGCCCCCTGGGGAATGAGCCACGCGCGTGCGCGAAGCAATGGCCGTAGTCCACACGGGCGGGACCGATCGCGCAAGTACCCAGCCTTCCAGACCGCCGAAACGGTGACGATCCGGGCCGTGTCACCGCAACTCTCTGCGGCGTTTCACCGCCTCACGTGACGCACACCACACCGCTATGCCCGTTTTGCGCATTCGGCAACCATCCGGGGGTACGAGCATCGAATACCTTTACTACCTTTGTCGAGCGGGCGGCCACCCTGGTTACTTCTCGGTAGAGGTGACGTATACGTCCTTGAGGTACACGATGGGGGGCGGTGCAGGCACCTAGAGAACACCCTTGCAGAACCCCTGAAGAGCGGCCCTCTCACAGCTAAGGAACAGCGTGGCTTCCGGATCCGATCGCAATCCGATCATCATTGGCGGCCTTCCGAGTCAGGTCCCTGACTTCGATCCCGAGGAGACCCAGGAGTGGCTCGACTCGCTCGACGCCGCCGTGGACGAGCGCGGCCGTGAGCGCGCGCGCTACCTGATGCTCCGGCTCATCGAGCGGGCCCGTGAGAAGCGCGTGGCCGTGCCCGAGATGCGCAGCACGGACTACGTCAACACCATCCCCACCAAGGCCGAGCCGTTCTTCCCCGGCAACGAGGAGATCGAGCGGAAGATCCTCAACGCGACCCGGTGGAACGCCGCCGTGATGGTGTCGCGCGCCCAGCGGCCCGGTATCGGCGTCGGCGGCCACATCGCGACCTTCGCGTCCTCCGCCTCCCTCTACGACGTCGGCTTCAACCACTTCTTCCGCGGCAAGGAGGAGGGCGACGGCGGCGACCAGATCTTCTTCCAGGGTCACGCCTCCCCCGGCATCTACGCCCGCGCGTACATGCTGGACCGGCTCGACGACCGGCAGCTGGACGCCTTCCGCCAGGAGAAGTCGAAGGCGCCGTACGGCCTGTCCAGCTACCCGCACCCGCGGCTCATGCCGGACTTCTGGGAGTTCCCGACGGTCTCCATGGGCCTCGGTCCGCTGGGCGCGATCTTCCAGGCGCGGATGAACCGGTACATGGAGGCCCGCGGCATCGCGGACACCTCCAGGTCGCACGTGTGGGCGTTCCTCGGTGACGGCGAGATGGACGAGCCGGAGTCGCTCGGCCAGCTCACGATCGCCGCCCGCGAGCACCTCGACAACCTGACCTTCGTGGTGAACTGCAACCTCCAGCGCCTCGACGGCCCGGTGCGCGGCAACGGCAAGGTCATCCAGGAGCTGGAGTCGGTCTTCCGGGGCGCCGGCTGGAACGTGATCAAGCTGGTCTGGGACCGCTCCTGGGACCCGCTGCTCGCCCAGGACCGCGACGGTGTGCTGGTCAACCGGATGAACACCACGCCGGACGGCCAGTACCAGACGTACGCCACCGAGACCGGCTCGTACATCCGCGACCACTTCTTCGGTGACGACCACCGGCTGCGCGCGATGGTCGAGAACATGACCGACGACCAGATCCTGCACCTGGGCCGCGGCGGTCACGACCACCGCAAGATCTACGCGGCGTACAAGGCGGCCTACGAGCACAAGGGCCAGCCGACGGTCATCCTGGCGAAGACGGTCAAGGGGTGGACGCTGGGCCCGAACTTCGAGGGCCGCAACGCCACGCACCAGATGAAGAAGCTGACGGTCGCCGACCTCAAGGGCTTCCGCGACCGCCTCCACCTGCCCATCTCCGACAAGGAGCTGGAGTCCGGCGCGCCGCCGTACTACCACCCCGGGCGGGACTCGGAGGAGATCCAGTACATGCACGACCGCCGCAAGGGGCTCGGCGGGTACGTCCCGACCCGTGTCGTGCGCGCGAAGCCGCTGCCGCTGCCCGCGGACAAGACGTACGCGAGTGTGAAGAAGGGCTCCGGTCAGCAGTCGATCGCCACGACCATGGCGTTCGTGCGTCTGCTGAAGGACCTCATGCGGGACAAGGAGATCGGCAAGCGGTTCGTGCTGATCGCCCCCGACGAGTACCGCACCTTCGGCATGGACTCCTTCTTCCCGAGCGCGAAGATCTACAACCCGCTCGGCCAGCAGTACGAGGCCGTCGACCGCGATCTGCTGCTCGCGTACAAGGAGTCGCCGACGGGCCAGATGCTGCACGACGGCATCTCGGAAGCGGGCTGTACCGCCTCCCTCATCGCGGCCGGTTCGGCGTACGCCACGCACGGCGAGCCGCTCATCCCGGTCTACGTCTTCTACTCGATGTTCGGTTTCCAGCGCACCGGCGACCAGTTCTGGCAGATGTCCGACCAGCTGGCGCGCGGCTTCGTCCTGGGCGCGACCGCCGGCCGTACGACGCTGACCGGTGAGGGCCTGCAGCACGCGGACGGCCACTCGCAGCTGCTGGCGTCCACCAACCCCGGCTGCGTCGCCTACGACCCGGCGTTCGGGTTCGAGATCGCGCACATCGTGAAGGACGGTCTGCGCCGGATGTACGGCGAGACCGCGGACGGCAAGCCGGGCGAGGACGTCTTCTACTACCTCACCGTCTACAACGAGCCGATCCAGCATCCGGCCGAGCCGGCGGACGTGGACGTGGAGGGCATCCTCCAGGGCATCCACCGCTACCGGGCCGGCGAGGAGGGGTCGATCCCCGCGCAGATCATCGCCTCCGGTGTGGCGGTCCCGTGGGCCGTCGAGGCGCAGCGGATCCTCGCCGCCGACTGGAACGTGAAGGCGGACGTCTGGTCGGCGACCTCCTGGAACGAGCTGCGCCGCGAGGCCGTCGAGGTGGAGCGGCACAACCTGCTGCACCCCGAGGAGGAGCAGCGCGTCCCCTACGTGACGAGGAAGCTGAGCGGCGCCGAGGGGCCGTTCGTGGCCGTCTCGGACTGGATGCGTTCGGTGCCGGACCAGATCTCGCGGTGGGTGCCGGGCACGTACCAGTCGCTGGGCGCGGACGGCTTCGGCTTCGCGGACACGCGGGGCGCGGCCCGGCGCTTCTTCCACATCGACGTGCAGTCGATCGTGGTCGCGGTGCTGACCGAGCTGGCGCGTGAGGGCAAGGTCGACCGCTCGCTGCTGAAGCAGGCCATCGACCGGTACCAGCTGCTCGACGTGGCGGCGGCGGACCCGGGCGCCGCGGGAGGCGACGCATAGCATCCGCTTCCCGGTCAAGGGGTGGTGAACCGGTGGGTTCACCACCCCTTCACGTTTTCTACTATGCGCCCATGAAGCAGCGAACGGTCCCGGCCCTGGTCCGGTGGGAGCAGCACACTCAGCGGCCGCTGTTCGTCCTGGCGGCCGTGTTCGCGGTGGCGTACGCCGTGCCGATCGTCCGGCCGGACGCGAGCGACGAGGTGCAGTGGTGGTGCGAGCTCGCCGAGTGGGCGGTGTGGGGTTCGTTCGCGCTCGACTACGTCGTCCGGCTCGCGCTCACCGACCGGCGCCGGGAGTTCGTGCGGACGCGGTGGCTGGACCTGGCGGCCGTGCTGCTGCCGATGATCCAGCCGCTGCGGCTGCTGCGGGTGGTGGCGACGCTGCTGCTGGTCGGGCAGCGGGCGCGGATGGCCTCGCAGATAAAGCTCACGACGTACGTCGGCGGGGCGGTGGTCGGGCTGCTGATGTTCGGATCGCTGGCCGTGCTGTCCGTGGAACGGAACGCGCCCGACGGGAACATCCACACGCTGGACGACGCGGTGTGGTGGTCGTTCACGACGATGACGACCGTGGGGTACGGGGACCACGCGCCGACGACCGGGATGGGGCGGGTGCTGGCCGTCGGGCTGATGCTGTCCGGGATCGCGCTGCTGGGTGTGGTGACGGCGAACATCGCGGCCTGGTTCATCGCGCGGTTCGAGAAGGACGACGCGGAGGAGCGGCGGCAGACCGCGGCGATAGCCGAGCTGGCGGAGGAGGTCCGGCTGTTGCGGGCGGAGGTGGCGTCGTTGAAGTCCGTCTCCGTGCCGGGAGTGCCGGGGGTGCCGGGGGTGCCGGAGCAGCGCCGTTGAGTTCGGGGGCGCGTTGCCGGGTGCGGGTGCGTCGTCGCCGGTCGCGCAGTTCCCCGCGGTTCTTCAGGGGCGCGGGGAACTGCGCGAGAGGCCCCACCGGGCCCGCGGTCAGAGCAGACCGGTACCCGGTCCGGCCGCGCCGGCGAGCCAGATGACGGCCAGGATCGTGTCGATCGCGCCCAGGACGACCGCGACGACCGCGGGGACGGAGCGGGTGCCGGACCAGGTGCGGTTCATCGCCAGCCAGCCGCAGAGGATCGCGACCGGGCCGAGGACGATGCCCAGGACGAAGAATCCCGCGACCGCGCAGATGACTCCGACGATCCCGAGGGTCGCGCGATCCGGCCCGCTCTGTGACCACGTCCGGCCACGTGCTCGGGGGTGCCTGCGCGTACCGTGTCCGAAGCCCGCCATCGTCATCAACTCCCTGAACCTCGCGGTCAGTTCGCGTACGGAACGACGGGTACCCCTGCTCGGCGGTCGAAACCAGGGGGTGTTGGCGGAGTTGGCCGCGCGCGCTGCCCCCCCCTCCGGCAGCGCGCCGCAGGCCCCCGGGTGTCCCCGTCGGCAACGACCATGCCGTGCGGAGGACTTGACCCACTGTGACCTGCGGCGCGTAACGGGGGAAAGCGGTCTTCGGCGCTGTCACCCTGATAGGCGAACACGGGCGCAAACCCGCGCGTGAGGCAGCGGTGGAGCGGTCAGATGTGCGCCGCTCCGGCGCCCGCCTCCGCGTTCTCGCCGCGCTTGGTCAGGAACGCCACGAGGACGGCGACCGCCGCCACCCCGGCGGCCACGAGGGACGCCAGGCCCATGCCCGACATGAACGTGGCGTGCGCGACCGTGGCGATCTTCGCCGCGATCTCCGGCGGGGTGCCCTCGGCCACCGGCGGGACACCGACCTGGACGGCCTCGGACGCCTTGCCGAGCTGGGCCTCGGTGAGCGGCGGCAGACCGGCGTCCGCCCAGTTGCCCGGGAGGTCGCCGTCGACCTTGGAGGCCATGACGGCGCCGAGGACCGCGGTGCCGAGGCTGCCGCCGATCTGCATCGCGGCCTGCTGGAGACCACCGGCGACACCGGACAGCTCCAGGGGCGCGTTGCCGACGATGACCTCGGTGGCGCCGACCATGACCGGGGCGAGGCCGAGCCCGAGGAGCGCGAACCACAGGGACATCACGGCGCTGCCGGTGTCGGTCTCCAGCGTCGACATGCCGTACATGGCGATCGCGGTGAGAGCCATGCCGCCGGCCAGCGGGATGCGCGGACCGGCCTTGGTGATCAGGGCGCCGGCGAGCGGCGAGCCGACGATCATCATGCCGGTGAGCGGGAGGAGGTGCAGCCCCGCGTCGATCGGGCTCATCCCGTGCACGTTCTGCAGGTAGAACGTCACGAAGAACAGTCCGCCCATGAAGGCGATGGCCATCAGGACCATCAGGACGACACCCGCGGACAGGGGGACGGAGCGGAAGAGGCCCAGCGGGATCAGCGGCTCCCTCACCTTCGTCTCCCAGAAGGCGAAGAGGCCGAACCCGACGACGGACACGGCGACGAAGGTCCAGGTCAGACCGTCGCCCCAGCCCCATTCGGGAGCCTTGATCAGCGCCCAGACCAGACAGAACATGGCGCCGGACAGCAGGGCCATGCCGAGGATGTCGAAGGAGCGCGGGGCGTTCTCGGCGCGGTGGTCCAGCAGGATCCAGGTGCCGAGGGCCAGGGCGAGGGCACCCACGGGGACGTTGATCCAGAACACCGACTGCCAGCTGACGTTCTCCACCAGGAAGCCGCCGAGGATCGGGCCGCCCGCGGTGGACGCGCCGATGACCATGCCCCAGATCCCGATCGCCATGTTCAGCTTCTCGGCGGGGAAGGTGGCCCGGAGCAGGCCGAGCGCGGCCGGCATCAGCAGCGCGCCGAACAGGCCCTGGAAGACACGGAAGGTCACCACGAAGGCGACCGAGTCCGACAGGCCGATGGCCCCGGAGGCGGCGGCGAAGCCGACCACCCCGATGAGGAAGGTCTGGCGGTGGCCGAAGCGGTCGCCCAGCTTGCCCGCGGTGATGAGGGTGACCGCCAGCGCGAGGAAGTACGCGTTGGTGATCCACTGGACCTCGGCGAAACTCGCCTTGAGGTCGTCCGCGATGACCGGGTTGGCGATCGCCACGATGGTGCCGTCGAGGGCGACCATCATGACGCCGACGGCCACGGTGAGGAGGGTGAACCAGGGATGGCCGCGCAGGCCCCGTCCCCGGCCGGTCGACGGGTCCGACGGGACGACCGGCGTGCCGTCCCCCGGTCCCGTCTTGTCGACAGTGGTCTGACTAGTCATACGCGCGAGACTAATGACAGCGACTGACAGTTGACAAACCAGTTCACAAGTCGGTAACTGTCACGTCACTCGCCGCAGGCGCGGGTGGAAACGAGGGTTCATGGAGACGGCTGCCACGGCGGCGACGGCGCACGAGCGGCCCGGGCTGCGCGAGCGGAAGAAGCAGCGCACCCACGACGCGCTGCTGCGGGCCGCCCTGGAACTGTTCACCACCCAGGGTTACGAGACGACGACGGTCGACGAGATCGCCGAGGCCGTGGACGTCTCGCAGCGCACCTTCTTCCGCTACTTCGCGGGCAAGGAGGAGGCGGCCCTCGCGGCCCTGGAGCTCACCCAGGCGCACTTCCTGGCCGCTGTGCGCGCCCGCCCGGCGCACGAGGCTCCGCTGGAGGCGATGCGCAACGCCGTGCTGGAGGGCTGGGACGCCATCGGCGAGGCCGTCGACCGGGTCGTCCCCGTCGATCTCTATCTGCGCGCCTACGGCATGATCGAGTCGACGCCCGCACTGCTGGCCGCCCATCTGCGCCGCTCGGACGAGGTCGCGCGGGAGCTGGAGCGGATCGTCGCCGAGCGCGAGGGGCTCGACGTGCACACCGATCCCCGGCCGCGGGTGGCGGTGGCGTTGTTCGGCGGGGTGATGAGGGTCACCGAGCGCCGCTGGGTCCAGGGCGGTGACCTCAGCAAGGAGGCGATGCGCGAGCTGACCGCCGCGCATCTGGACGCCGTACGGCCGACGTTGGCCGAAAAGTGGCGCACTGGCTGAAAATCGTATGGAAGGATGCCAACGGGACGTTCCGTGCGCAGTGCGCGGAAGGTGTGTGATCGAAACGTGATCCCTCTCACTTGGTTAACGCGAGACCCTTCCGTTCTCTTAGTGTGTCCTTTCAGTGACTTCCTTCGACTCCACCCCGCAACTGAACGTCTGGCGCGCACTGCTGGCGCTGGCCGTGGTTTTCGTGATGCTGGCGACCACCGGCTGGACCGCGATCCGCAGCCACCGTGAGGAGTCGCCGCTGCAGGCGTCGCTCTCCGCGTGGCAGCGCGGGCATCTCGACGGCCGCGAACTGCCGGACGCCGACGCCTCCCCGCACCGCCTGGCCGCCTTCTTCGCCTCGCTCACCGCGCACCAGCGCGACCGGCTCGCCCACCGGTACCCGCTCGCCGTCGGCAACATGGCCGGCGCTCCCGTCGAGCTGCGCTACCGGGCCAACCGTCTCGCGCTGCACCGGCAGAGCGAGCGCGAGCGCACGCGCATGCACGACCAGCGGCTCTCCGAGACCGGCCGGCACGAGGCCGGCCGCCGGATGCACCGCTTCGCCATGCTCGCCGCGAAGAAGCGCGACATCCTGGCCTTCGACCCCGAGGGCAACGGCCGGGTCGCCGAGGTCTTCGGCAGTCTCGACACGGCGGAGCGGGTCTCGGTCGTCGTCCCGGGTGTCGACACCAGCATCATCAACTTCCAGCGCACCAACCGCCGGTTCTCCGCACCCGTCGGCATGGCCGAATCGCTCTACGACGCCGAGCGCTCGGCCGACCCCGCGACGCCCACGGCCGTGATCGCCTGGGCCGACTACACCGCGCCCACCGGCCTCGGCCTCGACTCGGCCACCGCGCTGCGCGCCGAGCAGGGCTCGGTCCGGCTGAACGCGCTGGTGCGCAGTCTGCCCGTGGGCTCTACCGTGGCGCTGGTGTGCCACAGCTACGGCTCGGTGGTCTGCGGGGTCGCCGCTCCGTCGCTGCCGTCCCGGGTCACCGACATCGCGGTCGCCGGCAGCCCGGGCATGCGCGCCGACTCGGTGCGCCAACTGCGGACGGGGGCCCGGGTGTGGGCCATGCGGGACGCCGACGACTGGATCCAGGACGTGCCCTATCTGGAGGTCGGCGGGCTGGGCCACGGCGCCGACCCGGTCTCCTCGGAGTTCGGGGCACGCGTCATGTCGGCCGCCGACGCCCGGGGTCACAGCGGCTACTTCGAGCCGGGCACGGAGAGTTTGCACAACTTCGCCGAAATCGGCATCGGCGCCTACGCGTCGGTGCGCTGCGCGCGGGAGGACGACTCGTGTCTGGCGGGTCTGTCCGACAGCGCTGCGGCCTGACGCGCGTAGAAAGGGGGCAGAAGTGCGGTTCGCCACGGTCGGGACTTCCCCGCGTCGCCCGCATACGATGAGCCGCATGGGTGACGTACTGGCCGGATTGCATGCCGTCTGGGAGTTCGAGTCCGACTCCGTGCTCATCCGCTTCGAACGGGGGATCCGTACGCCGAAGCTCTTCCAGGCGCTCGGTGAGCGGCGCATCCCCCTGGAGGCGATCGCGGAGGTGACGCTGACGCCCGGGAAACGGGGCACCGTCGTGCTGCACGCCGTGCCGCGACCGGGTGCCGATCCGCTGATGGAGGCGGCGGCGGGCCAGCTCAAGGAGGGCTCCGACCCGTACCGGCTGGTGCTGCCGGCCGAGCGGGAGACGCTCGCGGAGTACTACGCCGACGAGCTGCGGGCCCGGCTGACCGGGTCGGGACCGGCCGACCGGTTCCTGGTGGCGGCGCCCGAAGTGCCCCTGCAGTTCAAGGCGTACGACGGCAAGGCGTCGTTCGACGGGCGGTCGGTGTCGTTCCGGTGGTTCTGGACGGGCGCGTCCTCCGCGAAGTGGAAGGCCGGCGACCAGAGTTTCCCGGTGAGCGCGCTCAGCGGGGTGGAGTGGCGGTCGCCGGAGCTGTTCGAGGGGTATCTGCGCCTGCTGCGGCGCGATGCCAACGGCGAGCAGCCGGCCCAGCCGGATCATGATCCGGCCGCTGTCGTGTTCGGGCTGGGGTACGGGCCGGTGCACGAGTCGCTGCCGTTCGCCGCGGCGGTACTGGCGGCGGCGCGGACCGGCTCCGCCGGGCCGGTGGAGCCGGCGACGGCCGCGGCGCCCCGGCGGGATCCGGCGGACATCGCCGACCGGATCCGGCACCTGGGGGAACTGCACGAGGCGGGGCTGGTCACCGACGAGGAGTTCAGCGTGAAGAAGGCGGAGTTGCTGGCCGAGTTGTAGCCGGTCGCCGTGCGCGGAGCGCGCGGTGCGAGCCCTACTCCCTGCCCGCCGACGTGAAGCGCATGTCCGCGTAGCGGTCTCCCGCGACCTCGGCCGCGATCGGCTCCAGCAGGGCCATGTCCTCCTCGCCGAGGACGATCCGCGTGGCCGCCGCGTTCTCCTCCACCCGGCCCGGCCTGCGGGTGCCCGGGATCGGGACGACCGGGAGGCCGTGGGTCACCGACTGCCGGTGGACCCAGGCAAGTGCTGTCTGGCCGAGGGTGGCGCCGTGCGCCTCGGCGACCTTGCGGACGGGCTCCAGCAGGGCCGCGTTGGCGGCGGCGTTGTCGCCGGTGAAGCGGGGCTGGTGGCGGCGGAAGTCGTCCGCGGTGAGGTCCTCGGCCCTGGCGAAGGATCCGGTGAGGAAGCCCCGGCCCAGCGGCGAGTAGGCGACGAGGGTGACACCGAGCTCGCGGGCGGCGGGGACGACGGTCGCCTCGATGTCGCGGCTGAACAGGGACCACTCGGACTGCAGGGCGGCGATGGGGTGCACCGCGTGGGCCGCGCGGAGTTCGGCGGCCGTGACCTCGCTGAGGCCCAGCTGCCGGACCTTGCCCTCGCGGACCAGCTCCGCCATGACCCCGACGCTCTCCTCGATCGGGACGCGCACGTCACGGCGGTGCATGTAGTAGAGGTCGATCACGTCGACGTCGAGACGGCGCAGGCTGCCCTCGACGGACTCGCGTATGTGGGCCGTGTCGTTGCGGATGATCCGGCCGGTCGGGTCGTCGGGGTCGATGGCCAGACCGAACTTGGTGGCGACGACGACCTCGTCGCGGTGCGCCTTGAAGAAGGGGGAGAGGAAGCGCTCGTTCTCCCCGGCGCCGTACGCGTGGGCCGTGTCGTAGAGCGTGACGCCCAGTTCCAGCGCGCGCTCCAGGGTGGCCCGGGACTCCGCCGCGTCCGAGGGGCCGTACGCGAAGCTCATGCCCATGCAGCCGAGGCCCTGTACGCCGACCTCGGGCCCGTCGGTGCCGAGCCGTGCCGTCGCGATCCTGCCGTCCGTCATGACGCCCTCTCCGACGCCAGGGCGGGCCCGGCGTCAGCGTAGAAGTTGATCTTTCGGTCGAGCACGCTCAGGGTGTCCTGCAGTTCGGCGATCCGGGACAGGACGTCGTCCCGGGTCGACTTGAGCAGGTCGAAGCGCTCGGTGTAGGTGTGGTCGCCCGCGCGCACCAGCTCCGCGTAGCGGACCATGTCGGCGACCGGCATGCCGGTCAGCCGGAGCTTGCCGACGAGGTCGAGCCAGTCGAGGTCGCGGTTGCGGTAGCGGCGCTGGCCGGTGTGGGAACGGTCGATGTGCGGCATGAGCCCGATCCGCTCGTACCAGCGCAGCGTGTGTGCCGTCAGACCGGTGAGGTCGACGACCTCGCTGATCGTGTACCTGTCCCGCCCGTCCGGCCGCCGCGGCTTCGGCGGCGGACCGGCGCAGCTGTCGGCACCGGCGGTACTCGCGACACTCGTCGCGCTCGTCGTACTCGTGGTCTCCATCACCGTCATGGCCCCCACGCTAAAACCTTCGAGTGTGCTCCAAGCAAGCGAATACGGTGAGAAAACACGAGGACGTGACGTGAACCCACTGGCTAGCGTGCGGACATGAGTCTCGTACGACGTGCCACGGCCGAGGACGCCCGCGAACTGCTCCGCCTGCGGCAGGTGATGATCGACTCCATGCCGGGAGCGGACCGCTCCACCGACTGGCACGCCGAGTCCCTGCCCACCGTACGCCGCCGGCTCACCGACCCGGACGGGGACTTCGCGGCCTTCGTGGCCGACCGTCCGGAGCGGCCGGGCGCCCTCGCCGCGCTGGCGGCCGGGACGGTCGACTACCGGATCGGGCGGGCCGGGAACCCGCACGGCGTGGTCGGCCACGTCTTCAGCGTCGCCACCGACCCGGACGCCCGCCGCCGGGGGTACGCCCGTGCCTGCGTGGACGCCCTCCTCGACTGGTTCCGGGAGCGGGGCGCCGGCCACGTCCACCTGACCGCCTCCCCCGAGGCCGAGCCGCTGTACGAGTCGATGGGCTTCCGGCGCAGGTCCGACCCCTTGATGCAGCTGGATCTGTGAGCGGCTTAGGCTCGTGGGCATGTCCTTGCAGAGCCTCGCGCTGATCGAGAACTGGCCCGTCCCCACCGCCGCCGCGGCCGTCGTACGGGCGGACGGCACCGTCCTCGGGACCCATGGTCCCCTCGGCCACCGCTTCCCGCTGGCCTCGGTCACCAAGCCGCTCGCCGCGTACGCCGTGCTGGTCGCGTACGAGGAGGGGGCCATCGAGCTGGACGAGGCGGCGGGCCCGGCGGGGTCGACCGTGCGGCATCTGCTGGCACACACCTCGGGACTGGCCTTCGACGAGCACCGGGCGACGGCGGCACCCGGGGAGCGGCGGCTGTACTCCAACGCCGGGTTCGAGGTGCTCGGCGACCATGTGGCGAAGGCGGCGGACATGCCGTTCGCGGAGTACGCGCGGCAGGCGGTCCTGGAACCGCTGGGGATGACGTCCACCTCGCTCGACGGCTCCCCGGCGAAGGACGGCGTCTCTACCGTCGACGACCTGGTGCGGTTCGCCGCCGAGGTGCAGGCGCCCCGGCTGCTGGACCCGCGTACGGTCGCGGCGGCGATGACCGTGCAGTACCCGGGCACGAAAGGCGTCCTGCCGGGCTACGGGCACCAGAACCCCAACGACTGGGGCCTCGGCTTCGAGATCCGGGACTCCAAGTCGCCGCACTGGACGGGGACCTCGTCGTCGCCGGGGACGTTCGGGCACTTCGGGCAGTCGGGGACGTTCCTGTGGATCGACCCCGTGGCGGGCCTGGCGTGCGTGGCGCTGACGGACCGGGCGTTCGGGCCCTGGGCGGTGGAGGCGTGGACGCCGTTCACGGACGCTGTGCTCGCCGAGGTCGGGAAGAGTGTCTGATTCGTGAAGGAAGTGACAACTCTTCGACGGAAGGCCCGGGTGTCCCGCTCGACCGGCCCCGGGTGGCGTTCCGTCGGCTAGCCTCCCCCGTGCACATCAGCCGCACAGCTTTCGGGGGAGAACGATGGGCGAGGTTCGCGCGGGCGGGCAGTTCCGGCCGTTGGAGGCCGGTGACCCGACGACCGTGGCGAGTTACCGGCTCGCGGCGCGGCTCGGATCGGGCGGCATGGGCACGGTGTACCTGTCGTACACACCGGGCGGACACCCGATCGCGCTGAAGACGATCCGGCCCGAGCTGAGCGAGGACCCCGAGTTCCGGCGCCGGTTCGAGCAGGAGGTGCGGGCCGCCCAGCGGGTGCAGGGTCTCTACACCGCTCCCGTCCTCGACCACGACACCGGGGGCGCGCAGCCCTGGCTGGCCACCGCCTACGTCCCCGGCCCGTCGCTGCACGCGGCGGTCGCCGAGCACGGCGCGCTGCCGCTGAACTCGGTCCTGCTGCTGCTCGCCGGGGTCGCGGAGGCGCTGTCGGTCATCCACGGCGCGGGCATCGTGCACCGCGACCTGAAGCCCTCCAACGTGCTGCTCGCCGCCGACGGACCCCGGGTCATCGACTTCGGCATCGCGCGCGCCGCCGACGCCACCGCCCTGACCGGCACCGGCGTCTCCGTCGGGACCCCGGCGTTCATGTCGCCGGAGCAGGCGGCCGGGAAGCCGGTCACGCCCGCGTCGGACATCTTCGCGCTCGGTCAGGTCGCCGCGTTCGCGGCACGCGGGTCCGGAGCCTACGGCGACGGCCCCTCGCACGCCGTGCTGTACCGGATCGTCCACGAGGAGCCCGACCTGAGCGGTCTCGCGGACGAACTCCGGTTCATCGAGCGGTGTCTGGCCAAGGACCCGGCGGACCGCCCCTCCCCCGCCGAGGTCGTCGCCCTCTGCCAGGAGGCGTCTCCCACGCCGCTGGTCCAGTCGGGCTCCTGGCTGCCGGAGGCGATCGGCGCCGACATCACCCGGCGGGTCTCGGCATCGGCGGAGCTGCTGGCCGCGCGCGACCAGGGCGGGGAAGCCGTCACCTCGGCGACCCAGGCCCCGCCGGCCACCGCGCCGGTGACGCAGCTGAGTTCTCCGTCAGTGGACCACGGCGCGCAGACCATGCACGCGGCTCCGACCATGCACTCCGGGCCGGCGACCCCGCCCCCGCCGGGCCCGCCCTCGGCGCCGTACCACCCGCAGCCGGGTCCGCACACCGTGCCGACCGGGCACCAGGCCCCGTACCCGCAGCCGGGGGGCTGGCAGCAGCCGTATCCCCAGGGGCATCCGCAGGGGCCTCCCCGTCCGCTGCCGCTGCCTCCGCCGCGCAGCAAGGCCGGCAAGTGGATCGGCATCGGGGTGGCGGCGGTGTTCGGCCTGGGACTGCTCGGGAGCTGCGCCACGCTCGTGAAGGGCCTGACGGATTCGTCGAGCGGCTCCTCCGGTGGTACGTCGGCCGGTACGGGCGGCGGTTCCTCCGGTTCCTCCGGCTCCTCCGAGTCGAAGCCGAAGTCCGACCCGAAGCCGGTCACGTACAAGGGCGTCAACATCCCCGGCAACTACTACGTGCGCTTCGCGGACTCCCCGCCCAAGCCGCTGGACAGCGAGATGGGGGTGTCGTACGAGGACGACGGGGACTTCTACTACTACTCGGACAGCCTGTTCGGGGAGAAGAAGCTGGGCAGCAGCAGCGAGAAGCTCGTCCTGCTGAACAACTCCCAGAAGGGCTCCCTCGAAACCTGCCGGAACGAGACCCGGTACACGGCCTCCGTCAAGCTCGGCCAGGTCGCCAAGGGCTCGCAGATGTGCGTGCGCACCAACTCCGGGCACATGGGGCTGGTCACCTTCCAGGGCGCGCCGGCGAGCGGCGACCCCAGCGACTACGTCTCCGTGGACATCACGGTGTGGCGCAACGCGGAGGAACCCACCACCGAGAACTGACGGGACGTCACTCCCCCAGCTCCCACACCAGCACCTCGGCCGGGACGGAGACGGCGACCAGCTCCAGTTCCTTCTCCCCCGCCGCCCGCACGGAGTCCCCGGGCCCCAGCTCGTACGGCCCGAGCCGTACGGTGCCGCGGACGACGTGCACGTACGCCCGTGCCGCGTCCGGCACCTCGGCCCGCTCCCCCGCCGCCCCGAGCCGTCGGACGTGCAGCATCGCGCCCGCCTCGGGGACGGCGTACGGGGTGGAGTCGGCGATGCCGCGGACGATCTCGTACGCGGGGTCGCCGCCGGGGTCCAGAGGGGCGAGCCACATCTGCACGAAGGTGAGGGGCGCGGAGCCGTCGTTGCGTTCGACGTGCCGTACCCCGCCGGCCGAGCTGAGCCGCTGGACGTCCCCGGGGCGGACGAGCGTCTCGTGGCCGGCGGTGTCGCGGTGGGTCAGCTCGCCCTCGACGACCCAGGTGACGATCTCGGTGTGGCTGTGCGGATGCTCGTCGAACCCGGCGCCGGGTTCGAGCCGCTCCTCGTTGCAGGCGATCACCGCGCCGAAGCGGAGGTTGTCGGGGTCGTAGTGCGCACCGAAGGAGAAGGCGTGCAACGAGGCGATCCCGGCCTCCGGATCTCCCCCGGGGTAGCGCGCACCGGCGCGCCGCAACTCCATCACCCGCCCACGGTATCCCTCCGGCTCGCTTCGAGGGTCCCGCCCGCCCGGCGCTTGCCCCCCCCCAGCCCGTCCGGCGTTTGAGGACGAGGCCGCAGGCCGAACGGCGGGGGGGCGAGGGGCGGCAGCCCTCGGTACACGCACCCCGGGGGCAGACTCGCGCCCCCGGCCCACACCCTCCGGCACGAGCGAGCGCAGCGATAAGGCAGTCTTGTTCCGTGCCCGAACCCGAAACCAGCAGGCCCGCATCCGTACCGCCCGTCCACGCGCACGTCGCGACCCTGAGGCGGCTGGAGAAGTCGTCCGGCAGCCTCGCCGCGCAGGCCATCGCGAGGATGGACGAATCGCTGCCCTGGTACCGGGCGATGCCGCCCGAGAACCGGTCGTGGATCGGGCTGGTCGCCCAGGCAGGTATCGCCGCGTTCACGGAGTGGTTCCGGCATCCCGACGCCCCGCAGGCCATCTCGACGGACGTGTTCGGGACCGCGCCGCGCGAGCTGACCCGGGCGATCACGCTGCGGCAGACCGTGGAGATGGTGCGCACGACCATCGAGGTCATGGAGTCCGCCATCGACGAGGTGGCCGCGCCCGGCGACGAGGGCGTGCTCCGCGAGGCGCTGCTCGTCTACGCGCGGGAGATCGCGTTCGCGACGGCGCAGGTGTACGCGCAGGCCGCCGAGGCCCGCGGCGCCTGGGACGCCCGGCTGGAGTCGCTGGTCGTGAACGCGGTGCTCAGCGGGGAGGCCGACGAGGGTGCGGTGAGCCGGGCCGCCGCGCTCGGCTGGAACTCCCCCGACCATGTCTGCGTCGTCCTCGGCACCGCCCCGGACGGCGACAGCGAGTTGACCGTGGAGGCCATCCGGCGCGCGGCCCGGCACGCGAAGCTGCAGGTCCTGACCGGTGTGCTGGGTGACCGGCTGGTGGTGATCGCCGGCGGCGACAACAACCCGCTGCAGGTGGCGAAGTCACTGATCGGCCCGTACGCGGCCGGACCGGTGGTGGCCGGGCCGATCGTCCCCGACCTGCTGGCCGCCACCCGGTCCGCGCAGGCGGCGGCCGCCGGACTCAAGGCGTGTACGGCGTGGCAGGACGCGCCCCGGCCCGTTCTGGCGGACGATCTGCTTCCGGAGCGCGCGATCGCGGGGGACCCCAGTGCGCGCGAGCAACTGGTGGAGGAGATCTACAGACCGCTGGAGGAGGCAGGCTCCGCTCTCCTGGAGACGCTCAGTGTCTATCTCGAACAAGCCTCAAGTCTTGAGGGCGCGGCCCGCATGCTGTTCGTCCATCCCAACACCGTGCGCTACCGGCTCCGACGTGTGACTGACGTCACCGGCTGGTCGCCCTCAGATGTACGCTCGGCCTTCACCCTGCGGATCGCGCTGATCCTCGGGCGTCTGGTCGACGGGGATCCCCAGCTCTAGGGTTTTGTCGGGGTGCTACAAAACCCCTACGTGTTCTTCGTCCCTGTCCCCACGGGCGGCCCGAGCCGTCCTCAAGAGAGAGTGTGAGAGTGCTCGTACTCGTCGCTCCCGGCCAGGGCGCTCAGACGCCCGGCTTCCTGACTCCCTGGCTCGACCTCCCCGGCGCCGCCGACCGCCTCGGCGCGTGGTCGGACGCCATCGGGCTGGACCTCGCCCGCTACGGCACCGAGGCCGACGCCGACGCGATCCGCGACACCGCCGTGGCCCAGCCGCTGCTCGTGGCGGCCGGACTGCTGTCCGCCGCCGCCCTGGGCGACGTGACGCCCGGCGCGGTCGCCGGCCACAGCGTCGGCGAGATCACCGCCGCCGCGTTCGCCGGTGTTCTCGACGACACGGCCGCGCTGACCCTCGTCCGCAAGCGGGGCCTGGCCATGGCCGAGGCCGCCGCGATCACCGAGACCGGTATGTCCGCGCTGCTCGGCGGCGACCCCGAGGTGACGATCCCGCACCTGGAGAAGCTGGGGCTGACCCCGGCCAACGTGAACGGCGCGGGCCAGATCGTCGCCGCCGGCACCCTGGAGCAGCTGGCCGCCCTGGAGGCGGACAAGCCCGAGGGCGTACGGCGCGTGGTCGCCCTCAAGGTCGCCGGCGCCTTCCACACGCACCACATGGCCCCCGCCGTGGACACCCTCGCCAAGGCCGCCGAGGAACTGTCGCCCGGGGACCCCACGGTCACCTATGTCTCGAACAAGGACGGGCAGGCCGTCGCCACCGGCGCCGAGGTGCTCTCCCGTCTCGTCGGTCAGGTCGCCAACCCGGTCCGCTGGGACCTGTGCATGGAGACCTTCAAGGAGCTGGGCGTGACCGCGCTGATCGAGGTGTGCCCCGGCGGCACACTCACCGGTCTGGCCAAGCGTGCCCTGCCGGGCGTGCCGACGGTCGCGCTCAAGACGCCCGACGACCTCGACGCCGCTCGCGCGCTCATCGCCGAGCACCAGAATTAGGAGCCCTGGACCTATGTCGAAGATCAGGCCGAGCACGGGCGCCCCGTACGCACGCATCCTCGGCGTGGGCGGCTACCGCCCGGTCCGGGTGGTGCCCAACGACGTGATCCTGGAGAAGATCGACTCGTCCGACGAGTGGATCCGCTCCCGCTCCGGCATCGAGACCCGGCACTGGGCGAACGACGAGGAGACCGTCGCCGCCATGTCGGTCGAGGCGTCCGGCAAGGCCATCGCCGACGCCGGCATCTCCGCCGAGCAGATCGGCGCGGTCGTCGTCTCCACCGTGTCCCACTTCAGCCAGACCCCGGCCGTCGCCACCGAGATCGCCGACAAGCTCGGCACGGCCAAGGCCGCCGCCTTCGACATCTCTGCCGGCTGCGCGGGGTTCGGCTACGGCCTCACCCTCGCCAAGGGCATGGTCGTCGAGGGCTCCGCGGAGTACGTCCTCGTCATCGGGGTCGAGCGGCTGTCCGACCTCACCGACCTGGAGGACCGGGCCACGGCCTTCCTCTTCGGTGACGGTGCCGGCGCGGTCGTCGTCGGCCCCTCCCAGGAGCCGCACATCGGTCCGACCGTGTGGGGTTCCGAGGGCGACAAGTCCCAGACCATCAAGCAGACGGTCCCGTGGGACGAGTACCGGATCGGCGACCTGGAGAAGCTCCCGCTGGACAGCGAGGGCAACGTCAAGTTCCCCGCGATCACGCAGGAGGGCCAGGCGGTCTTCCGCTGGGCCGTGTTCGAGATGGCGAAGGTCGCGCAGCAGGCGCTGGACGCGGCCGGGATCACCTCGGACGACCTGGACGTCTTCATTCCCCACCAGGCCAACGAGCGGATCATCGACTCGATGGTGAAGACACTCAAGCTGCCGGAGCACGTCACGGTCGCGCGTGACGTGCGCACCACCGGCAACACCTCGGCCGCCTCGATCCCGCTCGCGATGGAGCGGCTCCTGGCGACCGGTGAGGCGAAGAGCGGCGACACCGCGCTCGTCATCGGCTTCGGGGCGGGTCTCGTGTACGCAGCGACGGTCGTTACCCTCCCCTAGGCACCGCTGCCGGATCCTCGGTTCCGGCGCGGGAAACACGCACAACCTGCCGCTGACGCGGCGGGCCGCCCACCCTCTGGAAACCAACGAAGGAGCGCCCGACATGGCCGCCACCCAGGAAGAGATCGTCGCCGGTCTCGCCGACATCGTGAACGAGATCGCCGGCATCCCGGTCGAGGACGTCCAGCTGGACAAGTCCTTCACCGACGACCTGGACGTCGACTCCCTGTCCATGGTCGAGGTCGTCGTCGCCGCCGAAGAGCGCTTCGACGTCAAGATCCCGGACGACGACGTCAAGAACCTCAAGACGGTCGGCGACGCGACCGACTACATCCTCAAGCACCAGGCCTGATCCGGCGGGATCGGGCCCGGCCCGGTCCCTCGCGGAGCAGTCCGTTTGCCCCGCCACCCGGCGGTGGCGCCGCTGAATCCTCGTAACCGTTGGAGAAAAATCCCGTGAACTCGACCAATCGCACCGTGGTCGTCACCGGTATCGGCGCAACCACACCGCTGGGTGGCGACGCGACTTCCACCTGGGAGGGTCTGATCGCCGGCAAGTCCGGTGTCGGTCCCCTGGAGCAGGAGTGGGCCGCCGACCAGGCGGTCCGCATCGCCGCGCAGATCGCCGTGGAGCCGACCGAGGTCATCCCCCGGCCGCAGGCCCGCCGTCTGGACCGCTCGGCGCAGTTCGCGCTGATCGCGGCCAAGGAGGCGTGGGCCGACGCCGGTTACACGGAGACCTCCGCCGACGACGGCACCGTCGACGCGGACCGTGTCGGCGCGGTCATCGCCTCCGGCATCGGCGGTGTGACGACCCTGCTCGACCAGTACGACGTGCTGAAGGAGAAGGGCGTACGCCGCGTCTCCCCGCACACCGTGCCCATGCTGATGCCCAACGGCCCGTCCGCCAACGTCGGTCTGTACGTCGGCGCGCGCGCCGGTGTGCACACCCCGGTCTCCGCCTGCGCGTCGGGCGCCGAGGCCATCGGCTACGCCATCGAGATGATCCGCACCGGCCGCGCCGACGTCGTGGTCGCCGGTGGCACCGAGGCCGCCATCCACCCGCTGCCGATCGCCGCGTTCGGCAACATGATGGCGATGTCCAAGAACAACGAGGACCCGCAGGGCGCCTCCCGTCCGTACGACACCGGCCGTGACGGCTTCGTCCTCGGCGAGGGTGCCGGTGTCGTCGTCCTGGAGTCGGCCGAGCACGCGGCGGCGCGGGGTGCCCGGGTCTACGCCGAGGCCGTGGGCCAGGGCATCTCCGCCGACGGCCACGACATCGTGCAGCCGGAGCCGGAGGGGCGGGGCATCGCCGCCGCCCTCCAGCACCTGCTGGAGAGCACCGACCTGGACCCGGCGGAGATCGTGCACGTCAACGCGCACGGCACGTCGACGCCGGCCGGTGACATCGCCGAACTGAAGGCGCTGCGCAAGGTGTTCGGTGACGACACCGACCACTTCGCGGTGTCCGCGACCAAGTCCATGACCGGCCACCTGCTCGGCGGTGCCGGCGGGGTGGAGACGGTGGCGACGGTGCTCGCGCTGTACCACCGGGTGGCCCCGCCGACGATCAACGTGAACGACCTCGACCCCGAGGCCGAGGCAAACGCGGACATCGTCCGCGGCGAGGCGCGGAAGCTGCCGGTCGAGGGCCGTATCGCCGCCCTCAACGACTCGTTCGGGTTCGGTGGGCACAACGTGGTGCTGGCGTTCCGGACGGTGTGACCGTTCGCCGACGCGCGTGTGGCCCGGGTCCCTTTCAGGGATCCGGGCCACAGTCGTCTGTCCGTCCCGGCCGCGACCGAGGTCACCCCGCGCTCGGACGGGGCGTCAGACCACCTGGTGGAGCCAGCGGACCGGGGCGCCCTCGCCCGCGTGCCGGAAGGTCTCCAGTTCGTCGTCCCAGGGCTTGCCGAGGAGCTTGGCGATCTCGGCCTCCAGGTCGGTCTCGCCGCGCTGGGAGCGGGTCAGGGCGGCCCGGAGGCGGTCCTCGGGGATGAGAATGTCGCCGTGGATGCCGGTGACGGCATGGAAGATGCCGAGGTCGGGGGTGCAGCTGTAGCGCTCGCCCTCGGCGGTGGCGCAGGGCTCGGCGGTGACCTCGAAGCGCAGCAGGTGCCAGCCGCGCAGGGCGGAGGCGAGCGTGGAGGCGGTGCCGGCCCGGCCCTGCCAGGAGAACTCGGAGCGCCAGGTGCCCGGGGCGGCCGGCTGCCGGATCCAGTCGAGGTTCACCCGGGTCCCGAGAACGCCCGCGACGGCCCACTCCACGTGCGGGCACAGCGCACGTGGCGCGGAGTGCACGTACAGGACTCCACGTGTGGTCACCGGGGCCTCCACAGAGCAGGACGGTTTGCGATTCGACGGATCGGCGGTGGCCGGGCGGCCACGGGGCGAGGCTACCGTGCGGCGGGGCAAGGAGTGTGACGTACCGTCGGAGCAAGGGCCAGGATGCCGTGCTGTTTCACCCGGGGGGACGCCTGTGCGGATGGAACGGTTCCGCCTTCTGTCGCATCCGGCCCACGGCCTTCCGTTCCCGGGAACTCCCGCGCGTTGTCATGGGTGGGAGCTTGTACGTGCGGGACCGACCGAGGGGACCAGGGGATGCGGAAGCGACGTCACCGTTCGAGGGCGGTGTTCGGCGCGGCCTTGGCGGCGGTATTGCTCGGCGTGTCGGGGTGTGACGCCACCGGCGGCGACTCCCCCGGCCCCGAGGGGACGGGACCGAGGGCGAAGCCCTCCGCCTCGCCCACCCCCGCCTGGGACAGCACCCCCGGATCGCTGGCCGCCGTCGGGGACTCCATCACCCGGGGCTTCGACGCGTGCCAGGTGCTCTCCGACTGCCCCGAGGTGTCCTGGGCGACCGGGACGAAGGCGTCCGTCGACAGTCTCGCCGTACGGCTGCTGGGCGAGTCGGGGGCGACGCGGCGGAGCTGGAACTACGCGGTGACCGGGGCCCGGATGGCCGATCTGCCGAGCCAGATGGCCCGGGCGGTCGCCCGTGAGCCGGAGCTGGTCACGGTGATGATCGGCGCGAACGACGCGTGCCGGGCGACGGCCGCCGCCATGACGCCGGTCGCCGACTTCCGCGCCGACTTCGAGGACGCGATGGCCACCCTGCGCAAGAGCCTGCCCAAGGCGCAGGTGTTCGTGGCGAGTGTGCCGGACCTGAAGCGGCTGTGGTCCGAGGGTCGTGCGAACCCGGTCGGCAAGCAGGTCTGGAAGCTGGGCATCTGCCCGTCCATGCTGGCCGACCCCGACCTGCTCACCACGGCGGCGGGCGAGCGGCGCGACGCCGTCCAGGGCCGGGTGGAGGCGTACAACGACGTGCTGCGCGAGGTGTGCGGGAAGGACCGCCACTGCCGTTACGACGGGGGCGCCGTCTTCGACTACCGGTTCGGGCAGGCCCAGCTCAGCCAGTGGGACTGGTTCCACCCGAGCGTGGACGGGCAGGCGCGGCTGGCCGAGATCGCGTACCGGATCATCAGCGGGAAGGGTTCGTGACCCGGGGTTCTGCCGTGCCCCCGGGTGGCGCTCACAAGTGAACTCGGCCGGACCGGCCGCGGTTCGCGCATACGCGACCGCGGCCGGGCGGCGTTCACCGGGTGAGCGGGGGCCGTGTCACGGTGCCTCGATCGTCACCCGCGTGCGGCGGTCCGCGATCGAGCGGCCGGCCGCCACCTCGTACGAACCCGTCACGTACACCCACGCGCCGGTGGTCTCGTCCCAGATCTCGAAGGCCCGGCGCGGGAGTCGGACGACGGCTTCCGCCGTCTCGCCCGGGGCCGCCTCCACCGTCGCGAAGCCCGCCAGCCAGCGGGTCGGCCGGTTCTCGTCCGCGGTCGTGGGGGCCAGGTAGAGCTGGACGGTCTCCCGGCCCTCGCGGGTGCCCGTGTTGCGGACGCGGACGGTCGCCGTGGTGCCGGTGACGTCGAGGGACTCGTACGTCCAGTCGGTGTAGCCGAGGCCGTGGCCGAAGGGGTACGTGGGGGTCCTGTCCTCCTTGTCCCAGGCCCGGTAGCCGATGAACACGCCCTCGTCGTATACGAGTTCACCGGCGGTGGGGGTGACCTGGGTGACCGGGGCCCCGGTCAGGGAGCCCCAGGTGGTGGGGAGGCGGCCGCCGGGCTCGTGGGCGCCGGTGAGGACCTCGGCGAGGGCGGCGCCGCCCTCCTGGCCGGGGAACCAGGTGAGCAGGACGGCGGCGACGTCCTCGCGCCACGGGAGCTCCACCGGGGAACCCGCGTTGACGACCACGACCGTGGCGGGGTTCGCGGCGGCCACCGCGCGGACCAGGTCGTCCTGGCGGCCGGGCAGGCGGAGGTCCTTGCGGTCGAAGCCCTCGGACTCGACCCGTTCGGTGGTGGCGACCACGACGACGGCCGTGTCGGCGGCGCGGGCGGCCTCGACGGCCTCGGCGATCAGCTCGTCGGGGTCGCGCTGCGGTTCCTGGTGGCAGAGCGAGAAGGCGAGCATCGTGATCGGGGCGTCCGCGGCGAGCTCCACGACATGGGTGAGGGAGACCTCCAGCGGTGTGCCCTCGGTCAGTTCGACCTCGGCCAGCGGGACGGGGGCGCCGAAGAACGACACGAAGGGATCGTCCGTGTCGGTGGTCCGGACCCCGTCGAAGTGGGTCGTGCCGTCGACGGTGAGGGTGTAGGCGCCCAGGCCCTTGACGCCGAAGGTGTGCGTGCCGGTCTCGCGCGGGGTGAACGTGCCGGTCAGCTCGACGGAGTGCAGGGTGGCGTGGGTGACGCCGTCGGGCAGGTCCGAACCCATCCACTGGATGTGGCCGTTGGGGGCGGAGCGTGTCCCGATGACGGTGCCGGAGGCGTCCCGGCAGACGGCCCGGAGCGTGAACCCCGTGTCGGCGACGGCCAGTTCCTCGTTGGGGTCCGCACCCAGGGCGTAGGTCGGCGCGCCCTCGGGGAGGGCGGCGGTCAGGCCGTCGAGGGGGGAGACGACGCGGGCGGGGAAGACCGTGGCGGAGCCGCCGCCGAGGACGCGGGCGTCACGGGCCGCCGCGCCGATGAGGGCCACCGTCGCCCCCTGCTCCAGGGGCAGGGCCGCCCGGCCGTCCCGTACCTCGTTGCGGACCAGGACGAAGGAGCGGCGGGCGATCTCGCGGGCCAGGGCCTCGCCGTCGACGGGGGCGGGGAGTTCGGTGACGGCCGGGGCGGCACCCTCCAGGATGCCGACGCGGGCGGCGAGGCGCAGGACCCGGCGGACCGCCTCGTCGAGGAGGGACTCCGTGACCTCGCCGGCGCGGACGGCGGCCGCCAGGGGCTCGCCGTAGACGGTCGCCGGGCCGGGCATGGCGACGTCGAGTCCGCCGGTGAGGGCGCCGGTCGTGGAGCGGGCGGCCAGCCAGTCGGAGACGTTGAAGCCGTCGAAGCCCCACTCGCCGCGCAGGACCTCGTTCACGAGATAGCGGTGCTCGGTCATCGTGGAGCCGTTGACCTGGTTGTAGGCGGTCATGATGCCCCAGGGGTGGGCGTTCGCCACGATCGCCTCGAAGGGAGCCAGATACAGCTCGCGCAGGGCGCGTGCCGAGACGAGGTTGTTCACCGTGAAGCGGTCGGTCTCGGCGTCGTTGGCGACGAAGTGCTTGACGGTGGTGCCGACGCCGCCGGCCTGGACGCCGGTCACATAGCCCGAGCCGATCTCGCCGGTGAGGTACGGGTCCTCGCTGTACGCCTCGAAGTGGCGGCCGCCCAGGGGGGAGCGGTGCAGGTTGACCGTGGGGGCGAGGAGGACGTGGACCCCCTTGCGGCGGGCCTCCTGGGCGAGCAGCACCCCGGCGCGACGGGCGAGTCCGGGGTCCCAGGTGGCGGCGAGGGCGGTCGGGGAGGGCAGGGCGACGGACGGGTCGTCGGCGGTCCAGCGCACCCCTCGCACCCCGATCGGCCCGTCGGACATGACGAGGGAGGCCAGGCCGATCTCGGGGAGTGCGGGCAGGGTCCACATGTCCTGACCGGACAGCAGCCTCGCCTTGGCGTCCAGGTCCAGTGCGGCCAGGGCCTTCTCCACGGCCGCTTCGCGCGCCTCGTCGGCCGGGGTGGTGCGGGTGCCCGGGGTTGCCGCCATCGCGGTGCCTCCTCGTCGAGTCCGATCGTCCCCTCATCGTGCATCGATTACCTGTAGAGTGGTAGGTTTCGTTATTCTGCCGTTATCTTTAGCGGCGGTGGACGGGACGGGATGCCGTACGGTGACGGCATGAGCGGCACCAGCAGGACCAGGGGCGTCAGGGGCGAGGAGCGGCGCGCGGAGATCGTTCTCGCGGCCCTGGAGGTGATCGCCGAGCGCGGGTACCGGGGCGCGAGCATGGCGGCGGTCGCCGAGCGCGTCGGGCTGACCCAGCAGGGCCTGCTGCACTACTTCCCCACCAAGGACGCGCTGCTCGTCGCCGTCCTGGAGGAACGGGACCGCTGGGACGCGCTGCCCGACAGCACGCTGCGGCTCGATCTGCTGGGCTCGCTCGTCGAGTACAACGCCATGCGGCCCGGCATCGTCCAGACCTTCTCCGCGCTGCTCGGCGAGAGCGTCACCGAGGGCCATCCCGCGCGGGAGTTCTTCACGCAGCGGTACGGCCGGGTGCGGGGGGCCATGGCGGAGGTGCTGCGCGCCGAGTACGGCGACCGGCTGCCGAGCGGGCTCACGCCGGAGCGGGCGGCGCCGCTGCTGGTAGCCGTGATGGACGGACTGCAGTACCAGTGGCTGCTGGATCCGGGCTCCGTGGACATGCCGGGGGCCTTCCGGGACTTCCTGGCGCTGCTGGGCGAGGACCAGGGCTGAGACCGGCCGCACGCGCGTACCGCCGCACCTGTCGTGACGACCGGAGGCGGCCGTGGCGCGCGCCCCTCCCGTCACGCGATACTGCCGCCGTCCCCGAGCGAGACCCCCACGGCACCACAGCGACGGAAGGACTCCGAGTCCCTTGACATCCTTACTGACTTCCCGGCGGGCACGCGGCGCGACGATCTGTCTGGCGGCCCTGCTGGCCGGCCTCTGCACCCCCGCGTCCGCCTCTCCCGCCTCCCCCTCCCCCTCGGCCGCTTCGGCGGCGGCCCCCACCGTCGAGGAGCAACGGCTCGACCGGGCCGTCCCCCAGGAGATCCTGCGGCGCTCCGGATTCGACACCGTGGCACCGGAGTTCGGGCGGGCACTGGCCGGGGCGCGGTCGTACGCCCGCGCCGAGCGGATCGTCGTACGAGAGGGTGCGCGGCTGTGGACGCGGGCCGTTGACCGGGCGCAGGGGCGCGGGCCCGCGGGCGGTGATCTGAGCCGGGACGACGACCGGCCCCTGTACTGGGCGCGGTTGGGCATGACCCGGGAAGTGCGGGGATGGGAGCCCGAGTTCGGCCTGTCGGACCGTCAGAGGGCGGACCTGCTGGCCGCGTTGGAGCGGGCGTCACGGGGGCAGGACTCCCTGGGCTTCCCCCAGGGCGGCAAGGGGCTGAAGCGGATTCTGGTCACCGGGTTCGATCCGTTCACGCTGGACCGGGACATACGGATCTCCAACCCGTCCGGGGCCACGGCCCTCGCCCTCGACGGCACGGTGATCCGGACCGCCGACGGTCCCGCGCGCATCGAGACCGCCGTCTTCCCGGTCCGCTGGCAGGACTTCGCGGACGGCACGGTCGAGCGCACCCTGCGGGGGCCGCTGCCCCGGGTGGACCTCTTCGCGACCGTCAGCCAGGGCCGGGTGGGGCGTTTCGACGTCGAGCGGACCAACGGGGCCTGGCGCGGCGGTTTCGCCGACAACGACAACATCGGCAGCACCGGGACCGTGCCGGTGAGCGACCCCGCCGGCCAGCCCCAGTGGACGACCACGACCCTGCCGTACGCGGACATCGTGGCCGCCCGGACGGGCCGCTTCCCGGTGTACGACAACACGAGCGTCACCGAGATCCCCGCGGGCGGCACGACGGCGGTCGTCCGGCCGGACGGGCCCACCCCCGGCTCGACCGCGCGGGCGGGGGGCGGCGGTGACTATCTCTCCAACGAGATCGCCTACCGGGCGACGCTCCTGCGCGACCGGCTGGGGCTCGGCCCCTCGCTGCCGGGCGGGCATGTGCACACGCCCGTCCTGCAGTTCGGCGCCGGCAACACCGACCCGGCGACCGGGACGGTGACCGACCCCGAGTTCGTACGGAAC
Source organism: Streptomyces scabiei 87.22 (assembly GCF_000091305.1). Lineage (GTDB taxonomy): Bacteria > Actinomycetota > Actinomycetes > Streptomycetales > Streptomycetaceae > Streptomyces > Streptomyces scabiei. Next base: position 7,100,108 of record NC_013929.1, on the reverse strand, counting down.
CGGCTGGACATCATCGCGCAGGTGCGGGCGATCGTGACGGTCGCCGTGGAGTCGGCGGGCGCCTCGGGCGGCGCCGCGACCGGTTCCGGTGCGTCTGGCTCCGGTGCGACCGGGGGAACGCGGGACTGACGCGGGGGCCGGGTGTCGGCGCCGGGGATCCGTCTCAGGCGCCGACCCGGGGCTTGCGGAACATGTCGTGCTGCCCGTTCTGGGCGGGGACCCGGTTGCGCTCCTCCTCGTCCGTGGTCTCCTCGCCCAGCAGGTCGCGGGCCATGAGGGTGGCGCCCGCGACCGCGCCCGGCATCAGGAAGACGGCGACGAACGGCACCAGGAAGGCGAGACCCAGCGGGGTGCCGAAGCCCCAGATCAGCATCTTGCGGGAGCGCAGAAGGGCGAGCCGGGCGCGGAGTTCGACGCGGCGGCGCTGGAGGGCCACGGCGGTCAGTTCCTCGGTGAGGAAGAAGCCGGTCACCATGAAGCCGATCACGGGGACGACCGTCTGGCCGACGAACGGGACGAAGCCGAGGCCGAAGAGCAGCAGGGCCCACAGCAGCGCCCGTACGACGACCCGGACGCTGTCCCGGGCCGAGATCCACAGCTCCCGCCACAGCGGAAGGCCGGACTCCGGTGCGGTGCCGTCCGGGGAGACGTCCCGGTCGACGCTCTCCGAGAGGCTCTCGTAGAAGGGCTGGCCGATGAGGAGGGTCACCGCGGTGAAGGTGACGACCGCGAGGGCCAGGGCGAGGGCGAACAGCACGGCGGTGAGCAGGCCCCGGAAGAGGCCGGCCCAGGGGCTGGACCAGTCGTCCGCGAAGGGGGTCGCCCAGGTGACGAAGTCCGGGCCCCAGACGCCGAGCGCGACCAGGGCGCCCAGGTAGAGGACGAGTGTGATCAGGCCCGGGATCAGACCGAAGCCGTACTGCCTGCCGTGCCTGGCCACCCAGCGTTGGCCCTGCACCAGGTACTGGAAACCCACCCCTAGATCGCGCATGGGGGAAATTTTACCCAGCGGGGGCCTGGCCTCCGGCGCTCAGGGGGCGAAGGCTCCGTCCTCCCCGAAGGCCAGCTTCGCGAAGCGTTCGCCGATGAGGCGGTGGGTCTCGGCGTCCGGGTGCAGGTCGTCCGGGAGCGGGAGGGCGGCTGTGTCGGGCTCGCCGTACAGGGTGAGGCCGTCGAGGTGGTGCAGGTGCGGGTCCTCGGGGGCGCGCCGGGCCACGATCGCCGCCAGTTCCTCGCGGATCACCTTCAGGGTGAGCCGGCCTGGGGTGGGGTCGTCCGGGTCGCCCATGGCACGGAAGCGGAGCCGGCCCTCGGCGAGGTCGGTGAAGTCGGGGGCGCTGGGGCCGGGGGTGTCCTCGTGGATGGGGCAGAGGATCGGGGAGACCACGAGGAGGGGCGTGGTGGGGTGGCCGTCGCGGATCGTGTCGAGGAAGCCGTGCACGGCGGGGGCGAAGGCGCGCAGCCGCATCACGTCGTGGTTCACCAGGTTGATGCCGATCTTGACGCTGATCAGGTCGGCGGGGGTGTCCCGGATGGCGCGGGCGGTGAAGGGGTCGAGGAGCGCGCTGCCGCCGAGGCCCAGGTTGACGAGTTCGACGCCGGCGAGGCCGGCGGCGTGGGCGGGCCAGATCTCGGTGGGGCCTGCGGCGTCGGAGCCGTGGCTGATCGAGCTGCCGTGGTGCAGCCAGACCCGGCGGCCCCGGTCCGGGACGGGCTCGACGGGAGCGTCGGTGCGCAGGGCGAGAAGCTCGGTGGTCTCGTTGTGCGGGAGCCAGATCTCGACCGTCTTGAGGCCCTCGGGGAGCTCCGTGAAGCGCACGGTGCCGGGCGGGCCGGACCGGTGCTCGGACCGGCCGGTGGTCATGTCGAGGGTGATGGTGTTGCCGTCCGGCACGCTCGCGCGGGCGGTCAGCCGGCCGTCGACGAGGAGGTCGTACAGGCCGTCCGGGCGGGGCGGGGCGCCCACGTAGGCCCGCTTGGTGCGCAGGGCGTCCAGTTCGATCGCGGTGGCGCGGGTGCGCAGGACGAGGCGTACGCCGGAGGGCTGGGACTCGACGACGGCCAGCTGCGGATCGGTGCACTGGGCGCGGGCCCGGGCCGGCAGCCGGTGGGGCAGCACCCCGTGCTCGGTGCGCTCCAGCTCCAGGGCGCCGCGCAGGAGGTCTGCGGTGAGGGGGGTGGTGATCCACCGGGGGCCGGTGGGGTTCTCGGGGTTCGTGGGCATGACCTGACCTGACGATCGGTGGGGTGGGGGGTCCGGCGGTGCGTGTCGTGGGGCCGCCCGCCGGTTCAACCGGGGGGCGGGACCGGCCAGTTGCGCAGCAGGGCGTCGAGGGCGTCGAGGATCCGCTCCCAGCTCTCCTGCGAGTCGGGGGCGCTGTGGCTGAAGCCGCCGGCCGACTCCAGGCTGACGTACCCGTGGAAGACGCTGCCGAGGAGCCGGACGGCGTGGGTCTGGTCCGGTTCGGTGAGGTCGTAGCCGCGCAGGATGGCCCGCGTCATCTGCGCGTGCCTGCCACCCGCACTGGCCGCGGCGGCCTCCGGGTCCAGCCTCAGCCGGGTCGCCTCGTAGCGGCCTGGGTGTGCGCGGGCGTAGTCGCGGTACACGTTCCCCAGCGCCGCCAGCGCGTCCTTCCCGGCCCGCCCGGCGAGCGCGGCGGCGCCCCGGTCGGCCAGCTCCTCCAGGGCGAGCAGGGCGATCCGGGCCTTGAGGTCCTGGGAGTTGCGCACATGGGAGTACAGACTCGCGACCTTCACGTCGAACCGCCGGGCCAGCTCGGACACAGTCACCTCCCCGAACCCGATCTCATCGGCCAACTCCGCGCCCGCCAGAGCAAGACGCTCCGGGGTGAGCCCCACGCGTGCCATGACCGTCCTTCGCTCGACAGGGCCGACGGGTGCCGACCGGGTGGATCGGCGACTGGATGGATTGCCGACCGGGTGGATTATGCAATTACCTAAAGCTTTTAGGCAAGAGTCAATGGCTCTTAGGTAAGGTCCAGGAACCGGTCAAGCTCCTCCACGGGGTACGGGGTGCTGCTCTCGGCCTCCAGACGACGGAAGAAGCCCGCCATCACGGTGGCGAGCGGCGCGTACCGGGCGATCGCCGCCGCGGCGGCGTCCGGGATCCCGGTGGGGCGCTCTCCCTGGGCGTACGCGCGCGTCCGGACCTCCCGTTCCTCCCGGTCGAGGTCGTACAGGTCCTTGAGCAGCCAGTTGACCAGGTAACTCAGGGAGTAGCAGCGGTCGTAGTGGCGATGACCGTCGAAGAAGGCCCGTTCCTGCGGTGTCAGGTCGAAGCGTGCGGAGAGGGCGAGGCCGAAGTCGGCGAAGTAGAGGCGGTGACCGTCGGTCAGGATGTTCTGGAAATGCGCGTCGAAGTGGAGCAGACCCTGGCTGTTCATGAACGTGATGCCGGCGGCCAGTTCCCGCTCCACCAGGGCGCAGGCCCGGTCGGCGGCCGCGGCGCCGGCCGTCGTCTGTGCACCCAGCCAATCGTGGAGGGTGCAAGGGATGTACTCCAGGAACAGCGTGACGCTCGCCGAGGAACTTCCGCGGGCCTCGATGCGCTCGCGTACGCCCGGGGCGCCACCCCAGTGGGCGACGGCCCGTTCGACGTCGGTCAGTTCCTCGGGGAGGGGCGGGGAGTCCGGCAGCACCCGCCAGTGGTGCATGAGCGGGAAGCCGTCGTACTCCCCCGCGAGCACCCAGTTGGTCGTCATCGTGTGGACGGCGAGTTCGCGCCAGGCGCCGAAGCCGGGGCTGCCGACGGCGCCGACGCCGTACTGGCACCAAGGGGGAAGCCCGAAGAGGTTCGCCGTGGAGTGGACGTTCTCCGGGCGTCGTTCGAGGTCCGTGAGGGGCACCCGTTTCACGAAGACCTGAAGCCCGTCGAGTTCCAGCAGCACCGAGGTGCCGCCGATACCGGAGCCGCACGGGGTGGCCTTGTCGAGGAGCCTGCTCAGGGAGCGGTCGCTGTGCCGGGCGAGGGCGGTGGCGGCCGTATGGTGGGAGGTCAGGCGCGCCTCGCGGGAGATGCCGGGAGAGTTCATCCGCGATGCGTAGCACCTCGGCGGACTCCGGCGCACCCGTTCCCGCCCCTCCCCCATGACCGCCCCAGGCCCCCGGGGGAATGCGCGCAGGTGGGGCCGGTGTTGGGGAGCGGGTGGGTGGTGTCGAGGAGAGGGTTGGGTATGGGTGAGGGGACTCGGGCGGTCGGTGTCCAGGGGTCGGTCGCCGGTGGTTTCGAGGCGGTGCGTGAGGCGTTCGCCTTGTTCGTGGCCGGTGAACGGGACGACTACGAGGGGCAGTTGACCGCCTATGTGGACGGGCGGCGGGTCGTGGATTTGTGGGCAGGCCCTGGTGGTGACACGTTGCACGGCGTGTTCTCCTCCACCAAGGGGGCCGCGCATCTCGTCGTCGCGCTGCTCGTCCAGGACGGTGTGCTGGAGCTGGACCGGGAAGTCGCCCACTACTGGCCGGAGTTCGCGGCCGAGGGCAAGGGGGCGGTGACCCTGCGGGAGCTGCTGGCGCACCGCGCGGGGCTCGTCGGCACCGATGCCGGGTTCACCCTGGAGGAGCTGGCGGACGACCGGGTGATCGCCGAGCGCCTCGCCGTCCAGCGCCCGTTCTGGCGGCCGGGCACGGCCTTCGGGTACCACGCGCTCGTGATCGGCGCGCTCACCGGAGAGGTCGTACGGCGGGCGACGGGGCGCACGCTGCAGGAGGTGTACGAGGAGCGGGTCCGGGCCCCGTACGGGCTCGATCTGTTCCTGGGGCTGCCCGCCGAGCACGAGCCCCGGTTCCGGAGCGTGCTGCCGATGACGCCGACGCCCGCGCAGCAGGCCGAGCTGGACGCCGTCCCGCAGGGGCCGCACACGCTGACGTCGATCGCGTTCAACTCCCAGGTTCCGGAGCCGGGCGAGCTGACGGACTTCCCCAACGCGCGGATCGTGCGGGCGAACGGGCAGGCGTCGGCGGGCGGGATCGGCTCGGCGCGCGGGCTCGCCGGGATGTACGCGGCGGCCATCAGCACGGTGGACGGCCGTCCGCCGCTGCTGAAGCCCGACACCATCGGCGAGTTCGGCCAGATCCACTCCGTCGGCCACGACCTGGTGGCCCGCGCCCCCAAGGCGTTCGGCCTCGGCTTCCAGGCGACCGCCGAACTGGTCCACCCCTTCCTCGGCGCCGGCACCTTCGGCCACAGCGGCGCCGGCGGCTCCCAGGCCTTCGCCGACCCCCGCAGCGGCCTCGCCTACGGCTACACCCGTCGCCGTATGGCGTTCCCGGGCGGGGCGGCGCCGGAGAACGCGGGGTTCGTCCGGGCGGTCCACACGGCGGCGCTGGCGTTCTGAGGACCGCGGGTCGGGCCCCGTGACCCGACCCGCGCACACGAACGGAGTCCGCACCCCACGTCCAGGGGTGCGGACTCCGTCTTGTGCAACGAACGTGAGCGGGCGTCCGTCACGGGGCGGGGCTCAGAGCTTGACGATCATCTTGCCGGTGTTGTCGCCGCGCAGGACGCCGAGGAATGCCTCCAGGTTGTTCTCGATGCCCTCGACGACGGTCTCGCGGTACTTGAGCGCGCCCGAGGCGACCCAGGGGCCGACCTCCTGGACGAACTGCGGCTGGAAGTCGTAGTGGTCACCGACGAGGACGCCCTCGACGCGCAGACGGTTCTGCAGGATCTTGACCATGTTGCGCGGGCCCGGGGTCGGCTCGGTCGAGTTGTACTGCGAGATCATGCCGCAGATCACGGCCCGGCCCCGCAGGTTGAGCGCGCCGATCGCGGCCTCCAGGTGCTCGCCGCCGACGTTGTCGAAGTAGACGTCGATGCCGTCGGGGGCCGCCTCCTTGAGCTGCTCCCACACGGGGCCGTTCTTGTAGTTGAAGGCCGCGTCGAAGCCGTACTCCTCCACGAGCAGCTTGACCTTCTCGTCGGAGCCGGCCGAGCCGATGACGCGGGAGGCGCCCTTGAGCTTGGCGATCTGCCCGACCTGGCTGCCGACCGCGCCGGCGGCGCCGGAGACGAACACGGCGTCGCCCTCCTTGAAGGCGCCGACCCGCAGCAGGCCCGCGTAGGCGGTGAGGCCGGTCATGCCGAGGACACCGAGGTAGGTGGAGAGCGGCGCGGCGTCCGGGTCGACCTTCACGGCCTGCTTGGCGTCGATCGTGGCGTACTCGCGCCAGCCGCCGAAGTGCAGCACGTGGTCACCGGCGGCGATGCCGTCCGCCGCCGAGGCGACGACCTCGCCGACGGCGCCGCCCTGCATGACCTTGCCCAGCTCGAACGGGGCGACGTACGACTTCGCGTCGCTCATGCGGCCACGCATGTACGGGTCCACGGAGAGGTACTTGTTCCGTACGAGGACCTCCCCCGCGCCGGGCTGCCGGATCTCCGCCTCGACCAGGGCGAAGTCCTCGTCCTTGGGCCAGCCGACGGGGCGGCTCAGCAGGTGCCATTCGCGGCTGGTGGCGGGGAGGGCGGGGGTGTCGGACATGGGGGTGGGCCTTCCTGCGGGTGCGTGGTGCGAACGGTGGCACATACCGTGCGGTTACTTCAGTGCCTGAAACAACCATGCTCCTGAATATTTCATGTTGTCAAGTAAAGGGGTAACCTCGACGCCATGCCCACGCAGAAGACGACCCCCCGCATCGACCCCTTGACCATGGAGGTCGTCGAACTCATCGGCACGGTGGTGGCCCGCTACCACGAGGAGTACGAGGCCGCCGCCGCCGAGCACACGCTCACCGGCGCGCAGGCACGCCTCCTCGGCCTCCTTTCCCTGGAACCGCTCCCCATGCGCCGCCTGGCCCAGAAACTCCGCTGCGAGCCCTCGAACGTGACCGGCATCGTGGACCGGCTGGAGAGCCGGGGCCTGGTGGAGCGTCGCCCCGACCCCGGGGACCGCCGCGTGAAGCTGGCGGCGGCCACGGACGCAGGCCGCCGGGTGGCCGGCAGCCTGCGGGACTCCCTGGACTTCGCCCGGGAGCCGCTGGCGGGGCTGAGCGCGGCCGAGCGGGAGGTGCTGCGCGATCTGCTGCGGCGGATGGTGGGGGCGTAGGGCCGGTGCCCAGCGTGCACCGAGCCGCTATCGTGTAATGCATGCCGAGCCAGAATGACCCTTACGACCTCAGCGTGGGCGTGCCCTCGGTCGAGGTCTTCCGCCGACTGCGTACCGACGCGGGCCTGTCCGACAAGGCGCCCGAGGCGGTCGCGCTCGCCCTGCCCCGCACCTGGCACGGGGTGATCCTGCGGCACGAGGGGCGGCCCATCGGCATGGGGCGGGTCATCGGGGACGGCGGAACGGCGTTCCAGATCGTCGACATCTGTGTGCACCCCGCCCACCAGGGCCGCGGCCTCGGCCGGCGCATCATGGCCGCGCTCACGGAGGAACTGGAGCGCCGGGCGCCCGCCACCGCGTACGTCTCCCTGATCGCGGACGGCCCCGCCCGCTTCCTCTACGAGAAGTTCGGCTTCGCCGACACCGCCGCGCACGGCTCGATCGGCATGTACCGGGTGATGGGCGGGGGTCCGCAGGGCCACGGTACGTAGGCGACCAGGCGGAAAGGGGACGCCCGCCCGTTCCCGGGCGGGCGTCCCCTTCGGCTCGGGTGACGCGTCAGGTCTTCTTGCGTGCCGTCATCGCCCGCTGGATCAGGATGAACGCGCACAGCAGCACGCCCGTGGCGATCTTCGTCCACCAGGAGCTGAGGGTGCCCTCGAACTGGATGATGCTCTTGATGAGGCCCAGCACGAGGACGCCGAACAGGGTGCCGATGACATAGCCGGAGCCGCCCGTGAGCAGCGTGCCGCCGATGACGACGGCGGCGATCGCGTCCAGTTCCATGCCGGTGGCGTGCAGCGGGTCGCCGGACTGGATGTAGAGGGTGAAGAGCAGGCCCGCCAGCGCCGAGCAGAAGCCCGACACCGTGTAGACGGCGATCTTGGTGCCGCCCTGCGGGAGGCCCATCAGCATCGCGGACTGCTCGCTGCCGCCGATGGCGTACACCCGCCGGCCGAAGCGGCTGTAGTGGAGGATGTAGAACGCCGCCGCCAGCACCACCAGCGCCACGATCGCGCCGATGGAGAGGAAGCCGAAGCCCAGCTGCGCCTGTGCCTGCGCCAGGCTGCTGACCGTCTCGTCGCCGATGGCGATGGACTCCTTGCTGATGACCAGGCACAGGCCCCGGAAGAGGAAGAGGCCGGCGAGGGTCACGATGAAGGGCTGGATCTCGAAGTTCTGGATCACGTAGCCCATCAGGAAGCCGCCGAGCGCCCCCACGGCCAGGGCCAGCGGGATCACCAGCAGGATCGGCAGGCCCTGACGCTCCACCAGCCAGGCCGTGAACATCGTGGTGAAGCCGATGACCGAGCCGACGGACAGGTCGATGCCGCCGGAGAGGATCACGAAGGTCGCGCCGACGGCGGCCACCAGCAGGTAGCCGTTGTCGATGAACAGGTTGAGGAAGACCTGCGGTTCGCCGAAGCCGTAGTTCTGGTAGCGGCTCAGCCCCGTGATGTACATCGCGAGGAAGAGCACGGCGGTCACCAGGACGGGCAGCCGCCGGTCGGCGAGGAGCGCCGAGACCCTGGACGAGGACGCCGATGCCGCGAGGGTGTCCTGGGGCGGCGGGGTCTTGGTGGTCGCGGTCATCACGACACCTCCATCTTCGGGGCCGCGTCGGCGGGCGCGGTGGCGGTCTTCGCCGGGGCCGCGGGCGACGTGCCGCCGCCGGTCGCGCCGGACTTGGAGCCGAACCGGGCGCCGAAGACCTTCGCACGGAACTTCGGGGACTGGAGCAGGCAGACGACGATCACGACGGCCGCCTTGAAGACCAGGTTGGTCTGGGTGGGGACACCGATCGTGTAGATCGTCGTGGTGAGGGTCTGGATGACCAGGGCGCCGACGACCGTGCCGCCGATGGAGAACCGGCCGCCCAGCAGCGAGGTGCCGCCGATCACCACGGCGAGGATCGCGTCCAGCTCGATCCACAGGCCGGCGTTGTTGCCGTCGGCGGCCGAGGTGTTGGAGCTGATCATCAGGCCCGCGATGCCCGCGCACAGGGCGCAGAAGACGTAGACCATGATCTTGATGCGCATGGAGCGGATGCCGACCAGACGGCTGGCCTCCGCGTTGCCGCCGACCGACTCGACGAGGAGGCCGAGGGCGGTCCTGCGGGTCAGGGCCACCGTGATGGCGACGACCGCCGCGACGACGAAGATGGAGAAGGGCAGCGTCAGCCAGTAGCCGCCGCCGATCAGCTTGTACGGCTCGCTGTTGATGGTGATGATCTGGCCGTCGGTGATCAGCTGGGCGACGCCCCGGCCGGCGACCATGATGATCAGGGTCGCGATGATGGGCTGGATGCCCATCCGGGCCACCAGGAAGCCGTTCCACAGCCCGCAGACCACGGCGGCCACCAGACCGATGCCCATGGCCAGGAAGACCGCCGACAGCGTGTTCTGGTCGGCCTGGTCGCTGATGTACGAGCAGGTCAGGGCGCCGGTGATGGCGACGACCGCGCCGACGGAGAGGTCGATGCCGCCGGTGGCGATGACCAGGGTCATGCCGACCGCGACCAGGATCAGGGGCGAGCCGAAGAGCACGATCGAGACGAGGCTGCCGTAGAGGTGCCCGTCCGTCATCCTGATCGAGAAGAAGTCGGGGGTGAAGGGGACGTTGATGAGCAGCAGCGCCACCAGGACCGCGACCGGCCAGAACAGGTGGTGGTGCGCCAGCGCCCGCCAGCGGGATGCCGTGCCGGTCGTGGCCGTCGTCGCCACGGGTGGGGTGCTCAACTGTCTTCTCCGCTCGCGATGGTCTCCAGGATCCGGCTGGTGGTGATCTCCGGTCCGTTGGTGAGCTTCGCCACCAGCTTGCGGTCGCGGAGCACTCCGATGGTGTGGCTGAGGCGGAGGACCTCCTCCAGCTCGGCCGCGATGTAGAGCACGGACATCCCGTCCTCGGAGAGGGACACCACGAGCTTCTGGATCTCGGCCTTGGCGCCGACGTCGATGCCGCGGGTGGGCTCGTCGAGGATCAGCAGCTTCGGCTGGGTGATCAGCCAGCGGGCGAGCAGCACCTTCTGCTGGTTGCCGCCGCTGAGCTGGCCGACGCGGGCCTCCGGGTTGGCGGGCCGGATGTCGAGGGCCTTGATGTACTTGGCGACCAGTTCGTCGCGCTGGGCGGCCGGGATGGGCCGGGTCCAGCCGCGGGACGCCTGCAGGGCCAGGATGATGTTCTCCCGGACCGTCAGATCGGGGACCAGGCCCTCGGTCTTGCGGTTCTCCGAGCAGAACGCGACCCCGGCACCGATGGCGTCGTTCGGGGCGTGCATCGGGACCTGCTTGCCGCCCACGGTGACCTTGCCGCTGTCGGGCTGGTCGGCGCCGAAGAGCAGCCGGGCGAGTTCGGTGCGGCCGGAGCCGAGCAGTCCGGCGAGGCCCACGACCTCGCCCTTCTTGATGTCCAGGTCGAAGGGGGCGATACCGCCCGTGCGGCCGAGGCCCTCGGCGTGCAGCAGGGTCTCGCCGACGTCGGCGTGCAGCTGCTGCTCGTGCAGCTCCTCCAGCTGGTCCAGGTCCTTGCCGATCATCAGCTGGATCAGGCCAACCTGGTCGAGTTCGCTGACCATGTGCTCGCCGACGAGGGTGCCGTTGCGCAGGACGGTCATGCGGTCGCAGGTCTCGTAGATCTGGTCGAGGAAGTGCGACACGAAGAGGATCGCGACGCCGTCGTCCTTCAACCGCCGCATCAGGCGGAAGAGTTCGAGGACCTCGTCGCGGTCGAGGCTGGACGTCGGCTCGTCGAGGACGAGGACCTTGGTGCCCTTCCCCTCCTCGCCGCCGGAGCTCACCGACCGTACGATCGCGACCAGTTGCTGCACGGCCAGCGGGTAGGAGGACAGCGGGGCCGTCACGTCGATGTCGAGGCCGAGCCGGTCGACCAGCTCCGCGGCCTCCTGGCGCAGGCGCTTCCACTGGATGCGGCCGAAGCGGGTGGGCTCGCGGCCGATGAAGATGTTCTCCGCCACCGAGAGGTTGGGGCAGAGGTTGACCTCCTGGTAGACCGTGTTGATGCCGGCCTGCTGCGCCTGCAGCGGGCTGGCGAACCGCACGGACTCCCCGTCGAGGGTGATCGTTCCGCCGTCCAGGGAGTAGACCCCGGTGAGCACCTTGATGAGGGTGGACTTGCCGGCGCCGTTCTCGCCCATGAGGGCGTGGATCTCGCCGGGGAAGAGCCGGAAGTCGACGCCCGACAGAGCCCGTACCCCCGGGAATTCTTTGACTATGCCCGTCATCTCCAGGACGGGCCGCGGCTCTGCCATAAGTCTCCTAGCGAGGACCACCGGGGATGTCCGGTGGGGGAATTCACTTACGTGGGCTGTGGTGCGTTCGTCCCGGCCCGCGCGGGGCCGGTCGGGGCCGGACCCGCGCTCCGCGGGTCCCGGGCCCTCGCACGGGGCGCGGTCGTCGCCGCGCCCCTCGTGCGATCGCGTCGCCGCAGGCCCTAGGGCCCTTCTGACGGGTCTCCGTGGGAGAAGGAGCGGCGTTCGGTGCGTGCTCTCGGCGTGCCGGGCGGAAGACCTCGTACTGGACGTACTTGGGCTTTCGCCCGGTGCGGCGAGAGGGCGTGCCGGGCGTCGCGACGCCGCGGAGAACCGTCAGAAGGGCCCTGAGGGGCCCGGCCGACCGTGATCCCGGTCGGCCGGAGGCTCCCTGCCGGTGGATGCGGTCAGTACTTGCGGGTGGGGAGGGCGTCCTTGGCCTGGTCCTGCATGAAGTCGCTCTCCTTGGTCTTGATCCAGCGATCGACCTTCTCGCCGTTCTTGACCTTCTCCACGACCTCCATCAGCTGGGGGCCGAGCAGCGGGTTGCACTCCACGATGGCGTTGATCTTGCCCTCGGACATGGCGATGAAGCCGTCCTTCACGCCGTCGACCGTGACGATCAGGATGTCCTTGCCGGGCTTCTTGCCGGCCGCCTCGATGGCCTGGATGGCGCCGATGCCCATGTCGTCGTTGTGCGCGAACAGCACGTCGATGTCCGGGTTGGACTGCAGGAAGGCCGCCATGACCTGCTTGCCGCCGGCGCGGGTGAACTCACCGGTCTGGCTGACGACGATCTCCCAGTCGTCCTTGTGCTCGGCGTCCATGACCTCCTTGAAGCCCTTGGCGCGCTCGATCGCGGGGGCGGCACCGGTGGTGCCCTCCAGCTGGGCGATCTTCACCTTGCCCTTGTGGCCGGCCTTCTCCAGGACCTTCTCCAGGATCTTGGCGGCGCGGCGGCCCTCGTCGGTGAAGTCGGAGCCGACCAGGGTGACGAACAGGGACTCGTCGGAGGTCTCGACGGAGCGGTCGGTGAGGACGACCGGGATCTTCTTGGCCTTGGCCTCCTTGAGCACCGCGTCCCAGCCGGTGACGACCACCGGGGAGAAGGCGATGACGTCCACGCCCTGGGTGATGTAGCTGCGGATCGCGGAGATCTGGTTCTCCTGCTTCTGCTGCGCGTCGGAGAACTTGAGGTTGTAACCCGCCTCCTTGGCCGCGGACTTCACCGAGTCCGTGTTGGCGCTGCGCCAGCCGCTCTCCGAGCCGACCTGGGAGAAGCCGAGGGTGATCTTCTTGCTGCCGCCGTCGCCCTTGCCGGTGTCACCGGAGGAGCTGTCCTCCTTGGCGCAGGCCGTCAGACCCGTCGCGGCCACCACGCCGACCGCCGCGGTGAGGAAGTTTCTTCTGTTGAGCATGTCTTCTCCTTTGAAGAGCCGGCCCGGGAAGGACCGTTGGTACTCGTGGTGGACCGGCCGCACTGCGTCCAACCTGTCGATCATTGTTCGAAATGTCGGCCACACGGGTGGATGAAAAGCGTTCGGTTGTTCGGTGCCCGTCAGCCGGGCGGGGGGCCCGCCGAGGGCAGGTACGGGAAGGTGCTGGCCCGTACGACGAGCTGCGGTTCGATGGCGATCCTGGACGGTCCGGCGGGGGGCCGGCCTTCGATCAGGTCGAGCAGCAGGGCGATGCTGCGCCGGCCCACCGTCGTGAAGTCCTGCCGGACGGTGGTCAGGGGCGGGGCGAAGAACTCCGACTCCGGGATGTCGTCGAAGCCGACCACCGCCACGTCCTGGGGCGTGCGTACGCCCGCCTCCCGCAGCGCGCGCAACACCCCCAGTGCCATCTGGTCGTTGGCGACGAAGACGGCGGTCAGACCGCGGCCCACCCAGCCGGCCAGTTCCTGGCCCGCCCGGTAGCCCGACAGCGGGCTCCAGTCCCCGCGCAACGGCTGCGGCGGTTCGATGCCCGCCTCCTCGAGGGTGGCCCGCCAGCCGGCGGTCCGGTCCGCCGACTCCTGCCAGTCCTCGGGTCCGGCGAGGTGCCAGACCTTGCGGTGCCCCGCGGCGAGCAGATGGCCGGTGGCCAGCCGCGCGCCCAGTTCCTGGTCCACGTTGACGCTGGGGACCTCGGAGCCTGAGCCGGTGCCCACGGCCACCACCGGGAAGGGCAGCCGCAGTCCGGCGAGGGCCGCGACCGCCGAGCGCTGCGGGGCCAGAGCGATCACTCCGTCCACGCCGCCGTCGCTGAGGCGGTCGACCGCCTCGGAGAGCGTCTCCATGGTCAGTTCGCGAAGACTGACCGTCGAGACGAGGTACCCCTCGGCCCGAGCCGCCTCCTCCAGCGCGAACAGCGTGCTGGCGGGGCCGTAGAGCGTGGTGTTGGAGGCGACCACGCCCAGGGTCTGGGTGCGCCGGGTCACCAGGGCCCGTGCGGAGGAGTTGCGACGGTAGCCCATCTCCTCGATCGCGCGCTGCACCCTCGTGCGGGTCTCGTCCCGGACGTTGGGGTGGTCCCCCAGCACCCGGGAGACGGTCTGGTGGGAGACACCTGCCTGGCGTGCCACGTCGGCCATGGTGGGCGGCCGGAGCTGCGAGTGGGTCACGGCCGCACCTCCTCGGCGGTCGACGGTGGACTGGTTCTGTGCTGCGGGTGGTTCCGTACTGCGGGTAAGTCCGGTGGCGGCGAAGGTTCCCGCGCCGTGGACGGACCCTGTGCGGCGGGCGGATGGTTCCGCGCCGTCGGCTTCACCTCCGGGTCCCTGAAAAACCCGGGTCGGCCGCCGGTGAGGCGAGTGGGGACGGTGCCGGCAAGACGGTCGTACCTCCTCGGATGCCCTGGGGCGTCGACTGGTGAATGCGGACGTCATTGTGAGCGCTAACAATTCATGGCGGTCAAGAGGGATGCGCCGGGGAAGTCGTCACGGTTGAATAACGCGGCGGCCGCGAGGAGTTGGGCAGAAGGCGGCCGGAGCATGCCGGAGCCCCCGGCGCGGACCACGCGCCGGGGGCTCTGACCTGGCTTTTCTCTCTAGGAGCACCACCACAGGAACTGCTTGCAGGTGGCCGAAGGACTGGGCTGCGGGGCGGGCTCGTCCGCGGTCGGCCCGGCGGTCGGCCCATCGGTCTCCTCGGGGTCCGAGGTCGGTTTCCCGGCCGAAGGGGCGGGGCTCGCCGTGGCTTTGGACGCCGACCTGTCCCCCGGGTCGTCGCCGTCCTCATCGGCGTCCTCGGCCGCGGACTTCTCGGACTCGGAGGCGGACGGGGAGGCCGACTTGTCCGGCTTCTTCCTGTCCTTCGCCGCGTCGGCCGGCCCGGCCCCGGTACCGTCGCCGGACTGTTCGGAGCCGCCCGCCGAAGCCGTCGGGGAGGCGTCGGAGACGTCGTCGACGGAGGCCGCGCGCGGCTCCTTCGGCGGTGCCTCCATGCCGAGTTCGGCGAGGCTCAGTCCGCCGGCGGCGAGCAGCAGCCCGGCCCCGGCGATCAGCACCCGCCGGCGCCGGCGCCGGTGCGCGGCGGCCTTGCGGTCCCGCCGTCCGGCCCGCGCGCCGCGCCCGCGGCCACGCCCCTGGGACCGGCCCCGGCGCGGGCCGTCCTCCGGGGTGCCGTCCGGGGCGTCCTCCGAGGTGTCATCCGGGGCGTCCCCCGCGAGGCCGTGCCCGAACCGGGTTGCCTCGCCGTCGAGTTCGTCCACGTCAGGGGCTGCCTGCGCAACCCGCGATCCGCGGCCCCGGCCACGGGACCGGGCGCGGCGCCCGCCGGGGCCCGCGGGGGTGGTCCCGGGCTCGAAGGAGGTCTCGTGTTCGTCGGCGACCGTGTCGCCCCCGGCGGACAGGGCGTCCGGGTGGGTGCGGCACTCTTCGGCCGACGCGCCGCATCCCGAGCAGGAGAAGGCGCCATTGAGGTGCCGTTGGCACGGGTGGCAGTAATCCATGACGCCGGAAGATTATGTTCCGCGGCGGTGACGTTCCCGGGTGGGCCCGTGAAAGTTGTGTAGGAACCTTGTGGACCAGGCGCGCCGGGCCCGGACGGCCGGGACCGCCCGCCCGCCTCCGGGTCTCCGGCCCCCCGGACGCGCAACCGTTGTGGGTTCACCCCATTGACACCCAGACCGGGTCGTCCTTACTGTCGCGATCAGCATTTCGAACGAGCGACGAAATTTCGAACAGACACAGACCACAGAGGACAGGGAGTACCGTGCGCATCACGGGAATCAGCACGCACGTGGTCGGGACGCCGTGGCGGAACCTGACCTACGTACAGGTGCACACCGACGAGGGGCTCACCGGCGTCGGCGAGACCCGCATGCTGGGCCACACCGACGCGCTGCTCGGCTATCTGCACGAGGCGAAGACCAACCATATTCTCGGGTCGGACCCGTTCGCTGTCGAGGACCTCGTCAAGCGGATGAAGTACGGCGACTACGGCCGGGCCGGCGAGATCGTGATGTCCGGCATCGCCGTCATCGAGATGGCCTGCTGGGACATCAAGGGCAAGGCCCTCGGCGTGCCGGTCTGGCAGCTGCTCGGCGGCAAGGTCACCGACAAGGTCAAGGCGTACGCCAACGGCTGGTACACCACCGAGCGCACGCCCGAGGCGTACCACAAGGCGGCGCAGGGCGTCATGGAGCGCGGCTACAAGGCGCTCAAGATCGACCCCTTCGGCACCGGCCACTTCGAGCTGGACCACGAGCAGAGCCTGTACGCCGTCTCGCTGATCGAGGCCGTGCGCGACGCCATCGGGCCGGACGCCGAGCTGATGCTGGAGATGCACGGCCGGTTCTCGCCCTCCACCGCCGTCCGTCTGGCCAAGGACCTGGCGCCCTTCAAGCCCGCGTGGCTGGAGGAGCCGTGCCCGCCGGAGAACCTGAAGGCGCTGGAGAAGGTCGCCGCCAAGGTGGACATCCCGGTGGCCACGGGTGAGCGCATCCACGACCGGATCGAGTTCCGCGAGCTCTTCGAGAGCCAGGCCGTGGACATCATCCAGCCCGACGTCGGCCACATCGGCGGCATCTGGGAGACGCGCAAGCTGGCGGCCACCGCCGAGACCCACTACACGCTGGTCGCCCCGCACAACGTGGGCGGTCCCGTGCTGACCGCGGCCTCGCTCCAGGTCGGCTTCACCTCCCCGAACTTCAAGATCCTCGAACACTTCAACGACTTCGCGGACGCGGAGATCAAGAAGGTCGTCTCGGGGGCCCCCGAGGTCGTGGACGGCTACTTCCACCTGTCCGACAAGCCCGGCCTCGGCGTCGAGCTCGACGTGGACGCGGCGGCGGAGTTCCCGCAGCAGCAGGCCCGCTTCGACCTGTGGGCCGAGGGCTGGGAGCAGCGCAAGCCCAAGGGCAGCCAGTGACCGGCACGCCCGACGCGGCCGACGCCGGCTCCCCGGCCACCGCCGTCGTCATCGAGGCACCGGGCGAGCACCGGCTGGTGGCGCACGAGCCCCGGCAGCCGGCGGCCGGCGAAGCCCTCGTCCGGGTGCACGCCTCCGGGATCTGCGGCAGCGACCGCGAGGTCTTCCAGGGCAACAGGCCGGAGGGGTACGTCCGTTACCCCCTGACGCCGGGCCACGAGTGGTCCGGTACGGTCACCGCGGTCGGTGACGGTGTCCCTTCAAGTCTTGTCGGCCGCAAGGTCGTGGGCGAGGGCTTCCGGAACTGCCAGGTGTGCGACCGCTGTCACGCGGGCGAGACCACGCTGTGCTCGGCGGGGTACGAGGAGACCGGGTTCACCCAGCCCGGCGCGATGGCCACGACCCTCACCCTGCCGGCCCGTCTGCTGCACGTTCTCCCGGACGACGCGGATCTGTCGGCGGCGGCGCTGCTGGAGCCGGCCGCGTGCATCGCGGCCGCCGCGCTCAAGGCGAACGCCGTCCCGGGCGAGCGGGTGGCCGTGGTGGGCACGGGGACGCTCGGCATGTTCGCCGTTCAGTTCCTGAAGGCGGCGTCCCCGGCCGAGCTGCTCGTCGTGGGCACCCGGCCGGACCGGGCGGAGCTGTCGAAGCGCTTCGGCGCCACGGACTTCCGCACCAAGGACCAGGAGCTGCCCGGCGACTTCGACGTCGTCATCGAGACCGCCGGGTCCGCGGACGCGGCGACCACGGCCGCCGCCCTGCTGCGGCGCGGCGGCCGGCTCGTCCTGACGGGCATCCCGGCGGCGGGCGCGGACGGGCTCGACCCGACCGACCTCGTCGTACGGCAGCTGGAGGTGCACACGGTGTTCGGCGCGGCGCCGGACGCCTGGGCGCACACCGTGCGGGTCTTCGGAGCCGGGCTGCTGGACCCGCTGCCGCTGGTCACGCACGAGCTGCCGCTGGAGCAGTTCCCGCAGGCCATCGAGCTGGTGGGGTCCGGTGACCCGACCGTCGGAAAGGTCCTGCTGCGGCCATGACACACCCCTGAGCCGTGCGCCGGTACGGGGCCACCTGACGACCTCGTACCGGCGCACATCCACGAGTTCTGTGCACCAAGAGCCGCGAACCTTGTCCGAAATATCGAATCCGATGCAGCCAGAAGGACAGCTTGTGACCGACACCACCGCTCCGGCGCCGCGCCGACCCGGCGAGCAGGCCCTCGCCGCGCTCGGGCTGAACGCACCCGCCCTCGACCCCTCCGACGCCTCCCCGCACTCCTTCCCCGGCGGTGGCCGCTGGCGCACCGAGGTGCCCTCCGTCGAGGGGCCCGAGGCGCTCGGCGTGGTCCTCAAGGAGGCCTCGCGGCTCGACGTGCCGATCCACCGGATCAGCCAGGGCAGCGGCGTGTGGATGCTCACCGACGCCGAGATCACCGAGATGGTGGAGGCGACGGCCGAGCGCGACATCGAGCTCTGCCTGTTCACCGGCCCGCGCGGCACCTGGGACATCGGAGCCTCCACCCGCACCGACTCCAAGGGCGCCGGTCTGCGGGCCCGCGGGCACGACGCGGTCGCCGGGTGCGTCGAGGACGCCGTGCGTGCGACCGAGCTGGGCGTGAAGTGCCTGCTGGTCGCCGACGAGGGTGTGCTGTGGACGCTGCACCGGGCGCGGGTGGAGGGGATCATCCCCGCCGACACGACCTTCAAGGTGTCGGCGCTGATCGGCCCGGTCAACCCGACCGCCTACGCCGTCTACGAGAACCTCGGCGGCGACTCGATCAACGTGCCGAGCGACCTGACGCTCGATCACCTCACCGAGATCCGGCGGGTGTCGGGCGCTCCCATGGACATGTACATCGAGGCGCCGGACGACCTCGGCGGCTATGTGAGGATGTACGAGGTCGCCGAGCTGATCCGGCGCGGCGCACCGATCTACCTGAAGTTCGGCCTGTCGAAGGCCCCCGGGATCTACCCCTACGGGCACCACATGCGGGACCTGACCCTGTCCACGGCGAAGGAACGGGTACGGCGCGGCCGGCTGGCCCTGGATCTCCTCGCGCGGCACGGAGCGGACGGTGACATGGCTCCGCTCGGTACCCGTTTGCCCGGAGATCTGAAGCGCTTCGAAAATCCCTCATAACGAAGCGGACAACTGGCTTCACAGAAGAAGACGCAGTCACACAGAATCCCCCACATCTCCTCTGGCTCCTTTCGGCTCATGAAGCGCCGTCCCCGCCAGAACGTACAGAGCCTTCAAGACATCAAGGATGATGATCATGCGCACTCGCCGAGCCGCACTCGCCGCCCTGGCCTCCACCGCCTCCCTCGCCCTGACCCTGACCGCCTGCGGCCAGAACAGCGAGGGTGGCAGCGACGACAAGGGCGGCAGCGCCGAGGGCGGCACGATCGGCATCGCGATGCCGACCAAGTCCTCCGAGCGCTGGATCGCCGACGGCAAGAACGTGGTGACCAACCTCGAGAAGATGGGCTACAAGACCAAGCTGGTCTACGGCGAGGACGACCCGGACCAGCAGGTCGGCCAGATCGAGAACCTGATCACCCAGGGCGTGAAGGCCCTCATCGTCGCCGCCATCGACAACAAGTCGATGAACAACGTGCTGCAGCAGGCCGCCGACGCCGACATCCCGGTCATCTCCTACGACCGTCTGATCCTCGGCACGAAGGACGTGAACTACTACGCCTCCTTCGACAACGAGAAGGTCGGCGAGCTCCAGGGCGGCTACATCGTCGAGAAGCTGGGCCTCAAGGACGGCTCCAAGAAGGGCCCCTTCAACGTCGAGCTGTTCGCCGGCTCCAACGACGACAACAACACCCGCTACTTCTTCCAGGGCGCCATGAACGTCCTGCAGCCCTACATCGACAAGAAGCAGCTCGTCGTCAAGTCCGGCCAGACCGAGCTGAACCAGGTCACCACCCTGCGCTGGGACGGCGGCACCGCCCAGAAGCGCATGGACGACATCCTGACCTCGGCGTACAAGAGCGACCGCGTGGACGCCGTCCTGTCCCCCTACGACGGCATCTCCATCGGCATCATCTCCGCGCTGAAGTCGGACGACTACGGCTCCAAGAGCAAGCCGCTGCCGATCGTCACCGGCCAGGACGCCGAGGTCGCCTCGGTGAAGTCGATCATCGCCGGTGACCAGGCGATGACCGTCTACAAGGACACCCGTGAGCTCGCCAAGGTCGCCTCGAACATGGTCGACTCGCTGCTGAAGGGCAAGAAGCCCGAGGTCAACGACACCAAGACCTACGACAACGGCTCGAAGGTCGTCCCCGCCTACCTGCTGGAGCCGGTCAGCGTCGACAAGTCCAACTACAAGGAGACCGTCGTCGACTCCGGCTACATCAAGGAGAGCGACCTCAACTAGTCAGACGGATTCCCCGACCGACCACTGATTGGAAGGCACGACCATGGCGGGACCCGTCCTGGAAATGCGCTCGATCGTCAAGACCTTTCCCGGCGTCAAAGCGCTGTCGGACGTCACACTGACCGTCCGGCAGGGCGAGGTCCATGCCATCTGCGGCGAGAACGGCGCCGGCAAGTCGACCCTCATGAAGGTCCTCTCCGGCGTCCATCCGCACGGCAGTTACGAGGGCGACATCCTCTTCGAGGGTGCGCCTTGCGAGTTCAAGGACATCAGGGCCAGCGAGCAGCGCGGCATCGTCATCATCCACCAGGAGCTGGCGCTGTCGCCCTACCTCTCCCTCGCGGAGAACATCTTCCTCGGCAACGAGCACGCCAAGGGCGGGTTCATCGACTGGCGGGAGACCCTGCGGCACGGCACCGAGCTGCTGCGCCGGGTCGGGCTCTCCGACCACCCGGACACCCGCGTCGCCGACATCGGCGTGGGCAAGCAGCAGCTCGTGGAGATCGCCAAGGCGCTCTCCAAGAAGGTGAAGCTCCTCATCCTGGACGAGCCGACGGCCGCCCTGAACGACGAGGACAGCGACAAACTCCTCGATCTCATCCTGGAGTTGAAGAAGCAGGGCATCACCTCGATCATCATTTCCCACAAGCTGAACGAGATCCGCAAGGTCGCCGACTCGGTGACGATCATCCGCGACGGCCAGACCATCGAGACCCTCGACGTGAAGGCCCCGGAGACCACCGAGGACCGGATCATCAGCGGCATGGTGGGGCGCGACCTGGAGCACCGCTTCCCGGAGCGCACCCCGCACGAGCCCGAGCTGGGCGCCTCGCCCGCGCTGGAGATCCGCAACTGGACCGTGCACCACCCGATCGACCAGCAGCGCATGGTGGTCGACGACGTGTCCGTCCAGGTGCGGCGCGGTGAGATCGTCGGCATCGCGGGCCTCATGGGCGCGGGCCGGACCGAACTGGCGATGAGCGTCTTCGGCCGCACCTACGGCCGCCACAGCGGCGGCACGGTCCTCAAGGACGGCAAGGAGATCCGTACCCGGACCGTCCCCGAGGCGGTCGGACACGGCATCGCCTACGTCACCGAGGACCGCAAGCACTACGGCCTCAACCTCATCGACACCATCAACCGCAACATCTCGCTCAGCGCGCTGAGCAAGGTCGCCAAGGCCGGCGTGGTGGACGAGCACGAGGAGCGGAAGGTCGCCGAGCGGTTCCGCACGTCGATGAACATCAAGGCGCCGACCGTCTTCGAGCCGGTGGGCAAGCTCTCCGGCGGCAACCAGCAGAAGGTCGTCCTCAGCAAGTGGATCTTCGCGGGTCCCGATGTGCTGATCCTGGACGAGCCGACCCGCGGGATCGACGTGGGTGCCAAGTACGAGATCTACACGGTCATCGACAAGCTGGCGGCCGAGGGCAAGGCGGTCGTCTTCATCTCCTCCGAGCTGCCGGAACTGCTCGGAATGTGCGACCGCATCTACACGATGGCCGCAGGACGGCTGACGGGTGAGTTCTCGCGTGCCGAGGCCACGCAGGAATCGCTGATGCGTCAGATGACGAAGGACAAAGAGGTAACCCGATGAGCACGGACGTGACCGCCAAGAGCCCGGCCCCCGCGCCGGGCAAGAGCGGGACGGCGGCGGGCGGCGGCCTGCTCCAGCTGGTCCTGGACGGCATGCGCCGCAACATGCGGCAGTACGGCATGCTGATCGCCCTCGGCCTGATCGTGGCGCTGTTCGCCGTGTGGACCGACGGCGACCTGCTGCTGCCGCGCAACGTGTCGAACCTGGTGCTGCAGAACAGCTACATCCTGATCCTCGCGATCGGCATGATGCTGGTCATCATCGCCGGCCACATCGACCTGTCCGTGGGCTCGCTGACCGCGTTCATCGGCTCGATGGCCGCCGTGTTCATGGTCGACAACGACATACCGTGGCCGCTGGCGGTGCTGCTGTGTCTGGCCGTGGGCGCCGCGGCGGGCGCGGCCCAGGGCTTCTTCATCGCGTATCTCGGCATACCGTCGTTCATCGTGACCCTGGCGGGCATGCTGGTCTTCCGCGGTCTCACCGAGATCTTCCTCAAGGGCCAGACCCTCGGCCCGTTCCCGGAGGGCCTGCAGAAGGTCGCCAACGGCTTCCTCCCCGAGGTCGGCCCGCAGACCAACTACCACAACCTCACGCTGCTGCTGGGCTTCGCCCTCATCGGATTCGTGGTGCTCCAGGAGTTCCGCGACCGGCGTCGGCAGCAGGAGTTCGCGCTCGACGTGCCGCCGATGAACCTGTTCGTCCTCAAGCTCGTCGCGATCTCCGCGGCCCTGCTCACCGTCACCATGCTGCTCGCCAGCTACAAGGGCGCCCCGATCGTCCTGCTGATCCTCGGCGCGCTGGTCGTCGGCTTCGGCTACGTGATGCGCAACGCGATCATCGGCCGCCACATCTACGCCATCGGCGGCAACCTGCCCGCCGCCAAGCTGTCCGGTGTGAAGGACAAGAAGGTCACCTTCCTGATCTTCCTCAACATGGGCATGCTGGCCGCGCTGGCCGGTCTGGTCTTCGCCGCACGCTTCAACGCGGCGTCCCCGAAGGCGGGCCTCAACTTCGAGCTGGAGGCCATCGCGGCGTCCTTCATCGGCGGCGCGTCGATGAGCGGCGGCGTCGGCACCGTCCTCGGTGCGATCATCGGTGGTCTCGTCCTCGGTGTTCTCAACAACGGGATGAACCTCGTCGGCATCGGCACCGACTGGCAGCAGGTCATCAAGGGCCTCGTCCTGCTGGCGGCCGTCGGATTCGACGTGTGGAACAAGCGCAAGGGCGGCAGCTGACCGCACGGCAAGGGGGCCTCGCCGAACCGGCGGGGCCCCTTTCCCATGGGAGAAAGGCGGGACCTCACCCGTGAAGGAACTCTTCGGCACGCTCTCCGACGGCACCGAGATCCACCGCTGGTCGCTGGAGAACGGCGGCACCCGGCTGAAGGTCCTGTCGTACGGCGGGATCGTGCAGTCCCTGGAGACCCCGGACCGCGACGGCCGGTACGCGAACATCTCCCTGAACCTCGGCACCGTCGAGGAGTACGTCGCAGGGTCGCCCTACTTCGGCGCGCTGATCGGCCGGTACGGCAACCGGATCGGCGCGGGCCGCTTCACGCTGGACGGCGAGACGTACGAACTGCCCGCGAACGACGGCGCGAACAGTCTGCACGGCGGGACGGACGGCTTCGACCGGGCCGTGTGGGACGTCGAGCCGTTCACGGACGGCACCGACGTGGGCCTGCGCCTGACCCGCACGAGCGCCGACGGCGAGATGGGCTACCCCGGCACCCTGGACGTGCGGGTGACCTACACCCTCACCGAGCGGGGCGAGTGGCGGATCGACTACGAGGCCACCACCGACCGGGCCACGGTCGTCAACCTCACGAACCACGTGTACTGGAACCTCGCGGGCGAGGGCAGCGGCTCGGTCCTCGACCACGAGCTGACGATCGCCGCCGCCCGCTACACCCCGGTCGGCCCCGGCCTGATCCCCACCGGCGAACCGGTCCCGGTCGCGGGCACCCCCTTCGACTTCCGTACGGGCAAGGCGGTCGGCGACGACCTCCGCGCGGCCGACCAGCAGCTGCTGCACGCCAAGGGGTTCGACCACAACTGGGTCCTGGACAAGGGGGTCACCGCCGAGCCGGAGTGGGCCGCCACCCTCACGGACCCGGCGTCCGGCCGCACCCTGCGGATCTCGACCACCGAACCGGGGCTGCAGTTCTACTCCGGCAACTTCCTCGACGGCACGCTGGTGGGAGGCTCCGGGAGGATCTACCGGCAGGGCGACGCGCTGTGCCTGGAGACCCAGCACTTCCCCGACTCGCCGAACCAGCCGTCGTACCCCTCCACGGTGCTGCGCCCCGGGGAGACCTACCGCTCCACGACCCTCCACGCCTTCGGCTGACCGCGGTCGCCGGCCGGCCGGCGACCGCGCCACCGCCTTCACAGACGGCTCACATGTTCTTACCGAAATCTCAGCGGTTGAACGGAGCCGTTCCGGCCTCCGTATGTAGGGGCGGCCCGTGCTCCCCCGCACGGGCCGCCCTTAGTCGTCGGGCCCGGCCGTCCCCAACGGGTCCGCCCCCTACGGAGGTTCCATGTCCGACAACGTCACCTCGTTGTTCCGCAGCACCGCGGCGCACAGCCCCTCGATGGCTGCGCTGACGCGTGAGGGCGGCGACGGGGTGGGGCCGGTGGACTTCTGTATCCCGTGCAACCCGTACTTCCCCACGCCCGCGATGTTCGACGACATGGCGAGCAGGCTGCGCGACATCATCACGTACTACCCGAGCAGCGCCGACACCATCACCGCCGAGCTGTGCAATCTGCTCCAACTCCCGCCGCAGTGCGTGGCGATGGGCAACGGTTCGACCGAACTCATCACCTGGCTCGACCATCTGATGGTCCGTGAGTCCCTCGCCGTCCCCGTCCCCACCTTCGGCCGCTGGACCGACCAGCCGATGGAGACCGGCAAGCGGGTCGACATGTTCCCGCTGCAGGAGTCCAGCGGCTTCGCCCTGGACCTCGCGCAGTACGCCGAGTTCATCCGGGCCCGCGGCACCCGGGTCGCCGTCATCTGCAACCCGAACAACCCCGACGGCGGCTTCCTGCACCGGCACGCGCTGGTGCAGTTCATGGACGCGATGGCCGACCTGGACCTGATCGTCATCGACGAGTCGTTCCTGGAGTTCGCCGACGCCGAGTCCGAGCCGTCCACGGTCCAGGACGCGGTCATGCGGCCCAACGTGGTCGTGCTGCGCAGCCTCGGCAAGAACTTCGGCCTGCACGGCATCCGCTTCGGCTATCTGGTCGCCAACCCGGCGCTGGCCGGCAAGGTCCGCTCGATGCTGCCGAAGTGGAACCTCAACTCCTTCGCCGAGCACGTGGTGTTCATGCTGAAGAACCACGGCGCCGAGTACATGGAGAGCCTGCACCAGGTCCGCCGCGACCGGCTGGACATGGCCCGCCAGCTCTCCGCCCTCCCCGGGCTGACGGTCTACCCGTCGCAGGGGAACTTCCTCTTCGTGCGCCTGCCCGTGGGCGCCGAGGGCACCGTGGTCCGCGACCGGCTGCTCACCGAGCACCGGATCCTGGTCCGCGAGTGCGGCAACAAGGTCGGCTCGTCCAGTCGCTTCCTGCGACTCGTGGTCCGGCCCCAGGTCGACGTGCGTCGCCTGGTGTCCGGCCTGGAGTCGGTTCTCTACGGGTCCAGGAGGGGAGCCGCCGTACCCGAGCTGGGCACCGGGACCAGCTACAGCTCGGGTACGGCGGCCGTGGACCGGCTGATGAGCGAGACCAACGGCACGGGCATGCACAACCTCGCCGCGCAGGCCATGAGCATGCCGGCCCCGGCGCCCGCGTCCTCCATGCAGTTCGCCTCCCCCGTGCAGACACCCGCGCCCGCCCCCGCTCCGGCGCCCGTCCCCGTCCCCGCCGCCGCGTCCATGCAGTTCGCGGCACCGGCCCCCGTCCCCGCCCCGGCTCCGGTCGCCCCGATGCAGTTCCCGGCCCCGGCACCCGCTCCGGCGCCGATGCCGATGCCGATGCCGGTCCCCGCTCCGGCACCGATGCCCGCAGCACCGGCCGCCGCCATGCCGGTCCCCGGTCTGCAGCCCGTCGCCCAGACCGGGATGCCCGGCCTCGCGACCGCCGCCCAGAACCGCCGCACCATGGGCGCGGCCCAGGGCCTCACCGCCGCCCAGGTACGCGGCCGCACCCAGCCGGAGCCCCTGGAGGAGCCCCTGGGGTGGCCCGCGGCCGGCGGGGTGTACAACCAGGTGGGGTGAGCCGGACCACCCCCTGACGGACCCCATGGGGCGACGCCCCCGACAGACGCCCAGGCCCTGTCGGGGGCGTCGCCCTGTCCAAGCCTCCCGGCCGGGAGGCGAGGTGCGTCAGTTCTGGTGGAGCCTGTCGCGGCCGGGCCCGCCGGAGAGGGTGTCCCTGCCGCTGCCGCCGTACAGGACGTCGTCGCCGCTGTTGCCGTAGAGCCTGTCGTCGCCGTCCTCGCCGTACAGCCTGTCGTCGCCCTTGCCGCCGTGCAGGGCGTCGGCGCCGGCCCGGCCGCGCAGGACGTCGTCGCCGGAGTCGCCGTACAGGCCGTCGGACTCGGCGCCGCCCGTGAGCGTGTCGTCGTCGGCGCCGCCGTGGCAGGCGTAGGAGCAGTCGCCGAGGACGTCGTCGCCGCGTCCGCCGAAGGAGCCGAGGCCCCACACGCCACCGCCGCCGTCGATCCGGTCGTCGCCGTCCTCGCCCTGCAGCACGACGGACCTGTTGCCGAGCAGGACGTCGTCGCCGGCGCCGCCGTGGATCGTGGCGTACGCGGAGTCGGCGGCGGCGATCGTGACGGTGTCGTTCCCGTCGCCGAGGCCGACGTCGTAGATGTCCGTGTCGTCGGAGTTCATCGGGATCGGGACCGCGCACTCGGCGACGGTGCGGTCGGCCGGCTGCGGGTAGGTGCACTCCTTCGCGGCGAGGGTGATGGCGTACCGGTCGTTGAAGGTCAGCACGTAGTCCGCCTCCCACTCCGTCCGCTCCACGATCTTCGCCGACACCGTCAGCCGGTTCGCCTGGCCGGGCGCGGCCTTGAACCACAACTCGCCCCTGTCGTGCACGAGGGAGGCGGCGGGCGCGGGGGCGGCCAGGGCGGGGGACGCGGTGAGCGGAACGCAGGCCAGGGCGAGCGCGGCGCCGACAGCGACGGCGGGGGCGGTGACGGCTCTGTGCCTGGGCAGTCCACGGGTGGGCATGCGGGGTTCTCCTTCGCTGAACGCCGGAACGAGCACCCGGTACGACCCGGCCCCGAAGCCGGGGGTTGTGGCGCAACACCGCCCCGAGGGCCCTCGGAGGGCGGTTTCATCCGGGATACCTCCGCAGGAGTCCGGGAGTTCACCCGGTGGCCACCGGGCGGGCCGGACCCCGGCCGGCCGGCTGAACGGCGGGGGCGCCGGCCGCGTACCTCCTGTCGGCGGTGGCGCGTCCCGGTCACGTCTCCGGTCGTGCCCCCGGTCACGACGCC
Source organism: Streptomyces scabiei 87.22 (assembly GCF_000091305.1). Taxonomy (GTDB): domain Bacteria; phylum Actinomycetota; class Actinomycetes; order Streptomycetales; family Streptomycetaceae; genus Streptomyces; species Streptomyces scabiei. Next base: position 7,072,975 of record NC_013929.1, on the reverse strand, counting down.
ACTCCGTCACGCCGTCGGAACCAGAACGCAACGCCCACGGCGCCCCGCACACCCGTGCGCGCCCTACGATCAAGCCCCGTCGCAACTCCGTACCCGCCCGTGCCGGGTGCGGCCGAGAGCTGGAGGTGGGTGGACCGTGCGCCACAACGCCCGGACGATCGTGGCGGTCACGGCCGCGCTGGGGCTGGCGGCCGGACTGTCCGGCTGCGGCAGCGGCGCGGACGCCGAGTCGCGGACGGTCTCCCTGACCGTCGTCGCGACCAACTACGGCGACAGCGTGCGCAAGAACTCCGAGGGCTACTGGGACCGGGTCGCCCTGGCCTTCGGCGCCGCACACCCCGGCATCGACGTGGACGTGCGCGTCTACGGCCCGGACGAGGTCGAGGAGAAGGTCGCCGAGCTCGTCGAGCGGGGTGAGGCGCCCGACATCGTGCAGACGGACAGCTACTCCGAGTACGCCGCGCGGGACCTGCTCTACAGCGCGGACGAGGTGCTGTCGGTCCAGGTCCAGGCCTCCTTCGTCCGCAGCCTCGCGAACGCCGGGGAGATGGACCGGGCGCAGTACGGCCTGCCGTTCACCGCGAGCACCCGCCTGCTCTACTACAACAAGGACCTGTTCGCACGGGCGGGCCTGAAGCCGCCGAAGACCTGGGACCAACTCCAGTCCGCCGCAAGGGCGTTGAAGGCTCAGGGGGTGAAGTACCCGATCGCCGTGCCGCTCGGACCGGAGGAGGCGGAGGCCGAGACGCTGATGTGGCTGCTGGCCGGTGACGGCGGCTACACCGACTCCACGAACCGTTACGACATCGCCTCCCCCGCCAATGTGGCGACGCTGACCTGGCTGAAGGAGAACCTGGTCGGCGAGGGTCTCACCGGCCCGGTCCCGCCCGGCGAGCTGAACCGCGGCGAGGCCGTCGACGCCTTCCTCACCGGTGACGCGGCCATGGTCAACGCCCCGCTGTCGCTGGTGCGTCAGATCGCGGACTCCTCCGACTCCGTGCCCTACGGCGCGGTGCCGCTGCCGAGCCGCGACGGGAAGGAGACCCCCACGATGGGCACGGCAGACTGGGTCGTCGCCTTCCGCAACGACGACCACCGCGCCGCCATCGGGGAGTTCCTCGACTTCCTCTACACCGACAAGTACGTCACCGAGCAGGCCGCCCAGTACGAACTGCTCCCCGTCACCACCTCCGCCGCCGACGCGATGCGCGCGGACAAGACCCACCGGGCCCTGTGGAGCGGCCTGGACACCCTGCAGAACCTCCGCCTCTACCCCGTCGCCGAGACCGACTGGTCCGAGGTCGCCGCGGCCGTCCGGGCACGCATCGGCGGGGCGGTGACCGCGCAGGGGAACCCGCGCAAGGTGCTGGAGTCGATCGCGCGGGTGACGAGGAAGTAGCGGCGGACGGCGGAGGTCAGGGGCCCGTCGGCGTGGAACCGGTGCGGCCGGCGCCGACGGTGCCGGGGCGGTCGGTCAGGTCGGGGCGCGCGTCGGGGCCGGGGCGCTCGGGTCGGTCCGGCGGCGCCAGCAGGTGCGTCGCCATCCCGGCCGCGACCAGGCCCGACGCGAGGAGCAGGCCCTGCGGCAGCACCATGCCCAGGACCAGCATCGCGAGCGAGACGGCCAGGAGGGCCCAGGCACGGCCGCGTCGCCGGCGGTACGCGCGCGGCGGGCGGGGACGTGGGCGGGGACCCTCCGTGTGCGGGCCGTTCCGCGCCGTCCTCTCCCTCGCCGCGATCGGCGGAGCGTGCGGCGGTTCGGTGCCGGGCTGCGGTTCGGTGCCGGGCTGCGTCATGACTCCTCCCTCCGGACCGGTGAGCGGGTGTACCGCCACCGTCACACGCGGCCTCCCGGTGCCACCATCGGGTCCGGCACCCATTTCCGTGCGCACCGGACCCCACGACCGGCCGGCCGGATGGGCAGCGCTACCGATGGACACCGGCGCACCACGCCCCGCCGCCGGGCCCCAGCCGATCGATGAACGCAAACCGATCAGCAGAGGTCGGGCGGAACCGATCACGATTCGATCGAATACACACGGTTTTGACCAGGCACGATGCCCTCTCGATCTCCTGGGTACACATCGAACGAGCACGGCTAGCGTGGGCGGAGTGCGGCAGTTCACGTTTGACGCCCAGCACCCGTGCTCGTACCCATCGAGTCCCATCGAGAGGAGGCGGCCGTGATGCCGGGCGGGGAGACGGACAGCGGTACAGGAACGATCGGCGGCCCGGGCCACGAGGCCCCCGGCCGCGCCCCCGGGACCCTCTTGCTGAAGCGGCACTTCACGGGCGAGAACCTGCCCCAGGTACGCGTCCAGGTGGAGGACACGGCCGCGGCGGCGGGCCTCGGCGGCGTCCGCCTCGGCGAGTTCACCCTCGCGGTCAGCGAGATCGCCACCAACGCGGTCGAGCACGCCGGCGGCCAGGGCCACCTCGAACTCCGCCGCCTCCCCCATGAACTGGAGTGCCGCATCACCGACAGCGGCCCCGGCTTCGTCCCCGCCATCCCCGAACTCCTGCCCGGCCTCACCGGCACCTGCCCCGGGCGCGGCCTCTGGCTCGCCCACCTGGTCACGGACCGCCTGACGGTGCGGACGGCCCGCCGGGGGGCCGGGGCCGAGGTGACCCTGGCGATGCGGCTGGCGTGAGGGGTCAGGGGTTCTCCCAGGCCGCCGGCTCCGCCGCCAGGTTCCTCACCGGCTCGGGAAGGGCGCCGGCCGCGATGTCGGCCACCGTGACGCCCTCCAGGATGCGCCGGACGTTGGCCCGCAGGGCGATCCACAGCGGCAGCAGCGGTTCGGCGGAACCGGTGTAGGTCAGGCCGGTGGGGCGCTCGCCGCGCACCGACACGATCGGGCCGTCGACGGCCCGGATCACGTCGGCGACGGTGATGGCGGCAGGCTCGCGTGCCAGCCGGTACCCGCCGCTGCCGCCCCGTCTGCTGGTGACCAGGCCGCCCCGCCGCAGATCGCCGAGGATGCCCTCCAGGAACTTGTGCGGGATCTCCTGGACGGTCGCGATGACTTCCGCCTTCACCGGCCCGCCGTCCTGCCGTACGGCGACCTCCAGTACCGCGCGTACGGCGTAGTCCGCCCGTGCCGAGATCCTCATGGCCCCATTGTCGACCACACCGCACGTCCGGCCGACCCGCGCCTGTCAGCGGGCAGCCGCCCCTCGGGCTCTCAGCCGAGCCGGATCACGTTCCACGACAGCGGCTCCAGGACCACGCTCAGCACGCCGTCCCGCAGCGAGGCCCCCTCACCCGCGTGCGGCGCGACCCGCTCGGGCTCCGCCTGTGTGTTGCGTGCGTCGGGGTCCGCGTCGGCCAGCACGCTGTGCTCGACGACTCGGCTCAACTCCATCCCGTTCAGGGCGACTTCGAGCGGCAGGGACTCCGACCGGCTGCGGTTGACCGCGAACACGGTCACCGAACCGTCCTCGGCCCGCACCGCCGTGGCGTGCAGCAGGTCCGCCGCGCCGTACTTCTTCGTGTCGTACGTCGGCGAGTCGACCCGGACGTCGAGGACCTCGCCGCGGCCGTACTTCGAGGCCTGGGCGAACGGGAAGAAGGTGGTCTGGCGCCAGGCGGGGCCGCCCGGCTCGGTCAGGATCGGGGCGATCACGTTCACCAGCTGCGCGAGGCAGGCGACGGTGACGCGGTCGGCGTGCCGGAGGAGGGCGATGAGGAGGGAGCCGAAGACGACGGCGTCGGTGACGCTGTAGTTGTCCTCCAGGAGGCGGGGGGCCTCCGCCCAGTCCCGCGCGCCGGAGTCCTCGATCTCGTGCCACTTCGAGATGTACCAGACGTTCCACTCGTCGAAGGAGAGGTTGATCTTCTTCTTCGACTTGAGCTTCGCGCCCACGTGGTCCGCGGTGGCGACCACGTTCTCGATGAAGGACTCCATGTCGACGGCGGAGGCGAGGAAGGAGTCGAGGTCGCCGTCCTCGGGCTGGTAGTAGGCGTGCAGGGAGATGTGGTCGACGAGGTCGTACGTCTCCTCCAGGACCGTCGCCTCCCACGCGGCGAACGTCGGCATGGACTGGCTGGAGGAGCCGCAGGCGACGAGTTCGACGTCCGGGTCGATCTGGCGCATCGCGCGGGCCGTCTCGGCGGCGATCCGGCCGTACTCGGTGGCCGTCTTGTGGCCGGTCTGCCAGGGGCCGTCCATCTCGTTGCCGAGGCACCAGAGCCGGATGCCGAAGGGGTCCTTGTCGCCGTGCGCGACGCGGAGGTCGGACAGGGCGGTTCCGGCGGGGTGGTTGGCGTACTCCTGGAGCTCCAGGGCCTCGGCGACACCGCGGGTGCCGAGGTTGAGGGCCATCATGGGCTCGGCCTGGGGGCCGACCTTCTTCAGGAAGGCGATGTACTCCGAGAGGCCGAAGCGGTTGGTCTCGGTGGAGCGCCAGGCGAGGTCGAGGCGGCGGGGGCGGTCCTCGACGGGACCGACGGAGTCCTCCCACTTGTAGCCGGAGACGAAGTTGCCGCCGGGGTAGCGGATCGTGGTGACGCCCAGCTCCCGGACCAGCTCCAGTACGTCGGTGCGCAGGCCCGCCTCGTCCGCGGTGGGGTGGTCCGGTTCGAAGATGCCGGTGTAGACGCAGCGGCCGAGGTGCTCGACGAAGGAGCCGAAGAGTCGGGGGTCGACCTCGCCGACCTTGAACGCGGGGTCGAGGGTGAAGCGGGCGGTGCGGGTCATTCGGGGCGGCCCCTTCGTTGTTCGGTATTGCGGATGCTGATCGTTGAGCCGAACGGGACGCTATGGTCGATGTCGGGGCGAGTCAATGGGGGGAAGGGCCGGGAGGGGCGCCTCGCCGTCCGCGGGGTGCCGACGGCGGGCGACGCAACCATCGTTGGTCGGAATTCAACGATCGTTGGATTCCCGTGGTCTCGGCGTCCGCGGGCACGTAGGGTCGGCCCGTGCCCGCCCTGCCAGACACCCTTGCCGAGACCCTGACCCGCCTCGACGCCCTCATCGACGTAGGCGGAGGTGACCGGGACCGGCTCCTCGACGTCCCGGCGCTGGCGCGGCGCACCGGCCTCGCCGAGGACGTGGTCGGGGCGTTGCTCGACGGGGACGAGCCCGCGGCCGACCGGGTCGACGACCGGGTGCGCGGGCGGCTGCGCGCCCTGCACGAGGTGTACGCCGCACAGAGCGGCAAGCGGCCCGGTGAGGTCTGCCGGGAGGTCGCGGAGCGGCTCTCCATCAGCCCGGAGTGGGCCCGGCAGTTGCTGCTCGGCCGCAAGACGCCGAACGTGGCCGACCTGACCGAACTCGCGGAGTTCTTCGGCGCCCGGGAGGGTGTCCGGTTCTTCACCGACCCGGCCCCGTCCGTGCTGAACCGGGAACTCGGCCGTCTGCTCGGTGAATTCGAGGGCGGCGACGGCGACGGGCCGCTGGTGGAGTTCGCCACCCGGCACGGGGTGGTCACGCTCGCGCTGCGCGGCCATCGGCTGACCCCCCGCAAGCAGGAGGCTCTCGCCGTCATGCTCGAAGGGCTGCTCGGCGTCGACGACGAGGAGGCGCGCCGATGAGCCGCGCCGAAGGCCCGGGCGGCCGGGGCGCACGCGCGGACGCCGGCCGGAACGGCGAGGTCGCCGCGACGCGCGGGGCGGCCGGGGCGCGTGGGACGGCCGGGGCGCGTGGGACGGCCGCGACGCGCGGGACGGCCGGGGCGCGTGGGTTCTCCGCTCTGCGCGGGGCCCTCGGCAGGGCGCGGGCCGCGCTGCTGCCCTCGCGGTCCGGCGCCGAGATGCGGAAGCTGACCTCGGGGCTCGGCAAGGCGGTCCGGGGGCGGCTCGACGGGCCCGTCGGCGTACAGGAGTTGGGCGCGGCGCTGTGCGCGGAGATGAGCGCGCGGCGGGGCGGGCGGCCGGTGAAGCTGCGGTTCGAACGGTTCCCGGACGGCATAGGGGTGACCGGACTGTGGATGGAGTTCCCCGACTTCGACCTGGTGATCGTCGAGGAGCGCGCCGAGACGGTGCAGCAACTGGTCATCCTCGGGCACGAGTTGTGGCACATGCACGCCGGGCACTGTCATCACCCGCTGCCGGGCCCGGACACGGCGCTCGCGCTCTCCGGTGAGGCGGGCGGGCCGGACGCGCCGAGCGGGTCCGCGTTGCCGTCGCTCTCCCCCGAGCTGTCGGCGGCACTCGGCCGGGGAGGGACGCCCATCGCCGCGCGCCACGGCTCCCACGAGTCGGAGGAGCAGGAGGCCGAGGACTTCGGGCACCGGCTCGCCACCGCGTTCCGTTCCTGGGTGGACACCGGACAGGACGGCCCGGCCGGAACGGCGGACCGGGGCGGCCCGGCCGACCCCGTCGGCCAGGCCCTCCAGGCGACCCTTGGCTATCGCAGGCACCGCAGATGAGGGAGACGGCCGTGCCGGCGACGACCGGGGCATTCGGCTCCACCGGTCCCGCCGACTTCTTCGGTGACCTGTACATCTCGTTCTGGATCCCCACAGCCGTACTGACCGCCGCGCTGATGATCAAGCTGCCCGGCATCGTGAAGCTGTGGCGGGACTCCCTGCTGCGGGCGGTGGGCGGGCTGCTGCTGCTCGCCGCCTGCGTCTTCGTGTTCGCGGTGCCCTCGGTCATCGCCTGGACCAACCAGGTCGCGGGAGTGCCGAACATCGCCGCGCCCTGGGTGTACTCGCTGATCACCGCGTTCTGCGCGTGCTGTCTGCTGCTGATCGTCGCCTGGCGCAACGGCCCGGCCGACCGCTCACCGGCGACCCGCCGGCTCATGCGCTGGGTCGCCGCCGTCTACACGGCGGTGATCGTCGTCCTGTGGGTGCTGTTCGCGCTCGCGGACGTCCCCCGCGAGCGGCTGCGCGACCTCGACACGTACTACGCGACCACGCCCTTCATGCGCGAGGAGATCCTGCTCTACCTCGGCGCGCACACGGCGGCCTGTGCGATCACCTACCGGCTGATCCGCAACTGGGTCCGCGCGGACGGCCTGGACCGGTGGCTGCGCGCCGGACTGCGGGCGCTGGGGCTGGGCTGCGCGCTCAACCTGGTGTTCGACGCCGCGAAGTTCACGGCGGTGGTCGCCCGCTGGACGGGGCACGACCTGGACTGGCTGAGCACGCACGTGGCGCCGCCGGTCGCCGCCCTGGCCGCCATCTGCATCGCGGTGGGTTTCATCGTTCCGCACGGCGGCCAGTATCTGCGGGACCGCTGGCGGGTGCGGGCCGTCCACCGGCGGCTGCGGCCGCTGTACCTGCTGACCCGGACGGTCGACGACTCCCGGGTGCCCTTCGCGCTGCGCGCCACCCCGGAGCTGCGCCTCACCCGCCGGGAGACGTTCATCCGGGACGCCCTGCTCCGGCTGACCCGCCACCTCGACGACGACCTGCGGCGCCGGGCGTACGACGCGGCGCTGGACCTCGGGCACGAGCCCGGCCGGGCCAGGGCCCTCGCCGCCGCCGTGACCGTCCAGGACGCGGTGGCCGCACGGAGGCGGTCGCCCGGCGGCACGGCGACGGCCACGCTCACGTCGGGCCCGCTCGTCTTCCCCGCCCACACGGCGGGTGCGGACGGCCCGGCGGGAGCGGGGGACGCCCAGGGCGTGCCCGGCCGGGCGGCCTTCCCGGAGATCACGGTCGCGACGGACTTCACCGATCTGCTCCAGGACATCGAGGCCGTGTCCCGGGTGCTGCGCGCGCCCGCCGAGATCGAGGCGGTACGGACGCTCGCCGCCGCCAGGGCCCCCGCCCCCACCGCCGACGCCGAGAGCGGTGTGCCCGCACGCGAGTGACGGCAGGCCCGAGTGCGTGGAACGCCGCGGCCGCCCGCCTCACGGCGGGCGGCCACCTGATGCCGTTTCCTCCGGGATCAGCCCGCGAACGCCGGCTGGGCCAGGCCCTTGCCCGCGCCCGGGACGACCAGCAGGGAGCCGGACAGGGGGTGAGGGGTGTCCGTGCCCGTACGGGCCGTCGTGATGTAGAGGTCGGTGAGGTCCGGGCCGCCGAAGGCACAGGCGGTGGGGCGGGGGGTGGGGAGGGGGACCACGCGGTCCAGGGTGCCGTCCGGGGTGTAGCGGCGGACGGCGCCGCCCTCCCAGAGGGCGACCCAGACACAGCCCTCGGCGTCGACGGTGAGGCCGTCGGGGAAGCCGCCGCCGTCCTCGATCGTCACGAAGGGGCGCCGGTTCACGGGCAGCCGGCCCTCCGTCGCGCCCGTGTCCGCGTAGTCGAAGACGTCGATGCGGCAGGTCGGCGAGTCGATGTAGTACATCAGCCGTCCGTCCGGGCTCCAGCCGGTGCCGTTGCTGACGGCGACGTCGTCGAGGACGGTCGTGGTGAGCCCGTCGGCCGTGAAGCGGGCCAGGGTGCCGCCGCCCGGGGCCTCGTCGTAGCGCATGGTGCCGGCGAAGAGGGAGCCGTCGGGTGCCACGGCGGCATCGTTGGCGCGGCGGCCCGGCACCGGCTCGTGGTGCAGCCAGCGGAACGTGCCGTCGGGGTCGGTGAGGCCGACGCCGTCACGGAGGTTCAGGACGAGGCCGCCGCCGACGCGGGGCTTGACCGCGCCGACGTGCTGCTCGGTCACGAGGACCGTGCGGCGGCCCGAGGCCGGGTCGTACGTGTACACGCGCGACCCGAGGATGTCGATCCAGATCAGACGCTGGGCGTCGGCGTCCCAGGTGGGTCCCTCGCCGAGGGCCGCGTACTCCCGTACGGCGATCTCGTAACCCGTGTTCGCGCTCATGCCATGCTCCGGTGGCCGAGGCGCTCGGACAGTTCCGCGGCGCCCTTGGCGGCGAGCTGCTCCAGCTCGATCCGGCGCTCGTCGCTCCAGCGGATCATGGGCACGGAGATGGAGATCGCGGCCACGACCCTGCCGGTGCGGTCGCGGACCGGCGCGGCGACGCAGGAGACGTCCGGGTTGGACTCGCGGTTCTCCACGGCGAGACCCCGCTCACGGATCCGGGCCAGGGTCTCGCGCAGGGCGGCCGGGTCGGTGATGCTGTTGGGGGTCATGGCGAGCAGGTCGGCGTCGTCCGGGATCCGGGCGTTCAGCTCGGCCTCGGGAAGGGAGGCGAGGAGCATCTTGCCGACGGAGGTGCAGTGCGCCGGGAGGCGGCGGCCCGCGGCGGAGACCATGCGGACGGCGTGCGTGGAGTCGACCTTCGCGATGTAGATGACGTCCGTGTACTCCAGGATCGCCACGTGCACCGTCTCGTCGCAGGTCTCGGCGACGGACCTGGCCACCTGCTGGCCCTCGGCGGCGAGGTCCAGCTGCTCGGCGTAACGGCTGCCGAGCTGGTACGGGCGGACTCCGAGGCGGTAGCGTCCCGGCTGTCCCTGGACCTGGACGATGTATCCCCGGGCGGCGAGCGTGGTGACCAGCTCGTGCACGGTGGTGCGGGGCAGCTGGAGCCTGCGCACGATGTCGGGGGCGGAGAGTGTGCCGTCCCCGTCCAGGAAGAGCTCCAATATGTCGAGCGCCCGGGTCACGGCAGGTACGAGGCGTCCCACAGCCGGCCCCCTCCCTCTGTCTGTCGGTTCTGTCTGCGGCGGTGTTCGAAATTTCAACGGTCGATCGGCATGACGAACACAGGCTAGTCATAGTGCGTTGACCGGGCAATAACCTCGGACGATCGAGCGGGGGGACGATCGCGGGGTGCGTGGTCGAGTGCGGGTCCGGTGGGGGCTGGTCGCGCAGTTCCCCGCGCCCCTGAGAAGCAGGGGCTGCGCCCCGTGCTTCTCAGGCCCGCAGGGCCTGGGCTTTTGGGGGCGCGGGGAACTGCGCGACCAGCCCCCACCGGACCCGCACCCGCCGACGAATCACGCACCCCCACCCCGGAAGGCGCCCCGGATCACCGCCGCCCGCGCGGATCCCCCAGCTCCCCCCGCAACCGCTGCGCCCGAAGCACCAGCTCCAGCTCGAACCGGCGGTCGGGATCGTCGATCTCGTCGCCCCACAGCTCGCGGATCTGCCGCAGGCGATAGCGGACCGTTTGCGGGTGCACACCCAGGCGCGCGGCGATCTCGGGGGCGCCGCCGCGGGTCTCCAGCCAGGCGAGCAGCGTCTCGGCGAGCCGGCGGCCGTGCGTGGGCCCGCAGTGGGCCAGCGGCGCGAGGCAGCGCAGGGCGAGGTCGTCGATCAGTTCCTCGGGCTGGAGGAGAACGAGCGCCTCGGTGTGCTCGGTGCAGTGCAGGACCTCGCCGCCGGGGAGCAGCCGGCGCTCCATGAGGCGTACGGCCGCCTCCGCCCAGCGCAGCGACTTCGCCGCGTCGGCCAGCGGCACCGGCGGTCCGATCGCGCCCGACCAGCCGGTCAGCGCACGGTGGAGGAGTTCGGGCCGGCCGCGTGCGTCCGGTTCGGGGACGACCATGCGGGGCTGCTCGTACTCCATGTCCAGCAGGACGCCCTGGCCGACGGCGGGGGCCATGGCCTCGCGGGCGGGCCGTAACAGGACGCCGACGGCGACCTTCTCCGGGAGGGTCCAGCCGATCCGGGCCGCGCGTTCGGTGAGCGCGTCCGCGGGGTCGCCCCGGTGGTGCTCGGCGAGCAGGAGCTCCATCAGCCGGCGTTGCAGTCGCAGCCGTTCACCGGCCTGCCGGGCCGCCGCCTCCGCGTAGCCGCGCACCGACTGGTCGACCAGACCGTCCAGGTACTCGTATCCGGCGTCGACCAGCTCGTACATCGCGGGCGGCGGGATCTGCACGCGCTGGCCGATCTCCGCGAAGCGGCGCCAGGCCAGACGTACACCGAGGCGGTAGATCGCCTGCAGCGAATCCAGGCTGCGGCCGTTCAGGCCCTCGCCGCGGCCGAACTCCTGGAAGACGCCGGGAGGCACCCGCGGGCGGCCCTCGGCGGTCTCCAGGTGCTGGACGAAGACCTCGATCGCGCGGCGGATGCCGATGAGGGCCATCGGCTCGCCGGACTCGTCGAGGACGACGGGCAGATGGGGGTACTCGCGGCGGATCTCGCGCAGGATCTCCTCGGCGAGGGCGGGGGCCTCGGCCATGGCGATCGCGGCGAACTCGCGCACCTGCAGTCGCGGCACGTCGTGCCAGGCGGAGCGGACGGTGACGGCACCCGGTCCTCCGGTCACCCCTCAGCGCTCCTGACCGGCGTTCTCGTAGGTGATGAGCGGGGTGTTCGGCTGGTCCGGTGTGGCGTCGAGCAGGGCGACGACACCGAACGCGGCCCCCGCGGCGAGAGCGGCGGCGGCCGCCATGGTCAGTGCGGCGGCGAGCAGTCTGGACATCGCAGGGGCAGCCTCTCGGTCGACAGGTCGTCCCCACCCAGGGCACCCCGCGGACTCAGTGTCAGCAATGCATTGACACTGCGTCAAGACTCCGCCTACGGTTCCCGGCCCATACACAGCCCCCATCGGCACGCGCACATTCCCCCCAGGCGTCGCGCTTTTCCGCACGCCTACCCGAGCCGCACCTCCCAACGCCCCCTGGAGTGCCCGGATGCGCCGTACAGCTTCACCACTCTCACTGGTCCTGCTGGGCCTCGGCACGTTCCTGCTGGTCCTCGCGCCCCTCCTCGCGTGGTACGTGGCGCCGAGGGCCGCCGTGAACCCGATCGACATCGACACGACCGCCGTCTACTCCGGCACCGGCAGCGTCTTCGACGTGGAGCAGGTGAAGACCGTGCCGGGCCAGGACATCACCGTCACCCAGCGGGTACGCGGCGATGTGGCCGAAAGTGAGCGCAGTGGGGCCGCCGTGTGGGACGTGATCACCTCCGTCGACACCGAGAAGACACTGCCGGCGGCCGACCCGCACGACGCGCTGGACTTCTCCCCGCACCGCTGGGTCAGCGACCGCAGGACCAACCGGCCCGTGCACTGCTGCGACGAGAAGCCGTACATCGAGGGCGAGGCGTACCTGAAGTTCCCCTTCGACGTGCAGAAGCGCTCCTACCGCTGGTGGGACAACACGCTCGGCGCGACGGTGACGCTCCACTACGAGGGCCGCAAGAAGATCCGGGGCTATGAGGGGCTGCGGTTCACGGCGAAGGTTCCGGCCACGAAGACCGGCACCCGGCTGGTGCCCGGCGCCCTCGTCGACGAGCCCGCCCGGCCGCAGGTGCTCGCCGAGGAGTGGTACGCCAACCACGGTCTCGAACTGGTCGTCGATCAGAGCACGGGGCGTGTGCTCTACGCGCAGACCGGACCGCGCCGGACGCTGCGGGCGCCGGGCGGCACCGAGGACGCGGCGGTGCTGCTCGACAGCCGGAAGCTCGCGTTCACCCCGGCCACGCAGAAGTTCGCGGTGGACCAGGCGGAGAAGGACAGCGGACTGCTGCGGCTGGTGGGGCTGACGGTGCCGATCGGCGCCACTGTGGTCGGTTTCTTCCTCGCCGTGGCCGGTGCCGTACTGGTCGCACGGGGCAGGCGGCACCCCGAAACGCCCGAGTCGTCCCAGCAGGAGATCACGATGTGACAGGGCGTCAGTTGAATAAACCCCGAAAATTGTCACGCCGGTGAGTAGCAGCTTCGAACCGCTGGGCGAAAACTGTCCACCCCACCTGAGCACAGCCCACCCACACCTCGCCCACAGCGACTCCGGACACCTGCCGGTACTCCCGACCCCCGTACGTCCGAGCACCTCCGAGGCACGCGCGACCCGCACGACCCACCCGGACCCCACGCCCCACCGGAACATCCCCCACGGCGAACGTCCTTCTCCCCGCTGAGTTCCGCACCCCGAGACGAGTTGGAGCACCCATGCCCCAGCACGTGCCGTTCTCGCTGGTCGAGGTGTTTCCGCACCTCGACCGGCACCGGTCGGCAAGCCCCCCACAGCCGCGCCGGATCGTCTTTCTCGCCCGCCGTGACCTCGGTAATCCGGCGGCGGGGGGCTCCGAGCTCCTCGTCGACCGGCTCGCCGACGGCCTGACCCGGCTCGGTCACCAGGTCACCCTGCTGTGCGGCGGCCCGGCGGCCTACCGCGACTACCGGGTCGTGTCGGCCGGCGGCGACCTGAGCCACCATCTGCGCGCCAGATCGGCCTTCGCCCGTCAGGTCGGCGACTGCGACCTGCTGGTCGAGGTGTGCAACGGCATGCCCTACCTCGCCCCACTCTGGCACCACGGTCCGACGATGTGCCTGGTCAACCATGTGCACACGGATCTGTGGAAGCTGCGGTTCGGCGGCGCGCTGGCACCTGCCGCGCGGCTCGGCCGCCGCCTCGAACACTGGTCGCTGACGGCCGCGCAGCGCCGGAACCTGCTGGTCGCCGTCTCCTCGTCGACGGCGACCGCGCTCCGCTCGATCGGTGTGGACCGGGACCGGATACGGGTCGTGCACAACGGGGTCGAGGAGCCGGGGCCGCGTGCCGAACGGTCGGCCGAGCCACTGTTCGTGGCGGTGGGCCGGCTGGTCGAGTACAAGCGGATCGATCTGCTGCTGCGGCTGTGGGAACGGGTGCGGCCGGTCACGGGCGGACGGCTCGTGATCGTCGGCGACGGACCCGAACGGGAACGGCTGCGGGCGATGGCCGGGGCCGGGGTCGAGTTCGCCGGGCACGTGTCCGAGGAGGAGAAGCACCGGCTGCTGTGCGCGGCCTGGCTGCTGCTGCATCCCTCGGCCGTGGAGGGGTGGGGGCTGGTCGTCACGGAGGCGGCCGTACGGGAGACACCGTCGGTGGCCTTCGACGTGCCCGGACTGCGGGACTCCGTCGTGGACGGGGAGACGGGTGTGCTGGCCCGGGGGGAGTCCTCCTTCGCCGCGGCGTGGTGCGCGCTGGCGCTGTCGACCGACCGGCGGGTGCTGATGGGGAAGGCCGCGCGGGAGCGCGCCGCGCACTACCGGTGGGATCGCACTGTGCGGCAGTTCAGGGCGGTGGCCTCCGAGGCGGTGAGGGGTTGGACTCCGTGAAGGCGGGGCCGAGCGCCAAATGGGGTGCCACCAGGGTGCGTTGGCGAGTGCGCGTGCATCGTGGCCTGTCGCGCCCACGCGGCGGAGCCGCCCCTGTCACAGCCCCGCGCCCCTTGAGCGGACCGGCGGCTTTCAAGGACCCCTCGTTTCGGCGGTCGCTCGCCCTCTTCCGGGCCTTCATGCGGGAGCAGGACGATCCCGAGTACTGCTACTCGCTGCTGGCCCGTGACGCCGTCGACCAGGTCGAGGCGTACGGGGGCCGGCCCGTGGACGGGCTGACCGTCGTCGATGTCGGCGGTGGCAGCGGGTACTTCACCGAGGAGTTCCGGCGGCGGGGCGCCCAGGCGTACCTCTTCGAGCCGGATCTGCGGGAGCTGGGGACGAAGCCGCCCGACGGGGCCGTGGTCGCCGACGGGTACCTCCTCCCCCTGGCCGACGGGGTCGCGGACGTCACGTTCACCTCCAACGTGCTGGAACACGTCGCCGATCCGCCGACCTTCCTCAGCGAACTCGCGCGGGTCACCCGGCCCGGCGGGCTGATCTACGTGTCGTTCACGAACTGGCTCTCCCCCTGGGGCGGGCACGAATGGGCGCCCTGGCACTACCTGGGAGCCGAACGGGCACGGGCCCGCTACCGGCGCCGTACGGGCAGGGACGCCAAGCACACCCTCGGCGAGAACCTCTTCGCCGTGCACATCGGACGCACTCTGCGGCAGGTGCGCGGCCGGGACGACGTGACGGTCGTGTCGGCGCGCTCCCGCTACTGGCCGTTTCTCGCGGAGACCGTCGTGAAGGCGCCGGGACTGCGTGAGTTCGCCACCTGGAACCTCCTCCTCATCCTCCGGCGGTGTCCACCATGACGAGCACGGTCCAGGCTCCACCCCCCGCGCCGGTGCGGCCCGCGGGCACGACCGAGGGACCCCCCGAGGGCCCTCGGTCGCGGCGCTGGCTGCTGGGATTCTGGGCCGTGGTGTTCGTCCTGCTGGTCGCGGCGCAGCCGGGGCGGCAGACCTTCGACACCAAGCTCGGGGTCACCGTCGATCCCTGGCAGTTCGTCTCCGACCTCGGCCAGTTGTGGCACGACCGGGGCGGGTTCGGCGGCATCCAGGACCAGTACGTCGGCTATCTGTGGCCGATGCTGCCCTACTACGGACTGACCGACCTGGTCGGGCTGCCGGTGTGGCTGGCGGAGCGGCTGTGGCTGTCGCTGATCGTGTCGGTGGCCTTCTGGGGCGCGCTGCGGCTGGCCGAGCGGCTGGGGGCCGGGAGCTCCGCGTCGAGACTGCTCGCCGCCGGCGCCTATGCGCTGTGGCCCGTGTTCACGACGGTCGTGGGGTCGACCTCGGCAGCCGCGCTGCCGGGGGCGTTCCTGCCGTGGGTGCTGCTGCCGCTGACGAACGAGCGGTACAGCGCCCGGGTGGCGGCGCTGCGGTCGGCGCTCGTCATCCCCTTCATGGGCGGGGTCAACGCCTCCGCGACCCTGGCCTCGCTGCTGCCGGTCGGGCTGTATCTGCTCACCCGCAGACCGGGACCCCGGCAGCGCGGGCTCATCGCCTGGTGGGTGCCGGGGGTGCTGCTGGCGACCGCCTGGTGGGTGGTCCCGCTGCTGCTGCTCGGCTTCTACGGGGAGAACTTCCTCCCGTACGTGGAGAGTTCACAGACCACGACGGCCACCATGTCCGCCACCGAGGCTCTGCGCGGTGCCGGGAACTGGGTGGGCTATCTGCACTTCGGTGAGCCCTGGCTGCCGGCCGGCTGGTCCGTCGCCGCGTCGGTCGTCGTGATCCTGTCGTCGGCGCTGGCGGCCGGGCTGGGCCTGGCCGGGCTGGCGCGGCGGGACATGCCCGAGCGCCGGTGGCTGGTGCTGACCGTGCTGGTGGTCGCGCTGTTCACCCTCGCCGGGTACGGCGGCGCGTTCGGGGCGCCCTTCCACGGGGTGGTCCAGGACTGGCTGAACGGAGGGCTGGTGCCCTTCCGGAACATCTACAAGTTCCAGACGGGGCTGGCGCTCGCGCTCGTTCTCGGGCTCGCGCACGTGGTGGGCGTGGCCGCGCAGGCGCGGGGTGCCCGGCAGGTGCGGGGACGGCGGTTCGCCCCGCTGGCCGCGGCCGTCCTCGTCGTACCCGGGCTGCTGTGGCCGTATCTCAACGGGTCGGTGCTGCAGCCGGGTTCGTTCCAGGAGCTGCCCAAGTACTGGCAGGCGACGGCGAACTGGCTGGAGAAGTACTCCCCGGACTCCCGCGCGCTGGTCGTACCGGCCACCGCGCACGGCATGTACACCTGGGGCACCACCGTCGACCAGCCCCTGGACGTCCTCGCCGACTCCCGCTGGGCACAGCGCGACTACGTCCCCTTCGGCACCCCCGGCAACCGGCGCGCGATGGACGCCGTCGAGCAGGCGCTGCTCACGGGCGGTGAAGTGCCGGGACTCGGCGACTACCTGAGCCGGGCGGGCCTCTACTACGTCGTCGTCCGCAACGACCTCGACCCCGATCAGATCGGCGCGGTGCCGACCACGACCGTGAAGCGGACCCTGGAGCAGTCCGGGTACGAGCGGGTGACCGGGCTCGGTCCCGTGATGACCGGCGGACGGATCGCCGAGGGCACCCCGCTGCAGGTCGAGGGGTTGTACGCACGGCAGCGGGCCGTGGAGATCTACCGCCCGGCCCAGGACGTGCCGCGTCCCGGGCAGGCGGGGCTGAAGGCGATCGCCGACACGGCCGTCGTCTCCGGCGGCCCCGAGTCGCTGCTGCCGCTGGCCGCCGACCCGGAGCTGCGCGACCGGGCCACCGTGCTGACCGGCGACAACCACCCCGGGCTCGGCACCCCGGCCGTGCAGGTGGTCGGTGACGGGCTGCGCCGGGCGGACACCCGTTTCGGCCTGGTCAACGCCAACACGTCGTACACGTACACGGCGAACGAGCGCAACCCGAGCGGGAGCGTGCAGGACCCCGGGGCGAAGCCGAAGCAGATCCTGCCGGTGTCGGGCCTGGACCACCAGACGGTGGCCGAGCTGCGCGGCGCCAGGGCGGTGACCGCCTCGACCAGCGGCAACTGGCTGTTCCACCTGCCGCAGTACGACCCGGTGAACGCCTTCGACGGCGACCGGAACACCGCCTGGGCGGAGGGCGCGCCCGGGTCGGCGGACGGGCAGTGGCTGCGGATCGACTTCGACGGCAGCCAGGACGTCCCGTCGTCCTTCGAGGTCACCCCGCTGCCGCAGGACGGGGTGCGGTCGGCGCCGACCCGGATCAGGGTGGAGACCGAGCGGGGCTCCCGCTCCACGAACCTCCAGGCCGACGGATCGACGCAGAACGTCGACGCCCCTCCGGGCGACACGAACTGGCTGAAGATCACGATCCTCGACTCGGCGGAGCGGCAGACCGGGCTCGTCGGCGCCGGCTTCTCCGAGATCGACCTGCCCGGCGTCAAGGTCACCCGGATGCTGCGGCTGCCGACGGACGCCCAGGGCCCCGACGGCACGGCCGCCTCGGCCGAGGTGGTCTCGCTGTCACGCGCGGCCGACCCGACCGGCCTCTCCCCCACGGGCACGGAACCGGGGCTGCACCGCACCTTCGGCACCGCCACGGCGGGAACGTACGAGGTGAGGGCGACGGCCGTGCCCGTGCCGGGCGACGCACTCGACAGGCTGCTGTACGAGGTCGCGCCCGAGCAGCAGACCCAGATCAGGGCGAGCGCCGATTCCACGGCCTCCCTCGGGGCCGGGCTCTCGCCGCGCAACCTGACCGACGGCGACCTGACCACGGCGTGGATCGCGGGCGACGACCCCACGATCCACCTCGCCTGGGCCGACAAGTGGCCGGTCGGCTCGCTGGTCCTGGCCCCGGCGGGCGGCCTTTCGGCCCGGCCCACGCAGGTCGAGATCAGCTCCCCGGACGGTGCCGCCGTCGCCGGTGTCGACGAGAACGGCTGGGTCCGCTTCGACCCGATCACCACCGACCGGCTCGACATCACGGTCACCGGGACGGCCCCGCTGACCCTCCACAACCCGGTCGCCGACGAGGACCTGCAACTCCCGGTCGGCCTCACCGAGGCGTACGTCCCCGCCCTCGACCAGTTCCGCACCCCGCAGCCCGCCCCCACCCGGGACTTCGAGCTGCCGTGCGGCAAGGGCCCCACGGTCGAGGTCGACGGAACGCTGTACGAGACGAGCGCCCGGGGCACCGTCCAGGACCTGACGGAGCGCCGGCCGGTCGATCTGACGCTCTGCCGGAACGGCAAGGCCGGCGGCGCGCTGGAACTCGGCGCGGACGACCGCCACACCTTCGAGTCCGAAGACACGGACGCCCTGGCGGTCGCCACCGCGACCCTCACCCGGGGCTCGATCGCCGAACCCGCGGTCAGTGGGCGGGAGTTGGGCATTCGGGACTGGCTCGGCGACCGTCGGGAGGTCACCGTCGGCGACGGTGCGGCCTCCTATCTGACCACCTACGAGAACTTCAACGAGGGCTGGAAGGCCACCCTGGGCGGCCGTGAGCTGACCCCCGTGCGGCTCGACGGCTGGCAGCAGGGCTGGCGCGTCCCCGGCGGCGCGGGCGGCACGGTCAAGCTGTCCTACGAGCCGTCCGTGACGTACGAGGCCGGGCTGATCGGTGCGGGGGTGGGTCTCGCGGCCCTGATCGGGCTGGCCCTGTGGCGCCGCCGGGAGACCAACCCCGACGAGCCGCAGCCGGCGCCGCCCGGCCCCGGCCCCTGGCTCGGCGTGGTCGCCCTCACCCTCGTCGGCATCGTCGTCGCGGGCTTCCTCGCCCTCCTCGTCCCGCTGCTGGCCCTGCTCGCCCGCAGGAGGCACAGCCTGCTCGTGCCGATCGCCTTCCTCGCCCTGGCGGGCGCGGGGGTCGCCGCCGCACTCGGGGCGGGAGAGCCGGTCGCGGCGGGCGGGGGCGCGTTCGGCCATGCCGCCCAACTCCTCGCGCTGACCGGCCTGTTCGCGGGACTGGTGAGCCTGGGGGACGCGGTGGAGGGCGCCCCGGACCGGACCGGCACGACCCGGCGGTTCGCGGTCCCGCCGGGAGCCCCGACGGAACCGTTGCCGCAGCGCAGGCGGGTGGACGCGACGCCGAACGGCGGGGCGGCGGGCGGCGGGTCCGTGGCCGGTCCGACGATCTCGGCGCGCGGGCCGGGCGCCGCGCAGGAGGACCC
Organism: Streptomyces scabiei 87.22; assembly: GCF_000091305.1. Lineage (GTDB taxonomy): Bacteria > Actinomycetota > Actinomycetes > Streptomycetales > Streptomycetaceae > Streptomyces > Streptomyces scabiei. The sequence goes on along the minus strand of NC_013929.1, from coordinate 7,053,962 downwards.
GGACACCCCGACCCGGCGGATCGCGTTCACCAAGCCGAAGTCCGAGGCACCGCCGAGGTCCGAGGCGTCGCCGGAGGGCGGCGGCCCCGCGGGAGGCGACGGTACCGGCAAAGGAGGGGCCGTATGACGACGCTGGACCACCCCGCGCGGGACGACGCCGCCCCCGGGCCCGTCCGCATCCCCTTCCCGGTGGTCGACGAGGTGTCCCGGCACTGCGCCCAGGAACAGGAACCCGAGACCGTCCACATCGAGGTCCACCTCCCCGGCCGGCTCGACCCCGGCCGGCTCCGCACCGCCTTCGTCACCGCCCTGCGCGCCCACCCCCGCATCCTCATGCGGGAGGCGCCGGGGCGGTGGTGGAGCCGCCGCTACGAGTGGGAGCTGACCGAGGGGCCGGAGGTCGAGGTGGTGGCCTTCCCGCCCGCCGGCCCGCACGCGCTGCGGGACGCGCGGACGAGGTCCCTGGTCGAGGCGCCCCCGCTGACGCTGTCGCCGCCGATCCGTCTGGAGGTGGTCCGGGGCGCGGGGCCCGCGGTGGGCAGCGAGGCGACCGACGCGGTCGGCCTCGCCGCGGGCCGCCCCGCCGCCGGGGCGGCCGAGGACGCCCCGGCCGGGCCGGACCGGACGGCGGCCCCCGGAGAACCGAAGGGCACCGTCCTCTTCCTCACCGTCAACCACACCGCGCTCGACGGCCCGGCCTGTCTGCGGATCCTCGCCACCGCGGCCCAGCTCTACGGCGGCGAGGACAACGCCCCCACGGCCCCGCCCGTCCGCCCCGCTCCCGCCCCCGACGAACCGGCCGCGCCCGGCGCGGACACCCCCTCGCCCTGGGCCCGCCCGGCCCGGGTCGCCGCCGGCACCCCCGAACCCTCGCCCGGCAACGGCCTGCTCGTCACCGAACTGCCCGTGCCCCGCCGCCCGAAGGGCGCCCCCTACACCGTGAACGACCAGCTCATGGTCACCACGGCCCTGATGCTCGCCCACTGGAACCGGGAACACGGCGCCCACCCCCGCCCCCTGCGCATCACCATGCCCGTGGACGACCGCCCGAGGGACACGGACATGGCGATAGGCAACGGCACCCGCCTGGTCGAAGTCCCCTTCTCCCCCGGCGAGTTGCACCCCGAGCACACCCCGCTGCCCCTTCTGCTGCGCCGTACGGCCGAACGCACCCGCGCCCTGAAGTCCCTCCCGAGGCCCCAACTCGGGCACGGCGCCTCCCTGCTGACGGCACCGGTGGTCCCCGTCGCCTGGCGGGCGGCCCTCACCCGGGGCCTGCGCAGAGCCGCGGGCCCCTGGACCTCGACCACCCTGCTCAGCAACATCGGCCGCATCCCCTACTCCCTCGACTTCGGCGAGGAGGCCGGCCGCGCCCACGCCGTGTGGTTCTCGGCCCCCGCCCGCATGCCCCGCGGCTTCACCGTCACCACCGCCTCCACCGCGGGCCGCCTGCACGTGGCCCTGCGCTGGTCCCGCGCCCTGCTCGGCCACGGCGACGGGGCCCACCTCCGGGACCTCTTCGAGCACTATCTGCACGCGACGCAGGAGGACGCCCGGTGACACCGGCCACCTCGCCCACCACCTCGGCCGAGCCGCCCGTGCGGGGACTGCGGGACTTCTACGAGGACCCGTCCGTGCCCGTCGCCTCCGGCACCCCCCGCAGCCTCGCCCAGGCCCGTATGCTCGCCGCCGCCCTGGGCCCGGCGGCCAGGACGGGCCCCCGTACCGTCCTCGACATCGGCTGCGGCGACGGCACGGCCGCCGCCACCGCCGCCCCGCTCCTCACCGGCCACCGCGTCATCGGCGTCGACTGGTCCCAGGACGCTCTCAGACGGGCCCGCACCCGCATCCCCCACGCGATCCGCGGCGAACTCACCGACGGCGGACTGCCGTTGCGGGGGGAGTCCGCCGACGCCGTCCTGTTCAGCGAGGTCATCGAGCACCTCGTCGACCCGGACGCCGCCCTGGACGAGATCCGCCGCGTCCTGCGCCCCGGCGGCCACCTCATGCTGTCGACCCCCAACCTCGCCGCCTGGTACAACCGCGCCCTGCTGCTCGCGGGCGTCCAGCCGGTCTTCTCCGAGGTGAGCCTGCGCGGCATCCACGGCCGGCCGGGGACCGAGGTCGTGGGTCATCTGCGGCTCTACACCGCCCGCGCGCTGCGGAAGTTCGTGGCCGCGTCCGGCTTCGAGGTCGTCCGGCTGCGCGGGGCGCCCTTCCACGGCGTACCGCGCCCGCTGCGGCCACTGGACCGCCTGGCCTGCGCCGCCCCGTCGGTGGCGTCGATCCTGCTGCTGCACGCGCGAAGGACGTAGGCGATGTGGTGGGGAGTGGCCGCGGCCCTGCTGGCGAACGCGCTCTACAGCACCGGGTTCGTCCTGGAGAAACGGGCGCTCACCGCCATGCCGCAGGTCACGGTCCGCGCCCCGGTGAGACTGCTGCGGCAGGTCGTCGGCAGCCCGCTGTGGATCGCCGGTTCGCTGTCGCTGGCCGCCGGGTTCGCCGCCCAGCTGGCCGTGTACCGGACCCTGCCGATCGCCGCCGCCCAGGGCATCTTCGTGTCGGGGCTGGTCCTGCTGGTCCTGCTCTCGGCACGCCTGCTCGGCGAGCGGACCACGGGCCGGGAGCGGTACGCCCTCGGAGCCATCCTCGTCGCGCTGCTGATGGTGGTGCTGTCGCTGGACGAGAACGCCGACACCGTCGGCCACCGGGCTCCGTACGCGCTGGTTCTGACGATCTGCCTGCCCGCGCTGGCGGCCGGGGTGGGGCTCTACCGGTCCGCCGAGCGGCGCGCCCGGCACCGGCACCGGCTGCCCACCACGGGCGTCGAGTACGGCGTGGCCGTGGGCCTGCTGTACGGCGTCAGCTCACTCGCGATCAAGGGCGTGTCCAGCCGACTGACCACCGACGGGTTCGGGGAGGCGGTGACGGGCCTGCTGCGCTCCCCGTACCCGTATCTCCTGCTCGTCACCGGCGCGTTCGGCCTGGTGATGTCGCAGGCGGCGCTGCAGCGCTGCCGGGCCTCGCTGATCGTGCCGGTCTGTACGACGGTGACCTCCCTGTTCACGGCGGTGCTCGGCACGCTGTCGTTCGGCGAGTCGCTGCCCGGCGATCCACTGCGGCTGACGCTGCGGCTGTCCGGCACCGTGCTGGCGGTCGCCGTACTGCTGAGCATGCCCAAGCACGACACCCCGGCGCCCCCGGCGTCCCACGACCCCTCACCGGCCAAGGAGTTGACTCCTCCATGAATCCCGACGACCCGTTGCTCCAGATCCTGGCGTGCCCGCTGGACAAGGGCCCACTGCACCTGGTGGTCCACGAGGAGGAGGGGGAGCCTACCGGCGCCACCGGCGCGCCCGAGTCGCTGTACAACCCGCGGCTGCACCGGCGCTACCCGATCGTCGACGGCATTCCCCAGCTGCTGCCGTCCTCGGGCGAGCAGGTGACCGAGGACGAACACGAGAAACTCTCCGCGCTGCTGCCGAGGAGGACGGGTTCATGACCACACTCGCCGCACGGCTGGCGCCGCTCCTCCCGGACCGGCTGGTCGCCGCGGCCGCCCGGTCCGTCTATCCGCGCTTCGAACCGGAGCTGAACCGGCTCGGCGACCTGTGCCCGCCGGACTGCGGTACGGCGGTGGACGTCGGCGGCTGGTACGGCCCCTGGACCCACCGGCTGGCGGCGCGGGCGGCGCGGGTGGTGACCGTGGAGCCCGCGCCCCGGCTGGCCCGGCTGCTCGCCGCGTCGGCGCCCGCCAACGTCCGGGTGGTCCAGGCCGCCGCCTCGGACGGCCCGGGCACCGCCCGCCTGTGGCTGCCGTCCGGCGACGACGGCGGCCGCGGGGTGTCCTCCCTGGTCCGCCGGGACATCCACGCCCGCGCTCTGGACGTCGACTGCGTCACCCTCGACGGGCTCGGCCTGACGGACGTCGGCTTCGTCAAGATCGACGTCGACGGCAACGAACTCGCCGTCCTGCGCGGCGCGTCGGGCCTGCTGGCCCGGGACCGCCCGGCCCTCTTCGTGGAACTGGAGGCCCGTATCCAGCCGATCGCCCCGGTCGTCGACCTCCTGGCCGGACTCGGCTACGCCGGCTGGGTCCTGCCCGCCGGGACCTGGCTGCCCCTCGTCCCGGCCACCCTGGAGGCCCACCAGGCGCGCACCTCGCACCGGGCGTCCCAGGGGCTGCTCCGGCGTGTCCTGCCGCTCGCCGGGCGGTACGTCAACTCGGTGCTGTTCCTGCCGGACGGGCGCCGCCCGGGTGAGCGGGCCGGTGGCCGCCGGGCCGCCTCCGGTGCCGTGGGCCACGATGGACCCCATGTCCTCCGCGAAGCGCCCCGGCCCCGATAGGCCCTCCGGTCCGTTCACCCCGCTGGACTTCCAGCTCGTCCTGCTGCGCCGCATGGCCGACCACAACCCGGGACTCGTCGAGGACGCCCGCCGTGAGCTGGGCGTCTCCGTCGCGGACATGCGGGAGGCGAACCGGCGGTGGCAGGCGATGGTGCGCTCGCCCCGGGCGCGGGGCTCGGCGTCCCGCTACCGGTCGGTCCTGGGCGCGCCGGAGTCCGTCGCCGACCGGAGGATCGGCGACCTGGACTGCGAGGCGTGGCTGTGGCCGGTGCCGTTGTGGGCCGACCTCCGCTTCGAGGTGCTGCTCGCGCCGAACGGGGCGGTGTGGAACGAGTGGCTGGTGCGGGCTCCGGGGGCGGCCGCGCCCGAGCCGCGCGCGCTGGAGGATCTGACGCCGTGGTCCTGCACGGTGGACGAGGTCGCGCGGGCGTTCGCGCCGGTACGGCCCCTGGAGGGGACGGCGCCCACACGGTGGGGACTGCGCTTCCACGCGCCCGACGGACAGGGCGTGCGGCGGGAGTGTGTCGCGGAGTTCACCTGGGGGTTGCTGCAGCGGACCGCCACCGTCCCGCAGCGGCCTGACAGCACCTGATCGCGTCGCATCAGCTCACGCGCACCACCGGTCGAATGCCGTCGCGATCGCTCACCAGGGCATCACGAACGGACGATTGGTGATCATCCGGCTGTAAGGGGCACCGCTGGGCCTACTGTCCGTACCGAGTGGTGATCTCACGGAAGGGCAGCCCCATGACGACCCGGCACCCCGCGGAGCGAACCGTGCCCGTCGAGCGGCTGCGGCTGGGGGACCACGCCTGCATGGGACCGGGGACGCCGGACGAGGCCGGTCAGTCGCCCTGGAAGGTGTTCACCGCGTACACCCGGACCAGCCTGGCGCGCGGGGAGAAGGTCCTGCTCGTCATGGACCCGGACGACCTGAGCGACGACGAGGTGGTCGCCCTCCTGGACCGGGGCAGCGGACAGGTCGTGGCCGCGCGGGCCGGCGGTCAGCTGTCGCTCAAGCGCAGCACGGAGATCTACGCCCCCGACGGCCGCTTCCGGGAGCGGCGCACGATCGACGCCTACGCCTCCGAGGTGGACCGTGCCTGCGAGGAGGGCTGGACGGGGCTGCGGGTCACCGCGGACATGAGCTGGGCGCCCCGGATGAACCTCGGCCACGACCGGCTGCTCGACTACGAGGCGTCCGTGGCACCGCTGTTCGCGGACCCGCTGTTCACCGCGATCTGCTGGTACGACCGGCGGCACTTCGACGACGACGTGACGGCCCGCGTCGGCAAGGTGCACCCGCTGCGGGTCATGGAACGCCTCGACTCCCTGGAGGCCGCCGAGACCCCCGACGGCGGGCGGATCGCCGGCAGCGCCGAACTGAGCACGCGCACCGAGTTCGTCGAGGCCCTGCGCGAGGCACTGGAACGCCGTGACGAGGCCGGCCCCAGCCATCTCGTCCTCGACCTGCGCGACCTGTGTTTCATGGAGGCGCACTGTGCCTGGCAGCTGATCAGCCTCGCCGCGTCCCTCCCGGCCGGCAGCGAGGTCACCGTGCGCTGCGGCGAGCTGCTGGGGCTGGTGCTGGAGCAGTTGGGTGCCGGCGAGGTACCCCAGCTGCTGGTCAGCGTGGAGGCGGACGGGGACGGGGACGGGGACGGAGAGGCCGGCGGGGCCGGGGCCGGGATCAGGCCCGGGGCCGGACCCGGTCTCGGTCTCGGGGGAGGCGCCGGGTGAGAGAAGTCTTGCTGCTGCGGACGGAGTTCGACGCGGGCGGCCTCCCCCTGCTGCGCTCGCTCGTCGAGGAGGTCGGCCTCCGGACCGGCCTCGCCGGCGCCGTCCGGGGCGCCCTCGTCCAGGCCGTGGCGGAGATCGCGGCGGACGCCGTGGAGCACGGGAGCGGCGCCGGAACCGTCGGCATCCGTTCGCTGGACGGCGCGTTGTGCTGCGAGGTCACGGAGCACGGGCCCGGCGCCACGGCGGAACGGAGCGCGGGGCTCGGGCCGCGGCTCGCCGAGGCGCTGGTCACGGCCCCGGGGGCCGGAGGCGGCCGGGTCCGGGTGCACGGCACCGCCCGGGGAACCTCGACCACCCTGTCCGTGCCCCTGCCGGCCTCCGCCACGGCCCCGCCCGCTACAGCCCCGCCCGCGCGCTGAACCAGGCCGCGACCTGACTGCGGTTGTGGAAGCCCAGCTTCACCAGGATGCGCTCGACGTGCCCCTCGGCGGTACGGCGGGCGATGACCAGGTGGTCGGCGATCTGTTTGTTGGTACGGCCCTGGGCGACGAGGGCGGCGACCTGGAGTTCACGGCGGGTGAGAGGGACGAGGTCGGCGGCCCCGGCGCCCTGGGCCGGAGACGTGCCGACGGGACCGGCGGCGGGGGCGGCATCCGCGCCCCCGGTCGAGGCGGCCCGCGCGCGGGAGGCCGGGGCGGGCCTCTCCCCCTCGCGCGCGCCGGGCACCCGGCCCCTCCCCGGCCCGCCGAGCGCGTACGCCACCGCCTGCTCGGCGGTCAGACGGCCGCCCCGGCGGTGGGCCAGGGTGTAACCCTGGTCGCCGAGGGCACGGCGGGCGTGGTGCTCGGCCGCGCGGGGGCGGCCGGGGCGCAGGGCGTCCATGGGGTTGCCGCCGATGTCGTGCCAGATGCGGTCGACGGCGCCGCGCAGCACACCCGCCCGCTCGGCGTCGCCCGCCAGGGCCTCGGCGGCGGCGAGCAGGTCGAGGGTGCGGGCGAGGCTCTGGTGCTGGCTCACGGTGTAGGGGAGCCGCAGGCAGGCGCGGGCGTGTTCGGCGGCGCGGCCGTACTGTCCGGCCGACCAGTGGGCGAGGGCGAGGGTGCGCAGCGCCCAGGAACGCGCCCACTGTTCACCGTGCGCCTCGCACAGGGCGACGGCCTCGGCGCACAGCGGGATGGCGTCCGCGGCGCGGCCCCGGCTGACGAGGGAGCAGGCCAGTTCGACGCGGGTGAGGACGACGAAGGCGGTGGAGGCGCGGGTCCGGCCCGGGACCAGGGCGCCGGCCGGCACGGGCGGGGGCGCGGGCACCGGGACTTCCGCGTCGGCGGCGGCAGCGCTGCGTAACGGGTCCAGGCCGGCGAGGACGGCGGCGGAGCGGCTGTGCACCAGCGAGGTCAGGGCACCCGCCCACATGGCGCGGGTCAGGCCGGCGTCGGGCCGGGCCCCGGCCCGCAGGGCACCGTCCATCCAGTGCCGGCCCTCGCCCCAGATGCCGCCCGCGACCCAGTGGAACCACAGGCCGGCGGCGAGCCGCAGCCCGTGCTGGGCCTCGCCCGGGGTGGTGAGACAGAAGTCCAGCGCGGCACGGAAGTTGTCCTGGTCGATACGGATGCGTTCGGTGATCTCCGCCTGGTCGGGGCCGAACCACGCCTGCTCGTACCCGGCGCCGAGACGCGCGAAGTGGTCGCGGTGCCGGCGGCGGGTGTCGGTGGCCTCGCCCAGGTCGTGCAGCTTCTCCAGTCCGTAGTCGCGCAGGGAGACCAGCAGCCGGTAGCGGACCTGCCCGGCGTGCTCCTCCCGGACCAGCACCGACTTGTCGACGAGCCCGGCGACGGCGTCCAGCACGGCGCACGGGGCGATCCTGTCCCCGGTGCCGTCCTCTCCGGCGCAGACGGCCTCGGCGGCGGCCAGATCGAAGCCGCCGACGAACACGGACAGCCACGCCCACACCAACTGCTCCTGCGGGGTGCACAGTTCGTGGCTCCAGTCGACGGCGGAGCGCAGGGTGCGGTGGCGGGGCGCGGAGGTGGGGCTGCCGCAGGTCAGGAGCTGGTAGCGGTCGTCGAGGCGTTCGACGAGCTGGTCGACGCCGAGGGCCCGCACCCGGACCGCGGCCAGTTCGATGGCGAGCGGCAGTCCGTCGAGGCGCCGGCAGAGCCGGGCCACCGCCTGTTGGTTCGCCTCCCCGACGGTGAAGCCGGGGACCACGGCCGCCGCCCGGTCGGCGAACAGTCTGAGCGCCGGGAAGGACTCGACCGCCGACGGGGTCAGTTCCTCCGGCGCGGGGGCGGGCAGCGGTGGCACCTCGAAGAGCTGTTCCCCGGCCAGACCGAGCCGGTGCCTGCTGGTGGCGAGGATCCGCACCCCCTCGGTGCCCGCCAGCACGGCCTGGGCGAGGACCGCGCAACTGCGCAGCAGGTGCTCGCAGTTGTCGAGGACGATGAGCAGGCGCCGGTCGCGCAGGTGGTCGACGAGGATCTCCAGCGGGGGCCGTACGGTCTCGTTGCGCACGCCGAGCGCGTCGTTCACGGCGTGCGGCACGAACGCCTCGTCGCTCAGGGCGGCCAGGGGCACGAGCCACACACCGTCCGGGAAGGCCCGCGCGGCCTCTCCCGCCACGTGTCCGGCGAGCCGGGTCTTGCCCACCCCGCCCGGCCCCGTCAGGGTCAGCAGTCTGCCCGCCGACAACAACCGTCTGACATCGGCGGCCTCGTCCCGTCGCCCCACGAAGCTCGTCAGCTCCGCCGGGAAACCGGAAGTGCGCCGCGACTCCCATCCGCCCACGATGCTGGTCACGCTCTCAGTTGTGGTTCCCGTACGCGCTGTTGTAACCCCGAAGGGTAGGCAGCGGGCACGGGCGGGACGCGCGCTTCGCGGATTTCCCGCCTCTTCGGGTGAGACGGGCTCGCGGGTCCGGGTGCGGGGGCGGCGGTTCAGCCGGTGGTCGCCGCTGCGAGGATCGCCTCGACCACGCGGGGCAGCGACTCGGGGTGCAGCCACAGGAAGAGGTTGGGTTCGACGAGTTCCAGCTCCATCACGCACGGCCGCCCGTCCTCGCCGGTGACGAGGTCGACGCGGGCGTACAGCAGCTCGGCCTTCCCCGGTACGGCTGCCAACGCCCGCTCCGCGACGGCGAGTTCGGCCTCGGTCGGGGTCCAGGGCACCAGGTCGGGGTGGGCGATCTTGTCGGCGTCGTAGGCCGTGCCGGGCGCGAGCACCGCGCCCTTGCGGCTGGCGTGCAGCAGCCGGCCGCCGAAGAACTGCAGGGCCCGCTCCCCCTCGGCGTCGATGCTGGTGACAAAGGGCTGCACCATCGCGGTGAGCCCTTCGGCACGCATCCGCTCGACGTGCCGTACGGCGGTGTCACGCTGGTCGGGGGTGTACCGGGCGGCGAAGCGGGCGCCCGCACCGGAGGTGGGCTTGACGACGTACTGGTGGGTCTCGGGAAGCTCCACGGGGTCGCCCGGTGCGAGATAGGCCGTCGGCACGACGGGCACCCCGGCGGCGGCGAGGTCGCCGAGGTAGCGCTTGTCGGTGTTCCAGCGCACGACCCCGGCCGGGTTGGCGAGCCGGGTGGCCCCGCCGGTCTTCTCCGCCCAGGCCACGAACTCGGCCGCGCGCCAGCTGTAGTCCCAGGTGGACCGGATGACGACGAGGTCGTACCCGGCCCAGTCGGCCGCCGGGTCGTCCCAGTGCACGGCCGCCGCGTAGGCCCCCGCCTCCCCCAGTGCCCGCACCAGCACCGGCAGGTCCCGGTCGTGGCTCGTCTCCGGCCCGGGGTCGTAGGTGGCGACGGCGATGCGGGGGGCGGCTGTGCGGGCCACGGACGACTCCACTTCTCGGACGGTCACGACGACCCTCCGGGCACGTTCCCCAGGGGCCTTCGCCGCAGGCTAACAACCGCGCGGGCCGAGGAGGCGGGGAGTTTCGACGGGCGGACGCCGCTCACGGCAGGCTCACCCCCGGGCAGGTGCGGGCCCCGCTCACGGCACGGCGGGGCCCGTCAGGGCTCGGCCCTTGGTGTCGTACGGCCAGACGTTGGGGACGCAGCCGTTCATGCCCTTGATCTGCTGCATCATCGCCGGGGCGGGCTTGCCCTTGCCGGGGCAGCCGACGTGGCCCTGGCCGAGGAAGTGGCCGACCTCGTGGTTGATGATCAGGGCGCGGTAGGCCGGGACGTCCTCGGCGTAGACCGGGGTCGCCAGTTCCCAGCGTTCCAGGTTGACCATGACGTCGTCGTTCACGTTGCAGTTGAACTCGCCGCCGGTGTCCAGCCCGCCCGCGCCGCAGACGTCGTCGACGGTGCCCGGGGTCGCGACCTTGACGACGAAGTCGGAGGGACCGCCGGAGACCCGCCGGAAGGCGTGGTCACCGCCCGCGGTCCAGCCGCGCGGGTCGGCCAGGACGCGTTCCACCTCGTCGGCGACGTCGTCGAGGGAGAGCGAGAGCCCCTTCTCGACCTCGACCCGGTAGCGCAGGGGCGTACCCTCGCCCACCTTGCCGCTGCCGCCGGACGCCGTGCGGAACGTCCCCGGCCCGGTGGCCGGGATGGTCACCGGCCTGCCGCCGGGGGACGACGACGCCGACCCGTCCGGCGAGGGGTCGGCCGAGGAAGAGGAGGAGGGGGAGGGGGAGGAGGAAGGGCTCTGCCGGGCGCCGGCATCGGAGCCGGAACTCCGGCCGGGGCCGGGACGGGAACCGGTGGCGGGCTCGGAGCCGGGGCCGGACGAGCGGCGGGACCGCTCGTCCGGGGACTCGGCGGAGGAAGTGGGCTCCGCCTCCGCGGCCACCTCCCGCGCTCCCCCGTTCATCCAGCTCACCGCCGCGAATCCGGCGACACCGAGGACCGTCACGACCCCGAGGCCGCCCCACAGGGCCCCTCTCCCCCGGGGCGCGGGGGCCTTGCGCCTGCGCCCCGGGCCTCCGCCCCTGCCCTGGCCCTTGCCTCGGCCCCTGCCCTTGCCCCGGCCTGCGGCCGTTCCCTCGGGTGAGCCTTGAGCGGTGACACGCGGCGAGCCGCCGCGACGCGTACGAGCGCCGGAAGGTGTTCCTTTGTGCGCGGTCATGTTCCTTCAGAGTGTGATCAGTATGTGATCGGATGTGGCCGAGTCAGTCACGAAAAGATAACGGATGATCGGCGCGGTTCCGCACACCCCGCTTGACCTTCCCCTTCGGTGAAGCCCCAGCATCGATCGCGGAACGAGGAACCGCCGGGCCGCAAGGCCGGAACCTGCCCGGGCAGGCAGGAGAACCGTGACGAGCCGGGGAGGGCCGGGAGAGCCATGGAGATGCTGACGATCGGGGCCTTCGCGAAGGTCTGCCGGCTGTCGCCGAAGGCACTGCGCCTCTACGACGAGCTGGATCTCCTGCGGCCCGCCCGGGTCGACCCGGACACCGGCTACCGCTACTACGCCACCGAGCAGTTGGAGCAGGCCCGCCTGGTGGCCTGGCTGCGCCGCCTCGGCATGCCGCTGGCCCGCATCCGTACGGTGTGCGCGCTGGAGCCGGGCCCGGCGGCCCGGGAGATCCGGGCGTACTGGGCCGGGGTCGAGGCCGAGACGGCGACCCGGCGCGACCTGGCGGCCTTCCTCGTCCATCACCTCGCCCACCCGTCCGAGGAGGACACCACGATGCAGACACTCCGTCACGCCGCCGTCTCCGACACCGGCCTGGTCCGCGCCGCCAACCAGGACACCGCCTACGCGGGCTCCCGGGTCCTCGCCGTGGCCGACGGCTTCGGCCCGGCCGGAGCCCCCGCGAGCACGGCCGCCGTGGAGGCACTGAAGGTCCTGGAACACGGCACCCTGCCGGCGGGCAGCGTGCTGAACCTGCTGGAGGACGCGGTGCGCGGCGCGGGTTCCGCCGTACGCGGCATCGCGGGGAACGGCGACGACGGCACGACCCTGACCGCGATGCTCTGGACCGGCTCCCACCTCGCTCTCGTCCACATCGGCGACTCCCGCGCCTATCTGCTGCGCGACGGCGAACTGTTCCGGATCACCCATGACCACACGGTCGTCCAGTCGATGATCGACGAGGGCCGGCTGACTCCGGAGGAGGCGGCCGCGCACCCTCAACCGGCCCTGCTTCTCAAGGCGTTGACCAACGGCGAGTCCGTCTCCGCCCCCGATCTCCGTCTCCACGACGCCCACCCCGGCGACCGCTGGCTCCTGTGTTCCGACGGCCTGCCCGCGGTCGTCCCCGACGCCGGCATCCGGCGCGTCCTGTCCACCGCCCCGGACCCGGGGTCCGCGGCACAGGCACTGGTCGCCGAGGCGAACGGGGCGGGCGGCCCGGACAACGTGAGCTGCGTGGTGGCGGACGTGGTGCGGGAGGGGGCCGGGACGTAGGAGCAGTCGGTCCCCAGTGCCGCGGCAGGCAACGTTGGGCCGGGCGTCGCGACGGGGCGAACGTTGCCTGCCGCGGCACTAGGCTCCGGCCCGCAGCGGCATCGCCTCCAGCGCCCGGTCAAGGCGGTCGGCCCACTCCCGTGCCGTACCCCGCACCCACGGGTGGGCGGCGCGGAAGTCCGCCCAGTCCGTGGAGTCCAGGACGACGGTGTCCGGAACGACGGTGTCGGGGCGGGGGGCGTCCGCGGCCGCCGTGCCGCCGGCACGGTGGCGGAAGACCTCGCGCAACAGCCCCGGTGAGAGGTCGGTGACGTCGGCCTCCGCGAGGAGCACGGCGTCGTAGAGGTCCTTGGCCCGGGCGCGGCCCTCGGTGGCGCAGTCGGTGTGCAGCCACAGGAGCTTCCAGGCGAGGGAGAGGCCGGGGCCGGGAGTACGCACGACGGTACGGCCGGAGCCGTCGCCCCGCGGGATCGCCGTCCACACGGGAAGCTCCGGCAGCCTCTCGTCGCGGGCGAAGTCCAGCCTCGCCTCGCCGGGCGGGAGGCCCTCCGCCGTCCAGGGGACGGTCAGGCGGGTGCCGGGAGTCTCGTACTCCGTGTAGGTCCAGGTGCCGTCGGGCCGGGCGGCGGACACGTCGAGCACCACCCCCGGCGCGGCCACCGGCCGCTCGCGCACCAGGTCGAGCACCGCCAGATGCGGCGGGTGTTCCTCCGGCTCCGCCCCGACCACCCAGTGCAGCCCGTCGGGCGGCACCGCCGGCCGCAGACCTCCGGTGTCGAACTCCTCGAACGTCCAGATCTCGTAGCGTCCGGCACCGCCGGCCGCCTCCGGCCACTGCTGGACGACGTCCAGCCCCTCCACGTACGGATAGGGGTGGGCGTCGTCCACCGGGACCAGCAGCGGCCGCGGAACGATCCAGTCGAGGTCGGCGGGTTCCCGTGCCGCCTCCCCCACCCACGCCGGCATCACCATGCTCCCGCGCAGCACGAGGTCGCCCCCCAGGGGCGAGTCGGCGACGAGGCGGAGCAGATGGTCGAGCACGGCCCGGTGGGCGGCACGCCAGGGCCCGGAGCCGGTCATGAGGGCTGCGTCCGCACGCCTGCCGGCAGGTCCGCCCGCCCCGGCGGCCCCTCGTCGATCCACCCGGCGTCCAGGCCCGGGCCGTCGTCGTGCACCACGAACTCCTCCTCCACCTCGACGGCCTTGAACCCGGCCTCCGCGAGCGCGTCGAGGAGGGCGTCCAGACGGCGGCGGGCCTCGGGGCGGCCGACGTCACGGCAGCGCTGGGTGACGAACCGCTCGTGCCCGCGCCCGTCACCACCGCCGCCCGTACGCCGGGCGTTGCGCGAGACATGGGCCGCGTGCCGCCCGGCGAGGGCGCGTACGCACGCCACCTCGGTGTCGTCGGCGAGGGCGAGCTTGACATGGTGTTCGAAGTAGCAGCCGGACGGCAGCGCACGGGCCTGAGCGGCGGTCAGCGGCACGTCCTCGTTCCACGGTGCCGCCTCGATCTTCACCCTGGCCACCCCGAACCCCTCGGCGTCCAGCCGCCCGACCCACCCGGACGCGGCCGCACGCTGCGCCGACAGGGAACCCTCGCCGCGCACCGTCACCATCGGCTGGTCGGGCACCGCTCCCCGGTCGAGCACGATCCGCGTGTACTTGACCCGGTGGCGCTCAGCCCACCGCCGTACGCGCTCCTCGCCGCCCGGCCCGTCCCCGACGACCACCGTCAGATGGGTCTCGAACTCCCCCGTGAACTCCCGCACCCCGGCCTCGCATCCCCGCGCGCATCCCCGTGCGCCTCGCCCGCCCGCTCCCGGTGGCCGACTGTACCGACCACCACCGACAGCGGCCGCTGCTCGCCCCACCTCCTCGCCGCCGCTCCTCGCCGCCCCGTCGGTCTGCCGCGTCGGTGGAAGGGTGGTGTGGCTGGTACTGGTGGTTCCCAGGGTTCCGGTAGTCAGATGTGCGGTAGCGGTACCTCGGACGGCGACAACCAAGGAGTACGCGACGTGTCATCTCTCTTCCCGGCCCTCACCGGCGAAGCCCGCACCCCCGCACGCCCCGCCCTGCGCTTCGGCGACCGGTCCCTGACGTACGCGGAACTCGCGGCCGTCACCGGCGCCCTGGCCGCCCGGCTCGACGGCGTCGACCGGGTGGCCGTCTGGGCGACCCCCACCCTGGAGACGGCGGTGGCCGTGGTGGCGGCACTGCGGGCCGGCGTCCCCGCCGTACCGCTGAACCCGAAGTCCGGGGAGAAGGAGCTGGGGCACATCCTCGGCGACAGCGCCCCCTCGCTCGTCCTCGCCGCGCCGGGTGACGAACTGCCGCCGCCGCTCGGTGAGTTGCACCGCATCGATATCGATATCGATGTCGATGCCGACGCCGGTGACGAGGGCAGTGCCGACGCGCGCGGCGGCGGAGACCGGCAGGCCCCCGCCGAGGGGACGGCCGACGAGGAGTCCGCCGCCCTCGTCGTCTACACCTCCGGCACCACCGGCCCGCCCAAGGGCGCCGTCATCCCCCGCCGCGCCGTCACGACCACCCTGGACGCGCTGGCCGACGCCTGGCAGTGGACCGCCGACGACGTCCTGGTCCACGCCCTCCCTCTCTTCCACGTCCACGGCCTGATCCTGGGCGTCCTCGGCCCCCTGCGGCGCGGCGGCGCGGTCCGCCACCTGGGCAGGTTCGACACCGCCGCGGTGGCCCGGGAGCTGTCGGCCGGGGCGACGATGCTGTTCGGCGTCCCCACGATGTACCACCGCATCGCGGAGACCCTGCCCGGCGACCCGGAGCTGGCGAAGGCGCTCGGCGGCGCCCGCCTCCTCGTCTCCGGCTCGGCCGCGCTGCCCGTGCACGACCACGAACGGATCTCGGCGGCCACCGGACGCCGGGTGATCGAGCGGTACGGCATGACGGAGACCCTGATGAACACCAGTGTCCGCGCCGACGGCGAGGCCCGCGCCGGCACGGTCGGACTTCCGCTGCCGGGGGTGGAGCTGCGGCTGGTCGAGGAGGACGGCACCCCGCTCACGGCGTACGACGGCGAGTCGGTCGGCGAGATCCAGGTGCGCGGCCCCAACCTCTTCACCGAGTACCTCAACCGCCCCGACGCGACCGCCGCCGCGTTCGCCCCCGACGGCTGGTTCCGTACCGGCGACATGGCCGTACGCGACCCGGACGGCTCCGTGCGCATCGTCGGCCGCAAGGCCACCGACCTCATCAAGAGCGGCGGTTACAAGATCGGCGCGGGCGAGATCGAGAACGCCCTCCTCGAACACCCGGGGGTCCGGGAGGCAGCCGTCACCGGTGAACCCGACCCCGATCTCGGCGAACGCGTCGTCGCCTGGATCGTCCCGGCGGACCCCCAGTCCCCGCCCCCGGCGGGCGAGTTGGCGGCCCACGTGGCCACCCACCTGTCGCCCCACAAGCGTCCCCGCAGGGTCAACTACCTCTCCGCCCTGCCCCGCAACGACATGGGCAAGATCATGAAGCGAGCGCTGAAGACGGATGAGTGACCGGCGCGTCCCGGCCCGCGAGGCCGTCGCCTTCCTGACGGACGACTTCACCGAACTCCCCACGCCCGAGGGCGACCACGCCCCCGACGGCCCCCTCGCCTGGCAGGGCTACGACGCCTCCCGCGCCCGCGCCGCCGAGCGCACCGGGGAGGAGGAGTCGGTGGTGTGGGGGCGGGCGGCGATCGGCGGTACGGCGGCCGTCGTGATCTCCTTCGAGTTCGGCTTCCTCGGCGGTTCGCTCGGCGAACGCACCGGCGACCGTCTGGTGGCGGCGCACACGTACGCCCGCGCGCACCGCCTCCCGGTCGTCCCGCTGGTCGCGACGGGCGGCAGCCGTATGCAGGAGGGGATGCGCGCCCTCGCCCAACTGCAGCGCGTGGCACGGGAGTCGGCGCTGACGAGCGCGGCCGGGCTGCCCCGGATCGCGGTGCTGCGCGACCCCACGACGGGTGGCGGCTGGGCCACCCTCGGCGCCGGCGCCGACATCGTCCTCGCCCTCCCCGGCGCCCAGGTCGGCTTCGCCGGCTCCCGGGTCCGGCCGCCGGACGCGGACCCGGCGGCGTACACGGCGGAGGCCCAGCTCGCGGCGGGCTCGATCGACGCGGTGGTCCCCCCTGCCGCCCTGCGCGACACGCTGACCCTCTACCTGACCCTCCTGACCGCCCCCTCCACCGCCCCGGCACCCCCACCCCGAGCCCTTCCGCCGGACACTCCCCCGCAGCCTGAAGAGCACGGGGCGCAGCCCCTGCTTCTCAGGGGCGCGGGGAACTGCGCGACCGGCCCTCACGAACCCGCAGCCGCCACCCGACCGAACCCCCCACCCCGATCGGCGCCCCTCCCCACCACCGGCTGGGAGGCCGTCCAACGCGCCCGCTCCCTCCGACGCCCCCGCGCCGAGGCCTACTTGGACGCCTACTTCACCCGCCGAGCCCCCTTGCGAGGGGACCGTGCCGGCGGCACCGACCCCGGCATGCTCTGCGGCTTCGGGGAACACGAGGGCCGCACCATCGCCTACGCGGCCCAGTGCGGCACCCCCACCCGCCCGGCGGGCTACCGCACCGCCGCCCGTCTGATCCGCCTCGCCGACCGCCTCGGCATCCCCGTCCTGACCCTCGTCGACACCCCCGGCGCCGCGAACGACGCCGACGCGGAACGGCAGGGCGTGGGCCCCGCCGTCGCGGACCTCTTCACCGCCGTGGCCACCGCCCGCACCCCCGTCACGACCCTTCTGATCGGCGAGGGCGGCTCCGGCGGCGCCCTCGCCCTGGCCGCCCCCGACAACACCTGGGCCACCCCGGACAGCTACTTCTCGGTCATCGCGCCGGAACTCGCGGCGGCGATCCTCAAACGCCCCGCGCACCGGGCCCCCGCCACGGCGGACGAACTCCGGCTGCGCCCGCAGGACCTGGTGGAGCTGGGCGTCGTACGGGGAATCGTCGAACCGGCACGACACCTCCGCCCACCCGGCTGACGGCCGGACCGCCGCCGCGCCACACGCCACCCCGCCGTCCCGCGTCGAACCACCCGTCCGGCCGCACCCCCACCCGGCCCACCCCAGCAGGCACCCCGCTCCCGCCCCGCGCACGATGCAAGGGAACCGGGGAACCGCCGACCGGCGGCGGGCCCGAACGGTCCGTGCTCTCGGGAGGATCCGCAAATGACCGCGATGACCGCCAGTCTGGAGCAGCTGCGCCGCTGCCACTTCGGCGTCGACCTGGGAGCCGCGCGGACCCGCGTGTACGTGAAGGGCGCGGGTCTGGTGGTGGACCAGCCGAGCGTGGCCGCCGTGAACATCCGGACGGGCGCGCTGATCGCCGTCGGGGAGTTCGCCGAGAGGATGATGGGCCGTACGCCCGACTACATCCGGGTCGTCCGGCCCGTCTCCGGCGGCACGGTGGTCGACATCGAGATGGCCCAGCGGATGCTGCGTCAGCTGCTGGGCGACCGGGTCCGCCGCACCCTGCGCCGCAAGCCCGTCCTGCGCGCGGCCGCCTGCACCCCGCACGGCGCGGACCCGCTCGCCCAGCGCGCCACGATCGAGACCCTGGTGGGTCTCGGCGCCCGGCGGGTGGAGCTGGTCGACACGCTCATCGCGGCGGCCGTCGGCTGCGGACTGCCCGTCGAGCAGCCCGAGGCCACCATGATCATGGTCTGCGGCGCCGGGGCCACCGAGCTGGCCGTCCTGTCCCTGGGTTCGGTCGTCAGCGCCGTACGGATTCCCGTCGGCGGCGAGGCCATCGACCACGCGATCGTGCAGCACCTGCGGCTGCGTCACGAGCTGACCCTGCCCAGCCAGTCCGTACGGCCGCTCCAGCTCGCCCTCTCCGGCAACGGCCTCACCCCGCACGGTCCCGCCTCCACCGAGATCCACGGCCTCGACGTGGCGACCGGCCTCGCCCGCTCCGTACAGGTGGACACCGCGGCCGTGCGCGACGCCATCCAGACCCCGCTCACCGCCGTGGTCGACGGCATCGGCAAGGTGCTGCGGGACTGCCCGCCCGACCTGGTGGCCGACCTCGCCGACCGCGGCATCATGATGGTCGGCGGCAGCGCCCTGCTCCCCGGCTTCGACCAGATGCTCCGCCACGCCACCGGTATGCCCGTCCACATCGCAGAACGCCCCGACGTCTGCGCCGCCCTCGGTCTCGGCGCCATGCTGGACGGCCGCATCGCCCCCATCAGCCTGGACCCGGTGGGCGACTGACCCGTTCCCCTGCCCTGCCGCCGCCGTCCCACCGGAGTCCCCTCGCACCGTCCGCCCCGCCCACCCGGCGAACACGTCTGCGAACATCCGGCGGGCATGCACGTGAGCGGCAGCATCCGGAGCACGGGGGGCGGCCGGAACCACGGCCGTCACCCGGCGGTCGCCCCCGTGAGCCCGTGACGCCCCACCGAACACCCGTTTGTGTCGTTCTCGCCGGAGTCGCCCGCCGCTAGGGTTACTCGGAGGAACGCGGGCCACGGAGGTGAGCGCACGGATGCCAGGCCACGTGACCCGGATCGGTGTCACCGGACACCGTCAGATCCCGGAAGCCGCCCTCCCCGCCGTCCGTTCGGGCATCCGGGCGGAGTTACAGGGCCGCCCCGCCACCACCCGGGCCCTCAGCAGCCTCGCCGCCGGCGCCGACCAGCTCTTCGCGGAGATCGCCCTGGAGAGCGGTCTGCAGCTGACCGCGGTGATCCCCGGCATGGACTACGAGGCCCATCTCGGGGACGACGAGGTCAGGGCCGCCTACCGCCGGCTCCTCAAGTGCTGCGGCGAGCGCGTGGAACTGACGCGCGAACGGACCCACGAGGAGGCGTACTACGCGGCGGGCCGCTACATCGTCGACCACGCCGACCGCCTGATCGCCGTCTGGGACGGCGACCCGCCCCGCGGGCTCGGCGGCACGGCCGACATCGTCGACTACGCCCACCTCACGGGTGTGCCGGTGACGGTGCTGTGGAGCCCGGGCGTGCGCCGCGCCTGACACGGCGCCGGCGCCTCCACCGCACCTTCAGGTCCCGAACCGCACCAGCCAGTCCGTGTGCTGGGGCGAGACCACCCGCTCCGCCTCCGCGACCGCGTCGGCCCAGCCGTCCTCCCCGACCGTCGTGCCCATGGCGACGCGCAGGGTGTCCAGATCCTGTTCGACGAGCTTGTGCGCGTATGTCAGCGGCCGGTGCCGCCGGACCTCCTGCCAGGCCACGCCCGCCGCGGCGGCGGCGCTCAGCAGGCCGGTCGGGTCCCAGCGGCCGTCGATCGCCCCCAGGGCCCGCAACACGGCGGTGACCAGCGCCAGCAGCGTCAGGATCGTCGTCATGCCCGACCATCGCACGGACGAGCGGTGCGCGTCCCCGGCCTTGTTGCCGTACCAGGTGAGCTGTTCCGAGACGCGGTCGCGGAGGTAGATGTCGCGGCGGGCGGCGAACGGCTTGGCCCGCACCGCCCGCATCATCGGGGTGATCTGTCCGAGTCCGAGTTCGGTGACGCCCTCGCGGGGGTCGTCCCAGCCCACCTTGCGCAGTTCGCTGAGCCGTTCCTCCAGCCGCTCGGCGAACATCGCCTCGGGGTTGACGAGCCGTGAGGGGAACGGCCCGCCGTGCACCATGAACTGCCAGGCCAGCGACTTGACCACCTCGGCCGCCGCCCGGTGCGCCTGCCACTGCACCCGGGCGCGGCGCCGGGAGGCGTAGAACCCGATCCCCATCGTCAGGGCGTAGAGCACGGCCGCCACGGCCGACGGCACCCGGCTGCCCACCCGCTCGGCCAGGGAGGCGGTCGCGGTGGCGAGCAGCAGCACGAGCAGTTGCACACGGACCACCTTGAAGGATTCCCCCTGATGGGTCACCGCCTTCTCGTCGCACACATGGAACAACGGGGACAGATCTCGATCACTCACCGTGGTGCTGGGGCCGGGCGTCGCAGCCATGCACACCTCGTACGGATGCCGAAGTCGACGGAATGGTCATGCTCTCGTCAATCTCGAATTACCGCCAGAGCGCCACCCCCTCATATCGCGCAGCGAACACCTGCTGACGCATGATAGAAACGCGCAAGTCTGTACTCTGTCGTCCCCCTCTCACGTCCGAGCCTCGACCAAAAGGACCTCGTCGGCAAGGGACCGATGACAGCGTCCCTTTTTTCGAACTGGAGCGACGAGATGAACCTTTCCTTCACCAAGACGACGCGTGGAACGGACACCACCCGGTCGGCCCACAAGAGGCTCGCCCCGCTCGCGACGGTCGCCGCACACGAGCCCCGCACCCAGCGCTCCACGGGGCGTGTGACGGACGCTCGCGACCTGCGCCTCGCCAGGCAGGGTTTCACCTCCAGCATCTGATGCGGGCCGACCGGGGCCTCAACCTCCTTTTTGATCAAGGAAGTTGGGCCCCGTCGTCATGTCTTCCCGCCGGAGCGCGAGGGCTTACACTGCCGAAGTGAGGGACCCCGCGATCCAGCAACTGGTGCTCAAGATCCACAGCCGGTGCGACCTGGCGTGCGACCACTGTTATGTGTATGAGGCATCCGACCAGTCGTGGCGCACACGGCCGACCGTCATCGCCGAGGAAACCCTCGTTCAGGTGGCCCGTCGTCTCACCGAGTACGTGTGCGCGAGAAATCTTCCGTCCGTCACGGTCATTCTGCACGGCGGTGAGCCTCTCCTCGCCGGTCCGGCCCGGCTGGAACGAATCTGTGCGGAACTCACCCGCGCTCTCACCCCGGTCACCGCCCTCGATCTGCGAATTCACACCAACGCGGTGCGGCTGAACGAAAACCACTTGCGGATCTTCGACGAATTCCGGGTCAAGATCGGGATCTCGCTCGACGGCGACCGCGTCGCCAACGACCGGCACCGGCTCGACCACCGGGGCCGCAGCAGCTACGACCGGGTCCTGCGAGCGATCGAACTCCTGCGCCTGCCCGAGTACCGGCACCTGTACCAGGGACTGCTGTGCACCGTGGACGTCGCCAACGACCCGGTCGCCGTGCACGACGCCCTGACGTCCCTCGGTCCTCCCCGGATCGACTACCTGCTCCCGCACTCCACCTGGGACACCCCTCCGCCCGGCCATGGGCCCGGCGCACCGGCCACCCCGTACGCCGACTGGCTGCTGAAGGTCTTCGACCGGTGGGAGGAGCAGGGGCGCCCCATGCCGGTGCGCACCTTCGAGTCGGTGCTCAGCACCCTGCGCGGCGGCCCCAGCCTCACCGAGGCGCTGGGCCTCGCCCCCTCCGATCTGGCGGTCATCGAGACCGACGGCACCTTCGAACAGGCCGACTCGCTGAAGACGGCGTACGCGGGCGCCCCCGCCACGGGCTACGACGTCTTCCGGCACGGGTTCGCCGAGTTCGCCGAGCATCCCGGCGTCCGGGCCCGCCAGCTCGGCCTCGCCGGAGTCAGCGAGACCTGCCGGCGCTGCCCGGTCGTGGAGTCCTGCGGCGGCGGCCTCTACGCCCACCGCTACAGCGGCGAGAAGGGCTTCGACAATCCCTCGGTGTTCTGCGCCGACCTCCGGGCCCTGGTGGAGGGGATCGCCGAGCGGATCACCGAGCGCGCGCTCCACCCCGCGGTCACCGACGCCGAGGAACTGAGGCTGGCACAGCTGCGGTTGGACCGGGACCTGCTGGCCCGGGTCAACGCCCGGCATGAGGGCGCCCCCGACTGGGACGCGGCCTGGCGGGCGCTGCTCCGGCTGGACGCCGA
This sequence comes from Streptomyces scabiei 87.22, assembly GCF_000091305.1. Classification (GTDB taxonomy): domain Bacteria; phylum Actinomycetota; class Actinomycetes; order Streptomycetales; family Streptomycetaceae; genus Streptomyces; species Streptomyces scabiei. The sequence goes on along the minus strand of NC_013929.1, from coordinate 7,031,816 downwards.
CGGCTCCACCGCGACGCACCTCAACACCGTCCTCGCCCACCCGTACCTGCGTGCCGTGCTGCGCGGCTGCCTGGACGGACCCGCGGACCTCCCCCGGCTGATGGCGGCGGTCACCGCGGCGCTCGTGTCGGCGAACGCGGAGGCGACCCTTTCCTGGTGGCAGCCCGGCCCCGACCTCCATCTCCCGACCCTCGGCACACTGCGGCTCTCGGGCCCCGGACGGGTCGAGTGCCTGATCACGGCGGACGGCCTGGAGGTGCGCGCCACGGGCGAGGGCGGCACGGAACTCGCCGTCGCATGGCGGCCGCTCACGACGGTGGAACTCACCGAAGGGCCGGCGCTGCTCGTGGACGACGCCGATCCGTTCCGCGACCGCTTCGAGGCACCGGTCGCGGACCCCCTGTCCCCGAGCGACCTGGAGCTCTTCGCCAAGCGGCTGCGCGCGGCCCACGAGGCGCTGGACGCGCGGGAGCCGGGCTGGCGCAAGGGCGCCGACGCGCTCGTCGCCACCACGGTCACCCCGCTCGCCCCGGGCTCGGGCCTGCGGCTCGGCACACACGCGTTCGGCGCGCTCGGCGTGGCCGTCGACTTCGAGCCCGACGCGTTCCCGCGGCAGCTCCCGCTCCTGGGGCGCAGAGCCAGGCTCGCCGCGCTGCGGGAGGTCACCGATCTCAGCGTGCCGGGCAGTGCCGCCGAACGGCTGCTCGACGAGGCCAGTGAGTGCGCGGGACACCTCGCCGCGGCGCCGCACGACGCCGCCGAACCGCTGCGCAGCCGGGCACGGGAGGCCCTGGACACACTCGTCCGCTCCTCGGGACACCACCTCACGTCGAGCGGCCTCCACCTGGTCGGGGAACTGCGTAGGGAACTGGCGGTGATGGATGGCTGAGGCGGCCCGGCTGCGCGACATGCTCGTCGACATCGGGGTCCGGCCCGGTGGTGTCCTCATGGTCCACTCGTCCTTGCGCGGCACCGGATGGAGCCCCACCGAGGTACGCAACGCCCTGCTGGACACGCTCGGCCCCGACGGCACGCTCGTCGTGCCCGCGTTCACCGCGGAGAACTCCGACACCTCCCCCGCCTACCTCAGCCGTACCGAGGGGATGACCGAGCGGGAGAAGGCCGAGTTCCGCGCGTCGATGCCACCCTTCGAGCCGAACGCCACTCCCTGCCCCGCCATGGGCGCCCTCGCCGAGTGCGTGCGCACCACCCCCGGGGCGGTGCGCAGCGCGCACCCGCAGACCTCCTTCGCCGCGATCGGGTGCCGCGCCGAGGAGCTGCTCGACGACCACGATCCGCACTGCCACCTCGGTGAGCGGTCCCCGCTGGCGGCGCTGTACCGGGCCGACGCCCAGGTCCTGCTGCTGCGGGTCGGGTTCGAGGTGTGCACCGCCTTCCATCTCGCCGAGTACCGGATGACCCCGCCGCCGCCCACCCGCACGTACCGCTGCGTGGTGGAGGACAAGGGCAACTGGATCGAGTACCGGGATCTCTCCCTGGACGACGGCGACTTCGGCACGATCGGCGCGCGCCTACCGCATGTTTTGTTCACGGAAAGGGAGTTCGCGGGAAAACCGACGTTTGCGTTCGGAATGCGCGATGCTGTTGACACGGCACAGCATCTGATGTCCGGATATCGCTCTGAAATGACGTGAACCGAGCCATGTGCCAGGGGTGCTGATCGGGCACATTGTTGGTTCCGGCTGGAGGGCGCCTGGGCGGGGGCACGAGGCATCGAAAGGCGGGGGCGTGTGGACACATCTGCGCGGGGGCGGGCTCCGGACAATCGGCCGTACTTCTTCCTCAGTTACGCGCACACCCCGCCCTCGGGTCCCGACAGCGGCGATCCCGACCACTGGGTGCATCTGCTCTACAAGGATCTGTGCGCGGACGTCCTCGCCCTCACCGCTCATCCGCGGGGGACGCCCGCGGGATTCCTGGACCGGGAGATGCGGTCCGGAGAGGGCTGGCCGGACCGGCTCAGTGACAATCTCGCGCACTGCCGGGTGTTCGTCCCGTTGTACTCACCGCGCTATTTCGCCAGCGACAACTGCGGGCGCGAGTGGTTCGCCTTCGACGAGCGCATCCGCGAGGCCCGCAACGCGGGCCTCGGCGACATCCCGGCCATCGTCCCGGTCCTGTGGACGAGCATGGACCTGGAGAACCTCCCCGAGTCGGTGCGACAGATCCAGGTCGAGCGCTCCAAGTTCGGTGAGCGCTACGCGTCGTACGGCATCTACGGGCTGATCAAGCTCAAGCGGTTACGGGACGAGTACGAGGAGATCGTGTTCGGTCTCGCCCAGCGGATCGTGCAGGTCGCCGAGAACACGCCGCTGCCGTCGAGCCGGCCCCGGCCCTACGAGTCGACACACAGCGCGTTCCGGCCGCACGGCGAGGGGCCGCGCCGTATCCACCTCACCGTGGTGGCGCCCAGCCGGGGTTCGGTGCCGGAGGGCCGGGACGCCGTTCCGTACGGCGAGGACGCCACGGAGTGGAACCCGTACCACAGCGAGTCCCGGCGCCCGCTCTCCGCGCTGGCCGAGGAGCTGATCCGGTCGCTCGACTACCGGATCACCGTGTCGGACTTCGACCTTCCGGACCCCGGCACCGACGTCCTCACCACGGCCGAGCCCGAGGCCGACGGGACCGGGCAGCAGCCCGAGCCCCATCCGGGGATCCTCCTGCTCGACCGCTGGGCGCTGCTCGACCGGGAACGGCGCCACCGGCTCAAGACGTTCGACTCGGCCGCCCACCCCTGGGTCGGCGCGATCGTTCCCTGGAACCGTCTCGACCTCCAGTGCCGCGGCGAACAGGGCGAGCGGCTGCGGGAGCAACTGGAGGACACGCTGCCGGTGATCCTGGAGCGAGGCCGGCGGGCCAAGTGCTGGGCGGCGGTCAACGGCGTACCGACACTCAAGCAGTTCACCGAGATCCTGCCGGTGGTCGTGGCCCAGGCGACCCGGCAGTTCCTCAGACACGCCGAGGCCCACCCGCCCCCCGGCCCGGTGACACCGAGGCCCCGGCTGAGCCTCGCCGATCCGGCCCACCCCGATGCGGATTCCGACCACGGAGGAGAAGCATGACGGCCCGTAAGGACGGACGCATCATCACCTTCTACTCGTACAAGGGGGGTACGGGCCGCACGATGGCCCTGGCCAACACGGCCTGGATCCTGGCCGCCAACGGCAAGCGGGTGCTCGCCGTCGACTGGGACCTGGAGGCACCGGGTCTCGACCGCTTCTTCCAGCCCTTCCTCGACCAGAGCGTGCTGGCCTCCACCACCGGCGTCCTCGACATGATCACCGAGTACTGCTGGGCCGCGACCACCGGCGGACCGCGCACCGGCCCCTGGCACCGGGAGTTCGCCCGCGTCGAGCAGCACGCCGTGTCCCTCGGCCCCGAGCGGCTCGGGCTGTCCTTCCCCGAGGGCGGCTCGCTCGACTTCCTGTCGGCCGGCCGGCGCAACCGGGAGTACTCGGCGACCGTGTCGTCGTTCGAGTGGGACAACTTCTACGAACGGCTCGGCGGCGGCCAGTTCCTGGACGCCCTGCGCGAGGACATGAAGGCGGCCTACGACTACGTCCTCATCGACAGCCGCACGGGGCTGTCGGACAGTGCGGACATCTGCACCATCCAGATGCCCGACGTGCTCGTCGACTGCTTCACCCTCAGCGGTCAGTCCCTCGACGGGGCCGCTGCGGTGGCCCGCAGCGTCGAGGGCGGCCAGCACAAGCGGCGGATCAGGGTGCTGCCGGTGCTGATGCGGATCGACGAGGGCGAGAAGAGGAAGGTCGACGCGGGCCGGGCCCTGGCCCGGCTGCGGTTCGAGGGCCTGCCGCGAGGCTCGGACGGCGAGGCACTCGGCTCCGAACAGCAGGACGCCTACTGGGGCGCGATGGAGATCCCCTACGTCCCGTTCTACGCGTACGAGGAGACGCTCGCGACCGTCGGCGACAAGAGCAACATCGCCAACTCCCTGCTGTCCGCCTTCGAACGGCTGACGAAGGTGATCTCCGACGGCGAGGTCACCGCGCTGCCGCCGGTGCCCGAACCGGTGCGGCAGCGCTGTCTGGAGGCGTTCACCCGACGGCAGCCGATGACGGACATCGTCCTCGTGTACGCGGCGGAGAACCGGATGTGGGCGGACTGGGTCGAGGCCGTCCTCAGACAGACCGGCTGCAACGTCACCCTGCACGACGTGTCCACCGGGCCGCCGGAGCGCCTGGACCCCACCTCGCGCGCCCTCCTGCTGCTGTCCCACGCCTTCCAGAAGTCCCGGCACGCACCGGCGGTCTGGCGCTCCCTGGCCGACACCGCCCTGGCGGTGCCGCGTGCCACCATGGTGCCGCTGCGCGTGGACGAGGTCCGCCTGCCCGACGTGTACGTCGACCACGAACCGGTGGACCTGTACCGGTTCGACGCCGCCCAGTGCGTCTCCGCCCTGCTCGGCGCGCTGAAGCTGCCGGAGCGGCCCGACGACCTCGGCGCCGTGGATCCCCGCTTCCCGGGGAGCGCCCCCGCCGTGTGGAACGCCCCGCAGCGCAACGCCACCTTCACCGGCCGCAGCCGTATCCTCGACGAGCTGCGCGAGCAGTTGCGGAGCGGGGTGTCGGCCGTGGGGAGTCAGCCCAAGACACTGTTCGGCCTCGGCGGCGTCGGCAAGACACAGGTCGCGCTGGAGTACGTGCACCGCTTCATGGCCGACTACGACCTGGTGTGGTGGATCTCCGCCGAGCACGGCGACGGCGTCACCTCCGCCCTCGCCGAACTCGGGGCCCGGATCCACGCGCCCGGCGGCGACGACATGACGCTGGTCAGCCAGGAGACGGTACGGATGCTCGCCGAGGGCGTGCCGACCAAGCGCTGGATCCTGGTCTTCGACAACGCCGACAGCCCCGAGGAACTGACCCGGTTCTTCCCGCAGGGCGGCGGCGGGCACATCCTCGTCACCTCCCGCAACCAGACCTGGGAGCAGCGGGGCGCCTCGCTGCCCGTCGACGTCTTCCCGCGGCCCGACAGCGTCGAACACCTCTCCCGGCGCGCACCCGGGCTGAGCGCCGAGGAGGCCGACCGTGTGGCGGAGGCGGTCGGCGACCTGCCGCTGGCCGTGGAACAGGCGGGGGCCTGGCTCGCCGAGACCGCCACGCCCATCGAGGAGTATCTGCGGCAGCTGAACGAACAGACCACCGGTGTCCTCGATCTCAACCAGCCCCCCGACTATCCCGAGACCGTGGCGGCGACCTGGAACATCTCCATCGCCCGGCTGCGGGAACGCTCCCCCGCCTCGGTGCGGCTGCTCCAGCTGTGCGCCTTCATGGCCCCCGAGCCGATCTCCTCCCACCTGCTCTACAGCCGGGAGATGCTCGACGAGCTGAAGAAGGTCGACCCGAGCCTCCAGGAGAGCCTGATGCTGGGCCGGGTCATCCGGGAGATCGGCCGCTTCGCCCTGGCCAAGGTCGACCAGGCCAGCACCAGCATCCAGGTCCATCGGCTGGTGCAGGCCGTGATCCGCTCCCGGCTCGACGAGGAGGAACAGCGGCGGGCCCGGCACGTGGTCCACACGATGCTCGTCGGTGCGCGTCCGCCCGGGGACGAGCCCATCGACGACGCCGAGACCTGGCCCCGGTTCGCCATCATCTGGCCGCACCTGAACGCCTCGGAGCTGCGCGACTGCCACGAGGTCGAGCCGCGCAGGCTGCTCATCGACCGGGTCCGTTACCTGTGGAAGCGCGGCGACTTCCCCGGTGCGCGGAAGCTGGCCGAGGATCTGCTGGGGTACTGGAAGGAGACGCTCGGCGAGGAGGACATGCAGTACATGTACCTGCACGGGCAGCTCGCCAACGTGCTGCGGACGCAGGGACGGTTCGTGGAGGCCCGCGACATCGACGAGGAGGTGCGCGACCGGCAGCTGAGGGTGCTCGGCCCCACCCATCCGCACACCTACGTCACCACCTCCAGCCTCGCCAGCGACCTCGCCGCCCTGGGCGAGTACACGAAGGCCGTGAAGCTGGCCCGCGAGGCCCATCAGGGATTCAGCCAGATCTTCCACGAGTCGCACGGCCGGACGCTCAACGCCGCGAACAACCTCGCGCTCGCCCTGCGCATGGTCGGTCACTACGACGAGGCCCGCGACGTCGACCAGGACACCTACACCCGCCGCCGGGAGGTCCTCGGTCCCGACCACCCCTACACGCTGATCTCGGCCCAGGGGCTCGGCCGCGATCTGCGGGAGGTCGGCCGGTACACCGACTCGGTGGCGGTGCTGTCCGAGGCGTACGAGACCCACAAGCGGATTCTCGGCAAGGACTTCCCCGGCACGCTCAGCTGTGCCAAGTCGCTCGCCGTGTCGCTGCGGCGGGCGGGCCAGTTCGTGGACGCGCACCGGCTGACCCGGGCGACGCTGACGCAGTACCGGACGCAGTACACCAGGGACAAGTTCCCCGAGCCGATCCCCGACTCGCTCGCCTGCGAGCTGAACCTGGCGGCCGACCTGTACGCCGCCGACGAGCCCGACCGGGCGCGGGAGACCGTCAGGAGTGTGCTGGAGCACTATGTGAAGGTGCCGGGCAGGGAGCACCCGTACACCCAGGCCGCGCTCAACAACCTCGGCATCTATCTGTGGGCCTGCGGTGACTCCGAGGAGGCCGAGGAGGTGTTCCAGCAGGTGACGGAACGTATGGCGGCGACCCTGGGCGACGAGCACCCCCACACCCTGTTCGCCCGCGCCAACCACGCCAACGTGCTGGCGGAGAAGGGACGGCCGGAGGAGGCGTGGGCCCTGGAGGAGCCGGCCCGCAACGTCCTGCGGTCCGTCCTCGGTCCCCAGCATCCCGAGACGCTCGCCGTCGTCAGCAACTCCGCGCTGACACTGCGCTCCCTGGGCCGGGAGGAGGAGGCTCAGCGCCTGCGCGAGGCGACCCTCTCCGAGCTGCGCCGGCTCGGTCAGAAGCTGGGCGAGGGCAACGGGATCACCCGCCTGGTGGGGCAGCGGCGGCGGGTGTACCGGGACCTGGAGCCGCTGGCGGTGTGAGGGGCACGTGAGCGGGTGGGGGTACCGATACGCCGGCGGGTGCGGGTCCGTCGTGGCTGGTCGCGCGGTTCCCCGCGCCCCTTGAAAGCTCCGGGCGCGCCCCCTGCCTTCAAGGGGCGCGGGGCTGTGTCGATATGCGGCTCCGCCGCGTGGGCGCGACCAACCCCCACCGGACCCGCGGCCAAAAGAACAACCCCTCCGCTCAAGCCGCCGCAGGCTCCGTGGCGACAAGGAGCCAGCTCAACACGTCCGGCAGAGCCCGGATCGCGGCGAAGTGGGCGGCGGCCGGTTCGTAGACGGTGAGCGCGCCGGGGATGCGGTCGGCGAGCCAGGAGGAGTGGGCGGAGGGGGTGAAGACGTCCTTGCCGGCGTGCCAGAGCAGGACGGGCACCTTGATCTCCGCCGGGTCGAACCCCCAGGGGCCGGTCAGCGCGAGCGCGTCGTCGATCCAGCCGTACGGAGAGGTCCGCAGCGCCTCGTGGTAGTTGCGCAGCAGCATCGACCGGATGCCGTCGTCCGAGACGATCGCCCGGTCCTCGTCCGTGAGGTCGCCGCGCAGTTCGTCGAGCAGGCGGGCGGGGTCGGACCGGATGGCGGCCGACCGGGGGATGAGCTGGGCCACGAAGGCGCGGGGGTCGGTGAGCACGGAACGGAACTCGCGGACGTTGTGCGGGGCCATGCCCGCGAACCAGTCGAGTCCCTCCGCGTCCTGGGGCGCGAGGGTCACCAGCGCCGCCGCCCTGGTCACCCGGTGCGGCAGCAGGGCGGCGCAGGCCAGCGCGTGCGGTGCCCCGCCGGACCGGCCGACGACCGCGAAGCGGTCCAGTCCCAGGGCGTCGGCGACCACCTCGACGTCCGCCACGGCGTCCGCGACCCGCCGGCCCTGCCTCCGGTCCGATCCGCCGTACCCGGGGCGGTCGTAACTGATCAGCCGGGCGCCGCGGTGGTAGAGGAAGATGGACCGGGGCCTGGGACCCACCCTGCTCCCCGGCATCCCGTGCAGCAGGAACACCGGCCGTCCGTCCGGATCCCCCGCGCACTCGATCCGCAACCGCCGCCCGTCGGCCGTCCGGACATGGTCCGGCGTCCGTACGAGGTCATGCACAGCGTCCCCCTCCCTCGGTCCGGACGGACCGGGACCACGCTGCCGGAAGATTTCCCGCGCGCCTACCCCGCGAAACGAATATGCAGGTCAAATGGGGCCTAAGCAAACGCATCTGATGATGCGTCAGTAAAACTCTTGACTTCACCACCCCTTCCCGTCAGATTCGAGGCTCCGCACACCGCCCGGGGCGCACGGAACCGTCGCCTCCGGGGCGGCACGGCCACCGTCCCTTCGTGAGGCTGGAGCGTCGGCATGTCCAAGAGCGCGGATCCCGGGAGACGTACGGGGGCGGAGGCCGGCCCCAGTCGGCGGCGGGTGCTCGGCACGGCGGCGGGGGCGGGGATCGCCGTCGCGGCCGGCGGGGCCGTGGGGAGTCCGGCCGTCGCAGCCGCCCCTCCCCTGCTCGGCACCTACGACGTGGTCGTCGTCGGCTCCGGGGCGGCCGGGATGACCGCCGCGCTCACGGCCGCCAAGCAGGGCCTGAGTTGTGTCGTCGTGGAGAAGGCGCCGACCTTCGGGGGGTCGGCGGCGCGCTCGGGGGCCGGGATCTGGCTGCCCAACAACAGTGTGATCAAGGCCGCCGGGGTGCCGGACACGCCGGCCAAGGCGGCCCAGTACCTCGCGGCCGTGGTCGGGGACGAGGTCCCCGCCGACCGGCAGAAGGCGTTCCTCGACCACGGGCCCGCCATGCTGTCGTTCGTCATGGCCAACAGCCCGCTCCGGTTCCGGTGGATGGAGGGGTACAGCGACTACTACCCGGAGCTGCCGGGCGGGTTGCCGAACGGACGGTCCATCGAGCCGGACCAGTTCGACGGGAACCTGCTGGGCGAGGAGCTGGCCCGGCTGAATCCCGCGTATCTGGCGACGCCGGCCGGGATGGTGGTGTTCAGCGCCGACTACAAGTGGCTCGCGCTGACCACGGTGAGCGCGAAGGGGCTGGCCGTCGCCACCGAGTGCCTCGCGCGGGGCACGAAGGCCGCGCTGCTCGGACAGAAGCCGCTCACCATGGGGCAGGCGCTGGCGGGCGGGCTGCGGACCGGGCTGCTCCGCGCCGACGTCCCGGTGTGGCTCAACACCCCGCTGACCGAACTGCACACGGAGAACGGGGCCGTGACCGGTGTGGTCGTCAGCCGGAACGGCTCCCCCGGACTCGTCCGTGCCCGGCGCGGCGTCATCGTCGGCTCCGGCGGCTTCGAGCACAACGCGGCCATGCGGGCGCAGTACCAGGAGCAGCCCGTGGGGACGCGGTGGACGGTGGGCGCGAAGGAGAACACCGGGGACGGGATCCGGGCCGGGCAGCGGGCCGGTGCCGATCTCGCGCTCATGGACGACGCCTGGTGGGGGCCCGCCATCGACACCCCGGGCCAGGCATGGTTCTGTCTCGCCGAACGCACCCTGCCCGGTGGGCTGCTGGTCAACGGGGCCGGGGCACGGTTCGTCAACGAGGCGGGGCCGTACAGCGATGTCGTCCACACCATGTACGAGAAGGACACCTCGTCCGCCTCGCACATCCCGGCCTGGCTGATCGTCGACCAGAACTACCGCAACCGGTACCTGTTCAAGGACATCCTGCCGACCTTCCCGTTCCCGGACGAGTGGTACGACGCCGGGGCCGCTCACAAGGCGTGGACGATCGACGCGCTGGCCGGCGCGATCGGTGTCCCCGCCGCCGCCCTGCGTTCCACCGTCGACCGCTTCAACTCCCTTGCCCGGCACGGGGACGACCCGGACTTCGGGCGGGGCGACAGCGCGTACGACCACTACTACACGGACCCGTCCGTACGCCCGAACTCCTGTCTGGCGCCCCTGTGGCTGCCGCCCTACTACGCCCTGCGCATCGTGCCGGGCGATCTCGGTACCAAGGGCGGCCTCCTCACCGACGCCCGGGCCCGCGTGCTGCGCCCGAACGGCTCGGTGATCGCCGGGCTGTACGCGGCGGGCAACGCCAGCGCCGCCGTGATGGGCCGCAGTTACGCGGGCGCGGGGTCGACGATCGGGCCCGCCATGACGTTCGGGTACGTGGCCGCGATGGACATCGCGGGGAAGCTCTAGGAGGCCCGCGTCCCGTCGAGGCGGAGGTCGATGTACGGGATCGTGTCGCCGTCGAGCAGATAGCGCTCGGTCTCCACGAAGCCGTGCCCGAGCGCGAACCGCAGACCGTCCTCGTTCGACGCCAGGACGCAGGTCTCGATCACCCGGGCGTCCCGTTCCCGTGCCCGCCGCAGTGCCCGCTCGTACAGCCGCTCGCCGAAGCCGCGCCCGCGGTGTTCGGCGAGCACGCGCGCGATGACCACGGCCGTCGCCGTGTCCCCGTCGGGCGGGCGGACGGTGGAGTTGCCGACGAGGACGCCGTCGGCGTACGCGAGCTCCAGGTCGTTGCGCCGGGCCCGCTGCCGGACGTCGTCGAGCGAGAGCGGGTGCGGGGGGATGATGATGTTGTGGACGTACCGCCAGGCTTCGAGTTCCTCGTCGCTCGCGGTGGCGTCCACGCGCCTGATGTCGAGATCGGTCACCCGGCCAGCCCAGGGCCCGGTCCGGCCTGCGCGGGGTCCGTGCCGGAGGCGTCGTCCAGCACCGCGTAGGCCCGTACCGGGAAGGTGCCCATGCCCTCGACGGCCGGGGGCGCCGCGTGGAACCGGAAGCCCCGCGGCGGCAGTTGCTCCAGGCCCCGCAGGTGCTCCACCACGGGGATGCCGGCGGCGAGCAGGCCGGTGTGGGCGGGGCGGGTGCCGTCGTCGGTGTCGTCGATGTTGAGGGAGTCGATGCCGACGAGGGCGGCGCCCTGTTCGGTCAGCAGGGCGACGGCGTCGGCGGTGAGATAGGGGTGGCCGTGTCCGTAGCGGTCCGTGCCCCAGTGCCGGTCCCAGCCGGTGTGGATCAGCACGGCCCGCCCGGAGACGTCGTACGGCAGCAGCGCCTCGCGCCCGACGGCCCGGCTCCCGGTGTCCTGGACGCGGACGACCACGCCGTCGAGGTCGGCGAACGTGCCGATCGGCAGTCCGGCGAGGTCGTGTCCGCCGCCGAAGCGGTGGAAGGGGCTGTCGATGTAGGTGCCGGTGTTGGACACCATCGAGATACGGCCGATGGCGAACTCGGTGCCGGGCGCGTACACCGCGCGGGACGCCTCCCGGGTCAGGTGCTCGCCGATCTCCGGGCCGGGCAGCCCGGGGTAGGTGGTCATGCCGTGCCGGATGGTGTGGCTGAGGTCGACGACCCGGCGGCCGCCCGCCTCCCGCAGGGACGTCCCCGCCGCGCCGGCGGTGCCCGGCACACCCCGCGAGCCCTTGTGCGGCTCCCGGACCGCTTCCCGGCCGGTGACCCGCACCTCGTCGACCATGAGCAGCCCGAGATGCCGGACGAACAGCTCGGCCAGTGCGCCGTCGCCGATCTCCGGGTCCGGGACGTCCAGCAGGAAGCCCCGGGTCTGCAGCCCGCCGCCGTTGCCGAAGGTCACCTCGGCGTCGAACCGGATCCGCCACTGCTCGCCGCCCGCGCTCCGGCCGTCGTCCCCGTGCCGTGCGCCGCCGTTCCCGTTCCGGTCCTCGCTGTGCTCGCTCATGACCTCATCTTCTCTGCAGTGTCACTACACCACAAGCAAGAATTACTGAAGCAGAGCAACAGTACGGCTTATGGAACTGGACCCTCGCCGGCTGCGCGTCCTGCGTGCGGTGGCGTTGCGCGGTGGTGTGGTGGACGCGGCGAAGGTGCTGCATCTGACGCCCTCCGCCGTGTCGCAGCATCTGGCGCAGCTGGAGCGGGAGGTGGGCCAGCCGCTGGTGGACCGTTCGCGGCGCCGGGCGGGGCTGACCCCGGCGGGGCGGCTGCTGGCGGCGCGGGCCGGACGCATCGAGCACGAACTGGCCGAGGCCCGCCGGGAACTCGCCGAGCTGACGGGCCGTTCGACGGGGCCGGTGACGGTCGCCGCGTTCTCCTCCGCGGTGTGCCATCTGCTGGTCCCCGCCCTCGACACGCTCGCCCGCACCCATCCGGGTCTGGAACCGCGGGTGGTGGAGGCGGAGGGGCCCGGGGCGCTGCGCGACCTGCGCACCGGCGGCGTGGACCTGCTGGTCGTCGAGTACGACGGCGACGATCCCGGCCCGGACGCACAGGGGCGCGACCTGGCGTCCGCGGCGGTCGCCGACGACGCGTACCGGGTGATCACCCCCGGCGACTGGTCGCCGTCGCCCCGCTCGGTCCGGGAGCTGGCCGACCGCCCCTGGGTCGCCGCCCCTGCCGGGACGGCCTGCTCCCGCGCCCTGGACCGTATCTGCGGCCAGTACGCCTTCACTCCGCGCAGGGCGCACACGGCCCTGGAGTTCCCGACCACGCTCGCGCTGGTCCGGGCGGGCCTCGGCGCGGCCGTCGTCCCCACGCTCGCCCTCGCCGACGCCCCGCCGGAGACCGTGGCCCTGCCGACGGTCCAGGTCGCGGGTCACCGCCGCATCGCCGCGGTCTGGCCGGCCTCGCCGTCCGGCCCGCAGCCCCGGACGGCGGCCGTGGTGGAGGCCCTGCGACTCGCCGCCGTGCGGCTGGGGCTGCCGCCCGCGCCCTGACCGGTCAGGGCGTCTTGATGAGGGTGTGGATCGCCCGGACGTACGCGTCGGGGTTGGCCTCGTCGCCCATGGCCAGGCGCAGGGTGTAGCCGGTGAGGAGGGCCAGGAGCACGTTCGCCGCGCCGGTGGCGTGCGGGTCGCCGGACAGGCCGTGCCCGGTGCGTTCGTCGCGGATGAGGCCGGCGGCCTTCTCGTGGGCGGTGGCCAGATGGCGGCGGACCTGTTCCGCCAGGCTCGGGGAGACGGCCGCCTCGCCCCAGATCTGAGCCATCAGCCGCGCGTGCTCCCGCCCGTCGCCGCTGCCGTGGACGCGTTCCGGCGACGCGGACAGGTTCGGCGAGGTGACATGGTCCAGGGCCCGGTCGATGGTGTCCTCGCACACGGCCCGCACGAGATGGTCCTTGCTCGGGAAGTAGCTGTAGATCGCGCCGCTGGACAGCCGCGACCGCGCGACGATGTCACCGGTGGAGGCCCGCACGAACCCCTTCTCGGCGAACACGGCACGGGCGGCGTCCAGGATCTGCCGGCGCCGGGCGTCCCGGTGGGCCTCACTGACCTTCGGCATGGCGGGCGGCCTTTCGTCGTCGTGGACGCGTCGTACGTGGGTGATCACGAGGAAGCCGGGCCCGGGGCCTCGCGGGGCGCCCGGGCCCGGGTCGTACCGCCCGGCCGTCGTCAGCCGACGGGTGCGGACGTCCTGTCGGGAGCCGGCGCGGGGGCGGGCTCGGGGGCCTCGGTGTGCTCCATGCGGTCCAGGCGCAGGGCGCGGTGCAGGGCGCGCAGGGGGGCCGGGGCCCACCAGTTGGCCGCGCCGAGCAGGGCCATCAGGGAGGGGACGAGGAAGGCCCGGACCACGGTCGCGTCGATGAGGACGGCGAACGCCGCGCCCAGGCCCAGTTCCTGGATGAACACCAGCCGGGACATCGCGAGCGCGCCCACCGGGATGCAGAACAGTACCGCGGCCGAGGTGACGATCCCGCCGGTGCGGGACAGACCCTGGGCGACCGCCTCGCGGTTGTCCAGGCCCTGGGCCCTGGCCTCCTTGATACGGCTCAGCAGGAAGACGTTGTAGTCCGTGGAGAGGCCGAACGCGAGCGCGAAGACCAGGACGGGCGTGGTGGCCTCGAGCCCGGTCTGCGGGGCGAAGCCGAGGTTGCCGTCCTGGAACACCCACACCAGGAAACCGAAGGCGGCGCCGGTGGACAGCAGGTTCATCAGCAGGGCCTTCAGCGGCAGCACCACCGAGCCGGAGAAGGCGAAGAGCAGCAGCAGGGTGACGACGACCAGGATGCCGCCGGCCAGGGGCAGGGCGTCTGCGATGCTCTGACGCTGCGCCAGGAAGTCGGCGGTCCGGCCGGTGTACCGGGCGGGGTACGGGGCGGCCAGGTCCTGCACGGCCCCGACGGCGTCCTTGGACGAGTCGGTCAGGGGGTCCTCGGCCAGGACGGCGTCGATCTCCCAGTACCGGTCGCCGAGTTCGACGGGGGTGCCCACCGACCTGACTCCGGGGACGGCGCCGATCCGCTCGGTGTAGTCGGCGAGCCGCGCCGTGTCCGGGGCGCCGTCGGTCTCCAGCACGATCTGCAGGGGCGAGGTGGCCCTCGCGTCGTAGTCCTCGTCGAGCACGGCGGCCACCTTGCCCGCGCTGGTCTCCTCGGGCAGGAGGGTGGGATCCACCCCGGTGAAGCGCACGCCCAGCAGCGGCGAGGCGATCAGCAGCAGTACGGCCGTGGCGGCGAGCGCGAAAACGGCGGGGCGGCGCATCACGGCCTGCGCGACGCGGTACCAGCGTCCCTCGGTGGCGCGGGCGGCACCGGCCGTGCGCTGCCAGCGGCGCGGGGCGAGGGAGTTGATCCGCTTGCCCAGCAGGGCGAGCAGCGGGGGCAGTCCGAGGAGGGCGAACAGGGCCGCGGACACCACGGTGATGACGCCGGCCAGTCCCATGGACCGCAGATAGGGCTGCGGGAACGCGATCAGCGCGGCGAGGGCCGCGGCCACGGTGAGGGCGCTGAACAGCACGGTGCGGCCGGCGGTGGCGACGGTCCGCCGGACAGCCTCGGCGCCCGGTCCGTGCTCGGCGAGTTCCTCGCGGTAGCGGGAGACGAGCAGCAGTCCGAAGTCGATGGACAGACCGAGGCCGAGGGCGAAGGCGAGGCTCGTCGCGCCGGTGGAGACGTTCATGAACTCGGTGGCGACGCGCAGGCCCGCCATGGTGAGCAGCAGGGAGACGATGCCGCCCAGCAGGGGGACCAGCGCGGCGACCAGTCCGCGGAAGACCACGAAGAGCACCACGAGGATCACCGGCGTGGCGAGGAGCTCGGCCTGCCCCAGGTCGGTGCTCGACACTTCGGCCACCTGGACGTGACCGGGTGTGGCGCCGCCCAGCCAGGTACGGTCGCGCAGGGTGGGATCGTCGTCGATGGCCTTCTGGAGGGCCTCCACGGCCCGGGCGCTCTCCTGGTCCGTCATGGAGCCGGTGGCGCCGACGACCACGGTGCTGCGTCCGTCGCGGGAGATGAGCGCGGCGCCGTCCGGGGAGGTGTAGTCGAGCACCTGCTCGACCTCGGGGCGGGACCGCAGGAGCTCCGCGGCGGCCGTGACGGCCTTCGGCGGGGCGGTGTCCTCGGCGAGCCGCTCGTCGGTGCGGACCAGCAAGAGGTGGCCCTGCTGGGGGTCGATGCCGGTGGCCCGTTCGATGATCTCGCGGGCCGCGACGTTGCCGCCGCCCGGATCGTCGTAGTCGGACAGGCCGTTGGAGAGTTTCTCCTCCACGGTGCCGCCGTACACGGTGGCCAGGGCGGTGACCAGGAGGGTCAGCAGGAGCAGGACGATCCGCCGGCGGTGCAGGGCCGAGCCCAGAGCCGAGAACATGGGTATTCCTTCCTTCGCGCCCGTGGGGGGCGGGACGCGTACGCCAAGCGTCGGGCAGGGCGCTGGATTCTCACTGAAGCGTCCGGAGGGGACCCTGCTGACCGGCGCTAAGGTCGTGCTAGAGCCGGAGGCCCGCGGACCGCGCCGGTCCGGGTTCGGCCGGTAGCGTCGGCTCCCGAGGCCCTTCACGGCGCGCCCTGCCCCGCCGCCGGGACACCGGCCGCCCCGTCCCGGTCCCGCCGCCTCCCGCCCCTGCCCCCTCTTCGTCCGCACGACCGTCACGGGGCCGCTTCGTCGCGCCCGTGTTCACCGCAGTCCGTCCCGGAAGGAACGTCATGCGCCGTATCTCGTCCGCCGTGCACATCCACAGCACCGTCGACCAGGTGTGGTCGGTGCTCACCGACTTCGAACGGTTCCACGAGTGGAACCCCTTCCTCGTGGAGGCTTCGGGCCGGGCCGAGCCGGGCGCCCGGCTCACCCTGCGGTTCCGGCTGCCCGACGGCGGACGGGAGATGGTGTTCACGCCGACCGTGCTGGAGAGCGAGCCGGGGCGGCTGCTGCGCTGGCGTGGCCGGTTCGGTGTGCCCGGTGTCTTCGACGGGGTGCACAGCTTCGAGCTGATCGCGCGCGAGGGCGGCACCGACGTGGTGCAGACCGAGCGCTTCAGCGGTCTGCTGGTGCCGTTCGCCGGTTCCGTCATCACCCCGTCCGAACAGGGCTTCCGGCACCTCACCGACGCGCTGAAGGTCCGGGTCGAGTCGTCGCACGTGCCCGCGCGTGACCTGGACCGACGGCAGCGGCTGCAAGGGGAGCTTTAGCCCGCGGTCCCACCATCGGGCGACCATGACTCCGCTGGAGAGGCAGCAAAAACGATGACAGCAGAGCTGACCGCACAGGTGTGCGTGGTCGGAGGAGGTCCCGCCGGGCTCACACTGGCCGTGGAGCTCGCCAAGCGTTCCGTGTCGGTGGTGGTCCTGGAGCAGAGCGGACACTTCAACCGCTCCTTCCGCGGCGAGTCGGTGTCCCCGGACTCGGTGTGGCTGCTCGACCGGCTCGGTCTGCTCGACCGGCTCGACGGAACGTACGCGCAGATGCACCACATGGAGATCATCGACTCCGGCAGCACCGTGCTGAGCGTCGACTTCTCCGACTTCCGCTACCCCCACCCCTACCCCGTGGAGCTTCCGCAGCCCGCTCTGCTGTCCGCCCTGGCCGACGCCGGGCGGGAGCACCCGGGTTTCACGCTGCGTCAGTCCGCCACCGCTGTCGCCCTGCTCCGGGAGCAGGGCGACAGCGGACCGGTGACCGGTGTGCGCGCCCGCACCCCCGACGGCGACCTCGTCGTACGGGCGGCGCTGACGGTCGCGGCCGACGGACGGTTCAGCAAGGTCCGGGAGATGTCCGGGCTGCCGTACGAGAAGCAGCCGCTGGACCGGGACGTCGTCTGGCTGCGGCTGCCCTTCCCCGAGGAGTGGGACAGCCACACGTACCGCATCCGTATCCGGGGCGGTGAGCACGGGCTGTTCATCCCCACCCATCCGGACAGCGTGCGGGTGGGACTCAACATCCCCAAGGGCGGCCTGAAGGACCTGCGGGCCCAGGGGCTGGGCGCGCTGCACGAGCGGCTGGACCGGCTCGCTCCCGAACTGTCGACCACCGTGCGCAAGGAGGTGAAGGCCTGGTCGGACACCTCGATGCTGGACATCTTCACCACGGTGGTGCCCCGCTGGTCCATGCCCGGTCTGGTCCTCATGGGCGACGCCGCGCACACCCTGACCCCGATCCTCGGGCAGGGCGTCAACCACGCGATCATCGACGCGGTCACCCTGGCACCCCTGGTCGGGGAGGCCCTCGCCGACGACAGCGCGGCCGCGCTGGTCCGGGCGGGCGAGGAGTTCCAGCGCTCGCGGGAGGAGGCCGTACGCCGTTCCCGCGCCCTCCAGCTGCGCCAGGAGCGTCTCTTCGCCCTCGACGGACGGCTGGGCGGCCTGGCCCGCCGGTCCCTGTACCGGGTGGTGGACCGCAACCAGGCGCTCCAGCAGAAGGTGCTGGCCAGGGCGTACTTCCAGGTGCAGGAGCCGGGTGCCCCCGTGGCCCCGCGGGTGGTGCGGCAGCCGGCCAGCCGCCCCTGAGCGCGGAGCGCCCACCACAGACCGCTGCCCGGGTCCCTCGGAAGGGACCCGGGCAGCGGTCTGTTCGCCGGCGACACCGGCGAAGGTCACCAGGTGACGGGCATACGGCTCAGGGCGTGCACCATCATGCCGCTGGTGAGGCTGAGGTTGCCGACCTCGTCGGCCAGGGCCAGCCGCGGGAAGCGGCGGATCAGGGAGGAGACGGCGATCTGCAGCTCCGCGCGGGCGAGGGCGGCGCCCAGGCAGAAGTGTGCGCCGTGGCCGAGCGCCAGGTGGGCACCGGCCGAGGACCGCGCCGGGTCGAAGACGCCGGAGTCCGCCCCGAAGCGCTCCGGGTCCTGGTTGGCGGAGGCGACGGCCGCGATCACACCGCTGCCCTTGGGAATGGTGGTGCCGGCGATCTCGACGTCCTCCAGGGTGACGCGGAAGGGGCCGCCGTCACCGATGGGGTTGATCCGCAGCAGTTCCTCGACGACCTGGTCGATCGTCTCGGGGCGCTCGCGCAGGGCGGCCAGGTGCTCGGGGTGGCGCAGCAGGGTCAGGACGCACTTGCCGATCATGCTGACCGTGGTCTCGTGCCCGGCGACCAGCAGCGTGATGCCCATGGTGATCAGCTCGTGCTCGCTCAGCCGGTCGCCGTCCTCGTCGTGGACGGCGACGAGGGCGCTCATGAGGTCGTCGGCGGGCTCCTCGCGCTTGCGCTGCACCAGCTGGGCGAGGTATTGGACCATCGACATCCGCTGCTCCATCACCTCCTCGGCGGTGTGCGCGGTGAGCGAGACGAACGCGTCGGACCAGCCGCGGAAGCGGTCCCGGTCCTCGAAGGGCACGCCGAGGAGTTCGCAGATGACCATCACCGGCAGCGGGAAGGCGAAGGCGGGGTTGAGGTCGACCGGCGGGGAGAGCTTCTCCATGTCGTCCAGCAGCTCGTCGGTCATCTGCTGGATGCGCGGGCGGAGGTTCTGGACCCGGCGCGCGGTGAACTCGCGCGAGACGAGCCGGCGCACCCGGGTGTGCTCGGGCGCGTCCATGGTGAACAGGCTGCCCGGCATGGGCGGGGCCGCGGTGAGGCGGGGGGCGCCCTCGTCGAGCATCGCCGCGCGGCTGAAGCGGGGGTCGGCCAGCACGACGCGGGCGTCGTCGTACCGGCTGACCACATAGCCCTCGTCGCCGCTGGGCAGCCGGACCTTGGCGACCGGGCACTTGGCGCGCAGCTCCTCGTAGACGGGGGGCACCTCCACCGCCGAGGGGCGGTGGAAGGGGTACTCGTACGCGGTCTCGGTGTCGGTCCCGTTCCCGGCGGGGGACGCTGAGGCGGTGTCCATGGTGTGGCCTCCGAGGCTTCTTCGGTTCACAGACGTGTCGGGCTGTCGGCCGACAGTCGCAGGGGCGCCTTGCGCAGCGATAAAGGCGCTCTGTACCGACCCGGGCGGCGCACCCACGACAGCAAGCGGGCCCGCGGCCCCGGGGACGGGCTGCGGGCCTGCGGCTGTGCTGATGTCAGTGCTGCCGGCGTGCTGGTGTCAGCGCTGCCAGCCGTCCGGTGTCCGCAGGCCGAAGCCGAGGGCGCGGGCGAACGCGATGCTGGTGAGCCAGCTCATTCCGAAGGTGAAGGGGGCCGCGATGTCCTCCGGGCCGTCCCCGAGGAACGAGAAGACGACCATGATCGCGAACGGGATCACGGCACGGTTCAGCAGGTTGTGCAGGGGGACGGCCCTCGGGGCCAGCCGGCCCGGCTCGGGGGCCCCGCCCAGTCCGGGCGTCCGGGCGAGGAAGGGCAGGGCCGCGCCGAGGATCGCCCCCGGGATCACCCAGCCCATGTGCTTGAGCACCTCGAAGACGTCCCAGAGCAGCAGGAACGCCGCCAGCAGGCCCCAGGCGACGCGCAGCGCGAGGGGGGTGGAACTTCTCGTGGCGCCGGTGGATTCGGTCATCACCATGTATTTCTCCTCGGTGTCGAGGCGTACGGCCGGGGCGGCCGTCCCGGCCGTACGGATCGGCCCGGCCGTACGACCCGGGCGGATCGAACAGTGCAGTATCGGGCGGGCCACTGGAGCGCCGCTGAAGTCGCAGGTGGCGGGCGGCAGATGGAAGGTGCCGGAGGGGAGGTGGCGGGCGGAGGTGACAGGCGGATCCTTCCCGCCCGCGCACCCGGTGAGTCCCCTCGGCCCGTCACCGTTCGTCGCTGCGGAAGGGCTCCCAGTCCGGTACGTCGAGGATCTCCAGGACGGCACAGGTGCAGCTGAACCCGGAACCGCCGCCGACGAGCAGGACCCGGTCTCCCCGGCTCAACTCCCCTCGTTCCACCAGGTCGTTGAGCCCGGCGATCTGGTCACCGGCGCCGAGGTGGCCCACTCGGCGGGCGAACTCCCAGGTGGAGCGCTCGACGGGGATGCCGAGCAACTGCGGCAGCTGCCACTCCAGGCGGCTGCGCCCGCTGGCGAGCGCCACCACCCGGTCGACGTCCGTCCTCGCCATGCCGGCATCGGCCAGCACGGTGTCCACCACGTCGTTCACCACCGCCGCGACCCGCTCGGTGGCCTCCCGGACCCCGCCGTGGGCGCGCATGTAGTGCCCCACCCTGCCCAGCAGGTCCAGCGGTTCGCCCGAGGGCAGGGGGCGCAGCCCGGGGCCGCGCACCACGGCCTCCAGGGAGTTGTCGGCGCCGGTGGCCGTGGACACCAGCCGGGCGAAGCCGCCCCGCGCGGACAGCAGCAGCGCGGTGGCGCCGTCGCCGTACACGAAGCCGGGCTCGCTGCTCCACCGGCGCACCAGGGGCGCGCCGAACCGGTCCGCCGTGGTGACCATCGCCGCTCCGGTCGCCGGGCCGGCGGCGACCTGGCGGGCCGCGATCTCCAGTGCGCCGAGACCGCCGTTGCACTCCTGTTCCAGACCGAAGGCGGGCATGCCCCGGCCGAGGGCGTGCCCGGCCACGTAGGAGGCCGCGGGCCACATCTCCACGCCCTGGAACCAGATGCCGCTGTGGATCAGCAGATCCACGTCGGCCGCGTCCGCCCCGGACCGCTTGAGCGCGGTCGTCGCGGCGTGGACGGCCATGTCCGGAGGGGCCATGGACTCGTCGGCGACGGAGACGGACAGGATCTCGTCCGCCGCGCACTGCTCCGCGTCGTACGCGCCGGACTCCAGGGCGGACCGGGCGAGTTCGGGCTCGCCCAGCCACACCCCCGTCCCCGCCACGTACACACCTTCCCACTTCATGGGGTCTCCTTCTCTGGTCGCTCGGGGTCAGGCCGAGCCGACGGACTGTTCCCGCAGGGCGGACACCACGCGCCACAGCGAGGCGGGGGTGGCGAAGGTGTCGGCCATCAGCTCGGAGTCCGGGACGGCGATGCCGAACGTCTCCTCCACCCGGACCAGGACCTCGACCATCGCGAGGGAGTCCAGGCCCGCCGCCTTGAGGCTGGTGTCGGGCTTCAGCTCGCCCTGGGCGGCGAGCCGGGGCAGGGCCTCCAGGAGCAGGGCCGCGTACGTCGGGTCCCAGGGCGCGGCCGCCTCCTGCGAAGTACCGGCGGGCGTCGTGCCCGTGGTCGTCTGTGTCATGGCGGTGGTGTCCTCCGTACGGGATGCGGTGAGGGGGGAGACGGGGTGGCGCCGCAGGGCCAGGCGGCCGGCGGAGACGGTCTCGCCGCCGTCCACGACGAGTTCGGCGGGCGCCGGGTGGCCGAGGAAGCCGAGCAGGCTCGCGGACAGTCCGTAGGCGCCCACGTTGGGGAAGGCCAGCAGGTCGCCCGGGCGCAGCCCCGGCAGGTCGGCCGCGCGGGCCAGGATGTCCGCGGGCGTGCACAGCGGACCGGCGAGGGTGACGAAGGCGGGCTCCCGGTCGCCGACCTCGTCCGTCGCCGGGCCGGGGCCGGACAGCGGCCGGGCGGACAGGGGCAGCAGCCGGCCCAGGCCCGACAGGCCGCCCAGGTGGTTGATGCCGGCGTCGAGGACCGCGTAGGTGTTGCCGCGGCTGTTCTTCACGTCGGTGACGGTGCTCACCAGCCGGCCGCAGTCGCCCACCAGATAGCGGCCGGACTCGAAGGCGACCACCGGTTCGCCGTCGCGCCAGCCCGGCAGACTCTCGTCGAGCACGGCGGACAGTGCCGAGCGCAGACCGGGGTAGGCGGGCCGTTCGCCGGGGGTCGCGTACGGGGCGGCGAAGCCTCCGCCGAGGTCCAGCAGGTGCAGCGGGATGCCGAGTTCGTCCCGGAGGCTCGCGGCGGTACGCACGCTCTGGGCGAGTTCGGCGAGCAGACCGTCCTCGTCCCTGGCGTTGGTGAGCGGGAAGAAGTGCATCCCGATGATCCGGACGCCCTTCACCAGGAGCCGGGCACCGTGCGCGGTCAGATCGTCGAGGTCGAAGCCGAACTGGGAGGGGCCCCCGGTCATCCGCAGGCCGCCCTCGCCCGGTGCCCCGGCCGCGTTGATCCGCAGCACACAGTCCGCGGTGACGCCGTGGGCGTCCGCGGCGGCTCCGATCCGGTCCAGGTCGCCGAAGGACTCGGCGGAGAAGGTGCGCATCCCCGCCGCGATCGCCTCGTCGAGCTCGGCCGGGACCTTGCCGGGGCCGGAGTACATCAGTTCCGCCGCCGGGTGGCCCGCTTCGAGGGCCGCGGCCAGTTCGCCGCGCGAGGTCACCTCGGCGCGGGCGCCGCCCCGGCGCAGTTCGGCGACGAGATCGGGGTGCGAGTTGGCCTTCAGCGAGTAGTAGACGCGGGACGGCTGCGGCAGGGCGGCCCGCAGGTCCTCCAGGGCGGTGCGCACCCGGGCCAGGTCGTAGACGTACAGGGGGCTGCCGTACTGCTCGACGAGCCGGCGGACCGTCATGTCGTCGCCGGGGGACCCGGTGCGGTCGCGGTCAGTGGACATAGGTGCCCTCCATGAGCTGCCGGCGCAGCTCCTTGCGGTCGGTCTTGCCGTTGGGGGTGAGGGGAAGGGCGGCCAGCACGTGGCAGACGTCCGGCACCTTGGCGGCTTCGAGGCGGTCCCCGAGCCGGGCCAGCACCTGTTCCCCGTCGACGTCGGGACTCTCGCCGACGACGAAGAGGACCATGTCGCGGTCGTCCTCCGGCACGAGCAGCGCCGCTTCGCGCACGCCGTCGATGTCGAGCACGGCGGCCTCGATCTCGACGGAACTCATGCGCGAGCCGCGCCGCTTGAACAGGTCGTCCCGGCGGCCCTGGAAGTAGACGTGCCCGTCCTCGTCGAGCCGGCCGTAGTCGCCGGTGTGCAGGGTGACCGGGCCGCCGTCCGCACCCGGCCGGAACCGGAGGGCGGTCTGCTCGGGGGAACGCCAGTAGCCGGCCATCAGGTGCGGGCCGCGCACCACGATCTCGCCGGTCTCCCCCGTCGGGAGCGGTCGTCCGTCGTCGTCGACGACGAGCACCTCGGTGCCGGGCAGCGCGGGCCCCACCGAGCCGGGGCGGGCCAGATCGCCGTCGGGTTCGAGGATGGTGATCCGCTTGCACTCGGTGGTGCCGTACATGGGTGCCACCGACGCGCCGGGGAACGTCTCCCGGAGCGTGGCGATGAGCGGGGGGTTGAGGGCGGCGCCGGTGTTGGTGAACAGGCGGATCCGGGTGGGCCGCTGGTCGCGGGAGGCGAGTTTGACGAGCAGTTCGCCGAGCGACGGCACGAGGGGGACGACGGTCGCCCCGTGGTCCCGGGCGAAACCGAGCAGCCGGGCGTGGTCGGCGGGGCCCGACAGCAGCAGTTCGGCACCGGCGAGCGCGCTGAGGAAGACCTGGTAGAGGCCGTAGTCGAAGGAGAGGGGGACGGCGGTGAGCACGATGTCGTCGGGGCGGTACTCCAGCCGTGCCGCGATGGCGCGGGCGGCGAACGCCACGGGTCCGTGCGGGCAGGCCACCCCCTTGGGCGCCGCGGTGCTGCCCGAGGTGTAGATGAGCAGGGCGAGCCGGTCGGCGGGCACCTCGGTCTGGGTGCGGGCGGCCGGGTCGGCCGGACCGGACAGGTCCAGCTCGGAGACGACGGCGACCGGCACCCCGGCCGGCCAGACCAGGCCGTCGGCGCCGTCGCGCTCGGCGTCCTCGACGACGATCAGCGAGGGCTCGGAGTCGGCGAGCACCGACTGGAGGTGGAAGGCCTTCATGCCCGGGTTGACGGGCACCAGGACCGCACCCTGCCGCCAGGTCCCGTACAGCAGGGCGGTGAACTCGCGGGTGCTGCCGACGCGGGCCAGCACCCGGTCGCCGGCCTTGACGCCGCGGCCGTCCAGGATCCGGGCGAAGGAGTCGGCGGCGGCGTCGAGTTCGGCGTAGGTCCACACGCCGTAGCGGTCGCGCACGGCGGGGGCGTCGGGCCGGCGGGCGGCGGCGGCCGTCAGGAACACCTCGGCGGCGTTGTCGACGCGGGGGGCGGTCTCGGTGCCGACGGCGTCGTCGATCAGGGCCGTGCCGGGGAAGGATCCGATCACGGTCGCGGTCATCGCTGCTCCTCGGGGGTCTGAGGTTCGGCGGCCGGAGTCGTCCAGCCGGGGGTGCGGAGGATCTCCAGGACGGCGCAGCTGGCGGTGCCCGGGCCCGCGGAGAGCATCAGCACCCGCTCGCCCGGACGCAGCGCGCCGGTCTCGGCGAGGTCGTTGAGCGCGGCGAACTGGTCGCCGGCGCCGAGGTGGCCGGTACGGCGGCCGAACTCCCAGGTGGTGCGCTCCTGCGGCACTCCCAGCAACTGCTCGGCCTGCCACTGCATCTTGCTGCGGCCGCCGGTCGGGATGACGGCGTGCGCCAGGTCCTCCCGCCTCGTCCCGGACTCCGCGAGGGCGTCGTCGACGGCACCCTTGACCATGGCGACCAGCCGGTCGGTGGCCTCCCGGATGTTGCCGCCCCGGGAGCGCAGATAGTGGGCGAAGCGGCCGGCGTGCTCGTACGGCTCCTGGGTGGGCAGCGGGGTGAGGCCCGCTCCCCTGGCCAGCGCCTCCATGCGGTTGTCGGCGCGGGTCACGGTCGACAGCACCCGGGCGAAGCCGTCGCGGTTGGAGAGCACCAGGGAGGTGCCGCCGTCGGCGTAGACGAGGCCCGCCTCGGCGCTCCATCGGTTGATCAGGGGCTCGGCGAAGCGGTCCGCGGTGGTGAGCACCGCCGCGGCCTCGTCCGGCTCGGTGGTCAGCTGCCGGGCGGCCAGCTCCAGCGAGCCGATGGCCGCGTTGCACTCCTGCTTCACCTCGAACGCCGGCACATTCCAGTGGACGGCGTGGTCGGCGACGTACGACGCCACGGGCCACATGGTCTGGCCCTGGAACCAGACGTAGTTGTGCAGCAGCAGACGTACGGCCTCGGGGGCGAGACCGGACCGCTTGAGCGCGGTGGTGGCGGCCTGTACCGCCATGTCGGGTGGTGCGATGTCCTCACCGGCCACCCGGACGGACAGCAGACCGTCCGCCTCGAACTGCTCGGGGTCGTACTCACCCGCCTCCACGGCGGCGCGGGCGGAGAGCGGTTCGGGGAGCCAGGCCCCCGTCCCCGCCACGTAGACGCTTTCCCAGCGCATGGTTCTCCCATCGGTCGGTTGGCTCACCCGGGCCCGGCCGTGCGGCGAGGCCGCACGGCCGGGGTCCCGGGATCCGCCCTGCGGGGATCGTCGGCCCTGACGCTTTGGCCCTGCTAAAGACCGGGCGCGCGCGGGAGGCGAGTGCGGGCCCGGCGGGGACCGCGGCCGTTCCGCGCCGGGCCGGCCCGTTTGGCCGGGCGGCGGACACGGGCATGCCCCGGCTGCCGTTGGGGCAGTCGGGGCACGGCCGCGCCGGGCGGCACGCCGGGGGAAGCGTGGCGCCGTCAGCCGACGGTGGTCGTCGTCGCCTCCGGACGCGGGACGCGCGCGGAGGAGTCGGCCGCCGTGTCCGGGGCGGCCAGGGAACGGGCGATCAGGAGGACGCCGAGGACGAGGAGGAGCGGCACGCACATCGCCGCGCGGTAGGAGACGGCCGCGCCGACGGCTCCGACCAGGGGCGGGCCGATCAGGAAGCCCACGTAGTTGAAGAGGTTGACGCGTGCCACGGCGGTGTCCTGCGCGCCCGGCAGCCGCTGCGCGCCGATCACGATGACCTGCGGGATGATCACGGACAGCCCCGCGCCGAGTACGGCGAAGCCGAGCGCGCCGGTCACGGGTTCCGGCGCGGCGGCGACGACGGCGAACCCCACCGCGGCGAGCAGAGCGCCCGCGCGCACCACGGCGACCGTCCCCCACCGCTGCACCCAGCCGTCGCCGAGGGCACGGCCCAGCAGGGTGGCCGCCATGTAGAGGCCGTACGGGACGGTCGCCATCGCCTCCGAACTGTGCAGGGTGTCCTCCAGGAACTTGGCGCTCCAGTTGGTCGCGGTGGAGTCGGCGACGACGGACACGGCCATGATCACGCAGAGGGGCAGCAGCGGTTTCCAGGGGACGCCACGCCGTCCGCGCGGCCTCGGGGAGGCCGCGCGGGCAGAGGTAGCGGCGCCGGTCGCCTCGTCCTGGCCGTCCGGCCGCGCGGTGAGGCGGGGGCCGGCCGCGATCGCCCACGGCAGCAGCAGGGCGACGGTGCCGGCGAAGAGGGTGAGCAGGGAGAAGTCCCAGTAGGCCCCGGCCCAGGCGAACAGGGCGCCGAGGATGCCGCCGAGACTCGCGGCGCCGTGGAAACCGAGCATGATGCTGCGCCCGTGGCCGCGCTGGATCGCCACACCCGTCATGTTCAGGCCCGCCTCCATGGCGCCCACCAGCAGTCCGAAGACCGCCAGACAGGCCGCCAGCTGCCAGACCTGGTCGCCCGCCCCTACGCCGGTCAGCGCCAGACAGATGACCGGCTGGACGATCCGGACCACGACGGGCGCGGGAACCCGGCGCACCACGCGCGAGACGGTGACGCTGCCGACGCCGGCGAGGATCGGTACGGCGGCGAGGAACAGCGGGAGTTCGGCGTCGCTGAGGTCGTACCGGTCCTGGATCGCCGGGATGCGGGTGACCAGCAGGGCGAAGACCGCACCGTGCACGAGAAAGATCAGCAGTAGTGCGGAGCGGGCCCGCCGCAGCCGTACCGGGATCTCCATGGCACCTCCTTCGGTGATCGCCGCCGCTCACCCGAGGACGGCACCGGCCGGACCGTAGGGAGCGGCGCTGAAGCGCCGCTAGAGCGGAGGGCAGGATGGTGCCGTCCTCGGGCGGTCGGCGGGCGGCCGGTCGTGGCGACGGGCCGTGGCGACGGGTCGCGGTGGTACGGCCGTCAGGGTGCGGCCGCGCCGCAAGTGGCCCTTCAGCGGGTCCGGCGAGGGTGACGGCGACCCCTGTGCCCACGCCCGACGGAGGACCGACCCATGACCGGCACCGAGCCCGGCACCGAGACCGCGGATCCCCGCCGCTGGTGGATCCTCGGTGTGCTCTCCCTCGCCCTCTTCGCGATCGTGCTCAACAACGGCCTGCTCAACGTGGCCATCCCGCAGATGATGCGGAGCCTGGACGCCGACACCGGCCAGATCCAGTTCATCGTCGACGGCTACGCCCTCGCCCTCGCCGGAGCGCTGCTGACCGCCGGAACGCTCTCCGACCGGTACGGCCACAAGCGCGCGACCCTGTTCGGGACCGTCGTCTTCGGCATCGGATCGGTGGTCGGGGCGACGGCGGCGGGGACCGGCCAGCTGACCGGGGCGCGGGTGCTGATGGGACTGGGTGCGGCGTGCATCATGCCCGGCACGCTCGCCGTCCTGGTCCATGTCTTCCCGCCGGCCGAGCGGGCCCGCGCGATCGGGATCTGGAGCGGCTGCTCCGCGCTCGGGGTCGCGGCCGGCCCGGTGGTCGGCGGCGCCCTGGTCAGCCACTTCTGGTGGGGGTCGATCTTCCTGGTGAACCTGCTGCCGGTGGCCGTGGTGGTGGTCGCCGGAGCGCTGCTGCTGCCGGAGTCCGCCGATCCCTCGCCCCGCCGCCCCGACCCGCTCGGCGCGCTGCTCGGCACGGGCGTCATGGTGGGACTGGTCTTCGGGACGATCCAGGCGTCGAAGCACGGCTGGTCCTCCGCGGGGCCGGTCACCGGCTTCACGGTGGCCGCCGTCGCGGGTGTCTGCTTCGTGCTGTGGGAGCGCCGGCACCCGCACCCCATGGTGGACTTCGCCCTGCTGCGCCGGGCACCGTTCATCGGGGCGAGCGTGAGCATCCTGCTGCTGATGTTCGGGCTGGCGGGCACACTCTTCGTCCTCACCCAGAGGCTGCAGTTCGCCCTCGGCTACGGGGCCCTGCAGGCCGGTCTCGCGGTGATGCCCGTGGCGTTCGCCGTCCTGCTCGGCACGCTGGTGTGCCCCGCGGTGGTCCGCCGGGTCGGGCCCGGCGGGAGCGTGGCCGTGGGCCTGGCGGTCGGGGCGGCGGGGGTGCTGGTCCTCGGCCGGGTCGGCGAGGGCTATCCCCCGGTGCTGGCCGGGCTGGTCCTGGCGGGGATCGGCTTCGGCCTCGCCATGGGGCCCACCACGGACGTGGTCATGTCCCTGGTGCCGCCGGAACGGTCGGGGGCGACCGGTTCGCTGGACATGACGATGCAGGAGTTCGGCAACGCGCTGGGCGTCGCCGTCGTCGGCAGTGTGCTGGCCCACAGTTATACGAGCGAGATGACCCGGTCCGGTCAGCCGGAGGCGACCAGGCGGACGCTGGAGAGCGCCCTGAGCCTCGCCGACCGCACCGGCGGCGACGCCGGCCAGGCCCTCGCCACGACCGCGCGGACGGCCTTCGACCACGCCGCGGGGGTCGGACTGACCGTGGCGGCGGCGGTCGTGGCGGGCGGCGCGGTGGTGGCGGCCCTGCTGATGCCGGGCCGCACGGGGGCGCGCGGCGCGTCCGTCCCGGCGAGCGCGCACCCCGGGAAGACCGAGGTCTCGGCCGCCCCCGCACCGGAGGTTCCGGCCGGGCAGGCGCCCGCCCGCTGAGCGGCCTCGGCGACGAGCGGCGGGCGGCGGGCGGCGAGGGGCGAGGCGGCGAGGGGCGAGGCGGCGGGGGAAACCGGAGAGCCGAGGAACCCGCTCACGGACGGCGCGAGCCGGGCCCTGCGCTTTCAGGAGGCAGGGCCGGCCACCGTCCGGTCCGGTTCGCACAGGGCGCCGGGTCCGCGGCAGGACGTCCTGGATCCGGCGGGCCGGCGGCAGGAGGGCGGGGTGGTCCTCGCTCGGCCGCCACGGGAGAGGTACGCGCGCATCGCGTCCCTCGGCACCGGCACGAACGGATGCAGCAGGCCGGAGACGGTCAGGGACCGCGACGGGCCCGGCGCGACACCCGCGGTGCCGCGGCACTGCGGCGTCCACGAGACGGCGGCCACGAGGCGACGGCCGCGTGACGGCGACGCGTCCGGGAGCGCCGACCGGGGTGCCGCGTCCGGCGCGCCACCGGCGAGGGCGGTGTTCACGGGAGCCGCAGGACGCTGATGTCGAAGACCTCCTGGACGTGCGCGGCCCGCCGCGTCCGTCCGGCCGCCGGAGGAGAACGCGCGCCGGGACGGGCACCGGAGACGGACCGGCCGGGGGCCGGCGGGAGCGTCGAGGCACCCGCGGAGAGCGCCGGCCGCATGCCTCACGCACCCGGGCACGCCGTTGCGCCGACACGAGGCTCGTGTCGGCGCAACGGCCGTCTCCCGGCAGGTCACCGGCCCCGGCCCGATCGCGGAGCGGCGGCCGGAGCCCCCGTCCCGGAAGCGGGTGGTCAGTCGGTCGAGGCTCCCACCAGGTCCATGCCGAGCAGGTCGGCGAAGTCGGTGTAGCGGCTCAGCACCTCGGAGAGCCGGTCGAGGAAGGCGCTCTCCTGCTCCCTGATGTAGAAGTGGCCGCCCGGCACCACGACGGTCTCGCTGTCCTCGGTGGAGTACAGGGACCACTCCCGTACCTCGGGGACCGTCACCAGGCGGTCCTCGGTCCCGGCGAAGGTGTGCAGCGGAACCGGCAGCGGGGTGCGGTCCACGCTCCCGGCGCCCTCACAGAGCATCAGATCGCCCCGGACGACCGGCAGCAGCGCCGCCAGCCACTCGGGCCGGTCCAGCAGCACCCGGGGCAGACCTCCCAGCGCGGCCAGCCCGCGCATGAGTTCCGCGTCGTCCGCCACATAGCCGTGGGTGAGGGGCGGGGCCGGCAGGTGGGGGGCGCGGTGGGCCCCGAGGAGGAGCGCGAGGGGGAGCCGTTCGCCGCGGGCCCGGCGGTGCTGGGCCAGGGCGAAGGCGATGAGCGCGCCCATGCTGTGCCCGAACAGCACGTGCGGGTGGTCGAGTTCCTCGCCCAGCTCCCGGTCCAGGTCCGCCACGAGCGCGGGGAGATCGGTGAAGCGGGGCTCCGTCATCCGGCCCTCACGGCCCGGCAGCTGCACCGGCAGTACCTCGATGCCGGTCCCCAGCCAGCGCTGCCACCCGGCGTAGGCGGAGGCGCCCCCGCCCGCGTAGGGGAAACAGAACATGCGCAGGCGACCGTCGTGGCGTGGACCACCGCGTCTCAGGTATCGCGTCATCGTGACCGGAACTCCTCTCGTTGCGCGGTGGCCACCAGGTGGCCAGTACCCGCCGTGCCCCCAGCGTCGGGAGCGGCGCTTAAGGGCCGCCAAACGCACCGGGCGAAGAGAGGAACGTCCCTGGTCGGTGCCGGGGAGGCCGGGATCAGACCGAGGCGGGCGTGAGCGGCACGGCCCGCGGTCCGGCGCCGCCGGGCACGGCCGGATCCGGTGACTCCAGGGCGGGGTCGGCCCGCAGGATCGCCTGGTGCAGCCGCTGCAGCCGGGTCGACGGCTCCAGCGCGAGCTCCCGGATCAGACACTGGCGCAGCCGCTGGTAGATGCCGAGGGCGTGGGAGGGCCGGCCCGAGCGGTACAGCGCGAGCATCAGCTGCGCGTGCACGGTCTCGTGCAGCGGATGCTGGGCGGCCAGCGCGGTCAGCTCCCCGAGCAGCGCGGCGTGCCGGCCGAGCCGCATGTCGGCCTCGATCCTGGCGTCCAGTGCGCCCAGTCTGGTCTCCTCCAGCCGTACGGTCTCGACCTCCAGCGCCCGGCCGATCTGCACGTCGGCCAGGGCGGGCCCGCGCCACAGCGCCAGCGCCTGGTGCAGCAGCGCGGACGCCTCGCGGGCGGCGCCCTCGCGCAGCGCCGTCTGCCCGGCCACGGACAGCCGCTGGAACTGCGTGGCGTCGTCGGGCCCGGCCACGTCCAGCGCGTAGCCGCCGTAGCGCGTGCACAGGATGTCCTTCGGCCCGCGTACCGCGGTCGGGCCCAGCACCGTGCCCAGCCTGCGGCGCAGTTGCCGTATGTAGGTCTGGAGGGTGGCGGGCGCGGTGCGCGGCGGGGCGTCCCCCCACAGTTCGTCGAGCAGGGTGGACACGGTCACGACCTGACCGGCGTGCAGGGCCAGCAGGGCGAGCACCTGACGGGGCTTGGCCGCGCTGGGCACCACGGACGTGTGGTCGAGCTGGGCGACGAGCGACCCCAGGACCCGGATCTCCATGTGTGGACTCCCTTCAGCCAAAACCGCCGGCTTGCGTTTCGGAGCTCTCCACAGTGGCACGGAGCGCCGCGCCGCCCCAGTGATCGCTTCATCGCCCGCGCATGAATTACCGAGGAGGCGACCCATGACGAATTCACACGGGAGGCATGAGCGGAACACTGTCGGTGACGACCCCGGTCCCCGAAGAATCCTGTCTGCCGGTCCGACCACGGCGACGTCCGATCCATCACACACAGGTTCAACGGAGGGCAACGTGCACGAAGGCGTTATTTCCACTCTCGACGGTGCGTGCGACATGGACCAGGCCGTGGGCCTCGACTCGACCCCCGGCCAGGAACTGCGGTTCATGGAGCTGGTCGCACAGGCGTGGCTGGAGCCGGAGCTTTCGCGCCGCTACCAGGTGGACGCCCGTTCGGTGCTCGACGAGTTCGGCGTCACGCTGGCCCAGGGCCAGCAGCCGCCGTCGCTGCCGGAGAACCCGGTGTGCGAGCTGACCATCGAGGAGCTGTCACGGCCGGGGACCGCCCACGCGTTCCTCTGCTTCTGCCTCTCGCCCGCCCCGGAGCACCGGTACACGGACGCGCCGGACGGCAACCGGGCGGTCGCGCGGTGACCGCCGTCTTCGGCGAGCGTCCCGCGCGGGTGCCGAGAGCGCACGACCGCCGGCTCGTGGGATTCCGCAGCCATCTCAGAGCGGAGGTCGTCGCCGACGACGCGGCCTATCTGCTGTCCGACCGGGGGGTGACCGCTCTGCAGGGCGATCACATCGAGGCCCTGGTGCCGCTGCTGGACGGCACCCGGGACCTGCCGTCCGTGCTGCGGGACGCGGCCCCCGCGATCCCGCCCGAGCGGGTGGGGCTGCTGATCGGGAGGCTCGCCCAGGCCGGCCTCGTGGGGTACGCGACACCGGCCCCGGTCGGCGGCGGCTGCGACGACCCGACGAGGCCCGCCCGCGCATACTGGGAGCTGGCCGGGCTGGACGGCACGGCGGCCCTGCGGCAGGTGGCCGCCGCACCGCTGGAGATCCTGACGGTGGGCGGCGCGAGCGCCGAGGGAGTGGCCGAGGCGTGCCGGGCCGCGGGACTCGCGGTGTCCACGGACGGCTTTCACCACGGACACGCCCACGGGGCGCACCGCGCGCCCGGGGAGGACGTGACCGGGCTGTCCCTGGTCGTCTGCGACGACTACCTCAACCCCGAACTGCGGGAGATCGACGCGCTGCACCGGATCACGGGCCGGCCCTGGCTGCTGGCCAGGCCCGGCGCCTCGACGGCGTGGGTCGGGCCGGTGTTCCAGCCGGGTGCCGGGCCCTGCTGGTCGTGCCTGGCGCACCGGCTGCGCGGCCACCGGCTGTGCGAGGCCCCGGTGCGCCGTGCGCTCGGCCTGACCGGGCCGGTGCCGCGGCCCGCCGCCCAGGTGCCGCCGACGGCCGCGGCGGCCGCGCAGCTCACCGCGCTGGAGACGGCGAAGTGGCTGGCCGGCTACCGCTATCCGGGCCAGTCGGCGGTCCTGACGCTGGACACCCTCGCCCTGACGACCCGCCATCACGAGCTGCGGCGCCGCCCGCAGTGTCCGGACTGCGGCGACCCCGGCCTCGTCACGCGGCAGGTCCTGCAGCCGGTGACGATCGCCTCCCGGCCGAAGGCGCCGCACGCCTCGGGGGGACACCGGGCGTGCTCCCCCGAGGAAGTCCGTGACCGGTACCGGCATCTGGTCAGCCCGGTGACCGGGGTGATCGAGGAGATCCGCCGGGACCCCCGGGCGCCGGCGGGTACGCACTGCTACCTGGCGGGCCGCAACGCCGCGCTGGGCGGCTCCGACCTGGCCCGGCTGCGGGCCGGTCTGCGGCAGCTCAGCGGCGGCAAGGGCGCCACGGCGCTGGACGCCGAGGTGAGCGCCATGTGCGAGGCCCTGGAGCGGTACAGCGGCACCCTCCAGGGGGACGAGCCGCGGACCAGGGACAGTCTGCGCGGTCTGGGGGACGCGGCCGTCTCCCCGGACGCCTGCCAGCTGTTCGCCGCCCGGCAGTTCCGCGACCGGGAGCGGTGGAACGCCCTGCACGGCGCGTTCCAGTACGTCCCCGAACCCTTCGACGACCGGGCGCCGGTCGACTGGACGCCGGTGTGGTCGCTCACCGAGCAACGGCAGCGGCTGCTGCCGACCGGCATGCTGTACTTCCCGGGTTCCCTCGACGGGTCGCCCCCGCCGGTGGCCGGCCGGCGCTCGCTGCGCGCCGACTCCAACGGCAACGCCGCCGGCAGCAGCCCGGAGGACGCGATCCTGCACGGTTTCCTGGAACTCGTCGAGCGGGACGCCGTGGCCCTGTGGTGGTACAACCGCACCCGTCAGCCCGGCGTACGGCTGGACGGGACGGGCGGTTTCGGCGACGGCTGGACCGAGGAACTGCTCGACGCCTACCGGCACCTGAACCGTGAGGTGTGGGTGCTGGACCTGACCGCCGACCTCGGCATCCCGGTGTTCGCGGCCCTCTCGCGGCGCACCGACAAACCCGCCGAGGACATCATGTTCGGGTTCGGCGCGCACTTCGATCCGGCCCTCGCGCTGCGCCGCGCCCTGACGGAGATGAGCCAGCTGCTGCCCGCGGTGACCGGCGCCCGGCCCGACGGCACGGGGTACGGCACCACGGACCCCGGACCGCTCGGCTGGTGGTGGGGGGCGACCGTCGCCACCCAGCCCCATGTGCTGCCCGACCCCACGCAACCGGCGCGCGGCCCGGCCGACTTCGGCTTCCGCAGCCGTCCGGACCTGCGGGACGACGTCGAGGCCGTCGTGGAGCTGCTGCGCGGGCACGGCATGGATCTGCTGGTGCTCGACCAGACCAGGCCCGACATCGGGATCCCGGTCATGAAGGTCGTCGTACCGGGCCTGCGCCACTTCTGGGCCCGGTTCGCGCCGGGCCGGCTGTTCGACGTACCGGTTCGGCTGGGCCGGCTGGCCGCGCCGACTCCGTACGAGGACCTCAACCCCGTCCCCTTGTTCGTCTGATCGTCATCGTTCGTCCGGAACGGCGCCCCACCGCCGTTCCCGTCCTCCAGGAGCCCTCGATGCCCGCCGAAAGGCCGTTCAGCACAGCCGCGACGACGCGGAGCGACCGGCGCTGTGTCGACCTGTGGTCGCTCCGCGAGGACGTCCTGGTGGACGCGGGCGATCCGGCCGGTCCCGTGGTGCTGTCAGGGCGCTGGGGGGAGACCCGGCTGCACCGGGCGGGCCCGCTGGTCCGCGAGGCCCTGCGGCGGATGAGTCTCGGACCGATCTCACTGGCCAACGTGGTCGCCGAGCTGGCGGCCGAAAGCTCCGTGCGCCCCTCCTCCCCCGGGGGGCGCACGGCCACCGCCGCGGACGAGCAGGCCGAGATACTGATGCTGCTGCACCGGCTGCGGCACCTGGTGGTCCGTTCGCTGACGCTGGAGGACGCCGAACAGCCGCTGCTGTCGGTGGTCCCGATCGTGCAGTCGGCGCGCTACCGGCCGGGCACCTTCGACCGGAGCCGTGCGGTGCGCCTGTCCCGTTTCGCGTTCCTGCGCAGCGAGGGCGAGGGATTCGTCCTGGAGAGCCCCGTGTCGCTGTACCGGGTCGTGGTGCACGGTCCGGAGGCGGCCTGGGTGATCGGCATGCTCGGTCGCGCGCACACCCTCGACGAGATCGTGGCGGCCGTCCCCCTCACCACTCCGGTCGTCGCGGAGATCGTCGCCCATCTGCTGGGTACCGGCATGGTCCTGGCCGCCGAACCCGGATCCGCCGAACTCGAATCCGACGAACCCCGGCCCGCCGAACGGGAGTCCGCCGTCCGGGCCCTGCCGTCCCGGACGGGCGCGGACGACGGCGGCCGCGGCGCCGACTCGGTTCCGGTGTTCGCGGAGGACACGGACCCGGCCCTGCTGTCCTGGAGCGCGGTCGACCTGCTGTTCCACAGCCGCTCCACCCTCGGCAGGCACGACGCGGACTTCGGTGCCACCTATCCGCTCGCCGAGCGCCTGCCCCCCGCCCCGGCCGTCAAGCCGCTCCCCGACGGGCCGCGCCTGCCCCTTCCCCGGCCCTCCCTGAGCGAGGTGACGGCCGCGGACGCGCCGCTCACCACCGTGGTGGAGGCGCGCCGCAGCATCCGGTCGTACGGCTCGGAGCCGCTCACCGCCGCCGTCCTGGGCGAGTTCCTGTACCGGGCGCTGCGGGTGCGCGGGCTGCCCGAGCAGCACGGCGAGGGCCGGCACGAGGAGGAGTACACCGACCGCCCGTACCCCAGCGGCGGCCGGGCCTACGAGCTCGAGTTCTACCTCACCGTCCGGGACTGCGCCGGGATCCCTCCGGGCACCCACTACTACGCGCCGCTGGAGCACTGTCTGGTGCGCGTCGGCGACGAGGGCCCGGACGCGGCGACGGCGGAACTGCTGGCGGAGGCGCAGATCTCCGCCGGGCTGGACACACCGCCCGCCGTGGTCATCACCATCACCTCACGCATCCACCGGCTGTCGTGGAAGTACAGCGGCCTCCCCTACTCGCTGACGCTGAAGCACGTCGGCGCGGTGATCCAGAACCTGTATCTGATCGGGACCGCGATGGGCCTGGCCTCCTGCGCCCTCGGCAGCGGCGACATCGAGCTGGCCGCCCGCTCCACGGGCACCGACTGGCTGACCGAGCCGAGCGTCGGCGGTTTCGCCCTCGGTGTGGCCCCGAAGGCCGTCACCAACCATCCATGCAAAGCGCACAGTTGATCCATGAGTCCTACATTTATTACTTAAAGTTCAAAGAACCCGCATAGACTGATCGCTCCTTGATCCCGTTCAGTGTGAGGGGTTTTCATGGAGGCAGCCGCGCCGGACGCGGAGACAGACGCCGGCATTTCCTTAGAGGACACCGCCGACGGCGGCGTAGGCGGCAACCCCCCTCTCTCGGCGGCGGTGCGGTTCCTGGGGCTGAGTGCCCCGCCGCCCCGGCTCGCCCGGAGTGTCGTACTGATCGTCGAGTGCGGGTTCGTCCTGACCGGCTTTCTGAACATCGCGGACGCGGAGCCGGGGCCGCTCACCCTGGTCTTCTCGGCCCTGGGCTTCAGCCTGGTCTTCCTGCTCCAACTCGTGCACACCGCACAGCGGTTCCGCCGCTTCAGGGCCCGCTGGCACCGGTGGACGCTCACGGCGCAGGCCCTGATGACCTATCTGCCCCTCTTCGTCCTGGGGTTCGGCTGGGGCGGCATGGCGGGCTTCCTGGGCGCCTCGGTGCTGCTCGTGCTCCGGCCGCAGGTGGCCTGGCCGCTCTTCGGGCTGGTCGCCGTGGCGGCCGCCGCGACGGGGCCGCTGCTGGGCAAGGACCTCGTCGACTCGGCGTACATCACCGTCGCCACCGTGCTCACGGGACTGATCGTGTACGGCCTCAACCGGCTCGCCCAGCTGGTGGTCGAGGTGCACGCGGCCCAGACCGAACTCGCCCGGCTGGCCGTGACCCAGGAGCGGCTCCGTTTCGCCAGGGACCTGCACGACCTGCTCGGCTTCAGCCTGTCCGCCGTGACCCTCAAGAGCGAACTGGCCTGCCGTCTGGTGCCCGCGGCCCCCGACCGGGCCCTGGAGGAGCTCAGGAGCATCCTGGAGATCTCCCGGCAGGCCCTCTCGGACGTCCGCACGGTCGCCCGCGGCTACCGGGACATGTCCCTGACCAGCGAGGCCGTGTCCGCGCAGGCGGTCCTGGCGGCCGCCGGCATCCAGGCGGAGGTGCGGTGCAGTGCGGAGCCTCCCGAGGGGGAGGTGAACACCATCATGGCCACCGTGCTGCGGGAGGCCATCACCAACCTGTTGCGGCACAGCAAGGCGGAACACTGCCGGATCGACTGCCGCAGGACGTCCTCGGGCAAGCTGGTGCTCACCATCGCCAACGACGGGGTGCAGAAGACCGCGACGGGCTTCCGGGACCCCTCGTCGGGGGCGGACGGCAGCGGCCTCGGCAACCTGCAGTTCCGGCTGGCGTCGATCGGGGGCCGGCTGACGTCCGGGCTGGACGAGGAGGGGTGGTTCGTCCTGCGGGCCACCGCCCCGCTGCACCGGCCCGCCCGCAGGACCGGCTGAGCGGGAACGGTTCTGCGGGCGGCGGGACGGGCGAGGGCCGGGCGAGTGGTCGGACCACTCGTCCGGCCCTCTTCGTCTCACAGCCAGCCGCTCTCCCTGGCCACCCGGATCGCGTCGACGCGGTTACGCGCGTTGAGCTTGGTGACCACGGTCGTCAGGTAGTTGCGCACGGTTCCCACCGAGAGGAACAGCCGGCTGGCGATGTCCGCCGCCTCCGCCCCGTCGGCGGCCATCCGCAGCACCTCGGTCTCACGGGGCGTCAGCGGGTTCTCCCCGTTGTCGAAGGCCGCGAGGGCCAGCTGGGGGTCGATCACCCGCTTCCCCGCCGCGACGTCCCGCACCGCGCCGGCCAGCCGGTCCGGGGGAGCGTCCTTGAGGAGGAAACCGCCCACCTGGGCCGCGAGCGCCTTGCGGAGCGTGCCCGGGCGGCCGAGGCTGGTCAGGATCAACGTGCGGCAGGAGGGCAGCTGTTGGGCCAGCTGAGCCGCCGCGCTCAGTCCGTCGAGGCCCGGCAGGTCGACATCGATGACGGCGACATCGGGCACGCACTCCAGGGCCGTGGGGAGGATGCGGTCCCCCCGCTCGACCTCGGCGACCACCGTCAGGTCATCCTCCAGGGTCAACAGGGCGACCAACGCCCCCCGGACCATGTGCATGTCCTCGGCGAGCAGGATCCTGATCACTGTGCTCCCCCCGTCGGGCCGCGACGATCAGGACGGCCCGTTCGACGAGGACACTACTTGACAGAGAGTGGGCGTAAAAGATCAGAGAGCGATTCCCTTTAAAGTTCACTTAATTTTGCGCGTATTGCGCGACTTCGAGTCGCATGGCCGTGGTGACCGTGTCGTCCTGTACGGCCTCCACCGCGACCGGGACCGTGAAGGTGCCCAGGGCCTCGTCCGACCGGAATCCGCCGACCGTCGCCCGCAGGCTGGTGATCCGGTCCAGCTCGGCGTAGTCGGTGAAATCGGTCTCGATGGAGGCGAGCGAGAGGGTGCACGGGTCCAGGCCGTGCAGCCGGGCCACCGAGGCCACCGCCAACTGCCGCGCCGCCTCCATCTGCAGATGGCCCGGCACATGGTCCAGCGGGTGGTCGAACACGTGCGGGTGGCTGGTGTCCACCACCAACTGGCAGGAGAAACTGCCCGGTTGGCCGTCCGTCACGGGTTCGGTGACGAACACGTTCCGGGCGTCGCGCCGCCCCACGGAGCACGGTTCGGCCGCCGTGAAGCGCGGGAGCAGGAAACCGGGGTGGTCCGGCAGCTGCCGCCTGCTCCGCATGGCCTGGTACGCGGTCTTGGACAGGATCAGCAGCCCGCCCTCTCCGCGCATCGCGGGCCGCCCGTCGACGGCGACGTCCCCGGTGAAGCTGAACCCCTGGATCCGGCCCGCCCTGTTGCGCCGGGTCGACACGCTCACGTCGACCCGCAGATCGGCGGGCCGCCGGCCGATGCGCAGCGGCTCGAACGCGGTGACGCGCAGCCGGAGGTCCCGGAAGATGAACGCCGCACCCAGGTCCACCCCCATGTGGCGGTGGGCGACCAGGACCCCGGCCTGCCGCACCACTTCCACCAGCAGGGTGAAGTCGTACGCCGGGGAGTGCTCCCCGATCAGATGGCCGCGCGGCAGCTGGGCGGCGACGGCGTACGTGTCCTCACCGGTCTGCGCCGAGTCGGTGACGAAGACCTCGGCTATCGAGGCCCGGTGGACCAGGGTGCGGGGAACGGTGGCGTCGTAGCTCAGTTCCGCCTCGGGCGCCGGTGGGCTCACCGGGGCCGTCTCGGGCGCGAGGGCGGACGTGGAGATGCTCATGGTCGGTCCTTCCAGCAAAGTCTCGGTGTCGCGATGGGTTGGCCGGGCCCGGTCAGGGCAGTTCGGCGGGGACCGGCGCCGTGAGGGCCGGACGGGACGGCAGCCGGGCGATCAGCCCGTCGAGGCCGGCCGGCCCGGAACAGGCCGCGACGACACCGTCCGGCCGTACGTACGCCACCCAGCGGGCGCCGGACCCGCCGAGCGTGCGGCCCTGCTCCCGGGCGACGGCGAACCCCGCGCCGCCCTCGGGAACCGGCCCGTCGGCGGTGTCCCGGGGCTGGATCCACAGCACGTGGACCATGTCGCCCGCGTCCCGGGCCCGTACCGCCCGCGCGGCCCGCGCGGCCGACTCGCCGGTGTCCCCGTCCCCGTAGACCAGGAGCGTGTGCCTCCCGGCCGCCGGGCGGGCGTGCGGCGTCGCCGCCGCCGGGCCGTGCACCGGGGTCAGCGCCACGTCGGGTGCACGCCGTCCGGGCCTCAGCACCCGCGGCACACCCGCGTCACCGCCGGACGCGGTCACCGCCGGGCTCCCGGAGTGGTCCAGGTCGAGCTGGGCGAGCAGGGGGATCGCCTTGCGCTCCAGCAGACCGCCGGCGGACAGCACCCGCATCACCGTGTCCCGCAGGAGCCGGGCCGCCGGCCTGCGCAGCAGCCACATCCGGGTCTGCTTCTCCCCGTTGGCGACCGCCCGCACCGAAGCGGGGCGGCGCTCGGCCTCATAGCTGTCGAGCAGGGCCGGATCGGCGCCGCGCACCACGCTCGCCAGTTTCCAGCCCACGTCGTAGCCGTCCTGGACGCCGGTGTTGAGGCCCTGTCCGCCGGCGGTGGTGTGGGCGTGCACCGCGTCGCCCGCCAGCAGCACCGGCCCCTCGCGGAACCTCGGGGCGACCCTGGCGTGCACCCGGAAGCGGCTGGTCCACCAGGTGCCGTGCAGACGCAGCCCGCCCGGCCCCCGCTCGTCGAGGAGCCGCTGCAGCTGCTCCTCGGTGGGCGGTTCGGTCCGCTCGTCCGGCTCCGTGTCGAAGAAGACCCGGTGGCCCTCGGGCTGGGGGACGATCACCAGCACCCCGTCGGGCGTGATGTGGTGCTGGACCTCGGCCTCGGCGGACGCGCCCTCCAGCCGGCCGTCCCCGATCAGGAACGTACGGTCGAAGGTGTGCCCCTCGAAGGGGATGCCGACGCTGTCGCGCACCAGGCTGCGGGCGCCGTCGGCGGCGACGAGCCAGGGCACCGTCACCGACTCCTCGCCCCCGGCCGCGCTCAGCGCGACCGTCACCGACTCCCCGGGGCCACCCCTGTTCACGGTCACCTCCGTGACCTCGGTGTCCCACTCGACCGTGCCGCCCAGCTCCGTCAGCCGCTCCAGCAGCGCCCGTTCGGTGACCGGCTGCGGCACACAGAGGGGACCGGGGAACGCGGTGCCCGTCAGATTGCCGAACCGGGCACCGGCGATGCGCCGGCCGTTCGACCAGTACGACGCCCCGGCCAGCGGCAGGGCCGTCCCCGTGAGCTTCTCGGCGACGCCCAGACGCTCCAGGCATTCGAGCGCGCCGCTCCACAGCACCAGGCCCTTGGGGGCGATGCCGGGACCGGGACGGCGGTCGACGACCCGGCAGGGCACCCCGAGGTCCCACAGCGCGCAGGCGGCGCTGAGTCCGGTGGGCCCGGCGCCGACGACCAGCACCTCCGCGGCCGTCACCGGACACCTCCCGCGACGCCTGCGGCCACGGCCACCGGGCGGTGCAGCAGGCCCGAGATCTCCCGGACGGCGCTGTCGGTGTCGGCGAACAGCACCGCCCGCATGCCGAGTTCGGCCGCGGCCCGGCAGTTCTCGTCCGTGTCGTCGACGAACAGGCACCGCCGCGCCGGGGTGCCGAGCCGGTCGAGCAGGATCCGGTAGATCTCCGGGTCCGGCTTGCGCACGCCCTCCCGGTGCGAGTCCACGACCACGTCGAAGAGTTCGTCGACGGGGACCTGGGCGCGCCACAGCGGTTCCCACTCGCGGACGTTGTTGGTGAGCAGCGCGAGCCGGTAGCCGTCGCGGCGCAGGGCGCGCAGGAAGGACAGGAACGGCTCGTTGGGGCGCCGGCCCCGGAACCACAGCTCACCGAAGCCGCGTCCGTCCGTCAGGATCCGGCCCGCCCCCTCGGGCAGGTGCGCGAGGATCCGGTCCACCATCTGCCGCTCGGTGATCGCGCCGGTCTCCAGGGCCGCCATCGGGGTCTCGCCGTGGAGTTCGGTCGCCGCCAGGAACGCCTGGGCGAGGTCGGCCGGCTCGATGCCGGCCAGCTCGGCGAAGGCGGCGAAGGTCTCCACGAGCGGGTTGGTCAGCACTCCTCCGTAGTCGACGACGATCGTGTCGACTGCCATGGCGCTCCCCTCGCCCGCCGCGACGCGGCGTACGGACCGCGCCTGTGGCCCGGTCGGTTGTGTGGATGTCATCGGACTGGTCCCCCTTGCTCTGGTCGATCTGTTGGCTCTGGTGGATCTGTTGGCTGGTGGATCCGGCTGTTGGATCCGGTCGCGTAGGTCGCTCCGGTGGATCTCACGGGTCTCGTGGGTGTCGCGGATCTCGCGGATCTCGTGGGTGTCGTGGGTGTCGTGGATGCCTTGGATGCCGTCGGCCCGGATGCGGGCGGCGTGTGCCGGTGTGGGTGATCCGGACGGACCGGGCGGGGCCGGCCCGCCGTCGGGGCGTCCGGCCCTCCGGACGGCCCCGGCGACGACCGGCCGGCCTCGGACGGCCGGGGCCGGCGAACCGGAGCCGGACCACCCGGACGACCGGACACCGTAACCGGACGACCGGGACGACCGGGACGACCGGGACGACCGGGACGAACGACCGACCCACAGGGCCGGGCCGAACGACCCGAGACCACCGGACAACCGGACAACCGGATCCGGACGACCGGACAAACGGACGATCGGACAAATGGAACCGAACGCCCCGAACGCCCCGGCCGACCCGGGCAACCGGGCAACCGGGTCACCGGATTTCGTCGGCCGGGCGGCGTGGTGGCCGGGCTGGTGCCCGTGGCCGCCGCGGCGTCCGCCCGACGCGTTGCCCGGACGCTAACGGCGGTCGCTTGTGCCCGGGCAAAGAGGTGCGGGAGGACCTGTGGAGGTCCTCCCGCACCCTGGGTTCGCTGATCCGGCGTCCGTCAGCCGGACGGCTTTCCGGCCGCCGCGCCGACCGTGCCGGCCCGTTCCTTCTCCGTCGGCGCCGAAGGCGGCGCCGACGCCGACGCGTCCCGGTCGGCCGAACCGTCCGGTGCCAATGCCGCTGCCGCTGCCGGTGCCGCTGCGGTGGGTGCCGGGCCGCCCTCACTGATGCCGAACCGCGCGTGCAGCCGGCGCAGCGGGCCGGGTGCCCACCAGGTCGCCCGGCCGGTGAGCGACAGCACGGCGGGGACGAGGAGCGTACGGATCACCATGGCGTCCATCAGGATCGCCAGGGCGACCCCCAGGCCGAGCATCTTCGTGTTGGTGATCCGGGACGTGCCGATGGCCACCATGACCACCGACAGGACCAGCGCGGCGGCGGTGATGACACCGCCGGTGGAGCGGATCCCCTCGACCACCGCGGCCCGGTGGTCGTGCGTGCGCTCGTGCTCCTCCTTGATACGGGAGAGCAGGAAGACCCCGTAGTCCATGGAGAGACCGAACGCGAGGCAGAACATCAGCACCGGCAGGGCCGTCTCGATGCTCCCGGTCGGGGTGAAGCCGAGCAGCCCCGACAGGTGCCCGTCCTGGAAGACCCACACGACGGCACCCAGCATCGCGGTGAGGCTGAGCGCGTTCAGCAGCACGGCCTGGAGCGGCACGAGCACACTGCCGGTGAGCAGGAACACCAGGACCAGCGTGGCGAGCACGATGATGCCGACCGCCCACGGCAGCCCGCGTCCGATGGCCGCCTGACTGTCGATCAGGGCCGCGGTGGTCCCGGAGGCGGAGGCGGGGAAGTCGGTGTCCACCGCCCTGACGTCCCGCACCAGGTCCTTGCCCTCGTCGGAGACGGCCTCCACGCCGGGCACCACGGTGAGGTACGCGATCTCGCCGGAGGTCCGGCCCGGCTGTGCCGGCCCGGTGGCCCGGCCGTCGGTGTAGGTGCCCGTCGGCGCGTCCACCCGCAGGACCCCGTCGATCCGGGACAGCCGCTCGGCGTACGCGCCCAGTCCGGCGGCGGGCGCCTGCCGGGTGACGACCTCGACCGCCCCGGTGG
Organism: Streptomyces scabiei 87.22; assembly: GCF_000091305.1. Taxonomy (GTDB): domain Bacteria; phylum Actinomycetota; class Actinomycetes; order Streptomycetales; family Streptomycetaceae; genus Streptomyces; species Streptomyces scabiei. The sequence goes on along the minus strand of NC_013929.1, from coordinate 6,988,582 downwards.
GGCTGCCCTGGAAACGGTCCCTGATGTGCTCCTGCACCACCCGGGAGTCCGCGGACGAGGGCAGCTGCCGGTAGTCCGCGGTGCCGAAGTCGACGTTCAGGAAGGGCGCGCCGAGGAGCAGCAGCACGGCCAGGGTGCCGGTGGCCACCAGGGGCGCGCGCCGCATCACGCCGCGCGCCAGCCGGGCCCAGGCGGCTCCGGCAGCCGCGGGTGCCGCGCCCGCGCGGGAGCGGCGCCGGACCAGTTTGCGTACGTCCAGGGAGTCGATCCGCCGGCCCAGGACGGCGAGCAGGGCCGGCAGCACCACCAGGGCCGCGACTGCGGCGAGGACCACCACGCTGATCCCGGCGTAGGCGAGGGACCGCAGGAAGTACAGCGGGAACACCAGCATCGCGGCGAGCGAGACGGCGACCGTCGCGGCCGAGAACAGCACGGTCCGGCCGGCGGTGTTGAGGGTGACGGCGAGCGCGCCGGAGGTGTCCCGGCCTGCGGCGAGTTCCTCGCGGTAGCGGCGCACGATCAGCAGCGCGTAGTCGATGGCGAGGCCCAGGCCGAGGGCGGTGGTGAGGTTGGTGGCGAAGACGGAGACGTCGGTGAAGGAGGTGAGGACGCGCAGCACCGCGTTGGTGCCGAGGATCGCGATCACCCCGATGCCGATCGGGAGCAGCGCGGCGACCGCGCTGCCGAACACGACCATGAGGATGAGGAGCGTGATCGGCAGGGCGATGACCTCGGCGCGCACGAGGTCCTCACGGATGAAGGTCTGCTGCTCGTTCTGGACGGCGACGCTGCCGCCGATCCGGACGGTGAGATCGCCCCGCCGTCCGTCGAAGTGGCCGACGATCCGGTTCTCCAGGGTGCGGTCGGCCTCCAGCTCGTCCCCGGTGAGCCGGGCGACCACCAGGGCTTCCCTGCCGTCCTTCGAGCGCAGCGCGCCGGAGCCGGTGTCCCAGTAGGAGGTGACGCCGGTGACGCCGGGCTCGTCGGCGAGCCGGGCCGCCAGTTCCCGGCCCTGACGCGCCACGTCGGCGTCGTCGACCCCGGTGCCGGCCCGGGCCAGCAGGACGAGGTTGGGGCGGGCGCCGGGGAACTCCCGTTCCAGGACGCCCGCCGCGTAGGAGGACTCGGAGGAGGGGTCGACGACGCCTCCGCTGCCGCCGCTGCGCAGCCGGTCGGCCACACCGCTGCCGAGGACGACGGCCCCGGCCAGCAGGATCACGGTGAGCACGAGCAGCAGCCGGGCCCGGCTGCCGGTCAGCCGGGCGAGGGCGGTGAACGCGCCGGGGGGCGGGGCGGTTTCGGGGGGCGGGTTGTCTTTGGTCACTGCGGTCATGGGGGCTCCCGGGACGTCGGGGTGAGTGGGGTGGTGCCGGGTCGGCTACGGCGCCCTGGGCGTCGTACGCGGCCCCGGACGCCCGGGGACGCCGACCGGTGCCGTCAGCGGCGGCGCAGCTGGAACGTGCCGGGCGTGGTCGAGGGGACGCCGGTGAGGATCTCCCGGAGTCCGCCGCTCACCACGTAGTCCCCGTACGGGGTCACGGCGACGGTGGTGGGGTCCTCGTGCGGCCAGGTCCGGCGCTGGACCGTGCGGGCGGTGCGCCAGCCGTCGGTGGACCGCAGCACCACGACCTCGTCCGGGCTCTGGCGTCCGCCGGACAGCGACAGGTCGTTGGAGACGGCGACCAGCGTGCCGTCGGGGCGCAGTGCGATGCCGTCGAGGGAGGCGGGCGCCCCCTCCAGGCGGACCTCGCTGACCTTCGGCCGCGCCGAGCAGGGGCGGTCGATGCGGAAGAGGCGGCCGCCCTCGTACTTGCCCATGAGGAGGAAGCCGGCGGGGTGGTGGACGATGCCGTTCGGGCCGGTGTCGGCGGTGGCGAAGCGGTCGTCGCGCAGGACGTTCAGGACCTCTCCGTCGCGGCTCACGGTGGTGACGGTGTCGACCCCGGTGTCGGTGACGTGGATGGTGCCGTTCCGGTCGACGGTGAGGTCGTTGGCGCGCGGCAGGGGCTGTCCGTCGGAGACGTCGACCAGGTGCCGCACGGCTCCGGTGACGAGGTCGAAGACGCCGACGCCGGACACCGGGGGCAGGGAGGGGTCGATGATGCCCATCATGCGGAAGAAGTAGTCGGTGTAGGCGGCCAGGACCCGGCGGCGGGGCGCGTCCACGGTGACGCCGAGGACCGACACCTGGGCGAACGGGGCCACCAGCGGGGTCACGGAGCCGTCGGCCCGGACCACCGAGATCGTGCCCTGCGCGCTGGAGCCGACGAGGAACGCCTTCCTCGTCGGGTCCCATGCGACACCCTCGGGGTACAGGCCCGGGGCGGTGACGCTGAGCGTGCGCGGCAGCGGGCAGCGCGCGGACTGCGCGAACGCCGGCAGCGGAGTGGCGGCGAGCGCCCCGCCCAGGCCGGCGGCGGTGGCGAGTCTCAGCAGGGTTCGGCGGGAGGCCGAGGCTGACGCGTCCAAGGTGTGCTCCTTCATGCGGTGGTTCGTACGGCGGTTCGTACGGTGGCGAGGAGGGAAGGCCGGGCGGGCCGGTGCGCGGCGGCGGCGGTCGGTGACGACGGGCGGGGCCGTGCGGGGCACCGCCGGGGAAGGGAACGCCGAGTCCGGCTGTCCACCGGCCGAGAGAAGCGTCGCGAGCCGCTCTGGAGAACCGCTGAACCACCGCTGAACCGGCGGCGGGCGGGCGACGGGGCCGGGGCCTGTCGTGCGGTTCATGCCGACTTCGGGCCACGGCGTCCGACGACCGCCGGTGAGCGGCGTTCGGAGCGTGCGGCTGCAAGGCGGAGGAAGGCGACGAAGGCGTGGACGCGGAGCGTCGGCACCCGACGACAACGCCGCTGGGGTCCCCCACGCCCTCGATGCAGTGGGGGAAGGCGTGCCGGGCCCCGCGGCCCGGGCGTGATCCGCACGACAGGCCCAGGGCGCGAGCGTGTGCGGGGCGCTTTGGCCCGGCGCAAGGCGGCCTGCCTAGCGTCCCGGTCAGGCAGGCCCTGCCGGCTCGTCACCGCCCATCGGGACGACGGGGACGCGACGGCAGGGCCGGGCCCACGCAGCGGCGCCGGACAGCGGAAAGCCAGAGGAGACGAGACGCGTGACGGTAGACACCGTGGACATCGAAGAGGCCGTGCCGACGCCGGCCGGGATCCGCACCAAGGACGTGCGCCGCCTGGACAGGGTGGTCATCCGGTTCGCCGGGGATTCCGGTGACGGGATGCAGCTCACGGGTGACCGTTTCACCTCCGAGACGGCGTCGTTCGGGAACGATCTCTCCACCCTGCCGAACTTCCCCGCCGAGATCCGCGCCCCCGCCGGCACCCTGCCCGGCGTCTCCAGCTTCCAGCTGCACTTCGCCGACCACGACATCCTCACCCCCGGCGACGCCCCCGACGTCCTCGTCGCGATGAACCCCGCCGCGCTCAAGGCCAACATCGCCGACATGGCCCGCGGCACGGAGATCATCGTCAACACCGACGAGTTCACCAAGCGGGCGATGCAGAAGGTCGGTTACGCCACCAGTCCCCTGGACGACGGCTCACTGGACGCCCACCGCGTCCATCCCGTCCCCCTGACCACCCTGACCGTCGAGGCGCTCAAGTCCTTCGACCTCAGCCGCAAGGAGGCCGAGCGCAGCAAGAACATGTTCGCGCTCGGCCTGCTGTCCTGGATGTACCACCGGCCGACCGAGGGCACCGAGAAGTTCCTGGCCGCCAAGTTCGCCAAGAAGCCCGAGATCGCGGCCGCCAACCTCGCCGCCTTCCGCGCCGGCTGGAACTTCGGCGAGACCACCGAGGACTTCGCCGTCTCCTACGAGGTCGCCCCCGCCACCAGCGCCTTCCCACCCGGCCTCTACCGGAACATCAGCGGCAACCTCGCCCTGTCCTACGGCCTCGTCGCCGCCTCCCACCGGGCCGAGCTGCCCCTCTACCTCGGCTCCTACCCCATCACCCCGGCCTCCGACATCCTCCACGAGCTGTCGCGGCACAAGAACTTCGGTGTCCGCACCTTCCAGGCCGAGGACGAGATCGCCGCCGTCGGCGCAGCGCTCGGGGCGGCCTTCGGCGGCTCCCTCGCCGTCACCACCACCTCCGGTCCGGGCGTGGCACTGAAGTCGGAGACCATCGGCCTGGCCGTCTCCCTCGAACTGCCCCTGCTCGTCGTCGCCATCCAGCGCGGCGGCCCCTCCACGGGCCTGCCCACCAAGACCGAGCAGGCGGATCTGCTCCAGGCGATGTACGGCCGCAACGGGGAGGCACCGGTGCCGGTGGTGGCGGCCCGCACCCCCGCCGACTGCTTCGACGCCGCCATCGAGGCCGCCCGCATCGCCGTCACCTACCGCACCCCGGTCTTCCTGCTGAGCGACGGCTACCTGGCCAACGGCTCCGAGCCGTGGCGCATCCCCGGTGCCGACGAACTCCCCGATCTGCGGGTGCGGTTCGCCCAGGGGCCCAACCACACCCTCGACGACGGCACCGAGGTCTTCTGGCCCTACAAGCGCGACCCCGAGACCCTCGCCCGCCCCTGGGCCGTCCCCGGCACACCGGGGCTCGAACACCGGATCGGCGGCATCGAGAAACAGGACGGCACGGGCAACATCTCCTACGACCCGGCCAACCACGACTTCATGGTGCGGACCCGGCAGGCGAAGATCGACGGCATCGACGTCCCCGACATCGAGGTCGACGACCCGCACGGGGCCGACACCCTCGTCCTGGGCTGGGGATCGACCTACGGCCCCATCTCGGCGGCGGTACGGCAGCTGCGGACGGCCGGCGAGCCGATCGCCCAGGCCCACCTGCGCCACCTCAACCCCTTCCCCGGGAACCTGGGCGAGGTGCTCTCCCGGTACCGGCGGGTCGTCGTCCCCGAGATGAACCTCGGCCAGCTCGCCACGCTGATCCGGGCGAAGTACCTGGTCGACGTCCGGGCATGCACCCAGGTCACCGGCACACCGTTCAAGGCGGGCCAGCTCGCCCACACACTGCGGGAGACGATCCGTGGGAACTGAACTCCGGCTCCAGCCGAAGGACTTCAAGTCCGACCAGGAGGTGCGCTGGTGCCCCGGCTGCGGTGACTACGCCATCCTCGCCGCCGTCCAGGGCTTCATGCCCGAACTCGGTCTGGCCAGGGAGAACATCACCTTCGTCTCCGGCATCGGCTGCTCCTCCCGCTTCCCGTACTACATGAACACCTACGGGATGCACTCCATCCACGGACGCGCCCCCGCCATCGCCACCGGGCTCGCCACCTCCCGACGCGACCTGTCCGTCTGGGTCGTCACCGGCGACGGCGACGCCCTCTCCATCGGCGGCAACCACCTCATCCACGCCCTCCGCCGCAACGTGAACCTGAAGATCCTGCTCTTCAACAACCGCATCTACGGCCTCACGAAAGGGCAGTACTCCCCCACCTCCGAGGTCGGGAAGATCACCAAGTCCACCCCCATGGGCTCCCTCGACGCCCCCTTCAACCCGGTCTCCCTCGCGCTCGGCGCCGAAGCCTCGTTCGTCGCCCGGACCGTCGACTCCGACCGCGCCCACCTCACCGGCGTCCTGCGGCAGGCCGCCGCCCACCCCGGCACCGCGCTGGTGGAGATCTACCAGAACTGCAACATCTTCAACGACGGCGCCTTCGACGCGCTCAAGGACCGTCAACGGGCCCAGGAAGCCGTCGTCCGCCTCGAACACGGCCGCCCCGTCCGTTTCGGCGCCGACGGCAGCCGAGGCGTCGTACGCAACGAGACCACCGGCGACCTCGACATCGTCACCGTCACCCCCGACAACGCGTCCCGCGTCCTGGTCCACGACGCCCACGCCGCGTCCCCCACCACCGCGTTCGCCCTGTCACGGCTCGCCGACCCCGACACCCTGCACCACACCCCGATCGGGGTCTTCCGCAGCGTCGAACGCCCCGTCTACGACACCCAGATGGCCGGCCAGCTCGACACCGCCGTCGAGCGGTCCGGCAAGGGCGACCTGTCCGCCCTGCTCGCCGGCAAGGACACCTGGAGCGTCGGCCGGTCCGCCACGGCCGGCCGACCGTAGGGCGCGCCCCCGGTTCCACGGCCGCCCGCACGTGTCCGCGCCCGTCCGACCGCAACCGTTTCACCGCTCATCCCGGGGAGGGACAGCATGACCTACGTGATCGCTCAGCCCTGTGTCGACGTCAAGGACCGGGCCTGCATCGACGAATGCCCCGTCGACTGCATCTACGAGGGCCCGCGCAAGCTCTACATCCAGCCCGACGAATGCGTCGACTGCGGCGCCTGTGAACCCGTCTGCCCGGTGGAGGCGATCTTCTTCGAGGACGACGTCCCGGCCGAATGGAGCGGTTACCGCTCGGCGGACGCGGAGGTCTTCGCCGGTCTCGGATCACCCGGCGGCGCGAGCGCGGCGGGACCGCTGGCCGAGGACCACCCCCTGGTCGCCGCACGGGCCGCGTAGTACCCCGGCAGACCTCGCGCAGACCTCGCGCAGACCCGTGCGCGGACCTCGCGGTGCCCGGTGTCCGGCCCCGGATGGCCCGATTCCGCCGTGATACAGCCCGGTTCCAGGCCAGGTACAGGCCGATACCAGTGATCCGGGACACCGTGGAGGCGGTGGCGGAATTCTTTCGCCACCGCCCTGTGGCGTTGTGCGCGCCGCCCGCACCCCGCGCGCACCCCGGGCCATCCCAGAAGGAGCTGCAATGGACATCACCTTCACCTCCCAGCCCGCCGCGTCCACCCCGGACTCCAGAGGTCGCACCGCACCGCTGCACCTGCTGCACAGACCCGTCACACCGGAGGGGTTCCTGCTGGACGCCACCGCCGCGGAGGAGCAGCACTTCGCGCTCTCCGCCGAACTGCCCGGTGACCACGGGACGTTCAACGACGGACCGGGCACCTTCCACGATCTGCTCTTCGTCGCCGAGACCCTGCGTCAGGCGACGCACTTCGTGGCCCACCAGTACTTCCGGGTGCCCGCCGAGCGCCCCGCGGTGTTCGTCTCCAGCGGGCTCGACGTCCTCGACCTCGCCCCGTGGCGTCCCACGGGGCGCCCGGCCCATCTGACCCTGGACATCACCCTGGTCCCCGTGGACGTGGTCAACGGCGTGCCGCGCGGCCTCGACTGCCGCGGTGACGTGGCGATCGACGGCGTCGGGTGTGGGAGCGCTTCCGCGCGGATCCAGTTCCTGATGCCCGGGGTGTACCGCTCGCACCGCGAGGTGGGGCGTCGGGAGAGTCTGCGCAGCACGGCGCCGGTGGTGCGCCCGCTGGCCTCCATGACCGCGGCCTCCCAGGAGGAGCCGCCCGCCGTGACGCCCGAGTCGGTCGGGCGCCGGGACCCGCGCAACGTCATCGTGGGAACGCCGCTGCGGGCGCCCTACGGGGAGTTCGTGCTGCCGGTGGCCGGTGATCCCGGGCACGAGGTCTTCTCGGCGGTGCCCGGCGACCACGTTCCCGGTCCGGTGTTCCTGGAGGCGTCCCGGCAGGCGTCGCTGCTCGCCGCCGCGGAACTGCACGGGCTGCGGCCCGCCCACGCCATGCTGACCCGGTGGCGGGCGTCGTTCCGCGGCTTCGGGGATGCCGACCTGCCGCTGACCTGCACGGTCGTCGCGGACGAGCCGGTCCGCGACGAGGCGGACCGGCCCACCGTACGGACCCGGCTCGCCTTCAGCCAGGGCAGCCGTGTGCTGTGCACCGCCTCGGCGGTCCTGCTGCAGGACTGCTGACGCACGCCGCCGCCCGGACCGGCCGACGCCCTCCCCTCCCACTCGTCTTCCTGATCAAGGAGCTCTCCGATGCGTTTCCGGGTTCTGGGGCCGGTGAGTCTGTCGCCCCGCACTCCCTCCGCGGCGAAACCGCGCGCCCTGCTCGCCACCCTGCTCGTGCAGGCCGGTGAAGTCGTCCCGGTGCACAGCCTGATCGACGAACTGTGGGGGACGGAGCCACCGCGCACCGCGACCACCACCCTCCAGGTGTACGTCTCCCAGTTGCGCAAGGTGCTCGCGGACAGCGGGGGTCCGGCACCGGCCGGGGATCTGCTGACCCGGGCCCCGGGATACCTCCTGGCGGTTCCCGAGGGGGAGTTCGACCTGCCCTGCTTCGAGCGGCTGCGGGCCGAGGGCCGCGCGGCCTACCAGGAAGGGGACTTCGCCGGCGCCTCCCGGCTGCTGCACGAGGCGCTCGCGCTGTGGACGGGCCCGGCCCTGTCGGGGATCCCGCACGGGGTGCGGCTGGAGTCCGCCGCCATCCGGCTGGACGAGCTGCGGATGGAGGTCCTGGAGCAGCGGATCGTCGCCGACCTGCGGCTGGGCCGCCACCAGGAACTCGCCGGGGAGCTGCTGGCCCTGGCCAACGAGTACCCGTTGCGGGAGAGCCTGCACGGGCACCTCATGGTGGCGCTGTACCGCACGGGCCGCGGGTCCGACGCGCTGCGGGTGTACGGGCGGCTGCGCCACTCCCTGGTGGAGGAGCTGGGGGTCGAACCGGGCCCGGGTCTGTCCCGGCTGCACGAGCGTGTCCTGCGCCGGGACCCCTCCCTGGACTGGCAGCCGCCCCGCGCCGCGCGCGGCGACGGCCGTGACGGCGCGGGCCGTGCGGCGCCGGGCCGCGAGACCGGCGCATCGGCGCACCCGGGGGTTCCCCGGCGGGCGGCGGGACCGGCCGACGGACCTCTCCCCCTGCCCGGCCCGCCTCCGGCGCTGCCCTCCGCGCCGCCCGGTTTCGTCGGCCGCCACGAGGAACTGGCGTACGGGGAGAAGGCGTTGCGCGGGAGCGCCGGCGGGGACCCGGTGCGGGTCCTGGCCCTCTCCGGGCCGGCCGGCGTCGGCAAGACCGCGCTGGCGCTGCGGCTCGCCCACCGGACGGCGGACCTGTTCCCGGACGGCGGGCTGCTGATCGGCCTGCGCGGACCGCAGGGGCGTCCGCTCAGCTCCGCGCAGGCGGGAGCGGCCCTGCTGCGCCGTCTCACCGACGACGTCCCCGGCGCCCCGCCCACCGACCCCGAGGAGCTGACGGACCGGCTGCGGCGGGCGCTGCGGGGACGCCGGATGCTGCTGATCCTGGACGACGCCGCGTCGGAGCAGCAGATACGGCCGCTGCTGCGGGCCTTCGCGGAGGGCACGGTGATCGTCACCGGTCGCCGCCGGGCCGCAGCCCTCGACGGCGCGGAGCACCTGGGGCTGGACGCGGTACGGCCCCAGGAGGCGGTGGAACTGCTGCTGGCCGCCGGCGGCGAGCGGATGGCGCAGGACCCGGCGGCGGCCGCCGAGATCGCCCGGCTGTGCGAGTACTTCCCGCTGGCGCTGCGCGTGGCCGCGGCGGCCCTGACGGCCCGGCCGCACACCACCCCCGCCGCGCTGGCGGGCCGGCTGCGCGACGAACGGACCCGGCTCGGCGTGCTGCGCGAGGGCGATCTCGACCTGCGCTCCAGCCTGCTGACCGGCTACCAGGAGGCCGGGCCCGCGCTGCGGCGCGCCTTCCGGCTGCTGTCGCTGGCCCCGGCCCCCGACTTCACGGGGTGGACCGTCGCGGCCCTGCTCGGCACCGGGCGGGCGGAGGCGGAGGAGACGGCCGAGGAACTCGTACGGGCCCAGCTGCTGGAGGCCCGCGGCGACGGGCAGTCGGTCCGCTACGGCTTCCACTCGCTGCTGCGGGTGCTGGCCACCGAACTGCGGGAGGCGGAGCCGGACGCCGCCCGGACCCGGCGGGACGCCGTCGAGCGGCTGGGCCGGGCCTACGTCGCCCTGGCCCGGCACGCCGACGCGCGGCTCACCCCGGGACGCGACTGGCGGGCCCGCCCCGCCGCCACGGCCGGCGAGAGCGACGCCGGGGCGGTCGTCGGCGCGAGTCCCCTGGGATGGTTCCGCGAGGAGGCCACGGGCCTGGTGGAGACCGTACGGCAGGCGCACGCGGCGGGGCTGTGGCCCCTGGTGTGGCGGCTCGCGTGGAGCGCGGCCGGTTACTTCCACGCCCGGGCCGCGTGGGAGGAGTGGGAGGAGACCCACCGGCTCGCACTGGACGCCGCGCGGCGGTCCCGGAGCACCGAGGCGGAAGCGGTGATCCAGTACTCGCTGGGCGACCTCGCCTGGCAGCGCCGCCAGGCCGACCGGGCGCTGCGCCACCACACCGCCGCCCAGCACGCGTTCGAACTGGTCCGCGACCGGACCGGCGTCGCGCGCTGCCGGATCGGCGCGGCCGACGTCCTGCTCGGACAGGGACTGGCGGAGCCCGCCGCGCGGCGTTACGGGCGGGCCCTGGCGGTGTGCTCGGCGGAGGGCGACGCGCGGGGCGAGGTGGCCGCGCTGAACGGCCTGGCCCTGGTGAACCTGCGGCGGGGCCGCCCGGAGGTGGCCGGCCGGCATCTGGAGCAGTGCCGGCGGACCGCGGAACGCCTCGGTGACCGCCGCTGGACGGAGTACGTCCGCCGTACCGCGGCCCGCCTGGCGCCGGACCCCGCGCGCCGTCTGTCCCCGGTCGCGCACGCGGTCGAGGTCCGCCCGGGGATGTGGCTCATCGGAACGGCCGTCCCGGCCCTCACCCCGGCGGGGGCCGCCTGACGTCCCGGGAGCCGGCCCCGGGCTCCCCGGGCGGCCGGCGGCGGGTGCGGGCCGCGCGGTGAACCTCTCCGGTCACCGCGCGGCCCGCCGTCATCCGGTGGCCCGCCCCTGGAGGGGGTGGGCGCCGCGGTGACGGGCTCGGCGGGTGCGCAGCAGCTGCCGCCACTCCTCGGCGCTGAACCGGGCGGGCTCGGTGCGGGCGATGAAGTCGTGGAGCACGCCGAGGAAGCGCTCCGGGTCCGAGTGGAACGGGAAGTGTCCCGCCTCCTCGAAGATCTCCAGCCGGCTGCCGGGCATGGAGACATGGCCGAGACCGGCGTGCAGGGCCGGGACCACCATGTCCCGGCCGCCCCACAGCAGCATGGTCGGCATGCCCTGGGTCAGGTAGCAGCGGTCGAGCAGGGTGCCGACCTGTCCCCGCCAGTCGACGACGGCCCGCAGGGTCCGTACGAAGGCGCTGCGCGAACTCGCGTCCGGCAGGGCGTCGACCACCCTCAGCAGGTCCGGCGCGTCGACGCCCAGGCCGGTGTCCAGCGTCTTCATGATCTTGACGATCATCTGCAGCTGCCAGCGCACCGTGGGCAGTTGCAGGGCCGAGAGCAGCAGTTCGGCGCCGGGCAGGGTGGCGGCCCGCAGCAGCGGGGAGACCTGGCGTCCGATGCCTCCGCTGCCGACCAGGACCAGCCGCTCGGTGCGCTCCGGGAACTGGTAGGCGAACTGGGCGGCCACCGCGCCGCCGAGCGAGTGCCCGACGAGGGTGGCCCGCTCGATGCCGAGGGCGCTGAGCAGGTCCCGCAGTCCGTTGGCGTACGCCCCGGGCGAGTAGTCGCCGCGGGGTTTGGCCGACGCCCCGTGGCCGAGCAGGTCGGGAGCGACGACCCGGTGGCGGGCGGCCAGGCCCGGGATGACGTCGGCCCAGGTCGCGGAGGAGTCGCCGATGCCGTGGATGAGCACCACGGCGGACTCGCCCTTGCCGGCCATCCGGTAGGCGAAGCGGTAGCCGTGCAGGTGGCGGGTGCGGACCCGGACCTCGTTGCGGCCCACCGCACGGGGTTTGGGGCGGCCCGGCTGGTGGCTGGGCCGGAAGGGCGAGCGGGCGGTGAAGGGGTCGTCGGCCACGGTTCAGGCCTCCTGCGGAATCGGGTGACGGTCACGGACGGGGCGGCGCGGAACGGGTGCGGACTCGACGACGTCCGGTGCGCCCGGTCCCTGGGCGCCGGGGACGCTCTCGGGATCGGGGTCGGGATCGAGGCCGAGCGACATCAGGGAGCGCCAGGGCTGGGCCTGGCCGGGGGTACGCGTCCGCCACGGAGCGAACACCTGGGCCTGCGGGGAGGGAGCGCGGAGGGTGTGCACGGAGGACATGACAGCCACCTCTGGATAGGCGTGCGAGGAAAGGACGCGGGAGCGCTGCCGCCGGGCGTTGCGGCGTACGGCCGAGGGGGCGACGGGCCGGGCCCCGGACCCACCGGAGGCCGCCCGCCGCGCCCCCGGCTCGCCGGAACCGGCAGGAGACGCACGCGGCCATGGCCGGCGGGCGAACGCGGGACATTCACCCGGCAGGAGCCGACAGGCGGTCGCAAGGCACTCGCCCGGCGGGAGCCCACGGACCCACACGGGACGTTCACCCCGGAGGAGCCGGCGGACCGACGCGGGACGCCCGGCCGGCAGGAGCCGACGGGCCGGCCGCCGGACACTCGCCCGGCGGCAACCGGCGGACCGACGCGGGACGTTCACTCCGCGGGAGTCGGTTGTGGTTGCCGGGGTACGGCGTCGGCGTAGCCGGAGGGCCCGGGAGCTGCCGGACTCGTCGTACCCGTGGCGCTCGCGGCGAACGGGGCGCCCGCGGCGGTGCCGGGTCGCGCGGGCGCGTCGGACCCGTGCGCCGGGCCCCCCGCTCCGGTGCCGTTCGCGCGCGTGGGCGGCCTGCGGTCCGGCGTGGCCCGGCGGTCGCGGGTCGTGACGCGGGCCCGGAGCAGTGAGGTGATCAGCCACTTGCGCAGGGCGCCCAGGTGCGCCGGGGAGCCGTGGACGTCGTCGAACTCCTTGAGGCGCACACGGGGCAGCGCGGAGGCGAGGAGCCGGTGCTCCGTGGGCGGGATGATCTCGTCCCGGGCGCTGACCACGTACCCGACCGGGATGCCGACCGCGCCCAGGACGTCCGGGCCGAGCGGGAAGTCCGCGAGCAGCGCCCGCAGTTCGGCGTCGGAGGCCGCCCCGGTGAGCCGGCGCAGCGTGGCGACGGTGATCCCCGGCACCCGGGGCCACCAGACGGGGTCGGTGAAGAACCCGGCCACGGGGGCGCCGACGGTGTGGACGGAGCGGATGCGCGGGTCCGCGGCCGCGGCGCGCAGCGCGAGGTGGCCGCTGAAGCTGAGGCCGAGGACGGAGGTGCGGGTCACGGCGGCACGGCCGGCCAGCCGGTCCATCAGGAACGGCAGCAGCCGCCAGGAGTCCGCGTGGTAGCGCAGGGTGTTCTCCCCGACGCCGGGCATCTCGGTGACCACCGCCGCGTACCCCAGGCGGGCGAGCCGGGGCAGCAGCGGCGCCCACTGCTCCTTGACGCTGACGATGCCGCCCATGACCACGAGCAGCGGCCGCCGGCGCCGGGCGTCGAGTCCGCTCGCCCAGCAGACCACCGTGCCGTCCGGGTGGTCGAGGACCAGGCGTTCGACGCCCCGTCGGCGACGCCAGTCGTCGAAGGTCCGTACGCAGTTGTCCTGGGCCCGGCGGCGGACGTCGTCGCCGTGGTACGGGAAACGGGCGAGGGCGTAGTGCCGGCAGGCGTCGAGCGGGCGGCCGGCGAAGGCCAGCCGGTCGGCCTCGCCGGTCCACACGCGGGCCCAGGAGGCGGGGTGCCCCGGCTCGTCGTTGGTGATCCTCGGCAGTACGGCCGCCACCTGGCGGTCGCCGATGCCCTGGCCGCGGGCGTGCAGCCGCGCGAACTCCTTGAGCTCTGCGAGATGGTCCATCGCTGTTCTCCGTCTCCTCCGGGGTGCGGGGCCGATGCCCGGAGGATGCGGCCGGAGGGCTCGGTGGCCTTCCTGGTCGTACCGGCGGCGGGCGGGGCTGTCCGGTCGTACGGCGGGCGGGCCTCCCGGCCGGGCGCGGGGGACGTCCCCCGGCCGGGCGGCCCGCCCGGGGAAGATGCTGGCCGCCGTCCCTTAAGCCGGGCTGGCGCACGGGTTGCGCCGCGCTAAGCGCTCCCCGGCCCGCGCAGTCGGCCGCCCGGGCACACGGCGGCGCGCCGGGGCGGGAAGGTGTCCTCCTCGCCCCGGCGCGCCGGCGGCCCCTCACCAGTCCAGAGCCGCGTCCTCTCCCCCGTCGGGGTCGTCGCCGTCCGCGTCGTCGCCGAGGGCCTCGGCCACCGCCGCGACCACCCGCGGGTCGAGCATGGTGCGCGCGTCGGTGTCCCGGGTGCCGCCGAAGCCGGCGTCGCTCACCGCGACGCTGACGACGAAGCCGCCGTCCACCGAGAAGGTGCGGAACTGCCACTCGACGCCGGTGCCCGGTGCCCCGTCCGGGGCCAGGACCCGCGCGGGCCGGCCGTCGCCGCTGAAGCCGAAGTCGGTGAAGCGGAACCGCAGTCCCTGCCCGATCGCCTTGCTGTACGCCTCCTTGAGCGTCCACATGCGCACCAGCGCGGCTCCCCGCCGCGCTGCGGGAAGCCGCTCCAGGACGGTGAGTTCGTGCGGTGTGCAGACGTGCCGGTGCAGCCCGCGCGTGTAGAGCGGCCGGTCCGCCCGCTCGGCGTCCACTCCGATCAGCCCTTTCGTGGCGAGCCCGATGAGCAGCAGGTCGTCGGTGTGGCTGAGGCTGATGTCCACCGCGTCGTAGCCGCGCAGATAGGGCCGGCCGGTGGGGCCGTACCCGAGTTCCACGGCCTGCGGGGGCACCCGCAGCGCCACCGCGGCGGAGAACTTCAGCAGCACCCGGGAAGCGGCGAACCTCGTCCGCACGTCCGGGTGCGTCATCTCCAGGTACCGGTCCCAGTCGCGGCCCAGCAGGGCGCGCAGCCGCGGGCCGCCCGCCCGGTCCGGCCGCCAGTCGGCGAGCCGGGCGTGCAACACCGCGACCTCGTGCTCCTCCAGGTCCGCGCGTACCTGGTCCCAGGCTCCGTCACGACCGGAGATCCGCACCGGCTCCCCGAGCGATGGGCTGGGTGCCGTCGTCCTCCGCGCCGTCATCGAAGCCCTCCATTTCCTGCTTGAGATCACCGAGTACGTCGGCGGCGGCTCCGCCGTCGATGATCCGGTGGTCGAAGGTGAGTCCGAGCCGCATCACCGGGGCGATCGCGAGGCGCCCGTCCCTGACGACCGGCCGGTCGACGACGCGGCCCGCGCACAGCGTGACGGCGGTGCCCCCGCTGGAGTGGAAGCCGTCGACGGGCCGGTGGCCCAGGGAGCTGACCGCCACGGTGCCGAAGACGCCCGGCCGCCGGGCCGGGTCGCGGGTCGCGGCGGCGAAGGCCAGCCGGCCGAGCGGCACCGGCAGCCGCCCGAGCATGCGGACACCGCGGAACTCGGGCAGCTGTTCGGTGCCGGGTCCGCGGTAGCGGTCGACGCGCCGCTGGATCTCGTCCAGATCCGCGCGTTCCAGGGCGGGCAACAGCGCGGAGAGCACGGTCCGTTCCCCGTCCACGGTGCGGTCGAGGGCCAGCTTGGCGGTGACCTCCGGGAACCGCAGGGTCCGGGGTCCGCGCAGCCCGAACAGCCGGGGCGGGGCGAGGGCCGCGTTGGCCTCCGGGTGCCGGTGCAGCACCCGGCCGGTGGCGTGCAGCAGATAGGTGACGACCGAGTAGCGCCGGCCGGCGGCCCTGGCGGCCGCCCGGTGGGCCTCGATCCGGGTCATGTCGAGGTCGGTGTCGAGGTGGACGGGCCGCTGCCGGGCGGCGTGCTCCAGGAAGTAGAGGGTGTGCCGGCGCCGGCGCTCGGGGTGGGCCCGGGCGGGGGCCGGCGGAGTGCCGCCGGCCCCGGATCCGGTCACGGCCGCGCCGCCAGCTGGTAGATCTCGCCGAGGCTGCGGGCCTCCAGCAGCCGGCCCACCGGCAGCGAGCGGCCGGCGGCCTGTTCCAGGGCGGTGACCAGTTTCAGCAGGTACAGCGAGTCCCACTCGGGCAGCTGGTCCAGGTCGGCGGAGATCTGGTACTCCTCCAGCGGCATGCCGAGCTCGTCCCTGACGAGGCGGACGAAATCGTCGATGGTGTGCATTGCGTACGGTCCTCCGGGGCGGGTGGGTGCGGACGGTCAGATCTTTTCGAGGGCGAAACCGGACTTGATCCACTTGCTGGACTCGACGGCGACCGCCAGCGCGCGCTGTCCCACGCCGATCTTCCCCAGCAGCGCCTCCAGCTGGAGGAAGGGCAGGGCGTTGCCGTTGTTGCCGGTGTCCGCGACGCAGGACACCTCGACGGCGCCGGGCAGGCCGAGTTCCTCGGCGATCCGCCGTGTCATACGGCCGGACAGCTGCGGCGGCAGCAGGAAGTCGACCTGTTCGGGGGTCCAGTCGCGGTCCTCCAGCAGCTCCCAGAGGATCTCCACGGCCATGACGGGCACGGACTCCTCGATGGCCTTGTAGTCCTCCCGCACCGCCTGGCGGTCCTCGTGCCGGTCGGCGAGCCCGAACCAGTCGATGACCTGGCCGGGTTCCCGGCCGAGGCCGGTGAACCGGTTCAGCACACCGCTGAGGGCCAGGCGCTGGCCGCGCGGCTCCGAGGTGATGACGGCGGCGCCGGCTCCGTCGCCGAAGAGGACGTAGTTGACGAGGTCGCTGGGTGCGGCCGCGGACAGGTCCCGGTTCAGGTCGAGGTGCTTGCTGCAGACGTCGCCGCCGATCACCAGGCCCGCCGAGTGTCCCCCGCCGGTGACCAGGGTGTGGCCCAGCTGCAGGGCCTGGACGGCGCCGGCGCAGCCGGACTGGAGCTGGTAGGTGGGGAGTTGGTCGAGGCCGAGCTGGTCGGCGACATGGTTGACGGTGGCGGGCATGAGGTGGTCGGGGGTCGCGGTGCCCATGACCACGAAGTCGATCTCGTGCGGGGCGAGTCCGGACGCGGCGAGCGCCTGCTCGGCGGCCCGGGCGCACAGGTCGGCGAGGGACCAGCGCACCTCGCCGGTCTCCAGGTCCCGGGCGAAGTGCCGGGTCCGGGTGCCGATGAACACGTCGATCCACTCTTCGTTGACGCCGAGCGTCCGGGCCAGCGCCGCGTTGTCGACCGGGTCGCCCGGCAGGGCCGTGCCGACCGAGGCGAGGTAGGAGACCGGCCCGGAAGGGGCGGAGCCGTGCTGGGGTGGGTGTTCCGACTGCATACGAGCGGTCCTTCCTTGGAGTCCGTCACGGGGCGACGCCCCGGCCGTGACGACGGGTTGCCTACGCGACGGCCGAACCGGCGCGATCCTGGAGGTAGTCGACGAGGTCACCGACCGAGGACAGCCGGGGCAGCAGGTCCTGCACGCTGATCGTCTCCAGCCCGTCCAGCCGTTCCTGGAGCCGGTCCTTGAGCTCCATGATCATCACCGAGTCGAAGCCCAGGTCCTCGTAGAGCAGGGACTGCCGCGAGACCTCGTCCGTGGCGTAGCCGCCGACCTCCGCGACGGCCTCGATGACGGCGCGCGCCACCGGGGCCGTCGACACGTCCTCCGGCGCGGCGGGCAGCACGGCGGTGAGCACGGCGCCGTGTCCGGGCGCACTTTCCTGCTCCCGCTGGTGCGGCGCGGTGTCCGCCCGGTCGGGTACGACGCTGAGGTCCGCCGCCGGGGCGGCCCGTACGGGGGTGCGGGCCCAGAACCGGTGCGCGTCGGAGAAGGCGTAGGGCGCGAGCCGCTGGGGCTGGCGTTCCTCCTGCGGGTAGACGGCGTCCCAGCGGGGGTCGAGTCCGCTGCGGAAGAGTTCGGCCAGCGCCTCGGCGAACGTGCGGCCGTCGGCCTCCTCACCGGACACGGGGGCCACGGAGTGCACCCCGGCCCCGGCGGCGGAGCGCAGGGAGCGTGCCATACGGCTGAGGACCGGGCGGGGGCCGGTCTCCACCAGGTGCGTGGGTCCCGCCTCCAGCAGCCGGCTCATCGCGTCGCCGAACAGGACGGGGGCGCTGATGTGCTCGGTCCAGTACTTGGCGTCCATCGGCTCGGCCTCCAGCAGCCGCCCGCGCACGGTGGAGTACACCGGGAGCTTGGGCACACCGCCGCCGGTCTCGTCCGCGAGCGCGGCGAACCGGTCGAGCATCGGGTCCATGAGCGGCGAGTGGAAGGCGTGCGAGACCTCCAGGCGCCGGGTCCTGACGCCCCGTCGGGTCAGCTCGTCGTCGATCCGGCCCAGTGCCGCGAGGTCCCCGGACAGGACCGTGGCCCGGGGGCCGTTGACCGCGCCGACCCCGACCAGGGGTTCCGAGTCGACCAGTTCGGTCAGCTCGGCGAGCGGCGCCCGTACGGCGAGCATGCCGCCGCCCTCGGGCAGTTGCTCCATCAGCGCGCCCCGGGCGGCGATCAGCCGGGCGGCCTGCTCCAGCGGGAACACCTCGGCCAGCACGGCGGCCGCGTACTCGCCGACGCTGTGGCCGAGCAGCAGCGCCTGCGGCACCCCGAGTTCGCCGAGACTGGCCGCCACGGCGTACTCGACGGCGAACAGGGCGGGCTGGGCCCAGCCGGTGCGGTGCACGGCCTCGTCTCCGGAGAGCAGCAGGTCGCGCACCGAGCCGCCGACGTGCGGGGCGAGCGCCTCGTCGGCCTCGTTGAGGAAGCGGCGGTACAGCGGCGACTGCAGGTACAGCCGCGCCGTCATCGCCGGGTACTGCGAGCCCTGGCCGGTGAACAGCAGTGCCACCTGCGGCTTGCCCGCCGCGTTGCCGACGAGCCGGGCCAGCAGGTCCTCGTCGCCGGCGGCCTCGCGCAGGGTCGCGGCCAGTTCGCCGGTGTCCCGGGCGGGGACCGCGAAGCGGTAGCGGTGGCCCGTCTTGGTGCGGTTGCTGCTCCAGGACAGCGGGCCCGCCGGCACCCTGCGCTTCTCCAGCGCCTCGGCCTGGACCAGCAGGTTGCGGCGGAGGGCTGCCGTCGAGGGGGCGGTCAGGGTGAAGACCCCGGCCCCCAGTCCGGTGGCGCCGGTGGACCGGCCGGTGCTCCCGGACTCCGGGTCTCCCCCCTCGGGGCGGGCGGCGTACGGGGGCGCGGACTCCAGGACGGCGTGGGCGTTGGTGCCGCCCATCCCGAAGCTGCTCAGGCCGCCGATGGCGGGGCCCGAGCGCAGCCGCAGCGGCGCCTTGAGCAGCCGTATCCCCAGTTTGGCGAGTTTCAGCGCGGGGTTCTCGCGGGCGGCGAACCGGCTGGCGGGGACCGTCTTGTGGTGCAGGGACAGGGCGACCTTGATGAGCCCGGCGATGCCCGCGGCGCCCTCGGTGTGCCCGATGTTGCCCTTGACCGAACCGAGGGCCAGCGGGCGCCCGGAGCGGCCGGCGTGCAGCTGGCCGAGCGCCTTGGTCTCGATCATGTCGCCGAGGACGGTGCCGGTGCCGTGGGCCTCGGTGAAGACGACGTCGGACGGCTCGACACCGGCCCGGCGGTAGGCGGCGGCCAGCACCTCCTGCTGCGACCAGCGGTTGGGGGCGGTGATGCCGTTGCTGCGGCCGTCCTGGTTGACGGCGGTGCCGCGGATCACCGCGTACACCGGCTGGCCGTCGGCGATCGCGTCCTCCAGCCGGCGCAGCACCACCGCGCCGACCCCCTCGCCCCGGCCGATGCCGTCGGCGTCGGCGCTGAAGGGCTTGCACCGGCCGTCGGGGGCGGACAGCCCGGCCTGGGTGTAGAAGATGCCGAGCGCCGGGGTGAGCGCCACGTTGACCCCGGCGGCGATGGCGGTGTCGCACTCCCCCGCAAGCAGGGCGTTGCAGGCCAGGTGGACGGCGACGAGGGAGGAGGAGCAGGCGGTGTCCACCGCCAGGCTCGGCCCCTTGAGGTCGAGGTGGTAGGAGACCCGGTTGGCGGTCATGCAGTAGCCGTTGCCGGAGCCGAGCTGGGCGGTGACCTGGGCGTAGTCGGTCATGTGCAGGTGGGCCCACTCGTTGCCCATGATGCCCACGAACACACCGGTGTTGGTGCCGGCCAGCCGCTGCGGGGCGACCCCGGCGTCCTCGACGGCGCGCCAGGCGCACTGGAGCAGCAGCCGCTGCTGCGGGTCCATCGCGGCCGCCTCGCGCGGGGAGACGGTGAAGAACTCGTTGTCGAAGGCGTCCGGGTCGGAGATGAACCCGCCCTCGGTGGTGTTGGAGTGTCCTTCCGCTCCGGCGCGGGAGTGGAATGCGCGGGCGTCCCAGCGCTGCCGGGGCACCTTCTCCACTCCGTCGCCGGAGCGCATCAGCATGTCCCAGTAGGCGGCCGTGTCGGGCGCCCCCGGGAACCGGCAGTCGATGCCGACGATGGCGACGGGCCTCATCGATTCTCGCCCTCCATCGCCCGCAGTTCCTCCACCAGGTGCTCGGCCAGTGCCGCGACGGTCGGGTAGTCCCAGGCCACGGTGGGTTCGAGGACGAGGTCGAAGTCCTCCTCGATGTCGCCGCACAGGCTCAGCGCCGCGACCGAGTCGAGGCCGTACTCGGCCAGCGGCACGGTGGGCGAGATCTCGGACGGCGTGCGCCTGAGGTAGAGGGCGATCCGGTCGGCGAGCCAGCTGCTCAGCGACTCGACGGTGTGTGCGGTGTGCTCGTTGTTCGCGGTGCGGTCGGTCGCGGGGACAGTCATGGAAGAACTCCTCGGTGAAGGCGCGTCGGGTCCGGTCGGCCGGCGCTCAGCCGGCCAGCGGGGTGTCGTAGAGGTCGTAGCTGCGGCGTTCGTGGAAGCGTCGGAGCACTTCCTCGTGCACCCGGCCCTCGCACCCGGGCGGCAGGTCGGCCGGGCGCTGCCCGAGCCGGCGGGCGAGGCGGTGCAGTGCGGCGGCCACCCAGGCCGGGTCGGCCAGGAAGGGATCGTCGCCGCCCTGGGCCCCGCGCCAGACGCCGAGGACGGAGGCGGCCGCGAGGAACACGGCGTAGCGGTCGGCGAGCGCGAAGCTGGCGGGGCTGGCGAGGGCGGTGCGGTCCTGCGGGGAGAGGTTCAGGCTGTCCTCCTGGAGCTGGCGCAGCTGGTCCAGCATCCGCATGACGAGTGCCTGGACCGCGAGTTCCTCGGGAGAGCCGCTCGGCAGCCCGTCGGCGGCGGCGACCAGCGAGGCGCTCAGGCTGTCCCGGCCGCTGGCGAGGGCGAGGCTCTCGAAGGGGATGCCGGGCAGCCCCTCCCTCGGCCGGAACAGACTCTGCGGGGCCTCGTCGCCGGAGAACCAGGCGCGCCGGGCCAGCCGGGACAGCTGCGGGATGATGGTGGCCTGGCAGGCCGCGGAGCCCGCGTGGCCGAGGCTGAGCACCGGCAGGTCGCGCACGTGCTTCTGGAAGAGGCCGAACTCGCCCTCGCGGACGTAGAACCGCGCCCCGAGCACGATCGACAGGTCGTACATAGTGTCGGTGAGCATCTTGGGCACCAGGTACTTCACGGCCGCCGCGTAGACGCTGGTCTCGTCGGGCAGCAGATGCACCGCCCGGGTGCCGACCGTCGCCATGCTGTCGCAGATCAGCAGGTCCAGGAAGGCGCCGGTGAGGGTGGAGGAGGCGTGCGGGATCTCCATCACCGACCGCCGGTAGAGCTGGCGCCCGAGGGCGAACCGCACCACCGTGCGCAGGCTGGTGTCGAGGGCGCCGACGGCCATGCTGGGGATGGCGCTGCGGGTGATCTGGAAGGAGCGCAGCGCCAGTTCCACGCCCTGGCCGCGGGCACCGAGGAGGGTGCTGTCGGGCACCGGGCAGTCGCTGAAGTCCAGCCCGGACAGCCGGCAGCCGCGCACGCCGACGGCGTGGTAGCGGGGCAGGACCTTGAAGCGCTCCGCGTCGAGCTGGTCCCGTTCGGCCAGCAGCACCGAGTGGCTGCGGCTGCCCGGGCTGTCGTCGGTGCGGCTGAACAGGGCGTAGGCGGCGGCCCGGTCGGCGTTGTTGATGACCTCCTTGCGGCCGTTGAGGCGGAAGGCACCGGGCACGGGGTCGGCCCGGAACTCGTTGCGGACGAAGTCGTTGCCGTGCGGCAGCTCGTGATAGGCGACGGAGATCTTGGAGCCGCCCAGCAGCAGCTCCGCCGTCCGGCGGCGCTGCTCCTCGTTGCCGGCCGTCCACACGTTGACGGCGGCCATGAACGACGTGATGCCGTAGCCGAGGCCGAGCGCCACGTCGCGCCGGAACACCTGACGCATCACGCGGACGAGCGTGTCGAGGCGGTCGAGGCGCCCACCGAGGCCGGTGGGCACGAACTCGGCGTTGAGGACGACGTCGTCGAGGAGCCGCTCGCCCGCGGCGGGCAGTTCCCCGGCCTCGTCGGCGGCGAGCAGCCCGGCGGCGCCCAGCGGGTTGGCGGGGTCCTGGGGGTCCCCGAAACGGTTCTCCAGGTCGGCGATCCTGGCCCGGACCGCGCTCTCGCGCGCCTGGTGCGTGGCCGGGTCGGTGGCAGGGGCGGTACCGGTCGGGGCTGCCTTGCCGTGCAGCCCCTGGACCGCGGGATCACTCAGCATGACGTCCCCTCGGGTGTCCGGGTGCCGCCGACGGCGGCCCGGGTGTCGGTCTGTCCTTGCGGTACGGCGGCCGGCGGACCGCCGTCACCGCCGGATGTGCGGGCGAGCGGGCCCGCACCGCCGGATGCGTGGGCGGGCCGGGCGGCGGCGTCGGACGCCCCGGTGGGCCGCCCGGCGCTCCCGCCCAGCGAGAACGGGATCAGGGAGAACAGCTCGCCCGCCTCCCGTGCGGCCCGCAGCCGCTCCAGCAGCTGCGGGTAGGCGTCGGGGTCCCCGGCGTCCGGTTCGCCCAGTTTCACCAGCAGCCGGTCGAGGACGGGCCACAGCCACACCCCGTCGCGCCACAGTTCACCGGTGCGCCCGGCCCGCGCCGTCCGCTGGTTGTGGGTCCACAGGCCGAGGCAGGCGGCGCCGGCCAGGCACAGGCTGTAGTGGCGGGCCACGTCGAAGGCGGCGGGCGGGACGTCGGAGACGACGGCGCGGTACGCGTCCATCTCCTCGTGGACCCGGCCGGTCACCGCGAGCAGCCGCTCCGCCGCGCCCAGCGCGCCCTTGAGTTCCGGCCGTCGGCCGGCCTCGGCGCGCAGGGCCGCCACCGACGCCGGCAGCGTGGCCATGACGCCGCTGCCGCGCCGGGCCACCAGGGACAGCCGCGCCGGGTCCAGCGGGGGCAGCGGGGTGGACAGGTCGAAGGCACGGACGGCGCCCTCGGTGTCCCCGCCGCCGCGCAGCCAGCCCCGGGACAGCGAACGGAACTGGTTGACCAGGGAGTTGAGGTTGACCAGGGTGTTGCCGTCGAAGAGGCCGACGATGCGGTGGTCGCGGTCGACCTTCTGGAACATGCCCCGGGCGTGGACGTCCTTGAGGAAGGCCCGGGCGCCGAGCAGCCGGGTCAGTTCGACGATCACGCCCTCGGTCCCGGTGGGCACCAGGTACTTGGTGGCCGCGGCGGCGACGCTCAGCTCGTCGGGGACGGTGTGCACGGAGCGGGCGGCGACCGTGGCCAGTGCCTCCCCGGTCAGGACGTCCGCCGCGGCCGAGGCGAGCACGTGCCGCGCCTGCGGCAGGTCGATGAGCCGCCGTCCGAACAGCTCGCGCCGCTCGGCGAAGTCCAGGGCGATGCCCAGCGCGTGGTCGGCGGCACCCAGCGACAGCGAGGCGCACATGGTGCGGGTGAGCTGGAGGGCCTTGAGCACGGTCTCGACGCCGCCGCCCTCGCCGCCGACCGCCGCGTCCGCCGGCACCGGGGCGCCGTCGAAGGCGATGCCGCTGATGTCGGCGCCCCGGATGCCGTGGGTGCGGATCTTGTCCACGCAGCGGTAGTCGTCCCCCTCAGCGAGCCGGCGCTTGTCGACGAGCAGCACGGTGAAGCCGCGCGGCCCGCCGTCCTCGCAGGTGCGGGTGAGGACGGACAGGAGGCTGCCCCGGGTGGCGTTGTTGATCAGCCACTTCTCGCCGCTGATGCGCCAGCCGCCCGCGCCGTCGCTCTCGCCGCGCACGTCCCCGGCGAGCAGGTCGCTGCCGTGGGCGCGCTCGGTGAGGGCCAGCGAGACCGGCACCCCGGCCCGGATGTCGGCGGCGAGGCCGCGGGCCTGCTCGGGGGTGCCGGAGATCCAGACGCAGACCCCGCCGAGGTAGGTCTTGCCGTGGCCGACGGCGACGGTCAGGTCGCGGCGGGCCACCACCCGCATGACCTGCATGACGGTCTCGTAGTCGGTGAGCCTGCCGCCGTGCTCGGCGGGGATGTAGAACTCCTGCAGCCCCCAGCCCTCCAGCAGCCGGCAGAGGTCGGCGGGGAACTCCTCGTTCTCGTCCAGTTCCAGGCTGCGGGCGTGGGAGAAGGGTGTGGCGGGGTCCTCGGGGTCGCCGAGCAGCGACTCCAGTTCCTGTGCGACGCGGTAGGGAGGATGCTCCATGGCTCAGCCCACCGGTGCCATGGCCGGATCGGCGGCCGGGGCGCCGTGCGCGCCGCTCGCGTCTCCCTCGACCAGCGTGCGCACCGACGGGTCCAGCACCGAGTGCAGCGCGGTGACCGCCCCCTGGAGGAACAGCTTGCGCATCAGCGTCCGCTGGATCTTGCCGCTGGTGGTCCGGCGCACGGTGCCGGGGCGGACCAGCAGCACGTTGCCCGCCGGGACGGCGAACTCCATGCCGATGTGCCGCTGGATCTGGGTGGCCACGTCCTTCAGGTCCGCACCCGCGGCGGCGGCCCGGATCTCGTGGATCACCACCAGGTGCTCCTGGCCGCCGGAGTCGACGGCGAAGACGGCCCCCGCGCCGATCGCGGGATCCAGGCCGCGCACCGCGCTCTCCACGTCGTACGGGTAGATGTTGCGGCCGTTGATCAGGACCATCTCCTTCAGACGGCCCGTCACGAACAGCTCGCCGCCGCTCCCCATGACGCCCATGTCGCCGGTGCGCAGCCAGGCGCCCAGCTCCTCCTGGCCGGCGATCCGGGCGCCGAAGATCTCGGCGTTCACCTCGGGCCGCTCCCAGTAGCCGGAGGCCACACTGGCGCCGCGCACCCAGATCTCCCCGACCTGGCCCTCGGGCCGCTCGGCGAGCGTCTCGGGGTCGACGATCCGCACCTCGAAGTCCTCGGCCAGCGCGACACCGCTGCTGACCAGCGTCCGTGTCGCGGCGCCCAGGTACGGGCCCGTCAGCGTGCCCTGCTCCAGTCCGGCCGCGTCGACCTCGCGCAGCAGCGCGCCGCGGGTCTTGGGGGTGCCGGTGACCAGCAGGGTGGTCTCGGCCATGCCGTAGCAGGGGAACATGGTCTCGGGCCGGAACCCGTAGGGGCCGAAGCGCTCGGTGAACGCCTGCAGGGTCTCGGCCCTGACGGGCTCGGCGCCGTTGCAGGCGGTCCGCCACGTCGACAGGTCCAGGCCCTCCAGCTGCGCGTCGGTGACCCGGCGCACGCACAGGTCGTACGCGAAGTTGGGGCCGCCGCTGGCGTTCACGCCGTACTCGCTGACCAGTTCCAGCCAGCGGGCGGGCTTGCGCAGGAAGGACACCGGCGGGATGAGCACACTCGTGGTGCCCAGCCACAGCGGCTGGAGAATGTGCCCGATCAGGCCCATGTCGTGGTAGAAGGGCAGCCAGCCGCCGATCATCGTGTCGGGGGTGTTGCCGGTGGAGCGGGCGATGGCCGCCTCGTTGGCGAGCAGGTTGCCGTGGGAGACCATCACGCCCTTGGGGGCGCTGGTGGAGCCCGAGGTGTACTGCAGGAACGCCAGGTGGTCCGGGGTCAGCGCCGGGTCCCGCCAGGCGGCCGCGTCACCGACGGGGCCCTGGTCGGTGGGCAGGCAGACCACGTCCGAGAAGCCCTCGGCCGCCAGCCACGCCTCCACCTCCGGCGCGTGCTCGGCGAGGGTCAGCACGGCACCGACCCGGGCGTCGCGGACGATGCCGGACACACGGCGGAAGTGCTGGCCCTGCTCGGAGGGCAGCGGCGCGGGCACCGCGACGGCCCCGGCGTAGAGGCAGCCCGTGAACGCCTTCACGAAGTCCAGGCCCGAGGGGTACAGCAGCAGGACCTGACGCCCCGCCAGTCCCCGTTCCTGCAGCCAGGACGCGATGTCCTTGGCCGCACGGTCCAGGTTCCGGTACGGCAGTCGCTCCGGCACCTTGCCCCGCACGCCGTCCGCGAGGAACACGAACGCGTCCGTGTCACCCCGTTCGTCCGACCGCGTCAGCACGACCTCCGCGAATGAACCGAATTCCGCCACCGTCTTTCCCCTCGCCTCGAAGCGACTCGTATCGCGTTGACATCGGTCGGCCCGGTCGAACCGACTGTCCGCCGGACCCGTCGTGCCGATCGTCGGGTCCGTCTCTAAAGCCCCTCTTGCGGCCGGCGTCACTCCCGCCGGCCGGGGCCGTCCTCCACCCGGCCGTGCCCCCACAACTGCGCCCACAACTCCCGTTCACGCGGGGAGAGCGGCACGTCGGGGACCATGCGTTCGGGATGCGCGGGCGGCGGCTCGTCGAGCGGGCACGGGCCCGTGCCGCCCGGTCCCCCGGCGCCGCCGTCGTCGAGCCACCACTGCTTGGCCTGCTCCACGGAGGCCGGCGGCACCATGCCGAAGATGACGGCCAGGGCGCCGAACCCGTCCACGAAGAACGTGACGACGCCCTTCCTGATCCGCCGCGCCGCAGGACGCACGGACCACCACCCCATGCCGGGCGAGACGGCCACACCGGCCGCCTCAGGACGAGCGCCGGGTGAAGTCCGTGCTCAGACGGACGTGCGCCGGCGGCGTCGGCAGGTGTTCCTCGGTCAGGTCGTGCCGGAACGACACGGTCCCGTCGGCGTCCTCGCCCGTCTCGGCGAAGCCCAGGGACGGGTACAGACCGCGCACCCGGTGGTTCTTGGCCGTCGGACGGTAGCGGGCGTACACGGCGGCCGCCCCCCGGGCCCGCGCCTCGTGCAGCACGGCGGCCAGGCTTGCCTGTTCGATACCGCGGGCGAACACCCGGCAGCTCAGCAGCATGTTGTCGATGTGCCAGCCGCCGTCCGCCGCGCCGTCCGCGCCGGCGCCGCTGACCAGGATCGCTCCGACCAGTCCGTTGTCCCCGAACCGGTCCGCGGAGCGGATCGCCAGCACCAGTCCGTCGGAGGACTCGTGCAGGGCCCGCACATCGGCCTGCTGAAGCCGTTCGGTGGTGAGGTTGAACTGGTTGGTGCGCAGCGTCACCTGCGAGACCCGGGGGATCTCGTGGTCCCGCGGGGGCGAGAGGGTGACCTCGACGCCCAGTTCCGCGAGGTAGTCCTCCATGGAGTCCGCGCCCTCCAGGAGGTCCTGGCGGGCCACCTCGGTGCGGTACTGCGTGGACCGGGCACGGTCCTCGGGCGTCAACTCCCGTACGTCGAACCAGCCGTCGGCGAGCAGCCGTTCGATGTGCAGGGCGGGTTCCTCGTCGAGCCGGACCACGGCGACGCCGGGCAGGCTGCGGGAGACCAGACCGCACTCGAACGGCGAGTCGTCCACGAAGACGAAGCTGTCCACGCCGAGGTTGAGCCGCTGGGCGATCTCCAGCAGATTCCGGTCCTTGGGCTCCCAGTTGGCGGTGACCTGCACGAAGTCGGTCTCCCGCAGGGCCATGTCGGGGTGCTCGCGCAGGACGGCGCGGACCGGCTCGATGTCGTTCTTGGAGCACACCGCGAGCAGGACGCCCTGCGCGCCGAGCTGTCCGACGGCCTTCTGGAACCGGCCGAACGCCTCGCCGCGGTAGGTGGTGGCGGCGGCGATGCCGTCCGGGCCGTCGTCGCCGAGGATGCCGTCCCACAGGGTGTTGTCCAGGTCGACCACCAGCACCTTCTTGGTGCGTCCGCGCAGCACGCGGGCCAGGTGGCCGACCTCCCGGGCGTAGCCGGCGAGGACCTCCTCACCGAACTGCACCTTGGCGTAGGCGGCGAGCCGGGGCTCGTTGACCGGGCCGCAGGAGGCGGCCAGCGGATCGAGGTCCACGACGTGGACACGCTCGTGCACGACGGCCAGCCGCAGCAG
Source organism: Streptomyces scabiei 87.22 (assembly GCF_000091305.1). GTDB lineage: Bacteria > Actinomycetota > Actinomycetes > Streptomycetales > Streptomycetaceae > Streptomyces > Streptomyces scabiei. The sequence goes on along the minus strand of NC_013929.1, from coordinate 6,960,959 downwards.
TCCGGCGTTGAACTCCCGCCAGATCACCCCGAGCCGGGCCCGGGAGCGGGCGTCGACGAGCCGGCGCAGATGGCCGCGGAGCAGGGGCACGGTGTTGAGCACCAGGGTGCCGCCGCCGCGCGTGACATAGCGCTCCACCAGCGAGCTGATCAGGTTGAGCTTCCCGGCGGTGACGCGCTGGACGTCCTCCACCAGCCAGGGGTGCGGCAGTTCGCCGAAGACGATCTCGGCGTCCAGCACGCACAGCGCCAGATCGGCGTCGTACATCTCGCTGGCGGTGTTGTGGAGATCGCGGCGCCAGGAGTCGTAGTCGCCCTCGTGCAGCTTCGACAGCAGGCCGTGACGGGCGAGTTCGGCGGTGAGCGGGGCCGTGAGCCCGTTGAGGGTGGAACCGCCGGTGACCGCGACGGTGATCGTCTCGGTGCCGGGGTGTTCGCGCAGCACCTCGTCCCGGTCCAGCCGGGACAGCAGTTGCCCGGCTCGCGCCAGGTCCGGGGCCGGGGGCCCGGCGGGGTCCCCCGCCGCGGCCAGTTCGGACAGCAGACCGGGCACCTCGTCGTACGCGTCGGCGAGGCGTCCTTCGGCGTGGAGGGCGCGCAGCCGGTCCAGCGGTCCGGTCCGCTCGCCCACGGCGGTGTTCACAACCGTGGCCATGGTGTCTCCATTCACTGAATCGCCCGTCGCTCGGCGCCCGCGGTGTCCCGGGAGCACCGACGCGGGTCCGCGCCCCATCCCGGACACGGACCCACCACCACTGCCGGTGGCCGCACCGAGCGTGCCGAGGGCGTCTTAAGCGGGCCTTGAGCGCCCGGGGTTCGTGGGGGTGGTCGGGGGTGCGTTGTCGGGTGCGGGTCCGGTGGGGCTTCTCGCGCAGTTCCCCGCGCCCCTGAAAGCCCAGGCCCCTGCGGGCCTGAAAAGCAGGGAGCACAGCCCCTGCTTTTCAGGGGCGCGGGGAACTGCGCGACCAGCCCCCACTCACCCGCACCCGACAACGCACCCGACAACGCGCCCACGTCCCGTGACGCGCGGCAGCGCATGTGGCTGCGGGCGCCTGCCCGGAGGGAAGCGGTCGCTGTGCCGCAAGTCCAGTCATGTGACTGGTTTTCACAGTGACGCAGAGCACATTGAACGTTGAAGCTGTTTGAGGCGCCACCGCACACCGGTGCTGTCGCCCGCACCTCCGCACGGCGCTCGACCCATGCACCTTTCGAGGCACGTCAGCGTTCAGTAGCCCGAGGCATCTTCTCCCCACACAGCCAGGAGGTCTGTGAAGCATGCCCCTGAGCCATCTGTCCCCTCACGACAGGGCCCTGTTCCGGCAGTTCGGCCGAGGCCCTGACATCCCCGTCCCCGACCCCCTCGTCCACCACGCCTTCGAACGGTGGGCCACCGCCGCGCCGCACGCGGTCGCCGCCGAGCACCAGGGCACGACGATCACGTACGGCGAACTGGACCGCCGTGCCACCCGCCTCGCGGCCGTGCTCCTGCGGGAGGGCGTACGGCCCGGCGACCACGTCGGCCTCTTCGTCCGCAGGTCCGTCCCGATGCTCGTCGGGCTGCTCGGCACGCTGAAGGCAGGCGCCGCCTACGTCCCGCAGGACATCGGCCTCACCCCCGACACCCAGCTGCGGCACGTCATCCGTACCGCCGGCACCCGGGTCGTCCTGACCCAGTCGGAGCACACGCTGCGGGTGCCCCTGCCCGCCACCGGGCACCGGCTGATCACGCTCGACGACGATCTCGCCGGCCCGCCCGCGCCGGGGCCGGTCCGCCCGGAGCGGCCCGTACGCCCCGACGACGGGTGCTACGTCCTGTTCACCTCGGGCACGACCGGCAAGCCCAACGGGGTGAAGGTCACCCACCGCAACGTCGCGAACATCCTCCTCACCTCGCCCGGCGACCTGGGCATCCGCCCCGGTGACCGGGTCGCCCAGCTCCTCAACATCGCCTTCGACATGGCCGCCTGGGAGATCCTCGGCTGTCTCGCCCACGGCGGCACGCTCGTGATCCGCGGCAAGGACGTCGCGGCGGCGGCCCGTACGGCGGACGTGCTGATCGCGACGCCGACGGTGCTGTCCGGGATCGACCCGGCGGACTGCCCCCGGGTGCGGACGGTGGCCGTCGCGGGCGAGCCGTGCCCGCGCCCGCTCGCGGACGCCTGGGCCGGGCGGTCCGCCTTCCACAACTCCTGCGGGCCCACGGAGACGACGATCGTCAACACGATGCGCCGGCACCGCGTGGAGGACGCGCTGCTCACGATCGGCCGCCCCACCCCCAACAACACGGTGTACGTCCTCGACGAGCACCGGCGTGCGCTGCCCATCGGGGAGGTCGGCGAGATGTGGGCCGGAGGCGACTGCGTCTCGGCCGGCTATCTGGACAACGAGGCGCTGAACGCCGAGCGGTACGCCCCCGACCCCTTCCTCGGCGGCGGACACCGCATGTTCCGCACCCGCGACCTGGGCCGCTGGACACCGGACGGCGAACTCGAACACCTGGGCCGTACCGACGACCAGGTCAAGGTCCGCGGCTTCCGCGTGGAACTCGACTCCGTCTCCTCGGTGCTGGAGTCGGTGGCGGGCTGCTCCCGCGCCGTCACCCTGAAGCGGGACGCCCGCAGCCTGGTCTCCTTCGTCTGCCCGGCCGACGTCGACCCGGACACGGCCCGGCGCGCGGTGGCCGACGCCCTGCCGTACTACTGCGTGCCGGCCACGGTCCTCCCGCTGGCCGCGCTGCCGGAGACGGACCGGGGCAAGGTCGACCGGGCGGCACTGCTGCGGCTGGCGGAGCAACGGGAGAAGGCCGCGCGGGCGGTGCCGGTCCAGGACGCGGGGGCACCCCTGCTGCCGGTGCCGGCGGTACGAGAGGGGGCGGCCCGATGACGTCGTCCATCGAGACCTCGTCGGCCGGCGGCTCGTCCGCCGGGGCCGCCTCCACCGGGGCCGCTTCCGCCGGGACGTCGTCCGCGGAGGCGGGAGGCGTCGCGGGCGTACCGCCCTCGGCTCTCGCCGAACTCCCGCCGCTCACGTCCGCGCCCCGCCGCCTGCTCAAGCACCCCCGTCTGATGCACTACAACCGCCTCGCTGCGCTGGTGATACTGGCCAACATCGTTCTGCTGACCGCCAGTTGGGTGCCGGACGCCGAGACCGTCGGCCACGCGTCCCTCGCGAACCTCGCGCTCGCGGTGGTGGTCCGGCAGCAGTACGTCGTCAACCTCTTCTTCCGGCTGGCGACCTGGGCTCCGACGAGCTGGCCGCTGAAGGCGCGGTGGACGCTCGGGAAGGTCTACCACTTCGGCGGACTGCACGTGGGCGGGGCGCTGGCCGGAGCGGCGTGGTTCCTCGCCGGGGCGGTCGCGTCGGCCGTCGACGGCACCGACCCGGCCCTCATGGCCGTGAGCTGGACACTGGTGGCCCTGCTCGCCGTCATCGTCGCCACCGCCCTGCCGCCGTTCCGTTCCCGCTTCCACGACCGCTTCGAGAAGATCCACCGCTTCGGCGGCTGGAGCGCCCTCGCCCTGTTCTGGACGCACACGCTGCTGGGCGGGCAGGGGCCGGTCGCCATCGGGGTGCTGGCCGTGGTCACCTTCAGCGTCGCCCTGCCCTGGCTGCGGCTGCGCAAGGTGGACGTACGGATCGAGAGGCCCTCCCCGCACGTCGCGCTGGCCCGTTTCGACCACGGTGTGACCCCCTTCGCGGGCTCCTCCACCGCCATCAGCCGCAGTCCGCTCACCGAATGGCACTCCTTCGCCAACGTGCCCTCACCCGGCGTACCCGGCTTCCGGCTGACCATCTCGCGCGCGGGCGACTGGACCGGCTCGTTCATCGACGACGCGCCGGCGAAGGTCTGGGTCAAGGGCATCACCACGGCCGGGGTCGCCAATATCGAGACCCTGTTCAGCAAAGTGATCTACGTGGCAACCGGCAGCGGCATCGGCCCCTGTCTGCCGCACCTGCTGGCCGCCGAGGTGCCCTCCCGGCTCGTGTGGGCGACACGTGACCCGCGCAGGACCTACGGCGACGAGCTGGTCGACGAGATCCTCGCCGTCCAGCCGAACGCGCTGGTCTGGGACACCTCGCAGCACGGCAAGCCGGACATGGTGCGGCTCGCGTACACCGCGTACCGCGACTTCGGCGCCGAGGCTGTCATCTGCATCTCCAACAAGAAGCTGACCTGGCAGGTGGTGCACGGCCTCGAACAGCGCGGGATTCCCGCGTACGGCGCGATCTGGGACTCATGACAACCGCCGGAACCGGCAGGCGAGGGAGAAGAGGAGAGTCGTTGAACACCCTCAAGATCGAACGTCATGACCGCGTGGTCACGGTACGACTCCATCGGCCGCACGTCCTGAACGCCCTCAGCGGTGAGCTGCTGGGCGAACTCCTCGACGTGATGCGCCCGTTGGACCGCGACCCGGACGTGGGCTGCTTCGTCGTCACCGGGTCGGAGAAGGTCTTCGCGGCCGGTGCCGACATCAAGGAGATGGCGGGGAAGTCGGCCGAGGACATGGCCGCGGAGGACTACTTCGCGGGCTGGGAGGAGTTCGCCGGATTCCGGACGCCGAAGATCGCGGCGGTCAACGGGCATGCGCTGGGCGGCGGTTGCGAGCTGGCGATGATGTGCGACCTGATCGTCGCGGGCGAGTCGGCGGTCTTCGGCCAGCCGGAGATCAAGCTCGGCGTGATCCCCGGCATCGGCGGCACCCAGCGGCTCACCCGCCTGGTCGGCCGCGCCAAGGCCATGGACCTGATCCTCACGGGCCGCACGATGAGCGCCCGCGAGGCGGAGGCCGCGGGCCTGGTGTCGCGGGTGGTCCCGGACGACCGCGTCCTCACCGAGAGCACGGACGCCGCGGCGACCATCGCCTCCTACGGCCGCCGGGCCGTCTCGGCCGCCCGTGAGTCGGTCGACCGGGCCCTGGAGACCGGCCTGCGCGACGGGCTCCTCTTCGAACGGCGCGTGTTCCACGCCCTGTTCACGACGGCGGACCAGAAGGAGGGCATGAGCGCGTTCCTGGAGAAGAGGACCCCCGTCTTCAGGGGCCGCTGACGACGGATCCGCCCGACCCGGCGACCGGGGCGGCGGACGGGGCTCCCGTCGGACGGGCGCCCGGTCCGCCGCCCTCGTCGTAGAAGCGGGCCGCGCCGCGGCGCGGACATCGCACCGCGGCGCGGACGCCGCGAAGCCGGTGACGCGGCGGGAGGGCCGCGTCACCGGCGGGGCGGGTCGGCCGTACGACGGGCCGGGCCGCTAGGCGGAGGTGACCTTGTCCGGCCGGGCGTTCCGGGCCCGCCGCTCGCGGACGAGGGCGAAGACCACCACGGCCACGGCGAGCAGCGTGGACAGGACGACCTGGTCGCGGCCGCCACCGTCGGCGGTGTCGGTCAGCATGTAGACCAGGACGAAGGTGATCATCGCGATGGTGGCCCAGGTCAGGTAGGGGTAGAGCCACATCCTGACGACCAGCTTGTCCGGCGACTCACGCTGGATGATCTTGCGCATCCGCAGTTGGGAGAAGCAGATCACCAGCCAGACGAAGAGGGCGATCGCGCCGGAGGAGTTCAGCAGGAACTGGAAGACCGTGTCCGGCCACAGGTAGTTGAAGGCGACCGCGACGAAGCCGAAGACCACCGAGGCCAGGATGGCCGATTGGGGGACGCCGCGCCCGTTGGTGCGGGCGAAGGCGGCCGGGGCGTCGCTGCGACGGCCGAGCGAGAACGCCATCCGGGAGGCGGTGTAGAGGCCGGAGTTGAGGCAGGACAGGACGGAGGTGAGCACGATGGCGTTCATGATCTCGCCGGCGTGCGGGATGCCGATGGAGTTCAGCGCGGCGACGTACGAGCCGTCCTTGAGGATCGCCGGGTCGTCCCAGCGCAGCAGCGACACCACGATCAGGATCGAGCCCAGGTAGAACACCGCGATCCGCCAGATCACGCTGTTGGTGGCCTTGGTGACCGCGGCCCGCGGGTTCTCGGTCTCACCGGCGGCCAGGGTGACGATCTCGCTGCCCATGAAGGAGAAGACCACCATCAGGATGCCGGTGAGGATCGCCCCCGGCCCGTTGGGCAGGAATCCGCCGTGGTCGGTCAGATGGGAGAAGCCGGACGCCGGGTGGTCCGAGCCGGGCAGCAGGCCGAAGATCGCGAGCCCGCCGACCACGATGAACGCGGCGATCGCGACGACCTTGATGCCGGCGAACCAGAACTCGAACTCGCCGTAGGAGCCGACGGAGACGAGGTTGGTGGCGGTGAGGACCACCATCACGAGCAGGGCCCAGCCCCACTGCGGTACCGCGGGGATCCATCCGGCCAGGATCTTGGCACCGGCGGTCGCCTCTACCGCGAGCACGACGACCCAGAAGAACCAGTACAGCCAGCCGATGGTGAACCCGGCCCAGCGGCCCAGCGCACGGTCCGCGTAGGCGGAGAACGAGCCGGAGGTGGGATTGGCCGCGGCCATCTCGCCGAGCATCCGCATCACCAGCACCACGAGGGTGCCGACGAGGAGGTACGAGATCAGGATGCCGGGACCGGCGGCCGCGATGCCGGAGCCGGAGCCGACGAACAGGCCCGCACCGATGACACCGCCGATCGCGATCATCGACAGATGACGGTTCTTCAGTCCGGCTTGCAGGCCGGATCCTCCTGAGGGGCTCTCGGTGGTGGTCACCGGATCGGGCGCGGGACGAGGTGTCTGTGTGGTCATCTCGGCATCCAGGAAGCAGGTGGGGACGAGGGAAGGTTCCGGCGGGGCCGGGCGGCCGGCGGCGGGGAGGCCGTCGGGCATGAGGGGTGCGGGCGTGCCGGGTGAACGTGCGGGTGGCGATCACGGCCGCAGGGAGGGCATGGTGGACCGTGGCCTCCGGGCCGGTCCCCGTCGGACCGGTCGTCCCGGTGGCGTTCAGGAAAATAGTTCAGGACGATCGAATAAAACAAGGGGTCCGTCCGCCCATGCCCTGGCGTCGGCACGCCGTCCCGCCGGGCCACACCCACCCCGCACCCGCTCGGCCCGCACCCTCGCCGACGCCCCGCGACCCTCCCGCCAGGGCGCGAATCCCCTGGTCAGGACGCCATCGGACCGGCCTCCGCGTTCGCCCCGCCCGCACCTTCCGGCCCGCCCACGGCAGGGTCTTGTTTAACTGTTCACCTTGCTCTAATTTTTCCTGCAGCGCGACCCGCTCCACCCGTCGCGACGCCCGTGCCGTGCCCTGCCGTGCCGCGCCGCGCCTGCCGCCTGTGCCGACGGCCGTCGCGGGCCGGACCGGATCACCACCTCCTCGGGAGCCCCCATGCACCACACCGCGGTGTCGTCGCGGGAACCACCGGCGGGCCCAACCGCCCCGCACCGGGCCCGCGCCCGCCCTCGACGCCGGTCCGGCGCTCCGCGCGGCGGCCGTCGCGGACCGCGACCGCGCTCAGCGGGCCGTTAGGGTGGCGCCGTGGCGAATGCAGCGGGCAAGTTCGGGCCCTACAACCCGCCCGGCCCGGCCCAGACGACGGCGGCCACCGGCGTCGGACACGCCCGCGCCCTGCCCGGCGGGGGCCAGAGCGGATCCGATCTCGTCCGGTCACGGATCGCCCTGCGGGTACGCCTGCGTTCCGTACGGCCCGGGGACCGGCTGCCGGACGCCGGGGTCCTCGCCGAGGAACTCGGAATCGGCGAGATCACCGTGCGCCGCGCGCTGGAGGGCATGTGCCAGGACGGCCTGCTCGACCGCCGGCGCGGACGCGCGGGCGGAACCTTCGTCGCCCAGGAGTGGGACACCGTCGTGGCTCTGACCCACGACCCCGAGGAGGCGGCTTCGCTCGAAGCCTTCCGGCTCCTGCTCGAATGCGGCCTCGTGGCGCACGGTTCGGGAGAGGTCCCGCCCGCACGGCTGGACGGACTCCGGCCGCTGGTCGAGGAGATGGAGGAGACGGACGACCCGGCCCGCCTGGCCGAGCTGGAGACCCGGTTCCACCTGGACCTCGCGGTGGCGCTCGGCGGCACCGGGATCCGTGAGTTCGCCGCCGACCTGCTCGGCCGGCTGTGCCTGTTGCTGCCCGTACCGGACCCCGCGGTCGTCCGGGCGCAGAACCACTGCCACGCCGAGCTGCTCGCCGAACTCGGGCGGGGTGCGACCGACGCGGCCGTACAGGCGGTGAAGGCACACCACCGCGCCCGGCACCGCTGACTCCCGGTCCGTGCCGGCCCGGCCGTCGTACCCCCGCGTATCCACCACACCGCCCCACCACACGAGGAGTTGCCGCCATGCCCCACCCCGGAGCCGGCTCGCCGTCCCCGCCGGGCCCTGCCGGCGGCGCGCCGCAGCGGCTGCGCGGTGGCGTCCTCGGTATGGCGGACATCGCCGCCGCCACGATGGCCAACGTCGGCCCGGCCATGAGCTTCTTCTTCGGTTTCGCCTTCCTCGCCACCACCGCGGGCGTGGCCTCGCCGCTGACCATCCTCGCCGCGGGCGTCGCGGTGGCGCTGCTCGGCAACACGCTGGCGGAGTTCTCCCGGGCGCACCCCTCGGCGGGCAGCTTCATCACCTTCGTCGGCAAGACCTTCGGGCCCGTCAGCGCGGTGACGACCGCGCTGCTGGCGGCTCTGGGCTACATCATCGCGATGGCCGGCGTCATCTCGATCTCCGGCGGGTTCGTGCAGATCACCCTGTACCACTACACCGGGGTGGACCTGCCGTGGATCATCTGGACGCTGCTGCTCACCGGGCTGGCCGTGGCGCTGATGCTGCGCGGGGTGGTCGTCTCCACCAAGTGGGCCGGCTACTTCTTCGGCGCGGAGATGCTGGTGCTGGTCGTGGTGTCGGTCGCCGCGCTGGTGGAACACCGCGGCGAGCTGTCCTTCGACCCCTTCCTGCCCAGCCACATCAGCGACGGGTTCAAGGGGCTGGCGGCGGGCTTCCCGCTGGCGGTGTACCTGTTCATCGGCTGGGAGAACTCCGCGGCCCTCGCCGAGGAGACGGAGAACCCGCGCCACAACGTCGGCCGCGCGGTGTTCTCCTCCGTCGCGATCATGACGGTGAGCTACATCCTCTTCGCCTACGCCACGGTGACCGGCTTCGGCTACGACGTGACCCGGCTCGGCGCCTCCCGCATCCCCTTCGTGGAGGTGGCCGAGAACACCCTCGGCGTGCTGGCGTTCCTCGCCTACCTCGGCGGACTGACCTCCACCCTCGGCGTACTGATCGCCGGCATCAACTCCCAGGCCCGCCTGGTGTTCAACGCCGGACGCGAGGGGCTGCTCCCCTCCTTCTTCGGCTATGTGCACCCCATCCGCCGCACACCGAACAAGGCGATCATCACCTTCACCCTCACCGCTCTGCTGATCATCGGCGGCTGGGGCCTGGGCCACCTGCTGGGCTCCTCCGGCGGCTCGATGAACCCCGTGGTCTTCTTCACCGAGTCCTCGACGCTCGGCGCCATCCTGATCCTGCTGGTCTACCTCGCCTCCAACATCGCCCTGCCGCTGTACTACCGCAGGTACCGTCCGCAGGAGTTCCGGCCGGTCCGGCACCTCGTCCTGCCCGTGATCGGTACGGTGGCCATCCTGATCCCGCTCTACTACCTGGCCAAGCCCGGCCAGCCCGCGCCCTACAACTGGTTCCCGTACGTGGCGGTCGCCACCCTGCTAGCCGCCGTCTGCTATGCGGCCCTCCTGGTCCGGCGCGACCCGACCCTGGCCGAACGTGTCGGCTCCATCGTGGCCGACGCGGACTGACCCCCGCCGGGCGGCTGAAGAAGATCGTCACCCGGCCGCACCGGTGCGGCCGGGCCGGTCGCCGCCCTCTGCCGGCCGGCCGGTCGCCGCTCTCTGCCGGCCGGCGGGGCGGTGCCCGCCGACCGGCGGGGGCAGCACCGCGGCCTGCCGGATGGCCCCGCGACCGGCGGCGACGCGAGGGTCGTCCCATGCCACAGACACCCACCACACCGCAGGACACGTCAGTCCCGCAGGAGAACCCGCCCCCGCAGTCCCGGACCTCCCCCGAGACCGCCGAGCCGACCTCGCCCGGCCCTTCCATGGGACGGCTCGTCGGGGTGGATCTGGCCCGCGCGCTGGCGGTGTTCGGCATGTACATCGTGCACATCGGCCCCCCGCTGTCCGCCACGAGCGGCGTCGCGAGCTGGATCCGGTACATGGCGGACGGCCACTCGTCGGTCCTGTTCGCCACCCTCGCCGGGTTCTCGCTGATGCTGATCGCCGGCCGCCGCGAGCCGAAGACCGGCCTGGCGGGCCGGCAGGCGCGGGCCCGCATCGCGATCCGCGCCGTGATCCTGCTGGCCCTGGGCACCGTGCTGGCGATGGAGTACGGAGGAGTGATCATCCTCGGCTTCTACGGGGTCTACTTCCTCCTCGCCCTGCCCCTGGTCCGCCTGAGCGCCATGACCCTCGCGATCATCGCGGCCGCGTGCGCCCTCGTCACCCCGCAGCTGGCGTTCGCCCTGAACGCGCTGCTGACACCGTCGGTCCAGAACACCGTCAACGCCTACGACCCGCTCCGCCATCTCAGCGAGGTGGGCGTCCTCGACCTGCTGCTCAACGGCTTCTACCCGGCCCTCACCTGGATGTCCTTCGTGATCGCGGGCATGGCCCTGGGCCGCCTCGACCTGTCCTCCACCACCGTCCTCAAGCGTCTGGCCGCGCTCGGCGCCGCCCTCACCGCGGCCGCCTACGGCACGTCCCTGCTCCTCGCCGGCCCGGGCGCCCTGCGCAGCAGCGCGGAAGACGGCTCGTCGTCCGGCGGCTCCGGCTCGATGCCGCTCGACAGCGCCTCGATGCCTTCCGGTGGCGGCTCGTTCCCCGAGATGCCGGCGTCGACGCTGCTGACGGCCGGGCCGCACAGCGGCACCACGTTCGACATCATCGGCAGCGTCGGCGTCGCCATCCTGGTGATCGTGGGCGCGACGGTGCTGGTGGACCGCCTGCCGCGACTGCGCCGCCTGGCCACACCGGTCATCGCCGTGGGCACCATGTCCCTGACCGCCTACGTCGGCCACTTCCTCGCCCAGTCCGCGTTCTCCACCCCCGCCGGAACCGGCACCCAGCAGTCCTGGATACCCGTACTCACCTACATCCTGGGCGCGATCGTCTTCGCCGCCCTGTGGTCCCGCTTCTTCCGCCGCGGGCCCCTGGAGTACCTCCTCAACGCCGCGACCAGGCCGGCGAAGCGCATCCGATGAGGAACTGCCGGGGCGGGCCCGGACCGGCGTGACGGGGCTGCGTCCGATGCCTTGACGCCCGGCGCTCAGGGCCGTGCGGGCGCGCCCTCCGTACCGGTGTCGTCGGCCTCGGTGCGGTCGGCCCCGCTCTGCCCGCGCCGGAGCTGCCGGCGCATGACGAGCAGGGTGACCGTGGCGCCGACGGCCACCGGGATGAGCGGCCAGAACCGGGGATGCTCGGTGCCGAGGGCTGCGGGTACCACGGCCAGCGGGACGATCGTGGCAGCTCCGACGATGATGCCGAAAAGGATCTCGAAGACGAAGTCGACCGGGTCGCCCACCCGGGCGCCGCCCCGGCGCGCCATCCGGACGCGCGCCGCCACCGTCAGGACGATCAGGTAGCCCATGGCCAGGGGGTAGAACGCGACAAGGATGTACCCTCCGGGGCCGCTGCCCCACCCTTGCCACACGTAGAAGCCGTCGAGCTCGATGATGTGCCCGTGCCACAGGCCGACCTGGACATGGTCGCCCACCTCGCCGCCGGCCTCCACCGACTGCAGTTCGCCGTTCACCCGCAGTTCGAGCGTGACCCTGTCCCAGTGGACCCAGTCCGCATAGCGGTCCTGGCCTGTGCCCCTGGGCGCCCTCCCGTGTTCTTCCGTCCGATCGACGACGACGGCGTCCGCCAGTTCCAGGTTCCCCGAGGAACGGGCGTCGGCGATGGCCATCTCCTCATACGTCCGCCAAGCGAACAGCACGATCACCACCGCCATGACCAGACGGAACACCGCCACACCGATACGAGCCCGTCTCGACCGGCCCCTCCGCGCACCCTGCATGCCCGCCCCCTGCGTGCCTCGCCGCTACTCCGTCACGGGGATCATTGCCCCGCAGGAAGCCGATCGCAGCGTTGCGGCCACAGTCAGGTCCACACGTCACGCTGCTCGACCTCCTTGAGGACCCCGGCGACCGTTGGGAAGTCGTTGTCCACGTGGAGCACGGTGTGCCCGTAGTGCACCGCGGTCGCGCACACCAACAGGTCGATCACTCCCGCTGCCTGATGCTGACCTTGTTGCGTGAGCTTGTACTGGGCGGTCTCGACCCAGCGCCAGGCGTTCTTCGGAACCGGCGAGAGCAGGCAGAGAGCATCCAACTCCTCCGCAAACTCATCCTGGTGAGCGGGACGGGCGCCGAGTGGAGAAACTCGGTTCGCGTCGGCTCGCAGATGTGGAAGCCCGACTACCTCATCGCCCACCAAACCGCACAACTGCTCGGCATCACCGTCGGCGGCGTCCACAAGCTCGTCCAACGCGGCCGTGCGCGCAACAGAGCCCGCGCATCAACTCTTCGGCGAGGGCTCCGACGTTCCTAAACCTGTTCTGCTTCCAACTGAGCGATCCGGTCCTGGAGTGCCCTTAGAAAAGGATCGTTAGCTTTCACGTGCTCGCTCATCGCCTCGAACCCACCCCATGTGTAAGCAAACGTGACCCGGGCGATCGGCCACAGCGCCACCCATCCCACGCCGACACTCACGATCACTGCGCATACTTCGTCCGCCATCGGGTTTACGTGGGATAGGTCCCGCAAGGCGTTCAGAGCAATCATGGCTGCCACAGCTTGGGCTACTAGCACGGTGGCCCAGCACGCCCAGGCGATCCACTTCAACCACCTCAACCGGTGTACCCATGCCTTCTTTGTGCCCACCGGCACGCTCACCCCGAGCTTCCGAGCCAAGGCCCGGGCTACACCTGGGTACACCTCATGGATTTCCTGCACGGTCCTCAGGCGAACGAGCAAAGCCGCGTCGCCCATGCGACCTACCCGGCGCGCCTGGCTCGCGAGGTCAGTGATGCCTACGGCAGCTCCCACGAAGCGATGACCCCGTTCGCGACGCTCACGCTCATACCCGACAACCTCGACTACGGCCACCAAGAGCACTACGGGGGCCACCGCTGCCACCGTGGCGGCGAATGCCTCAGTCATTTCTGCTGCCATCCCAAGTGCATTCCGCACGGGCAACGTGGTCATGCCCCGCAGAGCGATGCAGGTTTGCCGGACCCCTGGCTGCCCTCCGGGGCGCTGCAAGGCATGCCAGGGCCGGGCCCAGCGCGCACGTCCCACAGCAGCCTCGAAGGGCCACCTGAGAACCCATCGGCTCTCTGGCCGTCGACAGCAACACCATCTACAACTGCGCCTCGCACGGCGTGACCGTCTTGACCGACACCAACGTCGACAGCGACATCGTCCGCGAGCCCGGCGGCAACGGCATCCTCGACCGGGGCGGCACCTTCCTCCAACTCCGCAACTACGTGCGCTCGGCTGGCCGCACCACGACAACACCTTCTACGGCGTGCGCACCTCGACCGTCGCGGATCCGCTCAACCTGTCCGAGAACAAGGTGAGGTCGCACAGCTCCGGGAACGAGGCCGCCTACGCGCTGTCCATCGCCTCCGGCGTGACCACCGTGAGCCGGTACGCGTGGTGGGTAGTTGCACATGCCGTAGCGGCATGTGGTGTCGTCGAGGGCACCACAGCACGAAAGGCCCCGTCTGCGATGTACCCCTCCGCCACGCCTCCCCGCGAGGTCAAGATCGGCGATGCCGCCGCCTTCGCCGGAACCACCCCGCGCGCCATTCGTCACTACCACCAGATCGGTCTGCTGCCCGAGCCCGAGCGAGGCGGAGACGGACGCCGCCGCTACGGCTACGACGACATGATCCGCCTGCTGTGGATCCGCAAGATGTCCGAGGCCGGCATCAGCCTGGACGACATGCGGACCGCCTTCGACGAAGCCCGCGACGTCGAGGACGTCCTGGGCCGGCTGGAGGAGACCCTGGCCGCCCAGGAGGCCGACATCAAGCGTCAGCGCGCGGCAGTCCAGCGCCTGCGAGCCGTGGGCAGCCCACTGGGCCTGCTCTCCCCGTTGGTCACGGACCGGCTCAGCCACCTGCCCCCTGGCGCACTGCGCCCCTCCGACCTGGACACCCTGCTGGTCACGGAACGGATCTTCGGGCCGCTCGGCGCCGCGATTCAGGCCAGTGTGTTCATCACCCTGGCGACCCATCCCGGCCTACGGGCCGAGGCAGACCGCCTCGACGCGGCCGACGCCGCCCTCGACGACACCGTCGACCCCCACGACCCGCAGGTCGAGGAACTCGCCGCGCGGCACCACGCCCACCACAAGGCCCTGCACCAGGCCATTGAAGCGGCCGGACTGGACGAGGCCGAGGAGAAGCTCTTCGACATCTACGACGCCGAGGCGAGCGGCGAGGAGGATGAGGAGGGAGCCCGGATGAGCGCCTTCGAAGCGATCACCAAGATGCCCTACGGCTTCTCCGCGGCCCGGACACGGTGCATAGAACTCACCGGACAGCTCCTTGCCGCGGACCTCTCCGCAGACAGCTGACCGCTGGTGTGGCCGTACGTGAGAATCCCGGATCGGCCACCGACACGAAGCCGGTGTCTCGACCCGGCCGGCACGCTCCACGACCGGTAGCCCGTGATCGGCCCCGACCGCACCCCAGGACAGGGGGCCCTGAATCGCCCTGCACCGGACGGACTTGGCCAGTTTGGTGGTGCTGTTGTGCTGGTTGCCCGGCTGGCCGAAGCAAGGAGAGCATGGCATGGCTGTTCCGGGCTCCACCGGCGGTCCAGGCCGGCCTGGACGAAGACCCGCAGCTCGGGGTTCTGGTGGATCTTCCGGGGCTTGGGGCGGGGGCAGCGGCTGCCTGCAACGGGCTTGAGCGGCGTAGCGCCGTGGTGCCACTGGCCGGTGATGCCACTGGCCGGTGATGCCACTGGCCGGGGGTGCCTGTGGTGCGGTTGCGGCGGATCTCGCGGCTGACGGTCGACGGACTGCGGCCCAGCTCGACGGCGATGGCCCTGACCGGCACTTTCTCCCGTACCCGGTCGGCGATGTAGACCCGTTCGTCCTGGCTCAGGCATCGCGACGACCAACGGACGGCGGCACCACCGGACGAACCGGTGATGCCGCCTTGTTCCCGCCGGACGGTCTGCGTCCGTTGCCCCGGCGCCTGCCGGCCTTCGAGTTCGACCCGACGATTCGGCACGTGTCCTCGTCGCGCACACCCTGCTGCATGAGCTGGAAGTGTGCAGCTCGCTCAGCAGAGAGCTTCGTGCGGCCCTGAAGGTACGGGTGACGCAGGGGCCTTCAGCCCGCGACGGTCGGGCCGGCTCGTGCATGACCTCGTCGGGGCCGGCCAGGACCGGGACGGTCGTGGCGGCTTCGTCGAGAGCGTCCTGGAGCGCGTCTCAGCCGTTCATGTCCGCGAGGACTTCAGTCGCGGCCTTCTGGTAGTCCGTCCTACTGAGGCCGTCACACTCGGCGGGCTTCAAGGCCTCGGAGTCCGCATCGGAGTCCGCATCGAGTACGGCCTTCATCGCCTTCGGTATGGGTGGACGTGGACCAGGCCCGCGCCCTGCGCGTCTCGCGCCGCCGGGTTCCTGGCCGACGCGCCTGGCGGGTGATCCGGCGGAGGCGGTGCCCGGCGACTCGGCGGACGCGTCCCTGGCGATCCGGTGGACGCCCCGTCGGCGATCTAGCGGGGGGACCCGGTGTGCTCCCGCACAGTCGCCGCCTCGCTCACCGCCGTCCCTGCCCCCGGCTCGGCGCTCTTCTTGGTGAACGCGCGCCGGCCCGGCAGGACCGCGAGGACGATGAGGGTTCCGGCGGCCATGACGATCCCGCCGATGAGGCTGGTCTGGGCGACTCCGTGGGCGAAGGCCTGGTGGACGGCGTCCACGGCGGCCTGGGCCTGCTGGGGCCCGGCGGAGGGGTCCTGCGCGACCCGCTGCGCGACGGCCAGGCCGGCGCCGACCGAGTCCTTGGCGGTCTCCATCGCCTCGGCCGGGAGCCGGTTGCCCACCAGGTCGGTCAGCTCGTCCCGGTAGGCCGTGCCCAGCAGCGAGCCCAGCACCGCGATCCCCAGCGCCCCGCCCAGCTCCAACGCGGTGTCGTTGACACCGCCGCCGACGCCCAGCTCGGACTCGGGGAAGGAGCCCATGATCGTGTCGGTCGCCGGGGAGATGGCCAGACCGAGCGCGAGGCCCAGCATCATCAGGGGCGCCAGGAAGTCCCCGTACGTCGACCCCTTGTCGATCTGGGTGAGCAGGAACATGCCCACCGTGCCGATGGTCAAGCCGGTCACGGCCATCACCCTCACCCCCAGCTTCGGGGCGAGCACCCCGGTCACCGCGGACCCGAGGAACACCGCACCGCCCAGCGGCAGCAGCCGTACACCCGTGTCCAGGGCGCCGTAGCCGAGGACGAACTGCAGGAACTGCGTCGCGTAGTAGATCACGGCGAACATGCCGAAGAAGAAGAACATCACCGCGAGCATCGAGCCGGTGAAAGGCCGCAGCGCGAACATCCGGACGTTCAGCATCGGGTGCGGGTGGCGCAGCTCCCAGGCGATGAAGGCGACCAGACCGACACCGGCGATCACGGCGGCCGTGACGGGGCCGACGCCCCAGCCGGAGTGCGGGCCCTCGATGGCGGCGTAGATCAGCGAGCCGACGGTCACGATCGACAGCAGACCACCGACGTAGTCGATCCGGCCCATGCCCTCCGCCTTGGACGGCGGTACCAGGGCGAGCGCGCCGAACACGGCGAGGACGGCGAACGGCACGTTGATCAGGAAGGTCGAGCCCCAGGCGTGGTTCTCCAGCAGCCAGCCGGAGACCAGCGGGCCGACGGCCACCGCCACCCCGGAGGTCGCGGCCCAGGCGGTGATGGCCTTGGCCCGCTCGCTCCGGGGGAAGGTCGCGACCACCAGGGACAGCGTGGCCGGCATCACGACCGCGGCACCGACACCCATGATCGCGCGGGCCACGATGACCAGCGAGGTCTCGTCGACCAGGCTCCCCATCACCGAACCGCCGGCGAAGATCAGCAGACCCAGCACCAGCGCGCCGCGCCGGCTGTACTTGTCGCCGATCGCGCCCAGCACCAGCATCAGCGCCGCGTACGGAACGGTGTAGCTGTCGACGACCCACTGCAGATCACTGCTGCTCAGGCTCAGGTCGGTGGTCATGTCGGGGGCGGCGACGATCAGTGACGTGTTCGCCATCACCGTGATCAGCAGGCTCAGGCACAGCACGAGCAGCGCCCACCAGCGCCGCGCGTAGGGCCCGGTCATTTTCTCCACGGGGGTGTTCGCGAGGAAGGTCATCAGTAGCTCCAGAGGG
Source organism: Streptomyces scabiei 87.22 (assembly GCF_000091305.1). Lineage (GTDB taxonomy): Bacteria > Actinomycetota > Actinomycetes > Streptomycetales > Streptomycetaceae > Streptomyces > Streptomyces scabiei. The sequence goes on along the minus strand of NC_013929.1, from coordinate 6,943,593 downwards.
GGACGGGACGGACGGGCGGAATCACCTGACCGCCCGTGCGACAAGCGGGTGACGGGCTGAGATCTCCGGGCTTCAAGATCATTCCGTGACCCCTTGCGGGCTTCCCTCGGCGATCCCCTGGAGGGCCGCGTCGGTGTCCGCGACGGCCAGCACCTTGTTGATGTCGATTCCGGCCAGCGCACCGGCCGCTGCGGAGGCCCCGACCTGGGCAACCGGATCGGTGACGTTGCCGGCCACCCACACACCCGGCACCTCGGTGGTGCCGTCGACACCGGAGGCGAAAGTGCGGCCCGTCGGCAGGTCCTGCACCGGCAGGCCCAGACCTTCCAGGCCATGGGTGCGGGCCTGCATCCGCGGGGCGACCGCGAGGACGCGGCGGGCCACGACCTGGCCGTCGGCCAGGCGCACTCCGGCGAGGGCACCGTCGGCGTCGTCGACGACCTCGGTGACCGGGGTGTCGATGACGCGGATGCCGCGGGCGGCGAAGCGGGCGCGGGTGTCCTCGTCCAGGTCGGTGCCGTGGGTGAAGTAGGTCAGGTCCTCGGTCAGCTGACGGAACAGATACGCGTGGCCGATGGACGCCGTGCCGGTGGCGAGGACGCCGATGGGCTCGTCGCGCACCTCCCAGCCGTGGCAGTACGGGCAGTGCACCACACTGTGTCCCCAGTGCCCGGCGAGCCCGGGCACCTCGGGCAGCACATCCTTCAGGCCGGTGGCCACCAGGATGCGGCGCGCGGTGACGCTGCGGCCGTCGGCCAGGGTGACGGTGAACCTCAGGTCCCCGTCCACCGACGGAGCGGCGGAGTCGGCCGAGACCACCTCACCGAACACGACACGTCCGCCGTACTGGCGCACCTGCTCCCGGCCCCGTCGAAGGATCTCGGACGGCGGGGTGCCGTCCAGGGCGATGAGGCCGTGCACCGCCTCCGCGGGCGCGTTGCGCGGGGAGCCGCTGTCGATCACGACGACCGAGCGGCGGGAGCGGGCGAGGATCAGTGCACCGTTCAGCCCCGCGGCGCCCCCGCCGATCACCACCGCGTCGACGGTCCCCTCGGGCAGAGCGTCGCTCGCGTGCGGAGGAGTCGCCGCAGCCACGGCCTCCTGCCTTTCCTGATCAGTCATGGTTCGGTCGATCCTTCGAGTTCTGGGTGGTTGGAGGGGCAGCCGTTCAGGAAGCGCAGGAAGCGGGCGGCGACCGTCGTGGGCTGTTGTGAAGAGTCCGGCCCCGGTTTGCCGAGGTCGTTCGTGATGGACGGATCCAGTACGTCGATGAACGCCTTCGCCAAGATCGCGAGGATCAGACCGCACCGCATCGGCCTGGAGGGCACCGCAACGCCAGGCGTGCACGCAGCCTGTCCAGCCTGTCCGGTGAGCTCAGGGCCGTTGTGTACTGAACAGTCAGAAACTTAGCCGTTCTGTACTGAGTTGTCAAATACGGCGGGTCGGCCCTCGCTCAGCACAACGGCGGCGGCAATGCACCGATCGGGGCGGGGGCCGCGAAGGCGGCGTTCACGTACATCACCCACCGCCACGACGCCGCGTGGTGAGCATGCCGCCGGGCAGCAGCCCGAACCGCTCGCGGACTTCGGGCCCGTGGCCGCCTCCGAGGACCTTGTCAGTCAGGCAGCGCGGCGAGCCTCTGCACCGCGTGTCATTCAGCCCGGCGGCGATGCCTCTCATCGGAGGGGCGGTCCGGCAAGACCGTCCCTGACGGGCCACCAGTCCGCTACACGCCCGACGACGCCTCTGACCAGGCCAGACAGCGAAACGGTGCTGGAGTGCCCAGGGTCAGGCCGTGATCGGCTCCGGTGGTACCGGCAGTGCCATGAGGTGGAGCAGTTCAGCGACTTCGGCGTCGAGTCGTGCTCCGACCTCGGCGATGCGGGGATCGCCGAAACGAGTCGTCGGTGTCGATGACAAGGCGGTTGACGAGGTGGGGGGGGACGGTCTGAGTCATGGCACTTCCTCATGTCCTGACGGGGCTGGGCGGCGGGTGCCGATGGCTGCCGGGTCGGGTCAGGCCGCGTCGAGCAGGATCCGCGCCATCTCGTCGGGACGCTCCAAGGCGGAGAAGTGGCCGGTACGGGGCACGGTGATGCGGTGGACGTCCGTCAGCGCGTTGGCCACGCGGTCCCGCTCGGCGGGACGGGACCAGTCGTTCTCGCTGTAGACGAGGGTGACGGGTGCCGACACGCGCGGGTAGCGCTCGCGGGCCCTCTCGAATCCCTTGAGGCTGCGGAAGATCCCTCGGGCCACCTTGTCGTAGCCCTTGCGGCGGCCGCTTCTCAGCAGCTCGGTGATGAAGTCCTCGGGCAGCCGGGCCTTGTCGACGTAGCCGCCCTGCAGGATGGCCCGGAAGACGGGCCGCGGCTCTTGGGTGGCGAAGAAGGGGCCCAGCACGGGCATCCGCACGCTGGAGATGATGACGCGGGCGATCCAGTTCCCGCGTTCACCTCCCTGAGGGTAGTCGTAGCTGTTGAAGGCCACGACCCGGCCGACCCGGTCCTTCAGGTCGACCGATGCCGACAGGGACAGGGCGCCGCCGAGCGATTCGCCCGACAGGGTGACGTCGTGAAGGTCCAGTCCGCGGACGAATTCGACGACCGCGGCCCGCAGTTGCGGCTCCTCGTACTGTGCGCCGGGGACGATGTCGGACCATCCCATCCCGGGCAGATCCAGCGCGTAGACCGTGTAGTGGTCCCACAACAGCGGGATCACCCGCTGGAAGTAGTCGAGCTGGCCGCGCACGGTGTGCATCAGCACGAGGGCGGGGCCGGTGCCCACCGTGTAGTAGCGCAGCCGCGAGCCATCGGCCCGGGTGAAGAACCGCACCTCGCCGCGGCCGTTGCTCCAGGTTCTCGCGTACGTCACGTCGGGAGACTCGTTGCGTTCCATGGTTCTGTCCTCTCCGGTGAGGAGAATGCCGCGATACCGGCATTCACCTCATTTCGCTGGCCTGTGAAGTTGATCAGGTGCAAAGGGGTGCGGTCGCCCGAGGCGTCCTGTCTCGGAGAGCACCGCCCGCGCTCCGGAGTCGACGTCCTGGCCGGCGTCTCCCCCGCTGCGGTCGATTTCCGGTGTCCTTGGTCATGAGGGCTCCTGAGCCGGGTCGGAGACGGCGTCGGGCTCGATGTCAGGGTCGGTGGCGGTGAGGGGGAGCAGCACCTGGAAGCGGGTGTCGCCGGGTACGGACTCGACTCTCAGGTCACCGTGGTGCTTGTTGACGACGATCCGCCAGGAGATGTCGAGCCCCAGCCCCGTGCCCTCGCCCACCGGTTTGGTGGTGAAGAACGGGTCGAAGATCCGGCCGCGGACCTCGGCCGGCACTCCCGGGCCCGTGTCGCGGAACTCCACCAGCAGCCGGTCGTGCACCACAGCGGTGCGTACGGTCAACGTCCCTTCGCCGCCCGCGCTCCTGATGGCGAAGACCGCGTTGTCGATCAGGTTGGTCCACACCTGGTTCAGCTCGGCCGGGTAGGCCGGAATCCTCGGCACCGAACGGTCGTACTCCTTCACGACCTTGACCTGTGGACCGATCTTGCCCGACAGCATCAGCAGCGTGCTGTCGAGGAGTTCGTGGACATCGGCGACCTGGTAGGGCGCGCGGTCCAGCTGCGAGTACTGCTTGGCGGCGTCGACGAGGTGCGAGATACGGGCGGTGGAGTCCTCGATCTCGGACATCAACAGCTCGGTCTCAACTGTGTAGTTGAGGCACTCGATGGCACTCTGCAGGATTTCCCGCTCGTCGACGGCCGTCGCGATCTGCTCCAGCCAGTCGATGTCGAGACCGCCCTGTACGAAGGTAGGCGCGATCTTCCAGCCGTTCTGGACACCGTGGTCGTCGAGCCAGTCGGCGAGTTCGTCCTCCCGGTCGGAGGCTTCGAGCGGGCTCAGTGGCGGCGCCTTGGAGACCCGCTCGGCCGTACGCTCCTGGAGGTCGAGCAGGGCCTTCAGGGCGTCGCCCCGGTAGGGGCCCGAGGCGATGGCGCTGAGCTTGTGCCGCATGTGCGCGGCCCGGTCCCTGAGCGACGAGGTGGCCCGTACGGCCGCCGCGGCCGGGTTGTTGAGCTCATGGGTGAGACCCGCTGACAACGAGCCCAGCGCCAGCAGCCGTTCGCGCTGCCCGATGGCCTGCTGAAAGGTCTGCGAACCGAGGAAGAGCCCCTCCAGGAGATGGACCGCCATCGGAAACCACTCGTGCATGAAGGTCGCGAACGATTCGGCGGGCAGGACGAAGAACCGCGTCGGCTCCGACACCCGCAGCGAGTTCATGTACCGCTGCGGTTTCCCGTCCCCGACGTACGCCCGCACGGCCCCCGCGTACACCCCTGGCTGGGACGTGCGGCTCACCTCGATGTCGTCGCCGCCCACCCGGCGCGACATGACGACCGTGCCCTCGATCATCACGTAGAAGCAGACCGCCGCGTCACCTTCGGTGAACACCGGCCCGGGGTCGAACAGTTCGACCCGCCCCTCGCTGCACAGCCTGTCGATCTGCTCGGAGCTCAGCCTCTCGAACAGGAACAGCGAGCTGATCTCCGCCGCGCTGCACGGCATCAGCCGCCCGCTCACGACTGCTCCAGATACCGGTGGACGAGCATCACGGCCATGGCTCCCTCTCCGACGGCGGACGCGACCCGCTTGGCGGACTCCGCGCGCGCGTCCCCGGCGACGAACACGCCGGGGATGTTGGTCTCCAGGTGGTACGGCGGCCGGTCCAGCTCCCAGTTGGCCGGTGGCCGCCCGTCGGCGGTCAGATCGGGCCCGGCGAGGATGAACCCGCGCTCGTCCCGCAGCACCGTGCCCTCCAGCCAGTCGGTCAGCGGGGCCGCGCCGATGAACACGAACAGCCATTGTGCGTCGACCAGTTCGGTCCGACCGCTCGTCGTGTCACGCAACATCAGCTGTTCCAGGTGACCGTCGCCGTGCGCGGCCTCGACGACCGTGTGGGCCCGTATCGAGATGTTCGGCGACTCGGCGATCTGCTGGATCAGATAGTGCGACATCGACGCGGTGAGGTCCGCTCCGCGTACCAGCAGGGTGACCGACTTGGCGCCCCGGGACAGATACATCGCCGCCTGCCCGGCCGAGTTGGCACCGCCGACGATGTACACGTCGTGGCCCTGGCAGGCGGCGGCCTGGGTGAGCGCGGACCCGTAGAACACCCCGCGGCCCGACCACTCGTCGGCACCCGGCGCCTCCAACTGCCGGTACGACACACCGGTCGCCAGGATCACGCTGTGCGCCGCGATCTGCGACCCGTCCGCGAACCGTACGAGCCGCCCCGCCCCGCTGCTCTCCAGACCGGTCACCTCCCGCGCGGAGAGGATCTCGGCGCCGAACTTCGTGGCCTGGCGTCGCGCCCGGTCCGTGAGCTGGCCGCCGGACACACCGTCCGGGAAGCCCAGATAGTTCTCGATCCGCGAACTCTGCCCCGCCTGCCCGCCGGTCGCCGACCGCTCCACGAGCACCGTACGCAGCCCCTCCGAGGCCCCGTACACGGCCGCGCCCAGCCCGGCCGGCCCGCCGCCGATGACGACCAGGTCGTAGAAGTCGACCGTGGGCGTCGTCGCCAGCCCCACGTGCGCGGCCAGCTCCGGCACCTCCGGCTCGACGAGCGCCGTACCGTCCGCCGTGATCACCACCGGGAGCCGCTGCCCGTCCTCGCCCGCGGCCGCGAGCAGCCGCTGCCCCTCGGGTTCCTCGGTGGAGTACCAGCGGTACGGCACCTGGTTGCGGGCCAGGAACTCCCGTACGTCCGACGAGCGCGCCGACCACCGGTGCCCGACGACCTTGGTGCTCGGCACCGGCCGGAAGTCACTGCACCGCCACGCCTCCAGCAGGTCGTCCAGCACCGGGTAGAGCTTCTCCTCCGGGGGGTCCCAGGGCTTGAGCAGGTAGTGGTCGAGGTCGACGACGTTGATCGCGTCGATCGCCGCGTTCGAGTCCGCGTACGCGGTCAGCAGCACGCGCCGGGCGCCCGGATAGAGGTCCAGGGCCTGTTCGAGGAACTCGATGCCGTTCATCTGGGGCATCCGGTAGTCGGCCAGGATCACCGCGACCGGATCACCGCGCAGCTTCAGCTCCCGCAGCGCCTCCAGCGCGGACTCTCCGGACTCCGCGCGCACGATCCGGTACGAGGCGCCGTAGCGCCGCCGCAGATCTCGGGCGACGGCCCGGGACACCCCGGGATCGTCGTCCACGGTCATGATGACGGTCCGCGCAGCGTCCGAGGGCGGTCGGACGAGAGATGCTGATACCTGCTTCGGTGTCTCTGGTTCGGACATGTACGTCTCCTCGGGCGCCGCCCCGTACTGCGGGGTCAGCCGGCCAGTCGGTTGAGCTTGCGGATCTGTCTGTCGAAGGCGCGCGAGGGCACGATCCGGCGCAGGACGCTGACGCGTTTGGCCATCGAGCCGGCGGTGTACCGGAGCTTGGGCTTCGAATCGGTGGCGGCCGCGACGATCGCCTTCGCGACAATGTCCGGGGCGTCGGCGTTGCGCACGGCCGTGGCCAGCACGTCTCGGGAGACCTCCCGCTGTGCGGCGTAGACCGGCAGGGGCGAGTCGGGGGCCATGCTGCTCGCCTCGAAACTCGTCTTCGTGTAGGCCGGCTCGACCAGCAGCATCCGGACGCCGTGCTCGCGCAGTTCATGATCGACGGACTCGGAGTAGCCCTCGACCGCATGCTTGGCGGCGGCGTAGACGGACATGAAGGGGGCTGGGATCAGACCCAGTACCGAGGAGACATTGACCACGCGGCCACCGCCCTGGGCGCGCATGAGGGGCAACACTGCGTTGGTCATCCGCATCACGCCGAAGACGTTGATGTCGAAGACCTCCTTGGCCTGGCTGGTCGAGCTCTCCTCGCCGGCGCCGACCGCGCCCACGCCCGCGTTGTTGACCAGGACGTCGATCCGACCGAACCGATCGATCACCTCCCCGACCAGGGAGCGGACCGACTCGTCGCCGGCCACGTCGAGATCGAGGAACGTCACCCCGGCGAGCGGCTCGGCCTTCGCCGCGTTGCGGCTCGTGCCGACCACCGCGAAGCCGACGCCCACGAGGGCGAGCGCCGCCGCCCGCCCGATCCCGGAGGAGGCGCCCGTCACGAGGGCCACTCGGTGAGCTGTCTGCATGGTGGTTCCTTCGGTTTCCTTCGGTTGTGATCATGACTTCGCCGGGCGCTGCGCGGGGCCGCCTGCGCTCAGGCCGACTCGGTCGGCACCGGTCCTGCAAGCCCGAACCAAGCCTGTCCGGCGAGCTCAGGACGGTTGTTTACTGAACAGTCCGAAACCTAGGCAGTTCTGTACTGAGTTGTCAAGAAGGGTGGGTCGGCTTTACGGTCTTCGTATGGCGAGACCACGAAGCTTCGACCGCGACCACGTCCTCCATGCCGCCGAGCGGCAGTTCCGCACCTCGGGCTACAACGGCACGAGCGTCGACGACATCAGTGCCGCCACCGGCCTGGGCCGCGGCAGTCTCTACGGCGCGTTCGACGGCAAGCACGGCGTGCTGCTGGAGGCGATGGCCGGCTACTTCGCCCGGCTGGCGCAGGGTCCGCGCAAGATGCTCGCCGGGCCTGACGAGGGCGCCCTGGAACGACTGCACCAGTACTTGCTCCGCGCCGTCCACGGGGTACCACTCGCCGCGGACGTACCCCCCGCCTCCGACCGGGCGGGGGCGGCCTGCTTCGCCGCCAAGATGGCCCTGGAGATCGGCGCCTCCGACCCCGAGGTGAAACGCCTGGCCAACGACTGCTTCTCCGTGGTCCGGGCGGCGGTGGCCGAATGCGTGCAAGCGGCACAGCGCAACGGCGACATCGACCCCGACGCGGATCCCGACGACCTCGCGTACCTACTGCTGACGATCATCCGCGGGAGCGACGTCGTGGGCGCGTACGGCCACGACCCCGACCGCCTGACCTCGATTGCGGAGAGCGCGTTCGCCTTGCTGCCTCGCCCGCGCCACCCCTGAGAAGGGCACGGCCTGCCTCGCTGCACAGGCATCTGACCGTGCGCGTGGCTGCGGGCTCCTGACAAACGCACGGGTCGGTCGCGGGACGACCGGTGCGGGTGGCGGTGAGGCAGGTCCTCGGGCGACGACTGGGTGCCCATCGGCCCGCGGGGCCACTACCCCCACCCTGAGGAGGCAACGTCTATCAGCGTGCGGGCGGCCACCCCCGTTTCGGGCGGCAGCGAAAGCTTGCGACCGGCTTCGGCGTTGCCGCAGCCCAGTGCCACCTGCGCCAGGACGTCGCGTTCCCGGGGTGAACGAGGACGTCGGCGGAGGAGTGGTGCCGAACTGCGTCCGAACTCGGCAAGCCCCTGGACGCCCGGCGCCCGGACAGCGGATCACGTCGCGCCTCAGCGGCAGCGGCCACTCAGGCCGGCCCGTCCCGCCATGCCTGCCGACCCCTTCCGGGCCGCCTCCAGTACGGGCCGTTTCGCGCCCCGACTCGCCCCTCAGTCAGACGGTCCCCCGCACCCACCCGCCGACCCGACCGAGCCGACTGTCGATGGTCACCGGGCAGCGCTTCTGATTCCTCGCGTCCAGCCGGCGTCCGGAATCCAGCGCCAAAGCGTCGTACACGCCACCCACAGCATTCCGCCCGAACACCGGAACGCGGCACCCGCGCAGTCCGTTCAGGCAAAGCTGACGACCCGACAGGACAAATTGAACGTTTCCGCAGGTCAGAGACCTGCAAAGGTGGGGCGGGTGGGACTCGAACCCACGGCCGACGGATTATGAGTCCTTCGAGGATCTTGGCGGCCCTTGTCGATCCATGCTCGTCCTGGCCGTTTTCCCAGGTCAGGGGCGGTTTGGCACCCCAACCCTTCTCGGCCCTTGTCAGTCTTTTCCGATCCTTGTGACCAACCAGCGTCCAGAACTCGTCCCGGAAGGACAAGCCCAACCAGCTTCCGAGACGATCACCGCAGCTCGGGAGTGCGCCTCGAACCCACGCGCAACGGATTGGCTTACCAACGAGGTGACGCTCCACCCCTGCGGGCAGACCTGGGGCACGGCGTTTCCATCGGATCAGCCGAGGACGTAGCTCTCATCACCGAAGTCAGCGACGATCTTCAACTTGCCGCCGAGCGCCTTGACGTAGGCGGCGAGAGTGTCGACCTCGCTGCGCTCCAGCTGGCCCTTCTCGATGCGCGAGACACGGGCCTGGGTGACGCCCATGGCTTCGGCCACCTGGACCTGTGTGGTGTGCTGCCGCTTCCGCAACTCGGCGAGGCGGTGCACACGGGAGGCCAGGACCATCGCCTGCGCCCCCTTCTGGATCTGGTTCTTTTCGGCGTCGGTGAAGGCGAAGTCCCCGGCCAGGTCTCCCCAGGAGACGGCCTGCGGGTCCTTGAGGTGATCAGTCATCGTTCCCCGTCCTCTCCATCGATTCGCTTCAGATGCTCCGCGTACGCCTGCTCCGCCTGGGGCACCGCGACGCGGTACCAGCCGGACCAGTTGCCCGCCTTGTCACCGCCGACCAGGATCACGGCCTGGCGGTCCGGGTCGAACACGAACAACAACCGCACTTCCGTGGCCCCTGCCGAGCCGGGGCGGAGCTCCTTGAGATTCGACAGGGCCGAGCCCTTGATCGTGTCCACCAGAGGTCGACCCAGCGCGGGGCCTTCCTCCTGGAGGGCGGTGACAGCCTGGCTGACCTGGATCAGAGTGTCGCGGTCGGTACGGCGCAGGTCGTGAAGCCACGAAAGAGCCGGCTCAACCACGACGATCTGCCAAGCCATTCGCGTCCCCATCTGCAATTATTACACGAGTAGCATACACCACTGGTGGCATATTGGGAGGGGTTACAGTCCTCACAGTGCTGACACGTCGCAAGAGCCAGTTCCGCTACGTCGTTGAGCAGACCTTCCCACTCCTTCACTCTGAGGATGAGCAGTTTTAAGCGGCACCCGCGCGCCGACGATCCCGGAGGCCCCCTACCGACCGTTGGGTGGATGTATCCGCGTTCGGGTGACCCTAGCTCGGCATGTTGGCGTGGCTGGCCGCTTCATGCGCCTCGAGCCGCGCCAGCAATTCCTGTAGGGCAGACATCCGTCGACCCTGGCGCCGGCCGTCGGCCAAGTCGGTGCGCATGGATTCGACGTCCTGGACGCGAACCTTGTCACCGTGCTGGAAGCGACTGAACGCCATGTAGTCCAGCGGCCCAACCTCCCGTGCCACCTTGAGATTCACTGATGCCGTCAGGCGCGGGCCCAGAACCGCGGCCATCACTTTGCCGAGCAAGCCGTTCTGAGGCAGCGACATGATCTCGCCCTGCGCTCGGCACGCCAGGCGCCAGAGTTCCTTGTCCGCCACCACGGTGGCGAAGTCGTCGGGCCAGCCGGCGATCTCGCACGCCGAGAACATCGGGAAGAAGGCACTGGCACTGTTGACCAGGAACGCGTTCCCCGCGGTGCAGCGCGAGACGCCGTTGAGGTCGTAGAGCGCGGCGAACTTCTTCGCAGCCGCCTTGTTGCTGGCTCCGACGCGGAAACCGACCTTGTTCGCCGGATGCCTGTAGCAGACGCTGGCCTTGGCAACCATTGCCGGATCTGTCGGTGCGTGGACGGGCAGGTCGGCGTCGGCCTGATGACTGAGCATGGCGAGCATCCCGGCCAGCAACTGATCGTCGGCAATCCGCATGACGTCCAGGTAGTGCTCACGCAGCCCTTTGCCGATTCCACACATGATCACCGTCGCGTCGGTGCCACGGATCACGTCGCCGAGCGCGCGCAGCAGGGCCGTGCCTTCGGCCGAGCGGCTGACATGGCCGTCGAGCGTGACAACGACAAACTGGAACCGCGGCTCTACCAGTTCGTCGACGCCTTCGACGACGGTGTAGCCGGCAAACGTCTTGAGTGCGGCGTCGTCGTACGAATAGAGCTGTTGCGGGGCCGCGAACACGGCCTTTCGTCCAGGACGGACGAGGAAGGTGATGTCAGCACCGGCCAGGCTCAGGTGGTAGCCAACCGCCATCCCTACGGCACCAGCGCCGACGATCAATACTGAGGGCTTGCTCATCGATCTTCTCCTCCGGATGACCGGACAGAACCGGTACTGCGTCCAAGCACGAGCAGTTTCATGACGGGGAATCCCTTTGCGTTCGGACTGGAGCGGGCGTGAGGTCCCGGCCACACCTGACGGACGGTCGTGTGGGCGATCGATTCACGCGGCGGTGCGTCCGCCATTCCTCCCGGCCAGATACCGGGCCTGCTCGCGTGCGTCGGCGAGGGACGCCTCTTGCAGCGCCATGATGGACCAGCACGGAAGGCCGTACAAAAGGAACATCGGTGTCCGTACGGGACGTGGATGTGTGCCTTGGAAGCCGCAGACCGACCGGATGCGGCCGGGAGCCGGGCCGCCATCCCCGCCGAGTGAAGGGACTTCATCCGGCAGACACCGGACCAGGTCGGTGACAGGAGCATGCTGGTGGGCTCCGTCCGGGGGGGCGGTCCCCTGTGCTACCGCGATCCTGTGACGCGAGATCCCCGGCGTCTCCCGTGATCAGGGATGTGACGAGCACCGGGTCCACGCTGCCGCCGCACCCTGATGTCCGACGGGTGGGTGCGCTTCGACGACGCGACAGCGACTTGAGCGGCCCGCCGCCTCGACCGCGGATTCCGACCGGTCAGGGGGGTCACATAGCTGAACGCTCTCGGTTCCGGCGGATCTCGTCATGGTGATCGGCGGCCCAGCCGATCATGGAGACCACGATGTCGTTGAGGCTGGCGCCCAGGGGAGTGAGCGCGTACTCCACGCGCGGCGGAACCTCGGCGTAGGCGGTCCTGGAGACCAGGCCGTCGTGGTGGAGCTGGGCCAGGGTGCGCGAGAGCATGCGCTGGGAGATGCCGGGGATGTAGCTCTGCAGCTCCTTGTAGCGCATCACGCCGCCGCCCTGGAGGCTCCCGATCACCATCAGGGTCCACTTGTCGCCGATCCTCTCCAGGACCTGGCGGATGAAGTCCGCATGCTCGACCGGGACCGCGGTGCAGGCCGCGGGGAGTGCCGACCCGTCCGGCGCGGCGGCATTCTCGTGAGCTGCTACGGCCTCCATTGCGGACCTTCCCCTTCGGTTGCGGACACGGGTGTTCCTTTTGTACCGCCCTCCATGCTGGCCCATGATGGCGCTACGCACCAACCGTAAGTATTGGAGGCGAGTGCCATGAAGGCAGAAATCCAGTCCGAGGCCACCTCCCTCCGGGACGCCTGGACGAGCGGCGCCGCCCGCCGCGACCTGGGGCCTCGCAAGTACCGCACCTGAGAGCGGCCGGCATCTCGGCCCGCTTCACCGACCCCGCCCGGCAGACCCCGGAACAGGCGGCCGCCACCGCCGACCAGGACCAACTCGTCGAAGAGTTCTCCCGGGGCGAGCGCATACCTGTCACACACCGTCGCGGTGGGTCCCTCGCGGCCCACCGCCCCCGACCCGGGCACTCAACGCCACCAGACATCCCCTCAGGAGCCCGCCATGAGCCAAGGCGACACCACCCCCGCCAAGCGCCCCCGGTCGGGTTGATCCGGGCGGCCAACCGTCTCGTCCGCCCCCTTCTCGCCTCGCGCCTGCACGGGATCCTCAGCAGATTCCTGATGCTGCTGACCTACACCGGCCGCAAGTCCGGACGCCGCATCACCATCCCCGTCGGCTACTTCGACTGGGACCCCGGCACGGTCCTGGCCAGCACGTTCTCGCACAGCAACTGGATCCCCAACCTGCGCATCGGCCCCACCGTCCACCTGCGCATCCACGGACGGGACTACGAGGCGGTGCCCACCGTGATCGAGGACCACACCGCGATCACCGAGCTGCTCGCCGAGTTCGCCCACCGGAAGTCACCGCGCGAGGCGAAGATGGTCGGTCTGCCCGGAGACCGCAAACCCACGCCCGAAGAGCTGCACGAGGCCGGCGAGACGCGTCGCTTCGTCCTCTTCCGGCTCCAGATCTGACCGGACACGGCTTGAGGACTCACTCATCCACGGTGTCCTCACACAGATGATCGGCTCACCACTGACGCCCATGTCCGCAGAGCCGTTTCCTCTTCGGGCAGTTCCCCAACCTGCGGACCGCGAACCGGACGTACCGGCATCCGCACCGGCCTCGACGCCGGACCGGTGTCCGACCGGCCGCGAGGGGATGTGGATCGATCCCCCGCCCCCACGACAGGTGAATCCAGACAGCGAACCGCGTCAGAGACACCGTCGGCCAGGACCCTGCTGTGCCGCCCCGGCCCCTGTACAGCCCCTGGGTTTCGTCATCGGCCTCAAGGCAGCAACCCGGACGCCGAGCGACAACCTGGACCATCTACTCCGCCGCAGGTCAGAGGGTTACGACGCCTCCGACCACTACCCGGTTCCAAACCCACGAGCAGCGGATCCAGTCCGTTCAGGCGAAGTTGACGACCCGACAGGACAAATTGAACGTTTCCGCAGGTCAAAGCCCTGCTGAAGTGGGGCGGGTGGGACTCGAACCCACGGCCGACGGATTATGAGTCCGCTGCTCTAACCGGCTGAGCTACCGCCCCGTACGGCGTGTCGCGTACATGTGTGCGCGCCGTCTGCCGCAGCATAGCCGCTCATACGATCTCCTGCTTCGGATGGTCGGCCTTCGCATGCGCTTCTTGACCTTGAGGACTTCGGCGGCGCGCACGCGGTTCCCCCGGACATGAAAAAGGACCCCGACGGGGTCCTTCCTCACTGCTCTCCCGACTGGACTCGAACCAGTAACCTGCCGGTTAACAGCCGGCTGCTCTGCCAATTGAGCTACGGAAGATCGAAGCTCCCCCGACTGGACTCGAACCAGTAACCTGCCGGTTAACAGCCGGCTGCTCTGCCAATTGAGCTACGGAGGATTGCCTCGCTGCATCGAACGTACCTCCCTGGGTATTCGCCAGGGGGCGTGCGCTCGCTGCGACACATACATTAGCGCAAGCAGGGGGGTGCTCCGCCAATCGGTATCCCCCGCGCCCGTCGCCCGCGCAGGGCACGCAAGGGACCGACGCAGACGTAAGGGAAGGGTGGCCGCCATGCGCTATCGGCTCACGTTCTTTGCCGGACTGGCCCTGGGCTACGTACTGGGCACCAAGGCCGGACGCGAACGCTACGAGCAGTTGAAGAAGTCCGCGCGCCAGGTCGCGCAGAACCCCGCGGTGCGCAACACCGCCGAGTCGGCCGCCCAGCAGGGGCGCGTCTACGCGGGCAAGGCGTACCACGTGGTCAGCGAGAAGGTCGGGGACCGTGTCCCGGACCTGGTCGCCGAGCGGGTGCGCTCGCTGCGTGAACGCAACGCCAACGGCTCCGCCGCGGACGACTGGGGAACGAGCAATACCTAGGGACCGGATCGAGTCGGCCGGACCGGCTCGCGGCGCCCCCACCCCTTCCGGTGCGGCAGAATTTCTGCCATGGGGATAGTCGCCGGGCTGGACAGTTCGCCCGATTTTACGCGCATTGTCGTCTGTGACTCGGACACAGGGGCCGTGCTCAGGCAGGGCTATGCCCCGCACCCGTTGGAGCCGGCGGAGCACGGGGGGCGTCCGGCGGACGTCGACCCGCAGGCCTGGCTGCTGTCCCTGGGCGAGGCGGCCGGCGGCGGGCTGCTGGAGGGGGTGCAGGCGATCGGGGTCTCGTCCCAGCAGAACGGGCTGATCGCGCTGGACGCCCAGGGCAACAGCGTGCGCCCGGCGATGGTCGGCGGCGACAAGCGGACCCAGGTCGCGGCGGCCGACCTCGTCGACGCGCTCGGCGGGCGCGGCGCGTGGGCGGAGGCCGTCGGCTGTGTGCCGGGGGCGGCGCAGCCGGTGACGAAGCTGCGCTGGATGAGCCGTACGGAACCGGACGCCGCGATGCGGACGGCCGTCCTGCTGCAGGCGCACGACTGGCTGGTCTGGCAGTTGCTGGGGCGGCCGGTCAGGAGGACCACCGACCGCGGTGGGGCGTCCGGGACGGGGTACTGGAACGCGGCGACCGGGCAGTACCGGACCGATCTGGTCGAGATGGCGCTCGGGCATCAGGTGATGCTTCCCGAGGTGCTGGGCCCTTCGGACGCCGCCGGTACGACGCCGGAGGGGCTCCTCATCTCCGCCGGCACCGGGGAGACCATGGCCGCCGCGTTCGGGCTAGGCATCGGGCTCGGGGACGCGGTCGTGTCGCTGGGTGCCTCCGGGTCCGTCATGGCCGTGCACACGCAGGCGCTCGTCGACTCCTCCGGGATGATCACCTCGCTGGCCGACGCCACGGGGATGCATCTGCCGGTCGTCACCACGCTCAACGCCGTACGGACGCTGCGCGGGGCCACCGAGCTGCTGGGCGTGCCCGACCTGGAGGCGCTGTCCGATCTGGCGATGAAGTCGACGCCGGGGGCGCACGGGCTGGTGATGCTGCCGTACCTGGAGGGTGAGCGGACGCCGAATCTGCCGCACACGGCGGGGACGCTGGCCGGGCTGCGGCGGGAGTCGATGAAGCCGGAGCACTTCGCGCGGGCCGCGTTCGAGGGCATGCTGTGCGGTCTCGCGGACGCGCTGGACGTGCTGCGCGGCCGGGGTGTCGACGTACGGCGGATCTTCCTGCTGGGCGCGGCGGCGGAACTGCCGGCGGTGCAGGCGGCGGCGCCGGCGCTGTTCGGGGTGCAGGTGGTGGTGCCGCAGCCGGCGGACTACGCGGCGGTGGGCGCCGCCCGTCAGGCCGCCTGGGCGCTCGGGGTCTCGCAGGGGGCGCTCGATCCGCGTACACCACCGATGTGGCCGGGAGCGGCGGCCCAGGTGCTGGATCCCGGGGACGAGTTGGCGGTGGGGCAGGCGGTGCGGCAGCAGTACGTGGCGGTGCGCGAGCAGACCCACCCCGGGGCGTTCAGGGCCTGATCCCGGGGCGTTCAGGGCCTGCGGACGTGGGCTCGGCGGTGGCCCGCGGCCTCCGCGCGGTTCGGTCATCAAAGCGTCAAGGCTTCACCGTCGGGTTAATTCGGTTGAGGTAACGCGGGGGGAGTGTCCGACGATGGGGGGTGGTGCGTCCCGAACCCCTTCCTCGACCCCGAGAGATCTCGCGTGCTCATACGATTGCTGAGAAGTCATCTCCGTCCTTACCGGACACCGATCACCCTGCTGGTGCTGCTGCAGTTCGTGCAGACGTGCGCCACGCTCTACCTGCCCACACTGAACGCGGACATCATCGACAAGGGCGTGGTGGAGGGGGACACGGGCTACATCCTGTCCTTCGGCGCGCTGATGGTCGGCATCTCGCTGGTGCAGGTCGTCTGCAACATCGGGGCCGTGTACTACGGCGCCCGCACCGCCTCGGCGGTCGGCCGGGACATCCGGGCGGCCGTGTTCGACCGGGTCCAGTCGTTCTCGGCGCGTGAGGTCGGTCACTTCGGGGCCCCGTCGCTGATCACGCGGACGACGAACGACGTCCAGCAGGTGCAGATGCTGGTGCTCATGACGTTCACGCTGGTGGTGTCGGCGCCGATCATGTGCGTCGGCGGCATCGTGCTGGCGCTCGGGCTGGACGTGCCGCTGTCGGGGGTACTGCTCGCCGTCGTACCGGTGCTCGGCATCTCGGTCAGCCTGATCGTGCGGCGGCTGCGCCCCCTGTTCCGTGCCATGCAGGAGCGGCTGGACACCGTGAACCGGGTGCTGCGGGAGCAGATCACCGGCAACCGGGTGATCCGCGCGTTCGTGCGGGACGACTACGAGAAGGACCGGTTCCGGAAGGCGAACGCCGAGCTGACGGAGGTGTCCCTCGGTACCGGGCGGATGCTCGCGCTGATGTTCCCGATCGTGATGACCGTCATCAACCTGTCGTCGATCGCGGTGGTGTGGTTCGGTGCCCATCGCATCGACAGCGGCGGGATGGAGATCGGCGCGCTCACCGCGTTCCTCGCCTATCTGATGCAGATCGTGATGGCCGTGATGATGGCCACCTTCATGTTCATGATGATGCCGCGCGCGGAGGTGTGCGCCGAGCGCATCCAGGAGGTGCTCGACACCGACACCAGTGTGGTGCCGCCGGTCGCGCCCGTCCGGGAGCTGCGCAGGCACGGGTTCCTTGAGGTGCGGGGCGCGGGCTTCCGCTATCCGGGTGCCGAGGAGCCGGTGCTCCGGTCGATCGAGGTCGTCGCCCGGCCCGGTGAGACGACCGCCGTCATCGGGTCGACGGGCAGCGGGAAGTCGACGCTGCTCGGGCTGGTGCCCCGGCTGTTCGACGTCACCGAGGGCGAGGTGCTGGTGGACGGCGTCGACGTACGGACGCTCGATCCGCAGCTGCTGGCCAGGACCGTGGGGCTGGTGCCGCAGAAGCCGTACCTGTTCTCGGGGACCGTGGCGACGAACCTGCGGTACGGCAATCCCGACGCCACCGACGAGGAGTTGTGGCACGCGCTGGAGGTGGCGCAGGCCAGGGAGTTCGTGGAGCGGCTGGAGAACGGGCTGGACTCCCCCATCGCACAGGGCGGGACGAACGTGTCCGGCGGGCAGCGGCAGCGGCTCGCGATCGCGCGGACGCTGGTGCAGCGGCCCGAGATCTATCTGTTCGACGACTCCTTCTCCGCGCTGGACTACGCGACCGACGCCGCCCTGCGCGCGGCGCTGGGGCGGGAGACCGCCGACGCGACCGTGGTGATCGTGGCCCAGCGGGTGGCGACCATCCGGGACGCCGACCGGATCGTGGTCCTCGACGAGGGCCGGGTCGTCGGCACCGGACGCCACCACGAGCTGATGGCGGACAACGAGACGTACCGGGAGATCGTCCTCTCCCAGCTCACGGAAGCGGAGGCAGCCTGATGGCCGGGCCGTTGGCACGGATGGCGGGGGCCGGGGCCCCCGATCAGCACTCCATGGACTTCAAGGGGTCCGGGAAACGGCTGCTGGCGCAGTTCAGGCCCGAGCGCTTCACCATGTACGCGATGATCGTGTGCGCGGTGCTCAGCGTCGGTCTGTCGGTGCTGGGGCCCTACATTCTGGGCCGGGCGACCGACCTCGTCTTCGCGGGGGTCGTCGGGCGGGAGATGCCGGCGGGCGCGACGAAGGCCGAGGTGCTGGCCTCCATGCGCGAGCGCGGGGACGGCGCGGTCGCCGACATGCTGTCGGGCACGGACTTCACGCCCGGCAAGGGCATCGATTTCGACGCCGTCGGCACGGTGCTGCTGGTTGCCCTCGGCATCTTCCTGGTCGCGGGGCTGCTGATGGCGGCGGCGACCCGGCTCTCCAACCGGGCGATCAACCGGACCGTCTACCACATGCGCGAGGAGCTGCAGGCGAAGCTGTCGCGACTGCCGCTGGCGTACTTCGACCGGCGGCAGCGCGGTGAGGTGCTGAGCCGGGCGACCAACGACCTCGACAACATCGGCCAGACGCTCCAGCAGTCGATGGGGCAGCTGGTCAACTCGCTGCTCACGATCATCGGCGTGCTGGTGATGATGTTCTGGGTGTCGCCGCTGCTGGCGCTGGTCGCGCTGGTGACCGTGCCGGTGTCGTTCCTGGTGGCCACGCGGGTCGGCAAGCGGTCTCAGCCGCACTTCGTGGCGCAGTGGCGGGTGACGGGCAAGCTCAACGCGCACATCGAGGAGATGTACACCGGGCACACGCTCGTGAAGGTGTTCGGGCGGCAGGAGGAGTCGGCGAAGCAGTTCGCCGAGGAGAACGAGCGGCTGTACGAGGCCGGGTTCAAGGCCCAGTTCAACAGCGGGATCATGCAGCCGCTGATGTTCTTCGTGTCGAACATCAACTACGTGCTCGTCGCGGTGGTGGGCGGACTGCGGGTGGCCACGGGTGCCCTGTCCATCGGTGACGTGCAGGCGTTCATCCAGTACTCGCGGCAGTTCTCGATGCCGCTGACGCAGGTCGCCTCGATGGCGAACCTGGTGCAGTCCGGCGTCGCCTCGGCCGAGCGGATCTTCGAACTGCTCGACGCGGGGGAGCAGGAGGCCGACGCGGTGCCCGGCGTGCGGCCGGAGGAGCTGCGGGGGCGGGTCGCGCTGGAGAACGTCTCCTTCCGGTACGAGGCCGACAAGCCGCTGATCGAGGATCTGTCGCTGGCGGTCGAGCCGGGGCACACGGTCGCGATCGTGGGGCCGACGGGCGCGGGGAAGACCACGCTCGTCAACCTGTTGATGCGGTTCTACGAGGTCACCGGGGGGCGGATCACGCTCGACGGCGTCGACATCGCGTCCATGTCGCGGGACGAACTGCGGGACGGGATAGGGATGGTGCTCCAGGACACCTGGCTGTTCGGCGGGACCATCGCGGAGAACATCGCGTACGGGGCGTCCGCGTCGCGGAAGGTGACGCGGGGGGAGATCGAGGAGGCGGCCCGGGCCGCGCACGCGGACCGGTTCGTGCGGACGTTGCCGGACGGGTACGACACCGTGATCGACGACGAGGGGTCCGGGGTGAGCGCGGGTGAGAAGCAGCTCATCACGATCGCCCGGGCGTTCCTGTCGGACCCGGTGATCCTGGTGCTGGACGAGGCGACGTCCTCGGTGGACACGCGTACGGAGGTGTTGATCCAGAAGGCGATGGCCAAGTTGGCGCACGGGCGGACCTCGTTCGTGATCGCGCACCGGCTGTCGACGATCCGGGACGCGGACACGATCCTGGTGATGGAGAACGGGGCCATCGTGGAGCAGGGGGCGCACGAGGAGTTGCTGGCGGCGGACGGGGCGTACGCGCGGCTGTACAAGGCGCAGTTCGCGGAGGCGGTGGCCGAGGTGGACTGAGGGGTGGGTCGAGGGGGTGCGTTGTCGGGTGCGGGTGGGTGGGGGCTGGTCGCGCAGTTCCCCGCGCCCTGAAGGGCACGCGCCCGACAACGCGTCCCCTCAGTCCAGGTAACCCCGCAGCTGGTCCGCGAAGGCGTGGTCACGGAGTTTGTTGAGGGTCTTGGACTCGATCTGGCGTATCCGTTCCCGGGTGACGCCGAAGATGCGGCCTATCTCCTCCAGCGTGCGGGGGCGGCCGTCGGCGAGGCCGTAGCGGAGCTGGACCACCTTGCGTTCGCGTTCGCCGAGGGTGGAGAGGACCGCTTCGAGGTGTTCCCGCAGCAGCAGGAACGCCGCCGACTCCACGGGGCTCGCCGCGTCGCCGTCCTCGATGAGGTCGCCCAGGGCCACGTCGTCCTCCTCGCCCACGGGGGCGTGCAGGGAGACCGGTTCCTGGGCGAGGCGCAGCACCTCGCTGACGCGCTCGGGGGCGAGGTCGAGGTGGGCGGCCACCTCGTCCGGCGTGGGCTCGTACCCGCGTTCCTGGAGCATGCGGCGCTGCACACGCACGACCCGGTTGATCAGCTCGACGACGTGGACGGGGACGCGGATCGTGCGGGCCTGGTCGGCGAGGGCACGGGACATGGCCTGGCGGATCCACCAGGTCGCGTACGTCGAGAACTTGTAGCCGCGGGCGTAGTCGAACTTCTCGACGGCCCGGATGAGGCCCAGGTTCCCCTCCTGGACCAGGTCGAGCATGGTCAGGCCGCGGCCGACGTACCGCTTGGCCACCGACACGACCAGCCGCAGGTTCGCCTCGATGAGGCGGCGTTTGGCCATGCGGCCCATGACGACGAGCCGGTCGAGGTCGAGGGCGAGCCGGGTGTCGAGGCCGGAGGCGGTGCCGAGCCGCTCCTCGGCGAAGAGGCCGGCCTCGACGCGGCGGGCCAGCTCCACCTCCTCCACGGCCGTCAGGAGGGGGATGCGGCCGATCTCGCGCAGGTACTGGCGGAACAGGTCCGAGGACGGGCCGCTGGTGTCCGGACGCACGCGCGGCAGTTCGACCGGCTCCGGCTCGGAGGGGTCGGCCGGCCCGACGGCCTCCGGCCCGGCGGACGGCGGCCCGTCGGGCCCGGGCGGGTCGTCCGGGGTCGCCTCGGGGTGGTGCGCGGCGCGGCTCTGGGCGGGCACCGCGGTGATCACATCGGTCTCCGGGTCCGGCTCCGCGCCGCCGGTACCGATGGCCGTACCGGTGTCGTTCTGTACGAGGGTCTGGGTCTGCACGGGGGCGACCTCCAGGAATGTCGCTGCCCGGGCGTGCGGCAGCGGTACGTCTGGGATGGCGCGGGCGGCCTCTCCGCCGTCCATCCCTAACTCATCGAGCGGAACCGCGGGGATCTCGGACCCATGGGGGACGGGTCGGCCGCGCTCCGAGGACTCAGGCACCGGAACCCAGTGTGGAGTACGACACACAGCCGAAACGAGGGGCGTGCGGTGACTTTTTGCGTCCGGTGCGTGACCGCACGGTTACCGTGCCGTAGGAGTGCGCTGCTGGGAGGGCCGTACGCCGCTCGCGGGCCGGACGGGCGGGGGTGGCTCCGGCGCGGATTGGCATGTGCTGCGGGGACGTGCCCGGCCCGGGGCGCGTGCCGGCAGGGCTCAGAGCGCCTCCGCGCCCCGCTCCCGCAACGCCTGGTCGTACTGCTGCAGCACCCACAACTCGTTCTGCACGGCGGCCAGCTGGGCGGGGTCGCCCTGGGCGGTCGCGCGGGCCAGGCTGCCCTGGACGTCGCGCACCCGGCGCTCCACGGCCCGGCGGCGTACGGTGACGAGCTGGTCGCCCGCGTACACCTCGTCGACCTTCTTGCGCATGATCGCCTCGACCGCCAGCTCGGTCACCATGGCCCGCACGGTGTCGTCCGGCGCCGCCTCGCGGACCCGGACCAGGTACTCCTGGGGGTCCTCGGCGCCGTACTCGACCCCGCCGGCCTCGATGATCGCCACGCGGACGGCCGCGTACGGGGCGGCGGTGAACTCGTCGACCCCGTAGGCGTCGAAGGCGGGGGCGACCAGCTCCGGGCGCTGGAGGGCGAGTTTGAGGAGTTCGCGCTCGGTGGCGAAGACCGGGTTGCGCAGGGTGAGGGCCGGGCCGGAGGGGGGCCGGGCGGTGGACTCGTACGGCTGGGCCGTGTGCCGGGCGGCGGGTGCGGGGCCCTGGCCGCCCCGGTCGCGGGCCCAGCGGGCCAGCTGGGCGACGCGCTTGACGACGAACTGGGTGTCGAGGATGCCGAGCATGCCGGCGAGCTGCACGGCGACCTCGTGCTGCGCGCCGCTGTTCTTGATGCGGGCCACCACGGGCGCCGCCTCGTCGAGGGCGGCCGCGCGGCCCGCCGGGGTCTCCAGGTCGTAGCGGGCCACGATCTGGCGGAGCGCGAACTCGAAGAGCGGGGTGCGGGGTTCGGTCAGTTCGACCACCGCGTCGTCGCCCTTGGCCAGGCGCAGTTCGCAGGGGTCCATGCCGTCCGGGGCGATCGCGATGTACGTCTCGGCGGCGAACTTCTGGTCGTCCTCGAAGGCGCGCAGGGCGGCCTTCTGGCCGGCCGCGTCGCCGTCGAAGGTGAAGATCACGCGGGCCGAGCCGTTGTCCATGAGGAGCCGGCGCAGGATCTTGATGTGGTCGCCGCCGAAGGCCGTGCCGCAGGTGGCGATGGCCGTGGTGACCCCGGCGAGGTGGCAGGCCATGACGTCGGTGTAGCCCTCGACCACGACGGCCCGGCTGGCCTTGGCGATGTCCTTCTTGGCGAGGTCGATGCCGTAGAGGACCTGGGACTTGCGGTAGATCGCGGTGTCCGGCGTGTTCAGGTACTTCGGTCCGTTGTCCGACTCGTAGAGCTTGCGGGCGCCGAAGCCGACCACGTCGCCGCCGATGTCGCGGATGGGCCACATCAGACGGCCCCGGAAGCGGTCGATCGGGCCCCGGCGGCCCTCCTGGGACAGCCCGGACAGCAGCAGTTCCTTGTCGGCGAAGCCCTTGCCGCGCAGGAAGCGGGTGAGGTGGTCCCAGCCCTGGGGGCTGTAGCCGACGCCGAAGTGGACGGCGGCGGCCTGGTCGAAGCCGCGCTCGGCGAGGAAGATCCGGCCGGTGTCGGCCTCGGGGCTGGTGGCGAGCTGCTGCGCGTACCACTCGGCGGCGAGCTTGTGGGCCTCGACCAGGCGGATGCGCTCACCGCGCTGGTGGGTGGGGTTGTACCCGCCCTCCTCGTAGCGCAGGGTGATGCCGGCCTGGCCGGCGAGGCGCTCGACCGCCTCGGAGAAGGAGAGGTGGTCCACCTTCATCACGAAGGTGATGGTGTCGCCGCCCTCCTGGCAGCCGAAGCAGTGGAAGAGCCCCTTGCTGGGGCTGACCTGGAACGACGGCGACTTCTCGTCGTGGAAGGGGCACAGGCCCTTCAGGTTTCCGCCGCCCGCGTTGCGCAGCTGGAGGTACTCGGACACCACGGCGTCGATCGGGACCGCGTCCCGAACCGCCTTCACGTCCTCGTCGTTGATCCGTCCTGCCACGCGGAGATTCTACGGTGACCCGCTGACAGGGCTGTGCTGCCGAAGCGGCGCGGGGAACCGCGCGACCGTCCCTCGACGGCCCGCGGTCGCCCCGCACCGCACACCCGGCGGGCGCTAGGCGACCAGACTCTCCAGGGGCACCTGGGGATTCGACAGCGCCTCGTCGTCCACCCGCGCCCGGATTCTGATCAGCTGCTGGATCGGGTCGGTGACATCCCACACGTTCACGTTCATCCCGGCCAGCACCCGCCCCTCCTTCAGCCAGAACGCGATGAACTCGCGCTTCCCCGCGTCCCCCCGGATCACCACCTGGTCGTACGACCCGGGCGGCGCCCACCCCGAGTACTCCATCCCCATGTCGTACTGGTCCGAGAAGAAGTACGGCACCCGGTCGTACGTGACGTCCTGCCCGAGCATCGAGCGTGCGGCGGCCGGTCCGCCGTTGAGCGCGTTGGCCCAGTGCTCCACCCGCAGCCGGGTGTCGAACAGGGCGTGCGGGAAGGAGACGACGTCACCGGCTGCGTAGACGGCGGGATCGGACGTGCGGAGCCCCGCGTCGACGACGATGCCGCCGCCGTGCGCGCGGTCGGCGATCTCCAGACCGGCCGCTTCGGCGAGACCGATGCGCGGGGCGGCGCCGATGGCCGCGAGGACGTCGTGGGCCGGGTGCTCCTCCCCCGTGTCGGTGCGGGCCGCGAGGACCATGCCGTCCTGGCCGACGATCTCGGTGAGTCGCGCGCCGAAGTGGAAGCGGACGCCGCGCTCGCGGTGCAGCTCGGCGAAGAGGTTGCCCAGCTCGGGGCCGAGCACACCGTGCAGCGGGGTGGGTTCCGGTTCCACGACGGTGACCTCCGCGCCGTACTCACGGGCCGCGGCCGCCACCTCCAGGCCGATCCAGCCGGCGCCGGCGACGACGAGGTGGCCGTTGTCCCGGCCGAGGGCGGCGAGGACGCCCTTGAGGCGTTCGGCGTGGGCGAGGCGGCGCAGATGGTGGACGCCCGCGAGGTCGGTGCCCGGGATGTCCAGGCGGCGGGGTTCGGCGCCGGTGGCGATCAGCAGCTTGTCGTAGTGGACGAGGGTGCCGTCGTCGCCGAAGCGGACGGTCCTGGCCGTGCGGTCGATCGCGTCGACGGTCTGGCCGAGGTGCAGCTCGATGTCGTGGCGCGCGTACCAGGAGGGCTCGTGGACGAAGACGCTGTCGCGCTCCTCCTTGCCGAGGAGGTAGCCCTTGGACAGCGGCGGGCGCTCGTAGGGGTGGTCCCGTTCGTCGCAGATCAGTATCACGCGGCCGGTGAAGCCCTCCGCTCGGAGCGTCTCGGCCGCCTTCGCGCCGGCGAGACCGCCACCGACGATGACGAATGTCTGATCCGCGTCGACCACTTGATGCCTCCTGCCAGGGGGTCTGGGGACGGACCCCAGATGAACCTTGCGGATGTCGCCCTTGCGAGCGTCCCGCACGGAGCGTGATGCGGGAAGAGGGAGTGACCCGATCGGGCCACAGCGGGTCACATCCGGGGAGGATTCCCGCCGGGAGGAACCGTGACGAGGAGCCCGAGGAGGGACCACCACCGGAGGGATCGGTTCCGTGCCACCGGATCGGCCAAGTGGCCCCGCCCGCAAGGAACATGCGGGGCCAAATCGGCGAAACCGAACATGAGTTGCAAGAAAACCCTTCTGATGATCCCTGCGGCTCGCTAGCGTCCCTTGCACCTCGTTCGCACATCCCTGGGGAAGGACCTCTGTGAACGCATCACCCAAGGCATCGCCTCGCTCGCGCAGACCCGTCGCGGCCATCGCCGCCCTCGCGCTCGCGGCACCGCTGCTGATCGTCTCCGCCGGAACGGCCGACGCCGACAGCAACGACAGCAAGCCGGCCAAGGACGCCAAGAAGCTCTCCCGGAAGCTGGTCAGGGAGTCGTCCACGAAAGACGCGTACAAGCACCTGAAGGCGCTGCAGGCGATAGCCGACGCCAACGGCGGCAACCGCGCGGCCGGTACGCCGGGCCACGACAAGTCCGCCGAGTACGTCTACAAGGTGCTGAAGAAGGCCGGCTACAAGGTCTCGTACGACACGTTCGAGTTCGCCTACATCGAGACCCTCGCGGAGAAGGCGTCCGTTCTCTCGCCGACGCCGCGCGGTCTCGGCATCGCGGCGATGACGTACACCAAGTCGACGCCGGTGGGCGGCATCACGGCCCCGCTGGCGGCCGCCGCGGTGGACGCCACCTCGGGCTGTGAGGCCGGTGACTACGCGGCCGGTGCCTTCACCGGCAAGATCGCCCTGATCAAGCGAGGCGGCTGCACCTTCGCGCAGAAGCAGCTCGTCGCCTCCGAGGCGGGAGCCGTCGGCGCGATCATCTACAACAACACCGCTGGGGCCCTCGCCGGCACCCTCGGCGACCCGGCGAGCGCGAAGATCCCGACCGCCGGACTCAGCCAGGCCGAGGGCGAGGCGCTCGCCGCCGACGTCGCGGCGGGCGTGGTCACGGTCGGCTTCGAGGTCCGCCAGCTCCAGGAGAACCGCACATCGAAGAACGTCATGGCGGAGACCCCCGGCGGTGACGCGGACAGCACCGTGATGGTCGGCGCCCACCTCGACTCGGTCACCGCGGGCCCCGGCATCAACGACAACGGTTCCGGCTCGGCCGGCATCCTCGAGGTCGCCGAGGAACTCGCCGAGAACCTCAAGCCGGGCAAGCAGCAGCCCAACAAGGTGAAGTTCGCCTTCTGGTCGGCCGAGGAGCTCGGCCTGGTCGGCTCCGAGTCGTACGTCGAACGGCTCACCGAACAGCAGCGCGAGCAGATCAAGCTCTATCTGAACTTCGACATGATCGCCTCTCCGAACCACGCCCAGTTCGTGTACGACGGCGACGACTCGGACGGTGTGGGCGCGGGCCCCGGCCCCGAGGGCTCGGCCCAGCTCGAACGTGACATCAACCGGTTCCTCGACTCCAAGGGCGAGCCGCACGAGGGCACCGACTTCTCCGGCCGCTCCGACTACGGGCCGTTCATCGCGGTCGGTATCCCCTCCGGCGGCACCTTCACGGGCGCCGAAGGCATCAAGACCGCGAACCAGGCCGCGGTGTTCGGCGGAACCGCCGGCGTCGCCTACGACGCGTGCTACCACGCCGCGTGCGACAACCTGAAGAACATCAGCATGAAGGCGTTCGGCATCAACATCGGTGTCATCGCCAACGCGGTGGGCACCTACACCCACGACCTGAGCTCGCTCGCCGAGCCGGTCGCGTCCAAGCCCACCACGGGCGGCGACACCAGCGGCGGCGGCCTCCACTCCGACCACGACGAGGTCGCGGAGTAACCACCCGCACACACGCCGGCCCGGGGCGTTCGCGGCGATTCGCGCGGAAGGTGTCCGGCCCGAACATCTCACTGTGGATGTCCGGGCCGGAACTCCTCAGGAGTGCCCCGCCAGGCGCACGTGGAGGGAGCGGGCCGAAGCGTCGGTGAGCGAGGCGATCTGGTCGACGATCACCCGCTTGCGGGCACGGTCGTCCGGGGCCGCGTCGAACAGCGCGCGGAACTGGGGTTCGAGCCCCTCCGGCGCGCGGGCGGTGAGCGCCTCGGCCAGTTCGGCGACGACGATCCGCTGGTCGGCGCGGAGCCGTTCCTGTTCGGCGCGCTGCATCACGTACCGGTCGGCGACGGCCTTGAGGACCGCGCACTCCAGCCGCGTCTCGTGCGGGACGACGAGTTCGGCGGCGTACCGGGTGAGGGGGCCGCCTCCGTACGCCTGCCGGGTGGCGCCCTCGGCGGCGAGGCAGAAGCGGCCGATGAGCTGGCTGGTGGCGTCCTTCAGGCGGGCCTGGGCGACGGCCGTCCCGTCGTAGCCGTGCGGCCACCACTCCTGGTCGAGGAGGCGGTCGAGGGCCGCCGCGAGTTCGGCCGGGTCGGTGCCGGCGGGGACGTACCGGCCGCGCGCGACCTCGAACACCGCCTGCCGTTCGGGCTCGGCGTGCAGGCAGTTGGGGTCGATGTGGCCGGCGTGCAGGCCGTCCTCGACGTCGTGGACGGAGTACGCCACGTCGTCGGACCAGTCCATGACCTGGGCCTCGAAGGTCGTGCTGGTGCCGGGGGCGTCCTTGCGGACCCAGTCGAACACCGGACGGTCGTCGTCGTAGACGCCGAACTTGGGGGACGCCGGGTCGGTGGGGTGGGCGCCGCGCGGCCAGGGGTACTTGGTGGCCGCGTCCAGGGCGGCGCGGGTGAGGTTGAGGCCGACGCTGACGAGGTCGCCGGTGGTGTCCGAGGGGACGAAGCGTTTGGGTTCGATCCTCGTCAGCAGGCGCAGGGACTGGGCGTTGCCCTCGAAGCCGCCGCAGTCCTCCGCGAACTCGTTCAGCGCCTGTTCGCCGTTGTGGCCGAACGGGGGGTGGCCGAGGTCGTGGGAGAGGCAGGCCGCCTCCACGAGGTCCGGGTCGCAGCCGAGGGCCGCGCCCAGCTCGCGGCCGACCTGGGCGCACTCCAGGGAGTGGGTCAGCCGGGTGCGGGGGCTGGCGTCCCAGGCGAGGTTGCGGGTGCCGGGGGTGACGACCTGGGTCTTGCCGGCGAGTCTGCGCAGGGCCGCGGAGTGCAGGACGCGGGCCCGGTCGCGCTGGAAGGCGGTGCGGCCGGGGCGTTTGTCGGGCTCGGGGGCGTAGCGCTCCGCGGAGGGCGGGTCGTAGGCGGCCGGGGTGTCGTGGTTCGCAGGGGTCTCGTTGCCGGGGGGTGTGGTGCCTTCCATGATTCGACAGTACGGGGCGGGTGTGACAAATGGGTGCCTACTCGTGCGCCGGGTCGGGCTGTCGGGCGGGGTGGGCCGTCGGGCGGGTGCGGGGTGTCGTGGCGGGTCGCGCGCCCACGCGGCGGAGCCGCTCGTTCGATACGGCCCCGCGCCCCTTCGGAGGCGCCTTCTAGGTCGTCGCCAGGGCCGGCAGGGGGCTCGTCCTGGTCGTCCGTGCCTCGTCGTAGCGGTGCAGGATCAGGGTGGCCATGGACGGGTGGGCTCCCAGGGGGGCCGACGCGATCCACGGGGCCGCCTTCGCGCATTCCGTCGCGAAGCGGCCCGGGGCCGTGAAGTAGGAGGCCACCGCGACGCGGGTGCGGCCCGCGGCGGTCAGGGCGCGGACGGCCTCGGCGACGGTGGGGGCCGCGGCGGAGGCGTAGGCGGGGACCACCGGGACGCCCAGGCGGTCGGCGAGGAGCCGGGCCGTGCGGCCGGTGTCCTCGGCGGCCTCGGGGTCGCGGGAGCCGGCGGCGGCGAGCACCACGGCGCCGGTGCGGCGGGCGGCGGCGCTCGTCCGGGCGGGCCAGCCGGCCTCGACGAGGCGGGCGTGCAGGGTGTCCACGAGGAGGGGGTGCGGGCCGAGGGGGGCGGCGAGGCGGGTACGGGCCCCGGAGGCGGCCGCCGTCTCGGGGATGTCCCGCTTGACGTGGTAGCCGCGGCTGAGGAGCAGGGGCACGAGGACCGCCTCCCGGTCGCCGAGGGCGGCGAGGGTGTCGGGGAGCAGGGGCTCGTTCAGTTCGATGTGGCCGAGGCGCACGGACAGGCCGGGGCGCTGCTCGCGGACGCGGTCCATGAGGGTGCGCACGGTCGCCAGGGCGCGCGGGTCACGGCTGCCGTGGGCCACGAGGACCAGGGCGGGCGGTGCCGGACGCCGGGTTCCGTCGCGGGAGACGCGGCTGAGCTGGGCGGCCAGCTGGTCGGTGATCAGGTTCATGATGTGCGCCGTACTGTCGAGGTCCGCGTTCGACTTGGTCGTCGTCGCCGTCATGGGTCCATGGTGCCGGGAGGAGGTTGCCTGCCCGTTGCGCGGTGGTCACAGGGGTTTTCCGGCACTTCACCGTGCGGAGGGAGGGCGTGTGAACCGACGTGACCTGCCATTTCCCCTCGTACGAGTGAACCTTGTCACGCCGGGCGGTGAACCGGAGCACAGCGGATGACGTCTTCGTTGGTCGGAAGGACGGGCGCGGTGGGGCGCGTCCGAAACAAGCAGGACACAAACGAGCAGGACACGGTGCGGGACGCCTTCGGGGGTCCGGGATACGGGGGTGGGCCGCCGTGAGGCGAGTCGGGCGGATGGTGCGGCTGCCGCGTACGCGGACGGGCCGGCGGCGGACCGTGCAGGCGCTGATGCTGCTGTGTGTGCTGGCACTGCTGCCCTCGACCTGGATGTTCACGGCGGCCGGCGACCGGCTGCGGACCACGGCCGACGTGCCGCGCACCGAGGTCGCGATGGTCTTCGGCGCGGGGCTGTGGCAGGGCGAGCCGTCCCCGTACCTCGCGCGCCGGCTGGACGCGGCGGCCGAGCTGTACCGGTCGGGGCGGATCAAGGTGGTGCTGGTCACCGGCGACAACAGCCGTGTGGAGTACGACGAGCCGGACGCGATGCGCGGCTATCTCACCGAGCACGGCGTGCCCGACGACCGCATCGTCAGCGACTACGCCGGGTTCGACACCTGGGACTCCTGCGTCCGCGCCAGGAAGATCTTCGGGGTGGACCGGGCGGTGCTGATCAGCCAGGGCTTCCACATACGCCGGGCGGTCGCGCTGTGCGAGGAGGCGGGCGTCGAGTCGTACGGCGTCGGGGTGCAGGACCGGCACGACGCGACCTGGTACTACGGGGCCACCCGCGAGCTGTTCGCGGCGGGCAAGGCGTCCCTGGACGCGCTGTTCGAGCCGGACCCCCATTTCCTCGGTCCTGAGGAAACGGGGGTCTCGAAGGCGCTGGCGTCAGCGGGTTAGCGCGCGGGGCCGGTGCGGGCCGGGCCGGCGCGCGGTCCGTCAGTGCTGGACGGTGCCCCAGGTGCCCTGGTCCACGGCGCAGCCCCACTTCTTGCCGTCCGTGGTCTTGCCGTGGACGGCGAACTTCACCTCGTAGAGGTCGGTGCGCAGCATGCGGGTGCTGACCTTGAAGGCGGCGCTCTTGCCGGGCTTCAGGGTCTTGGCGGCGACCTTGACGATCTGGTTGGTCTTCTGGGTGATCTTGGCGCCCGTGGTCGTGACCGTCGCCCTGCCGAAGCGCAGGCTCTTGGTGTTGGTCACCTTGAGGCTGACGTCCTTGAAGGTCACCTTCTTGCTGGAGTTCTTGAGACCGAACCGGAGACCGCCGTTGGTCACCCAGTTGTTGTTGTCCACATAGAACTTCTTCAGGTAGGTGATCTTGATCGGGCAGCTCGCGGCGACCTGCGTCCCGACGCTGGGCCGCGAGTCGGTGGACGCGGCGGACGCGGCACCGGCGAGGCCCAGCTGAGCGGCGGTGAGAGCGCCGGCGGCCCCCAGGACGGCGACGGTGGTACGCATACGGTTCACGGTGGTTCCTCTTCCCCCTACGGCCCTCGCTCGGGCCCTGTGACAGGACGTACGCCACCCGGGGTGACACGGCACGACCCCCGTCGTCTGTGGCGCCTGTAGTTCTTAGCACGCACGGGCCGAACACGTGGACGGTAAGTGCTTGTACCGCCGCCTACGGTGACAGAACCGGGACATCGGCGCGCCGTCCGTTCACCCCTGCGGGGCCCCGGAACCCGGCCCTCACGCCCGGCCCGCGGGCGCCGGGAGGTTGCCGTGCCGGTCGCGTAACGGGGAGCGCCCCGGCGCGTAACACGTCCGACGCACGCTGGGCGGTATGCCGAACTCCGCGACGCCCACCCACTGTCCGTACTGCGCCCTGCAGTGCGGAATGAACCTGACGCCCGGTGCGGACGGGACCGAAGGGGTCGTAGTGGTCACGGAGCGCGCGGACTTCCCGGTGAACCGGGGAGCACTGTGCGGCAAGGGCCGTACGGCCCCGGCGGTGCTCTCGTCCCGGGTCAGGCTGACCGGTCCCTTGGTCAGGCGGGCGGGCGTCCTGGAACCCGCCTCCTGGGACGAGGCACTCGACCGGATCGCCGAGGAGCTCACCCGCACGCGTACGGAGCATGGCCCGGACGCGTGCGGTGTGTTCGGCGGCGGCGGACTGACCAACGAGAAGGCGTACGCGCTCGGCAAGTTCGCGCGGGTGGTGCTCGGCACCTCGCAGATCGACTACAACGGCCGTTTCTGCATGTCCTCGGCGGCGGCCGCCGGGATGAAGGCGTTCGGGCTCGACCGCGGGCTGCCGTTCCCGCTGGAGGACATCCCGAAAACGGGGTGCGTCGTCCTCGTGGGCTCCAACCTCGCGGAGACCATGCCGCCGGCGCTGCGCTATCTCACCGAGCTGAAGGAGAACGGGGGCACGCTGATCGTCATCGATCCGCGCCGCACCCGTACGGCCGAGCAGGCCGACCTGCACCTGTCCCCGCGCCCCGGCACCGATCTGGCCCTGGCCCTCGGCCTGCTGCACCTGATCGTGGCCGAGGGGCGCACGGACGAGGAGTACATCCGCGAGCGGACCGCTGGCTGGGAGGAGGCCCGGGCGGCCGCCATGGCGCACTGGCCGGAGTACGTGGAACGGATCACGGGGGTGTCCGTTCCCGAACTCCGCGAGGCGGTACGGCTGTTCTGCGAGCCGGAACACGCGATGGTGCTCACCGCGCGCGGCCCCGAGCAGCAGTCCAAGGGGACGGACACCGTCGGAGCGTGGATCAACCTCACACTGGCGACGGGCCGGGCCGGCCGGCCGCTGTCCGGGTACGGCTGTCTCACCGGGCAGGGCAACGGGCAGGGCGGACGCGAGCACGGCCAGAAGGCCGACCAGCTGCCCGGTTACCGCAAGCTGGCCGACCCCGAGGCCCGGCGGCACGTCGCCGAGGTGTGGGGCGTGGATCCCGACAGCCTGCCCGGACCGGGCCGCAGCGCCTACGAACTGCTGGACGCGCTCGGCGGTGACATCAAGTCCCTGCTGCTGATGGGCTCCAACCCGGTGGTGTCGGCGC
Organism: Streptomyces scabiei 87.22; assembly: GCF_000091305.1. Lineage (GTDB taxonomy): Bacteria > Actinomycetota > Actinomycetes > Streptomycetales > Streptomycetaceae > Streptomyces > Streptomyces scabiei. The sequence goes on along the minus strand of NC_013929.1, from coordinate 6,911,490 downwards.
CCCGCGCCGCGCACATCGAGGACCGGATCAGGTCGCTGGACTTCCTGGCCGTGTGCGACGTGGTGCTGTCCGAGACGGCGGCGCTCGCGGACGTCGTGCTGCCGGTGACGCAGTGGGCGGAGGAGACCGGCACGACGACGAACCTGGAGGGCCGGGTGCTGCTGCGGCGGCGGGCGATCAGCCCGCCCGACGGGGTCCGCAGCGACCTGGAGGTCATGCGCGAACTGGCCGACCGGCTGGGCGTGGAGAAGGGCTTCCCGACCGATCCCGAGGAGGTCTTCGAGGAGCTGCGCCGGGCGAGCGCGGGCGGCGCCGCCGACTACTCGGGGATCACCTACCGGAGGCTGGCGGAGGAGAACGGGGTGTTCTGGCCCTGCCCCGCGCCGACGGCCGAGGCGGGGGCCGCGTCCTCCGCCGAGGCGCACCCCGGCACCCCGCGCCTCTTCCTCGACCGGTTCGCCACGGAGGACGGCCGGGCCCGTTTCGTGCCCGTCTCGCACCGGGCCGCGGCCGAGGAACCGGACGCCGAGTACCCGGTGCTGCTCACCACCGGACGCGTGGTCGCCCAATACCAGTCGGGCGCCCAGACCCGGCGGGTCGAGGAGCTGAACGAGGCCGCGCCCGGCCCGTTCGTGGAACTGCACCCGCGGCTGGCCGAGCGGCTCGGCGCGGCGGAGGGCGATCCGCTGGCCGTGGTCTCCCGCCGGGGCCGGGCCGTGGCCCCGGCGCGCATCACGACCGCCATCCGCCCCGACACGGTCTTCATGCCGTTCCACTGGCCCGGCGAGGGCCGCGCCAACACCCTCACCAACCCCGCCCTCGACCCCACCTCCCGCATGCCGGAGTTCAAGACCTGCGCCGTGCGGGTGGAGACCTTGGGCGAGCGGTAGCAGCCGCCGGGCGCGCCCGGCGCCCCGGGCCGCCGGGTCCCTACGCGGACGGCGGCAGGCGGCGGGCCAGCCAGTCGCCGTCCTCTATCCGCGTGCCCCGGGCACGCAGTCCGGCGGCGACGGCCGGGGCGGCGACGTACACCCAGGCCCGTACGGCCGTGCCGTCGTCGAGGGTCGCCGTGCGCTCCACCCGTTCGTACAGGTTCGCGGGGTCGCCCGGGGCGTACTCCTCCAGCTCGTCCAGCAGACGCAGGAGTTCGGCGTACGCCTCCGGCCGGGCGGTGACGAGGTCACCGGCCACCGCGCCCCCTCCCCCGTGGTCCTCGCCGGTCTCCTCGACCGCGTAGGGGTATCCGGGGCCGTCGTACAGGGTCAGGCCGGGCATCCGGGCCGGCCGCTCGGTGCGGGTGCGGCCGCGCAGGAAGAGGTCGTGGTTGACCTCGCCGGGGCGGAGGGTGCCGTAGACGAAGAAGGGGAGCACGGTGTCTCGTCTCCAGGGGTGCGGAGGCGCCGGACGGAGGGGCGTGGGCGGTCAGGATGCCGGGGCGGGGAGGCCGTCCGTGTAGTCGTTGTACGGGCGCGGGACCTTCTTGATGCCGTGGGCGTCGAGGGCCGCCGCGGCGGAGCCGGTGCCGAGGGTGCCGGCCCGGTGCCAGGTGCCGGTGAGGGTGACCCAGGTGTCGGCGGGCGGCGCCGGGGTGTCGTGGACGCGCACCTTCACGAACTGGGCGTCGGCGGCGCAGCAGCTGAAGATGACCCGGGTGAGGTACCAGCCGCCGTCCCCCTTCCCGCCGGCCGTCTCCTTGTCCGGGCTGACGAAGCCGGTCAGCTGCACGGTACGGCCGTCGATGGCCCGGGCACGGTCCTGCTGCACCCGGCGGGTGAAGTCGGTGAGGGTCATCGGGAGCGGGGACGTCTTGGGCAGGGGGTCGAAGTCGCCCTCCCCGGTGACCGTCACCGCTTTGGGGGGCTCACGCGAGGCGGTGTACGCGCCGATGGCGGGCGGGGCGTAGAGGAGCAGGCTCAGGGCCGGGAGGAACAGGAGCCAGGCGACCCGGGGCGGGGCGGAGTGATCGTGGCCGTGGTCGTTGTCGTGGCCGTGGTCGTGGCTGCGGTCGTGGCCTTGCTCGTCGTTCTCGCCACGGAGGTCGTGGTCCTCGCCTCCGAGGTCTTGCGCGTGCGTGCGCTCGTGGTCGTGGTGCTCCCGGTCGCCGGTGCCGCGCCGCCTCCACAGCGACCATGCCTCGGCCGCGGCCAGCACGAGCAGCAGCGCGCCCGAGGCCACGAGGAGGGGGTACATGCCCTTCTTGACGTATCTGAGGTAGTGGTCGGTCAGGAGGGTGGCGTGCAGGAGGCCGAGGCCGCTGAGAAGGAGAAGGAGCGCCTGCAGGGGTCGTTTCACAGCAGGACGGCTCCGATCAGGGCGCTGCACAGGATCGCGACGACGACCGTCGCGGTGGAGAAGCGGACCGCGAAGGCCCGGCCGAAGGTGCCCGTCTGCAGGGCGATCAGCTTCAGGTCGACCATGGGTCCGACCACCATGAACGTCAACCGCGCGGTGGGTGAGAAGCCGGTGAGGGACGCGGCGACGAAGGCGTCGGCCTCGGAGCACACCGACAGGAGGATCGCGAGCGCGGCGAGGAACAGCACCGACAGCCAGGGCGAGTCGGCGAAGGTGTCGAGCACGGTCCGCGGGACGAGGACGTTGAAGGTCGCCGCGGCCATCGCACCGACGACGAGGAAGCCGCCCGCGTGCAGGAAGTCGTGCTGGAAGCCGGTGCGGAACTCGTTCCAGCGGCTCTGTCCGGGCCGGTGCCCGGTGTGCCGGGCGACCGGCTTGAGCCACTCCGCGCGCCCCAGCCAGAGCCACAGCCAGCCCATCCCGGCGGCCGTGACGAGGGAGGCGAGCAGCCGGGCCAGCACCATCGCGGGGCTGCCGGGGAAGGCGATGGCCGTGGCGGTCAGGACGATCGGGTTGACGGCGGGGGCGGAGAGGAGGAACGCGAAGGCCGCGGCCGGGTCGACCCCCCGGCGGATCAGGCTCTGCGCGACCGGCACCGAGGCGCACTCGCAGCCGGGCAGGATCACCCCGGCGGCACCGGCGACCGGGACCGCGAGTGCGGGCCTGCGGGGCAGCACCCGGGTGAACACCCGCGTCGGCACGAAGGCGTTGATGGCACCCGACAGGGCCGTCCCCAGCAGCAGGAACGGCAGGGCCTGCACGGCGATGGAGAGGCAGACGGTCCGCCACGCCTGTACGGCCGGGTCCTCCGCCCACCTCACCGCGGCGAACAGCGCGAGCCCGGGGACGACGGCCGCGCCGAGGAGCAGCAGGGGCCAGTGACGGGGCCAGGTCTGGTCGGCGGGGGCGTCGGCGGTCCCGTCGGGTGTCGCCTTGTCGGCAGCCGGCTGTTCCGGCTCGGCCGTCACCGCCTCTTCGGCCGGTTCGTCTGTCTTCTGCATGCCCACTCCGCACATCCGGACGCTCGGGTCGAACATAGCGGGCCCCTCCGAGCCGCCCGTCTCAGACCCCGTCCAGCAGGGACGCGAGGCCGTCGTCGAACGCCGGACCCAGGCCCTCGCCGCCGAGGGGGACGACGGCGTACGAGCGGCGCAGGAAGCGGCGGAGGGTGGGAGTGTCGAAGCGGATCATGGCCATGCCGTGCGGTGAGCGGAGTTCCACGACGGTGTGGGCCGGGCCGCAGGGCCACAGGTGCACGTCTCCGATACCGGCGGACGCGGTCAGTCCCTCCGCGAGGAGGGCGCGGGCGAAGGCCCACGTCACGCTCACGTCACCGGCGGAGACCCCGGCCGGGAAGTCGATGTGGACGGCGAGGGGGTCGTCCGGCGTGTAGCGCAGGGTGGTGCGGACCGGGACCTCCTCGTAGGCGGGCGTGATGAGGCAGGCGCGGGCGCGCTGCTCCAGGGCGGGGGGTGTCGGCATGGTGGGCTGGGCGGGGTGCATGGGCGGTCTCCAGTTCAAGCACGTCTGTGCTTCGGGGCCCTTCGGGTGGTGCGAGGCCCTTCGGGTGGTGCAGGTGTTGCAGGTGTCTCGGGTATTGCAGGCGCTTCGGGTGTTTCAGGTGCTTCGGGCACTTCGACTTCTTCGCGGGGTTCGGGCGCTTCGGATGCCCGGAGAGCGCGGGTTCGTATGTTCGTCAGTTGGTCCTTCGGGTGACGCGCGGGTCCGGATCGCGCCAAGACCCCCTGTATTACGCCGCCTTCGAAGTAACCCGCTGTGATGCGCGTCACTTTGTGTGATTACTTGAGATTTTTGTCATCGCTACATACAAAATCAGCCACACCCCATCAGCAGGTGACTGGAGAGCGTTCCTGCCATGACCGACGGCCCGACCTCGTCCGCGACCGCCGCGACCGCCGCGTACACCCGGATCTTCGAGGAGCAGCACCCGCGCCTCGTCGCCTACGCGCGCTCCCTCACCAGGAACTCCTGGACCGCCGAGGACCTCGTCGCGGAGGCGCACTTCCGCGTGTGGCGACGGCTGTCGGCGGGGCACGAGATCGACAACGTCCCGGCGTACCTGACGACGACGGTGCGGCACCTCGCGACGGCCGAGGGCACCGCCGCCGCACGGGAGACACCGCTGGACCCGACGGCTCCCGAACGGGTCGAGGCCGGCGTACGCGGGGCCGGCGCCGCCGACCCCGCCGAACAGGTCTCCTCCGTCGATCTGCTGGTGCGCGTACTGGGCCAGCTGCCCGAGCGGTGGGTACGGGCGCTGTGGCTGGCCGAGGCGGAGGGGCAGCCGCTGGAGACGGTCGGCCGGCGCATCGGCGCCAAGCAGGGCGCGACGGCGGTGCTGTTGCACCGGGCGCGCGAGGGGATGCGCCAGGCCTTCCTGCGCGAGCAGCCCGGGGCGCCGGCCGATCCGGCGTGCCAGGTGCGGTGGGGGCGCATGCCGGCGTACGTGCGCGGTACGGCGACGCCGCGGCAGTCCGAGCAGCTGCTCGGCCATGTGGACGCGTGCGACGACTGCCGGGGACGGCTCGCGGTGCTGATGCGCACCAATGACCGGCTGCCCGCGCTCGCCGGTCCGGCGCTCCTGGTGTTCGTGGCGGGCGGGGGCGGCGGGAAGCTGCTGCTCTCCCTCACGGCGGGCTCCGCGGGTACCGCCGCGCTGGGCGGGGCGGGGGCGCAGGTGAGTCAACTGCTGCATGGGGTGCGGCAGGTCGTGACGGGTGGGGCGGGTGGGGCGGGTGGGGTGAAGGTCCCCGCGGTCGCCGCCGTGGGGGTGGCCACCGCGGCCGCCGTCGTCGTGGCCGGGGTCGTCCTCGCGCCGCTCGACTCGGACGCGGTGCCGGCCCGGCGGGCGCCGGTCGCGCAGGCTCCGGCGCCGCATCGGCCCGAGGGGCACTCGCCGGAGGTCGTCGAGCGCCGGGGTGGGATGGCGGGGGCGGTGAGCTCGCGTCAGGTGGTGGCGTGGGGGGTGGACGGTGGGGGGTCGTCCTCTACGGGGTTCGGTGACGGCGGGGGTGGGGTCGGCGTCGCGGGTGGGGGTGACGGGGGGCCGCGGGGTGAGCGGGTGCCGCCCGGGGAGCGGGTGCCGCCCGGAAAGCAGGGGCCTCCGGTGGTGGAGGCTCCGCCGGTGGTGGAGGCTCCGCCGGTGAAGGAAGCGCCGCCCCCGAAGGAGGCGCCGCCTGTTCCGGAGGCACCGCCGGTGAAGGAGGCTCCTCCCGCGCAGGAGGAGCCGCCTGCTCCGGAGGCACCCCCGGCGGAGGAAGCGCCTCCCCCGCAGGAGGCGCCGCCTGCTGCAGAGGCACCGCCGGCGGAGACGGCACCCCCTGAGGAGCAAGCACCGCCGGTGCAGGAGGAGCCGCCTGCCCAGGAGACGCCACCGGTGGAGGAAGTGCCTCCCGTCGAGACGGCGCCACCCGTGGAGGAAGCGCCTCCCGTGCTGGAAGCGCCTGAGGGGCCTGGGGGCGGTTGCTGAGACCGGGGCCGGGGGCGGTGTCGGGTTGGTGGGGGTGCGCCCCTCGGATTCTCGCCCCCGCCGCCCCTACCCGTCCCTTCCCCAGGGGCTGCGCCCCTTCGACCCCCATGCGCGGGTCCGGTGGGGCTTCTCGCGCAGTTCCCCGCGCCCTTGAAAAGCAGGGGCTACCGCGCCCATCCACCCCCACCCACCGGCCCGGCGGAACACCTCGCACAGTCCCCCGCAGCCCTGAAAAGCAGGGGCCATGCCCCCCTTCTACCCCCATGCGCGGGTCCGGTGGGGCTTCTCGCGCAGTTCCCCGCGCCCCTGAAAAGCAGGGGCTACCGCCCCCATCCACCCCCACCCACCGGCCCGGCGGAACTCTTCGGACAGTCCGCCGCGGCCTGGAGAGCGGTGGCCCCGCCTCACCCCCCGTACGGGCGGCGTTCCTTCGCCTCGCGCAGGGCTTGGGCCCACCAGGCGAGTTGGTCCAGCATCACCCGGGCCGCGGCATCCGGTGCGGACGGGTCCTTGAGGTGGCCGGTCTCGTCGAAGGCGGCGTGCGCCTGGTGGAAGGAGACCGTGTCGCGGACGGTGACGGCGTGGAGTTCGGCGAAGACCTGCCGGAGGTGTTCGGCCGCTCGGAGACCCCCTGACATGCCGCCGTAGGAGACGAGCGCGACCGGCTTGGCGCGCCATTCGTGGAAGTGCCAGTCGATGAGGTTCTTGAGGCCCGCCGGATAGGAGTGGTTGTACTCGGGCGTCAGCACGATGAACGCCTCCGCCTCCGCCAGCTTCGGGGTGATCCCGGCCAGCCGTGCCGTGCTCTCGGGGGTCGTCGCGAACGTCGTCGGGAGGAGGTCGGCTTCGGCGACGTCCACCACCTCGACCTCGAAGCCGTCGTGCCGGCGCACCCTGTCCAGCAACCACTCGGCGATCACCGGGCCGAAACGGCCGGTGCGGTTGCTGCCGATGAGCAGCGTCACCCGGACCGGGGTGGCGGAGGAGGAGCCGGGGGTCGGGTCGGTCGTCTCGCGTGTGCGCGTGTCCGTCGTGGTCTGCATGGGAAAGACCCTCGTACCTCGACTTCGCTTGAGGTCAAGCCCGCGCCCTTCCCCCCGGCCGGTCACCCGTTCACACTCCCGGCCGCCCCTCATCGCCTTCTTCTCCACCGCACCCCCACCCCACCCCGGTGACCTGCCCGAACGCCTCTGAACCCACCCTCCTCACCCACTCCCCTGACACCCATTCACCTCATTTCTGACGATCCATCAGCAAGCGCGCGCGGCACTGTGCCGCTTACCTCGGAGAGGAACGGAGGACTCTCGGAGGAGCCAGCACGATGCGACGTACCGCCCGGCCGCTGACCGCAACCGCGCTCGCCGTCGCCCTCGCGGCGCTGGCCGCAGCACCCGCGTACGGCGGCCCGTACGACGGTGGAGGCGGTCGGCTCGACGTCTCGCCGGCCGGTGTCGTCCCCGGCGACGAGGTCACCGTCCGCACGACGGCCTGCGGGCCGGACGGTACGGCGACGGGGGACGCCGGAGCGGTCGGCGCCGGGTCCTTCTCGCTGGCGTCCGGCGCCGGGCAGCAGCGGCTCGGCGGGCGGTTCGAGGTACCGCCGAGCGCGCAGCCGGGGACGTACGAGATCGTCGCGACCTGCGCCGACGACGGGCGCCGGGTCACCGGCGACCTGGTGGTCACGCTCACCGGTACGCGTACCGCGCCGCCGGCGTATCCGCGGGGAAGTGTGAAGACGGGGGTCGGTGGCGCACTCGGTCCCGACCCCGTGCAGACCGCGGCGGGCGTGGCGGCTCTGGCCGTCGCCGCCGCGGGCGGTACCTGGCTCCTGCATCGCCGGGCGAGAGGCGACGGGATCTGACGGACACCCTCCGCCGTCCGTCGGCCGGTACCGCCGTCCCCCTCCCCTCCGGGTCCGATGCCCCTCGGCCCGGAGGGGAGGAACAAGGGACCGTCCCACAGGGGAGGAACAGGGGCCCGTTCCGAACGTCCGTACGGCCGTGAGGAGATCCTCGTGCGACGGCTCCCCGACTCCGCCATAGCCGGGGTCACCCTGGTGGCCCTCTTCTGCGGCGCGTGGCTGCTGCACAGCGGCACGGCCTCGCACGCGCCTCCCCAGCCGTCGGCCGCGCAGGCCCATCTCCGGTCCGGGACGCCCGGTGTCCCGCCGGAGCCGGGCGGCGCGTCCGGAACCCCGGCGGCCCTCCCGCTGCCGCCCTCCCCGCCCGACCGCATCCGCATCCCCTCCCTCCGCGTGGACGCGCCGCTGACGGGTCTCGGTCTCACCGCCGCCGGCAGCCTGGACGTGCCGCCGGCCGCGAAGCCGAACCTCGCGGGCTGGTACGAGGCCGGGACCAGCCCGGGGGAACGGGGGACCTCGATCGTCGCCGGGCACGTGGACAACGCCGACGGGCCCGCCGTCTTCTTCCGCCTCGGCGCGCTGAAGCGGGGCGCCGTCGTCGAGGTGGACCGGCGGGACGGCGGGACGGCCGTGTTCACCGTGGACGCGGTGGAGGTGTACGACGCGCGGGACTTCCCCGACGCGAAGGTGTACGGGGCGGCGACGAGGCCCGAGTTGCGGGTCATCACCTGCGGCGGGGGGTACTCGCGGGCGACCGGCTACCGGGGGAACGTGGTCGTCTTCGCCCATCTCACGGGCAGTCGCCCGAGCTGATCACCGGGGGCCGCCGCCCCGACACCGGGGGCCGCCGCCACGCTCCTCGCGCCCTTCACGCCACCCACTGTTCGTACCCCATCTTGGCCACCAGCGTGAAGACCACCGTCAGCAGGACGATCCGGACGAAGCCGCTGCCCTTCTTGAGGGCGGTGCGGGCGCCGACGGTGCCGCCGACGAGGTTGAAGACCGCCATCAGGGCCGCCAGCTGCCAGTACACCGTGCCCTTCCAGGCGAACATGGCGAGGGCGCCCGCGTTGGTGCAGCAGTTGACGATCTTCGCGGTTGCGGAGGCGGTGACCAGGTCGAGGTGGAGCAGGGCGGTCAGGGCGAGGACCAGGAACGTACCGGTGCCGGGGCCGATGAGACCGTCGTAGAAGCCGATGCCGACGCCCGCGAGGCCGACCGCCGCGAGGACGCGCCGAGCGGAGACGGGGCCCGTGGCGGGGGCCGTGGTGCCGAAGGAGGGGCGCAGGATCACGAACGCGCCGACGGCGAGCAGGACGGCCATGACCACCGGCTTCAGGATCTCGGTGCTCAGTCCGGCGGCCACGAGGGCGCCGGCCGTCGAGCCCGCCAGCGCGGCCAGGCCGATCCGTACGGCGATCCGCACGTCGACGGGTGTGCGGCGGGCGTAGGTGACGGCCGCGCCCGTGGTGCCGACGATGGCGACCGCCTTGTTGGTGCCGAGCGCGTACTGTGCGGCCGAGGTGCCGTTCGGCAGGCCCAGGAGGAGGGCGGGGAGGAGCAGGAGCCCTCCGCCGCCGACCACGGCGTCGATCCAGCCGGCGGCGAGGGCGGCGAGGCAGAGGACAACGACCATGGTCAGCGATATGTCGGGCACGCACGCGACCCTATGCGGTGCGATAGGTGTGCCGTCCATCGACCTGAGGATCATCTGAGGTTCGCCGCCCCTGACCTCCGCCCGGCCCTCGTCCGGACACGCCCGGCCCCCGCCCGGACCCGCCGCGCAGGTTTCGCCGTGGTGCCCGCCCGGCGTGACCTACGGCACCGGACTCCGCCGCGCCCTCGTCTCCCCGCGCCCCGCCCGGCTCTCCCGTATACGCCCGCACGGTCCTCGTATCGGCAGGTCAGCAGCGTGATCACGGGTGTCCTCACACCTCGTCCCGCCCTTCCGGAAACCCCTCACACCCCGTTCGGGGGCACGGGGAGGGCAGCGTTCCTCGTGGGAAACAGACGCGATGCGGTCGGGTAACACCGGCACCGCAGGCTCAAGGACATGACCTCGAACGAGCGTGTGGTGGTGATCGGCTCCGGCCTCGCGGGCGTACGTCTCGCCCGGCGGCTCGGAGAGCTGGGCATGCCCGCCACGCTGGTCGGCGAGGAGGAGCACCCACCGTACAACCGGGTGCTGCTCGCCGAGGTGCTGGCCGGGCGGTACGCCCCCGAGGTCATCGCGCTGCCCGCCCCCGCCGAGCCCACGCGGACGGTGAACGGCCGGGTGGTCCGCATCGACCGCGAGGTGCGAGCCGTACACCTCGCGGACGGTACGGAGATCCCGTACGACAGGCTGGTCCTCGCGACCGGCTCCAACCCGGTGCTGCCGCCGCTGCGCGGCCTCTGGGACCCGGAGCGGCACGAGTTCCCCGACGGGGTGCACGCCTTCCGGACCATGGACGACTGCCTGCGGCTGTCCGAGGCCGTACGGCCCGGGGCACGCGCCGTCGTCATCGGGGGCGGGCTCCTCGGGGTCTCCGCCGCCCGCGCGCTCGCCCTGCGCGGCGCCCAGGTCGTCCTCGCCCAGCAGGGCGAGCGGCTGATGGAACGTCAACTCGACCCGTCCGCCTCGAAGCTGGTCCGCCGCCACCTCACCGACCTCGGGGTGGAGGTGCACACCGAGACGCGCGTCCGTGCCGTGCGCAGCGTCGGCGGGGCCGTACGGTCGGTGTCGATGGCGGACGGCTACACGCTCGACGCGGACCTCGTCGTCATCGCCTGCGGGGTCCACCCCCGGGTGGGTCTCGCCCAGGAGGCGGGGCTCGCCGTGCACAAGGGCGTCATCGTCGACGAGGAGCTGCGCAGCTCCGACCCCCGTATCCACGCGATCGGCGACTGCGCCCAGTTCGAGGGCACGGTCTACGGCCTCGCCACCCCGGCGCTCGAACAGGCCGACGTCCTGGCCGAGTTGATCGCCGGGGTCGCGTCCCCGGCCGCCCGCTACACCGGCACCCGGGCCCTGACCCGGCTGACGCTCGCCGGAGCCGACTTCCTCGACCTCGCCGCGTTCGGCGAGCCCGAGCCGCTGCCCGGTGACGACGTCATCCAGCTCGCCGACGCCACCCGCGGCACCTACCGCAAGGTCGTCGTCCGCGACGACCGCCTGGTCGGCGGGGTCCTCGTCGGCGAACTCGGCACGGTGGGCGCGCTCGCCCGCGCCTGGGAGGGAGCGGAGCCGCTCCCCGCAGACGGCGCTCCCCTGCTCCACCTGCTCACCAACGATGGAGGCTCCTGAATGTCCGCCACCCTGGGGCCCACCCCCACGATCGTGCTCGTCGGCCACGGCATGGTCGGCCAGCGCTTCCTGGAGGCGCTCGCCGAGCGCGGCCTGACCGCCACGCACCGCGTGGTCGTGCTGTGCGAGGAGCCGCGCCCGGCGTACGACCGCGTGGCGCTCACCTCGTACTTCGCGGGCAGGACGCCCGAGGACCTGTCGATGACCGACATGGAGTTCATCGAGACGCACGGCATCGAGCTGTTCGTCGGTGACCCGGCGGAGACGGTCGACCGCGAGGCGAAGAAGGTCACCGCGCGCTCCGGGCAGGTCTTCGAGTACGACATCCTCGTCCTCGCCACCGGCTCCTTCCCCTTCGTGCCGCCGGTCCCGAACAAGGACGCCACCGGCTGCTTCGTGTACCGCACGATCGAGGACCTGCTCGCGATCGAGGAGTACGCGAAGACGGCCGAGACCGGTGCCGTGGTCGGCGGCGGTCTGCTCGGCCTGGAGGCGGCCGGCGCGCTGAAGGGTCTCGGACTCACCTCCCACATCGTGGAGTTCGCACCCCGGCTGATGCCCGTGCAGGTGGACGACGGCGGTGGCGCCGCGCTGCTGCGCACGATCGAGAACATGGGCCTGAGCGTGCACACCGGTGTCGGCACGCAGGAGATCGTGGTCGACGCCCAGGGTGCCGTCACCGGGATGAAGCTGTCCGACGGCAGCGAACTCGCCACCGACCTGGTCGTGTTCAGCGCCGGTGTCCGCCCCCGCGACCAGCTCGCCCGCGACTGCGGTCTGACGGTCGGCGAGCGCGGCGGCATCAGCGTCGACGAGCAGTGCCGGACGGTGAACGACCCGCACGTGTTCGCGATCGGCGAGTGCGCGCTGGCCGCCGACGGCCGGGTGTACGGCCTGGTCGCCCCCGGTTACGAGCAGGCCGAGACGGCCGCCGCGACGATCGCCGCCGACGAGGCCGCGTTCACCGGCGCGGACCTGTCCACCAAGCTGAAGCTGCTCGGCGTGGACGTCGCCTCCTTCGGTGACGCGCACGGCGCGAGCGCCGACTGCCTGGACGTCGTGTACTCCGACTCCCGCTCGGGTGTCTACAAGAAGCTCGTCATCGGCCGGGGCGGCGAACTGCTCGGCGGCATCCTGGTCGGCGACGCGGAGGCGTACGGCACGCTGAAGGCGTTCACCGGGTCCGTCCCGCCGGTCTCGCCCGAGTCGCTGGTGCTGCCCGCCGGCGCCGGGGAGGCCGTGCAGCTCGGCCCGACGGCGCTGCCGGACGACGCGATCATCTGCTCCTGCAACAACGTCCGCAAGGGCACGATCCGCGGCGCGGTCACCGAGCACAACTGCACCACCGTGCCCGAGGTGAAGAAGTGCACCAAGGCCGGTACGACCTGCGGCAGTTGCGTCAAGGTCCTGGGCCAGCTGGTCACCGCCGAGCTGGAGGCGTCCGGCGTCGTCGTCGACAAGGGCCTGTGCGGCTGCTTCTCGCAGACCCGCGAGGAGCTGTACGAGATCGTCCTCGCCCTGCGCATCAACACCTACCAGCAGCTGCTGGACCGTTACGGCCGCGACGAGGCCCGGGGCGGCGACGGCTGCGAGGTCTGCAAGCCCACGGTCGGTTCGATCATCGCCTCCCTCGCCCCGACGATCGGCGCCAGCGGCTATGTCCTGGAGGGCGAGCAGGCGGCGCTGCAGGACAGCAACGACCACTTCCTGGCCAACCTGCAGAAGAACGGCTCGTACTCCGTCGTCCCGCGCATCCCCGGCGGTGAGATCACGCCCGAGGGCCTGATCGTGATCGGGGAGATCGCCCGCGACTTCGGTCTCTACACGAAGATCACCGGTGGTCAGCGGATCGACATGTTCGGCGCCCGCGTCGAGCAACTGCCCGTCATCTGGACCCGGTTGGTGGACGCGGGCTTCGAGTCCGGCCACGCCTACGGCAAGTCCCTGCGCACGGTGAAGTCCTGTGTCGGGCAGACCTGGTGCCGCTACGGCGTCCAGGACTCGGTCCGCATGGCGATCGACCTGGAGCTGCGCTACCGGGGCCTGAGGTCGCCCCACAAGCTGAAGTCGGCGGTCTCCGGCTGCGCACGCGAGTGCGCCGAGGCCCAGTCGAAGGACTTCGGCATCATCGCCACCTCGGGCGGCTGGAACCTGTACGTCGGCGGAAACGGCGGCGCCACCCCCCGCCACGCCGACCTGCTGGCCCAGGACCTCGACGACGCCCAGCTGATCCGGCTGATCGACCGGTTCCTGATGTTCTACATCCGCACCGCGGACCGCCTGGAGCGGACCTCGACCTGGCTGGAGCGGATCCCCGGCGGACTGGACCACGTGCGGGACGTCGTCGTGGAGGACTCCCTCGGCATCTGCGAGGAGCTGGAGTCCCTGATGACCGACCACGTCTCGGCCTACGCCGACGAGTGGGCCTCCACCATCAACGACCCCGAGAAGCTCGCCCGGTTCGTGTCCTTCGTCAACGCCCCGGACACCCCGGACCCGGTCGTCGGCTTCGTCCCCGAGCGCGACCAGATCAAGCCCGACCTGCCGCTGCTGTCCATCGGCCTGCGGCCCGCCGATGTCCTGGAAGGAAGCGCCCAGCGATGACGATCGCCCCCGAGAAGACCGATGTGAAGGTCCAGCTGCGGCTGGCGGACGGCTGGTTCACGGTCTGCGACCTGACCCTGCTGACCCCGGGCCGCGGCGTGGCCGCCCTGCTCCCCGACGGCAGCCAGGCCGCGCTGTTCCTCGACCGCGCGGGCAGGCTGTACGCCATCGACAACCGGGACCCGTTCGGCGGTGCCGCCGTCCTCTCCCGCGGCCTCACCGGCAGCCACCAGGGCCGCCCGTTCGTGGCCTCCCCGCTCCTGAAGCAGCGCTTCGACCTGGCGAACGGGCAGTGCCTGGACGACGAGACGGTACGGATCACGGCGTACGAGGTGCGTGCGGCGTAGGCCGGACCTCCCCGCCCGTCACGCCTTCAACTCCGAGCACCTGACCCCGGTCAGGTGCTCGGAGGCGGTCCAGAGGCGTTCGCCCGCCCGGTCGTCGAGGGTCCAGGGCGCCCGGGGCGACGGACGCGGGGCGCCCCACATCCCGAAGGCCGGGCCGATGAAGGAGTCGGGGCGTACGGCGGGGGCGGTCGCCGCGTACAGCGTGGGCAGCGCGCCCCCTTCGGGGGACTGGGCGAAGAAGCGGTTGCCGACACGCATGAAGCGTTCGACGCCCTTGCGTCCCTCGGCGCTCGGCCCGGCCGTCTGGAGGTTGGTGGACGCGTACCCGGGGTGCGCTGCGGCGGCCACGACCTCCGAGCCGTTCATCGCCAGCCGCCGGGCCAGTTCGTGGGTGAAGAGCAGGTTGGCGGTCTTGGAGCGCCCGTAGGCGAGCCAACGGCGGTACTTGCGCTCGGTGTTGAGATCGTCGATGTCGATGTTGGCTCGTAGGTGCATGAAGCTGGAGACGGTCACCACGCGGGCGCCGGGCGTGGCGAGGAGGGTCGGCAGCAGCAGGCCGGTCAGCGCGAAGTGGCCGAGGTGGTTGGTGCCGAACTGCGTCTCGAAGCCGTCGGCCGTACGGCCCTCGGCGACGGCCATCACGCCCGCGTTGTTGACGAGCAGATCCAGGCGGTCGCCGGCGCGTGCGTACGCCGCCGCGAACTCCCGTACGGAACCGAGGTCCCCGAGGTCGAGCCGGATCAACTCCACGCTGCCGTCCGGGACTTCGGCGGTCATCCGCTCCAGCGCGGCGGCCCCGCGCTGCTCGCTGCGGCAGGCGAGGACGACGTGCGCACCGCGGCGGGCGAGTTCGCGGGCGGCGGCGTACCCGATGCCGCTGTTGGCACCGGTGACCACCGCGGTACGGCCGCGCTGATCGGGAATGTCGTGCACGTTCCAGCCGCTGGTCATGACGCCGCCTTCCCGGAGCGCTCCTGATCGAATTCCACCCTAGTCTCGCCGCGGGGGGTGCGGGAGGTGGGCGTGGGTTTCGGTGCGTGTTCGGGTACGGGTCCGGTGGGGGTCGCTCGCGCAGTTCCCCGCGCCCCTGAAAAGCAGGGGCTGCGCCCCCGTGCTTCTCAGACCCGCAGGACCGCCGGCTTTCAGGCCCGCAGGGCTGTTGGCTTTCAGGCCCGCGGGGGCCTGATGCTTCCAGGGGCGCGGGGAGCTGCGCGACCAGCCCCCACGCACCCGCAGCCGTCCTACGAGCCCGATGGTCCGAGGGGGCGGGTGTCCAGGTAGAACCACTCGGCGTCGGGGCCGGGCCCGGGTGGGATCCGGCCGCCGGTGCCTCCGACCGCCGCCGAACCGACCGTCGCGTAGTCCCACACCCCCGCCGGATCCTCCGGCACGTCCACACTCCGCTCTGCCGCCGCAGGCACCCCCGTGAGGTCCGGCATGAGCAGTTCCACCCGCACCCCCGCCCCCCGCTGCTGGGCCACGAACTCCTCGACCTGGCTGCGGCACGCGTGGTCGAGGTGGGTCACCCCGAGCAGGTCGAGCCGGATGCGCGGCTTGCCGGAGGCGGCCGCGGCCTCCAGCGCGTCGATCAGCTTCGGGAGCCGCAGGAACGTCGCGTTGCCCGCCATCACGACCTTCGCCGTGTCGTCCTCGATGTGCTGCCGGACGACGGTCCGCGACATGCGCAGCGCGGCCAGCACCACACCCGCCGCCAGCCCGAACAGCACCCCTTCGAGCAGCGCGGTCACCGTGATGACCAGGGTCGTCAGCGTCATCACCGCGAACTCGCCCCGGTCCTGCCGCCACATCTTCGGGAACTCGTCCGGCGCGAACAGTTTCCACCCGCTGTGCACGAGGACGCCCGCGAGCACCGAGATCGGGATGAGTGCCAGCACCTGCGGCAGGAGCAGCGCGAAGGCGAGCAGCCACAGGCCGTGCAGGGTCCGGGAGAGCCGGGTCTTCGCTCCGGCCTGGACGTTCGCCGAGCTGCGCGCGACGACGGCGGTGATGGGCAGCGCGCCGAGCAGGCCGGCGATCGTGTTGCCCGCGCCCTGCGCGACCAGCTCGGTGTTGTAGCGGGTCCGCGGACCGCTGTGCATCCGGTCCACGGCGGCGGCGGTGAACAGGCTCTCCGCCGACGCGATCACGGTGAACGTGAGGATCGCCGTGATCACCCCGGCACTGGCCAGCCCGGAGAGCTGCTCCGGCCCCGGCACGTCCACGGACGCCGCCAGGTCGCCGACCTGGAGCGTCTTCACCCCGACGCCCGGCAGGGAGGCGACCGCGATCCCGATCCCGACGGCCACGAGCGCGGCCGGCACCTTCCTGACCGGCCCCGGCACCCGCTTCCACAGGAAGCTCAGCACGATCGTGACGATGCCGAGCCCGGCGGCGAGGAGTGCCTGCGGGTCGGTGACGGTGCCGGCGATCAGCCCGGGGACGCCGGCCATGTTCTCCAGGGGGGTGCCCGGCGCCTTGGCGTCGGACATCGGGTAGAGCTGGCTGAAGATCAGCGGCAGACCGATGCCGGCGAGCATGCCCTGGACGACGGCGAGGGAGATCGCCTGGAACATCCGGCCCAGCTTCACCAGGCCCAGCACGATCTGGAGGATGCCGGAGAAGAGGACGATCACGCCGAGCATCGCGACGCCGAACTCCATGACCGTCTCCGCGACAAGCGCCGCGAGACCGGCGGCCGGCCCACTCACCTGGAGCGTGCTGCCCCGCGCCGCCCCGACCACCAGACCGCCGATCACACCGGAGATGATCCCCAGCTCGGCCGGCACACCGGAGGCCACGGCCACACCGATGCAGAGCGGCAGCGCCACGAGGAACACGACGAGGGACGCGGTGATCTCCGTACCCAGGTCGATGCGGTCACGAGGGGGCGCGGTGCGGTCGGCCGGGGGGCCGTCGGGCTTCGGCGGGACAGCATCGAACTCGTTGCCGAACTCCTTGCTGAACTCGTTGCCGTACTCCTTGCCGAACTCCCTTCCGGCGCCGAACTCCTGCCCACCGAAGGCCCTTCGGGGGCCCGCACCCGGGCGCCGTCCGTGCGCGCCGCGCCTCATGAGTCGTGCACCTGGAAGTCCCCGTGGGCGTCCAGTTCGTGGACCCTGCCGGTGTCGATCTCGTAGTACCAGCCGTGCAACCGGAGCCGTCCGGCGTCCAGTTGCCGCCGCGCGCCCGGATAGTCACGCAGGACGGCGAGCTGGTTGCGGATGTTGAGCTGGACGACCTCGCGCAGGCCGGGGCCCTCGGACGACGGGACGGCGTCCCGGCCGCCGTCGGCGCCGCGTTCACCGAGGACCGGTTCGAGCGCGGGGCGGGCGTAGTCGAGCCAGGCGTCCACGCTGGGCAGACCGGACAGGTCGGCGCCGTACGTCAGCGCGCCCATCGCGCCGCAGTGGGAATGGCCACACACCACGATGTCCTGAACGCCGAGCGCCTCCAGCGCGTACTCGATGGTGGCGGCCTCACCGGAGGCGGCCCCGTACCCGTCGTGCGGCGGCACGATGTTGCCCGCATTCCGCAGCTCGAATATCTCGCCGGGCCGCGCCCCGGTGATCAGGGCGGGAATCACCCGCGAGTCCGAGCAGGTAATGAACAACGCCTCGGGAAATTGCCCGACGGCGAGTTTCCGGTATTCGTCGCTCTCGAAGTCGACCCGTCGCCTGAACGACCGGGCGCGATCCAGCAGCGCCTTCATCCTGCCTCCCTGAAACGGTTCCGACCAGCAGGTACGACCGTAGGGTGGCGATGGCCAGAGAAAGGTTAAGCGAACACTAAAACGCCGCCAGGTTTTCCACAGATTTCGGCCACGCACCTCTTCTCCGCAGGTCGGGCCGTCGAATACGAGCAGCTTCTGAGGGTCATTTCACAATGCCTCTCATTCCCCGCACGTTCTTGTTCGGTGTCTTGTAGCGTGGCGCCCCACAACACGGGTCCCGTGTTGTCCCGACTTTCTGGAGAGACAGGCGGCCATGGGCGTACGAGTGCTGCTCATCGAGGACGACGAGACGATCGCCGAGCCGCTCGCCGACGGGCTGCGGCACTTCGGCCTGACGGTCCACCACGTGGCCACCGGCGCGGACGGGTTGAGAGGTCCGTACGGCGATGTCGTCCTGCTGGATCTCGGCCTGCCCGACATGGACGGCATCGACGTCTGCCGCGGCATCCGCCGCACCTCCGACGTCCCCCTCATCATCCTCAGCGCGCGCGGCGAGGAGGCCGACCGTGTCCTGGGCCTGGAGCTGGGCGCCGACGACTACCTGGCGAAACCGTTCAGCATCCGCGAACTGGTCGCCCGCATCCGGGCGGTGTCACGTCGTCACCGGCGGCCGGGGGGCGGCACCGCGCCCGAGGTGGTCGCGGGGGTTGTGGTGGGCGAGGCAGGGGTGGGCAAGGGGACCGGTTTCGGGGCCGAGAACGACTTCACCGCCCCGAGCGCCTTCGAGGCGGGGAACGGCCCCGGGAGCGACGACACGAGCCGCGCCGGGGACGAGGAGCCGGGTCGGGACGGCGCCGGGTACACGGGCCGTGGGGCGGCCGGTCCCGGCGACAGGAGCGCGGGCCGTCACAGGGCCGGTCCCGGTCCCGGCGTGGGGGCGCGCGGGGCGCAGTACGACTGGTCGGCCGCGGACGAGACACCGGCGCGGGAAGGAGGCCCGGCGTATGAACGCCAGGCGTACGGAAGCCGGGAGTACGACGCGTCCGCCTACGGAACCCCGCCCCACGGCACGCCCGCCGTCACGAACCCGCCGTACGGCACTCCGGCGCACGGCACTCCGGCGCACGGCAACCCCGTCTACGAACCCCCCGCCTACGCGCCCTCCGTCCACGAGCCCCCTGCCTACGCGCCCTCCGTCCCCCAGCCCCCGGCGTACGAACCTCCCGTCTACGAGCAGGCCCCGCCCGAGCCTCGGCCCCCCTCAGGGCCGGCCTTCGACGACGACGGCGCCGGCGGCGGCTCGGCTCCGCCGCCCGGCCCGCTGGTCGTGGACCGGCGGACCCGGCAGGTCTGGGTCGGCGAGGTGCCCGTCGCGCTGACGCCGAAGGAGTTCGAGCTGCTGGCCCTGCTCACCGAGGACCCCGGCGCGGTCTACTCCCGGCAGCAGATCCTCAACCGCGTCTGGGACGACCACTACCAGGGCCCGACCAAGACCCTGGACGTCCATGTCGCCACCCTGCGCCGCAAGTTGGGCGACCCGGCCTGGATCCAGACCCTGCGCGGTGTCGGCTTCCGGCTGGCCGTACGCACCCCCGGGCAGACTTCGGGTCCGGCCCGGGGCAGGCCGCCGAGTCACGAGCAGGGCACCGGCCGTGGGCGGGGCGCGGGTTCCTGGAGGCATCGCACGCCCGAGACCAGGGCGTCATGACCCGCCGCCTGCTGCTGAGCTACCTCAGCCTCGCCGCCCTGGTCCTGCTCGGGCTGGAGATCCCGCTGGGCTTCGTCTACTCACGGGCCGAACGCGAGCGGATCGTCAACGCGGCCAACGACGAGGCCGAGTCGGTGGCCGCGTACACCGCCCTCTCCCTCGCCGCCGGCCGTCAGGACGAACTCGCCGAGCGGGCCCGGCACTGCGCCGAGCGCATCGGCGGGAAGGTCGTCATCGTCGACGCGGACGGCAACCTGCTCGCGTCCTCCCACTCCCTGTCCGACGACGAGGAGAAGACCCTCCCCACCCAGCCCGAGATCTCCGCCGCGCTCCGCGGCCGCGCCACCACGGACGTCCGTACGACGACGACCGGCGGCGTCCACTACCTGGCCGTGGCGGCCCCGGTGGGCCACGCGACCCCGGAGACGGGCCCCCGCCCGGGCGACGAGCGCGCCCCCGGCGCCGGCTCGGTCACGGTCGCCGACTCGACCCCGAGCACGGCCTCGGCCACGACCGCCGACACGGCCGCCGGAGCGACCACCGTCACCGCACAGGGCGCCGTACGCGTCACCCTCCCGACGACCATGGTCCACGCCCGGGTGTTCGCGGTCTGGCTGCTGCTGGCGCTGGCCGGGCTGGCGGTGCTCACCGGGGTGGCCGCGGTGGCGTTCGCGTTCGCGCGCTGGACGGGGCGCCCCATCCGGCAGCTGGAGGAGGCCACGCACCGGCTGGCCGAGGGCGGCAGGGCCACCAGTGTGGTGGTCACCTCGGGCCCGCCGGAGGTACGCAGCCTCGCGGCGGCCTTCAACACGACCGCCGCCCGGCTCGAACACCTGCTGGCCTCCCAGCGGGCGTTCGCCGGCGAGGCCTCGCACCAGCTGAAGACCCCGCTCGCGGCGCTCCGGCTGCGGCTGGAGAACCTGGAGCCGGACATCGCCCGCCGCGCCCGGCCCAGCCTCGACGCCGCCGTCACGGAGACGGACCGGCTGGCCCGGATGGTCGAGGGACTGCTGGCGATGGCCCGTCTGGAGGAGGCCGCGGCCATCCCGGCCCAGGTCGACCTGGGCGCGATCTGCGCGGAGCGGCACCGTACGTGGGGGCCGCTGTTCGAGCGTGGCGGGGTGTCACTGGTCCTCTTCGCCGGGGTGGTCGGCCCGGTGACGGCCGTCCCCGGAGCCGTGGAGCAGATTCTCGACAACCTCCTCTCCAACGCCCTGCGCGCCTCCCCCACGCACAGCACGGTCACCATGGAGCTACGGCTCCACGTCCCCGCCCGCCGGGCACTGCGCGAGGCCCGGCCCCACTGGGTCGACCTCCATGTCACCGACGAGGGCCCAGGGATGACGCCCGAGCAGCGCGCCCGCGCGTTCGACCGCTTCTGGCGCGCCCCCGGCGCCCCCAAGGGCGGAACCGGTCTCGGTCTCTCCCTCGTCCAGCGCCTCGCGCACGCCAGCGGCGGGGAGGTGACGCTGAGGGAGGCGGCCACGGGCGGCCTGGACGCGGTGGTGCGCCTTCCGTCGGCGGAACACCCCGGTCAGGCCCCCGGCAACGGGCACGGCCAGGGCCAGGGGCACGGACACGGACACGACTTCGGAGGGCGGCAGGGGCAGCGCCGCCGGGAGGCACCACCACTGCCGGCCTGAGCGCGCCACACACAACGCACAACGCACAACGCACCCGCCATCGCCATCGCCATCGCCATCGCCAGGCGGGGAACGCCGCCGTAGAGTCACGAGTTGTCCATGCTCTGTCAATCAGAGTGTCCTAAGGTCCATCAGCGCGCGACCCCGCCGCCGACCGGCAGGCGGGCCGTTCGAGGTACTCCTTGGAGCGACAGTGGAACGTCGTACTCTCCTGCGCGCGGCCGTGCTCGGCGGCTCGTCGGCCGCCTTCGGCGGAACCCTCTGGCGCGGCGCCGCGTACGCGGCGCCCGCCCAGCCCGGCGCGGGCCCGTACGGGGCACTCGGCGCGGCCGACGCGAACGGCGTCAGGCTCCCGAGCGGCTTCAGCAGCCGGGTGATCGCCCGCTCCGGCCAGACGGTCCCCGGCACCTCCTACTCCTGGCACAACGCCCCCGACGGCGGCGCCTGTTACGCGGACGGCACCGGCTGGATCTACGTCTCCAACTCGGAGATCAACCCCTCCGGCGGCGCGAGCGCGGTGCGGTTCTCCTCGACCGGCGCGGTCACGTCGGCGTACCGCGTCCTGTCCGGCACCCGGCAGAACTGCGCGGGCGGCAGGACCCCGTGGAACACCTGGCTGTCCTGCGAGGAGGTGGACCGCGGCTACGTCTACGAGACCGACCCGTGGGGCGTGAACGCCGCGGTCCGCCGGGACGCGATGGGCCGCTTCAAGCACGAGGCGGCGGCGGCCGATCCGGTCCGCCGGGTGGTCTATCTGACCGAGGACGAGTCGAACGGACGCTTCTACCGCTTCGTCCCCACGACCTGGGGCGACCTGTCCGCGGGCACCCTCCAGGTCATGGTCGCCGGCACCGCCGCCTCCGGCTCCTACACCTGGGCGAACGTCCCCGACCCGGACGGCTCCCCCACGAGCACCCGCACCCAGGTCTCGGGGTCGAAGTCCTTCAACGGGGGCGAGGGCTGCTACTACGCCGACGACACGGTCTGGTTCACCACCAAGGGCGACAACCGTGTCTGGCAGCTCAACCTCACCGCCGGGACCTACGAGTTGGCGTACGACGACTCCCTGGTCACCTCCGGCACGGCTCCCCTCACCGGCGTCGACAACATCACCGGCACCTCCTCCGGCGACCTCTACGTCGCCGAGGACGGGGGCACCATGGAGATCTGCCTCATCACCCCGGACGACGTCGTCGCCCCCTTCCTCCGCGTCGAGGGCCAGTCCGCCTCCGAGATCACCGGCCCCGCCTTCTCCCCCGACGGCCGCCGTCTCTACTTCTCCAGCCAGCGCGGCACGAGCGGCAGTTCGTCGGGCGGCATCACGTACGAGGTGACGGGACCGTTCCGGAGCTGACCGTCGTACCCGTCGCCCGGCCCTGTGAATGACCGTCGCGGAATTCATCGAACTCATTATCAGGCGCAGCTTGTTCGAATTTACTTCTGCTAGGTTCAGCGCGTGGTCATGCCCAAAGAATCGGGGTCGGAAAGCCTCGGGTCCGGTGCTCGCCCGCGCAAGGTTCTCCTGGCGGCATGCGGTACTCGCGGGGACGTACAACCCTTTCTCGCACTGGCCGTGGCGTTGCGACGCCACGGCCATCACCCTTTATTGGCGGCACCTTTCGCATACGCGTCCGACGCCGCCGCGTACGGGGTGGAATTCGCCGCCATCGACGACGGCCCGACCAGGATCCTGGACGAGCCGGCGACCCGCGGAATCGTCGACGACGGTCTGACAGGGGTGCGCGGGGGCATCGCGGCCGCCCGGACCGTCGCCCGCCTCAAACACCTGCTGATCGCCCCGCTGCGCGACGTGGCGGCCATCGCCCACGACCACGGCGACCTGGGGGCGGTGGTGCATTCGGCGGCGTTCCCCGCCCAGTACGTGGCCGACATGCTGGACGTGCCCGCCGTCGTCGTGGCGCTGCAGCCCGGCTGGATCCCGTCCGGCTCGTTCCCCTGCCGGCTCGTCCCGCTCCCCCGCGTGCCGCGCCTGCTCAACCGGAGCACCTACGCCCTGGTCACCGCCGCGCAGCGGTCCCGCGAGGTGGAGCGCTGGCGGACGTCCGAACTGGGTCTGGCCCCGCGCCGCCACGGGGCCCGGCGGTGGCTGCGGGACCCCGGGGGCGGGCGGCGTCCGGTCCTGCAGTCGTTCAGCCGGCACATCACTCCGGTCGACCCGGGGTGGGGCGGCGCCGTGCGCACCACGGGGTTCTGGTACCTGCCGGCCCGCCCCGACTGGACGCCCCCGAGAGAGCTGGCCCGCTTCCTCGACGAGGGTCCGCCCCCGGTCTACATCGGCTTCGGCAGCATGGCCGGCACCCACGCCCACCGCAACAACGCGCTGGTCACCGAGGCGGTCCGGCTCACCCGCGTACGGGCGGTGGTCGCGACCGGCTGGGGCGGCATCGGCGCGGCGGCGGACGGCTCCGCCTCCTCGGCCCCCGACATCCTGACGATCGAACAGGCCCCGCACGACTGGCTCTTCCCCCGTACGGCCGCGATCGTCCACCACGGCGGCGCCGGGACCGTAGCCGCGGCACTCGCCGCGGGCCGCCCCCAGGTCCTGTGCCCCCACATGGGCGACCAGACCCACTGGGCGGCCCGTATGCGTGCCCTGGGCGTGGCCCCCGCCCCCCTCACCGCCCGGACCCTCACGGCACACGGACTCGCGGAGGCGATCACAGCGGCGGTGAAGGACCGGCACCTGCGGCACCGGGCGGGCGAGATCGCCCCGCTCGTCCGTGCCGAGAACGGCGTGGACGCAGCGGTGAATTCCCTTGCGCTCCATCTCACTTGAATGCGATCGACACCGTCCCGCTTACCTCCACCCACAGCTTCCCCCGTCCCCCGGCGTCTCTCTTCTCGCTTCCCCCGGGGGAATTCACGAACCGACAACCCACGAACCCGTCATCGTCACCCCGACAATGCCCGCCCGACAATTCACGAACAGAAAGCACCCGAGTGCTGCAGATTCCTTTCTCCGACGCCGCCGTCGCACCCGGGACCGTCATCTCCTGGTCCCTGCGCACGAAGAACTCCCCCCGTGACGGAAAGGATTCCTCTCCCGAACCGGCCTCCTGCCCCTCCCCCGCGTCCTCCCCGGCCCCCCTCACATCGGCGTCCTTCAACCAGGACAAGCACCACTCGTCGTCCGAGGCGGCGCGCAGTACGAGCGACGGGATCGCCAGCTCGATCACGGTGACCTTCGAGATCACCGGCACCCTGGACACCGGGGCCCTCGAATCGGCGCTGCTGCTCCTCGTACGGCGGCACGAGGTGCTCCGCAGCGAGTTCCGGCGCCTGGCCGGTGATCTGAACTGCACGGCTCTGGCACCCGAATCCATCGTCCTGGAGGCGGAGCGGGTCGGCGACTTCCCCACCGGGGACGAGCTGCACACCCATCTCGACAAGACGTTCAAGAGCATCGACACGCTGTCCTGGCCGCTGTTCCTCATGGGCGCGGTGGTCCGGGAGACGGGCGCGACCGTCTACCTCTGCTTCGACCACATCGTCTGCGACGGCCTGTCCATGCCGGTCGTCGTGAACGAACTCCAGACCGCCTACGCCGATCTCGTCGACGGACGGACTCCCCAGCTCCCCCCGGCGGGCAGCTATCTGACCTTCGGCGACGACCAGCGCCGCCGCTACACCTCCCTCGGCGCCGACGACGAACGCCTCACCTACTGGAAGGAGTTCATCCGCGGGAACGGCGGCTTCTTCCCCCGGTTCCCCTTCGACCTGGGCGTGCCGGATGACCACCTCTACCCCCTGGTCAACCGGGCCCTCCCCCTGCTGGACGCCTCTCGCACCGAGGCGCTCGCGGCGGGCGCCCGCGCGTCGGGGGGCAGTGTCTTCACCGCCGTACTGGCCGCCGCGGCGACGGCTCAGCACCGCTTCGGCGGGCCGGGGGTCTACCGGGGCCTGCTGCCCGTCAGCGAACGGGCGGACGAGGGCGACGGGACGTACCAGCACTCCATCGGCTGGTTCGTGAACACGATGCCGATCGAGTTCCGCGTCACGGAGGGCGGCGCCGACCACGCGGCCACGATCGCACGGGCCCGCACGGCCTACGGAGAGCTGCAGCGGCACGCCGACATCCCCTTCGTGCGGGCGTGGGAGCTACTGGCCCCCGAGTCGTTCACCCTCCACCACTGGCCGTTCCCGGTGAACTTCTTCTCCTACATCGACTTCCGCAGGACCCCCGGGGGGCACCAGCACCCGCTCTGGAAGCCGATGCTGCACGTCTGGGCCGCCCGCGGAAACGGCATCAGCCACTGGTTCCACCGCACCGCCACGGGGCTCCACGTCAACATGCTGCACGTCGACACCCCCCAAGCACATGAGATCAGCGACGCCCTCCACGACGAGCTGGTCCGGGTCCTGCTGGAGATCGCGGGCGACCGCGACGCGGGCCGCCGGCCGGTGTCCATTCCCAGGCCGTCCCGGACGGCGACGACCGTGAGGAGCTGACCCCGGCGACGAGGTTCCGAGGCGGGCGGCGGGCGGTGCTCCGCCGCCCGCCGCCGCGCGGCTCATCGGAACTCGTGCACGACCTCGATCGCGCCCACGATGTGCGCGTTGAACTCCTCCAGCTCCTCCGCCGGGACCCACAGCTCGAGAATGGTCCGGCCGCCGGCCTGCCGTACCGGGTACCGGCGCAGGAACCCGGCGTCGACCTCGAAACGGGTGACGAACCCCGCGCCGTCGTGCTTCACGTTCCAGTCCCGCGCGATCTGCACCGCGTACGCCTCGTCGAGCACCGGATAGAAGATCGGCTGCTCGGGCAGCCGGGGAGGCCAGGCCCGCCACCCCGACTCCCGCACCAGGTCCAGCTCCACGGGACCGGTGGGGCGCCACAGAGTCGTCGTCCCTCGCTGCGCGTTCACGGCTTTCCTTCACTCTCCGGGCCTACGGCGACCGCGGGTTCGGCCGGCCGGGGTCACCGACGGTATCCAGGGACCCGGTGCATCGGCCACGGGGTTTGCCCGGCGAGCGCTGCCGGGCCGCTCAGTCCCGCCGGATCAGCTCCGGGTCGATCCGGCGCCCGACGAGGGGCAGCGCCCCGGCCGCGGCCACCGCCACCGCCCCGACCGCGCAGGCGAGCAACAGGGGGATTCCGGCGCCGTCCCAGTAGACGGCGCCGCCCCCGGTCACGAGATAGCTCGACTCGGCGAGCTTGCCCAGCACCACGGCCAGAGCGAGACCCACGGCCAAGGGGACGACCACCTGGGCGACCTGAACGGCACGCAGCGTACGCGGCCGGGCGCCGAGCAACGACAGAGCGGTGACCTGGGGCTTCCGCTCCACGGCACGGTCGGTGGCGGCGACGAGGTAGGCGGCCACGCCGATGATCAGCCCCAGGACCATGCCGATGCCCAGGAGACTCTTGACCACGGTGATCTGCTGAAGAGACGTGACGACCACCCCCGGCGTCCCGACCTCGGTGGTGGGGTCCACACCGCCGATGCCGTCGAGGACGGCGCGGACGGTTTGGGGGGCGGAGCTGCTGATGAGGGTGAGGGTGGCTTTGTCGGGGCGGAAGCCTTCCGGCAGAGCTGAGGGCGGGATCAGCACGTCGCCGCTGTTGAAGATCGGCCAGCCCGGGTAGCCGCTGAACCGTACTCTCTCTCGCGGCACCTCCACCTTCATGGCGTGCCGTCGTTCTTCTCCTCGGGAATCGAAGAGGAAGGTGGCTCCGGGCTTGCTCTCCTCGTTGTACAACTGGTCCGGATCCCAGAGCCGGGCCGGGCGGCCGTCCACACAGCTGTCCACTCTCGTCAGGATTCCGCGCAGTTGGTCGCATGTGGCCACCACGGCACGGATGGTGGGCATCATGTGGTCGATGTCTCCGCCGTCCCGCGAACCCATGACCACCGCGTGAGCGCGGACACCCTTCACCCGCTGGAAGGCCCGCTGCTTCTCATCGGTGACGCCCTTGAGCGGAATGGTGTACTCCTGAACGGGCAGGGTGTTCTTGCTCACCTGGTCCAGTTCGATCAGCACTCCCTGTACGAGCGACGCTGCGAAGACCAGGATCACCAGTCCGGTCGCCACCCGCAACGCGCCCCCGGCATCGACCTCGTTGCGCCGCATGGCAAGGCCCAGGGAGACCGAGCGGGTGGCGCGTGCCACCTTCTGGGCAAGGGTTCGCGAGAAGACCGGCAGCAGCATCACCAGCCCGATGCCGACCAGAACGACGGCAAGGGGCATGAGGATCGAGGAAAGTCCCGTTTCCCGGGGCGCGTTGTCCGTGGCACCGGCCACGCAGTAACCGATCACGATGCCCAGCCCCGGAACGAGCGGGAGCAGACCCCACTTCCCGGGCGCCCTCTCGACCGCGCTGCGGCGGACAGCCAAGGGATTCTCCGCCGCCTTCCTCGCACTGGCCCGGCCCACGAACCACGCGAGGGTCGGACAGCCGAGGAGGCAGACCAGGGCCGTGGACAGGGACAACGATCCGTCCGACGGGTACCACTTGAAGCCCGGCACTCCCAGGCGTGAGACGAGTTGGTTGGCGACCTCGTAGATGCCGAGACCGAGCACGGCGCCCAGCGAGGCTGCCGCGACCGTCTCGGCGGCGTTGACTCGCTGAGTGCCTTTCCTGCTCAGTCCCAGGAGTCGCAACGCGGCAAGTCGCCTGGTACGAGCGGCTGCGGAGAGCCGTGCGCACACGGAGAGGAACACGGCCAAGGGCAGGAGGACGACACTGGCCTGGGTGAAACGGACGATGTCGAGAGTAGACGGGTCCACCGTGGGCGAGCCGGTGAACTCACTACCGAAGAACCCCACGGGGTTGCCGCCGCCCTCCAGTTCGTCCCGTGTGACGCCGACATACGCGTACAGCTCGTCGGGATGCGCGAGCCCTTCGGCGCCGATGACACCTCGCTGTTCACCGGGCAGGATCTGAGCCAGGTCAGGCTCCCGGCGCAGGATCTCACTCAGCCGCGGCGAGACGAACAGTTCGCCCGGGCCGGGAAGTTCGGGCAGGCCCGGCGGTGGCTCGACAGGCTTCTCCCCTCGGTCCAGAAAGACCCGGGTGAGGGGTTCCCCGGCGTAGGGGTCGGTCCTGGTGAGCTGGGAGGAGCCACCCGCAGGTACGACGCAGGCGAATCGGTACGGGTCAGTGACACAATCCGGCTCCCGTGCCGCCTTGCGTCCGTCCTGCGCAGCCAGAATCCCCGGGATCGTCAGAACCATGGCCAGACAGCTCACCCCGATGGCACTCCCCGCGACCATGAGCAGGAAGCGCACTCGGCTGCCGCGCCCCGCTCCCATCAACAGCCGCAACCCCAGCAGGAGTTCCCTCACGACACCTCCCGCACCTGAGCCGAGAGGGTGCCGTCGCGCATCGTGTAGCGGCTGTCCGCCCGGTCCGCGACCTCGGAGTCGTGAGTCACCAGCACCACCGCGGTCCCCTGCGAGCGAGCGAGGGTCAGGAACTCGTCGAGAACGGCTGTGGCATTGGAGCTGTCGAGCGACCCCGTCGGCTCGTCCGCGAAGACCACGGCAGGGCGGTGCACCAGCGCGCGAGCCACGGCGATCCGCTGGCTCTGCCCCCCGGAGACTTGGGAAGGCCGTCGCTCGCGCAGATCAGCGAGTCCAAGTCGGCCGAGCACCTCCCCGGCGGCGGCATGGGCTTCCTTCTTGCGCTGTCCGGCGAGTCGCAAGGGCAGCGCGGTGTTCTCCTCCACTGTCAGCTCGGGCAGAAGTTCGCCGTACTGGAAGACGAACCCGAACCGTTCCCGCCGTAGTTCGCTCAACTCCTCGTCGTCGAGATCGGCGAGCAAGCGGCCCTCGAACCTGACCTCGCCACGGGCCACCGGCAACACCCCGGCCAGGCAGTACAGCAGGGAGGACTTTCCCGAACCGCTCTGCCCGGTGATCGCTACGACCTCCCCGCGGCTCAGGGTGATCTCGGCGTTCCTGACTGCGGGAGTCTCACCGTAGAGAAGGTCGACTCCCTTGGCACACAGGACTTCTGATGTCTTGATCTCATTCCCCTAAGAAGAGCACGAGCCCAGGCGACGGCGCCTGGGCTGTGGATGCCGGCTGACTCAGCGGAGCGTGTACGAGAAGTACTTGGTGGGCGAGCAGTTGTCGGGCCGCAGGGAACCCCGGTCACGGCACACCCGGAACTTCGCGTTGTCCGTGTACTGCTGCGCTCCGCTCCAGTCCGAGTGGCGCATGCTCACCGTGCTGCGCTGCCTCCCGTAGTACCGGGCCCATCCGTGCCCTTCGACAGCGACCTGCACGTACACGTTGTGGCCGTCTCGCGGATACGCGTCCGTGAGCTCGCCGGCCCACTCGAATGAACCGTGATCTGTACCGGGAGGGTTGAACTTGTACTTCCCGTCGTCGAATTGGACACCGTCCGACCTGAGCTGCGGGATCGACCCCTTCTGCGCCGCGAGCGCGGCCCCCGCACCCGAGAGGATCAGTCCGACCGCCACCAACCCGGCCATCGCCTTCTTCATACGCACCTCCGTGATCATCAGCAGCTCACCAGCCACCAGTAACCACGGACTGTAACGTCGCAACTTCGCACAGAAACGATCGATCTACTCAATCACCACTGAAACAGGTGATCTTGGAGCACGCCCCCGCGCAACCGAAAGGGCGGCACCCCCCGCACGGGGTGCCGCCCTTTCTTCGTGGTCCGGAACCGCCGCCCATCGGTGAGGGTCGGTCGGGGACGAGCGGTGGTTCCGGGGTCTGTGCCCGGCAGGGCTCAGCGGTGGTCGCTGCCGATCGACTGCGACGCCGCGCGCCCGGCCTCCAGGCGGGCCACCGGGATACGGAAGGGGGAGCAGGAGACGTAGTCGAGGCCCACCTCGTGGAAGAAGTGGACGGACTCCGGGTCACCGCCGTGCTCACCGCAGACGCCGAGCTTGAGGTCGGGGCGGGTCGCCCGGCCCGCCTCCGCCGCCAGCTTCACCAGGGAGCCGACACCGTCCTTGTCGATCGTCTCGAACGGGCTGACACCGAAGATGCCCTTCTCCAGGTACGCCGTGAAGAAGGACGCCTCCACGTCGTCGCGGCTGAAGCCCCACACCGTCTGCGTCAGGTCGTTCGTGCCGAAGGAGAAGAACTCCGCCGCCTCCGCGATCTGACCGGCCGTGAGGGCGGCGCGCGGCAGTTCGATCATCGTGCCGATCGACAGCTTCAGGGACACGCCCGTCGCCGCCTCGACCTCCGCGATCACCGCGTCCGCCTCCTCGCGGACGATCTCCAGCTCCTGGACCGTGCCGACGAGCGGGATCATGATCTCGGCGCGCGGGTCGCCCTTGGCGTTCTTGCGCTCGGCGGCCGCCTCGGCGATGGCGCGGACCTGCATCGTGAACAGGCCGGGGATCACCAGGCCGAGACGTACGCCGCGCAGACCCAGCATCGGGTTCTGCTCGTGCAGGCGGTGGACGGCCTGGAGAAGACGGAGTTCGTTCTCGTGGGGCTCCTGGCGGGACTCCGCGAGAGCCACGCGGACCGACAGCTCGGTGATGTCGGGGAGGAACTCGTGCAGCGGGGGGTCGAGGAGACGGACCGTCACCGGCAGGCCGTCCATCGCGGAGAAGAGTTCGACGAAGTCCTTCTTCTGGAGCGGGAGCAGCGCCTTCAGGGACTCCTCGCGCACGGCCTCCGTGTCGGCCAGGATCAGCCGCTCGACCAGCTCGCGGCGGTCACCGAGGAACATGTGCTCCGTACGGCACAGGCCGATGCCCTGGGCGCCGAAGCGACGGGCGCGCAGCGCGTCCTCGGCGTTGTCGGCGTTGGCGCGGACCCGGAGCCGACGCTTACGGTCCGCGAAGGCCATGATCCGGTGGACGGCCTCGACCAGTTCGTCGGCGTCGTTGGCGCCGGCGTGCATGCGGCCCTCGAAGTACTCGACGACCGGGGAGGGGACGACCGGGACCTCACCCAGGTAGACCTTGCCGGACGAGCCGTCGATGGAGATGAGGTCGCCCTCCTCCACCACATGGCCGCCGGGGACGGTCATCCGCCTCCGCTTGGTGTCGACCTCCAGCTCCTCCGCGCCGCACACACACGTCTTGCCCATGCCGCGCGCGACCACGGCCGCGTGGGAGGTCTTGCCGCCGCGCGAGGTGAGGATGCCCTCGGCCGCGATCATGCCGTCGAGGTCGTCGGGGTTGGTCTCACGGCGGACCAGGATGACCTTCTCGCCCGAACGCGACCACTTCACGGCCGTGTACGAGTCGAAGACCGCCTTGCCGACCGCCGCGCCCGGGGAGGCGGCGATGCCGCGGCCGACCTGCGCGACCTTCGCGTCCTCGTCGAAGCGGGGGAACATCAGCTGCGCGAGCTGAGCGCCCGTCACCCGCTGCAGGGCCTCCGCCTCGTCGATCAGGCCCTGGTCGACGAGTTGCGTGGCGATGCGGAAGGCCGCGCCGGCGGTCCGCTTGCCCACGCGCGTCTGCAGCATCCACAGCTGGCCGCGCTCGATGGTGAACTCGATGTCGCAGAGATCCTTGTAGTGGTTCTCCAGGGTCTCCATGATCTGCATCAGCTGGTCGTACGACTTCTTGTCGATGGCCTCCAGCTCCGCCAGCGGGACGGTGTTGCGGATGCCCGCCACCACGTCCTCGCCCTGCGCGTTCTGCAGGTAGTCGCCGTAGACGCCCTGGTGGCCGGAGGCGGGGTCGCGGGTGAAGGCGACACCCGTGCCGGAGTCGGGGCCCAGGTTGCCGAAGACCATCGAGCAGACGTTGACGGCCGTGCCGAGGTCGCCGGGGATGCGCTCCTGGCGGCGGTAGAGCTTGGCGCGGTCGGTGTTCCAGGAGTCGAAGACCGCGTGGATGGCGAGGTCCATCTGCTCGCGCGGGTCCTGCGGGAAGTCCCGGCCGGCCTCGGTCTTGACGATCTTCTTGAACTTGGTGACGAGCTTCTTGAGGTCGGCCGCCTCCAGTTCCGTGTCGACCGTGACCTTCTTGGCCGCCTTGGCCGCCTCCAGCGCCTCCTCGAAGAGGTCGCCGTCGACACCGAGCACCGTCTTGCCGAACATCTGGATGAGGCGGCGGTAGGAGTCCCAGGCGAAGCGGTCGTCGCCGGCCTGCCGGGCGAGCCCCTGGACCGACTTGTCGGAGAGGCCGATGTTGAGGACCGTGTCCATCATTCCGGGCATCGAGAACTTCGCGCCGGAGCGGACCGAGACGAGGAGCGGGTCGTCGGCCTGGCCGAGCTTCTTGCCCATCCGCTCTTCGAGGGCCGCGAGGTGGGCGGTGACCTCGTCACGGAGTGCCGGGGGCTCGTCGCCGCTGTCCAGGTAGACCTTGCAGGCCTCGGTGGTGATGGTGAAGCCGGGAGGCACGGGGAGACCGAGGTTGGTCATCTCGGCGAGGTTCGCGCCCTTGCCGCCGAGGAGGTCCTTGAGGTCCTTGTTGCCTTCGGTGAAGTCATAAACAAACTTCACGCCCTCAACGCTCTGAGCTTCGTGGCCTACGTGGGGATCTTTGTTTTCCGACACAGGTCCCAACTCCTTGAGGACGCGGTGGCTGCCCTGACGGCCAGGAACATACCCAGATCGAAGGCACCTGGGTACGTCCACTTGCGCGTCATGCGCCCGTAACCACCCGTCCGCCAGGAGATCGAAAGTCAAGGCTTGGCAAGGAACCAAGCGGGAATGTGTTCACCTCTTGAACGCACCTCCGCCCACCAGGCCCCTCATGCGCTCAAATGAGCGGCATTCCACACGCCTGAGTTCGCTCGATGAACGATCAAAGGGTGGCACCGAGTGCCACCCTTTGAAGTCGCGGAACCGCCCATGATTCGCTCATCTGAGCGCAAGCACTATCAGAGGTGGCGAGAATCACGCCCTCCGGAGAGCCCGGATTTCACGATGCGGACCGAAGACCGGGACGGCAACACGCCCGTCATACGGGCGCGGGGCACGCCCCCGGCCCGCTCGGACGAGCGGCGGCCCGCCGCACACCCCGGCGCCGCCACCTCACACCTCAGGCGCCACCTCACGCCCCAGGCGCCGCCTCACACCCCCAGCGCCGCCAGCCGTTCCTCCGCGCGCTCCGGCGCGTACAGGTGCTCGACGACCTGGGCGGCCGCCCCGATCAGGCCCGCCCGCTCCCCCAGTCTGGAGGTCACCACGTCCAGGTGGGCGGTGGAGCGGGGCAGGGCCCGCTGGTAGAGCAGTTCGCGGACGCCCGTGAGGAAGGGGGTTCCGGCCAGATCTCCCGCGATCATCAGGACGCCCGGGTTCAGCAGGGTCACCACCGTCGCCAGGACGTCCCCGACGGCCCGGCCCGCCTCCCGCGCGAGCGCCGTCGCGCCCGGGTGTCCGGCGGCCAGCAGTTCCCGTACGTCCGAGCCGGAGGCCGCGGGCACCCCCGCCTCCGCCAGCCGTCGCGCCACGGCGCCGCCGCTCGCGACCGCGGCGAGACAGCCGTACGAGCCGCACCTGCACAGCGCGTCCGCTCCCTGCGGGATACGGATGTGGCCGATGTCGCCGGCCCCGCCGTCGACGCCCCGGTATATGGAGCCCCCGACCACCATGCCCGCGCCGATACCGGTGGACACCTTGACCAGCGCGAAGGCCGAGCAGTCGGCGTACCCGGTGCGCTGTTCGCCGTACGCCATGAGGTTGGCGTCGTTGTCGACGAGGACCGGAACCTCGGACGGTCCGGACGCGTGTTCGGCGAAGGCGCGGGCCATGCGTGCCCTTATGTCGTAGCCGTCCCAGCCGGGCATGATCGGCGGCTGGACGACCCGGCCGGTCTCGCTGTCGACGGGGCCGGGCACGGCGAGGCCGATGCCGCAGACCGCGTGCGCCGGGCGCCCCTCCTTCGCCAGCAACTCGGCGAACCAGCGCCCCAGTTCGTCCAGTACGGCGTCGGGGCCCTCCTCGATGACCAGGGTGC
Source organism: Streptomyces scabiei 87.22 (assembly GCF_000091305.1). Taxonomy (GTDB): domain Bacteria; phylum Actinomycetota; class Actinomycetes; order Streptomycetales; family Streptomycetaceae; genus Streptomyces; species Streptomyces scabiei. The sequence continues at coordinate 6,877,648 of NC_013929.1, read as the reverse complement.
CGCTGTGTTCGGCCTGGATCTCGCCGGTGAGGGAGAGGACGGCGGCACGGGCGTGGCGGGTGTCGAGGTCGGCGGCGAGGACGAGGGCATGCGCGTCGTCGAACTCCAGGGTGATGGACGGGCGTCCGCCGAGCGGGGAACCCACGGGTCCGCCGGCGCCCTCGCGGAGCCAGCCCGCACGGAAGAGACGGTCCAGACGCTGGCCCACCGTCGCCCGGGACAGGCCGGTGGCCTGCTGGAGCGCGCCACGGGTGGTCGCCCGGCCGCTGCGGACCAGCTCCAGCAGATCTCCGGCACCGGCATGACTGCCCACCCTCACACCCCTTCCGCTCATGCCGCCATTGTCGCGGCTTCTTCCGCATTCACTCCCGCGTACCCTCTTGCGTTCACCAACTCTGCATTACATATTGGGTTTTGCGTGTTAAGTAGACGTAACCCTACGGTAGCTACTGCCGAACCGGTCGGCACCTTGTCCTCAGGGAGCCCTGCGTGGATCGCACTACCCAGCTCACCGCCCGTCGGTCCGGGACGGACGCGCACGTCGGCGGCGATGTATACGATCCGTCCGCGCCGACCGCGGTGACCGGCTCCACCGCCTCCGCGGGCTCGCTGCACCGGGCCGCGGCCAGGGTGCTGGCCGACAACTGGACGGGGCGGTCCACGGTGCCGTCGCGCACGCTCTACCCCCACCAGTGGTCGTGGGACTCGGCGTTCATCGCGATCGGACTGCGCCATCTGTCGCCGCTGCGGGCGCAGACCGAGCTGGAGACGCTCCTCGGTGCGCAGTGGGGCGACGGACGGATCCCGCACATCGTGTTCAACGCCGCGGTGCCGCTGGACGCGTACTTCCCGAGCCCCGACTTCTGGCGCTCCTCGACAGCGGGACGCGCCGCGGGTGCCCCGGCCTCGCCGCAGACCTCGGGGATCGTGCAGCCGCCGGTGCACGCGCTGGCGGCGTGGCTGGTGCACCGGGCGGACCCCGGGCTCTCCCGGGCACGCGGTTTCCTGGCCCGGGCGTACCCGCGGCTGGCGGCCTGGCACCGCTATCTGCTGCACCGCCGCGACCTGGGCGGCGGCGGCCTGGTGTCGGTCGTCCACCCCTGGGAGCAGGGCATGGACAACAGCCCGGCCTGGGACGCGCCCCTCGCCCGGATCGCCCCCGCCCCGGCCCGCTCCTTCCGGCGCGCCGACCTCGACCACGGCGCGGCCGAGGACCGGCCGACGGATCTGGACTACGGGCGGTACGTGCGGCTGGCGGCGGACTACCGGGACGCCGGGTATGCCGACGGACAGGGCGAGTTCGCCGTCGAGGACCCGGCCTTCAACGCCCTCCTCATCGCCTCCGAGCACGCCCTCGCCCGCATCGCCGGGGAGCTGGGCGCGCCGGCGACCGCCCGGCACGCGCGGGCCGAGCGCCTGACGTCGGCGCTGGTGGAGCGGCTGTGGGACCCGGCCGAGGAGATGTTCCTCTGCCGGGACGTCACCACGGACGCCCTCGTTCCCGAGCGCTGCGTCTCCGGCCTGCTCCCCCTGCTGCTCCCCGGCCTCCCGCGCGACCTCACGGCCGCGCTCGTCCGGACGGTCCACGGGCCGCGCTTCGGACTGGGCGTGACCACCCGGCTCGTGCCGTCGTACGACCTGACCGGGGACGCCTTCGATCCGCACCGGTACTGGCGCGGGCCCGCCTGGTTCAACACCAACTGGCTGCTGGAGCGGGGGCTGCGGCTGCACGGGGAGCAGGACCGGGCCGACGCGCTGCGGGCGGCGCTGCTGGAGACCGCGGGTGCCTCCGGGTTCGCCGAGTACGTGGACCCGTACACCGGCGAGGCGTGCGGGGCGCTCGGCTTCGGCTGGACCGCCGCGCTCACCCTCGACCTGCTGCACCGGGGCGGCCGGCACGCCGGCCGGCAGCACGATCGTGACCACGACCATGACCGCGGGCCGCACCACGGTCCGTACGGCGAACGGCAGCACGACGACGAGGTCGTGTTCGGCATGAGTGACCAGGGAGGGGACCGGGGATGACGGACCGGCAGCACCTGCTCGTGCGCGGCGGGACGTTCGCCGCCGTGGGCGACGGCGGCGACATCAGCGGAGTACGGGGCGGCAGCGCACCGGACGGGCTGTTCGTGCGGGACGCCCGGCATCTGAGCCGGTGGCAGCTGACCGTCGACGGGGCGGTCCCCGAGACGCTCACACCGGTGGCCGGCGGGGACACGGCGCGCTGTGTGCTCGTGCCCCGGGGCGGGCGCCGGGAGCCGCCCGCGTACACGCTCTTCCGTGAGCAGGCGGTCTCCGACAGTGCCTTCGTGGAGACCCTGCGGATCACGAGCAACCGTCCGGAGGCGACGACCGTACGGATCGCCATCACCGCGGACGCCGACTTCACCGACCAGTTCGAGCTGCGCTCCGACTTCCGCACCTACGCCAAGAGCGGTGTCGTCAGGAAACGTGACGTGCTCGACGACGGGGTGGAGTTCACCTACCGGCGGGGCGAGTGGCGGTCGTGCACGACCGTGACGGCCGAGCCCGCGCCGGACGGTGTGGAGGAGACCGGGACGGGCGCGCGGCGCCTGGTCTGGGCCCTCGATCTCGCGCCGCACGGCTCGGCGGAGCTGACCTGCCGGGTGATGGCACGGCCGCACGGTGACCGGCGGGCCCTGCGGGTGCCGCGCTCACCGGGCGCCGTGCGGGACCGGCTCCTCGCGGTGGAGGGCGAGTTCATGGAGGGCGTGGCCTTCCCCACCGGCTGGCCGGAGCTGGCCGCCGCGTGCGCGCGCGGGCTCGCCGATCTGGCGGCGCTCCAGGTCCCGGCGACCGGGCCGGAGGGGGAGAACCTGCGGGTGCCCGCCGCCGGAGCGCCCTGGTTCCTCACCCTCCTCGGCCGGGACGCCCTGCTGACCTCCCTCTTCGCGCTCCCCTACCGCCCGGAGCCGGCCGCCGCCACGCTGCTCGCGCTCGCCGCGGCGCAGGCGACGGAGGTCGGCGTCGGTTCGGTGGCCCAGCCCGGCAAGATCGTGCACGAGGTGCGGCACGGTGAGCTGGCGCACTTCGGGCAGGTGCCGTACGGGCGTTACTACGGCTCGGTGGACGCGACCCCGCTGTTCCTGGTGCTGCTCGGCGCGTACGTGGAGCAGACCGGGGACGTCACCCTGGCCCGCCGCCTCGAAGCCCAGGCGCGGGCGGCGGTCGGCTGGATGCTCGACCACGGCGGCCTCACCTCGCGCGGGTATCTGGTCTACCGCGCCGACCAGGGCGGCCTCGCCAACCAGAACTGGAAGGACTCCCCCGGCTCGATCTGCTCCGCCGACGGCAGCAGGCCCGCCGCCGGACCGGTGATGGCGGCGGGCGCGCAGGGGTACGCCTACGACGCGCTGCGCCGCACCGCCGTGCTGGCGCGCACGGTCTGGGAGGACGAGGTGTACGCGGCGCTGCTCGAACAGGCCGCGGGTGATCTCCGGGACCGTTTCCAGCGGGACTTCTGGATGCCCGGGCACGGGTTTCCCGCGCTGGCGCTGGACAGCGAGGGGTGGCAGGTCGACGCGCTCGCGTCGGACGCGGGGCATCTGCTGTGGTCGGGACTGCTGGACAAGGAGTACGGGAAGCAGGTGGGCCGGCGGCTCCTGGAGCCGGACTTCTTCTCCGGCTGGGGGGTGCGGACGCTGGCCGCCGGGCAGCCCGCGTACCACCCGCTGTCGTACCACCGGGGGTCGGTGTGGCCGCACGACAACGCGCTGATCACGCTGGGGCTGGCGCGGTACGGGCTGCACGACGAGGCGCGGGCGGTGGCCTCCGGCATGGTGGACGCGGCGACGGCGGCGGGGCACCGGCTGCCCGAGGTGCTGGCCGGGTACGGACGGGACACGCATCCGGAGCCGGTGCCGTATCCGCACGCGTGTGTCCGGGAGTCGCGCTCGGCGGCGGCGCCGTTGGCTCTGCTGACGGCGGTCGGCGGAGCGTGAGCGCTCCGCTGGGTGGGGCGGGGGGCGCCTATTAGCTCGGGGGTGAGTGTGCTTGGGCGGCTGCGGGTGCGTGGGGGTTGCTCGCGCCGTTCCTCGCGCCCCTGACGGGGCCCCGGGGGTGCGCGTGATTCGACGGCCTCGGGTGCGTCGGGGTTGCTCGCGCCGTTCCCCGCGCCCCTGACGGGGCCCCGGGGGTGCGCGTGATTCGACGGCCTCGGGTGCGTGGGGGTTGCTCGCGCCCCTTGCGGGGCGCCGGTGGCTAGCCTCCGGACGTGTCCAGTTCGGCTTCCTCCGTTACGCCTGCGCAGTCGTAGGGGTCCTTGAGCCATCCGTCCGGGAGGACCACGCGGTTGTTGCCGGAGGTGCGGCCGCGTGGGCCGTCGGCTCCGGTCGGCCAGGGCTGGTCCAGGTCCAGCTCGTCCAGCCCGGCGCGGAGTTCGGCGAGGGAGGAGGTGACCGCGAGGCGCTTGCGCATCTCGGAGCCGACCGCGAAGCCCTTGAGGTACCAGGCCACGTGCTTACGGAAGTCGACGACACCCTTGGCCTCGTCGCCGCTCCACTCACCGAGCAGGGTGGCGTGCCGGACCATGACGTCGGCGACCTCCCGGAGCGCGGGCCGCGCGAGATCCTCCGTGCGCCCCTCGAACGCGGCCACCAGGTCCGCGAACAGCCACGGCCGCCCGAGACAGCCGCGCCCGACGACCACCCCGTCGCAGCCGGTCTCGCGGACCATCCGCAGCGCGTCCTCGGCCGACCAGATGTCGCCGTTGCCGAGGACGGGGATCTCGGGGACGTGCTCCTTGAGGCGGGCGATGGCGTCCCAGTCGGCCGTGCCGCCGTAGTGCTGGGCGGCGGTGCGGCCGTGCAGGGCGATCGCGGTGACGCCCTCCTCCACGGCGATACGGCCGGCGTCGAGGTAGGTGATGTGGTCGTCGTCGATGCCCTTGCGCATCTTCATGGTGACCGGCAGGTCACCCGCCCCGCTCACCGCCTCGCGGAGGATCGCGCGCAGCAAGTTCCGCTTGTACGGGAGGGCCGAGCCGCCGCCCTTGCGGGTCACCTTGGGGACCGGGCAGCCGAAGTTGAGGTCGATGTGGTCGGCCAGGCCCTCCTCCGCGATCATGCGGACGGCCTTGCCGACGGTCGCCGGGTCCACGCCGTACAGCTGGATCGAGCGCGGCGTCTCGGTCGCGTCGAAACGGATCAGCTGCATGGTCTTCTCGTTGCGCTCGACCAGCGCCCGCGTGGTGATCATCTCGCTGACGAACAGGCCCTTGCCGCCGCTGAACTCCCGGCACAGGGTGCGGAAGGGCGCGTTCGTGATACCGGCCATGGGGGCCAGGACGACGGGCGGGGTGACGGTGTGCGGGCCGATCCGCAGGGGGGCGGGCGCGAGGGACACGGGCGTGGACATTCCCCCATTGTCACGCACGGGGACACCTGCCCGCGATTCATTAGTTAGGCGCACTACAGACTCCGGCGTACGATGGGCCGCATGCCCGAGCTCAGCCGCCGCCACCGTCTGCTCGTGCTCGCGATCTGCTGCACCAGCCTGCTGATCGTGAGCCTGGACAACACCGTCCTGAACGTCGCCCTGCCCTCGATGCAGCGCGATCTGGACGCGAGCCTGGCGGGCCTGCAGTGGACGATCGACGCCTACACCCTGGTCCTGGCGGCCCTGCTGATGCTGGCGGGCTCCACCGCGGACCGGATCGGCCGCAGGCGGGTCTTCATGGCGGGCCTGGTCGTCTTCGCGGCCGGTTCCCTGCTGTGCTCCCTCGCGCCGAACCTGGAGTCGCTGGTCGTCTTCCGCATGGTGCAGGCCGTCGGCGGTTCGATGCTCAACCCGGTGGCCATGTCGATCATCACCAACACGTTCACGGACCCCCGCGAGCGGGCCCGGGCGATCGGTGCCTGGGGCGCGGTCGTGGGCATCTCTATGGCCGCCGGACCGATCATCGGCGGGCTGCTGGTGGAGTCGGTCGGCTGGCGCTCGATCTTCTGGATCAACCTGCCGGTCGGACTGGCCGCGCTCCTGCTGACCTGGCGGTTCGTCCCCGAGTCCCGCGCCCCGAAGGCCCGCCGCCCCGATCCCGTCGGCCAGCTCCTCGTCATCGCGCTGCTCGGCTCCCTCACCTACGCGATCATCGAGGCGCCGACCGCGCCGCTCCCCCGGACCCTCGCCCTCGGTGCCGTCGCCCTCGCCGCACTGCTCGGCCTGCTGCGCTACGAGCCCCGCCGCGAGGAACCCCTCATCGACCTGCGCTTCTTCCGCTCGGCCCCGTTCAGCGGGGCGACGGTGATAGCGGTCAGCGCGTTCGCCGGGCTCGGCGGCTTCCTGTTCCTGTCGACGCTGTACCTGCAGAACGTGCGCGGCCTGGACGCCCTGCACGCCGGCCTGTGGATGCTGCCGATGGCGGTCCTCTGCTTCGTCTGCGCGCCCGTCGCCGGCCGGCTGGTCGGCAGCCGGGGGCCGCGGCTGCCGCTGCTGATCGCCGGGATCGCCATGACCGCGAGCGGGGTGCTGTTCGCGGCGTTCGAGGCCGAGACCGGGAACGTCACCCTCGTCATCGGCTACGTCCTGTTCGGCCTCGGCTTCGGCTTCGTCAACGCGCCCATCACCAACACCGCCGTGTCCGGGATGCCGCGCGCCCAGGCCGGGGTGGCCGCGGCGGTCGCCTCCACCAGCCGCCAGATCGGCCAGACGCTGGGGGTCGCGGTGATCGGCGCGGTCCTGGCGGCGGGCATCGGCGCGTCCTCGTACGCCGACGCGTTCGTGTCGGCCGCCCGTCCCGCCTGGTGGATCGTCGCCGTGTGCGGCTTCGCCGTCCTGGTGCTGGGCGCGGTCACCACGGGCGCGTGGGCGCGGGAGACCGCGGCGCGGACGGCGCGGCGGCTGGAGACGCCGGAGGTACGGGATTCGGCGGGCGTGGGGTCGTAGGACGGCGGGGTCCTGGGGCGCGTCGGCGGAGTGCCGGTACGGGTGTGTCGGCGAGTGCGGGTACGTCGTGGTCGCTCGCGCAGTTGCCCGCGCCCCTGAAGGCAACGGCCCCTGCGGGCCGCACCTTGTCCCCTAGTGGTCCCCGGCCCTCCCCCGCTCCTGCTCCAGGGCCCTCGCGTGCAGTTTCTCCATGCGCCTGCGGGTCTCCTCGTCGGCCGGTACGTACGTCACCATGCGCGGGCCGGGGCGGGGGCCGAGCCAGAGGTCGGTGTGGTCGACCTCGAGGAGGCCGACGTGCGCGTTGCGGTACTGCTTGCGCTTGTTGAAGTTCTCGACGACCTCGTGCCGCTCCCAGGCCGCGCGGAACTCGGCGGACTCGGTGCGCAGCCGCTTGAGCAGCGTCTTCCAGGCCGGGTCGGTGAGGTGGTCGGCCATCGCGGCGCGCAGCTTGCCCGCGAGGAAACGGGTGGTCTCCTCCAACTGGACCATGGAGGCACGCCATTGGGGGTGGGTGTAGGCGAGGATCATGCAGTTCATGTCCTCGGGCGGCACCTCGGAGAGGTCGCAGAAGAGCAGTCCGAAGGTGCGGTTGTGGGCCAGGATGTCGTAGCGGCTGTTCTGGATGGACGCCGGGATGGGTTCCAGCTGTTCCAGCAGGGCGTACTGCGCGTCGGTGATCGTGTGGCACCGCGCCCCCGGCGCCGGGTCGGCGGCCCCGGCCAGGTTGAAGAGATGGGCGCGCTCGCCGGGGTCCAGCAGCAGGGCGCGGGCCAGGGCGTCGAGGACCTGGCCGGAGACATGGATGTCGCGGGCCTGCTCCAGCCAGGTGTACCAGGTGACGCCCACCGCGGAGAGCTGTGCGACCTCCTCGCGGCGCAGTCCCGGTGTGCGCCGGCGGCGGCCCCGGGGCAGGCCGACCTGCTCGGGGGCGATGTGCTCACGGCGGTGGCGCAGGAAGGCGGCGAGTTCGTGCCGCCGGATCACCGACTCGGGTGCGGCGGGCGGGCGTTCGGGCACCCCGGCCGCGGGGCGGGCGAGTGTCTCCGGTGCGGACGTGGTCGTCATGACTCCAGGGTGCCGCCCTGCGGATCCTGTTGCCAGGTACCGCCAGTACCAGGATGAAGAGACTCTGGTACCCGTCTGAGCGGCGCGCGAACCTGGCTCGTGTGACCGAGAGCCTTACGACACCGACACCGACACCGACACATTCCGCCGCCCGCTCCCCCGTCTCCCTCGCCGCCCTGGGCGATCTCGGGCTCTTCACCGTCCTGCTCGGCGCGGCGCTGCCCCTCATCGACTTCTTCATCGTCAACGTCGCCCTGCCGACGATCGGCCGCGACCTCGCCGCGAGCGAGGCCGTGCTGGAGCTGGTCGTCGCCGGGTACGGCGTCTCGTACGCCGTCCTGCTCGTGCTCGGCGGGCGACTGGGCGATCTGTTCGGCCGGCGGCGGCTGTTCCTGTGGGGCATGGCCGCCTTCGGGGTGACCTCGCTGGCGTGCGGGCTCGCGCCGGACGCCTGGAGTCTCGTCGCCGCGCGGGTCGCGCAGGGCGCCGCGTCCGCCGCGATGCTCCCGCAGGTGCTCGCCACCATCCAGTCGGCGACGGCCGGAGCCCGCCGGGCCCGTGCGATGAGCCTGTACGGCGCCACGGCCGGACTCTCCATGGTGGCCGGGCAGATCCTGGGCGGGGTGCTGGTGTCGGCCGACCTCGCCGGCACCGGCTGGCGCTCCGTCTTCCTGGTCAACGTGCCGGTGGTCGTCCTCGGGCTGCTCCTGACCGTCCGCTCAGTGCCGGAGACCCGCTCGGCCCGCCCCGAGCCGGTGGACGGGCCCGGCACGGTCCTGCTGGCGGCCTCCCTTCTGACCCTGCTGGTCCCGCTGACCGAGGGCCGGGCGGCGGGCTGGCCGCTGTGGACCTGGCTGGGGCTGGCCGCGTTCCCGTTCGCCGCGACCGCCTTCTATCTCGTCGAGCGGCGCGCCGACCGTGCCGGCCGTACGCCGTTGGTGCCGCCGAGCCTGTTCCGGCTGCTCTCGCTGCGGCGGGGGCTGGTGATGATCCTGCCGTTCTCGATCGGGTTCGCCGGGTTCATGTTCGTCATCGCGGTGGCGCTGCAGGAGGGTGCCCGGCTCGGGCCGACGGCGGCGGGGCTCGCGCTCTCCCCCATGGCGGTGGTGTTCTTCGTGGTCTCGCTGGCCGGGCCGCGTCTGGTGACCCGGTACGGCTCCCGCGTGGTGACGGCCGGCGGCCTGGTCCAGGGTGTGGGTCTCGCCCTCGTCGCCCTCGCCGTGTGGCGGGCCTGGCCCGAGCCGCACTGGCCGCTGCTGCTCACCGGGGTGGCGGTCGCGGGTGGCGGTCAGGCGCTCCAGCTCCCCATCGTCTTCCGGATCATCCTCTCCGAGGTCCCGCCGGCACGGGCCGGTGTCGGCAGCGGCGTGATGATCACCACTCAGCAGTCGGCGCTGGCGCTGGGCGTGGCCACGCTCGGCTCGCTGTTCCTGGGGCTGGTACCGGGGATGGGGATGCGGGACGCGCTGGTGACGGTCCTGCTGGCGCAACTGGCCGGAGTGGTCCTGACCGTGGGCCTGAGCCTGCGGCTGCCGCGCGCGGTGGTGTGACTCCTGGTCCGGGATCGCGCCCGAGGTAACACCTGGGTCAACTCCTGGGACGATCCACCCCGTTGACGCGGGTCCTGCCGGACACTCCTCATGGACCGCACGGACGGCACGGACCGCACGGACCGCACGGACCAACGGACCCTACGGCTGGAGACGTCATGCAGCGGATCGACACGAGCAAGGTGACCCGCTGGGACCAGCACGGCCGGGAGCACACGGTGCGGGTCCGGCGTTCGGGAGTGCAGCGCACGATCAGCTGCGACACGTGCGGCTGGCGCAGGGGCGCGCAGTTCCTGCCGTGGCTGAAGGCCGGGGAACACCTCGCCGAGGTCCATCAGGCGACGGTGGACCCGGCGGGCCCGTGACCGCGCCCGGCTCTCAGGTCCGCCGGTCCAGCGCCTCCACGACCTGCTCCATCACCCGCCGCCAGTGCGCCCGTTGGCGCTCCCGCTCCTCGGGGCCGGCCATGCGCTCCTGATGGAAGACGAGCACCGACCGGCCGCCCCCGGCGGCCGACACGGCGACCTGGACGGTCGTGTCGCCGTAGGTGACGCGGATACGGTCACCGGGGCGGTAGCCGCGCACCTCGCCCGTGGCGCCCGCGTCGGTCTCGTATCCGGCGCCGCGCTCGGGGGTGAGCCGCGCACCGGCCCCGAGCCACAGTGCCAGCCCGCGCGGTCCGCTGATGAACTCCCATACGGTGGCGGGGGATTGGCGCAGGGTGCGGGAGACTCCGACCTGCCATCCGGCGTCCTTGGTGAGTCCGGTGGATCGAGCCGACATGGGGATCACCCTTTCTTCAGGACTTCTGGCGTACGCGGTGGGCGCGGACCTTGTGTCGGTTGCCGCAGTGCTCCATCGAGCACCAGCGGCGGCGGCCGGGGCGTGAGGTGTCGACGTACAGGAGGTAGCAGCGGTCTCCGGCGCACATACGGATCCGCTGTGCATACGGCCCGGTGAGGAGGTCGACGGCGTCCCGGGCGACCGTGGAGAGGAGCTGGGTGCCGGTCGCCGTGCCGGCGGCCCAGCCACGGGTGCCGTCCGCACAGATCGCCGGGGCCAGCGGGCGGCGGGCCGCGGCCTCGTTGACGAGGTCCAGGTCGGCGGTGTCCGCCGGGTCGATGCCCAGCTCGGGGAGCCCGGCGCCGCCGACGGCACGGGAGACGACCGTACGGGTCAGCGCGTCGCGCAGCCGCCGGGCGTACGCCACCTCGTCGTCCGTGATCCGCAGGGCGGGCGGCGTGGGGGCGAGCCGGGACTGCTCGGCCCAGGCGACCAGGTCACCGGGGGTGTGCAGCACCTCGTAGCGGGTCAGGGCGCCGGGGCCGCCGGTGACGAGGAGTTCCAGGCAGAGGGCGCCCGGGTCGAACCGGAAGACGTTCCCGGAGTAGGACCGCAGCGGGATGCCCGACACTCCCGGGGCCTGTCCGGAAGCCGATGCGCTGGACGACGTACCCATGTAACCAATATAACCGGTTACATGACAGCCGCACTGCACTGGAAACTGGTCATCGACTCCCGGGACGCCCAGCACCTGGCGGACTTCTGGGCCGCGGCGCTGGGCTACGTGGTGGAGGATCCCAGCACGCTGATCAGCCAGCTCCTGACCGGCGGGGATCTGCCCGAGGCCGCCGTCGCCGAGCACGACGGCCGCCGCGTCTTCCGCGGCTACGCCGCCGTCCGCCACCCCGACGACCCGTACGACCCCTTCACCGGCATCGGCAAGGGCCGCCGTCTGCTGTTCCAGGACGTCCTGGAGCCCAAGTCGGGGAAGAACCGCCTGCACATCGACGTCCACGCCGGGGCGGAGGGGCTGGAGGCCCTGGCCGTCCGCATGGAGACGCTGGGGGCCACCCGCGTGGAGGAGTTCGACCGGGGCCCGGCCGGCCACTGGTGGGTGATGCGGGACCCGGAGGGCAACGAGTTCTGCGTGGCGTAGCCACGGGGCCTCCCGCCGGGCCGCCCGGTCAGGCCGTCCCGCCCGCCCCTCCGCCGGCCCGCAAATTCTCCGTGTCGTTCCCTTGGACACCTTTCGTCCGCTCTCGGACAATTCGAGATGCCGCCAGCGGACCGGCACCGGCCGCGCGGCCCTCGGGAGGGCGTATGAGCATCCGGATCGCCACCTTCAACGCCGAGAACCTCTTCCGCCGGCCGGCCGTGTTCGGCCTCGCCGACGACGGGCGGCGCAAGGAGATCCTCGACGACTTCGCCGAACTGGTCGCCCTCCTCGACAGGGAGACCTACCAGGAGGCGGACAAGGAGCGGATCGCCGAGCTGATCGTGAAGCACGGCGCGCACGACCCGGAGGCGGGCGGCGCCCGGCCGTTCCTCGTCAACCAGCCCCGCGGCGGCGCCAAGCTCTACACGGTGTCGCCCGGCGCGGGCCCCGCCGTCAGGATCGTCGCCAAGGGGCGGTCGGCGTGGGCCGGTTGGGCGGAGCTGGTGCGGGACGACATCAGGTGGGCGGCGGTGGAGAACACCGCCCGGGTGATCGCCGAGGTCGACGCGGACATCCTGCTCACCGTCGAGGTGGAGGACCGGCTCACCCTGGACCGCTTCAACTCCCAGGTGCTGGGCGGCGCGATCGGGCACGACCCGTACCCGTTCAACCTGCTCGTGGACGGCAACGACAGCCGCGGCATCGACGTCGGCATCCTCAGCCGGTTCCCGGTCACGTCCGTGCGGTCGCACATCTTCGATCCCGGCGCGGGCGGGAAGCCGGTGTTCAGCCGGGACTGTCCCGAGTTCGAGGTGGAGGTCAGCGGCGAACCCCTGTGGATCCTCGGCAACCACTTCAAGAGCAAGGGCTTCGGCCGCGCCGCCGACAACGACAGGCGCCGCAGGGCCCAGGCCGCGCGTGTCAGGGAGATCTACGAGGCCGCCCTCACCCGCTCCCCGCGGGTCGTGGTGGCAGGCGATCTCAACGACTCCCTCGCCAGTCCCCCGGTCCGGCTGCTGCTCGACGCCGGCCTGAGCGAGGCCATGACCCACGAGAGCTACGGCGCCAACCCTCCGGGCACCCACGGCACCGGCAAGCGCGACGAGCAGAAGCTCGACTACCTGCTGTTCGGCCCGGAGTTGTGGGAGCGGGTGACGAACGTGGGCGTGGAGCGCCGGGGCATCTGGGCGCCGAGGACCTTCCCGTCCTTCGACACGGTCACGTCCAAGGCCGACCAGGCCTCCGACCACGCGGCCCTCTTCGCCGACCTGGATGTGTGACGCCGAGTTCCCCGGCCCCGTCAGGGGCGCGGGGAACCGCGCGACCGGCCACGAACGACCTGCGGCCGGTCAACCGCTCAAGCCGGGCAGACGCGTACCCGGCCCTGACATCAGGCGCCCACGAGCCGGCCCGCGAGGTAACCCTCGATCTGGTCCAGCGACACCCGCTCCTGCTTCATCGAGTCGCGCTCACGCACGGTGACCGCGTTGTCGTCGAGCGTGTCGAAGTCGACCGTCACGCAGTACGGCGTACCGATCTCGTCCTGGCGACGGTAACGGCGGCCGATGGCGCCCGCGTCGTCGAAGTCGATGTTCCAGTTCTGCCGCAGCGCCGCGGCGAGCCCCTTCGCCTTCGGGGACAGCTCGGGGTTGCGGGAGAGCGGGAGCACCGCGACCTTCACCGGCGCGATGCGGTGGTCCAGGCGCAGCACAGCACGCTTCTCCAGCTTGCCCTTGGCGTTGGGCGCCTCGTCCTCGGTGTACGCGTCGAGCAGGAACGCCAGCAGCGTGCGGCCGACACCGGCGGCGGGCTCGATGACGTACGGCGTGTACCGCTCGCTGGACTCCTGGTCGTAGTACGACAGGTCCTGGCCGGACGCCTTGGAGTGGGCGTTGAGGTCGTAGTCGGTGCGGTTGGCGACGCCCTCCAGCTCACCCCACTCGTTGCCGCCGAACTGGAAGCGGTACTCGATGTCGGCGGTGCGCTTGGAGTAGTGGGAGAGCTTCTCCTTGGGGTGGTCGTACCACCGCATGTTCTCCTCGCGCAGGCCCAGGCCGGTGTACCAGTTCCACCGCTCCTGCATCCAGTACTCCTGCCACTTCTCGTCCTCGCCCGGCTTGACGAAGAACTCCATCTCCATCTGCTCGAACTCGCGGGTGCGGAAGATGAAGTTGCCGGGCGTGATCTCGTTGCGGAAGGACTTGCCCACCTGGGCGATGCCGAACGGCGGCTTGCGGCGCGAAGTGGTCTGCACCTGGGCGAAGTTGGTGAAGATGCCCTGGGCGGTCTCGGGGCGCAGGTAGGCGACGGAGCCGGTGTCCTGCGTGGGGCCGAGGTGCGTGGAGAGCAGACCCGAGAACTGCTTGGGCTCGGTGAACTGGCCCTTGGTGCCGCAGTTGGGGCAGTTGATGTCCACGAGGCCGTTCTCCGGCAGGCGGCCCTTCTTCGCCTCGTACGCCTCCTCCAGGTGGTCCGCGCGGAACCGCTTGTGGCAGGAGGTGCACTCGGTGAGCGGGTCGGAGAAGGTGGCGACGTGGCCGGAGGCGACCCAGACCTCGGGGGCCAGGATGACGGACGAGTCGATGCCGACCACGTCCTCGCGCGACGTCACCATGTAGCGCCACCACTGACGCTTGATGTTCTCCTTGAGCTCGACACCCAGCGGTCCGTAGTCCCAGGCGGCACGCTGGCCGCCGTAGATCTCGCTGCACGGGAATACGAAGCCACGGCGCTTGCTCAGGCTGACGATGGTGTCGATCTTGTCGGCGGCCACGGTGCTCTCTTCATTACGACGACGGGCGACGAAGCGATGCGCCCCTGGAGGGAAGCGAACGCGCTTCAGAGCGAATGCTTCAGATTACCGGCGCATGCCGCCCTGCAATCAAATCGGTTCGGTGCCAGACCGGACATAGGCCTTACCAAGGGCTTACCACCAGGCTTGTTGACAATCGTTTCCAGATAAGATGAAAATGACTGTCATGAACGTAGGACGACGACGACTTCTGATACCCGCGGCGGCGACCGCGGCGGCCGCTCTCGGTCTCACCACTCTCACGGCCTGCGGCGGCGACAGCGCGGCCGCGGGCAACACCGGCAAGTTCGACGTCGTCGCGTCGTTCTACCCGATGGCCTTCCTCGCCGAGCAGATCGGCGGGAAGTACGTGAACGTCACCAGTCTGACCGAACCCGGCCAGGAGCCGCACGACCTGGAGATCAGCGCCAAGCAGACGGCCGCGCTCCAGGAGTCGGACGCCGTGCTCTACCTCAAGGGCCTGCAGCCCTCCGTCGACGACGCGGTCGCGCAGTCCGAGGTGAAGACGAAGATCGACGCGGCCGGCCTGACGTCGATGGAGCACCACGGCAACGAGGTGGGCGGCCACTCCGCCGAGCACGACGACCACGAGAACGAGGAGCTGGAGGGCAAGGACCCGCACATCTGGCTCGACCCCGTGAAGTACGCCGAGGTCGCCAAGGGTGTGGGCGCCGCCTTCGAGAAGGCCGACCCCGACCACGCCTCCACGTACAAGACCAACACCGAGGCCCTGGTCATGAAGCTGGGCGCGCTCAACGACCAGTTCGAGAACGGTCTGAAGAACACCGACACCAAGGTCTTCATCACCACGCACGCCGCCTTCGGCTACCTCGCCGAGCGCTACGGCCTCACCGAGGAGGCCATCTCCGGCCTCGACCCCGAGTCCGAGCCGAGCGGCGCGCGGGTCAGGGCGCTGGAGAACATGGCGAAGGCCGACGGCGTGACCACCGTGTTCTACGAGACACTGGTCAGCGACAAGACCGCGAAGACCATCGCCGCCGACGCGAACCTGAAGACCGACGTCCTCGACCCGATCGAGGGCATCACCTCCAAGTCGCGCGGCAAGGACTACTTCGCGGTGCAGGAAGCCAATCTGAAGGCCCTCCGGGCAGCCCTGGGAGCCAAGTGACCTCGTTGACCATCCGGAGGCAGCAGGCATGACCGAGCCCGTCATCTCGTTGCGCGGCGTCCGTGCCGAACTGGGCTCGCGCACCGTGCTGCGCGGCATCGACCTCACCGTGCACCGCGGTGAGGTCGTCGCGCTGCTCGGCGCCAACGGCTCCGGCAAGTCCACCGCCGTACGCGCGGTGATCGGGCAGGTGCCCGTCAGCGACGGGGAGATCGAGCTGTTCGGCACCCCGCGCCGCCGCTTCCGCGACTGGCGGCGCCTCGGGTACGTCCCGCAGCGCACCACGGCCGCGGGCGGTGTCCCGGCGACGGTGACGGAGATCGTGGCCTCGGGACGGCTCTCCCGCACCCGTCTCGGCATCCTGCGCAAGGCCGACCACGAGGCGATCCGGCGCGCCCTGGACCTCGTCGGCATGACGGACCGCGCCAAGGACTCGGTGAACGCCCTCTCCGGCGGCCAGCACCAGCGCGTCCTCATCGCCCGCGCCCTCGCCTGCGAACCCGAACTGCTGATCATGGACGAGCCGATGGCGGGCGTCGACCTGGCCAGCCAGGAGGTCCTGGCCGCGACCCTGCGCGAACAGGTCGCCAAGGGCACGACCGTGCTGCTCGTGCTGCACGAACTGGGCCCGCTGGAGCCGCTGATCGACCGCGCGGTGGTCCTGCGCGACGGCTGCGTCACCCACGACGGCCCGCCCCCGGAGGCGGTCGGCCAGCACGCGCTGCCCGGCCACGACCACGTCCACCCGCACGCGGCCCCCGGCATCGAACCGGTCCGCACCGGCCTGCTGAGCTGAGAAGGCACCCACGATGGAAATCCTCGACTACGCCTTCATGCAGCGGGCCCTGCTCGCCGCCGTCCTCGTCGGCGTCACCGCCCCCGCCATCGGCGTCTACCTCGTCCAGCGCCGCCAGGCCCTCATGGGCGACGGCATCGGCCATGTGGCGATGACCGGGGTCGGTCTCGGGTTCATGCTGTCGTGGTCCCCGGTCTGGATGGCGACGCTCGTGTCCGTGGTCGGCGCCGTCCTGATGGAGCTGATCCGCTGGTACGGGAAGACACGCGGCGACATCGCCCTCGCCATGCTCTTCTACGGCGGCATGGCGGGCGGTGTGATGCTCATCAACCTCGCGCCCGGCGGCACCAACGCCAACCTGATGTCGTTCCTCTTCGGCTCCCTGTCGACCGTCTCGCAGGAGGACATCACCGCGATCTGCGTCCTGGCCGCGTTCGTGATCGTGATGACGCTGGCGCTGCGGCGGCAGCTGTTCGCGGTCAGCCAGGACGAGGAGTTCGCGCGGGTCACCGGCCTGCCGGTGCGTGCGCTCAACCTCCTGACGGCGGTCACGGCGGCCGTCACGGTGACGGTCGCCATGCGCGTCGTCGGCCTGCTGCTGGTCTCCGCGCTCATGGTCGTCCCCGTCGCCGCCGCCCAGCAGCTCACCCGCAGCTTCGCGGCCACCTTCGCGGTCGCCGTCGCCATCGGGGTCACCGTGACCATCGGCGGCACGGTCACCTCGTACTACCAGGACGTGCCGCCCGGCGCGACGATCGTGCTGCTCGCCATCGCCGCGTTCATGCTGCTCACCGCGCTGGCGACCCCGCTGGCCCGGCGGCGCGCCAAGGCGCTGGAGGCGTTGGCCGGCGACCCCGCGGAGTGCGTGATCCCGAAGCCCGGCGAGGCCGCCGGGCCCGTCGCCGGGGCGGGAATGCCCCGGGACACCGTGCCGGCCAGCCGGAGCTCCGCCGAGGGGTCCGGGGGCTGACCGGTGTCCGCCGCAACCCGGGGGGCCCGCGCGGGCTGGCACAATGGCCCGGCAGGACCGCTACGTGAGGAGGCAACGGTGACGACCGCCGGACCCGTACGAGGTCGTTCCACCCGGCAGCGGGCGGCCGTGGCCGCGGCACTCGACGAGGTCGAGGAGTTCCGCAGCGCGCAGGAACTCCACGACATGCTCAAGCACAAGGGCGACTCGGTCGGGCTGACCACCGTGTACCGCACGCTGCAGTCCCTCGCCGACGCGGGCGAGGTCGACGTCCTGCGCACCTCCGACGGCGAGTCCGTGTACCGCCGCTGCTCCACCGGGGACCACCACCACCATCTCGTCTGCCGTGTCTGCGGCAAGGCGGTGGAGGTGGAGGGCCCGGCGGTCGAGAAGTGGGCCGACGCGATCGCGGCGGAACACGGCTTCGTGAACGTCGCCCACACGGTGGAGATCTTCGGCACCTGCGCGGAGTGCGCGGCGAAGGCGTCGTAGGGCGCCCCGGACCCACCGGCCCGTCTCCCGTGCCCCTCCCCGCCCCTCCCCCTACAGCCGGGTCAGGCCCTCGCGGGTCAGGACGGCGCGGAGCCGGTCGGCGTCGGCGGGGGTCGCCAGGCCACGTTTGGGGAGCACGGTGAGACGGGGCGCCTGGGCGCCGCCGAGCAGGACGAAGGTGTGCGGCGTCTCCGCGTACCGGGAGACCTGGGACCAGCGGGCCGGGCGCTCGGTGCCCCGGTCGTGCGCGACCGTCACGCCCCACGGATCCAGCACGGCGCGGTGCAGCCCGAGGGCCGCCGCCCGCCGGTGCAGGAGGCGGGCCTGGAGCCGGGGCAGCAGGACGAGCCCGCCCGCCGCCGCCACCGGCATCACCAGGGCCCGCGCGTCGGGCACGGCACCCAGGGCGAGCGTCACGGCCGTGACGAACAGGCCCGCCCCGGCGGCGAACAGCAGCAGACCCCGGCCCCACCGGCCGGCGGAGGAGGCACGCGTGGACGCGCGGACCGCCTCGCGGAAGTCCCCGGCCGTCGTCCGGTACACCAGCTCCACGTTCTCCCCGCCGGCCTGGGCCAAGGCTCAGTCCTCCGTCCGGCCCTCCATGGCCAGCAGCTCCTCGTTCGGGATGGCTCCGCCGAAGCGGCGGTCGCGGGAGGCGAACTCCACGCAGGCGCGCCACAGGTCACGGCGGTCGAAGTCGGGCCACAGCACGTCCTGGAAGACCATCTCGGCGTAGGCGCTCTGCCAGAGCAGGTAGTTGGAGGTGCGCTGCTCGCCACTGGGGCGCAGGAAGAGGTCGACGTCCGGCATGTCCGGGTAGTACAGGTACTTCGCGAAGGTCTTCTCGGTGACCTTGGAGGGGTCGAGGCGGCCCGCGCGGACGTCCTCGGCGATGGCCTGCGCCGCGTCGGCGATCTCGGCGCGGCCGCCGTAGTTCATGCAGAAGTACAGCGTGAGCCGGTCGTTGTCCTTGGTCTGCTCCTGGGCGACCTGGAGTTCCTTGGCGACCGACTTCCACAGCTTGGGCATCCGGCCCACCCAGCGGACCCGGATGCCGAGCGCGTCGAGCTGGTCGCGGGTCTTGCGGATGAAGTCGCGGTTGAAGTTCATCAGGAAGCGGACCTCGTCGGGCGAGCGCTTCCAGTTCTCGGTGGAGAAGGCGTACAGGGAGATGTTGCGCACGCCGATCTCGACCGAGCCCTGGAGGACGTCCAGCACGCGCTCGGCGCCGACCTTGTGGCCCTCGGTCCGCGGCAGCCCGCGCTCCTTGGCCCAGCGGCCGTTGCCGTCCATGACGATCGCCACGTGCTTGGGGACCAGCTCGCCCGGGAGCTTGGGCGCGCGGGCGCCGGACGGATGCGGCGTCGGCGCCTCGTACTCGCGGCGCTGACGCCCCAGGAACCCGCGTACCACCATGTGCTTCTCGTCTCCTCTGTGCTGCTCTGTGGTGCTCGACTCTGTGGTGCTCTGTGGTGCTCCGACGCCGGACGGTGCCCGGCTCCGCCGCGCGAGGGCCGTGCGCCCGCCTACGACTTCTCCACGTACCGAAGAGAGCGCAGGCCGCGCTCCAGGTGCCAGTGCAGATAGGCGGAGACCAGCCCGCTGCCCTCCCGCACGTGCCGCGGCTCGCTCGTGTCCGCGGTCTCCCAGTCTCCCGTGAGGAGCGCGGCGAGCAGCCGCAGCGTCTGCGGTGAGGGTACGACGCTGCCGGGCACCCGGCAGTCCACGCAGACGGACCCTCCGGCGGCGACCGAGAAGAAGCGGTTCGGGCCGGGCATGCCGCACTTGGCGCAGTCGCCGAAGCTGGGGGCGTAGCCGTTGACCGCGAGCGAGCGCAGCAGGAAGGCGTCGAGGACGAGGTGGGGCGCGTGCTCGCCGCGGGCGAGGGTGCGCAGGGCGCCGACCAGCAGCAGGTACTGCTGCACGGCGGGCTCGCCCTCGTGGTCGGTGAACCGTTCGGCCGTCTCCAGCATGGCCGTCCCGGCGGTGTAGCGGGCGTAGTCGCTGACGATGCCGCCGCCGTACGGGGCGATGGTCTCGCTCTGGGTGCACAGGGGCAGCCCGCGCCCGAGCAGCTCGCTGCCCCGCGCGAAGAACTGCACGTCCACGTGCGAGAAGGGTTCGAGCCGCGCGCCGAACTTGGACTTGGTCCGCCGCACCCCCCGGGCCACCGCCCGCACCCGCCCGTGCCCCCGGGTGAGCAGGGTGATGATGCGGTCCGCCTCACCCAGCTTCTGGGTGCGCAGCACCACACCGTCGTCCCGGAACAGACTCACCACTCACCCCCGCGGCCTGCCTGCTGCGGGAGGCACGCTGGGCCTCGCCCGGAGGGCGGCGGCAGCGCGTCCGCCGCACCCGGCATCCGGGTGCGCGGGACGACGCCGCCGTCGCGGAACAGGCTCATGCCGCCCATTCTCGCCTACCGTCACCCCTTCAAGGGACCTCGCCCCGGCTGCGGGCGTTCTCGTACGCGGTGGCCGCGCGGAGCCGTTCTATCGTCGTGGCGGCCCGGACGGCCTCGGGGGCGCAGTCCCACTCCCTTCCGCCGCCGACCGGCCGCAGCTGGACGTACGGGCCCTCGTGGCCCATGACCCGGCCGACCCGGCCCGTGCGGGTGTCGACCGCGTAGGTGCCGACCGCCGGCTTCTTCCCGTGACCGCTCACCGCAGAGCCGCCGCCGAATTACCCGGTACCGGAAGAACAATTCCTGCTTTTCCGGCTTTCCGCCGCAATTCCTCCACCGCATCCTCCGCCTCTTCGGCACACCCGCCGGATCCCGCCCGCCGGGCCTTCTCGCACCGCCTCCACGGTGCTCCCCCGCATCATCGGGTTTCACTCTTCGTATCCCCCCGGTGACCTGCGGTGTCTACACTCGGCTGGAGTCTGTCCCGGGCGATCGCGGGGCGGCGCGAAAGCGCTGCGCCGGGGTGCCGGAACCGAGGGAACCGGGCATGGAAACCGATGGACCGGGGCATCGGAACCGATGAACCGGAAAGGCCGTGGGCGAGAAGCGGCGCAGTCCTCACAGCATCGTCACAGGTGGTCCTCAGACAGGTGGGGAATCTCCGCGTTGTCCACCTAGGATTCCCTTTGGTTCCCCCGTTTTCCGGCAACTCGTCGACGCATCGGGCGTCATGGGAAACCACTCGGCGTGCATGAGCGTCGAACGTTGCGTGAGCAACCGCTGTCCCGGCGGTCCGACAGCACGGAAGATGGGGACCCGTGGAGCTGGAATTCCGACTGCTCGGTCCGGTCGAGGCGTGGCACGGAGACAGACCCCTGCGGCTGGGCGGGCCGAAACCGCGGGCCCTGCTGGCCGTGCTGCTCCTGCGGGCCGGTCAGGTGGTGCCCGCGGACGCGCTGGTGGACGTGATCTGGGGCGACGAACCCCCGGACACCGCGCGGGCACTGGTGCAGACGTACGTGTCGGCGCTGCGGCGGGCCCTGCCCGGCGAGGCGGCGGAGGCGATCGAGACCCGGCCGCCGGGATATGTGATGCGGCCCGGGACCGGCCGGGTTGATCTGCTGGAGTTCGAGGCAGGCACGGCACACGCGCGCCGGGCCGCCGCCGAGGGGGACCACACGGGAGCCGCCCGCTTGCTGCGGGAGGCGCTGGAGCTGTGGCGCGGCCCCGCGCTCGGCGGCGTCGGGGACGCGCTGCGCGGTGAGGCCGGCCGGCTGGAGGAGGCCCGGCAGGCGGCGCTGGAGGAGCGGATCGCCGCCGAGCTGGAGACCGGCGGGCACGAGGCGGAACTGGTCACGGAGCTGACCTCGCTGGTCGAGGCCCGGCCGACCCGGGAGCGGCCGCGCGGCCAGCTGATGCTGGGGCTGTACCGGCTGGGCCGGCAGGCCGACGCGCTGGCCGTCTACGCGGAGGGCCGGGCGGTGCTCGCCGACGAGCTGGGGCTCGACCCGGGCCCGGAACTGACCAAGCTGTACGAGGCCATCCTGCGGGCCGACCCGGCCCTGCTCACCGCCACCACGGCCGCCGCCCCGCAGCCCGTCACCGCTCCCCGGCCCGTGTCGCTCCTGCCGCCCGCCATCGGGGACTTCACCGGACGGGAGGAGGAACTGGGGCGGGTGGTCGGGGCGTTGACCGGCGAGCGGGAGGCGATGCCCGTCGTCGTGGTGTCGGGGGCGGCCGGGGTCGGCAAGTCGGCGCTGGCGGTGCAGGCCGCGCACCGGGTGGCCGGCGCGTACCCCGACGGGCAGCTCCACGCGGAACTGCACGGCTTCAGCGAGCCCGTACCGCCCGCCGAGGTGCTGGGCCGGCTGCTGCGGGCGCTCGGCGCGGACCCGCCCGAGGACACGGCCGAACGCGGCGACCTGTTCCGCAGCCTCGTCGCCGGACGGCGGATCCTGCTGGTCCTGGACGACGCGGGCGGCGAGGCCCAGGTACGGCCGCTGCTGCCGGGCAGCGCCACCTGCGGGGTGCTGGTGACCTCCCGGGCCCGGCTCGGGGGGCTCGTCGGGGCCCGGCGCACCGACCTGGACGTCCTGGACGACGCGCGCGGCCTGGAACTGCTCACCCGGGTCACCGGCCCGGAACGCACCCCGGACGACCCGCGCGAACAGGCCGCGGCGCGGCGCATCGTGGAGCTGTGCGGCGGGCTGCCGCTGGCCCTGCGGATCGCGGGGGCCCGCCTGGCGACCCGGCGCCATTGGACGCCCAGCGTGCTCGCCGAGCGCCTCGCCGACGAGCACCGCCGCCTGGACGAGCTGTCCGTGGGCGACCTGGAGGTACGGGCCGGTCTCGGCCTCAGCTACCGGGCCCTCGACGCGTGCGCCCGCCGGGTGCTGCGCCGGATCGCCACCCTCGGTCCGGCGGACGTCGCCGTGTGGGCGGTGGCCGCGCTCTCGGGCATGCCCGAGGACGCGGCGGAGGAGGTCCTCGAACGGCTCCTGGACGCCCAGTTGATCAACTGCCCCGGCACCGACCAGGTCGGCCAGCCCCGCTACCGCCTGCACGATCTGGTCCGCGTCTACGCCGCCGAACGCGCCGAGGCGGAGGACCCGGTGGAGGACCGTACGGCGGCGGTGGGCAGGGCGTTGGGCGCGGGCCTGTGGCTGATGGACCGGGTGACGGAGAAGTCCCCTTCGGGCGCGGTCACGCTGCGGCAGGGCTTCGCCCGGAAGGGGCACGGGCAGCCACGGCGGACCGGGGGCCGCGCACCGGCGGACGCCCCCGCCCCGGTGGGCGCACGCACCACGCGCCGGGCCCTGGAGGACCCCTTCGCCTGGTTCGACGCGGAGGCGGACACCCTGACCGCCGCGGTCGAACGGGCGGCGGCCCTCGGCCTGCACACCCTCGCCTGCGAAGCGGCTGCGGCCCTGTGCTCCTCCTCGTTCGCCATCAAGAACCGCTTCGACGCCTGGTGGCGCAGCCACGACGCCGCCCTCGCCGCGGCCCGTCGCGCCGAGGACCGCTCGGGCGAGGCCCTGCTCATCATCGGCCTGGGCCAGCTCCGCTACGAGCAGGACCGAATCGCCGAGTCCCAGGAGTACTTCCGCACCGCGGAACGCGTCTGCACCGAGCTGGGCGACGTGCTCGGCCGGTCCGCCGCCCTCGCCGGCCTCGGCAGCGCCTGCCGCGAGGTCGGCGAACTGCGCGAGGCGGAACGGGCCCTGACCGACGCGGCCGAGGGCTTCCGGCGCGTCGGCGACGACACCGGGGTCGGGGTGGCCTGCCGGTACGGCGGTTCCGTACGCCTCGAACTCGGTGACCAGAAGGGCGCGTTCCCGCTGCTCGACGAGTCGCTGCGGGCGTACCGGCGGCTCGGCAGCCGGCGCGGCGAGGCCCTGGCGCTGCGCACGCTCAGCCTGGTGCACCGCTCGCTCGGCGCGTACGAAGAGGCCGCGCGCGTGGCCGAGCAGGCGCTGGAGATCCTGCGGGAGATCGGCGACCCGCACATGGCGGCGTACGCCCTGCGGGCCCGGGCCAAGGCGCGGCTGCGGCTCGGGCACGTCCGGGAGGCGGAGGCGGAGCTGCGCGAGATCCTGGAGGTCTGCCGGGCCCACGAGGACCGCTTCGGGGAGGCGCTGACGCTGCGCACGCTCGGCGAGTGCGCGCTGGCCGACGGGCGGCCGGCGGACGCGGAGGGGCTGCTGACGGCGTCCGCCGCCCTCTGGGGCGTCCTCGCGCTGCCGCTGCCCCGGGCGCGTGCCCTGCGCAACCTGTCCGTCGTACGGGCCGCACGGGGCGACCGGGCGGGCGGGGAGGCGCTGCGGGCCGAGGCGATGGCGGTGTTCGACGCCTGCGAGGCCCGCGAGCGGGACGAGCCCTGGCCCTGGGTGTGATCCCGGCCAGGCCGAAACCCGCTTGCGGCGGACTTGCAGAGAACTTCCAGCGGGGTGCGCCATTCTCGGTGCTCTCGGGGGAACAACGGATCGGCCGGGCGACCACCGCCCGGCCGGTCGGCCCACCGGAGCGCACAGGGGACGGACCGGTGGGAACGTGACGACAGTGGGTTCGGAACAGCAGGACGGACTGGGGGACCGCCCCGACCCGGACCGCAGACCACCACTCAAGGGGGGAAGCCCCCGGGGAGGGACATCAGGGGATCAGGTCCCTCCCCGGGGTGCTGCCGCACCCCCCTCCGCCGCACACCTGCCGCCCGGTGGAAGACGACCCATGCCTTCGATCATCCTCATGAGCGACCCCCGGGTCGCCGGTGTCCCGGTGCAGGAGTGCGGTGAGCCCCTCGTCGATCTGAGGGAGCTGCCCTTCGTGGTGGTCGACTCCCGTCAGGCCGATCCCGAGGGGTCGTACGCGCATCTGCGCGAGGGTGTCGCCTGGCGTCTGGCGCGGGCCGCCCGCCTGCTCCCCGAGGGGCTGCGACTGCTGGTCACCGAGGGGTACCGGCCACTGGCCCTGCAGATCGAGTACTTCGAGGCGTACGCCGCCGAGCTGCGGCTCGCCCACCCGGAGTGGACCGAGGAGCACCTCCGTGTCCAGGCCAGCCGTTCCCTCTCGCCGCCGGAGATCGGGCCGCACGTGGCGGGCGCCGCGGTCGACCTCACCCTGTGCACCGCCGCGGGGGAGGAACTCGACATGGGCACCCGTCTCGACGCGAGCCCCGAGGAGAGCGACGACGCCTGCTACACGGACGCGCCGAACATCTCCGACGCCGCCCGAGGCAACCGCCGCGTCCTGAGCGCGGCCCTCACCACGGCCGGGCTGGTCAACTACCCCACCGAGTGGTGGCACTGGTCGTACGGGGACCGGTACTGGGCGCTGATGACGGGTGCCGCGAACGCCCTGTACGGGCCCGCGAGGACCGCCGGCTAGCCGGTCCGGCCGGAGCCGGTCAGGTCCCGAAGCGCCGTACGTACCGCCGCTGCCAGGGGGTCTCCACGGCGTGCCGGTCGTAGTGCCGGCGCACGTACGACACGGCCTCCTGCGGCGGTACGCCGTCCAGCACCGCCAGGCAGGCCAGCGCGGTGCCGGTGCGGCCCCGGCCGCCGCCGCACGCCAGCTCGACCCGCTCGGTGGCCGCCCGGTCGAAGGCGTCCCGCAGCACCCGGGCGGCCTCCGTCCGGTCGGCGGGCAGCCGGAAGTCGGGCCAGCGCAGCCAGCGGGACGTCCAGGGGACCGTGGGCGGGTCCTGGCCGAGGCAGTACACGGCGTACGTGGGGACAGGTCCGTCCGGGAGCGGACGGCGCAGCCCCCGGCCGCGCACCAGCCGCCCCGAGGGCAGGCGCAGGACACCCGGCGCGGCCGGGTCCCAGGGTTCGGTCGTCTCCGCGGACATGCGCCGCATCGTACGCGCGTCCGGACAAGCGCCGCAGGGCGACGGAACGGTTCGCGGCGCGGAGATCCCGCGGGTGTTCTCGGCCGAGTCGGCCCCCGGCCACCGCTGCGGCTGCCACCATCCTGTGCGGGAGCAGGAGTGGACGCGTGACCGGGCCCGTCCGGGCGCCGGGCCGCGTCCGCGCCGGGCTCCGTACGCGATCCGTAGCGCCGAGGGAGCCGCCAGATGCCCGTGCCCGCCCCGCTGACCGGTGTCGTCCCGCCCGTCTGCACCCCGCTGACGCCGGACCGCGAGGTGGACGTCCCCTCGCTGACGCGGCTCGTCGACCACCTGGTGGCGGCCGGTGTGGACGCGCTGTTCGTGCTCGGCTCGTCGTCGGAGGCGGCGTTCCTGACGGACGCGCAGCGGCGGCGGGTGGTGGAGACGGTCGTCGGGCATGTCGGCGGCGGGCTCCCCGTGCTCGCCGGGGCGATCGACATGACCACGCCCCGGGTGCTGGACCACGTCCGGGCCGTGACCGCCGCCGGGGCGCAGGCCGTGGTGGCGACGGCTCCCTTCTACACCCGGACACACCCGGCGGAGATCGCCCGGCACTTCCGGCTGCTGGCCGCGGGCTCCCCCGTCCCCGTCCTCGCCTACGACATCCCGTCGGCCGTGCACACGAAGCTGCCGGCCGACGTGGTCCTGGAACTGGCGGCCGAGGGGGTCATCGCCGGTCTCAAGGACTCCAGCGGCGATCTGGCCGCATTCCGCACGGTGGTCACGGGCGCCCGTACGGACCCCGCGATCAGCGGTTTCAGCGTCCTCACCGGCTCCGAACTCGTCGTCGACTCCGCCCTCGCCCTGGGCGCGGACGGCGCGGTGCCGGGCCTGGCGAACGTCGACCCGGCCGGGTACGTCCGTCTCGACCGCCTCTTCCGGGCCGGCGACCGGGACGGGGCCCGTGCCGAGCAGGAGCGCCTGTGCGCCCTCTTCGGGCTGACCGGTGTCGGCTCCTCCGCCCGCATGGGCGGCGGCTCCTCCGCCCTCGGTGCCTTCAAGGCGGCCCTGCACCTGCGCGGCGTGATCGCCTGCCCGGCGACCGCGGAGCCGCAGGTCCCGTTGTCGGAGGCGGAGGTGGAGCGCGTAGGGGCGTACCTGGCGGCGGCGGAGCTGCTGTAGGCGGCCGGGGCCGCGCGCGGGCTACGAGGGCGTGCGCGCCGCCGCCAGCAGGCGGGTCACGTCGTCCGAGCAGATCGTCAGGGCCGCCCCGACCGTGGCGAGCGCGTCCCGCTCCGCCGGGGTGTACGGGCCGTCGGCCAGGGCGATCCGGGCGCCCTGGAGGAGGATCGCCTCACGGCCGGTGGAGGCGAGGTGGGGGGCCAGCGGGTCGAGGGCCTCGTGGAGCTCTATGGCGAGGCCCGGGCCGCAGGGTTCGCTGTGGACGCGGCCGGTGTCGGCGGCCAGGGCCTCGACCAGGGCGTCCAGCTGGTCCTCGGTGCAGTCGTCGAAGCCGGCGGAGCGGACGGCGGAGGCGGCGACGGACAGGGAGGTGCGGGAGCGGCTGCCGCCGGCCGCGAGGACGGCCAGGGCGACGGTGTGGACGGCGTCGCGGAGCATCGCGGAGAAGCGGGTGGTGGTGGGGTGGTCGAGGACGTCCGTGGCGTAGTGGTGGCGGCAGGCCGCGCACTCCACCACGGGGCCCGTCTCGCCGCGCGGCAGGACCGGCACGCCGAGGAGGGTGAAGCGGCGGCGGCCGGTGAGGCGTTGGTAGTTGCGGTCGCCTCCGCAGCCGGGACAGAAGAACTCGCCGTCACCGACGCCCGTCCACGCGATCCGCGTGCCCATCACCCGCGACAGACCGGTGGCACGGCTGGTGCACCCGGCGCGGGCGGACGCGGCGGCGTCGCCGATCGGGTCCCGTCCTGGCAGCACGTGGCACCTCCGTAACTCCCCCACACACGGCCCTCTTGGGCGCGGGAAGTGCCCCCTCGGCAACATTGCCGCGCTCGGTGATGTTAGCCACATCCGTGAGGCGCAGTCAGTACTCCGGACGAGCCCTACCCGCGACCTGCACAGGGTTTGGCCGGTAAACGACGGGCCCCGTCCGCCGGATTCCGGTGAACGGGGCCCTTCAAACCGCCGGTCGGGCTGGTCAGCGAGCCGCTCGGTTGACGGCGGAGACGACCGCCTTCAGCGACGCACGCGTCGTGTTCGCGTCGATACCGATGCCCCACAGAACCTTGTCCTCGATGGCGACCTCGATGTACGAGGCGGCCTGCGCGGAGGCGCCCTCGCTCATCGTGTGCTCCTGGTAGTCCAGCAGCCGTGCGTCGATGCCGACGCCCTGCAGCGCGTCGAAGAACGCGGAGATCGGGCCGTTGCCGGTGCCGACCAGGGTGGTCGGCGCGCCGTCGACCTCGGCCTCCACGGTCAGCGTGTCCACGCCGTCCTTGTCGGTGGTCGACTGGTTGTTGCGGACCTGGACCCGGCCCCACGGGTTGTCGGGGTTCGGCAGGTACTCGTCCTGGAAGACGGCCCAGATGTCGGAGCCGGTGACCTCGCCGCCCTCGGCGTCGGTCTTGGCCTGGATCAGCTTCGAGAACTCGATCTGCATCCGGCGCGGCAGGTCCAGCTTGTGGTCGTTCTTCAGGACGTAGGCGATACCGCCCTTGCCGGACTGCGAGTTGACCCGGATGACGGCCTCGTAGGAGCGGCCGACGTCCTTGGGGTCGATCGGCAGGTACGGCACGGCCCACTCGATGTCGTCGACCGTCTTCCCCTGCTCCTTCGCGGACGCCTCCATGGCGTCGAAGCCCTTCTTGATGGCGTCCTGGTGGGAGCCGGAGAAGGACGTGTAGACCAGGTCGCCCACGTACGGGTGGCGCGGGTGGACCTCCATCTGGTTGCAGTACTCCCACGTGCGACGGATCTCGTCGATGTCGGAGAAGTCGATCTGCGGGTCGACGCCCTGCGAGAACAGGTTCATGCCCAGGGTGACCAGGTCGACGTTGCCGGTGCGCTCGCCCTGGCCGAACAGACAGCCCTCGACGCGGTCGGCGCCGGCCATCAGCGCCAGTTCGGCCGCCGCGACGGCCGTACCGCGGTCGTTGTGCGGGTGGATGGAGATGCAGACGTGCTCGCGGCGGGAGATGTTGCGCCCCATCCACTCGAAGCGGTCCGCGTGCGTGGACGGGGTCGAACGCTCCACCGTGGCGGGCAGGTTGAGGATGATCTCGCGGCCCGGACCGGGCTGCCAGACGTCCATGACCGCCTCGCAGACCTCCAGCGCGAAGTCCAGCTCGGTGTCGGTGAAGATCTCGGGGCTGTACTGGTAGCCGAACTCGGTCTCGGGGCCCAGCAGTTTCTCGGCGTACTCCATCACCAGCCGCGTGCCGTCCACCGCGATCTGCTTGATGTCGTCCTTGGAACCCCGGAAGACGACCCGGCGGAAGACGGGGGCGGTCGCGTTGTACAGGTGGACGGTCGCCCGCTTGGCGCCCTTCAGCGACTCCACGGTCCGCTCGATCAGGTCCTCACGGGCCTGGGTCAGGACGGAGATGGTGACGTCGTCCGGGATGACGCCCGGCTCCTCGATGATCGACCGTACGAAGTCGAAGTCCGTCTGGCCGGAGGCGGGGAAGCCGACCTCGATCTCCTTGTAGCCCATCTTGACCAGCTGGTCGAACATCCGGCGCTTGCGCTCGGGCGACATCGGGTCGATCAGGGACTGGTTGCCGTCGCGCAGGTCGGTGGAGAGCCAGCGGGGGGCGACGGTGATCCGGTTGTTCGGCCACGTGCGGTCCGGGATGTCGACCTGGTCGTACTGCCCGTACTTGTGGATCGGCATGGACGTGGGCTGCTGGCGGTTCGCCATGATGCGTGGGCTCCTCGATGGTCCGGAAAGGACGGCCGACGACGCAACGCCAAAGCACCGCGGGGAGGGGGTCGGCCTCGACTACAGGCCCTCGCCGCGGCAGCTAAGGAGAAGCAGCCCGAAACGCATGATGCGGAGCAGCCTAGCCGAGCCGTCCCTGCCGCGCGGGGTCGTATCAGTATGCGGGACCGGCACCGAATAGGGGGCAAAAGGTGCGCAAGCCCACATGGAGCACGGCAGTGCGCCCGTCAGGGGCGCGGGGAACTGCGCGAGAACCCCACCCACGGAAGGCCCGACCCCAACCCTCCGTAACACGGCGGTGACGATCCACAACCCATACGGCGACATTTCACCAATCATGGTGGCCCCTAGTGACACGCCCCTAACGGAGTGCAATCGTGCGGAACATGACGACCAACGGGGGCCACGAGCCCGTCTTCTGCACCGTCGTACCACCCCACGTCCTCGACAAGCTCTCCCGCGCCGAGGACCCCGTGCTCGCCGGCGCCGCGCGCAAGACCCTGGAGCGCGACGCCTTCGAGCGCACCCACCGCCGGCTGACCACGGTCATCGGCGCCCCCGGCATCGCCGCGCCCCTGGGGGCCGAGGCGGGCCGGCCGCACCGCACGATCCACGACGCCCGCCACGGCACGGACCTGCCCGGCAGGAAGGTGCGCGGCGAGGGCGAGGAGCCCGGCAGGGACGCCACGGTCAACCGCGCGTACGCGGGCCTGGGTGCCACGTACGAGCTGTTCTGGCAGTCCTTCGCGCGCGACTCGATCGACGGCAACGGCCTGCCGCTGGACGCGACCGTGCACTACGACCGCGACTACAACAACGCCTTCTGGAACGGCGAGCAGATGGTGTTCGGCGACGGCGACGGCGAGATCTTCCTCGACTTCACCATCCCGATCGACGTCATCGGCCACGAACTGAGCCACGGCGTCACCCAGTACACGGCGAACCTCACGTACTTCGGGCAGCCGGGCGCGCTCAACGAGTCCATGTCGGACGTCTTCGGCGCGCTCATCAAGCAGTACACGCTCGGCCAGACCGCCGCCGAGGCGGACTGGCTGATCGGCGCCGGCCTGCTCGCCCCGCGGGTCACCGGCACGGCCCTGCGTTCGATGAAGGCCCCGGGCACGGCGTACGACGACGACGTCCTCGGCAAGGACCCGCAGCCGGCGACCATGGACGGCTACGTCCGCACGGGCCGCGACAACGGCGGCGTCCACATCAACTCCGGTATCCCCAACCACGCGTTCTACCTGGTGGCCACCGCGCTCGGCGGTCACGCCTGGGAGCGCGCCGGGCAGATCTGGTACGACGTCCTCACCGGGGGCGAGCTGAGCAAGCAGGCCCTCTTCGTCGACTTCGCCACGCTCACGGTGAAGGCGGCGAAGGACCGCTTCGGGCAGGGCGACGAGCTGACGGCGGTGCTGAAGGGCTGGGAGCAGGTGGGCGTGCGGACGCTGTGAGGGCCGGGTCCGGCCACGCGGTGCTGCGGCCGGGCCCCGATCCGTACTAGACATGACCCATGCGTATCGAAGTGCGGCGCACGGGCGGTTTCGCGGGCATCGAGCGGCACGCGGTGGTGGACACCGCCGGACGGCCCGATGCCGAGGAGTGGAGGGCCCTGGCCGAGTGCGCGCTCGCCGCCGGCCGGGACTCGCCGCCGTTCGGGGTGCCGGACGGCTTCCGCTACGAGATCACGGTGGACGGGAGGACGGTGCACTGCGCGGATCCCGGGCTGACCGAGGGGCAGCGGGAGCTGATCAGGAGGGTGCTCAAGGAGGGGGCGTGAGCGGCCCCGCCGGGGCGCCGGGGGTGCGTAACGGGCACTTCACCCCAGGGCGTTGACTTCCGTTACCCGTGGTACGGATGATCCGCCCATGGCGACGATTCCGACGAACCCGATACCCCAGTTCCCGGCAGGCTTCCTGTGGGGCGTCTCGACCTCCGCGCACCAGATCGAGGGGGCCGCGGCCGAGCGCGAGTCGTCCGTGTGGGACGCCTTCACGGCCGGGGCGGGGCACGTCAAGGACGGCTCGACGGCGGAGGTGGCCTGCGACCACTTCCACCGCTACCCCGAGGACGTGGCCCTCCTGCGCGACCTGGGCGTGGGCGCGTACCGCTTCTCGGTCTCCTGGACCCGGGTGAACTCGCCCGGCGGGCTCGACTTCTACGACCGCCTGGTGGACGAGCTGGTGGGCGCGGGCGTACGCCCCGTGCCGACCCTCTTCCACTGGGACCTGCCGTCGTCGCTGGAGGAGGCGGGCGGCTGGCTGAACCGGGACACCGCCGAGCGGTTCGCCGAGTACGCCGCCGTCGTGGCCGCCCGGCTCGGCGACCGCGCCACCAAGTGGATCACCATCAACGAGCCCGCCGAGCACACCCTGCTGGGCCACGCCCTCGGCACCCACGCGCCGGGCAAGCAGCTGATGTTCGACGCGCTCCCGGCCGCCCACCACCAGCTGCTGGGCCACGGCCTGGCCGTCCGGGCCCTGCGCGCGGCCGGGGTCACCGACATCGGCATCGCCAACTCGCACGGGCCGACCTGGGCGGCGTCGGAGGCACAGGCCGACGTCGAGGCGGCCGGCTTCTACGACCTGCTCCTCAACCGCCTCTTCGCGGAGCCGATCATCCTCGGTGAATACCCGGAGGGGATCGGCGAGCTGATGCCGGGGACGGACATCGGCTCCGATCTGAAGATCATCTCCGAGCCCCTGGACTGGTACGGCGTCAACTACTACGCCCCGACCCGGGTCGGGGCGCCCGAGGGCGAGGACATCGAGTTCGGCGGCATCACGATTCCGGCCGAACTCCCGTTCACGGTCAAGGAGATCGAGGGCGCCCCGACGACCGACTTCGGCTGGCCGGTGGTCCCCGCGGGCCTCACCGAACTCCTCACCACGTTCCGTGAGCGCTACGGCGACCGGCTGCCCCCGATCGTCATCACCGAGAACGGCTGCTCCTACGAGGGACTCGACGACCAGGAGCGCATCGCCTACCTGGACGGCCATGTGCGGGCCCTGCACGAGGCGGTCGCGGCGGGCGTCGACGTCCGCGGCTACTTCGTGTGGTCCCTGCTCGACAACTTCGAGTGGGCCGAGGGGTACGCGCGCCGGTTCGGTCTGGTCCACGTGGACTTCGCGACGCAGGAGCGGACCCCGAAGGCGTCGTACGCCTGGTACCGGGACCTGCTGCGGGCCCAGAGCAGAGCATGACGACCACACGACCGACGGAGGCCCTCGCCGAGCCCGTCGAGCGGGTCGGCGGGGGCTGGACCTCCGCCCTGGCGCTGGCCAACGGGGCGATCTGGGTGGGCTGGTACGGCCCGCTGCAGATCCTGCTGGCCTCCCAGGCGGAGGACTTCGCGCCCGGCGCCGGCATGTCGAAGGAGACGATGCTGGCGTGGGTGACCGGCGCCGGGGCGGTCGTCTCGCTGCTGGCCACCCCGCTGTTCGGGGCGCTGTCGGACCGGACGACGTCCCGCTGGGGCCGCCGTACGCCCTGGATCGTGGCCGGGTCGGCGGGCGGGGCGGTGTCGCTGCTGCTGCTCGCGGGCGCGGGCGGGCTGTGGACGATGGCGGTCGGCTGGTGTCTGGTGCAGCTGACGCTGAACGCGTCCTGGGCGGCGGTCACGGCGGCGGTCCCGGACCGGGTGCCCCGGCTGCAACGCGGCGCGGTGGGCGGCTGGCTGGGGGCGGCGCAGATCGTGGGCGTGGTCGGCGGCACGGGGCTGGCGACGCTCGGCGGGGGCGTCGGCGCGGGGTACGCGGCGTGCGCGGTGTTCACCCTGGCGGGCGTGCTGCCGTACGTCCTGGGCCACCGGGACCAGCGGCTGCCCGTGGCGGCGCGCCCGGTGTGGTCGTGGCGCGGGTTCCTGACGGGCTTCTGGCTGAGCCCACGGCGGTACCCGGACTTCGCCTGGGCGTGGCTGACGCGCTTCCTGATCAACCTGAGCAACAGCCTCGGCCTGCTCTACCTGCTGTTCTATCTGCGGGACCGCGTCGGGTACCCCGACCCGGAGGAGGGCGTGCTCATCCTCACGGTGGTGAACGCCTCGACGCTGCTGGCGACCGTGGTGGTCTCCGGGGTGTGGTCGGACCGGGTGGGGCGGCGCAAGCCGTTCGTGTACTGGTCGGGGATGCTGATGGCGGGCGCGACCGGGCTCATCGCCCTGTGGCCGACCTGGCCGGGCGCGCTCGTCGCCTCGGCCCTGCTCGGACTGGGCTTCGGGGTGTTCACCTCGGTCGACTTCGCCCTGATGACCGACGTGCTGCCGAAGGCCCTCGACCGGGGCAAGGACCTGGGCGTCATCAACGTGGCCAACTCCCTTCCGCAGGTGGCCGCCCCGGTGCTGGCCGCGCCGATCGTGACGTATCTGGGCGGCTACCGGGTGCTGTACGTGGTGGCGGCGGTGATCGGGCTGGCGGGGGCGGTGTTCGTGGGGCGGATCCGCTCGGTGGAGTAGACCCCGCGGGCGGGGGCGGCGCGGTGGATCGGCGGGCGGGGTACGGCGGTTCACGGGCGGAGTGCGGTGCGTCACACGGGCGAGTGCGCCAGATCACGTGACGCACAGGCCGTTCACAGACAACGGATCGGTCCCTCCGTACGTCTTCCGTGCTGACCACGCTCGCCGCCGAAGGGACGCTCTGTGCCTACGCGTTCAACCAGACCACTCCGAACCCGCTCCGCACGGCAGGCGATAGCCGTGCTGGCGGTGTCCGGCACGCTGCTCGCGACGCCCTCGCTGGCGGCGCCCTCGGCGTTCGCGGCCGGGGCGCCCCCGACCGATCTGCGCGTGGACACGAACCGGGACGGGAACGTCGACGTCACCGGCACCACCGACACCGCCGGCGAGAACGGCTGGACCGTCGCCCGGGGCGCGCTGATGCTGCCCAACATCGACGACGACACCAAGCGCTGCCCGGTGACCGGCCCGAAGGGCAAGCCCCTCTCGGACGCCAAGCTGGCCGCCTGCAACGACGCCTCCGACACCAAGGTGAACGGCACCGCCGACGCCGCCGACCTGGCCCGTGTGCGGTCCGTGCCGATGGCGGGCGTCCCCGCCGGGGCGCAGGGCACCGTGAAGGTCACGGCGGGCGCCGCGCAGACCCGGGTGTTCGTCAAGCGGGGCACCAAGTGGGAGCCGGTCACGGCGAAGACCCGGCTGTCGCGGGCCGAGCTGAAGGCCGGCGTCGAGTTCGGCGTCGAGGCCCGTGACGTGATCCGGGACACCGCGAAGTGGGACGGCACGGCCCGGGTCCGGCTGACCGTGACGTCCTCCAAGGGCACCACCGCCGACTCCGTGACCCTGCGCGTGGCCCCGCTGCTGACCCACCACCACCTGCAGAACGCCCAGCAGATGCTGGTCACCAAGATCTCCGGCAGCGACCACGGCGGCTACGCGAAACTCAACCGCGTGTTCCGCGAGGGTCTGGACAAGGCCGCCAAGAGCGCCGGCATCACCAAGCCGACCGTGAACTTCACCAAGTACGGCGACATCTGGGCCCAGGACTTCGTCGAGCCGGCGTACGTCAGCATGACCGGCGCGGACGGCAAGCGGCAGGCCATGCGGGTGATGCTCCGCTCCGCCCAGCTGGACCGGGAGGCCGGCCGGGAGCTGTTCGAGAAGATGCGCGGTCCGAACATCGGTGCCGTGCAGGTGACGGGCCGCAAGGACTCGGAGGAGTGGACGCTCAACTCCATGGGCAACCTGGAGACCATTCCGCCCTACGCGCAGGGCGACCGCTCCTACCCGGCGGGCCGGATCATCATGGGCCAGCGCCCGGACACCGGCTCCAAGCCGGCGAAGGTGATGCGGACGTTCCTGAAGTCGCAGGGGCTGCAGGACCCGCTGTTCCTCGACACGTCCTGGCTGCACGTCGGCCACGTCGACGAGTTCGTGCAGTTCCTGCCCGCCGACACCCCGCGCGGCTGGAAGATCGCGATCGCCGACCCCGCCGCGGGCCTGAAGCTGCTGCGTGACGCGAAGGCGGCGGGCCACGGCTCCACGTCGATGTTCTCGCTGCCGGGCGTCCCCTGGGAGAGCATCTCCGAGGCGCTCGGCTCCAAGCACCTGGTCTCCGACAACAACCTCGCCACGCGCCGCATCGAGGAGAACCTCGCGGTGCTCCAGCGCGAGACGGGCGTCACGGACGCCGAGGTCGTCCGCGTCCCGGCGCTCTACACCCGGGGCCGGGAGATGGTCGGCGAGTCGCAGTCGGGCGGCGACGAGAAGCTGCGTCTGCCCCGGCTGACCCGCCTCGGCGCCGGAGCCGAACTGCCCGAAGCCGCACGGGACTACGGCCAGCAGCGCCGGCTCGACGACCGGGCGGCGGACCAGGGCGCCCTGACGCCCGACAGCTCGGCGGCGGCCTCCCCGGCGGCCCCCGCGCCCTCCGTGATGACCAGCGCCTACGTCCCCGGCGCCGTCAACGGCATCGTCCTCAGCCGCACCCACTACCTCGCCCCGCGCCAGTGGGGCCCGGTCATCGGCGGCAAGGACATCTTCACCGAGGCGGTGACGGCCGCGTACACCGCCGCCGGCATGAAGGTGTCGTACCTCGACGACTGGGAGACGTACCACCTGGGCATGGGCGAGATCCACTGCGGTACGAACACCCTGCGCAGCACCTCGGCGGCCTGGTGGACGCGCTAGCCCTCACCTCCGCCCGACCCGTGTGAGACACCCGCCGCCGCCCCGGAGAACCGGGGCGGCGGCTTTTTTCACACCGGGCCCCGCCCCCGCAGGTCCTCCAGCCGCGCCAGCGCGTCGTGGACGGTGTCCCGCTGCCCGTCGGTGAGCGGGACCGCCCCGGCCCGTTCGAGCACGGCGGCGGCCGTCTCCTCGTCGCCGAGCCGGACGGCGATGTCGCCCCGCAGCACGAGCAGCCGCAGCAGCTGGGGTGGGGCCGGCCGGTCGTCGAGCGCCAGCACCCGGTCGATCACCCGTGCCGCGGCCGCCGGGTCGTCCTTGGAGTCCGCCAGCAGGGACGCGTGGTGCAGGGCCCGCGCGAAGGTCTCCTTCGGGGCGGGCCGGTAGCTCTGGTCCGTGCTCGTCGGCTGCCCGACGCGTATGCAGTTGCCGCCCGGGTCGGTCATCAGGAACTGCCGCATGCCGTACGACATGTCCTTCAGCGGCCCGAGCCGGGGCAGCCCCCGGGTCGGGATCCGCCCGTACGTCTCCTTGAGCCCGGCCCTGAAGGCCGTGTACAGGCCGTCGACGTCGTCCGTGACCACGTAGCACGTGCTGAACGAGCTCGCGGGATCGAACGACTTCAGCCCGAAGAACTGCAGCTCCACCTCACCTCGTTCCACCACCGCGTACGGGTTGGGACTGCGCTGTCGCAAGGTCACCTCGAAGCCGAGGGCCTCGTAGAAGTCCAGCACGGGCTGGAGGGTCCGGCAGGGAAGGATCGGAATCGTCTTCTCACCCATCCCTCCACTCTAGTCAAATTTGACCAGTACAGGGAAGAACAGGGGCGCCGGTTTCGCCACGGCGCCCCTGCGTGTCCCCGCTCCGTCAGAAGCCCAGCTTGCGCAGCTGGCGCGGGTCCCGCTGCCAGTCCTTGGCCACCTTCACATGGAGGTCCAGGAACACCGGAGTGCCGAGCAGCGCCTCGATCTGCTTGCGGGACTTGATGCCGACCTCCTTCAGGCGCTTGCCCTTGGGGCCGATGATGATGCCCTTCTGGCTGGGACGCTCGATGTAGACGAAGGCGTGGATGTCCAGCAGGGGCCGGTCGGCCGGGCGGTCCTCGCGGGGCAGCATCTCCTCGACGACCACGGCGATGGAGTGGGGCAGCTCGTCGCGGACGCCCTCCAGGGCCGCCTCGCGGATCAGCTCGGCGATCATGACCTGCTCGGGCTCGTCGGTGAGGTCGCCCTCGGGGTAGAGCGCGGGCCCCTCCGGCAGCAGCGGGACCAGCAGGTCGGCCAGCAGGTCCACCTGCTTGTCGGCGACCGCCGAGACGGGCACGATCTCGGCCCACTCGAAGCCCAGCTCCTTGCCGAGCTGGTCGATGGCGATCAGCTGCTCGGCGAGCTGCTTGCTCTCCACGAGGTCGGTCTTCGTGACGATCGCGATCTTCGGCGTCTTCTTGATGGACGCCAGTTCCTTCGCGATGAAGCGGTCGCCGGGGCCGAGCTTCTCGTTCGCGGGCAGACAGAAGCCGATCACGTCGACCTCGGCCCACGTCGTGCGGACCACGTCGTTCAGACGCTGGCCGAGCAGCGTGCGCGGCTTGTGGAGGCCGGGGGTGTCGACCAGGATCAGCTGGGCGTCCGGCCGGTGCACGATGCCCCGTACGGTGTGCCGCGTGGTCTGCGGCTGATCGGCCGTGATCGCCACCTTCTGGCCGACCAGAGCGTTCGTGAGGGTGGACTTGCCCGCGTTGGGGCGGCCCACGAAGCAGGCGAAGCCGGCGCGGTGGGCGGCCTCGGCCGGCTGCTCGGATGACTGGGTACGGACGCTCATGGCGCCCATTCTCCCTGATCCACGGAGCCCCGCCGCACCCGGCACCGACGGTGAGCTTTCCGAAACCCCCACGCAACGAAACGTCACCGAAACACACTTGTGCGCGTCCGGAAACGCACGCCGATCACCCTCTGACGAGCCCCCGCCCGCCCGAGAAAGGTCCTGCCGACCGTGACCCTCGCCGCGCCCCTCGCCGCGCCGCTCGCCGCGCCGGCCATCGCCGCGCCGTCCGTCGACACCGGCGACACCGCCTGGCTGCTCGCCGCCACCGCCCTCGTCCTGCTGATGACCCCGGGCCTGGCCCTGTTCTACGGCGGCATGGTGCGGACGAAGAGCGTCCTCAACATGCTGATGATGAGCTTCGTGTCGATCGCGCTGGTCACCGTGGTCTGGCTGGCCGCCGGATACTCGCTCGCCTTCGGGGACGACGCCTTCGGCGGACTGGTCGGCGGCCTCGACCATCTCGGCATGGCCGACCTCGGCCCCGCCGACGTCCACGGCACGGTCCCGACCCTCCTCTTCGCCACCTTCCAGCTCACCTTCGCGGTCATCACGGCCGCGCTGATCAGCGGCGCGATCGCGGACCGGGCGAAGTTCGGGGCCTGGCTGGTCTTCGTGCCGGTGTGGACGCTGCTCGTATACGTTCCGGTCGCCCACTGGGTGTGGGGGCCGGGCGGCTGGATCCTCGACGGTCTCGGTGCCCTCGACTTCGCGGGCGGCCTGCCGGTCGAGGTCACCTCCGGCGCCTCGGGACTCGCCCTCTGCCTGGTCCTCGGGCCGCGGCTCGGCTTCAAGAAGGACGCGATGCGTCCGCACAACCTGCCCATGGTCATGCTGGGCGCGGGCCTGCTCTGGTTCGGCTGGTTCGGCTTCAACGCCGGCTCCGCGCTCGGCGCCAACGGCCTGGCCGCCGCCGCGTTCCTCAACACCCTCGCCGCCGGCTGCACCGGTCTGCTCGGCTGGCTCTTCGTCGAGCAGAAGCGCGACGGCCACCCGACGACGCTGGGCGCGGCCTCCGGCGCGGTCGCGGGCCTGGTCGCCATCACCCCGTCCTGCGGCTCGGTCTCGCTGCTGGGCGCGCTGGTCATCGGCCTGGCCGCCGGTGTGGTCTGCTCCTACGCGGTGGGCTGGAAGTTCCGGCTGAACTACGACGACTCGCTCGACGTCGTCGGTGTCCACCTCGTCGGCGGCGTCATCGGCACGGTCCTGATCGGTGTCTTCGCCGCCCGGTCGATGACGGGCGGGGCCGAGGGGCTGCTGTACGGCGGCGGGTTCGGCCAGCTCGGCAGGCAGCTGGTCGCCGTGGCCGCCGTCGGGGCGTACGCGTTCGCCGTCACGTGCGGCATCGGGAGGGTGATCGACAAGGTGCTGGGCTTCCGCGCTGAGGAGGAGCACGAGCACACCGGTCTCGACCTTACGGTGCACGCCGAGACGGCATACGATCACGGCGTCCTGGGCCACGGCGCCCCCGTCGGCGCGTCCGTCGCCTCGCCGTCGTCCACGTCCTCCACGTCCTCCACGTCCTCCACGCAGAAGGCATAGGCATGAGACTCATCACCGCGATCGTCAAGCCGTACCGCCTCGACGCGGTCAAGACCGCCCTGCAGGAGATGGGCGTCCACGGTCTGACCGTCAGCGAGGCCAGCGGCTACGGCCGGCAGCGCGGCCACACCGAGGTGTACCGGGGCGCCGAGTACCAGGTGGACCTCGTGCCCAAGGTCCGGATCGAGATCGTCGTCGAGGACGCCGACTCGGACGCCGTGATCGACGCGATCGTGAAGGCCGCCCACACCGGGAAGATCGGCGACGGCAAGGTGTGGGCGCTGCCGGTGGAGACGGTCGTACGGGTGCGGACGGGCGAGCGGGGTCCCGACGCGCTCTGAGCGCACGGAACGGATCGAGGGGTGGTGCCGCCGGCGGGCGGCACCACCCCTCACCCGTCGCTCGGGGCGTGCGGACGGCTCAGTCGAAGACGAACGGTCCCGGCGACTGGGCCGCGCCCGCGGTGCACGTCACGGGGAACCCGAAGATCACCATCTGCAGCGAGCCGCCGAAGGCGTCCAGCGAGTCCCCGGGGGCGACGGTGCCGGTGAGGGGCCCGACCTGCACGCCGTCCCCGGCGGCCAGGGCCGGGTTCTCGGTGCCGGTGAAGGCGACGGTGCCGCCGCTCGCGTTCACCAGGGTGAGCGTGGACTGGATGGAGTCCTCGGCGAGGGCGATCGGAGCGGTGATGCCCTCGGAGGTGACGGTGACGGTGGCGGAGGTGCCGTCCTGGGTGGCCGTGAGCGTGGCCACCCCGGAACCGCCGATCGTGCAGGTGGCGTTGAT
Organism: Streptomyces scabiei 87.22; assembly: GCF_000091305.1. GTDB lineage: Bacteria > Actinomycetota > Actinomycetes > Streptomycetales > Streptomycetaceae > Streptomyces > Streptomyces scabiei. The sequence goes on along the minus strand of NC_013929.1, from coordinate 6,837,572 downwards.
CGTCGCGACGTCAGGAGTGACGGCCGCGGCGGTGGGGGCGAGCGCGAGGCCGCCGACGGCCAGCGTCCCCGCGAGGAGCGCCGAGCCGGCTCCGAGTCGTATGCGTCTCATCGAGCGAAGTCCCTTCCCTGGTACGGGAGGTGCACGAGGGCATGGGGGAGCCCCCGTACGTCCCGGTACGGGCGTTGCCATGTGGGGGCGGTGCACTGCGCGGCCGCACAGCGGAATATGACGGTCCGTCAGGAGAACGGCTCCATTGAGACGCGGGCGGCTCAATATTGCAAGGGGCGCTCCCCCGCCGGTGCCGGGGCGGGGGAAAGTGGCCGAACCCGTTCGCCGACGGCACCGCCCGCGCGTCCGGGGCCCGGTGCCGGCGCGCCGGTCTGTCCTGTTCCCCGCCCTTTCGCCGGTGGCCCGGCGGGGAGGTCCACTCGCCCGCGCACGGTTTTCGAGCGGCTCGAAGGGCCGTTACCGGCCGTAACACTCCGCGGTGAGCGCCCCGGCCCCACCCACCGGCCAGGACCGGGCGCCTCGTGACGGCCCCGCCGGGACTGCGGACTCCAGGGCTGGTCCACGCGCGGCGCCCGCCGTCGGCCGGCCGCTCGGGCCCGGCGCCACGCGGCGGCAGCCGTTCGGGCCCGCTCGCGTCACGGGTGGCGCCTCGTCCTGCTCGTCCCGCCGACGGGCCCGGGCGAGCGCACCGACCGGCCGCCGTGACGGCAGCGCGGCGGGCGCCCACACCCCGGCGCCAGTCCCCCGGTGGCTCTCAGCCCGCCCGGAGCGTCGTCCGTACGGATCCGTCCGGGCCGGCCAGGAGGACCGGGGTCTGCGGGCCGCCGAGGTCCCGTACGGCGGCCCGGTCCTCGTCGGAGACGGTGTCGGCGGCGGTCACCACGGCCGCCGCCTCCAGGGACGTGGCGCCGGAGGCGACCGCCATGGCGACGGCCGTGCGCAGCGCGCTCAGCCGCAGGGAGTCGAGGGCCACGGTCCCGGCGACATACGTACGGCCCGTCTCGTCCCGGACGGCCGCCCCCTCGGGCACCGCGTTGCGGGCCCGCGCGGAACGGGCCAGGGTGACGATCTTGCGGTCCTCGGGGTCGAGGTCGAGCGCGCTGCTGTCGGTCATGAGCCGAGCATACGGTTCACGCCCGGTCGAGCCGGAGCCGGTCCGCGCGGGGCAGCCCAGCCACCACCAGGTCGTACGAGTCCTCGATCAGCTCCCGGACCAGACCGTCGGGCAGGCCCGCGTCGAGGGTCACGGTGTTCCAGTGGCGCTTGTTCATGTGATAGCCGGGGGCGATCAGGCCGGGGTGTGCGGTGCGCTGCCGGATCGCGTCCTCGGGGTCGCACTTGAGGTTGACCTTGAGGGGGCGCTGGTCGATCCAGCTGAGGGCGAACATCTTGCCGAGGACCTTGAAGACGGAGATCTCGGGGCGGAAGGGGAAGTCCTCGACGGCCTCGTCGAAGGAGAGGCAGACGCTCCTCAACTCCTCGGGGGTCACTCGGACTTCGCCCCCTCCGGCGGCCCGGCGGGGCCGATCGGCTCCACCAGCACCGTGACGATCTTGTTCCGGCGGCCGGCCGCGGCCTCCGCCGTGAGGCGCAGCTCGCGCTCGTCCGGCAGCGCGACGACCGAGGAGGCCCCGGCGATGGGGACGCGGCCCAGGGCCTTGGCGAGGAGGCCGCCCACGGTCTCCACGTCCTCGTCGTCGTAGGCGTCCAGACCGTACAGCTCGCCGAGGTCGGTGATGTCGAGGCGGGCGGTGACGCGGTAGCGGTCCTCGCCGAGGTCCTCGACGGGCGGGATCTCACGGTCGTACTCGTCGGTGATCTCGCCGACGATCTCCTCCAGGATGTCCTCGATGGTGACGATCCCGGCGGTGCCGCCGTACTCGTCGATGACGACGGCGACGTGGTTGCGTTCCTGCTGCATCTCGCGGAGCAGGTCGCCGGCGTTCTTGGTGTCGGGGACGAAGACGGCGGGGCGCATGGCCGTGGAGACCAGTTCGCTCTCGGCGTCCCGGCTGATGTGCGTCTTGCGGGCCAGGTCCTTCAGGTACACGATCCCGACGATGTCGTCCTCGTTCTCGCCGGTGACGGGTATGCGGGAGAAACCGGAGCGCAGGGCGAGGGTGAGTGCCTGACGGATCGTCTTGTAGCGCTCGATGGCGACCAGGTCGGTGCGCGGGACCATCACCTCGCGGACCAGGGTGTCGCCCAGCTCGAAGACCGAGTGCACCATGCGGCGCTCCTCCGCCTCGATCAGCGACTCCTTCTCGGCCAGGTCGACGAGCGCGCGCAGCTCCGCCTCGGAGGCGAACGGGCCGCGCCGGAAGCCCTTGCCGGGGGTGAGCGCGTTGCCGATGAGGATCAGCAGGTTGGGGATCGGGCCCATGATCCGGGCTAGCGGCAGCAGCACGTACGCCGCCGCCGTGGCCGTGTTCAGGGGGTGCTGGCGGCCGATGGTGCGCGGGGAGACGCCGACGGCCACGTAACTCACGAGGACCATCACGCCGATCGCGACGACCAGCGCCTCCCAGGTCGCGTCGAACTCCTGGAGGCAGGCGTACGTGACGAGCGCCGCGGCGGCCATCTCGCAGGCCACGCGAAGCAGCAGCGCGACGTTCAGATAGCGGGTCGGGTCGGCCGTGATCTGGGCGAGGCCCGCGCTGCCGCGCCGCCCGGACCGTACGGCCTCCTCGGCGCGGAAGCTGGAGACGCGCGCGAGGCCCGCCTCCGCGCAGGCGGCGAGCCAGGCGACGACGACCAGGGCGACGGCACCCCCGATGAGAGTCGCGCTCATGACACGGTCGGTGCCGGGGAGGGGCCGGTGAAGCCCTTCTCCGCGCGCCAGCCGTCCACGATGGCGGCCTGGAGGCCGAACATCTCGGCCTTCTCGTCCGGCTCCTCGTGGTCGTAGCCGAGCAGGTGCAGCACCCCGTGGACGGTGAGGAGCTGGAGCTCCTCGTCCATGGAGTGCTGCGTATCGGCGTCCTTGCCCTGCTTCTCGGCGACCTCGGGACAGAGCACGATGTCGCCGAGCAGGCCCTGCGGCGGCTCGTCGTCGTCCTTCGACGGCGGCCGCAGCTCGTCCATCGGGAACGACATCACATCGGTCGGACCGGGGAGGTCCATCCACTGGATGTGCAGCTGCTCCATGGCATCCGCGTCCACCACGATCACCGACAGCTCGGAGAGGGGGTGGATGCGCATCCGTGTCAGCGCGTAGCGGGCGATGTCGAGGATCGCCTGCTCGTCGACCTCGGTTCCGGACTCGTTGTTGACGTCGATCGACATGGTGCGGTGTCTGTCTACTTCCCCTTGGGCCCGGACTGCCTGCCCCGGCCGCCCTGGTGACCGCCGTTCTCGGTGCCGTGCTCGCTGTCGTACTTCTCGTACGCGTCGACGATACGGCCGACGAGCTTGTGCCGGACGACATCCTGCGACGACAGCCGGGAGAAGTGCACGTCGTCCAGCCCCTCCAGGATGTCCTGGACCTGGCGCAGACCGGACTTCGTGCCGTTCGGCAGGTCGACCTGGGTCACGTCACCGGTGATGACGATCTTCGATTCGAAGCCGAGGCGGGTCAGGAACATCTTCATCTGCTCGGGCGAGGTGTTCTGGGCCTCGTCGAGGATGATGAAGGCGTCGTTGAGCGTACGGCCGCGCATGTACGCCAGCGGCGCGACCTCGATGGTCCCGGCGGCCATCAGCCGCGGGATCGAGTCCGGGTCGAGCATGTCGTGCAGTGCGTCGTACAGGGGACGCAGATAGGGGTCGATCTTCTCGTAGAGGGTGCCCGGGAGGAAGCCCAGGCGCTCGCCGGCCTCGACCGCCGGGCGGGTCAGGATGATCCGGTTGACCTGCTTGGACTGCAGGGCCTGGACGGCCTTGGCCATGGCCAGGTAGGTCTTGCCGGTGCCGGCGGGGCCGATGCCGAAGACGATGGTGTGCTTGTCGATGGCGTCGACGTACCGCTTCTGGTTGAGCGTCTTGGGGCGGATCGTGCGGCCGCGCGAGGACAGGATGTTCTGCGTCAGCACCTCGGCCGGGGTCTCCTGGCCGTCGCTCTTCCCGTTCTCGCTCGCTCTCAGCATGGCGATCGAGCGTTCCACTGCGTCCTCCGTCATCGGCTGTCCGGTGCGGAGCACCAGCATCATCTCGTCGAACACGCGCTGGACGAGAGTGACTTCGGGGGCCTCGCCGACCGCGCTGATCTCATTGCCCCGGACATGGATGTCGACCGCCGGGAAGGCCTTCTCGATCACGCGCAGGAGGGAGTCGCCGGAACCCAGCACGGTCACCATGGGGTGCGCCGCGGGGACGGTGAACTGCGCTCTCGCCTTGCCCTGCGCGGAGGTGTGAGCTGTGCGTGTCTGAGTCATGGGCCGGCTCTGTAGGCCGCGGTTCCTCCTCTTGGCCGTGGGGCTCCTGTTGCCCTTCCCAGGGTACGACGCGGCGGTGACAGTGCCGTAGGGCTTTTACCGGGAACGGTGGGGCCGCGCCCCGGACCCTTCCGAGGGCGGGCCCGGCCGTTCAGCGCCAGACCGGTGCTCCCGCCCCTCCCGGGACGGCCGCCTCGATCTTCGCGCGGATCTCCCGCATCACCTCCACGATGCGGCGCTCGTGCTCCGGGGTCAGCCGGGCGACCGGGACCGAGCAGCTGACGGCGTCCTCGGCCGGGGTGTCGGTGCGCAGGGCGAAGCCGAAGCCGACGATGCCGGTGACGCCCTCCTCGCGGTCGACGGCGTAGCCGCGGGCACGGACGGCGGCGAGGTCGGCGGCGAGGGCCTCGCGGGTGGTGCGGGTGTTCGGGGTGAGCGCCTCGTAGGGGCCCTCGGGTAGGTGGCTGTCGGGGCGTTCGGCGAGGAGGGCCTTGCCGAGGGCGCCGGCGTGGGCGGGCAGGCGGCGGCCGACGCGGCTGATCGTGCGCAGGTACTCGTGGGACTCGCGGGTGGCCAGGTAGGCGACGTCCGTGCCGTCGAGACGGGCGAGGTGGATGGTCTCGCCGAGGGCCTCGGACGCCTCGTCGAGATACGGCCGTACGGCACGCACGCGTGGGTCGGAGTCCAGGTAGCCGGTGCCGGTGAGCAGGGCGCGGATGCCGATGCCGTAGAGGGAGCCCGTGGTGTCGGTGCGGACCCAGCCGCGGCCGATCAGGGTCTGCAGCAGCGCGTACATCGAGCTGCGCGGGACCCCCAGCTCGTCGGCCAGCTCCTGGAGGCGTGCGGGGCGGTCGCCGCGCGCGGCCAGCAGTTCCAGCAGGTCGACCGTGCGGGCCGCCGATTTCACCTCGCGGACGCCTCCGGCGCCGTCTGTCTCCGCCATGGGCCGATCGTATGCGGGCCGCCGCCCGCGCCCGCGGGCCTCTTGACGCTCCTGGTTCACTTACCTAATCTCCATTTCCATACATGAATGACGTCTCCATAGGAAGATGATGCGTGTGGCCATCGACACGGACCCGGCGACCGGCTCCGCGGCCGGCCCGGCCGCGAACCCCTTCTCCGACACGGTCCGGCGGCTGCGGGAGGGCATGGCGAAGGGCGTCCTGTCGTTCCCGCTCACCAGCTTCCGCGCCGACGGCTCCCTCGACCCCGACGGCTTCCGCGCGCACCTCGACGCGCAGGTCGCCACCGCTCCCGGCGCCGTCTTCCCCGCCTGCGGCACCGGCGAGTTCTTCTCGCTCGACGAGGACGAGTACCGGCAGGTCGTGACCGCCGCCGTGGAGGTCACCGCGGGCCGGGTGCCCGTCGTCGCGGGCATCGGCTACGGCTGGGCGCAGGCCGTACGGTTCGCGCGGATCGCCGAGGAGGCGGGCGCCGACGCCCTGCTCGTGCTGCCGCACTACCTCGTCGCCGCCCCGCAGGAGGGCCTGGTCCGGCAGCTGGAGGAGATCGCCGCCCGCACCCGGCTGCCGCTCGTCGCCTACCAGCGCGGCCAGGTCGCCCTCACCGCCGCGTCGCTGCGGCGGATCGCCCGGATCCCGCACGTCGTCGGCCTCAAGGACGGTCACAGCGACCTCGACCGGCTGCAGCGCCTCACGCTCGCCGCACCCGAGGGCTTCCTCTTCTTCAACGGCGCCGCCACCGCCGAGATCCAGGCCCGCGCGTACGCCGCCGTCGGCGTCCCCGCCTACTCCTCCGCCGTGCACGCCTTCGCGCCCGAGATCGCCGGCGCCTTCTTCGACGCGCTGCGCCGCGGCGACGACGCGACGGTGGACCGGCTGCTGCGCGGCTTCTACGTGCCCTTCGTCGAGCTGCGCGACCGCTGCCCCGGATACGCGGTCTCGCTGGTCAAGGCGGCGGCCCGGCTGCGCGGCCGCCCCGTCGGCCCCGTACGCGCCCCGCTCACCGATCCCTCGCCGGGCGACCTCGCGGACCTGGAGAAGCTACTCACCGACGGCCTCGGCCTGGTCGGCGGCCCGCCCGCCTCCGGCCCCACCCGCACCGTGTCCGCCGCACCGACCGCCGGAGCCGCCCTGTGACCCGCGACCTGACCGTCACCGACGTCCGGCTGACCCCGATCCTGGTCGCCGACCCGCCGCTGCTGAACACGCAGGGCGTGCACCAGCCGTACACCCCCCGGCTCGTCGTGGAGGTCGTCACCGCCGACGGGACCACGGGGGTCGGCGAGACGTACGGCGACACCAAGTACCTGGAGCTGGCCCGGCCGTTCGCGCGGAAGCTGGTGGGCCGCCGGGTCGGCGACCTGAACGCGCTGCCCGTCCTCGCCGACGAGGTGGCGGTCGACGGGGCACGGGTCTCGCGGCAGGTCGACGTGGGCGGGCTGCGCGGTGTGCAGACCGCCGACAAGCTGCGGCTGTCGGTCGTCTCCGCGTTCGAGGTCGCCTGCCTCGACGCGCTCGGCAAGGCGCTGGGGCTGCCCGTGCACGCCCTGCTCGGCGGGAAGCTCCGGGACACCGTCGAGTACAGCGCGTACCTCTTCTACAAGTGGGCGGAGCATCCCGCGGGGGTCGCCTGCCGGAAGGACGACTGGGGAGCGGCGGTCGACCCGGCCGGGGTCGTCGCGCAGGCCCGGAGGTTCAAGGACCGGTACGGGTTCACGTCGTTCAAGCTCAAGGGCGGTGTCTTCCCGCCGGATGAGGAGATCGCGGCGGTCCGCGCGCTGGCCGAGGCGTTCCCCGGTCACCCGCTGCGGCTGGACCCCAACGGGGCGTGGACCGTCGCCACCTCCCTGCGGGTCGCCGACGCGCTGGCGGACGTGCTGGAGTACCTGGAGGACCCGGCGCTCGGGACGCCCGCGATGGCCGAGGTGGCGGCGGGGACGTCCGTGCCGCTCGCCACCAACATGTGCGTGACGACCTTCGCGGAGATCGAGGAGGCGTTCACGAAGGGGGCCGTGCAGGTCGTCCTCTCCGACCACCACTACTGGGGCGGTCTGCGCAACACGCGTGAACTGGCCGCGATCTGCCGGACGTTCGGTGTCGGGGTCTCCATGCACTCCAACACCCACCTGGGGATCAGTCTGGCGGCGATGACCCAGGTGGCCTCGACCGTGCCGAATCTGCACCACGCCTGCGACTCCCACTATCCGTGGCAGTCGGAGGACGTCCTCACCTCGCGGCTCACGTTCGAGGACGGGGCGGTCCGGGTGTCGGACGCGCCGGGCCTCGGGGTCGAACTCGACCGGGACAAGCTGGAGTTCCTGCACCAGCGGTGGCTGTCGGACGACGGTTCCCTGCGGGAGCGGGACGACGCGGCGGCGATGCGCGCGGCCGACCCCGGCTGGGTGACGCCGCGGATGCCTCGCTGGTAGGCCGCCGGGTGCGTTTGTCGGGTGCGGCCCGGTGGGGCTGCTCGCGCAGTTCCCCGCGCCCCTGAAGAGCAAGGGCTGCGCCCCATGTTTTTCAGGCCCGCAGGCCGTCGCTTTCAGGCCCGCGGGGCCTGGGCCTTCAGGCCCGCAGGGGCCTGATGCTTTCAGGGGCGCGGGGAACTGCGCGACCAGCCCGCACGCACCCGCACCCGACAACACACCCGAGCACCCACCACCCCGACCGCACCCCCGAGCGGAGCGCCGTGGTGCAGACTGGCTGGATCCGCACCACGTCAGGGAGCACATCGTGACCGTGTTCAAGGGAGAGCGACCGCACCGGCCCCAGGTAGACCCGCTGAGGGCCCTGCGCGCACCGGACGACCCGCCCTGGGACGTCTACCTGACGGGCACCGTCTTCCTCGACATCATCTTCACCGGCCTCGACTCCGCCCCGGTGCGCGGGACGGAGTCCTGGGCGCGCGGCATGGGGTCGAGCCCCGGCGGTGTGGCCAACATGGCCACGGCCCTGGCCCGGCTGGGCCTGAGGACCTCCCTCGCGGCGGCCTTCGGCGACGACCACTACGGCGAGTACTGCTGGGACGCCCTGGAGCAGGGCGAGGGCATCGACCTCTCCGCCTCCCGCACGGTCGCCGGCTGGCACTCCCCGGTCACGGTCTCCATGGCCTACGAGGGCGAACGCACGATGGTCTCCCACGGCCACGCGGCACCCACGGAGCAGTCCGAGCCCGAGTACCCGCCCCACGCCCGCGCCGCCGTCGCCTCCCTCACGCCCGGCGTACGCGCCCCCTGGATCGCGCGGGCCGCGAGCGCGGGCACCCGGATCTTCGCGGACGTCGGCTGGGACGAGACCGGCGCCTGGGACCTGGCGGGCCTGCCCGACCTCGCCCACTGCGAGGCGTTCCTGCCCAACGCGGCCGAGGCGATGCGGTACACCGGCGCCGAGTGCCCCCGGGCCGCCGCCCGCGCCCTGACCGACCACGTCCCGGTGGCCGTGGTGACCCTCGGCGCGGAGGGCGCGTACGCCGTGGACGGCCGGACCGGTGAGACGGCGGAGGTCCCGGCCATCGCCGTGGAGGCCCTGGACCCCACCGGCGCGGGTGACGTGTTCGTCGCCGGTTTCGTCGCCGGCACGCTGGCGGACTGGCCCCTCGCGGACCGGCTGGCCTTCGCGGGCCTCACCGCCGCGCTGTCGGTGCAGGAGTTCGGCGGATCGCTGTCCGCTCCCGGCTGGTCCGAGCTGGCCGCGTGGTGGCGCCGGGTGCGGTCGCTGGACGACCAGGACCCCGAGGCGCTGCGCCGGTACGCCTTCCTCGCGGACCTGCTGCCGACGGACCACGTCAGCCCCTGGCCGCTGCGCCGGGCGGTCCCCACGATCGGCTTCCGCCGCTCGGCCTGAGGGCCGCCGCCGGGCACCCGGACGGTTCGTCCGCGGGGCACGGCCCCCGTCTCAGCCGAACTCGTAGGCGTCCACCTCGGCCAGATACCGGGCCCGCCGCTCCTCGTCGTCCTCAAGGAAGGACGCGGTGAAGGAGTTGCGGGCCAGTTCGCGCAGCCGCTCCTCGCTCAGGCCGAGCGTGCGCCGCACAGCGTCGAAGTTGTCACCGGCGTACCCGCCGAAGTAGGCCGGGTCGTCGGAGTTGACCGTGCACAGCAGGCCCGCGTCGAGCATGGCGGGCAGGGGGTGGTCGGCGAGGGTGTCGACGGTCCGCAGCCGGACGTTCGACAGCGGGCACAGCGTCAGCGGGATGCGGTCCCGCACCAGCCGCTCGACGAGGGCCGGGTCCTCCACGCACCGCAGCCCGTGGTCGACCCGTTCGACACCGAGGACGTCGAGGGCCTCGGTGATGTACTCCGGCGGCCCCTCCTCCCCCGCGTGCGCGACCCGCCGCAGGCCCAGCGCGGCGGCCGCCTCGTACACCTCGCGGAACTTCACCGGTGGATGCCCGACCTCGGCGGAGTCCAGTCCGATCCCGGTGATCCGGTCGAGATACGGTTTCGCGGCCTCCAGGGTGGCGAGGGCCGACTCGGCGGACTCGTCCCGCAGAAAGCACATGATCAGCCGCGTCGAGACGCCGTGGGTCTCCTCGCTGCGCCCCAGCGCCCCCCACAGTCCCTCGACGACCGTCCCCATCCCGACACCGCGCGCGAGGTGGGCCTGCGGATCGAAGAAGATCTCCGCGTGCCGTACGCCCTGGGCGGCGGCCCGGGCCAGATAGGCGTCGGCGAGGTCGGCGAAGTCCCGCTCGGTGCGCAGGACGGCCATCAGCTCGTAGTACAGGTTCAGGAACGACTGCAGGTCCTCGAACTCGTACGCCTTGCGGAGCGCGTCCGTGTCCGCGTACGGCAGCGCCACCCCGTTCCGGGCGGCCAGCGCGAACGCCAGCTCCGGCTCCAGGGTGCCTTCGATGTGCAGGTGCAGTTCAGCTTTGGGGAGGGGCATCAAAGCATCGTACGGCCGCTCTACCGCCGTTTCGGAAGCGCCACCCGCATGAGGTCGTGGGCCACGGTCAGCTCCCCCTCGAACCCGGCGGCGCGTGCCTGCCGTTCGAACTCGGCGGGCTCGGTGTACCGCTGGCTGAAGTGGGTGAGCACGAGGTGCCGTACGCCGCAGTCGCGGGCGACCGAGGCGGCCTGTCCGGCCGTCAGATGCCCGTGGTCCACGGCGAGTTGCACGTCCTCGTCGAGGAACGTGGACTCGATGACGAGCATGTCGGCCGCGTCGGCGAGGGCGTAGACCCCGTCGCACAGCCGGGTGTCCATGACGAACGCGAACCGCTGTCCGCGCCGCGGCTCGCTCACGTCGTCCAGGGTGACGTCGCCGACCGCGCCCTCCCGCTGGATCCGTCCGATGTCGGGCCCCGCGATCCCGCGCTCGGCGAGCCGCTCGGGCAGCATCCGGCGCCCGTCGGGCTCGACGAGCCGGTAGCCGTAGGACTCGACGGGGTGCGAGAGCCTGCGCGCGTCGAGGGTGTACGAGGAGTCGGCGGCCAGCGTCCCGCCGTCCCCGTCGACCGGCGCCTGGACCAGCTGGACGGTCTCCCGGTACGCGGTGGCGTACCGCAGACGGTCGAAGAACCGCTGCCCGGAGCGCGGGTAGTGCGCGGTGACCTCGTGCGGGACCCGGTCGAGGTTGATCCGCTGGATGACACCGGCCAGCCCCAGCGAGTGGTCCCCGTGGAAGTGGGTGACGCATATCCGGTTCAGGTCGTGTGCGGCGACCCCGGCGCGCAGCATCTGCCGCTGGGTGCCCTCGCCCGGGTCGAACAGCAGCCCCTGCGCGTCCCAGCGCAGCAGATAGCCGTTGTGGTTGCGGTGCCGGGTCGGGACCTGGCTGGCGGTGCCGAGGACCACCAGTTCACGTACGGACACGGCGCGCTACCCGGGGGGCCACTGCAGACCGCGGCCGCCGACGACGTGGGCGTGCGCGTGGAACACGGTCTGCCCGGCGCCCGTGCCGGTGTTGAAGACGATGCGGTAGCTCTCCAGCTTGTCCTCGTCGGCGACGGCCCGCGTCTCGCGCAGCACGTCGGCGGCGAGGTCCGGGGCGGCGGCGGCGAGGGTCGCGGCGTCCTCGTAGTGCGCCTTCGGGATGACCAGGACGTGCGTCGGTGCCTGGGGGTTGATGTCCCTGAACGCGACGGTCGTGTCCGTCTCCCGCACGATCGTCGCCGGGACCTGCCCCGCCGCGATCTTGCAGAACAGACAGTCGTCCTGCGGCTCCCCAGCCATGCGTGCCTCCCAGCCAGCGGTGATCCCTTACCGGGGGCATGGTAGCGCCAGGGGGCGACGGGGGCGCGGGTGTTGGTGCGGGGGTGCGTGGTCGGGTGCGGCCCGGTGGGGCTTCTCGCGCAGTTCCCCGCGCCCCTGAAAGACCCGGCCCCACTCACCCGCACCCGACCACGCACCCCCACCCCCGCTACGCCTCCGGCAGCAGGGGTGCCGTCTTCGCCGGGGTCGTCTCCAGGCCCTCCAGCGCGATCCGGATCGCCTCGTCCAACTGCGGGTCACGCCCCGCCGCGTGGTCCTGCGGCGCCTGCACGACCTCCACGTCCGGATCGACCCCGTGGTTCTCCACGCCCCACCCGTACCCCTCCAGCCAGAACGCGTACTTCGGCTGTGTCACGAGCGTCCCGTCCACCAGCCGGTAGCGGCTGTCGATCCCGACGACACCGCCCCACGTCCGCGTCCCCACCACCGGCCCGATCCCGAGCGCCTTGACCGCCGCGTTGACGATGTCCCCGTCGGACCCGGAGAACTCGTTGGCGACGGCGACGACGGGCCCCCGGGGCGCGTCGTCGGGGTAGCTGGTCGCGCGCATCCCGCGCGGCAGGTCCCAGCCGACGATCCGCCGCGCCAGTTTCTCCACGACGAGCTGCGAGGTGTGCCCGCCCCGGTTCTCCCGGACGTCCACGACGAGCCCCTCCCGGGCGACCTCGACCCGCAGGTCGCGGTGGAGCTGCGCCCAGCCGGAGCCGACCATGTCGGGCACGTGCAGATACCCGAGCCGGCCGCCGGACCGCTCGTGGACGTAGGCCCGCCGGTCGGCCACCCACGCGTGGTACCGCAACGGCTCCTCGTCGGAGATGGGCACCACCACCGGATGCCGCAGGTCCCCGCCGCCGGCCGGCAGGACGGTCAGCTCGACCGCCTTGCCCGCCGTGCCGACGAGCAGCGGTCCGGGCCCGGCCACCGGGTCGACCGGACGGCCGCCCACGGCGACGATCGTGTCCCCGGCCCGCACGGCCACGCCGGGCGCGGCGAGCGGGGAGTGCGCGTCGGGGTCGGAGGTCTCCGACGGCAGCACCCGGTCGATGCGCCAGCCGCCGTCCTCGTGCCGGGAGACGTCCGCGCCGAGCAGCCCCTGCCGCCGGTCGCCGGAGCCGCCCCGGCCGCGCGGGGTGACGTACGCGTGCGAGGTCCCCAGCTCACCCTGGACCTCCCACAGCAGGTCCACGAGGTCGTCGTGGGTGGCCACCCGCTCCAGGACCGGGCGGTAGCGGTCCAGGACGCCGTCCCAGTCCACCCCGCCGAGGTCCGGGCGCCAGAAGTTGTCCCGCATCAGACGGCCGGTCTCGTCGAACATCTGGCGCCACTCGGCGGCCGGGTCGACGGTCAGCCGTACGCGCGAGAGGTCGACGGTGATGTTGCTGTCGCTCTCGTCGTCGTTCGAGGCGCGCCGGTCGCTGGGGACGACCTTGAGCTTGCCGTCGGTCCACAGCAGGACCCGTTTGCCGTCGCCGCCGACGGCGAAGTGGTCGGCGTCGGAGGCGAGGTGTTCGAGGCGTCGCTGGGCGAGGTCGTAGCGGACCAGCGAGGTCTTCGGGTCAGGGTCGTCGGGAGTGGCCCGGGAGTGGCCGAGGACCCCGGTGACGGGGTGGTGCAGCCACAGGACGCCGTCCTTGGCGGTCCGGAGCGTGGAGTAGCGGCCGGCCTCCACCGGGAAGGGGACGATCCGGTCGGCGAGTCCGTCCAGGTCGATCCGGGTCGCCGGGGCGCCCTCGCCGTCGGGGGTCTCGTCCTTGTCGGGTGCCTCGAACGGGCGGCCGTGCCGCTGCGGCCCGAAGGGCGAGGGGGTGGTCGCGGCGAGCGTGATGAGGTGCGGCCGGGCCCCGCTGACGAAGTGCAGGTCGAAGACGTGTTCGTCGTAGACGGGGTCGAAGGCGCGGGCGGAGAGGAAGGCGAGGTGCTTGCCGTCGAGGGTGAACGCCGGCGAGAAGTCCTGGAAGCGCAGCGGGGTCGCCTCGGTGACGGACAGGTCGGCGGTGTTGGCGAGCTTGAGCTGCCGCAGCGGGCGCGGGCCGGGGTGCGACCACGCGAGCCAGGCGGAGTCGGGCGAGAAGACCAGCCCGGACACCTCGCCGTCCTCGCTGCGGTCGACCTCCCGCACCTCCCCGGTCTCCCGTTCGACGAGCAGCACCCGGCCGTCGTGCGCGGCGACGGCGACCCGGCTGCCGTCGGGCGCGACCGAGAGCCCGAGGACGCGGCCCAGCTGCCCCGCGGCGAGCCGGCGCGGTGTGGCGCCCGGGGCGGCACCGGTCGCCGGGGCGAACTCCAGCGCGTCGTCACCCTCCGCGTCCGTCACCCACACCACCCACTCCTCGCCCTCCACCCGGAAGGTACGCGGCAGCCGGGCCCGTACGCCCTGCTCGGCGGCGAGCGCGCGGGCGGGGCCGGAGCGGTGGGTGATCCAGTGGATCGAGCCGCGGACGGAAACGGCGCTGCCCCGGGCGGTGTGGTCGGGCGAGGCGGAGCCGAACCAGCGGGCCGCGTTCACCGGGACGGGCTGGAGGTCGACGCGCTGTCCGCCGAGCCGGATGTCGAGTCGGCGCGGTTCGGCGCCGTCCAGGTCGTCCAGCAGCCACAGTTCACCCGCCGCCGTGTACACGACCCGGGTGCCGTCGGTGGCCGCGTGCCGGGCGTAGAAGCCGTCGAGGGGTGTGTGCCGGCGCAGGTCGGAGCCGTCGGCGAGGGAGGAGTACAGCGCCCCGACGCCCTCGTGGTCGGAGAGGAACCCGATCCGGTCCCCCACCCACAGCGGGTATTCGAGGTTGCCGTCCAACTCGGCGTGCAGACGGGTGAATTCCCCGGTGTTCTCGTCACCGGCGTCGGAGCGGTCGATCCACAGCTTGCCCGCCGTGCCGCCCCGGTAGCGCTTCCACCAGGCGGCCTCGCGGCCCATCGGCGCGGACAGCAGCACGGTGGCGGGGCCGTGGGCGACGTCGCCGACCGGACCGTACGGCAGGGTGGTGGCCGGGCCGCCGTCGAGCGGGACGGCGCGGGCCCAGCTCCGCCGGAGGCTGGCCTGCCCCTGGGTGCTGAGCGCGAGGACCCGGCCGTCGGGCGTCCAGCCGCGCACCTGGGTGCGCCAACTCCCCCAGTAGGTCAGGCGCCTGGACGATCCGCCGTCGACGGGCGCCACATGCACCTCGGGCGCGCCGTCCCGCGTGGAGGTCCACGCGAGCGTGGTGCCGTCCGGGGAGATCCGCGGATGGTTCACGGGCACGTTGTCCGCGCTGACCCGCCAGGCACGGCCGCCGTCCAGAGGCGCGAGCCACACGTCGTCCTCGGCGGTGAAGGCGACCAGGTCGCCGTGCAGGTGCGGATACCGGAAATACGCGAGCTGAGTCACCCGGTCACTTTAAGCAGCGTTCGGTCCGATGGGGAGGGGTTTGGATCATGTCCCTCGCCCCGGGCCCGAGTTGCCGCGGGGCCGGGCCTCACTTGCCCTCGGGCACGCACGCGGGGTCCTTCTGGCACCAGATGGTCTGGGTGACGGTGACCGTCACGGTCGGTCCCGGCCCGCCCCGACCGCTCGGCCCGGTGCTCGGGGCGGGGGCGTCGCAGTTGCCGAGCCCCTCGACGTGGAACCACTCCTTGCCGCCGGCCTTGGCGGTCAGGTCCCCGCGCACGCACCGGCCGTTGACCCCTCTCGTCACCTTCCCGGTGACGCTGATGTCCCGGCCTTCCTTGTCCTCGCCCGTGCAGTCGACCTGCGCGACGGTGGCGGCGGACGCGGACGGCGACCCCGACTTCCGCGCGCCGTCGCCGTCGTACGAGGCCGTGCAGGTGAGCCACCGGACGTCGAGGCCCTCCCGCTCCAGTTCCTTGGTGGCCAGCTGGTCCGTCGTGAACGCGACCGCGCCGGTGTTCAGCCCGCCGCCCTCACAGGCCACCAGACTCATGACGGCGCCGAGTCCGAGCCCGGCTCCCAGCAGGAGCCGGCGCCCGCCGGTCCGGTGCGCCCTGACACGCCTCCATACCCGCATGCACGGCAGCCTGCCACCGCCCGCCGCGCCGCGGAAGACCGCGTGCGGCCATGCCGCCGGGAAGGGTGAACCGGGGGTGCGCCGGGCGCACGCGGCCTCAGCCGCGCATCAGCAGCCATTCCTGCAGCTCCACCAAGTTCCCCTCGGGGTCCTTGAGATGGGCCACGCGCATCCGGTCGGTCATGGGTGCGGGCCCGTGCAGCAGCTGTGCGCCGCGCTCGGTGATCTGCTCGCAGTACGCGTCGAGGTCGTCGACCCGCAGCACGACCAGCGACCGGTGCCCGTTGGCCGTGCCGGCCAGTTCGCCGAGGACCTCCGCCATCATCGCCCGGTCCTGCAGGGCGATGCCCGCGGACCCGACCGCCGGGCTGAACTTCTCGTACGGACCCTCGGCCGCACCGGACTGCGGCTTCAGCCCGAGGACGTCGGCATAGAAGCGATAGCACGCGGCGAAGTCGGAGACGAGCAGTCTGACCTGTGCGAGTTCCACGATGCTCCCTGGGGTCGGGGGACGGCGGCCGGGACCGGGGCGGTCAGGACCAGCGTCCGGTTCTGCCCAGCAGCAGCGCCCCGGCCGCCGTTCCGGCGGTCGACGTGCGCAGCACACTGGGCCCGAGTCGGTACGCCCCCGCGCCCGCCTCGCCGAAGAGCGCCAGCTCCTCCGGTGAGACACCCCCCTCGGGCCCCACGACGAGCACGATCTCCCCGGCCGCCGGCAGCTCGGCCGTCGCCAGGGTCTCGTCGCCGCTCTCGTGCAGGACGGCGGCGAAGTCGGCCTTCACCAGCAGTGCCGCGACCTGCTTGCTCGTGGCCGCGTCCGCGACCTCGGGGAACCGCGTCCGGCGGGACTGCTTGCCCGCCTCCCGCGCGGTGGCACGCCACTTGGCGAGCGCCTTCAGCCCCCGCTCGCCCCGCCACTGGGTGATGCAGCGGGCGGCGGCCCAGGGCACGATCGCGTCGATGCCGACCTCGGTCATGGTCTCGACGGCCAGTTCGCCCCGGTCGCCCTTGGGCAGCGCCTGGACGACGGTGAG
Organism: Streptomyces scabiei 87.22; assembly: GCF_000091305.1. Lineage (GTDB taxonomy): Bacteria > Actinomycetota > Actinomycetes > Streptomycetales > Streptomycetaceae > Streptomyces > Streptomyces scabiei. The sequence continues at coordinate 6,820,978 of NC_013929.1, read as the reverse complement.
CCGGGGCTCGGCCGGGGGCTCCTCGTAGAGGCACCCCACGTCCATGACGACCAGCCGGTCCTTGCCCTCGGCGGCCTTCACCACGCCTTCCACCCACCGGCCCCGGCCGTCGGTGAGGACGACGTCCTCACCGGGCTGCAGCCGCTTCACCGAGACGGCGTGCCGGCCTTCGGGGCCGTCGAGCACGATCTCCGGTCCCCGGCCGTCGAACCGGTCCACCACGAACACCGGCGCGGTCATCGGTCCTCGCTCCCGGTGCGGCCCCCGCCCGTCCCGCCGACCCGTGCGGCGGCCTGCTCGGCCCGCGCGGCGGCGATCTCGGCGGCCAGCACCCCGACCAGCTCCCCGGCAGGCAGCTTCCGGGCCATGCGGTGCCCCTGCCCGGCCCACAGCGCCATGCCCTGCGCGTCGCCGGCCTGGGCGGCGGCCTTGCGCAGCGGCGAGGTGAGGTGGTGGACCTCGGGGTAGGCGACCGGCGCGTACGGGCCGTGCTCGCGCAGGAAGCGGTTGACCAGGCCGCGGGCCGGGCGGCCGGAGAAGGCACGGGTCAGCTCGGTGCGGACGAAGAGGGGGTCGGTCAGGGCCTGCTTGTGCACGGCGTGCGCGCCGGACTCGTCGGTGGCGACGAAGGCGGTGCCGAGCTGGGCCGCGCTCACGCCCGCCGTGAGGAGGGCGGCGATCTGGCCGCCGCGCATGATGCCGCCGGCCGCGACCATCGGCAGGGCCACGGCCTCGCGGACCTGGGCGACCAGCGAGAGCAGGCCGATGCCGGCGCAGTCCCGCTCGGGGTCGTCCCGGTGGGTGCCCTGGTGGCCGCCCGCCTCGACGCCCTGCACGATCACGGCGTGGGCCCCGGACCGCTCCACGGCCTGGGCCTCCTCCGCCGAGGTCGCGGTGACCAGGGTGAGCGTGCCCTTGCGGGCGAGGGACTCCACGACCTCGGGGGTCGGACAGCCGAAGTGGAACGACACCACCGGGACGGGGTTGTCGAGCAGCACGGCCAGCTTAGCCTCGTAGCCGTCGTCGCGTCCGCTGTCCGGGTCGCCCAGCTCGGCGTCGTACCAGGTGGCCTCGCCGGCCAGCTGCTCCGCGTAGACGTCGACGGCGGCGGGCTCGGAATACTCCGGCTGCGGCATGAACAGGTTCACGCCGAAGGGACGGGAGGTGAGGGCCCGGAGGGCCTTGATCTCCTGGTACATCCCGTCGGCCGTCTTGTACCCGGCGGCGAGGAAGCCCAGCCCGCCCGCCTCGGACACGGCGGCGGCCAGCCGCGGCACGGACACACCGCCCGCCATGGGGGCCTGCACGATCGGCAGCGGGACGAGATCGGTCAGCGCGGAGGACATGACGGCATGGTGCCATGCCCTCCGGGGGGAGCCGAATCGGGGACGGACGGTGCGTGGTCGGGTGCGGGTGGGTGGGGGTTGCTCGCGCAGTTCCCCGCGCCCCTGAAAAGCAGGGGCTGCGCCCCGTGCTTTTCAGGGCCCGCAGGGGCCGTTGCTTTTAGGGGCGCGGGGAACTGCGCGAGAAGCCCCACCGGGCCCGCGCCCGGCAACGAACCCACTCAGCGCCCGTTGAACGCGTCCTTCAGCCGGGAGAACAGCCCCTGCTGCCCGGGCTGGAACTGCCCCGTGGGCCGCTCCTCCCCGCGCAGCGCGGCGAGCTGCCGCAGCAGGGCCTCCTGCTCGGGATCCAGCTTCGTCGGCGTCTGCACCTCGACGTGGACGATCAGATCGCCCCGGCCGCCGCCCCGCAGATGCGTGACACCGCGGCCGTGCAGCGGGATCGACTGCCCGGACTGCGTCCCGGGCCGGATGTCGACCTCCTCCAGCCCGTCCAGCGTCTCCAGCGGCACCTTGGTGCCGAGGGAGGCCGCCGTCATCGGGATGGTGACCGTGCAGTGCAGATCGTCACCGCGCCGCTGGAACGTCGAGTGCGGCAGCTCGTGGATCTCGACGTACAGGTCACCGGCGGGACCGCCACCGGGCCCGACCTCGCCCTCACCGGCGAGCTGGATCCGCGTGCCGTTGTCGACACCGGCCGGGATCTTGACCGTGAGCGTCCGCCGCGACCGCACCCGCCCGTCGCCCGCGCACTCGGGGCACGGGTTGGGGACGATCGTGCCGAACCCCTGGCACTGCGGGCAGGGCCGGGAGGTCATGACCTGACCGAGGAAGGACCGCGTGACCTGCGAGACCTCACCGCGGCCGCGGCACATGTCACAGGTCTGCGCGGTGGTGCCCGGGGCCGCGCCCTCGCCGCTGCACGTCGTGCAGACGATGGCGGTGTCGACCTGGATGTCCTTCGTGGTGCCGAAGGCCGCCTCGTCGAGGTCGATCTCCAGCCGGATCATCGCGTCCTGCCCCCGGCGCGTACGCGAGCGGGGACCCCGCTGCGACGCCGTGCCGAAGAAGGCGTCCATGATGTCCGAGAAGTTCCCGAAGCCGCCGGCGCCGAAGCCGCCCGCGCCCTGGCCGCCCGCCTGGGACAGGGGGTCGCCGCCGAGGTCGTAGACCTGCTTCTTCTGCGGGTCCGACAACACCTCGTAGGCGGCGTTGATCTCCTTGAACCGCTCCTGGGTCTTCGGATCGGGGTTGACGTCCGGATGCAGCTCGCGTGCGAGCCTCCGGAACGCCTTCTTGATCTCGTCCTGGGACGCGTCGCGGCGCACGCCGAGCACGGCGTAGTAGTCCGTGGCCACTCAGGACTCCGCCAGGATCTGTCCGACGTACCGTGCCACCGCTCGTACCGCTCCCATCGTTCCCGGATAGTCCATGCGCGTAGGTCCGACCACGCCCAGCTTCGCTACTGCCTCACCGCCCGAACCGTAGCCGACGGAGACGACGGACGTGGAGTTGAGTCCCTCATACGCGTTCTCATGACCGATGCGTACGGTCATGCCCGAATCCCCCGCCTCACCAAGCAACTTGAGGAGGACGACCTGCTCCTCCAAGGCTTCCAGAACGGGCCGGATGGTGAGGGGGAAGTCATGCCCGAAGCGGGTGAGATTGGCGGTTCCGCCGATCATCAGCCGCTCCTCGCTCTCCTCGACGAGTGCTTCGAGGAGGGTGGAGAGCACCGTGGCGACCGTGCCCCGGTCCTCCAGGTCGAACGCCTCGGGCAGGTCCTCGACCAGTCTCGGCACGTCGGTGAAGCGGCGGCCCGCGACCTTGCTGTTGAGCCGTGCCCGCAGGTCCGCGAGTGACGTTTCTCCGAACGGCGCCGGGCAGTCCACCAGCCGCTGCTCCACCCGTCCCGTGTCCGTGATCAGCACGAGCATCAGCCGGGCGGGCGCCAGCGACAGCAGCTCCACGTGCCGCACCGTCGACCGCGTGAGCGACGGATACTGCACGACGGCGACCTGCCGGGTGAGCTGCGCGAGCAGCCGCACGGTCCGCGCCACCACGTCGTCGAGGTCGACCGCGCCGTCCAGGAAGTTCTGGATGGCGCGCCGCTCGGGCGGGGTCATCGGCTTGACCCCGGCGAGCTTGTCGACGAAGAGCCGGTACCCCTTGTCGGTGGGGATGCGGCCCGCGCTGGTGTGGGGCTGGGCGATGAAGCCCTCGTCCTCCAGCGCCGCCATGTCGTTGCGGACGGTCGCCGGGGAGACGCCGAGGTTGTGCCGCTCCGTGAGCGCCTTGGAACCGACCGGTTCCTCGGTCCCCACGTAGTCCTGGACGATGGCGCGCAGCACCTGCAGCCTGCGTTCACTGAGCACCGCGCACACCTCCCGTTCGCGCTCCTGCGGCTTCCCCTTGGCACTCACCCCGGGCGAGTGCCAACACTCCCCGCCCAGTGTACGGCGGTGGGGTACGCCCCCGGCAAGGCCGGGCTCCGGTCGGGGGCACTTTCCTACTGGGGAGTACACGACGACGCCGTCCCCGGAGCTACGGCTAGCGTCGGCGCATGACGGTGACTTGGGAAGAGTGCGGGTGGCAGGAATTGACGCCCGGGGTCGGACGATGCCGCCTGCCCGGCTGGGACTGCACGGCCGGGCTGGTGGTCGGGGACGGTGCGGCCCTCGTGATCGACGCGGGTTCGAGCCTGCGGGAGGGCGCGCGGTTGCGCGCCGAGGCGTGCCGGCTGCTCGGGGGCGCCCGTGTGACACATCTCGCGCTCACCCACCCGCACTTCGACCATGTCTTCGGGGCGGCCGCGTTCGCCGGTGTGGAGGTCTTCGGCGCGGTGGGGGTCGACGGCGTCCTGGGCCGTGACCACGAGGCCCTCCGCGCGGACGCCGTGCACCACGGCCTTCCCGCGGCGGACGCCACCGAGGCCGCCGACCTGCTGGTACGTCCCCGTCACCTGGTCTCCGGGGAGTGGACGCTCGACCTCGGGGGCGAGGTCCGGGTGCTGCTGGCGAACGTGGGTCCCGGGCACACGGGGCACGACCTGGCGGTGCTGGTGTCGGGGGGCGCTCGGGAGGTGGTGTTCTGCGGGGACCTGGTCGAGGAGTCCGGCGAGCCGCAGGCGGGCCCCGACGCGATCCCGTCCCGCTGGCCGGCCGCCCTGGACCGGCTGCTGGACCTCGGCGGCGAGGACGCGCTGTACGTGCCCGGCCACGGGGCGGTGGTGGACGCGGCGTTCGTCCGGGCCCAGCGTGACGCCCTGGCGCGCCGCTTCGGCGTGTCGGACTGAGCACGGGGGCATCCGGGCGCGGCTTCTCCTATCGTCACTCGAATGCGCCAGTACTCACCCGACCTGACCCCGCCGTGGAAGAAGCCGAAGCCGGTCCCCGAGGTCCCGGCCGACCCCGGTCTGGTCGTCGAGGAGCCGGCCACCGGTTTCTGCGGCGCGGTCGTCGGCTGCGAGGCGGGCACGGTGACGCTGGAGGACCGCTTCGGCAAGCACCGCGTGTTCCCGCTGGAGCCGCGGGGGTTCCTGCTGGAGGGGCGGGTGGTGACGCTGGTCCGCCCCGCGTCGTCGGCCCCGGTCCGCCCCTCCCGCACGGCCTCCGGCTCGGTGGCCGTGCCGGGCGCCCGTGCGCGGGTCGCCCGCGCCGGGCGCATCTACGTGGAGGGCCGCCACGACGCCGAGCTCGTCGAGAAGGTGTGGGGTGACGATCTGCGCGTCGAGGGCGTGGTGGTGGAGTACCTGGAGGGCGTGGACGACCTGCCCGCGATCGTCGAGGAGTTCTCCCCGGGGCCGGACGCGCGGCTGGGTGTCCTGGTCGACCATCTGGTGCCGGGGAGCAAGGAATCCCGTATCGCCGCGTCGGTGACCAGCGAGCACGCGCTCGTCGTCGGCCACCCGTACATCGACATCTGGGAGGCGGTGAAGCCGTCGTCGGTGGGCATCGCGGCATGGCCGCGGGTGCCGCGGGGGCAGGACTGGAAGACGGGGGTGTGCCGGGCGCTGGGGTGGCCCTCGGAGAACACCGGGGCGGTGTGGCAGGCGATTCTGGGGCGGGTGGGGTCCTACAAGGACTTGGAGCCGGAGTTGCTGGGGCGGGTGGAGGAATTGATCGACTTCGTCACGGATAGCGGTGGGGCCTGACGTTGGGGAACGTACTGAATCCGCTGGTGTCGATGTCGAGTCGCAGAGCTGGCAGGGGCACCGTTTCCCCGAACTTCCAAATCTCCTGCCCCTTGTAGTCGGCCTTCTCACCAACGCCCTCGGGCTCCGTCAACACGACGCACTGCGCCATGACCGGGTCGACGACGAGGTAGACAGGCACCCCACCTGCGGCGTAGATCGACCGCTTGACACCGTAGTCGCGGTCGATGCTGGTCTTGGAGACGACCTCGACGACCATGGTGATCAGCGTGGACGGAAGCAGCCGCCCCGAGGCTGGCAGAGTCTCGGGGACCACGACGACCAAGTCGGGAACAGGCTCACTCGCCTCGCTGACGATGTCGATGTCCTGTGTCTGGAGGGCGTACCAGTGATCAACCGGAATCTGCCTGCCCAGCAACATCACAATGACGTTGTGCACCAGGTCAGGGCTGGCCATCATCACGATTTCTCCCCGAAGAAGTTCGGCCTTGACACCCTCGGGCGGCTCGAACGTCTCGAAGAACCTGGTCATCCCGCGCTCGTCCACAGCGGTCATCTCCGCAGCCTCCGGATTCCGCCACCGTCAGTTACGGCAGCAGCCTACGAACCAGGTTAGGTACCGAACCCCCGTTTCGCACCGATTCACCCACCCGGGTGATCAGTCCACGAGGTCCCGCACCACCGCGTCCGCCAGCAACCGCCCCCGCAGGGTGAGCACCGCGCGCCCCTCCTCGTACGGCCCCGTCTCCAGCAGCCCGTCGGCGAGGGCGCGACCGGCGGCCGCACGGCCGTCCTCCTTCAGCAGCGACAGGGGGCACCCCTCCCGCAGCCGCAGTTCCAGCAGGATGCGCTCGACCCTGCGGTCCTCGTCCGACAGGAGCTCCCGCCCGGCGCCAGGGGAGCGCCCCGCCGCCAGCGCGCCCGCGTACGCGCCGGGGTGCTTGACGTTCCACCAGCGGACGCCGCCGACGTGGCTGTGGGCGCCCGGTCCCGCGCCCCACCAGTCGGCGCCCCGCCAGTACAGCTCGTTGTGGAGGCAACGCCCGGCGGCGGAGGTGGCCCAGTTGGAGACCTCGTACCAGTCGAACCCGGCGGCCGACAGCATCTCCTCGGCGATCAGGTACCGGTCGGCGTGCACGTCGTCGTCCGTCATCGGGACCTCGCCGCGCCGGATGCGCCGGGCGAGCTGCGTGCCCTCCTCGACGATCAGCGCGTACGCCGAGACGTGGTCGGGCCCGGCGCCGAGCGCGGCGTCCAGGGAGGCCCGCCAGTCGTCGTCGGACTCGCCGGGCGTGCCGTAGATCAGGTCGAGGTTGACGTGGTCGAAGCCGGCGGCGCGCGCCTCCGCGACGCACCGCTCGGGGCGCCCCGGCGTGTGCGTACGGTCGAGGATCTTCAGGACGTGCTGCCGGGCGCTCTGCATGCCGAAGGAGACGCGGTTGAAGCCGCCCGCGCGGAGAGTCTCCAGGTACGCGGGGTCGACAGACTCCGGGTTCGCCTCCGTCGTCACCTCGGCGTCGTCGGCGAGTCCGAACTCGTCCCGGACCGCCCCCAGCATCCGTACGAGGTCGTCGGCGGCCAGCAGGGTGGGGGTGCCGCCGCCGACGAAGACCGTACGGACGGAACGCGGGTCGTCCCCGAGGACCTTGCGGGCGAGGCGGATCTCGTCGACGACGGTGTCCGCGTAGTTGTCTCGGGAGGCGAGGACACCGCCGGTGCCGCGCAGCTCGGTGGCGGTGTAGGTGTTGAAGTCGCAGTAGCCGCAGCGGGTCGCGCAGTACGGGACGTGCAGATAGAACCCGAGGGGCCGCCCGGCCGCGCCGGCCAGGGCGTGGGCGGGCAGCGCGCCGTCGTCGGGGACGGGCTCACCGTCGGGGAGTGCGGAAGGCATGTGCTCCATTGTCCCGCACCCCCGCGGGTCCTCATTCCGCCCGCAGGACGAGCAGCGCGAGGTCGTCGTCGGGCGGCCGGTCACCGAACTCGTGGACGAGCCGCCGGATGCGTTCGGCGGTGAGTTCGGCGTCGAGCCCGGCGCAGCCGGAGAGCGCGGTGGCGAGGCCGTCCTCGTCGTCGAACATGCGGGGGCCGCTGCGGCGCTCGGTGACGCCGTCGGTCACGCACAGCAGGGTGTCGCCGCGGCGCAGCTCGAAGGTCTCGGAGACGTACGCGGTGTCCTCGATCACCCCAAGCAGCGTCTGCGGCTCGGCCACGGCCCGTACGTCGCCGTCGGGGCCCAGCAGCAGCGGCAGCGGGTGCCCGGCGGAGGCGAGGGTGCAGCGGACGCCGCCGTCGACGGGGACGAGTTCGCCGTAGAGGAGGGACAGGAAGCGGGTCTGCGGGCCGTCGGGGTCGACGAGGCCGGGGTCGCCCGCCGTGACCAGGGCGCGGGCGGCGGCGTCGGCGGCCTCGGTGGCGTCGTCGAGGAGGAGCTGGTTGAGCCGGTCGAGGACGTCCGCGACGCCGTAGCCCTCGCGGGCGAGCAGCCGCAGCCAGGGCCGGGCGAGACCGATGACGACGGCCGCCTCGGGGCCCTTGCCCTGGACGTCACCGATCGCGAAGCACCAGCGGCCCCGGCCCGCCGGAAAGAGGTCGTAGAAGTCGCCGCTGGGTCCGCCCTTGTCGCACGGCTCGTAGACGAGCGCGCTGGACACACCGGGGATCTCGGCGACCGCGCCCGGCAGCAGTCCGCGCTGCAGGACGCGGCTGATGGTGGCCTGGCGGGCGTACTGGCGGGCCGCGCCGATGGACAGCGCGATCCGCCGGCTGAGGTCCTCGACCAGCCCGGTCACCTCGTCGGGAAACCGCGGCAGCCCGGCCCGCCCGATGACGAGCGTCCCGAGCGGGCGGCCCCCGGCGATCAACCGGTACGCGAGCGCGGCACCGGGTTCGCCGCCTGCGCTCGCCGTGGCTTCGTCGCCCGCTTGAGCCAGGGCTTCGTCTTCCGCCTGCGCTGTGGCTTCATCTCGCGCTTGAGCTGCGGCATCGTCTTGCGCCTGAGCTACGGCTTCCTCTTCCGCTCGCGCTACGGCTTCGGCCGTGAACGACCCCCCGTCCTCCGCCGGCGTCGGCCACGGCACAGGTACCGCCCGTGATCTCACCGAGTCGGGCAGTCTCGGGGGGTTCTTCTCCAGGGCCCGGCGCAGTTCCTCGATGCGGTTCTCGCTGCCGTGCCACACGCGGGCGAGGCGGGGCGCGGGGCCGAGCGAGCCGTCGCCGCCGCGCCAGCCCAGCCCCTCCTCCTCCAGCCACACCGCGCACCAGTCGGCCAGTCTCGGCACGAGCAGCTGCCCGGCGAGCGCGGCGACCAGGTCCTCGTCCAGCTGTCCGGTGAGCAGGTCGGACGCCTCCGCGAGGAAGGAGAGCGCACCCCGGTTCAGCCACTCCCGGTCGTGCTCCCCGCCGGGCCGGGGCACGGGCGCGACGAGGCCGCCCGGGTCCACGTCCTGTCCGGGGCCCGCCCCACCGGCGTACGCCCGCGCATCCCCGGCGTCGTACCCCTCGGCCCCTTCGGCGCCCTGGGCCGCCGAGCCGCCCGCATCGCCACCGTACGGCTCGAACACCCCCTCCGCTCCCTCCACCGCCATCGCCCCGTCGACCGACAGCCGGGCCCAGACGGTCTTCGCGCCGGTCCGGTAGGTGATCCCCCAGGCTTCCGAGAGCGCGGCGACCAGGCGCAGGCCACGCCCGTACTCGGCGGCGCCGTAAGGCCGTTCGAGGAGGTACGGCCGCTCGGCGCCCTCGCTGCGTACCTCCCGGGAGGGATGGTGGTCCGAGACCTCGAGGAGCAGCCATCCTGCGGCCGCCGGGGCGTCCCGGCCGAGCCGGCAGAAGAGTTCGACATCGGTGCCCGCGTGGACGACCGCGTTGGTGACCAGCTCGCTGACCACCACGAGCGCGTCCTCGACGGCACGGGCCGGGAGCGCGGCGGCACCGGGCAGGCCCGGCCCGGCCCACTCCGCGAGCGCGGCGGAGACGAAGCGCCGGGCGGCGCCGGGCGCGAGCGGCCCGCCCGGAAGCGACAGATGCGCCGTCGCACGCCGGTCGAGACCGGCGTACGCGGGCGCGGCGTGCAGGGACTCGGACCCGACGCGCGCCGGCGCATCAGAAGCGCAGGACACGATGTCCCGTTGCGTCGGAATGGCCCCCACTGAGCGGCTCCCTGAGAAAGTTCGGACGAATAGGCCTCAGGCGGCACGGCCAGAGTGACAGACTGACCACGCCCATAAGCGCCGAGTTACCGAAGTGGGCCACCATGAGCGAGAACAGTGGTACGCGGATGTCCGAAAACGGCCGGAAGAACGGTCAAACGGACAGTCGAACGGACGGACTGATCCGGGCGTCCGACCTCCGCGCGCTGACCGCGGCCATGACCGCCGCGCGCGACGGCAGCTTCACGAAGGTCCCTCAGACGGGCCCCGCGCCGGTCGCGGAGCTGTGCGCCCTCTTCAACCAGATCATCGACCGCAGCACCCACTTCGGCTCCGAAGTGCAGCGCGTACGGCGTGAGTTGGTCCGTCACGGCCGCCTCGACGAGCGGCTGTCGGCCAGTCCGGGCCAGGGCGCCTGGGCGACCCGGGTCGACGACGTGAACCAGACGCTGGACGCCCTGGTCGCCCCCGCCGCGAACGCCACGCGCGTGCTGGACGCGGTGGCGGGCGGCGATCTGACCCAGCGCGTCGACCTGCACGACGGCAACCGTCAACTGCGCGGCGATCTACGGCGGTTGGGTCGCGCCGTGAACAAGATGGTCGACCAGCTGTCGCTGTTCACCGGCGAGGTGACCAGGGTGGCCCGCGAGGTCGGCACGGAGGGGCGTCTCGGTGGCCGGGCCAAGGTCCGTGGCCTGTCCGGGAGTTGGCGGGACGTGACGGAGGCGGTCAACACCATGGCCGCCCGGCTGACCGCGCAGGTGCGGGACATCGCCCTGGTGACCACCTCGGTGGCGCGCGGCGACCTCACCCGGACGGTGACCGTCGAGGCGACCGGCGAACTGCTGGAGCTGAAGCTCACCGTGAACACGATGGTGGACCAGCTCTCCGCCTTCGCCGACGAGGTCACCCGGGTGGCCCGCGAGGTCGGCACCGAGGGCCGGCTGGGCGGCCGGGCCCAGGTCCGGGGCGTCTCGGGGGTCTGGAAGGACCTCACCGACAACGTCAACTTCATGGCGTCGAACCTGACCTCCCAGGTCCGCAACATCGCCCAGGTCACCACCGCCGTCGCCAACGGCGACCTGAGCCAGAAGATCACGGTCGACGCGCAGGGCGAGATCCTGGAACTGAAGTCGACGATCAACACGATGGTGGACCAGCTCTCCGCCTTCGCGGGTGAGGTCACCCGCGTCGCCCGCGAGGTCGGCACCGAAGGGAACCTCGGCGGCCGGGCCCAGGTCCGGGGCGTCTCCGGCGTCTGGAAGGACCTCACCGACAACGTCAACTTCATGGCGGACAACCTGACCTCCCAGGTCAGGAACATCGCCCTGGTCTCCACGGCGGTCGCGCAGGGAGACCTCGGCAAGAAGATCACGGTCGAGGCGAAGGGCGAGATCCTCGAACTCAAGTCGACGATCAACACGATGGTCGACCAGCTCTCCGCCTTCGCCGACGAGGTCACCCGCGTCGCCCGCGAGGTCGGCACCGAGGGGAACCTCGGCGGTCAGGCCCAGGTCCGGGGCGTCTCCGGCGTCTGGAAGGACCTCACCGACAACGTCAACTTCATGGCCCTGAACCTGACCTCGCAGGTCCGCAACATCGCCCAGGTCACCACCGCCGTCGCCATGGGCGACCTCTCCAAGAAGATCACCGTCGACGCCCGCGGCGAGATCCTGGAACTCAAGGACACCGTCAACACCATGGTGGAGCAGCTGCGGGCCTTCGCCGACGAGGTGACCAGGGTCGCCCGCGAGGTCGGCACGGACGGCGCGCTCGGCGGCCGGGCCCAGGTGCAGGGCGTGTCCGGTGTGTGGCGGGACCTGACCGACAACGTCAACTACATGGCGGACAACCTGACCTCCCAGGTCAGGAACATCGCGCAGGTGACCACGGCCGTCGCCAACGGCGACCTGTCCAAGAAGATCGACGTGGACGCCCGCGGCGAGATCCTGGAGCTGAAGACCGCCATCAACACGATGGTCGACACCCTGTCCTCCTTCTCCTCCGAGGTCACCCGTGTCGCCCGCGAGGTCGGCTCCGAGGGCCAGCTCGGCGGCCAGGCCCGGGTCGAGGGCGTGTACGGCACCTGGAAGCGCCTGACGACGAACGTCAACGAACTCGCCCTGAACCTGACCACCCAGGTCCGCGCCATCGCCGAGGTCGCCTCGGCCGTGACCCAGGGCGACATGTCCCGCTCGATCACCGTGGAGGCGCGCGGCGAGGTCGCCGAGCTGAAGGACAACATCAACCTGATGGTGGCCAACCTCCGGGAGACCACCCGCGCGAAGGACTGGCTGGAGTCCAACCTCGCCCGCCTCGCCGCGCTGATGCAGGGCCACCGCGACCTGATGGAGGTCGCCGACCTGATCCTGCGCGAGCTGACCCCGCTGGTGAACGCCCAGTACGGCGCCTTCTACCTGGCCGACCCCGACGAGGACGGCGCGGCCCCGCTCCCGGTGGCGCCCACCAAGGGCCTCGCGTTCATCGCGGGCTACGGCGCGGCCCAGGGCGCGACCGTCGAGACCGGCGGCCTTCCCGTGCACGGCCTGGTCGCGCAGGCCGCCCGCGAGAAGAAGCGGATCCTGGTGGAGGAGGCCCCACCGGGCTACATCAAGATCAACAGCGGTCTCGGGGAGGCGTCCCCGTCCAGCGTCGTGATCATCCCGATCCTCTTCGAGGACAAGCTCCTCGGCGTGATCGAACTGGCGTCCTTCTCCCGCTTCTCCGACGTCCACCTGGCGTTCTTCGACCAGTTCGTGAACACCATCGGCGTCGCCATCAACACCATCATCGCCAACTCCCGCACCGAGTCCCTTCTCGGCGAGTCCCAGCGCCTGGCCATGCAGCTCCAGGAACGCTCGGACGAACTCCAGGCACAGCAGGCGGAACTGCGGCGCTCCAACGCCGAACTGGAGGAGAAGGCAGCCCTGTTGGCCACCTCCTCCCAGTACAAGTCGGAGTTCTTGGCGAACATGTCCCACGAGCTGCGCACGCCGCTGAACTCGCTGCTGATCCTGGCCCGGCTGCTCTCCGACAACCCGGACGGCCATCTCACCGACCAGGAGGTGCAGTTCGCGACGACGATCCACCGCTCGGGCTCGGACCTGCTGCAGCTGATCAACGACATCCTCGACCTCTCGAAGATCGAGGCGGGCCGGATGGACGTACGCCCCAAGCGTCTGCCGCTCATCAAGCTCCTGGACTACGTCCACGCCACGTTCCGCCCGCTCACCCTCGACCGGGGCCTGGCCTTCGAGGTCGCGGTCGGCGAGAACGTGCCGCGCGAGATGTACTCGGACGAGCAGCGCCTCCAGCAGATCCTGCGCAACCTGCTCTCCAACGCCATCAAGTTCACCGCGTCCGGCCGGGTCGAACTGGCCGTCAACCGCGTCAAGGACCCCGACCACCGCTTCACCCGCGAGCACCACGACGAGGTCATCGCCTTCGCGGTCTCCGACACCGGGATCGGGATCGCGGCCGAGAAACTCCCGGTGATCTTCGAGGCGTTCCAGCAGGCCGACGGCACCACCAACCGCAAGTACGGCGGCACCGGCCTCGGCCTGTCCATCAGCCGTGAGATCGCCGGCCTGCTGGGCGGCCGCATCATCGCCGAGAGCGTCCCCGGCAAGGGCTCCACCTTCACCCTGTACGTCCCCGTCCTCAGCCCCGGCCACGGGGTGACGGGCCCCGCCGCCGAGGATCCCGGCAGCCTCGTACCGGAGCAGCTGACCACCGAGCCGTACCCGGCCGCGCACGACGGCGGCGCACACGACGACGTACACGACGACGGGTACGACGACGACACCTGGCCGGCCCCCACCAAACTGGAGGCGTGGAGGGCGGGCCGCGCCGGCCAGGTGCTGCCCGGCCGCCGGGTGCTGATCGTCGACGACGACATCCGCAACGTCTTCGCGCTCACCCACGTCCTGGGCCGCGTCGGCATGCCCGTCCTGTACGCGGAGAACGGCCGCGAGGGCATCGAGACCCTGGAGCGCAACCCGGACGTCGAACTCGTCCTGATGGACATCATGATGCCGGAGATGGACGGCTACGAGACGATCTCCGCCATCCGCCGCACCCCCCGCTGGGCGGGCCTGCCCATCGTCGCCCTCACCGCCAAGGCCATGCCCGGCGACCGCGACAAGTCCATCGCCCGCGGCGCCAACGACTACGTCCCCAAGCCCGTGGACGTCGACCAGCTGCTCACGGTCGTCTGCGCGGTCCTGGACCCGGAGGGCACCCGCGACCCGGCGGACCCGGTACCCGGGCCGCGCACCGACGACGGCGAGGCACCCTCACCATGACCACTCGGGACCGGACCGACGGACGCGCGGGCATACTCCTCGTCGACGACATGGAGGACAACCTGGTCGCTCTGGAGGCCGTCCTGGCATCCCTCGACGAGCCGCTGATACGTGCCCGCTCCGGTGAGGAGGCCATGAAGGCCCTCCTGCGGCAGCGCTTCGCCGTCGTCCTCCTCGACGTCCGGATGCCGGGCATGGACGGCTTCGAGACCGCCGCCCACATCAAACGCCTCGACCAGACCAAGGACGTCCCGATCATCTTCCTCACCGGTACGGACGCCGACGCCGGCTACGCCTTCCGCGGCTACGCCACGGGGGCTGCGGACTACGTCACCAAGCCCTTCGACCCCTGGGTGTTACGAGCGAAGGTGAGCGTCTTCCTGGAACTGCACCGCACGACCCGCCGGCTGGAGACCCTGCTGACGAGCCGGCGGGAGCACGCGGACCAGGTCGACGCCCGGCTGGCGGCCCTGGAGAAACAGCTGACCCAGCCGGCCCCGGACCTGCCGGAGGTCCTCGTCCAGCTGCGGGACCTCCGCGCCCTGGTGACGAGGGAACGCGGCGACTGAAACCGAAGGGGGCGGGGCCGCGTCCGTACGCGGCCCCGCCCCCTTCACACCGTGCTACGCCTCACGCGACCCGGCGTACATCTCCTCGATGAGGTGCGTGTACTCCTTCTCCACCACCGGCCGCTTCAGCTTCAGGCTCGGCGTCAGCTCACCGTGCTCGACGTCGAGATCCCGCGGCAGCAACCGGAACTTCTTGATCGTCTGCCACCGCTGCAGCCCCTGGTTCAGCTGCGTGACATGCCCCTCGATCATCTCCACCGTCACCGGTGCCGAGATGACCTCCTCGTAGGACTTCCCCGCCAGCCCGTTCTCCGCGGCCCACGCCTGGATGGCCAGCTCGTCGAGGGCGATGAGCGCGGTGCAGAAGTTACGGTCGGCGCCGATCACCATCACGTTGGACGTGAACGGGCACAGCGCCTTGAACTGCCCCTCGATCTCGGTCGGCGCGATGTACTTGCCGCCGGACGTCTTGAACAGGTCCTTCTTCCGGTCGGTGATCCGCAGGTACCCGTCGGGCGACAGCTCCCCGATGTCACCGGTGTGGAACCATCCGTCGGCCTCCAGGACCTCCGTGGTCTGCTCCGGCAGCCCGTGGTAGCCCTCCATGATGCCGGGGCCGCGCAGCAGGATCTCGCCGTCGTCCGCGATGCGCACCTCCGTGCCGGGCAGCGGCTTGCCCACCGTGCCCGTACGGAAGGCCTCGCCCGGGTTGAGGAACGACGCGGCGGAGGACTCGGTCAGGCCGTAGCCCTCCAGGATCGGGATGCCCGCGCCGGCGAAGAAGAAGCCGATCTCGGGCGCCAGCGCCACCGAACCGGAGACACAGGCCCGCAGCCGCCCGCCGAACGCCTCACGCAGCTTCTTGTAGACCAGCGCGTCGGCGACCTTGTGCTTGGCCTCCAGCCCGAACGGGACGGACGCGGTGCCGGTGCGCCGGAAGTTGTCCTGGCTGACCTTGGCGTACTCGCGGGCGACCTCGGCCGCCCACTGGAAGATCTTGTACTTGGCCGGGCCGCCCGCGCGCGCCTTGCCGACGACACCGTTGTAGACCTTCTCGAAGATGCGCGGCACGGCGGCCATGTACGTCGGCTGCACGACCGGCAGATTCTCGATGATCTTGTCGACCCGGCCGTCGACGGCCGTGATGTGCCCGACCTCGATGTGCCCGGCGAGGAGCACCTTGCCCATCACGTGCGCGAGCGGCAGCCACAGGTACTGCACGTCCGCCGGCTCCAGCAGCCCGGTCGCGCCGATCGCCTTCGCCATGTACGCCCAGTTGTCGTGCGGCAGACGCACGCCCTTGGGACGGCCCGTGGTGCCCGAGGTGTAGATGAGGGTGGCGAGCTGGTCCTTGGTGATCGCACCGACCTTGTCCTTGATCAGGTCGGGGTTCTTCTCCAGGTGGGCGGTGCCGCGCTTCTCCAGGTCGGCGAGGGAGAGCACCCAGTCCTCGGAGAGGTCCGCGCCCTCGGGGTCGATGACGACGACATGGGTCAGCTCGGGCAGCTCGGCCTTCTTCTCCCGGGCCTTGGCGAGCTGCGCGGCGTTCTCGGCGATGAGGACCCGGCTGCCGGAGTCGGACAGGATGTACGCCGATTCCTCGGCGTTCGTCTGCGGGTAGACCGTGGTGTTGGCCGCGCCCGCGCACATGATGCCGAGGTCGCACAGGATCCACTCGATCCTGGTGGCCGAGGACAGGGCGATCCGCTGCTCCGGCTGGACGCCCAGCTCGACGAGTCCGGCCGCGATGGCGTGGACCCGTTCGGCCGCCTGGGTCCAGTTCAGCGACTTCCAGTCCGAGGGACCCTCGCCGGAGGCCGGCGGCACGGGATACCGGAAGGCCTCGGCGTCCGGTGTGGCCGCCACGCGCTCCAGGAAGAGGGCCGCCATGGACGGCGGGCGGTTCTCGATCAGGGTCTGTGTGTCGCTCACGACATCCTCCGGGGCACGCGACAGCGCGGCTGGCTCATGGACTGTGTGCTCAGGACTGCGCGGCTGGCTCAAAGCGGCTGTTGTTTAACTCGCGAGTAACCATCGAGTGGTGATCAGGGTAGAGCGCGACTGGCCGGTTCGTAAGGGGCGGCGGGCGGTCACTTTCCACCGGGAACGACCCTACGAACACGCACCGGCATCTCCCGGACGACCTGCGGGCCCGTCGCGCCGAAACGCGACGGGCCCGCATCATGCCCGAGTTTCCGGGGGTAACGGCGGCCGCCCCGCGGCCCGCCGCCGACACCGTGCGGTGGCTACTTCTTGCCCTTGCCGCCGCCGGCGTTGTCGTCACTCGACAGAACGGCGATGAACGCCTCCTGCGGAACCTCCACGGAGCCCACCATCTTCATCCGCTTCTTGCCCTCCTTCTGCTTCTCCAGCAGCTTCCGCTTCCGGGAGATGTCACCGCCGTAGCACTTGGCGAGGACGTCCTTGCGGATGGCGCGGATGGTCTCGCGGGCGATGACCCGCGACCCGATCGCGGCCTGGATGGGCACCTCGAACGCCTGCCGCGGGATCAGCTCGCGCAGCTTGGCGACGAGCCGCACCCCGTAGGCGTACGCGGCGTCCTTGTGGGTGACGGCCGAGAAGGCGTCCACCTTGTCGCCGTGCAGCAGGATGTCGACCTTCACCAGGCTGGAGCTCTGCTCGCCGGTGGGCTCGTAGTCCAGGGAGGCGTAACCGCGCGTCTTCGACTTCAGCTGGTCGAAGAAGTCGAAGACGATCTCCGCGAGCGGGAGGGTGTAGCGGATCTCGACGCGGTCCTCGGAGAGGTAGTCCATGCCGAGCAGGGTGCCGCGCCGCGTCTGGCACAGCTCCATGATCGACCCGATGAACTCCGAGGGCGCGAGGATCGTGGCGCGTACGACGGGCTCGTACACGGCGTCGATCTTCCCCTCGGGGAACTCGCTCGGGTTGGTGACCGTGTGCTCCGCGCCGTCCTCCATGACGACGCGGTAGACCACGTTCGGCGCGGTCGCGATGAGGTCGAGCCCGAACTCGCGCTCCAGCCGCTCACGGATCACGTCGAGGTGCAGCAGCCCCAGGAAACCGACACGGAAACCGAAACCGAGCGCCGCGGAGGTCTCCGGCTCGTACACCAGCGCGGCGTCGTTGAGCTGCAGCTTGTCGAGGGCGTCGCGCAGCTCCGGGTAGTCGGAGCCGTCCAGCGGATACAGACCCGAGAAGACCATCGGCTTCGGGTCCTTGTAACCGCCGAGCGCCTCGGTGGCGCCCTTGTGCAGGGTGGTGATGGTGTCACCGACCTTGGACTGGCGGACGTCCTTCACACCGGTGATCAGATAGCCGACCTCACCGACGCCGAGGCCGTCGGCAGCCTTCATCTCGGGGGCCGAGACACCGATCTCCAGCAGCTCGTGGGTGGCGCCGGTGGACATCATGCGGATCCGCTCACGCTTGTTGAGCTGTCCGTCGATGACACGCACGTACGTCACGACACCCCGGTAGGAGTCGTACACCGAGTCGAAGATCATCGCGCGCGCGGGCGCGTCCTGGACACCGACCGGGGCGGGAACGTCCGCGACGACCCGGTCCAGCAGCGCCTCGACACCCAGACCCGTCTTCGCGGAGACCTTGAGCACGTCCTCCGGGTCGCAGCCGATGAGGTTGGCGAGCTCCTCGCTGAACTTCTCCGGCTGCGCGGCCGGCAGGTCGATCTTGTTCAGTACGGGGATGATCTTGAGGTCGTTCTCCATCGCCAGGTAGAGGTTGGCGAGGGTCTGGGCCTCGATGCCCTGGGCCGCGTCGACGAGGAGCACCGTCCCCTCACAGGCCGCCAGCGACCGCGACACCTCGTACGTGAAGTCGACGTGCCCGGGGGTGTCGATCATGTTGAGGATGTGGGTCCTGCCCGGTTCCTCGGTCGGGGCCCAGGGCAGTCGGACCGCCTGGGACTTGATCGTGATGCCACGCTCGCGCTCGATGTCCATGCGGTCGAGGTACTGAGCACGCATCTGCCGCTGATCAACCACTCCGGTCAGCTGGAGCATCCGGTCGGCGAGCGTGGACTTGCCGTGGTCGATGTGCGCGATGATGCAGAAGTTGCGGATCAGAGCCGGGTCGGTACGGCTCGGCTCGGGCACATGGCTAGGGATCGCGGGCACGCAGGGTCCTGATTCTTGAGGTGTCCGCAGCCGTCTGCGGTCTCGGGTCGGATCTGGCGGGTCTGGTACGTAGGCACCATGGTCCCACGGGCGGAGAACTGCGACCGGTTTGGGCCGACCCATGGGCTGCTGGTAGCGTGGGCGGCTGTGTCTCATGCCCTCTCAGCAGGAGGCACATCCCAAGAAAATCAAACGGTGTCCGAGGCGTGCGCGGCGTGTCCTGCACGACCCCCATGGTCTCGTACACCTGTAGCTGAAAAGGCTCATTCGTGGCGAACATCAAGTCCCAGATCAAGCGGAACAAGACCAACGAGAAGGCGCGCCTTCGCAACAAGGCCGTCAAGTCGTCGCTCAAGACCGCGATCCGCAAGGCCCGTGAGGCCGCTGCCGCGGGTGACACCGTGAAGGCCACCGAGTACCAGCGCGCTGCCGCGCGTCAGCTCGACAAGGCCGTCTCGAAGGGCGTCATCCACAAGAACCAGGCCGCCAACAAGAAGTCGGCGCTTGCTTCCAAGGTCGCTTCCCTCCAGGGCTGAGCTTCTCCTTTGATCTGACCGCCGGCTGGACCCAGAACGGGCCCTCTCTCATCCGCTCCCACCCGGCACCCCGGACCCGTACGCGGCCTGCGTTCGCCACGCGGGTACAGGTCCACACGCATTGACCGAAGGCCCCGTCTCCGTCCCTTCCCCAGGGACGAGGGCGGGGCCTTCGGCATGCCTGTGGGGGCGGCCGGTGGAGAGGGGATGCGGGGATGCGGGGACTCGCGAGCGCGAGCGCAGGGGGCACAGCGGGCTCACCACAGCGCGCGACGCAAGGCTTCCCCGGGGCGGGGCGGGCTCACCGCAGGGTGCGGCAAGGCTTCCGTGGGGCGGGCGGCAGGCGGCGGGCGGCGGGCGGCGGGCGGCGGGCGGCGGGCGGCGGGCGGCGGGCGGCGGGGCGAGGAAATCAGCCCCGACGAGACCGAGCCGCCCGCGCGATCACCACGACCGCCTTCTCCAACGCGTACTCCGGATCATCCCCGCCCCCCTTGACCCCCGCATCCGCCTCGGCCACGGCCCGCAACGCCACAGCCACCCCGTCCGGCGTCCACCCCCGCATCTGCTGCCGCACCCGATCGATCTTCCACGGCGGCATCCCCAACTCCCGCGCGAGATCCCCCGGCCGCCCACCCCGCGCCGACGACAGCTTCCCGATCGCCCGCACGCCCTGGGCCAGCGCGCTGGTGATCAGCACCGGCGCCACCCCGGTCGCCAACGACCACCGCAGCGCCTCCAGCGCCTCCGCCGCCCGCCCCTCCACGGCCCGGTCGGCCACCTCGAAGCTCGACGCCTCGGCCCGCCCCCTGTAGTACCGCCCGACCACGGCCTCGTCGATCGTGCCCTCGACATCCGCGACCAGCTGCGACGCCGCGGCCGCCAGCTCCCGCAGATCACTCCCGATCGCGTCGACCAGCGCCTGGCACGCCTCGGGCGTCGCCGACCGGCCGAGCATCCGGAACTCCCCCCGCACGAACGCCAGCCGATCCCCCGGCTTCGTCATCTTGGGGCACGCCACCTCCCGCGCCCCCGCCTTGCGCGCGGCGTCCAGCAGCGCCTTCCCCTTGGCCCCGCCCGCGTGCAACAGCACCAGGGTGATCTCCTCGGCAGGGGCCCCGAGATACGCCTTCACGTCCTTGACGGTGTCGGCCGACAGATCCTGCGCATTCCGCACGACCACGACCTTCCGCTCCGCGAAGAGCGACGGACTCGTCAGCTCGGCGAGCGTGCCGGGCTGCAACTGGTCCGAGGACAGATCCCGTACGTCCGTGTCCGCGTCGGAGGCCCGCGCGGCGGCCACCACCACCTGCACGGCACGGTCGAGCAGCAGCTCCTCCTGCCCCACGGCAAGCGTCACGGGGGCGAGAGGATCGTCTTGCGCAGTCTTCTTGGCCATCCCGGACAGCATCCCACGCCCCACTGACAACCCGACCGGCGTACGGTCCGCTCCCTCAGGGGCGCGGGGAAGCCCGCGAGCACCCCCGGCGGAGCACTACGGCTCCTCCCGCCACCCCTCCCACTCCCCCGCGAACTCGTCCAACGCCACCGGATCGAGCCGCCCCCGCTCGTCCCGCAGCACCAACAGCCACTGCGCGTCCTCGGCGTCGTCCTCCCCCGCCAGCGCGTCCCGCACCAACTGCGGCTCCTCGTCCAGCCCGAACCTCGCCCCGAGCGCCTCCGCCGCCTCCTCGGCCGCATCACGATCAGGCAGCACCAGCACATGTCTCACATCACTCACGGCCCCTATTCTCCGCCGCCCTGTTCCCTGCTCCTCCGGGGACCCTCCCCTCCACGCAAAGCCGAGCACTTCCTCGCCTTCACGAGCATCGCCCGCACCCTCATCTATCGGCGGCTCGTCTGCCGATGTGGGCCTGCAGCAGTTTCACGGCCAGGCCGTGGCCGTAGCGATCGGCCATGTCCATGGGTGTGCGGCCGGCCGGGTCTGCGAGCTCCGGATCAGCCCCGAAGGCCAGCAACACGGCCGTGGTGTGCACCGTCAACGGCTGCCCGCTCTGCAGGGAGCCATCACCCTCGACGTCGATCGCATGCGTCAGCAGCGTCATGTCGCTGAAGACCTCGTCGGGATCGGAACCAGCGGCCAGCAACCGGGCCAGGGCTTCAGCATCCTCCTGCTCGACCGCTTGATGCGCGGGTGTCCAGTAGTCGCTCACCACGTCATTCAACCGCCCCCACCTCCGGAACCCGCCCCAACTCGATCCCGAACCTGTCCCGGTACACCGCCAGCACCTCCGCGTCCGTCGCCGGCTCGGTCACCTCGCGGTCGCCCTTCGCCGAGGTGACCGTGAGGGTGCGGCCGCTGAGGGTGAGGCGGCCGCCGTCCTCGGCGACGCGGGAGCAGACCAGGGACCGGGTGAAATGGGACGCCGGTGACGTGCTGTGCCACCAGGCACCGGCCACGAAGTCCCCGAGCACACGCGGCCTCACCTCCAGCCGGTACTGCGGCTTGCCGTCCCGGAACACATCCAGGTCCCCGAACTCACGCCCTCCGCCCTCCCGGTCCGCCTCGGCCACCCGGAACGTGCCCCCGGGATCCTGCTGCTCCTCCCGATTCCCGAACTCCAGCGGGCGGTGGCTGTTCGCCCCGAACCCGACGTCGACCAGCCGGTCGCCCCCGTCCACCGTCCGCACGCGCAGCGCCAGATGGTCATACGGGATACCGAGCCGCCCCTGCTCGCCGTACACCCGTGCCGCGAGCAGTGTCACGTCGAACCCGAGTGCCGTGAGCAACGCCCCGAACAGTCCGTTGAGTTCGAAGCAGAAGCCGCCCCTGCGGTACCCCACGATCTTTTCCAGCAGGTGTTTCTCCTCCAGGACGATCTCCTCGCCCAGGTGGATCGACAGGTTCTCGAACGGCACCGCCCGCAGATGGCGCAGCTGCAGTTCACGCAGCGCGTCGACCGTGGGCCGGGCCGGCTGCTCGGCTCCGAGGCGGCGAAGGTAGGCGTCCAGCTCTGCGGTGTCCATGACGTCAGTCTCTCGCCACGAGCAGCTCCTTCGCCGTACCCGCGACAGCGATCGCGCCGTCCTCGTCCGTCCGCAGCACCGTGGCACCCCCGGCCCGCAGCGCGGCGACCGTACCGGGTGCCGGGTGGCCGTACGGGTTGTCCGCGCCCACCGAGATGAGGGCCAGCCGTGGAGCCATGGCACGTATCAGCCCCGGATCCTGGTAGGCCGACCCGTGGTTCGGCCTTGGTCTATTAACACGTTGGGGCAGGGCTCGGGAATGACGAAGCCCGCCCCGCCGGTGTCTTGCGGGACACCGATGGGGCGGGCGCTCAGAGGGGCGAGAAGCCCACCCGCCCCGCCAGCGTCTTGCGGGACGCTGCCGGGGCGGGCTGCCGCCTCCTGCCGGTGTCTTGCGGGACACCGGCAGGAGGGGCGTCATGGGGTGCGACCCTGACCCTGCGGTCGCTGTGGGGGTGCGTCAGGACGGGGTCCGCGCCAGCACCACGGCGAGGACGAGGGCGAACACGACGGCCACGTACAGGGCGACAGCGACGAACCGGATCACAGCCCGCCCACCCTTCCCAGATCCGGTGCGGTGCTCGCGCTGGCGCCGCCCAGGCTCTCCCAGTGGCGGGCCAGGTTCCGCACCGAGTGAGCCAGCTTCCCCACAACCGAGACCCGGACGAGGCGCGTGTCCCCGGACCCCAGGCAGAGCGCCTGATGGGCGACCGTGGAGCATGCGCGGGCACGTCTGCGGGCCTCGGAGCCGACGGGGAGCCGGGCGGCCGCTGCCTCGACGGCCGGCGCGAGGACGTGGAGATGCCCGCGCAGCTGGTTCCTCAGCCTGTCCAGGTCCTCGCCCGACATCGGCTCGCCGGCGAGCGGCCTGGCGGCCGCCTCGCGCATGGTCCACAGATCGATCGGCAGGGCATCCGCCTCGACCTCCGACACGATGCGGGTCATGGCAGCTCACCTCGCGACCGGGCGTTGGCCGCAGCCACGCCCGCGCTCAAGGCTTCCTGCAGCGTGGCGGGGCGGGTGTCCTCCGGCAGGGCGTCCCACTCCCGGCCGCCGCTGATCGGGCGCAGCTGCACGTACGGGCCCTCGTGCCCCATGACCCGCCCGATCCTGGTGAGCCTGGTGTCCGCGACGATGGCACCGATGGCCGGCTTGCTGACGGTCATCGTCACCGCGACCTCCTGGTGGAGGAAGCGAGGCGGCGTGTGGCCTCGTCCTCCGGCAGCACGTAGGCCCGGACCAGGTCGCGCGTCAGCGCATCGTCCTCGACGGCCGGGCGGGCGGGGGCCGGCCACAGGTGCGGGGCGCGGCGACGGCGCGCCCCGACGAGGGCGGCTTCCAGGACGCCGCACGGCCTGTGCCGGCGGCCGGGGCGCGGGCCGAGCGCGGGGCTCGCACTCGGCGTGCGGCGGCTGGATCGGGTGCCTCCCGCCAGCAGCGCTCTTCCGTGTTCGAGCAATCGTGGTACAAGGTTCACTGTCGACTCCTTCAAAGTCGGCCGCGCCCCGGGAGGCCACCACCTCGCCGGGGTTTGGCATGTTCGAACATTCGATACGCATCGACGCGTACCGATACGCATCGATACGTGTTTGTGCGGATCTCAACGACGACGCACGATCGTGCCTGGATAGGTTCCGCGGCCATGACGTTCGGACCCAACGACAAGATCGTCCACGACGGTCCGGTCACGCCCTACAGGCAGCTGGCCGAGATCCTGAAAGCGCGCATCACCAGAGGCGACTGGCCACCGGGTCGCGCGATCGCCAGCGAGGCCCGGCTCGTACAGGAGTACGGTCTCGCCCGCAGCACGGTGCGACGGTCGATCGCGGCTCTCGCTGAAGAGGGCGTCGTCTACACCGTTCCCGGGCGCGGGTCCTTCGCTGTCGAGGCGCCGAGGCCCGGAGAAGGTGGCGGCTCGGAGTAAGTCCCCGCTCTGCATCCACTACCCCTCCCGGCGGGTGAGCGCAGCCCCTCGCAGTGTGGGCACCACAGGGCTTCCACTAACACCGTGGCGCCCCACCGTGCAGGTGCGCAAGCGAATCTCCGGGTGAATACCCATCTGCAGGAAAATTGGCATATGCCGAAACGCGCAAATGGGCTGGTGAGGCAGGCAGTTGGGGTGTCATGCTGCGCACGTCAGCGAGTAGTCCGGGCACTTGAGCCGGAGAGGCAGGCACATGGCGGCACCCCACCGACCCACGGCGCGACGAATCGAACTCGGCCACCAGCTGCGCCAGCTACGCAAAGAGGCCGGGCTCACCATCGTGGACGCGGCCACCAGGCTCCGGATCAGCGACACCCAGCTCCAGCGGGTCGAGACCGGCCTGCAGAGCTTCCGCAGGGCCGAGCAGCTGAAGAAGCTCCTCGCTGTCTACCGGGTCACCGACGACGACCGGGTCGAAGAGCTGCTCGCCATTCAGCGTGAAGCATCAAGCCAGGAGTGGTGGACGAACCACACCGGCAACCTCTCCTCCGGCATGCCCAAGTTCCTCGGCATCGAGGCGGCCGCCGAGGAGATCCGCGCCTACCACCCGAACCTCGTGTACGGGCTGCTCCAGACCGAGGCGTACGCGCGATCGATCCACGAGAACGTACGGCCGATCACCGAGATCACGTCCGAGTTCCTGGAGCACAACGTCACGATCCGGATGAGGAGGAAGGAGGCCCTGCTCCGGGACCACAACCCACTGCGGCTGTGGGTGATCCTCTACGAGCCCGCGCTGCGCTACATCGTCGGCGACGAGAACGTCATGCGCGAGCAGTACAGCGAGATCACCGCACTCGCAGCCCTCGACCACATCACCATCCAGATCCTTCCGCAGACGGTCCGCGGCTACCTCGGCGCCCACGACTTCGCGATCATGGACCTTGGCGACGCGATGCCCGCCACCGTTCAGGTGGACACCGCCGGCTTCGGAGCAGCCGTGACGGACAAGCCGCGCGAGGTCAGCCAGTTCCGGCGCCAGATGGAAGCCCTCTCCCGGTCGGCCCTGCCCGCCGAGGACACCCCGAAGTTTCTGTCCACGCTCTCACGAGAGATCACCCATGACTGACATCCGCACCCTTGCTGCCTCCGACCTCGACGTCACCTGGGTCAAGTCCTCCTACAGCAACGGCGGCAACAACTGCGTCGAGGTCGCTGGCCTCGAAGACGCGGTCGCCGTGCGCGACTCGAAGAACCCCGACGGCCCCGCCCTGGTCCTGCCCGGCGCGGTCTTCGGCTCCTTCGTCACCGGCGTGCGCACCGGATCGCTCCACGCCTGACCCGACATGTACGACTGTGGCCCGCTCCAACCGAACTGGAGCGGGCCACAGCCACGAGTACAGCACGGCGCCCCGGCCGCGACGGGGGGCGCAGCCAGAGCACCGAGTACAGAGCCTCGTCACCCCCGGGAGGAGCCGGACCCCTCCAGGAGCGCCGGTGAGGTGACGAGGCGACCACAATGCGCCACCATGGCCGGAACGCGCAATACGTCGGCGGTGGGAAATGTTCTGCCCCGGCTGCTACTCATCGTCTCCGCCTCCACGGCGCCATCGGCGCACGAGGTCGAGGAGCAGAAGCAGCAGGGTGACGTACTGGCAGACCTGTTCGACAGGCATGGATACTCCCGTAGAGCTTGATCCATGCTCGGCCCACAACCAGCAGCAGTCAGCCGCCACTCTGCCGTTCCCGGCACTCTGGGCAAACCGCCGTCCGAGTGAAACGCCGAAGCGCCCCGCCGCCAGCCCGGAAGGGCAGACGACGGGGCGCGAGCGTCAGCGCGTGAGGAGCAGGCCGATCACGGCGGCGAGCAGAGCACCGACGCCGGTGAGCGCGCCGACGACGGGGAGCGGGAACCGGCGGTCCTCCAGCGCATCGACCTTGGTCCGCAGAGGCTTGAACTCCTCGTCGCGGATCTTCTGCAGTTCGGCCTCCATGTCGGCACGCAGCTGCCGGACGTCAGCGTCCGTGCGTGTCGTGCGCTCGACGAGGATGCCCAGGGTTCCCTTGATGGACTCCAGGCCCGTATTGATCTCCCCTCGCAGCTGGGCCAGCTCGACCGCGACGTTGGTCGTCGGGTCGGGAACCGCCGTCACGACGGGTCCTTGGGCTCCCGGTTCGGCACCCAGTAGGTGATGCCGAGCGCGCCCAGCACAGCGAGCACCACACCGATGCCCTCGCCGCTCGTGACCACGCCGTCCTGCACGGCCGTGCCTGCGGCGGCAGCTCCCGCCGCGAGCGCGGCGACGACGGCCTTGGCGAACTCCGAGATCCGCATGGACCTACCTCACTTCCTGGGGAGCTTCAGGGTCTGACCGGGCGTGATCGCGTCGGCGTCCTTGAGGGCGTTGAGCTGGGCGATCTCGCGCCACCGGGCGCCGTCGCCCAGCCTGCTCGCGGCGATCGACCAGAGGGTGTCGCCGGTGCGCACGGTGTAGGTGACCGCCGGGGCGAGCCGGTCGTGGACCCGGGCCCGCATCGACGCCATGGTGAAGCCGAGCGGGTCGACCTTCCCGGGCTGCCACTCCAGGTGGCCGATGACGGAGCGCTCGTTCCAGCCGTGGTGGCGGCAGATCGCGGCGGAGACCCGTTCGATGGCGTCGAGTTGAACCTCGGGCCAGGGATCTTCGCCGTCGCCCCGGTTCTCGCACTCGAAGCCGTAGAAGTGGCGGTTGCCGTCGGTGTTCGACTCGTTGTCCGGCGGGAGGGCCTTCTCGTCGATGACCGCCTGGAGGACGTCGTCGTCGCCGAGGCCGGCGTGGTTGGCGCGGCCGTAGCCGACGAGGTGGACGCGGCCGTCCTTGGTGATGACGCCGTGGCACAGCGGGCCGGGCAGCCCGACGTAACCGTTCCGGCAGATGCGTACGGTGCGCTCGCTGCCGGAGGTGACGGTGTGGTGGATCATCACGCCGTGGACGGGCCCCCACAGGCCGATGTGGTTGCGGTTGTGGTGCTCCCAGTCGCCGACCTCAACGACGGTCAGCCCCTCAGCGCGCAGCACCGCCGCGAACTGGGCGGGAAGCATGGGGGGCGCCATCACACACGCCCCGGCCAGGCCCAGGTGCCAGGCTCGTCGCCCTCGCGGGCTGATGTGGCCCAGTGGACGTCCTCGCCGTCCAGGAGCACCTTCAGGTTGCAGGTGCCGTTGGTGCTGCCCTCGAAGACACGCACCACGATCGCCGGGTACTGGTCGCCCTCGCGCACGAAGTTGCCACGCCGCTCGTGGTGGGCGCGCTGCTGGGTGATGTGCCGGGCGTCGTGGTCGGTCAGCCGGTAGATGACCATCCGGCAGATGGTGGGCGCGGGCATAGGTACCTCCGTCAGGTGTGGATGGCGAGCTTGAACTGGGCGAGGAGGAGCCGGCGGGGCGCGGTGTCGTTGTGGCTGACGCGCAACGCGAGCGGCATCCCGAGGTTCACGAAGCACTCGTGGTGTTTGGTCCAGCACTGCATGCCGGGACTCGGGACCCGATGGTCGGTGCCGGTCGTGTTCCTCGGATCGTCGGTCAGGCCCAGCGGGTCACGGATGTACTGGTCACGCAGCTCGCTGTAGCCGCCGGCCTCCCACTGGATCACCGCGGTGAGAGAGCCCCAGCCTTCGTCGGACGGCCAGATCAGCCCCGAGCGGTCATCCGTGGCCCAGTTCCCGACCACGTAGCCGTCCGGCTGCTCCACCGCATGCATGTCGTGGGCGTCGTAGGACTCCCCTGCATACGGGAAGCGGACGACGTGGTATCCGCCGGGAGGGATCAGCTGCGGTTCGCTGGTGATGAGGGAGCAGACGCGTACTGCCGTCACGTCAGCCTCCGATCTGGTCAAGGAGGTCGGAGCCGACGAGGAGCCGGATCACGCCCTGCATCTGCCGTGTGAGCGCCGGGACTTGCGCGATGTGGTCGGCGTTGGTGGCTGTACCGGCCTGCACCTTGTCCAGGTAGGCCGCGTTGTTCGCGAGGGCCGTGCGGACGCGTGCGCCCAGCTGGTCCCGGTTCGCACGGCGCGTGTCCTCGACGGTCCTGGTCAGTGCCCAGGCGTCCTCAGCCGGTGTGAAGGGACGCTCCTCGACGAGGGCCCCGCACTCGAATCGCCGGTAGGTGCGCGTCGGGGCGTCCCACTGCTCGGCGGTGGATCCGTCGCGGCGCTCGCAGGTGAACGGCAGGCCGGGCACGTCAGGCCCCGGCTCCTCCGCCACGGCTACGCCTTGAGGGTGGTGACGACGACGATGCCCGGCCCGCCTGCGGCGCCCGCAACCGACGACAGGCTAGGGCCGTTGGAGCCGCCAGCCGCGCCGCCTCCGTACGAGTTGCCGGCGATGCCGGCGGTCTGGCCGACGGAGATGCCGCTGGAACGCTGCATCGCCCCGAGTACGCTGCCGCCGCCGTTGTTGAACTTCACCGGGAAGCCGGACATCGTCTGCGAGCAGCCGCCGTCGCCCCCGGGAACCCTGACGCTGCCGCCGGAGCCTCCGGTCCCGCCGTCGGCCCCGGCGAGGCTCGCGCTGGCTCCGGAGGAGGCGGTGCCGGCCTGGCTGCCGTCGCCTCCGGAGCAGGTGATGTGTGCGCCGAACGAGGAGGCTCCGCCGTTGCCGCCGGCGTTCGCTCCCGCGGCTCCGGCCGTGCCGCCCGCGCCGACCGTGACGGCCTCTGTGGCGCCGAGCGTGGCAGCGGCGAACCAGCCGCGGGCGTACTCGCCGCCCGCGCCACCCGGCGACGCGGCACCCTGTCCGGCCGTGGTGGAGGGGCAGCCGCCGGAGCCGCCGCCGCCCGCTTGCACCTCGACGACGACGAACCGTGCGCCGGCAGGCTTGTTCCACGTGCCGCTGCTGGTGAACGTCTGCACGTCGATGCTGCCCGGGATGATCGCGTCGGCGTCCTCCGCCAGGGCCTGGAGGTGCTCCCACAGACGGGCATGGTCGGTGCTCTCCGGGTACGTGATCCCCTTGGAGGTTTCCTGGCTCATGAACTGCGCCTCCACGAGATCGTGAGAGTCCACGCCGCGGACCACGAGCCCCGGCCGGCGAATCGGATGTACGGGTTGTCGGAACTGATGGAGATGGCGATGCCGCCGCGGGTGCCGTCGACGATGGCCTGCGCCCAGGCGTCCGGGATCGTGAACGTCCCCGAGGAGCCGACCTTCAACGACGGCCCGGACGTGGTCTCGTTCAGCGTCGGTGCGCCCGACGGCCGGGTCGCCTGGGTGACGAGCCGGAGGGTGGCCGTGCGGGCCGCGAAGTCACCAGCGGACAGGCGCTTCACCCGGATGGTCGCCTTGGTGACCGTGGCCCCGGACAGCGAGCGCGGCTTACTGCCGTAGAAGGCGACGCCGGTGTTGCGGCCGTAGCCGGAGCCCGCGTAACGGCCCTGGAACGTATCGGCGTAGTTGACGGAGCCGATGTCGGTGCGCCACTTGCCGTCCCGGTAGGAGGCGGTGGCGACCGGCGTGCAGGTCAGCGTGCCGGTCGTCGTGACCGGCTTCGGCACCGGCGCCGTGTCGCCCGTGTCCGGCGGGTTCTCCTGCGCCGGGGGCGGCGGCGGGGGCACCGCGGGGGCGGCGGCGAGGATGGCGGCGGCCACGTAGGTGGAGCCCACGCGGTGCAAGAGGAGGGTGTCGCCGACGGCGACGGCGAGGCCGCTAACGACGCGGACCGTGGTCGGGATGCCGCCGACGGATGCGGTGCAGGCGCCGCTGGTGACGGTCGAGTCCGCGTAGCCGATGAGCGGGCCGCTGCGGGCGAGGGAGGCCTTGAGGTCGCGGAGGTCAGGCATCGATCGTCCTCACCGTGAGCGTCATCGTGTCCGGCGCGTACGGCAGCATCTGCTTCTCGATCATGCAGGGCTGGTTGGTGAGGCCGGCGCCGGTCACCGAGACCACATCGCCGGTGATGAGGCCGGGGTGCGGCACCATCGTCACGGTCAGCCGTCGTGAGGCTGTGCGGCGCAGGCGGGCCAGCGTCGCCGCTGCGGCGGTCCGGCACTGCGAGACGGTCGTGAGCAGCGGGGACGAGAAAATGTAGGGCACCGGCAGCGGGGAGAACGGGCCGTCGGCGCGCAGGGGGCTGTTGCCGGACCGGTCGTAGGCCACGCCCTGGATCTGGTCGCCGTCGCTGTTCTCGCCGCGGGCGACGACCACGGTGAACGCGCCGTCCCTGCTGGAGGCGCCCTGCCAGCGCACCACGGTGCCGCCCGCCCCGTCGGTGATGGAGAGGACCGGATCGCCTGTGTCGTCGAGGGGCTCGATGCGCAGGTAGCCGTCCTCGGTGACCCTGGGCACGGCGGGCCAGGCGTCGAGGACTTCGCTGAGGGCGCCCATGCGGTCCTCGTCCCACTGCATGCCCACGGGCACGGACCGGTCGACCAGGGATCCGTCGAACGTGACGGTGAGCGCGGGCTCGACGAGGGAGCGCACCGTGGACGCGAGGGTGCCCGACGGCTGGAACGGGGCCACGAGCTTGGCCTCGTCGATCAGCGACAGCAGGCCCTCGGCCTGCACGTTGACGGTGTCGCCGTCGGTCTCCGCGCTGGTGGTGAGGAACCAGCCGCGGTCGATCCACTCCGTCGATCCGCCGACGTCGACGCCGTAGGAGATCCGCAGCTGCTGCCCGAACGCGGCCAGCGGATGGTCCGGGCTGATCGGATCCCACTCAACGCCGCGGTCCCGTCGCGGCACGGTCAGCGTGACCCGCTCCGGAACGGCGAGGGAGGTGTCCCGGTCCTCGCCGCCGCCCGCGACGGGGATGCTGTCCGCGAGGAGTTCACCGGCCCGCCACGACTCGGCGCGGACGACCACGGTGTGGCTGCGCTGCACAACGGCCAGGGCGGCATCGGACATCTCCAGCACGTCAGACCCCGAAGTCCTTCAGCGCCAGGGCGAGGAGCGTGGCGTTGTCCGCAGCAAGGTCCGCCAGGGAGGTGTAGTTGTCGGCCACGTCCTGCAGCGTGAAACCCGCGGCCTCCAGGATGGTGGGCCACGCCTCGGTCTCGACGATGTCAAGGCTCCAACGGCGCACCGGGTCGTACCAGTTGCGGTCCTCCGTGTCCGACAGGGCGGCCACGTGCCCGTCGACGCCCGGGATGCTGGTCCGTGCGCGGATGAGGATGATGCCCTCGGTGGCGGAGCCGAGCACCTCGTTCAGCGCGTCGCCCTGCTCCTCGGTTTCGGTGCGCACCAGGACGGTCGCTGAGGCACTCGACCGCGGCCGGGACACGACGACGATGCGGCCGCCCACGTTGAACTGGGTCGCGTCGCGGTCTCGTTTCTTGTCCGGCCAGGAAGCGACCACCACGGTCGCCCCGAGCCCACGGATCGCGTCGGAGATGACGTCCCCGTCCACGGTCGATGTGATCGTGCCGACCGACTCCACGGTCCACACGTTGCCGTTGACGTCCTCCAGCTCGGCCATGTACGACACGGCCACACCGAAAGGCTGCTCGGCGTCGACACGAAGCAGCGCGGTCTGCCCGGTGACGTCGACCGCTTCGGCCGCCCGGACCGCCACCCGGCTCGCGCCGATCACCCGGTAGATGGTGGCGGCGACGATGTTCTCCGCGAGCATGCCCGTCACCGACGCCAGGTTCCGAGGAGGGAACGCGGTCTGTGCGACGGCCGCGATGGCCGCGGTCGCCTCCCGGACCCGCAGGACGCCGGCCACGCCGACGGCTGCGGCAGCCAGCGTCGCCGTGACCGTCGGCGACTGGGTGCCGCTGCCGGACGACACCGCTCCGGTCGCCGTGATCAGCCGGGCGTCATGGCCGTCCGTGACAGCGTCGTCGGCCCGCTCGGTCACCGTGCCGAAGGTGATGCCGGTGGCGGCCACGGCCTCCGCTGTCGCCGATGCCGTGGACACGCTCACGCCGTAGCCGAGCACCGCGAAATCTCCGGCCGCCCACGTCAGCGCCGTGGAGGCCGCAGCCGAGAACCCGGTCCCGGAGGAGGTGTCCTCCCCGAAGGTGACGGCCCACCGCCAGCCGGTGCCCGCGCTGCGATCCAGCACGAGGATCCGGCCGCACACCAGCGACCCCGTGGACCCGGACGGAATCCGTGTCGACGGAGCCGCATCCGAGCCCACCAGGACCCGGGTGAAGAACGTCACCCGCCGCGGACCCGCCGCCGCCCCGAACACGCCACCGCCGCCGGAGAACGTGCCGGCCAGGTTCCAACCGGAAGGGGTGGTGGGGATGGACTCGTCGGTGTGCGCGGATACGACCTGGAGGACGGCCAGGCGCCCGGCGGTCGCCCCGGCCGGGTAGGCGGGGGTGATCGTGTCGGCGTGGTTGGACAGAGCCCCGATGCCGATGAAGGAGATGGCCACTCAGCGCCCCCCAACCTTCGCCCGGAACGCCTGCCGCTGCTCGGACTCGCGGATCATCGGCTGCACGGTGCCCTTCACGGCGCCGAGGAAGGTGCCGTTGTCGAGGAACAGCTGACCCGTGAACTGGCCTCCGGCCGTGGCTGCGGCCGAGCCAGGCGAGGGGCCGCCCCAGGCGGCGCTGATCGCCGCAGCAGACATGCGGTGCCCGGCCGCCTGCACGTCCACGAGGGTCCGGTCCATCCCCTGCACCAGGCCGGCGCCGAGCTGCATGCCGACCTGGTCCCGCATGACGGCCGACGGCGACTTGATCTTCAGGGCCTTCTTGATGGCCTTGACCAGGCTCTGGCCCAACTTGTCCATCTGCTTCTGCAGAGCCTTCTCCTGCGAGATCAGGCCCTGGAGGAAACCCTTGCCGGCGTTCTTGCCCGCGTCGTACAGGGCGTCGGCCGAGGTCCGGCCGATGCTCTTGGCGAGCCCGGCACCCTTCTTCGCCAGCGAGTTGAGCTCCTTGAACTCGGAGCCGGAGGCGGTCATCAGGCGCTCGGCGAGATCGCTGCCGGGCCCCTCCTCGATGACCTGCCGCAGCAAGTCCTTGTTCAGGCCGCGCTTTCGCAGGAAGTCGACGTCCTTCTTGAAGTCGGTGGCTTCGGCCTGCCGCGCCTTCAGGTCTTTGATCAGGGCGCGGGCGTTCTTGCCGTCGCCCAGCGCCATGAACTCTTTGCTGCTGGAGGTCTGGTCCTTGGCGAACTGCCTGCCCTCGGCGATCTTCTCGCGGAGGTTGTCCCGCTTGTCCGCGAGGGACTGTAGTTTGCGGCTGGTCCGTTCGACCTGTCCGGCGAGCCGCCATCCGGTCTTGCCCAGCTTCTTCAGGTCCGTGGCGAGCGCCTTGGCCGCGGACTTGATCTCGGACGCCGACTTGGTCAGCGAGCGGGAGAAGTCCCCGAAGTCGCCGGGCAGTTCACGGCGGGCGTTGATGACGGACTGGGGCGTGGTCTTCTTCCGCTTGACGGTGCCGCCGTTGGCGTAGCCGACGATGCCGCCGTCCGCGAACATCGGCATCCGGGTGCCGAGACGGCCCCAGTTGTTGAGGGCGCCGATGAAGCCGGCCGGGCCGAGTCCCGTGCGCTGCCCGCCCTTGCGGACCGTCTCCGGCACGAGGACGCCCTCGCCCCGGGACGCGAGGATCAGCTGATCGTCGATGCGGGGGGCGTAGCCGGGAATGTAGAGGCCGTCCGCGGCGTGGCCGACGATGCCGCCGTACGACATGCGCCCGGCGCTCACGCCCGCGATGTTCTTGCCCTTGTAGCTGTAGTACGTGGTGATCCGGACGCTCTTGTCACGCAGTCCGGCGATCGCACTGGCGAGGGCGTACACGGCGGCCTGCTGGCTGCCGGTGGGCACCGTGATGGTGACCTTCTTGCCCTTGGTCCGCTTCACCTTGTAGCCGAGCCGTTCGAGCGCGGCCTCACCGGCCTTGGTCAGGGCGTCGACGGTGATCTTCTTGCCGCGGGTGTTCTTGACCTTCCGCTGCACGTTCTCCAGATCAGAGATCGCGCCGTCGGTCTCGGCCTTGACCTCCGTGCCGGTCTTCGGCGGGATCTGCGCGTACCTGCCGATCAGGTCCTTGATCTGCTTTTCGGTGAACCCGGCCTGCCTCATCGTCCGCTTCAGAGCGCCGATACTGGTCTCCAGGACGGCGTTCCCGGCCTCCACCGAGCCCTTCTGGTCGGCCACCGACTGGGCGTACTCCTGTGCAGCCTTCGCCGAGTCGAGGAACGCGGTCTTCACCGCACGCCCCTTCTCCGAGGTGATGTCCAGCCCTGTGCCGTTCTCCTTCACCGCTGCGGCGAGGTCGTCGAGAGACTGCTCGAAAGCGATCTGCTGCTCGGCCGTGGTGATCGCGACGCCGTTCAGGAGGTTCAGCGCCTCGGTCAGCTTCTCGGCCGCCGTGCGCTGATCGGCCATCTCGTCGGCGGTCATGGCCGTCGCCTCGCCGAGTTCGCCTTCCGACGCGGCGGTGATTTTCGCCTGTGTGTCTGCACCCGCCAGACCGTTGGCGTAGCTCGGCAGCAGCGTCAGCAGCTTCTCAGCAGAGGTGCCGTGCTTCTCCGCCTCGGCCGCCATCTGCTTGAAGCCTTCGGCAGCCACGTCGGTGGCGCCGCTCGCCACGA
Source organism: Streptomyces scabiei 87.22 (assembly GCF_000091305.1). Classification (GTDB taxonomy): domain Bacteria; phylum Actinomycetota; class Actinomycetes; order Streptomycetales; family Streptomycetaceae; genus Streptomyces; species Streptomyces scabiei. Next base: position 6,786,369 of record NC_013929.1, on the reverse strand, counting down.
GCGAGGCAAGGGCCTCGTCGAGCGAGGCCACCTTCTCCCGAGCGTCCTCCAGCCAGGGGCTGCCGTCAGCCATCGGGTCGAACGTCGACAGGAAGTCCTCGAAGCGGCCGGCCACGTTGGGGTGGGCGATCCGCGCGACCGCCTCGCCGAAGCCGTCCAGATCCTTGCCGAACGCCTTGGTCAGCTCACCGCCCTTCTTGCCCTTCTGCGCCAGGTCCACCAGCGAGTTGGCGAGCTTGGTCGCGTCCGGGCCGGCGCCGCGCATCTTGTCGGCAAGGGAGTCGATGCCCCAGGCGACGGCGGTGAGGGCGCCCAGGACGAGGCCCAGCTTGCCCAGCGTCATCATCTGCGCCCGGACCACGGTCGAGGTGATGCCCAGCGCGATCAACTCGCGGCGCACCAGCATGATGCGAGGCAGCAGCAGGAGCATCGAGGCGCCCGCCAGGCCGAGGATGCCGACGAGTCCGGTCAGGAGGCCGACGGACTGCTGGAGGCCGGGCGGGAGGCTGCTGTAGGCGTTCACGAGCCGGGTGACCCACTGCACCATGTCCCGCAACGAGGAGTTCGCGGCCGTGCCCGTCTCGATGAGCGCCGACTCAAGGGCCGCCCGCAGGAGCTTGACGTCGCCGATCAGGTTGTCCATGCGCGTCATGGCGACGGCCTGCGCGTAGCCCTGATCATTGACGGCGTCGGTGTAGGTCTGGACGCCCTCCGCGCCGTGCTTGTAGATGATGTTCGCGGCGCGGACGGCGTCCGACCCGAAGATGATGCCCATCGCACTGTTGCGGGCCTCGGGCGTCAGGCCGGCGAACGACTCCTTCATCCGCGCGGCCATCTCGTGCAGACCGACGAAGTTGCCCTGCGCGTCGTAGGCGGAGAACCCCAGCTTGTCCATCGTGGCCTGCGCCTCTTTGGACTGCGGGGTGAGCCGCTGCAGCATCACCTTGAAGCTGGTGCCGGCGTCGGAACCCTTGAGGCCCTCAGCCGCGAAAAGGGTCAGGGCGCCCACGGTGTCTTCGAGGCTGAGCCCGGTCTGGGAGGCGACCTGGCCCGCCATCCGCAGGGACAGGCCCATCTGGTGCACGTCGGTCGTGGACTTGTTCGCGGCGGCCGCGAGGACGTCGGCGACGTGCCCGACGTCCTTGCCCTTCAGCCCGAACACGGTCATCGCGTTGGCGGCGATCTCCGCGCCCTCGGCGACGTTGATCTCGGCTGCCGCCGCCAGGTTCAGGGCGCCGCGCAGCGCGCCCCCGGCGATGTCGGCTGTGGACACGCCGGCCTTGGCGAGTTCGTGCTCCGCCTCCGCCGCCTGCACGGCAGAGAACGCGGTCGTGCGGCCCATCTCCAGTGCCGCCGACCGGAGTTTGACCATCTCGGCGCCGTTGGCCTGGGTGACGGCCCGGACGTTGCTCATGGCCTTCTCGAACCGTGCCGACGCTGCGACCGCGAACCCGAACGCGGCGATCAAGCCGATCGAGGCACCCTGCACCATCTTCAGGGCGGTCCGCTGGTTCTCGCCGACCCGGACCATGGTCCGGCCGGCGTCCCGCATCCGCGTGCGGATGTCGCGGGAGGTGCGGCCGGCCGTACGCGACGCCTCCCCCATGCGGGCCCGGAACGCGGTGATGTCCGCAGTGAGGATGACGGAGACGGTGCGGACAGCCACGGCTCACCCCCTGGTCAGGTTGACGTGGAGGCCGCGCATGTCGCCGCCGCTGGATTCGAACTGACCCACGGTGCGGGCCGCTGTGTGGCAGGCGTGGCAGCGCACCAACTGCGCTTTCCACGTCCCTTCGTTCTTCTTCTCCGTGGCGTCACCCCACGGCTGGCGGCAGTCCGGGCACACGTCCTGCTCGATGTGGTGCAGGGCGAGCGCCCACTCCCGGTCCTCGTCCGTCCACAGCGGTTCCCCCGGCTGCGGCCACGGACGGCCGAGGAAGATCGACCGGGGCACGCCCCAGGCGCGGGCGGTCTCTACTTCCCGCCGGTGTGGGAGGCGAGGATCGCGGAGGCGTGCAGCGCGAAAGGGACGGAGGTGCCCTCGCTGTTCACGGACCAGGCGGCGTTGATGAGTTCCTGGCGCTGCCCCAGGTTGAGCGTCTCGAACAGGGCGTCGACGTCCTCGGGCGTCATCACCGGGTCGATCGCGCACGCGGCCACCAGCGCAGGAGCGAGGGTTTCGTCGTCCCACGCCTCTTCCGGGGTCTTGCCCGGATGCTCCGCCACGAGATCGCTCCACGCCTTCGCGCCGAGCGCCCGGAACGTGAACGGGACCTCGGCGGCCGCCATTCGTTCCCGGGCGTCCTTGATCTTCTCGGCGATCTCGATGCCGGGGTTGGCCTCGGCGAGCGACTGCTGCTGCCACGACGAGGTCGCCGCCAGCTCCGCCTCCAGGCGCTCGACCTCGGCGGCCACATCCCCGGCGAGACAGATCGGCACCGTGTGCTCGCGCGGCTTCGCCTTCGCGAGGATGTCCTTGATGTCGGGCATCAGGCGACCGTCGCGTCCGTGTTCGGCTCGGCGCGCAGCTTCATCTGGCTGGTGAACTTCGCGACCTCGTTCGGCGCCGGCGGAATGCTGTTCCGCTCGCCACACTCGACGGGGTAGACCTCGCACTTCTGCGCGGCGGCCCAGGCAGTGGTGTAGGCCAGGATGCGACGCACGACGAGGTAGCCGGTGGTCTGGTACGGAAGCGTGGTCCACGGCAGGTCGTCGGTGGGGTTGTCGCCCCGCTTGAACGTGACCTCCGGGGAGAAGCTACGGCGGCCGGCACGGTTGGTGGTGAACGTCGACGCGAGGCTGGAGTTGTCGACGTCGGCGGTCTCGGCCGGGATGTTCAGGCCGTCGGGGGTGATCCGCTCGGTGAAGTTGAGACCGGCGTTCAGCTCCGCGACCGTCGGCGCAGCGATGTTGGCGATCGTGGTGACCCAGTAGACCCGGGTCTTACCGTCGTTGATCACGTCGGACATGGACGTGTCCTCCTTCGGGGCATGAAAAAAGCCCCGACGAGGCGGGGCGGGCGGGCTGTGCGGGGGCGGCGGTCAGATGGACAGAGCGGCCACGGTCACGGACGTCACGCCGGAGTAGGTGACCGCCGCGAGACCCGAGTCGGAGTTGTCCGCGAACGGAGTCGCCGGGATGGGGATCATCTTCTCGCCGGACGCGTCCACCGTGACGGTCAGATCCGGGTTGGCCACCGAGGCGTAGAAGTTGCCGGGCGCGGCGACCGTGACGGTGATCGGCGAGCCGCCGCCGTTCATGACGTGCAGGAACGTCGTCGGGCCGGGCCTGACCTTGTCGCCGCCGCCCGCGGCGGCGGCGTAGGTCGGGTCGGTGCCGGCGGCGACGATGGCTTGCGTGGTGAGAGTGGCCACGAGGCTCCTCCTACGAGGTGGATTTGAGGTGGTACTGGATCGGGACGTAGAACAGCGGCGGGGAGACGTCGTCGTCGCGCTGCACCGGGGGGCCGCCGAGATCCTCCGGCCGCCACGTGGTGCGGCCCGTCACCGCGACCGGCGCGTGCAGGGCCCGGCGGACCTTGTCGGCCAGCCACAGGCAGCGCTCCTCGGTCGGGGCCACGCACGTCACCTGGAACATGCAGTCGAAGTCTGTGCGGGCGTCAGCCAGTGACTCCGACACCGCCTGCCCCGGCGTGAAGTACAGGACCACGTACATGCGGTCGGCCGGGACCGGGTCGGGGGCGCGGCCCAGGCCGACCACCAGCGGTGCGGCCTCCAGCGCGGCCCTGACCGCGTCCCGGTGCGGCAGGACTGCGGGCGGGGTACTCATCCGCGCCCCATCTGGGCGCCGATCGCCGCCACGTGCAGCGTGAAAGCCGCCGCCTCCGCCGCCAGCGCCCGGGCGCCGTCCATGTGCGGCGGGTTGTTGACCGACCCGAACTCCAGCAGGTTGCCGAGCGGACCCTGCGGCCTGCCCTTGTCCGGGCCGATCTCAGCCGATGCCCCGGTCGGGTGCGGCCGCATGTCGTAGCTGATGGACGCCGGATACAGGCGCGCATGCCTGCCCGAGCTCGCCGTCGCGTTCGCCCGCCAGGCGTTCTTCACGTTCAGCGCGCCGCGCGCCACCACCGCCCGCGCCTGCACCTGCGCGCGGGCGCCGTTGGCGCGGAACACCCTCGCCAGTTCGTCCAGTTGGCGGGTGTTCGCGTTGATGCTCATGGTGACCTGTCCTCCGCGATGATCCGCCACGCCGTGGCGGTGCCGCTGTACTGCACGCCGGACACCCACAGCCGCAGTCCCGTCAGCCGCGGGTCCGGGGATGCGGTCACGTCGATGACGTCGCCCGGCCGGGGCCGTTCGCCAGTCTCGGGCAGCTCCGTGGCGAACGGGATCGTCACCTTGTACTGCCGGAGCGTGACCTCCTGCTCGCCAGCCTGGACTTCGGAGTCGGCGAGCTGCTCGACCTTCACCCGCGCCCGGCCGGTGTAGAAGGTGACCGCGGGCTGGCCGGGCACCGTCTGCCCTGAGTCCCGGTCGAACAGGTCGGGGCCCGGCCGGTAGACGCTGACGGTGTCGCGCATCAGGGCCTCGGCCTCACGGCGGCCGGCGGCGAGAGCGGCGTCGAGCGCGCTCACGACGGGGCCACCGAGAACGCGGCCCGCCGGTAGGGCCGCAGGTCTTCCTTGTGCGCCCGGGTGAGCCGGGCGCCCCCGATCGTCTCCGCCGCGAACGTGCGGCTGTAGTCGTCGATCGCGACGCTGCGGAGGTTCTCCGGGTTGGCCAGGTTCATCTTTGCGAGGTCCACGACGATCTCCACGATGTCGTCGGGAATCTCCGCGTCGCCGTGGCTGTAGGTGACCCGCACCCTGGGCGCCCACACGCCCAGCTGACGCTGGTAGGGCCAGCCCGCGATGCGGGTCAGCGCGTAGTAGGACTGGCTGCGGGTGAGTTCACTGCCGAGCCGGGTGTAGTCCCGGTTCTCGACCGCGATGACCTCGACACCCCCGGGCTCCGCCAGTTCGACGACGGTGAGCGGGTGCTCCTCGTCGACGACGAGGGGCCGCTGCGGCAGCGTCAGCACCCGCTCACCGCCGGGCAGGTCGATCGTGTCGTCCTCGACGAGCGTGATGTCCTGCCGGACGTACCGGCGTACCCGGCCCGACGCCCACCGCAGCGCCAGTTGCACGTCTGCGGCCGGCGCCGACTCCGCCAGGCTGCCGAGGTCGGCCACCGTCGCCAGCGGGGGAAGAGCCACGGCAGCCTCCCCTCAGCTCTCGGTGAGCTTGGCGAGCTGCTTCAGCAGCGTGGCGCGCGGCTTGTCGGTGGCCTGCTCGGCGGCGGCCGCCTGCTCAGCCCGCTCGGGGTCGTCGCCGACCCAGTCGAGGACCTTGCCGACCGCCGCGGTGATGTCCAGCTCGTCGGACGGCGGCGGATCACCGGGGTCGGTCGCGTCCGCGTCCGGGTCGGACTCGGGCGGGCAGTGAGGGCCGTCGCACACGTCGCCGTCGACGCACGGCTCCCGGTGCCCCGGAGTCTGGCCCGACTCGCTCTCCTCGGGGGCGTCCAGGCAGGTCACCTTGCCGGGGGCGCTCTTCAGCAGCAGGGCGGCGAGTTCACCGGTGACCTCCTGCCCCTCGGCGAGCCGTACGGGGACGTGACCCTGGAACAGCTTGATGTTCTCGTTGACGCGTACGCGCACGAGATCCTCCTCTCCGGGCCCCACCCGGCCGCAGCCGGGTGGGGCGGGCGGTCAGTTCGCGGAGTGCTCCAGCATCACGGCCCGCTTGAACTGGGCCGGGTCGCCGTTGGCGAGGCTGTCGCTCGGGACGCCGTAGTCGCCGACCCACGACCAGGCGGTGGAGACGATCTGCTGCAGGCGGTCCTGCGGCGGGCGGACGATACGGGCCACGTCCACGCCCGGCGCCACGTTGATCATGGCGATCTCGGGGACGTCCGCGACGCCGGTCTCCCGGAGCAGGCCGCCGATGTCCTCGAACGGAGCGGACACGAGGGCACCCGAGCCGACGACGACCGGTCGGTGCACGGTCGTCAGGAGGTCCTCGTATCCGGTCGAGGCGGTGGTGAGGTACGGCACCTCCTCGTTGCGGACCCACACGATGCCGCCGAACACGCCGAGGGCCAGGTCCCGGTAGGTCTCCGAGTCGGCGCGCCCCTGGTAGAGGTTCTGGAACTCGGTGTCCTCGAACAGCTGCGACTCGGTCACGCTGTCGATGTGGGCGACGTAGTTGCCGCCCTCGGCCGAGGGAACGCTCATACGCCGCAGCCGGGCGACCGCAGCCCGGAAGTGCGAGAACTTGATCAGGTCGCCGGCGCCGAGGTCGAAGGCGCTGTCGTTGGACGTGCCCGCGCGTACCGAGTACGGGGCCTGCGCGGAGACGACCGAGTCACCGAGCACGTCGGCCCGGGCGGTGCCCAGGGTCAGGGTGCCCGTGACGGTGTCGACGCCGGTGACGGTGTTGGCGACGCCCTCGATGCTGACGGTCAGCGGGTTCGCACCGGAAACCGGCGTCGGGACCCCGTTGACGATCTTGTGGGTGAAACCGTCGACGCTCGCGACCACGATCGACGTGTCCGACGAGCCCGCCGTGCGGCAGTACGTACGGCCGCCCGCGTACCCCCGGTACAGCTTGTTCCGGGCCAGCCGGTTGATGGTCTGGCCGGCGTGGATGCCGAGCCTGGACACGTCGTTGAGGAACTTGCTCGCGAGCGTCATGCGGCTCTGGAGCATGTTGGTCTCCACCGCCTTGCCGTACTGGTCCATCACGACTTCCCACTGCTCGATGTCGTAGGTGCCGGTGCTGGCGTCGGAGCCGGTGATGGCGGTCGGGTCCGGCGTCATGAGCCCGTTGCGGGTCATGATCCGGCGGTCGCCGAGGCCGCCCTGCCACGGCTCCGGGTCGGCGATCTGCGGGAACAGCAGCTCGGGCCGCAGGGACTCGTGGAACATCCGGTCCAGGAGCCCGTCCTGCATGATCGCGCGGATCGCCGCCGGCAGGGTGGACCGGACGTCGTGACGGCCGAGGTCGAACCACGGCCGCGCGGCCGCCGGGGACGGGATGAGCGTGCGGAGGCCGTCGTGCCGGTCGAGCCGGAACCACGACCGGCGAGCGGTCAGGGTCATGTCTACTCCTGTGTGATCTCGACGGACACGAGGTCCGGGTGTTGTGCTGCGACCTGCTCCAGGCCGAGCAGCGCGGTCTGTGTGATGGCCGACACCGCTGCGCAGACCCGCCCGTCCTCGACGTGGCCTTCGTGACCGTCGACCTCGATCGAGGTGCGACCGTCCGTCAGCCGGGCACGGATACGGATCACGTCAGCGGCGCAGCTTCACGCCGTACTTGGCCAGTTCGGCGTCGACGGCGGATCGGTCGGCGGTGCGCCAGTCGGCGGGCGGCGGGTCCTTGCGCGGCCCCTGGCTGGGGTCGGGCTTCGGCTGCTTCGGATCCTTCGGATCGGCGGCAGCCTGCTTCTTCAGGTGCGGCTTGCGTTCCAGCAGCTCAGCGAGGTCGGAGGCGATGCCTGCCGTGTCGATCTCGCCGTCGGCGTCGGCGTACGCGGCCAGGTCGAGGAACGCGACCGCATCGTCGGGGTCGGCGAACTCTGCGGCTGCGGCCTTGACCTCCGCACGCACGGCGCGGGCCGTCGCGGCTTCCGCGCGCCTCGCCGCGGCCTCCGCCCGGCTGGTCGCCTTGTCCAGCTCGGACTTGTCGCGGTCCTCGTACTCCTGAACCTTCGCCTGGGCGTCGGCGGCAGCCTTCTTCGCGGCGGCGAGCTCCTTCTTCGCGGCCTGCTTCTCGGCCCGCTCCTTCTGGAGCGCGCGCTTCCCGGCGTCGCCGAGCCCGTCATCCGGGTCCTTCGGATCGGCCGGGTCCGGGTCGCCCTCGGGGTCCTTCGGGTCGGCCGGGTCCGCCGGATCCTTGGGATCGGCCGGGTCGGGGTCGTCGTGGCGGGTGATGCTGAACCAGTCCACACCGCCTCGGGCAGCGGGCAGCCAGCGGTTACGCAGATACATCAGGTGGGTCTCCCGTCGCGGGATCGGTGAGCAGCCGCGCATCGCGCGCGGACAGAGCGAGGCTTCTCAGCCGTCGATGTAGCCGAAGCGCCGCAGCATGCGGATCGCTTCGTCCCGGCTCTCGGCGAGCCGGAAGATCTCCTCCGGCATGAGCCGGGGGGTCCGAAGGCGGAACTGGCGGCCGATGTCGGCCGGGACCTGCCCGCGCCTGATGGCGCGGGTCCGCTCCGAGCGGTAAAACGCGCCCCTCGTCGTGGTGCCCTCGCGGGTCGCCCTGACCCTGCGGCCGAAGGCGGACGCCGTGTACATGCCGCGGCGGGCGTTCACGACCGAGGTGATGTCCGCGCCCGCCCGGATCGCGCGAGCCCCGGCGATCGTGAAGATGCGGTCCTGCTCGCGCCGGGACAGCGAACCGAAGTACGTCTGTGCGTCGACGAAGCCACGCGGCCCGCCCCGGCCGACGGTGGGCGCCATCTCCCGGCGCTCCAGGAAGCCGCGCCGCAGGCTGGATCGGGCGATCAGGGTGGCCGGCATGTGGATGCAGTCGCACCGCGGGTGCCGCTGAAAGCCCGCGTTCCACCCGAATTCCTTGCCGGACAGGATGGCGCAGCGGGCGCAGCACGGGGCGGCGGCGATGCGGATGTAGCCCTGGATCGTGCGCCGTCCCGCGATGCCCGCGCCGACCGCCGTACGGCCGGCGTCGGCGACCTGGGTGGCGGCCATCTTCAGGAGCTGGTTCAGGCCCCGCATCATCGCTTCGACGTCGTCCAGGCCGGCGCCGATGGCCTGCTTGGTGGAGATGACCGGCAGGTACAGCAGCGACTCAAGCGACCGGCCGTCGGAGGCGTGCCCGGCGAATGCTGCCGCCCGCAGACGCGTGCCGTCGGGTTCGCTGCCGTCGGCGGCCTCGATGGCGTTCAGGTACGGGTCGGCCTGGGTGGCCGCCGCGAACTGGCCGACGGCGACGGCCTCGACGATCCGCGGCCCCACCAGGGCCTCCCAGGAGCCGGTCAGGTCCCGGCGATCCAGCTCCCGCCACAGGTCTTGCACGCGGTCGGCCGTACGGCGCGCGAGCCGGGACTGCGCCACGTAGTACGCCTCCGCCAGCTGAACGGCGGACAGGCGCTCGGGCGCTGTCGTCACGCGGCGTCCGCCGGCTCGGGCAGCGGCTCGTCCTCGTCGTCCACGCCCGGCTTCGGCCCGGCCTGCAGAGCGGCCAGGTCCCCGGCGAGGACCCGGGCCATGGCGTCCTCGGCGGCCTCACGGTCCTGCTCCTCCATGCGCGCGATCTGCGCCTGCGAGTAGCCGAGATCCTCGCGGGTCTGCCGCAGCGGCACGATCTTCGCCGAGTACTTCTTCACTGCGGCATCCGCCGCCTGCGCGACGGTGGGGGTGGAGGCGTCCCTCCATACCGTCTCCAGGCTCATCACCCGCGGGTCCCACTCGCCGTCGCGGATCCGCAGCGCGAGCCGCATCACCTGCTCCCACGCCTCGCCCCACTCGCGCTGGCGCCGCTCGGCCCGCTTCACGAGCCTCGACTCCGAGGACCGGATGGCGTCGGCGCTGGCCGGGTTCTGGCTGGTGTAGCCGAGGAAGTGAGGCGGCAGACCGGCCAGGCTGGCGACGAGCTGCGCGAGCTGGTTGATCGTGTCGTGGAAGTTCTTCAGCTGCGCCTCGGGGAACTGGATGACGTCCGCGCCGCCGTCCTCGCCCGAGCCGCGCCGGCGTTCTGTCGCCCACACCCGGCCGATGATCCGGGAGAACGCCGAGACCTTCCGGCCCTGCTCGTCCTGGAAGTCGTCCTCACCGAAACCGAACGCGACGCGGCGCGGGGTGGCGTGGTATTCCGCGCTGACCATCATGTCGGTGGCGATCTTGCAGGCGGCATCCGACAGCGGGATCACGGCCTTCAGCTCACTGACCCCGCCCGGCTTCTTCAGGCGGGCCCGGTTCGCGAGCGGCACCACCGGCACCTCGCCGAGCCCGTGGTCGTCGCGCGTGGGCTCACCCTCGTCGCCGGTGTCCTCGGCCCACACGCCGGAGCGGTCCTTCGTCCACCACGACGTCGCCCCCGGCAGGTACAGCGTCGCGTGCTCGATCGGCGAGGCGCCCTCTTCCTCCTCGCACCAGCGCTTCACCGCCGCAGCCACAGCCCCGGTGCGGGGGTCGTGCTCCGCGTACACATCGAGCGGCGACTCCACGGTGATCAGCGGTGTCTTCGGGTCGTCCTCGCGGGCGCCGACGATGACGTACGCCCGCCGCATCACCAGCCCGTCCAGGTGCCCCTGGTGGGACCTGGAGTCCAGCCGGTTCGCCTGCCAGATCCGCCACAGCTCCTCGTCGGCCTGCGCCTCGTCCGGGAAGCGGAAGCCCTCGACGTCCAGGCGCTCCTCAAGGCTGTCGGCGACGAGGAGCGGCCAGTTCACGACGACCTGCCGGATCCGCTCGTCCATCTCCGCCTGAAGCTCCGGCGCCAGGTAGGACAGCGGCTGCTCGCCCTCGTAGTAGGAGTCCAGCAGCGTCAGTTCCGGCTTCTCCCGGTCATGGCACTGGATCAGGTGCTTCAGCCACTGCTGCTCGGTGCGCGCCACGGCTCACCTCGCCCTCATCGCATGATCACCATCTTGGACTTCTTCTTCGGGCGTCCCTGGCCGGCCTTGATGGCGTCGGACCGGGCCTCCCACGACAGGTCCCCGGCCATCGCGCCGTCCATCTTGAACGGGCTGTCGTGGCGCTCTTTCTCGATCACCCACAGCGGCTGACCGTCCTCGTCGAGCATCTTCAGCACCCGCTTGCGGGCGTTGGCGATGTGCCGGGCGAAGGTCTCGTCACCGTTGTGGCTGACGTCGCCGGCCTTCATCGCCCGGTGGTAGGCGCGCACGCTGTAGGCCATGGCCTTCGGCCGGTTCGTCCACCACTCGGTGACCCGCTTCTCCCCCCACCGGCCCTTCCAGCGGACGACCATGCCGTCCCAGTACGGCGGGTCCGCGTACACGCGGATGACGTGAAACCGGTCGAAGGCTTCGACCAGGGCGTCATCGACCTCGTCCTCGGGGCACTCCCACTCGGTCTCGCCGGGCGGGCACTCCCAGATGCCCAGCGGCCACTGGAAGCCGGTCTCGATGTGCGTGGCGATCAGAGCGGTCGCGTCGCGGAACTGGGCACCGTCGAAGCCGACGGCGATGGGGTCCCCGTCCGGCACCACGAAGTCCGGCCGCGCCAGCTCGTCGCGCCACCGCCGCACGTCGAACGCCTGCCGTCCGGCCTGCACCCGCCGGTTGAGCCAGACCCGCTCGTAGTACGAGCGGTCGGTGTCCGGGTGGTTGTAGAGCGAGGCGACGTAGTCGACCTGCCCCTCGAAGTCCGGCCATGAGGCGATCGCCGGGCCGGACGCTTCGCGGATGGCCGCCCGCAACTGCTCGTCATCGGACAAGTCCTCGCCCTCGCGAGGGGTGGCCTCACGGTGGAAGAAGCACAGGGCCCGGTCCTTGACCTTCTCCTCCGCGACCAGCTCCGCGTACTCGTGCGTCCCCTCCGCCACCGACCCCTCGCCAGGGGTGTAGGTGGTGGTCGTCTCCAGGCTCCACGGGTCCGCGAGCATGCGCTTGGGGATGTTCGCGAGCATCGTCTGATGCGCCTCGCGCAGCCGCGGCAGCACGAACCGGTGGGTCTCGTCGAAGTGCTGGAACGTCGTACGGGCGCCGTCGCGCGAGTCCGGCGAGGAGGCGAGGGCCTGTGCCTTGCCGTCGCCGCCGATCCGCATGATGCGTTCCAGGCCCGAGTCGAACAGGTCCGCGTCCGGGCCCTCGGTGCACATCACGTACAGCGCGCCGTACGCCAGGTCCGAGGTCTGCTCTTCGGTGTACGCCACCATCGGGATGTACGGGTCCCGCACCGGCCGCCCCACCGGCCGGCCCTTCGAGTCGAACCCGTCGCATCGCACCGGCGCCTCGACATGCAGCTCCGCGTACGCCACCGCGGCGGCCAGCTCTGTCTTCGCCGTGCCCTTGCGGACGCTGAGCCCGACCCGCTTGAAGCGGCGCCGCCCGGCCCGCGGATGGTTCTGCGGGTACACCTCGTACCAGCGGTAGATCAGCGCCCGCTTCTCTGCGTCGAGCTGGTAGTCGTCGCCGCGCAGGTCGCCGGGGCCGTGGACGCACCGCTCTTCGAGGAACTCGCAGACCTGGGGTCCGAGGGTGGGCCAGGGTTCGGCGTCCGGCGCGGGGACGTGCAGGACGCCCACGGCCTACACCGCGTGCAGCGTGGCCCGCGGGTCCTGCGGAGGTTCGCCCCGGCCGCCGGCCGCCTGGGCGGTGCGGCGTCGGCGGGTCCGCTCGGAGGCGTCCTCGCCCCGCTCGATCTCCCACTGAAGACGGCGGCGGTCGATCGGGGTCAGTCCGAAGCACTGCCGCTGCAGCCGGATCTCCGACGCCAGGGACGCCGACGGCTCACGCCAGAAGTTGTCCACCAGCACGGCCAGCATGATCAGGCCGTGCACGTCGACCCGGCCGTCGACGAACTCGCTCGCCATGGGAGACGCCCACACGTCTTCCCACCAGAGCCGGGTCTGCTTGAGCCAGCGGCGGCCGCCGGGGAGTTTCGGCACGGGGAAGTCGTCCGGGACGCCGGACAGCCGGCGCGCGGTGGTCGCCTTGTTGCGGCGCTGGCGGGTCTTCGAGTCCTTCGGAATCTGAGGCATGCGATGCCCCCTTCAAGTGCCAGAACGGCACGTCAGCCGGGCCATCGCGGCACCGGACACGGTGTGACGCACGGTCACGGGACCGGCGTCGCGCCGGGCCTGGGATCCGTACAGACTGGAATCGCCCTCCCCGGCGGTCCGGCAAGATCGTTGATCTTGGGATATCCCCCCAGGTGATCATGACCGAGAGTAATCGTGATCATGATCTTGGTCTCGCCCATGATCATTCTGATCTCCGGGGAGGGAGATGATCATCACGGAGACCCCGGCCGACCCCGGGAGGGCCGGCTGAGACGTCTCAGGGGAGCGGCTGGCGCACGGCAGGGCTCGGGGTCGTGCCTTGCGTGGTGCGCAGCGTGTCTGTGTGCTCGGTGCTGTCGACCTGGTCCGTGCTCGACAGCTCGTGCTCTGCGGTGACTGAGTAGCCGAACGGTGCTGGCTTGGGCTGAGGCTCGGGGCCCGAGGTGAGGAGGCGCAGCGCGGTGGCTTCGGCTCTGGCCAGGGCCTTGGCCGAGTGGCCCTTGATCCTGATCTCGACGGTGCGGTCGCCGTTCGTGACCGTGATGTGCATCAGCCCGTGCTCCGGTGCCCGGGGCCGAGGGTGCCCTGCCGTGTACCCCGCCGTGTGTCCTGCTCGGCGAGCCAGAGCCTGACGGTCCGGTTGTGCCGTGCGTCGGCGAGGGCGTTGTGCTGGCCGGCGTGCTGCTTCGGCAGGGCGGTGTCGGGGATGCCGAGGCGGGCCCGCTCCTGCTGGATGTCGTGGGTGAACATGGGGACGCCTTCGGGCAGGTCGATCATGGGTCCGAAGAGTTGGGCGAGGGCGACGTGGTCGTACGCCCCGTAGTCCGCCCACAGTTCGGCGTCCGGGCCTGCTGCCAGGATGAAGTCGCGGACGTCCGTGGCGATGGTCTTGTGCCGCTTCACCGCAGGGTCGAGGTAGTTGAACAGCCAGTCGTTCGGCATGTGGTTGCGCCAGTCGCCGTGCGGCTGAGGCAGGCGCGGGATGACGTTGGCCATCAGCCACGGGTGGTTCCGCACGCGTCGGCGCAGCTGCCATCCGCGCCAGGTCCGGGCGGTGAGCCGTCGAGACACGGCGTAGTACTCGCGTCCGTCGTCGCAGACCAGGCCGATCGAGATCAGCTCGATGGTGCGCCCGTCCTCCAGGAACTCCAGGTCGTAGTCGATCGCGGTCACTGGTGCCACCCTCCGGGCTGGTGCTGGGCGGTCTCGCTGGAGTGGCAGGGCCCGCATAGGCCGCGGCCGTGCACCGGGTCGTTGGGGTCGAGGCCGCGGGCGACGAGTTCGCGCCGGTCGAGGGGCCAGTGGTCGGCGTGCTTGGAGGGCTTGCGGCATGGCGCGGCGTGGCCGTGGGTGGTGTCGGTGCATACGCAGGTGGGGTGTTTGGCGAGGACTGCGGGCCGGAACTCGGTCTCGTGCTGGCGGCCGTAGCCGCGCTGCCGGGCGGTGCCGCGCTGGGCTTCGGCTTCACGCCGGTGCTCGTCGCATCGGCCGGCCTGGGTGAACTCGGGGCAGCCGGGGACGCTGCAGACGCGCCATCCCGTTCGCCTGCCCATGGCGCCCCCGTCCCGCTACGGTGTCGGCTATCGCCTTATGGGGGGTCAGATGAGAACCGATGCGGCTTTCGGTGTGTTCGTGGTGGGCCTGGTGCTGTTCATGCTGGGTGTGTGGATGCGGTTCGCGCCGGCGCCGATGGTGCTGGGTGGTCTGCTGATGTTGGGGACGGTGGCGGCGACGGCGCGGCAGCGGCGTACGGGGCCGGCTCCGGAGGTGACGTTCCGGCCTGGTGGTGATGGCCGGCCGTGGCGCCGCTAGATGACGTTGAGGTAGCCGGACAGGCGGACGATGGTCTCGGAGCCGGGCGGGTCGAAGGACACCCAGACGCGGTAGTCGCCGGGGGTGAGGGTGGTCTCGCCGCCGTCGGGTCCGATGAGGAGCACGGCCTCGTTGTCGCTGTTCCAGGCTCCGGTCTTCCAGTCCGCGACCGTGGGGTTGCTGCGGTTGTGGACGGGCAGGATGGCGAGCCTGGGCGGGCTGCCCGTGATGTCGACATTCTCGGGTGCGGTGACGGGGACGTGCAGGTTTTCCGTGGACGTGGAAGGGATCAGCACGGTGCGTCGACCTCCCACCGTCCGGGTTGCGGTGCGCTGGCCGAGTAGAGCGCGCCGTGCGGCGTTCCAACGGTGAAGTCGGCGTCAGCGTCTGGGCTGGCTGTGACGAGAGGCCGCGCGGTGCTGGTCTCGACGGCCGGGCCGAGGGTGGCGCTCTTGGAGCCCGTCAGGGGCTGGGCTGCCTCTACGGAGGTGGCTGGGCCGAGGCTGCGGCTCTTCGCGGCCGCGATGGGCTGCGCGGTCTCGGTGGCTGCTGCGGCGGGCAGCGGCGCCGCCTTGGTGCCGGCCAGGGCCTCGGCCGTCTCGGTCTGTGCTGCGACACCCAGGGCCGTGGTCTTCGTGCCGGTGAGGGGCTGCGCGGTCTCGGTGGATTCTGCGGGGGTGAGGTTCGCGCCGGCGGTCACGTCCGCGGCGGCGAAGTCATCGAAGCGGAGAGCGCCGGCGGACTCCGAGCGGATGCCGACGCTGGTGCCCGTGGTGACGCTGGTGTCGGTGACGGAGACCCGTTCGATGCCGTTGACGTAGCCCTTGATGGTCGATCCGACTGCCTGCACCTTCGCCACGTCGCCCGGCGCGGCGGCGGCCGTGTAGGTGCCGATGACGGTGAAGCTACCGCCGACGACGCTGAACAGGGCCCACTCCGAGCCGTCGTTGCGCCACAGGTAGCCGCTGGAGATGTTGGAGTTGCCGCGGCACCATACGCCCTGGCTGGCGGCGACCGTGGCGGCGATGGTGACTTGCGCGGAGTGGTCACTGCTGTCCATGGTGCCTGCGGCCCGCAGGATGATCGTGCCGCCTGCTGCGCCTGGGGAGAGCTGGGCGGAGGCGATAGACCAGTCCCCGGACACTTCGACCCACCCGGCGCCCAGGTCGCTGGTGTTGCCGCGGTCGAAGTCGTCGCTGAAGCTGGCCACGGCTAGGCGGCGGAGCTGGCCCGGAGGAGATCGGCGATGGTCAGGGTGAACGTGTTGCCGTCCGGCGTCCAGCTGAGGTCGTGCTTGGTCAGCGGAATCAGGTCGGCGTCCGTGCCCGTGGTCGTGTCCGGGTCGTAGCAGACGACGACCGCGCCGACCGGGTTTCCCGTCGGCGACGTGTACACGACGTCAGCAGCGTCGATGTCGACGCGGTCGCTGGCGTCGTTGACCGTCACCGTCACCCCGGAGAGCGTCTTCCGGGTCACCGTCGTCTGCTCGTTGGACGCGCCGGCGAGGACGTCGGCGAGGGTGTCGTAGTCCCGCATCGTCGAGTCGGCGACGAGTCCGGATGCCTCCAGCGCCACGAGGACCAGGGCGTCGTTCGCGTTGGGGAGGCTGGCGTATTGGGCGATGCGCCCGAGAGCCACGTTGAAGACGATGTTCGCCATCGCGGAATCCCTCCCAGAAGGCCAGAGTTACGGTGCAGCTCAATCCGGGGCGGGTCCGTGCAGCAGAACGCCCGGCATCGTCCGGCCGGGCTGCGGAGGCACTACGTGCACCATGACACAGAATGAGCGGCACGGAGCTAGCAGTCAAGCGCTAGCAGGTCAACACTCCCGGTCAAGCCGCTTCCCTCGGGCGCGTGGCGTCGCCGATGTCGGCCAGGTCCCACAGGGCGAGCGGCTGGCCGCGCGAGGGGTTCGGGCGGAAGCCGGCCGGGGCCAGGCCCCGGCGGCGCGCCCAGTCCCGGAACTGCTTCGCCGTCCTGCCCAGGCTGTAGGCGGCCTCCTCGGTGGTGACGAGAGGCCGGCCGTCACGTCCGGTGCGCGTGGTGGTCACGGGCCCAGTGTGCAACTACCAGTCGTACCAGTGATCTACCATCTGGCCCCAGATTGGTAGTTCGGCGCGGCTGAGCCCCGGCCTCCCTGGTTGCTACGGGGAGGGCGGGGCTCGTTGTCTCGGCTACTGGAGAACGGCGCCGATGGCCAGGCCGACCAGGCTGACGGCCAGAACCGGCAGCCCGAGTGTGGCTGCCTGCTGCTTGGCGAACCGGCTCAGGACCACCTGCCCGGCCACGGCCGCGACCATGAGGACGGCAGCCTGTTGCTTCTTCGACATCTCCATTCACCTCCCTTCCACACATGGTTGGGCGCAGCATGCCACGCGGGTCTGACAATGCCCGGCAATTTAGGGGAGGTTGGAAGCAGCTGGGGCAGCTGCGACAACTGTTCAAGCGCTGTGCGAGCGTCCGCGCCGCGCCTTCCGGAACCTCCACCACAGGTCGGCGCCGTTGATGACCACCGAGAGAAGCGAAAGCGTGACGAGCATGCTCCATCGCCCATCGCTCCACGGATTCGCGTACGTATTGATCACGCCGCTGAGCGTCACGGTCAGCATGACGATCCGGCCTTCGCGATCGAAGAGTGCGGAAGCGATCCATCGCACATGGTGGAATCGTGGGCGCCCGGCGAGGTACATGCCTCGGATGCTAGTCATGGCGCTCGCGAGAAGGGTGAGTGCGGAGAGGAGCTTGAGGATCTTCCCTGGCCGGTCCTGAATGCCTGCCGCCCACTCCTCCTCCAGGCGCTGACGCGCCTCGGCGTCCGGAACGCACCGGGCCGCGAGCCAGATGACCTTGCGGGCGAGCCAGGGCGAGACGTCGCAGAACTCGTTGATGACGAGTCCGAGCACGAGGGCGGTGACGATTTCCGTGCTCATCATGCCGCCCCTAGCCGTCGCATGAACCCGAGAGCCGGGCCCAAGTTGCCGCCCCGCCGGGCAGGAAGCTGGCCCCGGCGCTCTTTGACGGTGGCTCGCGCGGACGTCATGCCTTCGGCCGTGAGTTGGTAGAACCGCCTTCGCGGTCGACCGGGCTCCGGGTGTTCGGCTTCCCAGCGGCTCTCAACCCAGCCGGCCTCTTCGAGGCGGAGGAGGATCGGGTAGACGCTGCCGGTGGGCTTTCCCGCGGCCTTGGCTACGGAGAAGCCGTGTAGTTCCTCGCCGGAGATGAGGACTTCGAGCACGTCGAGAGTCGCCCCGGTGATTCTGAATGGGGTCTTCATGACAGCTAACTCTAGTTATGCAGCGTTGACGTGTCCAGCATGTTCCACATGGCCCGACCAGGACAGCCGTTCTACCGAAACGCCTCGCAGAACGGGGTGACGGGGCAAGCGAGGGTGTCCAGGTAGCTGCCGTGGACGCACCGGTCCCGGTTGTACTCCGGGTCCTCCTGCCGCCGGGGTGCGCGGCGGATGTCGGCTCCTGCGCGTTTGTGCCAGCCGGTGGGCTCGTCCTGGGTGTCGGGCTCGAACACGGCGGCCGCCGCGACGAGGGCGGCCATGCCCCGGTAGCACCAGCCGTACGCGGCGCACCCAGAGGTGTCGTCGTCGTACACGCAGACGAGCCGGTGGTTGGCGAGCATGCGGACAGCGATCCACCGGCAGCCGGACTCGCGGGCGATGACCAGGCCGCGCCACAGCGGATCGGTCTCCGGGTTGTCGATGAGCTTCACGGGGACCTCTCCTGGTTGCGGGCGCGCTCGTAGCGTTGGCGGGCGGCGATGAACGCCTCACCGGTGCCGCCACGGTCAGGGTGCGCGTCGGCCATCTCGGCGCGCAGGGTGGCGAGGTCCCGCTTGGCCGGCTGTTCGAGCTCGGGCGGGTTCAGGTACAGGTGGAAGTCGGGCGCCCACCAGCCGCCAGCGCCGTGGTTGTAGATCTCCCCGTCGGCTTCGATCTGCTGCCGGTTCACGTAGCCGATCTCGATGTCGCCCGGGATGCGTTCGCGGCGCACGTAGTAGATCCGCTTCGGGGTCTTCTTCGTGATCCGGAACTGGATGACGCGGGGCGGCTCGTAGAACCGGGAGTCGTCGGCCACGCTGCTGTCGATGCCGTACAGGTACTCGACGGTGGCGGGCTCACTCGGCATCGGTTATCCGCTGGTCGTGGTCGGCGCACTCGCACGGGCAGTTGTGGCTTCGCTCGCACGGACATGGCTCGCAGCAGTAGTGCTGGCCGCAGTCCGAGCAGCGCGAGCGGTTGCAGTCCTCGCAGCGGTGGCTCACCGGTTCGCTCCCTCGCACGAGGACCAGCAGGAGGTGTTGTGCCGGGCGCAGTAGCCGTCGTAGACGAACCAGCGCCAGCACGGCAGCCGCAGGCCGTGGGAGCGGTGGCCGCAGTAGCGCCAGTGGTAGCCGCCGACGACGGCCGTACGGCGGTGGCGGCCGAACAGGACAAGGTGAGGGCCGACCGCCGACCAGGCGAGCAGCAGTGCCCTGACGGCGGCGAGCAGGTACAGCCGCGGGCGGGCCGGGCCGAGGACGCGGGCGGTCACCGGCCCGGCTCCTGGGGCAGCGGGCGACGCCAGTACGACTCTTCGGTGTGGTCCCACCTCTCCCAGCCGTCCCGGCCTGCGTCGGTGTTGCGCTCCCAGGTGGGGTCGGGGTCGCCGTTGTCGTCGGCCGGCGGGACCCCGGCGTTGTCCCACTGCTTTCGGGGGCCTTCGGTGGTGCGGTACTCGTACGCAGGGTGCGCGAACCGCGCGTGCAGCTCGGCGTCGGTGAGCTGCACCAGAACTCCCGAGCCAGGCTCCTCGCTGGCGGTCTGCGTGATCTCCACCGGCACGTAGCCGATGCCGAGCCGGACCGCGATGCACAGCCGGTGGTGGCCATCCCACAGCCGGCCGTCCGAGCCGATCAGCACCGGCATCGTGATGCCGTTCGCGCGGATCTGCTCCTCCAGCCTGTCCAGGTAGCCCGTTTCGGCGTGGCGGCGGGCGAGGTCGGCCCACTCTTCTTCCCACGTCCAGTCCTGGGAGCCGCAGCACACCTCGGTGAGGACCCGTTGGAGGGGCCAGACCTGAAGCTCGACGCGCGTCTCGGGTTGCGGTGTCTCAGGGGCCCGGTCTGCGGCAGGCACGACAGTCGGGGTGCCCTCCAGCACCACCCCCCGCTCGAACCCGCCACGCGCCGACAGCTTCGCCACCCGCGCCCGCTCAACATCAGCAACCTCGAAGTCGTGAACAGCCGCCAGAGCACGCACAACCTCCAGCACATCAGCGAGCTCCTCGACGAGGTGCTGCCCGTCGGCCGCTGCCGCCTCGGCGGATTCCTCGACCAGCTTGCGGCGCAGCAGACCCGGCATCTCCTGGGCGGCTGCGGTTCGGACGGTGAGGTGCTGGCCGTCGGCGGCGGCAAGGGCGGGGATGAGGTCACGGATCAGTTTCTCGGTCACCTGATTGCTGCTCGGAGAGGCCGGCCACTCCAAGCGCGGTCCGGCGGCAGCTGCTCGCGAGCGGGAGGCTTCGGCGATGGTTCTGCCGACGGCGGAGAAGGTGAGCGGGTACGCAAGGCGGCTGGCGGGCGGTTCGATGCTGCGGAGCCGGCCGAAGGCAGCTTGGAGTGCGCTCGTGTCCGCGTGGATGGTGACCACCTGCCGCGTGTGATGGCGCTCCAACTGCGCGAGGGCCCGGTCGACGTCCGGGTACGGGCGGTGTCCCATGGCGTTCACTCGTCCTCGTCGTCGGCGGTCGGCGCCTGGTCGCGGAAGGCTCCCTCGGCCCTCTGCACGATCAGTTCCAGCAGCGGGCCCACGGTCGGCTGCAGCTCCAGGACGGGCCAGTTGGCCGACCCGTAGCTGTTGTGCAGCCACTGCCGGGCGAGCACCTCGTACGAGCCGCCCCGCCGCTTGATCGTGTCCCACAGGTGGATCAGGTCCCCGATGGCGGGCGGGTGCGGCGTGTGCAGCTTGCCGTCAGCGTGAGGGCTGCCGATGTTGACCGGTTCGTAGTGGAACTGGCCGTCTCCGGCCGGGGTACGGATGTAGAAGCTGCACACGACGGGCTTCATCGGGTCGGGCCTTTCGCTGGCGCTGGCTTGATGGCGTTGAGGAAGCGGTTGGTGGCGTCGACGACGTTGCCCGTCAGGGTGTCCCTCTTGGGGTCGGCGAACGCGAGGTAGTGCACGTTGGGTTCGGCGGCGTCCGGCTTGGACTCGTCGATGCGGTTGCTGCTGGCCATGTAGCGTCCGCCGTCGGTGTCCACGGCGTTGATGCAACGCTGCTCGACCCGGCCGGGGATGTGCTCGAAGCGGGGCGTCGATCCGCCGGCGTTGCGGCGGCGGGCGGCCTCGCGGGCAGCGGGGTGGTCTGCGTCCCCGCTGATCGCGTACGCCTCGTACCGGAACGCAGCGCCGATCAGCGGCCCGACGTCGGGCATCACGAACACGTGCGAGCCGTCCGGGCGCCGGGGCAGTCCCAACGCCATGTCGGCGATCACGACCACCGCGGTGGGCGGGTGTCCGAAGGTCGTCCACACCTGCTCCGGAACCGGTACCTGGATCATGCGTACACCGGGCCCGTGGACCTGGTGGATGGTGAACAACGCGGGCTGTTCGTCCCACTCGCTACGCGAGCGGAGATGGGCGGCGAGTTCACTCCTGACCGCCTCCACGGCCTTCGGTGCAATCACGGGCGGCTCTCCTCCTCGCGGTGCGGGGCGATGTTGCAGGTGAGGATGCGCGGGGCAACGCCGTCCGGGATGCGGCCGGAGGCCCACGCGTTGCGGTAGGTGCCGGCGACGATGCTGACGGCGGTGGCGATGGCGTCCCATGAGGTCATGCCGGTGCGGGTCATGGTGGCGAGGTCGGCGCGCAGCTGGTCGTCGAGGTCGACGGTGAGCCGGTCCGCGTCGGCCGGCGCGGCCGGTGGCGCATCCGGCGCACTGGCTGGCGCACCGTCCGGGGCGCTGGGTGGCGCGTCCGGCGCAGAGGTCGCCTCGGGGGCTGCCGGGTCAGGCTGGGTCTGGCGCTGCGCCGTCGCATTGGCGTCGAGGTCGCGGCGGATCGTGTCCTTGCCGACCCCGAGCCGAGCTGCGATGTTGCGGGCGCTGATGTCGGGTTCCTGGCGCACGAGTTCGGCGACCATGGCGCGGCGGGCCGCGATCGTGAGTGGCGCGGGCATGTTCACCGGCTCGCTCCGGCCGGCCTCGTGGCGCGCGACGGCGCATCGGCGGGGCACCAGTCGCCGCCGGTGTCGCTGCGCCAGCCGTGGCGGGAGTGCGCCACCCGGCGCGCGTGGTCCGCGTTGAGGGTGCCCGTGACGGTCTGCTGGGCGCGGCAGCCGCGCCGGTCGCAGTACAGGGTGTGGGCGTAGCCGATCGCCATCAGCTCTCACCGTCCTCGGTGACGTCCGTCCAGCCGTGGAGGTCGCTCTCGTCGCGCGGGCTCCAGGTGGCGGCGCCTCGCTCGGTGCGGAGCCAGCCGAAGGCGGTCGGCAGGATGCTGTCCGGTGGGGTGCCGACGTGGCTGACGCGGAAGTAGACGAACTGGCCGTGGAACGCGCGCCGGTAGGTGTGGCCGGGGAGGAAGAAGCCGGGGGTGGCGTCGGGGTGTGGCGGGCTTTCGAGGATGGCGATGATGGCCATGCCGAGGTCCCAGGCTTCCGCGCTGTCGCGGATGTCGACCGTCGCGAGCCGGGCCCGGATCTCGTCGTGGCGCTGGTCGGTCACCGAGGCGAAGCGACGCAGGCGCTCCAGCTCGGCCGGCGCGAGCCAGCCCGACACCTTCGCGCGAGTCTCCTCGTCGAAGAGCAGCGCCACGGGCCGGCCGTCCTCGGTGATGGCGCCGACGGTCAGCACCGGATCTTCCTCCGGGGCGGGCTCGATGGCAGTGTCGTACCGGGACACGACCAGCGGCACGGGGGCGGCCTGCGCCTGGTCGGTCATCTGGCGCAGCAGCTCGGCGACCGCGCGGGCCCCACCGGCCGCACGCTGCCCCTGATCGTCGTAGAGGCGGGTGGCCTCCGACTCGGCGGCGGTGGTGGCTTCGTGGAGCGCCTCGGCGCGTACCTCGGTGCGGTAGGCGGCGAGCGCCGCCCGCTGTCCGTTCTGCGCCGGGCCGGGCGCTGCGTTGTGCTGCATGATCCACAGGCACCACTCGTACGCCGACGGCCACGTGTGGCCCGCGTACGTGATCGGGGCGCCCGGACCGGGCCTCGGCACGGCCGGAGTGGACTCGCCCTCGCGCGGGTGAAGACCGCGGGTGCCCTTCTCCGTGGAGGTGGTCTCGATCATCGACAGCACGACCGCCCGGCACCTTCGCCACGCATCGGCGTACGACCCCGCGTTGAACGTGCCCTGCAGGTGCTCCGGCAGCTTCATCGCTGCGAACTGCTCGTCGACCAGGCGCAGCACCTCGATCCGGTGCTCGGCCAGCAGCTCGGTCGTCCTTGCGCGCAGGTCGGCAGCCTCATCCGTCGCCGCCTTCCGAGCGAGCTGCGACGCGATGACGGTGAACAGCATGTGCTGGAGGGCTTCCTGACCCTCGCGAGCACGGGCCCCGGCGCGGTCGGCGGCCCACCCCCGGCCCAGCGCGCGCTGGTAGGCCATACGCCAGGCGGTGCGGTACCGCTCGGCCCGGGACTCCGCGTCGAGGAGACGCCGCAGGACGGGGGCGGTGCGCACGCCCATGTACGCAGCCAAGTTGAGGCAGTACCAGTCCTCTCGCTGGGTGGTGTGGTCGTGCTCGCGGCGGTCCCGCACCGACTTGCCGAACGACAGGAGCAGTGAGTTGCGCGCGGGCTGCGCGTCGCCCAGCAGCTCGGCGAGCTTAGCCCGCTCCTCCAGCGTCATCTCGTGATGGGCGCTCACCGGCGCTCACCGCCCTTCGACTCGGGCTTCACGCCGGCGATCTCGTACCAGGCGGCGAACTCCGGCGATCCCATGCCGGCCTCGGAGCCCTCGACGGGCGCGCTCATGGCGGTCGCGGCGGCCAGGGCGAGCGTCGCGTGGGCCTGGGCCTCGGCGATGATCCGGGCAGCATCACTCGGGTGCAGGGCCGTCGCGGACTCTTCGAGGAGTTTCTCGGCCTGGTCGTAGTGCTCGGGTCCGGTGGCCATCAGGTGCCCGCTCCGTTCCTGGTGTCGGTGTCGAGCCGTGCCGCCCAATCGGTGAGCACGGCGAAGTCGTCGTGGGTGAGGCCCTTGCCCGGGTCGACCCAGTGGAGGAGGGCAGGCCCGTTGTGGTGACGGTCGACGTACGCGCGGTCGACGTCGGTGATCTGGTCGTCCACCCACACGAACGGCCGCCCGGCCGCGTACTCGACGACCCGCCACGTCTTCACGTAGGTGCCGTCGGGCCGGTCCGCGAACTGATCGCCGAACTCGATGACGGGCAGGTCCCGTTCATGCGGGAGGCCGATGCGCCAGCCGATCCACTCGTTGGCGTCGTGCTCCCACGTCGTCGCCCACACCAGCTCGAACGGCAGTGCGAGGAGGGTCGGGCCGTGGGTGGGGTTGAGCCAGACCCGCAGCGGCTTGACCCGCTGCTCGGGGACGCCGGGGTGCTGGGCTATCCAGCCGTCCGGCTTGAGACGGTGCGTCTGGTAGCCGGCGGGGCGCCGGTGCGCGGGTGCGTCGAACGGATTCAGGGGGCCGTCGACGTCGAGGAGGAGCAGAGGCTT
Organism: Streptomyces scabiei 87.22; assembly: GCF_000091305.1. Classification (GTDB taxonomy): domain Bacteria; phylum Actinomycetota; class Actinomycetes; order Streptomycetales; family Streptomycetaceae; genus Streptomyces; species Streptomyces scabiei. The sequence continues at coordinate 6,762,180 of NC_013929.1, read as the reverse complement.
CATCGCTCAGTCCTCGAATCCGGGGAGGCCGCGGGTGTCCAGCCCCATGGGCGAGACTGCGGAGTGCATGCGGTCGACGGCGACGCTGAGGGCCTGCGCGAGGGTGACGGCGTCGCCGATGGCCGCGCGCAGCTCGGTGACGGCCTTGTTGGGGTCGAGGCCGCCGTCGATGAGGACACGGCCCTGCTCGTGGGTGTGCTCCACGGGGCGCAGGGCCTGCTCGATGGCCTGCGGCAGCATGCGCACCAGGTAGGCGAGGGAGCCGATCGCGGAGTAGGCGTGGGGCGGGTACTGCCAGCCGTCGCCGGTGTTGATCGTGTCGTGGTTGAACTGGCGGATGAGGTCGCCGGCCTGCGAGGCGGTCCGACCCGGTGTGGCCATGAGGTGACTCCAGAGGATGTTAGGGGCCCGGCGGCGGGAAGCGAGTCGGGGCGCGGACGCGCGGTCGCGTGTCCGGCCGCCGGGCGGTCGAGGTGGGGGGAGTCACGCTGGTGGGGCTCGAACCCACGACCCAGGACTTATAAGATCCGCGCTCTGCCAACTGAGCTACAGCGTGTCGGTATTGAGTTGTGCGGGCCGCGCCCCGGGGCGGGGGGAGTGGTCGGGGCGCGGCCCTGGGTGGCGGCCGGTAGGGGGAGTTACCGGCCGCCGGTCTGGTGGTCAGCGCGTGCGGAGCTGAAGCAGGCGCCGGTGGGCCCGGGTCTTCAGATCGTCGTCGGCGCCTTCCAGGGCGGCGGTCGCGCGGGCCAGTTCCTCGGTCATCGTCTTGCCGGGGCGGCGGGGTGCGACGTGGTCGAGGTAGTCGGTGACGACGCGTTCGGCGGCGTACGCGGTGCGCCCGGCCCGCTCGGTCTCGGCGCGGAACATTGCGTCGAGCCGGTCGGTGCGGCGGGCGTGGCTGTTGCGGGTGCGGTCGGTGGCGTCGTCGTCGAGGGGCCACAGGTCGGCGATCACCTGGTGGAAGTCGTCGATCGCCAGGCTGGTGCGGGCGAGCGCGGTCTCTTCCGCTTCGAACACCTCGGCGTACTTCCGCGTCAGACCGAGGGTGCGGCGGGCTTCGGTGAGGTTTTCCAGGCCCCCGGCGGTGTGCCGGATCGCCCACCGGGAGGCGGCGTCGGCGAGCGCGAACCGTTCGGTGTTGCCGCAGACGACCCGCCACGGGGTGACGACCACTTCGGCCTGCGAGGTGGCGTCGTGGCTGTTGATCGCGACGATGAACAGACGGATCTCGTCGTCGAGGCCGCCCCGGTCAACGATCACCGACTCGGGGATCTGCATGGTGACGAACACGCGGCGCCCTCCGCGCAAGGCTCCTGCGCTCTCCCAGAGGATGTGGTGCGAGTACGCGAGATCCTGGAGGAACGTGAACACGGCTCGCTGCTGGAAGAGGGTGTACCGGTGGCCGACGGTGCCGAGAGCGGCCCCGGTGTCGGTGCGGACGGTGACGAAGTGGTCGGCGTCGATGAGCCTGCGCCCGCCGTGGGTGTACTCCACCGGGTACTTCACCACCTCGAAGTCGATCTGCGCGGCGGCGAGCACGGTGTCGATGTCGGAGATCCCGCCGGGGATGACCGTGCCGAGCCCGTGCCAGGCGGGGGTGCTGGTGTAGAGGGCGGCGGTGCCGCGCGAGGTGTCGAGCCCGTCCCGGCCGACGACTTCGCCCCGGTCGTAGCCAACGGTGGCGCGGTACGAGCCGGACGCGGTACGGCGGGCGTTGGTCGCCTGCATGAGTGCGGTGCGCTGGTCGTGGAAGTGCTGGTTGACGTCGGTGCTGCTCACGGGGTCCCCCTTACGGGACGGGTGGGTGGTGCTCAGCCGCAGGCGGCGGAGCGGGTGATGGACTCGCGGCGGGCGTGGTGGGGGCCGGACCGCTCGCCCCACGGGTCGACGAGCGCGAAGCGGATCTCGGCGAACCCGAGGAGGTCGAGCCGGTGGCAGATGCCGCAGTTGCAGGGGACGGCGAGCCACAGGCCGTGCAGGTGGGTGAGCGAGCCGTGGTAGATCACGAGGTCACCGGGCTCGATCAGGTCGAGGGCGCGGATCAGCGTGTCGGACATGACTCCCCCTTCCGGGACGTGCGGGCGGTTACGGGTGGCTGCGGACGGGACCGGCGTGCGGGGTCCACCGCATGGCGTCGATGCTGGTGAGCGCGGGCGGTACCGGGCGGACGGCCGGGGCGGGCCGACTGACGGCGAACCGGCCGTACCGGTCCCATGCCTCGCTGAGCACGTGGCTCTCACCGGCGGCGTAGGCGCACACGGGACGGACGTGGTCGTTGATCACGCGGAACGCCTTGAACGGCTCGTGCCGGTAGGTGTCGCGGTAGATCTCCGCCGCCACCCGGCCCAGCCACGAGCCGAAACGCCAGTCGGCGGGGAGACCTCGCTGCACGAGGTAGTCGGCGACGGTGATTGCGCGGTTGAGCTGCACATTCATGACGCCCCCCTTCGGGCCGCCCGGTGCGACCCATAAGAAAAGAGTACGAGAATGTACTAGCAACCACAAGACCTGGGTCGTACTTTCTTTGAATCAGTCGACGTTTTCCGCGCCCGCCCGGGCCTCGGCAGCCACCTGCACCGCACCCCTGTAGGCCGTCAGCAGATACAGGCGGGACCCCTCGTACCGGGCTGGCTGGCCGGTGTCGCCGTCCTCGCAGGCGTCGTTGACGCACCACGCCCGGGGCCGGTCGGCGTCCGCGCGCCCGTACACGGTGCGCTGCTCGCACGCCAGACACAGCGCATGCCGGAAGTGCACCGACGGGCCGCGCAAGCCGAGGACCGTCAGCACCGTCCCGTGCCACATGCCGACCAGCCGCGCCACCTCCGGCCCCCGGCCGGCGTTCTCGGCGCCGGGCGGAATCGCACGGAGCGCCCGGAACCAGGGCTGCGTGTGCGACGAGCCGCGGAGTTCGGCGTCGAGGGCGACCGCTTCGGTCTTGATGCGCTGCGACCAGGACACGGCCTCCAGGGAGGTGGGCGGCCGGGAGCCGGGCGGGGCGTGGCCGCCGTCGGCCGGCTGCCGGGTACGCCAGCCGAACGTGTCGAGCCGGAGAATCAGGCCGGGGCCCTCGTCACCGGGGTGCGTGTCGGTGCCGGTGTACCGGTCGACGAGGTCGGCGACCAGGCCGTCAAGCGTCTGCATCGGCGGCCTCCGCCTCGACGGTGTACGAGGTGGCGGCACGGACGATGCGAATGCCGAGGTCCGGATGCCGCTCCTGGCGGCGGGCCCGGGCCTCGACTGCGGCCTGCCGGTCGTTCATGGAGCGGGTGAGCTGCACCCACCGGTCCGCCGGGAGGTACTCCAGGTGCCACCGCTCCCGCGTCGGCCGCGCCTCCGTGTCGGCCGGCTCGTACGTCTTGGCGAGGACGTCCTCGGCGATCGGGTAGTACTCGCGCTTCACGCCGCGCACGATGTGCTGTCCGGTGTACACGAGGACCCAGGTGCTGTGCAGGTTGTCGAAGACCGTGGCGGTGGCGGCCGGGTCGTCGCTGTTCTCCGGGTCGGCGGGGTCGAGGGCGTAGAAGTTGGCGCGGCCGGTGAACGCCTGCACCTCGGCCTCGTTGTCGCCGGTCCACTGGATCGTGTCGACGGCCACCGGCCTCCTGCGGTACCGCACCACTTCAGCCATCGCTGTTCTCCTTGCTTCGCCGTGCTCGCCAGATGCGTGCGCACCAGCCGCACACGTCTGTGCCATCGGGGTAGAGGGCGCCCGAGCCCTGCTGAGGCTCCTCGCCGGGGCGGAGTGACCGTTGCAGGCCGGGGCAGTTGAGGTAGATGTGGTCGGTCGGACCGCCGGGCGCCATGTACCAGGGGCTGACGGAGTTCTCGGGGCCGTGCCGGTCGCGGTGGTCAGCATCGGCGACAGCGAGCGCGGCCTCCAGCACGGTCGGGTGCTGGGCGATCACGTCGCCCGGGTGCGCGGTCACTGTCCGCACCTCGGGCACGGCAGCTCTACGAGGTCCACGCAGACGATGCAGAGGTTGTCCGACTCGTCATCCTTGGTCGCCCACGGCACGCCGGTCACGTCGGTGCCGCACAGCGCGGTGTCCTCGTCGCAGTCGCACACCCCGTGGGACAGGTCGTCGCCGTGGCCGTTGGTGGTGGTCGCCGGTTCGGGTACGAGCGTGGTCACGGTGCGGGTACCTTCTGGTCGGACTGGGGCGGGTAGGGGAACGGGCGCAGGTGCACCTCGCCGACGGGAATCTGCGGGTCGGCGACCAGGGGGAAGCCGCGGAGGTCACCGAGCCGGATCGTGTCGGCCGGCTGTTCGAGACGCTCGGCAAGCTCAGCTCGCAGGTGAGAGGTCAGGGCGGCGAGCGTGCCGAGCTCGGCCGCGATGACCTGCACCGGCTCCTCGACGACCACGAAGAACTTCACGGCCGGGTCACCTCCTGTGTGAAGAGGTCGGCCTGCGCCGACAGCGGCCGGTTGGACCAGAGCACTTCGGTGCGGGCCCGGTCGCCCTTGGCGTTGCCGGTCATGGTCGGCTGCTCGTACCGGTGCCAATCGGTGTACAGCTCGTCGTAGAGCGGCGAGTTGTAGCCGGAGAGCACGACCGTTGCCGCGCAGTCGGCGAGTGCGTCCGCCAGTTCCCGGTGCTCTCCCTCGGTCTTCAGCTCATGCCGGTAGTTACGGCCCCAGCCCCGCGTCGTGCCCAGGTAAGGCGGATCGGCGTACAGCAGCACATCGGGCTGGGACCCGTACTTCCCGATCAGCGTGAGCGCGGGCAGGCACTCCAGCGAGACGGTGTGGAGGCGTTCCGCAGCTGCAGCGAGCCGGAGGGTGTAGGCCTCGAGGTAGCCCGGCATCGAGGTGACCGAACCGGCGGGGTCGATGTAGTGCCGCCAGCCGGTGTTCCGCAGGGTTCCGGAACGGCCTTGGGCGAGGCGGCACCAGATGCGGCGGGCCAGTTCGAGGTCGCCCTCGGTCGGCTCCCACGTCGCGGCGAGCTCGGTGCGGCTATGGGGGGTGAGCATGCACACGCGCAGCAGTTCGTCAGGGTGGTCGCGCAGCACGCGCCAGAACGTCATCAGCTCGCTGTCGAGGTCGTTGACGGTCTCCATGCGCGACGGGCGCTTGGCGAAGAGCACGGATAGGCCCCCGCAGAAGGGCTCGACGTAGTGGTCATGGCGCGGCAGCAGCGACGCGATCCACGGGGCGAGACGCTGTTTGGAACCGAAGTACGGGACGGGCGACTTCACGGCCGGGTCACCTCCAGGCGTCGGCGCCCACCGCGGTCCTGCTGGCTGGGGACGACGTGGTACCCGGCGGCGCGCAGCTCGTCGGTGATGGCAGCCAGTTGGTCTGCCTCTCCGGGCCCGTCGTAGAAGACGTGCGTGCGGCGGGGGCCGGCCTGGGCGACGCGGAAGCCGGGGTCCCACTCGCCTCCCTCGAACTCGGAGAACTCATGGCCCTGGTCGGTGAGGAGCCGCTCCACGCTGGCGGCCCTGATTCGGCGCGCCACGTCAGGACCTCTCCGGGAGGCCGGGGCAGTAGCAGGCGCTCTCGCCGGGCCCGTACGGGTAGGTGTGCGCGTTGTGGTGCATGTCGAAGGCGCACGGCCGTTCGTGGGTGGTCGGCCGGATCGCCACGCTGACCTGGTGGGCGAAGCCGCGGGCTTGGCGCCGCTCAGGGTCGGAGCGGGGGCTGTTGAGGACAGCCTCGGCCAGGGCCTGGACGCGCGCGAGGATTCTGCCTCGGTCGGCGTAGGCGTCGAGGAGGGCATCCACGGTCTGGTGCGTGGGCATGGATCAGCGCCCCTCTCGCTGAGAGGCGGCCTTGCGGCCCGCGTTGTACTCGGCCCAGGTGGTGGCGAACCGGTACTGCTCGTGAGGGGGGGCCACCGGTTTGTCGGCGGACTCCTGGGGTTCGTCGGGGGCGGCCTTGTGGCCGGCGGCTTCGAGCGCCCGGTTCACGGCGATCCAGATGTGCGCGGACCGCCCGGCCTTGGTGGACGGAAGGGAGTTGCCGAGGCTGTCGATGTGGTTCTGCACGGCCTCGTAGGCGCGCTGACGTGGGGTGCGGTGGGCGTCGTCGGGCAGCCGGCCGGGGCGTGCCGGGCCGTCGGCGGTGGGCGGGAACGCCGTCTGGTACTCGACGTCCGCCTCGCGGATCGCGGTCTCCAGGTCGGCCATGTGGTCTCGGCCGCACCGGGCGCACGCCTCACCGCGCACGACCTGGTCCTCGCGGTCGGTCATGGCGGTCGCGACGATGGACCGCAGCGAGCCGATGAGGTCCTTCTGCAGGCTGATGATCTGGTGCGTCTCGGCGAGTGTGGTCTCGGCCTGCTCCGCGCGGCGGACAGCGGCGACGCGGTCGGCCTCGTTGGTCACCAGTTCGTCGTGCCAGCAGTCGCGATCCGCTTCGGCTGTCTCGGCCCGCCGGATCATGGCGCGGCACCAGTCGCCGAGCCGGTTCACCTCGGCGGCGAGGCGCTCCTGTTCGATGAGGGCGGCCTCCAGCCGGGCCGCCTGGGCGAGTTCGGGCCTGAGGGCATCGAGTACTGCACGGGCGATCACGCCCCGGGTGAAGGGCGAGAGCCACTCACCGTTTGCCGTGAGGGCGGGCACGATGGCGTCGACGACGCGGGCGGCGTATGGCTCACTCGGCGCTGCCTGGTCGGTGGATGTGTCCTCCGGACTGTCCTCTTCAGCACCCTGGCTGACGTGCCAGTTCGCGCTATCGGGCGCGATTCTGTCCACTCGCGTGTCCACCTCGGTGTCGCCCGTAGCGGTGTCCGGACAGCCTCCGGGGTGGTGGCCGTCGTCGTGCGGGCAGACCGCGGCGCACTGGAAGCAGTAGCCGTTCAGGATGCTGTGGCCGATCTGCGGGTGGCCGCACGAGCAGCGATGGTCACAGCCTTCGGTCCCATTGACGCCCTGGCAGGTGACCAGGCGCGGGTCCATCGCCAGCCGCTCGCCGGTCGCCTCGAACGGGGTGCGGCCGCAGCACGGCATGAGTCCGGAGCCGAGGGGCGGGCAGGCGTGCGCCGTCTGCCGATCGATCTCGGGGTGCTGCGCACGCATGTGCGCGTCCCACTCGTGACGCGGGACGAGCGGGCAGCCCTCGCAGTACGGACAGGGGTCCCGCACCTCTACGAACGCCAGTGGGTCGGGGATCCGGTCGCGCTTGGGATCCGGCAGGGCGGCCGGGTACACGGCTACGGACCAGTGGAAGCCGCGCTCGTCGATGTGGTCGCCATCGTGCTGCACAGGCCGGATGCACGGCCGTGGGGGCGCCAGAAAGCCGTCGGCGCTGTGGTACTTCGCGGGACACTCGGCCGTAGCCTCGGTCGCGCCCCGCGCGGCGAGCTTCTCGCGGAGCGTCCGGTTTTCCACCCTGAGATCCGCCGCGATGGCCCGCTGCACGGCCCACTCGACGCAGCCCGATCCCTCATCGCCATCGACCCCGTTCCGCCCGCAGTCCTCAGAGTTCTCGTGGGCGCACTCGTCGAGGACGTCGCGGAGTTCGGCGCCGGCGGCCCGGACGAGGAACTGCGCCGCTCCATGTGCCGCTTGCCAGCGGTCGGCGAGCAGGTAGGCCCGGCCAGCCGTGTTCCGGGCGCGGTCCCGCTGCTCCTGGAGGTGGTGAGCGATCGGCATGACCGCGTCGACGATGCGATGGTCACTGGCCTCGACAGGGGCTGGCTCACCGTCCTGCACTGTTTGGATGGCCTGCTCGATCTGTCGCCGCAGAACTGCGCGTTCGGCCTCGGGCCTGAGCAGGTGCGGGGGTACGTCGGCTGCTTCAGCAGCGTCGGCCACAGCCTGACCCACGACCCGGGTGAGGGCCTGGAGGTCGCCGGCCCAGACGACCCGCGTGCTGCCGCCGTGGCCGTGGACGGCTATCGCGTCGTCGAGGCGGTCCCAGAACACGGTGGACGGCTTGTCACCCCGCCACCGGATCGCGACGGTGCCGTCAGGCCAGCAGCAGCCGTCAGCGACGATGCCGACGCCGGACACGCCTGAGACGTCGTGGTCGCGCTGGAGGACGAACGGGCGGCCGAAGGTCAAAGGTGCGGTCATCGGAAGGTTCCTTCAGGCACAGGCGCGGCGGTGCGCTGGCGGGGGATGGGCACGGTGAGGGTGGTCTCCGTGTCGGGGTCGAGGAGCTTCGCCACGGGGATGCGGATGCGGACGGTGTCCTCGTCCGGCAGGTCGGCGAGCGTGGCCTCGTCGGCCGGGCCGGTGAGAGTGACCTCGGCGCCGTTCTGGCGGGTGCCCCACCCGGTGCGGGCGCAGGTGGCCATGCCGTACCAGCGCAAGAAGCGGAGCACCGTCCACGAACCGACCACGGCAGCCGGCATGAGGAGCCAGGTGATCAGACGGGTGCGGATGCGTTCGTCGCTGCGGATGATCGACAGGTAGCGCAGAGCCTGAGCCCAGCCGATGAGGAACGGCACGATCAGGAAGCTCGCGGGCGGGGTCCGCCCGTAGAGGGCGGGCTCGACGATCAGGAGCCAGGCGAGGACCGCGGTGGACAGGGCGACCTGGAACCAGCGGGTGAGCTGCGCCCAGTACGCCCAGCCGGTGAGCGGCAGGTAGCGCATGCGCCACAGGGAGCGGATGGTGGAGCCGCGCATCCACCGCAGGTACATGCGCAGGAAGTGCGACGGCCGCTCCGGCAGGGCGGTGAACACGACAGCGGAGGGCTGCTGGACGGCCCGGCCTCGCAGCAGCGCGTACAGGGTCAGCAGGGAGTCGTCGGAGAACATGACCGGGCGGCCCATGAACGTCTCGCTCAGGTAGGCGTCGAGGTTGTCCCGGACGACGGCGGCCCGGTAGGCGGCCAGCGGACCGGAGTTGACGAGGACGGCGCCCATCGCGGACAGCGCGGACCGGTCGGTGAGCTGCCCGACGAGGAACCATAGGTCCGTGATCCTCGTGAGGAGGTTGCGGTGGTGATTGGTCGCCAGGACGATCCCGGCCGCGGACTGCACGTCGCGGCGGGCGAACGGCAGCAGGATCTCCTCGACGGCCCGGTGGTCGAGACAGGAGTCCGAGTCGACGGTGACGAAGACGTCCGCCTGCGGGCATGCACGCACGCCAGCGGCTTGGGCGTGCCGCTTCCCGGAGTTGGGCTGGCGTACCCACGTGGTGGCGATCCCAGCTGCGGTGGCGGCCTCGATCCACCAGGCGCGGAGCAACCGGTAGTCGCCGGTGGTGGAGCCGTCATCGACGACGTGCACGGAGTTCGGGCAGCGAGTCTGCGCGAGCAGCGACTCCAGTCCGTAGCGCAGGTAGCCGGGGTCCTCGTTGTAGACGGGCATGAGGACCGCGACGTGGAGTGCGTCGAGCTGGCGTCGGGCACGCGGGGTGGCCTGCCGGGGCCGCTCGCAGTGGTACATGACCGTCTGCGTGAGCAGGAGCAGGAAGGTCACGCTCCACACGGCGGCCAGTCGGGAGCTGGTGTCGGCGCCGTAGTCCGCGGCGGTGATGCCGTGGTGGGCTGCCCAGCCGGCGGCCAGGGTCAGGGAGATCGCGCCGGTGAGGACCGTGGTGGAGCGGTGCGGGTGCGCGGTCAGGGTGTGCGGTCTGGTCACTGCTGGCCTGCCGTGCGGCCGCGGCGGAAGCCGACGCGGATGCTCAGGGCTCCGACGGCGACGAGGGTGAGGGCGGCGGTGAGGAGCCACCAGCCGGTGATGGCGGTCCCGGCGATGACGATGGCTCCGGCGGCGGTTCCGGTGCGGGCGAGCTGGTCGGACACGGCTATTCCTTGAGGTCGTCGATGGTGGTGAAGGTCTTCAGTCGGCGGCGGCCGTCGCGGAGCGCGGTGCGGTGTGCTCGGCGCTCGGCGAGGGCTCCGTGTGCGCGGCCGATGGCGCGGTACAGGACGGCGGCCGCGATTGCGATGGCGAGGAGGATCATCACGGCCCACAGCGCGCCGATGGCGCTGACGATGAGCACCTCCCGGTGGGTCACGGCGTCTCTCCTGCACGGCGGTCGCGGTCGCGGACGATGGCTCTGACGGCCAGGACCCCGAAGAGGCCGGCGCCGGTGAGGAAGCCGACGGCGACCGGATCGCGCTCCTGGTACGCCTCGTACGCGGCGGCGAGCAGGCAGGTGAGGGCCAGCAGGCCGAAGAACCAGCCGTCGGAGGCGTTGCAGCAGAGGCAGACGACAGCTGCGAGCGCGGCCGTCAGGGCGGCGATGTAGAGCGGGGGCATCAGGTTCCTTGAGCGGGTTCGTAGGCGGGGAGGTGGATGGTCTGGATGGGGCGGAAACGGCCCCGGTGGATCACGGCCCGGCCAGCGTCGAGGTCGTCGAGCATCTGCTGCGTCTCCTTGTCCGGCTCCTCTTCGGAGTCGTCACACGGGGCGGCGACGTCCTCGGGGTCGAGGTCTTGTTCGAGGCAGGCGCATTAGCCGTGCTCGCAGCCGCCCCACGGGCAGTCCACGAAGATCGGGAGCCGGAGCTGTGTCACGGCAGGCCCGCAAACAGATCGAGCTGCTCCGTACGCACAGGCGCCGCAGGGACGGACGAATGCGGTCGGTGGCAGACGCAGGTGCAGATCTCGCGGCACGGGCGCCCGGCGAGCCACACCCACGCCACGTCGTTGTTCGTCCCGTAGGCGATCCGGCGGCCGTTACCGCCCGCCGGGGCACGATGTTCGTACGGCTCGGGGAATCGTGCCGCGCGTCCCCGGCTGGTGTGGATGACGGTCTCGTTGACGGGGTGCCCGTCGTGGCGGCATCCCGCGTGCTGGTCGCGCTGGCACTCGCAGGACGGCGCCCCTTGGCAGGCGCACGCGAAGGTGGTGGACGGGATGTGGTTGTGGTTGCGCAGCCGGAACCCGGTCCACACGTGCTCGCGAATCCAGGCGGCCTGGGCCGGACTCATCGGCTCGGGCGGCGCCGCGAGCCGGATGATCTGGCCGGCGAGCCAGGCCGTCACCAGCACCCAGCGGGCGAGTTCCCTGCGGGTCTCCTCCGCCCAGAACCGCTTCTCCCAGCCCCACCGGTACTGGTGCTTGCCGCAGGTCAGGCACATGACCTCGCTGCCCGGGGTGCCGGAGTCACGGACCTCGTACTTGACGGTCTCCGCCTTCTGCCCGCACCAGCGGCAGCCGCGCCCTGCCCGTGCGCGGCCGGTCCGTTCGGGGATGCTCATGACGCCTCCGGCAGAGCCTCGGGGGCAGACTCGACGCTGTTGCGTTGCCGCCAGTTGCGGTTGCCGTGGTCGCGGTACACCTCGCCGCTCCAGCACTTGGAGTCGATCGGCTCGCCGAGCCACAGATGCCGCAGCAGCGCCGTGTGGGTGCCGCAACGCTCGGTGCCGTCGAAGGTCAGCGGCAGCGGATCGTCCGCACGGTGCGATGCCGTGGCGTCGAGCCGGTGCCGCTCGTTGTAGGTGAGGCCGGCGAGCACGCCGTCCCGCTCGTCACGGTGCAGCCCGCGCTCTGTGGCTTTCACGTAGGCCAGGCACTCGGCGCGGACGGTGCAGCGGGCCACGCAGATGGTGCGGGCCTCGTGCTCGCGGGCGGGATCGTCGAAGGTCTCTCGCTCGCCTGTGCAGGCGCCGAGCGCCATCCAGTCGAGGCGGCGGCCCGCGGTGTCGGGGACAGCTCCGGTGTAGTTGCTCATGGCTCACCCCACGGCCGTCTCGGCGGGCAGCAGTTCCTGTGCGCGGGCGTACTGCTGGTCGAGGTAGGCGAGGGCGGCTTCGGGGTCGTTGTCCTGCTCGGCGGCCTCGCGGAGGACGGGCATGCCGGAGTCGATGGCGGCGAGGACTTCCGCGTGGGTGGCGGGCCTCCCCTCGGCGAACCACAGGGCTTCGGCGGGTTCGTCGACGTCGAACAGGGCGTGGCCGGGGATCATCCGCCAGGTGTTCGTGACCCACACCAGCGCGACGCCCGGGTTGCGTTCGATCATCACGCCGTCGGGCTGCACGGTGTCCGGGATGCCCTCGATGGGCCGACGCCGCATGCCGGGGGTGGTGAGGAACGGGCACGCGATCGCGGCGTAGACGGCGCAGTCGCGGTGCGCGGGCGGCTCCGAACTCACCCGGTTGACCGCGCACATCGGGCCGATCACGTACGCGTACTGGGTGGCGGCCGGGCCGAGGACGTTGTTGCGCAGGGCGTGGCCGCACAGCCAGCAGCAGCGGAACACGGACGCGCCTTGCCGCTTGCGGGTGTCGGCGATCCGGAAGTCGGGCTCGCCGTCGACGTAGTCCACGAACCACGGGATCGGGTAGCCGGCCTTGTTGCGGGGCAGGCGGGCGATGCGCGGGGGCGGGGCGGGCAGGGTGCGTGTCACTTCGCACCGCCGGTGTAGTGGTCGAGGCAGGGGTAGGGCCTGCCGCACCAGCAGAATCCGTTCATGGTGGTGGCTCTTTCTCGGGGGCGGGCACGTCTTAGGCGGTGGTGCCAGCGGAATCGGTCAGGACTTGCTGTCCTTCACGTCCTCGATCCGCGAGGGCCCCATGGGCTTGGCGCCCTCGAACTGGGGCAGGTCGAGGGGCCGGTCGTAGAGGAAGTACGACTGGTTCTGGCCGACGGAGAACTCCACGTACGCGCCGGTCGTGGCGTCCTTGCCGTAGTAGGCGTTGCAGTTCGAGCCGCTGCTGTACGTGCCGTCCATCGACGGGCCCTGCACGAACTGCTCGCCGTCGTTACCGCCGAGGTCGAGGTCGGCCTTGACCTCGGGCGGGAGCAGGGACACGCAGTACGTGACGGGCAGGCCCTTGAGGATGAAGTAGCCGTAGTCGCCGTTCGCGTTCTGGATGTAGACGTAGGAGAGCTTGTTCGGGCTCTTCATCCACGTGTCGATCCAGAAGTTCTTCGTCTCCCGGGTCGGCGAGTACGAGCCGGTGTGTGCCGGCTGCCGCGACACCAACTGGTCGTAGTTGCCGTTGCGTGCCTTGCTCTCCTTCGAGCGGGAGCTGGTCGTGTCGTCGTCGCACCCGGTGGCCCCGAGGGCGAGACCGCCCACGATGAGAGTGGCGAGGACGGTGGTGGTCAGGCGGCGCACTGGGTCTCCTGGGCGTTGGGGTCGAGCTTCACGGGGAGGTCGGCGTCCTGGAACGCGGTGCGATGTTCCTGGGAGGCCTTGGAGTTGTAGGTGTTGATGGACTCGGCTCGGCTGGCCTTCACCGCGGTGATGGAGGTGCGGATCTTCTCTGCGCGCTCCGGCGACGGCTTGCCGTCGAGTTCCTGCTGGAGGACGGCGAGCTGCTGCTCCGCCGTCTGCGCGGCGGCGCACAGGTCGAAGAACTCCTCGTAGGTGGCGATGCGGAAGGCTCCGCTGCCCTCGGTGCGGTTCTTCTTGTCGACCTCACCGCGGAAGGGGGCGGTCAGCCAGCCGACACCGCCGAAGGCGAAGACGGCGATGAGGGAGCAGACGGCGAGGGCAACGATCCCGAGGATCGTGTAGCCGAGGACGCGGCTTCCGTCTTTGAACACGGTTGGTCTCCTTGCTGGTTGGGCCCTGCCGCCGGGGCTGGTGGACCTACGGCGGCAGGGGGTTCAGGGGTGCTCGGCTCGTGGGCCGGGCCGGTGGCGAGCGGCGCCTGGTGCAGCGCGACGACGCGGGGGCCGCGCGGCGGAGGGGCAGCGGCGACCGTCAGCGGCCGGATCGCGTTGGCGTTGGCGAGCTGGGCCTGCAGCGCCGTGTTCGTGACGCGCAGCTGGTCCACTTCGCGGAGCTGCTCTTCCAGCTCCGCGTGCTTCTGCTGGGCCTGCTCCAACGCCTCTTCGGCAGCCGCGCGCTGGCCGGCCATCCAATCCCGGTTGCTCTTCACGGCGGAGAGGGCGCTCTCCAGGCCGGCGATGTGCCGCTCGGCGCCCGCCAGTTCGTGGAGCGTGAGGCGCAGTTCCCGCCGGAGCCGCGACCGGGGCACCACGAACCGGTGCAGGCCACGGCCAGCGGGGGCCACCGCGTAGATGACCACGGCTGTGGCCAGCACGCCGACGGTGAGGAACACGTACCCGATCACGAGGCACCGCCCTTCACCGGGAGCGTGCCGAGCTTCCGCTTCGGGTCGCTGCCGAACGGCTGCTGGGTGTCGAAGCGCGGGCCGCCGGTGGCGTCGTGGTCGTCCGCGTACATGCGCTCGTTGGCGCGCTGAAGGTCGGCCAGCTTCTCGGTGAGCGCCGCCAACTGGTCGCGCAGTCTGCGGTTCTCGGCTTCGAGCTGCCGTTCCCGCGCGGTCGGGGACTTGGTGCGGGAGAACATCACGACCTCCGGTGGGTGTCGGTGGGGGCGGCGTCGAGGCGGCGGGAGAACGTGTCGAAGTCCTCGGTGAGGCCGGCCTCGATGGACGCGCGGAAGTCGTCGCGGGGCGGCTCGGGGAAGGCGTCGTGGACGCGCCCGTCCAGCTCCCGCCCGGCGCGCTTCTTGCCGACGCGGGCCATCAGCCACGTGCGCGAGTCGGCGGGCTGGTGGCCCTCGGCGATGTAGCCGTTCGATTCGAGCTGGATGACCTGCTTGCCCTCGACGGCCTCCAGGTGGACGGCCTCCATGTGCCCGTCGTCGGTGTCCTCAAGGTCGCCGTACAGCGGGCCGAGCGGCTGCCACTCACCGAGCTGCTTCAGGAAGAAGGCGGTGCCGGAGAGCGTGCACTGGTCACGCAAGGCGCGGGCCCAGTCGGGGTGCATGGGCCGGGCCCGGGGGCCGGACTCGCCCCCGACGATGACCCAGTCGATCCGCGGGCCGACCGCCAGTCCCTGGAATACGCGGCCGCGGTCGTCGGTCTGCTCCGGGCCCCACCCGGGCCGTCCGTCCAGCCAGTACGTCAGCTTCGGCCTGCCGCGCCCAGGGACGATGGGGCCGCACAGGTCGACCGGGCCGAGGAGCGGCTCGCAGGACAGGAAGCGCACGGCGGCCGGGGTCTCCAGCAAGGCCGGGATACGGATGTCGGCCCACTTCTGATCCTCGACGCTGACGCCGAGCCAGATGTTCGCTGGCGGCCACCCGGCACGCGCACGAGCATCCTGCGCGGCCGGGCTGGTCCGCATCGCCTCCGTCGGGCAATCGTCGAACTTCGCCGCGTACTCCCGCCTCTGCTGCTCGCGCTGCTGCACGAACGACCGCATCCGGGCGTGCCGCTTGGTCAGTACCTGGAAGGTGTGGCGCGGGTTGGCCTCCATGACGTCGAACACCCGCGTGATGAACAGGTCGGGCACGCTGTCGTGGAAGAGGTCGGACATGGAGTTCACGAAGACGCGGGCTGGCTTCGTCCACCGGGACGGCTGGTCGATGCGCTCGTCGTGGAGGGTGACGTCGAAGCCGTTGGGGAATGCCTTGCCTCCGGCGAAACGGTGAGCGATCGTCTCGGCGTAGCAGTTGTCGCAGCCGGGCGACACCTTCGTGCAGCCGGTGACGGGGTTCCAGGTGCGGTCGGTCCACTCGATCTTCGTGGTCGCGCTCATGCCGCTGCCCCTTCGCCGAGGTAGCGGACCCACAGGTCGACGCCGTCCTGAGTGACCTCGATGCGCGCCGCGAACGCTCCGGCCGGCTTGTAGGCGGCTGCCCGCTGCCCGGTGCGGACCGCACGGGCCGCAGCCGTGGCGCTCAGGCTGCTGCCGTACGTTCCGGCGAACACCTCGGTGCCGGGCATCTGCCGCGCCATGGACGCCGCGTGCTGGTGGTCGGCCCGGGGGCGGGCGGCGAGGCGGCTCATGACGCACCTCGCGGGCGGGCGGGAGGCCGTACGACGTGCCTGGTGAGAGTGCCGGTCGTGACGTCGTAGTTCTGTGCGGCGGACCAGTTGGCGTGGGGGAAGGCGTCGCGGAGGATGGCGGCCGCTTGGTGGTGCAGGCCGCTGCCGTGCAGGGGCACTTCCCGGCCGTTGACGCCGATCACCTTGGCCACCCACCTGTTGCCTTCAGGCCGGCGCACCCGGGTGATGCGGACTTCCTGCACGCTGCGGCCCACGAGGACGTACAGCTGCTGGTGCAGGGCCGTCCGCGTGGCGGTGTCTGCCACCAGCTCCTTGGGCTGAGTTCTCATGCCGAGTCACCGCCGGGGTTGAAGCAGGCGCGGATGTCGGCGAGGAATCGGATGTGGGCGTCGATGGTGTCCATGGACCAGAGGTGGTCCGGGGCCGGGTAGACCTCGCGGAACCAGCGGTCGCACACCGCGATCAGCAGTGCCTCGCGGTCGGCGTCGTGGGCCGGAGTGCCGCCGTCGGCCGGGGTGACGGCCTGGGGGTGGTCGATCGCGAGCCGGGCGAAGGCGTCCTCGATGGCCGGCGCGTCCAGGGCGTGGCGGTCGGGGGCGTCGACCGGGAGTGCGTCGTGCAGCCGGGTGAAGTACGCGGTGCGGGCCCGGTGGGAGTGGCGCAACTGGAGCGCGGTCCACCAGGTCCGCAGGGCGGTCGGCGGCTGGTGTGGGGTGGTGCGACGAGCGATGTGCAGCGTGGCCATCGCCATCGCCTCCCTTCGTGATCAGTCGGTGTCGGTGTGGTGCAGGGCCGCACGTACGGCGGCGGCCCCGCGGGTGTAGGTCTCGGGCCCCGGCGGGCGGCGGGTCTGTCGCCATGCCTCGGGGACTTGGGCGAGGAGGTCTGGGGGTTCGGCCCGGGGGTCGGCGATCAGCTGGGCGACCGTGACCAGGACGCGGGACCAGCTCATGGCCGGGCGGGCCTGGGCGAGGACGTCGCGCAACTGGTCGGCGGACCAGTCCGGTCGGCAGGCTGCGGCGAGCGCGAGCAGATGCGCGGTTGCCGGGCGCGGCACGTCGGGCTCGTCGGTCACCGGGGCCTCCCGGGTGGGGGCTTCGGGGGCGCCAGTTGGTAGGGCTCGGAGATGCCCAGCTGGCGTTCGCGTTCGTCGAGTTCGGCTTCGATGCGTCGCAGCGCGACCATGGCGGCTCGGGAGTCGGCGCAGGAGGCGCAGGTCTGCCCGGTGTGCCAGATCCGGCCGGACTCGCAGGTGGCGAGCCCACAGCCGTGGCGTACGACGGCCGTGCCGAGCAGCCAGCGGCCCGGGTCCCGGATGTCCTCGGTGGACGCGAACCGGAACTCCAGCCGGGCGCGGAGCCGCTCGGGCTGCTGGCCCTCGTCGAGCTGACGGCCGATCTCCCGCGCCAACTGGCGGACGACGTACGGCGACAGGCCCGGCAGCAGCGGATGCACCGGTTCGAGGACTCGCCAGATCCGCGGAGCGAGAGTCAGCTCGGGCCCGGCGTACGGGCGGCGCAGCGACGGCGGAAGCGGAGGGTTTTCCACAGGCCCTCGCGCTACCTCCTGCACTCGCCTACGGCGGATACCCGAGACGGCAGTGGGCGGTTGATCATCAGGTGAGTCAGTCGGGTGGTGTTCCTTAGACGCGAGGGACCCCTGTTCAAGATCCGCACCCACCCCCTGTTCAGTGTCCGCAGTCAGCGCCTGGTGGGTGGGTTCGTCGTGGCAGGTGTAGAGGTGACGGCCCCGGTATCCGGCGCGCCGCTCCACGCTGATCCAGCCCAGCTCCTCCAGCTGGCGCAGGATGCGCCGGACCGAGCGCGGGTCGAGCGACTGGCCGGCAGACTCGCCGGAGCGGTGGCGCAGGACCCGGCCGAGTTCGGCGAGGGTGATGTGCACGCCGGTGGCGGTGGCGTACGACAGGGCGGCGTAGCAGCGCAGCTGTCGCGGCGACAGGGCTTCGGTGGCCCGGGTGGGCACCCAGGCGCCGTGCTCGGTGCGCCAGTCGGTGACGCGCACCCGGCGTACCGCCGACTCGCCGTCGCCGCCGGCCTTCGTGCGCTGCTGGCTTGTCAGTTCGATCACGTCGTCATCCGGCGCGGGCCGCATGAGCTGAGTCAGTGCCGCCTCGACCGTGGAGCGGGCCAGGCCGAGCAGGCCGGAGAGGTAGGCGACCCGTGCCTCGCATCCGGTGTCTTTCCGGTCGAGCGCGGCGATCTTCACGTACACGCTGACGGTGGAGTCGGCGTAGTGGCCGACGATCACACGCAGCGGTACGCGCACGCGTTGAGGCATGAGGGTCACCTCCTCTCGGGGTGTGGCCGTGGCAGGGGTTCGGGCGCCGCGAAGGGCTATGCGTCAGCCGTCGTCGCCGTCGGGGTGGTCGTGGGCGGTGTTGAGGATGGCCGTGAGCCCTTCGGCGAGGGCCTGCATCTCGTGCCGGACCTCGGTGATCGTCAGATCGGGGCCGTGGACCAGGCGGTGGGCGTAGTCCCGCCAGTGGGCCAGCCCCGCACGCAGCCGGGCGGTCTCCAGGTAGGCGAGCATTCCGCCGGTGAGCCGCAGCGTGGACTCGGACAACTCCAGCTGCCCGTCGTCGTCGAACGTGCCGCGGGCGGTGCGCTGGAGGTGCAGGAACCGCTGCGCCTCACGGACCGCGCCCTCCTGCTCCTGGTTCGGCAGCTCCAGGCCGACGATCCGCACGCGGACGCTCGGCTCCTTCTCGGTGCCGGGCGCGGGCTCGACTCGCTCGATCGCCGCGAACTCGATGATCGCCATCCGGCGGCTGCCCGGCTGGTCGTACATCGGGCGGACGTGCGCTTCCAGCGCCTCCTGCGCCGACGCCGACACCTTGGCGTCGAACTTCAACTGCGTCACGGGGTGGGCTCCTTGCAGAGATCGTTGAGGCGCCAGACCCTGATGACGGCGCCGGGAGTGCGCAGGGCGTCGCCCCAGAGCACGTAGACCTTGGAGGCGGACAGGGAGGCGACGACGCTGTCGTCGGCGAGCACCCCGGCGTCCTTCAAGGCGTCCTGGGTGCAGCGCACGAGCTTGTCCAGGTCGGGCGTGCCGGTGGGGTAGGCGGGCGCGGACGGCTTCAGCCGGCCTGCGTTCCGCCCGGTGCCGTAGTGGTGCTTGGGCCGCCGGAGGGTGAATTGCGCGTCCAGCCACACGGGGCAGCTCAGCGCCGTCCAGCCGTCGTCGTGGTGGAGCGCATCGAGAGCGGCCGTCTTGACGGCCTCGCGCCACGGCTTCACGGCGGCCGACGACTCGTACAGGGCACCGGCCCGGTTGCGGTTCTTCGAGCCCTGCGGGGCGGGGGTGCCGTACACCGTGAGCAGGAGAGCGGGCGCCGTCATCGGGAGCCACCTCGCACCAGCTCGATGTGCCAGTACTGACCGCACGGGAACGGCCGGTGGTGCGCGCCGGGGAACATGGCGCGCGCGGCGCGCTTGGCCTCCCTGCGGGTCAGGTAGTTGGCCTTGCCGCAGTCGTGGCACAGGCCCACCGTGAGCTGGGTCGGGTGCCCGTAGAACTGACGAGCTGCTGCCTTCATGACGTCTCACCGCCGTTGGTGTCGGCCTCGCGGGTGGCGGACCCGGCAGGCAGCATGAGCCGCGCGCTAGCGCATGCCGGGTCGAGGGCTGGGATCCCGTCCGGCGCAGGCAGCGTCTCCGAGGCCGTCGAGCACGGCCCCTCTTCTGCCTTGCCGTCCACAGCGGCCTCCACGTGGGCGGCGGTGGAGCGGTTTGACGCCGGACGGGTGGTGTGGGACCGGCTCGGCGCAGGCAGGCTCTCGGGAGCGCAAGCAGGACGCTCCTCCCCTGCCTTCGCTTCCGTGCGCGTCCTGTCCGCGTCAGCGGACGACGTTGACGCCGAGCCGGTGGTCTGGTTCATCGCAGGGTCACCGTCCGGATCGTGATGCCGGGGGTGGGAGCGGTGCGGGCGTGCTCGGCGATCTCACGGATCTGCTCGGCCCAGGACGCGGACATGGCGCGCGGGGTCTGCCCGGCCAGGGCCTTGACGACGTCGCCGTGCACCGTGTCGAGGTGCTCGACGGGCTGCGGCAGCGACTCGATCTCCTGCAGACCCAGCGGGGTGTTGGCCGGGTTCCAGCCGGTGAACACGACCGGCCCGGCGTACGGCTGTACGCGAGCACCGAGCGCGGCGAGCACGCAGCTGCCGACGGTGTTGCGCGGGTACCGCTTCGGGTACAGCAGCCCGCAGTCGCTCACCCAACCGGTGACAGCGAGGTCGGGCAGGTGCACACGGGCGCGTCCCTCGGGGCCGATGACCGCGGGCCAGTCCAACCGGCCGTCGTGGTGGGTGAGGTCGCCGTCGGTGCTGATGATGGCGTGGCGCAGGCTGGTCATACCGACAGTCCCGTCAGTCGCAGGGCGTGGGCGGGCTGCCAGACGCGCAGCGGGACGCCGCTGTTCGCGGCCCACACCACGCACACCCGCGCGGTGCCGTCGTCGCTGAGGCACCAGGCGCTCGGCTTGCCGTGGAATCGGCCGGGCACCTTCGCCGGCGAGTCGAGCCGGATCACGCCCTTGGTGCCGAAGCGGCGGTGGCGGACCTGGGCGCCTTCGGGCCACTTGCTCGCGAGGGCCTCGATCTGCGCCTTCACCACGTCGGAGCGGTCGACGGTGCCGAGGTAGTCGATGAGCCGGGTGGGCGTGTCAACGGGCATCAGGGTCTCCGGGGATGTCGATGAGGGAGTGGCTGATCCAGCCGGAGGCCATGGCGACGGCGACGGCCTGGGCGACGGTGTGCACGCCGAGCTGCCGGTGGATGCGGCGGCGGTACGTGCGGACCGTGGCCGGGGTCAGGCCGAGGTTGCGGCTGCTGGTGATGTTGGTGTTGCCGTTGGCGGCGTCGAGCAGCACAGCCCAGCGCTTGCCCGTCAGCGGGCACGGGCTCCGGTTCGTGAGCCGGTCGATCTCGGCGAGCAGCTCGTAGATGGCCTGGGCCTGCGGGTTGCTGGGGTTCCGGGCGGCAACCAGCTCGATCGCGGCACGACGATCCGGGGTGAGGGAGCGGGGGGTGGTCATGCGGCCGCGCCTTTCTGGGTGGGGGCGGCGGAGCCCAGGTAGCGGGCTCGGACGAGCCACTGGCCGCGGTCGCCGCGGACGGCAGTGGCTTCGAAGGCCCCAGCGGGCTGGAACTCTTCGAAGAGGCCGAGCCGGATACGGCGGACGGTGTTGCGCGCCCCGCTGTTCGAGCCGTATGGGCCGATGAGTACCGGCTCACCAGGGCGGGCGAGCATCTCGGCGGCGCGGGCGCGGTAGAGATCCCGCCATGCCTTGGGGCTCTGGCGCAGGACCGTCGGTGCGGGCGGCGGGACGTCGAGGCGCGGCAGCCAGCCTTGATGCGTGGCGATGGCTGCGGCATGTACCGCGTTCCTCGCGCCGAGCCTGCCGTAGATGCGACCGAGGTACTGCCGCACTGTGTGTGCGGTGACTTCGAGTTGAGCACCCGCGGTCTCGTACGTCTCGCCGTTGGCGATCAGGGTCAGGACGTCGGTCTCACGCTGGCTCAGCGGGCACGGGACCGAGTCCTGGGGCGTGGGGGGCTGGTGGGCGGCGACCGCCATCTCCATCGCGTCGAGGGTGGCGATGTCGTCGCCGCCCCCGGCGGCACCCCACATGTCCTCGATGAACGCGGCGAGCGGTTCGGCGGCGAGGGTACGGGCCCACGGAAACGTGAGGGATTCACCGGCCACGAGGGGCACCTGCCTTGGAGCGTTCCGGCAGCCTGGCTCGGTCCATGGCGTCGACGAGGCGCTCCGCGTACATCGCGGACACGTTGTGCGGGGAGCAGTAGCCCCGCATGTCCTCGGCGAACCGGCGCGCGGCGGCGACCTCCGCGCGCAGGGCCTCCGCCTCAGTGGCGAGGCGGGACACCTCGCCGAGCAGGGCGGGGAGGTCGGTGCGCGCGTGCCCGATGAACTCGACGGTCGGCAGCTGCTCGTTGTCGGCCCAGGTCTGGAGGTAGGCGATGGGGCCGACCTGGTCCGGCACGCCGTGCTCGCTGGGCTCGACGTCCCACGGACCCATCGGTGCGGCGGCGATCCGGGCCTGAATCTCTTTCAGGTACTGGTGGGTCAGCGGCTCAGGCATGGTGGCTGCCGTCCTCCGCGAGCTTGCTGCGCAACATCTCGGTCTCGAACGGGATGAGCGGGACCTTGCCGTCGAGGACGTCGCGGACCGACCCGAGGACCAGGAGCACCCGGGCGTCGAGGAGGGCCGGGCGGCGGTTGCCGGGCGGGATGTCGAGCGCGTCGCGGATCGCGGCGAGGAGGTCGCGGAGGTCGCTGTTCTCCACCTCGGCGGCGTGCTTGCCCCCGCCGCTGCGGGGGACGTGTGCGATGCTGGAGGGCATCGGAGTCCACCTACTTCGTCTTCTGGTGATGGATGTGCGGGTGGCCGAGGGCTCGCCGGGTGTCGTCCGGCGGGCCCTCTTTCGTGTCAGGCGGCGTGCAGCTGCCGGGCGGGCGGGCTGACGGCGTCCGGCGTGGTGGGGACCAGCAGCGTGCGGAGCTGGTCCATGACGTGGATCGGTGCCGGTGGCGCGCTGGCGGCGATACGCCGGGCGAACGCCGAGACCGATTCACCGGGCCGGATCCGCAGGACGACCTCGTGGGCCTGTATGCCGCTCACGCCGCGCCCGCTTTGAACTCGCGGTCGGCGCCGCAGCGGCGGCACTGGGCCCGCCAGATCGGGTTGCGGTGACCGCAGTGGCACAGCCATCGGCACACGGCGTCGATGGGGGCACGCATCAGGCCACGCTCCTCGTGGCCACGGCGTCGGCCTTCTCCTCCGGGTCGGGGAGCAGCAGGTCTCGGATCGTGCAGCCGAGGATGTCGGCGATCTTCTTGAGGTTCTTCGGGGAGAAGCCCGCACGCCCGTTCTCGACGTCGCAGAGGTGGCTCTTGCTGACCCCTGCCTGCCTCGCGAGGTCCGTGACACTCAGACCGGCCTCGATCCGCCGGCGGCGGAAGCTCTTCGGGTCTTCGTTCATGCGGACGACATTACGACTATGTACGACTAACCACAAGTGCCTGCCCGGATTTACTCCTACTCCATGTGAAGACGTCGTGCACGCCCTCGCGCAGCCCGCTCCCCTTCAATAAAGTTCGAGAAAGTACGAGCGGCCATGAGGAGGAAGAAGTCGACATGACGACGGACCAGGACCACAGCCCGCCGGGCCACGGGGTGCTGATCAAGCTGGCCCGAGAGGCGCAGGGCATCAGCCCCGAGACCGCCGCAGCGCGCATGCCGTTCAAGTTCAGCGGCTCCAGCTGGCGGCACGTCGAGGCCGGCTATCGAGGCGCCGGCGCGAAGCGCGTCGCGGTGCCGGGCAAGCCGTCCACCGTCGCGGCGATGGCTCGCACGGTCGGCGTCACCGCCGAGCGGATGCAGGAGCACAATCCGGCGGCCGCCGAGATTCTTCGCGAGATGGAGCGCCAGCAGGCACCCGTGATTCCGGACGTGCTCCGCGAGGCGCCGCCCCACGTTCGCCGCATGATCGACGCGGCCCTGGAGGACGTCGAGCCCGAGGATGTGCCGGAGCTACTGCGGGAGATCGCGTCCGACTATGAGGCCGTCGCCCGACGTCGGGCCCGTAAGGCGGCCGGGCCGCAACACCCTCGTCACGCAGGATGATGGCCATGGCCATGGCTTGGTAACGGTTGGGTCACGGTCCCTTGGTGTACGAGGTGATACGAGTCACGTTCGGTACAGGATGGCCGAATCCGTGCAATCACCGACATGTACGGAGCCCGACGCGCACGCACGTAGTGGGGATTGGGAATGGCCATGGTCATTTTCGCGAGCGCGCTCGGCGTCATCATCATCACTGAGGGTCTGTTCTTGCGGCGCCTCCTCGGCGACATAGCCGAGCTCAGGCGGCAGATCACAGGGATCGACAGGCAGATGCGCGCCCAGCGAGCCCACGTGACAGCACTGAGACAACTACTCGCCGAACCTGACGACGAACCACCCCGGGAAGCCGCCGTCAGCGGCAGTCCCGGACCTCTCCCCCCACCCCGGCCGGACCCGGTCCGGCGCAAGAAGCATCTCGGACTGCACCTGGGCGGCTCCCTCGCCCTGGTCGCAGCCGCCGGAGCCGCAGCACGCGAGGCACTCCACACGCACCGCGGCCAGTTGGCCAGCGCGATAACCGGAGCCGCCGTCACCAGCACGACGGTCACGGCCCTGGCCATCACACCGTGGGTGGACACTGCCGACCACGTCGGGCCACAACCCCCGGTGCCCGCGGTTTCACCCAGCCGGTCGGCACTCTGGTTCCCTCCGCCGCCTGCGGATCACGAGGCCAGCACGCCACCCATCTCGCCAGCATCCGCCGACCCTCCGCCCGGTGGTTCCTCCGCCGGGCCGGACAGCACGGCCGAGCCGGACGCGGACGGCATCACCCTGCTGGAGCCAACCCAGGAGTCCTCCACCAGCCCCATCACCGTGCCGGCCCCGGGAGGCACTGCCTCCGGCAGCCCCGGCCTGGTGGAGGAAGAACCTACCGCCAGCCCCGCCGCCAGCGGCCCTTCCGAGAGCCCTCCGCCGACGCCGTCACCGGATCCAGGCTCGTGCCTCATCGGGCTGACGCCACCAGACGAGGAGGTCTGCCTACTCAGCCAGGGGTAGGGCATCCCGGGACCAGACCATTCGCTCCGCCGCCGGGGCATAGCCCCGCGGCACGGGCGATGGCGTGATCCGCACCTCACCCAGCATCGCCGGTGTGAGAAGCAGCGTGGCTACGGCCCGCTGCTTCTCCACGCCGGCCTTCTTCCACCACCGCACCACGTCGGTGATCGGCTCGTCCGGCAGCAGCTCGGCGAGCGGCGCCGGGGTGGTGAGCCGGCCCAGCTTCGCCTGCAGAACCTCCACGTCCGTCTCCAGCTCCTCGATGTCGGCAGTGCGCCGGATGCGGGCGCGGGCGGTCTTCGGCTGCGGGGCCTCCTCCAACTCCTTCAGCTCGCTGCTCAGCTCTGCCAACTCTGCCCGAAGGGCGGCCTCTTCGGCGTCGAGGTCCGGGCGGTGCCGCAGGGCAGCGTGCCGGTCGGGATTGGCGAGGTACTGCAGAATGACGCCCGGCTCGGGCGGCAGCAGCTCGCCGGACTCCGGGTCCACGGGGTCGAGGTCGCCGATGATGATCCGGTCCACCTCGTCCTTGCGTACCCACACATGCCCCTTGGGGTGGCACTGGTAGCCCAGGGTCGCCTTGCGGCCGTTCCTCCTGCGCGCCATGACCGCCATGTAGCCGCCGCACACATCGCACTTGAGCGTCATGCTCAGCACGTGCCGGATGTGCTCGCCGGTGTAGGTCCGGCGAGCAGGGTCGGCCAGGATGGCCTGCACCCGCTCGAACAGGGCACGGTCGACGACCGGCGTCCAGCCCTCCCACTGCTCCGGCACCAGCGTCCCCTTGTGCTTGCGCAGTCCCGCGTAGCCGGGACGCAGGAGCATCGACCGCAGGCTCTGCGGAGTGAAGGGCCTGCCGGGCACGGTCTCACCGTCGACGACCCGGTCACGGCTCACGACTCCCCGGCTCGCCCAGTCCTTGGCGATGGCGTAGATGGGCTCCGGCAGCGCCTCTCCGTCACCCGCGACACGCGTGAACAGTTCCTCGACGAGCCGACCCTCCACCGGATCCGGGTACTGCGACACAGGCCGGGGCCGACCGTCGACGACCTCGTAGTCCCGGCGGTAGCCGAACGGCACCTGCCCCTGCGGGCGGCCCTCGCGGGCGGCGGAGTTGAGCCCTCGGAGCGTGCGGACGGACAGCAGCCTGGCTTCCTTCTCCGCGTCGTTGATGCCGCTGATCAGGCTGTGCCGGTCTTGGTAGTTGGCCGGGTTGTAGGTGTGCTCGTGCGACGTGATGTGGATGAGATACCCGCCGGCCTCGCAGGCGTCCACGAGTTCCACGCCTCGGCCGGTCTCACGTGCGAGCCGGCTGATCTCCCACAGCACGAGGACGTCACCCGGCTTGCCGAACGCTCCGGTGCGCAGGTCGCCGAGCAGCTTCTCGAAATCGTCTCGCTGCTTGCGAGCGAACTTGCTGGCCGATCCGGTGTCCTTGTACGGCTCGCCCCACGCCCACGGCCCGTGGTCCTCCGCGGAGGCGAGGTTGTCGCGGTGCTGGTCAGTGATGCTTCGGGCGGCCCTGCCCCGGCCCTTCGAGACGCGCAGGTATTCGCGCGCCATCCGGGTTACAGCCTGGTCCAGGACGCCCTCAACTGTGGTCAGTACGGCCATGCTTGCCCCTCCGTGCCTGCTTCTACACAGAGAGTACAACGAATAAGGCGAACCCGTGGTGGGCGACCTTCAGCACATCCACGGCTCCCAGTGCCGCGGCTTCCGGGGAGCGGGCGAGCTCCCGCTGACCCGGTGGCTCCAGGTCGCCCAGGAGCAGCAGGGTCAGCCCGGACGAGCGGACGAGCATGGTCACGCTGGCGTCGTTGGGCCCATCGGGCGTGGGGGCGTCGCCCGGTGGCCACAGCACCCGCCAGGTGAGGCTTCCCGTGCGCCGCTCCTCCCCGGCCACGGCCCGCGTCAGCGGGATACGGCGGGCCGCCGCCTCCTCGCGGACGAACGCGGCCTGTTCCGCGGGCTCCTCGAAGGCGGTGGCCGCGATCGCCCCCACCGCGCGCCCGCGCAGCACTCCCGGCAGCCCCATCACGTGGTCCGCGTGGAAGTGGGTGAGGACCACGAGCGGGATCTCGGTGATGCCCAGGGCTGTGAGGCAGCGGTCGGCCAGTACCGGATCGGGGCCGACGTCCACGACCACTCCGGCGCCCTCGCCCGCCGCCAGGACGGTCGCGTCCCCCTGTCCCACGTCGCACATCACCAGGCGCCAGCCGGGCGGCGGCCATCCGGTGATCACTCTGGTCAGCGGCGGTGGCTGCACCACGACCAGCAGAAACGCCACCAGACAGGCTCCCGTCAGATACGGATGGCTGACGATCCGCCGCCCGACGAGGACGACGAGGGCGGTGACCAGGACGAGGAGCGCCGCACCGGCCCAGCTGCCCGGCCAGTCCACTCCCGCGCCGGGCAGCGACGCCCCGGTGCGGGCGATGTCCGCGATCCAGCCGGTGGGCCAACTCGCGCACCAGGCAAGGCATTCGGCGACCGGCATCGCCACGGGGGCCGTCGCCAGTGTGGCGAACCCCAGCACCGTGGCCGGGGCCACCGCGAACTCCGCCAGCAGATTGCACGGCACCGCCACCAGGCTCACCTTGGCCGACAGCACGGCGACGACCGGCGCGCACACCGCCTGTGCGGCTCCCGCCGCGGCCAGTGCTTCGGCCGGACGTGGTGGCACCCGGCGCCGCTGGAGCGCGGCGCTCCAGCGCGGGGCGAGGGTGAGTAGCGCTCCGGTGGCGAGGACGGACAGCAGGAAGCCGTAGCTGCGGGCCAGCCAGGGGTCGTACAGCACCAGCAGCAGGACCGCTGTCGCCAGTGCGGGGACGAGGGACCTGCGGCGTCCCGTGACGATGGCCAGCAGGGCGAGGGATCCGCAGGTGGCGGCCCGCACCACGCTCGGCTCGGGCCGGCACACGATCACGAATCCCAGGCTCAGCGCACCGCCCGCCAGCGCGGTGGCCCGCAGCGGGATGCCGAGCCGGGGGGCGAGTCCCCGTCGCTCGGCCCGCTGTGCCAGCCCCGGCGGTCCGATGAACAGGGCCAGGAGGATCGTGAAGTTGGCTCCGCTGACGGCCAGGAGGTGGGTGAGGTCGGTGGCCCTGAACGCCTCGTCCAGCTCGGCCGGGACCCGTGAGGTGTCGCCGACGACGAAGCCCGGCAGCAGCGCACGCGCGTCGGGGTCCAGTCCGTCGGTCGCCTCCCGCAGCCCGGCGCGCAGTCGTCCCGCGAGCCGCTGCACCGTGCTCGGCTGCTGCACCACCGCCGGCGCCCCGGCGCCCCGCACCCGCAGCACGGCCGCCACCCGGTCTCCCCCGGTCATGGCGGGCCCGGCGTGCGCGGCCACGCGCACGCGGGTGGACGGCAGAAGCGACAGCCATGCCGCCCGGCCCGGCCGGTCGTCCGCGTCGACCAGGACCAGCACCGGTGTGCGTGTCTTCACGACCGTCCCGTCCGGGCCGCGCACCCGTCGCACCTCGGCCTGGAGAAGCACGGCGGCCGGGGCCGCGTGGTTTCCGTGGATGCGGGGGCGGGTGAGCCGTGGGTCGGATGTCAGCTCGACCTCCGCGGTCACCCGGGCGTACCGCTCGGCCAGGGCGGGGACGGGGCCCCGCCGCAGATCCGCCCCGTGCAGCCCGGCGGAGGCGGCGGCAGCTCCGGCGCACAGCAGCACGGCGGCGAGGGACACTTTCGTCCGGGCCCCGGTGCCTCCTCCCTGCGGTCCCCTGCCTCCCTCACGCGCCCAACCCGGCTCCGTCCTCGGCCCCGGCCCCGGCCTCGGCCGTGATCCCGGCCCCGGCCTCGGCCGAGGGAGCAGCAGGGCCGAGCCCAGCACCAGGCAGGCCACGACCACTCCCGTGGTCCACCCGGGCGTGGCGTGCACCATGAGTGCCGCCGTCCCCCACGCGGCCAGCGCCGGTGGCACGAGACGCAGGTCCGTAGGGCCCTCCCGCCTGGGGTGGGCGTCGCCGAGCCGGGTGCCGGAGGCCGCGTGCACGGCGGGCCGGGGCGGAGCGACCGCCGCTGCGGCCGCCGCCGTGGCCCTCTCCCTCGTGCTCATGGCTGGACGAGGTCGCGCAGGTCGGCGAAGCGGCGTTCGCCGATGCCGTTCACCTCGCGCAGTTCGTCGACCGAGCGGAAGCCTCCGTGCCGGGTGCGGTGGTCGATGATGTGCTGGGCGAGGACGGGGCCGACGCCCGGCAGGGTGTCCAGCTGGTCGGCGGTGGCCGTGTTGAGGGAGACGGGGGTCGCGGGTGCGGCCCCCGTGACGGCCGCGCCTGCCCCGGCCGTCACGCCGGGCCCGTTCGGCGGTGCCGGACGTCCGACCAGGATCTGTTCGCCGTCCACGAGGATGCGGGCGCGGTTGAGCCCGTCGGTGTCCGCGCCCGGTCGGACCCCGCCCGCGGCCCGCAGCGCGTCGGCGACCCGGGAGCCGGCCGGCAGTCGTCGGACGCCCGGCCTGCGCACCTTCCCGCCGACGTCCACCACGATCGGCGGCCCGGTCGAGGCGGCCACTCCGGCCGGGTCGCCCGGCGCGGCCCCCGCCCGGCCTTTCCCGGGCTCGCCGAACGAGGCCGCCGACCCTCCCGAAGCGTCCGGGGCCCCGGCCCGTACCACCTCGGGCGCGCTCACGGACTGGGTCCGGCCCGTCCAGAAGTGCTGTGCGGCGAACACCGCCGCGACGAGCAGCACCACGCTCAGCGCGACGACGCTCTTCCGTTCGGTGGCGCACCGCGTCTGCAGCCACAGCGGCAGCCGCTCCCGCAGGGCAGGCCCCGTCCGTTCCCGCCACGTGCCTGCTGTCTCGCGCCCGCCGACATCGATGCCGGTGTCACGGCCGGACAGGGACCTGTCGATGTCCCGGCGGGACCCGGACCTGTCGGTGGCCGCGGCCGTGTCGACGGCAGGCACCTCGTCGATGCCCCCAGCCCTGTCGGCGGCGACGGCACCCCTGCCGGTGACGGTCGCCCGTGTGGAGGTGCCAGGTCCCGCGGCGCGACCGCCGGCAGCCCTGCTCCCACCGGGAGCCTCCGCACCCGCAGACCCCTCCGCGGCGAGCCCCCGAACGGCGGAGCCGCCGCCCGCTTCCCTGGTCGTCCCTCCGAGCGCGCCCGGTGGCCCGTGTCCCGACTCCCTCGGTTTCCCGGCCCGCTCGGGGAACAGTGCCTCCGCGCGCAGGCGGAGCGTCTCCGCCGCTGCTCGGCGGCGGTCGGCCCTGCCTCGGGGCTGTCGGGGGCGGTGTCGGTCGCGGCCGTCGGAGGACGGACCGCGGCCCGGTCCGCTGGTGAGGGTCGCGCTGCGTGAACGTGGTCGAAGTGCCATGCGACGAGGATCGGGCAACTCCACCGACTGGCGATGATCTTGCTCGATTCCGGTGGATTACTCCCCGGTTGTGGACAACTCCGTCACCCACACGAGCGGGGAACGGCTCGGTGAGGAACGGCTCGGCGAGCCGGCTCAGCGGGGTGAGACGACCGCCGCGAGCAGCCCGGGCCCCGTGTGCGCCCCGATCACCGCCCCGACCTCGCTCACGTGCAGATCGGCCAGTCCGGGCAGCCGGGCCCGCAGCCGTTCCGCGAGCGCCGAGGCCCGTTCGGGCGCGGCGAGGTGGTGGACGGCGATGTCGACCGGCGCGCTCCCCGCCCGCTCGGCGACGATCTCCTCCAGGCGGGCGATCGCCCTGGACGCCGTGCGGACCTTCTCCAGCATCTCGATGCGGCCGCCGTCGAGCTGCAGCAGGGGCTTGACGGCGAGCGCGGAGCCGAAGAGCGCCTGGGCCGCACCGATCCGTCCGCCCCGGCGGAGATACTCCAGGGTGTCGACGTAGAAGAACGCGGAGGTGCCCGCGGCCCGCTTCTCGGCGGCGGTGACGGCCTCGTCCGCCGTGCCGCCCGCCTCGGCGGACTCGGCGGCGGTGAGGGCGCAGAATCCGAGGGCCATCGCGACCATCCCGGTGTCCACCACGCGTACCGGTACGGGTGCCTCGCGTGCGGCGAGCACGGCCGCGTCGTAGGTGCCCGAGAACTCGGCGGAGAGGTGGAGGGAGACGATGGCCGTGGCGCCCGACTCCGCGATTCTGCGGTAGGTCTCCGCGAAGAGTTCGGGGCTGGGGCGGGAGGTGGTGACGGATCGTCGTTTCTGCAGTGCCTGGGCGAGGGACCGTGCGGAGATCTCGGTGCCTTCGTCGAGTGCCTGATCGCCAAGAACCACGGTCAGGGGCACCGCGATGATGCCGTGACGCTCCATCGCCGGCGGCGGCAGGTAGGCCGTGGAATCGGTGACGATCGCGACATGGCGGGACATGAGCTGGAGGTTACCCGCCGAGCGCCGCCGACGGCAGCCCGCCCCCTGTCACCTGCGGCCGCGCGGGGCGGGTAGGCGGGGGACGGGCCGGGTCAAGTCGTGCTCTCCGGGCGGGGCTTCTTCTGCCACGGGTACACCGGCCGCGTGGCGGGCGGGGTGATGGCGGGCCGGGGCGGCCCCTCGGCACCGCGGGACTCGGCGGCACGGGACTCGCTTTCACGGGGGTCCCGGGGCCCGCTCACCCGCGGGTCGGCCGGGCGGGCCCCGGGGGTCTCCTGCCAGGTCTGTCCCGTGGAGGCGGCGGCCTCGGGCTTGGGCGCCTCGGGCCATACCGAGGCGGGTTCCGTCGTCCAGTGCCGCAGTGCGCCCGCTTCGACGTCGATGCGCGCGCTGAGCGTGTCCAGGTCGTCCTCGGCGAACTTGCGGGCCCGGTCGTGCGCGGCCCAGCGCAGCGAGTCGGCGGACTTCACGACCCGCTCCGTGCGCTCGCGCAGGGCGGGCAGGCGCTGGGCCAGCTTGCTCCGGTCCGGTTCGGGCTCCAGGCGCCGGAGTTCGTCGTCGAGCTCCCGGCCGTGCTTGCTGAGCTGCTCGAAGAGGGCCAGGGACTCCTTGAGGGACTCGTCCTCGCCCACTCCCGCCTGCAGGGCCTCCTGGGTGGCCCGCATCGACGTGCGCAACTTCAGCCGCAGGTCGGCCAGTTGTCCCGCCGGGCCGGGCTGGGCCAGGCTTCTGGCGCGCAGGGTGGTGTCCTCGACGGTCCGCTTGGCCTGGGTGATTGTGCGGTCCACTCCGCGCTTGGCCACGCCGACAGCCTTCACCGTGGCGTAGACGCCCAGCACCACGAGCAGCACGAGGAGCAGGGCGACGACTGCGATGACGGATTCCACGACGCGCTCCTCCTCCGACCGGCACGGCATGTGCTGCGGCGCTCTTCAACGGTAAACGCTACGGGCAGGTCCCGAGTTCCACCGGAACCCTGAACCTGCCCGTAGGGGACGACCCCGAACCGCTGCCGACGGCAGCCGCTGGACGACACGCACCGCCCCGTCACCAGCGACCCGCCACCAGTCACCGGCCAGCCGACGCCCGGGCAGTCGGCCACCCGGCAGCCCGCAGCCCGCAGCCCGCAGCCCGCAGCCCGCAGCCCGCAGCCCGCAGCCCGCAGCAGCCGACCGACTACCGCACGTGCCCCCGGACGTGCCCCCGCGGAGCCGACCGACCACCGCCCGTACTCCCGCGGAGCGCCTCCGCTCAGGTGACGATGTTCACCAGCTTCGGCGCCCGCACGATGACCTTGCGGATCGGTGCGCCGGCCAGCGCCGCGACCACCTTCTCGTCGCCCAGGGCCACCTTCTCCAGCTCGTCCTCGGAGATGGCCGGCGACACCTCCAGACGGGCCTTGACCTTGCCCTTGATCTGGACGACGCAGGTGACGGCCTCGTCGACGACGTACGCGGGGTCGGCGACGGGGAAGTCCTGGTGGACGACCGAGTCGGTGTGGCCCAGCCTGCGCCACAGCTCCTCGGCGATGTGCGGGGCCAGCGGAGCGACCAGCAGGACCAGGGCCTCGGCGACGGGGCGGGACACCGGGCCGCCCGCCTTGGTCAGGTGGTTGTTCAGCTCGGTGACCTTGGCGATCGCGGTGTTGAACCGCATGCCCTCCAGGTCCTGCCGTACGCCGTCGATGGCCTTGTGCAGTGCGCGCAGGGTGTCCTCGCCGGGCTCGGTGTCCACGACGGTCACCTCGCCGGTGGTCTCGTCGACGACGTTGCGCCACAGCCGCTGCAGCAGCCGGTACTGGCCCACCACCGCGCGCGTGTCCCACGGCCGGGAGACGTCCAGGGGGCCCATCGCCATCTCGTACAGCCGCAGTGTGTCCGCGCCGTACTCCTCGCAGATCGACTCGGGCGTGACGGCGTTCTTCAGGGACTTGCCCATCTTGCCCAGCAGACGGCTGACCTTCTCGCCCTGGTGGAAGTAGGCGCCGTCGCGCTCCTCCACCTCGGCGGCCGGCACCGCGAAGCCGCGGCTGTCGCGGTAGACGAAGGCCTGGATCATGCCCTGGTTGAACAGCTTGTGGAACGGCTCGGCCGAGGAGACGTGCCCCAGGTCGAACAGGACCTTGGACCAGAAGCGCGCGTACAGCAGGTGCAGCACCGCGTGCTCGGCGCCGCCGACGTACAGGTCGACACCGCCGTGCGGCTGTCCCTCGCGCGGGCCCATCCAGTACCGCTCGATCTCGGGGTCGACCAGCTTCTCGGAGTTGTGCGGGTCCAGGTAGCGCAGCTCGTACCAGCAGGAACCGGCCCAGTTGGGCATGGTGTTGGTCTCACGCCGATAGCGCTTGGGGCCGTCGCCCAGGTCCAGCGTGACGTTCACCCAGTCCTCGTTGCGCGACAGCGGCGTCTCGGGCCGGGTGTCGGCGTCGTCCGGCTCGAAGGTGCGCGGCGAGTAGTCCTCGACCTCGGGCAGTTCCAGCGGCAGCATCGACTCGGGCAGCGGGTGCGCGACGCCGTCCTCGTCGTAGACGATCGGGAAGGGCTCGCCCCAGTAGCGCTGGCGGCTGAACAGCCAGTCGCGCAGGCGGAAGTTGACGGTGCCCTGACCGATGCCGGTCCGCTCCAGCCATTCCGTGATGCGTGCCTTGGCCTCGACGACGCCCAGGCCGTCCAGGGACACGCCCTCACCGGTGGAGTTGATGATCTTCGCGTCATACGAGGCGAAGGCGTCCTCCCAGGTGGAGGTGTCCGTGCCGCGGCCGTCGGTCGGCTCGACGATGCAGACGACGGGCAGTTCGAAGGCGCGCGCGAACTCGAAGTCGCGCTGGTCGCCGGCCGGGACGGCCATGATCGCGCCGGTGCCGTAGCCCATCAGGACGTAGTCGGCGATGAAGACCGGGACGCGCTCGCCGTTGACGGGGTTGGTCGCGTACGAGCCGGTGAAGACGCCGGTCTTGTCCTTGGCCTCGGCCTGCCGCTCGACGTCGGACTTCGAGGCGGCCTGCGCGCGGTAGGCGGCGACGGCCTCGGCGGGGGTCGCGTGACCGCCGGTCCACACGTCGTGGGTGCCCTCGGGCCAGGCGTCCGGGGTGAACTTGTCGACCAGCGGATGCTCGGGGGCCAGGACCATGTAGGTCGCGCCGAACAGGGTGTCGGGGCGGGTGGTGAAGACCGTGATGTGCTCCCCGTCGACGGGGAAGTCGACGCGGGCGCCCTCGGAGCGGCCGATCCAGTTGCGCTGCTGCAGCTTGATGGCCTCGGGCCAGTCCAGCTCGTTCAGGTCGTCCAGCAGACGGTCGGCGTAGGCGGTGATGCGCATGTTCCACTGGCGCAGCTTGGCCTTGAAGACGGGGAAGTTGCCGCGCTCGGAGCGGCCGTCGGCGGTGACCTCCTCGTTGGCCAGCACGGTGCCCAGGCCGGGGCACCAGTTGACGGGAGCGTCGGAGGCGTACGCCAGTCGGTACTCGCCCAGGACGTCGGCGCGTTCGGTGGCGCTCAGCGCGCTCCAGGAACCGCCGCCGGGCAGCGCGCGCTCACCGGACTCGAACTGGGCGACCAGTTCGGCGATAGGGCGGGCCCGTCCGGTCTCGTCGTCGTACCAGGAGTTGAAGATCTGCAGGAAGATCCACTGGGTCCACTTGTAGTAGTCCTGGTCGATCGTGGCGAACGACCGGCGCTTGTCGTGGCCCAGTCCCAGCCGGCGCAGCTGGGACTTCATGTTGTTGATGGCCGCTTCGGTGGTGACGCGGGGGTGCTCGCCGGTGGCGACGGCGTGCTGTTCGGCGGGCAGGCCGAAGGCGTCGAAGCCCAGGGTGTGCAGGACGTTGTGGCCGGTCATCCGCTGGAAGCGGGCGGAGACGTCGGTGGCGATGTAGCCCAGGGGGTGGCCGACGTGCAGTCCCGCTCCGGAGGGGTACGGGAACATGTCCATGATGAACTTCTTGGGCTTGGCGGCCAGCTCGGCGTCGCCCGCCAGGTCACCCGTGGGGTTGGGTGCGGCGTAGGTGCCCTCGGCGTCCCAGAAGTCCTGCCAGCGTGCCTCGATGTCGGCCGCGACGGTGGCCGTGTAGCGGTGGGGGCTGGCGTCCGCCGCCACGTCAGCGGCGGCGGGGTTCGTCTCGCTCATGATCCTCAAGGCTCCATCGATCGTCTCTGCCAGCGGCTGTGTCGTCAGGAAACGAAAAATCCCCTCACACAGGAGGGGACGCCGCGCCGATGCCGACCATGCCGTCTCGTCGGCGGTCGGGACTGATCAGCGCGGCTCACTAAGCAGAAGGCGTACGGCACGCATGCGTTCAGGGTACCGCAGCCCCCACAGCCGTCGCGACGAGGTTCGAGCCCTCGACGGGCGTGGAACAGCGGCGTGTCCGCCACACGTTCCGGCCAAATAAGTTGAACTTTATTCAAAACTTACTTCGCGTAACGACCACTAACGGGCATCCTCGATGTGAGATTGGTCCTGGGTAACAGCGCAATAACTCAAACCTCGTACCGCCCGGTATTGGCACCACTTACAGTTCGACGACGGGACCGCTTTCCCGAACTGTTCGGAGTTGCCCCCATGAACCCTCGTCGCAGTAACAGCTCGATGCCCCAGACCGGCCGTTCGGCCTATGGGATAGCCACGGCTGCCGCTCTGCTGCTGATACCCGTAAGTGTGCTGGTCGGAGGTGACGCGTACCGGGAGTTCCTCGACTTCGGAGCGGGCGTGCTCTCGCTCGTCTCGTTGACCTGCTCGGTGCTCTGGGGGCTCGTCGCCCAGGACCGGACCCTGCTCACCGTGCGTCAGCGCATCATCGGCCAGGCCGTCCACCGGACGACCGCCATCGCCTCGGTCGCGTTCCTCGTGCTGCACGTGACGGTCAAGCTGGCACTGAACCACGTCTCCGCGCTCGCCCTGTTCCCCTTCGCCCTCGGCGTGACGGGCACGGGAGCGCTCATCGGCTTCGGCGCGACCGCCGGCTCCATGATGGTCTTCGTCGCCATCACCGGCGCGCTGCGCAGCAACTTCGCGTCCCCGGCGCCGGTCGCGGCACGCTGGCGCGCGATGCACATGATGGCCTACCCGGCCTGGTGTTTCGCGCTCGTGCACGGACTCTACGCGGGTCGCGAGGCCAAGCCGGTCTTCGTGACCCTCTACTCCGTGGGCCTGATCGCCGTCGCCGCCGCCCTGCTGCTGCGCGCCGCGCCGCGCGAGGTCAAGCGCCAGGTGGTCGAGCGGGTCGCCGCCGTCCTCGGCACCGACGGCCAGCGGCCCCCCGAGGTCGACGAACTGGTGAAGTCCCGTGCCGCCCGGCAGGGCATGGAGGAGTCCGGCGGCGGTCGCCGTGAGGGCGGCCGGCGCGACCAGATGCGCGACAGCGGCCAGTTCCCCCTGCCCGGCTTCGGCGGCGGACAGGGCAACCCCCCGCTCGGCGACCCGCTGGTGCCCCCGCAGCGCGGGGCGGCGGCCGCCGCCGACAGCGGCCCCGGTTTCGCGGCCGCGTACCGCGCGGTGTCGATGACGCCGCCGCGCGCGCAGGAGCAGCCCACCGCGGCCTACCTGACCCAGCAGCAGCCGCCGTTGGACATGCAGCCCACCCAGGCCATGCCCCGGATGGACGACGGTTCGACCACGGGGAGCACCCGTTGGCCGGCCCCGTCCCCGCCGCCGGTCGGCGAGGCGCCCCCGTCGTCGTACGACCCGATGCAGGACACGTTCGCCGGACAGCCGCTGGGCGGGCAGAGCTACCAGGGCCAGGCGTACCCGGGTCAGACCTACCAGGGCGAGACGTACAACACGGGCGCTTCCGAAACTTCCTACGGAACCCCTGAGACGAACGCCCCCTACGGCACGTACAACCCGAACGACACGTACAACAGCGGTCCCGCCACTGAGTCGCTGTCCGGCTACGACGACTACAACCAGCCGGGCTCGGGCGAACCCTGGAACGCGCCTTCCGGAGGATTTAAGTGAACGAGGCCCTTCCCGACGTCCCCGAAGTCCGAGTGGTGGGCCTTCCCCAGCTCACCTCGGGCTTCGACCTCGTCGAGAGACTCGACCTCCCCATGCACCTCAAGGTGCACGGTCCGCTCGAACCGATGGGCGGTGAGGCACTCGCCCAGCTGTCCGAGCGGATCAACCTCAAGGGCAGGGGCGGCGCGGGCTTCCCGTTCCACAAGAAACTGCGGTCGGTCGCCGAGTCGGCGATCAAGCGCGGCATCCGGCCCGTCGTGGTCGTCAACGGCAGCGAGGACGAACCCGCCTGCCGCAAGGACACGGTCCTCATCAACCGTGCCCCGCACCTCATCCTGGACGGCGCCCTGCTGGTCGCCGAGGCCCTGGGCGCCCGTCAGCTCGTCATCGGGGTGACACGTGAATCCACCGAGCGGTCCATGGAGGCGGCTCTCGCCGAGCGCGGGCTGAGCAACCGGCGCGGCGCCGCCATCCGCGCGAGCGTGCAGCGCAACCCGGTCCGGATGGTCACCGGCGCCGCCGGCTCGCTGATCCGGTCCATCGACGGCGGGCCGCCCATCCCGCCGGGCCGCAAGACCAGCGCGTCCAAGAGCGGTGTCGGCGGCGCGCCGACCCTGCTCTCCAACGCCGAGACCTTCGCCCAGCTCGCCATCGGCGCCCGCATCGGCTCCGAGCGGTACGGCAACACCGGCCTGTACGACGAGCCGGGCACCGTCATGCTCACCGTCTCCGGCGCGGTCGCCCGCCCCATGGTGATCGAGGCGCCCACCGGCGTGCCGCTGCGCTACATCCTGCAGCTCGCCGGCGCGCCGCCGGTCCCGCAGGGCGTGCTGACGGGCGGCTACCACGGCAAGTGGATCGACGCGGCGACGGTCAACGAGGCGGTCGTGTCGCGGAACTCGCTGGACGCGGTGGGCGGTGCGCTCGGCGCGGGCGCGATCCTGCCGATCAGCCAGGACACCTGCCCGCTCGGCGAGTCCCTCCAGGTCGCCAAGTGGCTCGCCGAGGAGAGCGCGGGGCAGTGCGGCCCCTGCTACCTCGGCCTGCCGGCCGCGGCGCGCGGCATGGAGGACATCCTCAACGGCGGCGGTCCGGCCGCCCTGGAGGCCCTGAAGCAGGTCGCCAAGAACGTGAAGCGGCGCGGCGCGTGTTCGCATCCGGACGGCTCCGCGATGTTCCTGGAATCGACCATCAAGGCGTTCACGGACGACCTCGCCGCGCATGTCCTCGGCAACGGCTGCGGGCGCCCCGTCGAGGGCGTGCTGCCGCTCTTCGAGGGCGGCAGGATGCCCTCCGGCCTCCCGGGCGGCGCCGGTCCCGAGGACACCAGCAGCCGTCAGAAGATCTTCGTCGACTGGACGCTCTGCCGGGGTCACGGCCTGTGCGCCGACATCCTCCCGGAGGTCTTCCAGCTCGGCGCCGACGGCTTCCCCACCGTCGCCCAGGCGAAGGTTCCGCAGTACGCCGAGGCCAAGGCCCTGCGCGCGGTGCGCCGGTGCCCCGCGCTCGCCCTGCGCCTGGAGGAGGACAACCGAGCCTCGGCCCCGTCCCGGAACCTCCCGGTCCTCTCCCAGGGCCGTGGCCGCCGGGCCCTGGGCAGCGGCCGCTGACACGCGGCACGGCGAAGGGCGGGTCACTCCGGTCGGGGTGTCCCGCCCTTCGCCGTCGGGTCACTCGTTCGTCGTCGGGGCACCGTCGATCCGTCGCCGGTCTGCCGCCGCCAACGCAAAAGACCCCGTCCATGTGGACGGGGTCTTCTCTGTGGAGCTAAGGAGAATTGAACTCCTGACCTCCTGCATGCCATGCAGGCGCTCTACCAACTGAGCTATAGCCCCTTGCCGTGCTGTTCGCCCGGTCTCCCTGGCGACGACGCCAACATTACCGGTCCCCACGCGCACCTCCAAATCGATTCCGACGGACCGACACACGAGGCAATTTTGTCCGGTAATGCCGGATTGCGAACCACCGCTTCCCCGACCGTCGTTCACGCCCTGCCGCCACGGCCGCGACAAGGCCGCCGGAGCGGCCCTGGAGGCCCCGCGACGGACAGGAGCAGGGCAGGGATGCGGAGTTGGCGCTCAGGCCGTCACGAAGGAGTAGAAGCGCTTGAGCGTGCAGTGCTCTTCGAGGAGCCGGCCGTAGATCGGCTCGCCCTCCAGCTCGCGGTACGTCTCGATGGGGTCGCCTTTTATGATCAGCGCCCGTGCGCATTCCTCGCACCAGTACTGGTAGTCGGCGTTGACGGGCTCCATGTCGCGGACGATGGGCGTACCACTGCCGCACCAGTCGCACTTCCTCCTGTGTGCACCCATCGTTCAGCTCCAGCTGTGGCCGCAGGCCGTGCACACGTAGGAGATCCCTCCGTTGTCACCGAGGACTTGGGCCACGTGGAGCGAGCCGCAGGAAGGGCAGAGGAGGGTGGTCTTGCTCCGCATCACCACCTTCACGGGAAGGTCGTGGACCCTCCCGCGGATGCTCGCAGGCATCGCTTCTCCCTCCCGTCGGGCCGCGCCCCCTTCCGGCCGTTTGATTCTGCCACGGCCGGACCAATACGGTCAGCGACGCCTTCGTACCAGTCCGGGCGAGGGCGGGAAGAAGACGTCGCAGAGCTATACGCCTGCGGGACGGGGACTGCTCAAGAAGGGACGCAGGTCACACACGAAAAATCCCGCTCCCTGACGGGAACGGGATCTTCTGTACCGATCTGTGGAGCTAAGGAGAATTGAACTCCTGACCTCCTGCATGCCATGCAGGCGCTCTACCAACTGAGCTATAGCCCCTTGCGTCACGCGGTGAACCGCGTGGTGTCCGGTCCCGCTCGGCGGGGCGAACAAGAAGAACTTTAGCCTGCGACCAGCCGGAAAGTGAAATCCGGGCCGCGGCCCCGGTGCGGGGCCGCGTACGGGAGTCAGTCGTCGTCGCCGAGCACCGGCTCGGGCAGGGTGCCGGCGTTGTGCTCCAGGAGCCGCCAGCCGCGGGCGCCCTCGCCGAGGACGGACCAGCAGCAGTTGGAGAGGCCGCCGAGGCTCTCCCAGTGGTGCGGCTCCAGACCGAGGAGGCGCCCGATGGTGGTGCGGATGGTGCCGCCGTGGCTGACGACGACGAGCGTGCCGCTCTCCGGGAGCTTGTCGGCGTGCCGGAGCACCACGGGGGCGGCGCGGTCGGCGACCTCGGTCTCCAGTTCGCCGCCGCCGCGGCGGATCGGCTCGCCGCGCTTCCACGCGGCGTACTCCTCGCCGTGCCGGGCGATGATCTCGTCGTGGGTGAGCCCCTGCCAGACACCCGCGTACGTCTCGCGCAGGCCCTCGTCGTGGCTGACCTCCAGGCCGGTGAGGGCGGCCAGCTCGGCGGCCGTGTCGGCGGCACGCCGCAGGTCGGAGGCGACGATCGCGTCGGGCCCCAGGGAGGCCAGCAGCCGGGCGGCGCGGCGGGCCTGACCGAGACCGGTCTCGGTCAGCTCGACGTCCGTGGTGCCCTGGAAGCGGCGCTCC
Organism: Streptomyces scabiei 87.22; assembly: GCF_000091305.1. Taxonomy (GTDB): domain Bacteria; phylum Actinomycetota; class Actinomycetes; order Streptomycetales; family Streptomycetaceae; genus Streptomyces; species Streptomyces scabiei. Next base: position 6,722,145 of record NC_013929.1, on the reverse strand, counting down.
ACGTTCCACGAGGTCTGGCCGTGCCGCCAGAGGATGAGGCGACGGCCCTTCCCCTTGCCTCCTGCCGTGTCGGTGCCCGCGGTCACCGCAGCTCCTCGCCCGGCTCGGCGTCCTCCTCGGCGGCGCGCAGCTTGGCGTGCTCCTCGCCCTTGCCCCGGGTGGCCTTGGCGTCGGCGGGCAGGTCCAGCTCGGGGCAGTCCTTCCAGAGCCGCTCCAGGGCGTAGAAGACGCGCTCCTCGCTGTGCTGGACGTGGACGACGATGTCGACGTAGTCCAGCAGGACCCAGCGGGCCTCGCGGTCGCCCTCGCGGCGGACCGGCTTGGCGCCGAGCTCCTTGTTCAGCCGCTCCTCGATCTCGTCGACGATCGACTTGACCTGGCGGTCGTTGGGCGCGGAGGCGAGCAGGAAGGCGTCCGTGATGGACAGCACATCGCTGACGTCGTACGCGATGACGTCGTGCGCGAGCTTGTCGGCGGCCGCCTGCGCGGCGGTGGTGATGAGCTCGAGGGAGCGGTCGGTGGCGGTCACTACACGGCTTTCGGTCGTCGGTCAGGAACCCTCACGGGCTACCCCAAGGGTCTCACGGCCCACCGACGCCGCCCCACGTGTTAATCGATCAGGCCCCGGAGCGTGGCCGACGGGGAGGCTCCGGGGCCTGATTCCGATCATGCCGACGGGGTCGGCCGGGGGTCAGCCCGTGGTCCCGGTCGTTCCCGTCGCCCCGGTCGTTCCCGTCGCTCCGGTGGTCCCCGTCGTCCCGCCCGTGCCGGTCGTCTCGTAGTTCTGGCCGAGGACGACCGAGACGTCGGCGTTGGAGGTGGTCTCGCCCTTCTTCACGGCGCCGGCCGGGAGGCCGAGGGTCTTGGCGACCTCGACGGCGTCCTGTTTGCGGGACGCGTCGGAGTAGGTGACCCGGGAGGTGGCCTCGGGGGCGGCGGTCGTGCCGGCGTCGAGGAAGGTGTAGCCGCCGTTGAGGACGACCACGCGGGCCTGTTCGGTGGCGTCCTTCTCGCCGGTGGCGTTGCGGATGCCGACGCGGACCGCGTCTCCGGCGTCGGGGCTCTTCGCGGCGCCGCCGAGCAGGTCCTTGACCACGCTGTCGGAGGCCTCGGCGCTGAGCGTGCCGTCCTGCTGGACGGGCAGCAGCTCGGTCGCGTAGTCGCCGCCCTTGGCATGGTCGGCGAGCTTGGCGAGGAAGGTCCCGAGATCCTTGTCGCTGAGCGAGGGGTCGAGGATCTGGGCCAGCGTCTGCACGGTGACGGTGGCGGCCTGCGCGTCGGACGACAGCTTGCGCAGGACACCGCGCACGACCTGCCCGAACCGCTTGAGCTGCGCGTCCTGCGACTCGCCTGACGCCCGGTAGGTGGCGTAGGCGACGGCCATCTTGCCGCTGAGGGTCTGTGCCCTGCCCTTGGTGACGAGGGGGGCCGCCCCCTTCTTCTTCGCCTCCGGGTCGGGCACGTTCGCGTTCGTGTCGATGTCGATGTTGCCGACGAGCCCGACGAGGTTGTTCAGGTAGGGGGTGTCCAGCCGCCAGGTGCCCTCGATGTCGGTGCCCAGGACGGTGTCGAGCGCGTCGCGGGTGCCGGAGGAGCCGTCGTCGTCGACGGACTTGGCGAGGGTGGTCGTGGTGCCGTCGTCCGCGGTGAGGGCGAGGGCGCCCGGGATCAGGACGGTGGCGCCCCGCTCGGTGGTGGTGTTGTTCACGAGCAGTGCCGTGGAGGTGCCGCCGCCTTTGGTGTCGTGCAGGTGGACGACGATCACGTCCCGTTTCTGGGCGGCCGCGGAGGTCGTGGTGCCGGTCCGCTGCTCGGATGAGGAGCCGGGCAGCATGCCCGCCCACCACAGGGTGCCGACCCCGCCGACCACGACGAGGGCGAGGACCACCACCAGCGCGACCAGCCGGCTCTTGGCCCGCCGCTTGGCCTCCTCGCGGCGCTCGGTGCGGTTCTCGGTGAAGTTCAGCCAGTCGATGACGTCCTCGGAGTCACCGTCCGGCTCCTCGACGAAGGCGAACTGCTCGGTGCGGTAGTCCGGTTCCCCGGAGCCACCCTCCGGGGGGCCGTCGTCGGCGAGGGGACCGCTCTCCTCGGCGGTCGTCGGCGGTGCCGACTGTTGCGGGATGTAGGCGGTCTGCTCGGTGACGGGCGTCTGCAGGCCGGTGGCGGCCGTCTGCCCGTAGGGGTCGTACGGGTCGTAGCCGGACCCCGTCGCCTGGTGGCCCGGGTCGTAGCCCGCGCCGCCCGTGCCGTACCCCTGCGGGTACTGCTGGTGGGTCTGGTGGGTCTGGCCGGTCGCGTACGGGTCGTAGCCGTAGCCCTGGCCGTAGCCCTGTCCCTGGGGCTGCTGTGTCCCGTAGGGGTCGTACGCCTGTTGCTGAGGCACCTGCTGGGCGGGCGCCTGTCGGTACACCGGCTGCCCGTACTCGTCGTAGCCGACGAGTTCGTAACTCTGGTCGCCGCCCCCGTAGCCGGCGTCGTATCGGTCGTTCACCGGTGCCCCTCTCGGCTCACTCGCCGCGGTACAGCTGCCGCTTGTCGATGTAGCGCACCACGCCGTCCGGCACCAGGTACCAGACGGGGTCGCCCTTGGCGACTCTCGCACGGCAGTCCGTGGAGGAGATGGCCAGCGCGGGCACCTCGACCAGCGAGACCCCGCCCGCGGGCAGGCCCGGGTCGGCCAGGGTGTGACCCGGACGGGTGACCCCGATGAAGTGCGCGAGGGAGAAGAGCTCCTCGGCGTCGCGCCAGGTGAGGATCTGGCCGAGCGCGTCGGCGCCGGTGATGAAGAAGAGGTCCGAGTCCGCGTTGAGCTCGTGCAGTTCGCGCAGGGTGTCGATGGTGTAGGTGAGGCCCTTGCGGTCGATGTCGATGCGGCTCACGGAGAAATGGGGGTTCTCGGCCGTGGCGATGACCGTCATCAGATAGCGGTCCTCGGCCGCCGAGACCGACTGGTGCGACTTCTGCCACGGCTGGCCGGTCGGCACGAACACGACCTCGTCGAGACCGAACTGCGCGGCGACCTCCTGGGCCGCCACGAGGTGCCCGTGGTGGATCGGGTCGAACGTTCCGCCCATGACGCCGAGACGGCGGCGGCCGGGTGCCGACGGGCGGTTTCCCGGTGCGCCGGGGGCACTGCCGGCCCGGCCGTCCGCGGTGTCGTGCGCCTGGTCCGCCGCCTTGTCGTGCTCGGGACCGGTAGGCATGTCCTGCTCTCCCATGCGTGGAGAGCCTACCGGCCCGGCCGACGCGCGCCGTTCGAACGTCTTTTTGCGCGGATTAGCGATCGCGGTTGAAACGGGTGGTGATCCACAGCAGCAGCAACAGGGCGAGGAAGGCTCCGCCGCCGGTCAGGTAGGGGCTCAGGCTCTCGTGGTTGCCGCCGTGCTCCCCGCCGCCCTCGGCGGCGAGAGTGACCAAGTCGGCAGCGGTGCTGTGGAAGCTCATCGTCGGCGTGACCTATCCGGTGGTGGGATCGGGATGAAGACCCGCCCATCGTAAGCGGGAGCCTTCGCCGCGATCACGCCGACTCCGCCCAGGAGTGAACGCGGGCGGCGCCGGGCGCGTACTTCGCGTGCGAGCAACCGTTCGCGGGCGCGGCACGTCCTTCCCGTCGGCGGGCGTCAGTCGTCCCGCTTGTATCCCCGCAGCAGGAACCACGCCATCAGGACGGAGCCCAGGACCATCACGATCAGCACCACACGCAGCAGGTTGCCGGCTCCCTGTTCCTTCGCGGCGGCGTCCGCGGCATCGGTGAGCCAGGCGGACGCGGGCAGGTGCGGGAGATGCCCCATGAGATCGCTCCTTACGGTTGATGCCCTGTCACGGTAACTCCGCCTAGGCTGGACCCCGCTTCGGGGGCACCTTGGGCAATCAGACGCATGGGGGAAACATGCCGGAAGACAGCCACGAGCAGAACGGGCGCGAGAACGTGCCGAGCAGGCAGCGCAGGCGCTTCGAGGGGATCTCCTCCCGGGCGTACGAACACCCCGCGGACCGCTCGGCGCTGGTGGCGCTGCGCAAGCTCAGCGGCTTCGACACGGTGTTCAAGGCACTCAGCGGCCTGCTGCCGGAGCGCAGCCTCAGGCTGCTGTTCCTGTCCGACTCCGTACGGGTCTCGGACCAGCAGTTCACCCACCTCAACGACATGCTGCGGGACGCGTGCTACATCCTGGACCTGGAGAAGGTCCCGCCGATGTACGTGAACCAGGACCCGCAGCCGAACGCGATGTGCATCGGCCTGGACGAGCCGATCATCGTCGTCACCACCGGCCTCGTCGAGCTGCTCGACGAGGAGGAGATGCGGGCCGTCATCGGCCACGAGGTGGGCCACGCGCTCTCCGGGCACTCGGTGTACCGCACGATACTGCTCTTCCTGACGAGCCTCGCCGTGAAGATCGCCTGGATCCCGCTGGGGAACCTCGCGATCATGGCGATCGTGACCGGGCTGCGCGAGTGGTTCCGCAAGTCGGAGCTGTCCGCCGACCGCGCGGGGCTGCTGGTCGGCCAGGACGTCCAGGCGTCGATGCGCGGTCTGATGAAGATCGCGGGCGGCAACCACCTGCACGAGATGAACGTGGACGCGTTCCTCGCGCAGGCCGAGGAGTACGAGGCCGGCGGCGACCTGCGCGACTCGGTCCTCAAGATCCTCAACGTGCTGCCCCGCTCGCACCCCTTCACGGCCGTGCGCGCGGCGGAGCTGAAGAAGTGGGCGGAGTCCCGTGACTTCCAGCGGATCATGGACGGGCACTACCCGCGGCGCAGCGAGGACAAGGACACCTCGGTGACCGACTCCTTCCGTGAGTCGGCCAGTCACTACACGAGCAGTGTGAAGAACTCCAAGGACCCGCTGATGAAGCTGGTCACCGACATCGCGGGCGGTGCGGGCGACCTCGGCGGCCGGGTCCGCCGCGGATTCGGCGGCGGCGGTACGGCTACCGCCGAGGAGGACCGGGACCGCGACGCCGAGTAGTCGGTCGGGTGCGGGTGGGTGGGGGCTGGTCGCGCAGTTCCCCGCGCCCCTACAGGACACGGCCCCTGCGGGCCGTGAAAAAGCCGGGGCGCAGCGCCGCTTTTTCAGGGGCGCGGGGAACTGCGCGAGAAGCCCCACCCACCCGCACCCGACAACGCACCCCGCACACCCCCGGCCTCAGACCTTCGGCTGCGCACTCTCCGCCAGGGTCCCGCACAGCGCCGTCGCCGCCCCCGTGCCGTACGGGTCGGTCCCGGCGGCCGGGCCGCCGGCCTTCGCGGTCTGCCCCGCCAGCAGCGGTCGCAGATGGTTCGTGGTGTCGTCGGCGCAGGCCAGCGGCCCGGCCTGGACGTAGGAGACGACGACCTCGACCTGGTGGGTGCGCAGGTCGTCCTGGTCGAAGCGGAAGTGCAGCTCGCGCCGGACGGTGAACAGCGATGCCTCGGCGTCGGCCCTCTCGCCGGGCGCCCGCAGCGCGTACACCAGGGTGTGGGCGGCGACGACCTCCAGAGTGCCGGAGTCGAACTCGGCGGCCTGGAGGGTGCCCTGGACGCGGATCCGGTGGTCGGCGAGGGTCGCGCGGGACGGGTCGAAGCGGACGAGCCAGCCGGTGGGCGCGTGCCGCCCGTCGGCCGCCGGACGGTCGAAGCTCTGCTGGAACTGGTCGAGCTGCTCGGAGTCCAGCAGCCGTCGCACGGGCTGGACGGTGGTGCCGCCGAGCACCTCCGGGTCGAGTGCTGAGGCGACCAGGTACTCCTTGGCGATGGTCAGCGCGGAGACGACCTGGCTGTCGGAGAAGTGGGCGGTGCGCCGGGTGGCCGGCATCGTGATGCCCTCGGCGCCGATCCGGAACTGGGCGGCCGGGCTGTGCGCGTACAGCGTCTCGGCCTTCTCGGCGCCGGGCACGGCGGACTGCGGGGACAGCGGGATCACGGTCATCCGCAGCGGCTCGGTGGGCTTGGCGGCCGGGGTGTCGTACGGGTGGCGGATGCCCATGTAGATCGCGGTGCCGAAGGCGAGGGCGACCAGCAGGACGAGGATCAGGACCTGCCGGGAGAGGCCGCGGCGGACGGCGGGGCGGCGGCGGACGGCGGGGGCGTGGTCGGAGAGGCGCTCGTGGGCGGAGAACTCCTGGATGCGGGCAGCGCGGACGAACGACTCGTCGAAGACGACGGATCGGTATTCGTCCTCTCCACCGCCGGGGGCGCCCTCAGGAGTCCCCTCAGGTGGGTTTCCTGGCCCGCCCATACCTTGAGAGTAGGTCTTGGGGAGCTTCGGTAAACGCGTCGGTGCACCACAACTTCTGACAGGTCCTCACCAGATTCACCCACACGGGGCGGGCCGCTCCGCGGGGCCGCCGGTGGCCCTGTCAGGGGGTGCGGGGGTCCGCGGAGACCACCGGCTGGGAGAAGTCGGCGGAGGCGGAGGGTCCGGTCGGGATGCCCTGATCCACACCGGTGGTGGCGGGGGGCGGGATCCGCTCGCCGCGGCCGGAGGAGGCGCCCCGGTAGACGGCGGTGAAGGCCAGCACGACCATGCCGATGCCCATCACGAGGGCGAGGATCCAGGCGACGGGCCGGTGCCAGCGGGTCTGTTTGCCGTACGGCCTGCCGTAGGCCCCGTCGGCGGCGTAGCGGGCCTCCAGGACCTCGGGGTCGTCGAGGTCGTCCAGGTCGTCGTCGTGGCCGATACGCGGGCCGAAGCCGTCGCCGTAGCGGTCGTCGTCGCCGTGCACGCCTCTGGAGCGCGAGCGGCGGGCCTCGGCCTCCTGCGCCGCGGCACGGGCCTCCGCGGCCGCGAGCAGGCGCTCGACCGCGGTCGGCTCATGGACCTCGGCGGACCGTACGAAGTCCTCGTCGAAGACCACGGAGGCGAACTCTTCGTCCATACCCCCGCGGTCGCGGTCGTCGTCGGGCTCCCAGCCGTCAGGGAACGGCGTGCCCCCCACGTCCTCCGGCACGGATCCAGAGTAGACCGGGGTGGTCAATTTGGGCAGACGGTAAGGAAATTCATCCGTTCCGCCGACCGGGGCGCCTGGGCCGTTCGCGGGAACGGGCCGACGCCCCGAGGGGCGCGTGCGGCTAGCGGCGGATGTGTCCGTCGCCGGTGACGATGTACTTCGTGCTGGTCAGCTCGGGCAGGCCCATCGGGCCCCGGGCGTGCAGCTTCTGCGTGGAGATGCCGATCTCGGCGCCGAAACCGAACTGACCGCCGTCGGTGAACCGGGTCGAGGCGTTGACGGCGACCGTGGTGGAGTCGACCAGCTGGGTGAAGCGGCGGGCGGCCTGCTGGGAGGTGGTCACGATCGCCTCGGTGTGACCGGAGCTCCAGAGCCGGATGTGCTCCACGGCCCGGTCGAGCGAGTCGACGACGGCGGCGGCGATGTCGTACGACAGGTACTCGGTCTCCCAGTCCTCCGTGGTGGCCTCGACGACCGTGGCCCGGCTCTCCTTGGCGTAGGCGAGGACGCGCTCGTCGGCGTGGACCGTCACGCCCGCGTCGGCGAGCGCGTCGAGGGCGCGGGGCAGGAACTCGGGGGCGATGTCCTGGTGGACCAGGAGGGTCTCGGCGGCGTTGCAGACACTGACGCGGTGGGCCTTGGAGTTGATGAGGATCTCGACGGCCGTGTCGAGGTCCGCGTCGGCGTCGACGTAGACGTGGCAGTTGCCGGTGCCGGTCTCGATCACCGGGACGGTGGACTCCTCGACGACCGTGCGGATCAGGGAGGCGCCGCCGCGCGGGATGAGCACGTCGACCAGGCCGCGGGCGCGCATCAGCTCGCGGACGGAGTCGTGGCTGTCGCCGGGGACGAGCTGGATGGCGTCGGCGGGCAGGCCCGCGCCGCCGACGGCGTCGCGCAGGACCCGGACGAGGGCGGCGTTGGACTCGTAGGCGGAGGACGAGCCGCGCAGCAGGACCGCGTTGCCGGACTTCAGGCAGAGGGCGGCCGCGTCCACGGTCACGTTCGGGCGGGCCTCGTAGATGATGCCGACGACACCGAGGGGGACGCGGACCTGGCGCAGGTCGATGCCGTTGGGGAGGGTGGAGCCGCGGACGACCTCGCCGACCGGGTCGGGCAGCGCGGCCACGTCACGGACGTCGGCGGCGATGGCGCGGATCCGTTCCGGGGTGAGCGTCAGCCGGTCGATGATCGCCTCGCTGGTGCCCGCCGCACGGGCCCGCTCGATGTCCTTGGCGTTGGCCTCGACGACGTCGCTCGTACGGACCTCCAGCGCGTCGGCGACGGCGAGCAGCGCGTCGTCCTTCTCGGCGCGCGGGAGCGGCGCGAGGTCGGCGGCTGCGGCCTTGGCGCGGTAGGCGGCCCGAGTGACCGGCGTCATGGAGTCGTACGGAGAGAGCGTGGTCATACAGGAAGGGTAGTGCGCCCGGCGGAACGGTTCAGCGCTTGGTCCGAACCGCGAGACACCCGCCGCCGGGGCGTCCCGGCGGCGGGCCGGGCCCCCCTCCGCGCCGTGCGGCCGCGGGGCGGTCAGAAGGGGTGGACCCCCACGGGTGTCGCCGGGAGCGAGCCGTACCCCTCGGCGATCCGCTGGTGGTACGTCTGGCGGTCGATGACCTCCAGGCCGACGATCTCCCAGGGCGGCAGCCCGGCCGTCCGGCGGTGCTCGCCCCACAGGCGCAGGGCGACGGCGGCCGCGTCGTGGAGGTCGCGGGCCTCCTCCCAGTAGCGGATCTCGGCGTGGTCGTGGGCGTAGCGGCTGGTCAGCAGGAAGGGGTGGTCGTGGGCGAGCTGTTCCAGGCCACGCCGCACCTCCTTGAGGGGGGCCTCGGCCCCCGAGACGCTCAGCGTGACGTGCCACAGCCGGGGCAGGTCCTGCGGCTTCTCGGCGCTCTCGCCCTCGTAGGTGTCCGAGGCGGCGACGCTGGTGAGCTTGCGCTCCTCGCCGGCCGCACGGGAGGGACCACCACCGCGGGACGCCGCGGCCCCGGGGCGCACTCGTCTCACGACGGCCTCCTTCGCAACGTTTCGAGCTTCGCAACAGGTCGTGCGGAATCTCCCTGCGTCAAAGTTGAGCAGGCTCAGGAGCTTCGCGTGGTGGTTTTACGGAACGTGCACCGCGGGGGCCCGTCCTCTGCTCTCCCCACGGGGCCGCTGGTCAGGGGTGCAGGAGGACGAGATCGTCCCTGTGTACGACCTCTCGTTCGTACGCGGGACCCAGCTCGCGCGCCAGTTCCCGGGTCGAGCGGCCGATCAGCCGGGGGATCTCCTTGGCGTCGAAGTTGACGAGGCCGCGGGCGACCGCCCGGCCCGTGCCGTCCCGCAGTTCCACGGGGTCGCCGGCGGTGAAGTCGCCCTCGACGCCGCCGATGCCGGCCGGCAGCAGCGAGGTGCGGCGGTCGACGACCGCGCGGACGGCGCCGTCGTCGAGGATGAGCGCGCCCTGCGGGGTGGAGGCGTGCTGGAGCCACAGCAGCCGGTCGGCGGACCGTCGGCCGGTCGGGTGGAAGTAGGTGCCGGTGTCGCGGCCGGCCAGCGCGTCCGCCGCGTGGACGGCACTGGTCAGGACCACGGGGATGCCCGCGCCGGTGGCGATCGCGGCGGCCTCGACCTTGGTGACCATGCCGCCGGTGCCCACGCCCGCCTTGCCGGCGCTGCCGATCTCCACGTGCGCGAGGTCCTCCGGCCCCCGTACCTCCGCTATCCGCGACGTGCCGGGCCTGGCGGGGTCCCCGTCGTACACGCCGTCCACGTCCGACAGCAGGACCAGCAGGTCCGCCCGGACGAGGTGGGCCACGAGGGCGGCGAGGCGGTCGTTGTCGCCGAAGCGGATCTCGTCCGTGGCGACGGTGTCGTTCTCGTTGACGACGGGCAGCGCGCCCATCGCGAGGAGTTTGTCGAGGGTGCGGGAGGCGTTGCGGTGGTGGGCGCGGCGGCTCATGTCGTCGGAGGTGAGGAGTACCTGGCCGACGCGGATGCCGTAGCGGGCGCAGGAGGCCGTGTAGCGGGCCACGAGGAGGCCCTGGCCGACGCTGGCGGCGGCCTGCTGGCGGGCGAGGTCCTTGGGCCGACGGCGCAGGCCGAGCGGCGCGAGCCCGGCGGCGATGGCGCCGGAGGAGACCAGCACGACCTCCCGCTCTCCCCCGCTGCGGGCCTTGGCGAGGACGTCCACCAGGGCGTCCACCCGGTCGGCGTCGAGGCCGCCGGACGCCGTCGTCAGCGACGAGGAGCCCACCTTGACGACGATCCGGTGCGCCTTCGCCACTGCCTGCCTTGCCGCTGACACGCCTATCCCCAATGCTCCGAACAGCCCGGTGTGTGCACTTCGCAATCTACGGGAGCGGGCGGACCGGACGCGTCCTCATTTCGAGGGGCGGACGGCACGGGACCCGCCGGGGCGGGGGGCGGCGGCCGGTCGCCGGGGCGGGGGGCGGCGGCCGGTCGCCGGGCCGGGGGGAGGAGGATGCAGGGACCGCACTCCAGGTCACGCCCGTTATGTCCGGCTGCCGGTGATTGTTCCCACGGCGGATTGCTCCCCGGCCTCCCTAGGTCATACGGTCAGGGATCGGCCTTCCGCAGGCCGCCCCCGGAGTCACCCTCCCCCTCTTTGTCCGTCACCCCCTCCGCAGGAGCCCAGCCCGTGCCCTCCGCAGGCCTCCCCACCCGCCGCGTCGCGCAGCTCTCCGCGCTGTTCGCGATGTTCGCGCTCTTCACGGCCCAGATCGTTTCCGCGCTGCTGCCGAACATTCCCGTGTTCGTCGCCGCGAGCGCGGCGGGCCTCCTCCTGGACACGTTCCTGCAGTACCGGGATCCCGGACTGCTGGCACTGCTGGGCAAGATCCGCTTCGACGCGCTGGTGCGCCAGCTGATGCGCGACATGCTGATCCTGGTGGGACTGCTGCGCATCGACGGGATCGACCCGTTGAACGAGCAGGCACCGCTCCTGGTCGGCCTCCTCCTCTTCTACGGGGTGCACTTCGCCTGCCAGGCCGTCTCGGTGCTCGTGCGCCGCAGCCGGACGCTGCCGATCGTGACCCGCAACATCGACGCCTCCGCGCTGCGCCTGACGGCCGCGCCGCCGCGCATCCTGGCCCGCCGCCAGGCCCACCGGCTGCTGACCTTCTCGCTGCCGATCACGGCCGGCCTGGTGCTCACCGCGGCCACGCGGGACGCCACCTGGGGCGGTGCCGGCCTCGGCGCCGCTCTCACCCTCCTCGTCGCGGGCACCGCGTACCTGGGGACCTGGCTGCTGCCGAAGAAGCGCGCGAAGAACGAGCAGCAGGTCATGGAGTGGCTGGACGAGTGGCTCGCCGACTACCGGCCGACCACCGCGATGTACTTCTCCGGCGGTACGACGTCGGCGTACCAGGCGAACATGTGGCTCTCCACGCTCTCGCAGCTGGAGAAGCCGCTGATCGTGCTGCGTGAGCGCTTCATGGTCCAGAAGATCGACGCGACGGACGTGCCGATCATCTGCTTCCCGAAGGTCGCCACGATGTTCTCGCTGGAGACCTCGACGCTGAAGATGATGCTGCACCCGGCCAACGCCGCGAAGACCTCCCAGGTGCTGCGCATCCCCACCGTCAAGCACGCCTTCATCAACCACGGCGAGAGCGACAAGCTGTCCTCCTGCAACCCGTACGCGAAGGCGTACGACGAGGTGTGGGTCGCCGGTCCCGCGGCGCGCGAGCGGTACGCGCTCGCCGAGGTCGGGGTCGAGGACAAGGACATCGTCGAGGTCGGCCGGCCGCAGCTGGCGCCGATCCGCCCGTACGCGGGCCCGCCGGCGGGCACCTACACCACCGTCCTGTACGCCCCCACCTGGGAGGGCTGGGACGGCAACCCGGGCAACACGTCCGTGGTGCTGGCCGGCGAGAACATCGTCCGGCAGCTCCTCGCCGACGACAAGGTACGGCTGCTGTACAAGCCGCACCCGATGACCGGCTCGGTCGACCCGCGCGCGGGTGTGGCCAACGAGCGCATCAAGGCGATGATCCGCGAGGCCAACACGAAGCGCTCGGGCGCGCGGCCGGGTGCCGAGGCGGCCGCCGAGCTCACCCGTCGCTCGGCCGAGCTGGACCGGCTGACCTCCACGTCGTTCCGTACCAGCGCGGACGAGATGGAGCGGATGCTGCTGCAGGGCACGCCCAGCGGGGACCGTGCGACGGCGATCTCCGAGGCGACGCTCGCCTGGGAGAAGGCGTACTGGGCATCGTTCCCGGAGTGGGAGCACGGCATCGTGACCGAGGCGCGGCCCGCGATCTTCGCCTGCTTCAACGTGTCGGACCTGCTGATCAGCGATGTCTCCTCGGTGGTCTCCGACTGGCTGTCCAGTGAGAAGCCGTACTCGGTCGCCAACACGTCCGGGCTGCCGGAGGCGGCGTTCCGCGCGGCCTTCCCGACGGTCTCCGCGGGTGTCGTCCTGACGCCCGGGGCGGACGGCGTCCCCGCCCTCCTCGACGCGGTCCGCAACCCCGAGAAGGACGGTTTCGCCAAGGCCCGCGCCGAGCTGAAGGAGCAGCTGCTGGGTCCCTCCGACCCGCCGTCGCCGGTCCGCTTCGACTCCGCGGTGAAGGCGCTCTGCGCCAAGGCCGACGACCGCCGTGTGCGGATGGAGTCGCGGATCGTCAACGACATGCCGTCGCCCCGGGAGGCCGGCGACGAACTCACCGAGGGCGAGCCGAGCGAGACGAGCGAGGCGCTCGCCTAGGACGCGACCGCCGCTCATGCCGAAGGGCCCCGGAGAGATCTTCCGTTCTAGTGGTCGTCGCAACACCCCAGCTCAAGGGGTGCGATGGACTTCGAGATTCGGGAAGAGCGGGGTAACTACGGCCGCAAGCCTCTGGCCCGCGAGCGGGAGGAATACCTTCGGCTCGTGGATCTTGGGAAAAGCAACACGGAAGCCTGCCGGATCGTCGGGATCAACCGCCGCACCGGAACGCGATGGCGCTACGGCCGGCAGGCATCCGGAAAGAAGAAGGCGTACGCGCCCATCGTCGACACGGGACTCCCGTGGGAGCCCCGTGAAGTAGTGCCGCCGCTGCCTGCGGAAGCGCTCGAACCGGTCGGCCCGTCCCGGTATCTGAGCGAGTCAGACCGCATCCACATCGCCGACCGGCTGCGGGAAAAGGCATCCATCCGGACGATCGCGGCCGAGCTGGGCCGCAGCCCCTCCACCATCAGCCGGGAGATCCGACGCAACCGCACCGTCCACCCGGCCGGCACCTGGTCCTACCGCCCGCACGCCGCCCAGCGCCGCGCGAACAAGCGCAAGCCGCGGCCCAAGCCCGGCAGGATCGGGCAGAACCCAGAACTGCGTGACTTCATCCAGGACCACCTGACCCTGCGGTGGAGCCCGGAGCAGATCTGCCACGCTCTGCGCAGGCGCTTCCCCGACCGGCCGGAGATGCACGTGGTCCACGAGACGATCTACCAGGCTCTCTACGTCCAGGGCCGCGGTGAGCTGAAGCGGGAACTGACCCGCGCGCTGCGGACGGGACGCGCGATGCGCCGGCCGCACCGGCAGGCAGCGAGCCGCAGGCAGCGGTTCCCGCACCCGATGGTCATGATCAGCGAACGTCCCGCAGAAGCTGCCGACCGAGCCGTTCCCGGCCACTGGGAAGGCGACCTCATCGTCGGCAGCAACTCCCGCTCCGCCATCGCCACCCTCGTCGAACGCAGCACCCGCTACCTGATGCTCGTCCATCTACCCCAAGGGCACGGAGCCGCCGCCGTCAACGCCGCGCTCGCGCAGACCGTCCAGACGCTTCCACCACACCTGATGCGGTCCCTGACCTGGGACCAGGGAACAGAGATGGCCTACCACCGCCACTTCACCGTCACGACTGACATCCCGGTCTACTTCTGTGACCCGGCCAGCCCCTGGCAGCGCGGCTCGAACGAGAACACCAACGGCCTGCTGCGGCAGTACTTCCCCAAGGGCACCGACCTGTCCCGGCACACCCGCGAGGACCTGGACGCCGTCGCCGCCGAACTCAACAGCCGCCCACGCAAGACGCTCGGCTGGGAAACCCCAGCCGAGCGTCTGTCTAAACTGATCGCGGCTTGATCAACTCACCACGGTGTTGCATCGACCCCTGGAATTCGCCGATCCGGGGCCCTTCGGCGTTCGCGGTGCGCTCGGGACCTGCCCGGCGGCAGCCCTAGAACGGCTCGAAGTCGTCGTACTCCTTCTGGAGTTCGTCCCGCGCCGCCTGGCGGTCGCGGCGACGCGTGACGGCCGGGCGGGGCTCCTCGAAGCGGTGGTCCTCGCCGCGGCGGCCGAGCATCTCCGCGCCGGCCATGACGGTCGGCTCCCAGTCGAAGACGACCGCGTTGTCCTCGGGGCCGATGGCGACGCCGTCGCCGGAGCGGGCGCCCGCCTTCATCAGCTCGTCCTCGACGCCCAGGCGGTTCAGGCGGTCGGCGAGGTACCCCACCGCCTCGTCGTTGCTGAAGTCGGTCTGACGGACCCAGCGCTCCGGCTTCTCGCCCCGGACGCGGAACAGCCCGTCCTCCTCCCGCACGACCGTGAAGCCCGCGTCGTCGACGGCCTTGGGCCGGATGACGATCCGCGTCGCCTCCTCCTGCGGCTTGGCGGCACGCGACCGGCCCACGAGGTCGGCGAGCGCGAACGACAGCTCCCGCAGGCCCGTGTGGGCGACGGCGGACACCTCGAACACCCGGTAGCCGCGGGCCTCCAGGTCCGGCCGCACCATCTCGGCGAGGTCCTTGCCGTCGGGCACGTCGATCTTGTTGAGGACGACGATCCGGGGCCGCTTGTCGAGACCGCCGTACTGCGTCAGCTCCTCCTCGATGATGTCGAGGTCGGAGACCGGGTCGCGGTCGGACTCCAGCGTCGCGGTGTCCAGGACGTGGACGAGGACGCTGCAGCGCTCGACGTGGCGCAGGAACTCCAGGCCCAGGCCCTTGCCCTGGCTCGCGCCGGGGATCAGTCCGGGGACGTCGGCGATCGTGTAGACCGTCTCGCCGGCCGTCACCACGCCCAGGTTGGGGACGAGGGTGGTGAAGGGGTAGTCCGCGATCTTCGGCTTGGCCGCGCTCAGCACCGAGATCAGCGAGGACTTGCCCGCGCTCGGGTAGCCGACCAGCGCGACGTCGGCGACGGTCTTCAGCTCCAGGACGATGTCGCCCATGTCGCCGGGCACGCCGAGCAGCGCGAAGCCGGGCGCCTTGCGGCGGGCGGAGGAGAGGGCCGCGTTGCCGAGGCCGCCCCGGCCGCCCTGCGCGGCGACGAAGGAGGTGCCGTGGCCGACGAGGTCGGCGAGGACGTTGCCCTGCCGGTCCAATACGACCGTGCCGTCCGGCACGGGAAGGACCAGGTCCTGTCCGTCCTTGCCCGACCGGTTGCCGCCCTCACCGGGCTTGCCGGCGGTGGCCTTGCGGTGCGGGGAGTGGTGGTAGTCGAGGAGAGTCGTCACGGACTGGTCGACGGTCAGGATGACGTCGCCGCCCCGGCCGCCGTTGCCGCCGTCGGGGCCGCCGAGCGGCTTGAACTTCTCCCGGTGGACGGAGGCACAGCCGTGGCCTCCGTTACCCGCGGCGACATGCAGCTCGACGCGGTCCACGAAGGTGGTCATGGTGGGTGCCTCCAGATACGCGTGATGCGTGGTGTTCGGAAATGTCTTACCTGTAACACGTCAAAGGCGGACCCGCTTCCCGTACGAAAATCCTGTACGAGAAGTGAGGTCCGCCTCGACGAATCGCTCTACGGAAGCCTTGGCCGTGAAGACCGGGCGAGTCGGAAGACTCAGGCGGCCGGAACGATGTTGACGACCTTGCGACCACGGCTGGTGCCGAACTCGACCGCACCGGCGTTCAGCGCGAACAGCGTGTCGTCCTTGCCGCGGCCGACACCGGCGCCCGGGTGGAAGTGCGTGCCGCGCTGGCGGACCAGGATCTCACCGGCGTTGACGACCTGACCGCCGAAGCGCTTCACGCCGAGCCGCTGAGCGTTGGAGTCGCGACCGTTCCGGGTGGACGATGCGCCCTTCTTGTGTGCCATGTCTCCTCAGTCCCTTACTTCGCAGCCGCGGGGATCTCAGTGACCTTGATCGCCGTGTACTGCTGGCGGTGGCCCTGACGACGGCGGTAGCCGGTCTTGTTCTTGTAGCGCAGAATGTCGATCTTCTGGCCCTTGTGGTGGTCCACGACCTCGGCCTGGACCTTGATGCCGGCCAGCACCCACGGGTCGCTGGTCACAGCGTCGCCGTCGACGACGAGCAGGGTCGAGAGCTCGACCGTGTCGCCGACACTGGCGGTGGAAATCTTGTCAACCTCAACGATGTCGCCGACAGCAACCTTGTGCTGGCGACCACCGCTGCGCACGATGGCGTACACGCGGATCTCACTCTCTCGCTCGGGAACGGCACCCCCGCAGTCCAGCCGTCCGACATGCGAACGGCCTCTCCCACGGCGCCCGGCGCGCGGAAGGAATGAGGTTTACGGGGATGTGACGCGTCTCTACCTACGGACACGCCGACGGTCAAGGTTACGGGGCCGCGCCCGAAAGGGTCAAACCGAGCCCCCCGCCCACCGCGTGACCGATGTCTCACCGCCCCCGAGCAGGCGTTTCCCGGCGGGCCCGGGCCCCCGTACCCGTCGGCACCCCCGTATGCCGGTGCCCCTGCCGGGGTGGTCTCCCACCCCGGCAGGGGCACCGGCGGAAGCGGACCGTACGTCCGCCCGGGCTCAGCCCTCGTCGGTCGAGGCCGTGACCGTGGCCGACGACTGCTCGGCGGCCACCGTGGTCTTCTTGGCGGCCGTCTTCTTCGTCGTGGCCGCCTTCTTGGCCGTGGCCTTCTTCGCGACCGTCTTCTTGGCCGCCGCCGTCTTCTTCGTGGCGGCCTTCTTCGCCGTCGCCTTCTTGGCCGTCTTGCGCGCCGCCGTCTTCTTGGCGGGCGCCTCGGCCGCGGTCTCCCCGGCGGCCTCCGCGACCTGCGCCTCGACGGGCTCCCCGGCCGGGGTCGCGACCGTGTCCTCGGCGGACGCGGACGGGACCACGACCACGGCAGCCTCCGCCGACGCCGTGGGCGCCGTCGCCTTGCGCACGGCACGCCGACGGGGACGGGCCGGAGCCGCGCTCTCGACGGTGGCGGCGGCCTCGGGCTGCGGGGCCTCGTCGGCCACGGCCGGCTCGGTCGCCGTCGCCGTCGCCTCGTGGACGACCGGCTCGGACACCGTCACCACGGTGTCCTCCACCGCGGCTCCGGCCGGGGTGCCCGCCGGAGCGGACACCTTCCGGGTGGCCCGGCGACGCGTACGGCCCTTGGGCGCCGCGTCCTCGGTGCTCTCGGCGGCGGGCGCCTCGACGACCGGCGTCTCGACGACCGGGTCCTCCACCGCCACGGGCTCCGCCTCGGCGGCCTCGCGCGGCTTCGGGGCACGGTCCTCGGAGACGGTGCCGGTCACGGTCGCGCGGGACTTCGGCGCACCCGAGGGCGCGGACGCCCGCCGGGTCGCGCGGCGCCGCGAACGGCCCCGCCCGACCGCCGCCTCGGCCTCGGCGACGCTGCTGTACAGCTCCTCGTCCGGCTCGAACTCGGGCGCGGGCAGCGCCACCGGCTCGGCGACCTCGGCGGCCACCTCGGCCTCGGCCTGTTCGGTGGTCGTCTCCACCGGCTCGGCGGTCTCGTGCCCGGACACGTGCTCGTGGTCGTGCTCGTGCTCGGCGCCGCCACGGCCGCGCTTGCGGCGCTTGCCGCCACCGCCGACGGCCGTCGGCTGGTCCATGTGCACGATCACGCCGCGCCCGTTGCAGTGGACACAGGTCTCGGAGAAGGACTCCAGCAGGCCCTGGCCGACCCGCTTGCGGGTCATCTGGACCAGACCCAACGAGGTGACCTCGGCGACCTGGTGCTTCGTCCGGTCGCGTCCCAGGCACTCCAGCAGACGCCGCAGCACCAGGTCCCGGTTGGACTCCAGGACCATGTCGATGAAGTCGATGACGACGATGCCGCCGAGGTCGCGCAGCCGCAGCTGACGCACGATCTCCTCAGCCGCCTCCAGGTTGTTCCTGGTGACCGTCTCCTCCAGGTTGCCGCCCTGGCCGGTGAACTTGCCGGTGTTGACGTCGACCACGATCATGGCCTCGGTCTTGTCGATCACCAGCGAACCACCGCTGGGCAGCCACACCTTGCGGTCCAGCGCCTTCATCAGCTGCTCGTCGATGCGGTACGTCGCGAAGACGTCGACCTCGGAGGTCCACTTCTGCAGCCGCTCGGCCAGATCGGGCGCCACGTGCGAGACGTACCCGTGGATGGTCTCCCAGGCCTCCTCGCCGCTGACGATGACCTTGGAGAAGTCCTCGTTGAAGATGTCGCGGACCACGCGGACGGTCATGTCCGGCTCGCCGTACAGCAGCGTCGGCGCGTTGCCGTTCTTCGACTTCTTCTGGATGTCCTCCCACTGCGCCTGCAGCCGCTCGACGTCACGGCGCAGCTCGTCCTCGCTGGCGCCCTCGGCGGCGGTGCGCACGATGACGCCCGCGTCCTCGGGGACGATCTTCTTGAGGATGGTCTTCAGCCGGGCCCGCTCGGTGTCGGGCAGCTTGCGGCTGATCCCGGTCATCGACCCCTCGGGGACGTACACCAGGTAGCGGCCGGGCAGGGAGACCTGGCTGGTCAGGCGGGCACCCTTGTGGCCGATGGGGTCCTTCGTCACCTGGACGAGCACCGACTGGCCGGACTTCAGGGCGGACTCGATGCGGCGCGGCCCGTTGGCCATGCCGAGCGCCTCGAAGTTGACCTCACCGGCGTACAGCACGGCGTTGCGGCCCTTGCCGATGTCGATGAAGGCAGCCTCCATCGACGGCAGCACGTTCTGCACCTTGCCGAGGTAGACGTTGCCGACGTACGAGGTCGACTGCTCCTTGTTGACGTAGTGCTCCACGAGCACGTTGTCTTCCAGGACGCCGATCTGGGTGCGCTCGCCGCTCTGGCGCACGACCATCACGCGCTCGACGGCCTCGCGGCGGGCGAGGAACTCGGCCTCGGTGATGATCGGGACGCGACGGCGGCCCTGCTCCCGGCCTTCGCGGCGACGCTGCTTCTTGGCCTCCAGACGGGTGGAGCCCTTGATGGACTGCACCTCGTCGGAGAACTCCGTCTCCTTGGCGCGCCGCTCCCGCGGCTCACGGACCTTGACGACCGTGCGCTCGGGGTCGTCGGGCGTCGCGTCGGCGTCGGTGCCGGAGTCACCGGCGCGACGGCGACGACGACGGCGACGGCGGCTGCTGCTGGAGCCGGAACCGGAGTCGTCGCGCTCGTCGGCCTCGTCCTCGGCGTCCTCGTCAAGCTGCTCGGCGGTGTCCTCGGTGCCCTGCGCGGCCTGTTCGGCGGTGTGGTCGTCGCCCTCGGCCGCGTCGTCGGCGTCGGTCGCGTCGCCCCGGCGACGGCGGCGTCCGCCCCGGCGACGGCGACGGCGCGAGCCGGTGGACTCCTCCTCGCCGTACTCGTCGCCCTCGTCGGCGTCCTCGGCGCCCTCCTCGGGCTCCTCGGCGTCCTCGGCCTCGTCGGGCTCCTCGGTCACGACGGCGGCGGGCTGCTCGACCGCGGCGGGTTCGCCCCGACGGCGGCGGCGACGGCGCGATCCGCCGGTGTTCTCCTCCTCGGCGAACCCGCCGAGGTCGGCGGTCTCGACGGTCTCCTCCGCCTCCACGGCCTCCTCGGTCTCGACCTCCGCAGCGGCGGCGGCCTGCGCGGCGGCCCGCTCCGGCGTCTGGAACATCGGCTCGGTGAAGACGGGGGCCTGGAACACGGCCACGGCGGGCCGGGACGAGCGGGACGGCGCGTCCTCGGCGACCGGCGGGGTCGGCGCCGAGAAGCCGCCGGCGGCCTTGCGCGCCGAGCGGCGGCGGGCGCGACGGGGGCCGCCGTCCTCCGCCTCGGCGGCCGGAGCCTCCTGGACGGGCTGGGCCGGCACGGTCTCGGCGGCGGGCGCCTCGACGGTCTGCGGAGCGGTGTCCGCGGCGGCGGCGGCCTCGGCGCTCTCGGGCGTCCCGGCGGGCGTGGTCACGCGGCGCGTGGCACGACGACGTGTACGTGCGGCGGGCGCCGCCTCTTCGACGGCTGCGGGCTCTTCGGCGGCCGGAACCTCGGCCGGGGCCACCACCTCAGGGGCGGCGGCGCTCTCCTCCACGGCCTGCGGCGCACCCGTCGGGGCCGAAGCACGACGGGTCGCACGACGACGCGGACGGGCAGCGGGGGCCGCGGGGGCCGCCTCCTCGACGGCTGCGGGCTCTTCGGCGGCCGGAACCTCGGCCGGGGCCACCACCTCAGGGGCGGCGGCGCTCTCCTCCACGGCCTGCGGCGCACCCGTCGGAGCGGAAGCACGACGGGTCGCACGACGACGCGGACGGGCGGCAGGCGCCTCCTCCTCGACGGCTGCGGGCGCTTCGGCGGTCTCCGCCACGGCGGTGGCGGTGGCGGGCGCCACGGTCTCGACGACCTCGACGGCCTCGGTGTCCTTGGGCGCGCCGGCGGGCGCGGAGGCCCTGCGGGTCGCACGACGACGGGTGCGCGCGGGGGGCGCAGCCGCCTCGGCCTCCTCGTCCGTCTCGGCTTCCGCGACGACCTCGGCGGTCGCTGCGGTCTCCTCCGCCTCGTCGGCGGAGGCGAGATCGTCGGTCTCGGCGACCGGTACGGCCGGAGCGGTGCTCTCCGCGGCGGCCTCGGAGGCGGCCGACGGGGGTCCCGCGGGGCGGGACGCGGCGCGGCGGCGTCGGCGCGGCGGCAAGGTGTCGCTCGGCGAGTTCTGCTCGGAGCCCTGCGTGGGCTCTGCGGATTCGATCGATTCGGGCATGCGGGCGTTTCTCCCGTCGGGCTCCCGGGCGCCGCGCCCGGTCCGGCAGAGGCCGGTGACGTCCGCGGCTCGCGTCATGCGCGACTGCCGCCGTCCGGGGCGCGAGCGCCGCACGGGAGCTTTCCGTGTCCTGTCTCGCCGGTTCCGTACGCCATGTTGCGTACGGCCTGGCGAAAGTCTTGTGGTCGGTGCGCTGCCCGACCCAGGTGGCTCCCGGATCAGAGGGCGGCGCTACGACGTCCGTCCCTACGCGGGACCCACCGTCGCCGACGCCTTCGCGGCGGCAGTGGATTCGGCCGTTGAGAGGGCCGGCGCTGCCTCGCGGTCGGGCGCGAGCGGGTCGGTCACCGTGCCGGTCTCTTCATCGAACAGCCCCTGCGCCAGCCTGGTCACCGCTGCGGGGACCGGCGGCGCCAGGTCGGCCACGGCGCGGAGACCGGACAGGACGTCGTCGGGTCGAACGGCAGGCGTCACGTGCCGAACAACCAGGCGCAGTATCGCACAGGGCTGGTCCGTCGGCCCAGCAAGGGGCGCGGCGTCGGCGGCTCCGGCACCCGGGTCCCGTCCGTCACGGCCGGTGAGGTCGACGACGGCGGCCCTGGCGTCGAAGGTCCGCATACCGTTCTTGGTCCTGCGCTGGACCTCGACGAGGTCCGCCGCCGTGAAGGCCTCGACCGCGCGCGCGGCGTCCGCCGGGTCCACGCCGTCCAGGCGCAGCTCCCACACGGATGCCGTGAGGCGGTCGGCGAGCCCGGAGGTCCGGGCCTCGACGGCGTCGACGATGTCGAGCCCGGTGGGCAACGACTCGTCGAGCAGGATCCTGAGCTTCTCCGGGTCGCACGCCCGGGTGAGCGCGATCTCCAGATATTCCGCCTCACTGCCCGTGCCGGTGGGTGCGGCATTGGCGTACGACACCTTCGGATGCGGCGTGAACCCCGCCGAGTACGCCATGGGCACCTCGGCGCGGCGCAGCGCACGCTCGAAGGCGCGCTGGAAGTCACGGTGGCTGGTGAACCGGAGGCGGCCGCGCTTGGTGTAGCGCAGTCGGATGCGCTGCACCGCGGGTGCGGGCGGCGGGCCTTCGGGCTGTCGCTTGCCCAGTGTCGTTCAGTCCTTCGTGAGAGCGGTCGTACTTCTACCAAGAGTACGTGCCCGGGCGGCTCCCGGTTCCCGCCTGTGGACGGGCCGCGGCTCCGCCGGCCGCCCGAGGAGTGCCGAGCGCACGGCGGCGCGGGCCTGGCGGGCGGACTCGCGGGCGGTGGTCCATGCCTGCCGGGCGATCCGGCCGGCGGCGCTCGCGACCGCCGCGGCCGGTTTCCACACGACGTCGCGCACGACG
The DNA here is from genome assembly GCF_000091305.1 of Streptomyces scabiei 87.22. Classification (GTDB taxonomy): domain Bacteria; phylum Actinomycetota; class Actinomycetes; order Streptomycetales; family Streptomycetaceae; genus Streptomyces; species Streptomyces scabiei. The sequence continues at coordinate 6,700,053 of NC_013929.1, read as the reverse complement.
TGGCCGGCGGGCGTGAGAACGGTCCGGTACAGCCACAGCGCCGGCTCGACGAGGAGCCACCGCAGGACGCCGGCCAGGAACCGTCCGACGGCGCGCGAGAGGTGTCCGGCGACCCGCCAGGCGTGAGCGACGGCGTCCCGGAGTTCCCGTCCCACGACCGCGAGCAGCCGTCCGGCCGGTACGAGCGCCCACCGCCACACGGCGAGCGAGGGCAGCACGAGCAGCACGCGTGCGGTCCAGTAGATCCCGAGCCAGAGCCCGGTGAAGATCATCCGTACGAGCCACAGGGCCCCCCGGCCCACCCATGCGAGCGCGTGCCCCACGGGGGTCAGCGCATACCGGTACAGCCACCCGGCCGGTACGACGAGCAGGTACCGCGTCAGCCGGGCCAGGCCGGTGAGCAGCGCGACCGCGGCGGCGGCGAAGCCGGCCCCGACCGCCCGGGCGAGCCGGGCGACGCCCCGCCCGAACGGCACCAGCGTCCACCGGTACACCCAGGCCATCGCGTGCCCCACGGGCGTCAGCGCGTACCGGTACACCCACACCGCCGGCACGACCAGCAGCCGGTACCCGAGCCACCCGAGCCCCTGGGCGAGCGGCACGACGGCGTAGCGCCACAGCGCCACCCACGGCCACACGAGGACGGCCCTCGCGGCCCACAGCGAGGCGCGCCCCAACGGCCGCAGCACGGCGTCCCCGAGGAACCGGCCGGCCACCACGAGCAGGTCCCACACCATCCGCACCGGCACGACGAGGACGAGCACGACGATCCGGACGGGGATGCGGATCGCGGCCGTGAGACATCCCTCGGGCGTCTGCTGCCGCACGGCGGGGCGTGCCGTCGAAGGCTCGGCGGACGGCTCGACCGGCGGGCGGGCGGGGTGCCTCTTCTCCAGGTCCATGACGGTAGGGACGCCTCAGCGGCCCGTAAGGATGCAGCCCCCAAGGATGAGGTCCGTAGGGATCCGGCCCCTAGGGATGAGGTCCGTAGGGATGAGGTCAGACGACCGCGCGTTCCCCGTCGTCCGTACGCGCGCCCCGGAGCCCGCCTCGGGCGGTCGGCCGAGGCGACGCTACCGCCTGCGTCCGGAAGCCCTCGCGGACTTGGCGGACTTGGCGGCCTTCCCGGTCCTGGCGGACTGAGGGCTGCGCACCACGGCGGACAGCTCCGGCCGGGGGGCGTGCGGCACGGAGAACTCCCGGTTGATCTCGACCTGGCGGCGGACCCGTTCGGGCAGGTCCCGCAGCGCCAGCAGACGGTCACAGGCCCGCAGGGCCCCGGCGTGGTCCCCCACCCAGTGGGCGGCGATGGAGAACTCGAACAGCAGGCCCCAGCGGTAGACCCAGGGCCTGGTGAAGAGGAGGTCGTCCGGGGCGGGCCGGTCGACGACGTCGACGAGGAGGGCGTACGCCGTGTGGTACCGGCGGCGGAGGCGCAGCCGGGAGGCCAGTTCGTAGCAGGCCTCCAGCCGTGCGGGGCGTGCCTCCCAGGCCCGGGTGAGCGTGTCCAGGGCCCCCGGCCAGTCCTCCTCCTGCTCCACCCTGAGGATGCCCGCTTCGAGCAGCGAGCAGTAGACCTCCTCGCCCCAGCCGCCCATCGCCGCGCGCCGCTCGTACAGGGCGATGGCCTCGCGCGCGTGGCCCAGGTCGCGTTCGGTGTTGGCGAGGTAGAAGACGGTGCGGGGGTTGGCGGGGTCGCGGTCGAGCTCCCGCCTGAGCAGACGCGCGTCACGCTCGAACTTGTCGCCGCGGCAGCCGCCGTCGGCATGGTCCTCGATGACGATCGCGTCCAGGTTCTCCTGGACGTCGGGCCCGTCGGTGCACGGGTACTCGTGGGTGACGCCCTCGTACCGCCAGAGCAGATCTCCCCGCATCAGGTGCTTGAAGCGGTGCTGGGTGCCGGGGGTGTCGTAGCGCAGCATGTACGAGGTGGCCGTCAGCCGGGGAAGCGGCGTGTCCTGGCGCAGTACGTGGTCGGCGTCGAGGGTGAGCAGGAAGTCGGCCCTGCCCCGGGCGTGCTGGATGTTCCGCGTCCGGTTGCGGCCGAAGTCGACCCAGGGGTCCTGGCGGAGCTCGCCCGGGATGCCGTCCAGCGCCTCGCGGATCAGGTCCTGCGTGCCGTCCGTCGAGCCGGTGTCGGAGATGACCCAGGTGTCGATCAGGGGGCGTACGGAGGCGAGGCAGCGTTCGATCACGCGCGCCTCGTTCTTGACGATCATGCAGAGGCAGATGGTCTGCGGCTTCACGGCTCACCGGTCCCGGGGACGTTGGAACGCTGCCCGAGCGGCCGCGTGACATATCTCCTCATATCTCACAAATGCCGGTGCACGGCGTCGAATTAGCCCACCCGTGACGGCCGGTTGGTCCGACCTGATGATCTCCTTCCCCGTCCGGGCCAGCGCGCTGGTCGGCTCGGTGGACAGGGGTGAGGCTCACGATCGAGTGAGGGGAAAAGCCCCAAACCGGTTGAAACAAGGAGCACATAGATGAGTCCTGAGCGCAGGACGATCTCACTGATAGGCCCGCTGGCTCGCGACAGGATCACCAAGGTCAGCACCTTCGCCTCGCTCGCGCTGGTAGTGACAGCCGGTCTGGCCGCCCCCGCCGTCGCCACCACACGAAACATGTCCGAACACTCCTCCGTGACGAGGTCCGACGACGAGGAATGCCCGCCCTCCGACGACCACGAGCACCACGACGAGCACGGCGGGCAGCAGGACGAGCACGACTCCTCGGCGTCCGACTGGTACGACCAGGAGGACCACGACCGCATCGCGGCCCTCGGTGGCAACGACGACGACCACTGTGAGGAAGGTCCCGGCGGTCAGACCGGCCCCCCAGGAGCGACCGGCGCCACGGGCCCGAGAGGTGAGACCGGCCCCCGGGGCGACACCGGCCCCCGAGGGGAGACCGGTCCTCAGGGCGACACCGGCGAGGCCGGCGCCACGGGTCCGACCGGTCCCACGGGAGCGGACGGCCTCACGGGCGCGACCGGGCCGACGGGAGCGGACGGTATCGCCGGGCCCACGGGACCGACGGGCGCCACCGGTATCGCCGGACCCACCGGGCCCACCGGAGCGGGAGTCACCGGAGCGACGGGGGCCACCGGAGCGACGGGAGCCACAGGGGCCACGGGCGCCACCGGAGCGGGAGTGACCGGAGCCACGGGGGCCACGGGAGCGACGGGCACGACCGGCTCCACGGGCGCCACAGGCGCCACAGGCGTCATGGGAACGACCGGTGCCACCGGGCCCGCCGGCCCCTGCTCCGACATCGACGCGGTGCAGGACTCGAAGAAGCTCGAGTTCCGGGTCGTCCTGACCAAGGGGCGGGTCTTCGCCGGCATCCGCGACCTGACGGGCGCCACCGCCCACCCGTTCCTGTGGACCGACCTCAGCACCCACCCCAACTTCCCCTCGGGCGGCCGTGATTCACAGGGCCGCCAGGTCGGCTACGCCTGCGGTGTCTCGGTCAACACCCACTCCTCCTCCGGACACGGGCAGAAGGAGACGGGCAAGGACACCGGCAAGGACCACGGCTCCGGCAGCGGGCACGACCAGGGCACGAGCACGGGCCACGGCCAGGGCACGGGCCAGAGCCACGACCAGGGCCATGCCCAGAACACGGGTCAGTACCAGAACACGGGCCAGGGTCACGCCCAGAACGCGGGCCAGGCCAACGCCCAGGACACCGGTCACGACACCGGCAAGGAGTACACCCAGGGCACCGGCCAGGACCACGGCACGGACACGGGCAAGGACCACGGCTCCGGCACCGGCAAGGACCACGGCGGTGACAAGGGTCAGGACAAGGGCGAGCACACGGGCGCCGACAAGGGCCTGGTCAAGTTCAACGTCGTCACCACCGTGGGCCAGATCTGGGAGACCACCTGCGTGCCGGTCGACACGGCACCGCACGCCACCCTGAACTGCGACGACGCCCAGGGCAACCCGCGCCCCTGGTTCAGGGTCGAACTCCAGCCCTCGGAGAGCATCATCAACGGCGGCTCCACCGTCACACCCCGCGTGACAGGCCGATAGGACACGAACAGGGGTGCCCGGAGATCGGCCGACCCGGCCTCCGGACACCCCTCACACCCGGCCCCCGCCCCACACACGTCGAACACCGGGTCAGTGCTCGAAGACACTCACATCCCCGGGCTCGGTCTCCAGCGCCGGGCGATTGAACAGCAGCAGGCCGACGAAGAACGCCCCGCCGACGACGAGCAGACCCGCCACGATCAGCACGGGAACGAGCGCTTCGGACGGCGACACCAGCACGACCAGGGAAACGAGCGTCCACACCATCGCGCAGACCGCGACCGGCAACTCGAACCGGCCGAGATCAAAAGCGCCCTTCTTGCGGTCCAACCGACGGCGCACCGCGAGGTACAGGCCGATCGTCGCGCCGTAGATGATCGCCGGAAGGATCGTGGACGCCGTGATCAGCTTCAGTAGCGCGGCGCCCGGCAGCGCGACCATCAGGACGACGCCCACAACGAGAATCAGCACCGTCGCGGGGATCGGCGTCTGCGTGCGAGGGCTGACCCGGCGCATGAGCCGGTGGGCAGGGAAGCGCCCGTCGCGCGACATCGCGAAAACCATCCGTGAACACGCGGTCATCACCACCGTCCCGGCACCGAAGAAGGCGATCGCGATGGCCGCGAGGAGCACTCTCTCCATCGGCGCCCCCAGCTGCTCACGCATGATCGCCGCGACGGGCGACTCGCTCGCGGTGATCCGGGGGATGTCCTCGATCGCGATGGTGAGGCATACCAGGAACGCGATCCCCAGTACACCGGCGGCTACAACGGACCCCACGATCGCGCGCGGAACGCTACGGAAGGGGTCCTTGGCCTCCTCGGCCAGGTTCGCCGCGGAATCGAAGCCGACCAGCGTGGCGAGGCCCATGATCATCGCGATCATCAGCCCCCCGCCGACGTCGAAGTAGTGCGGGGCATGCTCGGTGATGCCGCGCGAGGTCAGGTTGCCGGGCGCGCCATGGCCGGTGACCGCCACCGCGATGGCAAGGGCGAGCGCCACCACCACGACCAACGCCAGCTCCAGCCCCACCGCGGTCGTGTTGATCAGGCTCACGAGGCGCGTCGAGGCCACGACGACCACGGCTTGGACCAGCAGGATCACCAGGGTGATCACTCGTGCGGTGTCCTCGTCCGGCCGCAGACCCACGAGCGGCATGAACGCCTGACTGGCGAGCGCGTTGTCGATCGCCACCACGGCGATGGCCAGGTAGCAGAAGCTCAGCCAGCCGAATCCCCAGCCGACCTTCGGGTTGGCCAGCCGCGAGGCCCATTGGTAGGACGAGCCGCTGAGCGGGATGCGCCCTGCGAGCTGCGCCACCACCAGGGCCACCAGCACCTGACCCACCGTCGCGATGACCCACAGCCAGATACCGACCGGCCCCGCGTTCTGCAGCACGTCGTCGTAGGTCGAGAAGATGCCGACCGCCACCGAGATGAACGCGAACGAGACCGCGAACACCTGAAAAGAACCGAGAGTCCGCTTCAGCTCCTGCTGATAGCCCCCGAGGGCAGTGGAATCCTCATCGTCCTCGGAGCCCGGCGAAGCCGCTTCCACCACGTCGGCAACCCGCCTTTCGTCACGCCCGGCCGGCCGGCACCCTCGCACCGGCTCTCACGACCCGGGCGACCGCCTTCCCATCCGTGCCCTTCTCGCAGACCTGACACATATGCACAGCACTTGTGCACCCGGACGATCCATTCCGTCCCCCACACGGCCCTGGAAAAGCAGCGAGCCCCCGTCCCGGTCGGGAAAGGGGCTCGCAGGGTCATGCAGTCACGCCCGGCCGGTACAGACCTCAGACCCACTCCACCTCGGAAAGGATCTGCGAGTCACGTCCCGGCTCGGGCAGCGGCGTACGGGACGGCACCGGATCGAGTGCCCCTCCCACCTCAGTGAGAGTGACCACTGGTCACGGGCGCGGCACTCTTGACCGACAGCGGCAGCAGCTTCTTGCCCGTCGGGCCGATCTGGATGGACGTGTCCATCTGCGGGCAGACGCCGCAGTCGAAGCACGGGGTCCAGCGGCAGTCCTCGACCTCGGTCTCGTCGAGGGCGTCCTGCCAGTCCTCCCAGAGCCAGTCCTTGTCGAGGCCCGAGTCCAGGTGGTCCCAGGGGAGGACCTCCTCGTAGGTGCGCTCGCGCGTGGTGTACCAGTCGACGTCGACTCCGAAGGCCGGGAGCGTCTTCTCGGCGCAGGCCATCCAGCGGTCGTAGGAGAAGTGCTCGCGCCAGCCGTCGAAGCGGCCGCCGTCCTCGTAGACCGCGCGGATGACGGCGCCGATGCGACGGTCGCCGCGGGACAGCAGGCCCTCGACGATGCCCGGCTTGCCGTCGTGGTAGCGGAAGCCGATGGAGCGGCCGTACTTCTTGTCGCCGCGGATCTTGTCCCGGAGCTTTTCGAGCCGTGCGTCCGTCCCCTCGGCGGAGAGCTGCGGCGCCCACTGGAACGGGGTGTGGGGCTTGGGGACGAAGCCGCCGATGGACACCGTGCAGCGGATGTCGTTCTGGCCGGAGACCTTGCGGCCCTCGGCGATCACCTTCATCGCCATGTCGGCGATCTGGAGGACGTCCTCGTCCGTCTCCGTCGGCAGGCCGCACATGAAGTACAGCTTCACCTGGCGCCAGCCGTTGCCGTACGCGGTGGAGACCGTCCGGATCAGGTCCTCCTCCGAGACCATCTTGTTGATGACCTTGCGCATGCGCTCGGAGCCGCCCTCGGGGGCGAAGGTGAGACCGGAGCGACGGCCGTTGCGGGTCAGTTCGTTCGCGAGGTCGACGTTGAAGGCGTCCACGCGGGTCGAGGGGAGGGACAGGCCGATCTTGTCCTCCTCGTACCGGTCGGCGAGGCCCTTGGCGATGTCGCCGATCTCGCTGTGGTCGGCGGAGGAGAGGGAGAGCAGGCCGACCTCCTCGAAGCCGGTCGCCTTGAGGCCCTTGTCGACCATCTCGCCGATGCCCGTGATGGAACGCTCGCGGACCGGGCGGGTGATCATGCCCGCCTGGCAGAAACGGCAGCCGCGGGTGCAGCCGCGGAAGATCTCCACCGACATGCGCTCGTGGACCGTCTCGGCGAGCGGGACCAGGGGCTGCTTGGGGTACGGCCACTCGTCCAGGTCCATGACGGTGTGCTTGGACACCCGCCACGGGACGCCGGACCGGTTCGGTACGACGCGGCCGATGCGGCCGTCGGGCAGGTACTCCACGTCGTAGAACGCCGGGATGTACACCGATCCCGTCCTCGCGAGACGGAAGAGGACCTCCTCGCGCCCGCCGGGCCGGCCCTCCGCCTTCCACGCGCGGATGATCTCGGTCATGTCGAGCACGGCCTGTTCGCCGTCGCCGATGATCGCCGCGTCGATGAACTCGGCGATCGGCTCGGGGTTGAAGGCCGCGTGGCCGCCGGCCAGGACGATCGGGTCGTCGACCGTGCGGTCCTTGGCCTCCAGGGGGATGCCGGCCAGGTCCAGCGCGGTCAGCATATTCGTGTAGCCCAGCTCCGTGGAGAAGGACAGGCCGAACACGTCGAAGGCCTTCACCGGGCGGTGGCTGTCGACGGTGAACTGCGGGACGCCGTGCTCCCGCATCAGCGCCTCCAGGTCGGGCCAGACGCTGTACGTGCGCTCGGCCAGGACGCCCTCGCGCTCGTTCAGGACCTCGTAGAGGATCATGACGCCCTGGTTGGGCAGCCCGACCTCGTACGCGTCCGGGTACATGAGCGCCCAGCGGACGTCCGCGGACTCCCAGGGCTTGACGGTGGAGTTGAGCTCACCGCCCACGTACTGGATCGGCTTCTGCACATGCGGCAGCAGTGCCTCTAGCTGTGGGAAGACCGACTCGACAGACATCGCGGAGGTTACCTTCGTGAGCGGACGGGGGGTGACCATCTAGCGTAACGCCCCCGGAGACACCCCTCGCACGCCCGGGCTCCGGCGGCCCGGCCGCCCGGTGGGGCGGGCGCCGTCTAGAAGGGCAGGCCGTCGCGGATCTCCGCCCAGGTCGACGGCAGCGCCTCCTCCGCGCGCTCCGCCCGGCGCTCCTCCCTGCCGTACAGCACTCCGTACGTGAAGGCGCTCTCCCCCGGCGCCGCATGGGCCTGGTGGGCGAGGTCGCGCAGGGTCTCGCGGGCCATCACGCTGTCCTGGTGGTCGCCCAGGAGGCTCTGCAGGGACTTCATGTCCTTGACCAGGGCCTTGGCCGGCTTGCCCAGCAGCGGCTGCGCCGCCTCGGCCGCGTACCGGGTGCGCTTGGTCTTCTTGCGGGCCTCGTGCATGGCGAGGTCCCGGTCCGCGCCGGGCGGCTGTGCCAGGGCCTCCTCGACCAGTGCCGCCACCTTGCCGACGTCCTTGCGGACCGTCTTGGTGATCACCTTCTCGGCGTCGCCCTCGGCCGCCGCGAGCAGCGGCGGGTCGGCGAGCACGGCGTCCAGGGAGGTCAGCAGGGCCAGGTACCGCGGTCCGTCCAGCGCGTCGATCAGCTCGCGCCGGGGGCCCGTGTGGCCGTCCTGCTGCGACCAGGCGCGCAGCCGTGCGTGCACCGGGCCGGTCACCAGGGTCTCGGGCAGGGCGTCCAGTGCCTCGGTGAGCCGTTCCGTCAGGACCTCCCGGTCACGGTCGACGCCCAGCTCCCCCGCGAGCCACTTCAGCTCCTCGCCGATCGGGTCCGTGACGGTCCGGTCGAGCACCTTCCCGAACGACTTGAAGGTGCTGCGCAGCCGGCGCGTGGCGACCCGCATGCTGTGGACGGAGTCGAAGACGTCCCGGCGGACGGCGGGATCGAGTTCGACGATCGCGTCGCGCTGGACGCGGATGTAGGCGAGGACGTGGTCGCCGGGGGTGACGGGCTCGCCCGGAACCGCTGCCTCGGCCTTCTTCCCGTCCTTCTTCTGGTCCTTCTTCTTCCCCTTCTTGTTCCTGGGGGCCGTCTCCCGCAGTGCCCTGGCCAGCTTGGAGGGCGAGTCCGACGGCCGGACACCCGCCTTGCGCAGCTTCTTCTCGACCTTGTCGAGGAAGGCCGGGTCGCCGTCGTCGGCGAGTTCGACCTCGATCTCGGACCACTGGGCGGTCCGGCCGTCCTCGGTGAGCCGCTCGGCGACCACGGCGTCGACGCTGACCTCGGCGAGGAGGGTGCCGTCCGCGTCGAGGAGTTCGCTGACGTCGCGCGTGGACAGCAGACGGACCAGCGGGACCAGGTCGGCTCCCCGGACCCGGGAACGCACGAGCCCCGCGAGTTCGTCGGGCAGGGTGTCGGACAGCGGGGCCCGGATCTCGTCGCGTACCCCCGCGGAGACGGGGAGCTTCAGATGCCAGCCCGCGTCGCTGCCGCCCGTGCGGCGCCGCAGGGTGACGGCGGCGGCGGCCAGGCGCTCGTCCGGGGTGTCGTAGTAGACGGCGTCCAGCTCCGCCACGCCCTTGTCGACGACCGTCGCGACGCCGGTCACACCGGTGAGATCGGGCAGGCCGCTCTCGTCGGACTCGTACTTCCGCTCGATCTCACGCTTGGTGTCCGCCATGAAATGAATCTAGTACGCCTTCGGGCGAAGGGGCAGACCATCGCGCTGCCGCGGGAGACCGGAAGCCTGCCCCGAGGGCGGTGCGGAGCCCTATGCGGACATCGGCCGCTCCACCCGGATGGACTGCAGCAGCCCCACCGCCACCCACACCGCGAACATCGACGATCCGCCGTACGACACGAACGGCAGGGGCAGTCCCGCCACCGGCATGATGCCGAGGGTCATGCCGATGTTCTCGAAGGCCTGGAAGGCGAACCAGGCGATGATGCCGCCGGCGACGATCGTGCCGTACAGCTCGGTCGTCTCGCGGGCGATACGGCAGGCCCGCCACAGGACGACACCGAGCAGCAGGATGATCAGTCCCGCACCCACGAATCCCAGCTCCTCCCCGGCCACCGTGAAGACGAAGTCGGTCTGCTGCTCGGGCACGAACTGTCCGGTGGTCTGCGAGCCCTTGAACAGCCCGGTGCCGAGCAGTCCGCCGGAGCCGATGGCGATACGGGCCTGGTTGGTGTTGTAGCCGACGCCGGCCGGGTCCAGCTCGGGGTTGGCGAAGGCCGCGAAGCGGTTGATCTGGTACTCGTCGAGCACCCCGAGCTGCCAGACGGCGATCGCGCCCATGGCGCCCGTGCCGATGAGGCCGAGGACCCAGCGGTTGGACGCGCCGGAGGTGAGCAGGACGCCCAGGATGATGACCACCATGACCATGACCGAGCCGAGGTCGGGCATCAGCAGGACGATCAGAATCGGTACGGCGGCGAGGCCGAGGGCCTGAACGACCGTGCGGTGGTCGGGATGGGGTTTGTCTCCCGCGTCCACCCGGGCCGCCAGCAGCATCGCCATGCCCAGGATGATCGTGATCTTCACGAACTCGGAGGGCTGGAGCGAGAAGCCGCCGCCGACGACGATCCAGGCGTGGGCGCCGTTGATCGTCGCCCCCAGCGGGGTCAGCACCAGGAGGATCAGCAGGACCGAGATGCCGTACAGGATGGGGACGGCCGTGCGCAGGGTGCGGTGGCCGAGCCAGACCGTGCCGATCATCAGGGCGAAGCCGATGCCGGTGTTGAGCAGGTGCCGCAGGAGGAAGTAGTACGGATCGCCCTGGTTGAGTTCGGTGCGGTTGCGCGTCGCCGAGTAGACGAGGGCGGCACCGATCAGGGAGAGCGCGATGGCCGAGAACAGTATCGGCCAGTCGAGCCGGCGGGCGAGCGAGTCCCGGGCGAACAGCCGGGTCCAGCCGGAGCGCTCGGGACCGTACCCGGAGACGGAGAAACTGTTGCCGGTCATGGGGACGTCCTCCGCGTGAGCGTTCCGCCAAGGGTGCCGGGATACGCCGTCGCCGACCGGCGTCGACGCCGTCGCGCCGCCCGGTTGCCGCTGCCGCCGCGCGTGCCGACGATCGCCGGGGGGCCGTCGAAGGACACCGACCGGGCGGCGGGCCCGACAACGGGTCCGGCGGTGAGGGGGCCGGCGGCAACGGTCTGGGTGCCGTCCTCCTCGGCGTCCTTCTCGGTCTTCTTCGGCGGGTAGGTGCCCAGCTTCGGGCTGTCGATCGAGCCGTCGGACTCGATCTTCGGCAGACGCTTCTGCGGGGTGGGCAGCAACGCGTTCTTCTTGTTGATCTTGCCGTCCTCGGAGACTCCGTACAGCGCGTTGTAGAGCTTGCGCACGGCGGGGGCCGAGGCGCCGGAACCCGTACCACCCTGGGAGATCGTCATGACGATCGAGTAGTCCTTGGTGTACGTGGCGAACCAGGACGTCGTCTGCTTGCCGTAGACCTCGGCCGTACCGGTCTTGGCGTGCATGGGGATCTTGTCCTGCGGCCACCCCTGGAAGCGCCAGGCGGCCGTGCCGCGGGTCGCGACTCCTTCGAGGGCTTCGTCTATCTCGTCGTGCGTCTTCTTCGTCATCGGCAGCCTGCCGTGCGACTTGGGAGCGATCTCCCGCACGTTCTTGCCGTCGGCGCTGATGACGGCCTTGCCGACGGTGGGGTCGTAGAGGGTGCCGCCGTTGGAGATGGCCGCGTAGATGGTGGCCATCTGGATGGGGGTGACGAGGGTGTCGCCCTGGCCGATGGAGTAGTTGACGGAGTCACCGGCGCGCATGCGGTTGCCTTCCAGGCAGTTCTCGTACGCGATCTGCTCGGCGTACGTGCCGCCCTTCTTGCCGTACTTGCACCAGGCGTCCTTGTTGGCCTTCCAGTAGTCCAGCTTCCACTTGCGGTCCGGGATGCGGCCGGCGACCTCGTTGGGCAGGTCGATGCCGGTCTCCGCGCCGAGGCCGAACTGGTGGGCGGTCTTGTAGAACCAGTTGTGGGCGCCCTTCTTGGGCTTGATGCCTCCGTCGCGCTTCCACTCCTCGTGGGCGAGGCGGTAGAAGACGGTGTCGCAGGAGACCTCCAGGGCCTTGCCGAGGCTGATGCCGCCGTGGCTCTGGGACTCGAAGTTCTTGAAGACCTGGCCGCCGATCGAGTACGAACTGGAGCACTCGTAGGGGCCGTTGAAGGAGTAGCCGGCGTTCACCGCGGCAGCCGTCGGGACCACCTTGAAGATGGAGCCGGGGGCCGACTGGCCCTGGATGGCGCGGTTCAGCAGCGGGTAGTTGGACTTCTTGCCGGTGAGCCTGGCGTAGTCCTTGGCGGAGATGCCGCCCACCCAGGCGTTCGGGTCGTAGTCCGGGTTGGAGGCCATGGCGACGACGCGGCCGGTCTTGGCCTCCATCACGACGACGGCGCCGGAGTCGGCCTTGTAGTTGGTGCCCGTGTTGCGGTCGTTCTGCTTGCGGGCCTCCTTCATCGCCTCGTTGAGTTCGTACTCGGCGATGCGCTGCACGCGGGCGTCGACGCTGGTCACCAGGTTGGCCCCGGGCTGGGCGGGGTCCGCCTCGGCCTCACCGATGACACGGCCGAGGTTGTCGACCTCGTAGCGGGTGACGCCGGCCTTGCCGCGCAGCTCCTTGTCGTACTGGCGCTCCAGGCCGGAGCGGCCGACCTGGTCGGAGCGCAGATACGGCGAGTCGGTGTCCTGGGCCTTGGTGATCTCCTCGTCGGTGACCGGCGAGAGGTAGCCGAGCACCTGCGAGGTCCTGGAGCCGCCGGGGCTGGCGTACCGGCGGACGGCCTGGGGTTCGGCGGTGATGCCGGGGAAGTCCTCCGAGCGCTCGCGGATCTGCAGGGCCTGCTTGGCGGTGGCCTCGTCGGTGATGGGGATCGGCTGGTAGGGCGAGCCGTTCCAGCAGGGCTGGGGCGTCTCGGAGTCGCAGAGGCGGACCTTGTCCATGACGTCCTGGGGCTTCATGTCCAGGACGCCGGCCAGCTTGGTGAGGACGGCCTTGCCGTCGTCGTCCATCTTCAGCAGGTCGGTGCGGGAGGCGGAGACGACCAGCCGGGTCTCGTTGTCGGCGATCGGCACGCCCCGGGCGTCCAGGATCGAGCCGCGCACGGCGGGCTGGACGACCTGCTGGACGTGGTTGCCCGACGCCTCCTTGGCGTACGCGTCGCCCTCGCGGATCTGGAGGTACCAGAGGCGGCCGCCGAGGGTGCCGAGGAGGGAGAAGACGAGGATCTGGATGATGACGAGCCGGATCTGGACCCGTGGGGTCCGCCCGGTCTCCGGGATGTTGGTCACTGCCTGTCTCCCCCTCTCAGTGCGTGTGCGGGTGGTGCGCGGAGTGCCGGTACATGGGGTACACCGCTCGGCCGTGATCGGTTCCCGAATTCCTTTGCCCCGCCCTCACAGCCGCTTGACCCCCTTGATGCGTCCCGCCCTGGCCATCCGTGAGCGTGCGGCCTTGATGCGCAGTCCGCCGCGCTGGCTGCCGATGCGCAGTCCCGTGCCGGAGGAGAGCCAGCCGGAGGCGACGTCGGAGGTCTTGGCGGTGCTGCCGGTCTCCGCGAGCGGGTCGTTGTCGGCGCGCCGGGCCAGCGCCATGACGCCGGGCACGACGAAGGGCGCGAGCAGCAGGTCGTAGAGCGCGGCGGTGAACAGCAGGCTGGGCAGGCCGACGTGGCGGGCCGCGTCGTCGCCGACGAGGGCGCCGACACCGGCGTACAGCAGGGTCGCGCCGAGGGCGGCCACGACGACCACGGCCATGGGGCCGGTCGCCGACTTCAGCCGGCCCGTCTCCGGCTTCGCCAGCCCGGCGAGGTAGCCGATGACGCAGAGGACCAGGGCGTACCGTCCGGCCGCGTGGTCGGCTGGGGGCGCGAGGTCGGAGAGCAGTCCGGCGCCGAAGCCGATGAGGGCGCCGCCGACATGGCCGTAGGCCAGGGCGAGGCCGAGCACGGTGAGGAGCACCAGGTCCGGTACGGCACCCGGGAGATGGAGTCTGGCGAGGACGCTCACCTGGATCACCAGGGCGACGATCACCAGGGTCGTGGAGAGCAGCATCCGGTTGAAGCGCATCAGGGGGTCAGCTCCTACTGTCCTACGTCTACTGCTCTTGCGGCTGTCCGTCGGCGTCTTCGGCGAGTTCGTCCGCGCCGGGGGTGACCGTCACCGTCACGGTCGGGGTGGGCGTGGCCTTCGGCCGGTTCGGCAGGACGGTGTCGCGCGGGTCCTTGCGGGGCGGCTGGACGACGACGCCGACGATGTCGAGCCGGGTGAAGGAGACGAACGGTTTGACGTAGATCGTGCGGGTGAGGTCGCCGCCGGAGGGGTCGACGCGGGAGACGAGGCCGACCGGGACGCCCGGTACGAACGGCTTGTCGGCCTGCGAGCCGAAGGTGACGAGGCGGTCGCCCGCCTTCACCTTGGCCTTGCCGTTGAGGAGTTCGACGCGCAGGGGACGGTCGCCCTGGCCGGAGGCGAAACCGAGTTCGTCGGTGGACTCCATACGGGTGCCGACGGTGAAGTCGGGGTCGTTGGCGAGGAGCACGGTCGCGGTGTTCGGGCCGACGGTGGTGACGCGGCCCACGAGCCCGTCGCCGTTGAGGACGGTCATGTCGCGGGTGATGCCGTCGTCGCGGCCGATGTCGATGGTGACGGTCCAGGAGAAGCCCTGGGCCGCTCCTATGGCGATGACCTCGGCGCCCTTGATGCCGTAGCGGCCGTTCGCGGCCGTCCTGAGGATCTTGTCGAGCTGCTTGCTCCGGCTGCGGTTGCGGTCGTCGCTGCCGAGGGACGCCTTCAGTTCGGCGTTCTCCTTCTCCAGCGCGGCGAGGCGGTCGTGGCGGGAGCCCGAGTCCCGGACGGCGCTTATGGCGTTGCCGATGGGGTCCACGGCGGTCGACACGCCGTCCTCGATCGGGCCGAAGACGGTGGCGGCTCCACGTCGGGCACCGTCGACCGGTGAGTCCTCCCCGCCGCGGATGTCGACCGTGATCAGCGCGAACGCGACGGCGATCAGCAGCACCAGGAGCAGCCGGCTCTCTCGTGTGTCCCTCACGTGCGGCGGCCGTGCCTTCCTCATAGGAATTCGACAGGAATGGGGGAATTCGGGTAGCCCCTGGGAATCCCGGGACGGGAACGACAGGGGCGCTTTGTGGGAGCTTATGCCTCGATATCAACGATCCGCCGCACGAGAAGAGAACGTCCCGTACGGCGGAATCGAAGTGTTACCTCATCTGCGGGGCTGGGCGTCGAGCACCTGCTGCAATGCCTCGAACTCCTCGACGCACTTGCCGGAGCCGAGCGCCACGCTGTCCAGCGGGTCCTCGGCGATGTGGATCGGCATTCCGGTCTCCCGGCGCAGCCGCTCGTCGAGCCCGCGGAGCAGGGCGCCGCCGCCGGTCAGGACGATGCCGCGGTCCATGATGTCGCCGGAGAGTTCCGGCGGGCACTTGTCGAGGGTCGTCTTGACGGCGTCGACGATGGCGTTGACGGGTTCCTCGATCGCCTTCCGCACTTCCGCGGCGGAGATGACGACGGTCTTGGGCAGCCCGGACACCAGGTCCCGGCCGCGGATCTCGGTGTGTTCGTCAGCGTCGAGGTCGTACGCCGAACCGATCGTGATCTTGATCTGTTCGGCCGTCCGCTCACCGAGGAGGAGCGAGTACTCCTTCTTGATGTGCTGGATGATCGCGTTGTCCAGCTCGTCGCCCGCGACGCGGATGGACTGGGCGGTGACGATGCCGCCGAGGGAGATGACCGCGACCTCCGTGGTGCCGCCGCCGATGTCCACCACCATGTTGCCCGTGGCCTCGTGGACCGGCAGGCCGGAGCCGATGGCCGCGGCCATGGGCTCCTCGATGATGTGCACCTGACGGGCGCCCGCCTGGGAGGATGCCTCGATGACGGCGCGGCGCTCGACACCGGTGATGCCGGACGGCACGCAGACGACGACCCGGGGACGGGCGAGATACCGCCGCTTGTGGATCTTCAGGATGAAGTAGCGGAGCATCCGCTCGGTGATCTCGAAGTCGGCGATGACACCGTCCTTCAGCGGACGTACGGCAACGATGTTGCCCGGGGTCCGCCCGATCATCTTCTTGGCCTCCGCGCCGACCGCGAGAATTCCACCGGTGTTGGTGTTGATCGCGACGACGGACGGCTCGTTCAGTACGATCCCGCGACCCCTGACGTACACCAGCGTGTTGGCGGTCCCGAGGTCGACAGCCATGTCACGGCCGATGAACGACATTGAGTTCCCCATCAGGATTCGTGTGGCCTTCCCCAGTGGAGCACTGACGGCTTTTGAGAGCTTTTCAGGCTTTTCGGGTCGGCGAAGTGGGTGCTGTGACGTGAAGGCTTACATCGTAGTCTCGCCCGCACGAACACTGCGCGAGGGTCTTCGCCATTGTGGGCATGCGATGCGCCGCCTCGCCTGTGGAGACGATCCATCGGGGGTGCGCGTTCCCCCGATCGCCGCGCGTATGCCGTTGTACGGCCGGATTCTGCACGGGTCGGCTGGTCAACAGGGGTAGGCCGGATGGGTGGTGGCCGAGTGTCACCAGCAGGGTAAGGGCGGCGGGGACGGGACTGATCACCGGCCCCCGCCGTCGGGCATGTCGCTACGCGCGCCCGGGGAAGAAGATCTTCACCTCGCGCTCGGCGGACTCCTCGGAGTCCGACGCGTGGATCAGGTTCTCGCGCACGATCACGCCGAAGTCGCCACGGATGGAACCGGGCTGCGCGGCGATCGGGTCGGTCGGGCCGGCCAGCGCCCGCACCCCTTCGATGACCCGCTCACCCTCGACGATCAGCGCGACGACCGGCCCGGACGACATGAACGCGACGAGCGGCTCGTAGAACGGCTTGCCCTTGTGCTCGCCGTAGTGCTGCTCCAGCGTGTCCTGGTCCAGGGTCCGCTGCTCCAGCGCGGTGATCTGCCAGCCGGCCTTCCGCTCGATACGGCTGATGATCTCGCCGGTCAGGCCACGCCGGACGGCGTCGGGCTTGAGCAGGACGAGGGTGCGCTGGCTCACGGTGGTGACTCCTTCAATTCACACGGGTGCGGAGCTCAGAGGCTACAGGGCGCGTCCGGCCCGGTGTCACGCAGCGTCAGGAAGGCCGGGCAGCGCGCCCGGGCCTCACCCCACCGCGGCCAGGAAGGAGCGCCGGCCTAGGAGGCTCCGGCCTCGGCGGACGTCTGGGCCGCGAACCGGGCCTTCGCCTCGTCGACCTTCCGCCCGAAGTGGACCGAGGCCCACCACAGGGCGGCGAAGACCGCGCCCATGAAGAACATGGTCGGAACGACGAAACCGGAGAGGATCAGCGCGATCTGCAGCGCCCAGCCGAGCTGGACGCCGCCGGGCCGGGTGACGAGGCCGCAGAGCACGACGCACAGGAACATGGCGATGCCGCTGACCGTCCAGACCGTCGACATGGACAGGTCCGGGTCCTTCATGGCGACCAGACCCGCGAAGCCGATCACGAAGAACTCGCCGATCAGGGTCGAAGCACAGAGAGTACGCATGTCGTGGAACTCAGCCCTTCCCCAGCAGCAGCCGGGCCTCGCCGACGGTGATGACGGAACCGGTGACGAGCACGCCGCCGCCCGTGAACTCGCCCTCCTCCTCGGCGAGCGTGATCGCCGCCTCCAGGGCGTCCGGCAGCCGCGGCTCGACCTGCACCCGCTCCTCCCCGAACACCTCGACCGCGATCCCGGCCAGCTCGTCGGCGTCCATCGCGCGATGGCTGGTGTTCTGCGTGATCACGACCTCGGCGAAGATCGGCTCGAAGGCCTCCAGGAGACCCCGGACGTTCTTGTCGCCGCTGGCGCCGACCACACCGATGAGCCGGCTGAAGTCGAACGCCTCTCCGACAGCCTCGGCCGTGGCCCGGGCGCCGGCCGGGTTGTGGGCCGCGTCGAGCACGACGGTCGGGGACCGGCGTACGACCTCCAGCCGGCCCGGGGACGAGACCGCCGCGAACGCCTTGCGGACCGTGTCGATGTCGAGCGGCTCGGGGCGCTGCGAGCCGACGCCGAAGAACGCCTCGACGGCGGCGAGCGCCACGGCCGCGTTGTGCGCCTGGTACGGGCCGTGCAGCGGGAGATAGACCTCGGGGTACTCGCCGCCCAGCCCGCGCAGGGTGAGCATCTGCCCGCCGACCGCGACCTGCCGTGCCACGACACCGAACTCCAGGCCCTCCCGGGCCACCGTCGCGTCGACCTCCACGGCCTTCTTCAGCATCACCTGCGCCGCGTCCACCGGCTGCTGCGCCAGGATCACGGTCGCGTCCTGCTTGACGATCCCGGACTTCTCCACGGCGATCTCGGCGGGTGTCGTCCCCAGCCGGTCGGTGTGGTCGAGGTCGATGGGGGTGACCACGGCCACGTCCCCGTCGATGACGTTGGTGGCGTCCCAGGTGCCGCCCATGCCGACCTCGACGACCGCCACGTCCACGGGCGCGTCGGCGAAGGCGGCGTACGCCATGCCGGTCAGCACCTCGAAGAAGGAGAGCCGGTACTCCTGCGCCGCGTCGACCATCTCGATGTACGGCTTGATGTCCTCGTACGTCTCGACGAAGCGCTCGGCGGAGATGGGGGCGCCGTCCAGGCTGATGCGCTCGGTGATCGACTGGACGTGCGGGGAGGTGTACCGGCCGGTGCGCAGTTCGAAGGCACCGAGGAGGGCCTCGATCATGCGGGCGGTGGAGGTCTTGCCGTTGGTGCCGGTGATGTGGATGGAGGGGTACGAGCGCTGGGGCTCGCCCAGGACGTCCATCAGGGCGGCGATCCGGGTGACCGAGGGCTCCAGCTTGGTCTCGCCCCAGCGGCCGGCCAGTTCCGTCTCGACCGCGCGCAGCGCCTTGTCGACGGCCGGGTCGGCGGGGCGGGCCGGTACGTCGGCCTGCGCCGCGCCGCCCTGGGCACGCAGGGTGCGACTGCCGGCCTCGATCACCGCGAGGTCCGGATCCCGGTCGGTCTCCGCGGCGATGATCTCCTCGAACGGGTCGATCGGGTCGGGCTGCGTGTCACTGCGTTCGCTCACGGGGCCAGTCTACGAGTTTGGCTCTGCCGGGCTGTGGGCGCCTCATGGGGTGGGGGTACGGGCCTTCGGGCGGCTGCGGGTGAGTGGGGGTCGCTCGCGCAGTTCCCCGCGCCCCTTGGGAAACCGGCGCTCGCCAGGCGCCCCGACGCGGCAGAAGGCCCCGGTGCCGGGAAGCACCGGGGCCTTCGTATACGTACGGACCGCTACGCCTGCGGCAGGCGGTCCAGCTGGGCGGCGATGCGGGCGATATCCTCGTCCGCCTTGGCGAGGCGGCCGCGGATCTTGTCGACCACCTGATCGGGGGCCTTCGCGAGGAACGCCTCGTTGCCGAGCTTGGCCGTGGCCTGGGCCTTCTCCTTCTCGGCCGCCGCGAGGTCCTTGGCCAGGCGCTTGCGCTCGGCGGCGACGTCGATGACACCGGAGAGGTCGAGCGCGACCTCGGCGCCCGCCACCGGCAGGGTCGCGGTGGCCGCGAAGCCCTCGCCCTCGGGCTGGAGGCGCAGGAGTTGGCGGATGGCGGCCTCGTGCGGGGCGAGGACCGTACCGTCGAGCGTGAGGCGGGCCGGGACGCGCTGACCGGGCTGGAGGCCCTGGTCGGCGCGGAAGCGGCGGACCTCGGTGACGACCTGCTGGACGAGCTCGATCTCGCGCTCGGCGGCGTCGTCGCGGAAGCCGCTGTCCTGGGGCCAGTCGGCGATGACCAGGGACTCTCCACCCGTCAGCGTGGTCCACAGGGTGTCCGTGACGAACGGGACGACCGGGTGGAGCAGGCGCAGCGTGACGTCCAGGACCTCGCCCAGGACGCGCTTGCTGACCTCGGCCGGCTCGCCGCCCGCCTGGAACGTCGTCTTGGACAGCTCGACGTACCAGTCGAAGACCTCGTCCCACGCGAAGTGGAACAGGGCGTCACTGAGCTTGGCGAACTGATAGTCCTCGTAGTACGCGTCGACCTGCTCGACCGTCTCGTTCAGACGGGCGAGGATCCAGCGGTCGGTCGCCGAGAGCTTCGATGCCTCCGGCAGCGGCCCCTCCACCGTCGCGCCGTTCATCAGCGCGAAGCGGGTCGCGTTCCAGATCTTGTTGGCGAAGTTCCGGGAGGCCTGGACCCATTCCTCGCCGATCGGGACGTCGGTGCCCGGGTTGGCGCCGCGCGCGAGGGTGAAGCGGAGCGCGTCGGAGCCGTACTTGTCCATCCAGTCGAGCGGGTCGACGACGTTGCCGAAGGACTTCGACATCTTCTTGCCGCGCTCGTCGCGGACCAGACCGGTCAGGGCGATGGTCTTGAAGGGGACCTCGCCGTCCATGGCGTAGAGGCCGAACATCATCATCCGGGCGACCCAGAAGAAGATGATGTCGTGGCCGGTGAGCAGGACGTCGGTGGAGTAGAACTTCCGCAGATCCTCGGTCTGTTCGGGCCAGCCGAGCGTGGAGAAGGGCCACAGGCCGGAGGAGAACCAGGTGTCGAGGACGTCGGTGTCCTGGGTCCAGCCCTCGGCCTCCGTGCCGGGCGGCTGCTCGTCGGGGCCGACGCAGACCGTCTCGCCGTCCGGGCCGTACCAGACGGGGATGCGGTGGCCCCACCACAGCTGGCGCGAGATGCACCAGTCGTACATGTTGTCGACCCAGTCGAAGTAGCGCTTCGACATGTCCTCGGGGTGGATCTTGACCCGGCCGTCGCGGACCGCGTCGCCGGCAGCCTTGGCCAGGGGGCCGACCTTGACCCACCACTGCATGGACAGCCGCGGCTCGACCGTGGTCTTGCAGCGCGAGCAGTGGCCGACGGAGTGCATGTAGGGGCGCTTCTCGGCGACGATGCGGCCCTGTTCCTTGAGGGCGCCGACGACGGCCGAGCGGGCCTCGAAGCGGTCCAGGCCGATGAAGGGGCCATGGACAGTGATCACGCCGTGTTCGTCCATGATCGTCAAAGACGGCAGGTCGTGGCGGCGGCCGATCTCGAAGTCGTTCGGGTCGTGCGCCGGGGTCACCTTGACCGCGCCGGTGCCGAACTCCGGGTCGACGTGGGTGTCGGCGACGACCGGGATGGAGCGGTCGGTGAGCGGCAGCTTGATCAGCTTGCCGATGAGGTGCCGGTACCGCTCGTCGTCCGGGTGGACGGCGACGGCGGTGTCACCGAGCATCGTCTCCGCGCGCGTGGTGGCGACGACGAGGCTGTCGTCCCCCTCGCCGTAGCGGATGGAGACCAGTTCGCCGGCGTCCTCCTGGTGCTCGACCTCGATGTCGGAGATCGCGGTGAGACAGCGCGGACACCAGTTGATGATGCGCTCGGCGCGGTAGATCAACTCGTCGTCGTAGAGCCGCTTGAAGATGGTCTGGACGGCCTTGGAGAGGCCCTCGTCCATGGTGAACCGCTCGCGGTCCCAGTCGACGCCGTCGCCGAGGCGGCGCATCTGGCCGAGGATCTTGCCGCCGTACTCCTCCTTCCACTGCCAGACGCGCTCGACGAACTCCTCGCGCCCCAAGTCGTGGCGGGACTTGCCCTCTTCGGCGAGCTGCTGCTCGACCTTGTTCTGGGTGGCGATGCCGGCGTGGTCCATGCCGGGGAGCCACAGCGACTCGTACCCCTGCATGCGCTTACGCCTGGTCAGGGCGTCCATGAGGGTGTGCTGGAAGGCGTGCCCGAGGTGCAGGCTGCCGGTGACGTTCGGCGGCGGGATGACGATGGTGTACGCGGGCTTGTCGCTCTTGGCGTCGGCCGCGAAGTAACCACGCTCTACCCAGCGCTCGTACAGCGCCCCCTCTACATCGGCCGGCGCGTACTGGGTCGGCAGATCGGTGGCGGGCGCTGGAGGCTGCTGCTGAGCGTTCTCGGTCACCCGCCCAGTTTAGGGGTGTCACGGGGTGGTCCCGAAACCCGATTCTTCCGTAACGGTGTGGGCCCCGGTGCGTGGGACCCATCGTGTTTGCGCCAGGATGTCAGGAACACATAAGCATCTGGAGGGGAACCCAGACCATGAGTTACAACCAGCCGGGCCCATACGGTGGGCAGCCCCAGCAGCCCGGCCCGTACGGTCAGCCGGGCGGCCAGCCGGGCCCCTACGGCCAGCAGCCGCCGCAGGCCGCCCCCCAGCCCGGCTACGGCTACCCCCAGCAGGCGCCGCCGGCGCAGCCGGGTTACGGGTACCCCCAGCAGGCCCCCCAGGGCGTTCCGCCCCAGACCCCGCCCTACGGCCAGCCCCAGGCCCCGTACGGCCAGCAGCCGTACCCCACCGTGCCGCAGCCGCCGGTTCCCTCGGGCGGCGGTGGCAAGAAGGTCGGCATCATCCTGGGCGCGGTCGCCGTTGTGGCGGCGGTGGCGGTGGGCGCGTACTTCGTCCTGGGCGGAAGCGGCAGCGGCGCGGACATCGCGGACGACGGCCCGCACAAGCTGACCACGCCGGCGACTGTTCTGGGGGACTACAAGAAGCACAGCGGCGCCGGCGACGAGATGACCACCGAGGAGCTGAAGAAGGCCGAGGCTTTCGGCATCAAGAGCCCCAAGGACGTCAGCGCCAACTACCAGTCGGGGGACGAGAGCAACCCCCTGGCCGGGAAGGCGATCACGTACGGCGGCGTCTACGGCGAGATCGAGGACCCGGAGAAGGCGGTCGACAGCTTCCTCGCCATGCAGAAGGAAGAGGCCGAGAAGAACGACATCACCTTCGTCGGCGAGGCCGAGGAGTACACGCCGGACTCGCTCGACGGCGCCATCATGAAGTGCCAGAAGGCGAAGGGGAAGCTGGGCGAGAGCGAGACGACGAGCGGCGGACCGAGCGAGATGAACCTGGTCTACTGCGTGTGGGGCGACCACAGCACTCTTGGTTTCGTGATGCCCATGGAGTACTCGGATCTCGCGGCCGGCAAGTCGACCGATCCGAACGAGGCCGCCGAGACCGCCGCCAAGCTCCGCAAGGAAGTTCGCGTCGCGGTCTGACATCCTCGCACGTGACGAGGGGCACCCGACCCGGGGTGCCCCTCCGTTGCTTCCGGCCTCAGCCGCAAGCAGGTCGGCTCAGGCCAACGTGCATGCCCTGTTGGCGTGTCCGGCCCTCACACCGACGTCCTGCAGCTTGACTATGCACACGGGATGGAATCCGATGACGCTGTGGTAACCGCACGCGCTGGTCACCACCGGACCCACCCTGTACCCCTTGTCCTTGAGGTACTCGACGCAGTCGAACGCATCAGCGTGCGCCGTGCCTGCTGCCGCCACCGGCACTATTCCCGCCGCCGCGGCCACGCCCAGGGCCGCCAGGAAGCGTCTTACCTTCATCGTCATGATCCTTCCTTCACCGCCCCGGAGTGGTCGGTCCCGGGGCAGCACCAGAAGATCACTTGAGGTGCTCATGACACTAGAGCCTGCGGGTGCACGCAGCCTGATCTGGATGATGACTGACTGAAAAGAGCACCCGACTCCCGTCGGGTGCTCTTTCGGTAAGTGCCCGGCGGCTACGCCGTCTTCTGCTCCCCCGGTCCCCGCCCCCGCGCGTCCCGGGGGATCAGGGTCGGGTTGACGTTGGAGCGGACCACGTCGGCCGTGATGACGACTCGGGCGACGTCCTTGCGGGACGGGACCTCGTACATGACCGACATCAGGACCTCCTCCATGATGGCGCGCAGGCCGCGCGCGCCGGTCTGGCGGAGGATGGCCTGGTCGGCGATGGCTTCGAGGGCCTCGCGCTCGAAGTCCAGCTCCACGCCGTCGAGTTCGAACAGGCGCTGGTACTGCTTCACCAGCGCGTTGCGCGGCTCGATGAGGATCTGGAGCAGTGCCTCACGGTCCAGGTTGTGGACCGAGGTGATGACGGGCAGACGGCCGATGAACTCCGGGATCATGCCGAACTTGACCAGGTCCTCCGGCATGACGGCCTCGAACTGGTCCTTGGACTCCAGCTCGCGCTTGGAGCGGATCGTCGCGCCGAAGCCGATGCCCTTCGCGCCGGCCCGGGATTCGATGATCTTCTCCAGGCCGGAGAAGGCG
This sequence comes from Streptomyces scabiei 87.22, assembly GCF_000091305.1. GTDB lineage: Bacteria > Actinomycetota > Actinomycetes > Streptomycetales > Streptomycetaceae > Streptomyces > Streptomyces scabiei. The sequence continues at coordinate 6,676,150 of NC_013929.1, read as the reverse complement.
CCGCCCACGATGAACAGGACGTTCGTCGTGTCGATCTGGATGAACTCCTGGTGCGGGTGCTTGCGGCCGCCCTGCGGCGGGACCGACGCCGTGGTGCCCTCCAGGATCTTCAACAGGGCCTGCTGGACGCCCTCGCCCGACACGTCACGTGTGATGGAGGGGTTTTCACTCTTCCGCGCGACCTTGTCGATCTCGTCGATGTAGATGATCCCGGTCTCGGCCTTCTTGACGTCGTAGTCGGCCGCCTGGATGAGCTTCAGCAGGATGTTCTCGACGTCCTCGCCGACATACCCCGCCTCCGTCAGCGCCGTCGCGTCCGCGATCGCGAACGGGACGTTCAGCATGCGCGCGAGGGTCTGTGCGAGGAGGGTCTTGCCCGAGCCCGTGGGGCCCAGCAGCAGGATGTTGGACTTCGCCAACTCGATGGCGTCCTCGCGGCTTTGGCCGCCGCCGTTCTCACCGGCCTGGACGCGCTTGTAGTGGTTGTACACGGCCACGGAGAGCGCCTTCTTGGCCGCCTCCTGGCCCACCACGTAGCCCTCGAGGAACTCGTAGATCTCGCGGGGCTTCGGGAGTTCCTCCCAGCGGACCTCACTGGTCTCCGCGAGTTCTTCCTCGATGATCTCGTTGCAGAGGTCGATGCACTCGTCGCAGATGTACACACCGGGCCCTGCGATGAGCTTCTTGACCTGCTTCTGGCTCTTGCCGCAGAACGAGCACTTGAGCAGATCGCCGCCGTCACCGATGCGTGCCACGGTGTGCTTCCCCTTCGCCTGGGAGTCGACTGGACGATTGGAATCCAGCGGCTCCTGGTGCTGCCTTATGTCGACGGTACCTTGCCGGGCCCCTCGTTCGGGCCCCCCTTGGCACGGTTCGCTTTGACGTGCACCTTGTCGTGCACTGGGTCAAATGGTGCCAACCATGCCAAGGGGCGGCAGACGATACATCCTTTTCGCGGTCAGCGGACGTTGTTGTTGTTCATCTTGCGCGTGGAGATGATCTGGTCGATCAGGCCGTACGACAGCGCGTCCTCGGCCGTGAGGATCTTGTCGCGCTCGATGTCCTCGCGGATCTTCTCGATCGGCGTGGTGGAGTGCTTGGCCAGCATGTCCTCCAGCTGCCCACGCATCCGGAGGATCTCGTTGGCGGCGATCTCCAGGTCGGAGACCTGACCGCGGCCCGTCTCGCTGTACGGCTGGTGGATCAGGACGCGGGCGTTCGGCAGCGCCATGCGCTTGCCCGGCGTACCGGCGGCGAGCAGGATCGCGGCGGCGGAGGCCGCCTGGCCCATGCAGACCGTCTGGATGTCGGGCTTCACGAACTGCATCGTGTCGTAGATCGCGGTGAGCGCCGTGAAGGAGCCGCCGGGGCTGTTGATGTAGACGGAGATGTCCCGGTCGGGGTCCATCGACTCCAGGCACAGCAGCTGCGCCATGACGTCGTTGGCGGAGGCGTCGTCGATCTGCACCCCGAGGAAGATCACCCGCTCCTCGAAGAGCTTCGCGTACGGGTCGTACTCACGGATGCCCTGCGAGGTGCGCTCGACGAAGCGCGGGATGACGTAACGGGACTCGGCCGTCGGGCCCGAGTACTGGGAGCGTGCGCCGTCGTAGAGGCCGCTGCCGGGGAAGTCGTTCACTGTGGTCTCCTGGGAGCCTGAGAGGGGCTGAGGCGGTCGGCTGGGGGCTTCGCGGGGGTGAGAGTGGCGGCGGGTGCCGCCACTACTGCCCGGCCCCGGTGCCGCCGCCGCCCGGCATGCCGGCGGCCGTGGGGATCACGTCGTCGATGAGGCCGTACTCCTTGGCCTCGAAGGCGTCGAACCAGCGGTCACGGTCCGAGTCACGGGTCACCTGCTCGACGGTCTGACCCGTGTGCTGGGAGGTGAGCTCCGCCATGCGCTTCTTGGTGTGCAGCAGCCGCTCGGCGTGGATCTTGATGTCCGACGCCGAGCCGGCCAGACCGGCCGAGGGCTGGTGGATCAGGATCTCGGCGTTCGGCAGCGCGAAGCGCTTGCCGGGGGTGCCCGCGCTCAGCAGGAACTGGCCCATCGAGGCCGCGAGGCCCATGGCGATGGTCACGACGTCGTTCTTGATGAACTGCATCGTGTCGTAGATCGCCATACCGGCCGTGATGGAGCCGCCGGGGCTGTTGATGTAGAGGTAGATGTCCTTGTCGGGGTCCGCGGCAAGGAGCAGCAGCTGTGCGGTGATCTTGTTGGCAATGTCGTCGTCGACCGGCTGGCCGAGGAAGATGATCCGCTCGTTGAGCAGCCGGTTGTAGACCTGGTCGCCGAGGCCACCACCGATGGAAGGCTCGCCGGCGGCTGAGGGCATCAGATTCGTCACGTATCCACCTGCTCGTCTTACGACGGCGCCGGGCCGTCTTCACGTTTCCCTTCCGGGGACCGGGCCGTTAGCCGACAGCCCAGCCCTCGTCTTCATGGACCCTAACGCGGTGGCTCCGCCGGTGAATCCCGCAAAGGGAACTGTTCGCTGTCAGCGCATGCGCTCCGCCGGGTGGAGCGGGTGCGTTGTGGCCCCCGGCCCGGACAGGGGCGCGGGGAACTGCGCGACCGGCCCCCACAAAGCCGCCCGCGCGTCTGCCACGGGCTGTGGATCGGCGAGTGCGGCTTGTTGTGGGCTGGTCGCGCAGTTCCCCGCGCCCCTTGGATAGGCCGACGGGCCCCTGGGTCACAAGTGATCCAGGGGCCCGTCATCAGGCGAACAGCGGAGCGATCAGGCCTCTGGGGCCTTCTCCTCGGCCTCGGTGGCGGCCGGGGTCTCCTCGGTGGCCTCGGCGGAGCCCTCGGCCTCCGTCTCGTCCTCGTCGTCGTCCAGGTCGACGACCTCGCCGTTGGTGTCCTTCACCGTGGCGGACTCGACGACCAGGGCCAGGGCCTTGCCGCGAGCGACCTCGCCCACGAGGAGCTGGACCTGGTTGTTCTGGACGACGGCCTGGGCGAACTGGTCCGGGGACATGCCGGAGGAGGCCGCGCGGCGCATGAGGTGCTCGGTGAGCTCCTCCTGGTTGACGTTCAGCTTCTCCTTGGAGACCAGCTCGTCGAGGACGAACTGGGTCTTGATGCCCTTGACGGCCGCTTCCTTGGTCTCGGCGTCGAACTCCTCGACCGTCTTGCCCTGGATCTCCAGGTACTTCTCCAGGTCCAGGCCCATCTGGCCGAGCTGGTGGTGCTCCAGGTTGTGCTTGCGGGTGTTGATCTCGTCCTCGAGCAGCTTCTCGGGGACGGGCACCTCGACGATCTCCAGGAGCTTCTCGAGGACGCGCTCCTGGGCCTGGGTGGCCTGGTCGTACTGCTTCATGTTCTCCAGGCGCTTGCGGCTGTCCGCGCGCAGCTCCTCGAGGGTGTCGAACTCGGAGGCGAGCTGGGCGAACTCGTCGTCCAGGGCCGGGAGTTCACGGGCGGCGACCTGGGAGACCTTGACGGTCACCTCGGCCTCCTTGCCGGCCGCCGAGCCGCCCTTGAGCTCGGAGGCGAAGGTGGCCTCGCCACCGGCCTCCAGGCCCTTCACGGCGTCGTCGATGCCGTCCAGCAGCTCGCCGGAGCCGATGGTGTAGGAGACGCCCTCGGCGACGCCGTCCTCCAGGACCTCGCCGTCGACCTTGGCCTGCAGGTCGAGCGTCACGACGTCGCCGTCCTCGGCGGCACGCTCGACCGGGGAGGTGGAGGCGAAGCGCTCGCGCAGCTGCTCGACCGCCTTGTCCACGTCCTCCTCGGTGACCTCGACGGCGTCGACCTCGACCTCGATGCCGGAGTAGTCCGGGATCTCGATGGCCGGGCGGACGTCGACCTCGGCGGTGAAGTTCAGCGTCTCGCCGTCCTTCAGCTCGGTGATGTCGACCTCGGGCTGGCCCAGGACGTTGAGCTCGGCCTCGTTGACCGCGTCCGTGTAGAACTTCGGGAGCGCGTCGTTGACGGCCTCCTCCAGCACCGCACCGCGGCCGAACCGCTGGTCGATGACACGGGCCGGGATCTTGCCCTTGCGGAAGCCCTTCACCGTGACCTGCTGGTTGATCTTCTTGTACGCCGCGTCGAGGCTGTCCTTGAGCTCCTCGAAGGGCACCTCGATGCTGAGCCGAACCCGGGTCGGGTTCAGGGTCTCCACGGCGCTCTTCACGGTTCGGTCTCCTTGGGGGCTGACTTCTTGGGGTTCTGCTGACGTCCCCCACCGGTGCGGCGGGGTTTCAGCGGATTAGCGGCCCTTGAGAGACGTGAGAGTGCAGACACACGGGCGCGCAGCTTGCATAGTAACCGCAGGCGGTACACGCCCCAAAAGGCGATCTCGCCGGTGGCGGGCGACGCCTGCCGGCGCGGTGGTCGGGGTGGCGGGATTTGAACCCACGGCCTTCCGCTCCCAAAGCGGACGCGCTACCAAGCTGCGCCACACCCCGTCTGGTGCGACACGTAGGGTACATGCCCGCAGGCCATGGGGTTGCCGCATTCAGCCAGTGCGCGGGCGCGCGCGACGGCGCACGGCGGACGCGGCCGGGAAGGGGTGTGCGGCGGCGGCACCGGACCCGCTACGATGCCTTCTGTGCCGCGGTCACCCGACCTGCGGCGCGAGCTGTGCGGGCGTAGCTCAATGGTAGAGCCCTAGTCTTCCAAACTAGCTACGCGGGTTCGATTCCCGTCGCCCGCTCCAACGGCCTCCGGCCCGGTCGAGGGATTCCTCGACCGGGCCGGAGGCTTTTTGCCGTCTCGTGGCCGTCGGCCGGCCGTGCGGACGTGCACGGCGCGTGTTCCGGTGGTCACCCCGGACACGGTCTAGAACTGGATCGAGTTGATGGTGTCCGCTATCGAGTTCAGGAAGCGCTGGATGTCGTCGGCCATGCCCGTCGAGGCGAGGAAGAAGCCGAAGAGGATGGCGACGACGGCCGGTCCGGCCTTGATCGTCCCTCCCCGCATCAGCACTACCAGGATGATCCCCAGCAAGAGCACCACTGACAGCGAAATGGCCACACAGATCACACCCTCGGTCGGTCCGCACCCGGCCCGGGGCGCCGACCCCACGCGCACCCCGCCAGAACCATCGTGCCACCAACCAGGCCGTCCTATGCAGCGGCTGAGACAACGTCGGCCACGTCACTCCACGCACGCCACCCCCGCCCCCGGCCAACGGGAGCGCACCCCGGGTGAATTCGCGATGATCGTTTCCGTGCACACACAACCCGTGCGCAGGTAATTCGAATTGTTGCCACCGACACATCAAGAGGCCCGGGCAGGACGGTAATTAACCGGACATTTCACCGGAGTCGCCTGCGCACGGTATGCACCATTTAGTCGGGATGAATGCTGACAGAACGGCGGTTGTCATCTGCCCTGCAGTGGACACGTTGTGACGCTTCACCTGGTCATGACTTCACGAATCCCGGGTACGCGGGGAGGACACGTACCCCTCAATACAGGATTCACGTGGGTGGTTTTACGTAATCGCACAGACAACGCTAGGGTGCCTCAGATGTTCACCGCTGCCTCGTCCCCCGCTTGCGCAGCGAGTGCTCGGACCGTCCTCCGGAGTTGCCGGAGGGAGGGTCTGTGACGAACTCGCTGCGACCGCACGGCCGAACCGGGACGCCGCTCCCGCCGACACAGCCACTACAACCGTCCGCAGACGGAGTGCCGAGTCCGCGCTCGCTGAAGTCCTCGTCTCCCCAGCCGACGCCAGGTGGCGCCTCCCCCGAGGCCAGACCGGCCAAACAACGTGACGCGTTCTTCGACAACGCCAAGTACCTCGCCATCGTGCTCGTGGCGATGGGACACGCGTGGGAGCCGCTCACCGACCACAGCCGCGCCGCCGAGGCGCTGTACATGTTCGTGTACACGTTTCACATGCCGGCGTTCATCATCATCTCCGGTTACTTCTCGCGCAGTTTCGACATGCGCCCGGACCGGCTCCGCAGGCTGGTCACCGGAATCGCCGTGCCGTACGTCCTCTTCGAGATCGCCTACTCCTTCTTCAAGCGGTGGGGCGACGACGACCCCTCCCACCCGATCAGCCTGCTCGACCCCTGGTACCTCACCTGGTTCCTGATCGCGCTGTTCGTGTGGCGGCTGACGACACCGCTGTGGAAGGTCGTGCGCTGGCCCGTCCCGGTGGCGCTCGCCGTCGCGGCGCTCGCCTCGGTCTCTCCCGACATCGGTGACGACCTGGACCTGCAGCGTGTCCTGCAGTTCCTGCCGTTCTTCGTCGTCGGCCTGTTCATGAAGCCCGCGCACTTCCAGTTCATGCGGCGCCGCGAGGTGCGGATCCTGTCCCTGCCGGTGGCCGGGTGCGCGCTGGCGATGGCGTACTGGCTGGGCCCGGACATGAACTCGGCCTGGTTCTACCACCGTGACAGCGCGCAGGAGCTGGGTGCGCCGTGGTGGGCGGGCATCGTCATGACCTTCGCGCTGTTCGGCTGCTCCATGGTGCTGACCACGTGCTTCTTCGCCTGGGTGCCGCGTCGGAAGATGTGGTTCACCGTGCTGGGCGCGGGCACGTTGTACGGCTACCTGCTGCACGGGTTCCTCGCGAAGGGGTCGCGCTTCTGGGACTGGTACGACGCCAACGCGTGGGTGTACCAGCCGCTCGGCGAGCTGTTCGCCACGTTCCTCGCTGCGGCCGTCATCACCGTGCTGTGCACCCCGCCGGTGCAGCGGATGTTCCGGTTCGCGATGGAGCCGAAGATGGAGTGGGCGTTCAAGCGGGATGCCGCCGAGCTGGCTCGCGAGCGGGGGAAGGTGGGGGGCAGGACGTAGGCGCGGGGTCTCTGTCCCCTCGACGTCCCCTCGGCCTCGGCGCCGGGGTCCGTCGCTCCCGTTCGCTCCTGTTCTCTCTCAGTTGTTCTCCGTGGCCTCCTCGGCCGCCGGTTCGTCCGGCAGGCCGAGGAGGTTTCGCATGTGGGCGTACTTGCGGGTCAGGCGGGTGCGTGTGGGTTCGTCCAGGACGGCGAGGCGGGCCGGGTCCGCGTTGTGCGCGAGGTCCGACTGCTTGACGAGGAGGGCGCCCGGGGTGTCGAGGATGCGGGTGGCGTACGTCTCCGGGGTTTCGCCCCCGCGCTTGGTGAGGGCGAGGACGATGGCCTTGGTGCGGGCGGTCAGAGGGGCCTCGGTGAGCCAGGTCTCGGTGAGGGCGTCGTCCTCGACCGCGTCGTGCAGCCAGGCCGCGGCGATCTGGTCCTCGTCGCCGCCTCGTGCCGTGACGCCGGCCGCGACCGCCTGGAGGTGCTCGGTGTAGGGGCGGCCGGCCTTGTCCTTCTGGGTGGCGTGGGCCGTTCTGGCCAGGGTTTCCACTTCCGGGAGGGAGAGGGGGGTCGAGGGCATCGGGTCTGGGCTCCTTCGTGCGGTGGGTGTGGGGTGGGGTGGTGAGTGGTGGGTGCCGGTCCGGGTTTCGCCCCCGCCGCCCCTACCCGTCCCCTCCTCCAGGGGCTGCGCCCCTTCGACCCCCATGTGCCGGTCCGATGGGGTTCTCGCGCCGTTCCCCGCGCCCCTGAAAAGCAGGAGGCTGTCGCCGTCGAGGACCGCGTGCACGTCCGGTGGGGGTTCTCGCGCCGTTCCCCGCACCCCTGGCCAGCAAGGGGCTTCGTCCTCTGCTGTTCAGGGGCGGGTGGCTGTGGGGCCTTCTCGGCAGATCAGGAGGAGGGCTCGGTCGTCGTTGACGTCCTTGGCCACGGCTTCGATGAGGTGCCAGGCGGCGCCGTGGAAGCCTCCCGCGACGTAGCGGTCGGCCTCGCCGGTGAGGCGGTCGATGCCTTCGACTATGTCCCGCTCGGAGGTCTCGACGAGGCCGTCGGTGAACAGCATCAGGACGTCGCCGGGGCGCAGGGATCCCTTGACGGGGTCGAACTGGGCGCCGTCGTAGACGCCGAGGAGGGGGCCCTCGGCGGCCTTCTCCTCCCAGCGGCCGGTGCCCGCGCTGAGCTGGAGGCCGGGCGGGTGGCCGGCGGAGAAGAGTTCGTAGTCGCCGGAGTCGAGGTCGAGGACGAGGTGGATGGAGGTCGCGAAGCCCTCGTCCCAGTCCTGGCGGAGGAGGTAGCCGTTGGCCGCCGGGAGGAAGGCGTGCGGTGGGAGCGATCCCAGAAGACCGCCGAAAGCGCCGGAGAGGAGCAGGGCGCGGGAGCCCGCGTCCATGCCCTTGCCGGAGACGTCGGTGAGGACGACTTCGAGGGTGCGGCCGCCGTTCGTGCGGGCGGCCACGACGAAGTCGCCGGAGAAGGACTGGCCGCCCGCCGGACGCAGGGCCATCTCGCGGTGCCAGCCGGCGGGCAGTTGCGGCAACTTGCTCTGGACCCGGATGCGTTCGCGCAGGTCGAAGAGCATGGTGCCGCCGCGCCGCCAGGGCACGCCGACCCGGCTGCGGAACTGGGCGATGAGCAGGCCGAAGAAACCGCAGGCGGCGACCACGAGCACGATGCCGGGTGTCACCCGGGCCGGGCCCTCGGGATAGGGGCCGAGCCGTACCGACTCCACGATCAGCGCGGTCGCGGCGGCCGCGTACAGGCCGAGGAGACTGGCGGGCCGCAGCAGCAGGCCGCCCGCGACGATGGGAAGGACGAGGACGGCGGGTGAGAACCACACCTCGTTGATCAGCGTGAGGCAGGCGATCAGCGGGATCATCAGCAGCAGGCCGACGAGGGCGATCCAGTCGGAGCCGTCCCCGCGGAAGTAGTCGACGGCGGATTTGCGCACGCCGGTGCGGACCCGGTGAACCAGCTTCTTCATCCGGGCCGTGAGCGTATCGGCCGCCGCGCGCCGCTCTCGTCCTGCTGCCATTGTTCGGGACCTTATCCATCGGACCAGCCCCTGTGCACAGGAGGTCCTACTTGTCCCCCTTCCGAGGGCCGGTTCACGACGAATCTCACACAGATCTCACACCGGAACGCGTCGTTCGGCCCCCGTGCGCCCTCCGTGCGGCACCTGTGAAGGATCCCACGTCCGACGGCGACGCGCGGGTCAAATTCGTTCGCCCGTACGGGATCGTGCTGCTAGGCATGGCGTATGACGACTGAGCTGCGGGCGCTGCGCAAGGAAGACTGGGACCCCTGGTACGACAACCTCATCCGCGCCTTCGGCGGCACCCCCGAACCGCCGGAGGAGCGCGAGTTGTGGGACGCGCTCACGGTGCCCGAGCGTTGCGTCGGCGTGTGGGAGGGCGACCGCTGCGTGGGTACGGCGGGGGCGTTCGACTTCCGTCTCACCGTGCCCGGCGGCTCGGCCGTCCCGGCGGCCGGGGTCACGATGGTCGGTGTCGCGGCCACACACCGGCGCCGCGGGGTGCTGACCTCCATGATGCGGCGGCAGTTGGACGACGTCCGTTCCTGGGGCGAGCCGCTGGCCGTGCTGACCGCGTCCGAGCCGGCGATCTACGGCCGGTTCGGGTACGGCCTGGCCACGCGCCGGCTGGCCGCCGACATCGACACCGCCCGGGTGCGGCTGTCCGTACCGCCCGGCACCGACGACGTACGGCTGCGCTACGCCGACCCGTCCGAGGTGCTCGACGCGTGCGAGGCGGTGTACGCCCGGCGGGTGCCGGAGCGGCCCGGGACGCTGGCCCGGCAGCCCGGCTGGGAGCGGGTGGAACTGCTCGACACGGAACGCCACCGCAGCGGTGCCTCACCCCTGCAGTGCGTGGTGGCCGAGCGGACCGACGGCGAGGGCGCCGGCGTGGTCGGGTACGCGCGCTTCCGGGTCAAGTCCGACTGGGGGCCGCGCGGGGCGGACGGCGTCGTCCAGTTGAGCGCGCTGGAGGCCCTGGACCCGGCCGCCCGTGCCGCGCTGTGGCGGTTCCTCTTCGACATCGACCTGACGTCGTGCGTCGTCGCCCACCGGCTGCCCGTCGACGAGCCGGTGCTGCACCTGGTGTCGGACATCCGGCGCTGCGCGCTGCGGTTCACCGACGACCTGTATGTGCGGCTCGTGGACGTGGGCGCGGCGCTGCGCCTGCGGACCTACCAGGCGCCGCTGGACGTGGTGTTCGAGGTCGAGGACTCCTTCTGCCCCTGGAACGAGGGGCGTTGGCGGCTCACCGGCGACCCGAAGGGCGCGACCTGCGAGCGCACCGCGGACGCCGCCGATCTCTCCCTGGACGTACGGGAGTTGGGCGCGGCCTATCTGGGCGGCGTGAGCCTGTCCGCGCTGGCCGGGGCGGGGCTGGTCCGGGAGCTTCGCCAGGGGGCGCTGGCGGAGGCGTCCGTGGGGTTCCTGGCGTCCGGACCGGCGCCCTGGCTGCCGCACGGCTTCTAGTGAGCCGGTTTTGAGTTCTTCCGTCGCCACTTGAGTCGTGTTCCGTTTCGGATCGCGGCTTGGGTGGTGACGGGGCTGGTGGTTTGCGGTCTGCTGTGGGGATGGGCGACAGCAGGCTTGCGCCGTTGGTGTTATCCGATACCGAGCGGCGGACGTTGCAGGGATGGGCCCGGCGCCGGACGACCGCGCAGGGCCTGGCGTTACGGGCACGGATCGTGCTGGCCTGCGCGGACGGCGGCAGCAATATCGCGGTCGCCGCGCGGCTGGGCGTCAACCGGGGCACCGTGACCAAGTGGCGGGCGGGATTCCTGCGCGCCCGGCTGGACGGGCTCAGCGACGAACCGCGCCCGGGAGTGCCACGAACCATCACCGATGCCCAGGTCGAAGAGGTGGTGGTGCGCACGCTGGAGCAGACGCCTCCGGGTGGGACGCACTGGTCGAAGCGGGAGCTGGCCAAGGTCGTGGGGATCTCCCCGGCGAGCGTGCTGCGTATCTGGCACGCCTTCGGCCTGCAGCCATGGCGGACCGAGACCTTCAAGATCTCTCCGGACCCGCTCCTGATCGACAAGATCCGCGATGTCGTCGGCCTCTACCTCGCCCCGCCGGCCAATGCCGCGGTGTTCGCGGTGGACGAGAAACCGCAGATCCAGGCCCTGGAACGAACCGCGCCGGTCCTGCCGATGCTGCCCGGAGTGCCCGAACGGCGCAGCTTCGACTACGTCCGGCACGGCACCGTCGATCTGTTCGCCGCCCTGAACACCGCGACGGGCAAGGTGATCTCGAAGCTGTCCGCGCAGCACCGGGCCGTGGACTTCCGTGACTTCCTCGACGAGATCGACCGCCAGACCGAGCCCGGCCTGGCAGTCCACGTGATCTGCGACAACCTCTCCGCCCACAAGGCGCCGGTGGTGCACAGGTGGCTGCTCACGCATCCCCGCTTCCACCTCCACTTCACGCCCACCTACTCGTCATGGATCAATCAGGTCGAGCGGTGGTTCGCCGAGTTGGAACGGCGCTGCCTCGAACGCGGGGTGTTCTGCTCCCTCGACGACCTCAAGGCCGCACTCGAGGACTGGATCAAGGTCTGGAACGACCAGGCCAGACCCTTCAAATGGACCAAGACCGCCGACCAGATCCTCGACCGAATCTGCCGCTACTGCTCACGCATCTCCGAACCAGCTCACTAGGGCCGGGGACTCACCTCTGCTGGCAGGCCGGGCACCAGAAGAGGTTGCGGGCGGCGAGGTCGGCGGTGCGGACCTCGCCGCCACAGAGATGGCAGGGCAGGGCCGCCCTGCGGTACACGTACACCTCGCCGCCGTGGTCGTCGACGCGGGGCGGGCGGCCCATGGCCTCGGGCGTGTGTTCCGGGCGGACGGTGTCGATGCGGTTGTGCCGTACGCCCTCGCGCATGAGGCCGACGAGGTCGGTCCAGATCGCGTCCCACTCCGCCGGGGTGATGTCCTTGCCCGCGCGGTAGGGGTCGATGCCGTGCCGGAAGAGGACCTCGGCGCGGTAGACGTTGCCGACGCCCGCGATCACCTTCTGGTCCAGGAGGAGCGCGGCGATGGTCGTACGGCTGCGGGAGACACGGGCGTACGCGCGGGCCGGGTCGGCGTCGGCGCGGAGCGGGTCGGGGCCGAGGCGGGCGTGCACGGCGCGTTTCTCGGCCTCGGTGATCAGGGCGCAGGTCGTCGGGCCGCGCAGGTCCATGTACGACGTGTCGTCGCGCAGCCGCAGGCGGACGGTGTCCGTGGGCGGGGGCGCGGGGGCCGGGCCGAAGGTGACCTTGCCGAACAGGCCCAGGTGGATGTGCACCCGTTCCTCGGCGTCGGGGTCGCCGAAGTGCAGGAAGAGGTGCTTGCCGTGGGCCTCGGCGGTGTGCAGCGGGGTGCCGGTGAGGAGGGCCGCGGCGTCGGCGAACTTGCCCTGGGGGCTGGTGACGTGCGTGGGCCGGCCGTCGCCGCCGAAGTGGGCCAGGCAGTCCTCGGCGAGGCGGTGGATGGTGTGCCCCTCCGGCACGGGGGTCCTCCGGGGGTTCGGCAGGGTGGGTGGGGGCGGCCGGGGGCGCGTTCTCGGGTGCCGGTCCGGTGGGGGGTGCTCGCGCAGTTCCCCGCGCCCCTGAGAAGCGGGGGCTGCGCCCCCTGCTTCTCAGGTCCGTACGAACGCCGGAGCGCTACGGCTGGGGGTGGTGGGCCGGGACGGGGGGCAGGTCGCCCGTGGTCTCGTACGCCGCCAGCATGTCGATGCGGCGGATGTGGCGCTCGTCACCGGAGAACGGGGTGTTGAGGAAGGTCTCGACGAACTTCGTCGCGTCGTCCTGCGCGTGCATGCGGGCGCCGACGGCGACGACGTTGGCGTTGTTGTGCTCGCGGCCCAGCGCGGCGGTCTCGGCACTCCAGGCGAGGGCGGCGCGGACGCCGGCCACCTTGTTCGCGGCGATCTGTTCGCCGTTGCCGGAGCCGCCGATGACGACGCCGAGGGACCCGGGGTCCGCGGCCGTGCGCTCCGCCGCGCGGAGGCAGAACGGCGGGTAGTCGTCCTGGGCGTCGTAGATGTGGGGCCCGCAGTCGACGGGCTCGTGGCCGGCGGCCTTCAGCCACTCCACGAGGTGGTTCTTGAGTTCGTATCCGGCGTGATCAGAGCCGAGGTAGACGCGCATGGTCCGAGTGTGACACGCGTGTTTCGGCATGGCACGACGGGGTGCCGACCCAGCGAAACGTGAGCTACCCAACGAATCCTCAAGTAAACCTCAAGTAACGATCCGGATTCAAAGGTTCTGGAATCCTTTCGCCTCCGATTCACTGGACCGATCTTTACAACGGCCCAGCCGGACCCTCGCGGTCGCCCCTCGTTTCCCGCTCTGACGAGAGTCGATCGGTCGGTCACTGGGCAGACGCACGGAAGTCCCCACCACGGCGCAAAGGAAACCTCCCCCCATGACCTCGCAGCCGACCCTGCCGCCCCAGGCGGATTCCCCTGGCTCGTCCTCGCCTCCCTCCCCCGGTCTGCACGCCGGTCTCAAGAACCGTCATCTGTCGATGATCGCGATCGGGGGTGTGATCGGAGCCGGCCTGTTCGTCGGGTCGAGTTCCGGCATCGCCACCGCCGGCCCCGGCATCCTCCTGTCGTACGCGCTCGTCGGCACGATGGTGGTGCTGGTGATGCGGATGCTCGGTGAGATGTCCGCAGCGAACCCGACGTCGGGGTCGTTCTCGGCCCACGCCGACCGCGCGCTCGGCCGCTGGGCCGGGTTCTCGATCGGCTGGCTGTACTGGTTCTTCTGGGTCGTCGTGCTCGCGGTCGAGGCGACCGCGGGCGCGGTGATCCTGGAGGGCTGGATACCGGCGGTGCCGCAGTGGGGCTGGGCATTGATCGTGATGGTCGTCCTGACCGCGACGAACCTGGTCTCCGTCGGCTCCTACGGTGAGTTCGAGTTCTGGTTCGCCGGGATCAAGGTCGTCGCGATCGCCGCGTTCATCGTGGTGGGCGGTCTCGCGGTGTTCGGCGTGCTGCCGGGCGCCGACACCGACAAGGCCGGGCTGTCCAACCTGACCGAGCACGGCGGGTTCCTGCCGCACGGCGCGGGCGCGATCCTCATCGGTGTGCTGCTGGTCGTCTTCTCCTTCATGGGCAGCGAGATCGCCACGCTGGCCGCCGGGGAGACGGAGAACCCGCAGCGGGCCGTCACCAAGTCGACCAACAGCATCATCTGGCGCATCGGCGTCTTCTACCTCGGCTCGATCTTCGTCGTGGTCACGCTGCTGCCGTGGAACGACCCGTCGATCAAGGAGAAGGGCTCCTACGTCGCCGCCCTCGACTCCCTCGGCATCGCGCACGCCGGCCAGATCATGAACTTCATCGTGCTGACCTCGGTGCTGTCCTGCCTGAACTCGGGTCTCTACACCGCGTCGCGCATGGCGTTCTCGCTGGGCCAGCGCGGGGACGCGCCGCGCGCGTTCGGCCGGACGAACGGCCGGGGTGTGCCGATGGCCGCCATCCTCTCCTCGGTCGTCTTCGGGTTCGTGGCCGTCATCTTCAACTACTTCTTCCCCGAGGGTGTCTTCCTCTTCCTCGTCAACTCCTCCGGCGCGGTCGCCCTGTTCGTGTGGCTCGTCATCTGCTTCTCGCAGCTGCGCATGCGCAGGATCATCGAGCGGGAGTCGCCGGAGAAGCTCGTCGTGAAGATGTGGCTGTACCCCTATCTGACGTGGGCCACGATCGGGCTGATCCTCTTCGTCCTCGGCTACATGCTCACCGACACCGAGCACGGCAACCGCGAGATCCTGCTGCTGTCGCTGCTGGTCGCGGCCGTCGTCGTCGGCATCGCGGTCGTCAAGGAGCGGCTGGGTGCCCGGAAGTCCGCCGGCGCCGAGGTGTCCGACACGGTGCGCTGAGCGCGGGCGGCCGAGGCCGTCGACACAGGGCCGGGGTCCGGTGGCGGTTCGTCCGCCGCCGGGCCCCGTTTCGTCGTCCGGACAGGGCCTAGAGGGGAGTGAAGGTCTTCTCGACCTTCTCGTAGACCGGGAGGGCGCGGTCCTCGATGTCGGGGTGGTACCAGGTGGTGAGCTGGTAGGACTTGCCGCCGGTGTCGAAGCCGAGGGAGCGCACGTGCCAGGGCAGTTCCTGGGCGATCACGGTGTACTCCCACACCACGGCGGGCCGGCCGCGGAACTCGGTCTCCTCCAGGCGGATCCGTTCGTATCCCGGCCCCTCGGCGGTGCTCCTCTCCTTCTTCCGCCACTGCTCCAGGAGGTCGCCGCGCGCGAGGGACGCCTTGCCGACGATCTCCTGGCGGGCGTCGGGCGAGGTGTAGTGCACCTCCGCGCCGGCGTGCACCTCCCGCGAGAACCCGTCCGGCGGAACCCAGGCGAACACTCCGGCCTCCGTACGGGCGCCGGGCGGCAGTTCGGGCGGGCGCGAGGTGCCGGCGACGGTGGGAGCGGGGGTAGGGACGGGCGCCTCGGTGGAGGGGGAGACCGAGGCCGATGTCCTGCCGCTCCTGCCGTGCTTGTCGTCCTCGTCGCCCTTGTCGCCGGACGCGTCGTTCATCGCCGGTACGACGACCGCGGCCACGGCCGCCGTGACGGCGAGGGCCGTGGCCGCGAGGAGTCCGGCGCGGCGGTGGTCCCGCCGGGGCGGCCGGGGTGCGGCGGGTGGCGCGGGACGGGGGCGGGTCGGCAGTTCCGCGTCGTCGGGGAGTGCCGGAGCGGTCGTCGGGGGGAGTTCGGGGGTGCTCGTCGGCGGGTGCGCGGAGGGGGTGTGGGGCGTCGGGACGGGGGCGCGGTGCAGGACGGGGGTGGTGGGGCGGTCGGGGCGGGGAGTGGGGAAGGGGTACGGGTCCGCGTCCGGGGCGGGTGGGGCGGGCTGTCGTGGCCGGGGGTGCGGTACGGGCTCGGGGGTGGGGCGGTTCCGTACCGTCGGGGTCGGATGCGCCGGGGTCGGGGGTCCGGCGGGCGGGGGCGGTGCCTCGGCATCCGGGGTGGTGGCGGGCGACGGGCGCGCGGCGGCGCCCAGGGGAGTCGGGTGCGCCGCGACCGGCTCCGGCCGCCCTGCGGAGGGCCGTCCGGCCGCGGCCACGGGGTCGGATGCCGTGGGGGCCGGCCCCTCGGGTGCGGCGATACCGTCCTCCGGCGTTCTGCCGGGGTCTCCTTCTCCCCCGGGTCCGGTGGCTGTGTCGGCCGTCCCGGCCGCGGGGCGCGGGACGCCGGACGCGGGGCGCGTCGCGGGCTCGGCGAGGCCCGGAGCTGCCGTTCCGGTGGCCGCCCCAGCCGTGTCGGCCGTGTCGGCCGTGTCGGCTGTCCCCGGCGTGCCGGCTGTCCCCGGCGTGCCCACCTTGCCGGCCGTCCCCGCCGAACCTGCCGGCTCCTGTGCTGCCGGTGGCCACGGCTCGGTCGTCCGTGTGGCCGCTGCCGGGTTCGTGGCGAGGCGGCGGAGCGTCTCCGTGAGCTCGGGCACGCCGGGCCGGGACTCCGGCTGCTTGGCGAGGAGGGCGGCGAGGATGTCGTGGAGGGCGCCCGCGGCCGGGGGGAGTTCCGGCTCCTCGTAGAGGACGGCGTGGAGGGTGGCGAGGGTGGTGGCGCGGGCGAACGGGGAGCGGCCGCCGAGGGCGGCGCAGAGGGTCGCGCCGAGGGACCAGAGGTCGGAGGGCGGTCCCTGGGGCCGGCCGGAGACCCGCTCGGGGGCCATGTAGTCCGGGGAGCCGACGAGCATGCCGGCCATGGTGAGGGCCTCGGTGTTCTGGATGGCGGCGATGCCGAAGTCGGTGAGGACGGCCTGGTGGGCGCCCGTGCGCTTGACGAGGACGTTGGCCGGTTTGATGTCGCGGTGCAGGACGCCCTGCGCGTGTACCTGGCCGAGGGCGTCGACGAGTTCGAGGCCGATGCGGGCGGTGTCCCGCACGCCGAGGGGGCCGTCCTCCGCCACGACCTGCTCCAGCGAGCGGCCGTCGACCAGTTCCATGACGATCCACAGCCGGTCGCCCGCGTCGACGACGTCGTAGACGCGCACGACATGGGGATGGTCGATACGGGCCGTGGCCCTGGCCTCCCGCAGGGTTCGCTCGCGCCGGGTGCGGCTGTCCTCCGGGTCGAGACCGTCGATACGCATTTCCTTGACGGCGACCCGCCTGTCGAGCATCTCGTCGGTGGCCCGCCAGACCCGGCCCATTCCCCCTTGGCCGATGCCGGCGACCAGGCGATATCGGCCTGCCACCACAAGACCCGGAACACCACCCCACCCTATTTCCGGCATCCCCCTGACCCCCTTCAACAACCGACCGCCATGCCACAGCAGAAACAAAAGGTCGCGCATTGGTCACACTTCGCCCCGCACCAGCATAGTGCGGAGAAATCTTGTGGTACCTCTTCATAGGCCGTGAATTCAGGCACGGCCAGGGGGACGCAAGGGGGAGGGAACATGAGTTCTCATCGTAGGACCGCCATCACCGGATCGCTGCTCGCCGCTTCGTTCACGTCGGTGCTGCTCCTGGGCTTCGCGGCGTCGGCGGACGACCAGGGGGGACTGAGCGGGCACGGCGGAAAGGCCATGGACGCGGCACCGTCCGGAGTACGGCTCTCGACGCTGCTGTCCAAGGAGATCAAAGTCGACAACACGTCGCAGGAAACGAATATCACCGGCGTCGTGAAGAACGCGGGAAGCAAGGCGAGCGGTGAAATCCGATTGCTCGTGGTCGGTTTCGGCGGCCTGACGGTCAAGAATGTCGAAGGATGTTCAGCAATTCCGGACGGAGATCTTCCCGAGGGTGCGAACAGCGGTTTCGCGTGCGGGATCGAGGATCTTCCGGCCGGAAAGTCGAAGACGTATGCGATCGAAGCCACGTACGACCTGGGAAAGAAGGGCAGGATCTGTCTGCCCGTCCAGAATTCCGACGGCTCGAAGACCTTCTGGCAGCAGGGTCCGGTGCCGTTCGGGGCGACCAACCAGTCACCCAACGAGCCCGCCACCCCCCTGCTCCTCGGCACCGACAACAGCCCGGTCACCCCGGGCGGCGGTGACGGCGGGAGCGGTGACGGCGGCGGGAGCGGTGGCGGGGGCGCCGGCGGCGGGAAGGACGACGCCCCGGACGAACTGCCCGAGACGGGTCCGGCCGACCGTGTGGTGCCGCTCGGTCTGGCCGGTGCCGCGCTCGTCTCCGCGGGCGCGGCGGGCCTGTGGTGGAACGAGCGAAGGGCCCGTCAGGAGTCCTGAACCGCCGGGCGGGAACCGGAGAACGGCAGCCGTCGGGCCGTACGGGCTCGCCCCGGCGCCGAAAACCGAGAGAGGTTCGCCGTGGCACGGTCGCAGTGACCGGCCCGGCGAACCTCTCGATGAGCGGCGCCACAGCACGAGCGGTGCACGCCCGGCGCGGCCGACCGCTACCTCACTTCTTCACGAGCTTCCAGGCCGTCGGCAGCAGCCCCATGGCCAGGAGAGCCTTGAGGGCGTCGCCGATCAGGAAGGGCGTGAGGCCGAGCGCGACGGCGGACGAGAGGCTGATGTCGGCGGTGGCGGCGAGGTACGGGACGCCGACGGCGTAGATGATCGCCTCGCCGACGAGCATCGTGCCCGCCGTGCGCAGCGTCGAGCGGTCGCCGCCGCGACGGGCCAGGGCGCCCACGGCGGCGACGGCCAGGATCATGCCGAGGATGTAGCCGAAGGAGACGCCGACACCGGAGGTGCCGTTCGCGAACCACGGCACACCGGCGAGACCGGCCAGCGCGTACAGGCTGAGCGAGGCGACACCCCGGCTCGCGCCCAGGGTGGTGCCGACGAGCAGGGCGGCGAAGGTCTGTCCGGTGACCGGGACCGGGGAACCCGGCACGGGCACGGCGATCTGCGCGGCGAGCCCGGTGAGCGCGGCGCCGCCGACCACGAGAGCGAGGTCGCGCACGCGGGCGCCGGAGACGGGCAGGAGGTCGGCGAGGACCTCGCCGGGGCGGGCTGACGTGGCGGCGGTGCTCATGTTCGGGCTCACTCCGGCGGGTGAAGTCGGCTGGGACACCGTGACGCTATCCCCGGTCCCGTGCGCCGGGCACCGTCAGCATGCGACAAAGGAGGGAACGACGCCTTGATGGGTTTCCGACAAAGGATGCCCGTTACACCCGGTACGGGGTGACGCCGGTCACTGAGGTGGGATGGCCTGGGGCCCGGAAAGCGCCTACCACGGCATCTGTAGGGTTTCACCAATCCGGTGAGCGGCGTGGACGGACGCCGTCTCGCCCGTCGGTCGCCGTCTGGGCAGCGGTGGGCCGTTTTGCTAGCTTCGGGCGCATGGTTGCTCAGGCCCGGTACTTCTCGTCGCGTCGCTATGTCGACCTGCGACGCGTGGGCACGGCCACCTGTCGCCGTCCCGGGTGAGGCGGCTCCGGCACGCCTCGCCCTTCGAGACGGCGCAGTGTCGGACCCGTTCCCGAGGATGATCGTCATGCCCCATGCCGCGGCAGCACCCACCCTGTACGCTCCCGCCCTCTCCGCCTCCCCTTCTCCCGCCTCGTCCCCCGTGCCGCGTGCCGCCGACAGCGACCGGCGGCGGACCAGCGCCAGCGTGGTGCTGAGGTCCGTCCTGGAACACGGGCCCGTGGCGCGGAGCAACATCGCCCGGGTGACCGGGCTCTCCCCCGCCTCGGTGACCGACTACTGCGCCCGGTTCACGGGGCTCGGTCTCCTCCGTGAGGCCGAACCGCCCCGGCGGGCCAAGGGCACGGGGCGTCCGCACGTGCCCCTCGACCTGGACGACTCGCGGTTCGTGGTGGGCGGTGTCCATGTGGCCGTGCCCTACACGACCGTCGCGCTGCTCGATCTGCGCGGACGGGTCGTCGAGGAGCGGCGGCTGAAGCACGGCACAACCGATCCCGCCCCGGTCCTGGCGCGGGCCGCCGGCGAACTCCGGGCGCTGCTGGACGCGGCGCCGGACTGCCGGCCCCTGGCCGTGGGCTTCGCGGCCGGCGGCTGGGTGGACCGGGAGACCGGGACGGTCGTCGAACATCCGCTGCTGGGCTGGCGCGAGGTGCCGGTACGGGAGATCCTCGGCGCCCTGACCGGTCTGCCGGTCCATGTGGACGGGCACGCGCGGGCGTTGGTGGGCGCCGAGCAGCTGTTCGGGCGGGCGCGGGGCAGCCGGAGCGTGCTGCAGCTGTTCGTCGGCAACATGGTAGACGCGGCGTTCGCGACCAACGACGAGGTGCACCACGGGCCCCGCTCGCAGGCCGGGGCGATCGCCCATCTCCCGCTGCCGGGCGGCACCGAACCCTGCGCGTGCGGCCGGACCGGCTGCCTCCAGGCCGAGTTGAGCGAGCGCACGCTGTGCCGGCGGGCGCGGGCGGCCGGGGTCATCGACGGCTCGAACCCGATGCGGGTGCTGGAGGCGGCGGCCGGCGGCGACGCCGTGGCCGCGGGGCTGCTGGTGGAGCGGGCGCGGCTGGTGGGGCGGGCGGTGGAACTGCTGCTCGACGTGCTGAACCCGGAGACCGTCACCGTCACCGAGATCGGGATCATCGGCCGGGAGGACTGTCTCGCCGCGCTGCGCGAGACCGTCGGGCCGGACCGGGCGGCGGCCGTGGGTCCCACGAGCTTCCCCGACTCCGTGCTGGCCGTGGCGGGCGGGGCGGTGGCCCTGGACGTGCTCTACCGGGACCCGCTGGGGGCGTTGGCCCGTCTCGACCGTGTCTCGGCCGAGGCCGGTTAATTCAGAAACTCCGAATGTTGACAGGCAATACCGCGGACCGGGAACATCGTATTCATGCTGCTCACGAGTTGTCGCACCCTCTGTTGCTGACACGTTGACGTTCCGGAGTGCCTCTCGCACTCCGGCCGACGCGGCTCTTCCACCTGCGTGAATTCCCCTTCCGCGGCTTCCCTCCACCGTTTTCCCTCACAGCTTCGCGGCTTCGCTCCGCGGCGGCTTTCGCGCCGTCCGCACGGCCGGCGGCGCCCGCGCCGCTTCCGTGCGCCTTCCCATCGTTCTCCTTCATTCCTCCGGGGGTTCTCCCATGTCCTCTTCCGCCGCGCCCGGTCTCGACCGGCGACTCTTCCTCACCTCCCTGCTCGGCGTCACGGCCGCGGCGGCCGGCCTCAGCGGTTGCGCCGACAGCAGCGCGGCGACCGCCCGCACGGCCGCGGACGCGCCCCTGCCCACCAAGGTGCCCGCGGGGACGAGCCTGAAGATCGCCTCCTTCCAGAGTCAGCAGGAATTGCAGCTCAAGCTGGCGAAACTCGACGATCTGCCGTTCCGGGTGAGCAGTTGGGCGAACATCGGCGCGGGGCCCGACGTCATCAACGCTTTCCGCGCCGGTTCGCTGGACGTGGCCAACAACGCGGGAATTCCGCCGATCCAGGCGCATTACCAGGGATACGACGCGAAGATCGTCGCGATCAACGTCACCCGCAAACCGAACTATCTCTTCGCCACCAAGCCCGGGAGCGACATCAGGACCGTCAAGGATTTCCGGGGCAGGAAGCTCGCCTTCTCCCAGGGGCAGGCACAGGGTGTCGTCCTGCTGCGGGCGTTGAAGGAGGCGGGCCTCGCGTACGACGACGCGGAACTCGTCCCGCTCACCAGCAACCAGTTCCTGACCGCGCTGCAGTCGGGCCAGGTGGACGTCGCGCCGCTCGCCAACCAGCAGGCCCCCGCCTATCTGCAGCAGTACCGGGCCAAGGGTGCCCGCACGATCCCCACCGACGTGGTGGACCTGCTCAACCTGCTGTGGGCACCGGCCTCGGTGCTGGGCGACTCCGCGAAGGTGGCCGCCGTCGCCGCGTACATCCCGTACTGGGCGAAGGGCGCGGTCTGGCAGTACGAGAACCCGGACATCTGGAACAAGGAGTTCTACGTGAAGACCCAGAACCTGACGCTCCCCCAGGCCGAGTCGATCACCGCGCTCGCCAACAAGCCGCTGTTCCCGCCGAGTTGGGACGAGGCGATCAAGTGGGAGCAGGAGACCGCGGATCTGCTGGCGGAGGGCGGCTTCGTGAAGAAGTTCGACGTCGGCTCGCTGTTCGACCGGCGGTTCGAGCGGATCGCGGCGAAGGCCGTGCCCGCGGAGTACCGGAAGTGAGCGCCGTGACCGCGGGTGCCCCGACGGCCACCGGAGGCCCCACGACCGTCGCCCCCGCCCCCGCCTCCGCCTCCGCCGAAGCCGTCCCTGACACGGCTCCCGCCACGGTTCTCCCCACCGCTCCCGCCACCGGGCGGACCTCCCAGGTCCGCAGGCGCCGGCGCCTCTCCCCCGGCAGGCGGCTGCCCGCCTCCCGGCTCGTCGGGCCGGTGCTGTTCCTCGCCCTCTGGGCTCTCGCCTCCGCCGCCGGCTCGCTCGATCCCGCCGCGGTCCCGGCGCCCTGGACGGTGCTGGAGACGGGCGTCCACCTGTGGACCGACGGCACGCTGAGGACCGACATCCTGACCTCGTTGCAGCGGGCCGGGACCGGGTTCGCGATCGGGCTGACCGCCGGTGTCGCGCTCGCCCTGGCCTCCGGGCTCAGCCGGGTCGGCGAGGCCCTGATCGACGCAACCGTCCAGCTCAACCGGGCGATCCCGACACTGGGTCTGATCCCCCTGTTCATCCTCTGGCTGGGCATCGGCGAGACGTTCAAGATCGCGATCATCGCCATCGTCGTCTACATCCCGATCTACCTCAACACCCACGCCGCGCTGGCCGGCATCGACAGCCGCTTCGTCGAACTGGCGGAGGTACAGGGCCTGTCGAGGTTCCGGTTCGTCCGGCAGATCGTCATCCCCGGCGCGCTGCCCGGCTTCTTCGTGGGCCTGCGGCTCGGGGTGACCGGCTCCTGGCTGGGCCTGGTCGTGCTGGAGCAGATCAACGCAACCAACGGACTCGGCTACATGATGTTCCAGGCCCAGAACTACGGCCAGAGCGACGTGATCCTCGTCGGCCTGGTCGTCTACGGGATCTTCGGCCTGATCTCCGACAGCGCGGTCCGTCTCATCGAACGGAGGGTGCTGTCATGGCGACGCACACTGAGCAGCTGACGACCGCCGGCCCCGCGTCGCCCTCGGCGACGACCACAACCACCACCACAGACCGTCCCGCCGTACAACTACGGTCACTCACCCGGTCGTTCGACGGCCGCACCGTCCTCGACGGCATCGATCTCGACATCCCCGCCGGACAGTTCGTCGCGTTGCTCGGACACAGCGGCTCCGGCAAGAGCACGCTGCTGCGGGCGGTCGCGGGGCTCGACCACGAGGTGGCGGGCAGCGGGCGGCTCACCGCACCGGACCGGGTGTCCGTCGTCTTCCAGGACTCCCGGCTGCTGCCCTGGCAGCGGGTGCTGGACAACGTGCTGCTCGGCACCGAGGGCAAGGAGGCCGCCGGCCGGGGCCGCGAGGCGCTCGCCGAGGTGGGGCTGAAGGGCCGCGAGCGCGCCTGGCCGAACGAGCTGTCCGGCGGCGAGGCCCAGCGCGCGGCACTGGCCCGCTCGCTGGTCCGCGACCCCGAACTGCTGCTGGCCGACGAGCCGTTCGGCGCCCTGGACGCGCTCACCCGGATCCGGATGCACACCCTGCTCCGGCAGCTGTGGGAGCGGCACCGGCCCTCCGTCCTGCTCGTCACCCACGACGTCGACGAGGCGATCGTGCTCGCCGACCGGGTCCTCGTGCTCGAGGAGGGCCGCATCGGCCTCGACCTGACCATCGACCGCCCGCACCCGCGCTCGTACCGGGACCCCCTGCTGGGCGACTACCGCGAACGGCTGCTGGCCGCTCTCGGCGTGAAAGAGGACCACCAGTGACCCGGGAGAACAGACCAGTGCCCGCACGACAGCTCCACCTGAACGCGTTCCTGATGAACACCGGTCACCACGAGGCGTCGTGGCGGCTGCCGGAGTCCGACCCGTACGCGCATGTCGAGCTGGACCACTACGTACGGCTGGCCCGGATCGCGGAGCGGGGCACCTTCGACTCGCTGTTCCTGGCCGACGGCCCGCAGCTGTGGGGCAGTGTGGGCCAGCGTCCGGCGGGCGCCCTGGAACCGCTCACGCTGCTGACCGCGCTGGCGACGGCCACCGAGCACATCGGTCTGATCGCCACCGCCTCCACCTCCTACAACTCCCCCTACAACCTGGCCCGCAAGTTCGCCTCGCTCGACATCCTCAGCGGCGGCCGGGCCGGCTGGAACATCGTCACGACCGCCGGCGCGGAGGCGGCCCGCAACTTCGGCCTGGACGCCGAGCCCGCACACGCCCAGCGGTACGCGCGGGCCGCCGAGTTCCTCGACGTGGCCCTGAAGCTCTGGGACAGCTGGGAGGACGACGCGATCGTCGCCGACAAGGAGTCCGGGGTCTGGGGCGACGACACGAAGATCCATCCGCCCCGGCACAGCGGGACGTACTTCAGCGTCGAGGGTCCGCTCAACGTGCCCCGTTCGCCCCAGGGTTATCCGCTGCTCGTGCAGGCGGGGTCGAGCGAGGACGGCAAGGCGTTCGCGGCCCGGTACGCGGAGGCCGTGTTCACCGCTCAGCAGACCGTCGAGGACGCGCGGGCCTTCTACGCCGACCTCAAGTCCCGTACGGCGGCGGCCGGCCGGGACCCCGGGCACATCAAGGTGCTGCCCGGGATCGTCCCCGTCCTCGGGTCCACGGAAGCGGAGGCACTGGCGGCCGAGCGGGTGCTGGAGGACCACATCGTGTACACGCACGGGGTGGGCAATCTGGAGCGGCTGCTGCAGCTCCCCCTGGGATCGCTGGAGCTGGACGCGCAACTGCCCGCGGACCTGCCGCCCGAGAGTGCGATCGAGGGGGCCAAGAGCCGCTACACACTGGTCGTCGAGCTGGCCCGGCGCGACCGGCTCACCGTGCGGGAGCTGATCGGACGGCTGGGCGGCGGACGTGGTCACCTCACGTTCGCCGGGACGCCCGAGCAGGTCGCCGACACGATCGAGACCTGGTTCACGCAGGGCGCCGCCGACGGCTTCAACATCATGCCCGCGGTCCTGCCCTCCGGCCTCGACGCCTTCGTGGACCACGTCGTGCCGATCCTGCGCGCCCGCGGTCTGCTGCGCACCCACTACGGGCCGCGCCGGACCCTGCGGGACCGCTACGGCCTGCCGCGCCCCGCCAACCAGCACGTCCGCGCCGCCGTGCCCGCCCTCGTCTGAGGCCGGGAGCCCGGCCCCGACCGGCCCCGGTCGCCCCCTCCCCTCGCAGTCCCGCCCATGAAAGGAAGCACGCCATGACCATCGAGATCCAGAAGGTCACCGCCCGCATCGGTGCCCGTGTCTCCGGCGTCGACATCTCCCGGCCCCTCGGCGAGGAGACGGTCGCCGCCCTCCGAGAGGCGCTCAACGTGCACAAGGCACTCGTCCTCGACGACGTGAACCTCGACGACGCGTCCCATCAGAGCTTCGTCCGCCACTTCGGCGACATCACCACCGCCCATCCGACGGTGGCCGCCGTCGAGGGCGCGGCGAGCGTCCTGCCCGTGGACAGCGAGCGGGGGCGGGCCAACCACTGGCACACCGATGTCACGTTCGTCCTCAATCCGCCGCAGGCGACCACGCTGCGCAGCATCACGATCCCGCCGTACGGCGGCGAGACCCTGATCGCCAACGCGGCGGCGGCCTACCGGGACCTGCCCGAGCCGCTGCGGCGGCTGGCCGACGGCCTGTGGGCCGAGCACACCAACGACTACGACTACGCGGTGCCCGACGAGGAGATCGACGCGGAACGGGCCGAGCAGCGTGCCCGGTTCACCTCGATCACGTACCGCACGGTCCACCCGGTCGTCCGCGTCCACCCCCTCACCGGTGAACGCGGGCTGTTCATCGGCGGGTTCGCGCAGCGGATCGTGGGGCTCTCGCTCGGCGAGTCCCGCAAGATCCTCGACCTGCTCCAGTCGTACGTGACCCGGCCGGAGAACGTGCTGCGCCACCGCTGGTCGGAGAACCAGCTGGTCGTCTTCGACAACCGCATCACCCAGCACTACGCCATCGACAACTACGACGGCCTGCCGCGCCGGCTGCACCGGGTGACCGTCGCCGGGGACGTGCCGGTGGGGATCGACGGCCGCGAGAGCCACTCGATCGAGGGCGACGCCTCCCACTACACGTCCGTCGCCGCGCGTGAGGAGAGGGTCGCCGTGGCCGCCTAGGGCCGGTTCGGCCCGCACGTTTCAGGGCCCTCGCGCGAAGGACGGACGGTCGGTCCGCGCGAGGGCCCTTTCGCGTGCCCGGGCACGCCCCCACAGTCTCTTGCTGTTAGCCTGCAGTTGCAAGTTCTTTGCAACAAGAGGTCGGAGGGGACCCCCATGCCCGTCTACACGCTCCCGGAGCTTCCGTACGACTACGCGGCGCTCGCCCCGGTGATCAGCCCCGAGATCATCGAGCTGCACCACGACAAGCACCACGCGGCGTACGTCAAGGGCGCGAACGACACCCTGGAGCAGCTGGCCGAGGCACGGGACAAGGAGAGCTGGGGGTCGGTCAACGGCCTGCAGAAGAACCTGGCCTTCCATCTCTCCGGCCACATCCTGCACTCGATCTACTGGCAGAACATGACCGGCCCGAAGGAGGGCGGCGGCGAGCCGCTGGCCGCGGACGGCGTGGGCGAGCTGGCGGACGCCATCACCGAGTCCTTCGGCTCCTTCGCGGGCTTCAAGGCGCAGCTGACCAAGGCGTCGGCGACGACGCAGGGTTCGGGCTGGGGCGTGCTGGCGTACGAGCCGCTGAGCGGGCGACTGATCGTCGAGCAGGTCTACGACCATCAGGGCAACGTCGGCCAGGGCTCCACCCCGATCCTGGTCTTCGACGCGTGGGAGCACGCCTTCTACCTGCAGTACCGGAACCAGAAGGTCGACTTCATCGACGCCATGTGGGCCGTCGTCGACTGGCAGGACGTGGCCAGGCGCCACGCCGCCGCCAAGGAGCGCGCGGACGTACTGCTCCTGGCCCCCTGAACCGGGGCCCGCCCGGATGTCCTGCTCGTGATCGTCTTCTCACCCGTCACCGGCAGGCAGCCAGAGGAGAACCCCCGCGAGGACGTGACTCGCGGGGGTTCTCGGCTGCCCGGGGTGCCGGAGGACGCCTCCGGCGGGGCGGGTTCCGGTCTGCCAGATTGCCGGTGTTTCGCCCTATGCTCCCGTTTCCGGCCGGATTCCCGATCCGGCCGACCGGACCCGGGAGGTCGCATGGAGACGAGCTACAAGCACTGTCCTCCTTGTGGGGGAGGCAAGCCCCTGCCGTTCCACAAGGCCGACAAGGAGGTGCAGGCGTACCTCACGTCGCTGGGCAGGAACCCGGCCGGCTGGTGGCGCTGCGCCAACCACGGCGAGAAGGGCCGCTGCCTGTTCGTCCAGCCGTACGGGAACCAGAGCGAGGGGCTGAACCTCCCCGAGCACTTCCGGTGACGGGCGGTCAGACCAGGTTGCTGAAGTCCGGGCCCTTGGTGCGGCT
The DNA here is from genome assembly GCF_000091305.1 of Streptomyces scabiei 87.22. GTDB lineage: Bacteria > Actinomycetota > Actinomycetes > Streptomycetales > Streptomycetaceae > Streptomyces > Streptomyces scabiei. The sequence goes on along the minus strand of NC_013929.1, from coordinate 6,649,006 downwards.
GCGCTTGATCTCGTAGAAGCCGGGGACCGAGGCGACGAGGAGGGTGCCGTCCCAGAGCCTGGCGGCCTCCTCGCCCTGGGGGGCGGGGGTGACGACCGGGCCGAAGAAGGCGATCTGCTCGCCGTCGGCGCCGGGGACGGCGATGACGGGGGTGCCGACGTCCTGGCCGACCTTGTCGATGCCCTCCTGGTGGGAGGCGCGCAGCTGCGGCTCGTAAGGGGTGGCGTCCCAGTGGTCCATGAGGGAGTCGGGCAGGCCCACGTCCTTCAGGGCGGCGGCGACCGTCTCCTTCTCCGGGCCCTCGCCCTGGTTGTGGATACGGGTGCCGAGCGCGGTGTAGAGGTCACCGAGCACCCCGGCGCCGTGCTCCTCCTGGGCGGCTATGACGATCCGTACCGGACCCCAGGCCTTCTTCTCCAGCAGCTCGCGGTACTCCTCGGGCAGCTCGTCGATCTTGGGTTCGTTCAGCACCGCGAGGCTCATCAGGTGCCAGCGGACCTCGATGTCCCGGACCTTCTCCACCTCCAGGACCCAGCGCGAGGTCATCCAGGCCCAGGGGCACAGCGGGTCGAACCAGAAGTCGACAGGGGTCTTGCCGGAGGTCTGCTCGGACATGGTTCTCCTCGGAAGCGCGTTCGGAAGGCGGTCGTCTCAGCTGGCAACACCGTCGGCCGGGCGTCGCATTCCCACCTGCCCGCCGTCAGGTGCGCATGGCAGGATCGGGCCTGTCCGCATGCTGAACACCACTGGAAATCCACCCTGAGGGAGTGCCGCCGTGCCCGGTGAGAATCTGTCCCGCGACGAGGCCCAGGAACGGGCCGCGCTGCTGTCCGTCGACGGCTACGAGGTCTCTCTCGACCTGCGGTCCGCCGTCGGCGACGCGGGTGGCGCGGCCGGCGAGCCGCGCACCTTCCGCTCGGTGACGACGATCCGCTTCCGCTGCGCCGAGCCGGGCGCCGGCAGCTTCGCCGACCTGATCGCGCCGAGGGTGACAGCCGTCTCCCTCAACGGCAAGGATCTCGACCCGAGCGAGGTCTTCGACGGCTCCCGGATCACCCTCGACGACCTGGCCGCCGAGAACGAACTGGTGGTCGACGCGCAGTGCGCCTACTCCCGCACGGGCGAGGGCATGCACCGCTTCGTCGACCCCGAGGACGGCGAGGTCTACCTCTACACCCAGTACGAGCCGGCCGACGCACGGCGGGTCTTCGCGGGCTTCGAGCAGCCGGACCTCAAGGCCCCCTTCCGCTTCGAGGTGCGGGCGCCCGAGGGCTGGGTCGTGTGGAGCAACGGCGTGGGCGAGCTGACGGACGGGGTGTGGCGGTTCGCGGAGACGAAGCCGATCTCGACGTACATCACGGCGTTCGTCGCGGGCCCGTACCACTACGTGACGGACACCTACGAGCGGGTCTTCGAGGACGGTACGCGGCTGGAGATCCCCCTCGGCGCGATGTGCCGCAAGGGTCTCGCGCCCTACTTCGACTCCGACGACGTCTTCCTGATCACCAAGCAGGGCCTGGACTTCTTCCACGACCACTTCGACTACCCGTACCCGTTCGGGAAGTACGACCAGGCGTTCGTGCCCGAGTACAACCTGGGCGCGATGGAGAACCCGGGACTCGTCACCTTCCGCGAGGAGTTCATCTTCCGCGGCAAGGTCACGCGGGCGTCGTACGAGCGGCGGGCCAATGTGATCCTGCACGAGATGGCGCACATGTGGTTCGGCGACCTGGTGACCATGGTGTGGTGGGACGACCTGTGGCTGAAGGAGTCCTTCGCCGACTTCATGGGCTCGTTCTCGATGGTCGAGGCGACCCGGTTCACCAACGGCTGGGTCACCTTCGCCAACAACCGCAAGTCCTGGGCGTACCGCGCCGACCAGCTGCCCTCCACCCATCCCGTCACGGCCGACATCCGTGACCTGGAGGACGCCAAGCTCAACTTCGACGGCATCACCTACGCCAAGGGCGCCTCCGTGCTGAAGCAGCTGGTGGCGTACGTGGGGCGCGACGCCTTCCTGGAGGGCGCCCGGCGCTACTTCAAGCGGAACGCGTACGGCAACACGAAGCTGGGCGACCTGCTGTCGGTCCTGGAGGAGACCAGCGGACGGGACATGGTGTCCTGGTCGCGCGCGTGGCTGCAGACGGCCGGGGTCAACTCCCTCACCCCGCAGGTGCTTCTCGCCGCCGACGGCCGGATCGCGGAGCTGGCGGTGGTGCAGGAGGCCGCCGAGTCGCACCCCGAACTGCGGCCGCACCGGGTGGCGATCGGCCTGTACCGGCGGGCCGCCGAAGGGGGTTCGCTGGAGCGGTACGCGCGGGCCGAGGTGGACGTGGACGGGCCGCGTACGGTCGTGGGCGAGCTGGCCGGGGCCGAGGCGCCCGAGCTGGTGCTGGTCAACGACGACGACCTGACGTACTGCAAGATCCGGTTCGACGCGGGGTCGCTGGACGCGCTGCGGGCCGGGCTCGGGGACGTCTCGGACCCGCTGGCCCGGGCGCTGTGCTGGTCGGCGCTGTGGAACCTGACGCGGGACGCGCTGCTGCCGGCGCGGGACTTCGTCGACCTCGTCCTGCGGTTCGCGGGGCGGGAGTCCGACATCGGGGTGCTGCAGATGCTGCACGCCTGGGCCGGGTCGGCGCTCACGCACTACGCGGCGCCCGGGTGGCGGGAGACCGGCGGCCGGCTGCTGGCCCAGGGCGCGCTGCGGGAGCTGCGGGCGGCGGAGGCGGGCAGTCAGCACCAGCTGACGTGGGCCCGTTTCTTCGCCTCGGTGGCCTCGGGCGAGGACGATCTGGCCTTGCTGCGGGGGCTGTTGGCCGGGACCGAGACGATCGACGGGCTGGACGTCGACCAGGAGCTGCGCTGGGCCTTCCTGGAGCCGCTGGCGACGCACGGGGCCGCCGACGAGGCGATGCTGGCCGCCGAGCTGGCGCGCGACGACACGGCCTCCGGGAAGCAGCACCATGTGCGGTGCCTGGCGGGGCGGCCGTCCGCGGTGGTCAAGGCGCAGGCGTGGGTCTCGGTCGTGGAGTCGGACACGATGTCCAACGCGCTGGTCGAGGCGACGATCGCGGGGTTCGCGCGGCCCTCCCAGCGGGAGCTGGTGGCGCTCTACGCCGCGAAGTACTTCGAGGTGATCGAGCGGGTGTGGGCCGAGCGGTCCATCCAGATCGGGATGGACGTGGTGCGGGGGCTGTTCCCGTCGCTGCAGGACTCCCCGGACACGCTGGACGCGACGGACGCGTGGCTCGCCGCGCACGAGAAGGCGGCGCCGGCGCTGCGCAGGCTCGTGCTGGAGGCCCGGGACGACCTGGCGCGGGCGCTGCGGGCGCAGGCGTGTGACGCGGCGGCGGAGTCCGTGGCGTAACTGCCGCCGCGGCGGGGTGTGTTGTGCGCCCGGTGGCTGCCGCACGGCAGCCACCGGGGGGTGCGTGCGCGGCGCTCGCGGGCACGGTCCGGCCCGGTTGAGGGTTACGGAATTCGGGTAATCGGAGCCGTAACCTTTTCCGATCGGGTCCGGACCAGCGGATATCGGCAGTCGAACGCACGTACTTTAGTGTGGTCTTGTCCGGATTTGTCGACGAGCCTGTAACAGAGGTTCATCCGCGGCTCCGGAGCGGGAACCTCCGGACCATGACCCACAACACCCCGCTCTCCCCCCGCCCCCTCCGTCGCCTCTCGGACGTCACGCGCCGGGTGCTGACGGCCGCGCAGCTGCGCGCGCAGGGTGTCACCGCCGCCGAGACGAACGAGCGGTGCCGGCCCGGCGGTTCCTGGCAGCAGCTCCTGCCGGGTGTGTTCCTGCTGCACCCGGGCCCGCCCACCTCCGAGGAGCGCCTGCACGCGGTGCTCTCGTACGCGGCCCGCTCACCGTTCCGCGAGACGGTCACCGGGGTCGCGGCGCCCGTCGGGGTACCCGCCCAGCCGAACGCCGACGAGCCCCGCCCGACGCCCCGCTACCCGGAGGCGGTGATCACGGGCCTGGCCGCCCTGACCCTGCACGGGTTCACGTCCGCGCCGCCGCTCCCCTCCCTCGACACGATCGACGTGCTCGTACCGCGTCTGCGCCGGCTGCGGACCACGGGCTGCGCGCGGATCGTCCGCACCCCGGCCATGCCGACCCCCTCGTACGTGACCGGCCTGCCCGTCGCCCCGGTGCCGCGCGCCCTCGCCGACGCGGTCGGGGAACTCACCGACGCGGGCGCGGTGCGCCGGCTGCTGACGGAGGCGGTGCGCGCCGGGCACACCGAACCGGTCGCGGTGGTGCGGGAGTTGACCGCGGCGCGGCTGCTGAACCGGCCGCACGTGGCCGACGCGGTGGACTCGCTGCTCGCCGAGGGCCGGGCCGTGGCGGAGGACCACCTCTACCGGATGGTGCGCGAACACGCCCTGCCCGACCCGGTCTGGAACGTCGACCTCCGGCTGCCCGGCGGCCCGCACCTCGGCGGACTCGACGCGTACTGGCCGGAGCAGGCCGTCGCGGTCGAACTGGACACCCGCGCACCCCGGCAGGACGAGGACGCGCTGTGGTCCGAGTACGCCCGTAAGCGCGAGATGCTGGAGCGCCTCGGCATCACCGTCGTCCACATCAGCCCCAGGAAGCTGCGTGACTCCCTGGAGCAGCAGGCGACCGTCGTGCGCACCGCCCTGATGGCGTCGTGCGACCGCGATCCGGCCGCCTATGTGGTGGTGCTCCCCCGGTAGATCGGGGTAACCCGGGGACATCAGGAGGGGAGAGGAAGGGCGGCCGGCCACGTTCGGCGGCCCTTCCTCATGCCGGGGCGGCTGCTTGATGCCGGGGCGGCTACTTGCCGCAGAACTCCGCCTCCACGATCGCCTCGGGGTCGCCCGTCCAGTCGCTGTTGAGGTTGAGGGCGAGGGAGTGGCGGCCGTCGGAGGTGGTGACGGCTTCGGAGGTGGAGCCGTGGATGCCGCCGCCGTGGCCCCAGACGGTGATCCCGCAGCTGAGCCTGCGTTCGATGAGGCCCAGGCCGTAGCCGGCGCCGGGGATCTCGTCGACCTTGATCGTGGTCTTCATCTCGGCGAGCTGCTTCGGCGGCAGCAGCCTGCCCTTGAGCAGCGCGCTGTAGAAACGGTTGAGGTCGCCGGAGTCGGAGATCATCTCGCCCGCCGCGGAGGCCAGGGAGGGGTTCAGCTCCGTGACGTCGTACGTCGGGCCCGTCGCCGTCCGGGCCAGCTTGCCGTAGGCGCGGCTGCTCGGCCCGGGGACCTTCGGATACGTGCCCGGCACCAGGGTGGAGCGCAGGCCGAGCGGCTCGATGACGCGGGCGCGGACCTCGTCGCCGTACGGGTTGCCCGTGACCTTGCCGATCACCATGCCGGCCAGGACGTAGTTGGTGTTCGAGTAGCTCCAGTCGGTGCCGGGGGCGAAGTCCGGCTTGTGCTTCATGGCGACCGCCACCAGTCGCTTCGGGGGAATCGTGTCGTAACGGTGCCGGAAGAAGCCGTCCTTCAGGAAGTACGTGCGGCCGAACTCCTCGTCGGACGTGTAGTCGTAGATTCCGCTGGTGTGGTTGAGGAGCTGACGAAGGGTCACCGCACGGCCGTCGTGGCCGTTGCCGCGCACCAGGCCCGGCAGCCAGGTGTCGACCTTGTCGTCCAGCGACAGCCTGCCCTCGGCCTCCAGCTGGAGCAGGACCGTCGACACGAAGGTCTTGGTGATGCTGCCGACGCGGTAACGGTCGTGCGCGGAGCGCGGCTTGCCCGTCCTGGTGTCACCGACGCCGGAAGTGGCCTTCCAGACGCCGCGCTTGTCCTTGGCCTGGAGGGCCACGCCGGGAACGCCGTCCTTCACCGCCGCGTCCATGGCCTTTCTGGTCGCGGTGTGGTCGGTTCCGGCCGGTGCCGGTGCCGCCACGGCGGGCGCGGCCAGCGCCACCGCCGCAGCCACCGCGGTCGCCGCCACCAGAACCGTACGTGCCCCACGAGCCGTGCGAGCCTGCATGTGTGGTCTCCCCCTTCGCACCGACATTCTCGGCGGTTCCGAGAAGGTCCGGTCGCGAGGGGGGACTCGGGGACGGACGGGGAGGTTGAGCACCTGCGCGCAGGTTGAGCCGTTTTCAGCCCTTCCGCAGCACCAGTTCCGTGTTGCGGTCACCGGGGGTTCCGGTGAGCGTGTCGCGGCGGCCCGGCGCGTTGTAGGACAGCTCGCGGTAGAGGGCGGCGAGGCCGGTCTGCGAGAGGTCCGTGAAGTCGGTGGCGTGCGGGGCGGCCGATTCGATCAGGGTGGTGAAGAGGGAGAGCGTGCCGTCCTTGTTGTCCACCAGCTCGATGACGCGGGCGAGTTGGGGGAAGTCGATGTGGGAGGCCGTGGAGATCTCCCAGAACGAGCCGCCGCCCGAGGCCGGGTGCGGGGTGATGCGGTTGCGGTGGCTGTGGCCGTTCACCCAGGCGAGGACGTTGCGGTGGCGGCCGAGCAGGGACAGCACCTCGTCACCGCTGTGGCGGGCCTCGCCGGGACGCGCGGGGTCCTTGCGCAGGTTGCGCATCGAGGCACTGGTGTGGTGGCTGAACACGACGGCGTACGAACCGTCCTGGGCCGCCTCCTTCAGCGTGCGGTCCAGCCACTTCAGCTGGGCCGCGCCGAGCGAGCCCTCGTAGTGGCCGCCGGGGTCGGTGGAGTCGAGGCTGATGCCGATGACGTCGTCGGCGACACGGAAGGCGTAGTACTGGGTGCGGGCGTCCAGGTTGGCCTGCGAGTAGCCGTGGCCGACCGGGCCGGGACCCGTGTGGGCCGGGTCCAGGTGGGCCTTCAGGTAGTCCCGCGGGGTGAAGGGGGCGCGGCCCTCGTCCGGGGTGACCGCGCGCATCTTCTTCGCCTGGGCCTTGAGGAGGGCCTCCCACTCGGCGCCCCGGGGGTCGCCGCCGCTCTTGACGTTGTCCCAGAGGGTTTTGCCGGCCCGCTCGTCCAGCGTCATCAGCTTGCGGCCGCCGACCGCGAAGTCGGCGAACCAGGAGTCGCCGGGGGCGTAGCAGCCGCCGGGGAGGGAGTCGTGGTTGCCGACCGTGGAGTACCAGGGGACGTTCAGGCCGGGGCTGTTGACCTCGCGGATCGCGGCGGCGAGAAAGCCGTTCAGGCGGGGGAAGCCGAGCTGCTTGTCGGCGTCGCGCAGGGCGGCGTCGGGCTGCCAGTAGAGCTTGAGGCCGCTGTTCTGGACGCCCTCGTAGCGGCGCGGGTCACCGGAGTTGGGGGTGACGCGGCCCCCGCTCATCACCTTCAGGAACCAGTCCAGCTCGGTCCTGGAGTTGTTGTCGGTGTTGTCGCCGGTCGTCATGACGAAGTGCAGGGGGGAGCCGGTCACCGGGGCTCCGCGCAGCGCGTTCACGCGCTCGACGAGCGAGACCGCGCCGGCCACGGACAGGGCCTCCTGCGGACGCCAGGCGCTGGCGGTCTGGGCGCGCAGGTACTCGTAGCGCAGCGGGTGCTGGACGTCCACCACGTGCAGGTCGGTGAACTGCACGAAGGACGCCAGTGCCGTACGGCGCTTCTCGCGGCCGGACTTGGGAGCCGCCAGGTCGCTGCGGACGACGCGCGCCCAGGCCGGGCCGGAACCCAGGCGGCGGTAGCCGGAGGAATTGCGCGGGGCGGCGACCGAGGCGAGGGTCGTGCCCCGCGTGTACGGCGCGAGGGGGGCGGCGGGGGCCTGTCTGCTGGAGAGGTTCGTCAGGGGGATCTCGCCGGTTGCGGCGGCGGAGGTGGCGGCATGGGCGGCGGTCTCCGGCCGCAGGGCGAAGCCGGCCCCCGCGGCGAGGCCGACCGCGCCGGTGGCGGCGAGGAAGGCCCGGCGGTCAGGGTGGGTGGCGGCGGCAGCGACTGAGCGTATGCGCGGCATTGGCGCGGTCTCCCCGAGTGCGAACGCGTCGGAAGTGGTCGCGGGGGCCGCTGCGCGGTGGGGGCCGCAGTGGGGTTCCCGCTCTTCCTCGATGCTTGGCAGCGGGGGTGGCCTGGACGTTAACGACGCCGCAACGGACAGCGCCGATCACCGTACGTGGATCTACGGGGACGGTGTGCGCCACCGGAGGTTCCCGAATGTGAGCGGGAGCGAAGGGAAGCGGTCACTCCGTGTTCATCTGCCGGGGTAGGGCACCGGCAGATGGCCGCTGCGGGGGCGTTCCCTCCACAGGCGCAGGCCCACGTCGACCAGGCCCACCCGGTCCAGGTCCGGGACCTCGGCCAGGGGGTACCAGGCGGCCATGTCCGTGGAGCCGCCGGTCTCGTGGCGGAGGTCGCCTCCGGTGACCCGGGCCTCGTAGACGATGCGCAGGGCCTGGAAGTCGACGCGGGTGCCGAGGCGGCGGGGGTCCTGGCGGCGGGCGGTGTCGATGCCGAGGAGCGTGGTGGGTTCGACGGTGTAGCCGGTCTCCTCGGCCGCCTCGCGGACGACCGTGTCGTAGGGGTCCTCGCCGTGCTCCATGCCACCGCCGGGCAGGGTCCACCTGCGCAGGCCGTCCCGGGAGACCCAGCGGGCCAGCAGCAGACGCTCCTCGCGGACGCACACGGCGTAGGCCGCCACCCTCAACTGCTCACGCATGCGCAGACGTTACCCGCAATGTCCGCCCATACGCGGTCATTGCGCTCATGACGGGTTGAGGGTTTACCCCATGAATTGGATCCGTTGCGGTCAGCACTCCCCAAACATCTATCACTTTGGTAAGACTGAGCGATCATCCGGGACCACATAACGGACCGGACCGATCCGAACCTGCCGCTCGGATCACCCCTGCCTGCTCACTGAATTCCTTACCTACAAGGGATGTCGATGACCCTCACCCCCCAGCCCGGCCCCCGGTCGGGTTCGAGACGCGTGGCCCGCACAGCCGTGGCCGCGGGTCTGGTCGCCGCGCTCTCCGCGGCCGGGCCGATACCCATGGCCTTCTCGGCGGACAACCCGTCCACCACCGTCCCGTCCGACGGCGGTGTCAAGTCCGCGCACGACAAGCTCGGCTCGAACGACGCCGACCTCCTCGCCGAGGCCAAGGCCGACGGCGACAAGAACGTCACGATGATGATCGCCACGGCCCCCGGCAAGACCGAGCAGGTCGCCGAGCAGCTGGACGCGGTCAAGGGCGGCTCCGTGGGCCGTACCTACGACAAGCTCGGCTACGTCCGCGCCACCGTCCCGACCAAGAGCGCCAACGCCGCCATCTCGGCCGCCGCGAAGCTCTCCTCCGTGCAGGGCATCGACCTGCGCCACGAGATCGTCCTCGACGACCCCTCGCCGGCCGCGGACACCGCGAAGGGCGCGAGGAAGCAGGCCACGGTCGCCGAGACCTACCCGGGGCCGGACAAGAACACCCCTGCCAAGAACCCGTACAACCCGTCCTTCGAGACGGGCGCCGTGGACTTCGTGCGGAAGAACCCGACGGCCGACGGCCGGGGCATCACCATCGGCATCCTGGACTCGGGTGTCGACCTCGCGCACCCCGCGCTGCAGAAGACCTCCACCGGCGAGCGCAAGATCGTCGACTGGGTGACGTCCACCGACCCGATCGTCGACAACGACGGCAGCTGGCGTCCGATGACGAACTCGGTCTCCGGCCCGACGTTCACCTTCGGCGGCCGGACCTGGTCCGCGCCCGCGGGCACCTACTCCGTCAACACCTTCCGCGAGTCCGCCACGGCGGCCGGTGACGCGGCGGGCGACGTGAACCGCGACGGGGACACCACCGACGCGTGGGGCGTGCTCTACGACGCGGCCAACGGCACGGTCACCGTCGACGTGAACCAGAACTTCGACTTCCGCGACGACAAGCCGATGAAGCCGTACAAGGACGGCTACCAGATCGGCTACTTCGGCACCGACAACCCGGCGACCGACGTCGCCGAGCGTCAGCCGTTCGTCGTGGAGTACCGCAAGAACGTCCCGATGGACCCCTTCGGGGGCGACTGGGTCGGCAAGAAGGCCGACTTCGTCAACATCGGTCTCATCTCCAGCGAGCACGGCACCCACGTCGCCGGCATCACCGCCGCCAACGGCCTGTTCGGCGGCAAGATGAACGGCGCCGCCCCCGGCGCGCAGATCGTCTCGTCCCGCGCCTGCGAGTTCGGCCCCGGCTGCACCAACGTGGCGCTCACCGAGGGCATGATCGACCTCGTCGTCAACCGCGGCGTCGACATCGTCAACATGTCCATCGGCGGCCTCCCGGCGCTGAACGACGGCAACAACGCGCGCGCCGAGCTGTACACGCGCCTCATCGACACCTACGGCGTGCAGCTGGTCATCTCGGCCGGCAACTCCGGCCCCGGCGCCAACACCATCGGCGACCCCGGTCTGGCCGACAAGGTGATCTCGGTCGGCGCGTCCATCTCCAAGGAGACCTGGGCCTCGAACTACGGCTCCGAGGTCGCCAAGGGCTACCAGCTCTTCAACTTCTCCTCGCGCGGCCCGCGTGAGGACGGCGGCTTCACCCCGACCCTGGTGGCCCCCGGCGCTGCGGTCAACACCGCGCAGACCTGGCTGCCCGGCGTCATCGCGCCCGAGGCGGGCTACACCCTGCCGGCCGGCTACCAGATGCTGAACGGCACCTCGATGGCCTCCCCGCAGGCGGCCGGCGCCTCCGCGCTGCTGCTCAGCGCCGCGAAGCAGAAGGGCATCGCCCTGCCGCCCGCGAAGCTGCGCACCGCGCTGACCTCGACGGCCGACCACATCCGCCGCGTGCAGGCGTACGCCGAGGGCGCGGGCCTGATGGACATCGAGGCCGCCTGGAAGTCGATCAAGGCGGGCGCCTCGGCGCACGAGTACACCGTGAAGGCCCCCGTCGACACGGCGATCGACTTCGCGCTGAAGACCCCGGGCTTCGGCACCGGCGTCTACGACCGTGAGGGCGGCCTGAAGGCCGGACAGTCGAAGACGTACGACGTCGTCGTCACCCGTACCTCCGGCGCCGACAGCGCGATCCGTCACGACCTGCGTCTGAAGAACGACGAGAACGACACGTTCTCGATCGTCGGCGGCAAGGAGGTCTCCCTGCCGCTGAACAAGCCGGTCACCGTGAAGATCGCCGCCAAGCCGGAGGAAGCCGGCATCAGCAGCGTGATCCTGGAGGTCGACGACCCGAAGACCGTGGGCGTCGACAAGCAGATCCTCAACACGGTGGTCGTCTCCAAGCCGCTGAACTACACCCACTCGGTGAAGAGCACGGTCCAGCGCAACGCCTTCAAGTCGTACTTCGTCACCGTCCCCGAGGGCGCCAAGACCCTCGAGGTCGCGATCGGCGGGCTGAAGGACAAGAGCCAGACCCGCTTCATCGCCAACCACCCGTACGGTCTCGCGGTCGAGAGCACCAGCTCCCTGACCTGCTACAACAACTTCCAGGACGGCGGCGGCTGCAAGCCGGACGTGCGCTCGTACGCCAACCCGCAGCCCGGTGTCTGGGAGTTCGAGGTCGAGTCGCGCCGGACCTCCCCGCTGCTCGACAACCCCTTCAAGCTCGACTTCGCGATCTACGGGGCGACCTTCGACCCCGAGGTCGTCACCGTGCCCGAGGCCAAGGTCGGCAAGCCGACCACCGCCTCCTGGAAGGTGACCAACAAGCTCGCCGCCATCGACGGCAAGCTGACGGGCGGCCCGCTCGGCTCCGCCAAGACCGGCCGGCCGACCATCGCGACCGGTGCCACCCAGACCTCCACGGTCACGGTGCCCGCGGGCGCCAAGTCCCTGGACGTCTCCATCGGCAACACCGCCGACACGGGCGCCGACCTCGACCTGTACGTCTACGACGCCGCGGGCACCCAGGTCGGCAGCTCCGCGGACGGTGACTCCGAGGAGTCCGTCTCCCTGCCGTCGCCGGCCGCCGGTACCTACACCATCGAGGTCGTCGGCTACGCGGTCCCGTCCGGGTCCACCGCCTACGACTACCGCGACGTGTTCTTCTCCTCCGCCCTCGGCGAGGTGAAGGTCGCGGGTGCCGCCGTCAAGCTCGGCACGGGTCAGTCGGCCACCGTCTCCGGTGAGGTGGTCGCGGCCGCCGAGGCCCCGGCCGGCCGGGAGTTCTTCGGCCAGGTCCAGCTGGTCAACGCGCGCGGCACCGCCGCGGGCACCGGCAGCGTGCGGATCGAGAAGGTCACGCCGTAGCGCGCCGGTAGTGCGTGAATGACGCCAGGGGGCGGGTGTCCATCAGGACACCCGCCCCTTCGGCGTTCAGCGGGTCACTCGCACGACAGCTCCTCGGAGCCGGGGAGCGCCTCCTCCATCCAGGCCCCGTCGCGGGCGATCTGCGCCTCGTCGGTGGTCCACACGTCCGGGTGGGCGTCGTGGCGCGGGATGCCGACGAGGACGTGGTCGCCCTCCTTCAGCCGCGGGTCGACGTCCTGGTCCATGGGGAAGACGATCTGCTTCCCGCCCTTCTCGGGCTTGATCCAGCGCCGCACGTCGACCGTGATCCGGTCCTGCGCGGCCCCGGGCACGGGCTGGACCTCGGTGACGGTGCCCTCGACGATGATGCGGGAACAGGCGACGTACCCCTGGCGGGAGAGCGAGCCCGAGTCGCCCCCGCCATCGCTCTGCTGGTCGGGGGCACGGCTCGCCGCCGCCCCGTCGGCCGCGGAGTCGGACTTGGCCGTGCTGCTCGACCCCTCCGTCTGCGTGAAGCCCCAGCCCAGGACGAGCACCACCGAGGCGACCGCGGCGGCGGCGAGGCCCTTGTAGGCGATGCTCAGGGCCCGCCGGGCGCGGTCCGGCCGCGGCAGCAGGGGCGTCACCGACGCGGTGGGGGCCGTCGCGGGCCCGGACACCCGCCCGGGGTCCGTCTCGGCACCGGCCGCGTCCCCCGGCCGCGCGGCCGCGGGTCGCCCCGGCGGGGCCCCGGCGTCGTCACCCGTCACCGCCAGCGCCTCCCCGAGGAACCCCAGCTGCTCCCGCAGCAGCGCCACGTCGGCGGCGGCCGCGTCCCGCGCCGCCATGAACTCGGCGTCCTCCAGAGCCTGTTCGGGCAGCGGCTCGTCGAGAAGAGCGGCCATGAGCGCGTCCATGCCGGCGTAGACGCGGCCGTCGCGGCCGATGTCTGCATTGCCGACGTCTCCGTGGCCGACGTCTGCGTTGCCGACGTCTGCGTGACCGATCTCCTCACGATCGGTGCCGTCGCGACCGGTGCTGCTTGCGTACCGCCGAGCGCCGCTGTCCTCGCGCTCGACGCCGTTCCGCGCCACGCCCTCGTTCTCGGCGTCGCGCCTGCTGTCGTCCCGGGCGGCCACGTCACACCACCTCGTCCTCGTGCAGGCGGGTGCGCAGGGCGCGGACCGCCGAGTGGAGCCTGCTCTTGACCGTGCCCTCGGGGATGCCGAGCTCGTCGGCGATCCCGCGCACCGGCAGGTCGGCGTAGAAACGCAGGACAAGCACCTGACGCAGGGCGTCGGGCAGCTCGTCCAGCCCTCGGGCGACGGCGAGCGAGAGCACGCTGGAGTCCTCGCCGGAGGGCAGCTCGTGCTGGCGCAGGGAGGCCAGGCGCTCCCCCAGGCGCTCCTGGCGCCGCTTGGCCCGGTGCCAGTCCATCGCCAGGTTGGAGGCGACCACCGCCGCCCACGCGGACACGTCCCGCGGTGCCTCCTGGCCGTTCGCGGCCCTCTCCAGCAGCCGCAGCCGTACCTGCTGTACCCCGTCCAGCAGGTCCGACTGCGGCACGCCGCCGAGCGCGAGCACCGCTCGCACCCGCCGTTCCTGGGCCTCGTCCAGCGGGTCGCGCGTCTCCCGGACGTTCTCGGTCCCCCGGACGCTCTCGTCCCCCCGGACGCTCTCGACGTGGCGCGCCTTTCTGCGCAGCACAGTCCCCCCTCCCCTCCCGCGTTTCCCCTACGACGCCGGCACGGGCCGAAACGTTCGGCGGGTCCGGCCCGGGATTCCCGGCGGAGCGCAGAGGCGTACGTCACACCTTCGCGTGCACGCGGATGCCGTGGGCAGGGTCGGAGCAGCACAGCTTGCGGTACGGAGCCGCCGTAGGGCGAATTTCTCCAGCTCAGCCGGGGTGGCGGCCAAAGAAGCGGCTCCGGTGCGGGGGCCTGCCGCGTCTCGGCCGTCGGACCCGCCGGTCAAACGATTGGACAGGCGGGCACGGCCTGACCGCATGATGGAAACGTCTCGGCCATGCCGCAGACACGGACAAGTCACGTAGAAGGAGTCGCCGTGAGGGTCGGAATCGTCGGAGCCACCGGTCAGGTCGGCACGGTCATGCGCAGGATCCTCAAGGACCGCGACTTCCCGACCACCGAGCTGCGCCTGTTCGCGTCCGCCCGCTCGGCCGGTTCGGTCATCGACGGTGTGACGGTCGAGGACGCGGCGACGGCCGACTACTCCGGCCTCGACATCGTCCTGTTCTCCGCGGGCGGCGCCACCTCCAGGGCGCTGGCCGAGAAGGTGGCCTCGCAGGGCGCCGTCGTGATCGACAACTCCTCCGCGTGGCGCCGCGACCCCCAGGTGCCGCTGGTGGTCTCCGAGGTGAACCCGCACGCGATCGCCGACCGCCCCAAGGGGATCATCGCCAACCCGAACTGCACGACGATGGCCGCGATGCCGGTCCTGCGTCCGCTGCACGACGAGGCGGGTCTGGAGGCGCTGGTCGTCGCCACCTACCAGGCGGTGTCCGGTTCCGGCGTCGCCGGCGTCGCCGAGCTGCACGGCCAGGTCCAGAAGGTCGTGGCGGACGCGGACAAGCTGACGCACGACGGCTCGGCCGTCGACTTCCCCGAGCCGGGCGTCTACAAGCGCCCCATCGCCTTCAACGTCCTGCCGCTCGCCGGTTCGATCGTCGACGACGGACTGCACGAGACGGACGAGGAGCAGAAGCTCCGCCACGAGTCCCGCAAGATCCTGGAGATCCCGGGCCTCAAGGTCTCCGGCACCTGCGTCCGCGTCCCGGTCTTCTCCGGCCACTCGCTGCAGGTGAACGCCCGCTTCGCGCGCCCGATCTCGGTGGAGCGCGCGACGGAGCTGCTGGCCGGCGCCCCGGGCGTCGCCCTCTCCGAGATCCCGACCCCCCTCCAGGCCGCCGGTCAGGACCCGTCCTTCGTGGGCCGCATCCGCGCCGACGAGACGGTCGACAACGGCCTGGCCCTGTTCGTCTCCAACGACAACCTGCGCAAGGGCGCGGCGCTGAACGCGGTCCAGATCGCGGAGCTGGTCGCGGCGGAGCTGAGCGAGTAGCCGGGCGGTACACGACACCGAGGGGCGCCCACCGGAAGCTGCCGGGGGCGCCCTTTCGCGTGCGCGGAGAGCCGGCGGACGCGCGGCGCATGCCCACCGGCGGCCTCCCCGAATGCCACCTGCCCGCGCACCACCCTCCCCATGGAAGGATGGCGCAACCCACACATACCGAGGAGATGACCGCGTGCCTGGCACAAACCTGACCCGCGACGAGGCTCAGCAGCGGGCGGCGCTGCTCACCGTCGACTCGTACGAGATCGATCTCGACCTCTCCGGCGCGCAGAGCGAGGGAGGGACCTACCGGTCCGTGACCACGGTGCGCTTCGACGTCACGGAGAGCGGCGCGACGTCCTTCATCGACCTGGTGGCCCCGGCGGTCCACGAGGTGACCCTGAACGGTGACGCGCTGGACCCGGCGGAGGTCTTCGCGGACTCCCGGATCGCGCTCCCGGGCCTGCTGGAGGGCCGCAACGTCCTGCGGGTCGTGGCCGACGCGGCGTACACCAACACGGGCGAGGGTCTGCACCGGTTCGTCGACCCGGTCGACGACCAGGCGTACCTGTACACCCAGTTCGAGGTCCCCGACGCCCGCCGTGTCTTCGCGAGCTTCGAACAGCCGGACCTGAAGGCCACGTTCCAGTTCACCGTGAAGGCCCCGTCGGGCTGGACCGTCATCTCCAACTCGCCGACGCCGCAGCCCGAGAACGACGTCTGGGTCTTCGAGCCGACGCCCCGGATCTCCACGTACATCACGGCGCTCATCGTCGGCCCGTACCACTCGGTGCACAGCGTGTACGAGAAGGACGGGCAGAGCGTGCCGCTCGGCATCTACTGCCGGCCGTCCCTCGCCGAACACCTGGACTCCGACGCGATCTTCGAGGTCACGCGGCAGGGCTTCGACTGGTTCCAGGAGAAGTTCGACTACACGTACCCGTTCAAGAAGTACGACCAGCTGTTCGTACCGGAGTTCAACGCGGGCGCGATGGAGAACGCGGGCGCGGTGACCATCCGCGACCAGTACGTCTTCCGCTCGAAGGTGACGGACGCGGCGTACGAGGTCCGCGCCGAGACCATTCTCCACGAGCTGGCCCACATGTGGTTCGGCGACCTGGTGACGATGGAGTGGTGGAACGACCTGTGGCTGAACGAGTCGTTCGCCACCTACACGTCGATCGCCTGCCAGGCGGACGCGCCCGGCTCGCGCTGGCCGCACTCCTGGACCACGTTCGCCAACTCCATGAAGACCTGGGCGTACCGGCAGGACCAGCTGCCGTCCACGCACCCGATCATGGCGGAGATCAACGACCTGGACGACGTCCTCGTCAACTTCGACGGCATCACCTACGCCAAGGGCGCCTCCGTCCTGAAGCAGCTCGTCGCGTACGTCGGGCAGGACGAGTTCTTCCGGGGCGTACAGGCGTACTTCAAGGCGCACGCGTACGGCAACACGCGCCTGTCCGACCTGCTGGGCTCCCTGGAGAAGACCTCCGGCCGTGATCTGAAGTCCTGGTCGAAGGCGTGGCTGGAGACGGCGGGCATCAACATCCTGCGTCCCGAGATCGAGACGGACGAGCACGGGGTCATCACCGCGTTCGCGATCCGTCAGCAGGCCCCGGCACTGCCCGCGGGCGCCAAGGGCGAGCCGACGCTCCGCCCGCACCGCATCGCGGTCGGCCTGTACGAGCTGGACGACGACAGCGGCAAGCTGATCAGGGACGAGCGGGTCGAGCTGGACGTCGACGGCGAACTGACCGCCGTGCCCGAGCTGGTCGGCCGGCGCCGCCCGGCCGTGGTCCTCCTCAACGACGACGACCTGTCGTACGCGAAGGTCCGCCTGGACGAGCGCTCGCTGGCGTTCGTCACCGAGCACCTCGGCGACTTCGAGGCGTCCCTCCCCCGCGCGCTGTGCTGGGCCTCGGCCTGGGACATGACACGTGACGCGGAACTGGCGACCCGCGACTACCTGTCGCTCGTCCTGTCGGGCATCGGCAAGGAGTCCGACATCGGTGTCGTCCAGTCGCTGCACCGCCAGGTGAAGCTGGCGATCGAGCTGTACGCCGACCCGGCGGCCCGTGAGGCGCTGCTGACCCGCTGGACGGACGCCACGCTCGCGCACCTGCGTGCCGCGGCCGCCGGCTCAGACCACCAGCTGGCCTGGGCCCGCGCGTTCGCCGCGACGGCCCGTACGCCCGAGCAGCTGGACCTGCTGGAGGCGCTGCTGGAGGGCACCCAGACGATCGAGGGCCTCGCCGTCGACACCGAGCTGCGCTGGTCCCTCGTCCAGCGGCTCGCGACGGTGGGCCGCTACGACGAGGCGGAGATCGCCGGCGAGTACGAGCGCGACAGGACCGCCGCCGGTGAGCGCCACGCCGCCACCGCCCGCGCCTCCCGTCCGACCGCCGAGGCCAAGGCCGAGGCGTGGTCGCAGGTCGTCGAGTCGGACAAGCTCCCCAACGCGCTGCAGGAAGCGGTCATCGGCGGCTTCGTCCAGACCGACCAGCGCGATCTCCTCGCCGCGTACACCGACCCGTACTTCGAGGTGGTGAAGGAGATCTGGGAGTCCCGCTCCCACGAGATCGCCCAGCAGATCGCGATCGGGCTCTACCCGTCCGTCCAGGTGTCGGCCGACACCCTGCACAAGACGGACGCCTGGCTGGCCGCGGCCGAGCCGAGCGCGGCCCTGCGCCGTCTGATCTCGGAGTCCCGCTCGGGCGTGGAGCGGGCCCTGCGCGCACAGGCGGCGGACGCGGCGGCCGCCACGGCCTAGCGGCGACCGGTCGTACGACGACGGGGGCGCCCGGTGAGGTTCACCGGGCGCCCCCGTCGTGATCAGCGGCCGGAGCGGCCGGCGAGCGGGGCCGTCGGGCCCGCGCCGGCCCGGGGGCGAGGCACTTCCGGTACCCCGGTCGCCGGCTTCGGCCTGCGGGGCTGGAGCTGGCCGGCGATCGTCGCCCCGAAGGCGATGGCCATGCCGACGAGCTGGAGGACTCCCAGCGACTGGCCGAGGGCCGCCCAGCCGACCACGGCCGCGGTGAGGGGGGACAGGGGGCCGAGGAAGGTGACCTGGGTGGCGGAGAGCCGGCCGATGCCCCGGAACCAGAGCCAGTAGGACACGGCGGTGTTGCCCAGCATGAGGTAGAGGTAGCCGCCGATCGCCGGGCCGTCCAGGGCCGGGGGCGCCCCCTCGACCAGCAGGGCGAGCGGGGCGATCAGGAGGCCGCCCGCGGTCAGCTGCCAGCCGGTGAGGGCGAGCGGGCTGACGCCGGCCGGGCGTCCCCACCGCTTGGTCAGGACCGTGCCGGTGGACATGGAGGCGGTGGAGGCGAGCGCCGCGAGCAGTCCGACCGGGTCCAGCGCGCCCGCCGCCTTCAGGACGACCAGGCTGACGCCGAGGGCGGCGGCGACGCCGGTGAGCAGCGTCCGTACGGTCGGGCGGTCTCCCAGCAGCAGGGCCGCCAGGCCCGCGACGAACAGCGGCCCGACCGAGCCGACCACCGCCGCCATCCCGCCCGGCAGCCGGTACGCGGAGAGGAACAGCAGCGGGAAGAAGGCGCCGATGTTCAGCGCGCCGAGCACCGCGGCCTTGCCCCACCAGGCCCCGCGCGGCAGCGTGCGCGAGATCGCCAGGAGCAGCAGGCCCGCCGGGAGCGCCCGCACCAGGCCGGTGAACAGGGGGCGGTCGGCGGGCAGGAACTCCGTCGTCACGGCGTAGGTGGTGCCCCAGGAGAGCGGGGCGAGCGCGGTCAGGGCGATGAGGGGGAGACGACTCGCGGTGTGCGCGGGCTGCGTGGTGAGCGCGGTGTGCGCGGGCTGCGCGGTCATGGGAAGCGTCCTTCGCGGCGAGGGCCTGCTGGATCGGCAAGCCGCATGAGCTAGCTTGCTTATAATTAGCTTAGCGCTAAGCAACTTTCCGTCAAGCTACTTTCTTGCGGCCGACCCATCGGCGCCCGATACTCACCCCATGAACGCGCGCCCCGAGCCCGACAGGCCCCTTCGCGACCCCGTCGACACGATCATCGACCAGTGGGCCGCCGCCCGGCCCGACCTGGACACCACCGCGATGGAGGTCTTCGGCCGGGTCTACCGGCTCTCGCGCACGCTGGGAGACCGGATGGACAAGGCGTACGCGCGGTTCGGGATCTCACGCGGCGAGTTCGACGTGCTCGCGACCCTGCGGCGGTCCGGGGAGCCGTACACGCTCTCGCCCCGCCAGCTCTCCGCCACCCTCATGCTCACCACCGGCGGGATGACCGGGCGGCTCGACAAACTCGAACGCGCGAACCTGCTCCGCCGCTCCCCCGACCCGCACGACCGCCGGGCCCTCCAGGTCACCCTCACGGACGAGGGGCTGCGTCTGATCGACGAGGCGGTCGTGGCGGGTCTGGCCGTCCAGACCGAGGCGCTGGCCGCCCTGGACGACGAACAGGCCGGCCGATTGGCCGGCCTGCTGAGGCTGCTGGTGGTGGGCACGGGGTCGTGAGAGAACGCGTCGAGGGCACCTCCGGCGTACGCGGGTGCGGGTGCGGGTGCGCCGGAGGTGCCCTCGAGGGAACGTCTCGGTGGGGTGGAGCGGGGGCTAGACCTTGGCCTTGGCCTTCGGCTGACGGTCCGTGGATCCGTCGAGGACCCACACGAGGCCGGCGATCAGCAGGAACAGGGCGATCGGCGCCACGACGAAGAGGCCGAGCGTCTCGAACACACTGAGGCCCGGGCCCGGGTCGGCGCCGTCGTCGGGCGTCAGCGCGAGCGCGGGGGACGACATGAGCAGCATCATCAGCGTCGTACCGGCAGCCAGGGCGCCGGCGCGCAGGGCGTTCTTCTTGTCCACGCGCTAAAGGTAACGAACGCGCCTGCGCTCCGCTCGGGCGGGGGGCGCCTATGGGGGTGGGGGCGCCTGAGGGGGTGGGTCGTTCGGGTGCGTCGGCGGGTGCGGCTGAGTGGGGGCTGGTCGCGCAGTTCCCCGCGCCCCTAAAAGCCCAGGCCCCTGCGGGCCTGAAAAGCACGGGGCGCAGCCCCTGCTTTTCAGGGGCGCGGGGAACTGCGCGAGAAGCCCCACCGGAGCCGCACCCGCCGACGAAACCCGCACCCCCCACCCCCCTGGGCGCCCCCCGCCCCCGGGAACGCACCGCTACAACAGCCCCCGCACCACATCCACCAGCGCATACAGCCGGGGCGACGCCGCCAGGTCCTCCAGGGCCGCCGGACGGCCCCCCGCGTCGGCGATCGGCAGCCGCCAGTTCGGATACTGGTCCCACGTGCCGGGCAGGTTCTGCGGACGGCGGTCGCCGAGCGCGTCGGGCAGCCAGAGACCGACCATGCGCGCGGGCGTCCGCAGCAGGAAGCGGTGGACGGCCTGGATCCGCTCCTCCTCGGACGTGGTGGAGATGCCCCCGCCGGCACCGTCCAGCATGCCCAGCTCCGCGAGGAGGGCCAGCCATTCGCCCGCGTCGGCGGCGGCCTCGGCCCGCTCCACCTCCAGGGACCGGGTGAGCAGCCCCAGGTCGTGCCGCAGCTCGACATGGTCGCAGGTCAGCCGGGACGCGGTGGGCGGGAGGTCGTGCGTGGTGGCGGTGGCGAGACAGTTCGCCCGCCAGCGCTCGGGCGGCAGGGGCCGGCCCGTGCCCTCCCAGTCGCGCTCGAACCACAGGACGGACGTGCCCAGCACACCCCGCGCGTCGAGCGCCTCGCGCACCCCCGGCTCGACCGTGCCGAGATCCTCGCCGATCACCAGGGCGCCGGCCCGCGACGCCTCCAGGACCAGGATCGCGAGCATGGCGTCGGCGTCGTAGCGGACGTACGTACCCTCGGTCGGGGCCTGGCCCTGCGGGACCCACCAGAGGCGGAACAGGCCCATGACGTGGTCGATGCGCAGGGCGCCCGCGTGGCGGAGGAGGGCGCGCAGGAGGTGGCGGTAGGGCGCGTAGCCGGACTCGGCGAGGCGGTCCGGGCGCCAGGGGGGCAGCCCCCAGTCCTGGCCGCGGGAGTTGAAGGCGTCGGGGGGCGCGCCGACGGACATGCCGGACGCGAAGTACTCCTGCTGGGCCCAGGCGTCGGCGCCGCCGGGGTGCACGCCGACGGCCAGGTCGTGCACCAGCCCGATCGGCATACCGGCGTCGCGCGCGGAGCGCTGCGCGGTACCGAGCTGGGCGTCGGTCAGCCAGGCCAGGCGAGTGTGAAGGTCGACGCGGTCCATCAGCTCCCCGCGGGCGCGGGCGGTCTCGGCGGAGCGCGGGTCGCGCAGACCGGCCGGCCAGCTCTGCCACTCGGGGCCGTGGACCTCGGCGAGTGCGCACCAGGTGGCGTGGTCCTCCAGTGCCGCGCCCTCCTCGGCGAGGAAGTCCCAGTAGGCGGCCCGCCGGCCGGGACCGAGCGGCACGTCGCACACGCGTTCAAGGGCCGTGCGCTTGAGGGCCCACACCGCGTCCCGGTCGATCAGCTCGCCCTTCACCAGGACGGACTCCCGCAGCAGGGAGGCCCGCTCCAGCAGCGCGCCGACGTGGTCGCGCTCCTCGGGCGAGGCGAGGACGTACGGGTACTCGGGTACGTCCTCCACCCGCAGGTGGACCGGGTCGGGGTAGCGGCGGGAGGAGGGGCGGTACGGGGAGGGGTCGGTGGGCGGGCCGGGGACGGCCGCGTGCAACGGGTTGACCTGGACGAATCCGGCGCCGAGGGCGCGGCCGGCCCAGGAGGTGAGTTCGGCGAGGTCGCCGAGGTCGCCCATGCCCCAGCTGCGGCGGGACAGGAGGGAGTACAGCTGGACGAGAAGGCCGTACGTGCGGCCGGGCGGGGCGGGCAGCCGGGCCGGGGCCACCACCAGGTGGGCGTCGGCGGTGCGCCCGTCGGGGGCGGTGGCGCGCAGGGTGTGGACGCCCGGGGGGAGGTCCTCGACGTCGGAGCGGAGTTCGCCCTCCTCGGTCTCGACGCGCAGCCGGGTGCCCTCGGGGAGTGCGGTCAGCGCGGCGGGGAGTTCCCCGTCGGCCCAGCGGACGACGGTCGGCGGCAACAGCCGCTCGCCGAGTCGCCGTTCGCGGTCCGCGAGGGCGGCGGCCACGGACTCCGGGGTGCTCGCGTCCACGTCCAGCGCGGCGAGAGCGGCCACGACCGCGCCGTGCGAGGCCGCGACCGTACGGTCCGGGGAAGGGCTGTAGGAGGTGGCGACGCCGCACAGGGCGGCGAGCCGGGCCAGCGGGGTCTCGGCCATCGGGCTCGGACCCCCTGGGTCTTCGTGCATCTAGACCCCCGATGCGGCGCCGTGGGATGTGGGTTCACTGGTGAGGGGGGCCGCGTCGGTGAGAGGCGGCTCGCTGGTGAGGGGTTCCGCGTCCGGGAGCGGGGGCTCACTGGTGAGCGGGACGTCGGCGCAGGGACCCTCGGCGCTGAACACGCAGACATGGGGTTCGTGGAGCTCGAAGGGCTCCGGGGCGCGTTTGGAAAGGACGGGGGCCGGAAGGTGAGCCGGTGCGGCCACGGGGGTCTCCTTGTCGTCGTACGACGGTGAGGTGCGGGTCCGGGGGTACTCCAGCCCTACCCAGCGGGGGCCGCCGCAGACGTGGGCGGAGGAACATCGTGGCGCGGGTCACCCCTCTCCAGCTATTCACTCGATACATATACTCAGTGCATACTGATCACCATGAGCACCCGCCACATCCTGTTGGGCCTGCTCGCCGGGGGGCCGAGCCATGGCTACGACCTCAAGCGACGGCACGACGAACGCTTCCCGCAGGCCCGCCCGCTGGCCTACGGCCAGGTCTACACGACCCTGCAGCGGCTGGTCCGCGACGGACTCGCCGAGGTCGACGGCACCGAGGCGGACAGCGGCCCGGAGCGGACGATGTACCGCTCGACGGACGAAGGGGCGAGCGAACTGGCCCGGTGGGCCGGGGAGATCACCGCGCCCGCGCCGTTCGTGACGAACGAGATCTTCGCCAAGCTCGTCGTCTCGATCCTCGCCGGCGGCGATCCCGCCGCCCACCTCCGGGCACAGCGCACCGCGCACATGACACGGATGCGGGAACTGACCGCCGTGAAGACCGCACCGGGAGCCGACCTGTCGACGGTGCTCGCGGCGGACTACGCCCTCAACCATCTCGACGCCGATCTCCGCTGGATGAGCACCACCGCGGCCCGGCTGACCACCCTGACCGCGGAGGTCGACACAGCATGAACGAGCACACCCCCCACGAGAACCCCGACCCCGGCCCCGGTCCGCTGCTGGCGGCCCGCGGGCTGGTCAAGCGCCACGGCAGGACCGAGGCGCTGCGCGGTGCCTCCGTGGAACTGCGCGAGGGAGAGATCCTCGCCGTCACCGGGGCCAGCGGCAGCGGCAAGTCCACGCTGCTGCACTGCCTCGCGGGCATCGTCCGCCCGGACGAGGGTTCGGTGGCCTACGCCGGAAAGCGGCTCGACCGGCTCAAGGAGAAGGAGCTGAGCGAACTGCGCCGGACGGACTTCGGGGTCGTCTTCCAGTTCGGGCAGCTGATACCCGAGCTGACGGCCGTCGACAACGTCGCGCTGCCGCTCATGCTGGCCGGCACGACCCGCCAGGAGGCGCGGGAACGGGCCGGTGAGTGGCTGGAGCGGTTCGGGGTGCGCGGGCAGCAGGAGCAGCGGCCCGGTGAGATGAGCGGCGGTCAGACACAGCGGGTGTCGCTCGCGCGGGCCCTGGTGACCGCGCCGAAGGTGGTCTTCGCGGACGAGCCGACCGGGGCGCTGGACTCCCTGGCGGGCGAGCAGGTGATGGCCGCGCTGACGCACGCGGCCCGGGAGTCCGGTACGGCGGTCCTGCTGATCACCCATGACGCCCAGACGGCGGCGTACGCGGACCGGGAGGTCGCGTTGCGGGACGGGGTCGTGCCGGCGGAGGCGGACGTGACGCTGGAGGTGTCCCGGTGAAGCCGCTGGTGAGTGATCTGCGCCTGGCACTTCTCCTGACGCGGGGCTCGGACCGGCGCGAAGGGTGGCGGGTGTCGCTGACGGCACTGGGAGCCGGCCTCGCGACGGCGTTGGGCCTGGCGGCGGGCGTGCTGGCCTCCCTGACGGGCCGCTATCGGGTCGGCATGGCCGCCGGGCTGCTCGACAACCCCGGGGAACGCTCCGGGGTGATCGTGACCCTGCTGCTCCTGCTGGTGCCGGTGCTCGGCCTCCTCGGCCAGTGCACCCGTGTCGGTGC
The DNA here is from genome assembly GCF_000091305.1 of Streptomyces scabiei 87.22. Taxonomy (GTDB): domain Bacteria; phylum Actinomycetota; class Actinomycetes; order Streptomycetales; family Streptomycetaceae; genus Streptomyces; species Streptomyces scabiei. Next base: position 6,624,679 of record NC_013929.1, on the reverse strand, counting down.
CGTCCACCGGGACCGGCGGCTGGCCGGACTTCGGCTGGCCGGTGCCTCGGCGAACCAGGTGCGCCGGATCGCGGCGCTGGAGACGGGCGCGGCCTGTCTCGGGGGTTCGCTGGTCGCGACGGCCGCCTTCGTGGTGTTCCTGCTGAGCCGCTGGCACAGCCCCGGTCCGGCGGCCTGGATCGCGGTCGCGCTGGTGGCACTGGGTGTGCCCGTGCTGGGTGCGGTCGTGAGCGTGCTGGCGCTGCGCCGGGTGGTGGCCTCGCCGCTGGGGTGGGTGCGTCGGACCGCGTCGGGCAGCGGCCGGGGCCCCGGGTGGGTGTTCGTGGGAGCGGTGGCTCTGCTGATCGTCGTGGCGCTCGTCGCCGTCGCCGTCACCAACGTGGACTCGCCCGGGTACGTGACCAGCTTCGCCCCGCTGACCTTCTGCGGCGCGCTGCTGGCGGTGGGCGCGGGTGCGGTGCTGCTGTCCGGCACGGTCTCGCGGCTCCTCGGGCGGGTGCTAGCACGGCGTACCGGGAGCCCCGCGGTGCTGATCGCCGCCGAGCGGCTGCGTGCGGACCCGTGGGCGGCGTCCCGTACCCACGCGGCCGTGCTGATGGGGGCCGTGGTCGGCACCGGGTACATCGGCGTACGGGAGGCACTCGTCGCACAGATCGCCCGGTACGACAACCTGGCGGAGGAGGACGCCTTCTACCTGACGGGCCTGAACTTCACGGCCGCCGCCATCCTCGTCGGCTTCGCGGTCACGCTGTTCGGGCTCGCCGTCGGCACCGCCGAGTCCCTCGCCACCCGCCGCAAGGGCCTCGCCGCGCAGGTCGCCGCCGGAGTCCCGCACGAGGTGCTGGGCCGTGCGCTGCTGCTGGAGACCGCTCTGCCGCTGGCGCCCGCGGTGCTGGTGGGCGGAGCCGGGGGCACGGCGATCGCCTTCGTGTACGCGATGCTTCTGAGCGACCTGACGGTGGTGCCGTTCGGGGCACTGCTGATCCCCGTCGCCGTCTACGCCGCCTGCCTCCTCGCCGCGGCCACGTCCCTCCCCCTGCTGCGCCGCACGGTCCGCCCCGCGGAGCTGCGGTACGCCTAGCCCGCGGCACGCGGCGGCCCGGGGGACACGGGGGTGCTCCTGGGCCGCCGCGAAGGCGCGTGCGCTACTTCGGCACCCCCGAAGGCGCGATCGGGGTAGCCCGCTCCGACTGCGGCGAGGTCGTGTTGGAGTACACGGACGGGGCCGACACGCCGGCCGTGGGGTCGGCGTCCGGGTTGTCGGCCGCGAGGGCCTGGGTGCCGCCGACGATGGGGATGTCGGCGGCGTCGAAGGCCTTCTTGATGCGCCAGCGCAGTTCGCGCTCGACGGTGAGGGCCTTGCCGGGCATGGTCTTGGCGGAGACGCGGACGATCATCGACTCCAGGAGCAGGTCGTCGAGGCCGAGGACCTCGATGGGGCCCCAGAGCAGTTCGTTCCAGGGGTCCTCCTTGCTCATCGCCTCGCCGACCTCCGTCAGGGTGCGGCGGACCTTGTCGAGGTCCTCGTCGTAACGGACGGTGACGTCGACGCCGGCCGTGGCCCAGCCCTGGGAGAGGTTGCCGATGCGCTTGACCTCGCCGTTGCGGACGTACCAGATCTCGCCGTTGTCGCCGCGCAGCTTGGTGACGCGCAGGCCGACCTCGATGACCTCGCCGGAGGCAACGCCCGCGTCGACGGTGTCACCGACGCCGTACTGGTCCTCCAGGATCATGAAGACGCCGGAGAGGAAGTCCGTGACCAGGTTCCGGGCGCCGAAACCGATGGCCACGCCCGCGACACCCGCGGAGGCCAGCAGCGGCGCGAGGTTGATCTCGAAGGTGGCGAGGACCATCAGCGCGGCGGTGCCCAGGATCAGGAAGGACGCCACCGAGCGCAGGACCGAGCCGATGGCCTGGGAGCGCTGGCGGCGGCGCTCCACGTTGACCAGCAGACCGCCGAGGGTGCCCCCCTCGACGCCCGGCACGGAGCGGTTCATCCGGTCTATGAGCTTGGTGATCGCCCGCCGGACGAACACTCTCAGCACCGCCGCGATCACCACGATCAGCAGGACGCGGAGACCGATCGCCAGCCATGTGGACCAGTTCTCCTCCACCCAGCTGGCGGCGTTGGTCGCGCTCTCCTGGGCGTCCTCCAGCGACGGCACCGCGGGGGTCGTCGACGTCTCCGAGGGGGACGGCGACGGCGTGGCGGCGGCCAGTAGGAGGGGCAGGGAAGAAACGGACGACACGGCGGGTACCTCCAGGTGCGCTATCTGCCCTCCGGTACGGCGGTCAAGATCCGTCGGGTCACGGATGGGTCACCGGACGGGCAGGCCCACCACACTAACGGGGCATTGTGTGGAGGTCGTCGCCATGTTCGAGGGAGACAAGGCGCTCACCAGGGAGTGAAGGGCGCACGCGGCGGGGGATGAATCACGGTGTGGTCGAAAACACTCCCAGCCCGTTACCGGGACATGGTGGCGCTTCCACCAGGCATGAGGGGAGACTGACTACGGATCGTCCACGGCGCGAGCCACGCGCCGCCGGCGTACAAGGAGGCATCCGTGCCGCACGTCCTGGTCCTCAACGCGTCGTACGAGCCGCTCGGTGTCGTACCGCTCCGCCGCGCGCTCGTCCTCGTCCTGGAGAACAAGGCGGTCTCCCTGGAGGAATCCGGCGCCTATCTGCACAGCGCGACCGTCACAGTCCCCGCACCCAGCGTGGTCCGGCTCAAGCGGTTCGTCCGGGTTCCCTATCGGGGGCCCGTTCCTCTGACCCGTCGGGCACTGTTCGCCCGTGACGGGGGCCGGTGCATGTACTGCGGTGGCGTCGCAACCAGCGTCGACCACGTCATCCCGCGCAGTCGCGGGGGCAAGCACGTCTGGGACAACGTCGTCGCGTCGTGCCGCCGCTGCAACCACGTCAAGGCCGACCGCCATCTCGTCGAGATCGGCTGGCGGCTCCGCCACGCCCCCGCTCCGCCGTCCGGGCTGGCCTGGCGCATCATCGGCACCGGGCATAGGGACCCGCGCTGGCTGCCCTACCTGCAGCCGTTCGGCGCGGACGACGCGATGGCCCGGATCGACGGCATCTCCGCCTGACGGTCCGGGTTTTTGCATGGCCGGGTGCCCCTTGACGCGGGGCACCCGGAACGCCCACATCCATTTGACCTGGGCTTTTCTCACCACCTTCACAGGTACCCCACTTCCCCCTCGCACAAGTGATCGCCTAGTGTCGCCTCCACAGGCGGCCCTTGTTCTGGAGCGCAACGCCCAGGGGCCCGCCTCGAATGTGGGGACTCATGCGCAAGCTCGCCATAGGCGTCGCCGTATCCGGCGCCCTGGCTCTCACCGGCCTGGCCGCGCCCGCCGCGCTGGCCGACTCGCCGGCTCTGACCTTCGGGGGCGTCACGGTCAACAACGGCAAGCCGATCGTCGTCGGCACCAAGGCCAGGGTGACCGTGCCGGTCTCGTACAGCTTCACGCGGCCGACGGATCTCGTCATCGACCACAAGAACACCATGCTGGGCATCGCCCTCTACCGGGGCAGGCTCGCCGACCCCGGCAACGCCATCGAGGGCTCCGCCAAGAAGCCCGCCTGCACGACGACGGCGACGACCGACACCACGGTGACCGCCGCCTGCACGACGACGCTCACCATCGATCCCCGGGAGTCCCTCTTCCAGGGCGCGGACGCCACCACCTGGAAGGCGGCCGCCGTCTACACCGAGATGGCGACCGACGAGGACGACTCCGACGACCACATCGGCTTCCACATGGGGACCGACGTCTGGGGCAACCTCGGCACCGCCAAGATCCAGCGGCTCGCCAAGGCCACCGCCAACGCCACCCCGGAGCCGGTCGCCAAGGGCAGGACCCTGACCGTCAAGGGCTCCCTCACCCGCGCCGACTGGAACGCCGGCCGCTACGCGGGCTACCAGGGCCAGAAGGTGACCCTCCAGTTCAAGGCCAAGGGCGCGAGCGCCTACACCGACGTGAAGACGGTGACCTCCGGCACGGCCGGCGCCCTGTCCACCACGGTGAAGGCGGCGAAGGACGGCACGTTCCGTTACGTCTTCGCGGGCACGTCCACCACGGCGGCCGTGAAGTCCGCGGGGGACTTCGTCGACGTGAGGTGACGTGAGGTGACGTGAGATCGCGCGGGCCCCGCGCAAATGCGCGCGGGGCCCGCGCGGCTCCGACACCGCCCCCGGGTGACGACCTCGTCGCCCGGGGGCGGTTTTTTACTGGCCGGATATTGACGTCCCCCTGGTCTAGTCCTATCGTCCTGGCATCCGACAGGAAAGTTTCCTAACAGTTGACAGGTGGCGGACCATGGCAGGAACACCCCGCGTACTGCGCGCCATGAACGACCGTGCCGCACTCGATCTGCTGCTGGAGCACGGCCCGCTCTCCCGGACCCGCCTCGGCAAGCTGACGGGACTGTCCAAGCCGACCGCCTCCCAGCTGCTGGCCCGCCTCGAAGCCGCCGGACTCGTGATCGCCAGGGGCACCGGCACGGAAGGGACCGGGGACAGCGGCCCCGGCGCGGCCCGGCCCGGCCCCAACGCCCAGCTCTACGCGGTCGACCCGACCGCCGCCTACGCCGCCGGCCTGGACGTCACCCCCGAGCGCGTCCTGGCCGCCGTCGCCGACATCACCGGCCGCACGGTCGGCGAGTTCGCCGTCCCCACCCCCGGACGGCGTCCCGCCGAACCTGTCGTACGCCAGGTGACGACCGCCCTCGACGGGGCGGTCAAGGCCGCCGGGCTCGTCCGGGCGGACGTGCGCCGGCTGGTCATCGGCACACCCGGCGCCTTCGACCCGAACACCGGGCGGCTGCGGTACGCCTCGCACCTGCCCGGCTGGCACTCCCCCGCCCTCCTCGACGAACTCGCCGCCGCACTGCCGATGCCGGTGGAGTACGAGAACGACGTGAACCTCGCCGCCCTCGCCGAACAACGGCTGGGCGCGGCCAGGGGCCACGAGGACTTCGTCCTGCTGTGGAACGAGGGCGGTCTCGGCGCGGCCGTGGTGCTGGGCGGACGGCTGCACCGGGGGTTCACCGGGGGCGCCGGCGAGGTCGGCTTCCTGCCGGTCCCCGGTGTACCGCTGGTGCGCCAGGTCACCAAGGCGAACAGCGGGGGCTTCCAGGAGCTCGCCGGTTCGCAGGTCATCCCCCGGCTCGCCCGTGAGCTGGGCATCTCCCCCATCCCGGAGGGGCCGTACGCCGAGGTCGCGGCGGAGCTGGTGAGCCGCGCCGCCGCCGATCCCGACTCCGGGCCCCACCGACACCTTCTGGCCACCTACGCCACCGGGCTGGCCACGGGTGTCGCCGCGCTCGTGGCCGTACTCGATCCCGAACTGGTCGTCCTCAGCGGTACGGCACTGACCGCAGGCGGCGAGCCGCTGCGGGCGCTCGTCGAGGCCGAGCTGGCGGAACTGGCCGCGTCCCGGCCACGGCTCGCGCTCGGTGACGTACGCGAACACCCCGTGCTGCGGGGGGCGCTGGAGAGTGCGCTCGCGGCGACCAGGGACGAAGTCTTCGACACGTTGACGCTCCGCTGAGTTCGGCCGCTTCTCGGGTCGTTCGAAAACTGCCGGCCCGTCGTGGCCGGTCGCGCCCACGCGGCGAAGCCGCACCCATCGATACAGCCCCGCGCCCCTCGGGTTCCCGGGCGCGCCCCCTTCCTCGCAGATCACCCCATTCCTCCCTCAGGAGGCTCCACCATGTCCGGAATATCCAAAAAAGCGGCTGTCGCTCTCGCCGCCACAGCCTCGCTGTCCCTGCTCGCCAGCGCGTGTACCGGTCAGGCCGAGAGCGGTGCGTCCGACGACCCGAACGCGAAGACGACCATCACCTTCTGGCACGGCTGGAGCGCGCCCGGCGAGGTGAAGGCGATCCGGGCGAACGTGGACCGGTTCGAGAAGAAGCATCCCAACATCACGGTGAAGGTCGTCGGGAACATCAACGACGACAAGCTCAACCAGGCGCTGCGGGCGGGCGGTTCGAGCGGGCCGGACGTGGTGTCCTCGTTCACCACGTCCAACATCGGCAAGTTCTGCTCCTCCGGGGCCTTCGCCGATCTGGGGCCCTTCGTGAAGAAGTCGAAGCTCGACCTCGACAAGATCATCCCGAAGCCGATGCTGGACTACACGCAGTTCGAGGGCACCCGGTGCGCGCTGCCGCTGCTGGGCGACGCGTACGGGCTGTACTACAACAAGGACGCGTTCGCGGCGGCGGGCATCACCTCGCCGCCGAAGACGTGGTCCCAGTTCGCCGTGGACGCGAAGAAGCTGACGAAGAGCAAGGGCGACGGCTACGCGCAGCTCGGGTTCATGCCGAACTACCACGGCTACGAGACGGTCGTGGACCACTACATGGCGCAGTGGGACCACTCCTACTTCACCTCCGAGGGCAAGTCGAACATCGCCGACGACCCGGCGTTCGCGGAGATGTTCACCTACCAGAAGAAGCTGATGGACTCGCTCGGCGGCTTCGCGAAGCTGGAAAAGTACCGGAACACCTTCGGTGACGAGTGGGGCGCCAAGCACCCCTTCCAGACCGGCCAGGTGGCCATGCAGCTGGACGGCGAGTGGCGGCTCGGGATGGCGAAGGAGGCGGGGACCGACTTCGAGATCGGCACCGCGCCGATGCCGGTGGCCGACGACGAGGTGGACGAGTACGGCAAGGGCTTCCTCTCCGGCACGGTGATCGGCATCGCCCCGCAGAGCCGCAAGCAGAACGCTGCCTGGGAACTGGTGAAGTACCTGACCACCGACACCGGGGCCGTCGTCTCCTTCGCCAACGCCATCCACAACGTGCCGTCCACGTTCGCCGCCCTGAAGTCGCCCGACCTGAAGGTGGACGAGGGCTTCAAGACGTTCCTGGACATCGCGCAGAACCCGCACTCGAACACCCCGCCCGCCTCCATCAACGGTTCCACGTACCAGACGACGCTCCAGGACTTCGGCTACCAGTACGAGTCCGGCAAGGTGAAGGACCTGCACCAGGGGCTGGAGAAGACGGCCGCGCAGATCGACACCGACATCGCGCAGGCGAAGTAGCGGTCAGGGAACGGGATCCCGCCGATGTCCACGCCCTCCCCGCGTGCGGCTCTCACGTCCACGCACACGCCCACGCACACGCTCCGCGCGAAGCGCCGCCGGTCGGCGCTCCGTACGGTGGCCTTCCTGTCGCCCTGGCTGATCGGGTTCGGCGTCTTCTTCGCCTATCCGCTGGTGTCGACCGTGTACTTCTCGCTGATGAAGTACGACGGCTTCGGTACACCGGTCTTCCGGGGCCTCGGCAACTGGTCCTACGTCTTCGAGGACTACCCGCTGTTCTGGCCGGCCCTGCGCAACACGCTCTGGCTGGTCCTGGTGATGGTGACCTGCCGGGTGCTGTTCGGGCTCGGTGTCGGTCTGCTGATCACCAAGATCAAGACCGGTACGGGCGTCTTCCGGACCCTCTTCTACCTGCCGTACCTCGCGCCGCCGGTCGCCGCGACACTCGCCTTCGTCTTCCTCCTCAACCCCGGGACCGGGCCGGTCAACTCCGTCCTCGAAGGGCTGGGGCTGCCGGCACCCGGCTGGTTCACCGACCCCGCCTGGTCCAAACCGGCACTCACCGCGCTCGCGCTGTGGGGCGTGGGCGACCTGATGGTCATCTTCATGGCCGCGCTGCTCGACGTGCCGAAGGAGCAGTACGAGGCCGCCGAGCTGGACGGGGCGTCGCCCTGGCAGCGGTTCCGCTTCGTGACCCTGCCGACCATCTCGCCGATCGTGATGTTCGCCGTGGTCACGGGCGTGATCCAGACCATGCAGTACTACACGCAGCCCCTGGTGGCCGGAAAGGTCGCCTCCGGCGTCATCGGCGGCTCCGGGCAGCAGTTCGAGCCCGGCTACCCGGACAAGTCGACGCTGACGCTGCCGCAGCTCGTCTACAACCTCGGCTTCCAGCGCTTCGACTACGGCTCCGCCTGTGTGGTCGCCCTCGTGCTGTTCGCCCTGTCGATGGTGTTCACGGCCCTGCTGATGCGGCGCCGGGGCGGACTGATCGGAGCGGGTGACCGATGACCCAGGTACTCGAAGCACGCGACACCTCCGTGCGGCCCGTCGCCGCGGCGAGCGAGCGGACCGCCCGCCGCCGGGCGCTGCTGGAGTGGATCGCCGTGCACGCGCTGGGCGTGGCCGCCGCCCTCTTCTTCACCCTGCCCTTCGTCTTCGTCGTGCTGACCTCGCTGATGGGCGACCAGCAGACGCTCACCCGCGACCTCGTCCCGGACACCTGGGAATGGGGCAACTACCGCCAGGTCCTGGACACTCCCGGCTTTCTGACCTGGTGGAGGAACACGCTCCTCTACGCCGGCCTCGGCACGGTCCTCACCGTCGTGTCGTCCGTCCCCGTGGCCTACGCGCTCGCCAAGTTCCGCTTCCGGGGCCGGAATCTGGCGCTGATGCTGGTCATCTCGATGATGATGCTGCCGCCGCAGGTCGTCGTGATCCCGATGTACCTGTTCTGGGCCAAGCAGATGGACCTGTCCGGCTCGCTGTGGCCGCTGATCATTCCGATGGCGTTCGGGGACGCGTTCTCCATCTTCCTGCTGCGCCAGTTCCTGACGACCATCCCCGACGAGTACCTGGACGCGGCCCGGGTGGACGGCTGCGGCGAACTGCGCACCCTGCTGCGGGTCGTCCTGCCGATGGCGAAGCCCGGCATCGCGGCCGTCGCGCTCTTCCAGTTCTTCTACGCCTGGAACGACTACTTCGGCCCGCAGATCTACGCCTCCGAGAACCCGGCCGCCTGGACGCTCAGTTACGGCCTGGAGTCCTTCAAGGGCGCGCACCACACCGACTGGAACCTGACCATGGCCGCGACCGTGCTGGTCATGGCCCCCGTGATCCTCGTGTTCTTCTTCGCGCAGAAGGCGTTCGTCGAAGGCGTCACCCTGACCGGAGTTAAGGGTTGATACAGCTATGAAGCTCACCGTGGTCGGCGGAGGCTCGACCTACACCCCCGAACTCGTCGACGGGTTCGCCCGGCTCCGGGACACCCTGCCGATCGAGGAGCTGGTGCTCGTCGATCCGGCGGCCGACCGGCTGGAGCTGGTCGGCGGGCTGTCCCGCCGGATCTTCGCCCGCCAGGGGCACCCCGGACGGATCGTCACCACCGGTGACCTGGACCGGGGCGTCGAGGGCGCCGACGCCGTCCTCCTCCAGCTCCGCGTCGGCGGCCAGGCCGCCCGTGAGCGGGACGAGACCTGGCCGCTGGAGTGCGGCTGCGTCGGGCAGGAGACGACCGGCGCGGGCGGACTGGCGAAGGCGCTGCGGACGGTCCCGGTCGTCCTGGACATCGCCGAACGGGTCCGCCGGGCCAACCCGGACGCCTGGATCATCGACTTCACCAACCCGGTGGGGATCGTGACCCGCGCCCTGCTGCGGGCCGGGCACAAGGCGGTCGGCCTGTGCAACGTGGCGATCGGCCTGCAACGGAAGTTCGCCGCGCACCTCGGCGTGGCCCCGGCCGAGGTCCACCTGGACCACGTGGGCCTGAACCACCTCACCTGGGAGACCGGGGTCCGTCTCGGCGGCCCCGCGGGCGAGGACGTCCTGCCGAAGCTGCTGGCCGGCCACGGCGACACCATCGCCGCCGACCTGCGGCTGCCCCGCCCGGTCCTGGACCGCCTGGGCGTGGTCCCGTCCTACTACCTGCGGTACTACTACGCCCACGACGAGGTCGTCCGGGAGCTGGGCACCAAGCCCTCGCGGGCCGCCGAAGTGGCAGCCATGGAGCGGGAATTGCTGGAGCTGTACGCGGACCCCGCGCTCGACGAGAAACCCGCGCTGCTCGGCAGACGGGGCGGGGCGTTCTACTCGGAGGCGGCCGTGGACCTGGCCGCGTCGCTGCTGGGCGACGGGGGCAGTCCGTACCAGGTGGTGAACACCCTCAACGGCGGCACACTGCCCTTCCTCCCCGCCGACGCGGTGATCGAGGTGCAGGCCGCCGTGGGCCGTCAGGGGGCCGCGCCGCTGCCGGTGGGGACGGTGGACCCGCTGTACGCGGGCCTGATGGCGAACGTCACCGCCTACGAGGACCTGGCCCTGGACGCCGCCCTGCGCGGCGGCCGGGACCGGGTGTTCCGCGCGCTGCTCGCGCATCCCCTGATCGGGCAGTACGCGTACGCCGAGGACCTCACGGACCGGCTGATCGCCCACAACCGGGAGCACCTCGCGTGGGCATGACCGACGGCGTACACGCCGGCGCCGGGACCGGCGGTCGGGGCGGACATGCCCGGTCTTGCGGCCCCGGGAGCGTGCTCGCCGTCGACGCGGGCAACAGCAAGACCGACGTCGCCGTGATCGCGTCGGACGGGGAGGTGCTGGGCTCGGCGCGCGGCGGCGGGTTCCAGCCGCCCGCCGTGGGCGTGGGGGTCGCGGTCGACGGCCTCGCGGAGGTCGTACGGCGGGCCTTCGCCGCGGCCGGGACCGGCTCCGTCGACCATGTCTCGGCATGCCTGGCCAACGCAGACTTCCCCGTCGAGGAGGAAGGGCTCGCGGCGGCGCTGCGGGCCCGCGCGTGGGGCGCGACCGTCGAGGTCCGCAACGACACCTTCGCCATCCTGCGGGCCGGCGCGGCCGAGCCACGGGGCGTGGCGGTGGTGTGCGGCGCCGGCGTGAACTGCGTCGGCATGCGCCCCGACGGGCGCACCGCCCGCTTCCCCGCGCTCGGCCGTATCTCCGGCGACTGGGGCGGCGGCTGGGGGCTGGCCGAGGAGGCGATGTGGCACGCGGCCCGCGCGGAGGACGGCCGGGGCGGTCCCACGGCCCTCGCCGCCGCGCTGCCCGCGCACTTCGGTCTGGACTCCGTGTACGCCCTGGTCGAGGCCCTGCACCTGGAGCGCATCCCGGCCGTGCGCCGCCACGAGCTCACCCCGGTCCTGTTCGCCACGGCGACCGCCGGCGACCCGGTGGCCCGCTCACTGGTGGGCCGCATGGCCGAGGAGGTGGTGGCCATGGCGACGGTGGCCCTGACCCGTCTGGACCTCCTCGGCGAGGAGACGCCCGTCCTCCTGGGCGGCGGTGTCCTCGCCGCCCGGCACCCCCTGCTCGACGGCCGGATCCGCGAGGCACTGGCCGCGGCCGCGCCCAAGGCCGTCCCCCGGGTGGTCACGGCCGCCCCGGTGCTGGGCGCGGCGCTGCTCGGGCTGGACCGCGTGGGCGCGCCGGGCACCGTGCACGCGCGCGTGCGGACGCACTACGAAGGAGGGTGACCCGGCGGCCCCCGCCACCCCCGCCCCTCCCCCTCGAACACGTTCGAACCGCCGGGAACCGAACCCGCCCGAGCCGCGTATTCATGGGCGGGGGGTGGTGCGGGAAGCCTTGTGCTGCGCCGGAATCCGGCAGGCACGGCACGTACGGACACGATCGGGGAACAAGATCGAGTCAAGGTCTGTGCGTGGTCACCCCCCGGCGGCGATACTTGCGGCCGTGCACCCGCGTCCGCGCGAGCGGGCGGTGGTGCCGGACGGATGACCAGGGGGAGGTCGGGTGACATTCACGCCGGAGGGCAGCACGCCACCGTCGGCACCGCCCGCGGGGCCGGTCCCGGTCGTGCCGTCCCAGGTCTCGCACACGCCGAGGCCCCCCCTACCGACCCCGGACCCCGACGGCGGCCCGCCCCGCCGGACGGCGTTCGCGGAGGGTGTCGACCACCTGCGCGCCGCCGCGACCACCGAGCCGGGCCGGCTGCGCATCATCGGCGCGCTCCTCGCCTTCCTCGTCGTCGCGTTCGGCTCGGTCACCGCCTGGCAGATGAACGACCGCTCGGCCGCCGCCGACGACGTGCTCCACGGCAGCCAGCCCCTCAGCTCGGCAGCGGCCGAGATCTACAGTTCCCTCGCCGCCGCCAACACGGCGGCCTCCAGCGGGTTCCTCGCGGGCGGGCAGGAGACGGACCAGTCGCGCAAGGACTACGAGCGGGAGATGCGGGAGGCCGCCAAGCAGCTGGCCCTCGCCGCGACCGCCTCGGAGTCCGGCTCCGACTCCGAGGAACGCATCGCCAAACTGAATACCCTGCTCCCCGAGTACAAGGGCCTGGTCGAGCGGGCCCGCGCCAACAACCGTCTGGGCTACCCGCTGGGCGGCGCCTATCTGCGCTACGCCAACGACAAGATGCAGGGCATGCTCGCCGAGGCGCGCAGCATCTACGACAACGAGAACGAGCGGCTCCGTGACGACTACGCGGACGCCACCGCGTATCCGTGGGCCGCGATCGGTCTCGGCGTCCTCGCCCTCGGCGGCCTCGTCTGGGCCCAGCGCCGCAACTACCGGCGGACCAACCGGGTGCTGAACCAGGGGCTCGTCGCGGCCACGGCCGCGTCGACCGTCGTCCTGCTGTGGCTGGCCGGCGGCCACACCCTCGCCCGGTCGGGGCTCAACGACTCCTACGACAACGGGGTGCGGTCCCTGACCGTGCTGAACGACGCCCGGATCGCCTCCCTCACCGCGCGTGGCAACGAGAACCTGACCCTGATCAGCCGGGGCGCCGAGACCGTCAAGAACGCCAAGGGCGACAGCGTCGACAAGTTCGACCAAGCGTTCAAGAGCAGCATGGCGACACTCGAGAAGCGGCTGGCCGCCGCCGAGCGGGTCGCCGACGACGCAGGCGGCGAGAAGCCGCTGAAGGCCGCGGGCGCCGCCATGGAAGCGTGGCAGGATCGGCACAAGGACGCCCGTAAGGCCGACGACCTGGGCGACTACCAGTGCGCTCTCGCCCAGGTGATCGGCGGCAAGGCCACCGACAGCTGCAAGAACGGCGACAAGCCGACGGGCGAGTGCTTCGACCAGGTCGACGAGAACCTGGGCGTCGCGAGCGCCTACGAGGCGAAGGAGTTCCAGCGGGCCGCCGAGGACGGCCGCGCGGCGATGCTCGGGCTCCCCGTGGGCGCGGCGGTGCTGGCCGTGCTCGGCGCTGCGGGCGCGGTGCTCGGCATCGGGCGCAGGCTTTCGGAGTACCGGTGACAGCGGCGGGAGGAGGCGCGGTGGACGGGGTCGCGATGAACGCGGTACGACGCCTGCGGGCCGGTCTCAGGGGCTGGGGCGGTGTGGGCTCGATGACGGTCCTCTGTGCCCTGGCCGTGGTTTTCGCCCTGGTGCTGCCGGTGAGCGGCACACGCGGCGACGGCGTCACGACCGCCGGGGGCCAGGGGGTCGCCCTGGGGACGCAGGCGCGGGTGGACCAGGACTGCGTGAAGAAGAAAGACCCGCAGGACCGCAGCCTCAGGCCCTCCTCGGACGAGTCCGGAACGACGATTCAGCGGATCAAGGACAACGGCTTCATCACGGTCGGCGTCGACCAGAACAGCTACCGCTGGGGGTACCGCGACCCGAACGCCAAGGACGACGGGGCCCAGCTGGAGGGCTTCGACATCGACATCGTGCGCCGCATCGCCAAGGAGATACTCGGCGACCCGGACAAGGTGCACTTCAAGGCGATCCCCACCAGCCGCCGCATCCCCGCGCTCCGGGACGGGGAGGTCGACATGGTGGTCCGCACGATGACGATCAGCTGCGAGCGCATGGACGAAGTCGCCTTCTCACAGCCGTACTTCAGGACCGGACAGCAGGTCCTGGCTCCCAAGTCCTCGACGATCAAGGGCTACGGCAAGAGCCTGGCGGACAAGAAGATCTGCACGGCGGCCACGTCCACCGCTCTGACCGCCCTCACCGCCGGCAAGAAATCGGGCGAGGTGCCCGCTTCCACCGACATATCCCTGCAGGTTCCCAACCAACTCGACTGCCTGGTACGGCTCCAGCTCGGTCAGGTCGACGCCGTGGTCACCGACGGCGCGCTCGCCGCGAGCCAGGCGGCACAGGACCCGACGGTCGATCTCAAGGGTGAGCCGTTCACCACCGAGTACTACGGCGTGGCGATGAACCTGGACGCGAAGGATCTGGTACGCCGGGTCAACCAGGTGCTGGTGGACTATCTCAAGGACGGCTGGCAGGACTCGTACACCACCTGGCTGTCCGCCACGATGGTCGGGGGCGCGGAGCGGTCCCGGCCGCCCTCCCCCCAGCGGTACAAGGACTGACGCGCGAGGCCGAAGTACGAGGACCGTGTGCAGAGGTATTCAGCGGACCGCATCCAACTGACGGACACCGACAGCAGCGAGAGGTGATCGATGGGCGTCGCGGGATCCACCGGGCCGGTGATGGACCGGGACGAGGTGGACCGTGCGCTCGCGCGGCTCGGCGCGGAGCACGAGGCCATCGAGACCTCGCTGCTCGCCCTCCAGGACCACGCGGGCCGCAGGCTGCTCGAAGGCGCCGCGCTGACCGGTGTCACCCAGGAGCGCTGGACGGCCGCCGACGCCTCGATCACGCTGCTGTGGGCGTACTTCGACGCGTACTCGGACGCGCTGCGCTCCGCCCGGGAGATCCGCTCGCGGCGCCGCTGGTCGAGCCGTGAGGACCTGGTGGAGCTGACCGAACTGCTGCGCGGCGAGGCCGTGACGGTGGCGGGCAGCGCCACCGCGATGGCGAACGCGCCGACGCTGCAGGGCACGAGCCGGCTCAGCGAGCAGTTCTCGCTGGTCACGCTCGTGGACCGGATGAACGATCTGTACGCGTCCTCGCTGGACATGGTCGTGGCCGCCGACGCGGTGTGGTCGGCGCTGCCCGCCCGGATCGATTTACTGGCCGCCGAGCTCCAGCGCACCCGTCAGCTCGCGCACTCCGTCGGCGTACGCCCCGGTGAGCACCCGGCCGGCGACGACCTGGAGCGGATCACCCGCACCCTGACCCGGCTCCGCGAGCAGGTCGTCTCCGACCCGCTGGCCTTCTGGGTGCCGTCGCCGGGCAGTTCGGCGCCCGGCGGCGGCCGCCCGGACACCACGACGTACGACCGTGAGGCGCGGGCGCTGGACGAGGTCCGGCGGGAGATCGACGCCGTGCTGACCGTCCGGCAGGACGCGGAGTCGCGGCTGGTGAAGCTGCGGGACGTGCTGAGCCGCGCGGACCGTACGCTCGCCGAGGCGCGCAGCGCGCGCGGGGAGGTGCTGGCGAAGATCGCCGCGACCGAGGTCCCCGTGGTCAGCGGTCCGCCGACGGTGCTGCAGGAGCAGTTGGCGATGGCGGCCGAGTACCGCAGACACGCGCAGTGGCACCGGCTGTCGCCGCTCCTGGAGTCCCTGGAGCAGAAGGCGGACGACGAACTGCTGCGGGCCCGGGAGTCGTTGACGGCGGTCACCGCGCCGCTGGCGGTCCGCGCGGAGCTGCGCGGCCGGCTCGACGCGTACCGGGCGAAGGTCGCCCGGCACGGTTTCGCGGAGGACGCGCTGCTGATCGAGCGGTACGACGCGGCGCGGCGCATGCTGTGGAGCGCCCCCTGCGACCTGCGGGTGGCGGAGATGGCGGTGCTGCGCTACCAGCACGCGGCCGCCGAGGTGCTGGGCCAGTCGGTGCCGGCCCAGCGGGAGCCCCAGGACCGGAGGGAGGAGGAATCGTGAGTCAGACGGAGGAGGGCCTGGCGGCCGAAGACCCCGCGGGCGAGGCCCCGGCGGGCGAAGAGTCTCCGCAGCAGTCGTGTCAGCGGCCCGGTTGCCCGGGATCGTACGAGGACATGGGCGGCGGCGAGCTGTACTGCGACACCTGCGGGCTGGCCCCGGTCGTCTCCACGAACGGCATGGTCAACTCCCCGCCCACCGGCATCACCGGGGGCGGCCGGGGGTCACGCGGCTCCGGATCCGCCAGTTCGCGCTCCGCGCGCACCTCCGCGCGCTCCTCGCAGTCCCGGCGCTCGGTGTCCGGACGGCTCTCGCGCGCCCTGTCGGGCAGGACCACGGGCCGCTCGGTGTCGGTGCGCAGCTCCGGCAAGACCTCCGGCTCCTCGGGGCGGGCCCGGCTCGGCGTCGGTCTGGTCCAGGTACCGGACGTACCGCGCCCGGATCCGCGCTCGATGGTCCTGGAGGCCGCCGAGGTGCCCGAGCGCAAGCGGTTCTGCTCGCGCTCGGACTGCGGGGCGCCGGTCGGCCGGGCGCGCGGTGAGCGGGCGGGGCGCACCGAGGGCTTCTGCACCAAGTGCGGCCACCCGTACTCGTTCGTGCCGAAGCTGCACTCGGGCGACATCGTGCGCGGCCAGTACGAGGTCGTGGGCTGTCTCGCGCACGGCGGTCTGGGCTGGATCTATCTGGCCATCGACCGTGCGGTGTCGGACCGTTGGGTCGTGCTCAAGGGCCTGCTGGACACCGGCGACCAGGACGCGATGGCCGCCGCGATCTCCGAGCGCCGCTTCCTCGCCGAGATCGAGCACTCCAACATCGTCCGCATCTACAACTTCGTCGAACACCTCGACCAGCGCACCGGTTCGCTGGACGGGTACATCGTGATGGAGTACGTCGGCGGCAAGTCCCTCAAGGAGATCGCCAACGGCCGCCGCACGGCGGACGGGCGCCGGGACCCGCTGCCGGTCGAGCAGGCGTGCGCGTACGGCATCGAGGCGCTGGAGGCGCTCGGCCACCTGCACAGCCGCAACCTGCTGTACTGCGACTTCAAGGTCGACAACGCGATCCAGACCGAGGACCAGCTCAAGCTGATCGACATGGGCGCGGTGCGCAGGATGGACGACGAGGAGTCGGCCATCTACGGCACGGTCGGCTACCAGGCGCCCGAAGTCGCCGACGTGGGGCCGTCGGTGGCCTCCGACCTGTACACGGTCGCGCGCACGCTCGCGGTCCTCACCTTCGACTTCCAGGGCTACACGAACGTGTTCGTGGACTCCCTGCCCGACCCGGACACCATCGAGGTCTTCCGCCAGTACGAGTCCTTCTACCGGCTGCTGGTACGGGCCACCGATCCCGACCCGGCCCGCCGGTTCGCCTCCGCCCAGGAGATGTCGGAGCAGCTGACGGGTGTGCTGCGGGAGGTCGTCTCCCTCCAGACGGGCCGGGCGCGCCCCGCCCTGTCGACGATCTTCGGGCCCGAGGTGCGCGTCACGGACACGGAGCTGTTCGCGAGGCTGGACGGGGACGTGTCCCGGCTGGGCAGGCGCCGTGACCCCGCCAAGACCGGCACGAGGAACGGCGGTTCGCCCTCGGTACCGGCCGCTCCCCTGCTGACCGCCGGTACCTCCGGTACCGCCGCCCCCGTCCGGCTCACCAGGGTGCTCGACACCGCCGCCGCGGCCCTCGCGCTGCCGGTCCCGCGGGTCGACGCGGGCGACCCCAACGCCGGGTTCCTGGCGGGGCTCATGACCTCCGCGCCGGCCGAGCTGATCACGGCCCTGCACGCGGCCCCCAGCGGCTCGCTGGAGCTGCGGCTGCGGGAGCTGCGGGCCCGGCTGGAGATGGGCGAGTTCACCGTCGCGCTGGCCACCCTGGACGCCCTGGAGCGCGACCATCCCGACGACTGGCGGGTGGTCTGGTACCGGGGCGTGGCCGCGCTGGCCACCGTTGACCACGAGAACGCCGCACTGTCGTTCGACGCGATCTACGACGCCTTCCCGGGCGAGCCCGCCCCCAAGCTGGCGCTCGGCCTGTGCGCCGAGGTGCTCGGGCAGCTGGACAACGCCGCCGAGTACTACCGTCTGGTGTGGACGACCGACCCCAGCTTCGTCAGCAGCGCGTTCGGGCTCGCCCGGGTCCGGCTGACCGCCGGGGACCGGCAGAACGCCGTCCACACCCTGGAGTCCGTACCGGAGGCGTCCATCCACTACACCGCCGCCCGGGTCGCCGCCGTACGGGCGCGGCTCAGACACCGCCCCGAGGCGATCCTCGGCACCGGACCGGCGCCCGCCCCGGCCGGGGCCGCGCCGGACGTACCGTTCCTGGACGACCTGACCGCGGCCGCCGGGCAGATCGAGGCGCTCGGCGGGTACGGTCTGGACCCGGTGCGCCGCGAGCAGTTGTCCACGGAGGTCCTCGGCTGTGCCCTGGACTGGGTACTCTCCGGTAGCCAGGGTGCCGCGCCCCCTGCCGGTGCGCGGGTGCTGCTCGGCAGCGCGCTGGACGAGCGCGGCCTCCGCTTCGGACTGGAGCGGTCGTACCGCACTTTGGCCCGGCTCGCCCCAGGCGGCGAGGAGAGGATCGACCTGGTGGAACGTGCCAACCGTTACCGCCCCCGGACGTGGGTGTAGTTGATGTCGCAGATGCCCCAGCCGACCGCGCTGACGAAGTGCCCGATCTGCGACTGGCCCGTCGCCTCGGACGACCGCTTCTGCGGTGCGTGCGGCCATGACCTCTCGGCGGTGGCCGCACCGCCGGCGGACCAGCCGACCGTCACCCTGAACGGGGTGACGGGTGACGCGCCCGAGGAGGCCACGCCCTTGGACTGGCCCCTCGCCTCCCCGCCCAGCTCCGACACCCCGCCGCCGGTGGTCCGTCCCACCGACATCGCGGGCACCGACTCCGGCGGCGGCGAACTGCCCGGCCCCGGGCGG
This sequence comes from Streptomyces scabiei 87.22, assembly GCF_000091305.1. Taxonomy (GTDB): domain Bacteria; phylum Actinomycetota; class Actinomycetes; order Streptomycetales; family Streptomycetaceae; genus Streptomyces; species Streptomyces scabiei. Next base: position 6,606,241 of record NC_013929.1, on the reverse strand, counting down.
GGCGTACGGTTCGACCGGCCCCGGGAGCCCGACGAGTACCCGCTGGCCGCGCCCCAGCCGCCGGATCCGCGCACCGCCGACCTCGCCACCCCGCCGGCCGGGACGAAGCTGTGCGTGGCCTGCCGCGCGGGCCACGTCGACCGGGACGGCTACTGCGAGAACTGCGGGCACGCCCAGCCGCGTGAACGCGACCACATGGAACTGCAGTTGGGCGCGGTCGCCGCGGTCAGCGACCGGGGGTTGCGCCACCACCGCAACGAGGACTCGTTCGCGATCTCCTCGACCGCGCTGCCCGACGGCTCCCCCGCGGTCGTCGCGATCGTCTGCGACGGCGTGTCCTCCGCGACCCGCCCCGACGACGCCTCGCTCGCCGCGGCGCGCACCGCCAACGAGACGGTGCTGGAGTCGCTGCCGCGCGGCACCCATCCGCAGCAGGCGATGCACGAGGCGATCGTCGCCGCCGCCCGTGCCGTCAACGCCCTGGCGGAGGAACCGGAGACGGCCCAGGAACACGCCCCGCACCAGAACGCGCCGGCGTGCACCATCGTGGGCTCCGTCGTCACCCCGAACCTGCTGGTCGTCGGCTGGGTCGGCGACAGCCGCGCCTACTGGGTCCCGGTGGACCGCAGCGCGCCCCCGGCCCGGCTCACCGAGGACGACTCGTGGGCGGCGCAGATGGTGTCCGCGGGCCTGATGAACGAGGCCGAGGCGTACGCCGACGAGCGCGCGCACGCGATCACCGGCTGGCTCGGCGCCGACGCGTACGAACTGGAGCCGCACACCGCTTCCTTCAAGCCGGACCGGCCGGGTGTAGTTGTGGTGTGCACCGACGGACTGTGGAACTACGCGGAGGCCGCCGAGGAGATGGCCGAGGCCGTGCCCGCGGACGCGGCCGAGCGGCCGCTGCACTGTGCGCAGGTGCTGGTGGGCCGGGCCCTCGACGGCGGGGGCCACGACAACGTAACAGTGGCCGTTCTGCCGTTCCCGGCCCCTCCCCAGGGGGCAGGATCGGCCTGAGCGCGCTCGCCGGGCGGGATGCCCGCGGGCGCCTCGGCGGCCGGACGGGCCGACGAACGAGAAGCGCCGGCGGACCGGAGGGGACCGGTCCGTGCGGGCACGCACAGTCATCTCCCCACGGGCCGTGGGGCCAACAGTGGTGCTGCTAGGGGGATCAGAGTAGGCATGGCCAAATTCTCGAAGTCGAACGTGCCGCAGTTCTCGGTCGAGGTGTACCAGAACGAGTACCTGCCCGAGGGCGGACGCGAGGTCAACGCCATCGTCACGGTCAGCGCGACCGGCGGCGGAACCATCGGCACCGCGGTCGCCGCGCCGCACCTGTACTCGCCCGGCCAGGGCCCGTCCGCCGCCGTGGCACTCATGGTCGACTGCTCGGGGTCGATGGACTACCCGCCGACCAAGATGCGCAACGCCCGGGACGCCACGGCCGCCGCGATCGACACCCTGCGCGACGGCGTCCACTTCGCGGTGATCGACGGCACCCACGTGGCCCGCGAGGTGTACCCCGGCGGCGGGCGGCTCGCGGTCGCCGACTCCGCCACCCGGGCCCAGGCCAAGCAGGCGCTGCGCCGGCTCAGCGCGGGCGGCGGCACCGCCATCGGCACCTGGCTGAGGCTCGCGGACCGGCTGCTCGCCTCGGAGGACGTCGCCATCCGCCACGGCATCCTGCTGACCGACGGCCGCAACGAGCACGAGTCGCCGGAGGACTTGAAGGCCGCGCTGGACGCCTGTGCCGGACGGTTCACGTGTGACGCGCGTGGAGTGGGAACCGACTGGGAGGTCAAGGAGGTCACCCAGATCGCCTCCGCGCTCCTCGGCACCGCCGACATCGTCGCCGACCCGGCCGCGCTGTCCGCCGACTTCACGCAGATGATGGAGGCGGCCATGGGCAAGGAGGTCGCGGACGTCGCGCTGCGGCTGTGGACCCCGGTCGGCACCCGGATCAAGTTCGTGAAGCAAGTGGCGCCCACGGTCGTGGAGTTGACCGAGCGTCGCACGGAGGCCGGGCCGCGGGCCGGCGACTACCCGACCGGTTCGTGGGGGGACGAGTCCCGCGACTACCACGTGTGCGTCGAGGTCCCGGCCGCCAGCCTCGGCCAGGAGATGCTCGCCGCCCGCGTCTCCCTGGTCATCCCCCAGCCCGACGGCGGAACCGCGCAGAACCTCGGCGCACAGGGTCTGGTGAAGGCCGTGTGGACCGACGACATGGCCGCCTCCACGTCGATCAACCCCCAGGTCGCGCACTACACGGGTCAGGCCGAACTGGCCCAGGTCATCCAGCAGGGGCTGGACGCTCGCAAATCAGGTGATTTCGACGGAGCGACGGCCAAGCTCGGGCGGGCCGTGCAGCTCGCCAGCGCGTCGGGGAACGCGGATACTGCGAAACTGCTTGCGAAGGTGGTGGACGTGGTCGACGCGGCGACAGGTACTGTGCGACTGAAGGCGAAGGTCACGGAGGCCGACGAGATGACTCTCGAAACGCGGTCGACAAAGACTGTTCGTGTAAAGAAGTAGGTAGAAACAACCCGAAGCACCGCCGCGCGTCAGCCTGGCTTCCCCAGCGGGAATCCGGACAGAACCGGCCACACCGGCCCGTCGCGGCCACAGGAACCGGCCGCGAGGTCGGAAAGGAGAGGGGGAAGCGCCGACATGCCGACCTGCCCGAACGGACACCAGTCGGGTTCCGACGACTGGTGCGAGGTCTGCGGTCACCGTATGGCCGGTGCCGTACCCCCGCCGCCACCGCCGCCGCCTCCGGGCGCCGGTTACGGATACCCGCCGCCCGGTTCGCCTCCCCCGCCTCCGGGCGCGGGCGGTCCCGGCCCCGGGGGTCCCGGCGGACGCCCGCACCTCGCCGCCCAGACGGAACTCTGCCCGCAGTGCCGCACGCCCCGCGAGGGCGGCGCGCCCTTCTGCGAGGAGTGCCGGTGGAACTTCCTGACCAACACCGCCACGACGTACACCCCGGCCGCACCCAGGCCGTCGACACCCGGCCCGGGTCAGGGTCAGGGTGGGCCCGGACCCGGACCCGGTGGACCCGGACCCGGTGGACCCGGACCCGGTGGACCCGGTCAGGGCCCCGGCGGGAACCCGGCGCTCCGGTTCCAGCAGCAGCAACCGCCCGCCCCGTCCTACGGCGGCGGTGACGCCTACGACTACCAGAGCTCCCGCCCCTCACAGGTGAACCGTCCCGCCGAGCCGATCCCGCCGGGACCCCAGTTCGGCGGCGAGCCGTCGGGTCCGGGCGGGCCCGGCCAAGGCGGGTACGGCGGGCCCGGTGGACAGGGTGGCCAGGGCGGTCCCGGTGGACAGGGTGGCCAGGGCGGTCCCGGTGGACCCGGCCGTCCGGGCGGTCCCGGTGGTCCTGGCGGCCCGGCGGGGCCCGGTGGTCCCGGCGGGTTCGGCGGCGGGCCCGCGGGGCAGGGCGGCCGGCCCGGTCCGGGGCAGTCCGGTCGGCCGGGCGAGCCCGGCCCGTCCGGTGCGCCCGGTGCGCCCGGTGCGTCCGCGTTCGGGCAGGATCCTTCGCGACCCGGTGGCCCGGCCTTCGGTGGCGACCCCTCGCGCCCCGGCCCCTCGGCCTTCGGCGGCGACCCCTCACGACCGGTTCCGCCGCCGGACGGCCCCGGTGGACCCGGCGGCTCCGGATTCCCCGGTGGACCGGGGCCGGGCGGTCACGGTGGCCAGGGCCCCGGCGGTCAGGGCCCTGGCGGTCAGGGCCCCGGTGGCCGGCAGGCGTTCCAGCAGGCGGGGCCGTCCGCTCCGCCCGGCTTCCCGCAGGAGACCCGGCGACCCCAGCCCGGAGGGCCCGGCGGCGGCGGTCAGGGCGGCCCCGGTGGCGGTCCCGGCTTCGGCGCCGACGACGACTGGGTGATCTCCCCGCCGTCGACCGGCCCCGGAGGGCCCGGTGGCCCCGGCGGTCAGGGTGGCCCCGGCGGTGCAGGGGCGCGCCCCGATGGCTACGGCTACCCGCAGCCGGCTGTCACCCAGGCTCCGCCCGGCCCCGCGTACCCGCAGGCGCCGATGTCCTGGAGCGCGACCATCGGTCCCGACCGCGACTACTTCATGGCGATGATGCAGCGCTCGGGCCCCGAGGCCGCGGGCCTGAACCTGCCCGCGTACTCCCCGGAGCAGAGACGCGCCCTCACCGGCAACCAGATCACCATCGGGCGCCGCCGCCACTCCACCGGTGACACCCCCGACATCGATCTGTCGGTGCCGCCGGAGGACCCGGGCGTCTCCCACCAGCACGCCGTGCTGGTGCAGCAGCCGGACGGCGGCTGGGCCGTGGTCGACCAGAACTCCACCAACGGCACCACCGTCAACGGTTCCGAGGAACCCATCCAGCCGTTCGTCCCGATCCCCCTCCAGGACGGGGACCGGGTGCACGTGGGCGCCTGGACGACGATCACGATCCGCCGGGGCTGACCCGCCCCACCGGCGAGAGACCGGGGCCGGCCGAGCGACTCGGCCGGCCCCGGCCGTTCGTCCGGCCCGGCTCGCCCCGGGCGGGGTCCTCAGTCCGGGAGAGGCCAGGCGTACGGCCCTTCCGGGTCGTCCAGCCAGGCCCAGGCGCGGTCGCCGCGCACCGTGATGCCGTAACGCTCGCGCTCGGGCATGTCCTCGCGCTGCCACAGGGCGAGGGCCTCGTGCGGGTCGAGACTGCCCGTCGTCAGCGCGATCAGGAACCGGAACAGCTCGTGGTCCCTGGCCCGGCTCGGCAGCCCGCCGAGATGCGGATGCATCGCCTCCGGCTCACTGCCCCCGCGCAGCGGCACGAAGTACGCCGACGTGTGCAGGAAACGCCCCTCGGCCCGCTCCGCGTCCTCGACCCGCAGCCGCACCAGACCGGTGGCCAGCGGCGTCAGGATGCGCGCACCGGGGACGCACTGGGCGAGCCAGGCGCGCGGGATCGACGGCAGGGTGCAGGTCGCGATGATCCGGTCGTACGGCGCCCGCTCGGGCACCCCACGCGCCCCGTCCGCGGTGACGACCGTCGGGTGGTGGCCGGCCGCGTCCAGATGCCTGCGCGCCGCCTCCGTGATGTCGGCGTCCAGATCGACGGTCGTGACCTGCTCGTCCCCGAGCCGGTGCGCGAGCAGGGCCGCGTTGTACCCGGTGCCGGCTCCGATCTCCAGCACCCGGTCGCCGTCCTCCACCTCCAGTTCGGCCAGCATCTTGGCCATCAGAGACGGCTGGCTGCTGGAGGAGATCAGCCGACCGTCCCGCAGCCGTGTGGCGAGCGGGGCGTCGGCGTACGCTCCGCGCACCCAGCGCTCACGCCGCCTGGGGTCGCGTTCCTCGCCCCACAGCCGCTCGAAGCCGCCCACGGCGCTCACGTAGTAGTAGGGCACGAACAGGTGCCGGGGAACGCTCTCGAACGCCTTGCGCCACTGCGGGTCGGCGTCCCACGCCCCACTGGCCTCGATCTCGCGCACCAGCGCCGACCGGGCCTCTGCGGCGAGACGTTCCAGGTCGTGGTCCACAGCGCGCGTGCCCATACCTCCACTGTGCGGCCGGAGGCCCCGGGAGGCGAGTACCACGCCGCATCGGACCGGATTCGCCCGCTCCGTCCGCCCGCTCCACCCCATCCGCCCGCTCGGTCCCTCCGTGGATGGTCCTAAGCCTGGAGTCCTCCTCCCACGCGTCTGAGACCATGGGTGACGTGAATGAGATTCGGCGCGGCACGCTGCAGGAGCAGACCTTCTACGAGCAGGTCGGTGGCGAGGAGACCTTCCGGTGCCTCGTGCGCCGTTTCTACGAGGGCGTCGCCGAGGATCCGATCCTGCGGCCCATGTATCCCGAGGAGGACCTGGGCCCGGCCGAGGACCGCCTCACGCTGTTCCTGATCCAGTACTGGGGCGGCCCCACCACGTACAGCGAGAACCGCGGCCATCCCCGGCTCCGTATGCGCCACGCCCCCTTCACCGTCGACCGGGCCGCCCACGACGCCTGGCTGAAGCACATGCGCGACGCCGTCGACGAGCTCCGGCTCTCCGAGGAGCACGAGCGCATCCTGTGGAACTACCTCACGTACGCGGCCGCCTCGATGGTGAACGCCCCGGGCTGAGCCGGCCGGGGCGGCGCGGGGTCAGCGGACGCTGACGTCGAGCGCCCCGAGTCCCGCCCTGCGCACGGCGACCGATCCGTACGGCGTGCGCAGCCGCAGCCACGCGCCCGACGCGAAGAGTTCCGGCGATGCCTGCGCGGGCGCGCCCGCCGCCGTCCGCGCGGTGCGCAGGAAGCCGAGCGACTGGGCCGCGTGCACGGCCCGGACCGGCAGCGGGGTGTCCCCGACCGTCCGGGACCAGATCTCCCGCCCGATCCGGTCGAGCTCGGCCCGCGTACGGTGCTCGGGCGGCAGTTCCTCGGTGCGGGAGCGGAACTCGCGCACCGCCGCGGAGACCGTCGTCCGCAGCGCATCGGGCTCCGGCAGCCCGGCCTCGGGCCGCCAGCCGCCGCGCGGGGGGAGCACCCCGGCCCACGGAGGCCCGGTCACCGCCCCCGGGACGACGGCCGTACCGGCCGACTCGTCGACGGACTCCAGGAGTTCACCGGCCGACACGGTCACGTCGAGCGTGACGTCGAGCCCGTTCTCGTACGGCTTGGCGAGGCGGGCGGCCCTGATGGCCAGGACCTCGAAGGACGGCGGCCGCCCGAAGACGGCCAGCGCGGTGCCCGCCGCCTGGAGACGCACCGCGGCTCCACGGTCGTAGTGGAGCAGCCGGGAGAGGAAGGCCGCGAGGTCCGCCGCCTCCCCCTCGTCGGCGAGGTGGAGCACCGTCATGCGGCGACGGCCCTCTCCTGGTCGTCCCGGTACTCCTCCAGGAACGCGCGTTCGTCGGCGGTGATCCGGCGGGGCCGCTGGGTCGCGAAGTCGAACGGCACGATCACCGTCGAGGCCCGGACGTAGACCTGCTCCGGGTCCTTGACCTCGTAGGTGATCGTGAAGGACGCCGCTCGTATCTCCGTGACCCACAGCTCGATGTCCACCGGCTTGTGCCGGTGCACGAGCTGCCGCTTGTAGTCGATCTCGTGCCGCGCCACCACGGACCCCTGCTTGAAGTCCTTCTCCGGGCGGAACAGGAAGTCGATACGGGCTTCCTCCAGATAGCGGAGGAAGACCACGTTGTTGACGTGGCCGTACGCGTCCATGTCCGCCCAGCGCAGCGGGCAGCGGTAGATGTGGCGCAAGATCAGCCCCGGGTCAGCTTCTTGTAGGTGGCGCGGTGCGGGCGCGTGGCGTCGGCACCGAGCCGCTCGATCTTGTTCTTCTCGTACGACTCGAAGTTGCCCTCGAACCAGAACCACTTGGACTCGCCCTCGTAGGCGAGGATGTGGGTGGCCACCCGGTCCAGGAACCAGCGGTCGTGGGAGATGACCACCGCGGCGCCCGGGAACTCCAGGAGCGCGTTCTCCAGCGACGACAGGGTCTCGACGTCCAGGTCGTTGGTCGGCTCGTCGAGGAGCAGCAGGTTGCCGCCCAGCTTGAGGGTGAGCGCCAGGTTGAGGCGGTTGCGCTCACCGCCGGAGAGCACTCCGGCCGGCTTCTGCTGGTCCGGGCCCTTGAAGCCGAACGCGGAGACGTAGGCGCGGGAGGGCATCTCGACCTGGCCGACGTTGATGTAGTCCAGTTCGTCGGAGACGACGGCCCACAGCGTCTTCTTGGGGTCGATGTTCTCGCGGCTCTGGTCGACGTAGGAGATCTTGACGGTCTCGCCGACCTTGATCGAACCGGAGTCCGGCTCCTCCAGACCCTGGATCATCTTGAAGAGGGTCGTCTTGCCGGCGCCGTTCGGGCCGATGATGCCCACGATGCCGTTGCGCGGCAGCGTGAAGGAGAGGTCGTCGATCAGGACCTTCTCGCCGAAGGCCTTGCTGAGGTTGTTGACCTCGACGACCACGCTGCCCAGGCGCGGGCCCGGCGGGATCTGGATCTCCTCGAAGTCCAGCTTCCGCATCTTGTCGGCCTCGGCCGCCATCTCCTCGTACCGGGCGAGACGGGCCTTGGACTTGGCCTGGCGGCCCTTGGCGTTGGAGCGGACCCACTCCAGCTCTTCCTTGAGCCGCTTGGCGCGCTTGGCGTCCTTCTGGCCCTCGACCTTGAGACGGGTCTGCTTGGTCTCCAGGTAGGTGGAGTAGTTGCCCTCGTAGCCGATCGCGCGGCCGCGGTCGAGCTCCAGGATCCAGCCCGCGACGTTGTCGAGGAAGTACCGGTCGTGGGTGACGGCGACGACGGTGCCGGGGTACTTGGCGAGGTGCTGCTCCAGCCACTGCACGGACTCGGCGTCCAGGTGGTTGGTGGGCTCGTCGAGGAGCAGCAGGTCGGGGGCTTCGAGCAGCAGCTTGCACAGGGCGACACGGCGGCGCTCACCACCGGACAGGTTGGTGACGGGCCAGTCGCCGGGCGGGCAGCCCAGGGCGTCCATGGCCTGCTCCAGCTGGGTGTCCAGGTCCCAGGCGTTCGCGTGGTCCAGGTCCTCCTGGAGCTTGCCCATCTCGTCGAGGAGCGCGTCCGAGTAGTCGGTCGCCATGAGCTCGGCGACCTCGTTGAAGCGGTGGAGCTTGCCCATGATCTCGGCGGCGCCGTCCTGGACGTTCTGCAGGACCGTCTTCGACTCGTCCAGCGGCGGCTCCTGCAGGAGCATGCCGACGGTGTAGCCGGGCGACAGGAACGCGTCACCGTTGGAGGGCTGTTCGAGGCCCGCCATGATCTTGAGAACGGTGGACTTTCCGGCACCGTTCGGACCGACCACACCGATCTTCGCGCCGGGAAGGAAGCTCAGCGTGACGTCGTCAAGGATCACCTTGTCGCCGTGCGCCTTGCGTGTCTTGCGCATCGTGTAGATGTACTCAGCCAAGAGAAACCGTCCGGCAACTTGAAATCTGGCAGTGGGCAGTACCACCCATCTTGCCGCACGGCCAGCCCTCGACGGAAACCGGATGGTGAGGCCGCCGGAGGAACGACGCGGCCCCGGCGCCCAGCGGGCGTACCGGGGCCGCGTCGCACGCGTGTGTCATCGCGCGGTCACGCACTGTCGAGTTGTCAAGGAGCGCTGTCCCTCACGGGTTCCGGCGACGCAGAAGGATCATCACCGCGCCGCCGATCACGACCAGTCCGATGGCGATGCCGCCGATCACCGGAGTGGCGCCGGAGCTGCCGGTCTCGGCGAGGTCGGTGGCCGTGTCGAGGGCCTCGCCCCCGCCCACCGTCGCCGGGCTCGGCTCGCTCAGGGTCTGGACCGAGTCCCCGCCGGCGCCGGCCGCCGTCTGCGTCCGGCAGTCCAGCACGCCCCGGAACCGCTTCGCCTGGCCGTTCGGCCCTTCGATCGTGAAGTCGTACGCCTGGTCCTCCTGGAGGGGGATCGTCACCGTGCGGGTCTCGCCCGCCTCGACGGTGTAGGTGATCCCCATCAGTTCGAAGGTGAAGGGCTCGTCGCCCTTGTTGGCGGCGGTGAGGTCCAGGCCGCCCGCGGCGCAGTTCTTCTCGGCGGACAGGGCCGGTATCGCGCCCTTCCCGGCCCAGTGCGCGGTCGCCGTCGCGGTGACGGTGGACTCGCTGGAGCCGGCGAGGATCTGGGTCTGGCTGCGGGTCTCGGAGGCGAAGGCGCGGCCGACCGGCACGGTCGTCGAGGCCTGCACGGTCAGCTCGGCCGAGCCGTCCGCGGCCTTCTCGGGCACCTCGAAGTACAGCTCGCTGCCGTCCCCGGCCGCGGTCACGTCCTCGCCCTCCGCGTCGACGACCCGTACGCCGTCCGCCGTGGCGTCCGAGGGCGGGGTCACGGTCACGCCGTCCGCGTTGGTGCGCACCGTGACGGGGCCGAGCCGTTCCCCGGGCCGGCCGGAGACCGCCGACGTGTCGAGGGTCAGGGAGGCGGCCGGTTCCGCCAGGTCCCGCGCGTTCTTCTCCAGGTAGTCCGCGAGCTTCTCCGCCTCCGGGTCCAGGGCCGTCACCTCGGCCCCGTCCGAGTACCGCCAGATCGCGACCTGGGTGCCGGCGGCCGCGTCCTCCTCGGTGAGCCCGCCGGCCCCGGCCTTGTCGGCGAGTGCCGCGAGGTCGTTCACCTGCGGATAGGAGTTCTGCAGGATCCAGCGGATCCTGCCCGCCTGCTTGTTGGCGCCGAGCGACGTGCCGCTCCAGGGTGTCTCCCGGTACTCGGCGTCCTTCTGCGTCGGGTTCTGGACGTCGACGCAGTAGGTCTGCAGGGTGCCGCCGCCGTCGACGAACATCTCGAACAGCCCTGCGGGTAGCTGCTGTTCCTGGCCGTCCTCGGTCCTGAGCACGGCCGTTCCGAACGTCTTGAGGCCGTCCATGGTCGCCGTCGCCCCGCCCGAACTCCGCACCGTGTCCTCGGCGGCGGCCGGGCCCGCGGTGACGACCGCGCCCGCGACGACCAGGCCGGACGCGAGTGAGACGGCGGCGAGGCGAGCCGCCCCTCGTCTGCGCGCGGCCCATCCGGACCACCCGGAGAACGACGCCGAGAACGAAGAAAGCACAGAATTTCCCTTCGAGCAGGACCCGTTGACGTGGGGGGTTGTGGTCCCACCAGCAGAATCAGAAGCCCCGTGAGCTATGCCCGGCATCCTAGGGACGAGGCGCACCACCTTTCCCAGTCGTATCGTCGGACAACCGATCCGAATCGGAATCGTTATCGCGTGCACAGCCCATGGACAGCTCTTGTCGACATATCGCCCGGATGTGCACACGGAGCCTTCACCATCCGTACGCCGCTGCCCCACGCCCGCCTCCACCCGGCCCCGGTCCCCGGATTGACGTCACGTCACCCCGGCCGGTTCCGGCCGGAGTTCGGAGGCGGGGTCGAGTCGCTCTCCGGGCGGCGGTGTCTCCCAGGCCGGCTCCGGCTGGGACGGGGACCTGTCGGCACCCGGCGCCTCCCCCCGGGGCGTCCGCCGGAACGCCGAGGTGCCCCGCGAGAGATCGTGGCCGATGGCGACCGCGTCGACGTCCGCGGAGGCCCAGCTCTGACCGTCCCGCTGCTCGGTGCGCACCTTCAACCGCCCCTGCACCACCACCGGATCACCCAGCGACACGGACGACGCCACGTTGGCGGCGAGCGTGCGCCGCGCCCACACGGTGAAGAAGTTGGTGTGGCCGTCGGTCCACTCGTTCTTCTCCCGGTCCCAGTACCGCGAGGTCACCGCCAGCCGGAACCGGGCCGACGAACCCGTCGACAACTCCCGGCAGACCGGCTGGGTCGCCACGTTCCCCACCACGCACACCATCGTCTCGTTCATCTCTCGAACCCCTCCTCGGCGCCGGCCCCGGGACCGGCGCCGACCGGACACGCGTACGGGCCCGTCCCGTACGGCTGCTGCGTCTGTCGTGCGGCGATGCCATGCTCGCCGCGTGTTCAGACTGCCGCCGCCGGGACGAGCCCGCCGAGCCCTGTGCACTACCCACCGGTTGTGGACAACTCCGTCACCCGACGGGGTGAGGCACCCCTGAGAAGGCCACCTCTCACCCCACCGGCGCCACCCTCATGGAGACCGCCTCACACCCCACCGGCGCCACCCTCATGGAGACCGCCTCACACCCCACCGGCGCCACCCCGTGAAGACCGCCCCTCACCCCACCGGCGCCGTCCCCAGCACCCGCCCGTACTGCTCCCGCACCTCCCGGTACCGCAGCAGTTCGGCGGCCACCGGATCCAGCACCCGGGCCCGGCCGCATCCGGCGGCGGCCTCCCGCAGCCGCCGTTCCGCCTCGTGGCCGTACCGCCGTGCCGGACCGCGCGCGGCCATGCGGCAGCCCCACTCGACGGCCGGGCCGCCGACGATGCCGATCACCATCAGCAGCACCGGCACCCCGAGATTCGGTGTCATGAAGCCGATGATCTGCCCCAGCAGCCACAGACCGCCGACGACCTGGAGCAGGGTCATCGACGCCTGCGCGAGCACCGCCGCGGGCCACCAGCCCGGCCGCGGCGGCCGCCCCGTGGGCGCCCCGACCCGCACGGCGAGCTCGTCCAGCGCCTCCGGCAGCCCCTGAGCCCCGCGTACGGCCGCCTCGCGCACCGCCTGGGCCCAGGGCGCGGGCAGTCCCGTGGCGGCGCGCTCCGACAGCGTGCGCACCGCGTGTTCGACGCGTTGGCGCGCGGTGGACTCCTCGTCCACGGGCGCGGCCAGGGCGAGCCGCCCGGTGGGAGGTTCGGCACGGCCCCGGTACCACCGCCACAGCCGTAGCCAGGGGGTACCGCACGCGCGGTTGGCATGGCGCAGCCAGAGGCGTTCGGCGGCCTCGCCCGCGGCGGTGGCGCCGACGGCGTCCGCGAGCCGCGCGGCGAACTCGTCCCGGGCCGGCTCGCTGAGCCCCGCGCGCCGCTGGTTGGCGTACACGGGCCACAGCCGCGCGGCCGCCGCGTCCAGATCGGCGCGCACCCGGCGGGCGGGGGCGCCCCGCTCGGCCACGAACTGGCTCAGCGTGTCGCGCAGTTCCCCCACCCCGTCACCGGTGAGCGCGGACAGTGCGAGCACGGTGGCACCCGGTTCGCCGTGCTCCCCCAGCGCGATCCCGTCCTCGTCGAGCAGGCGCCGCAGATCGTCCAGCACCTGGTGGGCCGCCTCCCCGGGCAGCCGGTCCACCTGGTTGAGGACGACGAACATGACCTCCGCGTGACCGGCCAGGGGCCGCAGATAGCGCTCGTGGAGGACGGCGTCCGCGTACTTCTCCGGGTCTACGACCCAGATGACGGCGTCCACGAGCGCCAGGATCCGGTCCACCTGCTCCCGGTGCTGCACCGCAGCCGAGTCGTGGTCGGGCAGGTCCACCAGGACGAGCCCCCGCAGCTGGGCCTCCGCCTCCGGGCTCTGCAGCGGCCGCCGCCGCAGCCTCCCCGGAATGCCCAGCCGGTCGATGAGACTCGCGGCTCCGTCGCTCCAGCTGCACGCGATGGGCGCGGCCGTGGTGGGCCGGCGTACGCCCGTCTCCGAGATCGTCACTCCCGCGAGGGAGTTGAACAGCATGGACTTGCCGCTTCCGGTGGCGCCCGCGATGGCGACGACCGTGTGCTGCCCCGAGAGCCTGCGTCGCGCCGCGGCCTCGTCCAGCACCCGTCCGGCCTCCGCCAGGGTCGTGCTGTCCAGTCGTGTGCGGGACGCCCCCACCAGCTCCCGCAGCGCGTCGAGCCGCGACCTCAGGCGTCCGTCGTACGCGAGCGGGGCCGGCTGGGCGACCGGGGCCCTGTTCTCCGTGCCCGGGGCCCGCTCGGTGGCCCCCGCCTCCGTGACCCGCCGCGCGATGAGCCCGTCGTCCCACGGATCTCCGGACTCGGCCCGCGCGGACGGATCACCGGACGGGTCACCGGACGAACCCCCCACCGAACCCCCCTCCGAGCCACTGGCCGAAGCACTGGCCGAAGCACTCGCCGGACGACCGGACGCGCCACCGCCGGAACGGTCGGGCACGCGCGCGTGGGCATCGCTCCCGCCCCGGGCACGCTGCTCGCGGCCCGGCCCGGCCGGTGCGTCGGCGGCCCGGTCCGGCGCCGCCGCGCGCCTCTCCTCGCACCGCGCGCCCGGAGCCCTCTCCGACAGCCCCCTGTCGCCCTGGCTCCCGCCCGGCCTCTCGAAGGTCCTCTCACCCGTCCTGTCGTCACCCTTCTCGGGCACGTCGTCTCCGGTCTGATCCGTGTGGTCAGTGACGGCGGTCACGGCGGTCACCTCTCCTTCTGCAGTACGGACAGGGCGGCGATGAGTTCGGCCTGCGGTTCGGGGTGCACGTCGAGTGCGTCGAGCGGGGCGAGACGGCGTTCGCGCTCGGTGTCCAGGGCCCGCTCCAGGTACTCGGTGAGCAACCGTCCGCCCCGGTCGCGCAGCCGCAGCGCGCCGTGCGCCCCGATCCGTTCGGCGAGCCCCTCGCCCGCGGACCGTGCCCGCCGTCCGCCCAGGAGGGCCGTGGCGCCCAGCGCGGCCACCGCCTCCACGTCCGGCGCGACGCTCCGGTCGAGGTCGCGCACCTCTTCCTCGGCGTACTCCTCCAGCACGCGCCGCCAGCGTCGTACGGTGATCCCGATCCGGTCCTCGACGCTCTCGCGCGCGGTGTCACGTTCCGTCAGTCCGGCCGCCACGGCGGCCGGTTCGCGGCGCCAGGTCTCGCCGATCCGCTCGTCGGCGGCGGTGACGGCGCAGAGCAGCAGGGTGCCGAGGCTTTCGACGAGGGCGTCGAGCAGTTCACCCGCCGTGCAGTCCAGCGGATAGCTGCGCCACCGTTTGAGGGCGTCCCCCGCGAGCACCGCCCCCGCCTGCAGCCGCCCCTTCACGCGCGCGTACTCGCTGTCGTACGCCGTGTCGACGGCGGCGGTGAGGCGCAGGGCCGTGGAGTACTGCTGGGCCGCCGCGCTCGCCAGTTCGGGCATCCGGGACCTCAGCGAGTCGAGGACCCCGTACGCCGTGCGGGCCGCGGTCTCGTGCCGGGCCGCCGGGTCGGTCGCCTGCTGGACGAGCCAGGCCCGCAGCGGAGCGACGGCGGTGCCCGGCAGCAGCCCTCCGCCCCAGGCGGACTCGGGCAGCTCGGGCACGGTGAACCGGGGCACGTCGCCGAGCCCGGCCTTGGTCAGCAGCGCCCCGTACTGCCGGGAGACCTCGGACACCACCTGGTGGGGCACCCGGTCCAGCACGGTGACCAGGGTCGCCCGGTGCTCCTTCGCGGACCGCAGCAGATGCCAGGGCACGGCGTCGGCGTAACGGGAGGCCGTGGTGACCATCACCCAGATGTCGGCGGCGCAGATCAGTTCGGCGGCGAGTACGCGGTTGTCGGCGTCCAGGGAGTCGACGTCGGGGGCGTCGAGCAGGGCGAGACCGGGCGGAAGGCTGTCGGCGGTCTCGACGCGCAGGACGCGCTCACCCCCCTTGCCGCCGCCCCCGCCCGGCGGGAACGACCCGTCGTCCGGATCCTGACCGGGCTCCCGCCGCACCGGCCGGGCGCGGGTGAGGTGCGGCAGGACCCGCATCCCACTGAACCAGTGGTGGTCCTCGGGATGGCAGATCAGCACGGGCGTGCGGGTCGTCGGCCGCAGCACTCCGGCCTCGCTGACCTTCCGCCCCACCAGGGAGTTGACGAGAGTGGACTTGCCGGCTCCGGTCGACCCCCCGATCACGGCCAGCAAGGGCGCTTCGGGTTGCCGCAACCGGGGCACCAGATAGTCGTCGAGTTGCGCGAGCAGTTCGTCGCGGTTGGCACGCGCGCGCGGAGCCCCTGCCAGGGGCAGCGGGAAGCGCGCGGCGGCGACACGGTCGCGCAGGGCGGAGAGCGCGTCGAGCAGCTGGGGCCGTACGTCCAAGGTCACCACATGCGAAGAATGCCCAATTTTGGGAACATTCTGAAGCATATAAGTACGCCTGCGCGCCGAGCGGACACAGAGGGACGGAAGGGGCGAGAGGGGCGCAGGCATAACGAGTGCACAACATGCGGGGTCCGAGCCGCGAAAAGAGGTGCACGATTCGTACCTGCCTGCGATTATCAGGACCGCTTCACCGAACCTCCACATTGAGCCACGGAGGCGAAGCAACAGGGTCAAGGACTCGGGAGCCCTATCCTTGTCCCCGGCGACGTCACGGATCCGCCCACACCCGGGCACCAGACAGAGGCCACCACACCCGGCCCCCGTAGCTCAGTGGATAGAGCAGGCGCCTTCTAAGCGCTTGGCCGCAGGTTCGAGTCCTGCCGGGGGCGCAAGTCTCCGCCCTCCCTCCGGGAGGGCTTTTTTACTGGTCACAGCGGGTATCGCCCGCCACGACACAGCCCCGGACACTCCCCCGACGACCAAGGGAGGGTTCCGGGGCTGTCCGGCTGTCACCGGATTCTCGCGGGTGGCCCCGTCGAATAGGTGTCGAAATCCTCACCGCGAAGCCTCCGCTTCCATCGGCTTCCGGCCCCGGACGGTCCCCGACGGCCTCCGGGCACCGTTTCAGGTCAGGCAGCCGCCCTCGACACCACCGTGCGCATGCGGCAGACGGCACCGGCACCGGCACCGGCACTACCTTCGGCGCCGGATGTACCAACCGGCCACGAGCACGATGAGGATCGCAACGGCGAAGGCCCATACGGTCGTTGCGCCGTGGTACGAGCGGTAGGCAGTCAGGGCGAGCATGTGCGGGCGGGTACCCAGGGCGTGTGGCGTCAGTCGAGGCGCGTGGTCCGCCCTTCCGCCGAACGCGGGCCGAAGGCGCCGCTCGCCCTCCCCCGGCGGAGGGCCCTTTTTTCTGTCCGGATTCCGGCGTCGGTGATCGCCGGCCCCACACTCCCGTTCGGAACGGGTGATCCCCCGGCCGACGCCGTGACCCCCGGTGCGCGGGCGCGTTGAAGGGGCGTGCGGCCACGAAGTGGGGGTCGTGCTCACCGATCAAGAAGGAGAACGTGATGTCTCGCATCGCGAAGGCAGCCGTCATCACCCTCGGCACGTCCGCCGTCGTGCTGAGCGGCGCCGGCCTGGCCTCGGCGGACGCGGGTGCCGAGGCCAAGGCCGTCGGCTCGCCGGGTGTCCTCTCGGGCAACATCGTCCAGGTCCCCGTCAACATTCCGGTCAACCTGTGCGGGAACTCGATCGACGTCGTCGGCCTGCTGAACCCCGCCTTCGGCAACGTCTGCGTCAACAAGAGCGACGACAGCCACAAGGGCAACCCCGGCCCCTCCGGCTACGGCCACTGACACGGCCGACAGCCCTGCGCGCCACAGCGGCGACACGGCAGTGACGCGAAGCCCCCGACGGTGGGACACCCGCCGGGGGCTTCGCGCCGTTCCGGGACCGCCCGCCCCCGGGCCACCGCTGTGGACGACGGGCGGCGGTCACCCGTACCGGTACACGTGCCCGATCGACTCCAGCTCCCCCGGAGTCACGTTCCAGGGCGGCATCCGCTCGTCGCGCGCGACGATCCGCCCCCGCTGGGCATCGCCTTTGCCCGGCGGCTTGGCCGGCAGGTAGCGGGCGCCGCGGTGGCGCTGCTGCCAGCGCGTCCACTGCAGGTCGATGAAGGCGTGGTGCAGCCAGAACACGGGGTCGTTGACGGAGGCCCCGCCGACCATGTGCCCGCCGACCCACCGGTGCACCCGGTTGTGGTTCAGCCACGAGCCGTTCCCGGTCCCCTGGCCCCACCCTTCGAGCCGGTTGCGGAAGCCTCCGCGGGTGACCGAGTTCCAGGGGGACTTGTCGTAGACGGACTCGGCGAGGGCGGCGTCCAGGTCACGGGCGGTGGGCAGGGCCACCGGGTTGCGCGGGTAACCGAAGTCCCGGGTGAGGTACTCGATGTCCGTGAGCCCCTCCGTGATGGTCCATCGGCCCGTCCCGTAGGCGAACGGGCCGGTCGTCACCCGCAGGTCGGAGCGCCGCCCGTTGCCGCCGAGCAGATCGGCGGTCCAGGGCGCGGACGTCGTCGTACGGTCCCGTGTCCAGTCCCAGTACGGCACGGTCACCGAGTCGTCGATCCGGCGCAGCGCCTTCTCCAGCTCCAGCACGAACCGGCGGTGCCAGGGCAGGAAGGAGGGCGCCATGTGGGCCGTCCGCAGACCGCCGTCGCCGTCGGAGACGTAGTGGTCGATGTGCATCCGCACGAACTCGTCGTACTCGCCGCGCTGTTTGAGCTTGAGCAGGGCGTTCACGAACCGCCGGCGCTCCGTGCGGGTGAGCGTGCTGACGTCCTTACGGGTGTAGGCCATGGCCGACCGCTCCCTCCGCCGTCTCCGCCACGCGCAGGCGCTGGGTGGCCCCCAGTTCCTCGACGGCGGCGCGGGTCGCCGCCAGGGCCGTCGGGTACGAGCGGTAGTGGTCGATCATGCTCAGGTACGTGCCGTCCGCGCGGCGCATGAGATGCAGCGGGCGCCCGTCGACGGTCACGTCCCAGGCGCCGGGGCCGGGCGTCCGGGCCCCCAGATAGGCCGTCTGGCTCGTGTCGGCCTCGACCCCGCGGATACGGCGGCCCCGGTACGTCTCGTCGAAGTCGTCCTCTCCGGGTCCGGCCGACCGGCGCGGCCACACGGCGGCGACCACGGGGGTCACGGCCAGGGCGACGGCCGACGCGCCCAGGGCGCGCAGCGCGTTGCGGCGCGTTCTGCTCCGGCCGGCATCGGGGTCCACCGTCACTCTGCTGACGAACAACACTCTCTCCTCGTCGTGTTCGGTAGCGGTGACCCCCGGACGGCCGGGCCCGGGCCGGTACGGCCCCGGGCCTCGTCTGTCGTGTCGCCGCGGGCTCAGACGAGCCCGAGGTTCGCGGTCGGCGCCGTCCGCAGCAGCGGGGCGAGCACGGCCACCTGGGGGTCCTTCAGGCTGGGCAGGCCCAGCGCGTGGGGGTCGGGCGCGGTCAGCGGGGTGTCCACGTTCAGCCCGGGGGTCAGGGTCCGCAGGTCGGCGGCGGGAGCGTCGAGGCCGACCCGCTCGAAGCCCTCCCCGACGAGCCGGGGCAGCGGGGTTTCGGCCTTCAGCCCCGGCAGCGCGGTGCCGAGCGGCACCTGCGGCAGGCTGCTCGCGGGCAGCAGCCGCCCCTCGACGTACGTCGGGCCGCCCTGGGGAGCGCCCGGCATCAGCAGGGGCAGCTCCCCGCTCAGCCTGGGAGCCTTGACGTTCAGGGAGTGCTCCACGCCTTCGAGCGGCAGGGGGACGGGGACCGTCTCGGCCGCGACGGCGGGGGCGGCGGAGGCACCCATCGCGGCCGCCACACCGGTGACGACGGCGGCAAGGGTTCCTCGTGTGGTCGGCTTCATCTCGGTACGGTCCCTTTCAGGAATGGGCGGATCCGGGATCGGCGCTCGTGGGAACCGGCCGGATCGACGGATACGGAATCGGTGGTGCGCCGGCTTTTCTGCGGGCTCGGCGCCCGTACCGGGTGAACGATCCGGAGATCTCCCTCAGTTCAAGATTCGCCCGACTGCCGCAATGGTCCGAGAGGCTTACCTGCTCATTTCCCTATTGCATCACCGGCCCGTCGATCGCATGGTCAGCTCGTCCAGAAATCCCACCAACGGGTCAGGATCAGCATGCCGATCACTCCGAGGTGCAGCACCGGGAGCACCCAGGTGAACTCGACGAGAAAGCCGCTCAGCCAGGCCGGCGCGGGCAGGAAGCCGTTGCGGACGTTGAACGAGGCCAGGTACCAGAAGAGGACGATCGTGGCGATCCAGGCCAGGCAGCACCACAGACAGAGCGAGTTGATCCGGTACAGCGACTCGAACTGCAGCCAGGTCACGAAGCCGACCCCGAACAGCGTGCCCGCGCCGAAGGTCAGCCAGTACCAGCGCGGGAAGACCGCTCCGGCCAGCAGGCTCATGCCGACGCAGACGACGATGCCGTAGGCCACCAGGCCGAGCATCGGGTTGGGGAACCCGAAGGCGGAGGCCTGGTCGCTCTTCATGATGTTGCCGCAGGAGACCACCGGGTTGAGGCTGCAGCCCGGCGTGAAGTCCGGGTCCTCCAGCAGCTTGAACTTGTCGATCGTGATGACCCAGGACGCGAGCAGTCCGGCCGCGCCGGTGATCAGCAGCAGGATCGCGAAGGCGCGCCCGGCGCCGGCCGTACGCACCGGCCGCCCTGCCGGGGCGGCCATCAGCCGCGCAGGCTGCGGGCCGGCAGGAGGACGTGCGCGGCGCTGGTCAGGGTCTCGGGGTCGCCGGCGAAGGCGGCGAGGGCCTCGGGCGCGACGGGCATGCCGGGCCGGGCCTCGGGCCAGGGGCGGGTGGCGAACAGCAGGTAGGCGAAACCGCGGGCGCCGACGGCGGCGAGCCACTCCGGCGGGGCCGGGCACTGGGCGTTGAGCTGCGGCAGGGTGATGACGGCCTGGCCGGCCTCGACGAGCAGGGTGACCGGGAGGCTGGAGTTGGCGGTGCCGTCGACGACCTTCTCGCCGATGGAGAGACCGAGGCCGGTCAGCAGGTCCGCCACGGCGGCCGTGGAACCCTCCGGGCCGCCGCGGCCGTCGCCCAGGGTGTAGGCGAGCAGATAGGGCATGTCTCCGTCGGGGGCTTCACCGCTCCACGCCATGACGACGAGCGTGCCGAGGTCGGCGGGACGGAAAGCGCGAATTTCAGCGGAAGTTGAAGTCACCGCGGAACCCTATCCACGCCCGCCAAACGACTCGGCCGCCTTTTCACCCGACCGGGCGACAAGGGACGGCCGACCACACGAAAGAGGGACACGCCTCGAACAGTGCGGAATTCACCCGTCCGAGGATCGTGGAAGTCGGCCGGAAAGGCGTCGGGCCGGTTCCGCGCCTTCGCGGAACCGGCCCTGTGGGCCGTGCAGGGAAATGTCAGCCCTGGAGGGGCAGGCCGCCGAGGAGCTTGGTGGCGCCGCCCGGGGAGTTGAGGGCCTTGGTCGCGCCGCTCACCGTGTGGAGCACGGAGTCCTTGTTCTCCGTGTCGAGCGCGTTCGACTGCTGCTGCAGCGGAGCGGGCTCGATGGGCCCCTTGAAGAGCGTGTTCACCGCGCCGTTGAGGCTGGTGGGCGTGACGTCCGTGGCGTCGTAGGCAAAAGCGGGCGCGGCGGCACCGGCGATGGCCAGGGACCCTGCGACGACAGCGGCGGCCTTCAGCGACTTCATCGTGTTCCTCTCCTCGGATACTGGAAGCACTGCGCCGTGTCCAACGAGCCCTCGCGCCGGCGGAAACCCCGTTCGGGACAGGTCATATCTGACGCCGAACAACAGGTCATACGAAACAGGCGCCGGACCCGCCCCGGACGGCTCGCCCAGCCGTGCCGCCTCGCTCTCAGCGACCGGGCATTGCGGCCGACGGCCGCACCGGCAGGGTGTCCGTGGCGGGCGTGACCGGCAGTTCCGCCGAGGGCACCACCGGCGGCACGGCGAGCGGGGCGGGCAGACCGCTGCCCAGGAGGGTGGCCCCGACGAACTGGACCAGACCGGCGACCACGCCGTTGGCGGCGGGCAGCACCTGGGCGAGGTCACCGGAGGTGGCCGCCTCGAGGAGGCCGTCGACCGCTGTCTGCAGGGCGGTCAGCGCGTCGGACACCGGGTCCGCCGCGACCGTGCCGACCGGGCGCACGGGCCCGCGGTCGAACGCCGGCAAGGTGACGGCCGACTGCGCCGCCGGCGGGGCGGCAGGCACCAGGGGGACGGCCGGGGCGGCGGGCACCACGGGGGCGGCGGGGGCGGCGGGCACCGACGGGAGCGACGGAGCCGACGGGACCGCCGGCGCGTCAACGGGGGGCGGGACGGCGGGCGTCGCCGGATCCACCGGCGGGGCGACCGGAGGGACGACCGGCGGTGCGACGGGCAGCACGACCGGAGGAACGACCGGAGAAACGGCGGCCGGCGGGGTCGCCGGGGCGCTCGTCCTGGCCTTGTCGATGGCATCCCGCACGGCCTTGCCCAGCTCGGCCGCCCGGTCGGCGGAGAGCCGGCCGTCGTCCGCCTTCAGTACGGCGTCGAGCAGTTCGGTCACCGGCTTCAGCACTCCGCCGAGGTCGCCGAGGCCCTTGAGCTGGGCCTGGAGCGCGTCCGCGCCGGGAACCGGGGCCGCCGACCGGGCGCGCTCGGGCGCCGACCCGACGTCGGCGGCCAGGACGGCCGGGGCGGTGACGCCGAGGAGGAGCGCGGCGCCGAGCGCGGAGACCGCGAGACGCCGTACGGGCAGAACACGCATGGATGTTCCTTTCCATCGGTGCGGGAGATCGTCCTCTCACCGTGAAATCAGTGATCGCCGCCTGCAACCGAGGGGCACCATCCGGAGCAACACGAACCGGCCGCCCTCCCGGAGGGAGAACGGCCGGTTCGTGTACAACGCGCGAACGTCAGTGCGGGACGTCAGTGCGGGGACGCGAGTCCTCGAACGTCAGTCGTTGAAGCACTTGTTGCCGAACGCGGGGTTCAGCAGACCGATGACGTTGATGGTGTTACCGCACACGTTGACCGGCACGTGGACCGGAACCTGCACGACGTTGCCCGACAGCACGCCCGGGGAGTGAGCGGCGAAGCCCTTCGCCTCGCTGTCGGCGGTGGCGACGCCGGCGGTGCCCGCCACGGCCGCGGCAGCAACGGAGGTCAGGGCCAGGCCCTTCGCGATACGCGACATGGAGAGGTGCTCCTTGGAGTTGATGCAAAAACAGTCGGGCGGGGGTGCCCGGCGGTGAGTCAACGCGTGGCATGCGTCCGGGGTTGTGCCTCCAAAGGAGTGATCTCGCAGAACGCCCGCTCCACCGATCCGACACAGGCGGCACGCTCCGCAGATAAATACGCATAGAGGGATAGAGTTGCCCATATCCCCACAACACCGCGGCCTTTATCAGATCCGCACATTTTCCTCACTTCGACGGTCCGCGGCATTTCCCCGTCAAGCACCCGAACCAGCTCCCGAAAGGGCACCGCCGGTCATGCGAATTCACCCGGGTCCTCTGCTGCGCCGCGCCATGGTGGGCTGCTGTGCCGCCGCCGTTCTCTGGGGGCCGGGCGCTCCCGCGACGGCGGCGCCGCCCGCGCCCTCACCCGAGTCCGAGCGCCTGGCGTTCGGACAGCGGTACCGGGCGCTGCAGCACGGCGGGATCGTCCGCGCGGCCAACTCCTCGATCACCTGCCGCGCGACGCCGGCCGCGGTCCCTCCGACGGCCGCGCCTTCCCCCCTCACGGTCGCGCCCGCCCCCCTCGTGGCCGCGCCCGCCTCGGCGCCGGCCGTGCACCCGGTGCTCGCGCCCCCTCCGGCGGTGACCTCGTGCGCCGACGCGCGCGGGGGACGTACGGCCGTCAACGGCGACTTCGACATGTTCTACATCGACGTCGACCGGGACCCGAACACCTACAACTCCAGCCGGGGCGAGGTCCGTCTGCCGCCGGGCGCGCGGGTGTCGTACGCGCGGCTGTACTGGGGCGGGAACCTGCGCGTGGGTGAGCAGAAGCCGCCGAAGGACAACGGGCGGGTGCTGATCGCTGAGCCCGACGGCGCGTACAAGGAGGTGCTCGCGGACACGGTGGTGGGGCACCGGGTGGCGCGGGGCGCCGACGCGTTCCAGGCCTCGGCGGACGTGACGGAGCTGGTGCGGTCCAGCGGTTCGGGGCTCTACACGGTGGCGCAGGTCAATGTGGCCATGGGCCGTTCGGCGGCCGGCGCGTGGGGCGGCTGGACCCTGATGGTGGCCTACGAGAACGCGGCGGAGCCGCTGCGGCACCTGGCGATGTGGGACGGCTTCGACGCCCTCGCCCGGGACGGCGAGCAGCGCGTCGGGCCGGTCCCGATGCCCCTGCCCGAACGCGCGCGCGGCACCGTGGGACTCGTCGCCTACAACGGGGACCGGGGGAGCCGGGGCGATTCGCTCACCGTTTCGACCGGCCGGGGCCCGGCGGTCGCGCTCGGGGACGCGGCCAATCCGCGTGACGACGTCCTGAACTCCACGATCAGCGAGCCCGCGGCGCTCGCCGCCGGGCGTACGCCGGCGTACTCGAACACCCTCGGATACGACTCGGATGTGCTCGAACTGGGCGACGAAATCCGGCACGGCGGTGACCAGTTGGCCTTCCGGATCGTTTCGCAGCGGGACGCGGCTTGGGTCGGGGCGCTCTTCGTCGCCGTCGACGCCAAGCCGTGACGAGCGCCGCCCGGCGCCGCCTCTGAGCAAGGAACCCGCATGCGACTGTCACCAACCGACCCCCCTTCGCGGGTCCTGCACGTCACCCAGCCGGTCGACGGCGGCGTGGCCCGTGTCGTGACGGACCTGGTGCGGGCCCGGCTCGCCGACGGCCTGCCCACCACGGTGGCCTGCCCCGACGGCCCGCTCGCCCCGGCCCTGCGCGCGCTCGGCGCCGAGGTACGGCCCTGGGCGGCGACCCGGTCGCCGGGCCCGACACTCGTCTCCGAGGTGCGCCGGCTGCGGCGGATCCTCGACGACGTGCGGCCCGGCCTGGTGCACCTGCACAGCGCGAAGGCCGGTCTGGCGGGCCGGCTCGCCGTCCGGGGCCGCGTCCCGACCGTGTTCCAGCCGCACGCCTGGTCGTTCGAGGCGGTGGACGGCGCCATGGCGGCCCTGGCACGCGGATGGGAGCGGGCCGGCGCGCGCTGGGCCTCCCGGGTGGTGTGCGTCAGCGAGGCCGAACGGGTCACCGGGGACCGCGCCGGGGTGCGGGCGCGGTGGACGGTGATCCCCAACGGGGTCGACGCCGGGCGCTTCTCCCCCGCCGCCGCGGACATCGTGCGCGCCGGGATCCCGCTGCTCACCGGGGTCGCTCCGGCCGCTCCGCTGGTGGTGTGCGTGGGGCGGCTGTGTCGGCAGAAGGGGCAGGACGTGCTCCTCGCGGCCTGGGAGGCGGTGCTGCGGCGGGTGCCGACCGCGCGTCTGGTGCTGGTCGGCGACGGACCGGAGGCCGAGCGGCTGCGGGCCCTGGCTCCCGAGGGCGTGCTGTTCGCCGGGGATGTCGCGGACGCGGCGCCCTGGTACCGGGCCGCCGATCTGGTCGTCCTGCCGTCGCGGTGGGAGGGCATGGCGCTGGCGCCGCTGGAGGCCATGGCGTGCGGGCGGCCGGTCGTGCTCACCGATGTGGACGGGGCCCGCGAGAGCCTGCCGCCCGGCCGGGAGCCGGTGCCCGTGGAGGACCCCGCCGCACTCGCCGGGGCCGTGGCCCGCCTGCTGCTCGATCCGCCGCTGCGCGAGTCGCTCGGCCGGCAGGGCCGCCATCACGTACTGACCACGCACGACGTGCGGCACACGAACAAGGCCGTCGCGGACGTGTACCGCGAACTGCTCGGCGGTGCGGACGGCCGACGCGGTAAAGCCACCGAGTGCAGGGAGTCCATCCACACGTGACTGCGGAACGTACGGAAAGCACCGTCCACGCCCCCGGTGGACAGCAACGCGAGTTCGGCGGCTCGCCCGTCTCGGTGGTCCCGCCGCGCGAGACCGTCGGCGGCCCGGTCCTCACGGCCGGCCGGCGGCCCGTCGCCCGGCCTCCCTCGGGACTGCCGCTGCTGACGGCGGACGGCGGCGCGGCCCTGCTCGCGGTGCTGGCCCTCACCGACGACACCACGCCCGGGCGGCCGCTCATGGTCGCCGTCCTGGCCCTGGCCGTGGCCGTGCTCAACGCCCGGGCGCGCCTCTACCGGCCCCCTGCCGTGCCCGCCGTGCTCGACGAACTGCCCGCCGTGTGCGGACGGATCGTGCTCGGCTGGTGCGTGCTGGGCGCCGGGGTCGCCGCACACTCCCCCGACCACGCGCTCGCCGCCCACGAGCTGGCCCTCGGCTGCGCCCTGCACTCGGCGGCGGCCTGCCTCGGCCGGGGCACGGTGCACTGGCACCGGCGCCGGGCCCTCGTCAGACGGCCCGGCGCGGCCCTGGTGGTGGGCCCGGCGGCGACCGCGCAGCGCGTGGCCGCCGCGTTCCTGCGCCACCCCGGGTGCGGCATCCGGCCCGTCGGCGTGGTCGCCGACCAGGCGGCCGGGGCCGAGGGCCTGCCCGTGCTCACCACCCCCGAGGAGGTGCGGCGGGCAGCCGTGCAGAACGGTGTCCAGGTCGTGCTCGTCGTCGGCTCCCGCACCGAACGCGCCCCGCTGCTGCGCACCCTGGAGGACGACGGCTGCGCGCTGTGGGAGGTCGACCCCGAGACCCCCTCGTACGACCGGGACGGTTCGACCGAGCTGCTCGCCGGGTTCGCCTGCCGGCGGCTGGAGCTGACGATCACCCATGAGGCGTTCGGCAAGCGCCTGCTGGACGTGGTCGTGTCCGGAGCGCTGCTGTTGCTGGTAAGCCCGCTGCTGCTGGTGTGCGCGGTGGCGCTGCGGCTGGGCGACGGGCCCGGGGTGGTGTTCCGGCAGGAGCGGATCGGCCGGGACGGGCTGCCGTTCACGCTGCTGAAGTTCCGTACCCACCGCCCGGCCGACGCGCACGAGGCGGCGACCCGGTGGAGTGTGGCGAACGACGGGGAGATGGGCTGGTTCTGCCGCTTCCTGCGGCGCAGCTCGCTGGACGAGCTGCTGCAGCTGTGGAACGTGCTGCGCGGCGACATGAGCCTGGTCGGCCCGCGCCCCGAACGGCCCTACTTCGTGGCCAAGTTCGGCCAGACCTATCCCGGATACGCGGCCCGGCACCGGATGCGGACCGGGATCACCGGTCTGGCCCAGGTCACCGGGCTGCGCGGTGACACCTCCATCGAGGACCGGGCCCGCTTCGACAACGCCTACATCGACAACTGGTCGCTGTGGCAGGACCTCTGCATCCTGGTGCGCACGGCCGCCGCGCTCGTCCGCCCGACGGGGAGCTGATCTTGACGTCTGTGCGCGCTGCGGCGCCCGTCCTGCCCGTGGTCGCCGTGGTCGCCGCGCTCGCGCTGCCCGTCACCCAGAGCGCCGAGGGCGGAGCGACCCCGGCCGACGCCGTCTCGGGGCTGCTGGTGCTGTGGTGCGCCGTACGGCTGCTGCGGGACCGGCGGCGACCGCTGACCCGTACGGCCGCGGTGGTCCTCGGGCTGCCGGTGGCCGGGCTCGCGCTGGCGGCGGCCGGGGCGGGCGACCCCGGGGCCGGTGTCGAGGGGTTCGGCCGGTATCTGCAGATCTTCGTGCTGGTGCCGGTGTCGGTGCTGGTCAGCGTCCGCGGGCGGGCCGACTTCCGGGTGGTCGCCTGGTCGTTCGTGGGGCTCGCGCTGTGGCAGGGCGCCGTCGGGGTGCACCAGTTCGCCACCGGGACCGGCGCCAGTTACGCCGGTGAGGACATCCGGGCCGTGGGGACCTTCGGGGCCGGGGACGTCATGGGGATGGCCACGGTGGTGTCGTTCGGGCTGGTGTGCGCGGTCGGGCTGGCGCTGGCGCCCTCGACCGCGCGGCAACGGGTCTGGGCGGTGGTCTGCTCGGTGCTGCTGGTGCTGCCGCTCGCGGTGTCGTTCAGCCGGGGCGCCTGGATCGCCACGGCGGCGGCGTGCGGACTGCAGGTGCTGCTGGCCGGGCTGCGACGGGCGGTGGTGGTCTGCGCGGCCGTCACAGCCGTGGGTGTGGTCCTCGTCGGCGGGCTCGGGATCGGGTCCGCGATGCTCCAGGACCGGATCAGCAGCATCACCCAGGTCGCCGACGCGCCGGACCAGTCGGTCACCGACCGGTACACCATGTGGGCCGCCGCCGAGGACATGTGGCGCGAGCAGCCGCTGGCCGGCGTGGGGCTGAAGGGCTTCCCCGAACACCGCGACGGACACGCCTCGCTGGCGCTGTCCGCCGGCAGCGACATCGCCGGTGCCGGCACCGTCTACCAGAAGCAGCAGCTCCTCTCCCCGCACAACATGTACCTGCTGGTGCTGAGCGAACAGGGTCTGATCGGCCTGACAGCGCTCGCGGGGTGCTGGCTGGCGCTGGCGGTGTGCGGGGTACGGGGGCTGGTGCGGGCCCGGCGCGAGACCTGGAGCGGCGACGCCGGCGGCACTGACGACACCGGTGGGTACGACTGCGGGCTCGTCGCCTGCGGGCTGATCGCCTGGGTACTGATCGACTTCGTGTACGCGGACATCGGCGGGCCGACGACCGTGCTGACGGCGGTGTGCTTCGGCCTCGTGGCGTGGTGGGCGCTGGCGGACCGTACCGCCACGGGTGCCGCCCCAGCCGGGGCGGTCGCGTCCCGCACACCTCAGGAGGCCGGGGTTCGATGACCGGAACACCTCAGGGGCAGACGCCTCCCGTGTCGGCGGCCGGGTCGGCTTCGGACGCCTCGGCTGCGGACGCGTCGGACCCGGCCGGGCCGGCTTCCGTCTCCGGCGCCGACGCCGGCGGCACGCTGCCGTCCTCCTCTCCCGTCTCCGCCCCCGTTCCGCCGGCGTCCGGCCCCTCGGTGCCGGGCGCGCGGGCCCCCGAACCCTCGGAGGTCGCGCCCCCCACCGGGCGGTTCCTCGCGAAGGCGACGCTCGTCACGGCGGCGCTCACGGCGGCCGCCGCGCTGCTGGGGCTCGGCCGGGACCAGTCGCTGTCCTATCTGTTCGGGGCCGGCAGCGAGACGGACGCGTTCCTGGTGGCGTGGACCGTGCCCGAGTTCGCGGCGACGCTGCTGATCGAGGACGGCATGGCGTTCGTGCTGGTGCCCGCGTTCAGCGTGGCGGTGGCACGCCGGGCCCGGGGCGGGGCCGGCCCCGACCCGGTCCGTGCCCTGGTCGCCTCGACGCTGCCCCGGCTGGCGCTGGCCTTCGCCGCGTCGGCCGTCCTGCTCATCCTCGGCGCGCCCTACCTCGTCGAGGCCCTCGCTCCCGGGCTGCCCAACCCTCAGCTGGCCGTGGACTGCACCCGGCTGACCGGCACCTGTGTGCTGACCTTCGGCCTGGCGGGCTACTGCAGCGCGGCCCTGCGGGCCCACCGCCGGTTCATGGCACCCGCCGCGATCTACGTGGCGTACAACGTCGGGATCATCACGGCGATGTTCGTGCTGGGCGGGCGCTGGGGAGTGCGGGCGGCGGCCCTGGGTGTCGCGGTGGGCGGGGTGCTGATGATCGCCACGCAGCTGCCCGCCCTGCTGCGGCAGCTGCGCCGCACCGAGCGCGGCCCCGGGAGCGCAGAGGCGGCCGCCCGCGAAGCCACGCACCGGGCTGCCGACGCCCACGGTACCGACGCCCGAGGCGCCGACGACAGGGCCGCCCGGCCCGTCGAGCTGACCCTCATCGCCACCGTCCTGCTCTTCGCGCTGTGCCGTCAGTCCCAGGTCCTCATCGAACGCTTCCTCGGCTCGACGCTGCCCGCCGGGGCCATCTCGCATCTCAACTACGCGCAGAAGGTGGCCCAGATCCCGATGACGTTCTCGCTGATGCTGTGCACCGTCACCCTGCCGGTGGTGGCGCAGGCGATGGCGGAGGGCGACACCGAGCGGGCCCGCAGCCGGGTGGAGAAGGATCTCGCGCTGGTGTCGTGCATCGTGCTGCTCGGCGCGGCCGCGATCTTCGCGTGCGGACCGCAGCTGATCGAACTGCTCTTCCAGCGCGGCGCGTTCACCGCGCGGGACACCGCGGCCACCGCGGCCGTGATGCGGGTGTACGCCCTCGGGCTGCTG
Source organism: Streptomyces scabiei 87.22 (assembly GCF_000091305.1). Taxonomy (GTDB): domain Bacteria; phylum Actinomycetota; class Actinomycetes; order Streptomycetales; family Streptomycetaceae; genus Streptomyces; species Streptomyces scabiei. The sequence goes on along the minus strand of NC_013929.1, from coordinate 6,577,274 downwards.
GGGCACGCCCTGGTGAGCGCGCTGGTCCGCTCGTACTTCTCGGCGGGCCGGCCCACCTGGTACCCGCTGGCCGCGATGGCCGCGGGGATCGTCGCCACCTCGTGGATCGGCGCGGCGACCGTCGGTTCCTGGGGCGTCCTCGGCATCGCCGCCGCCAACGCCTTCGGCATCACCCTCACCGCGCTGATCCTGCTGCACGGCATGCGCGGCCGGGCGGTGCCGATCCGCACCCGGCAGGTGGTCGGCGAGATGACCCGGCCGGTGCGGGCGGCCGTGGCCGCCGGCGTGGTGGGGATGTACTGCGCCGACCGGTTCGACTCCCCCGTCCTCGGTCTCGCCGTCGGCGGCGCGGTCGTCGCCCTCGTCTTCGTCCTGCTGGCCTCGGCCCTGGGCGCCTCCGGCGTCACCCCCGCACTCCGTTCCGTCACACGAAGGCTGCCGTATGTCCGTAACCGCTGACCCCAGACCGAAGACCACCGCCGCCCCTCTGTGGGTGGCGATGTACCACTCGGTGGGTGACTGCTCCGACGACCCGTACCGCATCACCGTCTCGCCCGACCGCCTCGACGCCCAGCTCGGCTGGCTGCGGCGGCGGGGCCTGCGCGGGGTCGGCATGTCCGAACTGCTCGCCGCCCGCGCCCGGGGCGAGGGCCGGAACCTGGTGGGGCTGACCTTCGACGACGGGTACGTCGACTTCGTCGACACCGCGCTGCCGCTGCTGCGCGCCCACGGCTTCGGGGCCACCGTCTTCGTGCTGCCGGGGCGGCTCGGCGGCGAGAACGCCTGGGACCCGCTGGGCCCGCGCAAGCCGCTGCTGGACGAGGAGGGCATCCGGACGGCCGCCGGGACGGAGGGCATCGAGGTCGGCTCGCACGGGCTGACCCATGTCGACCTCACGACGGCGGACGCGGAGACCCTGCGCGCCGAGACCGCCGACAGCAGGGCACTGCTCGCGGAGCTGACCGGAACTCCCGTCCCGGGCTTCTGCTACCCCTACGGCACCCTCGACCGGCGCGCCGCCGACGCCGTGCGGGACGCCGGGTACACGTACGCCTGCGCCATCGACCCGGGTCCGCTGAACGGCCCGTACGCGCTGCCCCGGGTGCACATCGGCGAGGAGGACACCGCCCTGCGGCTGCTGCTGAAGCGGAAGCTGCACCGGCTCCGCCGGCGTCCCGTCGAGGGGGTCTGAGCCGACGTGAAGGCGCTGCACATCATCACCGGTCTCGGTGTCGGGGGCGCGGAGCAGCAACTGCGGCTGCTGCTGCGCCATCTGCCGGTCGACTGCGACGTGGTGACGCTGACCAATCCGGGCCCGGTCGCCGACGGTCTCACCGCCGACGGGGTCCGTGTCACCCATCTGGGCATGGCCGGCAACCGCGACCTGGCCGCGCTCCCCCGTCTGGTGCGGCTGATCCGCGGGGGCGGTTACGACCTCGTCCACACCCACCTCTACCGCGCCTGTGTCTACGGCCGGATCGCCGCGCGGCTGGCGGGGGTCCGCGCGGTCGTCGCCACCGAGCACTCCCTGGGGGACTCGCAGATGGAGGGGCGCCGGCTCTCCGCCGGGGTGCGCGCCCTGTATCTCGCCAGTGAGCGCCTCGGCCGGTCCACGGTCGCCGTCTCGCCCACCGTCGCCGACCGGCTGAAGCGCTGGGGCGTGCCGGCCCCCCGGATCGAGATCGTCCCCAACGGCATCGACCTCGCCGGTTTCCGCTTCGACCCGGACCTGCGCGAACTGACCCGGCGGCGGCTCGGACTGCCGGAGGGCGCGTACGTCGTCGGCGGTGTCGGGCGGCTCGCGGCCGGCAAGCGGTTCGACGTGCTGGTCCGGGCCCTCGGCCGGCTGCCCGACGACCACTGGCTGCTGATCGTCGGCGGCGGCCCCGAGGAGAGCGTGCTGCGACGGGCCGCCCAGCGGGCCCAGGTCGCCGACCGGGTGCTCCTCACCGGGGAGCGGCCGGCCGCGGGCGCCCCCGGCACCGATCTGCCCTCCCTGATGAACGCCATGGACGTGCTCGCCTCACCCAGCGCCGAGGAGGCCTTCGGTCTCGCGGTGGTGGAGGCGATGGCGTCCGGGCTGCCCGTGCTCTACGTCTCCTGCCCGGCGATCGAGGACCTGCCGCCGGACGCGACCGCCGGTGCCCGCCGCGTCCAGGGGGGCGCGGAGTCTTTCGTACGCGCCCTGCTGGACCTGCGCGCACAGGGCGAGCGCACCCGGGCCGTCCCCGCCGCCGCCCAGCACTACTGCATCACCCGCAGCGCCGCCCAGCTCATGGACGTGTACGCGGCCGCCGTCTCCCGCACGCCCTCGCCGACCCCGCCCCTGGGAGTGAGTTCCGTATGACCGACCGTACGTCCGAACGTATGCCCGAAAACTCGCATCGCGGGCCGGCCCACGGTGCCCGTGGCAGGTCCCTGCCCCCCTGGTCCCTGCTCGCGGCCGGCGCGCTGCTCGGCGGGGTGGCCGGGGGCGCGTACGGCGTGGTGAAGGCACCCGTCTACACCGCCACCAGCTATGTCGTCGTGGTCCCCGGCGAGGGGTCGGACACGCAGTCGGCCCTCGGCTTCGCGCAGGCGTACGGGCGGGTGGCGACGCAGGTCGCGGTGCTCGGGGACGCCCAGGTGTGGGCGGGGGTGCCGATCGAGACGCTGCGCAAGGACGTGCGGACGGCGACCTCGCCGGACGCGCCGATGGTGGCCGTCTCCGCCACCTCCTCGCGGCCGGACCTCGCCGCGGACATGGCCAACGCCGTCTCCCGGGCGCTGACCCGGCACGCGAACGACACCAAGAGGTCCACGCGCGTCGAACTGCAGCAGTTCGCCCGCGCGACCCGGCCGACCGAGGCGTCCTCGGCGTCCCCGGCGGTGACCGGTCTGGTGGGCGCCGCGGCCGGCGGACTGCTCGGCGGACTCGCCCTGCTGATCCGGCCCCGGCGCACCCCCGACGCCCCGCCGACGGCCTCCGTGCCGGGCCCGGCCCACTCCGCCGACGCCCACGGCCAGCTGTGACCAGCACCCTGCACGCGGGGGCGAGCACCACCCTGCACGCCGAACTCTGCACCGACGAGCGCAAGTTCGGCGAGCTGGCCGGACCCTGGGACCGCTTGTACCGGCGGTGCGGCACGGCCACTCCGTTCCAGAACCACGCCTGGCTGCACTCCTGGTGGCTGTCGTACGGCACCCCCGGCAGGCTCCGGCTGATCGTCGTCCGCGACGGCACCGAGCTGCGCGCTGTCGCCCCGCTGATGCTGGTACGGCGACCGCTGCCCGCCCTCGTCCCCCTCGGCTGCCCGATCTCGGACTTCGCGGACGTGATCGTCGACGACGAGTACGCCGAGGAGGCGTCGACGGCGCTCGCCGAGGGGCTGTCCGCCGCCGCCCGGACCGCGCTGATCGACTTCCGCGAGGTGCGGCCGGGCGCCGCCGTGGAGCAGATCTACGACCGCTGGCCGGGACCACGCCGGAAGGTGGCGGACTCCGTCTGTCTGGAGCTGCCCGCGCGGCCCATGGACGAGCTGCTGAAACGGCTGCCCAGCTCCCGGGCGCAGCGGGTGCGGGCCAAGCTCCGCAAGCTCGGTGACCTCGGCATCGAGCCGCGGGCGGTGGGCGCCGACGAGGTGGACGCGGCCCTGCGGACCATGCTGGACCTGCACCGCCTGCAGTGGCAGGACCGCAAGGTGACCACCGAGCACATGCGGCCCCGCTTCTCCGAACACCTGACCAGGGCGGTCGCGCCGATGGTGCGCTCGGGGGACGCCGTGGTCACCGAGTTCCGGCTCGACGGCGACGTCCTGGCCGTCGACGTCACCCTGCTGTCGCGCCGGCTGGCGGGCGGCTACCTCTACGGCGCCCATCCGCGCCTGCGCGAACGCAAGGCCGACGTGGCCACCATGCTGCTCGACGCCTGTGCCGGGCACGTCGGTTCGGGCGTCCACCAGGTGCTGAGCCTGCTGCGGGGCGCCGAGCCGTACAAGCTGCGGTGGCGCCCGGACACCGTCGTCAACCAGCGGCTGCTGCTCGCCCGCCGCCGCACCGCGCCCCTGCTGTCCGCGGTCGCCTGCGACGCGGCGGCCCGGCTGCGCGGCAAGGAACTCCTCCACCGGTGGCGGGCCCGCAGGGACGCCGGGCAGAACCGGGAGCGAGGAGACCGGCCGGAGCGGAAGGAACGCGGTGCCGGCGGCGGGCCCTGAGCGGCCCGCCGCCGGCTCCGGATCACCGGTAGCGCGACCACCAGTCGGTGCGGACGCAGAGCTTCCCGCCGAGCCAGTACTCCACCCAGTCGCCCAGCTCCAGCGGCGAACAGTTCGGCGGACGGACGGGCGTGGTGGGAGCCGGCTTCGGCGTGGGGGACGGCTTCGGTGTCGGCGTGGGCGTCGGGGTCGGTGTCGCGGTCGCTCCCGTGTCGCGGCCGAAGAGCATCGACCGGTACACCTGCGCCGCCTTCGGGTTGCTCGCGCACTGCCAGACACCGTGCGGGCAGTAGTCCGTGAGCGTGTTGTAGAGCGGCTTGTGCTCGTCCATCCAGGCGAGCATGCGCCGCATGTACTCCGGGTTGTCGCCGTTGCGGAAGAGTCCCCATTCCGCATAGGAGATGGGCTTCTTGTGCTCCTTCGCGAAATCGACGTGCGCCTGCAGACCGTAGGGCTCCTTCACCTGTTCGTCGAAGGTGATGCCGCGCGGCTGGTCGTAGGAGTCCATGCCGATGATGTCGACCGTGTCGTCCCCCGGATAACACTGGGTCCAGGGAATGGCGTCCCGGCCCCGGTTCGGGGTCCAGTCGAACTTGAATTTCTGGCCCGGCACCGCGCGCATCGTGGTGACGATCCTGTTCCAGTATTTCTTCCAGCTCTCCGGGTCGGGCCCGCAGCGATGGGTGTACGTGATGCCGTTCATCTCCCAGCCGAGCACGATCACCGTGTCCGGGATCTTCAGCTCGACCAGCCGCTCCGCGAGCCGGCGGTAGTGGTGGTCGAACTGCCCGGCGGCGGCGCGGCGCAGCAGCGCGCGGACCTCGGCGTCGGAGACGCCCTCCTCGTTGCGCTCCATCATGGGCACGTTGAGGACGAACATCCTGTCGTCCTCGTCGCGCCGCCACTCGGCCCAGGCGTCCAGGAAGCCCGGCAGGCCCTCGATGTTGGACCAGCGGTCGCCCGGCAGGTAGGTGTGCGCCACCCGCAGGTCGGAGCCGCCGAGCCAGTCGCTCAGCTCGGCGATCCGGGCGACGCCGCGGGGTCCGTAGTGCAGATAGGCGCCGATGGCCGGCAGTTGCTCGGGGACCTTCGGGGTCCCCGAGGGCGTGACCGGTACGGGCGTTCCGGCCGACGGCCGCACGGAGGAGCCGGGTGCGGACGGTGCCGTCGGGACGGCGGGGGCGGGCGTCTGGGCCACCGGGGTCTGGGCGACGGGCGCCGAGGTGACGGCGGCGGGTGCCGCCGGGGCCGTGGGCGTGGGCGTGGGCGTGGCCGGGACGGCCGGTGCCGGTGGGTCGGTCACCCGGCCCGCCGGGCCGACGGCGTACACCGGCACCGACGCGAGGGCGAACGACGCGACCACGCCGGCCGCGACGAGCGCCAGCCGTCTGTCGCGGGGCCTCCTGTGCCGGGGCCGCCGCTGTTGTGGAGCCATGTCCGCTCCCCTCTCCGCTCTGTTCACTTCACTGCTTTCCGCCGCCGAATTCCACCTACTGACAATCAGTCATACGAATACGGATTCCGCCAACCGGGGCTCCGGCCTTCGGGTGCCCGAATCGCCCGCACGGGTGACCCGACGTCAAAGAAATGTGCGAGGACCCCGACGAAATGAACGTGTCGCCCTTCGACACCCGCGTTCCGGCCGTTCTGCTGCGAACGGACCGCAATCCCTTCCACCACGGAACACTGGGCGCCGTCCGCTCCCTGGGGCGTGCCGGCGTGGAGGTGCACCTGGTCGCCGACTGCGCGGGAAGCCCCGTGGGCCGCTCCCGGTTCCTCCACGCGACGCACGCCCCGCCCCGCCTCGGGGCCTGCCCCGAGGAGTTCGCCGCCGTACTGCGCCGGGTGGCGGGCCGGGTCGGCCGGCCGGCCGTGCTGGTCGCCCTGGACGACGCGAGCGCCGTGGCCACCGGCCGGCTGCGTGAGGAGCTGACGGACCGGTACCTGCTGCCGGCCGGGCCCGCCGGACTCGCCGAGCAGCTGGCAGACAAGGCGGAACTGGCCGCGCTGTGCGGGCGCCTGGACCTCCCCCACCCGGCCACGGTGGTCCCCGGCAGCCCGGCGGAGGCGGCGGCCGCCGCCCGGGAGCTGGGTCTGCCGGTGGTGGCGAAGTGGAGCCGCCCGTGGCTGCTGCCCGCCGACGCGGGGCTGCGCAGCACGACGGTGGTGCGGTCGGCCGGGGAGGCCGCGGCCCTGCACCGGCGCTCGGCGCAGGCGGGCAGCCGGCTGCTCCTCCAGGCGTTCCTGCCGCCGGGGCTCGACCGCGACTGGTTCTTCCACGGATACGCCGACCGTGCGGGCGTCCTGCGCGCCGGCGGCGCCGGCCGCAAGCTGAGCGCGTGGCCGCGGGGCGCGGGCCTGACCGCCGTCGGCCGCTGGACCCCGAACCCCGAGGTGCGGGCCCTCGCCGAGCGGCTGACCGGCGCGCTCGGCTACCGGGGCGTCCTCGACCTCGACTTCCGCCTCGACCACCGCACCGGCGCGTACCACCTGCTCGACTTCAACCCCCGCCCCGGCGCCCAGTTCCGCCTCTTCACGGACACGGCCGGCACGGACGTCGTCCGCGCCCTGCATCTGGACCTGACCGGCCGCCCGGTCGCGGACGGGTCGCCCGTGCCGGGCCGGACGTTCGTGGTGGAGAACTACGCGCCGCTCACCGCGCTGCGCCGGCCGCCCCTGCCGCTCCCCCCGTCCCGCCCGGACGCGCGCGAGCTGGCCTGGTACGCGCGGGACGACCGCGCCCCCGGCCTCGCGCTGTGGTCGCTGTGGCCGCGCCGCGCCCTCGGCCGCCTGCTGGCGCCCCGTACGCCCCTCCCCCTCCAGCGCGACCACGCCCCCGGCGAGGACCGCGCCCGGAGCAGTGCCGACAACCGCGCCGAGAACGAGAAAGCGAGCAGCCCCTGATGTACGACCTGCTGGTGGTGGGCGCCGGCCCGTACGGCCTGTCCATCGCGTCCCACGCCGCGGCCGCCGGGCTCAGCCTGCGCGTCCTCGGCCGTCCCATGGCGTCCTGGCGCGACCACATGCCGCCCGGCATGTTCCTGAAGTCCGAGCCCTGGGCGTCCAACCTGTCCGATCCCGAGGGGCGTTGGCGGCTCGACGCGTACTGCGCCGAGCAGGGCTTCGAGGCCCGCCACGGCCGGCCGATCCCGGTCGGCACGTTCGCCTCGTACGGCCTGTGGTTCGCCCGCAACGCCCTTCCGCCCGTCGACGAGCGGATGGTGACGCTGCTGCGGCGTGGCTGCGGCGGTTTCGAGGCGGTGCTGGACGACGGCGAGACGGTCCGCGCCCGCACGGCCGTCCTCGCCGTCGGTGTCGTCCCGTTCACCGAAGTCCCGCCCGTGCTGCGCGGGTTGTCGCCCGAGCGGGTCTCCCACAGCAGCCATCACAGCGATCTCGCCCGCTTCCGGGGCAGGGACGTCACGGTGCTCGGCGGCGGCCAGGCGGCCCTGGAGACGGCCGCCCTGCTGGCCGAACAGGGCACGCGCGTGCGTGTGCTGGCCCGCGCCGGGGCGCTGCGCTGGAACGATGTACCGCCCCCGCTGGAGCGCCGGCCGTGGGCCTCCGTCCGCTCCCCGCACAGCGGTCTGGGCTGCGGCTGGCGCAACTGGTTCTACGCGGAGCGTCCGGGCTGGTACCGCCGCCTGCCGGAGGCGAGACGGGTGCGGACCGCGGCCGAGGCGCTCGGCCCCGCGGGCGCCTGGTGGATCCGCGACCGCGTCGAACCGGCCGTCGAGGTACGGCTCGGCCAGGAGATCGCGGTGGCGTACGAGACGGGGGGAGTCGTCCGTCTGGAGACGGTCGGCCGCGGTGGTGAGCTGACCTCGCTGGACACCGAACACGTCATCGCGGCCACGGGGTTCCGGGCCACCTGCGAGCGGCTGGACCTGCTGGCCGGTGACGTCCGCGCCGAGCTGGTGCCGCTCGCCGACGGCTCCCCCTCGGTCGGGCGGGACTTCGAGTCCTCGGTGCCCGGCCTGTTCCTCGCGGGTCTCACCACCGCGGCCGGTTTCGGCCCCGCGATGCGCTTCGTGCACGGCGCGTCGTTCACGGCGCCGACCCTGGTCCGAGGGGTACGGCGGCGGCTGCGCTCGGGTGTGCCGGGCGGGCGGATCCCGGTGCCGGGGGCGCGGGCGGACCTGGCGTCCACCACCGGGTCGTGACACGGGCGGGTGCCGGGCGGCGCGCCGCGCGTCCCGGCACCCGCCGCGGCTCAGCGACGGGAAGCGGCCCGGCCCCGCCGGTACAGGATGCTTCCGCCCGCGATCAGCGCGAGGCCGGCGGCCCCGGCCGCGAGCAGCACCTCGGGGTCGCTGCCGGTCTCGGGGAGGGTGGGCGGGTGGTCCGTCGGGGGGTGGCTGGTGGAGGGCCCGCCCGTCGGAGGCTTGTGCGTGGGGCTGGGGTGGTGCGTCGGCGGCTTGGTCGTGGGTGGCGTAGTCACCGGGGGCTTCGTCGTCGGCGGCTTGCCCGTGGGGCTGGGGTGGCCCGTCGGCGGCTTGGTCGTCGGCGGCTTGGTCGTGGGCGGCTTCGTCGGCGGCTGGTGCGGGGGCTTGGTGGGCGGGGTGTCGCCGTAGCCGACCTCGGTGTCCTCGTCGGTGTCCGGGCCGTCGCCGTAGTCGCCCGGGGTGTCCTCGTGGCCGCCCGGCGATCCGCCGTCGTGCCCGTAGCCCTCGTTCCCGTGGCCCTCGTCGTCGCCGTAGCCCTCGTCGTCGCCGTAGCCCTCGTCGCCCTCGTCGTCCCCGTACTGCGGGTGCTCCGCGGGCTGGATGTACTGCTCGTGCGTGTCCGGCTGCGTGGACTCCTCGTAGGTGTCCGGCCGGGTGTACTCCTCGTACGCCTGCTCCCAGGAGTCCTCCGGGTCCGCCGCCGCGGCAGGCGCGTACTCGGGCTCCGCCACCGGGGCGGCCTGGCGCTGCGGGGCGTCCTGGACGCTCCGGGCCTCCTCCGGGGCGTGGTCGCCCGTGGTGCCGCACTCGTTGCCGATGGACGGATTGGCGAGGGACGCGGCGTCCACGGTGTTGCCGCAGACGTTCACCGGGACGGTGACGGGCACCTCGACCGCGTTGCCCGACGCGACACCGGGCGAGTTCGAGGCGGCGCCGTGCGCGCCCGTGTCCGCGAGGGCCGACGTGCCGTAGAGGGACAGCAGTCCCGTCGCCGCGGCGGCCACGACCATTCTCTTGCGCAGGTCCTGTCGCATCTCTTTCTTCCTGCTCGAAGAAGTGGGAAAAGCCGGCCTTGGAGCCGTTGCGAACACTCCAAGACCGGCTGAGGCACAGCCGAACGGCTGCTGCGATGCGCTACGACGTCAGTCGTTGACGCAGACGTTGCCGGCGGTCGGGTTGAGCAGACCGATGATGTTGATGGAGTTGCCGCACACGTTGATGGGCACGTGGACGGGGATCTGCACCACGTTGCCCGAGAGGACACCCGGGGAACCGATGGCGGCGCCGTGGGCCTCCGCGTCGGCGAAGGCCGGGGTGGCCAGACCCATGGCCATGATCACGCCGGCGACGACAGCAGCGCTCTTCTTGAGCTTCACGTCATTTCCCTTCTCTGCGGTCATGCCTCAATTGACGGCCGAAACCGAGCGAGCACAGCATGAACGGCTCGCATCATGACCCGCAGTCTGCGAACGAGGAATAGACACCGGAGGAAACTGAGGAACGCGGGGGGCAGGGTAATTCACCCGATCGCCCCGCAATATTGTCGGAAATTCTTATCGGCGGCACTCGATCGGCCCATACGGTGAAAGACGACAAGCCCGGGCCGCCCGCACACATCGTGCGGGCGGCCCGAGCCGCGTTTCGGTCCGGCGGTCAGCCGTTGTTGTTGCCGTTGCCGTTGTCCGAGAGGACCGGGATGTCGGACAGGATGTGCGACAGCGGCTCGTCACCCTTGGCCTGGGTGGAGTTCTCGGTGCACTGCTGGTTCTGCGGGGCCGACAGGATCGGGATGTCCTGGGCGGCGATTCCGGCGAGCAGGCCGATGCCGCCGACGTTGAGCTTGGCGGGCAGGCCGATGCAGGGCTTGTTGAGCGAGCCCTGGACCAGCGAGAGCTGCGGGCTCATGTCGCCCTTGGTCACGGAGTTGCCGAACGCCTGGCTGGCACCGTTACCGCTGAAGGACGTGGTCCCACCGTCGTCGGCGAGCGCCTGGGTGGCGGTGGCGGCCGCGAGGCCGGTGATGGAAGCGGCGACCGCGACTGTGGCCATTGCCTTCTTGAGCATTTCGCATTCCTTTCCTGGCGGACCCGCGGGTCCATGCTCTGGCAGCAACGGCCGGATGCCCGCCGCGGTTTCGGCACATCACCCGTTCGGCCCGCTCACGGCGGCGATCTCACAGGGCTCGAAAACGCTTCGCGCGCCCCCTCACTCACTCCCTCGCGTGGGCCGACGGAGTGAATCGGAGCAACCGGACGGTCCGGAGAGAAGTTGTCCATGGCGCTCCGGTGGAACGGGGTTCTTCCATGAAGGGACATCGCAAGTGATCAAGAAGTTCATGGCCGCAGCGACGATCGCCGCCTCCGTCGTCGGAGCCTCGGCCGCCACCGCGCCCCAGGCTCTCGCCGACGACGGCGGCACCACCACCTTCAGCGGGAACGACGCCCACCAGGTGTACGGAAACTCGGCGACCTACGGCAACATGAGCCCCCAGATGGCGCTGATTCAGGGCTCCTTCAACAAGCCCTGCATCGCCCTGCCCGCCAAGCTCAACCTCGGCGGCATCGGCGCCCTGGGAGTCGCTCTCCAGGACATCCCGGTCCTGTCGGCCCCGCAGAACCAGCAGTGCACCGAGAACTCCACCCAGGCCAAGGGTGACGAGCCGCTGTCGCACCTGCTGTCCGACATCCCGATCCTCTCGGACAACGGCAACGGCAACAACAACGGCAACAGCGCCGCGAAGAAGCACTGACACCACGACCGCGCGGACCGGTCGCCGACCGCTGGGCGACCCACCGTGACACCGACGTGTCGCGATAAGCCGCTTAATGCGCCGATCGGGGCATTAAGCGCAACTGTTGGCCGGATGTCCTGTTGACCAGGCGCAACTCCGCAACGGAGTCCGCTTTCCGAAAGGGTTCGAACATGAAGAAGCTGTGGGCCACCGCGGCTGTTGCCGCCTCCCTCACCGGCCTCGCGGCCGGCGTCGCGCCCCAGGCCCTCGCCGACGACGGCGGGACCACGTCGTTCAGCGGCAACGGTGCCAGCCAGGCGTTCGGCAACTCCGTGACCAAGGGCGACATGAGCCCGCAGCTCTCGCTGGTCCAGGGCTCGCTCAACAAGCCCTGCATCGGCCTGCCGGCCAAGATCAACGCCGGCGGCATCGGAGCGATCGGAGTCGCCCTCCAGGACATCCCGATCCTGTCGGCCCCGCAGAACCAGCAGTGCACCGAGAACTCCACCCAGGCCAAGGGTGACGAGCCGCTGTCGCACATCCTGTCCGACATCCCGATCCTGTCCGACAACGGCAACGGGAACGGCAACGGCGGCGGCAACGGCGCCAAGCACCACTGACGCCACCACCGGACACACCGGAGCGGGTCGCCGAGTCCATCGGCGGCCCGCTTCGCCGTGCTCCGGCAGACGGCGGCCCCGGTTCACTTCTTCGCGTACAGGGACTCGATCGCCGCCGCGTACGCCGCCATGACGGCTTGGCGTTTGACCTTCATCGAGGGGGTGAGCAGACCGTTCTCCTCGCTGAACTCGCCTTCCACCACCTTGAACTCACGAATGGACTCGGCGCGGGAGACGGCCTGGTTGGCGTGGTCCACGGCCTGCTGGACGTCGGCGCGCATCCGGGGGTCGGCCACGATCTCGGAGAGCGGGGTGTCCGGGGACATGCCGCGTACGTGCAGCCAGTGGGTGACGTCCTCGGGGTCGAGCGTGATGAGGGCGGCGACGAAGGGGCGGTTGTCGCCGACCACGATGCACTGGCCGACCGGCGGGCGGCTGCGGAGCCGGTCCTCCAGGACAGCTGGGGAAACGTTCTTGCCGCCGGAGGTGACGAGGATGTCCTTCTTGCGGCCGGTGATGGTCAGGTAACCGTCCTCGTCGAGTGCGCCGAGGTCGCCGGTGGCGAACCAGTCGTCGGTGAGGGCGGCGTCGGTGGCGACCGGGTTGTTCCAGTAGGTGCCGAAGACGATGGCGCCCTTGATGAGGACCTCCCCGTCGTCGGCGATCCGGACGGCGGTGCCGGGGACGGGCCGGCCGACGGTGCCGGGGCGGGGCTCCAGGGGCGGGACGATGGTGGCGGCCGCGGTGGTCTCGGTGAGGCCGTAGCCCTCGTAGACGATGACGCCAGCGGCGTAGAGGAAGAGGTTGAGGTCGCGGTCGAGGGGGGAGCCGCCGCTGATGGCGTAGCGCATCCGGCCGCCGAGTTCCCTGCGGATACGGCGGTAGACCAGCAGGTCGTACAGGGCCCAGGCGGCGGACAGGCCGGGCGTCGGGCCGGGGCCCCGGTCCAGGAACTTGTCCAGGTGGGCCTGGGCGAAGCGGACACCGACGCGGTGGGCGCGGTCGAAGGAGGCGCCGCGGCCCAGGCGTTCGGCGGTGGCGCGGCCGGTGGCGTGGATGCGCTCGAAGAGGTATGGGACGCCGACGAGGAAGGTGGGGCGGAACCTGCGCAGGGCGGGGCGCAGTTCGTCGGGCTTGATGCTCGGGCAGTGGCCGATCTCGATGCGGGCCATCAGGCAGGCGATCTGGATCGCGCGGCCGAGGATGTGGGCCAGGGGGAGGAAGAGGAGCGTGGAGGCGGCCTGGCCGGTGATCTCCTTGAAGATCGGGTGCAGGAGTTCGACCGTGTTGGCGGCCTCCGCGTGGAGGTTGGCGTGGGTGAGGACGCAGCCCTTGGGGCGGCCGGTGGTGCCGGAGGTGTAGCAGATGGTCGCGGCCGTGTCCGGGGTGAGGGCGGCACGGCGCTTGGTGACCTCGTCGTCGGGTACGCCCCGGCCCAGGTCGGCGAGGTGGGCGAGGGCCTCCCGGTCGATCTGCCAGACGTGCGGGGGCTGGGAGTGGCCGGCGGTGGCGGTGGCCACGGCCTCCGCGTTCTCGGCGCTCTCCGCGACCACGAAGCGCGAGCCGGAGTCGCGGACGATCCACTCGATCTGCTCGGGCGAGGACGTGGCGTAGACGGGGACGGACTGGCCGCCGGCCGCCCAGACGGCGAAGTCGAAAACCGTCCACTCGTAGCGGGTGCGGGACATCACCGCGACGCGGCCGCCCGGTTCGAGGCCGGCGGCGATCAGTCCCTTGGCCGTCTCGGTGACCTCGCGGGCGAAGGCGGCGGCGGTCACCGGACGGTAGGTGCCGTGCTGGTCGGCGCGGCGCAGGACCACCGCGTCGGGTGCCTCGGCGGCGTTGACGAAGGGCAGGTCGGCGATGCTGCCGCCGGCCAGGCCGGGCGCGAGGGCGGGCGTGCGTGCCTCGCGGACGACACCCCGCGCGTCCCTGACGACCTCGGTCCTCGCGCGGTCGGTCAGGCCGCCGCGCTGTTTCGCCCGGTTCAATTCCCCGCGTACGCCCATCACCACTCCCCGACGCTCCACGAATGACGTTACCGGCGAGTCAACTTACCGGTACGTAAGGAAATATCAATGCTTCGGTATGACTGCGAGGGTCGCGAACGGGCGCGTGATTAGGTGTGGATCATGCGCCCCCACCGCTTCGGCCTCACCCTGATCTCGGCAGTCGCCTCCCTCTCCGTCTGTCTCTCCGCCGGTTCCGCGTCCGCCCTGGCTCCGCCGGGTGCTTCGCCGGTCGCCGCCGAATCGCCCTCCACTCCTCCTCGTACGGCTCCCGGCGCCCGGTCGCTCACCGCCCTGACGGATCTGTTCGCCGAGCGGCTGCTCGTCGCGGACAAGGTCGCGGCGGCGAAGTACGGGACGGCCACGCCGATCGACGATCCCGTGCGGGAGAAGGCGATCCTCGACGACGTGGCGGCACGGGCGGTCGGGCTCGGCCTCGACCCGGATGCCGTCACCGCCGTGTTCCGGGACCAGATCGAGGCCAACAAGCTGGTGCAGCGCGGCCTTTATGCCCGGTGGGACGCGCACCCCGAGGAACGGCCCACCGAGCGGCCCGACCTGGTGAAGGAGGTCCGGCCGGTGCTCGACCGGATCACCACCCGGCTGCTGAGCGCCCTCCAGGAGACGGAGTCCCTGCGGGCCGGGGCGTCGTGCGGGCCCCGGCTGCGGGTGGCTGCGGTGTGGTCCGCGGTCGACCACCGGCTGGACCGGCTGCACGGGCAGGGTCTGGTGCGGGCGCTGCCCTCGGTCTGCGGGCCGGGCCCTGCAGCTCGGGGATGAACCGAACGACACGGCCTAGCCCATCAGCACGTCCGCCGTCCTGATCGCCCCCGCGAGGCCGGTGAGGTCCTTGTCCTCGCGCTCCCTGGCCAGATCGTCCGCCCGGTGGCCCAGCCGGCTCAGGGAGGGCCGGCCCGGGATGCCGGGCCGGCTGTAGTCCTGCCCGCGGAGCGCGTCGGCGAAGTAGGCGGCCGCGGCGGCCACCCGGAGGCCGTACGGGGAGGCGGACCACAGGTCCGCGTGCAGGGCCGACGCCTCCAGGCCCTTCGCCTCCTCGTGCGGGGTCCGGGTGTCGGGGTCCAGCCAGCGGACGGTGGCGGTGGCGAGGTGGCCGCCGCCGGTGCCGCTCCGGGTGCGGACGGCGTAGAGGGCGGTGACGGTGTGGCCGGGGCCGATCTCGCCGCCGTCGACACGGTCGTCGCGGAAGTCCTCGTCGGCGACCTGCCGGTTGTCGTAGCCGATCAGACGGAACTCCTCGACCGTCGCCGGGTCGAAGGAGACCTGCGCCTTGGCGTCACGGGCGGTGAGGTCGACGTGGCGCGGGAGTTCCTCGCAGAAGACCTTCTCCGCCTCCTCCTCGGTGGAGACGTAGGTGGTGTGGCCGTCGCCCTTGTCGGCGAGCTGTTCCATGAGCGCGTCGCCGTAGTCGCTGCCGACGCCCACGCCGAAGAGGGTGATGCCGTGCTCCCGGCGTTCGCCCGCGATGCGTTCGAGGATGGTGTCGGCATCGGTGGAGCCGGTGTTGGCGAGGGCGTCGGAGAGGAGGACGACCCGGTTCGTCGCGCCCTTGCGCAGCCCTTCGACGGCGGTCTCGTAGCCGGTCTCCACACCCGCCGCGAGGTTGGTGGAGTCGGTGGGCTCCAGGCCGGCGACGGCCTCGCGGATCTCGCCCCGGTTGCCGTCCAGACGGGTCATCGGCAGCACGGTCTCGGCCTCGTCGCTGAAGGTCACGACGGCCACGGAGTCGTCGTCGCGCAGCCGGTTCGTCATCGTGCGCAGGGCGTCCTGCGCGAGGTCGAGGCGGCCCGGTTCGGCCATGGAGCCGGAGACGTCGATGACGAAGGTGAGGGCGGCGGGCGGGCGCTGACGGTCGCCGGCGGCCCGGGTGGCGAGGCCGACACGGACCAGGGACCAGTTCCCCGGGCCGGTGCGGGCGCCGTCGACGGTCACCGAGAAGCCGTCGCCGTCCGGGCGTTCGTAGTCCTGGCGGAAGCTGTTGACGAACTCCTCCGGGCGGACCGTCGACGGGTCGGGGAGGCCGCCGTCGTCCAGGGTGCGGCGGGCGTAGCCGTAGGAGGCGGTGTCGACGTCGAGGGCGAAGGTGGAGAGGTGGTCGGGGGCCGGGGCGAAGTCGCCGGAGCCGTCGTCCTGGTGTTCGCCCCGCTGTTCCCCGGAGTCGGGGCCGTCGGGCGCGGGGGCGGGGAAGCCGTCCGCCTTGCCGCCGTTGCCTCCCCGGTCGTAGGAGGAGTCGCCCCTGTCACCGCTGTTGCCGCAGCCGGTGAGGAGCAGGGCGCAGGCGGCGCCGAGAGCGAGGAGCGCGGTGCTCGCCCGCCGCCCCGCCGTCCGCCTCGGCCCCGTCGTCCGGGTCCTCGTCCTGGTCGTCGGCGTGCTCCTGCGATACGTGTGCATCCGGGCCCCCTCGCCACGTCGTCCGCCGCCGTTCCGCGGGTTCTCGCGGCCGGCTGTTGTGACTGTGACGGCGCGGGGGGCCCGGATGTGCGCCACGGGGTGTTGCGGATGCGTCTCGAAGCGGCCACGGCGGGCGGCCGCCGAGACCGGTGGGTGATCCTCCGGTGACCTAGGAGACGACGTCCTTGCGGCCGAAACCGCGGAAGGCCAGCGCGAACAGCACCAGCGCGTACGTTACCGAGACCGAGACGCCCTGGATCATGTCGGTGTACTCGGGCTGCGGGCGGACGACGTCCAGCCAGGCGTACTGCCAGTGCGCCGGCAGGAAGTCGCGCCAGTCGCCGAGGGCGGTCACCGAGTCGAGCACATTGCCGACGATGGTGAGGCCGACGGCGCCGCCGACCGCGCCGAGCGGGGCGTCCGTTCGGGTGGAGAGCCAGAACGCCAGGGCGGCGGTGACCAGTTGGGACACGAAGATGTACCCCGCGGTGACGGCCAGGGCCTGTGCGGCGGCGCCCGTGGCGAGGGTGCCGCCGGTGGGCAGCTCCAGCGGGCCCCAGCCGTAGGCGGCCGTGCCGACCGCGAGGGCGACCACCGGCAGCAGCACGATCGCCGCCAGGCTGAGGGTGAGGCCCACGACGAGCTTGGACCACAGCAGCCGGGCGCGCGGCACGGGCGCGGCGAGGAGGTAGCGCAGGGAGGACCAGCTGGCCTCCGAGGCGACCGTGTCGCCGCAGAACAGCGCGACGGGGATGACGAGCAGGAAGCCCGCCGCGGCGAACAGGTTCACCGCGGCGAAGTTCGCGCCGGACGCGGTGGCCGTGTCCATCAGGTTGACCCGGTTGTTGCCCTCGCCGGGCGTGCCGCCGATCTGGAAGGCGATCAGCAGCACGAGCGGCAGGGCGAACAGGATGCCGAACATGACCATCGTGCGGCGGCGCTTCAGCTGGCGGACCAGCTCGACCCTCAGGGGCAGGGTGCGGCCGGCACAGTAGCCCTCGGCGACCTCCACGGGCCGGCCGGACCCGGGGCTCGCGTGCTCGGCACGCTCGGCCAGCGTGCTCATGCGGACTCTCCGATCAGGGTGAGGAAGGCGTCTTCGAGACGGCGGTGGGGGCCGACCGACTCCACGGGGACCTCCAGCCGGACCAGCTCGGCGACCAGGCGCTGAGCACTGCCGTCGGCGTCGAGGCGGACCACGAGGCCGTCGTCGGCGCGGACGGCCGAGCCGACGCCCGGCAGCGCGGCGATCTTCTCGACGAGCGGTTCGTCCACGGGCTCGGACGTGCCGACCAGCAGCGTGTCGCCGGAGCCGACGATCTCGCTCACGGGGCCCGCCTGGACGAGCTGCCCGTGGTCCATGACGACCAGGTGCGTACAGGTCTGCTCGACCTCGGCCAGCAGGTGGCTGGAGACGATGACGGTACGGCCGGCCGCCGCGTACCGGATCATGACCTCGCGCATCTCGCGGATCTGCGGCGGGTCGAGTCCGTTCGTCGGCTCGTCGAGGATCAGGAGGTCGGGCAGGCCCAGCATGGCCTGGGCGATGGCCAGGCGCTGGCGCATGCCCTGGGAGTAGGTGCGGACCGCGCGGGCCAGCGCGTCGCCGAGGCCGGCGATCTCCAGGGCCTCGTCGAGGTGCGCGTCCTCGACGGGGCGGCCGGTGGCGGCCCAGTACAGCTCCAGGTTCTCGCGGCCGGACAGGTGCGGGAGGAAGCCCGCGCCCTCGACGAACGCGCCGACGCGGGAGAGGACCGGGGCGCCCGGCACGATCGCGTGGCCGAAGACGCGGATCTGGCCGCCGTCCGGCTGGATCAGGCCCATCAGCATGCGCAGGGTGGTCGTCTTGCCGGCGCCGTTCGGTCCGAGCAGGCCGAGGACCTGGCCCTTCTCGACACGGATGGAGAGGTCGCGGACGCTGTACCGGTCACCGTTCCTGTACTTCTTGCTGAGGTCGGTGATCTGCAGCGGGACCTCGGCGAGCGCCGGGTCGGGGGCCGGGGTGACGGTCCGGCGGCGTCCGGTGACGAGGAGGACGGCCGCGATCACGGCACCGGCGACCGGCAGGTACCAGACCCAGGCGGGCAGGACGTCCGTGCGGTCGGCCCCGCCGAGGGGCGTGGGCACCTCCAGGTCGCCCTTGAGGGAGACGGTGTACGTCGCCGGGGTCGTCGGGGAGGCGTAGCCGAGGTCGGTGGAGGCGAGGACCAGGCGGAGGCGGTGGCCGTCGTCGAGTTCGTGGTCGATGGCGGGAAGGGTGAGCGTCACGTCCTTGCCGGCCTCGGCGCCCTCGACGCGGAGGGGCTCGACGAGCTGGGAGGGCAGGACCTGGGACCTGCCGTCCGGGCCGACGTCGTACACCTTGGCGAAGAGGACGGCGTCCTCGCTGGTCGACTTCACATGGACCGTGGCCGTGGGCGAGCCGGTGATCTGCAGGTCGTCGGCGACGGGCTTCGACTGGAACGCGGCGAACTGGCCGGGGAAGTCGAGGGAGATGCCGACGCCGAGGGAGGACAGCTGGGCCAGGCCGCCACCGGCGCCGAGGCCGGGGAGGGCGGAGATGGCGGGCGGGTTGGCGCCCGCCGGGTTCTCGAAGCTCTGCTCGCGTCCGGCGAGGGCGATCTTCGTGAGGTCGCTCTCCAGGCCCGGGTAGGTGTCGTCGGTCGTGCCGGCGAGGCGGGGCTCGCCGTCGCCGGAGCCGGCGCCGAGAGTGCGGGTGACGCGGAACGCGGAGCCGGTGTCGGCGCCCCTGTCGTCCTTCAGGTAGCGGTCGAACCAGGCCCGGGTGCGGGCCTGGACGCGGCTGGTCTCCATGTCGCCGCCGTCGTGGCCGCCGGAGATCCAGTCGACGTCCACGGGGGCGCCGTTGGCCTTGATCGCCTCGGCGGCGGCGTCGGCCTGGCCGAGCGGGAAGAGGGAGTCGGTCTGGCCCTGCATCAGCAGGGTGGGCACCTTGATGCGGTCGCCGACGGCCTCGGGGCTGCGTGCGGCGAGCAGCTTCACGGCCTCGGCGTCGGGCCGCCCCGACTCGGCGACCCGCTGGTACATCTCGCACAGCCGGGTCTCGAACTTCTCGCAGCCGCCGCCGGTGTTGACGAACAGGCCGGCCCACAGCTTCTTGAAGACGCCGTTCGGGAAGAGGGCGTCCGCCAGGTTCCAGTACGTGATCGCGGGCGCGATGGCGTCGACCCGGTCGTCGTACCCGGCGGTCAGCAGCGCGATCGCCCCGCCGTAGGAGGCGCCGGCGATGCCGAGGCGCGGGTCGCCCTTCTTGTCGAGCTGCACCTCGGGGCGGGTGGCGAGCCAGTCGATCAGCTTCGAGACGTCGGCGACCTCGCCCTTCGGGTCGTTCAGCCCGATTTTGCCGGTCGACCTGCCGAAGCCGCGCGCGGACCAGGTCAGCACCGCGTAGCCGTCGCGGGCGAGGTCCTCGGCCTGCTCGCGGACGTCGTTCTTGCTGCCGCCGAACCCGTGCCCGAGCAGGACGGCCGGGCGGCGGCCGTCACCGCCGGAGGTGAAGTACGAGGTGTCGATGCGTACGCCCTCGGCCGTGTCCACGGCCCGGTCGGTGCGCTTCACCGGCGCCGCCTCGTCCGAGGCGGTGGCCGTCCAGGTACCGGCGCCGGCGAGCACGACCACGGCGGCCGCGGCGGCGAGAGCGCGACGCGGCCTCCGCCGGAGCGCTCCGCGCAGGCGCGGGCCGGTCAGTCGAAGATCCATGCGTCAACGGTACGGGGGTGTGGTGGCGTGTCTCGGCCCCCTGAGGGGGGAGGGTGGGACATCCCACGGTCGTACGGGGGGAATTCGGCATACAGCGGGTGCGGTACGTCGCTTGGCTGACAGCAACCTGATAAGTCGCCCCCGCCGCCCCTACCCGTCCCGTCCCTTCAAGGGACTGCGCCCCTTAGCCCCCCAGGGCGTCCGTCCGGTGAGGGCTGGTCGCGCAGTTCCCCGCGCCCCTTTCGGGGCGCGGGTGACTGGTCAGTGGTTGCGCGGGAAGCCCAGGTCCACGCCCGTCGGGCCGTCGGCCGGGTCGGGCCAGCGGGTGGTGACGACCTTGCCTCGGGTGTAGAAGTGGGTGCCGTCGTTGCCGTAGATGTGGTGGTCGCCGAAGAGGGAGTCCTTCCAGCCGCCGAAGCTGTGGTAGCCGACGGGGACCGGGATCGGGACGTTGACGCCGACCATGCCGGCCTCGACCTCCAGCTGGAAGCGGCGGGCGGCGCCGCCGTCGCGGGTGAAGATCGCGGTGCCGTTGCCGAACGGGGAGGCGTTGATGAGGGCGATGCCCTCGTCGTAGGTGTCGACGCGCAGCACGGTCAGCACCGGGCCGAAGATCTCGTCCTGGTACGCCTTCGCCGAGGTGGGGACCTTGTCGAGGAGCGAGATGCCGATCCAGTGGCCGTCCTCGTGGCCGTCGACCGTGAAGCCGGTGCCGTCGAGGACGACCTCGCAGCCCTCGGCCGCCGCGCCCGTGACGTACGAGGCGACCTTGTCGCGGTGGACCGCCGTGATCAGCGGGCCCATCTCGGACGTCGGGTCGTTGCCGGGGCCGATCTTGATCTTCTCGGCGCGCTCGCGGATCTTCTCCACCAGCTCGTCGCCGATGGCGCCCACGGCGACCACGGCCGAGATCGCCATGCAGCGTTCGCCCGCCGAGCCGTAGGCCGCCGAGACCGCGGCGTCGGCCGCCGCGTCCAGGTCGGCGTCCGGGAGGACCAGCATGTGGTTCTTGGCGCCGCCGAGGGCCTGGACGCGCTTGCCGTTCGCCGAGGCCGTGGTGTGGATGTAGCGGGCGATCGGGGTGGAGCCGACGAAGGAGATCGCCTTGACGTCCGGGTGCTCCAGGAGGGCGTCGACCGCCACCTTGTCGCCGTGGACGACGTTGAAGACGCCGTCGGGGAGCCCGGCCTCGGAGAGGAGTTCGGCGATCTTGATGGAGGCCGACGGGTCCTTCTCGGACGGCTTCAGGACGAACGTGTTGCCGGTCGCGATGGCCATCGGGAACATCCACATCGGGACCATCGCCGGGAAGTTGAACGGCGTGATGCCCGCGACGACGCCCAGCGGCTGGCGGATCGAGGAGACGTCCACACGGCTGGCGACCTGCGTGGACAGCTCGCCCTTCAGCTGCACGTTGATGCCGCAGGCCAGCTCGACGATCTCCAGGCCGCGCGCGACCTCACCGAGCGCGTCCGAGTGCACCTTGCCGTGCTCGGCGGTGATCAGCTCGGCGATCGCGTCGCGGTTGGCGTCCAGCAGGGCGCGGAACTTGAACAGGATCGAGGTGCGCTGGGCCAGCGACGACTGGCCCCAGGTCAGATAGGCCTCCTTGGCGGTGCGGACCGCCGCGTCGACCTCGTCGACGGTCGCGAAGGCGACCTGGGTGGTGACCGCGCCGGTCGCCGGGTCCGTGACCGGCCCGAACGTACCCGACGCGCCTTCGACGGTCTTGCCGCCGATCCAGTGGTTGACGATCTTCGTCATGCCGAGAAACTCCTTCTCACAGATGGCGGCGTCGGGTTGAGACGTGCCGGTCGTACTCCTCGCGTGCCTTGACCGCCGACGCGCGGGTCGCGGTCTCGGCCACAGGTACATCCCACCAGGCCTGCGCGGGGGGCGGGCCCGACACTGTGTCTGCCGTTTGGGTCTCCACGTAGACACAAGTGGGAGTGTCGGCCGCCCGCGCCTCGGCGAGGGCGGCGCGCAGGTCACGGACCGTCTTGGCGCGCAGGACGCGCATGCCGAGACTGGCCGCGTTGGCGGCGAGATCCACGGGCAGCGGGGCGCCCGTGAACGTGCCGTCGTCGGGGTCGCGGTGCCGGTACGCGGTGCCGAACCGCTCCCCGCCGACCGACTCGGACAGACCGCCGATGGAGGCGTAGCCGTGGTTCTGCACGAGCAGCACCTTGATCGGGACGTTCTCCTGGACGGCGGTGACGATCTCGGTCGGCATCATCAGATACGTGCCGTCGCCGACCAGCGCCCACACCGGGCGCCCGGGAGCGGCCAGCCGGACGCCGATCGCGGCCGGTATCTCGTAGCCCATGCAGGAGTAGCCGTACTCCAGGTGGTACTGGTCCCGGGACCGGGTCCGCCACAGTTTGTGCAGGTCACCGGGGAGGGAGCCGGCCGCGTTGATGAGGATGTCGCTCTCGTCGGCGATCTCGTCGAGGAGGCCGAGCACCTGGGCCTGGGTGGGCCGGGTGTCGGGTTCGTCGGCCTCGTAGCAGGCGTCGACGCGGTGCTCCCAGCGCTGCTTGTCCTGCGCGTACTCGGCGACGTAGTCGTCCGCGACCCGGTGCCCGTGCAGTTCCAGTGCCTCGCTGAGCGCCTCCAGGCCCGCCCGGGCGTCCGCGATCAGCGGCAGTGCGGAGAGCTTGTGGCCGTCGTACGGGGCGATGTTGAGGTTGAGGAAGCGGACGCCGTCGGCGGCGAAGAGGGTGTTCGACGCCGTGGTGAAGTCCGTGTAGCGGGTGCCGACGCCGATGACCAGGTCGGCGGTGCGGGCGAGTTCGTTCGCGGTCGCGGTGCCGGTGTGGCCGATCCCGCCCACGTCCTGCGGGTGGTCGAAGCGCAGGGAGCCCTTGCCGGCCTGGGTGGACGCCACGGGGATGCCGGTGGCGGCGGCCAGTTCGGCGAGTGTCTCCTCGGCGCGGGCGTGGTGGACTCCGCCGCCGGCGACGATCAGGGGGCGGCGGGCCTCGCGGACCGCGGTGATCGCGGCGGCCAGTTCGGCGACGTCGGCCGCCGGGCGGCGGACGTTCCAGGTCCGCTCGGCGAAGAACTCCTCCGGCCAGTCGTACGCCTCCGCCTGCACGTCCTGCGGCAGGGCGAGGGTGACGGCCCCGGTCTCCACCGGGTCGGTGAGGACACGCATCGCCTGGAGCGCGGTCGGGATCAGTGCCTCGGGGCGGGTGACCCGGTCGAAGTACCGCGACACCGGGCGCAGGGTGTCGTTGACGCTGATGTCACCCGCGTAGGGCACTTCGAGCTGCTGGAGGACGGGGTCCGCCGGCCGCGTGGCGAAGGTGTCGCCGGGGAGCAGCAGCACCGGGAGGTGGTTGATGGTGGCGAGGGCGGCGCCGGTGACCAGGTTGGTGGCGCCGGGGCCGATGGACGTCGTCACGGCGTGCGTGGACAGCCGGTTCGACTGGCGGGCGTAGCCGACGGCGGCGTGGACCATCGCCTGCTCGTTGCGGCCCTGGAGGTAGGGCATGTCGTCGGCGTACTGGACCAGCGCCTGGCCGAGGCCGGCGACGTTGCCGTGGCCGAAGATGCCCCAGGTGGCGCCGATCAGCCGCCGCCGCTCGCCGTCGCGCTCGGTGTACTGCGCGGACAGGAAGCGGACGAGGGCCTGGGCGACGGTGAGCCGCGTCGTCGACGGGGTCGTCGTGCTCATCGGTACCCCTCCGTGTGATCGGGGTGGAAGCAGATCCGCCACTGCCGTTCGGCGCCCGGACCGGCCATGACGTTGAGGTAGTACATGCTGTGGCCGGGCTGCGCGATGGACGGGCCGTGCCAGCCGTCGGGCACGAGCACCGCGTCGCCGGAGCGGACCTCGGCGAGCACCTCGGAGCCGCCCTCGCGGGAGGGGGACACGCGCTGGTAGCCGAAGCCGTGGGGGCCGTCGATCTCGAAGTAGTAGATCTCCTCCAGTGCGGTCTCCTCCCCCGGCCGGTTCTCGTCGTGCTTGTGGGGCGGGTACGAGGACCAGTTGCCGCCGGGGGTGACGACCTCGACGGCGATCAGCTTGTCGCAGGCGAAGGCGTCCGCGGAGGCGAAGTTGCGTACCTGGCGGGCGCAGGTGCCGCTGCCCCGGTCCTCCACGGGAACCTCCGGCGCGGGGCCGTAGCGAGCGGGGAGTCGTCGCTCGCACTTCGCTCCTGCCAAAGCGAAGCGGCCTCCCGCGCCGGAGGCGATCTGTACCCGGGCGTCGCGGGGCGCGTACACGAAGTCGGAGACTCCGGCGAACACGCTCTCCCGGCCCAGGATTTCGAACTCGGTGACGCCGCCACCGTCTGAATTGCCCGGTTCCTCCGACACGCGCACCGTACAACCGCCGCCCAGCGACAGCACGATCCACTCGCTGTCCCCGGTCGTGAACGTGTGCGTCCCGTCCGGCTCCAACTCCACGACGCGCAGGCTGCTGTGGGTCCAGCCGGCCCGCTTCGGGTCGATGTCGACGGCGTACTGAGCGTTCGCCGTCGCGCCCTTGGGTACGTACAGCTCGGTCTTCTGTGTCATGCGGCCCTCACAACAGTCCTACGGCGGTGTCCACGGCGGCGGTCACGTCGTCGTCCGCCGGGTAGAGCAACGAGCGGCCGACCACCAGGCCCTGCACGGTGGGCAGTTGCAGCGCGCCCCGCCACTTCTCGTACGCGCCCTCCTGGTCCTCGCCGACGTCGCCGCCGAGCAGGACGGCGGGCAGCGTGGACGTCTCCATCACCTGGGCCATGTCGTCGGGGTTGTCGGTGACGGGCACCTTGAGCCAGGTGTACGCGGACGTGCCGCCGAGCCCGGCCGCTATGGCGATCGACTTGGTGACGGCCTCGGCGCTCAGATCGTTCCTGACCTTGCCGGTGGCCGGGTCGCGGCGGCTGATGAACGGTTCGACGAAGACGGGGAGCCGGCGCTCGGCCATGGCGTCCACGGCGCGGGCGGTGGACTCCAGGGTGGTGAGGGAGCCGGGGTCGTCGTAGTCGACGCGCAGCAGGAGCTTGCCGGCGTCGAAGCCGAGGCGGCGCATGTCCTCGGGGCGGTGGCCGGTGAACCGGTCGTCGAGTTCGAAGCTGGCGCCCGCGAGGCCGCCCCGGTTCATGGAGCCCATGACGACCTTGCCGTCGAGGGCGCCGAGCAGGAGCAGGTCGTCGAGGATGTCGGCGGTCGCGAGGACGCCGTCGACGCCGGGGCGGGACAGCGCCAGGCACAGCCGTTCGAGGAGGTCGGCGCGGTTGGCCATGGCGAGCCTGCGGTCGCCGACGGAGAGGGCGCCGCGGGCCGGGTGGTCGGCGGCGACGATCATCAGCCGGCCGCTGTCCCCGATCAGGGGGCGCCGGACGCGCCGGGCGGCGGCCTCGGCGATGGCCTCCGGGTGGTGGACCCGGGTGCGCACGAGGGCGGAGACGTCGATGCTCACAGGACCGCTCCCGCCGCGACCGCAGCCTCGATCTCGTCCGCCGTGGGCATGGCGGACGAGCACTCCAGGCGGGAGGCGACGATGGCCCCGGCGGCGTTGGCGTGCCGCATGATCTTCTCCAGGCTCCAGCCTTCGAGCAGGCCGTGGCAGAGGGAGCCGCCGAACGCGTCGCCCGCGCCGAGGCCGTTCAGAACCTCGACGGGCAGCGGCGGGACCTCGGCGGACTCGCCCTTGCTGTTGACCGCGAGGACCCCCTTGGGGCCCTGCTTGACGACCGCGAGTTCGACCCCGGCGTCGAGGAGCGCGCGGGCGGCGGCGTGGGGTTCGCGGACACCGGTGGCGACCTCGACCTCGTCGAGGTTGCCGACCGCGACGGTGGTGTGCCGCAGGGCCTCCTCGTAGAACGGGCGGGCCTCGGCCGGGTCGCTCCAGAACATGGGCCGCCAGTCGAGGTCGAAGACCGTCGTTCCGGCCCTGGCCCGGTGGGCCAGCGCCGCGAGCGTCGCCGTACGGCTGGGCTCCTCGCTCAGGCCGGTGCCGGTCACCCAGAAGATCCGGGTCCCGGCGACGGCGTCGAGGTCCAGCTCGTGGGCGTCGATCTCCAGGTCCGGGGCCTTCGGGCGGCGGTAGAAGTAGAGCGGGAAGTCGTCCGGCGGGAAGACCTCGCAGAAGGTGATCGGGGTCGCGAGGCCCGGGACCGGGGTGACCCAGCGGTCGTCCACGCCGAACTCGCGCAGCGCCTGGTGGAGGTACTCCCCGAAGGGGTCCTCGCCGGTACGGGTGATGACGGCGGTGGAGCGGCCGAGCCGGGACGCGGCCACCGCGACGTTCGTGGCCGATCCGCCGAGGAACTTCCCGAAGGACGTCACCTGCGGCAGCGGGACCCCCGTCTGCAACGGGTAGAGATCCACACCGATCCGCCCCATGGTGATCAGGTCGTACGCCATCGAGTTCCCTTCACGCGCCGGTTCGGTCAAGGTCTAGTCCCGTCGGAGCGACCCTGTCAATACTTTGTCCAGACATTCGGACTACCTATTGACACCTTCTGCTCAGAGGCTGAAGCTGACTCCCATGACGTCGTTGTCACCTCAGTCCTCACTCTCGCGCATCCGAGTCGGCTCGGCGCCCGACTCCTGGGGCGTCTGGTTCCCCGACGACCCCCAGCAGGTCCCCTGGCAGCGCTTCCTCGACGAGGTCGCCGCTTCCGGCTACGAGTGGATCGAGCTGGGCCCGTACGGCTATCTGCCGACCGACCCGGCGGTCCTCGCCGAGGAGACCGCCGAACGCGGCCTGAAAGTGTCGGCCGGCACGGTCTTCACCGGGTTGCACCACGGCCCCGACGTCTGGGAGAAGACCTGGGCGCACGTGGCCGACAACGCGGCCCTCGCCCAGGCCATGGGCGCCCAGCACCTCGTCGTCATCCCGTCGTTCTGGCGGGACGACAAGACGGGCCAGGTGCTGGAGCCCAGCGAGCTGAACGTCGAGCAGTGGCGGCACCTCACCCAGCTCACCGAGCGGCTCGGGCGGGAGGTGCGGGAGAAGTACGGCCTGAAGATCGTCGTCCACCCGCACGCCGACACCCACATCGACAGCGAGGAGAACGTCGTCCGCTTCCTGGACGGCACCGACTCCTCGGTGGTCTCGCTCTGCCTCGACACCGGGCACTACGCCTACTGCGGCGGCGACAGCGTCAAGCTGATCGAGACCTACGGCGAGCGCATCGGGTACCTGCACCTCAAGCAGGTGGACCCCGAGATCCTGGCGGACGTACGGGCGAACGAGGTGCCCTTCGGGCCGGCCGTCGCCCGGGGCGTGATGTGCGAGCCGCCGAAGGGTGTGCCGGAGCTGGGACCCGTGCTCGCCGCCGCCGCGAAGCTGGACGTGGACCTGTTCGCGATCGTCGAGCAGGACATGTACCCGTGCGAGCCGGACGCTCCGCTGCCCATCGCCCAGCGGACGCGGGCGTTCCTCAGGTCCTGCGGGGCGTAGACGCTCCGCTGAATGCCGGACGCCGAGCAGCGCAGGGGAACTGCGGGTCGTCGGCGGGCCACAGGTGGTTCGTGGCCGGTCGCGCAGTTCCCCGCGCCCCTGACAGGGGCGCGGCCGTCGGGCCTTGGCTTCAGGTGCTCGGAACTCGTGTCACAAAAGACACCCTTCTGTCACGGATGTCACATGTACGCGGGGCTCTCGTCACGCGTGTACGACGGGCGCTCCCGGCGGTCACCGAGGGTCGTTGGGCGGTCACAGGCTTGTGATCGCCAGCGCAGCGCCCGGCTCCCCCGACGGCTTCCCGGCCGCCTCCGTGGCCTGCGCGGGGAGGTGCCTTCCGATGACCGACCGTCGGCTCTGGTCGTACCAGGACATCGCGGCGCACATCCGTGTGCGGCCCGACACCGTCCGCTCGTACCGCAAACACGGGCTGCTGCCGCCGCCCGACCACACCGAGAACGGCAAGCCCTACTGGTACGCCGACACCGTCCGCGCCTGGGTCGCCTCCAGACCGGGCAACCGGGGGCGCGGGGCCGACTGAAGCCCCGCTTCCGGGTCTTGGCTCCGGCTTCCGGGTCTTGGCTCCGGCCTCCGGTGGCCAATTCGTTTGTCCCCGGGTCCGTTCGGCATCGAGGATCCGGGGATGAGCTTTTCCCGGAAACCCGTACTCACCGGTGAGCGGGCCGTCCTGCGGCCCTTCACCATGGACGACGCGCCCGTGATGGCGCGGATCCTCGCCGACCCGGAGGTCGTGCGGCTCACGGGCAGCCCGGCCGAGGAGTTCGGCGCGGACCGGTTGCGTTCCTGGTACGGCAGCCGCAACGACCACGCCGACCGGCTCGACCTCGCGATCGTCGACCGGGCGAGCGGTGAACTCGTGGGTGAGGCCGTGCTGAACGAGTGGGACGAGGCCAATCGCAGCTGCTGCTTCCGCATCCTGATCGGTCCCGGCGGGCGGGGCCGGGGGCTGGGCACGGAGGCCGTGCGACTGACCGTCGGACACGCCTTCGAGGAGGTCGGGCTGCACCGCGTCTCGCTGTACGTCTTCACCCACAATCCCCGGGCCCGGCGTGTCTACGAGAAGGCCGGGTTCGTGGCCGAGGGCGTCGAGCGGCAGACGCTGTGGCAGGACGGGACCTGGATCGACGCCGTGCGTATGTCGGTCCTCGCGCCGGAGTGGGCCGACCATCGGGGGCGGCCCGGCGGCCACGGCGAGCGTCCCGACGGCGGTCGGGTCAGCTCCACGGGTCGATGACCGTCACTCCGCCGCCCGGGGCCGTGCCCATCGCCGCGAGGGCGGCGGGGGCCGCGTCCAAGGAGATCGTGGACGTCACCAGGAGGTCGGGGCGCAGGACGCCCGCGCGGACCAGCTCCAGCATCCTCGGGTAGGCGTGGGCCGCCATCCCGTGGCTGCCCAGCAGCTCCAGTTCCAGGGCCACCGCCCGGGCCATGGGCACGGGGGTGGTGCCCTCCGGTGACGGGAGCAGGCCCACCTGGATGTGGCGGCCCCGGCGGCGGAGGCTGTTGACGGAGGCCGCGCAGGTGGCCGGGGAGCCGAGGGCGTCGAGGGAGAGGTGGGCTCCGCCGCCGGTCAGGTCTCGGACGGCCGCGGCGGTGTCGGGTGCGGTCGTTCCGGGTGCGGCCGGGACGGGGGTGGCCGGGTCGGGTGCGGTCGTTGCGGTTGACGCGTTCACGCAGGCCGTCGCGCCGAACGTGCGCGCCAGGTCCAGTGCCTGGGGGGAGACGTCCACGGCGACCACCCTGGCTCCGGCGGCCGCCGCGATCATCACGGCCGACAGGCCCACGCCGCCGCAGCCGTGGACCGCGACCCACTCCCCCGGCGCGACGCGGCCCTGCGCCACGACCGCGCGGAACGCCGTGGCGAAGCGGCAGCCCAGGGCGGCGGCCGTGGCGTACGAGAGTTCCTCCGGGAGGGCCACGAGGTTCACGTCGGCGTGGTCCAGGGCGACGTACTGGGCGAACGATCCCCAGTGGGTGAACCCCGGCTGGGTCTGGCGCTCGCACACCTGCTGGTCTCCGGCGGCGCAGGTGGGGCAGGTGCCGCAGGCACACACGAACGGGACGGTGACGCGGTCGCCGGGGTGCCAGGCGGTTACCGCGCTGCCGGTCGCCTCCACGATGCCGGCCAGTTCGTGGCCGGGGACGTGGGGGAGGGTGATGTCGGGGTCGTGGCCCTGCCATCCGTGCCAGTCGCTGCGGCAGAGGCCGGTGGCTTCGACGCGGACGACTACGCCGTGGGGGGTGGGGGTGGGGGTCGCGAGGTTCTGTACCGTGGCCGGCTCTCCGAAACGCTCGAACACGACTGCGCGCATTGGGCGCCCACCTCTCGGACTTGGGACTGGTGATCGCTGGCCGGCCGGCCAGGTCAGCATCGCATGGGGGGTGAGGTGGGGTTTTCTCGCCCCCGCCGCCCCTACCCTTCCCATCCATCAGGGGCTGCGCCCCTTCGACCCCCACGTGCCGGCCGGTGGGGCTTCTCGCGCAGTTCCCCGCGCCCCTAAAGGCAGGGGGTGCGCGCCCGTCGAGTTTCACGTGCAGGCCCGGTGGGGGTTCTCGCGCAGTTCCCCGCGCCCCTGGAGGGCGCGGGGGTGCGCGCCCATGGGAGTCAGGAGTTGGAGTGGGTGGGGACCGGTTCTGGTTTCGGTTCCGGTTTTGCTTCTGGGGCGGGCGTGGGGGTGGGGGGCTGGTTGTCCGTCTCGGTCAGGCCGAACCTGGCGTGGAACTTTTTCAGGGGGGCCGGGGCCCACCAGGTCGCGCGGCCGGTGAGGCGCATGACCGCCGGGACCAGGAGGCTGCGGATGACCATGGCGTCCATGAGGACGGCGAGGGCGATGCCGAGGCCGAGCATCTTGGTGTTGGTGACCCGGGAGGTGCCTATGGCGATCATGACGACGGCGAGGATCACCGCGGCGGCGGTGATGAGGCCGCCGGTGCGCTGGAGTCCGTAGCGGACGGAACCGACGTGATCCCCGCTGTGGTCGTACTCCTCCTTGATGCGGGAGAGCAGGAAGACGCCGTAGTCCATGGAGAGACCGAAGGCCACGCAGAACATCAGGACCGGGAGTGTGGTCTCTATGGAGCCGGGGCTGGTGAAGGCGAGCAGGCCGGAGAGGTGGCCGTCCTGGAAGACCCAGACCAGCGCGCCGAACATCGCGGTGAGGCTGAGGGCGTTCAGCAGGACCGCCTGGAGCGGGATCAGCACGCTGCCGGTGAGCAGGAAGACCAGGATCAGGGTGACCGTCGCGATGAAGGCGAGCGCCCAGGGGGTGCCCTCGCCTATCGCCGCCTTCGTGTCGACCAGGACCGCCGCCGTGCCCGTCACCGAGGTGTCGAAGGGGGTGTCCATGGACCGGATGTCGTCCACCAGGCGCTGGGCGCCCTCGTCGACCGCGTCGCCCTCGGGCTGCACGGTGAAGTAGGCCCAGTCGCCGTGCACCAGGGGCCCCTCCACGCGGAGCACGTCGGGCAGGTCCGCCAGGCGCTGCTTGTAGCCGGCGTACTCCGTCTTCGTCGCCTCTCCTTCCGCCAGCACCGCCAGGCCGCCGCCGGGAGAGCCGGGGAAGCCTTCGCGCAGATGCTGCTGGACGACATGGGACTCGGCGGTCGAGGGAAGCTGGCGGTCGTCGGCCGTGCCGAACTTCACGCCCAGGAACGGGAGGCCGAGCAGCAGCAGGCCCGCTGTCGTGGCGATGGCGAAGTAGGGCGCCCGGCGCATGACCAGGGCCGCCGTACGGCCCCAGGCCGCGCCCTCCTCCTTGGCCGGGGTGGCGTCCGCCGCGGTGTCCGCGGCCTTGCGGCGCCGGAACAGTTTGCGCAGGTCGAAGGCGTTGACGC
This sequence comes from Streptomyces scabiei 87.22, assembly GCF_000091305.1. Classification (GTDB taxonomy): domain Bacteria; phylum Actinomycetota; class Actinomycetes; order Streptomycetales; family Streptomycetaceae; genus Streptomyces; species Streptomyces scabiei. Next base: position 6,546,166 of record NC_013929.1, on the reverse strand, counting down.
GGTCGCCGAGCAGGATCAGGGCCGCCGGCAGCAGGATCAGGGCGGCCCCGGCCGCGAGCAGGACCACCGCGATGCCCGCGTAGGCGAAGGACTTCAGGAAGTACTGCGGGAAGACCATCATGGCGGCCAGCGAGACGGCGACCGTCAGGGCGGAGAAGAGGACCGTGCGGCCGGCCGTGCGCAGGGTGGTGGCGATGGCCGTCGGGGAGTCGGCGCCGCCCGCCAGCTCCTCGCGGAAGCGGCGCACGATGAACAGGGCGTAGTCGATCGCGAGGCCGAGGCCCATGGCCGTGGTGAGGTTCAGGGCGAAGACCGAGACGTCGGTGATCTCGGTGAGGCCGCGCAGGATCGCGTTGGTGCCGAGGATCGCGACGATGCCCACACCGAGCGGCAGCAGGGCGGCGACCGCGCTGCCGAAGACCATGACCAGCAGGACGAGCGTCACCGGAAGGGCGATCAGCTCGGCCCGCAGCAGGTCCTCCTGGATGGTCGTCTGCATCTCGTGGCGCACGGCGAGGATGCCGCCGATCCTGACCTCCACCGGGCCGTGGGTGCCGCGCAGCTCGGGGGCGATGCGGTCGAGGGTCTTGTTCGCCGCCGTCTCGTCCCCCGTGAGGCGGGCCGCTATCAGCGCCTCCCCGCCGTCCTCGGCGCGCAGGGTCGGGGCGCCGGTCTGCCAGTAGGAGGCGACACCCCTGACGCCCTTCTCGGCGGCGAGCCTCTCGGTCAGCCGCTTGCCCTCGGCGGCGACGGCCGGATCGTCGACCGACGCCCGGCCCGCGTCGACGAGCAGCAGGAAGTTCGGCTGGGAGTCGGGGAACTCGCGCTCCAGTGCCTTCGTCGCGTAGGTGGACTGGGCGGCCGGGTCCTCCCAGCCGCCGCTGCCGAGACGGTCGGCGACATCGCTGCCCGCCACCACCGCGAGCGCGGTGAGCACCAGGGCGACCAGCAGGGAGAGCCGGGGGCGGGCGGTCACGAACCGGGTCCAGCCTCCCGCTCGGGGTGGCCGGTTGACTTCGGTCATGGTGCGGTGTCCCCTTCAGTCTGATCCGGTTCGGCCTGATCCGTCGCTCGATCCGTGCCGCGCGCAGCTCTGCGGCACGGGAGCACGAGCCATACACTGGAAAACACGAGAGATCGCTCGTGTTTCACCAGAATGCGAGCGACCACTCGTTTTTGTCAATCACGATCCGGAAAGCCGGTGACGACGCGTGCCCGTGAACCAGGAGAAGGAACAGCCGCGCCGCCGCCAGGCCCGCGGCGAGCGCCGTATCGCCCAGCTCCTCGAAGCCGCGGCCACCGTGTTCTGCTCGACGGGGTACGCGGCCGCCAGCACCAACGCCATCGCCCGCGAGGCGGGCGTCTCACCAGGCACGCTGTACCAGTTCTTCCCGAACAAGGAAGCGATCGCGATCGAGCTGAGCGGGCGGCTCATGCACGAGATGCGCGAGACGTACGGCGAGGCGCTCGCCCCGGTGGACCCGGCGACCCCGCTGGAGGAGGCCGTCGCGGCCGCCGTCGACCGCTTCATCGACTTCAACTGCCGGCACCCGGTGGTCTTCACCCTGATGCACGGGCCGGACGTCCCCGGCCGGATCGCCGAGCAGCACGACGCCGTGCACGCGGCCCTGCTCGCGCGGATCGAGACGCTGCTGACCCCGTTCCTCCCGGACGCCTCGGCCGCCGACATCTCGCGCACCGCGCACGTCTGCGTGGCGATGTACAAGGCCGGCCTGGAGCTGGTGCTCACCCGCGAGGGCGAGGAGCGCGCCGCCTACGTGCAGGAGCTGAAGAACGTGCTGTTCCGCTACCTGGAGCCACTGGCGGGTGGCGACTGCACGCCGGGGAGCCCGGCCGGCACGCCCGCACCCGCAGCCCCGGCCCCCTGACCCGGGAGCCCCGCCCACCCGGGCGGACCTCCCTTGGATTCATACCCCTAGGGGGTATAAGCTGGACGCCAGGAAGGGTTACTCGAACCCCACCCGCCCCGACAAGGAGTAACGACATGACCGCCGAGACCGACACCCAGGGTTCCGTCACCGCCGTCTACCAGGTGAGCGGCATGAGCTGCGGGCACTGCGAGGGCGCCGTTTCGGGCGAGATCACCCAGCTCCCCGGTGTCTCCTCCGTGAAGGCCGTCGCCTCCACCGGCGAGGTCACCGTGGTCTCGGCCGCTCCGCTGGACGAGGAGGCCGTACGCGCCGCCGTGGACGAGGCGGGCTTCGAGCTGGTCGGCGCGGTCTGAGACCGGGCACGGACACCGGCACACGGATGTCACGGACACGGACATGACGAGCACGGACACGACGAGCACCCTCGCGGCGGCGTCGGAGGGCGGGCCCCTCCGCGAGGTCGAGCTGACCATCGGCGGGATGACCTGCGCCTCCTGCGCGGCCCGCGTCGAGAAGAAGCTGAACCGCCTGGACGGGGTCACCGCCTCGGTGAACTACGCGACCGAGAAGGCGAAGGTCAGCTACCCGGCAGGGGTCGAGGTCGCCGAGCTGATCGCCACGGTCGTGAAGACCGGCTACACGGCCCAGGAACCGCCAGCCCCCGCTCCCCCGGCCACCACCGCGCCCGCGGCGGCCACCGGGAGCGGCGAGGAGGGCACCGACCCCGAGCTCGCCGCCCTGCGGCAGCGGCTCACCGTTTCGGTGCTGCTCGCCGTACCCGTGGTCCTCATGTCCATGGTCCCCGCCCTGCAGTTCGACAACTGGCAGTGGCTCTCGCTGACGCTCGCCGCGCCGGTCGTGGTGTGGGGCGGGCTGCCGTTCCACCGGGCCGCGCTCACCAACCTCCGGCACGGCGCGGCCACCATGGACACCCTCGTCTCGGTCGGCACGCTCGCCGCCTTCGGCTGGTCCCTGTGGGCGCTCTTCCGCGGCCACGCGGGCATGCCGGGCATGCGGCACGGGTTCACGTTCACCGTCACGCGCGAGTCGGCCTCGTCGGCGATCTACCTCGAAGTGGCCGCCGGGGTCGTGGCGTTCATCCTGCTCGGCCGCTATCTGGAGGCCCGCGCCAAGCGGCGCGCGGGCGCCGCGTTCAGGGCGCTGCTGGAGCTGGGCGCCAAGGACGTCTCGGTGCTCCGCCAGGGGCGCGAGGTACGGATCCCGGTGGCGGACCTGGCCGTCGGCGACCGTTTCGTCGTCCGCCCCGGCGAGAAGCTCGCCACCGACGGGACGGTCGTCGAGGGCGCCTCCGCCGTCGACGCGTCCATGCTGACCGGCGAGTCGGCACCGGTGGACGTGACGGTCGGGGACCCCGTCACGGGCGCGACCGTGAACGCCGGGGGCCGGCTGGTCGTGGAGGCGACACGGGTCGGCGCGGACACCCAGCTGGCACGGATGGCACGCCTCGTGGAGGACGCGCAGAACGGCAAGGCACAGGCGCAGCGGCTCGCCGACCGGATCTCGGCGGTGTTCGTCCCGGCCGTCGTCCTGATCGCGGTCGCCACCTTCGGTGTCTGGCTCGGCGCCACCGACGACACCACCGCCGCCTTCTCGGCCGCCGTCGCGGTGCTGATCATCGCCTGTCCGTGCGCGCTCGGCCTCGCCACCCCGACGGCCCTGATGGTCGGCACCGGCCGGGGCGCGCAGCTCGGCATCCTCATCAAGGGCCCCGAGGTCCTGGAGTCCACCCGCCGCGTCGACACCGTCGTCCTGGACAAGACCGGCACCGTCACCACCGGCCGGATGACGCTCGGGGAGGCGCACACCGCCGAGGACGTCACCGAGGAGGACGTCCTCCGCCTCGCGGGCGCCGTCGAGCACGCCTCCGAGCATCCCGTGGGCCGGGCGATCGCCGCGGGCGCCGAGGAGCGCCTGGGCCCGCTGCCGCCTGTCGAGGGGTTCGAGAACCTGCCCGGGAAGGGCGTACGCGGGCGCGTGGAGGGCCGTACGGTCCAGGTGGGCCGCATGACCCCCGAGAGTCCCCTCCCCGAGCCCCTGAGGGTCGCCAAGGAGGCCGCCGAGGCCGAGGGGCGCACGGCGGTCGTGGTGACCCGCGACGGCGTGACACTCGGTGTCGTCACGGTGGCCGACGCGGTCAAGGAGACCAGCGCCGAGGCCGTACGGCGGCTGCGGGCCCTCGGGCTCACCCCGGTCCTGCTGACCGGGGACAACACCCGGGTGGCCCGGTCCGTGGCCGCCGCGGTCGGCATCCCCCCGGAGGACGTGATCGCCGAGGTGCTGCCCCAGGACAAGGTCGACGTCGTGCGGCGCCTGCAGGGCGAGGGCCGTACGGTCGCGATGGTAGGGGACGGGGTCAACGACGCGGCCGCGCTGGCCGCCGCCGACCTCGGGCTCGCCCTCGGCACGGGGACGGACGCCGCGATCGAGGCGGGCGACCTGACGCTCGTTCGCGGGGACCTGCGGGCGGCCGCCGACGCGATCCGGCTGTCGCGGCGCACCCTGTCCACGATCAAGGGCAATCTGGCCTGGGCCTTCGGCTACAACGTGGCGGCGCTGCCGCTGGCCGCCGCGGGACTGCTCAACCCGATGATCGCGGGGGCGACTATGGCCTTTTCGTCCGTTTTTGTGGTAACGAACAGCTTGCGACTCAGGACATTTTCATGACCGCCGGGCAAAAGTCCCTCTAGAGTCCGGAAGCAGCCTCACATAAGCTCTTCACAAGGCTCGCGCATCATCCTTACGCTGGGGTCTCGATCACCGATTCGCGTCGCTTGCGTATCTTCAGGGGATATCGCGGGAGACGCAGATCACAGTGGTGTGAACGTAACCACCGAAGGGGTTCGTGAGTCTAAGTTGGCGATGTCAGAAGCGTCTTGGGGGGCGTGACTGACATCTGGGGATGTCTTGGGGGACGTTCCCGGAATTGCGTTGCCGGGGCACGTGCACCGGGGAGCTTTGAGCGGCCCTCCCGTACGTACGCGTCCCGGCAGACCGCACACCGCCACGCACGCACAACAGCTTCATACAGAGCAGGCCGGCTTCCGCTCGGCCCGCGCAGCGATTCAGGCGCTGGTCCACCAGACGCCCGGCCGGATCCCGTGGGGGGAATCCGCACCGGGACATGGGAAGGCGCCCTGCTCGCCGGCCCGTGGGGGGACCAGCGTTGCAGGGCGCCTTCTCGCATGTCTTTTTTGGCTCGGTTCGCCTCCGGGGCGCCTGTTGCCTGTGTCGAGAGCCCGATCGTGCTCGACCCTTCGGGCCTCCGCGCGTTCGGGCTCTCGACACAGGCGCGCCCCTTCGGCTCACTCGCCGTAGGGCACCCTCTTCCGTAGCGGGACACCTCGCGGGACAGCGTGTCGCGGGACGGCGCCCGACGGAACCGCCGGGCACAGAAAAGCGGGCCCGCACGGACGGCTCTCCGCACGGGCCCCTCTGCTACACGTACTCGGCTCAGCGGCCCTCGACCGGGACGAAGTCGCGCTCGACCACGCCCGTGTAGATCTGGCGCGGGCGGCCGATGCGGGAGCCGGGCTCCTTGATCATCTCGTGCCACTGGGCGATCCAGCCGGGGAGGCGGCCCAGGGCGAAGAGGACCGTGAACATCTCGGTCGGGAAGCCCATCGCGCGGTAGATCAGACCCGTGTAGAAGTCCACGTTCGGGTAGAGGTTGCGCGAGACGAAGTAGTCGTCGGAGAGCGCGTGCTCCTCCAGCTTCAGCGCGATGTCCAGCAGCTCGTCGGACTTGCCGAGGGCCGAGAGGACGTCGTGCGCGGCGGCCTTGATGATCTTGGCGCGCGGGTCGAAGGACTTGTACACCCGGTGGCCGAAGCCCATCAGGCGGACGCCGTCCTCCTTGTTCTTCACCTTGCGGATGAAGGAGTCGACGTCGCCGCCGTTGGCCTGGATGCCCTCCAGCATCTCCAGGACGGACTGGTTGGCGCCGCCGTGCAGCGGGCCCCAGAGCGCGGAGATGCCGGCGGAGATCGAGGCGAACATGTTCGCCTGCGAGGAGCCGACCAGGCGGACCGTGGAGGTCGAACAGTTCTGCTCGTGGTCCGCGTGCAGGATGAGCAGCTTGTCGAGCGCGGAGACGACGACCGGGTCGAGGTCGTACTCCTGGGCCGGGACCGAGAAGGTCATGCGCAGGAAGTTCTCGACGTAACCGAGGTCGTTGCGCGGGTAGACGAACGGGTGACCGATCGACTTCTTGTACGCGTACGCCGCGATGGTCGGCAGCTTGGCGAGCAGGCGGATCGTGGAGAGGTTGCGCTGCCGCTCGTCGAACGGGTTGTGGCTGTCCTGGTAGAACGTCGACAGGGCGCTGACCACGGAGGACAGCATCGCCATCGGGTGGGCGTCGCGCGGGAAGCCGCGGTAGAAGTTCTTGACGTCCTCGTGCAGCAGGGTGTGCTGCGTGATCTCGTTCTGGAACGTGGAGAGCTCGTCGACGGTGGGCAGCTCGCCGTTGATCAGCAGGTACGCCACCTCGAGGAAGGTGGAGCGCTCGGCCAGCTGCTCGATCGGGTAGCCGCGGTAGCGGAGGATCCCCTGCTCACCGTCGAGGTAGGTGATGGCGGATTTATAGGCAGCGGTGTTGCCGTAGCCGCTGTCCAGGGTGACCAGACCGGTCTGGGCCCGGAGCTTCCCGATGTCGAAGCCCGTGTCGCCGACGGTGCTGCCGATCACCGGGTAGGTGTACTCGCCGTCGCCGTACCGCAGTACTACAGAGTTGTCGCTCACGTCATCCCTCACCGACGTAGTGCCTCTTCTTCGAGGTGCCCTGACTGTCTCTACCATCCCCCAATTGGCTCTGGAGAGTGCACTCGGGGTCGACCATCGGGCCCATCGGCGGCACTGAGTGCCGCCAACTTGCTCATCCTGCCCCCTCCGTCCAACATCTGGAAGGGCTGTGTGACCTTTCCGACTCGTTTGATCGATCAAATTTCACTCACGGGTCGCACGATCGGCACGAGAGGTTCTCACGAAGCGGGCCCAGAGCTAAAAAACCCGTGGTGCGAGCCGGAAGTCGAGAGCCGTGCACCGGCGGCCGGCGGAGACCGTGCGGACCGCCTGGCCGATGGCCTTGCGGGAGCCGACCAGGACCACCAGTTTCTTCGCCCGGGTCACCGCCGTGTAGAGCAGGTTGCGCTGGAGCATCATCCAGGCTCCGGTGGTGACCGGGATCACCACGGCCGGGTACTCACTGCCCTGGGAGCGGTGGATGGTCACCGCGTAGGCGTGCGCCAGCTCGTCCAGTTCGTCGAACTCGTACTCCACCTCCTCGTCCTCGTCGGTGAGGACGGTGAGCCGCTGGTCGACGGGGTCGAGGGCGGTGACGACGCCGACGGTGCCGTTGAAGACGCCGTTCGCGCCCTTGTCGTAGTTGTTGCGGATCTGGGTGACCTTGTCGCCGACGCGGAAGACCCGGCCGCCGAACCGCTTCTCGGGCAGGTCGGGGCGGGCGGGGGTGATGGCCTGCTGCAACAGCCCGTTGAGGGTGCCCGCGCCCGCCGGGCCCCGGTGCATGGGCGCCAGGACCTGCACGTCCCGGCGCGGGTCGAGCCCGAACTTGGCCGGAATACGACGGGCCGCGACGTCGACCGTGAGCCGTCCTGCCTCCTCCGTCTCGTCCTCGACGAAGAGGAAGAAGTCCTTCATGCCGTCGGTGACCGGGTGCTGCCCGGAGTTGATCCGGTGCGCGTTGGTCACCACGCCGGACTGCTGGGCCTGACGGAAGACCTTGGTGAGCCGGACCGCCGGGATCGGGCCGCCGTCGGCCAGCAGGTCCCTGAGGACCTCGCCGGCGCCGACGCTCGGGAGCTGGTCGACGTCCCCGACGAAGAGCAGGTGCGCTCCCGGCGCCACCGCCTTCACCAGCTTGTTGGCCAGCAGGAGGTCCAGCATGGACGCCTCGTCGACGACCACGAGGTCGGCGTCCAGGGGGCGGTCCCGGTCGTAGGCCGCGTCGCCGCCGGGCTTCAGCTCCAGCAGGCGGTGGACGGTGGAGGCGTCGGCGCCGGTCAGCTCGGCAAGGCGCTTGGCGGCGCGGCCGGTGGGGGCGGCCAGCACGACCTTCGCCTTCTTGGCGCGGGCCAGCTCCACGATCGAGCGGACGGTGAAGGACTTGCCGCAGCCGGGGCCGCCGGTGAGCACGGCCACCTTCTCGGTCAGCGCGAGCCGTACGGCCGCCTCCTGCTCGGGGGCCAGCTCCGCACCCGTACGTCCCCGCAGCCAGGCCAGCGCCTTGTCCCAGGCCACGTCGTGGAAGCCGGGCATCCGGTCCTCGTCCGTGCGCAGGAGGCGCAACAGCTGGGCGGAGAGGGAGAGTTCGGCGCGGTGGAAGGGGACGAGGTAGATGGCGGTGACGGGGTCACCGCCGTCCTGGCCCGGCACCTTCTCGCGGACGACGCCGGGTTCGCCGGAGTCCTCGTCGGGCAGGGCGAGTTCGGCCAGGCACTCGATGACCAGGCCCGTGTCGACCTGGAGGAGCTTGACCGCGTCGGCGATCAGGCGCTCCTCCGGGAGGTAGCAGTTGCCCTGGTCGGTGGCCTGCGAAAGGGCGTACTGCAGGCCCGCCTTGACGCGCTCCGGGCTGTCGTGGGGAATGCCGACGGACTGGGCGATCCGGTCGGCGGTGAGGAAGCCGATGCCCCAGACGTCGGCGGCGAGCCGGTACGGCTGGTTCTTCACCACCCCGATCGAGGCGTCGCCGTACTTCTTGTAGATGCGTACGGCGATCGACGTGGACACCTCGACGGTCTGGAGGAAGAGCATGACCTCCTTGATCGCCTTCTGTTCCTCCCAGGCGTCGGCGATCTTCCTGGTGCGCTTGGGGCCGAGACCGGGGACCTCGATGAGGCGCTTGGGCTCCTCCTCGATGATCTGGAGGGTGTCCAGGCCGAAGTGCTGCGTGATGCGGTCGGCGAAGACGGGCCCGATGCCCTTGACCAGGCCGGACCCCAGGTAGCGGCGGATGCCCTGGACGGTGGCGGGGAGGACGGTGGTGTAGTTCTCCACCGTGAACTGCTTGCCGTACTGCGGGTGCGAGCCCCAGCGGCCCTCCATCCGCAGGGACTCCCCCACCTGGGCCCCGAGCAACGCGCCGACGACGGTGAGGAGATCACCGCCGCCCCGGCCGGTGTCCACGCGCGCGACGGTGTAGCCGTTGTCCTCGTTGGCGTAGGTGATGCGTTCCAGCACGCCTTCGAGAACGGCGAGACGCCGCTCCGTGGGCTCGTTGTTCCCCGCCTGCTTGGACATGATCCGACGGTACCGGCAGGGTGTGACGGTCGGATGGGGCGGAGCGGGGCCGCGGTCTCGGCGGCACCTGGCCGGAACCCTTCGGCGCCTACCCGACCTTGCGCAGTTCCCCGTCGCCGAAGACCGCCACCATGACGAGATTTCCGCCCAGCGCCTCGACGTACCTCGCCACGACGTCCGTTCCGGAGACCTGGCGGCTCTCGATCTGCGAGACCCTGCCCTTGGTCACGCCCATACGCTCGGCGACCTGGGCCTGGGTGATCCCGCGCTCCTGACGCATGTCGGCCAGGCGCCAGGCGCGGGCCTCAACGAGCATGGTGTGTGCGCCTTCGAGGAACGCGTCCCGGCCGCCGGCCAGTTCCTCCGCCCGCTCACGATGTGCGCTCGCCGACCATGTGACGTGTCCGCCCACTTTCCCGACTCCTTCTTCCGATCAGCGACGTACTCGGCGTACCGGCGTTCGGCCAGCGGAATGGCCACCTCGTACCTAACCTTCGAGTTTCCGCCTGCGTCTGCGGCGAGGTGACCCCGACCAGGCGAACTTCCCCCGGGGCGCGGCAGTCACCCCTCAGCGGGCCTCTTGAGGGCTTTGAGGAAGGAGGTGAAGGCGGGGGTGGAGAAGGTGAGAGTGGCTCGGGACGGGGCTTTGGAGTCGCGGACGGCTATGCGGGTGAGAGTGGGGGCTATCTCGACGCAGGCGTTGCCGTCGTCCGGGCCCGAATAGGACGACTTCCGCCAGTTGCACATGGGCGCCTCACAGCTCTCTCGCCAGCCGGTCGATGCAGTCGCGCGACTGTTCGGGGATTCGCTGTTCCAGGACAGCCAGAACGTCGTTACTCGGTCCGCCTCTTGAGGGCTTCGAGGAAGGAGGTGAAGGCGGGGGTGGAGAAGGTGAGGGTGGCTCGGGAGGGGGTCTTGGAGTCGCGGACGGCTATGCGGGTGGGGGTGGTGGCTATTTCCACGCACTCATCGCCGTCCCCATCGCCCGAGTAGGACGACTTCCGCCACTTCTCCATGGGGTGCCTCACAGCTCTCTCGCCAGGTTGTGGATGAACTCGCGCGACGCTCCGGGTTCCAGCGACGCGTCCTCCACTCTACGGAAACGTGTTCGATAACTGTTGAGCTGCGCCTCGGAATCGATGAAGACCGAGCCATGAGGCGCATCGCGTACGACCGTGTCCAGCTTGGACAATGGGCCGCCCACAAAGGCCATCGCGCTGGCGGCCCTGGCGAAGCCGTCCAGATCGAAGGGGATGACTCGCACAGTGACGTTGTCCACCTCGGACAGATCCAGGATCTTGGCGAGTTGCGCCCGCGAGGCGGCGCGGTCACTGACCCTGATACGCAAGGCCGCCTCGTGGATCACCGCCTCGTAAGGGAGTGCGACCGCCTGGCGGGCCATTCGATGCCGGATACGCAACTCCACTTCCTCCTCTGTGAGTTCCGGAAGCCGGGACGAGAAGACAGCGCGCGCGTAGTCCTCCGTTTGCAGCAGGCCCGGCACATACAGGATGGCCACGTGGCGTTGGAACCGGGCATGGTGCTCCAGCTCGGCCAGGTCCAGGAACGGCGTGGGCAAGAGCCCTCGATACTCCTCCCACCAGCCTCGTGTGCGATCGGTGGCCATCGCGACCAGGGCATCGATGAACTCCTCGTCCGTGCAGGCGTAATGGGACGCAAGGCGGCGGAGCCGCAACTCGCTCACGCCCGCGAGCGCGGACTCGATATGAGTGATCTGGGCAGGGCTCACTCCGAGCAGTGACGCCGCCTCGCGGGAGGAAAGTCCAGCCGCCTCACGGAGCCTGCGCAGCTCATTCGCCAGACGCATCTGACGTGCCGTTGGCTCGCGCCTCTTCACCATCGAATGGCCCTTCCAAGGTGCCCGCAGGCGCGACTCGTTCGGTGTCAGATTACGCGATCGACTTGCCGCGTCCCTAAATTTAGATCTACCGTCAGTGATGAACAATCCACGCTACGGAAGCGCACCGCCCCGTCCTGCCATGACGGCGTCGGCAATGCCACCGCGCCCAAATACCCCTCCCCCACCGGAGTTGATGCCCCATGCCCGAAACCTGGGACTACACCCTCCAGATCCCCAACGACCCCCGAGCCGTCCCCGTCTGCCGGCGCACCCTGCGACTGATTCTCACCGTGCACGGGCTCCTCGGACTCGCGGACCTCGCCGAGCTGCTCGCGACCGAGCTGATCTCCAACGCCGTCCGGCACACCAAGGGGCCCGCCGCGTTGCGGGTGCGGCGGTCGGCGGAGGGCATGGTGTGGATCGGGGCCTGGGACGCCGATCCCGAACCGCCCCCGCCCCCGCAGCCGTTGGAGGGTGGGGGCGAGCTGGAGGACGGGCGGGGGCTCGGGCTCGTCGTGGCCTGCACGCCGTACTGGGGGTGGACGCCGTCGGCCAGGTTCGGCGAGCGGGGGAAGTACGTGTGGTGCGAGCTGGTTGCGGCGTGAGGCCGGGGGCGGCTACCTCGCCACCCGGTAGCGCAGAAAGACGAAGCGTGAGCCGAAGGTGCGGGTTTCCACGAGGTCGAGGTTCACCCGGCGCTCGTCCCGGGAGAAGAACGGGATGCCGCCGCCGACCAGGACCGGGTAGAGCATGACCTGGTACTCGTCGATGAGGCCCGCCTCGGCCGCCTGGGCGGCCAGCGTCGCGCCGCCGATCGCGATCTCGCCCTCGCCCGGCTCGGCCCGCAGGCGCTCGATCTCCTCCGCCGGGCTGCCGGAGGCCAGGCGGGCGGTGCCCCGCACCTCCGACAGCGTGGTGGAGAAGACCACCTTGGGGAGCGGGTTCCAGAGCGACACCCACTCGCGCTCGGGATCGTCGAGCTCCCCCTCCTGCTCGGCCGTCTCCCAGTACAGCATCGTCTCGTACAGCCGCCGCCCCAGCAGATGGACGTCGACCCCGCGGATCTGCTCGATCCAGAAGCGGAAGACCTCCGGGTCGGGGGCCGACCAGTCGAAGCTTCCGTCCGGCCCGACGATGTAGCCGTCGAGCGAGACGTTCATCGAATAGGTCACTCTGCGCATCGGGAGTCCTCCTCGGTGACGGGTTCGTCACTATGACCGCCGGACGCCGCCGGACTCATCGCGGCTCGCGGGATTCTCCCGGCCGGTCACCTCAAGCGCCTCGGCGGTCACCTCACGCGCCCCGGTCACGATTGGATTCCAGCCACCGCCGGCCTCCTGTTTCCCCGCCGTGTAATCGATTCCAATCCTCCGTACACGCCGCGGGCGCCCAGGACGAGGCGAAGAAGCTGAGCGTGGACCTGTCCGTCACCGACGCGCAGAACGACGCCTCGCAGCAGGCCAACCAGCTGCAGAACTTCACCAGCGAGGGCCTCGGCACGATCATCGTCAACCCGGTGGACTCCGACGCGGTGACCCCGGCGGCGAAGGCCGTCGACAAGGCGGACATCCCGCTGGTGGCCGTCGACCGCGCGGTGAACGGCGCGAACACGGCCGCGCTCGTCGCCTCCGACAACGTCAGCGGAGGGAAGCTGGCCGCGAAGGCGCTCGCGGAGAAGCTGGGCGGCAAGGGCGAGATCGTCATCCTCCAGGGCCAGGCGGGCACCTCCGCCGGCCGGGAGCGCGGCGCCGGCTTCGCCGAGGGACTGAAGGACTACCCGGGCATCAAGGTCCTCGCCGAGCAGCCCGCCGACTGGGACCGCACCAAGGGCCTCGACGTGATGACGAACATGCTGCAGGCCAACGCCGGTGTCGACGGCGTCTTCGCGGAGAACGACGAGATGGCGCTCGGCGCGATCAAGGCGCTCGGCTCCAAGGCCGGGAAGTCCGTACAGGTCATCGGCTTCGACGGCACGGCCGACGGGCTGAAGGCCGTCAAGGCGGGCACGCTGTACGCGTCGGTCGCGCAGCAGCCCACCGAACTCGGCCGGATCGCCGTGCGCAACGCCGTGAAGGCCGCCGAGGGCGGGAAGGTCGCGAAGTCGGTGATGGTGCCGGTGAAGGTGGTCACGTCGGAGAACGTGGCCGGGTTCGGCGGCTGACACGATGCGGTGGCCGGACGGGGAGCGCACGCGCTCCGTCCGGCCGCCTCGGCCTTTCCGGGTCCTTCGGTTCCGCCGGGGAGTCTTGATCGTTCCGGGTCCTACGGTTTCGCCGCGGGTCCCGACCGTTCCGCCCGTCGGCGCGACCGGCCGCCGGGCGGCCCCAGTACACCTGCACAGGGAGATGGATCATGTACGACTACGACCTCCTGGTCGTGGGATCGGCCAACGCCGACCTGGTGATCGGCGTCGAGCGGCGGCCGGGGGCCGGGGAGACCGTGCTCGGTTCCGACCTGGCCGTGCATCCGGGCGGCAAGGGCGCCAACCAGGCCGTCGCGGCGGCCCGGCTCGGGGCGCGTACGGCGCTGCTGGCGCGGGTCGGCGACGACGGCCACGGGCGGCTGCTGCTGGACTCGCAGCGCGCGGCCGGGGTCGACACGGCGGGGGTGCTGGTGGGCGGGGCGCCCACCGGGGTCGCGCTGATCACGGTGGACCCGTCGGGCGACAACAGCATCGTGGTGTCGCCGGGCGCCAACGGAAGGCTGACCCCCGAGGACGTACGGGCGGCGGACGCGCTGCTGCGGGCCTCGCGGGTGGTCTCGGCGCAGTTGGAGATCCCGTTGGAGACGGTGGTGGAGGTCGTACGGCGGCTGCCGGAGGGCACGCGGTTCGTGCTGAACCCGTCGCCGCCCCGGGAGTTGCCCGCCGAGGTGCTGGCCGCCTGTGATCCGCTGATCGTCAACGAGCACGAGGCGCGGGTCATCGTCGGCGGTGAGCTGACGGGTTCGCCGGAGGAGTGGGCGCGGGCACTGCTGGCGCTCGGGCCGCGTTCGGTGGTGGTGACGCTGGGCGCGGAGGGGGCGCTCGTGGCCGGCGCCGGGCGGAGCGTGCGGGTGGCGGCCGTGAAGGTGGACGCCGTGGACACCACGGGGGCCGGGGACGCGTTCACGGCGGCGCTGGCGTGGCGGCTGGGTGCGGGCGCGGAGCCGGCCGAGGCCGCCGCGTACGCGGCCCGGGTGGGGGCCGTCGCCGTCACCCGGGCCGGGGCGCAGGTGTCGTTCCCGACGGCGGAGGAGGTCGAGGCGCTCTGAAACGGTCCGGGACACTCAACCGTCAGCCGGCGGGCGCGGTCGCCGAGTCGGGGCACGGGCACGGGGTGCCGGTGTGCGACGCGGGGATGCCGGTGCCGGACGGGCCGAGGCTGGTCGGCCTGGCGTTCCGCGCCGGGGTGCCGTCCTTCGCGGAGGTGCTGGAGGACCGCTTCCCCGACCTGGAACCGGTCACGCACGAGACGTTGAAGGAGCCGGCGGCCGGCGCGCGGCTGATCGTGTGGACCGGGGAGGCACGGCCGTACGCGAACGTGCTGCTGCGGTGCGGGGTGTTCTTCTGAGGGAGTCGCTTCCGCGGCGGCGGTTGCTGCTGTTGAGCGGGGCGTTTCCGCGGGGGTGCGCGCGAACGTTTCGAGGGGCCCGGTCCATGGACCGGGCCCCTCGGCTCTCCCCTCCCCGTCAGGACTCCCGCGATCCCCCCGGATCCCCCGCCGGAACGCCCTGATGCCACTTACGACACTCGGAGTGCCGGGAGGGTTGCACCGGGTGCGGAATTTCTTTGGTATGCCAACGCGGGGCGGCAGCACGGCCATTGAGGAGGCGGCACAAGACTGTTCGAATTATGTCCCGATGGTGTCACTTCACCGGCAAGCGCGTTGCGGGTGCAACGGGTTGTGGGAGAGCATGTTCGAGACGTAGGTGAACCGACACACGGGGGTGGACACGACGTGAAGTTCGACATGGGGTCGACGACCCTGGCGGACCTCGGCAAGAGCACGCTCGGATCGAGCGACGACCTCGGAACCCTGATCCAGCTGCTGATCAGCGCGGCGGAACCGCTGGAGGGCAAGTTCAACGGCGCGGGCAAGCTGGCGTTCGACTCGTTCAAGAACCGGGCGGACGAGATCACCGCGGATCTGAACGGCTCGCTCGCCGCGATCCTGGGCGGTCAGTCGGGCATGGACAACGCGTTCGGCACCGGTGACGTGGAGTCCCAGGACAACGCCAACCAGAACATGGGCCTGGCCAACTTCGACGCGGCCCGTTTCGGCGCCCGATAACCAGCGACGAGCAGGAACGAGGGGGAAGTACTCATGGCTCAGAACCAGGACCGCCGTTCGTACGACACCGGCGCCTCCGGCGAGGTGCAGACCGCGCTCGGCACGATCGTGGGACAGCTGGAGCGGGTCCTCGGCGACCGTGACGCCGCCGTCAAGGCCGCGATGACCGAGTTCCAGGCCGACGGCGTCTCGGACGACTACCACGGCAAGGAAGAGCGCTGGAAGAAGGCCGCGGGCGAGGTCCGCGAGATCATCCGCCTGGTACGCACCACGCTCGAACAGAACGACGGGACCGCCCAGTCCACCCTGGCGAAGGCCCGCGCGGCGGTCGACCAGATCGGCTGACCGGGCGGCCGGCCGGCGGCCGGTGAATCGAGTGACAGAGACGTGAACGGGGTTCCGTAGCCGTGGCAGCGCAGGATTACGACAGCCAGTTGCTGGAGTCGGTGTCGGTGCGGCGCCGACGGCTGCGGGACGCCCTGCTGTTCGGGGCGCAGCGGCAGCGGCGCTCGGTGGACGAACGGATCGGGAAGGTCTTCGCCGGGATCGTCATCGCGGCGGTGCTGTGCGCGGGGTGTGTGGGGTGGTCGTTCGTGTCGAACCGCATCATCGGCAAGAGCCCGTACGGGGGTTCGGTGCAGCCGTCCGGCACCCCTTCCCCCTCTGTCTCCACAGCGGTCTCCACGGCCCCGACCAGCACTTCTACCCGGTGATAGGTTCGATCGCGTGATGTCTACGGGGACGTTGGGGCAGGCCACGGGCGGGGCGCGGAGCGCGCTCAGCCGGGTCACGCTGGTCGGTGAGCGGCGGCGGGTGGACCTCGTGCTGCCCTCGCGTGAAGAAGTCGGGCTGCTGCTGCCGGAGATCATGCGGCTGCTGGACGACCGGGTCGGCAGCCGGCCCGAGTTGCGGCATCTGGTCACCGCGGACGGTTCCGCGCTGGCCCACGACAGCACGCTGGAGTCGGCCGGGGTCCCGGACGGGGCCGTCCTGCGGCTCGTCCGGGCCGAGGACGCGCCGTCGGCGCCCGTCGTGCACGACGTCACGGACGAGGCGGCCGACGATCTCGACGCCCGCGGCGGGCGCTGGCGGCCGGCCACGCGCCGGATGACCGCCGGGTTCGCCACGGTCGGCTGGGCCGTGGCCGCCGGGGTGTTCGCACGGACCGCGTACGAGCCCGGGGTGGTCGCCGCCACGCTGCTCGGTGTCGCGCTGGTGGCCGCGCTCGCGGGCGCGCTGCTGGGGCGGGCCGGGAAGCGGGGCCTGGCGACGACCCTGATCGCGACGGCGGGTGCTCTGGGGCTGCTCGGCGCGTGGACGTCGGCGGAGGCGCAGGACTGGTCCGGGACGGCGCGGCTCGCGGCCCTGGCCGCGGCCGGGGTCGGCACGCTGGCCCTGCTCGGGCTGTTCACCCCGCTCGGACGGGGTGGCCTGGTCGGGGCGGGGGCGCTCGGCGGGATCTCGGTCTGCTGGCTGGGGGTCGCCGCGGCCGTCTCGGGAACGGGGTCGCCGACGGCGGCGGAACAGGCCGAGGCGGGGGCCGTTCTCGCGGTGGTCTGCGTGGTGGTGCTCGGGCTGCTGCCCCGGCTGGCGCTGATGGCCTCGGGTCTCTCCGGTCTGGACGACCGGCGCTCCGGCGGCACCTCCGTGAGCCGCTTCCAGGTGTCGGCGGCGCTGACCGCCACCCACCGGGGGCTGGCGCTGGCGACGGTGACGATGGCGGTCTCCTCGACCGTGGCCGGGGTGTTCGCGCTGCGCGCGCCCACCACGTGGACGGTGCTGCTCGCCGTGGTGACCATGGTCGTCCTCGCGCTGCGCGCGCGGGCGTTCCCGCTGGTCGCCGAGGTCGTGGTGCTGCTCGGCGCGGCGGCCGTGCTCGCGCTGCGGCTGGTCTCGGCGTGGCTCGACCACTCCGGCGGGGCGGCCGGTCCGCTCGCCGTCCTCGCCGTGCTGGCCGCGCTGGCCGCGCTGCCGCTGCTGGTGCTCGCCGTGCAGCCCGCCGAGCATGTACGCGTACGGCTCCGGCGGTTCGGCGACACCCTCGAATCCATCGGCGTCATCACTCTGTTCCCGCTGCTCATCGGAGTGTTCGGCGTGTACGGACGACTGCTCGACACGTTCGCTTAAGGGCTGGGGGCCGGACATGGCGCAGGCAGGGGACTGGCAGCGGGATGTGCTGCGCGAGCTGGGCGGGCAGGAACCGGCACCCGGGGGCGACGACACCGCCCCCGCCCCGCCGGCCACCCCCGCCCGACGGGGCGAGCCGACGCTGAGGCTGGTGCGGTCCGTGCCGCCCGAGTCGGCGGAGGGGCCCGGGGAGGCGGCTGGGTCGGGAGCGCCGGATGCGTCCGGCGGCACGGTGGCGCCGGGGGCGGCCGGGGAGCCGGGGCTCGCCGGAAGCGGGAGGTCCGCGCGGCGGGCACCGGAGTACGGCCCGGCGGCCGGGGAGGCACCGGCGCCGGGCGCACAACGGCCGGGGCCGACGGCGCCGCCCGCGCAGCCGGGGCAGACCATGCCCGCCGCGCAGCCACCGGCACAGCCGGGCCACGGCACCCGGGCGTCCGAGCAGGGCACGCCCGGCGCCCCGCAGCCCGAGCAGCAAGCACCCACCGCGCAGCCGCCTGTACAGCAGGCGCAAACGATGCCCACCGCGCAGCCACCGGCACAGCCGGGCCACGGCACCCGGGCGTCCGAGCAGGGCACGCCCGGCGCACAGCGACCCGTACAGCCCGAGCCCACCGCACAGCAGCCCGAACAACACGCACCCCCCGCGCAGCCGCGGCACGACGCCCGGCCACCCGTACAGGCAACTCCCCCCGGGCAGCAGCCCGTACGGGCGACGCCCGCCGCGCAGCCTCCGCTGCAGCCGGGGCACGGCACCTGGGCGTCCGGACAGGACACGCCCGGCACGCAGCAGCCCATCCCGCCGGGGCCCGCCGCACAGCGGCCGGGGCAGCAGGTGCCCCCCACGCAGCCGCCGGTTCAGCAGGCACCCCCCGCGCAACCGCGGCACGATGCCCGGCCGCCCGTACAGGCAACCCCCCCAGGGCAGCCGCCCGTACGGTCGACGCCGGTCGAACACCCGCCGGCTCAGACCTTCTTCGCCGCTCAGCCCCCGGAGGGGCCCGTGCCGGGGGACGGAGGTTCGTCCGGGGTGCCGGTGGGGCGGGGGGCGCGGGCGCCGCAGACGCCTCTGCGGGCGCCCGACTCCGTGCCCACCATCGACCCCCGGCTCGCGCACGCGCTCGGGCGGCCGCAGCACGGGGACTCCGTGGTGCGGCGTACCGGGCGGTCGATCCGTAAGCTCGCCTCCTCCGCCGCGCAGGACGTGGCCGAGGAGACGCGGATCGCGCGGGAGCTGCAGCAGCCGGTGACGACGGGGCGGGTGATCGCCGTGACGTCGATCCGGGGCGGGGTGGGTAAGTCGACGACGGCCGCGCTGCTGGGGCGGACGTTCAACCACTACCGGCACGACCCGGTGCTCACCATGGAGGCGGACGCCGCCCTCGGCACGCTCCCGGTGCGGATGGGCGCCGACTCGGTGCGCTGGGCCGCGGCCGATCTGGCGCGGATCGTCAACCCGGCGATGCAGCTCACCGATGTCACCGGGTACCTGGTGCCGGTGTCCGACGGCGGCTGGCTGCTGCCCGGCAGCCAGGGCCGGGTCGGGGCCCCGCTGGACATCCGCACGTACCGCACGGTGACCCTCGCCCTGCGCCGCTACTTCGCCGTGACCGTGGTGGACTGCGAGACCCTGCCGGGCGAGGTGGCCCGTACGGCGATGGACACGGCCCACGCGCGCGTGGTCGTCGCGCCGATGACCGCCGAGGGCGTCAACGGCACCCGCCAGGTGCTGGACTGGCTCGGCCGACTGCCGCACGCGGCGCTCGGCTCCACCGTCGTCGCGCTGACCGCCACCTCCCCGGACGTCACCCTCGACCGTGACACGGCCGTCGCCCACCTCAAGGAGTCCGGCGTCCACGTCGTCCCCGTCCCCTACGACCGTCATCTCGCCCAGGGCGGCCCCATCCGGACCGCGCTGCTGGGCCGGGAGACCCGGGCGGCGGCGATCACGCTGGCGGCGGAGGCGATGACGCGGGCGGTGCGGATGCGATGAGCGACCACCGGTACGAAGCAGAAGGGGTCCGTCCGTGACCCAGCAGTTGATCCACCGGCCCGCGCGCAGCACCCGGCCGCTCGGGGCCGCCGGAGCCCGGACGATCGAGCCGCCGCCGAACCTGCCGGAGGGCAAGGCGGGGACGGCCGCGACCGCGCTGCTGCCGATGGCGGGCGTGATGGGCTCGGTCGTGATGATGACCGTGATCCGCAACAGCCAGTTCGCGGCTCTCGGCGCGATCGTGCTGGTGTTCGCGCTGCTCGGCGCGGTCGCCCTCTTCCTCTCCCAGCGCGGCAAGGCCCAGCGCACGCGGCGCGCGCAGCGGGAGCGGTATCTGGAGTATCTGGAGGAGCTGCGCGAGGAGTTCGGGGCCGGGGAGCGGGAGCGGCGGGCGCTCGCGCGGGTGCTGAATCCGCCGCCGGAGGCGCTGTACGACCTGGTGCGCGACCCCGCCCGGCTGTGGGAGCGGCGGCGGCAGGACCCGGACTTCCTGCGGGTGCGGGTCGGCACCGGTGACGTCCCCGTGGCGGACCTGGCCATCGGGCAGAACCAGGGCGGGGTGATGACCCCGCCGGACCCCTTCATGCTGAACGAGGCCCGCGCTCTGCTGGCCCGCTACTCCGTGGCCAACGACTGTCCGATCACCGTGCCGCTGGACCGCGCGGGCAACGTCAGCGTGGTCGGCGACCGGGAGGGCGTCCTGCGGGTGGCTCGCGCGCTCCTCGTCCAGGTGGCCGTCTCGCACGCGCCGGACGACGTGGCCGTGGCGCTCGGGGTGCCGGGCGAGCGGCTGGCGGACTGGGAGTGGGCCAAGTGGCTGCCGCACGTGCTGGACGCGCAGGAGCACGACGGCCCGGTGGCGGCCCGCCGGATCGCGCCGAGCCTGCCGCAGCTGGCCCGGCACGTCCGTCACGAGCTGGGCCGGCGCGCGTCGTACGCGGCCGAGGTGCGCCGGGGACTGGCCGACCGCAAGGCGCTGGCGCTGGCGTCCCGGATGCTCGTCGTGAGCGACGAGTACGGGGAGACCGCGGCCGAACTGCCCCGGCCCGACACGGCGGTGGGGCTGGCGGACATGGGGGTCACCGTGCTGCACCTGCTCGCGGAGCAGGTGCACGAGCCCGACCAGGTGTCGGTGCGGATCACCGTGCGGGGCGAGAAGGTCGTGGTGGAGGACCTGCGCGCTCCGGACCCCCTGGCCGTCGCGGCCCCCGCCGCCGCCCCGCCCGCGCACGGCACCTCCGACCGGGTCACCGCCGCCGGTGCCGAGGGTCTCGCCCGGCTGCTCGCGCCGCTCAGGCTGTCCGCCGAGTCGGCCGCCGAGGGCGCGCCGGTCACCGGCCCCGTCGACTTCCCCGGCCTCCTCGGCATCGACGACCCGGCCGTGCTGAACCTCCACGACCTCTGGGCGCCCCGGGGCGAGCGGGAGTTCCTGCGCGTGCCCATCGGCCTGACTGACCGTCATGAACCGGTGCTGCTCGACCTCAAGGAGTCCTCCGAGCTGGGCATGGGCCCGCACGGGCTGTGCGTCGGCGCGACCGGGTCCGGCAAGAGCGAGCTGCTGCGCACGCTCGTGCTGGCGCTGGCCGCCACCCACTCCCCCGAGGACCTGGCGCTCGTCCTGGTCGACTACAAGGGCGGCGCGACCTTCGCCCCGTTCACCGGACTCCCGCACGTGGCGGGCGTGATCACCAACCTGGAGAACCAGGCCGGGCTCGTCGAGCGCGTCCACTCCAGCCTCGCGGGCGAGGTCAAGCGACGGCAGCAGGTGCTCAAGGACGCGGGAAACGTGGCCGACATCGGGCACTACGCCGCCCTGCGCGCGACCCGCCGGCCCGACCTCGAACCGCTCCCGCACCTCTTCGTGGTGATCGACGAGTTCGGCGAACTGCTCACCGCCAAGCCGGACTTCATCGACCTGTTCCTCTCCGTCGGCCGCATCGGACGGTCCATCGGCGTCCATCTCCTGCTCTCCAGCCAGCGCATCGAGGGCGGCAAGCTCAAGGGCCTGGACACCTACCTCTCGTACCGGCTGGGGTTGCGCACCTTCTCCGCCGACGAGTCGCGGACCGTGCTGGACACGACCGACGCGTTCCATCTGCCGCCGCTGCCGGGCTTCGGCTATCTGAAGGTGGACACCTCCACGTACGAGCGGTTCAAGGCGGGGTACGTGTCGGGCGCGTACCGGGGGCCGGCGCTGGTCGCGCAGGCCGAGGAGACGCCGCTGGCGTGGCCGTACCCGACGTACCACGCGCTCGACGGCGGGTCCGTCGCCGAGGCCGCCGACGAACCCCGGGCGACCAAGCGGGAGACCGGGCCGACGGTGATGTCGGTGATGGTGGACCAACTCGCCTCCGTGGCACCGCCGGTGCGACGGATCTGGCTGCCGCCGCTGCCGGACGCGATCACGCTGGACGCGGCCGCCGGGCCCGTACGGGTGGACGAGCGGGGGCTGCGGCTGGCGTCCGCCGAGGGGCCGTTGCGGGTGCCGCTCGGGGTGCTGGACGATCCGGCGCGGCAGTGGCAGGGGCACTGGGTGCTCGATCTGATGGTCGCGGGCGGGCACGCGGCGGTGATCGGCGGTCCGCAGTCCGGCAAGACGACCCTGCTGCGGACCCTCGCCCTCTCGCTCGCCGCGACCCACACGCCCGCCGAGGTGGCCGTGTACGGACTCGACCTGGTCGGCGGCGGGCTGTCGGCGCTCTCCGGGCTGCCGCACGTCGGCGGGATCGCCGGGCGCGCCGACCGGGAGCGGGCCGCGCGCACGGTCGCCGAGGTGCGGACGATGCTGAACGAGCGGGAGGAGCTGTTCCGGGAGCACGGCATCGACTCCGTCGACCAGCTGCGGCACCTGCGGGCGCAGGGGAAGGTGCGCGAGCTGGGGTCCACGGACGTCGTGCTGCTCATCGACGGGTTCGGGGCGCTGCGCGACGAGTTCGCGGAGCTGGACGACGCGGTCGTGGACCTGCTCAAGCGTGGCGGCGGGTACGGCATCCACGTCGTGGGCGGCATGCTCCGCTGGAACGACGTACGGATCGCGACGCAGTCGATGTTCGGGACGCGGGTGGAGCTGCGGCTGAACGATCCGAGCGATTCGAGCGTCGACCGGAAGCTGTCCGAGACGCTGTCGCCGGACACCCCGGGGCGGGTCCTGACGGACGGCAAGCTGTTCGCGCAGGCCGCGCTGCCCCGCCTCGACGGGCGGCCGTCGACCGGCGGTCTCGCTCCGGCGCTGGAGGACGCGGCCCGCACGATCCGCTCCACCTGGCACGGCGAACTGGCGCCTCCCGTAAGGGTGTTGCCGACCCGGCTGCCGTCCGGCCGGCTGCCGTCGGTGGTCGCCGAGCCCCGCCGGGTGCCGATCGGGGTGGACCAGGACGCGCTGGCGCCCGCGCTGCTGGACCTGTTCGGCGCCGACCAGCACCTGCTGATCCTGGGCGACAACGAGTGCGGCAAGACCAACCTGCTGAAGCTGGTCGCCGCGCGGCTCGTGGAGCGGTACTCGGACGAGGAACTGGTCTTCGGCGTCTTCGACCCCCGGCGCGGGCTGCGGGGCGTGATCCCGGAGCCGTACCGGGGCGGGTACGCGCACAACGCGAAGCTGGCGGCGGGTCTGTCGAGCGGGATCGCGGGCGAGCTGGAGAAGCGGATGCCGCAGAGCGCCGACCCGGACGCGCCGGGCGACGAGCCCGCGTTCACGGGTCCGCGGATCGTGATCCTGGTCGACGACTACGACATCCTCACCACGGCCGGGCAGCAGCCGCTGGCCCCGTTCCTGCCGTACGTCTCCTCGGCGCAGGACATCGGGCTGCACTTCGTGATCACCCGCCGGGTCGCCGGCTCCTCCCGGGCGATGTACGAGCCGCTGCTGCAGACCCTGCGCGAGACCGGTACGGCCGCGCTGCTGATGACCGGCGAGCGCGGCGAGGGGCAGCTCTTCCCCGGGCTGTACGCCTCGGCGCAGCCGCCGGGGCGGGGCACCCTGGTCCGCCGGGGGCGGGCCCACCAGTTGATCCAGACGGCACTCGACAACGAGGAGGGCGACCGCCCGTGACCAGGGACGTCATCGCGCTCACCCCGAAGATGCCCGATGTGTGGGCCCTCATGACGAGTCTGTACGCGGGCGGCTCCGACCTGGACCTGTCGGCGGCGGCCGAGGGCGCGGTCGTCCAGCTGCACGGGCCGGGCGGGCGTCCGCTGGTCTCCGTGGAGGCGCCGGTGCTGGTGCAGGTGCCCGGCGAGGCGGAGCGGCTGCTCGGTGAGGCCGTGAGCGCCCCGTTCTGGTGGACGGAGGCGCGGGCGTCCACGGCGGTGCCGGAGGCGGAGCGGCTGGCGGGTGTGGTGTGCGGGCGGCTCAACGCCCTGCTGGGCGGCTCCACCTGGCCGCCCGGGGCGGCGAGCACCGAGGCGGTGGACGTGTCCGCCGTACCGTCGGCGGGGGCGGGGCAGCCCGCCGTGGACGTGGTGACCGAGCACGCGGCCGTCGTCCTCGTCGACCGGCCGGTGGTGGCCCTGACCAGCTGGCTCGCGGAGATCATGCGGACGGCGGTGGCGTCCCGGAGGTCCCTGCAGATCGTGACGCCGCGCGGCGTCCGCCTGACGCCCGCCGCCCGTACGACGCTGGCGCGCGTCCCGCACCGCTGGGTCGTCCAGGACCCGGAGTGCGGGTACTACGACGGCCTGTCGGGGGCGGTGCTGCGCTGGCGGGACGGGGCGTTCTCGCCCGCGTTCGCCGAGGACGGGACGGCGGCGGTGGCCGCCGCCTTCACGCACCCGGCGGGCGCGCCGGAGCGGGACGCGGCGGGCGGTCCGGCGGACGAGGCGCCCGGACGGCAGCTGATCGTCGCCCTCCGTACGGTGCACCGGGCCGACGAGCGGCTGCTGCTGGGCGGCGCCCTGGAGGCGGCCTGGCGGGAGCTGACGGGGGCGCCGCCGGCCGGCTGGGGCACGGCCGAACCGGTCAATCTCCCCTGGTCGCGGCGGCAGTTGACCGACCTGACCCGGGAGCGGGCGCCCGAGCCGTCGCAGCTGGTCGTCGTCGGCGCCCCGGAGCGGCCGGCCATGGCGACGGTCCGGGTGACGCGCACGACGAAGGGCGTGGAGGAGGACGCGGTCCTGACCCTCGGGTACGCGGCGGGTGAGGAGCCGCCGCTGGACCGGATCGAGGCGCTGGCCGGCACGCTGGTCCGGGAGCACGAGCTGAAGACCATGCTGGCCTCGGTGCGTGCGGCGCGCGCCGACCTGACGACCGCGCCCCGCCTGGAGGGCCCGCCGCTGCCGGTGGCCTTCACGCTCGGCCCGGACGACGTGCACGGAATCGGCCTGGACCGGGCGCGGCGGCCCCCGGTCGAGGTCCGTGCGGTCCCGCTCGGCCCGGCGGCCCGTCCGGCGCTGCACTACCCCCTCGGGGACGGCGCGGACACCGAGGCGTGGGGGCGGCTCCAGCAGCTGACAGCGCACCTGAGGGGCGCTGGTTCCCGGCCATCCGCCCCTGTTCAGCACGGGTGACTCGCGTCACTGACACAACGACCAATACGAGCAGTAAGAGCTCTGACGGGTGAAGGATTTACCGCCCTGACCTGGGTCCCTAACCTCCCGGCAACAGCTGCCACACGGCACGCGCCAGGAGGAGAACCATGGCCAGATCCAGCCAGACCAGCACCCGACGCATCGTCGGCACCGCGTGCGCCGCGACGCTCGCGCTCGGCACCCTGGCCGCCTGCGGCGGCGGTGACACCGACGCGCCGAAGGTGGCGGAGAACAAGATCTCGGCGGGCAAGGTGCCGGACTACTACCCGGCGGACTACGCCGACCTGATCGCGGCCGCGGAGAAGGAGGGCGGCAAACTCACCGTCTACTCCAACCTCGGCGACGAGAACATGGCGCCGATCGTCCGGGACTTCAAGAAGAAGTACGGCTTCGTCAAGACCGTCTCCGTCAACGAGCTGGACAGCGACGAGCTGTTCCAGAAGACCCTCTCGGAGAACGCGGCCGGCTCCTCCCCGGCGGACGTGCTGATCTCCAGCGCGGCGACCGCGTGGTCGGACTTCTCGGCCCGCAAGGACACGGTCCTCACCTACAAGTCGCCGGAACTGAAGGAGCTGGGCGCGAGCGCCGAGCTGCTGCCGAGCGTGTACTCGCTGTCGCAGGACCCGATGACGATCGCGTACAACACCTCGCTGCTGGAGACCCCGCCGACCACCCTCACGGACTTCGCCAAGATCGTGACGTCGGACGAGGGCAAGTTCAAGAACAAGGTGACGGTCCGCGACCCGGAGGGCTCGTTCGGCTTCACCGTCACGCGGGCACTCACCGAGGGCAACCCGGAGGCGTGGGACGACCTGAAGAAGATCCTGCCGCTGACCCGCCCGGAGACCTCCTCCGGCACCCAGCTGGAGAAGATCGTCGCCGGTGAGTACACCGCCGGCTTCCTGATCAGCGCCTCCCCCGCCTACCCGGTCGTCGAGGACAGCGCCGGCCTGGTGAAGATCGTCTTCCCGAAGGACGGCACGGTCGTCCTGCCGCGCGGCATGGGCATCGCCGCCGAGGCGCCGCACCCGGCGACCTCGAAGCTCTTCATGGACTTCGCCCTCTCCGAGGAGGGCCAGCGCGCGGTCGCCGAGGGCGGTCTCGCCTCGTACCGCGACGGGGTGAAGGGCCCGGGCCTGCACACCTACCAGGAGGTCGTGGACGCGGTCGGCGAGGAGAACATCATCCACGTCAAGTACGAGCCGGTCTCCAAGGACGACTCCGCGGCCTGGCTGGAGCGCTTCGACGGACTGCGCAAGTAGCGGACTCCGCAGGCAGCCAGGTCCCCAGGACGATCGGAGTCAGCTCAGATGTCAACCCTCACCCAGCCACCCCGCACACCCGCGGACGAGTCACCCACGCGGACGTTCCGGCCCCCGCGCTACCGCCGTCCGTTCGGCATCGGACGGGACACGGCCGTCCAGTACGCGGTCCTGGCGTTCCTCGCCGTGCTGGTGCTGGCCCCGATCGTCCCGACCCTCTACCAGAGCATCCGCAACCGCCCGCTCTACGAGGCGGGCGGGGCCTTCACCCTCAGCGGCTACACCGACCTGTTCACCAAGGCCGGTTTCGGCGAAGTCGCCCTGAACACGGTGCTGTTCGCCTCGCTGACCACGGTCATCAGCCTGGCGATCGCCATCCCGATGGCGATCGTGGTGGTCCGCACGAAGCTGCCGGGCGGACGGCTGATCGCCCTGGCCATGCAGTGGCCGTTCTTCATCTCGTCGCTGATCCTGGGCTTCGGCTGGATCATCATGTACGGCCCGGCCGGGTTCGTCAGCGTCAAGGTGCAGCAGCTTCTGGGTTCGGTGCCGTGGAACCTGTACTCGATCCCCGGCATGGCGTTGACGGAGGCCGTGGCGCTCGCCCCGATCGCGTACGTCTTCTGCGCCAACGCGCTCAGGCAGTCGGACGCCTCGCTCGAATCGGCCGCCCAGGTCTGCGGGGCGGGTCCCTTCCGGATCCTCGCGCAGGTGGTCGTGCCGCTGCTGCGGCCGCCGATCGTCTACAGCGCGATCCTGGTCTTCTCCGTCTCCATCGAGACGCTGAGCGTGCCGCTGCTCTACGGCCAGCCGGTCAGCATCGACGTCTTCTCAACCTTCCTCTACCACAACGGACTTCAGTCGGTGGACCCCGACTACACGATGCTCGGCGCCGCCTCGACCGTGATCCTCGTGGTCACGCTGAGCCTGGTCGCCGTGCAGGCGAAGCTGCTGAAGGACGCGGCGCGGTTCGTGTCCGTGCGCGGCAAGGTGACCCGGCCGCGCAAGCTGGACCTCGGCTGGCTGAAGTGGGTCAGCATCGTGTGCATCTGGTTCTACGTGATCGTCGGCGCGCTCGTCCCGATCGCCGGCCTGGTCATGCGGTCCTTCACGCTGGTGTTCACGCCGCTGCAGTCGCCGTTCAGGACGGTCACGACGAAGAACTACGAGCTGGTCCTCGACTCCGACAACTACGTGCAGTCGCTCTACAACAGCATGATCGTGGCCGGCGTCGGCTCGGTGGTCGTGTCCGCCCTCGCCGTGTTCGCGGTGATGGTGGCCCGGCGGTCCACGTTCCGCTTCGGCCGGGCGGTGGAGTACCTGGCCCTGATCCCGCAGTCCCTGCCCGGCATCATCATCGGTATCGGCTTCTTCTGGGCCTTCGCGCTCGCGCCCTTCGGGGCGGGGTCCGTCCTCCAGGGCACGATCTACGCCGTCGTCATCGCCTTCGGCATGCGGGCCCTGCCCAGCGCGTTCGGCTCGGTCGCCCCGGCGATCATGCAGATCGGCGGCGAGCTGGACAACGCGGCCCGGGTCTCCGGCGCCGACTGGCTGATGACCTTCTTCCGCGTCCTGCGGGCCCTGATCACCCCGGCGTTCGCGGGCGCGCTGATCCTCACCTTCGTGATCATGCTCAAGGAGTACTCCCCGGCCGTCTTCCTCTCCTCGGCCGACAACAACATCCTCGGCACCACCATGCTCAGTCTCTGGACGCAGGGCAGGGCCGGATCCGTCGCCGCGCTGGCCACCCTCCAGATCGGCATCACCGCGGTCTTCGTCGCACTCGCGGGACTGCTCATGAAGGGAAAGCACCATGCCTGAGGTGACCGTCAAGAACCTCGCCAAGACCTTCGGCGACAACTCCGTCCTGCGGGACGTCACCTTCACCATCAAGGACGGCGAGTTCTTCACCCTGCTCGGCGCGAGCGGCTGCGGCAAGTCGACGACGCTGAACTGCATCGCCGGTCTGGAGCAGCCGACGGAGGGCTCGATCGCGGTGGGCGGCAGACCCTTCGTGGACGCGGGCGCGGGAGTCTTCCTGCCCCCCGAGGAGCGCAACCTCGGCATGGTCTTCCAGTCGTACGCGCTGTGGCCGCACATGACCATCGCGAAGAACCTGGCCCTGCCGCTGAACATCCGCAAGGTCCCGAAGGACAAGCAGAGGACGCTGATCCACGACGCCCTGGACAAGGTGGGCCTGGCCGCGCTCAGCGGCCGCTACCCGCACCAGCTCTCCGGCGGCCAGCAGCAACGCGTGGCCCTGGCACGGGCGTTGGTGTACTCCCCCACGGTCCTGCTCCTGGACGAGCCGCTCTCCAACCTGGACGCCAAGCTGCGCGAGCAGGCCCGCGCCTGGCTCAAGCGGCTCCAGGAGGAGCTGGGCATCACCACCGTCTACGTCACCCACGACCAGGACGAGGCCCTCGCGCTCAGCGACCGGATCGCGGTCATGGAGGGCGGCAACATGATCCAGATCGGCACCCCGCACGAGATCTACGAGAAGCCCGCCGCGCCGGCGGTGGCGGCCTTCGTCGGCCGCTGCAACTTCCTCACCGGCAAGGTCGTGAGCGTCGACGGCATCCGGCACACCGTGCTCCTGGACGCCGGCGGCGAGATCGTACGGGTCGACAGCGACCGGCGGGTCCCGACGGGCGACTCGGTCACGGTCGCGGTCCGCCCCGAACGCCTGGAGGTCGTGGCCTCGGCCGAGACGCCGACCGGCATGAACCGCCTCGACACCCAGGTCATCACCAGCTCCTACGTCGGCTCCCGCTACGAGTACGACGTGCGCCTCGGCGACCAGGTGGTGCAGGTGCTGAGCGGCAACGGGGGGCTGGCGGGCGAGGTGGCGCTGGTCTTCGACCCGGGGCACGCGCTGCTGTACGCGGACCGGGTGGAACTGCCGGAGGAACAGCGGGAGTTGCTGACCGTCACCACGTGAGGGTGGCGGTGGCGCGGGGCCCCGTCGCACGCGGGCCCCGCGCCACCCTGGTCACCGGGGGTCCCCGTGCGGGATGCCGAGGGACCGGAAGATCTCCGAAGCCTCCTGACGGTACGGGGCCGGGTCCTCCTCGCCGGTCGCGTCGACGGCGCGGCCGAGGATGCCCAGGGTCTCGGCCCGGGCCCTGCGCCAGCCGGTGCCGCGGTGCATCGCCAGGGCCTCGCGGGCGTGGCCGACGGCGACCGCGGCTTGGCCGTGCCGCAGTTCGGCACCGGCCAGGGCGGTCAGTGCCTCCGCCTGCACCAGCAGGTGTTCCGTGCCACGGGCGATGTCCAGGGCGCGGGAGATCTGCTCCCGGTCGGGCAGGTCGGTGATGGCGGCCAGGCCGAGGAGGGCGCGGGCCCGCAGTTCGTCCGCGCCGCGTTCCTCGGCCAGCTTGAGCGCTTCCCGGTAGGCGACATCGGCCTCGCCGGGGCGGGCGAGGGCGAGCAGGACGCTGCCGAGGGCGATGCGGGCGTCCGCGCGGTAGTACTCCTCGCCGTCCTGGTCGAAGAGGCGTGTGGCGGTCGTCGCCATGTGCAGGGCGGTGGTGAGGTCACCGCTGTCGCGGCGGAGGGAGGACTGGAACCGCAGCACGTATGCCTCGCTGCCCTGTTCGCCGCTCTCCCGGACCATCGTCAGGGCGGTCGCCAGGTGCTGCGTCGCCCGCGCGGGATCCCCGAGGAGGTACAGCGTGCGTCCCAGGTTCGCGTGGGTCAGGATGCCGTTGTGCTGGGAGCCGAGGTCGCGCGGAGCGCGCTCGGCCCCCCGCAGACGCTCCAGTGACTCGGTCAGCCTGCCCAGGTCGCGCAACGTGATCCCGAGCGTGAGCAGGACGACCGGGTGGCCGTCCGGCATGCCGTTGCGCCGGTCGATCTCCGTGGCCCGTTCCAGGTACTCCGCACCGCGCGTCAGCCGGCCGACGAGCCAGTTCACACTGGCGAGGTTGGTGAGCGCCACAGCCGTACCCTCCGGCCAGCCGCCCTCCTCGGAGAGGGCGAGCGTCCGCTCGAAGTGGGGGATGGCCGCATGGGGAAGGCTCTGGTGGAGTTCCGCGCCGCCGAGCAGGTTGTGCATGGCGGCCTGGGCCACGGGCTCGTCGGCGGCACGGGCGGCGTCCAGGGCGGCCCGGCCGAGGGCCGCCCAGTCCACGGCGGTCTTGCGGGTCCAGGAGTGGCCGCGCAGGGCGTCGGCGAGCCGCCAGGAGGCGGGGTGGCGCTCGGCGGCGGCCTGCTGGACGGCGGCGGCGAGGTTGGGCAGTTCGTCGTCCAGCCAGCGGATCGCCGCGGCGGCGTCGGGGATGCGGAGCGGGGGCACGGCGTCACCGGGGCCGGCGCCACCGTCGCCTTTGTCATCGCCGCCGTCGCCTTTGTCATCGCCATAGGTGCCGGTCGGAGGCAGGGGTGGCTGGCCGGGGTACAGCAGCCGGGCGCAGTGGCCGGTGGCAGTCAGGAGCCAGGTGTACAGGGCCTCGGAGGCGGCACGGCGGTCGGCGGCGGTCTCCTCCAGGCGCAGCCGCTCGGCCGCGTACAGCGCGACCAGGTCGTGGCGGCGGTACCGGCCCGCCCGGTGCTCCCGCAGCATGTGGGCGGCGGTGAGCCGTTCCAGCAGCGCGGCGGCCTCCGCCGGGGCGAGGCCCGCGACGACCGCGGCGGCGTCGAGGCCCGTCTCCGGGCCGGGCACCAGGGCCAGCAGCCGGAACATTCGGCGGGCCGGTGCGTCCAGGGCCTGGTACGAGAGGTCGAAGGCGCCGCGTACGGCGGTGGTGGCGTCACCCGTCACGGAGAGCGCGGACAGCCGGTCGCCGTCGCGCAGTTCGGCGGCCTGTTCCTCCAGGGTGCGCCACGGGGTGTGGTCGAGGTTGGCGGCGGCGATCCGCAGCGCCAGGGGGAGGTGCCCGCAGGCGTGGGCGAGTTCGGCCGCCGCCCGCGGGTCGGCGTCCACGCGCTCCGCGCCGAGGGTGCGATGCAGCAGGAGCCGGGACTCCTCGGGGCTGAGCACGTCCACCCCGATCCGCCGGGCGCCGTCGCGTGCCGCCAGCCCGGCCAGCCGGTCGCGGCTGGTGACCAGCACCAGACAGCCGGGCCCGCCGGGCAGCAGCGGCCGGACCTGCTCCGCGTCCACGGCGTTGTCCAGCACGACCAGCAGCCGCCGCTCGGCGGCCAGCGTCCGGTACAGGTCCGCCGCGGTCTCCGGCGTCCCCGGAACGGCTTCCGCGGCCACCCCCAGCGCCAGCAGGAACCGGGTCAGCGCCTCCACCGGGCGCACCGGGCCCTCCGGCGAGTGGCCGCGCAGGTCCACGAAGAGCTGGCCGTCGGGGAAGCGGTCGCGCACCCGGTGCGCCCAGTGCACGGCGAGAGCGGTCTTGCCCGCTCCCCCCGCACCGGTCAGCGCACAGACCCCGCTGCCCCCTGCGGGCCTCTCCCCGGCAGCGGGCAACAGGGCGTCCAGCCGGGCCAGGTGATCGGCACGTCCGGTGAAGAAGGCGGCGTCGTAGGGCAGGAGCGCGGGGACGACCGGCGGGGTGGAGGGCGCGGGTGCCGGGGACACGGTCGTACGGGCGGTGGCGGGTGGTGGGAGGTCCCTGCGCAGGACCCGCAGATGGGCGTCGGTCAGCTCGGGACCGGGACGGACGCCGAGCTGGTCGTCGAGGCGGTCGCGCAGGGCCGTGTACAGGCTCAGGGCGGCGGCCTGCTCGCCCGAGGCGGCGAGTGCCAGCATCAGCCGCGCGTGGACGCCTTCGTGCAGGGGCTCCAGATCGGCCGCCCTGCGCAGTTCGTGGAGGGCGTTCTCCGTCGTGCCCCGGGCCAGGGCGCTGTCGGCGTACGCCTGGAGCACCGTCAGCCGCAGCCGGGTGAGAGTGACGGCCGAGGGGTGCTCGCGCAGCCGGGACGGCATGTCCTGGAGAACGGCGCCGCGCCACAGCCGCAGCGCCGACTCGGCCTGGGCGTACGCCTCGTCCGTGTCCTCGGGGAGGGAGGCCAGGGTGGTGAACCGGGCCGCGTCCGATCCGTGTCCGTCCCCGCCCGGATCCAGCAGATAGCCGGCACGGGTGCGCAGGAGTACGCCGGCGGACGGCTCTCCGGGGCGGGCCGCGGGGGCGAGCAGGCGGCGCAGCCGGGTCACGTAGGTGTGGATCATGTTCAGGGAACTGGCGGGCGGATGGTCCTCCCACAGGATGTCGACGATCTCCTCCTGGGACACGGGCGTGCCGGGGTGGAGGGCGAGCAGGGCCAGCAGGCTGCTCTGCTTCGTCGCGCCGGGCTGGGTCCGCCGTCCCGCCACGTGGAGGGTGAGCGGGCCGAGGATGTCGAGCCGGAACCGTGGTGCTCGGCCGGGCTCCGCCTCGGGTCGGGGTTCCGGTTCGGTGTCCAGCCCCAGTGCCGCTTTCAGCCGGAGCACCGAGGGGTTGTCCGGCGACGGGATCCTGCCGTGCTCGATCTCGCGAATACCGCGGACACTGACTCCGGCACGCTGGGCGAGCTGGGACTGGCTCAGCCCCAGCGCTGTCCGTCGGCCACGGATCCAGGCCCCGAACTGCTCAGGCGTACGCCCCAACGTGTCTCGATTCTCCGTCGCCGGACTGCGGCGTCGGCCTCACCTGGTCATGATCTGCTGATGCGCGGGCATCACAGTACGTGACCGGATCGTGGCCTGGAGAGATCATTGTCCGCCAACAGGCGGCCGGAAAAGATCGGCCCACGGGGCGCGCGGACCGCCCTCCTTCACTCGGCGACCGATCCGCCCGAACGGTCGGGCGCGTTGTCCAGGGGCTGCATCTGCGGCCCGAATACCTCCTTGAGGTTCGGGTCCTCGGGGCCGGCGTTCAGCAGGCGCTCCCCGCTGACGGCCTCGACCACGGCGCAGCCGGACTTCGGATTGCCCCACCGGCCGGTGCAGTTCAGCAAGGACAGATCGCCGGTGTAGCTTGCCCGCGGGCTGCCAGGAGAACACCTTGAGGGCCTTTCGGGTGTTCCAGGGCGGGCCGTTGCCCGTCCGGTCCACGAGGCTGTGGCCATGGGGGAGACGCAGGTAGGTGTGGTCTCCGGGGTCGGCGTACAGGCCGTGGCATCCCCAGGCCGCGTAGGCCGGCGGCTGGGTGCCGGCCACGGCCTCCCCATCTTCGGACCGAGAACGACCGACCACTGGGTGAAGAGAACATGCGCGGGTCCCCTCATGCGGAGTTCGGAAGTCAGCGCCTCACACTCTAGGAACCGCCGGGCGAGAAACCCTGGAGTGGTTCCATGTCCGCCGATTCGGTCCGCTGATCTTCCCGACCTGCGCAAAGGCTCCTCGTGGGACCCCGGGAACGCCACGCCCCGGCAAGAACCGGCAGCAGTACGCGCCGACCGGCGCACGACCGGCAGCATGGTGACGCCCCAAGTCCGCACCGGCACCGGAGTGTTACGCCTTTCCGCAGGTCAAGGCGGGTTGAGTCAGGCGGGACGGACCCGGGTCGGCGATCCAGAAACGGTACAGAGTTTCGTTGCGCCTCTGTCCCTACAGTCAGGCCATCGGGCCGGAAGGCGCTCCGGTGACCATGCGGAGCGTGGCCGCACCGCGAGCGGAGGCCCGGCACTCCCGTACACGGCCTGCCGCCTGCCGGACGCATGCCCGGCGTTCTCTGAAAGGGCACAGAATGGACCGTTCTCCGCTCACCCGACGCGGCGCGCTGACCGCCGCCATGGCCACCACCGCCGCACTCGCCGTCCCGGTGACGGCTCACGCGAGCGCCTCGAAGGCCGGTGCCGCAACAGGCGGTCAGCCCATGCCGGACATCCCGAAGGACAAGGTTCTCCGGGTCGCCCTGGTGGACTCCGAGCATGCCCACCGGCCGCTGGGGTCCACGCGAGAGGTCCGGCTGAGGGACGACAAGGCACTTCCCAACGAGACCATGGGCTGGGACACGGTCTCCGCCGTCAGGCTGACGGATGTGAACCGGGCCATTCTCAACAACGCCACCACGCCGAAGGAGTGGAGCGCCAAGATCCCGGGCTCGACCTTCAGCTCTCCGGTCGAGGCGTCCGGAGGGTTCGACGCCTGGCGCCTGACGCCGGGTGGCACCGGCGGAAACGTCCTCATGAAGATCCCGTTCCACGCCACACTGGTCGTGAACCCGGGCAAGGGCGAGACCGTCTACGACATCCAGGGCGGTAGCGCGAACGTCGAGGTCTACCTGGAGTACCACACCTCCTCGAAGGACGGCAACGTGAAGGAGCTGAAGCTCCAGTCGTCGCCCGGCGACAGCGGCAAGGAGGACCGCGACGGCGACGACGCCAAGCCGCTCGCGATGATCACCCATCTGGATTTCGACAAGCCGGACATCAAGAACCCCGACGAGAAGGCCGCGGTGGTCCGGAGCCTGACTGCCCTGCTCGGACAGTGGCTCAACGCCAGGGACTCCGGCGACATGTCGAACCTCGGCAGGTTCGACCACGTGTTCGCCACCATCGATCTGAACACCGCCGAGGCGCAGGGCGAGCTCAGCTGGCTCACTCCCACGACCAGGGAGTACGCCTACATCAACGGCAAGGACGCCAACTCCTCCTACCTCGGCGTGCTCTGCATGACCGAGAACCGCGACCCCGGCATGGCGGCACAGGAACTCGCGCCGGGCGCCATCATCACCGGAGCGGAGGCCACGTTCACCATCTCCATCGACCGCGTGCTCAACAAGATGATCATGCCGGCGGTGCAACACAGTTTCCCTGACGGCGCCTTCGTCCTCACGGCGGGCGAGATCGTGTCCAAGGGGGAGTTCTCTCTCGACACCGTCGAGGCGGGTGGGCTCAAGTACCACCCGAAGGTGACGTCCTTCCACTTCTCCGTCATCGGGCAGACACTCCAAGTGGAGATGGACGTACACATCCCCATCTCGCCGGGGATCGACGGCTACGCCACCATGAAGTACCGCGTACAGCCGACGATGTCGCACAACAGCAAGGGCGAGCCCAACCTGGCGTACGAGGTCGTCGAAGAATCCTCCCAGCACTGGCACACGGTCGCGGACTGGCTGGAGGGAGTGGAGATCGCGGTGGACATCATCGTCCTCGTTCTGGCCTCCGTTGCCGGCGCCCTGCTCGCCAGGGGTATGAGCCTGCTCGTGAAGGTCGTCATCGCGGCCGCCACGGCTCTCGTCGCCACGCTCCCGGCGATATTCGAACAGATCCCGCTGTTCAACGCCGACAAGGCGCTCGACGACCTGCCCGGCATCCTGGCGATGGTGAACGCGGTGACGGCTCCCATCACATGGGCCGACGCCAAGACGTTCAACCCCAAGGCAGCCATGATCAACGGTGGTCTGCAGGTCGGCGGAGACTGTTTCAGCCAGTAGCCACACCGGGACCTCGCACCTCGTTCTGTACGTCCCGCACCCCACCCGTACGCCTCGCACCCGTCCCAGGTGGCGGGCCGGACCGTGGCGCGCCCGCGCGCGAACGCGTCTCCTCCCGCCCCGCTCCCGCCCCGGAAAGGGATCTCCGATGGATCACTCCGCTCTCTCCCGTCGCGGCGCGCTGAGCGCCGTCTTCGGCTCCGCCGCCGCTCTCGGCGTCCCCGCGACCGCCCGTGCCGCCACCCCGCCGGAGGTGCCGGCCGCCGCGCCCGCACTGCTGCCGGCCATTCCCGGGGGCAAGCATCTGCACCTCTCCTACGTGGACGCCGACTCCGCGCACAAGCTGAAGACCACCCGGCTGCTGGGGGACACCCCACCCTCGACGGACGACTTCACCACCCTCGGCTGGGACACCATCTCCGCAGTCGCGCTGACGGACGTCAACAACGCGATCGCCAAGTACGGCACCTCGCCCCACGCGTGGGACGGCACTGTCCGCAGAACGAAGTTCAGTCCCGAGGTAGCCCTCTCCGGACAGTTCGAGCCATGGACCCTCACCACCGGGGGAACCGGCAGCAAAGTCATCATGAAGATCCCGTTCAGCGCCGAGGTGGTGATCGTCGACGGCGAGGACAAGACGGACTACGTCGTCAAGGGAGGAACCGCCGGGGTCGAGGTCGACCTCGCGTTCGACCCCGCACAGCAGCTGAGGGTGGACACCCTCCCGGACGACGGAAAGCTGGCCCTGGTCACCGACGTGGCGTTCGTTCAGCCGGCCGCCGGGGACATGCCGGACGAAGACCGGGAATGGCTGAACAAGACTCTCAAGTACCTGCTCGAACAATGGCTCAACGCCCCGGCCAATCTGGGCCAGTTCCAGCACGTCTTCACCGCCGTCGACCTCAACTCGGCGGAGGCGATGGGCGACCTGGCCTGGCTCGTCCCCACCCACACCAGCTACGCCTACATCAACGGCAAGAACGAGGACGACTCCTACCTCGGCGTGCTGTGCATGACCGAGAACCGCGACCCCGGCAACGCACCACAGGAACTCGCGCCGGGTGCCATGCTGGGCGACCAGCAGAAATGGTCCGGATTCACCGTCTCGAAGGACCGCTTCATGCACAAGATGGTGCTGCCGGGGCTGCAGCACCACTTCCCGGACGCCAAACTCACCGTCAAGAACGGGGTGTTCACCGCGGAATCGGAGTTCCGCATGGCCGAGATCGACGTCGACGGCGACAGCTACCAACCGGTGGCGACCTTGTTCTCGGTCTCCGTGGACTACGACAGGATCACCACGCACATGCAGCTTCACATCCCCGTGAACGGCCACATCGACGGCTACGCCAAGATCGAGTACGCCATACAGCCGACGCTCGGCCAGAACTCCAAGGGCCAGGCGTGTGTGACGTACAGGGTGGTTCAGCAGGACCTCAGCCAATGGACCACGACCGACGGCATCTTCGGCGACTTCGAACTCTGGCTCGGGAAGATCGCCGACGGGCTCGGCGGCATGCTGCGCAGCGTGGTGGGTGACATCGGGCTCAAGGTGCTGGGCAGCATCCTGTTCGGCGGCGTGTTCGCCCTCATGGACGGGCTGGAAGGGATGGACGTCGAGAAGGCCCTCGACCACCTGCCCACCGCCGACTCGTTCGCGCAGGACGCCACGCTCCCGATCGCGTGGACCAACGCCGATGTGCTCAAGCCCGCGCAGGTGCGGCTGCACAACGGGGCCTTCCAGCTCTTCGGCCCCACGTTCGCCTAGGCGGTGCCGGCGGAGCGCGAGCGGGCGAGGCGGGCCCGCGGAGCGTGCACACGCGTGAGTCCCGGGAGGTCTGCCTCCTCCCGGGACCGCCGCGACGCCTTACGGGGTGACGATGACGGAGTTGTACGTGGTGAGATCGACGTCATCCCAGGCACCCGGATAGAAGGTCCAGTCGCAGTTCTCGCCGTTCCAGCCATGGCACAGATGGAACTTCCAGCCGTCCGTCTGGTTGTTGAACACGGTGTGCAGGCCCACCTGGTTGCGGAGCTGGTGAACCCCTCGGGACCAGTACTGGTTGGTCACGCCACCGCTGCCGTTGGGTCCCCCGTAGATGCACGCGGCACCGGACGGGCAGCCGGCGGGCGCCGCCGAGGCCGGCGTCGCCGACAGTACTCCCGTACCGAGCGCCAGCAACGCGGTCGCGGCTACCGCTGCGACCCTTCTCCGGATCGGCGTACGCGTCATGCATGCCCCCTCAATCGTGGTGGAACGGACGACGTGCGGCAGGTCTGTCGCCGGGGTGCGTCCGGCGCCGCACGAAGCCGAGGTGCTTGGAGGCAGACGGTAGGGCGACTTCGCGTCGGCCCACACCTGTAACGAGCCGGATTGACAGGCCCGCTAGCCGCGCCTCTTGTGCGGCCGGCGTTCGGGGAGCCGTCTCATCAGGGACCGCCAGTCCGGCAGGTCGATCTCGACGAGGACGGTCTTGCCGGGCGGTCTGCCGTCCTGGATCTCCCAGCGGTCGGCCAGCGCGTCGACCAGGACCAGACCGCGCCCGCCCTCGTCCAGGGGGCGGGCCGGCCGTACGGTGCCGGGGCGTGGCGGCAGGCGTTCGGCTCGGGTGTCGGTGACCTCGATGCGGAGCGAACCCGTGGGCAGGGAGAGGCGCAGCTCGAAGTCCCGGCCCGGGACGCGGCCGTGGGTCACCGCGTTCGCGGCCAGCTCGGCCACGACCGCCGCCGCCCGGTCGGAGGGGTCCGAGCCGTACCGGATGCCCCAGGCGTGCAGCTGGTTCAGGGCCAGGTGCCGGGCCAGGCGGGCGCCCAGCGGGGTCGAGCTGAAGCGCTGCGTGAACGTCGGTGCCGTCAGCGTCTGTCGCGCGGCGGGCGGTGCGGTCATGACGCCCAATGTGGCCTGCGGGAAGCCCGGTTCGCCAGCTTCGCGCCGCGTACGCCGGGGCAGCGTACGCGGTCACTCACTGGACGGTACTGGTGACGTGCTGTGACCATGGTCCGGGAACGGTGTGGTTCGGCGGGCGGGTGCGCGGGAGGTGGCCCATGGTGGCCGACAGCGGCGGCATGACGGCGACGGGGCCGGGCGGCGGGGAGCCGGAGGCGTCCGACAGCCTGCGGACGTTCGGGGCGATGGTCCAAGCGCTGCGGGAACACGCGGGGCTGGGCCGCGAGGAGTTGGCCGACGCGGTCGGCTACTCCAAGCACATGGTCGCTTCGGTGGAGCTGGGGCGGCGGATGCCGGACACGGCGTTCGTGGAGGGGGTGGACCGTGAGCTGGGGAGCACGGGTGCGCTGATCCGGGCGGCTCAGCATCTGGGGCGACAGCCGGGGTTGGCGGCCTGGTTCAGGAAATGGGCGGGATTGGAGTCGGCGGCGATCGTGCTCCATACCTACGAGTGCCGCCTCGTTCCTGGGCTGTTGCAGACGGAGGCGTACGCGCGGACTCTGTTCGACAACCAGTTGCCGCCGCTGGGCGATGACCAGGTGGAGGCCCAGTGGGTGGCTCGGGCAGAGCGCCAGCGGCTGTTGAGGGAACGGCCGAACACCGAGTTCAGTTTCATCCTGGAGGAGGGGTTGTTCCTTCGGCGTACGGGCGGCGCGGCGGTGACACGCGAACTCATCGATCACGTGCTGGAGATCGGCGAGCTACGGAACATCGAGATTCAGGTCATGCCACAGCTACGGGAGACTCACGCTGGGCTCGATGGCCCCATGCAGTTGCTGGAAACCTCGGAAAACCGCTGGTACGGCTACTGTGAAGGACAGCGAGGCGGCCTGCTCGTATCCGACGCGAAAGAGGTCAGCGTCCTGCAGCGGCGATATGCCAGGATGCGATCACAGGCTCTCACCTCCGAAGACTCCGTGAGCCTGTTGCGGCGGATGCGAGGGAACCCATGAGCAGCACCGAACTGGCCTGGTTCAAGAGCAGTTACAGCGGCGGAGACGGCGACGACTGTGTCGAGGTAGCTCTTTCCTGGTTCAAGTCGAGCTACAGCAGCGGAGGCGACGGCGACTGCGTAGAAGTGGCCGTAGCCCTCCCCCACGCCATCCACGTCCGCGACTCCAAGTCGAACACCGCACCCGGCCCCCAGCTCGCCCTCACCCTCTCCCCCGCCGCCTGGGCCGACTTCGTCCCGTACGCGGCCGGCGCCCGGGGCTGAACGAACCATGATCGGGACCGTGTTCCGAAGTGACGACGTGCCCGCGGAGCACCGGTTCGACTACTGGCGGGAGTTGGTGCACCGGGCGATCGCGCCCAGCGACATCCACAGCGAGTTCGCGGGCGACTTCTGGGCGCAGCAGCGGCTGCTGGAACTGGGGCCGGTGCTCGTGTGGCCGACCGCGCACCTGCCGACGGGGTTCCGGCGTACCGAGAAGATGGTGCGGCAGTCCGACCCGGAGATGTACCACCTGTCGCTGGTGCTCGGCGGCGACTTCGGGCTGGAGCACGTGGGGCGGACCGAGATGTACGGCCCGAGTGATCTGTGGGTGACGGACACGTCCCGGGCGTACGACGTGCGCCCGTCGGACAGTCTGGGCCGCCAGGTGATCAGGGGGATCTGTGCGGACCTCCCCAAGACGCTGTTGCCCCTGCCGCCCGCCCGGATCACGCAGTTGCTGGGGCGGCGGCTGCCGGGGCGGCAGGGGGTGGGACCCCTGCTGACGGGGTTCCTCACCGGGCTGGAGCAGCAGGCCGAGTCCCTGCAGCCGGCCGACGCGCCCCGCCTCGGCACCGTGCTGATCGATCTGCTGGCCGCCTGGTTCGCCCAGGTGCTGGAGGTGGAGGACGCGCTGCCGCCGGAGACGCGCCAGCGGGCCCTGACGAAGCGGATACGGGCGTTCGTCCGGCAGAACCTGCACGACCCGGAGCTGAACCCGCGGGCGATCGCGGCGGCCCATCACATCTCGCTGAGCTATCTGCACCGGCTGTTCCAGGAGGACAGCCCCGGGGAAACGGTCGCTGCCTGGATCCGGGCCCAGCGCCTCGCCGGCGCCCACCGCGACCTGGCGGACCCCGCCCTCGCCGTCACCCCCATCCACACCATCGCCGGCCGCTGGGGGATGCCCCGCGCCTCCGACTTCACGCGGGCGTTCCGGGGGGCGTACGGGGTGTCGCCGACGGAGTACCGCGCGGAGGCGCTCCTCACGACAGCCCCGGGGGCCTCCCCCCATGGTGATCGCACGGGGGAACTGGGCGACAAAGAACCGGAACGGGCAACGAGACCGGCCTATGTCTCAGACCGTGCAGGCACCGGAGTGGACGCAGTGACAAGCAGCCGCAGGACTCAGCGATAACGACAACTGCGGCACTCGCCCCGCATTCTGGTCATTCCCGTACGCCGAGCGGACTCGTCCGTTCTCCGTCCGTCCCTTGATCCAGGAGATGCGCATGTCCCGTGCTCCGAAGGCAGCGCGAAGAATCGCCGCGGCGGTTCTCGCACTCGGTTCCGTCCTGCTCCTGTCCCCGTCTCCGGCTCAGGCCGCGGGGTGGGAGGAGCTGAAGAACGACAATTCCCGGAAGTGTCTGGCGATTCCCCACGGCAGCGGCAGCAGCACCGCCCGTCCGATCCAATGGACCTGCAGTGGCGACGCCGAACAGCAGTGGGAGCTGCGTCGCGTGACGGACGAGTGGTACCAGCTCGTCAACCGGGCCACCGGTGAGTGCCTCATCGGCGTTGACGCCGGCGCCAAGCCCACTCAGTTCACCTGTACCGAATCCCCGTGGCACCTCTGGAAGCGCGACAGCATCAACCGGCTGCACACCTACTCCACCAGCGCCGCCGAGGACAACTGCCTCGCCGTTCCCAACTCCAGCACCACCAACGGAGTCGAGGTGATCGTGTGGCCCTGCAGCTTGAACCACGACCAGCGTTGGCTCTGATCAGCCGCGTTCCCGCATCGTGAGCCGGCCAGGCGTGCGGCTGGTGCAGGGCCAGGTGTCTGGCGAGGCGGGCGCCCAGCGGTGTCGAGCCGAACCGCTGGGTGTACGCGTGCACGGTGGGTGGAGGCCGGGCGGGAGTCGGGGTGGACGCGCCGGCAACGCACCCGTGGACGCGTGACCGATGACGGCGGCGGAACGGCCGTGATCCAGTCGGACCGGCGGCGGTCCCTTGGCCCCGCAACGTCCGTCCCGGCCTGCGCCGGCCTTGATCGTCATCAGCAAGGAGCCCATGCTCCCGCCCCGTTTCTCCCGTACCGAGTGGTGGATCACCGCCGCCGTGGCCGGGGTCGCCCTGGCCGTGGCGATCACGTCGCTGGTCCCCGCGAGGAAGGACTGGTGGAAGGCCGTCCTGCCCATCCTGGGGGCGGCCGTCTTCGTGGGGCTGAGCGCTCCGCCCGAGGAGGCCGACGGGGATCCCATAGCCCTGCCGCTGTTCACCGCCACCGCGCTGGGCCTGGCGCTCACGCGGGTCGTCTTCGCCGGTCACATCAGGCGGCAGCAGGAGCGGGCGCGTTCGGGCCGACCGTGAGAGAGACTCACCACCAGGCAGACCGTGGTCTTCTTCCTCACCTTCACCGCGGTCGTGGCACTCATGGCCCGCTTTCTGTGAGAGACCGGGTCAGAGATCGATAGGAGACGCGCACCTTGGGCACTCTGTGGATCACCGCCGCCGTGGCCGGAGTCGCCCTCGCGACGGTGTTCGCGTCTCTGTTCCCCAGCACGCGCAGGGGCAAGTGGGAGGCGGTCCTGCTCGTCCTGGCCGTGGCGGCCTACGCGGCCCTGCGGGGTCTGCCCGAGGACGAGGACGGGGAGCCCCGCATGGCGCTGCTGCTGTTCATCGCCGTCGCGATCAACTTCGCGCTCAACTACGCCGCCTTCGCCCGATGGTCCAAGCGCCAGGACGAACTGATCCGCCTGGGCCGCCCCATCGAGAAACTGAAGGCCAGGCACTACGCGCTCATGACCCTCGCCCTCGCGGTGAGCATGGCCGTCGTGATCCCTCTGCGGTGAGCCGCCGCGCCGTCCCGCGTCTGCGACAGAGCGTTCTAATAGAAGTTTTGCTAGATTGGGTGTGTGAGTGAGCACACTTATGGACCAGGTGAGGGCCCGACCAAGTCCGTCTCGGTTTCCGTACATGAGGGCACCATCGCGGCCCTCCGTTCACGCGTCGGCAAGCGCGGCATCTCCGCCTACGTGGAGGCCGCGATCCAGCGGCAGATCGAGCGGGACCAGCTCGACGAACTCATCGCCGCGAACGAGGAGCTGCACGGCCCTCTCACCCAGGAGGAGATCGACGCGGCCGAGCGCGAGATGTTCGGCAGCGGCCGGGGCGACCGGGCGGTGGCGTGAGCGGCACCTGGGTGCTCGACAGTGAAGCCCTGTCCCTCTACCTGCGTGGCGACCGGGCCATGACCGCGAGGCTCGCCGTCGCGAGCAAACGGGACGTCAGGGTGATCACCAGCGCGGCCACGATCGTGGAGGCCGATCCCCAGGGGGCGCACACCGCCCGCCTCGCCTGGGCCCTCTCCCGGCTCGTCGTGGAGCCGGTCACCAAGGAGACCGCCAAAGAGGCCATCACCCGGATGAAGGACAGCGGCAGGACCGGCGGGCACAAGTACGCCCTGGACGCGATCGTCGCCGCCACCGCCCGCGCGGCGCAACCGCCGGTGACGGTCCTCACCTCTGACCTCGACGACCTCAAGCCGCTCTGCGGCAAGCAGGTCGAGGTCCGACAGGTCTGACCGGGCGGCGGACCGGAGCGTGGTGCCCCCGCCCGCCGCCCGGACGTCACGCCGCGTGTTCCACGAACCGCCGGGCCGTCTGCGCGAGCAGCGCACGGCCGTCGCCCGCCCACAGCTCGTCGTTGAACAGCTCGACCTCGATGGGGCCGGTGTAGCCCGCCGCCTCGACGTACGCCTTCCACTCGCGCATGTCGATCGCGCCGTCGCCGATCTGGCCCCGGCCGGTCAGGACGCCCTGGGGCAGCGGGGTGATCCAGTCGGCGAGCTGGAAGGTGTGGATGCGGCCGGTCGCGCCCGCGCGGGCGATCGCCGCCGGGGCCGTGTCGTCCCACCAGATGTGGTAGGTGTCCACGGTCACGCCGACCTGCTCCGCCGGGAAGCGCTCGGCGATGTCCAGCGCCTGGGAGAGCGTCGACACCACACAGCGGTCCGAGGCGAACATCGGGTGCAGCGGCTCAATGGCGAGACGGACGCCGTTCGCCGCCGCGTACGGGCCCAGTTCCGACAGGGCGTCGGCGATGCGCTCCCGTGCCCCGTGCAGGTCCTTCGAGCCGGACGGGAGACCGCCCGAGACCAGGACCAGGGTGTCGGTGCCGAGCGTCGCCGCCTCGTCGATCGCCTTGCGGTTGTCGGCCAGGGCCGCCGCACGCTCGGCCGGATCGATCGCCGTGAAGAAACCGCCCCGGCAGAGGGTCGTGACCGCGAGGCCCGCGTCGCGGACCAGCTTGGCGGTCGCCTCCAGGCCGTACTCCGCCACCGGCTCGCGCCACAGGCCCACGCCCGGGATGCCCAACTCGGTGCAGCCGTCGACCAGTTCGGGCAGCGACAGCTGCTTGACCGTCATCTGGTTGATGGAGAAGCGCTCAAGTCCGGTACCGGTACTCACTGGGCCACTCCGTACAGCGACAGCAGGTTCTTCATGCGGGTCTCCGCAAGCGCCGGGTCCGGGAACAGGCCCAGGCCGTCGGCGAGTTCGTAGGCGCGCGCGAAGTGCGGGAGGGAGCGGGCCGACTGGAGGCCGCCGACCATCGTGAAGTGCTCCTGGTGGCCGGCCAGCCAGGCCAGGAAGACGACACCCGTCTTGTAGAAGCGGGTGGGGGTCTGGAAGAGGTGGCGGGACAGCTCGACGGTCGGGTCCAGGAGGTCCCGGAAGCCCTGTACGTCGCCCGTGT
The DNA here is from genome assembly GCF_000091305.1 of Streptomyces scabiei 87.22. Lineage (GTDB taxonomy): Bacteria > Actinomycetota > Actinomycetes > Streptomycetales > Streptomycetaceae > Streptomyces > Streptomyces scabiei. The sequence goes on along the minus strand of NC_013929.1, from coordinate 6,501,784 downwards.
CCAGGACGCGTACCGCCTCGGCCGCCAGCGGGCCCAGCGGGTCGAAGATGCCGAGCAGCGCGTGACTGAAGCCCTTCGCGTCGCCCGCGATCAGCTCGGGGTAGTTGAAGTCGTCGCCCGTGTAGCAGCGCACCCCCTGCGGGAGCCGGCGGCGGATGTCAATCTCCCGCTGGGCGTCCAGCAGGGAGACCTTGATGCCGTCGACCTTGTCGGGGTGGGCGGCGATCACGGCGAGGAAGGTCTCCGTGGCCGCGTCGAGGTCCGAGGAGCCCCAGTAGCCGTCCAGCGCCGGGTCGAACATGGGGCCGAGCCAGTGAAGGACGACCGGCTCGGCGGCCTGGCGGAGCAGGTGGCCGTAGATCTCCAGGTAGTCCTCGGGACCCGTCGCGGCGGCGGCCAGCGCGCGCGAGGCCATCAGGATCGCCTGGGCGCCCGACTCCTCGACGAGCGCCAGCTGCTCCTCGTACGCCTTGCGGATCTCCGGCAGGGAGGCGGGGCCGGTGAGCTGGTCGGTGCCGACGCCGCAGGCGATCCGGCCGCCGACGGCCTTCGCCTCGGCGGCGCTGCGGCGGATCAGCTCCGCCGCGCCCGCCCAGTCCAGGCCCATGCCGCGCTGCGCGGTGTCCATCGCCTCGGCGACGCCCAGGCCGTGCGACCACAGGTGGCGGCGGAAGGCGAGGGTGGCGTCCCAGTCGACGGCGGCGGGCGAGTCCGGGGAGACGTCCGCGTACGGGTCGGCGACGACGTGCGCCGCCGAGAAGACCGTACGGGAGGTGAGGGGAGTGCCGGGGGACACCGCCAGCGGCTCGGTGCGCGGGGTGTAGGCCCGCAACTGCCCTGCGGCCCCGGGGAGGTGGATCGTCACAGCTGGATCTCCGGTACGTCGAGACGGACACCCTCGGCCGAGGACTTCAGGCCCAGCTCGGCGAGCTGGACGCCGCGGGCGCCGGCCAGCAGGTCCCAGTGGTAGGGCGCGTCGGCGTAGACGTGCTTGAGGAACAGCTCCCACTGCGCCTTGAAGCCGTTGTCGAACTCGGCGTTGTCCGGCACCTCCTGCCACTGGTCGCGGAAGGAGTAGGTGGCGGGGATGTCGGGGTTCCACACCGGCTTGGGGGTGGCCGAGCGGTGCTGGACGCGGCAGTTGCGCAGACCGGCCACCGCCGAGCCCTCGGTGCCGTCGACCTGGAACTCGACCAGCTCGTCGCGGTTGACGCGGACGGCCCAGGAGGAGTTGATCTGGGCGATCGCGCCGCCGTCCAGCTCGAAGATGCCGTAGGCGGCGTCGTCGGCGGTGGCGTCGTAGGGCTTGTCCTGCTCGTCCCAGCGCTCGGGGATGTGGGTGGCGGTGAGGGCCTGGACGGACTTCACCCGGCCGAACAGCTCGTGCAGCACGTACTCCCAGTGCGGGAACATGTCGACGACGATGCCTCCGCCGTCCTCCGCGCGGTAGTTCCAGGAGGGGCGCTGGGCCTCCTGCCAGTCGCCCTCGAAGACCCAGTAGCCGAACTCGCCGCGGATGGAGAGGATGCGGCCGAAGAAGCCGCCGTCGATGAGGCGCTTGAGCTTCAGCAGGCCCGGCAGGAACAGCTTGTCCTGGACGACGCCGTGCTTGATGCCGACGGCGTTCGCGAGACGGGCCAGCTCCAGGGCGCCGTCGAGGCCGGTGGCGGTCGGCTTCTCGGTGTAGATGTGCTTGCCGGCGGCGATGGCCTTCCTGATCGCCTCCTCGCGGGCCGAGGTGACCTGGGCGTCGAAGTAGATCTCGACGGTCGGGTCGGCGAGGACGGCGTCCACGTCGGTGGAGACGTTCGCCGGGTCCAGGCCGTGCTGCTCGGCGAGCGCCTTCAGGGCGTGCTCGCGGCGGCCGACGAGGACCGGCTCCGGCCACAGGACGGTGCCGTCGCCGAGGTCGAGGCCGCCCTGCTCGCGGAGGGCGAGGATGGAGCGGACGAGGTGCTGGCGGTAGCCCATGCGTCCGGTCACGCCGTTCATGGCGATCCGTACGGTTCTGCGTGTCACGGCCGGTCCTTTCGTTGGTGTGCGTTCGTGTCTGCGTACGCGTCCGGCGCCGCGTACGCCCGACGAAAGGGTGAGCGTCACAGCAAGCGCTTTCTATCCAACTAGAAGCTAGCCTCTGAGCAGCGGTCCGGACAAGACCGCGAGGGGGTCGAGTTGTTCGAGGGGGCGAACGGCGATCGCGGCCGTAAGGTTCCCCGACAGCCCGAACATCACGCGCACCGGAGGACGAGCAACGATGACTGTGACCCTGGCGGACGTGGCGGCCCGTGCGCAGGTGTCGCCCGCGACCGTCTCCCGGGTGCTGAACGGCAACTACCCGGTGGCCGCGACCACGCGCGAGCGGGTGCTGAAGGCCGTGGACGAGCTGGACTACGTCCTCAACGGACCCGCCAGCGCGCTCGCCGCCGCCACCTCCGACCTGGTCGGCATCCTCGTGAACGACATCGCCGACCCCTTCTTCGGGATCATGGCCGCGGCCATCCAGTCCGAGATCGGCGGGCCCGGTGGGCGCGCGGGCGGGGAGCGGCTGGGTGTGGTGTGCAATACGGGCGGCTCCCCGGAGCGCGAATTGACGTACCTCACGCTGCTGCAGCGGCAGCGGGCCGCCGCCGTCGTGCTGACCGGCGGGGCCATCGAGGATCCGGCGCATCTGACCGCCGTCGGCAACAAGCTGCGCAAGCTGATGGAGGCCGGGACGCGGGTGGTGCTCTGCGGGCGGCCGCCCACGCCGGAGGCGATCGCGATCACCTTCGACAACCGGGGCGGCGGACAGCGGCTGACCGAGCATCTGATCGGACTGGGCCACCGGCGCCTCGGCTACATCGCCGGGCCGCAGGAGCGGACGACCACCCGGCACCGGCTGGAGGGCCACCGGGCGGCGCTGGCGGCGGCCGGCATCGAGGACGACCCCCGCTGGACGGTGTACGGGCGCTACGACCGGCTCTCCGGCTACGAGGCCACGCTGGAGCTGCTGCGACGGGACCCCTCCCTGACGGCCGTGCTCGCCGCCAACGACACCGTGGCCCTCGGCGCGTGCGCCGCCCTGCGCGACTCGGGCCTGCGCATCCCGGACGACGTCTCCGTGGCCGGCTTCGACGACCTCCCGTTCAGCATCGACGCGGTACCGGCTCTGACGACGGTACGGCTGCCGCTGTCGGAGGCGGGCGCCCGGGCGGGCCGCATCGCGATGGGCCGCGAGGAGCCGCCGCCCGGCGGGATCGCCACGGTGCGGGGGGAACTGATGGTGCGGGGGTCTACCGGGGGGCCTCGGGGGGACTGAACCGAGTTCCGGCCTCTCCGGATTCGGGGCGGTGGGGGTGGCCGACGCGCCCGAGTCAGGCGCCCCGCCGGCGGAGGTTCGGGTCCGCGCGGGACCGGGAGGCGTCGGGGATCAGTTTCCGGTTCCGCGCAGCCGCTGGGTGACGGCCGCTACCGATGCCAGCGCGCCGAGTGCGACGCCTCCGAAGACGGCCGGATTCACCAGATTCGGGGCCGTGGGGGTGGCGGGCGCGTGCGAGTCCGGCGCCCCCGGCCGAGGTTCGGGTCCGGTCGGGGCTCGGGTCCGCGCGGGGCCTGGAGGGCGTCGGGGATCAGGTTCCGGTTCCGCGCAGCCGCTGGGTGACGGCCGCTACCGATGCCAGCGTGCCGAGCGCGATGCCTCCGAAGACGGCCGGATTCACCCAGGCCGGCACCAGTTCGGTGCCCGCTCCCTCGTCCGTGACGCACTGCACGCTCACCGGCAGGGTCATGCGCGTCACCACGTACTCCCCGGGGGCGCCTTCGGCCGCGCACATCTGGTCGGGGTCGAGGACGTAGAAGCCCGACGTCGCACCGACCGCGTACGCGCCGAGCGCGACCGCGCCGGCCATGACCGCGACCAGCGCGCACGAACCGGCATTCGGCAGGCGACGCCCGCTGCCCGCCTCCCGGCGATGCGCGCGGGCCGCGAGAGCCAGGGACGTGGCCGCGACCACCAACGGGGCCAGGAACGGTGCGAGGACCAGGGCCAGAAACAGTAAGGACTCCACGCTGGAGCAGACTGCGCCGGTCAGCCCGTGGTTCCGCGGCGCGGCATCCGGCATCCGGCATCCGGCATCCGGCATCCGGCATCCGGCATCCGGGGAAGCGTGGTCCGTCCGACGGGCAGGCATCGGTGCTCCCTCCCACGGGCCGCCCTTACGGAACGTGACGGTTCGGCGCGCGTCCGTCACCGTCCCGACCTACGTTGGGTGTGCGAGGCATCGCCTCAACCCCTCCCCCCACCCACGAAGGAGAAGATCATGGCCGCCAAGGACAAGGGCAGCATGGACAAGCTCAAGGGCAAGGCCAAGGAGATGTCCGGGAAGGTCACCGGGAACCACGAGCAGCAGGTCGAGGGCAAGATGCAGCAGGCGCGCGGTGAGGCCAAGAAGATGAAGGGCAAGGTCGAGGAGCGCGCGCAGGCGACGCGGCGCCCGGCGCAGCGCGACGGCGTGTGACGGCACGCGGCGCGCGGGCGGACCGCCGCCGACCGGCGGTCCGCGGTCCGCGCGGCCGGTTCCGCTGACGAGGGGGCTCCCCTGACGGGAGCCCCCTCGTCATGTCCGCCTCCCGGGCCCGCGGCCAACGGGACGCACAGGTGCAAACTCACGCATCACGGGTACCCGGCGGCCATGAGGACCCGGGTGGCAGGACCGACCCTGCCGGAGAGCAGAGGACGTATCTCGGCCGCGGTGACGGCGTTCCTGCGGGGCGAGGGCCCCCCGCCGGACAGCCGGGCGATCGCCGGGGCCGACCCCTTCGGCGACGATCTCCAGCTCGCCCTCTACCTCTGCTACGAACTGCACTACCGGGGCTTCGCCGGCGTCGACGCCGGCCTCGAATGGGACCCGGAGCTGCTGCGCTGTCGGGCCGCGCTGGAATGGCCGTTCCTGGAGTCGCTGCGCGACCGGGCGACCCGGCACGTGAGCGCCGGGGAGGCGCTGGACGACCTGCTCGTGGAACCGGCCGCCGACGACGAGGGCGGCGGTGGCGTCAGCGGCTTCCTCCAGGACCACGGCGAGCTGTGGCAGGTGCGCGAGTACGCGGCGCAGCGCTCGCTGTACCACCTGAAGGAGGCCGACCCGCACGCCTGGGTGCTGCCCCGGCTGTGGGGGCGGGCGAAGGCGGGGATGGCCGCCGTGGAGTTCGACGAGTTCGGCGGGGGCCGGGCCGAACGGGTGCACGCGCGTCTCTTCGCCGACCTGATGACCGACCTCGGCCTCGACCCGGAGTACGGCCGCTATGTGGACGCGGCAGGCGCCGAAGCGCTCGCCCCGGTCAACCTGATGTCCCTGTTCGGCCTGCACCGCGCCCTGCGCGGCGCCCTCGTCGGGCACTTCGCGACGGTCGAGATCACGTCCTCCCCCGGCTCCCGGCGGCTCGCCCGTGCCATGCGGCGCACCGGGGCGGGCCCCGCAGCCGAACACTTCTACGACGAACACGTGGAGGCCGACGCCGTGCACGAGCAGGTCGTCCGACGCGAGGTCGTCGCCGGGCTGCTGGAGGAGGAACCGCAGCTGGACGCCGACGTGGCCTTCGGTGTCGACGCCACCAACCATCTGGAGGACATCCTCGCCGACCGTCTCCTCGGAGCGTGGCGGGCGGGCCGCTCGTCCCTGCGCGCGCCGGCCTGACACCCGCCGTCCGCCCACCGGCCCATCAGCCCGTCCGCCCTCCCGACGACCCCCACATGCCAGGAGGCCCATTCCCGTGAACCCCCTCTCCCTCCCCGTGTCCCTGCCCGGCGTCTACGCCCCGCAGGACGACACCGAACTCCTGGTCCACGCCCTGGGGCGCGAACCTCTCGCCCCGCGGGCCCGTGTGCTGGACGTCGGTACGGGGACGGGAGCCGTCGCGCTGGCGGCGGCGCGGCGCGGCGCGGACGTCACGGCGGTCGACATCTCCCGGCGGGCCGTGCTCAACACCCGGGTCAACGCCCTGCTGGCGCGGCTGCCGGTGACCGTCGTCCGAGGAGACCTGCTGGGGCCCGTGGCCGAGCGGTCCTTCGATCTCATCCTGTCCAATCCGCCGTACGTGCCGGGCCCGGCACAGGCGCGGCGGCGCGGGCCCGGTCCGGGGCCGGGCGCGGCGCCCAGACCCGACAGGCCCGGCCACGCGCGGGGCGCCGCGCGGGCCTGGCACGGCGGCTGGGACGGCCGGCTCCTGCTGGACCGGATCTGCCGGGACTCGCCGGGGCTGCTGCGGCCCGGCGGCGTGCTGCTGCTGGTCCACTCGGCGCTGAGCGACGCGGACCGGACGCTGACGCAGTTGCGGACGGCGGGGCTGCGGGCCGGTGTCGTGGAGCACCGCCGGGTCGCGTTCGGGCCCGTCCTGCGGGAACGGCGCGACTGGCTGCGCCGCCGCGGACTGCTGGGGGCCGAGGGCCGTGCAGACAGTGCCGGTGCCAGTGACTGTGACGCTGCCGGTGCCGGTGCCGGTGCCGGCGACGAGAAGGAAGAGCTGGTGGTCATCCGTGCCGAACGTCCCCGCTGAACGCCGCCGCGTCAGCCTGCAACGCCCCGGCCCGCTGCTGGTCGAGGGGCCGGTCGAGGTCGCCCTGGACGACGGTACGACCGTGTCGTCGGACCGTTTCTGCGTGGCCCTGTGCACCTGCCGCCGCAGCCGGATCTACCCGTGGTGCGACACCAGCCACCGCCGCCGCGCCCCGTCACAGCCGCCGCCCTCCTGAAAGGACCCCACACCATGCAGCCCGAGGAGCACACACGGCCGGAACAGCGGTCGTACTGGATCGAGAGCGCGCCGCACGAGGGCGAACACCCGGCGCCGGACGGGGACCTGGTCGTCGACGTGGCCGTGGTCGGCGCGGGCATCGCGGGGATCAGCACCGCCTGGGAGCTGGCGCGGCGCGGGCGGCGGGTGGCGCTGCTGGAGGCGGACCGGGTCGCGGCGGGCGTCACCGGGCACACCACGGCCAAGGTGACGGCGTTGCACACGCTGGTCTACGACCGGCTGCGGCGGACCCGGGGCGCCGAGGCGGCCGCGCTGTACGCACAGTCGCAGAGCGAGGCGATCCGGCATGCCGCCGCGGTGGTGGAGGAACTGGGCATCGCGTGCGACTGGGAGGACGCGGCGGCCTACACCTACGCCGAGGACGAGGGGCGCGTGGCGGAGCTGCGGGCCGAGGCGGAGGCGGCCCGGGAGGCCGGGCTGCCCGCCGAGTTCGTGACGGAGACGGGGCTGCCCTTCCCGGTCGCGGGGGCGGTGCGGGTGGCGGACCAGGCGCAGTTCCATCCCCGCAGGTACCTGCTGGCGCTGGTCGGGGACCTGGTGCGGCTGGGCGCGTCGGTCCACGAGCGGACGCGCGTGACACGGCTCAAGGAGGGCTCGCCGTGCCGGCTGACCACCGACGCGGGGTACACCGTGACCGCCGAGGACGTCGTGGTCGCCACGCACTACCCCGTCTTCGACCGCGCGTTGCTGTTCACCCGGCTCTCCCCGCGCCGCGAACTCGTGCTCGCCGCGCCGGTGCCCGCCGACGCGGACCCGCACGGCATGTACATCACCCAGGAGCAGCGCACCCGCTCCGCGCGGACCGCCCCGTACGGGGACGGACAGCGGCTGCTGATCGTCACCGGGGAGCACTTCACGCCGGGTACGGCCGGTGTGGAGGAGCGGTTCGAACTCCTCGCGGAGTGGGCGGTCGAGCGGTTCGGGCCGCTCGGCTTCACCCACCGCTGGGCGACGCAGGACAACGACTCCACCGACTCCGTGCCGCTCGTCGGCCCCTTCCACGCGGGCAGTCGGCACACCTGGGTGGCGACCGGGTTCGGCGGCTGGGGCATGAGCGGCGGCATCATGGCCGGGCGGCTGCTGGCCGAGTCGATCACCGGGCACAAGTCCGCGTGGAGCGACCTGTACGACCCGCGCCGGGTGCTCAGCGCAGTGCGGGAGGCGCCGAGCTTCCTCAAGCACCAGGCGCAGGTGGCCCGGCACTTCGTCGGCGACCGGATCAGCCCGCCCGGGAACGCCTCCGTGGACGCCATCGCCCCGGGGGACGGCGCGGTCGTCCGCGTCGGCGCCCACCACCACGCGGTCCACCGGGACGAGGACGGCTCGCTGCACGCCGTCTCCGCCCGCTGCACCCACATGGGCTGTCTGGTCGGCTTCAACCGCGCCGAACGGACCTGGGAGTGCCCCTGCCACGGCTCCCGCTTCGACGTCGAGGGCCGGATCGTCCAGGGGCCCGCGACGAAGCCGCTGGAACGGCGGGACATCTGATGCGCCGGTGCGAAGGCCGCCTGCCACGCCGGGCGGGGTGCCGCACGGCGCCGGACGGCGTGTACGGTCCGAAGGCATGAAACTCGCGTTCTCCACCCTCGGTGTCCCCGGTCTCCCCGTCGCCGACGTCGTACGGCTCGCCGTCGCGCACGGCTATCACGGCGTCGAGTTGCGCGCCCATCCCGAGGAGCCGGTGCACCCGGGGATCGGGGCCGGCGAACGCGCCGAGGTGGCCGCCGAGTTCAAGGCGGCCGGGGTGGAGATCCTGGGACTCGCCGGGTACGCGCGGGTCGCCGCGCCGGGCGAGGACGGTCCCGTACTGGACGAGATCCGCGGCCTCCTGGACCTGGCCCGGGACCTGGGCGCCCCCTTCGTCCGCGTCTTCCCCGGCGCCGACCCGGACAGTGGCCAGAGCCCGGACGAGGCCGACGCGATCGCGGCGCGGCGGCTCGGCACGGCGGCGGAGGACGCGGCCGACCGGGGCGTACGGGTCCTGCTGGAGACCCATGACTCGCACCGCACCGGCGCCGACGCGATCCGGGTGCTCGGTCCGGTCGGCCACGGCAGTGTCGGCTCCCTCTGGGACGTGATGCACACCTGGCTCGGCGGCGAACAGCCCGCCGAGTCCTACGCCGCCCTCTCCCCCTTCCTCGGCTACGTCCAGGTCAAGGACATCGCCTCCCCCGAGGACACCACCCCGCTCCCGCTCGGCGCGGGCGTCCTGCCGCTCGGCGAGTGCGTCGAGCTGCTGTCCCGCAAGGACTGGGACGGGTGGCTGTGCTGGGAGTACGAGAAGCGGTGGTACGAGGAGGCCGCGCCGCTGCCGGAGCTGCTGGCGGCGGGCCGGGAACACCTCGGACGGCTCCTCAACGACGCCGCGTAGAGCACGGGCCTGAGCTTGAAACGTCAAGCTCAGGCCCCTCTTCTTGCATGCGGCCGGCACGCGGCTTGTATGCGGCTTGTATGCGGCGCGGATTTTGACCGCGAATCAGTATCGACTCGCCCAAAGCCGATCACGCGCCGAACAAGCACCGACCAAGTACCGACAGTAACTCTGGGAAAACGGAGCGCTGCGGCCCGTCCTTACAGCAGACTTACCTCCCGCGACAGCCAGGCACAACTGGCCATGTATCGGGGGGATTTGGCATATGCAAGGCACGGTCGACGGTTTCAGCTACGGCGCGGTCACCCCGGTGGCCGCCTATGTCATGGCCTGCCTGGGCGCGGCGCTCGGCCTGCGCTGCGTCGTACGGTCGGTCTACAACGAGCAGTCCTGGAAGCCCGGCTGGCTGGCCCTCGGGGCCGCCTCGATCGGCTGCGGCATCTGGACCATGCACTTCATCGCGATGATCGGCTTCCGGGTCAAGGAGAGCGAGATCCACTACGACGTCGGGCTGACCGTGCTCAGCCTGGTCGTGGCCGTCACCGTCGTCGGTGTCGGGGTCTTCGCCGTGGGCTACCGCGGGGTCAGCACGGCCTCCCTGTGCGCCGCGGGAGGCGTCACGGGCCTCGGGGTGGCCGCCATGCACTACCTGGGCATGGCCGCCATCCAGCTGAACGGGTACATCCGCTACGACCTCGCCGTCGTCGCCCTCTCCATCGGCATCGCCATCGCCGCCGCGACCGCCGCGCTCTGGGCGGCCGTGTCGATCCGGGGCTTCCTGACCAGCCTGGGCGCCAGCCTGGTGATGGGGGTCGCCGTCTCCGGGATGCACTACACGGGCATGGCGGCGGTGGGGGTCCATCTGCACGGCACGGCCCCCGGCACGTTCACCGGCGAGTCGCCCACGTCGATCCTGCTGCCCATGCTCATCGGGCCGGTGATCTTCCTGCTGCTCGCGGGGGTGGTCGTGATGTTCGACCCGATGCTGGTGCTCGGCGAGGGCGACTGGGACCGGTCCGCCGTGCGCGGGCGGCGGCGGGAGCCCGAGGCCCCGCGACAGCCCTGGCGGGCCGACCGGCCCGACGTCCCGCTGCAACACCCCGACGACGACGCCGGCCCCTCCCTCTTCACTCCCCGCCCCCGCCGCCCCGATGCCCGGGCACGACAGGCGGGGGACCGCGCCCAGCAGTGGTGACGGGTGCGTGTTCGGGTGCGGGTGCGTGGGGCCGGTCTTTCAGGGGCGCGGGGAACTGCGCGAGAAGCCCCACCGAACCCGCACACGAACACGCACCCCGACCCACCCCCACTCCTTGACCGGAAGAAACTTTCCGGATAATCGTGGCACTCTGGAAGTTTTCTTCAGTCCACAGCTCCCTCTCTCCCCCCTCCGGAAGGAGCGCCGCACGTGCCCTCCAGACGTACCCTCCTCGCCGCCACGGCGGGCGTCACCACGGCCCTGACCCTCGGCACCGACGCCCAGGCCGTCAGCGGCCCCGACGACAAGCGGCTGCGCCGTCTCATCTCGCGCATGACGCTGGAGGAGAAGGTCGGCCAGCTGTTCGTGATGCGGGTCTACGGGCACTCGGCGACCGCCCCCGACCAGGCCGACATCGACGCCAACCTCCAGGAGCTGGGCGTCCGGACGGCAGCCGAACTGCTGGCGAAGTACCGGGTCGGCGGGATCATCTACTTCTCGTGGGCGCACAACACCCGCGACCCCCACCAGATCGCCGCCCTGGGCAACGGCATCCAGCGCGCCTCCCTCGCCCTCCCCCGCGGCCTGCCCGTCCTGGTCTCCACCGACCAGGAGCACGGCGCCGTGGCCCGGGTCGGCAGGCCCGCCACCCTGCTGCCGGGCGCGATGGCCCTCGGCGCGGGCGGCTCCGGCACCGACGCCCGCGAGGCCGGCCGCATCAGCGGCGCCGAACTGCGCGCCCTCGGTGTCCGGCAGGACTACGCGCCGGTCGCCGACGTGAACGTCAACCCGGCCAACCCGGTCATCGGCGTCCGCTCCTTCGGCGCCGACCCGAAGGCCGTCTCGAAGCTGGTCGCCGCCCAGGTGAAGGGGTATCAGGAGGCCGGGGTGGCGGCCACCGCCAAGCACTTCCCGGGGCACGGGGACACGGCCGTCGACAGCCACTACGGCTTCCCGGTCATCGAGCACACCCGGAAGCAGTGGACGGCCCTCGACGCCCCGCCCTTCAAGGCCGCGATCCGCGCCGGGATCGACTCGATCATGACCGCGCACATCATGGTCCCCGCCCTGGACCCCTCCGGCGACCCGGCCACCCTCTCCCGCCCGATCATCACCGGCATCCTGCGCGGCGAACTGGGCTACGACGGGGTCGTGGTCACCGACTCGCTCGGCATGCAGGGCGTCCGGGAGAAGTACGGCGACGACCGGGTGCCGGTGCTGGCCCTGAAGGCCGGTGTCGACCAGCTGCTCAACCCGCCCTCGATCGACGTGGCGTGGAACGCGGTCCTCGACGCCGTGCACGCCGGCGAGCTGACCGAGGCCCGCCTCGACAGGTCGCTCCTGCGCATCCTGCGGCTCAAGGCGAAGCTGGGACTGTTCGAGCGGCCGTACGTGAGTGACGCCGGGGTCGACCGGGTGGTGGGGATCGCGCGGCACCTCGACGCCGCCGACCGGATCGCCGAGCGGACCACGACCCTCCTGGTCAACAAGGGCGGGCTGCTGCCGCTGAACCGCACCGGGCAGCGCAAGGTGCTGGTGGTCGGCGCCGACCCGGCGTCCCCGACGGGCACCACGGGCCCGCCGACGGCCGTCCTCGCCGCCGAACTCACCTCCCTCGGCTTCACGACGACCCGGCTGCCGACCGGTACGGCCCCCACCCAGGCGGCCATCGACCAGGCGGTCGCGGCAGCGGCCGGCCAGGACGTCGTGGTCGTGGCGACGTACAACGTGACGGCGACCGGTACGCAGAAGACCCTCGTCGCACGGCTGATCGCCACCGGTGTCCCCGTGGTGGCGGTCGCGGTCCGCAACCCGTACGACGTGGCCCACCTTCCCGGGGTGAAGGGCTGCGTGGCCGCGTACTCCTGGACGGACGTGGAGGTGCGGGCGGCGGCACGGGTGCTGGCCGGGCGGGTGGCGCCGCGCGGAAAGCTGCCGGTCCCGGTGCAGCGGGCCGACGCCCCGACGCGGGTGCTCTATCCGATCGGGCACGGTCTGACCTACGGCCCCTGACGTAGAGGGCCTACGCCGCACGATTCGCACACCGCCCCCAACTGACGCAAAGCGCACGATATGTCCAGCGTGACCCCTTCCACGGGGTCACGCTGGACGGGGGTTCATCGGGGGTGGCCATGCGAGGGGTGCGTCGCGTTCGAATCGTGCGCGCGGGAGTGCTGATGTCCGCGGTCGTCCTGGCGGCCGCCGCGCTGTCGGGGTGCCAGGGCTGGTCCGGCGGGACGGACGAGGAGACCGGGGAGCGCTCGACCACGGCCGCGTCGGCCCCGCCGTCCGGGTACGGGTCGGTGTTCCTCGGCGTCGACGAGTGCAGTTCGTTCGGGACGACCAGCTTCACCGAGGTGCCCTGCGCGGGCGAACGGGCCGCCGCCCGGGTGGTGGCCCGGCACGACGACCGGGCCGGCCAGGGCCCCCTCTGCCCGCCGACCACCGACTTCGTCCTCCACATCAGCGAGTCCCGGCCCGCCCCGGACGGGTCCGCCGGGCCGGGTGTGTCCGGCGAGGACGAGGACGGCGACGGTTCCGTGCCGCAGGGCTACGCCTGTATGCGCAAGCTGCAGCCGCCGCACCCGGGCGACCCCGGCGGCGGAGGCGGCCCCCGCACCATCGTGGGCGACTGTGTCTACGGCGCCGGGCGGGGCGAGGTCCGCGAGACGGCCTGCGACGGCCGGGGCCGGCACGACCCGGAGTACGAGGTGACGACGGCCGTCGACACCAGGACGCGGTGCCCGGCCGCCACGGACCTGTACGTACGGCTGGGCGGGCAGCGGCCGGTGGGCTGTGCGGTGCCGGTGTGAGGGACCCGGGCGAGGGGCGGGAAACGGCAGGCCCGGCTGCCACCGGAGGGCGGCAACCGGGCCCGACTCGCCTACTGCTCCCGCGAACTACGGCCGGAGCGTCATCTCCCGCTCGATGTCACGCTTGTCGAGCTTGGAGTCGAACTTCGCCAGCGGCTTCGCCTTGCCCGGGTCGGCCTGGACGGCGGCCGGGGCGACGCCCGCCCACTTCAGGATCCGGGCCGTGGCCAGGTCCTTCTGCGCCTTCACCAGACCGGCGACGTTGGCACCGTGGTTGGCGCCGGGCGCCGTGAAGACGTACGAGTCGCGCGCCTTCTTGCCCAGGTGGAACGGCTCGGAGCCCCACGGGTCGTTCTGCCCGTAGACGAACAGCATCTGCTTGGCGTTGTTCCGGACCCAGGTGTCGACGTCGCGCATCGCGGTCGGGTCGAACGTCATCCTGATGTCCCGCGGGACGAAGTTCCGGGGCGGCTGGTAGCCGTAGCGGATGTACTTCTTCTCGATGTGCGGGAACTTGATGTCGGGCGCGCCCAGCTGCGTACCCGCCTGGTAGTAGTACGGCGTGTACGGCTCCAGGCCCTGGTCGGCGTAGGCGGAGAAGCCGGAGATCGTGTCGATGGACGTCCAGATCTCGTCGTCCGTCGCGGCCTTGGCGTCCTTCGGGATGACGCCGCTGTCGCAGTCGGCGAGCAGGCTGTACTGCCAGAAGCCCCAGACGTAGTCGAGGACGACCGCCTCGTACGCCTTGTCGAGGCTGCCGATCGTGTGGAAGGTGAGGCCGTCGGCGGCGGCGACCTCCGCGTACTTCTTCTCCAGCGGCTCACGGCGCACCAGCGCCTCGCGCTGCACGGCGTTCAGCCGGTCGCGGCACTCCTTGGTGCCGACGTTGGCGAAGAACCGGTCGTATGCCGAGTCCTCGTCGTTGACGACGTCGTTGGGGGCGACGTACGCGACGACACCGTCCATGTCGTGCGGGTAGAAGCGCTCGTAGTAGGTGGCGGTCATGCCGCCCTTCGAGCCGCCGGTCGAGATCCAGTTCTCGCGGTAGATCTTCCTCAGCGCCCGGAAGATCCGGTGCTGGTCGCTGGCCGCCTGCCAGATGTCCAGCTTCGACCAGTCGGCCGGGTCGGGGCGGGACGGGTTGAAGAACCGGTACTCCATGGAGACCTGGTTGCCGTCCACGATCTGGGTGGGCTCGCGGCGGCCGGGGTTGGCGGAGACGTTGTAGCCGCCGGTGTAGAAGACCGTCGGCCGGGCCGTGTCCTTGTGCAGCACGGTGATCCGCTGCTGGAACGTGCCCTTCTTCGGGTTCCTGTGGTCCACCGGCTGGGTGAAGTTGAGGACGAAGAAGCGGTAACCCGGGTACGGCTTCTCCTGGATGAGGCTCACGCCCGGTACGGCGAGCAGTCGGTCCTTGATGTCGGCGGTGTCCGACCCGGCGGCGGTGGCCGCCCCCGCCGTGCTCAGTGTGCCGATGAGCACCACGAGCGACAGCACCCACCTGAGTGCTTTGCGCATGCGTTTCTCCCCTATGCAGCTATGCAGTTGTGCAGCGGCTGTGCGCCGGAAGCTATCGGAGCCACCGCCGGGGCACCAGGGAAGAAAGGGGCCAACTGGACTGCTTTCGGCCGCGGCCGGGAGGGATAGGGAAAACCCTGTGCGGGGCACCGGCCCGCCGGGACACCGGAGCCGGGGCCCGGCGCGGGACGGGCGCGGCGGTTCAGCGCAGGATCCAGCCCGAGTCGTAACTCCGGCCGCCTGCCCGCGCCTTGATGCACACCGGACGCCGGCCCGCGTGCACGGTCACGGGACCGGCGGGGTGCTTCTCGTTGCGCACCCACTGGCCGCCCCAGGCCCGGATGCGCAGGGTGCCCTTGCGGGCGGGCTTCCGCGGCACGAGGACGGCGCAGACGTACCGGCCGCCCTTGCGGTAGACCCGTACGGTGCCGGTGTCGAAGGTCAGCGTCCGCACCTTGCGCCCGGCGCACGACGCGGCCGCCTCCGCACTCGTCGGCGGCCCCGCGAGGGCCAGCAGCCCGGCGGTCGTCAGCACGGCCAGTACGAGCGCCATGCGCCGACGTATCCCACGCCCGCTCACTGCAGCCCCTCCCGCCACACACCCGTACTGATGTACGGACGCACAACCCCCCTCGAACGGTTGCGCGCTCAAGGGGACACGCTACGGAGGGGCGCTACGGCTTCAGAACCGGCTCGCCCACGAACGTGCGCCACAGTGCCGCGTACCGGCCCTCGTGGGCCAGGAGCTCGTCATGGGTGCCGTCCTCCACGACCCGGCCGTGGTCCATGACGACGACGCGGTCGGCGCGGGCGGCCGTGGTGAGCCGGTGGGCGACGACGAGCGTCGTACGGCGTCCGGCGAGGCGGTCGGTGGCCTGGTTGACCTGCGCCTCGGTGGCCAGGTCGAGCGCGGCCGTCGCCTCGTCGAGGAGCAGCACGTCCGGGTTCACCAGTTCCGCGCGGGCCAGCGCGATCAGCTGCCGCTGCCCGGCGGAGAGGTTGCGGCCGCGCTCGGCGACCTCGTGGAGGTAGCCGCCGTCGAGCGTGGCGATCATGTCGTGGGCGCCGACCGCGCGGGAGGCGGCCTCCACCTCGGCGTCGGTCGCGTCGGGGCGGCCGTAGGCGATGGCGTCCCGGACCGTGCCCTGGAAGAGGTACGCCTCCTGGGGGACGACGCCCAGGCGGTGCCGGTACGAGGTCAGGTCGAGATCGCGCAGGTCGGTGCCGTCGACGGTGACCCGGCCGCCGGTCGGGTCGTAGAAGCGGGCGACGAGCTTGACGAGCGTCGACTTGCCGGCGCCGGTCTCGCCGACGAAGGCGACGGTCTGGCCGGCGGGGATCGACAGCGCCACACCGCTCAGGGCCGCTTCCCCGTCGGCGGAGCCGTAGGCGAAGTCCACGTCCTCGAACCTGATCTCACCGCGCAGCGCACGGACCCGGCGCGGCTCGGCGGCGGACTTCGTGGACGTCGGCTCCCGGAGGAGTTCCTGGATGCGGCCCAGGGAGACGGTGGCCTGCTGGTAGCCGTCGAAGACCTGGGAGAGCTGCTGGACGGGGGCGAAGAACAGGTCGATGTAGAGGAGGTAGGCGACCAGGGCGCCGGTGGTCAGGGTGCCCGCGTCGACGCGGTGGGCGCCGACGATCAGGACGGCCGCGGCCGCCGCCGAGGACAGGAACTGCACGAACGGGAAGTAGAGGGAGATCAGCCACTGGCCGTGGATCCGGGCCCGGCGGTAGCTGTCGCTGCCCGCCGTGAACCGCTCGCCGCCCGCGCGCTCGCCCCGGAACGCCTGCACGATCCGCAGCCCGGCCACCGACTCCTGGAGGTCCGCGTTGACCACGGACACCCGCTCGCGGGCCAGCTCGTACGCCTTGACGCTCGCCCGCCGGAAGAAGAACGTGCAGACGATCAGCGGCGGGAGCGTGGCGAAGACGACGAGGGCCAGCTCCACGTCCAGCACCAGCAGGGCGACCATGATGCCGAAGAAGGTGACGACGGAGACGAAGGCCGTGACGAGGCCCGTCTGCAGGAACGACGACAGGGCGTCCACGTCGGTCGTCATCCGGGTCATGATCCGGCCCGTCAGCTCCCGCTCGTAGTAGTCGAGCCCGAGGCGCTGCAGCTGGGCGAAGATCTTCAGGCGCAGGGAGTACAGGACGCGTTCGCCGGTCCGGCCGGTCATCCGCGTCTCACCGATCTGGGCCGCCCACTGGGCGAGCACCGCGACCAGGCCCAGCAGGGCCGCGGCCCAGACCGCGCCGAGCGCCGCCTGGGAGACGCCGTCGTCGATGCCGTGCCGGATCAGCACGGGCAGCAGCAGGCCCGCGCCCGCGTCGACGGCGACGAGCGCCAGGCTGACCAGCAGGGGCAGGCCGAAGCCGCGCAGCAGCCGCCGCAGGCCGTACGACTCCTCCGGCGCGACCGCGCGGGCCTCGTCGATGCCGGGGGTGTCGGTCGCCGGGGGCAACGCCTCGACCTGGGCGAGGAGTTCGGGGGTGGCGGGGGTGCCGTCGAAGGCGGTGTCGCGGGGCTCGCGGTCACCGGTCCACAGCCGGGGCGTGATGCCGCGCTCGGCGTCGAACTCGGCGTCCAGCTCGTCCCGTATCGAGTCGCGTACGGCGGTGTCGTCGGCCTGGGCGAGGGAGGCCGCGGGGGTGTGTCCGGGCGAGACTCCGCCGAGTTCGTCGGGGTCCGTCAGCAGCCGGCGGTAGAGGGCGGAGCGGCGTTCCAGCTCCTCGTGGGTGCCGATGTCGGCGAGGCGGCCCCCGTCGAGGACGGCGATGCGGTCGGCGAGGTTCAGGGTGGAGCGGCGGTGGGCGATCAGGAGGGTCGTACGGCCCTCCATGACGCGGGCCAGGGCCTCGTGGATCTCGTGCTCCACGCGGGCGTCCACGGCCGAGGTCGCGTCGTCGAGGACGAGCAGGCGCGGGTCGGTGAGGATCGCGCGGGCGAGGGCGACGCGCTGGCGCTGGCCGCCGGAGAGGGTGAGGCCGTGCTCGCCGACCTTGGTGGCGTAGCCGTCGGGCAGCTCGGCGATGAAACGGTCCGCCTGGGCGGCGCGGGCGGCGGCCTCGATCTGCTCGTCGGTCGCGTCGGGGCGGCCGTAGGCGATGTTGGCGCGGACCGTGTCGGAGAAGAGGAAGGAGTCCTCGGGGACCAGGCCGATCGCGGCGCGCAGCGAGTCGAGGGTGAGTTCGCGGACGTCGTGGCCGCCGATGAGGAGCGCGCCGCGGGACACGTCGTAGAAGCGTGGGAGGAGGAGGGAGACGGTGGACTTGCCGGAGCCGGAGGAGCCGACGACGGCGAGGGTCTCACCGGGACGGATCTCGAAGCTGAGGCCGTCGAGGACGGGGTGCCCGTCGGCGTAGCCGAAGGACACGTCGTCGAACTCGACGGTCGCGGGTGCGTCGGCGGGGAGGTCCTTGGTGCCCTCGGCGAGCGTGGGCTCGGTGTCGATCAGCTCCAGGACGCGCTCGGTGCCGGCGCGGGCCTGCTGGCCGACGGTGAGGACCATGGCGAGCATGCGGACGGGGCCGACGAGCTGGGCGAGGTAGGTGGAGAACGCGACGAACGTGCCGAGCGTGATGTGGCCGCGCACGGCCAGCCAGCCGCCGAGCGCCAGCATCGCGACCTGGCCGAGGGCGGGGACGGCCTGGAGGGCGGGGGTGTACCGGGAATTGAACCGGATGGTCCGCAGCCGGCCCGCGAAGAGCCGCCGGCCGACCTCCCGCAGCTTCCCGGTCTCCTGCTCCTCCTGCCCGAACCCCTTGACCACGCGGACGCCGCTGACGGCGCCGTCGACGACGCCCGCGACGGCGGCGGCCTGGGCCTGGGCGTACCAGGTGGCGGGGTGCAGCCTGGCGCGGCTGCGCAGGGCGATCCACCACAGGGCGGGGGCGACGGCGATCGCGACCAGGGTGAGGGGCAGCGACAGCCACGCCATGATCACGAGGGAGATCAGGAACAGCAGGATGTTGCCGATGGTCATCGGCAGCATGAAGAGCAGGCCCTGGATCAGCTGGAGGTCGCTGGTGGCACGGCCGACGACCTGCCCGGTGGACAGCTCGTCCTGCCGCCGTCCGTCGAGGCCGGTGATCGTCCCGTACATCTCCGTGCGCAGGTCGTGCTGGACGTCGAGCGCGAGACGTCCGCCGTAGTAGCGGCGGACGTAGGTGAAGACGTACACCAGGAGGGCGGCGCCGATCAGGGCCGCCGCCCAGGGGGCCATGGCCCGGGTCCGGTCCCCGATCACGTCATCGATGATCACCTTGGTGATCAGGGGGACCAGGGCCATCACGGCCATACCGCCGAGGGACGAGCCGAGGGCGAGGATCACGTCCCTGGGATGCCGCCAGGCGTATCCGGCGAGTCTGCGCGCCCACCCTCGGTCGCCCCCCTGCTGCGCTGTCACGCCGGTGCCCTCCGTTCGTCCTGGTCTCCGCTGGAGACCAACACGTGGGGCCGCGGATTTCATCCCGCCGCAACAATCTCGCTCCGCGGTCGAGCCCGGGAAGCCGGGGTCTGTCGGGCGGGTGCGGGTGGCTGGGGGGGCGGTGCGGGTGGATGGGCGTGGGGCCCGACAGACCCTGGCCGCTCACCCTTACGCCGGCAGTCCCGTCGTACGGAGCCGGTCCACCGTCTGCGCCGAGATCGCGCGGGGTGCCTGGGCCGCCAAGGCCGTCAGCAGACCTTCCCAGGCGTCGGGGATGCCCGCGTCGACAGCCGACCGGTAAGCCGCGCAGGCCTCGGCCGACCGTCCCTGTTCCAGGTACAGGGCGCCGAGGGCGGCGTACGCCTCCGTGTCACCGGCCTCGCAGCCACGGACGTACGCGCGTTCGGCGGCGGCGGTGTCACCCAGTTCCTCGCGCACGCGGCCCAGTGCGGTCCAGGTGTCGGAGGCGCCGAGGGCGTCGGCCCGCAGCACCGCTCGCCGGGATCCGTCCCGGTCCCCGGCGCGTTCCCGCATCCGGGACAGCGCGGCCCACCCCGTGTGTGAGCCTCGGTCCGCGGCCAGGTCGGCGGCGAGCTCCGCGCTCTCCGCGTCACCGGCGCGTTCCAGGCCGCGCGCCAGCGTGATCCACGCCTCCACGTCACCGGCGCGCGCCGCCTCCGCGGCGGCATGTGCGGCGCCTGTGTCGTCGCCACGTTCCGCGCGGTCCTCGGCCAGGGCGGTCCAGGCCTCCGGATCACCGGTGCGCACCGCCTGCGCGGCGGCTTCCTCAGCACCTACGGCGTCGCCGTCCGACTCGGCGAGCAGGGCCAGTTCACGCCAGGCCGCGCCGACGCCGAGGGCCGCGGCCTCGCGGTAGGCGGCTGCGGTGCCCGACAGGTCGCCGATTCCGTGGCGCAGTCGCGCCAACAGGGACCAGCCCTCCGGGTTTCCGGTGTCCGCGCCGCCGGTCGCCGCTGCCACGGCCGACGCGGGGTCGCCGAGCGACCAGTGCAGCCGTACCAGACGCGCCCAGGCCGCCGTGACGCCCGTGTCGGCCGCCCGCGTGGCGTGCTCCACCGCCTCGTGGAGGTCACCCGCGCGTTCGGCGACCTGCGCGAGCCCGACGTGCCCCCATCCGTCACCGAGGCTCACGGCCTGCTCGAACGCCTTGGCCGCGGCCGGGCCGTGGTCCGCGCGCATCCGGCCGAGCGTCCGCCAGGCGAGCGGCTGCCCCGCCGCCCCGGCCAAGGCCGCGACATCGTCCGCGGCGGCCTGTTCCCCGTCCTCCTCATGGATCCTGGCCATCGCCGACCACGCCCACGCGTCACCCGCCCGGGCCGCCTGCCGATACGCGTCATAGGCGGCGCGCCTGTCGCCGCCGCTCTCCCTCGACATCGCGAGAGCCGCCCAGGCGACGGGGTCCGTCGCGGCCGTCTCCTCGGCGGCGACCCGGCCGTCGGTGGTCTCCCGCAGCACCGCCCAGGCGGCTCGGGCCCGTCTGTGGCCCTGCTGCACGGCGTTCTCGTACAGCGCCACCGCACACCCGTATCGACGCCGCTGTTCGGCGGCCCGTCCGAAGGAGTACAGGTCATCGGGGGTTCTGGCCCAGGAGGCACCCGTCCAGAACTCGGCCGGTGGCGCCCGATGCGCCCTGACCCGGCGGATGTGCTGCTCCAGGTAGTCGTCCGGGCGATAGCTGTCGGGGACGCCGACGCCGGGCTCGTGCCGTTCCGCGATCAGCGGAGCGGGGCCGCGGCCTGCCGTCGTCAGCGCTCCGATGGCCGCCGGGAACCACTCCTCGCCCGCGGTCGCACGGGCGGTGGAGGCCATGAACCCGACCGCGGCCTCCCTCAGCAACCCCGCCGGTACGGCGCTGGTGTGGCCGAGCCTGCGCGCCTCGACGGCCGCCGTCAGCACGGCGTGTTCCGGAGCGGTGAACCACTGGTCCGGGCCCATCTCCCAGCGGCGCACCAGCTCCGGTCCCCCAGTGAGGTGTTGCAGTACCCGATGCCCCGGACCGGCCGCCCGCACGGCGGCGGCCAGACGCGGATCACGGGCCGCCGCGGCGGCCACGGCCGGAGCGTCGCCGGACAGCGTGTCCGGCACCGTGATCATCGCGTGGCGTCCCGCCAACAGCGCCCGGACGTATGGCGATTCGTCCTCGCCGTCCCGTCGGTTCTCGGTCAGTCGCCTCAGGTGCTCCGGCCACATGGTGCCGACCACCGCGAGCGGTGCCACCTCGTCGAGCAGCCGCCCCAGTACCCTGGCGGCCCGCTCGCCCGAGGCCCCGTTCAGATAGCGCTGCGTCTCGTCGAGCCACAGCACGGTGCGGGGGCCGATGTCCGCCGCGTTCAGCTCGTCCGCGTCCGCTGGGCGCACCACGGGCCAGTCGGGCAGGACGGCCGCCACCGCCTCGTAGACGGCACGGGTCTTGCCGCTCGCGGAACGGCCCACCAGCAGGACGAACACGGAGTCGTTCGTGGCCGCGGTGCGGGCCAGCCGCTGCCGCAGGGTCTCGTCGTGCGGGCGGAGGAGGTACTCGGTCAACGGCAGGTCCACGGTGGTGTCCGGGCCGGGGGCGGGATGCACTCCCAGGCGGACGGGGTCCCATTGGAGGGCGGTGCGCCGATGTGTCTCACCGTCAGACATGCGCCGCAGGCACCTCCCTGCCGAGGAACTCGACGGCGGGGTCCACGGTGGCGAAGATGGGAAACACCTTGGTCAGTCCGGTGATCCGGAACATCTTGAGCACTCGCTCGGACGGCACGACCAGCGCGATCGCGCCGCTGTGGGCACGGATCCGCTTCAGACCGCCGACGAGGACACCCACTCCGGTCGAGTCCAGAAGCTCGACGGACGTCAGATCCACGACCAGGAAGTACCGTCCCTGGTTGATCAGGTCCACGATCAGCTCGCGCAGGGTAGGCGCAGTGGAGACGCTTATCTCACCGCCCGGATCTCTGCTCATGACGTTCACCAGCGTTATGTCTTCGGAGACATGCTCGTACGTGTGGTCGCCCGAGACCAGGACGCCCTTCTCCGGTACGCGCCGCTTACGGGCCTGCCGCTCCACGATGGCTGCCCGGCGCTGCTCGATGCCTTCTTCCGCGTAGTCGGCGACCAACGTCGCGACCGCGCTCGGCACGTTGTCGTGGACGCGGAAGACCTTCGTCAGGCCAGTCTTGGACAGAATGGCACGCACCCGATCGTTCGTCACGACCAGGGACAGCGTCCCGCCTTGGACGTGCACCCGTTTCAGGCCTCCCACCAGCACGCCCAGCCCGGTGCTGTCGACGTCGTCGACCACGCTCAGGTCGACGACCAGGATCAGCCGCCCGTCTTCGGCCAGCCGCGTCAGTACCGCGCGCAGTTCGGGTGCAGAGTCGATGTCGAGCGTACTGCCCTGGTCGTCGCCTTCCAGCCGCACGACAGTGATGTCGCTGGACTGGTCCGTGTACGACAACACCTTCGGTTGCACCTGGCCCTCCGTCACCTCGGCACTGCGGATCCTATCCGCGCGGCACCGACTACACAGGGGTGAGCGCCGCGCGGGCAGCGGTCAGGAAGGCTTCCTGTGCCATGGAGGGCGGGGTTCCGGGAGCCGTGGCGGCGAGTGAGCCCCGCAGGGTCTCCGCCGCCGCTGTCACACCGTCCGGCCCTTCCAGCCGCACGACATTGAGCGCTTCCCCGACCGCGCCCATGGCGGCGTCGTACTCCCGTCGACGCTGCGCCTCGTTCGCCGTGCCGATCGCGCTCTGCCAAGCCGTGAGCGCCTGTTGGGCACTGTCCGTGCGGCTCAGGTACGTCACGTATGCGGCTCGCCGCACCGCCCGCTGCCCCGCGAGCGTCTGCTCGGTGAGGGTCCGGCGGGCGACGTCGAGCTGGGCCGTGGCCTGGAGTTGTCCGGCGTCCCAGGCGGCGGCCGCTTGTTGGCGGCCGGCTTCCCAGGCGGCGGCCGCCTGGCGCTCGCCCGCCGCCCAGGCGGCCTGGGCCTGGCGTTTGGCGGCGGCGAGCGTGAACACCCCCGTGAGCGCTCCGCCGCCGATCGCGGCCCCGGCGGCGACCAGCGCCGTCAGCACAGCCTCGTCCATCCCTGCCCCCTTGTCGGATCAGGCGCCGAGCGCCGTGAGCACCACGGACCTGGCCCTCCCCTGGACCTGGCGCGTGAGTACGGCTCTCATTCTCCCCTCCAAACCCGAACCGCCGGGACGCGCAGCGGGCCGCCGTTGTGGCACGCGTCCGTCGGGTGCGACGATGCGGGCCGGCGAGCGAAGGACACCGACATGAGGCACCAGGACCAACAGCCCCCCGCCGCAGCGCTGTTCGACGCGCTGGGCCTCGTCTACGAGAAGGCGTTCGCCCATGCCCCCGCGCATCTGTCCGCGCTGGAGTGGCTGATCGAGCGGCTGCCGCCCGCCGCGCGGACGCTGGACGTGGGGAGCGGCACCGGGCGGCCCACCGCGGCCGCGCTCATCGCGGCAGGGCACTCGGTGCTGGGCGTCGACGTCTCCCCCGTCATGGTCGAACTCGCCGCACGTCAGGTCCCCGAGGCGGAGTTCCGCTGCGGCGACATCAGGGAGCTCCCGCTGGAGACGGAATCGTTCGACGGCGTGTGCGCGTTCTTCTCGCTGCTGCAGATGACCCGCGCCGAGCAGTCGGCTCTGACACGGCGGCTGGCCCTGGCCCTGAGGCCCGGCGGGCATCTGGTGCTGGCCACCGTGCCCGGGGACGTGGAGGACGTCGAGCTGGTCTTCATGGGCCGGGCGGTCCGCGCGACGAGCTTCGCCGAGGAGGACTTCGCCGGCATGGCGGAGGCGGCGGGGCTGACGGTGCTGTCCCGGCACAGCGCCGTCTTCACCCCGGACCACCCCGAAGCCGGGCCCGAGCCCCATCTCTTCCTGCACTGCCGCCGCGACGAGACGGGGCGCTGACGCTGGGGCGGAGAGCGCCGGCAGGCGTATGCGGTCGGCCGGTGGGCGACCGTCCGACTGCGACTGCGCCAGGCCGCCGCTCCTGGACCATGACTCCTGGCAACGCCGGTGCAGCGCACATCCGGCGGTCGTACCGCCGGATCGACGGTTCGGTCTCGGAGGTGACGAGCCGGGCGCCGTCGCGGTCGACGGCGAGACCGGAGAGGTTGCCGACGTAGGTGTCCTCGTACGTCGCCTTGTCGAGAGCGTCGGAGTACGCCTGGATCGACACGGACGGCGAACAGCCGTGAGCGCGCGGCGAGTCGGCGGGGACGGGTCCGGCGGCGGCCGGGTGGTGGCCGCCGCCGGAATCGCGGTCAAGGACGCGACGAGGCTGCCGGGAGACACGGCGTCACGGTGGGGTGACGCCGATCACCGGCGTCACGGTGGGGCGACGCCGGTGATCCGCGGACGGTCTCGTCGTGGACGTCCGGATGACGACTGCCGCGTCACCCGTTCTCGGGCACCGGGACGGTCGCCTCCTGGGGCCGGTCGGTGGGCACGTAGCGGTGCACGCTCGGCGCACCCGAGGCGCTCTTGGCGACGGGCACGAGATCCTTGTGGATCACCTTGGCGACGCCCTGGATGGTGTTGACGCCGTACTGCATGTCCGCGTTGCCGTGGGTGAGGACGGTGATCGTGTAGTCCCGCCCGCCGCCGGTGAACGTGCCGACGCTGTGCACGCGCCAGCCGTGCGTGGCACGGGACAGCCACCCGTTCTTGACGTGCACCTTCACGGTGGAGGGGGCCCCGGCGGGGGTGCCCCAGCGCTGCGAGGCGACGACCTTGTTCATGAGCTTGAGGACGTACGCGCGGGCGTTGTCGCTCAGCACGGTGTTCTTCGCGGTGAGCAGCGCGAGGAGGCGCTGCTCGTCCCGGACGGTGATCTGGGTGAGGCCCCAGTAGTTGTCCGCGCCCGGCTTGGTCTGGGTCATCTGGGCGGCGGTCAGGAACGCCTTGATCTTCTTCAGGCCGAGCTGCTTCCACAGGGTGCTGGTGGAGGCGTTGTCCGACTGCGTGATCATGGCGGTGGCGAGCTTGGTCTCACGGTCGGTGAGATAGCGGTTCGTCTTCTTCGCGTCGAACAGCAGCGCGGCGAGCACCGTCACCTTCACGACGCTGGCCGAGTCGAAGGCGGTGTCCCCGCGCAGCGTGCAGGTGGTGCCGGTGGTCCGCTCCGACAGTCCGACGGCCACCGTCCCCTTCCGCTTCGCCAGCGCGGCGGTGATGTCCTTCTGCAGCTTGTCGGCCAGCCCGGCCTGCTTCGACGTACAACTGACCTGCGGTGTCGGCGCCGCGCCGGCCGCCGGCGCGAACGCCACGGCCGCCGAGGACACGATCATCCCGGCGCCGATCCCCGCAGCAACCACACGCGCACTCCTGGACGTACGCGACACCCGGGATACCCCCGATATCCGGTGAGTCATCTACCTTTTCCCATCCCCTATGAGCGACTGGAACCCGCCAAGGGCGGGTTCACCACAGTCGACTCGCGAGAATGCACGATAGTTGTACGTCAGTTCGTTTCTGAATCGCGCCCCCGCTCCGCCGTCGGCCCCTAGGGTCGGTGTCATGACGACCACCCTGGAGACGATCCACGACGTGCCCGTGCTGATGTGCGCCGCCGAGGGCGGGAGGATCGCCCGCGAGAGCGACGCCCTGGATCTCATCGGCGACGCCGGGTACCAGGGCGCCGGCTGGGTCGTCGTCCCCGTCGAGCGGTTCGACGAGGCGTTCTTCGAGCTGCGTACGCGCGTCGCCGGCGACATCGTCCAGAAGTTCGTCCAGTACGGCGTCCGCCTTGCCGTGATCGGCGACATCTCCCGCCACACGGAGGCCAGTTCGTCCCTGCGGGACTTCGTCCGTGAGTGCAACCGCGGCCGTCAGACGTGGTTCCTGACCGACCTCGACGAACTGCGCGACCGCCTGCGGGGCTGAAGGACCCCGGCACGGGCCGGGTCCCGCGGCTGCCGCGGGACCCTCCGGGATCGGAAACCGGACAAGATCTCGTGCGCGGACGGGTATGCGTACGCGTCGGCAGGCGTCGCGTCGTAAGGGCTGCCGGGGGCCGGACGGCCCGGTGGGGCGCCCTGGGCACGGCCCCGGAGCGCCGCCTCGTCACCCACCGCGGTCGCGCGGGCTCCGGCGAGCCGTCGTCGCGGGGCGGGCGGGCCGTCATCGCGCGGGACGAGCCGCCGCCGCACCGGCCGGGGCTTCGTCGCACGCGACGAGGCGTCGTGGCACGGGCCGAGTCGGTCTCCCGGCCCGCCCGGCCCACGCGGCGCCCGCCGAACGCCGGTCCCCGGAGCCGCCGTTCAGCCGACCAGTTCGTGCTGCCGCTCCGTCGAAGGCTCCGGCCGGCGTGCCGGCGCGGACTGTCCGGCCCATCGTCTTTCGTTGCGCAGGTAGCCGTAGCCGACCGAGGCCATCAGCAGCAGGAGGAGGGGTCCGAACACCCACGGGTAACGGGCCATCTCCAGCGACAGGAACCGGTAGGCCAGCAGCAGCGCGGCGAACACGGTCGTGCCGTGGACGACCAGCCACACGCCCGACCGGTCCCAGCCGCGGTCGGCCGTGCGCAGGGCCGCCTCGATGGTGAGCGTGAAGACGACACCGGCGATGAGATCCACGCCGTAGTGGTAGCCGAAGCCCAGCGTCGCGGTGAGCGTGGCGATCAGCCAGAAGGTGCCCGCGTGGCGCAGGAGGCGCGGGCCGCCGCGGGAGTGGATGAAGATCGCCGTGGCCCACGCCGTGTGCAGACTGGGCATGCAGTTGCGCGGGGTGAGGTCGTCGTACGGCATCGCGTGCGGGACCCCGACCGGTGGCGGAATGTCGGGCCACAGGTGGGCGAGCGCCCACGGCCCGCCGCCGGTGCCGAACGCGCCGGGACCGTAGGCGAAGACCGGCCCGACGACCGGGAAGATCATGTAGATGCCCGGCCCGAGGAGGCCGATCACCAGGAACGTGCGCACCAGGTGGTGGCGCGGGAAGCGGCGCTCGGCGGCCACGTGGCGCAACTGGTAGAGCGCGACGGCGACCGCGGCCACCGCGAGCTGGATGTAGACCCAGTCGAGGAGGTGGGTGCCGACCGGGCCGGTGGCCCGGACCAGCCGGCCCACCAGCCACGACGGGTTGCCCAGCGCGTGGTCGGCGGTCGCCAGGTACGGATCGAGCACCGTCGGGCGGGTCTTGGAGGTGATCAGCAGCCAGGCGTCCCCGGTCTTGCGGCCGGTCACCAGCAGCAGGCCCAGCCCGACGCCCTTCAGCAGCAGCGCCCGTTCACGGCCGGTGCGGCGGGTGAGGGCGATGACCGCGCAGCCCAGCAGCACCCACAGCGCGCCGTTGCCGAACATCATCTTCGCGTCGAGGGCCCAGCGCACCAGGAAGAAGACGACGTCGATCCCGATCGCGACACCGGCCGCGATGAACCGTTGCCGCCAGGTGAGCACGACCATCGTCAACGCCATGCTGGCGTACAGCAGCGGCCCCGACTTGGGGGCGAAGATCACCTCGCGTGCCTGGTTGGTGATCGGACCCGGCAGCCCGTAGCCACGTGAGGCGATCTCCAGCGCAAGGATGAATCCGAGGGTCGCGACACCCGCCACGGCCCACAGAATCACCCTCGGCCGGCGCCACTCGACGGACGACAGCACGCTTCTTATTCGCGGGACCACCCGCGAGACCTGGGATATCAATTACCCGGCCGTCGTCTCGTTCGCGGGGCCGGGTCTTTTCTCGGTGTGCAGCATGGCTTTCCGGTGGCTTGTGGGGGCGGGTGGACCGTTCCCGGCGGGCGGGACCGCGCACACGATCCGGGATCACGGGCGCGGGACCGACGACCGCGGGCACGCGATCGAGCATCACGCACACGGGACCGAAGACCACGAGCACGCGATCGAGCATCACGCACACGGGACCGAAGACCACGAGCACGCGATCGAGCATCACGCACACGCGATCGAGGATCACGGGCACGATCAAGGATCACGCACACGGTTTCCGGGATCACGAGCGGGATCCCGGCGACCACGGGCGGGATCCCGGATCACACGCGGGATCACCCCTGGGAAGACCGCCGGCCGCCCCGTGAGGTTGCTCGCGGCAGGACACACGGGCACCACGTCCACCACGCGACGCGGAGCCGGTCCACGGCTCGTCCACTGGTCCACCCCCACTCGCCCCCGGTCCGCCCTCGCGTTCCCCACCAGCATCGGTGACAGCCGGGAGAAGGCATAGAGCGCGCCGCGCACTCGGGCGGACCGGCCCGGGGACCGGCCGAGGGGCGGGCGGGCGGCCGGCCCGCGTCGCGCGCGCCCAGCACGCCTGAATTCCCACGTCAATTGGGGTTCGCCCGCGAATCGGGACACGGGAGAGGGGCTTGGGTCACGAGGGTTGTCCCGTTGGCCAGAACGTCACCGAATCGCCTTCTCCCCGTAACACATGGACTGACCCGTCCATGCCAATCTCTCGATTGCCCACACAGTCAACCCGCGTAGAACGAGACTCCCCGAAGCAACTCCTCGTGCTGCGCGGCCCTCTGGGAAGGGACACCCCTCATGCCCGCTGCGCGGATACGCAGTTGGAAGTCGGTCGCGCTCGCGACGTCGGCCGTGCTCGTCGGTATCGTCCTCCCCGCCGCCACGGCCTCCCCCGCCTCGGCGACGACCACCGCCTACGACGCGACGTACTACAAGAACGCGGTCGGCAAGTCCGGCACGGCCCTGAAGTCCTCCCTCCACACGATCATCAGCGCCAACGTCTCGAAGATCTCGTACTCCGCGGTCTGGAACGCGCTGAAGGTCACCGACCAGGACCCGAACAACACCAGCAACGTGCTCCTGCTGTACAGCGGCGTCTCCCGCAGCAAGTCCCTCAACGGCGGTGACCTCGGCGACTGGAACCGCGAGCACACCTGGGCCAAGTCGCACGGCGACTTCGGCGAGGTCACCGGGCCGGGCACCGACCTGCACCACCTGCGCGCCTGTGACGTCCAGGTCAACAGCACCCGCGGCAACCTGGACTTCGACAACGGCGGCAGCTCCGTCACCAACGGCGGCGGCTCCACCGTCGACTCCGACTCCTTCGCGCCGCGCGCGGCCGACCGGGGCGACGTGGCCCGCATGATCCTCTACATGGCCGTGCGCTACGACGGCGGCGACGGCTTCGCCGACCTGGAGCCCAACGAGAAGGTGGGCAACGGCTCCAACCCGTACATGGGCAAGCTCTCCGTCCTGAAGGCCTGGAACGAGGCGGACCCGCCGAGCGCCTTCGAGGAGCGCCGCAACCAGGTCATCTACGACACCTACCAGCACAACCGCAACCCGTTCATCGACCACCCGGAGTGGGTCGAGGCGATCTGGTAGCCGCCCGCCGAGCCCGGTGAACCCCCGGCCCCGTACAACCCCCACGTACGGGCCGGGGGTTCACCGTTTCCCCCGCCACGGCAGCCCGCCCCGGCAGGGGGCGCTCAGTTACCGACCCATGACATTCGCACGTACAACCGATGAAGGCCCGATCGGGTCGGACTACACGGACGCGGCACTTCCGCCACGCCGGATCCACCGACCCGAAAGGCACGTGCATGTCACGAGCACGAGCACGACACAGCATCCGCGCGACTCGGCTGAGCGCCTCCATGGCGGCGGTGGCGCTGCTGACCGGAGGCCTGACGGCGCTGTCGCTCGGCCCTGCCTCGGCGGCGCCCGCGAAGGTGGGCGTGGCGGACGACTTCAACGGCGACGGCTACGGCGACCTGGTCGTCGGCGCCCCGAACGCCAAGGTGTCCGGGAAGGCCAAGGCCGGCTACGTGACCGTCCTGTACGGCTCGAAGGGCGGGGCCTCTGCTGCGAAGAAGAAGCTGATCAGCCGCTCGACGAGCGGGGTGCCGGGCGCCGCCACCGCGAACCAGCGCTTCGGCTCGACGTTCACCAAGGGCGACCTGGACGGGGACGGCTACGGCGACCTGGTGATCTCCGGCGGCACGGCGGGCTCGGTGATCGTCTGGGGGTCGGCCTCCGGGCTGACCGGCGGCACGAGCATCGCCAAGTACGGTTCGGCCCCGCAGGCGGGCGACTTCGACGGCGACGGCAAGACCGACCTCGCCCTCTTCTCCGCCCAGAACATCAGCGGCGACGACCCCGAGGGCGCCCCGGCGGCCCTGTGGAAGGGCCCCATCTCCCGCGCGGCCAAGCCCAAGGCCGTCCTCCCGCTCCTCGACAAGTCCCTGTGGTGGGGCTGGTACGAGGAGGACGCCTCCTGCGCCACCGGCCACGGCTGCGAGAACGGCCCGTCCTCCATCACCGGCCCGGTCGTCTCCGGCCAGGTCGGGGACGTCAACGGCGACGGCCGCGACGACCTGGTCCAGTGGTACTACACGGGCGACGGGACCTACGGCAACCGGCTCCTGCTGGGCGCCGCCACGGGCTTCAAGCGCGGCTTCGCGCCCGGCGACGACGTGACCCGCACCCCGGCCGGCACGGGCCTGGGCGACGTGAACGGCGACGGGTACGACGACATCGTCGTGGGCGCCGACGGCTGGACCGACCAGGTCCGCGTGGCGTACGGCTCCGCCACCGGCACCTCCGAGTCCCACGTCCAGACCTTCGACCAGAACCTGCCCGGCTTCCCCGGCGCGCAGGAGGAGGGCGACCTCGTCGGCTCGGCGGTATCGGTCGCCGACGTCACCGGCGACGGCTACGCCGACCTCGCCCTCGGCATCGCGTACGAGGACGTCGACGACATCACCAACACCGGTGCGGTCGCCCTGGTCCCCGGCAGCGCCGCCGGTGTCACCGGCGCCGGGACGAAGGTCTTCCACCAGAACACCGCCGGGGTCCCCGGCGCCGCCGAGGCGGAGGACAGGTTCGGCACCACCACGGCCCTGGTGGACCTCGACGGCAACGGCCACCCCGACCTCGCCGTCGGCGCCCCCGCCGAGAACAGCGACAACGGGGCCGTCTGGGTCCTCCCCGGCACCGGCACGGGCCTGACCACCACGGGCGCGCTCTCGTTCGGCCCCGGCGACGTCTCGGCGCCGGCGACGGACGCGATGTTCGGCGCGTTCCTGCGCTGACCGCCCGCCGGTTCCCCGGCTCCCCGGTCCGGCGTGACGGCCCTACGCGGTCACGCCGGGCCGGTTGCCGGTGCCGGTGTTGATGCCGGTGCCGGTGCCGGTGTTGATGCCGGTGCCGGTGCCGGTGTTGATGCCGGTGCCGGTCAGGCCGTGTGCCGCAGGATCTCCTCGGCCAGGCGGGCGTCCAGGGCCGCGGGCAGGGTGTGCCCCAGCCCCTCGACCACGACCAGCCGGGCACCGGGGATCGCGGCGGCGGTGGCCTCCCCGTGCGCCGGCGGGAACATCGGGTCCTCCGTGCCGTGCAGCACCAGCGTCGGCGCGGTGACGGAGGCCAGGGCCGCCGTGTCGTCCCCGCCGGCCGACCCCGCGAGGGTGTGGTGGAACCCGGCGGCCAGATCGCGCGCCCGCTCGTACACCCGCCGTTCCATGCGCCGGTACTCCTCCTCGTCGAACGGCAGCACCGAGCCGTGCAGCACCCTCCACAGCGGGAGCCGCGCGGCGAGGTACCGGTCCGGTCCCGCCTCCGGGTCGGGCAGCGTGGTGGCGAGCACGGCCAGCAACTCGGCGCTGGGCGGGGGCAGTTCACCCGGCTCGGGGGGCTCCCCCGCCAGGTCCCGCCCCACCGCGGCCGCCGTGTCCGTACCGAGCGGCTGCGACGACAGACTCGTCAGGGTCAGTACGCGTTCCGGATCCGTGACGGCGATCCGCTGGGCGATGATCCCTCCCAGGGAGGCCCCCACGAGATGCGCCTGCTCCACGCCGAACGCGTCCAGCACGGCCAGCGCGTCCGAGGCCATGTCGGCGACGGTGTACGGCCGCACGGCGAAGTCGACGACGGAGGAGCGCCCGGTGTCGCGGTGGTCGTACCGGATCACCCGCCGCCCTCCGTCCACGAGCCGCCGCACGATGCCGTCGTTCCACTGGACCCCCTGCGCCTGCGCGCCCATCACCAGCAGCACGGCCGGATGCTCCGGCGCGCCGAACTCCTCCGCCCACACCTCGATGCCGTCCACGGGAACGATCCGCTCGCGGCCGGCCAGGTCCTCGCTCATGACTTTATTTTCCTGCATGGTCATTCAGGATAATGGCCGGACGAAGATCCCGCACGAGGTTTTCCGAGGTGGACGCGCCGCCGCCGCACCCGGCACCCTGATCGCATGGCCGGAGTCAAGGGACAGGTGCAGCAGCGGGGCGTGGAACGCCGTCGCGCGATGGTGGACGCCGCGATCACGCTCTTCTCGCAGCAGGGCGTACGAGGGACCGGCGTCGCCGCGATCGCGGAACGGGCGGGTGTGACCCCCTCGGCCCTCATCCACCACTTCGGCAGCAAGGACGGCCTGGTCCGCGCGGTCCTGGAGGAGGCCGACCGGCGCGCCCTGGCCCGGCTGTCGGCCACCCCGGCCTCGGAGCCCACGCTCGACGAGGCCTTCGACTGGTTCGTGCGGGACGCCGAACACACGGCGGCCACCGAACGCGAACTGACCGCCCTGCACACCACCTTGACGGCCGAGAACCTGGAACCGGGCTCCCCCCTCCACACCTGGTTCCGCGACCGGGGCCGGGCCCTGCGCGCCCACCTCACGGCCCTGTTCACCCGGGCGGCGGCCGACGGCACCGCCCGCCCGGACCTGGACCCGGCCCTCCTGGCGACCGAGGTGGCCGCCTTCCTCGAAGGCGCCCACCTGCTCTGGCTCCTGGACCCCGCCGAGACCGACCTCACGGCCCTCCACCGCGGCTACTTCGAGGGCCTGGCCTCCCGCCTGCGCCCCTGAACCCGGCCCGTGTCAGACGTGCGTCGGCGCGAACATCCGCAGCACCGCCGGGAGGACGACCACCGAAGGCCCGGGCGTGGCGAGGGACGCGGCCAGGTCGGTCGCGAGGGACTCGGGGGTGGTGCGTACGCCCGGCACCCCGAAGGACTCCGCCAGGGCCACGTAGTCGGGGCGGGACAGTTCCGTGCCGGTCGTCCCGCCGTACGCGTCGGTCATGTACTCGCGCAGGATGCCGTAGCCGCCGTCGTCGACGATCAGCCAGGTGACGTTCAGGTCGTACTGCCGGGCGGTGGCCAGCTCGGCGATCGAGTAGAGCGCGCCGCCGTCGCCCGAGACGGCCAGCACCGGGTGGGTGGGGTCGGCCGCCGCCGCGCCGAGGGCGGCCGGGAAGGCGTAGCCGAGGCCGCCCGAACCCTGGGCGGAGTGCATGGTGTTGGGGCCCTTGGGGTCGAACGCGGACCAGGCCCAGTAGGACAGGATCGTCATGTCCCAGAAGGAGGGCGCGCGGGCCGGGAGGGCCCGGCGGACGGACGCCAGCAGCTCCTGTTCCAGGGTGAGTTCCTGGGCGTCGACGCGGGCGCGGACCCGGTCGAGGACGTCCCGCACGCGGTCCGGCGCGGACGCGTCCGCGCGCGGCTCCTCGATCGTCTCCAGCAGCGCCGTCAGCGCCAGGCGCGCGTCGGCGTGGATGCCGAGCGCCGGGTGGTTGGACTCCAGCTTCCCGAGGTCCGCCTCGATCTGGATCACCCGGCCGCGGGGCGCGAACGTGTGGTAGTTGGAGGAGAGTTCACCGAGGCCCGAGCCGACGACGAGGAGCACGTCCGCGTCCTCCAGGAAGTCCGTGGTGTGCCGGTCCTCCATCCAGGACCGCAGCGACAGCGGGTGCGTCCACGGGAAGGCGCCCTTGCCTCCGTACGTCGTCACGACCGGGGCCGACAGCCGCTCCGCGAGCTGCCGCAGCTTGCCCGAGGCGTCGGCCCGGACGACCCCGCCGCCCGCGATGACCGCCGGGCGGGCGGCGGTGGACAGCAGGTGGGCGGCCAGCGCGGTCAGTTCGGGGCGCGGGGGCAGCTCCTCGGGGAAGGCGTCGCCGCCCGTCACCATCGGGACCGACGTCTCGGCGGACAGCACGTCCTGCGGGATCTCCACCCACACCGGGCCGTGCGGGGCCGACAGCGCCGACTTCCAGGCCGCCTCGATCGCGGACGGGATCTGCGACTGCGTACGGACCGTGTGGACGGACTTCACCACGCCCCGGAACGAGGCGGCCTGGTCGGTGAGTTCGTGGAGGTAGCCGTGGCGGCCGCCGCCCAGGCCGGCCCGGGGGACCTGGCTGCTGATCGCCAGCACCGGCGCCGAGGCCGAGGCCGCCTCCTGGAGCGCGGCCAGGGACGTCAGCGCGCCCGGTCCCGTCGACAGCAGCAGCGGGGCCGCCTCGCCGGTGATCCGGCCGTACGCGTCCGCGGCGAACCCGGCGTTGTTCTCCACCCGCAGGCCGATGTACCGCAGGCCGGAGCGGCGCAGCGCGTCGAACACGGGCAGGGCGTGCTGGCCGGGGAGCCCGAACACCGTCGTCGCGCCGAGTCCGGCCAGGGTCTCCACGACCAGGTCTCCGCCGTGGCGGCCGGGGGGAGGGTTCAGCGCGGCCTCCGTCTGGGCGGCG
This sequence comes from Streptomyces scabiei 87.22, assembly GCF_000091305.1. Classification (GTDB taxonomy): domain Bacteria; phylum Actinomycetota; class Actinomycetes; order Streptomycetales; family Streptomycetaceae; genus Streptomyces; species Streptomyces scabiei. Next base: position 6,467,188 of record NC_013929.1, on the reverse strand, counting down.
GTCGGGCGGAGCACCAGGTCGTGGTCGTGGGTCACTGCGCTGCCTTCTCCTTGTCGCGGATCACCGGCCCGTGTTCTCCTCGCGGGCCTCGGCGATCTGGCGGGACATGATCGTGGTGAGTTCGTAGGCCGTGTGCGAGGCGGCCACCGCGGTGATCTCGGCGTGATCGTACGCGGGTGCCACCTCGACGACGTCGGCGGAGACCAGGTGGCAGGAGGCGAGGCCCCGCAGGATCTCCAGGAGTTCCCGCGAGGTCATCCCGCCGGCCTCCGGCGTGCCGGTGCCCGGAGCGTGGGCCGGGTCGAGGCAGTCGATGTCGATGGAGATGTAGAGGGGCCGGTCGCCGATGCGCTGCCGCAGCTGGTCGGCGACCTCGTCGGGTCCGCGCCGCATCACGTCCGCCGAGGTGACGATCCCGAAGCCCATCTTCGCGTCGTCGGTGAGGTCCTGCTTGCCGTACAGCGGGCCGCGCGTGCCCACGTGCGAGAGGGCCTCGGTGTCGAGGATGCCCTCCTCCACCGCGCGCCGGAACGGGGTGCCGTGGGTGTACGCGGCGCCGAAGTACGTGTCCCAGGTGTCGAGGTGCGCGTCGAAGTGGAGCAGGGCCACCGGCCCGTGCTTCTTGGCGACCGACCGCAGCAGCGGGAGCGCGATGGTGTGGTCGCCGCCGAGGGTCATCAGGCGGGCCCCCGTCCCGAGCAGCTCGTCCGCGGCCGCCTCGACCGTCTCCACCGCCTCCTCGATGTTGAAGGGGTTGGCGGCGATGTCACCGGCGTCCGCGACCTGGGCGAGGGCGAAGGGGGAGGCGTCCTGGGCCGGGTTGTAGGGGCGCAGCAGCCGGGACGCCTCGCGGATCGCGTTGCCGCCGAAGCGGGCGCCCGGCCGGTAGGAGACGCCCGAGTCGAACGGCACGCCCACGACCGCCACGTCCGCGCGGCCCACCTCGTCCAGACGGGGGAGCCGGGCGTAGGTGGCGGGCCCGGCGTAGCGCGGGATGCGCGAGGAGTCGACGGGGCCGCGGGGCGTCTCGTTGCCGCTCATGGTGTTCTGCCTTCCTTCTGCGGGGTGACCGGCATCGAGCCTAGGTCGCCGCCGCCCGCCTGCGAAGTGTACGTTTCCTCCATTCGAGGCGTCCCGAATGGAGGAAACGCACATGATGCCGGACCCGGCGGCCCCCGACCCGGCGGTCCCCGTCCCCGCGGTGTCCGACCCCGCGGTGTCCGACCCGGCGGCGCCCCCCGCCCCCGCCGTCCCTCCCACCCCGCCCGTGCCCCTCTCCGCGCTGCTGGCCCACGGCGAGCTGGGCCTGCGGCAGATCGCCGGCCCGGTGGACGCGGACACGGCGGTCCACTGGGCGCACACCTCCGAGATGTCGGACCCCTACCCGTACCTGCTGGGCGGCGAGCTGCTGCTGACGGCCGGTGTCCACATCCCGGAGGCGGCCGGGCCGGGCGGCTACTTCGACACGTACGTCTCCCGTATCGTCGCGGCCGGCGGCGCGGCCCTCGGCTTCGGCGTCGCCCCGGTGCACGACCGGGTCCCGGGCGCCCTGGTCGCCGCCTGCGACGCCCACGGCCTGCCCCTGATCGAGGTGCCGCCCAGCACCACCTTCTCCGGTGTCGCCCGCGCGGTCTGGCAGCTCATGGCCCGGGCCCGCCACGCCGAACTCCGCCGCGTGACGGAGGCGCAGCAGGGCCTGGCGGCGGCCGCGTCCCGCCCGGACCCGGTGCGCGCGGTCCTGCGCCGGCTCGCGCAGCGCGTGAACGGCAGGGCGGTCCTGTACGGCCCCGAGGGGACGGAACTGGCGTCGGCGGGACGGGGCCCGACACCGGCCGCGCTGGCCGGCCTCGCGGCGGTGGTACGGCCGGGCGCCGCTCGGAGCACCGGGCGGCCTTCCGGAGGCGCGGGAGACCAGGCGACCGGCCCCGGCGCACCCGCCCCCACCCCCGCCGGCGCTCCGGAACCCCTCGCCCCCTCCCCGCACACCCCCACCCCCGCCTCCGCGACCGACACCGCCGACGGCATCCACCTCACCGCCCACGCCCTCTCCTCCTCGGGCCGGGGCTTCGCCCTCGGCGTGGCGGCCCCCCACCGCACCCCCGGCGACCACACCATCGTCTCCGTCGCCGCGGTCCTCCTCTCCCTCCTCACCGGCGAACGCCGCAGCGGCACCGGCGCGGCCCGCGCGTCGGCGCTGGTGCGGCTCCTGCTCGGCGCCGAGCCGCGGGAGGTCGCTCCCCTCCTGGGCACGGCCACCCACTGGCACGTCGTGCACGCCCGGCCCGCCGAGCGCGGCGCCCGGCCGGAGGCCCTCGCCGCCGCCGCGCTAGGCGCCGCCCTGGGGTCCGCGCTGGTCGACGCGGACGGCGAGGTCGTCCGTGTCCTCGTCCCCGCCGGCCGCGAGGTCACCGGGCAGCCCGGCTGGACGTGCGGTGTGAGCGCGCCCGCCGAGCCGCACGCGTGGCCGGCGGCCGACGCGCAGGCCGCCCGCGCGCTGGCGCGCGCCGGGGCGACCCGGGCGGCGCTCGTGCGGCACGGCTCCCGTACCGCCCTGTCCGACCTGGTGCCGGAGGCCGACGCGGCCGCCCACGCCCGGGCCCTGCTGGCCCCGCTGGCCGAGGCGTCCGGCGCCGCCGCGCTCACCGAGACACTGCGCACCTGGCTCTCCCTGCACGGGAGTTGGGACCGTACGGCCGTCGCGCTGGCCGTGCACCGCAACACGGTCCGCCAACGGATCGGGCGGTGCGCGGTGTTGCTGGAGGCGGACCTCGACGACCCGGACGTACGGATGGAGTTGTGGTTCGCGCTGCGGCAGGCGTGAGGCGTGGCCGGAGGCCGTCCGTCCGCCGGGGAGTGACGCAGGTCGCAGCGGCGGGGACGCCCGCGACTCCCGCGGCCGTCTGCCTCACAATGGACCCATGCCGATATCCGGGACCCCCAGCCGCGCCGAGCTGATCGAGCACCTCGTACGGACGCGTATCGCGGGTGATGTGGCCACGCCGCGCGAGAACAACCTCTCCCACTACCGCGAACTGGCCAACGGCAACCGCCACTACTGGCTCGGTCTGGAGCTGGGGGACCGCTGGAGCGACGAGCAGGACGTGCTGGCCGTGATGGCGGAGCGCGTCGGCGTCAACGACGACCCGGGGTACCGCTACGGCCAGGACACCATCGACCCGGACCTGACCGTCGACGCGCTGGAGCGCATGGCGGCCCGGCTGCGCAAGGCGGCGGAGGGCGGGCAGCGCGTGCTGTTCGCCACCGGCCACCCCGGCGGGCTGCTCCAGGTGCACAACGAGACGGCGCGGGCGCTGCGGGCGGCCGGCTGCGAGATCGTCGTCATCCCGGACGGCCTGCAGACGGAGGAGGGGTACGTCATGCAGTTCGCGGACGTGGCCGTCCTCGAACACGGCGCCACGCTCTGGCACACCCACTCCCCCGAGCCGATGCGGGCCATCCTGCGGGGCCTGGAGGGCGCCGGCCGGCCGCTGCCCGACCTGGTCGTCGCCGACCACGGCTGGGCGGGCTGCGCGGGCCAGCTCGGCGTCGACTCCGTCGGCTACGCGGACTCCAACGACCCCGCCCTCTTCCTCGGCGAGTCCGAGGGCACCCTCCAGGCCGTGGTCCCGCTCGACGACCATGTGGTCAGCCCGCGCCACTACGACCCGATGTCGGCGTATCTGCTCCAGCAGGCGGGGCTCAGCGAGGCGTAGCCCCCGGCGCCCCGGGCCGTTCCCTCGGTACGCGGACGACGCCCTCCTGGATCACGGAGATCGCGAGGCGTCCGTCCTGCGTGTAGATCCGGCCCTGGCCGAGGCCCCGGCCCGCCGACGCCGACGGTGACTCCTGGTCGTACAGGAGCCACTCGTCGGCGCGGAACGGCCGGTGGAACCACATGGCGTGGTCGAGCGAGGCCCCGACGACGTCGCCGACGGCCCAGCCGCCGCGCCCGTGCGCGAGCAGGATGGAGTCCAGGAGCGTCATGTCGGAGACGTAGGTGGCGAGGACGACGTGCAGGAGCGGGTCGTCGTCCAGCTTGCCGTTGGCGCGGAACCAGACCTGGGAGCGCGGTTCGCGGGGCTCGCCGTAGCGGCCGTAGGGCGGGTCGTCGACGTAGCGGAGGTCGACGGCGGCCCGGGCCTCCAGCGCCTTCTCCACCACGGCGGGGTCGAGGCCGTACGTCGGCAGCACCTGCTCGGCGGTGGGCAGGGAGTCCGGGTCGGGCGCGGCGGGCATCGGGGCCTGGTGGTCGAGGCCGTCCTCGTACCGCTGGAAGGACGCGGAGAGGGCGAAGATCGGCTGCCCGTGCTGGACGGCGACGACGCGGCGCGCGGTGAAGGAACGGCCGTCGTTCATCCGCTCCACGGTGTACACGATGGGCGCGCCGGCGTCGCCGATGCGCAGGAAGTACGCGTGGAGGGAGTGCGGGAGCCGGTCGGCGGGGACCGTGCGCCCGGCGGCGACGAGCGCCTGGGCCGCGACCTGCCCGCCGAAGACCCGCGGGACGATGGCGGGCCGGGACCGGCCGCGGAAGATGTTCTCCTCGATCTGCTCGAGGTCGAGCAGATCGAGGAGTGACTGCAGTGCCTGACTCATGGGGTCAGTTGTACAGAACGGTGTTTTCCGGGACCTTACAGACCCATGTCCTTGGCGATGATCGACTTCATGATCTCGCTGGTGCCGCCGTAGATGCGGTTGACGCGGTTGTCCGCGTACAGGCGGGCGATCGGGTACTCGTTCATGAAGCCGTAGCCGCCGTGCAGCTGGAGGCAGCGGTCGATGACGCGGTGGGCGACCTCGGTGCAGAACAGCTTGGCGCTGGCGGCCTCGGCGGGCGTCAGCTCACCGGCGTCGAGGGCCTCCGTGGCGCGGTCGGCGACGGCCTCGGCCGCGTCCACCTCGGCCTGGCAGGCGGCCAGCTCGAACTTGGTGTTCTGGAAGTGCGCGACGGGCTTGCCGAAGACGGTGCGCTCCTGCACGTACTGCTTGGCGAACCGGACGGCGGCCTTGGCCTGCGCGTAGGCGCCGTAGGCGATGCCCCAGCGCTCGGAGGCGAGGTTGTGGCCGAGGTAGGAGAAGCCCTTGTTCTCCTCGCCGAGGAGGTTCTCGACGGGCACCTTGACGTCGACGAACGCCAGCTCGGCGGTGTCGGAGGTCTTCAGGCCGAGCTTGTCCAGCTTGCGGCCGATCGAGTAGCCCTCGGACTTGGTGTCCACCACCAGGAGGGATATGCCGTGCCGGCGGTCCTCGGCGCTGGGCGCGTCGGTCCGGGCGCAGACGATCATCTGGTCGGCGTGGACGCCGCCGGTGATGAAGGTTTTGGAGCCGTTGAGGACGTAGTGCGTGCCGTCCTCGCTGAGCTTGGCGGTGGTCTTCATGCCCGCGAGGTCGGAGCCGGTGCCCGGCTCGGTCATCGCGATCGCCCACATCTCCTCGCCGGAGACGAACTTGGGCAGGTAGCGCTTCTTCTGCTCGTCGGTGGCGAGCAGCTTGACGTAGGGCAGGCCGAGCAGGACGTGCACGCCGGAGCCGCCGAAGGTGATGCCCGCGCGGGCGGTCTCCTCGTACAGGATGGCCTCGAACTTGTACGAGTCGATGCCGGCGCCGCCGTACTCCTCGTCCACGCGGATACCGAAGACGCCCAGGTCGGCGAGCTTGTAGTAGAACTCGCGCGGCGCCTGGCCGGCGGCCAGCCACTCGTCGTACTCGGGCACGACCTCGGCCTCGATGAAGGCACGCAGGGTCTCCCGGAACGCCTCGTGATCCTCGTTGAACACCGTACGACGCACCGCCGCCACCTCCACCTGAATACCTTCGAATGTACCCAAGCACCCGCCGCGCACGGCTAAGCGCTTGCTCAGATCAAAAGGTACCGGCGGGTAGGGACACGCGTCCAGATGGTCCACCCCGTAACGCTCGTCACGCTTGCGGCGGACCGCCCGGGCCGCACGGCCCGCCACCCGCCGCTCGCCCGCCGCTCCGCCCGCGCTCAGCCGGCGGCGGCCGCCCCGAACGCCCCCCGCGCCATCCGGTGCAGCAGCTCCGCCGTGGCCGCGCGGCCCGGCAGCGAACCCGCCCGGCCCAGGTGCGGGGTGGAGTTGAGCAGCCCGAAGACCGAGTGGACGGCGGACCGCGCGGCGGGCTCGGCCAGCCCGGGATACACCTCCCGCAGCACCCCGACCCACAGCTCGACGTACTGCCGCTGCAGCTGGCGCACCAGCTTGCGGTCACTGTCGCGCAGGCGGTCCAGCTCGCGGTCGTGCAGGGTGATCAGGGGACGGTCGTCGAGGGCGAAGTCGATGTGCCCCTCGATGAGCGAGTCCAGGACCTCGGCCCCGGACACCCCGTCGGCCTCCGCCACCCGCCGCTTCGCCCCGGTCAGGAGCTGCCCGCTGATGCCCACCAGCAGCTCCGCGAGCATCGCGTCCTTGCCCGCGAAGTGCCGGTACAGACCCGGCCCGCTGATGCCGACGGCCGCGCCTATCTCGTCGACGCCGACGCCGTGGAAACCACGCTCGGCGAAGAGGCGGGCGGCTTCCTTGAGGATCTGCTCGCGGCGCGTGGGCGCGTCGGTTCTCGTGGCCATGGAGCCAATTCTAGACAGGGAGGTTAGCGGTCGTTAACCTGAACGAAACGGGTTAACGCTCATTAACAGGTGACCACCGTAATCACTGGGTGAGGGGACCGCACGATGGACCAGGCACCGGAGCTGACGACCGCGGCAGATCCCGCGGCCGAGGCGTATCGGGCCAACGAGGCCGCGCACCGCGCGCTGGGCGAGGAGCTGCGGGCCAGGCTGGCCGCGGCACGGCTCGGCGGCGGCGAGAAGGCCCGCGCCCGGCACACCGCGCGCGGCAAGCTGCTGCCGCGCGACCGGGTGGACACCCTCCTCGACCCCGGCTCGCCCTTCCTGGAGCTGGCGCCGCTGGCGGCGGACGGGTTGTACGACGGGCAGGCGCCGGCCGCGGGCGTCGTCGCCGGGATCGGCCGGGTCTCCGGCCGGGAGTGCGTCGTCGTCGCCAACGACGCCACCGTCAAGGGCGGCACGTACTACCCGATGACGGTGAAGAAGCATCTGCGGGCCCAGGAGGTGGCCCTGGAGAACCGCCTGCCCTGCCTGTACCTGGTGGACTCCGGCGGCGCCTTCCTGCCCATGCAGGACGAGGTCTTCCCCGACCGCGAGCACTTCGGCCGCATCTTCTACAACCAGGCACGGATGTCGGGCGCGGGCATCCCGCAGATCGCCGCCGTCCTGGGCTCGTGCACGGCCGGCGGCGCGTACGTCCCCGCCATGAGCGACGAGGCCGTCATCGTGCGCGGCCAGGGCACGATCTTCCTCGGCGGTCCCCCGCTGGTGAAGGCCGCCACCGGCGAGGTCGTCACCGCCGAGGAACTGGGCGGCGGCGAGGTGCACTCCCGGATCTCCGGCGTCACCGACCACCTCGCGGAGAACGACGCGCACGCCCTGCGGATCGTGCGGACCATCGTCTCCACCCTGCCCGCCCGGGGCCCGCTGCCCTGGTCGGTCGAGCCGGCCGTGGAGCCCAAGGTCGACCCGTACACGCTGTACGGCGCCGTGCCGGTCGACTCCCGCACCCCCTACGACGTGCGCGAGGTCATCGCGCGCGTGGTCGACGGTTCGCGGTTCGCGGAGTTCAAGGCGGAGTTCGGGCAGACCCTGGTCACCGGCTTCGCCCGGATCCACGGGCACCCGGTCGGGATCGTCGCCAACAACGGCATCCTCTTCTCCGAGTCCGCCCAGAAGGGCGCCCACTTCATCGAGCTGTGCGACCAGCGCGGCATCCCGCTGGTCTTCCTGCAGAACATCTCCGGCTTCATGGTCGGCCGGGACTACGAGGCGGGCGGCATCGCCAAGCACGGCGCCAAGATGGTGACGGCCGTGGCCTGCACCCGGGTCCCCAAGCTGACCGTCGTGATCGGCGGCTCGTACGGCGCGGGCAACTACTCGATGTGCGGCCGGGCCTACTCGCCGCGCTTCCTGTGGATGTGGCCGAACGCCAAGATCTCGGTGATGGGCGGCGAACAGGCCGCCTCCGTCCTCGCGACCGTCAAGCGGGACCAGCTGGAGGCGCGCGGCGACACCTGGTCCGCCGAGGACGAGGAGTCCTTCAAGGACCCGATCCGCGGCCAGTACGAGCGCCAGGGCAGCGCCTACTACGCCACCGCCCGCCTCTGGGACGACGGCGTGATCGACCCGCTGGAAACCCGGCAGGTCCTCGGCCTCGCCCTGACCGCCTGTGCCAACGCGCCCCTGGGTGACCCCCAGTTCGGCGTCTTCCGGATGTAAGGGGGAGCTGAAGGTGAGCATGTTCGACACGGTCCTCGTGGCCAACCGGGGCGAGATCGCCGTCCGCGTCATCCGCACCCTGCGCGCCCTCGGCGTCCGCTCCGTCGCGGTCTTCTCCGACGCGGACGCCGACGCCCGGCACGTCCGGGAGGCCGACACGGCGGTACGGATCGGCCCGGCGCCGGCGTCGGAGAGCTATCTGTCGGCGGAGCGGCTGCTGGAGGCCGCCGCCCGCACCGGCGCCCAGGCGGTCCACCCCGGGTACGGCTTCCTCGCGGAGAACGCCGCCTTCGCGCGGGCGTGCGCCGACGCGGGCCTGGTCTTCATCGGCCCGCCCGCCGACGCCATCTCCCTGATGGGCGACAAGATCCGCGCCAAGGAGACGGTACGGGCGGCCGGCGTGCCGGTGGTGCCGGGCTCCAGCGGCAGCGGTCTGACCGACGGTGAACTCGCCGACGCCGCCCACGAGATCGGCATGCCGGTCCTGCTGAAGCCCAGCGCGGGCGGCGGCGGCAAGGGCATGCGGCTGGTCCGGGACGCCGGGCAGCTGGCCGAGGAGATCGCCGCCGCCCGCCGCGAGGCCCGCGCCTCCTTCGGCGACGACACCCTCCTCGTGGAGCGGTGGATCGACCGTCCCCGGCACATCGAGATCCAGGTCCTCGCCGACGGCCACGGCGGTGTCGTGCACCTCGGTGAGCGCGAGTGCTCCCTCCAGCGCCGCCACCAGAAGATCATCGAGGAGGCGCCCAGCGTCCTGCTCGACGAGGCCACCCGTGCCGCGATGGGCGAGGCGGCCGTGCAGGCGGCCCGCTCCTGCGGCTACTCCGGCGCGGGCACGGTCGAGTTCATCGTCCCCGGCGGCGACCCCTCCGCGTACTACTTCATGGAGATGAACACCCGCCTCCAGGTCGAGCACCCGGTGACCGAGCTGGTCACGGGCGTCGACCTGGTGGAGTGGCAGCTGCGGGTCGCGGCGGGCGAGCGCCTCGCGTTCGGGCAGGAGGACGTCACCCTCACCGGGCACGCGGTCGAGGCCCGGATCTGCGCCGAGGACCCGTCCCGGGGCTTCCTGCCCTCCGGCGGCACGATCCTTCGCCTGCGCGAGCCGCAGGGCGACGGCGTCCGCACCGACTCGGGCCTGACCGAGGGCACGGAGGTCGGCTCGCTGTACGACCCGATGCTCTCCAAGGTCATCGCCTACGGCCCCGACCGCCCCACGGCCCTGCGCCGGCTCCGGGCGGCCCTCGCCGGGACGGTCACCCTGGGCGTGCAGACCAACGCGGGCTTCCTGCGGCGGCTGCTGGCCCACCCGGCGGTGGTGGCGGGCGAGCTGGACACGGGGCTGGTGGAGCGCGAGGCCGGGGACCTGGTCCCGCGCGAGGTCCCGGTGGAGGTCCACGCGGCGGCGGCCCTGCTGCGCCAGGCGGCCCTGACCCCGGCCCGCGGCGACGGCACGGGCTGGACCGACCCGTTCGACGCGGCGGTCGGCTGGCGGCTGGGCGGCGAACCGGCCTGGACGGCCCACCATCTGCGGCTGCCGGGCCAGGAGCCGGTGACCGTACGGGTGCGCAGCACACCGGCCGGCGGGACCGAGGTACTGCCGGACGGGGCCGGGACCCCGCTCCGGGCATCCGCCGGCACATCCCGGGCGGCCGGTGACCCGGGCCGGTTCACTTTCCTCCTCGACGGCCTCACCCACACCTTCCAGCACGCGGGCGACTGGCTGGGCCGCGACGGCGACGCCTGGCAGGTGGCCGACCACGACCCGGTCGCCGCGTCGCTGGAGGGCTCCGCCCACGCGGGCGCCGACTCGCTCACCGCCCCGATGCCCGGCACCGTCACCGTCGTGAAGGTGGCCGTGGGGGACGAGGTGGCCGCCGGGCAGAGCCTGCTGGTGGTGGAGGCGATGAAGATGGAGCACGTCGTCTCCGCGCCGCACGCCGGGACGGTCGCCGAGCTGGACGTCTCTCCGGGCGCGACGGTCGCCATGGACCAGGTGCTGGCGGTCGTCACTCCCCACGAGGAGCAACAGGAGCACGCGCAGGAACAGGAAGACGCGGAGCGCCGGGAGGTGGCGCGGTGACCCTGCCCATGACGGTCCCCGAACCCGGCCTGCCGGCCCGGGTCCGTATCCACGAGGTCGGCGCCCGCGACGGCCTGCAGAACGAGAAGTCGACCGTGCCCACCGAGGTCAAGGCGGAGTTCGTCCGCCGCCTGGCCGAGGCGGGGCTGACGACGATCGAGGCCACCAGCTTCGTCCACCCCAAGTGGGTGCCCCAACTGGCCGACGCGGAGCAGCTGTTCCCGCTCGTGAGCGACCTGCCGGCGGCCCTGCCCGTCCTCGTCCCCAACGAGCGGGGCCTGGACCGCGCCCTGGCCCTCGGCGCCCGCCGCGTCGCGGTCTTCGCCAGCGCCACCGAGTCCTTCGCCAAGGCCAACCTCAACCGCACGGTCGACGAGGCGCTGGCCATGTTCGAGCCCGTCGTCGGCCGGGCCAAGGCCGAGGGCGTGCATGTGCGCGGGTACCTGTCGATGTGCTTCGGCGACCCCTGGGAGGGCGCGGTCCCGGTCCCCCAGGTGACCCGGGTCTGCCACGCCCTGCTCGACATGGGCTGCGACGAACTCAGCCTCGGCGACACCATCGGGGTCGCCACACCGGGCCACGTGGGGGCGCTGCTGAGCGCCCTCGACGTCCCCGTGGAGAAGCTGGGCGTGCACTTCCACGACACCTACGGCCAGGCGCTCGCCAACACCTACGCGGCGCTGCGGCACGGCGTCACCACCGTGGACGCCTCCGCGGGCGGCCTGGGCGGCTGCCCGTACGCGAAGTCCGCCACCGGCAACCTCGCCACCGAAGACCTCGTCTGGATGCTGCGCGGCCTCGGCATCGACACGGGCGTCGACCTCGGCCGCCTCGTCGCCACCAGCGCGTGGATGGCCGGACACCTGGGCCGGCCCAGTCCGTCCCGCACCGTACGAGCCCTGTCCCACAAGGACGCCGAGGGCCACCAGGACGACAAGGAGCAGTGACGTCCATGAACCACCGCCTCTCCCCCGAGCTGGAAGAACTCCGCCGCACGGTCGAGGAGTTCGCGCACGAGGTCGTCGCCCCCAAGATCGGCGACTTCTACGAGCGGCACGAGTTCCCGTACGAGATCGTGCGCGAGATGGGCCGCATGGGGCTGTTCGGGCTGCCGTTCCCCGAGGAGTACGGCGGCATGGGCGGCGACTACCTGGCGCTGGGCATCGCGCTGGAGGAGCTGGCCCGGGTGGACTCCTCCGTGGCCATCACGCTGGAGGCCGGGGTCTCCCTGGGAGCCATGCCGGTCCACCTCTTCGGCACACCGGCCCAGAAGGCGGAGTGGCTGCCGCGGCTGTGCTCCGGCGAGGTGCTGGGCGCGTTCGGCCTCACCGAGCCCGACGGCGGCTCGGACGCGGGCGCGACCCGGACGACGGCCCGCCTGGACACGTCGACGAACGAATGGGTCATCAACGGCAGCAAGTGCTTCATCACCAACTCGGGCACGGACATCACGGCCCTGGTCACGGTGACCGCGGTGACCGGCCGCACCCCGGAGGGCAAGCCCCTCATCTCCTCGATCATCGTCCCGTCCGGCACCCCGGGCTTCACGGTGGCCGCGCCCTACTCGAAGGTCGGCTGGAACGCCTCCGACACCCGTGAGCTGTCCTTCGCGGACGTCCGGGTCCCGGCGGAGAACCTGCTCGGCGAAGAGGGCCGCGGCTACGCGCAGTTCCTGCGCATCCTCGACGAGGGCCGGATCGCCATCTCGGCGCTCGCGACGGGCCTCGCCCAGGGCTGTGTGGACGAGTCGGTGAAGTACGCCAAGGAACGGCACGCGTTCGGGCGGCCGATCGGCGCCAACCAGGCCATCCAGTTCAAGATCGCCGACATGGAGATGAAGGCCCACACGGCCCGTCTCTCCTGGCGTGACGCGGCCTACCGCCTGGTCGCCGGTGAGCCGTTCAAGAAGGAGGCGGCGCTGGCGAAGCTGTACTCCTCCACCGTGGCCGTGGACAACGCCCGCGACGCCACCCAGATCCACGGCGGCTACGGCTTCATGAACGAGTACCCGGTCGCCCGCATGTGGCGCGACTCCAAGATCCTGGAGATCGGCGAGGGCACCAGCGAGGTACAACGCATGCTGATCGCCAGGGAGTTGGGCCTGATCGGCTGACCGACAGCTGGTGTTCGAACGATGGCCGGAACCTGCCCTGACGGCACGGCTCCGGCACCCGCCACCCGGTTCGCCCCGTGCGAGCCGGGTGCCCTTTTGTCCGTCATGCGCACCCGCCGGGCCGATCCTGGAGTACCTTCACATCAGCGGCACAAACCGCCACCCAAAAGGCCAATGGGCCTTCACGCGCCCCATCATCCTTCGATTCACAGGTAATTCAAAGAATGAACGGAGGCGGATCCGGGGACTCCACCCCAAGGGGCCACCCGCTGGACAATCAGTGAGGTTAGGCTAACCTGCCTTCGAACTCGCTCACGGGCGGCCCTCCGCCCCGTTCGAAAGTAGCCATACACATGTCCAACGCCAGAGCCGCTCACCTCACCCGCCGTGGCATCCTCGCCGCCGGTGGCGCACTCGGTCTCGGTGCCGTGCTCGCCGCCTGCGGGGACGAGAGCCCGACGAGCAGCGGCACTGGCTCCGCCAAGGAGACGGCCGCCGCGAAGTCCGGCCCCTGGTCGTTCAAGGACGACCGCGGCGTGACCGCCAGGACCGACAGGACGCCGGCGAACATCGTCGCGTTCGTGGGGGTCGCCGCCGCGCTCCACGACTACGGCATCGACGTCAAGGGCGTCTTCGGCCCGACGAAGACCGCGGACGGCAAGGCAGACGTCCAGGCCGGCGACCTCGACATCGGCAAGGTGAAGATCCTCGGCAACGTCTGGGACGAGTTCAGCGTCGAGAAGTACGCGGCCCTCGCCCCCGACGTCCTGATCACCACCCTGTTCGACGACGCGGGCACCCTCTGGTACGTCCCCGAGACCTCCAAGGACAAGATCGCCCAGCTCGCCCCGAGCGTCGCCATCTCCGTCTACGACCGCCAGATGACCGAGCCCCTGCAGCGCATGCTGGAGCTGGCGAAGTCGCTCGGCGCGGACACGGGGTCGCAGAAGATCACCGCCGCCAAGAAGCGCTTCGAGGACGCGGCCGCCCGGCTGCGCGCGGCCACCAAGGCCAACCCCGGCATCAAGGTGCTCGCGGGCTCCGCCAGCCAGGACATCTTCTACGTCTCCGGGTCCAACCTCTCCATCGACCTGGAGTACTTCAAGGCCCTCGGCGTGGACTTCGTGGAGCCGAGCGCCGCCGCGCTCAAGGCCAGCGGGGGCTGGTTCGAGAACCTCAGCTGGGAGAACGTCGACAAGTACGACGCGGACCTCATCATCATGGACAACCGCACGTCGGCCATCCAGCCGGACGCCATCGAGGAGGCGACGTGGAAGAAGCTCCCGGCGGTGAAGGCGGGCCAGGTCATCGGGCGCAACCCCGAGCCGATCCTGTCCTACGACAAGTGCGCGCCGCTTCTCGAGGAGCTGGCCGAGGCGATCGAGAAGGCCAAGAAGGTCAGTTGAGCTGAGGGCGTGGGTCGGGTGCCGGCCCGGTGGGGCTTCTCGCGCAGTTCCCCGCGCCCCTAAAAGCATCAGGCCCCTGCGGTCCTGAAAGCACCAGCCCCGCGGGCCTGAAGGCCAACGGGCCTGCGGGCTGAAAAGCCTGGGGCGCAGCCCCTGCTTTTCAGGGGCGCGGGGAACTGCGCGAGAAGCCCCACGCACCCGCACCCGACAACGAACCGAGCTGCCCCCGAACCCCCACACGCTCCCGCCCCCAATCCAGGAGCCCCCATGACGACGGCCGTAGCCGCACCCTTCCGCTTCTTCTCCCTTCAGGTCGCGCGGACGGAGCGGCTGGGACCGTCTCTCGTGCGTGTCTCGTTCGCCGGGGACGACCTGCGGTTCTTCCACTCCGACGGCAGGGACCAGTCGCTGTCGTTGTTCCTGCCGCACCCCGGGCAGGAGGTCCCGGCCGTGCCCCACGAGCTGGGCGACGGCTGGTGGCAGGCGTGGCGGGAACTGCCGGACGACGTGCGGGCGGTGATGCGGTCGTACACACTCCGGTCGCTGCGCCGGGACCCCGACGAGGTCGACATCGACTTCGTGCTGCACACCCCGGCCGGCCCCGCCTCCTCCTGGGCCTCCCGTGCCACCCCCGGCGATCGCGTCCTGCTGCTCGGCCCCGCCGTCGCCGACAACCGGGCCATCCGGTTCCGGGCGCCCGAGGACACCGATCTCGTGGTGATCTGGGGGGACGAGACCGCCGTGCCGGCCGTGTCCGCCATCCTCGAATCCCTGCCCGCCGGGACCCGGGCCCGGGTGTGGCTGGAGGTGCGGGACGCCGGGGACGTCCAGGACCTGGCGACCGAGGCCGACGCCGAGATCACCTGGCTCGTGGGGGAGGACGGGCTCGACGCCGTCCGCGCGGCCCGGCTCCCGTCCGCCGAGCGCCCGTACGTCTGGACGGCGGGCGAGTCCGGCCGGGTGAAGGCGCTGCGCCGGCACTTCGTCGCCGAGCGCGGGATCGACCGGCGCCGGGTCACCTTCGTCGGGTACTGGCGCCACGGCATGACCGAAGAACAGCTGCGCGCCGCGGCCTAGTGAGCTGGTTCGGAGATGCGTGAGCAGTAGCGGCAGATTCGGTCGAGGATCTGGTCGGCGGTCTTGGTCCATTTGAAGGGTCTGGCCTGGTCGTTCCAGACCTTGATCCAGTCCTCGAGTGCGGCCTTGAGGTCGTCGAGGGAGCAGAACACCCCGCGTTCGAGGCAGCGCCGTTCCAACTCGGCGAACCACCGCTCGACCTGATTGATCCATGACGAGTAGGTGGGCGTGAAGTGGAGGTGGAAGCGGGGATGCGTGAGCAGCCACCTGTGCACCACCGGCGCCTTGTGGGCGGAGAGGTTGTCGCAGATCACGTGGACTGCCAGGCCGGGCTCGGTCTGGCGGTCGATCTCGTCGAGGAAGTCACGGAAGTCCACGGCCCGGTGCTGCGCGGACAGCTTCGAGATCACCTTGCCCGTCGCGGTGTTCAGGGCGGCGAACAGATCGACGGTGCCGTGCCGGACGTAGTCGAAGCTGCGCCGTTCGGGCACTCCGGGCAGCATCGGCAGGACCGGCGCGGTTCGTTCCAGGGCCTGGATCTGCGGTTTCTCGTCCACCGCGAACACCGCGGCGTTGGCCGGCGGGGCGAGGTAGAGGCCGACGACATCGCGGATCTTGTCGATCAGGAGCGGGTCCGGAGAGATCTTGAAGGTCTCGGTCCGCCATGGCTGCAGGCCGAAGGCGTGCCAGATACGCAGCACGCTCGCCGGGGAGATCCCCACGACCTTGGCCAGCTCCCGCTTCGACCAGTGCGTCCCACCCGGAGGCGTCTGCTCCAGCGTGCGCACCACCACCTCTTCGACCTGGGCGTCGGTGATGGTTCGTGGCACTCCCGGGCGCGGTTCGTCGCTGAGCCCGTCCAGCCGGGCGCGCAGGAATCCCGCCCGCCACTTGGTCACGGTGCCCCGGTTGACGCCCAGCCGCGCGGCGACCGCGATATTGCTGCCGCCGTCCGCGCAGGCCAGCACGATCCGTGCCCGTAACGCCAGGCCCTGCGCGGTCGTCCGGCGCCGGGCCCATCCCTGCAACGTCCGCCGCTCGGTATCGGATAACACCAACGGCGCAAGCCTGCTGTCGCCCATCCCCACAGCAGACCGCAAACCACCAGCCCCGTCACCGCCCAAGCCGCGATCCGAAACGGAACACGACTCAAGTGGCGACGGGAGAACTCAAAACCGGCTCACTAGTCCACCCCCTGCGACCGGAGTGATCACGCTCACGGTCCAGGCCATCTTGAATCCTCGTTACTTAGGTTAGGCTAACCTAAGTTGATGTTCCCCCACCGGAGGACCTCCCCATGCGCTCGCACCTGCTCAATGACACGACCGCGGAGCGGTACCGCCGCACCGTGACCGAAGGCGTGGAGCGGGTGGCGGCCAGAATCGCCACCACCGACCGGCCGTTCACCGGTGTCGGCGTCGACGCCCTCGCTCCCGTCATCGAGAAGATCGACCTCGACCGGCCGCTGCACGACACGTCCGCCGTCCTCGACGAGCTGGAGGAGGTCTATCTGCGGGACGCGGTCTACTTCCACCACCCGCGCTACCTCGCCCACCTCAACTGCCCCGTCGTCATCCCGGCCGTGCTCGGCGAAGCCGTCCTGTCCGCCGTCAACTCCTCCCTGGACACCTGGGACCAGTCGGCGGGCGGCACCCTGATCGAGCGCAGACTGATCGACTGGACCAACGAGCGCGTCGGGTTCGGGCCCGCCGCCGACGGCGTGTTCACCTCCGGCGGCTCGCAGTCCAACCTCCAGGCCCTGCTCCTCGCCCGTGAGGAGGCCAAGACCGACCGCACGGACAAGCTGCGGATCTTCGCCTCCGAGGTCAGCCACTTCAGCGTGAAGAAGTCGGCGAAACTGCTGGGCCTCGCCCCGGACGCGGTCGTCTCCGTCCCGGTCGACGGCAACAAGCGCATGCAGACGGTCGCCCTCGCGCGGGAACTGGAGCGCTGCCGGAACGACGGCCTCGTCCCCATGGCCGTCGTCGCCACCTCCGGCACCACCGACTTCGGCTCCATCGACCCGCTGCCCGAGATAGCCGAGCTGTGCGCCCAGTACGACACCTGGATGCACGTCGACGCCGCGTACGGCTGCGGCCTCCTCGTCTCCCGCAGGCGGCGCGGCCTCCTCGACGGCATCGAGCGCGCCGACTCCGTCACCGTGGACTACCACAAGTCCTTCTTCCAGCCGGTGAGTTCCTCCGCCGTGCTCGTCCGGGACGGGGCCACCCTGCGCCACGCGACCTACCACGCCGAGTACCTGAACCCGCGCCGCATGGTCACCGAGCGCATCCCCAACCAGGTCGACAAGTCCCTGCAGACCACCCGCCGCTTCGACGCGCTCAAGCTGTGGATGACCCTGCGCACGATGGGCGCCGAGGGGATCGGCGCGCTCTTCGACGAGGTCTGCGACCTGGCGGAGGAGGGCTGGAGACTGCTCGCCGCCGACCCGCGCTACGACGTCGTCGTGGAGCCCCAGCTCTCCACGCTGGTCTACCGCTACATCCCCGAGGCCGTCACCGACCCCGCCGAGATCGACCGCGCCAACCTGTACGCCCGCAAGGCCCTGTTCGCCTCCGGCGACGCCGTGGTCGCGGGCACCAAGGTCGGCGGCCGCCACTACCTGAAGTTCACCCTGCTCAACCCCGAGACCACGGCCGAGGACATCGCCGCCGTGCTCGACCTGATCGCCGGCCATGCCGAGCAGTACCTGGGAGAATCCCTTGACCGCGTCGCTTCCTGAACCCGCCGTGAGGACCTACGACTTCATCGGCATCGGGCTGGGACCCTTCAACCTCGGCCTCGCCTGCCTCACCGAGCCCATCGCCGAACTCGACGGGATCTTCCTGGAGACGAAGCCGAACTTCGAGTGGCACTCGGGGATGTTCCTCGACGGCGCCCACCTCCAGACCCCGTTCATGTCGGACCTGGTCACCCTCGCCGACCCGACCTCCCCGTACTCCTTCCTGAACTACCTGAAGGACTCGGGCCGCCTGTACTCGTTCTACATCCGCGAGAACTTCTACCCGCTGCGGGTCGAGTACGACGACTACTGCCGCTGGGCCGCGGGCCGGCTGACCAACGTCCGCTTCGGCACCACGGTGACGGAGGTGACGTACGAGGACGCGGACGAGGTCTACGCCGTACGGACGGCCGCCGGCGACGTCCTGCGCGCCCGGCACCTCGTCCTCGGCACCGGCACTCCCCCGTACGTCCCGGAGACGGTCCGGGACCTGGACGGCGACTGGATCCACAACTCCCGCTATCTGACGCACAAGCGGGAGCTGCAGCGGAAGAAGTCGATCACCGTCGTCGGCTCGGGGCAGTCGGCCGCCGAGATCTACCGGGACCTGCTCGGCGAGATCGACGTCCACGGCTACCAGCTGAACTGGGTGACGCGCTCCCCGCGCTTCTTCCCCCTCGAATACACCAAGCTCACGCTGGAGATGACCTCCCCGGAGTACATCGACTACTTCCACGCGCTGCCGGAGCCCACCCGCCACCGGCTGACGCGGGAGCAGAAGGGCCTCTACAAGGGCATCGACGGGGACCTCGTCGACGAGATCTTCGACCTGCTCTACCAGAAGAGTCTCGGCGGCCCGCTCCCCACCCGGCTGCTCACCAACTCCGCCCTGCACAGCGCCGGTCACGAGAACGGGACGTACACCCTCGGGCTGCGCCAGGAGGAGCAGGAGAAGGACTTCGAGCTGCACACCCAGGGCCTGATCCTCGCCACCGGTTACCGGTACACCGAGCCGGAGTTCCTCCGGCCCGTCCGCGACCGGCTCCGCTACGACTCCCTCGGCAACTTCGACGTCGCCCGCAACTACGCGATCGACACCACCGGCCGCGGCGTCTTCCTGCAGAACGCGGCCGTCCACGCCCACAGCGTCACCTCACCCGACCTGGGCATGGGCCCGTACCGCAACGCGTACATCATCCGCGAGCTGCTGGGCACCGAGTACTACCCGGTGGAGAAGACCATCGCGTTCCAGGAGTTCGCGGTATGACCTTCACCTTCCGCCCCCTCGACCCGCTGCGCGACGCCGAGCTGCTGCACCGCTGGGTGACCCACCCCAAGGCGGCCTACTGGATGATGCAGGGCGCCCGGCTGGAGGACGTCGAGCGCGCCTACATGGAGGTCGCCGCCGATCCGCACCAGCAGGCCCTGCTGGGGCTGCGGGGCGGCGAGCCCGTGTTCCTCATGGAGCGGTACGACCCCGCCCACCGCGAGCTGGTGGGCCTGTACGAGCCCGAGCCCGGGGACGTCGGGATGCACTTCCTGGTGCCGGCGACGGACACCCCGGTGCACGGCTTCACCAGGGCCGTGATCACCGCCGTGATGGCGCACCTCTTCGAGGACCCGGCCACCCGCCGCGTCGTCGTCGAACCGGACGTGTCCAACACGGCCGTGCACGCCCTCAACGAGATCGTCGGTTTCGTCCCCCACGGCGAGATCGACAAGCCGGAGAAGCGCGCGCTTCTGAGTTTCTGCACGCGAGAGCAGTTCGCCGACAGCCGGGCCGGCCGGAGCACGGCGGCCCGAGGAGTGACCGTATGACCCTGTCCGATGCCGTCGCGCATCTGTCCCCCCACCACTGGGCCCGGGCCGAACGCCTGCTGATCCGCAAGGCCCTCGCCGAGTTCGCCCACGAGCGGCTCATCACGCCGGAGGCCACCGCCGACGGCCGCTTCGAGGTCCGCAGCGACGACGGTGCGACCCGCTACGGGTTCACCGCCGTCCGGCGCGCCCTCGACCACTGGCAGGTCGACGCCGACTCGATCACCCGTCGACGGGACGGCGTCGGCCTCCCTCTGGCCGCCCTGGACTTCTTCGTCGAACTGAAGGGGTCCCTCGGCCTGAGCGACGAGATCCTCCCCGTCTATCTGGAGGAGATCTCCTCCACCCTGGCCGGCACCTGCTACAAGCTCGCCAAGCCGAAGGCTCCGGTCTCCGAGCTGGTGGACGCCGGCTTCCAAGCCGTCGAGA
This sequence comes from Streptomyces scabiei 87.22, assembly GCF_000091305.1. Classification (GTDB taxonomy): domain Bacteria; phylum Actinomycetota; class Actinomycetes; order Streptomycetales; family Streptomycetaceae; genus Streptomyces; species Streptomyces scabiei. The sequence goes on along the minus strand of NC_013929.1, from coordinate 6,447,211 downwards.
CCGGGATGACCGAGGGCCACCCCTGCTTCGTCGCCAACAACGGCCGCCTCGGCTTCGGCGTCCACGAGTACCTGGCGTACGCCCCCGAGACGGCGAGCCCGGTCCGCCTGGTCTGGCTGGCCGCGCACCGCTCGCGCGCGGCGTTCACGGCGGGCGTGGGCATCGAGTACGAGACCTTCCTGCGGGACGAGCTGGGCACGACGACAGTCGACCGCTTCCACGCCGTCCTCACCGGCCTCGAACTGGACCCCGCCGACTACCTGTTCATCCCGGTCCACCCCTGGCAGTGGTGGAACAAGCTCACCGTCACCTTCGCCGCCGAGATCGCCCGGCAGAACCTCGTGTGCCTCGGCGAGGGCGACGACGAGTACCTGGCCCAGCAGTCGATCCGGACGTTCTTCAACAGCACCGCCCCCGAGAAGCACTACGTGAAGACGGCCCTGTCCGTCCTCAACATGGGCTTCATGCGCGGCCTGTCGGCGGCGTACATGGAGGCGACCCCGGCCATCAACGACTGGCTCGCCGGACTCATCGCCAACGACCCGGTCCTCAGGTCGACCGGCCTGTCGATCATCCGCGAGCGCGCGGCGGTCGGCTACCGGCACCTGGAGTACGAGGCCGCCACCGACAAGCACTCCCCGTACCGCAAGATGCTGGCCGCGCTGTGGCGCGAGAGCCCGGTGTCGTCCCTCCAGGACGGCGAGTCCCTGGCCACGATGGCCTCCCTGGTCCACGTCGACCACGAGGGCAACGGCTTCGCGGCGGCCCTGATCGCCCGCTCGGGCCTGTCCCCCACGGAGTGGCTGCGCCGCTACCTGAGGGCGTACCTCACCCCGCTCCTGCACAGCTTCTACGCCTACGACCTGGTCTTCATGCCGCACGGCGAGAACGTCATCCTGGTCCTGAAGGACGGGGCCGTGGAGCGGGCGGTCTACAAGGACATCGCCGAGGAGATCGCGGTCATGGACCCGGACGCGGTCCTCCCGCCAACGGTCGAACGCCTGCGCGTGGACGTCCCCGAGGACATGAAACTCCTCTCGATCTTCACCGACGTCTTCGACTGCTTCTTCCGCTTCCTGGCGGCGAACCTCGCGGAGGAAGGCGTCCTGGACGAGGAGGAGTTCTGGCGCACGGTCGCCGAGTGCGTCCGCGACTACCAGCGGGCGATGCCCGAACTCGCCGACAAGTTCGCCCAGTACGACATGTTCGCCCCCGAGTTCGCGCTGTCCTGCCTCAACCGCCTCCAACTCCGCGACAACCGCCAGATGGTCGACCTCGCGGACCCGGCGGGCGCGCTCCAGCTCGTCGGCACGCTGAAGAACCCCATCGCGGGCCTGTAGGCCCCGGCGGCCCGATACTTCGGTTCGGATGTCGGGTGCGGCTCCGGTGGGGGCTGGTCGCGCAGTTCCCCGCGCCCCTGACAGACCAGGCCCTGCGGGCCTGAAAAGCACGGGGCGCAGCCCCTGCTTTTCAGGGGCGCGGGGCACTGCGCGAGCAACCACGACGCACCCGCACCCGCCGACGCACCGAACCCCCCACCCCCTACCGCCCCACCGCCGGAGGCCACGCCACCCCCGGCGCACGGAAATACCCCACCCCCAGCGCCTCCCACCGCGGAGCCTGCGCAGCAAGCCGCCCCCGATACCCGTCCCACCCGTGCGTGGACCTCGGCGACCAACCCAGCTCCGCGACCCCCGGCAGCCGGGGGAACGTCAAATACTCGATGTCCGCCGAGGAAGTGATCGTCTCCGTCCACAACGGCGCCTCGACCCCCCGCACGGCGGCCCCCGGCACGCCGGCCAGATACGCTCCCGGGTCCCAGTCGTACGCGCGTCGCACGTCCACGTACCCGGCCCAGTCCAGCCCCAGCGGGGTGTCCTTGTCGTACTTCATGTCGAGGTAGATCCGGTCGGCCGGTGACAGGATGATTCCCGTGCCGTTCCGCGCGGCGGCGGCCACCCGCTCCTTCTCCTGTGCACCCGTGCCGTCCAGCCCCCAGTACTGCGCGAGGGCGCCCGGCGCGGGCGTGGCCCCGGTCAGCTGGTGCCACCCGATCACCGTCTTGCCGTACTTGCGGACCGCCGGCTGCACCCGGTCCATGAACGTCGCGTAGTCCTCGTGACTGGTCGAGTGCGCCTCGTCGCCGCCGATGTGCAGATACCGGCCCGGGGTGAGCGCGGCGAGCTCCCGTACGACGTCCTCCACGAAGTCGTACGTCACGTCCTTGCCGACGCACAGGGAGCTGAAGCCGACCTCGGTGCCGGTGTAGAGCGGGGGCGCGACCCCGTCGCAGTTCAGCTCGGCGTAGGACGCGAGGGCGGCGTTGGTGTGGCCGGGCATGTCGATCTCGGGGACGACCTCCAGGTGGCGGGAGGCGGCGTACCGGACGATCTCCCGGTAGTCGGCCTTGGTGTAGAAGCCGCCCCGGCCTCCGCCGACCTGCGTGGAGCCGCCGTGCGAGGCCAGGCGCGGCCAGGAGTCGACCGCGATGCGCCAGCCCTGGTCGTCGGAGAGGTGCAGGTGCAGCTTGTTGAACTTGTAGAGCGCGAGCTGGTCGATGTACCGCTTCACCTGGTCCACGCCGAAGAAGTGGCGGGAGACGTCCAGCATCGCGCCGCGCCAGCCGTAGCGCGGGGTGTCCTCGACGGTGCCGCCCGCGACCTGCCAGGGCCCCGGCTGCACGGATCGCCTCTCGACGGCGGCGGGCAGGAGCTGACGCAGGGTCTGCACGGCGTGGAAGAGTCCGGCGGGCGCGCGGGCGGTGAGCGTCACGCCCGCGGGGCCGCTCTCCAGCCGGTAGCCCTCCTGGCCGAGACCCGTCTCCCCTGCGGCCAGGCGCAGGCGGATTCCGGCCTCCCGGCGGTCGGTCACCGGCAGCCGGTATCCCGTCGAGGGCCGCAGGATCCCCGCGAGGTACTCCCCGATCCGGCGGACCTCGGGCCCGCCGTCCACGACGATGCGCGCGGCACTCGTGAGCCGGTACGGCGATCCGGCGGGCCGCACCGCGGCGGGGGCCGGGATCACCTGCCCGAGCGGGACGGTGGCGGCGGCCTGGGTGTTGTGTGACACGGGTGCGGCTCCCACGGCGAACATCCCGGTCGCCACCAGCAGCAGCGAGCCGAGCAGGCGGGTCGATCTGTGACGCGGACTCACGAGTGCTCCCTCCACCGATCGAACAGTGCGCTCCCCACCCTCGCCCCTCCACCCCCTTCAGGTCTAGACCATCTCCCCGGCGACCGATGGAAGAATCCTCTGCATGGCGGAAATCCTCCAGCGCGACGGCACGTGGACCTTCGACGGCGACACCCTGCGGCTGACCCCCGGCCGCGACAAGAGCGTCAGCCTGCTGCGCAAGACCCTCGGTGAACTCGCCGTGCCGCTCGGGGCGTTGGCGGGCATCTCCTTCGAACAGGGGAAGAAGTCGGGGCGGCTGCGCCTGAGGCTGCGCGACGGCTCCGACCCGCTCCTCCAGGCCACCGGCGGCCGGCTCACCGACGCCCACGACCCGTATCGGCTGAGCGTCGACTCCGACCGGTACGGGGTCGCCGAGTACGTCGTGGACGAGGTGCGCAACGCGCTGCTGCTGGACGAGGTGCCGGGCGACGCGGTGGACAAATATCTGCTCGCCGGGCCCGCCGTCCCGCTCTCCGTCTCCGCCGGGGACGGCACCGCGAGCTTCGACGGCGACCACGTACGCCTTGAGTGGAACTGGAAGACCGAGGAGGCGAAGGCGGCATCCGGGACGCGGACGCTGCCGCTGGCCGACATAGCGGGCGTGGAGTGGCACCCCTCGGTCGGCCTGGAGAACGGCTGGCTGCGCTTCACCGTGCGGAACGCGCCGACGAAGGCGCCGCCCAAGTACGACCCCAACTCCGTGGAGCTGTGGGGCTTCAAGAAGGATCCGCTGATGGCCCTGGTCGCGGCGGCCGTCCAGGCCCGGCTCCCGCATCCGGCGGCCCCGGCTCCCCAGCCGCTACCCCCGTCCGCACCGGCCGCGGAAGCGCCGGCCCCCGAGGAGGACCACGACGCCCTGCTGCGCCGCCTGCGCGAACTGGGCGACCTCCACCGGTCCGGGGTACTCACGGACGAGGAGTTCACCTTGGCCAAGCAGGCGGTCCTCAAGCGCATCTGACGCGCGGGAGGACCCCCTGCCCGGCACCCGGCCGTGCGTGCGCCCCGCCTTCCGGGCGCACCCACGGCACTACTTGGCCCTGCGCGCCACCGTGAAGTGGTCGACCTGCGCCCCGGTCTCCGCGATGCCCCGCACGGTCAGCGTGGCCCAGTGCCCCTTCGGCGCGGGCTTCACGTCCACCCGCAGGAAGGAGTAGTCGAGGTACCGCACCCGCGACCAGGTGACGGTCTCGTTCTGCTTGCCCGCCTTGGTGTTGATGTAGGAGGGGACGGACTCGACCTCGTTCTCGTGGCCCTCGTAGGACAGCGGGGCGGTGAAGGAGTAGAGGCTGCGTCCGGCCGCGCCCGCCGTCACGTACACCACGCCCTCGGTCTCCGGGTACGCGGTGCCGCCGATCGGGAGCTTCTTGGTGACCGCGCCCGCCTTGATGACGTCGGTGCGCTCGTACTGGTGGTTGTGGCCGTTGATGACGAGGTCGACGGCGTACTTCTCGAACAGCGGCACCCACTCCTGGCGCACACCGCCTTCCGAGGCGTGCGCGGTGGAGGTGCAGTAGGCGCAGTGGTGGAAGAAGACCACGACGAAGTCGATGTCCTTGGACGCGCGGTACTTCTTGAGCTGTGCCTCCAGCCACTTGGTCTGGGTGCCGCCGGAGATGCCGAGGTTGGCCGGGATCTCGAAGGAGATGTCGTTGGCGTCGAGCGCGACGATCGCCGTGTTGCCGTGGACGAAGGAGTAGACGCCCGGAAGGTTCTTCGGGTCGGGGCCGTTGTCGGGGAGGTTCCAGCGGGCCTGCTCGCCGCCGTAGCCGTTGGGCGAGTACCAGGCCTCCATGTCGTGGTTGCCGTACGCGGGCATCCACGGGACGGACTTGGCGACGGACTCGGTCTGGGCGAGGAACTGGTCCCACACGCGGGAGTCGAAGCCGGTGTCGGCGGTCTTGCCCTGGCCGGCCGGGTCGGCGTAGGCGATGTCGCCGGCGTGCAGATGGAAGGCCGGGTTCTGGCCGAGGAGGAGGCTGTTGTTGGCGAGGCCGTGGTAGCCGACGCCCTCGTCGCCGAAGGCCGTGAAGGTGAACGGCTCTTTGAGAGCGGGGGCGGTGGTGAAGGTGCCGACGGTGCCCGCGTACCGGGGCGAGGCCGGGTCGAAGCCGTCGTGGCCGACGCCGTAGTAGTAGGTCTTCCCGGGCTTGAGGTGGGTGAGCTTGGCGTGCACGTAGTACTGGGTGTGGTCGCCGCTCGCGCCGACACCGGCCGGGGTGAAGAGGGTGCGGACCTCGGCCTCGATCCTGGCCGAGAGGTGCGAGGCGTGCGTGCCGACCCGGACGAAGGGCTTCTTGACCGGGAGCGGGACCTGCCAGGAGACGGTGATCTCGGTACGCGGGTCGTTGCCGTAGGCGAGGTGGCGGCCGAAGGGGGCGACGAAGGAGCCGTCGACGTGCTCGGCGCTCGCGGCGGCCCGGGTGGGCACCGAGGTGCGGAGCGCGGCCGGGGTGGCGGCCCGGGCCGCGGCGGGGACGAACACGCCGCCCGTGACGGCGCCGAGGGTGACCGCGCCGCCTCTGATCATCGAGCGCCGGGAGAACGCGGAGCGCAGGTACTCGTGCTGCTCGGCCATGCTCATGCGCTCGGCCAGCTGCTCGGGTACGCCCATACGAGGAATGTCCATGGTGTCCGAAAGTCGTCGCCTCAGGCGACGGGATACGGGACGCCGGATGGACGGCACACGAACAGCCACTCATAACACATTCAACGTTCCCCCAAGAGGCCGTAACGGCATCCTGCCCGATATCGGGCAGGATTCTTGCGAAACGCCCGCCGCTCCCCCAGGATCTACCGAGTGCACGATGAACTTGTCGATCATTTGACGCGCTCCTCCCCCCTCAACCGGGGCGAGGCGCTGCGGGTGATCCAGGACGTGCTCGCCTACTTCGACGAGACGACCGAGGTCTACGTCCGTCGCCGCCACCGCGAACTCCAGGCCCAGGGCCTGGTCAACGCGACGATCTTCGAACGGATCGAGGCGGACCTGAAGTACCGGGCGGTCGCACCGCCGGAGCTCACGCTCCGGCAGCTGCGCCGCATCGTCTACGGCTGACCGGCCACGACCGGTCCGCCACGACCGGCCGGTCACGGCCGACCGTCTACAGCTAGGGGATACGTCTATATGTGCGGGATCGTCGGTTACATCGGCAGGCGCGATGTGGCGCCGCTGCTCCTCGAAGGTCTGCAGCGCCTGGAGTACCGGGGCTACGACTCGGCGGGCATAGTGGTCACCTCGCCCAAGACCGCCGGCCTGCGGATGGTCAAGGCCAAGGGCCGGGTCCGCGACCTGGAGGCCAAGGTCCCCGCACGCTTCAAGGGCACCACCGGCATCGCCCACACCCGCTGGGCCACCCACGGCGCCCCGTCCGACGTCAACGCCCACCCGCACATGTCGGCCGACAACAAGGTCGCCGTCGTCCACAACGGCATCATCGACAACGCCTCCGACCTGCGCAAGAAGCTCGAAGCGGACGGCGTCGAGTTCCTCTCCGAGACGGACACCGAGGTTCTCACCCACCTCATCGCCCGCTCCCAGGCCACCACCCTGGAGGAGAAGGTCCGCCAGGCGGTGCGCATCGTCGAGGGCACGTACGGCATCGCCGTCATGCACGCCGACTTCAACGACCGCATCGTCGTGGCCCGCAACGGCTCCCCGGTCGTCCTCGGCATCGGCGAGAAGGAGATGTTCGTCGCCTCGGACATAGCCGCTCTGGTCGCCCACACCCGCCAGATCGTCACCCTCGACGACGGCGAGATGGCCACGCTCAAGGCCGACGACTTCCGCACCTACACCACGGAGGGCACCCGCACCACGGCCGAGCCCACCACCGTGGAGTGGGAGGCCGCCTCGTACGACATGGGCGGCCACGACACGTACATGCACAAGGAGATCCACGAGCAGGCCGAGGCCGTGGACCGGGTGCTGCGCGGCCGGATCGACGACCGCTTCTCCACCGTGCACCTCGGCGGACTCAACCTGGACGCCCGTGAGGCGCGCCAGATCCGCCGCGTGAAGATCCTCGGCTGCGGCACCTCGTACCACGCGGGCATGATCGGCGCCCAGATGATCGAGGAACTGGCGCGCATCCCCGCGGACGCCGAGCCGGCGTCGGAGTTCCGCTACCGCAACGCGGTCGTCGACCCCGACACCCTCTACATCGCCGTCTCCCAGTCCGGCGAGACCTACGACGTGCTGGCGGCCGTCCAGGAGCTGAAGCGCAAGGGCGCCCGGGTGCTGGGTGTGGTGAACGTGGTGGGCTCGGCGATCGCCCGTGAGGCGGACGGCGGCATCTACGTGCACGCGGGCCCGGAGGTCTGCGTGGTCTCCACCAAGTGCTTCACCAACACCACGGTCGCCTTCGCGCTGCTGGCGCTGCACCTGGGCCGCACCCGCGACCTCTCCGTCCGCGACGGCAAGCGGATCATCGCGGGCCTGCGCAAGCTCCCGGCCCAGATCTCCGAGATGCTGGAGCAGGAGGAGGAGATCAAGAAGCTGGCCGAGGGTTACGCCGAGGCCCGCTCGATGCTCTTCATCGGCCGCGTCCGGGGCTACCCGGTGGCCCGTGAGGCCTCCCTGAAGCTCAAGGAGGTCTCGTACATCCACGCCGAGGCCTACCCCGCCTCGGAGCTGAAGCACGGCCCCCTGGCCCTCATCGAGCCCGCCCTCCCCACGGTCGCGATCGTCCCGAACGACGACCTGCTGGAGAAGAACCGGGCCGCGCTGGAGGAGATCAAGGCCCGCAGCGGCAAGATCCTCGCCGTCGCCCACCAGGAGCAGGAGAAGGCCGACCAGACGATCGTCGTCCCCAAGAACGAGGACGAGCTGGACCCGATCCTCATGGGCATCCCGCTGCAACTCCTCGCCTATCACACGGCGTTGGCCCTGGGCCGGGACATCGACAAGCCGCGCAACCTGGCGAAGTCGGTGACCGTGGAGTAAGCAACTCCCCTACGGGCCGGGCGGATCGCACCGGCCGCACGACGAAGACGGACCCCCGCGTGATGGCACCCATCACAAGGGGGTCCGTTCGATGACACCGGGGTCGCCCAACTCCCCGGCGCACGCTGCCAACTACCCGTGGCCGTCACACCACTCCGTCAGGCATCACGCGGGTTATGCCCTTCACAAAGACACAAACACCCCTACGCGCCAGTAGACTTCCGCGTTTCCGAACCGGTCGGAGAACTCGGGGAACTCGGGGAACTCGGGGCCCTCGGGAAATCCAGGGAACTCAGGGAACTCAGGGAATGACGATGACCGGCCGCTGCGCCCGCTTGGCGAGCCGGCCCGCGACGGATCCGAAGATCCGTCCGACGATCCCGTGCGTCGACCCGACGACGATCGCGTCGGCCTCGTACTCCCGCCCCACCTCTTCGAGTTCGTGGCAGATGTCGCCGCCCCGCTCGACGAGGATCCAGGGCACTTCGGCGAGATAGTCGGCGCAGGCCAGTTCCAGGCCGAGGACCTCGGTCCGGTGGTCGGGGACATCGACGAACACGGGCGGCTCGCAGCCGGCCCACACGGTCGTGGGCAGCCGGTTGGCGACATGCACGATGATCAGGCCCGAGCCGGAGCGGCGGGCCATGCCGATGGCGTACGCGAGAGCGCGCTCACTGGACGTCGAACCGTCGAAGCCGACGACGACACCGTGCTTGAACGCTGGATCACAGGAGGGACGTGCCTCTTCCGCCGCAAGGGGCTCGGCCGCCGTCTGATCGGCGACGGGCCGCCGCTCGCGGTCCGCGGATTCGAAGAATTCTTGACCGGCCATGGGTGTCTCGGCGTTTGGATCCTCGTGTGGGACGACGTGTAGGGGACGTCAGTGTGCGGCGGAGCGGTGTCCGGGAAACGTCTTCCCCGGCCCATACCCCCAAGGGTACGACCGCACGCCTCCTTCGCCCAGATTCCGCACGGGCTGCGCGGGGTTCCAGGGAGCATGCACGAGCACCGCCCCTCAACGCAATGGTTGCTGCCACGTACAGCCGGTTCATCCGGCCCGCCCCGATCCGGCACCGCCGCCGGCGCGTGGGCCCCGGCGCCCGCGGCAACCCGATCACGCGGTACCAGTGACCGACGGCTCGAACACGCGTTGAACCCCGGTAAGCCGATCCCGTGGGAGCCAGGAGGGAGCCCGCATGTCCGCGCACCGCACCGCGCCTCGGTCCGCCCCCGGGACCGACGAGGTCCCCCCGCCCCGGCCGCACTCCCCCGGACGCGCCCCCCAGTCCCCGCCCTCGCCCACGGCGTCACCAGCACCCCACTCCGTCGACACCGCCACGGACGTGGTCCGCTGGGCGGCCTTCAGCTGCGTCCTCGTGCCGGTCGTCCTCGTCTGGTACGGCACCTCCCTCGCCGGCGCCACGGGCGCGGCCCTGGGCCTGGCCGCGGTCACCGGTGTCTGCCGCGTCCTGCTGCGCCAGTCCGAACGCGGCGCGGCCCGCGCGGCCCAGGAGAGCGCCGCACACCCTCCGGCGGCCCCCGCCGATCCGGTGGCCGAAGATCGCACCCCCCAGCGCGGCCGCCACGGACGCCCCGCTGCCGGGGCGCACAGAGGCGGACGGAACCCCGGCCCGAGTGCGCCGGTCGACTGACCGGTTTCCGCGCACACCCCCGTATCTTTTCAGCCAACTTCGGTTACCTGGGTGTTCCTTGGTCGAACACCCCCCCACCCCCCGTTCGACCTGCACCGAAAGGGGTCCAGGGGCCGCGCGCACCCTACGTGGACCGGCCACGGGGACGAGGCGTACTTCCCTGCACGCCCCACGAGTGCAACGCTTCGTGATCGAATGCTTTACGCCAAGTTGCCATGTCGACAATGTGCCGGTTGGCGATCTGGTCACGCCGGCACCACGGGACACAGTAGATTCGATCATGACTGTCTTACGGCGGGGGACTCGTGCAGGACCAAGGGGAAACGTGCAGGAGCGACACAACCGAGGAGCCGCGACCACCGAGGGGGGCTTAGCAGTATGAGCCAGGACTCCACCGCCGCGCCGGAAGCCGCGGCCCGGAAGCTGTCCGGGCGTCGCCGCAAGGAGATCGTCGCGGTGCTGCTGTTCAGCGGCGGCCCCATCTTCGAGAGTTCCATACCACTGTCGGTGTTCGGGATCGACCGCCAGGACGCCGGCGTACCGCGCTACCGCTTGCTGGTGTGCGCGGGTGAGGACGGCCCGCTGCGGACCACGGGGGGCCTGGAACTCACCGCACCGAACGGCCTCGAGGCGATCTCGCGTGCGGGCACGGTGGTCGTGCCCGCATGGCGTTCGATCACCTCACCGCCGCCGGAGGAAGCGCTCGACGCACTGCGCCGAGCGCACGAGGAGGGTGCCCGCATCGTCGGGCTGTGCACCGGCGCGTTCGTGCTGGCCGCCGCCGGACTGCTGGACGGCAGACCGGCGACGACGCACTGGATGTACGCGCCGACGCTGGCCAAGCGCTATCCGTCCGTCCACGTCGACCCACGAGAACTCTTCGTGGACGACGGTGACGTACTGACGTCGGCCGGGACCGCGGCCGGAATCGATCTCTGTCTGCACATCGTGCGGACGGATCACGGCAACGAGGCGGCAGGGGCCCTGGCCCGGCGTCTCGTCGTGCCACCTCGCCGATCGGGCGGCCAGGAGCGCTACCTCGATCGATCTTTACCCGAGGAGATCGGCGCCGACCCGCTGGCCGAGGTCGTCGCCTGGGCGCTGGAGCACCTCCACGAGCAGTTCGACGTGGAGACGCTGGCGGCACGCGCGTACATGAGCCGACGGACGTTCGACCGCCGGTTCCGTTCGCTCACCGGGAGCGCTCCCCTGCAGTGGCTGATCACTCAGCGCGTGCTGCAGGCACAGCGTCTGCTGGAGACGTCCGACTACTCGGTGGACGAGGTCGCCGGACGGTGCGGCTTCCGTTCGCCGGTGGCGCTGCGCGGGCACTTCCGGCGGCAGCTGGGGTCGTCCCCGGCGGCGTACCGGGCGGCCTACCGTGCCCGTCGCCCCCAGGGCGAGAAGCACAACGACCACCATGACGGGCCGCACGGCGTCCCGGGGCCGGCGATGTCGCCGGAGCACGCCCCGGTGCCGCTCCAGGCCCGCCGCACGGCCGCGGCGAGCGCCCTGGCGTCGTCGGCGTCCCTCTCCGCGGAGGGCGCCAAGCCGGAGCTGTACGCGACCGGCCGCCTGCCGGGCCAGCGCAGCGCGCCGTAGCACCGATCGGGCTCGTACGGCCCGGTCCCGCACCTGATCACCCGGTGATCACCCTGGTGCAGGACCGGGCCGTACGGCTGTCACGGGCCGTAAGGTGAGACACATGAACGATCGCATGGTGTGGATCGACTGCGAGATGACCGGCCTCTCGCTGTCCGACGACGCGCTCATCGAGGTGGCCGCCCTCGTCACCGACTCCGAGCTGAACGTGCTCGGCGACGGCGTCGACATCGTCATCCGCCCGCCGGACGCGGCGCTGGAGACGATGCCGGAGGTGGTGCGCCAGATGCACACCGCGTCCGGCCTGCTCGACGCCCTGGCCGGCGGCACGACACTCGCCGACGCCGAGGCGCAGGTCCTGGCCTACGTGCGCGAGCACGTGAAGGAACCGCGCAAGGCCCCGCTGTGCGGCAACACGGTGGGCACGGACCGCGGCTTCCTGCTCCGGGACATGCCGACGCTGGAGGGGCACCTCCACTACCGCATCGTGGACGTCTCCTCCGTCAAGGAGCTGGCCCGCCGCTGGTATCCGCGGGCGTACTTCAACAGCCCCGAGAAGAACGGCAACCACCGGGCACTCGCCGACATCCGCGAGTCCATCGCCGAGCTGCGCTACTACCGCGAGGCGATCTTCGTCCCGCAGCCCGGCCCCGACTCGGACACGGCCCGCACGATCGCCGCGAAGCACGTCCTGCCCGCGACGTAACCCCGTCCACCGGGGCCCCTCCGGGCCCCCGAACGCCCCCACCGAAACGTGTGCGCGGGCACCCCTTCGGACCCTGTACACTTTTTCTCGGCCGGTCGGTGAAACCTTCGGATGAACCGCCGGTCATGGTGGGTGTAGCTCAGCTGGTAGAGCACCTGGTTGTGGTCCAGGATGCCGCGGGTTCGAGTCCCGTCACTCACCCTGAAGGAACGAGCCCCGATCCGGGAAACCGGTTCGGGGCTCGTTCGTGTGTCTCAGCCGCGCCAGGCGTCCGCGAACTCCCGTACCCCCGCGAAGCGTTCACCGGGGTCGGGGTGCGTGGCCCGCTTCAGGACGGCCAGGCGGGCCGCCGTGCCCCGCCAGGCGCGCTCCTCGTCGCCCGCGTCCAGCAGCAGACGGGCCGTGCGGCCCAGCGCGTGGACGGTGGTGCGGATGTCGATCGTCGCTCCGCGCTCGAACTCCTCCGGCGCCATGAAGCGGGTCGACCCCGGCAGGCGGTCCGCGTCCAGCACGAAGGGGCCCGGCCGGTACTCGTCGAGGTCGATCAGCCGCATCCCGCCCGCCGCGAAGTCGTACAGCAGGGCCCCGTCGTAGAGGTCCACGGCGACGTACCCGGCCTCCTCCACGGCCAGATGGGCGTCGAGGACACGGGCGAAGGCCGCCTCGATCCGGTCGACGGGCAGGGAGCGGAAGCGCGTCATCGGGCTGCCTGGGCTCGTACGGTCCCCTCTGCCGCGCTCGGCGGGGTCGTACAGCACCTCGCCGTCCAGCCACGGCATGACCACGGCCGGCCCGTCCCGCAGCGTGATCCGGTGCCCCTGCGGGACGATCACCGGGTGCCGTACGGCCCGGTGGAAGTCCCAGGCCCGCTCCAGCGACCGCCGGCCCACGGCGGCGACCGCCGCCTTCACGAACCACCGCTCCCCGCGGCCCGGCAGCCGCACGCCGTAGGCCCTGCACCCCGAGTCCTGCTTCCCGAACACCCGGAAGACGTCGCCGATCCGGGCCAGGTACGGCGCCAGGGGCTCTTCGATCCGGTCGACGTCCACCAGCGGGTGACCGCCGGCACTTTCCCCACGATCCAGCTGCTCCATGGCGGCCAGGCTGCCGCACGCACGGCCGGGCGCGCGAGGCCGCCGCTACAACCGCTCCCCTCTCGACCGCGCGTTGCTCCGGGCGACACTGTCGCTCAGCGCCTCGGACCGGGTCACCGGCCCGAGTCCTTCCCGCCGGGCGTCCCACTCCCGGCCGCCGCCGACCGGCCGCAGTTGGACGTACGGCCCGACGAAGCCCATCACCCTGCCGATCCGCCCACTCCCCGCGTCCCGGACGGTGTCACCGAGGCTCACGCCCGAAGGGTCGGGGCGGCGGGGAGGTTCGCAGCCGCCCATCAGGCCACCGCCTCCGCCGCCGCGCCGATCACATGCTCGTCGAGGTCGATACCAAAGTCCGCCGCGAGCACCAGGGCGAGCCTGCGCCGGGACCGTCGAGCCTCCTCCCGCTCGGACTCGACGACGTACGGCCGGACCATGACGGTGGCGGTGCCGTCGAGCGGTCCGTGAAGGCCGTAGGGGGACCGCGGGGCCGGGAGCGCCTGCGGCAGCGTTCGGGGCCGGTTCCGGGGACTTCCGCGGTGCTGAGGGGCGGGGCGGTGGCCGGTCAGGCGGCGCCTGCCCGTGCCGGGGGCGAAGACGCCCAGCGCCCACCGCAGGAACGCGTGGATAATGCGCACTGTCGTCAGCTCCTTCGAAGCTGGTGGCCATGCCCCGGGAGGTCGCACAACCTCGCCGGGGTCTTTGCATGTCGAGAGATTACGTCACTTGTAAGGTGTTGTCAGGTGATGTCATGTGACTCCACATATCGTTAGGCATCGTCGCAGGTCAAATAGGGTCGACATATGACTGTCGACCTCGAAGGACCTGAGCCGCTGTACGAACAGATCGCCGCCATACTCAGCGCGCGCATCGCGGACGGCACGTATCCGCCCCGCCGCAGGGTCCCCTCCGAGGCAGCCCTCTGCGACGAGTTCAGCGTCTCCCGCCCGACCGCACGGTCCGCACTCCAGCTCCTGAGTCAGCGCGGCCTGATCGTCACTGTGCGCGGCAAGGGCTCGTTCGTCACCGAACGCGCCGCGGCACCTGTCGAGGACAGCGGCTCCGCGGGCTGACGCCCGGCGGCTCGCTGGACAGCAGGCCGACGGCGCCCGCGGCCCGGTGCTGTCCACACTGGGTAAGCGTGATCACTCGAAGGCGGCCCGGCGCACCCGCTTGGCTTCGCTGTGCGCCGCCGCGGCCGCGTCGAACTCACCACGCTCACCACGCGCGGCAAGTCTCTCCGCCGCCACCAGCCTCCTGACGCGCGCGACACGGTCCCGCAGGGCCGTGTTCACCGTGTCCTTCTTCATGGTGGATCCCCCAAGTCGCATTGCTTCGGCAAGCGCTTCGTCATCCAGGTCGATCTGGGTCGCACTCAGGAAGAATCCCGCCCCACCAGCTCCGTCGGCAGCACCACCTGGCGTCGTTCCAAGCCCCTCGACACCGCCGGGCGGCGGTCCGCGATCTCGTCCAGGAGGAGGTCGATCATCGCGCGGCCCATCTCCTCTATCGGCTGGCGGACGCTGGTGAGCGGCGGGTCCATGTGGCGGGCGATCGCCGAGTCGTCGTAGCCGACCAGCGCCACGTCGTCGGGTATGCGGCGGCCCTCCTCGCGGAGCACCTGGCGGGCGCCGGCGGCCATGACGTCCGACTCGGCGAAGACCGCGTCGAGGTCGGGGCAGCGGGCCAGGAGTTCGCGCATCGCTCGGCGGCCGCCCTCCTCCGTGAAGTCACCGGGGGCGATCAGGCGCTCGTCCACCTCGCGGCCCGCGTCCTCCAGGGCGTCGCGGTAGCCCTCGATGCGCCGCTGGGCGCCGTAGACGTCCAGCCGGCCGGTGATCGTGGCGATCCGGGCGCGCCCCCGTGCGATGAGGTGCTCGACCGCCGAGCGGCCGCCGCCGTAGTTGTCGGAGTCGACCGAGGGGAGCGTCTCGTGCTCGGAGCGGGGGCCGCTGATGACGGCCGGGATTTCCAGTTGCGACAGCAGATCGGGGAGCGGGTCGTCCGCGTGGACGGAGACCAGGAGGACACCGTCGACGCGGTGCGCGGCCAGGTACTGGGCGAGGCGCCGGCGCTCCCGGTCGTTGCCCGCGAAGATCAGCAGGAGCTGCATCTCGGTGTCGGACAGTTGCGCTCCGACACCCTTGAGGATGTCGGAGAAGTACGGCTCCGAGAAGAAGCGGGTCTCCGGTTCGGGCACGACCATCGCGATCGCGTCGGTACGGTTCGCCGCGAGCGCGCGGGCCGCCGTGTTCGGGACGTAACCCAGCTCCGCGACGGCCGCCTCGACCGCCGCGCGGGTCGCGTCGCTCACCCGGGGCGAGCCGTTGATCACCCGGGACACCGTCCCCCGGCCCACTCCGGCCCGTGCGGCGACCTCCTCCAACGTCGGCCGCCCACCGCTCCGGCCCCGTGCCCCGTGGCCTGTCACCATGGTCGTCTCCCGTCACTACCGCGCTGGCGTGGAATCTAACAGTCCTGATCCTCGTACCACGTACAGGACGTACCCGGCCGGGTCACGGCACCGCCGCCGACACCGGCCCGGCCGCCGCCCCGGCTCGCCCCCCGCTCCCCCGCCGACCGTCCGGCCGGCCGGACACCGGCGAGCCGTCGACGGCCGGTTACACGAGTCCAACAGTGCCGCCACCCCGGAACCCGGCGGTCCGGTACGGAACCGGCGCGGGAGCCCGGGGGCGGTCCGTCGCCGCCGGCCCCGCGTCCGTACCAGGCCGAACACCCCGCGCCCGGACCTTTCCCGCCGATCCACGAAGCCTCTCGCGGGCCGACCCGACCGATTTCGGACATGACCGACCGCCGGCACCGGGTTAGTTAACAGCCCGATAACCGAAGACATCTCTCCGCGCTCGCTCCCTTGACACCCCCGCACGAACCGACGACTCTTCAACACATCACTCGTGGGAGCGCTCCCACAGTACCTGGCACTTACACATCCCGCACGTTCCCCGCCCGAGCCGCAGCATGAACAACAGGGCCCAACAACGCAGTTGGCCGGGGGGTCGGCACGTCAGGGCATCAGGAGGACGCAATGCGAGCACGTACCCTCCCGCACTCCCGGCTCCAGTCGGGCGGGGGCAGCCGAATCGCCCGCAGGACGCGCAAGACGGTGGTCATCGCGGCCGTCGCCGCGCTGGGCGCAGGGCTGCTGGCCGGCTGTGCCGACGACGGCAAGGACGAGGAAGGCGGCTCGTCGGACGGCGGCGGCGGTGGCAAGACCAAGATCACGCTGGGCCTCTTCGGCACCGCGGGCTTCGAGGAGTCCGGTCTGTACAAGGAGTACGAGAAACTCCACCCGGACGTCGACATCCAGCAGACCGTCGTGGAGCGGAACGAGAACTACTACCCCGCGCTCCTCAACCACCTGACCACCGGCAGCGGCCTCCAGGACATCCAGATGGTCGAGGTCGGCAACATCGCCGAGATCGTCGGAACCCAGTCCGACAAGCTGCTCGACCTGTCGAAGTACGGCAAGGAGAGCGACTACCTGCCCTGGAAGTGGAGCCAGGGCTCGACCTCCGGCGGCCAGACCGTCGCGCTGGGCACCGACGTCGGTCCGATGGCCATCTGCTACCGCAAGGACCTCTTCGAGGCCGCCGGTCTGCCCTCCGACCGCGAGGAGGTCGGCAAGCTGTGGACCGGCAGCTGGGACAAGTTCGTCGACGCCGGCAACCAGTACAAGAAGAAGGCGCCCAAGGGCACCACCTTCCTGGACTCCCCCGGCGGTCTGCTGCAGGCGATCCTGAGCAGTGAGAAGGACCGCTTCTACGACGCCTCGGGCAAGGTCATCTACAAGACGAACCCGGCAGTGAAGTCGGCGTTCGACCTCACGGCCAAGGCCGCCAAGGCCGGGCTGGTCGGGAACCAGACGCAGTTCCAGCCGGCGTGGGACACCACGATCGCCAACAGCAAGTTCGCCGCGATGTCCTGCCCGCCGTGGATGCTCGGCTACATCAAGGGCAAGTCGAAGCCCGAGGCGGCCGGCAAGTGGGACATCGCCCAGGCGCCGAAGTCCGGCAACTGGGGCGGCTCCTTCCTCTCGGTGCCCAAGAACGGCAAGAACGCCGAGGAGGCCGCGAAGCTGGCCGCCTGGTTGACCGCGCCGGAGCAGCAGGCGAAGCTCTTCGCCGTACAGGGCAGCTTCCCCAGCACCCCGGCCGCCTACGACTCGGCCGCGGTGAAGGACGCGAAGAACGACATGACCGGTGACGCGCCGATCGGCACGATCTTCGCCGAGGCCGCCAAGAACATCCCGGTCCAGACGATCGGCCCGAAGGACCAGATCATCCAGCAGGGCCTGACCGACAACGGCGTGATCCTGGTGACCCAGGGCAAGTCGGCCTCGGATGCCTGGAAGAACGCCGTCAAGACCATCGACAACGCACTGGACAAGTGACCGGTATGCCCACAAGGCCCGACACCGCCGCGCCCCCCGTGAAGGGGGGCGCGGCCCCGGCCCGCCCGCCCGCGGAGTCCGCGACCGAGGAGCGTCGCCGGGCCCGGCTGTCCCGCCGCTGGCAGCGGGACATGCGCTGGAGCCCGTACGCCTTCGTCTCCCCCTTCTTCCTGCTGTTCGTCGCGTTCGGCCTGTTCCCGCTGCTCTACACCGGCTGGGCTTCGCTGCACACCGTGGAGCTGACCGCCCCCACCGACATGAGCTGGGTGGGACTGCGCAACTTCACCCGGATCTTCGACGACGAGTTCTTCTGGAACGCGGCGAAGAACACGCTGATCATCGGGATCATCTCGACCGCCCCGCAGTTGATGATGGCGTTGGGCATCGCCCACCTCCTCAACTACAAGCTCCGCGGCTCGACCTTCTACCGGGTCGTGATGCTCGCCCCGTACGCCACCTCGATCGCCGCGGCCACCCTGGTGTTCGTGCTGCTGTTCGGCCGCGACTACGGGATGATCAACTGGTTCCTGGAGCTGCTCGGTTTCGACCACATCGACTGGCAGAACGGCACCTGGTACTCGAAGATCGCCGTGTCGACCATCGTCATCTGGCGCTGGACCGGCTACAACGCGCTGATCTACCTCGCCGCGATGCAGGCGATCCCGCAGGACCTGTACGAGTCGGCAGCCCTCGACGGTGCGAGCCGCTGGAAGCAGTTCATCCATGTGACGCTGCCGTCGCTGCGCCCGACGATCCTGTTCACCGTGGTCGTCTCGACGATCGGCGCCTCGCAACTGTTCGCCGAGCCCCTGCTGTTCGACGCCAACAAGGGCGCGTCCGGCGGCTCGCAGCACCAGTTCCAGACGCTCGGCCTCTACCTGTACGAGCAGGGCTGGGTGAACCAGCACCTGGGCCGCGCCTCGGCGATCGCCTGGACCATGTTCCTGATCCTCATCGTGGTCGGAATCATCAACTACGTCATCTCGCGCCGGCTGCGCGCCAGTAGTTAGGAGACCGGCCGTGACGACGACAATCACCAAACCCCCGGCCGACGCGGTCCCCGAGCCGCCGAAGAACGGGCGGCGCGTGCGCCGTCCGAAGGCGGCACGCGCGGGCGGACAGCACCACGCCGGGCCCGTCGCCTACATCATTCTCATCGCGTTCACCCTGATCTCGCTGTTCCCGCTGTTCTGGACGGCGGTCGCCGCCTCCCGCGACAACGCGCGGCTGGCGGACACCCCGCCGCCGTTCTGGTTCGGCGCGAACCTCTTCGACAAGCTCGAAGTGGCCTGGAGCGACGCCAATCTGGGCGAGGCGTTCCTCAACACGACGCTCGTGGCCGGCATTTCGTCGCTGACCATCGTCTTCCTGTCGACGATCGCCGGGTTCGCCTTCGCCAAGCTGCGCTTCAAGGGCCGGGGCGCCATGATGCTGATCGTGATCGGCACCATGATGGTGCCGCCGCAGCTCCAGGTGATCCCGCTCTACATGATGGTCGCCAAACTCGACTGGACCGACCAGCTCCAGGCGGTGATCCTGCCCTCGCTGGTCAGCGCGTTCGGTGTGTTCTTCATGCGGCAGTACCTGCTCCAGGCCCTGCCGGACGAGATCATCGAGGCGGCCCGCGTCGACGGCGCGAGCAGCTGGCGGGTGATCTGGCACGTGGTGTTCCCGGCCGCGCGGCCCGCGATGGCCGTCCTGGGCATGCTGATGTTCGTGCAGACCTGGAACGACTTCCTGTGGCCGTTCCTCGTTCTGACCCAGCTGGGCAACCCGACCGTGCAGGTCGCGGTGGCCGGCCTGGGCCGCGGCTACACCCCCGACCAGGCCCTGATCATGGCGGGCGCGCTGCTCAGCACGCTACCGCTGCTGCTGGTCTTCGCGATCTTCGGCAAGCAGATCGTGGGGGGCATCATGCAGGGCGCGGTGAAGGGCTGAGGCCCCGGTTCGCCGCCGTACGTCTTCTCACCGGGGGTCGGGTCACCGCCGCCTCGACCCCCTTCCTTCGCCTTCGCCTTCGCGCGTGCACCACGCCCCCCACCCACCTCCGTCGGTCGACACGACCACCAATGGGAGCGCTTCCATGCCTGAACCCGTGAATCCGGCCACCCCGGTGACCTTTCCTCCCGCCTTCCTCTGGGGCGCGGCCACCTCCGCGTACCAGATCGAGGGGGCGGTGCGGGAGGACGGCCGTACGCCCTCCATCTGGGACACCTTCAGTCACACGCCGGGCAAGACCGCCGGCGGCGAGAACGGTGACATCGCTGTCGACCACTACCACCGCTACCGCGACGACGTGGCGATGATGGCGGACCTGGGCCTCAACGCGTACCGCTTCTCCGTCTCCTGGTCGCGGGTGCAGCCGACGGGGCGGGGCCCGGCCGTCCAGAAGGGGCTCGACTTCTACCGACGGCTGGTCGACGAGCTGCTGGCCAAGGGCATCAAGCCCGCCGTCACCCTCTACCACTGGGACCTCCCGCAGGAGCTGGAGGACGCCGGCGGCTGGCCCGAGCGGGACATCGTGCACCGGTTCGCCGAGTACGCGCGGATCATGGGCGAGGCGCTCGGCGACCGCGTCGAGCAGTGGATCACCCTCAACGAGCCGTGGTGCACCGCGTTCCTGGGCTACGGCTCCGGGGTGCACGCGCCGGGCCGTACGGACCCGGTGGCGTCCCTGCGCGCGGCCCACCATCTGAACGTGGCGCACGGCCTCGGCGTCTCGGCGCTGCGGTCGGCGATGCCCGCCCGCAACTCGATCGCGGTGAGCCTCAACTCCTCGGTGGTGCGGCCGATCACCAGCTCCCCGGAGGACCGGGCCGCGGCCCGGAAGATCGACGACCTCGCGAACGGCGTCTTCCACGGACCGATGCTGCACGGGGCCTACCCGGAGACCCTGTTCGCCGCGACCTCGTCGCTGACGGACTGGTCGTTCGTGCGGGACGGTGACGTGGCGACGGCCCATCAGCCGCTGGACGCTCTGGGGCTGAACTACTACACGCCGGCGCTGGTCGGCGCGGCGGACGCCGGCCTGGAGGGCCCCCGCGCGGACGGCCACGGGGCGAGCGAGCACTCGCCGTGGCCGGCCGCGGACGACGTCCTGTTCCACCAGACCCCGGGCGAGCGTACGGAGATGGGCTGGACCATCGACCCGACGGGCCTGCACGAGCTGATCATGCGGTACGCGCGGGAGGCTCCGGGCCTGCCGATGTACGTGACGGAGAACGGCGCCGCGTACGACGACAAGATGGACGCGGACGGCCGTGTCCACGACCCCGAGCGCATCGCCTACCTGCACGGCCACCTGCGGGCGGTCCGGCGCGCGATCGCCGAGGGGGCGGACGTGCGCGGGTACTACCTGTGGTCCCTGATGGACAACTTCGAGTGGGCGTACGGCTACGGCAAGCGCTTCGGCGCGGTGTACGTCGACTACGCGACCCTGACCCGCACACCGAAGTCGAGCGCGCACTGGTACGGGCAGGCGGCGAAGACGGGCGCCCTCCCGCCGCTGGCGCCGGCGCCGGCGTAGGGCAGCGACGGACCACGGAGCCGGGGGCCGGGGAGCCCCCTGGGGGGAACGGGGGAACGGGGGAGCGGGGGCCCGGGGCGCGGCGCACATAGGGGAAGCGCCGCGCCCCGGGCGTGGGTGGTCAGAGCTCCCTGGGGCATGCTGGGCGGCCTACGAAGGGACGGGTCTCATGACGTTGCTGGTCGCCGCCGTCATCGTGCACGACCGGGACGCGGGGCGGGTCGTGCTCCTCCGGCGGGGCGAGAACGCCGCGTTCGCGCGGGGGAGATGGCATCTGCCGATCGGCAAGAGCGAGCCCGGGGAGCCGATCACCCGGACCGCCGTGCGCGAACTGTACGAGGAGACCGGGCTGACCGTGAAGCCCGAGGCGCTGGAGGTCGTGCACCTGGTCCACGCGGCCCGGGGCGTCGAGGCGCCGGACGGCTTCCTCACCGTCGTCTTCGCCACCCACGAGTGGAGCGGCGAGCTGGAGAACCGGGAACCCCACAAGCACGCCCAGGTCCGCTGGACCGACACCGGCGCGCTCCCCGACGACTTCGTCGAGGGCGACATCGCCGCGCTGCGCGGGTATCTCACCGGCGGGCCGCGACTGTCCCTGCACGACTGGGAAGCCTGACCCCGGACCACGGGGACGGGCCGCGGCCCCCGGAGGAGTCGCGGCCCGTCGCCTTCGTGATCGGTGTCGTCAGCGGGGTTCGCGGACGACCGCCACGTCGCCGGCCGGTACCGACACGGTCGTCGAACCGTCCGTCGTGGCGATCCCCTTGCCCGTCAGCAGCTCGGACGCGTCCGCGGAGACCGTGACCTCGACGTCGGTGCCGCCGTGGTTGATCAGGAAGAGGTAGTCCGCGTCCGCGCCCCGGCGCAGGGCCGCCTCGACGCCCTCGGGGGTCGGGCGCACCGACGCCACGCCCGCGTCCTCGGCGATACGGGCCAGCAGGGAGGCGAGGGCCGTCGGGTCCGGTCGGGTGGCGACGTACCAGGCGGTGCCCGTGCCGTGGGTGTGACGGGTGACGGCCGGGACCCCGGTCAGGGGACCGGAGGTGTACGACGTCACCGCCTCCGCGCCGGCCAGGGCGACCCGCTCCGACCACAGTCCGGCCGTACCGCCGTCGCTCAGGCCCACCGACTCCCCCGGGAGCAGCGGGAACAGCTCGTCCGTGCGCACGCCGAGCGCCTCGCGGAACGCGCCCGGGTAACCGCCCAGCCGGACATGGCAGTTCTCGTCCACCGCGCCGCTGTGGAAGCCGACGGCCAGCGTGCCGCCGGCCTCCGCGAAGCCGGTGAGGTTCGCCGCGCCCGCGTCGTCCACCAGGTACAGGCTCGGGGCCAGCACCAGCTTGTACGAGGAGAGGTCCGCGTCGGGGCGGACGAAGTCCACCGCCACACCGGCCCGCCACAACGGCTCGTACCAGGCACGGACCAGGTCCTGGAAGCGGAGTTCGCCGCTCGGCTGGGACGGTAGTTCCACCGCCCACCAGGCGCTCCAGTCCCAGACGACGGCGACCTCGGCGACGCCTTCGCTGCCCCGCACCTCCGCCAACGCCCGCAGATCCGCGCCCAGTCGGACCACGTCCCGCCAGATCTGGCTGTCCGTGCCCGCGTGCGGGAGCATCGCCGAGTGCCACTGCTCGGCGCCCGCCTTGGCGGCCCGCCACTGGAAGTAGGCGATGCCGTCGGCGCCCCGGGCCACGTGGGACAGGGCGTTGCGGCGCAGCTCTCCGGCCGTCTTGGCCCGGTTGACGGGCTGCCAGTTGACCGCGCCGGTGGAGTGTTCCATCAGCAGCCACGGGCTCCCGCCGCCCAGCGAGCGCACGAGGTCGCCGCTGAGCGCGATGTCGATCTCGGACTCGGGGTCCGTCGACTGGAGGTAGTGGTCGTTGGAGACGATGTCCAGCTCGGGTGCCCAGCGCCAGTAGTCGAGCTTGTCGAAGTTGAACATCACCATGAAGTTGGTGGTGGCCGGGGTGGCGGGGGCCGCCTCCAGCAGCACCTCGCGCTCGGCCTTGTACAGCGACAGCAGGGCGTCGCTGCAGAAGCGGCGCCAGTCCAGCTGGTGGGTCGGGTTCGGGACCGCGCCGGTCGGGCGGGGCGGGATGATCTCGTCCCAGTCGTAGTACCACTGGCTCCAGAACGTCGTGCCCCAGGCGTGGTTGAGCGCCGCCAGGTCGTCCTCGTACTTCTCGCGCAGCCAGACCCGGAAGGCCGCGGCGCTGGTGTCGCAGTGGCACTCGCCGTTGTGGCAGCCGTACTCGTTGTGGATGTGCCACATGACGACGGCCGGGTGGTCGGCGTACCGCTCGCCGAGCACGCGGGCGATCCGCAGGGCGGCCTCGCGGTAGGCGGGGCTGGAGGGGCAGAAGGTCTGCCGGCTGCCGTAGGAGAGGGTGCGGCCGTCCTTGTCGACCGGCAGGGCCTCCGGGTGCTTGACGAAGAACCAGGCCGGCGGGGCGGCCGTCGGCGTCGCCAGGTCGGCGGCGATGCCGTTCTCGTGGAGCAGGGCGAGGATCCTGTCGAGGCGGGAGAAGTCGTACTCGCCCTCGCGCGGCTCGATCAGCGCCCACGCGAAGATGTTGACGCTGACCATGTTCACGCCCGCCTCACGCATGAGGCGTACGTCCTCGGCCCAGACCTCCTCGGGCCACTGCTCGGGGTTGTAGTCCCCGCCGTAGGCGATGCCGGGGACCTTCAGTTCGCGCTTCATTCGGTGGCCTCCGCGCCCTTCGTCAGCAGTCGGCGTGTGGTGTCCACGCCCCAGGTGTCCAGTGAGAGCAGGCGGTCGCTGGAGGCCATCAGGCCCCCGGTCGCCTCGACGTGCGCCGCCCAGCGTTCGCGTGTCTCGACGGCGGGGCGCGCCATCAGACAGTCGGGGTCGTTCACCCAGAGGCGGCCGTGCTGCCACTGGCGGCCGGCGCCGGTGAACTCGGCCGGGTCCTGGCCGGGCTGGCTGAAGTCGTCCGCCGCGGGGCGGCGGTGCGGGGCGGTGTCCGGGCTGACCCGCATGGCGTCGAAGAGGCCCAGGGACGGGAGGATCGGCGCGCCGCAGCCCAGGAGGTAGGCGTCGGCGCCGATCGCGTCACGGATCAGTTCGACGCCCTGCCGGTACGCCGTCAGGGCGTCCACACCGGTGTGCCGTACGCCGTCCAGCGCGCCCGCGTAGAGGAAGTCGGTCTTGAAGTAGTCGTAGCCCTCGGCGCGCAGGGTGGTGAAGACCTCGGTGAGGTACACCGCCGCCCCGGGGTGCGTGCTGTCGAGGGCGTACAGGTCGTGGCCCCAGTTGTGGCCGGCGTGGGTGAGGCCGCCGTCCTCGTCGCGCACCAGCCACTCGGGGTGTTCGGCGGCCAGGGTGCTCGACGGGTCGACGAGGAAGGGCGCCGTCCAGATGCCGGCGCGGCGGCCCCGGGCCCGGATGGTGCCGGCGATGCCCGCCCGGGAGCGGAAGCGGCCGGAGAGGGTGAGCCAGTCGCCGAGGGCCTTCTGGTGGCCGTCGTCGATCTGTACGACGTCGATGGGGAGGTCGAGGGTGTCCATCGCACGGAGGTTCTCGTGGATGTCGTCCTCGGTGACGGAGGTGAAGTACTCGTACCAGGAGCACCAGACGGTGGGGGCCGGGCGGGGGGCCGGGAGGCCGAGGCCCGCCGCCCACTCGCCCAGCACCGCCTGGAAGTCCGTGCCGGTCCACTCCTTCACCGGGCCGTCGGAGGTCACCTCGGCGACCTGGTCCGCGACCGTCAGCCGGATCGAGGGGACCTGGTGGACGGGGTCGGGTGCGGCCCAGAGGCGGACCGGTGTGCCGTCGCCCGGGTCGAGGGCCAGCAGGCCCTCCCCCTGGAAGGTGCCGGCCGGGACGGTGGCCCCCGGGCGGTAGCAGACAGTCGCCCGGTTGCCGTCGGTCGGGCGGTACGGGGCCGCGTCGAGGGCGTAGGCGCCACTGGGGCTCCAGGACTGCCAGCCCTCCTCGTGGACGCGTGCCGTACGGGTGTCCACGGGCACGGAGACCACGTGGGTGAAGGGGTGGTGCACGAAGGGTTCTCTCTCGGAAGTGGCCGGTCAGCCCTTGTTGGCGCCCAGGGTGAGGCCGCTGACGAACTGGCGCTGGAGTGCGAAGTACACGATCAGCGTCGGGATCGCGGTGAGCAGGGCACCGGCGGCGACCAGGTTGGGGTCGGTGAAGTACTGGCCGGAGAGGTTGTTCAGCGCCGAGGTGATCGGCATGTTCTCGCCGGTGGAGATCAGCACCAGCGCCCAGAAGAAGTCGTTGTAGATCCAGATGGACAGCAACGTGGCGAGGGCGGCCATGGCGGGCTTGCACAGCGGCAGCACGATCTGCCAGTACAGGCGCCACACCGAGGCACCGTCGACGAGGGCGGCCTCGGTCAGCTCGTGCGGCAGGGAGCGCATGTAGTTGCTCAGCACGAAGGCGCAGAACCCGGACTGGAAGGCCACGTGGATGAGGACCAGGCCGAGCGCGGAGTCGTAGAGCTTGCCGCTCATCGTGATGCCGGGCAGGTCGATGAGCAGGTACAGGCGGTACAGCGGGGTGATGATGACCTGCTGCGGAAGCAGGTTGCCCGCCGTGAAGACCAGCAGCAGGAAGATGTTGACGCGGAAGTCGAAGCGGCTGACGTAGAAGGCGACCATCGACGACAGGAACAGCGTCAACAGCACCGCCGGGACGGCGATGATCAGGGTGTTCACGAAGTAGTGCGTCATGTCCGACTGGGTGAACGCGTTCGTGAAGTTGTCGAAGCTGAGCTTGTCGGGCCAGGAGACGTAGCCCTTCTCGCTGGTCTCGCCGTAGGGGCGCAGGGCCGCGTACAGCGCCCACAGCAGGGGTGCCAGCCAGGCCAGGGCCATGCAGACGAGGAAGGCGTGCAGGACGATCCGGGCGGGGCGCAGGGGGGTGCGCTCCTTGGGAGCGACGGCCGCGGCGGTGGTGTCGACGGTGGTGCTCATGCGCGCCGCTCCTTCCGGAAGGTCGCGATCAGGTACGGGATGATCACGGCGAGGGAGATCACCAGCAGGACGACGGCGATGGCCGATCCGTAGCCGATGCGGCTGGACTCTCCGATGATGTTGTTGGTGACGAGGATGGAGAGCAGTTCGGTGCCCTCGGCGCCCTTGTTGAAGACGAAGACGAGGTCGAAGGCGCGCAGGGCCTCGATGATCGTGACGACCAGGACGACGGTGTTCGTCGGGCGCAGGGTGGGGAAGATGACGTTCTTGAACGTCTGCCACTCGTTGGCGCCGTCCAGCGCGGAGGCCTCGCGCAGGGACGGGTCCACGCCCTTCAGGCCGGCCAGGTAGAGGATCATCATGTAGCCGGTGTGGCGCCAGGACGCGGCGATGAGGATGGCCCAGAGGTTGAGGTCCGGGTCGCCGATCCAGTCGATGTAGTGGCCCGGCTCGTTGGCGCCGATGAGGCTGTTGATCAGGCCCGTGTCGGGGTTGTAGATCAGCTGCCAGACGAAGCCGATGACCGCCAGGGACATCACGACGGGCAGGAAGAACGCCGTCTGGTAGACGCGGCTGAACCGGATGTTCTTGTCCAGCTGCACGGCCAGGAACAGGCCGAGCGGCGTGGGGATCAGGATCAGCGCGACGAACCAGATGACGTTGTGTTCGACGGCGGGCCAGAACTGCGGGTTGTTGGTGAACAGTTCCTGGAAGTTGTGCAGCCCGACCCACTTGATGGAGTCGAAGCCGATGCCGTCCCAGGTGGTGAAGGCCAGCAGGATCGACGCGAGGGCCGTCACCCAGACGAGGGCGACGTGCAGGAACGTCGGCAGACCCGCCATGAGGCCCAGGGTGAGCCTGTCCCGGCGGGTGAGGAGCCGCCGGTGCCCCTGGGGCACCTTCGCGGACTTCCCGTTCTGTGCGGTTTTCGCGGCAGGGCCGGAGCCCGGAGGCGGCGTGGCCGCCTCCGGGCTCTCGGTGGGGGTGGTCGTCATGTCAGGAGGTCATCCAGTCGTGAGGACGGTCGGTCGTCAGGACGGTCGTCAGGACGCGAAGATCGTCTTCTTCTGGCGCTCGATGGACGAGAGCAGGCTGTCGACGCCCTTGGGGTCGCGGATGAACTTCTGCAGCGCCGGCTGCATCACCGTGGAGGTGAAGTCGGGGCGGCTGTCGCGGTCCATGAACTGGGTGAGGCTCTTGGCGCCCGAGATCATCTCGTACGCCTTCTTCTGCAGCGGCGAGTACGAGGAGGTGTCGGCCTTGGTGGAGGCGGCGACCACGTTCGGGTCGGCCTTCAGGTAGATCTGCTCGGCCTCGGGGGTGCCGAGGAACTCCATCAGCTTGACGGCGCCGGCCTTGTTCTTCGGGGCCTTGCTCATCATGTAGCCGTCGGTGGGGGCCTCGACGGTGTCCTGGCCGTACGCCGGGTCGATCTCCGGGAAGGCGAAGAAGTCCAGGTCGTCCAGGTCGGCCTTGTTGGTGAACTGCTGGCCCACGAAGGTGCCCAGCAGGTACATGCCCGCCTTCTTCGACACCAGGGTCTGCGCGGCGTCCTGCCAGGTACGGCCGACGGCGCCCTCCTGGTGGTAGGGGAGCAGCTCGGTCCAGTTGTCGAAGACCTTGCGGACCTTGGCGTCGGTCCAGGACGCCTTGCCCGCCATCAGCTCGACGTGGAAGTCGTAGCCGTTGGTGCGGAAGTTGAGCTGGTCGAAGGTGCCCATCGCCGGCCACGCGTCCTTGTCGCCGAAGGCGATCGGGACGAGCTTGTCCTTCTGCATCTGCTTGCACAGGGCTATCAGCTGGTCCCACGTGGTGGGGACCTCGTAGCCCTTCTCCTGGAAGACGCTCTTGCGGTAGAAGAGCGCCCAGGGGTACGTGTACAGCGGCACGAAGTAGTACTTGCCGTCCGCGCCCTTGCTGAGCTTCTGCATCGCCTCGGGGAAGTTGCCCGAGATCTTGTCCCACACGTCGTCGATCGGGCTGGCGAGGCCCTTGGCGGCGAAGAACTGCATGCGGTAGCCGGCGAACCAGTGGAACACGTCGTCCGGCGTGCCCTGCAGGTAGGAGTTGATCTGCTCCTGGAACGTGTTGTGGTCCTTGGTGTTCACGTCGACCGTGATCCCGGACTTCTTCTTGAACGCCGCGTAGATCTCGGCGAACGCCTTCTTCGGCACCGCGTCCGACGCGTTGGAGCCGAGCGAGACGGTCTTCGCGTCACCGGCCGAGCTGCCACTGCCGCCGCAGGCGCTGAGCAGGGGGACGCCGGCGCCGAGCGCCACCGCCCCGCCGACGCCGCGCAGCACGGTGCGGCGGCTCGGGCCGGGGACGGAGAGACCGGAAGGTGTGAGGTGCATGTACGGCTCCCTGGGGACAGGTCGTTCGGTCTCAATGGCCCTCGCCGGTGACTGATCGAAAACAATCAGAAACCAACTCGACCGAACATCGGTGGCCGCCATAACAGCTCTATGTCATGTCATGCGTCAAGACTTCTTGTCCCCCTTTGTTGAAACGTAATCCCTGGATGTCGAAACGTGACCGACACATACGTGAGCCACCTCACATCCCGGAGGGCCCACCCCGTGGGCCACCGCGACCGCCCGAGATCGCCCACCACGGCCGGCCGCCGCCGTCCCCGGCCCGGGCGGGCGCCGTCCCGAAGTGTTTGCGCCGGCGTATCGCCACTCCCCCGCGCCGCCGCCGCACCGGCGGCCTGCCGCCCCCCGCGGCCCCGCCCCCGTCGAGCTGGAGCCGGATCCGCACCTCGGTGCCGCCCAGCACCGACGTCCCGAGGCGGACGTCACCGCCGGTCGACTCGGCGAGCCTGCGCACGATGTCCAGGCCGAGCCCCGTCGAGCCGTCGCTGCCGGAGCCGCGCCCCCGGGCCATGGCGGCCTCGGGATCGGCGATGCCGGGCCCCGCGTCGGAGACCAGGACGATCACCGCGTCCTCGGCGTGGTGGACGTCCACCGCGAAGGCCGTGCCCTGCGCCGTGTGCCGGAAGACGTTGCCGAGGAGGGCGTCCAGCGCGGCGGCCAGGTCGGCGCGGGCGACGGGCGTGCGGACCGGGCGCTCGGCCCCGGCCACCCGCCAGACGCGCCCCTCGTCCTCCGCGAGCGCCGACCAGAACTCCATCCGCTCCCGGACCACCTCGGCCGCGTCGCACCCGGCGCCGGGCCCCGTCGGCGCCGTCCGCGGCTTGGCCTCCCGCGCGGTACGGATGATCGTGTCGACCTCCCGCTCCAGCTGCTCGACCGCCGCCCGCGTCTGCTCGGCGGCAGGCCCGTCGCCGAGCGAGGCCGCGTTGAGCCGCAGCACGGTCAGCGGTGTCCGCAGCCGGTGCGACAGATCGGCCGCCAGCTCCCGCTCGTTCGCCAGCAGTTGCACCACCTGGTCGGCCATCGCGTTGAACGCCGCCGCCGCCAGCCGCAGCTCCTTGGGCCCCTTCTCCGGCACCCGCGCGCCCAGTTGCCCCTCCCCCAGTTCCCGCGCGCTCCGCACCAGCCGCCGCGCGGGCCGGACCATCCGCACCCCGAGCCGGTCCGCCACGGCCACCGAGCCGACGATCAGCAGGGCGCCCACCCCGGCGAGCACCGCCCACGCCGTGGCGAGCCCCCGGCTCACCTCCGCGTCGGGCACGTACACCTCCACGACCGCCGTCGCGCCGGAACCGACCGCGGTGGGCTGCAGCAGCGTGGACCCGCCGGGCACCTCGGCGGTGGAGGCCCGGCCCAGCTTCCGCACGGCCGCGATGTCCCGGTCGGACGCCCGCTGCCGGCCCAGGTCGAGCGCGGGGCTCCCCGCGCCCGCCGGCAGGTGCACCGCCATCCCGTCGTCGGACCCGACCGAGGCGAGGACCCGCTCCAGCTGCTCCCGGTCGGTGGTGATGGAGAGCGCCGGTGCGATCGCGGCCGCCTCCCGCTCGGCGCCGGAGAAGGCCCGGTCCCGCGCCAGTTCCTTGACGACCAGCCCGAGCGGCACCGCGAAGGCCACCACGACCATCGCCGTCACCGCCAGACACACCTTGACCAGGGCCCACCTCATGGCCGGGGTCCCGCCCCCGGCGGTTCCAGCTTCACACCGACACCGCGCAGCGTGTGCAGATACCGCGGTCGCGCCGCGGTCTCCCCCAACTTCCGCCGCAGCCACGACAGATGCACGTCGATGGTCTGGTCGTCCCCGTACGACTGCTGCCACACCTCGGTCAGCAGCTCCCTGCGCGCGACGACCACACCGGGGCGTCCGGCCAGGAACGCCAGCAGGTCGAACTCCCGCCGGGTGAGGTCGAGCGGTACACCGTCCAGCTCGGCCCGGCGGCGCAGCGGGTCGATCGCGAGACCGCCGACCCGGATGACCGGGGAGGGGGGCGCCTCACCGGCGTAGGCGCGGGAGCGGCGCAGGACGGCCGCCATCCGGGCGGACAGGTGCTCGACCGAGAACGGCTTGGTCAGGTAGTCGTCCGCGCCCGCGTTCAGCAGGCGGACGATCTCCGCCTCGTCGTCCCGCGCGGTCGCGATGATCACGGGGACGTCCGTGATGCCGCGCAGCATCTTCAGCGCCTCCGAGCCGTCGAGGTCGGGGAGCCCGAGGTCGAGGACGACCACGTCGAACCGGACGTGCGCGACCTCGCGCAGCGCCTCCAGGGCCGTACCGACGCTGCGCACCGTGTGTGCGGCGTCCGTCAGATGCCTGATCAGCGCCGAGCGTACGAACGGATCGTCCTCGACCACGAGCACACTTGCCATGCGCCGCACCGTACGCCATGCGCAGGAGCCCGGCGGGAGCCTGTGGACAACTCACGCGGCAGCCCCGCGAGAAGGCCGGGGGCCGGACCGGTACCCCAGGTCACCAGGACACCGCCGGGGCGCGTGGGGCAGTATGGCCGCGATGCGCAGAGGACTCCTCCCCCTACTGGCCTGGCTGCTCGCCACGGGCGCGGCGGTCACGGTGACGTGGTGGGGCGTCCACACGGTGCTGGCCGGTACGGCCTACGACCCGCCCCGTGCGCTGCCCGTCGGGGCCGCCGACGCGCGGGACCGGGGCGCCACCGCGCCCGCCACCGCGACGGCCCCTCCGGAGCCCTCGAAGAGCACGGAGCCTCCGGCGCGGAAGGAGGCGGACGAGCCGTCCCCCACCCCCTCGAAGCCGCCGGGGTCCGCGAGGCCGAGCCCCGGTCCGGGCACCGGCACCCCGGCCGCCCCGGCCGCCCCGTCCGACTCGGGCCGGGTGAAGGCGTACGACACCGAGGGCGGCCGGGTGGTCCTCTCGCTCGCCGAGGACTACGCGACGCTCGTGTCGGCGACGCCCGGTTCGGGCTGGTCGATGCAGGTGTGGAAGACGGAGACCTGGATCCGGGTCGACTTCGCCGCCGGTGCGGACCGGGTGTCGGTGTTCTGCACCTGGCACGACAGCGCGCCCCGGGTGGACGTGCAGAACTTCTGAGGAGGAGCCGTGCCGCCCTCCGGGGACCGGCGCCTCCCCCGCACGCGTGCCCCGCGGGCCGTTACTTCTGGAAATCGGGACCTCAGCGGAACACCGACGACGGCGGCGCGGGAGAGGCCACCGCACCCGCGTCCGTCACGGGCTGCGCGCCGCCCGTGAAGTCGGTGAGCGCCCTGCCGTGCTCGACCCGGCCGGGATGCGGGTCGGAGGCGGCCCGGCGGGTCAGTTCGGCGACGGGGAGCGGTACCGCGGAGGCGACGAGGACCGCGTTGCCGAACCGTCTGCCCCGCAGCACGGTCGGGTCGGCGATCAGCGCCAGCTCCGGGAAGACGACGGCGGCGGTGGCGATCTGGCCGCGCAGATGCGCCAGCGGCGGACCGTCGGCGAGGTTCGCCGCGTAGGACCCGCCGGGCTTCACCACCCGCCGCACCTCCGTGAGGAACTCCGTCGACGTCAGATGCGCCGGGGTGCGCGCCGCGCTGAACACATCCGCTATGACCAGGTCCGCCCATCCGTCGGGCACCTTCGCGAGCCCCTCGCGCGCGTCCGTCGACCGCACCCGTATCCGGGCGTTCGGGTCCAACGGAAGCTCCCGTCGGACGAGTTGGACGAGGGACGCGTCCCGCTCGACGACCTGCTGGGTGGAGCGGGGGCGGGTGGCGGCGACGTACCGGGCGAGGGTGAAGGCGCCTCCGCCGAGGTGCACGGCGTGCACGGGCCGCCCCGCCGGGGCGACGAGGTCGATGACGTGACCGATCCGGCGCTGGTACTCGAACGACAGGTACGCGGGGTCGTCGAGATCGACGTGCGACTGCGGCGCCCCGTCGACCAGCAAGGTCCACGCCCGGGGCCGGTCCCGGTCCGGAAGCAGCTCGGCGAGCCCCCCGTCGACCTCCTCGACCACGACGTCGGCGCCCTGCCCACGCCGCCCCTGCCCCTTCTTCGACCTGCCCATGACCTCATTATCGGGCGCGGGGCACCCGGTGCGCGCCGGGCGGGGGGCGCCCAGCGGGTCACCGGCAGTTGTCCGCGGCCTCGATCAGCCGCGCCGCCTCGCCCAGCGCGGCGCGCAGCACCGTCGGATCGGTCGCGAGGTCCGCCTCCCCCGGCGGCAACAGCCAGTCCGCGCCCTCCGGAGGAGCCAGGACGGCCCCCCGCCCGTCGCTCTGCGTGCAGGTGCTCCCCGGCACGTCCCACGCGTCGGCCGTACCGGGCGGTACCAGGAACCCGAGGGTGTCGCAGGTGTCGTCGTGCAGCACGGGCCCGACCGTCATGACGGGCCCCATCACGTCGAGGGCGCCCCGGCGGAGGATGTCGACCGCCTCCAGTCCCTGCCGCGCGGGCACGGTCACCAGGTCGCATTCGGAACGGGGTTCGTGGTTCTTCATCCGGGCCTCCCACGCCTACCAGCCCCCTGGTCAACGCGTAGCCCCGTCAAGGGCTACGGCGAAACTGCGCCGCAAAGGATGGCAGTTCATGGCATATCCGGGATGAGATATCCGGTTTGTAGCCAAACCTCGCGTGGCGGCCTCGATCGGGCGGGTACGTTCTTGCCCCGCCGGACACAGCGGAACCAACCGTGCAGCACGCACACAAGTCCTACTGAATCCGGCATGGTTCGACGGTTCGCGAGAGAGGGCCCGGCCATGGCGTCGTCATCGGTGACCTCGTCCCAGTTCCCCCGGCCACAGCGGCCGAACCTCGCCTTCAGGCGGCTGCGCGGGCAGCGTTCGCCGGGCGAGTTCGCCTCGGCGGTACGGCGCGCCGCGCTGGAGATCGGCGAGCGGGTGAGCTGTGACGCGCGCTACGTCGGCCGGGTCGAGTCGGGCGAGATCCGCTGCCCCAACTACGCCTACGAACGGGTGTTCCTGCACATGTTCCCCGGCCGGACACTGACCGACCTGGGGTTCGCGCCCCGCGCGGAGGTGCGCGGTCGGGGGGCGCGCCCCGCCGAGGAAGCGCCCTCGCCTCGCTACGAGAGCCGCTCTCACCCCTCACCCGACGTGAGGGGTGAGACGGAAGGGACGTACGAGCCGTATGACACGCAAGAGATGTACGACATGCAGGACCCGCGGGGCGACACGGGCTATGTGCGCGGCCGGCGGGGCCCGCAGCACACGTACCGGAACCACGAGGAGAGCGACGTGCAACGTCGCGCATTCATGACCGGCGGTACCGCCGCGGTGGCGGCCGCCTCGATCGGCCCCTTCGCCCTGGCGGGCACGGCCTCGGCCGCCGGCCGTCCCGTCCACCGGGCGGGCACGGGGGAGGCGGGCGCGCTCGAAGCCGCCGTGCGCAAGATCCGGCTGCTGGACGACCGGCACGGAGCCGACGGGCTGTACCGCAGGGCCTCGGCGCCGCTGCGCGCGGCCTACGCGCTGCTCGACGCGGGCACCACCCGGCAGACCACCGCCGACCGGCTGTACGCGGGGGCGGGCGAACTGGCCATCTCCGTGGGCTGGCTGGCCCATGACTCGGGGCGCTTCGACGACGCCCGCTCGCACTACGCGGAGGCGCTCGCGACGGCCCGGATGGCGGGGGACCCGGGTCTGGAGGCGCACGCGTTCTGCAACACGGCGTTCCTCGCGCGCGACGCCGGCCGCCCGCGCGAGGCGGTACGGGCGGCGCAGGCCGCGCAGCGGGTCGCCCGGCCGCTCGGGTCGCCCCGGCTGATGTCCCTACTGGCGCTGCGGGAGGCGGGCGGCTGGGCGGGGCTCGCCGACCGTACGGGCTGCGAGCAGGCGCTGGCCCGGGCGCACGCCCTGTACGGGCGGGGCGCCGCCGAGGCCGACCCGGAGTGGATGAGCTTCTACGGGGAGGCCGAGCTGGAGGGCCTGGAGGCGCAGTGCTGGTCCACGCTGGGCGACTGGTCCCGGGCGGCCCGGCACGCGCGCCGGGCGGCCGGTCTGCAGAACCCGCACTTCACCCGGAACATCGCGCTGTACACCGCCGAGCTGGCCGACGACCTCGCGCGCGGGGGCCGGCCCGACGAGGCCGCGGCGGCCGGCCTGCGGGTCCTCGACCTGCTCGACGAGGTCCAGTCCTCCCGCGTCCAGCAGATGCTGGCGGGCACGGCCCGGGTGCTCCTGCCGCACCGCCGGGCGGCGGGGGTGGCGGCCTTCCTGGAACGGCACGCGGGGGTCGCACGGACGGCGTAGAGCGGTCCTCGGGGTCCGGCGACGGCCCGCCGGGGTCGCGTCAGTGGCCCGCCAGGTGCCCGGTGTCGTTCCAGGACTCGATCGCCGGGTCGCCATAGGCCCAGCCGAGGACCGACAGGGACGTGGGGCTGAGGCGGACCCGGGCGGCGAAGGCGAGGTCGAGGCCGAGCCAGCGCGCGGCTATGGAGCGCAGGACGTGCCCGTGGGCGAAGACCAGGACGTCGCGCTCGGCGGAACGGGCCCACGCCACGACCTCGTCCGCGCGCGCGGAGAGCTGTTCCAGGGTCTCCCCCTCGGGGACGCCGTCGCGCCACATGAGCCAGCCGGGCCGGAAGTCCTGGATCTCGGCCGGGGTCAGCCCCTCGTACGCCCCGTAGTCCACCTCCATCAGCGTGTCCCACTCGGTGGCGCGGTCGCCGAAGCCCGCCAGATCGCAGGTCTCACGCGCGCGGGAGAGGGGACTCGTCCGGATGTCGGCATCGGGCAGCCCGTCCAGGGGGGCCCGGTGCAGGCGCTCGCCGAGGAGCTTGGCACCACGCCGCCCCTCTTCGAGGAGCGGGATGTCCGTCCTGCCGGTGTGCTTCCCGAGCAGGGACCATTCCGTCTGTCCGTGCCGGGCCAGCAGGATGCGCGGTGCCATGAGCGACCTTTCGGGGGCCTTCTGCGAGAAGGAAGAATAGGGAGGCGGATGCTTCCATCATCGCTCAGGCTGTCGGAGGGCAACCCGGGAGGCGATCCCTGCGTCTTGGACATCGTCTTGCACAAGGGCCACCGCAGCACCACGCACGGATGAACACCGCGTACGGACGAGCACCGCACACAGGTGCACACCGAGGCACACAGATGGGGGAGGACGTCGGATGCCGCAGACCGAGGCGACCGAGGCACCGGTTGACAGAAGGACCGGCGCACCGGTTACCGAGGAGGCTCCGACCGCGCGGGCCCGGTGGTGGACCGAGCTGCCGCTGCTCCTGCTGGTGTACGGGGCGTACTCGGGCGGCCGGCTCCTGGCGCGCGGTGACACCGCCCACGCCGTCGACCACGGCCTGGCGATCCTGCGGTTCGAGAAGGCCCTGTGGCTGAACGCCGAGCATCCGCTGAACCGGCTGTTCACGCGGGAGCCCTGGATCGGGATACCCGCCGACTTCTGGTACGCGTCGCTGCACTACCTGGTGACGCCCGCGATCCTGGTGTGGCTGTTCCGGTCCCGCGCCGTGCGCTACCGCGCGGCCCGCACCTGGCTGCTGACCTCCACCTTCATCGGCCTCATCGGGTTCACCCTGCTCCCCACCTGCCCGCCCCGGCTGCTCGACCCGTCCCACGGCTTCGTCGACACGATGGCCCAGTACAGCTCCTGGGGCTGGTGGGGCGGCGAGGCCAGCGCCCCCCGGGGCCTGGGCGGCATGACCAACCAGTACGCGGCGATGCCGAGTCTGCACGTCGGCTGGGCCCTGTGGTGCGGGGTGATCCTCTGGCGCCTCGGCAGCGGCTCGCGCCTCGTACGGACGGCCGCCGTGGCGTACCCGCTGATCACCACGATCGTGGTGATGGGCACCGCCAACCACTACTTCCTCGACGCGGCGGCGGGCGCCGCCGTGATGGGCGTCGGTCTGCTGCTGACCCCGCTGGTGCTGCGGATCGCCGACCGGTGCCGGGCCGCGCTCGGTCTCGCGACGGCGGCGGGCACGGCGGCCGGGGACCGGTCCGGCGGCGCCGGCGGGCGGCGCGCGGAGGAGTCCGTCACTCCCGCCACCACGGCCTCGCGGGGCTCGGGTGCCCCCATTGTCAGTGGGGAGTGCCAGACTTCCCCGGGTGAGCGAATTCCACGGCAGCGGATCACCGAGCCCGAGCCGGGTGCCGTCCCCGCGGAGGCGGGCGACGGGGCTGCGGCAGCGGCTCGCTGAGCTGCGCGGACCCGAGGTCCCCCCGAAGGCGCTGGACGCGCGCGCCCTCGCCGCGCTCGCGGCCAACCCGGGCTGTGAGCGCCGCGCGCTGCTGGACGGCGCGGGGGTGAACAAGGCGGTGCTGGCCGACGCGCTCGGCTCGCCCTCCGCCTTCGGCCAGTCCCAGTTCGCCTTCATGCGGGGCAACGCCTTCGAGGCCCGCGTCAAGGCGGACGGCGGCGCGGAACTGCTGCGGCTGGTGCACGAGAGACTGGACCCCGGCGCCGGGCCGCCGGTGTCGGCCTCGGTCCCCGACCTCACGGCCGTGGGCCCCGAGGGCCGCACCGCCCGTACGGCACTGGCGCTGCGCGAGGCCACGGAGACCGGCGGCTGGACGCTGCTCGACCACCCGATGCTCGCGCTCGACGTCGCGGGCACGCCCGCGTTCCTGGAGCCGGACGCGGTCGTGGTCCACCCCGACGGCATCTGGTCGGTCGTCGAGATCAAGTCCTTCCCGATGCTCGACGGTTCGGCGGACGCGGCGAAGGTGGGCGCGGCGGCCCGCCAGTCCGCGGTGTACGTGCTGGCGCTGGAGGAGGTCGCCGCCCGGCTCGGCGGCGAGACGGGCGGGGGCGCCCCCGTGCCCGAGGTGCGCCACCGGGTGCTGCTGGTCTGCCCCAAGGACTTCACCAACCTCCCGGCGGCCGCCGCCGTGGACATCCGCAGGCAACGGGCGGTCACCCGCCGCCAGCTGGCCCGGCTGACCCGCATCGAGGAGATCGCGGACACCCTCCCCGAGGGCACCTGCTTCGCCACGGACCTGCCCCGGGAACGGCTGACGACCGCCGTCGAGGCACTGTCCGCCAGTTACGCCCCCGAGTGCCTCGCCGCCTGCGAGCTGGCCTTCCACTGCCGGGCCCGTTCCCGCACGGAGGGCGCGGTGACCTCGCTCGGCCGGGCCGCGCGCGCCGAGCTGGGCGGTCTCACCACGGTCGACGAGGTCCTGGCCGCGGCCCACGGCCGGGCCGGGGACCCGGACGACCCCGCCGTGGCCGCGCTGCGCAGGGCGGCGGAGCTGCGGGCGGAGGCGCTCGCCACCGCGGGCGCCGCCCGGGAGGGCGCCGCGTGTCGCTGATCGCCACCCTCGCCCGTCTCGAAGCCGTCAGCTCCGGCCGCGCCCAGCCCGCGGCCACCGTCCTGCACCGGCATCTCTCGGACCGCCCGCTCGTCCTCGTGCCGCTGACCACCGCCGGTGAGGCCGGGGCCCCGCTCGGCGCGCTCGTCGGCACCGACCGGGACGCGCCCCGGCTGCTGGTGGTGCCCCAGCCCCGGGACCGTGACCTGCGGTTCGCGTTCCTGGCCGAGCTGGCGGACATCGTGCTGCCGTACGTGGACTCCTACGCAGACGTGGTGGAGACGGCCGAACGTGCCGAGACCGACCCGGAGACCGGCAAGCGGGTCAAGGTCGAGGTAGAACTGTGCGCGGACGCCCCGCAGTTGATCCTGCCGAGCCGGACGGGCATCGACCTCGTACGGCTCCTCGGGCGCTCCACGCGGTTCCGGCGCACCGCCGAGCAGGACCCCGAGGCGCCGTATCCGGCGCCGCCGCGCGTGCCGCTGCTCGGGCGGTGGCTCACGCACTTCGGGGAACGCGCGCGGGTGCCGGGCTCCTCGCTGCTGCTCGCGCTCACCGACCTGCTGTCGCGGCACTGGGCGACCGGCCAGTCCGGGGTGGAGGACCAGCATCTGGCATCGCTGCTGGCCTGGATCGACCCCCCGGAAGGGGAGTCGGGCGAGGCTGCGGCGCGGCGGGCCGAGCTGGCGCGGGACGCCGAGGGGCAGTTGCTGTGCCCGCCCGCCGGGCCCGCGACCGACCCGGCCTTCGACAACAAGCTGCTGGCCCCGGCCGTCGAGCGGTACGACCGGGCGCGGCTCGCCCTGGCCGCCGCCGAGGACGGTCTGGAGGCGGACGACCGGCTGGGGGCGCTGACCGCGGCCGAGCGGGAGATCCGCGCCCTGGTCGAGAGCCGCACCCGGCCCACCTGGGACGCGGTCTGGCACGGACTGGACCTGCTGCGCGCCCTGCCGGAGGGCGCCCACGCGGCCGACCGGTGGACCCGCGACCGCTGGTCCTTCACCGGCCACCGGGACCGGATCGTCGCCGGGGAACCACCGCAGCCCCGGATCGACGACGCGGTCACCGCCGCGAACAAGCTGGCCGCGCGCGAGCGGGAGCAGGCCCGGCTGGACGCCCAGGAGGCCCTGGACGACCCGCTCGTCATGGCCGGGCGGCGGCTGGCCGGGGAGGCGTTCTCCGGTGAGGTCACGGACGTCGTGATGGCGTACAGCGAGAGCAAGCGGCCGAGCCCGCGGCCCCTGGTCACCGTGCGCACGGGGGACCGGCCGCATCTCGGGGAGCGCGCGAAGGTGTACCGCTCGCTGGGCGGGAAGCCGCAGACGGCCGAGTTCGTGGGGTACGAGGGGTACGAGGGGGACACTGCGGGCGGGGGCCCGGACGGCGGCCTCCTGGTGCTGCGGATCATGGACCGGATGGGGCGGGGCAAGGAGCCGGAGGCGGGGTCGGTCCCCGAGAAGGGCGACGCGCTCTGTTTCACCCTGTTCGAGCACGACCAGCGGGGCGGGGCGAAGCTGCCGGACCCGGAGGACACCCCGTGGACGCACGGGGGGCCGCCGGGTGAGCCCGACGCCGTGCCGCTGCCGGACCCGGTGACTGAGGAGGACGTGCTGTGACCACCACCGAGGCCGTGCTCGACCCCGGGGCCGCGGCGGGCCGTGCCACCGACGCCATCCTGCGCGACACGCTGCACGGCGACGCGCGCGGTGTCGTCGTCGACTCGCCGCCCGGCGCCGGGAAGTCGACCCTCGTCGTCCGCGCGGCGCTCGAACTCGCCTCCGCCGGGCGCCCGCTGATGGTCATCGCGCAGACGAACGCGCAGGTCGACGACCTGGTGATCCGGCTCGCGGAGAAGGAGCCCGGCCTTCCCGTCGGCCGGCTGCACAGCAGCGACAGCGACCCGTACGACAAGGCGCTGGACACGCTGGACAACGTACGGAAGTCGGCGAAGGCGGCCGAGCTGACCG
The DNA here is from genome assembly GCF_000091305.1 of Streptomyces scabiei 87.22. Lineage (GTDB taxonomy): Bacteria > Actinomycetota > Actinomycetes > Streptomycetales > Streptomycetaceae > Streptomyces > Streptomyces scabiei. The sequence goes on along the minus strand of NC_013929.1, from coordinate 6,407,566 downwards.
GGCTGGACGTGGTGATCTCCACGGCGGCGAAGTGGGCGCACGTCAAGGGCGTCGAGCCGTGGCGGCACGCGATCGTCGACGAGGCGTACCAGATGCGGTCGGACGCACTGCTGGCCGTGGCAGGGCTGTTCGAGCGGGCGCTGTTCGTGGGCGACCCCGGGCAGCTGGACCCGTTCGCGATCGTGGGCAGCGAGCAGTGGGCGGGGCTGTCGTACGACCCGTCGGCCTCGGCGGTGTCGACGCTGCTGGCGCACAACCCCGGCCTTCCCCAGCACCGGCTGCCGGTGTCCTGGCGGCTCCCGGCGTCGGCGGCGCCCCTGGTGTCGGACGCGTTCTATCCCTTCACCCCGTTCCGCAGCGGCACGGACCACGGGGACCGGCGGCTGGGGTTCGCGGTGCCGTCGGACGGTTCCGGTACGGACCGGGTGATCGACGAGGCGGCCGAGTCGGGCTGGGGACTGCTGGAGCTGCCGGCCCGGCACACGCCACGCACCGACCCGGAGGCGGTGCACGCCGTCGCCCTGGTCGTACGGCGGCTGCTCGACCGGGGCGGGGCGGCGGTCTCCGAGCGGTCCGAGGAGCCCGTGCCGCTGACCGCCGACCGGATCGCCGTCGGCACGGCCCACCGCGACCAGGCCGCCGCGGTGCGCGCGGCGCTGGCCGAGCTGGGCGTCACCGACGTGGTCGTGGACACGGCGAACCGGCTGCAGGGGCGGGAGTACGACGTCACGGTCGTCCTGCATCCGCTGTCCGGCCGCCCGGACGCCACGGCGTTCCACCTGGAGACCGGGCGGCTGTGCGTCCTCGCCTCCCGGCACCGGCACGCGTGCATCGTGGTGTGCCGGGCGGGAGTCGACGACCTGCTCGACGACCATCCGTCGACCGAACCCGTGCAGCTGGGGGTGACCGTGAAGTTCCCGGACGGCTGGGAGGCGATGATGTCGACCTGGGCCCACTGGTCCGAGCACCGGGTGAGCCTGCGGCCCTGACCGCGCGGGATGCCGGTGCCCGGCTCGGGGGGCGTGGCACGGGGCGTTCCGGCGGACGCGAGCGGGGCGGCGCTCCCGGGCGCAGGTGTGCGGGGGGCCGCGGATGGAAAGCCTGGGCAGGGTCGGTGCCCACTTGCGCGGTCACGAGACAATGGACGGTGGCCCTCCACCCGGGACACCCCCGGGACCGGCCCACCGAACCGTCGTACGAGGAGGAGAAGACATGGCGGAGCCCACGCCGCGTCGGAACGAACCGCGGCTACGCCCCGCGCCCCTGCTCTTCGAGCCGGCGGAAGCGGCCGGCGATCCCGAGCACTTCTTCGACCTGGAGTCGATCGACGATCCCCGGGCGCTGCTGTCGCGGGCGACGGAGCTGGCGCAGGCGTTCCGGGCGGCGGCGGACCGGGCCGTGGAGTTCCAGGCGATCGCGGCGGCGCAGCTGGCGGACCCCCGACGGTTCGACCGGCTGACTCCGGCGGACATCGCGGAACGCGCGGAGTGGACCGAGGACTACGCCAAGAAGATGGTGGAGTACGGACGGGAACTGCAGCGGGGGCGGGACGCGAGCGGGCCGGAGTCCCTCTGACCGTCGCCCCTCCGGGCCGGGCGGCAGCGGCAGCGGTGGGCGCGAAACAGCTCCTGGCATATGCCGAGCGGGCAAGATACCCCACTTGCCCCCCTCACGTCCCAGTTTCCGGCAACCGCCCGGGGTCGGGCGCTCACGGGCGGTAGACCTGGAGGCATGAGCGCTGGAGTGGGGACGGGCAGGTACCCGCAGGACGGGGACGACGTCGCGGGGGTCACGGCGGACGGGGCGGCGTGGCTGGCCTCGGCAGGAACGTATCCGCGCAGCACCCTGACGCTGTGGGAGGAGCGGCCCTCGGCGCCGGTGGTGCTGCCGTGCGGGTCCGTCTTCGACGTCGTCAGCGTGCCGGCGATCTTCGGGCGGCGCATGCTGGACCGGCTGTGGGACGAGGGCCCCGGCTCGGGCCCGGTCGCCGTCTACCGGGGGCGCATGCTGCTGTTCGCCTCCCCCGGCACCGCCCACCGGCTGCCCACCCTGCTGGCGTGGGAGGAGTGGGGCGCCCCGGGCCGTACCGGCGCCGTCCCTCCCCTGCTCTGTCACGGCACGGGCGACGCGGTGACCGTTCCCGCCGTGCTCCGCACCGAGCCCGAGGACGGTGGAACCGGCGCCGGCGAGGGCCGCGGCGGCACACCGGACGCGCCCGGGACGAGCCGCCTCGGATCACGCTGGCTCGTCGCCCCGGACACCCTCCGACCTTGGCTTCCGGGGCCCGAGGTACTGCTCTGGGCGGCCGTCCGGGCAGCCCGCGCGAGCGCCCGTGCGACCGTGCGCGTATCGATTTTTCCTCCCACCGATCAGGGTGCTAAGGTCTACGACGTCAGCAGGCGCCGCTAGCTCAGTTGGTTAGAGCAGCTGACTCTTAATCAGCGGGTCCGGGGTTCGAGTCCCTGGCGGCGCACGACACGAGAGAGGCCCCTCGCGCAAGCGAGGGGCCTCTCTCGTTTGCCTCGCCCCGCCCCGCCCCACTTCCCGCCCCACCCCCCTACCGCTCCGTCGTGATCCGTACCGTCCACGCCCCCGTGGCCGTACGCCCCTCCACCGCCACCCGCACACCGTCGCCCGGCACCGAGAAGCTCTCGCCCACCGTCACCGGCGCGTCCGCCAGCGGCGGGTACACGGACTCGTCCCAGCACGCCTCGGTGCGCGGATGGGCGTCGACGACCTCGACGGGGCCGCTGCCCGACTCGGTGCCGCCGCGGATGCGGTAGACGAGGACGCCCTGCGTGCAGACGGCGGCGTCGTTGCCCACCGCCCCCCGCGCCTCGATCGCCAGCGCACTGTCCGGGCCGGTGCGGACGACCGCCAGCTTCGTCCCCCGCCCGGCGCCGGGGGCCGGAATCCCGGCCGGGGCCACCCCGCCGACCGCGCCCGCTCCCCCACCGCCCGCCGCGGCCTCGGCCTCCCCGTCGTACGCCCCTCCCGGTCCCGCCCCCACCGCCTCCATCGTCAGCCGGGTGCTCCCCGCCCCCCGCACGCACGTCACCTGACCCGGCTCCAGCCAGCCCAGCTTCCACTTGTGCCAGGCGAACAGGTCCGGGGCGAGGGCGAACTGGCTGCCCATGAGGTCCCAGTCGCCGACGTGGGTGTCCCAGTCGCCCTTGCCGTCGGCGGGTCGGCGGTAGAGGTCGGGGAGGTCGAAGACATGGCCGGTCTCATGGGCGAGGACGAGACGGTCCGGCGGATGCCGCTCGAACACGGTGACGACCCGGCGCAGTCCCGTGCCGTCGATCTCCAGCGGCGTCTCCAGGTTGACCACCTTCGTCGCGTCCGAGTCGACGCCGGGCGCGTGCGGGTCGGCGACGAAGTACACGATGTCGTAGCGGGAGAAGTCGACGTGCGGGTCGGCCGTGGCGAGCGCGTCCCGGAGGTAGGCGGCCCGGTGCGTCGCGTTCCAGTCACGTCGTATGGCGTACGCCGTCGACGGCCTGGGCATCTCCAGCCACTCCCGGCGCGGATGGGGGTGGAGTGCGAACTTGCCGTACGACGCGCGCGCGAAGAACTCACTGGTGGCCGGAAAGTGATCCGCGGTCAGCTCCGCCGGTGTGGTGAGAGGGGCCGCGTCCGGGAATGACAAGAATACGAGTACGGCGTCGAGGTCGCGGGTGGGGCGCGGATACGCGGAGTTCCAGGTGTCGAGGCCCTCCGAGTGGTGCGCCTGGGTGCGCCGCAGCGTGCACGGCTCCGACAGCGGTACGGCGGAGGGAGCCGCGATCAGGGAGGTCGCGGCGAGCGCGGCGAGGGAGGTGAGCATGGCCGCAGTGCTGCGCAGCACGGGCGCCCGGTCGCCGAGGAGTTCCTTCCAGAGGAGCGGACGCTGCACGGAGACCTCCGGATGCGGATCTTGTGGACACCGCGTCCAGATTTTCTGAATTAGTAGTACTTTGCCCTGTTTGCCTGCACCAGAAGGGTGAGGGAGAGGCGGGAAGGAGCCGGATGACCTCTGATGGCCGACACCCCGGACACTCACGGAACGTCACAAGCGGTCGACGGAACGGGGAAGCCGTTCACCTCGGGGCAGAAACGATCTGCCAGATCAGGTCGTTGTTCAGGGAGACTGGAGAGTGGCTGGAAGGCCTTCGGGGCAGCCTCTATGATCGGCACACTTTCCTGCACGGACACGGCTTGAGCGCCCCTACGTACCGGTTCGGCCGCTCCGACGAGACACATGAGATCCGTACGAAAACGAGTGCACTGCGGGAGCGAACGGTGAGCGGAACGTCCCAAGGGCCGGCGCCCGCGGCAGACCTCGTCCGGCCGGCGATCACAGAGCGTCACGCCAATGCGTCAGTTCAGGCGTCCCGGCCGTCGGAGGAGAGTCCCACGGCCCCCGCCGCCTTCTCCGTCGCGCCCCTGGCCATGGCCGTCGTGGACCGCGACGGACTGGTCGTCACCGCCAACGGGGCGATGGGGACGCTGCTCGGCACGGGCACAGAGCCGCTGACCGGACGGGTCGCCGCGGATCTGGTGGACCTCGCCTCGGACACCCGCACCTGGCACGCCTACCGCGAGGTGCTGCGCGGCCGGCAGGCCCGGCTGCGCTGTACGCGCCGGCTCAAACAGCAGGACGGCGGCTGGCTGTGGGTGCAGGTGTCGGTGGCGCCGCTGCCGGAGGAGGAGCGGGCGGTGCTGCTGTCGGTCACCGACATCAGCGCCCACCGTCAGCTTCAGGCCAGGCTCCGCCATCTGCAGATGCACGACCCGGTGACCCGGCTCCCCAACCGCACCCTGTTCTTCGAACAGCTCTCCGCCGCCCTCGAACGGGAGGGGTACGACGAGGTCGGCACCGGCCGGATCGGCCTGGTCTATCTGGACCTGGACGGGTTCAAGGCGGTCAACGACACCCTCGGCCACCGGGTCGGCGACCGGCTCCTCGCGGCCGTCGCCGAGCGGCTCACCCGGTGCGCCGACGAGGCCGCCCTGCTGCGCAAGCCCGGCACGCCCGCCGGGGCACCGCTGGTGGCCAGACTCGGCGGCGACGAGTTCGCGCTGCTCGTGGAGGACTCCACCGGAACCGAACAGCTCGCCGACCTGGCCGACTCGGTCCTCAAGGCGCTGCAGGCGCCCTTCGACCTGGCCGGTCAGCGCTTGTCCGTCTCCGCGTCGATCGGGGTCGTCGAGCGGCAGTCGACGAGCACCACGACGACGGGGCTGATGCAAGCCGCCGACACCACGCTGTACTGGGCGAAGGCCGACGGCAAGGCCCGCTGGACGCTGTTCGACCCGGAGCGCAACGCCCACCGGATGACCCGTCAGGCCCTGTCGTCCACCCTGCGGGCGGCCGTCGGGCGGGGCGAGTTCGTCCTGGAGTACCAGCCGCTGGTGGGCATGGCGGAGGGTGAGGTGCGCGGGGTCGAGGCGCTGGTGCGCTGGCATCACCCGCAGTTCGGCCTGTTGACGCCGAATCGGTTCATCTCACTGGCCGAGGAGGACGGCTCGATCGTCCAGCTCGGGCGGTGGATCCTGGCCACCGCCTGCCGGCAGGCCCGCCGCTGGCAGACCGACCATCCCGACCGGGCACCGATCTTCGTCAGCGTGAACGTGGCCGTCCGCCAGGTCTGGGACTCCGACCTGGTCGCCGACGTCGCCGAGATCCTGGCGGAGACCGGCCTCGCCCCGCATCTGCTGCAGCTGGAGCTGACCGAGTCCGCGCTGATGGGCTCCGCCGGCCGCCCCCTCCAGGCCCTCAGGGCCCTCAGCGACATGGGCGTACGCATCGCCATCGACGACTTCGGCACCGGGTACTCCAACCTGGCGTACCTGAGCCGGCTGCCGGTGTCGGTGCTGAAGCTGGACGGGGCGTTCGTACGCGGGTTCCAGTACGAGGGCGGGGAGGAAGGCGCGGGTCCCGGTGCGGCCGGGCCCGAGGCCGACGACGTCGAGGACTCCGGGCAGCCCAGTCCCGCCGACGAGATCATCGTCGAGGCGCTCGTCCAGCTCGCCCACCGGCTCGGGCTGTCGGTCACGGCGGAGGGCGTGGAGACGGACGCGCAGGCGTCCCGGCTGCGCAGGCTCGGCTGCGACACCGGGCAGGGGTGGCTGTACTCCCGCGCGGTGTCGCCGGAACGGATCGCGGAACTGCTGGGGGCCGCGGCCTGTCCTCAGGCCTGATCCTCGGTGCGCGGCAGGTCGTAGGCGTCCGCGATCAGCTCGTAGGAGCGCAGGCGCAACTCGGCGCTGTGGGCGTGGGTGGTGAGCATCAGCTCGTCGGCGCCGGTGCGCTTGTGGAGGTCGTCGAGGCGCGTGCGGACCTCGTCGACGGTGCCGTGCACGACGTCGGCGTTCCAGGAGTCGATGAAGTCCCGCTCCACCGCGCTGAACTCGTACGCCTCCGCCTCCTCCGGCGTAGGGACGAGGCCGGGGCGGCCGGTGCGCAGCCGGACCATGTTGAGCGCGGCGGCCCTGACCTGGCGACGGGCCTCCTTCTCCTCGTCGGCGGCGAGGGCGGAGACGCCGATCAGCGCGTACGGGGCGTCGAGGACCGGTGAGGGGCGGAACGACTCGCGGTACAGGTCGAGCGCCGGGATCGTGTTCCGCGCGGAGAAGTGGTGGGCGAAGGCGAAGGGAAGGCCGAGGGAGCCGGCCAGGCGGGCGCTGAAGCCGGAGGAGCCGAGCAGCCAGACCGGCGGGCGGTGCGGGGACTGGACGCCGCCGGGCGAGGTGGCCTGGACCGGGCCGGGGACCGCGTGGATACGGCGGTAGGGGTGGCCGTCGGGGAAGTCGTCGTCCAGGAACCGGGTCAGCTCCGCGAGCTGCTCGGGGAAGTCGTCGGCGCCCTCGTGCAGGCGTGCGGAGCGGCGCAGGGCGGCGGCGGTGGCACCGTCCGTGCCGGGGGCGCGGCCGAGGCCGAGGTCGATACGGCCGGGGGCCATCGCTTCGAGGGTGCCGAACTGCTCCGCGATCACCAGGGGGGCGTGGTTGGGGAGCATCACGCCGCCCGAGCCGAGGCGGATGCGGGTGGTGTGGGCGGCGAGGTGGGCGAGGATCACGGCCGGGGAGGACGAGGCCACGCCGGGCATGGAGTGGTGCTCGGCGACCCAGTAGCGGTGGAAGCCTCGGCGCTCCGCCTGGCGGGCGAGGGTGACGCTGGTGCGGAGGGCGTCCGTGGCGGTGCGGCCGGCGCCGACGGTGACCAGGTCGAGGACGGAGAGGGGGAACGGGGCGGTGCCCTTGGTTTCGCCTCGTATCTCGTCTGTGGTCACGGTGGGGCCTCCTGGGGCGGGTGGGTGGTGCGGGGGTGCGGGGGTGCGTCCCCGGTTAACAGGAGGGTGACTCCGGTTATTCCCTCGCCCCCGCCAGCCCGGTGGGGGCTTCTCGCGCAGTTCCCCGCGCCCCTGGACGAACAGGCCGCGGGCCGTTCGTCCAGGGGCGCGGGTGGTCATACCTGGACGATGGGTTCCCTGGTGAACAACTGGCCCAGCTGGGGGGCGTTGATCCTTCGGTCGGTCAGCCTCAGGGCCTCCCAGAGCGTGACCTGGTGGGCGGTGAGGACCGGTTTGCCGAGTTCCTTCTCCAGGGTGGGGAGGTGCGAGACGGTGTGCAGGGCCGTGTCCGGGAGGAGCAGGGCCTGCGCGTCCCGGTGGTCGCCCGCGCGGGCGAGGGCGAGGGTCTCGTCGAGGCCCCAGGTGGCCACCTCCGCCGTCGTGACGAGGCCGGCGCCCCGTACGACGGGTAGAACCTCGATGCCGGCCACCGCCAGGAAGTCGACGAAGAGGCGGGCCACGTCGTCCGGGTAGGTCGCCGCGACGGCGACCCGCGTGGCGCCGATCTCCCGGGCCGCGTGGGCGAAGGCGAAGGACGTGGAGGAGGCCGGGAGGCCCGCCGCGCGGGCGAGCGTCCGGATCTGCTCGTGGGCGCCTTCGTGGCCGTGGACGAAACTGCCGCTGGTGCTGGCCCAGACGACGGCCTCCGCACCGGACAGACGCAGGGCCTCGCAGCCGGCGGCCAGCCGTTCGGGGGTGCCCATCGCACGCAGGGCGTCCAGCCGGTGGGCGTCCTCGCCCGTGTCGGTGTGCACCACGTCCACCCGGATGTCGCTGCCGAGCAGTTGCTCCATCCTCGGATAGTCGTCCTCGGCGGAGTGGCCCGGATAGAGGAAACCGAGTGCGGTCATGCCCAACCTTCCTGTTCTTCCGGCAGTACCGGCGGTGGCGGAACGGGTCCCGCACCGAACGGCAGCCTGGCCGACTCGTCGGGCAGAGCCTGGTACGGACCCACCGCCCGGGTACCCAGATGACGCAGTGCCGCCCACATCGTCACCTGGTTGGCCGACGGGCGTGGATGTGCCCGGTGGGGCCATGACGGCCCCATCGCGGCAGGAGACGTTCACGAGGACCACCGGCCTCACGGAGAGAGAGGTACGGACGACAGAACGTGCGCAAGTCCGTGTTGACGACAGTGAATTCGGATGCGAGCGTGGTCGATCAGTGCATGTCACACGCGTCTCGTGGGGTGACCGGTGTCCTCTCTCGTCCCTTCCTCTCCCGTGGCCTCGTCGCGGCGCCCGCGCCTCCTCGTCCTCGACGCCGAGCCGCACCCCCGGCTCGGCCGGCTCACCGGGCGGGTGACGGTCGAGTACGCCGACGCCACGACGCTGGCCGAACGGCTGCCGTCCGCCGATGTGCTGCTGGTGTGGGACTTCACCTCCCGTGCGGTACGGGACGCCTGGCCGGGCGGCGGCCCCCGGCCGCGCTGGGTGCACACGGCGAGCGCGGGTGTCGACCATCTGCTCTGCCCCGAACTGGTCGCCGACGAGGACGTGGTGGTGACGAACGCGCGCGGGGTCTTCGAGGCGCCGATCGCCGAGTACGTCGCCGCGCTCGTCCTCGCCATGGCCAAGGATCTGCCGCGCAGCGGGGAGCTGCAGGGGCGGCGGGAGTGGCGGCACCGGGAGACGCTGCGGGTGGCGGGCGGCCGGGCGTGCGTGGTGGGGTCCGGGCCGATCGGGCGGGAGATCGCGCGCCTCCTCAAGGCCCTCGGTCTGCACACGGCCCTGGTCGGCCGGACCGCGCGGCCCGGGGTGCACGCTCCGGAGGATCTGGACCGGCTGCTGGCCCGCGCCGACTGGGTGATCGCGGCCGCGCCGCTGACGGAGGCGACGCACGGCATGTTCGACGCCCGGCGGTTCGGGGTCATGCAGCCGTCCGCACGCTTCGTGAACGTGGGGCGCGGGCAGCTCGTGGTGGAGGACGCGCTCGTGGAGGCGCTGCGCAAGCGGTGGATCGCGGGGGCCGCGCTGGACGTCTTCGCGCGCGAGCCGCTGGGCCCCGACGACCCGTTGTGGGAGGTTCCCGGACTGATCGTCTCCCCCCACATGAGCGGGGACACGGTGGGCTGGCGGGACGAACTCGGCGCCCGGTTCGTGGAGTTGTTCGAGCTGTGGGAGGCGGGCAGACCACTGCCCCACGTGGTCGACAAGAAGCTCGGGTACGTGCCCGGCCCCGCATGAGGTGCTGACCCCGGGTGTACGGACCGCCACGGACCGCCACGGCCGTGGCGGTCCGCACACCCGTCCGGCCGACGCGCGTGCGTGAAGGACCGGAAAAGACCTGGCATACCCGTTGCCGCCTCGGGTAGCCGCGCGGCCATGGCTCGATTGCACGCACACGACAGGAACGGCCGGCGTCCCAGCAGACCCGGCATCCCCCGCCGTACCCTGCTCACCGGCACCGCCGCCCTGGTCGGCACGGGCGCCGCGGTGGGGGCGAGCAGCGGATGCAGCCGGGTGGCGACCGCGGACACCGGCGACGGCGGGCAGCTGCTGCAGCAGCTGCGGGCGAGGGGCACCGTACGGCTGGGTATCGCCGGCGAGCAGCCGTACGGCTACATCGGCAAGGACGGCGAGGTCACCGGCTCCGCGCCGGCCATCGCGCGGCGGATCTTCCGCCGGCTCGGCGTGGATCACGTCGAGCCGTTCCCGACCGAGTTCGGATCGCTGATCTTCGGCCTGAACTCGCTGCAGTTCGACGTGGTCGCCGCCGGGATGTACATCAACCCGGAACGCTGTGAGCAGGTGCTCTTCGCGGACCCCGAGTACCAGATGAAGGACGCCTTCATCGTGCCCCGGGGGAACCCGAAGAAGCTGCGCACCTACGCCGACATCGCCCGCACCGGCGCCCGGATGGCGACCGGCATCGGCTACGCGGAGATCGACTACGCCAAAGAGGCCGGGGTGAAGCACATCGACACCCTGCCGGACCAGCTGGCCGGTCTCCTCGCCGTCGAACAGGGGCGCGTCGACGTCTTCGCGGGCACCGCCGTCACCGTGCGCAACGTGGTGAAGCAGACCGGGAGCACGAAGGCGGAGGCGACCGACGAGGTCACCCCGGTGATGGACGGGAAACCGGTCGTCGACGTCGGCGGCTTCGCGTTCCGCATGCCCGAACGGAACCTGCGGGACGCCTTCAACCGCGAGCTGCACCGGATGAAGCGGAGCGGGGAGCTGCTGGAGGTCATGCGGCCCTTCGGGTTCACGAAGGACCAGATGACCGACATCAGAGCAGAGGAGAAGTGCCGCGCATGAGCGCCTTGGACGAGACGGCACCCGTGCGTGCCGTCGACGGGGTGACCCTCGCCGGTCCCCTGGACGACTTCGCCTTCAGCTCGGGTCTGTGGGAGCTGCTGCTGCGCGGTGTGTGGATCACCGTCCAGCTGACCGTGTACGGCGCGGCCCTCGGCGCCGCCGTCGCCTTCGCCGTGGGGCTCGCCCGGCAGCACCGGCTGTGGATCGTGCGGTTCGTGGCGGGCGCGTACTTCGAGATCTTCCGCGGCACCTCCGCCCTGGTGCTGATGATCTGGGTGTTCTTCGTGGTGCCGCTGACGTTCGGCTGGCAGCTGGTCCCGATGTGGGCCGCCGTGCTCACCCTGGGCTGCACCTACGGCGCGTACGGCTCGGAGATCGTGCGCGGCGCGGTGGCCGCGGTGCCGGCCGCGCAGCGCGAGGCGGGGGTGGCGCTGAGCTTCACGCCCGCCCAGCGGATGCGGAAGATCGTGCTGCCCCAGGCCTGGCCGGAGATGGTCCCGCCCTTCTGCAACCTGCTCATCGAGCTGCTGAAGGGCACCGCGCTGGTGTCCGTACTGGGCGTCGCCGACACGACCTTCGCCGCCCAGCTGGTGCGCAACGCCACCGGGCAGAGCGCACCGGTCTACTCGGTGATCCTCGTCATGTACTTCGTCCTCGCCTTCGCCATCACCCGGGTGATGCGGCAGGTCGAGCGGCGGGCCAAGGCCGGTGTCGGCCGGGCCCCCCGCGGGGACGTCCCCGCCCCGCGCGAGGCCGTCGCCGGGCGGCCGCGGGATCTGGCCGGAGCGGGTGCCGCAGCAGGTGGCGCCGGAGCGGCCACGAAGACATCGGCCCCCGGAGGTGCCTCATGACGTGGGACTGGTCCACGCTGGACGACTTCATGCCGGCCTTCCGGGACGGCGTCCTGGTCACGCTGCAGGCCCTGCTCTGGGGTTCGCTGCTCGCCTTCTCCCTCGGTCTGGTCTGGGCGCTCGCCCAGCGCTCGTCGCTGAAGGCGGTGCGCTGGCCGGTCAAGGCGGTCACGGAGTTCATCCGCAACACCCCGCTGCTGGTGCAGCTGTTCTTCCTCTTCTACGTGCTGCCCGAGTGGGGTCTGACCCTGTCCGCGCTGGCCACCGGCGTGCTCGGCCTCGGTCTGCACTACTCGACGTACACCGCCGAGGTGTACCGCGCCGGGATCGACGGGGTGCCCGCCGGGCAGTGGGAGGCGGCGACGGCGCTCAGCCTGCCGCGCTCGCGCACCTGGACCGCGGTGATCCTGCCGCAGGCACTGCGCCGGGTCGCGCCCGCCCTCGGCAACTACGTCATCGCGATGCTGAAGGACTCGCCGATGCTGATGACCATCGGTGTGCTGGAGATGCTCGGCGAGGCCCGCCAGTTCGGCTCCCGGACCTTCCAGATGAACGAGGCCATCGTGACCGTCGGCATCGCCTTCATCCTCATCGCCTACCCCGCCTCCCTCCTCCTGCGAGCCCTGGAGCGTCGTCTTGTCCGCTGACACCCCGACCGACACCCCGACCGACACCCCGCTGAAGAACGAACCCGAGTCCGCCGGCCGGCGCGTGGCGGACACGAACGAACTGATCCGCTTCGAGAACGTGACCAAACGATTCGGCAGCAACACCGTCCTCGACCGGCTGGACTTCTCGGTCGACGCGGGCAAGCACGTCACGCTGATCGGCCCGTCCGGCTCCGGCAAGACGACGATCCTGCGGCTGCTGATGACCCTGGCCAAGCCGGACGAGGGGAGGATCACCGTCGGCGGGCAGCAGCTGTACCCGGCGAGCGAGAAGCAGTGCCGTGAGGTCCGCAAGAACATCGGGATGGTGTTCCAGCAGTTCAACCTCTTCCCCAACATGAAGGTGCTGCGCAACATCACCGAGGCGCCCGTCAACGTCCTCGGCCTCTCCAAGGACGAGGCGGAGGCGCGGGCCCGCGAACTGCTCGACATGGTCGGGCTCGCCGACAAGTGCGACGCCTATCCGACCCAGCTCTCCGGCGGTCAGCAGCAGCGGGTGGCCATCGCGCGGGCCCTGGCGATGCGCCCGCAGGTGCTGCTCCTCGACGAGGTGACGTCCGCGCTCGACCCCGAGCTGGTCGCGGGCGTGCTCGACCTGCTCAGGGACATCGCCCGCACCACCGACATCACGATGCTCTGTGTGACCCACGAGATGAACTTCGCCCGGGACATCTCGGATCAAGTTCTGATGTTCGATTCTGGCCAGGTGATCGAATCGGGCAGCCCCGAGAAGATCTTCGGCGATCCGTCACACGAACGTACGCGCGAATTCCTCGGTGCGGTCAACTGACTACACCAAGTGAAGGGGGGAACGCGTGGGAACATCCGAGGTCCGCCCGCCGGGCCATGCCCATGGCATATGCCAGAGTGCTGGTCCGGCAGTTGGGAGGGCGGAGGGCCCCGGGAAAATCTCGTGAACAACCCCTCCGCGTACGGCTCTTGAGCCGTATCGTGGGACACGGCAAGCTGTCCGAAAAACGGCCCGAGAAGCGCAGGGGGAAACCGTGGCGCTCAAGCACGAGCCGACCGCGCCGTACCACTCGGCCCAGGACGCCCTGCGCGTCCTGGAGACGGTGGCGCGGCACGCAGGTGGCGTCACCGACGCCGAGATCGCCCGTCGCACCGGCGTCGACAGCGAGCGGCTGACCGCGCTCCTGCGGATGCTGCGTCGCGAGGGATACGTGGAACAGACCACCGAGGGCGCCTACGTCACCGGTGCCGCACTTGCCCGGCTGGGCTCGACGGAGGGTCACGACCGGGCCCTGCGCGAGCAGCTCCAGCACACCCTCGACCGGCTGCGCGACTCGGTCGGCGCCGCCGTCTACGTCACCCGTTATCTGGACGGTGAGATCCAGGTCACCGGCTGGGCCGACAGCACGGCCACGCCCGCGGTCCACGAGTGGGTCGACTTCCGCTCCTCCGCCCACGCCACCGCCTTCGGCAAGGGTCTGCTGGGCCAGCTCGACCTCAACGGCCGGCGCGACCACCTCTCGCGGCACCGCCCGGCCCGGCTCACCGCCCGCACGATCACCAACGAGAAGGTGCTGCTGAGCAAGCTCGACGCCCAGACGCCCACGGTCCCGGTGCTCGACCTCCAGGAGTACGCGCCGGGCACGGTCTGCGCGGCCGTCCCCCTCACCGCGGGCTCCGCCGTCGGCTGCCTGGCGCTGTCGCTCCCGCTGGAGCACGCGCACCGGCTGCGGGCGGCGGCGCACACGCTGAACCGGGGAGCGGCGCCGGTGCTGCTGTCGCTGGCGATCTAGACACCCACCGCGGGAGCGGCCGCTCCCGCGGAGATCCAGCTCACGTTTAAGTGGTCGAGGGCACCCTCGCGGACCAGGTAGTATTTTCTCTGTCGCCAGCCGCGAAAGCGCGAGGGCGACAGAGTCTGCGCCGCTAGCTCAGTTGGTTAGAGCAGCTGACTCTTAATCAGCGGGTCCGGGGTTCGAGTCCCTGGCGGCGCACGATGACGATGGCGAGGCATGTTCGCAGAAAACGCGAACCTGTCTCGCCATCGTCGTGTTTGCGCGGCTTCGCCGCGCGCCGTGGGGGCTTCGCCACCCACACCCCCCGCGCCGCGCCGCCCTCAACTCCTCAGGTACGCCAGCACCGCCAGCACCCGGCGGTGAGTGTCCTCCGCCGGCGGCAGGTCCAGCTTCCCCAGGATGTTGCCGATGTGCTTGCCGACGGCCGCCTCGGTGACGACCAGCTCCCGGGCGACGGCCCCGTTCGACCTTCCCTCGGCGACCAGCGCCAGCACCTCCCGCTCGCGCGGAGTGAGCGCCGCCAGCGGATCACGCCGGCGCCGCAGCAGCTGCCGTACGACGTCGGGGTCGACGACCGTACCCCCGGCCGCCACCTGCTCCACCGCCTCCGCGAACTGTTCGACCTGGCCGATGCGGTCCTTGAGGAGATAGCCGACGCCGCTGCCGTCGCCGGTGTCCAACAACTCGGCCGCGTAGGCCCGTTGGACGTACTGGCTGAGGACCAGGACCGGCAGGGCGGGGTTCGCGGCACGCAGGGCGAGGGCGGCGCGCAGCCCCTCGTCGGAGAGGCCGGGCGGCATCCGTACGTCGGTGACGACGAGGTCGGGGGCGTACGACGTCACCGCCGCCGTCAGCGACTCGGCGTCCCCGACCGCCGCGACGACCTCGTGCCCGAACCGGGTCAGCACGCCGACGAGCCCCTCCCGCAGCAGCACGCTGTCCTCGGCGAGCACGATCTTCAGCGCTGCGGGCACGGGATCTCCAGGGACAGGACGGTCGGGCCGCCGGCCGGGCTGTGGACGGACAGTCTGCCATCGAGCACCGCGAGCCGGTCGGCGAGACCGGTGAGCCCGCTGCCGTGCGCGGGGTCGGCACCGCCCGTCCCGTCGTCCCACACCTCCACCCGGAGCACCCCTCCCGCGTACCGTCCGCCGATCCGGGCCCGCTCCGCCCCGCTGTGCCTGCCGATGTTGGCGAGGGCCTCGCGGACCGCGAAGTAGGCCGCCGATTCCACGGGTTCGGCGAACCGGGGCAGGTCCACGTCGAGTTCCACGGGCACGACGGACCGGTCGGCCGCGTCCGCGAGGGCGTCCGGGAGGCCGTAGTCGGCGAGCACCTGCGGATGGATGCCGTGGATCAACTCGCGCAGCTCGCCCAGGACCTGGTCGGCCTCCCGGTGGGCGGCGGCGAGCCGGGCGGCCAGTTCCGGCGGGGCGTCGAGGCGGGCCAGTCCCAGGGCCATGCTCAGGGAGACCAGGCGTTGCTGGGCCCCGTCGTGCAGATCGCGTTCGATCCGGCGCCGCTCCGCCTCGAAGGCCGCCACCAGCCGGGCCCGTGACCGGGTCACCTCGCCCAGGCGCCGCTCCGCCTCCGCCTCGCTCGGCGCGAGCAGCAGCCGGGCGAGCGCGGCCCGCAGCCGCGCGTACCGGACGAGGGGCCACAGCAGCGCGAGGAGCAGCGCGGCACCGGCGGCCGTGCACAGCAGGGCCTGGCCGTAGGAGTCGATCAGCCAGAGCTTGACGATCCGCGCGTCCCCGCCGGCACCGCCGTTCGCCGCCAGGTGCAGGGGTGCCCCGATCAGCGCGCCGGGCACACCGAGCGCGGCGAGCAGCACGGCCGCGTCGAACGGCCACAGCACGAGACCGAGCAGGAGCGTGTACGCCAGCTCCCGCCAGGTCGCCCGCTCGGTCAGCCGCAGCCGGGTCCAGGCGGCGAGACCGGGCTCGGCGGGGGTGGCGTGCGGGCCGGGCGGCGGCGGGGTGCGGGTGAGGGCCAGCCGCCGCCGTTCCAGGGCGCCGACCGGGATGCCCGACACAACGGCCACGGCGAGCAGCGGCAGCCCCACCAGGACCGGGGCCAGGGCGAGGCCGAGGACCCCGAGGACCAGCAGCACCACCAGCAGCGGGGCGCCGACGAGGACACCGCTCAGCAGGTAGGCCACCGCGCGCGGCACCTCCCGCAGGACCGTTCGGATCATGGGGTCACGGTAGGCGGGGGCGGCGGGCGGCGGCCATGGGCCCAGGCGGTGTCCGGGGGTATGCCCAGCCCTACCTCGTCAGCAGCTCGTCCCGCCCGCGCGCCCGGTACTCCGCCACCAGCCGGGCCAGGTCGACGGCCGAGAACTTGCGGTAGGCCCACTTCCCGGGCGGCCGCCACCAGACCGGGTCGGCGCAGCGGAAGCCCTCGCGGCGGAGGGTCGCACGCTGGATCTTGTTGGTGGCGGTGACGGGCATGGACGGGACGACCCGGACGAACCGGGGGGTCATCTTGGTGCCCAGGTCGGGTTGCGCCACGAGGAACTCGGCGAAGCCGTCCGGGTCGAAGGCGCCGGCGACGGTCGCCATGACCTGGTCCCCGGCGACGGGGTCGGGCACGGCGTACACGGCGACGGCCTCGGCGCCCTCGTAGCGGGCGAGGATGTTCTCGATGACGGCGGCGGCGAGGTTCTCGCTGTCGACGCGGAGGCGGTCGTCGGTGCGGCCGGCGAAGTAGAGGAAGCCGTCCGGGTCGCGGTAGAAGAGGTCGCCGGTCCAGTACCAGCCGTCGTGGCGGCGGGCGGTGTCCGCCTCCGGGTTGCGCCAGTAGCCCTCGAAGGGGTTGGGGCCCCGGTTGACCAACTCCCCTATCGCCTCGGTGCCGTTGAGCAGACGGCCGTCGTCGGCGAGGAGGGCGGGCGGGCACTCCTTCCGGGTCTCGGGGTCGACCACCGCGAGGTCGTCGCCGGGTGCCGCCCGGCCGATGGCTCCCGGCGGTGTCCCGGGCGTCCGCTGGATCGCCGCCCCGCCCTCGGAGGACCCGTACCCCTCCACGAGCCGGACCCCGAACCGCTCTTCGAACGCCGCCGCGTCCACCGCCCCGGCCTCGGTGCCGAAGCCCATGCGCAGCGGGTTGTCGCGGTCGTCGGGGCGGGGTTCGGTGGCCAGGACGTAACTCACGGCCCGTCCGACGTAGGTGAAGTACGTGGCCCCGTAGGCCCGTACGTCGTCCAGGAACCCGGAGGCCGAGAACCGGCGCCGCAGGGCGATGCCCGCGCCGGCGACCAGGGCGGGGGCCCAGTCGGCGATGACCGCGTTGCCGTGGAACAGCGGCATGCAGACGTAGTGCACGTCGTCCCGCCGTATCCCGAAGCGGTCCACCAGGGCCCGTCCGGCCGCCGCCAGCCGCCCCTGGGAGCAGAGGGCCGCCTTGGGGGCGCCGGTGGAGCCGGAGGTGAAGTAGAGGAGGAGACGGTCGGCGGGGCCGGCGCGGGTGGGGTCGGGCCGGGCGCCGGCGTAGGGGGCGAGCAGTTCGGTGTACGGCCGGGTGTCCGTCACCAGGATGCGTACGCCGGTGAGGTCTAGGCCGTCCAGCAGGGGCAGGTGGGCCTGTTCCGTGATGAGCAGGCGGCATTCGGTGTGCAGGATGTCGCGGGCCAGTTCGGGACCCCGGCGGGTGGGGTTGACCCCGGCGACGGCGGCGCCCGCGAGGGCCGCCGCGCTCAGCCAGAGCGGGAATTCCGGGGTGTTGTCGAGAAGGACGCCGAAGTGCGGCTCGGCGGTGGGTGGCAGGAGGTCGGCGAGCAGTGCCGCGCGGGCGGCGGCTCCGGCGGCGACCTCGTGGTGGGTCAGGACCTGTTCCTCGAACCACAGCCCGGGCCGGTGGTCGTCCCACCGGTCGGCCACGAGCTGTGCGACCGTGCGCCTGATGGACTCCATGTCGGCGCACGGTAGTTGACGTACCGTCAGTTGAGGAGGGTCACGGCGTCGGGAACGAGGGGTCCGTGGAGAACTGGTGGAAGGTGACCATGAAGAACACGCAGAACGCGAAGGCCACCCCGAGGAACGCCAGGATGCCGAGCCCGGCCGCGGCCTGCTTGACCCGCTCGCCGGGGGCGTGGGCGGTGGCGACCACCTCCGGGCCGTCGGTGTAGTACACGGTCACGAAGTCGCCCTCGACCGTGGTCATCGGCCCGTCCTCCTCCTCGAAGCGGATGGCGCGGCCGTCCCGGGCCGTGAACTCGTACACGTGGTGGACCGTCGTGCGCACGCTGCTGTGTTCGCCCGTGTTCCGGTGGACCGTGGTGAACGTCCTCAGGCAGCGCGCCTCGGCCGTCAGCCCGCTGTCCCAGGCCCTTCTGACGCGCAGCCAGCGGATCAGGACGCGGTACGCCATGAAGCCGATGAAGGTCATCATGACCACGGGAATGAGGTAGAAGAAGACGTCCATGGCGGTTCCCCCCGGAGTGCGGCGGCCGCCCTGGTCGGCGGCGTGAGGGGAACGTACCCGGATGGTGGCCCCGCGCAGCTCAAGCGATGCTCAGAACTCGCGGGGCCGGGCGCCCGGACTCAGAAGGTGACGTCCGAGCAGGCGTAGAACGCGTTGGTGGTGTCCGCGATCGTCCAGACCGCGAGGATGACGTGGTGGCCGCTCAGCCCGGACGGCAGACGGCCGGTGTGGGAGAGCGTGGACGGGGGGCGCTGACCGTTGTAGGGGACGGTGAAGAACGGCGTCAGGTCGAGGTCGGAGCGGGTCAGGGCGTGGTTCTGGTTCCAGCCCGCCCTGGTGACGTAGTACTTGAAGTCGGTGGTGGCGTGCATGGCGGTGAACTGCCACCGGAACGTGTAGTTCTGACCGCCCGTCACCCTGGTGGTGGGCCAGGCGCCGCCGCCCGGCCGGGCGGACGCGTCGAGCTGGCCGAACCTGGTGTTGCCACCGGAACACAGTCGGCCGTCAGCCGGCCCTGAGCCCGGGAAGCCCTTCGGTCCCTCGACGCTCTGCGGTTCCCACTGGATGTCGCCGCAGTTGGTCACGGTGCCGTTCTGACAGAGCTTCTGCCGGCTGACGGGGAGGTCGGTGTAGCCGTGGCCGGAGGCGCCACCACTGGAGAGCACGAGCGCTCCGGTGGTGGCCAGGCCGACCGCGGCCGCGTACCACTTGGTCCTGTTCCGCGCGTGATGGCGCATGCTGCCGCTCCCTGGAGTACGTGGGGAAGTTTCCAGGTCTAGACCAAGTCCCAGATTATGGGCGACCGTTGAACATGTCCATACCAATTCAGCGGTTCAGGACGACACTTCGCGCCGCCCCGTATAGAACGCCACCGTCAGGTCCTTCACCAGCGCCTTGCGCTCGTAGTCGTCGAGTTCGACCAGGCCGCGCAGGGTCAGCCGGGTCACGGTGTCCTCGACCGAGTCGACGACGGAGGTGAGGACGGTGTCGCGGTGCTGGGCGTCGAGCGCGGCGATCCGGCGGCGCTGCATCACGGCGGCCACCTCCGGCGCGTACTCGATCCGGATCGGCTGGACCGAGAAGACCTCCACCCCGACCGGCGCCGTGTCCGCCGCCACCAGCCGCGTCAGCGCCTCACCCACCGCCTCCGTGTTCCGCAGCGTCTCGTCCCTGACCAGCGCGCCCGGCGGCACGTCCGCAGGCAGCCGCGCCAGCACCCGGGAGACCGCCGCCTCCACGCACTCCCGCAGGTACCGCTCGTGGTCCTCGATCCCGAGCACCGCCCGTGCGGTGTCCCTGACCCGCCACGTCACCAGGACGACGACACGCATGGCGACCCCGCCTGCGTCGACGGCCGCGATCGGCTCGCTGCGCCAGTGCCGCAGCCGTACGTCGACGCGGCGGCGCAGCACCAGCGGGTTCACCCAGAGCAGGCCGGTGCGGCGGACGGTCCCCCGGTAACGCCCGAAGAGCCCGAGCACCCAGGCCCCTCCGGTCCGCCCCCGTGCCAGCCCGCCGAAACCGAACATCGTCAGGGCCCCGGCTCCGGTGTACGCGGCCCACTGCGCCGGTCCGAGTCCGGCGCCCGCGTACGCGGCCGGCAGTCCGAGCGCCCTCGCCGCGAGCCCCGGCAGCACCCCGGCCCACCAGGAGGTGAGGACGCATCCGGCCACCCCGCAGGCCCCGCCCAGCACGCCCAGCGCGCCGGGGACCACCCGCGCCGGCCGCTCGACCAGCTCGGGGTCGACCTCGACGGCGGGGCGCGGCTCGGCGGACGCGATTCCCTGCCGTACCCGCGGCTGCTCGCCGGTACCGCGCCGCCGGCCCACGACGGCGGGCGCGAGGGGGAAGGCCACCGGTACGGGGTCGTCGCGGAACAGCAGGTGGACGGGGATCTCGGTGGTGGTCTCGTTCTGGATGAGCCGGGCGGGCCGCGCGGGCCCATCGGGCTCCGGTGTGGGTGGGGTGGTCGTACGCATACGTGCCTCCATGCCTCCGCGCAGGAAGAACCGTGGTGAGGGCCCCACCGGTTCGGGTGGGACGTCGGGCCGGGAGTCGGGCCCGGGTCCGGCCGGGGATCGGGCCGGGGATCGGGCCAGGGACGGGAAGGGGATCGGGCCAGGGACGGGAAGGGGGTCCGGGAGGTCGGCGGATCCGCGCCCCGGTGGACGCCGGTCGTGCCGTCAGGAGAACAGCCGGCGCCAGGTCTCGGGGCCCGGGTAGCCGTCCGCCGCGCCGCCGCGCCACCCCTGGGCCCGCTGGAACGCCTCCACGTTCCGGCGGTCCGACTCGCCCCAGCGCGGCCCCGGACCCGAGGTGTAGTACTTGCCGAACCCCCTCTTGACCAGCTGCTTCCCCAGCCGGAGGACATACGCGTTGTCCGCGCCCGGCCGGAACATGCCGCGCCCCGGATAACCGGCGACGCCGTGCGAGGCGGGCGGCGGGGGTCCACCGGGAGCCACCGGGTCCCCGGAACCCCCGGGCGGGGCGGGCGGCATGGGCTTCACCGACGGCGCTCCCGGTGGGCGGGAGGCGCCGGGGGTGCGGGACGGGGCGAGGGTGCCGGACCCTCCCGGCATGCCCGGCGGCCGGTGCACCACCGGCGGCTCGGGTGCCGCCGGCTTCCCCCGCGGGCCCTGGTTCCCGGTCTGCGGAATGTCCCGGCCCCGCCCGGTGACCAGATACGCCCAGGTCAGGGGGCCCGGAATGCCGTCGGCGAAGTGGCCCGACCAGCCCTGCGCCCGCTGGAAGGCCCGGGTCGCCCTGCGGTCGGCGGCCGACCAGCCCGGTCCCGGTCCGCCGGTGTAGAAGCGGGCGCCGCCGCGTCGCACGAGCATGTGCCCCAGCCGGGCCACGTACTTGTTGTGCGCGCCGGGACCGAAGGCCCCGGGGCCCGGGTAGCGCTCCCCACCGGACGGCCCGGCGGCCCCCTGCGCGCCCGGCGGCTCCGGCGTCCTCGGCGGGACGGCGGGCGCGCCGGGGCCGCCGGGGTCGCCGAGGTCGCCGGCGGAGTCGGTCCCGTAGTCCGGCAGGTCGGCGTCGTCGGCGATCAGGCCCTTGTAGCGGTACGGCACGTAGTGGGCGGCGTTGTCCCAGTACCCGTACGGGGTGGCCTTCCTGCGGGCGTACGGGTGGGTCGACTCGTAGGCGATGTAGTGGGTCTCCGCGTCGTCCGTCCAGCCCCCGAAAATGACGACGTGCGAACCCTTTCGAGGGTCCTTCGGATTATGGAAGAGCAACATGTCGCCCGGTTCGAGCCGGTCCTTCGAAATGCGCTGTGCGAACTTGCCGAGGCTGCCGGTCCATTCGTTCCCGGGGAGGTTCCAGGCCATCGAGACGAACCCCGAGCAGTCCTGCCGATATCCGTCGGACCAGTACGCGCGCATGCTGTAAGGAACCTCGGCCTCGACCCAGGCTCTGGCTCGCCTGATGATGTCGGCGCGGGTGGTGGGCGGCAGCGTCACCTCCTTCAGCGGCTTCTTCCCGTCCGCCGGACGCCCTCGGGGGCCGTGCAGCGCACCCTTGACCCCCTGCGGGGTATCAGGCCCCTCACCTGCGGGAACGGCACCGGGGCGAACCGGTCCGTGGGTCGCCGCGACCGCCGGTACGACATGCCCCGCGCCGAGTGCGGCACCGGCGGCGGTGGCGACCACCAGGGCGTTCCTGACGGCCCTGGCCGCCGGGTGACTCACATGGGCGTACTGGGCCGAGTAGGGCATGACCCGCCGCCAGTGGACACAGCCGGGGCATTCGCAATCGGTCCCCGGATCGACCTCCTCGAATACCGGAGTCTCCATACGATTCCCCTCGCGAACCGACCGAAGAATTCCACGCTTCTGCACGCCCGTCAGTTTCTCAACTGTCTCCCGGTGTCGCATGCTGACGGTCCAAATGATGTACTCCGCCGCTCCCGGGCCGGGGCCGGCGGGTGTCCACCCGCGGACCGGCCAGTGACCGGTGGCCGGTGACCCGTGGCCGGGGCGGCGCTCGCGGCGGCGGTCGGGTGGCCTGGCGGCGGCGGCCGAGGCGGGCGCCAGGCGTCGGGCGATCGCCGGATGCCGCCGGCAGGGAAAGCCGAAAGAAAGGAAAAACGTTTCGGCAACCCCATAGTTACCGGACGGTCCGGTAATTACTCGAAAGTGACTGCCGGGTAGCGTTTCGTTCATTGAGTCCGCCGAGGGTCGATCTTGACGTTTCAAGCTATTCGGTTGCATGATCAGCGCTGAACCAGAGCCGTGACCAAAGACCCCCCACCCTCTTTGGGAGCCGTAGAGCCGCCCCCGTCCGTTCATGTGAGAGCCGCCCTTTTCGCGATCCCTTTCGCGACCTCCTCCGCGATCCTTTCGTGGACTCTTTCGCGATGCCTTCGCAACCTTTCCGATAACCCTTTTCGCGCGTCCCGCAGCCTTTTGCAGATGCGCCCAAAGGGTGCTTCGGCATGCCCGCACATTTCTTTCTGACGCGATTTCAGAAGTCGCTCGAAAAAGGTTCTTGAAGTCTTGACTTCCCATCAGATGGCGCTCCATATTGATGGCCGACCACCCCCCGCCCTCGAATTCGGTCCTCGCTCGGAGGACCGTTTCGTGGACCCCAAGGAGACATCAATGGCGATCGCACTCCCCTTCGGCCGCAGGACGGCCCTGGCCGCTCTGGCGATCACAGCGGCGGCGGCCACCACGCTCACCCTGCCGGCGACGGCCGAGGCCCAGTCGGGTTCCCGTATCTGCGGGAACTACTGGGAGGCCCGGGCCAACGGCAAGACGGTCGGGATCATGGCCAAGGTGCTGGAGGTGCCGAAGGTCGACTTCGGCATCTGCCTGCGCGTCATCGACAAGACCAACAGCATCAACGGCCGCGATCTGCCCGGCTACGGCAAGGTGACCTGGAACCCGCGTCAGCCCATCAGGTCCTGGACCTGCGAAGACGCCGGCGACCTGTTCAACGACAAGTACGGCGACGACCCCTGCCTCACCATGAACCGGGTGGACCTCATCGGCCAGGTGGCCAACCGCACGCCCGCCGAGTGGTCGCAGGTGTACTGAGCATGAGGACGAACACCTGGTGGGCTCGCGTCCTGATGTGCGGCACCCTCGCCCTCGCGACCCTGGCCACGACCGAGGGCACGGCGAGTGCCGCCACCCAGTGCTTCAGCCAGAGCTATTCCGACGGAGCGAACGTCGTCCCCGGCACGGGCGGCGGCAACGTGACCCGGTCGATCACCCGGCAGCGGGCCGGCAACACCTGGGACGACTGGGTCTGGCGCGGGACCGAGTTCCAGTGCCCCCGCGGCCGGACCTGTGAATACGCGTGGGACAAGTCGAAGACGACGACCACCGGCTGGGCCATAGGCGGCGGGACCGATCTCGGTAATGCCAGCTCGCCCTCCAAGAAGTGGTACAACACCGTGCTCGGTCTGGTCGGCGGATATCAGAAGACCACTCAGATCACGACCTCATTCACCTGGACCGTGCATCTCAACGGCGGCGATGTGGCACAGCCCATTCAGGTCGCGGTCCGCCGCTGGACGCAGGGCGATTTCGCCGGCGGCTGGGTCAGGACCAACCGGGGCTGCCAGGGCGGAACCACCTACGAGTGGAACGGAAACCTGCGGTTCGGCAACTGGACCCGCGACGTCTTCGAGAAGGAAAAGGTCGGCTACGCCGTCAACGGCCGCATGTGACCCCGATATCACCCGGTCATTTCCGTGGGCCACTTCCGTTCACCGGCCCACTCCGAACAGAACCCGGACAGCCTGAATCCCCCCACCATCACTTCCGGGCATTTCCTTCTCCGAGAAAGGACACCGTCATGCGCAAGAGAGTCTGGTGGAATCGCGCTCTGCTGTGCGGAGCGCTGGCCCTCACCACTCTGGCCACGACCGAGGGCACGGCGAGTGCCGCCACCCAGTGCTTCAGCCAGAGCTATTCCGACGGAGCGAACGTCGTCCCCGGCACGGGCGGCGGCAACGTGACCCGGTCGATCACCCGGCAGCGGGCCGGCAACACCTGGGACGACTGGGTCTGGCGCGGGACCGAGTTCCAGTGCCCCCGCGGCCGGACCTGCGACTACGCGTGGACGAAGTCGAAGACCACGACCACCGGCTGGGCCATCGGCGGCGGCGTGGACCTCGGTAACGCCACGTCGCCCTCCAAGAAGTGGTACAACACCGTGCTCTCCCTGGTCGGCGGATACCAGAAGACCACCGAGATCAGCACGAACTTCACCTGGACCGTGCACCTCAACGGCGGTGACGTGGCGCAGCCCGTCCAGGTCGCGGTCCGCCGCTGGACGCAGGGCGATTTCGCCGGCGGCTGGGTCAGGACCAACCGGGGCTGCCAGGGCGGAACCACCTACGAGTGGAACGGAAACCTGCGGTTCGGCAACTGGACCCGCAACGTGTTCGAGAAGGAAAAGGTCGGCTACGCCGTCAACGGCCGTATGTGACACGCCAGTTCGCTTTCACCTTCCTTTCCGGCATTTCCCAGTCAAGGAGACACCCATGTCGATCAAACTCATGAAGCGGCGTACGGCGATGCTGACGGCCGCCGGAATGGCGGCCGGGGCACTGTTCGCCCTCGCGGTCCCCGGCACGGCCGAGGCCCAGTCCGGCTCCCGTATCTGCGGGAACTACTGGACGGGCTACTACGCCAACGGCCAGAAGGAAGTCACCTGGTCCCGGGTGATCGAGGTGCCCAAGAGCGACGGCGTCGCCTGCGATGTCGCCATCAACAGGACGGACCGGGTCGGCAACCCCCCGCAGGAGACCGTGAACCTCGGCGTGAAGTGGGGCTCCCGGCAGCGGCTGCAGAACGTGACCTGCGAGTGGTACTCCCAGGACGTGCTGAACTCCAAGCACGGGGACGACGTCTGCAACAGCATGCTGCGCGCGGACAACGTGTTCGAGGTCAAGAACCGCACCATCAGCCAGTTCTACGTCAAGAGCTGAGCACGCCGGCCGGTCGCCCGACTCCCCCGCCGGAGCCGGGCGACCGGCGGTTCTCCACGCCGGGAGCCGGCGGTCGGCCGTTCCCCGTGCGGTCCCGCGATCCGTCCCGGACCATGCGGTCAGAAGCACCCCGGCACCTCCGCTAGACTTTTCCTCGCGCGCCGCTAGCTCAGTTGGTTAGAGCAGCTGACTCTTAATCAGCGGGTCCGGGGTTCGAGTCCCTGGCGGCGCACCATCCGAAGAGGGCCCTCGCGAGCATGTGGCGCGAGGGCCCTCTTCGTATGCCTTCTTCGCATGCCCCCTTACCCGCCGGCCCCGCGTCCGCCATGCGCCCCCCGGGGTCTCCCCGCGCGCGCCCCCGGCTCCCCACCCCCTTTCGCACACCCGTGCCATGGGCGAATTAGCGCCGAAATACGGACCCCAAACTTTCACCGAGGTACAGGAGGTAAGCGCTCAGGAACAAAAGATGCCGAGCGGGCATCAATGCAACCGGATGACCGTCGCCCCGTGTCTCCATGGTGTAGATCACATGGTGACGATGACGCATTGATGTGTCCGTAACGGTCGAGGGGGACCGATTCGGACGAAAGACCGACGAACACACACTCGATGAGTGTGCGGGGGGAATGACCCATGACGTCGACGCCGACGGGCGCCCGGCACAATCACGACCCATCCGAAACAGCCCGGCTCAAGGTACCGTCACCTCGGACCGGAGCATTCCGCAAGCTGCGGAAGACCCTTCCGCGCTACGACTACGAGCACTACAGCCGCCTCGCGGGACCGCTCACCCAGCCCGATCCGACCAAGCCCTACACGGTGCAGTACCGCTCGCTGATCTCCCAGGAGCCGCACCGTCTGCGGGTGGCCCTGATGCTGGCCGCCGCACCGCTGCTCTCCCTGGTCCTGCTCGGCTGGCTGCTGCAGCAGGAGCACTGGACCAGGCGCGACTACGTCGAGTACGACTTCCTGCCCGCCCTCGACATGGTCATGCTGGTCTCGATCGGTCTGATCGAGTTCTTCCGCTGCATGAACGTCCTGTCGAACGCGCACGCCACCCTGGTCGCCCGCGACCCGATCCCGGTGGTGCCCGAGACCGGCACCAGGGTCGCCTTCCTCACCTCCTTCGTGCCCGGCAAGGAACCGCTGGAGATGGTGACGAAGACCCTGGAGGCCGCGGTGCGACTGCGCCACCGCGGACTGCTGCACGTGTGGCTGCTCGACGAGGGCGACGATCCGGCCGTGAAGACGGTCTGCGCGCGGCTGGGCGTGCACCACTTCTCCCGCAAGGGCATCGCGAAGTGGAACCAGCCCAAGGGGCCGCACCGCGCGAAGACCAAGCACGGCAACTACAACGCCTGGCTCGACGCCCACGGCGACGACTACGACTTCTTCGCCTCGGTCGACACCGACCACATCCCGCTGCCCAACTACCTGGAGCGGATGCTCGGCTTCTTCCGCGACCCGAACATCGGCTTCGTCATCGGCCCCCAGGTGTACGGCAACTACGACAACTTCGTCACCAAGGCCGCCGAGTCCCAACAGTTCCTGTTCCACGCGCTGATCCAGCGCGCCGGCAACCGGTACGGCGCCCCCATGTTCGTCGGCACCTCCAACGCCGTACGGATCAGGGCGCTCAAGCAGATCGGCGGGCTGTACGACTCCATCACCGAGGACATGGCGACCGGTTTCGAGATCCACCGTCACAAGAACCCGGCGACGGGGAAGAAATGGCGCTCGGTGTACACACCGGACGTGCTCGCGGTGGGTGAGGGGCCCAGCGCCTGGACCGACTTCTTCACCCAGCAGATGCGCTGGTCGCGGGGCACCTACGAGACGATCCTCAAGCAGTACTGGAAGGGCTGGTACTCGCTGCCGCCGAGCAAGCTCTTCAACTACACCATGATGATCATCTTCTACCCGATGTCCGCCCTCAACTGGATCCTGGCGGCGCTGAGTTGTGCCCTGTTCCTGGGCCTGGGCGCCTCGGGTGTGAACATCGACCCGACCGTGTGGCTGATGCTCTACGGCAACGCCTCGGCGCTCCAGATAGGCCTGTACGTCTGGAACCGCCGGCACAACGTCTCCCCGCACGAGCCGGAGGGCTCCGGCGGTGTGGCCGGCATGGTGATGTCCGCGCTGTCCGCGCCGCTCTACGCGAAGGCGCTGGTCGACTCGGCCCTGCGCCGCAAGAGCAAGTTCGTGGTCACGCCCAAGGGCGACTCGGCCAGCCCCGACCGGTGGTTCGGCACCTTCCGGTACCACTGGTACTTCATCGTCATCTTCGGGGCCTCGATCGCCGCCGGCCTCGTCCTCGGCCACGCACATCCCGCGATGATCATCTGGGCCACCTTCGCCATGATGATCACGGCTCTCCCGATCGTCGTCTGGCGGCACATGGTGCGGCAGGACCGGAAGAGGGCCGCCGCGGCCGACGGACTCCAGGGTTCGATGGCGGCACCCCCCGAGGCGGCGCCCGCGCCCTTCGCGCCACAGTCCGCACCACACGCCCCGCCCGCACCCCACGCTCCCCGGCACAAGCCGAGCTGGGCCGCGTCCGGGCCGGGCAACGGAGGCAGTGAGCAGACCATGCAGATCGCCCTGGGCGGACTGGGGGGACGTAAGGAATGAAGGACCGTGCAGGCCGCCGCCGCGCCCGTCGCCTCGCGATCGGCGGGGCGGTGGTCCTCGCGCTCGCCGGGACGAACGGGCCCTGGGTGTACCGCTTCAGTTCGGAGAAGTACCACGAGTACAAGATCAACAGGCCGGAGTACAAGGCCGCCAACGGGCACTGGCAGATCGTGGAGTTCCCGCGGGAGTACCGGCAGAACACGATCCACGCCGCGCTGCTGCACACCGGCAAGATCCTGTTGATCGCGGGCTCCGGCAACGACGCCGACAATTTCGACAGGAAGAAGTTCGACACCCGGCTCTGGGACCCGGTCAAGCAGACGATCAAGCGGGTGCCGACCCCGGCCGACCTGTTCTGCACGGGGCACACCCAGCTGGGCAACGGCAACCTGCTGATCGCGGGCGGCACCAAGCGCTACGAGAAGCTGAAGGGTGACGTCACCAAGGCCGGCGGGCTGATGATCATCCATAACGAGAACCCCGACAAACGGATGAGGATCAGGGCGGGCACCCGGTTCGTCGGCAAGGAGAACGGCAGGACCTTCGTCCTCAAGGACACCGTCGACATCAAGAAGGCCGTCAAGACCTTCGACCCGGACACGGGCAGGTTCACCGGCAACAAGCCGGGCATCGCGCGCGCCTACGTCGAGGCCGAGCGGCGCGGCAGGAAGTACGAGACGGGCACGGAGGACAACTACCGGGTCGTGGGCCTGAAGGGCGAGGACGCGCGGAACACGTACGGCATCGCGCAGAAGCTCGCGCTCGACAAGAAGGACTTCCAGGGGATCAGGGACGCCTACGAGTTCGACCCGGTCGCCGAGAAGTACATCAAGGTCGACCCGATGAACGAGGCCCGCTGGTACCCGACGCTCACGACGCTGTCGGACGGCACCGTCCTGTCGCTGTCCGGCCTCGACGACATCGGTCAGCTCGTCCCGGGCAAGAACGAGATCTACAACCCCGCGACGAAGAAGTGGACGTACACCAAGGACGTCCAGCAGTTCCCGACGTACCCGGCGATCTCCCTGATGCAGAACGGCAAGCTGTTCTACTCGGGCGCGAACGCGGGGTACGGGCCGGACGACATCGGGCGCGACCCGGGTGTCTGGGACCTGCGGACCAACAGGTTCACCAAGCTGCCCGGCATGAGCGACGGCAAGCTGCTGGAGACCGCCGGGACCGTGCTGCTGCCTCCGGCGCAGGACGAGACGTACATGGTCATCGGGGGTGGCGGGGTCGGTGAGTCGCAGCGCTCCAGTCGGAGGACCCGGCTGATCGATCTGCTGGCGGACCGGCCGAGGTTCGTGGACGGGCCGCGACTGGCGAAGGGCACGCGGTATCCGCAGGCGTCGATCCTGCCCGACGACACGGTGCTCATCTCCGGGGGCTCGGAGGACTATCGCGGGCGCGGCGACTCCAACATCCTGGAGGCGCGGCTGTACGACGCGAGGACGGGCGGGATGCGCCGGGTGGCGGACCCGCTGGT
Source organism: Streptomyces scabiei 87.22 (assembly GCF_000091305.1). Lineage (GTDB taxonomy): Bacteria > Actinomycetota > Actinomycetes > Streptomycetales > Streptomycetaceae > Streptomyces > Streptomyces scabiei. The sequence continues at coordinate 6,378,199 of NC_013929.1, read as the reverse complement.
CGGCCGGAACTACCACTCCGGGTCGATCCTGCTGCCGGACGGCCGTGTGGTGTTCTTCGGGTCGGACTCCCTCTACGCCGACAGGGCCAACACCAAACCGGGGGAGTTCGAGCAGCGGATCGAGATCTACACGCCGCCGTACCTGTACCGGGACGCGCGGCCGACGCTGACGGGCGGGCCGAAGACGGTCGCGCGCGGCGGGACGGCGACGTTCGGCGCGCGGGACGCCTCGGCGGTCCGCTCGGCCCGTTTGATCCGGCCCAGCGCGTCGACGCATGTGACGGACGTGGACCAGAAGTCGATCGAGGCGGACTTCGTGGCGAAGGGCGACCGGATCACCGTGACCGTGCCGAAGAACCGGAATTTGGTGCAGTCGGGGTGGTACATGCTGTTCGTGACGGACGAGGCGGGGACACCGAGCGAGGCGCGGTGGGTGAAGGTGCCGTAGCGCTGCGCTCGCCCGCGCCGTTCTGGCCTCGGGCCCGGTGCGCCGTTCTGGCCTCGGGCCCGGTGCGCCGTTCTGGCCTCGGGCCCGGTGGGGCTTCTCGCGCAGTTCCCCGCGCCCCTGAGGAAGCAGAGGCTGCGCCCTGCTTCTTCAGGGGCGCGGCCCTCAGTCGGACGCCTTCGCCAGGGCCAGGGCGTACTCCGGCCACCACTCCCCCGCCCTGGGGCCGCCCTTGCACTCCCCGTCGGACTCCCCGGGACGCTTCACCCACAGGTACGCGTCGACCAGCTCGTCCGGAGTCTTGGTCGTAGGCGTCTCCCCCAGCGCCCGTCCCGGCGGGTTGCACCAGCGTTCGTCCTCGTCGCCCTCGTTCCAGGGGCCGTTGCCGTTGCGGCTGGTGTCGACCACGAACGGCTTGTCGCCGATCCTGGACGAGAGCTGCTTGCCGTACTTGATGGAGTCCTCGGTGGTGTAGAAGTTCGAGACGTTGACGGCGAAGCCGTCCGCCTGCTCGATCCCGGCCCACTTGAGGGGCTCGTAGATCTCGTCGGGGTCGCCCCAGCCGGCGTTGCCCGCGTCCAGGTACACCGTGGTGTTCTTCAGCGCACCGAGCCGCTCGATCGCACCCTTCAGCAGGTCGTACCGCTCCCCGTGGAACTCCTCCGGGGTGCAGCCGTCCACCACGTGGAGCACCGCGTCGGGCTCCAGGACGACCGTGGCCGCCCGGTCCCCGATGCCCCGGGCCACCCCGTCGATCCACGCCCGGTAGGCGTCGCCGTCGGCCGCGCCGCCACCGGAGTACTGGCCGCAGTCGCGGTGCGGGATGTTGTAGAGGACGAGGACGGCGTCCCGGTCCGCCTCCTTCGCGGCCTCGGTGAAGCCCCTGGCCTCCCGCTCGGGGTTCTCCGGGCCGATCCACTCGCCGGTGGGCTGCTCGGCGATCATGCGGATCAGCTCGGCGTCCCTGTCCTTGCCGGCCTTCTCGTAGGCGGCGACCTGTGCCGCCGCGTTCCCGCGCGGATTGACCCAGAACGGGTCGGTGCCGTCGGGCCGTTGGGTGATACCCGGCCCTGTGCTCCGGTTCTTCCCGCCGTCGCCGTCGTTCCCCCCGGAACAGGCGGCGAGCGATATCGCCGCCACCACCGCCACCGACGCCCGAACCCCGGCACCCCTCCTGCCGTACATCCAACTCCCCCTCGGGTGCACCGTGTCGTAAGCCTCAATCCTGACATAAGTACCGCCTCGCCAAGGGGGCCGTCACACCCTTGTCCAGGTGCTGTCGACTCCTGATCACGATGGTGGGGCGACACGTCCGGACGGGGACGGAAACCGCTCGTACGGCCCGCCCGGAGCACTCGTCGAAGCGGGCCGGCCGAACACCAACTCCTGTGTCGGCGGCTCTCCATGACGCATAGTCATGCCTCGCCGGACCGGTCCGGGACCGGACTCTGGCCGCGGGCGCCGCCGCGCTCTACAGTCGCAGAGGTGCGGCGCTCCGGGGTGCTCCGCCCGCAAGCCTCCCGTGTCGGCGCCCGGGTCACTCCCGCAGCCCGTGCGCCCCACGGTCGAGGACCGGCCCGGTCGGCGGCCCCGGGGGGAGCGGGTCGCGGACCGGGCCGGGTGGACCGGCGCCGCGCGTCCGCTCGGGGCCGGGGCTCAGGGGCCCGTCCCACTCAGGGACCCGTCCCACTCAGGGACCCGTCCCGCTCAGGGACCCGTCCCGCTCAGGGACCCGTCCCGCTCAGGGACCCGTCCCGCTGAGGTACGCGGAGACGACGACGTTCGCCGCGTACGTGCGGGTCTCCCTGTCGAAGGTGCCGCCGCAGGTGACGAGCCGGAGTTCGGCCCGCCCCGACTGCCGTACGCCGTAGGCCCGTTCGGCGTCGAAGCCGTCGCGGCCGATGACCTGGACGTCGTCCACGGTGAACTCGGCGATCCTGCCGTCGCTGCGGGTGACCCGGATCTTCTCGCCGATGCCGAGCGTGCTGAGCTTGTAGAAGACGGCGGGCCGGGTCTCGGTGTCGACGTGTCCCACGAACAGTGCCGCTCCGGGCGCCCCCGGCCGCGCACCGCCCGCGTACCAGCCGACGACGCCCGGCTGACCGTAGGAAGGTGGTTCGATCGCCCCGTCGCGGTCGAGGCCCCGCGCCACGACCGGCGCCTGCACGCCCATCGCGGGGATGTCCAGCCGTTGCGGCCGTGCGTCCCTCAACGGCATTGCGGCGGGCGGGAGTTCGGCCTGCGCGGGGCGCCCGACGGCCGCCACGTCACCGGTCATGGGCGCGGACTCACCCGCGCGTACGTCGGTGATCTCACGCCCCCACAGCCACAGACCGAGCAGCAGTACGGCCCAGGCGACACCGGCGACGACCCGGCCGGTTCCGCCGCCGGACCTGCCCCCGGCTCCCGTCCCGATGGTGCTCTCGTTGTCGGCGTAGTCGTGGTTCCGCTTCGACACGGCGGCCTCACTCCGTGCCGCGGCCACGGCCCCGGCGCGCGCCCCGCGCCACGACCGCCGCCGCCGCGACCCCGGCGAGGACCAGGCCGACCACCGCGTGGCGGGCGCCGGGGCCCGCGTGCCGGGCGTCGTCCAGGGAGCCGGCCGGGCCGGCCGAGCCCCGGGCGTCCACCGGCCCGTCCGCCGCGAGCCGGACGGCCGCTCCGCCGCCGCCCGCGCGTACGGGGGCGACCGGGGAGGCGGGGGACGCGGGCCTCGGTGCGGGGCCGGACTCGGCGCCCGGTGGGGCGGGGGCCGAGGGACCGGCGGCTTCGGGCTGCCTCCCGCCGCCGACCCGAAGGGTCCCCCTGATCCCGTCCTCCACGCCCGGGCAGGTGACCCGCAGCTCGTACGTACCGGGTCGGAGCGAGGACCGTACGCGGGTGTCGCCGGTGAGGGTGCCGAGGCTCCCGTCGCCGGGCCGGGTGAGCAGCGCGTCCGCGACGAACGCCTCCGAGACGGCCGTTGCGGACTCTCCCGCGCACCCCGCGGCCCGTACCTGGATGTCGCTGCCGGGCGGCGGGGAGGCCGGCACCGCCGAGACGCGTCCCGGGTCGGCCGCCAGGGCCGGGGACGCCGACGCGGCCAGCGCGGCGGCGAACAGCGTTCCGGCACAGAGAGCGACTCGTGATGAGCCCATGGTGAACCTCCAGACACCCTGAGACTCCCGCGCCGTGCGGTGGGCCGCATCCGGGGAGGGGCCGCGGCTGCTCCGTACGGGTGTCCTGGGGTTTATCCGGTGGGGCGGCCGGGTGGGGCGGTCGGGTGGATCCGTCCGGTGGGCTCGTCCCCCGGGCTGTCCGGCGACCGGGCGAGCGGGCCCGGCGGTGGGTTCAGATGCGGTCGACCAGGTCCGCGATGGAGTTCACGACCTTCGACGGACGGTACGGGAACTTCTCGATCTGGTCCGGGGTCGTCAGGCCGGTGAGGACCAGGTAGGTCTGCATTCCGGCCTCGATGCCCGCGAGGACGTCGGTGTCCATGCGGTCGCCGATCATCGCGCTGGTCTCGGAGTGCGCGCCGATGGTGTTCAGGCCAGTGCGCATCATCAGGGGGTTGGGCTTGCCCGCGAAGTACGGGTTCTTGCCGGTCGCCTTGGTGATCAGCGCGGCCACGGCTCCGGTCGCGGGCAGCGCGCCCTCGGCGGAGGGGCCGGTCTCGTCCGGGTTGGTGGCGATGAACCGGGCGCCGTCGTTGATCAGCCGTACCGCCTTCGTCATGGCCTCGAAGGAGTACGTGCGGGTCTCGCCGAGGACGACGTAGTCGGGCTCGTGGTCGGTGAGGACGTAGCCGATGTCGTGCAGCGCGGTCGTCAGCCCCGCCTCGCCGATGACGTACGCCGTGCCGCCGGGCCGCTGGTCGTCCAGGAACTGGGCGGTCGCGAGGGCGGAGGTCCAGATGTTCTCCACGGGCACGTCCAGGCCCATGCGGGAGAGCCGGGCGTGCAGGTCGCGCGGGGTGTAGATCGAGTTGTTGGTGAGCACCAGGAAGGGGCGCCCGGACTCGCGGAGCTTCTTTATGAAGGCATCGGCGCCGGGGATCGGCACACCCTCGTGGATGAGCACACCGTCCATGTCGGTGAGCCACGACTCGATGGGCTTGCGCTCTGCCATGTGCGATCTCCTGCCGACCTGTGCCGATTCCCGCGTACGCCCGTACGTCCGGGCCCGCCCCAACCCTAGTGAGGGCTGGCTGAAATGAGGAGGCCGATCTTGGCCGCTGAGACCGCCCGCATCAGGTCAGCGGGGGTGCGCACGGCCCGGGGGGCGCGGGACCGGGGTCAGCCGGACCCGTACAACCGGACCCGTGTGAGCCGGACCGGTGTCAGCCGAACCGGTGTCAGCCGGTCCGCCTGCGGACCGCCGCGACCAGGAGCCCGCCGGCGGACAGGAGCAGCAGCCCGCTCACGTACGGCAGTGCCTCCCGCACACCCGAGGCGGCCAGCTCGGCGCGGCGCTCTGGCGGATAGGGCCGCGGCTCGCCCCGTACGGTGCCTCCGCCCTCCTTCGCGGGCCCGCCGCCGTCCCGGCCGTGGCCCTCCTTCCCCGCCCCGGCGTCCTCGTCGCCGTCGTCGCCCCCGCCGTCGGTGATCCGGAAGCGGTAGTCGTTCGACTCCCCCACCCACTCGCTGTCGTCGCCGCGCCGCTCGACCACGGCGGCGTTCGCGACGACGTCGTTCGGCACGGTCGCGTCCGAGGTGAGGGAGAGGCGGACCCTGACGGTCAGGGTGCGGCCGGGGGGCACGGTGAAGCCGGGGCCGTGTCCGCCGAGGACACCGACCAGTTCGTCGGAGTCGGTCCGTTCGAAGGTCACCGGCAGGGGGGCCGCGCCCCCGGTGGCATCGGTGGCGTCGTAGTACTCCAGCTGCGGCTGTGTCCGTTGCAGCGTGCGCGCGCCGTCGGTCAGCACGACCACCGGATGGATGTTCCCGCAGGTCTGCTTGGTGGTGTTCGTCAGCTCCAGCGCCCAGGTGTGGAACCCGCCGCCGGCGACGTAGGTGGCGGGCCCGCCACGGATACGGGTCCGCAGGGGAAACGCGCCCCTCTCGGTCCCGGCGCAGGTGGGCCGCGGATCGGCCGACACCGCACGCGGGGGGCCGCCGGGGCCGGGGGCGCTGTCGAGTGCCACGGCGGGACCGCCGGCGACGACGGCGGTGACCGCGGCGGCGGTGGCGGTGGCCGCGCCGGCCAGGACGAGGGTCAGACAGGTAGACGGTCGCATGAACACATGACCATGCCATCTATCTGCGCGGGGGCGGGCCGCCACGCCAACGGGGCGGCGGCGTACGGGGGAAGTCCGCTCGATCAGCGGAGCGAGGGGGTGGGGGGCACGGGCACCCCGTGGACACCGCTCAGGGCAGCGGGGGGAGGCGCCGGGCGGGGGCCCGCACTTCAGGGGCGCGGGGAACTGCGCGAGCAACCACACCCGGCCCGCACCCACCACACCCGCCCCGCACCCACCACACCCGGCCCGCACCCACCCGCCGACCTCGGCCGGTTCGGGGCGCACCCCACCCACCCCCACCCACCCTCACCCGTCCTCGCGCCCGAACAGCGGCGCCAACAGCAGCTGCGCCGCCCCCTCGGCGACCGCGGACGCCCCGCCCTCCACCACCCGGACCGGCACGGCCGGGTCCTCGCCCTGCCGCCGCGCCCAGGCGTCGAGCACGAACCCCACGCCCCGTACGAACGCGTCGGGCCGCGCCTCGATCGTGCGCCCGCCCAGCAGCACCAGCTCGATGTCGAGCAGCCCCACCAGGTTGGCGACCCCCGCGCCGAGCACCCGCGCGGCCTCGTCCACGTCTCCCCGCGCGACCGCCGCGAGGCACAGCGCCTCGATGCACCCCCGGTTCCCGCACTCGCACGGCGGCCCGTCCAGCTGGACGACCTGGTGCCCGAACTCACCGGCCCGGGTCCGCGCCCCCCGGTGCACCGCCCCGTCGATCACGAGCCCCGCCCCCAGCCCCGTACCGAGGTGGAGGTAGGCGAAGGAGCCGTGCGCCCCGGCGGCCGCCGCGAGCCCGAGGGCCGCCGCGTTGGTGTCCTTGTCCACGACCACCGGCAGGCCCAGCCGCCGCACCAGCGCGGCCCGCAGCGGGAACCCGTCCCACTCCGGGAAGCCGGTGACCCGGTGCAGGACACCGTGCAGATGGTCGAGGGGGCCGGGCAGGGCGACGCCGACGCCGAGGACGGGCAGGAGGGGGGAGTCGGGGGACTCGTCCCCGAAATCGGCCGGTGCGACGGAACGCTCCTCGCCGGCCGCCGCCAGCAACGCCTCCACCTCGGCGGCCGCGCCCTCGACCACGGCGTCCGCGCCGGCCCCGAGGTCCAGCGGTGCCTGCCGCCGCGCGACCACCGAGCCGGTCAGATCGCAGAGGACGGCCGTCAGCTCGTCGCGGTCGAGATGGAGACCGACCGCGTGTCCGGCGTCGGGCACGAGACGCAGCACGGTCCGCGGCTTGCCGCCGGTGGAGGCCCGGTACCCCGCCTCCGTCAGCAGCCCGTCCGCCCGCAGCCGGGCGGTGATCTTACTGACGGCCTGCGGGGTGAGGCCCGTCCGCTCAGCCAGCTCCAGCCGGCTTATCCCGGCCGGGCCGGCGCCGCGCAGCAGGTCCAGCACCAGTGCTCCGTTGTGGCTGCGCAGGGCGAGCAGGTTCACCCCGGTCACCCCCGGGGGGCGTCCCCCACCGCCGAGGCCACCGCTCGTACCGCCACCGTTGCCGATCCCGTTGCCGTTCACCCTCCCATTGTCCCTCGCGCTTGCACTTTGGCAACAGCGTTGCTTAAGTGGGTGTATGACAGGCACCAGCACAGGCAGAACCCCTCGCGTCGCCCTCGTCGGCTACGGCCTCGCGGGCTCCGTCTTCCATGCCCCGCTGATCGCCGCGACGGACGGCCTGATCCTCGACATGGTCGTCACCTCGAACCCGGAGCGGCGGGCCCGGGCGAGCGCCGAGTTCCCCGAGGTGCGGTTCGCGGCCACGGCGGACGAGCTGTGGGACCGGGCGGACGAGCTGGACCTGGTCGTCGTCGCCTCCCCGAACAAGACGCACGTCCCCGTGGCCACCGCCGCGCTGGAGGCGGGCCTCGCGGTCGTCGTCGACAAGCCCGTCGCCGGTACGGCGGCCGAGGCGCGCGGGCTGGCCGCCCTCGCGGACTCCCGCGACCTGTTCCTCTCCGTCTTCCAGAACCGCCGCTGGGACAACGACTTCCTGACCCTCCGGGCGCTCCTCGCCGACGGTGAGCTGGGCGAGGTCCGCCGCTTCGAGTCCCGCTTCGAACGCTGGCGCCCCCAGCCCAAGGGCGGCTGGCGCGAGTCCGGCGACCCCGCAGAGATCGGAGGTCTCCTCTACGACCTGGGCAGCCACGTCGTCGACCAGGCCCTCACGCTCTTCGGCCCCGCCACCCTCGTGTACGCCGAGTCCGACCTCCGCCGCCCCGGCGCCGAGGTGGACGACGACACGTTCATCGCGGTCACCCACGCGAACGGCGTCCGCTCCCACTTCTACGCCTCCGCCGTGACGCCCCAACTCGGCCCGCGCTTCCGGGTGCTGGGCTCCGAGGCGGGCTACGTCAAGTACGGCCTCGACCCCCAGGAGGCGGCCCTCCGCGAGGGCGAGCGGCCCGCCGCCGGCGCCGACTGGGGCCGGGAGCCCGAGGACCTCTGGGGCCGCGTCGGCGCCGGCGACTCCCCGCCGACCGGCGGCGGCCGCCCCGTCCCGACCCTGCCCGGCGACTACCCCGCGTACTACGCGGCCGTGGCCGCCGCCCTGCACGGCACCGGCGAGAACCCGGTGACGGCGTACGAGGCGGCCGCCGCGCTGGACGTACTGGAGGCGGCGCGCAGGTCGGCGCGCGAGGGCGTGGCGGTGCGACTGTGACGACCGACGACCCCACCACCCCCGCCGTCCCGACCGTCGAGGAACTCGAAGCCCAGGAACGCCGGCTGGTGCTCCCCCGGTTCACGTACGACGACGCCTGGGCGCTGGGCTCCCTGCTGGTGGACCTGGCCCGCGAGCAGGGCGCCCCGGTCGCCGTCGACATCCGCCGCGGCCCCCAGCAGCTCTTCCACGCCGCCCTGCCCGGCTCGACCCCGGACAACGACGCCTGGATCGACCGCAAACGCCGCGTGGTGGAGCGCTACGCCCACTCCTCCTACCTGGTAGGAGCCCGCTTCCGGGCCCAGGGCACCACGTTCGAAGCCTCGTCCCGCCTGGACCCCGACCGCTACGCCGCCCACGGCGGCTCCTTCCCCCTGACGGTGGAGGGAACGGGAGTGATCGGCACGGTGACGGTCTCGGGCCTCCCCCAACTGGAAGACCACGAGATGGTGGTCAGGGCCCTGGAGCAGCTCCTGAGCACCCTGTAACCACGGGCAGAGCCCCGCGCCCCTCTCAGGGGCGCGGGGAACCGCGCAGTGGGAGCGCGCGACACCGGCGCGCTCAGGACCCCGAGCACTGCAGGCTTTCAGGGCCGTGAGGAGCCGCAGGGCCCCTGAAAGCGCAGGGAACCGCAGGCTTTTCACCCCGCACGCGCTACCGAGCCGCGGCGGCCGACGACGCACCGGCACCGGTCCCCGCACCCCCACTCGAATCCGCACCCGCACCCGCACCCGCACCCGCCGCGGCCCCGGCCGGCGTCGTCGGCAGCGGGTAGAGCAGCGCCCGCTCCACCGCGCTCCACGTCGTACTGGTCACCACGTACAGCGCGGCCGCCAGCGGCACCACCGCCACGCTGAGCAGCGTGAAGAAGGACATGAACGGCATGAACTTGCTGACGGCCCCCATGCTCGCCGCCATCCCGGGCACCTGATCGTCCGACACGGCCGGCATCCCGGCCGTACCCGCCGCCATCATCCGCTTCGTACGGCGGAAGTTGAAGGTCGCGACCCCCGCGACGATCACGAACAGTCCCAGGTAGACGAGCCCCTGCGGCCCGAAGAGACCGCCCTCGCCGAGCGCGTCGTGCCAGCGGTCGCCGAGCGGGGCCGCGAAGAGCTTGTGGGTGAGCAGGGCGTTGGCCTCGCCGCCGATCGTCCGGTTGGAGAAGAGGTGGTAGAGGAGAAAGAAGGCGGGCAGCTGGCAGAGGCTGGGCAGGCAGCCGGACAGCGGCGACACCTTCTCCTTGGTATGCAGCTCCATCATGGCCTTCTGCAGCTTCTCCGGGTTCTTCGCGTGCTTCTTCCGCAGCTCCGCGATCTGCGGCTGCAGGGCGACCCGCGCCCGCTGCCCCCGCGCCGCGGCCCGGGACAGGGGGTGGACGAGCAGCCGTACGAGCGCCGTGAACAGGATGATCGCGAAGGCCGTCGCGGAGGCGTGGAACAGCGGCTGGAGCAGATCGGCGAGGTGTCCGACGAGGTCGGCGAAAACGGACATGGGTGGGAGCCCTCCAGGGGGTCTCGTCGTGCCAGGGACCGGTCCGGCAGGGGACCGGGAACAAGGACTGGCGCGACGGCCCGCGCGAGGAGCACGTGCCCGGAAACAGAGGCGGAGGTGCCCTACGCGGTGGCCGTCAGGAGGGCGTGTCCGGGCGCCCGGGGCCGCCTACGGCCGCGCGCGTCGGGATCGCGCTGGGACAGGAACGCCGTACGGCGCTCACGGTCCCGCATGGCTGTCCGTACGCGCGTACGCGGCACCACGGGTGCGCAGCGCGAGGCGATCACCGCGCAGGCGGCGAACGCGGAGCCGGCGGCGGCGGTCGCGGCGAAGGCGACGGCCGCGGAGAGCGTGCCGGAGTCGAGGACGGCGACCTCGAACAGGAACAGCAGCAGCACGGCGGCGGAACGCGGGTTGACCCAGCTCGTGATCATGCGCACCCCTTCCCTGCTCCGTGTTCCTGTCCCATGTCCCGCTCAGTGCTCTGGTCGCCGCACCGCGCTCTGCCGCGCCCATGCTCGCACCCATGCTCTCATCCGAGGCGCACCGAGCGCAGCTTCCCCCAGACTACGAGTCGGTACGTGGAGGTGTACGCGGGCGTGCAGGTGGTGAGCGTGAGGTAGTGGCCGCGCTCGGCGTACCCGTACGACGGTCGCACGTCACTGCGCGGCACGGGCCGCAGGACCCCGCCGTCGCCGGGCGTGGTCTGCGGGAGCGTCCGGTCGACGACGTACGTGTGGACGGCGTCCCGGGTCTCGACGCGGACCTCGTCGCCGGGCACGAGCCGGTCGAGGTGCCGGAAGGGCTCGCCGTGGGTGTTGCGGTGCCCGGCGAGCGCGAGGTTCCCGGGCCGGCCCGGCTGCGCGCTCCCCGGGTAGTGGCCGACGTACCCCTTGTCGAGGACGTCCGCCCGGCCGACCCCCTCGGCGACGGGCACGCGAAGGCGGAGCCGGGGGATGTCGAGGACGGCGTAGGCCCCGGCCGGACGCTCCGGCTCCCCGCGCCCCCGGCGCAGCGGCTCTCCCGCACCCACCCCCTTCCCGTCCCGCCCCCACTCCCTCTCCAGCGCGGCCACCTCACGGGCCGCCGCCTCCTGGGCCTGCCGGTTGGTCCACCACAGCTGATGGGCGACGAAGAGAAGCAGGACCAGCCCGAGCGTGACGGCGCCCTCGGCGGCGACCAGGAGCGCGCGGGGGCGGGCGACTTTCATCTCCCCTTCTCACAACCGTTGAAAGAAAGAGGAGAAAGCGCTGTCACACCTCTCGACAACCTCACCATTCACCCCTGACTCTTCCGATGTCCCACTCAGCAGTTCGGAAGGTGGCCGGTCCCCCAACCCCACCTTTCCCTCCCTTCGGCACCCGCATCCCCCGGAGCTGACATGACTGCATCCCCCGACCCCGGGCACACCCAGGCGAGACCTGCCCCGGAGCCCTCCGCCACCGACCGGCCCACGGCAGCCTTCGGCCGCAGAGCCCTGCTGGCCGCGGCCGGCGGCGCCGTGGTCGGCACCGCCCTCGGCGCGGGCACGGCCCACGCGGACGCGACCATCACCGTCAACCCGGGCACCAAGTACGGGACCTGGGAGGGCTGGGGCACCTCCCTGGCCTGGTGGGCCAACGTCTTCGGGGCCCGGGACGACTTCGCCGACCTGTGGTTCACCACGAAGACGACGACGTACAACGGCACGGCCCTGCCCGGCCTGGGCATGAACATCGCCCGCTACAACCTCGGCGCGTGCAGTTCGAACTCCATCAACGGCGAGTCGATGGTCAAGTCCGCCAACATCCCCGCCTTCAAGCAGATCGAGGGCTTCTGGCAGGACTACACCAACGAGAACCCGGCCTCCTCCGCCTGGAAGTGGACGGCAGACCCGAACCAGCGCGCGGCCCTGACGAAGGCGGTGGCGCGCGGAGCGACGACGGAACTCTTCGCCAACTCCCCCATGTGGTGGATGTGTTCGAACCACAACCCCTCGGGCGCCTCCGGCGGCGGCAACAACCTCCAGACCTGGAACTACCGCCAGCACGCCTCCCACCTGGCGGCGGTGGCCCTCTACGCCAAGAACAACTGGGGGGTGAACTTCGCGACGGTCGACCCCTTCAACGAACCGGCGTCCTCCTGGTGGACGGCGACCGGCACTCAGGAGGGCTGCCACATGGACCCGGCGGTCCAGGCCGCCGTACTCCCGTACATGCGCAGCGAGTTGGACGCGCGCGGCCTGAACTCGGTCCGTATCTCGGCCTCCGACGAGACGAACTACGACACCGCCCGCTCGACGTGGAACTCCTTCAACTCCGCCACGAAGGCCCTGGTCAGCCAGGTGAACGTGCACGGCTACCAGGGCGCGGACGGTCGCCGCGACCTCCTCTACACGGACGTGGTCACCACCGCCGGCAAGAAGCTCTGGAACTCGGAGACGGGCGACGCCGACGGCTCGGGCTGGACCCTCGCGCGGAACCTCTGCTACGACTTCCGCTGGCTGCACCCCACGGCCTGGGTCTACTGGCAGGTGATGGACCCGACGGCGGGCTGGGCGATGATCGCCTACGACGCGAACACCCTCCAGCCGACGACGGTCCAGACCAAGTACTACGTGATGGCGCAGTTCAGCCGCCACATCCGCCCGGGCATGACGATCCTGGACACGGGCTCCCCCTACACGGCAGCGGCGTACGACGCGGCGGCGAGGCGCCTGGTGATCGTGGCGATCAACACCGCCTCCTCCGCCCAGACCCTCACCTTCAACCTGGCGAACTTCACGACGGTGACCGGCGGCACGAACGGCCTGGTCCCCCGCTGGAACACCCACACCTCGGGCGGCAGCGACCGCTACCGCGCCTACTCCGACACGCGCCTGAGCGGCAAGACGGTGGCGGTGCCGTTCGCGGCGGGGGCGGTGCAGACGCTGCAGATCGACGGGGTGACGATCTAGAGGAACCGGCGACGCCGGGGAGGCGGGGGAGCACGCGCCCCCGGCCCGCTCCCTCCCACCCCGGCCCGTACCTCACCTCCATCCCCCTGGCTCCCCCACGGGCAGTACGGTGTCGTCCATGCGCCCCGACACGCCTGCCGAGAACGTCGACCACAACGCCGAAGCGGCACGCCTGGAGCGGACCGCCGACCTCTATCCCGAGGACGCCGAGCACCTCCTCCTCCAGGCCGCCGCCCACCGCGAACTCTCCGGCGACCGCCCCACGGCGACAGCCCTCTACGACCGCCTCCTGTCCTCCTCCACCCCCCTGGACAACCCCCATCTCGTACGAGCGCTGAAAGCGTCCAACCTCTGGGAGTATGGCCACGAGGCGGAGGCCCGCGCGATCATCGACGGCGTCCGCGCGGCGGCCCCCCGCGACCCGGCCCCCTGGGTGATCGTTGCCGAGGCCCTGGAGGCCCACGACGAGCTGGAGGCGGCCCAGGACACGTTCACGGCGGCCGTGACCCTGCTGCTGACGGACGTGGCGGAGCCCCCGTACGCGACCCGCGCGCTGCTCTTCGGCCGCCACCGGGTCCGCCGCATGCTGGGCGCGGTCCACGACGAGTGGGACGCCATGGCGGACACCCAGCACTCCTCCTCGGTCTCCCTGGACGAGCTGCACGACCCCAAGCGCGTGTGGTCCCTGGGCTCGGACAACCCGGCGGAGCTCCAGGCCGAGATCTCCCGCCTGCGCGCGGAGCTGGGCGCGTACCGGGAGGCCCTGTCCCGCCCGTTCCCGGTGGCGGTCCTGCACTGGCCGGCCGGCGAACTCGCGGAACTGATCGCGGCCTACCCGGGCCTGGCCGCGGAGTACCCCTCGCACGAGGAGCACCTGGCGACGATAGAAGCCTCGCTGCGGGAACTGTCCTCCTCAGGCACCCCGAACCTGGGCATCGTGACGGGCACGGTCCCGTCGTACGAGGCGTTCGCAGCCTCGGAGAGCTCGTCCCCGTCCGACGCGACACTGCTGCCGCAGTATGCGACGACGTTGGCGGCCAGGGGGTTGGCGGTCTCGTGGCCGCCGCAGCGGGGGGCTGCTTGCTGGTGCGGGTCGGGGGAAACGTACGAAACCTGCCACGGCGCATAGACCCCAAGCACCGACGGGCAAAGCCCCACTCCGCCACCTCAAGCCGCCAAGCCAACCCGGCGTGCTTGCGAGACGAGATCGCGCCCCCGGACCCCGCCCCACCACCCAACCGACCTACACCCTGAACTCGGTCGGGCCCCCCACCCTCCCGGGCCGCTCGCTCGCTTCTCCCTCAGTGATTCCGCGGCCCGGGTCAAGGGTCGGCCGCAGGCCGATCGCCGCAGGCGACGCGCAGCGCCCTTGAGGCAGGCCGCGGAATCACGACACTGCCAAGAAGCGAGTGGTCCTACGGTGCCTCTAGACCGTCGTCCCCAGGAGCTCGGAAGCCTGCGGTACCTCCATCCGGACTCTGACCAGCCGAAGTACCCCGACCTTCCGCACCGGAGCTACTCTCTGTGGTGTGTCCGAAGATCCCAAGTGGGAAGCGCCAGAAGGTTCCTGGGCTTCATCCGCCGCTCGCCGTCGCAATATGCAGGCGATTCGCAATCGCGACACCAAACCCGAGCAGCTGATCCGGCGCTTGGTGCATGCGCAGGGGCTGCGTTACCGGGTGTGCGCGCGTCCGCTGCCTGACCTTCGTCGTACTGCGGACTTGGTTTTCCGCCCAGTGAAGGTGGCAGTCTTCATAGACGGCTGCTACTGGCATGGATGCCCCGAGCATTATGTTCCGCCGAAAACGAACTCGGGCTACTGGTCCGAAAAGGTTCTGCGCAATATGACACGTGACCGCGACACCGATGAGCGACTCAAGGAAGCCGGATGGCTTGTGCTCCGATTCTGGGAACACGAGCCATCCGACCTTTGCGCGAACACTATCGCCGCAAATGTTATTGCACGCCGGGCAACTGATTCACGAAACTTCTGACAGCGAGAAAGACATCTGCTCCAACCGAGGTGCAGCGAACTCGGAACCGCCGTCGTCCATTTCATACCCGTGAAGCAATTCGTCGCGCTGCTCGGGACGCAGAACCGCCGCGATAGCCCGCCCCACGGCCTCTGCCACAGGAGGCGGAAAAGCGTTTCCGACCTGACGGTACTTCGCCGTCTTCTTCCCCGGGAATTTCCAAACCTCGGGGAATCCCTGAATTACAGCGGCCTGTTCAACGGTCAGCATAGGTCCGGCCTCCCGGAAGAGGTCGCGCTCCGGGTCGCATTCACTGGGATCATTCGCGAGACCCATCGCATTCACCCCTAGGGCTTCCCAGGCGCGCTTAGCTCTGGTGGGACCAAGGTCGGCCCCGCCGTGCTTCCTTGATCCACCCACCAAGGTCGGAGCAATTCCCTTGCCTGCCTCAACGGCATCAGTGGCTTTGCGCAGCCATTCTTGGTACACATGCTTGCCGGAGGGTTCGCCGGGCCTTGCGCGCTCCCCGTCCTTGTTCTTGTTCCAGAACTTGCGGCAACGGGCTTCCATGCTCGCAGCCAGTTCGTCTACTACGGTCGCCCGCTTCCCTTCAAGCTGAAGCGGCCAGAGGAAATCAACTCCCGAGGATGCCAGAACATCCTTGCGAATCGCCACAAGGATAGCGCGGGGACGGAGCTGAGGGACGCCAAATCTATTCGCGTCCATTCTACGCCAAACCTGACGCATCTCTCTGTCCTGCTTTTCAGCTGGCCAGCTTTCACTGATTTCAGGAATCACATAGTCAAGCTCGTCCAGCTCATTCAGGATGTCCCTGCGGTAGTCAATGAAAACCTCTGGGGGCTCCAAAATCCCTCGCACGTTCTCAATCATCACGGCCTTGGGTCGCAGAGCCCTGACGATCCTCAGTGCATCGGGAAAAAGATCGCGCTCATCGTCCTTGCCGAGCCTCTTCCCCGCGAGAGAAAAGGGAGGGCACGGAACTCCGCCGGCTAGCAGATCAAGATCACCTTTTTCAAGGTCAAGGCTCGTGTGAACTTTAGATCCAAGGAATTCCCTGACATCCATGGGTTCCAGCGCATCGATACGAGATTTGTCCCACCCTGGCCAGTCGTGCACATTTGCCCTGAGTGTCCGCACAGCGTGCTGGTCCCACTCCACCAACGCCAAGTGATCAAATCCGGCGTTGTGCAGCCCAACGGCTTGTCCGCCTGCTCCAGCGCAGATCTCCAACGAGGTTAGCGGCTGGGTGAACTGCGGACGCTGGCGACCGCGGGGGTGCATAGCGCTCCTTCCGGAAGTGACTCAAAACCGATCTCAAGTGTCCCAGAGATCATGATCATGCACTGACTCTTGGACACTTGGCACCACGAGTCTCCCACCGCCCCGCTCTTCCCTGCCTATCCGGGGAGAGCCCCTCCCCTTCCGTTCGGATGGAGCACCGAGAGCCCAGTCACTCAGCGCTACGCTCCTCCCATGTGACGCAGCAGAGCCTCTATGTCACTCGGAGCGAGACCGGCGGCTACCGCCGGTTCTTCTTGCAGGTCAGCAAGCTGCTGAACAGTGGGATCATCGAGGATCTTGCCCATGAACTCCAGCTTCTGGTCCAGCCGTATCTCCACCACCTCATCAATGGTGTTACGCGCCGCGATCACTGTGACGTGTGTGTCAGTACCAGGGGCGAGCCCGAGGCGGTGGATCCGGTCGAGGCTCTGCAGGAAACGGCCGGCCATGAAGTCACGGTCCACGTAGACGGCGTCGTGACAGACGTGGTGCAGGCTGATGCCCTCGCCCAGGGTCGCGGGATTGGAGATCAGCACCATGCAGCTGGGATCCTCGCGGAAGCGCCGCAACTGCTCGTCCCGGTCTGGTGTGCCGCCGTACACGACGGCTGGGCCGAACTTCTCAAGCATCTGCGCCAACGTCGTCAGACTCCGCACGAACGTCGTCCAGACCAGGGTCTTGCGCCCCTGCTCCGCGTTCTTGGCGACGATCGCAACAGCTTCCTTGTACTTCGGGGAGAGTTCGTAGTCAGGAAGGTCCTGCATCAGCGAATACAGCGAAGTGCCCACTGGGATCTCCAGCGGAGGCAACTGATACACGAGTGGTTCATGTCGGCTGGCCCCCTCCAGGAGGAGGGCGGGGCTCGTCGCCGCCATCAGGAGGCGCAGTGCCGTTTTACCAAGAGAGCTCAGGTCTTCGCGAGCGGCGCCGCTCTCCATCCCCCCCACCAGTGAGCGGTAGATCTCGGCGTGCAGGTCCGGCATGTCGACGTACCGCATCCGAAGCCGCATCGGCGGCAGGCCGAGTTCGTGTTTCGTCGTCCTGGTAAACAGGGGCCGGAGGACCGTGCTCGCGTAGGCCAGGTCACCGCCGGCCACAGCCTGCACTACGCTGCGCTGCCCATGGCCTGGCCAGACGAAGCCCAGCAGATTCTCCAGATCCTTGGCGCCATTCGGAGCCGGGGTTCCGGTGAGGATCAGCCTGCGTTTCGCCAGAGGGCCGAGGGCCATACATGCGGCACCGTAGGTACCGCGCGCACCAAGTTTCATCCTGTGCGCCTCATCCAGGATGATCATTGAGGGGCCCGACTTGAGCCAGCTCGCCAGCATCGAGAGCGATCGGTCCAGCCTCTCGTAATTGACGATCAGAACCTCTGCCCACTGATCCATGGAGCCGTCGAGCACATGGGTGCGCAGTGGGTAGTTGAAGCACACGGCGGTCTCGTAACGCCATGACTCATAGGCCGATTTGGGACAGACAACCAGGAGGCGGCTCACCTTCTGCTGGGCCTTCTGCGCGGCGTAGACAGCAAGGGCAACACGTGTCTTGCCCGCGCCGGGCACACTGAAATTGGCCCCGTGGCCCAGCGAGAGCAATTTCGCGATGTCCCTGCGTTGGAACGCGTTGAGCTCGCCCTTCCATGTGTCGCCGAGCAGATCCGGAACATCGGCGGAGGCGACTTCTGATGATGTGCCCGAGCCGGCTAGCCGTTCCTTGACTGTGTTGGCGTCTTTGATGACGCCAGCCACGAGGCTGCGCAGCTCCGGCGCCCATTCCACTCCTACGTGGTGCGGCCAGCTGCCGAGAACACCCAGATCGGCGAGGAGTTCGTCAAGAGCCACCGAGGCGGAGAGCGGGCCGAGCTGGCCACCGGTACGGAACCGAGCGGCCAGCTGGACAAGATCCTGTCGGTACTGATCGGTGGTCTTCAGCACTACGCGCGTGCGCGTAGCGTCGAATCCCAGGTGCAGGGACGTTTCCGTCGCGCTCTCCGTCACTGGAGACCCTCCGCAGCGGCGGCAGCGAGGAGCCAGGAAACGCCATCACCTGGATTCGGAATGCCGCGGCCGGCCTGCTGGGCCAGCTTCCGGAAGCTGCTCCGGAGTTTGAGCACGGCCTCGTCGAAAGCCTCTTCGTCAAGGCTGTTCGACGTACGGGCCTGGACCAGATCCGTGACGCACTGGTCGATGTTGGCGGAGGCATCAACGAGTCGAGCCGGAGCCAGCTGCTTGCGCTTCCGGACGCGGGCGTCACGGCCATGGAATTCGATGGCCTGATCGAACGCAGTCTTCGCCTCGTCAAGTAGCGCCTGCGCTTTGGACTTCTCAGTATCCGAGAGTTCGGACTTGGTGTTGCGGACTGTGGCAGCCGCGCGAAGGATGCGGTCGTTCAGGGCACGGGCGGCAGAGACGGCCGACGATGCCGCCGGCACTTCCAGGTCCAGGCCTGGGATGGACACGGCTGCCGACTGGGCCGCCTCTCCGCCCTCAGCCAAGTCCGCAGGCAGCACCTGGGTCAGGTACCCCTGCTTCAAGAACTCCTCATCGATGTGCCGGACATCGGTCTTCGAGAAGTCCAGGAGGATCGCGGCCAGCCGCCACTCCTTCAAGATCTCCGCCTGGTCACGGTCCAAGGTCTCCAGCTTCAGATACAACCGCTGAAGCTCCTTGAGACGTTCCTGGGCTCCCTCCCAGTCGACCAGCCGAAGCTCTACGCCCCCGCCACTCTTGCTACGACCGTTCAGCTCCTTGATCGTGCTGAGGATCCACCGCTCCTGGTGATAGGTCGACGTCCGGATCCGGAATTCCTTGGCGATCTGCTCTGGGGTCCGCCCCAGAGTCGCCTGCTCCTCCATAGCGAGCAAGCGGTTGATGTACGTGTAATCGCGCTTCTGGTCCAGACGAAGCTGGAGAGCAAGCTCCACCGCGTCGATGTCCGCCTGCGTGAACGATGACGGCAACACACCCACCCGCATGGACTGTGCGCCGAGCTTCCGCAGAGCCACAGCTCGCGTATTGCCATTCACTAGCACGCCGTGATGGGTGACCAAGCCAGGATCGTTCTGCCCGAACTTCTGCAGGTCTTCCATCAGTTTGTCGAAGTCGGGGTCGCGCAGATCCGGGTTGTCGGGGCGAGCCATCAGCAGATCGCGCAGGTAGAGCTGCCCCTCATCACCGAACGGCTCCCTCTCCAGCGCCTGATCACGCACCGGGTCGAAGGTGCGCTGCGCCCTGATGCGGTGAGTGCCGGGATTCAGGTAGAGGCCGGTCAGGGGAAGATCGATCACGTCGACATGCGTCTGCTGTCCGTTCCAGTCGACCGTGACGGTCTCCCGGGTACCCCCCGCCCCTCGTACCTCATCCAGCCTCTTCTTGATCAGCTCGCTGAACGCTGCCGCTCGCGGCGGCGGCGGAAATTCCCGCAGCATGTCTACCCCGTCCTCTGTATCTGTGTGTCATCGTTCCTGCGGTTGGTGATCAGCCGAGCATCTCGGTGATGGCTTGAGCCACAGCGGCACGGGACTCCTGCGGCAGGGTCCGGTAGATGCCCCAAACCTTCTCGATCGGGCTGAACGTGCGCTGGTCGGTCGCCATCCACTTGAGGAAGACCTCCTGTTCGATCGGAGCGAGGTCCTCCACGAGGTCCAGAATCATGCCGAGGTCGACCTCCCGATCGGAGCCTCCACCGACACCGCACCTCTTGCACTCGGTGATGAGCTGGTACTCCTCGGTCCCATCGCTGTGGAGCACCTTGCGGCGGGACACGTTCAGCTTCGCGAGCTCGACTCCGCCGCCGTCCTCATAGGCTTCACCGGCTCCCACGCCGCACGACCGGCACAGGTTGTTGTCGTCGTGCATGACCTTTGCGCGCTGTGTGGCGGTGAGGCTGTTCTTGTGAGCCGGCGCCTTAGCCTTGCCCGGAATCCAGACGTCAGCCCCCCTGGTCACAAACCGCTGTTCCTGCTGGAGCAGCGAGGGGTCCTCACGGCTGGTATCGAATCTCCAGCCGTGATCGCGAAGCTCCCGCAACCGCCTGTCGATCTGCGCCGCTTCCGGGAAGGCTTCACGCAGCTGGACCTTGGTGAAGGTGTTCCCCTCCCCCACTTCGGCGATCAGCCACAGCGCTACCTGCGACTTGCCCCCTTTGACGTCCTGGTAGGACGGCAACTCCATGAGCCCCTCCGGTCAAGTCGTGTCCAACATGCCGCACCACAAACAACCGGCAGCGCTCACGCGGTTTCGCGTCCCCCGCTTCCCGGGCGGCGCAACCAGTGTTGCACTTCCGACCGAATGAAAGTCCACCCAGAAAACACTTGCTCGCAAAAGAGCAAGCGCCCCGATCGACCCTGACGTGATCATGCACAATTACCTGCACACGACCGGGACTTAGACCGGGTGGACTGGAGCGGGGAGACAGGTTCGCGTGACGCCAGAAGACCGCAGCCCGGCCGGGCCCAGTTGGATAAAGAAGCAGTTCAACAGCGATGTTCCCCCTGGCCGACGAGCACTCGCAATGACACTCGGGGACCTCTGCCGACACCTGAAACCAGATTTTTCGGGTCAATCTGGGAATAAGAGGCTTAACCAATCCGAAGCAGCTGGAAGGCTGCGTAGC
Source organism: Streptomyces scabiei 87.22 (assembly GCF_000091305.1). Taxonomy (GTDB): domain Bacteria; phylum Actinomycetota; class Actinomycetes; order Streptomycetales; family Streptomycetaceae; genus Streptomyces; species Streptomyces scabiei. The sequence continues at coordinate 6,357,559 of NC_013929.1, read as the reverse complement.
AATCCCAGTTCGCTGTCCCGGTTCCTGAGCGGCAAGACGGTCCCGGGACCGGAGTTCATTGAGACTCTCTACAAAGAAGCCTGCACAGACGCTGGCAGCGAGCGAGCCGTTGGCATCAGCCTCGACGACGTGATGAGTCTCCGCCTCAGGGCCGTGGACGAACGGCGTTGCGTCAGATGCGCCGACTTGAGCGAGCAGGCCGAGCAACTCGCCTCGCTGAGAAACGAATCCGCGACACTGCGCGCCGCCGTCACGGAACTGAACGCGGCCAAAGCCGGCCTGCAAGCACGTCTGGCCGCCCTCGCTCGTCCGGCTCCGCCGCCGGTCCCCCGTCGAAGGGGGGACCGGCGGCGGAGCCGGAACGATGTGGCGGCGGCACGCCGAGTGGCGGCACAGGCGGAAGAGCTAGGCAGAGGCGACAGACAGGACGTGGCACTGGCCATGCTCCGCCAGACCACGACTGAAGTCCTCAGTCCCGTCGAAACGGCCGTGGTACTACTGACGCTTCGCCAGCGGCACCAGAACCGGCTGGCCGACAACTTGATCCATGTCTACGGCCGGGATCAAGGGGATCGAGACGTCATGCAGGCAGCTCTAGAGCTTCACGAGCAAGGCGCTCACGGCGATGCCGGCGCGCTGCTGCGGTCTGCAATGAGATAGTCGCCGGCCCGGCCCACTTCATCACGTCGTCCGGAGCGAGAACAGATCACGCCGCCTCCGCCTCGTAGTGCATCTGCGCCCGGTCGAGGATGTCGTCCGGGTCCAAACCGCGGGCCGATGTCCAGTGGAGCAGATCGGCAATCAACTCGATCGCCGACTCCTCCAGCACAACTTGCCGACGACGCCCCTGATCAACCGCGGCACTGGCACCACCGTGGTAGGCCTCCAATGCCTCAGCGGCCCGCTCGACGCGGCGGCACCCCTGCCCGGAGTCAATCTCGACCTCGCACCAGACAGCCTTGCCCACCGCCGTAAGAACCGTCCCCCAATCGGCCGTCAGGGCAGCGAGCAGATGCAATCCGCGTCCGCACTCCTCGTCACAGAGCGCCGGCCGGATAGTCGGCACCGTGCGGCTCTTGTCGTGGACTTCAACTCGTAGCCGCTCGCCTCTCCTCTCAAGGACCAAGGCCGCCGAGGCCCCCTCACCAACATGCCTGACAACGTTCGTCGCCAGCTCGGTCACAACCAATTGCGCTTCCTCCGCAGCGGCCAGCAATCCCCACTGCCCCAGCTGCGAGGCGGTCGCTCCGCGAAGGAGTCGTACCTCCGCCGGCCCCGCCTCGAAGGGCAGGACACAGCGAAGTCGAGGCCTGGTGATGTCGTAGCCGGGCACGGCCACTCCTCCCTCCCATGCCACGCGCTGCCTGCGCCCGCCGTATCCGTACGACTGCATTGCGTAGCGATCCATGAGCGAGCATGACACAGAGAACTCTTACTGTGTAACTTCTCACGACAATCCATCGAGTGAATCTGGTAGTGACGCGGCCGCGGTGCTGCCTAGCCTGAAGGGCCTCCAGGCAGCCGCCCCATGCTCAGGTGAAGGAGCTCCATGTCCGTACGGACCACCACTCGGCGCCGTCAGTTGGGCGTGATGATGCGAAAGTTGCGCGCCCAGAAAGGGCTGACCCTTGAGGAGGCCGGGCAGCTGGTGGGCGTATCCAAGGCCACGGTCAGCCGGTACGAGACCCAAGCCGGCCCTGTGAAATGGCTGGTGATCGACGCACTGTGTCGCGAGTACGGAGCAACTGACGCCGAACGGCGAGCAGTTGTGAACCTTGCCAAGAACGCCAAGGAACAGGGCTGGTGGAGTTCCTTCGCCGACTCCATCCCCGAGAGCATGAACCTCCTGCTCACGCTAGAGGACGAAGCAGTGCGCGAGAGTCATTTCTGCTGCGTCTACGTGCCCGGCCTTCTGCAGACCCGCGAGTACAGCACGGCCCTCCAGAAGGCCAACGAGGTACCTCTAGAGCCTGCGGAGATCGAGCGGCTCGTCGACATCCGCATGAGGAGGCAGGAGATCCTCTCCCGGCCGAAGCCGCCGAGCTTGTGGGCGATCCTCGACGAGTCCGTGATCCGCCGCGTCGTCGGGTCACCGCCGGTAATGAGGAATCAACTCGACCGACTGCTACAAGCCAACGAGTCCCCACACATCACACTCCAGATACTGCCGTTCTCCAAAGGAGCGCACGCCGCAGCCCTGGGCAGCTTCGTCGTCATCGGCGGCCAGGAGGCGGCGCTCGACGTCGTATACGTCGATTTCCACACGGGCTCCCTCTTCCTGGAACAGGAGGAGGAACTGGAGAAGTACAGGCTTGCGTTCGAGTATCTGCGCGCACAAGCGTTGGATATGGAGGCTTCCTCCGACATGATCCACAACGCCCGCAAGGAGCTTTGAATGCTTGTCGACCCCCAGGCCGCCCCTGAGCCCACCTGGTTCAAGTCGTCGTACAGCGGCGCCAACACCACCGAGTGCCTGGAAGCAGCCTTCCTCCCTTCCCAAGTACTCATACGGGACTCGAAACGACCGGCAGCCGCCCGCCTGTCGGTATCAGCGGGGGCGTGGGCGAGTTTCGTGGCCCAGCCTCCGCATCTCATTCAGGCCAGCGCCGCGCAGGTTGCTTGACCGGTCCGCACTTACGCGCCTGCCGCATCGGCCGGCAGATCCCGGGATCTGACCGCCTGCGGCAGGCGCCCGCGCGCCCGCCAACCTGCGCCGTCATCGACGAGGCTCGGTGCGCTCCCGGTCACTTACTCCGCCTGCCGCGCCCCCGCCGTCGCGCCAGGCGGACCGAAGGCGACGGAGCGAGACGATCGCCCTCTCAGCCTTGGCCGACAGGCCAGGCACCTGGTCAAGGGTGTAGCCCACCACGAAGACGATCAACCAGATCCCAGCTACCGCCGCGGTAGCCCAACCACCCATGTCCATCTGTACCGCTCGCCCTCCCTGACCAGCCGGAACGTTTTTGCCGGACGTTGCCGAACGCCGTAGGCGCCTTCATCATATTGGCCGTCCGTGCTATCTATGGTCGCCGAAGGTACACTAGTTCGGGCCGTCCCCGCTTGGAGGGGAGCACGGCGTGCTGGCAGCTAGGTCAAGGGGAGAGAGCAGTGACAGACGAACGCCCTGTGCGACGGTCATCGAAGGTCAAAGTCGCCGAGTTCTTGGCGGCCGTGGGTGAAGGCGAGGTCTTCACCAAGCTCCAGCTCATCGAGGGGGTGCCTGGAGTAGCCCAGGTGGATCGCCGTATGCGGGATCTGCGCGAACTGGGGTGGCGCATCGACAACTACAAGACCAATCCACGACTTAGGCCCGACGAATATCTGCTCGCAAAGATCGGGGTCCGTATCGACTTGGGAGAGCAGCGCCAGGAGCCCGCCAAGCCACGCATCCCCGCTACCCGCCGCCGAGAAGCCATAGAGAAGGCCGGCTCCCTCTGCCAGACGTGCGGAATTTGTGCCGGCGAGGCGTACCCCGAGGACGAGACTCAGCGAGCGGTGCTCAGCGTCCACCTGGTCGACCCGGCTCCGCCCATAAACACCGAGTTGTCGAACCTCCGCGTCGAGTGCCAGCGCTGCAACGCCGGACTCCGTGGAGCAGGCAAGGCCCTGCCGTCGATGGAGGACGTGCTGGCACGCGCATCAAGGCTCGAAAGCCGCGATGACAAACGTCGGCTGTACCGGCTCATGCAGTCCGGACGTCTGGAGCGAGACGAGGTCGAGCTGATCTTCGCAGAGTGGCTACGGCTTGAACGAAACGACAGGGTGGACATCATGCTGAAGCTGGCGGGAGCCCTGATCGAGGAAGGTGCGTGACTCCTTCTTGGAGTCGAGACGGCTCGGGACGGCTCCGGAGATGCCTGCGGCGCATGGGCGAGTGACATCGTGCAGCACATCCGACGCGAACAAGCCATTTAGTTGCCGACGCGGCCTTGCGCCCTTGACGCAGCACAACCGCCCCGGAACCGTCGCACCGCAACAACCCGCAACCGCCTTGATACGGGAGGGCACCATGGCTCTAGAGTTCGTTGGAATCGACCCGGAGACCACAGGAGGCGGTTCGCCGACCGTGTGGGTGGAGGAAGAGACAGCCGATCTCATCTTCCAGGGCGAGGAGGCCGACAAGCTGCTGAAAGCCCAGGTAGGCGAGACGGAATGGGTCGCCGGACATGACACGGGAATCCCCGCGCATGAGACGGTGATCCGCATCCCCGCCCGCATGGTGCCGATTCTTAGGGAGGCGTGTGATGTCGCAGAACGGCGTGCCGGACTTCGCTGAACTGCTGGGTTCCGCCGAGCACACAGCCGTCCACCTGGAGATGCGCGACGTCTACAGTGTCGGCAACGAGGCGGACAGTTTCGAGGAGTTCCTGCGAACCGGTCGGACCGACCTGAACCCTGATTCACCGTTCTGGCTGGGCTGGACCCCGTTGGTGCGTGAAACCGTCGCCAGGGGCGTCCGGATGCGTCGAGCCCGGATCGTCTCCGAGCCCGTGACCGATTACATCCGGTGGGAACATGCCCTGACCTCGGTCAACATCGCTGTCGGTGAAGAGGTTCGCTGGCTCCCCCGCCGTCTCGCCTCGGATATCGCTCTGCCCGGCAACGACCTGTGGCTCATCGACGATCGGCGGGTGATGTTCCACTGGTTCACCGGCGACGGTGACTGGGCAGGGCATGAGTTCACCGAAGACCACGACGTGGTGAAGATGGTCGTCGCCGCCTTCGAGAACGTGTGGGAGCGAGCCATCGACCACGAGAAGTTCTCCGTCTGATCTCACGCACGATTCGATGCCCGCCTCCCCTTCCTCCAGCGCCCAGGCGGCGCGTGAGGCGCTCGCGAAGCGCTTGCAGCACCTTCGTCAGGACGCCGGCCTTACCGGGAAGGAGCTTTCCGCCCGGTGCGGCTGGCATCCGGCGAAGACGACCCGTATCCAGAAAGCCGAGGCCGCGCCCTCCGACGCAGACATCAGAGCATGGTGCTCCGCCTGCGGAGCAGAGGGCCAGACGGAGGACCTGATCGCCACGGCGCGGGCGGTCGACTCCATGTATGTGGAGTGGCGGCGCATCCACAAGAACGGTATGCGCAAGGTCCAGGAGGATTTCTACACCCTCCACGAGCAAGCGGCCGTGTGCCGGGTGTACTGCTCGAATGCTGTTCCAGGGTTCTTCCAGACCGCCGGCTTCGCCACCGCCCTCATGCAGTCGATCACCGACTTTCAGGGAACGCCCAACGACGTCGCCGATGCCGTTGCCGCCCGTCTCGCCCGTAGCCGGTTCCTGTACGAGGGAGGCCATCGCTTCGTCGTGCTGCTCGAAGAGTGGGTTCTACGCTCCCGAATCGGCGACCGGGCAACGATGGTGGGCCAGCTCCGTCACCTGCTTGACGTCCTGCCACTGCCGTCGGTCTCACTCGGTGTCATCCCGTTCACTGCCTCGCGCGTCATGTGGCCCCTTGAGGCGTTCTACATCTTCGACGACGCCCACACCGTGGTGGAAACCCTGACCGCTGAGATCAACATCAGGCAGCCTCGCGAAATCGCCGACTACCGCAGGGCGTTCGCCGAACTCGTAAAGATGGCCGTCTACGGCGACCGCGCCCGTGCCCTCATCAACTCGGCTATCAGCGACCTCGGTTGACGTTCCGCAATAACTCGCAATTTCGTTGAGCCCGGTATCGCTGGCTCCGTACGGTCGTTGACGTCGCCGAAGGACCGAGCGCCACGCTACAGCGGCAGCGGAGGAGAGGCCCAGCGGCTGCGACCCGGTAGCCCTTCTCCCCCGCCTCTTGGAGGGGCTGCGCACCCCCTGCAACGCACAGACTCCCGGTCATGGACCAAAGGCCAGGAACGGCGGTGCCTTACGGCGCCATGCACAGCACAGCTCCACCAGCGCCCCAACCCGGCCAGACATGGCCGGGAACCCGAAGAGGAAGGAGCACGAAGTGGCAGACAACACGACGCCGCCGGGCCCGAGTGGCTTGTTGGTGGCGGTAGAGGAACTGACCGCTGTCCACGACCGGTACGACAGCCTCCGGTCGGACAACGCCGGGAGTTCCGGCGACGCGCCGTGGCCGGGCGGCGACGGCAACCTGCACGACAGCGAGTAGGCACCAAGCGGTGGGGGCCGGCACGGTCGGCCGTGCCGGCCCCCGCTGTGTCCGAATCACGTGATCGAATTCATGGAGGACGCAGCGATGGAACATCGGTTGATCAGCTCCATCAAGACAGCGCTCGGATGGAGCGGGGTCGAAGAGCTGGGCATGGGATTCGTACGCGGGAGCATGGACGACCCCACCCTCGTCTCCCGCATCATGACTCCGAACCGCCTGCTGGACATTGCGATGCGCAGGAGCCTGAACCGCCCGCAGTTCCGATGCTTCCAGAAGGGCGAGGAGGTCCACCCAGCCATCTACTACACCGACAGTGTCAGCCCTCGGGGTCAGAGCATCCCCATGGTCAACATGCGCAGCCTTGGCAGGCTCCTGCAGGACGGCGCGACGGTGATCATGGACCAGGCCAACGTCTTCGATCCCACGATGGAGGTCGCTTGCCGAGCCTTGCAGTGGTGGTCCCGCGAGCGAGTCCAGGTCAACGTATACCTGACGACGAACGACGCCGCAGGCTTCCCTCTGCACTGGGATGACCACGATGTCGTGATCGTGCAGCTGGCAGGTGAGAAGAAGTGGGAGGTGCGCACTGCCTCCCGAAACGTCCCGATGTACCGGGACTCCGACCCGAACAACACCGCGAGCGACGAGATCATCTGGTCCGGCGTTATGCGGGCCGGTGACGTCATGCACATCCCACGAGGCCATTGGCACCAGGCGACCCGGACCGGCAGCGGATCGGGCAATAGCCTTCACGTCACCTTTGGCATCACCAAGCGCACGGGCGCGAGCTGGCTCGCATGGCTGGGCGACTGGTGCCGTGAGCACGAAATCTTCCGCCAGGACCTCGACCGCTGGCACGGAGCCGGCAGCGAAGCCCTGACCACGGCTGCCGCCCGACTCGTCGCCGAACGTTCCCCGGTCGACTTCCTGGCCGCGTACGAGCAGGAGACGACGCTGTCTCGGCACGTGCCGTTCCTCGACGTACTCGGGCCGCTCGACGCCGTGGTGTGCACCACCCACTTCCCTCCCCGGATCCAGGAAGGCGGGGAGGCCGTCGACGTCGTGGCCTCAGGGAAGAAGCTGACCCTCGCGGTCAAGGCCCTGCCGGCGCTGCGTCTGCTGCTCAGCGGCAGGCCGGTCGCGCTGGAACGGGCCGCAGCCGTAGTCGGAGCCGAGGTGATGGAGGTCGCCGAGATTCTGGTGAAGGAGGAGCTGTGCACGGTGCTGACCCCCGAGTTGTCCTCGGGCTACACCGGTCTCGTCACGAACGCCGTCTCCTGACCGGGGCCCTGGACCTAGGCGTCACCGCACTCGACACCAGCACCAACTACCTCGGCTTCCGCTCGCATCAGGTCTTGGCGCGGACAGCCGGCGACCTGCTGCCGAAGTTCACGGTCTCCACCAAGGTCGGTTTTTTCCCCGGGCCGGACGGGGTGGAGCACTCCCTGGACTCCGTACGCCTGCACGCTGCCGTGGAACAGGCTGCCTGGGACCTTGCGCGAGAGCCGGACTTGGTGTTCCTGCACAACCCGGAGCATTCGCTCCGCGAAGCCGCCCCTCACAACCAGGACGTACTGGTACAGGCATGTGCCGCCCTCGACACCGCTGTGGCGACGGGGCTGTGCGCAGCGTGGGGCGTCGCGTCCTGGGACCCGTCGCCCTTGTTGAGCCTGGTCGACACGACCGTACCGAGGCCAGCGGTCCTCATGGTCCGCGCCGGTTTGCTTGTCGGAGCCAGAACACTGGACGCCTCGGATGCCCTCACCAAGGCGTGGGGCTTGGGCAGCGGCGAGGTATGGGGGATGAGCCCTTTCGGAGGCAGCACCAGCGCCCCGGTGTGGGCCAGGATCGACCCCCGCGTCTTTCTCCGTGACAGCAGTCAACTCTCCTGTGCACAGGCGGCGTTCAGAGCCGCTTATCACCTCCCGCGGGTCGACTCCGTCGCCGTGGGCACTGATGAGCTCGCCCATTTGGGCGAACTCGTCGGCGCACTGGCGGGCGAGGTCGAGGAGCGGACCGTCCAGGAATACCGGAGTCTCCTTCGAGACCACTCTCGTGTGGTCAACCCGCTTGAAGCTCCTTGATGATCTGGTCGGCCGTGCGCCGGGCGGGCTCCAGACGAGGGTCCTCCGGGTGCGCGTAGGGCCCGAGGATCTTCGAGCAGGAGAACAACGCCATCAACTTGCCATCCCGGCTCTCGAAGTCGGACCGGCGCTCGTGCCGTACACGATCGGCCAGAGCCGGGACAGCGAGGGAACTCGCCCACAGGGAGGAAGAATCCAGCCCCAACGGTGCATTTCCCCAGTCTTCCCAGTCGAAGAGGCTGAAGGTCGGTGCGGTCACGTTCGCCCAGTTCAGATCCGCGTGGGCCGGGACCCACCGCTCCACAGTCGTATCGAAATCGCTGGGGAAGACACCATGGATGGACTCGGTCACGAGGGCCTGGGTGATGGTGGCGGTGTCCGGTGTGGCGATCCGCCTCGTGGCCTGAGCCGCCAGCGCATCCAACGAGGCGTTCAGCGACTCCCACCACTGATCCGGCAGTTCCGGGGCGACACTCAACACGGCGGTACCGACAGGCGCTCCCGGCAGCAGCGCGGTTTCGTCCGCGCGCCACATCATGGGCCCGTTCACGTCCCGCCAGACCACACATCCGTGCCATTCGGGTTGCGTGATGCCTTCCAGACGCGCGGCGCACTCAGTGCCGTTCCACCCCTGATCGGGGATCTTGTCGAGCAAGCGCCGCTCGATCCGCACCCAGGTATCGCGGTCCGTCCTGGCCCCCACCGATCGCCGCTTCCGCACCAACGTTTCGGGGAGCAAGTGCACTTGCAGAGACCGCTCGACGCGTTCAAGGACATCGTCAACCGGCTGCACCCGTAGATCAACAGCCTGGGCCATGGAGACGGAGAACGCCATGCACGCGACCGTAGCAGTGACCACACTGAGAGGCTGCCCTACCTCTCCATCGAGAGCATGGACAGCTTCTGCCCAGACGACAAGGAGAACCGTGGCGCAACACGAGTACGAGGCGAAGTTCCTGAAGATCGACGTACAGAGCACCGTCGGCGCACTGCGGGCCGCCGGGGCCGAACAGGTCTTCCCCAGGATGCTGTTCACCCGCCTGATCTTCGAGAACGACGCCGTGCAAGGGGAACAGTGGCTGCGGCTACGGGACGAGGGCGGCAGGACCACGCTCACCTTGAAGCAGGTCACCGATGCGACACACATCAACGGGACCACCGAGATCGAGGTCGAGGTCGACGACCTGGCCAAGACAGCGGAGCTGCTCGCCGCACTCGGTCTGCGGCAGGTCCGCTACCAGCAGAACTACCGCGAAGAGTGGCAACTGAGCGGCGTCACTTACGACTTCGACACCTGGCCGGAGCTGGACACCTTCCTGGAGATCGAGAGTTCTTCCGAGGCGGCCGTGCGGGATGCCGTGGCGGCTCTGGGCCTGGACTACGCCCACGCCCGCTTTGGCAGCATTGACTTGATCTACAAGAGCGAACTGGGGCGGGACATCCTCGCCGAGCCGACCCTCCTCTTCGCGTGATGTCCACATGCTCGTCCGGACAGTCACGCCCCCCACTTGGAGCCTCAGTCGCCACCTCCACCACCCCCACCCCCGCAGCTGAAGCCCCCGCCCCAGTCCGGGGTGGAGTCGGTGGTGTCGAGGTCGGAGTCGCGGTCCAGGGCCCTGCCCATGCGGGTCAGGGTGCGGCCGAGGCCCGACGGCAGGGGATGCGCGTTGAGGACGCCGCGTCGGACCGGGCCGCGAGAGAGCGTTGCGGGGCCGTCCAGGACGTACGCGGGCAGGCTTTCGTCGTGTTGAGCCGACCGCAGTCGCCGTCTGCCTGCCCGAGTCGGACGGCGGCGGGTCCCCGTCACCAGGCCACGTGTGGCCAGTCGGCGGCCGATCTCCTCGACCTCCGGAGAGGTCCGCAGAGCTGTGGGCACGGAGGCAATGGACCGGCTGCGCGTGCACCAGGCGATCACGGCCCGCTCGACCGGGTGCTCTGGGCGGCGCGCCTCGCCCAGGGCCCGTACCCGTGAGCCACGCATCCTGAGCGACCCGGCCTCGGACAGTGCGACCACCGCACTGTCCGCCACTCGTTGGACCCCACCCGCCAAGAAGGCCAGGTCATACATGTCCAGGGCCTCGGACTCCCCCACGGCCGCCGACCGCCGGAACACTCGCATGCCGCATCCCCCTTCGCCACGCTGCAGTTCAGCTGTGGGCAGTGTCGCCGTGCGGGGGTGCGGACAACCCCCTTCCAGCCCGGTTCAGAGCATTCCTTGAGCTGCTGGGGAGGGGACGCTCAGTACGGTCCGGCTTCTCGCCGCCGCGCCGGATCAGCTCCGGTCCGTGGCTCTCGGGTGCCCCGTGCCGGCAAAGGTGATCCAGCAGGTGCTGCGAGCGGTGTCCAGGAGATACCAGACGCGGCCGCCGGCGGTCACCTCGATCTGCCACTGCTCGCAGGTGCGGCCGCGGTGGGTGCCGTGGGCCAAGGCGCCTTTGAGCCGATGGTGTCGGGGTGTCTCCATGGCCGGCTTGGGATGGGTGCGCAGGGTGAGCCAAGCTCGGTAGGTGTTCTCCCGGGCCTGTTGGGCTAGGTTCTCCCAGCCTTTGGCCGAGGCCGCGTCCGCGAAGCGGACTTCCCAGTGGCCGTCCGGTGCCGGTGGTGCGGTGCGGTCTCCGCGGCCCGGCGTCATGCGACGTCCCGAGGGTCGGGGACCGAGCCGTAGTCCTCCGAGTGGTCTCGGGTCAGTGCGGCCAGCAGTTCGGGGTCGGAGTGGACCTCGGCCGTGTGCTGCCAGGCGATGAGGAGTTGGGCGACGGACGCGCTGTTGCCGACGGAGTCCGCGGCGCGCATGGTGTCGACCAGTTCGACGGCGAAGGCGTGGACGTCGGCCTCCGGGAGGAAGCGCACCCAGGGGAACGCGTCCGGCAGTATGTCGAGCAGCAGTTCCATGCTGCCGGGCTCGCGGCGGGCCATCGCGGCCAGCATCCGGGTGGCCGCCGACACGACGGTCTGGTCCTGCTCGGCTCGCGCCGCAGTGGTGAGCACCAGGTCCTCGCCGTCCCTGCGGTGCAGAAGCAGTCTCGGCGATTCCTGGAGCCGGGCCAGTGTCTGCTTGTTCTTGTTCACCAGCTCGGAGAAGTTCACGGCGGCTCTCTCGGTACTCATGACTTTGAAAGTACTTCGAAATTTGGAGAGGGTGCCAGCACTCTGCGGCGCCCTCACCCGAAAGAGAGCAACCGGGTCTCCGCCGTCTCCGGGAACGGCTTGGTCCGCCAGTGGTCGTAGCGGCTGTACGGGGTCGTGTCTCCTCGGGCGGTGAGGAAGGCGTGCAGGGTGGCGGCCTCCGACTTCAGGGCTTCCCAGACCTCGTCCTTCAGCGGGTGGAAGGCCGTGGCCTCGATCGCGTCGGGGCGGGGGCGCCAGATCCCCGCCACGTAACCGTCCACCAGCAGTGTCGGCAGGACGTCGCCGTTCACGCGGGTCACGTGTCTGCGGTACTCGGCGGGCAGGAGGCGGCCCCGGTCGGCGTAGGCCAGGAGCGTGCTGTCCCACATGGCCATCAGGCGGGGTGGGGCGAGGGTGTCCTCCGGGGGGCGGGGGGCGTCCGGGATGTCGTAGAGCGGTGTCCTGGTGCCGAGGGACGGCGGGAGTGTTTCGAGTTCGTCCGTCATGGAGGACAGCGCCTCCTTGATGCGGCGCTGCTGGACCAGCGCGAACTGGGCCATGTCCGCCACCGATGCCGGGCCGAAGCCCTGGAGGTAGCGGCGGATCAGGGTGCGCAGGCCCTCGGCGGGTGCGTCCGGGTCGGTGAGGGACGGGCGGGGTGAGGCCGCCACGTACGACTGGCGGGTGTCGAAGGACCAGGGGCCGCCCGTGGGGGCGTGCCACAGGGGGGCGTAGTGGCGGAGCATCCGGTGGCCGCCGGAGTCCAGTGCCGTGGGGGTGCCGAGGTGCTCCTCCAGGCGGGTGCGGAGTTCGGTGGCCGTGCGCGGGTGGCCGTGGGCGTGGTCGAGGAGGTGGGGGAGGAAGGCGTCGGCGTCGGTCGCGGTGAGGCCGGAGGCGCGGTAGCGGGGGTCGCCCAGGCGGGAGCCCCGGAGGGTGGGTTCCATCGCCTCGCGGAACGGGGTGTAGTCGTCGGCGTGGACCGTGTGGACCGTGATCCGCATCAGGGTCGCCCTGACCAGGCTGTGGTCGGTGAGTGCCGCGTCCAGGGCCGCCGGGTCGAAGGGGGACAGGCGGTTCCACAGGGCGATGTACGGGGACGCCGGCTGCTGGGCCTGCACGGCCACGATGCGCCGGACCGCCTCCGTCACCGTCAACGGTGCGCGGGCGAGGAGGAGTTGGCGGGCGAGCGTGGCACGGTTGAGCGCGCGGGCGGTGAGTTTCGGGGTCCCCATGGCGTGATTCTCTCTCCCCCGACCGGACGGCCGGAGGGTCACGTCCTGCGGGCCCTGCCCCCGTGGGGGACAGGGCCCGCGCCGCGTGGGTCCGCGCGGCCCGCTACGTCCGCGCAGCCCGCTACGCCCGCGCGGCTCGTTACGTCTTCGCCTCGCCCTTCGTCAGCAGCCACTCCTCGTGCACCGCGCCGAGCGGGATCTTCGTCTGGAAGATCGGCGTGCCGAAGATGGAGAGCTGGATGTTGAGCGTGCCGGTGAGGTCGATGCCGCCGTACAGGGCCCAGGAGCCGGAGGCGGAGCCTGTGCCGTCGGCGGAGCCCTCGGCGGTCGCGTCGGCCTCGGCGCGGAGGTAGGGGGCCACGTCGGCGGTGACGCCGACCGTGCCGTAGAGGCCGACCGTCGCCTCGGCGCCCATGGCGGCCTTGACGTCGCCGACGGCGGTGACCGTCGTCTTCAGGGGCTCACCGGTCATGTGGGACTCGCTGACGCCCTGCCAGCCCTTGGACCAGGTGAAGTTGCCGCCCACCTTGAAGTCGCCCTTGAGGTCCTGTTCGACGTCGACCGTGACGCGGCCGTCGGCGGTCACCTCGAAGTAGCAGACGAGGTCGAGGTTGACGACGATCGGGACCGGGCCGGCCTGGATCACGGGGTCGGCGTGCAGTTCGGCGAAGGGGATGCGGATCGGCTTGCCGTCGGTCGAGCCGGCCGCGCGGCCCTTCAGCGACCACTGGGAGGCCCAGTCGCCGGTCAGGCCCAGGAAGGCGCCGCCGGGCGAGGAGCCCGTGCCGGAGCCGGAACCGTCGTAGGAGAAGGCGACCTCGGGGGCGAGCTGGACGAAGCCCTCGACGGACGCGGCGGCCGAGGCGGGGGCGCCGGGGGCGGTCTCCACGGCCGCGCCCACGTCGATGCGCAGGCTGCCCAGCGGGAGCTTCGCGCCCTCGGGGCCGAAGGTCAGGTCGCCGGTCTTCGCCCAGGAGACCTTCACGCCCTGGACGAGCGGGTCGACCTTCAGGGTGGACGGGTCGACGGGGACCGCGCCCTTCGCCTCGCGCTCACCGAGGACCGCGTCGAGCGTGGCCGGCTCGGTCGCGACCGTCGTACCGCCGTCCTTCGCGGTGTCGACGATCTCCGTCACCTCGGCCAGGACGCCGTCGGGGGCGCCGGGGGCGGGAGCGCTGGCTATGACGTCGCCGACGGCCACGGCGGCCTTGGGCTTCGCCGCGCCGGAGCCCTTGTCCGAGGGCGTGCCGGAGGGCGTGTCGGGCTCGTCCGGAGCGGTGGGGGTGGGGGTGCCCGTCCGCGAGGGGGTCGCCGACGGCTCGTCGTCCGGGCGCGACGGTTCGTCGTCCGCGTCCGACGGCGGTGCCGTGATGACGGCCCGGCCGCTCTTCCTGTCGTACGAGGCGACCTTGAGCGGGGACTTCCGGGCCTCGCCCCGGTCGTCCGCGCGCGCGTCGGCCATGGCGGTGGGGGTGGCGCCGTCGGGCGGGGCGGCGACGACGGCGAGCTGTTCCCCGGCGGCGGCGGGCTCGGGGGTCTCGGCCGTGGTGGCGGCCGCCCTGTCGCCGGTGGCGGGGGATTCGGTGGAGCAGCCGGTGGCCAGCAGGGTCGCGACGGTGATCGCCGACAGTGCCGTGACCAGGGCATGTCTTCTGAGCTTGTGCACGCGTGAGTCCTCGGGAGCGGTGACAGGGGGGTGCGCTTCAGGAGGGGCGGCTGAGCGGCATGGCGGGGGCGCCATGACGGCATGCCGGAGAGCAGGCGCGCGTGGTGAGGCGGCGCCTGGCGACGGGGGGTGGGCCGAGCGGCACAGCTGTCCTCATGACAGTGCGCACGCGCTGGTTACCTCCCAGTAGCCATGCATGAGCATGCCAGGCTGCCGGAGCGCCGCCCACCACTTCCCCCGCACCTCCCCTGTGGCATGGATCACATGTGGGCGAGGCTCAACTGTCTTGCCCCAGAGGGGAGTTGCGGGCCCTTGGCCGGTCGGGGGCCCGCCCCCGGGAACGGGATGGCGGACGCGCAGGAGGGGCGGGAGGAGTGAGAGGCACAGACGGGCTGTGCGTCTCACCCTCCCGCCCCTCCGGCGTGGGCGCGGTACCGGCTCAGCGGTTCAGCTGGTGGCGGCCGGTGCCGCCGACGACCTGGATCTTGCGCGGCTTGGCCTTCTCGGCGACCGGGATGCGCAGCGTCAGGACGCCGGCGTCGTACGAGGCGTCGACGCGGTCGGCGTCGAGGGTGTCACCGAGGAACAGCTGGCGGCTGAAGACACCCGTCGGGCGCTCGGCGGCGATCATCTCGGCACCCTCGGGGGCCGGGGAACGGCGCTCGGCGTGGACGTTCAGGACGTTGCGCTCGACGTCCAGGTCGATGGTCTCCGGGTCGACGCCCGGGAGGTCGAAGTGGACGACGAAGTCGTCGCCGGACCGGTAGGCGTCCATCGGCATGGCGGCCGGCCGGTTGTCGGAACCGAACACCTGCTGCGCGAGTCGGTCGAATTCGCGGAAGGGGTCGGTGCGCATGAGCATCACGGCACTCCTCTCTTCTGACGTTGGGTGCGATGCCCTCTGAATTCCTACGGCTTCTTATATAGCTCGAAGGAGGAAACTTGACAACCCTCGACTCAGGTTCGGGGGCCGAGGGCTCCGCGGAGCTAGCCTCGCGTCGGACACCGGGCCAGGCAGGTACCGAGGACGGCGTCAGCGACGGCACAGGAGGCAGGGATGGCGAAGGTTCCCACGGCGGCGGTGGCCGCGAGCGGGCTCATCGGCGGGTACGGGGTGGCCCGCTGGACGAAGAAGCGGCCGCTCGGCGGGGCGGTGCTGGCCGTCGCCGGGGCCGCGGCGGCCCGGCAGTGGCAGCAGGCGGCCGGGGGCAGGGCGGCGGGGGCGCTGACCGCGGGGTACGTGGCCGCGTTCGCGGGGTCCCACCCCCTGGCGAAGAAGGTGGGCGCCTGGCCGGCGGTGTTCGGGGTGGCCGGGGTGATGGCACTGGCCTCGTGGGCGGTGGCCGACCGCAAGGAATAGAGGGTTCCTGCCGCTCCTGGGCCGCGGAAGGAGTGGTCACGGCCGGAAGAGGCGGTCACCGGCCGGAAAGGGTGAGGGCTCCCTACCGGAAGGGGTAGCGGCTTCCGTCCGGACGCGGACCGCGGGTCGTCCGTGGTTGCTCGCGCAGTTCCCCGCGCCCCTGAGGGGCACGCCCTCGATGCGGCACGCCCCTACCGGGACACGGCCCCGCTCCCCTCCCCCCGGAACGCCCGCCGGTACGCGTACGGGCTCGTCCCCACCACCCTCTTGAAGCGGTCCCGGAACGCCGTCGGGGAGCCGAAGCCCGCCTGGGCCGCGATGCGTTCGACCGTGTGGTCGGTGGACTCCAGGAGGTACTGGGCTCGGCGGACCCGCGCCCGGTGCAGCCACTGCAGGGGCGTCGTACCGGTCTGTTCGCGGAAGCGGCGGTTCAGGGTGCGGGCGCTGGTGCCGGCGTGCAGGGCGATGTCGTCCAGGGTCAGATCCCGCTCCACGTTCCCCTCCAGCCAGTGCAGCAGGGGCTCCATCGTCGCGCCGGCGGGGGCCGCGGGCTGGTCCTGGACGATGAACTGGGCCTGGCCGCCCTCCCGTTCGAGAGGCATGACACACATCCGGGCGGTGAACGCGGCGACCGCCGAGCCGTGGTCCCGGCGGATCATGTGCAGGCACATGTCCATGGCCGCGGCGGCGCCCGCCGAGGTGAGGAACTGGCCGTTGTCGACGTAGAGGACGTTCGGGTCGACGGTGATCTCCGGGTGGCGGGCCGCGAGGTCGGGGGCCGCGATCCAGTGGGTCGTGGCGCGCAGCCCGTCCAGCAGGCCCGTCGCCGCGAAGAGGAACGCGCCGACACAGATCGAGGCGATCCTCGTGCCGTTCGCCGCCGCCGCGTGCAGCGCCTCCGTCACACCGGGCGGCAGCGGCGCGGTCGGGTCCTCCGTCCCCGGCAGGATGATCGTGTCGGCCTCGGCCAGCGCCTGCAGCCCGTACGGCGCCCGCACGCCGAACGGCCCCGCCTTCACCTCCCGCCCCTCCGCCACCGAGCAGACCCGCACCCGGTACGCCTCCCGGCCGTCCGGCAGCCGGGCCCAGCCGAAGGTGTCGACGGGGACCGACAGGTCGAAGGGGATCACGTCGTCGAGCGCCAGTACGGCCACGGTGTGCATGGCGGGAGCGTAGGTCCGGGCCGGGTTTCCGCCAAGCGGTGCCCTCCCGCTCCCCCATGCCCCAGCCCACCGCGCCCCCTGGCTCCTGGAAGGCTGGCGAGAATCCGTTGACCACTGGCAATCCCGCCACTTCCACCGGCTCCCGGCGCGACCTACCGTCCCCCCGTGACCAAGTTCCTGCTCTCCCTCCACGTCCTCGCCGCGATCGTCGCCGTCGGGCCCGTCACCGTCGCCGCCAGCATGTTTCCGCCGAGCGCACGCAAGGCGCTCGGCGAACCCGGCAGCGAGCGGGCGGTGGCGGCCGTACGGCTGCTGCACCGGATCTGCCGGGTGTACGGCGGTGTGGGCATCGCGGTGCCCGTGCTCGGGTTCGCCACCGCGATGAGCATGGGGGTGCTGAACGACGCCTGGCTGATCGTGTCGATGCTGCTGACCGCCCTCGCGGCGATGGTCCTGCTGGCGCTGGTGCTGCCCCGGCAGGAGGAGATCCTGGCAGGGCTCGGGGGCACCGCCACCGAAGGCCCCACCACCGGAAGCCCCGCCACCGGCACCGCCGACACGGCCACCGGCACCGCCGTCGACACCCGGGCCACCGCCCGACTCGCCATGTTCACCGGGGTGTTCAACCTGCTGTGGGCGACGGTCACGATCCTGATGATCGTGCGGCCCGGTTCGACCACGGGAGCATGACCCGACCCCGCCTTCCCCGCGGTGCCCGGGTGGGTGCATGATCCGGCCATGCATCCACAGCAGTCGCCCTCCCAGACCTACCTCGCCTCCGTCGCCGCCCGCCTCGCCGCCGACGAATGCCGCACCTGGTGGGAGGAGTGGGCCGGGGTGCCCGTGCTCGTCGGGCGCCGGGCCGACTTCAAGTGGAGCTGGATGGGGACGAAGCTGCACCTGTTCACGGTCGCGGCGGCGGTCCAGGAGATAACCATCCCCACCATCGAGACCTTCACCGACCAGGTGCTGACGTACGCGAAGAAGACCAAGGGCGGTCTGCCGGTCGGCATCCAGAACGGGGTCGCCGCGTTCCCCGTCCTGGTCAGCGACCGGGTGGACCCGGCGGCCGTGCGCTGGGCGGAGGCCCAGCAGCGCAACAAGTGGGCGTGCATGGCGCGGCCCGTGGTGGTCGACAGCACCCAGCAGTACGTGGGCTCGTACCGGGGCACCCCGGCCATCGGCCTCGTCTACTCCTCCTACTTCGAGAACAAGGCCCGGCGGTACTTCTACGGCTGACCGGCGGCCGAACGGTCCGGGGACCGGCCGCGGATCAGCCACCCCTCGTCCACCGGCTCCGTCCGGAACCGCCGCGCCACCGACGACGCGACCAGCACCCACGCGCCCAGCACCAGCGTGAAGAAGGCCCAGGACAGGGGCCATACGGCCGCGTCCGGGGGCTCGGTGGGGGCGTGGAAGGACACGTACATCAGGGCGGACGGCGGGACGGCGACCAGGACCAGCGGCCAGGCCAGGGCGTCCCGGTGGCCGAAGTAGGCCGCGAGGAGCAGCAGGACGACGGCGAGGGCGATCACGCCCGTGACGGTCACGGGGTTCGTCTCCGTCAGGGAGCCCTCCAGCTCGGGCCGGTCGCGCAGGTCCCACGGAAGGCAGAGGCGGTACGCGGCCGCGGCGAGGGCGGCGCCGAGCAGGCGGGTCAGCCAGCGTTCCGGCCAGGGGCGCGTGCGCAGGGGGCGGAGCAGCTTCTCGGTCATGCGTACGAGGGTTCCGGGGCGGGCGGCGGGCCGACAGAGTACGCGTACTCAGACCGGCCTGCTCCCCCGTACCCAGAAGCCGCCCGGAGCCGGCCAACCGGCTTCCCCGTACCCGGAAGCCGCCCCGATCCGGCCAACCGGCTCCCCCGTGCCCGGAAGCCGCCCCCGACCGCCTGCCCGCCCCGGCCCCTGCTAGGCGGAGCTGCGCGCCGACAGCGGCTCCGCGATGTCCTCCAGCGAGCGCCGCTCCGCGCGGACCGCGAGGAAGGCCGCCACCAGACCCGCCGCGCACATCAGGCTCGCGCCGATCCGGAAGGCGAGGACGGTGTCGCCGACGACCCCGGACTCGGTCAGCTCGGCGAAGATCAGCGGGCCGCTGATACCGCCGGCGGCCGTTCCGATGGCGTAGAAGAAGGCGATGGCCATCGCGCGGGTCTCCATGGGGAAGACCTCCGAGACCGTCAGATACGCGCTGGAGGCTCCGGCCGAGGCGAAGAAGAGGACCACGCACCAGCAGGCCGTCAGCGTCACCTCGTCCAGCGAACCGCGGCCGAACAGCCAGGCCGTGCCGAAGAGCAGCACACCGGAGAGCAGGTACGTCGACGAGATCATGATCCGGCGGCCGACCGTGTCGAACAGCTTGCCGAGCAGCAGCGGGCCGAGCAGGTTGCCGGCGGCGATGACGGCGAAGTAGTAGCCGGTGTCGGAGGTCGGGACGTCGTAGAACGTGGTGAGGATCGCGCCGAAGCCGAAGGTGATCGCGTTGTAGAGGAACGCCTGGCCGATGAAGAGGGAGAAGCCGAGGACCGCGCGGCGGCGGTACCGGGAGAAGACCGTACGGGCGATCGTGCCGAAGCCGATGCTCTCGCGCTGATGGACGGTCATCTCCCGTTCGGCCGCCTCCAGCTGACGTCCCTTCTCGGCCTCGATCCGCTCCTCCGCCTCCCGCACCAGTCGGTCGGCCTCCTGTTCCCTGCCGTGGATCAGCAGCCAGCGGGGGCTCTCGGGGACGTTCCGGCGGACCAGCAGGATCACCAGGCCGAGCACCACACCGAGGGCGAAGGTGAGCCGCCAGCCGACGTCGGCCGGGAAGATGCCGGTGTTCAGGGCGACGATCGACAGCAGCGAACCGCCGATCGCGCCGAGCCAGAAGCTGCCGTTGATGACGATGTCGACGCGGCCCCGGTATTTGGACGGGATCAGCTCGTCGATGGCGGAGTTGATGGCCGCGTACTCGCCGCCGATACCGAAGCCGGTGAGGAAGCGGAAGAGGAAGAACCACCAGCTGGAGAAGGAGACGGCCGTCAGCGCGGTCGCCCCCAGATAGACCAGCAGGGTCACCATGAACAGCTTCTTGCGGCCGAACCTGTCGGTCATCCGGCCGAAGAAGAGGGCGCCCAGACAGGCGCCCGCCACGTACAGCGCGGCCGCGGTCCCGGTGACCTGCGCGGAGCTGATCGGCAGTCCGCTGCCCTCCTCGGAGAGCCGCCCCGCGATGTTGCCGACGACGGTCACTTCCAGACCGTCGAGGATCCACACGGTGCCGAGACCGATCACGATCGTCCAGTGCCAGCGCGACCAGGGAAGACGGTCCAGGCGCGCCGGCACGGCGGTGGTGATCACACCCGGTGAGCCGGGTGAACCGGTTGAACCCGGTGACTGCGGGTCTGTGACGGACATGGGCTGGGGCTCCCTCCACCTCGAGCGAACCCGGACCGGGTGCCCGCGCGAGCAGGGATCACTCCCGGTACACGCCCCGGCGCCCGCGCCCTACGCCCCCAGCGCCCGCGACACCGTGTAGATCAGCAGGCCCGCCAGCGAGCCCACGACCGTGCCGTTGATCCGGATGAACTGCAGGTCGCGGCCGATGTTGGCCTCGATCTTCCTGGTGGTGTGCTCGGCGTCCCAGCTCGCGACGGTCTCGGTGATCAGGGAGGTGATCTCCGCGCGGTAGGTGGTCACGACGTGCACCGCGGCCCCCTCGATCCACTTGTCCAGCTTGGCCTGCGCGCTCGGCTCGGTGGCCATCCGGGTGCCCAGCGACAGCAGGGAGGAGCGGACCCGCAGCCGCAGTTCGCTGCGCTCGTCCTCGGCGGCGGACACGATCATCGCCCGTACGGCCGTCCAGGCGGAGGCGATCAGGTCCTGGACCTCGCCGCGGCCGAGCACCTCGCCCTTCAGCCGCTCCACCCGCGCCCGGGTCTCCGTGTCGGACTGGAGGTCGGTGGCGAAGTCGGTGAGGAAGCGGTCCAGGGCGCCGCGCGCCGGATGGGTGGGCGAGTCGCGCATCTCGGTGGTGAAGCGCAGCAGTTCCTTGTAGACGCGCTCGCCGATGCGCCGGTCGACGAACCGGGGGGTCCAGCCGGGGGCGCCGCCCTCGACCGCGTCCATGACCTGCTCGTCGTGGAGTATCAGCCAGTTCTGGGCGCGGGCGCAGATCAGATCCACGATCCGCCGGTGACCGCCGTCCGTGACGATCCTCTCCAGCATCTTGCCGATACCGGGCGCGATCTCCTGGGCGTTGGCCCGCCGGGTGATCGCCTCCCCGACCACGGCCTGGACGTCCGAGTCGCGCAGCACGGTCAGCGCGCCCCGCAGCGCGGTCGCCAGTTCGGCCGTCACCCGGTCGGCGTTCTGCGGTTCGGCGAGCCAGGCGCCGAGCCGGCTGCCGATGCCGACGGCCCGCAGCCGCTGCCGTACGACGTCCTGGGAGAGGAAGTTCTCGCCGACGAACTCACCGAGCGAGACGCCCAGTTGGTCCTTCTTGGTGGGGATGATCGCGGTGTGCGGGATGGGCAGTCCGAGGGGGTGCCGGAACAGCGCGGTCACGGCGAACCAGTCCGCCAGCGCACCCACCATGCCCGCCTCGGCGGCCGCGGCGACATAGCCGGCCCAGGCGCCCGCGCCCTCGTGCGAGGCCCACTTGGCCAGCACGTACACCACGGCCACGAAGAGCAGCAGCCCGGCGGCGATGAGCTTCATCTGCCGCACGCCGCGCTGTTTCTCCTCGTCGGCGGGGCTGAAGGTGGTCATGGTGCGGTGCGACGCACGCGACGGGGCGCCCGCCGCCGGGTCCGCCGCGCTCCGGGCCTCCTCGGCCCGCTCCCGCGCCGGTCCGTCCTGTTCCGCTTTCGTACGGTCCATTCGCTCCACCCGTTCCTGTCCCCCGTACACATTGTCCGTTCTTCGACGCCTTCTCCGGCGCTGCGACTCTTGGTGACGTACTCCATAGATCTATCGACACCTACTCCTGGAACGGAACAGGAGTTCCCCGCGTCTGTCCGGGCGGGGGAACCGATGGGGGTTCTCGCAAGCAACCCCCATCCCATGACGCATCATGGGGTGATCACATCGGAGCCTCGGGGCTCCACAGCCCGAGGAGTAACCCGCCGCATGACCAGGCAGCACGGTGGGGGTGTCGGGGCGCCCCCCACAAGGCACCGCGCGGTTCTGGCGGCCATCGTCGCCCTGGTCGTGGCGATCACGGCCGCGATCTACGTCGTCGTCGGCACGGACGACGGCACCCCCCGGCCGCAGACCTTCGCCCGCGCGCCCCACAACAGCGCCGCCCCCGCCTCCACCGGCGTCTGGGTCGGTGCCTGGGCCGCGTCGCCGAGCGGTTCGGAGCCGGGCACCGAGCAGGACGGCCTCGCCGGCCGTTCGGTGCGCAACGTGGTGCACACGACCGCCGCCGGTACGAGTGCCCGCGTCACCCTGTCCAACCTCTACGGCCAGCAGCCGCTGACCGTCACCCACGCCTCGCTCGCCGTGGCCGCGTCGGTGAACACCCCGGCCGCGACCGCCGGCACCATGCGCCGCCTCACCTTCGGCGGCAACCCGACGGTCGTCGTCCCGGCGGGTCAGCAGGTGGTGAGCGACGCCGTCCGGGTGCCGATCCCGCACGACAGCGACGTACTGATCACCACCTACTCCCCCACGCCCTCCGGCCCCGCGACCTACCACTTGCACGCCCGGCAGATCTCCTACACCGCCGAGGGCGACCTGACCGAGGACATCACCGGGGAGCCGTACACCGAGCAGTCCCCGTACTGGCGTTACGTCACCGCCCTGGACGTGCTGAGCAACGAGTCCGACGGCACGGTCGTGGTCCTCGGCGACTCGCTCACCGACGGCGTCACCTCCACGGTCGGCGAGAACCGGCGCTGGACCGACGTCCTCGCCGGCCGCCTGCGCGCCGACGGCGGCTCCTCGGGCGTGCCCCGCTACAGCGTCGTCAACGAGGGCATCAGCGGCAACCAGGTCCTCGCCGACGGCTACGGCCGCCCCGCCGAGAACCCCAGCGGCCTCGCCCGCTTCCAGCGCGACGTCCTCGGCCGGACGGGCGCCAAGGCCGTGATCATCGACCTCGGCATCAACGACATCCTCAAGAACCCCGGCCGGGCCGACCCCGAGGCCGTCACCGCCGGACTCCGCCGGCTCGTCGACCGGGCCCACGCCCGCGGCCTCCGGGTCGTCGGCGCCACCCTGATGCCCTTCGAGGGCCACCGCGGCTACTCCGACCAGCGTGAATCCGTCCGCCAGGCCATCAACGCCACGATCCGCTCCGGCAGCGTCTTCGACACCTACGTCGACTTCGACAAGGCCCTGCGCGATCCCTACGCCCCCCGCCGCCTGCGCCCCGACTACGACTCGGGCGACCACCTCCACCCGAGCGACGAGGGCTACGCACGGATGGCGGACGTCTTCGACCTGGAGAAGCTGAAGGGCGCGGTACCGGCCAAGCTCTGACCGGTACCGAGGGGGCCGGGGTCGAAGCCGGAGCCGGGGCCGAAGTCGGCCTACCGCTCCCGTCTCCGGCGCCGTTCCCGCTCCTCCTCGCGCCGCGAACGCACCGCGTCCCTGATCTGGTCCATGGCCTCGCGGTGCGCCTCCTGCGTCTCGTGCGCGTGGTCGCGGTGGGACGCGTGCAGTTCGCGGCGGGCCCGGCGGCGCTCCAGCCGCTCCTGCCGCCGCTCCTCCTTCAGCCGCTGCCGCTCCGCCTTCGGGATCTTCCGGTCCACCCCGACCCCGCCCCAGAACGCGAACCCGGTGATGATCACCCGCGGCGCGCCCGGCTCCCCGGGCACACCCTCCTGGCCGTGGTCGAAGCCGCCCATGATCCCGACGCCCCGGACGACGACCTCGACCCCGGGCGGCACCACCACGTTGATCCCGCCCATGATCGCCACACAGTTGATGGTGACCTCGCGGCTCGCGAAGTTCGCGTCCCGCAGGTCCAGTTCACCGCCGCCCCAGAACGCGAAGCAGTCGAACCGCTCGGGCACGGTCCACCGGCCCTTGCGCTCGAACCCGGACAGCACCGCCACGCCCCAGGTCGACGTCCCGTCGCCGCCGACGATCCGCTCGGGCCAACTCGCCTCCCCCGCAGGCCCCTTGACCAGCGACACGGACGGCGGCGACACCAGGGCCGGCGGTGCCACGGCCCCCGCGCCGGGCAGGTCACGGGTGATCGGCGCCAGCTCGCCGTACGTCCGCGCCTTGTACGTCGCGTCCAGCCGCTCCTCGAACTCCTCCATGTCGAGGCGCCCTTCCGCGAGCGCGTCCCGCAACTGCTCGGAGACTCGTTCACGATCGGCGTCGGAGGCACGAAGATCCGCGGCGGCCGGAACATCCGGCAGGTCGTCCGTCATACGGATCAGCGTACGAGGATCCCCCGCGCCGGGCTATGACGCAGCCGGTCCCGGCTCCCCCACCCGCTCCGCCTGCTGCGCGTACATCTGGGCGATCACCGCCTCGATGTCCGGCTCCCGCACCGACAGGTCCACCAGCGGATACTCCGCGGCGATCCGCGCCACCAGCGGGGCCGCCGACTCCGACGCCGGGAAGGCGAGCCACTGCCGGGGTCCCTCCACCCGGACGACCCGGGCGGGTTCGGCCTCGATCGGCGGCAGTTCGCGCTCCAGGTCGACCACGAGGGTCCGCTCGCTCTCGCCCACCTCGTGCAGCCCGGTCAGCGGCCCGTCGTACATCAGGCGCCCGTGGTCGATGACCATCACCCGGCGGCACAGCTGCTCGATGTCCTGGAGGTCGTGCGTGGTCAGCAGCACGGTCGTGCCCCGCTCGGTGTTGAGTTCCCGCAGGAACTCCCGGACCTTGGCCTTGCTGATGACGTCGAGCCCGATGGTCGGCTCGTCCAGGTACAGCACCTCGGGGTCGTGCAGCAGGGCCGCCGCGATGTCCCCGCGCATGCGCTGACCGAGCGAGAGCTGCCGTACGGGCACGTCCAGCAGGTCGCCCAGTTCGAGGAGTTCGACACAGCGGTCGAGGTTCTCGCGGTAACGGGCGTCGGGGATGCGGTACATGCGGTGCATCAGCCGGTAGGAGTCGACGAGGGGGAGGTCCCACCACAGGGTCGTCCGCTGCCCGAACACCACGCCGATACGCCGGGCCAGCCGCGTCCGCTCGCGGGACGGGTCGATGCCCGCGACCCGCAGCCGGCCCCCGCTCGGGGTCAGGATGCCGGTGAGCATCTTGATCGTCGTCGACTTCCCCGCGCCGTTCGGCCCTATGTAGCCGACCATCTCGCCCCGAGCGACCGTGAAGGAGATCGAGTCGACCGCCCGCACCTCACGCCGCTCCCGCCGCAGGAACCCGGTCTTCTTCCGGACGTCGAAGACCTTCTCCACCCGGTCCAGTGCGATGAACGCGCTGTCTGTCACATCCGGCTCCACGCCTGACTCCTTAACTCCCCGTACTCCGATACGAACGCAGCCCCGCCCGCCACGCGAGTCCCGCCAGCGCGCAGCAGGCCACACCGACCAGCGGGGGCGCGAAGGCCGACCAGGACGGCAGGTCGAGGGGGTAGGGGCGGCCCAGGACGTACAGTCCGGGCACCCAGTTGACGAAGGCCAGCGGCAGGACGAAGGTCACCCCGCGCAGCAGGTCCTTGGCGAAGAGGGCCGGGGGGTACTGCAGCAGGGTCGAGCCGCCGTACGTGAAGGCGTTCTGCACCTCGGAGGCGTCCTGGGCGACGAACTGGAAGGCCGCGCCCCCGACGAACACCGCGCCGAAGATCAGCCCGCCGCTCGCCACCATCAGCGGGATCATCAGCACCTTGGCCGGGGTCCAGACGACGTCGAGCGTGGTCAGGGCGTAGCCGAGGACGAACAGGCCCTGGGTGACCCGGCCGAGGCGGCGCAGCGCGAACTTGTCGGCGGCGACCTGGGCGAGCACCGGCACGGGGCGGACGAGCAGGGTGTCCAGCGTGCCGTCCCGCACCCGGCGGCCGAGCCGGTCCATCGAACCGATCATCAGGTCGGCGAGGCCGAAGGCGACGGCGGAGGTGCCGTAGAGCAGGGCGATCTCGGGCAGGGTGAACCCGCCCAACTCGTCGACCTGCGAGAACATCAGCAGGATCGCGATGAAGTCGAAGGAGGTCGCCGCGAAGTTCCCGAGCGTCGTCATCGCGAAGGACGCGCGGTAGGCCATCGTGGAGCGGATCCACATGGCGGCGATCATGCGGTAGGCGCGCAGCCCGTCGCGGACGCGGCCGTACGTGCCGTACTCGGCGAACGGGTTCTCCCGCCCGGCGAACGGGTTCTCCCGCCCGGCGCCCGTGGCGGGGCGGTCGTCCACGTCAGCCACCCTGGACCACCACCTTGCGGGTCGCCGCCGACTGGATCAGCCGTCCGACCGCGAGCAGGGCCCCGGCCCAGGCCAGCTGGAACGCGTACGTCCCGAGCGGGTCGGCCTCGCCCAGCAGGACGTCCGCCGGGGCCTGGAGCAGGGCGGACCAGGGCAGGGCGCGGGCGAGGTCGCCGAGCGCGCCGGGGAAGACGTTCAGCGGGAGGAGCATCCCGGAGAAGAACACTCCGGTGAGCCAGGTGATCTGCATCGCTCCGGCGCCGTCGAGGAGCCAGAACGCCGACAGCGCGACGAGGTACCGGATCGCGAAGCTGACGAGGGCGCCGAGGGCGACCGCGAGCAGACAGGCGAGCCACGGCAGCGGGCCGCCGGGCAGGGCCAGGTCGAAGAAGAGGGCACCGCACACCATGGGGAGGACACCGCGTCCGAGCAGCTGGAACAGGGCCCGGCCCAGGTCGGCGGCGAGCCACCACAGCTGGAGGTCGACGGGCCGGTACAGGTCGACCGCGATGTCCCCGGTCCGGATCCGCTCGATCAGCTCCTCCTCGAAGCCAGCGCTGCCCAGTACCATCACCGCGAACATGGCCTGGCCGACCCAGACATAGGTGAGGGCCTGGGCCTGGTCGTAGCCGCCGAGGTGGGGCTTCTCGTGCCAGAGGGCCAGGTAGGTATATGCGAGGATGAAGCCGAAGACGGTGTTGGTGAACACCCCCGCGGCGGTGGCCACCCGATATGTCGCGTACCGCCTGAAACCACCGGCGGCGACGGCGGCGTACAACCGCCCTGTGCCCACGAGGAAACCCCCATCCGCTGCGAAGAGTTAGGCGAAAGGCCGAGGCCTGGACCGATTCGGGCCGAAGCGAAGAAGCCTAGTCCGCGGCCGGAGGGGCCTGCCACGCGTTTTCGGGGGCGGACGGTGGTGCTCGTGTGGTGTGCGGGGCACGTGCCGGGATTCGGGAACGGATCGAACGGAACGAGAGTCTTACCCAAGGGCGCAGAACCGGCCCGGAGCGGGCGCAAAGCGTACGAGTCCGTACGGAAATGAACGTACGACGCGAAAACAGGAGTACGGCAGCACGATGAGCGACGAGCCGCAGCCGAAGCGGAACGGCCCGGGCTGGACACCGAGAGACCCGGAGCGACGCACTCCGGGCACGACTCCGGGGTCCGGCGACACCGCCGCCAGGGCGAACGCCGACGGCCGACCCGGCCCGACCCCGGGCGACGGCCCGAACCCGACGCCGGACGGGCCGCCCGCGAAGGCGTCCCCGCGACGCCCCGACACGGCACCCCCCGGCACACCTCCCGGCGGGGAGCGGGGCGGGCGGCCCGCAGGGACGGCCGGGGGCCAGTCCGGCCGGCAGGCCGGGGAGCGGTCCGGCGGGCAGGCCGGGGAGCGGTCGGCTACGTCCGGCGAGCGGCCCGGTCAGGCGTCTGGCGGGCAGTCCGGTCCGGCGTCCGGCGGGAAGCCCGGTTCGGAACCTGGCGAGCGGCGCGGCTCTGCGTCCGGCGGGCAGTCCGGCGCGGGATTCGGCGGGCGCTCCGACCGGGAGACCGGCACGGGATCCGGTCGGCAGCCCGGCGCGGCGAGCGGCGGGAAATCCGGTGGCCAGGCCGGTTCGGAACCTGGCGAGCGGCGCGGCTCTGCGTCCGGCGGGCAGTCCGGCGCGGGATTCGGCGGGCGCTCCGACCGGGAGACCGGCACGGGATCCGGCCGGCAGCCCGGCGCGGCGAGCGGCGAGAAGTCCGGCGGGCAGAGCGGTTCGAGGTCCGGCGGGACATCCGGTGGGCGGTCCGGCTCGGCTGCCGGTGGATCGGCCGGCTCGGCCGGGGAGCGGTCGGGTTCGGCGTCCGGCGGGCAGTCGGGCGCACCCGGCGGGCAGGCCGGTGCGGCGTACGGCGGAAAGAGTGGCTCGGCTGCCGGCCGGGACTCCGGTGCCGTGAGCGGCGGGAAGCCCGGCGGGCAGTCCGGCGCGGCGTCCGCCCGGCAGGCCGGCGCGCAGGCCGGTGCCGCGTCCGGTGGCGAGTCGGGCGCCGCGGCCGGCGGGAAGCCCGGTACGGCGTCCGGTGCCGCGGCCGGCGCGCAGGCCGGTACGGCGTCCGGTGGGAAGCCCGGTGGTGGGGCCCGACGTGACCCGGAGGGCAAGGCGGCGCCGTCCGCCGGCCACCGCGACGGCGGACCCGCCGGCGCTCAGGGCCGTGACTCCGCCGGTCCCGGCGCCGGAGGCGGCAGCCCCGCCGGAGTCCCGGACGCCAGGGCGGCCCGAGCCGCTCGGGCGGCCAGGGCCGCCGGCGCGAAGGCGGGCGGCGGCACCGCCGCCGCGTCCGGCGCGGCCGGGGAGGACACCCCCACCACCACCCTGGCCATCACCCCGGGCCGCAAGCCCGCGGCCGGGGGCGACACACCGACCCAGGCCCTCGGCGTCATCACCGCCCCGAAGGCCGCCGCCGCGGCGCCCGCCACGGCGCCCGCCGCCGTGCCCGCGGTGTCGCCCGCCTCCACGGACGGGGGCGGCAAGGGCAAGAAGCCCAAGCGGCGCAAGCGCACCGGCTGGAGACGGCTGTTCCCCACCTGGCGCATGGTGCTCGGCACCTTCGTCATCGGACTCATGCTGATCGTCGGCGCCCTGGTGCTGGGCTACAACATGGTCCACATCCCCAAGGCGAACGCGTTCGCGACCAAGCAGAGCAACGTCTACCTCTACGCGGACGGCTCCCAGATCGCCCGCGACGGCGAGGTCAACCGCGAGAACATCCCGCTGTCGAAGGTCTCCAAGGCCGCCCAGCGCGCCGTACTGGCCGCCGAGGACCGCGACTTCTACTCCGAGCCGGCCATCGACCTCAAGGCGATGGCCCGCGCGGCCTGGAACACCGCGACCGGCAAGGGCAAGCAGTCCGGCTCGACGATCACCCAGCAGTACGTGAAGAACTACTACCTGGCCCAGGACCAGACCGTCACCCGCAAGGCGAGGGAGTTCTTCATCTCGATCAAGCTGGACCGCGAGGTGACCAAGGACGAGATCCTGGAGGGCTACCTCAACACCAGCTTCTTCGGCCGCAACGCCTACGGCATCCAGGCCGCCGCCCAGGCGTACTACGGCATCGACGCCGACGAACTCACCGCCGAGCAGGGCGCCTACCTCGCCGCCCTGGTCAACGCGCCCAGCATGTACGACGTCGTCGCCCACCCCGAGAACAAGAAGGCGGCCCTCGCCCGCTGGAACTACGTCCTCGACGGCATGGTCAAGGAGGGCTGGCTCAAGCAGTCCGAGCGGACCGGCGCGAAGTTCCCGATGCCGAAGCAGGCCACGACCTCCTCGGCCTTCTCCGGACAGCGCGGCTACCTGGTCGAGGCCATCAAGTCGTACCTCATCGAGCACAAGATCATCGATGAGAAGGCGCTGGAGAACGGCGGTGGCTACCGCATCACCACCACCATCCAGCCCAAGATGCAGGACGCCCTCATCAAGGCCGTCGACGACCAGCTGATGGACAAGCTCGACAAGAAGAACCGCAAGGTCGACAACTACGTCCGCGCCGGCGGCGTCTCCATCGACCCGAAGACCGGCAAGGTCATCGCGATGTACGGCGGCATCGACTACACCAAGCAGTACGTGAACAACGCGACCCGCCGCGACTTCCAGGTCGGCTCCATCTTCAAGCCGATCGTCTTCACCGCCGCCGTGGAGAACGCCTCCAACAACCAGAACGGCCAGGCGATCACCCCGAACACGGTCTACGACGGCACCAACAAGCGCCCCGTCACCGGCTGGCCCGGCCCGCCGTACGCCCCGGAGAACGAGGACTACCACAACTACGGCAACATCACCGTCCGCCAGGCCACCGAGGACTCCGTGAACTCGGTGTACGCGCAGATGGCCGTCGACATCGGCCCCGAGAAGGTCGAGAAGACCGCGATCGACCTCGGTGTCCCCAAGAACACCCCGGACATGAACCCGTACCCGTCCATCGCCCTGGGCACCGCCACCGCGAGCGTCCTCGACATGACGGAGGCGTACGCCACGCTCGCCAACCACGGCAAGCACGGCACGTACACGATGATCGAGAAGATCAGCAAGGACGGCCAGGCGGTCGACCTCGCCTCCACTGAGTCCACGCAGGCCGTCAGCCGCAAGGCCGCCGACACCACCACCTCCGTGCTGCGCAGCGTGGTGCAGAGCGGCACCGCCACCGCCGCGCAGGCGTCCGGTCACCCGGTCGCCGGCAAGACCGGTACCGCCGAGGAGGACAAGGCGGCCTGGTTCGCCGGCTACACCCCCGACCTCGCCACCGTCGTCTCCGTCATGGGCCAGGACCCCAAGACCGGCGCCCACAAGCCGCTGTACGGCGCGATGGGTCTGCAGCGCGTCAACGGCGGCGGGGCGCCCACGGAGATCTGGGCGCAGTTCACCAGGACCGCCCTCAAGGGCAAGAAGGTGAAGGACTTCGACCTCGACCTCCAGGTCGGCGCAGACGTCGTCTACACCCCGCCCAGCACCCCCGCCGACGAGCCGGGCGCCACCGGCGACGAGGAGACCGGCGGCACCACGGGCGGCGAGGAGACCGGCGGACCGACGGACGACGACACCGGCGACGGCACCTCCACCGGCGGCACGCCCGCGACGGACGGCGGCACCTCGTCCACCGGCGGCACGGCCGCGGACGGAGGTACCACGTCCACCGGCGGCACCTCGACGGACGGCGGCGCCGCGTCGACGGGCGGCGCCACGGGCGACGGCGGAGCGGACACGGGAGGCGGCACCGACGACGGCGGTACGACGGACGGCGGAGCCGACACGGGAGGCGACACCTCGGTGGGGCCGTTCGGTTGACCGGGGCTGCTCAGTGGCCGGAGGTGGCCTTCAACCCCACCACGGCCACGAGCAGCAGACACACGAAGAAGATCCGGGCGGCGGTGGCCGGCTCCCCCAGCCACACCATGCCGAACACCGCCGCCCCGGCCGCGCCGATCCCCACCCACACGCCGTACGCGGTACCGATGGGCAGCGTCCTGGCGGCGTGGGAGAGCAGCAGCATGCTGGCGACGATGCCGGCGCCGGTGAGGACGCTGGGCAGGGGCCGGGTGAAACCGTCGGTGTACTTCATCCCGACCGACCAGCCGACTTCCAGCAGTCCGGCGACGACCAGCAGAACCCAGGCCATGAGGCACCTCCGTGATCCAAAGGGGAATCGGGGGTGCGTCGTCTTTGCGGGTCCCGGTACGGCGCGTCTCGTCGGGTCCTTGCAAACATAGCAAAACACGGGTGTGGGGGGCTGGTGACCATGGTCACCAGCCCCCCACACCCATGAAAGCAATGATGCAGCGGCAGCGAAGTATCAGAGATACAGGCCCGTGGAGTCCTCCGACCCCTCGAACCGGTCCGCGGCCACGGCGTGCAGGTCGCGCTCGCGCATCAGGACGTAGGCGACGCCCCGGACCTCGACCTCGGCGCGGTCCTCCGGGTCGTACAGGACACGGTCGCCGGGCTCCACGGTCCGGACGTTCTGGCCGACCGCCACGACCTCGGCCCACGCGAGACGCCGGCCGACGGCCGCCGTCGCGGGGATCAGGATGCCTCCGCCGGAACGCCGCTCGCCCTCGGCGGTGTCCTGCCG
Source organism: Streptomyces scabiei 87.22 (assembly GCF_000091305.1). Classification (GTDB taxonomy): domain Bacteria; phylum Actinomycetota; class Actinomycetes; order Streptomycetales; family Streptomycetaceae; genus Streptomyces; species Streptomyces scabiei. The sequence continues at coordinate 6,325,901 of NC_013929.1, read as the reverse complement.
TACGAGCACACGGTCGTGCAGCATCCGGATGGGCAGCTTGTCGTCGTGCTGGGTCTTCTCGCTCACGCCCCGAACCTACCTGCTCCGTCCTCGTCCTCGTCCCCGCCCGCGTCCCGGTTCGCGTGGCGGTCCGCGTCAGGCCCTGCGGCGCCGGGTGCCGAGCGCGAGCAGACCGACGACGCCGACGACCACGAGGGCGACGGGCACGATGCGCTCCACCCGGGGCGCCCCGTCCTGGTCGACGAACTGGCCCCTGACGTCGCTGACCGCACGGTTGACGGAGACGTACGCCTTGCCGAGGGTGTGGTCGATGTTCGAGACGACCTTGGCCTTGGCGTCGCCCACGATCGTCCGGGGGTGCACACGGACGCCGATCTCGTCGAGCGTCTCGGCGAGGTTGTCGCGGCGGCGCTTGATGTCCGCCTCGATCTCGGCCGGGGTTCTGATGTCCGAGGTCTCCGCCACCGCGCGGCCTCCCGTTGTCGGTTGTCGGTGAAATCTCTTCGTCATGGACAGTCTGTCAGCTCCACCCGGCACCGCACCGTCAGGGCCCGCCATTACGCTGGACCGATGAGCGAGCGACTCCAGCCCGGCGACGTGGCCCCCGCCTTCACCCTCCCGGACGCCGACGGCAACGAGGTGTCCCTGTCCGACCACAAGGGCCGCAAGGTCATCGTCTACTTCTACCCGGCCGCCCTGACCCCCGGCTGCACCAAGCAGGCCTGCGACTTCACCGACAACCTGGAGCTCCTCGCGGACGCCGGGTACGACGTCATCGGCATCTCCCCCGACAAGCCCGAGAAGCTCGCCAAGTTCCGCGAGAAGGAGTCCCTGAAGGTCACCCTCCTCGGCGACGTGGACAAGACGGTCCTCGACGCCTACGCGGCCTTCGGCGAGAAGAAGAACTACGGCAAGACCTACATGGGCGTCATCCGCTCCACGATCATCGTCGACGAGGAGGGCAAGGTAGCCCACGCCCTCTACAACGTCCGCGCGACGGGCCACGTAGCGAAGATCATCAAGGACCTGGGCATCTGAGACCCACCTGCCCGCCCCTCCGAGAACGGCTCGTACCGGACCCCCGGCACGAGCCGTTCCGCATTCCGGACGTCACTGTCCGGTCAGCGGCTCGCCATTCAGTACGAGCCACGAACGAATGGCCGGGACGGAGGGATGCGGGGACGCGTCGAGCACATCGAAACGATCGGACGCATACAGCGGGGAACGGCTCGCGCCGGAGGTTGCCACGGCCCGTAGCTGGGCTGAACTGCTGCGGCGGCTCGGCCTCAAGCAGAATGGCGGCCAACGGCGGGTGCTGCAGGAGCACGTGACGCGCCACGGACTTGACACGGGCCATCTCACGAAACGCAGCCCGTGGCGCAAGTACCCGAGTCCTGCCGGAGCACGCCGGACGGACGAACAGGAGCCGCCTCCACCAGGCCCTGACTGCGATCGGGGCGCCCTACGCATGTGTGGAGTGCGGCGACACCGGGGAGTGGCGGGGGCACTCCATCACCTTGCAGATCGACCATGTCAACGGGAGCCGGCGGGACAGTCGCCGGGAGAATCCGCGATACCTGTGTCCCAACTGCCATGCCGTGACAGACACGTGGTGCCGTCAGAAGGGCCGAGTCCCCTTCGCCGGGCAGCCGGCAGCCCCGTAGACTGAGTGCCGCCGGTCGAGCGCGATGACCGTTTTTGAGCGGCCGTGATGGAATTGGCAGTCATGCTGGGTTTAGGTCCCAGTGGGTTCACACCCGTGTGGGTTCGAGTCCCACCGGCCGCACGCACACAGAAGAGGGACCGCGCAAATCCGGCGGTCCCTCTTTTGCAGCTCAGCCCAACAGCTCCCGCAGCACCGGCACCAGCCCCCGGAACGCCTTCCCCCGGTGGCTGATCGCGTTCTTCTCCTCCGCGGTCAGTTCCGCGCAGGTTCGGGTGTCGCCGTCCGGCTGGAGGATCGGGTCGTAGCCGAAGCCGCCGGTGCCGGTCGGGGCATGCCGCAGGGTGCCCCTCAGCTGTCCCTCGACCACCCGTTCCGTGCCGTCAGGCAGGGCCAGGGCGGCGGCGCAGTTGAAGTGGGCGCCCCGGTGCTCGTCGGCGATGTCGCCGAGCTGGGCGAGCAGGAGGTCGAGGTTGGCCTTGTCGTCGCCGTGGCGGCCGGCCCAGCGGGCGGAGAAGATGCCGGGGGCGCCGTTCAGGACGTCGACGCAGAGGCCGGAGTCGTCGGCGATGGCGGGGTAGCCGGTGGCGCGGGCCAGGGCGTGGGCCTTCAGCAGGGCGTTCTCGGCGAAGGTGACGCCGGTTTCCCTGACGTCGGGGATGTCGGGGTAGGCGTCCGCGCCGACGAGGTCGTGGGCGAGGCCCGCGTCGGCGAGGATGGCCTTCAGCTCGGTGAGCTTGCCGACGTTGCGGGTGGCGAGGATCAGGCGGGTCATGCCCACCAGTATCGCCACCCGCTCCCGGGGGCCGTTACGAGGTGCAGACCTTCGTCAGCTCGCCCGCCGCGTCCGTGATGCCGCTGATGTCGGGGGTCGCGTCGCCGTTCTCCACGGCGGTACGGGTGTCGGTGACGGCCTTCTGGAGGGAGTCGACGGCCTTGTTGACGTCGGTGTTGTCGGTCTTGTCGCCGATGTCGTCGAGGCTCTTGTCGATGGAGGCGAGGGACTCCTCCAGCTGCGTGGGGTCGTCCGCCGCGTTCTGCACGGCCTGCTGGAGGTCGTCCACGCTGCGGGCGATGGCGTCGGCGGTCTGGACGCAGTCCAGGGCCTTGTTCACGGCGTCGCAGCCGGTGGTGAGCCCGGCGGTCAGGGCGACGGCAGCTACGGCTCCGGCGATGGCGGTCATACGGCGTCGGCGGCTCGCGGCCATGGAACGGTCCTCCTCCTGGTGGCAGGCCTGACGGCCCCGGGTACGGCTGGCGCCGTGTGGCCGGGCGCACGGTGGTGTGCCGTGCGCCCGTATGGGCAAGGACGCGGCCGGGGCCGCCGTGGTTGCCGACGGCGGCCGGGCTCTTGGGGTGCCCTTTACCTTTCGAGGACCGTATCAAGCGCCTTGCGCTGCAGGAGGGCCAGCTCTGTGCAGCCCGAAACGGCCAGGTCGAGCAGGGAGTTGAGTTCCTCGCGGGCGAACGGCTCGGCCTCGGCGGTGCCCTGGACCTCGACGAAGCGGCCGTCGCCGGTGCAGACGACGTTCATGTCGGTGTCGGCCTTGACGTCCTCCTCGTAGCGGAGGTCGAGGAGGGGGACGCCGCCGACGATGCCCACCGACACGGCGCTGACCGTGCCGGTCAGGGGCTGGCGGCCGGCCTTGATCAGTTTCCGGCCCTGGGCCCAGGAGACGGCGTCGGCCAGTGCGACGTACGCGCCGGTGATGGCGGCCGTGCGGGTGCCGCCGTCGGCCTGGAGGACGTCGCAGTCCAGGACGATCGTGTTCTCGCCGAGCGCCTTGTAGTCGATGACGGCACGCAGGGAACGGCCGATGAGGCGGGAGATCTCGTGGGTGCGGCCGCCGATCCGGCCGCGTACGGACTCGCGGTCGCCGCGGGTGTTGGTGGCGCGGGGGAGCATGGAGTACTCGGCGGTGACCCAGCCTTCGCCGCTGCCCTTGCGCCAGCGGGGGACGCCTTCGGTGACGGAGGCGGTGCAGAAGACCTTCGTGTCGCCGAAGGAGACGAGGACGGAGCCCTCGGCGTGCTTGCTCCACCCGCGTTCGATGGTGACCGGGCGGAGCTGTTCGGGGGTGCGGCCGTCGATTCGAGACATGGCGCTGAGCCTATCGGCACATACGGAGGGGCCCCCTCCCCCGGCGGTCCGGGAGAAGGGGCCCCTGCCGTGGCCGCGCGTGGCTCACATCATGTCCTCGATCTCCGCGGCGATGGGGTCGGCGTCCGTGCCGATGACGACCTGGATCGCGGTGCCCATCTTGACGACGCCGTGGGCGCCGGCGGCCTTGAGGGCGGCGTCGTCCACGAGGGAGGGGTCGCGGACCTCGGTGCGCAGGCGCGTGATGCAGCCCTCGACCTCTTCGATGTTGTCGAGGCCGCCGAGTCCGGCGACGATCTTCTCAGCCTTGCTGGCCATGGCCACTCTCCCTGTCTTCCCCGGCGGATCGGGGTGCGGAACCGTACGCGGACAGTCTGCGGGACCGTCCGCGACTGGTCTACACCACTGGGGAACGGGTCGCCAAACGCACCCGCGGCTCAGACCGGTTTCGACTCGGTGGTCTCGGCTCCCTGGCCGGGCACGGTGGATCCGGTGCCGGGGGTGTCCGGGGTGCCGGGGGTGCCCGGGGTTCCGGGGGCCTTGGGGGCGGCCCGGTCCGTGTCCAGGTTCCGCAGGGCGGGCAGGGTCAGGATCGCGAGGGTGACCAGGCACCACGCGGCGGCGAGGAGCATGCCGGTCCGCCGGAGGCCGATGCCGTCCACGGCGAGTCCCGCGGCGAGGGTGCCGAGCGGGACGGCGGTCATGGACACGGCGTTCTGGAGACCGAGGACGCGGCCGCGCACCTCCTCCGGGATCCGTTCGGTGACGAGGACCAGGAAGAGGGCGGGCAGGGGGCCCGCTCCGGCCCCGGCCAGGACGGCGGCCGCCCACATGACGGGCACCGGGGGCAGGAGCGCGAGCCCGGCGACGCCGATCGTGGAGGTGAGCTGGGCGACGGCGAAGACGGTGCGGCGCGACCAGCGGGTGCCGAGGGCGGCGTAGAGGCCGGCGCCCGCGATGCCGCCGACGGCGAGGAGGGAGACGAGGACGCCGAAGCCGCCGGGTGAGTCCTCGCCCACGAGGTGGACGGGGAGCACCAGGTTCTGCAGGGGGGCGAGGACGGCGACGCTGCCGGCCGAGACCAGGGTGACGGTGGTGAGGACGCGGTCGGCACGCAGGACGCCGAGTCCGCGGCCGAGGTCGGCGCGCAGGCCGGTCTCCTCGCCCTGGGCGGGCGCGGTACTCCGGGCGCCGATGGTCCGGGGCAGGGCGAGGGTGACGAGGGCGGCGAGGGCCGAGCAGCCGGCGGTGAGCCAGAGGACGGTCGCCGGGTCGACGAGCATGATCAGTCCGCCGGCGGCGGCCGGGGCGAGGATCACGACGCCGCCGGCGATGCTCTCGCGGAGTCCGGCGAGGCGTTCCATGCCGATGCCGGTGGCTTCGGCGATGTCCGGTGCGAGGGCTTCCCGGGCGGTCATGCCGGGGACGTCGAAGACGGCGCCGGCGACTCCGAGGACGACGAACCAGACGACGGTGAGGCCGAGCAGGCCGTCGACGACGGGGAGCGCGGCGACGCAGGCCGCGGAGGCGAGGTCGGCACCGATGGAGAGGCGTCGGCGGCCGGCCCGGTCGATGAGCACGCCTCCGGCGACGGCCGACAGCAGCATCGGCAGCGCGCTCGCGGCGGCGACGAGTCCGACCGCGGCGGCGTCCCCGGTGCGCAGCAGCACCAGCCAGGGCAGGGCGATGGAGGCCACGGTGTTGCCCAGCAGGGACAGGCCGTGGGAGATCAGGTAGAGCGGCAGCATCGGGGCATTCTGGTCGGGGGGCCTGGGGCCCGTCGGATGGTGGCCCGGCGCCGGGGCCGGGCGGCCGGGGGTGTCCCGGCGGTGGGAGGTCGGGTGGTGCGGGCCCGGGCGGGGGTTCCGGGCGGAAGCCCCGCGGAGGCCCTGGCGCCCGGTGGCCCTGGCGCCTCGGTGACCCTGGCGGGTCAGTCCCGCGGGCCGAACGCGAAGCGGGAGATGTGGCCGATGCCGCGCAGCACGGGCAGGCGGGACAGGATCAGGGTGTCGACCCGCATCCGCAGCCGCAGTGCGCGGGGCAGGTGGCGCACGTCGGCGCCGGCGGCGGTGGCGTAGGCGCTGTCGGCCTCGATCAGCCGCAACCCGGGTATGGCGCGCTCCAGTTCGCGTGGGTCGTCCACGCCCCAGGCCAGCCGGGCGCCCGTCTTCCGGAAGAGGGTCAGGGAGCGGGTGGAGCGGACGGCGAACCGGGAGTAGGTGTCGAACAGCAGCTCGCCGCGCGGGAAGCGGGCGACGAGGGTGCGCAGCAGGCCGGGGCCCTCGTCGGCGGAGAGGTACATGCTGAGGCCCTCCGCGACCACGAGGACGGGCCGGTCGGTGGGGACCTGGGCCGGCCAGTCGGGTTCGGTGACGGAGGCGGCGAGGGTCTCATGGCCGGGGCGGGCGGGGTAGAGCCGTTTGCGCAGTTCGACGACGTCGGGCTGGTCCAGGTCGAACCAGCGCACGCCCGGACCGGGGGCGAGGCGCTCGTACCGGCTGTCCAGGCCGCAGCCGAGGTGGACCACGGTGCACTCGGGATGTGCGTCGAGAAATGCGCGGACCCGCAGATCGAAATATCGGGCCCGTAGGGCGACGCCCACGGCGGACGCCTCCCCCATGCCGAGGCGGTCGAAGTCGTAGTCGATACGGTCGACGAGTTCGGCCGCGATGTGGTCACCGAGCAGAGGATGTGCGGACCGGGCGTCGATCGCGCGGGCACAGAGCGGCGCGAGCAGTGTCTCCGCCGCGCCGGTCAGGGAAATCTTCACGCGACCTCTCGCCTCTCTGCGCACAGAATTATGGTCGGCAGAACACACTCTTCTACGGCACATGGACGAGCGCATGGTAAAGCCCTCGGAAGCGTCTTATCCGCTCGGCAGGACGGCCCGCTCCGGTTTTTTCCCGACATGGAGCACATCAGGGAACAACGAGCACCATACACCGTACAGTGCGATCGCCCGAGCTGTCCACCACGCCTCCCACCTGCATCTATGCATTCCCCTCGGGGCGCCGACCCCCGGGCCCCCGAGTTGATCAAGAACAGGCCGGCGGGCACCGCACGCAAGTAGATGCCGGACGAATGTTTTCGGCCAACCTATACCGAAGCTTGGTGAACCGTTGACTCGCGTAATCCTCACTCCTACGGTGATTCGAGTTGCCGCAATCGGCTCCGGGGGTTGATTTCGTGCCTACCGCCACACCTATCGCCAAGAACGTTTCCCTTGTTTCCATGCCCTGGAACAGTGTCGTCCGTCCTTCGATTCAGGTCGGTATTCTGCGCTCGCTCGCCGAGAACGAGGGCTGGCAGGTGGACGCCCGATATTCCTATCTCGATTTCTATGGGCTGGCCCAGAGAATGCTCGGGTTCTCCGATGAGAAGTGGGCGGAGGCCTATGAACTGGTCTCCGAAAAGCTCTATCACCTCTCGGTGGGCGACTGGATCTTCTCGTGCCGCCGGGGCGACGCCGGCCGGCGGGACGCCTACTTCGCCCAGCTGCGGGCGCGCCGGGTCGACGACACGTCGATCGAGCTGGTCGACGCGCTGCGCGCGGTGGCGGACCGTCATGTGGAGGACACCGCCGCCGCGTTGCTGGAGTCCGCCCCCGACGTCGTCGGTTTCACCTCGATGTTCAGCCAGAACGGCCCCTCGCTGGCGGTGGCCGAGCGGCTGCGGGAGCTGGGCTACGGCGGGGTGATCGTGCTCGGCGGCAGCAACTGCGAGGGTTCCATGGGCCGCGCGCTGCTCGCCAACTTTCCCGCCGTCGACGCGATCGTGGACGGCCCCGGCGAGGACGCCTTCGTCACCCTCCTCCACCAGGTCGCAGCGGGCGAACCACCCCGCTCCCACGGCCGCCTGCTCACCCGCGTGCCCGCCGCCCCCGGCAGTTCACCGGCGGCGCCGCTCACCACCGGCGTGGCCCTGGACGTCCCCACCCCCGACTACGACGGTTTCTTCGAGCAGTTGCACGCCGCCGGACTGCACACCCTCGAACCCGAGATCACCCTGCCCGTGGAGTTCTCCCGCGGCTGCTGGTGGGGCGCGAAGACCCACTGCACCTTCTGCGGACTCAACGGCGCGACGATGGCGTACCGGAGCAAGAACCCGGACGGCGTCGCCGACGAACTGCGCCACCTCATGGACCGCTACGGCGTCCTCGACTTCTTCGCCGTCGACAACATCCTCGACCTCAAGTACCTCGACACGGCCCTGCCGCTGGTGGAGAAGCTCAACACCGACCACTCCCTGTTCTTCGAGGTCAAGGCGAACATGGAGTGGGCCGACATCCGGGCCGTGCGCCGGGCCGGGGTGCGTTCCGTGCAGCCGGGGATCGAGAGCCTGAGCACCGAGGGGCTGAGGCATCTCAGGAAGGGCGCCACGGCGTACCAGAACATCCGGTTCCTGCTCGGCTGCGCCGAGTACGGCGTGCGGGCCGACTGGAACATCCTCACCGGCTATCCGCACGAGACACCGGACTCCCTGACGGCTCAGCTCGACGTCGTCTCGTCGCTGACCCATCTGACGCCGCCGCACATCACGCTGATCCGCTTCGACCGGTTCAGCCCGTACGTCGAGGCGCCGGAGAACTACGGCCTCACCCTGACCAGCCCGCTGCCGGGCTACCGGTACGCCTATCCCGGTCTCTCGCAGGAGGACCTCTGGAACATCGCGTACCACTTCGAGGGCGACTTCACCGACGACCCCGCCAACGGCCCGGTGCGCCGCCGGCTCGCCGCGCGCGTCCGGCTGTGGCGCGCCCATCACGAGTCCGCGCGCTTCGGCTACCGGCTCGGCTTCGACTCGCTCACCCTCACCGACGAACGACCCGGACTGCCGCCGCACACCACCACCCTGCGGGGCGAGGAGGCGCGGCTGTTCCGCGCCGTCGTCGGCGGCACCCGGTTCCGCGACCTCCAAGGGCAGGAGTGGCAGGGGGAACGCTGGGACCAGGCCCTGGACACGCTGCACGCCTGGCACAGGAAGCGGTGGGTCTACATCGAAGGCACGAAGGTCATCGCACTGGCGGTACGCGAGCAGCCCTCGGCCTATCGGACCCCACCGCCCAAGGGCACTCCCCGGCGGGCTCGTCCCCCCGTACCTCTCACGCTCACCGCTCGACCGTAAGGAGGCCGCCCCGCACGCGGACACGGGCCCCCGCGTCCCTCTGAGGCAAGAGCGCCGGAACCGAGAAGAGCGCCCGGCGCCATCGCACAGCGACCCGGAAGACAGACGAGAAGACAGACGAAAGGACCACACCATGGGACCCGTAGTCGTATTCGACTGCATGACCGCGGACTTCCTCAACGACGACCCCAACAACGCGGAGCTGAGCGCGCTGGAGATGGAGGAGCTGGAGTCCTGGGGCGCCTGGGACGGTGAAGCCACCTCATGAGCGTCGGCCGGTGAGTAGCCGGCCGGTGTGAAGTCGGCGCGACGGACTACCGGGAGAGGGAGCATGCGCGAAGCGACGGCGACGGAGTGCGAGCTGCGCGAGGTCGTCCACCGTTCGTATCCCTCGGAGGGAACGGTGACCGTGCGGTGCACCGTGCGCCCCGCCGAGGGCGACGCCCGGGCCGACGGTTACGGCACCGCCACGACCGAGGCCGTGGCACGGGCGAAAGCCCTGTCGGAAGCCGTGGAGCGGCTGGTGGCGTGCACCCCCTTCACCGCGGTCGCCCGTCCGCCGACGGCCTTCGCGGACCCCGGAACGGGCTCCGGCCCGGTCCCGCCGTTCCCGGCGGCCGGGGTACGCACCGCGCCGGACGGCTGCGCGGACCGGGTGTACCGGCCGCTGACCGGCGGCGGACCACGCCGGGTGCCGCTGTACTGGTCCTCGCCCTGGACGGCCGGCGCGGAGCTGCGGGCGGGCACGCTGACGGCGGCGCAGGCGCGGCTGTCGAGCACGGTGGGCTGGGCCGTCGCCCCGACACCGGAGGCGGCGCTGCGCGGCGCGCTGCTGGAACTGACCGAACTGATCGGCTACGGCGTCTTTCTGCACCGCCGGCTGGCGGGGCCGCCGCGGCGGCCGTCGGGGGACGACCGGACCCTGGTGGTGCCGCTGGAGGGCGTCGGCCGTACGCCGGCCGTGCTCGCCGTGGCGTACGGCCGCGGGCGGCTGATGCCCGCCACCGGGCTGGGCTGCGGGGAGACCGTCGCGGAGGCGACCGGCCGGGCGCTGCTGGAGCTGGCGCAGGCCGAGACGATGTGGCGGTCGAACCCGACCGCGGAGCCGGCCGAGCGTTTCTTCCTGCGCCGCTTCGAGCGGTGGCCGCTGCTCACCCGGTGCGCGACCTTGGACTTCGACCTGAAGGACGCGGACGCCCCGCACGGTCCGCACGACCCGGCGCCGGGGGACGACGAGCCGCGGCCGGCGACCCCCCTCGAAGAACTGGAGGCCGGCGGCATCCGTGTGTGGGCCGACTCCGGTGCCCTCGACATCTCAGGCCCGGACATCCCCAGGACCCGTCTCTGCTTCGCCCATGTGGTGTCGGATCCGCAGCCCCTCCTGGGCCTTGTCCGCGCAGGCATCCCCGTGTTCGACACGGGAGAAGTGAGGAGGACCCTTGACCCGTCCCGCCCATCCGCAGACCCGTCCGACCCGGCCGGCCGAGCCGTTCCCGCGGACACCCGCCGAGAACGCCGAGACCTCCGAGACCGATCCGCTGACCGCGGTCCTGCTCGACGGGGCCGCGAAGGAAGACGTTCCGCCTGAGCGCGAGACGGATCTCCGGCAGGCCCTGGCCTCCGTCGGGGACTGGCTGGCCGCCGAAGGGCTGACGGCAGACATCCGCAAGTACGGCATCGAGTCCGCGCCCACCTACGAGGTACGGCTGTCGGACGCGGCGGGCGCGCTCTGTTCCCGCAGCTCCGGCAAGGGGCTCGGGCACCGGAGCATGGCGAGCGCGCTGTTCGAGAGCGCCGAGCACTACCACCTGGACTGGCGCCGGGACCCCCGCGCGTCGGAGGCGGAGTTCCGGCCGGGGCGGGAGATCGCGGGCCAGGCCACCGCCCGGCGGTCCGCGCTGCTGCGCCGGCTCGGCGGCATCATGCCCGACGCGCCCGTGCTGACCCGCACCTACCGCCCCGTGGAGGAGGCCCTGACCGGGCGGGCGGACGACGGCGGGGGTGCCGGCCCGGCCGGGCAGCCGCACCGGCACCCCGTGTTCCTGCGGGACGGGGGCTACCGCAACTGGCCCCATCCGGACGACGACCGCTCGTTCCAGCCGCTGTGGCACTACACCTCCAGCGCCGGTTACGCGGCGGGCGCCACCCGGCACGAGGCGCTGGTGCACGCGATCAACGAGGTGATCGAGCGGGACGCCTGGTCGTACCAGCTGGCCCGGTCGTACTTCGGCCTGCCCGGGGAGGGGCCCGAGCTGCGGGTGGTCGACCACGGCACGCTGCCCGCCGAGCTGCGGGAGCTGACCCGTACGGTCGAGGAGGTCCGCGACTCCCCGGTCCTGATCGTCGACATCACCTGCGACACCGGCGTACCGGCCTATGTGGTGTGCGACGCGGTGAGCAGGGAGGACGTCCGGCTGATCGGCAGCGGGGCCTCGCCGGTGCGGACGTACGCGGTGCAGCGGGCGCTGCTCGAGTACCTCCAGGTGCGGACGATGTTCGAGAACGGGCCGGTGGACGCGGACACCGAGGCCGGGCAGATCGGTTCGGCGCTGGCCCGCTATCCCCGGCATCTGGCCGCGGCCCGGTTCGACATCCACCGGCTGCCGCACGAGAGCCGGGCGTTCGAGGCGGACGACGGACTGCCCGCGGCCACCGGGCCCGAGCGGCTGCTGCGGCACCTGGTGGACCGGCTGCGGGAGTCGGGCATCGAGGCGCACCACCGTGTGCTGACCCCGCCGGGGCCGGTCACGGTCGTCGACGTCGTCGCGCCGGGGCTGGAGATGTTCGACAAGGCGCGGGCGGGCTATCCGGTGCTGCCGACCGGGCGGCTGGGCGAGCGGCTGCGGCCGCGCGGGGACGGCGGGGGTGCGCGCCGGTGAAGCTCGCGCTCGTGGCACCGCCCTGGAACAGCCTGTACCGCCCGTCCATCCAGATCGCCACCCTCGCGGCGCTGGAGGGGACGGGGGACGGTGACCCGATCACACCGGTGTACGCGTATCTCGACTGGTTCGAGTACGCCGTCGACGCGCTGGGGTGCGATCCGGCGGAGTTCGTCACCGTCTACGACACGATCGGCGAGGAGCTGTACGGGCTCGGCGTCGGGGACTGGATCTTCGGCGGGGTGCTGGACGGGCACGGCCCCGTGGAGGAGGAGGACGCCCGCGGCCGGTACGCCGCCTTCCTGTCCGGGCACGGGGTGGCCGAGGAGCTGGTGGGCCGGGTGCTTGCGCTGCGTGCGGCGGCGCCCGCGTTCGTCGCGGAGCTGGCCGGGCGGCTCGTCGCGACCGGCGCGGAGTGCTTCGGGTTCACCACGTCCTTCAGCCAGCTGGTGCCGGCGCTGGCCGTGGCGCGGGCCGTCAAGGACCGGGCGCCCGGCCGGCTGGTGCTGCTCGGCGGGGCGAACTGCGACCGGCCCATGGGGCAGGCCGTGATGCGGGCGTACCCGTTCGTCGACGCGGTCGTGCAGGGCGAGGGCGAGGCGGCGGTGGCCGCGGTCCGGGCCGCGCGCGGCACCGCCGACCTCGCGGCGGCCCCGGGTCTGGTGCTGCGGCACGAGGGCGAGCTGCGGGTGTCGCTGCCGGCCGTGCAGCCGGCCGAGTCGGCGCCGGTGCCCCGGTACGCGGAGTACTTCGAGCGGCTGGGGAGGCTGCCCCACCGTGAGCTGATCGCCCCCCACGTGGCCCTGCCGTTCCAGATGTCGCGGGGCTGCTGGTGGGGCGAGAAGCTGCAGTGCACCTTCTGCGGGGAGAACGGCAGCGGCATGGTCTACCGCAGCAAGCCGGGCGGGCAGCTGACCGAGACCCTGCGCCGGCTGACCGAGGAGCACGGTGTGTTCGACACGTACGCGGTCGACACGATCCTCGCCCGGACCGACAACGGTCTCGCCGAACTCGCCGCCGCCGAGGTCGACATCACCACGTTCTTCGAGGTGAAGGCCAATCTGGGGCCGCGTGAGGTGGGCGAGATGCGGGCGGCGGGCGTCACCATGGTCCAGCCGGGCATCGAGAGCCTCAGCAGTGGCGCGCTGAAGCTGCTGCGCAAGGGGGCGACGGCCTTCCACAATCTGCGTTTCCTGGTGCTGTGCCAGGAGCTGGGCATCGACGCCCAGTGGAACCTGCTGTCGGCGATGCCGGACGAGACGGCGGCGATGCTGGAGGAGCAGCTGCGGCTGATCCCGTTCATCACGCATCTCGCGCCGCCCTCGACGGTGAGCAAGGTCCGGGTCGACCGGTACAGCCCGTACTTCGAGAAACCCGGCGAGTTCGGCATCGCGCTGGACGGGCCGGAGGCGAAGTACCGCTTCGTGCACGCCGGCCGGACCGCCGGTGAACGCGCCGAGCTGGCCTACTCGTTCGAGCATGTGGAGCTGGCGGACCGGGACGAGGCCGTGGACGCGGAGATGCTCGCGCTGCGACGGCGGCTCGGGGCCCGGGTGGGACTGTGGAAGAAGCTGCACGAACAGTCGCGGTTCTCCTTCCGGTTCGGTCCGAACATGACCGTGCTGCAGGACGGCCGGCCTCATGTCGGCACCGGGCGGCACGTGCTGCGGGGCGGCGACGACCAGTTGTTCCGCTGTCTGGTGCACGGCGGACGGCTGCACCAGGCCGTCGGCCAGGTCGCGGCGATGACGGGCCGGCCGGAGGAGTCGGTGCACGCGACGGTACGGGAGTGGGCGGGGCGCGGCTGGATCCATCTGGAGGGCCGGCGCGGTCTCGTGCTCGCGGTGCGCGACGGCATGCGCGACGAGCTGGGACGGGCGGCCGAGCTGAGGGAGGCGGCCGGCGGACCGGAGCGGGCGGCCGGCGGTGGGGAGCGTTCGCCCGATGGTGCGGGGCAGGCGGCCGAGTCGGCGCCGGCCGGTGCGGTGGGGAGGGTCGGTGCGGGACGCTGACGGCACCCGGCGGGGTGCGACGGAACCGTTCGAGGTGGTCTCCCGCGACGGTACGCCGATCCGCGGCTTCAGCAGGCCCGGACCGGGCGAGACCCTCGTGCTGGTCCACGGGGTGGCGATGGACCGGCGGATCTGGGCGGAGTCGGGGTTCCTCGACGCCGTACCGAACGCCCATGTCCTCGCGCTCGACCTGCGCGGACGCGGGGAGAGCGGGCGGGTCGGCACCCCGGAGGGACACGCCCTCGCCCGCTGTGTCGAGGACGTCCGCGCGGTCCTCGACGGCTTCGGCCAGGACCGCTACAGCCTGTTCGGCACCTACTTCGGCGGGCGGATCGCGCTGGGGACGGCCGCCGCGGACCCCCGGGTGGTCCGCGCGTTCTCCTTCTGCGCGCACGCCGAGCAGGTGGAGATCCCCGAGGACGCCGTCGAGGAGGAGGCGGTGGCCGTCGAGGGTCCGGGCGGACACGCCTATCTGCACGACCACTTCACCGGGCGGGGCGCCCCGCCGTGGATGGTCGCGGCCTGCGCCCGCGTCGACCCCGGAGAGCTGGGGGCGGCCACCCGGGGGCTGCTGCACGGCTCGGACCGGCGGACCGAGCGCGGCCACGCGGACCAGGAGCTGGTGCTGATCACCGCCGAGGGCGACGCGGACCTGGCCCCCTTCCGCGCCGGGGAGCACCGGCTCGGCGCCCGGCTGTGGCTCGTCGGGGCCCCGACCCGTATCAGGGCGGCCGGACACCTCGCGGAGACCGGCCGGCGGGTCGCGGACGTACTGGCCGGGGCGGAACGCGGCGGCGAGCCGCACCCGGGGCCGGCCGGGGGACGCACGAGCCGGGCGGGGGCCGTATGACGGCCACCGAGGACACCATGTGGCGGCGCCGCCGGGGACTGCTGCCCGAGGGCGAGCCGCTGGTGCGGGCGCTGGAGGAGCTGGCGGAGCGGGGGCGCGGGCACCGGCTGCGGGCCGTGTGCCTCGTCGACCCCGCCACCGGGCGGCCCGGTCCCCCACACGATCTGACGGTGACCGACGGGACGGTCACCGCTTGGACGCCGTCCCGGCCCGCCGCCGACGGGAGCCCGGCCGAGCCGTCCGCGTACGCCGTGCCGGGCTTCGTCGACTCCCACGCGCACGTCTCGTCCGCCGCCGACCTCGCGGGCCTGCTCGTCCACGGTGTCACCGGCTTCCGGCAGCTGTGGGGCGAGCCGGCCCATCTGTACGCCGCGGGTGTGCACCGCGCCCGGCACGCCGTCGTGCCCCGGCCCTGGGTGACCGCCGGGGTGGTCGACGGGCCCCGGTCGCGGATCCCGCAGGGGGTCACCGTGGTGGACGGCGCCCGGTCGGTCCGGCAGGTGGTCGAGGACGCGCTGGCCTTCGGTTTCGACGGCGTCAAGGTGTACGACGACGTCGAGCGGCCAGTGTTCGAGGTCCTGGTCCGGGCGGCGGAACGGGCCGGACTGCCCGTCGTGGGCCATGTCCCCGAGGCGGTGCCGCTGGATCTGGCCCGTCGCACTATGCGCACCTCCGAGCATCTGTACGGCATCGTGCCCAATGTCTTCCGGCTGCCGCCCGAGCGGCGCTGGGACGCGCTGGCGGCGGCGCTGCGCGACCGGCCGGCACCCGGCGGGGCCGCTCCCGGCCACTTCGTCTGCCCCACCCTCGTCTGCTGGCGGGCCCGCACCGGTGAACGCCGGTACACCCGCCCCTCCCGCACGGCCCTCCGGGCGGTGGACGAGGGCCGCAGCCGGGGCTGGCAGGCGGCGGCCCGCGAGGCCCTGCGGCTGGACCCCGGCGAAGCGCGCCGGCGTGGAGGGCTCGTCGACGGGCTGGGCCGGATCGCCCGCGCGCTCCACGAGGCGGGCACCCCGCTGCTGGCCGGCACCGACTGCGGCAACCCGTTCGTCCTCGCCGGCCCCTCCTTCCACAAGGAGCTGGCCGAACTGTCCCGCGCCGGGCTCGGCTTCGCCGCCGTCCTGCGGGCGGCGACCACGAACGCGTACGCGGCCATGGGGCGACGGGCGGGGCCGGTGCCGGGCGGACCAGCCGACCTGGTCCTCTACCGGCGCCCGCCCGGAAGCGAGGTGACGGCCCTGGCGCGGCCCGACGCGGTGCTGGTCGACGGTGTCCTCCTCGACGGCACCGACCTCGACCGGCTGTGGGCGCTCCGGCTGGCCGCGGCCGGACTGGACGCCTCCGACTGGGCCCGGGGCGCCCTCGACCCGCCGGTCACCACCGGCCGACCGACGAAGGAGACAGCCCATGCAGGCTGACCGGGAAACCGACCGCACCGGGCCCGGGGCGGAACACCCCGCGGAACCCGGCCCCGCCGGACAGGGGGCCCGCTGCCCCGTGGACTTCGACTTCTTCGCCGCCCCGCAGCAGTACCGTGACGCGGCCGCCGCGCACGCGGGTGAGCACGGCGCCTTCTACAGCGACCGGGGCTTCTGGGTGCTGACGACGTACGACGGGATCGTGGACGCCTTCAAGGACGAGGGCACCTTCACCGTCGGCCGGGTCAGCGCGGCGGAGGGCGCGGAGGAGGAGCGCTGGATCCCGTTGACCGTCGAGGGCCGTGAACACACGGCGTGGCGGCAGCGGCTGGGCGCCTGGTTCACCCCCCAGCGGGTGCGGGAGCTGACTCCGTCGGTGCGGGCGGGCGCCCGGCGGCGCATCGAGGAGTTCCTGGACAAGGGCGAGGTGTCCTTCAACGAGGACTTCGCCCGGCCGTACGTCCTGGACAACCTGATGACGGCGGTGGGCTGGCCGCCGGACGCGTTCGACCTGCTCCTCGCCATCGACCGGGCGATGATCGACTCCCGTTCGGCGCCGGATCCCCGGGTGGCGGCGTACGGCGAACTCGGGCTCCCGGCGCTGGAGCGGTTCGCCCGTGAGCATGTCGCCCGGCGGCGCGCGGAGCCGGCCGACGACCTGACCACCGCCAGCTTCGGCTGGGAGATCGACGGCACCCCCGTCAGCGACGACGACCGTGCCTCCCTGCTGTGCACGCTGTTCCTGGCCGGTGTCGACTCGACGGTGAACCACCTGGCCAACGCGGTCCAGCACCTCGCGCACCACGAGGAGGACCGGCGGCGGTTCCTGGCCGCGCCCGAGGCCCGGCCGCCGGCGGTGGAGGAGTTCCTGCGCGTCAACTCGTGCATGTACCCGGGCCGGCAGGCCGCGACCGGCGGCGCGGGCGGGGTCGCCGACCGGGGCGACACCGTGCTGCTCCCGCTCGCCCTCGCCAACCACGACCCCGAGGTGTTCCCGGAGCCCGGACGGATCGACTTCGGCCGCCCGCGCAACCCGCACATCGCCTTCGGCACCGGGCCCCACCAGTGCCTCGGCGCGGCCTTCGCGCGGGCCCAGATCCTGGTGGCCCTGGAGGAGTGGCACGCCCTCGTCCCGGACTACGCCCCGCATCCCGGGCAGCGCGCCACCGAGCCGCGTTTCCTGCGCAACTCCTACGACCTGAGGCTCGTCTGGTGAGGGCGCCATGACCGAAACGACCCCGACCGGCCCCGCCGCCCCCGGCCGCGTGGCCCTCGTGTCGATGCCGTGGAACAACGTACGGCGTCCGTCCATCCAGGTGGGCACGTTGCGGGCCGTCGCCCGCGCCGAGCGGTGGCGGGCCGACTCGCACTACGCCTACCTCTCCTTCTACGGCCTGGCCCGCACGGCCCTCGGCATGCGGGACGCCGAGTGGTCGGACGCGTACGAGACGGTGTCCGAAGGGCTGTACCAACTGTCCGTCGGCGACTGGATCTTCGCCTGCCGCGACGGCGGATCCGCGCCGCGCGAGGAGTACTTCCGGATGCTGCGCGCCCAGGGCGTCGAGGACGCCACGATCGAACTGGTCGACGCGCTGCGCGCGGTGGCGGACCGCCATGTGGAGCACACCGCCGCCGCGTTGCTGGAATCCGCCCCGGACGTCATCGGGTTCACCAGCACCTTCAGCCAGAACGGTCCGACGCTGGCGGTGGCCGAGCGGCTGCGGGAGCTGGGCTACGGCGGGGTGATCGTGCTCGGCGGCAGCAACTGCGAGGGCTCCATGGGCCGCGCGCTGCTCGCCCACTACCCCGCCGTCGACGCGATCGTGGACGGCCCCGGCGAGGACGCCTTCGTCACCCTCCTCCGCCAGGTCGCAGCGGGCGAACCACCCCACTCCCACGGCCGTCTGATCACCCGCCTGCCCGCCGCCCCCGGCAGCGCACCGACCCCCATCTCCGCGGGCCGGTCGCTGGAGGTGCCCACCCCCGACTACGACGGCTTCTTCGAGCAGTTGCACGCCGCCGGACTGCACACCCTCGAACCCGAGATCACCCTGCCCGTGGAGTTCTCCCGCGGCTGCTGGTGGGGCGCCAAGACCCACTGCACCTTCTGCGGACTCAACGGCGCGAGCATGACGTACCGCAGCAAGAACCCCGACACCGTCGCCGACGAACTGCGCCACCTCATGGACCGCTACGGCGTCCTCGACTTCTTCGCCGTCGACAACATTCTCGACCTCAAGTACCTCGACACGGCCCTCCCCCTGGTCGAGAAACTCGCCACCGACCACTCCCTGTTCTTCGAGGTCAAGGCGAACATGGAATGGGCCGACATCCGGGCCGCCCGCCGGGCCGGGGTCCGTTCCGTGCAGCCGGGGATCGAGAGCCTGAGCACCGAGGGTCTCCGGCTGCTGAAAAAGGGCGCGACCGCTTTCCAGAACATCCGGTTCCTGCTCGGCTGCGCCGAATTCGGTGTCCTGCCGGTGTGGAACATCCTCACCGGATTTCCCCACGAGACCCCGGAATCGATGCTCACCCAGATCGATCTGCTGCCTTCCCTGACCCATCTGGAACCGCCCGACAACGACATCCTGGCCGTGCACTTCGACCGGTTCAGCCCGTACGTGGAACGCCCGCAGGACTACGGCCTCACCCTGACCAGCCCGCTGCCGGGCTACCGGTACGCCTACCCCCGGCTCTCCCCCGGCGACCTGTGGGACCTCGCCTACCACTTCGAGGGAGACTTCGCCGAGGACCCCCGCAACACCGCCGTCCGCGCCCGGCTGGCGACGGCGGTCCACCACTGGCGTACCAGTCATCACCAGGCACGTTTCACCTACCGGCTCGGCTTCGACGCCGTGACCCTCGCCGACCGGCGGCCCGGTCTGCCCGCCGGTACGACCGTCCTGCGCGGCGAGGACGCACGGCTGTTCCGCGCGGTCGTCGGCGGCACCCGGTTCCGTGATCTCCAGAGCCCGCCCCGCCGGGACGACCCCCTGGAGAAGCTCCACGAGTGGCAGGAGAAAAGGTGGGTCTACATCGAGGGCAGCAAGGTCATCGCCCTCCCGGTGCGGGAATCGCCCTCCGCCTATCGCACCCCGCCCCGCAAGGGAACTCCCCGCAGATCCCGGACCGCCGTACCGCTCACGCTCACGCCCACGCATTCCGCACGGCGGTCTGGCTGAAACCGGCCCCGTACGGCGTTTCCCGATTGCGGCGACCGGGCGTCCGCGCGGTACTCGTAGAGGATCACCGTGCACAGCTCCCGTACAACGCCGCACCACGAACCGGAAGTTGACTCGCCATGACCACGGCCTCCACCGATGACCGGATTCCCGCCGAGGACCGGCCCCGCGCCCAGGACCTGCCGCCGTCCTGCCGCGATCTGATCGGCGTCCTCGCCCAGACCGACCGGCGTGACGCCTTCGCCGCCCTCGCGCTCGGCGCGACCTCCGCGGCCGAGGTGGCCGAGCGGGCGGGGCTGCGCCCGGCGGCGGCCGCCGCCGCCCTGAGCAAGCTCGTCGACGGGCGGATCGCCGCGTACGACGCCGACGCGCGCACCTACCGGCTGATCGAGGACACCTTCCGGCTGGCCGTCCAGGCGGAGGTGCGGATCTCCGGACGGGGCGGCGGTGACGGCGCGGGGGCCTACTTCCGCAAGGGGCGGCTCACGTCGATCCCCGGCAAGGCGGAGACCCGCACCCGGGTCCTCAGCGTCGTGGCCGACTCCTTCGAGCCCGGGGTCACGTACGCAGAGGCCAAGGTCAACGCGATCTGCGGGCAGTGGTTCGACGACTGGGTCACCCTGCGCAGGGCGCTCGTGGACGAGGAGCTGCTGCGGCGCGACGAGTCGGGCACCCGGTACGAGCGCGTATGACCGCATGACCCGGGTCGTCGCCGAAGACGTCACCGCCCGCGCGGCGGACCGCCCGGCCGACGTCGTCGCGTACGGCCGGCACACCGGTGCGGCCGTCGGCGCCTTCAGCCGCCGCCGGGGTTTCGTGGCGCGTCCCGGGCAGGTGGTCGCCGAGCCGTCCGCGGACGGAGGCGCGGTGGCGCTGAACGTGGGCCTGGGGCCGGCGGGCGCGGCCACGGCCGCCACGTTCCGTACCGCGGCGGCGGCCGCGGTACGGGCCGCGGGCCCCGCCCGCACGCTGCGGCTGGAGCTCGCCCTGGCCGACGAGAGCGGGGTCCCGGCGGCCGACCGCGCCCGGGCCGTGGCGGAGGGCGCGGTGCTGGGCCTGTACCGCTACGACGAGTACCGCTCCGCCCGGGCCGCGAGCCCGCTGGCCGAGGTGGTGGTGGTGACCGGCGAGCGGCGGGCGGCCGCCGAGGGCCTGGCCGCCGCCGAGGCCACCTGTCTCGCCCGCGACCTCGTCAACCGCCCGGCCGGCGATCTGACGCCCCCGGTGTTCGCCGACCGGATCCGCGAGCTGGCGCACGCCGCCGGCCTCGGCTGCGCGGTGTACGAGCCGGCCGGCCTGACGGAGCTGGGTCTCACGGGCCTGGCCGCCGTGGGCCGGGGCTCGGCGGAGCCGCCCCGGTACGTGGAGCTGACGTACGACCCGCCCGGGGGCGAGCCGGTCCTCACGGTCGGGCTGGTCGGCAAGGGGGTCACGTTCGACTCCGGCGGGCTGTCCCTGAAGCCGTCGGACGAGCGGCACGCGATGAAGGCCGACATGGCCGGCGCGGCGGCCGTCGTGGCGGCCCTGACGGCCCTGCCCCCGCTCGGCCTGCCCCTGCGGATACGCGGCCATCTGCCCCTCGCGGAGAACATGCCGGACGGCGGAGCCCTTCGGGTGGGTGACGTCGTGACCCATCTGGACGGTACGACGACGGAGATCACCCACACCGACAACGAGGGCCGGGTGGTGCTGGCCGACGTGCTGGTCCGCGCGTCCGGGCCCGGCCCGGACCGCGCCGACCTGGTCATCGACGTGGCCACCCTCACCTCGGCCGCGGTGCACGCGCTCGGCACCCGGACGGCGGTCCTGTTCACGCCGGACGAGCGGCTGGCCCGGACGGTGCTGGCCGCGTCGGAGCGGGCCGGGGAGTCGTTCTGCCGGCTGCCGCTGCTCGCCCACGAGCGCCGCCATCTGCGGTCCGCCGTGGCGGACCGGGTGAACTGTTCGCACCGGCACGGGGACACCGTGCAGGCCGCGCTCTTCCTCCAGGACTTCGTCGCCGCGGGCGTCCGCTGGGCCCATCTGGACATCGCCGCGCCCGCGTACAACGACGAGGGCCCGTACGCCGAAGTCCCTTACGGCGGTACCGGGTTCGCGGTGCGGACCTTGATCGAGACGCTGCGCGCGCTCGGCGCGTAGGCCCGGGACGCGCGCCGCGACCCGCGCGAGCCGCCCGTGAGCGGCCCGGAATCCCGTCGGAATCCTGGTGGGAATCGAGGCTTCCTGATCCCGTCCCCCATCTGCTACAACAGGTCTACACCACTGAGTGGTGTAGACCACCACCCGATGGAGGAAGTCCATGAGCACTGCCACCGCGCCAACGGCGGCCCCCGCGAAGAAGTGGGGATCCGGTCTTTTCCAGGGCCTGCAGAAGATCGGCCGCAGCCTGCAGCTGCCCATCGCCGTGCTGCCGGCGGCGGGCATCCTGCTCCGCCTCGGCCAGGCCGACGTACAGGAGAAGCTGAACCTGCCCGACAAGGTCACGGCGGTCTTCGCCACGGCCGGTGGCGCCATCTTCGACAACCTGCCGATGCTGTTCTGCATCGGTGTCGCGATCGGCTTCGCCAAGAAGTCGGACGGCTCGACCGCGCTGGCCGCCCTGGTCGGCTTCCTGGTCTACAGCAACGTCCTGAAGGCCTTCCCCGTCACCGAGGCCAAGGTACAGGCCGGCGCCGACGCGGCCGCGACCTACAACAACCCGGGTGTCCTCGGCGGCATCCTCATGGGCCTGCTCTCCGCCGTGCTGTGGCAGCGCTACCACCGCAAGCAGCTGGTGGACTGGCTCGGCTTCTTCAACGGCCGCCGACTCGTCCCGATCATCATGGCCTTCGTCGGTACCGCGATGGGCGTCTTCTTCGGTCTGGTCTGGGAGCCCATCGGCGGGGTCATCTCCGACGCCGGCGAGTGGATCACCGGGCTGGGCGCGACGGGGGCCGGTCTGTTCGGTCTGATCAACCGCGCGCTGATCCCGATCGGCATGCACCAGTTCGTCAACACCGTCTCCTGGTTCCAGATCGGCGACTTCACCAACGCTGCCGGCACCGTCGTGCACGGTGACCTGAACCGCTTCTTCGCCGGTGACCCGACCGCCGGTCAGTTCATGTCGGGCTTCTTCCCGATCATGATGTTCGGTCTGCCGGCCGCCGCGATCGCGATCGCGCACTCCGCTCGCCCCGAGCGCCGCAAGGCCGTGATGGGCATGATGATCTCGCTCGCGCTGACCTCCTTCGTGACCGGTGTGACCGAGCCGATCGAGTTCTCGTTCATGTTCATCGCCCCGCTGCTGTACGTGATCCACGCGGTGCTCACCGCCATCTCCATGGCCGTCACCTGGGCGCTCGGTGTCCACGCGGGCTTCACGTTCTCCGCGGGCGCCATCGACTACGGCCTCAACTGGAACCTGGCCACCAAGCCCTGGCTGATCATCCCGATCGGCCTGGCCTTCGGCGCGATCTACTACGTCGTCTTCCGCTTCGCCATCACCAGGTTCAACCTGCCGACGCCGGGCCGTGAGCCCGAGGAGGAGGTGGAGGACCTCACCAAGGCGTGAGCGGCGGCCGAACGGCGGCGGGCCCCCGGAGCGTGTCGCTCCGGGGGCCCGCCGCCGTTCACGTACCGCATTCAGATCTCGTACGACACCCTGGGCACCGCCAGCTCCACCGGGCCGTCGTACACCGCGCGGGCGTCGACGAGGTTGACCTGCGGGTCGGTCCACGGCGGGACGTGCGTGAGCACGAGACGACGGGCGCCCGCGCGGGCGGCCGTCTCCCCGGCCTCGCGGCCGTTGAGGTGGAGGTCCGGGATGTTCTCCTTGCCGTGCGTGAAGGCGGCCTCGCACAGGAACAGGTCGGCGCCGCGCGCCAGTTCGTCCAGGGTGTCGGTGACACCGGTGTCCCCGGAGTACGTCAGGACCCGGCCGCCGTGCTCGATCCGGATGCCGTACGCCTCGACGGGGTGGGCGACCCGCTCCGTGTGGACGGTGAAGGGGCCGATCTCGAACGTGCCCGGCTTGACCGTGTGGAAGTCGAAGACCTCGCTCATGGAGGACGCGGACGGGGTGTCGGCGTAGGCCGTGGTCAGGCGCTGCTCGGTGCCCTCCGGTCCGTAGACCGGGATGGGGTCGCAGCGGCCGCCGTCATGGCGGTAGTAGCGTGCGACGAAGTACGCGCACATGTCGATGCAGTGGTCGGCGTGCAGATGGCTGAGGAAGATCGCGTCGAGGTCGTAGAGACCGCAGTGGCGCTGCAGCTCGCCGAGGGCACCGTTGCCCATGTCGAGGAGCAGCCGGAAGCCGTCGGCCTCTACGAGGTAGCTCGAACAGGCCGATTCCGCGGACGGGAACGACCCCGAGCAGCCGACGACAGTGAGCTTCATAAGAGCGGAACCTCCGCGCTGGCGTGAAGTCGTGACAGTCGTGTCGTGTCAGTCGTGTCTTGTCGGTCGTGACGTGCAGACGGGTTGCGGATTGCAGATTGCAGTTGGCGGGGTTGCGAAGTTCGGGCGTGGGTGCAACGAGAGTGGTGCGGTCCGTCGAGCGTAAGGCGCAAAAGGGTGGGTCGCTCCTCCGCCAGGGGCCGTTGTGGGCGAACTCACCTGTGGTGTCACCGGTTCGGCTGGTCATAGGGCCGTTGGGGCGAGCGCGGGCCGGGGTGCGACGGTGCCTATGAGCGCGGGAGTGCGCGCGGGGGCGGGTGTTGCGCGGTGCGCGCCGGTACCGTCGTCGCTATGGACACGTCATGGTGGCCGGCGCTCGCGGCCGTGGTGGTGCTGGCCCTGCTCGCGGCGGTGGTCGACGGGTGGGGACGCTCGCGGCGACCGCCGCGGCGAGGCGGGCGGACGCGGCCGCCGGGGCGCCCGGAGCGGACGCGCGCGCCGGTACCACGGCCCCGGCCCGCCGAGATCTGGTGGGCGAGCGTGCCCTTCGAGGACGGGCCCGGGGAGAAGGACCGGCCCTGCCTCGTGCTGACCGTGCGCGGGGGCCGGGCCCGCGTCGCCAAGATCACCAGCCGGCACCGTGCCGAACGGCCCGGCGTGATCCCGCTGCCCCCCGGTGCGGTCGGTGACGCCCGGGGACGCGCGAGTTATCTGGAGACGGACGAGGTGCGGGACGTGCGCCTGCGCGACTTCCGCCGGCGGGTGGGGGTGGCGGACCCTGCCCTGTGGGCCCGGGTCCGCCATCTGTCGAAGTGAGATGCCCGCCCGCCGGTTCTTCGGGTGCGGGCCCGGTGGGGCTTCTCGCGCAGTTCCCCGCGCCCCTGAAAGCCCAGGCCCCGCGGGCCTGAAAAGCAACGGCCCTGCGGGCCTGAAGGCCCAGGGCCCGTGGGCCCGAAGACGGCCGGGGCCGGCGCTGAAAAGCACGGGGCGCAGCCCCTGCTTTTCAGGGGCGCGGGGAACTGCGCGACCAGCCCCCACTCACCCGCACCCGGCACCCCACCCCGCCCCACCCGCACCGCCGCGCGCTCACGCCCAGAGCTGCCCCTGCAACGTCTCGATCGCCTCTTCCGTCGTCGCCGCCGTGTAGACGCCCGTCGACAGGTACTTCCAGCCGCCGTCGGCGACGACGAACACGATGTCGGCCGGCTCCCCGGACTTCACCGCCTTGTTCCCGACCCCGATCGCCGCGTGCAGCGCGGCCCCCGTGGAGACGCCCGCGAAGATCCCCTCCTGCTGCAGCAGCTCCCGCGTGCGGGTCACCGCGTCGGCCGAACCGACGGAGAACCGGGTGGTCAGCACGGACGCGTCGTACAGCTCCGGCACGAACCCCTCGTCGAGGTTGCGCAGGCCGTAGACGAGGTCGTCGTAGCGCGGCTCAGCGGCGACGATCCTGACGTCCGGCTTCTGTTCGCGCAGGAAGCGGCCCACGCCCATCAGGGTCCCGGTGGTGCCGAGGCCCGCGACGAAGTGGGTGATGGAGGGCAGGTCCGCGAGGATCTCCGGACCGGTCGTCGCGTAGTGGGCGCCCGCGTTGTCCGGGTTGCCGTACTGGTAGAGCATCACCCAGTCGGGGTGCTCGGCGGACAGCTCCTTGGCCACGCGTACGGCCGTGTTGGAGCCTCCCGCCGCCGGGGACGGGATGATCTCGGCGCCCCACATGGCGAGCAGCTCGCGCCGCTCCTGGGAGGTGTTCTCGGGCATGACGCAGACCATGCGGTAGCCCTTGAGCTTCGCCGCCATGGCCAGGGAGATGCCCGTGTTGCCGGAGGTGGGCTCCAGGATCGTGCAGCCGGGCGTCAGACGTCCGTCCTTCTCCGCCTGCTCGATCATGTGCAGGGCGGGCCGGTCCTTGACCGAACCCGTGGGATTGCGGTCCTCCAGCTTCGCCCAGATGCGGACGTCGGCGGACGGCGACAGCCGCGGCAGGCACACCAGGGGGGTGTTGCCCACCGCGGCCAGCGGGGAGTCGTAGCGCATGGGTGATCAGGCCATGCCGCCGGCCACCGCCGGCAGGATCGTCACGTTGTCGCCGTCGGAGAGCTTGGTGTTGATGCCCTCCAGGAAGCGGACGTCCTCGTCGTTGAGGTAGACGTTGACGAAGCGGCGCAGTTCACCGCCGTCCACGATCCGGGCGTGGATGCCCGTGTGACGGCTCTCGAGGTCGGTGAACAGCTCGGCGAGGGTGGCGCCGGCCCCCTCCACCGCCTTCTGACCGTCGGTGTACTGGCGGAGGATGGTGGGGATGCGGACCTCGATGGCCATGGTGTGCGGCTCCTGTCGGAAGTGGTGGTCGGTGGCGCGCGGCAGCGCGAAGTGCGTGGTCACACGGGTGTGGGCGCCGCGGCTCACGGCCGTACGGCGGCAGGGTCCGGCGTCAACAGATGGCGCTGGCGAGCCTGCACAGGTCGACGTGCAGCCGCGCCACGAGCAGTGCGCCCGGCGTCTTCTCGCTCACGTCGTCAAGAACCATGGGCTCATCGTATCGATTCCCGGTCCGGGTCCCGGAAGGTGATCCCACATGCCGGACGGATTCGGGCCGAAGGATGAGACCGAGGGTCCGCCGCGCCCTCGGACCCGAGGTCAGGCCGACTGCCGGACGACCAGCCGCGTGGGGGTGACCACCGAGGCCGGGCGGCTCCCCGTGCCCGGCGCCCCGGCGTCCGCCAGGTCCTCCGTGCTGAACAGCAGCCGGGCCATCAGCCGTCCCATGCCCTCGATGTCCTGGTGCACGGTGGTGAGCGGCGGGTCGGTGTGCTCGGCGATGGGCGTGAGGTCGTCGAAGCCGACGACGGCCACGTCGTCCGGCACCCGGCGGCCGCGCTCGCGCAGCACCTGGAGCGCGCCGGAGGCCATCAGGTCGGAGGCGACGAAGACGGCGTCCAGGTCGGGGCAGCGGTCCAGGAGTGCGGTCATGGCGGTGGCACCGCCGTGCCGTGTGTAGTCGGAGTGCTCGATCATCCGCGGCGGCGCGTCCGGCAGGAGGTCCCGGTAGCCGTCCAGGCGGTCGAAGGCGGACGCCTCCCGCTCCACGGGGCCGGTGATCGTCGCGACGCGTTCCCGGCCCAGCCCGAGCAGATGGCGGACGGCCTCGCGGGCACCGCCCCGGTTGTCGGCGTCGACGAACACACGGTCGTGGACGGGTTCGCCGTCGCGGAGCATCGGCCGGCCGCCGAAGACGGCGGGCAGGCCGAGCCGGTCGATCATGCCGGGCAGCGGGTCGTCGGCCCGCAGGGAGAACAGCAGGGCGCCGTCGACATGGCCGCCGCCCAGGAAGTCGCCGACGCGCGGATACTCCTCGGGCTCCTCCAGGAAGAGCAGGACGGGCTGGGCCCCGTGGGCGACCAGTTCCTTGCGGATGCCCCGCAGGTGCAGGTCGAAGAAGGGGTCGATGAAGAGGCGGTTCTGCGGCTGGCTCGCGACGACGGCGATGGCGTTGTTGCGCCGGGTGACCAGCTGGCGGGCGGCGGAGTTCGGCACGTAGCCCAGTTCGGCGATGACCTCCCGGACCCGTTCGACGACCTCCGCGCGCACCTTGTCCTCGCCGTTGATCACCCGCGACACGGTGGACTTGGAGACCCCCGAGCCGCGTGCGACGTCGTCGAGCGTGGGGCGCCGGCCGGGCAGGCGTCGCGTCTGTCGAGTCAAGGCCGTCTCCGTGGCGGGCAGTCGTGTGGCTACGTGCGTGCGCGTACGGAACACCGTAGCCGCGAATCTCCTGTGCCGTCGTTCAGTACGCCGCCACGATCCGCACCTCCTCCTCGGTCACCTCGCCCTCGACGATCCGGAACGAGCGGAACTGGAACTCGCCGAGACCGTCGGTGTCGGCGGTCGAGACGAGGACGTAGTGGGCGCCGGGCTCGTTGGCGTAGGAGATGTCGGTGCGGGACGGGCGGGCCTCGGTGGCGGTGTGGGAGTGGTAGATGACCACCGGCTCCTCGTCGCGGTCGTCCATCTCGCGGTAGAGCCTGAGCAGGTCGCCGGAGTCGAACTCGTAGAACGTGGGCGACATGGCCGCGTTCAGCATCGGGATGAACCGCTCGGGGCGGTCCGAGCCCGCCGGCCCGGCGACGACCCCGCACGCCTCGTCGGGGTGGTCCTTGCGCGCGTGGGCGACGATCCGGTCGACGAGGTCCTGGGTGATGGTCAGCATGGTCGCCAGGATAAGCAGAAGGGCTGTTCCGTACCGGGGGGTGGTACGGAACAGCCCACATGCCGGGACCGGGGCCTCGGGGACCCCGGCGCGGTCCGGTCAGCCGACCTTCTCGAACTCCGTCTCGCGGCGCTCGGTGATCCCGGGGTTGCGGCTCTTGAGCACGGCCCAGCCGATGCCGAGGGCCGCCGCCCAGCCCGCCATCACGTAGAGGCAGACGCGGGAGTCGGCGTCGTAGGCGATGAGGCCGGTGACGAAGAGCAGGAAGACGATGGCGACCCAGCTGCACTTGGCGCCGCCCGGGGCCGGGAAGGACGAGGCGGGCAGGCGGCCGGCGTCCACACCGCGGCGGTACAGGACGTGGCTGATCAGGATCATCAGCCAGGTCCAGATGCCGGCGGCGGTGGCGACGGAGACGACGTAGCCGAACGCCTTCTCCGGCACGATGTAGTTCAGGATCACGCCGATGCCCATGAAGAGCACGGAGACGGTGATGCCGAACGCCGGGGTCTTCGTCGACGACAGCCTGCTGAACGCCTTGGGGGCCTCCCCGTTGTCCGCGAGGGTGCGCAGCATGCGGCCGGTGGAGTACATGCCCGAGTTGCAGGAGGACAGGGCCGCCGTCAGCACCACGAAGTTGACGATGCCGGCGCCCGCCGGGATGCCGATCCTGGCGAAGGCCTCGACGAAGGGACTCACGCCGGGCGCGAACTCGGTCCACTTCACCACGCACAGGATGACGGTGAGGGCACCGACGTAGAAGAGCGCGATCCGCCAGGGCAGGGTGTTGATGGCCTTGGGGAGGGTCTTCTCCGGGTCCTCCGACTCACCGGCCGTGACGCCGACCAGTTCGACGGCGAGGTAGGCGAACATCACGCCCTGAAGGGTCATCAGGGACGAGCCGACGCCCTTGGGGAAGACGCCGTCGAAGGCCCACAGGTTGGAGACCGCGGCGGTGTCGCCGGCGCTGCTGAAGCCGAAGGTGAGGACGCCGAGGCCGATCACGATCATGCCGAGCAGGGCGGTGACCTTGACCATCGAGAACCAGAACTCGATCTCGCCGAAGAGCTTCACCGAGATCAGGTTGGCGCCGAAGAGGACCACCAGGAAGACCAGCGCGGTCACCCATCGGGGGACGTCGGGCCACCAGTAGTTGACGTAGATCGCGGCGGCCGTGAGTTCGGCCATGCCGGTGACGACCCACATCAGCCAGTACGTCCAGCCGGTGAAGTAGCCGAAGAACGGGCCGAGGAACTCGCGGGAGTACTCCGCGAAGGAACCGGAGACCGGGCGGTACAGGAGCAGCTCGCCGAGGGCTCGCATGATGAAGAAGATGATGACGCCGGCGAGGGCGTACATGAAGATCAGGCTGGGTCCGGCCTTGGCGATGTTCGCCCCGGCTCCCAGGAAGAGGCCGACGCCGATGGCGCCGCCGATCGCGATCATCTGGACCTGACGGCTGCCGAGCCCGCGCTCGTACCCCTCTTCGGGTGCGTCGTCGCGCACGGCTTCGTCGCCGTTCTTGTTGACCTGAGCGGAGGTCATGTGTTGTGCGCCTTTCTCCACGCTGGGCCGATCCGGGCCGTTCGTCGGCCCCGGATCGGGTTCCGATCCCCCCGGATGTGATGGAGCTGAGCGGGCTCTGCGTCGAGCCCGCTCGTGCCTGGCCGACGGTCGTCGGCCGGTGGCGCACCCGAGCGGACATGGGTGTCGTCCGTCGAGCGATCGTGCAGATCTATCACGGTCGCAGTCTTGATCCACCGGCTTTTCTGTGGCGCACAACACAGGGAGAAGCGGACAAAGAGCACCCGCGAGGGCATCCCTCGCGGGCGTGGTGACGCGATCGTTATCCGGATTTGAGTGTCCTCTGAGCGAACGCTGAGCGTCCGTGGAGAAGACGTGGAACGCCCGTGCGGCGGGCGTGGAGAGGCCCCCCAGAACCTCCCGGGACCCCGCGCCGGCGGCGCCCTCAGGGCATCAGCGTCGTGACGAGCGAGTCCTGGAGACCGCCCAGCCACAGGTACGCCATCACCATCGGCTTGCGCGGGTCCTCGTCCGGGAGCCGGTAGAGGAGGTCGGTGTCCTCCTCGTCGACGACGTCCAGCCGGGAGCCGATGGCGAGCCGCAGGTCGTTGAGGCAGCCGAGCCAGTGCCGGGAGTCGTCCGCCGACAGCTTCAGCACGGCCCCGCCCTCCCCGGCCGCGGACAGCGCGTCCAGGGAGTGGATCACCGCGAGGGCCTTCTCGCGCTTGCCGGCCCGCAGGTCGTTCTCGGTGAAGCGGCGGAACTCCGAGGAGTACGCCCGCTGCTCCTCCGCCTCCCGGGCACCCGGGGTGCCCTCGGGGTCGCTGTAGGCGTCCGGGAACAGCCGCAGCAGGACGGGGTCCTTGGGCGGCTCGCTCGGACCCTCGGCGAAGAGTTCGGCCAGCGGGTCGTCGTCGGCGTCCTCGGCGGGGCCGGGGCCGATCAGCTCCAGGAGCTGGACCGCCAGCGAGCGGATGATGGAGATCTCGACCTCGTCGAGCGCGACGGCCGCGCCGCCGCCGGGGAGCGCTTCGAATTGTCCTGGCATCAGGTGCGTCGCTACTTCCGGTCCTGCTGGAGGGTGGCCCACAGACCGTAGCCGTGCATGGCCTGCACGTCGCGTTCCATCTCCTCGCGTGATCCGCTGGAGACGACCGCGCGGCCCTTGTGGTGGACGTCGAGCATCAGTTTGTTGGCCTTCTCCTTCGAGTACCCGAAGTAGGCCTGGAAGACGTACGTCACATAGCTCATGAGGTTCACCGGGTCGTTGTGGACGATCGTGAGCCACGGGACGTCCGGTTCGGGTACGGCGAAGGTCTCCTCCGCCGACTCGGTCTTCTCGATCTCCATGGGAACGGCTGCCGTCACACCGCCCATGCTGCCACCACAGGGGGGTGCCCGCACAAATGCGGCCCTCCGACCAGGGCACATGAGAACCGGCCACCCAGAAATCGTCAGATTGACGAAATGGGAGTACGATCTCTTGCCATGAACACAGCGGACCTCGGTTTGCCGGTCGACGTCCCCTCGACCGCGCTCTTCACCGACCAGTACGAACTCACGATGCTGCAGGCCGCCCTGAAGGCGGGCACGGCCGAGCGGCGTTCGGTGTTCGAGGTCTTCACCCGGCGGCTGCCCGAGGGGCGCAGGTACGGCGTGGTGGCCGGCACCGGACGGGTGCTGGACGCGGTCGAGAACTTCCGTTTCGACCCGGCCGTCCTCGGCTTCCTGCGCGAACGCTCGATCGTGAACGAGGAGACGCTCGACCGGCTCGCCGGCTACCGCTTCTCCGGGGACGTGTGGGGGTACCAGGAGGGCGAGGTGTACTTCCCGGGCTCGCCGGTCATGCGGGTCGAGGGCACCTTCGCCGAGTGCGTCCTGCTGGAGACGGTGATCCTCTCCATCCTCAACCACGACTCGGCGATCGCGGCCGCCGCCTCCCGGATGTCCAGCGCCGCCGGGGAGCGCCCGCTGATCGAGATGGGCGCCCGGCGCACGCACGAGCTGGCCGCCGTGGCCGCCTCGCGCGCCGCGTACATCGGCGGCTTCACCTCCACCTCGGACCTGGCCGCCGGCTTCCGCTACGGCATCCCGACGGTCGGCACCAGCGCCCACGCCTTCACCCTGCTGCACGACCGTGAGCGGGACGCCTTCCAGGCCCAGGTGGACTCGCTCGGCCGGAACACCACGCTGCTCGTCGACACCTACGACGTCGCCGAGGCCGTCCGGACCGCCGTGGAGATCGCCGGGCCCGAGCTGGGCGCCGTGCGCATCGACTCCGGTGACCTGCTCCTGGTCGCCCACCGGGTGCGCCGGCAGCTGGACGAGCTGGGCGCGCGGGACACCCGGATCATCGTGACCTCGGACCTCGACGAGTACGCCATCGCCTCGCTGGCGGCGGCGCCCGTGGACGCGTACGGCGTGGGGACGCAGCTGGTGACCGGTTCCGGTCACCCCACCTGCTCGATGGTCTACAAGCTCGTCGCGCGGGCCGAGTCCGCGGACCCCACGGCCCCGCTGGTGCCGGTGGCGAAGAGGTCCAGCGGCGGGAAGACGTCCGTCGGGGGCCGCAAGTGGGCGGCCCGGCGGCTGGACGGGCAGGGCGTGGCGGAGGCCGAGGTCATCGGCACCGGGCCGGTCCCCGAGGAGCTGCGGGACCGCGAGCTGCTGCACCGGCTGATCAAGGACGGCCGGGTGCTCTCCCGGGAGCCCCTGGACGCCGTACGCACACGGCACGTGGCCGCCCGGTCGAACCTGCCGCTGTCGGCCATGCAGCTGTCGCGCGGGGAAGCGGTCCTTCCGACGGAGTACGTCTGAACCACCGGCGGGCGCACGGCGGGGGCGGGCCGGAGTGAATCTGTCAGGCGCGCTCTCCCCCGAGCCCCCGAGCGCCCGCTTGACCGGTGCGTGCTCCGGTCCGCGCACCGGGCGAGCGCCGGATGCCCCCTCCCGAACAGCCCCCGGAGTCTCTAGGCTCGGAGGTTCGTAGTCCCCAGCCCGGCCGATCCCACCCACCCCGAAGCACCGAAGAGTCTAAGGACACCGACACCATGCGCCGCGCCTTGATCGTCGTCGATGTACAGAACGACTTCTGCGAGGGGGGCAGTCTCGCGGTGGCCGGTGGTGCCGATGTGGCCGCCGCCGTCACCGAGCTGATCGGCCAGGCGGCCGGCCCGGGCTACCAGCACGTGGTGGCCACCCGTGACCACCACATCGCCCCCGGTGGCCACTTCTCCGACAACCCCGACTACGTCCACTCCTGGCCCGCCCACTGTGTCGCGGGGACCGAGGGGGTCGGGTTCCACCCGAACTTCGCCCCGGTGATCGCCTCCGGCGCGGTCGACGCCGTCTTCGACAAGGGGGCGTACTCCGCGGCGTACAGCGGCTTCGAGGGCGCCGACGAGAACGGCGTCACCCTCGTGGACTGGCTGCGCGCCCGCGAGATCACCGAGGTCGACGTCGTCGGCATCGCCACGGACCACTGCGTCAGGGCCACCGCCCTGGACGCCGCCCGGGAGGGCTTCCGCACCCAGGTGCTGCTGGACCTGACCGCCGGGGTGTCCGAGGAGACGACGGAGCGGGCCCTGGAGGAGCTGCGGGAGGCGGGCGTGGAGCTGTCGGGCAAGCCGGTGGTCTGAGCCCCGGCAGAGGCCGCCGGAGTCACACCCGCACCGTCGGCCTCCTCAGCAGCGCCCGGATCGGATGCCACAGCTCCGGGGTCGTGGAGGCCGGGCAGACCGGTGAGGTGCGCCATATGAGGCCGTCGGGGTGGTGCAGGACGGCCGTGATCTCGTCCAGGGTCGGGGGCGCCGCGTTGCCGCGGAGATAGATCGCCCGCATGCCCAGGTTGCGGAGCCGGGTGAGGGCCCGGGCACGGTTCGCGGCCAGCACCAGCACCCGAACGGAGCCGTCGTCGGACGGGGCCCGGACCACAGCCGGATCCGTCGCCCCCGGCAGGTTCAGGGCGACGACCACATTGCCGTCCGGCAGCTTGCAGAAACCTCCTGCGGCCATGCAGGTCACACCCCCGTGCGTGTCAGTGTCAATAAGAAGGCCACAGCACGCACCTAAACACGTTCGGCCGCGACCCGCCAAGGGGGTCACGGCCGAACATGCTCTGACCTGCTAAAACGCGATCTACTTCACCGCGGGGCCGACCTTGACCGACATCGTGGAGCCGTCCGCGGCCTCCTTGACGATCTCGATCTTGGTGTTGGTGTCAGTGATCTTGACACCGGCCAGCGGGGTGGCCGCGTCGTAGTAGGTGTTGGTCCGGTCGTTGAAGACGGACACACCCGCGGACGACGGGACGACCGTCGGGACGTCGGCCTTGTGCAGCTTCAGGCCGTCCGTGCGGTGGATGCTGAACGGGGAGTCGTACGCCTGGATCCGGCTGCGCATCACCGTGCCGTCGGCCCACTTCAGGGCCGCCGGGTGTGCATCGACCGGCAGGACCAGGCCCGTACCGGGGTGCTTGCTGGTGTTGTTGTCCGCCTGCGAGGTGTCCCACTTCCAGATCAACAGACCGGTCTGGTACGGGAAGTGCTCCACCCAGTCCGGACGCGTGGTCGAGAAGCCGAAGTTGTACGGGCCGACCTTGAGCGTCTCGTCGTACGACACGTGCTGGCGGTTCTCGGCGATGTAGTACTGGGCGTAGTCCGAGGTGTAGTTCGCGCCCTTGCGGGAGAAGCCCTTGGCCGTCCAGGCGGCGTCGGCGCTCTCCGCGTCGTCGGCGAAGACGGTCGACCCGTCGGCCGTGAGCGCGATGCGGTCCGCGGCGAAGCCCTTGAGGGCCAGGCCGCCGTCGGTCTGGTAGCGGAAGCGCAGGTCGATCTTCTTGCCCGCGTAGGCGCCGAGCGGGTAGACCAGCTTCTGGTACGCGGCGACCGATCCGGTCAGGCCGGGCTTGTCGCTGCCGTCACGGGGGATCGCCGTGCCGTTCGCGGTCCCGTCGAGCGCGGTCCAGTTGGCCCCGCCGTCCGTCGACACCTCGGTGTAGAGGAAGTCGTAGTTGCGCTCGATGTCCCACCAGCCGTCGAGGGTGAGGGACGCCGAGGACTTGCCGGTGAGGTCCACCGAACGGGTCAGCGTGTTCTTGAGGTCGTTGCCGCTGCCGCTCCACCACTGCGTGGCACCCTGCGAGGGCTTCACGATCTCCGTGGTCACCGACTTCTCCGGCAGCTCGACCACCAGGGCCTGCTTGTCCTTGGAGTTGTACTCCGCGACGCCCAGCTTGTGCCGCGACTTCGTCGCCGCCTTCGCCGTGTCGTAGTCCAGCCAGCCCAGCTGCAGCTTGTCCCAGGCGGTCATGTCGCCGGGCAGGTCGCCGATGGCGTCCTTGCCGGTGCCCAGCCAGGAACCGGACGACATCAGCGTCCAGAAGCCGGTGGAGTTGTCGCCGCCCGCGGTGTCGTAGTGGTCCGGCAGACCGAGGTCGTGGCCGTACTCGTGGGCGTAGACACCGAGTCCGCCGTTCTCGGGCTGGACGGTGTAGTCGCCGACCCAGATGCCGGTGTCACCGATCTTGGCGCCGCCGAGCTTGTTGCCGGACGGGCCGGTCGCGCCCGCGTCGGTGCCGAACGCGTACCAGCGGTGGGCCCAGATGGCGTCCGTGCCCTGCGCACCGCCGCCGGCGGACTCGTCCTCACCGGCGTGCACGACCTGGAAGTGGTCGATGTAGCCGTCGGGCTCGTTGAAGTCGCCGTCGCCGTCGAAGTCGTAGCGGTCCCACTGGTCGAACTCGGCGACGTCGGCCTTGATCTGCGCGTCGGTGCGCCCCGCTGCCTTCTGCTGGGCGACCCAGGACGTGAGACCGTCGCTGACCACGTTCCACACGCTGTCGCAGTTGGTGTCACCGCAGTAGTTGGACCCGTAGCGGGCCTCGTTGTAGGGGACCTTGACCCAGTCGGAGACCTCGCCCTCGACCGAGTAGCGGCCCGAGGACTGCTTCTCGTAGTACTTCTTCACCGACTCGTCGTTCTTGCCGGCGCCGAAGTAGAGGTCCTGGAAGTACTTCTGGTCGTAGTCGGCCCGCCAGGCCGTGGAGTTGTCCTTGGCCCGGTCCGGCTTGGCGATCTGGTTGTGCAGCGGGCCGGGCGTGCCGCCGTAGCGGCTGTCGACCTGGTCGCCGAACTCGACGAGGATCGTGAAGATCTTGTCGGTCTTCTCGCGGCCGAGCTCGACGTACTTGCTCTTGCCCTTCTTGCTGTCCAGCTTCACGACCTGCGAGCCGTCACGGTCCTTGACCGTGGCCTCGCCGGCTATGACCTGCTTCAGGGCCTCCTCGCGCCGGGCCTCCTGAGTTTTGCTCAGAGGTCCGTCGAGGTCGTGCTCGCCGGCGTGCTCGTGGTCCGCCGGGTCGTGCCGGTCCACAGCCGCGGCCGGTGCGCCGTCGGCGGCCTGCGCCACCGTGAAGGCCGACAGGGTCGCCGCCGCCGTGGCGACCGCGACACCGATGGCCGCAGCTCTGGACGTCCAGGATCTACTGGTCACTTGAGGTCCTCCCCCGCGTCCGTTTCGCGCGGAAAAGGATGGTCCCGTGTGGAGGAGTCCGCGCGCGGTATACGCGTGTAGTCAAGTGACGCCATTCGACCGGAGTTTCGACGGAAAAAATAGATCTTGACTTGAACAGGTCAACTGCATTATCGGCGTCTACGGGAAGCGCTTGTTCGTTATGTGTCCGTGACGTGCAGTACGCGGACACCTCTGGAACAGGCGCGCATATGCGTCCACTTGCCGGACGTCATGAACCCGTGCGCCCCCTGTGCACCCGGCACCGTGTGTCAGGTCACGCTTACCTGTCGTTCCACTCGGGCACCCTGGCGAATAGAGTCGATTGGCGGAGCGCCGGAAGTCGGTGAAAGCCAAGTCGGCAGCCTGCTTCACCTTTGATTCGTATCCGCACCCTCCCCTTCATCGTGAGAGGCACGGGGAGACTCCACCCGAGGACACGATTGCCATGCCTCGTCCGACGACTGCACAGCTCGCCTACGGTTCCTGCACCGTGATCTTGTCCACCCTCGCCATGCTGCTGCTGTCCCAGACGAGTTCCGGCGTGGGCATCGCGGTGATCGCCCTGGCCGCCCTGGCCCTGGGCCTGCTCGTCTCCCTGACCGTGCCGACGCCCAAGCCGGCGTCCGGCGCCGCGGTGCGCCGCGCCCGTGCGGCCGCCGCACCCGCTCCGGTCCCCGTGGCCGCGCGGGCCGAAGCGGTCCGGGAGCCGGTGCACGAGCCGACGGGTTCCTGAACCGGCACACGGTGACAGCACGCTGAAACGTTGCGGCGGGCCCGTGCGTACGCGGTCCCGCCGTCGCCGTGCCCGGGTGCTCACGGGGTGCTGACCACTACGGTCTTGGCCGCCTTGTCGTGCAGGCCCTGCTTGTACGGCCTGTCGAAGAAGCTCCAGCCGCCCGCGATCGCCGTCCAGATGCAGGCGCAGCAGAAGGCGAAGGGGATCCACAGCACGGCCGCCCGGATCAGCGCGGTCTGCGTGGAGGGCGTGGAGCCGTCGTCGAGGTCGGCCACCCGCAGCTTCAGCAGCTTCTTGCCGAGAGTCCGGCCGTCCCTGACGGTGAGGACCGTGTCGTACGCGATGTAGAGGACGGCCGCGAGCGCCTCCTGCGCCAGGGACTTGCCGAACTCGAAGTCGTCCGAGTTCACCGTGTACTGGCTGATCCTGAACGCCCAGGCCAGCAGCCACACCACGAGCCCCACCAGGATCATGTCGATGATCCGCGCCAGGACCCGCTTCCCGCTGTCGGCGAGCGGCGGCATGCCCGCGAGCGGATCGTTGGGGTACGGCCCGCCTCCGTAGGGGTCCCCGTCGTGGGGACCTCCGCCGGGGGGCGGGGGCCGGTTCCCGTACGGGGGCGGCTGGTTCCCGTACGGGGGCTCCTGTCCGCTTCCGTACGGCGGCGGTTGCCGGGGCGGCGGGTCGTACGGGGAGCCGCCGCCCTGCTGCGGCGGGGGCGGCTGCTTCCTGAACCGGTCGTCGTCCGGGGACTGACCGGAGCCGAAGGGCGGCGGTTCGGTGCTCATGGCCCGAGTCGACCCCGAACCCCCGGACTCCGCATCCGGCACGGGGCCGTACGGGGCACGCGGTGCGCCGGCCGCGCCCTGACCGCTACCCGCCCGCCACGAAGGTGTGCGCCGCCTTGTCGTGCCAGCACTGGCGCCACGGCTTGTCCCACACGCACCACAGGACCCCGAGCACACCGATGCCGATCAGCCCGGAGACGGTGTGGACGAGCCAGCGGCGCAGGGAGCGCCCGAACGACGGGGGTTCGTGGCCCTCGATGTCACGGACGTCGAGGCCGAGCAGCCTCTTGCCGAGGGTGCGGCCCCACCGGGCGGTGGGCAGCACCTCGTAGAGGGCGCTGACCAGGAACAGGACCCCGAGGACGATGCCCAGGTAGACGGAGGTCGTACCGTCGACCAGCCAGACCGTGACCCGCTCGCCGGAGAGCCTGGCCGCGTCGATCTTCCCGTCGATGTGGTCCATCGCCTTGGTGCCGAACGGCACGGCGGCCACGGCCGTGACGCTGCCGACGACGACGCTGTCCACGAGCCGGGCGGCGAACCGTCTGCCGAGCCCCGCGGGCCTGGCCTCCGCCTGCCGCCGCGCCACCGCCTGGAACGGGTCCTCCACCACCGGCTTCCACGGCGCGACCGGCTGCTCCGCCTCTCCCCCGGCCAGCCGGTGCAC
Organism: Streptomyces scabiei 87.22; assembly: GCF_000091305.1. Classification (GTDB taxonomy): domain Bacteria; phylum Actinomycetota; class Actinomycetes; order Streptomycetales; family Streptomycetaceae; genus Streptomyces; species Streptomyces scabiei. The sequence continues at coordinate 6,287,860 of NC_013929.1, read as the reverse complement.
CTGCTGGGCCCAGGAGGGCTGCCCGCCGCCGAACCCGACGGCCATGGGGGTGTCGGACGACTGCGGGGCGAGGGCGGCCTGCTGGGGCACGCCGGACGGGGGCGGGGCGGTCTGCGGATCGGGGACGGCCGGTGACGTCGCCGGGGCCTGCTGCGGGAAGGCACCGCCGAACGGGGACTGCGGCGAGGCCGGGGCGGCGGCCGGGGCCACCGGCGCCGGAGCCTGCGGGGCGGTGCCCGACTGCGGGCCCTGCTGCGGGGGCTGCGACTGCTGCTGCGGGCCGGACATCGCGGGAGCGGCGGCCTGCGGGGCGAGCCCGAGGGCCTGCTGGGCGGCGGCCTGGGCGGGGGTCAGGGGCATGCCGGGCCGCGGAGGTGCCGCGCTCTCGGCACCCTGCGGGGTGGGGCGCCGGAAGACCACCGTGCCCGGTGTGGCCCCGGCCTCCTCGTCGGCGTCCGCCGGCGGGATCGTCGCCGTGCCGTCCGTGCTCGCCGTACGCCCGGGGTCGCCGCCGGCGGGGACGCCCGCGTCCGCGACGAGGGGCACCCGGGGGTCGCGCGGGTCCGGGACGGACCCCGAACCCCAGGACACCCGGCGGTCCTTGTCGCCGCCGAAGCCGGTCTGACGGGAGCGGTCGGCGCCCCACGCGGAGGCGGGCTCGGGGCGGGAGCCGTGCAGGGCGCTGTCGGATGCGGGGCGCCCCTGTCCGCCGTCGGCCGCGGGGTCCTCGTCGAAGAAGTGCGGGCCCGTCTCCTCCACGGCGCCGGAAGAACCGGATTCGGGCGGCGGGGCGATCGGCCTGCCGTCCGAGGGAGCCGGACGGCTCGTCCCCGGCACCCAGGCCGCGCCGTTCCAGTACCGGACGTATCCAGGAATGGACGGGTCCGGGTAATACCCTTCGCGGGGCCTGTCGTCGCCGGGGGCCGGGGTTGGGGCGCTCATGTCCGTCGTCCCGTATCTGCTCGTGGGTCGGGTGGAGGCGTCCAGATCTACCAGACGCCGGCCCGGTCCATGACCGCTGCCTCCGGACCCGCCCCATTCAGGCACGGATCTGATACGGACCCGCGGGAACGCCGGCCGCCGGGAGCCGGTCGACGGACCCGTCGGAAAAAGTTTCGCGAACCCGCGTAATGCCCGGGGCTCCTCGGCCCTCTCACTCGTACGGGCCCGCGCCGAGGGCCCGCCACGAGAGAGGAACGATCACCATGCGGCACACCGTCGTGGAGCGCGAGCTGGAACTCGGACTCGTCCTGTCGCCCGAGCACACCCTCCCCGTACCGGCCAAGCTCGGCTTCCGCAGCGACGACCCGTACGCCGTCCACATCACCTTCCACATCAACTCCGACCGCCCGGTGCACTGGACGTTCGCCCGGGAGCTGCTGGTGGAAGGGGTGTTCCGGCCGTGCGGGCAGGGGGACGTGCGGGTGTGGCCGACGAAGGTGTCGGGCCGCGGCGTCGTCCTGATGGCGCTCAGCTCGCCGGACGGGGACGCGCTGCTCGAAGCACCGGCCGCCGCCGTGTCGGCCTGGCTGGAGCGGACCCTGCGGGTGGTGCCGCCGGGGTCGGAGTTCGACATGCTGGGTTTCGACGACGGCCTGGCGGAACTCCTGGCCCGGTGAGGCGTACGGGAAGGGGCGCCGGTCACCGGGGGGCGCGGCGCGGGCACCGGGGTGGCGCGGCGCGCGCGGGTCAGAACAGCTTGCCCGGGTTGAGGATGCCCAGCGGGTCGAAGGCGTCCTTCACCGCCCGCTGCATCTCCGTCCCCACCGGGCCCAGCTCCCGCGCCAGCCACTCCTTCTTGAGGATGCCCACACCGTGTTCGCCGGTGATCGTGCCGCCGAGTTCCAGGCCGAGGGCCATGATCTCGTCGAAGGACTCGCGGGCGCGCCGGGACTCGTCGGGGTCCGCCGCGTCGAAGCAGACGGTGGGATGGGTGTTGCCGTCGCCGGCGTGGGCGCAGACCCCGATGGTGAGGTCGTACTTCTCGGCGACGCGCTCCACGCCCTCGATCAGCTCGCCGAGCTTCGAACGCGGGACGCACACGTCGTCGATCATCGTCGTGCCCTTCACCGCCTCCAGCGCGGTGAGGGACATCCGCCGTGCCTGGAGCAGCAGTTCGGACTCGGCGGCGTCGTCCGCCGGGACGACCTGGGTGGCGCCCGCGGCCTCGCACAGCGCCCCGACGGCGGCGAGGTCGGCGGCCGGGTCCGGGGTGTCGAACGCCGCGAGCAGCAACGCCTCGGTCGTCTCCGGCAGCCCCATGTTCCCGAGGTCGTTGACGGCCTTCACGGTCGTACGGTCCATGAGTTCGAGCAGTGAGGGGACGTGCCCGCCGGCCATGATCCGGCACACCGCGTCGCACGCGGCGGCGGCCGACGCGAACTCCGCCGCCAGCACCAGCTGCTGCGGAGGCTGCGGCTTCAGGGCGAGGATCGCCCGGACGACGACGCCGAGCGAGCCCTCGGAGCCGACGAAGAGCCGGGTGAGGTCGTAGCCGGCGACGCCCTTCGCGGTGCGCCGGCCGGTGGACATCAGCCGGCCGTCGGCGAGCACGACGTCCAGGCCGAGGACGTACTCGGCGGTCACCCCGTACTTCACGCAGCACAGGCCGCCGGAGGCCGTGCCGATGTTGCCGCCGATCGTGCACATCTCCCAGCTGGAGGGGTCCGGCGGGTAGGAGAGGCCGTGCTCGTTGACCGCGCGGGAGAGGGTCGCGTTGACGACGCCGGGTTCGACGACGGCGATGCGGTCGACGGGGTTGATCTCCAGGATCCGGTCCATCTTGGTGAGGGACAGGGCGATACAGCCCTCGGAGGTGTTGGCTCCGCCGGAGAGACCGGTGCGGGCGCCCTGGGGGACGACCGGTACGCGCAGTTCGGTGGCGACGCGCATGACGTGCTGGACCTGTTCGACGGTCCGGGGCAGCACGACGACCGCCGGGGCACCCGCCTCGCAGAAGCTCGCCATGTCGTTGGCGTACGAGGCCGTGACGTCGGGATCGACGAGGACCGCCTCGGTGGGCAGTCCGCTCAGCAGACGGTCGACGAGGTTGCCGGTCGTCTCGTCGGCCGGGGCTTCGATACGGCTCATGATCACAGGTTCGCACTCACGGCCATCGGTGTGAACCCGTCGACGCGAGCCTTCCGGGGTACGGGATGTGGTCGTCGTATTGACGCACAGTGAGCGGCATGTCTGTGGAGAACGAGGTGCGGGCGGCGCTGCGCCGGGCCGGCGGGTGGGCCCGGGGGCCGGGGCGGAGGCGCGGGGTGGCGGCGGCCCTCGTCGGGTGCCTGGTGCTCGGGGGCGTGCTGACGGGGGTGGAGCCGGACCGGGACGACGGCGGGGACACGCGGGCCGGCCGGGTGACGGGTGCGGCCGGGCCCGGGGCGCGGCGGGCGGGGGCGGCGATGGTGGCCGGGATGCCCGTCGCGCCGACCGAGGTCGCGGTGGCCGTCCGGGAACACGAGGCCCGGGTGCGCGTCCGTCCGCGTGACGACGCCTCGTGGGCGGTGCTCGGCACGGCCTACACCGAGCGGGCCCGGCGGACCGGCCGGGTCGCCGACTATCCGAAGGCCGACCGTGCCCTGCGCACCTCACTGCGGCTGCGGCCCGCCGGGAACACGGCCGCCCTCGAAGGACTGGCCGCCCTCGCGAACGCCCGCCGCGACTTCCGGGCGGCGAAACGCTGGGGCGAGGAGGCCGTTCGGGTGGCGCCGGCCCGCTGGACCTCGTACGCGCTGCTCATCGACGCCTACGACGGGCTCGGCCGGTACAAGGCGGCCCGCGCGAGCCTGGACCGGATGCTCGCCGCGTACTCCGGGCCGGCGGCACGGGCGCGGGCCGCGCAGGTCTACTGGGACCGCGGGGCGCGCGAGGACGCGGCGGCGACGCTCTCGGACGCGGCGGCCTCGGAGACGACGGCCGCGGGACCGTCGGCCGCGGGGGCCCTGTGGTGGACGCGGGCCGGTGAGCTGGCGTGGGAGCGGGGGGAGGCGGAGGAGTCGTTGCGGTACTGCGCGGCCGCGCGCGGCGAGCCGGACGCCGACGCGTGCCGGGGGCGGGCGCTGGCCGCGCTGGGGCGGACGGCGGAGGGTGTGCGCGCCTACCGGGTGGCGCTGTCGCGGCGGCCGTCGGCGCGGGTCGCGCTGCGGCTGGGCGAGCTGTACGAGTCGCTGGGGCGCGGGAGGCAGGCGCGCGAGCAGTACGGCGTGGTGCGTGCGCTGGTGGCGCGGGCCGCCGCGGCCGGGGTGAACGAGTCGCTGGTGCTGGGCGCGCTGGAGGCGGACCACGGGGACCCGGCGGTGGCGGTGCGGGTGCTGCGGGCCGAGTGGGGACGTCAGCCGGGGCTGCGGGTGGCCGACGCGCTCGGGTGGGCGTTGCACCGGGCCGGGGAGGACGAGGAGGCCCTGGGGTTCGCGCGACGGGCGACGGACCGGGCGCGGGGCGGCGAGGCCCGCAGTGCGCTCCGCGCGTATCACCGGGGGGTGATCGAGGGGGCGGTGGGGCTGGCGGCCCCGGCGCGGCGGCATCTCGCCGAGGCGCGGCGGTTGAATCCGTACGTGGGCGAGGGCGGGGGGTTCGCGTGAGGGGGTGGGGGGTGCGGGTTTCGTCGGCGGGTGCGGGTGCGTGGGGCTTCTCGCGCAGTTCCCCGCGCCCCTGAAAAGCAGGGGCTGCGCCCCGCGCTTTTCAGGCCCGCAGGGCCGTGGGCTTTCAGGCCCGCAGGGGCCTGATGCTTTCAGGGGCGCGGGGAACCGCGCGGTCAGCCCCCGCTCAGCCGCAGTCGCCCCCGCACCCGAACCCCCGAGCCGTCACGCGTCCCTCACAGATTGCCCCGCTTCTCCTGCTCCCTCTCGATCGCCTCGAACAGCGCCTTGAAGTTGCCCTTCCCGAACCCCATCGACCCGTGCCGCTCGATGATCTCGAAGAACACCGTCGGCCGGTCCTGGACCGGCTTGGTGAAGATCTGCAGCAGATACCCGTCCTCGTCCCGGTCCGCGAGGATCTTGAGTTCGCGCAGGGTGTCGACGGGAACCCGGGTGTCGCCGACCCACTCCCCCAGCGTGTCGTAGTACGAGTCGGGCGTGTTCAGGAACTCGACCCCGGCCGCCCGCATCGTCCGTACGGTCCGCACGATGTCGTTGGTGTTGAGCGCGATGTGCTGCACGCCCGCGCCGCCGTAGAACTCCAGATACTCGTCGATCTGGGACTTCTTCTTCGCGACGGCCGGCTCGTTGATCGGGAACTTGACCTTCAGCGTGCCGTCCGCGACGACCTTCGACATCAGCGCGCTGTACTCGGTGGCGATGTCGTCGCCCACGAACTCCTTCATGTTCGTGAAGCCCATGACCCGGTTGTAGAACGCCACCCACTCGTTCATCCGGCCGAGTTCGACGTTGCCGACGCAGTGGTCGATGGCCTGGAAGGTGCGGTGGGCGGGCGGCTCGACGAGGGGGGCGGCCGTCACGTAGCCGGGGAGGTACGGGCCGTCGTAGCCGGAGCGGTCCACGAGGGTGTGCCGGGTCGTGCCGTAGGTGGCGATCGCGGCCAGCACGACGGTGCCGTGCTCGTCCTTCACCTCGTACGGCTCGGCGACCGAACGCGCGCCGTGCTCGATGGCGTAGGCGTACGCGCGGCGGGCGTCCGGGACCTCGATGGCGAGGTCCACGACGCCGTCCCCGTGCTCGGCGACGTGCTCGGCGAGGAAGTGGCCCCAGGGGGTGGCGGGTTTCACGACCGAGGTGAGGACGAAGCGGGCCGAGCCGTTCTCCAGGACGTAGCTCGCCGTCTCGCGGCTGCCGGTCTCGGGGCCGGAGTAGGCGACGAGACGCATGCCGAAGGCGGTGGAGTAGTAGTGGGCGGCCTGCTTGGCGTTGCCCACGGCGAAGACGACCGCGTCCATTCCCTTGACCGGGAAGGGGTCTGCCTGCCGGGCGGTGTCGGGGACGCGCTGTGTGTGCGCGGAGGTGGCTGCCATGACCGCAGACTCCTCCCGTCCCCACAAGGTGCGCAACACATCGCGTTTTGGCTGGACAATATGTTCAACGTGGAACCCATGCCCCTGCTTGTTCTGTACAGGGTGACCATCCGGGAGGGCCGATGGCGATCGATCATCTGGACGGGCGGCTCATCGTCCTGCTCGCACGCGAGCCGCGGATCGGGGTGCTGGAGATGTCACGGCGGCTGGGGGTCGCACGGGGCACGGTGCAGGCCCGGCTCGACCGGCTCCAGTCGAACGGGGTCATCCGCGGCTTCGGGCCCGAGGTCGACCCGGCCGCGCTCGGCTACCCGGTGACGGCGTTCGCGACGCTGCAGATCAGACAGGGGCAGGGGGCCGACGTACGGGCCCATCTGGCGACCGTCCCGGAGGTGCTGGAACTGCACACGACGACCGGCAGCGGGGACATGCTGTGCCGGCTCGTGGCCCGTTCCAACGCCGATCTGCAGCGGGTGATCGACCGGGTCGTCGGCTTCGACGGCATCGTCCGGGCCGCCACGGCGATCGTCATGGAGAACGCCGTGCCGCTGCGGATCATCCCGCTGGTGGAGCAGGCGGCGCAGGCGGCGCACCGGACGGCTCCGGACCCGGCGGCGCCGGAGGGACCCGGGCGGCAGGGGTGAGCGCCGGCTCCCCGGTCAGCAGCTCGGGACCTTGCCCTTGCCCGTCTCCAGCGCCACGAGCGAGTCGACCGTGCCCTTCAGCGTGGTCACCGGGATGAGCCGCAGCCCCTTGGGCAGCTCGCTCTGCGCGTCGGCGCACTCGGCCCGGGGGACGAGGAAGACGGTCGCGCCGTCGCGGCGGGCCGCCTGGGTCTTCAGCGCGACCCCGCCGACGGGACCGACCCGTCCGTCGGTGGCGATGGTCCCCGTGCCGGCGATGACCCGGCCGCCGGTGAGGTCGCCCCCGCTGCCGTCGCCGTCGAGCTTGTCGACGATGCCGAGGGAGAACAGCAGGCCCGCGCTGGGGCCGCCGACGTCGGCGAGCCGCAGGGTGACGTCGACGTCGCCGGAGTCCTCGCCGAGGTAGGCGAGCGCCGCCTCGGTGGCCGTGTCCTGGGACTCCTTCATCTGTGCCTCGTTGTGCTTCTGGATCTGCTCGGTGGTGTCGCCGCTGGGGTAGACCGCGTCGCGCGGCATGACGGCCTGGTCGGTGCGGAACCAGCCGTCGAGCACGTCACCGAGTCCGACACGGGCGTCCGGGCCCGTCGCCTCGATCGTCGTCATCCGCAACTGGCCACTGGTCCTGCGGGCCTCCGCGCCGCTGATCGTGATCACCGGCTCCCCCTTGTTCTCGCCCAGCACGTTCGCCGTCAGCCCCGGCTGCGCCACGGTGAACGGCAACGGCGCGAACGCCACCGTGACGAGCAGGCCCACCACGGGCAGGGCGCATACGGCAACGGCCACGGGACGCGAAAGGAGGGAGAGACGTGAGAGCACGGGGTCAATCTACGTGAGGGGCGGTTCCGGCCAGGGGGCGGTGGCACCCGGGGCCCGCGGAGGGCTCCGGCGACGGCAGGTCTCGGTCGCCGGCCGGCTCTAGTTGACGTCCACGTCCTCGAAGAGTCCGAGGAGATGCGTCAGCACCCGTACGCAGGCGTCCACGTCGGCGCCCGTCAGGTCGCCGCCCGCCTGCCGCAGCAGCTCGCGCTCCCGGGCGACCAGCGCGTCGATGGTCGCCCGGCCGGTGTCGGTCAGCCGGATCAGGGACGACCGCTGGTGCGCCGGATTGGGGATGGCCTCGACGAGGTCCCGGCCGGCCGCCTCGTTGACCATGCGCTGCACGAACTGCCTGCTCAGCGCCAGTGTCCGGCCCATCTGGGGGACGGTCATGGGGCGTCCGCCCATGCGCAGCAGCTCCAGCACGGCCCGTACGCCGACGGGAAACCCCTCCTTGCGCTCCTTCAGCTCCAGCGCGCGGGTGGTCCGCCGGTAGAGGGGGCCGAGGACGGCGAACACCTCGGACAGCCGCCCGGCGAGCAGGTCGGGCGGCAGCGGCTCCTCGTTCTCTGTCACGGGGCCATTCTCCGTTCTCGGTCACAGCGGCGGGCACGGCGGCGGGCGCGCATGCGGACTCGGAGGCGGTCCCCCCGGTTCCGCCCGTTCCATCCGGTTCTACCCGGTTCCACCACGCGGGCAGAATGACAACCTGGTTGTCACTTCTCGCGCAACATGACACCCTGGTTGTCATGACCGATGCCTCGCAGGTGCCCCTGCGCACGTTCCCCTCCGACGACGGCCCGCTCGCCTACCAGGACGTGGGCACGGGCGCCCCGCTCGTGCTGCTGCACGGCGGCTTCACGGACCACCGCATGTGGCGCGATCTGGTGCCCGACCTGGCGGCCGGCCACCGCGTCGTCGTGCCGGACGCCCGGGGGCACGGCGCCTCCGCCAACGCGAGCCGGCCGTTCCGATTCACCGACGACCTCGCCGCGCTGCTGCGCCACCTGGACACGGGCCCGGCCGTCCTGGTCGGCCTGTCGATGGGCGGGGGCACCGCCGTCGACACGGCCCTGGAGCACCCCGACCTCGTACGGGCCCTCGTCGTCAGCGGCGTCGGGACCAGCGAGCCCGAGTTCACCGACCCGTGGACCAAGGACAGCGTCGCCCGGTACTACGGCGCGCTGATGTCGGGGGACATCGAAGGGTGGCTCGACATCGGCGACGAGGTCGTGGCGGGCCCGCACCGCAGGGTCGAGGACGTGGACCCCGAGATCGTGCGGCGGGTACGGGAGATGAGCCGCGCCACCGTGGCCAAGCACACCCTCGGCGAGAAGGACTGGCACGTCCCGGTGACCGACACCTGGGCCCGGGCCGCCTCGATCACCGTGCCCACCCTCGCCGTCAACGGCGCCCTGGACGCCCCCGACCTCATCGCCATGGCCGAGCGCCTGACCCGGACTGTCGCGGGCGAGGGCCGGGCCGTCGCGATCGAGGACACCGCCCACTACGTCACCATGGAGAAGCCGGACGTCTTCACCGCCCACCTGCTGGACTGGCTCGGCACACTCGACGGGTGAGCCGGTGGAGCCGGTGGAGCCGGTGCGGCCGACGGCACGGGCGCACATCGCCGCGGCACATCACCGCGGCGCGTCACCGCAGTGCGTCGGCCACCTCTCGGGCCGCGTCCATGACCCGCGGTCCGACCCGCTCCGGCACCGCGTCCGCCAGCATGACGACGCCCACGCTGCCCTCCACCCCGGTCACCCCGAGCAGCGGCGCGGCGGCCCCGCTGGCCCCCGCCTCCAGCTCACCGTGCGTGAGCGTGTACCCGGGCCAGTCCCCCGGCTGCTGCCGGCCGGACAGGATCGCCCGCCCCGCGGCCCCCCGGTCCAGCGAGTGCCGGAAGCCGGCCCGGTACGCCACGTGGTAGTCCGTCCACGTCGGCTCGACGACCGCGACGGCCAGTGCCTCGGTGCCGTCGACGAGCGTGAGGTGGGCGGTCGCGCCGATGTCCTCGGCCAGCGACCGCAGCGCGGGCAGCGCGGCCTCCCGCACCAGTGGATGCACCTGCCGCCCGAGCCGCAGCACGCCCAGCCCGACCCGGGCGCGTCCACCGAGGTCACGGCGGACGAGGGAGTGCTGCTCCAGGGTGGCGAGCAGGCGGTAGACGACGGTGCGGTTGACCCCGAGCTTGTTGGAGAGCTCGGTGACGGTCAGTCCGTGATCGGTGTCGGCCAGAAGTTTGAGGACACGCAGTCCCCGGTCGAGTGTCTGAGAGGTCTCCGCGGTCACGACACCCACTCCTTCTTGGGTGAGGCGGCAACCCCTGTCACGGCTGATGCGTCACCGGTCCCGTCGGCGTCCGCGCCACAGAGGCCGCCGATCGGCTGAACCCGGATCATCCGGGCGGAGTCGCTTCACGGCTGCGCTCCGCGGCGGCGCTGCCACGGGGCGTGTGCGTAGCGGGACAGTAGACGAGCCGGTTCGCTGAGCGGAAGACTCCGTCCAGAATCCGGGCAGTGACCGGTACGGACTACTTGTATTTGTCGCGAAATGTGCGGCCGCGTCACACGGGCCACCGTGGCCACGCTCCGGAGATCACCGCATCCGGGTGGCCCACTCCTGCACCTTGGCGATGCGCTGCCGCAGCTGCCCGGCCGTGGCCTCGGCGCTCGGCGGTCCGCCGCACACCCGCCGCACCTCGGTGTGGATGACGCCGTGCGGCTTGCCGCACTGATGGGAGTACGCGCCGACCATGCCGTTGAGCTGTTTGCGCAGCTCCAGCAGTTCCTTGTGGGTGACGACGGGCCGCCGGTCCGCGGGCAGCTCCACCAGGTCGGCCTCGGAGTCCGGCTTCTTGCGGCTGTGCGCGATCTGCCGCGCCTGCCGCTTCTGGAGCAGCAACTGCACCTGGTCCGGCTCCAGCAGCCCGGGGATGCCGAGGTAGTCCTGCTCCTCCTCGCTGCCGGGGTGGGCCTGCATACCGAACTCGGCGCCGTTGTACATGACCCGGTCGAACACGGCGTCCGACTCCAGCGCCTCGAAGGGCAGCATGTCCTGGTCGCCGGTGTCCTCGTCCTGCTCCCGCTCCGCCTCCGCGAGGAGCTTGTCCTCCTCGGCGTACGGGTCCTCCTCGCCCTCCTTCTTCGGCTTGTCGAGGGCGTGGTCCCGCTCCACCTCCATCTCGTTGGCGAAGGTGAGCAGGTCGGGGATGGTCGGCAGGAACACGGACGCGGTCTCGCCGCGCCGCCGGGACCGTACGAAGCGTCCGACGGCCTGGGCGAAGAAGAGCGGGGTGGAGATGGTGGTGGCGTAGACGCCCACGGCCAGCCGGGGCACGTCGACGCCCTCGGACACCATCCGCACGGCGACCATCCAGCGGTCGGTGCCGTGACTGAACTCGTCGATGCGGTTCGAGGCGCCCGAGTCGTCGGAGAGGACGACCGTCGCGCTGGTCCCCGTGATCTCGCGGATCAGCTTGGCGTAGGCGCGGGCGGAGTCCTGGTCGGTGGCGATGACGAGGGCGCCGGCGTCCGGGATGGCCTTCCTGACCTCGGTGAGCCGCTGGTCGGCGGCGCGCAGCACGCTCGGCATCCACTCGCCGCGCGGGTCGAGCGCCGTACGCCAGGCCTGGCTGACCGCGTCCTTGGTCATGGGCTCGCCGAGACGGGCCTCGATCTCGTCGCCCGCTTTGGTCCGCCAGCGCATGTTGCCGCTGTAGGAGAGGAAGATGACGGGCCGCACGACGTTGTCGGCGAGCGCGTTGCCGTAGCCGTAGGTGTAGTCGGCGGAGGACCGCCGGATGCCGTCCGCCCCCTCCGCGTACGTGACGAAGGGGATGGGGTTGGTGTCCGAGCGGAAGGGGGTGCCGGTGAGCGCGAGCCTCCGGGTGGCGGGCTCGAACGCCTCCAGGCACGCCTCGCCCCAGGACTTGCTGTCACCGGCGTGGTGGATCTCGTCGAGGATGACGAGGGTCTTGCGCTGCTCGCTGCGGTTGCGGTGCAGCATGGGCCGTACGCCCACACCGGCGTACGTGACCGCGACGCCGTCGTACTCCTTGCTGAGCGGCCCCGCGCTGTACTCCGGGTCCAGCTTGATCCCTATCCGTGCCGCGGCCTCGGCCCACTGCTTCTTCAGATGCTCGGTGGGCGCCACGACCGTCACCTGCTGCACGACGTGGTGGTGCAGCAGCCAGGACGCGAGCGTCAGCGCGAAGGTCGTCTTCCCGGCGCCCGGGGTCGCGACCGCGAGGAAGTCCCGCGGCTGCTCCTGGATGTACCGCTCCATCGCCCCCTGCTGCCAGGCGCGCAGCTTGCTGGCGGTACCCCAGGGGGCACGGCCGGGGAAGGCGGGAGAGAGGTGGTGGTTCGAGGAGGTGGCGGTGGTAGTCACGGTCTCCGGTCTGGGGGTCGAGCGGCTCGGCGGGTAGCCCCGGGCGACTCGCGCAGCGACGCGGACACCCCGGCTACGTATGACAACCGGGCCACCCTACCGGCGGCGGGGTGACGCCGACGCGCTGATCCCGCCGGGCCGCCCCGGGATGGGACCCACTTCACATCGCCTCGTGCAGGCCCCTCAGCCGCCGGGCGATGATGTCTACGTCCTCAAGGCTTCCGGCGGCCACTTCGATGACGAGCTTGTATGCCTCGTCCTGGTCGACATGAAGCATCTCGGTTCCGTTGAAGTCGAGGAAGACGACGGCGCACATCCACGCCATGCGTTTGTTGCCGTCGACCAAAGGGTGATTGACAGCCAGCGACTGAAGCAGTGCCGCAGCCTTCTCGAAGAGGTCCGTGTACGCCTCCACGCCGAACATCTGGGACTGCGGACGGTGAACAGCGGAGCTGAGCAGACCCAGGTCACGCACGACAACCCGCGTCTGCTCCCCACACGCCAGCTCCGCCAGATCCAGAACCTCCTGGACCGTCAGGTACTTCACTACTCCCCCAGCCTCCGCAGCAGATCGGCGTGGCCCGCCGCGTACTTGGCCCCCAAGCGGCGAACCGTGGCCCGGTCCGCCTCCTGCTCCAGGTACCGATCGATCGCCTGAAGCACTATGGCGTGCATACTGCGCCCCTCTTCCTCGGCCCGCAGCTTGAGCGCTTCCTGCTGGTCGTCCCGCAGACGAAGATTCATAGCCATACCACGACGGTACCACAAACGGTACCGAAGTGGTACCGAATCATGCACTCCGCAACCGCGTGGTCACCCACGCCCCCACCAGCGCCACCCCCGCCATCGGCAGGAACACCGCGACGAAGGCAGCCGGGTGGGACGCGGCGCCGGCGGCCGTGGTGGCCGTGTGGCCGACCGCGCCGCCGCCCAGCGCGGCGAAGGCCGCGCCGCCCGCCGCGAGGAGCAGCGCGTTGGTGAGACCGTCCGATATCTGGAGCGCGGCGGAGTTGGTCCCGGCCTCCTCCGGCGCGGACAGCTGGAGCAGCAGCACGCTGGTGGAGGAGATCACCAGCCCCATCCCGAAGCACCCGAAGGCCCACGCGACGGCCACGGTCCACACCGGGACGGAGTCGACCAGCACCCCCGGCAGCGTGGTGATCGCCGCCGCGACCAGCAGCATCCCCGCCGTCATCAGCCGCTCCCGGTACGGCTCCACCCGCGACCGTGCCTGCACCCAGGACCCCAGCGCCCAGGTCGCCCCGCCCGCCGCGAGCGAGAACCCGGCGAGCGTCGGCGACAGCCCCCGCTGGGTGACCAGCATCAGCGGCACGAACGACTCGGCCGCCACGAACGACCCCGCCGCGACGCCCCGCAGCAGCACCACCGAAGGCAGCCCCCGCACCGCCCGGTACGTGCCCCGCGGCAGCAGCCCCAGCACCGCGGGCACGAGCAGCCCGGCCCCCGCGGCCGCCGGCAGGACCGACCACCACCGCAGGTCCTGGGCCGCGTACTGCAGCAGCCCGGCGCCGAGCGAGACGGCGAGGGCGAGCCGGATGCGGCGGCCGCCGAAGACGGAGCCGGCGGGCCGCGCCGCCCCTTCGGTGCGCACCGGCCCGGAGGCCCTGCGCCGTATCTGCGGCAGCGCGAGCCCGAGCGGCAGGACGACGAGCACCGGGATGCCCAGGAACACCCAGCGCCAGCCCAGCTGTTCGGTCACCGCGCCGGAGGCGAGCGGGCCGACCACGGACGGGACGACCCAGCTCGCCGCGAAGGCCGCCATGATCGCCGGCCGCAGCCGCTCCGGGTACGCGCGTCCGACCACCACGTACAGCGCGACGATCACCAGCCCGCCGCCGAGCCCCTGGACGGCCCGGCCGAGGACGAACAGCCACATCGCCCCGGCGGTCCCCGAGAGCACCAGGCCCGCGGCGAAGGCGCCGATGCCGGCCGTCAGCGCCCCCAACGGCCCCCGGTGGTCCGCCCATTGGCCCGCCAGCACCATCCCGAACAGGCTCGTCGTGAAATACGCCGAGAACGCGAACCCGTACGCCTGGACGCCGTCCAGCTCCCGCGCCGCGACCGGCATGGCCGTCCCCACCGCCATGGCCTCGAAGGCGATCAGCAGCACGACCGACACGATCCCGATACTGAGCCCCCGGTGGGAACGGCTCAGCACACCGTCCGCGTCGTCGGGACCGGCGGGCGGGGCGGGGTTCGGCGTGACGCCCGTGTCACGCGCTTCGGAGTCGGCCATGCCCGCCAGCGTAAGGGGCACCACCGAGATACGCCCCTGTCCGAAGTCCCCCACGACCCGGGACCTTGGTCGTACGCCCGCCGTTCATGAACGGCGTGTGGCAGTCGCGTTGCGGCGCCGCCGGTTCCCTTGAGCCCCCGCCCGGACCCCCTCTACGGTCGGTACACCGAGTTCGAAGCGGCAGAAGACACGGCAGGGATCACCCCTGACACCGTCCCTGACGCTCTCGACACGGCCGTGTGCCCGAGTGGTTCAGGGACTCGCCTGCAAAGCGAGTTACGTGGGTTCGATTCCCGCCACGGCCTCTATCTGATTTGACCAGGCGAAACGGTAGGGCGGCACCCCGGCAGGGGTGCCGCCCTTTTGGTCCGTCCGTCTCAGTTGCCGTCTCAGTTGGTCGGTACGAGGGCCCCGGCGGCGGCGCCGCCGTCGTCCAGCTGGCGCGAAGGGTCAATCTGCAACCTGATGGTCGGGGTTGCCCTCTACACGACGACGATGATGGCCATCCCCAACATGGCGGCTCCGAACAACCCGATGCCGAACATCGTCATGGCATCCGTGGGATTGCGTGTCCAGGCATACGCACCGATACCAAAGATCAGTCCCACCAGTAGCGCGATGGCGATGACCGCGACGATCCTGCTACTCACTTCCGCGTCCTTCCGTTACTTCCGAGGAAGGGGCAGCTGGCAGAGACGCAAGCGCAGGGCAGCTCTCAACCGAGCCACCCCACTGCTTGCATGGGTTGCTTCGGTCAAGACTGCCCGATGGCGACAGAACTCGTATGCACCGTTTCGGCAGCCTGGGTGCGCACACAGAGACGCACTGATCGAGCGGGGTAGCGCTGCCAACGCCCGCTCGCGCCCGTCCTATTAGCGGCAGCCATCGTCTGCCGAGACGGGCCCTTCCTTGTCAGGTAAAGCTGGAATCGGCCCTGTAGTCGGACGGACCGATGCGAAGAGGGTACAGCAACTCTCGGTAGGCGAGACATCACTGCACCAGGTCCCGACCGCACACTTACAGGGACCTCCCATCGCCACGACCCGCTCAGCTCTCGGTGTTCTCACCATCCGTTCGCCAGATCAGGCCGTCCACCTGCCGCGCTACGTCGGCTCGCACAGCGTCCACCATGTGTTGATACCGAGCGGCCATGGCGGTCGTCGACCATCCCATCAGACCCATGACGGCACGCTCGGGAACACCGAGGATGAGCAAGACCGTGGCGGCGGTGTGACGCGCGTCGTGCAGACGGCCGTCTCGGATCTTCGCCCCTGCCAGCAGAGCCTTCCACTCTGCCCAGTCCGTCCGATGGGAGGGGCTACGGCCGTTCTCGTCAGGGAACACCAACCCGCCGTCCACCCACTTCGTCCCGGCCGCTTCCCGCTCAGTGTCCTGCGCCGTGCGGTGGGCGCGCAGTAGGTCAACGAGCTGCTCGGGGAGACCGACCGCGCGACGCCCGGCACGTGACTTCGTGGTGGACGTCTCGGGGTTGCTGCGCCGCTTCTGCGGGCAGTACCCGGCTTTCCGTCCGCAGGGCTCCGCGCATCCGTGGGCGTACTGCGGCCGGTGGCGACTACGGCGGACCATCAGGAACCCGGCATCAAGGTCCACGTCCTCCCACTGGAGCCCCAGCACCTCCCCCTGCCTGAGTCCGAGCGCGAGGGCGACGGCCCAGCGGGCAGAGTTGCGGCTCTGGCCGGCGGCCCTCAACAGCCGCTGAACCTCCGCCACGGTGTAGGGCTCCACCTCGTAGTCACCCACCTTGGGCGCCTTCGCCAACTGGACGGGGTTCTTGCCGAGATGGCCGCGCCGTACGGCCTCGTTGAGCGCGACCCGGAAGGTGCGGTGCACCTGGTGCGCGGTCGCGGCCTTGCTGCCATTGGCTTGCATCTTCGCGTAGAAGACCTCGATGTGCTCGGGACTGAGCTTGTCGAGACGGTGAGCACCCAAGCCGGGGATCAGGTGCTTCCGTACGGCCACGCCGTACCCGACCATCGTGTTGTCGTTGACCGCGAGGGGTGCGACGTTCTCGATCCAGTGCGTCAGCCACGCCGTGACCGTCCACGGCCTGCCCGGCTTGCGCACGGTCTTGGCGTCGCGCTGCTTCTCCAACTCCCTTACCGCTGCCGTGACTTCGGCGCGGGTCTTGCGTTCGACGTGGCGACGGTCGGGCTTCCCGTCGTCGCGGGTGCCGACGGTGACTCGGCCGTGCCATTTCCCGTCGTTGCCCAGGTAGATGGACGAACGACCGTTGGGCTGACGGGTGCGCTTCTTCTCTTCTGCCATGCGTACTCCTAGGCGGCCTGGACGACGGTGGCGGTGCGGTTCTGCTTCTTGCGGAGGCGGGTGACGAACTCAGGGATGGCGTCGACGGGGACCCTCCGGAGGTGGCCGACCGTGATGGATTCCAGCTCTCCGGAGCGGACAAGCGCGAAGCATGTCGTCCGGCCGATGCGGAGTCGCCTGGCGGCCTCTTCGACGGTGAGTAGGGCGAGGGTGGGATCGATGGAGTCGGCGAGCTGGGCCGTATCCATGAGGGGGCTCTCCTTCGTCGCATCGCAGCGAGGTAGCGGACTTTCAGAGGCTGAGGAGCTGTTTCGGGAGTCCGCGTCTGTCCGAGGTTCGGGTTTCTGCGTCACAGCGTCACCTGCGTCATGCAGGGTGCCTGACCTGCGGGTTTGGGGTGACGCAGAGCGTTGGGGGTGCGTCACCTGTGACGCAGGCCGTGCGTCACAGATGACGCAGGTGACGCGGCGTGACGCAGCCGATGCCGTCTGCGTCACGGCCTGTATGCGCAGGTCACCTGCCGTTTTCCGGGGGCCTGGTGACGCTGTGACGCAGCGTTCCCCTACTTAGGAAAAAGGAGGGGGTGTCTGTGGTGGTGCGGTGCCACTCAGGACGTGAAGAAGGGGCCGCTTCGCGGCACGTCCCTCGCAGGGCGGCCGCCGCCGCCGAACAGCAAGAGGAGCACGCCACGCCGGGGGTGCTCCTCTTGCTTGTGGGGTCCGGGGCGGTGCCGGTCAGATCGTCTGCTGTTCGTGCTCGGGCGGTGCGGGTGAGCGGGTCATCTCGATGTAGCGGCCCTCGCGGGTGCGGCCAGAGTCGATGAGGACGCCTCGGGCGGCGAGGGTGGGCTGTAGGCGCTTGAGGCGGTCGGAGAGGACTTTCCCGGTGGTCGGCCACCCTTTGGGCAGGGGGCGGAAGTCCTCGCCCGTGTAGAGGCGGGTGAGGCAGTACAGCCACTCCGTGGAGGTCATCCGCTGCTCTGCGCCCGGTTCGATGTCGGCGGCGTGCCGGAGAACGGTCTGTGCCAGCAGGTCACCCTCGATGACGTCGTCGTTGAGGTCGTCGAGACTTGCCCGGTAGGCGGGGAGAGCCCCGAGGCCGGTTGCCGCGTCGAGCTGCGCGCACAGGTGCGCGAAGTCCGCCATGCGAAGGTCGGTGGGGGTCTCCGCCTCCACCGCGCGGACCTTGACCGTCAGGTCCAGGAGGGAGCCGAGGACGACGGGCAGCACTTCGGCGTACTCCGTCCACAGTTCCGCCTCGGTGCGCCGCACGCGGGGGCGTTCCAGGCGCAGGGGCAGGAGGCGTTCGGCGAGGTCGGGGCGGATGACTCCGACGTCGATGCCGGTGAGGAGGAGGGGCCGGCGGTAGCGGGCCCGGAAGACGTCGCCGTCGGTGAACAGAGCGCGTTTGACGCTCTCGGCGCCGGTGACGATGCAGCACATGGCGTCGGACAGGTCCGGGGTCATGTGAGAGAGGTTGTCCAGGGCCGTGACCCATCCGGCCGCCACCGCGGCGATAAGGTTCTCCTCGTCCTTAGGGGCCCGGCGCAGGTCGCCGCTCATGCCCTCGATGATCCGTACGAGCATCCGCCCGCCGGTGGATTTACCCGCGCCCTGCGGCCCGGTGAGGAACGGGGCGGGGACGGGCACGGACGGTCCGAGACAGCCGATGAGCCAGGCGATGGCCAGGCATTCGGTTTCCGCGTTGGCGAAGTTGCACAGCCGCATGAGCTGGTCGATGCCCTTGCCGTCGGTGTCCTTGGCGGGCAGGGGGAGTTCGCCGGTGAGCTGGGTGCGTCGCCAGCAGACTTCGCGGGGGTCGGGGATGAGGATGTCCCACCCGGTGGGGTGGATGCGGACGGACTTGCCGTCGCTGCGGCCCAGGTCCAGCCACGTCGCCCCGTCGAATCCGAGGGCCACGCGGATGTTCACGGGCTGCACGTCCTCGGTCAGCGCGAGCGCTTCGATCAAGTCCAACGCTTCCTTGAGCGCGGTCCCGTTGAACACGCCGCGTCCGTCCCTGAATAGCCCGACCATGAGTTCCTGGCGGTGGCTGCCGGTTGTGCCCTGGGAGCGGATCGGGCGGGCCACGGGGTGGCCGTTCTTCTGCGCGTACACGGTTCCGTCGGCGGTGCGGAAGTACCGGAAGTGCGCTTGCGCGTAGTCGGTGATGACCTCGCGAGCAGGGTTCTTCTCGTCCTCGGACATGGTCACAGTCCCAACGTGGTCAGGGCGTTGGACCACGCGTCCGTGCAGTGCCGCACCGATTCGCCCTTGGCCTGCGCGGCGGTGAACAGCCGGTTGACGTGGGTGTCGGTGAGGCAGCCGCACCGGCCGTGCGTGGACAGCACGGCGAGGAAGGTGCGGTAGACCGTGGCGTGCACCGCGCTACGGGCTTCGGTGATGCGCTGCTCGGCCATGGCGACGCCACGGTCCAGATAGGTGGGCGTGCGGTGAGGGCACTCACCCTGTCCGCCCCTCGGAGGCACTGTGAGCGCCTGTGGCGCCCTGCGAGATGGGAACGGTTCCCTGACTGCCAGCGCGCGCACCGCGTCCGGGAGTGCGGCCGTGGCGCCGACGCCGGGACCGAGCCAACGGGTGTAGGACATCGTGGACTTGATGTCGACGCCCTCACGGACGCCGTTCACGGACCGCATCACGCCTCGATAGGTCCAGTGCTCCCCCCGCGTGGTCGGCACGGTGCGGGTGGTGGGCAGGGTGGCGCGGGCCCAGTCGACGGCGGCGGCGTTGTCGAGGTCGACCACGGTCACCCCGGCGCCGCCGGGGTGGTAGGCGACGGCGGCGGCCCGGCGCCATGCAGGCGCCCACGGCGGGGAGGTGAGGACATAGGCGTCGGTGGTGGCGGCGGCCCAGCCGTGGCACGGGCGCGGGCACGTGCAGGGTCCGGGGGTCTTCATGTTCGGCCGGCCGCCGCACGCGTTGCCGGCACAGGTCGGGCAGTTGCCGAACGGCGCCTTCCCTGCCCGCAGGGGTAGCGCGGGGACGCCGTGCGCGGCGAGGGCGAGCGCTCGCCGGAGGGGGGTCGGTTGCGTCATGCTGGGAGACCTCCAACAGGTCTGTTGAGGACGGGTTGGACAAGGGCGGCCCCGGCTTTGGCGAGACGGGGGCCGCCCTTGGCGTAGCTAGGCGCCTTTGGAGCGGGCGAGGCGGAAGGTGATGCCGCCGATGCCGATGGGTCCGGCGGCGGTGGCGATGGCGGTGACAGCGTCGGCGGTGGCGTCGAGCAGCGTGCACAGCGCGACGACCAGGCCCCACGTGCCGACCGCTGCGGCCCCGGCGACGCCGAACGCGATCAGGACGCGGTGCCACGGGATGCTGGTGCTGTCGGCGGCCTGGACGACGATGACGAGCGGGGCCCCGGTGGCTTCGGCGCGGCGCCAGTCGTCGGCGGGGATATGCGGGGCGATGATCCCCGGCGGGTCACGGTGCGACATGCGGAATCCCTTCTCTGAGTCGTTCAGGGAGGCGGAAGCACCCCCTTGCGGGAGGCTTCTGGAGGGGGTTTCAGGGGTGCTGACCTGGATTCCTCCCTGCCTCCCTGGCTGATCATTTGTGCAGGTCAGGTGCAGGGAGGAGGGGCAGGGAGGGGGTTAGGGAGTTCTCCCTGCCTCCCTGACCCGCCCGGGGTGCGCTCCCTGCCGTCAGACGGTGGAAGCGGAACCGTCGGTGTCGCGGTTGGTGAGGGCCCGGGTGAGGCGGTCGCGGCCGATGACCATGCGGCCGTCGGACTTGTAGGGCTCCGCGCCGGTGCCGTCGAGGACGCGCTTGAGGTCGATGAACGACCACTTGCCGTAGGCATCCGCGTTGAGGGCGGCGAGGCGCTTGAGGACGTCCTGAGTCAGGACGCGGGCCGCGTCGCCGACGGCGGTGGCGATGTCGGCGAGCGGGTCGCGGTCCTCGCCCCGGTCGATGGCGTGCAGGGTGGTGACGCCGTCGCGGAGTGCCTTGGCGCGGGCGGTGATGGCCTTGGCCGCGTCGTCGTCGATGTAGTGCGTGCGCACCGTGATGGACGACTGCCCCTTGGGGATGTCGATCCCGGAGGAGGCGACGACCAGCGTTCCCTGATCCAGGCCAGGACGCAGCAGGTTCGGTGCGGCGCCGCCGTCGACGGCCTTGTCCCCGAGCGCCATGCGGGCCTGCGACTCGGTGCCCAGGGCGAGGGAGGCGCGGGTGTGGGCGCCCTCGCGCACCAGCTTGGGAAGGTTCTGGTCGGTGGGGTCCTGGGTGCCCTGCCACAGCAGCACGTTCACCGCGCGGCCCTGGTTGTGGAGCTTGCGGGCGGCGGTGAAGTACCGGGACTTGGCCTTGGCCCCGCCGTAGGGGCGCTTGTCCTCGTCCACGGCCGGGCACATGAACGCCACCTGCGCCTCGTCCACGATCACGATCAGCGGCGGGAACACGGTGCCGGGCGGGGCCTGGAGACGCCGGTTCATCTCCTCCACCGCGCCCTCGACCATCTCGGTCACCTCGATCACGTGCTCATCGGTGGGCCCTTGGATGAGGGTGGTGGCGAGTCCGTCGAACATGGCCCAGTCACCCACGCCCTTGAGGTCACCCATGAGGAACTGCACCGACTTGTCGAGTGCGACCCACAGGGCGAGGGAACGCAGAGCCACGGTCTTGCCTTGGTTCGACAGACCGGTGATCAGAAGGTGCCGCTGGTAGAGGCTGAGTGCGGCGGCGTCGCCGCGCAGGTCCTGACCCCACGGCGCCTTGCCCTTGGCGTAGTCGGCGGTCATCGTCTCGTCCGTGACCAGCGGAGACGGACCGATCGGCTCGTCCAGCGCGCCGGAGTCGGCGACCCACAGCCGGACGGTGCGGGCGGCTTCGGGGATGGTGATGAACACTTCGTGCTCGTGCCGGGTCAGGTTCTCGGCGAGCTTGCGGCGCCGCTGCTGTACCTCGTTCGTCGACACCCCCGACGGGAGCGTGACGTCGACCTCGATGCCGCATCCGGCGATCCGGATCGGACCGAGCATGGACGCGCCGACATCCCCCATCTCCTTGATGGCGTTGCGCAGCGCCGGGACGCCGAGGTCGCGCAGGGCCTTGACGACGATGGACGGGGTGATCGGCTCACCCTCGCTGCTGCGGACGTTCGCGGGAAGCGCCCACTGGGGTGCGGCCTGCTGCTTGCTGCCGACGGCCCACAGGGCGAGCAGGGCGAGAAACGGGCCGATCGTGAGCGCCGGGCCCCACACGACCTGGACGATCCGGATGAGCAGGGCGATGAAGTCGATGGTCGCCGACAGCGGGGTGATCACGTCCTTGACGTCGCCGTTGTTGATGGCCATCACGACCCCGAGCGCGACCAGAACCCCGATGCTCATGCCCGCGCCGACGGCCACGCCCTTGGCCGCTTCCACGGGGGAGTGCAGCAGGTCCATGCGGCGGTGGTGGCGGGCGGCGCGGAAGCGCTGAAGGCGCTCCTCCCACTCCTCCGCCGCTTCCAGGTTCCCCGCGGCTTCCGCCGTCCGGATCATCCGCTCGTACCGGGCCCCGGTCTTCCCGTCCCAGGTACGGCGGGCCACGATCCGCCCGCCGTTGAACGTGTAGGCCCCGTGCCGGGCAACCGCCCGCACCGTCGCCCCGGTCCGCTCGTGCGTCACGGCCGACTTCACCGCGCGACCCGAGCGCACCCACAGCGGCACCGGCCGCGCCGGCGGGGCGTCGGGGACCACGGTGAGCACGGTCGGCGCCGTGCCGTCGGTGGGCTTGTGGAGGTGAACGACGTTCTCAGACATGCTGGTACTGCTCCTGACTGCCCTTTCGAGGGCGGGAGTTGAGGGAGAGATGCCGGGGTGGTCGGGTCCGTGGAAAGAGCGGCCACCCCGGCGTGCGCGGTTGGGGGCTGGTCAGAACCAGCCGGACGACTTCTTGGCGGCCTTGGCGCGGGCGGCCTCGGTGATCAGGCGCTGACGCTCGCCGTGCAGCGCGGCCAGCTCCGCGTTCAGCCGCATCTCGACGGCGGAGCCGATGGAGTCCATGCGGTCCTCGGCACCGGCCGTGCTGCGGCCCTTGTGGACGCTGCGCGCGCCGCCGGCCATGGCGCGGGTCATCGACAGGCGCTCACGGCTGGTCAGCGGCCACCACTCGCCCCGCCGTACCGCTTCCAGCTTCTTCATGGTCCGCCCGATCTCGCGGTCGAGACGGCGGATGTCGGCGTTACCCATCAGAGGTTTCTCCTTGAGGGGGGGGAGGGACTGCGGGGGTTGCTCAGGTCATGCACCAGCCGGAGTCACAGCCGGAGTCCCACTCGTCGAACGGGAGGGTGTCCACGCCGTCCGGGATCGCGGCGCGGAGCGGCCGGTTGAACCGGGTCAGCCACACGTGGTCCTTGCCGAGTTCGTCCCGGCGCCGGTTGAGGAGTTCTTCGAGCCGGCACGCCCGCTCGAACAGCTCGGGTTCGTCGCGGCGCATGTCGTGCCACGTCTCGGGACGGTGGAAGGGGCAGAACCAGCACGACGACTTCGGCGGTACCGGCAGACCCGCGCTGCGGATGATCCGGGCGCAGTCGATACGGCGGATCCCGCGTTCCAGCAGCGGGTATTCGATGTGCTCGTGCGGCTCGCAGCGACGCTTGTTCGCCCGGTGGATCTCGTCCAGGCTGATACCGATCCCGACCGTGGCCGGTGCGTCCTTCGTGGCCCCACGGCGCTTGAGTTCGTCCCCGACGACCTTGATCTTGAACTGGGCCGTGCACGAACGGGTGCCGGGGGCCCCGTTCGACATCCGCACCGGGATCTTCAACGACCGCGACCCCTCACGGGTCAGGTCCTGATACAGCGTGCGGACCTCACCCGAACGCTTCATCACCCGGTCCAACACGACCAACTCAAGGCCGTGCGCCTTGGCGTAGGGGATGGCGTACTGGTGCAGGTAGGCGAGGGTGCCGGGGTGCTCGGAGTCGTCCCCGACGTTGGCCATGAGGAACGTGCGGTAGTCCAGCTCACCCGTGGCCGCCAGCACCAGGGCGGCGGTGGACTGCACGCCACCGCCGAAGCTGAACGACTTCACCGGCGCGGTGGTGGGCGCGCTCACGCGACCACCCGCTTCCACGCAGCACGCAGACGCATCTCGGAGGAGGAGTGACCGGCCGCACGGAACCGGGCGGACATCTCCCGGTAGGACAACGCCGGCGTTTCGCTGTGACGGATCTCGTCCACCAGGACGCCAAGCGCCCCATCGGTGAGCGCGGGCCCCGTCTCCAACGCGAGCGCGGACACAGGCTCGATGGGACCCCACACGGGCAGCTCCCACGCGGGTGTGACGCCGGGCGTGACGCGGGCCGTCACGCTGGTCAGCGCCCTGCCGGTGTCCTCACCGTCCCGCGCCGCTTCGAGCGTCGACCACGCCCCGGCGAGGGTGGCGGCGGTCTTGGACTGGACGCGTGCGACGCGGGCACCGGCCTGCGTCACGGCCGTCAGCCGGGTCTCCTCGGTGGCCGCTTCCGCCCGCAGCCGGGCACGGGCCACGGCCGCTTCGTCGCGGGCCTCTTGCTGGATTCCCCGGATCGCACCGACAGCGGCCGGGGTGAGCGCGGTCCGCTCCCACAGTCCGTGCACCAGCCACAGCGCCTTTGCCGCGACCGGCAACCACGCCACGGCCAGCCACGCGCCGGCGGAAGTCTCGGCGGTGAGCGCGTGCGCGACCAGGACACCGGTGGCGACCAGGCCGAACGACCAGCCGACGGCGGTCACCGTGCGGTTGTGGTCGCCCTGCGCGGCGAGACGGCGTTCGTAGGCGAGGGTCGCCAGCCACCCGCCGTCGATGCCGAGACCGACGACCAGCGCGACCGGCCACGGCATCGCCGTGCCCAGCCACATCACGACCACGGCGAGGGTGAGCACCATGGACACCGCCGTCATCGCGACGGCGGGAAGAACGGTCTTGCCCTTCATACGGAACCCCCGTCCAGCGGCCGGACCTGCGCCGCAGCCATCAAGGACACGCGTACCGGGTGCGGGTGGTAGGCCGAGGTGGCGTCCTCGCACCACTCCCACTCAGCGTCGTCGGAGAGCCGGTAGCCGAGCGCCGCCAGCACGGCCGTCCGCTCCTCGACCGGCGGCACCGGCGCCGACGTCGGCCACGTGAACACGGGCCAGTCGTCGACGCGGCCGGTCATCACCACGAACAACTGCCAGCACGGGCCGGCGGTCTTCTCCGGGGCCGTCGTGCCGCAGCAGCGCTGCGTGATCTGCGCCCGCATTACCCGGCCGTTCATCGGGCACCGCCCGTCAGGCGGCGCAGACGGCGAGCGTGCAGCAGCCATCCGGCGACCTGAACGGCGCCGCCGGCCGCGACCACGGCCTTCCACACGTGCTCGTGTGTCACGACCGTGCCGATGGTGGCGGTCAGCATGACGACCCCGCCCAGCACGATCAGCAGCAGGGCGAAGCCCTGCGGAGTCGGGTTGGCACTCATGCCGCACCCCCCACCACAGCGATCAGCACCGCGAGGGCGAGCAGCGCCCCGCCGGCACAGGTGAGGTCGATGGCGCGGCGCAGGCCGGTGAACTTGGCGACCGCGAGCCGCGACAGACCCGCGATGTCCGCTCTGCGGTCGACCTCGGCGAGCGTGGCCGTGATCTCCTCGGCGGTGAGCGTCGCCCACAGCGGGAAACCGTGCCGGCCCTTGAGGTTCGGCCGCACCGCCCGCAGCAGCAGACCCGCCGCCACGACCAGCACCACCATCCCGGCCCCGCCCACGATGTACGCGGGCAGGCTGAGCGGGGTGTCCTTGGCGACCGTCCACGCACCGGCCAGCACCGCACCGATGAACGCCAGCAGCAGACCGGTCTTCGTGTCCGTCCGCGCGATCTCCGCCTTCACCTCAGCATGCGCGGCCGTCAGGTTCTGGTCGGCGGCGCTCACGCGGCACCGCCCGCCGTGCGGCCGTCGGCGGTGCGGTTGAGCAGGTCCCGGCGGGCGGCCAGCACCTTGTTCCGGGCCCGGCGGATCCGGCGGGCGTCCACCACGTTCGGGGCGTGGTCGAGGGTGATGATCTGCGCGTCCAACAGGTCGACCTCCGCCAGAATCAGCGGCGACTCCACCTCGATCGCGTCCAACTCCGCATCCGTCGGCTCCATGAAGTCGGCGAACGCCGTAACAGCGTCCTGAACAGTCACGATGGTCTTCATTGGGTCGTGTTCCTCTCACAGGGTTGAACGGCCCGTCAGCGGCCCCGGGTCTGGACACCCGGGGCCGCGCGCCGTTGAAGTCGGATCCCCGGCTCCCCTCCGCCCCGCCCGTACGACCCGCGCACGAAGCGCGGTCGGACGGGCGAGGGAGGCAACCGGCCGCAGCGCTAGCCGCTGCGATGGCAGGAAGGGGGCGGACCGGATCGACAGTGAGCGCGTGCGCTCCGCTCACTGGCTCGGGCATCGCACGGGCGCCGTCGGCCGGTCCATCACGGCGACGCCCACAAGGTTCGTCGAATCATCAGAACTCCCAGGTCGAAGGGGTACGCAACATCACTGCAAGGGGGACCACGTCCCCACACGCCGGCCGTTGCTCGCGGTCACCGGGCCACCTCGCCAGACCGGGCCGAAGCCCTGATTGATCCCCTGGCCTTTAGCGGGATTGCAGCGTCCCCGCCCTCTGCATTCGTGCGCTCGATCGGCCCGCCAAAGCGATCCAATCGAGAGGAACATGTAGTACGTGTTCCTCATCTTGCAGAGGGAGGTTCACCCCGTCAAGCCCTTCGGCTGTTTGGAGTTCGCGCGCCCCTCGCGCTCGATGTACATACAGAGTGGCGCCGACGGCGGCGACGCTCGACTTCGCACCTGTACGACCTGGGGCGTTCTTGGTTACCGTGAAGTCGTACCAAGTCGTCCCGAGTGAGCGGAGGTTGACGTGGCCAACGAGCGACTGCGCGGCGCGATAGTCGACTTGGGCCTGACCCTTGATGAGGTCGCCGAACGACTCGGTGTCGCGGCCAAGACGGTCGAACGCTGGATCAACGACCCCGAGCGCAAGCCTTATCGGCGCTTCCAGTACGCGACAGCTTCACTCTTGAAGTGCGAAGTCTCGTACCTCTGGCCGGACGAACGGACATCGGCCGAAGTGACAGCCACCGGCAACGCGGAGTTGGTCAGGCTCTATCCGCACCGATCCGTCGTCATGCAGACCCTTTGGACGACCCTGTACGCCCAGGCAACCCGACAGTTTGACCTACTGGTGTACTCGGGGTTCTGGCTCACCGAGGACGCGACGTTTCACCGCATCGTGAAGGAGAAGGCGGGCGACGGAGTGCCTATCCGCTTCATGTTGGGGGAGCCCACGTCCCCGGCCGTGGCCGTACGCGGCGAGGACGAAGGGATCGGCGCTGCGATGGCGGGCAAGATTCGGAACGCCCTCATCAACTACGGCCCGCTCTTCGGACTCCCTGGTGTCGAGTTCCGTCTGCACGGCACGACGCTCTACAACTCGATCTACCGGGCCGATGACGAAATGCTGACGAACGGCCATCTCTACGGGGTCGGCGCCTACATGTCCCCCGTGCTCCACCTGCGGCACGTCCCGGGAGGCGAACTCTTCGACGCCTACGCCGAGAGTGTTGAGAAGGTGTGGGAGTCGGCCCGCCCGATCTCCTCGCCCGCCGATTGGGAGGGAACGCACTCATGAGCCGGATTGACTACTTCCGCGACCCGAACGCCCCAAAGGCCAACTCTGTGGTCCCCTCGGTGACGGCAGTGGTCCGCGACGATGCGGGACGTCTGTTGCTCATCCACAAGACGGACAACGACCTTTGGGCCCTACCCGGTGGCGGCCACGACATCGGCGAACGCATCGCGGACACGGTCGTACGCGAGGTCCGGGAGGAGACCGGTATCGATGTTGAGATAGACAACATCGTCGGGCTCTACACCGACCCTCAACACGTGTTGGCGTACGACAACGGCGAGGTCCGGCAACAGTTCTCCATCTGCTTCCGGGCCCACCCGGTCAGCGGTTCTCTGCGCACAAGCAGCGAATCGAAAGAGGTCCGCTGGATTGATCCAGCGGACCTTGACGGGTTGGACATCCACCCTTCGATGATGCTGCGAATCCGGCACGGTCTCGATGGCGCGCGCCAAGAGCCCTACGTCGGCTGACCGCCAACAGAAACTTCCGTCATCCGACCACCAACACGCTTCGACGCTGCATGGATCTCGGGGGCCGCGCGCTGAATGAACCGACCGACGATCGTGTCCGGGCCGTATCGCTGCACGATCTCATCCAACCGCTCGGTCGGCGTCGTCTGCGTCCCGTCCGGCGTCGTCGTCATGTCGCAGTACAGCAACGCGTCGACCAGGTCGGGGCGCTCTAGCTCGAACTCGCCTTCAAGTTCCTGGCGAAGTCCGCGTTCCTCCGCTTCCAGCAAGGCACAGGAGTGATGGGCCACAAGGCGAACAACCCGTTCGTCCGCACCTTCCTGATCTCTGAGGAACCGTGCACCATCCAGGGGATGGAAGCCTGTGGCCGCGATGGCCGGCGAGTAGCCGATGTCATGCAGCACAGCGGCAGCTTCCAACAGCTCGGCGTCGTCTCGCAGGATCGGGCTCAGGGAGCGAGCGCGCTCGGCAACCCCGAGCGAGTGCGCCCACCGGCGCGGGAGCGGATCGGAAAGCAACGATTCAGAGAGCGTGTATGCCCACTCAGTCAGTCCCATGGCGGCCAAGACTACGACCGGGCGGTGTGGGTCGGGAGTGCGCGCACGGTTCGCCCCTTGCCGTGCACGGTGGCGAGCAGCCCATTTCCTTCCATGTGGGCGAGAACACGGCGCACGGCGGTCCGGGACGCGCCGAACCGCTCACACAGCTTCGCTTCGGACGGGTACGTGTCTCCTACCGAGAGTGAGTCCTCTTTGATCACGTCCGTCATGCGCTCCGCGAGCGACCGGCGGTCGCCTTCCCGGACCACGCGCCATCCGATCCCGGGAGCAGACTCGACGACCCCGTCAGCTTCGAGCGCCTTAAGCGCGCGGCGGATCGTGTTTCGGGAGACGTGGTGCGAGTCCATCAGGTCGGCCTCTGACGGCAAGGTGTCGCCAGCCTGCTCTGCCTGGATCTCGTTTCGCAGCGTCTCCGCAATGACCAGGTAGGTTCCGCGCGGACTAGCATCCGGCACTTCGGCTCCTCTCACGTTGCTCCATCGCTCACTGCCAAGGGTCGCACGGTCCTGCCACGCTCCGTGAGAGAGGCGACGCCAGGCCAAGGAGGAGATGCTAAGCCCGCGGCACGTCGCACCTCCCCATATCGACCCGCTACCACACGCTTCTCACTCAAGGACGACAATGCGGGAGCGTCAGGTACCGGCCCCATCTCGATTCACGTAGTTCCGATCGAAGCATGTTCAGTTGTCGTGCGACACCATGAGCACTGCCGCTATGACGGGATCAGAGCCCACCTCAGCGAGGTCGGAAAATTCCCAGCCAACCTTAAAAGCAGGAAAATCCGTCACTCTTCCTTTGCTGGAAGTTTGGCCACTTTATCGTGCGCATACCACAACCTCTTAAGAGCCATGAGAATCGTGAGCATAAGATGCAGAAAGAGAAAAGTAAGCAGTCCGGTCCAAAGTGATCCGAGCGCCGATGTCGTCGAATGCGTCGCGGCGGCCAGCACTAGCACAGTGATCAGGACGCACCCTACTACGACCGCCCAGGAGACATTGAAGAACAGTTCACGCACTTGCTTAACGACCTCATTCTCCGGATCTAGGCCCTCGTCTCGACGAACGCGCAGGCTTAGCGTGAAGACATTCGTTAGAAGCCCAAACAAAAGCCCCGTAAAAACACCCATGCCACCAATCAGCTTGGACACATCTCGAATATG
The DNA here is from genome assembly GCF_000091305.1 of Streptomyces scabiei 87.22. GTDB lineage: Bacteria > Actinomycetota > Actinomycetes > Streptomycetales > Streptomycetaceae > Streptomyces > Streptomyces scabiei. The sequence continues at coordinate 6,258,654 of NC_013929.1, read as the reverse complement.
AAAGTGACCCGCATGAGTCATGATTCCTGCGAAGATCGCGAGCAATATAGGAACGCCCAGGAAGGTCACATAGTCGGACGCCATAGGGCGATCCTTGTTGGCATCCCAGTACGTTTTGAAGTGAGCAACGGCGATCTTGGCAACGCTCCACTTGACGCTCATGCACCCTCCGCCTGCGCAGCCTCAGGTCACGCCTGCCAATCACCGCGGCTGACCCCCATCAGGTCAAGTGAAGCACCTACCTCTGACAACACCTCCCGCTGGAAGGTCGCGTCGTCGGGGCGAAGGCCGTTCGGAGTTTCGATCTGATACATGAAGCGAGGGAAGATTCTGCCCACCACGATGGTTCGGCTCTTTCCGTCGCGCTCGATGTTCAGGTGCACTTCATCGGGGTCTGGAATACCCGTAGCCGTGAAGACTGCGGACGGTGGCAAATCGCGCGAAAGCGCCATTCGGATCCAGTCCTTTTTAAGGCGTGTCCCACGACCGCTTTTCGCCTTGTACTCCTGCGTGCGAACGCCCACCGCTCCATCAGAATCCCGGACACGCACAAGGAAGCTAATCTCTTGCAGTTCCGATTCATCAATGAAAGCGTTCCATGCGCTAGTACTTTGAAGAGGCTCCCTATCGACAACGAGGCGATCAGATTCGTATTCTTCCTTGAACCAGTCACTAAACGGCGTCCAGAGCGAGGTGATGGCTGTAGATTGACCAATCACCTCAGTTGCCCAGATAGCAGACTCACCGGAACGCGGGACGACAAAACATTGCCGCAGAGGGTACGTGGGGGCGTCGGTGGCTTTAATGTCAAACGCATTGTCTCCAGTGTCCGTCGCAACAACAATCCCCGGATTTCCGAATTTTCCCGTCTCGACGGTCGACCACAGGACTCTCGAATTGTCTTCGATTTTCTTAAGTCGAATGTAATGCTCACTCTTCTGGAGAGAAACCCCTTTCGTGCCCAGTTGGTCATTCATGAAATCTTGCAGACTCTTGAACAGGTCATGCCGCCGCGAGTTGAACTCTGCAACAAGGCGCCGCTTATCTTTCTTCATGAATTGCCGCACCGATACCTCGTACAGGCAGAACTGGAACGACGGCATCAGATCCTCCCAAACGGAGCAGCCGACCCTTGCGCGGCTTTGATCACACATGGTGCCGCATCTTGCCGTTCCTGGCAGGGTTTAGGCGGAATCTAGCGGATCGGTACTGTCTGAAGCTCGACTGCGAGAACTCTCACGGCGAGCGGGCATCCACCGGAGGTGATCATGGAGCAGTACCTCCAGCCTGACCGATACACCGAGACAGCCCTCTCGACGCCCTGGGTGTGTGTGGACCTGACTTTCGCGGCGGGCCATGGCTCAGGCCCCCGGGGCCCCGATAAGGGCGAGGAGTTCGTAGGCGCGGTTCCACGTGCCTGACCGCGCTCCGTCTCAGTTTCCGTCTCGTTCATCGCCGTGCACGGTCGTCCGGGGCCGTTCACTCCCCCCGCCAGACACAGTGTGTGTACAGCAATGAACTTCGCCGAACACTTCCGGATCATGCTCCGACCAGCACCGACAAACCTGCAAAGCGAGTTACGTGGGTTCGATTCCCGCCACGGCCTCCAGTACGACGTGACGGCCGACCGCTTCTCCGTGGTCGGCCGTTCTCGTGTGGGCGGTCGGCCGTGCTCGTGCGCCCGGCGGGCGTCAGGGCCCGCGGGGGCTCAGAGGCCCGCGCAGGCCCTGTTGCGCAGGGTCTCCACCCAGCAGCCCGCGGCCGTTCCCTCGTGCCTCTCGCGGTGCAGGAGCCAGAGGGTGAAGGCCAGGGTGGAGATGTCGGCGTCGAGGGGGCAGAGGGTCGACTCGGTCTCGCTCCAGTTGAGGACCGCCCCGGTGGTGCCGTCGACGACGAGGCTGCTGCCCTCGACGAAGTGACCCAGGCGGATCAAGTGGGCGGCTCTGTCCGGGAGTCGGCCGGGGCCGGCGGGCCGGCCGGTGTCCGCCAGGTACTCGGCGAGCGTCGGCAGCGGGATGTCCGTGTCGAGCTGGAAGAAGCCGTGGTCCTCGGGCAGGCCCATGTCCCGCAGGAAGCGGCGGGTCGGCTCGTGGGTGAGCGTGGCCGGGAAGTCGAAGTCCTCGAAGCGCCACACCCTGCTCTGGCCGAACTCCTCGTCCAGCAGTCTGGCGGGCAGGTCCAGCGCCAGTCCGGAGCGCGTGGCCGGTCGCCCGGTCAGCACCGCCAGGTCGTTCATGTCGTTCATGTCGTGCAGATCGTTCAGGTCGTTCAGGTCCGTCAGGCCCATTGTCCCCATCGTCATTGTGCTCATGGCTCCCCCCGGCACATGGTTCGCGGTGTGCGTCCCCCGTGGCGGATCACGCGCCGCCGAGCGGTCGTCGTCCCCACTGCCGAGAACCATACGCCGCCCCACCGACAACGCCCGCCGTACACGCGAACACGCACCTCAGGGGCTGTGCCGGGGGTCGCGCACGCGCCCCTACGTCCCCGTCACCACCGCGGCCTGCGGCCGGATCGGCAACCGGTTCACGGGGCGCCCGGTGGCCGCGCGGACGGCCGCCGCGATGGCCGCCGGGGACGTGACCACCGGCACCGCGCTGGCCGCCTTCGCGCCGAAGGGGGCGACGACGTCCCGCTCCTCCACCAGTTTGACGATCTGGATGTCGGGGGCGTCCAGGGCGGTCGGCAGGGCGTAGCCGGTGAGGTCGGGGTGGCGGATGAGGCCCCGGGGGGTGCGGAGGTTCTCCGTGAGGGCCACGCCCACCCCCTGGGTGACGCCGGCCTCGATGCGGGCGGCGAGCTGTGCCGGGTGCAGGATCCGGCCGACGTCCTGGGCGACGGCCAGCTCCACGACCCGTACGGAGCCGAGCTCGATGTCGACGTCCACCACCGCGCGGATCGCGCAGAACGCCAGGCCCACGAACGCGTCGCCCTGGCCCGCCTCGTCCAGCGGCTCGGTGGGGTGCGGGCGGCACTGGGCGGTGGCCCAGAGTTCCTTGCCGTCCATCGCCTCCGCGACCGTGGTGGACAGCACACCGTCGTACGAGGTGATCTTGCCGTCGGTGATCTGCAGCAGTTCCGTGGACATGCCGAACTTGTGGGCCAGCGGCTGCAGGAGCTGGGTGCGGACCATCTTGGCCGCCCGCTCCACCGCGCCGCCGGAGACCCAGGTGTGGCGGCCCCGACAGCTCGGGCCGGCCGGGGGCTGGTCGGTGTCGACCTGGGCGATGTGGACCTCGTCGATGCCCAGGGTCTCCTGGACGATCTGCCGGGCGAGGGTGGAGAAGCCCTGCCCGGTGTCGACGGCCGCGCACAGCACGGTCGCGATGCCGTCGTGGACCTTCACCGTGGCCGTGGAGACCTCGTCCGCGCCCTCGGCGCCGAGCATGTGGACCATGCCGAGGCCGTAGCCGACGCCGCGCCGGACGGCGCCGGGCTCGCCCGCGCCCTCGGGGCCGCCCGGGAGCAGCCACTCGTCCTCGGGGGTGTCCTTGGGCAGGGCCGGGAGCGGGAACTCCTGGACGGCCTGGAGGAGTTCGGCGACCGGCGCCGGGCAGGTCACGGACTGGCCCGTCGGCAGCACGTCGCCCGTGGACATCACATTGCGCATGCGCAGTTCCGCCGGGTCGATGCCCAGCTTCTTCGCGAGCTTGTCCATCTGCGCCTCGTACGCGGCACACACCTGCAGCGCGCCCTCGCCGCGCACATGGCCGGAGGGCGGGTTGTTGGTGCGGACCGCCCAGCCCTCGATGAAGGCGTTGGGGACGACGTAGGGGCCGCAGGCGAAGGAGACGGCGGCGGCCAGCGCCTCCGAGGAGGTGTCGGCGTACGCGCCCGCGTCCAGCAGGATCTGCGCCTCGACCTTGACGATCCTGCCCTCGGCGTCCGCGTGGTGGCGGTAGCGCAGCAGGGTGGGGTGCCGGTGGGCGTGGCCGAGGAAGGACTCCTCGCGGGTGGCCGTCAGTTTGACCGGGCAGCCCGTCTTCAGGGCCAGCAGGCCGAGCGGGAGCTGGAAGCCCTGGTCCTCGCGGTCGGCGGTGGCGCCGGGGACGCCGGTGACGACGATCTTGACGCGGTCGGGGGCCAGGCCGTAGCAGGCGGCGGCCGCGTCGCGGTCGGTGTGCGGGTCGGTGGAGGCCACGTACAGCTCGACGCCGCCGTCGGGGCGGGGCACGGCGAGACCGGCCTCGGCACCGATGGGGGCGGGGTCCGCGCGGCCGATGCGGTACTGGCCCTCGACCACGATCTCGCCGGACGCGTTCGGGTCGCCGTGGCGCAGCGGGATGTGGCGGATGAGGTTGCCGTCGGGGTGCAGGGGCTCGGCCTCGAACGCCTGCTCGGGGTCGATCACCGGGTCGAGCACCTCGTACTCGACGATGACGGCGGCGGCGGCCATCCGCGCGGTGTCGGGGTGGTCGGCGGCGACGGCCGCGATGGGCTCGCCGTGGTGGCGGACGACCTCGGAGGCGAACAGGGGCCGGTCGGCCTTGCCCCGGCCGTGCAGGGCGACGCCCGGCACGTCCTCGTGCGTGATGACGGCCCGTACGCCGGGCATCTCGCGCGCGTGGGACGTGTCGATGGACACGATGCGCGCGTGGGGGTGCGGGGAGCGGAGCACGGCGGCCCACAGCAGGCCCTCGGCCCACAGGTCAGCCGCGTACGGGAAGGTGCCCTCGGACTTGGCGCGGGAGTCGGCGGACGGCAGGGACACGCCCAGGCCGTGCGGCACCGGCTCGGGGGCTGCCGCGGCCTCGCCGGGGCCCGCGGGCGCCGCGATGACGGTTTCGTTGCTCACGCCTGGCCTCCGTCCTGGCCGAACGACCGGCCCTGACCGCCGTACGAGTCGTCCTGCCCGCCGTACGAGTCGTCCGGGCCGCCGAGGGACTGGCCGCCGAAGTTCTGGCCCTGGCCGCCGTAGGTGTCGTTCTGGGCGGCGAAGTTCTGGCCCTGCCCGCCGTACGTGTCGCTCTGGACCGCGAAGTTCTGGCCCTGCCCGCCGTAGGTGTCGCTCTGCGCGGCGAAGGACTGGCCCTGCCCGCCGTACGAGTCGTCCGGGCCGGTGAACGACAGCCCCTGGCCGCCGTAGGAGCGGTCGGGGTCGTGGGGTGCCTGCGGGGGCGCGCTGCGGGAGTCGAACGCTGCCGTGTTGACGCCGCCGGCGCCGGGGCCCGCCTGGTGCGGGATGCGGGCCTCGTCGGTGTCCGCGGCGGCCTCGTTCTCGGCGGCCGAGTGGGCCTCGCGTTCGGCGACGACGTCACGGACGGCCGCCAGGACGCCCCGGTAGCCGGAGCAGCGGCACAGGTTGCCGCAGAGCGCCTGGCGGGTCTCCAGGTCGGTGGGGGCGGGGTTGCCCTCCAGGAGGTCGTGCAGGGTCATCGCCATGCCGGGCACGCAGAACCCGCACTGGACGGCGCCGCACCGGGCGAGGGCGCGCTGCACGTCGGAGGGCTGCCCGTCGGCGGCGAGGCCCTCGACGGTGCGTACCTCGCTGCCCGCGGCGGTGACGCCGGGGACCAGGCAGGACGCCACGAGCCGGCCGTCGACCTGCACGTTGCAGGCGCCGCACTCGCCCTGCGAGCAGCCGTCCTTGGCGCCCGCGAGGCCGAGCCGCTCGCGCAGCACGTAGAGCAGGGACTCGCCGATCCAGGCGTCGCTGACGGGCCGCTCGGTGCCGTTGACGCGCAGGACGTAGGAGGCGAGGGGGTGGTCGTCGTGCGGGGGCGGGACCGGGGCGGACTCCTCGGCGGACGGCTCCGCGTCGCTCTCGGTGTCCTCCCCGGGAGTGGTCTCGGTCGCGTCGGGCCGCTCGGCTCCGCCCTCGGCCGCGTCGTGCGCCCCGGCGTCGGTGCGCGCCTCGGCCTCGACCGGCTCAGCGGGGTCCTGGGCGGCCTCCGGGGACGGCCCGGCGGTCTCGGAGGCCGTGTCGGCGTACGCCTCCCCAGGGGCCGCCGAGGGCTTCCCGGCGGCCTCCCGGGCCGCGCCCGTCTCGCTCCCCGGCGGCGTTCCGTCCTCGGCCGCGTGTTCCTCGGCCGTGCGCTCCTCGGGGCGGGCCGGGGGCGGCGCGGTCCACGCCGTGCCGATCTCCTCGGTGGCCCAGGGCGCGGCGGCGCCGCCGGGCAGCGTGGCGGGCGGGGTGCCGCCCCACTGCTCGACGAGGGCCGACGTGCTGAACTCCCCGGATTCGTCCGGAAGGTCACCCCCGGCGACCGGAATCGACCACTCGCCCGTCACATCGTGACCGGGAGCGGCCCCTTCCTGCGCGGCAGGCTCCTCGAACGTCCACTGCCCGGTCGAGGCGGGGTTGTACGTGAACGCGTCCTGGGCGGGCGGCTGCGGCTGCCCTGCGTTCGGGTCGTGCCACTCGGCACCCCCGGCCGGCATCGCCCACGTACCCGGGACCGACGGGTCGGTCCCGGCGGTGTGCGCCGTGTCGATGGTGTTGACGGGGTTGACCGGGTTGATGGCGTTCGACGCTATCTGCGGCGGGACATAGCCGTGGCCGGGCGCGGCCAGCGGGCTGTCGGCGGCGAGCAGCGCGTCGATGCCCCCCTCGGGGAGCTGCACGAACGTCGTGGCGCCGTCGTCGTAGTCGCCCTGCGGCAGCCGCTCCCAGCCGCCCTGGCTCCCCTGCTGCGGGGTGCCTTCTCCGTGCTGGTCGTCGGTCACGACAGTGCCCTCCCCAGTGCTCGTCGGGCCAGCGCGGCGACGGTGCGCCGCAGATGCAGTACGGCGGGCGGAAGCGGCGCCACCGTGCCGTCGACCTCGGGGGCCGGATCGGGGATGCAGGCGGCGGCGACGTACTCGCCGAAGGCCTGCAGCGCCTCGGGGACGAGGGTGCGCTCGCCGTCCCAGTCGATCAGCCGGCCGACCCACGCCTCGGCGTCCAGCGGCCGCAGCGGCATCGGCGCTATGGCACCGACGGCACACCGCACCCCGCGCCGGGCGGGGTCCAGGACGAGGGCGACGGAGGCCACCGCGCGACCGGGGCCGGTGCGGCCGGTGGCCTTCAGGAAGACCTGCGGCGCGTGCAGCAGCGGCACGCGCACGAAGCCGATGAGTTCACCGGGCCGCAACATCTCCATGCCGGCCAGCAGGTGCGAAACGGGCATCTCGCGCCGGCCCCCGCCCGGGCCCGCGATGATCAGCGTGGCCTCCAGGGCGGCCAGCACGGGCAGCGCGTCCCCGGTGGGGGCGGCCGTCGCGATGTTGCCGCCGAGGGTGCCCGCGTTGCGGATCTGCGGTGGTCCGGCGGCGCGCGCGGCGGCGGCGAGCGCCGGAATGAGCGCCGCAAAGTCCGGGCGCCCCATCCGGGCGTGCGTCAGTCCCGCCCCCAGGAGGGCGTGTCCGTCCTGGTACTGCCAGCCGCGGATCTCGCTGATCCTGCCGAGCCCGACCAGCGCGGCGGGCCTGAGCTGCCCGGAGTTGACCGCGGCCATGAGGTCCGTGCCACCCGCCACCGGAACCGCCCAGGGCATGACGGAGAGAGCCGCCACGGCCTCGTCGAGCGAGCCGGGCAGGGTCACGGCCTGCGCCGCCTGCGGTGCGTGCGTGGTCAAACCGGATGCCCCTTCCCGCTGCCCCACCTGGTCCGCCTGTGTTGCCGTACGGTACGTGCTGACAGGGCGGACGTGGCAACTCTGGCACATTCTCGCGAGGCCCGAACGCCGGGGTCCGCCACGCGGCATTCGCCCACCTCACCCGCGAGGTGGTCCGTTTTGGAACGGCTTCACCCATAGGTGTGCATTGCCACTTGTGTTGCCCCTCACTCCCCTTGCGCCTCTTGTTCCCCGGGAGGCCACGGTCGCAGGGCACGCGCTTTCGGTCCCCCGGGTTCGCGCTCGTCTCACACGTTCGGGGGCTTCCCCTCGATCGGACGTCCGAGCACGCCGGGCCGCCGCTGCCACGGGCGCGGGCCCGAAGGCGGCCGATAACCGACCCCCAGGGCGTCGAGCCGCCGGTAGTGCGCGGCCATCCGGCGCTCGAAATCGGCGAAGTCCCGCTCGGCGGGGGCGGGGAGCCGGCTCCAGGCCACCTCGGCGAAGGCCGCCAGGCGCGGGAAGGTCTGGTAGTCCACGCGGGCGGCGTCCTCCATCGCCTCGGTCCACACGTTGGCCTGGGTGCCGAGCACGTGCCGGGCCTCGTCGGGCGTCAACTCCGGTGGCACCGGCTCGAACCGGAAGACGTCCTCCAGGGTGCGCACCCAGCCGATGGGCACCGGCTCGTCGGGGCCGCCGTCCTGACGGTGGTCCAGGTACACCTGCTGCTCGGGGCACATCACCACGTCGTGGCCGGCGCGGGCCGCCGTGATGCCGCCCGCGTAGCCCCGCCAGGACGACACGGCCGCCCCCGGCGCGAGGCCGCCCTGGAGGATCTCGTCCCATCCGATCAGGCGACGCCCGCGCGCGGTCAGCCAGTTGTCGAAGTGCCGGACGAACCACGACTGCAGGGCGTCCTCGTCCGCGAGCCCCAGTTCCCGGACACGGGCCTGCGCGGTGGCCGAACCGCGCCACTGGTCCTTGGGGCACTCGTCGCCGCCGATGTGCACGAAGGGCGAGGGGAACAGCTCCAGGACCTCCTCGAACACCCCCTCGTAGAAGCGCAGGGTGCCGTCGGTGGGGGCGAGGACGTTCGTGCTGATGCCCCAGGTGTCCCAGACGGTGAGGGCGGCCGTGTCGACGACGTCGGTGTTGCCGAGTTCCGGATACGCGGCGATGGCGGCCTGGCTGTGTCCGGGGACGTCGATCTCGGGCACCACGGTGATGTGCCGCGCGGCCGCGTAGGCGACGATCTCGCGGAGGTCGTCCTTCGTGTAGTGGCCGCCGTGCGGTTTCTCCTCCCAGAGCGGTGACGCGCGGTGGCCGAATCTCGTGCGCGCCCGCCAGGAGCCGACCTCCGTCAGCCTCGGGTACCGCTCGATCTCGATCCGCCAGCCCTGGTCGTCCGTCAGGTGGAGGTGGAGGACGTTGAGTTTGTGCGCGGCCATCAGGTCCACGTAGCGCAGGACCTGGTCCTTGGGGAGGAAGTGACGGGCGACGTCGAGCATGAGGCCGCGCCAGGCGAAGCGGGGAGCGTCCCGCACGGTCTGGTGCGGGACGCCGTAGGTGCCCCCGGGGCGCACGGGGGCGCGCCGGAACGCCTCGGGACCGAGCAGCTGGCGCAGGGTCTGGGCGCCCCAGAAGACGCCCGCCGGACCGCCCCCGCGGATCTCGATGCCCCGGTCGGGGGCGGCCCCGAGCCGGTACTCCTCCGGCGCCAGGCCGTCGTCGAGGCACAGGCGTACGGCGTCGCGGGCGTCCTCGGGGCCGGGCGGCAGGGACAGCCCGAGGGCGGCGCCGACGGTCGAGCGCAGCCAGCGGGCGGTGTCCTCGGTGCCCGGCGCCGCCCACAGGGTGGTGTTCCCGTCGAGCGGTACACCGCGGCGCAGGGGGCCCTCGACGGCCAGCGGCGCCGGGATCAGGTCGGTTCCGGTCCGGTCGGTGGTCATCGGGTCCGTCCGTTTCACGTCAGTCCTTGACCGCGCCGCCCAGTCCGGAGACCAGCCGCCGCTGTACGAGTACGAAGAAGACCAGCACCGGGAGCGTCATCACCGTGGAGGCGGCCATCACCCCTCCCCAGTCCGGGTCCTCGGGCTTGTAGAACACCAGCAGGGCCATCGGCAGCGTCGACCGCGACGTGTCGCTGATGATGAACGACTTGGCGAACAGGAAGTCGTTCCAGGCCGAGATGAAGGAGAAGACGCTGGTGGCCACCAGCCCCGGGAGGACGAGCGGGAAGAGGATCTGCCAGAGGAACCGGGACCGGCTCGCCCCGTCGAGCTGGGCGGCCTCCTCCAGCGACTCGGGGACGGCCTGCACGAAGCCGCGCAGCATCCAGATCGCGAACGGCAGCGAGAACGCGATGTGGGGCAGGATCAGCGCGCCCAGGGTGTTGAGTTGGCCGAGGTCGCGCAGCTGGAAGAAGAGCGGGATGGTGAGGGCCTCCACGGGCACCATCTGGGCCACGAGGAACATGATGAGCAGAGTGGTCCGGAACCGGAAACGGAATCGGGTGACCGCCGTCGCCGCGAGAAACGCGATCAGCGCGGAGACGACCACCACCGTGCAGGCGACGACAAGGCTGTTGGCGAAGTAACGGCCGAATTCCTGCTGCCCGAAGACGCGGCGGAAGGAATCGAGGGTCGGCGCGAGGGTCCAGGGCCGGGGTTCGGCCGACTCGATCTCCCCCGTCGGCCTGACCGCGCTCAGCACCATCCAGTACAGCGGAAACGCCACCACGGCCGCGATGACCAGGGCCGACGCATCGGCGGCGAACCGCCGGGGCCGTCGCGGGAATCCCCTCGAATTCACAGCTCCTCCCCCTGTCGGCGCAGCAGTCGCAAATAGACCAGGGTGACCGCCAGCAGAATCACCAGCATCACCACCCCGATGGCCGAACCGAGGCCGTACTGGGAGGACGCGAAAGCCTTCTGGTAGGCGTACACGTTCAGGACGAGGTTCTGGCCCGCGATACCGCCGCCGCCCGTCATCACATAGATCTGGGTGAAGACCTTGAAGTCCCAGATGATCGACTGAAGGGTGACGACGACGAGGATCGGCCGGAGCATCGGCGCGAGGACCGACCGCCAGATCCGCCATGGCGAGGCGCCGTCCAGGGCCGCGGCCTCCAGCACCTCGGACGGTACGGAGCGGATGCCGGCGTAGACGGTCACCATCACGAACGGGAAGGAACACCACACCACTTCGAGCAGGACGAGGAGGAAGGCGCTGTACCGCCCGTAGGTCCAGGAGTGGTCGCCGAGCCCCAGGACCCGGTTGACCGGGCCGAAGTCCGGGTCGAACAGCAGCAGCCACACCGTGGAGCCGGTGACCGCGGGCGTCGCCCACGCCCCGAGCGCCGCCAGCATCAGCGCCAGGCGCGGCACGGCCCGTACTCGTGTCAGCAGGACGGCGAGCGCGCACCCCACGGCGAGCGTGGACACCACACAGGCCGCCGCGAAGACGACCGTGGACAGGAGCACCCGCCAGAACTCGGCGTCCACGAACAGGCGTTCGTAGTTCCCCAGTCCCCGGAAGGACGCCGGTTCACCGCCGCTGACCTGGGCCTGGGTGTACTCGAACAGCGAGATGAGGCCGAGCTGGTAGACGGGGTAGAGGAGGAGGGCGCCGAGGACGACGAGCGCGGGGGCGAGGTAGAGCCAGGGGGTCACTTCACGCCGGCGGGGCGGACGGGCCGCGGCTCGGGTGAGCGCGACCCGTCCGGCGGTCTTGTCGACCGTGTCGTGCACCGCCATCGGGTCAGCCGACCGTGCCGAACACGTCGTTCATCTGCTTCGCCGCGTCCGTCGACGCCTCGGCCACGTCCTTCTTGCCGCTGACGACGTATTGGAACATCGTCGGCAGCACCAGCGAGGCGTCGATCTGCGCCCAGGCCGGGGAGGCGGGCACGAACTTCGTACCGGAGGAGAGCGTCTTGACGAAGGGCTCGATGAACGGCTCCTTCTCGGCCGCCGCGGCCCGTGCGTCGGTGTACGTCGGCAGGAAGCCCATCGCGTCGAAGAGTGCGCCCTGGGTCTTCTTGGACGCCAGCCGCTTCATCAGGTCGACGGCGAGGGTGCGGTGCGTGGTGCTCTTCAGGACGCCGACGTTGTTGCCGCCCGCGAACGCCGGGGCCACCGAGCCGGGCTTCACCCCCGGAAGGGGTACGACCGCGTACTTGCCCTTGACCTTGCCGGCCTCTATGGCGGCGTGGCTGAAGTCGCCGCCGATCGCCATGCCCGCCTTGCCGGCCGCGAACGCGGTGACCGTGTCGTTGCCGCCCATGCCCGCGCACTTGGCGGCCGGGCAGTTGTCGTCACCGAAGAGCGAGGTGTATGCCTCGATGCCCTTGCGGGCGGCCGGGGTGTCGATCGTGGAGGCGTACGAGCCGCCCTTGCCCTCGGCCATCTCGCCGCCGTGGGCCCAGACGAAGGGCATCGCGCCGTAGGTGTAGGCACCGCCGACGACGATCCCGTACAGGCCGGGCTCGGCGGCGCGGATGCGCTTGGCGGTGGTGGCCAGTTCGGCCAGGGACTTCGGTGCCTCCAGGTTCAGGCGCTCGAAGACGTCGGTGCGGTAGTAGAGCGCGCGCACACCCACGAAGAAGGGTGCCCCGTAGACCTTGCCGTCGACCGTCACGGAGGTTCTGGCGGTCGGGTCGGTGGCCTTGGCGTCGGACCAGTCGTTGAACTCCCGGGTGATGTCGGCGAGTCCGCCGTCCTTCACATAGCCGGCCGTGTCGGTGTTGCCGTACTCGATGAGGTCCGGAGCGCTCCTGGGGTCGTTGAAGGCGGCCTTGATGCGCTGGGCGCGGGTCTCGACGGGGATGTACTCGACCTTCACCTTCGCGCCGTCGTGCGCCTTCTCGAAGGCGGTGACCACCTTGTCGACGACCTGCTGCTTCGGCTCGTTGTTCACCTCCTGGAAGAGCCAGACCCGCAGGGTGCCGGTCTTCTCGTCCTCTCCCGACGAGGAGTTGTCGGAGGTCTGGGGGGCGCAGGCGGTCAGTCCGGCGAGGGCCAGGGCCGCGACGGGCACGACGAGTCGGGTGGCGAGCCTCATGAAGCTGTTCCTCCGGAGGGGGGAGCGGAGTGTTGCATTCTCTGCAACGGGCGTTCTGCTCTACACAACACACCGGAGGCTATGGAGTACATGAACATGACCACAAGAGGTCTGTACCACCTTGTGATCCGAAAGCGACGCTCCGCGGGAGCGGCGGACCCGGGGCACCACGAAGGCCGGAGGCACCCGGACGGCACGGGGCGCGGCCCCTGCCGTCCGTACGGGTGCCTCCGAGCCGGTCGTGCGGGTTACTTCTTGCCGTCGCCCTGGTCGTCGCCGCCCGCGCCGAGGGACTCGAAGATCTCCTTGCACATGGGGCACACCGGGTACTTCTTCGGGTCACGGCCCGGGACCCACACCTTGCCGCACAACGCCACGACGGGCGTGCCGTCGAGGGCGCTCGCCATGATCTTGTCCTTCTGGACGTAGTGGGCGAAGCGCTCGTGGTCACCGTCGCCGTGCGACGTCTGCGGCGTCGGCTCGACGAGGGTCCCCGTACCAGTACCGCGCTCGGGCTCAAGAGTGCTCATGACGCAAGGGTACTGAAGGGCACGGGCATCAGTTGAGCGAAGGGTCGTCCGGGTAGGTGGCCACCATCGCGAGTTCGCTGCGCTGGCGGCGCAGGACCTCCCGCCAGAGCCTTTCCGGACAGGGCGAGGAGACGTCGCCGGGTTCGGACTCGACGACGTACCAGGCCCCCTCCGCCAGCTCGTCCTCCAGCTGGCCGGGCCCCCAGCCGGCGTACCCGGCGAAGATGCGCAGCGAGCCGAGCGCGGAGGCGAGCAGCTCCGGCGGGGCCTCCAGGTCGACGAGGCCGATCGCGCCGTGCACCCGCCGCCAGCCCAGCGGTGCCCGGTCCGCCGAACCGCCGCCGGGGATCACCGCGACCCCCAGCGCCGAGTCCAGCTGCACCGGGCCGCCCTGGAAGACGACCCCCGGTTCGCCGGCGAGTTCCGCCCAGTCCTCCAGGATGTCGGCGACGCCGACCGGGGTGGGACGGTTGAGGACCACGCCGAGCGAGCCCTTCTCGTCGTGGTCGAGGAGCAGCACGACAGCGCGGTCGAAGTTCGGGTCCGCCAGGGCGGGCGTGGCCACGAGCAGCCGCCCTGTGAGCGAGGACACCTCGGTCATGCCAGACATGATCCCGCATCCTGCCCCCGCGCGGGGAGCCAATGCCCTCAGCGGTGTGCGCGCAGCTCACGGCGGGGGGAGGCACAGGGGGCGCACGCCCCCGGCGGTCACCCCGTGTGGCCGGTCGTGGACGGTTCGTGTTGTGGCGAATCCATGACGTGGCTGAGAAGTCCCGGGGCTTACGGAAGGGGGGTGGGCGGCGATTACGCTAGCTCTCCGGCCCACGCCGCGCCGGTCCCGCACCACGGGTCCACCGGCCGTCCGTCCACGCCGGAAAGCCTCTGCCCGAACTCCACGGAACGCGAGATCCATGACCGTCAACGGCTCTGACGACGTACTGCTTGTACACGGCGGCACCCCGCTCAGTGGCGAGATCCGTGTCCGCGGTGCGAAGAACCTCGTACCCAAGGCCATGGTCGCCGCGCTGCTCGGCAGCGGTCCGAGCCGGCTGCGCAACGTGCCCGACATCCGCGACGTCCGGGTCGTGCGCGGGCTGCTGCAGCTGCATGGCGTAACGGTCCGCCCGGGTGACGAGCCGGGCGAGCTGGTGATGGACCCGACGAACGTGGAGAGCGCGAACGTCGCCGACATCGACGCCCACGCGGGCTCGTCGCGCATCCCGATCCTGTTCTGCGGCCCGCTGCTGCACCGGCTCGGCCACGCCTTCATCCCCGGTCTCGGCGGCTGCGACATCGGCGGCCGGCCGATCGACTTCCACTTCGAGGTGCTGCGGCAGTTCGGCGCGAAGATCGAGAAGCGCGAGGACGGACAGTACCTGGAGGCGCCGCGGCGGCTGCGCGGTACGAAGATCCAGCTGCCGTACCCGTCGGTGGGCGCGACCGAGCAGGTGCTGCTCACGGCCGTCCTCGCGGAGGGCGTGACGGAACTCGCGAACGCGGCCATCGAGCCAGAGATCGAGGACCTGATCTGCGTCCTGCAGAAGATGGGCGCCATCATCGCGATGGACACCGACCGCACGATCCGCATCACCGGTGTGGACTCGCTCGGCGGCTACAACCACAAGGCGCTCCCGGACCGCCTGGAGGCCGCCTCCTGGGCGTCCGCCGCGCTGGCGACCGAGGGCGACATCTACATCCGGGGCGCCCAGCAGCGCTCGATGATGACGTTCCTGAACACCTACCGCAAGGTGGGCGGCGCCTTCGAGATCGACGACGAGGGCATCCGCTTCTGGCACCCGGGCGGCCAGCTGAAGTCGATCGCGCTGGAGACGGACGTCCACCCCGGCTTCCAGACCGACTGGCAGCAGCCCCTGGTCGTGGCCCTGACGCAGGCCACGGGTCTGTCGATCGTCCACGAGACGGTCTACGAGTCCCGCCTCGGCTTCACCTCCGCGCTGAACCAGATGGGCGCGCACATCCAGCTGTACCGCGAGTGCCTCGGCGGCTCGAACTGCCGCTTCGGCCAGCGCAACTTCCTGCACTCGGCGGTCGTCTCCGGCCCCACCCGGCTGCAGGGCGCCGACCTGGTCATCCCCGACCTCCGCGGCGGCTTCTCGTACCTCATCGCGGCGCTGGCGGCCCAGGGCACGTCCCGGGTCCACGGCATCGAGCTGATCAACCGTGGCTACGAGAACTTCATGGAGAAGCTCATGGAGCTGGGCGCCAAGGTCGAGCTGCCGGGCAAGGCGCTGGGCTAGAACCCCGCCCTGGAGAAGCAGGGGCGCAGCCCCGCTTCTCCAGGGGCGCGGGGCTGTGACATCTGCGGCTCCGCCGCGGGGCGCGGCCGGCCACGCCGGACCCGCGGCCGCACACGCACGATGGGGGCGGCACCTGGAAGACCAGGTGCCGCCCCCATCCGGCGTTCCACGCGCGCCACACCATCCCCGGAAGGACGGAGGGCGAGGCTACTTGCCCTTGGCCGCTTCCTTGAGCTTGCTGCCCGCGGAGACCTTCACGCTGTAGCCGGCCGGGATCTGGATCGGGTCGCCGGTCTGCGGGTTACGAGCGGTACGAGCGGCACGGTGGGTGCGCTCGAAAGTCAGGAAGCCGGGGATGGTGACCTTCTCGTCGCCCTTGGCGACGATGTCGCCGACGACCTCGGCGAACGCGGCCAGCACGGCGTCGGCGTCCTTGCGGGTCACCTCGGCGCGGTCGGCCAGGGCGGCCACCAGCTCACTGCGGTTCATGTTGTTACTCCCGTGTTCTTCTTGCCGTTGAGGCGGACCCGGGTCCGTCGTCAGACCCTCGCGCCCAGAAACGCATCCTGCACTCACCTGCGGCGGGAAAGCCAATCCAGCACCCCTGGGAGTCACACGAACACCCCTGGGAGTCATATGAACACCCTTGGGAGTCGTGGCAGGCCTGAGCTTGGCCGCCACACTAAAGGGCGGCGCAAGCCCCGCGGCCCCGCGACGCGCCGATGACGCGGGGCGTGGCAACCGTCACAGCGCCGGGCTCAGGCCGACGCCGCCGCCTTCGCGGCCTCGCGGACCGCCCCGGCGACCGCGCCGGCGACCTTGTCGTTGAAGACGCTCGGGATGATGTAGTTCGGGTTCAGCTCGTCCTCGGTGACGACGTTCGCGAGCGCGGTCGCCGCGGCGAGCATCATCTCGGTGTTGACGGTGCGGGACTGGGCGTCGAGCAGACCGCGGAAGACACCCGGGAAGACCAGCACGTTGTTGATCTGGTTCGGGAAGTCCGAGCGGCCGGTGGCCACGACGGCCGCCGTCTGGCGGGCGACGGCGGGGTCGACCTCGGGGTCGGGGTTCGCGAGCGCGAACACGATCGCGTTGTCGGCCATGGCGGCCACGTCGTCGCCGTCGAGGACGTTCGGGGCGGAGACGCCGATGAAGACGTCGGCGTCGCGCACGGCCTCCTTGAGCGTGCCCGTGAGGCCCTCGGGGTTGGTGTTGTCCGCGATCCAGCGCAGCGGTGAGTCGGCGGCGGCGTCGACCAGGTCGGTGCGGTCGCAGTGCACGACACCGTGGATGTCGGCCACGACGGCGTTCTTCACACCGGCGGCGATGAGCAGCTTGAGGATGGCCGTGCCGGCCGCGCCGGCGCCGGACATGACGACGCGGATGTCCCCGATCGCCTTGCCCGCGACGCGCAGCGCGTTGGTGAGGGCGGCGAGGACGACGATCGCCGTGCCGTGCTGGTCGTCGTGGAAGACGGGGATGTCGAGGGCCTCGCGCAGCCGGGCCTCGATCTCGAAGCAGCGGGGCGCGGAGATGTCCTCCAGGTTGATGCCCGCGAAGCCGGGGGCGATGGCCTTGACGATCTCGACGATCGCGTCGGTGTCCTGGGTGTCCAGGCACAGCGGCCAGGCGTCGATGCCGGCGAACCGCTTGAAGAGGGCCGCCTTGCCCTCCATGACGGGCAGCGCGGCCTTGGGGCCGATGTTGCCGAGGCCGAGCACGGCGGAGCCGTCCGTCACGACCGCAACGGAGTTGCGCTTGATGGTGAGGCGGCGGGCGTCCTCGGGGTTCTCGGCGATCGCCATGCAGACGCGGGCCACGCCGGGGGTGTAGATCATCGAGAGGTCGTCACGGTTGCGGATGGGGTGCTTCGACGCCATCTCGATCTTGCCGCCGAGGTGCATCAGGAACGTACGGTCGGAGACCTTGCCGAGCGTCACGCCCTCGATGTCGCGCAACTGCTCGACGATCTCGTCGGCGTGCGCGGTGGAGGTCGCGGCGATGGTGACGTCGATACGGAGCTTCTCGTGGCCGGATGCGGTCACGTCGAGGCCCGTCACCGAGCCTCCGTGGGACTCGACGGCTCCGGTGAGCTGGGAGACCGCGGTTCCGCTCGCGGGCACCTCCAGCCGGACCGTCATCGAGTAGGAGACGCTGGGCGCCGTTGCCATGGCCGACTTCCTCTGCTTTCGCGCGTACTTCTGCTACTGCGTTTGCTGCGTTTTGCCGTCCGATCGTCGCACCTACCGCCGGGTAGGCGTTAGCCGTCCGGGGTTGAGAACGTTTTGTTCACAACGAGAAGAGGTCCACGTCACATTCGACGTGGACCTCTTCGTACGTTCAGTGGCACCGACCCGCCATGCTCGCCTCGCGGCAAGTGGTCGCTCGTAGCGACGAAGGTTGGGCCCGGGGGCTTGGATCGAGCCGGTGCCATCCACAAGGCTAACAGGCGCCTCGGAGTTCGGGGAGTTGGCGATGCGTCGGCGGGTGCGGGTGGTTCGTGGCCGGCCGCGCCCGCGTGGCGGAGCCGCATGTCGGCACAGCCCCGCGCCCGCGGCCGACCGACCACCCGCTCAGTCGCGCAACAGGTCCGGGACCCCCTTCGCGTCGGGGTCGTCCCGCTCCGCCGACACGACCGTCAGCTGCTGCGTCGCACGGGTGAGTGCGACGTACAGCACACGCAGTCCGGCCGGGGACTCGTCCGCGATCTCCGCCGGGGAGACGACCACCGTGGCGTCGTACTCCAGCCCCTTCGCCTCCAGGCTGCCGAGCGCGACGACGCGGTCGCCGAGGCCGGCCAGCCAGCGGGCGGCCTCGTCCCGGCGGTTCATGGCGACGACGACGCCGACCGTGCCGTCGACGAGGTCCAGCAGACGCGCCGCCTCCGCGCGGACCGTGCGGGCCAGGGGCTCCCGGACGGCGGTGACGAAGCGCGGCTCGACGCCGGTGGAGCGGACCGCCGAGGGGGACTCGGAGCCCGGCATGGCCAGTGCCAGGACCTTGGCCGCCAGTTCGGCGATCTCGGCCGGGTTGCGGTAGTTGACGGTGAGGGTGAAGCGGCGGCGCGGGCGGCTGCCCAGCGCCTCGTCGCGGGCCTCGGCCGCCTCGTCCGGGTCGGACCAGGAGGACTGGGCCGGGTCCCCGACGACCGTCCAGGTGGCGTGACGGCCCCGGCGGCCGACCATCCGCCACTGCATCGGGGTGAGGTCCTGGGCCTCGTCGACGATGACGTGCGCGTACTCGGTGCGCTCCTGCGCCAGCCGCTCGGCCCGCTCCCGCTGGGTCTCCTCGCGGACCGGCATCAGCTCCTCCAGCCCCGTGAGCTGGTCCAGGGGGTCGTGGTCGCGCTTCTTCCGCGGGCGGGCCGGCGCGCCGAGCACGGCCTGGAGTTCGTCCAGCACGGCGACGTCGTGGACCGACAGGCCCTCGCGCTTCAGGGAGCGGGCGACCCGGCGGACCTCGCCGGGGTTGAGGATGCGCCGGGCCCAGCGGCCGAGGCGGCGCTCGTCGGACATGGCCTCCAGCACACCGCGCGGGGTCAGTTCGGGCCACCAGGCGTCGAGGAAGGCGATGAAGTCGTCCTCGCTCGTGATGTCCTCGTCGAAGGAGGAGCGCAGCTCGGCGGCCAGCTCCGGGTCGCTGTGCCGGCCCGCGGCGCCCGACCGGGACCACAGGGCGTCGAGGAGGAGCTTGCGGGCGCGGGGGCGCAGCAGGTTGACGGGGGCCGTGCCGCCGAGCGCGTTGTGGCGGATGCGGTCCAGGTCGGGGGCCTCCAGCTCGACGCGCCGGCCGAAGGCGACGACCCGGAGGCGGGTGGGCGCGTCGCCCGACTCCAGGGCGCCCCGGGCGGCCTTCCGCAGCACCTTGAGCATGCGGTACGAGCCCTTGGCCCGGGCCACGGCCGGGGAGTCGTACAGCGTGGCCTCCGCACCGTCGACCAGGGAGCCGATCGCCCGGATGGCGACCTGCCCCTCCTCGCCGAGGGACGGCAGCACGCCCTCGGTGTAGGCGACCAGCAGCGGGGTCGGGGAGACGATCAGGATGCCGCCCGCGTACCGGCGCCGGTCCTGGTAGAGGAGGTACGCCGCGCGGTGCAGGGCGACGGCGGTCTTGCCGGTGCCGGGGCCGCCCTCGACGTAGGTCACGGAGGCGGCGGGGGCGCGGATCACCAGGTCCTGTTCGGCCTGGATGGAGGCGACGATGTCGCGCATGGTGTGGCTGCGGGCCTGCCCGAGGGCGGCCATCAGCGCGCCGTCGCCGATGACGGCCAGTTCACCGCCGTCGAGGGATGCCTTCAGCTCGGGGCGCATCAGGTCGTCCTCGACGCCGAGCACCTTGCGGCCCTTGGAGCGGATGACCCGGCGGCGGACGACCCGGCCGGGGTCGACCGGGGTCGAGCGGTAGAAGGGGGCGGCGGCCGGGGCGCGCCAGTCGATGACCAGCGGCGCGTACTCCGAGTCCAGGACGCCGATACGGCCGATGTGGAGGGTCTCGGCGATGTCGGCGGTGTTGTCGGGGCGGACGGCGCCCTCGGCCGGCTCGACGGCGGTGTACGCGCCGTCGGGGCCCTTCTTGCCGTCCTTGCCGAGCAGCAGGTCGATACGGCCGAACAGGAAGTCCTCGAACTCGTTGTTCAGCCGGTTCAGATGGATGCCGGCGCGGAAGACCTGGGCGTCCCGCTCGGCGAGTGCGCCGGGGGTGCCGACCTGGCCGCGCTGGGCCGCGTCGTTCATCAGGAACTCGGCCTCGTGGATCTTCTCCTCGAGGCGCCGGTACACCCGGTCCAGATGTTCCTGTTCGACGCCGATCTCCTTCTCACGCACCGAGTCGTGAGCGGAGTCGAGCGTTTCCTGCTGAACCTGAGCGGCCACCCGGGCCCCCTTCTGACGTGCTGGGCAGCCGTCTACCGTACGCGAAAAGGACCCCGTCAGGCTATGTGCCCGACCGGGGTCCTCTCACCACGTGTTCCGACGTGTCATGCCTTGACCGAGACGAGCTTCTTCCCGCTGAAGGTCAGAACCTCGAAGTGGTCGATCTGGTCCGGTGTGAAGGCGGCGCCGCCGTGGACGTAGAGCGGGTTCTTCGCCTGCTCGGTCGTGGCGTTCTTGATGCCGTAGCCCCACTTCGGGACGGACCAGGAGGTGACCGTCTCGCGCTCGCCGTTCTTGCCGACGGCGATGAGCGAGCACTTCTCCGGACCCTTGACGTTCTTCAGCTCCAGGACCGCGTGCGTGCCCCATGCCTTGGACTCCATGGCGACCGTGGCGCTGACCTGGGTGGCCGCGTCGGTGCCGGAGACCTTGTCCTTGTCGGCCATCTTGACGAAGGCGTCGTGGGCGGGCTGGCTGGCGACCGGAGGCGTCTCCGAGTCCCCGCCGCCCGTCGTCGCGAACACGGCCGTGGGGCCGCCGACGATCAGGGCGACGCCCGCCGCGAGCATGAAGAAGTTGCGCCGGCTCTTCTTCGCGCGGTGCTGGACGACCTCGCCGACCAGGCGGTCCGCGAGTCCGGTGGTCGGTTTCGCGGACAGGGACTCACCGATCGCGGGTGTCCCCTGAGCGGCGGGGAGGTCCGCGAGCGCGGCCAGCATCGGTTCCATACCGGCCAGCTCGTCGAGCTGCTGGCCGCACCACTCGCACGTGGCGAGGTGGATTTCGAACTGTGTGGCCTCGGCGTCGTCCAGTATCCCGAGGGCGTACGCGCCGACGGTCTCGTGGATGTTGTCGCCGGACCCCTGGGCTCCTTGCACAGATCCGGGCATTCCCGGTCCATACCCCCCGTAGATGTTGCTCATGCCGTCACCCCGCGCTCCTCTAGAGCCAGCTTCATCGACCGCAGGGCGTAGAACACCCGGGAGCGGACGGTGCCACTGGGGATGCCAAGCGTCTCGGCCGCCTCATTGACCGTACGCCCTTTGAAATAGGTCTCGACCAGGACTTCCCTGTGAGCAGGGGTCAGGTCGTCCAGCGCGTCCGACAGTGTCATCAGCCACAACGCCTTGTCGATCTCGTCCTCCGCGGGGATGACCTCCAGCGGCGACGGGTCGACCTCCTGCGGCCGGGCCTGCCGGCTGCGGTGGCCGTCGATGACGATGCGACGTGCGACCGTCACCAGCCAGGGGCGTACCGATCCGGTCGCTCGATTGAGCTGACCGGCGTTCTTCCAGGCCCGGATGAGAGTTTCCTGCACAACGTCCTCGGCACGCTGGCGGTCGCCCGCGACCAGACGCAGCACGTACGCGAGCAAGGGTCCAGCGTGCTCGCGGTACAGCGCGCGCATCAGCTCCTCATCAGGCTCTGAGGGCTGCGATGCGCGATGTCGTGCCCTGTGCGGGCGTTCATCGGCCACAGCGGAATCCTTGCGCACGGCTACCTCCGGTGTCCGGGGGTTCCCCCAGTCGGTCGCTCACATCGGGATACGTAGGTAACCAGTTGTGTGTTCAGAGTTGAGCCACAACTTTCTCGATTAAACGCGGTGCGGGTGGGGCAGCTGGGGGACAAGTGGTCCCATATCCCTGCTTAAACCGGCACGCATGGACGGGAATTGTGAAGACTCCCGCGTCGCGATGTGAAAAACAGCACTGCTGCTTCTTTACGGCCAGCAGGGGTTTGCCCAACTGTCGGGGTGGGTAACGGGGGTGGGCTTCCGCGTCCCGGCTACACGCGGGCCAGGGCGGCGGCTCGGCGGCGGTGCCGGGCCACGCGCTCGCGATTGCCGCAGATCTCGCTGGAGCACCAACGGCGGCGACGGCCTCGGGAGGTGTCGACGTACACGATGGGGCAGTTGTCGCCCGCACAGCGGCGCAGGGCGGCGCGGGCCGCCGGGTCGGTGAGCAGCTCCACGGTGTCGCGGGCGATCAGGGCGAGCAGGGACGCGCGGTCGGGTGTGTGGTGCAGGGTGCGGGTGAGGGTGCCGTCGTCCGTGCGGACGGCCCGGGGGGCCGGAGTGGGGGCGCACGCCAGGTCGTTGACCCGGGCCAGGGAGAGGTCGGCGGGGTCCCGGTCCGGGCCGGCGTGGACCAACTGCCCGACGTGTCCGCGTAGTTCCCGGAAGTCGACCAGCCAGTGCGGGGTGACGGGGGCGAGGTGGGTGCCCTCGGGGACCAGGCGGGCGGCGGTGATCCAGGTGCGCAGGGCGTCCGGGGTGTCGAGTTGTTCCTCGGGGTGGGTGGTGGCGAGGAGGTCCAGGCAGAGGTGGCCGCAGTCGAAGCGGGGGTCTGGTGCCATGGGCTTGTCACCGCCGTGGGGTTGCCGGCCGGCAGGGGTGCGATGCGCTGCGCGCTGCGCTCGGGAGGTACGTACCCCTTACAGTGCCTGGGCGCACGCCGGGCGGGAACCCTTCGGTGTGCGGCCGGTTCGGTTCGCCCCCGCCGCCCTTGCCCGTCCCTTCCCAGGGGCTGCGCCCCTTCGACCCCCAACCCGCGGGTCCGGTGGGGCTTCTCGCGCAGTTCCTCGCGCCCCTGAAAGACCAGGGGCTGCGCCCCTACGGCCCCCCGACCTGCGGGTCCGGTGGGGGCTGGTCGCGCCGTTCCCCGCGCCCCTGAAAGACCAGGGGCTGCGCCCCTACGGCCCCCCCCGACCTGCGGGTCCGGTGGGGGCTGGTCGCGCCGTTCCCCGCGCCCCTGAAAAGGCAGGGGCTGCGCCCCTGGTCCTTTACGTGTCGTACTTCGTGTCCGCCGTTGGGTCCAGGGCCAGGCGGTAGCCGCGTTTGACCACTGTCTGGATGAGTTTGGGGGTGCCCAGGGATGTGCGGAGGCGGGCCATGGCCGTTTCCACGGCGTGTTCGTCGCGGCCGGCGCCGGGGAGGGCCTTGAGGAGGTCCGAGCGGGGGACGACCCAGCCCGGACGGCGGCAGAGCGCGCGCAGCAGGGACATGCCCGCCGGAGGGACGGGGCGGAGGTCGCCGTCGACGAGGACCGCGTGGCCCCGGATCTCCACCCGGTGGCCGGCGATGGGCAACGTGCGGGCGCGGCCGGGGAGTTCCTGGCACAGGAGCTGGACCAGGGGGCCGAGGCGGAACCGCTCGGGCTGGACCGTGTCCACGCCGTGGGCCTGGAGGGGCAGTGCCGTCACCGGGCCCACGCAGGCGGGGAGGACGTCGTGGCCGAGGGCGTTGAGCAGCTCCGGGAGCAGGCCCCGGTCCTCGGCGCGGGAGAGCAGGGAGGCCGCCGCCGGGGCGCTGGTGAAGGTGAGGGCGTCGAGGCCGCGGCCGATCGCCGCGTCGAGGAGGCGGTCCATGGGGGTGATGTCCTCGGGGGGCATCCAGCGGTACACGGGGACACCCACGACCTCCGCTCCGGCGGCCCGCAGGGACTCCACGAAGCCGGGGAGGGGTTCGCCGTGGAGCTGGATGGCGAGACGACGGCCCTCGACGCCCTGCTCCAGCAGCCGGTCGAGCACCTCGGCCATGGATTCGGAGGAGGGGGACCACTCCTCGGTGAGTCCGGCGGCGCGGATGGCACCCTTCACCTTCGGTCCGCGCGCGAGGAGTTCGACGCCCCGCAGCCGGTCGAGGAGCGCCTCCCCGAGGCCCCAGCCGTCCGCCGCCTCGATCCAGCCGCGGAAGCCGATCGCCGTGGTCGCCACCACGATGTCGGGGGCCTGGTCGAGCAGGTCCTTGGTCGCGGCGAGCAGTTCGCTGTCGTCGGCGAGCGGCACGATGCGCAGGGCGGGGGCGTGCAGGACCGCGGCTCCGCGGCGCTGGAGCAGTGCTCCCAGCTCGTCGGCCCGGCGGGCGGCCGTGACGCCCACGGTGAAGCCCGCGAGCGGCCCGTGG
Source organism: Streptomyces scabiei 87.22 (assembly GCF_000091305.1). Lineage (GTDB taxonomy): Bacteria > Actinomycetota > Actinomycetes > Streptomycetales > Streptomycetaceae > Streptomyces > Streptomyces scabiei. Next base: position 6,234,495 of record NC_013929.1, on the reverse strand, counting down.
TCCGTCGGCGCTGTCCGATCCATCCGATCCATCAGAACCGTCCTGTCTGGTCGATCGGCTCGATCTGATCGCTCGGGTCGCTGCTGTTCGTCAAACATGGCTCTCGTCCCGCAGTCGAGTCGTTGCACTCAGTCGAAGCTCTGTTGCGTGCGGGTGCGCCGATCGACGCACCCGCATGCCGAACGAGCCTGTCAACGGTGCGTGACAGGCTCGGTTCGGGTTGATGTCGCTGGTGTTACGTCACACGTGTCAGGCCATGGGTGATGTCACACCTCGGCATAGCTGAGCTGCGGCTTCGCTTCCGTGGCGGTCGTCGCCGCAGAGACGTTCGAGGCCGGGCGGCGAAGGTATACGGCCCAGGTCACCGCGAAGCAGAGGCCGTAGAAGGCGAGGAAGGAGACGAAGGCTCCGGTGCCGGAGCCGACGGTGAGGAAGGACTGGCGGAAGGCCAGGTTGATGCCGAGGCCGCCGAGCGCGCCCACCGCGCCGATGATGCCCATGGAGGCACCGGAGAGGCGGCGTCCGTAGGCCGCGGCCTCCTCGCCGTCCAGCCCCTTGGCGAGGGCCTTGGCCTGGAAGATGCCCGGGATCATCTTGAAGGTGGAGCCGTTGCCGAGGCCGCTGAGGACGAAGAGCACGATGAAGGCGCCGGTGAACAGCGGGAGCGACTTCTGCATGGAGGCGATGACGATGATCCCGGTGGCGCCGGCCATGGCGACGTAGTTCCACAGGGTGATCTTGGCGCCGCCGTACTTGTCGGCGAGCGCGCCGCCGACGGGGCGGATCAGCGAGCCGAGCAGGGGGCCGATGAAGGTGACGTACGCGGACTCCAGGGGCGTACGGCCGAACTGGGTCTGCAGGACCAGGCCGAAGGCGAAGCTGTAGCCGATGAAGGAGCCGAAGGTGCCGATGTAGAGGAAGGACATGATCCAGGTGTGGGCGTCCTTGACGGCGTCCTTGGCCGCGCCGGTGTCGTTCTTCAGCGACGCGATGTTGTCCATCTTGATCCAGGCCAGGGCGGCGGCGATCACGATGAGCGGGATGTAGATCCCCAGGAGGACGCGGGGACCGCCGGAGGCGCCGATGACGGCGAGACCGATGAGCTGCACGACCGGGACGCCGATGTTGCCGCCGCCCGCGTTGAGGCCGAGTGCCCAGCCCTTCTTCCGCAGCGGGAAGAAGGCGTTGATGTTGGTCATGGAGGAGGCGAAGTTGCCGCCGCCGATACCGGCCAGCATCGCGCAGAGCAGGAACGTGTTGAACGAGGTCCCCGGCTCCATCACGAGGAAGGCCGCCACCGTCGGGATGAGCAGCAGGCTCGCGGAGACGACCGTCCAGTTGCGGCCGCCGAAGAGGGCCACCGCGAAGGTGTACGGGATGCGGACGATCGCGCCGACCAGCGTGGCCATCGAGACGATGAAGAACTTGTCGGCCGGGGTGAGCCCGTACTCCGGGCCCATGAACAGCACCATCACCGACCACACGGTCCAGACGGAGAAGCCGATGTGCTCCGACAGCACCGAGAAGATCAGGTTGCGACGGGCGACCTTCTCGCCGGTCTCGTTCCAGAAGGCCTCGTTCTCGGGATCCCAGTGCTGGATCCAGCGGCCTCCCCTGCTCGATGCGGGGGCAGTGCTCGGGGCTGTCATGACGCCTCCACGTTCTCCGGGCTCAGGTGTTGCGATGCGGGGATGAGGGGTGATGAGTCCCGAAGGTAGGGAGAGCGCGTTTCCTGTTCTGTGGCACCGGGTGACCGGAAGGGAACTTCGCTCTCACGGATGCGCGGACCTGCCGGTGAGGAATCGGTGAGCGGGGCGTCATACCCGGTGGTCATGCCACCTTCGGCGCGGCCCTCATGCCAATGTAGGCGCACCGGGTGCCGTCGCTCAGCGTGGCGAAGACCACAGGCATCCAGTCCTCCGCGAACGAGGAGCCGCCGCCCGCACCGGCGAACACCGTCTCCGACAGGGGGACGAGGTCCATCTCCAGGTCCGGCGAGTAGCCCACCATCCCGTCGACGAAGGCGTACGTGAGGTGCGGTGTGCCGTTCCTCTCGCCGATCGTGATGACGACTCCCTCCCTCTTGTACGTACCGGTCCAGGGCGTGATGTCGACGGCGGGCGGCTCGGCGGCGGGGGCGAACGGCGCGGGCATCGTGACGCCGGCCGGCTCCGCCATCAGCTCGCGCAGCAGATCGGCGTAGAGGAGGCGGGAGGCGCCGCCGTTGGTGAGCAGGGCGACGGCGACGCCCTTCGTCGGCGCGACGCGGAGGAAGGCGTACTGACCGGTCGCGGCGCCGTCGTGCCCGTGGCCCGGGACGCCGTCCCAGTCGTACAGGGTCCAGCCGAGCCCCCAGCCGTCGGCGCTCACCGTCCACTTGTCGGGCACGTCGGTCTCGCGTGCCTGCATCGCCGACACGGTCTCGGGGCGCAGGATGCCGGCGCCGCCGTCGAGGTGGGCCTTCGCGTACCGGACCACGTCACCGGCGGTGGCGAGCACCCTGGCGCCCGGGCCGGCCGCGCGCGGCATCAGGTCCCAGGCGGGGGCCGGGGTCTGTGTTCCGTCCTCCCCCGCCATGTGTCCCATGGCGACGCGGAACGGCAGCGCCTCCTCCGGCAGGGTCATGGTGTGCGCCAGTCCGAGCGGCGCGAACACCCGCTCCCTGAGCGCCTGGTCCCAGGTCAGCCCGGTCAGCACCTCGACGATCCGGCCGAGCACGACGTACCCGATCCCGCTGTACGACACCGCCGTACCCGGCGGGCAGTCCATCGCCACGCCCTTCGCGGCCTCGACGTACCGGGCGATCGCGTCGTCGCCGCGCCCCGTGTCGATGTGGAAGTCGCACGTCAGGCCACTGGTGTGGGAGAGCAGCATGCGGGGGGTGATGACCTCGGTGGCGGCCGGGTCGACGGTCGCGAACTCCGGCAGCACCTTCACCACCGGGACGTCCAGGTCGAGTTCGCCGGACTCCACCAGCTGCATGACGAGGGCGGCCGTGTAGACCTTCGCGATCGAGCCGAGCTGGAAGACGGAGTCGGTCGTCGCCTCGACGCCGGTCGCCGTGCTGAGCACACCGCTCGCCAGTTCGTGGATCTCGCCGTGGGCGAGGAAGGCGAGCGTCGCGCCGGGTACTCCGTGAGCGGCGCGGAGGGTGTCGAGGCGCTGCTGCCAGTGGGCGAGGTCGAGGGCGGGGCGCTGGGTCATGGCGGGTCCTTCGGGTGTCGGAGGCGTGATGCCGATGGCCGGACGAGGGTGGTGGAGCCGCCGTCGCACACTGTGCGGCGACAAGGAACACTGTACGCATTGCGCACAGTGTGCGCAACGCCGTACGACGTTCCGGCCCGGCTGCGAAAAAGGGCCGTACACGGCAGAAGCCGTGTACGGCCCTCACAGGGAAGGGCGACGGTCGGGCGCCTCAGCAGGTCAGGGGCCGCCGCCCGGCCCGTCCGGGCCGGTGCCCGCGTCCGTGCCTGTGTCCGCGGCCGTGCCTATGCCCGCGTCCGTGCCCGCATCCGCGTCCGTGCCCGCATCCGCATCCGCGTCCGTGTCCGCGTCCGCGTCCGGGACAGTGGAGTCGGGGGCCGTGCCGTGTCTGAGCTCTTCGGTGATCCGGACGAAGGCCGCCCGCAGGTGCTCCGGGATACCGAGCGCCCTCGCCGCCTGCTCGGCGGAGAGCGGCTGGGCTTCGGCGGCCGTGGTGGTTCCGGGCGGCGCCGGCGGCCGGGGCAGGTCCTGCTCGGTGAGCTTGCCCGAGCGGATCAGGAGGTCGCGGACCGGGACGCCAAGCGCCCGGGACAGGCCCCGCATCGTCTCCAGGTCCGGCATGCTCCGGCGCTGCAGCAGCCGGGTGATGGCCGCCCGGTGCACCCCCGCGTCCTCGGCGAGCCTGGTCCTGCCGCCGCCGCGCGGGCCGTCGATGTCGTATCCGTGCGCCCGCATCACCCCTTCGATCCAGGCCGCGAACGCGTGGATGTGTTCGGCATCGCTCTTCATGTGTGGACGCTCCCCCGCCTCTCCCTTCCCCTCAGTCGCCGCCGCCCCGGCCCCGGGTTGCCGCCGGTCCCGCGCGGCCTCGGGGGTCGCCGCCCGGCGATCCGCGGGGGCGGTGCCCGACGGCGTCCACGTCGCCGGGCTCCGCGTCCTGCCCGTGGTCAGCCCGTCGCCTCGCCCACATAGCTGAGCGTGTCCGTGCCCCCGGCCTCCCAGGTGATGACCACGTCGTCGCCGGAGCGGCGGACCGTGGCGAAGGTGACGTCGTCGTCGTTGATGTTCTTCGAGGCCATGGGCGTGAGGGCGATACGGAAGTTGTTGTCGTCGCGGTACTTGCCGACGCCGGTCATGATGCCCTTGCCGCCGACCATGTCGATGTAGGACAGCGGGTGCTGGCCCTTGGTCTCGCCGGCCGTCTGCTCGGCGCCGATGGTCAGGGTGCGGGCCTCGTCGTCCTGCCACTGGCCCTCGACGCCCTTGGCCGGCGCGGTGGAGGAACCTCCGTCGTCCAGACCGCCGTCGGGCGTGCCGGTGGCCTCCTCCGTGGCCTCGTCGGTGGGCTCCTCCGACTCCTCCGGGCTCTCGGACGCCGACGCCGACGTGCTCCGCCCGGGCCGGGCCGTGTCGGTGTCGTCCCCGTCACCGGCGAGGAGGAAGACGCCGCCGCCGATCACCGCGAGCGCCGCCACGGCGGCCACGATGATCAGCGCGACCTTGCCGCCACCCCCGGACGGCGGGGGCGGCGGCGGGTAACCCCCGTACTGCGGACCGTAGTTCGGTGCCCCCGGTGCGCCGGGCGGCCCGTACGGCTGCTGCCCGCCACCCCCGTACGGCTGCTGCGGAACCGTCGCGTACGGGTTCGGCGGCTGGCCGGGGGCCTGGCCCGGGGGCGTGTACGGACCCGGGTACGGCTGCTGGGGCGGCTGCGTGCCGTACCCGTCGTACGGCGGGCCGGGAGGCTGAGTCATCGGCGGGTGTCACTCCTTGAGTCGCTTCGGCGAGGCACGACGTGCGTGGAACACCTGCCTCCAGCGAGCCCAACATCCACCACCCGCTCAGTCGCACGCAAGTACGTATCCCGGTTGGTTACCGGGTCAATACATGACTGAGCACACGTAACCGGCTGCCCCTGTCAGGACCTGCTCGCGGCCCTCCCGGCATCCCCACTCCGCGGCCACAACCGCGGCCTGCGCCGGGCCGCGAGATCCTCCGCCCAGCCGAACGCGACCACGCAGCCGACGACCAGCAGCCAGGTCAGCGCCAGCACGGGCCAGACGCTCTCCAGCAGCCAGGGGGCGTGCTGTTCGAGGAACACCACGTCCCACAGCCGGTCCCACTGGGTCGAGGCGATCATGATGCAGGTGGTGTGCCAGAGATAGATCGTCACCGCGCGGGAGTTGAGGAAGGTGATCACCCCGTCCCAGCGGCGCAGCCGCGGCGGCCACTGCGACCACGACGGGCTCAGGTGCAGCAGCAGCGCCACCGCGGCGACGGACCACAGCGACTGGGCGAACGGCATGTCGTCCAGGTCGTGGCCCTGGCCGTAGTCGCCGCCGAACGCGAACCAGAGACCGGCCAGGGCGAGTGCCGGGGCCACGGACGGCACCACGTACCTCGGCAGGCGCCTGAGGATGCCCTCCTGGTGGGCCATGCCGAGGAGCCAGCAGGCGCCGAAGGTGGTGAAGTCCGTGAAGCCCGAGGCGAGCCGCTCCCCGGGGACGACCAGCCAGCCCAGCTCCAGCAGGGCCGCCAGGGCGAGCGGCGCGAGGACCGTCACCACCGGCATCCGGCGCAGCGCGCGCAGCAGCACCGGGGAGAGGACGACGTACCAGATGTAGGTGCGCACGTACCAGAGGGGTCCGGCCAGTTCCACGGCCCAGTCGGCGCCGATGAAGCCGTGCACCCCGGGCAGGCCGTCGGCGTACGGCGGCTCGCTGACCGGGAGGATCCAGAACGCGAGGTGGAACCACCACCACAGGGGATGCCAGTACGGGTCGGGCGCCCAGCCCTGGGCCACCATGCCCGTCACGCCGACGACGCCCAACAGCCACACCGGGGGCAGCAGTCGGCGGAGCCGGCCCCTGACGACCCCCAGGGCGGGGCGCTTCAGCGAGCGCGCCATCAGGTTCCCGGCGAGCGCGAACATCACGCCCATGGAGGGGAAGACGAGCGGCAGCCAGCTCCAGCCGGCGAGGTGGTAGAGGACCACGCGGAAGATGGCGAGGGCCCGCAGCAGGTCGAAGTAACGGTCCCGGCCGGAGGCGGGCGGGGCGGCCGGGGTCTGCGGCGCCGAGTCCCGGGTGAGGGTGCTCATCCGACCGGCCTCCGTTCCTCCGACGGCTGCCGCGGCACGGCGGCCGCCTGTTCCGGCGCGCCCGGCAGCCCCACGGCCCCGGTCCGCCGCAGCTTCTGCCAGCGCAGCCGGCCGCCGGTCAGGGCCGTGATCCACGACTGCAGCAGCACGACGTACATGAGCTGGCGGTAGAGGATCTGCTGGAGCGGGAGCGAGATCAGATGGGTCATGCGCTCCTTGTCGAGGCGGAACGCCAGCGCGGCGCACACCACCTGGACCGCCAGGACGCCCAGCCAGGCACCGATCGTCTTCTGCGTGGGCCCGAAGACCAGCCCGTAGAGCAGGAAGACGTCGATGAGCGGGGCCAGCAGGGGGGCCACGACCATGAAGAGGGAGACCAACGGCAGGCCCACGCGGCCGAAGCGGCCCGAGGGCCCCCGGTCGAAGAGGGAGCCGCGGTGCTTCCAGATCGCCTGCATCGTGCCGTACGACCAGCGGTAGCGCTGCGACCACAGCTGCTGGACGGATTCGGGGGCCTCGGTCCAGGCGCGCGCGTTCTCGGCGTACACGACGTGCCAGCCGTCGCGGTGCATGGCCATGGTGATGTCGGTGTCCTCGGCGAGGGTGTCCTCGCTCATGCCGCCGACGCGGTCGAGGGCCGTGCGCCGGAACGCCCCGACCGCGCCGGGGATCGTCGGCATGCAGCGCAGGACGTCGTACATCCGGCGGTCGAGGTTGAAGCCCATCACGTACTCGATGTGCTGCCAGGCGCCGATCATGGTGTCGCGGTTGCCGACCTTGGCGTTGCCCGCGACCGCGCCGACCCTCGGGTCGGCGAACGGCTGGACCAGCTCACGGACGGTGGACTGCTCGAAGACCGTGTCGCCGTCCATCATCACGATGATCTCGTGCCGGGCGTTGGCGATACCCCGGTTGAGGGCGGCCGGCTTGCCCGCGTTGAGCTGCCGCACGACACGGACGCCCGGCAGGTCCTTGCCCAGTTCCTCGACGATGCCGGCCGTGCCGTCGCTGGAGCCGTCGTCGATGACCAGCACCTCGATGGGGTGGTCGCTCGCCACCAGCGAACGGACCGTCTTCTCGATGCACTTGGCCTCGTTGTACGCCGGGACGAGCACCGACACCGGCTCGGTCACGGGTCCGTCCGGACCCCAGCGGAAGCCGCGGCGCCTGACCTTGCGGGCGTGCGCGACCGACAGGATCAGCATCAGGCCGAAGCGGGCGAGGACCAGGACGCCGACGACCGCGAGGGCGACCACGAGGACGCCGGTCGTCCGCTCCGAGACCTGCACCAGCGTCACCCAGACCTTGCCCTTCACCAGGCCGAGGCCGGTGACCGGGGTGTGCGCGCTGGGGGCGTCCAGCGCGCCGGTGAGGGTGTCGAACGTGTAGCCCTCGGCCTGGAGTCCGCCGATGTAGCGGTCCAGCGCGGCGACGGTCTGCGAACGGTCGCCGCCGGCGTCGTGCATCAGCACGATGTGCCCGTCACCGGGGCGCTCGGGCGTGGCCCGGCGGATGATCTCGTCGACGCCGGGCCGGGCCCAGTCCTGGCTGTCGGTGTCGCTGACGACGGTGATGTAGCCGCGGCTGCCGATGTACTCGGTGACCGGCCAGGTCCGGTTGTCCATCTGGTCCGAGAACGAGGAGTACGGCGGCCGGAACAGCGAGGTGCGGATGCCCGCGGCGCCCGCGAGCGCGAGCTGGTTCTGGGACAGCTCCCAGTCGATGCGGTCCTTGCTCTGGAGCGAGAGGTCGGGGTGGTTGAAGGTGTGCAGCCCGATCTCGTGGCCCTCGTCGACCATCCGCCGCACCAGGTCGGGGTAGCGCGAGGCCATCGTGCCGGTGATGAAGAAGACGGCCTTGGCGTCGTGCTTCCTCAGCATGTCGAGGACCTTGGGGGTCCACGTGGGGTCGGGTCCGTCGTCGAAGGTCAGGACCAGCTCGTGATCCGGGATGTCGAGGCTGGTCCCGCGGCCCGAACGGGTGTCGATCACGGGCCCGCCCCCGAGTATCTCCTTCGGGACCCGGTCGTTCGCCACGGGCGGCCCGACCCGGTGGTCCGCGAGGATCTCGCTGTGCACGTACCCGCGCAGCATCAGCATGGCCATCAGGGCGAGGAGCAGGACACAGGGCAGCAGATAGCGCAGCGGCACGCGACGCCCGGAACGCTTGCGCCCCCGCTTGCGCGGGCTCCTGCCGGAACTCGGGCCGGGGCTCGGGCTGTCGGGGTTGTCGCCGGCCGGGGCGTCGGCCGCCCCGCTCTCGGGGGCCTGCGGTGCTCGTGCCCGCGGTGCGCGGGTACGGCCTTGGGCGGCGGCACGCGAAGGCGTGCCGCCGCGCTGGGAGCGGGTCATCAGGCGGGGCTCTCCGGGTTCTGCGGGTCCTGCGGACTCGCCGGCTCCTGCGGGCTCTGCGAGTCCTGCGGTGCCGACGGGGCGGGCTCGACGGGCGCCGGGGACGCCGGACCGTCGGCGACGGTGTCCGTGCCGGAGCCCGGGCCCGGGTCGGGCGTGCCGGTCTCGGAGGGCGTGGGCGAGGCCGGGGGCGGCTCCGCGGGGCTGGGGTCGACCTTCGGCGGCTCGGGCGCGGGGGCGGACGGCTCGGGGTCCTTGGCGCCGCCGCTCGGCTTCGGCTGGGGCTTCGGTGTCGCCTTGGGGCTGGGCCCGGCCGACGGCTCGGCACTGCCGGACGTCGCCGGCTGCTTGGCCTTGCCGGACGCACCGGCCGGGGACTTGGCGCCGGGCGAGGACGTCGCTCCCGTACGGCCGCCGCCCGGACCCGCGTCCGGTACGAAGCCCTCGGCCTCGTCGGACCGGTCGTCCGACTCGGCCGGCAGCGGGGGTGTGTCCACCTTGCCCGCCGGCTTGTCGTCCTTCTGCATCGGCACCGGCAGCCAGGGCGCGTCCGAGTTGCCCGACACCAGGGTGCCGACGATGACCACGGCGTACGCCGCGCACGCGGTGCCGACGGCGATGCCCAGCCGCCGGTAGAGGTTCCTGCGGCGGCCCGACTCGTCCACGAAGACGGGGCCGTCGGAGTCCTGGCCGGCGCCCGCCGCGTCCGCGGCCCGGCCGGCGTGCCTGCCCTGGCCCTCGTCCACTTCGCGCCCCACGCCGTCGAGTTGCACGGTCACCTCGTGCGGATCGTGATTGCGGCCCGGCCGGCCGGGCTGCTCCCAGGGGGCCGGGTCGACACCCGGCACGGCCCCGGGGGCGGCCGGCTGCCGGAGCACTCCGAGGCCGGCGGACCCGGAGGTCCCCGTCCGTCCGGAGACTCCGCCTCCGTGGTCCCGTTCCGTCCGGGACACGGCGCCCGTTCTGTCGGCGGCCTCGGGCCAGACCACCTCGCCGGAGCCATTACCTCCACGGCCGGGACCGGGGCCTTCGGTTTCGCCCTCGGTCCGCTTCGGCTGAATGCCGTTGGGCCAGTTGTCGACGTGCACGCACTTCCCCCCACGGGATCGTTCCGGGCGCGTGTTCGATGCCGGGCTGTCGCACTTCCTGTACCGGACCGGGCCCCCACCCGCTCCGGGGCGCCCCACCCATCACACGCACCCTGGCCAACGAATGTATGGGCGGGAAAGATGTGTATGTGTGTGCCGTCAGGCGAAGGTCATCATGATGAGTGCATCTGTGGGCGAAATCCCCCCGTCCGCAAGGTCTGACCCTCATAATTCCGCCGCCCCGCACACGGCCCGACCGCTCCCCGTCGACCCGCCCCATTGACGCGTCACCGTCACGCCTCTACCGTCCGTCGAAGCGCTTCGACGTCATTCGTCGAAGCGATTCGACTGCCCCTTTCGACGATCCGTCCGACTCCCCCGGAGGCGCAGGATGTTGACGGCACGAAGGCGTACGGCGGAGGCTGCGGCGGCTCCGGGCGGAGCCCTGCCCCGGGCCGCCCGCGGCGGTGTGGACGGCGGACGGGCGCGAGACTCCTCGGTCCTCGGGCGGCTCCCCCGCGAGGCCGTCGAGGCAGCGCTCGCGCCGTAGGAGCCGACGGCATCCGCAGCCCGGCTGCCTGCGCGGCGGCCGGCCGGAAGCAGCGCACGCCCACCCGCGGCATCGCGGTGGAAGCCGTGAAGCAGGCCCGAGGCCCCGGAAAGGACCCCCACCCCCATGAAGTTCACCGACGGCTACTGGCTGCTCCGCGAGGGCGTCACCGCGGCCCATCCGGTCGAGGTCCTCGACGTCACCGTCACGGACGGCACCCTGCGGGTGCACGCCCCCACCCGGCCCGTCCGCCACCGCGGCGACCTGCTGAAGGGACCGGTCGTGACGATCGACGCGCACGCCCCGATGCCCGACGTCATCGGCGTCACCTTCACCCACTTCGAGGGCGAACGGCCCCGCGGGCCCCGTTTCGAGCTGACCACCGAGGAGTTCACCCCGCACACCTCCTACGACGACGAGCACGCCACCCTCACCGCCGGGGAACTGTCGGTCCGTGTCTCCCGCACCGGCCCCTGGCGCGTCGACTTCCTCGCCCACGGCCGCACCCTCACCACCAGCGGCCCCCGGTCGATGGGCATCATGCGCGAGGCGTCCGGCGCCCACCACCTGCGCGAACAGCTCAACCTGGGCGTCGGCACCTCGGTGTACGGCCTGGGTGAACGCTTCGGCCCGCTCGTCAAGAACGGCCAGACCGTGGACGTCTGGAACGCCGACGGCGGCACGGCCACCGAACAGGCGTACAAGAACGTGCCGTTCTACCTGACCGACGCGGGCTACGGCGTCTTCGTCGACCACCCCGGCCGGGTCTCCTTCGAGGTCGCCTCGGAGGTCGTATCGAGGGTGCAGTTCAGCGCGGAGACCCAGCAGCTGACGTACTACGTCATCTACGGCCCGACCCCGAAGGAGATCCTCCGCAAGTACACGGCCCTCACCGGCCGCCCGGCCCTGCCGCCCGCCTGGTCGTTCGGCCTGTGGCTGTCGACCTCCTTCACCACCTCCTACGACGAGGAGACGGTGACCTCGTTCATCGACGGCATGCGGGAGCGCCGGCTGCCGCTGTCCGTCTTCCACTTCGACTGTTTCTGGATGCGCGAGTTCCAGTGGTGCGACTTCACGTGGGACCCCCGGGTCTTCCCCGATCCGGAGGGCATGCTGGCGCGCCTCAAGCGCCGGGGTCTGCGGATCAGCGTCTGGATCAACCCCTACATCGCCCAGCGCTCCCCACTGTTCGCCGAGGGCAGGGACCTCGGCCACCTTCTGTGCCGCCCGGACGGCGACGTCTGGCAGTGGGACCTCTGGCAGCCCGGGATGGCGCTGGTCGACTTCACCAGCCCGGCGGCCCGCGCGTGGTACGCCTCGAAGCTGGAGGCGCTGCTCGCCCAGGGCGTGGACTGCTTCAAAACCGACTTCGGCGAGCGGGTGCCCCTGGACGTGGCGTGGTCCGACGGCACCGACCCGGAGCGGATGCACAACTACTACACGTACCTCTACAACCGCACGGTCTTCGACGTGCTGCGCAAGCACCGGGGCGAGGGTGAGGCGGTGCTCTTCGCCCGGTCCGCGACGGCCGGCAGCCAGAGCTTCCCCGTCCACTGGGGCGGCGACTGCGAGTCGACGTACGAGGCGATGGCCGAGTCGCTGCGCGGCGGGCTGTCGCTGGGGCTGTCGGGCTTCGGGTACTGGAGCCATGACATCGGCGGCTTCGAGGGCACCCCGACCCCCGCGCTGTTCAAGCGGTGGATCGCCTTCGGTCTGCTGTCCTCCCACAGCCGTCTGCACGGGTCGTCGTCGTACCGGGTGCCCTGGCTCTTCGACGACGAGTCGGTGGACGTCCTGCGCGCGTTCACCCGGCTGAAACTCGGCCTGATGCCCTATCTCCACCAGGCCGCGCGCACCGCCCACACCGAGGGCGTCCCCATGATGCGCGCGATGGTGCTGGAGTTCCCGGACGACCCGGGCTGCGCGCATCTGGAACGCCAGTACATGCTCGGCCCCGACCTCCTCGTGGCCCCCGTCTTCAGCGACGAGGGCGACGTCACGTACTACGTGCCCGAGGGCACCTGGACCCGCTTCGCGGACGGCGGGACGGTCACCGGCCCCCGGTGGGTCCGCGAACGGCACGACTTCACCAGCGTGCCGCTGCTGGTCCGGCCCGGCGCGGTCGTCCCGGTCGGCGCGGTGACCGACCGCCCGGACTACGACTACGCCGACGGGGTCACGCTGCGTGCGTACGGCCTCGCCCACGGGGCCCGGGTCACCGTGCCGGTGGGCGACGTGACCTTCACCGTCGTCCGGGAGGGCCGGGTGCTGCGGGCGTCGTGCGGGAACCCCAGGGCGCCGTGGGGGCTCGCGGCCGGGGGCCGGGAGGTCCGGGCGGAGGCGGGCACGGGCTTTGTGACGATGGACCTGGACGAGGAGTCGGCCCCCGCGGGAACGAGGAAGCCGTGACGGTGAAGATCACGGACGTGGCCCGGCACGCGGGCGTCTCCCCCAGCACCGTCTCGTACGCCCTGAGCGGCAAACGGCCGATCTCGGCGGAGACCCGGGCCCGGGTCGAGGCGTCCATCCATGAGCTGGGCTACCGTCCGCACGCGGGCGCCCGCGCCCTGGCCAGCAGCAGGTCGAACGTGCTGGCGATGGTGATGCCGTTACGGGCCGGGATCCATGTGCCCGTGGTCATGCGGTTCGCGGTCGCGGCGGTCACCACGGCCCGCGCGCACGACCACGACGTCCTGCTGCTGACGCAGGAGGAGGGCGAGGAGGGGCTGCGCCGGGTCGCGGACTCGGCCCTGGTGGACGCGCTGATCGTGATGGACGTCCAACTCCACGATCCCCGGCTGCCGTTGCTGCGCTCCCTGGACCGGCCTTCGGTGCTGATCGGGCTCCCCTCCGACGGCTCCGGCCTGACCTGCATCGACCTGGACTTCAGGACGGCGGGCGAGCTGTGCGTGGAGCACCTGGCCGGGCTGGGGCACCGCGTGGTGGCCCTCATCGGCTCCCCGCCCGAGGTCTACGTCCGCCGGACCTCGTTCGCCCAGCGGGTCGTCCAGGGGTTCACCTCGGCCGCGACCCGCAACGGCATGTCCTCCACGGTCCACCCGTGCGAGGCCACCCCGGCGGCGGCCCGCGCGGTCGCGGAACGCCTCCTGCGCGAGCAGCCGGCGCTCACGGGTGTGCTGATCCACAACGAGGCGGTCCTGGAGCCCCTCGTCGACGCGTTCGAGCAGCTGGGCCTGCGGGTCCCCGCCGACCTCTCGATCACGGCCCTGTGCCCGGACGACGTCGCCGCGGCCCTCCCCGTGCCCGTCACCTCGATCGCCATCCCGGCGGCGGAGGTGGGCGAACAGGCGGTGGCCCTGCTGATGAGGAAGCTCTCCGGCACCCCCGTCCCCGAGGCCACCCTGCTCCCGCCCCGGCTGACGGTGCGGGCGAGCACGGCGCGCCGGGTGGCGGGATGACCGGACGCCGGACGCGCTGAGACATGACGAAGCCCCCGCTGCCGTTCGGCAGCGGGGGCTTCGCCCACATGGGAATTGTGGAGATGGCGGGAATCGAACCCGCGTCCAACGGTGTGGAACCAGGGCTTCTCCGTGTGCAGTTCGCTGTGATTTTCTCGGCCCCGGCGATCACGCGAACAAGTCGCCGACGGGCCCAGTCACTGTTAGATTTCCCTCTTCACCCCGTGACCGGGATCAAGGTTTAGTCCCCTAGCTGATGCCAGGATCCGGGTCGGGAACAGCCCCGGGCTGACACTCCTTAGTGCAGGAGCAGTCTCGTCGCTACCTGAGATCAGGCGGCGAGGGAGAACTGCTGCTGCGGAGAATCGCTCTTGGAATTGGCGATTATTTTTTTCGGCCTGTGGTTAACGAGATCGTGGCCGCTTCCTCGACACGCTTCCCCTGCCTCGACATCCGCTGTCGAAACCGATCATCCCCATGTTGTTTTTTCAAGCCCCTCCGGGGAGGGTGTGCACCCGCTGTGAGGTGCGGATGCCATCGTACGTGACCAACGCGAGCGCGTGCCACCGTATTCCCCGTGACACCACCGCGTGGTGGCTACGCCTCGCGCTGCTTCCGCTTGGCCGCCGCGATCGCCCGGTCCGACTCCCGCCGGTCCTGCTGCTCGCGCAGCGTCTGCCGCTTGTCGTACTCCTTCTTGCCGCGTGCGAGAGCGATCTCGGCCTTCGCCCGGCCGTCCTTGAAGTACAGGGCCAGGGGCACGATCGTGTGACCCGTCTCCTGTGCCTTGGACTCCAGCTTGTCGATCTCCTCGCGGTGCAGCAGCAGCTTCCGCTTGCGGCGCGCGGAGTGGTTGGTCCAGCTGCCCTGGTGGTACTCGGGGATGTGGGCGTTGTGCAGCCATGCCTCCCCCCGGTCGATCTGGACGAAGCCGTCGGCCAGCGAGGTCCGTCCCTCGCGCAGCGACTTGACCTCGGTCCCCATGAGGACGAGCCCGGCCTCGTAGGTGTCGATGATCGCGTAGTCGTGCCGGGCCTTCTTGTTCTGGGCGACGATCTTCTTCTTGCCGCCCTTCTCGCCGTCCCGGCCCTTGGTGGCCGCCCCGCCCTGCTTGGGCTGGGACTCCTTCGGTACGTACATTCCCTTGCTCATAGTGCCGCCCATTTTCGCACTACGAAGGGGGTCCGCGGGAAGCCGATTAACGAGGGCGGCTCACTGCCCGAGGCCGCTCAGCACCGTCTCGGCCCGCTGGAGGGCGTCCTCGTCCGCTTCGAGGTCGGGGGTGATGCCGCGGCCGTCGACGCCCCGGCCGGAGGGGGTGCGGTAGTGGCCGACGGTCAGTTCGGCGACGGATCCGTCGGGCAGGCGGCTCGGCATCTGCACGGAGCCCTTGCCGAAGGTGCGGGAGCCGACGACCACCGCGCGGCCCCGGTCCTGCAGCGCGCCGGTGAGCAGCTCGGCCGCGCTCATCGTGCCGCCGTCGACCAGCACGACCAGCGCCCTGGCGGTGTCGCCGCCGGGTTCGGCGTGCAGGGCCCGCTGCTCGCCGTTGACGTCGTAGGTGGCGACGAGGCCGCCGTCGAGGAAGGCGGAGGCGGCGGTGACCGCCTCGGAGACCAGACCGCCGGAGTTGCCACGGAGGTCGAGGACGAAGCCCGTCGTGCCGGCGGACCGCTCGACGGCCCTGCGGACGACGTCCCCCGAGCCCTTGGTGAAGGCGTCGACCGTGATGACACCGACCCCGCCGGCGGTGCGGCTCACGGTCACGTCCTCGGTGGACAGCCTTGCCCGGCGCAGGGTCTCGTGGAGGGTCCGGGCGCCGCGCCGCAGCTCCAGCGACACCTCGGTACCGGCGGCCGCGCTCTCGGGGGTGCCGGTGTTCCCGGTCCCCCCGTCGATCGCGTCGCCGCGCAGTAAGGAGACGACCTCGGTGACCGGGCGTCCGTCGACCTTCTCCCCGTCGACGCCGACGAGCCGGTCGCCCGCGCGGATCCCGGCGTCGGCAGCGGGGGAGCCGTCCTGCACCCGGGCGACCTCGACATGGCCGTCGCGCCGCAGCCGGGCCCAGAGGCCGACGCCGGTGTACTCGCCGTCGAGGGCCTCCTCGAACTGCTCGTACTCGCCCTCGGAGTAGACCGCGCCCCACCGGTCGCCGCTGCGGCTGACGGCCCGCTCGGCGGCCTCCACCGGGGACTCGCCCTCGGCCATGGCCGCCGCGGCGGCGGCGGCGACGTCCTGCTCCCGGCCGGCCGGGGCGGAGCGGGAGGGTTTCACGACGGCGGCCGTCCCGCCGGGCGGGGCGTCGAAGAGGCCGGTCGCGGCGCCCGTGGCGAGCACGCTCGCGAAGACCAGGGTCAGGGCGGCCCCGCGGCCGATCCGGCCGGTCGAGTGCGCAGAGGCCGCGCGCAGCGCACCCAGGAGGGTGGTGGCGGGTGACGGGCGGGAGAACACGTCGCGGCCTGGCATGTCGGCGAGTCTAGGACAACGCGAAGGGCCGTACCGGTCCTTGCCGGTACGGCCCCAGGGGCATGCGTCACACCTTCAGGTACTTGCGCAACGCGAAGAAGGCGGCCAACGCGGGCATCAGGAAGCTCGCCGCGAGGATGAGCGGCAGCTTGGTCAGCACGGCGTCCCAGCCGACGAAATTGATCAACGGCAGGTTCTGGGACAGTGACACCCCGTTGTCGATGACGAAGTACTGCCCGAGGATCAGGAAGGCGCACGCGATCGTGCCGCCGATGATCCCCGCGACGGCGGCCTCCATGATGAACGGCGCCTGGATGTAGAAGCCGGAGGCGCCGACCAGCCGCATGATCCCCGTCTCACGCCGGCGGCTGAAGGCCGAGACGCGCACCGTGTTGACGATCAGCAGCAGCGCCACGATCAGCATGACCGCCATGACACCGCGCGCAGCCCAGTTGAGATAGCCGAGCAGCCGGAAGAGGTTGTCGAGGATGCCCTTCTGGTCCTGCACCGACTGCACACCGTCACGGCCGTTGAAGGCGCTCGCGATGACCTGGTACTTCTCCGGGTCCTTCAGCTTGATCCGGTACGACTCCTGCATCTGGTCCGGGGTGAGGCTGCTGGCCAGCGGGGAGTCGCCGAACTGCTCCTTGTAGTGCTTGTACGCCTCGTCCTGCGACTCGTGCTCGACGTTCTCGACGACCCCCATCTTGTCGAGATCCGACTTGATCTGCTTCTTCTGCTCGGTCGTGACGGCGCCCTTGGCGCAGTTGGGGTCGGACGCCGCGTCGCTCTTGTTGCAGAGGAAGACGGAGACGTTGACCTTGTCGTACCAGTAGCCCTTCATCTGGCCGACCTGGTCGCTCATCAACAGCGATCCGCCGAACAGGGCGAGGGACAGGGCGACGGAGACGATGACCGCGAAGGTCATCGTGAGGTTGCGGCGGAGACCGACACCGATCTCCGACAGGACGAACTGGGCGCGCATGGCGTTGTCGCTAAGCCTTTCCGTGGACGGGGGCGGTCAGTGCTGGTAGCCGTAGACGCCGCGTGCCTGGTCGCGGACGAGGCGGCCCTTCTCCAGCTCGATGACGCGCTTGCGCATCTGGTCCACGATGTTCTGGTCGTGGGTCGCCATCACCACGGTGGTGCCCGTCCGGTTGATCCGGTCGAGCAGCTTCATGATGCCGACGGAGGTCTGCGGGTCGAGATTGCCGGTGGGCTCGTCCGCGATGAGGAGCTTGGGCCGGTTCACGAAGGCCCGCGCGATGGCCACGCGCTGCTGCTCACCACCGGACAGCTCGCCAGGCCTGCGCTCCTCCTTGCCGCCGAGGCCGACCAGTTCCAGCACCTGCGGCACGGACTTGCGGATCTCGCCGCGCGACTTGCCGATGACCTCCTGCGCGAAGGCGACGTTCTCACCGACGGTCTTGTTCGGCAGCAGCCGGAAGTCCTGGAACACGGTCCCGAGCTGGCGGCGCATCTGCGGCACCTTCCAGTTGGACAGGCGCGCGAGATCCTTGCCCAGGACGTGCACCTGCCCCTGGCTGCACCGCTCCTCCCGGAGGATCAGTCGCAGGAAGGTGGACTTGCCGGAGCCGGACGAGCCCACGAGGAACACGAACTCGCCCTTCTCGACCTCCAGGGACACATCCCTGAGTGCGGGGCGGGTCTGCTTGGGGTAGACCTTGGACACGTTGTCGAATCGGATCACGGATGCACCACAAGCCGTCGGGAATGGATGGACGAGACTGTACCGCCCCCGGCCCGGTACAGGGCGCGGGGAAGTGCGCGAGGAGCCCCCGGCGGCTTCCGGCCGCGTGACGGGGGGGCACCCTCCCCTTTTCCGGGCCCCCGCGCAACCTCCCGGGGAACCTGGCACAGTGGTGGGGAGGAACGGTCCGCTTCCGTGAAGCGTTGAGGTAGGTGTGAGGCCATTGCAAGGAGGGCGAGGCGCATGACGTACGACCGGTTGGTGTGCGCGAACTGCGCGTCCCCCGTCGCCGAGGGCCGCTGCCACGTGTGCCGGGCCAGCCGTGAGCGGCTCCAGCAGGAGAACCCCTTCGCGAGCCTGAGCCCCATGACCTTGATCGCCCTCCTGGCGATCCTGATAGCCGCGGTGGCGCTGCTGGCGCACCAGACGGCATAGAGCGGCACGGAGGTACGACGAAGGCCCGGGGCTGGCTGCCCCGGGCCTTGCGTCTGTGTACGGCTGTGCGCGCGATCGCGGACGATCAGGCGGCGGCGCCGCGGCCGACCATCAGGCGCGGCAGCAGACGGAAGCCGATACCGCCGGCGATCATCGTGGCGGCGCCGATCACCAGGAACGCGGTCTCGGTGGCACCGGTCTCGGCCAGCTCGCCGCTGCCGGCGCCCTGGGCCTGGGTCTCGGAGCCCGTGTCCGTGAGGGCGGAGGAGCCCTCCTGCTGGACGGCCTCGTCGTTGCCGCCGTCGGGGTCGGTGCCACCGGAGGTGGAGCCGCCGTCGGAGGAACCGCCCGAGGTCGAGCCGCCGTCCGTGGAGCCGCCGGAGTTCGAACCGCCGTCGGAGGAACCGCCGGAGTTCGAACCGCCCGAGTTCGAGCTGCCGTTGGACGACGAGCCGCCGGAGTTCGAGCCACCGGAGTTCGAACCACCGGAGTTCGAGCTGCCGTTGGACGACGAACCGCCGGAGTTCGAGCTGCCGTTGGACGTCGAGCCGTTGGACGACGACCCGTTGGAGGTCGTGCCCTCGGACGTCGTGCCCTCGGACGTCGAGCCCGCAGAGGTGGTGCCCTCAGAGGTGGTGCCCTCGGACGTGGTGCCCTCGGACGTCGAGCCCTCAGAGGTCGTGCCCTCGGAGGTCGTCCCCTCGGACGTGGTGCCCTCGGACGTCGTCCCCTCGGACGTCGTGCCCTCAGAGGTGGTGCCCTCGGACGTCGAGCCCTCGGACGCACCGATGCTGGTGCCCTCGGTGTCCTTGCCGGTCTGGACCGAGACACCGATCTCGGCTGAACCGCCGTCGTCGGTGCTGACACCGACGCCGACACCGAGGTCCAGCGCGGCAGCGGCGCCCGCGGCGGTCAGCGACGCGCCGGCGGCGATCACGGCACCGGCGGCTATTCGCGCCACGCGGATCCGCGTCTTCTTCGTCATATGGCTGCTACCCCCAGTAGCTATCAGTAGATGGAGCAGCGCCCGGGGCCGCGATCAACGGGAGCAGTCGGTTGGGTCGAAGTCCCCCGGTTCACATGCACCCCAGTAATGCGCATGCCATACGCCAGACTTCCCAGTTTTCGCAGCAACGTCAAGGTCGTTGCGCGCGCGATGTCCCGTTCACCGCATTTGGGCAGGACAACGACATGTGAGTGTGACGTAATACCCAGACATCCCCCCACACACAAGGCAACTGCCTCCCATGAGAAGGCAGTTGCCTTGTCGATAAAGCGCTGTTCCGGGGTTGTCTACTTCTCCTGCTGCTTGCGCCAGCGAATCCCGGCCTCCAGGAAGCCTTCGATCTCGCCGTTGAACACGGCCTCGGGGTTGCCGACTTCGTACTCGGTACGGAGGTCCTTGACCATCTGGTACGGGTGCAGCACGTACGAACGCATCTGGTTGCCCCAGGAGTTGCCGCCGTCGCCCTTGAGCGCGTCCATCCTGGCCTGCTCCTCCTGCCGGCGCCGGTCGAGGAGCTTGGCCTGGAGGACGTTCATCGCGGACGCCTTGTTCTGGATCTGCGAACGCTCGTTCTGGCAGGAGACCACGATGCCGGTGGGGAGGTGGGTCAGCCGCACCGCGGAGTCGGTGGTGTTGACGCCCTGGCCGCCGGGCCCGGAGGAGCGGTAGACGTCCACGCGCAGTTCGGACTCGTCGATCTCGATGTGGTCGGTCTGCTCGACCACGGGCAGCACCTCGACACCGGCGAAGGAGGTCTGGCGCCGCCCCTGATTGTCGAACGGCGAGATGCGCACGAGCCGGTGCGTGCCCTGCTCCACGGAGAGCGTGCCGTAGGCGTACGGCACCTGCACGGCGAAGGTGGTCGACTTGATGCCGGCCTCTTCCGCGTACGAGGTCTCGTAGATCTCGGTCTTGTAGCCCTTCTGCTCCGCCCAGCGCAGGTACATCCGCTGCAGCTTCTCGGCGAAGTCGGCGGCGTCCACACCACCGGCCTCGGCGCGGATGTTGACCAGGGCCTCGCGGGAGTCGTACTCGCCGGACAGGAGGGTACGGACCTCCATCTCGTCCAGCGCCTTCCTGACGGAGGCCAGCTCCGACTCGGCCTCCGCGCGGGTGTCCGGGTCGTCCTCCTCCTCGGCCATCTCGAAGAGGACGCCGAGGTCGTCGATCCGACCGCGCAGCGCCTCCGCCTTCCTGACCTCGGCCTGGAGGTGGGAGAGCTTGCTGGTGATCTTCTGCGCCTCGTCCGGGTTGTCCCACAGGGACGGCACGGCCGCCTGCTCCTCGAGCACGGCGATGTCTGCCCTCAGTTTGTCGAGGTCCAAAACGGCCTCGATCGACTCCATGGTCGAGGAGAGGGACTTCAGCTCTTCGGATACATCGACGACTGCCACGCCCCCAGCGTAACGGCTCCGCCGGGCGGGCCATGCGGGGTGCGGGTTCGTCGGCGGCTGCCGGCCGGTGGGGTGGGTTCTTCGGCCGCGGGCGGGTGGGGGCTTCTCGTGCAGTTCCCCGCGCCCCCTGGAAACCCGGGCTCACCCCAGGTTCCAAGCGACGCGGGGGACTGCGCGAGCAACCACGACGCACGCGCACCCGCTGACGAGACCCGCACCCCCACCCCCCTGGGCGCCCGGGTCAAGGATTCCCCGGCGCCGAATTCTTCGTGTCGGACGGGGCCCCGCCGCCCTCGTCGCCGGAGGTCGCCGCCCACGCACCCACACCGACGGCCGCGATCAGCGCCACCGCCGCCGCGCCCAGCGTGATCCGCCGGCGCCGCACCGTGCTGCCCCGGTTGCGTGCCGACCCGGGCCGGGGTGCCCCGGCCGCCCGGGGCACCCGCGCGGTCCCCCGCGCACCCCCGGCCAGCTCGTCCGGCCCCGGCACCCGCATCGACGTGTGGGTGTCGCGGTTGGAGTCCGGCTTGGCCCCCGGCACCAGCGGCACCGCCCCCCGCCGCACCCGCTCGCGCGGCGTCTCCGCCTCGGCGGGCGCCTCCTCGTACCCGTCCCCGGACTCCGTCCCGGGCTCGTCGACGTCCAGCGGGGGCATCCCGGCCAGCAGGGGCAGCTGCTCCCGCAGGCGCGTGGCCAGCTCGGACGCCCGCAGCCGCGAGGCCGGCGCCTTGGCCAGGCACTGCACGAGCAGCTGCCACAGCTCCTCGGGGATGCCGGGCAGCGGGACGACGGTCTCGGTGACATGGCGGCGCAGCACCGCGCCGGGGTGGCCGCCGCCGAACGGGGTGAAGCCGGCCAGCAGCTCGTAGAGCACGGTCGCCAGGGCGTAGATGTCCACGGCCGCGCGGGGCGGCAGGCCCTCGACGATCTCGGGGGCAAGGTAGTCCGGCGTGCCGATGATCTTGGTGGCGCGGGTGCGGCGCGGGGAGTCGATGAGCTTGGCGACGCCGAAGTCGGTCAGCAGGGCCGGGTGTGCGCCTCCGGGGCCGAGGGGGCCCTGCATGTCCAGCAGCACGTTCTCCGGCTTGACGTCCCGGTGGACGACCCCGGCCGCGTGCGCGGCCGCCAGGCCGTCCGCGATGTCGGCCACGACGGCGACCGCCGCCTCGGGGGCCATGCGCCGCTCGCGGTCGAGGCGGGTGCGCAGGTCCGTGCCCCGGACGAGGTCCATGACGAGGGCGAGGTCGTTGCCGTCGACGACGAGGTCGCGCACGGAGACGACGTTCGGGTGGTCGAGGCCCAGCAGCGCGGTGCGCTCCTGGACGAAGCGGCCGACGAGTTCCTGGTCGGACGAGAGGTCCTCGCGCAGCAGCTTGATGGCGACGGGGCCCTCCGGGCCCTCACCGAGCCACACCGTGCCGGCGCTGCCCCGCCCCAGAATCTGGTTCGCGGTGTACCGGCTTCCGATCTTCCGTCCCAAGACTGCTCCTACAGGCCGCGTGTTGGCGACAAAGCTACGCGCCCCGGGCCCCAAGGTTCACCGCCGAGGCGGAAATCACCCCTCGGATGTCGACAAGTCCCCAGTGTCGTGATGCGCGGGCGGGGGTGGGGGGCGCGTGAGGGGGTGCGGGTGCGGGTTTCGTCGGCGGGCGCGGGTGCGTGAGGGCTGGTCGCGCAGTTCCCCGCGCCCCTGAAAAGCAGGGGCTCCGCCCGTGCTTTTCAGGCCCGCAGGGGCCTGTGCTTTCAGGGGCGCGGGGAACTGCGTGAGAAGCCCCACCGGAGCCGCACCCGCCGACGAAACCCGCGCACCCCGAGCTGCTGGGCGGCCTACTGGCCGGAGCCACCCGAGTCCTGGGAGTTGACGAGGTCGCGGACGAACCTACCTGCATCGCCCGCCCAGTCGGTGAGCTGACCCCACCAGCTCTTACCGGTGCCGATCCACCCCTGCAGCGGCGTGAACTCCCAGATCAGCCAACCACCGACGACGAACAGGACGATCATGAAGAGGCAGCCCTTGAGGCACCCGAGCCCCGGGATCCGCATCGGATTGGCACTGCGCTGACGCGGCTCACGCGGCGGCCGCGGCTCCCGCTGGGGCCGGGGCGCCGGCTGCTGGGGCTGCGGCGCGGGCGCGTACCGCTGCGGCTGCTGGCGCTGCGGCTGCGGCGCGGGCGGGGCGTACGGCTGCTGTTGCTGCTGCGGGTGGCCGTATCCGCCGCCGGGCCCGCCCTGGGCCCCGCGCTGCTGCCGGCGCGGCGGCTGCTGCGGAGGGCGCTGCGGCTGCTGCTGGGGCTGCTGGCGGTTGGCCTGCCGCTGGGGGCGGCGGCGCAGCGGGTCCTCGCCGGGGTCGAGGTACTGCTGGATCTGGGTCTGCTCGTTGCGGTCGCGGGCCGCGCGCAGCTGGTTCTGCCAGGGGTGCGGCTCCTCCGGCGGGCGGCCGCCGGGGTCGTGCGAGGGCACCGGCGGCATGACGGACGTGGGGTCGGCGCCGCCGGTGTGCGGGAGCACGGTGGTGGGGTCCCCCGCGCCCGCCGGGCCGGAGGTGTGCGGGAGCACGCTGGTCGCGGCGTTCGGGTCGTATGCGCCGGCGCCGTGCGGCAGCACCTGCGTCGCGTCGGCCGAGCCGAACGGGTCCGGGGCGGAGCCCGGCACCTGGGCCGGGGCCGGGTCGGGGGCCAGGATGTGGCCCACCCCGTCGGCGGCGGCGATCTGCATGGAGTTCGCGTGCACGCCGACGCCCTCGGCGACGATGCGCAGCGCGCGGGCGAGGTTGACGGCGCTGGGCCGCTCGTCCGGGTTCTTGCGCAGACAGCGCTCGATGACCGTCCACAGCGGGTCCGGAACGGTGGAGGGCCGGCGCGGCTCGGCGCTGAGGTGCTGGTGCAGCACTTCGAGCGCGGACTGGCCGTTGAACGGCGGGCGCCCGGTGACCAGCTCGTACATCAGGATGCCCGCGCCGTAGATGTCGACGGCGGAGGTCTGCGGCCGGCCCTCGGCGGACTCGGGGGCCACGTACGCGGGCGTGCCGACGAACTCGCTGGTCCGGGTCAGGCCCGGGGAGTCGGCGAGGCGGGCGATGCCGAAGTCGGTCAGCATCGGGTGCATCTCGCCGCCGCCCTGCCTGAGCAGCACGTTGGCGGGCTTCAGGTCGCGGTGGACGACACCGTCGGCGTGACTGGCGGCGAGCGCGTCGGCGATCTGGGCGGTGAGCAGGGCCGCGCCGACGGGCGAGAACGGGCCGTTCTCCCGGAGGTAGCGGTGCAGGTCGGGGCCCTCGATCAGGTCCATGACGAGCGCCAGCAGATCACCCTCGACGACGAGGTCCCGTACCCGTACGACGTTCGGGTGGGTGAGCCGGAGCAGCACGGAGCGCTCCCGCAGGAACCGCATCACGATGTCCGCGTCGCTCGCGAGCTCCTCCTTGAGGACCTTGATCGCCACGGTCTCGCCGGGGTGTCCGGGCACGGCCGCCTCGGCCCCCGCGGTCTCCCGCTGGCGGGCGCGCCAGACAACCCCTGTGGCGCCGCGTCCAATCGGCTCCTCAAGGAGGTACTTGCTCCCTACCGGCCGCACGTCATGCGCTCCCTGTTGCTTGCCTGCCTGGTCACACCCTGGAGTCCCGCGGGCGTTCCGACCCACTGTAGTGCGGTCGTCCGCGGTACCGGGCTGTCGTCTTCCCGACTCGTCCCGCCCGTTTTGTTTGCCTTGGTCCGACCTGCCGTGAGCCGGCTGCCGGTGTCCGTGTCCGCGAGTACGTACGGGTACCCGTGTGTGTTCGATGGAAAGACGCTCATGCCCGGGCGTTGGTTGCCGCGAACGGGCGGGCGCCGTTCCGGATACGGACGGACGCGGTGGTCGATACGGACGTACGCCGTTGCCGAAAGGGACGTGACCGATCTCAAGTGATCAACTGGCGGGCACTGGTCAGGCACTTTTGGGGGCAGAGCCGACCAATCAAGATCACTTGATGCCGGGCGGCGGGCACGTTGTCGGTGGCAGGTGCGAGGATGCCTCCCAGTACTGGCCGACGTGCCCGTGAGCGGTGGGGGAAGTCTGCGGTGGGGACCGCGCAGTCTCGTCCTCGTCGTCGCGGGTGCCCGCGCGGAAGGGACCGCTGACGGCGATGCAGATCCGGCTGACCGTCGTAGACCCGCTGGGACCGACCTCCGAGCCGCGAGGACGCGCCACGGCCTGCGACGTGCTGGTCACGGCGCCCGCGGGGACGGCGCTGGCCGCCGTGACCGCGGGCCTCGCGTCCGCCGTCGGCGAGGGCGGCGCGGAGCGGCTGGAGCGCAGCCGGGAGGCGGGCGGCGGGCAGATCGTGCTCTACGCCGGTGCCGAGCGCCTCGACGCCCAGCGCTGCACCCTCGGCGAGCCGCCCCTCATCGACGGCGCCGTGCTCTCCCTGGGCGGCCCCGCCGAAGCGGGCCCCGAGGTCGACGAGGCCGCCGCGCAGCTCCATGTCGTGGCCGGCCCCGACGCGGGCGGCGTCCATCTGCTGCACGGCGGCAAGATCCATGTCGGCCGTTCCGCCGACGCCGACGTCCCGCTCGACGACCCGGACGTCTCCCGGCTGCACTGCGCGGTCACGCTCGCCTCCGACGGCCGGGTCTCCGTCGTCGACCTCGGCTCCACCAACGGCACCACGCTCGACGGCGTCCGCGTGGGCGACCGTCCGGTGCGCCTCGCCCCGGGCGCCCTGCTGCGCATCGGCGAGTCCGCGCTCCGCCTGGCCTCCTCGTCGGGCGCGCGGGGGATCTCGACGGCCCCGGACGGGGAAGGGCACGTGCGGGTGCGCGTCGGGGGCCGGGACGCGGGTTCCCCCGACGGCACGGAGGCGGCGCACGGCTCCGGTCGGGGCCCTGCCGAGCGGCGGACGGTGCCGGGGCAGGGCGGGGTGCCCGGGATCGAACGGACGGCACGGAGCGCGGGGTCCGCCGGCGCGGGCCGGGCCGCGTCCGGTGCCGGCCGGGACCACACGCACGAGGACGACGGCGGGGCGGACACCCCTGACCGGGCCGGTGCCGCCCACGGCGGGCGCGGCGGTGACCACCCCCGCGACACCGAGGACCACCACCGCGGTGCCGTGGACGCCCACCGGCCCGCGGACACGCGCGCGGCGGAGGTCGCGCACGGAAGGGGCGCGTTCCACGACACCGACGGGTCCCCCGGCCCCGGCGAGCCGTCGGCACCCGGGGACGTCGACGGGCCCGCCGGGTCGGGCACGCGCAAGGGCACGCCCCTGCGGGGCACGGACGTGCCGCGCGGGGTGCGCAAACGGGGCGGCTTCGGCGCCTGGGCCCGGCGTCTGGCCGGCGGGCGGGCCCAGGCGGAGGCCGAGTACGACCCGTACGAGTACGACACGGAGGACGACGAGGACGAGCTCGGGGCGATGGCCTCGTGGCTCCCGTCCGGTGGGGAGCGGCTGCCGGAGACCTGGCCGGATCCCGCCGCGCTGCTGCTCACCGCGCTCGGGCCGGGTGCCCGGCTGTGGGAGCGGGGGCCGGACCACCCGGAGGCACTGACGGTGCGGCTGGGGACGGCGGACCGGCCGGCGCCGGACGGACCGGGTCTGCTGCCGGCGGTGCCGGTGACCACCGGGCTGCGCGAGGTCGGGGCGCTGGGGCTGGCCGGGCCGCGTCCCCGGCTGATGGGGCTGGCCCGCGCGGTCGTGGCCCAGCTCGCCGCGCTGCACTCGCCCGACGCCCTGGAACTGGTGCTGATCAGCGCGGACCGCTCCCGCACCGCCGGGGAACGGGCCGCCGACTGGGCGTGGCTCGGCTGGCTCCCCCACCTCCGCCCCGCCCACGGCCAGGACTGCCGCCTCCTGCTCGCCTACGACCGCGAGCAGACGACGGCCCGGCTGGACGAACTGCTGCGCCGGGTGGAGGACCACGCGGCGGACGCGGCGGGACACGCGCCCGGGAGCACTCCGGGCGCCGACGGCGGACGGGCGACGGCCGCCGGGGCGCCCGGCTCGGCCGATCGCGGGACCGGAGGGGACGAGGGCGGTCCCGGGCGGCGGACCGTGCGGCGGCCCTCGTGGGCCCGGGAGGACGGACCGGCGGGCGACGGTTTCCCGGGGCCGTACACGGTGGTGATCGTGGACGGGGACCCCGGAGGCGCCGATGTGCGGGAGGCCGTGGTGCGGCTGGCGCAGGAGGGGCCCCTCGCCGGGATCCATGTCGTGTGCCTCGCCGAGACGGAGTCCGCGTCACCCGCCTCGCCGGTGGCGGAGACGTACGCGGCGGCCTGCGCGACCTCGCCCGCGTTCCGCGCGTGCGGGGCCGTCGCCCTGCTCAGCGGTGACGTGGCCACGGCGCTGCGCCTGCTGCGGGTCGCCTCCGCCGGATACGGCGCGGGGGGCGGCTCCGGGGCACCGGGCGCGGGCGGCTCCGGTCGCCCGGTGGACGGTGCCGCGCCGGGCCGCTCCCGGGAGGGCCGCTCGGGCCGCGACGACGCCGCCCACGGCTCCGCCTCGGCCGACCCCGCCGCGGGGGGCCGTACGCATCCCCACCTCGACCTCACGGGGAGCGCGCGCTCCGGCGCCGACGAACGGACGCGTCCGGGCACCCGGGACCTGGCCTCCCTCGACCCGGGCGAGGCCCCGGGGCTGCTGAACCAGGGCACGGTGGCCACGCTCGACGCGGTGTCGTCGGCGTGGGCGGAGCGGTTCGCGCGGGCGCTGGCGCCGTTGCGGACGGACGGATCGGACGGGACGGCCGGGGACCGGCAGACGCGCGTCTCGGCGCCGCTGCCGCAGTCGGCGCGGCTGCTGGACGAGCTGGGGCTGGCGCGGGCCACACCGGCCTCGCTGATGACCCGGTGGGCGGACGCCGCCGACGACACGACGGCGCTCGGCGGGCGGGCCTGGGCCGTGCTCGGCGCGGGGCCGCGCGGTCCGGTCTCGGTGGATCTGGTGGCCGAGGGGCCGCATCTGCTGATCGAGGGGCCCGCCGGGAGCGGCCGTACGGAGCTGCTGCGGTCGGTGGCCGCGTCCCTCGCCGCCGCCGAGCGGCCCGACCGGCTGGGCATCGCCCTCGTGGACGGACGGGACGGCGCCACCGGTACCGGTGGCGGAGGCGGGCGGACCGGCGAGGGCCTCGGGGTCTGTACGGACCTGCCCCATGTGGGGACGCATCTCACGGCCAACGACCCCGTCCGGATGCGGGAGTTCGCGCAGTCCCTGATCACGGAGCTGAAACGGCGGTACGAACTGCTCGACGGGCTGGGGTTCGTGGAGTGGCACACACGGCGTGAGGTCTCGGGGCGTATCGTCCCGCAGCGCTCGGCGCCGTCGGGAGCGGGCGTGTCGGGGGCGGGCGCGTCAGGGGCCGGGGCTTCGGGGGCCGGGGCCGCCGACCTCGACTCGTCCTCCAGCTCCACCCTGCGGCTGCGTCCGCCGGCGAGCCGCAGGAACACCGACCCGGACGGCAGGGGCGGGGCCACCAGGGATGCGGCCTCGGAGCTGCCCCGGCTCGTGGTCGTCGTCGACGACCTGGACGCCCTGCTGTCACCCGCTCTGGGGTCCACGGGGCGGCCGGCGGCGGGTTCGGTCGTACGGGCCCTGGAGGCGGTGGCCCGGGAGGGTGAGCGTCTCGGGGTGCATCTCGTGGCCGCGACCGGTGTCGGCGGGCGCGCGGGCGAGAGCGAGCTGGGCCGGGCGGCGGGCGGACGCGTGGTCCTGAGCGCGCCGATGCCGGGTCCGGACGAACCCGCGCCCGGCCGGGGGGAGCTGCTGGGCGAGGGGGGCCGGACGACCGTGTTCCAGGCGGGCCGGGTCACGGGCCGCATCCCCCGCACCGCGACCCTCCGCCCGACCGTGGTGCCGCTCGACTGGTCACGCATGGGCGACCCGCCGGCCCGCCGTCCCGTCCGCGAACTGGGCAACGGCCCCACCGACCTGGCCCTCCTGGCCAGCGCCCTGGACCGCGCGGCCCGAGAGGTCTCGGCAGCCCACGTACCGTCCCTCCTCTGACCGTCCCCCGCCCCGACAGGGGGCGCGGGGAACGGCGCGAGCACCCCCAACACACCCGCCACTCACCCACACAGCGCAACATCCCCCGACGAGGGGCCGCAGGCCCCCTCGAGGGGCGCGGGGAACTGCGCGAGCAACCCCCACGAGCGGGGCGCTGCCCACACCCCCAAGGAGGGCCGCAGGCCCGACAGGGGCGCGGGGAACGGCGCGAGCGACCACGACGCACAGGCACCCGACCACGACACCGCGCCGCCCCCTCGTGAAGCGCCCCGCGAAGCACCCCGACACCGCCCTCATGGTCACGACGCGGTCACGATCAAGACGCTGACGCGGCAGCCGCTCTTGCCGCCCCCGACCACGCGGCGTAGACCAGAGCGCACGGGACAGCGCTCTACGTTCGACGACGCACGGAGAACGGGGTCAGTGATGCGCCACACGCACGGCACGCACCGCACACACCGCTCGAACCGGATTCGCCTCTTAGGCCATGGGGTTCGCACCAGCAAGCCCGCATCCGCCGGCGGGCCCACCCGGCCCCCCACGGCCAGAGCCCTCGCGGCCCTCGCCGCAGGTGTCCTCGCCCTCTCGCTCACCGCGTGCGGGGGTGACGACGACGGCGGCGACAAGGGGGACAACGGCAGCGAGGGCGGCAACGAGGCCACCGTGCGCCTGCCCAAGCTGGACGGCCAGAAGCTGGAGGTCGCGGCGGTCTTCACGGGCCCGGAGCTGGACAACTTCCAGAAGGTGCTGGACGAGTTCGAGAAACGCACCGGTGCCTCGGTGACCTTCGTACCGACCGGCAACAACACCTCCACGTTCCTCGGGACCAAGATCGAGGGCGGCAAGCCGCCGGACGTGGCGTTCCTGCCCCAGGTCGGCGTGCTGCACCAGTTCGCCGAGAAGGGCTGGGTGAAGCCGCTCGGCAGCGAGGCCCAGGCGCAGCTGGACAAGAACTTCTCGGACGGCTGGAAGGACCTCGGCGCCTACGAGGGCAAGCAGTACGGCGTCTACGCGAAGGCCGCCAACAAGTCCCTCGTCTGGTACAACACCGCGGCCTTCGAGGCGGCCGGCATCACCGAGGAACCCAAGACCTGGGAGGAGTTCCTGCAGACCGCGCAGACCCTCTCCGACGCCGGCTCCCCCGCCGTGTCCATCGGCGGCGCCGACGGCTGGACCCTCACCGACTGGTTCGAGAACGTCTACCTCTCGCAGGCGGGCCCGGAGAAGTACGACCAGCTCGCCAAGCACGAGATCAAGTGGACCGACCCCTCCGTCAAGGACGCCCTCACCACGCTCGCCCAGCTGTGGGGCAAGGACGACCTGATCGCGGGCGGGGCGTCCGGCGCGCTGCAGACGGAGTACCCGAAGTCGATCACCCAGACGTTCGGCGGGGACACTCCGGCGGGCATGGTGTTCGAGGGCGACTTCGTGGCCGTCACGATCAACGGCGACACGGACGCGAAGATCGGCACGGACGCCAAGGTCTTCCCGTTCCCGGCGGTCGGCGACGACTCCCCCGTGGTCACCGGCGGTGACGCGGCCGTGGCCCTGAAGGACGGCAAGGGCGCGCAGGCGCTGCTCACCTTCCTCGCCTCGACCGACGCGGCGGAGATCTGGGCGGCCCAGGGCGGCTTCCTCTCCCCCAACAAGGAGATGGACGAGGCCAGTTACAAGGACGACGCCACCCGGAAGATCGCCAAGGCACTGCTCGCGGCGGGCGACGACTTCCGCTTCGACATGTCCGACCAGGCCCCGGCGGCGTTCGGCGGCACCCAGGGCGTCGGTGAGTGGAAGGACCTCCAGGACTTCCTGAAGGACCCCGACGACGTGGCCGGGGCCCAGAAGCAGCTGGAGGCCGACGCGGCGAAGGCCTACGGGAACGGCTGACGACGACCTCATGCCGTCTGCCGTGACGAAGACGGCGGGGGGTGCCGGCGCGCTGCCGACGCCCCCCGCCGCATCGCGCAAGAGCGTGACGGGCACCCGGCTGTGGGTGGCGGTGCTGTTCCTGCTGCCCGCGCTGGTGCTGCTCGGCGCGCTCGTGGTCTACCCCATCGGGTACTCGGTCTGGCGGAGCCTGTTCGACGCGGACGGCTCGGGCTTCGTCGGCCTCGACAACTACGCGGAGATCTTCTCCGACGACTCCACCCTCGTCGCCGTACGCAACACCGCGATCTGGGTCGCGGTGGCCCCCGCACTGGTCACCGCGCTCGGACTGATCTTCGCGGTGCTGACCGAACGCATCCGCTGGGGAACGGCGTTCAAGCTGGTCGTCTTCATGCCGATGGCGATCTCGATGCTCGCCGCGGGCATCATCTTCCGGCTGGTGTACGAGCAGGACCCGGACCAGGGTGTCGCCAACGCGGTCGTGACGTCCGTGCACGACGTCTTCGTCGACGAGTCCGTGTACCCGAAGGCCCGGCCGAACGCCCAGGTGAGCGATCTGCGGGCGTCCGGCGGCGGGTCGTTCACCACGGAGGGCACCGTGCGGGCGGGTACCCCGGCGCTCCTCCCGCTCGTCGGTATCGCGCCCAACCGGCTGCCCGGCGACGCCCAGGACGCCGAGAACGCCGGGACCGGGAAGGACGACGGCGTCACCGGCACCGTCTGGCTGGACTTCCGGCTCGGCGGTGGCGGCGAGAAGGGTGCCGTCGACCCGGGCGAGAAGGCGCTGAAGGGCGTGAAGGTCGAGGCGGTGAAGGGGGGCGAGGTCGTCGCCACCGCGACCAGCGGCTCCGACGGCACCTTCCGCCTGCCGGAGTCCGCCGACGGGTCCCGGCTCCGGCTGCCCGGCTCGAACTTCGCGGCGCCCTACAACGGCATCGACTGGCTGGGCCCGACGCTCGTCACCCCGGCCGTCATCGGGTCGTACGTCTGGATGTGGGCCGGCTTCGCCATGGTGCTGATCGCGGCGGGCCTCGCCGGGGTCGACCGCAATCTGCTCGAAGCGGCCCGGGTGGACGGGGCGAACGAGTGGCAGGTGTTCCGCAAGGTCACCGTGCCGCTGCTCGCGCCGGTCCTGGTCGTCGTCCTCGTGACGCTGATGATCAACGTGATGAAGGTGTTCGACCTCGTCTACATCATCGCCCCCCAGCCCACCCAGGACGAGGCCAACGTCCTCGCCCTGCAGCTGTATCTGGTGTCGTACGGCGGCGGGGGCGACTTCGGTCTCGGCAGCGCGATCGGTGTGGTCCTGCTGCTGCTCGTACTGCCGGTGATGTGGGTCAACATCCGGCGCCTCAGGAAGGAGCGCCAGCGGTGACGACTGTCGAGGAACGCCCCGGAGCCGCCGGAACCGCCGCACCGGCAGGGACCGCGGGCAGGCGCTCCGTCGCCGCCCGGCTCGCGAGCGGCGCGGCGGGCGGCGCACTGCGTGCGTTCCTGCTGCTGGTGGCGCTGTTCTGGCTGGTGCCGACCTTCGGACTGCTGGTCTCGTCGTTCCGCGACCCGACCGACATCTCCGCCTCCGGCTGGTGGACGGTCTTCTCCGCCCCGGCCCAGCTCACCACCGAGAGCTACCGGTCGCTGCTGGAGAACGACGGCATCACGGACGCCCTGTTCAACACGGTCTGGATCACGGTCCCGGCGACGCTGCTGGTCGTGCTGATCGGCGCGATGGCCGGATACGCCTTCGCCTGGCTGGACTTCAAGGGCCGTGACTGGTGGTTCATGGCCGTGGTGGGGCTGCTCGTGGTGCCCGTGCAGGTGGCGCTGATCCCGCTGTCCGGTCTCTTCCGGGACCTCGGGATCTTCGGCGACATCATCGGAGTCGTCCTCTTCCACGTCGGCTTCGGACTGCCGTTCGCGATCTTCCTGTTGCGGAACTTCTTCGCGGAGATCCCTCGTGAGCTGCTGGAGGCGGCGCGGCTGGACGGGGCGGGCGAGGTGCGGCTGTTCGTGACGGTCGTCCTGCCGCTGGCCGCACCGGCGTTGGCGTCCCTGGGGATCTTCCAGTTCCTGTGGGTGTGGAACGACATGCTGGTCGCGCTGGTGTTCTCCAGCTCCGACTCCCAGCCGCTGACGGTCGCGCTCCAGCAGCAGGTACGGCAGTTCGGCAGCAACATCGAGGTGCTGGCGCCGGGTGCGTTCATCTCGATGGTGATCCCGCTGGCCGTGTTCTTCGCGTTCCAGCGGCAGTTCGTGTCGGGGGTGATGGCGGGGGCCGTGAAGTAGGCGCGGGAACAAGGGAGTTCGGCGGCAGCGGAGGTGGTTGCGGGGCGGGCGCGGGGGTGCGGTCGAGGCAGGGGATGCGGGGCCGGTCGCGCAACTCACCACGGTCCGCACCCGGTACACACCCGCGCGCCCCCAACTCCCCCTGAAATCCCCCGTATGGAACACGCGCCGTAACCAAATCATCCCATCGGCCGTTTCCGGGCAGTATGCCCGCGCCGACCCATGGATGTCCCCCTTGCCCAGGTTCAGTGTCATCGTTCCCGCGTACAAGGTTCAGGCGTACCTGCAGGAATGCCTGGATTCCGTGCTCTCCCAGTCCTTCACCGACCTCGAACTGATCGTCGTCGACGACGCCTCCCCCGACAACTGCGGCGCCATCGCCGACGAGGCCGCGGCCCGCGACCCCCGGGTGCGGAGCACCGTGCGCCTGCGGGAGAACGCCGGTCCGGGTGCCGCCCGCAACAAGGGGATGGAGTACGCGAGGGGTGACTACCTCCTCTTCCTCGACGGCGACGACACGTTCACACCGGGCGCGCTCCAGGCGATCGCCGACCGCGTCAAGGAGACCGGGGAACCGGACGTCCTCGTCCACGACTTCGCCCGCGTCTCCTGGTCGGGCGAGTCCGTCCGCGACGCAGGCGCCCCCCGGCTCACCGAGCGGGGCCCCGCCCCCTTCCGCCTCGACGACCGGCCGGGCCTGCTGCACGTCCGCCCGGTGGTGTGGAACAAGGCGTACAAGCGGGAGTTCGTCGAGGACCACGACTTCCGTCTGCCGCCCGGCGTGTACGAGGACACGGCCTGGACGTACCCCGTGCTGATGGCCGCAGAGTCCGTCGCCACCCTCGACCGGGTCTGCGTCCACCACCGCCGGCGCCGCCACGGCAGCCTGCTCGGGGCGGTCACCCGCGCCCACTTCGACGTGTTCGCCCAGTACGACCGGGTGTTCGCGTACCTCGACGAGCGGCCGGAGCTGGCGCAGTGGCGTCCGGTGCTGTTCCGGCTCATGACCGACCACCTCACCTCCGTGCTGTCCGCGCGCCACCGGCTGCCGCGCGAGGCTCGCGCCGAGTTCGTACGCACGGTCCGCGCGCACTGCGCCCGCTACCGCACGCCGGGCGCCCCCGTCCGCGCCCGCGCCCGGCTCCGGCGCGCGCTCCTGCTGCTCGGCGGTCAGCGCCTCCACCGCGCCCTGCGGGCCGGGGCACGGCTGGTCCGGGGCGCCGGACGCCTCCTGCGGGGCCTCGCCGGGCTGTTCCGTACGGCCGGGCTGCGTCTGCACTACCGCCTTCAGCGCCTGCTGCCGCTGCGCGCCGACCGGGCGGTGTTCGCCGCGTACGACGGCCGCGGCTACGAGTGCGGCCCGGCCGCGCTGGAGAACGCCTTCCGTACGTACGTCCCCCACATGCGCACCTCCTGGGCCGCACGCCCGGAGCACCACCACACGCTGCCGGTGGCGGCCCGGCGGGTGCTCCCCGGCTCGATGGCGTACTGGACGGCGCTGGCGCGCTCCACGTACCTGGTGAGCAACGTGGACTTCGACCGGCGCCTGGTCAAGCGCCGCGGCCAGGTCCTGCTGCAGACCCGGCACGGCACTCCGCTCAAGCACATGGGGCTCGACCTCCAGGACCGGCCGGCGGCGGCGCGCGGCACGGACTTCGGCGCCGCGCTGCGCGACAGCGACCGCTGGGACTACGTGCTGTCCGGCAACCGCCACTCCACCCTCGTCTGGGAGCGGGTCCACCCGTCCCCGTACACGACCCTCGAATACGGCTCGCCCCGCAACGACGTGTTCCTGCGGGCGAACTCGACGGACGTGGCCCGGGTGCGCGAGCAGCTCGGCATCCCCGAGGGCGCGGTCGCCGTCCTCTACGCCCCCACCCACCGCGACTACCGCCACTCGCAGCGCACCCATCTGGACCTGGAGCGGGTGCTGCGCAAGCTGGGGCCGCGGTTCGTGGTCCTCGCCCGGGCCCACCACGGGTACGGCTCGCCGCTGACGGACCTGGCGCACGGCCGGCTGCTGGACGTCACCGGGTACCCGAGCGTGGAGAACCTGTGCCTCGCCTCGGACGCGCTGGTCACCGACTACTCCTCCCTGATGTTCGACTACGCCAACCTCGACCGGCCGATCGTGATCCACGCGGAGGACTGGGAGGCGTACGAGGCGGCGCGCGGCACCTACTTCGACCTGCGCTCCTTCCCGCCGGGGGCGGTGGCGCGCAGCGAGGACGAGCTGATCGACATCTTCGCCACGGGGCACTGGCGGGGGTCGCGGTCCGCACAGCTGCGGGCGGCGTTCCGGGAGCGCTTCTGTCCGTACGACGACGGGCGGGCGGCCGAGCGGGTGGTGCGGCGGGTGGTGCTCGGGGAGGCCGCGCCGCCGGACTTCGTCCCCCTGGCCGAGCGGCACCCCGTCCCGTCGGCCGCGGCCGCCCGTCCGGCGGCGGACGGGGCGCTCGGCACGTAGACGTGTCCCGCGCCCGCTTTCCAGCGGCGCGGAAACCGCGCGACCAGCCCCCACGCACCCGCACCCGCACCCGCACCCGCACCCGACAGACTCGCCTCGAAAGGACAGAATGCCCCGCTTCAGCATCATCGTCCCCACGCACGGTGTCGAAGGACGGCTGCCGCTCGCCCTGGACTCGGTCCTCACCCAACCGTTCGGCGACTTCGAGCTGATCCCGGTCCACGACGCGCCGGGCTCCCCCGCGGGAGCCGTGGGCAGCGCGTACGCCGGCCGGGACAGCCGGGTGGTCCCCGTCGAGTCGCCGCCCTCGGGCGGGCTGAGCGCCGCGCGCAACGCGGGGATGGCGGCGGCGCACGGCACGTACGTGCTGTTCCTGGACGGGGACGACACGCTCGCGCCGGGCGCGCTGCGGGCGGTCGCGGACCGGCTGGGCGAGGCCGGCGACCCCGACGTCCTGTACTTCGCGCACGAGCGGGCGCACTGGTGGGAGGGCGGGACGACCGTCGTGCGTCCGGCCGGTCCGCTGACCCCGGCGTGGAGCGCGGCCTACCGCCGGGACTTCCTCGCCGGGCGCCAGCTCCTGTTCCCCATCGGCCACCACACCGGTCTCGGCTGGAGCGGCCTGGTCGCGCTGGCCGCCGGCCGTACGGCCGAGCTGCGGGAGACGGTGTGCGTACGCCATCTGCTGCGCCGGCAGGGCAGTCGGCTGCACACGCCGGGCGTGCACCAGCTCGAACTGCTCGACCAGGTGGAGCTGGTCCTCGCCAGGGCCACGGCCGAACAGGGCGTGCCGGACGCGATGTTCGCTCAGCTGTTCGCGACGGTG
The DNA here is from genome assembly GCF_000091305.1 of Streptomyces scabiei 87.22. Lineage (GTDB taxonomy): Bacteria > Actinomycetota > Actinomycetes > Streptomycetales > Streptomycetaceae > Streptomyces > Streptomyces scabiei. The sequence goes on along the minus strand of NC_013929.1, from coordinate 6,198,327 downwards.
CTGCGGAGCGCCGCGCATCCGGAGCGGCTGCCCGTCCACCACCGCCGTGCGTTCTTCCGCCGTGCCACGCACCTCTACCGCTACTACGTCCCGGCCGGTTTCCGGTCGCCCGGCGGCAGCCTCGGCGTCCAGCACCGTCTGCTCGCCTCCGGCTCGTACGCCGGTTTCCGGGCGCTGTGCGCCGCCGACCGGGCGGCCGCCGGAGCGCTGGCCGCGCTTCCCCGCCCCCGCGCGCCTCTGAACCGCGCCGTGTGCGCCGTCCAGCGCCGACTGCCGCCGGACAGGAACCTGGTCGTGTACCGCGCGCACCCGGGCGGCGACATCGGCTGTGACCTCGCGGCCGTCCACGCGAAGGCCCGTGAACTCGCCCCCCGGCTGCGTTCGGTCTTCCTCGTCGGGCCCGACGCGGTGGACACCGTGCCGGAGGGCGCCGCGTACGCCGTGCTCGGCGGTCCGGATCACCGGCGGGCCCTCGCCCGCGCCCGGTACGTCCTGGACGGCTCCGACCTGGAGGGAGCGTGCGGGCAGGCGCAGGCCGGGGCGGACGCGGTCCTCGCCCGCCCCGGCGGTGTCCATGTACGGACGCAGCGGGGCACCCCGGTGGCGACGACGGGCGCGGACCGGGCCCCGTACCCGGTGGCGTCGGCCGCGACCGGCGCTCTCACCGGCCTCGTCGCCCACGTGGACCGCTGGGACTTCGTGCTCTCCGCCAACCGGCACTCCACGGAGACCTGGGAGCGGGCCTTCCCGGGCACGTACGCATCGCTGGAGTACGGCTCCCCGCGCAACGACGTCTACTACACGGCGACGGCCGAGGACGTGACGCGCGCCCGGCGCGTGCTGGGCGTGCCCGAGGACAGGAAAGCCCTCCTCTACGCCCCCGCGCACCGCGGCACCCCCGGCGACCGGGCCGCCGGCACCGGCCCCGCGCTCGATCCGGAGGCGTTCTGCGAGGCGGTCGGCGAGGAGTACGTGGTGCTGCTGCGGACCCGCGACGGCCTGGGCGGAGCCCGTCCCCGCGGAAAGGGCGGCCGGATCATCGACGTCACGGCGCACCGCTCGGTCGCGGACGTCTGTCTCGCCGCCGACGCGCTGATCACCGACCACTCGTCCCTGATGTTCGACTACGCCCACCTCGACCGGCCGATCGTGCTCCACACGGCGGGCTGGGACGTCCTGCGGGAGACCCGGGGTGTCTGCCTCGACCTGCCCGCCGTGCCGCCCGGTCATATGGCGCGCACCGAGAGGGAGTTGGCGTACCTGTTCCGCGACGGGTCGTACGCGGACCTGGAGGCCGACGCCCTGCGGGCCGTCTTCCGGGAGCGGTTCTGCCAGTTCGACGACGGGCGGGCGGCCGAGCGGGTCGTCCGGCGGGTGTTCCTGGGCGAGGAGCCCCGGGCGCTGCCGCCCCTCGTGGCGCTCGCCGAACGGACCCCGGCCCCGGCGCCCGCCGCCGCGACCCTCGTGAGGAGCTGACGGTCATGCCCCGTTTCAGTGTCATCGTCCCCGTGTTCGAGGTGCGGGGCTTTCTGCGCCCGTGCCTCGACTCGGTCCTGGAGCAGTCGTTCCGGGATCTGGAGGTGATCGCCGTGAACGACTGCTCGCCCGACGGCAGCGGCGCGATCCTCGACGCGTACGCCGCCCGCGACCCGCGGGTACGGGTGCTGCACCTGCCCGCGAACGTGGGCCCGGGCCGGGCGCGCAACGCCGGACTGCCGTACGCCACCGGGGACTTCGTGCTCTTCCTCGACGGCGACGACACGCTCACGCCGGGAGCGCTGCGCGCGCTGGCGGACCGCCTGGCCGAGGCCGGGGACCCCGATGTACTGGTCTTCGACCACGTCCGTGCGCACGCGTGGGGCGAGTTGTGGCACGCCGGCCCCGCACCCCTCCTGGCCGGGGCCGGCGCGGGCACCTTCACGGTCGCCGAACACCCGCGGGTCCTCGACCTGCCGACGGTCGTGTGGAACAAGGCGTACCGGCGGGAGTTCGTCGAGACGCACGGTTTCCGGTTCCCGCCGGGCCACCACGAGGACGCGCCGTGGACGTTCCCGGTGCTGTTCGGCGCCGGGCGGATCGCGACGCTGGACCGGATCTGTGTGGCCCACCGGCAGCGGCGGCCCGGCGGCCTCCTGTCCACCGCGAGCCGCGGGCACTTCGACGTGCACGGCCAGTACGAGCGCGTCCTCGGCCTGCCGGACTCCTGCCCCGGGCCGCCGGGATGGCGTGCCCTGGTGCGGAACCGGATGGCGGAGCACTGTCTGTCGGTCCTCGCCGAGCCGGACCGGGTGCCGTCGGGCGACCGGGCCGAGTTCTTCCGGCGGACGGCCGCGCTGTACCGGAAGTACCGGCCGGACGGCGGTCCGCCGGCGCCCGGGCACCGCGTCCTGGAGGGCGGCTGGGCGGCCTACCGCGCCCGGCACCGGGCGACCCGGGTCCGTACCGCGCTCGGCGTACGCGGGGAGCGGTGGCGGGCGGCCGGCGCCGAACTGGTCGGGCGGGGCTGGTCACTGGCCCATGAACGGCTGCCGCTGGACCCGGGTCTGGCGCTGTACTCGGCGGGCGCGCACCGGGGCGTGCTCGGGGACCCGGCGGCCGTGTACCAGGCCGCCCGTGATCTCGCGCCGCACATCCGCGGGGTGTGGGTGGTGCGGCCGGAGCGGGTGGCGGCGCTCCCGCCCGGGGTGGAGTACGTGACGCCGGACTCGGCCGCGTACCGGCGGCTGGCCGCGCGGGCGGCGTACTTCGTCGCCGACACCCCCTGGCCCGGCGCCCTCACCAAGCGGCCGGGCAGTGTGCACGTCCACACCCACCGGGGGACGCCGCTGACGTTCATGGGCGCCGACCTGCTGCACAGGCCGGGCGCCCGGCTCGGGGCGGACGTGCCGGAGCTGCTGCGCCGGGCCGACCGCTGGGACCACAGTCTCGTCGCCAACCGCCACTCCGAGCTGGTGTGGAGCAGGGCGTATCCGTGCCGGTTCACCTCGCTGCGGACCGGCAGCCCGCGCAACGACGTCCTGGTGAACGCCGGGCCGGACGGCGGTGCGCGGATCCGTGCCCGGCTGGGCGTCCCGGCCGGGCACACGGTCGTGCTGTACGCGCCGACCGTCCGCGACCACCGGCGGGGCGGCCACGTCGAACGCCTCGACCTCGCCCGGTTCGCCGCCGATCTGCGGCGCGGCCTGGGCGAGGCCCACACCCTCGTCGTACGGCTGCATCCCTCGCTCGCGGACGGCCCGGCGCGCGGTTTCGGGCTCGCCGAGCTGCACCGGCGGGGTGTCGTCGTGGACGCGACGGACGAGCCGCACGCCGAGGAGGTGATGCTCGCCGCCGACGTCCTCGTCACCGACTACTCGGCCCTGATGTTCGACTACGCCAACCTGGACCGGCCGATCGTCGTGTACGCCGACGACCGGGACGCCGTCGCGGCGAGCCGGGGCGTGTACCTGGACATCACCGCCGACCCGCCCGGCCATGTGGCCTGTTCCTACAGGGAGTTGGCCTGGCTGTTCGACTCCGGGCAGTGGCGGGACGGTGAGTCGGCGCGGCTGCGGGCCGGGTTCCGCGAGCGGTACTGCGAGTTCGACGACGGGCGAGCGGCCGAGCGGGTGGTACGGACGCTGATGCTGGGCGAGCGAACGGTGACGGTGCCCGCGCCGAGGACGGCCGGGACCGCCGGGACCACCGGGCCGGTGGCGAGCACGGGCTTCGTGTTGTCATGAGGGCGCGGGCGTGGGTGCTGCTGCTCGCCGCCGGTTTCGCGCTGCTCCAGTTCGCGAGCGTCACCGGGCGCGCCACCCCCGACACCAAGAACTACGTCGCGTACGCCCTCGCTCTCGGCGGCGCGGGTCCGCGGGAGGCGGCGGCCGGGGCCGTCGACCACTACTGCGGGAGCAGGGCGGCGACGGCCGGGCGGAAGCAGGGGGTGGACGTGGTGCGGTTCCGCGCTCCGAGTGCGGCCGCGCGGGTGGCCGAGGAGTGCCGCCGGAAGCTGTGGCGGAAGGTGGACCGGGGACTGGCGGCCGGGCGGACCGACGGCCCCATCCCCCCGTTCGCCTCGGAGCGGTTCCAGCGGATCTTCGAGGTGCGGCCCGGGTACCCGGTGCTGCTGGCCCCGTTCGTCGCCGTGTTCGGGGTCGTGTGGGGGGTGTGGCTGGCGAGCGTGCTGATCGCGGCGGCCGGGGGCGTCCTGGCCTTCCTCGTCCTGCGCGCCGTCCGCGCCCCCACTCCCGTGGCCCTCACCGGGCAGGCCCTCTTCTACGTGCTCCCGTGCGGTGCGACCGCCATGCGGCCCATGACCGAGGGGGTGCTGCTGGCCCTGACGCTGGCGGCGCTGTGGGGGTGCGCGCTGGCCATGGAGGGGAGAGTGCGCGTGGGGGTGTCACTGGTGGGCGGGGCACTGGCGGCGCTGTTCACGGTGAAGCACTCGCAGGCCCTGTTCCTGGGGGTGTGTCTGGTGGGGGCGTGCGCGGTGGTCGCGGTACGGCGCTCACGAGGTGGTGAGCACGGTGGCGCACGCGGTGGTGAGCACGGTGAGGAACGCGGTGGAGAGCACAGTGAGGAGCGCGCGGGGCGCGGGCCGGTCGAGCCGTGGGTGCGGGCGGTCGCGGCCGTGTCGGCGGGCGCGGCGGTGTGCACGCCGGTGCTAGCCGGACTGCTGCGCTACCCGGCGTCCACCGAGAGTCTGCAGGACCTGCTCACCGACCACTACACGCACCCCGACCGGGCCCGGCTGTGGCCGGAGTTCCTGCGGCTGGAGTCCGCGTTCTGGGTGGAGTGGGTGCGCCGGCAGCTGATCCAGCCGCTGTTCCTGGCCGCGCTGGCGGCGGGCGCGTGGGGCGCGGCGCGGCAGCGGCCCGTGTTCGGGTGGTTCGTGATCGCCGGCGCGTGCACGGGAATCCTGAACCAGGCCGGGCACCCGGACATCACCATCTGGGGCGACCGGCTGATCGTGGTGGCGTGGCTGCTGCCGGTGCTGGGGCTGCCCCTGCTGCTGGAACGCGTCACGGCCCCGCGCGGCTCGCTCGACGTGGTGACGGCGAGCTGAGCCGGTGCCCGCCGGCGCCGATCCTCGCGGGGTCGCGCCGACGGGCCGCGGAGTGCGTGCCGCGGAGTACGTGCCGGACTACTCGACGACCAGCTCGACCGGGATGTTGTTGCGGGTGGCGTTGGAGTAGGGGCAGACCTGGTGGGCCTGCTCGACGAGCTTGCGGCCGGTGGCCTCGTCGACGGAGTCGGGGAGTTCGACGCGGAGGGTGACCTTGAGGGCGAAGCCCTCGCCCTGCTTGCCTATGCCGACCTCGGCGGTCACGGCGGCGTCGCTGACGTCCACCTTCGCGGCGCGGCCGACGAGGCCGAGGGCGCTGGCGAAACAGGCGGAGTAGCCGGCGGCGAAGAGCTGCTCGGGGTTGGTGCCCTGGCCGTTGCCGCCCAGCTCCACCGGGAGGGCCAGGTCGAGGTCGAGCTTGCCGTCGTTGCTGACGGCGCGACCGTCACGGCCGTGGGTGGCGGTGGCGACAGCGGTGTAGAGCGCGTCCATGGGAGAACCATCCCTTTCACAGGTCATCTCACGTCCGGCGGTCCGGTCCGACCGCCGTTCACGGACCTAAGTAGAGCACACAATTTAATTGCCCACAACTAAATGGCGGGCAGGAGTTACGCTGGATCCATGACCACGAGTGCCGTTCCCACGCCCGAGGGGGTCTCCCCGGAGATCTCCGGGCAGGTCCCCGAGGAGGAGTTCCTCCGTCTCGACCGGCAGATCTGCTTCTCCCTGCACGCCGCCTCCCGCGCCTTCAACGGCGTCTACCGGGTGATCCTCAAGGATCTGGGGATCACCTACCCCCAGTACCTGGTGATGCTGGTGCTGTGGGAGCGGGGCGAACTGCCCGTGAAGAAGCTGGGCGAGCATCTGCGGCTCGACTCCGGCACCCTCTCCCCGCTGCTCAAGCGCCTGGAGACGGCCGGGCTGGTACGCCGGGAACGCAGCGCGCGCGACGAGCGGTCGGTGGTGGTGCGGCCGACCGAGGAGGGCACCGCGCTGCGCGAGCGCGCCCTGGCCGTACCGCGCCGCATCGTCTCGGCGACCAGCTTCGACGTCGACGAGATCCGCGACCTGCGCGACCGCCTGGACCACCTGACGGCCGCACTGGACGAGGCGGCACTGCGACAGCAGCCGGAGAACTGACCGCGGCCCGGCCGCGACCGGCCGGACGGACGAACGGCCACGAACAAGCCACGTACAGCCACATACAGCCACGTACAGCCACTGACAGCCACGAACGGCCGGATGGCGCGACGGCCACGAACAGCCGGCCGGTACCCGGCGGAGAGCCCGAGCCCCGCCCGCTCGCACACACACCCCAGCCCCCGTACCCCCCCTTCCTCACCAGGCCGCAAAGTCGCCCTTAAGGGAAGATTGCTCACATATCTCTCACAGGTGTGGGGCAACCATGGCTCTCCGGCAGGCACAGGTCTCCATCGTCGTCATCGGGTACGACGACGCCGCCCACGTGGCGGACGCCGTCCGCTCGGCGCTGGCGCAGGGGCCGGCCGTCCGTGAGGTGATCGCGGTCGACGACTGCTCGGCGGACGGCAGCGGGGAGCTGCTGGAGCGGCTGGCCGAGACCGAACCCCGGCTGCGGACCCTGCGGCGCCGGACCAACAGCGGCGGCTGCGGCACCCCGCGCAACGACGGACTCGACGCGGCGGCCGCCCCGTACGTGATGTTCCTGGACAGCGACGACGTGCTGCCGCCCGGTGCCGTGGACGCGCTGCTGGGCGCCGCCCTGGAGCACGACGCGCCGGTCGCGTCGGGACTGTGCGTGCGCAGGGAGCTGCCGTCCGGCCGCGAGACCCCCTGGCAGCCCGAGCTGTACGCCCGGCGCATGCTCGTCCCGCACCCCGCCCAGCGCGCACGCCTGGCGCACGACACCCTCTGCGTCAACAAGCTCTACCGCACCGCCTTCCTGCGCGACCACGCGATCCGCTTCCCCGAGGGCCGCTTCCCGTACGAGGACTTCGTCTTCGGCGCGCGTGTGCTGGCCGCGGCGCCGCGGATCGCGCTCGTCCCCGACCGGGTGTACGTCTGGCACGTGCGCCGCTCGGCCACCCGGCTGTCCCTCTCCCTGGACCGCTCCGGCATGGCCAACTGGCGCGCCCGGACGCAGGCCGACCGCCTGTCGTACGACATCCTGCTGGGCGCCGGAGAGAAGCGGCTGGCCCGGGCGGCACGGACGCGCTTCCTCGACCGCTCGCTGCGGATGTACGCCCGCGAGCTGGACCTGCGCGGCGCGGAGTACCGGCGCGAGTGGTGGGCCGAGACCCGCGCCCACCTGGCCTCCTTCGACGAGGGCGACTTCGCGGCGGCGCCCGCGCCCGGCCGGGTCGTCGCCCGGGTGATCCTCGCCGCCGAGGAGCCCCGCGACCTGGCCCGCCTCAAGGAGATCGCGGCCCGCCCCGCCCGGCTGACCCCGCCCTACGCGCGCGCGGCCGACGGCACGCCCGTCTGGTCCGCGGAGCTGCCCCAGGTGGAGCTGGACCATCTCCTCGTCCGCCCCGTCCACCTGCTGCCGGCCGCCGTCGACGCGGAACTGCGGCCACGCGCGCGCGGGACGACGCTCCGGCTGCGGCTCCACGAGCTGTACGGGCGGATGACGCAGGCGGGTCCGCTGAGCGTGCGGGCGGAGTTCACCGCGCGCCGGGACGGGCGGGTGGGCTTCACCGGGTCGGCCCCCCTCGCGGCCGAGGCGGACTCCGACAGCTGGACGGCGGAGATCCCGCTGGACCTGTCCGCGCTGGGCGGCGGGACCTGGGACCTCCGGCTGCGGCTGCACTTCGCGGACGGCACCCACCGGGACACCACCGCGCACGCGGTCGCGGGCGCCGGGCTGCTGCGCCGGAGCGTCCTGCCGAGCACCCGCCACGGCGTGCTCCTCGCTCAGCCGTACGCGACGCACGCCGGGGCGCTCGCGCTGCGGCTCGCACCCGGTTGGCGGGGCGCGACGGACGTGGTGCTGCGCCGCCTGAAACGCCTGCTTCACTGAGAACCGACTGATTGCACCTGCATCATCACCGTGGCGTCACCCGCCGCCACGGCCTACGAGGGGACGGTCGTCCATGACCTGGCTGATCACCGGTGGCGCCGGCTACATCGGGGCGCACGTGGTGCGCGCGATGCTCGACGCGGGCGAGGAGACCGTCGTCTACGACGATCTGTCCACGGGGGTCGCCGAACGGGTGCCCGACGGCGTGCCGTTGGAGATCGGCTCCACCCTCGACGCGGAACGGCTGGCCCGCGTCGTCCGGGACCGGCGCGTCACCGGCGTCGTCCATCTCGCGGCGAAGAAGCAGGTCGGCGAGTCCGTCGAACTGCCGCTGCACTACTACCGGGAGAACGTCGAGGGCCTGCGCACCCTGCTGTCGGCCGTGACGGACGCCGGGGTCGGGTCCTTCGTGTTCTCCTCCTCGGCCGCCGTGTACGGCATGCCCGACGTGGACCTCGTCACCGAGGAGACCCCCTGCGTGCCGATGAGCCCCTACGGCGAGACCAAGCTGGCCGGCGAGTGGCTGGTGCGGGCCACCGGCCGGGCGACGGGCCTGTCGACGGCCTCCCTGCGCTACTTCAACGTGGCGGGGGCCGCGAGCCCCGGCCTGGCCGACACCGGTGTCCTCAACCTCGTCCCCATGGTCTTCGAGAAGCTCTCCGAGGGCGCCCCGCCACGGATCTTCGGCACCGACTACCCGACCCCGGACGGCACTTGCGTCCGGGACTACATCCATGTCGTCGACCTCGCCGAGGCCCATGTGGCGGCCGCACGGCGGCTGCGCGAGGCCCCGGGCACCGACCTGACCCTCAACATCGGGCGCGGGGACGGCGTCTCGGTGCGGGAGATGATCGACCGGATCACCGCGCTCACCGGCCACGCCGTGCCCCCCGTGGCCGTCGGGCGGCGGCCGGGCGATCCCGCGCGGGTGGTCGCCTCCGCCGGCCGGATCGCCGCCGAGCTGGGCTGGAAGGCGCGGTACGGCGTCGACGACATGATCGCGTCGGCGTGGGCGGGCTGGCAGGTGAACCACCCCACACGGTGAGAAATCCGGGGAGAACCGTGACGGGATCGTCGTACCGTGGGAACTGTCCGGTGTCGTTTGCGCGTGTGTACTGAGGGAAGCGAACAGGCGACCGGCGCACGAGCGCGCGAAGCGTGCGGGAGCACGACGAGCGGCGACGGGCGAGCACGGGCGAGCGACGAACAGACGTATCCGACAGGGGCGTTACGGGGGTAGCGGCGATGCCGGCATGGGACATCGATCCGATCAACGTGCAGACCACGCTGAGGTCGACCGGTGAGGCGGCGGGCGGCCTGGAGAAGGCCGCCAACTCGCTGGTGTCGAACATGGCGAGCGCGGCCGAGTCGGCCGGAACGGCCGTGCCGGGCGGGCAGTTCAGCGGCCCCATGGTCGGGCCGGTGGCGGCGGGCACCCCCCGGGTGCCGGTCGGGCCGGTCGCGGCGGCGCTGAGCAAGTACCTGCAGGAGCGGCAGCAGAAGCTGGCGTACATGGCGCAGCGGACCATCGACTCCGTGCAGGGCGCGGCCAAGGCGACCAACGCCTATGTCACGGGTGACCTGGACATGGCCGCCGAGCAGCAGGCCAACGCCCTCAAGGCGACGGTGGTCCCGCCGCCGCCGGGTGTCGGCGGCGACGGAGGGCAGGGGCCGAAGTGAGCGACGACATCCCCGTCATCCCGGAGGAGGTCCCCGAGTTCACCGGCAACCTGGAGCTGCTCGACCAGAACATCGCGGGCGTCCGCTCGGCCGGCACCTCCCTGAAGGACTCGGGCGCGGCGGTCCACACCCGCTTCGGCGGCCTCTCCGCGTACTACAAGGCCCCCGAGGCGGAAGCGCTGTTCGCGACGACCGCGCCGGTGGCGGCCAAGGGCGACGAGTTCGCCACCGAGCTGGAGACCGTGGCCTCGGCGCTGGACACGTACGCCGCCGCCGTCGGTCCGCTCAAGCAGAAGTTCGACCGGCTCCGCCAGGAGGCCGTCGCCTTCCGCGCGAAGATCGCGGACGACGACGAGTGGCGCGCCGACGGTGACCTCGTCGAGGAGAACAACAACCGCCGCTCGGACATCAACGCCACGTACGCCGCGTTCCAGGCCGCCGAGCGCGACTGCTACAACAAGATCGTCGCGCTGGTCGGCGGCGAGGCGCTCGTCGTCAACGACGGCTCGAACAAAGAGAACATGTACGGCTACCGGGGCGAGGACCTGGACCACGCCGGCGGGCTCCCGTGGGGCGACCCGGTCGAGGAGTCCAACCCCTGGTACTACATCCACGAGCACGTCTGGGACTTCGCGGTCGGCTTCGTGGTCGACGGGGTGTGGGGCACGATCAAGGGCCTCGGCACGCTGGTCGGCTTCAACGGCTGGGACGCGGCGGGGCAGGCGTGGGTCGGCCTCGGCAAGCTGGCGACCGGCATCGTCATCATGTCCAACCCGGTGACGGCCGCCGCGTTCTGGCTCACGCCCGACGACAAGCTGCCCTCCTGGATCCGCGACTCCCGTACGGCCGTCGTGGAGACCGGCAAGGCGCTCATCGCGTACGACGAGTGGGGCAAGAACCCGGCCCGGGCGGCCGGGGCGGTGACCTTCAACGTCGTGACCACGATCTTCACGGGCGGAGCGGGCGGAGCGGTCTCCGGCGCCGGCAAGGCGGGCGCCATCGCCAAGGCGATCTCCTTCGCGGGCAAGGCGGGCCGGATCGTCGACCCGATGACGTACATCACCAAGGGCGTCGGCGCGACGGCGGTGAAGATCAGCGACGTCATGGCGAGCCTGCGCGGCATCACCGACGGCACGCACATCAAGCTCGGCGAGGGCACGTACCGGATCGCCGATCCGGCGAACATCGCCGACGAACTGCCGTCGGGGCTCACTCCCGAGAACTCCGTCCGCATGGAGACGCCCACGGGCGAGGTCGTCTACCTCGACACCGACACGCTGGTCGTGCACAACGCCGACGGCACGGTCCGGGAGTCCCTGGACGGCATCAGGCACGAGGGGACGGCGGCCGAGCGGGGCGTTGACGCGGGGTCCCGGCAGCCCGAGTTGGTGGGCGCGGGGGCCAGGGCGGGCGACGGCGGCTCCGTGGTCGGGCGCGTCGGCGACGACCTGGGCGGGACCGGACGGGCCGGGGACACCGGCCTGCCGGGCGGCCGCGCGGGCGATCTGCCGGGAGGCCGCGCCGACCACCTGCCCGGCGGTCGCGCCGACGACCTGGGCCGCGGGCCGTCCGGGAGCCACGAGACGCCGACCGGTGGTGGCGGTGGCCCCCGGGGCGGAGACGGCCCGACGGGCGCCGGACACGGCGAGCACCCCACGGGTGGACACGGCGAGACGCCCGGCGGCGGCCACGGGGAAGGCCCCGGCGCGGGCGGGCACGGCGACGGACCCGGCGCAGGCGGGCACGGCGACGGTCCCGGCGGGGGCGACGGTCCCGGCGGCGGGGACGGTCCCGGCGGCGACGGCGCGGGCCGGCCGGACTTCAGCGAGGGCGACACCACGCTCACGCCTCCCACCGGCCCCATGCGCCCCGACCAGCACGCCGAGGTCGTGAACGCGCTCAGGAGCGACAAGCTCAAGCTCAAGTCGCAGGACCTGGAGCGCATGCTCACCCAGCTGAACAAGAGCCCCTACGGAGCCGGCATCGCGGAGCACATCACCCGTGGGAACCTCGCGGACATGCCCGGCTACAAGGACCTCCTGCTCCAGGTCAAGCAGGGCGACATGACGCCCTCGGTGCACATGGCCATGGAGCACGCGGCGGACCTGAGCGCCCGGGGCGCCAAGGACGTGGCCTTCGAGTTCAAGGCGCCGGGCGACAGGCTGGACCTGGACGTGCTGGTCCGGGCGGGTGACAGGATCGAGTACGGCGTCCAGCTGAAGGACGTGCAGTCGGTCTCCGGCATCAACTCCGCCGCCAAGAAGATCGCCGCCAAGCAGCTCGCCGGGGAGATCGCGGGCCAGAAGGTCGCCATCCTCGACATCCACGACGTGAAGGGCGCGGTCACCGATGACATCCTGAAGTCTGTCGAGAGGCACGCCAAAAGGATCAACGCCACCTTCGAACTGCGTTTCCAGGACGGCTCGATCACCATCCCGGCCAACGGCCCGACCTATCCGTGAGGAATTCCGTGTCCCTTCTCATGCGCGCCCCGAAGGAATGTGCGTCGTGGACGTGGGAGCTCGACGAGTCCGCGCCCTCGGGCCTGGACTCGGCGCTGTCCGTCGCGGCCCGGATGTGCGCCGTCCTGCGCGAGCACGAACTGCTGGTGCCCGACAGCCTCGAATGGAACTGGACCGTGTACGGCAGCGGCGGCACCGGGCTCGTCACCCGGATGGCGCTCCAGGGCCCCATGGACGACAAGGACGTGCCCCGGCGCATCGCACGCAGCCGCCCCGTCGGCTTCCCCGAGGCGTCGGTCGGGAGCGTGCTCGTGGTGGGGTCCGGGACCTGGATCGACGCGACGGGCGAGAAGCGCGGGGAACACCGGCTGGTCGAGCTGACGGTGGCCCCGGACGCACCCGGCATCTGGGTGGAGCTGGCCCTCCACCACGACGTCTGGGGCCCGTTCGACTTCCGGGGCGAGCCGCATCCCGAGGTGGAGCGGCAGAACGCCCCCCGGCTCGCGGCGGCCCTGCGGTCGCTCGACGCCGCCCTGGGCACCCCCGCCGAGCCCGGCGAGCCGACCTACTTCGGCTCCGCCGAGGGGCACGGCATCAAGCCCCCGGACGTCATCGACGGCCGGGGCCCGGACCTGACCGACCTCTTCTGACCAGCACCCGCACAGCTGCACGAGGGCCCGCGTCGCGGGCCCTCAGCCGCCCGCCTCGAAGGCGCCGATGACGTACTCGGCCTCGTCGTCGATCGCGTTCTCGGCCGGGTCCAGGGTGATCCGCGAGGGGTGGCCGTCGGGGGCGTACTCCGCCTCCGCCGTGTCGGCCCCCTCCCGCCAGGCGCTCTCCAGCCTGTCGATCAGGTCGCCGATGCTGGGGACCCGGCCGGGCCCGTCCGCCAGCGCCTTCCTGCCGTCGCCGTCGAGACCGACGGCGTCGGCCACCTCGCCGTCCCGCACCGTCACGCGGAAACGCCCCGTCAGGACCTGCGAGGTGGCGGTGAGCGTGTAGACGTACGAGGCGGGCTCCCGCCACATGACCTTGTTCGCCGCCGTGGTGCCCCCCGGGGACTCCCTCCCGGTCGCCTCGGGGGAGGCCGTCCCGCCCTCGCAGCCGGCCGTCACCCCCGTGGTGCCCGCGACCAGTACGGCGGCGAGGAGCACGGAACGAGCACGGGAGCGTAAGCGTACGAGAGTCACGGTGACCCCATTCCTGAGCGACTGTGACCAAGACGCCTCCCGCGCGGAAAACGTTCATCCCGGCGGGCTCCCCGCTCTCCCTACAGGGCCCGCAGTGCCGCGGCCGTGGCCCGCGTCAGGCTCTCCAGGTACCCCTTCGGCAGCTTCAGCGACCGCACGACCACCGACCGCCAGTACAGCGGCCCGAACATCACGTCCAGGGCGAGGTCCTCGTCGGCGTCCGCCGCGACCTCGCCGCGCGCGACCGCCGCCGCGACGATCCCCGTGGCCACGCCCTGCTGGCCCTCCCGCAGCGCCTTGCGCATCGCCTCGGCGATCTCCGGGTTGCGGGCGGCCTCGGCCTGGAGGTCGGGGATGATCTGGCCGGCGACCGGGTGCCGCAGGGCGCGGGACGTGACCTCGTAGAGCAGCCGGAGGTCGCCCTCCAGCGAGCCCGTGTCGGGCATCGGCAGGCCCTGGACGGCGACCGCCGAGACGAGGTCGAGCACCAGGTGCAGCTTGGAGCGCCAGCGCCGGTACACCGCCGTCTTGCCGACGCCCGCCCGGCGCGCGATCCCCTCGATGGACATCCGGGCATAGCCGACGGCCGCCAGTTCCTCGAAGACCGCGGCCCGGATCGCCTCGGTCACGTCCTCCCGGAGCACGGCCGCCCCGGCGGGGGCCCGGCGGCGCGGCCGTGGCGGCGGCTGCGCTGCGGAGGGGCCGGCGTTCGTCGTCATGGCCCCAGCATAGGGCGCGACGACGAAACGGTTGCGTTCCGACGTCGAATCGGCTTACTCTCGCGTTGCGACGATACGGTCCCGTCCCGACGTAAGAGCCGGGCAAGGACGGCGTAAGAAGCCCGGGCGCCCGGCAGCCGAGCACACGGACGCCCCCACTAGCGAAAGCAGCGGATGTGAGCCAGGTCCTCCACACACCGCCCCCTCCCGCGGCGGCCGACTCCCCGGCGGCGGCCGGCCGGGGCGCCCCCGCCGAGACCCCGGCCCAGCTCGCCGAGCGGTACGGCCTCAGCGTCAGCGGGGCCCGCCCCACCCTCGGCACGTACGTACGGCAGCTGTGGGCCAGACGGCACTTCATCACCGCCTTCGCCACGGCCAAGCTGACGGCCCAGTACAGCCAGGCGAAGCTCGGCCAGATCTGGCAGGTCGCGAACCCCCTGCTCAACGCGGCGGTCTACTACCTGATCTTCGGCCTGCTGATGGGCACCAAGAAGGGCGTGCCGGACTACGTCCCGTTCCTCGTGACCGGCGTGTTCGTGTGGACCTTCACCCAGAGCTCGATCATGGCGGGCACCCGCGCCATCTCCGGCAGCCTGGGCCTCGTCCGGGCGCTGCACTTCCCCCGGGCCTCGCTGCCCCTGTCGTACTGCCTGCAGCAGCTCCAGCAGCTGCTGTTCTCCATGGCCGCGCTGGTCGTGATCCTGCTGGCCTTCGGGGTACCGGTGGCCCTGTCGTGGCTGCTGGTCGTGCCCGCGCTGGCCCTGCAGTTCGTGTTCAACGCCGGCATCGCGATGGTGATGGCACGGATCGGCGCCGAGACCCCCGACATCTCGCAGCTGATGCCGTTCGTCCTGCGCACCTGGATGTACACCTCGGGCGTGATGTTCAGCATCGACCGCATCCTCGACAACCGGGACGTCCCGGCCCTCGTGCACCTGCTGCTGGAGTGCAACCCGGCCGCCGTCTACATCGACCTCATGCGGTTCGCGCTGATCGACAGCTTCCACGCGAGCCAGCTCCCGCCGCACGTCTGGGCGATCGCCGCGGGCTGGGCGCTCCTCGCGGGCGTCGGCGGGTTCATCTACTTCTGGAAGGCTGAGGAGACGTACGGCCGTGGCTGACACGATCACTTCCCCCCTCACCGTTGCGGACGCGCGGCACGAGACCGTTCCGGTCACCGCCCCCGAACTCGTCCCCACCGTCGTCGTCGACGGCGTCGACATCGTCTACCGGGTCAACGGCACCGGTGCCGGGCGCGGCACCGCCACCGCCGCGCTCAACCGCATCCTGCGGCGGAAGAAGTCCGAGAAGGCGGCCGGCGTACGCACCGTGCACGCCGTGCGGAACGTGTCGTTCACCGCGTACCGGGGCGAGGCCATCGGGCTCATCGGCACCAACGGCTCCGGCAAGTCGACCCTCCTCAAGGCGGTCGCCGGACTGCTCCCCGTGGAGAACGGCCGCATCTACACCGACGGCCAGCCCTCCCTGCTCGGCGTCAACGCGGCCCTGATGAACGACCTGACGGGCGAACGCAACGTCCACCTGGGCGGGCTCGCCATGGGCATGTCCCGTGAGCAGGTGAAGGAGCGGTACGAGGAGATCGTCGACTTCTCCGGCATCAACGAGAAGGGGGACTTCATCACCCTCCCCATGCGCACGTACTCCTCCGGCATGGCGGCCCGGCTGCGGTTCTCCATCGCCGCCGCCAAGGACCACGACGTGCTCCTCATCGACGAGGCCCTGGCCACCGGCGACCGCTCCTTCCAGAAGCGCTCCGAGGCCCGGATCCGGGAGCTGCGCAAGCACGCGGGCACGGTCTTCCTCGTCAGCCACAACAACAAGTCGATCCGGGACACGTGCGACCGGGTGCTGTGGCTGGAGCGCGGTGAACTCCGCCTGGACGGGCCGACGGACGAGGTGCTGAAGGAGTACGAGAGGTTCACCGGCGGCAAGAAGTAGGCACGGCGGGCGCCGCCCTCACCTCTCCAGGAAGGCGAACAGCGCCTCCCACCGGTCCAGGATCTCCTCCGTCCCGTACCGTCGGATGTTCCGTCCCGCCGCGTCGCCCATCCGGTCCCGCAGGCTCTTGTCTGTCATCAACAGGTCCAGCCTGCGGGCCAGTTCACCGGTGTTGCCGGGCGCGGCGAGGAGGCCGTCCTCGCCGTCGCGGACGATCTCGCGGACGCCGGGGGCGCAGTCGAAGGCGACGCAGGGCACGCCCATCGCCATGGCCTCCATCAGCGCGAGGGGGAAGCCCTCGGCCCGGGAGGACAGCGCGAAGACCGATCCGGCGCGCAGGGCCCCGGGCACGTCGTCCGTACGGCCCCGCCAGGACACCGAGCCGTCGAGGCCGAGGGCCGTGCACTGCTTGCGCAGCAGTTCCTCGTCCTCGCCGGAGCCGTGGACGAGCAGGGTCCAGTCGGGATGACGGGGTGCCACCTCGGCCCAGGTGTCGAGGAGCATGTCGACACCCTTCTCGTCGCTGAGCCGGCCGATGCTGACCACGGCCTTCGCGGTGCGCGGCGAGGGCGTCCGCGGCAGCCAGGGCACCGCGTTGGGCAGGTAGGAGACGTTGTTGAGGCCCTCACCGATCCACAGGTCGGCGTCCTCGCGGGTGAGGACGAGCATCCGGTCGACGTCCCGGTAGTACCTCAGCACCCGCCGGAAGCGCGAGGAGCGCCGCGAGGCCTCGAAGGACTCGTGGCTCATCCCGATGACCGTGAGACCGGTGGTGTCGGCGAGCCTCACCCACTCCATCGCCCACACCTGGGTCACGATGACCACCCCGCCGGGCCGCGCGGCCCGGAAGAGACCGGTGAGCACGGCCGCCCTGTCCCGTCCGCTCGCTTCCCGCGCACGGCCGGGTGGCGGCGGCTGCCCCTCGTACAGCCTGGTGGTGGGGTAGGGGAGTTCGCCCAGGTCGTGCGGGTCCTCGGGGGTGGCGATCCCGATGACGTGCACCCGGTGTCCGCGCCCGGTGAGGAGACGGGCCAGGTGGTGGGACCAGCTGGTCACCCCGCCCGTCTCGTCCACGCTGTTGGACACCAGGAAGACGTCCCGCGCCCCGGCCCGCCCTGTCCCGTCCGGCCCGGTCACGCGCGCCTCCACCCGGAGAAGAACTGGTCGACGACGCTCTGGGCCGCCGTCCCCTTGTCGTACTCGCCGAAGTCGGCCGTGAACCGCTCGCGCGCGGCGGCGTACTTGAGCGTCTGGTCCTCCAGCGTCATCGTCCGCAGGACGGCGTGCAGTTCCTCCTCCGTCCGCACGACCGGACCGGGCGCCCGTTCCAGCAGGTCGAAGTAGGTGCCCCGGCCCTCGTGCACGTACTCCTCGTAGTCGTACGCGAAGAACAGCATCGGCCGGTCGAGGAGGGCGTAGTCGAACATCACCGACGAGTAGTCCGTGATCAGCGCGTCCGCGAGGGCGAGCAGCGGGGTCACGTCGTGGTGGGCCGAGACGTCGACGACCCGGCCCCGGACCGACGGGGGGAGCACGACGTGGTCGAGGTAGTGGGCGCGCACGAGGAGGACGTACTCGTCGCCGAACGTGTCGGCGAAGCGTTCCACGTCGAAGGGGAGGGCGAGGCGGCGCTGTCCCCGGTGGCGGAAGGTGGGGGCGTAGAGCAGGATCTTCCGCTCCGCCGGGATGCCCAGCTCGGCCGCCAGTGGCGGGCGTTCGGAGGCGGGACGGGTTCCCCGGGCGCGCACGAGCGCGTCGTTGCGGGGGTAGCCCACCCGCAGCAGCACCTTCTCCCGGAGCCGGAAGGCCCTCGCCAGGGTGCGCACGTCGTGCTCGGAGCGGATGAGGAAGTGGTCGAAGCGGTCGAGGGTGCGCTGCTGTTCGGCCTGCTCGGCCCGGGTCTTGAGCTTCCATCCGGGTTCGTCGAAGCCCATGCGCTTGAGCGCGGAGCCGTGCCAGGTCTGGAGGTAGGTCGTGCCGGGGCGCTTGGTCAGCTTCAGCGGGAAGCTCTGGTTGTCGATCCAGAACTCGGCGCGGGCCAGCGCCCGCAGATACGGCAGGGACCAGCGGCGGACGAGGGTGGCGTCGGCCGGGAAGCCCTCGGGGCGGCCGGTGTGGGACCACACCGCCTCGAAGTCGAGGCCCTGACGGCGCATCTCCTCGTAGATCGCCCGGGGGCTGTCGCTGTACTGCCGGCCGAGGTGGCTCTCGAAGACCACCAGGCGCCGGCGCGTCGGCAGGCGCCGGAACACCTCCTCGTAGAGGCGGATCTTGGTTTCCCCCGAGGTGGCTCTCGCGCGCAGCGCCCTCGCCCCGCGGTAGCCGGACTTGGCGAGCCGGCCGGGTGTGCCGCGCAGCCCCCGGGTGACGAGGGCGTGGGCCTTCTTGTCGGGGACCAGCCGGAAGGCGAGGTGGCCGCGGGCGGAGACCTGCGGCTCGATCCGGTCGGCGACCAGCCGGGTCAGGCGCGGGCGGACCGGCAACCCGCCGGTGACCAGGCCCGGTTCGGCTGCGGTGAGCCGGCTGGTGGTGCGCTCGCCGTCGACGTCCAGGTGCAGGCGTACGTCCCAGACGGCGTCCACGATGCCGAGCGGGCGCAGCGTCCTCGTGATGTCGGCGGCGGCCTCCCAGGTGAGGTACGGCCCCTCGTGCCGGACGGTCGGCACCGGCACCCGGAAGGTCTGGAGGCGCAGACCGGGGCGGCGGGCGTAGAACTCCAGCTCGGCGGTGAGCCGGGCGCCGGGCGGGACGATCCCGAGGGGGTTGGTGACGCGTCCGGCGAGCCGGACACCGCCCCCGCCTCCCGCGTCCCGCTCGTACCGCGTCAGCTCGTTGCGCAGGAACAGCCTGCCGACCGGGCGGGAGTGGTAACCGAGTGCGGTGACGTCCAGGACGCGGCGCGCGAACGCCCCCTCCTCTCCCGGGGCGTCCAGGTGCTCGGCGCACCAGTAGACCCGCCCGTCGCGCTCGGCGAGCGGCGCGGACACCTTGTCACGGTTGGTGAGCGTGTCCACGGCCGGCAGCAGGTTGTCCCAGTCGCCCTCGCGCAGGAGGAAGGCGCAGACGGCGTGCACGGGGTCGGCCTCGTCGTACGCGGCCGGGTCGACCGACGTCAGATAGGCACGCGCCAGCCGGGCGAACTCCTCGCGGTAGGCCGTGTCACGGAAGGGCAGGTCCCGCAGGTGGAGCACCAGGTCGTGCTTGAGGAACTTGACGTCCTTGTGGAACTTCAGTTCCACAAGGCCCCGTTCGGCGAGGAGCCGGTCCACCCGGCGGTGGATCTCCATGCGGTGGGCGAAGTTGGCGATCTCGGCCCGCCGGTTGCTGATCGAGGCCGCGGCCGGCCCCGGGTTCTGGACGACGTTCCAGTCGTAGACCCGGTTGGGGATCAGGGTGATCCGGCGGGCGGCCGCGTACGCCTGGGCGGAGAAGAAGAGGTCCTCGTAGTGGATGCCGACGGGGAACAGCAGGCCGCCCTCGACCAGGAAGTCCCGGCGGTAGCACTTGTTGGTCGACAGGGTGTCGTAGACCAGCAGGTCGGGCAGCTCGGCGATCGAGTCGAGGGTACGGGTGCGGGCGTACAGCCACGGGTACCACTTGACCTCCTTGCGGGCGCGCGTGTCCACGTGGACGCGGACGCAGAGGCCGGAGACGAGGTCGGCGCCGGTGGTCTCGGCGGCCTCCAGCAGGTTCCGGCAGGCGTCGCGCTCCAGGACGTCGTCGCTGTCGAGGAAGACGACGTACTCGCCGCGGGCCTCCCGGATGCCGGCGTTGCGGGGTGCCCCGCAGCCGCCGCTGTTCTCGGGCAGCCGGTACGCCCGTACGCGGCCCGGGTGCTGGGCGGCGAGGCGGGCGGCCACCTCGTAGGAGCCGTCCGTGCTGTGGTCGTCGACGATCACGGCCTCGACGCCGCGCAGCGTCTGCTCCAGCACTGAGCGGACGGCCGCGGGCAGCCTGGCCGCGTCGTTGTAGACGATCACGACGACCGATACGGCGGGTCGCTGGTCCACGTCCGCGTTCACCCCACTCATCCCGTTTTTCACCGGTTCCCCTCCCCTCTATAGACCGTGGTGCGGTGCGGAGCCACTCGGGCGGACGGCTCCGCCGGTGCGCGGGTGGTGCGCGGGTCGCCTCATCCGCCACCGCCGCGGCCGTGCCGCGATACGCTCCGGAGAGAGGCTGAGCGGAGGGGGCGGTCGATGCGCGGGGTGGTGCCTGAGCCGCTGCGGGTGGAGGATCCGCGGGAGATCGCCGGGTATCCGCTGTACGCCCGGATCGGTGAGGGCGGGATGGGCACGGTCTATCTCTCGCGCAGCCGGGGCGGCCAGCCGGTCGCGCTGAAACTGGTCCGCCCGGAGTACGCCGGCAGCCCCGCCTTCCGCGAGCGGTTCGCCCGCGAGGTGACCGCCGGACGCCGTGTCTCGGGCTACCACCTGGTGCCGATCGTCGACCACGACGCCGGGGCGGAGCGGCCCTGGCTCGCCACCCACTACGTACCGGGTGTCCCCCTCGACCAGGCCCTGGAGACCCACGGCCCGCTCCCCGTCCCCACGGTCCTGCAGCTGCTGGCCTGCGCCGCGCACGCGCTGGACGCCGTGCACACCGCCGGGGTGATCCACCGTGACGTCAAACCCGCGAACGTGCTGCTCGCGGCGGACGGGCCCTGGCTGCTCGACTTCGGCATCGCGCGGGCGGCGGGCGCGGCCACCCTCACCACCGCCGGACGCCTCATCGGCACCCCGCGCTACATGTCCCCCGAGCACGCCCTCGGCCGCCGGGTGACCTCCGCGTCGGACGTCTTCGCGCTCGGCCTGATCGCCGCGGTCGCCGCCACCGGCGCCCACCCGTACGGCCGGGGCAACCCGCTGGCCATCGCGACCCGTATCGCCGCCACCGACATCGCCCCGCCCGCCCTGGACGGCATCGGCCGGCCGCTGCTCGACATCGTGCGCCGCTGCCTCACCGCCGACCCGGCGTCCCGTCCCTCCGCCGCCGCCCTGGCCGAGCACTGCGCGGGAGCGGCCCGCCGGGACGTGCGCGACTTCGACGGCTGGCTCCCGGCCCCGGTCGCCACGTCGGTGGCCCTCATCGAGACGGCCTTCCGCACGCTGTCACTGACGGAGGCGCCGACGGCAGCGACGCCGCACATCTCGGAGGCCCCGACGGTCCGGCGCCTTCCGCCGACGGCCCCGATCACGGTCCGGGACGAGGAATGGCGCCAGCGGGTGCGCCGGGAACCGTGAGTCGAGTGCGTGTGTCGGGTGCGGGTCCGGTGGGGCTTCTCGCGCAGTTCCCCGCGCCCCTAAAACCCCAGGCCCTGCGGGCCTGAAAAGCATGGGGCGCAGCCCCTGCTTTTCAGGGGCGCGGGGAACTGCGCGACCAGCCCCCACGCACCCGCACCCGCACCCGACACACGCACCGGACCACCCCGCCCCTACCGCGTCCTCACCCCCCGGTCCGCGGGAACCGCAACACCCACCCCAAGTGTCATAAGTGCCGTATAAGCTTCGGACCGCTTCAAGTGCCCAGACACAGCACAGGAGTTCGGCACCGCACCGGGGGAGGCTCCCATCAGCAGCAGCACTGGCGACATCCTGAGCCCACTGGGACCGCAGGACCCGAGAGAGACCGCCGGCTACCACCTGCACGCCCGGATCGGCGAGGGCGGCATGGGCACGGTCTATCTGTCGCACACCCGCGGCGGCCAGCCCGTCGCCCTGAAGGTCATCCGCCGCGAGTACGGCCAGGACGCCGACTTCCGCCGCCGCTTCGAGCAGGAGGTCCAGGCGGCCCGGCGCGTGCAGGGCTACCACATCGTCCCGGTGGTCGACCACGACACCACCGGCGAACTCCCCTGGCTGGCCTCGGCGTTCATCGCGGGCATCTCCCTGCACGACGCCCTGGTCGGCTTCGGCCCGCTGCCCCTGCCCGCCGTGTTCCAGCTCGTCGGCTGCGCGGCCCGTGCCCTGACCTCCATCCACGCGGCCGGCGTCATCCACCGCGACCTCAAGCCGAGCAACATCCTGCTGGGCTCCCAGGGCCCGTACGTCATCGACTTCGGTATCGCCCGCGCCGCCGACGCCACCCACCTGACCCAGTCCGGCGGTCTGATCGGCACCCCGCAGTACATGTCCCCGGAGCACGCGCTCGGCGAGCAGGTCACCCCGGCCACCGACGTCTTCTCGCTCGGCCTGATCGCCGCCGTCGCGGCCACCGGACGCCACCCGTACGGCGACGGCGGCGCCATCACCATCGCCGCCCAGATCGCCAACACCGCCCAGCGGCCACCGAGGCTCGACGGGTACGACGAGCGGCTGCGCCCCCTGCTGGAGCGCTGCCTGACCGCAGACCCGGCCGCCCGCGCCGGCACCGAGGAACTGGCCGCGCTCTGCCAGGAGTCGGCGGGCCGCGCCCTCGGCGACTTCCATGGCTGGCTCCCGGCACCGCTCACCGCCGAGATCGCCCGCCGTGAGCAGTCGGTCCAGAGCCCGCCGCAGCCGACGGCACCCGAGATGCCCGCCGCACCCCCGGCCGCCCCGCCGACCACGGCCCCGGCGGCACAGGGAACCGCACCGGGCACCGCCCAGGGCGCGCCCCAGCCGGGCCAGGCCACCGGCTTCGGCCCGCCGCCCCAGACGCAGCCCCCCGGCTACGGCTACCCGCCGCCGGCGACGGACACCTTCCACCTCACCCCGCAGTCCCAGGCGGGCCAGGCCCCCGCCCCGGCCAAGAAGAGCCGCCGAGGGCTGAAGGCGGCCCTCGTCGCCCTGGCCCTCGTCCTCGTGGCCGGCTCGGGCGCGGCAGCCGCGGTGTACGTGCTGGGCGGGAACGAGAAGAAGGACAGCGACGCGAGCGACACGAAGGGCAGCGGCAAGAGCGACGGCACGGGCAAGGACAAGGGCACCCCGACCCCCGCTCCCACCGACGACGACGGAAGCGGCGGGGGCGGCGGTGGCGACGGACAGGACGTCACCGACCCCTCCGAGTCCGCCACCGTGTCCGCGGACACCAAGTTCACCCTGGCCTTCGAGAATCAGTCCTTCGTCCTGCGCACGCCCGCCGAGAACTACACCTACATCGACCTGGACCGGCCGAGCATCGACATCAAGGCCGAGATGAGGGACGAGACACGGGAGATGTCGATCCAGAACGGCCAGTGGAGCTTCGAGACCACGATGGGCAAGAGCAGGGGCCGCACCCTCCAGCAGTGCCGCACGGGTGCGGACACCGACGCCCTGCCGTCCCTCGTGGGCCCCGACGACTTCGGCAAGGACGGGATCATCCCCGAGGGCTCCCTCCTCTGCACGGTGACCAAGGACGGCAACCTCGCCATGTACGAGATCACCAAGCTGACCCCGGGTGAGTACAGCTGGGAAGTGCCGAGCGTCGAGGGCAAGCTGACGCTCTGGAAGAAGAGCAGCGAGTAGCCCGGCCCCGCACACGCGAAGGGGGCGCCCCACAGCCGTGGGGCGCCCCCTTCGCCGTACCGCTACGAGTGCGAGCGCAGCAGCGTCCTCATCGTCCGCATCGCCACCGACAGGTTGGCGAGGTCGAACGCGTCGGAGGTCTGGATCTCCTCCAGGGTCGTCCGCGCCCGGCCCAGCAGCGCGGCGTTCTTCTGCTCCCACACCTTGAAGCGCTGCTCGGGCGTGGAGGAGCCGTTGCCCGCGGAGAGGACCTCGGCCGTGAGGGAGGCGTGCGCCGCGTACAGGTCCTCGCGGATCGCCGCGCGGGCCATGGACTGCCAGCGGTCGGCACGCGGCAGCTCGATGATGCGGTCCATCAGCTGGGTGATGCTCAGCCGGTCGGCGAGGTCGTAGTACACCTCGGCGACCTCCATCGGCGTCCGGCCGACCCGGTCCGCGACGGCGACGATGTCGAGCGTGGGGAAGGCGGAGGAGAAGCCCGCGACCCGCGTGGCCAGCTCCTCCGGGACCCCGGCGCCCGTCAGCTCGTCGTGGATCTCCTGGTACCACTCCAGGTCCGCGCCGCGCAGCAGCTTGGGCAGCTCGCCCCAGACCAGGTGGACGCCCTCGGTGAAGAACGCGATGGTCTCGGCGAGTTGCAGCGGCTGCGGCCGGTTGTTGAGCAGCCAGCGTGTGCCGCGCTCGACGAGGCGGCGGGAGTGCAGGCGGATCCGGGTCTGGACGGCCGCGTCGACCTTGTTGTCCAGGCCCTCGACGGCGTCCCACACCGCGCCCGACCCGAAGATCGCGCGGGACGCGGTCTGCGCCCGGACGATCTCCTCCAGCGAGGCCCCGGTCTCCTCCCGCAGGCGGTGCAGGAAGCTCGTACCGCCCGTGTTGACCGTGTCGTTGACCAGCAGGGTCGTGACGATCTCACGGCTCAGCGGGTGGCTGTCGATGTGCTCGGGGAACCGTTCGCCCAGCGCGGCCGGGAAGTACGCGTGCAGCAGCTTGCGCAGGTAGGTGTCGTCGGGCAGCTCGGTGTGCAGCAGCTCCTCGGCGACGGTGATCTTCGTGTAGGCGAGCAGGACGGCCGTCTCGGGGCCGGTGAGGCCCTGGCCCGCGTTGAGGCGCTCGCGGATCTGCCGGTCGGTGGGCAGGAATTCGATCGCCCGGTCGAGGCGGCCCTCCCTGACCAGGTGGCGCATGAAGCGCTGCTGGGCGTGGAGCATGTCCGGGGACTGGGCGAGGGCGTTGGCGATCGCCGTGTTCTGCGCGTAGTTGTTGCGCAGGACGAGGTGGCCGACCTCGTCGGTCATCTCGGCGAGCAGCTTGTTGCGCTGCTTGACCGTCATGTCGCCCTCGGCGACCAGGCCGTTGAGCAGGATCTTGATGTTCACCTCGTGGTCGGAGGTGTCCACGCCCGCGCTGTTGTCGATGGCGTCGGTGTTGACCCGCCCGCCGGTCTGCGCGAACTCGATCCGGCCCAGCTGGGTCAGGCCGAGGTTGCCGCCCTCGCCGACGACCTGGACCCTGAGGTCCCCTCCGTCGACCCGGATGGCGTCGTTGGCCTTGTCGCCGACGTCGGCGTGCGACTCGGTGGACGCCTTCACGTACGTGCCGATGCCGCCGTTCCACAGCAGATCGACCGGGGCCTTGAGGATCGCCTTCATCAGGTCGGCCGGGGTCATCTTGGCGACCTTGTCCTCGATGCCGAGGACGTCCCGGATGTGGGCGTTGATCGGGATCGCCTTGGCGGTGCGCGGGAAGACGCCGCCGCCGGTGGAGATCAGGTCGGTGTCGTAGTCGGCCCAGCTGGAGCGGGGCAGCTCGAAGACCCGGCGGCGTTCGGCGTAGGAGGTGGCCGCGTCGGGGCTGGGGTCGATGAAGATGTGCCGGTGGTCGAAGGCGGCGACGAGCCGGATGTGCTCGCTGAGCAGCATGCCGTTGCCGAACACGTCACCGGACATGTCCCCGATGCCGACGACCGTGAAGTCCTCGGACTGCGTGTCGACGCCCACCTCACGGAAGTGCCGCTTGACCGACTCCCAGGCGCCGCGGGCGGTGATGCCCATGCCCTTGTGGTCGTAGCCGGCCGAGCCGCCGGACGCGAAGGCGTCCCCGAGCCAGAAGTTGTAGCTCTCGGCGACCTGGTTGGCGATGTCGGAGAAGGTCGCGGTGCCCTTGTCGGCGGCGACGACCAGGTAGGTGTCGTCCTCGTCGTGGCGGACGACGTCGGCGGGCGGCGTGACCTCGCCGGCCACCATGTTGTCGGTGATGTCGAGCAGCGCGGAGATGAAGGTCTTGTAGCTGCGGATGCCCTCGGCGAGCCACGCGTCCCGGTCCACCGACGGGTCCGGGAGCTGCTTGGCGACGAAGCCGCCCTTGGCGCCGACGGGCACGATGACGGTGTTCTTGACCATCTGCGCCTTGACCAGGCCCAGGATCTCGGTGCGGAAGTCCTCCCGCCGGTCCGACCAGCGCAGCCCGCCGCGGGCGACCTTCCCGAACCTGAGGTGCACGCCCTCGACGCGCGGCGAGTACACCCAGATCTCGAACGCCGGTCGCGGCGCCGGCAGGTCGGGGATGGCCTGCGGGTCGAACTTCATGGAGACGTAGTCGTGCGGCTTGCCGCCGGCCGCCTCCTGGAAGAAGTTGGTGCGCAGCGTCGCCTTGATGACGGTGAGGAACGACCGCAGGATGCGGTCCTCGTCGAGGCTCGCCACCTGGTCGAGCGCCGCGTCGACCTCTTCGAGGAGCGCGTCGACGATCTCCCGGCCGGCCCGCTGCCGGTCCGGTGACATCCGCGCCTCGAACAGCGACACGAGCAACCGGGTGGTGTGGACGTTGTTGCGGAGGGTGTCCTCCATGTAGTCCTGGCTGAAGGTGGATCCGGCCTGCCGCAGGTACTTGGCGTACGCGCGCAGCACCATGGCCTGCCGCCAGGTGAGGCCCGCGCTCAGCACGAGCGCGTTGAACCCGTCGTTCTCCGCCTGTCCGGTCCAGGTGGCGGCGAAGGCCTCCTGCACCCGTTCCCGGGCGTCGTCCCCGGCGTAGTCGGCGCTGCCGGTCTGCTGCCTCGGCATCCGCAGCCCGAAGTCGTAGATCCACGCGGTCGTCCGGTCCGCGCAGCGCAGCTCGTAGGGCCGCTCGTCGATGACCTCGACGCCGATGCGGTTCAGGACGGGCAGCACCGCGGAGAGGGAGACCGAGCCGCCCTTGCGGTAGATCTTGAACCGGCGCTCGTCGGGCGCGGCACCCACCGGCTCGTACAGGCTCAGCTCGAAGTCCTCGTCCTGGTCGAGCGCTTCGAGGCGGACGAGGTCGGCGACGGCGGAGCGGGGGTTGTGGTCGGCCTTGTACCCCTCGGGGACGGCGTGGCCGTACTTGCGGAGCATCTCGGCGGCGCGCTCCTCGCCGACCTCGGCGTTGAGCGCCTCGGCGAACCCGTCCGACCAGGACCGGGCGGCCTCGACGAGCTTGGCCTCCAGGCGTTCCTTGTCGGCGTCGCTGAGGTGCGGCAGTTCGGTGCCGGGCTCGACGCGGACCACGAAGTGCAGCCGGGAGAGGATCGACTCGGTGTTCCAGGCGGTGAAGTCGACGCTGATGCCGCCCAGTTCCTCCTTCAGGATGTCGATGATCCTGAGGCGTACGCCGGTGGTGTAGCGGTCGCGGGGGAGGTAGACGAGGGCGGAGTAGTAGCGCCCGTACTCGTCCTGGCGGAGGTAGAGCCGCAGTCGCCGGCGTTCCTGGAGGTAGAGCACGGAGGTGACGATGGACCGCAGCTCGTCGGCCGAGGTCTGGAACAGCTCGTCGCGCGGGTAGGTCTCCAGGATCTGCAGGAGGTCGCGCCCGTCGTGGCTGTTGGGCGAGAACCCGGCGCCGCGCAGGACGTCCTCGACCTTGCGGCGGACGACGGGCACCCGGCGCACGGACTCGGTGTAGGCGGCCGAGGAGAACAGGCCGAGGAAGCGCCGCTCGCCGATCACGTTGCCCTCGGCGTCGAACTTCTTCACGCCCACGTAGTCGAGGTAGGACGGGCGGTGGACGGTGGCCCGGCTGTTGGCCTTCGTCAGGACGAGGAGCTTGTGCTCACGGGCCTTGGCGCGGGCGTCGGCGGGCAGCCGCTCGAAGGAGGGGCTGACGGGGTGCTGGTCCTCCCCCGAGTGGTGCGGGTCGGAGCGCAGGATGCCGAGGCCGGTGCCGGCGACGGCGGCGAGCGAGTCGTCCTCGCGCAGCTCGTACTCCCGGAACCCCAGGAAGGTGAAGTGGTCGTCGGCGAGCCAGCGCAGCAGCTCGCGGGCCTCCTCCACCTCCTGTTCGCGCAGGTCGTCGGCGGTCGGCTCGGCGGTCAGCCCGTCGGCGATCCGGACCGCCGCGTCCCGCATCTTCTCCCAGTCCTCGACGGCCTCGCGGACGTCGGACAGGACGCGCACCAGATCGTTGTTGATCTGCTTGAGGTCCGCCCGGTCGGTCTCGCGGTCGATCTCGACGTGGATCCAGGACTCGATGTGCGCGTCGTGCGGCAGCGTCTCACCGGCGGCCACCGCCGCGGCGGCCGCGGCGACGGCGGCCGGCTCGATGACCAGCTCGACGAGCTTGCCGGTGACGTCCCGCCGTACGACGACCTGGGGGTGGATGACGACATGGATGCCGCGCCCCTGCCGTGACAGCTCGTTGGTCACGGAGTCGACGAGGAAGGGCATGTCGTCGGTGACGACCTCGACCACGGAGTGGCTGCACGTCCAGCCGTTCTCCTCGACGGTCGGGGTGTGCACCCGTACGTTGGCCGTGCCCTGGGGGCGGTTCTCGGCCAGCCGGTAGTGGGAGTGCGCGGCTCCGAAGACGTCGACCGGGTCACGGCCGCCGAGGTCCTCCGGGGCGGTGTGCAGGTAGTAGCGCTGGAGGAACGCGAGCACGGTCTCGTGGTCCGGGATGCCGGACGTACTCTCGCTCGTCGTCCCAGTCGGTAGATACCCCCCGACCGGGCTGTTCTCAGCTACCCGGGCGGCCCGTTCGAGCAGCTCGGCCTTGGCTTCGTCCAGCTTGGTCTGCATTGTCCTCTGGCTCCTGTCGCGCGCCGTTGCGTGACGTAGAAGGAAGTACGAACTCGTGCCCTCCGACGCGCCACCACGACACGGGGTGTCCGGTCTGGTTCGACGCTATGCCGCAGGGCGAGACGAGCGGGGGGAAATCAGCCATTCTCGGTGCCCGACGGGGATGTGACGCTGCTCTCGGCGGCGTGCCGTCCGTGGGGGTACCCGGCGTCCCGGGAGCCCTGGTGGCTCCCTCCCGCCCGCGAGGACCAGCGACCGCCGCCCGGACACGGATGTCGTCCGTGCTCACCGGGCGCAGGGCAGGGACGACGACGTCCCCGCGAACTATCGCGCTGATCACGCCACAAGGCTATCCCTCCGGACGGGGGGCACGTCATGAGCCGTATGTGTACAAAACAGGGGGTGGAACTTTGACGTTCTGCACAGTACCCCTCGCGCACTTTTGAGCTTACCTCCGCGCAACCGAGCCTATACGCGCTTTCGCCGGGGCCGGGATTCCGCCCACCCCCTTGGCAGATCCGCACCCCGGATGCACGTTGCCCAGGAGGCCATAGCCTGACGAAGGAAGCCCTGCGGCATCGAGGGCGGCATCGAGGGGAGCCCCACCATGACGGCCAAGATCCTGATCGTGACCGGCGACGCGGCGGAGTCGCTGGAGGTCCTGTACCCCTACCAGCGCCTCCGCGAGGAGGGGTACGAGGTCCATATCGCGGCCCCCAGCCGCAAGAAGCTCCGGTTCGTCGTGCACGACTTCGAGCCGGGCTACGACACCTACACCGAGAAGCCCGGCTACTCCTGGCCCGCAGACCTGGCCTTCTCCGAGGTCGACCCCGGCCAGTACGCCGCCGTCGTCGTGCCCGGCGGCCGGGCCCCGGAGTACCTGCGCAACGACCCCGAGCTGCGCAAGATCCTCAAGTCCTTCTTCGACACCGACAAACCGGTCGCCCAGATCTGCCACGGCCCGCTGCTGACCGCCGCCGTGGACGCCCTCTCGGGCCGCCGCGTCACCGCCTACCCGGCCCTCGAACTCGACATGCAGGCCGCCGGCGCGACCTTCCAGGACGCCGAGACGGTCGTCGACGGCACACTCGTCTCCGCCCGCGCCTGGCCGGACCACTCCGGCTGGATGCGCGAGTTCCTGACAGTGCTGCGGGCGAAGGCGCCGGTGACCTAGCCGGGAGCGCCTCGGCAGCGCGGACCGCGACGGCCGGGTTACGCGGCCAGCCGCCCGGCCTCGGCGACGGCCTCCTCCAGGGTGTCCACGACGGGCACCCCGACCCACTCCAGGCTGGCCCTGCTGTGGGAGCCGCCCGTGTAGAGCACGGCCTGCGCTCCCACGTGCCGGGCGGCCACGGCGTCGTCGGCGGCGTCCCCGATCACGACGGTCCGTCGCGGCTCCACGCCCACAAGACTGCGCAGATGCCGGACCATGTGCTCGGCCTTGCTGCCCCCGGAGGGGCCGGTGCGCCCGTCGACCCGGACGAAGTGCGGCTCGATCCCGAAGCCCCGGACCAGCGGGACCAGTTCCTCGTGCACGTACATGCTGAGGATCGACTGGCTGCGCCCGCCGGAGACCCACTCGGTGAGCAGCCCCGGCACACCGTCGGTCAGCCCGCAGGCCACCCGGTGCTCGGCGTAGTACCGGTGGAAGACCACGTCCATGGCCTCCCACTCCTCGTCCGAGGGCAGCCGCCCGATCAACCGCTCGTAGAACTTCGGCACCGGGACGCAGTACAGCTCCCGGTACCGCTCCAGCGTGATCGGCTCGATCCCCAGCTCCGCGAACGCCGCGTTCGTCGCCCCGATGATCGCCTCGTTGTCGTTCAACAAGGTCCCGTTCCAGTCCCAGACGATGTGCGCCCCGGCTCCGTTCATCCCCATACAGGAAAACTACCCCTCACCACCGACAACGCATTCCCACCACCCCCGGCGGCGGCCCGGGCGGGCGCGGCGGCACCGCAGGCTCCGGCCGGATCAGCCACCGAGCCCCACGAGGTTCGGGATCTCCTGGGTCGCGTACCAGAGCAGCTCGTGGTCGTCCGCCCCGTCCACGATGAACTGCGCGTCGTCGTCCCCCTGATCCGCCGCCCCCAGCGCGTCCGCGGCCTCCCCCACCTCCTCCTCGGCCTCCGCCGAGTCGACGTGCACGGCCGCCGCCTTGCCCAGCGGCACGGGCCCGGCCACCCGCACCTCCCCGAGCGCCGCCGGATCGAGGCCCCGGTCGGGATCGGCCACCGCGTCCCGGTCGGCCACGTCCACCGCCACGACGACCCTGCGCCGCACGGCCCCCGGGTCCACGGCCAGCAGCCGCAGCGAGGCGTGCGCCGCCCGGTTCAGCGCGGCGTACTCCAGCTCCTCGATGTCGTCGGACAGGTACCACTCCCGCAGGGCCGGGGTGACGGCGTACGCGACGAACGCCCCCTCCCCCAGCTCACCCGTCTTGTACGCCTCGGCGAGCCCGGGGAGGGTCAGGGGGACGTAGACGCGCATGGCAGGCCGCTTTCGTAGTCGTGATCTCGGAGCGTTCCGGAGCGGCCGGCGGTGCGTCCGGGCGGTCCGTTCGCGCGCTGCGTCCCGGGTCCCGCCGCGAAGGCCCCGCGAAGCCTCCGGAGGCCCTTCAGGATACGTGCGGGCGTCCCCTTTCGAGCGCCCGCCCGGCGCCCCGGACGCGTCCACCCCGGGCCCGTCGTCTCACCCGGTACGCCCGCGCCCCGCCGGGCCCCGACCCCCTCACCGTCACCCTGATAGGTGAACCTCGCCCGACCCCCGGCAATGGCCCACGCCTCCTTGCGACGGTCCCCTCCGGCCTCGTACAAGATCCCCATCGCCAAGTTACCGACTGGTACCCGGCAGCCTCACCCACGAACGGGGATTTCCGATGAACAAGGTCATGACCAGGACCAGGCGCACCCCCGGCACCCGCCCGCCCGTCCGCCACGACACCCGCCGCCCGGGCCGTACCCCGGCCCGTACGGCCCCGGGAGAGGGCCGCCCGTCGGCACACCGCTCCACGACCGCGGCGCCCGCGGTCCAGCCCCCGCCCCGCACCGCCCCCACGACCGCCGGGCACACCCCGCACCCCCGCCCCACCGACCGCTTCGCCGACCTCCTCCTCGCCGTGCTCAGCGGCCGGCGGCCGGTCCACAGCATGCTGCGCCACACCGCCGGGCGGGCCTACGACGAACTGGCCCGGCTGACCGAGCACGGCACCCTGTGCCTGCCCCGCGGCGCCGACCCCGTGGTCCGCGACATCGGCTACTACGTGGCCGGCCCCGGCGCCCTGGAGGTCTTCGCCCGCATCGGCGCCGGCGACCGCCTCCGCGCCATGGCCTTCCGCCTGGAACACGGTCCCGACCACCGCTGGCGCTGCACGGCGGTGGAACTCGGCGGTCCGAGGCTCCCCCGCCCGGACGACGAGGACTGAACGGCGGCGCCACGACGCGCGAAGGGCCGGGCACCCGAAGGTGCCCGGCCCTCACAGCCTCACGGCCCGCGTCCCACCGCCGCGCCGGGCGCGGCGGTGTCGTGCGGCGCGCCCCTACTTCTTGCGGCGGCGGCTGGTCTTCGCCTGCTGCTTGCGGCGCTCCGCGCGGGTGAGGCCGTCGGCCTCGGAGCGGATCGGCTCGTCCTCGGGGAGGTCGCCCTCCACGATGCCGCCCTCGCCGTCGACGGTGGGCGCGGAGAAGTGCAGCCGGTCACGGCGCTGCGGGGCCTCCAGGCCCTTGGCGCGGATCTCCGGCCGCGACGCACCCGCCTGGGCGGGGACGGCGTCGCCCTTGTCCAGGGACGGCTTCGCGTCCTCGACCGGGACCTCCTCGACCTGCTGCTCGACCTGGACCTCCAGGTTGAACAGGTAGCCGACGGACTCCTCCTTGATGCCCTCCATCATGGCGGTGAACATGTCGAAGCCCTCGCGCTGGTACTCCACCAGCGGGTCCTTCTGCGCCATCGCGCGCAGGCCGATGCCCTCCTGGAGGTAGTCCATCTCGTAGAGGTGCTCGCGCCACTTGCGGTCCAGCACCGACAGCACCACCCGGCGCTCCAGCTCACGCATGATCTCGGGGCCGAGCTGCGTCTCACGCGCCTGGTACTGCTCGGTGATGTCGTCCTTGATGGACTCGGCGATGAACTCGGCGGTCAGCCCGGCCCGGTCCCCGGCGGCCTCCTCCAGCTCGTCGACGGTGACCTTCACCGGGTAGAGCTGCTTGAAGGCGCCCCACAGCCGGTCGAGGTCCCACTCCTCGGCGAAGCCCTCGGCGGTCTCGGCGGTGATGTACGCGTCGATGGTGTCGTCCATGAAGTGCTGGATCTGCTCCTGCAGGTCCTCGCCCTCCAGGACGCGGCGCCGCTCGCCGTAGATGACCTCGCGCTGCCGGTTGAGGACCTCGTCGTACTTGAGGACGTTCTTCCGGGTCTCGAAGTTCTGCTGCTCGACCTGCGACTGGGCCGAGGCGATCGCGCGGGTGACCATCTTGTTCTCGATCGGGACGTCGTCCGGCACGTTCGCCATGGACATCACGCGCTCGACCATCTGGGCCTTGAAGAGCCTCATCAGGTCGTCGCCCAGCGAGAGGTAGAACCGGGACTCACCGGGGTCGCCCTGACGGCCGGAACGGCCGCGCAGCTGGTTGTCGATACGCCGGGACTCGTGCCGCTCGGTGCCGAGGACGTAGAGCCCGCCGAGCTCCTTGACCTCCTCGAACTCCGCCTTGACCGCCTCCTCGGCCTTCGCGAGGGCCTCGGGCAGGGCGTGGGCCCATTCCTCGATGTGCTCCTCGGGGTCGAGGCCGCGCTGGCGCAGCTCCGCCTCGGCGAGGTCGTCGGGATTGCCGCCGAGCTTGATGTCCGTACCGCGGCCGGCCATGTTGGTGGCGACGGTGACGGCACCCCTGCGGCCGGCCTGGGCGACGATCGTCGCCTCCCGGTCGTGCTGCTTGGCGTTGAGCACCTCGTGCTGGACGCCGCGCTTGCTCAGCTGCTGCGAGAGGTACTCGGACTTCTCGACCGACGTCGTACCGACGAGGATCGGCTGGCCCTTCTCGTGCTTCTCGACGATGTCGTCGACGACCGCCTCGAACTTCGCGACCTCGGTGCGGTAGATCAGGTCGGACTGGTCCTTGCGGACCATCGGCCGGTTGGTCGGGATCGGGACGACACCGAGCTTGTAGATCTGGTGGAACTCGGCGGCCTCGGTCATCGCCGTACCGGTCATGCCGGACAGACCGGGCTGTTCCTTGCCGTTGTGGTCGTGGCGCTTGTAGAGGCGGAAGAAGTTCTGCAGGGTGATCGTGGCGAGTGTCTGGTTCTCGTCCTTGATGTCCACCCCTTCCTTCGCCTCGATCGCCTGGTGCATGCCCTCGTTGTAGCGGCGGCCGGCGAGGATACGGCCGGTGTGCTCGTCGACGATCATGACTTCGCCGTCCATGACGACGTAGTCCTTGTCCTTCTTGAAGAGCTCCTTGGCCTTGATGGCGTTGTTCAGGTAGCCCACCAGAGGGGTGTTCACCGACTCGTAGAGGTTGTCGATGCCCAGCCAGTCCTCGACCTTGCTGACACCGGACTCGTGGATGGCGACGGTGCGCTTCTTCTCGTCGACCTCGTAGTCGCCGGTCTCCTCGATGCCCTTGAGGGGGTTGCCGGGCTCGCCCTTCTTCAGGCGCGTGACCAGCTTGGCGAAGTCGCCGTACCACTTGGTGGCCTGGTCGGCCGGGCCGGAGATGATCAGCGGCGTACGGGCCTCGTCGACGAGGATGGAGTCGACCTCGTCGACGATCGCGAAGTTGTGGCCGCGCTGGACGAGCTCGTCCTGGGACCACGCCATGTTGTCGCGCAGGTAGTCGAAGCCGAACTCGTTGTTCGTGCCGTAGGTGATGTCGCACGCGTACTGCTCACGGCGCTGGGCCGGCGTCATGTTGGCGAGGATGCAGCCGACGCTCAGACCCAGGAACTTGTGGACGCGGCCCATCATCTCGGAGTCGCGCTCGGCCAGGTAGTCGTTGACCGTGATCAGGTGGACGCCCTTGCCGGACAGCGCGTTCAGGTACGCGGGCAGGGTGCCGACGAGGGTCTTGCCCTCACCGGTCTTCATCTCGGCGACATAGCCGAGGTGGAGGGCGGCACCGCCCATCATCTGCACGTCGTAGTGGCGCTGGCCGAGGGCGCGCTTGGCACCCTCGCGGACGGTGGCGAACGCCTCGGGGAGCAGGTCGTCGAGGGTCTCACCGTCGGCGTACCGCTGCTTGTACTCCTCGGTGAGGGCGCGCAGCTCGGCGTCGGAGAGGTCGACGAAGTCCTCTTCGATGGAGTTGACCTGGTCCGCGATGCGGTGCAGCTTGCGCAGGATTTTGCCTTCGCCTGCACGCATGATCTTCGAGAGGACGGACACGGGGGTTTGTCTCCTTGCCGGTCGGGCCTGGGGAGGGTCGGTTTCAATGACAGTTGACAGTCTTCAATCACAGCTTGAGCAACGGCCATCGTAAGCGAGGACCCCGCCGTGCCGGGAGGTCTGGCGGTGACAGCTCACCAGGACAACGGGCGGGCGCCGCTGATGGTGCCGCGTTCCGCCCACCAAATGCGCACATCGTGACCGTTCCCTCACGCGCCGCGCCTCCGCGCCGGTCACCGGCACCCCCGCGACGGCCTCGGACGGACCGGCCGGCAAACGGGATGGCGCCCGCGGGTTCCACCGAGCAGAATCGCCCGATGGAACCCGTCACCCTGACCACCGAGCGCCTGCTGCTGCGCACCGTGGACCGGCGCGACACCGCCACGGTGTACGCGGCCGCCCAGGACCCGGACATCCAGCGCTGGACCACGATCCCCTCGCCGTATCTGCGTGAGCACGCCGAGGGTTTCGTCGAGCGGTCCGTTCCCGAGGGCTGGGCCGACGCCTCGATGTTCACCTTCGGCCTCTTCCTGCCCGCCGGGGAACTGGCGGGGATGCTCGGCATCACCATGCGCCTGCCCGGCACCGGCGAGATCGGCTTCTGGGCCACCAGGGAGCACCGCCGCCACGGCTACGTCACCGAGGCCGCCCGCGCCGCCGCCCACTGGGCCTTCGCCTCGCTCGCCCTCGACCGCCTCGAATGGCGCGCCGAGGTGGGCAACGCCGCCTCCCGCGCGGTGGCCGAACGCACCGGCTTCGTCCTCGAGGGCACCCTCAGGTCCGGCCTCGACAACCACGGGGTCCGCCGCGACTGCTGGCTGGCCTCCCTGCTCCCCTCGGACCTGGGCCTGCCGTCCGCGACGCCGTACGTGCCGGCGCGGCCCTGACCCCGCCACCGTGCCGTCCGGGCCACCGCCCCGGACGGGCGCCGGCCCGGGGCGGTGGCCCGGCCCCCCGGCCCGGCCCCGCCTGTCAGTGCCCTCCCCTACCCTGCGGAGCATGACCTCCCTTCCGCGCCCCAGCACCGAACTCTCCGCAGACGAGGCCCGCCGGATCGCCCTCCGGGCGCAGGGCTTCCTCGGCGCCCCGGACCGCAGGTCCGGCGTCCGGGGCGTGCTGCGACACCTGGGCGCGGTCCAGCTCGACACCATCTCGGTCCTCGCCCGGTCCCACGAACTCATCCCGTACGCCCGCCTCGGCGCCGTGGGCCGCACCGCCGTCGACCGCGCCTACTGGACGGACACGCACGCATTCGAGTACTGGTCCCACGCCGCCTGCATCCTCCCCATCGAGGAGTGGCCCCACTTCGCCTTCCGCCGCCGGGCCTACCGCTCCCGCCCCCAGTGGAACCACCAACTCCCCGACGGCGCCTACGAGCGGGTCGTCAAGCAGCTCCGCGACGAGGGCCCCCTCACGGCCACGGAGCTGGGCGGCGCGAAGCGCACCAGCGAGTGGTGGGACTGGTCCGGGGAGAAGGTCGCCGTCGAACGCGCCCTGATGCACGGCGAGGTGGTCTGTGTTGAGCGCCGCGGCTGGAAGCGGGTGTACGACCTCGCCGAGCGCGCGATCCCCGGCCACCTCCTCCATGACGAGCTGGACGACACGGAGTGTGTACGCCGCCTGGTCCGGCTGGCCGGTGAGGCCCTGGGCGTCGGCACCCGCGCGGACATCGCGGACTACCACCGCCTCAAGGGCGAGCAGTTCGACGCGGTGGTCGCCGACTCGGGCCTGGTCCCGGTGACGGTGGCGGGCTGGGCCAAGCCGGCCTGGGCCGACCCGGTGGCGCTCGCCACGCCTCCGCGCGGCCGCCACCGCACCACGCTCCTGTCCCCGTTCGACTCCCTGATCTGGGAACGGGCCCGCACGGAGCGCATCTTCGGCTTCACCCACCGCCTGGAGGCCTACGTCCCCAAACAGAAGCGGGTCCACGGCTACTTCGCGATGCCTGTCCTGTCCGGCGGCCGGCTCGTCGGCCGTGTCGACCCCGCCCGCGACGGCCGCACCCTGGTCGCCAAGCAGGTCACCCTCGACGGCCCGAAGGCGGTCCCGGCCGTGGCCCAGGCCCTTCTCGAGGCGGCGACCTGGGTGGACTGCACGGACGTGCGCGTCGAGCGGGTCGACGCACCGGAACTGCGGGAGCCGCTGGTGCGCGCCCTGGCGTGATTCCGGGCGGGGGGCCGCCCGGCGGATCCAGAGGGTCTGGCGGATCTGGCGGATCTAGCGGATTTCGAGGATCTTCTCCCGCATCGCGTAGACCACGGCCTCCATCCTGGAGTGCAGCTGCAGCTTCTCCAGGATGTTGCGCACATGGTTCTTCACGGTGTTCTCGGAAATGAACAGTTCCTTGGCGATGTCGCGGTTGTTCATCCCGGTGGCCACCAGCTTGAGCACTTCCAGTTCCCGGTCCGTCAGCCGCGGCGCCGGCACGAGACGCCGCTCGTCGGTCCGCTGGATCATGGACTTGAACTCGGTGAGCAGCTTCGAGGCCATCGAGGGGCTGATCTGCGACTGCCCGTCGGCGACGGCGCGGATGGCCGTGGCCACCTCGTCCGTGGAGATCTCCTTGAGGAGATAGCCGGTCGCCCCCGCCTTGATCGCGTCGTAGAGGTCGGCCTCCTCGTCGCTGATCGTCAGCATGATGATCTTCGCACTGGGGGCCACCTCCTTGATGGAGGTGCACGCCTCGATACCGCCGCGCTTGGGCATCCGGACGTCCATCAGCACGATGTCGGGCAGCAGGTCCGCGGCCTTGTCGACCGCCTCCGCCCCGTCACCGGCCTCACCGACGACCTGGATGTCCTCCTCGGCGGCGAGCACGATCTCCAGGCCGCGGCGGAAAAGCGCGTGGTCGTCCACGACGAGGACCCGGATCGGCTCCTTGCGCGAGGAGCCCTCGGCGGAGTCCATGCCGGTGGAGCCGCCGTCGGCATTCACGTCACGCATCGGTCCGAAACTGCTGTCCGCCATCGTTCCTCCCCCTGAAGGCCGTGGCCCTGTGTTTCTGTGCCATTGCCAACCCAAGGCAACGGCCCCCCGGTTGGGGCCGGTTCGGCCATGATTTCATGCCCGGCCCGCTCTGCGGTGACAGAGCGGGCCTCAAGGGGTCGCACACCGGTGCCCCTGGGGGCGCACAAGCGCTCCAGGGGCACCGGCCGGTGTCACCCGGCGCCGCTCAGCCGCCGAGCGCGCCGCCCGCGGCGTCCGGATGCGCCTGGGCGACCATCGGGTCCGTGCTGAGGTGGATGACGCCGTAGTCGTAGGCGTGCCGCCGGTAGACGACA
The DNA here is from genome assembly GCF_000091305.1 of Streptomyces scabiei 87.22. GTDB lineage: Bacteria > Actinomycetota > Actinomycetes > Streptomycetales > Streptomycetaceae > Streptomyces > Streptomyces scabiei. Next base: position 6,160,143 of record NC_013929.1, on the reverse strand, counting down.
CTCGGTTCCTTGGTCTCGGAGTCGACGAAGAGGTAGAAGTCGTGCCCGACCAGCTCCATCTCGTAGAGAGCCTGGTCGAGGGTCATCGGGGATGCCACGTGGGTCTTCTCGCGGACGATGAGGGGCCCCTCGCCCTTCACCTCCAGCGAACCGATCTTCTTGGTGGGAACGCCCTCCGCCTTCTCCTCGTCGGCGACGTACCCGTTGCCGTTGAGCGTGGCCACGCCGGGGACGTGGTCGGCGACCTCCGCGGCCGTCAGACGGCGCGCTCCACGGCGCGTGTAACGCTTGTCGTGCTGCTTGCGCAGCCGGGCCTCCAGCTTGTCCGCCGCCAGGTCGAGCGCCGCATACGGATCGCTTGCCGCTGCCTCGGCCCGGATCACCGGCCCGCGCGAGTGGAGCGTGATCTCCACCCGGTCGCTGCGGTCGGCCTGTCGGGGGTTGGGCTCCTTGGACACCTCGACGTCGAGGCTGATCACCTTGCCGTCGAGCTTCTGGATCTTCTCCAGCTTCAGCTTCTCGGCCACGTGCTTGCGGAACCGCTCGGGCACCTCGGTCTTGCGGCCCTTGACGACGATGTCCACGCAGAACTCCGTTCCCGGATCGCTCCGCTCCACTGGCGGAGCATCTCCCTTGTGCACCAGGTTCCGGTGGCTCCCGGAACCGCGGACTCGGTGACTTCCACCTCCTCCTCCCCCGTGGACAAGATCTCCACCCACCGGCACGGGGTGATTCGGAAAAGCCGCAGCGCAGCATTCAGATATGTGGTGAACGGCCGGGGCCATTCCCTCACAACCGAACATATCTCGCCCGGCCGGATGTCGTCACCCTCTACTGGGGCGTACCTCCGTTCAGGTGAAATGGCCCTTTCATTACCTGCAACGATGCAAGTTCTCTGTCAGTTCCGGTTTATTTCGAAGGAGTCGGGTGGTGCAGCGACCACGGCCGCGCTGATCCTGTCCTCGACACCGTTTCCCCTCGTCGTTCCCGTCACCCCCCGTGTTCGCACCGCCGCCTCCGGCTTTCCTCTCGCAACGAACTCCCCCGTCCTCGCCGCATGCCCGGCCCGCGCCGTCCGAACCGCCCTGGCCGCCTCCGCGAGCGAGGCACCCGTCGTCATCAGGTCGTCCACGAGCACGATCGCGCCCCCGTCCAGCAGAGGGGTACCCCCCGCTGCCACCTCCAGAGCACCCGCGAGGTTCTCCAGCCGCCGCCGGGCGTCCAGCCCCGCCTGGTCGGCCACCGCCCGCCGCTGCCGCAGCACCCCGGCGACCCGGGCCGGCGACCCGGTGCGCCGCAGCTCCCCGGCGGCCGCGAGCGCGATCCGCCGCGCGGGGTCGTGCCCCCGCGCCCGCACCGCCCGCCGCGCCGACGGCACGGGGACCAGCAGCACCGGCCCGCCGCCACCGGCCCGTACGGCCGCCCGTACGGCCCCCGCCAAGGCCGTGCCGAGCGGTCCGGCGAGCGCCAGCGCCCCCCGTTCCTTGTGCGCGATCAACGTGGCCCGCACCGCGTCCTCGTACGGCGCCGCCGCGTGCACCACGGGCAGTCCCGACGGCTCCGGCACCGGTCGCACCCGGCCCGGCGCGGCGCCGGTCAGAGCCGCCCGGCACTCCGCACAGAGCACCGCGCGAGACCTCCCGCACCCCCCGCACTCGGCCGGCAGCACCAGATCCATGAGGTCCCGCCACCACCCCCGCATGCCCTCCACTGTGCCGACGCACACGCGGCTCCGCCACCCCTGTGGACAACCGCCTGTGGACAACTCATCGCCATCGCACAGTGGTTGTCACCCACACGAATGACGGGCGCGGGAACGACGAGTGCCCGCGCCGCGCTCGTCCCGGATGGACCGGCGCCGCGCTCGTCCCGGATGGACCGGCGCCGCGCTCATCCGGGATAGACCGGCGCCGACCCTTCCTTGACGACCGTCTGCCACTGCGCCCCGGGCGACAGCCGGACGATCCCGTCGGCCGAGTGCGCGACCAGCGGCTGGCTCTCGTCCTCGGACGCGGCGATCTCCTCCACCCCGGTGAGCGCGGAGGGCCCGGAGCCGGGCGTCGGGGACCCGTCGACCCGCACGTACCGCATCTGCTGCACGCCGCCGGGCTCGCGCCCCACGACCACGAGCTGGCTGTCGCCGGCCCACGACATGGCGGTGACGTCCTCCAGGTCCGGCGTCACGGACCGCAGTTCGACGATGGAGACGGTGGTGCTCTCCGCGTCGGCGTCCCGTTCGATGCGCCCGATGTACAGCGCCCGCTCGCCCTCGTTGTTCAGGATCAGCGCCACCCGCACCCCGTCGGCGGCCACCCGCACCGCCTCGATGCGCCCGTCGAGGTTGGGCGTCCTGACCTCCAGCGGATCGCCCATGCCGTCCGCCAGGACCAGCAGACGCGGGTCGTCGGGGTCGCGGTCGGCCACCCACAGATCGCCCCGGCCGTCCCAACTGGGTGTCGTCAGCCGGTCCTTAGCGGTGGCACCGGAACTGTGCAGCACCGGCTCGCCGATCGCGCCCCCCGGCGTCAGCGGCGCCACGTACAGGTCGCTCCCGTCAGCCGACACACCGGCCGCCTGCTCCTCGTTCCGCGAGACGGCGGCCGACCGCAGCTGTTTCGCTCCGTCACCGAACGCCCCGGGAACGGGCGTCGGCGTGGTCACCGCACCCTGCCCGGACAGCCGTGCGAGCTTGCGGTCGCCGTCGATGAAGTACTCGAAACTCGCGCTCCTGTCGGCGCCGTGCGAGGCGACACCGTCGGCCTCGCTCTCGCTCAGCGCACAGAGCTGCGTGCCCTTCGACCCCTGCAGCTCCACGTCGGTCACGCCCGTGGGCATGTAGTCCTGCAGCGTGAACAGGAGTTGGGCGGCCATCTCCTTGCACCTGCTCGCCGAGACCCGGTCGGCCTTCTTGTTCAGCGGCACGACCAGACTGTTCTGGTCGTCGGGCGTCAGCGCCCGGGTGCCCTTCCTGAGGGCCGTACCGGAGGGAAAGCTCGTCCTGGCGACCGGGTTCAGCCAGCTGGTGGGACCCTGCAACAGGTCGCGGACCACCTGGGTCACCGGGTCGACCTGGCTGCGCACGTAGACGGGGTCGGCGACGGTTCCCGGTTCACCGGACTGCGCGGCGGAGGTGAAGTAGTACTTGTTGATGGACTTGTAGTTGCGCTCGAAGTCGGAACGGCCGAGCACCACCCCCGACGGCAGTCTGTCGATGCGCCACTGCCCGGTGTCCTTCACGCGCGTGAGATGCACGGTCCTGCGGTACTCGCCGCTCGTGGGCGTGTACGCGTGCTGCTCGTCGACCCGGGCGACCCTCTTGCCCGACAGCTCGAACCGGTAGTCGTCGGCGTCGGGACGGTCCCCGGTGACGGCGGTGTAGGGGGTCGGGGCCTCGGCGAGGACCGTGGTCGACTCGTTCGGGTCCCACTCCTTGGCCGCGTCGCCGGTCAGATACTTGCGCGCGGTCTCGTATCTGAGGTCGTCGCTGGTCAGGGCCTCCAGGAAGCCCTGCACGATCTCCTGCGGCTCGGCGTCGTCGCCGGGCGGCAGCGCGAAGACCCGCACCTTGGAGTCCTGCCTCGGGGTGGACTCGACGTCGCGCAGGTCACCACTGCCCGGCATCGACGCGCACCCCGCCAGCAGCACGGCGCACACACCGGCACTCCCGAGACGCACGGCCACCCGCACCGGACGCCCACGGCCGCCTTCCGCACGGTCAGCGCCCACGGAATGCCTCCCCCTGCTCGTGCTGTTCCGCACCGCTGCCGGCCGGCTTCTCCGCGGCCTCGTCCGGACCGCCGTCGGGCCGCCGCGCGGGCGGTGCCGGCGGCGGTGTCACGGACGGCCCGCCCGGCCGGGGCACCACACGCGCGCCGTTGCCCGGCAGCGCCGTCGGATCCGCCGTGGGAGCCTGCCCGGCGCCCGGCCGGGGCCCTATGGCCGCCGCCCTGGCGGCTCCGTGCTCACCGGCCTGGACCGGCACCGTGGCGAGCTTGCCGCCGCCCGCGAGCGGCCGACCGGCGTCGTTGAGCCCACGATGGCGCCGGGAGTCCTTCGGCTCCAGGGGTATCGGGGAACCGCGCAGCGGCTCGTCCGCCGTCCTCGGCAGCGTGAGCCGGAACTGCGAACCGCCGCCCGGCTCGCCCCACGCCTGCAGCCAGCCCCCGTGCAGCCGGGCGTCCTCCAGGGCGATGGAAAGCCCCAGTCCCGTACCACCGGTCGTCCGTGCGCGGGCCGGGTCCGCCCGCCAGAAGCGGCTGAAGACCCGCGTCGCCTCCCCCGGCTTGAGGCCCACGCCGTAGTCGCGCACCGCCACCGCGACCGCGCCGCCCGCCGCCGCGAGCTTGACCAGGACGTCCTTGCCCTCGCCGTGCTCCACGGCGTTGACCACGAGATTGCGCAGCACGCGCTCCACCCGCCGGGCGTCGGCCTCGGCCACGACGGGCTGCTGGTTGCCCAGCACCCGTATCCGGGTCCCCTTGCGCTCCGCGAGGGGCTCCGCCCCGCTGACGACCTTCCGCACGACCTCACGCAGGTCTATCGGCTCGGCCTCCAGGGCCGCCGCGCCCGCGTCGAACCGGCTGATCTCCAGCAGGTCCGCGAGCAGCGACTCGAACCGGTCCAGCTGGTCGGCGAGGAGTTCGGCCGACCGCGCGGTGACCGGATCGAAGTCCACCCGCGCGTCATGGATGACGTCCGCCGCCATCCGTACGGTCGTCAGCGGCGTCCGCAGCTCGTGCGACACGTCGGAGACGAACCGCCGCTGCATCCGGGACAGGTCCTCCAGCTGCTGGATCTTCAGCTGCAGGTTCTGCGCCATCTTGTTGAAGGCCTCGCCGAGCCGCGCGATGTCGTCCTCGCCGCTGACCTTCATCCGTTCCTGCAGCCGCCCGGCGGACAGCCGCTCGGCGATCCCGGCCGCCATCCGCACGGGCGTGACGACCTGCCGCACCACGAGCCAGGCGATCGCCCCGAGCAGCACCACGACGAACAGCCCGGCCGTCGCCAGGGTCCCCTTGACCAGGCTCAGGGACTTCTCCTCCTGCGTGAGCGGGAAGAGGTAGTACAGCTGGTACGGGTTGCTGTTGGGATCGCTGACCTGTTTGCCGATGATCAGCCCCGGCTGGGACTCCTGCCCGTTGTCGTAGTGGATCCGGGTGTAGCTCTGTACGGCGCCGGTGCCGTCGTCGACCCGCTCCCGCAGCTCCGCGGGCACACTGAGGTCCCAGTCCACGCCTCCGGAGACACGCGGGCCGAGGCTCCCGGTGTCGCCGTCGGCGGAGGCCGGGCTGAGCGTCACCACGTCGAACGCGCCCTGGCCGCCGCTGGAGAGCGAGGTCACCAGGTTGGTCGTCCACTCGCCGACGTTCTGCACCCGGTCGCCGTCCGGATCCGGGTTGTCGTTCCCCGCCGCGCTCGCGTCGTCGTCGGCCTTCTGCTCGGCGACCGTGAACCCGCCGGTGGCCTGGCTCTGCGAGGCCTTGACCTTGGCGTCCAGCAGCCCGTTGCGGACCTGCCCGATGACGACGAAGCCCAGCAGCAGCACCACGCTGAGCGACATCAACAGCGTCGTCACGACGATCCTGAGCTGGATGTTGCGCCGCCACAGCCGCATCACGGGCAGCAACGGGCGGCGCACCCAGCGCATGAACAGCCTCAGGACCGGGCTGCCCTGGACCCCGCCCTGGAGCAACCCGTCCTCCAGCAGACGCCTCCAGCCGGAACCGGGCGCCTTCCGGCCGACAGGCCGCTCCGCGCGGGTCCCCGGCTGGCCGGGCGCCGAAGCGGCACTGTCACCGGACATCTCAGCTGGGCCCTGCCTTGTATCCGACACCACGGACGGTCACCACGATCTCCGGCCGCTCCGGGTCCTTCTCGACCTTGGAGCGCAGCCGCTGCACATGCACGTTCACCAGACGGGTGTCCGCCGCGTGGCGGTACCCCCAGACCTGCTCCAGCAGGACCTCCCGGGTGAACACCTGCCACGGCTTGCGCGCCAGTGCGACCAGCAGGTCGAACTCCAGAGGCGTCAGCGCGATCGACTGCCCCTCACGCTTCACCGAGTGCCCGGCCACGTCGATCACCAGGTCACCGATGGCGAGCTGCTCCGGCGCCGGCTCCTCCGACCGCCTCAGCCGCGCCCGGATCCGTGCCACCAGCTCCTTCGGCTTGAACGGCTTGACGATGTAGTCATCCGCGCCCGACTCCAGGCCGACCACCACATCGACGGTGTCGCTCTTGGCCGTGAGCATCACGATCGGCACCCCGGACTCCGCCCTGATCAGGCGGCACACCTCGATCCCGTCGCGGCCAGGCAGCATCAGATCCAGCAGCACCAGATCCGGTTTGGCCTCGCGGAACGCGGCCAGCGCCTTGTCGCCGTCGGCTACGAAAGACGGCTCAAAACCTTCACCACGCAACACAATGCCGAGCATCTCGGCCAGTGCGGTGTCGTCGTCGACGACAAGGACTCGTCCCTTCATGAATGCCATCATCCCATTAACTAAATCGTTACCTGGCGTGACCTGTCACACAGCTCTGCGAGCGCCTCAGCCGTCACGGGCGAAACAACCCCCTCCTCGGTGACGATCGCCGTCACCAACTCGGGCGGTGTCACGTCGAACGCGGGGTTGTACGCCTGGGTCCCCAGGGGTGCCACCGCGATCCCGCCTCCCGCCTCCGCTCCCGCCGACGGAACCTGAGGTGCCGTGATCTCCGTCACCTCATGCCCCGCGCGCTGTTCCACCTCGATGGACGCCCCGTCCGGGGTGTCCGCGTCCACCGTCGTCAGCGGTACCACCACGATGAACGGCACGTGGTGGTACCGGGCGAGCACCGCGAGCGGATAGGTCCCGACCTTGTTCGCCACCGATCCGTCGGCGGCGATCCGGTCGGCTCCCACCAGCACCGCGTCCACCTCTCCTGCCGCGAACAGCGAGCCCGCAGCATTGTCCGTGAGCAAGGTGTACGCCATCGCGCTGCGCGCCGCCTCATAAGCGGTCAGACGGGCCCCCTGCAGCAGCGGACGCGTCTCGTCCACCCACAGCCGCCGCAGCCGCCCCACCCGGTGCGCCGCGAGCGCCACCGCGAACGCCGTGCCCTCACCGCCCGACACCAGCGCCCCGGTGTTGCAGTGCGTGAGCACCCGGTGCCCCCCGCCCGGCAGCAGCTCGTCCAGCAGTGCCAGACCGTGCGCGGCCATACGGGAACTGGCCTCGGCGTCCTCCCGGTGCAGCGCCCGCGCCGCGGCGAGCGCCGCCTCGGCAGCCCGCTTCCGGTCGCCCGTCCGGCCCAGCTCGGCCCGGTACGCGTCCCGCGCCCGGCGCACACCCACCGCGAGGTTCACCGCGGTGGGCCGGGCGCTCTCCAGCGCCGCGGCGGCGTCCTCCACGTCGAACCCGCGCGCGGCGGCGAGCGCGACGCCGTACGCCCCGGCGATCCCCAGCAGCGGCGCCCCGCGCACGGCGAGGACACGGATCGCCTCCACCAGCGCGGGCGCGTCCGTGCACACCAGCTCGACCTCCTCGGCCGGCAGTCTCGTCTGGTCCAGGAGGACCAGGACGGGGCCTTCGGGCGGCTCGTCCCAACGGATCGCGGGTATCTCGGTCGGCCGGGTGTCGTCGCCGGTTCGCGCGTACTGATCAGCCATGCGGTCAGTCTGCCCCGTATCCGTCGGACAATTGAAGGTACGCAGCGGATACGGCCCCCGGTCACGTCGCGCGGACCGCGTGGCACGATGGGCGCCAAGCTGCCGCCGCGACCGCGGACGAGCACCGTGAAGGAGCGACGATGAAGGACACTCCGGGCTGGGCCTCGCCCGGATCCGCCCCCTCCGGCGGCCAGGAGCCGGACCCGCAGGGCTCCGCGCGGCCCGAGGACCGGACCGACGCGGACCGCGCACAGCCCGCGGACCAGGCGGGTCCCGACCAGGCACCGCAGCAGTCCAAGTGGTCCAAGGAGCAGCCGCCGCCCGCCCAGTGGTCCGCTCCCACCCCGCAGGCCCCCGGCGCGACCCCGCCACCACCGCCCGTCCCGGGCTGGGGCGGCCACCCGGGCCCCGGTGCCCCCGGGGGCCACGGAGCACCCGGCTACGGCACTCCGGGCTGGGGCGGCGGCTGGGGCGGCCCCCCGCCCGCCGCCAAGCCCGGTGTGATCCCGCTGCGCCCCCTCGGCATCGGCGAGATCCTCGACGGCGCGGTCTCCACCATGCGCACGCACTGGCGCACGGTCCTCGGCATCTCCCTGGCCGTCGCGGTCGTCACCCAGATCGGCGTCATCCTGCTCCAGGGCTTCGTCCTCGACGACACCGCGAGCGCCGACGCCCTCAACGACCCCACCACCACCCCCGGCGAACTGGGCCGCGCCCTGCGCGACACCCTGCTGAGCACCTCCGTCGTCATGGTGATCTCCCTGCTGGGCACGATCATCGCGACGGCCCTGCTCACCACCGTGACCAGCCGTGCCGTCCTCGGCAGGTCGGTGACCACCGCCGAGGCCTGGCGGGACGCCCGCCCCCAGCTTCTCAGGCTGGCCGGGCTGACCGTCCTCCTGCTCGTGATCGCCGTCCTGGTCATGGCCGTCGGCGTGCTCCCCGGCGTCCTCCTCGCCACCGGCGGCTCCACCGGCGCAGGCGTCCTCCTCGCCCTCCTCGGCGGACTCGGCGCCTTCGTCCTCACCGTGTGGCTGATGATCCGCTTCTCGCTCGCCTCCCCCGCGCTGATGCTGGAGAAGCAGGGCGTCCGCAAGTCCCTGGGCCGCTCCGGCAAGCTGGTGCGCGGCTCCTGGTGGCGGGTCCTCGGCATCCAGCTGCTCGCCGCGATCATCGCCTACATCGTCGCGTCGATCGTCGTGATCCCCTTCTCCTTCGCGGGCGCCGCCCTCGACGGGGACGGCATCTCCGGCCTCCTCGCCACCGGCGGCACCACACTCGGCTGGACCTACCTCGTCATCAGCGGCGTCGGCGCGGTGATCGGGTCCACGCTCACCTTCCCGATCAGCGCGGGCGTCACCGTGCTGCTCTACATCGACCAGCGCATCCGCCGCGAAGCCCTCGACCTCGAACTGGGCCGCGCCGCCGGTCTCCAGGGCTACGGCGACGCCCCGGGCGCCACCCCGGGGAGCTGACGGGGTGAGCCTGGCGGGGGGAGCACTGACAGCCGTACCGGCGGCGTGGCGCTCGGCGGACGAGCCGCCCCTCACCCTCCCGCGCGACCCCGCGCGCGAGGCGGCCCGACGCGAGCTGTCCAAGGGCATGTACCACCAGAACGACCCCAGTTGGTACGAGCGCGCCATGGACGCCTTCTGGGAGTGGCTCGACAAGGTCTTCGGCGCCGCCTCGGCCGCCACCCCCGGCGGCACGCTCGGCCTCGTCGTCATCGTCCTGGCCGTACTGGCCCTGCTGGGGGCCCTGTGGTGGCGCCTCGGCGCCCCACGCCGCGCCCCCGCCTCGTCCGCCGTCCTCTTCGACGACCGCCCCCGCAGCGCCGCCGAGCACCGGGCGGCCGCCGAGGCGCAGGCCGCCCAGGGCCACTGGAACCAGGCCGTCCAGGAACGCATGCGCGGCGTCGTCCGCTCCCTGGAGGAACGCGCCCTGCTCGACGTACGCCCCGGCCGCACCGCGGACGAGGCGGCCTCCGAAGCGGGCACCTCGCTCCCCGCCCACGCGGACCGGCTGCACACCGCCGCCCGGGACTTCGACGACGTCACGTACGGCGGCCGGTCCGCCTCCGAGGAAACGTACCTCCGGCTCGCCGCACTCGACACCGACCTGGAACGCGCCAGGCCAGTAACGGCGAGCAGCACCCCCGACACCGCCCGCAGCACCCGCCCGGGAGCCGCCGAATGACCACCGAGGCCACGCGTCCGTCCACCTCGGTCTCGCCCACGGCCCGCCAGGTGTGGACCCGCGCGCGCGGTGTCGTCCTCGCGGCGGTGATCCTCCTGACGGCCGCCGCCGTCATCGCCGTGATCCGCTCCGGCGCCCAGCACGGCCGCCTGGACCCCCGCTCCGCCGACACCGACGGCAGCCGCGCCGTCGCCGAACTCCTCGACGACCGGGGCGTGTCCACCCGGCTCGTCACCACCCTCGACCGGGCGGCCACCGCGGCCGGCCCCGACACGACGCTCCTGGTCGCGAACCCGGACCTGCTGACCGACCCCCAGCAGCGCCGCCTCCGCGCGGCGACCGAGGACTCCGGCGGACGCACGGTCCTGGTGGCCCCCGGCCCCCCGTCCGTGAGCACCCTCGCCCCCGGTGTCACCGCCGACACCGCCCTCAGCCTGGACTCCACGCTCAGGCCCCGCTGCGAACTGCCGGCCGCCCACCGCGCGGGCAGCGCCGACACCGGCGGCATCCGCTACGACGTCACCGTCGGCGCGGCCGACACCTGCTACCCCGAGAACGGCCTGCCCACCCTGGTGCGCGTCCCCGCAGCCGGGGGCAAGGGCGACACCGTCGTCCTCGGCGCCCCCGACATCCTCCTCAACAACAGCCTCGACGAGCAGGGCAACGCCTCCCTCGCCCTCCAGCTCCTCGGCTCGCGCCCCCATGTGGTCTGGTACCTCCCCTCGCTGTCCGACTCCGCCCCCGACACCGGCGACCGCGGCTTCCTCGGCCTGCTCCCCTCGGGCTGGTTCTGGGGCACCCTGCAGCTCTTCCTCGCCGGCGCCGTCGCCGCCTTCTGGCGCGCACGCCGGTTCGGCCCCCTGGTGCCCGAGAAGCTCCCCGTCGCGATCCGCGCCTCCGAAACCGTCGAAGGCCGCGCCCGCCTCTACCGCAAGGCCGACGCCCGCGACCGCGCGGCCGCCGCTCTGCGCTCCACCACCCGCACCCGCCTCGCCCCCCTCGTCGGCGTCCCCGTCTCCCGGGCCCACACGCCCGAGGCCCTGCTCCCCGCCCTGTCCGCCCACCTCCACGGCGACGGACAGCCCCTGCACCCGCTGCTCTTCGGGCCGCCGCCCGGCGACGACGCGGCCCTCATCGCCCTCACCGACCACCTCGACGCCCTCGAAAGAGAGGTACGCCGTTCATGATGGACCCGACCACTGACAACGCCACGGCCACCGGGGACCCGGGCACCGCCCGCGCGTCCCTGGAGGCCCTGCGCGCCGAGATCGCCAAAGCCGTGGTCGGCCAGGACCCCGCCGTGACCGGCCTCGTCGTCGCCCTCCTCTGCCGCGGACACGTCCTGCTGGAAGGAGTCCCCGGCGTCGCCAAGACCCTTCTCGTCCGCGCCCTCGCCTCCGCGCTCGAACTCGACACCAAACGCGTCCAGTTCACCCCGGACCTCATGCCGAGCGACGTCACCGGTTCCCTCGTCTACGACACCCGCAGCGCCGAGTTCTCCTTCCAGCCCGGCCCGGTCTTCACCAACCTGCTCCTCGCCGACGAGATCAACCGCACCCCGCCCAAGACCCAGTCCTCCCTCCTCGAAGCGATGGAGGAACGCCAGGTCACGGTCGACGGCACCCCGCGCCCGCTCCCGGACCCGTTCCTGGTGGCCGCGACCCAGAACCCCGTCGAGTACGAGGGCACCTATCCCCTCCCCGAAGCCCAACTGGACCGCTTCCTCCTCAAGCTGACGGTGCCGCTGCCGTCCCGCGAGGACGAGATCCACGTCCTCACCCGTCACGCCGAGGGCTTCAACCCGCGCGACCTGCGCGCCGCCGGCGTACGCCCCGTCGCGAACGCGGCCGACCTCGAAGCCGCCCGCGCCGCCGTCGCCACGACGACCGTCTCCCCCGAGATCACCGCCTACGTCGTGGACATCTGCCGCGCCACCCGGGAGTCCCCCTCCCTCACCCTCGGCGTCTCCCCGCGCGGCTCCACGGCCCTCCTCGCGGCCTCGCGCGCCTGGGCCTGGCTGACGGGCCGCGACTACGTCATCCCCGACGACGTCAAGGCACTCGCCCTGCCGACCCTCCGCCACCGCGTCCAGCTCCGCCCGGAGGCGGAGATGGAGGGCGTGACGGCCGACGCGGTCATCAACGCGATCCTCGCCCACGTCCCCGTCCCCCGCTGATGGCCCCCACCGGACGCGCCGCACTCCTCGCGGCCCTCGGCACCCTCCCCGTAGGCATCTGGGAACCCGGCTGGACGGGCATCCTCGCGGTGAACGCTCCCCTGGCGCTGGCGTGCGCCTGCGACTACGCCCTCGCCGCTCCCGTGCGCCGCCTGGGCCTCCTGCGCTCCGGTGACACCTCCGCACGCCTGGGCGAGACCGCGGACGTCACCCTCACGGTCACCAACCCCGCCAACCGTCCCCTGCGCGCCCAGCTGCGCGACGCCTGGCCGCCCAGCAGCTGGCTCCCCGGCTCCGAAGTGGCGGCCTCCCGCCACCGCCTGACGATCCCTCCGGGCGAACGCCGCCGCGTCACGACCCGGCTGCGCCCGACCCGCAGGGGCGACCGCCAGGCGGACAGGGTCACGATCCGCTCCTACGGCCCCCTCGGCCTCTTCGCCCGCCAGGGCAGCCACCGGGTCCCCTGGACCGTACGGGTGCTGCCTCCGTTCACCAGCCGCAAGCACCTGCCGTCCAAGCTGGCCCGGCTGCGCGAACTCGACGGCCGCACCAGCGTCCTGACCCGGGGCGAGGGCACGGAGTTCGACAGCCTCCGTGAGTACATCCCCGGCGACGACACCCGTTCCATCGACTGGCGCGCCACGGCCCGCCAGTCGTCGGTGGCGGTCCGCACCTGGCGTCCCGAGCGGGACCGCCACATCCTCCTCGTGCTGGACACCGGCCGTACCTCCGCGGGCCGCGTGGGCGACGCCCCCCGCCTCGACGCCTCCATGGACGCGGCTCTCCTGCTGGCCGCCCTCGCCTCCCGCGCCGGCGACCGGGTGGACCTTCTCGCCTACGACCGTCGCGTACGGGCCCTCGTCCAGGGCCGCTCGGCGGGTGACGTCCTTCCGTCCCTGGTCAACGCGATGGCCCCGCTCGAACCGGAGCTGGTCGAGACGGACGCCCGGGGCCTCGCGGCCACCGCGCTCCGTACGGCCCCCCGTCGAGCCCTGATCGTCCTGCTCACCACCCTCGACGCGGCCCCCGTGGAACAGGGCCTGCTCCCCGTCCTGTCCCGCCTCACCCAGCGCCATTCGGTCCTGGTCGCCTCGGTCGCCGACCCGCACATCGCCCGGATGGCGGAAGCCCGAGGGACCACGGACGCCGTCTACGAGGCCGCTGCGGCGGCTCAGTCCCAGACGGAGCGCCATCGCATCGCCGACCAGCTTCGCCGCCACGGCGTCACGGTGGTCGACGCGACTCCGGACAACCTGGCGCCAGCCCTCGCGGACGCCTACCTGGCACTGAAGGCGGCAGGACGCCTCTGATCGGAGCTCGAATCAGGCGAATTCCCCGGGAAACCTGGAAAGGACCGGAAACGCAGAAAGGCCCACACCATAAGGTGTGGGCCTTTCCCAATATTTGTTCGGCGGCGTCCTACTCTCCCACAGGGTCCCCCCTGCAGTACCATCGGCGCTGTAAGGCTTAGCTTCCGGGTTCGGAATGTAACCGGGCGTTTCCCTCACGCTATGACCACCGAAACACTATGAAACACTCAACCGCACCATCCCCCGTGACCAAACGGGAATGGGGTTGTTCGTGGTTTCAGAACCAACACAGTGGACGCGAGCAACTGAGGACAAGCCCTCGGCCTATTAGTACCAGTCAACTCCACCCATTACTGGGCTTCCATATCTGGCCTATCAACCCAGTCGTCTACTGGGAGCCTTACCCCATCAAGTGGGTGGGAATACTCATCTCGAAGCAGGCTTCCCGCTTAGATGCTTTCAGCGGTTATCCCTCCCGAACGTAGCCAACCAGCCATGCCCTTGGCAGAACAACTGGCACACCAGAGGTTCGTCCGTCCCGGTCCTCTCGTACTAGGGACAGCCCTTCTCAATATTCCTGCGCGCGCAGCGGATAGGGACCGAACTGTCTCACGACGTTCTAAACCCAGCTCGCGTACCGCTTTAATGGGCGAACAGCCCAACCCTTGGGACCGACTCCAGCCCCAGGATGCGACGAGCCGACATCGAGGTGCCAAACCATCCCGTCGATATGGACTCTTGGGGAAGATCAGCCTGTTATCCCCGGGGTACCTTTTATCCGTTGAGCGACGGCGCTTCCACAAGCCACCGCCGGATCACTAGTCCCGACTTTCGTCCCTGCTCGACCCGTCGGTCTCACAGTCAAGCTCCCTTGTGCACTTACACTCACCACCTGATTGCCAACCAGGCTGAGGGAACCTTTGGGCGCCTCCGTTACCCTTTGGGAGGCAACCGCCCCAGTTAAACTACCCATCAGACACTGTCCCTGATCCGGATCACGGACCCAGGTTAGACATCCAGCACGACCAGACTGGTATTTCAACGACGACTCCACCCGAACTGGCGTCCGAGCTTCACAGTCTCCCAGCTATCCTACACAAGCCGAACCGAACACCAATATCAAACTGTAGTAAAGGTCCCGGGGTCTTTCCGTCCTGCTGCGCGAAACGAGCATCTTTACTCGTAGTGCAATTTCACCGGGCCTATGGTTGAGACAGTCGAGAAGTCGTTACGCCATTCGTGCAGGTCGGAACTTACCCGACAAGGAATTTCGCTACCTTAGGATGGTTATAGTTACCACCGCCGTTTACTGGCGCTTAAGTTCTCAGCTTCGCCACCCCGAAGAGTGACTAACCGGTCCCCTTAACGTTCCAGCACCGGGCAGGCGTCAGTCCGTATACATCGCCTTACGGCTTCGCACGGACCTGTGTTTTTAGTAAACAGTCGCTTCTCGCTGGTCTCTGCGGCCACCCCCAGCTCAAGCAGCAAGTGCTATCACCGGTGATGGCCCCCCTTCTCCCGAAGTTACGGGGGCATTTTGCCGAGTTCCTTAACCATAGTTCACCCGAACGCCTCGGTATTCTCTACCTGACCACCTGAGTCGGTTTAGGGTACGGGCCGCCATGAAACTCGCTAGAGGCTTTTCTCGACAGCATAGGATCATCCACTTCACCACAATCGGCTCGGCATCAGGTCTCAGCCTTGTGTGATCCGGATTTACCTAGATCACGGCCTACACCCTTACCCCGGGACAACCACCGCCCGGGATGGACTACCTTCCTGCGTCACCCCATCACTCACCTACTGCAAGTCTGGTTCGTCGGCTCCACCACTCCCCTTTGCCCGAAGGCTCCGGGACGGCTTCACGGACTTAGCATCGCCTGGTTCGATGTTTGACGCTTCACAGCGGGTACCGGAATATCAACCGGTTATCCATCGACTACGCCTGTCGGCCTCGCCTTAGGTCCCGACTTACCCTGGGCAGATCAGCTTGACCCAGGAACCCTTGGTCAATCGGCGCAAACGTTTCTCACGTTTGTATCGCTACTCATGCCTGCATTCTCACTCGTGAACCGTCCACCACTGCCTTCCGGCGCGGCTTCACCCGGCACACGACGCTCCCCTACCCATCCCAGCAGGCGTTGGCCCTATACGCTGGAATGACACGACTTCGGCGGTACGCTTGAGCCCCGCTACATTGTCGGCGCGGAATCACTAGACCAGTGAGCTATTACGCACTCTTTCAAGGGTGGCTGCTTCTAAGCCAACCTCCTGGTTGTCTCTGCGACTCCACATCCTTTCCCACTTAGCGTACGCTTAGGGGCCTTAGTCGATGCTCTGGGCTGTTTCCCTCTCGACCATGGAGCTTATCCCCCACAGTCTCACTGCCGCGCTCTCACTTACCGGCATTCGGAGTTTGGCTAAGGTCAGTAACCCGGTAGGGCCCATCGCCTATCCAGTGCTCTACCTCCGGCAAGAAACACACGACGCTGCACCTAAATGCATTTCGGGGAGAACCAGCTATCACGGAGTTTGATTGGCCTTTCACCCCTAACCACAGGTCATCCCCCAGGTTTTCAACCCTGGTGGGTTCGGTCCTCCACGAAGTCTTACCTCCGCTTCAACCTGCCCATGGCTAGATCACTCCGCTTCGGGTCTTGAGCGTGCTACTGAATCGCCCTGTTCGGACTCGCTTTCGCTACGGCTACCCCACTCGGGTTAACCTCGCAACACACCGCAAACTCGCAGGCTCATTCTTCAAAAGGCACGCAGTCACGACGCATTGAGTAAACTCAATGCGCGACGCTCCCACGGCTTGTAGGCACACGGTTTCAGGTACTATTTCACTCCGCTCCCGCGGTACTTTTCACCATTCCCTCACGGTACTATCCGCTATCGGTCACCAGGGAATATTTAGGCTTAGCGGGTGGTCCCGCCAGATTCACACGGGATTTCTCGGGCCCCGTGCTACTTGGGTGTCTCTCAAACGAGCCGCTGATGTTTCAGCTACGGGGGTCTTACCCTCTACGCCGGACCTTTCGCATGTCCTTCGCCTACATCAACGGTTTCTGACTCGTCTCACAGCCGGCAGACTGTGAAAGAGAGATCCCACAACCCCGTATACGCAACCCCTGCCGGGTCTCACACGCATACGGTTTGGCCTCATCCGGTTTCGCTCGCCACTACTCCCGGAATCACGGTTGTTTTCTCTTCCTGCGGGTACTGAGATGTTTCACTTCCCCGCGTTCCCTCCACTTGCCCTATGTGTTCAGGCAAGGGTGACAGCCCATGACGACTGCCGGGTTTCCCCATTCGGAAACCCCCGGATCAAAGCCTGGTTGACGACTCCCCGGGGACTATCGTGGCCTCCCACGTCCTTCATCGGTTCCTGGTGCCAAGGCATCCACCGTGCGCCCTTAAAAACTTGGCCACAGATGCTCGCGTCCACTGTGCAGTTCTCAAACAACGACCAACCACCCGTCACAACCCGCTTCACGCGAATTTTTACCGGGGCCGGCACTGAAGGCAGCCGTACGGCCATACCCTCAGACACCCAACAGCGTGCCCGACCAGTCTCTCGTCCGGAGATCATGCTTTCCACACCCACAAGGGGTAGTACTCACAGCCTCCGGCCCGACGAACCGGCCGAATAATCAACGTTCCACCCATGAGCAACCACCGTCGAACATTCGCCGACGTTGTGGCCCTGGCTGCCTTGCGGCAGCTAGATGCTCCTTAGAAAGGAGGTGATCCAGCCGCACCTTCCGGTACGGCTACCTTGTTACGACTTCGTCCCAATCGCCAGTCCCACCTTCGACAGCTCCCTCCCTTACGGGTTGGGCCACCGGCTTCGGGTGTTACCGACTTTCGTGACGTGACGGGCGGTGTGTACAAGGCCCGGGAACGTATTCACCGCAGCAATGCTGATCTGCGATTACTAGCAACTCCGACTTCATGGGGTCGAGTTGCAGACCCCAATCCGAACTGAGACAGGCTTTTTGAGATTCGCTCCGCCTCACGGCTTCGCAGCTCATTGTACCTGCCATTGTAGCACGTGTGCAGCCCAAGACATAAGGGGCATGATGACTTGACGTCGTCCCCACCTTCCTCCGAGTTGACCCCGGCAGTCTCCTGTGAGTCCCCATCACCCCGAAGGGCATGCTGGCAACACAGAACAAGGGTTGCGCTCGTTGCGGGACTTAACCCAACATCTCACGACACGAGCTGACGACAGCCATGCACCACCTGTACACCGACCACAAGGGGGCGACCATCTCTGGCCGTTTCCGGTGTATGTCAAGCCTTGGTAAGGTTCTTCGCGTTGCGTCGAATTAAGCCACATGCTCCGCTGCTTGTGCGGGCCCCCGTCAATTCCTTTGAGTTTTAGCCTTGCGGCCGTACTCCCCAGGCGGGGAACTTAATGCGTTAGCTGCGGCACCGACGACGTGGAATGTCGCCAACACCTAGTTCCCACCGTTTACGGCGTGGACTACCAGGGTATCTAATCCTGTTCGCTCCCCACGCTTTCGCTCCTCAGCGTCAGTAATGGCCCAGAGATCCGCCTTCGCCACCGGTGTTCCTCCTGATATCTGCGCATTTCACCGCTACACCAGGAATTCCGATCTCCCCTACCACACTCTAGTCTGCCCGTATCGAATGCAGACCCGGGGTTAAGCCCCGGGCTTTCACATCCGACGCGACAGACCGCCTACGAGCTCTTTACGCCCAATAATTCCGGACAACGCTCGCGCCCTACGTATTACCGCGGCTGCTGGCACGTAGTTAGCCGGCGCTTCTTCTGCAGGTACCGTCACTTTCGCTTCTTCCCTGCTGAAAGAGGTTTACAACCCGAAGGCCGTCATCCCTCACGCGGCGTCGCTGCATCAGGCTTTCGCCCATTGTGCAATATTCCCCACTGCTGCCTCCCGTAGGAGTCTGGGCCGTGTCTCAGTCCCAGTGTGGCCGGTCGCCCTCTCAGGCCGGCTACCCGTCGTCGCCTTGGTGAGCCGTTACCTCACCAACAAGCTGATAGGCCGCGGGCTCATCCTTCACCGCCGGAGCTTTCCACACTCATCGGATGCCCGAGAGTGTCGTATCCGGTATTAGACCCCGTTTCCAGGGCTTGTCCCAGAGTGAAGGGCAGATTGCCCACGTGTTACTCACCCGTTCGCCACTAATCCCCACCGAAGTGGTTCATCGTTCGACTTGCATGTGTTAAGCACGCCGCCAGCGTTCGTCCTGAGCCAGGATCAAACTCTCCGTGAATGTTTACCCGACTGTGCTTAATTAAAAGCGTCGGTGCACACATCACGAGAGCGGAACCACCGGAGGAATAGTCCGATGGTTCACAGCGTCCTCGCTGTGTTTTATTTCAAAGGAACCTCGTCCCAGCAGATGCTGGAGACGGGGTATCAACATATCTGGCGTTGATTTTTGGCACGCTGTTGAGTTCTCAAGGAACGGACGCTTCCTTTGTACTCACCCTCTCGGGCTTTCCTCCGGGCTTTTCCCTTCGGTCTTGCTGTCTTGCGTTTCCGACTCTATCAGACCGTTTCCGGTTCCGATTTCCTCGGTGCTTTCCAGGTTTCCGCTTTCGCGTTTCCCTTTCCGGCGAGTCCGACTTTATCAGAAGTCTTTGGCCGGACTGACCGGCCGTTCGTTTCCGATTCATCGGGTGGGCTCACTCGGGAAATGCCTTCACGAGAAGCCGATAGATTTTCACTGCGCCCTGGGGTATGACCACCTCTAGGCAACTGTTCGAATCTACCTCCCCACAGGCACCGTGTCAACGGCTCTTGCGGGAACGAAGAGGAGACTAACAGTCCGGCAGGGGTGGACGCACATCAGGCCGCCGTGGGGACCGTGGCGCTGCGTTCGTGCTCCTCCACATCGCCCGTGTCACCGGCGCGGACGGCACGTCCGCCCAGGACGTAGACGTAGGCCAGGAAGGCGAGTTCGGCGAGGACACCGATGCTGATGCGGGCCCAGGTGGGCAGGCCGGACGGGGTGACGAAGCCTTCGATGGCGCCGGAGACGAACAGGACCAGCGCCAGGCCTATCGCCATGCCCAGGGCGGCTCGGCCCTCCTCGGCCAGGGCCACGCGCCGGGTGCGCGGCCCCGGATCGATGACGGTCCAGCCGAGGCGCAGGCCGGTGCCCGCGGCCACGAAGACGGCCGTCAGTTCCAGGAGGCCGTGCGGAAGGATCAGCCCGAGGAACACGTCGAGGCGCCCGGCCGAGGCCATCAGACCGATGCCCACACCCAGGTTCAGCATGTTCAGGAGCAGGATCCAGAGGACCGGCAGGCCCAGGAAGATGCCCAGGACCAGGCACATCGCGGCGGCCTGGGCGTTGTTCGTCCAGACCTGGGCCGCGAAGGACGCGGCGGGATGGCTGGAGTAGTACGTCTCGTACTGGCCGCCGGGGCGGGTCATCTCGCGCAGGGCGTCGGGGGCCGCGAGGGATGCCTGGACCTCCGGGTGGACGCCGATCCACCAGCCGAGGAGCGCGGCGACGAGTGTGGAGAGCAGGGCGGTGGGGACCCACCAGTGCCGGGAGCGGTAGACCGCGGCGGGGAAGTGGTGGGTCAGGAAACGGGTGACGTCGCGCCAGGAGGCCCGCCGGTTGCCCGTCACCGCGCTCCGCGCGCGTGCCACGAGTCGGCTGAGGCGTCCGGTCAGCTGGGGGTCGGGTGCGCTCGACTGGATCAGTGAGAGGTGGGTGGCCGTGCGTTGGTAGAGCGTGACGAGCTCGTCGACCTCGGCACCGTCGAGCCGGCGCTGGCGGCGGAGCAGGGCGTCGAGGCGGTCCCACTCGGCACGATGGGCGGACACGAAGACGTCGAGGTCCATCGGGTGTGCTGCTCCTCGTCCCTCTGTGAAACCGCGTGTCGGCTTGTCGTACTGGTCTTACTGATCTCACTGGTCGTACTGCGGCGCGATCTGTCCTCAGCTTGGCAGACTGGCCACTCTCGGGGCAGGTCAGGGCAGGAAACCGGAAGGACTACGGGTGTGAGTGAGCTGGTGACGGGCGAGGCGGTGGCTCTGGAGCTGCGTCCCGCGAAGCTGCCGAGCCGGGCGCTGGCCGTACTGCTCGACCTGGTCGTGGCCGTGGTCGTGTATCTGGCGGTGGTCCTGGTCCTGGTGCTGTCGACGGCCGGCCTCGACGAGGCGGCGCAGACGGCGATATCCATCGCGAGCTTCCTGCTCGTCCTGGTGGGCGGGCCGATCGCGGTGGAGACGCTGAGTCATGGGCGTTCGCTGGGGAAGCTGGCGTGCGGGCTGCGGGTGGTGCGGGACGACGGGGGACCCATCCGGTTCCGGCACGCGTTGGTGCGCGGTGCGGTCGGTGTGGTCGAGATCCTGATGACGTTCGGCGTCGTCGCGTGCATCGCCTCGCTCGTGTCGGCGCGGGGGCGGCGGCTGGGTGACGTGTTCGCGGGGACGCTGGTGGTGCGGGAGCGGGTGCCGAGCGGGCAGACGGCGTTCGTGCCGCCGCCACCGCCCTGGCTGGCGGGGCGGTTCTCCGAACTCGACCTGTCCGCCGTTCCCGACGGGCTGTGGCTGGCCGTCCGCCAGTACCTCACCCGCATGCGGCAGCTGGACCCGCACGTCGGGGCGGCGATGGCGGAACGTCTCGCCACGGACCTCGCGGCGCGGACGGGGGCTCCGCCGCCGTACGGGGTACCGCCGGGCGCGTACCTGGCGGCCGTGGTCCACGAGCGGCAGGCGCGGGAGGCTCGGCAGGCGTTCGCGGGCGCGGCCGGCGCGGCGGGCGTACCGGGTGGGCCTGTCGGTGGGCCCGGCTGGGGCGCGCCGGGGACTCCGTCGGTCGCTCCGGCGTACGCGCCGCCCGGGGGGTACGTGAGCCCCGGCGCGACCACTCAGCCTCACACGCCGCCGCCTCAGACGCCTCAGACGCCTCCTGCCGAGCGTCCCGCCACCGGGTTCGCGCCACCCGCGTGAGTGTTCGCCCGGCTGCCGGTCGGCAGTCGGCAGTCGGGCGCGCTCTCAGTCGAACGTCGACGGCGGTGTCTCCAGGTGTTCCAGCTCGATCCCGGGGGCCGCGAGGACGACGTCGCCGGCGAGGTGGACGCTGTGCTGCTCACCCGTGTCCAGGGCTGTGACCTGGTACGTGTCCACGGTCAGGGGGCCGTTGTCAGTGGCGTGTGTTTCTCTTTCGATCAGCGCCCAGGACTGGTCCAGGGTGCGGGGGGCCAGGACCGGGTCGGTGAAGGCCACGAGGCGTAGCCGCGTGGCGGGCGCGGAGGGGGTGAGGCGCAGGAGGCGGGCGGTGGCGATCAGGAAGGCGGGGGAGGTTCCGGTGAAGGCGTGGGCGCGGACGTTGCCTTCGGTGGCCTCGGTGCCGGCGGGATCGGTACGGACCCAGGTGACGCCGTCGAGGGCGGCGCCGCGGACCTGCCAGCTCGCGGCGTGCAGTTCGAGGCGGATCGGGCGGCCGAGTTCGTCGAGGGCGAGGTCGACGGAGCCTGCGTGATCACCGGACGGGGTGGTCCGTTGGGAGACGTAGCGCCAGCCGGACGGGCCGGGCGCGCAGTGGAAGTGTTCTTCGGCGAGGGGGGTGTGGTCGTGCGGGTCGTGGAACGAATACCGGCCGCGGGGCATGGGGGTCCTGGGGTCCTGACGGGTCGGCCCGGTCCGGTGCGGAGCACGGGGCGAACGGGCAGGCCCCCGGCACGGGGGTGCGGGGGCCTGCCTGGGAGCTGCTGCCGGGACGGGTGCGTCCCTGCGCGTCACCGCGCGGACGCACCCGCCGTCGGGCGGATCAGTAGCGGTAGTGGTCCGCCTTGTACGGGCCGTCGACGTCGACGCCGATGTACGAGGCCTGCTCGGGGCGGAGCGTGGTGAGCTTCACGCCGAGCGCGGCGAGGTGCAGCCGGGCGACCTTCTCGTCGAGGTGCTTGGGCAGCGTGTAGACCCCGATGGGGTACTCGGACTGCTTGGTGAACAGCTCGATCTGGGCCAGGGTCTGGTCCGCGAAGGAGTTGGACATCACGAACGACGGGTGACCGGTGGCGTTGCCCAGGTTCAGCAGGCGGCCCTCGGACAGGACGATGAGGACCTTGCCGTCGGAGAAGGTCCACGTGTGGACCTGCGGCTTGACCTCGTCCTTGACGATGCCCGGGATCTTGGCGAGGCCGGCCATGTCGATCTCGTTGTCGAAGTGGCCGATGTTCCCCACGATGGCCTGGTGCTTCATCCGGGCCATGTCCGAGGCCAGGATGATGTCCTTGTTGCCGGTCGTGGTGATGAAGATGTCGGCCGTCTCGACGACCTCGTCGAGGGTCGTGACCTGGTAGCCGTCCATCGCCGCCTGCAGCGCGCAGATCGGGTCGATCTCGGTGACGATGACGCGGGCGCCCTGTCCGCGCAGGGACTCCGCGCAGCCCTTGCCCACGTCGCCGTAGCCGAACACGACGGCGGTCTTGCCGCCGATGAGGACGTCGGTGGCGCGGTTGATGCCGTCGATCAGGGAGTGGCGGCAGCCGTACTTGTTGTCGAACTTCGACTTCGTCACGGCGTCGTTCACGTTGATCGCCGGGAAGAGCAGCTGGCCGTCACGCTGCATCTCGTACAGGCGGTGGACGCCGGTCGTGGTCTCCTCGGTCACGCCGCGGATCTCCGAGGCGAGCTGGGTCCACTTCTGGGAGCCCTCGGTGATGGTGCGGTTGAGGAGTTCGAGGATGACGCGGTGCTCCTCGTTCTCGGCGGTGTCGACGGCGGGAACCTTGCCGTCCTTCTCGTACTCGACGCCCTTGTGGACGAGGAGGGTTGCGTCACCGCCGTCGTCGAGGATCATGTTGGGGCCGCCGGTGGGGCTGTCCGGCCAGGTCAGCGCCTGCTCGGTGCACCACCAGTACTCCTCCAGGGTCTCGCCCTTCCAGGCGAAGACGGGGACGCCCTGGGGGTCGTCCGCGGTGCCGTTCGGGCCGACCGCGATCGCGGCGGCGGCGTGGTCCTGGGTGGAGAAGATGTTGCAGGAGGCCCAGCGGACCCGGGCGCCGAGGGCGACCAGGGTCTCGATGAGCACGGCGGTCTGCACGGTCATGTGCAGGGAGCCGGTGACGCGGGCACCGGCGAGGGGCTGTGCCTCGGCGTACTCCTTGCGGATCGCCATCAGGCCGGGCATCTCGTGCTCGGCGAGGGTGATCTCCTTGCGGCCGAACGCGGCCAGGGAGAGATCGGCGACCTTGAAGTCCTGCCGGTTGTCGACAGTCGTCATGAAGAGCTGCTCCTCGGTTTCGGGGCGAGGGTGGTCAGGGCTGGTCTGCGCGGCGGCGGACACAGGGGTGCCCCGAAGAGGACACAGGGATGCCCGCGTGCGCGCAGCGCAGTCCGTCGGAGGCCCTCTCTCCCTCGGCCGGTCCCCGGTGGGACCGCCCGACCGCCATCAGCAGCGACGTCTGGCTCCGTCCCAAGCTACACCGGTCGGCCCTGCCTGCCCCAGTCCGCCTGGGTACGGATTGAGCCGAAGCCGGGGTCGGCACCGGCGGTGTCCGGGGCCGGGGTCCCCGTCCGTGAGCCCCGGGCGGGGTGGGACCAGGGACGGGAAGGGCCCGTCGCGCGCGTGCGCGACGAGCCCTTCCCGCGTCGGTGCCGGCCGGTGGGCTCAGTGCTCGGCGGTGGGGGCCGGGCCGCCGGGGGCAGCCTCGGCGTCGGCTCCCTTGGCGGCCTCGGCCTCGCTGTAGATGTCGGGTTCGAGGTAGATCACGCGGGCGATCGGGACGGCCTCGCGGATGCGGGCCTCGGCGGCGTCGATCGCGTGGGCGACCTCGGTGGCCGTCTCGTCGTGCCGGACGGCGATCTTGGCGGCGACCAGCAGTTCCTCGGGGCCGAGGTGGAGCGTGCGCATGTGGATGATGGCGGGGACGGTGTCGCCGTCGACGATCGCGGCCTCGATCTTCCTGACCTGGTCCGCGCCGGCGGCCTCGCCGAGCAGCAGGGACTTGGTCTCGGCGGCGAGGATGATCGCGATCAGGATGAGCAGGGCGCCGATGCAGAGGGTGCCGATGCCGTCCCAGACGCCGTCGCCGGTGAGCAGGGCGAGGCCGACGCCGCCGAGGGCGAGGACCAGGCCGACGAGGGCGCCGAGGTCCTCCAGCAGGACGACGGGCAGCTCGGGGGCCTTGGCGTGCCGGACGAACTCGGTCCAGGACTCGCCGGCGCGCAGGCCGTTGGACTCCTTGATGGCGGTCCGGAAGGAGAAGGACTCGGCGATGATCGCGAAGACGAGGACACCCACCGGCCAGTACCAGTGCTCGATCTCGTGCGGCTCCTTGATCTTCTCGTAGCCCTCGTAGAGGGCGAACATGCCGCCGACGGAGAAGAGGACGATGGAGACGAGGAAGGCGTAGATGTAGCGTTCGCGGCCGTAGCCGAAGGGGTGTTGCGGGGTCGCCTCGCGCTGGGCCTTCTTGCCGCCGAGCAGGAGCAGTCCCTGGTTGCCGGAGTCGGCCAGGGAGTGCACCGACTCGGCGAGCATCGATGACGAGCCGCTGAAGACGAACGCCACGAACTTCGCTGCCGCGATCGCGAGGTTGGCGGCGAGTGCCGCCACGATCGCCTTGGTGCCGCCTGACGCGCTCATGTGTCCGAGGTGTCCCTTCGCCTACGCGTGTGTCCGTGCGTGGGCTTGGGTACCCACGCTTGCGTCCGTCACCGGCCGGGCTTTGCCCGCCTTTTGCAGGGGGCATTGTTGCAGCCCGGTCCGGCGTCGGTGCGCCAGGCTGTGGATAAGCGGGCCGCCGCCTCGTCCACGGGGAGCGTGCCGCTCAGGCGATGACGGTGGCGCGGAACAGGGTGCCCGGTCCGGACACCTCCGCCCGCTCGTCCGCCGGTACGAAGACGGACTCGCCGGGGGCGAGCGTGTGTTCGCCCGCGCGGACCGAGCCGGCCGTGCAGAGGAGGATCTGCGGGGTCGCCCGGGTGAGGTCGTGCGGGGCTGTGGCCTCGGGCAGGACGTAGCGGGAGAGGCGGAACTCGTCGATGGGGGTCTCGTAGACCTCTTCGCCGTCGGGGGACGCCTCGGGGCGCAGCACGCCGGGGTCGGTCGCCTCGAAGCGGACGACGCGCAGGAGTTCGGGGACGTCGACGTGCTTGGGGGTCAGGCCGCAGCGCAGGACGTTGTCGGAGTTGGCCATGATCTCGACGCCGAGGCCGTTCAGGTAGGCGTGCGGGATGCCGGCGCCGAGGAACAGGGCCTCGCCGGGCTGCAGGGTCACGTGGTTGAGGAGCATGGCGGCGAGGACGCCGGGGTCGCCCGGGTAGTGGTGGGCGATGTCGGCGTACGGGGCGTAGGCGCCGCCGAGGCGGGCGCAGGCGGCCGCGGCCTCGGTGACCGTGTGGGCCGTCTCCTCGGGGTCGGCGCCCAGGATCGCGGTCAGCACCTCGCGCAGCGCGGCCTCTTCGGGCCGGGCGTGCAGGAGGTCGACGTACGGCTTGAGGGAGTCGACGTCTAGGCCGGCGAGCAGGTCGGCGGCCCGCAGCGGGTCGCGGAAGCCGCACAGGCCGTCGAACTCCGTGAGGGCGCAGATGAGTTCGGGCTTGTGGTTGGCGTCCTTGTAGTTGCGGTGGCCTGCGTCGATCGGGACGCCGCGCCGCTCCTCGTCCTCGTACCCCTCCTTGGCCTGTGCGAGGTCGGGGTGGACCTGGAGGGAGAGGGGGGCGCCGGCGGCGAGGAGCTTGAGGAGGAAGGGGAGGCGGGGGCCGAACCTGGCGACCGTCCGGGGCCCCAGCTCGCGTTCCGGGGCCGCGTCGATCACCGCGGTGAGGGGTCCGCGCCCGGTGCGGGAGGGGGCGCCGGGGTGGGCTCCCATCCACATCTCCGCCTGCGGTTCGCCGGTGGGCGCCACGCCGAGGAGCTGCGGGATGGCCGTGGTCGAACCCCAGGCGTAGGGGCGGACGGTGTTGTCGAGGCGGTCCATGCTGTGAGTTTCTCCGTACGTGGGGAGCCTGCGGGGCCCGGCCGGGGGCCGGGCTGCGGCAAGGATCAGGCTCCGGAGGCGAGCGACAGGTAAACGGCGGCGAAATCCGTGATGGCGATCATCTCCGCGAGGGTCTCCAGGTCGCTGCCCTCCTCCGGTTCCAGCTCGCTGATCGCGGTGTCGTGGCCGAGGGCCAGCTCGCGGGCGGCCGGGACGGCGCTCAGGCCACCGGTCGGGCGGTCGCGCAGCAGCACCACGCGCGCGTGGAAGGCGGGCGGGTCCTCGACGCGGTCGCGGAAGAAGTCGTCGGGGTCGGCGCTGGCGGCCAGCGGGCCGGAGAGCAGCACCGCATGGGAGGCGAGGGCTTCCGGGAGCTGGGCGGCGAGCGCCGGACGGCCCGCCAGGTCGGCGAGCGCGGAGGCGAAGCGGCGGCCCACGGGTCCCGCCGCCTGGCCCTCGGTCCAGATCACCGGGAGCGAGTCGGCCAGTTCGGCGGCGAGCGTCTTGGCCGGGTTGCCGTAGGTGGCGATGGCCGGGCCGCAGCGCTCGGCGACCTGGTCGAGACGGTCGGCGACCTTCTGCAGGGCGTCGGGCGGGGCGGTGACCACACCGGTGCGGTCCAGCAGGGCGAGCATCGGCGTGAGCAGGGCCCACAGGACGCCGGGGGCGGCGGCGCCGAGCGGCACCTCCTGCTCGTACGGACCGGTGGCCATCGGGACGAAGAGGCCGTGGGCGCGTTCCACCGCCTCGGCGACGGGGGTGCGGGCCGGGGCCACGGCGACGACCGTGCTGCCTCGGCGGTACGCCTGGTCGACGAGGAGGGAGAGGCCGGGCTCGCTGCCGTCCGCGGTGGCGACCAGGAGGAGGTCGACCGGGCCCGCCCAGCCGGGCAGCTCCCAGCGCAGGGCGCCCGCGGCGGGGGCCACGCCGGTGGGGTGGAGGCGGGTGAGGGGGCAGTTGGCCCCCGCGAGGGCGCCGAGCAGGTCGGCGACGCCCGCGGACGCCATGCCGGGACCTGCGACGAGGAGGGCGCGGGGACGCCCGTCCGGTTTCAGCCCCGGGATGCCGGCCTCGGCACCGAGCCGGATGGCCGTACGGACCCGGGCCCCCGCCTCGGCGGCGCCCCGCAGCAGGTCGCGGCGGTCGGCCTCCGACAGGGCGTCGGGGGTGTCCAGCAACGATTCGTCCAGCATGGGCGGAAGCCTCCGATTCGCCGGGTGCCCGGGTACGCCTTGTCGCCAGTTCGCCGGGTTTCCCGGCTCGGGCGGATCACGCCTCGCGCGCGAGCCCGATCGCGCGGGTCACGCGGGGCGGCGGGCCTCGTCGACGAGGAGTACGGGGATGCCGTCCCGGATCGGGTAGGCGAGGCCGCAGTCCTGGCTCGTGCAGGTCAGCTCGGTGTCCTCCTCCGTGAGGGGGGCGTGGCACGCCGGGCAGGCGAGGATCTCCAGGAGGCCGGCTTCGAGCGGCATGTCGGGTCCCTTCGGGGGCGGATTCGTGCGGTGTGCGGCCTGGTCAGGGTACCGCCGTGCGGGGGTCGGCGCCGGGGTTGGGGGCGGGTGCCGTTCGCCTCCGGCGGTCCTGCCCGTCCCTCCCCCGCTCTCGGCTTCGCTCGAGCGGGAGGTGTCCCCACCGAAGGACTGCGCCCCTTCGGCCCCCAGACGTCCGCCCGGTGGGGGCTGGTCGCGCAGTTCCCCGCGCCCCTGACGGGGCACGCTCACGCCCTGATGATCGCCAGGACTTCGTCTCTCACCTTCGCCATCGTCGGCTCGTCCTTCGCCTCCGCGTTCAGTCTGAGCAGCGGTTCCGTGTTGGAGGGGCGGACGTTGAACCACCAGTCGGCGGCCGAGACGGTGAGGCCGTCGAGGTCGTCCAGGGTGACGTCCTCCCGGTCTCCGTAGGCGGAGCGCACCGCGGCCAGACGGTCCGCCTGGTCGGCGACGGTGGAGTTGATCTCGCCGGAGCCGGCGTAGCGGTCGTACCGGTCGACGAGGGCGGAGAGCGGGCCGTCCTGGCCGCCGAGGGCGGCGAGGACGTGCAGGGCGGCCAGCATGCCGGTGTCGGCGTTCCAGAAGTCGGCGAAGTAGTAGTGGGCGGAGTGCTCGCCGCCGAAGATCGCACCGGTTCTGGCCATCTCGGCCTTGATGAACGAGTGGCCGACGCGGGTGCGCACCGGCGTGCCGCCGTGCTCGCGCACCACCTCGGGGACGGACCGGGAGGTGATCAGGTTGTGGATGATCGTGCCCTTGCCGCCGTGCCGGGCGAGTTCCCGCGCGGCGACCAGGGCGGTGATCGCGGAGGGCGGGACGGGGTTGCCCCGCTCGTCGACGACGAAGCAGCGGTCGGCGTCGCCGTCGAAGGCGATGCCGAGGTCGGCGCCCTCCTCGCGGACCCGCTGCTGGAGGTCGACGAGGTTCGCCGGGTCGAGGGGGTTGGCCTCGTGGTTGGGGAAGGTTCCGTCCAACTCGAAGTAGAGCGGGACGAGGTCGAGGGGCAGCCCGGCGAAGACCGTGGGGACGGTGTGGCCGCCCATGCCGTTGCCCGCGTCGACGACGACCTTCAGCGGGCGGACGGAGGTCAGGTCGACGAGGCCGAGCAGGTGCGCCGCGTAGTCCTCCAGCGTGTCCCGCCGGGTGATCGTGCCCGGCGTGGCGGCCGGTGCCGGTGCGCCCGACTCGCTCCAGTTCTCGGCCAGTTCACGGATCTCGGTGAGGCCGGTGTCCTGGCCGACGGGGGCGGCGCCCGCGCGGCACATCTTGATGCCGTTGTACCGGGCGGGGTTGTGGGAGGCCGTGAACATCGCGCCGGGCAGGTTCAGCGCGCCGGACGCGTAGTACAGCTGGTCGGTCGAGCAGAGGCCGATCTCGGTCACGTCCACGCCGAGCGCCGCCGCACCGCGCGCGAAGGCACGCGACAGGCCGGGCGAGGAGGGGCGCATGTCGTGGCCGGTCACGATGGCGTCCGCGCCGGTCACCCGTGCGAAGGCCGCCCCGAAGAGTTCGGCCAGGGTCTCGTCCCACTGGTCCGGGACCACCCCGCGCACGTCGTACGCCTTCACGATCGTCGACAGATCAGCAGCCACGGGCACATCCTCCAGAAGTCCTCACCGGCCACCCAAACTACCCGGCGGCGCCGGCGGTGGACCGTGTGACCTCCTGGAACGTCCGGCCGCATGGGCCGAAGGCGGGTGGGGCGGGCCGGGGGCGGGGACGGCGACCGCGCGACGTGCGTGGGCGGGGAGCGCAACGGCCTTGCGCGGGGCGCCTGTTGCCGAAGGAGCGGGTGCTCAGTTGTCCGGGGAGCGCAGGACCCGGAGGTGGCCGCGGCGGGCGACCTCCATCGGGTCCGCCGTGCGCGGACCGCCGCCGGCCTGCGCGGCGCGCTGCTGCGGACGGGCCGCCTCGCGCACGGCGTTGGCGAGCGCTTCCAGGTCGTCACCGCTGGGGCGCGCGGGCGCCGAGGCGTCCAGCAGCCGTACGACCTCCCAGCCGCGCGGCGCGGTGAGGCGCTCGGAGTGCTCGGCGCACAGGTCGTAGCAGTGGGGTTCGGCGTAGGTGGCGAGAGGGCCGAGGACCGCGGTCGAGTCGGCGTAGACGTACGTCAGCGTCGCGACGGCGGGGCGGCCGCAAGCGGTGCGCGAACAGCGACGTACAGGGCTCACGATGTTGGACGGTACCGCACTCTTGAGCGGGCCGCGACGACTCTCCACCAGGTCACTCCACCGTGTCGTGCTGTGAAACGCCCCACACTCCCCTCCGAACCCGGGGCGTTGACCTGCGAGTAACCCCTTGTCCGGGATGCCGAACGACATGGAAACCGGTCAAGTCTATGTACATATCATGCTAATTGGGGCCAGTTCGCCGATCTCGCAGAGGAACGGAATCGAGCCCAACCTTGGCTTGAATGGTCAATCTCCGACACGGCCGACCACCCTCCGGAGACCGTCGCGCGGCGAGCCGGTTGGACGCGCCGGGCCGGCCGTGCCAGGTCAGCGGCGGCGGACCGGCGGCGGCGCCGGGGGCGTGGAGCCGGGCGGGCGGGCCTGCCGGGGATTACGCTTCACAGGTGATGGACGACCTCGTACCGCCCCGCGCCGCCTTCGCACCCGGGCCCCGCCGCCGAGACCGGCACGGCAGGGGGATGCGCGGGCCCATCGCGCCGCCCCAGGTACCGCTCGCGGCGAGTCGCGCGGAGGTGTTCGCGGATCTGGTGCAGGACTCCGTGGAGCGACTGGAACGGCGGTTGCCGCAGCTCGCGGACATCGACTTCCTCGTGCTGGAGGTACCTCGGCTCGACGGGCCCGGCGACGGGGCGTGGAACGACGAGGCCGTGCCGCTCGGGGGGACCGTCGCGGCGCGGGAGGGGCGGCCGGCCCGGGTGGTGATCTACCGGCGGCCGGTGGAGATCCGTACCAAGGGACGCGACGAGCGGGCGGCGCTGGTGCACGAGGTCGTGGTGGAGCAGGTGGCGGAGCTGCTGGGGCTCAATCCGGAGAGCGTGGATCCTCGGTACGGGGAGGACTGACGCGGCACGGGGTGGTGGGGGTTTTCGCCCCCGCCGCCCCCACCCGTCCCCTCCTCGTCAGGGGCTGCGCCCCTGCGGCCCCCGGACGTCCGCCCGGTGGGGGCTGGTCGCGCAGTTCCCCGCGCCCCTGGAAAGCAGGGGCCTGCGCCCACTGCTCCCCAGGGCCTCGAAATCACCTCTGCAGGATCGACAGGTCCTGGTGTGCCTTCGGGACCGCTACCGTTCCGCGGTCGTCCGGGAGGGTCTGGATGGTGAAGGCGGGGACGGAGTCGAGCTTGGACTGCAGGAGGCGGGAGGCGTAGACGGGGGCGCCGGACGTGGTTTCGACGGTGAGGGCGTAGCTGCCCTTCAGGCCGCTCGGGGCCGGCATGTCCACGTGCTGGGTGGTGCCCGCCTTGATCGTGAAGGTCTTGGTCGTGGCCTCGCCGCCGCCACTGCCCGCGGACGCGGTGACCTTGACCTCGGCCGTGCCGGTCGGGGCGGTGAGGGCCAGGGTCGTGCCCTTGGCACGGTTGTCGGCGACTGTGGCGCGCGCGCCGACCGGGCGGGTCGCCGGGATGAAGGCGGTCTCCCGGTTGTCGCCCTTGCCGCGGACCACCCGGAGGGCGGCCACCACCGGGATCGCCCTGCCCGTGGGGGCGAGGAAGAGGGAGCCCTCCTCGCCACGGGTGATGTCGCCCAGATCGGCCGTGGCGGTCATGCCCGACTTGATGTGCAGCGTCTCGTGGCCCGCCGGGGTGATGGGACCGTTCGGCGAGGCGAGGCGGAGCTTCAGGTCGGCGTCCGTGTCGCCCGGGGCGAAGGCCACGAGGGTCACGGAGGTCGCGTCCTTCGGGATGCCGGGGAGGACGAGGCTGCCGGCCGGGTCGGCCGCTGCGGAGAGCCAGTCGCCGCCCAGCTTGTCGTCGAGGGCCTGGACGGCGGCGGCGACCCGGCCGCTGCGGACGCTGACGTGGACCGTGAGGTCGGCCTCCTTCGCCGCGGAGAGCGTGGAGAGCAGGACCGGCTCGGAGGCGCGCGGCCGGACCGTGATGCCGTCCCCCACCGTCGACTTCAGGACGCCGTCCTTCCCGTACAGCTCGATGTCGACGACGGCCGCCGAGTCGTCGGGGTTCACGAGGTGGACGTAGTCGGTGCGGCCCGCGGCGGTGCTCGCGCCCGGGAACCAGAACTCCGTGTCCGGGGCGGTGCAGTTGACACCGAGTAGGCCGCGGCCGGTGCCCGCGGCGACCTCGGTGGTCTCCTGGACCGTCCAGCCGGGGGCGGACTTCCCCTCGGCCGTGCCGATCAGCGCGGGCGCGTCACCGCCGTCGGTGCTGCCGGTGACGGGTTTGCCGGGCCCCTTGGCCTCGATGACGGGCTTGACGGGCTTGCCCTTGGCGTCCTTGCCGGGCTTGTCGTCCTTGCTGTCCTTGCTGTCCTTGTCGCCCGCGTCCGTCGACTGCCCACCCGCCGCGACGAGTTCGGCGCCTCCTTCGCCGCCGGTGTCCTTCGTGACGGGGGTGAAGGACGTGTACGCGGTCTCCGCCAGGTCCGAGGTGCTCGGCTGCGGGCAGAGCAGGCTCGTGCGCTGCACGGGCAGTTGGGCGGCCGCCTTCGCGGTGGTGTCACCGCCCGCCGTGTCGGGGGTGCTGATCACGGCGAAGCCGGTGACGGCGGCGAGGGCGGTCGCGCCGGCGATCAGGGACAGGGTCTGGCGGTTCACTGCTGGCTCCCGTCGCGGCGCTCGCTGTCGGCGCCGGTGCCGTGCGACGGGTCGTACGTCGCGTCGTAGCCCTGGGTGTACGTCTGGTCGTAGGGGGCCGTGGTGCCCCCGTAGGAGGCGTACGGGTCGTACTGGCCGCCCTGGTAGGGGTCGGCCTGGTAGTGCTGCTGGTCGTACGCGCCCGCCGGGTACTGCTGCTGGGCGCCCTGGAACTGCTGGTCGTACTGCCCGTATCCGGCGCCCGCGTCCGCGGGGGCCGCGTCCCATTCCCCGTAAGCCTGCTGCTGCGGGACCGGCGCGGCGACCGGTACCTCCTGCGGGAGGTCGGGCAGGCCGGGGTCGGTGGGCTGTTCGGCCTCGGCCTCGGCCTGGGCGCGCAGGCGGCGGGCGCGGCGGCCGTCGCCGGTGACGTCCTGGGCGGGGACGGCGACGGGCTCGTCGGGCAGGTCGTCGTCGACGTCCCGGCGGCGGCCCGGCAGGGCGAGGACCACGAGGACGACGGCGAGCGCGCCCTGCGCCCACAGCCGGCCGGTGTGGGTGACGGGGGCGTCGAAGGTGACGTCCAGCCGGCCGCCCGCCTCGGGCAGCCGGAAGCCCTGGGCCCAGCCGTCGACCGTGGTCGGGGTGAGCGGCTTGCCGTTGAGCGTGGCGGTCCAGGACTCGTCGGCGGTGTCGGCGAGGCGCAGGAGACGGCCCGGCCCGCCGGCCGGGAGGGTGGTGTGCACCTCGACGGGTCCCGCGGCGACGGCCTTCGGGACGCCGGAGCCGGTTTCGACGGTGACCCGGGAGACCTGGCGGTCCACCCGCCACAGGGCGCTGCCGTCCTGCTGGCTGAGGCGGCTCAGGCCGGGCGTGGCGTCCAGGACGCGGCTGACCTCGCGGGGGGAGCCGGGGCGGACGAGGACGTAGCGCACGGCGAAGCCGCCGAGTTCGTCGCTCTGGTCGGCGCCGGAGCCCGCGACGAGGTGGGCGACGACCTTGTCGAGCCGCTCGTTGTCCCCGGCCGCGGCCGTGAGTTCGGCGTCGCCGAGGCGGACGCCGGAGCCGCGGACCAGGGTGTAGCCGACCTCGGCGGTGGAGTCGCTGTCGAGGACCAGGGTGCGGGCCTGGTCGCGGGTGACGCTCTCCTCGGCGACGAACGCGGGCACCTGGACGGGGTCGCGGCGCTCCAGGGGGCCGTCGGCGCCGCCGAGGACCCAGCCCGCGGCGGCCAGCAGCGGACCGACGGCGGCGGCCAGCGCGATGAGCACGGCGACCGGCTGCCGCCAGCCGAAGCTCTGCTCGGCCACCCGGTGGCGGGCCCCGTCGGCGCCGAGGAGGGCGGCGGCGAGGAGGGCGATGCCGTAGACGAGGGTCGAGGGTCCCGCCCAGGTGGAGCCGTTGGAGAGGACCGCGAGGACGAGGGCCACCAGGGCGGCGGTCCAGGCGGTACGGATCGCCGGCTGACGCTCCGCGCGGAGCAGGGCGGCCAGCGCGGCGAGGACGACGCCGACGAGGGTCAGCCCGCCGACCGTGCCGGGCCCGCCGGGGCTGATGCCGAGCAGATCGGTCGCCGAGGCGGGGCTCCCGCCGTACTCCAGGCCGGCCTCCTCGAAGAAGCCGAACGGCAGCAGGGTCAGGGACCAGGGGGCGAGCATCAGCAGCGGGGTGCCGAGCTGGGCGACGAAGCGCGGGCCGTAGGCGGTGATCTCGCGGCGGCGTACGACGAGGACCCCGAGGCCGAGGAGCAGCGCGAGGGGCCACACGACGGGCGTGAACGCGGTGGTGATCGTCAGCAGCAGCGCGTACGCCCAGGTGGCGCGCCAGGTGCCGCGCGCCCCGGTGCGGTGGGTGAGCCCTGCGGCCGCGGCGCCCCCGCGGGCGGCCAGCGGCAGCAGGACCGCGAGGACGGCGGTGCCGATGCGGCCGGTCGCGAGCGCGCCGGTGACGGCGGGCAGGAAGGCGTAGACGACGGCGGCCCAGGCCCGCAGCAGCCGGGACTCGACCAGGGAGCGGGAGGCGAAGTAGGCGGTGAAACCGGCCAGGGGCACGGACGCCACCAGGAGCACGGTGACCGCCAGTCCGGCGGAGCCGAACAGGAGGGAGCCGAGCATGGCCACGATCGCCAGGTACGGCGGCGCGGCCTCGGAGCCGCCCGTCCCGACCGGGTGCCAGCCGTCCAGGTAGCGCGACCAGAGCGCGGCGGAGTCGGCGGGGGCGGGCAGCAGGGTGCCGCCCGCGAGCGCGCCGCCGCCGAGCAGTTCACGGCAGGCGAGGAGCGAGGCGAGCAGCAGCAGGGCGAAGAGCACGGGCCCGGGTGCGCGTGCGATGCGCTTGAGCCGGGCGAACCGCTCGACCTGGAGGAATTCGGCGTCGTCGTCCCCGGAACCCGGCTCGACGGCGCCGCCGTGCCGTCCGGCCTGGGGGGTCTCGGCGTCGGAGCTGCCGAACAGATCGCCGGCGACCTGTTCGACGGTGGCCCGGACGGTCGCGCCCGGGGGCGGGAACAGCGGTCGCAGCTCGCCCTTGTCCAGCTGTGAGCGGCCTCGTGCGCGTCGCCCGGCGATGATCCGTTCGGGCCGCAGCAGCGTGCTCAGCAGACCGCGGATCTCGTCGACGGCCTGTCCGGGGACCTTGCCGACGAGGTACGCGACGGTCCTGAGCAGGGTGCCGAGGACGATGCGCAGCAGCACCCAGGGGAGCTGCGCGGTACGGGAGTTGACGAGGAGGGTGTAGACCGCGCCCGCCTTGTCGACCATGTGCGGGGAGGCGGCGCTGCGGCCCACGCAGTCGACGGTGCGGCGCTCGCGCGAGGCGGCCTCGGCGTGCCGTACGACGGCCTCGGGGGCGACGAGGACGCGGTGTCCGGCGGTGGTCGCGCGCCAGCACAGGTCGATGTCGTCCCGCATGAGGGGCAGGCGGCGGTCGAAGCCGCCCAGTTCCTCGAAGACGTCACGGCGGATCAGCATGCCGGCGGTGGACACGGCGAGGCTGGGCTTGACGTGGTCGTGCTGGCCCTGGTCCTGCTCACGGCGGTCCAGGCCGGTCCAGCGGCGGCCGGAGTCGGCGATGGTGACGCCGACCTCCAGCAGCTGACGGCGGTCGTACCAGCCGCGCAGCTTGGGGCCGACGACGGCGACGTCGTCGCGGCCCAGCTCGCGTTCGTTCTCCACGGCCCGCAGCAGCTGGGCGAGGGCGCCGGGCTCGGGGGCGCAGTCGTCGTGCAGCAGCCACAGCCACTGGACCGGCTCTCCGTGCGGGAGTTCCGGCATGTCGTACGCGTCGTCGCGCCAGGTGCGGGTCACCGGGTCCCAGCCGCTGGGGCGTCTGAGGTACGCCAGGTCGTCCTCGGTGAGGACGCCCGCGGTGCGGTTGGCCTCCTCGACGGCCTGGCCGAAACCGGTCCGCCGGGCGAGGTGCAGGACGCGGTCCGCGCCGAGGGCGTCGGAGAGGAGCCGGGCGGAGTCGTCCGCGCTGCCGGTGTCGGCCGCCATGGCGCTCTGCACGGGGCGCTCCTGGCCGAGCAGTCCGGCGAGCGCGTCGGGCAGCCAGCGGGCACCGTCGTGCGCGACGAGGACCGCGGTCACCACATGGCGTGGGAACTCAGGAGCGGTGTCCTGGTGAACTGAGGTGTGGCTGTGCACGGACATCGAGGTACGGGCCCCGGTTCGATGGACTGCGGTGGACGTCTGTGTCCGGCGGGGACAGCGGGACGTCTCGGACGAGGGCCCACACTAACGGCTGAGCAGCACGGCGGCCCGCCGCCTGTGGACAACCCACGCGCGACGGGCCGTACGTGTTCGGTTGTCTCTGTTCGACTGTGCCCGGGACGGGTCGGGTGTTCCGGGACGGGTCAGACGGCCGCCTTCTTCAGACGCCGGCGCTCGCGCTCCGACAGGCCGCCCCAGATACCGAACCGCTCGTCGTTGGCGAGGGCGTACTCGAGGCACTCGGAGCGGACCTCGCAGGCGAGACAGACCTTCTTGGCCTCGCGGGTCGAGCCGCCCTTCTCGGGGAAGAAGGACTCGGGATCGGTCTGGGCGCACAGCGCGCGCTCCTGCCAGCCGAGTTCTTCGTCCGCGTCGTCGACCAGCAGTTGCTGCACGAGCTCGGTCATGTGCGCCCCTCGTCCGTCTTTCGCGTCCCCGTCGTGCGGCCGTTACCGATTTCGGCTGAACGACACGAGTGAAATTACAAGTGTGCTGCTACGGGCGAGTCAAGCCGAGATCTGCTATTGAGCCCCTTATTCACTCTGCGGAACCAAGGCTATGCGGAAAGTGTTCAAATCGGCATAAACCCTGACAGCAGCCTGACGGCAGGCGGGAGTTCCGGTGGGGGTTCTCCCTCCCTTACGGGAGAAGACGACCGGGAGTTCGATCTCGTTCCGACTCGTTGGAGTCGGCCCGCTCCGGACGCGCCCACGGCCCGCCACGCGCGTGCCGGCGGCTTGCCCGGTTGGACGCCATGTCTCCCCGAGACCCGGGGCACAAACCTTTCGCCGCGCGGATGCACCGAAAGAGGTGAACCGGCATCCACATACCGGACGGGAAGTTGACAGCGGAGGTGTGAGCCGCTGTGCTTGTGGGCATGCTCGCGAACTTGGCACTCACCTCGACCCGCTCCGCCGGGTCCCTCGGTGCTGCTCGCTGTAGCTGTCGCTGTTGCTGTCCCAGCTGTTGAGCCCTACGCGCTCCGGCTGCCACTGAGCCCCTCCCGGCTCGGCCGCTGTTCCCTCTTCGCCCGGACGACCGGGCACCCACCCCGACCGCGACCCATGCGGACGGCAGGTGACACCCCGCCCTCCCCCACGCACTCCGTCGAGGACATCCCCACTTCATGAACAGCGACAGCGACCTCCAGATCGCCGGCGACCTTCTCGAAGTACCGCACCTCCTCCAGGCGCCGCGCCAACACCCGGTCACCGTGGCCGAGTTCGCCGGACTGGCCCGTTCCCTCGCCGACGACCGCTCCCGGTGGGAGCACCTCGTCGAGTACGACGCGACCACCCGCTGGTACCACCGGCTGCTGACCGGCCCCGGGTACGAGGTGTGGCTGCTGTCGTGGGTGCCGGGGCAGGGCACCGGGCTGCACGGCCACGGGGGCTCCTCCGGCGTACTGACGGTGCTCGACGGCACGCTGACCGAGCGCACCGACCGGGGCACGCGCGTGCTCGGCGCGGGCGCGCAGCGCGTGTTCGCGCCGGGTTACGCGCACGAGGTCGTCAACGACGCGCTGGAGCCGGCCGTCAGTCTGCACGTCTACTACCCGGGCCTGACGGAGATGCCGATGCACGCGACGGCGTGCGCGGCGCAGGAGCCCGCCGTCACGGCCTGACCGGGGACCGCGGGAAACCGGCCGTGGTCCCGGGCGGGCGACCCGGTGTCGGTCCCGCCTGCGAGACTGCTTCCATGCGCATTGTGGTTCTGGCAGGCGGCATCGGTGGTGCCCGGTTCCTGCGCGGTCTGAAGCGGGCCGCGCCGGACGCGGACATCACGGTCGTCGGCAACACGGGGGACGACATCCACCTCTTCGGGCTGAAGGTCTGCCCGGACCTCGACACGGTGATGTACACGCTCGGCGGCGGCATCAACGAGGAGCAGGGCTGGGGACGGGCCGACGAGACCTTCCACCTGAAGGAGGAGCTCGCGGCGTACGGTGCCGGGCCCGAGTGGTTCGGGCTGGGGGACCGGGATTTCGCCACGCACATCGTGCGGACGCAGATGATCAGTGCCGGGTATCCCCTGAGCGCGGTCACCGAGGCGCTGTGCGACCGGTGGAAGCCGGGTGTGCGGCTCATCCCGATGACCGACGACCGTGTCGAGACCCATGTCGCCGTCACGATGCCCGCCGACGGCTCGGACACGGGGGCGGACTCGGGGTCGGGCTCGGGGTCCGGCGAGCGCAGGGCGATCCACTTCCAGGAGTACTGGGTCCGGCTGCGGGCCTCCGTGCCGGCCGAGGCGATCGTGCCGGTCGGCGCCGAGCAGGCGAAGCCCGCGCCCGGGGTGCTGGAGGCCCTGGCCGCGGCGGACGTGATCCTCTTCCCGCCGTCCAACCCCGTCGTCTCCATCGGCACGATCCTCGCCGTGCCCGGCATCCGGGAGGCGATCGCCGAGGCCGGGGTGCCGGTCGTGGGGCTCTCCCCCATCGTCGGTGACGCCCCCGTGCGCGGCATGGCGGACAAGGTCCTCGCCGCCGTGGGCGTGGAGTCCACCGCCGCGGCCGTCGCCGAGCACTACGGCTCGGGGCTGCTCGACGGCTGGCTCGTCGACACGGTCGACGCGGGCGTCGTCGAGCGTGTGCAGAGCGCCGGGATCCGGTGCCGGGCCGTGCCGCTGATGATGACCGACCTGGAGACGACGGCGGCGATGGCCCGCGAGGCGCTGGCACTGGCGGAGGAGGTGCGGGGAGCGTGAGCACGGGGAGCGGGAACGCGGAGAGCGGGAGAGACGTGATGCCCGGCGCCGGGTACCGGGTGTGGGCCCTGGAGGGCATCCCCGAGGTGCGCGAGGGGGACGATCTCGCCAAGCTGATCGTCGCGGCCGCGCCGGAGCTGGCCGACGGGGACGTGCTGCTCGTCACCTCGAAGATCGTGTCCAAGGCCGAGGGGCGTGTCGTCGAGGCGGCCGACCGGGAGGCCGCGATCGACGCCGAGACCGTGCGGGTGGTGGCGCGGCGCGGAACGCTGCGGATCGTGGAGAACCGGCAGGGGCTGGTGATGGCCGCCGCCGGGGTCGACGCCTCCAACACGCCCTCCGGGACCGTGCTGTTGCTGCCCGAGGACCCCGACGCCTCGGCGCGGGCCGTCAGGGACGGTGTCAGGGACGCGCTCGGCGTCGAGGTCGGGGTCGTCGTCACCGACACGTTCGGGCGACCCTGGCGCAGCGGGCTGACGGATGTCGCCATCGGCGCGGCCGGTGTGCGGGTCCTCGACGACCTGCGCGGCGGTACCGACGCGTACGGCAACCCGCTCAGTGCCACCGTCGTCGCCACCGCCGACGAACTGGCCGGAGCCGGTGACCTGGTGAAGGGCAAGGCCGCCGGGCGGCCCGTCGCCGTCGTGCGGGGGCTCGGGCACGTGGTGGCCGAGGACGACGGCGAGGGCACGCGGGGCCTGGTCCGGGGGGCGCGGGACGACATGTTCCGGCTCGGCACCTCCGAGGCCGTACGGCTGGCGGTGACGCAGCGGCGGACCGTCCGGGCGTTCACGGACGAGCCGGTCGATCCCGGGGCGGTGCGACGGGCCGTGGCCGCCGCGGTGACCGCGCCGGCGCCGCACCACACGACCCCGTGGCGGTTCGTGCTGCTGGAGTCCGAGGAGTCGCGGGTACGGCTGCTCGACGCCATGCGGGACGCGTGGATCGCGGATCTGCGGCGGGACGGCAGGAGCGAGGAGTCCGTCGCGAAGCGGGTGCGGCGCGGGGATGTCCTGCGCAACGCGCCCTACCTGGTGGTGCCCTGTCTGGTGACGGACGGGTCGCACGTCTACGGGGACGCGCGGCGGGACGCGGCCGAACGCGAGATGTTCGTGGTCGCGACCGGCGCCGGGGTGCAGAACTTCCTCGTCGCGCTGGCCGGGGAACGGCTGGGTTCGGCGTGGGTCTCGTCGACGATGTTCTGCCGGGACGTCGTACGGGACGTGCTGGAGTTGCCGCGGGAGTGGGACCCGATGGGGGCGGTCGCCGTGGGACACGCGGCGGGGGAGCCTCCGGCGCGGGCCGGGCGGGACGCGGGGGCGTTCATCGAGGTCCGGTGAGCCGAGCGGGCTCCGGAAGTCGTCGGGCGCCCTAGGCTCGTAGGACACGCATCTCTCTGCTCAGGACCTCCTCCTAGGATCTTCTCTTGGCCGGACGCTTCCCCCAGCGGCCCACCCGTACGACGGTGCGGGGCGGGCATGTCGTCGTGCCCGGCGGGGTGCCCCGGCAGGCCGTGGCGGCGGGGAAGCGGCGGACCTGGGTGCCGGAAGGGCCGCTCGATCCGGGGCTCGTGCTGGGGCCGCTGCGGCGGGGGCCGCACGATCCCACCTTCCGGGCCGTGCCGGACGGGTCCGTGTGGCGGGCCACCCGGACACCGGTGGGGCCCGGCTCCCTGCGGGTGGCCCTGCGGGGCGGTGTCGTCGAGGCGGAGGCGTGGGGGCCCGGGGCCGAGTGGCTGCTCGACGGGGTGCCGTCGCTGCTGGGGGCCTCGGACGAGCCGGACGCGTTCGTGCCCCGGCACCGGGTCGTGGCGATGGCCTGGCGGCGGCGGCCGGGGCTGCGGCTGACGCGGACCGGGCTGGTGCTGGAGTCGTTGATCCCGTCGGTGCTGGAGCAGAAGGTCACGACGGACGAGGCGTACCGGGCGTGGCGGCTGCTCGTACGGAAATTCGGGGAGCCGGCGCCGGGGCCCGTGCCGCCGGGGATGTTCGTGATGCCCTCGGTCCGGGAGTGGGCGCTGATCCCGTCCTGGGAGTGGCATCGGGCCGGGGTCGACGACAAGCGGGCGTCGACGATCCTGCGGGCGGTGCGGGTGGCGGAGCGGCTGGAGGAGGCCGTGGGGATGTCGCCGGAGGAGGCGCGGGCCCGGTGGGAGAAGGTGCCGGGGATCGGGCCGTGGACCTCGGCGGAGACCGTGCAGCGCAGTCATGGGGCGGCGGACGCGGTGACCACGGGGGATCTGCATCTGCCGGGGATCGTGGGCTTCGTGCTGGCCGGGGACCGGGATGCGGACGACTCGGTGATGCTGTCGTTGCTGGAGCCGTATGCGGGGCAGCGGCATCGGGCGGCTCGGTTGATCCTGTTGTCGGGGCGCGGGCCGGCTCGGCGGGCACCCCGGATGCCGCGGGGAGACATCGGGCGCCTGTAGTCGGCCCGGCCGCGGGCCCGGCGGGGGCTGCGCCCCGTGCTTTTCAGGCCCGCAGAGCCTGGGCTTTTAGGGGCGCGGGGAACTGCGCGACCAGCCCCCACGCACCCGCACCCGCACCCGCACCCGCACCCGCACCCGCACCCGACAACCACACCCGGCGCTCACTGGTCCGACGAGAAGCGGAGCGCCCCCGTGGGGATTTGGGCGTCGCACCAGACCCGGACCCCCGTGCGGAGTTCGTTGTCGGCGCCGATGACCGCGCCGTCGCCGATGACCGCGCCGGTGAGTACGGAGCGTTCGCCGATGCGGGCACGGGCGCCGATGAGGGAGTCGGTGATCACCGCGCCGGGTTCGACGACCGCGCCGGCCAGGACCGTGCTGCCGTAGACCCGGGCGCCCTCGCCGACGAAGGCGCCCTCGCCCACCACCGTGCCGCCGGTCAGCTTGGCGTCGCCCGCGACCCGGGCGGTGGGCAGGACCAGGCGGTCGCCGCAGCGGCCGGGGACGGCGGGTGACGGGGCGCGGCCGAGGACGAGGTCCGCCGAGCCGCGGACGAAGGCCGCGGGGGTGCCGAGGTCCAGCCAGTACGTCGAGTCGACCATGCCCTGCAGATGCGCTCCCGCAGCCAGCAGGTCCGGGAACGTCTCCCGCTCCACCGAGACCGGGCGGCCCGCCGGGATCGTGTCGATGACCGAGCGGCGGAAGACGTACGCCCCGGCGTTGATCTGGTCGGTGACGATCTCCTCGGGGGTCTGGGGCTTTTCCAGGAAGGCGAGCACCCTGCCCGTGGCGTCGGTGGGGACGAGGCCGTAGGCGCGCGGGTCGGTCACCTGGGTCAGGTGGAGGGAGACGTCCGCGCCGGTCGTTCCGTGGGTGGTGACCAGGCGGCGGATGTCCAGGCCGGTGAGGATGTCGCCGTTGAAGACGAGGACCGGGTCCTCGGGGCAGGAGTGCAGGTGCGAGGCGGCGTTGCGGATCGCGCCGCCCGTGCCCAGGGGCTCTTCCTCGGTGACGTATTCGAGGTGGAGGCCGAGGGCGGAGCCGTCGCCGAAGTGGGGTTCGAAGACCTCGGCGAGGTAGGAGGTGGCGAGGACTATGTGGTCGACACCCGCGGCTCTGGCTCTCGCCAACTGGTGGGTGAGGAAGGGGACTCCGGCCGCCGGGACCATGGGCTTGGGAGTGTGCACCGTGAGCGGACGCAGCCGGGTGCCTCTGCCGCCGACCAGGAGGATCGCTTCTGTCACCTGTCGTCTCTGCTTCCTGCCGGGACCGGCCGAACTGTCATTCGACCGGCCAGTGTATGCAGACCGTTCCACGGCGCCTTCGCGGCCGTGCGCCGGGCCGTCGGCGGGTGGCGAGGCGCGCAGGCGGCGGAGTCGCGTCGAGGGCGCGGCGGGCGCGCCCTCGGGTCCCCCGTGCTCCTGTGGCCGCGCTACCGGCCCTGATAGCGGGCGGCCTCCGTGCGGGCCGTACCGAGCTTTCCGTAGAGGCGCACCCCGGGGCACTCGGTCGCGAACCCGTCCCGGTGACCGGAGATCACATGCAGTTGTACCTTCTTGCCCTTTGCGTAGAGATTGCCACCGCCCGACGTGAGGTAGGTCTTGCCCTTGGGGTTCGCACCGTAAAGACCGAGTTTCCAGGCGGTTAGTTGCGCGATTCCCTTGACGGCCACCGCGGGCGGCTTGGTGGTGCCGTAGCTGCCGAGAACCGCGACACCCATGCTGTTGGTGTTGAAGCCGAGGGTGTGCGCGCCCATGACCGGCTTCGCGACGCCACCCGCGCGCCCCTCGTAGATGTTTCCGCACTTGTCGACGAGGAAGTTGTAGCCGATGTCCCGCCAGCCGCTGCTCACGACGTGGTAGCGGTAGATACTGCGGATGACCGAAGGGGCCTGCGCGCACTTGTAGTTGTTGCCGGAGGCCGTGTGGTGGACGAAGGCCGCGCTGACCCGTGTGGTGTAGCGGAAGTCGCGCTCGCGCAGCTTCTCGTCCGCGCCCCAGCCGGCGCGCGTGACGATGCGGGGGCGCGGGCCGATGTACGG
Organism: Streptomyces scabiei 87.22; assembly: GCF_000091305.1. GTDB lineage: Bacteria > Actinomycetota > Actinomycetes > Streptomycetales > Streptomycetaceae > Streptomyces > Streptomyces scabiei. Next base: position 6,116,777 of record NC_013929.1, on the reverse strand, counting down.
CTTCACCCCGGGCACCACGTTCGCCAGCCGCTCCTCCGTCTCCTTGCGCGTCAGCGCCGGAATGGCGGTGGCGCCGAGCGGCGCGAGGTCGGCGTTGACGGCGGAGGCGGCGGCCGACTCGGCGGTCAGGGCGCCCAGCCGCGGCGCGTCGGCGGGGGTGCCGACGGGCGGCGGGTCGGCCGCGTGCACGGCGTTCGGGCCCGCGGCGCCCTCCAGGGTGCCGGTGCCCGGGTCGACCAGTTCGAGGCGTAGGCCGTCCGGGAGCATCTGGACGCCCGGCGCGGTTGTACGGCCCTGGGTCTCGGCGCGTACGCGCACCTCGACGCCGTCGGAGTCGCCGACCCACAGCGGGGCGGTGGAGCCGCGCACCCGGCCCGAGGAGCGCTCGGCGGTGTCGGGGTCGGCGGCGTGCTCGTGGTTGTGCGTCTCCACGTCCTGCCAGCCGGACCAGCGGTCGGTGCCCTTGGCGCGGGTGCGGACCTGGACGCGGCCCTGGAGTTCGGTGTCCGGGTTGTCCCAGACGACACCGACCAGGGAGAAGGACCGTACGTCCCGCTTGCCGAGGCCCTGTTCGGCGGCGGCCGGGCCGAGGTTCCGGTCCGTGCCGAGGGGGAGGAGGGGAAGGGACTGGGTGCTGCCGGACGCGGGCGCGAGCGCGAGCGGGGCGGTCGGGGCCGGGGTCCGCGCCGGGTGCAGGGCCGCCGTGGAGGACGAGTCCGTCGGGGTCGCCGCGGAGGCCGTCGCCGGGAGTGCCGCCGGGAGGGCGAGTGCCGCCGCGCAGGTGACGCCGATCGAGGACGCGAGGAATCGTGATCTACGCATGCGTCCGATCCTGGACATAGTCATACATATCTGTCCATCGCGGAATTGACGGTCCGTCGGCTGTGCTGCGCCGAACCGGTGGCGATTCCGGTCCGTCCGGGGCCGCGGGCAGGCCGGCCCCCGCGTACGCTTACGCGGGTGAACGCCACCGACCGCACCCCTGCCGACCTGCTGCGATCCGCGCTGGCCGCGGATCCCGCGCGCCCCCTGGTGACCTTCTACGACGACGCCACGGGCGAGCGGGTCGAATTGTCCGTGGCCACCTTCGCCAATTGGGTGGCCAAGACCGCGAACCTCCTTCAGGGCGAACTGTCTGCGGAGCCGGGTGACCGGGTCGCGCTGCTGCTGCCGGCCCACTGGCAGACGGCGGTGTGGCTGCTGGCCTGTTCGTCCGTGGGGGTGGTCGCCGAGATCGGCGGGGACCCGGCGGCGGCCGACGTCGTGGTGAGCGGGCCGGACACGCTGGACGCGGCCCGCGCGTGCACCGGGGAGCGGATCGCGCTCGCGCTGCGGCCGCTCGGGGGGCGGTTCCCGCAGGTGCCGGCCGGGTTCGCCGACTACGCGGTGGAGGTGCCCTCGCAGGGGGACCGGTTCGTGGCGTACGCGCCCGTGGATCCCGAGGAGGCGGCGCTGGTCGTGGCCGGGCGGGAGTTCAGCGGGGCGGAGGTCGTGGAGCGCGCCCGCGCGGAGGCGGGGGGCCTCGGGCTGACGGGGCCCGGGTCCCGGCTGCTGTCGGGGCTGGGGTACGACACGTGGGAGGGGCTCTCGGCGGGGTTGTACGGGCCGCTCGCGAGCGGCGGGTCCGTGGTGCTGTGCCGGCATCTCGGGGAGCTGGGTGAGGACGCGCTCGCCAAGCGGGTGGAGAGTGAGCGGGTCACGGCGACCTCGCGGTGACGCTCCGCTGCGGGGGGGGGCGGGCTCGGGTGTCGTGGCTCTTGGTGATGTGGCTCTCGGGGGTTGCGTGACGCGGTGACGCCGTGGGGGGTGCGGGGGGGGGTCGGGCGGCTGCGGGACCGGTGGGGGTTCTCGCGCCGTTCCCCGCGCCCCTATCGGGCGCGGCTGCCGCTCAGGCCCCTCGGGCAGCGCGGCCGTTCCCGGCGCTCCGGCACGGAGCTGTCGGCCCGGTGGGGGTTCTCGCGCCGTTCCCCGCGCCCCTGTCGGGCGCGGCTGCTGCTCGGGTCCCTCGGGCGGCGCGGTCCCTTCCGCCGCTCAGGTCGCCGAGCAGGCCGTCCCTCCCCCGTTCGGCCCAGCCCCGGCCGCCTCCTGGCCCCCCTCGCGCCATCGTCGTAGGTGTGGACGACGTCGGAGGCAGGGCGGTGGGGCTGGGGCCCGGTGCGGGCGGGTCGCCCACCGGGGCCGGGCCCCGGCGTCGGCGGCGGCGGTGGGTGCGGTGGGTGGCGGGCGGCGTGGGGCTGCTGGTCGTCGGGGCCGTGGGCGTGGGGTGGGTGGCGTACCGGAAGCTGGACGGGAACATCACGTCGGACCGGACGGCGGCGGACGAACTGGCGCGGTTCGAGAAGGAGCGGCCGACGGCGCTCGTGCGGGGCGCGCAGAACATCCTCGTGATCGGGTCGGACTCGCGGGCGGGGAACGGGAACGGCGCGTACGGGCGCGATTCGGGGACCGAGCGGTCGGACACCACGATCCTGCTGCATCTGGCGGCCGACCGGCGCAGCGCGACCGCGGTGTCGCTGCCGCGGGACCTGATGGTGGACGTGCCGAGCTGCCGACGGGCGGACGGCCGTCGCTCCGCGCCGGCGTTCACCATGTTCAACCGCGCCTTCCAGGTGGGCGGTTCGGCCTGCACGGTCCGGACGGTGGAGCGGATGACCGACATCCGGATCGACCATCACATCGTCGTCGACTTCCAGGGCTTCAAGGAGATGGTCGACGCCGTCGACGGGGTCGAGGTGTGCCTCGCCGCACCTATTCACGACAAGCAGGCAGGTCTGCGGCTGCCCGCGGGCAGGGTGAAGCTCACCGGGGAACAGGCGCTCGGATACGTGCGGGCCCGCAAGTCGCTCGGGAACGGCAGCGACACGGAACGGATGGACCGCCAGCAGCGATTCCTCGGGGCGCTGGCCGCGAAGGTGCGCGGCAATGACGTCCTGCTGAATCCGGTGAAGCTCTATCCGGTCCTGGACGCCGCCACCTCGTCGCTCACCACGGACCCGGGGCTGGCGAGTCTGCGCGGGCTCTACGACCTTGTGCGCGGTCTGCGCACGATTCCCATGGAAAAGGTGCAATTCCTGACCGTTCCCAGGAAGTCGTATGCGTACGACGCCAATCGTGATGAGCTCGTCGAACCGGCGGCACGGAGACTTTTCGCACGGCTGCGCGCCGACGAACCCCTGGCGATCGCCCGTGAACTGCCCGGCGGGAAGCGGGAAGCGCGCACGGATCGGCTTTCGGGAAGCCCGTCCGGGACTCCCGATCCGGTACCGACTTTCCGCGGGAGTACGGCCGCGGAGAAGGACTGCGCGTGACCCGAAAGCGGTTCCGCAGGTAAAGCGCGCGTCAACACCAGGAACAAATGCTCTAGGAAATGGGCAGATTGCCCAGGTGTAGGGACGTGCAATTTGTCACCGCCGTCGCTTGACGCCTGATCGGGCGGCTAGTGTGAGCGATCCGGTGCGTCAGGCCTTCGGTCGCGCACCAGTTGTATCGAGACCCGAGCGTCCTTTGAGGGGGAAGGCGCCGCGTGGCCCCGACGGAGGAATCAGACAACCGTGGACGCGCAAGGCCGTGGGCGGGCGGACGACATCGACCCCGCAGACCAGTGGGTACTCAACCCGAGCACCGGTGAATACGAACTGCGACTGAGTCCTTCCGCACCGCAGTCGGCGGTGCCGAGGCCGCGCCGGGCGGCGCCCGCCACGGCGGGGGCCAAGGTGACGGCGGGCGCCTCCGCGCGCTCCGCGTCGGCGGGCACGGACACCCGGGAGATCCCCGACACGCTGCCGGGACCCCGGCGTCGGCGGGGTGCGCCCGAGGAGGACCCGCTGCCGGGCCGTCGTGGCGGCCGGGGCAGGACCAAGGCGAAGCCCAAGAAGTCGAAGGGCAAGCGGATCCTGGTGTGGACGGGCGGCACGCTGGCCTTCCTGCTGATCGGGGCGACCGCCGGGGGTTACCTGTATCTCCAGCACCTCAACGGCAACATCGACAAGATCCCGGACGACGGCGCGAGCACCGGCGGCTTCAGCAAGGACCGGGCGATCAACCTGCTGGTGATCGGCACCGACAAGCGGACCGGCGCGGGCAACGGGAGCTACGGCGACAAGGAGAGCGTCGGCCACGCCGACACCACGATCCTGCTGCACGTCTCCAAGGACCGTACGAACGCGACCGCGATGAGCATCCCGCGCGACATGATCGTGGACGTACCGGACTGTCTGACCACGCAGGAGGACGGCTCCAAGGAGAACATCCGGGGCACGCAGAAGGTGCGCTTCAACACCAGCCTCGGCCAGGACGGTCGCACGCCGAGCTGCACCATGCGGACGGTCACCGAGCTGACCGGCATCAAGCCCGACCACTTCATGGTGGCCGACTTCAACGCCGTGAAGACGCTCTCCACCGCCATCGGCGGCGTCGAGGTCTGCCTCGCCAAGCCCATCAAGGACTCCAAGTCCAAGCTGGACCTCTCCGAGGGCAAGCACACCATCGAGGGCGAGCAGGCGCTGGCGTTCCTGCGCACCCGGTACAGCGTGGGCCTCGGCAGCGACCTGAGCCGGATCGAGCTGCAGCAGCAGTTCCTCAGCTCGATGATCCGCCAGATGAAGTCCGAGGACACGCTCACCGACCCGACGAAGGTGGTGAAGCTCGCCGAGGCCGCCACCAGCGCGCTGTCCGTCGACTCCAGGATCACCGACATCCAGAAGCTGGCCTCGCTGGGCCAGGAGGTCGGCAAGGTGAAGACGAAGAACATCACCTTCACCACCGTCCCGGTCGTCGACAACACCGACGGCGCGACCGTGCTGCCCATGCCGCAGAAGGCCGAGCAGCTGTTCTCGACGATCCGGAACGACATCTCGCTCACCGAGGTGAAGAAGCAGAAGAAGGCGAAGGAGGCGGCGAAGCTCAAGGGCAAGCGCGCCGACGCCTCCGAGGTCCGGGTCAGTGTCTACAACGGCGGTGCCGAGGCCGGCAGCGCACAGGCCACTCTCAGCTGGCTGCAGAATGATGTCGGCGTGACCAAGTCGAGCCAGCTCGGCAACGCCGACAAGACGTTGTCGAAGACGACCCTCGCGTACGACCCCGGCCAGGCCGACCAGGCGCGCAAGCTGGCCGACCTCATGGGTCTGTCCGCGTCCGCGCTCAAGCCCGGCAAGGGCAACAGCGAGACCAACGCCCAGGGACTGCCCTCGATGGTGCTGACCCTCGGCAAGGACTTCCAGGGAGCCGGGGTGCCGCTGGACGCGACGTCCGCGGCGGATCTGGACGTCGAGAAGAACACCGCGGACAAGGAAAAGTGCGCCAGTTGATGACCTGAGGGGGTCGTGGCGCGTCTTTCAGGACGCAAGTGCAGTCGAGGGTCGGTGACTCACCGGGCGGGCGCGGGAACGCGCCCGGCCGGTCGGTTCTGATGTCGCCGTGATGCCGTGGGGCGGCACGTGCCGCCGTAGCGACCCATGCCCACGTGTCATCCGGCCGGAACGCATGACGCGTTCAACAGAACATGAGTACATCCGAGCCGGGGTCTCGACAGTCCAACAGGAGGCGGGGGCGGCCCCGTCACAGCAGGGTGGGGAGGGGCAGGGAGATGGTACGGAGTGACGTGCGCGGGGACGGGGGGCGACCGCGCGTCGAGGAACCCGGCGACCAGGAAGGGGACCTGGAGCCACAGGGCGACGCATCCGGTTCCGACGGCGACTCGTCCGGCTCGGCCGGCGACGCGGACGTCAAGGTCCCGGAGCAGAGACGGGGCAACCGCCGGGGCGGCGGTGACGGCGGCGGGCGGGGGCGCGCGAAGACGAGCGCGAAGCCCCGGCGCAGACGGGTGCTGCGCTGGTCGGCGACGGTCCTGGCGGTAGTGATACTCGGCACCGCGGGCGCCGGTTACGTCTACTACCGGCATCTCAACGGCAACATCAAGAAGGAGAAGCTGAACCTCGGCGACACGAAGATCGCCGAGCCCACGCCCAACGCGGCCGGCCAGACCCCGCTGAACATCCTGCTCATCGGCTCGGACGCGCGGAACACCAAGGAGAACCAGAAGCTCGGCGGTGCCCGCGACACCTTCGACGGCCCGCCGCTGGCCGACGTCCAGATGCTGCTGCACCTGTCCGCCGACCGCAGCAACATGTCGGTCGTCAGCATGCCCCGGGACACCCTGCTCGACATCCCCAAGTGCACCGACCCGGACAGCGGCGAGGTGTACGGGGCGCTCACCCACACGATGACCAACCAGTCGCTGGAGCGCGGTGGCCCCGGCTGCACGGTCGCCACCTGGGAGAAGCTGACCGGCATCCGTGTCGACCACTTCATGATGGTCGACTTCGCCGGTGTGGTGTCGATGGCCGACGCGATCGGCGGTGTGCCGGTGTGCGTGAGCGCCAACATCTACTCGCACACCAGCGAGGGCAAGGGCTCGGGGCTGAAGCTGGAGAAGGGCACCACGTACATCAAGGGCAAGCAGGCCCTGCAGTGGCTGCGCACCCGGTACGGCTTCGAGGACGGCAGCGACATCGCGCGGGCCAAGGCCCAGCACCAGTACATGAACGCGATGGTCCGCGAGCTGCGCGAGAACGCCACGATCACCAACCCGAACAAGCTGCGCAGGCTGGCCGAGAAGGCCACCGAGTCCCTCACCGTCGACGACGGTCTCGGTGACGTCGCCAAGCTCTACGACCTCAGCACGGAGCTGCGCAAGGTCGAGCCGGCCCGGATCACGATGACGACGATGCCGTTCACGTACGTCGGCGCGCGCGTCGTGCCGAAGGAGGGCGACGCGGAGAAGCTGTTCCGGCTGGTGCGCGAGGACATCGCGCTGGACGGCAAGGACAAGAAGAGGACCGCCGCCGTGGAGGCGGGATCCGACGACCCGGCGGCGGCGACGGACCGGATCGGCGTGCTGGTGCGCAACGGCACCATGACGTCCACCCTGGCCCCGGTCAGCGGCCGCGCGCACACGGTGTCGCAGCTCCTGGTCAAGGACGGCTTCGCCAAGGCCACGTCCGACACGACCACCGCCGTCGTCGAGGACAAGACGGTCGTGCGCTATCCGAGCACGGAGCTGGAGGGCGACGCCCAGGCGGTCGCCAAGGCGCTCGGCATCCCGCTGGGCCAGGTGGAGAAGTCCACCGACGTCACGGGGGTCACGCTGTTCGTCGGCGCCGACTGGCGCGAGGGCGACACGTACAAGGCCGCGAAGACGGACGACAAGACCCCGGAGTCGGCGGACGCGCTGAACGGGGCGAAGACGGACGCCTGCATGGAGGTCAACCCGGGCTTCACCTGGTAGGTCCCGGACACGCTCGGGCTTCACCTGGTAGGTGCCGCACACGCCTCGGGCCCCTCTCGCGGACGGGAGGGGCCCGAGGCGTCGTACTGCTTCCGTGCCCAGCTCTCGGCGAGCACCGCGGGCTCAGCTCTCGGCGAGCACCGCGGGGCGGCGGGAGGCGATGACCTTGCGCGCCAGGGACCTCGGGCTGGTGAGGAAGCCGAAGCCCCAGGACATGTGCATGGTGGCGAGGGCGACGGGGATCTGCAGGCGGGCCTTGAGCGGCAGCCCCTTGCCCGCCGGGACCGAGCCCGCGACGATCGCCGCGAGATAGCCGCCAGGGACGACGAAGCCCAGCGGGGTCAGCAGGGCGCCGACCAGGACACCGGCCGCGATCGCGCAGACCGCGGCCGGCGGGGCGAGATAGCGCAGGTTGATGGAGCCCTCGTGGTAGCGGGCGACGACATGCCGCCAGCGCCCGTAGTCCTTGTACTGCTTGGCCAGCGCCTTCACGCTGGGCCGCGGCCGGTAGGACACCCGCAGCTCGGGCGAGAACCAGATGAGGCCGCCCGCCTCCCGGATGCGGAAGTTCAGCTCCCAGTCCTGGGCGCGGATGAACTCCACGTTGTAGCCGTCCTGCCGCTCCAGCGCCTCGCGCCGGAAGACGCCCAGGTAGACGGTCTCCGCCGGGCCGGCCTGCCCGCCCGTGTGGAAGGCCGCGTTGCCGACGCCGATCTTCGAGGTCATCGCGGCGGCGACCGCGTGCTCCCAGTCGTTCTCGCCCTCGGCGTGCATGATGCCGCCGACGTTCTGCGCGCCGGTCTCCTCCAGGAGCCGTACGGCGGTGGCGATGTAGTTCGGCGAGAGGATGCCGTGGCCGTCGACGCGGACCACGATCGGGTGGCGGGACGCCTTGATCGCGGCGTTGAGCGCGGCGGGTGTCCGCCCGGTGGGGTTCGGGACGGTGTGCACGCGCGGGTCCTCGGCCACGAGCCGGGCCGCGATCTCGTCCGTGCGGTCCGCGGACGGACCCAGGGCGATCACGACCTCCATCTCGCCGGCGTACTCCTGCGCGAGGATCGCTTGGACGGCTCCGCGCAGATGCCGCTCCTCGTTGAGGACGGGCATGATCACGGACACGGCGGGGAGCGGCACGTCGGGCTTGGCGTTCATAGAGGGCTCACGTTACCGCGAACGGGGGACACCGACGCGCGCCGCCCGGTCGCGTGGACGGGCCGTCGATCCCGGGGCCCTACGGTGCTCACGGTTCCCTGACTCCCCTCACCGGTCTCGCGGAGGTGTCCCCCGTGTCCACACCGCCCCGCCGCCCAGCCCGTCCGCAGCAGCCCCGCCCTCCCGTGCCCCCGCGGCGGCGGAGCTGGGCCATGCGGGCGGTGACCACGCTCTCCGTGGTGGTGCTGGCCGCCGCGGGCATCGGGCACGCGGTGGTGACCCGTCTGGACGGCGAGATCAAGCGGGTCGACGCCTTCAAGGACATGAAGAACCGCCCCGAGGCCGGCCACGGCATGAACGTCCTGCTGGTGGGCACGGACGGGCGCGACCGGATCAGTGAGGAGGAGCGGCGCAGGTACCGGCTGGGCGGCGCTCCCTGCCACTGCACGGACACGATGATGATCGTGCACATCTCGGAGGACCGGGAGCGCGCGAGCGTCGTGAGCCTGCCGCGCGACTCGTACGCCGAGACGCCCGGGCGGACCGACCGCGCCACGGGCCGGACCCACAAGGGTCACCCGATCAAGCTGAACGCGGCCTACGCGGAGGGCGGCCCGCAGCTCACCGTGCGCACGGTCGAGCACATGACCAGGGTGAAGATCGACCACTACGTCGAGGTCGACTTCACCAGCTTCATGCGGACCGTCGACGTCCTCGGCGGTGTCCGGATCTGCACCGCCCAGCCCCTCAAGGACTCCTACACCGGCCTCGACCTCACCGCCGGCACCCATGAGCTGGACGGCGGCCAGGCCCTGCAGTACGTCCGTTCCCGGCATGCCGACGGCTCCTCCGACCTCGGCCGCATGAAGCGCCAGCAGCGCTTCATGGCGTCGCTGATGTCCCAGGCCACCTCCTCCGGTGTCCTGCTCAACCCGATGAAGTTCCGGGACATCACCCAGGCCGTCCTCGGCTCCGTCCGCGCCGACAAGGAGTTCGGCACCGGCGAGCTGATCGACCTCGGCCGCGCGCTGCGGAACCTCACCCCGGCCTCCTCGGAGTTCACCACCGTGCCCATCGGGCGCATGGGGTACGCCGTGGAGGGCATCGGCTCGACCCTCAAGTGGGACGACGCGAAGGCGGCCCGCCTGTTCGAGGCCCTGCGCGACGACCGGCCCCTCTCCCCCTACAAGGCGCGTGCCCGCCACGCCCTCGTCGACGTCGCGCCCCAGCAGATCCGCGTCCAGGTCGAGAACGGCACGGCCGTCCCCGGCCTCGGCATGAAGGTCGACCGGCAGCTGGCCGCCACCGGCTTCCGCACCACGAAGGCCCCGGTCAACGCCCCGCGGCAGGACGTCCGCCGTACGGTCGTCGTCTACGACCCCCGCTGGGACCGCTCCGCGCACTCCCTCGCGACCGCCCTCCCGGGCTCGGAACTGCGCCCGGTGCGCGCCCAGGGCCCCACGCTCCGGGTCGTCGCCGGCACGGACTTCAAGCAGGTCCGCAAGGTGCGGGCGGAGAACACCGGGCAGGGCGAGTCGGGTGTGGTGCGGGGCGACCAGGTCTCGTGCTCCTGAGCGTCCCGATCATCCGGAGCGCCTGCTCTCCTACAAAACCGTGCAATTTGTGTCGGCTTCGCAACAGCCCTGCCTTTGTTTTTCATCGACCCTTGAAAAGGGCATGGCCCGACCCGGCACACTGGGCGCATGAACGATTGGCCCGAGGGATGGTCCGGCAACAACCGTGGCGGCGACTACGCCCAGCCCGACGGTCCGCATGTGATGCGCCAGGTCCGTCGCGGCCCGTCGGCACCCCCTCAGGGTGGTGTGCCCCAGCAGCCGTCGTACGGCGACCCGTACGGTGACGGCTACGGCAACAGCGGCCCCGACCAGTACGGCGGCAACCATCAGAGCGACTACAACACGGGCCAGGTCTACGGCGCCGGCGGCACCGGCGGGCCGGGCGGCCACGGCGGCGGCCGGGGCGACCGTCCCGCGCCGGACTGGCGGCGTCGTATCAAGCTGACGGCGATCACGGTCACCGTGGTGCTGCTCGCGACGACGATCGGCACGTACTTCTGGGCCGACTCCAAGCTGAACCGCGAGGTCGACCTGTCCAAGGTCATCGACCGGCCGGAGGCGGGCGAGGGCACCAACTACCTGATCGTCGGCTCCGACAGCCGCGAGGGCCTGTCCGCCGACCAGAAGAAGGAGCTGCACACCGGCTCCGCCGACGGCAAGCGCACCGACTCGATGATGATCCTGCACACCGGGTCCAACGGGCCGACGCTGGTCTCGCTGCCCCGTGACTCGAACGTCACGATCCCGACGTTCGTCGGCTCCGAGTCCGGCAAGACGTTCAAGGGCACCGGCCGGCAGGTGAAGCTGAACGCGGCGTACGCGGAGGACGGGCCCGAGCTGCTGGTCCGCACCGTCGAGGCCAACACGGGTCTGCACATCGACCACTACGTGGAGATCGGCTTCGCGGGCTTCGCGAACATCGTCGACGCGGTCGGCGGTGTGGAGATCGACATCCCCAAGGGCGGCCTGAAGGACACCAAGTCCGGCGCCAACTTCGAGGCCGGCAAGCAGACGCTGAACGGCGAGCAGTCCCTCGCCTTCGTCCGCACCCGCTACGCCCTGGCGCGCAGCGACCTGGACCGTACGAAGAACCAGCAGAAGTTCCTCGCGGCCCTCGCCGGCCAGACGGCGACGCCGAGCACGATCCTGAACCCCTTCAAGCTGTATCCGACGATGAGCGCGGGCCTGGACACCTTGATCGTCGACAAGGACATGAGCCTGTTCGACCTGGCCGACATGTTCTGGGCGATGAAGGGCGTGACCGGCGGCGACGGCAAGTCCATGAACATGCCGATCTCGGGCAGCACCGGCAACGGCAACCTCCAGTGGAACGCCGAGAAGGTGAAGCAGCTGGTGCAGCAGCTGAAGAACGACGAGACGGTGACGGTGTCGGACGGCAGCTGACCCGCACCGCGTGACCGAGGGGCATCCCGTGACGGGGTGCCCCTCGGTGGTTCGCGTACGTGTCGGTCAGGCGGTCGCGCCCGCCATCGTCCGGCACGTCTCGGAGCAGCGGCGACACGCCTCGGCACAGCGCATCATCTGCTGATCGTCCGGCATGGACATACACGCCTCCGCGCACATGTCACAGGCGCGGGCGCACATCGCGCACATCTCGGCGGACAGCGGCGAGCGGCGCATCATCATGTCCGCGCACATACGGGTCATCTCGGCGCAGTCCATCAGGGCGCGCATGATCTGCATCTGGGCCTGGCCGCCGGCCTGCATGCAGGAGCTCATGGTCTCCTCGCACATGCTGTGGCACGTCATGCAGGCGTCGATGCACTCCTGCATCTCCTTGCTCATGGTGGTCATGGCTCCGGCGTGCTGCGTCATGGCTCCTCCTGGGGGTGGTGGGAGCGGGGTCCGGGGCGGACCCCGTGCACTTCCGTCCTACGCCCGCCCGCCCCCGTCCGCCATCGGGCGGACGGAAACAATCCGCCCCTCATCGCCCCGGAAGACAACAGCCCCCGGCGGGGTGCCGGGGGCTGTGCACAGACCGATCCGCAGGGATTACGGCAGGTTGCGGGCCATGACGATCCGCTGGACCTGGTTCGTGCCTTCGTATATCTGCGTGATCTTGGCGTCGCGCATCATGCGCTCGACCGGGTAGTCGCGGGTGTAGCCGTAGCCGCCGAGGAGCTGGACGGCGTCCGTGGTGACCTCCATGGCGACGTCCGAGGCGAAGCACTTGGCGGCGGCGCCCTGGAAGGTGAGGTCCTTGTCGCCGCGTTCGGACTTGGCGGCGGCCTGGTAGGTCAGGGCGCGGGCGGCCTCGATCTTCATGGCCATGTCGGCGAGCATGAACTGGATGCCCTGGAAGTCGGCGATCGGCTTGCCGAACTGCTTGCGCTCCTGGACGTAGCCCTTGGCGTAGTCGAGCGCGCCCTGGGCGACACCGAGTGCCTGGGCGGCGATGGTGATCCGGGTGTGGTCCAGGGTCTTCATCGCCGTGGCGAAGCCGGTGCCCTCCTCGCCGATCATGCGGTCGGCGGGGATGCGGACGTTGTCGAGGTAGACCTCGCGGGTCGGGGAGCCCTTGATGCCGAGCTTCTTCTCCGGGGCGCCGAAGGAGACGCCCTCGTCGGACTTCTCGACGACGAAGGCGGAGATGCCCTTGGAGCGCTTGTCCGGGTCCGTGACGGCCATGACCGTGTAGTAGTCGGAGACGCCCGCGTTGGTGATCCAGCGCTTCACGCCGTTGAGGACGTAGAAGTCGCCGTCGCGGACCGCGCGGGTCTTCATGCCGGCCGCGTCGGAGCCGGCGTCCGGCTCGGAGAGGCAGTACGAGAACATCGCGTCGCCCTTGGCGAGCGCGCCCAGGTACTTCTTCTTCAGCTCCTCGGAGCCGGAGAGGATCACGGGCAGGGAGCCCAGCTTGTTGACGGCCGGGATGAGGGAGGACGACACGCAGGCGCGGGCCACCTCCTCGATCACGATGACCGTGGCGAGCGCGTCGGCGCCGGCGCCGCCGTACTCCTCGGGCACGTGCACGGCGTGCAGGTCGTTGGCGACGAGCGCGTCGAGCGCCTCCTGCGGGAAGCGGGCTTCCTCGTCCACGGCGGCGGCGTGGGGCGCGATCTTCGCCTCGGCGAGGGAACGGATCGCGTCACGGAGCATGTCGTGCTCCTCGGACGGGCGGTACAGGTCGAAATCAGCCGATCCGGCCAAGGTCTCTCACGCTCCTGACGCTAACTACCGTTAAGTAACTCAAATTTTAGAGGTCGGCCCACGGGACCGGTACGTGAGTTTGACGACAGGCCGCGGCGGCCCCGTCGGGGGGAATCTGCCCGGTGAGGGCCCCGGACACGCCCCGACTATGCTCACGTGCACGCATGCACTCGGTTGTGCGTGCGTGCAGCCCCGGCCGGACATCCCAGGAGCACTCATGGCCCTCAAGATCACCGTGATCGGCACCGGCTATCTCGGCGCGACCCACGCCGCGGCCATGGCCGAGCTGGGATTCGAGGTGCTCGGGCTCGATGTCGTCGAAGAGAAGATCGACATGCTGCGCCGGGGCGAGGTCCCGATGTACGAGCCGGGCCTGGAGGAGCTGCTGCGCAGGCATGTCGCCGGGATCGAGGGCTCCACCGGGCGGCTGCGCTTCACGACCGACTACGCCGAGGTCGCGGCCTTCGGCGACATCCACTTCGTCTGTGTGAACACCCCGCAGCGGCACGGCGAGTACGCCTGTGACATGTCCTACGTCGACGCGGCCTTCGCCTCGCTCGCCCCGCATCTGACGGGCCCGGCCCTCGTCGTCGGCAAGTCGACGGTGCCGGTGGGGTCCGCCGACCGGCTGGCCGCGTATCTCGCGGAGCACGCGCCCGCCGGGGCCGATGCCGAGCTGGCCTGGAACCCGGAGTTCCTGCGCGAGGGCTTCGCCGTGAACGACACGCTGCACCCGGACCGGATCGTGGTGGGTGTGCGCGGCGAGCGGGCCGAGAAGCTGCTGCGGGAGGTGTACACGACACCGGTGACCGAGGGGTCCCCGTTCGTCGTCACCGACTTCCCTACCGCCGAGCTGGTGAAGACGTCCGCGAACTCCTTCCTCGCCACCAAGATCTCCTTCATCAACGCGATGGCGGAGGTGTGCGAGGCCGCGGGCGGCGATGTCGCGAAGCTGGCGGAGGCCATCGGGCACGACGACCGGATCGGCAAGAAGTTCCTGCGGGCCGGCATCGGGTTCGGCGGGGGCTGTCTGCCGAAGGACATCCGGGCGTTCATGGCCCGCGCCGGCGAGCTGGGCGCCGACCAGGCGCTCACGTTCCTGCGGGAGATCGACTCCATCAACATGCGCCAGCGCGGTCAGATGGTGGAGCTGGCCCGGCAGGCACTGGGCGGCGGGTCCTTCCTGGGCAAGCGGGTCGCCGTGCTCGGCGCGACCTTCAAGCCCGACTCCGACGACGTACGCGACTCCCCCGCCCTCAACGTGGCCGGGCAGATCCACCTCCAGGGCGGCCAGGTCACCGTCTACGACCCCAAGGGCATGGACAACGCCCGGCGGCTCTTCCCGACGCTCGGGTACGCCGACTCCGCGCTCGCGGCCGTGCGCAACGCCGACATCGTGCTGCACCTGACGGAGTGGCGCGAGTTCCGCGAGCTGGACCCGGCGGCGCTCGGCGAGGTCGCGTCGACCCGGCTGGTGCTGGACGGCCGCAACGCCCTCGACCCGGAGCTGTGGCGGCTGGCGGGCTGGACGTACCGGGCGATGGGCCGGCCGACGGCCTGAGGACGCCGTCCGACGATGCAAGGACATCCGTCCGGTGCCGGGGTACGCGGGTGTCCGTCCTCCCGGGGACGGGCGACGCCGCTCCGGCCGAGGCTCAGTCGGCCGGAACGGCGTCTCCCCGCATTCTCCACGGTTCCGGGCGCCGGTGGGGGCGAAGCGCTTACTTCGCGCGGTAGCGGCGCATCTTGGCGCGGGCGCCGCACACCTGCATCGAGCACCAGCGGCCCCGGCCGGCCGGGCTGCGGTCGTAGTACGCCCAGTGGCAGTCGGGGGCCTCGCACGCCTTGAGGCGCTGCCAGGTGCCCGCCGTGAGGGCCTCGGCGACGGCCGCGGCCACGCGCGCGACCAGGGGTGCCGGGTCGGTGGCGGGGCGCAGGGCCGCGGAGCCGTCCTCGGCGGAGACCGCGACGATCAGGGGCGCGGCGGCCAGCAGCGTGCCGAGCGGGGTCACGGGGCCGTGCGGCGCGTGCCCGGCGTGGGCCAGCAGGGTCGCCCGCAGGGACTCCCGCAGCTCGCGTACGGCGGTGAGGCCGTCGTCGGGTGCCAGGCCGAGGCGGACGCGGCTCTCCGGGGTGTCCAGCGTGTCGGCGCCCGTCTCCAGGTCCAGCGTGTTCACCAGGCTCTCGACGAGGGCCAGGCCGCCGGGGGCGGACGCTCTCGCACTCATACCGGGGACGTTACCTCTATTTGGAATGCATGAGGTAACCGTTACTGGTTACTCTCCTCTACAGGTAACCGGAATCGCACGCAGCAACGAACAGGGAGAAGGCCATGGCCATCGCCGAGCTGGATGTCGTCGTTCTGGACTGTCCCGACCCGGCCGCGCTCGCCGGGTTCTACGCCGAGGTGCTGGGCGGGAAGGTCAGCGGGGAGGGGGACTGGGTGGATCTGGAGGTGCCGGGCAAGGGGGTGCGGCTGGCGTTCCAGCAGGCGCCCGGGTTCGAGGCGCCGCGGTGGCCCTCGGCCGAGCGGTCGCAGCAGTTCCACCTCGACCTGAACGTGGCGGACATGGACGCGGCGGAGAAGGAGGTGCTGGCGCTGGGGGCGACGGTGCTGGACGCGGAGGACCGGGAGCGGGGGTTCCGGGTGTACGCGGACCCCGCGGGGCATCCGTTCTGCCTCTGCCGCGCCTGAGTCCCCGACCGGGGCAGGGGTGCGGGGAACCGGGCGGCCGCGGGTCGTTCGCGGCCGGTCGCACGGTTCCCCGCACCCCTGACCGGGGCGCGGCGGCCCCCGTCAGCCGTCCAGGTCGGCGATGCTCGCCGTCGAGGCCTCCCGGCGGTCCTTCGCCGCTCTGGCCGTGAAGTCGGCGGTGCGCAGGACCCGCTGGACGTTGCCCCAGGTGAGGAGCGCGAGGTCGGCTTCGGGCCAGCCCCGGTGCATGAGTTCGGCGATCAGGCGGGGGTAGCACGAGGCGTCGTTGAGGTCCTCGGGGTGGGCGGCGCCGGAGTCGTACGTGCCGGACAGGCCCACGCACTCGGGGCCGGCGATCGCGCGCACGTGGTCGAGGTGGTCGGCGACGTCGCGGACGGACGGGCCGGTCTGCTCGGCCGTGAGCGGCACCATGCACAGCCCCCGTGCCTCGCCCAGCGCGGCCAGGAGGTCGTCGGAGAGGTTGGCGGGGTGGGCCCGGAGGGCGCCCGCCGCCGAGCGGGTGCACACGACCGGGGCGCGGGAGAGTGCGAGCGCCCGGCGCACGGTCGCCTCGCCGGCGCCGGAGAGGTCGGCGAGGACGCCGATGCGGTTCATCTCGCGGACCACCTCCTCGCCGAACCGGCTCAGCCCCGACTCGCCCGCCCAGGAGGCTCCGGCCAGGGTGAGGGCCTTCAGGCCGAGCGTCTGCAGCGAGCGCAGGATGCCCAGGGAGCCGCCGATCGCCGGCGCTCCGGCGGGGCCGAGCAGCACGGCGACGCGGCCGCGGTTGCGGGCGTCGGTGGTCTCCCCCGCGCTGTTCACCAGCCGCAGGCCCTCGGGGTGGGCGTCGACGACCGTCCGGACCAGGTCCAGCTGCTCCAGGGTGGCGTCGACGGGCCGCTCGCCCGCCGGGCCCTCCGGGAGGTGCAGCGACCAGAACAGGGCGCCGATGTGGCCCTTGCGCATCCGCGGCACATCGGTGTCCACACCGCCCTCGCCCAGCTCCAGGTCGTACCGGGGGAGCTGGCGCAGCACCCAGGGCAGTCCGCTGTAGCCGTCGGCCACGGGGTGGGCGGCGAGGAAGGCGTGCGCCTCGGCCAGCTCGTCGGAGGGCTCGGAGGACTCCGAGGACGGTTCCGTGGACGGCCCGGTGGACGGCCCGGTGGACGGCTCGGTGACGTGGGAGGCGTCCGGGGCCCGGCTGCCGTCGGACCCGGGTCCCCCGTCGCCGGGGGCTATGGGCTCCGTGCCCGGGGGCCGGTGGCCGCGTTTCCCGGGCCGGTCGTGGGGGGTGTCGGGGGGCGTGTCGAGTTCGCCGGCCTCCCCCGCGGCGTGCAGTTCGTCCTGCAGATCTGCCATGGCGGACCTCCGTAGCCGTTGGGTGATCGCAGTACTCGTCACCGTGGCACGGAGGCCGTCCGCCTTCCTGGTGGGTGGGGCGTTCGGGTTGAACGGCGGCACCGGGCCCGCCGTACGCCACCCGGGTGATGTCCGGGCGGCGCCCGGGGTCACCCGTGCGGCCGTGTCAGCCGTCCAGCTGTTCGCGCGTCGCGTTCGACGGGCCCGTCCGGGCCTGGAGGTCCCGGGCCACGTCCTCCGCGGCGCCGAGCACCCGGACCGCGTTGCGCCAGGTCAGCTTGGCCAGGTCGGTCCGGGACCAGCCGCGGTCGAGCAGCTCGGCGATCAGGTGCGGGTAGCAGGAGACGTCGCCCAGGCCGTCCGGGAGGAAGGCCGTGCCGTCGTAGTCGCCGCCGATGCCGAGGTGGTCGATGCCGGCGACCTCGCGCATGTGGTCGAGATGGTCCGCGACCGTGGACACCGTGGCGGCCGGGCGGGGGTTGCGCTCCTCGAAGGCCCGGTGGACCGCCATGGCCTCGGGGGTGGTGTCGAGGTGGTGCAGACCGTGGGTCCGCATGTTCTCGTCGGCGTCGGCCGTCCAGTCCACGGCGGCCTGGAGGACGAACTTCGGCACGAACGTCACCATCGCCACGCCCCCGTTGGCCGGGAGCCGTTCCAGGACGTCGTCCGGGATGTTGCGAGGGTGGTCGCAGACCGCCCGCGCGGAGGAGTGGGAGAAGATCACCGGGGCGGCGGAGGTGTCGAGCGCGTCGCGCATCGTCGTCGCGGCCACGTGCGAGAGGTCGACGAGCATGCCCTCGCGGTTCATCTCCCGCACGACCGCCCGGCCGAAGGCCGACAGACCGCCGACCGCCGGCTCGTCCGTCGCGGAGTCCGCCCAGGGGATGTTGTCGTTGTGGGTGAGCGTCATGTAGCGCACGCCGAGCGCGTACAGCGCCCGCAGGGTGGCGAGGCTGCTGTCGATGGAGTGGCCGCCCTCGGCGCCCATCAGCGAGGCGACCCGGCCCTCGGCGCGGGCGGCCTCCATGTCGGCGGCGGTCAGCGCGGCCCGCAGCTCGGCGGGGTAACGGTCGATCAACTGCCGTACGCAGTCGATCTGTTCGAGGGTCGCGGGCACCGCCGCCGGCAGGAACGCCTCGTTCGAGGGCACGTACACCGACCAGAACTGCGCGCCGACCCCGCCCGCGCGCAGCCGTGCCAGGTCGGTGTGCAGGAACGCGCTCTGGTCGACGGCGATGTCCCGCGCGTCGAGGTCGTAGCGGACCTGTTCGCGCAGCGCCCAGGGCAGGTCGTTGTGCCCGTCCGCGACCGGGAACTCCCGCAGCAGCTCCCGGGCCGCCTCCAGCGATGTCATGGCCATCTCCCCCGTGTCCCCCGTGATCCCCGTCATGTCCGTGCCGCCTACTTCCCGAAGCCGAAGCCGCTGCCCGCTCCCTCGGCCTTGGCGCGCAGCCGCTTGCCCTTCTCGGTCGCCTGGTCGTTCAGCTCTTGCTGGAACTCCCGCATCCGGCCGAGGAGTTCCTCGTCCTGCGTGGCCAGGATGCGGGCGGCCAGCAGACCGGCGTTGCGGGCCCCGGCGACGGAGACCGTGGCGACGGGCACCCCGGCCGGCATCTGCACGATCGACAGCAGCGAGTCCATGCCGTCGAGGTACTTCAGCGGCACGGGCACGCCGATGACCGGCAGCGGGGTCACGGACGCGAGCATGCCGGGCAGATGGGCGGCGCCGCCCGCGCCCGCGATGATCACCTTGATGCCCCGGCCCGCCGCGTCCTCGCCGTAGGTGATCATCTCGCGCGGCATCCGGTGCGCGGAGACGACGTCCACCTCGTACGCGATCTCGAACTCGGCGAGGGCCTGCGCGGCGGCCTCCATGACGGGCCAGTCGGAGTCCGACCCCATGACGATGCCTACGACGGGGCTCATTCTGTGATCGTGCCTCTCAGGTATCCGGCGGCGTGACGGGCGCGCTCCAGCACGTCGTCGAGGTCGTCGCCGTAGGTGTTGACGTGACCGACCTTACGGCCGGGCTTCACGTCCTTGCCGTACATGTGGATCTTGAGCTTGGGGTCGCGGGCCATGCAGTGCAGGTACGCGGAGTACATGTCGGGGTAGTCGCCGCCCAGCACGTTGACCATGACGGTCCACCGCGCGCGCGGGCGCGGGTCGCCCAGCGGCAGGTCGAGGACGGCGCGTACGTGGTTGGCGAACTGCGAGGTGATCGCGCCGTCCTGGCTCCAGTGGCCGGAGTTGTGGGGGCGCATGGCCAGCTCGTTGACGAGGACGCGTCCGTCGCGGGTCTGGAACAGCTCGACGGCGAGGTGACCGACGACGTCCAGCTCCTTGGCGATGCGCAGGGCCATCTCCTCGGCCCCGAGGGCGAGTGCCTCGTCCAGGTCGGGTGCGGGCGCGATGACGGTGTCACAGACGCCGTTCACCTGCCGCGACTCCACGACCGGGTAGGCGACGGCCTGGCCGTGCGGCGACCGTACGACGTTGGCGGCCAGCTCCCGGACGAAGTCGACCTTCTCCTCCGCGAGGACCGGGACCCCGGCGCGGAACGGCTCGGCGGCGTCCTCGACGGAGCGGACGACCCAGACGCCCTTGCCGTCGTAGCCGCCGCGGACCGTCTTGAGGATGACCGGAAATCCCTCACCCTCGGCGGCGAACGCGGCCACGTCGTCGGGGTCCGCGACGATGCGGTGCCGAGGACAGGGCACACCGATCTCCATGAGCTTCGCCCGCATCACCCCCTTGTCCTGGGCGTGCTGGAGCGCCTCCGGACCGGGGCGCACGGGGATGCCGTCCGCCTCCAGAGCCCGCAGGTGCTCGGTGGGTACGTGTTCGTGATCGAAGGTGATCACGTCGCAGCCCTGCGCGAACGCACGCAGCGTGTCGAGGTCGCGGTAGTCGCCGATGACGACATCACCGACGACCTGCGCCGCGGAATCCTGAGGGGTGTCACTGAGGAGCTTGAACCTGATGCCGAGCGGGATGCCCGCCTCGTGTGTCATACGAGCGAGCTGCCCCCCGCCGACCATGCCGACTACCGGGAACGTCACGCCCCCAGGGTATCGGCCATGGAATCGGCCACTCCCGGGTGCCCTTCTCCCCGCCCGATTCCGCCCAGGAGCGCCCCGGCACGGCCCCGTGACCTCCTCCGTGTCCCGGCTGTGAGCTTCCGCACAGGCATTGCCCAGGGGGGCTGGTTAGCATGGCGGAACCAGTGGATTTTCGACCGAAGATCAACTCATTTCGGACGGGGCAGCGACCGGCCGACCACCGGCACGACACCGACCGGACCGAACGACGGGGGCCGCACACGATGGGACATACCAGCTCGGGGCCTGATCCAAGGCCCCACGGCGCCCTGCGCCGCCGGATCGACCTGCTCGTACGCGAGGTCGTCAAGTTCGGCGCGGTGGGCGGTGTGGGGCTGCTGGTCAACCTCGCGGTGTTCAACCTCGTACGGCACACCACCGAGCTGCAGGTCGTGCGGGCCAGCGTCATAGCCACGGTCGTCGCGATCGCGTGCAACTACGTCGGCTTCCGCTACTTCACGTACCGGGACCGCGACAAGAGCGGCCGGACGAAGGAGATGTCGCTGTTCCTGCTGTTCAGCGCGGTCGGACTGGTGATCGAGAACGGGGTGCTCTACACGGCCACCTACGGCTTCGACTGGGACACCCCGCTGCAGTCCAACGTCTTCAAGTTCCTCGGCATCGGCGTCGCGACCCTGTTCCGGTTCTGGTCGTACCGCACCTGGGTGTTCCGGGCGCTCCCGGCGCGTGAGGCCGTGGCGAGCGCGGAGTCGTTCCTCGAAGCGGAGGCCGTCCACCCGCCGGCGGTCACGGGCAAGCGGCGCTGAGGGCTCCCCCGGTCACGGGCGGGCACCCCTGAGGGTCACCGGACGGGCCGGTCGTCACCGGACGGGCCGGGCGTCACCGGACGGGCCGGGCGTCACCGGACGGGCCGGTCGTCACCGGACGGGGTGCGGACCGGCGTCCGCGACAGGAAGAGCCCGAACACCGGCGGCTGTGCCTGCAGCATCTCCAGGCGCCCTCCGTCGGCCTCCGCGAGGTCGCGCGCGACGGCCAGACCGATGCCCGTCGAGTTGCGTCCGCTGATGGCGCGCTCGAAGATCCGCGCCCCGAGGTCGGCGGGCACCCCGGGCCCCTCGTCGGTGACCTCGATCACCGCCTGGTTCCCGATGACACGGGTGCGCAGGGCCACCGTGCCGCCGCCGTGCATGAGCGAGTTCTCGATCAGCGCGGCCAGCACCTGGGCGACCGCGCCCGGCGTGCCCACGGCCTGCAGGTGCCGCTTGCCCGAGCTGACGACGGCCCGCCCGGCGCTGCGGTAGGCCGGCCGCCACTCCTCCAGCTGCTGCTTGATGACCTCGTCCAGCTCGAAGGAGACGGCCGAGCCGTTGCGGGGGTCGCGGGAGTTGGTGAGCAGCCGTTCCACGACGTCCGTGAGGCGCTCGACCTGGGTGAGCGCGATGTGCGCCTCCTCCTTCACCGTGGCGAGGTCGTCGGTGAGGGTGATCTCCTCCAGCCGCATGGACAGCGCGGTCAGCGGCGTGCGCAGCTGGTGGGAGGCGTCCGCCGCGAGACGCCGCTCGGCGGTCAGCATGCGGCCGATGCGCTCGGCGGAAGCGTCCAGGACGTCCGCGACCCGGTCCAGCTCCGGGACGCCGTACCGCTTGTGCCGGGGGCGCGGGTCGCCCGAGCCGAGCCGTTCGGCGGTCTCGGCGAGGTCGGTGAGCGGTGAGGCGAGGCGGTTGGCCTGGCGTACGGCGAGGAGGACCGCGGCGATGACGGCGAGCAGGGCGACCGCCGCGATGATCAGCAGCGTACGGCCGACCTCGCGGCTGACCGCCGAGCGGGACTCCTCGACGGTGACGGTCTCGTCCTTCTCGCCCCTGGCCTCGTGGCGGATGACGTCGCCGACGGGCTTCTCGCCGATCTCGATGGTGCTCTGGCCGGGGATCTCGATGCGGGCGTAGCGCTGGTCGCCGACCTGGTCCCGGAGGACCTCGGCGGTGATCCGTTCGTCGCCGATGATGCGGCTGTCCACGATGCTCGTCAGCTGGACCGCCTCGGACTCCACCCGCTCCTGGGCGCTGTTGCTGATCGTGCGGGTCTCCACGATGACGAGGGAGACCCCGAAGACGGCGATGACGACGAGGACGACGGCGAGGGTGGACTGGATGAGACGGCGGCGCACGCTTGCCCTCCGAACGGGGCGGGGTGTTCTGGGGACCTCGGGGTGGAGTGTTCCGGGGACCTTCGATTGTGCGGCACCCGGGGCGGGCCGCCGGGCCGGGAGCGGGCGCCTGCCCGCGCGGGGCCTGCGCGGCCGGGGGGTGACCGTGGTGCGGTCCTGCGGTCGGGGGTGACCGCGTGGAGCCTTCCCGTCGGGGGCGGCCTGTGTGGCCTTCCCGTCAAGGGTGACCGCTCGGGCCCCCGTCAGGGCGGCCGTGGTGGCGCCCTCCCGTCGGGGGTGGACGTCACCCGTGGCCGACCCCTCGGGAGCGCGGACGCCACACCCGTGCTGCCGCGGCGGGTGCCCGGGGAACCGCGCGGCCGGCCACGACCCACCGCGGCCGGCACACGACGCACTCCCCCGGGCCGCGGGGCGCCCGGCCCCACCGACCTGCTCAGTTCTTCTCGAACCGGAACCCGACGCCCCGCACGGTCGCGATGTACCGCGGATTCGCCGCGTCGTCGCCCAGCTTCTTGCGCAGCCAGGAGATGTGCATGTCGAGGGTCTTGGTCGACGACCACCAGGTCGTGTCCCAGACCTCCCGCATCAGCTGGTCCCGGGTGACGACCCGGCCCGCGTCGCGTACGAGCACTCGGAGCAGGTCGAACTCCTTGGCCGTGAGCTGCAGCTCCTCGTCACCCATCCACGCCCGGTGCGACTCGACGTCGATCCGCACCCCGTGGGTGGCGGGCGGCTGCGCCGGCTCCGCGGCGCCGCGCCTGAGCAGCGCCCGGACCCGGGCCAGCAGTTCGGCGAGCCGGAAGGGCTTGGTGACGTAGTCGTCGGCGCCCGCGTCGAGGCCCACGACGGTGTCCACCTCGTCGGCACGCGCGGTCAGGATGAGGATCGGCACGGTGTGCCCCTCGGCGCGCAGCCTGCGGGCCACCTCCAGGCCGTCCATGCCGGGCAGCCCCAGATCCAGGACGACCAGGTCGATGCCACCTTGCATGCCGGCGTCCAGCGCGGTGGGACCGTCCTCGCGGACCTCCACCTCGTACCCTTCCCGGCGCAGTGCGCGAGCCAACGGCTCCGAGATGGACGCGTCGTCCTCGGCGAGCAGTACACGGGTCATGGGGTGATGGTAGTCCGACGAGAACCGCAGGTGGAGGGTGATCGGCAAGCGGGATTCACACCTTGTCCGAGGGTTCTCTCACCTTCCCCGCGCATGATCCACTGCGGCGGGCGATTCGTCCCGCCACCCGTGAAGATCCACACCGGTGTGTGATGCCAGGTGAAGAAGGCGGCGCGAAGCGGTGCGGATCGCGCGCGGGTCTCGTGGACACGGCACTCCGGCACCCCCCACGCCCGGTCCACCACCTGCGTCCATCCATCCCGAACTCGACCGGGACCTTCGAATGCACGCCCACGGTTGCGTTCTTACCTGTGATCCGCCTCTCAAGCGCTTCCTTTTCGCGCGTCCTTCTGACGTATGGTGACGGAACGCCTGTAGCGACACGAGGGGACCTTCAGCGGCATATCCGCGCGGAAGGTCTCTTTCCTGTGCGTAAGGACAGGTACGCAATGACCTGTGGCCGGGCCCCGGACACGCGGGACGCAACGCTGCGTCAACGCGCGTAGAGGGGCGTGGATCCCGGTGGTCGCCGTCCGCCGTCCCGTGACCCGGGGCGGACCCCCGTGTGGCGGGGCGGACGTTCCGGCCGTCCGGTGCCGGCCGCCCCACCACCGGGCGCGCGCCCCCACGTGCGCCGTCCCGATCTGCAAGGAACGACCATGGCGTCCAGCCTGACGAAGGACCCGGCCGGCCGGGGAACCCCCGGCACCGAGGCCACCTTCTTCGGCCACCCCCGCGGACTGGCCACTCTCTTCATGACCGAGATGTGGGAGCGGTTCTCCTACTACGGCATGAAGGCCCTCCTCACCGTCTACCTGCTCTCCGGCGGCCCCGACGCCGGCAAGGGGAGCATGGGCGGCGGCCTGGCCATGGACCTGGCCACCACCACCACGATCGTCGCCGTCTACTCGGCGATGGTGTACCTGCTCGCGATGCCCGGCGGCTGGCTCGGCGACCGTGTCTGGGGCCCCCGCAGGACGGTGGCGATCGCCGCCGTCACCATCATGGCCGGGCACCTGGTGCTCGCCCTGCCGGGCGGTCAGGCGCCGTTCTTCGCCGGCCTGGCACTGGTCGCGGCCGGTTCCGGTCTGCTGAAGGCCAACATCTCCACGATGGTGGGCCACCTCTACGACGGCCCCGGCGACCCGCGGCGCGACGGCGGCTTCACGATCTTCTACATGGGCATCAACGCGGGCGCCTTCTTCGCCCCGCTGGCCATCGGCACCGTCGGCCAGGAGGTCAACTGGCACCTCGGCTTCGGTCTGGCGGCGGTCGGCATGGCCATCGGTCTCGCCGTCTTCCTCGCCGGCAGCCGGACCCTGAGCCCGACCAGCGACATCGTCCCCAAGCCGCTGGCGGCCGAGGAGCGCGCCGCCTGGCTGCGCGAGGGCCTGCTCTGGCTGGCCGTCGCGGCCGTCTTCTACGGTGCCGTGGGTCTCAGCGGCCACTTCACCCTGAACTGGGCGATGATCCCGCTGACCGTCATCGGTCTCGTCGTCCCGGCTGGTGTGCTGCTGCGCATCAAGCGGGACAAGGAGCTGACCACCGCCGAGCAGTCCAGGATGACCGGCTACATCTGGTTCTTCGTCGCCGCCGCCGTGTTCTGGATGATCTACGACCAGGGCGCCTCGACGGTCCAGGCCTTCGGCTCGAACGACCAGAAGGTGGCCGGCTCGCTGCTCGGCTTCGAGTTCCCGACCTCCTGGTACCAGTCGCTGAACCCGCTGTTCATCATGGCGCTGGCCCCGGTGTTCGCCTGGCTCTGGCTGTGGCTCAACCGTCAGGGCCGGGAGCCCAGCACGGCCGTGAAGTTCGCGATGGCCCTGGTGCTCATCGGTGTCTCGTTCTTCTTCTTCCTGATCCCGCTGGGCATGGCGGCGAACGGCACCCTGGCCAGCCCGATGTGGCTGGTGGGCATCTACTTCATCCAGACCGTGGGCGAGCTGTGCCTGTCCCCGGTCGGCCTGTCGGTGACGACGAAGATGGCTCCGGCCAAGTACGCCAGCCAGATGATGGGCGTGTGGTTCCTCGCGGTCACCGCGGGCGACTCGATCACCGGTCTGCTCTCCAACCCGGCCGTCGGCGGCTTCGACCTCAGCGGCACGGGCATGGTCGCCGTGGAGGCCACCCTCGCGGTCCTCGCCGGCTTCGCGATCCACATGTACCGCAAGAAGGTCAGGGCCCTCACGGGCGACGTCAACTGACCTCCGGCTCCGGCCGATCACGGGCAGGGCCGCCGTACCTCCGGGTGCGGCGGCCCTTACCGTTCCGCTTCCCGTGCCGCGCTCCCGGCGTCACGCGCGTACGCCCCTCCGCCTCAGGCGGGCGGTTCGGGGACGGTGGTGTCGCGGCGGGTGTCGGGGGTGAACCACGGCAGGCCCGGGTCCGGGACCGTACGGACGGCGGGCGGCGTACGGGGGTGTGCGTGGGCCGCGTTCGAGGGGCCCGGCCGGGGCACCCACGCCGGCAGGCGCCGCCCGCGTCCCCTCCCCTCAGGCGCCGTGCGCGCCGGGCGCGCACGGTCCACCACGGCCATGCCCGTCCGGAACAGCACCGCCGGGACGACGAGGCAGAGCATCAGCCAGAAGAGGGTGACGCCCCAGGGACGGCCCACGGTCCACGGCCGTTCGGCGAGGACCTTCCCGCCGTACGTGAGGGAGACGGTGTAGTCGCCGTGGGCCCCGGCCGCGAGGTCCACGGGCAGCGTGATCCGTGCCCTGCCGCCGGGCCGGATCGTTCCGCGCCAGCGCTGTTCCTCCCGGCGCGGGGCGAACACGCCGTGGGAGGTGCCGACCTGGAAGACGGGGTTCCTGACCGGTGAGGTGCCGACGTTGCCGACGGTGAGGACGAGTTCGCGGGCGGGGGGTGCGCCGAACCAGGTCAGCAGCCCGTCGGAGCCCGTCAGGCGAGCGTCCGTCAGCAGCGAGAGCCGGCCGCCGCCGGCCTCCCTCGGCAACGGTTCGACCGAGTGCCCGGCGACCTGGAAGGCCGCGTCGGCCGCCGCCTTCGGGCCCGTGATGGTGGAGACGTGCACGACGCAGGGACAGGGCACCGGGGGCTCGGACACCGGCAACTCCCGTCGGAAGCCGCCCTTGCCATCGGCGGTGACGGCCCGCCCGTCGGCGTTGGCGCAGGAGTCGGTGCCGCCGGGCACCCCCCGCGAGGGCGTTGCCCGGCCGCAGATGAGCATCATCAGGATCGCCTTCGGCCGCCATCCGTCACCGGTCACGGTGACCGAACCGCCGGTTCCGGCCTGCGCCTTGGACAGCTTCACGGTCGGCCTGTCCGCGGCCAGCGCGCTCCCGCCGCCGAGGGGCGCCGCCAGGAGGGCCAGGACGAGCCACACGGTGAGCGCCCCGGTGAGCGCCGGGGCGCGCGGGGTGGGGTGCCGTGTCGGGTGTGCCGCCGGGCCCGGCCGCCTTCTGCTCACGTTCCGGCTCCCGTCAGCGACGTACCGCCTGGTTCCTGCGGGTCACCCACAGGGCTCCCGCCGCGCCCGCGAGCAGGACCGTCCCGCCGAGCGTGCCGAGCGCGACCGCCGAGTCCAGGGGCCCGGTCCGCGGAAGCTCGCCGCCCGAGCCGCCGGTGCCACCCGTGGCGCCCGAGCCGCCCGTGGCGGATCCGCCGCCCGTACCGCCCCCGCCGGCGGCCTTGACGTCGAGGGTGAGCGAGGGGCCGGGATCGTTCCCCGGTGTGCAGGTGGTCACCGTGCCGAGGGCCTTGATGGTGAGGACACCCGCGGTGAACTCGACCTTGCCGGTCTTCTTCGGGGTGTACGTACCGCTCAGGTCATTGATCTTGATCGGCGTGTTGGGCGGGATCGCCTCTTGGTTCGCCGGCCCGGTCACCGTGAGCGTCCCGCTGTCGGCCCCGCCCAGCTCGATCGTGGCGCTCGGCGTCATCGCGCCCTTGCCCAGCTCCACCGGGCTGGACGACACGCCCTTCTGCCAGGACATCGTGATCTTGTAGCCGTCGCCGCTCTCGACACCCTTGATGTCGATCGGCGACACCGCGGACTTGTCCCCGATCGGCGTCTTGCAGTTGTACTCGACGTCCACGACCTCGGCATGGGCCACCGGGGCGGCCATCAGCACCGCCGATCCGGCCAGGGCCGCGAGGGTCGCGAGCGCGGCGGTTCGTTTCTGGTACGTCCGGTACGACACCTCGGCACCCCACATTTCTGACGGAACATCAGATCGGCGGCTCAAGGTACGCCGGGGCCCGTGTAGAAGGAAGACACACGCAGGTGTCGGATGCGTGTCGATGCCCCGGGGCGACTGCCCGGGGCGCAAAGGGGGGCGGCAGGGGCGTAGTGGGCACGGCGCGGCTCGACGTCCACACCGGCGCCCGGCTCTCCATGGCTACACGCTGGACCCACGGTCAACGGTCCGCGCCGGCCGCCTCGCGCTCCGCGACCACGGGCTGGACCCACGGTCAACGGCCCACGCCGGCCGCCTCGCGCTCCGCGACCACGGGCTCGGCCCCACCGCAGCAGGCCCGGCCCGCATCGCCGCACCATCGGCCCGCATCGCCGCACCATCGGCCCGCATCGCCGCACCATCGGCCCGCATCGCCGCACCATCGGCCCGCGGCGACCCGCCGGAGGCGGCCCGCCCCGGTCAGGCCGGCGCCCCCAGCTCCGCCCACACCGTCTTCCCGGACGCGCCGGGCTCCCGTACGACCCCCCAGTCCAGACACAGCCGCTGCACGATGAACATGCCGTGCCCGCCCGGGCGGCCCGCCCGGTGCGGGGTCCGGGGAGCCGGATCCCCCGTCCCCCGGTCGGAGACCTCGATGCGCAGCACCTTGTTGTCGGACCCGATCCGCAGCTCGGCGGGGCCCTCGGCGTGCAGGCACGCGTTGGTGACCAGCTCGGAGACCACCAGCAGGACGTCCTCGGCCGCCGCCCGCTGGTCCGCGGTCGCGGCCGGCAGCCAGCCCCACTCGTACAGCGCCTGGCGGGTGAAGTCGCGGGCGAGCGGCACGACGCCGCTCTCGCCCTCGAAGCTGAGCCGACGGGACCGACGCCCCGTGGCGGGGACCACGGGCGGGTCTCCCCCGGGCGCTCCGGAAGCGCCGCCGGCACCCGGTTCCGGGCCGCGGTCGCCCGGCGAGAAGGGCCGGGTGGTGCTCATCAGCGCTTCACCTCACCGATTCACCAGTACACGATTCAGGACTCATCAAGGATGCGGGACGCCGGCCCGCGGCACATGCTGTCTTCCGATGTCACCCATTGCGCCATCCGTACTCCCCGTCACATTCGCCGAACTTCCGAGTCGCCGCCGAGCCGTCGTCGGGCCGCCGTCGCACCGCCGTCGAGCAGCCGCGGAGCCGCCCGCGGACCCGCGCCGTACGCCCCGTCGCCCGTCCACGCCCCGCCACCGGGCCCTGCCGGCGGCCGGCCCGCTCGCCGGGACGTTCAGCATCTCTCCTGCCCGAGCGAACCGTCAGAACACCCATGTTTTCGGCACAGAAGCTGTGACGCGAACAATCAGCCGGTCGGGACGGGATGCCGGGGCCCTTTCGCGGGCCGGGCGGCAGGCCCGACGGACGTGGCGGCCGGACCGACGGCGCCCTCGGGCGAGGGCCGCGGACGACGGACGCGGGCCTAGTCCCCCAGGGCCGCGTCGAGGGTGTCGTGGACGGTGAACACCGCGTCCGCCCCGGTGATCTCGAAGACCCGCGCCACCGCCGGGAGCATGCCCGCCAGGTGGACTCCGCCGCCCGCCGACTCCGCCTTGAGCCGCACGCCCAGCAGGACGTTCAGCCCGGTGGAGTCACAGAACTCCAGCAGCGAGCAGTCCACCACCAGACGCGTGAAGCCCTTTTCCAGGCAGCTCTCGAGTGGCTCGCGCAACAGATCGGCGGTGTGGTGATCCAGCTCACCCGCCGGCGTCACCACGGCGCTGGAGCCCTCTTCCCGCACCTCGACCCGTAGCCGGCCCGACTGTGCGCTGCCGACCGTCCCACGGTCCATGCCGTCTCTCTCCCGACCGTCGTGACTGCTGACTCGCCCTCGAACACTACGCCTTCTCCACACTCTCCGACACCCGAACAATCCCCCGAAAAGGGACATTTCAGTGCAGGACGCACTTGCGACGACGTCCGGAAAGCGGGTAGGGCTAGTACTGCACCAAACGACACGGCCGGCTTTGGAGGCGCCGCACACCGCAGTGCACGTACAGGCATCGGCGGCCATATGCCGAGAACGATGGAGGACATCATGTCACCCCGGCTCGACGCATCGCATACCCAGAGGGCGACGTCGGCATCCGCCCCGGAAGAGACGCAGGACGACCTCGCCCACGATCCGGGCGACGGACTCGCCGACCTGCCGGAGATCCCCCCGTACGACGAGGTGGGACCGGTGGACGCCCGGGCGTTGTCCAAGACCCTCTTCGAGCGGCTGGAGTCCCTCGAGGAAGGCACGTACGAATACTCGTACGTCCGCAACACGCTGGTCGAACTCAACCTGGCGCTGGTCAAGTTCGCCGCCTCCCGGTTCCGCTCGCGCAGCGAGCCCATGGAGGACATCATCCAGGTCGGCACGATCGGCCTGATCAAGGCGATCGACCGCTTCGAACTGAGCCGGGGCGTCGAGTTCCCCACGTTCGCGATGCCCACCATCGTCGGTGAGATCAAGCGTTTCTTCCGCGACACCAGCTGGTCCGTACGCGTACCGCGCAGGCTTCAGGAACTCCGGCTCGACCTGGCCAAGGCCGGTGACGAACTGGCCCAGAAGCTCGACCGCGCCCCCACGGTGGGCGAGCTGGCGGAGCGCCTGGGGCTGACCAACGACGAGGTCGTCGAGGGCATGGCGGCCTCGAACGCCTACACCGCCTCGTCCCTGGACGCCCAGCCGGAGGAGGACGACTCCGAGGGCGCGCTGGCCGACCGGATCGGCTACGAGGACCACGGGCTCGAAGGCATCGAGTACGTCGAGTCCCTGAAGCCGCTGATCGCCGGACTGCCGCCGCGCGACCGGCAGATCCTCTCCCTGCGGTTCGTGGCCAACATGACGCAGTCCGAGATCGGGGACGAACTGGGGATCTCCCAGATGCACGTCTCCCGGCTGCTGTCCCGCACGCTGGTGCGGCTGCGCAAGGGACTGACTCTGGAGGAGTGACAGCGGTCACCGTGACCGTGAGAGAAGGCGGCCGGGTGCGGCAGGAGTTGCGACACTCCTCGCGTACCCGGCCGAACCGTTTCCGGCCTGCCGATCTCTCACCCCCCTTACCGCAAGAAACCCCTTCCCTCCGGTTCACCTTCCGTCACTATGGTCACGCGCCAGAGTGTTCGGTGTTCCAGAAGCCGACTGGCGGTCACGGGGGTGCGAGGAGGCACGAGGATGACTCGGGCTCGGGACGAGCGCTCCGGCGACGACGACGGCCACGAGAAACGGCAGGACACCGGTACGCCGGGCGCACGCCCCGACGACGGGTCCGAGCACCGGCACGCGAACGCGTCGGACGCGCGGCTCACCGCGCTGTTGCGCGCCGACTCGCCGATCGCGTACACGGCCCTGCGCGAACTGCGTGAGCGCCACCACCCGTCGGTTCTCGCCTACGCCCGGCTGTGTGCCGCGAGCGAGTCCTCGGCCCTGGAGCTGGCGACACAGGCGTTCACGACCGCCACCCGGGAGACGGCGCGCGGCACCGAGGCGGCCGTGCCCTGGCGCCACCAACTGCTCCTGCTGACCGTCCGCGTGGCCGCCACCTGGACCACCGACGAACACGCGACCGGTCTCGCACCCGCCCTGCGCCCGGTGCTGGCCGCGGCGGGCCCCGAGGGCCCCGTCCCGCCCCTGCTCGCGGCGTTCCAGCTCCTGCCGCCCCGGCCCCAGGGACTCATCTGGTACGGCGCCGTGGAGCAGGAGCCGGACGAGCGCACGGCCGTGCTGCTCGGCCTCACCCCCGACGACGTCGCGTACAGGCGGGAGTCCGCGCTCCAGCCCCTGCGCCAGGCATGCCTCCGCGTGCGTCTCGCCGCCTCGGACGACCCGCGTTGCCAGGACTTCCGCCGGCTGATCGAGGAGTCCGTACGACCGGACTCCCCTCGCCACAGCACCGATCTGCACGCCCACATGGCGTACTGCCCCTATTGCGCCGGCGCCTACGAGGAGCTGTGCGCCCTGCGCGACAGCCCGCGCGCGACCCTGGCGGAGGGGCTGCTGCCCTGGGGCGGTACGGCGTACACGCGCGGCTCCCGCGGCGCCCGGGGCGCGGGCGCGGAGGACTTCACGGACCCGGAGGCCCAGGGGCGGGACGAGGCGGCCCGGACGCCCGGGGCGGGCGCCAGAGGGGGCGGGTGGGCCGAGGCCGCCGCCGCGACCGCCGCGGCGGCGGAGGCGTGGACGGAGTCGGGCCTGGGCGGCGGAGCCCCCGGCAGGAGCGCAGCTCCCGGGGCCGGTCCGGCGGGGGCGTCGGACTCGGGTACGGGCACGGCGTCGGGCTCCGGGTCTGGCAGAGGCAGCGGCTCCGGCACTCGCTCTGGGCCCGGCCCTGCCTCTGCCGCTGCCTCCGGCTCCGGCTCCGGCTCGGGGCAGGGGTCCGGCGCCTATTCCGCTTCGGCTTCCGGATTCCCCTCCGGTGACTCCGATTTCGGCTCCGCTTTCGGCTCCGATTTCGGCTCCGACTTCACCTCCGGGTTCGGCTCCGGCGACGGGGACCGTTCCGTCGGCGGGATGGGAGCCGAGCCTCGGGCCGGGGCGGCGACGGCCGCCGGGGCCTGGGCGGCGGGACCGCCCACGGAGCCCCTGGCCCCGCTCGGGGCCGAGGCGCCGGACGGGGTGCCGCGGGCCAAGTGGTCGCGGTCCCGCCGGATCGCGCTGACCTCGGTGGCCCTCGGGGTGGCGCTGGCGCCGCTGCTGGCGTTCCTGGTGTTCTCGGGACCGGTCGGCTCGTCGTCCGACGACGCGGCCGGTTCCGGTGGTACGCCCGCGGTGCCGCCGTCGGAGTCGGTGACCCCCACCGCCCCGCCGAGCCCGACGCCGTCCCCGACCCCCTCGGAGACCGCGAGCCCCTCGAAGCCCCCGCGGAAGGAGAAGCCGACGCGCAGCCCCAGCCCGAGGCCGTCCGACACGGGTTCACCGACGCCGTCGCCGCCGTCCGGAGGGCCGCTGAGCGGTGCCTACACGCAGGTCGTGAACGTCGCCTCGGGGTTGTGCCTGGACATCCGGGGCCCGTTGGCGAAGGGCACCGACGTCGTCACGGCCACCTGCTCCTCGCGCGCCACCCAGCGCTGGCGGCTCGATTCCGGGCGTGCCGTCCTCCAGTCGTTCGCTGATCCCGACCTGTGCCTGGACAGCCGTGGGGCGGTCGACGACGGGGTGGGCGTCTGGGAGTGCGACTCGCTCGACGGGGAGAACGGCGACAACCTCAGGTTCGAGGTGGACTCCCGGGGGGCGATCCGCCCGGCGGTCGCGGGGCGGTTCGCCGTGACGCCGGACGCGCTCGGTTCCGTCGGCTTCGCCGTGGCGTCGGGGCGCGAGGGGCAGCGGTGGAAGGCGGGGGCCGGGCCGGTTTCTTCCTGAGACAGGTCCGGACCGGCCCCTTCCTGGGACCGGTCCGAACCGTCTGCGGGCCGGGGCCGGTCAGACGACGCGTACGCCCCTGCGCCACACGCCCGTGACCAGGGGCACTCCCGGCCGGTAGGCGAGATGGACATGGCTGGGCGCGTCCAGCAGAGCGAGATCGGCGTACGCGCCCGGCGTGAGCCGGCCGACGTCGTCGCGGCGGAGCGCCCGCGCGCCGCCCGCCGTGGCCGCCCAGACCGCCTCGTCCGGTGTCATCCCCATGTCCCGTACGGCGAGCGCGACGCAGAAAGGGACGGACGAGGTGAACGACGACCCCGGGTTGCAGTCCGTGGAGAGGGCGACGGTGACACCCGCGTCGAGGAGGCGGCGGGCGTCGGGCCACTCGGCGCGGGTGGAGAACTCGGCGCCGGGCAGGAGCGTGGCGACCGTGCTGCCGCTCGCGAGGGCGTCCACGTCGGCGTCGGTGAGGTGGGTGCAGTGGTCCGCGCTCGCCGCGTCCAGTTCGACGGCGAGCTGGACCCCGGGGCCGTAGGAGAGCTGGTTGGCATGGATGCGCGGGTGCAGGCCCCTGGCCCGGCCCGCCGTGAGGATCGCGCGGGCCTGGTCGCCGTCGAAGGCGCCCTTCTCGCAGAAGACGTCGATCCAACGGGCGTGCGGGGCACAGGCGTCGAGCATCTCGCCGGTGACGAGCGCGACGTAGGCGGCGGGGTCCTCGGCGTGGTCGGGGGAGACGATGTGGGCGCCGAGGTACGTCACCTCGTCCGTGTGCCGGGCGGCGATGCGCAGCGCCCGCGCCTCGTCGTGGACGGTCAGGCCGTAGCCCGACTTGGTCTCGAAGGTGGTCGTGCCCTGGCGGAGGGCCTCGCGGAGGTAACGGGTGAGGTTGGCCTCCAGTTCCTCGTCGGTGGCGGCGCGGGTGGCGGCGACGGTCGTGCGGATGCCACCCGCGCTGTAGGCCCGGCCGGACATGCGGGCGTTGAACTCGGCGGTCCGGTCACCCGCGAAGACGAGGTGGGAGTGGGAGTCCACGAAGCCCGGGATCACCGCCCGTCCACCGGCGTCGACCCGATTGTCAGTGGCGGGTGCTTTGCTCTGATCACCGGTCCACGCGATGCGGTCGCCGTCGATGACGACGGCCGCGTCCTGGATCAGTCCGAGAGGGGAACCGTCGCCGAGAGAGGGGTCGTTGGTGACCAGGGCGGCGATGTTGGTGATGAGCGTGCTGGCGGTGCTCGCCGAGTGGGCGGGGCTGTCGGTCGTCGGGCTGCTCATGGCGTCCTTGGTTGCCTGGTCGGCGGTCGGTTCGGGGTCGGGATCGAGGTCGGGGGGCCGGCCCGGGGGCGGGCCGGCCCGGGTCATCCGCGCAGCGCTGCGACGGCGTCCGCGAGGGCTCTCGGCACATCCGGTACGCGCGTGTGCGCCCCGTCCCGTACGACGTGCCGACCTCCCACCACCGTGTGCGACACGTCCGCTGCCGACGCGGCGAATACCGCCGTCTCCGCGCCGAGCCGTGGCAGCGGCCCCGCTGTCCTGACCGAGTCGAGCGCGATCGTCGTGAAGTCGGCGAGCGCGCCCGTCTCCAGGGTGCCGGCGTCGTCCCAGCCGATCGCCGCGTGGCCGTCGGCCGAGGCCGCCCGCAGAAGGGCCGCCGCCGTCCAGTGACCGCGCGTACGGGTGCGCAGACGCTCGTTCAGCTCCATCGCGCGCGCCTCTTCGAGCAGGTCGATGACGGCGTGGCTGTCGGAGCCGAGGGAGAGCGGGGAGCCCGCCCGTTGCAGGGCGACGGCCGGGCCGATGCCGTCCGCGAGGTCCCGTTCGGTCGTGGGGCACATGCAGGTGCCGGTGCCGCTGCCGCCGATGAGGGCGATGTCCTCGTCGGTGAGGTGGGTGTTGTGGACGCCCGTCGTGCGGGGGCCCAGCACACCGTGGTCGGCGAGGAGCTGGGCGGGGGTGCGGCCGTGCGCCGCGTGGCAGGCGTCGTTCTCCGCCGTCTGCTCCGACAGGTGCACGTGCAGCGGGGCCCGCCGCTCCTCGGCCCAGCGCGCCACGGTCGCCAGCTGCCCGGCCGGCACGGCCCGTACGGAGTGCACGGCCGCACCGATCCGCGCGTGATCCCGGTCCTTGAGAACAGAACAGCGTTCCGCCCAGTCCTCCGCCGTGCCGTCGGAGAAGCGGAGCTGGTGCTGGTCGGGTGCCTTGCCGAAACCGGCGGAGAGGTAGGCCGTGTCGAGGAGGGTGATCCGGATGCCCGCCTCGGCCGCGGCCTCGATCAGCGCCTCACCCATGGCGTTCGGGTCGGCGTACGGGGTGCCGCCGGGAGCGTGGTGCACGTAGTGGAACTCGCCCACCGCCGTGATCCCGGCCAGCGCCATCTCCGCGTACACGGCCCGCGCGAGGGCGTGATAGGTGTCCGGGGTCAGCCGGTCCGCGACCCGGTACATGACCTCGCGCCAGGTCCAGAAGGTGCCCGAGCCGACCTGCACGGTGCCGCGCAGGGCCCGGTGGAAGGCATGGCTGTGGGCGTTGGCGAGGCCCGGCAGGGTGAGCCCGCGCAGAACGACCGCGCCCGGCGGCGGGGCGGGCGTGCCGGTGCGCACCGCGGTGATGCGGCCGCCGGTGCCGCCGGTGCCGCCGGTGGTCACCGTGAGGGTCACGCCCGGCTCGACGTGCGTGCCGAGCCAGGCGTGTTCGAGCCAGTAGGTCGTCTCCGTCACCTGCGGGCCAGCCCTTCCAGTACGTCGGCGAGCGCGGTCACCCCGGCCAGGCAGTCGTCCTCGGCGGCGTGTTCGGCCGGGGAGTGCGAGACACCTGTCGGGTTGCGCACGAACAGCATGGCGGTCGGGACGGTCCCGGAGAGGATCCCGGCGTCGTGTCCGGCACCGGTTCCGAGGACCGGCACCTTCAGGCCTGCCGTGTCCCGGCCCAGGATGCGGGCGATCTCGTCACGCAGGGCGTGCTCGAACTCGACGACGGGGGTGAAGGACTCCCGGACGACGTCCAGTTCGATCCCGTGCTCCCGGGCGTAGTCGCGGGCCGCCTCCTCGATCGCGCCGACGACCGTGTCGAGCGTCGCCTGGTCCTCGGCGCGGGAGTCGAGCCAGCCGCGGACCAGGGAGGGGATGGCGTTGACCCCGTTCGGCTCGACGGAGATCTTGCCGAAGGTGGCGACGGCTCCGGCCAGCCGGGCCTCGCGGCGGGCCGCGAGGACGGTCTCCGCGTACGACAGCATGGGGTCCCGGCGGTCGACGAGGCGCGTGGTCCCGGCGTGGTTCGCCTCGCCGCGGAAGTCGAACCGCCAGCGCCCGTGCGGCCAGATCGCGCTGGCGATCCCGACGGCGTCCCCGGACAGGTCCAGGGCCCGCCCCTGCTCGACGTGCAGTTCGACGAAGGCACCGATGCGTGCGAGGCGTTCGGGATCGGCGCCGATGCCCTCCGGGTCGTATCCGGCGGCCTCCATCGCCCGGGGGAGGGTGACGCCGTCGCCGTCGGTGAGCCGTCCCGCCTGCTCGGCGGTCAGCTGTCCGGTGGCCAGCCGGGAGCCCACGCAGGCCAGGCCGAAGCGGGCGCCCTCCTCGTCACCGAAGTTGACGATGGCGAGCGGCTTGTCGAACCGCGCTCCCCGGGCGCGGAGTTCGTCGAGCGCGGCGAAGGAGGAGACCACGCCGAGGGGGCCGTCGAAGGCCCCGCCGTCGGGCACCGAGTCGAGGTGCGACCCGGTGACCACGGCGTCCCCGGCGGTGGGGTCGCCGAGCCAGGCCCACTGGTTGCCGTTCCGGTCCACCTCGTGGTGCAGGCCCCGGTCCCGGGCCTGCTCCTCGAACCAGGCCCGGCAGTCGGCGTCGGCGGCGGTCCAGGCGAACCGGCGGTAGCCGCCGGAGCCGGGGTGCCGGCCGAGGGGCAGCAGGTCGCGCCACATCTCGTGGAAGGAGGCACCGCCGGTGACGGGGCGGGGGGCACGTTCGTGCGCTCCCGCCTCCGCGCTGCCGTCGCGCCCCTCTTCACGCTCCCCTGCGCGCTGGGTCACGCGTCCTCACCCTCGCGCATCGGCACCCGTACGCCCCGGTCGTCGGCGACGGACTCGGCGATGTCGTAGCCCGCGTCGACGTGCCGGATGACGCCCATGCCGGGGTCGTTGGTCAGCACGCGGCGGATCTTCTCGCCGCCCAGCTTCGTGCCGTCGGCGACCGTGACCTGGCCGGCGTGGATGGAGCGGCCCATGCCCACGCCGCCGCCATGGTGCAGGGAGACCCAGGACGCCCCCGAGGCCACGTTCACCATCGCGTTCAGCAGCGGCCAGTCGGCGATGGCGTCGGAGCCGTCGAGCATGGCCTCGGTCTCGCGGTAGGGGGAGGCGACGGAGCCGCAGTCCAGGTGGTCGCGGCCGATCGCCAGCGGTGCCGCCAGTTCCCCGCTCGCCACCATGTCGTTGAACCGCTCACCGGCCTTGTCCCGCTCGCCGTAGCCGAGCCAGCAGATACGGGCGGGGAGGCCCTGGAAGTGGACGCGTTCGCCGGCCATCTTGATCCAGCGGTGCAGGGACTCGTTCTCCGGGAAGAGGTCGAGGATCGCCTTGTCGGTCTTGGCGATGTCGGCGGGGTCGCCGGAGAGCGCGGCCCAGCGGAAGGGGCCCTTGCCCTCGCAGAACAGGGGCCGGATGTAGGCGGGGACGAAGCCGGGGAAGGCGAACGCCCGGTCGTAGCCGGCGAGCTGGGCCTCGCCGCGGATGGAGTTGCCGTAGTCGAAGACCTCGGCGCCGGCGTCCTGGAAGCCGACCATCGCCTCGACGTGCCGGGCCATGGACTCGCGGGCGCGGGTGGTGAAGCCGGCCGGGTCCTTGGCCGCGTAGGACGCCATGTCGTCGAAGTCGACGCCCACGGGCAGGTAGGCCAGCGGGTCGTGGGCGGAGGTCTGGTCGGTGACGATGTCGACGGGGGCGCCCGACGCGAGGAGCCGGGGGAGGAGGTCGGCCGCGTTGCCGAGGACGCCGATCGAGAGCGGGCGGCGGGCGTCACGGGCCTCGACGGCCAGCTGGAGGGCGTGGTCGAGCGAGTCGGCCCTGACGTCGAGGTAGCGGTGCTCGATGCGGCGGTCGATGGCGCGGGGGTCGCAGTCGATGCAGATCGCGACGCCGTCGTTCATGGTCACCGCGAGGGGCTGGGCGCCGCCCATGCCGCCGAGACCGGCGGTGAGGGTGATGGTCCCGGCGAGGGTGCCGCCGAACTTCTTGGCGGCGACGGCGGCGAAGGTCTCGTAGGTGCCCTGGAGGATGCCCTGGGTGCCGATGTAGATCCAGGAACCGGCGGTCATCTGGCCGTACATGGTCAGCCCGAGCTGTTCCAGCCGGCGGAACTCCTCCCAGTTGGCCCAGTCGCCGACGAGGTTGGAGTTGGCGATGAGGACACGGGGCGCCCACTCGTGGGTCTGCATGACACCGACGGGGCGGCCCGACTGGACCAGCATGGTCTCGTCCTGCTTGAGGGTCTGCAGGGTGCGGACCATGGCGTCGAAGGAGCGCCAGTCCCGGGCGGCCTTGCCCGTGCCGCCGTAGACGACGAGCTTGTCGGGGTGCTCGGCGACCTCGGGGTCGAGGTTGTTCTGCAGCATGCGCAGGGCGGCTTCCTGCTGCCAGCCCAGGGTGCTGAGTTCCGTACCGCGCGGCGCTCGAACGGGGCGGGGTCCTGACACGGTCTGCCTCCAGCTCTATACAGCAACTATTCACATCCTGACTTGCTGAATAGAACTAGTCAATACATCGGTAGGGCCAGCGGCGGCGCGCCGCGGGTGTTTGGCTGGACACACTGGATCCATGGGCTCGGACGACGACACGACAGCGGGGGACGGGATGGGAGACACGACGAACGGGACCGGCGGGGACGGGCCCACCGCCCGGCACGCGGAGGCGGCCGGGGACGGCGAGCCGACACTGCGGCTGTACGACACCGACGACGAGCGCGCCGCGCGGCGGGACGAGGCCGTGCGGGCGGCGGTGGAGCAGGGGCTGCTGTCCCCCGGCACCCCGGTCGTCGCCCTCCTCGACGTCAACGGGATCCGGGCCTCGGCGGGAGCGCTGCGGAGGGCGTTCGACGCGGTGACGGCGCCGGGGACGCCCGTGCTGCACGCCTTCGCGGTGAAGGCGACACCGCTGGTGCCCGTGCTGCGGCTGCTGCGCGAGGCGGGGATCGGCGCCGAGGTCGCCAGCGCCGGGGAGCTGGCCCTCGCGCGGGCGGCCGGGGTGTCGCCGCGGCGGACCGTGCTGGACTCGCCCGCCAAGACCCCGGCCGAGCTGCGGGAGGCGCTGGCGCTGGGCATCGCGGTCAACGCGGACAACCCGCAGGAGCTGGACCGGATCGACGCGCTCGTCCGGTCGGCCACCACCCGCTCCCCCGTCGGCATCCGGGTGAACCCGCAGGTCGGCTCCGGCGCGATCGGCGCGCTGTCGACGGCGACGGCGACCTCCAAGTTCGGCGTGGCCCTCCGGGACGAGGGAGCCCGGGAGTGGGTCGTCCAGGCGTATCTGGACCGCCCCTGGCTGAGCCGGCTGCACGCGCACAGCGGGTCCCAGGGGATGCCGCTGTCGCTGATGACCCGGGGGATCACCGAGACGTACGAGCTGGCCGAGGAGATCAACCGGCGGATCGGGCGGCGGCAGATCGACACGATCGACATCGGCGGCGGACTGCCGGTGAACTTCGCCTCGGAGGCGGCCACCCCGACGTACGAGCAGTACGCGCGGCTGCTCGCGGAGGCGGTGCCGGGGCTGTTCGACGGGCGGTACGGGCTGGTGACCGAGTTCGGCAGGTCGCTGCTGGCGAAGCACGGGTCGATCGTCGCCCGCGTCGAGTACACCAAGAGCGCCGGCGGGCGGGCCATCGCGGTCACGCACGCGGGGGTGCAGGTGGCAACGCGGACGGTGTACGCGCCCGGGTCCTGGCCGCTGCGGATCGCCGCGTACGACGCGAAGGGCCGGGTGAAGAACGGGCCGGTGGCGGTGCAGGACGTGGCGGGCCCCGCCTGTTTCGCGGGGGACCTGCTGGCGGAGGGGCGGCCGCTGCCACTGCTGGAGCCGGGCGACTACGCGGCCGCGCTGGACACCGGCGCGTACTACTTCGCGCACCACTACGCCTACAACTCCCTTCCCCGGCCCGGGATCTACGGATACGCCCCCGGGGACGGCCGGACGCGGTTCGCGGTGGTGCGGCAGGCGCAGACCGTGGAGCAGATCGTGGCCGAGGCGGGGGGAGCGGAGAGGTCGGGGCTGCTGGGGCTCTGACCCGCACCGCCGGACTCGACCGATGGCCCGATGTCGCCCGCGCCCCGGGTCGCCGAGGAGCGCCCGGAGGTGGCGCGGGGCGCCCGGCCCCGGGATGCGCACCAGACATACGCCCCTCACGCCCCCCAGAGTGAGGGACATCCGGCGCCCGGCCCGCGCCCGGTATGCGGCCCGGCCGCATAGCCGCACCTCAGCGCGTCGGCGGACCGCCCGGCACCCAACAGCGGCGAAAAGCAGGCAAGTCGACCTACCTTAGTCGGCTCTCCGCATGTTCCGCTGGAAAATGCCAGATCACTCACTCCCCACGCACACGTTGCGTAGCGTCTGCGTCACTCAGCCGAACCGCAGGCAGGAGGGGAGCCACGGTGCCCGGAATCGACGAGTGTCTGGTGGAGGCCATGAGGCTGCCCGGTGCCCTGGGCGCCGCGGTGGTCGACTGGACCAGCGGGCTGGCCCTGGGCACCGTCGGGGAGGCACCCGGCGGTGACCACGAGACGACCGCGGCGGAGGCGGCGGAGCTGGCGCGGCTGGCGGCGGAGCACCGGGCGTTCGCACCGGAGGAGGGCTCGGACTGGTCCGGCGCCGATCTGCCGGTCGAGGACCTGATCGTCAGCAACCGGGACACGTACCACGTGCTGCGGTTCGTGCGGACGACGTTCGACAGCAGTGTGTTTCTGCACCTGTGGCTGACCCGTTCGGACGGCAACCTCGCGCTGGCCCGGATCCGGCTCGGCGAGATGGCGGGACGGCTGGTGCTGGCATGAGCGTGATCACCACACCGGC
The DNA here is from genome assembly GCF_000091305.1 of Streptomyces scabiei 87.22. GTDB lineage: Bacteria > Actinomycetota > Actinomycetes > Streptomycetales > Streptomycetaceae > Streptomyces > Streptomyces scabiei. Next base: position 6,075,610 of record NC_013929.1, on the reverse strand, counting down.
GCCCCCGCTGCCCGTGCGCGGCGAACACTTCCGGCAGGCCGTCTCCCCGATGCTGAGCCGGCTCGCCGCCGAGCGGGCCACCGGCGTCCTGCTGCGCGAGAGCGGCTCGTTGTACCTGTCCGAGGGGGAGGTCGTGCATGCCGAGAGCCCCCGCTCCCCGGGCCTCGACGTGCTGCTCGCCACCGGGGGCGTCCTGGACCGCGACGGCTGGCGGGAGGCGGTCGACACGGCCGGGGCCGGGCTGCGGGTCGGACGGTTCCTCGTGGACAGCGGCCGGGTCGCGCGGGGCGCTCTCGAACTGTGCCACGCGGGGGCGCTGTTCGACGCGGCGTACTTCGTGCTCGGCCCGAGCAGCGCGCCGGCCAGCTTCCGTTACGGGGCCGCGCACTGGCTGGGGCCGATCCGTCCGGTGCCGGTGGCGGCCGTGGCGCGCGAGGCCCGGCGCCGCCGCGACCTGCTGCACCGCATCTGGCCCGACGCCGAGACGGACGACGCGCCGCTGACCAGGGCCGCCGACCGGGGCGTGTCCCCGGTCCCGGCCCGCCAGGGAGCCGTGCTCGGCCAGGTGAACGGCCTGCGCACGGCCGCCGAGATCTCCCTCACCCTGGGCCGTCCGGCCTTCCACACCCTGGTGGACGTACGGCGGCTGGCGGCCGCGGGGCTGATATCCGCGACCCGGCCCAGCCCGGTGGGAACCCCACCGGCACCGGCAGGCCCGGACCACCACTCCCGGGCCCCCCACCCCGAGCACTCCCCCGCCCCGCACCCGGCCCACACCGCGACGCCACCCGGTCCGGACCGCCTCACCCCACCGTCGGCCCTCACCCCACCGGCCGCTCCGGGCAGGCACGCGGCCACCGGACCCGCGACGGCCGGACCCATGACCGCCGGATCGGCGATCGCCGGATCCGCGGCCACCGCCGCGGCCCCGTCCCTCGTCCCACCTTGGCCCCTCACCACCACAGACCCCGACGTGGCTCTACTGCAAAGGCTCAGGGATGCGCTGGAGGCCCTTTGAGCGGCAGCGGGAGCGTCCCGCCGAGAGGAGACTGCTCATGGCCGCGGAGGCCGAAGTCCTCGACGAACTGCATCGGTTGAGGGCCCGTGTACCCCAGCTGACCGGCGCGCTCGCGGCCAGCGTGGACGGGCTCGTGCTCGCCCACGACACCCCCGGCGTCGAACCGGAGGGCCTCGCGGCACTCACCGCCGCCGCGCTCGGCGTCGCCGTACGGATGACGGACACCGCCGGCCGGGGCGAGCTGCGCGAACTGCTGCTGCGCGGCGACGACGGTTACGTGGCCACGTACGCGGCGGGCTCCTCCGCCGTGCTGACGCTGCTGGCCCGGGACCGGGTCAACGTGGGCCGGCTGCACCTGGAGGGCCGCCGGGCCGGCGGCCGGATAGGCGAGCTGATGGACGCCCGGCCCCGGCCGGACGACACCGCGACCACCGAGACCAGGCCGGTCACCAGGAACCCGGCCCGTGCGGTGGCGAGGACGACGAGCACGGCCACGAGCACGGCCACGGCCGCCGCCTCCCCGGCACCGGCCAAGGCCACGGTCAGGTCGACCATGCCCCGCCGCACTCCCCGTGCCCTCCCCACGCGCACCACCCCCCGAACCACTCCCAACGCACCTACCACCAGTGAAAGCTGAAAGGACACCGCACACCATGGCCAACACCGAGACCACGTTGAAAGAGGCCCTCGCGTCCATCGAGGGCGCGACCGGCGCCGCCCTGGTCGACTACACCAGCGGCATGGCACTGGGCACGATCGGCGGCAGCAAGGGGTTCGACCTCAACGTCGCCGCCGCCGGGAACACCGACGTCGTCCGAGCCAAGCTGCGCACCATGGAACACCTCGGCCTCAAGGGCGAGATCGAGGACATCCTGATCACCCTGTCCGACGCCTACCACCTGATCCGCCTGCTCACCGGCCGCGGCGGCAACGGCCTCTTCCTCTATCTGGTGCTCGACGCCAAGCGGGCCAACCTGGCCATGGCGAGGCACCAGTTGAAGCGGATCGAGGCGGAGCTGGAGGTCTGACCCGACCGACACCAGGGCTCCGGCGGCGCACCCCACCCGGGGAGCGCCGCCGAGCGCGTTCCCGGCGCCTCCGGCCCCACCTCCCCCGCCCGCACACTCGTGCGAACACCGCCCCTCCCGCTCCGCTACCGTGTCCGCCCTGGGACCAGGAGAAGAGGACGACGGTGGGGACAGTGGTACGGGGGACGGTGCTGGCACAGCTGGCGCTGCTGGCCGGCGTGCTGACGGGGTGCGCGGAGCCGGCGGAGGTCGGCGACGGAAAACCGTCGGCGAGCGCGGGCGGGCCGGCGGAGGAGCGGTCCGGGTCGGGGTCGTCGAAGGACACCGTCAGGAGCGGCGGCAGCGTGGGGGCGGCCGGTTCCGCCTGCGAACTGCCGGTCACTTTCGAGACCGCCGAGAAGTGGCGGCCGGAGGCCGTCGAGACCGGGGCGCCCGGCGGCGGGAGCGGTTCCGAGGAGGACGAGCTCGCCGCCGAACTGGCCGAAGGGCTGCTGCACCAGGGCCCGTTCACCGCCGCGTGCGAGATCGACGCCAAGCCCGCCGGGAACATCGGCTTCCTCCGCGTGTGGACCGGCGAGGCCGGCGCGAAGGGCGGTGACGCGAAGGCCCTGCTCAAGAAGTTCGTGGCGGCCGAGGGCGACACCGGCGAGGCCGAGTACCGCGCGTTCCGCTCGGAATCGGGTGTCTCCGGCGCCGAGGTCGAGTACCTCTACACCAGTGAGGCCCTGGAGGAGACCAAGAAGGAGCGGGCCTTCCTGACGGTCACCCCGGAGGGGCCCGTCGTCGTCCATCTCGGCGGCCTCGACACCGAGGAGCACGAGGAGATGCTCCCGGCGTACGAGCTGGCCAGGCGGACCCTGAGCGCCGGCTGAGGGGGCGCGCGGCCTGGGCCCTTCTGGCGGATCTCCGCGGCGTCGCGACGCCCGGCACGCCGGGAGCACGCACCGAACGCCGCTCCTTCTCCCACGGAGATCCGTCAGAAGGGCCCTACCGCCGGCCGCCCCCGGGTGCCGCGTCACCCGCGCCGAGCCCGGTGATCCGGTACGCGTCCACCCGCTTGCCCGCAGGCCCGCCGCCCCGCGCGGACAGCCGGTCCACCGGGACCCAGTGGAGCCGGCCCGCGGCGTGTTCGCGGCGGCCGAGCCAGGCCGCCCTGAGGCGCAGGCCGGCGCCGACTCCGGCGAGCAGCAGACCGCCCGCCGCGGGCAGCGCGAGGGACGAGCCCAGGGCGAGCGCGAAAGCGAGCAGCAGCCACCAGCGGTGCCCCCGGCGCCAGTTGCGCAGGGTCACGGCACGGTCCTGGAGGACGTCGTGCTTGCCGGCGCGCACGGCGGCGCGCTCCGGCGCGAGATACCGGCCGCGCCGTGCCCACGCCACCGCTGCGGCGGCGACGAGGAACATGGCGGCCCCGGCGAGCACGCCGATCCGCCGCCCGGTCAGCCCCGGCGGTACCGCACCGGCCCCCGCCGCGATCAACCCCAGCCACCACGACGGCCCCGCTCCGGCCCGCACCACCACGGCCACCCGAGCGAGCCCCTGCCCTCCGCGCGCCACGCTTGTCCCCCTCCCGTCCCGTGCTCGGGACGTCGTCACGACGGTCGCGGGCACCGTATCCGGCGAACGTGAAACGCGCCTGAGAAGCAGCGGATCTCCCGGTGGGAGGGGCTACTCGACGAACAGACCCCTGCTCGCCGCCCTCGCGTCGAACTCCTCCAGCCGGGCCTGGGCCTCCGGCAGGTCGTCGCACATCGCCTCCAGGAGCACCCGGCCCAGCAGCATCGGGGCACAGGCCGTGTCGAAGGCCAGTCCGGTGCCGACGGCCGCCGGCAGCAGCAGGTCGGAGACCTTGGCGACGGGCGCGAACGCGGAGTCGGCGACGGTGACGACGAAGAGGCCGGCCTCCCTGGCGTACGCCAGGGTCTCGACGACCTCGCGCGGATGCCGGGGCAGCGCGAAGCAGAGCAGCGCGCTCGCGCCCGCCCGTACGGCGGCGTCGATACGGTCGTGCAGCATGCTGCCGCCCTCGTGCAGCAGCCGTACGTCCGGGTGGACCTTGGCGGCGAAGTAGCCGAAGCCGTACGCCTGGGAGGCCGCGGCCCGCAGCCCGAGCACGGGCAGCGGGCGGGACGCGGCCAGCAGGCGCCCGGCCCGCGCGACCGGGCCGGGATCGGCGAGCACCTCGGCCAGATGCCGCAGGTTCTCGATCTCGGCCTCCACGGCCTGCTGGTACTCGTTGTAGGCGGTGGTGTCCGGGGCCGGCTCGGCGGGCGCGACGTCGCGCAGGTGGCGGCGCAGCGCCGGGTAGCCGTCGAAGCCCAGCGCCACCGCGAAGCGCGTCACGGACGGCTGGCTGACCCCGGCCAGCTCCGCCAGTTCCACACTGGACAGGAACGGCACGTCGGCCGCCCGCCGCACCATGCTGTGGGCGATGCGCCGCTGCGTGGGCGTCAGCCGGTGGCCCTCGAAGAGCGCCTGCAGCCGCGCGGCGGGACTGTCCGTCACGCCCGTGCCCTTGTCCGCGCTCATCACGCGCTCCCCCTCAGTGGGTCCGCCTGGACGTCCGTCCAGATCTCGGTGAACCGGTCGAGCAGTACGGCCGCCGCGCCGACGTCCGCCGTCAGCGGCCGGTCGGCCGGGTCCGCGTCGAGCACGGTCTCGGCCAGTTCCAGCGCCCTCGCGACGGGCAGTCCGGGATCCGGCCGCAGATCGCGCTGGCGCAACGCCCGGACCGCGGCGACCAGTTCGCACCCGACGACCAGCCGGTACGGGCCGCACGCCCGCAGGGTCTGCCGGGCGGCGAGCGAGGCGAAGCTGGCCTGTTCCTCGACGCCCCGGGAGAGTACAGCGTGGCCGAGCGACGCGGGCGCCGAGAAGGCCCGCAGATCGCCGAGGGCGGCCCCGGCGGCGTACTCCAGGATCATCACGCCCGAGGACGCGGGTTCGTGGTCCGCGAGGAAGGGGCGCAGCCGGGTGTAGGCGGGCTCGTTGAGCGAGGAGAGCCGGGAGGTCGACAGCCGCGCCACCTGCGTCACGGCGAGCCTGAAGTGGTCCAGGGCGAGGGCGAGCTGGGCCTGGTAGAAGCCGCCGTGGTGGTAGGCGGCCAGGTCCTCGGGGCAGATCAGCGGGTTCTCCGCCGCCGCGTTGATCTCGATCTCCAGGACACCCTCCAGGGCGTCGGCCGCGTCCAGGGCGGGCCCGTGGATCTGCGGCAGACACCGGAAGCCGTACGGGTCCTGGATGCGGCCCAGCGGGGGCGTGGGCCGGTCGGCCGCCCCGATCAGCTCCCGCATGCGCCGGGCCACTTCGCGCGACCCCCGGTGGGCGCGCGCGACGTGCACGGGCGCCGCGTACGCCTCGTGCGAGCCGTCCACGGCGAGCAGCGACAGCGCGGCCACGACCTGGGTGGCGGCGATCAGCCCCCGCAGCTCGTGGAGCGCGAGCGCGGCCTGTCCGAGCGTGAGCGCGTTGCTGCTGATCAGCGCGAGGGCGTCGTTGTTGTCGAGCGGCTGGGCCTCGGGGACCCCGGTGCCGGCCTCGAACCGCGCCCCGGTCTCCCCGCCGGTGCCCGGTCCCCGCCACGGGTGCTCCCCCGCGAGGGCCAGCCCCATCTGGGCCAGTGCCGCGATGTCGCCCGTACCGACGGACCCGAACTCGTTCACCACGGGGTACGCGCCGCTCTCCAGCGCCTCGCAGAGTGCGGTGACCACGCTCGGCCTCAGTCCGGCGCCGCCCGCGAGCAGCTGGTTGGCGCGGACGGCGAGCATGGCCCGTACCTGCCGGGCGGGCAGTTCGTCCCCGACGGCGCCCGCGTGGCTGCGCAGCAGCCGCAGCCCGTGCTCGGCGGCGGCCTCGGTGGGCACGTCCTCGCTGCGGTTGGCGCCGACTCCGGTGGAGCGGCCGTACACGCGTCCGGTCGCCGCGATCTGCCGGGCCGCGTTCCAGGACTCCTCGGCCCGCCGCATCCCCTCGCTGCCGGGTACGGGCCGCGCGGTCCCGTCGGCGAGCCGGACGACGTCGGCGACCCCGAGGGCGTGCCCGTCGAGGACGACGAGGCCGCCGCCCCCGGCGACGGCGGCGGTGCCCGACGCACCCACGATCGGAGAGGACCTCATCCGCAGCCTCCAGCCCCGCACGGACACCGGTGTCCTGGCACCGGCCGGTCGGCGGCCGGCCGTTCGGCCACCCGGTATTCAGACACCGAGAACTCTGCATGAGGCTATACAGGCAGGGCAAGAGATGCCGGGCACCGGCGTGCGCGGACGTGCTCCCCGGCGGCCGGAGACCCGGTGGCGGTGCGCGCGTGAGGCGCGGGGAAACCGGTGCGCGAACAGGGGGGCTAACCCCAGTGCCAGGCGGCCCGCGGCTCCCTACCGTGGACGGCATGACCGGTATGGACGCTCGTGACACCCGGCTCGGGGACACCGAGCTGAAGAAGGAACTCGCCGCCACCCTGCACGCCCGCCGAGAGCTGGGCGAGGAGTACGAGTCGGCGCTCGTCGACTCGTTCCTGGAGAAGGTCGACCAGCGCATCGACGGCGCGGTGGACCGCAAGGTCCGGCGTCAGGTCGCCGAGCAGCAGATGGTGGTGGCCCGCGGCAGCCGCACGCCCAGGTCGACCGACAGCTGGGGCGAGCGCTACGGCTTCGGGGTGGTCTCCCTCGTCGCCGCCATCCCCCTGTCCGGCATCGGCGGCGGCGTGGCCGACCTCCGGGGCCTCTTCGTCACCTGGGCGGGCATCGTGGGCGTGAACCTGGCCTGGGCCCTGCGCGGTTCGTCGACCCTGCGCCGGCTCGGGCGCGGGAGCACGGACCCGGACTGACGGCGGTGACCCGCACGCCGGTCGCCGGAAGAGGTGTGCGCGGGGACCGCCGCACCCCCGTGTGACGGGGGGCGGGACGACGGCGGTCCCCGCGGGGGACGCGGGCCGGGTCAGGACCGGGCTTGCGCGTCCTTGGCGTCCATGGAGGTCCGGGAGCCGCTCCGGAGGTCCTTGACGCCGTTTCGTCGTCGGCCGGGGCGGGGAGCCGCTCCCGCCCTGCCGACATCCACCAATGTGCCGGACCCGTGTTAAGCGAGTGCTGCGTGGACGTGACGCCCTCGTACCACTTCTGCGAAGTCAAACCCCTGCCTCGCAACAATTTTCGACGCAGGGGGCCCTTTGCGGGCATTTCGTCTCCGTGACACGCGTCCGGCGGGACCGCCGGGCGGCCTGTCGCCGCTACACCCCGCCCTTGGCGAGGAACGCGAGCAGGTCCTGCCGGCTGACGACCCCGGTCGGCTTGCCCTCGACCAGCACGATCGCCGCGTCGGCCGTACCGAGCACGGACATCAGGTCGCCCACCGGCTCTCCGGAGCCGACCTGCGGCAGCGGCGCCGACATGTGCTTCTCCAGCGGGTCGTCGAGCGAGGCACGCTGGGTGAACAGGGCGTCCAGCAGCTCCCGCTCGACGACGGAGCCGACCACCTCGGCGGCCATGACGTCCGGGTGCCCGGCGCCGGGCTTCACGATCGGCATCTGCGAGACGCCGTACTCGCGCAGCACCTCGATGGCCTGGCCGACCGTCTCGTCCGGGTGCATGTGGACGAGCGAGGGGATGGCGCCGTGCACCTTGTCGTTCAGGACGTCGGCGACGCGGGCGCTCGGGCCCTCGTCCTCCAGGAAGCCGTAGTCGGCCATCCACTCGTCGTTGAAGATCTTGCTGAGGTAGCCGCGCCCGCTGTCGGGCAGCAGGACGACGACGACGTCGTCCGGGCCGAGCCGCTCGGCGACCTCCAGCGCGGCGACGACCGCCATGCCGCAGGAGCCGCCCACCAGCAGGCCCTCCTCCTTGGCGAGGCGGCGGGTCATCTGGAACGAGTCCTTGTCGGACACGGCGACGATCTCGTCGGCGACGGTCCGGTCGTAGGCAGTCGGCCAGAAGTCCTCACCGACGCCCTCGACGAGGTACGGCCGCCCGGAGCCGCCCGAGTACACGGACCCCTCGGGGTCGGCTCCGATGACCTGGACGCGGCCGTCGCTGGCGTCCTTGAGGTAGCGGCCGGTGCCGGAGATGGTGCCGCCGGTGCCCACGCCCGCCACGAAGTGCGTGATCCGCCCCTCCGTCTGCTCCCACAGCTCAGGGCCGGTCGAGTGGTAGTGGGAGAGCGGGTTGTTGGGGTTGGAGTACTGGTCCGGCTTCCAGGCCCCGGGGGTCTCCCGCACCAGCCGGTCGGAGACGTTGTAGTACGAGTCGGGGTGCTCGGGGGCGACCGCGGTGGGGCAGACGACGACCTCGGCGCCGTAGGCCCGCAGCACGTTGATCTTGTCGGTGCTCACCTTGTCGGGGCACACGAAGATGCACTTGTACCCCTTCTGCTGAGCCACGATGGCGAGCCCCACGCCCGTGTTTCCGCTGGTGGGCTCGACGATCGTGCCGCCGGGCTGCAGCTCGCCGCTCTTCTCCGCCGCCTCGATCATGCGCAGCGCGATGCGGTCCTTCACGGAACCGCCGGGGTTGAAGTACTCGACCTTGGCCAGGACGGTCGCCTGAATGCCCTCGGTCACGCTGTTGAGCCTCAGCAGCGGGGTGTTGCCGACGAGGCTGATCATCGAGTCGTGGAATTGCACCGTTGTCTCCGGAGCCGCAAAAAGGGATGGTCGTAATGTTCCGCCAGCCTAAGCCCCACCCTCACTCTTCTTCTCCCTGTTCACCCGTCGTCGGGATTGGCCGAGGGCCGGTACGGGGCAAGGAGTGGGTACGGAACGAGGAGGTGGCGGCGACGCATGACGAGCATGTCGAGAGCACGGGTGGCCCGCCGCATCGCGGCGGGCGCGGCGTACGGCGGGGGCGGCATCGGGCTGCTGGGCGCCGCGGCCGTGGGTGTGCTGCTGGCCGAGGTACGGATGGCCAGGCGGATCGTGGGCAACGGGCACAGCCCGCACCCGCCGAGCGCGGAGGGTGTGTACGGTCACACGCACGGCAGCCCGTACGGCCGCGCGTACGGCTACGACTCGTACGGCAGTTCGTACGACGCCCCTGACGATCCCCCGCTCCGCCTCGTCATGCTCGGCGACTCCACCGCCGCCGGCCAGGGCGTCCACCGGTCCCGGCAGACCCCGGGCGCGCTGATCGCCTCGGGGCTCGCCGCGGTCGCGGAGCGCCCGGTGCTGCTGCGCAACGTCGCGCTGCCGGGCGCCCAGTCGGACGACCTCGACCGGCAGGTCGCGCTGGTCCTGGAGGATCCGGCCCGGCTCCCCGACGTCTGCGTGATCATGATCGGGGCGAACGACGTGACCCACCGGATGCCGCCGACGCGCTCGGTCCGCCATCTCTCGGCGGCCGTGCGGCGGCTGCGGACCGCGGGGGCCGAGGTGGTGGTGGGCACCTGTCCCGACCTCGGCACCATCGAGCCGGTACAGCAGCCGTTGCGCTGGCTCGCCCGCCGGGCCTCGCGGCAGCTGGCGGCCGCCCAGACGATCGGAACCGTCGAGCAGGGCGGCCGCACCGTGTCGCTGGGGGACCTCCTCGGCCCCGAGTTCGAACAGAACCCCCGGGAGCTCTTCGGCCCCGACAACTACCACCCCTCCGCCGAGGGCTACGCGACCGCCGCGATGGCCATGCTGCCGACGGTGTGCGCGGCGCTGGGCCTGTGGCCGGCGGACGAGGAGCGGCCGGACGTCAGCCGCCGCGAGGGGTTCCTGCCGGTGGCCCGGGCGGCCGCGGAGGCCGCGTCCGAGCCCGGCACCGAGGTGACGGCCGCGATGCCGACGGGGCCGCGGGGGCCCTGGGCCCTGCTCAAGCGGAGGCGCCGGCGGCGGGTACCGGCCACGGACCCGGCCCCGGCCGCCTCCGCGGAGGCGCAGCCGGGCGCCTAGTGGCTCGGGGGTCCGGGTGCGTCGGCGGGTGCGGCCCGGCGGGGCTTCTCGCGCAGTTCCCCGCGCCCCTGAAAAGCAGGGGCTCCGCCCCCTGCCGTCCAGGCCCGCAGGCCGCCGTTCTTCAGGCCCGCAGGGGCCTGGGCTTTCAGGCCCGCAGGGGCCTGATGCTTCCAGGGGCGCGGGGGCCTGATGCTTTCAGGGGCGCGGGGAACTGCGCGACCAGCCCCCACGCACCCCACGCACCCGCACCCGCCGACGCACCCCCGCCCCCGAGCCACTGGGCGCCCCACCCCAAAAAGCAAGCGCTTAGAAAAGTGCGGTCGGCGTCACACCCGACTACCCGTGACCCCGCCCATACGTACGGGTAACTTCCCCCACAGCCCTGCTTTCCGTCGTATGCCAATGGAGCCGTGATGCCCGAAGCCGTGATCGTCTCAGCCGCCCGCTCCCCCATCGGCCGCGCTTTCAAGGGCTCGCTGAAGGACCTGCGCCCGGACGACCTGACCGCCACCATCGTCGCCGCCGCCCTCGCGAAGGTCCCGGAGCTGGACCCGAAGGACATCGACGACCTGATGCTCGGCTGCGGCCTCCCCGGCGGCGAGCAGGGCCACAACCTGGGCCGTATCGTCGCCGTACAGCTGGGCATGGACCACCTGCCGGGCTGTACCGTCACCCGCTACTGTTCCTCCTCGCTCCAGACCTCCCGCATGGCCCTGCACGCCATCAAGGCCGGTGAGGGCGACGTCTTCATCTCGGCGGGCGTGGAGGTCGTCAGCAGCACCGCGCGCGGCACCAGCGACATCCCCACCGCACGCAACCCCCTCTTCGCCGAGGCCGAGGCCCGCACGGAGGCCGTCTCCAAGTCGGTCGGCGCCTCCTGGCACGACCCGCGCGAGGACGGTCTGCTCCCCGACCCGTACATCGCGATGGGGCAGACCGCCGAGAACCTGGCCCGCCAGTGGGGCGTGACCCGCGCGGACATGGACGAGTTCGGCGTCCGCTCGCAGAACCTCGCCGAGGAGGCCATCGGCAAGGGCTTCTGGGAGCGCGAGATCACCCCGGTGACGCTGCCCGACGGCACGGTCGTCAGCAAGGACGACGGCCCGCGCGCGGGCGTCACCCTGGAGGCCGTGCAGGGCCTGAAGCCGGTCTTCCGCGAGGACGGACTGGTCACCGCCGGCAACTGCTGCCCGCTGAACGACGGCGCCGCCGCCCTCGTGATCATGTCGGACACCAAGGCCCGCGAGCTGGGCCTGACCCCGCTCGCCCGGATCGTCTCGACGGGCGTCTCCGGCCTCTCCCCCGAGATCATGGGCTACGGCCCGGTGGAGGCGTCGAAGCAGGCCCTGTTCCGTGCGGGCCTGAGCGTCGGCGACATCGACCTGTTCGAGATCAACGAGGCCTTCGCCGCCCAGGTGATCCCGTCCTACCGCGACCTGGACATCCCGCTGGACAAGCTGAACGTGAACGGCGGCGCCATCGCCGTCGGCCACCCCTTCGGCATGACCGGCGCGCGCATCACCGGCACGCTCATCAACTCCCTCCAGTTCCACGACAAGCAGTTCGGCCTGGAGACGATGTGCGTCGGCGGCGGTCAGGGCATGGCGATGGTCATCGAGCGCCTCAGCTGACCCGCCGCCCGCCCGCGGAGCCGTGACTGTTCGAACGCGCTCCGCGATGCCATGGCCCGGAGTCCCGATTTTCCGGGGCCTCCGGGCCGTTTTGTGATCCAATCTCCCCCAGGATGTGACCTATCTCCCTTCGGAGAGGGATTTACGCAGGTCAGAGTCGTTTCACTACCAAACATCGGGCCCAGATTCCTGCCCGATTCGTGACGTTACGCACTGACAGCTGGTTAGTCCGCCCTTCAAGCTGATGTAGGAAGTCGGGGGTCGACTTTGAACCGGGAGTACGTCAGTGAGCGCTATGCCGATCGCCTTGCTGCTCACCACGGCCGCCACCGCGGCCGTGGGCGTCGCCGTCCTGCGCACCCTCACGGGGCTGCGCCGACAGGTCACCGCCCTGCGCGCCGAGCTGGCCGAGAGCCGGGCCGCCGGGGTGCGCGTGCCGGTACCGGCCGCCCGGCCGGCCGCCGACACGGAGGAGATACGCGCCGCCGTCGCCGAGGCGCTCGCCGAGGAGCGGGAGCGCGAGCTGGCCGAGGCGAGGGCATTCTGGGCGGCGCAGGAGTCCCGCGACGTCGCCGACGCGCCCTCCCTGCTGGGGCTGCCCGAGAGCGACCTGTTCATGCCCCGGCAGTCCGACTTCGCGGGCCTGGACCACCTGGAGCCCGTGATCGAGCCCAGCCTGGAGGGCGACGAGTTCGCCCCGGACTCGGCCGAGCTGGCCGCGGCCCGCCGCCGGCACCCCTCGCACCCCGACTTCGTGCCGGTGCAGTCGCCCGTCACCAACGACCACGAGCGCACGGTCGCCTGCCTGGAGGACCTGGCCGCCTCCCGCACCGAGCTGGCCGACGTCCGTCCGGGCCCCCTCGGCACCCTCGACGTCTACGTCTTCGCCGACGGCACCACGCTCTGTATGACCCCCGGCCACCGCGAGACCGCCGAACGCCTGGCCACGGCCCTGCAGACCGGTGACACCCCGGTCCTCCTGGGCGGCTCGGGCATCTCGGGCGCGTACACCCTGACGTTCGAGTGCGGCGACGACATGGTCTACATCCTGGCGGACCGGGTCATCGCGTCGCTGTAGGGGCCGCCGCCGCGCCCCGGGCTCACACCCCGGCCCGCCGCTGGGCCTCCTCCACCAGTGCCACGGCCTCCGCCACCGCGCCCTCGTCACCGAGGACCAGCGCGAGATCGTTCCCGGCGACCATGACCTGATCGGCTGCCGCGAACATCCCCACGTCCGGCATCTCCCGGGCGTCCGTGCCCGGCGCCTCCAGCCGCTGGGCACGCCGTGCCATCTCCCTGGCCAGCGCCAGCGCCTCCGCGGCGGCCCCCCGCTGCAGCCTGCTCTGCGGGGCGGCCCGCAGGCGGTCGGCGAAATGATCCACGGCACGGGTCAACGGTGTCGTATCAAGCACGCCGCGAGAGTACGCGCCTTCACCGGACTGTTGCCAACAGCCCGCCACTCAGGCAACGTGACCTGAAGGACCGGCTTACATTCCCTTTCGTCCGGAGGCGCCGATGTCCCAAGTCTTCTCCGAGGAGACCCACCGCAACCTGCTCGCCCGCATCCCTCACTGCACCGGTCGTGAAGTCTCCGACTGGCTCCGCAAAGTCGACGACGGCCCCGCTCTCCACAATTTCGAGGAGAAGGTCAGCTGGCTCCGGCACGAGTACGACCTCGCGTACGGACACGCCAAAGCGATCATTCACGAGTACGACCTGAGGAGGGCCGCGCGGAAACTCCGCTGAAGACGCCGAGAACCACGAAGGGCCCCCGGACCGTGAGGTCCGGGGGCCCTTCATCGCCGGGGGCGGGATCACTCCCGTCCCCTGGGCGTCACTCCTAGTCGTCGCCGCTGAAGATGGCGACCAGACGGAGCATCTCGACGTAGATCCACACGAGGGTCATGGTCAGGCCGAACGCGGCCAGCCAGGCCTCCTCGCGCGGGGCGCCGTAGGCGATGCCGTCCTCGATCTGCTTGAAGTCGAGGGTCAGGAAGAACGCGCCGAGCAGGATCGCGAGGATGCCGACGACCGCGCCCAGCGGGCCCATGCTGCGCAGTCCGCCGTCGGGGGCGAGCCCGAAGACGACGAGGAGCAGGTTGACCGCCATGACCAGGACGAACGCGATCGCGATGGTCATGCCGATGCGGGCGTACCGCGCGGTGACCCGGATCCAGCCCGCCTTGTAGACCAGCAGCGTGGCGCCGGAGACGGCCATCGTGCCGAGCACCGCCTGGAAGGGCGCGCCGCTCCACTGCGTGTTGAACATCTCGCTGAGCACGCCGAGGAAGACACCCTCGAAGGCGGCGTACGTCAGGATCAGCGCGGGCGAGGCCTTGCGCTTGAAGGACTGCACCATCGCCAGGACGAAGGCGATGAGCGCGGCGCCGATGGCCAGGCCGTAGCTCGTGGGCGACACCGGCAGGAGGGCCCAGGCGAGGACCGCGCCGACGACGACCGTGCCGAGCGTCATGGCCGAGCGCATGACGACGTCGTCCATGGTCATGGCGCCCGTGCGGGCCGGGGCCTGCGGCGGGACGCCGTGCTGGACGTCCTGCTGGGCGTACGGGTTCGTCGCGTACGGGTTCCCACCCTGCTGGGCGTAGGGGCTGCCCTGGGTGCCGACAGCTGCTCCCCCGGCCTGCGGCGCGGTGTTGAAGCCCGCGTAGCCGTTGTCGCGGCTGAACCCCCGTCGCGAGAAGACCGGGTTGCTGCTCCTCATTTCACTCCTCCATGGCCACCCTGCGTGGCCTTGGCTCAAGAGTAATAGGTAGGCAAAGGATTGACTCTACTGCTTGGGGAGGATCTTTCCCTGCCATGTCCTCGAACACGCTACGCGTCTCCGTGATTCCCCGCCCCACACCCCACAACCCCTGACCAACCCGGTACGAGTCCGCGATCATCCGGAGACCGAACACGAGAGCGCCCACACCGTCACGCGCCCCCGGGGCGCTGCTCGCCCGAGGGCGGCATGTGAGAGTGTGGGCGAAAAAGTTCGACTTTGGTCGGAGGTGCCCGGAACCGGACTTGAACCGGTACGCCCGCGAGGGGCAGCGAGGTTTAAGCTCGCCGTGTCTGCATTCCACCATCCGGGCAGGCCATGGGCTCCGCGCTGAGCTTCCGAGCCTATCGGGAGGCTCCCCCCGAACACTCGCCCGGCGGACCGATGTTGTCTTATTTTATTGACGTCTGAGGGTGCATCAGCCCACGGAACACGCCATCCGCACTTGCCAATAGCCTTCCGGACGGCCCGACCGGGCGTACGGGGAATGACGGAATTTCACCGCCCGAACGAGCGCCCCGGTGAGGACACGCGGGGTGACGCGGCGGTTCTCGTGGGTCATCGCGGTCCCGCGTCCGGGATCTGACGGTCCCTCGAATCGGACAGGAAACCTCAACCGCGGGCCACCCGGCCCGGCGCACGCCGGCTGCTTCGGCAGCCCGCTCTCCGGGCGGACGCCGCCGTCATCCCCAGGTATGACGCACCGCCCGCCCGTCCGTCGCAAGTCTGCCCCCGGAACCAGGACAGCGGCTGACTACACGGCTCCCTTACCTCGGGACGATGGAGACATCCACGAAGCGACCGGCTTCCGGCCTGCCGCGCCGCACGGCCGGGCACGCCCCGGGCCGTCCTTCCGGCGCCCCCTCGACCGTCACCCGCCCCAAGGAGCACCCACCCGTGACCACCACTCCCCTCGCCGACCGGGCCACCGTCGTGGCCGCCCGCGCCACGGAACTGTCGAAGGTCTACGGACAGGGCGAGACCCGGGTGGTCGCGCTGGACCAGGTCTCCATCGACTTCCGGCAGGCCCAGTTCACCGCGATCATGGGCCCCTCGGGCTCCGGCAAGTCCACGCTGATGCACTGCGTGGCGGGCCTGGACACCTTCTCCTCCGGCTCCGTCCGCATCGGCGACACCGAGCTGGGCTCGCTCAAGGACAAGCAGCTCACCAAGTTGCGCCGGGACAAGATCGGGTTCATCTTCCAGGCGTTCAACCTGCTGCCCACCCTGACCGCGCTGGAGAACATCACCCTCCCGATGGACATCGCGGGCCGCAAGCCGGACAAGCAGTGGCTGGACACCGTGATCCGCATGGTGGGCCTCGCCGACCGGCTCAAGCACCGGCCCGCCCAGCTCTCCGGCGGCCAGCAGCAGCGCGTGGCGGTGGCCCGCGCCCTCGCCTCCCGCCCGGACATCATCTTCGGCGACGAGCCGACCGGAAACCTCGACTCGCGTTCGGGCGCCGAGGTGCTGGGCTTCCTCCGCAACTCCGTACGGGAGTTGGGGCAGACCGTGGTGATGGTGACCCACGACCCGGTGGCCGCGGCCTACGCGGACCGGGTCGTCTTCCTCGCCGACGGACGCCTCGTGGACGAGATCCACGAGCCGACGGCCGACTCCGTCCTCGACCGCATGAAGCGGTTCGACAGCAAGGGCCGTACGAGCTAGGCGCTCCCCCTCACCCTCGCCCCGCCCCTCCGACCCCTGACAGGGACCCCACTCATGTTCCGTACCGCCCTGCGCAACGTGCTCTCGCACAAGGCCAGGCTTCTCATGACCGTGCTCGCGGTGATGCTCGGCGTCGCCTTCGTCTCGGGCACGCTGGTCTTCACGAACACCATCTCGGACGCGCTGCAGCGGAGTTCGGCGAAGGGCTTCGACCATGTGGACGTCGCGGTCCGGCCGGGGTATCAGCCGGACGAGGGCGACACCGTCGCCGAGCAGCCCAAGCTGACGCCGGGTCTGCTGAAGAAGATCGAGGGGGTGCCCGGCGCCGAGTCCGCGATCGGTGTGGTGAGCGGGTTCACCGCCCTCGCCGACAAGGACGGCAAGCTGATCGGCGGCGGCTTCCAGTCGCAGGGCGGGAACTTCTGGGGGACGGACGATCCCCGCTATCCGCTCCGGGACGGCACCGCGCCGAAGGGCACGGACGAGGTCGCCATCGACGCCGAGACCGCGAAGCGGGCCGGGTACCGGGTGGGCGACACCATCCGGCTGTCCGTCGACGGCCCGGTCCTCACCCCGACCGTCAGCGGGATCTTCACGACGGACGACGGCAACGTCGCGGCCGGCGGCAGCCTCGCCCTGTTCGACACGGCGACCGCGCAGAAGCTGTTCCACGACGAGGGCGAGTACGACGAGATCACCGTGGCCGCGGCGGCCGGCACCAGCCAGACCCGGCTGCGGCAGGCCGTCGACAAGGTCCTCCCCGAGGACACCGCGGAGACGATCACCGGACGGCAGCTCGCCGATCAGCAGGCCACGCAGATCGCCACCCAGATGAGCGGCATGAAGAACGCGCTGCTGGTCTTCGCCGGGATCGCCCTGTTCGTGGGCACGTTCATCATCGCCAACACCTTCACGATGCTCGTCGCCCAGCGCACCAAGGAGCTGGCGCTGCTGCGTGCCGTCGGCGCCTCCCGCCGCCAGGTGACGCGGTCCGTGCTGATCGAGGCGTTGGTGGTGGGCACGGTCGCCGCGGTCACCGGCCTCGTCGCCGGCGTCGGCATCGGCGCCGGGATGCGCGCCCTGATCAGCACCCTCGGCGAGACCGTCCCCGACGGCCCGCTGGTGGTCTCCCCCGGCACGGTCGCCACCGCCCTGCTGGTCGGTGTGCTGGTCACCATGCTGGCCGCCTGGCTGCCGGGCCGCCGCGCCGCGAAGATCCCGCCGGTCGCCGCGATGAGCAGCGTCCACGCGAAGGCGACGACCAAGTCGCTCGTCGTACGGAACACCCTCGGCGCGCTGCTGGCGGGCGCCGGCGCGGCCACCGTCCTGTACGCCACCACGATGGACGGCTCGGACGGCCAGGCCCCGATGGGCATCGGCGCGGTCCTGCTGATCATCGGTGTCTTCGTCCTCACCCCCCTGCTCTCCCGCCCGCTGATCGCGGCCGTGTCCCCCCTCATGCGGGTCTTCGGGATCTCCGGCAAGCTCGCCCGGCAGAACTCCGTGCGCAATCCGCGCCGTACCGCCGCGACTGCCTCGGCGCTGATGATCGGCCTGACGCTGATCACCGGGATGACGGTGATGGCGGGAAGCCTGCAGCAGGCCATCTCCAGGATGGCCGCCGACGCGATCAAGGCGGACTACGTCGTCTCGATGACCAGCGGCAGCTACCTCTCCCCCGACGTGGAGAAGAAGCTGTCCGCCACCGAGGGCGTCACCGCGGTCTCCCCGCTGCGCAACGCCGAGTCCCGCATCGGGGACGAGACCGAGTACCTGACGGGCGTCAACGGCGCGGCGATCGGCAAGGTCACCGACCTGCCCCTCGACTCGGGGACGTTCAAGGTCGGCGGTGCGGACGTCGTGGTGGACGCGGACACCGCCGCCCGGCGCGGCTGGAAGGCCGGCGCGGAGTTCACGGCCGGCTTCGAGGGCGGCGAGAAGCAGAAGCTGACGGTCGCCGGGGTCTACGAGAGCAACGAACTGATCCGGGGCATCCTCCTGGACAACGCCACGCTCACCGAGCGGCTGCCGGCCTCCGCCGACCCGGCCGACATGATGGTCATGGTGAAGACCTCGGCGGGTGCCTCCGACGCCACCAAGGACCGGCTGGAGAAGGCCCTCGGCGACAACCCGGCGATCAAGGTCCAGAGCAGCCAGGACCTCTCCGACGACATCGCGCAGATGTTCACGCTGATGCTGAACATGCTCTACGGCCTGCTGGCCATGGCCGTGATCGTCGCCGTCCTCGGTGTCATCAACACCCTGGCCATGTCGGTCTTCGAGCGTTCGCAGGAGATCGGCATGCTCCGGGCGATCGGTCTCGACCGGCGGGGCATCAAGCGGATGGTCCGTCTGGAGTCCCTCGTCATCTCCCTGTTCGGCGGTGTCCTCGGCATCGGCCTCGGCGTCTTCTTCGGCTGGGCCGCCGGCGAACTCCTCGCCAGCCGGATGCCGACGTACGAACTGGTCCTGCCCTGGGCCCGGATGGCCGTCTTCCTGCTGCTGGCCGCCACGGTGGGCATCCTGGCCGCGCTGTGGCCGGCCCGCCGCGCCGCGAGGCTCAACATGCTGGCGGCGATCAAGTCGGAGTAGCCGCGCGGGAGCGGCGACGACTGGTGCCGAGGGGCCCCGTTCCGGTGCGGAACGGGGCCCTTCGCGCGCCCCCGTACGGCCGCTCACGCCCCTGTACGGGGAGTCAGGCTCCCCAGGTCCGGGCCCTGAGCGGGAGTCCCGACGCACCCCCTTCCGAGGGCCGTACGGCCAGCACCTGGTTGACGCCGAGCCGGTTGCGCTCGAAGCCGAGGGCACAGGCGGCCATGTAGAGGCGCCAGACCCGGGCGCGGCCCGGACCGGCGAGGGCGACCGCCCGGGCCCAGCCCGTTTCGAGCCGGGTGACCCACGCGCGCAGGGTGAGGGCGTAGTGCTCGCGGAGGGACTCCACGTCCCGGACCTCGAACCCGGCGCGTTCGAGCTGGGTGACGGTGGTGCCGACGGGGGCGAGTTCGCCGTCCGGGAAGACGTACGCGTCGATGAAGCCGTCGAGGGAGTAGGTGCCCTCGTCCTGCTGGGGGCGGCGGGAGATCTGGTGGTTGAGCAGCCGTCCGCCGGGGGCGAGGAGCCGGTACAGGTCCCTGGCGTACTCCAGGTACCGGTCGGCGCCGACGTGTTCGGCCATACCGATGGAGGAGATGGCGTCGTAGGGCCCGTCGACCACGTCCCGGTAGTCCTGGACGCGGATCTCGACGCGGTCGGTGAGGCCCTCGTCGGCGACCCGCTTACGGGCGTACGCGGCCTGCTCCTGGGAGAGGGTGACGCCGACGACGTGGACGCCGTACTCGCGGGCCGCGTGCACGGCCAGGGAGCCCCAGCCGCAGCCGACGTCGAGGAGCCGCATGCCCGGGGCCAGGGCGAGTTTGCGGCAGACGAGGTCGAGCTTGTCGTGCTGGGCGGCTTCGAGGGTGGCGTCGGGGGCGGGCCAGTAGGCGCAGGAGTACACCATCGAGGGGCCGAGGACGATCTCGTAGAAGTCGTTGCCCACGTCGTAGTGGTGGCTGACGGCCCGTCTGTCGGTGCGCCGGGTGTGCCGGTGGCGGGCGCGGACCTCCTCGCGGGGCGGGGCGGGCGGGACCAGCACGGCGGGGCCGACCAGCCTCAGCAGATCCCTGACGGCCGCGCGGGCCTCCGGGTCGCGCAGGGCCCGGCCCGGGCTCCGGGCGCCCTCGTCCCGCTCCCACACATGGGCGGCCACCAGGTCCAGTACGGCGTAGAGGTCCCCCTCGACGCCTAGGTCGCCGGCGACCCAGGCGCGGGCCAGGCCCAGTTCGCCCGGCTTCCACAGCAGCCGGCGCAGGGCCCTGCGGTTGCGTACCACCAGGGCGGGGGCCTCCGGTGGGCCTGCCGTCGAGCCGTCCCAGGCCCGCAGCCGGACCGGGAGCGGTTCTCCCGACAGCTGCTCGAACAGGTTCTTCAGCCGCGACGCGGCGTCCTGCATGGCGCACACCTCCGTGACAGGAGATCCCGGAATGTCCAACGCCACGGTAATCACCTGCGGGGCTGTGCCGTATTCCCGTGGGGAGGTGTGTTCTGCGGGTGCGGGTGCGTGGGGGCTGGTCGCGCAGTTCCCCGCGCCCCTAGAAGCCCAGGCCCTGCGGGCCTGAAAGCCAACGGCCCTGCGGGCCTGAAAAGCATGGGGCGCAGCCCCTGCTTTTCAGGGGCGCGGGGAACTGCGCGAGAAGCCCCACCGGGCCCGCACCCGACAACGCACCCGCACCCCCGAGCTCCCCCCACGCACCCCGAAGGGCCCCCCGCACCACGGATGGCGGGAGGCCCTTCGGAGGACACCAGAGGTCAGGACGTCAGGACGCCTTGGCCTTCTCCGCGGTCTTGCTCGCGGCAGCGACCGGCGCGGGCGCCGGCTTGGCGGCCTCGTAGAACTCCTCGCGAGGAGTCTCGATGGCGCCCAGGGAGACCACCTCGCGCTTGAGGAACATCGCGAGGGTCCAGTCCGCGAAGACACGGATCTTCCGGTTCCACGTCGGCATCGCCAGGCCGTGGTAGCCGCGGTGCATGTACCACGCCAGACGGCCCTTGAGCTTGATCTTCATCTTGCCCATGACGATCATCGCGACGCCCTTGTGGAGGCCGAGACCCGCCACCGCGCCCTTGTTGGAGTGCGCGTACTCCTTCTGCGGGAAGCCCCGCATACCGGAGACCACGTTGTCGCCGAGGACCTTCGCCTGACGCAGCGCGTGCTGGGCGTTCGGCGGGCACCAGGCGTTCTCGACGCCGGCCTTGCGGGCCGCGACGTCCGGGACCTGGGCGTTGTCGCCCGCGGCCCAGATGTAGTCGGTGCCGGTGACCTGGAGGGTCGGCCGGGCGTCCACGTGGCCGCGGGGGCCGAGGGGGAGGCCGTAGCGCGAGAGGACCGGGTTGGGCTTGACGCCGGCGGTCCAGACGATGGTGTTGGAGTCGACTTCCAACCCGTTCTTCAGCACGACGTGGCCGTCTACGCAGGAGTCCATGGAGGTGTTGAGGTAGACCTCGACCCCACGGCCCTCCAGGTGCTCCTTGCCGTAGCTGCCGAGCTTCGGACCGACCTCGGGGAGGATCTTGTCGGCGGCGTCGACGAGCACGAAGCGCATGTCCTCGCGGGACACGTTCTTGTAGTACTTCGCGGCGTCGCGGGCCATGTCCTCGACCTCGCCGATGGTCTCCGCGCCGGCGAAGCCACCGCCCACGAAGACGAAGGTCAACGCCTTGCGGCGGACGTCCTCGTCGGTCGTGGAGTCGGCCTTGTCGAGCTGCTCCAGCACGTGGTTGCGCAGGCCGATGGCCTCCTCGATGCCCTTCATACCGATGCCCTGCTCGGCGAGGCCGGGGATCGGGAAGGTGCGGGAGACCGCGCCGAGCGCGATCACCAGGTAGTCGAAGGGCAGCTCGTACGCCTCGCCGACCAGCGGGGAGATCGTGGCGACCTTGCGGTCCTGGTCGATGGTGGTGACCCGACCGGTGAGGACCTCCGCCTTCGGCAGCACGCGTCGCAACGGGACGACGACGTGCCGGGGGGAGATGCTGCCGGCGGCGGCTTCGGGGAGGAAGGGCTGGTAGGTCATGTACGACCGGGGGTCGACGACCGTGACGGTCGCCTCGCCGTAGCGCATCTTCTTGAGGATGCGCCGAGCTGCGTACAGGCCTACGTACCCACCGCCTACTACGAGGATCCTGGGACGCTCCGTGGTGCTCATGCCATCGAGTATGTACCCGCCATCCGGGGGTCGCTCGTGCGCCCCTTCACAAGCTTCCTCGCCCCCTCTGCTACACTGCGCGACCCCTTGGGCGGGACCCGCGGTCCACCAGGGAACCAGCCGGTGGGTTTGACCGTTGTCAAGGCCGCGTGAACTGCCGTTCCGGTCTCCCGGGAGCGCTGGACCACCCCTCGGTTTCACACGGACGAGACCCCCGCGACACCCCCTCGGGGACGCCCCGTTGACCCCCCGAAGCCCCGGAACGCTCTGCGGAGCCTCAAAACATCGCTCAACTGGGCCGATTCTCTTGTGAAGAACTTCACGAAGTTTCCCGGCGGACGGCCGGCGAGGGGCGCCGGAGCACCCCTCGGACGCGCTCATACGTTATCCGAACAGCTCAAGCGAGGCTACTGATGAGTAGCAAAACAGGCGCGGTCCGCCCGGGAGCTAGGCGACGGACCAGGCGATTCCGTCCAGAATGTCGTGTTCGCTGACCACGACCTCCGACGCGCCGATCCGCTCCATGATCGAGAGCAGGACCAGGGCGCCCGCGGCGATCACGTCCACCCGCCCCGGATGCATCGACGGCACCGCCTGCCGCTCGGCGTGCGTCGAGGCCAGCAGCCACTCGGTGATCTCGCGGACGCGGTCGTGGGAGACCCGGGAGTGGTGGATGGCCGCCGAGTCGTACGCGGGCAGGTCCTGGGCGATCGCGGAGATGGTCGTCACCGAACCGGCGAGCCCGACGAGGGTGTGCGCCTCCCGCAGCGGGACGTCCCGCTCGGCGAGGTCGAGGGCGGCCTCGATGTCGGCGCGGATCGCGGCGATCTGCTCCGGCCCGGGAGGGTCGACGACGGCCCCGCCCCGGACGAGGTGCCGCTCGGTCAGCCGGACGCAGCCGATGTCCACGGACCGGGCGCCGCGCACGTGGCCGTCCCCGACCACGAACTCGGTGGAGCCGCCGCCGATGTCCACCACCAGGTACGGCGTGGTGAGATCGGTGCGGCCCGTCAGCTCCTTGGTGGCGCCCGTGAAGGAGAACTCGGCCTCCCGGTCGCCGGAGATCACCTCGGGCTCGACGCCCAGGATGTCGAACACCCCGCGGACGAACTCGTCCCGGTTCTCGGCGTCCCGGGAGGCGGAGGTGGCCACGAAGCGGACCCGCTCGGCGCCCAGTTCCCTGATGAGGGCCGCGTACTCCCGGCAGGCCGCGAAGGTCCGCTCCAGCGCCTCGGGCGCCAGCCGCCCCGTACGGTCCACGCCCTGGCCCAGCCGGACGATGGTCATCCGCCGGTCCAGCTCGATCAGTTCACCGGTGGCCGGGTCGCAGTCGGCGACCAGCAGCCGGATGGAGTTCGTGCCGCAGTCGACGGCGGCGACCCGGGTCACTGGCCGTCCTCCTTCGAGGGCTCCGGCGCGGGCACCACGCACGGGCCCTTGGCCCACCACTCGGGCAGCATCGCGATCGCCTCGTCGCCCAGCGGGTTGACGCCGGGACCGGCGGCCAGCGAGTGCCCCACGAGGACGTGCAGGCACTTCACGCGGTCCGGCATGCCGCCGGCGCTCGGGAAGCCCTCCAGGACCTCGATCTCGTCGCGGCGGGCGATGTAGTCCTCGTGCGCGGCCCGGTAGGCGGCGGCCAGTTCGGGGTCCGTCGCCAGCCGCTGCGTCATCTCCTTCATCACGCCGTTGGCCTCCAGCGTGCCGATCGCGGAGGCCGCGCGCGGACACGTCAGGTAGTACGTCGTGGGGAAGGGCGTCCCGTCCGGCAGGCGCGGGGCCGTCTCGACGACGTCCGGCTGGCCGCACGGACAGCGGTGCGCGATCGCGCGGAGGCCGCGCGGGGGGCGCCCGAGCTGCTGCTGGAACGCCTCGACGTCGGCGTCGGTCGGCTCGGTGCGCTCGGTGGTCGGCGGAGGGGTCTGCATAACCTGCTACTCAAGTCCTCGGTGTGGCTCATCGGTCGACGGTCACGGAGGTGACCGTCCGGCTGTCGGCGGCGTCGGCCTTGTCGACCCCGTCCCAGACATTGGTGTACCAGGGACGGTCGGCCGCCCCCTGGGTCGTACGGGACTGCTTCGCGGCGTCCGGGTCGATCATGGTGTAGCCGGTCTCGCCCGGCATCACGTAGTGCAGCCGCTCCCGGATGCGCTGCTCGGCGTACGCGTCGTCCTGCCAGCGCGCCTTGAGGTCGCGCAACTCCTCGACCCGCTCGCGCGCCTCCTGGCGCTGCCGCTGCATGTCGGCGATCTCGGCGCGCTGGGAGACGTACTGCCTTATGGGATAGGCGAGCGCCACGATCATCGAGCAGAGGACGAGGGCGAGCAGGGCGGCCCGGCCGGTCAGCCGGGAGCGGCGGACCTGGCGCTTGGCCTGGGAGCGGTAGACCCGGGCGGCCGTCTGCTCACCGAGCACCTTCAGCCGGGTCGCGGTGGAGAAACGGTCCCGGTCCCGGTCCTTCACGGCCATGTCCCGCGTCCCCTTCCGCTGCTGCCTTCTCCCGCGCACGCGCGTACGTCCCCGCACACGGTACGGGACCGGTACGGGGACGTACGTACGACTGGCGCGGGCTTGGCCCTCAACGGGTCAGTCGGCGGCTCAGCCCTTGAAGCGCGGGAAGGCGGAGCGGCCGGCGTAGACCGCGGCGTCGTCGAGGATCTCCTCGATGCGCAGCAGCTGGTTGTACTTGGCGACGCGGTCCGAGCGGGCCGGGGCGCCGGTCTTGATCTGGCCGCAGTTCACCGCGACGGCGAGGTCGGCGATGGTGACGTCCTCGGTCTCGCCGGAGCGGTGGGACATCATGCACTTGAAGCCGTTGCGCTGGGCCATCTCGACGGCGTCCAGGGTCTCGGTCAGCGAACCGATCTGGTTGACCTTGACGAGCAGGGCGTTGGCCGAGCCCTCCTCGATACCGCGGGCGAGGCGCTCGGGGTTGGTGACGAAGAGGTCGTCGCCGACGATCTGGACCTTGTCGCCCAGCTTCTCGGTGATGGTGTTCCAGCCGGCCCAGTCGTCCTCGAACAGCGGGTCCTCGATGGAGACGAGCGGGTACGACGCGACGAGGTCGGCGTAGTACTCCGTCATCTCGGCGGCGGAGCGCTCCTTGCCCTCGAAGGTGTAGACGCCGTCCTTGTAGAACTCGGAGGCGGCGACGTCGAGCGCGAGGGCGATCTGCTCGCCGGGGGTGTAGCCGGCCTCCTTGATGGCCTCGAGGATGAGGTCGAGGGCGGCGCGGTTGGACTCCAGGTTCGGGGCGAAGCCGCCCTCGTCGCCGAGGCCGGTGGACAGGCCCTTGGTCTTCAGCACCTTCTTGAGGGTGTGGTAGACCTCGGCGCCCCAGCGCAGGGCCTCGGAGAAGGACTCCGCGCCGATGGGGGCGATCATGAACTCCTGGATGTCCACGTTGGAGTCGGCGTGCGAGCCGCCGTTCAGGATGTTCATCATCGGAACGGGCAGCAGGTGCGCGTTCGGGCCGCCCAGGTAACGGAAGAGCGGGAGGTCGCTGGCCTCGGAGGCGGCGTGGGCGACGGCGAGGGAGACGCCGAGGATGGCGTTGGCGCCGAGGGAGCCCTTGTTGTCGGTGGCGTCCAGGTCGAACATCGCCTGGTCGATCAGGCGCTGCTCGGTGGCGTCGTAGCCGACGAGCTCCGGGCCGATCTGCTCGATGACCGCGAGGACGGCCTTCTCGACGCCCTTGCCGAGGTAGCGGTTGGGGTCGCCGTCCCGCAGCTCGATGGCTTCGAAGGCGCCGGTGGAGGCACCGGAGGGAACGGCGGCACGACCCGTGCTGCCGTCGTCGAGGCCGACCTCGACCTCGACGGTGGGGTTGCCTCGTGAGTCGAGGATTTCCCGGGCTACGACGACGTCGATGGACGGCACGAGCATCTCCTTCATGGGATGTGACGCTGGTTGTGCGGGGCCGCTTGGGGCCGTGCGACTAGAGCCTAACCGCCCCCGGGCCGTCGGCAGCCGACCGACCGTCCCGTGGACAGACAGACCGTACCCATTGTTCCCGCCCGGAACAAAGAGGGGGTGAACAAGAGAAGTCGCCGACGGTGCAAAAAAAATGAGCCCCGCCCCGATGCGTACGCAAAAAAAGCCCCGCCCCGGTGCGTACGGGGGAATGCGCACCGGGGCGGGGAGCTCGTGGGGACGGGGGACGGCCCTCACGAGGTCTTCACTCTGGAGGACACGGATGTGAGCGGGCTGCGGTTCAGCCGGGGAGCGGCCTGGTTCCCAACCCGGCTGAACCTGCCCTCGCCTGCCCGGCCGTGGGGGCGGCCGTGGGGTCGGCAGGCGTGTGGCGGCCGTCTCGGACGCCGTGGGTCAGCTCAGGTGGAGCTGCTGGCCCGGGTAGATGAAGTCGGCGTCGTCGATGATGTCCTTGTTCAGCTCGAAGAGCTTCTCCCAGCCACCCTTGACGTTCTTCTTCGCGGCGATGCCGCTGAGGGTGTCCCCCTTGACGACCTTGTACTCGCCGTCGCCCTTCTTGACCTTCTTGCCGGTCGGGGTCTTGACGGTGGCGCGCTCGGAGGAGCGGGAGGCGCGGTTGTCCTCGGTGCTCTTGGTGCTCTTCCCGGTGCTCTCCTGCGTGCTCTGCGAGGAGCCGGAGGAGTTCGTGGTGCCGGAGGAGGCGGGGGCGCCGTCGTACGAGGCGCCGGACAGGCCGGTGCCGCAGACCGGCCAGGCACCCTTGCCCTGGCCCGCGAGGACCTTCTCGGCTATCGCGATCTGCTGGGCCTTGCTCGCCTGGTTGGCGGTGGAGGCGTACTGGGTACCGCCGTAGGCGGCCCAGGTGGAGGCCGAGAACTGCAGGCCGCCGTAGTAGCCGTTGCCGGTGTTGATGGACCAGTTGCCGCCGGACTCGCACTGGGCGACGGCATCCCACTCGGAGGCGGTGGCGGCCGAGGCGCTGCCGGCGGCCATCAGCGGGGCGGCTACGGCGGCGGCACCGGTGACGCCGACGACGGCGATGGCGCGAGCGGCCTTGGACGGGCGACGGTGCTTGCCCTTGCTGGAGAACAGCATGGAGAGATCCCCTCACCGACGCCTGCGAGGTGAGCTGTCGGGTTCGGGCCGGTTGAGTTGCCCGGCCGCGCACGCTCGCCTCTCGGCTCACGTCGCGCGGCTTCACCCCCAGCCGGTTCCGGTCGTGCGCCCCCGAAGGGCCGCAACCGCCGGACCCGGCACTTACCTTGGGTCCCCCGCTCCTGCCTACGGCGCTTGACGCGACGACTGTTCCTCACGGCCGATGGCAGGATTCGGCGTGCCGACCGGGAGGGCCCGCTGTGGCGAGCGGTCACGACCGTAAACAGGTGATTGCCCGAATTTCAAAGACGATCACGGGGTCTGTGATTCATCTCCCACGGAGATCAAAACGGGCAATCGGGGTCGAACCATGACCCGAACTGCCGCTACTTTTTGCCCGTTTCGGCACCGACTTCGAGGGTCTGACCGGGAAGGATGAGGTCCGGGTCGGTTCCGACCGTGCGCTCGTTCTCGGAGTACAGCGACCGCCACCCGCCGTCCAGGCCGAGCGAGTTCACGATGCCGGTCAGGCTGTCGCCCACCCGGACGGTGTAGGCACCCTCCACGGCCTCGCGCGAGGCGCCGCCGTCCCGCGAGGCGTGGCGGCCGGAGGAGGCGCCGTCGGCGCGCGAGCCGTCGCCGGACTCCGTGGCGGAGCCGGTGTCCGTGCCGGAGCCCTCCTCGGCGCTGGCGCCGCGGTGGCGGCCCGTACCGCTCTCGCCGTCCTCGGAGGCCGCGGAACCGTCGCTCCGGCGCGCGTCGTCCGACGTCCCGCCGTCGGACTCCCGGGAGTCGCCGTCGCCGTCACCGGAGCCGGTGGAGTCCGCGGAGTCGGTGTCCGTGGTCGCCTTCGCGGAACCGTCGGCCGTGTCCGCGGACGCGTCCGGCGAGGCGGCCCGCTTCCCGGACCCGTCGCCGGAGTCGGCGTCGTCGGTCGACTTGGCCGAGTCGGCGGAGCCGGCCGAGTCCGGCGAGGCGGAGGAATCCGACGAACCGGATGTACCGGAACCGCCGCCGGAGTTCGACGCGTCGTCCACGACGCCGGTGTCCACGTCGGCGGAACCGGAGTCGCCGCCGAGGTTGTGGAGCAGTCCGCAGGTGGACCAGACGCCGACGCCCTGGTCGGCGAGGACCTTCTCGGCCACGGCTATCTGCTGGGAGCGGCTGGCCAGGTCCGCGGTCTTCGCGTACTCGAGGCCGCCGTACTTCTCCCAGTTGGCCTGGGTCAGCTGGAGGCCGCCGTAGCGTCCGTTCCCGGTGTCCGCGCTCCAGAAGCCACCGCTCTCGCACTCCGCCACCTGGTCCCAGGTGGTTCCGCTCGCCGCACTCGCGCCGGTGGCGCCGAGGAGCGGGATGGCGATGGCCGACCCGGTCACTCCCGCCGCGACGAGGAGAGCCGGAGCCTGGCGGGGGCGACGGTGACGACCGTTCCCGGAGAGCATGCGGTTGCCTTTCACACGACAGCGATGGCCTGCGCGACGGGCGTGATGACCCCTTCGCACTGACGTGTGAACGTATCGGCAGTCGATCAGTTGTCACAAGTTAATGCAGCGCAGATCACGTGAAGATCACGGAGTTGAGAGAACGTCAACTTCTGGCGCGGATCGGGGTAGTACTACGGGCCGTCGGGGTATCACTACGGGCTGCTCACGGCGCGATCACGGTGCACTCATGACCGCTTCCGCGGGGTGAATTCCACCGGAAGCGTGCGCAATCCCCGCATGATGAGACCTCCTCGCCATCGCAAATCGGCCGAATCCACGGCGAGTCGCAGATCCGGGAGGCGGGTGAGGAGCGTCGCCAGTGCGGTCTGGCCTTCGAGCCGGGCGAGTGGCGCGCCCAGGCAGTAGTGGATGCCGTGGCCGTAGCCGAGGTGCTGGTTGTCACGGCGGGAGAGGTCCAGGGTGTCGGGGTCGTCGAAGCGGGCCGGGTCGCGGTCGGCCGCCGCGAGGACGACGAGGACGGGGTCGCCGGGGGCGATGTCCTGCCCGCCGAGGGTGAGGGGTTCGGTCGCGAAGCGCCAGGTGGCGAGTTCGACGGGGCCGTCGTAGCGCAGGAGTTCCTCGACACCGGTTTCGAGCAGCCCGGTCTCCCCGGCGGCGAGGGAGGTCTGCAGGCGGGCCCGCTGCTCGGGGTGGGTGAGGAGGGCGTACGTGCCGTTCCCGATGAGGTTGACGGTGGTCTCGAACCCGGCGAACAGCAGGATGAACGCCATCGCCGCCGCCTCGTTCTCGGTCAGGTGCTCACCGTGGTCGGAGGCGCGGATGAGCGCGGAGATGAGGTCCTCGCCGGGCGCGGGGTGGTCGGTGAGCCCCTCCCGCTTGCGGTGGATGAGGTCGGCGAGATAGCCGCGCATCTTCTTCACCGACCGTGCGACACCGCCGCGCGGGCCACCACCGTGCCGGATCATCATGCCCGCCCAGTCCCGGAAGTCGTCCTGGTCCTCGCGGGGGACGCCGAGCAGGTCGCAGATCGCGTAGATGGGCAGGGGGAAGGCGAACTCGTGGATGAGGTCGGCCTCCCCCCGGTCCGCGAAGCCGTCGATGAGCCGGTCGGTCAGCTCCTGGACCCGGGGGGCGAACTCGGCGACCCGGCGGGGCGTGAACGCCTTCGAGACGAGGCGACGGAGCCTGGTGTGGTCCGGCGGATCGATGTTCAGCAGATGCGTCATCAGCTCGGCCTTGCGCTCACCGGGAATACCCGTCTTCCCCCTGGCGTGCGCGGGCTCGGCGTGATGCGCCGGGTTCTTCGACAGCCTCCCGTCGGCGAGGGCCTGCTTCGCGTCGCCGTAGCGGGTGACCAGCCATGCCTCCACACCACTGGGCAGACGTGTCCGGTGGACGGGGGCGTGCTCTCGGAGCCAGGCGTACGCCGGGTAGGGGTCGGTGGCGAACTCCCAGGTGAAGAGCTCGGGCGCGCCGGTACCCGTGGGCACGGCGGAGCTGGGTGCGGGCTGGTTGGTCACCCGCCGACGGTATCCGGCGCCGGCGGGGCGGCCTGCCCGTGCCCCGGGTGCCGACGGAGCGCCGGCGACGGAGACCGGCTACCGGCTACCGGCTACCGGCTACCGGCGGTCGGCGGTCGGCGGTCGGCGGTCGGCGGTTCAGGTTCCGTCGGTCTCCGTCTCCGGGTCCGTTTCCGTGTCCGTGTCTGCTTCCGTCCGTTCCTCCGGTTCCGGGTGGACGCCCTCCGCGATCCGGATCGCGTCCCGGTACGCGCGGGCCGCCGCCCGGAGCGCCGCCTCGGGGTCGATGCCCCGGGACTCGGCGTCGGCGGCGAGGGCGAGGAGTCGGTGGCCGAGGTCGTCGCCGACGGGTATCGGGACGTCGAGGCCGGCGGTGCGGACGCGCGAGGAGAGCTTGGCGGCGAGGGCGAGACCGGGCTGGCCGAGGGGTACGCCGTCGGTGACCGACTCGCGCCGCTTCTCGACGGCCTTGGTGCGCAGCCAGTGCGCCTTGACCTCTTCCGGGGTCGTGGCCGTCGCGTCGCCGAAGACGTGGGGGTGGCGGTGGATGAGCTTGGTGACGATGCCGGCGGCGACGTCGTCGACGGAGAAGGGGGCGTCGGGGTCGTCCTCGGCGATGCGGGCGTGGAAGACGACCTGGAGGAGGACGTCGCCCAGCTCCTCGCGGAGTTCGTCCCGGTCGCCCTCCTCGATGGCCTCGACGAGCTCGTACGCTTCCTCGATGCCGTACTTGGCGAGGCCCCGGTGAGTCTGCCGCGAGGACCAGGGGCACTCCGCGCGGATCCGGTCCATCACCTGGACGAGGTCGAGGAGACGGGCGCCGGGGAGGTCGTAGGAGGCGGGCAGCAGCTCCAGCGACGGCATCCGGGCGCGGCCGGAGCCGGCGAGGCGGGCGAGGCCGTCGGTGAGGCGGGGCTCGCCCTCGGCGCCGGCCACCACGACCACCGTGCGGTCGCCGGCGCAGTCGTCCACCAGGTCCTCGGCCGTCGGGGCCGCCCGCTCGACCGTGATCCCCGCCTCGCGGAGGTAGGGGAGCTGGGGATGCGCCGCGTCCGCGCAGAGCACGCGGTCGGCCCCGTGCAGTGCCTGCCAGGCCGGCCAGGAGAGCAGGCCGGGCGCGACCCGGTGGCTGGTGGTGAGCAGGACGACCCGGCCGGGGGCCGTGCTCTCGGGGGCCGTGGTGGCGGAGGTGCCGTCGGGGCGGTGTGCGTTCACACCACGAACGTAACCCACGTCACGGACGGCCCCCGGAGTTGTCCACAGGCAGGCGCCCGGGGCATCGGCGGGGGCCCGGAGGTCACCCCTGCGCCTGCTCCGGCGTCGCCGCCCGGGTGACCTCCTTCAGCCACGGTGTCTTCGCGTCCACCAGCCCGACCCTGCCGGACGACGGGTCGACGCCCCAGCTGCCGTAGCGGGGGTTGAGGTCCACGTCGAGTTCCTTCGACGCCTTGGAGAGCGCCTTCCAGAAGACGGCGCCGCCCTCCGGGGTGTTGAGGTCGGCTCCGAGGGCGGCGGAGAGTTTCTGGACCTCGACGTCGCTGCGGAGGCTCTCCTCCAGCTGCCCCGGGGCGACGCTGTAGCGCTGCAGGTAGGCCGTCTCCAGGGCCTCGGCCCCGCCGGCCTGCGCCTCCAGGTCGGCCCGGTACTTCTGGACCTCCTTGCGGGTGACGGTCACGCCGGCGTCCTTCAGGGCCTGGTCGAGGACCTTCTCCAGGACCATGCCGTTCAGGGTGTTGCGGGTGAGGGCGCTGCTCTGGGCGACGGCCTGCTGGTACTGGCTGTCGTCCGTGCTGACGGCGCGCTGGGCGGTGCGCACCTCGTTCACCCTGTTCTCCAGCTGCGCGACCGTGATCCGGTCCTGGCCGACGACGGCCGCCGCGCCGGGATGCGCGTCGTTTCCGCAGGCGGTGAGGAGCGGGGCCGCGGCGGCGATCGCTGCGGAGAGGAGGAGCGCGGAGCGACGGCGGCGGTGCAAGAAAGCCTCCCGAGGAGATTGTGAAGACTGGTGTGGGCGCGCAGCGCCTCGATGAGGGGTGGTGGTCGGGCGACGGGCGGGCGCACAAAGTCTTGCGGTGATCGATGGTAGGCAGTGGCCCTGCTCTCGGCCAGCCATTCGACCAACGATTCACGCCGACTTCGGGCACCGTCGCTCCAGGAGTCCGCCGCCACCGGCCCGGCGCGGCCCGTCCCCGGCCTCCACTGCGTGCGCCGGGCGGGGGCCCGCCGTCCGCCTCAGCCGCGTACCTGGCCCAGCCACTGCAAGGTGCGCCGGACCTCGGCCGCGAGGGGGTGGCCGGGGCCGCGCAGCCGTTCCACGTCGAGCAGCAGGCGGCCCAGGGTCTCGTGGGCGGCGCCCCGGTCGCCGAGGGCGAGCAGCAGGTGGCCGATGCGGCGGCGGACGTCGAGGGCGAGTTCGGGGTCGCCGCCGACGTACTGGTTCTCGTAGTAGGGCAGCAGGGAGCGGTACTCGGCGAGGGCCGCGGCCGGTTCGCCGAGCTGTTCGAGGCACTGGGCGGAGTCGTAGCGCCAGCGCAGGGCCTGGGGGTCGGCCTGTCCGGCCTCGGTGGCCCGCTCGTCGGCGAGGCGGCGCAGCTCGGGCAGGGCGCGGCGGTACTGGCCGTCGTCCATGAGGGTGGCCGCGTACTGCTTGCGCAGGGTGCGCACGACGGGCGAGTGCTCGCCGTGCTGGGCGGCGGCGGCCGGGAGGATCGCGCCGAGGATGTCGACGGCCTGGGTGATGCGGCCCTCGCCGAGCAGCCGCTTGACCTCGTCGACGGCGCCCGCCACATCGGGCTTGTCGACGGCGGGCACGGGGTCGGGCACGGCGGACGGCTGCGGCGCGGGGATGCGGGCGCGGTCCGGCCAGGGGGCGTGTGGGCGCAGAAAGGGGCGCGTGGGGTCGAGCGGGGAGCCGGTGGGCATGCCGCGCGCGGGCAGCAGCGGGAGGAGCTGTTCGTACGTCTCCTGCGCGGAGGACGGACGGTGCTGCGGGTCCTTGGAGAGCAGCCGCAGGACCAGGGCCTCCAGGTTCTCCGGGACCTCGGGGCGCAGCCGGCGGACCGGGACCGGGGGCTCGTAGAGGTGGCGGTGCAGGACTCCGAGGGCCGTGGAGCCGGTGAAGGGGACGTTCCCGCTGAGCAGTTCGTGGATCAGCACACCGAGGGCGTACAGGTCGGTGTAGGGGCCGACCGCGCCGCCCATGGCCTGTTCGGGGGCCATGTAGGCGGGGCTTCCGATGGGTGAGCCGGTGTGGGTCAGGCGGGTGGTGTCGGTGTCCATCACGGAGGCGACGCCGAGGTCGAGGACGGTGACCGTGCCGTCCTGCTTGACCATGACGTTCCGCGGCTTGAGGTCGCGGTGGATGATCGGCACGGCGTGCACGGCCGACAGCACGGCGCACAGCTGCGCGGCGACCGAGACGGCCCACTGCCACGGGTACGGGTCGTGCTCGGCGAGGTGGTCGGAGAGGTCGGCCCCGTCGACGTACTGCATGACGAGGAACAGCTCCTCGCCCTCGCTGCCCGCGTCGTGCACGGTCACCAGGCCGGGGTGGTCGACCTGGGCCGTGACGCGGCACTCGCGCACGAAGCGGCGGCGCAGCTCGTCGGCCTCCTGGCCCGCGACCTTGTCCGGGCGCAGCAGCTTGACCGCCACGCGCCGGTCGAGACGCTGGTCGTACGCCGTCCACACCTGGCCCATGCCGCCCTGGCCGATGAGCGTGGACAGTTCGTAGCGGCCGGTGATCAGGCGTCCGGGTCCCTTCCCCTGGGTCACCGGTCTCCTTCGTGATTGCGGAGATAGTCACTCAGCTCGTCCAGCTCGGCGCGCACCTGGTCGATGCGGGCGGGCCCGGGGCGCTGCGGCTCCGGGGCGGGCCGGGGCTGCGGCGGGGCCTGGTGCTGGACGGGCGGCTGCGGGACCGGCGGCGTGGGGGTGTAGGGCTGGGGGGCCTGGACGGGCGGGTAGCTGTACCCGCTCTGCCCGGTGTTGTAGCCGGTCTGCTGCGCGTACCCGGTGGTCTGGGCGTACGGCGACGCGTGGAGCCCCCGGGCGCCGCTGAAGTGGCGTATGTCCGCGTACAGGTAGTACGCGACGATCGCCACGAGTCCGCCGAACAGCAGTCCCATGCCGACGTCGCCGCGCCAGGTGGTGAACTCCTCCTCGCCCGGGTCGGTGCCGATGATGTACAGCGTCACGACGATGTGGACGAGCGACAGGGCGAACAGCCACCAGTCGCGGGGCCTGCGGGTCACCGAGGCGAGCCGCACCATGCAGGCCCAGGCGAGCAGGCCACAGCTCATGACCGCGACCACCACGAAGATCACACGGAGTGTGACCTGGCCCCCCTGGTCGGGGCCGGGGGGCGGTGTCGGCGCATAGCCGTGGCCTTGCATGGCTGCTCCTGAGGGCCTGGTGAGAGTGAACGCGCGATGTC
Organism: Streptomyces scabiei 87.22; assembly: GCF_000091305.1. Taxonomy (GTDB): domain Bacteria; phylum Actinomycetota; class Actinomycetes; order Streptomycetales; family Streptomycetaceae; genus Streptomyces; species Streptomyces scabiei. The sequence continues at coordinate 6,041,456 of NC_013929.1, read as the reverse complement.
GTCCCGAGGGTATCGGTCGATCACGACATGAGGTCCAGGGATGTGGACAACCGTTGTAGTACTGCAGTGCTGGTCACGCCGCCACGGGCGGAGCGGTTCCGTCCGGTAGCCGGGATCGTGGCGGGAGTTGGCGGGAGTCGGTGGCTGACGGCGGGAGTCGGCCGGGGCGGGCGGGCGCCCTCCGGTGTCCGCCGCGAGGTCTCAGTCCGGGGCGACGGTGCCGTCCGTCAGTCCGTCGTACATGCCCCTCACCAGGCGTTCGCCCAGGCGGCCGGCCTGGCGCAGGGCGTCCTCGAAGGCGGCGAGGGCGCGGAAGCGTTCGCCGTAGCGGCGCTGCTGGTCCAGGGGCAGCCGGGGCAGTTGGAGGCGGCGTACGTCGAGGCGGGTCGCGGTGGAGGCGTAGCTGCTGGCCTGGCGGCTGTTGGCGGTGCCGCGCAGGAAGCCGGCGACGAACCACGCGTCCAGCGCGGCCCGGTCGGGGCGCAGCAGGGTGAGGTTGCGGCCGAGGGCGGCGCCCGCGGTCTCCTCGTCGATCACCCGCGCGACCCCGCCGCCGCCGAGGACGGGCACGACGATGTCACCGGCCTCCACGAGCACGGGGTCCTCGCCGGTCCCGGGCAGCGTTCCCGAGGGTGCCGTGCCGGCCAGCACGTCGTGGTCGGTGAGGACGCGCGTGTGGGGGCCGCTTCCGCCGGTGCGCAGCACCAGGGCTCCCCCGCGCGCGAGTTCGCCGACCGTGGTGAGCGGCCAGCGCGCGGACCCCGCCTCCTCCCCGGCGAGCGCGGGTGTGAGGTCGGTGGTCAGGCGGAGCGTCTCGCCGAGGCGTTCGCGCACGGCGGTCAGCTGCTCGGCTCCGCCGCCCGCGGCCGGGGGCGGCAGATGCCGGGCGGGGGCCAGGTCCACGTCGTCGTCGAGGAGTTCGATGACCGGCAGCGAACGGCTCAGCCCCGGCTGTTCCGCCACCTCGCCGGTCCGGTCGAAGGTCCGCCAGGCGTCGAGCACGGCGGTGCGGACGGCCGCCCGGTCGGACCCGCCGCGCCCCTCGTGGACGAGCCGGCCGGTGTCGACGAGCAGCAACTCGGGCGGCACGGAGGCCCGGCCGGGCCTGCGCAGCACCCACAGGTGCAGCGGGATGTTGTACGGGGGTGCCGCGCCGACCGGCAGGGCGATCACGGCGCGCAGCGCGCCCCGGCGCAGCAGGTCGGCACGGATACGGCGCCCCGAGCGGCGGCTCGCGACGGCCGGCGGCATCAGCAGCACGGCGGTGCCGCCGTCCTGAAGACGGGCCAGCGCGTGCTGCACCCAGGCGAGTTCGGACTCCGTACGGGCCGGGAAGCCGTACTCCCAGCGGGGGTCGTAGGCCAGTTCGTCGTGGCCCCAGTTGCGCTCGTTGAACGGCGGGTGGCACAGGACGGCCTCGGCCCGCAGCGGCTCGTGGGCGTCCGCGCGGAGGCTGTCCCCCGCGGCGGTGCGGACCGCGGCGTTCCCGCTGCCGAGGGCGAGGCGCAGGGCGGTGAGGGCGGCCAGTTCGCGGGAGCTGTCCTGGCCGTACAGCTCCTGGCCGGGGCGGGCGGCGACGGCGTGCAGAAGCGCGCCGGTGCCGCAGGCCGGGTCGAGCACCGAGCGGGCGGGCCCGGCGAGTTCGGCCATCAGCTCGGCGAGGCCGGCCGGAGTGAGCGTGTACTGGCGCGGGTTGGCGTCGAGGTGCCGGGCGAGCAGGAACTCGAAGGTCTGCCGCGCGCCCAGGTCGGCCGCGAGTTCGGTGGCGCCGCGCAGCAGCGGGATCGAGGGCAGCAGCCCGGCGGCCGTCGGCCGGGGCACGGCGGACTCGGGTGACGGGCCGAGGCGCGGGGCGAGGACCTGCCACAGCGGCTCGGCCAGGTCCCGGGCCAGCTGCCCGTCGTCGGGGCAGGCGCTCGACTCCAGCCAGGCCAGGGGCCGCTCGTGGAGGTGGAGCAGTGCGCAGCCCACGTGCACCAGGGCGGTGACGGGTCCTTCCGGGTGCCCGGTGACCTGCTGCCAGACACGCTCCTTCAGGGGCACCTCGGCGAGCTTGCCCTGGTGGCGCAGCCACTCCTCGACCTCGCCGAGCGCGAAGGCCGGACTGGTCTCGGTGCCGCCGACCGGTTTGGGGAAGTCGGCATGCCGACGGCGCCAGTTGCTGACGGCGGCGCGCCCCACGCCGGCGAGCCGCGCGATCTCCGCGGCGGTGACCTCTGTTCCGTTCCCCTGCACGCGCCCGGCTCCCCTCGTACCTGGTGGTGTGACGTCGAGCATACCGACGGGCGCAAGATCTACCCCTTCACATCGTGAACGGACTCAAATCTGTGAACCGTGTTGACTCGGTTCACAGGCTCTGCTCTGATTGACCCATCGAACGACGGACTGCCCCAACCGGGCGGTCACACGTCTGCCGTGCTGTCACACCGGGGGAAGGCCGCGGCGCGCAGCGCCACACCACCGCTCGTCCCACACAGCTCACACCGATTTCCCAGGGGGGAACTCCCATGCGTCGCACCGCACTCGCCGCTCTCTGCATCGCCGCCGCGGCCACCTTCTCGCTCACCGGCTGCCTGCCCGGCGAGGACAAGGCGGACGGCCCGTTCGCCGGTCTGACCGGCGGCGAGATCGCCGACAAGGCCGTGAAGGCCACCTCGGGCGCCGACTCGCTCCGGATGAAGGGCGAGATCCAGGACGAGTCCGCCGGCGGCACGGTCCGGATGGACATGGCGATGAACCGGAAGGGCGAGTGCGCCGGCACCATGAGCATGGGCGGCGAGGGCCAGGCCGAGCTGATCAAGGTCGGCGACACCCTCTACATGAAGTACGACGAGGCCTTCCTGCGCGCCCAGTCGAAGGACTCCTCCAAGGAGGAGGCCGACATGGTCGTCGACATGCTCGCCGGCAAGTGGACCAAGACGTCCGCGACCTCCGCGGACTCCAAGGACATGGCGAGCTTCTGCGACCTCGACACCGTCCTCGCGGACTTCGAGGACGTCAACTCCGACGCCACGCGCGGCAAGACCGCCGAGGTCGACGGCACCCCGGCGATCGTCCTGAGCGAGAAGGACGGCAAGGACAGCTACACCCTGTACGTCGCCACCAAGGGCGAGCCGTACCTCCTGCGGGTCGTCAGCAAGTCCGCGAAGGAGCCCGGCGACCTGGTCTTCACCGACTTCGACAAGCCGGTTCCGGCCAAGGCCCCCAAGGGCAAGGTCATCGACATGGACAAGGACTTCGGCTGATCCGCCGCGCCGCGCGGCGGCACCCCGACGGCCTCAGCCCGCGTGGAAGCGGGCCGGGGCCTTCGTCGGGTTGCCGCCGGTGGGCAGCTTCTGCTCCGGACAGGTGCGCAGCACCCGCTTCATGGCGGCCTGTTCGGCGGAGGTGACCCACAGGCCGTACTTCGTCTTCACGGCGACCTGGGCGGCCACATAGGTGCAGCGGTACGCCTTGTTGGGCGGCAGCCAGGTGGCCGTGTCACCGTCGCCCTTGCCCCGGTTGGTGCCGGAGTCGACCGCGAGCAGGTTGAGCGGGTCGTTGGCCAGGGCTATGCGCTTGCTGTCGTCCCACTTCTGGGCGCCCTTCTGCCAGGCGTCGGAGAGGGCCACCACGTGGTCCACGTCGACCTTGCTGCGGCCCCGCACGTACGGCACGTCCTTCCCCGTGTACGGGTCGGGGTCGAGCATCCCGGACGCCACCGTGCAGTCCCCGTCGCGGAACTTCACGTCGTCCAGGTCGCGTTTGAGTATGTCGTCGCGGGTGTCGCAGCGGTTGGAGTCCGTGTCGGCCCAGGCGCTGCCGAACTCGTCGCGGTCGTAATCGTTCTTCGGCGCCCGCCCCTTGACGGTCAGCGCCTCCGCGGCGGCGTACGCGGCGCCCCCGCCCCCGGCGGGGTTCTCCTGCGGTCCGGCCGAACCGCCCGTGCCGTCCAGTTCGCAGCCGGTCGCGGCGGCCAGCACCAGAGCGACGACAGCGACCCCACCCCTCAGACGTACCACGCGACACCCCTTCCCTCTGTTCGTTGCCGTTCGGCGGTCCCGCTCAGGGTTCCCCGTCCTGCCTGCTCAACACCGTAACCGTCGCCGGACGCACCGGTGGTGGGTGCCCGGCGGGCACCCACCACCTCACCGAACCCCTACGACCCGAGGATCGACGCCAGGAACTCCCCGGTCCACCCCAGCAGATCCCGCCCGAGCAGCGGCTTCCCGCCCACCTTCGCCGTCTTCGGGCGGGGCACCAGCACCTGGTGGGCGGCCGGCTTGATGACCGTGCCGGGGTACAGACGCTTCAGGCGCAGCTCCTGCGACTCGCGCAACTCCACGGGCGCGAAACGGATGTTGGTGCCCTGGAGCACGATCTCGCCCACCCCGCAGGCCCGGGCGAGCATGCGCAGTCCGGCGACGAGCAGCAGGTTCTCCACCGGCTCGGGCAACTTGCCGTACCGGTCGACGAGTTCCTCGCGCACCGCGGCGATGTCGGCCTCGGTGTTGACGGAGGCGATCGCCCGGTACGCCTGCAACCGCAGCCGCTCGCCAGGCGCGTAGTCGTGCGGGACGTGCGCGTCGACCGGCAGCTCGATCTTCACTTCCAGCGGCGGCTCCTCCTCGATGCCGCCGCTCTCCAGCTGGCGCCGGTAGTCCGCGACCGCCTCGCCGACCATCCGCACGTACAGGTCGAAGCCGACCCCCGCGATGTGGCCGGACTGCTCGCCGCCCAGCAGGTTGCCCGCGCCGCGGATCTCCAGGTCCTTCATCGCCACGTACATGCCCGCGCCCATCTCCGTGTGCTGGGCGATGGTCGCGAGCCGTTCGTGCGCGGTCTCCGTCAGCGGCTTCTCGGGCGGGTAGAGGAAGTAGGCGTAGCCGCGCTCACGGCCCCGGCCGACCCGGCCGCGCAGCTGGTGCAGCTGCGACAGGCCGAAGGTGTCCCCCCGCTCCACGATCAGCGTGTTCGCGTTGGAGATGTCGATGCCCGACTCCACGATCGTCGTGGAGACGAGGACGTCGAACTTCTTCTCCCAGAAGTCGACGACGACCTGCTCCAGCGCCTGCTCCGACATCTGTCCGTGGGCCGTCGCGATCCGCGCCTCGGGGACGATCTCCCGCAGCCGGGAGGCCGCGCGGTCGATGGACTCGACCCGGTTGTGGATGTAGAAGACCTGGCCCTCGCGCAGGAGTTCACGGCGGATCGCCGCGCCGATCTGCTTCTCCTCGTACGGGCCGACGAAGGTCAGGACCGGGTGGCGCTCCTCCGGGGGCGTGGTGATCGTCGACATCTCGCGGATGCCGGTGACCGCCATCTCCAGGGTGCGCGGGATCGGGGTCGCGGACATCGTCAGCACGTCCACGTTCGCGCGCAGCTTCTTCAGCTGCTCCTTGTGCTCGACGCCGAACCGCTGCTCCTCGTCGACGATGACCAGACCGAGGTCCTTGAACTTCGTCTCGGAGGAGAACAGGCGGTGGGTGCCGATGACGATGTCGACCGCGCCCTCGCGCAGCCCCTCCAGGGTGCCCTTGGCCTCGGTGTCCGTCTGGAAGCGGGACAGGGCCCGGACGTTCACCGGGAACTGCGAGTACCGCTCGCTGAAGGTGCCGAAGTGCTGCTGCACCAGCAGGGTCGTCGGCACGAGCACGGCGACCTGTTTGCCGTCCTGGACGGCCTTGAAGGCGGCCCGGACCGCGATCTCCGTCTTGCCGTAGCCGACGTCGCCGCAGATCAGGCGGTCCATGGGGACCGTCTTCTCCATGTCCTCCTTGACCTCGGCGATCGTCGTCAGCTGGTCGGGGGTCTCCGCGTACGGGAAGGCGTCCTCCAGTTCACGCTGCCACGGGGTGTCCGCCCCGAACGCGTGACCGGGCGCCGCCATCCGTGCGGAGTACAGCTTGATGAGGTCGGCGGCGATCTCCTTGACCGCCTTCTTCGCGCGCGCCTTCGTCTTCGTCCAGTCGGCGCCGCCGAGGCGGTGCAGGGTCGGCGCCTCGCCACCGACGTACTTGGTGATCTGCTCCAGCTGGTCGGTGGGGATGTAGAGGCGGTCGCCGGGCTGGCCGCGCTTGGCGGGCGCGTACTCGACGACCAGGTACTCGCGGGTCGCGCCCTGCACGGTCCGCTGGACCATCTCGATGTAGCGGCCGACACCGTGCTGCTCGTGCACGATGTAGTCGCCCGCCTCCAGCGTGAGCGGGTCGATGGTCTTGCGGCGGCGGGCGGGCATCCGGGCGCCGTCCTTGCCGGCCGCCTTCTGCCCGGACAGGTCGGTCTCGGTGAGGACCGCGAGCTTCAGGGCGGGGTCGACGAAGCCGTAGTCGATCGAGCCGCACGCCACGTGCACGACCGAGGGGGCGATCTCCCCCAGCTCGGCCTCCAGCCGGGCCGGGACGCCCTCGCCGCCGAGCACCTCGACCGTGCGGGCGGCCGGGCCGTGCGCCTCGGTCACGAAGACCGTGCGCCAGCCGTCGGCGAGCCAGCCCTTGGTGTCGGCGAGGGCCTTGGCCGTGTCCCCCCGGTACGTCTCGGGGGCGTGCATCCCGAGCTTGAGGGTGTCGGAGTCCAGCTCCTCGTCGGCCGCGAACGGCGACACCGACCACCACATCATGTCCAGCTCACGGGCCCGGTCGCGGACGTCCGCGATGGACCGCAGGGAGGCCGCGCCGACGTCGATCGGCGCCTCGCCGCCCCCGGCGGTCGCCGCCCAGGACGCCTGCAGGAACTCCTGCGAGGTGGCCACCAGGTCCGCCGCCCGCGTCCGCACCCGCTCCGGGTCGCACACGATCGCCATCGCGCCCTTCGGCAGGACGTCGATCAGCAGTTCCATGTCGTCGACGAGGACCGGGGCGAGGGATTCCATGCCCTCGACGGCGATCCCCTCGGCGATCTTGTCGAGGAGTTCGGCCAGCTCGGGGTGGCGTTCGGCGAGGGCACGGGCGCGGGCGCGCACGTCGTCCGTGAGGAGCAGCTCACGGCAGGGCGGCGCCCACAGGCCGTGCTCGGCGACCTCCAGCGATCTCTGGTCGGCGACCTTGAAGTACCGGATCTCCTCGACGTCGTCGCCCCAGAACTCCACCCGCAGGGGGTGCTCCTCGGTCGGCGGGAAGACGTCCAGGATGCCGCCGCGCACGGCGAACTCGCCGCGCTTCTCGACCAGCTCGACGCGCGCGTACGCGGCTGCCGCCAGGGCCTCGACCGTACGGTTCAGGTCGGCCGTCCCGCCCGTGCGCAGGGCGACCGGCTCCAGGTCGCCCAGGCCCTTGACCTGCGGCTGGAGCACCGAGCGGACGGGAGCGACGACGACCGAGACGGGGCCGGTCTCCGGGTCGTCCGGGCGCGGATGGGTCAGGCGGCGCAGGACGGCGAGACGGCGGCCGACGGTGTCGCTGCGCGGGCTGAGGCGCTCGTGCGGAAGCGTCTCCCAGGCGGGGTACTCCACCACGCCGTCCGGGGGCAGCAGCGAGCGCAGGGCCGCCGCCAGGTCCTCGGCCTCACGGCCCGTCGCCGTCACGGCGAGGACGGGGCGGCCGGCGTCCCGCGCGAGGGCGGCCACGGCGAAGGGGCGGGCCGCCGGGGGGCCCACCAGGTCGATGTGGGAGCGGTGTCCGTCGGATGCCGCCCTGATCGCTTCCGCGAGGGGGGCGTCCTTGACTACGGCGTCTAGCAGGCCGTGGAGGCTCATTCGGGGCGTTTCCCGTCCGGGTGGGCAAGAGGTGGGGTCTGGTGGGGCAAATGCTGCGGGGCAACAGGTGAGGGCAACTGGTGAGGGGCAACACGAACGCCCGGACTCGTGTGACGGGCCGGGGGTGTCCAGGGTACGACGGGTGGTGCGGGGGCCGCGGACGACTTTTCCTCGCCCCCGCCGCCCCTGCCCGTCCCTCCCCCACTCTCGACTTCGCTCGAGCGGGAGGTGCCCCCACGCGGGGCTGCGCCCCTTCGACCCCCAGACGTCCGCCCGGTGGGGGCTGGTCGCGCAGTTCCCCGCGCCCCTGGAAAGCAGGGGCTGCGCCCACTGCTTTCCAGGGGCGCCTAGTCTCTATGGGCGCCCCTGTCCCCTGTCGAACGTGAGCACCCATGGCATCGAGCGCCCCGTCCACGGAGTCGTCGGGTCCGGCGCTCATACCGGGGCCGGTCGCGGCGGTGGCCCCGCCCCGTGGCCGGCGCCTCTCCCTCGCGGGCCGGGAGCCGTACCTGCTCGCGTTCCTGTTGTTCGCGGCGTACGCGACGGTGTCGGTCGGGCGGTACCTGCGGATGGGGACCCGTTCGTACGACCTGGGCATCTACGAGCAGACCGTGCGGGCGTACGCGCACTTCCAGGCGCCGATCGCCGAGCTGAAGGGGCCCGGGTACAACGTGCTCGGGGACCACTTCAGCCCGGTCACCATGCTGCTCGCGCCGTTCTACCGGCTGTTCCCCACGTCCGTGACGCTGCTGGTCGCGCAGGCGGCGCTGTTCGCGCTGTCGGCGGTGCCGGTGACCCGGGCGGCCACCCGGGCGCTGGGGCGGGCGCGCGGACTCGCCCTGGGGGTGGCGTACGGGCTGTCGTGGGGGCTGCAGAACGCCGTGGACTTCGACTTCCACGAGATCTGTTTCGCGGTGCCGCTGATCGCCTTCTCCCTGGAGGCGCTGCTCGCCCGGCGGTGGCGCGCCGCGCTGCTCTGGGGGCTCCCGCTGGTCCTGGTCAAGGAGGACCAGGGGCTGACGCTGGCGGTCGTCGCGGCCGTCGTCGCGCTCCGGGCCCGGCGCCACGGCGCGCCCCGGGTGGTGCCGTACGCCCTCGCGGTCGCGGTGTTCGGCGCGCTCGCCACCCTGCTCGCGTTCACCGTGCTCATCCCGGCCTTCAACACCGCCGGCTCCTCCGACTACCTGGCGAAGGTCGGCGGCGGGGGCCCGCTCGACGGCCTGGACGTCAAGCTCCGTACGGTCCTGTGGCTGCTGATCCCGACCAGCGGGCTGCTCGCCCTGCGCTCCCCGCTCGTCCTCGCCGTCCTGCCCACCGTGGGCTGGCGGTTCGTCGCCTCCGACCACAACTACTGGGGCACGGCCTGGCACTACAGCGCCGTCCTGATGCCGATGCTCTTCCTCGCGCTCGTCGACGCGCTGCCCGGCGCCCGTCGCAGCCTCCGCCCGTGGCTGCGCTCGTACGCCCTGCATCTGCCCGCCGCCGTCCTCGCGGCCTCCGTCGCGCTGACGCCCTCGCTGCCCCTGGGCACCCTCACCGAGGGGTCCGCCTATCGTGTCCCGGCCGAGGTCGGGGCCGTGGAGAAGCTGCTGGGCACCGTCCCCGACGGAGCCACCGTCGAGGTCAACATCGGCCCCATCAGCCGGCTCACCTCCCGCTGCCGCGTCTTCTGGATCGGCCGGACCGGGGGCCTCGCGCCCGACTACATCGCCTTCAACAACCGCACCGGCTGGGTGAAGGACGTCCCCGCGTACGCCCGTCAGCTCCACCCCCGTGACACGTATGTGCTGCGGGGCGTCATCCAGGGCTTCGTCCTGCTGAAGCGCACGTCCCCCGAGCGAGGGGCCTCCTAGAACGGGCGGAGCCCGGCGCCCGGAAGCCTTCGCCTCCGGACGCCGGGCCCTCCCCCGGTTTCCCCCGTTCCCCCGTTCCCCGGGCCCCCGTGCCCGGTGGCTATTCGGTGGCGATCGCGTTCAGCACGTTCATGCGGCCCGCCCGGAACGCCGGGACCAGCGCGGCGAACAGGCCCACGAAGGCCGAGCCGATGAAGACCCCGATGATCGTCGGCCACGGGATGTCGAGAACGTTCAGGCCCTCCAGGGCGAGGAGCTGCTGCGCGGTGGCGCCCCAGCCCATGCCCAGCCCCAGGCCGAGGAGCGCGCCGAAGAGGGCGATGACGACCGACTCCAGGCGGATCATGCGGCGCAGCTGGCGGCGGGAGAGGCCGATCGCCCGCATCAGGCCGATCTCGCGCGTCCGCTCGACCACCGACAGGGCCAGCGTGTTCACCACGCCCAGGATCGCGACGATGATCGCCAGGGCGAGCAGGCCGTAGATCATGTTCAGGAGCTGGTCGATCTGGCCCTTCAGGGCCTCCTTGTAGTCCGTCTGGTCGCGGACCTCGTACTGCGGGTAGTCGTGCAGCGCGTCCTTGAGGGACGTGTACGCGGCCGCGTCCTGGCCCTCCTTCGCCGAGGCGAAGAGCAGCTGGTCGAGGGGCATCCTGTCGGCCGGCACGTACCTGGCCATCGTGTCGATGGAGGTGTACATGGCCCCGGCGTCGATGACGACGTCGCTGCTGGTGATCGCGCGCACGGTCAGGTCGGCCGTGCGGCCGTCCTTGAAGGCGACGGCGATCTTCGAGCCGAGCTCGATGTCGTGGTCCTTCGCGAACTTCTCGTGGACGGACATCGAGTCGCGCTTGTAGGCGTCCGGCAGCTTGCCCGCGACGACCTCGGTGGCGAGGTCGGTGGCGTAGCTCGGGTCGGCGGCGGTGATCGCCGTGTCCTTGAGCGTCTTGCCGTCGGGGGTGGTGAAGTCGGCCTGGGTCCACTTGTACTCGGTGAGGCTCTCGATGCCCTTCGCGGAGCGCGCCGCCTCGACGGCCTGCGGGGTGATCAGCTGGCCGGTGTCGGACTGGATGATGAAGTCCGTGCCGACCGTCTTGTCGAGCTGCTCGGTGGCCGAGGCGACCATGGAGGAGCCGACGACCGACAGACAGGCGACCAGGGCGAGGCCGATCATCAGGGCGGCGCCGGTGGCCCCCGTGCGGCGGGGGTTGCGCAGTGCGTTGCGCTCGGCCATCCGGCCTACGGGTCCGAAGGCCCGCAGGACGACCGCGCCCAGCACCCGCACCACCGCGCCGGCCAGCAGCGGGCCGATGACGACGAAGCCGATGAGGGACAGGACGACCCCGCCGCCGAGCCACATCGAACCCTCGCTCGCCTTGTCGGCGGCGGAGGCCAGGTAGAGGCAGTAGCCGCCGGCGCCGGTCAGCAGGAGTCCGATCACGGCCCGGACGAGGCCGGCCTTGGCGTCCAGCGGGGCTCCGGCGTCGCGCAGGGCGGCCATCGGGGAGACCTTGCCTGCGCGCCGGGCGGGCACGTAGGCGGCGAGGACGGTGACGACGATGCCCAGGAGCAGGCCGACGGCCGGGGTGGTCCAGGCGATGGTGAGGTCGTCGGTGGACAGGTTCATGCCGGTGGCGCTCATCAGCTTCATCAGCCCGATGGCGAGGCCGACACCGCCGGCGACACCGAGGACCGAGCCGAACACGCCCAGGAGCAGCGCCTCGACGAGCACCGACCGGTTGACCTGGCCGCGGCTGGAGCCGATGGCCCGCATGAGGCCGATCTCGCGGGTGCGCTGGGCGACCAGCATCGAGAAGGTGTTGATGATGAGGAAGATGCCGACGAGGAAGGCGATCCCGGCGAAGCCGAGCATGGCGTACTTCATCACGCCCATGAACTCGCCGACGTCCTTGGCGTTGGCGTCCGCGACCTCCTTGGCGGTCTGCACCTTGTAGCCGCCGCCCAGTTCGGCGGAGACGTTCTTCTTCACCTGCGCGTCCGTGAAGCCGGCGGCGGCGGTGATGTTGACGTTGGTGTAGACACCGGTCTCGCCGACGAGGGTCTTCTGCGCGGTGGCGGTGTCGAGGTAGAAGATCGCGGCGCCCGGGTTGGTGACCTGGAAGTCGGCGATGCCGGAGATCTTCGCCTCGTGCGTACCGACGGCGCTGATCACGCCGATCCCGTCGCCGAGCTTCAGGTCGTGCTTGTCGGCGGTGTCCGCGTCGACCATGATCTGGTCCGGGCCGCGGGGCGCGTCGCCGGAGGAGATCTTCATGGTGCGGGCGTCGTTGGCGTTCCAGTTGCCGACGATGGTCGGGGCGCCGCTGGTGGGCGAGAGGCTGTCCTTGTCGGCGTCGACGACCGTGACCGAGGTTGAGAAGACGGTCCCCTCGGCCGACTTCACGCCGTCCGCGCCGCCCACCTTGTCGACGACGGAGGCGGGCATGACCGGTGGCTTGCCGGTGTCGGACTGTGTCTCACCGCTGTCCGAGGCGCCCTTGGCGCTGACCGTGACGTCGGAGGAGGTGGCCGCGAACAGCTTGTCGAACGTGGTGCCCATCGTGTCGGTGAAGACCAGGGTCCCCGTCACGAACGCCACCGACAGCATGACCGCGATGGCCGAGAGCGCCATCCGCCCCTTGTGCGCGAAGAAGTTGCGCAGCGAGGTCTTCATGACGGTCATGAGGTACGCCCCCGGGCGTCGAAGTCCTTCATCCGGTCCAGCACGGTGTCGGCGGTCGGCTTGAGCATCTCGTCGACGATGCGGCCGTCCGCCAGGTACAGCACGCGGTCCGCGTACGAGGCGGCCACCGGGTCGTGGGTGACCATCACGATGGTCTGGCCCAGTTCGTCGACCGACCTGCGCAGGAAGCCCAGGACCTCGGCGCCGGCCCGGGAGTCCAGGTTGCCGGTCGGCTCGTCGCCGAAGATGATCTCCGGCCGGGCGGCCAGCGCCCGGGCCACGGCGACGCGCTGCTGCTGGCCGCCGGAGAGCTGGGTGGGCCGGTGCTTGAGCCGGTCGCTCAGGCCGACGGTGTCGACGACCCGGCCCAGCCACTCCTTGTTCGGCTTGCGCCCCGCGATGTCCATCGGGAGCGTGATGTTCTCGATCGCGTTCAGCGTGGGCAGCAGGTTGAACGCCTGGAAGATGAACCCGATCCGGTCCCGGCGCAGCTGCGTGAGCTTCTTGTCCTTGAGTCCGGTGATCTCGGTGTCGTCGAGGTAGATCTGACCCGACGACACGGTGTCGAGTCCGGCGAGGCAGTGCATGAGGGTGGACTTGCCGGACCCCGAGGGGCCCATGATCGCGGTGAACCGGCCCCGCGCGATGTCCACGTCCACGTGGTCGAGGGCGACGACGCGGGTCTCCCCGGACCCGTACGCCTTGACGACCTGCCGCGCCCGCGCGGCAACGGCCGTAGTCCCTCCAGTACCCCCGTGCCTGGTGATGGTCACAGCCGATGTCACGGTATGTCTCCTAAGTCGGGCAGCGGATGGTTCCGTTGCTCAGTGGACGAGCCGTACGAGCGTGGTGCCGGGCCGTACGCGGTGCTGTGCTGCTGAGTCTGGCCTCCGGAAGGGGCCCGGCGCGCTGGTGCCCAGCGCAGTCTTCTGCTGGGGAAAACCCCACCCCCACCGGTCCGGTACACCGCCCCCCAGCGGCGTAAAGCCAGGTTAAGGACGGCAGGTGCCCGGTCTCCTCCTCCGTCGGTACGAACCCGTCCCCAGCCGTAGTGCGGAGGTACCCCTAGGGGTTGTCGCCCGGTGGGAGGAGACGGTCTCGGGGTCGGCCCCCCTTCCCGCGCTGCGACCAGGCTGCACCCTGCCGTGGCGTGAGGGTCAATGGCATGGTGGTCGACGGCAGATAGGTGCAAGGGGAAGGCATCCGGTGGACGACGATTCCGTGGGCGGCAATCCGGTGGACGACATACGCCCCGTCCTGCGCGACTCGGCACAGCGCACCGGACCCGACCGGCGAGGAGCCGTCACCGCCGCCCTGATGCTGGCCATGGGCCTGGCGGCACTGGACTCCACGATCGTGTCGACCGCCGTACCGCAGATCGTCGCCGACCTCGGCGGCTTCTCCGTGTTCTCCTGGCTGTTCTCCGGCTATCTGCTCGCCGTCACCGTCACCCTGCCCGTCTACGGCAAGCTCTCCGACACCTTCGGCCGCAAACCGGTGCTGGTCGTGGGCGCGGTCCTGTTCCTGCTGGGCTCCCTGCTGTGCGCGCTGGCCTGGAACATGGGCTCCCTGATCGCCTTCCGTGTCGTCCAGGGCCTGGGCGGCGGGGCACTGCAGGGCACGGTCCAGACCCTGGCGGCCGACCTCTACCCCCTGGAGGAGCGGCCCAGGATCCAGGCCAGGCTGTCCACGGTGTGGGCGGTGTCGGCGGTGGCGGGCCCCGGGGTGGGCGGCGTCCTGGCGGCGTACGCGGACTGGCGGTGGATCTTCCTGGTCAACCTCCCGCTCGGCGCGGCGGCGTTGTGGCTGCTCGTCCGTCATCTCCACGAGCCGCGGCGGGAGTCGACGGGCCGCCCCCGGGTGGACTGGGCGGGCGCCCTGACCGTCTTCGCCGGCGGCGGGGCGCTGCTGCTGGCCCTGGTGCAGGGCGGGGTGGCCTGGGCCTGGCTCTCGCCGCCCTCGCTCACCCTGCTCGGCACGGGGGCCGCCCTGATCGCCCTGCTGGTGCTGATCGAGCGCCGGGCTGCCGAACCGATCATCCCCGGCTGGGTGTGGCACCGGCGCACGATCGCGTCGGTGAACCTGGCGCTCGGCGCGCTGGGTCTGCTGATGGTCGCGCCGACGGTGTTCCTCGCGACCTACGCCCAGTCGGTGCTGGGACTGGCGCCGGTGGCCGCCGGGTTCGTGGTCTCCGTCTGGACGCTGAGCTGGCCGGTGTCGGCGGCCCTCAGCCAGCACGTCTACCGCCGTATCGGCTTCCGCGACACGGCACTGCTCGGGATCGCCGCGGCCGCGGCGCTCCTGTTCGCCTTCCCGTTGCTGCCCTACCCGGGCGAGGCGTGGCAGCCGGTGCTGCTGATGCTCCTGCTGGGCGCCGCACTGGGCCTCTTCCAGCTCCCCCTGATCATCGGCGTCCAGTCGACGGTGGCGTGGGAGGAGCGCGGCACGGCCACCGCGTCGATCCTCTTCTGCCGCCAGACCGGGCAGACCCTGGGAGCCGCGGCCTTCGGCGCGGTCGCGAACGGGGTGCTGGCCTCCCGGCTCGGCGGCGCCGGAGACCTGGACAGCGTGACCCGGTCCCTGGGCGCGGGCACGGCCGCCGAGCCGGTCCGCCGCGCGCTCGCGGACGCGGTCCACGCCGTCTACCTGGGCGCGGCGTGCGCGGCGGCGGTGGCGTTCCTGGTGCTGCTGACGGCACCGCGCAGGTTCCCGGTCCTCGCCGCCGACAGTCCTGACCCTCGTTCAAAAATCTGAGTTAATCCGGGTAACACCCCAGGTCAGCGTGAGATACGTCCAGTAAGCGCATACCGACCGATCAGTTTGTCGAAAAGCTCGCACACCGCCGCACCCCCGAGTAGCGTTCACGCCCGCCCCCCGCTCCCCGCGGTCCACGAAGGACCCGAGCCGCGCAAGGAGACCAAGGGATGACCGATGCCTTCTCGTCACCCCCGCACCAGCCGCCGTACCGACCGCCGCACTCGCCGCACCCTCCGCACACCTCGTCCCCCTCGTACCGGACCTACCCCTGGGACCCCCAGGAGCCGGCCGCGGCCCCGGCCCCCCGGTCCGCCCGCACGCACCCGCCCCTCGGTCACCACAGCGACCTGCGGGTGCTGCGCAGCGCGTACCGCTGGCAGCGGCGGGTGGCGACGCTGGCCGCGCTGGGCTACTTCGTGCTCTTCCT
This sequence comes from Streptomyces scabiei 87.22, assembly GCF_000091305.1. Taxonomy (GTDB): domain Bacteria; phylum Actinomycetota; class Actinomycetes; order Streptomycetales; family Streptomycetaceae; genus Streptomyces; species Streptomyces scabiei. The sequence goes on along the minus strand of NC_013929.1, from coordinate 6,026,067 downwards.
CGTCCTGTCCGCGTTCGCCCCGTCGTTCATGACGAGCGAGGTCAGCGGCGGACTCTCCACGGGCCTGCTGCTCGGCCTGCTCCAGGTCCCGGTGACCTGTCTGGCCATCTGGCTGTACGAGCACACCGCGCGCCACCGGGTCGACCCGCTGGCCGACCGCATCCGCGAACTGGCGGCGGCGGACGCGCGGCGGGGGGCCGCCCGATGACCACGCTCACCCCCCTGACCGCCGCCGCGGGCGGCCTCGCCGAGTTCAGCGGGTCGGCCCGGGCCATGTCGCTCGTCGGGTTCACGGCGGTCGCCACGATCACCCTGCTGCTCTGCGTGATGACGGGCCCGGACCGGGACGACCTCGACGAGTTCTACACCGGCTACAGCTCCCTCTCCCCGCTGCGCAACGGCCTCGCCATAGCGGGCGACTACATCTCGGCGGCGACGGTGCTGGGCACCGGCGGAGTGATCGCCCTCTTCGGCTACGACGGTGTCGTCCTCGCCCTCAGCACGGCCCTGTCCCTGATGCTGCTGATGTTCCTGCTCGCCGAACCCCTGCGCAACGCGGGCCGGTTCACGATGGGCGACGCGCTGGCCCGCCGGATGCCCGGCCGGTCCGTACGGATCGTCGCCTGCGTCGTGACCATCGCCGCCCTGATGCCGATGATGCTGGTCCAGCTCGCGGGCACCGGCGACCTGCTGGCGTTCGTCCTCGGCTTCTCCAGCGACAGCCTGAAGACCGGTGTCGTGGTGGTCGTCGGCGCGCTGATGATCGGCTACGCGGCGATCGGCGGCATGAAGGGCACCGCCCTCATCCAGATCATCAAGATCGTGATGCTGCTCGGCTCGGGCGCGCTGATCTCCGTACTGATCCTGGACAAGTTCGGCTGGGACCCCGGTCTGCTGCTCGGCACGGCGGCCGAGCGGAGCGGCATCGGCACCGGCTACCTCCGCTCCGGGCTGCAGTTCTCCGGCGGCCCACACCCCGAACTCGACATGATCAGCGCCCAGTTGACGGTCGTCCTCGGCGGTGCCTGCCTGCCCCACGTCACCATGCGCATGTACACGGCGAACAGCGCCCGCCAGGTCCGCCGCTCGCTCTCCTGGGCGGTCCCCTCCGTCGCCCTCTTCGTCCTGATCATCTCGGTGATCGGCTTCGGGGCGACGGCCCTGATCGGCCGCGAGGCGATCGCGGGGGCCGACCCGCAGGGCAACACGGCCTATCTGCTGGGCTCCATGGCGGCGTTCGGCACGGAGGTGTCCACGGCGGAGACCCTGCTCTTCACCACGGTCACCACGGCGGTCTTCCTGACCCTCCTCGCGTCCGTGGCCGGAATGATCCTCGCCTGTGCCAACTCCCTCGCCCACGACGTCTTCGCGGCCTGCGCCCCCCGCCCCCTCACCCCGCGCCGCGAGATGACCGTCGCCCGGCTCTCGGCGGGCGCGGTCGGCGTCACGGCGATCCTCCTCGCCACACTGGTCCAGCACCGCAACCTCCAGCCGCTGGTCACCCTCTCCTTCTGCCTCGGCGCCTCCGCGATCGCGCCCGCGCTGGTCTACGGGCTCTTCTGGCGCCGGTACACCCGTACGGGGCTGATGTGGACCCTCGTCGGCGGCAGCCTCTCGGTCCTCGTCCTCATGACCGGCACCAACCTCGTCTCCGGCTCCCCCTATTCGGCGTTCCCACGCGCCGACTTCAACTGGTTCCCGTTCACCACGACCGGCCTCGTCTCGATCCCGCTGGGCTTCCTCGCGGGCTGGCTCGGCACGGTGGCCTCCGGCGGGGAGCGGGCCGGGGAGCAGCGGCGGCAGTACGAGGCGGTGGAGGGGTGGATCCTGGCGGGGGCGGCTCGGCGGGACGGGGGCGCCTGAGGAGGCGGGGGGTTCGGTTCGTGGGCGGGTGCGGGTGGGTGGGACGGGGGCGCCTGAGGGGGCGGGGGGTTCGGAGCGTGGGCGGGTGCAGGTCCGGTGGGGCTTCTCGCGCAGTTCCCCGCGCCCCTGAAAAGCAGGGGCTGCGCCCCATGCTTTTCAGGCCCGCAGGGCCTGGGCTTTCAGGGGCGCGGGGAACTGCGCGGCCAGCCCCCACGCACCCGCACCCGACCACGCACCCCTAGAAGGCCGCCCCCTAGTCCGTCAGCGCCGACAGACTGTCCCGGATGCAGTCCATCTGCGCCCGCACCTCGTCCCACCTCTCCCCGTGTTCCCGCAACACCCGCTCCGTCTCCCGCACCACCCACTCCTCCCGCCGCCGCGCCTCCGCCAGCGCCTCGGCGGCCCGCTCCTCCGCGTCGTCCTGCATCCGTACGGCATCGGCCTCCGCCGCCTCGAACTCCCGTTCCGCCTCGGCGAGGGCGGCCTCCGCCCGAGCCACCCGTTCGGCCAGCCCGGCGTCGAACGCGGCCTCCCGTTCGGCCGCCTCCCGCTCGATGCCGGCCACCCGCTCGTCGTACTCCTTGGCCAGCTCGGTGAGCATCCCCTCGGTCCGCTCCCGCACCTCCCGCAGCGCGGCCAGCGCCTCGCCCCGGCCCTCCTTCACCCCGCGCCGGGCCTCGATGCGCAGTTCGTCGGCCTCGGCCCGGGCGGCCAGCACGACCTGCCGGGCCCGTTCCTCGGCCTCGCCCCGCACCCCGTCGGCGTATGCCTGCGCCGCCTCCCGCAGCCGCAGCCCGGCCTCCTCCGTCTCGGCGACGATCCGCCGGGCGCCCTCCCGGCCGCGTTCGCGTACGGCCGCGGCCTCCTCGACACCGAGGGAGAACAGCTGACGGGCACCCTCGCCGAGCGCCTCGTAGGTCTGCGGGGTCAGTCCGGCGACCGTCTCGTGCAGCCGGTCGAGTTCGATGCCCATCTCCCGGGCCAGCACGGTCAGCCGGGCGGCCCGCTCCCACGCGGCGTCCCGGTCCCGTGACAGGGCCGCCGTGCGGGCGTCGACCTGGTCGGTGCGGTAGCCGCGCCGCACGACGTCGAACTCGAAGTCATGGGGTGCCGTCGGTGCGCTGCTCATGCTGGGCCCTCTCCGCCGGACGCACACGAAATGATGATTTCGCGCACATCTTGATGTATCGGACAGAAAGGTTCATAACGCGACACTCCGTGCGGGGGTCACGGGAGGACCCGCACACGCCGGGCGGGAGCGGGGGCCCGGGCAGGGGCGGCCGGCGCACGCGAAGGGCCCGGCCCGGTCGTACGGGACCGGGCCGGGCCCTCGGCACACCTGCGCGTGGCGCGGCGGTGTCAGCCGCGACGGATCACAGCAACCCGTCCCACATCTGCTCCAGCAGCACCGACCACCAGCTCTCCGGCGAGGCGAGCGCCGCCGGGTCGAGCGCGGCGAGCTGCGCCTGGAAGTCGACGGTCCAGCGGCCCGCCTGCTCCTGGTTGAGCCCGAACCGCAGCCGCCACATACGGCCGAGCAGCGCCAGGCAGCGCGCGAACTCCGGCAGACCGGTGTTCACGAACTGCGGCGGGACGGGCGCACCGCCCGGCCCCGCCTCGACCGGCACGGCCACGATGTTCGCCGTGCCGTACTGCACGCACAGCGCCTTGCCGAAGTCGCTGCCCATCACCAGGTACGAGCCCGCGTCGGCCGCCGGCTGCACCCCCCGCTCCTGCGCCAGCTCCGCCAGCGTCGGCACCGGACGGCCCGGCTGGGCCTGCGCCCAGAAGAACGGGCCCATGTCGACCGGCAGTCCGGCCACGACCAGCGTGTGCGCCACGATGGGCGGAACGCCCTGCCGCGACACCGCCTGCTGGTCGAACCGGAACACCCCCGGCCCGAACGCCGCCGCCAGCTCCTGCCCGATCGCCTCCGGCGGGACCGGCGGCGCCGGCTGCACCGGATGCAGGGGCGCCCGCACCGGCGCGTGCCGGGCCGGTCCGTCCGCGACCTGGTGCAACTCGCCCTGGTGGGCGATGAGCTGGGCCATGCCCTGCTGGCGGCTCGCATGGTCCTTGCCGTACGGCGCGATGGAGGTGATGCGGGCGTTCGGCCACTGCTCACGGATCATCCGCGCGCAGTACGCCCCCGGCAGCTCGCACGACTCCAGCTCCGTGTGCAGCTCCAGCACCGCCTCCGGCGGGATGTTCATGCCACGCAGCTCATGAAAGATCTGCCACTCCGGGTGCGGCGTCCCCGGCGCCGAACGCCGGATCACCTGCTGCTCGGAGCCGTCCGGCGCCCGGAACCGCAGCACGGCCTGGTAGCCGGGGCCGACGGCGGGCTGACCGACGGGCGGCTGCGGATAGCCGTACGCCGGCGGGGCGCCCATCGGCGGACCGGGCACCGGCCCGGGCTGCCCCGGACGACCGGGCATCCCGGGGTGCGCGCCCGGCGGCGGCATCCCGGGCGCCCCCGGACCGCCCACGGCGGGCCCGGCCAGCATCGTCTCGGCGTGGTGCACGGGCCCGGGACCACCGGGACCACCCGGCTGACCGGGAGCTCCGGGGTGACCGGGAGCCCCAGGCACACCGGGCGCACCCGGCTGGCCCGGAGCCCCGGGCGGACCCGGCGGCAGCGGCGCGCCCGGACCGCCCACGGCGGGCCCGGCGAGCATGGTGGCCGCGTGGTGCATCCCCCCGGCGGGCGTGCCCCCGGGCGGATTCGGCGCCCCGGGAGCACCGGGAGCACCGGGAGCACCGGGAAGGCTGTCCGGCCCGTTCGGGCCGAGGGCGGAGACCATCTGGGTCGGCACGTACCCGCCCGCCGGGGTACCCGGCGCACCGGGCCCGGACGGCGGCGGAGGCGTACCGCCCGGAGCACCCGGGGCCCCGGGCGGAGCCGGGGGCGGCGGCACACCGGGCCCACCGCCCCGGCGCGGCGGCGGTGCCGCCTTGCTCGTGGCCGCGTCGGCGATGTCACCGGCGTGGGGCGCCGGCGCACGCCCCGGCGGCGGCGTACCAGGACCCTGCGCGCCACCGGGGCCCTGCGGATACCCGTACGACTGCGCACCGGGCGGCGGGGTCCCCGGACCCTGCGGACCACCCGGCCCCTGCGGATACCCGTACGACTGCCCGCCCGGCGGCGGGGTCCCCGGACCCGACGGCTGCTGCTGCGCCGGGGCGCCCGGCGTGCCCGGCGCGGAGCCGGGGCCGCCCAGGACCGGCGACACGGCCGTCCGGGGAAGCCGGCTGCCGCCGGAGATCAGCGCGGTCTGCGCGTCCGGCAGCGCGTTGGGCAGCGCGTTGGGCGGAGCGTCGTCCTCGTCGCTCACCTCGGTCAGCTGCCGCGCGAACACCGTCTCCGGCAGCGGGACCGAGCGGTCGTCCCCGGCATCGGCGTTGGTGTCCGTGCCCGCCCACGGCGTCGCCCCTTCGGGCACCCCGGGGACCTCGTCCTGCGGCTCGGTCTCCCTCGGCGGCGGCACCGCGTCCCGCACCTCGTCCTCCGCCGACGCGGCGGCGGGCCACGGCGTGGCGTCGGCCGGAGCGTCGGACACCCCGCGGCCGCCGGAGCCGGACTGCCCCACCGGCCCCGCCAGCGTCTCGGGCAGCGAACCGCCGCCCCCGGACGCCCCGTCGGCGCTCACCGGGCCCGACCCGCCCGGACCGTCGACCGTCGCGGCCGCCGCACGGGACCCGGCACCGTCCGACGCGTCGCCCCGGGCGCCCGCACGGTGATCCGGGATCCCCATCCGGTCCGCCGCCTCCTGCAGCCACTCCGGCGGAGTCAGCAGGAACGACGTCTGGTTCAGATCCACCCGGGCCGCCGGCGCCGGCGCGGCAGCCGGAGCCTCGTCCACCCGGCCGTACTCCTCCTCGAACCGGCGGATCACCTCGCCCACCGGCAGCGACGGCCACAGCGTGGCGTCCCCGCTGTCCCGGGCGATCACCAGCCGCTGCGCGCCGCCGTCGGACCGCGGACCGTCCGCGCGGTCCTCGGCCCACACCACGAACCCGAGATCGAACTCCCGCACCCGCACCTCACGGTGCTGGTACGCCGGCAGATCCCCGTTGATCCACTCCTCGGCGCGCTGCTGCGCCTGAGCGAACGTCACCATCGAAAACTCACTCCCCCACCGAGGACGCGGCGGCGCCCGCGGCGACCGGCACGGCCTGCGCGAAGCCACCGTCCACCATCAGGTTGGCCACCGTCTCCAACTCCGGCGGATTGCCCGCCAGCCGGGCCAGGAACGCGTCGAAGTCCGCACCCGCGGGGAGCAGCAACCGCTCCACCCGCTCGGCCGGCGGCCACGACGGATCGACGTCACGGGCGTCGTCGTACGCGCAGAACCACACCGACCCGATCCGGTCGCCCTTCACCTTCACCGCGAGGATCCCGCCCTGCGCGAACGCCACGGCCAGGTAGTCCTTGGTGAGATGGTCCCGCAGACACTTGTTGACGTACACCAGATCGTTGACCGCGGCCTCGTCCCGCACCGTGAAGAACGGCTGGTCGACCAGCAGCCCCAGCTCCGCGTCCAGCGCAGCCCCGACGGGCGCACAACCGCCCGCCGCCTTCAGGAACGACCGGTACGCCCCCGGCAGCCGGTACCCGAGATCCTCCTCGACCCCCTGCACCTGCGCCTCGGTCACCGCCACCGCCGACGACTTCGGCAGCCCGAAGTGCGCCGGCCGGGTCTCCTGCAACGGCCGTGTGCCCCGCTTGTGCTGGTCCACGCGCGCCGTCGCGATACCACCGTGGTGCCGCAGCAGCGCCTTCACCTCGACCGGCACCAGCTCCAGCCGCCGGCCGCCCGGCGCGTGGTGCCACGTCCAGCCGTGCGGCGTCGCCACCGGCGGGATCGTGTCCCACAACTCGTGCCCGGTCGCGGCCAGCGCCGCGTTCGCGGACACGTAGTCCGTCAACCGCAGCTCGTCCACCCCGAACCCCTCCGGGGGATCGGCGATCTCCGCCGCGGCACGCGCGTAGGGCGAGAAGTCCGGATAGCCGTGCGCGTCGACACGGACACCCCTCGGATGACGCGCGGCCCGGACGGGGTCCGGGAACTGCACGACCTGCCCGGCGTAGGCCGCGTTCGGCGGCGCGGCTTGCTGCCCGAGCCGACCTGTCGTCATGGCGGTAGCCCCCTGCGGCGTTCTGTGTGACCTGCTCTGGCTGCGATGTCGCTCTGTCGTACCGCTCCCCCGAGCGGAAAAGACCCTGATACGGCCCGTTCCGCCCACCTTCGATCGCAAGACCGAAAGGATCGCGGTGGTCGACAGCCTATGCGGTACGACGGCACCGGTCACCGGGCCTCCGCTTCCGTGACCAGCCGTCACACCACCCTTACGGAACGCCGAAGCCCGGGCGTGTCGAACTGCCCCAGCTTCCGCACGGGCCACGCCGTTTGGCACTCTGTGTCCCCTGGCGGGGTATGCACAGGAGGGGATCACGTTCATGAGCGCGACGCAGGCGGGACCTTCGGGCGACCCCCGCATCGGCTGGAGCACCGCGGAACAGCCGCACGCTCCCGCCCTCCTCCACCGCCGCGACGGCATCCTGCCCACCGTGGCCGCCGCCCTCTCCGTACGCGGCGAGACCCTCACCGGCACCGCCGCCCGCGGCGACCACGCCCCGCCCCTGCACGCCCTGGTCCAGGAGTTCCTCGACTCTCTCGCCACCGCACAGCGCGACCGCTTCACCGGCCGCTGCGCCGAGGCCATCCTCATCTCCCGCCACATCACCGCCGCCGACGCGGCCCGCAGCAGGCGCGCCGCCCGCAGACCCATGTCCAACGGCGAGGCCCGCAAGGCCCTCAAGCAGGCGAAGCTCACCACCCGCCACATCCGCGAGGACGGCGACCCCCTCCACGGCGCCTTCGCCACCCCCTGCCGCTCCTGCGCGGCGCTCAGCGCCCACTTCGGCGTCCGCGTCGTGGACCCGGCACAGGACAACTGAGCCGGACCACCCCGCCCGGTCCCGCCGGACACCCTTCCGACCAGGAACCTCTCCCCCGGAAATCGCGTCAGAACACACGAAACCGCTCCGGGAGCGGGAGTCACCTGATACGCCGGAACCCCGGCCCCCCACCGGCCCGAACGCGCACCACCGACGCACCATCCACGCACCACCGACGCACCAGCGGTGAACCACCGACGAACCCCCGACGAACAAAGGGCAGATGCACACCGACCGCACCTCCACCACCCGCTTCGCCGTCGCCGTCGACGCCGCCCTGCGCACCGCCGGGTGGCTGCCGGGCCGCTGGGACATAAAGCAGGCCGAGATCTGGGCCGACGCCCTGCGCGAGCACACCTCCCCGGCCGGCCACCGCCACGCGGTCTTCCCGGCCGCGGTCGAGGCATGGGCCGAGTTCGGCGGCCTCCGCCTCACCGCCCAGGGCCCCGGCCGCCGGCTCGCCCCCGCCGACCTCCACCTCGACCCGCTGCACGGCCTCCACATGGCCCGCACCCTCGGGGACCTCGGCCGCGCCCTCGACACCGAGGTCTGCCCCCTCGGCCACGAGACCGCCACCCGCTCCCTCATCGCCATCGACGCCGAGGGCCGCACCTACGCCCTCGACCACACCGGCGACTGGTACCTCGGCCCCACCATCGACGCGGCCCTCACCACACTCCTGACCGGCACCGACCCGACCCGCCTGACCGCGAACTGAACGCGCGCGCCGCCCCGGACCACCTCCACGCCCCCACGAGCCGCCACGAGCCGCACGAACGCCCACGAACGCCTACGACGCCGGAATCACCGCCGACACCCGGAACCCCCCGGCATCCGTGGGCCCCGACACGAAGACACCCCCCAGCTCCGCAACCCGCTCCTTCATCCCGAGCAACCCGTTCCCCCCGCTCGGCAACCGCGCCGCCCCCGCCGCACCCGGGACCGGCGGCGCCCCGTTCTCCACCTGCATCGCTATCTCCGCCGCCCGATGCGCCAACCGCACATGCGTCTTCGCCCCCGCCGCATGCTTGTGCACATTCGTCAGCGCCTCCTGCACCACCCGGTACGCCGTCTGCTCCACCTCCGCCGCATACACCCGCACCTCCCCCTCCACCGACAGCTCGACCACCATCCCCGCCGCCGCCGACTGCCCCACCAACGCCTCCAGCTCGGCCAGGCTCGGCCCCTCACCGGCCTCGTCCTCCGCCCGCGAAGCAGCGGCCGCGGCAGCCGCCCCCACCGCCGCCAACGGCACGGGCGCCGACGCCGGCTCCACCCGCGCCATCGACGAGAACCCCTCACCCGACCGCAGCACCCCGAGCATCTCCCGCAGCTCGGTCAACGCCTGGCGCCCCATGTCCCCCACGAGCGCCGCGTTCCGCACGGCCTTCTCCGGATCCTTCCGCGCCACCGCCTGCAACGCCGCCGCGTGCACCACCATCAACGACACCCGGTGCGCCACCACGTCGTGCATCTCCCGCGCGATCCGGGTCCGCTCCTCACCCCGGGCCCACTCCGCCCGCTCCTCCGCCCGCTCCGCGAGCAGTTGCAACTCCCGCTCCAGCGAATCCGCCCGCTCCCGCAGGCTCTCCATCAGCCGCCGGCGCGCCCCCACGTACAGCCCCAGCAGCACGGGCGGCGCGGTCAGCCCGATCGCCATCGTCGACGCCAGGAACGGCGCGAACGCCTCCCCGCCCCCGACGGCGCCGTCCCCCCGCAGATCGCTCTGGGTCGCCTGCACGAACCACACGATGAACACACCGGCGAACGCCATCCCCGACAACGCCCCGATGATCCGCCGCGGCGCCTCCGAGGCCGCCAGCGTGTAGAGCCCCACGAGCCCCATCAGATAGCCCATCTGCGCGGGCGCGACGGCGATGAACACCAGCACGACCGCGACGGGCCACATCCGCCGCACCAGCAGCACGGAACCCGCGAGCGCCCCGAACGCGACCCCCACCGCCTCCGGCAGCCCGGCGTTCCGCGCGAACGTCACACCCTCCACCGCGCACTCGACCGCCGACACCAGCGCCAGCCCACCGTCGAGGAACGCCCCCCGACGCCGCTCCCACCACCACGGCCCGGCCCCGTCCCCCGTCCCGGCCGCGGTGTGGTCTTCCCCCGTCGTGGTCATGGCCCAAGCCTACGTTCGAGCGCCACCGCTTTTCCGGCGAGTTTCCCGTACTGGCCCACACCACGCCACACATTCGAACAGAAGCGAAACCGCCCGCTTTCCCTCGAACTGCCGAATCGCCCACCGTTCGCTCCCGGAACCCCCCATTCCGCCCGGGGCGGCACGCCCGAGGACCTCAACCCGGCAGTGCGGATACGGCCCCGCGGGGGCCGGAGCGCCGATCTACGCCGTCGCACGGGAGGCGCCTGGTACGGCATAGTAGAAGGGCGTCACTCGACAGCCTGGCCATATGTCCGGTTCGGTTGAGAATGATCCCCTGTGGTGTAATTGGCAGCACTGTGGCTTTTGGTGCCATATGTCCGGGTTCGAGTCCTGGCGGGGGAGCCCACAGCACACGCGACCTCGATTCGGGTCCCGATCCCAGGCACCACGGTCGGGACCCGACGCACATTTCCCCCTCACAACGCCCCGGTATCCTGCGGATGACAACCCCCTCCTCATCCACAGCCGAAGGGCATCCCCGTGAGCGCAACCCGCCCGGCAGCCGTCGTCGTCCTCGCAGCGGGTGAGGGCACCCGTATGAAGTCGGCCACACCGAAGGTTCTGCACAGCATCTGTGGCCGTTCGCTGGTCGGTCACGTCCTCGCCGCCGCGCGTGAGCTGGAGCCGGAGCACTTGGTCGTCGTCGTGGGGCACGCCCGCGAGAAGGTCACCGCCCACCTCGCCGAGGCCGACCCCGGCGTACGGACGGCGGTGCAGGCGGAGCAGAACGGCACGGGGCACGCCGTGCGGATGGGGCTGGAGGAGCTGGGCGGGGTCGTGGACGGGACCGTGGTCGTCGTCTGCGGCGACACCCCCCTGCTCACGGGCGCGACGCTGCGCGCCCTGGCCGCCACGCACACGGCCGACGGCAACGCGGTGACCGTGCTCACCGCCGAGGTGCCGGACGCCACCGGCTACGGCCGGATCGTGCGCGACGGCGCCTCCGGTGCCGTGACGGCCATCGTGGAGCACAAGGACGCCACCGAGTCGCAGCGGGCGATCCGTGAGATCAACTCCGGGGTCTTCGCGTTCGACGGTCAGCTCCTCGCGGACGCCCTCGGGAAGGTCAGGACCGACAACAGCCAGGGCGAGGAGTACCTCACGGACGTGCTGGGGATCCTGCGCGAGGCCGGGCACCGGGTGGGGGCCTCGGTCACCGGCGACCACCGTGAGATCGCCGGGATCAACAACCGTGTGCAGCTCTCCGAGGCGCGGCGGATCCTGAACGACCGGCTGCTGACCGAGGCCATGCTCGCCGGGGTGACGGTGATCGATCCGGCCACGACCTGGGTCGACGTGACGGTGACGTTCGAGCAGGACGCGCTGATCCACCCGGGGACCCAGCTGCTGGGTGCCACGCACCTCGGCGAGGGCGCGGAGGTCGGGCCGAACACCCGGCTGAAGGACACCCTGGTCGGGGCCGGCGCGCGGGTGGACAACACCGTGGCGGACGGCGCGGAGGTCGGGCCGCAGGCGAGCGTGGGGCCGTTCGCGTACATGCGCCCGGGTACGCGTCTGGGACCGAAGTCCAAGCTCGGTACGTACGTCGAGACGAAGAACGCGACCGTCGGCGAGGGGACGAAGATCCCGCATCTGTCGTACGTGGGTGATGCCACGATCGGCGAGTACTCGAACATCGGTGCGGCGAGTGTGTTTGTGAACTACGACGGCGAGAGCAAGCACCACACGACCGTCGGGTCGCACTGCAAGACGGGTTCGGACAACATGTTTGTGGCGCCTGTCACGGTCGGGGACGGCGCGTACACCGCCGCGGGGTCCGTGATCACGAAGGACGTGCCGCCCGGTTCGCTGGCCGTCGCCCGTGGCCAGCAACGGAATATCGAGGGTTGGGTGGCCCGTAAGCGTCCGGGGAGCGCGGCGGCGAAGGCCGCCGAGGCGGCCTCCCGGGAAGACGAAAGCGCAAGCTGACCGGAAACAGGTGCGCCAAGGACGTCGTACCGTGATAAGTGCACACCCGCACCCCAGCTGAGTGAGCGGCTTCCGCATGCCTGGCTGAGAACCTCTGAGGAGACAGTGCTGTGACCGGGATCAAGACGACCGGCGAGAAGAAGATGATGTTCTTCTCCGGCCGCGCCCACCCCGAGCTTGCCGAGGAGATCGCCCAGCAGCTGGGTGTCGGGGTCGTCCCGACGAAGGCCTTCGACTTCGCGAACGGCGAGATCTACGTCCGCTACCAGGAGTCGGCGCGTGGTGCGGACTGCTTCCTGATCCAGAGCCACACGGCTCCGATCAACAAGTGGGTCATGGAGCAGCTGATCATGATCGACGCGCTGAAGCGTGCGTCGGCCCGTTCGATCACCGTGATCGTGCCGTTCTACGGTTACGCGCGCCAGGACAAGAAGCACCGTGGGCGTGAACCGATCTCGGCGCGTCTGATCGCGGATCTGATGAAGACGGCGGGTGCGGACCGGATTCTCGCGGTCGACCTGCACACGGACCAGATCCAGGGCTTCTTCGACGGTCCGGTCGATCACCTGTTCGCGCTTCCGCTGCTGGCGGACTACGTGGGCGCGAAGGTGGACCGGGACAAGCTGACGGTGGTGTCCCCGGACGCGGGCCGTGTGCGGGTGGCGGACCGCTGGTGCGACCGGCTGGGCGCGCCGCTGGCGATCGTGCACAAGCGGCGTGACAAGGACGTGGCCAACCAGGTGACCGTCCACGAGGTCGTGGGTGAGGTCAAGGGCCGGGTGTGCGTCCTGGTGGACGACATGATCGACACCGGCGGCACGATCTGCGCGGCGGCGGACGCGCTGTTCGCGCACGGTGCGGAGGACGTCATCGTGACGGCGACGCACGGTGTGCTGTCGGGTCCGGCGGCGGATCGGCTGAAGAACTCGAAGGTGAGCGAGTTCGTGTTCACCAACTCGCTGCCGACGCCGAACGAGTTGGAGCTGGACAAGATCACGGTGCTGTCGATCGCGCCGACGATCGCGAGCGCGGTGCGTGAGGTGTTCGAGGACGGTTCGGTGACGAGCCTCTTCGACGAGCAGTAGGGTCACCGGCGTTCGCCGGAGATCGTTTTGGGTACGGCCTTCCTTTCCGAGTAGACTGCTGCAGTTGCTCGGCGAGGGAGGCCGTACCCGTGTGTACGGCGGTCCGTTATCGACGCGCTCTTCGTAGCAGGCCGATGTTTGGCCGGGTGACCACCTTTCCCCTTTTCTACGAGGAGTGAACATGGCCGAGGTCAAGCTCGAAGCCGAGACCCGTACCGAGTTCGGCAAGGGCGCCGCCCGCCGTATCCGTCGTGCCAGCAAGGTTCCCGCCGTGGTCTACGGCCACGGTGCCGACCCCGTACACATCACGCTGCCGGGCCACGCGCTCCAGCTCGCGCTGCGCACCCCGAACGTCCTGCTCAGCCTGGACATCGACGGCAAGACCCAGCTGGCGATCCCGAAGGCCGTGCAGCGCGACGCGATCAAGGGCTTCCTGGACCACGTCGACCTCCTCCTCGTGAAGCGTGGCGAGAAGGTCAACGTCGAGGTCTACGTCCACACCGAGGGCGACCTGGCGCCGGGCGCCTACCTGCTCGAGCACGTGCTGAGCACGCTGACGGTCGAGGCCGAGGCGACTCACATCCCCGAGTCGGTCACCGTCTCCATCGAGGGCCTGGAGGCCGGTGCCTCCATCCTCGCCAAGGACATCCCCCTGCCGAAGGGCACCACGCTGGCGATCGACGAGGACGCCGTCGTCCTTCAGGTCCTGGCCGCACAGGCGGAGGAGCCGTCGGAGGACGGTGCCGAGGGCGACGAGGCCGCCGAGGCCTGATCCTCAGCTCTGTCATCGGTTCGTCAGCCGCTGTTCCCTTCGGGGGCAGCGGCTGGCGCGTACCAAGGAGACATGCACGTGACGACCGATCCGAGTGCCCCCTGGCTCATCGCCGGGCTCGGCAATCCCGGGCCCGAGTACGCGGCGAACCGGCACAACGTGGGGTTCATGGTGGCCGATCTGCTGGCCGAGCGGATCGGGGGGAGGTTCAAGCGGGCCGGGAAGGCGCAGGCGCAGGTCGTGGAGGGGCGGATCGGTCCGCCGGGGCCGGCGAACCGCCGGGTGATCCTGGCGAAGCCGATGTCGTTCATGAATCTCTCGGGCGGCCCGGTGACGGCTCTGCGGGACTTCTACAAGGTGCCGGTGGCGAACATCGTGGCGATCCATGACGAGTTGGACATCGACTACGGCGTGCTGCGGCTGAAGCTCGGTGGTGGTGACAACGGTCACAACGGGCTGAAGTCGATGACGAAGGCGATGGGCTCCGACTATCACCGGGTGCGGTTCGGGATCGGCCGTCCGCCGGGCCGGATGCAGGTCGCGGACTTCGTGCTGAAGGACTTTTCCGCCACGGAGCGCAAGGAGTTGGACTATTTCGTGGACCGGGCGGCGGACGCGGTGGAGTGCCTGGTGATCGAGGGGCTGGAGCGGGCGCAGGGGACCTACAACTCCTGAGCTGATCCGGACAAGTCAGGATTCGTGCGCTCGTGGGCGCCGACCTGGGGGAGTTGACCGACCGCAGGGGCATGGCCAATGATCCCCGCCATGCCCGCCACCAAAGCACCCGCTCACCGTTCGCCGCGCCGTCGGCGCGCGGGCGGCGGTGGTACGTCGGTCGCGCTGCGGTACGGGCGGCTGGCGGCGACGGGCGTGATCGCGGTGGTGCTGCTGATCGCCGGGGTGTGGGGCTCCTGGGACTGCGCCCAGCACGTGATGCTCAGCAAGGGGCGCGAGCAGGGCACGATGACGGTGTCCCGGTGCGCCGGTGAGACCTGCTGGGGTCCCTACGAGCCGGTGTCGGCGGGGTCGCGGGCCCGGGGCCGGGTCGACATCGAGCGGTCGGTGGCGGTGGAGACGGGCGAGACGTACACCGTCGTCGTGAAGCCGGGCAGCCGTGACGTGGTGCGGACGGGTCCGGCGGGTCTGCTGCACGCGTGGGTGCCGCTGGGTGGGGCGTTGTTGCTGGCGGCGGTGGTCGTGGCCGGTGGGCTGCGGATGGTGCGGTCGGCGTGGGTGCTGGGCGGGCTGGGGTTCGCGCTGATCACGGCGGCGTGGGTGGCGCTGTGACCAGGGCGGTGCGGGGCGGACTGCCGGCTGACGGCCGGTGGGGCTTCTCGCGCAGTTCCCCGCGCCCCTCAAAGGCCCAGGCCCCTGCGGGCCTGAAAAGCACAGGGCGCAGCCCCTGCTTTTCTAGGGGCGCGGGGAACTGCGCGAACGGCCCCCACCGGGCCGCCCGCCGCGAACGGACCGCCGGAGTCAGCCCGTGTTGCGCAACCCAGCGGCCACACCGTTGACCGTGAGCAGCAGGGCCCGGGCCAGCAGCGGGTCGGCCTCCTCCCCCGCCGCGGCAGCGTCCCGCTGCCGCTTGAGCAGGGCGACCTGGAGATACGAGATCGGGTCGAGGTAGGCGTCGCGGATGGAGAAGGTCTGCTGCAGGACGGGGTTGGCGTCGAGCAGCTTCTCCTCGCCGGTGACGCGCAGCACCTCGCGGACGGTCAGCTCGTGTTCGGTCCGGATGGTGTCGAAGACGTGCTTCAGCTCGTCGGGGACGAGGGTGTCGACGTAGTGCTGGGCGATCCGCAGGTCCGTCTTGGCCAGCGTCATCTCGACGTTGGAGAGGAAGTTGCGGAAGAAGTGCCACTGCTCGTGCATCTCGTCGAGCACGGTGTCCAGGCCGGCTTCGCGCAGTGCCTTCAGGCCCGAGCCGACGCCGAACCAGCCGGGCACGATCTGCCGTGACTGGGTCCAGCCGAACACCCAGGGGATGGCGCGCAGCCCGTCGAGGGAGACGCCCGAGCCGGGGCGACGGGAGGGCCGCGAGCCGAGGTGCAGGTCGGCGAGCTGGTCGACCGGTGTCGAGGCGAGGAAGTACGTCGGCAGGTCGGGGTCCTCGACCAGTCGGCGGTAGGCCGCATGGGCGGCGTCGCTGACCAGGTCCATGGCCGCGTCCCAGCGGGCGAGGGCCTCGACCGACTGGCGGGGGGAGGTGTGCAGCGCGGACGCCTGCAGGGTCGCCGCGACGGTGAGTTCGAGGTTCTCCCGGGCCAGGGACGGCACGAGGTACTTGTCGGAGATGACCTCGCCCTGCTCGGTCACCTTGATCTCGCCCTCCAGGGTGCCCCAGGGCTGCGCGAGGATCGCGTCGTGCGAGGGGCCGCCGCCACGGCCGACGGTGCCGCCGCGGCCGTGGAAGAGGCGCAGGCGTACGCCGTAGCGGTGCGCGACGTCGCGCAGCCGGCGCTGGGCCCGGTGGATCTCCCACTGCGAGGTGGTGATGCCGCCGAACTTCGACGAGTCGGAGTAGCCGAGCATGACCTCCTGGACGTCGCCGCGCAGGGCGACGAGCCGTCGGTAGGAGGGGTCGGCGAGCATCTCTTCGAGGATCGTGTCGGCGGACTTGAGCTCGTCGGTGGTCTCCAGCAGCGGCACGATGCCGATCCTGGCCCAGCCGGCGTGCAGGTCGACGAGGCCGGCCTCGCGGGCGAGGACGGTGGCGGCGAAGACGTCGTCGGCGCCCTGGCACATCGAGATGATGTAGGACTCGATGACCTCGGGGCCGAAGACGGCGAGCGCCTTCTTGACGGTCTCGAAGACGCCGAGGGTCTTGGCGCCGGCGGCGTCCAGCGGTGCCGGGGTGGGACCGAGCGGGCGTCGGGAGCGCAGCTCGCGGGCGAGGAGCTTGTGGCGGTACTCGCGGGGCATGTCCTCGTAGCGCCAGGACTCCTCGCCGAGCCGGTCGAAGAGCTGGCCGAGGGCGTGGTGGTGGGCGTCGGCGTGCTCGCGGACGTCCATGGTGGCGAGCTGGAGGCCGAAGGCGGCCAGGGTGCGGATGGTGCGGTTCATCCGGCCGTCGGCGAAGAGGCCGCCGCGGTGCTCGCGCAGCGAGGTCTGGATGAGGGTGAGGTCCTTGAGGAGCTCACCGGTGCCGAGGTAGTCGCGGCCGTCCTCGTGCGGGATGCCCTTGGCCAGGCGCTGCTTGGTGTTCTCCAGCTTCTGCCGGATGCAGGTGGCCTTGAGGCGGTAGGGCTCCTCGGCGTTGAGGCGCTTGTAGCGGGGGCTGATCTCGGGGAGGGCTTCGAGGTCGGCCCGGAGGGAGGTCAGCAGGTCCTCGGTGGCTCCGGTGTAGCGGATGGAGTTGGAGAGGAAGCCGCGCAGTTCGTCGATGAGTTCGAGGGCGTCGTTGATGCCGTGTTCGTGCTGGAGGATGAGGACGTCCCAGGTCACCTGGGGGGTGACGTTGGGGTTTCCGTCGCGGTCGCCGCCGATCCAGGTGCCGAAGGTGAGAGGGCGGGTGGCGTCGGGGATGGTGACGCCGACCCGCTCCAGCTCGGCCGTCAGGTCCTCCAGGACGTCGCCGACCGCACCGGCGTGCAGTTCGTCCAGGTAGTAGATGGCGTTGCGGGCCTCGTCGGCGGGCTCGGGGCGTACGACGCGCAGTTCGTCGGTCTGCCAGACGAGGTCGATGTTCTCGGCCAGTCGGGTGTCGTGGCGGCGGCGGTCGGAGTCGATGACGGGGGTCTCCAGCAGCGCGGCGATGCGCCGGAGCTTGTTGAGGACCGACCGGCGTGCCGCTTCGGTGGGGTGGGCGGTGAAGACGGGGCGGACGTTGAGGTTCCCGACCGTTTCGCGTACGTGTTCGGGGTCGGCGTCCTTCAGGCGGTCGGCCGTACGGGCGAGCAGGCCGCCCTCGGCGGCACGGCGTGCCCTCAGCTCGCGGCCGCGGTGCACCTGTTCGGTGACGTTGGCCAGGTGGAAGTAGGTGGAGAAGGCGCGGACGAGCTTGGCGGCGGTCTCCAGCTCGGTGCCGCGCAGCAGGTCGGCGGCGGCTTCGCCGTCCTCGCGGGTCAGGCTGCGGACGCGCTCGACCAGCTCCAGGAGGTCGGGGCCCTCCTGCCGTACGAGGGTCTCGCCCAGCAGGTCGCCCAGGCGCCGGATGTCGGCGCGCAGTTCGCTGCTGACCGTGGTGGTCTGGTCGTCGGCACTGCTCACAGGTGCGGCTCCTTGCAGTGTTGAAGCTCGTCCGGAGGGGAACCCGGGCGGGGGCCCGGTGGGCGGCGGCCCTCGCGGGCTCCGGCGTGCGGGCGGGATGCGGAGCGGACCGCGCTGTCCGACCGCGTCCAGGATAGGCGTCCGTGCGGGCGTCTCCGGAGACGGGTGCCACTTTTGCGGCACTGAGTGCCACCTGTCCATCGAGCCCGTCCGTCACACCTGGACGCGCAGAGAGGTGGACTCTTGCCGCCCGGCACCGCGCTGCCATACTTACGATGCCGTAGGTTACGGAACCGTAGGGACGGCCGTCAGGTGGCCCTCGCACGCTGTCGCCGCAGGCACTTCCCCCCTCTCACCACCCTCGACCCCCCAGGGGACGCCCATGAGCACCAGGTCCGATGTGATCGACGACGCCCCGAACGCACACGGTTCGCCAGGTTCCCCGGCAGCCGGCTCGCCCGCGCCGTCGGCCACGCTGGGCGGCGAACAGAAGCGTTCGATCGAGCAGATCACGCTGCTCCTCTTCATCATCGTCCCCTTCCTCGCGGTCGTCGCGGCAGTGCCGCTGGCCTGGAACTTCGGGGGCGTGAGCTGGCTGGACCTCGGCCTGCTGGTGTTCTTCTACTACCTGGGGTGCCACGGCATCACGATCGGCTTCCACCGGCACTTCACCCACGGTGCGTTCAAGGCCAGACGCCCACTGAAGATCGCGCTGGCGATCGCCGGCTCGATGGCCGTCGAGGGCCCGCTGGTGCGCTGGGTGGCCGACCACCGCAAGCACCACAAGTTCTCCGACGCCGACGGTGACCCCCACTCGCCGTGGCGCTTCGGCGAGACGATGCCCGCGCTGCTGAAGGGCCTGTGGTGGGCCCACATCGGCTGGATGTTCGACGAGGAGCAGACGCCGCAGGAGAAGTACGCCCCCGACCTGATCAAGGACCCGGCGCTCCGCGCGATCTCCCGCCAGTTCATCTTCTGGGCGATGCTCTCCCTCGCCCTGCCGCCGCTGATCGGCGGCCTGGTGACGATGTCCTGGTGGGGCGCGTTCACGGCGTTCTTCTGGGGCTCGCTCGTCCGGGTGGCGCTGCTGCACCACGTGACCTGGTCGATCAACTCGATCTGCCACGCGGTCGGCAAGCGCCCCTTCAAGTCCCGCGACCGCTCGGGCAACGTGTGGTGGCTGGCGATCCTTTCCTGCGGCGAGTCCTGGCACAACCTGCACCACGCCGATCCCACTTCCGCCCGGCACGGTGTGGAGCGCGGACAGCTGGACTCCTCCGCGCGGCTGATCCGCTGGTTCGAGGTGTTCGGCTGGGCGTACGACGTCCGCTGGCCGTCACGCTCGCGTATCGATTCCAGGCGCAAGACGGGTGAGGACGGCTCCGAGCACCGGACGGCGGCCGCCGAGGCGGCATGATTGACGCCGTGGCGACCGACTCCAGCAGCACCCCGAGCAACGAGAAGCCGCGGCGTGTGCGCCGCACCCGGATGACGGGCGCCGAGCGCCGGGCACAGTTGCTGGAGGTCGGGCGGGCCCTGTTCGCCGCGAAGGGCTTCGAGGCGACGTCGGTGGAGGAGATCGCGGCGAAGGCCGGGGTGTCCAAGCCGGTGGTGTACGAGCACTTCGGCGGCAAGGAGGGGCTGTACGCGGTGGTGGTGGACCGTGAGATGAGCCGTCTGCTGGACATGGTGACCAGCTCCCTGACGGCCGGCCACCCCCGTGAGCTGCTGGAGCAGGCCGCCTTCGCGCTCCTGGACTTCATCGAGGAGTACACGGACGGCTTCCGCATCCTGGTCCGTGACTCCCCCATCCCGCAGTCGACGGGCTCCTTCGCGTCCCTGATCTCCGACATCGCCACGCAGGTGGAGGACATCCTCGGCCGCGAGTTCAAGAGCCGCGGCTTCGACCCGAAGCTCGCGCCGCTGTACGCGCAGGCGCTGGTGGGCATGGTCGCCCTGACGGGGCAGTGGTGGCTGGACGTCCGGCGCCCGAAGAAGGCGGAGGTGGCCGCGCACCTGGTGAACCTCGCGTGGCACGGCCTGGACGGCATCAACCAGAAGCCGCGGCTGATCGGGCACCGCAAGAGTTGAGCGGGGGCGCAGCCCCCCGCTTTTCAGGGGCGGGGGGCTGCGCGAGAAGCCCCACCGGGCCGCACCCGCCGACGAACCCCCGCGCCCCCGCGCCGTCAGGCGCCCTCGCTCACATCCTTCGCGCTGAGCGCCAGCTCGTTGCGCACCGTGAAGTACGGCCGCACCCGGGTCCGCCCCCGCTCCGCGTGCGGGAACACCCGCCCCGGCACCAGGTCGGTCTTGCGCCGCTCCACCACGTCGCCGCCGATCCGCCCCACCGGCACACCCGCCACCCGCAGGTCCCACAGGTCGTGCTCGACCGCGCGCCGGGCCATGATCTCGCCGTACGGAACGGTGAACCGCACCACCCGTTCCCCGACGGCACGGGCGACGACGGTGAAGTCGTAGGCGGTGTCGGTCCGGGAGACGGCCCGGACCTCGGCCCCCTCCTGTACGGCGTCGGCGTCCCCGTACAGCGTCGCGGTGACGGTCACCGACTCCTCGCCGACCTCGACGGTGTCGATCTCCGCGTGGGCGGGCCGCAGCCATGTCCGCAGCGCGAGGAACCCGTCGGCGGTCGGGTAGGGGATCCACGCCCCCACACCGTCCCGGCCGGCGCTCGGTGGGCGCCCGACGAGCGCGGCCTGCTCGACCAGCCGTGCGGTCAGCCGCAGCCGCTTGGTCGTGCCGCGCGGCACGACGTAACAGTCCCAGCGGCCCTCGGCGAGGGTGTGCTCCGTGGGGCGGAACACCGCCTGCACCACGGTGTCCGGCGCGTCGGCGCTCGGCAGGACCGGCACGCCGATCTGCCGTTCGCCGGGGTCGCGGCGGAGCCGGGCGACGAAGTCGAGCGGCCCGGCCGGCAGCTCCGCAGGGTCCAGCCGGACGACGAGACCGCCGTCGCCGGTGGCGCGGGCGTGCGCGGACGGGGTGGCAGCGCTCCCCCCGGTTCCGTCGGCGGGCGTGTCCCGCACGCGGCGCGAGCGGACGGCCCGGGCGGCCCGCACGGCGAGCCGTCCCAGCCGGGCGGCACCGTCCCGGCGGCGGCTCCGCGCGCCGGTCAGTTCCTCGAAGAGGTCCTCGTAGCGGCGGGCGACGGCGGCGGGCGCGTACGTTTCGGCCTTGGTGAGCGCCTCCTTGCCGAGCCGTTCGCGCAGGGTCTCGTCGCCGACGACGCGGTTCAGGGCGTCGGCGTAGGCGTCGACGTCCCCGTCGAGCGGGACGAGGATGCCGTCCCGGCCGTCGGTGATGATCTCGCCGGGGCCGTGCGGGCAGTCGGTGGCGACGACGGGCACCCCGCAGTGCATGGCCTCGACGATGGTCATGCCGAAGGACTCCATGTCGGAGGAGACGGCGGCGACGGCGCCCTTGGCCCACTCGGTCTCGATCGGTGAGACCGCCCCCATGAGGAAGACCCGGTCGTGCAGCCCGAGCCGGTCGATCTGCTCGCGCAGGTTCTCCTTCTGCGGGCCGCGTCCGTAGATGCGCAGGGTCCAGCCGGGGTGGTCGGCGGCCACCTTGGCGAAGGCGTTCACCAGCCGGTCGTACCGCTTGATGGGGATGAGCCGGCCGGCGGCGACGATGACCCGGGAGTCGAGGGTGGAGCGTTCGACGGCGCCGGCCCGGACGCCGTTGGGCACGCACACGATGGTGGTGCCGACGTCGGGCAGGGCGGCGCGGTACTGGGCGGCGTCGGCCTCGGAGACGGTGACGTAGGCGTCCAGTCCGGCGATGGCCCTCGTCTGGTCGGTGCGCAGCGGTTCGCGGTACTGGTCGAGGCTCAGGTGCTCCTGGCCGACGCGGAGGTAGCGGTGGCGGCCGTCGCGGGCGAGGTAGCCGTTGAGGTCCGGGCGGGTGGCGATGACCACGTCGGCCTCGGTGTGGGCGAGGAAGCCGCCGATGCGTGCGTCCTGGAGCCCGGTGTAGGGCAGGTTCCCGGTGGCCCCGCTGTACGGGAACATCGTGCCGGGCCGCTCGGTGAGCGGGTGGTCGCCCTCGTAGCCGGCGGTTCCTTCCCGCAGGTCGATCAGCGAGGTCAGCCGGACGCGCGGATCGAACGTGAGTGCCGGTTCGGCGCGGGAGCGGTGGACGCTGACGACCTCGACGTCGTGCCGGTCGGCGAACGCGGCCGAGAGGTTGGCCGTCGAGCGGATGGTGCCACCGATACCGAAGGCGTTGTTGATCAGAAAAGCGATCTTCATATGTGGTTCCCCTGGAAACCGCCCGGGCGCGGGCGGCATCGCGCCGGTCGGTCAGGGAATGCGCGCGGGCACGGCTGTCATATGGTCGGAGATCGACGAATGAGCGATGGGACGAAGAATGAGTGAATGAATGAACGGGTGAATGTACGAACGAACAGGCGCAGCGGAAATCGACCGGACGCCCCGAAAGCGCGTCACACGGTGAAATCCCCGCCGGACGGCGAAAAGCCTATGCGGCGCGCGTCCCGATTCTCGTCAAACGCGCCGGGTGGCTCGGCAGATCATCGTGACCCCGGATTCGCCTGGTCACGGACGACTCCCCTGCCGGGCCGGTCAGGCAGATGCGAGAGGGGAGAAGAGGAAAAGCGGGCCGAGAATATGTTCACCAGAAAGGAGAACCGCAGAATAATCCCGGACACGCGCGCACCGGAGATTACCGGCCGCCAACTCATCGGATGATGTGCGTGCTAATGATTTTCGAGCGGGGCGGGTCGCAGCGGAGTCGTCTCCAGGACGTCGGCCGCCATCCGTGCGGCCGGCTCCGCGGTGTGTGCGGCGATACGCCGGAACGTGTCCTGGGCCTGTCGCGCGGGCCATTCGGCGGGCAGATGCCGCACGGGCAGGCGCGGGTCGGTGCGAATGACACGCAGCCATTCGGCGACGAGCCGCAGCCGGGTGGCGATCGGGTCGGCGGCGGTGAGATCGGCGGTGGTCCAGCGCTTGTCGAAGGCGACGTAGCGCGCGGCCAGTCCCTCCAGGTCCCAGCTCTCGCGGATCATCTGGCCGACATCGGTGAACGCGTCTGCCTGCGCGTGGAACACCTTCACATGCGCGTCCAGACCCAGCTCGGAGACGATCCTCCGCACGTCCACCCGGCCGGGCGCGATCCACAGGCCGCTGTAGAGGGCGCCGAATCCGGACCAGGTGAGCCGGGAGCGCAGATCGTGCCGCTGGCGCTGCCAGGACTCGGGGAGGGAGAAGCCGAGGAGGGTCCAGGTGCCGTCCCAGTCCTCGTTCACGGCGCCGTCGCGCCAGATGCGCTGTCCGCCGTCGCGCAGGATGTCCCCCGCGTGCGGGGTGAGCCCGAAGAACATCTTCCGGCCCTCCCGCTGCCGCCGCAGCAGCCCCCGGTTCACCATCCGCGTCAGCGTGGACCGAACGGCCTGCTCTCCCGTGCCGACCCGCCCCAGCACGTCGATGATGCTCCCCGAGTACACCCCGAGGTCGCCTTCCTCCAGGTCGAGCACGTGATTACCGAAGAAGGAGAGCACCAACGACTGCGGCCGCAACTGCGCACCGGCGACATCGACTTCCAGGATCACGTCCTCCACAGCGGTAAGGGTACGGGGGCTGCGCGGGCCTGGTCAGCGTGCTGCGTCCGGCACAGGCGCCCCGAAAGGGGCGCGGGGAACTGCGCGAGAGGCCCCACCGGACCCGCAGCCGAACACCCGCGCTTCACCCCCCGCCCCGAAGCCCGGCCGCGCCCCACCGCATCCACCCCTACGAAGCCACCCCCTCCTTCGCCGCCCCCTCCCGGAGGGACACCTCGCCCAGTGAGTCCCGGTGGGTCTCGCGGACGAACCACACGGTCGCGGCGGTGATCGCCGAACCCCCGCAGATCAGCAACGAGATCGGCGTACTGGATCCCCCATTGGCCGCCACCAGACTCCCCGCGATCATCGGCGAGAACCCGGCACCGATCAGCGTGGCGAGCTGGTACCCGAGGGACGCCCCCGTGTAGCGCACCTTCGTCCCGAACATCTCGGTGAGCAGCGCCCCCAGCGGCCCGTACATCACGGACTGGGCGAACCCGTGGCCGAGGACGACCGCGAGGATCAGCAGGCCGGGCGACCCGGAGTCCACCAGCGCAAGCACGGGGAAGGCGAGCGCGACGGAGGCGACGGCTCCGGCGAGGACGACGGGCCGGCGGCCGACCCGGTCGGAGAGCGCCGACGCGCACGGCAGCACGACCAGGGCGACGGACGCGGAGACGGTGAGCGCGGTGAGGACCTGCGGCCGGGGGTAACCGATCCCGGTGGCGTACGCGATCAGGTAGCTGGTCAGCAGCGACTGTGCCGTGAACGCGCCGATGCCGACACACGCGGCCAGCACCAGCGCCCGCGGCCGGCGCAGCACGTCCACGATCGGCAGCCGCGCCTCGGTCCGGTCCTTCTTCACCTGGGCGAAGAGCGGACTCTCGACGACCTTCAGCCGGACGAAGAGGCCGACGCCGAGCAGGACGACGCTGAGCAGGAACGGCACACGCCAGCCCCACGCGGTGAACTCGTCGCGGGGCATGGCGACGACGAAGGTCACGACGAGCGAGGAGAGCAGGGAGCCGAGCGGGGCTCCCATCTGCGTGAAGCTGGACCACAGTCCGCGCCGCTTCTCGCCGGCGTGTTCGACGACCATCAGGGTGGCCCCGCCCCATTCGCCGCCGATGGCGATGCCCTGGAGGACGCGCAGGGTGATCAGGAGGACGGGGGCCCAGACGCCGATGGTGTCGTAGGTGGGCAGCAGGCCGATGAGGAAGCTGGCGCCGCCCATCAGGCCCATGGTCAGCAGCAGCATGGACTTGCGGCCGAGCCGGTCGCCGAAGTGCCCGAAGACGATGCCGCCGAGGGGGCGGGCCACGTATCCGGCGGCGAACGTGCCGAACGCGGCGATCGTGCCGACGGCCGGGTCGGCGCCCGGGAAGAACAGTTCGCCGAAGACGAGCGCGGCGACGGTGCCGTAGACGAGGAAGTCGTAGAACTCGACGGCCGTACCGAGCAGCCCGGACAGCGCGACGCGGCGCAACTGCGCGGTGCGCAGAGCCTGTTCGGGCTGTCCGGGCTGTTCGGCGGAGGTGGGGAGGGGGGACGGGGGCATGCGGTTCTCCCTGGAGCGAGGGGGGACGAGGGAGGGAACATTCGCGAAGGTAGGCGCGCATCTATCCGCCGTCAATATTTTGCACAACATCGACTTCGACGACGCGCCCCCGCCCCACCGCCCGGAACCTCAGACCGCCTCCGGCTTGCGGGCGACGGCGAAGATGCGGCGGAACGGGAACGGGGTGCCGTGGGCGGTGGCCGGATAGGCCGCACGGAGGGCCGTCCGGTACTCGGCGACGAACGGCTCGGCGTCCGCGCCCAGTTCGGTGAGGACCGGTCGCAGACCCGTACCCCTCACCCAGTCGAGCACCGGGTCCTCGCCCTGGAGGAGGTGGACGTACGTCGTCTCCCAGGCGTCGGCCTCGCAGCCCAGGTCGGCGAGGGCGGCGAGGTAGCCCGCCGGGGTGTGGACCGCGTCCTCGTGCCGCAGCGTGTCGCCGAGCCGGTCCTTCCAGCGGGCGGAGTGGGCGAGTTCGCGCATGAGGCGATGACTGGGCGAGTCGAAGTTGCCGGGGACCTGGAAGGCGAGGGTGCCGCCGGGGGCGAGGGCGTCTACCCAGGCGGGGAAACGGTCGAGATGCCCGGGCACCCACTGGAACGTGGCGTTGCCGACGATCAGGTCGTACGGCTCCCCGGGCACCCAGGTACGGACGTCGGCCGGGGTGAAGTCGATGCGGCCGCCGCCCGGGGTGGGCCCCTCGTGGTCGACGTGGGCCCGGTCGAGCATCTCGGGCGAGTTGTCGTACCCGGTGATGTGCGCGGTGGGCCAGCGGTCGGCGAGGAGGCGGGTGACGTTGCCGGGGCCGCAGCCGAGGTCGGCGATGCGCGGGTGCGCGGCGGGCGGGTCGGGGACGTGGGCGAGCAGGTCGACGAAGGCGCGGGCGCGGTGGCCGGCGTGCCGCAGGTACTGCTGGGGGTCCCAGGTGGGGCTGTTCGCGGGCATGGGGGTACCTCCTCGTGGATCCGTGTCGAAGCGTCCTCACTCTCACGGGCAATTATCTTGAAGTCAAGAGACTTGCGTCTAATCCTCTCGATATCAAGAGACTTCACGTCGACACAACCACTACACTGATCGTCATGGAGGACGAGGTCGATCGGCTGGTCGCAGCGTGGCGCCGGGAGCGCCCCGACCTCGACGTGGAGCCGCTGGAAGTACTCAGCCGGGTGAGCAGACTCGCCCGGCATCTGGACCGCGCGCGCAGGCTGGCGTTCGCCGAGCATCAGCTGGAGCCGTGGGAGTTCGACGTGCTGACCGCGCTGAGGCGTGCGGGGGACCCGTATCAGCTCTCGCCGGGCCAGCTGCTGACGCAGACGCTGGTGACCTCGGGCACGATGACGAACCGGATCGACCGGCTGACGAAGAAGGGCCTGGTCGAGCGGCTGCCCGATCCCAGTGACCGCCGGGGCGTGCTCGTCCGGCTCACGGACGAGGGCCGGGACCGCGCCGACCAGGCGCTCGCCGGGCTCCTCGACCAGGAACGGGCGATCCTGGCCGAGCTGTCCCGCGCCCAGCGGGGCGACCTGGCGGGCCTGCTACGCCAGTTGACCGCCCCGTTCGACAACATCCCCGGCTAGGTCCACCGGCCCGACCCCCGCCCGGCGTGCGAGCGCGACGGCGGCGAGCGTGGAGTGGACGCCGAGCTTGCCGAGGACGTTCTGCATATGCGTGCGGACGGTGTGCGGGGAGAGGAACAGGCGCTCGGCGACGGCCTTGCGCCCCAGCCCCGCCACCATGCACCGCAGCACTTCGCGCTCACGCGGGGTGAGGGACTCGACGAGCCGCTCACTCTCCGTGCGGTGCTTGCGCGCGGCGGTCAACTCCCGCAGGACACCCGTGAGCAGGGCGGGCGGCAGATGCGTCTCGTCCCGCAGCACGCCCCGGATGACCGTGAGCAGCCGGGACAGCGAGCAGTCCTTGGCGACCCACCCGGACGCGCCCGCCTGGAGGGCCAGCGCGGCCCGGCGCGGATCGTCCTTCTCGGCGAGGACGACCGTCCGTACGCTCGGCTGGCCCGAACGTACGCCCGCGACCAGCGATATCCCGTCCACCAGGCCGTCCTCGCCGCCGTCCGAGACGGCCACGGGCACGGCGGCCGGGCGGGCGCCGGGGGCGTGGGCTCCCAGGTCGGCGTCGACCAGGAGCACGTCGAACCTGCGTCCCTCGGCCGCCGCGCGGTCCAGGCAGCGCAGCGCGGCGGGGCCGCTGCCCGCCGCGGACACGTCGACGTCCGGCTCGGCGGCCAGGGCCGCGGCGAGCGACTCGGCGAAGATACGGTGGTCGTCGACGACCAGTACTCGGATGCGCACCACAGAAACCCCCACTGGTCGGGGGACGACCGGCGCGAGTACGGCGCCCGAAGCGTGCCCCGGTGAACACCTGGGACGGGGCGTCGCAGCCGCACGGCCGCCGCCGTGCTGAACCGCTACCCCCGCTCCGGGCGTCGTACCCGACTGTCTCGCCCCCTGATCAGCACCGGCCCCCACCGGCGCTGTCCATCAGGGTAAGGCCGGGGAGCAGGAGCGGAAGGTAATTTGCAGAACTGTTTGTCCGACGCGTTTATGGTGTGCCACATGTTTCGCATCGAGACAGAAGTCGACAGAGAACGAAGGCAATTACTGCTTTCCCGGCTGCGCGCCAGTAACGTCGCCGCCTCGCCGGTCCTCCGCGACCTGCGCGGGACCCCCGGTGAACGGGAGTCCCCGCTCCAGGTGTGGGCCCTGGACGAGGCGGGCGAGGTCGCCGGCGGGCTGGTCGGCCACACCTGGGCCACCTGGCTGCACATCACCTATCTGTGGGTCGACGAACGCCACCGCGGCGAGGGCCTCGGCTCGCGGCTGCTGGTGACGGCCGAACGGATCGCCGTCCGCGACCGGGCCTGCCGCTCCGTCCGCCTGGAGACCTGGGACTTCCAGGCCCCGGAGTTCTACAAGCGGCTCGGCTACGAGGTGGTGTGCGTGATCCCCGACTATCCGCCGGGGATCACCGAGTACACGCTGACGAAAAGGATCGGCTGAGGTCAGGAGAGCCGTCGGGCTCCCGCCGACGGCACCGCCGCGAAGACCCGGGGGGCGGTGAGACCGGCGGCGGCGAAGGCCTCCTCGACCGACTTGGCGACCGCGTCCGCGTCGCTCTCCTCGACGAGGACGATCGCGGAGCCGCCGAAGCCGCCGCCGGTCATCCGGGCACCGAGGGCGCCCGCGCCCAGCGCGGTGTCGACGACGAGGTCCAGTTCGGGGCAGGAGATGCGGAAGTCGTCGCGCAGCGAGGCGTGACCCTCGACGAGGACGGGCCCGATCGCCCTGGTCTCGCCCGACTCCAGCAGGGAGACCACGCGTTCGACGCGCTGGTCCTCCGTCACCACGTGGCGGACCAGGCGGCGGACCTCCTCCTCGTCGCCGAGGCGGTCGAGGGCCGCGTCCAGCTCGTCGTAGGCGACGTCCCGCAGCGCGTCGACGCCGAGCAGGGCGGCGCCCTTCTCGCAGCCGGCGCGGCGCTTGCCGTACTCCCCCTCGCTGTGGGAGTGCTTGACCTGGGTGTCGACGACGAGGAGCCGCATGCCCTCGGCGGCCAGGTCGAAGGGGATCTGCCGCTGGGAGAGGTCCCGGGTGTCGAGGAACAGGGCGTGGCCGCTCTCGCAGCAGGCGGAGGCCGTCTGGTCCATGATCCCGGTCGGGGCGCCGACGTAGACGTTCTCCGCGCGCTGGCACAGGCGGGCCAGCTGCCAGCCCTTGAGGCCGAGGTCGTAGAGGTCGTTGAGCGCGAGGGCGACGACCACTTCCAGGGCCGCCGAGGAGGACAGGCCCGCGCCCGTGGGGACCGTCGAGGTGAGGTGGATGTCGGCGCCGGTGACGGCCGTGTGGCCGGCCTCGCGCAGCGCCCAGACGACACCGGAGGGGTACGCGGTCCAGCCGCGGTCGGCCTCGGGGGTGAGCCCGTCGAGGGTCAGCTCGACCACGCCGCCCTCGACGTCGTCGGAGTGCAGGCGCAGCAGGCCGTCCGTGCGCCGGGACACCGCCGCGATCGTGGTGTGCGGGAGGGCGAAGGGCATGACGAAGCCGTCGTTGTAGTCGGTGTGCTCGCCGATGAGGTTCACCCGGCCCGGCGCGGCCCACACTCCCTCCGGCTCCGCCCCGTACAGCTCCTCGAACCGCTCGGCGACGACGACAGCCTCGCTCATCCCGTGACCCTGACCTTTCCGTACTCAACAGACGAACTGGCTCGGCCGAGGAACTGGCCGAGCCGGCACACTACTTGGCGCCCCTGCGGGCGGACCCGTCCTACTCGGCGTGCGCCTGCGCGAACCGCCAGGCGTCCGCGACGATCCCGGCGAGGTCCGCGCGGGACGGGTTCCAGCCGAGGCGTGCGCGGGCCGTGTCGGCGGAGGCGACCAGGGTCGCCGGGTCGCCGGCGCGGCGCGGGGCGACGACCTCGGGGATCGGGTGGCCGGTGACCTGCCGGACGGTCTCGATCACTTCGCGCACCGAGAAGCCGTTGCCGTTGCCGAGGTTGCAGATGAGGTGCTCGCCGGGGCGCGCGGCGTCCAGCGCCAGCAGGTGGGCGTCGGCGAGGTCGGCGACGTGGATGTAGTCGCGGACGCAGGTGCCGTCGGGGGTCGGGTAGTCGTCGCCGAAGACGGAGATCGCGTCCCGGCGGCCCTGCGCGACCTGGAGCACCAGCGGGATGAGGTGCGACTCGGGGTCGTGGCGCTCGCCGCAGGTGCCGTAGGCGCCGGCCACGTTGAAGTAGCGCAGCGAGACGGCGCCCAGGCCGTGGGCGGCGGCCTCGCCGGTGATCATGTGGTCGACGGCCAGCTTGGAGGCGCCGTAGGGGTTGGTCGGCCTCGTGGGCGCGGACTCGACGATCGGGGTGGTCTCCGGCTCGCCGTAGGTGGCGGCCGTGGAGGAGAAGACCAGCTTGCGCACGCCGGCCTCGCGCATGGCGGCGAGCAGTGCCATGGTGCCGCCGACGTTGTTGTCCCAGTACTTCTCGGGCTTCACGACCGACTCGCCGACCTGGGAGAACGCGGCGAAGTGCAGGACGGCGTCGAAGGAGTCGTCGAGCCACTTGGCGGCGTCGCGGATGTCGCCCTCGATGAAGGACGCGCCGGCGGGCACGCCCTCGCGGAAGCCGGTCGAGAGGTTGTCGAGGACGACGACCTCGTGGCCCGCCTCCAGCAGGTGCTGGGCGACCACGCTGCCGACATAGCCCGCGCCACCGGTAACCAGGTACTTGCCGCTCATGAACTCGCTACCTCTCGCAGTCGCTCGGCCGCGCGCTCCGGCGGCACGTCGTTGATGAACACGTTCATGCCGGATTCGGAACCCGCGAGGAACTTCAGCTTGCCGGAGGTGCGGCGGATGGTGAAAAGCTCGAGGTGGAGCGCGAAGTCCTCGCGCTGGACGCCCTCGAAGTCCTCCAGCGTGCCGAACGGGGCCTGGTGCCAGGCCGCGATGTACGGGGTCGGAGGCTCACCCTCGCCGAAGATCCGGTCGAAGCGCCTCAAGAGTTCCAGATAGACCTGGGGGAATTCTGTGCGGGCGTCCTCGTCGAGCGCGAGCAGGTCGGGCACGCGGCGCTTGGGGTACAGGTGGATCTCGTACGGCCAGTGCGCCGCGTACGGCACGAAGGCGGCCCAGTGCTCGGTCTCCAGGACCATCCGCTCGCCGGCCAGCTCGCTCCGCAGGACGGCGTCGAAGAGGTTCTCGCCGCCGGTGGCGTCCTTGTGGGCCGCGAGGGAGCGCAGCATCAGCGCGGTGCGGGGTGTGGTGAAGGGGTAGCCGTAGATCTGCCCGTGCGGGTGGCCGAGGGTCACGCCTATCTCGGCGCCGCGATTCTCGAAGCAGAACACTTGCTCGACGGAGGGGAGGTGCGACAGCTCCGCCGTGCGGTCGGTCCACGCGTCCAGGACGAGACGGGCCTGTTCGTCGGTGAGGTCGGCGAAGGAGGCGTTGTGGTCCGAGGTGAAGCAGACGACCTCGCAGCGGCCGGAGTCGCCGGCCAGTGACGGGAAGCGGTTCTCGAACACCACGGCGTCGTACGACGAGTCCGGGATCTCGCTGAGCCGGTCGCCCTCGGAGGGGCAGAGCGGACATTCGTTCGCCGGGGGGTGGTAGATGCGGCCCTGCCGGTGCGAGGCGATCGCGACCGAGTCGCCGAGCAGCGGGTCCCGGCGCACCTCCGACGTGGTGACGGTGCGCTCCAGGGGTCGCTTGTCCACCGCGTCGCGCACCGTGTCGTCGCGCAGGTCGTAGTAGATCAGCTCACGACCGTCGGCCAGCCGGGTCGAGGTCTTCTTCACGCCGGACTCCCCATCCCACCCATCAAACAGAACCAAACACATCAAAGCACAGGTTCCGACGTTCGTCACCATCACAAACAAACAAAGATCACCAGATCCCGACTATCATGCTTCGCCGCCGATCCGGCGCGAAGCAGTCGGCCCCCGCCGGTTGCCCGGCGGGGGCCGACTGCTTCGTTCTCGTCTACTTGGTGGTGCGGTAGGCCCGGTGGACGGTCTGGGTCAGGGTGTTGCCGTCGGCGTCGGTGAGGGCGACCCGAAGGGAGACGGGGCCCGGCGTGGCGGGGCTGCGCAGCTTGAGCAGCTTGCCGTCGACGGCGGTGGCCTTCTTCCAGGTCCTGCCGTCGTCGTAGGAGACGGTGAAGGCCAGCTTGCGCAGCGTGGTGGCCTCGGTGGCCGCGCCCTGGAGGCTGAAGGGCACGGTGAGGGTCGTACCGGCCTTGGCGGTGCTGGCCGTCGACAGCTTGGGCGTGTAGCGGACGACGGTCAGCGGGAGCCGCTCGGGGGTGTCACCGGAGACGTGGGCCGAGGCGAAGGTCCAGGTGGCGGTCGTCCGGGTGCTGACCGCGAACCGTGCCGGGTCACGGGAGACGTCCACGGCGAGCTTGTACGTGCGCTTGCCCGCGGGGACCGTGTACGAGTCGCCGTTCAGCGGGGCGTTCACGGCGAAGATCTTCTTGCCGTCGGCGTGGAGCGAGCTCCTGGCCTTGGTGTGGTCGGAGCTTCCCAGGTTGCCGAGGCCGTCGGAGAACAGCGGGAGGTACGCCGCGAAGGTGTCGCCGACGCGTACCGCTTCGGGCCGGTCGAGGACGGCCGAGAGGGGGCCCGAGGGAAGGGACGGGCCGAAGACGCCGACGTTGAACCGCTGGGTGTGGGCCTTGCCCGCCGCGTACGCCCTGGGGATGCCGGCCTGCGTGCTCTCCCACGTCGGCTCCCCCTCGGCGTCGGGGGCGCCGTACTGGGATGCCTGGTAGAACCACTTGATTCCGTTGGGCAGCACGTAGTCGGTGCCGGTCAGCGGCAGACGGCCCGCGGTCGTGTACGGGTTGTAGAAGCCGCCGTACATCAGCGGTGCGGCGGCGATGGTCGTCGTCCTGCCCTTGACGGGCGTACCGACGACGACCTTGACCTTGGTGAGCTGGGCCCGCTCGACGTTCTTGGTGAAGCCGGACAGATCACCCGTACGGTTCCAGGCCAGCCGGTAGTTGACGGACTTGTGGGTCCAGATGCCGTGGTACATCGCGGACACCTCGGCGGCCGGCGCCGGCGCACCGAGCTGTCCGACGCGGATGCTTCCGAAGGAGGGGGCGTCGTAGACGGAGGTGTACGGCTTGTCGTCGACGTCGACGTGGAAGAAGAACATGGCGCCCGCGGGCCTGGCCGCGCCGTCCGGCACGGTGATCCTGACGGGCTTCGTCTTCCGGGCGTCCATGACCAGGGTCGTGTCCTTGGTCAGCGCGAACTTCGGGTGCAGCAGCACGGCCCCTCCGGTGCCGTCGGTGCGGAGCAGGCCTTCCAGGGCGTAACGCCCCTTCGGCAGACGGATGGTGACCTCGCCGTCCTTCTCGTCGGAGGCGTCCGTCCAGATGTCGTTGTCCAGGCCGTAGATACCCGTCGAGGCGTCGCCGAGGGGCTTGCCCTTGAGGTCGAGGTGCTTGAGGGTCAGGTCGTACGACTCGACCTCGCGGACCACGCCCAGGGAGGTGCGCGCGGTCGTCGTGCCGTCGGCGGTGGTGGCGGTCAGCGAGCCTCCGAAGCTGCCTTCGGCCGTTCCCACGCGGGTGTCGGCGGTCACGGTGGCGCTCGCCTCACCGCCCGCCGGGACGGTGAGCCGCTGCGGCGAGACGGTGAACAGGCCCTCGGCCGCCGGTTTTCCGTCGTTGCCGTAGGCCTCGGTGGCCAGGTCGAGGGTGACCGGCTCGGTGCCCGCGTTGCGGTAGGTGACGTCCTTGGTGACCGGCCGGTCGTCGGTGTGGGGGTACGTCTGTGTCCCGAAGCCCAGCGCGGTCGGACTGCTGGTGAGCTGCTGGGTGATCGCCCTGGCGACGTCCACCCGGCCGGTGCCCTGTGTGTATGCGGAGGTGGCGGCGGTCGGCTTCGCGGAGGCGGTGAGAGCGGCCTTGATCTGCGGGCCGGTCCAGTCCGGGTGCTGCTGCGCCAGGATCGCGGCGGCGCCCGCCACGTGCGGGGTCGCCATCGACGTACCGCTCAGGGAGACGTAGCCGTCGGCGGCGGGGTCGCCCATGTCGCCTTCGGCGGCCTCGGCGGCGACGATGTCCACGCCCGGCGCGGTGACATCGGGCTTGAGGAAGCCGTCGGCCGTGGGGCCGCGGCTGGAGAACTCGGCGATGGCGTCCCGGCGGTCGACCGCGCCGACGGTGAGCGCGGCGGCCGCGCTGCCGGGCGTGCCGATGGTGCCCTCTCCCGGGCCCTCGTTGCCGGCGGCTATGACGAACAGGGCGCCGGAACGGGCCGACAGGTCGTTGACGGCCTGCTCCACGGGGTCGATGCCGGGGCGGTCCTCCCCGCCCAGGCTCATGTTGACGACCTTGGCGCCCTGCGCGACGGCCCACTGCATGCCCGCGATGACGCCGGAGTCGTCGCCCTCGCCTGAGTCGTCGAGCACCTTGCCGACCAGGAGCCGGGCGCCGGGCGCGACGCCCGCGTACTTCGCGCCCGTGGGGGACGCGGCACCGGAGCCCGCGATCGTCGAGGCCACATGGGTGCCGTGGCCCGCGCGGTCGACGGTGTCGGCGGCGGCGGAGAAGTTCTTCGCCTCGCCGACCCTGCCCTTGAGGTCCGGGTGCGTGGCGTCGATGCCGGTGTCGAGCACGGCGACCTTGACGCCCTTGCCGTCGAATCCCGCCGCGTGTGCCGCGGGCGCGCCGATCTGCGGCACGCTCCTGTCCAGGGTCGCCCTCACCTTCCCGTCCAGCCAGATCTTCCTGACCTTCGCGGAGCCGGTGCCGCTGGTGAGGGTCTCCCACAGTCCCGCGCCCTCGGACTTACGGGCGCGTACGGCGTCGCCGTTGATGCTCGGCAGGTCCCGCCGGACGGTCGCGCCCGCGCTGCGGAACGTACTCGCCGACAGGGACGTGCCCTTGTCATAGGTGACGATCAGCGGCAGGTCGGAGCGGCGGGCGTCGTCGTAGCGCGAACTCACCAGGTGTGTCACGTCGAACAGCCGCCGGTCGGCGGTCCCGTTCGCGAGCAGCGGTTCGGCGTCGCGCGGCAGGACGTACGCGTGGCCCGCGGCCTGCTGGACGCGGAAGGCCATCCCCTCGCGGCCCTCGGCGGCCGTCACGCCGGTCACCTTGCCCTCGGCGTCGAGGGTGACCCGGTCGCCGGTGACGAGGGTGACGGTCCTGGCGGGGGTGCCGGCCTGGGGCTCCGGTGGGGCGGCCTCGGCGCTGTCGGACGTGCTCACCAGCAGCCCGGCGCCGAGCGCCGCCGCCAGGGCGGCCGCCAGCGGGACGGTGGTGACCGCTCGTTTCCTGCGTTTGTGCGACTTCAACTCGGGCCTTTCGACATGGTTCATGGCGATGTGCTCGCCGAATCGGGGCAGCATCGGGACGCGGCGGAGCGACGCTGTGGCCGCTCGGCCGCGTACGGAGTGACGACTGCGAGGAGGATCGGGTCGGACGAGGCGCTCGGACGGATGTCAGACGAGGCGCTTGCGACCCCAGAGGATGACGAACGCCGCGATGCCGGCGGTCAGGGCCAGCAGGATCGAGGCGCCGAGCCACTGCATGGCGGACATCTGGGAGAACGGGATGTAGTCGACCGACCAGCCGACGACCTGCGCCTTGTCCAGGCAGGCGTCGCGGGCCTTCTCCGTCGCCTCGGCGCAGCTGCCCCAGCCGATGAGGTCACCGGAGGCGGTGAGGTAGGACTCGTCCAGGACGTGGGCGTTGCCGGGCAGGTGGGGTGAGGAGTTGTCACCGACACCGTTGTGGGTGGTGACCGTGACGACGTTCCCGAGGGACGTCCGCACGTACGACCACACCACCTGCAGCGCGACGGCGAAGCCCAGGGTGACGACCATGGACAGCAGGGTCCGGCGCAGCAGCATGCCGATCGCCACGCCACCGACGACGGTGAGCAGGGTGAGCGCCACGGGCACGGGTCCGCTGTTGTCGAATCCACCGGCTTCGGCCCAGTTCAGGACGTAGGACGTCGACTTGACCGGCGACCACCACCAGGTGAACGCGGCGGAGACCGCCGTGGCGCACACCACGACCACGAGCGCGGTCATACCGAGCTTGGTGGCGAGCCAGCGGACGCGGCTCACGGACTGCGCGTTGATCAGCTTGGCGGTGCCGCTCTCCAGGTCGCCGGCGAGCAGAGGCCCGCCGAGGAGGACACCGACCACGACGGGCAGGAGCCCGAGCAGACCGGCGGCCGCATTGAGCGGCTTCTGGTCGAACTTGCCCTCCCAGCCGGACTTGAGGTCGGGATAGCCGTACCCGTCGAGGTACGTGATCATCTGCTGGCGCTGGTAGACGATCACCGCGACCGTGACCGCGGTGGCGGCCAGCAGCGTCCAGTAGGCGGCGCGGTGCTGACGCCAGACGAGCCAGTTCATGCCGCTGAGCCGGAGGCCACGGCCACGGCCGGCGTCCGCGGCGGCGGAGTCGTAGGAGGTGCTGCCGGTGCTGGTCATCGTGCTCATGCCGCCACCGCCTGCGGGGCGACGTAGGAACTGGGGCTGATCAGCGGCGGGGCCTCGGGCGAGCGCAGATAGGCGAGCAGGAGCTCCTCCAGGTTCGGGATGCTCGCCTCCCACGGGCCGCCGGTGACCGGTCCGTCGGGGCGTATCAGCGAGGTGAACTGCCGTCCGCTGGTGCGGGTCTCGACCACGGTGTGGTACGCCAGCTCCGGAGGCGTCCGCCCGTCGGAATGGACCCCGGTCAGCACGGCGTGGGAGGTGCGCAGTTCGTCGACCTCACCGGCCAGACGCAGCCCGCCGTCCGCGATGACCAGCAGGTAGTCGCAGGTGTTCTCCAGTTCGGCGAGCATGTGGGTGGACATCAGCACGGTGGTGCCGCGCTCGGTGGCCTCGGCCAGCAGGGTGCCCATCAGCTCGTGGCGGACCAGCGGGTCGAGGTCGGACATCGGCTCGTCGAGGAGCAGCAGGTCGGGACGCTTGCCGAAGGAGACGGCGAAGGCCACCCTGGTGCGCTGGCCGCCGGAGAGTGTGCCGATCTTCGCGTCGAAGGGCACGTTGCCCGCGCGGACGATGTCCTCGGCGGCCCGCTGGTCCCAGCCGGGGTTCAGCTCTCGTCCCATCCGCAGGGTCTCTGCGACGGTGAAGCGCCGGAACAGGGGCTTCTCCTGGGCGAGGAACGCGGTTCGCCGAGTGGCCTCCGCCGACTCCGGGGCCGCGCCGAACACGCGCAGGGTGCCGGTGGTCGGCTCCAGCAGGTTGGCGGCGATGGCCATCAGCGTGGTCTTTCCGGCCCCGTTGGGACCGACCAGTCCGCAGATCCGCCCGGCCGGCAGCCGGAAGGAGCAGTCCCGCAGCGCCCAGCCCCGGCGGTACTTCCGGCCCACCCCGCGGGCTTCTATCGCGGACGTGTCCGCCGGCCCCCCGTAGCCCGTCTCATAGCTCGTCATGCGTGTCCCCTCGTCCCCGTCGTTCCTGTGGTTCCTGTGGTTCCTGTGGTTCCAGCTGGTGTGGTGGCTCCTGCGGGTCCCACCGGTCCCGTCGGTCCCGTGTGCTCGGCGGCAGGCCCGGTCCCGGCGTACCGCTCCTCCATCACCGACGTGACCAGAGCGGTCACGTCGTCCTGTTCGAGACCCGCCTCGCGGGCCCGGTCCATCCAGCTCTGCAGCTCGCCGCGCAGCAGCGAATCCACCGCCGCCTGCGGACGGGCCAGCGACTGACTCACGAACGTCCCCAGCCCCGGCCGCGCTTCGACCAGCCCCTCGCGCTCCAGCTCGCGGTACGCCTTGAGCGTGGTGTTGGGGTTGACCGCGGAGGTCTGGGCCACCGACTTGGCCGTGGGCAACTGGTCGCCGGGCCCGAGTACGCCGAGCCGCAGCGCCTGCTTGGTCTGCTGAACAATCTGCTGATAGGCGGCGACCCCGCTCCGCCTGTCGATGCGGAACTCCAACGCCTTCACCACCAATTCACTAGTCGACTAGTGATTTGATGATGGAGCACACATCGCGAACCTGTCAAAGCCCACAGGTCGGGGTGCCGGTGAGGGCGCGAGGGAAGCCGTCGCGCACGGCGAGGGGGGGCAACACCAGGAGGACCGGCGGATGTTCAGGGGCCGGGTCAGGTCTGTCGTCGTCGAACAGCGGAGGAGGGGCCGTACGACCGGCGAGGCCCAGTCCGGCAGACCGAAACGGAGGGGCCGAGGAGCACGGCCTACAGGGGCGGGCCGGCCACCGAGCCGGACGCGGCATCGCGTGACGCTCCCCCGGCACGGCCTTCATCGGCGCCGAGGCCCGACGCGGCGCACGCGAACGGGAGAAGCTGTGTCACTCACCCCCGGCGGGTGGCGGAAGTCGACGTTCTCCGACGGCGGCGAAGGCGACACCCGCGTCGAACTCGCCGCCTCCCCCACGCCCGCCTCCCCCGCGCCATGAGCGATGGCAGGCCCCGCGCGCCGGGTGGGTGATCAGGGTTCCGGGTGCGGGACCGGGCCCGCCCGGTCCAGGAGGCCCGTGCGGGCGGCCAGGGCGGCCGCCTCCAGGCGGGAGCCCACCCCCAGCTTCATCAGCACCCGCTGCACGTGCGTGCGGGCCGTCGACGGGGCGATGCCCATGCCCGCCGCGATGAGGCGGGTGTCCTCGCCGTCCGCGACCCGCACCAGGACCTCGACCTCCCGCGGAGTCAGCATCTGGAGCAGCCGCTGACCCTCGTCGTCCGGCTGGGCCGCCGGGTTCAGCAGCTCGCCGAACGCGCTCTGCAGCAGTTGCGGCGCCACCGCCGCCTCGCCCGCGCGGGCCTTCATGATGGCCCGCTCGACCCCTTCGATGCGCTCGTCGTGCCGCACGTAGCCGGAGGCCCCCGCGGCGAACGCGGCCGCGATGCCACGCGGGTTGGGTACCGGGCCCAGCACCAGCACCGCCACCTGCGGGCGTTCACGCTTGATCTTCACCACCGGGTCGAACATCCCCGGCTTGGCGGGTGTCGCCGTCCCGAGCAGGCACACCTCGGGTGCCCTCGTGATCACCAGATCCGCCGCGCCCGCGGCCGGCGCCGTCGCCGCGAGCACCCGGTGCCCGCGCAGCTTCAACGCCGAGGCCAGCGCCTCGGCCAGCAGTCGGTGATCGTCGACCACCATGAGCCGGACTCCCATCGAGCCACCCCACCCCCCAGTCCCCCCAGATGGTTGCCAACTATGGCCGCCCACTGGTCCTCACGGACAGAAGCCCCCCGACTTCACCGTCGGCTCCCCGCTCTTCATGCCCCCGGAAGCTACACGCTTGTTCGACGTTGCGCTCCCCCTACCGGAGAGAAGTGCCCGGATTACCGAAATTCCCTCCCATTCGAGAGGGATGAGGGATACGTGCACGGCCCCGCCCCTGAGCTGGGGCGGGGCCGACGACGGAGATCGAGGGGGCGCGTGGGGTTACTTCACCCCGAAGCCGAGCGCCGTGTACTCCTTCTCGTCCTTCGAATAAGGCTTGCTGACCAGTTCCGAGCCGATGAACCACCGTCCGTCGGTGTAGAGCATCTCGCTCAGCGTGGGCGTCATCCCGCTGATCGCGCGGAGCACCGACTCGGAGGACGGGGTCTCCAGGAGCTTGGTCTGCTTCAGCGTCTTGCCGTCGATGGAGACGATCTGGGCGCCCTTGTCGTACGGGCCGTCCTTGTAGGCGATGATGTTCGGCCCGTCCATCCGGATCGGGAACAGGTCGTAGTCGTCGCCCGCGTCGACCCGGTCGCCGGTGGACTTCCCCGTGGCCAGCGAGAAGGAGACGATCTCGTTGGTGGAGCTGTACGCGCCGGTGCCGTCGTGGTTCCTGGTCGGCATGTACACCTTGTCGTTGCCGACGTAGATGCCCCGGCAGGCCCAGACACCGCGGACCGGGCACTCGTAGTCGTACTTCTTGTCCGGGACGGAGATCTTGGCGCGCAGCTTGCCGCTGTCGTCGAGCGAGAAGATGTCCGTCGTGCCGTTCAGCGGGATGTCACTGCCGGTCACCACGCCGAAGACCACCGGCTTGGTGGAGATGATCTTGGCGCGCTGGATGCCGGAGGGCACCTTGTAGGTCCACTTGACGCTGCCCGACTTCGGGTCGAGCAGCTGGATCTGGAAGGTCTCGCTGCCGTAGTCGCCGCACTTGCGGACCGCGATCAGCTGGGCGCCGCCCGCGTAACCCTCGTCGGTGCACTCGCCGACCTTGGGCGACCACAGCACCTTGCCGGAGTTGACGTCGAACGCGGCGCCGCCGCCGTAGCCGCCGGCCGCCGCGACCGTCGTGCCGGAGATGGTGACCTCGCCGAACGGCACCTTCTCGCCGCTGGTGTCGGCGCTCTTGGTCCACACCTCCTTGCCGGTCTCGACGTTGAACGCGGTGACCTCGGTGCAGGGCTGGCGGTCGTCGTTGTTCTTGCGCTTGGCCGACTCGGTCACCACGACGGCGATGCCCTCGGTGGTGATCTCACGGGAGCCCGCGCAGGTCTGACCAGTGAGGTCCAGCGTCCACTTGGTCTTGCCGGTGTCCGGCTCGTAGCCGACGATCTTGTTCAGCGCGGACTTGGCGTACGTGGTCTTCGTCAGCCAGGAGCCCTTGACGCTGTCGATGGTCAGCTTTTCCTTGACCTCGTGCGCGGGCACCTGGAAGAGGATCTTCGCGGCGGCGCTGCTCGGCGCCTTCTCCTGCGCCTCGGTCGGCACCTCCACGCCGCCGGACGAGGAGCCGCCGGCCGACGACGAACCGCCGTCGTCGCCCTTGGTGTCGTCCTTGCCGCCGGTCGTGCCCTCCGAGCTGGCGGTGTCCTTCTTGCCGCTGTCGTCGCCCCCGCTGGTGGAGGTGTAGAGGACACCGCCGCCGACGATCAGCGCGATGGCCACGACCGCCGCCGTGATGATGATCGCCGTGGTGTTGACCTTCTTCTTGCCGGCCGGCTGTCCCATCTGCGGGTGCATCGCCATGGTCGGCGGCTGGTAACCGTAGGGGCCGGGCGGCGGCTGCTGGCCGTACGGGCCGGGCTGCGGCTGGCCGTACGGACCCTGCTGGCCGGGGTAGCCGTAGCCGGGCTGCGGCGGGGGCGTCTGCGGGTAGCCGTAGCCGGGGCCCTGCGCGGGCGGGGGGCCCTGCGGGGGCTGGGCCGGGGGCGGGGCCTGCTGGGCCGGGGGTGCCTGCGGGTAGCCGTAGCCCGGGCCCGGCGCGGGAGGGCCCTGCGGCGGGGGTGTCGGGGCGCCGAACCCGCCGGCCGGCGGGGGTGTGGGCGCGCCGAAGCCGCCCTGCGGCGGGGTGCCCTGCGGGGGCTGAGCGGGCGGCTGCCCCTTGTCCAGCGACGGGGGCTCGGCGGGCGGCTGGTTCGGGGGCTGACCCGGCGGCTGGTTCGGCGGGGGCGGCGGCTGCGTCATGACGTGAATACCTCGAAGCGGATAGCGGAGGGCGGAAGAGGAACGGATGAGGAGACCGACCGGGTCACGGCGGGGCCGGGCGGCGCCGGCACCGGACTCCCGGCGCCCGGGGCCCGGACCGGCGCGCGGGACGGGCCGGCGTCCGGTACCGAGCGGGAGCCATGGACCGGGCCGACGGTATGCCCCGGTCCGTGAACACCAACCGGGCCGTCGACACCCATCGGACCGGTGCCACCGACCAGGCCGTTGCCACCGACCAGGCCGGTGACGAAGGCAGGGCCGGTGCCACGGGCCGGGGCGGTGCCACAGGCCGGGCCGGGGCCGGAGACCGGGGCGGTGCCACGGACCGACCTGAGACCACGGACCGGAGCAGTGCCACGGACCCGGTCGGGGCCACGGACCGAACCGAGGCCACAGGCCGGACCAGTGGCACAGGTCGAACCGAAGCCACGGACCGAACCGAAGCCACAGGCCGGACCGATGGCACAGGTCGAGCCGAAGCCACAGGCCAGGCCAGTGGCACAGGTCGAACCGAAGCCATGGGCCGGATCGAAGCCGCGCACCGGAGCGGCGGGCTCACGCGCCGGGCCCGGGGCGTCGCCCGGGTCGGCGGCCGGGGTGTCGTCCGGGCGTGGCTCGCGGTGGTCGTGCGGGTCACTTGCCGAAGGCCAGCATCAACTTCTCCTTCGTGTCGTCGACTCCGGTCAGCAGGGTGGTGGAGATGTAGAAGCGCCCGTCCACGTAGTCGACGGCCTTCGAGTAGAAGGAGCCCTCGATCTCCGCGGCGCTCGCCGGCATCTGGAGGAGCTTGGTCGCCTTGGGGGCGCCGGCGGCCGGGACGGACACCACCTGGCCGCCCGCGTCACGCGTGGGCTCCACGTACGCGAGGAGCTTGCCTCCCTCGGCCCTGAGCGGGACGATCTCCGCGTCGGCGGAGGGCGACTTCAGGCGCCACTTCTCCTT
The DNA here is from genome assembly GCF_000091305.1 of Streptomyces scabiei 87.22. Taxonomy (GTDB): domain Bacteria; phylum Actinomycetota; class Actinomycetes; order Streptomycetales; family Streptomycetaceae; genus Streptomyces; species Streptomyces scabiei. The sequence continues at coordinate 5,984,111 of NC_013929.1, read as the reverse complement.
GCCGGTCGCGAGGTTCAGGGCGACGACCTCGTTCGTGCCGTCCTTCTCCTCGGTCGGCAGGTAGAGGGTGTTCGCGTCGGCCGCGACGGCCGTGCAGCCGGCCAGGTCACGGGTGAGGATGCCCCCGTCGCACTCGGGCGCGAACGAGTCGTCCGAGTCGACCTGCGAGCGGGTCGAACCGTCGGCCTTGAGGGTGGAGATGTTCCACGTGTTCTCTTCCTCGTTGGTGAGGTAGAGCACGATCGGGTCCACCGAGTAGGCGTGTTCGACCTTCCAGCCCTTGGGGATCTTCCGCGTCCACTTGGCCTTGCCGGTCCTCGGGTCCAGTTCCTGGACCTCGTCGTGCTCCTTGTCGGTGGTCACCGCGCAGGAGGAGACGGCGATCAGCCGCGTGCCGCCCGCGAACCCGGCCGGGTAGCACGACTGGCCGTAACTCTTCTTGTCGAACAGCTTCTTGCCGGTGTTGACGTCGTACGCCGTCCCGGACTGCGAGCGGCCCACCATGAGCGTGTCCCCGGTGACGGAGAGCCCGACGCTGATGGCGCTGTCGAACAGCTCGCCCTCCTCCACCTCCGCCGACCAGCCCTTGTCGCCGGTGTTCAGGTCGATCTGCTGGAGCTGGTCGCACTCGGCGTTCTTCGAGGTGTTCTTCTGGTACGCGACCACGACCCGGTCACCGGAGGTCGCCTTCGGGGTGACCGCGCAGATCTTGCCGGGGAACTCGATCGGGTCCCAGGCGGGGTCCCCGTCGGACACGTTGTAGCCGAAGAGCTGCTTGTACGCGGGCTTCACCGCCACCTTGTCGGTGACCCACTGGCCGGGGGCGCTCGCGCCGGAACCGGGGGCGTCGGGGGCGCTCTTGTACCAGAGCACCTTCGCCTCACCGGCCTTGACGTCCGCGTTGAGATCGGAGATGTCGAGGTCCTTGCCGCCGTCGCCGCTGCCGTCACCCTCGTTGACGGGCGCGGACGGCGCGTCCGAGGGCTTGTCGTCCCCGCTCGGGCCGGTGCTCTCCTTGGCGACCGGCTTCTTCTCGCCGTCGTCCCCGAGACGCGTCACCGCGAACACCCCGCCGCCGACCACGAGCAGCGCGGCCACGGCGGCACCGATGATCATCGCGGGCCTGCCCTTGAACGGGCTCTTGGAACCACCGCCACCGGCCGGCGGGGTGGGCCCACCCGGGTACTGCGCCTGCGGGTAGCCGTAACCGGCCTGCGGCGACGGGTTGTACGGGCCGGGCTGCGCGTAGGGGCCGGACTGCTGCGGCTGCCCGTACGGGCCGGGCTGGGTGTAGGGACCGGGCTGCGCGGGCGGCTGCTGCTGGGGGTACCCGTAGCCGGGACCCGGCGCGGGCGGGCCCTGCGGCGGGGGCGTCTGCGGGTAGCCGTACGGCTGTTGCGGCGGTTGCGGTTGTGACGGCGGCGGCGGGCCCTGCGGTGTTCCGTAGCCGCCCTGCGGCGGCTGATCGGGTGGCTGAACCATCAGCGCTTTCCCCCTGTTCGCTGCTTTCGAGCCACCCGTGGTCACGCGTGGTGTCGCTTCTCAGACTGTGAAGACTCTTCTCAGACGGCTCTTTCTATCACTGCGAGGCTCCTCCGCACGGGGCCGGTCGCACCCCTGTTCCCAAGGGAGAACCGGCCCGTAATGCCTCCGTTACGCTCCTTCACGCCCCCTTCACGGGACGCACGCCCCATACCCCGCAAGCCCTCCGCGCCCCGCCAGGGGGGCGGGGAACTGCGCGAGCAACCACGGTCGACCCGCACCCGGCATCGAACACCGGGCCAACTCGCGTCACCCCGCACGAAGCGGAGCGCTCACGCGTCGTCCGCCAGTTCAAGCCACCGCATCTCCAGCTCCTCCTTCTCCCCGGCCAGCGCCCGCAGCTCGGCGTCCAGCTCCCCCACCTTCGCGAAGTCCGTCGCGTTCTCGGCGATCCGCGCGTGCAACTTCGCCTCCTTCTCGGAGACCTTGTCCAACTGCCGCTCGATCTTCTGCAGTTCCTTCTTCGCAGCCCGCGCGTCGGCGGCGTTGCGCTGCGAGGTCTCGGCGGCGGGCTTCACGGCGATCCCGGAGGAGGCCGCGGCGGCCTCCTCCATGGCGTGCCGCCGCTCGATGTACTCGTCGATCCCGCGCGGCAGCATCCGCAGCGCCGCGTCGCCGAGCAGCGCGAACACCCGGTCGGTCGTGCGCTCGACGAAGAACCGGTCGTGGGAGATGACGATCATCGAGCCGGGCCAGCCGTCGAGCAGGTCCTCCAGCTGCGTGAGGGTCTCGATGTCGAGGTCGTTCGTCGGCTCGTCGAGGAAGAGGACGTTGGGCTCGTCCATCAGCAGCCGCAGGATCTGCAGCCGGCGCCGCTCACCACCGCTGAGGTCGCCCACCGGCGTCCACTGCTTCTCCTTGTTGAAGCCGAAGGTCTCGCAGAGCTGCCCCGCGGTCATCTCGCGCCCCTTGCCGAGGTCGACCCGGTCGCGGATCTGCTGCACGGCCTGGAGCACCCGCAGGTCCGGGTCCAGCTCGGCGACCTCCTGGGACAGGTAGGCGAGCTTGACCGTCTTGCCGGTGACGACCCGGCCGGCGGCCGGCTGCTTCTCCCCCTCGCTGCGGGCGGCGTCGGCCATGGCCCGCAGCAGGGAGGTCTTGCCGGCGCCGTTGACGCCGACGAGGCCGACGCGGTCACCCGGCCCGAGCTGCCACGTGAGGTGCTTCAGCAGCACCTTCGGGCCGGCCTGCACGGTGACGTTCTCCAGGTCGAACACGGTCTTGCCGAGCCGGGACGACGCGAACTTCATCAGCTCGCTCTTGTCGCGCGGCGGCGGCACGTCCGCGATCAGCTCGTTCGCGGCCTCGACGCGGAAGCGCGGCTTCGACGTACGGGCCGGGGCACCGCGCCGCAGCCAGGCCAGCTCCTTGCGGACCAGGTTCTGCCGCTTGGTCTCCTCGGTGGCGGCGATCCGCTCACGCTCGGCGCGGGCGAAGACGTAGTCGGAGTAGCCGCCCTCGTACTCGTAGACCGAGCCCTTCTGCACGTCCCACATCCGGGTGCACACCTGGTCCAGGAACCACCGGTCGTGGGTGACGCAGACGAGCGCGGACCGGCGCTCCCGCAGATGGTTCGCGAGCCAGGAGATGCCTTCCACGTCGAGGTGGTTGGTGGGCTCGTCGAGGACGATCAGGTCCTGTTCCTCGATGAGCAGCTTGGCGAGCGCGATGCGGCGCCGCTCACCGCCGGAGAGGGGGCCGATGACGGTGTCGAGGCCCTGCGGGAAGCCGGGCAGGTCGAGACCGCCGAACAGCCCGGTGAGCACGTCCCGGATCTTGGCGTTGCCCGCCCACTCGTGGTCCGCCATGTCCCGGATGACCTCGTGGCGGACGGTGGCGGCGGGGTCCAGGGAGTCGTGCTGGGTGAGCACGCCGGCGTGCAGGCCGCCGGAGTGGGTGACCCGGCCCGAGTCGGCCTCCTCCAGCTTGGCGAGCATCCGGATGAGGGTCGTCTTGCCGTCCCCGTTCCGCCCCACGACGCCGATCCGGTCCCCTTCGGAGACGCCGAGCGAGACCCCGTCGAGCAGGGCGCGGGTGCCGTACACCTTGCTGACGTTCTCGACATTGACCAGGTTGACGGCCATTACTCTCCTGCCACGGGGACGATCGACCCTCCAGGGTAGTCGGCGGGGTGGAGGGGGCGTGACGGGCGCCCGGGCCGGGGAGAGCGGGACGTCCCCCGCGTCGGGCGGCGGCCCGCCCGCGGCGACGGCGGCGACCGCCGGGGTCGGCGGCGACCGCCGGGGTCGGCGGCGACCGCCGGGGTCGGCGGCGACCGCCGGGGTCGGCCAGAGCCCCACGAAGACCCAGCGGTGCCTGGCCGCCGGGCCCCACGAGGTGCCGAGGGACGCTGCGGGTCCGGTGGGGGCCGGTCTTCCAGGGGCGCGGGGAACTGCGCGAGCAACCACGACGCACCCGCACCCGCTGCCGGAGGCCGCGCGCCCCGGGGGCGTGTCCACCCGGGGCGCACGGCGTTCGTGCGAGACCCGGGCGGCGCCGGTGCGGTGCGGGCGCGGCGTGATGCCGTCGGTGTCTCGGCGAGGAAGACGGCCGGGACGGCGTTCGCGTTGGCCGGCCGGTGCGATTCTTCCGCGCCGGCTCACACGGAACGGATCCGCGACGGGCGCCCACGCCCCGCGCGCTCCACCAGCAGCCAGCCCGCGACGGTCATCGCCACCGCCGCCGGCGCGCTCACCTGTACGGCGATCAACAGGGCCGTACGCCCCTCGAACAGCCCGCCGAAGCCGACCATCGACAGCCCCAGCACCCCGAAGAGGCAGAGCACGACCCCGACGGTGGCGGCCGCTCCGGCGTACGCCGTCGGCCCGTGCGCACTTCCGCGCGGGCGCGGGACACCGGCGCGTGCCGCGGGCCGCTCGAAGCGCCGGAAGGCGGCGACGAGCAGCGCGGTCAGGACCGCCGCGGCCGCGATGCGCGGGGGCAGCTGCGCCCACCAGGCGCCCGTCGCGGGCGCGGGCAGCGGCACCCGCAGCGCGAGCAGCGCGCCGTAGACGCCGAGCATGGCCGACAGGTGCCACAGGAACGCGGTCATCGACACGCCGTTGGCCGCCACGACCGCCCGCCACACCCTCGGCCGCTCCAGCCACCGCCCGGCCGGCCCGCGCAGCCACTCCACCGCGCCGACCAGCCACAGCCCGTGGCACAGCAGCGCGAAGGTCGGCGGCGCCATGTTGGACACCTTCTCGCCGGGCATCCCGACCATCGACAGCGGATACGGCCCGTACGCCACCAGCAGCGCGGCCCCCGCGAGCCCGGCCCCGGCGAGCAGGTACGGCCGGGTCAGCCGCCCGTCGGCACGCAGGAACCCCAGCTGGTGGACCGCGAGCCACACGAAGGCGAAGTTGAGGAACTCGACGTACGGCACGTCGAGGGCGAAGCGCAGCACGTCGACGGCGCCCGCCGCCGCGACCAGCGCCCCGAACGCGCCCCATCCGTACCTCTCGTGCAGCCTGAGCAGCGGCGGGGTGAAGGCGACCATCGCGAGGTAGATGCCGATGAACCACAGCGGCTGCGCGACCAGCCGCAGCGCCACGTCGAGCAGTCCGCCGCCTTGGCCCGCGAGCTGGAGGAGGACGGCCGCGACGCCCCACACCCCGATGAACACCATGGTGGGCCGCAGCAACCGCTGGAGGCGGGCGCGGAGGAAGGCGGGGTACACGGAGTCGCCGTCCGGGTGGCGGCGGCGGAGCGAGCGGTAGGACAGGGCGTGCGAGAAGCCGCCGACGAAGAAGAAGACCGGCATGATCTGCAGGGCCCAGGTGAGGATCTGCAGGCCCGGCTCGACGGCGAGGAGGTTGCCCACCTCGACGCGGCCGTCCTCCCCGCCGCCGGTGGTGACCGCCGCCATCAGCCAGTGGCCGAGGACGACCGTGCCCAGGGAGGCGACGCGCAGGAGGTCGACGTACCGGTCACGGGTGGACGGGGTGGCGGCGGCGAGTTCGCTCGCGCTCGCACCGGCATGCACGGTTGCACTCATGGGAGTACGGTCGCGCCGGCGCCCGGTCGGGCGTCAGCGCTCCCGTACTCAACTGCCGTCTGAGTACCTAGTCCTGGGCGCCCCGGACGACGGTCGCCCCCGGCGCGGGGGAGACGGCGACCCGCGCCGTCCGGCAGGTGCCGGACGCGAGCAGCTCCGCGGCGACGGAGTGGGCCGCGTCGGCGTCCCGGGCGAGGAAGGCCGTGGTCGGGCCCGAGCCGGAGACGAGCGCGGCGAGCGCGCCGGCCGCGCGGCCGGCGGTGAGGGTGTCGGCCAGCTTCGGGAAGAGCGAGAGCGCCGCGGGCTGGAGGCCGTTGGAGTCCGGCAGGAAGGCGGCCAGCGCGTCGGCGTCCCCCTTGGCGAGCGCGTCGAGCAGGACCTGGGAGGCGACGGGCTCGGGGACGGTGTCGTCCGCGTGCAGCCGGTCGAACTCGCGGTAGACGGCGGGCGTGGAGAGCCCTCCGTCGGCGACGGCGAACACCCAGTGGAAGGTGCCGCCAACGTCGAGGGGCCGGAGTTGCTCGCCCCGTCCGGTGCCGAGGGCCGCCCCGCCCACCAGGCTGAACGGCACGTCGCTGCCCAACTCGGCGCACATGTCGAGGAGTTCGTCGCGCGAGGCGTTTGTTCCCCACAGTGTGTCGCAGGCGAGGAGCGCACCGGCCGCGTCCGCGCTGCCGCCGGCCATGCCGCCGGCCACCGGGATGTCCTTGGCGATGTGCAGATGCACGGCCGGCTCGACGCCGTGGCGTTCCGCCAGCGCGAGGGCGGCCCGCGCGGCGAGGTTCGTCCGGTCCAGGGGGACCTGGTCGGCGCCGGGGCCCGCGCAGGTGACGGTCAGCTCGTCGGCCGGCGTCGCGGTGACCTCGTCGTACAGACCGACGGCGAGGAAGACGTTGGCCAGGTCGTGGAAGCCGTCGGGCCGGGCACCGCCGACCGCGAGCTGCACGTTGACCTTGGCGGGGACGCGAACGGTGACGCTCACGACTGGTGGTGCTCCTCGGTGTGGTTGCCGTCGTAGGTCCTGGTGCCGGTGCCGGGGCCGGTCATGGTGCCGGTGCCGGTGGCGTCCTCGGTGACGCGGTGCTCGGCGATGGCGGCGAACTCCTCGACGCCCAGGGACTCACCGCGGGCCTGCGGCGAGACACCGGCGGCGACGAGGGCGGCCTCGGCGGCGGCCGCGCTGCCCGCCCACCCGGCGAGGGCGGCCCGCAGCGTCTTGCGCCGCTGGGCGAACGCCGCGTCGACGACCGTGAACACCTCCCGTCTGGTGGCGGCGGTCTTGACCGGCTCGGTCCGGCGGACCAGCGAGACGAGCCCGCTGTCGACGTTCGGCGCGGGCCAGAAGACGTTTCGCCCGATCGCCCCGGCACGCTTGACCTCCGCGTACCAGTTCGCCTTCACCGACGGCACGCCGTACACCTTCGAGCCCGGTCCGGCGGCGAGCCGGTCGGCGACCTCCGCCTGGACCATCACCAGGGTGCGCTCGATGCTGGGGAAGGTCTCCAGCATGTGCAGCAGCACGGGGACGGCGACGTTGTACGGGAGGTTGGCGACGAGCGCGGTGGGCGGGGGGCCGGGAAGCTCGGTCACCTGCATCGCGTCCGAGTGCACGAGGGCGAAGCGGTCGGCGCGGGCGGGCATGCGGGCGGCGATGGTGGCGGGGAGCGCGGCGGCGAGGACGTCGTCGATCTCGACGGCCGTGACCCTGTCGGCCGTCTCCAGCAGGGCGAGGGTGAGCGAACCGAGACCCGGGCCCACCTCGACGACCGTGTCCTGCGGGCGGACGTCCGCGGTCCGCACGATCCGGCGGACCGTGTTGGCGTCGATCACGAAGTTCTGGCCGCGCTGTTTGGTGGGGCGCACGCCGAGCGCTGCCGCGAGTTCACGGACGTCTGCGGGGCCGAGGAGGGCGTCGGGGGGGCTGCTCACGGCACCCAGGGTACGGGGCGGGGTGGGGTGCGTTGTCGGGTGCGGGTCCGGTGGGGCTTCTCGCGCAGTTCCCCGCGCCCCTGAAGGATCAGGCCCCTGCGGGCCTGAAAAGCACGGGGCTCAGCCCCGGCTTTTCAGGGGCGCGGGGAACTGCGCGAGCAACCACGACGCACCCGTACCCGCCCACGAACCGCAGCCCTCACCCCCGCAGCCGCGCCCCGCAGTGCGGCCAGGGGCTCGCCCCCCGCTGCACATACAGCTTCTTCGCCCGCAGCGTCTGCTCACCCGCGGACGCGTCCTGCGGACGGCCGCTCCCGCCGAGGCTCTGCCAGGTCCGGGTGTCGAACTGGTACAGCCCCCCGTACGTCCCGGAGGCATCCACCGCGTTCGCCCGCCCCCCGGACTCGCACGCCGCGAGCCCCGCCCAGTTCAGCCCCTCCGCCCCCGCCACGGACGTGGGCATCGCCTTCGTCCCGACCTTCACGACCTGGTCCCGCGGCTCCCGCACGACCTCCGTGCGCAGCAGCCGGGGCCGCTGCCGGACCCCGTTGACCGTGCGGAGCGCGTACGTGATGCGGCGGGTGCCCGGCCGGCCCGCCCGCTCGACGACCTCCGTGCCCCGGAAGAGGGACGGGTCCTCGACGCGGTGCACCCGGAACGGGACCAGCACCTCGCGCACCTCCGTGGACCCGGTCACCCGCAGCACGGTCACCGTCTGCCCGTCCCGGGGGAAGCTGGACGCGTCGACCGAGGTGGTGTCCTCGCCGCGCAGGGTGATGCCGGCCTGTTCCACCGCCTCCCCCACGGTCGCCGCGTTCGTACGGATCGTCCGCGTCCGCCCGTCCGTCATGATCGTGACGGTGCGCTCGGTGCGGACGTCCAGCTCCAGCCCCTGACGCCCGATCCGCTGGGAGCGCGAGGTCGAGACGTACGCGCCCTCCGCACGGACCCCGAGCTGCTGGAGCGCCCCGTCCACCGTGCGGGCGGTCGTCCAGACCTGGCGCCGCCGGCCGTCCAGGGTGAGGGCGACGGGCCGCCCGTAGTGGACGGCGACCTCGTCACCGCTGCTCAGCGCGGTACCGGGGGCGGGGGCGACAACGTCGTGGGCGCCGAAGGCGACCCCCTCGTCGGCGAGCAGCTCGGAGACGTCGTCGGCGAAGGTGTGCAGCGTGCGCGGCCGCCCGTCGACCGTCAGCTCGATCGCCTTGTCCTTCGCCACGAACGCGGAGGTCCCGCCCGCGAGGAACGCCACCACCAGCGCCTGCGGGACCAGCCGCCGCAGCGATCCCGGCCGGTCGGCGGCCCGTCTGCGCCGCACGGCCCGCCGCGAGCCGCCCTCGCCGCCCTCGCCGGCCGCGCCGGCCCCGGAGAACGGCCCGTCCGGCTCCGCGGGCCGCCGGTCGGGGACGGTCCGGGCGGCGTAGGCGGGCCGGTACGTGTCCGCGTGGACCGTGTCCGCGTAGACCCCGTACGGCAGGGTCTCCGCCTCGTACGGTGGCGTCCCGGCGCCGTACGGCAGCGTCTCGGCCTCGGTCCCGTACGGCGGTGCTCCCGTCCCGTACGGCAGTGTCCCGGCGTCGTGCGCGACCGACGGCCGGCTCGTACCGTCCGGGCCATGGCTCTCGTAGGTCTCGTACGACGACGACTGCACGTTGCTCACGACGACACGCTCCAGAGGGGATCCGGGTCCGGGTCGGGCGACGTGAACCTAGCGGACTTCGGTCACCCTCCAAAGCAACGTGATCACGCAGTGTCGCGACACGGGCCGCTGATCATCTTTCTGGGTCACCCGGACGGCCCAAGGAGCGTGATCCGTCAGTAATCGAACGCCCTCGCCGTGTTCGCCGCGATCGCCGTCGCCAGCGCGTCCTCGCCGATCCCCCGCACCGCGGCCATCGCCCGGACCGTGACCGGAACGAGATACGGCGCGTTGGGCCGTCCGCGGTACGGCGCGGGTGTCAGGAAAGGCGCGTCCGTCTCGACGAGGACGAGTTCGAGGGGGGCGACGGCCAGGGCGTCGCGCAGCGGCTGGGCGTTCTTGAAGGTCATGTTCCCGGCGAAGGACATGAAGTAGCCGTGCTCGGCGCAGATCGCGGCCATCGCGGCGTCGCCGGAGTAGCAGTGGAAGATGGTCCGTTCGGGAGCGCCCTCCTCCTTGAGGACCCGCAGCACGTCGTCGTGGGCGTCGCGGTCGTGGATGACCAGCGCCTTGCCGTGCCGCTTGGCGATCTCGATGTGCGCACGGAAGGACCGCTCCTGGGCGGCCTTGCCCTCCGGGCCGGTGCGGAAGTAGTCCAGGCCCGTCTCCCCGACCCCCTTGACCTGCGGCAGCGCGGCCAGCCGGTCGATCTCGGCGAGCGCGTCGTCGAGTGCCGCGTCACCACCGGGGGTCCGCGCGCCCTGCCGGGACCAGCCGTCCGGGTCGCCGTGCACGATCCGCGGCGCCTCGTTGGGGTGCAGGGCGACCGTCGCGTGCACGGCCTCGTACCGCGCGGCCGTCTCGGCGGCCCAGCGGGAGCCCTTGATGTCGCAGCCGACCTGGACGACCGTGGTCACCCCGACGGAGGCGGCCTTCGCGAGGCCCTCCTCGACCGTGCCGGACTGCATGTCCAGATGGGTGTGCGAATCGGCCACCGGTACCCGCAGGGGTTCGGGGAGCGGGGGCGCGGCGTTCCTGTCGTTCTTGCCGGACGCGTTGCCGGAGTCGTTCGAAGGCATGCCCCGATCCTACGAATCGCACGATCGGGGCATGCCCTGCAGGCTCACTGGGGGGAGGATCAGCTCGCCTTGCGGTGGAACGGGTGCAGCAGGTCGGAGAAGTGCCAGTGGTGGTGCTCCCCGGCCTCCGCCGCCCCGGTGTCCGCCGCCCCGGTGTCCGCCGGGCGCGGCTTCGGGACGTGGCGCCGGTGCTCGGCGTCCCGGACCGACGACACCTGGCCGGCCCGCATGATGCGTACGACATGACCGTCGCAGTTCTGGCACGCCGGCCGGGACAGCGGGGACGGCACGACCTTGCCGTCGGCCACGTACATCACGAAGTCCCGGCCCTGGGCGTCGTTGTGGTGCTCGATCTCGTACGACTGCTCCCAGCCGTGCCCGCAGCGCATGCAGGCGAACGAGTAGGACTCGTGAACGACGGCGGTGGCGGTGTCGCGCAGCACTGCGCGCTCTGCGATCTCGGTCATTGCCAGCTCCTCTGGTCCGCTGGACGCCGAGGACGAGTACGTCCTCTGCACCCATAGGACTCCTCGGCGGACCTGAAGTGCACCCCACCTGCCGACTGTTGAAGCCGTTTTGGCCCGTCCTTGTGGGAAGGCCGCCCACGCGAGGGCTGTGCTTTGCTCTGCTTTGCCGGGGCATGGGGCGCGGGGGCGTGTATTGCGGGGCGCGGTGAAAAGCCGGGGCTGCGCCCCGTGCTCTCAGGCCCGCAGGGCGTTCGCTTTGAGGCCCGCAGGGGCCTGATGCTTTCAGGGGCGCGGGGAACTGCGCGACCAGCCCCCACCCACCCGCACCCGACAACGCACCTCACGTCACCCCACGCCACATCACCCCCCACGCCCCCTACGGCGCAGCCCTCTTCGACGCGACCACCGCGTCGAAGACCTCCCGCTTCGGCAGCCCCGCCTCCACCGCCACCGCGGCGATCGCCTCCTTGCGCCGCTCCCCGGCCTCCTCCCGGACCCGGACCCGCCGCACCAGCTCCGCCGCGTCCAGCTCCTCCGGCCCCTTCTCCGGCGCCCCCTCGACCACGACGGTGATCTCGCCGCGCACCCCGGCCGCCGCCCACTCGGCCAGCTCCCCGAGGGGCCCCCGCTTGACCTCCTCGTACGTCTTGGTCAGCTCACGGCACACGGCGGCCCGCCGCTGCGCGCCGAAGGTCTCGGCCATCGCCGTGAGCGTGGCGTCCAGGCGGTGGGGGGCCTCGAAGTAGACGAGCGTGCGCCGCTCCCCGGCGACCTCGCGCAGCCGCCCCAGCCGCTCCCCCGCCTTGCGGGGCAGGAACCCCTCGAAGCAGAACCGGTCCACGGGCAGCCCGGACAGCGCGAGCGCGGTGAGCACCGCGGAGGGACCCGGCACGGCGGTGACGCGGATGTCCTTCTCCACGGCCGCGGCGACGAGCCGGTACCCGGGGTCGGAGACGGACGGCATGCCCGCGTCGGTGACGAGCAGCACCCGCGCCCCGCCCACCAGCGCCTCGACGAGTTCCGGCGTACGCGCGGCCTCGTTGCCCTCGAAGTAGGAGACGATCCGCCCGCCCGGCTGCACCCCGAGCGCCTGGGTGAGCCGCCGCAGCCGCCGGGTGTCCTCGGCGGCGACCACGTCCGCACCGGCCAGTTCCTCGGCGAGCCGGGGCGGCGCGTCCGCGACATCACCGATGGGGGTACCTGCCAACACAAGGATTCCAGTCACCCCCCCATCCTCCCAGGGGCGGAGCGGTCGGCGGGGCGCGGGACCGGTGGCGGCGCCCGGCCCGGATTCCCGTCCCACGGGACTCCCACAGCCGTGTTCCCTACGATGGCGCGGTGACCAGTACCGCGTCCTCCACGGACACCCGGCAGGACCAGGCCACCGAAGACCAGCGGCCGTCGTGGCAGCACCGCCTGCGCCGATTCGGCTACGCGACGCCCCCCAGAGGCGATGTCCGCACCCGGCTCGTACCCCCGTACACCCGGCCGGGCCCACGGGTGTGGGCCGCGCTCGGGCTGCGCGAGAAGGGCGCGGCACGCCTGGTCCGGTGGTCGGCGTGGGGCGGTCCGCTGCTGGTGACGCTGTTCGCCGGGCTGACGCGGTTCTACAACCTGGGCAGCCCCAGGGCGGTGATATTCGACGAGACGTACTACGCGAAGGACGCGTGGGCGCTCGTCCATCGCGGCTACGAGGTCAACTGGGCGAAGAACGCCAACGAGCTGATCCTCCAGAACAACGGGAACGTGCCCATCCCGACGGAGGCGGCCTATGTGGTCCACCCCCCGGTCGGCAAGTACGTGATCGGCCTGGGCGAGCTGATGTTCGGGTTCGACCCGTTCGGCTGGCGTTTCATGACGGCCCTGCTCGGCACGCTCTCCGTGCTGATGCTGTGCCGGATCGGCCGCCGGATCTTCCGCTCGACGTTCCTCGGCTGCCTGGCGGGCGCGCTGATGGCGGTGGACGGCCTGCACTTCGTGATGAGCCGCACGGCGCTGCTGGACCAGGTGCTGATGTTCTTCGTGCTGGCCGCGTTCGGCTGCCTGGTCGTCGACCGCGACAAGGCGCGACAGCGGCTGGCCGCCGCCCTCCCCCGGGACGGCGACGGGGTGGTGCGCCCCGACGTCCTCGTCGCCGAGACGACGCGCCTGGGGTGGCGCCCGTACCGCTGGCTGGCCGGGCTCTGCCTGGGCCTGGCCCTCGGCACCAAGTGGAACGCCCTGTATTTCCTGGTGTTCTTCGGGATCATGACGGTGCTCTGGGACTACGCGGCCCGCAAGGTCGCCGGCGCCCGGCAGCCGCTGATCGCGACGCTCCAGCGCGACCTGGGCCTCGCGTTCCTGTCCACGGTCCCGGTGATGATCGCCACGTATCTGGTCTCCTGGACGGGCTGGATCCTCTCCCCCGACGACGGCAGCGGCGGCTACTACCGCAACTGGGCGGTGACCGAGGGCAAGGGCGGCTGGTTCGCCTGGCTCCCGGACTGGCTGCGCAGCCTGTGGCACTACGAGCACGCGGTCTACGAGTTCCACATCGGGCTGTCGTCCCCGCACACGTACCAGTCGAACCCGTGGAGCTGGATCGTCCTGGGCCGCCCGGTCTCGTACTTCTACGAGTCCCCGTCCCCCGGCAACGACGGCTGCGCGGTCGACACCGCCGACAAGTGCGCCCGCGAGGTCCTCGCCATCGGCACGCCGCTGCTGTGGTGGGCGGCCGCCTTCGCGGTCCTGTACGTCCTGTGGCGCTGGCTCTTCCGCCGCGACTGGCGGGCAGGCGCGATCGCCTGCGGTGTCGCCGCCGGCTATCTGCCCTGGTTCCTGTACCAGGAGCGCACGATCTTCTTCTTCTACGCCGTCGTCTTCCTGCCGTTCCTCTGCCTGGCCGTCACGATGATGATCGGCGCCATCCTCGGTCCCCCCGGCGCCCCGGAACGCCGCCGCGTGGCCGGAGCCGCCGGCGCCGGCGTCCTGGTCCTCCTGATCGCCTGGAACTTCATCTACTTCTGGCCCCTCTACACCGGGCAGCCGATCCCGATCGACAGCTGGCGGTCGCGGATGTGGCTGGATACCTGGGTTTAGCTGGACAGACATGCCGAGAGGGCGCGGCCATCGGCCGTGCCCTCTCGGTTGTTGGTGGTCATTAGCGGTTGTCAGTGGTTCACTTCGCACGGCCCGAAGACGGCCCGAAGGGACAGAGGAGCCACTCAGCCGAGCAGCGGCTGCACCAGGGCAAAGACCAGATATGTGCCAGCAAAACCGCCAGCCGCGAACGCCCAGCGCTTCGGCTGACTCAGCCCTACCGCCGGGCTACCAGCAGTACCTGCGGGCGCAGACCCAGCCACGTCGTAGCCGGCATAAGCGACGCAAGCTGCGAGGAGCAGCGCAACAACACCGCAGGCGATCTCCTGCGCGCTGGGAGCCCCTCCCTGCAGGTCCAGGATCGAACATTCGGTCGCTACCACCGTGACCGTCCCGATGACGGCGGTGCCAGCCGTGCCCCACGCGGTCCAGCGCTGGGCTCCTTCGGCGAGCGCTGACCGGAACGCCACGCGAGCCGCGACACTGGAGGCTAGAACAGTGCAAATCAGAGTGATGCCGATGACCATGGACATGGTGTCCCCCTCGGGGCGATATCCGGAGCGGCTGAGGGCACGACAAGATGACCCGGCAGAGACACATTGCCCCTGCCCGCCTGTCCCAAAGACTACCGGAACAACTGGAACAACCGGCCCCGTGGGAGGTACGAACTGATGGCTCGCCCCCTCATGCCCGTGGCCGCAGGGACCCCGCCAGTGCTGAAGGCCCTCGCAATCGAGCTTCGCAAGCACTTCCAGGCGGGTGACTGGACAGTCACAGCCCTCGCCGAGAGGGCAGGGCTGCAGAAGAGCAGAGTCTCCGAGCTCCTTCGCGGCAAGAGCACTCCTCAGCCCGAAACGCTGGAGATGCTGTGCCGCGCAATGAACATTGGAGCCACAGAAACCTCGCGCGTCGCGCAGCTAGGCGAAGAGGCGCGAGCGGAGCAGAGCGCCATTGCCGAGCGTCACCACTCGGCTCGACACCGTCTCGCTTCGCCAGCGAGCCAAGCTGAAACCGTAGGCCGACGCCTCAGGATGTTGCAGGACACCGTCAGTGTCAGCGTTCGGGACCTCGCCGAGCTGATCAACGAAGCGGGCGTCGCTTCTAGCAAGTCGAGCGTCGCACGCGTGCTGGATGATCCGACCCGAGACCCGGCCCTCGCCTACGCCCTCGCGGACAGCATGGTCCGGCTCCTTCCAGCGGATCAGCGGCAGCGAGCCCGCGCTGAAGTTGGACGCCCGGCCCTTGATCTCGTTCGCTTCTCTATGGCACCGGACGTTTTTCGACTCACCGACCGATACGCCACGGCAGTCGAACAAATTTCCAACGATGATCCAGTGGTGCGCCTCCAAGGCGTGTGGAACCTCACCGACCTGGCCGATGCCTGGGGGGAACTTCGCCAGACATGCATCGACGCTCTTTGCTCATACCTCCGCACGCCCTACCAGCCCGACCCGGCGAAACCCGGCTACCGAGATGGTGAGCGCGCCGTACGCCGCACAATCATCCAAGTCGTACGCGAACACTTGCAGGATCCAGACGACCCAATCTCCTGGTGCACCAACAACTTCGCATTCATCGGCGCGAATTTCGACGATGCCGATTTGTGCGGCAGCACTTTCAAGGGGACGGTTGACTTCGAAGGCGCGACATTCAGCGGCAACGTGCGCTTCAGCGAAGCCACCTTCAACGGCATGACAGGGTTCCGCCACACCACACTCAGCGGCACCATCGACTACAACAACGCAACATTCAACAGCACCGTCGACTTCGAAGACGCGACATTCAGCGGCACCGTCCGCTTCAGCGAAGCCACCTTCAACGGCATGACAGGGTTCCGCCACACCACACTCAGCGGCACCATCGACTACAACAACGCAACATTCAACAGCACCGTGGTCGACTTCGAGAACGCGACATTCAGCGGCACCGTCCGCTTCAGCGAAGCCACCTTCAACAGCACAGCAGGATTCCGCCACACCACACTCAGTAGTGACGCGGTCGACTACAACAACGCAACATTCAACAGCACCGTCGACTTCGAGAACGCGACATTCAGCGGCACCGTCCGCTTCAGCGAAGCCACCTTCAACAGCACAGCAGGATTCCGCCACACCACACTCAGCGGCACCATCGACTACAACAACGCAACATTCAACAGCACCGTCGACTTCGAAGACGCGACATTCAGCGGCACCGTCCGCTTCAGCGAAGCCACCTTCAACAGCACAGCAGGATTCCGCCACACCACACTCAGCGGCACCATCGACTACAACAACGCAACATTCGCTGGCGCCATGATTGATTTCGAGGGGGCGAGCTTTGACAGCGGTATCGCAAGATTTCGCGGGGCGGATTTTCGAGGTGTGGTTTGGTTCCGCAGCGCGAAATTCAGTGATGGCTCGGTTGATTTCCGCCACGCAGTTCTACACAATGGAACCCTCAAGATTGAGGGCGCCGCATTCAACAACACCTCAGTCTCCGAAGTCTTCGTGGGCGTGAACGCGCCGACGTTGACCTCAATCTGAGGGAACCATCCAGCTCTCAATGACCTGCGTTGCGAGGACGGAGCAACGGCGGGGACTTCACTCCATCTCTTCTGGCCCCTCTACACCGGCCAGCCCATCCCGATCGACTCGTGGCGGTCGCGGATGTGGCTGGCAACCTGGGTCTAGCTGGGCGAACACACCACGAGGGCACGGCAGCCAGCCGCGCCCTCGTGGTCGTTGGCGGCCGTTGCCGGTCGCCCTCGGACGGCCCAGAGACAGCCCGCCAGGCGCGATCGGTTCGGCCGCCCGAGTCGAGGAAGGACCGCATCGCTCCCTGAAACGCTGAGCGCACATTTACCATACGGGTAGCGCTGCCCGAGGTGCCGCCGGATTCTGGCCTACCAACTACACATGATGGCCTTAGGTCAGCCGTCAAAAGACCATATGAATAGCGGATGGCTGCGAATCCGGATGCGCCCGGTCCGCCATCGAAATCCCACGCGGGTAGGGCATATTGAGCATTGAACACCCCGAATACGAACCACCTCTTTGCCCGTCCGGCAACAGGTAGACGATCTCCCTCGGTTTCACCTGCACAGTCAGCCCATCATGGGCAAAGAATGCCCGCTCTACCGTTAGACCACCGGGTGGATTAAAAACTACTTTGGCAATGATTTTGCGAGCCGCTTCGCGCACGACGAGCGTGTTCGCGATGAATTCGACGTCCCAAAGATTTGTGTTATAACTAAGCTCATTTTCTTCGATTCTCAGAATCGTGGACCCCGAACTGTCGCTGAAGCGAGCCCTTACGAGGAGCCTCCCCTCTTCGGTTCTGAATTGCAGAACCGGCTCCCCATTCAGCACTAACGGCTCCTGATAGACATCGCCGATATTGTGAATGAATTCATTCGATCCGACCGAGATTCGACTATCCGACCCTTCGTAAGCAAGGGGATATGGACTTGAGCCCTGACTTCTCCTATTAAAAGGGTTGGCGTTGGCCCACTCCACTTGCCCCCGCGTCCGGAGTCCGCGAGTTTTCTCGCTGTGATGCTCGGGACATAAAAGCGTCAAGTTTTCTGCCGAGTGGCCCAGAACTGTACTGTATTCCTCAATATGGTCATACTCGTAGAACGGGCTTCCACAGACTACGCACCCGAATCCACACCTCTTCCGCACTTCGTGCTTCATGGGTCTGCTTATAGCCTTACGCCCCTGCGCCATTCTCGCCTCACTTTTCTGAAACTCACGATCACTGGAATTCGCGAGCTATGACTCTACTGTCGACCTGGCTCCACAGCATCCTGAGTTCTGAGACGGGTGAACGGCGCCCTATCAGGCCCGTTCTGCCGTTTCGGGCACCAGGCGGCTTGTAAAGCCCTCGCCGCGAAGCCGCTCGTAAGCGGCTAGAACGTCGTCGGGAACCTCTTGCTCAATCATGAAGCCTTGGCGGGGATACACCATGAGTCGCTGTTGAGCGCCGACGAGCATGTCGATGACGAGACGCGCGTCCCCGATCGAGTCGACGTAATCGGGGAGCGTCATGGGGGTGGACGCGCTCACCCATTCGATCTCAGGCCAGAGCTTCCGGGCCGTGGCGTACGCCCGCCGCTCCTCGTACGGCTTGCTGACGAGCAGGGCGGATGAGACGGGGATGCGCCTCGCTTCGAGCAAGGCCCGCGAGAAGCGGATGTTCTCGCCCGTGTTCCGGGCGTTCGGCTCGACGAGGATGACGCTCGCGGGGACCCCTAGCTCCACCGCGCGGTCCCGGTAGTGCTCGGCTTCGCCACGGGGCATCCGGTCGCGGGTGGTCCGGCTGGTCGCTCCGGTGAAGAGGACGGCCGGCGCCATGCCCCGGTGGAAAAGCTCCGCGGTGGCGTCGGCCACCCCGAGGTCATGGCTGCCGAGTCCAATGGCCACCGAGCATGGGCGCGGCTCATGGCCCATCTGCTGGAAGTCCCAGAGCCGCTGAGCGTCCGCCCACGCCTGAGCCGAGATCACTTGCTCTCGCCCTCCGTTGCTGCCGAGTCGGGGACCTTGAAGTCGTACGACCACGCGAAGCGCGATGCCGCGTGGACTCCGACGGCGAACTCTACGACCGTGCCGTCCGCCGTGTACGTGGTGCGGTGCAGTTCTACCACCCACTCACCCGGCGAGAGCTGGAGGAGCTGAGCCTCTTCGGCGGTAGGCACTCGCGCGAACAGTTCCTCGCGCATGTGGTCGATCTCGTACCCGGCGTCATAGAGGACACGGAAGCCACCGCCACGACCGGCCGGGCCCGGGGTCGGGTCGACGATGCGCGTGCCTTCCACGTGCTCGGGCCGGTAGTAGCTGGTCAGGGTGTGGGTGGGTTGGGTGCCTTCCTTCACGAGCCGGGCGCGCGCGTAGACGTCCGCACCCTCGGGGAGCCCGTGGGCTGCCGCCACGGACGCCGGCGCCTTCACTCGACTGACGCTCTGGGTCTGCTCGTTCCGGCTGTAGGTGCGACCGGACGCCACGCGGTCCGCGATGAACGCGACCTCGTCGCCGTCCCGCCACTTCGCCTTGTCATACCGGGCGATACCGAGACGCTTCAGCGGAGACTTCGGGCGCACGACGGTGCCGTGACCGCGAGTCATGGTCACCAGGCCCTCGGCTTCAAGCGCCTTGTACGCCCGGTGGACCGTCTCCTTTGAACCTTCGCCCGCCTCCACAAGCTCCCGGATCTGCGGAAGCTGCTGGCCAGGCTCGTAGTCGCCGTTCCTGATCTGCTGGCCGAAGCGGTCGGCCAGGTCCCGCCACTTCGGGGCTTTCGGTGCCACGCAGAACTCCTCTCGACACATTCCAGTGAAGCACACAGTCCTAGGACTGTTGACAGTCCTAGGACTGCGGTGCATTCTCATCTCAGGTCGCTCGCAGTCCTAGGACAGCGAGTCGGAGTGGGTCTTCTTTGGGCTGTCTCCATGGCTTGTCGGTTCGGGATAGCTCGTGCAGTTGGGGCCCTGAGCTGGTCGTTCTTTGAGAACTCAACAGGGAGTCAAGTTCGACGGGGCTGAGTCCCCGTCCCCGTGACGGCCGGGTGAGGACCGTCGACGGCCGCTCGCGGTCGTTCTGCTGGCGCCGAGCAGTGCGAATAGGGCGCCCCGACACCTTCGAGGCTCGGGACCGGACGGCCGTGGCAACGGCGCCGGTGAAGTCCTCGGATTCCCTTCGTCTCCGATTGGAGGTCCTCATGACCCGTCGAAGACCTTTGGGCCCGTCCCGCTGGACCGGCGCGACGGCATCCCCAACGCGTCACCCGACCACTTCCGCCGCGCGGTGAATGCGGCGGCCGGTTGCCTGCCTCGCCCGTCCGGGCCCGTGTGAAGCGCGGTGCTCGTACGGGCGGGGTCGAGGGGAGCCGGAGATCCGACTTCAACGGCGCGCGGCCCCCGGTGGTGCAACACCGGGAGCCGCTGACGGGCCGTTCACCCCTGTGAGAGGAACACGACCCAATGAAGCACATCGCCACTGTTCAGGACGTTGTTACCGCGTTCGCCGACTGGATGGAGCCGACCAGCGCGGAGCTGGACGCGATCGAGGTGGAGTCGGCCGTCGTCCTGGCGGAGGTCGACCTGTTGGACGCGCAGATCAAGGCCATGGACCGGCCGGTGAACGAGGTGGACGCCCGCCGTATCCGCCGGGCCCGGAACCGGGTGCTGGCCGCGCGGCGGGACGTGGCCAACCGCACCGTCGGCGAGATGCTGCCGGGCGGTGCCGCGTGAGCACCCCGAACACGAAGCTGACCGCCGCGCACGCTGAGGTGAAGGCGGAGATCACGCGGACGGACACCAAGACCGGGCTGTTGCTCGCGTTCGTCGGCGCGGTGCTGGCCGGCACGTGGTCCGTGGCCCGTGACCTGCCGCTGAACCTCTCCGCCTATGTCGCGGGCGGGGTGGGGGTGGCGCTGTTGGTCGCGGCGGCCGGTCTGTTGCTGCGGTCGACCCGCCCGAACCTGCGGGGCCGTCACGGTTTCCCGCTGTGGGCCACGCTGACCGCCGACGAGATCACCACCGTCGTCGACGGCGGGAACCTCGCGGCGGACGTCGCCGGACTGTCCCGGCTCGCGGTGGTGAAGTTCACTGCCCTACGCCGCGCGGTCGACCTGACCATGACCGGCGGCGCCCTGCTCATCCTCGCGGCCCTGCTCGCGGCGGGGGGTGCGCGGTGAAGGCCAGGACCGTACTGCCGGCCGTCGCGATGACGGCGGTGTCCATGGTGCTCACCCTCGCCGTGGTCGTGATGTGGCTCGGTGCTGCGATGCCGTGGCCTGTCGCCCTGGTCGTCGGTCTGGGCATCGACGGGGGATGGCTCGCGACCCTCGCCTACGAGCGCCGCCTGTCCGCGCAGGGCGACCACAGCCGTGCGGTGACCGCCGTCGGCTGGACGTTCGGCCTGATCGCCACCGGCGTCCTGGTCGCGCACGCGGCGACCGCCGAACACTCGCGCGGCGCGTGGCTGGCCGTCGCGTGGCTCCCGGTCGCGGCCAAAGCCCTGTGGCTGGTTCACGGGTTGTGGGAGCGCACCGCGCTGACCCCCATCGCGCTGGACGCCATCGCGGGAATCCAGCAGGAAGCCCGCGACGAGGCGGCCGTGGCCCGTGCCCGGCTGCGTGCGGAAGCGGCCACCGAGGAGACCCGGCTGACGGCCGTGACGCAAGCCGGGGCACGCGTCGCACGCGTCCAGGCCAAGACCGCCGAAACCCTCGCCGAAGCCTGGTCGACGCTGGAGACGGCGCGGCGCGGTGAGGACACCGGCAGGGCGCTGACCAGCGTGACGACCCGCGTCACACCCGACGTCACGCCCGCGTGGGAACTGCCCGTGTGGGGCCCCACAGAGCCGGTTGCCGCGCTCCCGCCGGGCGACGGCAACGCCCTCTCCGACACCGCCCTTGACGCACTGGTGGACGAGATCCGGCACAGCGAAACCCCGGCCCTGTCCTACCGCGAGATGGCCATCCGCTTCCGCGCGACCGGCCACTCCGCATCCGAGATGCGCCTGCGCGCCGCGTGGAAGCGCGTCGTGGCCCACCCCTCCCGCTCCGCACCGTGACTGTCTGAGGAGACCGAATCATGGGCAAGCCCGACACCCGCAGCATCGACCGTGAGATCAGCAAGACCAACCGCAAGCTGGAAGCGGTCCGCCGGGGCGAGATGTGGCCCCTGAACAGTGCCGAGCGGCGCGCAGTCCTCGGGGCGCTTGCCGGGGGCTCGTACCGGGTCCTGCGCGGCAAGAGCGCCACCCGGCAGGAGAATCGGCTGGAGTCCGTCTCGGAGCAGGCGGTCACCCGGCTGACGGCCGAGATCACCGCCCTGCACATGGAGCGGCAGCGGATCGTGCGCGAGTACGCCGCCGCCAAGGCCGCCAAGAAGGCCAAGGGGTGGTGGTGAACACGCGCCCCCAGGGCGGCCGTTGCCCGGCCGCGCACCCGGAAGACCCCACCCCGTGCAGCGGTGAGGCCGTGGTGACCGTGCTGGACCGCGCGGACGCCGGCGCGGACGGGTGCGAGCACCACGGCGCGCGCATACTCGCCTCCCTCGACGGCGGACGCGTCCACGGCCTCCCGCACGCCGCCCCCGGTACCGCCATCCGCGTGTTCAAGGCCGCCGACGGCATCCGCCCCTTCTGCTGGCTCGACGGCCCGCGCACCACGCCGTCCCAGCTCAGCCACGCGGAGAACCGCGTCCGCCGCACCCGCTGAATCATCACCCGCCCCGCCCGCCACCGGTTGCCGGGCGGGGCCCCTCGCCGACTTCCCGCCCCGCATCGGGGCAGTCAGGAGTGCTCCCGTCATGGGTGACACCGTCGTCCACCTGCACAAGAACACCGACCCGTCCCCCGACCCCGCCCCCGTGACCACGCTGACCGTGGTCCCCGACCCCGCCCCGCCCGCCGCCGTCCCGCTGTGGGTCCGTTCCGGCCGCGCGGTGAAGTCGGCCGTCACGCACGAGTCGACCAAAGCGACGGTGCGGGCGGTTGCCCGGCACGGCGCCTACATGTTCAACGGCGGGCGGATCGTCGCCCGCCGCACCTGGGACGGCCGCACCGGCTCCCGCTACGAGCGCATGATCC
Organism: Streptomyces scabiei 87.22; assembly: GCF_000091305.1. Taxonomy (GTDB): domain Bacteria; phylum Actinomycetota; class Actinomycetes; order Streptomycetales; family Streptomycetaceae; genus Streptomyces; species Streptomyces scabiei. The sequence goes on along the minus strand of NC_013929.1, from coordinate 5,961,804 downwards.
GCGCCGCCGAAGCCGCGGGTGACCTCGAAGCGGCGGAGGAGTGGGAGGAGCGCCTGCAGCGCTTCCGTGCCGCCCGCCACCACCGCCGCATGGACCTGCTCCACTCCCCCGTGGAGGCCGCCAAGGGCGTGGCCGTCGGCGCCGGGATGAGCATCGGTGTCCTGGTCGCGCTCGGGGTGGTCATGGCCATCAGCAACGGTGACGTCGCGGACGTGATCACCCCGCTGTCGGCCACCGTCGACTTCATCGCCCTGCTCATCCGGATCGTCCAGGTCGTGTGGGGCCCGGCGCTCACCATCGGCCCGTTCCTCGCCCTGCTCGCGCTGTGGGCCGTCGGCAGCAAGCAGCAGGCCGCACCCCAGTGGGCCCTTCCCACCAACACCCGCAGCAGCGAGGGTGATCCGATCACCCCGTCCATCGTGGTCAAGGCCCTGCGCGACCTCGGTGTCCCCGCGCTGCGCAACGCCATCAAGGAGATGGGCGACGCCGGCGCATCCATGCTCGGACCGATCCGCATCGCCGGATGCGGCATCGAGGTCGACGTCACCCTTCCCTCCGGGGTGTCAACGAACGAAGTGCAGCAGCGCCGCCGCAAGCTGGCGGAGAACCTGACCCGACACGAGCACGAAGTGTTCATCACCATCCCCGAAGCAGCCCGCACGGTCCGCCTGTGGGTTGCGGACTCGGGGGCGCTGGACGAGCCGATCGGCCCGTCCCCGCTGGTCACCGACGAGACGATGACCGCCGACTACGCCAAGGGCAAAGCTCCGTGGGGCCAGGACCTGCGCGGAGATGCCGCCGCCCTCAGCCTCTACCAGCGCCACCTTCTGATCACCGGTCTGTCGAACCAGGGCAAGACCGTCGCCCTGCGCTCCCTCGCCCTGTGGGTCGCACTCGACCGGTCGGTGCAGTTCCTCATGGGCGACCTCAAGGGCGTGGGCGACTGGGCCATGTTCGACGGCCTCGCCACCACCTTGATCCAGGGCCCGACGGATGAGCACGTGGTGCAGGTGACGGAGATGGTGGAGGGGGCGGTGGAGGAGATGAACCGCCGTCTCCAGGCGCCGCCCGGCACCACGTTTCCGGCGCTGATCGTGCTGGTGGACGAGGCGCAGGTGGCGTTCATGTGCCCGGTCAAGGACGAGGACAAGCGACCCTACGGCGGCTCCAAGTCCAACTCCCGGTACTTCATGGCCGTCCGTAAGATCCACAACCAGGGCCGGGCCGTGAACGTCCTGATGTGGCAGGGCACTCAGGACCCCACCGACCAGAACCTCCCCAAGCTGGTCCGCGAGGGCGCCCACACCCGCGCCTCCCTCGCGCTCGGCACCGAGTCGCAGGCTCGCATGGCGCTCGGGGACAAGGCCGTCGACGGCGGCGCCGCCCCCAACATGCTCCGGCCCGGACTCGACCAGGGAACCCTGGTCGTCGCCTCTTCGGGCATCGACATCCCCAAGGGCCAGTCGTCCATCACGGTCCGCACGCACTACATCGACGACGACGCGGCCGAAGCGATCATCGAGCGTGCCAAGGCGCTGCGCGACGGGGTCACCACCCTGCACGCCATCGAGCGGGGCGAGGACCGCGACCCGCTCGACGACATCGCCGCCGTGGTCGGGGACGCCTCCCGTGTCCTGACTCAGGACGTCCTCAAGCGGCTCGCCACGCTGAACGCCGGCGCCTACGGCGGCTGGTCGTTCATCGACCTCAAGCGCGTGCTCGACGGCACCGGCGCGGAGCCGTACAAGTCCGACGGCCGCATGGTCATCGGCCGCGACCGCCTCACCCGCGCCCTCGCGAACCGCGACACCGACGGTTCCGCTTCCACCGTCTGAGGGCAGGGAGCCGACCCCGGACGGGTCAGGGAGGCAGGGAGAACTCCCTGAACCCCTCCCTGACCCGCCTCCCTGGCCTTGACCTGCACGAATGATCAGGCAGGGAGGCAGGGAGGCCCGCAGGTCAGCACCCCCTGAAACCCCCTCCACACGCCACCCCGCAGGGGGTGTGCCTGCCTCCCTGACCTACCGCCGGAAGGGATTCCGCATGTTCCCCGAGAACAGCCACCACACGCCCGCCATACGGGCCGTGGAAGTCCACCACCCCACCCCCATCACCCCCGCCGTACCGGCGCCGATGGTGCCCGTGCAGCCGGGAGCCGTCCCGACGGTCGCGTCCGTCGTCCTGCCGGACGGGCGGATCGTCACGGGCTACGCCATCGACCACGCCCGCCCGGAACCGGTGGCCGCCAAGCCCGTCGTCTCCCGCGCGGCCGTGAACGTCGCGCTCGGGGGCGTCGGGTTCGCCGCCGTGTGCGGCGGTCTGCTGATCCTCACCACGTTCATCACCGCCCTGACCGCGCTCATCACCCAGCTCATCACCCTCGCGGCCGTCATCTTCGGCGGCTGGATCGCCGTGCAGGTGTTCAGCGCGGGCGGCGACAAGGGCGGTACCACCGTCAACATCCGCAAGGCCGTCATCAAGCGCAACAAGTTCTACGGCTGACAGGAGCCTTCGTGTTCGAGATCCGCGTCATCTGCGACCCCACCGACACCAACACCATCGTCGCCGCGTTGGACCGTACGTTCACCACCGGCACTGTGACCGTCTGCCCCACCCGCGACCACAAGCGGCACCGTCTCTACGTCCGCGCCGACCACCAGGCCGCCGACGCCGCGCCCTCGGAGGACTGGCCCAGCGCGGCTGACGCGTACGCCGACGCCCCCGACGCCCGCGAAGAGTTCGACTGGCTCTTGAGCGAGGCTCACGCCGGCAGGCGCAACCGTGAGTGGTGGCTGCGGCGTGCCGCCGTCGTCGACCGCAGGTCCACCCAGCTCCCGCCCGACGGCCGCATGCGCGACGAGCACGCCATGGAGCTGGCGCACTTCCTCATCGAGCTGGACGGTGCCGACGTCATGGGCGACCCGCGCGCCTACGTCCGTCAGCAGTACGCCTACTGGGCCAGGAACAACTAGCTACGCCAAGGGCGGCCCCCCTCTCGCCAAAGAACCGGGGCCGCCCTTGCTCACCAGCACGCTAGCGACGAACTGGAGATACCCAGCATGACTCATGACCCCCGTCCCGCGCTGCTGCGCGCGGCGCTGGACGCCGCCGCCCGCGGTTGGCCTGTGATCCCGCTGCGCCCGCGCAGCAAGGTCCCCGCCCTGCACGGGGAACGCCGTTGCCCCCACTCCGGCGACTGCGCCGGCGGGCACCGCACGTTCGAGCAGCGCGCCACCCTCGACCCCGCCCGTATCGAACGGTGCTGGTCTTCGGGCCCGTTCAACGTCGGTATCGCCACCGGCCCCGCCGGTCTGCTGGTCGTCGACCTGGACACGCTCAAGCCCACAGACGAAGCGGGCACGCCTGACGGCGCGGCCAACTTCCAAGCGCTCTGCGAGCGCGCCGGACACACCGTCCCCGCAACCCGCCGCATCCGGACCCCCAGCGGCGGAGAGCACCTGTACTTCACCGCCCCGTCCGGGGTCCGGTTCGCCAACACCACCGGCACCCTCACGCCCAAGGTCGACACCCGCGCATGGGGCGGACAGGTCGTCGCCCCCGGCAGCATCACCCCACACGGCCCGTACACCGTCCTGGACGACCAGCCCGTTGCAAACCTGTCCGAATGGCTCCAAAAGGCTCTGACAGCCTCTCAGAGGCGCGCCACGGCGCCGATCCTGCCCACCCTCGCCCGCGACGCCGACCGGTACGCCGCCGCCGTCCTCAACCGCGAGGTCGCGGCCGTGGCCGCCACGGGCGAGGGCGGGCGGCAGGCCGAACTCCTGCGCGCCGTACGGGCGGTGGGCCGGTTCGTGGCGTGGGGCGACCTCGACCGCGCCACCGTGGAAACGGCTTTTACCTGCGGGGGCGAGTCGGCGGGACTGTCGCCGGCCGAGTGCCGCAACACCATCCGCAAGGCCCTGGACTACTCCATCCGCACCGCATGGCCCCGGAGGACGGCATGACCACCCCCCGGCCCCGCCCCGCAGGTAAAAGCAACACCCCCACCACCGACCAGCCGCGCCCCGCCGAACCGGCTCCGCCGCAGACCACCGTGGGCGAGCCGACAGGCGCCGCCCGCAAGGGCGTCGTCACCTCTCTTCCCCGCACGAACCGGCTCCCGGCCAGGGACATGCGGCCCAGCTCCGACCCGACACCGGAGCGTCCCGGCATCCGTATCTACGCGCCACCGGTCTACCGGCATCACTGGGACGGGGCCCGCTGGTCCAAGCGGCACGGCGCCACCCCGAACGCCGCCTACGCCTGCGCCTGCGGACACACCGACACCGCCACCGGCCCCACCGCCGTGGCCGCCCTGGTCGACGACTACGCCGCCCACAAGCACTTCTGCACCGGAAAGCCCACCGCGTCCCAGGAAGGGAGGACGGCAGCATGACGGACACCCGCACCGCTCAGAGCGAGGAACTGCCCGCACCGTCCCACCCCATGGCCGTCGCCCGCCGTCTGCTGCCCGACTGGCAGGGCGAGGACGGCAAGCTCGTGTGCCGCCGCTGGCGCGCGTCCTGGATGCGCTGGAACGGCACCTGCTGGCGCGAGGTCGACGACGACCAGGTCCGCAAGGCCATGTACGAGCGCCTTGAGCACGCCGTCTACCAGGTCCCCGCCAAGGACGGCGAGACCGAGGAACGCGACTGGGCACCGACCAAACCGAAGATCAGCAACCTGCTCGATGCCCTGGGCTCGATCGTTCTCCTGCCCACCGACACCGACACCCCCGCCTGGATCGACGACCACGGCGACACCGGACAAGAGCACGGCCCGATCGTGGCCTGTCAGAACGGGTTGCTCCGCATCCGCGACCGGGCGCTCATGCCGCACACACCGGAGTTCTTCAACAACGTCTCCATCCCCTACGCCTACGACCCCAGCGCGACCGCACCGACGTGGGACAACTTCCTCGCCCAGCTCTGGCCCGACGACCCCGACTCCATCGCTGCCCTCCAGGAGTGGTTCGGCTACGTCATCTCCGGCCGCACCGACCAACAGAAGATCCTTCTCATGGTCGGCCCGACCCGGTCCGGGAAGGGCACCATCGCGCGCGTCCTCAAAGCGCTGGTCGGCAAGGAGAACCTTGCCGGGCCCACCCTCGCCGGACTCGGCACGAACTTCGGCCTGTCCACCCTGATCGGCAAGCCCCTGGGGGTCATCTCCGACGCCCGCCTGTCCGGCAACGACAACACCCAAGTCGTCGAACGGCTCCTCACCATCTCCGGCGAGGACACCATCGACATCGACCGCAAGTACCGCCAGCCGTGGACCGGCAAGCTCCCCACCCGGCTGGTCATCCTGTCCAACGAACTGCCCCACTTCGGCGACTCCTCCGGCGTCATCGCCAACCGGTTCATCCTGCTCAACACCCGCCTGTCCTGGCTCGGCAAGGAAGACCCCACCCTCACCGACCGGCTCATCGCCGAAGTCCCCGGCATCATCAACTGGGCCCTGGAAGGACTCGCCCGACTCCAGCGCACCGGCCGGATCACCGAACCGGCATCCAGCCGCGAAGCCGTCACCACCATGCGCGACACCGCGAGCCCCACCAGCGCATTCGTCCGCGAACGCTGCACCACCGGCCCCACGTGCAGCGTGCCCGTGGAAGCTCTGTGGGCCGTCTGGCGGGACTGGGCCGAGGACAACGGCGTCAAGCCCGGAACGAAGCAGGTGTTCGGCCGCAACCTGCTCTCCGTCGTCCCCCAGCTCAACCGCACCCGCCCCCGCGACGCCTACGGCCGGCAGGTGGTCACCTACAACGGGATCACGGTGAACGTGTCCGAACCACATTTGCCTGAGTCGCGACTCATCGCGTCTCAAGACCCCTCTGAGTGCCGCTGAGTGCCGATGAGTCGCGACTCAGAGGAATGTATTTCCAACTCGCGGAGGACTCAGTGAGCGCACCCGCCCCCGTCCAGACCGACCCCCGCGCCACCCTCCGGGGCGGCCTCCCCGACCGGTACCTCACCCCCGACGACATCGCCGAGATGTTCGAGGTACCCCTCGAAACCGTCTACCAGTGGCGCCGGAAGCGCACCGGCCCGCCCGGCTTCCGCATCGGCAAGCACGTCCGCTACGACCCCGCCGACGTGCACGCCTACGTCATCGACCGCAAGCACGCCGACCAGGACGCCGCCTGACGCACGGCACACCGCGTGACACCACCGGGGAGGGGCACACCGTGCCCCTCCCTTCCTCATGCCCAGAAGGGACCACGCCCCAGATGGCCGGCCACATCCAAGACCGCTGGTTCAAGACCGAGACCAACACCGACGGCAAGACCGTCCGCGTCAAGAGCGACCGCCACGGCAGCGGCCTGCGCTACCGCGCCCGCTACATCGGCCCCGACGGCACCGAGAAGTCCAAGAGCTTCCCCGACCGACAGAAGCGCCTCGCCGAACAGTGGCTCGCGCAGACCGAGGCGGACATGGCGCGCGGGGAGTACATCGACCCACGCACGGCACGGACGACGTTCCGGCAGTACGCAGAGCGCTGGGTCAACTCCCACACAGGCGAGATCAACAGCCGTGAGGCCGCTGAGCGTCGGCTTCGACTGCACGCCTATCCCCACATCGGGACGCGCCCGCTCGGCTCGTTCAAGCCTGAACACATCCGGGCCTGGATCGCGGCCCTCGAAGACACCGTGCCGGCCGAATCGCACCGCCGCATCATCGTAGGGACCGTCTCGGCTGCGCTCAGTGCGGCGGTCGACGACGGGCTGCTCAGCAAGAACCCCTGTCGGGCCCGCACAGTGCAGCTCCCGAAGCCTGGCAAGCCCCGTGTGGACCCGTGGACGTCCGCGCACGTCTTCGGCGTACGGGCCGCCCTCGCGCAGCGCTTCCGGGCCACCGTCGACCCCGGAGCGGGATGTGGCCTACGACAGGGCGAGATCTTCGGTCTGTCGGTCGACGAACTCAACTACGAGGGCGGATGGCTGACCGTCGGCCACCAACTCAAGCGCATCCGCGGGAAGTACGTGTTCGCCCTGCCGAAAGGCGGCAAGGTCCGTGACGTCCCTCTCCCGAGGGCCGTGGCCGCCGCCCTGCGTGCCCATTCCGAGGAGTTCGCCCCGGTGGACGTGACACTTCCCTGGCGTACACCAGACGGCCCGCTCGTGACGAAACGGCTTCTGTTCAGCGGGGTCGAAGGCAACCACGTCCGCGTGAGCAACTTCAACGCTCACCACTGGAAGCCCGCTCTGGCGGGCGCAGGAGTCATCCCGAAGCCCGAGCGCGGCGAACGGTACGCGTCGGCCCCCGAGGACGGCATGCACGCGCTCAGGCACTTCTACGCGTCCGTACTGCTGGACGCGGGAGAGAACATCCGGGCCCTGAGTCAGTACCTCGGTCACAGCGATCCGGGGTTCACGCTGCGCACCTATACGCACCTCATGCCGAGCAGCGAGGGCCGCACCCGGAAGGCGGTCGACGGGGTGTATCTGGCTGCCGATCCTCAAGATCACGGCCCAGAGACGGCCCAGGCTGCCTGACGCGGCCCCACCGCACCACCGTCGTGGCTGGTCAGGGCCCCAATCGGCCCGGCCAGCCGCGATTTCATCTACTTCTGGCCCCTGTACACCGGCCAGCCCATCCCGATCGACAGCTGGCGGTCGCGGATGTGGCTGGATACCTGGGTGTGATGGCCGAACCCCGTTCGCCGGGCTCTGACGCGCTAACAATCAGGGCACGCAAAGGAGTCGTTTTCCCCACGCGTCACCCCGGCATGCCTACAGTGAGCCCCGGCAAGCGGTTTCTGAACGCGTTCAAAGGGGGAGTCGCGTCATGCGCAAGGGGGTCAAGGGCGCCATAGTCGGCGGGGTGCTCGCGGCGATGCTGGGCGGTGCCGGGTACGGCGGGTACAACTTCGTGACGGCGCTGAACGGGGACGGGGGAAGCCCGCAGAAGCGGACCGGGCCGCCGGACGCGGACGAGGTCCGGGAGACGACGGAGAAGTTCTTCGCGGCGTGGGAGAAGGGCGACCCGTCGGCGGCGGCGTCCTACACGAACGACGCGCTGGACGCGGGGAAGGTCTTCGACAGCTTCACCGGCGTCGCACGCATCGACCACGTGAAGATCGAGCCGGGCGAGCCCACCGGCAGCGGCGGCCGGACCGTCCCGTTCTCCGTCCGGGCGACCGTGTCGTACAAGGGCAAGAGCAAGGACCTCGCGTACAAGAGCCGGCTGACCGTCGTGCGGGGGAAGACCACCGGGCGGGCCCTGGTCGACTGGCGGCCCTCCGTCGTGCACCCCGAGCTGAAGAAGGGCGACACCCTGGTCACCGGGGAGGCGGCCGCGCCGCCCATCGAGGCCGTGGACCGCGACGGCAAGGTGCTGACGAAGGAGAAGTACCCCTCCCTCGGGCCGATCCTCGACACCCTGCGCGACCGGTACGGCGCCGAGGCGGGCGGCACCCCCGGCATCGAGCTGGGCGTCCACCACGCCGCCGCGGAGGCCGGCGACACCACCCTGCTGACCCTCACCGAGGGCAGGGCGGGCAAGCTGCGGACCACGATCGGCGCGGGGATCCAGGCGGCGGCCGAGCGGGCGGTGACCAAGCACCCCGAGTCGTCCGTGGTCGCCGTGCAGCCCAGCACCGGACAGGTGCTGGCGGTCGCCAACCACCGCGACGACGACTTCAACGCGGCCTTCCAGGGGGAACTCCCGCCCGGCTCCACGATGAAGATCATCACCGCCGCGATGCTCATCGACAACGACGTGACCTCGATGAACGGCCCCGCGCCCTGCCCCGACACGGCGACCTGGATGAGCCAGACCTTCAAGAACCTGCCCGGCCTGAAGGCGGACGAGACGTCGAGCGCGACGCTCGCCAACAGCTTCGAGCGGTCCTGCAACACGGCCTTCATCAAGCTGATCGACGAGAAGCCGCTGTCCGACGAGTCGTTGACCCAGGAGGCGCAGGAACGGTTCGGGATCGGCCGGGACGACTGGAAGACGGGCATCGTGTCCATGGACGGCAAGGTCCCGCCCTCCGGCGGGCCGAACCGGGCCGCCAACGCCATCGGCCAGGGCGACGTCCTGATGAACCCGCTGAACATGGCGTCGGTGACGTCGACCGCGATCACGGGCACCTTCCGGCAGCCGTACCTGGTGTCCCCGGAGCTGGACGACCGGAAGCTGGCCACCGCCAAGGGGCTGTCGGCCGGTACGTCGGCGCAGTTGAAGCAGATGATGCGGCTGACCGCGACCCAGGGGACGGCGGCGACCGTCATGTCCGGACTCGGCGGTGACATCGGGGCGAAGACCGGCTCCGCGGAGATCGACGGGCAGGCCGTGGCGGACAGTTGGTTCACCGGATTCCGCGGGGACGTGGCCGCGGCGGCGATGTCGGAGGGCGGCGGCCGAGGCGGCGAGGCGGCCGGTCCGATCGTGGCGGAGGTACTGAAGGCCGGAGGGTGAGCGGACTTGGAAGCGGTGGGTGCGCGACCGGCCCCCACCCATCCGCGGACAAACCCGGCCCCACCCACGGAGTGACCCGCGGGACTCTAGTGTGGGGGTTCTCGTTGTGGGACGAGAGGGCAGTCGGGGGCAGCGGAAGGTCGGAGCGTGGGTAAGAGAAGGCGTGTCGACGAGCGGAAGGCCGCGAAGCCGGGGAGGCCGCGGCGGCATCTCGTGCTGGGCGGAGCGGCGGTCGCGGCCCTGGGCGGCGGTGCGTTCGCCGTGTACACGGTGTTCGGCGCGGGCGCTTCGGCCGACGACGGCTCCGCCGACGCCAAGGCCGTGAAGAGCGGGCCCCTGTCCGCCGGTGAGGTCCGTACCGCCGCGACCGCGTTCCTGACGGCCTGGCAGAAGGGCACCGTCACCAAGGCGGCCGCCGCCACGGACGACGCGGCGGCCGCCAGGGCCGCGCTGACCGGCTTCACCAAGGACGCCCACGTCGAGGACGTCACCCTCACCCGGGGCAGACGCGCGGGCGACGAGGTGCCGTTCACGGTGAAGGGCACGGTCTCCTACAAGGGCACGCAGAAGCCGCTCACCTACGAGAGCGCCCTCACCGTCGTCCGGGCGAAGAAGGACGGCGAACCCGTCGTCGACTGGCGGCCGTCCGTCGTCCACCCCGAACTGGCCGAGGGCGACCGCCTGGTGACCGGTGAGGCGGGCACGCCCCCGGTGAAGGCCCTCGACCGGGACGGCGGTGAGCTGACGACGAAGAAGTACCCGTCGCTGGGCTCGGTGCTGGACGGTCTGCGGGAGAAGTACGGCAAGAAGGCGGGCGGCAGGGCGGGCGTCGAACTGCGGATCGTCCGCGCGGACCCGGAGAAGACCGGGAAGGGCGGCACGTCCTCCGGCGAGCCCGCCGGCTCGGCCGAGTCGGCTGATTCCGCCGGCTCCAAGAAGGAGAAGGCCGCCGACAAGACGCTGCTGGAGCTGAGCGAGGGCACCCCGGGGGAGCTGAAGACGACGCTCAGCCCGGCACTGCAGGCCCTCGCCGAGACGAAGGTGGCGGCCACGAAGCGGGCGTCGGTGGTCGTGATGCGCCCCTCGACCGGCGAGATCCTGGCCGCGGCCAACTCCAGCAGTTTCAACGTGGCGTTCCAGGGCTCCCTGGCGCCCGGCTCCACGATGAAGATCGTGTCGTCGGCGCTGCTCATCGACAAGGGGCTCGCGTCGGCGGAGAAGGCCCACCCCTGCCCCAAGTTCTCCTCGTACGGCGGCTGGAAGTTCCAGAACGACGACAAGTTCCAGATCAGGAACGGCACGTTCAAGGCCAGCTTCGCGCGCTCCTGCAACACCGCCTTCATCTCCCAGGCGAAGAAGCTGGACGACGACTCCCTGGCCCTGGAGGCCCAGCAGGTCTTCGGGCTCGGCCTGAACAACTGGGCCATCGGCGTGTCCAGCTTCGACGGCGCGGTGCCGGTGCAGCGCGACGCCCCGATGGCGGCCTCGCTGATCGGCCAGGGCGGTGTGCGGATGAATCCGCTGAACATGGCGTCGGTGGTGTCGACGGCCAAGACGGGTGCCTTCAAACAGCCCTACCTGGTCGCCCCCTCCGTCGACGGCCGCACCCTCGCCACCGCCGCGCGGCCGCTGTCCGCCTCGGCCCGCACACAGTTGCGCGAACTCCTGCGGTACACCGCCGCGGCCGGTACCGCGGCCGAGGCGATGTCGGGCCTCGGCCCCGACTTCGGGGCCAAGACCGGCTCCGCGGAGGTCGACGGCCAGAAGGAGCCCAACGGCTGGTTCACCGCCTGGAAGGGCGACCTGGCCTCCGCCGGGGTCGTCCAGCAGGGCGGCCACGGCAGCGAGTCGGCGGGCCCGATCGTGGCGGCGCTGCTGAAGGCGGGCAGCGGGGGCTGAGCCCCGGGTGACGGCGGCGGGCGGTGGGCGTCGGTCACGTACGGGCGTGCACGGGGGCCTTCTCGTACGATCCGGGCGTCGCGTCCAGGCACCAGTCGAAGACCGACGGCCAGGAGCCGTAGCCCGCATCCAGGTCCAGGTGGCCCTGGCCCGGGAGTACGTCGGCGTCCAGGTCCAGCGGCCCGGCGTAGACCGCGGCCGCGCCGCCGGGGCAGTACGGGTCGTCGTCGCCGCCCACGACCCGGGTGTACGAGGCGGCCGCCGCCAGCCGGGCGGGGTCCGGCCGCGGCGGGGCGAACTCGGCTATCTCCGGGTGGTCCAGGGCGACTTCGGGGGCGGGCGGGGCGACGAGCAGGACGCGGTCGACGGGGCCGGACAGGACGTCGTCCCGCGCCACCGCGTGCAGCCACAGCAGACAGGCCAGGCTGTGGCAGACCACCGTGATCCGCCGGCCCGCCAACTCACCCAACAGCGCGTCCAGTTCGGCCAGCCACCGCTCCAGGTCCGGGTCGTCCGGCTCGGGCAGCTGCGGGTACGCCACCTCGTGGCCCAGGTCGGTGAGGCGGTCGGCCAGCCAGTGCTGCCAGTGGGCGGCCGGGCGGAGGTTCTGCCACCCGTGCAGGATCAGGAAGGCGCGGGGGCCGTCGGCGGTCGGGGTCTGTGTCATGCCCAGATCGTCTGGGAAACACCCGTGCCGGTCCAGTGCCGTCTCTGTGGCTGGATGGAGTGCCGTGCCCGCGGCTGGACGGAGCATCCGCGCTGGGCCCGGCGGGGCCCTCCCTCGCACCCTTACCCGCACCCGCACCCACCGGACCCTCCCGACAACCCCCTCGCATGGCCCGTACACGCACCGCTAGCGTGCCCGCATGACCAACCCCACGCAGGACACCGAGGGCTCCGTGGCCCACCCCCGTTTCGCCGAGGCGCTCACCGGGCTGGGCCTGGGCGAACTGCACGCCCGGATCCGCCGGTTCCCGGAGGCGACGAGGACCGCGGCGGAGGCGGCCGCCGCGCTCGGCTGCGAACTGAGCGAGATCTGCAAGTCGCTGATCTTCGCGGCGGACGGCGTCCCGGTGCTGGTGCTCATGGACGGCGCGTCCAGGGTCGATCTGGAGGCGGTCCGGCGGGAACTCGGCGCCACGAAGGTCACCCGGGCCCGCGCGGACGTCGTACGGGAGACGACCGGATACGCGATCGGCGGGGTCCCGCCCTTCGGGCACCGGACGCGGACCCGTGTCCTCGCGGACCGCTCGCTCCTGGACCACCCCACGGTGTGGGCGGCGGCCGGCACCCCGTACACCGTCTTCCCCATGGCTCCGGCGACGCTGATCGCCCACGCGGGTGCCACCCTGGTGGACGTCCGCGAGCCGCACGCGTGACCCCGGTCGTCACCGCGGCGGTGCTGCTCGCCGCGGTCACCCACGCCGGCTGGAACGCCCTCGCGCACCGGATCACGGACAAGCTGGTCGGGTTCACGCTGATAGCCGGCGGCGGGGCGCTGATCGGGTTCGCGATGGTGCCGTTCGTGCCGCTCCCGGAGGCCGGCGCGTGGCCGTACCTGATCGCCTCGGCGATCGTGCACCTCGTCTACTACGTGCTGCTGATGACGGCGTTCCGGCTGGGCGACTTCGGCCAGGCGTACCCCATCGCCCGCGGCTCGGCGCCCCTCGTCGTCACCGTCCTCGCCGCCGTCTTCGCGCACGAGGTCCCGGACGGCTGGGCGGCGGCCGGCATCCTGCTGAGCTGCGCCGGGCTGACCGGGGTCGCGCTGTGGGGCCTGCGCGGCGACCGTCCGCACTGGGCGGCGATCGGGGCCGCGCTGGCCACGGGCCTGTCGATCGCCGCGTACACGGTCGTGGACGGCCTGGGCGTACGGGCCTCCGGGTCCGCGCTGGGCTACATCGCCTGGCTGATGGCCCTGGAGGGGCTGGCGATCCCCGCGTACGCCCTCTGGCGCTGGCGCGGCACGACAGCCGCCCGGCTCCGCCCCTTCGCCGCCGTGGGCCTGCTCGGAGCGGCCCTGTCGGTGCTGGCGTACGGCCTGGTCCTGTGGGCCCAGACCAAGGCGGAACTGGCCCCCATCGCGGCCCTGAGGGAGTCGTCAGTCAAGTCTTGCCCATACAGCGATACAGCTACCCGCAGGCACTGGGCAACATCAACATGCGTACCTACGAGACGCCCCGGAAAGCGATCACTGGTTTGAGGCAAGGAAGCAGTTCGCGCACTTGTCGCACAGAAGAGTGTCGCAATCCGCGCAACAAGAAATTACCCGGCCGCCGTCAGCATCACAGACCGCCCCTCGGGGGACAATCAATCGTAAAGCCTCAACCTAATTACACCTCAAAACGAAACGGACAGGTGGTATGCATGCACCAGGGCGCTCGTGAAGTGATGTTCACACGCCAAGGAATCGGCGCGATAGCTTCGGCATCATTGGCATCATTTGGATTGCTCAGCGCAGCCTTCCAGGTCGCTCTCGCCCTATGGCCAAGCTTGACAAGTTTCGGTATATGGATCCTGACTTCTTTGGCCACGTGCTGTCTTTTTGTCGGAGTCTGGCACTCTTGGCCTAAATTTGAGACCAACCATAATTACACGTACCCAGATTTTATAATCCAGATCAAGTGCGGCGACGTATTGAATGAGTCGGGAAATGTGATCGTTGGATTCACGGACACTTTCGACACCGACCTTACAGATGGCGTCATAATAAATCCCCGGAGCGTACAGGGGCAACTTCAAGAGAAATACTTCAATCGATCCACCGATGAACTTGACGCCGCTATTGAAACTCAGCTTTCCGGCATTGACCCGATTCGCGAAGAGAGTACCGAGGACAAGCAAAGAGGAAAGCGAAATAGATATCCCATCGGAACGACAATCGTGCTCAGGATTTCACGGATTCGATTTTACGCCGTCGCATACGGGTACATGAGAAATGACCTACGGGTTAGATGCTCCGTTGATGCACTATGGAAGAGTCTTACATCCGCTTGGGATTCCGTGAGAATACACGGCGGCCTTGAGCCGGTATCCATTCCTATCATTGGGTCAGAGCTGGCACGCGTGGGGGCACTAGATCGAACTAGTCTGATAAAGATGATCGCACTCTCATTCATCGCCTCCTCCCGCGAGGAAATCGTTTCTCGTCAGTTGACTATCGTCGTCCATCCGAAAGATAGAAGCTCCGTAAACATGGTGGACGTGGAAAGGTTTTTGCGAACACTCTGACATTACGGGGAAAACAATACCCCACGATCTCTGTGAGAATTTCACGTAGCCCACTATTTCAATTTCGACGGAAGTTCAAACAAAGATCGCCATCGGCAAGATCTGGACCGCGGGATACTTAACGACTGGTTCACTAGACTGGAGGGTAAATCCTGGAATATTGGCGATCGTGTCAGTCACGGAGTCTGACGCGTCACCCATCTTCCCTACGACAGTTCGCCGCGAAAGGCTGATTGACTCACCCTCAAGCAGAACTCGCGTCACCTTGCCCAGCACAACAAAATCTCCGGAACTAAGCCTCTCGGCAACAGCCGCGTCATAGTATTCAGAAGATACAGTTAGAACAGCCTTGACGCCTGACGCAGTTTCCAGCACAACATCATGAATTGGCGAGGATTCCAGCTCCTCCTTCATCCTCTTCAGAAACCTCATCTCGATACTTTTTTCAAATTCACTAAACTGCTCCCCAATTTCGGCGTAAGGGTGAGCGCCCTGCTGGTCGGCCAGTTCACGATTCTGGGGGTTCCCCGACTTACGGTTCGCAGATTTCTGCGAACGCTTTTCCTCAATATCGCGCGAAATCTCCCCCATGTATGACAGCGCCTGAGTGAAGATGGCCAGCATTTCCTCAAGCGGATTTCCGGTGTAACGACCTGAAAGTCGGACGAACGCCCCAGATTTAATTGTGGCTAGCTGGCCTTGATCTTCGAGAGTCAGAATTGCGTCATCTTGATGCAAATACCCATACAATGCGTTGAACAGGCTGGCCGCAGTGTGATGGCGTGCCACTTTTGTTTCAGAGTTTTCACCAAGAGGATGGCTGTTTCCCGAGATAAGGGAGGCCTCAGTGCCCAGGAGTGCGCCCAGAGAAGGGAGCTTCACATAATTATCGCTGTTATTCGCTTTACCTGCCCGAAGCTTCTCCCTCTGAAGGGTCTGCTCGCTGGAGAGGTACACCCCACCTTCGAGATACGCAAGGAAGCTGACCATCATTTGCACGTCAAGGTATAGGGGGTGCGCAAGCTCGTAGCTAGTCATGGCACCAGGCATAGCACATCGCCTCTGCGAAACGTGACGGTTCCAGATGGCGTAACCCATACGAGGGAAAGCCGGCATGCACGTCAGGATCACACACACCGCACATACATTGCATCCTTCACAAAACGATGCTGCATCGGCCATGGGTATTGGTGCTGGCTTTCTTGCTCATGGCCGACGGTAACCACAGGGAGCCAGGGCCCAGTTCACTGGAGAGGGCTCCCTACATGCCGGTGATTCACGTTAGCCTGCTTCCATGGCCCTGCAAACGATCACGTTGAGCGTCCTGATTGCTTCTCCGAGCGACACCGCGCCCGAGAGGAATGCTGTGGAAGATGTTATCCGTAGCTGGAACAGTGACCACACACTGCGGCGAAAAATTCACTTGCTACCTCTGCGATGGGAGCTGGGATCCGTTCCGATGATGGGCCCCAGAGATGCCCAGCAAGAGATTAATCATCAGTTCGCTGACACAGCGGATATCGTCATTGCTGTATTCAATAGCCGACTTGGAAAGGCGACCAAGCGTGCTGTCTCCGGTACGGCCGAGGAAATCCTCCGGGCTCATGACCGAGGAGCAGCAGTACATGTGTTCTTCTCCGAAGGTGACTTGTCACGTGACCACGATCCGGAACAACTCGCAGCACTGAATGCGTTCCGTAGCGAACTTCAGGAGAGCAACCTCACAGGTAGTTACCTTTCGACAGACGATCTAGTCACTAAAGTCCGGAGATGCCTGGAGCGTGACGCCTACGATCTGGGAGATCTGAGCAGCGACGACGCTAATACTCCTGCATCGGTCTCCGGCGCTATTTTGCGATCTACCTATCTATACGATCGAGAGTCCTCAACGGATAGCCGAGGACGCGTAAAACAAAAGTCCGTGAATCATCGTCTACGTGTAGAGAATCTTGGAAACCGGGCGGCAGAGGAAGTCACTCTAGATATTCGTAGTGACGATGAGGGAATGGCGCCAATTTTTTTCGGTGAAACGACCGCCAAGCGCATCGTTCCACGCTCTTATGTTGATTTTCCAGTAGGTATTCACCACGGGGTCGCCTGGCAGGGGACCGTGATCCACAAGTGGACTGAGGATGGCGAGCCACACTCGGAGGAACAAACAATTTCGTGGACCTGAAAAAATCCGCCGGCGACCCACTTGCGCGTAACATCCCACCCCGACGAGTGCGCTGTCGGTAGGAAGGCTCGGCACAGACAGTCTCGTCTTGTTCACCTGCGGGTGGGTACCGTCAACGTCGTGTCTGGCGTGCGCGGGGTTGGTCACCCTGTAGGCGTGCGTCGGTTGATCGCGCGACTAGGGGAGCTGGTACGGGCATGGCGGTTGACGCTGCTCGATCGGAAGAGGGGTTCACGTCGGCAGCGGCTACGGGGGTGATGGTGGCCGCGTGCCGGGCGGTGGGGCTCGACGACAGAGGCGCGGAGCTGATCCGGCTCGGGGAGAACGCGTTGTTCCGGCTGGCGTCGGTGCCGGTGATCGTGCGCGTGGCCCGTGCGCCGGAGTGGCTGGCCACGGCGCGCAAAGAGGCGGCTGTCTCGCGGTGGTTGGTGAAGGAGGGGTTTCCCGCTGCTCGTGTCGTCGAGGATCTTGAACAGGCGATCTTGGTCGACGGTCACCCGGTGACGTTCTGGCACTTGATCGTTGAGGGGGATCGGAAGGCGTCATACGGAGAGTTGGGGGCCGTGCTGCGGGATCTGCACGCCTTGACCGTGCCGGACGGTCTTGAGCTGCCCTCGTTCGACCCCTTCGACAAGCAACAGCTACGGCTCGACCGGGCGGTCATCCCTGAGGACGACAAGGCGTTTCTGCGGAAGCGGTGGCATGAACTTCGCGGCAGGTACGCCGAGTTGCGGTTTGAGACGCCCAAGGGCCCGGTCCACGGTGATGCACACGTGCAGAACCTCATGGTTGATGATCAGGGACAGGTGGTTTTGATCGACTTCGAAGCCTTCTGCTTCGATCACCCTGAGTGGGATCTCATGGTCACCGCCACTGAGCACCACAGTCTTGGATGGCAGACCGATCAGCAGTACGCCGACTTCGTGGCCTCGTACGGGCGCGACCTGTACGACTGGCAGGGGTACGAGACGTTGCGCGGGCTGCAAGAGTTCGGAATGACGACATGGCTCATGCAGAACATTCATGAGGATGCGGAGACGGCGGCGGAGTATCGCCGGCGCATCGCTGGCCTGCGGAATGACGATGCGCCGCGCGACTGGAAGCCCTGGTAGCGGCTACTCGTCGTCCTCGTCGAGCCGGTTGAGGGCGTCGTGGACCTTCGCGTTGAAGGCGGTCACGGTGGGGTTCATCGCGTGCACGCTGACTTCGTTCTGAAAGTCGGTCACGTAGCGCTGGAAGCGGGTTGACTGGAGGGAATCGCCGCCGTCGACTGCGAGGCTCGCGGTGGTCACGGCGGCTTCCAGCTCTCCGTTGAGTAGCTGGCTCTGGGCGAGCACCATGCGGCAGAAGCCCAGGGTGCGGGCGTACTTCGGGTCGGTGCTGTCCACGGCGCGCTGAGCCTGCTCGACGGCTTCACGGCGCATCTTGAGGTCGCGGAAGCAGTGGCAGAGTTCGCCCATAAGTTCTGCTTCGTCGAAATAGTCGAGCCATGTTGGGTCTTCGGCGGTGTCGGCGCGTCCGAAGTGGTGCTCTGCCTCCTTCATCGCGCGCGCTGCCGCGATGCCGTCGCCCGCGTGGGACAGGGCGCGGGCCTCCATGGCCGAGTAGTTCGCAAGGGCTCGTGGGGTGGCTCGGCCTTTGGCGCCCTCGACGGCGGCGCGGGCGAGTTGGATGGCCTGGGCGTGGTTGCCGAGGTAGTTCGCCTGGTGGCTGAGGTTGCCGAGGATGCGGGCGCCGAACATGCGATCGTCGATGACCTGGGACAGGCGCAGGGTCGAGGTCAAGTAGCGGTGGGCGAGCCGTTGGTTTCCGACGTCGTACGCGGTCCAGGCAAGCAACTGGGAGATCTCGGCGGCGGCGCCGAATAACGCGGTGCCCACCTTCTCGCTGTAGCTCGTGTCCAGCAGGGGCAGCACGTCTTCGCGGAAGTAGTGGCGCAGGGCCTTGTGGCCGTGGCCTCCGCCGTACTTGAAGTCGAGTTGCATGAACAGGCCCGCTGCTTCCTTGATCGCACGTACGTCGCGCATGCCGACTCGGCGGTGAGTGGGTCTGTCGGCCTGGATGCCGTCGGGGCGCGTGATCATCCATGACAGGACGGCGGAGCTGATGTCGGCGTCTGCGACGGCGAGTTGGTCCGAAGCAGGCACGTCGGCTGGTTCTCGGGTGAGTCCGTCGAGCATGGACAGGGCGTCTGGCATGGTGTGCGGGTAGCCGACCGGTTGAGGCGTGGCGGGCTGTGCGAGATCGAGAAAGCCGAGATCGACCGGCCCGATGCGGCGGCCCAGTTTGGCGCCCAGGACGTCCGCCATGACCGCTGCCGCTTGCGGCCGGATGCCGGATCCGTTCCGCCATCGCTGCACGGAGATGTGGGTCGTGCCGAGATCAAGGCCACGCTGTGCGGCGGTCTCCTGCATGCGCTTGGCGAGGCCCTTGTTCGAGACCTTCGCCTCTTCCATGATCGCGATCAGCTTCGCGTTCGGCTCTCGGCTCATGCTCCCCTGCCCACCCGAGCATTACGGCGAGTGTCCATCGTGTCACAGCGGTCTCGTCTTGGGGGTTCATTGGTGAACCCCCCTTTCGTTTGCCGGTGTTCACGTGAACTCCCTGGTGAACGCTCCCGGCTGCGGGCGCTGCGTCGTTCACTGGTCGGCACATACAAGCGGGCCGGAGAGCCCGTCGGTGCTCGGGAGGGAACGCGGTGGAAACACAGCAGAGCAAACACCCGGTGAATGCCTCGGTGGAGCCTCCCCCGCGCCGCCGCTCGGCGCAGGACCCGTCGACCGGACACTTCCGGGCGCTGACCCTCTTCGCCGAGTCGCCGGACTGCGTCAAGGCCGCGCGGGACCTGGTTCGCTCGTATCTCCAGACCTGGCAGCTGCCGCACGCGGTGGACGACGCGGTGCTCATCGTGTCGGAGCTGGTGGGCAACGTCGTGCATCACGCGGTGCCGGACAACCGCCTTGCGCTGCCGGGTGCCGCGCGGCGCATCGACGTGTCGCTGATGACGTATCCGGAGTTGCTGGTCATCGGTGTCGGGGACGAGGACTCGACGCCTCCTGAGCTGGCGGCGGGTGAGTTCATTTCACCGGAGCTGGCGGGCGACTTCTCGGAAGCGCTGTTGCCGGATCGGGGTCGTGGGCTGCTGATCGTTCAGCGCCTGGCCGATGCGGTGTGGTGGTCGCCGGGGAGCAAGGGCGGCAAGCACGTGTGGGCTCGTCTGGATCTTGACCGGCTCTGGTTGGAGAGGTGGGGCTGACAAGCCCCGGGTCGCTGTGCCGCTCGGCTCCCTCGCGATCGGGAGCGGAGAGTGACCCGGAGACAGGCCGGGCCTGACCCGCCCGGCCGAGGGGCGCGGCTCCTTGTAGCACCTCGGGGGCTCCCCTCCCGAGAAGGGGCCGCGCCTCACAACCACATACCGAGACCGGGCCACCCCGTCAGCCGTGGAAAGCGAAGGGTGGCCCGGCAGGGGACGCGACGGTCCCCGGTGCCTGATGGTACCGGGGCCGTCGCGTTGCGTCGCTACTGGCCCTGAAATCAAGGAAGTTGACGATCCGTTCTTTCGGAATGGGCTGAGGTGGACGCCGTGGCTGGCGCGGGTGAGGACTGGCTGAGCAATGGACTCGACGGCATCGCGGGCATGGATTCCGGTCTGTGGGTGCCAGGTGTCGACTACGTGACGGAGTGGCGGGTCGCGCGAGAGGCTGCCGACCGGCTGAACCGAGCGTTGCTCGGCGCCGGGTTCGAACTGTCCGACGTGCGGGCGGTCGCCTCGACGAACGAGGACGGGCGCGGGGTCGTACGCCTGGCGGGCCGGCCTGACACCGTGGACCGGCTTGCCGGGCTCCTGGAGGCTCTCCGCGGCGGCGACGGTGGTGCGCAGTGAGGGGTGTTTCCGCTGGTGAGTGGTGCGCGTGGGCACGTCGTCGGTCGGTGAGACTTTGGGCGGGAGCTGCCATGGGGCGAGTGAACAGGGGGCCTTACGCTCGTCCGGCGAATCGGGCAGGTGGTGGACCTGCCCGTGGTTGTGCCCGATGGGCCCCCTGTTCTTCGAGGCTCGCCCCATGGTGGCTGTCTAAAGTCTCTCCGGTCGGCGACCCCCGGCCCCGTGGGCTCCGGCCCTCGGCGGCCGGTCGTCGCCTCGATGCCTTGAGCATGCTGCGGTTGGGGGCGCCTGGCGTCCGGACGGGACCGGCGGTCACGCCGCATGCCCGGCCGGGGCGGCCGGGCGTCCCGGCGCGCCGCAGGCGCGCCCTTGAGGAAGTGAAGGCTGTTTCGACCGATGCGGCGTGCCGATCATGCTCGGGTGCGTCGGGCGGGCTGTTTGTCGGCGGTGATCCGGTAGGCGAGTTCGGCGCGGTCGGCTCCGGCGCGGAGTTCTTCGAGGAACAGCGGGCGGTCGTCGGTGTCGTGGGTGATGCGGGACAGGTGCAGGATCGGGGTCGCGTCGGGGAGCTGGAGCGTGGTGCGCTCATCCGGCAGGGGCATCCGGGCGCGTACGGTCTCCGACCACGTGAGCTTGTGTCCGGCCTCGGTGAGCAGCCGGTAGAACGCGACCGGGCGCTTGCACGGCTCCTCCCCCAGTGCCGGGACGGCGTCGGCCACGGCGAACGGGATCAGAGTGCGGTGCATCGCGCGCGTGCCCGTGCTCGGATCGAACAGCAACCGGTCACACCCGAACAGGGCCTCTTCCTCTGCGAGCTGGAGGAGTCGGCCGGTGGCCTTCGTGGTGCGGGTGCGGTAGCTGGTGGGCTCTTCGCTCTCCTGCCACACGTCACCGCCGGGCATGACGAACTTCCCGTCGGCGGTGCGGCTGATGCGGCGCTCGATCGTCAGCGACGGCTGTCCACCGGAGCGCACGAAACTGCCCTTGCCGTGCCGCACGTCGATCAGGCCCTCTGCGCGCAGTGCGGCGATCGCGTTGCGGACGGTGGGGCGGGAGACGGCGTAGCGGGTCATGAGCTGGGCTTCGGACGGCAACAGGGAGTCGGGGGCGAACTCGCCCGACAGGATCGCTTCGCGAATGGCGGCGGCCACCTGCTGGTAGAGGGCTCCGGGGCGCTGGATCTCCGACATCTGGGCATCTCCGACGGGTCGGTGTCATAAGCACGTCGCACGCGCGGCGTCACTCGTCAGCATAAGTAGTTGCGCACTCGCCGTACAGCACTCCACACTCATCACTCATTAGGACAAGTGACGTCAGTATCAGCCTGGCGTCGTGAACGGCCAGGGAGGCCACAGATCATGCAGTCCATTCCCGTGGACACGGCACGGCTCGGCGTACTGCGGTGCGCCATCGCGCCGGAAGTGAAGTTCAGTAACACCGAGACACAGGAGGTGAAGAAGGACCGGGACGGCAACCCCGTCTACACGGTCGCCGTCACCGTGCGGCAGGACCGGCGGCGGATCTCCGTCATCGAGATCGCTGTCAGCGGCGAACCGACCGGGATCGAGGAAGGACAGATCGTCAAGGTCACCGGGCTGACAGCGTTCGCCTGGTCGATGGGCGACCGCCACGGCGTCAGCTTCCGCGCGGACGCCATCACCCCCATCCCCACCGCCCCGACCACGCCCGCGACCGGGAGCGGGGCGGCGGCGCAGCGCAAGGGCGGTGAGGCGTGATGGAGCCGTACGTCATCGCCTTCGCCCTGGCGGTGCTCGCCTGGGTGCTCGTCGTCGGCGACATGGTGCGCCGCCACCGCCCCCTGTGGCACTGGTACCTCGCCGGCTACCCGGCCGCCGCGTGGCGGGTGGCCTCGACCTGGCGGCGGGTGACCGTGCTCAACGACCTCGCTGTCTCCCGGCTCCCGGCGCGCACTCTCGTCGGTCACCTGCTGGTCAAGGGCGATCCGGTCCGGCCGGTGGCACCGCGCCGCTCCTTCCCCCGCGCCACCCCCATGGGGCTGTCGGTGCTGGTGCGGCTGCACGCGGGCCAGACCCCGGCGGCGTATCTGAAGGCGGCAGACGCCTTCGTGCACGCCTGGAAGGTGCACGCCGTACGGGTCACCTCCCCCGAACGCGGCCTCGTCCAGTTGACCGCGATGGCCCACGACCCGCTTCAGCACCCCGGCCTGGCCACCGCCCCGGCTCCGGCCGAACCGCTCTGCGCACTCATCGGCGCACTGGAGACCGGCGGAGCGTGGCTGATGAACCTGCGCATGGTGCCGCACTGGCTCATCGTCGGCGCCACCCGCTCCGGCAAATCCACCCTGCTCGCCCGGCTCATCACCCAACTCGCCGCGCAACGCGTCGCGCTGGTCGGTGTCGACTGCAAGGGCGGCATGGAACTGGGCCTGTTCGCCGACCGGTTGAGCGCGCTGGCGACCTGCCGGCGGGAAGCGGTCGCGGTGCTCTCCGCCTTGGCCGTCGACATGCAGGACCGCATGGCCGCCTGCCGGTCGGCCGGGGTCCGCTCCATCTGGGAACTCCCGGACAAGCTCCGCCCCGTCCCGGTCGTCGTCCTGGTCGACGAAATCGCGGAACTGTACCTGTCCGACGGCACCCGCCAGAGCAAGGCAGAGGCAGAGCAGTGCTCCACGCTCCTGCTGCGCCTGGCCCAGCTCGGCGCCGCCCTCGGCATCCATCTCGTCGTGGCCGGCCAACGCGTCGGCTCCGACCTCGGCCCCGGCGTCACCGCACTGCGAGCCCAGCTCGGCGGCCGGATCTGCCACCGCGTCAACGACCCCGGCACCGCCGAAATGGCCCTCGGTGACCTCAACAAGGACGCCACCGCCGTCGCTCAGTCGATCACGGCGGAGGAACGGGGCGTGGCCGTCTGCACCGGCCCGGACGGCGGATGGAATCGCGCACGCTCCCACCTCACCACCACCGAAGAAGCCATGGCCACGGCCCGGAAACACGCGGCCCTGACCCCGGAGCTGCCGACCCTCGACCGCGCCTTAGCCGCCCTGGAAGGAGACGACAAGTGATCAGCGTCGGCACGGCGTTCACGTTCGCGGTGATCTTCGGGATCATCACCGTCCTCCTCGTCCGCTCCCGCGACGTCCGCGCCTGGGAAGCGGTCTGCGTCGGCCTCTTCGGCCTCTACCTCGGCCAGACCCCCGTCATCCACACCGTCCACGGACTCGTCACCTGGCTCATCACCGGCTTCTCCCACACCTGAGCAGAAAGGACACCCAAGCTATGCCCATGCCTCGCGTGAGGTGCCCTCACTGCAAGGGCGACGGCGCCCGTAGGACCTGGACCGGACGCATCCGGCGCTGCCGCGTCTGCCGGGGCACCGGAACCATCCGCTGAACCCCATCTCCACCACCCGACCCACGCAAAGGAGTGATCCCCATGACCCACAACACCCCACCCCACCTCACCCGTGCCGCTGCGGCGGCCCACCCCGAAAGGGCCCCACCATCACCCCGCACCACACCCCGGCAGACAGGCGCGCCGCCCTCGACCGCGCGGCGCGCCTGCGCCAACTCCCCGAAACCGACCGCGACACCATCCGCCTCGCCCAAGACCCCCAATTCGCCCGCTGGCTGGAACAGATCACAGCCACCGGCGGCTGCGCCCACCCCGTCCACCTCTCCGGCTCCACCACCAACCTGGACGCCACCACCGGCGAAGTCCTCCACCACTACGACACCCGCCATGAGCCCGGCGAACGCCTCCTCGTCCGCTGCCGCAACCGCCGCGCAACCGTCTGCGCCCCCTGCTCCCGCCTCCACGCCGGAGACACCTTCCACCTCGTCCGCGCGGGCCTCATCGGCGGCAAGAACATCCCCGCGACGGTCCGCCACCGGCCTCGGCTCTTCGTCACCCTGACCGCACCCTCCTTCGGCCCCGTCCATCGAACCGGAGACGACCGCTGCCGCCCCCGCCGCGACGGCGCCACCTGCGAACACGGACGCCCCCTCGGCTGCGCCACCATCCACACCCCGGACGCACCGGTCGTCGGCCAACCCCTGTGCCCCGACTGCTACGACTACGCCGGCCACGTCCTCTGGCACGCACACGCCTCGAAGCTGTGGGACCGCTTCGTCATCGACGTCCGACGGCGCCTGGCCACCTCAGCCGGCCTCGTACAGTCCCGCTTCGCCCAACACGCCCGGCTCTCCTTCGCCCGCGTCGCCGAATACCAGAAACGGGCGGCCGTCCACGTCCACGCCGTCGTCCGCCTCGACGGCCCGAACGGACCCACCAACGAACCCCCGGCCTGGGGCACCGCGGAACTCCTCACCAACGCCGTACGTGCCTCCGCCCGGCGCGTGCAGGTCCACACGCCCTACACCCCCGCCATCGGCGAACTGACACTCCGCTGGGGCACCCAGGTCGACACCCGGCCCTTGAGCGTCGACGGCGACGGCCCCGATGACGACGCCGTGGCCGCGTACGTCGCCAAGTACGTCACCAAGGGAGCCAGCGAAACCGGCGCCGGACTCGACCACCCGCTCACCACCCGCGACGCCATCGACTCGGCACCGGTCAGCGCACACGTCCGCACTCTCATGCGTACCTGCTGGCACCTCGGCGGCCTCCCCGAGTACGAACCTCTCCACCTCCGCGCATGGATTCACACCCTCGGCTATCGCGGCCACATCCTCACCAAGTCCCGCGCCTACTCGACCACTTACGCCGCGCTCCGCGCCGAACGCGCCCACCACGTCGGCCACGTCGAAATCCCCAACGCGGTCACCGATCGGCACTGGCGCTACGTCAGCTCAGGCCACACGCCGGGCGCTGCGCTCATCGCCGCCGGAATCGCCGAAGACCTCGCCACGAACCGCGAGATCGCACGCGAAGAGCGCGAGGTGCCCCGATGACGAGACGCCATAACGAGCAGTGGGCTCGGGCTGTCGAGCGGCAGGCGGCCAAGTTCCCCACACGCATAGGGCCGAAGAGCGCTGCGCGTCTCGTGCGGCTCCTTGGCCCTACGCGATGAAGAGGACAGGATCCTGACACACGCTCAAGAAATTCCTAGCACTCACACGCTGCTGCCCCGTAGCGAGTTGTCACCTCTGTGCCGCGCATTCAGAATTTCGGGAACTACATCGAACTTCCAAACCCGTCCGATGTCCGACTCGCTGTTAATTCGACCAGAGTAGACACCCAGCAAATTTCCAACCGGCCCAGTGACGAATCCAGTCTTCCCATCCGTCAATTCGGTCGCCCCACCAGGCGAGTATGCGAGAACTGGGGACCCTGACTGCCCTTGCCGCGTCCGCGCGTCGATCAGAAAACAAGGGAGAAGATCATAATCCACATCAGGCTCTGAGGCAATCGCCCCCTTAGTCCAGATGGGGAGAGACCCGCCGGCTGCTTGCCCAAACGGGAATCCGATAATGTTCACCCAATCCGATATGCCGGCCCGTAGGGTTTTCTGCATCACTTCGGGACCATACGGCTGAATATGAACCCCTTGCAGATTCGTGAGCGGAAGAGCAACAACATCAACTTTTCTTCCGTACTCAGGATGCTCGAACCACATGGGACTATCGGAATCATCGACAAGCGGCTCATCGAAGTCATTCCAAGCAACCTCGGTCGAGGTGACTTTCGTGAGATGCCTAATAGTAAGCACGTCCGGAATCGCTGCGGACTTCGCCATCGGTTGCCCCGTTTGAGGATTCCGCCCACTCACTACATGCCAATTCGTAATCAGGAAGGGTTGCCCATCAGCTACGACGGTAAATCCGGTGGCGTGACTCAGAAGAATGCCGTTGACCTTACTTGCAAGCAGGAGAGATCTCGTTGATGGAGGAGCTAGAGCCATGAGGGTTCCCTGTCCTATGCGTGAACCTGACCAGTCCTGCGGTTCAAGCGAGCCGAGGTCGCGCGCGACCATATAACACCCGCGAAGCTACCTTTGTCGGGTACCTTCATAGATTTACTAAAAGGTATCGGACGCTAGTAGTCCAGCGGATTTGGCTCGATGTCCACGCGATCCGTGTCGAACCCCCGGCCCTTCCGAGTCGGCGGCCGGACAATCACGGCGGCGAACAGGAACCGATAGATCGCGTTCATACGCGCGTGGTCCTCCACCTCCTCCAGCCGTTCCCAGTTGACTTGGGCTTCCGGCCCGGCGATCCCCTCCAAGACTGCGATCGGACGCTTGACGGTCTTCCGCTGCCGCTCCTTCATCCGCTTGATGATCGGTGCGCGCATCGCCTTGAAGTCGGCGGTCGTGAAGTCGTCGTCACTGAGCCACATTTCCTTCAGCTCGCGCAGCTTCGTGCGGTCCTTCTCGTCCGCGATGGTGTCCGCCTCGGGGCGCGTGGTCGTGGCGGGCTCGTAGCCAGAGGTGTCGAGCTGGGTCAGCACCTTGATCGCTACATCCCGAACGAACGCCTCCAACGGCACGGCCGAGACAGAGCGGTTGCACTTCTCCTGGTCGGTGTTGTCGGCACGGGTGCACCGATAGTAGGGATACCGGACGCTATTGGAACCGCTCATCCGTGCTCCGCACGCGCACGTGACGACCCCACGGAGGATGTAGTTCCGGAGCGGCCTCTTCTTCGTGTCCCGGTGCTGCTGGGCGCGGTACTCCTTGAGCCGCTGTACCTCGTCCCACTGCCCCCGGTCGATGATGGCGGGCCATGTCCCGACAGCCACTTCCTCGCCCAGGTGGAACCGCAGCCCGGCCACGAAGTGGGACGACAGCAGATGGCGCACGTTCTCCGGGTTCCACGTCTTGCCCTTCGACGTGGGGATGCCCCGTGCGGCGAGATCCTGCGCGATGTGGTTCGGTGACTCTCCGTCCAGGAAGCGGCGATACACCTCGCGAACGATCTCCGCCTCCTCCTCGACGATCGCGCGGCCGTCGCGGGTGTAGCCGTACGGCCGGTTGCCCACGTGCGGCCGGCCTTCTCGGGCGTGGTCCTTCAGTGCTTCCTTGAGTCGGCGCGACGTGTCGTCCGAAGAGCGGCACGCGTGGGCCACCTCGATGCGGAGGATGAACCGGTCGTCGGGGTCCGACAGATCGCGCCGGTTCGCCTCGCCGTGCAGAAGGATGCGCTTGTCGTCGGCTATCGAGAGCAGTTCCTCAAGGTCCTTGGGCTGCCGCATCAGGCGGTCGGGGTGGTAGACGATGACGTGCCTGATCTCCCCCTCCCCCATCGCCTTCAGCATCTCTTCCCAACCGGGCCGCTTCCGGTTCCGCTGCCACGCCGAACGGTTGTTGTCCACGTAGACGTGCGTCGACTCGACGCGGAGTTGCAGCCGCTCAGCGATCTCCCGGCAGATGCGTTCCTGTCGGTCCACCCCCGTCTGGTCCTCGTCCCTCGTGTGGGAGATGCGGCAGTAGATCGCTGCAGGCTCGCCCGGCGTGATGGTGGCCTTGGCTAACTTGGATCGACTCATGGAAACACTGTATGAGCTGGATATGACGTCGATCATCGTCGGCGCGGCCATCGGAGCGGTGTTCTTCAAGGAACGCTTCGGAGCACCGAGACTCGTGGCGGCGGGTCTGCTGGTGGTGGGGATCGGGCTGATGCTGCGAGCGGGGTAACCAGGCACGCACTCGTCAGGACCCGGCCGAGGCGAGGGTGCTCAGATCCAGGACCTCAGTCGTCGGTGGGGCTGAATGCCACCGGATCACCGACACCGCTGAACCTCGTGATGCGGCGGTTGTGGAGTACCTGTAGTCGATCCGCAGAGCGAAGGGCCTCTGGGGCTGCTCTTCAGCGATTCACGCCTCGGCAATGATCGTCGAGTCGGTGGCCGCAGCCGGAGCCGAGGGTCATCCCAACGAGGCACCGAACTGACCGGCTTCGGCCTCATCAGCCGACAACTGCACTGTCCCCCGGTGAGAGATCTCCACTTTGTAGAAGTCCTCACCCCTGGGGACGCTCTCGACAGCCACGTCGAACGTGCATGTCCCGGAGCTCAGTGTCGAGTCCCCGAGCTGACCGGTGGCGACGACCGTGCCCGCTGCGTCGTACACGGTGACGGCCGTACCTTCAGAGATGTCCTCGTACCCGCCGCTGCCTTCGCACCCGCCCAGGCCGTCGCCGACCGCGCCCTCGGTGAGTTCGAAGCTTCCGGTGAGAGTGAAGGTGACGGGCTCGGTCTCGGTCTCGGCAGCCAGCGGCTTACTGCTGACACTCTCTGAGCTACCGCTGGTTTCCTCACCGCCGGTGAACCCCCACACCGCGCCCACGGCACCGCCTCCGACAACGACGCCCGCGAGCGCGGCAAACAGGAGAGGGAGCCGCCTGGGAGCTGGCGGCGACGGAGATTCGGTCGGGGCGTCCGGTGGTGGCGACGGGTACTCGGTGCTCATGGCCACCTCGCTCGGGCATACGTGCTGAGGTACCCATCGTGTGGGCTGAACGGGCGACGTGCACGTTTTCCGCATTTGTCGTAACCGTACGGGTCACCTCGACTGCCGTTGGCTCTGCGGTTGATCCGGCCGGGAGAACGACAGGTTTGACCTGCGCGGACTGAAGCCCGCATAAGAGCAATTGCCGCCTCTTCTTGGCCAATAGCGTCCATTGGCCGTTCCGTTGGACCGGCGGCTGTCAGGGACTTATCTTCGCCGCCATCGAATTCGACCAGCCCCACCAAGCACCACGCGGTCGCACGCAAGGACTTGCAATGCCTCTGCGACGAGGCAGCGTCATGAGCTGTGGGAGCAAGCTGTCGAACGGCGAACAGGTCAGCCCCCACACTCACGGTGCGAGAGGTACCTGAGCAGGTTCCCGAAATGCCGCGTCGACCGATCGGGTGTACCAACGTTTTAGGTCCGACAAGGGAGCACGACCATGCGACGCAGACTCATCACTGCAACGTTCGTGGCGGCGTTCATGGCGGTCAGCGGTGCGACGCTGGCAAGTTGCGGCACCGACAAGGAAGACAGTTCGAGTCCTGCCCCCTCCGAGCCGGAGAAGACCGAGGAGCAGGCAGTCGAGCAAAGAGAGTCGCCCCAAGGCGGCCGGGAGGAGCCGGAAACCGACGAGCGCAGCGACTTGGCCAGCTTCACGATCGATGACCGCTCTCAGGCCGGCATCACGAATGTCTGGGTGACGTGGACGATCAAGAACAATAGTTCGGAGAAGTCCAACTACTCCTGGGACTGGGAGGCGATCGACTCCAGCGGCAAGCGCGTGGCCAACTCGACCGAGTTCGTCACCGACGTCCAACCAGGTCAGACCGCTACGGGCGAATCGCCGACGGTAATCACCGGCGCCGACGTGAAGCTGAACATCACGGAGTTCGACCGCACCAAGGCCTATTGATCGCGCCCCGGGGGAAAGCCCAACTGGTCCAGCAGTGTGCTGAACAGGTCTTCTACGTGGGGTGCATGTGAGCGGAGCAGTTCTTCGATGACGGCTGATCGTGGTGTGACCTGGACGCCGGCGGCCGCGGCCCACGCCACGGCGCGTTCAGCGTCGGCAGGTATCTCCGCGTCGAGCTCCGCGCGCTTGTTCCTGACGGCTTCGTGGAACTCCGGCGTGTCCAGCCAAAGGAGTTGGTCTTCGAGGTCTTCGGGTTCCTCGGCCAGAAGACCGGCCGCGATGCCCGGGTTGAGCCACGCCTGCCAGCTCCTTCCGGTGGTGTCCATACCGGACACGAGAGCGAGAGAGCTGTCGGAGATCTCGGCGACGCAGGCCGGCGCCCCGCTCCACTCGACCAGGGCGGGAAGGTTGGCCGCACTCCAGATATCGGAATCGGTCTGGAGTGTCTGCCAGCCGCCCGGCCGTGACTCCCACGAGCGCATGGTCGCCCTGAGCTCCTCGTCGAGGCTGTCGAACACGGGAGCCTCCGGCAGAGGGCGGGGGCTCCGGGCAAAGATCAGGTACCCCGAGAATCCCATGGCAGTTCCTCCTTCGCGATGTCGGGCCCACCGTAGGGGTCGGCTCTGACAACACGGGCGCGACGAGCGGGAGGAGCGGGAGGAGCGGGCCGATGCTACGGGCCGGTAGACGGGCGGCGGGCCCGAGGGCGGTGGGCCGGTCGTGCGGGTGTGGGTGGGGAGGCGCACTCTGGAGGGAGTGGTTCTGGAGGTGATCGTCATGATGAAGTCCACGGTCGGATGGCACGTCGAGCTGGAGTTCCAGGAGGACGACCAGCGCACCCGGGCGGCGGCGCTCGTACGGCTCCCCGACGGGCAGGAAGTACGTGCGAACGGCTACGCCAGCCGTCACCGCACCGACGCCTCGCAGCCGCGGGTCGGTGAGGAGATCGCCGGTGCGCGGGCCTTGAACGAGCTGGCCATGAAGCTCCTCACCAAGGCCCACGACGAGATCGACTCGGCATCGGGGCGGACGTCCCATCCGATAGCTCTCTGACGGGCAAGAAGGATCGCGGACGGCCCTGCCGCATCGCCCCGCCCCGGCCGGTGGCGAACAGTGGACGCGTTGCCAAGTGACAGTGGACCGTCAGCCAACGACACGGGTGGTTTTTCCGCGCATCCTGGTGATCGCCGCCGCGGAGTGCGGCCGTCCGGAACAACCGGGACCGGGCCAGGACACCAGCGGGGGAGCCCTGGGCCGGTCCGGCCGCTCACCCGTGACGGCCCCTCCGCGGCGGATCGCGCGGCCCTGGTCAGCCCTGCGCCAGGGCTTGGCGCACCGCCCTGACCAGCGCCTGCGCCCGGGGGTCCGCCGTCACCGTCTTGCGGTAGCCGTTGGTGACGTAGCCGAAGGCGATGCCGCTCTCCGGGTCGGCGAAGCCCAGGGGGCCGCCCCGGCCGGGGTGGCCGAAGGAGCCCGGCCCGAGCAGCGGGGACGCGGTGCCGTGGAGCATGTAGCCGAGGCCGAAGCGCGTGTTGATGACGAGGACGCGGTCGGGGCCGGCGGATTCCTCGGCGCGGGCCGCCTCCAGCGTCGCCGGGCCGAACAGCCGTACGCCGTCGACCTCGCCGAGGAGCGCCGCGTAGAAGCGGGCCAGGCCGTCCGCCGTGGCGATGCCGTTGGTCGCGGGGAGGGCGGACGCGCGGTACGCCGGGTCGTTCTGGTCCGGGAACGGGGTGATCGCGGCGAAGGCCCGGCGGGTGAGGGAGTCCGGGTCGTCGTACGCCTCGGTGACCGTCCGCCTGGCGCGCACCCGGAGGCCGCCCGTGGGCTCGGGCGCCGACTCCAGACGGCCCGCGCGGCCGACGCGGCCCGCCGCCGCCACCGCGTCCGGCAGACCCAGCCACAGGTCGTCGTCCAGGCCCAGCGGGGCGGCGATGTCGGAGGCGATCCACTCGCCCGTACCCCGCCCGGTCACGCGCCGGACCAGTTCGTCGAGCATCCAGCCGTACGTCAGCGGGTGGTACCCGTGGTCGGTGCCGGGCTCCCAGGCGGGGGCCTGCGCGGCCACCGCCGCCGGTCCCCGGCGCGGGTCGAGGGACTCGGCGGGGGTGAGGGGACGGTCCAGGACGGGGAGCCCGGCCCGGTGGCCGAGCACGTGCCGCACCAGCGTGCGGTCCTTGCCGTGCGCCTTGAACTCCGGCCAGTAGCGGCCCACCGGCGCGTCGAGGTCCAGTTCCCCGCGCTCGGCCAGCATCAGTGCCACCGCGGCGGCGACCCCCTTCGTCGCCGAGCGCATGATCTGGGCGGTGCCGTGCCGCCAGGGTTCGTCGCCGTCGATGTCACGGGTGCCGGCCCACAGGTCGACGACCTTGCGCCCGTGGAGGTACACGACGACCGCCGCGCCCCGCTCGCCGAGCGCCTCGAAGTTGCGTACGAACGCTGTCCTGACCGGTTCGAAGCCCCCGGCGACCGTACCGTTCACGTCCACACCGGTGCTCCTGTCCGTTCGCCCGCCGCGGCCACGCTCCTCGACCGCGTGCCCCCACCGCCCGCCACGACCGCTCGCCGCGACGACGGATGCAACGTACAGGCACGGTGCTCGATTCCTGCCGTCCGGGGCCTCCTGCGGGGCCTCCCCCGCCGCTCCGCCGCGCTCAGCCCAGCAGGATGGTGACCTCGATGTTGTCGCGGGTGGCGTTCGAGTACGGGCAGACCTGGTGGGCGGCGTCGACGAGCTTGGCCGCGATCCCCTGGTCGATGACCGGGAGGGAGACGCTGAGGGCGACGGCGAGGCCGTAGCCGCGCTGCTTGTTGGGGCCGATGCCGACCTTCGCGGCGACGGTGGAGCCGGTCAGGTCGTAGCCCGCGCGTCGGCCGACGAGGACCAGCGCGTTGTGGAAGCAGGAGCTGTACCCGGCCGCGAACAGCTGCTCGGGGTTGGTGCCGTCGCCGTCGCCGCCCATGGCCGGCGGCATCGCGACCTTGAGGTCGATCTGGCCGTCCTGGCTGGTGATGTACCCGCTCCGGCCGCCGTGCGCGGTGGCCTCGGCGACGTACATGATCTTCGTCGGACGCGTGTCCGGACGGCCGTCCGCACCGGTCTCCACCGCGGCGTGGTCAGTCACTTCCTTGGCCTCCCCCAGGACGAGCGCGTGGCCTCCCCAGGACAGGCGCGCACGAATACATCGTGCACAAGGTACCGGTCGGTAGGGCGTGGCGGTTACCAGGGGGTAGTAACCGTGGGTAACAAAGGTCACCGGCCCCAGGGCGCCGATGCTCAGCGGCCCGCCGCCTTCGTCGCGCGGGCCGTCACCTGCCACAGCTCCTCGCGCAGCCGGGCGACCTCGGGGCCCTGCAGCCCGGTGGCGGCGGCGAGGGTGGCGGGGACGGCGGCCGCCCGGTCGCGCAACTGTTCACCACGGCCGGTGAGCGCGATCCGCACCGACCGCTCGTCCCGCAGCGAGCGCTCGCGGCGCAGCAGTCCGGCCGACTCCAGCCGCTTGAGCAGCGGGGAGACCGTGCCGTAGTCGAGCCGCAGGGCGGCCGTCAGTTCCTTGACGGTGGTCTCGCCGTGCTCCCAGAGGGAGAGCATGACCAGGTACTGCGGGTAGGTGAGGCCGAGTTCGTCGAGCAGCGGGCGGTAGGCGGCGGTCACGGCACGCTGGGCCGCGTACAGCGCGAAACAGAGTTGCTCGTCGAGGAGCAGCGATCCGTGCGGTTGCGCATCCGCTTCGTTGGTCACGGGGGTCATTGTCGCGGATGCGGGGCATTGTGGAGCGGAGGGTCCGGGGGTGGGGGCGCTGAGGGGGCGCCGGGGGTGCGTTGTCGGGTGCGGGTCCGGTGGGGGCTGGTCGCGCAGTTCCCCGCGCCCCTGGAAGCCCAGGCCCTGCGGGCCTGAAAAGCGACGGTCCCGCAGGACTGAAAGCCAAGGCCCCGCGGGCCTGAAAGCCAAGGCCCCGCGGGCCTGAAAAGCTTGGGGCGCAGCCCCGGCTTTTCAGGGGCGCGGGGAACTGCGCGAGAAGCCCCACCGGACCCGCACCCGACAACGCACCCACCCCGCCCCTACCCCAGCCGCACCGACCGGGGATCGAAGCCGAACGGCAGTTCAAGGCGGTGGGCCCGCATCAGGGCGTCGTCGACGAGGAGTTCGCCCGTCGCCCCGTCCGCCGCGATCACCCCCTCGCTGAGGATCAGCGAACGCGGGCACAGTTCGAGCGCGTACGGCAGGTCGTGCGTGACCATGAGGACGGTGACGTCCAACGCCCGCAGGATGTCCGCGAGTTCTCGGCGCGACGCCGGATCGAGGTTGGAGGACGGCTCGTCGAGGACGAGGATCTCCGGCTCCATGGCGAGGACGGTGGCGACGGCCACCCGCCGCCGCTGCCCGAACGAGAGGTGGTGCGGCGGCCGTTCCTTGAACTCCGCCATGCCGACCTGGGCCAGGGCCCGGTCCACCCGCGCCTCCAGCTCGGGTCCCGCCATCCCCGCCGCCGCCGGCCCGAAGGCCACGTCCTCCCGGACGGTCGGCATGAACAGCTGGTCGTCCGGGTCCTGGAAGACGATGCCGACCTTCCGCCGGATCTCCGCCATGTGCCGCTTGCCGACGGGCATCCCGGCGACGGTCACCGTGCCCGCGCCCCCGGTGAGGATGCCGTTGAGGTGCAGGACGAGCGTGGTCTTGCCGGCCCCGTTCGGCCCGAGCAGCGCGACCCGCTCGCCCCGGCGGACGGTGAAGTCGACGCCGAAGAGGGCCTGATGGCCGTCCGGGTAGGCGAAGGCGAGCCCGGCGACTTCGAGGGACGGGGACGGGGGCACGGGGTTCTCGGACACGGTCACAGGCTCCATCCCAGCAGACACACCACGAGCGCGGCGACCGGGAGGGCGAACGCGTAGGACCACTGGGCCCGGGACGCGGTCACCTCGTCGATCACGGGCATGGTTCCCGCGTACCCCCGGCTGATCATGGCCAGATGGACCCGCTCACCGCGCTCGTAGGAGCGGATGAACAGCGCCCCGGCCGTCTTGGCGAGGACCCCCCAGTGCCGTACGCCGCTCGCCTCGAACCCGCGTGACTCGCGCGCGATCCGCATCCGCCGCAGCTCGTCGGTGATCACGTCCCCGTAGCGGATCATGAAGGACGCGATCTGGACCAGGAGCGGCGGGAGCCTGAGCCGCTGGAGTCCGAGGAGGAGGTCGCGGAGTTCGGTGGTGGACGCGAGGAGAACGGAGGCGGCGACGCCGAGGGTTCCCTTGGCGAGGACGTTCCAGGCACCCCACAGGCCACTGACGCTCAGCGACATCCCGAGGACCTCGACGCGCTCGCCCTGCGCCACGAAAGGCATGAGCACGGCGAACGCGACGAACGGGATCTCGATCAGCAGCCGCCGCAGCAGGAACCCGGCGGGCACCCGGGCCGTGTACGCGACCACGCCCAGCAGCACGGCGTACAGCCCGAACGCCCACACGGCCTCCCGCGGCGTCGACACCACGACGACGACGAAGGCGAAGACGGCCGCGAGTTTGGTGTGCGGCGGCAGCGCGTGCACGGGCGAGTGCGCGTGCCGGTACAGCTTGTGGGCGTGCCCGGCTCCCATGTCAGCCGACGTTTCCGGGGACGGCGGAGGGGGACACGTCCTCGCCGGCGCGCCGCCTGCGTACGGCCCAGAAGACGCCCGTGCCGGCGACGACGGTGACACCGACTCCGATCACGCCCGCGAGACCGCCGGCGAGCCGGGCGTTGTCGAGGCCCTCGACGCCGTAGTCGGCGAGCGGGGAGCCGGCGGCGGCGTGGTCCTCGGCCTTGGCGTCGATGCCCTTGTCGGCGGCGACCTTCTCCAGCCCGTCGGGGCTGGCCGACGCGTAGAAGCTGACGACACCGGCGAGGAGGAGGGAGGCGCCGAGGCCGGCGAGGAGGACCTTGCGTGGGGAGCGGGCGGCGACGGGAGCGGGCGGGCCCCCCGCCGCCGGCCCGGCGGCGGGGGCGTCGACCAGTTCGCCGTCGACCCGCAGCTTGAGCGGGGCGGCCAGGCCGCGGGCGCCGTACACGAGGTCCGGGCGTACGGCGATGACGGCGCCGACCGTGGCGGCGGTGATCGCGGCCTCGCCGATGCCGATGAGGACGTGGACGCCGACCATGGCGGTGAGGACCGAGCCGATCGGTACGTCCGTGGTGCCGCCGACCGCGTAGACGAGCGTGAAGGCGGCGGCCGCGGCGGGCACGGAGACCAGGGCGGCGACGAAGGCGGAGACGGTGACCGAGCGGCGCTTGCGGGGGAGGACCCTGACCAGCCCGCGGAAGACGGCGTAGGCGACGACGGACGTGACGACCGCCATGACGTCGATGTTCACGCCGAGGGCGGTGAGGCCGCCGTCGGCGAAGAGGATGCCCTGCATCAGGAGCACCACGGACACGCACAGGACCCCGGTGTAGGGGCCCACGAGTATCGCGGCCAGGGCGCCACCGAGCAGATGCCCGCTGGTCCCGGCCGCGACCGGGAAGTTCAGCATCTGCACCGCGAAGATGAACGCGGCGACGAGTCCGGCGAGCGGCGCCGCCCTCTCGTCCAGTTCTCGGCGGGCACCACGCAGGCTCACGGCGACCGCACCGGCGGCGACGACTCCGGCGGCGACCGAGACGGGGGCGTTGATGAATCCGTCGGGCACGTGCATACGAAGGCTCGCTCTCCTGGTAGCCGCGGTGGCTCGAACCTGACGATGATAGAGCCTTCTTGCGAGTCTGTTGCAAGAGCGCGTCACTGCGGAACTGCGCATGGCTCGCCAGAGCCTTCGGGCCGCCTTCGGGCCGCCTTCGGGCCGCCTTCGGGCCGCCTTCGGGCCGCCTTCGGGCCGCCTTCGGGCCGCCTTCGGGCCGCCTTCGGGCCGCCTTCGGGCGTCCCGAAGGCCCCTCCGGTGGCCCCTCCGGGGGCGCCGGGCGGAAAATATGCGACATTGGAGAGGCAGTGGACAGCGGATTCACAGCTTCTGCTTGGGTCACTCAGCGTGAGGAGCAGCCCGATGTCTGTCACCGTCGAGCAGTACGCCCGGGCCCATGTCGTCACCGACACCCCCGACGACCGGGACACCGTGCCGGTCGTCCTGCGCTACGACCCCGACAACGATGCCTCCGCCGTCCGCGTGCGCCTGCCCGGTCCCGACGAGTGGACCTTCCCCCGCGAGCTGCTCGAACGCGGCCTGCGCACTCCCACCACCTCCGGGCCCGTGAGCATCTGGCCCTGCGGCCGCGTCCAGGCGGTCATGGAGTTCCACTCCGCGCAGGGGGTGGCGGTGATGCAGTTCGACACGAAGGCGCTGATCCGCTTCCTGCGGCGCACCTACACGGCCGTGCCGGTGGCGCACTGACCGGGGCGTCCGGGCAGGAGTGGGCGCCCGCCCCCGGGGAGGGGCTCGCGCCGCCGTACGCCCTCGCGTCGCTGTGGGTGGTCCGGCACGGGCAGAGCACCGCCAACGTGGCGTACGCCGAGGCCGAACGGACCGGGTCGACCGTGCCGGTGCCGGGACGGGACGCGGATGTCCCGCTGTCCGGGCCGGGCCGGGCGCAGGCCGAGGCACTGGGCGGGTGGCTGGCGGGGATCTCCGCGGGCAGAGGCGGTGGTGACGGCGGGCCGGGGCCGGACCTGGTGGTCTGCTCACCGTATGTACGGGCCCGGCAGACCTGGGAGTCGATCGCCGGGCATCCGGGTGTGGTCCCGCCCCCGCTCCTCGTCGACGAACGGCTGCGGGACCGGGAGGCGGGGATCTTCGAGTTGCACCCGCCGGGCGCGCAACGGGCCCGTTCGCCCGAGGAGGCGGACCGGCGCGCCCTGGTCGGCGACTGGTACTACCGTCCGCCGGGCGGGGAGGCGCTGACCGATGTGGTGCTGCGCGTGCGGGACTTCGTCGACGAGCTGGACCGGGTCGCCGGGGGCCGGCGGGTGCTGCTGGTCGCCCATGACGCGATCGCCGTCGCCGTCCGTCTGGTCTGCGCGGGCCTCGGCGCGGCCTCCCCCGGCGCGCTGCCGCCCGTCCCCAACGCCTCGGTCTCGCAGTGGGAGAGCGACGGGGGACGGCTGCGGCCGACGCGCTGGGGGGAGACGGCCCACCTCGGCCCCGGCTGAGCGGCCCCGGGCGTCAGACCGGCACGGTGAGGGTCGCCGTGTACCCCTTGCCGGTGCTGCCCTTCATGGTGGCGAGCTGCTGGTCGTAGCCGTCGCTGAAGACCATGTCGGACTCCAGGGAGAGCTCGCCGAGGTTCTGGACGCTGTCGCCGTAGCCGTCCGTGGCGTACACGGTCTCGCAGACGTCCTTGGGGAAGGCGAGCTGCGAGACGGCGGCGGTGTTCCCGGCCGCGGTGGCGTCGGCGAGGCTGTCGTAGACCTCGAAGTGGAGGTGGGGCCAGCGGCCGGGGTAGCAGCCGGGGAAGACCGATGTGAAGGTGAGCCGGCCCTCGTCGTCGGTCTCCTGGACGCCGCGCAGGTAGTTCTCGTCGGTGACGCCGTCGGAGTAGAGGGAGTACCGGCCCTCGCGGTCGCACTGCCACAGGTAGACGGCCGCGCCCTTCTTCGGGGTGTCGCAGCCGGAGGACCGGTCGACGACGGTCAGCGTGATCGTCAGGGGGATGCCTTCGGCGACCCCGTCCGCCGAGCCGAAGCTCTTGGTGATGTCCTGCCGGACGACACCGCTCTCCTTGAGGACGTTCGGGCCGTTCGAACCGTCACCGGGGTACGGACCGGCCGTCTCGGTGGGGATGACCTCGCAGTCCGAGCCGGAGGTGCCGGAGGAGGACGTACCGGAGGAGGAGGCGTCCGACGCGGAGCCAAAGCCGGAGCCGGAGTCGTCCGTGGAACAGGCCGCCAGCAACGGGACCATGCTCGCGCCGGCCAGCAGTCCGATCATGCGGCGGCGGGCCAGCACGGGGAGGTCGTGGGAGAGCCCTCTGTCGAACTCGTCGTCGTGGTGGTGCCCTCGGCCGTGGCCGCCCTTGTCGCCGGGTGCTGTGCTCATGATGCCGAACCACGCCTTCCGAGTGTTCCCGTCATGGAATGCGCGTGATGCTATGAGGATTTGCTGTGCGCTTCCCAGGAGTCCGCCATGGGCGCCCTGTCGGTCGGGCGCCGCCGCGGTCACCGTACGGCCGCCAGCACCACGAGCGTGAACAGCACGGCAGGGGCCGCGATCATCGTGGCCAGGTGGACGGCCAGCGTCCGCGTCATCCCCAGCGCCGGGAGCAGGACCAGCCCGCCCAGGAACCACCAGCCGTAGATCCGGCCCGCGAGATGCCAGGCCGCGGTCTCCTCGGCACGGGTGACCGGCTCCACGAACAGCACGCCGACGGCGACCAGGAGGAGGACGCAGCACAGCAGCACGTTCCCCACGCCGACGACGACCCGGGCCACACCCCGCCCGTCCACCGCCCGCAGGTGCCGCCGCAGGCGCCGGAGCCGTCCCGCGCGGGCCGGCGGGGGGTTGTTCGCGGTCCCCGAGGTGCCCGCGGTCCCTTCGGCCCTCACGCCCCCACGGTCCCGTCGATCCCTTCCCGCAGGAAGTCCGCGTGGCCGTTGTGGCGGCCGTACTCCAGCAGGACGTGGATCATGACCATCCGCAGGGAGACGTCCTCGTTCCAGCGCGGCTGGCGACCGGTGAGCTCCAGGGACTCCGCCTCCCGTTCGATACGCCGCGAGGTCGCCACCTCCGCCTCCCAGGCCCCGAAAGCCTCCGCCCGCGTCGAGGCGCTCGCGTCGTACGCCGCCTGGAAGTCGATCTCCTTCGACCACACCATGGGGGCGTCATGATCCTCGAACACCCGGCGGAACCAGGCCCGTTCGACCTCCGCCATGTGCCGCACGAGACCCAGCAGCGACAGCGTCGACGGGGGCATCGACCGACGGCGCAGCTCCTCGTCGGTGAGACCCGCGCACTTCATGGCGAGGGTCGCGCGGTGATAGTCGAGAAAGGCGCGGAGGGTCTCACGTTCGGCGCCCAGGAGGGGCGGCCCGACCCGGTCGTCCCGAGCCCCGCCGATGTGGCCGACCGCGCCCGCCCGGCCTGCCGCCCCCGCCCCGCCGGCCCGGTCGAGGCCGGCGGGCTCACCTGCCCCGTCGACCCGGCCGATCTCACCGATGCGCGGCCCGGTCCGCTCGGCTTCACCGGCCTGCGCGGCCCGGTCGGACGCACCGGGCACGCCTGCCCCATCGACACGGCCGATCTCACCGATGCGCGGCTCGGCCTGTTCGGTCCGTTCGGCCTCACCAGCCTGCGCACCCCGGTCGGACACACCGGGCACGCCTCCCTCGTCGACCTGGTCGGCCCCGCAGGCCCGCACCGCCTGTTCCGCTCGGCCGGTCCGACCTGCGTGCCCGTCCCGGTCGGTCCCGTCGGCCCGGTCGGCTGCGACGAACTCGCCCGCCTGGTCGGTCTCGCCCGTGTGCTCGACCCGCCCGGCCTCACCGGCCTCGACCTCACCGACCTGCTCGGCGCCACCGGCCCGGTCGGCCTCGCCGGCCTCGCTCGCCCGTACGGCCTCCTCGCGCCCGTCGGGCCCCACGGTCTCGCCGCGCACGCCAAGCACCTCGACCCCGTCGCGCCCGCCGGGCCCCACGGTCTCGTCGTGCTCTCCAGGCGCCCCTCCCCCGTCACGCACACCAGACACCTCAGCCCCGTCACGCATGCCCACACCCCCCGCCCCGTCACGCGCACCAGTCACCCGGTCCCGGTACCCGCGTCGGCTCTGTCGGTTCTCTCGGCTCTTCTCCTGTCGCCCGTCATCTTCGCCCCTCGCACGGAAGCCGGTGAGGGTGCCCGTCTCCACGGGGCCTCACCGGCGGTCCTGTTCTGTGCGGGCGCCCGTGTCAGGCGCGGACCAGCTCCCTGTCCTCGTCGTCCTCGGCCGCGTCACCGGAGGTGTCGACCGTCCGCAGGCCCTCGCCCTCGACGTCGACGTTCGGCAGCGCGCGGTCGAGCCACTTCGGCAGCCACCAGGCCCGGTCGCCCAGGAGGGCGAGGACGGCCGGGACGATGGCCATGCGGACGACGAACGCATCGAAGAAGACGGCGATGGCGAGGCCGAAGCCGATCATCTTGATCATCGACTCGCCGGAGCCGATGAAGCCGGCGAAGACGGCCATCATGATCGCCGCGGCGGCCGCGACCACCCGCGCGCTGTACCGGAAGCCGGTCACCACGGCCTGGTGCGCGTTCTCGCCGTGCACGTACGCCTCGCGCATGCGGGTCACGAGGAACACCTCGTAGTCCATCGCGAGACCGAAGACCACGCCCACCATGAAGATCGGCATCATCGACATGATCGGACCGGTCTCCTCGACCCCGATCAGCCCCGCCAGCCAGCCCCACTGGAAGACCGCGACCACGGCGCCGAGCGCGGCCAGCACGCTGAGCAGGAAGCCGAGGGCCGCCTTCAGCGGGACCAGGACCGACCGGAAGATCACGATCAGCAGGAGGAACGCCAGGCCCACGACCAGCGCCAGATACGGCAGCAGCGCGTCGGTGAGCTTCTGCGAGAAGTCGATGTTCATCGCGGTGGCACCGGTGACCAGTACCTTCGCGTCCGTGTCCGCGCTCACGCCGGCGCCCGCGTCACGGATGGCGTGCACCAGGTCCTCGGTCTGTGTCGAGGACGGCTTGGACTTCGGGATCACCGTGATCATCGCGGTGTCGCCGGCCTTGTTGAACGTCGCGGGCGTCACCGTCACGACATCGTCGAGGCCCTTGATCTCGTCCGTCACCGCGGTGGCGGCCCGCTGCGGGGACGCGCTGCCCTGGGCGTCGAGGACGACCATCAGGGGGCCGTTGAAGCCGGGCCCGAAGCCGTCGGAGAGCAGGTCGTACGCCCGGCGCTGCGTGGTGGACGTGGCCTGCGAACCGTCGTCGGGAAGGCCCAGCTCCAGCTGGGTGGCGGGCACCGCGACCGCTCCGAGGCCGACCACGCCGAGCAGCAGCACGGCGACCGGGCGACGGACGACGAAGCTCGCCCAGCGGGTGCCCAGGCCGGGCTTCGCCGCGACGGAACCTCCGGCGGCCTCCGCGCCGGCGACCCCGGCGGAACCCGCGGCGGACTTCTTCGCCCTGCCGCGTCCGAGCAGCCCGCCCTTCTCACCGGCCGGCCGGACCTTGCGGCCCGCGTAGCCGAGCAGCGCCGGGACCATGGTGAGGGCGATGAGGACGGCGACGACGACCGTGCCCGCCGCCGCGAGACCCATCTTGGTCAGCATCGGGACGTTGACGACCGCGAGACCGGCCAGCGCGATCACGACCGTGAGCCCCGCGAAGACCACCGCCGAGCCGGCGGTGCCGACGGCCCGGCCCACCGCCTCCTCGCGGCCCCTGCCCTCGGCCAGCTCGGACCGGTAACGGGAGACGATGAACAGCGCGTAGTCGATACCGACCGCGAGACCGATCATCAGGGCGAGCGTGGAGGTGGT
The DNA here is from genome assembly GCF_000091305.1 of Streptomyces scabiei 87.22. GTDB lineage: Bacteria > Actinomycetota > Actinomycetes > Streptomycetales > Streptomycetaceae > Streptomyces > Streptomyces scabiei. Next base: position 5,919,452 of record NC_013929.1, on the reverse strand, counting down.
GTCGCCCAGGTCGAGCGCGCTGGCGAGGGCGGTGATGGTGGAGACGCCGATGCCGACCCCGATGATCGCCGTCAGCAGCGGCAGGCCGGCCGCGACCAGCGAGCCCAGGGTGATGACGAGGACGACCGCGGCCAGTGCGAGGCCGATGATCTCGCCGGTGACCGCCGTCTCGGGCTCGGGCTGCAGGGCGTCGCCGCCCATCTCGACCGTGAGCCCGGCGGCCTGCGCCTTGTGCGCGGTGGTCTCCAGGGCCTCCTTGGAGGAGTCCTTCAGCTCCATGGCCGGGACCTCGTACGTCACCGAGGCGTAGGCGATCGTCCCGTCCGCGCTGACCGCGCGGGTGGTGAACGGGTCGCTGACGGAGACGACTTCGGAGCCGTCTCCCAGTTCCGCGACGGTCTTCTCGACGGCCGCCTTGTTGGCGGCGTCGGTCATCTTCTCGCCCTCGGGCGCCTTGAAGACGACCCGGGCGGTGGCGCCGTCGGCGCTCATGCCGGGATAGCGCTGCTCCAGCAGGTCGAAGGCCTTCTGGGCCTCGGTGCCCGGGATGGAGAAGGAGGTGGAGCCGGCGGCGGGCGCGGAGGCGGCGCCGACGCCCGCGAGCGTCAGCAGCGCCACCCAGATCAGGACGGTGACATGCCGTCGCCGGAAGGCGAACCGGCCGAGTCGGTAGAGGAAAGTGGCCACGGGGCGGTACTCCCGTTCAGGTCGTGGACGTGCAGGAGGGCAGGACGGATCAGCCCGTGCCGCGGGGAGGGAGGAAGGCAGGGCGGGGGAAGGCAGGGGTGATCGGCCCGACGACATGAGCGGTGCGTCAGGTGGGGCTCAGCCGCGTGTCACGCGGCCTCGCGCAGGTGGGTCAGTCGGTCGGCACACCGAGGGCGGGGAGGACCACGGCGTCGATGTACGAAGCGATGAAGGCCTGGGTCGGAGGCAGCTCGTCGATCATGCCCCGTGCGACGAAGGCGCCGACGAACATGTGCAGGACGTAGTCGACGGCCGGGTTGTCCTCGCGGATCTCACCCCGGTCGACGGCACGCTGCAGCATGCCGCGGATCTCCAGCAGCTCGGGCTCGATGATCAGCTCGCGGAACGCCTTCAGGAGGTCGGGATTCCCGTGGATCGCCATGGCCAGCCCCCGCATGAGCGCGGAGTTCTGTTCGATGGTGCAGTCGTCCTGACTCATGATCAGCGCGTGCATGTCGCCCCGCAGGGACCCGGTGTCGACGGAGCCGAAGTCCGGACGGGGCTTGTTGGCCCGCATCGCCTTCGCCACCAGCTCGGCCTTGCCGCCCCACTGGCGGTAGAGGGTGGCCTTGCTGGACCGGGTGCGGGCGGCCACGGCGTCCATGGTGAGGGCGTCGTAGCCGACCTCCCGGAGCAGGTCGAGGACGGCCGCGTACAGCTCGGCCTCGCGTTCGGGCGTGATCCGACTGCGGCGCACCGTCGCGGTCTCCGTCATCCCACTCCCCTTGCTCCGGCTTCACGTTCGGGACGACAAGGCTACCGGCCGTGCCACCGGGGCACGGGCCGAGAACTCCGCTTCCGAACGAAACGGTTTCGTACGCTTAAGACGATACCCCGGCCCACGAAGAAAACGAAACCGTTTCGTTCGTGTGCTGGGTCACGGCCGAAGCCGTCGGGGCCACGGCGGGTGAAGTCGCCGGCGTCCCGACGGTGAAATCGTCGGAGCCACGGCGGGTGTGAAGCCCTCGGGAGCCATGGCGGGTGAAGCGGCCGACGTCACCACGGTGAAGTCGCCGGCGCCACGGCGGGTGAAGTTGCCGCGGCCTCCCCCGCGGCGAAGCATGGGGAGGTGAGCGACACCCATGAGCAAGGGCCGGACCGCGAGCACACTCCTGAGCGGGCAACGGGTCGGGAGCAGGCACGGCAGGCGGGCCCGGACGTCGGCTACCTCCGCCACCCCCACCTCAGCGGCGACCGCCTCTGTTTCGTGGCGGAGGACGACCTGTGGCTGGCCCCCCTCGACGGCTCGGACCGCGCCTGGCGGCTGACCGTCGACCGCACGAAGGTCGCCTGCCCGCGTTTCTCGCCCGACGGCCGGCACATCGCGTACACGAGCTGGCGGAGCATCACCCCGGAGATCCATCTGACCCCGGTGGACGGTGGCGCCCCCGCCCGCCGGCTCACCCACTGGGGCAGTCCCGACACCGAGGTCCGCGGCTGGACACCCCCGAACCGGCACGGCCGCTCGGACATCCTGGCCGTCGCCTCCCACGGCGAGCCCTTCTCGTACTTCACCTGGGCCTACAAGGTCCGCACCGACGGCGACCCCGGCCGCAAACTGCCCTGGGGCCCGGTCTCCGACATCCAGTCCGCCGAGATCGACGGCGAGCGCCGCACCCTGCTGCTCACCGGCACGCCCCCGCACGAACCGGCCTCCTGGAAGCGCTACCGGGGCGGCGCCACGGGCCGCCTCTGGCTGCACGGCGAACGGCTGCTGGCCGAACTCGAAGGGCACCTGCACTCCCCCGTGTTCGTCGGCGGCCGGATCGCCTTCCTCTCCGACCACGAGGGCGTCGGCAACCTCTACTCCTGCGCGTACGACGGCTCCGACCTGCGCCGCCACACCGACCACGACGCCTTCTACGCCCGGCACGCGTCGAGCGACGGCACCCGGGTGGTGTACCAGTGCGCGGGCGAGCTGTGGATCGTCGACGACCTCGCCCCGGACGCCCGTCCCCGGCGTTTGGACGTGACGCTCGGCGGGGCGCTCACCGGGCGGCGGCCCTACCAGGTGCCGGCCGCGCAGCACGTGGACGGCCTCTCCGTCGACGGGACGGGCCGGGCGAGCGCGGTCGTCGTACGCGGCAGCCTCTACTGGCTGACCCACCGCGACGGCCCCGCCCGGACCATCGCCGACACCCCCGGCGTCCGCGTCCGGCTGCCCGAGATGCTCGGCTCCGGGGGCCGGGTGGCGTACGTGACGGACGCGGACGGCGAGGACGCGGTCGAGATCGCCCACCTCCCCCGGGCCACCGGCGAACGCGCACCCCGCCGCCTGGTCTCCGGCGGTCTGGGCCGGGTCCTGGAGCTGGTGGCGGACCCGAGCGGTGAGCGTCTCGCCATCGCCGCGCACGACGGCCGGGTCCTCCTCCTCGACACGACGGAGGAGTCGGACGGCGAGGTCACCGAACTCATCGCCTCCCTCAACGGCCCCGTCCGCGACCTCGCCTTCTCCCCGGACGGCGCCTGGCTGACCTGGTCCCACCCGGGCATCGGCCGCTCACTGCGGCAGATCAAGATGGCCCGGATCAAGGACCGGCTCGTCGTCGACGTCACGAGCGGCCGCTTCGAGGACGAGAACCCGGTGTTCACCCGCGACGGCCGCTACCTCGCCTTCCTGTCCTGGCGCGGCTTCGACCCGGTGTACGACGTCCACACCGGCGACCTGTCCTTCCCGCTCGGCTGCCGCCCCTACCTGCTGCCGCTCTCCTCCGCCACACCGTCCCCCTTCGCCCTGAACCCCGACGGCCGCCCGGTCGCCGGCGGCATGGACCCGACCGAGGACGACAGCACCGACGGGACGGTCACCGTCGAGACCGAGGGTCTGGAGAGCCGGGTCGCCCCCTTCCCCGTCACCGCCTCCAAGTATTCGGCGCTGTACCCGGTCTCCGGCGGCGGCCTCGTCTGGCTGCGCTGGCCGATCTCGGGCGCCCTGGGCGAGACCTTCGCCAACCCGGACGACATGACGGGCCGCCCGACCCTCGAACACTTCGACATCGGCCGGGCCAAGAAGTCCGAACTCGTCGAGCACCTCGACTGGTTCGCGGTCAGCGGCAACGGCGCGCGGCTGGTCGTCGTGGACGAGGGCGACCTGCGGGCCGTGCCCGCCACCGAGTCCGGCGACAGCGACTCGACCGTCTGGATCGACCTGAGACGCGTCCTGCACGAGGTCGACCCGGCCGCCGAGTGGCGCCAGTCGTACGCGGAGGCCGGCCGGCTGATCCGCGCCTACTTCTGGGATCCCGGGATGAGCGGCATCGACTGGGACGCGATCCTCGACCAGTACCGCCCGCTGGTCGAACGGGTCGCCTCCCCCGACGAGTTCGCGGACCTGCTGCGGGAGGTCCTGGGCGAACTCGGCACCTCCCACGCCTATGTCTCCGCCGCCCGCCGCAACGAGGGCCCGCCCCACTACCAGCGCCGCCAGGGCCTCCTCGGCGCCAACCTCGTCCGCCGGGACGACCACTGGACGGTCCGCCGCATCCTGCCCGGCGACTCCTCCGACTCCAAGGCCCGCTCCCCGCTGGCCGGCACCGGCATCAGGGAAGGTGACGCGCTGACCCACGTCGACGGCCGCCCGGTGGACCCGGCGACCGGGCCGTACCCCCTGCTCGCGGGCGCGGGCGGCACCACCGTCGAACTCACCTTCGCCCAACCCGTCGCCCGCCCTGCCGAGGAAGGCCCTTCGGGCCCCTTGGATGCCGCGGGCGAGGGCCGCTCCCGCCGTGTCGCCGTGGTCCCGCTGATCGACGAACGCCCCCTGCGCTACCAGGACTGGGTGGCCAAACGCCGCGCGGTCGTACGGGAGTTGAGCGGTGGCCACTGCGGCTATCTGCACATCCCGGACATGGGCGGCTCGGGCTGGGCCCAGTTCAACCGCGACCTGCGCATGGAGGTCTCCCGGCCCGCCCTGATCGTGGACGTGCGCGGCAACGCGGGCGGCCACATCAGCGAGCTGGTGGTGGAGAAACTGTCCCGCACGATCCTCGGCTGGGACCTGACCCGGGACGCCCAGCCGGTGTCGTACGCGTCGAGCGCCCCGCGCGGCCCGGTGGTGGCACTGACCGACGAGGCGACCTCGTCCGACGGCGACATGATCGCGGCGGCGTTCAGACTCCTCGCCCTCGGCCCCGTCGTCGGCCAGCGCACCTGGGGCGGCGTCGTCGGCATGACCGGCCGCCACCAGCTCGGCGACGGCTCGGTCATCACCGTCCCCATGAACGCCGCCTGGTTCGACGCGTACGGCTGGACCGTCGAGAACCGGGGCGTCACCCCGGACCTGGAGACCCTGCGCACCCCCCTGGACTGGGCCGAGGGCCGCAACACCCAGCTGGAGGCGGCGGTGACCCTGGCCCTGGACCTCCTCAAGACCCACCCCCCGGCGAACCCGCCGGACCACACCGGCGTCCCCGACAGGAGCCGGCCCCCGCTGCCGGGACGCCCCTGACCGGCCGACGCGCGGCCGACGCGGGACGCACGACGACGCAGGGCGCCCTCCCGGAAGGAGGGCGCCCCACGTTCAGCGTGTCCGGAGCGGGTCCGGCACTACACGTCCGGCACTACACGTCCTGCCGGAACCGGTCCTCGTCGTCCCGCATCAGCCGCTCGGACTCCTCGTCCCGCCGCCGCGCGCCACGCTCCGGCTGCCCGTGCTCACGCTGCGGCCGGTGCTCGCGCTGCGGCTGCCCGTGCTCACGGCCGGGCTCGCGCCCGGGCTGCTCACGCTCACGCTCACCAGGCCGCTGAGCCTGCTGCCGCTCCTGCGGCGACTGCCCGGCCTTACGCTTCAGCTGCTCAGCCTTGTCCTGGAACTGGTCCTTCATGCCCATGTGGATTCACTCCCGTTGTGGGTGAGGGGATCGGGCCTCGACCAGACAAACACGGGCGGACATACGACGCATTTCGATCAGTGACGTACGGTGACGCACCGCTATCGGGGCTCCGGCGCCTCGACCCCCCGGGTCCGCTCGTCCGCGGCCCCACCGGCCCCCACCAGCCCCTTGGCCACCCCGCGCAGCCGCGGCTCCATCCGCCGCACCTCGCGCGGCGCGAACGTCCCGATGAGACCCGGGAGATACCCGCGCACGCCCTGCATCCCGCGCAGCCACCACTGCCCGTACACATGACTGGACCGCCGCTCGATCCCGGCGACCAGCCGGTCCACCGCGGGCCCCAGCGGATACGTCTTCCCGGCCGGCCACGGCAGCCGCTCCCGCAACTCCCGCATCCCCTCCTCCTTGTCGGCCCCGCGCACCATGTCCGTGTCGGTCCAGGACAGATACCCGACCCCGACCCCGACTCCCCGGTGCGCGACCTCGGCCCGCAGACAGTGCGCGTACGCCTCCACACCCGACTTGGACGCGCAGTACGCCGTCATCATCGGTGCCGGGGTGATCGCCGCGAGGGAGGCGATCTGCAGCAGATACCCCCGGCTCTCGATCAGCGCCGGCAGGAACGCCCGCCCGGTGACGGCCGATCCGACGAGGTTGACCTCGATGACCCGCCGCCAGGAGTCGGGGTCGGAGTCCACGAACGGCCCGCCCGTGGCGACGCCCGCGTTGGCGACGACGATGTCGACCCGCCCGAACCGCTCCTTCACCTCGGCCGCGACCCGCGTCATGGCCTCGTGGTCGGTGACATCGGCGTGCCAGTACGCACAGTCTCCGTACACCCGCTCCGACACCCGCTTCAGCTCGTCCGGTTCGAGGCCGACGAGCGCGACCTTCACCCCCCGCACCGAGAGCTTGCGCGCGAGGAGTTCCCCGACGCCCCGCGCGGCCCCGGTGACGACCGCGACCCGCCCCTCCAGGGTGCTGCCGTTGCTCATGCGCCCGCCTCCTCCAACTCGTCCCGCTCCACCCGTACATGTGCCGCCGCCAGCCCGCGTATCCGGGCGGTGACCGCTTCCGGCGCCTCCACCGGCGCCATGTGTCCGACCCCGGTCAGCTCGCTCACGCCCACACAGTCGGGCAGCGCGGCGGCCAGCGCCCGCGCGTGCACGGGCGGGGTCATCCGGTCCGCCGTGCCCACGACGACGGCCGTCGGCACCGTCAACTCCCGCACCCCGTGGTCGAGGTCGAGGGCGGCGAGGACGTGCGACCAGGCGTGCCGCACCCGTGCCGGGCACGCGTGCACGATCCGCGCGCACGCCTCGACCATCACCGGCGACGCGCCGGGCCCCATGGTCGCGTACTTGAGGATGCGCCGGGCGACCGGTGTGACCGGCCCGAGCGGGGCCCGGGAGCCGAGGACCTGCCGCGTGAGCCAGGTGCGTACCCGGCCCGGCCGCATCGGCACGACCAGCGACTCGTCGACCAGCCGTGAACTGCCCGTGCTGCACAGCAGGACCGCCGCCGCGTGCTCCCGGAAGCCCGGCCGCCCGGCGGCCGCCATCAGCGTCATCCCGCCCATGGAGTGCCCGGCCAGCACCGCCTTCTCGCCCGGCGCGAGCGTCGCCGCGAGCACGGCCTCCAGATCGTCGGCGAGGGCGTCCGCGTGGCACGCGGCGGAGGCGGTGCTGCGGCCGTGGCCGCGCTGGTCGTAGAGGACGACCCGGTGGTCGGCGGCGAGTTCCCGCACCTGCGCCGCCCAGTAGGCCGTCGAGCAGGTCCAGCCGTGCACGAGGACCACCGCGGGAGCGTCCTGCGGACCGTGCGTCTCGACGTGCAGCCGCGTCCCGTCGGCGGACACGGCCGTCAACTCCCGGACGGCGACGGGCGGGGCGTAGGGCCCGTGCTTCACATGGGTCAGTCGGGTCACGCTCCGGCCTCCACCTTCGCCGTGCCGCCCGTCGCGGAGGCGCCGGGCGTCTCGTCGTTCCCCGTACCCGTCCTGGCCGCCCGCAGCACCGTGTACTCGCTCAGGTCGACGCGCCGGGTCGCGCTGCGGAACTCGCTCGTCGTGCCCGGCCAGACGGTCGTGTTGCGGCCGTCGGCGTCGAGGTACCAGCTGGTGCAGCCGCCCGTGTTCCAGACCGTGCGCTCCATGCGCTGCTGGAGCCGCTGGTTCCAGGCCGCCACGGCGGCGGGCCGGGCGTCCAGGGCGACCCGGCCGCCCAGCACGTCCAACTGCCGTACGTAGTCGGCCAGGTAGTTCAGCTGGGACTCGATCATCAGGATCATGCTGGAGTTCCCGAGGCCCGTGTTGGGCCCGATGATCGTCATCCAGTTGGGGAACCCGGCGGCCGACGCCCCGCGCAGGGACCGCATCCCGCCGTCCGCCCACGCCTCGGCGAGGGTCCGGCCGTCCGCGCCCACCACCCGGTCGGCGATCGGCATGTCGGTGACGTGGAACCCGGTGCCGAAGACGATCGCGTCGACCTCGGCGGCGGACCCGTCGGCGGCGACGAGCGTGGAGCCGTCGACCTTGGCCAGCCCGGACGCGATGACGTCGACGTTCGGCCGGGTGAGCGCCGGATAGTAGGTGTTCGAGAGCAGGATGCGCTTGCAGCCGATGCGGTAGTCGGGCGTGAGCCGGGCGCGCAGCTCCGGGTCCCGCACCGCGCGGGCCAGGTTCCGCTTCGCCACCCGCTCCACCAGGCCCAGCGTCCTGGGGCGTTTGGTGAAGGCCTGCACCTGCATCTCCCGGACGCCCCACAGCACTCCGCGCCGCGCCTGCGCGGTGAAGGGCAGCTGCCGGTGCAGCCACTGCTCGACGGGGCCGATGCTCCGGTCGACCCGCGGCATCACCCACGGCGGGGTCCGCTGGAAGAGCGTCAGCCGGCCGACCTCGGGCGCGATCGCCGGCACGATCTGGGCCGCGGAGGCGCCCGTGCCGATCATCGCGACCCGCTTGCCGCGCAGGTCGTAGCCGTGGTCCCAGCGGGCGGAGTGGAAGACCTTGCCGGGGAAGGAGCCGAGGCCCGGCAGCTCGGCCTCGGTGGGGATCCTCGGATCGGACAACGGGCCGGTGGCGGAGACGACGAGGTCGGCGGAGAGCCGCCCGCCACTGGTCTCGATGTCCCAGCACAGCCGCTCCCCGTCCCAGGCCATCCGCAGCACCTCGGAGTCGAAGCGGATGTGCGGGCGCAGCCCGAAGACGTCCGTCACGTGTTCCAGATAGGCCCGGATGTGCTCCTGCCCGGAGAAGGCACGCGGCCAGGCGTGGTTCGGCGCGAAGGAGAACGAGTACAGGTGCGAGGGCACGTCACAGGCGCACCCCGGGTAGTCGTTGTCCCGCCAGGTACCGCCCACGGAACCGGCCCGCTCCAGGACGACGAAGTCGGTGATCCCCTCGCGCCGCAGCCGCACGGCCGCGCCGAGCCCGCCGAACCCGGACCCGACCACCGCCACCCGCACATGCGGCACCCGTTCCCGCCCGCCCTGTTCCTGCCCGGCCATCCGGTACCTCCACGCCTCATCGCGTGCGCACACCGCGTTCGCACCTCATGTCCGCGCCAGTAATCACTGGCGCAGTGGGAGCGTAGGGCAGGACCGTACCGATGGGTAGGGGTCCGGACCTCTGGAGTTACCAGCGGTACGACATAGGCTGCGCGAGTGGCAGAAGACGGCGAGCGACACGAGTACCGCATGGAGGAGCTGGCCAGGGAGGCCGGCATCACCGTACGCACCCTGCGCTTCTACCGGGAGCGCAGACTGATCCCGCCGCCCCGCCGCGAGGGCCGCATCGCCTGGTACGACGACACGCACCTGGCACGGCTGCGCACCATCTCGGCCCTGCTGGAGCGGGGCCACACGCTCAGCGGCATAGCCGAGCTGGCCGAGGCGTTCGACCAGGGCCGCGACGTGGGCGAACTGCTGGGCCTCGGGGACCCCACCGAGGAGGTCCCGGTCCGCCTCTCCCCTGAGGAACTCGCCGACCACTTCGGCGACCAGGCGACCCCGGAGAACCTCGCCACCGCCCTGGACCTCGGCTATCTCGCCACCGACGGCGGCGAGATCGTGCACATCAGCCGCCGCCTGCTGGACGTCACGGCCGCCCTGGTCCGCGAGGGCGTCCCGCTGGCCGACGTCCTCACCGTCGGCCGCCGCGTCCGCGAACACGCCGAGGCCCTCGCCACCCTCTTCACCGACCTCCTCGGCACCCAGCCCGACCACACCCCCGAAGACCTCCACCGCCTGCGCCCACTGGCGAAGAGCGCAATGGAGGCGGAGCTGTCACTGGCGCTGGACCGGCGGCTGCGAGGGCAGCCGTAGGAGGCCGCGGGGGCCATAAGCACCTGCACGTCCCCATGCGTTGCCCAGCAGGAACATTCACCCTTTCAGGGGTATTTCGACCCAACCGCGCAAGGATTGGAATTCGGCATCCGAGAGTGAGATCGCAAAGGCCCCGGCGGCTGTGCGACCAGCCCCGGGGTGTGGCCGACACTTCACGGAGCGCCGACATGCCCCAGCCTAGCCCCACCGAACACCCACGAGCTCTTGGAGCCGTGCGTCTCAGCAACCTGACTGGAGTGACCACCTCGCCGGACAGGCAGCGCGCCTGCATCCAACTGCGCGCCGAGCAACTGGGCTGCACCTTGATCGCCGAAGCCACTGACCTCGGCGTCTCCGCACGCAAGATGTCCCCGTTCGAGCGGCCTGCGCTGTCGCCTTGGCTGCGACGCCCGGACGAATACGAAGTCATCGTGTGGTCACACGTGGACCGCGCGGTGCGCTCCGTCGCCCACATGTCAGAGTTGATCGAATGGGGTCAGCAGCATGCGACCACTCTCGTCTTCGGAATGCCTGAAGAGCGTCAGCCCCTCGTGGTGACGCCACAGGCAGACGGCGACGCCATTCGCCACTGCATGAACCTGGCCTACGCCGCAGAGCAGGAGGCTCGCGCCCTTTCCGCCCGACTGACGGGCGCTCACGAAGCGCTGCGCGCAAAGGGCCGATACGGCGGCGGCCTTGTGCCGTTCGGGTACCGGAAGGCGCCCCATCCGTCGGGCGTCGGGTGGTGTCTGGCTCCCGACCCGGAGACCATCCCCGTCGTGTGCGCGATCGTGGACGACGTCCACTCAGGACTGTCCCTGGTGGCTATCGCCCACAAACTCGAAACTGCGGGCGTTCTGGTGCCACGCGACCGTCATGCCCAACTTCAGGGACGCCCTACGGGTGGCCGACGTCACGGACGCGACTTCGACCGATTCCGCTGGACAGTCGGCAGTCTGTGCAAAATCCTCCGTACCCCGGCACTGATGGGCCACCGAGTGCACAAGGGCCAGACGGTCCGTGACACCAACGGCGCACCCGTGCTGATCGGCCCTCCGGTGCTCACCGAAGAGGAGTTCCAGGCCCTCCAGGATGTCCTCAACGCCCGCTCGAACGGCACTCGCGCCAAACGTCGGGAGACGTCGCTGCTCATCGGGGTCGCACACTGTGCCGGGTGTGGTGGCCGCATGTACTTCGCCACACGGAAGGCCTACGACTACGGCGACTACGTCTGCCGCGCCAGTGCTCGCGGCACGACGTGTCCCGCGCCCGCAGCCATGCGTGCCAGCTGGCTCGATGAGTACACCGTCAGCCGCTATCGCGAGGCGTTCGCCGTGGATGGCGAGGTGACACGCGAGCGACTCCTGAGCGACGCAGTTCGCGTCACCGTCGCCAAGGGACAGTCGGGCGGCGGGCCCGAGCGGCTGGCCGGGCCTGACACCTCCCGCTTGACCTTCACGGTCAGGACGCGTCCCTGATCCGCCCTGCGACACGTGTGGGGGCGTGCCCACGCCGGCCCGCCCCACGCTCCGTGTCACATGCCGAGGACGACCGTCACCGGAGCATGGTCCGACCACCGCTCGTCGTGACTCGCGGCCCGCTCCACGAACGCCTTCACTGCCTTGCTCGCAAGCCCCGGGGTCGCGACGGCAAGGTCGATCCTCCAACCCGTATCCCGCTCGAAGGCCCGCCCTCGGTACGACCACCACGAGTACGGCCCCTCGACTTCGGGATGCAGCGCCCGCACAACGTCGACATAGCCCCCATCGCCCTCGTCGAGGACCCGCCCCAGCCACTCCCGCTCCTCCGGCAGGAACCCGGAGTTCTTCTGGTTCGCCCGCCAGTTCTTCAGGTCGGCCTGCTGGTGGGCGATGTTCCAGTCGCCGCAGACGACGACCTCGCGCCCGTCGGCGGCGGCCCGCTCCCGCAGGTCCTTGAGATAGGGCAGGAACTCGCCCATGAACCGGACCTTCTCGTCCTGCCGCTCGGTCCCGACCTCACCGGAGGGGAGGTAGAGGCTGGCCACGGTGACGCCGGGCAGGTCGGCCTCGACGTACCGTCCGCTCCCGTCGAACTCGGCCGACCCGAAGCCGATCCGGACGCGGTCGGGCTCGCGCCGGCTGTAGAGCGAGACACCCGCGCGCCCCTTGGCGGCGGCCGGGGCGTGCACGACGTGCCAGCCCTCGGGCTGCCGTACCCCCTCGGGGAGTTGCTCCGGCTCGGCCCGCACCTCCTGGAGGCACACCACGTCCGCCGAGGTTCCGGCGAGCCATTCCACGAAGCCCTTCTTCGCGGCGGCCCGCAGCCCGTTCACGTTCACAGAGGTCACAGTCAGCACGCGGGCACGATACCCGTACCGTGGACGGGGCCGGAGGCGAGGAAGGTCGCGCCGGACGGCCGCGCTCCGGGGCGCCGCCGGGGCGCGTTCGCGTCTCACGTCCCCGCAGGGAGCATCATGCATAGATGTACGATGCAAGGCATGATTATCCGCCCCGTGCCCTTCGACCACCCCGACGCCGTCAAGCTGAACGACGAGGTCCAGGCCGAATACAGCGTCCGCTACGGCGACGACGGCGACGCCACCCACATGGACCCGGCACACTTCCTGCCACCGCGGGGCCTGTACCTGATCGCCTACGACGAGCACGGCAGAGCCTTGGCCACGGGCGGCTGGCGCGGCCAGGACGCCAACGACGAGGGCAACCGGGACGGCGACGCCGAGATCAAGCGGATGTACGTCACCCCCGAGGCACGGGGCCTGGGCCTGGCCCGCCGCATACTCGCCGCGCTGGAGTCCGACGCCCGCGCCGCCGGCCGCGCCCGCATGGTCCTGGAGACCGGCACCAAGCAGCCCGAGGCCGTCTCGCTCTACACCTCCAGCGGTTACGAGCCCTGCGGGAAGTTCGGCTACTACCGCTTCCACGAGCTGAGCCTGTGCTTCGCGAAGGACCTGCAGGACTGACCCCGGGCCGCCCGTAAATCCCGGCGCCCGTCGCGGTGTCGGGCCCCTACCGTGTGCCCGTGAAGAAGAACACCCGTCTGCGCCGTCTCGTCGTGGGCGACACCACATGGCACTGGACCGTCCGGCAGTTCCCCCATCGCGGGGCCCACGACCACTGCCGGCTCAAGCTGTCCCTCTACCCGCAGGGCGCGCGGCGCCGTCGCCTGGTCCTGCTCTTCAGCCCGTCCGAGGGCCGCTACGTGTCGAACTGCTACTTCGACGCCGGCGACCTGTACCGCCTCTCGAACCGGACCTACCTGAACCTCTACGAGCCCGGTACGGTCCGCCGCCTCCTGGACGCCGCCGCCCTGAACCTGGACCTCGACCCGTCCGCCCAGGAGGTCGTGGTGGACGGCTGGCCGTACTTCGACGCGATCACGGAACCGGCGCAGGCGCCGAGCGCGGGCGCTGACGGAACATCGTCCTGACAACACGTCAGAGCCTCCAGTGGTGATCACCACTGGAGGCTCTGAGCTGCGTGGACCTGTGGGGATTTGAACCCCAGACCCCCTCGATGCGAACGAGGTGCGCTACCAGACTGCGCCACAGGCCCTTGCAACGAGTGAAACTCTAGCACCCCGATCGCCGTGCCCGGAAATCCGTATCCGGGGCGCCGCCCGACCGTCCGCGGCGGGCTCCTGGCTGGTCAGCGCCAGGGGGAGTTCCCGGGCTGAGATCACTCGTTGGCCGCCCGGGGGCGGTCGCCGTCCTCGTACTGGTCGAAGAGCGGCGTACGCCCCCGCTCGCGGGAGCGGCGCGCGGACGCGGCCCGGCGGGCGTCGCAGCGGCCGTCGTCGGAAGCGTCCGCCTCGCCCGCGCCGGCGTCCGCCGCCCCCTTCTCCGTGCCCCGCTCCCCCTCCGTCTCGCGCCCGGTGGCGGGCGCGGGGTGGGACGGGGCGCCCGGGGTGCCGTGCGGGTCGGCCGCGCTGGAGCGTGCGGAGCTCCAGGCGTCCGGGGCGCCGAGGTCCACGCCGGAGGTGGCGCGGGGGGCGACCGGGGCGGTGACGTAGGTGGGGAGCGGTACGGGGACCGGGTCCCAGCTGTCGCCCTGGCCGGGCCGCCGCTGGCGCTCCCGCTGCTGGTCGACCCATTCGGCGTGGTCGGTCTGTTCGACGAGCGCGCGGCGGTCGGCCGCGAGCGCGGTCAGCTCGGCCCGGTTCTCCTCGCTCTCGGGTCCGTCCTCCGGTTCGTCGGTGTCCACCGGGTCCGGTGCGGGGCGCCGCCGCTGGGGCTGCCGCTCCCGCAGCCGCTGGGCCGCGACCTCCGCCTGCCGCCGGTCCATGGTGTACGCGAACCGCTTCAGCTCCTGGCGGCGCAGATGCGCGATGTACACGCTCAGCAGTACCGCGGGGACGGCCGGCGCCCACAGGAAGGCGAGTCCGCCGACCGCCGCGACGACCGCGCCGAGGGTGAAGGCGAGGAAGAGCATCACCGTCGTACGCCGTCGGCGCGCGAGTACCTTCGAGCGCTGGGCGCGCGCTTTGGCCTCCGCCGAGGTGTCCCGGCGTGCGCCCGCCGTCTGCTTGTCCGGGCGCTTCGTGCGCGCGGGTGCGGACGGGCGGGCCGCGCCCGACGGGTGGGCGGTCCCCTGCTTCCCGGACGGTGTGCCCGGCTGCTTGGTCTGCGGTGCCCCGCCCTGCTGGGGCAGCGGCTTCGACGGTGCCGGTGCGGTCGCCTGCGCCGCGGGTTTCCCCGGCTGCTGCCCCTGCGGCTCCGGTTCACCCCGCTCCACCGGCAGTTGGGCCTTCGTGTGCTCCCGGTGCGGGGGCATGGCGAAGGCCCGGACGTCCACCGAGTCGGTGACGCCGTCCGGTCGGGCGCTGGGCTCCCCCTCTTCGGTGGAGCGCGCCCGCAGGTCCTTGGCGTATCGGCGCTCCATCCCCGCCCGGCCGGAAAGCAGCCGGATGGCGGTGCTGAAGCGTTCCGTCGGACGGGCTTCGTTCAGCTCGTCCTGCCTACGGAGCCACATCGGCACCAAGTAGGCGGCCCAGGCCCCGACGATGACTGCGTAGATGAGGCCGCTGCTGCTCACGACTCACACGGTAGAGGGGTTTGCGTGAGGCCATCCGCCAATTGAGCCGGTGTGTCGCACGATCCGGCTGATATTTCGAGCTTTTTTTGTGACCGATCCGATCAGCGGGCTACCGAGAGCGCGAAATTAACGTGCCCAGAACGTGCTCAGAACGCACCGAGAGCGCCCCGAGAACGCGCCGACCCGTTCAAGCCGGATCGCTGTCCGATCGGCGCGTGTTCACCGGCCGGGGCATTTTTTCGAACACGTATTTCATTTATGAGGGGCGGCGGGCGGCTATGGGGGCGGCCCGGTCGTACCGGCGTCGGAACCGGCGTTCCGTGCGTTCCGCGCCCGTTCGCGCTGCCAGCGCCCGAGCAGTCCCTCGGGGACCTCCTCCGCGGTGAGCGCGAAGACGAGATGGTCGCGCCAGGCCCCGTCGATGTGAAGATATCGTGGACGAAGACCTTCCTCACGGAATCCGAGTTTCTCCACCACACGACGGCTGGGCCGATTCTCGGGGCGAATGCAGACCTCGATGCGGTGCAGTCCGACGGTCCGGAAGCAGTGGTCCACGACGAGTGCCACCGCCGTCGGCATCACCCCGCGCCCGGCCACCGACTCGTCCACCCAGTAGCCGACGTGGCCGGAGCACATGGACCCCCAGGTGATCCCGGCGACCGTCAACTGGCCCACCAGCCGCCCCTGGTACTCGATCACGAACGGCAGCATGCGGCCCGCGTTGGCCTCCGACCGCAGATGGCGGACCATCTGACGGTAGGTCGGCCGGTGGGCGATGGGTCCGCTGGGCGTGGGCGGCGGGATGGTCGCTTCCCAGGGCCGCAGCCAGTCCCGGTTGCGCCGGTTCACCTCGCGCCAGGCCCGCTGGTCACGCATCTTTATGGGCCGCAGGACGACTTCGCCGTCGACCAGCGCCACGGGCCAGGATGGAGTGTTCAGCTCGCACCCCCGTGGCCGGATGCCGGGTGGTCCCCGCCGCGGAGCTGGTCGACGGCGTGGGTGAGCAGGGGTTCCAGTACGGCCAGGCCGTCCCGGACGCCGCCGGTGGAGCCCGGCAGGTTGACGATCAGGGTCCGGCCCGCGACTCCGGCGAGGCCCCGGGAGAGTGCCGCCGTCGGCACCTTGTCCCGGCCGTACGCCCTGATGGCCTCGGGGATGCCGGGCACCTCGTGGTCGAGGACCGCGCGGGTGGCCTCGGGGGTGCGGTCGGTGGGTGAGATCCCGGTGCCGCCGGTCGTCACGATCACGTCGTACCCGGCGGCGACTCCGGCCCGCAGCGCGGCCTCCACGGGGTCGCCGTCGGGCACGACCCGGGGCCCGTCCACGGCGAACCCGAACGTCCGGAGCCCCTCGGCGATCAGGGGTCCGCCCCGGTCCTCGTAGACGCCGGCCGCGGCCCGGTTGGAGGCGGTCACGACCAGCGCGCGGTGGGGCGCTCTCCCGGTGTCCTCGGCGGGCGGCGTCATGTCCGGTTCCAGTCGCCCGACTTGCCGCCCGTCTTCTCCTCGACGCGGACGTCCGTGATGACCGCGCCCTTGTCGACCGCCTTGACCATGTCGATCACGGTGAGGGCGGCGACGGAGACCGCGGTGAGGGCCTCCATCTCGACGCCCGTGCGGTCGGTGGTCTTCACGGTGGCGTGGATCTCCACGGCGTCGTCCGCGACCGACAGGTCCACCTTGACGCCCGAGACCGCGAGCGGGTGGCAGAGCGGGATGAGGTCGGGGGTGCGTTTGGCGCCCATGATCCCGGCGATGCGCGCGGTGGCGAGGGCGTCTCCCTTGGGCACCCCCTCGCCGCGCAGCAGTTCGACCACCGTCGGCGAGACCAGGACCCGGCCGCTGGCGCGGGCGGTGCGCGCGGTCACGTCCTTCCCGGAGACGTCGACCATGCGGGCTGCGCCCGCCTCGTCGATGTGGGTCAGTCGGTCGTGCGGCGTACTCATGGTGGTGTGACGCTCCCGGTCGGGGCCCGTCGCGGTGCGGCGCGCGGTCGGTTGTGCGCGACACGGTACGCCACCCCCGAGGGTTCAGCCGAGCAGGACGACCTCGACCTCCGCGGCGGGCTCGACCGACTCGGTGCCCTCGGGGATCACGATCAGCGCGTCGGCGTGCGCGAGGGCCGCCACGAGGTGCGATCCGGCGCCGCCGACGGGCGTGACCTCGCCGTCGGCGTACGTCCCGCGCAGATACTGGCGGCGACCCGCGGGCGAGGTCAGCGCCTTGGGAGCGCGGAGGCTGGCCGTGGTCGTCGGCCGGTGGACGTCGGGCAGGCCCATCAGGGTGCGGATGGCGGGCCGGACGAAGATCTCGAAGGAGACGTAGGACGACACCGGGTTGCCGGGCAGCGCGAGCAGCGGGGTGTGGTCGGGGCCGATGGTGCCGAAGCCCTGGGGTTTGCCAGGCTGCATGGCGAGCTTGCGGAAGTCGATGCCGGCGCCGTCCTCGTCCTCGTCGCCGACGGACTCCAGGGCTTCCTTGACGACGTCGTACGCGCCCACGCTGACCCCGCCGGTGGTGACGACCAGGTCGGCGCGGACGAGCTGGTCCTCGATGGTGGTGCGGAGGGTCTCGGCGTCGTCGGCGACGGCTCCGACGCGGTAGGCGATCGCGCCCGCGTCCCGGGCGGCGGCGGTGAGGGCGAAGCTGTTGGAGTCGTGGATCTGGCCGGTGGCGGGGGTCTCGCCCGGGGGGACCAGTTCGCTGCCGGTGGAGAGCACGACCACGCGCGGGCGGGGGTGGACGCAGACCGAGGCGTACCCGATGGCGGCCAGCAGGCCGAGCTGCGGCGGGCCGAGGATCGTCCCCGCGGCCAGGGCGCGTTCACCGGCCTTCACGTCGCTGCCCTGCGCGCGTACGTGCGCGCGGGCCTCGGCGGGGCGGTGCACGGCGACCTGGCCGGTGGCGCCCTCGGGGTTCGCGCTGCGGGCGCGCATCCCGGAGACGGGTCCCTCGCCGAGGCCGCCGTCGGTCCACTCCACCGGGACGACGGCCTCCGCGCCGGGCGGCAGCGGCGCGCCGGTCATGATGCGGGCGGCCTCGCCGGGCCCCACGTGCGGCTGTTCGGCCTGGCCCGCCGCGACGTCCCCGATCACCGTGAGCACGGCCGGGAACTCCTCGCTCGCGCCCGCGATGTCCGCGACCCGTACCGCGTACCCGTCCATCGAGCTGTTGTCGAACGGCGGCAGGGAGATCGGCACCGTGACGTCGTCGACCAGCACGCAGCCCTGGGCGTCGAGGAGTTGCAGCTCGATGGGTTCCAGGGGGCGGACGGTGGCGAGGATGTCCTCCAGGTGCTCGGTCACCGACCAGAGGTGGTCCGGGTCGGTGGTGCGGGTCGCGGCGGTGCTCACTGTGGCTCCATCTCCTCGGCTACGTAACTGCGAAGCCAGGTCCGGAAGTCCGGGCCCAGGTCCTCACGTTCGCATGCGAGTCTGACAATGGCACGCAGGTAGTCGCCACGGTCACCGGTGTCATAGCGGCGGCCCTTGAAGACGACGCCGTGCACGGGGCCGCCGACCTTCTCGTCCGCGGCGAGCTGCTGGAGGGCGTCGGTGAGCTGGATCTCGCCGCCGCGGCCCGGCTCGGTGCGGCTCAGCACCTCGAAGATCTGCGGGGCCAGGACGTACCGGCCGATGATCGCGTAGTTGGACGGGGCGTCGGCGGCCTCCGGCTTCTCGACCATGCCCGTGACCTTGACGACGTCTCCGTCGACCGTGGCCTCGACGGCGGCGCAGCCGTAGAGGTGGATCTGTTCCGGCGCGACCTCCATGAGCGCGATGACGCTGCCGCCGTGCTCCTCCTGGACCTGGACCATGCGCTTCAGGAGCGGGTCGCGGGGGTCGATCAGGTCGTCGCCGAGGAGGACCGCGAAGGGTTCGTCGCCGACGTGGGGCGCGGCGCACAGGACGGCGTGGCCGAGGCCCCTGGGGTCGCCCTGGCGGACGTAGTGCATGGTCGCGAGGTCGCTGGACTCCTGGACCTTGGCGAGCCGGTGGGCGTCGCCCTTCTTCTGGAGGGCCGACTCCAGCTCGTAGTTGCGGTCGAAGTGGTCCTCAAGGGGGCGCTTGTTCCGGCCGGTGATCATCAGTACGTCGTCGAGACCCGCCGACGCGGCCTCCTCCACCACGTACTGGATCGCCGGCTTGTCGACCACCGGCAGCATCTCCTTGGGAGTCGCCTTGGTGGCCGGCAGGAACCGGGTTCCCAGACCCGCGGCGGGGATGACAGCCTTGCTGATCCTGGGGTTCGCCTCACTCATGGGCGGAACCATATCCGGTGCCTTTGTGGGGAATCTGTGGCTCCGATGAATTCGTTCTCATATAAGCCGATTACGAACAATACTGGAGCGACCTGTGAGCCGGATGGGACCTGAACCGGAGCTTTCCAAGCGAATGTTGCGACGAGAGCTCCTCCTGGTGAGGAACGGGTTGACGGCGGATGACGTCCGGAACACGACGGGCGCCCTTGCGGAACGGGCCCTCGGTCTGCCCGAGCTGGCGCACGCGCGCACGGTCGCGGCGTACGTCGCCGTGGGGAGTGAACCGGGCACGCTCGCGCTCCTCGACGCTCTGCGCGCCCGGGGCGTGCGCGTCCTGCTGCCGGTCCTGCTCCCCGACAACGACCTCGACTGGGGCGTCTACGAGGGAGGGCCCGCCCTCGCGCGCGTACGGCACGGCGGCGGACGCATGGAGCTCCTCGAACCCGCCGGCGAGCGCCTCGGCCCGGAGGCCGTGACCACCGCCGACGCCGTGCTGCTGCCGGGCCTGGCGGTCGACGCGCGCGGGATGCGGCTGGGCCGGGGCGGCGGCTCCTACGACCGCGTCCTGGCCCGGCTGGAACGCTCGGGGGCCGACCCGGCACTGGTGGTGCTCCTGTACGACACGGAGGTCGTGGAGCGGGTGCCGGAGGAGCCGCACGACCGCCCGGTGCACGCGGTGGTGACCCCGGCGGGGGTACGACGGTTCCGGTGACCCGGATACGACGGATTCGATGACCCGGACGCGAAAGCGGCCCTCCACGCGCGCGTGGAGGGCCGCTTTCCGGCGTTCAGGCCGGCGTCACGGTTTCAGCAGCAGCGTGTCGCTGGTGTCGCGCTCGACGGCCTTGTCCGAGAACGACCAGGTCAGCAACTGGCCCTCGACCCACTTGTCGGTCTGGTCGGTGTAGTGCGCGTTGTACGCGTGCCCGGAGGCGCCGGTGAGGTTGATCCACTTGGACTTGTCGAGGTCCCCGAGGTTCACGACCATGCGCATCGAGGGCACCCAGACCACCTCGTAGCCGCCCGCCGCGTTCCAGCCGGTGGCGTTGACCGTGGCCTCGCCGCCGCCGAGCTTCCAGGGGCCGCGGTTGAGCATGTACTTGAGGAAACCGGGGCCCGCGGTGCCGAGGGTCTGGTTCTTCAGGAACAGCCGGTGCAGCCGGCCCCAGCTCCAGGTGTCGATGTCCTTGCCCAGCTTCGCGGTCAGTTCCCAGCGGGCGTCCCGCATGGCCCGGTTGAACAGCTCGTCGCGGGTGTCGACGGCGTCCAGGGTGCGGGTCTTCGGGGCGGACCACCAGGGGTTGTCCTGGTCGTCGATGATCCGGCGGACCACCTCGAACCAGCGGTCGCCGCCGTCTGGCTGCGCCTGGTCGGCGTCCCGCCTGCCGCACTCGCGGACCCTGCGGTCCTCGTCGGCCGGCCCGGTGGCGTCGACCGGCTCCACCGACAGGCACTGGCCCTCGACGCGCAGTTCCTTGGGCAGCTTGTTGCCGAAGGCGAGCTTGAGGATGTTGCGCCAGACCGAGTTGAAGTACGCGGCGGCCGCCGAGTCGGCGTCCTGCGTGTAGTCCCAGCCCTCCAGGAGCTTCTGCGCCTCGCGGACGTTGGGGTCGTTCACATCGATCTTGAGCAGCAGCGGCACCAGCAGCTTGGCGATCTCGCTGCTGTTGTCCATCTGCATCTGCCGCATGTCGTCGGTGGAGATCTTGCCGCCACCCTTGATCTTCGACTCGATGAGACTGGTGATCCGCTGCGCGCGCGTGCCGTAGCCCCAGTCGGCGGTGAGCGTGTACGGGTACTTCTTGTCGACGACGGCCTGGTTCGCGGTGACGATGTAGCCGCGCTTCGGGTCGAACTCCCAGGGCAGTTCGTCCTGGTCGATGTAGCCGGTCCAGCGGTACCTGGCATCCCAGCCGGGCGCGGGGATCGAGCCGTCGCCCCTGCCCCGGGTGGGGATCTTGCCGGGCAGCTGGTAGCCGATGTGTCCCTCGGTGTCGGCGTAGATCAGGTTCTGCGAGGGGACGTCGAACAGGGCGGCGGCCTTGCGGAAGTCCGCCCAGTCCTTGGCCTTGTTCATCGCGAAGACGGCGTCCATGGAGGTGCCGGGGTCGAGCGCGGTCCAGCGCAGGGCGATGCCGTAGCCGTCGCCGCGGTCGGGCGCGTCCTGGTCCACGGTGGCCTTCTTGCCGACCTGGACCAGTTCGTTGCTGCGGTCCGAGAGCAGCGGGCTGCCGTCCTTGGTGAGCCGGACGACGATCTTCTTCGACTCGCCGCCGGCGACCTCGATGGTCTCCTCGCGGGTCTCGAAGGGCAGGACCTTGCTGCCGTACTGGTAGCCGTCGCCGGTGAGCTTCTCCAGGTAGAGGTCGGTGACGTCGACGCCGGAGTTGGTCATGCCCCAGGCGATGTCGGCGTTGTGGCCGATGACCACGCCGGGCATGCCCGCGAAGGTGTAGCCGGAGACGTCGTACTGGCACTTGGCGGAGACGGCCTTGCAGTGCAGGCCCATCTGGTACCAGACCGAGGGCAGCGACGCCGACAGGTGCGGGTCGTTGGCGAGGAGCGGCTTGCCGGTGATGGTGTGGTCGCCGGAGACGACCCAGGAGTTGGAGCCGATGCCGTTGCCGTTCACGCCGACGGCCTCGGGCAGGTCCTCCAGGACGTTGTAGAGGCCGCCCAGCTGGGTCTGGAGGGCTCCGGAGTCCGTGGACGTCCCGGCGGTGCCCGTACCCGTTCCCGTGCCGCCGGTGCCCTGCGTGGAGCCTCCGGCGCCCTGGCCGGTGCCCGTTCCGGTGCCGCCGGTGCCCGTGCCGCCGGTGCCCTGCGTGGAGCCGTCGGCGTTCTGCGGGGAGCCCGACCCGTCCGACCAGGTCTTGGTCAGCTCGTCGTACTGGCCCTCCCGCACGATCGTCCCGTTGCGGTCGTAGGGGTACTGCGGGTACAGGTCGGCGATCTGCTTCGGGCCGAGGCGGCTGGTCATCAGCGCGCGGTCGATCTCGTCCTGCATGTTGCCGCGCAGGTCCCAGGCCATCGCCTTCAGCCAGGCGACCGAGTCGACCGGGGTCCACTCCTCGGGCTTGTAGTCGTTCTCGAAGCCGAGGGCCGCGTACTCCAGCGAGAGGTCGGCGCCGTCCTTGCCCGCGAGGTAGGCGTTGACCCCCTTGGCGTACGCGTCGAGGTACTTCCTGGTCTCGGCCGAGAGCGTCTTCTTGTACTCCTCCTCGGCGATGCGGTGCCAGCCGAGGGTGCGCAGGAACTCGTCGGTGTCGACCTGGCTCTCGCCGAACATCTCCGAGAGGCGGCCGGCCGTCAGGTGGCGGCGCACGTCCATCTCGTAGAACCGGTCCTGCGCCTGGACGTAGCCCTGCGCCATGAACAGGTCCTCGTCGGAGGAGGCGTAGATCTGCGGGATTCCGTAGCCGTCGCGCTTGACGTCGACCGGTCCCGACAGACCGTCCAGGGTTATCGAACCCTTGGTCTGGGGGAAGGAGGCGCGCACGGTGGAGACGGACCAGAACGCCCCGTAGCCGACGCCACCGATGATGGCCAGAACCAGGACGATCAGGAGAAGACGGACTTTGCGTCCCTTCTTCCTGCCGGACTTGCCGGGCTGCTGGCCGGAGGAGGCGGGATTGTCGGTGGGCATCGCTGTCCTTGCTGTCCTAACACGAGCGGCAGGTCGGGCTGTGCTTTGTACTGAACGCTGGAGCAACCATAGGCGCAGGGCCCGGCGCGACTTGACGCGGAGTCGGGAACTGGCGCGGACGGCTGTTCGATCTTGCACCCGCGAGCGTCAAGAAATCGTCAAGAGTTAGGTAAGGTAACGAAGTACTTGCACTGACGTAACCGCAATCGCACGGTTTCCGTGATCGGCTCGGCATGCCCACGCGCGCGTGCCCCGCATCCAGTGCTCGGCATCCCCATCCGGAACCACGTGCGGTTCGGCGAGAAAGGTACGGCCCTCTGACTGTCCACGACCTCAACCAGCTCCTGCTCGTCTGCTCGCTCGTCCTGTTGGTCGCGGTCGCCGCGGTCCGGATCTCGTCGCGCAGCGGGCTCCCCAGCCTGCTCGTCTACCTGGGCATCGGCATCGCCATGGGCCAGGACGGCATCGGCGACATCCACTTCGACAACGCCGAACTGACCCAGGTCATCGGCTACGCGGCCCTCGTCGTGATCCTCGCGGAGGGCGGCCTCGGCACGAAGTGGAAGGAGATCAAGCCGGCCCTGCCCGCCGCCGCCTCACTGGCGCTGGCCGGGGTCGCGGTGAGTGTCGGGGTCACGGCCGCGAGCGCGCACTACCTGATCGGGCTGGAGTGGCGGCAGTCACTCATCATCGGCGCGGTCGTGTCCTCCACGGACGCGGCGGCCGTCTTCTCCGTGCTGCGCAAGATCCCCCTCCCCGCGCGCGTGACGGGCACCCTGGAGGCCGAGTCCGGCTTCAACGACGCCCCTGTCGTCATCCTCGTCGCCGCGCTCTCCATGGCCGGCCCGGTCGAACACTGGTACGTGCTCATCGGCGAGATAACGCTGGAACTGGCGATCGGCGCCGCGATCGGCCTCGCCGTGGGCTGGCTGGGCTCCTGGGGCCTGCGGCACGTGGCGCTGCCCGCCTCCGGCCTCTACCCCATCGCCGTCATGGCGATCGCCGTCACCGCCTACGCGGCCGGCGCCATGGCCCACGGCAGCGGCTTCCTCGCCGTCTACCTGGCCTCCGTCGTCCTCGGCAACGCCAAGCTGCCGCACTGGCCGGCCACCCGCGGCTTCGCCGAGGGCGTCGGCTGGATCGCCCAGATCGGCATGTTCGTCCTGCTCGGCCTGCTCGTCACCCCGCACGAGATGGGTGACGACATCTGGCCCGCGCTCGTGATCGGCCTGGTGCTGACCATGGTGGCGCGACCGCTGAGCGTCGTCGTCGCGCTGACCCCGTTCCGGGTCCCGTGGCGCGAGCAGACCCTGCTGTCGTGGGCCGGTCTGCGCGGCGCGGTGCCCATCATCCTGGCGACGATCCCCATGGTGAGCGGGATCGAGGGCAGCCGCCGGATCTTCAACATCGTCTTCGTGCTGGTCGTGGTCTACACCCTCGTCCAGGGGCCGACACTGCCCTGGCTGGCCCGCAAGCTGCGGCTCGGCGGCTCAGGCGAGGAGGCCGCCGACCTCGGCATCGAGTCGGCGCCGCTGGAACGGCTGCGCGGCCACCTGCTGTCCGTCGCCATTCCCGACAAGTCCCGGATGCACGGCGTCGAGGTCAACGAGCTCCGGCTGCCCCCGGGCGCCGCCGTCACCCTCGTGGTGCGCGACGGCACCTCCTTCGTGCCCCTGCCGACCACGGTGCTCCGCCGCGGCGACGAACTGCTCGTCGTCGCCACGGACCCGGTCCGCGACCAGGCCGAACGCCGCCTCAGGGCCGTCGGCCAGGGCGGCAAGCTGGCCTACTGGCTGGGGACGGGGAACGGAAACGGGGACGAGGACGGGGAGGGCGACGTGCACCGGGGCGGGAGGGGACGCGGAGGCGGCGGCGGACGCGCGGGCGGGAGCGGGAAGGGCGGGGCGGGACGTTAAGGGGAGGTTTCATCCTGTTCACACCCTCTAAATTCGGGGGTGCGACCGCCCATGGTGCTCGGTTTCACAGGCGCCTCGGCCGATCATCCCTGTACGATGAAGGCGCACTTGATCGGACCAACTCTGCCTGACGCAGAGCTGGCGCGACCGTATGGCGGCCGGGACACCCCTCTCAGCGGGCTCCGGCATCTACCGCAGTAGCGCAAGAGGACAGCT
Organism: Streptomyces scabiei 87.22; assembly: GCF_000091305.1. Lineage (GTDB taxonomy): Bacteria > Actinomycetota > Actinomycetes > Streptomycetales > Streptomycetaceae > Streptomyces > Streptomyces scabiei. The sequence goes on along the minus strand of NC_013929.1, from coordinate 5,894,479 downwards.
CTCGGCGCCCCCCGCACGGGCGCGCTACCAGGCGGCGGAAAGGCACGGCCGTGGCATCCACGGTCACCTCGAACACCTCACGCCCCCCGCGCACCCCCCGCACCTCGAAGACGTCCCGCCCGGGATACGGGCAGCTGCTGCGCACCCCGCGCGCGTGGACGTTCCTCCTCCCCGGCTTCGCGGCCCGCCAGCCGTTCGCCATGCTGACCCTCTCCCTCGTGCTGCTCGTCCAGCACACCACCGGCTCGTACGGGGCGGCGGGCGCCGTGGCCGCCGCCACCGGTGTCTCCATGGCACTGTTCGCCCCCTACAGCGGCCGTCTCGCCGACCGGCACGGACAGCGGGCCGTCCTGATCCCCGGCGTTCTCGTCCACGGTGCCGCCGGCCTCACCCTGACGGCGCTGGCCCTGATGGACGCCCCCCTGTGGGCGCTGTTCGTGGCCGCCGTGCCGACCGGGGCGTCGGTGCCGCAGGTCGGCCCCATGGTGCGGGCCCGCTGGGGCGTCAAGCTCAAGGGCTCGCCCCTGATGAGCACCGCCGCCGCCTTCGAGTCCGTCACCGACGAGCTGACCTTCGTGCTCGGCCCGCTGCTCGCGACCGCGCTCTGCACCGCCGTGCACCCGGCCGCCGGTCTGCTCACCGAGGCCGGGCTCACCCTGGTCGGCGGTCTGCTGTTCGCCGCGCAGCGCGCCACCCAGCCCGAGGTCGCTCCCGTGGCGCACGCGCGCGTGGAGCGTGTCTCCGCCCTCGCCGTGCCCGGCGTACGGGTCCTGATCGTCACCTTCCTGGGCATCGGCTCCGTCTTCGGCGGCATGCAGGTCTCCCTCGCCGCCTTCTCCGAGTCGATCGGCGAGCCCGGCATCAACGGCGTCCTGTACGGCGTCTTCGCCGCGGGCAACATGCTCGCCGGCATCGTCTGCGGCGCGATCGCCTGGAAGGCGGCCCCGCAGCGGCGCCTGCTCGTCGGCTACACGGCCCTCGCGCTGGCCGCCTCCGCCCTGTGGACCGCCGACTCCGTGGTCGTGCTCGCCGCGCTCGGCCTGCTGGTCGGCATGTGCATCGCCCCCGCCCTGATCACCGGCTACACGCTCGTCGACTCGCTGGTGCCGTCCGGCGCCCGCACGGAGGCCTTCACCTGGCTCACCGGCGCGGTCGCGCTGGGCCAGGCGGCGGCCGTCACCACGGCCGGCCAGCTGGAGGACCGGCTGTGGACCGGCGCCGGATTCCTGGTGCCCGCGGCCGGTACGGCACTGGCCCTGGCCACGCTGTTCGCCCTGCGTACGAGGCTGGTGGGCACCCCCCGGAGCCGTACCGTCGCGCGTGTCGTCGGTCACCGAGTGCCGGTGACAGTGGACTGATCCCGGGGGAATACGTCACTATGGACCGTCGTTAGCACTCATCGAGTGAGAGTGCCAGGAGGAAGACCAGTGCCGACGTACCAGTACCAGTGCACCGAATGCGGTGAGGGCCTCGAAGCGGTGCAGAAGTTCACCGACGACGCCCTGACCGAGTGCCCCGCCTGCAACGGCCGCCTCAAGAAGGTGTTCTCCGCGGTCGGCATCGTCTTCAAGGGCTCCGGTTTCTACCGGAACGACAGCCGCGGCTCCTCGTCGAGCAGCAGCCCCGCGACGTCGAAGTCGTCGGACGCGAAGTCGTCCTCGGACTCCAAGTCCGCGTCGGCCTCGTCGTCGGGTTCGTCGTCCTCGGACTCGAAGTCGTCGTCCGCGGGTTCTTCCTCCACCAGCAGCACCTCGGCGGCCTAGCAGCCTCGTCCGGGACCCCGCCGTCGTACGACGGCGGGGTCTTCGGCGTGTCCGGGCCCCGGTTAGGGTGCGGGCATGGCGAACACGGAGCAGGCGGCGGACGGGACGGGGCCGGTGGGCGGGACGAGCACGGCGGACGGCACGGTGGGAACGGGCTCGGCGGGAACGGAGTCGACGAAAGCCGAGGCGACGGGGACGGGCGCGACTGCGACGGGCTCGGCGGGGACGGCCCTGGCGGAGATCGGTGTCATCGGGGGGTCGGGTTTCTACTCCTTCCTCGACGACGTGACCGAGATACAGGTGGACACGCCCTACGGACCCCCCAGCGACTCCCTCTTCCTCGGTGAGATCGCCGGGCGCCGGGTCGCCTTCCTGCCGCGCCACGGCCGTGGGCACCATCTGCCGCCGCACCGCATCAACTACCGGGCCAACCTGTGGGCACTGCGTTCCGTGGGGGCGCGCCAGGTGCTCGGCCCGTGCGCGGTGGGCGGACTGCGGCCGGAGTACGGACCGGGCACGCTCCTCGTCCCGGACCAGCTGGTGGACCGCACCAAGTCCCGCACCCAGACCTACTTCGACGGCCTTCCGCTGCCGGGCGGGGCCTTCCCCAACGTCGTCCATGTCTCCCTCGCCGACCCCTACTGCCCCGCGGGCCGCAAGGCCGCCCTCGATGCGGCGCGCGGCCGGGACTGGGAACCGGTGGACGGCGGCACCCTGGTGGTGGTCGAGGGTCCCCGTTTCTCCACCCGCGCGGAGTCCCTCTGGCACCAGGCCCAGGGCTGGTCCGTCGTCGGTATGACCGGCCACCCCGAGGCCGTCCTCGCCCGCGAGCTGGAGCTCTGCTATTCCACCCTCACCCTGGTCACCGACCTCGACGCCGGCGCCGAGACCGGCGAGGGCGTCTCCCACGAGGAGGTCCTGCGGGTGTTCGCCGCGAACGTCGACCGGTTGCGGGGCGTCCTCTTCGACGCGGTCGCCGCCCTGCCGGCGAACGACAGCCGCGACTGCCTGTGCGCGACGGCGCTGGGCGGCATGGACCCGGGGTTCGAGCTGCCCTGATGCTGCCGTGACGCTGCCCTGACGGGGGTCACGGCTGCCACGGCTCCGGCGGAACTCCTCGTTCGGGTGGTGGGGTTTTCCACAGTCGGCCGGTGGTCCACAGGTCTCGGCGGGCTCCGCCGCCAGACCCCATCGTGGGACCGCCAGCCGATCTCCCACAGCAGGTGGTGGTCCCCATGTCCCGTTCCCCGTCCGAGCCGTCGCCCCGGCCCCCTCACGTGTATCCGCCCCCGTCCCAGCCACCGGCCCCTCCCCTGTCCTCCTCCCCGTCGCCGTCCCGGCCCGCGCCCGGGCGGGTCCCCTCCTGGGCCGTCGGCCCACCCGGTGCCGACGCCCCTCCCACCTGCGAGGTTCCGCACTTCGCGCCGCTCAGGGTGCGCGGCGGGGCGCACCGGCTGCGTCGTCTCGCCCGCTGCCGGCGCCGGGCCACGGCCGCGGGCCTGGCGGTGACCGCGGCGGCCCTGCTGGTGGCGGGAGCGGGACCCCGGGAGTCCGGACGGGTCAGGGGCCACCCCGTGGCCGACCCGGTCCCCGAGCGCTCAGCCCCCGCGGAGAGGGTGACCGCGCCGGTACGCATCGCCGACGCCGCGACGGTACGGCTGCTGCGCCCCGGTGACCGCGTCGACGTGATCGCGGCCGAGGAGTCGGCGACGGGCGCCGGCACCGCACGGATCGTCGCCCGCGGCGCCCGCGTCTCCAAGGTGCCGGCCGCCGACGCCGCCGAGAGCGGAGCCCTGGTCGTCCTGACCGTGCCCCGCCGCACCGCGGCCCGGCTGGCCGGCGCGGGCGCCACGTCCCGGCTGGCGGTGACGCTGTGGTGACGTCGGATCCCACGATGGTGGGACCCGACTGGACACGGGGGCCGGGCCCTGCCGTAGGTTGCGGAGTCATTTGTTCCACAATCAGCGCGGAAGGGCCTCGTGGTGAGCAAGCAGAAGGAGCCAGGCGTCTGGGAGGGCTTCAAGGCCTTCCTGATGCGGGGGAACGTCGTCGACCTGGCCGTCGCCGTGGTCATCGGCGCGGCCTTCACCAACATCGTCAACTCGGTGGTGAAGGGGGTCATCAGCCCGCTGGTGGGGGCGTTCGGCACGAAGAACCTGGACCAGTACAGCTACTGCCTGAAGGACCCCTGCGAGGTGGGGACGGACGGCACGGTCATCGACGGCGTCTCGATCCTCTGGGGCACGGTGCTGAACGCGACGCTCACGTTCCTCATCACCGCGGCCGTCGTCTACTTCCTGATGGTGCTTCCGATGGCCAAGTACCTGGCCCGTCAGGAGGCCCGTCGCAAGGCGAAGGAGGGCACGCACGAGGTCATCGAGCTGACCGAGCTGGAGGTTCTGAAGGAGATCCGCGACGCCCTGGTGGCCCAGCGCGGCTCCGGCCACGACCGCACCTAGCGGCGTTCGCCCGCCTCGGCCGACGGTGTCAGAGGTGGTGGGGCGGCTTCTCGTCGAGGAAGCGCTTCAGGTCGGCCGCGCTGTCGCCGCCGTCGCCGGGCCGCTCGCCCCACCCGTGGTCGGTGTCGTCGGACGACGGCCGGCTGAACGGGTCGTCGAAGACCAGCGCGGCCTTGGGGTCACGCGGTTCGGGGGCGGGAGCGGTACTCATGTCTCCAGAGTACGGCCCCGGTCCCGGCCGACGGGCGGCCCCGGCCCCTCCCCCCGGCCCGTCCCCGCGTCCGCCCGGCACGTCCGCGCACTCCGCCGGTCCCTCCCGGTACTTGTGCGTACCCGGGCAAGAATTTCACCGGGTTATCTGGTGTGCTTGGCCGCATGACGTCCCGTTCCACGCCCCCGACCCCCTCGGTTCCCGCCCCCACCGGCCGGGCCCCGGTGCGCAGGCTGGTCGCACGGGGGCGAGGGGAGGAGCACCGGGTCGCCTCGCCGCTGGAGCTCCTCTTCGACCTGTGCTTCGTGGTCGCCGTCGCCCAGGCGGGCGTCCAGCTGGTGCACTCCGTCGCGGAGGCACACGCGGCCGAGGGCATCGCCAACTACGCGATGGTGTTCTTCGCGATCTGGTGGGCCTGGATGAACTTACCTGGTTCGCCTCGGCGTACGACAACGACGACGTGCCGTACCGGCTGGTGACCCTCGTCCAGATCGCCGGTGTGCTGGTGCTCGCCGCCGGGGTCACCCGGGCCTTCGAGGACCACGACTGGCTGCTGGTCGTGCTCGGGTACGTGATCATGCGGCTGGCGATGACCGCGCAGTGGCTGCGGGCCGCGCGGACCGCGACGGGCCCCGAGCGGACCACGGCCCTGCGGTACGCGGGCGGTGTGGCGCTCTGCCAGATCGGCTGGCTGGGGCTGCTGGTCCTGCCGGAACCGGCCAGACCCTGGCTGTTCCTGGTGATGGCGATCGCCGAACTGAGTGTTCCGGTGTTCGCGGAGAAGGGCTTCCAGACGTCCTGGCATCCGCATCACATCGCGGAGCGGTACGGCCTGTTCACCATCATCGTGCTCGGCGAGACGATCCTGGCGGCGACGGTCGCCGTGAAGTCGGCGGTGGACGACGAGGACGCGCTGGGCGAGCTGCTGCCGATCGCGGCGGGCGGACTGCTGATCGTGTTCTCGGCGTGGTGGGTCTACTTCACCGTCCCCATCCACGGCCATCTGCGCTCCAGCAAGGAGAGCTTCCTGTGGGGCTACGGCCACTACCTGATCTTCGCCTCGGCGGCCGCGATCGGTGCCGGGCTGGAGGTCGCGGTGGAGCAGGCGGTCGGCAAGGCGCACATCTCCACGCCGGCCGCGTCCGCCGCGGTGACCCTGCCGACGGCGCTGTATCTCCTGTCCGTGTGGGCGCTGCACGCCCGCCACTACAAGGTGGGCACGACCCGACAGGCCGTTCTGCCGCTCTCCGCGCTCGCCGTGGTCGGGTGCACGTTCCTGGGTCACTGGGCGGTCCCGGCCGCCGGCCTCGTGGCCGCCGCGACGGTCGCGGTCGGAGTCACGCTCACCGCCCGGGACCACCGCGCCGAGGAGACCCGCCAGGCCCCGGGGGCGGACCCGGCACATCACAACGGTGACGCCCATGGCCGTTGACGCGCTCACCGACGTCGCCGGTCTGCGGGTCGGTCACGCCACCCGGGTCGGCGGGGGCTGGCTGACCGGGACCACGGTCGTGCTGGCCCCGGTGGGCGGCGCGGTCGCGGCGGTGGACGTGCGCGGAGGAGGACCGGGCACCAAGGAGACGGACGCGCTCGACCCGCGCAACCTGGTGCAGAAGGTCGAGGCGTTGGTGCTGACCGGCGGCAGCGCGTACGGACTGGACTCGGCGTCGGGCGTGATGGCCTGGCTGGAGGAGCGGGGGCGGGGCGTGCGGGTCGGCCGCGACCCGGCGCACGTGGTGCCGGTGGTGCCGGCCGCCTGTGTCTTCGACCTGGGCCGGGGCGGGGACTTCGGGGCCAGACCGGATGCCGCGCTCGGCCGGGCGGCGGTCGAGGCGGCCGACGCCGGCGGGCTGGGCGCCCCGGTGGCGGAGGGGTGCGTGGGCGCCGGGACGGGGGCGACGGTCGGCCTGCTCAAGGGCGGCATCGGCACCGCGAGCACCGTGCTGGACTCGGGCATCACGGTGGCCGCGCTGGTGGTGGCCAACGCGGCGGGCTCGGTGACGGATCCGGAGACGGGGGTGCTCTACGGGGAGCTGTTCCAGGGGCGTGCGGCGTACCCGGCGCCGGAGGTCCACGCGAGCGCGCGGCGCCGGATCGCGGAGGCGTCCGCGCAGAGTCCCCCTCCCCCGATGAACACCACGCTGGCCGTGGTCGCCACCGACGCCGACCTGACCCGCGCCCAGGCCCAGAAGCTGGCCGGCACGGCCCACGACGGCATCGCCCGCGCCGTGCGCCCCGTGCATCTGCTCAACGACGGGGACACGGTGTTCACCCTGGCGACGGGCACCCGCCCGTTGCCGCCGCAGGCCGGCCCCCTCGCCCTGAACGAACTCCTCGCGGCGGGCGCCGACCTGGTGACGCGGGCGATCGTAAGGGCGGTGCGGGCCGCCGAGTCGGTGGACGGGCCGGGGGGCACGTGGCCGTCGTACGGGGAGCTGTACGGGGGCGGGTGAGGAGGGAGGGGGGCGGCCGATGAGGCGGGGTGGGAGGGCAGGGGGCCGGGGGGGGAGGGGCCCCCACAGGGGTCAAAGGGGGCCGAGGGATCGGTAGTTCCAGCGTTCAGCGGGTGCCGTCGGGTTCGGCAGGTGCCGTCGGGGGCGATTGTCCCGGTTCTGTCACGTGATGCCGTCAGGCGTGAGTCAGCGGGAACCCGCCCGGCCGACGCCGGCTCTTTCTCCACGTAACCGAGCGGAGCACGTAGATCACGCGGATCACGCGGACGCGAAGAAGCTGGAGCAGATCGTGACAAGGCCGAAGATTGCTGTACGGCGGGCACTGGGGACCTGTGCCGTGCTGGTGGTCGGTGCGCTGACCCTCACCGGCTGCGGCGGGGACGCCCAGGCCGACAACAAGAGTGGTGGCAAGGGGACTTCGGCCGAGGACGCGGTGGCGCGGATCACGATCTCGGCGAAGGACGGGTCGACGGGCGCGTCCATCAACGCGACCGGGGTGAAGGTCAGCGGCGGCAAGCTGACCGAGGTGAAGATGACCGCCGTCGAGAGCGGCACCGCCGTGGCGGGCGAGATAGCCGCGGACGGGCGGTCCTGGAAGCCGAAGGAGCAGCTGGAGCGCGGCACGAAGTACCGGATCTCCGCGACCGCGAAGAGCACCGCCGGGAAGACGGCGGCGGCCAACTCCATCTTCACGACCGTGTCGACGGCCAACAGCTTCATCGGGACGTACACCCCGGACAACGGCACCACGGTCGGGGTCGGGATGCCGGTGTCGTTCACCTTCGACAAGGCCATCACGGACAAGAAGGCCGTGCAGTCGCACATCAAGGTGACGTCGAGCAGCGGGCAGCAGGTGGTCGGGCACTGGTTCGGGGCGCAGCGCCTGGACTTCCGGCCCGAGGAGTACTGGAAGGCCGGTTCCAAGGTCACGGTGAAGCTGGGCCTGGACGGGGTGGAGGGCGCGAACGGCCTCTACGGCGTGCAGGACAAGACGGTCACCTTCACGGTCGGGCGGGCACAGGTCTCCACGGTGGACGTGAACACGCAGACGATGACGGTCGAGCGGGACGGGAAGACGCTGAAGACGGTGCCGATCTCGGCGGGCGCCGCCGCGAACCCGACGTACAACGGCCAGATGGTGATCTCGGAGAAGTTCCGGCAGACGCGGATGAACGGGTCGACGGTGGGCTTCGGCGGTGAGTACGACATCTCGGACGTGCCCAACGCGATGCGGCTGACCACGTCGGGCACTTTCGTCCACGGCAACTACTGGTACAACCGGGGCAACCCGCCCTTCGGGCGTGAGGGCACCAGCCACGGCTGCATCGGTCTCGCGGACGCCCAGGGCGCGAACGGCGACACGCCCGGCAAGTGGTTCTTCGACAACTCCCTCGTCGGCGACGTGGTGATCGTGAAGAACTCCCCGGACAAGACGGTCGCGCCGGACAACGGCCTCAACGGCTGGAACATGCCGTGGAGCGAGTGGACGGCCGGGGACGGCATCTGACCACTTTGTTCTGCGAGTTCGTGGGGCCGTGCGGGAACAGACCGCGCGGCTCCCTCGTTTTACGGGCGTACGTTTTCTCGGTTCCCGGACATGATGTCCGACCGAGGGGCTACGGTATGCACCCACAAGGTGACATGCAGCAACGCCGGGAGAAACCTTGAGCGTTCCGTACGAGACGGCAGCGTACGAACCACCCGAGTCGCCCAAGTCTCCTGAGGAGCACCTCGCGCGGCTCCTCGGCCGCGCCCTGAACTCCTTCGAGCTGCCCGATGAGACGCTCCGGCAGCTGGACTGTGCCCTCGCCCACGACAGCTCGCTGCATTCCGCGCACTACAGTTCGGGGCTGCACCGGGCGACGTACCGGCACACCTGGCTGCTGGCCGACGGCTCGGCCGTCACGCTGTGGGAGCTGGTGCACAACACGGCGCTCTGCGGTGACGTCCAGCACGAGGTGTACACGGACGAGGAGGAGCTGCGGGCCGCGACCGCGCGCCTGCCGCTGCCGCCGGACGCCGCCGACTTCGAACTGCCCGCCGTCGTGGAGCTGGCGGCGTTCCCCGAGCCCCGCCACGAGTACGTGCCGGACGACTCGGCGGACCATGCGCGTCGCCTGCTGCGGCGCGCGGAGAACCCGGACCCGCCCGGGGACGAGCTGGCCACGCTGCTGTTGCGCACCGCGTTCGCCCACGAGATCACCCAGGCGTTCGGCCGTCCGCACCGTCCCGCGCGGCGGGGCCGGCCCGGCTTCAGCTTCTCGCTCTACGAGCACGCGTTCCTGCTCACGGACGGGCAGGAGATCTCGCTGTGGGAGGTCGAGCACACGGCCACGGCGGACGGACGCCATATGTGCGAGGTGTACGCGACGGAGGACGCGGCCCGGGACGCGATGGAGCGGCGGGCGGGGACGCTCGGCTAGCGGGCTCGGGCGAGCGCACGGGCCGTGAAGGGCCCGGTGGTGACGGGTTCAGGCGAGGCGGTCGTCGCTGAACTGGCGGGCCAGGAACGCGAAGGCGTCCTGCTCCGCCGGGGTCAGCTCCACGTGCTCCACGTACGGGCCCCTGCGGCGCTGGTGCGGCAGACCCCACCCGCGCTGCCCGCGCCGGCCGGACAGGGCGGCGAAGCGGCCTCGGTGGACCTGGTGGTCCCGGTTCAGTACGCGGACCAGCAGGGCGACCCAGACGACCGACGCGAGGGCGAGGGCGGCCAGGCCCAACGGCTGGAGGATCGACACGTGCTCAGGCATGCCGTCCAGTAGACACCACCGGATGGGACTTCGGGCCCGGACCGTGACGTATCTCGCAGGTGCGGCGTACACGTCATACACACGTCAAAGCGCCCCAAAGGGGCGCACGGAGTGAGGGCGCTCGGTGGCGGGTTCCTCGGCTGCGCGCGACGGCGCTCCCCCGGGGCGCGCGCGAACGCGGTCCCCCGGGACGCGTGAGGCCACGGTCCGCCGGGACGCGTGAGGCCGCGGCCCCCTGCCGGGTGGGGGTCGCGGCCTGCGTACGGTCGCGGGTTCAGGCCGCGACCGGCTCCTTCGCCTGCTCCTCGGCGGTCGCGGGCGTGGAGTCGGCCGTCGTGCCCGCCGGGGCCTTGCGCAGGCCCTTCAGGAGGATGACCAGGCCGGCGGTGACGGCCGTGCCGACCGCGATGGCCAGCAGGTAGAGGAGCGGCTTGCCGATCAGCGGGGTGACCCAGATGCCGCCGTGGGGGGCGCGCAGGGTCGAGCCGAAGGCCATGGCCAGTGCGCCGGTGACCGCGCCGCCCGCCATGGACGCCGGGATCACGCGCAGCGGGTCGGCCGCCGCGAAGGGGATCGCGCCCTCGGAGATGAAGGAGGCGCCGAGCACCCATGCCGCCTTGCCGTTCTCGCGTTCGGCGGTGGTGAACAGCTTCTTGCGGAGCGTGGTGGCGAGCGCCATGCCGAGCGGCGGGACCATGCCGGCCGCCATGACGGCTGCCATGATCTTCATCGCGGAGTCGCTGGGGTCCTGCACGGCGATGCCGGCGGTGGCGAAGGCGTAGGCGACCTTGTTGACCGGGCCGCCCAGGTCGAAGCACATCATCAGGCCGAGCAGGACACCGAGCAGGACGGCGTTGCTGCCGGAGAGGCCGCTCAGCCAGTCCGTCATGCCCTTCTGTGCCTGGGCGATGGGCTTGCCGATCACCACGAGCATCAGGAAGCCGACGATCAGCGAGGAGATCAGCGGGATCACGACCACCGGCATGATGCCCCGCATCACCGGAGGGATCTTGATCCGTTGGATACCGAGAACGACTCCGCCGGCGATCAGACCGGCGACCAGTCCGCCGAGGAAGCCGGCGTTGATGTTGGCGGCGATCATGCCGCCGACGAAGCCCGGCACGAGACCCGGCCGGTCCGCCATGCCGTAGGCGATGTATCCGGCGAGGACCGGGATCAGGAAGCCGAAGGCGACGGCGCCGATCTGGAAGAGCAGGGCCGCCCAGCTGTCGATCTGGAGCCAGTCGAAGTGCTCGGTGACGGGCTTGGCCTGGTTGATCTCCCAGCCGCCGATCGCGAAGCCGAGGGCGATCAGCAGACCGCCCGCCGCGACGAACGGGACCATGTAACTCACGCCGGACATCAGCCACTTGCGCAGCTTGGTGCCGTAGCCGTCGCCGGGCTCGCCCGTGCGGTCGACGGGGGTGCCGGGTCGGCCGGCGGCCGTGACCTCGCCGCGCTCGGCCTTCTGCCGGACCTCGGCGATCAGCGCACCGGGGCGGCTGATGCCCGCCTTCACACCGACGTCGACGGTGGGTTTCCCGGCGAACCGGTCCTTCTCCCGTACGGGCACGTCGTGGGCGAAGATCACGCCGTCGGCGGCGGCGATGACCGCCGGGTCGAGGCGGGAGAAGCCGGCCGAGCCCTGCGTCTCGACGACGAGCTCGACGTCACCGGCGTCCCGGCCCGCGTTCTCCAGCGACTCGGCGGCCATATAGGTGTGCGCGATGCCGGTGGGGCAGGAGGTGACGGCGACGATACGGAAGGGGCGGGCTTCGGCGGGGGCGTCCGCCGCCGGGACCGGGGCGGCCTCGGCCGGTGTGGTGCCGGTCGGAACGGGCCCGGGGGCGGGCGCGGACGTCGTTGCCGGGGCGGCTTCCTCGGGGACGCTCTCCGCCGGGGTGGTGCTGACCGCGGCGGCGTCGGGGGAGGCCGTTCCGCCCGACGCCGCCGCGGAGTTTTCGGTGCGCTCGGCCGCGTCGGCGCCGGTGGCGTCGCCCCGGATGAGCGCGGCGGCGTGGGCCGCGTTGTCCGCCGCGCGCAGCGCGTCCGTGAACTCGGTGTTCATCAGCTGGCGGGCGAGAGAGGAGAGGATCGTGAGGTGGGCGTCGTCGGCGCCCGCGGGGGCGGCGATCAGGAAGATCAGGTCGGCTGGGCCGTCGGGCGCGCCGAAGTCGACGCCGGCCGCGCTGCGGCCGAAGGCGAGGGTGGGCTCGGTGACGTGCTCGCTGCGGCAGTGCGGGATGCCGATGCCGCCGTCGAGGCCGGTCGGCATCTGTGCCTCGCGGGCGGCCACGTCGGCGAGGAAACCGTCCAGGTCGGTGACCCGGCCCTTCGCCACCATGCGCTCGGCGAGGGCACGCGCCGCCGCTTCCTTCGTCTCGGCGGACAGGTCGAGGTCGACCAGGTCCGCGGTGATCATCTCGCTCATCGCGGGCTCCTTCGCACGCGTATCGCCCGGGGGGTGTGGTGGGCGGGGGTGGGGACGGAAGTGTGGGGGGCGGGGGCCGGGAGGCAGGGGCGGGGGTGGTGTCGGGGTGCGGCGGCGGGTGACGCAAAACGAAGGTTCGTTCGCGGGGAGACCGAGTCCGACGAGCCAAAACGAGGGTTCGTTCGCAAGCCCGACACGGACGAGGCAAAACGAAGGTTCATTCGCGAGGTGACCGAGACCGAGACGGCGACCGAGACGGAGCGGCAGCCCGAGACGGCGGCAGGAGGCACGGGCGCGGGCAGGTTCGCCACCGGGCCAAAATGAACGTTCGTTCGCGATGCCCGCATCATGACACCGGCTCCCTCAGCGCCCGGTCCGCCGGCACCTCGGCCGTGACCGTGACCGCCGCCGGGTCCAGGTCGCGGGGTGTCGGCATGACGCTGCCCGGGAGCTGGACGGCCGCGGCGCCGTGGGCGACGGCGGAGGCGAGCGCCTCGGGGCCGTGCCCGCCGGCGATCAGGAAACCGGCGAGGGAGGAGTCGCCGGCGCCGACGTTGCTGCGGACGGCGTCGACGCGGGCGGTGCCGAACCAGGCACCCGAGGCGTCGACGAGGAGCTGACCGTCGGCGCCGAGACTGGCCAGCACCACGCCCGCCCCCATCTCACGAAGCTCCTCCGCGGCCTTGACGGCGTCGCCGACCGTGGCGAGGGGGCGTCCCACGGCCTCGGCCAGTTCCTCGGCGTTGGGCTTGACGACGTCGGGGCGTTCGCGGAGCGCGGCGAGCAGGGCCGGGCCGGAGGTGTCCAGGGCGATACGGGCGCCGGCCGCGTGGGCGCGGGCGACGAGTTCGGCGTACCAGGACGGGTCGAGGCCGCGCGGGAGGCTGCCGCAGCAGGCGATCCAGGAGGCGTCGGCGGATCGGGCGCGGACCGCTTCCAGCAGGAGTTCGCTTTCGGTGGCGGACAGTTCGGGGCCGGGTGCGTTGATCTTCGTCAGGACGCCGTCGGCTTCCGCGAGGGCGATGTTGGAGCGGGTCGCCCCGGCGACCGGGACCCGGGCGACCTCGATGCCCTGGGCGTCGAGCAGGTCGGCGACCAGGGCGCCCGGTGCTCCGCCGAGAGGCAGTACGGCCACGGTGCGCCGGCCCGCGGCGGCGACCGCCCGGGAGACGTTGACGCCCTTGCCGCCCGGGTCCATGCGTTCACCGGTGGCCCGGATGACCTCGCCGCGGTCGAGGGAGGGGACCTCGTAGGTGCGGTCGAGGGACGGGTTCGGGGTGACGGTGAGGATCATGAGCGGTCTTTCCTGCCCTCGGTGGAGCCGGCCTCGTGGAAGCCGCCCGAGGTGGAGCCGCGCGCGGGGTCGGTGCCCGGGACGCGCAGCACCTCGGTGCCCTTGCGTTCGATGGTGAGGGCGTCCTCGACGCTCAGCCCGCTGTCGGTGATGAGCAGGTCCACGTCGGTCAGGTCGCCGAAGCGGGCGAAGTGCTCCTGGCCGTGCTTGGAGGAGTCGGCGAGCAGCACCACGCGCCGGGCCGCGGCGACGGCCGCGCGTTTCACGGCGGCCTCGGCGAGGTCGGGGGTGGTCAGGCCGCGGTCGACGGAGAAGCCGTTGGCGGCCACGAAGAGCACGTCGGCGCGGATCTCGCCGTAGGCCCTGAGCGCCCAGGCGTCCACGGCGGCGCGGGTCCGGTGGCGGACGCGGCCGCCGACCAGATGGAGCTGGATGCCCGGGTGGTCTGCGAGGCGGGCGGCGATGGGCAGGCTGTGCGTGACCGCGGTGAGGGCGGCTTCCAGCGGGATGGCGGCGGCGAGGCGCGCGATGGTCGTACCGGCGTCGAGGACGATCGTGCCGTCGTCCGGCAGTTCGGCGAGGGCGGCCTGGGCGATCCGGTCCTTCTGGTCGGCGGCGGTGCCCTCGCGTTCGGCGAGGTCCGGCTCGAAGTCCAGGCGGCCGGCGGGGATCGCGCCGCCGTGCACGCGCTGGACGAGGCCGGCGCGGTCGAGGGCCTTGAGATCCCGGCGGATCGTCTCGGCCGTGACCTGGAACTGCTCGGCCAGCGACACCACGTCCACCCGGCCGCCGTCGCGCGCGAGCCGGAGAATCTCCTGCTGCCGCTCGGGTGCGTACATGCCCGTTCGCCTCCGACTGGTGCCCGACTCTGTGGTTTCGCTCGGAGACTACGCCGGGATGTCCGGAAAGTAAACAGGTGCGACAGCTATACGGGCACGGTCGGGCACGAGTGGGCACAAGTGGGCATGGGTGGGCGCGGACACGGATGGGCGGGCGACACGCATGGGCGGGCGTGATCACGCGGTGACGCGAGAGCGGGGCCGGGCGACCCGAAGGTGCCCCGCCCCGCTCTCGTCGTACGCCCGGCGAGCAGCCCCGCCGCCCGGCAGGTCAGCGCACCGGCCCACCGGCCTCCACGACGGCCGGCACCTCGGGCTCCGTGGACGCCGGCTCACCGTCACCGTCCTGCGCCGCCGCCCCGGTCTCCGACGCCCCGTCCTGCGCCGCCGCCCCGTCCCGCACCGCCAGGCCGGTCTCCGCCGCCGCCCCGGCCTCCGTCGCCCGCTTCGGCAGCGCGAACATCAGCAGGAAGATCGCGAACAGGACCGCGGCCACCCAGCCGAGGGCGTACTCGAAGGAGTCGACGAAGGCGGGGCGGATGTCGGCCGGGGCGAGGTGGTCGTCCATGACGCCGAAGAAGACGACGGCGACCAGGCCGAGCCCGAGCGCGTTGCCCATCTGCTGGACCGTGCTGATCAGCCCGGACGCGGACCCGGCGTGCTCCCGCGGCACCCCGGAGAGGATCGCGTCGGTCAGCGGGGCCACGATGAGCCCCATGCCCGCGCCCATCACGACCAGCGGGAGGGCCATCTGCCAGGAGGTGATGGCGAGGCCGTAGTGCTCGGAGGCGCCCCGGTAGAGCAGGACTCCGGCCGCCATCAGCAGCGCGCCCGCCTGGAGGACCTTGCGGCCGAAGCGCGGGACGAGCTTCTGGACCGAGACTCCGGCCGCGACCGACACGGCGAGGGAGAACGGGACACCGGTGAGACCGGCCCGCAGGACGCTCCAGCCGAGGCCGGTCTGCAGGTAGAGGGTCCAGACGAGGAAGAACACACCGAGGGCGATGCCGAAGACGGTCTGCACGGCGATGCCCGCCGCGAAGCTCTTCACCCGGAACAGCGACAGTTCGATGAGCGGGGACCCGTCGCGCGCGGTCTTGCGCCGCTCGTACGCCACCAGCACCGCGAGCACCACCAGCGAGCCGGCCATCGAGACGTACCCCCACAGCGGCCAGCCCAGCTCCCGGCCCCGGGTGAGGGGGTAGATCAGCATCAGCAGACCGGCGGTGACCAGCGCGACGCCCACGAGGTCCAGCTTCAGGGCGTGCGGGGCCCTGGACTCGGCGATGAAGCGGCGGCCCAGGACCAGGCCCGCGACGCCGACCGGAAGGTTGATGAGGAAGATGGCCCGCCATTCCAGGCCGAGCGGGTTCCACTCGATGAGCAGGGCGCCGAGCAGCGGGCCGGAGACCGCGCCCAGGCCCACGATCGCCCCGAACAGGCCGAAGACCTTGCCGCGTTCGTGCGCCGGGAAGGTCGCGTGCACGATCGACAGCACCTGCGGCACCATCAGCGCGGCGGTCGCGCCCTGCGCGATCCTGGCCGCCACCAGCATCTCCGGGTTCGCGGCGAGGCCGCACAGCGCGGAGGCGAGGGTGAAGCCGCCGATGCCGAGGAGGAAGATCCGCCGTCGGCCGTGGATGTCGCCGAGCCTGCCGCCGGTGACGAGACCCGCGGCGAAGGCGAGCGCGTACCCGGCGGTGATCCACTGGATCTGGCTGAACGAGGCCTGCTCGCCGCGCTGGATGGAGGGGATGGCGATGTTGACGATGGTGACGTCGACGAGGTCCATGAAGGCGGCCGTCATGACGACGGCCAGGGCGATCCAGCGCCTGCGGTCGGCGTCGGGGGGCGACGGGAGCGCTGTTTCGGTGACGGTGGCCGGGTCACCGGCGGTCGGTCGGGGCTGGTCGCGCAGTTCCCCGCGCCCCTTCAGGGCGCTCGTTGTCGAGGTCATGCTGTGACGGTAGAGGCCAAGTAGGTCAGATCGCGTCCTAGTTCTCCGGCATGCTCGGGGCATGACTACCGACACCCCGGCGCGGCTGCTTCAGCTCCTCTCCCTCCTCCAGACGCCCCGCGAGTGGCCGGGCGGTGAACTCGCCGACCGGCTGCGGGTCTCGCGGCGGACCGTCCGGCGTGACATCGACCGGCTGCGCGAGCTGGGCTATCCGGTACAGGCGACCATGGGCGCCGACGGCGGCTACCGGCTGGTGGCGGGCAAGGCGATGCCCCCGCTGGTCCTGGACGACGAGGAGGCGGTGGCGATCGCGGTCGGCCTGCGGGCCGGGGCCGGGCACGCGGTGGAGGGCGTGGACGAGGCGTCCGTTCGGGCGCTCGCCAAGCTCGAACAGGTCCTGCCGTCACGACTGCGCCACCGGGTCTCCACACTGCAGGCCGCCACCACTCCGCTGACCAGCGGCGACGGCGCGACGGTCACCCCGGAGACGCTGACCGTGATGGCCTCGGCGGTGGCCGGCCGGGAGCGGTTGCGCTTCGCCTACCGTTCCGGTGACGGCACGGGCTCACGGCGCCACTGCGAGCCGTACCGGCTCGTGTCGACCGGCCGCCGCTGGTATCTCGTCGCGTACGACCTCGATCGCACCGACTGGCGCACCTTCCGGGTGGACCGGGTCGAGGAACCCTTCGCCACCGGGGCCCGGTTCGCCCCGCGCGAGCTGCCGACGGGGAGCGCGGAGGAGTTTCTGCGGCGGTCCATGTACCGGCGGCAGGAGACCTACGCGTTCGACGTCACCTTCGCCGCGCCCGCCGAGTTCATCGCGGCCCGGCTGCCCCGCTGGCTGGGTACGCCCGAACCCGTCGACGAGCACAGTTGCCGGCTGCGGGCCTCCGTCGGCGATTCCGTGGAGTGGCTGGCCGTGCGGGTGGCCATGGTCGACTGTGAGTTCACCGTGCACGAGCCGCCTGAACTGGTGGGGTATGTAAGGGAGTTGGGTGCCCGGCTGGCCCGGGCGGCGGGCGGCGCCGAGGAGTGAGGGGCGGGGCGAGGGTTCCGTGCGGGCTGTGACGTGCGGGTTCGGCCTTCGCGACGCCTCCGGCGGTGCCTTCGCGACACCTCCGGCGGAGAACGCCCGCTGTGGCACAATCTGCCGTTCGGGTCACCCCGGGGTTCAGGTCCGGGGTGGCCCTTCGTCGTGCCCGGCCCGGCGGACGGAAAGAAGCCGGGCCTCGGCGCCAGGGGGGGGGGAGGCGCCGAGGCCCGGCTCTCGGAGAGTCCCGGCGCTGGGGGGAGAGCGTCGGGACTTGGCTTCGGGTGGTCTCGGGGCGGTGCGATGCGGACCGGTGCGAGCGGGGTGTTCAGGGTGTGCGGCGGGGTGTGCTGTGGTGACTCCTGCTCCCTCGGACTCGGGGTCCCGGGCCTGACGGCTCCGGGCCCGGTGAAGTCGTGGGCCCGCAAGTCTTGTGCCCCGGGGACGGGGAGTTGAAGCGGCGCACTACGGCCAACCAGCGGTACAGAAATGGCCAAGTCCTGGCCGGGACAGAGCGGCGGGCGGACGGCACGGCGGACCAAGCCCCGCTGCGGCCCCAGGAGTTGGGCCGTACGGGGCCGGTGGTCCGTGCCGGGCGACGGTCGCCTCACCGCTCCTCGAACGGGTCGGGGACGGGTGCGGCGACGGGTCGTTCAGGTGTCCGTTCGGGCCGTCCGTTCGAGCTGCTTGTTCGAGCCGTCCGTCAGGCGACCGCGTCGAAGCCCGTGTCGCGGGCGAGCTTCTTCAGTTCGAGCAGGGCGTGCTTCTCGATCTGGCGGATCCGCTCGCGGGTGAGCCCGTGCTCCTTGCCGACCTCGGTGAGGGTGCGCTCGCGGCCGTCCTCGATGCCGTACCGCATCTTGATGATGGACGCGGTGCGCTGGTCGAGGCGCCCGATGAGGTCGTCCAGCTCCTCGCTGCGCAGCAGCGTCAGTACGGACTGCTCGGGTGAGACCGCGGAGGTGTCCTCCAGGAGGTCGCCGAACTGGGTGTCGCCGTCGTCGTCCACCGACATGTTCAGCGAGACCGGGTCGCGGGCCCAGTCGAGGACGTCGGTGACACGGTCCGCGTTGGAGCCCAGCTCGGCGGCGATCTCGGCGGGCTCGGGGTCGCGCCCGTGCTCGCGGTTGAACTCGCGCTGCACGCGGCGGATCCGGCCCAGCTCCTCGACGAGGTGGACGGGCAGCCGGATGGTGCGCGACTGGTCCGCGATCGACCGGGTGATGGCCTGCCGGATCCACCAGGTGGCGTACGTCGAGAACTTGAAGCCCTTGCGGTAGTCGAACTTCTCCACCGCGCGGACCAGGCCCGCGTTGCCCTCCTGGATGAGGTCGAGCAGGGGCAGACCACTGCGCGGATAGCGCCGGGCGACGGCCACGACGAGGCGCAGGTTCGACCGTATGAAGATGTCCTTGGCCCGCTCGCTGTCGGCGACGAGGGCTTCGAGCTCTTCGCGGGTCGCGTCCGCCTGGGCCTCCTCCTCGCCGTCGAGGATCTGCTGGGCGAACACGCCCGCCTCGATGACCTGGGACAGCTCGACTTCCTTGGCGGCGTCGAGCAGCGGTGTACGCGCGATCTCGTCGAGGTACATGCCGACCAGGTCGCGGTCGGCGATCTCGCCGCCAGAGGCGCGAACGCTGCGAGCCGCGTCGGTCCGGCCGGAGGCGGACGAACGACGAGCGGCGACGGCACGGGTTGCCATGCGTGCTCCCTTGCGATGGTGGGCTGGCAGGGTCGTGTCTGTTCCTACGTGTGTCTTGATGCGGCCGCTCGGACACTCTCCCGAGTGCCCTGCTTCCGAAGGAAACAACGACTGGAATCAGGACAGAATTCCCAACCCGTCCCACTATTTTTCTGATCTTGCAGTACCCTGTGCCGCCACAAGGGGAGGCGAGATGTCCGGAGAGTCCACGGAGGTGCAGGTCAGACCAGGAGTCGCGACCGACCTCGCCGCCCTCACCGACATCTACAACCACTACGTCCGTGAGACGCCCATCACATTTGATACCGCTGTCCTCACTCCGGAAGAGCGCCGCCCTTGGCTGCTCTCCCACCCTGAAGACGGCCCGCACCGCCTGATGGTTGCCACCGCGAAGGACTCACAGCGGATTCTCGGGTACGCCACGAGCAGCGCGTTCCGCCCGAAGGCGGCGTACGGAACCTCGGTGGAGGTCTCGGTGTACCTCGCCCCGGACGCGGGGGGCCGGGGCGTGGGCACCCTGCTGTACCGGGCCCTTTTCGCCGCGCTCGCCACCGAGGACGTCCACCGCGCCTACGCCGGCATCGCGCAGCCGAACGAGGCGTCGACGCGGCTGCACGAGCGGTTCGGGTTCCGGTACGTCGGCACGTACCGGGAGGTCGGGCGGAAGTTCGGGCGGTACTGGGACGTGGCCTGGTACGAGAAGGAGCTCTGAACGCCGCGGGCCGGGCTACCGCCCGGCGGTGGACGGCGATTCGGTGGAGGGCGACTCGGCGGACGGCGGCTCGGCGGACGGCGGCTCGGCGGGGAGGGAGTCCCTCATGGCCTTCGCGGTGGCGGTGGGGTCATAGCCCTCGGGTACCCCTTCGACCAGGATGATGTCGCCCGTGATGTGCCGGGACCGCAGCGGGGCGATCTCCTGGTACGCGGGCGAGTCCCACCAGCCGCGCGCCTCGGCGATCCCGGGGAAGCCGATCACCACGACGGCTCCCGGCCAGCTCCCCTCCTTCACCTCGTGCCGGGCGACATGCACGAGGAAGCGGCCGCCGTACGGCTCGAAGGTGGCGGGGATGCGCTCGATGTACTCGGCGATCTCCGGGTGCGGGGCGGCGTCCCTCAGATGCGCGATGGCGTAGGCGGGCATGGGGTGGGGTCCCTCCGGTCGGCCGGGCTCGGGCGGGCCGGGCGGCGGGACCCGGACGAGCCTCGCCGCTCCGACTCCGACGAGCCTGGCAGGCGGACGGGCCGGGGTCGATGACCTCCCGGGTAAGGGACCCCGTTTCCCGGTGGGCCAGTACGCGTACGGGCCCGGGGACCCGTACGCCGGTACGCCCCTATGCCGGTGAGCCGCTCGGCGGGACGGCGCCCCCCTTACCCGAACTGCACCGACCGCTTCGCCAGGCCCAGCCAGAAGCCGTCGATCACCGACCTCTGGGCGTCCAGCTCGCCGGCGGCCTCGGCCGCGCCCATCGTGACGAAGAGGGGGGCGAAGTGCTCCGTGCGGGGGTGGGCCAGTTGGCCCGCCGGGGACTTGTGCAGGAAGTCGAGCAGGGAGTCCCAGTCGCGGGTTTCGAGGGCCCGGTGACCCCAGTCGTCGAACTCGGCGGACCAGGCGGGGGTGCCGGCCTGGCGGAGGGCGGCGAGGTTGTGGGTGAAGAAGCCGGAGCCGACGATCAGCACGCCCTCGTCGCGCAGGGGGGCGAGCTTGCGGCCGATGTCCATCAGCTTCACCGGGTCGAGGGTCGGCATGGAGATCTGCAGGACCGGGATGTCGGCGTCCGGGTACATCTCCACCAGCGGGACGTACGCACCGTGGTCCAGGCCCCGGTCGGGGATGTCCTGGACGGGGATGCCGGGGGCCTGGAGCAGCTTGCGGACCGAGGCGGCCAGTTCGGGGGCGCCCGGGGCGGCGTACTGGACCTGGTAGTAGTGCTCGGGGAAGCCCCAGAAGTCGTAGACGAGGGGGATGGTGGTGACCGCGCCGAGGGCGAGGGGGGCCTCCTCCCAGTGCGCGGAGATCATGAGGATGGCCTTGGGGCGGGGCAGGGTCGCGGACCAGGCGGCCAGTTCGCCGGGCCAGATCGGGTCGTCGGCGAGCGGCGGGGCCCCGTGGCTCAGGTACAGGGCGGGCATACGCTCGACGGGGGCGGCGGACATAGGGGTGACTCCCTCAGCACACGCGACGCACCACGACACGCGCGCCTCGGCGGGCCCGGTGGTCGCTTCTGTCTCCTTGGATCGCCTGGCTGACCAGGCGCTTGAGACTCCTTCCAACTCCCCAGTAGTTGAAGTCTCAATATTTCTGGTTTCACCTTACATCTCTATAGTTCAAAATTCAAGAAGGAGCCTCGTACAGTGGGAGCATGAAGACCGCATCCACTGAGGAAGAACCGCGCTGGCTCACCGCCGAGGAGCGGCGCACCTGGCTGGCCTATGTCCACGCTACGACCCTGCTGGAGGACCACCTCGACCGCCAGCTGCAGCGTGACGCGGGCATGCCGCACCTTTACTACCACCTGCTCGTCGTTCTGTCCGAGGCTCCGCAGCGGCGGCTGCGGATGACCGAGCTGGCGATGCAGACGAAGATCACGCGATCACGGCTGTCCCACGCCGTGGCCCGGCTGGAGAAGAACGGGTGGGTGCGGCGCGAGGACTGCCCGTCGGACAAGCGGGGCCAGTTCACGGTCCTGACGGACGGCGGGCAGGAGATGCTCGGCCAGAGCGCGCCCGGGCATGTGGGTGCGGTGCGGCAGGCGCTGTTCAACCGTCTCACCGACGACCAGGTGAAGGCGCTCGGCGAGGTCATGGCGATCGTCGCGGAGGGGCTCCAGCCCAGCGAGGCGGGGGCGGACCTGCCGTGGCTCCGGTAGCGCCCCGCTGAGTTCGGCGGCGGGGTCGCTGCCGTTCCCCTAGGGGGTGCTCGGGCGCTTGGGGCGCGCAGGGGACGTGGGGGGTGTGAGGTGTTGGGGCCCGTGCGGTGCCTGAGGGGTCGTGGGGTCCGGGAAGTCCGTAGCGGGTTGGCTGCTTGGGGGGCCTGCAAGTCTGCGGGGTCGTGAAGGTGTTCGTGGGGTCCGTGGGGTCGCGGGCCTCAGGCAGTTACGGGGGATTCGGGGTCCGTGGGGTCGCGGGCCCCAGGTGCAGGCGGTGTCCGGGGGTTCGTGGGGTCCCGCGTCTCCAGGGCCGTCTGCCGTTGTGCGGGAGGGGCGGGGCAGGGGGTGACCCCCTGCCCCGCCCCTCCCTCTCCGGCACGGCTTCCGTCAGTCCGGCGCGGTACTCAGTGGGCGATCACCGGGACCTTGAGCTCGTCCGTCGCGCCCTCGTCCGATCCCGTCGTCGTCATGTCGGGCTTGCCCGTGGTGACGAAGGTGAAGGCGATGGTGGCGGACACCACCAGGATGGCCACGGCGAACCAGATCGCGTTGGTGTAGCCGTGGACCATGCCCTGGAGCTGGACCAGCTGGGCGGCCGGCTTCGAGGTGGCCGAACCGATGTGGTCCGCGATGTAGGACGTGGTCGCGGAGGCGGCGATCGTGTTCAGCAGCGCCGTACCGATGGCGCCGCCGACCTGCTGCGAGGTGTTGACCATGGCGGAGGCCACGCCCGCGTCACGCGGCTCGACCCCGTAGGTCGCCAGGGACATCGCCGGCATGAACGCCGTACCCATGCCCAGGCCGAGCAGCAGCTGGGCCGGCAGGAGCAGACCCGCGTAGGAGGAGTCGACCTCCATCTGCGTCAGCAGGAGCATGCCGAGGCCGGCGACCAGGAAGCCGGGGGCCATCAGCAGGCGCGGCGCGACCCGGGTCATGAGGCGGGTGCCGATCTGGGTCGAGCCGGTGATCATGCCCACGATCATGGGCAGGAAGGCGAAACCGGTCTTGACCGGCGAGTAGCCCTTCACGATCTGCAGGTAGTAGGTCAGGAAGAGGAACAGGCCGAACATCGCGATGATCGCGAGACCGAGGGAGAGGTAGACACCGGCACGGTTGCGCTCGGTGATCACGCGCAGCGGCAGCAGCGGGGCCTTGACCTTGGACTCGACGAACACGAAGGCCGCGAGGAGGACCGCCGAGGCGACGAAGAGGGTGATCGTCATCGAGTCGCCCCAGCCGTCGGACTCGGCCCGGGTGAAGCCGTAGACCAGGGAGACCAGGCCCAGGGTGGACAGGACCACGCCGGGGATGTCGAGCGGGGAGCGGTTGCGGCCGCCCGCGGGCTCACGGATGACGAAGTACGCGCCGGCCGCCGCGATCACCGCGAACGGGATGTTGACGAAGAACGTCCAGCGCCAGTCGAGGTACTCGGTGAGGAAACCGCCGAGGATCAGGCCCACGGCGCCACCGCCACCGGCGATCGCGCCGTAGATGCCGAACGCCTTGGCGCGCTCCTTGGCATCGGTGAACATCACGGCGAGGAGGGAGAGCGCGGCGGGCGCGAGCAGTGCGCCGAAGGCGCCCTGGAGTGCGCGGGCGCCCAGCATCATCGCCTCACCGGTGGCCGCGCCGCCCAGTGCGGAGGCGCCGGCGAAGCCGATCAGGCCGGTGACGAAGGTGCGCTTGCGGCCCCACAGGTCGGAGATACGGCCGCCGAAGAGGAGCAGACCGCCGAAGGCCAGGGCGTAGGCGGTGATGACCCACTGGCGGTTGCCGTCGGATATCCCGAGGTCCTGCTGGGCGGAGGGGAGGGCGATGTTCACGATGGTCGCGTCGAGCACGACCATCAGCTGGGCGAGGGCGATGAAGACGAGCGCTTTCCAGCGGCTGGCGTGCGCGTCGTCCTGCTGCTTCTGCAGATCGGCGGCCGATCCGGAGGATGCGGCCGATCCGGAGGATCCGGAGGCGCTGCGGACTGTTTCGGACATGGAGGTACCCACTTCGGGACTTCGTGACGGAAGGATCGGTATCGGTGACGGATAAGAGCGTCGAGAGGGAGCGGCTTGTCGTCGTCGACAGCCTCGGTGTCAGCGGATCAGCGGATCAGGCGGATCAGCGATCAGCAGATCAAGGGATCAGGACGGGCAGGGCCTCCGTAGGTCCTCCACGGTGACCGGGGCACCGGGCAGTTCGGAGGGGGCCGGGGCGCGCAGACCGTCCAGCAACAGTTGCAGATGCCGGTGGAGGAACCGGTCGACGCCCGCGCACTGGGTGCCGGCCGGGGGCCTGCTGAGCTGGCTGACAGCGATCATCAGGTCGCCGACGCCCACGTCAGGACGGAGCTGCCCGGCGTCCCGGGCCCGCTTCATGATCCCTTCGACCTGCTCCTCCAGCCGCTCGCGCGCCGCCTCCAGGTCGGGGTGGTGCCGGTCGAACGCGTTCTGGATCATCGGGCAGAGCGCGCTGATCCGTTCGTCGGCCGAGATGTGCACGAAGCGCGAGAGCGCCTCGAACGCGTCACCGGTCTCGGTGAGCGCGGCCTCGGCCGCCAGGGCCGTACGGTCCATGACGGAGCAGACGACCTCACGGACCAGCGCGTCGCGGTCCGGGAAGTTGCGGTACAGCGTGGCGTTGCCGACGCCGGCCCGGCGGGCGATCTCGTCGAGCGGCACGTCGGGGCCGAACTCCACGAACATCTCCCGGGCGGCGCCGACGATCCGCTCCCGGTTGCGCAGGGCGTCGGCCCGGGGGCGGGACACCCTGCGACCTACGGCGGTGGCGGTCTCCACGGCGTACTCCTCTGCTGCTGATCCGGTGGTGTGGGGGGCGCCCGGTGGCTATCCGGGGATGGAGTCCCCGTTTCGTTCGGACACAAGGCTAAACGGGGAGACGATCCCCGGTTATTTCCCCTCGCCGAAACTTCCCCTGTGACCTGAGTCACAGAGAGGGCTCTGCCCACGTTCGGACCTTCCAGCGCGCGCCCGCGCACCCCTCGTCCGAGGGTGATCGAAAGAGGACAGCCTCGTCACGGACGGCTGCCGTGGAGCGAAGGGCGCGTGGATGCAGCAGCCGTTCCGCAGAGACGGGATACCCGCGCGCCGGACACGTCCCCACCGGACCCACCAAGCCCACCAAGCCCACCGGACCCGTTCGCGCCGGATACGTCCGCGCCGGGTCGTCGCGCTCGCCTCAGTCACCGCCCTCACGCTCGCGGTCACCACCTCGGCCGGCACCGGGCAGCTGGTGGCGAAGGAGACGACGAGGGCCGCGGGGGCCGCCGCCCTGGTGCGCGGTTCGACGCTCGACCCCTGCATGATCCGCGGCCCGCTCGGCACGCAGATGTCCGAGGGCGTCCCCACCCCGCCCGGCTACGCCCGCTCCACCGGCACGGTCCGCGCGCTCAACCTGATGATCGACTTCTCCGACGCGCCCGGCGAGGGCAACGCGATGGACCGCTTCGCGGAGTTTGCCCCGCAGACCCAGAAGTGGTTCAGGACCAGCAGTTACGGCCGTATCGACTACCGCCCCGAGGCACCGCTCACAGAGTGGCTGCGGATGCCGAAGTCCTTCCGCTCGTACGGCATAGAGCGCGGCGCCCCCTTCGACCCCGGCTACCGCCGCCTGGTCCAGGACATGGTGCGGGCCGCCGATCCACTCGTGGACTTCCGGTCGTACGACCTGATCAACGTGCTCGTCACCCCGAATGCCGGCCCCTCCGCCCTCGACACGGTCCTGTCGGTGACCTTCGCCGGCAACCGGGAGGCACCGATCGCGGACGGCGTGCCGGTCGCCAACGCGTCGTTCGTCTACAGCCGGCAGGACGACGGCTCGGGTTCGTACGGGGAGACCGGATACCGGGTGCTGCCCCACGAGAACGGCCATGTGTTCGGGCTGCCCGACCTCTATACCCACGAGGGCGGGGGCGCCGTCGGGCACTGGGACATCATGAGCGAGGACTGGGGCGTCGACAACGATCTGCTGGGCTGGCACAAGTGGAAGCTCGGGTGGCTCGACGAGACGCAGGTCGGCTGCGCGGCGGCGGTCGGCGCGGCCGAGTACACGCTGACCCCGCTCGCCACCGCCGGCGGCGCGAAGCTGGTCGTCGTCCCGCTCGGCTCCCGGGCGGCGTACGTCGCCGAGCTGCGGACCCAGGCCGGCAACGACGCGGCGGTGTGCCGGCCGGGGGTGCTCGTGTACCGGGTCGACGCGGCGGTCGACACGGGGAACGGGCCGATCAAGGTGCACGACGCCCGCCGGGACAGCGGGGGGTGCACCCGCAGCCCCAACGTCCACGCGGAACTGTCCGACGCGCCGCTGGTCCCCGGTGAGACGTTCAGGGACAGACGGGCGGAGGTGGAGATCGCCGTGGTGGGGGTGGAGGCCGGGGGGAGCCATCGGGTGGTGGTCAGGCGGAGGTGACGGGGAGGGGTCGGGACGTCCGGGGTGCGTGGTCGGGCGGGGTGCGTGGTCGGGCGCGGCGCGTGGTCGTCCGGGGTCCGGGGTCGGGCGGGGTCCGTGGTCGGGCGCGGCGCGTGGTCGTCCGGGGTCCGGGGTCGAGCGGGGTCCGTGGTCGGGCGCGGCGCGTGGTCGTCCGGGGTCCGGGGTCGAGCGCGGCGCCGGTGGGGCTTCTCGCGCGGTTCCCCGCGCCCCCGAGCCACTGGGCGCCCGGCGTGGCGGCGCGGCCGGGGCGCATTACCGTGAGCGCATGCTCCCGAACGTCCCCGGCGCGGCTGCCACCACCCCCGCCACGAACCCCGCGCCCGCCGATGCCGTCGCACCTCTGATGCGGGGCATCGCCGTGCTGCGCCGGCTCACCGAGGCGGACGGGACGCTGAGTCCGAGCGCGCTGGAGAAGGCCACCGGGCTCGCACGCTCCACGGTCGACCGGATCACGGCGACGCTGGCCCGCATGGGCTACGTACGCCTGGACGGCCGCGACGCCGTCCTCGCCCCCCGCCTGATGGAGCTGGGCAACGCCTATCTGGCGGCGCTGCGTCTCCCCCGCCTTCTCGACTCCCACGCCGACGCCCTGGCCGACGAACTGGACGAGTCGGTCTCCCTCGCGGTCCGCGACCGGGACGGCGTCCGCTTCATCCACCAGGCGACCCGCCGCCGCGCGATGTCCCTCAGCTTCCGCATCGGCGACCTCCTCCCCGCCGAACGCACCGCCCCCGGCCCGCTGTTCGCCACCGAGTGGGAGCCGGCCGACTGGGCCCGGTGGCGGACCCGCCGCACGGCCGACCCGGAGGGCCACGGCTTCCCGGCGGTGCCTCCACGCGGCGGGGCGTACGACGACTTCGAGGACCGTACGGCACGGGCGGGTGCCCAAGGGTGGGCGCTGGACGACCAGTTGATCGAACCGGGGCTGGTCGCGGTGTCCGTACCCGTGCGGGACCCCCGTACGGGACGCATCGCGTGTGTGGCGAACGTCGTCAGCCACACCAGCCGGCACACGGCGGAGTCCCTGCGGTCGACGCTGCTGCCGAGGCTACGGGCGGCCGTGGCGGCGATGGAGCAGGAACTGCTGCGTGAGCAGGGCGAGTTGCGCAAGCCCTCGCCACTGCCTCCGCCTCCGCCTCCGGCCACCGCGCCCCGGCCCCTCGCCCCGGCCCCGAACGCCGCTTCCGCCGCTTCCACCCCCTCCGCCCCTTCCGGTCTCGCCGCCTGGACGGGCGCCTCCAAGCAGGAACTGGGCCGGGAGTTCATCGAGTCGCTCGCCCGGGGGCTCACCGTGATCACCTCGTTCGGCGAGGGACGCGCCGAGCTGACCCTCACCGAGGTCGCCCGCACCACGGGGCTCGCCCGTGCGACGGCCCGGCGCGCGCTGATCACCCTCGAACACCTGGGGTACGTCGAGTCGTCCGACCGCCTCTTCCAACTCACCCCCCGCGTCCTGGGCCTGGGTTACCCGCCCCTGTCGATGCTGCCCCTCCCCCGCATCGCCGCGCCGCACCTGGCCGAACTCTCCGCGCGCGTCCACGACTCGACGTCGCTCGCGATCCTCACCGAGGGCGGGGACGAGGTGCAGTACACGGCACGGGTCGCCACGAGCCGCATCATGAGCGCCAACATCACCCTCGGCACCCGGCTGCCGGCGTACGCGACCTCCCTGGGCCGCGTCATGCTCGCCGACCTGCTCCCGCAGGCCCCCCTGCCGGACCCTCTCGCCGCCCTCACCCCGCACACGGTCACCGACAGTCAGGAACTGCGGACCGTCCTGGAGCGCGTACGGGATGCCGGATACGCCCTCGTCGACGGGGAGTTGGAGGAAGGTCTGCGGTCCGTCGCCGTGCCGGTGCGAGAGGGAGGCGGGAGGGTCGTCGCCGCCGTGAACGTCGCCATGCACAGCAGCCGCCGTTCGGTGGCGGAGTGCGTGGAGGAGGTCCTGCCCGCACTGCGGGACGCGGCGGGGCGGATCGAGGGCGAGCTGGCGGTGGCGGGGATGTTCCGCCGGGTCCCCGAGGTCTGACCCACGCCTCCTACCCAACGCCCAACACCGAACGCCGGAGTCCGCACGTGAGGGCGCCGGCTGTCGCGAACACCGTACGCGAGCCGCGTCGGCCGTACGCTATGCGCGTCAGCCGTACGCAGCAGAGGAGAGGCTCCCCCATGGCACCCGAGAAGCCGGTCAGGAAGCAGGAGGGGTTCCAGTCCGTGTGGACACGGCCCCGGACCGCACGGGAGCAGCCCGTGCTGAGCCGGGAGCACATCGTGGCCGAGGCGCTGCGGCTGCTCGACGAGGAGGGGATCGACGCGCTCAGCATGCGCAAGCTCGGCGGCCGGCTGGGCGCCGGCGCGACCTCGCTCTACCGCCATGTGGCCAACAAGGACGAGCTGCTGGAGCTGGCCGTCGACGAGATCTACGGCGAGATCGAGGTCGAGGTCGACCCCGTCCCGGCGAACTGGCGCGCCGACACGGCCAGATGCGCCCACAGCCTGCGCGCCACGATCCTGCGCCACCCGTGGCTGGCCTCGGTCCTCGGTGAGCTGGGCATGTCCTATCTCGGCCCGAACTGGATGCGCAGCTCCGAGGCCATGCTGAAGCTGCTCACCACCGCCGGGTTCCCGGCCGACGAGGCCGACCGGGCGGTGTCGACGCTCGTCGCGTACGTCATCGGCACGGCCACCAGCGAGGCCGCCTGGCTCAATGTCCTCGCCCGCAGCGGCGAGGACGAGCGGAGCATGGTCGAACGGCTGTGGCCGGCCGCCGAGCAGGCCGCCCAGGACTTCCCCCTGCTGCGCGAGGGCTACGCCGAACAGCGGGGCACGGACCCGCGCGAGGCCCGGGAGGAGGGGTTCCGGTACGGGCTCGACCGGGTGCTGGACGGACTGGAGACACGACTGAAGTGAGCTGACTCGCACCTGAGTTCGCGGAAAACTACCTCAATTCACCCCTCCTCCTCACCCGTTGACGCCCGTGTATCTGCTCAGACTCCAGTTCCACAGCAGCCGCGACAGGACGAACGCGGTGAGACCGATGAAGGGGGAGGCGACCGCCAGCACCTCCGGTACGCCCATCGCGTCGCCGTGCCCGGTCAGTACCCCGGCCGGGAAGTACGCGATGAAGGCGAGCGGGACGACGAAGGTGAACGCGGCGGACACGGCCCTCGGGAGGATGCTGAGGGGGTAGCTGCCGAAGGTCCCCATCAGCTCCTCCAGCCACTGGCTCCAGTACGCGGTGGCCGGGAAGTGCAGCGCGGCGGCGGCCAGGGCGGTGAAGAGCGCGGCCTCGACCAGCATGCCGCCGGCCACCCCGGCCAGTACGTACGCGATCCGGCCCGCCGTCCAGTCCAGGGAACTGCGCTGCAGCGCGGCGACGAACAGTCCGGCCGCGACGACCAGGTCTCCGATGGCGTTGACCGGGAAGAAGGCGAGCTGGACCTGCCGGTAGACCGGCATCGGGCGGATCAGGCAGGGGTCGACGATCCCTTCCTGGACGAGGACCTGCATGTACTGGACGCGGCCGAGGAAGAGCACGTACAGCCCGTGGGCCAGCATGCGCATGCTGGCGATGAGCAGCACGTCGGAGCTGGACCAGCCGCCGAGTCCGGGGAACCGCGTGAGCAGGACCGAGGCGAAGACGACGATGGAGACCTGCCAGATCGCACCGACGGCGACGTTCATCAGGAACTCGCCCCGGTACTCCAGCCGGGCCTTGAAGTTGAGCCTGGTGATCCGCCAGACGACACGCCACGCGTGCGCGGGGCCGTGGGGAGGGGTCCTGGGGGGAACGGCCTCGTGGGGAGCGGTCCCGTGGCGTGCGGTTCCGTCGTGTGCGGTTCCGTCGTGTGCCGCTCCGTCGTGTGCCGCTCCGTCGTGTGCGGTTCCGTCGTGTGCGGTCCCATGGTTCGCCTGGTTCACCGTCATGGTCATCCTCCCTGGGCCACGACGCGTCGGCCGGCCCGTTCCCAGAGCCGGCGGGTGAGCAGCGCGAGCAGCACGATCCAGACGGCCTGCACCGCCAGCTGCCCGAAGGCGTCGCCGACGGCGATCCGGCCGACGTAGATGGACAGCGGTACGCCGAGGGTCGCCTGGAACGGCAGGAACGCGCTGAGCGTGATGAACCAGTCCGGGAAGTACCACAGCGGGGCGTACACGCCGGAGAGCAGGTTCTGCGCGAAGACGAGGATCAGCAGGGCCGCCTCGTTGCGCAGGGTCCAGAAGCACAGCAGGTCGACCAGCATCATCACGTAGTACAGGACCAGTTGGCCGAGCAGCAGGCTCACCGCGAAGACCCCGGCCACGACGGCGGAGGCGGGCGGGGCGACGACTCCGACGGCGAGGGACAGCACGTATCCGGCGAGCACCCAGCCGAAGCCGTACAGCTGGTCGCCGAGGGCGCGCAGCGCGTAGTAGCGCTGGGGCCTCATCGGCCGCAGGTACCAGTAGACGATCGTTCCGAAGTGCAGGTGCTGGATCACCGTGTCGCGGCCCGCCCGCCGGTCGAGTCCGCGAATACGGCTCGCGAGCACGGCGAGGACGGCATAGCCGACGGCCTGGGTCTCGTCGAGCCCGGCGCTGGACTCGGTGTTCGCGTACAGCCCGCGCCAGAGATAGACGACCAGGCAGACCTGGACGAGGAGGCGTACGGCCGTCGCGGTCATCCGGGGCGGGGCGAGCAGCTCGCCGCGGGGGGTGATCCAGGAGACGCGGCGGGCACGGGCGAGGGCGGCTGGGGCGGCCATGGGTCAGCCGCCCTGGGAGGGGGAGGCCGACGCCGAGGCGGATGTGACGGGTGGGGTGGGTGCGGCGGGTGGGGTGGGTGTGGCGGGTGGGGTGGGTGCGGCGGGGGCCTGGTCCGCAGTCGGCGTGCCGGACGATCCGTCGATCGGCGTGCCGGACGGCGCTTCGGCCGTCGGGCCGGCCGTCGGACCGGCCGGTGGCAGGTCGCTGAGGTAGGCGGCGCGCATGACGTCCTCCAGATCGTTCTCCTCCAGTGCGAGGTCAGCGACCCGGAACCGCCCGATGATCACCTTCAGCGCCTCGTGCACGCCGGGCGGGTCCTCCCCGACCGGCCCGAACACGACGCGCGGCCCTTCCCGGCGAAGCACCCCGATCCCGGCGAACCCAGGCAGCGGAACGGGGGCGCCGGCTCCTGCTCCGCCCTGCTCCACGGCCCCGACGACCCCGACGGCTCCGACGGCACCGACGGGCGGGACCGCCGCGACGATGTCGACGTCTGCCGGGTCGGCGAGGGTGGCCCGGACCTGCCAGGTGCCGCCGAAGCGGCGCCGGATCTCCTGGAGCGAGCCGTCGAGGACGATCCGGCCGTGGTTGATGAGCACGACGCGCTCGGCGAGCCGTTCGACCTCGGTCATGTCGTGCGTGGTGAGCAGGACGGTACGGTCGCGCTGCTCGACCTGGTGCCGCAGAAACCGCCGCACCTGCTCCTTGACCACCACGTCCATGCCGATGGTGGGCTCGTCGAGGAAGACGACGGGCGGGTCGTGGAGCAGGGAGGCGGCGAGATCGCACCGGACCCGCTGCCCGAGCGACAGGTGCCGGACGCGGGTGTCCCAGAACTCGGAGAGTTCGAGCAGCCCGTCGAACTCCTCGATACGGTCCCGGAACTGCGCCTCGGGGACCCCGTAGATGTCCCGGAGGATCTCGAACGAGTCCCGCGCGGGCAGGTCCCACCACAACTGCGTCCGCTGCCCGAACACGGCCCCGATGTTGTGGGCGTTGCGCTCCCGGTCCCGGTGCGGGACGACCCCGGCGACGACCGCCTCACCGGAGGTGGGCGTGAGAATGCCGGTGAGCATCTTGATGGTGGTGGACTTCCCGGCCCCGTTGGGACCGAGCAGGGCGAGCAACTCCCCCCGGCCCACACTGAATTCGACGTCCCGCACCGCGACCTTGTCCACTCGCTGCGGACTGACGAGCGATCTGAGCGCCCCCGCGAGGCCGGGCCGCCGCACGGTCGTCCGGAACACCTTGGACAGCCCGCGCGCCTCGATCACCGCAGACAACGGCGCCACATCCCCTCAGCCGGATCGGTCGAGCCCCACCACGCCGTCCGACCCACCGAACGGCATCCGAAGCAACGGCAGGCATGCTAGGCCCGCCCCACGCCCCGCAAAACCGATTTGTTTGCCCACCCCACCCAGATCCGCCCCGTCCCACCCCGGACACCAACGCCCACCCCCCACCCCACCACCCGCTACACTGACCGGGCACCTTGCCTTCGTAGCTCAGGGGATAGAGCACCGCTCTCCTAAAGCGGGTGTCGCAGGTTCGAATCCTGCCGGGGGCACAGAGAAACACCAGGTCAGGAGCCCTTCCGCCCGACGGACGGGAGGGTTCCTGCGCTTGCAGCACACATATGGCACACATGCCGTGCGCGCGGATGGTGGGGAGCTGTGCAGGATGGCCGTCACGGATGAGCTGGCTCGGCGTCGGTACGAGAAGCTGATCGACCGGCTCGAATCGATGATGCGAGCGGCTCTTAAGCCGCAGTTCCAGGGCTACCACGGTCAGCTGATCCTGAGCGGCGACGATCTTGCGGAGTTGGGCGACCTCAAGGACGTCCGGCATGCAGCTCGGGAAGCGGGACGTCGTCTCGGCTGGAAGACCACCACCCGTCTCGTCGGTGACCGGCTCTTCGTGCTGGACGAGCGGGAGGTACCTGAGGAGATCGAGCGGCTGGCCGGCGATGAGGCTGCTGCCGCGATCGACCGAGCCCGGCAGGACAGCCAGCGACCGCGCGGATGACCTGAGCCGAGGGAGACGGAAGGGGCTGCCCCACCGCATCAGCGCGGTCGGGCGGCCCCTTTCTTGCGGCTCCCCGGCACGCATCAGGCACACATCACGCTGCATCGTCCTCCAGGGCGGCCACCTCCTCAGCGGCCTTGCGGGCCTTCTTCTCCGCCTTCTCCAGCTTGGCCTTCGCCTTGGCCAGTTGCTTGGAGCGGCGCTTGTGCATCTTCTTCGAGACCTCGTCCAGACGGTCCGGGAAGAGGTGGCCATACGTGTCCAACGTCAGGGTCGCGGACTTGTGGCCCAGCATCGTCTGTACGACGTTGACGTCCGCGCCGCTTGCGATGGCCAGCGAAGCCGCCGTGTGCCGCAGCTTGTGCGGGGTGACCTTGAGGTGCCCAAGCCCGGCCTTCACGACCGCTGGCGCGAACAAACGCTGACGGAAGTTCCGCGCCCTCAGCGGTCCGCCCTGCGGGGCGGTGAAGAGCAACTCCTCGTCTCCCCGCCCCTGAACGTGCGGTTTCAACTCCTCTGTGGCTTCGTTCACGTTCAGCAGCAGCGTTTGTTCACTGGTTGTGGCGGCAGTTGATGATCAGCAGGCTCGTAGATGTTCACGAGAAATGACGGCGCTGTCGCTCTGCGGCGGTCAAATTGCCGTGCGGGGGCCCGGTCCAGGTCTCACACTGCGGGCATGAATGAAGTCAGCGTTCCCGCAGCCGCCGTGCCTTCGGAGCAGTCGAGTGAGTTACTGGGGTATCCGCCTGATGCTCGGCTGCTGATCGTCAACTGCGATGACTTCGGGATGTATCCAGCGATCAACGCCGCGGTGATCGAGTCGGTCGAAGAGGGCATCGCCAGTTCGTGCAGCCTGATGGTCCCGTGTCCTGGGGCGCCGGAGGCTATGAAACTGCTCAGCCGGCGGCCGCAGATCCCGTTCGGGATCCACCTCACTCTGGTATGCGAGATGCCCGACATCCCGTGGGGGCCGCTGATCGCCAAGGAACGAGTTCCCTCACTGCTGGACCCTGCAGGCGAACTGTTCTCGCCGACACCGGTCGGGCGGGCAGCCTTGCTCGCCCAGGCTCGGCTCGATGAGATCGAACTTGAGTTCCGCGCCCAGATCGATGCCGTGGCCGACGCTGGGCTCACACCGACCCATCTGGACTTCCATTGCCTGGCTGATGGCGGCCGCGACGACATCCTCAACCTGTCCGTAGTGCTGGCAGCGGAGTACGGCCTCGCGGTCCGGGTCTGGCTCGAACCTGGGCGCCAGGCGATGCGGAGACGCGGGCTGCCGGTCACCGACAACGACTTCGTGGACAGCTTCTCCCTCGACATTGAAGGCAAGGCGGCCCAATACGCTCAGATGCTGCGTGACCTGCCTGCCGGGCTCAATGAATGGGCGGTGCATCCCAGCCTGGGCGACAAGGAGTCGCAGGCCGTCGACGGTGGCTGGCCCGTGCGCCGGACGGACTACGAGTTCCTGACATCGCCGCAGGCCCGTGAGGTTCTCCAGCAGGAGGACATAGCCGTGATCGACTACCGAACGATTCAGCGAGTCTGGTCCCAGAGCGTGAGTCCTCGACGACTGACCGGGCCCGTCGTCCCTGCGGACGACGGGCCGCTGAGCTGACCGTGAAGCTCAGCCTGCGACGGCCGGTTGTTCGGCTCGCGCGCGGGTGGTGGCCAGGCGGTAGGAGTCGGTGCCGGTCTCGATGATCGTGCCGTTGAAGGTGAGACGGTCGACGATCGCGGCGCAGAGACGGGGATCGGTGAAGGTCTTCGTCCACCCTCCGAACGACTCGTTGGAAGCGATCGCAACGCTGTTCTTCTCCTCGCGCTCGGTCAGCACCTGGAAGAGGAGTTCGGCGCCGTGGCGGTCGAGTTCCATGTAGCCAAGCTCGTCGATGCAGAGGAGATCGACGCGGCCGTAGCGGGCGATGGTCTTGTTGAGCTGCTTCTCGTCCGCAGCCTCGACCAGCTCGTTGACCAGCTTCGTGGCCAACGTGTAGCGGACGCGGTAGCCCTTCATCGCGGCCTCGGTGCCCAGGGCGATGAGCATGTGGGACTTGCCGGTGCCGGAGTCTCCGATCAGGCAGAGGGGCTGACTCTTCTTGATCCATTCGCAGCTGGCGAGAGTATGGACGGTGGCCGCGTCGATGTTCGGGTTGGCATCGAAGTCGAAGGCCCGGAGGGACTTCTCCCGTGGGAAGCCGGCTGCCTTGATGCGCCGTTCTGAACGGCGGCGTGCCCGGTCGTCGCACTCGGTCATCAGCAGTTCGGCGAGGAAGCCGCGGTAGGTCATCTGGTCCTTGACCGCTCTGTCGGCGATCTCGTTGAACTCGTTGCGGATCGAGGGCAGCCGCAGCAGGCGGCAGGCGGTGTCGATCGCGGCGTCGGCGGCCTGCTCGGTCAAGCCTCGCTGGCGGGGCAGGGTCACTGGGCTTCTCCCTCACGGTGGTCACTGCCGCTGGTGCGGCGGCGTCGGAGCAGTCGGTCATAGGGGGTCACCGACGGCAGCGGCCTGGTGTCCGGCGGGAGGTGCGCGAGGCGCCACTCGTGCAGCGACGTGACGGTGGCTGGCGTCTGCCCAGGAAGCGCCGGGATGGATGCGCCGATGGTCGGCTCGTCTTCTGCCTGGGCGGCCTTGCGGGCCTCCAGGGCAACGGCGTCGGCGGTCAGGGCGCCGGCCCGCAGTGCGGTGGCCAGGCCCGCGACCACGTGCTCGTGGGCGAGGTGCCGGTTCAGCAGCAGGACCTCGATCAACGCCCGGGTGCCGTCCCGCTCGCCGTGAACCTTGCGGGCCTGGGCCCACCAGGCGTCGTGGACCGGGGTGAACTTGCCCGCGGACCGGGCCTGTTCCAGAGCCGTGGCACCAGGGAAGGCGCCGGGCTTGCGGATGAGGGCTTCGAGGTAGTGGTCCAGGTCCAGGCGGCAGCTGCCCTTCGCGATCAGCCTCTCGTGGCGGGCCACCTCAATGTTCCTGTCGTAAACCACCAGGTGGGAAGCGTGCAGGACGACGCGTACCCGTTTGCCGATCAGTCGGGTCGGGACCGAGTAGCGGTTGGTGCGGACGGCGATCTGGCTGTAGCGGTCGACGCGTGGCGTGAACAGCCGGCCGGTCTCGAACGGCTCTCCTGGCAGCGGCATCAGCAGCGGCTGCTCGACGGCGAAGTACTCGTCGACGGTCCGCGGCCGTGAGCCGATCCGGCGACGCCCGTCGTGCAGG
The DNA here is from genome assembly GCF_000091305.1 of Streptomyces scabiei 87.22. Lineage (GTDB taxonomy): Bacteria > Actinomycetota > Actinomycetes > Streptomycetales > Streptomycetaceae > Streptomyces > Streptomyces scabiei. Next base: position 5,858,298 of record NC_013929.1, on the reverse strand, counting down.
TCCCACTGGTCGACCATCTCGTTCAACTCAGCGAGGGAGTCGACTTCCGGGACTGGCGTGAAGTGGTTGCGGCGGAAGTAGCCGATCATCCCTTCGACGCCGCCCTTCTCATGGGCGCCTTCGAGGCCAGGGCGGCAGTAGAAGCTCTCGATGTTGAAGTGCGAGCGGAAGGCGATCCACCGGTCGGTCTCCACCCGGGCCCGGTTCAGCCCCAGCACCTGGGCCACGGCCGACTTCAGGTTGTCGTAACGGATCTTGCTTCGAGGGACACCGCCCAGCGTGCGAAGCGCGTGCACGTGTCCTTCGAAGAAGGCTTCCTGGCCGCAGGAGGCGAAGACGCGGTGGACGGCCTTGCCCGAGTAGGACAGGCGGAGCGAGAACAAGTAGCAGGTCACCAGCTCGCCGGCCAGGCGGACGGTCACGTCGCCGAAGTCGACCTCCGCCTCGTGACCGGGCAGGTGGGTCTGCGGCACGAAGGCTTCAACGGGGGCTTTGCCCGAGGCCGCGAGGATCTCCGGCTTCCGGTCAGAGACGTAGCGCCGGACCATCTGGTAGGACACATCGGCGCCGTGCTCCTGGACGAGCCGGTGGAAGATCCGTGTGATCGTATGGCGCTGTTTGCGCGGCGCGTCGAGGTCCGTCCGCAGCATCTCGTCGACCACCGGCTTGTACGGATCCAGCGCAGTTGGCCGCGGCGGCAGTTTCTTCCGGGGCTCCGGCCAGACGGAGTCCACGGCCTTCTTGACCGTCCTCCACGAGACGTTGTACTTGCGCTCAAGCTCGCGCATCTTCATGCCGGCACGGTGGTCACGTCGGATCGCCGCGTACAGCTCGACCTTGGACATCTGCGGCATGACCAGGACCTTTCACCAGGAGCATCCCGATGCTGCCCTGGCAAGTACCTCAGTGCTGTCAAAACTCGTGAACATCACCCGACCGTGGATCTGGGTGCCTCCCAAACCCGTGAACAACTGGCGGCACTACTCGTGAATAAAGCCACCTCTGCCAGGAACCGTGGGATCGGTACTGACCTGCGCTCATGGTTCTTGGGGGTGTCGAGGTAGAGCTTGCCGTTGTCCTCGGCGTACGCCTCGACGATGTGGGCCCGGCAGGAGGCCAGGTCCACGCAGCCCACCTTCAGCGCCGACGCCTCACCCCAGCGCAGACCGGTATAGGCCAGCAGCAGGATGAACACCCGGTAGGCGCCCGACGCGTTGGCCAGTGCGTCGACCTGCATGTCGTCGAGGTACACGTGGTCGGCAGGCGCCGCCTTCGGCAGCGGCACGCCGACCGCCGGGTTGACCGCCAGACGACGGGCCTTCACCGCGTAGCCGAGAACGCGGCTGAGGACGACGTACGCCTTGCGGACCGACCTGGGGCTGAGCTTCCTGCCGCCGGTCGCCTCGCCGGACAGCAGGTCCGCGAGCCACTCGGCGATGTCCTCGAAGTTGACGCGATCCAGCGGGGTGGTGCCCCATCTGGGGATCACATGGACGTCGAGAACGCCGCGATAGCGGCCCCGGGTCGAACGCTTGAGATGGATCTGCGCGGCCAGCCAGGACTCCGCCACCTCTGCGAACTTCACCCGGGCGGCGGCCGGATCACGGTAGGAGCCGTCATTGAGACGGGACTCCATCCTCGTCCGCTCCGCCTCGGCGTCGACCTTGCGGGCGAAGGTCTTCATCTTCGGCTTGCCGTCAGGGTCGTACCAGCGGACTCGGTAGCGACCGGGTGGCGTACGGCCCGCCCGCTTGGCATCAGCTGCGGCACGCGCGTACGCCGCGTGCCCTATGCGGTCCTCGATCCAGACCCGCGCCAACTAGCACCCCTCCCGGTCGCCGCTGGTCACCGACGGGAGCGGCAGGAGTAGCGTGGCGGCGGGGATGCCCAGCGCGGTGGCGATCACGACGAGGTCGTCGATGTCGCAGCGACGGCGCGCGCGTTCGGTTCGGCTGAGGGCGGTGTTGGTCATCGGGCGGCCCAGCGCAGTGCAGCGAGCGGCGAGCTGCTGCTGGGTCAGGCCGCGCACGAGGCGTAGGTGCTCGATGGCGCGGGCAGTGTGGAGGCCGGCAGGGCCTATTTCGACAGGTCGGGTTGCCATAACAGGTAGCTGTAACTTGCGGCCGGGCGCTATGGCAAGAGTTGGTTCTTAAACTCTACAGAAGTCACCCGAGGACTGAGTGGCGTTCCTCTCATCGAATTCCGGCACATCACGAGCCGTCTCTTCGGGAATGCCGTGCTACCTTCCCATCGCGCTCTGATTATGGGCGATTCGAGCAGGTATCAGCCGAACAGCGCACCGGGTTCATCGGATGACACCCGCGCACTCCGCAACACCACCGACCTGCGGAGGTATCGGATTCCGACACCTCTACCGATAACTTCGCCGTAAAAAATTTCGACTTCCGTGGAAGCGGTTTTGGCAACCGCTCATCCACCCTTACTGTTTTCGCCTCCCCAGCCACGCTGAGAGAAGTAGTACAGAGTTTCAGAACCAACTCTGGACTTCTCTCCGTGAGGTGTGGCTGTGTTGTCCAGGCCGTTGTCCAAGACCGAAAAGGAGCCTCGTGCCGACCTCTTCTCCCCGTAGCACCAATGCCCCTGCAACCGCTGCAACTGTCCGTGGCCCGCTTGCCACCCCTGCGGAGGTCGCGGCCTTTCTCGGGGTGCCGGTGAAGACCCTCTACCAGTGGAAGTACCGGGGCATCGGCCCCAACGTGCACAAGGTCGGTCGCCACCTGCGCTACCGCTGGCCCGAGGTGGACGCCTGGGTGAACGCCCAGTCCGCGTACGACCTCACGGCCTGATGCCGCCCTGCCGGGACAGCGAAGCGGCTCTCGGCGAGCCACCGCCGAGAGCCGCAGAGTCCCCGCCTCGTCGCCCTTGAACGATCGAATCGGTGGGCCGGGCTTGCCCGTCCGGCCCACCGGGAAGGAACGCCTGTGGACGAATCTACGTCCCCCGCCACCGCATCCTCGATACGCACCTGGCCGCCCGTCGCCGCCCCGGGCCAGGACCCCACCGCGAAAGCGCCCACCGCTGAGGACGACGAGCCAGGGCAGAGCGTGGAAGGCGCACAGCTACTGGACGAGCTGAGGGAAGCCATCGCGCGGTACGTGATCCTGCCCAGCAGTGAGGCCCTGACCGCCGTCACGCTGTGGGTGGCGGCCACGCACATCCAGCCCGCCCTCCAGCACGCACCTCGCCTCGCCGTGGTCGGGCCGGCGAAGCGGTGCGGCAAGTCCCGCCTGCTGGACGTGCTCACCGAGACTGTGCGCGAGCCGCTGATCACGGTCAACACCAGCCCGGCGGTGGTGTTCCGCGCCATCGGTGAGGACCCGCCCACCCTGCTGGTGGACGAGGCCGACACCATCTTCGGCAGCATCAAGGCCGCCGAGAAGAACGAGGAGCTGCGCGGCCTGCTCAACGCCGGCCACCAGCGCAACCGGCCCGCCCTGCGCATCTCGGGGCCGGAGCACAAGCCGCAGGCGTTCCCCACCTTCGCGATGGCCGCGCTCGCCGGTATCGGGGACCTGCCGGACACGGTCATGGACCGGTCCGTGGTGATCCGTATGCAGCGGCGCAAGGCAGGTGAGCGAGTGGAGCAGTTCCGGTCTCGCCGCGACATCCCCGCCCTGCACGCCCTGCGTGACCGGCTGACCGCCTGGCTGCGTCCGCTGACGGACACCGCAGCCGACCTGGTGCCGCCGATGCCGGTGCAGGACCGGGCGGCGGACACCTGGGAGCCGCTGGTGGTCGTCGCCGAACTGGCAGGTGACTCCTGGCCGGAGCGAGCACGGGCAGCGTGCGTGGCGATGTGCGCGGCCGAGGTCGGCCAGGAAGACGAGTCCAACGTGAAGACGCGGCTGCTGAAGGACGTACGCCGTGTCTTCGCGTGCTACGGAGATCCGGACTCCGTGCGCACGCGGGACCTACTGGAGGAGCTACTCAAAGACCAGGAGGCTCCATGGGCGGAGTACCGCAACACCGGTCTGACCGCGCGCTATCTGGGGATCCTGCTGAAGGGCTTCGGCATCCAGGCGGCCGTCCTCCGCTTCGAGGGCGGCCGGCAGGCCCGGGGCTTCGCGCGCACGCAGTTCACCGATGCCTGGGCCCGCTACTGCCCCGAGGAGCAACCACCCAGCGGCGATGGGACCACGCGTCACGAGTCGGCCGACCACCCGTAAACACCCGTCGCACACGTCGCACCGCAGGTCAACCCCGTGACGGGTCCGGTAACTGTGACGGGTCCTCCTGTACCACCCCAGGCTCCCGTACCAGCCCTGACCAGGCATGCGACGGGTGTGACGAGTCCGCCCCCTTCCCCACCGGCAGCCCTGCCCTGTGGCTATGGCAGCCGTCTCCCCCTGGAGTAACGCTTGCCCTCACGCACCACCCAACCCCCCGTGCCGGCACTGACTGCCGCGATCCGCCTCGGGGTCGCCCTGGTCGGCACAATCGCCTTCGCCCTCTCCTACGACGCCCTGCGGCAGATGGCCGTCGCCATCCACATCCGCGGAGTCCTCACATACGCCTTCCCGTTGGTGATCGACGGGTTCATCGCCATCGGCGTCGCCGCCCTGCTCATCCTGCGCACCGCACCCTGGCGCTCACGTCTGTACGTCTGGGCACTCGTCGGGCTCGCCACGGTCACGAGCATCTGGGCCAACGCCCTGCACGCCATCCGCCTCAACCAGCAGGCACGCACCGCCGGACTGCACCTGGACGACATCACCGTCGGCGCCCTGTCCGCCATCGCCCCTCTCGCGCTCGCCGGCGCGGTCCACCTCGACCTCGTCATCCGCCGCCACCCCACACCCCGCGCCCAAGAGGCTGCCGCCACAACGAGCCAAACGGTCGGCCACAGCCACAACGGCAGACACAGTGCCGAGCCGCCTGCCCGTTCGGACGATCAGACCTCCCTGCCGAAGAAGGTGCGGTGCTCGCCCGATGTGGCCGAGCGCGCGGACGTAGCGGAGGCAGCAGTCAAGGTGCCGCAGGCCCCGACGCCGCTCACCAAAGAAGGCGGCCACGAACGCGACGCCACCTTCGACGAGCTGCTCGCTATCGCCCGCACCGCACCACTGGGACGCGGGGACCGCGCCTCACGTCGCAACATCGAGGCGGCCATCCGCGGCGCTGGGTACCGCATCGGCAAGGACCGCCTGACCCAGATCAAGGACCACGTACAGGCCGAACTCGACCAGGCCGCCCGCCGGCGGCAGGCCGAGCCCGACAAGGAACCCGTCGGCGCCCACTGAGCCCGCAGGCACGCCCGTCACCCTCGCGCTCGACTCCTCCCGTTCGTCCCCGCACAGCCCGGCGCGGGACGAGCGGTCTGGAGCCATGACCTCTTTCCCACCACGCACGGAGAACCGCACAATGCACGACCCGCACCACGAAGTCCCAAGCCTGCCGCAGCAGATGACCGCTACCGCCAACAGCGCAGCAAGGTATGACGCTGGACCGTCCAAGGGCCGGTCCAACGCGGACACCTCCGCCCCGGGGGTGGCGGAGGACCTCGGGCACCGGGGGGTGCCCGAGGAGGAAACGCCAGCCGACGCGGCCGAGCAGTCCCCCGCCGCGCTTGCCGACGAAGTCACCCTGCGTCGTATCGCTCGCCGGCGTACCCGCGAGAGCGTCCAGCGCAAAAAGCGTGTCGACGTCCGCTACAGCGCCGACGAGAAGTTCCGGATCCTCGCCCGTGCCCGCAAGATGGGCATCGCCGGCGCCCACCTCGTCGGCGCCGTCATCATGGCCTATCTCGACGGCGACCTCTCCGTGGGCCTGGCTGGGCAGCGCACCCAGCTCGACGACTGCCTCGACAAGCTCGACGCCCTGCGGGCCCAGGTCGCCCGCATCGGCAACAACGTCAACCAGATCGCCCACCGCGTCAACGCCGGAGGCGATCCTCACCCTGTGGACACCGCTGTCCTCGCCCAGACCGAGCGCACCCTGGACGCCGTCCGCGCCGCCATCGGCGACATCGCGCAGACCATGAACCACGCCGTCTCCGCGAGGGCGGCCCGGTGATCGCCAAGATCGGCAGCGGCAAGAGCACCGCCGGCCTGATCCGGTATCTGTTCGACACGAAGAAGGCCAAGGACCACACCGACCCGCACCTGGTCGCCTCCTGGGACGGCTTCGCTTCCGATCCCGGCCGCGCCGACGACTTCGACGCCACAAAGCTGCGGCTCGTGGCCGACCTCGACCTGCGGGTCAAGCAAGCCCGCCGACTGGGCCGGGCGCCCGAGCGGCACGTGTGGCACTGCTCGGTACGTGCCGCCCCCGGCGACCGGCACCTCACCGACGCCGAGTGGGCCGACATCGCCCACCGGATTGTGGCGGCCACCGGCATCGCGCCACAAGGCGATCCCGACGGGTGCCGGTGGGTCGCCGTACGCCACGCGGACGACCACATCCACATCGCCGCCACCAAGGTCCGAGGCGACCTGCGCACCGCCCGCCACTGGAACGACTACCTGACGGCGGACAAGGAACTCGCGACCATCGAGAAGGAATACGGCCTGAAGCGGGTGGTGCGCGGCGACCGCACCGCCGTCCAGCGCCCCACCCGCGCCGAGACGGAGAAGGCCCGCCGCGCCGGCAAGACCCAGACCTCCCGCGAACGCCTGCGCACCACCGTCCGTCAGCTGGTGTCCATCGCCACCGGCCCGCAGGAGTTCCTCCACTTGCTCGACGGCGTCGAGGGCGTCCTCGTCGACGTCCAGCACTTCCCCTCCGGTGACGTACGCGGGTACAAGGTGGCCGTGGAAGGCGACACCAATGCCGCCGGTGAACCGGTCTGGTTCTCCGGCGCCAAACTCGCCCCCGACCTGTCCTTCCCCAAGATCCGCGAACGCCTCGCCGGCATCGAAGCTCCGCCCGTCACCAAGCCGGGCAGCCGGCGCGCGCCCAGCCCCTGGCACCAGGCCACCGCTGCGGCCGAGCGCATCCTCCACCACCTCGACCACGGCGACGAGGCAGCCGCCCAGGCCCACATCGCGGCCTTCGGCGAAGCCGTCGACCTCCTACCGCTGGTCGCCCCCAGCCATCTGCGGCCACATCTGCAGCAGGCCGCCACCGCGTTCGAACGTGCCACCCGCTCCCGCATGCGCGCCCAGCAGGACCAGGCCCGCGCCCTCCAGAGCGCCGTACGCGCTCTGCGCACCGCTCCGGTCATCGGCGGCTCCGGGCTGGCGATGTTCCTCGACATCGCCGTCCTCGTCGTCATCGCCACAGCCCGCTGGCACCAAGCCCGCCGGCACGACCAGCAGGTCGCCGCCGCCCACCAGGCCCTTGTCCATCTGCAGGCCGCGTACCAGCAGGCTGCTGCCGAGCCGCTGGCCGCCCTGGCCCAGCGTCGACCACCGGCCCGCACCGTGGAAAGGCACGCCCAGCGGATCCTCATGATCGTGCCCGAACACGCTCAGCGAGTCCTCGACGACCCCGGCTGGCCGGCTCTGGCCGCCGCCCTGACCGAAGCCGAGACCGCCGGCCACGACGCCGAGCTGCTCCTCCAGCATGCCGCCCGCCAGCGCACCCTGGACGACGCCCACTCCACCGCCAGGACCCTCACCTGGCGTGTCCAACGCCTCGCCGCCCGGCAGGTCCCCGGCGTGCAGGCACGAGCCGCCCGAGCCCACACGAGCGCGACAGCGCGACCGGCACGTCGCGAGCTGCGACGAGGACCGCTATGAGGGACAACGACCACCCGTACGAGCCAATCTGGCGACACCAGCTGGCGAGCGTAGATCCGCTGCAGCCGCCTCTACCTACTACCTATGCGGCTTCAGCCCCACGCGGAGGCGAGGACTCGCCTCCGCAGATCGACGACACCCTCGTTCTCCCGGCTGACAGCCCAGCACCAGGAGATCGAACAGCTACGGGAGCAGGCTGCCGCCGCCGGCAACGTGCGGCGTGGCTGTGTCAGTTTCTGTGGGAGTTGTTTCACGGTGGCTTCGGGAGTCATTCCGCCGGCTTCTCGGTGATCAACAACGGTGAGTTTTGATGTCACTCGCGGTGTCGGGGCTTCACCGCGGGTGGGCATTCTGGCTTTCTGCCGGCCTCGCGGGCCGGTTCCATGGAGACCGTGTTGCTGTTCGTCGCCCGCGTTCCTGCGGACTGGCCGACCAGGGAAGGTGGACAGCGCAACAGGTCGGTCGGGGCCGGGGTGTGCCCTGTTGGCCCTCTCGGGAAGAGGGCCGAGGGCGTATCCATGACATAGACCCCAGCGGTGCTCGGCAGGAGCTCGGGACGCTCTCAGAAGCACCCGACCCGTTGGACGCCCCGGACACGGTCCCGGGCGGCAGCGCCGTCTTTGGGGAGACAGGCGTCTGTGTGTCCCTGGTCAGGCGCTCACAGGCTCTGACCAGGGGCATTCCAGCGTTCGTGGTTCCCCGATCCGTGCAGGGTGGCTGCGTGCGTCTTTGTGCCGTGCAGGCCAGGCAGTGGCGAGTCCCGTGGGGAGTAGGCTGCAGTCACCGAGGGTATTACGTGCGCCGGTGGCCGTGCTGACGCCGTTCTCGGTGAACGACAATGCCGGGCCGGTCAGACCGCGCCCGGAGGCAGGTTCACGTCATGGAACCGACTGCCGATCAAGTCGCACTCAGCGTAGTCCCCTCTCCACCGCTGCCGGCCCGGCTATCGCTGGCGCCATACGCAGCCGTCCCGGGCGGATTCGACGGAGCCTGGTGGCCGTACTCCCGCAATCTCGCCGACGAACTTCCCGCCCTGGTGGAAGCGATGGACGGGGTGGGCACCATCACCGGAGTCCTTCTGGGGATCGGGCTGTGGCCCGACATCCCGCACCGGATCTCCGTCGGCGGGCACGTCGTGACCGCAGGCTGGTTCGTGTCCGATCACGAACAGCACGAGATCATGCTCTGCTCCTATCGTGACGGGTTTCGCACCCTGCTCATCGTTCCTCCCTCGACGGAGCCTGACACCGCAGCCTGGCTGATGAATAGGCCCGTACCGGTCGACAACAGCAGCACCGCCACCGAACTGCTGGCCATGGCAACGGCCCGCTTCGACGCCTCTGTTGAAGGTCCGCAGTGATCGGACTGCCGATGTGAGGCGTTCTGTCTGAGCACGGCCTGGACGTGCCGAGCCGCCCCGTTCAGCCGGCTTCAGCCCGTTCGACCTGCGCCTTGGGGGCCGTCGGCGACGCCACCGGCGTCCTCGCCCAGGGCGCCACCGACGTTCTCGACACCGACGAGCCGGACGAGCCGATGCGCACCGACACCGTTTTCGACGCCGCCGGCCTCACAAAGATCCTCGCCGTCTGGTCCTCCATCGGCGCCCTGTGGGAAGACGGAACCCTCGACCGGCTCCCGGCACCACTGCCGAGGAGGACGTCTGGGTCCACTACGGCTTCAGCGGCACAGGCATGTGGATCGCCCCCATCGACGGCCGGTGGGCGGTACTTTTGGCCAACGAGCTCTACTACTCCCGCGACCGCAAACCGCTGAACGGTGTCCGTAACGCCTTCCGAAAGCTGGCTTTCACTTAGGGACCAAATCCTCCTGGCGTGGGATGTTTCGCTCGGAGGGGTTCGGAGACCCGGTGAGCGGAGGTCGCGTCGTGTGCGGGTTCGGAAGTGAGCTGGCATTCAATTCGTCCACCCATACTGCCGTCCGGCTTCGATCGCGGGCGGCAGCGCTGTGGGCGTATTCAGGGGGCTGCGCGGCGGCCAGTGCTGGTCCGGAGCCGGGCGCATCCTGTGGCACCTGCCGCGACAGGGCAGGGACGGGGTGGCGCCCCTGCCCTTACCCCGTCGGCCCTCGGCTGTGAGGTACGCATCCTTCGACGCAGCCGCTTCCCCATCGCCCCGGCTTCGCCCTGCTGGTCGCCGAGACGACGGTGCTGGTCGGTTGCGCCTTCGGTTTTCCGATGGGCTCCGACGGCTCCGGCGGCCGGCAGGGCGGCGGAACGCTCCAGGAGATCATCCAGCGGCTCACTTCCCGGGCACGGTTCGTCGTCCTCACCCAGGTCGTGGCCCATCCGCACGCTCAGCACCGCGACATCGCCCGCCGGCTGCAACAGCGTCTCCTCACAGACCTGCACTCCTCCCTCGGCATCACCCTGCTGCATCCCGCCGACCAGACAGGACAAGCCGCCTTCTCGTCCTGGGGCTGGCAGAACATGGGTGAGGTCGTGGGGCTGCACGGCGCCGTCGCCCCCTGCGTGCTGACCTTGTCCGCCGAAGGAACAGCTCTTGCACGCCGGTGATGCGGCAGTGCGATGGCTGCGTGCCACGCCGTCTGCCACAGCCGGGAGTAATCTCAGACATACCGAGAACTTCCGGGCGCACGATGACGGCGGCGCCGTTCCCGGCGAGTGACACGAGACGGGCAGCCGGAAACCGCACGGCCCGGAACGGGATCGCACGATGAACGCCATCACACAGCCCGCCGAAGGTACGGCACCAGGTGACGGACACTCCTACCGCATGCCCTTGCCCCGGCTGCGCCTCACCCCGGACTTCAGCCATGGCCCGCTGGACGGCGCATGGTGGCCGCGCTGCGACGCACTGGAACTGGAACTGCCCGTACTGGTCGACCCCCTGGATCCGGGCATCGGCACCGTCACCCGTGTGACCGTGGAGCCGGCCGCCTGGCCCGATGCCCCGCAGGAGGTGATGGCGCCCGGCCACGTGATCGAGGTGGTGCTGACCGATTCCGCCGCCGAGGCGCATGCCATCACCGTGGACTGCGGCACCGTGGGGAGCTGGGAACTGCTGGTGATCCCCACGGAAGAGCCGGCCCGAGTGGCCACCCGGCTGCTGAGCGCTGCTGCCGACCCCGCGAACCCACTGTCGGCTCCGCGCCTGCCGGCACTCGCCGAGAGCGGCCCCGACGGACAGGACACATGGGAGTCGGAAGGAGGAGCCGGACCCGGTAAGCAGCCCGGTCGGCTCCGCACGACCGGCGGGCCGGGCATGCACGACCGCATGATGGAGCCATGGCACCGTCAGATCCTTTGTCATCCGGGCCCGCCCCCGCCCCTAGCGTGACCACGGAAGGTGAGCGAATGCCAGCAGGGCGACGCCCGGACCGGTCCGAGAGCTTCGGGGAAGCTCTTCTCGGGAAGATCCTCGACAGCGCGCACGAACTCCCGCCCCACCTCATCGGGCCCCTGGTCGCCGACGTGATGGGACAGCTCGGTGGCCACCGTCCGCAGGTGCTGTTGCAGGACTACGGCCAGTTGGTGCTCGTACCGCTGCCCGGCGAGGGCCTCACCGGCGGGGGGCCGCAGGTGATCGACGACTCCGAGGCGGGCCGCTGCTTTCTCGACGCCGTCCCTGTCGAGGTGCCTCAGGAGGGCGGCGTCCGGGTCCATCTGCCCCTGCTGGACGGCGGTGACCAGGTGGGAGTCATGGCGGTGACGATGGACAGTGTCGACGATGACGACCGCCGCCTGCTGCTCAGAATCTCCGGCCTGGTGGCCGACCTTCTGGTGACCAAGCACGGCTACTCCGACCTGTTCTTCGGCGTCCGACGCGATGAGGGGATGAGCGTCGCCGCGGAGATCCAGTGGTCGCTGCTGCCACCTCTGGCCATGATCATGCCCCGGGTCGCCGTGGCCGGGATCCTGGAACCCGCCTACGCCGTGGGCGGCGACAGCTTCGACTACGCGCTGAACGGCGACGTCCTCCACGTGGTCATGATCGACGCGATGGGGCACGGGCTGGACGCGGCCACGATGGCCACCGTGGCCATCGGCTCCTACCGCCACGCCCGCCGCGCCGGCATCGGACTGTTGGAGATCTACGCGTTCATGGACCGCGCCGTGGCCGAGCAGTTCGGTCCCGAGCACTTCGTCACCGCGCAGATGCTGCAGCTGGACACGACCACGGGGCGGGTGCAGTGGGTCAACGCCGGGCACCCGCCGCCGATCCTCGTCCGCGACCACCGCGTCGCACAGCGTCTGGTCGCCCCGACGACCCTTCCCGTCGGCCTGGGCGGTTCGGAGCCTCGGGTGAGCGAACTGGGGCTGGTGCCCGGGGACCGAGTCCTCTGCTTCACCGACGGAGTGGTCGAGGAACACAAGAGCGGCGGGGAGGAGTTCGGCGAGGACCAGCTGATCGACTGCGTGAACCAGCTGGAGAGGACCGGCCGCGGCATCCGGGCGGTGACGCGCTCCCTGTCCCACACGCTCAAGCAGGCGCGCGGCGGACAGACCAGCGACGACGCGACGCTGCTCATGGTGGAGTGGCGCGGCTGACCTCTCGTCCCCGCCGTCCGTCACCGTTGCACGGCCGCAGGTACCGCACATCCGTGCGATCACTACGCCTCGCCGCCGGTCAACGCGGAGTAGTGTGGGCAGTACCGAGGGCATTTCGCACACCGGCTGCCACGCCGGGTCGTCCCCGGCGAAGGATGACACCCGGGCCGCGGCACAGGTGGCCCGGAGACGGGTCCGCATCATGTCGGCGACCTTGTACCCCACCCTGCCGCACCGCGAGCCCGTCGCAGCCCCGGCCGCACGTCTCGCGCTGAAGACCGACGGCGCCTCCCGCGGGCTGCTGGACGGAGCCTGGTGGCCACGGTCCCGGGACCTGCTCAGCGAACTGCCGGCGCTCACGGACGTGTTGGACCCCCTGTGGGGCCGCATCACCCGTATCGCCGTCAACCCGGAGCACTGGCCGGTCATCCCGCGCAAGATCCCCGTGAGCGGGCACATCGTCAAGGTCGGCTGGTTCACATCGGAGATCGACCCGCACAAACTGCTGCTGCTCTCCTACGGCACCAGCCGCTGGGATCTCCTCGTCGTTCCGCCCGAGACCGGGGCCCAGTCGGCGGCCCGTCTGATGGCAGCCGTATCCGACCACGACGGCCCGCCCCTGACCGCGAGCGCGTACATCGCCGCGGAAGCGGCCCGGCACGCCGTCTCCCCCACCGACCAGGCACTGGACCCGGACGAGGCATGGGAGTACGAGGGCGGCGCCTCGGCGGTGTCCGCGGCCGGCACCGGACAGACCGGTCCGCCAGGGCCGGCCAGCCGGCTGATCATCGGTATGTGAGGTGGCCGCCATGAACGCCTTCCTGACAGCCATCGCTTTCCTGGTCCTCGTCGCAGTGGCGGCGTACGTGATCCACCGGCTCGGGCTCCAGCACGCCGACAGGATCGCGGCGTACCGGTACAGCACTCCCCGGCCCGGTCGCCGTGGCCGTGGCACGCCCCAGCCGCACGCCGCACCATGGGTCGGCATCCGGGCGTCCGACCGGCCGCCCGGCCGCCCCGCCCCACCACCCACCCGGCCCGCGGCGACGCGAGCCCGGGGCGTGGACGCAGGCTCTGGAGCACCAGAGGTTCCGAGCATCCGAACCGAGGCGTCATGACTCTTCCACGGCTGAACGTCTACCGGCACGACCGGGGCGCGCGGGCCCTGGTCACCCTGGCCGGTGTGATCGACCCCGTCACCGCGCCCCGGGTGCGCGCCGCTCTGGAGCAGTGTCTGCGGGACGGGATCACCCTCATCGACGTCGATCTGACCACCGTAGACCGCTGTGACGACAGCGGCCTGCGCGTCTTCCTCGACGTGTCGGAGCATGCCGCCGAGGTCCAGGCGTTCCTGCTGCTGCACCACCCCTCCCCGCAGACCGAACGACTGCTCATGGACACGGGCTCCGACGGTTTGCTCTACCCGATGAGGCCGGGAGGGGCGCGCCCTCAGCGGGCCTGACGTCGGCAGAAGCGCCCCAGGGAACGGGCCGCCTGACGGAGAGCGCTGGTGCGCCGGTCAAGTCGCGCCGGTCGCTCCACGCGCCGCCCCGTCAGCCCACAGGACCACGCCCGCTCCCGGTGTCGATGAGGATCTGTTCCGCGTCGCTGACGTTGTCCACCCGGACCGCCTGGGCCATCGCGGCACGGGCGGCATCCGGTGCCGCGTCGGGCGGGACGACCAGCAGCGAGAAGATGTCCCGGTCGCCCCGGGTGATCAGAACCGTGTCGTCACCGACCGGGAAGGAGTCGATGTGCACCACGTGGTCGTCCACGACGACACGCGTCGGGAGACCCTCCCAGGCGGAGGCATCCAGCCCCACACGGGACACGGGGCCGAGGTGGGCGACGAGGGCACTCAACAGGGCGGGCAGCTCGGCCCCGATGTCGCGCGAGCGCGGCCACCACGCGCCGTCGAGCGCGCCTTTGCGTGATTCGGTCGTCTCCAGCCGGAGAAGCGCAGATCCCGGTCGCACGGCCTCGTGGACGCCACTGGGCAGCCGCCGGGGAACAGGTGGTGTGTCCGAGCTGGTCATGATGACCACCCGTCTGTAGGGCCGGTGCGACGACGGGACTCCGCCCCGCAGCTCCCACGCTACTCCTGGCGCCACACGCACCGACGTCTGCAAGATCGCCCGCCCTCTCGCCCCGCCCCGACGGAACGGATCCAGCACACATGAGGTTGGGAAGCCCCGTGAACACTGGAGAACCACGGAGTGGTGTTTTCCCAGGCCAGACGCACTCCGACCGACGTTTCCTCAGGTCAAAGCCCTGCCCAGGGAAAACTCCTAAAGCGGGTGTCGCAGGTTCGAATCCTGCCGGGGGCACAGCAAAAGGGCCAGCTCAGGAGGGTTTCCTCCCAGGCTGGCCCTTGGTCGTGTTCGAGGCCGTGCCACACGCGTGCCAGTCAGTCCACTATCAGTCCACATCCCCCAGCCGAGGACCTCTCCCCCGCCCTCGCGGATCATGGCTCCGAGCCGATCAGCGATGGCCCGGTCACGGTCGCTGGTCATGTGCTGATAGATCAGCGCGACGCGCGAGCTGCGATCGGATGCCCGCTTGCCGAGCGTCCTGGGGCCGTCCGAGGCCGACCAATGTCGACAGCCGGTGTGCACGGGTGACCACCCCCACTCCGCCCCTGGCATGGGCACCCGCGGATGATCTGCCACATTGTTCGTGTTGTGCCCGCACCCGGAGATAGCACATCGCTACTCATACGCAGCGACGAACTCCGGGCGGTACGTGGCTTGGTAGTTGTCGAGCGCCCGGCGCAGCATGGCGGCCCCGCGGGGGACGTCGGCCGTGAGCTGGTCCCAGCCGAGGAAGCGCACGTGATCCGGGATCCTGACCAGGCCAGTGATTGCGTCCCAGAAGGCAGCCCAGTTCATGCCGTAGAAGTCCGGGAAGCTCAGCTCCCGCTTCAGAAGCAGGTGCAGGGCGCGTTCGTCGGTCACCTCGCTGACATCAATGGTGATCACGGCGACATGCTTGCATGTGGTTGTCCGCTCTGACATCCACGAGTGACATCGACAGCAGCGGACGGCGAGTACAACGAGCAGCCGCGTGAGGCACCAGTGCCTGAGGCGGGCCCCCGCCAGACCGGGTGGATAGACGAACTTGTCATGCGAGACGGCTCACGCACGAGCACCCTTCCGGGCCGTCCTCGGGCCGTGGAAGGGCGCTCAATGGTGACCACCGTCGACAGGCCGGCGCTTGCCACGCCCGTTGAGACCCGCCGACCTCGCGTTTGCGTGTACTCAGTCGAATCTGCGGGTTGTCATCCCGTAGTAGTCCATGACGAATTGCAGGAATATCAATCCAGACTCCTCATCCGCCACTTCCGCGCGAATGAGATTCAGCTTGCCTGCCCGGGGAGCTGCTTGCTGGCGTCGACGACCGCGCGCTCGGTGATCGCGCTGGTGTGCGCGACGGTACCGACCGTGAGGGGACTGTCAGCCATGGCCTTGACCACCACGACGCGCTCGCCGAGGAACCGCAGCGTCTTCTTGTCGAAGATCCACTCGGTGCGCTCGCCGGCTAGGGGGTTCTCCCGCGCGATCGCGATCCCGTGCCTGCCCGCGGCGTCGACCGCGTCGTTCACCGCGACGACGCCGGGGATCTTGGCCGCGGCCTTGTAGAGGGCGGCGCCGACCTCGGCGGGCGGGTAGCTCTCGAACAGCAGATCGCCGATCGCGACGAAGGCCGCCTGGTCGCGGGGGACTTCGGGGTCCCGGACGGCGTCCGAAGCGCGGTAGATCCGCTTCAGCAGCGCGTCGGGGTCGGTCGGCAGCTCGGCCAGGGCGTTGTAGGCGCTGCTGTCCGGGATGTCGCTCTGCAGGGTGATGCCCTTGTCGCTGGTCTCACCGGCCTCGATCAGCCAGCCGTCCCTGCCGTCGAGGGATTTCCAGACGTGGCGGGAGTGCAGCTTGGTGCTGACCGCCTTGCTCTTGTTGTCGCCGTCGACCGCGATGTAGGTGTCGGCCACCTTCGAGGCGATGTAGATGTACTGGCCCGTGCGCGGGGTGGGCTCGGAGGTGTCGGCGGCGGCCAGGGAGATGCGTTCGAGGAGCTGGGGGGCGCCCTTGGCGTCGGCGACGCCAATCCTGGTGGTCAGTGCGGGGCCGGTGGCCAGTTCGGTCGTGCCGCCGTGGCCATCGGCCCCGCCGCCGGTGAGGGCGAGGCCGCCCGCGACCGCGCCGGCCAGGGCGAAGGCCGCGGCGGGCAGGAGGATTGTACGGCGCAGGAACGGGTTGGAGCGCTTCACGGGCGCGACCGGAGAGGTGGCGGACGTACGGGAGGGGGTGCGGAGGTCTTCGTGGATCCGGGCCATCATCTGCTCCTTGTGGAACTGGTGGCGGCCCGCCGGCAGATCCCGCTCGGCGGAGGGCAGCAGACTCTGCGTCTCCGTCCACTCGGCCGGGTGGGGCCGGTGGGAGGGGCTGGCGTTCATCGGTTTCCTTCCTGTGCGGACCGGACCGCGTATCCGCGATCACCTGTTATCTGCCGGTTCGTGCGAGTGGGTTCCCTTTTTTCTCCGAGCAGTTGCGCGTCGGCGAGCCTGCGCAGCTTGGCGCGGGCGCGGGAGAGGCGGGAGCGGACGGTGCCGACCGGGATACCCAGGGCGCGGGCAGCCTCGGCGTACTCCAGCCCCTCCCACAGGCACAGCGTCAGGACCTCACGCTCGGGGCGCTTGAGCAGGCTGAGGGCGGCGAGCGTGGCGTTGATACGGCGCCGGTCGTCCAGGCGTCCGGCGGTCTCCTCGGCGTGGTCCTCGACCCGTTCCTCGGCGGCGTGCGCGGCGGCCGCGACGCTCGCCGCGTTGCGGTAGCGGCGGTTGCTGCGGTGGTGGGAGCGGGCGACGTTGGTGGCGATGCCCAGCAGCCACGGCCGCAGCGAGCCGCCTTCGGCCTCGACCGAGGCCCGGCGCCGCCACGCCTCCATGAAGGTCGTCGACATCACGTCCTCGGCCAGCGACCAGTCGGCGGTCAGCCGGAAGGCGTGGTTGTACACCGCACGGGCGCACGCGTCGAAGAGTTCCGCGAAGGCGTCCGGATCTCCGTTTCGCACCCGGGTTCGCATATCTGTGGTCACGTCTTGAGCTGACGTACGGTGCGGGCGAGTTCCGGTGAGACGCGTCACAGCCGTCGTACAGGTCACCGGGGTGGTGACCTGTACGAGGACTCGGTGGACGGGGCAGTCGCTCAGCCGCGCACCGCTCAGGCTGCGAGGCTCGAGAACAAGGGGGCCGATCCGATGCGGGACACGGTCCGGGGGTGCGCAGGCCGGTCGAACAGCTGTGGGAGGTGTCGAGGCCGAGCGCGGGCGCAGAGCAGGCTGATCCGGCAACGCCCACCGGCACGGGCGGTCACCGTCCCACCGACGGTGAACGGTGCCGTTGTCGTCGTACGCACACCAGGCCGGGCTTCGGCAGAGCTGCTCGCCCACGGGCCAACACTTACGGCCCGGAGCGGCCGAGAACCGACGGGGCCCGGGCCTCGGGCTGACGGTCACGCCGGTCCAGGCACAAGCAATACAGGCACAAGCAATACAGGTCGATGTCACGACGCCGTAGGGCCGCCGGTTCACGGCAGGGCGGTTGAGGACGCGCCGAGCGGTCGTCTCCTGGACTTCTTCGGCGCCTCCGCCTGCCCGCGCCCAGCAGGTCCAGCAGGTCCAGCAGGTCCAGCAACCTGGACGTCTCAGCGAGTTCACGGGCACGCCGGGGACGAGTGAGCGGGATGATCGCCTCGGGCCCGGCCTCGCCGACAGGACCCATGACGGGCGCTGTGGCAATGCCGCCATCGGCGAACGGCAGCACACTGCGCCGACACCACGGTGGAGATGAACGATCCGATCGCCGACCGGGCGGAGTTGAAGCCCCGGCATCAGTACGGCGTTCACCGCGGTGGTGCACTGCTTCACACAGGTCCCCGGCTTGATCACGGCGGCGCTCGCCGCGCTGCCCTGCCGGGCCTCCTGGTCGATCTGTTGAGGGCGCAGGCCGGAATCATCGCGCTGTTCACGGTCGTGCGGCCCGCGCACGGCCTCAGGCGGCCGCTGGTTCCGCTGCGAGGAACCCTTCCACGGCCTTCGCCGCGCGTCGGTCGAACTCGGCATACTGCGCCTCGCGCTCGGCTCCCGCAACCGCGTCGCCGACCAGCAGATTGCCCTCGGCGTCGACGCGCTGTGGGCGCTCCTCGGCGTCGGGGAGCAGGGCGACGGAGGAGTAGGAGAATCCGCAGTAATAGGCGATGCCCTCGCTCAGGTTGGTCTCCAGCACGGCCTGCATTCCCTCGGTGACGGGGTCATCGGAGGTGGCGCCGGCCAGGCCCAGCCACAGCATGCGCTTGCCCGCCAGGCGGGGCTTGCTGCGGCCGTAGGCGAATCCGTAGTTCCACACGCGATCGATCCAGCCTTTGAGGAGAGCGGGCACGCTCTGCCAGTACACGGGGAAGACGGCGACGACGACGTCGGCTTCGAGAACGCGCTGCATATGGGCCTGGACTTCGTCCGAGTACGACTTCGCCCGGTTGCCCCAGTCCGGCTGGTCCGCCACGTTCATCCGCGGGTCGAACCCCTCGGCGTGCAGGTCGAGCAGGTCGACGCGGTATCCGGCGGTCTCGAGTCGCGCGGCGGTACGGCGTGCGGTGTGCGCGGTGAGTGAATCGGTCCGGTGGTGTGCGACGACCACAAGGGCGGTGCTGTCAGCGCTGCTGCGGTGCGACACGGTTTCTCCTGGCTGGTCTCGGTCGGTTCGACCAGTCCAGTACATCCGTGACCCCTTGGACGATCCATAGGGGAAACGCTCCGCTGCATAGGAGTTCGTCTACGATGGCGTCCGTGGATCCTTTGAGTGCGCTACTCGGTGGCATCCGGGCCGAGGGCTCGATCGTCAGCCACGCCGTGCTGGAAGCGCCCTGGACCATCCGCTTCGTCGACGGCGCCCCGCTCACGATGGTCAGCGTGCTGCGGGGCGGCGGCATCCTGCTGCTGCCCGACGGCAGCGAACAAGCGGTCGGCGTCGGCGACACGGCCATCGTGCGCAGCCTTGACGCGTTTCACCTCGTGGACCAGCCGGACACTCTCGACCGCCCACACGTCGAGTACGAAATCGCGTGCTTCGCGGCGGATGCCGAATGCACGGCCCGAGACCTCGGCGGCATCCGCTGGGGCGACGAACCGGACGGAGCGACCGCCCTGATCGTGGGCGCGTACCGCGCCTCGGGCCATCGCCATGAACGACTGCTCCGCGCATTGCCGCCCGTACTCGTGATCAACGAGGACACCGAGGTCTGCGCCTGGCTGGAGACGGCCGCCGCCGACGCCGCCCTGCGCTCGGCCGGCTCCCAGGCCCTGATGGACCGACTGCTGGACTGGGCCCTGGTCTGCACGCTGCGTACCTGGTTCGACCGGGCGGGCTCGGAAGCTCCCGACTGGTATCGCGGCCTGGCCGACCCGATCCTCGCCCCCGCTCTCGAAGCCTTCCACGCCCGGCCCTCCAAGAGATGGACGGTAGAGGCGCTCGCCACCGAATCCGGCGTCTCCCGGGCGCTGTTCGCCAAACGCTTCACCAAGGTGATGGGCAGCCCGCCACTGACCTACGTCAGCGGATGCCGCATGGACGAGGCCGAGGCACTCCTGTCCGACACCGACTCCTCCATCGCTCGGATCGCGAAGTCTGTCGGCTACGCCGATGCCTTCGGCTTCAGCGCCGCCTTCAAGCGCCGTCGGGGCGTGAGCCCCAGCGCCTTCCGCGCCCGTAGCACCCTCTGACGCGCGCGTAACACCCTCTGACGAGACGGCCGGTCGGCCGAGGCACTCGACGACATCGCACCCTTCTCGATCCACAACAAGCCGTCCGCTGCCTGCCCTTACCCCTCCGCGATCATGCCCCGCAGGAATGGCTCATCGTCACGTCGGCTCGCGACCTCGGCAGCATGGGACCCTCGCGGAACGTCGGAGCGGGCGCTGTGGGACGGGACGCTGCCCCGGATCCGCTTCGTGCACACGGACGACCGGGTGGTCGCCATGGCGTGCGGCATGCTGAAGGCAGCCGGTCTGCATGGTCACACGTACGCCACCGATGCCATCCCGGCGGCTGCGGCAGGGCGGGACGCCGTGCCGGGAGCCGACGGAACGCCGCCTGCCGACCCCGACCGCCGTGAGGACAGTCGCCGGAACGGTAGCCCCGATGAGCAAGTTCGCCGTGCGGAGCGAGCCGGGCTTGGTGCCCCGCCCCCGCTGCGCAGCGGCCGGCCTCTCGGCGCTGCCGGGGCGGCCCACCGAGAGGCTCACGAGCACCAGGCACTGCCGCCCGGTCGGTTCAGGGCTTCTCGCCCTCCCGGTCGACGAGGGCCTGGGTCGTCTTCAGCTCGCAGGATGTGACCTCGCCCTTCTTGTACGAGCGTCCGGTCGACGAGCCGTCCTCGTACTTCTCCTCGTAGCCGCGCACCACAACCGACTGGTTCCCCCGGTACTGGAAGGTGTCGGGGTCGAGGAGGTACTCCCGGCGCTGTACGGCCTTGCCGCCCAGCTCCGGGTACACGGCGATGGCGTCATGCCCCGTCGGGTCCTTCACCAGGTGCGGGACCACCTCGATCCCGGGGTCGGCGGCCAGGGCACGGTACAGCTTGGCCATCCCCTGCGGAGGCACGGGATAGGCCTCGTTGAGGGTTGCCAGGAGCGCGAGGGTCTCGTGCTGCTCGCCCGTCAAGCCGGAGTCCTTGTCCAGGGGGAACATGTCCGCCGCCCGCTTCCGGATCTCGGCGGGGTCGTCCGGCAGCGCGGCGAGCAGGCGGTACAGCCGCCGCTGCGAGGGCTCGGTGTCGCCGTCCTTGTCGTCCTCCCTCACGGGGCTGTCGTACTGGACCCACTCCTCGTTCACCTCGGGCTTGGCGTCGGGCGCCGCGTCCGACGCTCCGTTCTGGCACTGTGCGGTCTTCAGGTAGATCCACTGGCCGTCGCGTGGATGCAGATCCGGCTGCTGCGACACCACTTCCGCCGCCTGTTCCAGGAGTGCCGTCGCGGACGTCAGGTCGGGGCCGGCAGGCTGCACGCCGCGCTCGGGTCCACCGCCGTCGACGAGCATGGTCACCACCACCGCGATGGTGACCACCGTCGCGGCGACCCCGGCAGCCGTCACGCGCCAGTCCAGCCGCACCCTGCGGGCAGAGCCCCGCTGTGCTGCCCCCAGCAGCTTCTCGCGGCCGGGAACCAGCCGTGCCCGGTCCGGCGTCGGCGCATCGGCGCGCAGTTCGTGCATCCTGGTCATGTCATCCATGGGTTACCGCCCCGCTGTGGTCGCTGACGAGGGTGGGGTCGGCGCCGAGCGCCGAACGCATCTTGCGCCGCGCCCGGTTCAGCCGGGAGCGGACCGTGCCGACCGGCACCCCGAGGGCGTCGGCACACTCCTGGTAGGTGAAGTCCGCCCAGGCGACCAGCAGCAGCACATGCCGGTCCTTCCCGGGCAGGGCCGCGATCGCCCCGGCCAGCGCCTGCTGCGAGGCCTCGGCCGTCACCCGCTCGTCGGCCCGTTCCGACCAGGACTCGGCCACCGGGTCGACGCCGGTACGGGCCAGCGCCCGCAGCGCCCGCACCTCCGAGCGGCGGTGGCTGCCGATGAGGTTGCCGGCGATGCCGTAGAGCCATGGCCGGGCACTGGCGCGCGCGATGTCGAAGCGGGCGCGGTTGCGGAAGGCGATGAGGAAGGTCTGCGCCGTGATGTCGTCGGCGTGGCTGTCGCCCAGCCGGCGCATCACGTACCGGTGGATCTCGGCGGCATGTCTGTCGTACAGCCTGGCGAACAACTCCGGCCGCTCCAGGGATTCCTGGATGATCAGCGCGTCGTCGGCGGGTGGGTCCCCCACGAGGCCCTCGCTTCTTCATTCGGTAGGAGTGGAGTGCATTGCACCCCCTGTTGTCCGAAGCGGCCAGGAGGGTTCACGCGCGGGAGACGCGCCAGTTCGTGTGCCCGGACGGTCCACGGGCTCTCGCCGCCGGGATCCGTGACGGCGGCGAGCCATTCTGGGGGAAAAGGGTCACCGCCTGCCGAGGCTCCGTGTCGACCAGTGCCCGAGGTCAGCACCTGAACGACCGGAAAAGAGTGTGGGCGGTGCGAGTTCAGCAGAGGTCGGGGCGTGCCGCGCCGGGTGGGGTCTGGCGGACGCCGGTGCACGCCACCAGCGTGCTGCCGTCCTCGGCTAGGAACAGCATGAAGACCCATGAGCCGTCGGCTGTCCTGATGCGACCGAGCCGAACCGTCCCGCCGCCGTACAGGTCGAGGCGTTGCACGGCCCGCGCCAAGCCGGAGGTCTCGATGCCTCTGCGAGAGGTGAGACGGAGCCTGCGCCCGTAGATCGTCGCGAGCGACATGGCCGACGTCGGACCGTCCCAGACGACGTAAGAGGCGCCGGCGCGGAGGGCAGCCAGAGCGGCCGACGAGGTGTCGTCGCCACCATCCAGCAGCCGTTCCAGCTGTTCCCGTTCCATGGCCCCCCGCTCGGGATCCTGCTCTACAGCAATGAGGTACAGCACACCCCCAGACCAGGGGACCCCAGCCACGTCACTTCGGGAGGCCAGGGTCGTGGCACCCGGGCCGGTCATAGGGTGAGGGCATGCGGAACGACCGGCACGACGAGCGTCTCTCCGGCGAGGAGCTGGAACTCTTCCTCCAGTACCTCCATCGTTTCGCCAACCACGACGTCGATCAGTTCGTGCTCATGGAAGTGGGCGACCCCGAGCATCCGTGCTACCTGAACCTGTCCCGGGCTCCGGAGCCCGGAACCGATCCTGCCGTCTACCGTCGCCCGTAGCCGCACGGGCGGTGCACCTGGCGTCCAAGCCTGGCGGTCGTAGGGGCAAGTGCGGGAGTCAGTCGTCGAGGCCGTCGCGCAGCAGGCGGCGGGCCGTCTCCGTGCGGGCCTCGGCAAGTTCCGCGGCGATCCGCTCGGTGCGGTGTGCCTGCGGCACCACGGCGGCGGCCTCGGGGGTCCCGGTGAGCAGACAGGCGCGCCGCAGGTGGGTCGGTGGGTGGGTGGCGTCGACCTGGTGCCCGCGGAGGGTTCCGACCCGCCTCTGCCGTTCGTACTCGTGCTCCGGGACGGACGCCGCGTACGCGCGGAGCCGCTCCCACACATCGCCGGCCCGGGCCGCGGCCTCTCGGGCGGACCTCGTCCCGCCGAGGGCGGCACGACTGGCCTCGGCGCGCAGGAGGACGCCGAGGGCCCTGGTGATGAGCAACCGGTCCATGAGGTTCACGGCCTCCTGTGTGGAAGCCGTACGGGCCGCCAGCCGGTCGGCGAGGTACTCGGCACGTATCCCGGCCCGCGACGTCAGCCGGACGAGCAGCACGAGCACCGCCCGGACCAGCAGGCGTGGCACCACGTACAGGGCGTTGACGGCCATCTCGATCCCGGACGGCTGCGGAAGCGGCTGAAGGGTGTGGTGCCACAGGGCCAGGGACCGCACCGCCGTGCCCACGACCAGGCCGTTACGGGTGTCGCCGTTGGCGTAATGGGCCAGCTCGTGGCCGAGCAGCGCGATCCGCTCCCCGGGGGTGAGGACCTCCCACAGCGGCATGCCCAGCACCAACAGCCGTCGGCCGCGCACACCGTACGTCGTGACGGCGGCGTTGATGCTCGCGTCCACGGCGATCGCGTGCACGCCGCGGGTACCGACCGACCGCGCCACCTCGTCCAGCAGGGCGAAGAGTTCGGGGGCGTCCGACCGGAACAGCACGGGCCGGTCGTCGGGCAGGCGCTGGACTCTCGGGGCGAGCCCCCAGGCCAGTACGAGAAGCACCAGGCCCGCCACCACGCCTACGCCGCCCCAGCCCGCCACCACACACCAGACACCGCCGACGGCCAGCGCGAGAGTGACCCCGTGCACGGTCAGGGCGAGCGCGGTGCCGATCAGTGCCGAGGCGTCACGCCTCGGGCGCGGATCCCGCCCGCTCCCCATCTCGGCGAGAAGCTGCTCGCCGTGCCGTCGGGCCAGGGCACGTGCGGCGCGTTCCAGCCGACTCGCGTCCGGCCCCTGTCCCTCGGGGTCCACGTTCCAGTCGCAGGCGGCGCACCAGACGGTGAACCGGTCGTCGACACGCATCTCGACGCCGCATTGCGGGCACGGCCGTGTGATCTCTCCGGTGATGGCGGGCATCCCTGTTCTCCTCTTCCTCGGCTCCTCCCTGAGCCGCTGCCTGCTGATACCGGCCGATCCGATCACACGGCGGACACACAGCGAAGAGTGGTCGTGCTTCGCTGCCGAACCGTGATCCTGCCGCAATCGTCCCGGGGGGGGGCGGGGGTCGGGCGCTCCGGTGGGTGCGCGCTCCAGCGGGCGCGCGGACGCCGAGACGGCAGCAGGGGCCGTACGTGCGTGGGGCTCTGGATCAGACCGCGTAGGGCAGCCCACGAACCGCCGAACGACGCGTGGTCGAGGGAGAATCACCGCAGCACGGGCTTCCACCGACGAAGGGGGCACTGGTGAGTGACCCGGAACCCCCCGCGCCCCCGCGTCGCAGCGAGGTCAAGCGGGATCAGGATCGGCGGCGGCGGGCGCGGATGCGGGCCAATGGGCGCGTCGAGCGTTACGACGTGGCGGAGATCGGTGCGCGGGACGGCTGGCTGTGCGGTCTGTGCGGGGATCCGGTGGACCGGGACCGGCGGCACCCCGATCCCCGGTCCCCGAGCCTCGACCACATCCGCACCGTCGCGGCCGGCGGCACGGACACCCGTGACAACGTGCGTCTCACCCACTGGGGCTGCAACCACGAGCGCAACGACCGCACCCCGTTGAGGACCGTCGAGGAAGCGGAGGCGCAGCGCGCCGTCCTGCTGCGGATTCCCTCTCTCCGGGAGTACGCCGAGAGTCTGGACGCGGAGGTGATGGTCCGGCGCTCCCTCGCCTCGCACGCACCCGAGCGGTACCGGGCCAAGCTGGCCCGCCGGGTGGCACGTTTCGAGCAGGAAGGGCGCTGATCGCGCGGGCGCACGCGCCCCGTGGCCCATGCGTTCACACAGGCACTCGTGGGGCCTGTGGGGTTTTTGTGAAACTTGAAGTTTCAGGGTTTCAGGCGTCCCCGTGCGGATGACAGGGTCGAAACGCACAACTCGGCCGCTACGGGCGGTCGTTGGACTCCTCACCCCCCACGAGGCAGTGACATGGCGAAAGCCTCCTCGCAGAGAACGCGAGCGACCATACTCACCGCGACGGCCGGCCTGGCGCTGGCCGTCGCCCTTCTGCCCGGTTCCGCGAACGCGGTACCGGACGACCCGACGGGCCGTCCCGCCCCGGGCAACGGATCCCCGGCGGCCGAGAGCGAGCCGCCCGCCCCGTCGCAGCAGACGCTGGTACGGCGTGACGCGCGGCTGGCGAAGGCCGAACAGCGGCCCGGCGTACAGCGGCTGCGGGACCGGCTCGGCGCCCAGGGCGTGCTCGAACTCGACCCGGCCACGGGCACCGCGCGCCAGGTCGCCCGGCTCGACGGGTATCTGACGGCGCGCAGCGCAGCCGACCCGGAGGACGTCGTCCGTGCGTACCTGCGGGCCCATCCCGATGTCTTCGGCCTCTCCGCCGGCCAGGTGCGCGCCCTGACGCTGCGCAAGCAGTACACCGACGTCGCCGGCACCCGCCATCTGTCCTTCGTGCAGTCGGTCGACGGTGTGCCGGTGTTCGGCAACGGCGTCAAGGCCCATGTCGCCCGCGACGGGCGGCTGATCAGTGTGCAGGGCTCCCCCGTGCGGAACCTGCCGCCCGCGCTGTCTCCCGGGCGGATCACCGGCACCGAGGCGCGGCGCACCGCCGTCCGGGACATCGCGGGCGCCCGGGCCGTCGGCGACGACAGCACGCGCGGAGACACCGCCAAGCAGGTGGTGTACGCGGCATCCGGCGGCGCCGCCCGCCGTGCGTGGCGGACCGTCACCTCGCCGGACGGCCACGCGATGTGGCTGCACGTCGTCGACGCGGAGAACGGGCGGGTCCTGTACCGGCAGAACCTGTCGTCCGACCAGTCCGCCGACCGTCAGTCCGGCCGGACCGCCGGCGTCACAACGGCCGGGAAGGCCGCCGAGAAGGTCACAAGGAAAGCCACACAGAACGTCACCGAGAACGCCGGCGAGAACGCCGGCGAGAAGGCCACGACTCCGCCCGCCAAGGCTCTGGCCTGGGATCACGCGCCCGGTGACGTACGGGGCGGCAAGCAGCGCTCCCGCAACCTGACCGCCCCCGGATGGCTGCCCGCGGGCGCCAAGACCCTCGACGGCACCGTGGCGCACGTCTACAGCGACGTGAACGACAACAACCAGCCGGACGCCGGGGAGGAGGTCGCGCCGACGAAGAAGGGGGCCTTCTCCTTCCCGTTCAAGCCCTTCACCGGTGACGGCTGCGGCACCCCGGTGCCGTGCTCCTGGGACGCGAAGACGCCGAACTCCTGGGAGACCAACCGCGCGCAGAACGCCGCGCAGGTCTTCTACTTCCTCGGCACCTTCCACGACCACCTGAAGGCCGCCCCGATCGGCTTCACCCGGGCCGCGGGCAACTTCGACGGCCGGGACGGCGACGCCGTCCAGGCGCAGACCGACGACGGCGCGGCCGTCAAGGACGGGCTGCCCGACGACGACCACCTGAACAACGCCAACATGGGAACGCCGCCGGACGGCCGGCCGCCGACGATGCAGCTGTACCTCACCGCGCCGTCGGACGGCTATCCGGTCGTGCAGGGCAACTGGGGCGACGACGCCGCGACCGTCTACCACGAGTACACGCACGGTCTGTCGAACCGGCTCGTCGTCGACGCGGACGGCGTCTCGACCCTCGTCAGCCAGCAGGCCGGGGCCATGGGCGAGGCGTGGAGCGACTGGTACGCGCTCGACTTCCTCGCCGATGAGCACCTGCGCAGGGACACCCGTCGTACGGACGGCGAGATGACCCTCGACCCGGCCGGCTGGACCGACTCCGCGCCGAGCCGGACCCAGGGGCTGGACTGCCCGGTCGGCTCCGCCTCGCCCAGGTGCCCCGGCACGTCGGCGGCGGGCCCCGGCGGGTACACGTACGGCGACTACGGGAAGATCTCCCGCCGTGGTCCGGAGAGCCACGCGGACGGGGAGATCTGGGGCGAGACCCTGTGGGACCTGCGCTCGGCGCTCGGCAGCCCGCTCTCCCAGTCGCTGGTGACCCGGGCGATGGAACTGTCCCCCGCGAACCCCAGCTTCCTCGACCAGCGCAACGCCATCCTCCAGGCCGACACCGTGGTCAACGGCGGACGCGCCCACGACCGTATCTGGAAGGTCTTCGCCCACCGGGGCATGGGCTACTTCGCCGCCGCCCTCTCGGGTGACGACACCAGGCCCGACGAGGACTTCTCCCTGCCGCCGGGCGCGGACACCCCGGTGGTCACCCTCACCGGCAAGGTCACCGACGACGCGTCCGGCGCCGCCGTGGGCGGGGTCACGGTCAGCGTCAGCGGGCACTCCTCCGGCTTCCCGGGCGCCGACTTCTCCGCCGTGTCCGCGGCGGACGGCACGTACACGATCCCGGACGTCCCCGAGGGCACGTACCGGAAGGTGTACGCGAGCGGCAACGGCTACGAGCCCCAGATCCGCACCGTCGTCGTCGGACGGGCCGGTGGAGCCGACTGGCAGGTGCGCCGCGACTGGGCGGCCTCCTCCGGCGGTGCCGAGGTGGCGGACTTCAGCGGCCCCGACAACTCCGGGTTCGGCTGCGGGCCCGGCGGGCTGATCGACATGGCGGGCACCGTCTGGGGCTCGGACATCGGCGACGGCGGAGCGGACCCGCACAACACGGTCCGGCTGCCCGCGGCGGTGGACATCAGCGAGCTGCTCATCGATCCGACGGCGGGCTGCGGGGACGATGCGACCGCGTCGCTCGGCGACTACCGGATCGACACCTCCGCCGACGGCACCACCTGGGCCACCGCCGCCGAGGGGCACTTCGGTCCCGCCGACACCGGCCGGGAGAACGCCGTCGCCCTCCGGGCGGACACCGGCGAGAACGTCCGGTACGTCCGGCTGACGCTGCTCGGCAACCAGGCCGCCGACAACGGCGTGGACTGCGCGAAGGACTCCGGCCCCTCGGGCTGCAGGTACCTGGACGTGACCGAACTCGTGGTCCACGGCGCCCCGCACCGGGGCTGACGGCCACGGCATCACCCGCCACACCCCCGAGGGCGGCGTTCCGGCGACGGGACGCCGCCCTCGGCCGTGCCGTAACGGGAGGCAGCCGGGCTCGACGGGCTCTCGTGGGGAACATGCACACTGGAGGGCAGTGTGTGCGGCGCGTGCGGTGACTGCGGTGCGTGCGGCGCGTCTACGAGCGCCCCGGGAAGGATCAGATGTTCGTCATCTTCGGCACCAAGGGATACCTGTACCAGCTCGCGATACTGACGCTGGTGTGCGGGCAGTGCGGAAACCCCGCCGCGCACACGCTCAGGAAGCGGGTCACGAAGTTCACGCTGTTCTTCGTGCCGCTGTTCCCGTTCTCGACGAAGTACCAGACCCAGTGCACGTTCTGCGGCGCGGAGCAGAAGGTCACCGCCGAGCAGGCCGAACAGCTCCAGGCGCAGAGCGCGGGCGGGCACGGCGGCCAGTCCCACGGCCAGCCGCAACGGCAGCCGTACCAGTCCTGAGGACGGCGGGAATCGGCAGCAGCGACAGCGCCGCCACCGAGATCGCCGAGTGGGCCAAGGACAACGGCAGCGCCGTGAGCGACTACAGCGGGCTGTACCGACTGGACGCCTCCGACGTCGGCTGATCACCAGCTTCCGCCAGGGGCGGGCCACCGGATTTCCCTCCGGCGGCCCGCCCGGCTGTTTCGATGGACACCTCCGCCCATACCGTCTTCCCCACGGGCCGACGAGGCGCCGACCCCCAGCGCACGGCCAGGACGTCCACCAGGAGCAGGCCTCGACCGGACTCGCCCTCGGGGTACGACAAGGGCGGGGCCTTGGGCGGCCATTTCGCGGAGGCCGCGTCCGCGACCTCGACGCGAACCAGGCCCGCAGCCGCGTCGAGGGCGATCCGAAGGCCGAAGCCGTGTCCGGGTACTCGACCGTGCTGTACGGCATTCGCGGCGAGTTCGCCGACGACGAGCGCGACCGCGCACGACGTGTCGGACACCGACAGGTAGCCCCACTCCTGCATGCGGCGGACGGTGAGTCGGCGGGCGAGCCGCACACCCCTCGGCGAGGATGCGAACTGCTCGGCGAACGCCGGGAGTTCGCGTGCCGCGTCTGTCGGCGCGCCGGTTTTCGCCGCAGGGTGCGCGGCGCTCCGTCGTGGCCCGTCTCCCGGGGTGGTCGTTCCTGTCAGCACGGTTGGTCCGTCCTTGTCCGTCGATCCGAGGCATGTCGCGACGTACGCGAGTCATCACGTTCCGTGCTCAAGAATCGTCCGGTCGGCCTACGCTCGACAGGTGACACAGCCTTACTTTTCCTCCCGTAAGGAACGGAAGTGACGCTTTGGCCAACGGAATTGACCCCAGCACGTCGATGGCGGCCCTGTTCGGCGCGCGAGTGCGCAGGCTCCGTACGGCGGCCGGACTGACCCAGGCCGAGCTCGGCGACCGGACGCACGTGGTGAGCACACGGATCACGCAGATCGAGCGGGCGTCCGGAGCGAAGCCGACGCTGGAACTGGCGCGTGCGCTGGACGCGGCCCTCGGCGCGGACGATCTGCTCGTCGAGCTGTGGCCGTACGTGTACCGGGAGGCGTTTCCCGACTGGTCACGGAAGTTCATGGAGTACTCGGCGCGGGCGGTGACCATCCGCGAGTACGCGGCTCATGTGGTGCCTGGCCTGTTGCAGACGCAGGACTACGCGCGGGCAGTGCTGAGCGTCGGCCGAACGCTCGCAGACAAGGAGCAGTTGGAAGAGCGGGTCGCCCTTCGTATGGGACGACAGGAGCGTCTCGGTACGCCCGCTCGTCCCGAGCTGTGGGTGGTCCTCGACGAGGCGGTGCTCAGGCGTCCGGTCGGCGGCCAGGCGGTGATGTGTGAGCAGTTGGCGCGGTTGCTCGGGACCAGGGCGGAGCCTCACCTCACCGTGCAGGTACTGCCGTTCGACCAGGGCGAGCACGACGCCTTGGGCGGATCGCTCACCGTGCTCACCATGCAGGACGGCTCGGAGATCGCCTACACGGAAGGCGCGCACTACGGCCAACTCATCGAGGATCCGGACGAAGTCAGGAGTTTCGCGCTGACTTACGATCGGCTGCGGGCGGCAGCTCTGCCCCCGCTCATGTCGCTCGACATGATCCGATCCGTGATGGAGGACAACCACCGTGGAGCGAAGGTCCCGTCCCGATCTGAACGGCGCCGCCTGGCGCAGGAGCAGCTACAGCAATCAGGAGGGCGGCAACTGCGTGGAGGTGGCCGACCGGTTCCGAGGAGCCGTCGTCCCCGTCCGTGACAGCAAGGTCCCGCACGGTCCGGCGCTGTGCTTCGACACCGCCTCCTGGACCGCTTTCATAGGCGAGTTGAAAGCCGGGCACCACCACCGTCCCTGAGCCGACCGGGCCCTGGCCGCCGTCCGCCTTCCGGGCTCACCGGGCCCTTGTCCGCGAGGGTCCGGCGGGCCGCTGACCTCCTGAAAGAACCGGGGGAAAGAACTACCCGCCCACCCACCCTCCCTGGCCGCGAGGCCCGCGTCACCCGTCCGAGTGACCGGCTTGCAGGCGCGGGATGCGGGCGGTTACGTTCGCCGCGACAACCGCAAACAGATACGGCCCCCGGCCGGGACTGGCATCCCGAACGAGGGCCTGACCAACCAGGAAGTAAACGGCTTCCCAATGGCTGACTCGCAGTCTAACGCGCCCCTGCGCGCCGACGCCGGAGCGCCGACCTCCGGCGTGATCCACGTACGCACCCGCCTCACGGCCGACTTCACCGTGATCTCGAACGCCCTCGCCCAGCGGCGCGGCAGCGCGGTCACGGTCGGTGTGGCGACGTACATCTCCTCCCTCCCCACCGGCACCCTCGTGAGCATCACCGCCCTGTGCGAGCACTTCGACGAGGGCGAGATCCTGATCTCGCGGGCCCTCAGGGAGCTCGAAGCCGCCGGATACCTGGAACGCCGCCGCGAGCGGACGCCCACGGGGCACATCCGTACCCGCACGTACTTCTACGACGTCCCCGGCGGCGACCCCGAGCCGGACCCCAACCCAGACCCAGACCCAGACCCGGGCGGGCCTCCCCGGCCGCCCAAGGCGCGTGCGCCCCGGAAGCGGCCCGCCACTTCCGCGCCCGTGCCCGGGGCGGAGGCCGCCTCCGCGTCAGCGTCCACGTCCGGGGCCGTGCGAGAGCCGGTGCAGGTGCAGGTGCCCGCGCAGGTGGGGGAGAAGACGGAGGAGGCGGCGGAGCCGGACTCCAGGACGGAAGCGGAGGCACCGGTCCTGCTCGCCGACGTCGACCCCCGGGCCGTCGCCGTACTCGCCGGCCTCCGTCGGGCCGACCCCCGCCTCGTCCTGTCCGAGCGGGAAGCCACTCGCCTCGCCCCGGCCGTCAGCCGGTGGCTCGCGGTGGGCCTGCTGCCCACCCAGATCACGGACCACCTCACCGCACGACTCCCGGCAGACCTCCTGGTCCGCCCGGTCGGCATCCTCGCCTACCGGCTCAAGGAGACTCCACTGACCTGCGCACCTGCGACCGGAAGCCCCGAGACCGCGGAGCGCCCGGCGGTCCTGCCCATGCGGAACTGCGACGGCTGCGACCGGGGGTTCCACTCCGCGGGACACAGCCACTGTCGCGACTGCCGGACCCGGGACCCGCTCCCCGCCGCCGTCTGAGGCGGCAGCGACTCAGCACGCTTGACCACGAAAGGCACAGGAATGTCACTGGGTGTACGACATTTGTCCTACAGTGGAATCAAGGAGGTGGGAATGACTCCGAAGGCCGAGCAGAAGAACCTCGCAGAAGGTGCCGAGAGCAAGAAGCGCACCTCGGCCACAGCGGCCCGAACCGCGCCGACCCGACCGACGCGGGGCGCCGGCGGTGCGACAAGCGTGGCCCAGGTACGGCTGCGCCCGGACGAACTGGCCGATCTGCGACGTGTGATGCGAACCCTCAACCTGCACTCGCTCTCCGATGCCCTGCGCGAAGGGCTTCGGTTGTTGTCCCGCGAGGCGGCCGAGGTGGCAGCCGCCCAGGAGATCCGCGACTTCTACCAGGGCGCTTCGGCTCCGACTCCCGTCGGCGTCGTGCCCGCGACAGCGGACGAACTGGCGGCGGCGGACGACACCGCATGGTGAACATCGGCTCCGCCCTGCGGGGCGAGGTGTGGGGTTGCGCCCTCCCCGGCCCCCTCGGCCCGCATCCGGTGGTCGTCCTCACGGTGAACCGCATCGCCGAACCGCTGTCGGCGCTGACTGTCGCCGTGATCACCGGAACGAGCGGCCCCGCCTCCACCCACGTTCCGATCGGCCCTGACTGCGGGGTGACCACGTACGACGAGTCGTACGTGAACTGCACCGACCTGCACACCGTGGACAAACCAAGGCTCCGGAGACGTCTCGGTCTGCTGGATGCGAGCGAGATGCGGACTGTGGAAGATCGCGTTCGCGTGGTTCTGGGGTTGGCGTAACCCGACGTCGGTCTCACGACACGCGCGCCGGTGACGTGAGCCCCGTCCGCTCGTCTCGTCCCGCCGCCCACAACGCCAGCGTCACCAGCACCGACGCTCCCGCCATCACCGTCATCGCGGTTCCCGGTGAGGCCAGTTGGGCCAACCCGCCCGCCAGGCCCGCGCTCACTCCCTGCAACGTGAGCATGCCTGCCGAGTGCAACCCCAAGGCGTGGCCCGTGAGTTCGGGCGGGGTCAGGGCGAGCAGTCGCTGTTGCTGGACCAGGCTCGCGCCGAAGCCGACGGAGGCGAGGGTCGCGCAGGCCGCCGCGGCGGGGGTCGGGGGGTGGACGGCGAAGAGGAGGTAGGGCGTGGCCAGGAGCAGGAGCAGCGGGGTGGCCAGGCCGTCCCGGATCCGGGGCGGGAGGAGGCGGCCGACCGTCACGTCGCCCGCCAGCATGCCGAGCGCGGCGCAGGCGAAGAGGAGGCCCGCCCGGTCGGGGTCGTACGCGACGAAGAGGGACTCGCAGCCGACGACCAGGCCGTTGGGGAGCCACAGGCCCAGGTAGAGGCGGCGGCGCGGGGCGGAGGACCACAGGCGGGCGTTCGTGCGCCAGGTCTCGGCGACGGACGGCCGGCCGGTGGCGCGCGGGGCGCGGCGGGACAGGCCGAGGGCCGTGCACAGGGCCGCCGTCGCGTACAGGGCGGCCGCGACCAGGAGGGTGACCGCCGGGGACAGCAGTGCGACCAGGGCGCCGCCGGTCGCGTACCCGGCGATCTGGGTGACCCCGTGGAGCATGTTGAACACCGAGCGGCCGAGGAGATACCCGTCCTTCGGGAGGATCTCGTTCAGCAGGCCCCAGCGGACCCCGCCGCCGAGGGAGGCGACCAGGCCCTGGGCCGCGATCACCGCGAAGACCGCCCACAGGGGCAGGCCGGGCAGGGCGAGGGAGGCCGTGCTCGCCGCGAGGGCCACGGCCAGGCCCGTCATCGTGGCCCTCGGCGGCAGGCGGTCCGCCGCCGAGAGCAGGGTCGTCGCGCCGGCCACCTGCGCGAGGGACGGGCCGAACATGCTGAGGGCGGACAGCAGCGGGGAGCCGGTCGCCGTGTAGACGGAGGTGGCGAGGGCGAGGCCGCCGATCGTGGAGGCCGCGACCTGGAGGGAGGAGGACAGGAAGAGAGGGGTGAACTCCCGGGTACGGAAGAGGGCTCGGTAGCCGTGGCTGCGCATGGGACAGGAGACTCGGGCCCCGCACCGCGCCCGTCGTAATGTTTCGCGTACACGCGAAAGCTCGGCCCGGGCCGGGGCGGGCTCGCGACGCGCTCGGGGAGCGGGAGGTGGACGCGTGGGCTGGTGGCAGGTCAACGCCGACACCCTCGCCGGGAGCCGGTTCGTCGTCTCCCCGCTCGCGGAGACCTTCGCGAGTCTGAAGATGCTGCACGCCGGGGCCGCCACGCACCCCGGGGAGCACGCCTGGCTCGCGGCCCATCTGCCGTCGTACCGCGGCGAGTTGGGCCGGGACCCCGTCACCGCGCTGCTGGTCCGCGCGGGGCTCGGCAAGGAGTGGATCGCCGACTTCCTGACGCCCACGCCGCGCGAGAACGAGTCCTTCGCGGACGAGATCGCCCGTGTCCGGGACGCCGACCCCGCCGCCGCGCGCGCCCACCTCACCCTCTCCCTGCCCGGCCCGCTGCCCGCCGCCCTGCACCGGGACGACCTGCCCGCCCGCGCGGCCGGCCTGCTGACGTACGTGTGGGAGGAGACCGTACGGCCCTACTGGGAGCGGCGTCGGCGGGTGCTGGAGGCCGACGTGCTCGCACGGACGGCACGGCTCGGGCAGGGCGGCTGGGCGGCCGTGCTGGACGCGATGAGGCCGGGGATGCGGTGGCTCGGCGAGAACCGGCTCCAGGTGAACGCGCACGAATATCCGCCGCGCGAGATCTCGGGGGCGCGGCTGGTCTTCGTGCCGGTCACGCGGCAGCGGACGGGGTGGGTGGCGTGGGAGGAGGGGGAGCGGTACGCCGTCGTGTACCCGTGCTCGGGCGTCCTCGCCGACGGCGGGGACGGCCCCGCCACCACTCACGGTCACGGTCACGGCCGCGGGGCGTACGGCCGCGGCACCCCCGTCGTCCCAGCCGCCCTCGGGGCGCTCCTCGGCATCGCCCGTGCCCGGGTCCTCGTCCTCCTCGACTCCCCCATGAGCACCACCCAGCTGTGCGCGGTGACCGGGCAGGGACTCGGCTCCGTCGGCCGTCATCTGCGGGTGCTGCTGGACGCGGGGCTGGTCCGGCGGGGACGGGCCGGACGGTCGGTGCTGTACGGGCGCACTCCGGAGGGAGAGGTGCTGGTGCGGGCGCCGCACCCTCGCGGGGGCGAACAGTCTTCCGGAGATAGCATCCGTTTATGACTACTGACCACGCCACCCCCTCCCCCCTCGACGTCGAGATCGGCGCCCTGAAGGGCGGCTCCGCGGACCTCGCGCAGTACGCCGGACAGGCCGTCCTCGTCGTGAACGTCGCCTCCAAGTGCGGCCTCACCCCGCAGTACACGGGCCTGGAGGCGCTGCAGGCGCGCTATGCCGCGCAGGGCTTCACCGTGCTCGGCGTGCCGTGCAACCAGTTCCTCGGGCAGGAGCCGGGCTCGGCGGAGGAGATCGCGGAGTTCTGCTCGGCGACGTACGGCGTGACCTTCCCGCTGACCGAGAAGGTCGAGGTGAACGGTGGCGGCCGGCACGCGCTGTACGAGCGTCTGGTGGACCACGCGGACGCCGAGGGCCACACCGGCGACATCCGCTGGAACTTCGAGAAGTTCCTGATCGGCCGCGACGGCACGGTCGTCGCCCGTTTCTCGCCGCAGACCGAGCCGGAGTCCGCGGAGCTGGTCGCCGCCGTGGAGAAGGCCATCGGCTGACCGCCTTCCTTTGACCTTGCCCCTGGGGCAGGGGGCACCGTCCCTCTCGCCGGGCGGAGGGCGCCCGGCGACGGAGGATGACCCAGTGCACGTGGACGATCCGGACAGCCTGCTCACCATCGGCGCCTTCGCCGCCCGCGCGCGGCTGTCGGCGAAGGCGCTACGGCTGTACGACCGGCTGGAGCTGCTCACGCCGGCGTACGTCGACGAGGTGAACGGCTACCGGTACTACCGGGCCGACCAGGTCGAGCGTGCCCGTCTGGTGGCGCTGCTGCGCCAGCTCGACATGCCTCTCGCACGGATCGCCGGGATCGTGGGCGCCGCGGAGCAGGACGGCACGCGGGCCGCCGAGCGGCTCGACGCGTACTGGGCCGGGGCCGAGGAGCGGTTCGCGTCACAGCGGACCCTGGTCGCCTACCTCCGTGGACGGTTGTCGGGAAAGGGATCCGGAATGGACGGAACGTTCACGGTCGAGACGGTCGACACCGCTGCGCAGGTGCTGCTGACCCAGTCGCGGCACACGCTCGCGGACGAGTTGCCGGCGTGGATCGGGGCGTCGCTGGGGCGGCTGGAGGCGGGCGCGGCGGTGTGCGGGGGAAGCACGGGCGCGCCGTTCGTCGTCTACCACGCCGAGGTGTCGATGGAGAGCGACGGCCCCGCGGAGGCGTGCGTCCCGGTGGCGGACGAGAGTGCCGCGCGGGCGTGGGCGGCCGAGCACGGGCGGTCCTGGGAGACGCGGGTGCGCGTGGAGCCTGCGGGGCGGCTGGTGTACACGCGGATCAGCAAGGCCCAGGTGGCGTATCCGCAGATCGTCGCGGCCTTCGAGGCGGTCGAGCGGTGGATCGCCGGGCGCGGGCTGGAGGTCACCGGTCCGTGCCGCGAGATCTACTTCGCGGACTGGGAGACGGCGGGTCCCGAGGACCCGGTGTGCGACGTGGCGTTCCCGGTCGCATCCTGACCCTGCCGGCACCCGGCATTCGGCACCTGATGCCGGTGCCGGGTACCGGGTACCGGGTGCCGCTGTGGTCGAATGTCGAGGAGGCCGGGGCGCGGGCCGCCGTAGGGGTTTCCCTACTGCCGTAGCGGATCGCACACGTCCTGTCGGCCAACTGCCGGCGAGTGGTTAGCGTCTACCTCAACACACGGAGAACGCCAGGGACGACGTCCGTGCAGACCGCACCCGCCCGCACGAGCCGAAACGGAACGGAAGAGCCGCAGTGGCCTTTGCCGAGCTGACCCCACGACGACCCGTCTCGCGCGCCGACGAACCGTCGCGCGAGCCGTGGCGGGAACGCCATCGGGTGCCCCTCACGGCCGCCCTGTGCGCCCTTCCGCTGTACGTCGTGTGGTGGGCGGTCTTCGCGACCGGCGGCGGCGACCTGGCGGCCCAGGTGGCGTGGGCGGAGTTCGCCAAGATGTACCCGGACTCCGCGGTCAACCTGTTCTGGTACGGGGGTCTGCACGCGGCGAACTACAGCGTGCTCTCGCCGTACCTGATGGCGGCGTGCGGTGTGGTCCCCGTGACGCTGGTGTCGGGGCTCTCCGCCTCCTGGCTGGCCGGTGCCGTCGTCACTCGTACGGGTGTACGTGCGCCGGTGCCGGTCGCGCTGGCGGCGACGTTCTCGCTGTGGTGCCAGGTGGTGTCGGGGCGCTCCACGTTCATGCTGGGCACGGCCTTCGCGATGGGAGCCCTGCTCGCGGTGCTGAGCGGGCGGGGCGTACGGCAGCTGTCGGTGGCGGCGGTGTGCGCGACGCTGTCCACGCTGGGGAGCCCCGTCTCCGGGCTGTTCCTCCTCGTGGTCGGCGCCGCGTATCTGCTGGGCCGTGAGTGGGGCCGGGCAGGGGTGCTGGTCCTGCCGCCGGTGGTCGTCGTGGCCGTGACCACGCTGCTGTTCCCCTTCGAGGGCGAGCAGCCGATGGCCTTCAGCCGGATATGGCCGCCGGTCGTGCTGTGCGCGGTGGTCGTGCTGGTCGCGCCGAGCGCCTGGCGGGTGCTGCGCCTGAGCGCCGCGATCTACGCGCTCGGCGTGGTCCTCTGCTACCTGATCCCCACGCCGATCGGCACGAACGTCGAGCGGCTGCTGGAGCTGGCGGGGCCGGCGGCGGCCCTGGCGATCTGCCTGTACCGGGGCGAGGCCCGCACGGACGGCTCCCGGCTCCCCCTGTCCTGGTTCACGCCCCGGCGGCGGACGGTGGCCGGGGCGGTGGCCCTGGTGCTGTCGGTGACCTGGCTGACCGGCAAGACGACCGCGGACATCGTCACCAACACGAAGGTGCCGGAGTGGGCGGTGAAGACGGACGGCGTCGTGAAGGAGCTGAAGCGGCTCGGCGCCTGGAAGACCCGCGTCGAGGTGGTGCCGGCCCGCGACCACCGCGAGGCCGCCATCCTCGCGCCGTACATCAACATGGCGCGCGGCTGGAACCGGCAGGCCGACGTCGAGCGCGGCCGCCTCTTCTACGAGGGGCACGGCGGGACCGAGGTGCCCGAGGGGGCGTTCACCCCGGCGGCGTACAAGGCGTGGCTGTCGCAGTGGGCCGTCGGGTTCGTGGTCCTCGTCAACGGGGAGCCGGACGGGCCCGCGGAGCTGGAACACGCGCTGGTGACCAGCGGGCCGGACTATCTGCAGCCCGTCTGGCAGGACGCCAACTGGAAGATCTACCGGGTGAAGAACGCCACCCCGCTGGTCGACAGGCCGGCCACGGTCGTCAGCGCGGACGGCGCGAACCTCGTCGTCCACATGCCGAAGGCCGGCGAGGTCACCGTGCGCGTCGCCTACTCCCCCTGGCTCTGGGCCGACAACGGCTGCCTCACCGCCGACCGGGAGTCCGACGGCGACCTCACCGAGTTCACCCGCCTGACGGTGCACGAACCCGGCGACGTCCGCATCAGCTCCCAGTACGGCGGCCCGTCCCGCAGGACGACCCTGGAATGCGAGAAGGAAGCGGACGAGAAGGGAACGGGCGAGGGCGAGTAGGGGGTCGCGAACAGCGAGTCGGGGGACGCGCGACTGCACCGGAGCCGGGCGGGAGGCCAGGAGGCGAGGCGGGGGCGTGCGGGGCGTGCGGCACGTGGAAGCCGAACTCCCGGGCCGTCGCGTCCTCGATGACCCCGTCGTCCTCGACGACCCTGTAACGAAGAAGCGCCCCACCACCTTGGGACACACGGCCCGGACATGCGGAAGCGCCCCTGTCCGTCCGTAGGGTCGGACAGGGGCGCCTCGGAGTCGGGTCGTTCAGCTCACTCGGGTCAGCTTGGTGAGGAAGCCGGGTTCGGTGAGCGTTTCCTGGAGGGCGACCGGTACCTTCACCCCGTCACCGATGCCGTTTCCGACGATCAGTGATCCGACCACGGTCCCCGGCTTCGCCTCGTGCGGGATGGTCGCGTCCGCGTCGAGTTCGAGCCGCACGGTCTTGCCGGCCCAGCCGACCGCCGAGACGTTCTTCGTGACCACGACCGGGGTCCGGCCGCCGAGCCCGTCGTCGACGTGTCCGACGACGTCCCCCTTCTTCAGGATGGTGTCGGAGGTCAGCGCGTCCTGGGCGGCGATCATCGCGGTCTTGCTGACCGCGTTGACCGTGTCGATGATCGGCGGGGTGTGCTGGCCGAGCACCGCGCCGACGACGATCGCCGTCTCACCGCCGACCTCCTGCGTGGCCGCGAAGAGGAGGTTGCCGCCGGCGGCGGTGGTGGAGCCGGTCTTGATGCCGATGGCGTTGTTGTACGGGACGAGACGGTTGTAGTTGTCCCACTTCTTGCCCGACGGGTCGACCCAGGTGGGCAGTTTGGTGATGTCGGTGAGGGCCTTCATCCTCACCAGCGCGTTGCCGAGCTTGACCTGGTCCTCGGCGGTGGAGACGGTCGTCTCCTTCAGCCCGGAGGGGTCGGTGTACGTCGTGTTCTTCATCCCGAGGTCCTTGGCGGCGGCGTTCATCTTCTTGACGAACGCCTTCTCCGAGCCCTTGCTGTCCCAACGGGCCAGCAGCCGCGCGATGTTGTTCGCGGACGGAATCATGATGGCCGCGATCGCGTCGTACTGGGAGAGCTCGTCGCCCTCCTTGACGGTGTTGAGGGTCGACTCGCCGTCCTTGTCGTAACCGCCCTCGGTCTCGCCCTTGGCGTCGACGGTGATCGTCTTCCCCTTCTCACCGGGCTTCATCGGGTGATCCTTGAGGATGACGTACGCGGTCATCGCCTTGGCGACGGAGCCGATGGCCACGGGCTTCTGCTCGCCGAAGCTGTCCATCGTGCCGATGCCGTTGACGTCCATCCAGCCCTGGCCCTCGGCGGGCCACGGCAGGTCGACCTTGCCGCCCTTGAACGCGTACGACTCGTCTGCGGTCAGGGCGAGGGCAGGGGCGGGCAGCGGACGCAGGGACTGTGCTACCGCAAACACGATCACCAGCAGGATCGCCAAGGGGGTCCAGATCTTGACCCGGCGGATGAACGTCCGCACGGGAGTCTGGCGCGGCGGCGGGGTGTTGGTCAGCTCGGCCAGCAGGTCGAGCGGCGGCTTCGGCGGCAGCGGCTGCTGTGTCGTCCGCTCGGGGCCGACCTGCGGGATGGCCCGCGTCGCCTCCGCCGGGGGGACGGCGGGCCCGTCGGGCGCGGCGGCCGGAGGCTTGGCCGGGGCGTGCTCGTCCAGGGGCTTCAGGGCGACGAATTTGCTGGTGCGCTCGGACGGGGCCGGGGGATCCGCGAGGGCCTTCCCGGCGGGCTCGGCGTCGGTCCCGGCCCGGTCGGTGCTGTCGGGCTCGGCGTCGGCATCGGCCCGGGCGGCGGGTTCGGTGGCCTTGGGGGCGGCGGCGCCGCCCAGCTTGAGCATGGTGGTGGGCTGGTCCACGGCGGGGGGCCGGGGAGCCCGGAAGACGGCGGTCGGCTGGTCCACGGCCTGTTTCGCCTCGGCCGCGGCCTCGCCCTTGCCCTCGGGCTTCCCGCCCGCACGGCTTTCGTCGTCGGCGGCTTCCGGCTCGTCGTCGTCCGCGACCGCGCCGGGGCGCGCGTCGGCGGTGAGATGAACCGTGCCGTCGGTCGCGGGGGGCACGTCGGAGGAACGGTCCTCCACCTCGTCGGCGGCAGCCGGACGCGCGTCCTCGGGGTGCGCATCGCCCGCGGCACCGGCGACGACCGCGTCCTCCGGCTCCGCCCGCACGGCTGCGGCGGGCACGCGGAGCGTGGTCGTCTTCGAGTCGTCGCCGGTACGGGGAGACCGGGGGGCGGCCTCGGCCTTGCCCTTGACGCCGGCCCCCGTGCCGGTGCCGATGCCGGTGCCGGTATCGGCGTCCGCGTCCGCGTCTGCGTCTGCGTCTGCGTCTGCGTCTGCGTCTGCGTCTGGGGCGGTCTCGCCCTCCGCGTCCGCGTCCGTACGCGCGGCGGCGGCGCGGTCGCTCTCCTCCCCCGCCCTGGCGCCGGGCAGGCGGGCCGCCGTGGCGGCGGGGGCGGGCTCGTCGGTACCGCGGTCACGTGAGTCGGCGTCGTCGTGCTCGGCGCCGGGCTCGTCCGTCCGGGCCTCGTCGGCGGCCCCGGGCTCGTTCGCCGCGCTCCGGGCGCCCTCACCGGCTCCGGCG
Organism: Streptomyces scabiei 87.22; assembly: GCF_000091305.1. GTDB lineage: Bacteria > Actinomycetota > Actinomycetes > Streptomycetales > Streptomycetaceae > Streptomyces > Streptomyces scabiei. Next base: position 5,817,025 of record NC_013929.1, on the reverse strand, counting down.
GCAGGCTCGCTCCCGAGGGTCTCCTCCCGGTGCCGCTCCTCTCCGCCGTCCTGGCCGTCCTGGCCGTCCTGGCCGTCCTCCGCCTCGTCGGAGTCGGCGGGGGCCTGCGCGGAGCTGTGCGGGGCCTTCACGGCGTCGCCGGAGCCCTCATCGTCGACGGAGTCGGCCTCCGACGAAGCGTCGTCGGAGCGGGACTCGGACGCGGTGTCCGCGGCAGGGCGGGACGAACCGGCGTCCGAGCCGGCGTCGACGAGCCTGTCGCCGACGCCCCCGTCACCCGCGTCCCCGTCCCCGTCCCCGTCCTCATCCCCATCCGCGACCGCGTCCGCGTCCGAAGACTCCGAAGACCCGGCGTCCGAAGACCCGGCGTCCGAGTCGCCGGAACCCGCATCGGCACCCGCAGGCACGGCAGCGGCCGCATCGGCCTCGTCCGCACCGGCCTCGTCCGCGTCGCGGCCGGTCCCGGCCTCCGTCGTCCCGGCCAGGGAGCGGCGGGAGAACACCGCCGTCGCCTGGTCGGGCTTCGGGGCGGCGTCCCGGGACATCGCGAGGCGTGGGTCGGGGGACGGCTTCGCGGGGCCGGGGGTGTCCCGGACCGGTGGCTCGTTCCCCGTTGTCGCCTCCGTCGACGACTCGTACCGCTTCGACCTGTCGGGGGACGTGCCCGCCACCGATGCCTCCTCCCGCGCGCCGCCCGTCCAAGGAGCGCGCGCCCAACCGAACCGTGAACCGTGAACCCATGGACCCGCGAATCCGCGAATCCGCGAATCCGTGAAAAAAACCCGCCGCCCGGACACTAGTCACCGGCGCACCACCGCGCCTCGCCGCTGTCCGAACCATGTACCAGTGTCCTGTGTGCGGGCTTAACCCCTGCGGTAGACGAGAACGACATACCTATCGGTTCCACTACATTCCGGTCACGCACTCTCGACAGACCAATGTGAGAGGGGTCACCCTGTCTGTCATCCACGCGGGGAGGCATGGATGGGCAGGAGCCGCAGAACGATTCCGGAGGAGCTTCTGCTGCTGGCGTTGGACCCGGCCACGGGTACCACCGCACAGCCGCAGTCGCTCGACCTTGGTCTGGCCGGAGCGCAGCTAGTGGAGCTGGCGCTGGCCGGACGGATAGCCCCAGACGGGGATCGTATCGCCGTGGTGTCCCCACGGCCGACTGGAGATCCGACTCTGGACTGCGCGTTGGAGTTGCTGCGAAGGCGTGGCGCTCCCGTACGGGCGGTCCATTGGATCGGCGGGCCCCGTCTCGGGCTCCGCCAGATCTACCTCTCGCATCTGGAGCGGTGCGGCATGGTGCATGCCGTGGCGGGCCAGATGTGCGGAGTGCTGCCGACCACTCGCTACCAGGCGAGTCAGACCGAGATCAGCCGGGAGATCCGAGCCCGGCTGGACTCCGCGATCCGCACCGGCGTACCGCCGGACCCGCGGACCGCGGCGCTCGCCGCCCTGGCGCACGCGGTCGGCCTCGGCAAGCACCTGTATCCGGGGAACGAGGGACGCTCGTCCCGCTCCCGGCTGCGGGACCTGATCCGGCACGACCCCATGGGCGGCCTGGTGGCCCACGCCGTCATGGACGTGCAGAACGGTGTGGCCGCGCAGCCACGCCGCAGCCCGGCACCGACCGGCCGTCAGGCCGCCCCCGGCGCCAGGCCACCCGCACCGGAGCCCGCGCGCGGCGTTCCGATGCAGCCACGTCGTGGCTCGATGGCCCGCGTGGTGGCGCACTGAGCAGCTCGCGCCGCACCACCGTCGGACCGAACCACCCGAGTCACCCGAAGCACCGCAGTAGCCACAGCACCCGCATCACTTGAGCACGCGCAGCACCCGATAGACCCGACGCACCCGAGGCACGCGCAGAGTTCGACGCGCGCGTCACGTCACCGTGGTGCGCGGTGGGAGCAGGACCCCGGAGCCGCGGGTCCCCGCCCCCACCGCACCACGGACGTCACGCGCGTGTCGTAGGTCTCGCGCGTGCCGAAGGACCCAGGACCCGGTTCGGGAGCCGCAGGTTCGCGCGGGGCGTACGGGGCCGTCACACGCCCCGCACGCCCCGCGCGACCGCATGTCCGCGTCCGGGGCGCGCTGCGGGTGCGTCCGGGTCGCGTCCGCGCCGCACGGGCCGCGCACCCGTGTCCGTCCGGCGAAGATCCCTCCGCGGCGGAAAATCACCGGCCCAAAGGGCGCGTGCGCAGCGCATATCCGCTGTTTTCCAGCGGTACTCGGCACCTTGGTGGCAATCTGCTCAGCAGCAGATACGCAAAGTAGAGGCACGCAGCCGGAGGTGCACGTCCCGTGGCGTCCAACGTCAATCCCACCGTCAGGCGACGCCGGTTGGGCCAGGAGCTGCGTCGGCTCCGCGAGCTCAAGGGCATGACCGCCGAGGAGGTCGCCGAGCGGCTGCTGGTCTCCCAGTCGAAGATCAGCCGCCTGGAGAACGGCCGCCGCAGCATCAGCCAGCGTGACGTCCGCGATCTCTGCGGGGTCTACGAGGTCGAGGACCAGCGGGTCGTCGACTCCCTCATGCAGATGGCCAAGGACTCCCGGCAGCAGGGCTGGTGGCACGCCTTCGGCGACGTCCCGTACAGCGTCTACATCGGCCTGGAGACCGACGCCGCCAGTCTGCGCGTCTACGACCCCCAGGTCGTCCCCGGGCTGCTGCAGACCCGCCCGTACGCCGAGGCCCTCATCGCGGGCGCGCTGCCCGAGACGACGGCCGCCGACATCGAGAAGCGGGTCCAGGTACGGCTGAGGCGACAGGAACGTATCTCCGCCCCGGAGAGCCCCCTGCGGCTGTGGACGGTCCTCGACGAGTCCGCGCTGCGCCGGGTCGTGGGCAACCGCTCCCTGATGCGCGAGCAGCTGGAGCACCTGGTCGAGCAGTCCCAACTCCCGCACGTCACCGTCCAGGTGATCCCCTTCGACATGGGCGCGCACCCAGGGCTGAACGGGCAGTACGCGATCCTGGAGTTCCCGGACGCGTCGGACTCCAGCGTCGTCTACATCGAGGGCGTCACCAGCGACCTGTACCTGGAGAAGCCGGCCGACGTGCAGAAGTACAGCGTGATGTACGAGCACTTGAGGGCCCAGGCGCTGAACGTGGAGCAATCCCGCCAGCTCATCGGGGAGATCGCGAAGGAGTACGCGCGGCTCCGTCCCGAGTGAACGGTCTCTTCCGGCCCGGATGGGGCTGAAGGGGCCGGAAGATACACCCTCGACACACTCGGGGGGAAGACCCCCATGGAATATGCCACCCACCCGAGTGAATAGTCGCTTCGTCAGGCGATGTTGGCGAGTAGCGTCGATCACGCCAAGGAAAGCAACGACCTTGGCGCAAACCGAGCCGTGGATTCCGGTAGCGGAGAGCACCGTTTCCCCTTCCCTCTCCACGGCTCGGCGACAGCAACTCAGCGACCAACCGGCAAGCGGAGCAGAAATGGCAATTCAGCAAGGCGCCCAGAACTCGTGGGTCAAGTCGTCCTACTCCACGGGCAACGGCGCGTGCGTCGAGGTCAAGTCCCCCGTCGTCTCGGCCCTGTCCGTACGCGACTCCAAGGTCACCGACGGGCCGACGCTGGCGTTCCCCGCCGGCTCGTGGAGCGCCTTCGTGGCCGAGGTCGGCCGGGGAGCCTTCGACCTCGCGTGACCATGGTTCACCACGACCATCATCACCCTTCTCATCACCCCAACTTCACACACACCCACTGACAGAGCCCTCTCGACCGGCCCGCCGTCCTGGCCGAGGGGGCTCGGCCTTGCCCGCGTATCCCCCGGAGGGCGGCATTGCCCGCGTCCTCCCGGCAGTCCGGGGCGCGGGCTCAGCGCAGCCGGTCCACGTGACGGTCCGTCCCCGGGACCGTGGGCACGAACGGCGCCAGCAACTCCTGCCGCCCCAGGCCCGATTCGGCGACCGCCTCGCCCAGTCCGCCGAAGTACGCCTCCCAGCGGTCGAGCGGATCGGCCTCCAGGAACCACAGCAGCGTCAGCCGGGTGTCGACGCCCTCGACCTGCTTGACGTACGACATCCGGTCCAGGGGCAGCGGGGTGGGCCGGAAGACGGTGACCATCGCGGCCGGCGATCCCGCGAGCCGCTTCGGGAGGTGGCGGGACCGCAGCCACTCCAGCAACTCCGCCCGCTCCACAGGCCCTTCGGCGTCGATCACCTGGAGCACGAGGCCCGCGTACGGGTGGTCGAGGGCATGGAAGTCCCGGGGGCCGGCGGCCCCGTCTCGGTAGACGGTCACCTCGTGGTCCTGGAAGGCCGTGAAGACGTGCGTACGGTCCTGGTAGACGCGCGCGTCGCGATTCAGCCGCTTGTTGATGGCGACGGTCCACCGCATGTGGTCGTCGTAGCGGCCGTCGGTGATCCAGTACGTGGAGAGGTAACAGCCGGCGGTGACCGGCTGGGCGATCGCCGACTTCTCGGGTGCGCGCAGGAGCTGGAGGTCGCGGGTGGCGACCCAGCGGCGGCCCGAGAACATCCACGGCATCGCCATCGCGCCCGCGTAGTAGTGGTCGTCCTCGTACCAGCGGTTGTAGGCGTACTCGTGGCCCGGGTGCGGCTCCACCATGGTGATCAGGGCGTGGCCGGGCCGGACGCCGTACGGACCGACGGCGGCCAGCTCGGCGTAGGTGGCGCTGCGGGTGTCCTCGCCCGTGTGCTCGGCCTCGCTCATGTGCTTCCCCTTCCGTCCCTCTGCGGTCGCCCATACTCTGACGCTCCGTCAGATAATGCGCCAGAGCCGGGAGGTCTCCGATGTCACTGCTCAGCGGAAAGACGGTCGTCGTCTCGGGAGTCGGGGCGGGGCTGGGCCTGCGGGTCGCCGCGGCGGTCGTCCGGGACGGCGGGAACGCCGTGCTGGGGGCGCGTACGGAGGCGCATCTCGCCAAGGCCGCGGCGGAGGTGGACCCGGGCGGCGCGCACACGGCGTACCGGGCCACCGACATCACCGACGAGGAGCAGTGCGCGGCGCTCGCGGCGCTGGCACGGGAGCGGTTCGGGGGCGTGCACGCGGTGGTGCACGTGGCGGCCTGGGACAGCTACTTCGGGGGCCTGGAGGACGCCGACTTCACCACCTGGCAGGCGGTCCTCGACGTGAACCTGCTGGGCACCCTGCGGATGACCCGGGCGTGCCTGCCGGGCCTGAAGGAGGCGGGCGGCGGGGCGGTCGTCATCATCGGCACACAGTCGGCGGTGGCCGCGCCCTCACAGGTGCGCCAGGCGGCGTACGCGGCGTCCAAGGGCGCGCTGACGAGCGCGATGTACTCGCTGGCGCGGGAGCTGGGACCGCACCGGATCCGGGTCAACACCGTGCTGCCGGGCTGGATGTGGGGGCCGCCCGTGGAGGCGTACGTGCGGTTCTCGGCGCACGGCGAGGGGGTGTCCGAGGCGGAGGTGCTGGCGCGGCTCACCGAGCGGATGGCGCTGCCGGAGCTGGCCACGGACGGGGACGTCGCGGACGCGGCGGTCTTCCTGGCCTCCGACCGCGCACGGGCGATCACCGGCCAGTCGCTGCTCGTCAACGCCGGGGAACTGATGCGCTGACCTGCTCCCGCCGGACCTCCGCCCAGGAGAAGAGGGTGATCTCTTTCGGCCACCCGTCGTTCACGTACATAAACTGAAGTCATCGCTCGGAACTTTTTTACTGCCTCTTGACCTTCCACTTCCTTGCCGTGGCCATGCCACCGAACCCAGAGTTCACATGCCTGACCCTGGCGGCGGACCCTGGAAGGGGGCCCATGAACAGTCTCGACTGGGCCGTGCTCATCGGCTACTTCGGTGTGATGGTCGCCATCGGCGTCTGGTCGCACAAACGCGTGGACAACGTCAGCGACTTCTTCACCGCGGGCGGCCGGATGCCCTGGTGGCTCTCCGGCATCTCGCACCACATGTCGGGCTACAGCGCGGTCATGTTCACCGGCTACGCCGGCATCGCCTACACCTACGGGGTCACCTCCTTCGTCACCTGGTCGTTCCCCATCGCCCTCGGTATCGCCATCGGCTCCAAGCTGTTCGCGCCGCGCATCAACCGGCTGCGCTCCCGGCTGCACGTGGCCTCGCCGCTCGAATACCTGAAGAACCGTTACAACCTGGGCACGCAGCAGGCGTTGGCGTGGTCCGGGATGCTGCTGAAGATCGTGGACGTCGGCGCGAAGTGGGCCGCAATCGCCACCCTGCTGTCCGTCTTCACCGGCGTCTCCCTCAACCAGGGCATCCTGATCACCGGCACGATCACGGCCGTCTACTGCACGATCGGCGGCCTGTGGGCCGACGCGCTCACCGAACTGGGCCAGTTCGTCATCCAACTCCTCGCGGGCATCGCGATGTTCATCGCGGTCGTCGCCAAACTCGGCGACTACGGCGGCTTCTTCGGGGTCTGGGACCGCCCCGAGCTGGAGGGTCACGCCGAGCCGCTGGTCGGCCCCTACGGCACGGTCTTCCTCCTCGCCTTCCTCTTCATCAAGCTGTTCGAGTACAACGGCGGCATGCTCAACCAGGCCCAGCGCTACATGGCCACGGCCACCCCGCACGAGGCCGAGCGCTCCGCCCGGCTGTCCGCGATCCTGTGGCTGGTCTGGCCGCTGGTGCTGTTCTTCCCCATGTGGATGTCACCGCTGCTGGTGAAGTCGGAGACGGGCAACGGCAGCGACACGTACGCCCTGATGACCGAACAGCTGCTGCCGCACGGTCTACTGGGCCTCGTCATCGTCGGCTTCTTCTCCCACACCATGGCCATGTGCTCGTCCGACGCCAACGCCATCGCGGCCGTCTTCACCCGCGACTGCGCGCCGGTGATCTGGCGCCGGGCGCGGACGTGGAGCGAGGGGCAGGGGCTGCGGGTCGCCCGCATCACGACGGTCGTCTTCCTCGGCCTGTCGATGGCGGCGGCCACCCAGGTCAACTCGCCCGCGTTCAAGGACATCATCACCGTCGTCATCAAGTGGGTCGCCGGGCTCATGGGCCCGATGGCCATCCCGATGATGCTCGGCCTGCTGCGGCCCTTCCGCCGCTCCGGCCCGACCGCGGCACTCACGAGCTGGGCGTGCGGTCTGTTCGCCTTCTGGCTGGTGAACTACCCGATCCACTGGAGCATCGACGGCGGCGTGCCCCTGCAGTACCAGGTCTCCATCCCGCTGGCCGTCTCGCTCGTGCTGTACATCGTCATCGGCTTCATCAAGCCGGAGGACACCCCCGAGCGGCTCGCGCTCATCGAGATCATCAACTCCGACGGCGACGGCGACGGCAGGGGCGGGGCCGGCGCGGCGGCCGCGGTACCGGCCCAGGGGAAGGACGCGTCCAGCCCGAGCGGGGTCTGACGGCTACGAGGGCCGCGCCCGGGAGGGGTTCCGGGGGCGGCCCTCGCGGCTGCCGAGGTGGGCCGCGATGGCGCGGGCGCAGTCCAGGGACTCGGTGTCGGTGGTGTCGACCTCCAGGTCGTAGCGCACGCCCTCGTGGACGAGGTGCGCCTGGGCCTCGGCCATGCCCCTGACCCGGTCCCCCCGGGCGATCTCGCGGCCCGCCGCGACGGCGGCCTCACAGCGGACGCCGACCCAGAGCACGTCCACTCCGGCGCCGTGCGGGCCGTCGAGAAGCCGCTGCCAGCGCTGCTGGGAGACCGCTCCGCCGAGGAAGACGTCGTCGACGATGACACGGCCCCCCGCGCGGGCCATGGCCACCAGGCCCTGGGCCCAGACCTGCTCCAGCGCGCGGAAGTCCGCCCCGATGCCCACCTCGCCGTCGGCCGAGATCGCGATGCCGCCGTCCGACGTCCCCATCCGCGCGGGCATGGCCTCGGTGAGGGAATCCACCCCGAACGCCAGCCACTGGTCCGGGAGTTCGGCCTGCAGACAGCGCACGATGCCGGACTTGCCCGCGCTGGAACCGCCGTTGAGGATGATCATCCGTGTGGTCACCGGGCCACGGTAGGGGGACGCGCTCACGGCACGAAACCCATTTCCCGCGGGGCGTGCGACCGCGAGGCTGATGGCCGAGGGGAGTGCGCTCACCCGCCGTTCGGCGGGCGTACCAGGAACGCGTCCACCCGGTCCTCGGTCTCCGGACGGAAGCCGTGGCGTTCGTAGAGGCGGCGGGCGGGACTGCCCTGGAGGACGTTCAGGCGGACCGGGAGTCCGGTGGGGGCGGAGCGGGTGAGGAGCGTGCGGAGCACGGCGGAGCCGATGCCGGTGCCCTGGAGGTGCGGGGCCAGGTAGAAGTGCTCCAGCCAGTGGGCGTCGGCGGCCGGGCGCAGGGCCACGCAGCCGGCGAAGGCGCCGCCGACCTCGATGATCCAGGTGTGGGCCGGGTCGAAGGAGTCGCGCAGGCGGCGGCGGACGCGGTCGGGGTCGTAGCGGCCGAGGCGTTCGAGGTCCGGGCGCATGACCCGGGCACGCAGCTCGGCGATGGGGCCGACGTCCGCCGGCCGGGCCGGGCGCATGGTCCAGTCGGGCATGAGCGGCACCTTAGCCGCGCCCTCTCAGGCTCAGGCGCGTGGGTACCGGGCCAGCCAGCCCGGTACCGCGCCGCCCGGGGCGTGCAGGGCCGGGCCCTGGGTCATTTCGAGGGCGAAGTCGTCGGCGAGGACGAGGATCGTGGGGCGGCCCTCCAGTTCGGCGAGCCAGGCGGGGGGCAGCGCGGTCTCGCCGTGGAGGGCGCCGAGGAGGCCGCCGGTGAGGGCGCCGGACGCCCCCGAGGGGCCGCTGTGGTTGACGGCGAGGCACAGGCCGTGGCGGACGTCCTCACCGACGAGCGCGCAGTACACGGCGACGGCCAGCAGGCCCGCCGCCGCGCCGTCACCGGCGAGGCGTTCGACGACGGCGGGGGACGGCGTGCCCTGGCGCGCGGTGGCGGCGGCCTGCTGGAGGGCGTCGGCGACGGGCTCGTGGCCGGGGCGGGCGGCCAGCAGGACCAGGGTCTTCTGCACGGCGGCGTCCAGACCCTCGCCGCGCGCCAGGGCGTGGACGATGACGGCGTAGGCACCGGCGGACAGATAGGCGGCGGGGGCTCCGTGCGTCTGCGCCGCGCACTCGACGGCCAGCTGGAAGACCAGCTGGGGTTCCCAGCCGACGAGGAGACCGAAGGGTGCGGAGCGGGCCGCGGCCTCGGCGCCGCACGCGCCCGGGTTCTTGGGGGCGTCGAGGGTGCCCATGGTCCCGTCGGCGAAGCCGAGGAGACAGATGAGGGAGGGGTCGCGGCGCGCGTAGAGCCACTCCTCGCGGGCGAGCCAGCCGTCGTCCTTGCGGCGCTCGTCGGGACCCCAGTCGCGCTGCGTCGCCGCCCAGCGCACATACGCCCGGTGCAGGTCGGTCGGCGGGTGCCACACGCCGGTGTCACGGCGGACCTGGGCGCGGATCAGCCCGTCGACGGTGAACAGGGTGAGCTGGGTGAGGTCGGTGATCGCGCCGCGCCTGCCGTACGCGGAGGCCAGATCGGTCAGCCACTCGGGGCCGTACGCCTCACCGATCTGCGCCAGGGTGAGCTGCTCGACGGGTGCGCCCAGTGCGTCGCCGACGGCCGCGCCCAGCAGCGTCCCGCGCACGCGGCTGCGGTAGTCCTGCTGCTCGACACGCCCCCAGACGGCACCGGCTGTCGCACCCACCCCAGCCTCCTCAACGGCCCCGGCCTCGACCCGTACGTCAGTACATCAGTACATCCGTACGCCCGTACGGCTCGACAGTCCAGCACTGTAATCGAACAGGAACCGTCGATTCAGGGCTCTCATCGAGCACGGAACAACACCCGATGTGCGGTCGTTCGGTCAATCCAGCACAGACGCGCAGAGATGAACAGGCCGTGCGCCGGGGTCCCACTCTCGGAGAAAGCGTGCGCCGGCGCAACATCCGCCGACGGTCCGTTCCGGACGCCTCTCACCGGTCGACCCGCTCCGGGCGCCCCGCTCCGGGCAACTCACTCCTGACGGCTCACGACGGAGGCCGCGGAGGCTCCGCCCGCCGGGCCGCCGCCGCGGCCCGCTCGTGCACGTCCGCGACCGCCGGGTCGCCGGGGAGCAGCGTCCGTGCCCGCTCGGCGTCGGCCAGCGCCCGCTCCGGGGAGCCGAGTTCGAGGTGGAGGGCGGCGCGGTGGCGCAGGGCCCAGGCGTACTCGGGGAGCAGGGCGACGGCCGCGTCCAGGTCGGCGAGGGCCTCGTCGTGGCGGCCCAGCCGGAAGCGGGCGACGCCCCGGCTGGCGTACGCGGAGGCGTACAGGGGGTCCAGCTCGACGGCCCGGTCGTAGTCGGCGAGGGCCTCCTCGTCGCGGCCGGCGGCCCGCAGGGCGTCACCGCGTTCGCAGCGGACCCAGGGGGCGTCCGGGTCGAGGGCGACGGCATGGTGCAGATCGGCCAGCCGCCGCTCCCGCTCACCCCGGGACCGCCGTACGCGCGCCCGGCGCACCAGCGCCCAGACGTACTCCCCGTCCAGTTCGAGAGCGCGGTCCAGATCGGCGAGAGCCTCGTCGAGGCGGCCCTGCGCATGCCGGGCGGCGCCGCGCGAGGCCCACGTGGAGCGGCGTACGGGGTCGAGGGCGACCGCGCGGTCGAGGTCGGCGACCGCCGCGTCCGGGTCGCCGAGGAGGCGGTGGTAGTCGCCGCGCAGGACGAGGGTGGTGGTGTCGTCGGGGGCGAGCGCGTCGGCCCGGTCGAGGTCGGCCACGGCGCCCGTGTGGTCGCCGGTGTGCGCCCGCGCGACCGCCCGGCCCTGCCACGCCGGGGCCGACCCGGGGTCGAGGGCGAGTGCCCGGTCGTACTCGGTCACCGCCCGTTCGTGCGCGCCGTCCCGGTGCAGCGCCCGCCCCCGCAGGGCGTGCGCGTACGCCCGGTGCCCGGTGTCGAGGGCGGCCCGGAGCAGCAGGACTCCGAGCGCGTCATGGACACCGCCCCGCTCCAGCGCGCCCAGCAGGTCCCGCCCCCAGCGGGCCGTGTCCTCGTCGTCGGCGTCCTGCCCCGCCTGGGCCAGGGCCTCGGCCCACCGCCGGGCCACGGCCGTGTCCTCGCCGCACGCGTCCACGACGTCCCGCAGCATCCCGGCGAGCGCCCCGCGCTCCCCCGCGCACAACCGGTGGTACGCCTCCGCCAGCCGCAGCTCACGCCAGCGTGCCTCCCCCCACGGCTCCCTTCCCTCCTGTGCGGACGCGGCCCGCGCACGCCACCCGGCGAACGCCTCCGCCAGCCGGCGGTGCCGCTCGGCCCAGCCCCGGGGCGACCGCGTCCGCTGCAGCCGCACCATCGGCGCCCGTACGACGTCGTGGAAGACCACCCGGTCCCCGCGGTCGGTCACGAAGGGCAGGGCGCGCAGCCAGGCGAACAGCGCGTGGAGGTCCTCGGCGCCCGCACCCACCCCGTCGGCCTCGCCCGTCACGGCCACGCGGAACACCTCCGCGTCCAGCCACCGGGGCAACGCGCAGGTCAGCGCGGCGGCCCGGCGTACGGGGTCGCTCTCCCAGCGCAGGAAGCGCTCCACGGCGGTGGCGCTCGCGTCGCCCGCGTCGGCGAGGTCGTCGAGGCCGGCGGGGCGGGCCTCGGCGAGGGTCGAGACCAGGACGGGCAGGCCGCCGGTGAGCCGCAGGACCTCCTCCACCACCGGCGGGGCGAGCACACCCCGGGCCGCGAGGAGACCGCGGGACTCGGCCTCCGTGAAGGGCCGCAGCGGGAGGTCGAGGACGAAGTCGCCGAGGCCGCCCCAGCGGGTGGCGTCGAGCGGAAGCTGTCCGGCCGTCACGAGGACCAGGTTGCCGGGGAGGGGGCCGTGGCGGTCGCCGGAGACGAGGTCGTGCAGCCACGGGTCCAGGAAGGCGCCGGTGCGTTCGTAGGTGTCGAAGAGCAGGACCAGCCAGGGCGCCTCGGCCGCGGCACCGGTCAGTTCCTCCAACAGGGCCGGGGTGAGGACGAGTTCGGGGGCGAGCAGCAGTTCTGCGTCCTCGCGGGCGCGGCTGCGCGTGCCGAGACCCGTCCGCAACCGGTCCGCCTGGCGGGCGAGTTGGGCGGGATCGACGGCGCCGGCGAACGGGCCGACGACCGGGACGAGCCCGAGTGCGACGAGGGTCGCCCGGGCGGCGGCCATGCTCGCGGCCGACGGCTCGGCGGCTCCGCCGAGCCGCGCCCGCGCCGACGCCCCCGGTCCCCGTGCGTCACCCGCGTCACCCGCGTCCGCCGCGTCACCCTCCTCCGCCGCTCCCCCGGCCGCCCCGCGCCGTGGTCCCTCCTGCTCGGCCGCGGCCATGGCGGCCAGTTCGGCCTCGTACCGGTGCTCCCGGTGGGCGGTGAGCAGCCGGTCCAGTTCCTTGAACCGCCGCCCCTGCCGGGCGAACCGGTCCGCGATCACGGCCATGGCCTCCGGCACGCTGCCGACGCCGTCGTCGACGTACGCGGTCAGGGCCCCGTGCTCCCGGGCGATCTGCTCCAACTCCCTGACCAGGAAAGTCTTTCCCATGCCCGCGTTGCCGTGCACGTGGAAGAGGAAGCGGCGCCGCTCGTCGTCGACGGGCAGAGCGAGGTTGGCGCGGAAGGCGGCCCGTTCGGTGGTCCGGCCGACGAAGCCCTGGCGGGTGCGCCGCCGGATCAGCTCCTGCATCGTCGGGATCGGCGGCTGCGCGCGCCCCATGGATACCCCTCCGGCCGTCCTCGGTTCGCCATGGTTCTCGCCATCGGCGGCTCCCATTGTGATCCAACGCGCCGAAAAACACCTGGGGATGATCCGTGGCCCCGGCACATAGTGGACCCATGGCTGAAACCCGGACCTCCCGCGGCTCACTCCTCCCGCTCGCCTCGACCCTGCTCGTCGGCACGGTCGCCCTCTACATGGCGCTGGTGGCGTTCAGCAACATCACGGACTTCGGAACGAACCAGCAGTTCGTCCGCCATGTCCTCGCCATGGACACCACGTTCAAGGACGAGGACCTCATGTGGCGGGCCATCGAGTCGAAGGGCCTCCAGGACGCGGCCTACGTCCTCATCATCGCCTGGGAGACCGTGACGGCCCTGGTGCTCATCGCGGCCACCTGCCTCTGGGCCCGCGCCCTCGGCTCCCGTGCCTTCCCCACGGCCCGCCGCTACAGCACCCTCGGCCTCCTCATGGTCCTCCTCCTCTTCGGCGCCGGCTTCCTGGCCATCGGCGGCGAGTACTTCGTCATGTGGCAGTCCGCCGACTGGAACGGCCTCGATGCCGCCCTGCGGGTGTTCCTGCTGAGCGGGGTGGTGCTGGTGGTGACGCAGCTGCCGACGGGTGGGGACGAGGCGGTCTGAGGCGGGCCCTCCGGGCGACCGGTCGGACTCGGCCTGCCGCCCGGACTCACTCCAACACCGGCAGCAGTTCCGGGAGGTGGCCGTCCGACAGGGTGGCGGCGCGTTGGCGTTCCTCCGGGACCTCGCCGTAGAGGGTGGTGCGGGGGCGGGCGGGGCGGCCTGCCGCTTCGGCGACGGCGATGAGGTCCTTCACGGACTTGTAGGAGCCGTAGGAGGAGCCCGCCATGCGGGAGATGGTCTCCTCCATCAGGGTGCCGCCCACGTCGTTCGCGCCCGAGCGGAGCATCTCGGCCGCGCCCTCGGTGCCGAGTTTGACCCAGCTGGTCTGGATGTTGGGGATGTGGGGGTGGAGCAACAGCCTCGCCATCGCCGTCACCGCCCGGTTGTCGCGCATCGTCGGGCCGGGGCGGGAGATGCCCGCCAGGTACACGGGCGCGTTGGTGTGGATGAAGGGGAGCGTCACGAACTCCGTGAAGCCGCCGGTCCGTTGCTGGATGCGGGCCAGGGTGCGCAGGTGGCCCAGCCAGTGGCGGGGCTGGTCGACGTGGCCGTACATCATCGTCGAGGAGGAGCGGATGCCCAGTTCGTGGGCGGTCGTCACGACCTCGATCCAGGTGGCGGTGGGGAGCTTGCCCTTGGTGAGGACCCAGCGGACCTCGTCGTCCAGGATCTCGGCGGCCGTGCCGGGGATGGAGTCGAGGCCCGCCTCCTTCGCGGCCGTCAGCCATTCCCGGATGGACATCCCGGTGCGGGTCGCGCCGTTCACCACCTCCATCGGGGAGAAGGCGTGGACGTGCATGCCGGGGACGCGGGACTTCACGGCCTTCGCGATGTCGAAGTACGCCGTGCCGGGCAGGTCGGGGTGGATGCCGCCCTGCATGCAGACCTCGACCGCGCCCAGGTCCCACGCCTGCTGCGCGCGGTCGGCGACCTGGTCGAGGGAGAGGGTGTACGCGTCGGCGTCCGTGCGGCGCTGCGCGAAGGCGCAGAAACGGCAGCCGGTGTAGCAGACGTTGGTGAAGTTGATGTTGCGGGTGACGATGTACGTGACGTCGTCGCCGACCGCCGACTTCCGGACGTCGTCCGCGATCCGGGTGAGGGCGTCGAGCGCCGGGCCGTCCGCGTGCAGCAGGGCGAGGGCCTCGGCGTCCGACAGCCGTGTGGGATCGTCGGCCGCCCTCGCCAGGGCCGCGCGTACGTCGGTGTCGATCCGTTCGGGGACCATGCCGGGTGCCGCCGCCTCGCGCAGGGCGCCCCAGTCGCCGTACACGGAGTCGAAGTCCTCCCGGCGGTCGCCGGTACGGCCCTCGGTGTCGATGGCGGTGTGCAGATCCGTGCGGCCCGTGGCGACGAAGACCTCCTCCGGCTCCTGCCAGGGGTGGCCCTCGACGACGGCGTCCGGGCGGGCGAGCCCGGTCTCGGGGTCGGCCAGCGCCCGCACGTGCGGGAGGAGGCGCGGGTCCAGCCAGGGCTCGCCGCGCGCGACGAACTCCGGGTACACGCAGAGGCGTTCACGCAGCTCGAAGCCGGCGGCGCGGGAGCGTTCGGTGAGTTCCTCGATCTGCGGCCAGGGGCGCTCGGGGTTCACATGGTCGATGGTGAGGGGGGAGACCCCGCCCCAGTCGTCGATGCCGGCGCCGATCAGCCGCTCGTACTCGCTGTCGACCAGGTTCGGCGGGGCCTGGATGCAGCCCGCCGGGCCCATGAGGAGCCGGGCGACGGCCACCGTGGCGACCAGCTCGTCCAGCTCCGCGTCCGGCATGCCGCGCATCGCGGTGTCCGGCTTGGCGCGGAAGTTCTGGATGATCAGTTCCTGGATGCCGTGGTAGGCGCGGGAGATCTTGCGCAGCGCGAAGAGGGACTCCGCGCGCTCCTCGTACGTCTCCCCGATGCCGATGAGGACGCCGGAGGTGAAGGGGACGGAGGTGCGGCCCGCGTCCTCCAGGACCCGCAGCCTGACCGCCGGCTCCTTGTCGGGGGAGCCGTGGTGCGGGCCGCCCGGCTCCGACCACAGCCGGGTCGCGGTCGTCTCCAGCATCATGCCCATGGAGGGGGCGACGGGCTTCAGGCGCTGGAAGTCCGTCCAGCTCATGACGCCGGGGTTGAGGTGCGGGAGGAGGCCCGTCTCCTCCAGGATGCGGATGGAGATGGCGCGGACGTACGCGATCGTGTCGTCGTAGCCGTGCGCGTCGAGCCATTCGCGTGCTTCCGGCCAGCGGTCCTCGGGCTTGTCGCCGAGGGTGATCAGCGCTTCCTTGCAGCCGAGGGCGGCGCCCTTGCGGGCCACGTCCAGCACCTCGTCCGGGGACATGAACATGCCGTGTCCGGCGCGGCGGAGTTTGCCGGGCACGGTGACGAAGGTGCAGTAGTGGCATTTGTCCCGGCAGAGCCGGGTGAGGGGGATGAAGACGCTCTTGGAGTACGTGATGACGCCGGGGCGGCCGGCCGCCTCCAGGCCCGCGTTCCGCACGCGTGCGGCCGTGGCGGCCAGGTCCTCCAGGTCCGTGCCGCGTGCCTGGAGGAGGACCGCCGCCTCGGTCGCGTCGAGGGCCACGCCGTCGCGGGCGCGCTTGAGGGCCCGCCGCATGGAGTTCTCGGTCGGGGCGGGCCCGGAGGTCGCGGAAGTCGTCATTCGTCGAGCATACGAGCGGCTTGGCTCCGCCTTGGCGGGGGCTCCGGGTGGGTTTGGGGGCGGGGGGGGTGGGTGGGGGTGCGGTGTGTTGGCGGGTGCGGGTCCTTGGGGGCTGATCGCGCAGTTCCCCGTCCCCCTCAAAGACCCAGGCCCCGCCGGCCTGAAAGCTCGGCCCGCCGCGGACCCGAAAGCCCAGGCCGTGCCGACCTGAAAGCCATGGCCCCGCCTGCCCGAAGCCCAAGCCCACGCCCAAGCCCACGCCCCTGAAAGCCCGGCCCTGCGGGACTGTGAGTCATGCCCCCGCGCCCCCGAAAGGCTCGGGGCGGAGCCCCGGCGTTTCAGGGGCGCGGGGAACTGCGCGACCAGCCCCCACCGACCCGCACCCGCGGAAGCGACCCGCACCCCCGAGCCGGACGGCACCGACACCGGGCGCGTGCTAGAGAAACGTGCCGTACTCGTCCAGCAGCCCCAGCACCTCCGCCTCCCCCGCCGGAGGCAACTGCACCACGGCCTCCTCGATGCCCAGCTCCGCGTAGTACGCCAGCTTCCCCGCGCTCGGCTGTACCGCGTACGGCACCACCTGCAACCCCGCGGGATCGCGCCCCGCGTCCGTCCACGCCGTGCGCAGCACGGGCAGCGCCTCCCCCAGCCCCCGCCCTCCGATCGGCAGCCACCCGTCCGCGTACTCGGCGATGTGCGCGAACAGCTTCGGCCCCGCCGCCCCGCCGATCAGCGTGCGCGGCCCCACCACCGGCCCCCGCGCCTTCTGCACCGGCTTCGGATACGCGGAACTCGCCCGCACGCTCCCGAACTCCCCCTCGTACGCCGTCGGCTCGTCCGCCCACAGCGCCCGCATCAGCGCCATCCGGTCGCGTACCAGCTCCCGCCGGGTACGCCAGGTGACCCCGTGGTCGGCGGCCTCCTCCACGTTCCAGCCGTAGCCGAGGCCGAGGGTGAGGCGGCCGCCGGAGAGGTGGTCGACGGTCGCGATCTGCTTCGCGAGGTCGATCGGGTCGTGCTGGGCGACCAGCGTGATCCCGGTGCCGAGGCCCAGCCGCTCGGTGACGGCGGCGGCCTGGCCGAGCGCCACGAAGGGGTCGAGGGTGCGGCCGTACTCGCGCGGCAGGTCCCCGCCGGCCGGATACGGGGTCGTCCGCTCGACGGGGATGTGCGTGTGCTCGGGGAGGTAGAGCCCCGCGAAACCGCGTTGCTCCAGCTCACGGGCGAGCCGGGTCGGGGTGATCGTCTCGTCGGTGAGGAAGATCGTCACGGAGATGCGCATGAGGTCATCTGTAGCGGCTCGGGACAGGGATGTCCATACCGACCGGTCGGCACCGACCGGTCGGCACCGACTGGTCGGTACTCAGAGACGGCCGTCACGGGGGACCGGCCGGGGTCGGTCCGTCGCCGCGAGGGCCCTCGTCGCGAGACGTTCCGTGCGGGCCGGGCCGCCGAGCCGGTGGACCAGGATCCACCGCCCGTCGT
Organism: Streptomyces scabiei 87.22; assembly: GCF_000091305.1. Taxonomy (GTDB): domain Bacteria; phylum Actinomycetota; class Actinomycetes; order Streptomycetales; family Streptomycetaceae; genus Streptomyces; species Streptomyces scabiei. The sequence continues at coordinate 5,799,661 of NC_013929.1, read as the reverse complement.
CGCATGCGGCGCCCAGCACGGACGAACCGCGCGTGGCGCCGTTGTGCCACCGGACCGAGGGCCCCCGCTGCCAGGAGGGCGCCGGATCGCCGAGCCGGCGTTCGACGAGCAGGGCGACCAGGAGGTGCGCCAGTGTCCGGCAGGTGGACCACATCCCGCCGGCCGGCAGGATCGGGCCGGTCAGCGTCCACAGCGGACGCGCCCGGCCGAACGGGCCGCGCGGTACGAGCCGTCGTTCCTCCGGCGGCCCCGCCGTCACCGCCCCCGCCTCCAGCCCCAGCGGCGTCAGGACGTGACGGTCGACGAGCCGCTGGTAGGAGCACCCCGTGGCGGCCGTGAGCGCGGAACCGAGCACGGCGTAGCCGAGGTTGGAGTACTCCCGCTCGCCCAGCCGTCCGGCCGTCAGCCGGTCCAGGCCGTGCAACGTCTCCCGCAGCGCCGCCTCCGTGAAGGTGAGGTACGGATCGTCCGGCGGGCCCGGGGGTCCGACGGGCAGACGGGGCAGTCCCGAGGTGTGCTCGGCGAGATGCCGCAGGGTGATGCCCGTGCCGCCCGGCACCTCGTCGAGGCAGTCCTCCAGCGGGGTGTCGAACCCGACCGTTCCCTCCGCCGCCAGCCGGGCCAGCACGGTTCCCGTGAGCACCTTGGTCAGCGAGCCGATCTCCACGAACCGGTCCACGTCGTGGCCGTACGCCACCCGGTCGGTGATCCCGGCCCCGCCCAGCAGGCAGGTGGGTGTCCGCATACCCGGTACCTCCGACTCCTCGCCCGTCTCCGGGATGTCCTTCCGGGGCGAAACGAAAACCGGCGATTTCCTTGCCTTGTCCCCCAGTTCACCACCGCATAGGAAGGTGGCACGCACCACCCCTGCACCACCCACGCCTTGTCCCTCACGACGACCGACCTGGGGAGCAGCAGCATGTGCGACGACCGCGACCATGACCACGCCGAGGCGGGCCGGAACGGCCACCGCGACGGCGACGGCCACGGCGACGGCGACGGCGACCGCGACCGCGACGGGCTCGGAAGGCGCGCGCTGTTCGTGACGTCGGCGGCGGCCGCGCTTACGTTGGGAAGCGTGACCTTTGGGACGAGCGGCGCCGAGGCCGCGCACGGTGACCAGGAGACCAGGACCATCCGGGGAACCCTCCCCACCGGCTCCCCCGACTTCGTGTACCTGCCGGTCGAGGTGCCCTCGGGGGTAAGGGAGTTGAGGGTCTCGTACAGCTACGACAGACCGTCCGTCCCGGCGGGCACCCCGGGCAACGCCCTCGACATCGGGGTCTTCGACGAGCGCGGCACCGATCTCGGCGGCAAGGGCTTCCGGGGCTGGTCGGGCGGCGCCCGCTCGGAGTTCTTCCTCCGGACGGACGAGGCGACCCCCGGCTACCTGCCGGGCCCGGTCCGCCCCGGCACCTGGCACATCGCGCTGGGCCCGTACACGGTGGCGCCGGACGGGCTGCCGTACGAGATCACGATCACCCTCACCTACGGCACCCCGGCCCCGGTCGTGCCGCCGGTGTATCCGCCGGAGCGGGCCGAGGGGCGGGGGCGGGCCTGGTACCGGGGCGACTGCCATCTGCACTCCTGGTACTCCGACGGCCGCCGCACGCTCGGCGAACTGGCGGCGCTGGCGCGGGCGGCGGGTCTGGACTTCATCAACAGCTCCGAGCACAACACCCCTTCCGCGCATGCCCATTGGGCCGAGCACGCCGGTGACGACCTGCTCGTCATGCTGGGCGAGGAGGTCACCACCCGCAACGGTCACGTCGTGGCGCTCGGCATCGATCCGGGGACCTTCGTCGACTGGCGCTACCGGGCCCGGGACAACAGGTTCGGCCGGTACGCCCGGCAGATCCGCCGCGCCGGGGGCCTGGTCGTCCCGGCCCATCCGCACGCCACCTGCGTGGGCTGCAACTGGAAGTTCGGCTTCGGTGAGGCGGACGCGGTGGAGGTGTGGAACGGCGCCTACTCGCCGGAGGACGAGGTGGCGCTCGCCGACTGGGACGGCATGCTCGTGGCGTCCGTGAAGGAGGGACGCGGCTGGATCCCGGCGATGGGCAACAGCGACGCCCACCGCGACCCCGACCCGGTCGGCCGCCCCCAGACGGTGGTGCTCGCCGACGACCTGACCAGGGAGGCAGTCCAGGAGGGCCTGCGGGCGGGCCGCTCCTACGTCGCCGAGTCCAAGGACGTGTCCGTGTCCTTCACGGCGACGGGCGCGCGCGGCGAGCACGCGGGCATCGGCGAGCGGCTGGAGGTGGCGCCGGACACCCCGGTCACCGTCCGCCTGGAGGCCACGGGCAGCGCCGGCTGCAGCATCCGCTTCGTCACCGACCAGGGCGTGCTGTTCACCTCGGCCGCGCTCCCGGAGTCCGGCACCGGCTCGGCCGAGTGGCGTACGACGGCCTCGTACGCGGCGTACGTACGTGCAGAGGTCCGGCGGCCACCGATCGTGCCGGGCTTCCCGGGCCCGCTGGCGGCCTTCACCAACCCGATCTTCCTCGGCCGGCGGTAGCGGTGGACCGGAAGTTCCGGCGACCGTAGGGAGAACCCGCGTTCGTCACAAGCGCGTTGGGCCTTAGGTTTGGCTCGACACATCATCTGCGTCTGTACGGCTGCCGCGGCCGACCCCGGCCGAGCCGTACGCGCGGACGCACCTGCACGGCGGAGGAGACGGCGCCCATGACCGATCACGCGACCACGCCCGAACCGGCGGCGGCTCCGGCGGCGAAGGAGAAGGTCGACACCTCGGTGCCCGCCTCCGCCCGCATCTGGAACTACTGGCTGGGCGGCAAGGACAACTACCCGGTGGACGAGGAAGCCGGTGACGCGTACGCCGGCGCCTTCCCCGGCATCGTGACCATCGCCCGCAGCAGCCGCGCGTATCTGCGGCGCAGCATCCGGCATCTGGTGGAGGTGGAGGGCGTCCGGCAGTTCCTGGACGTCGGCACCGGGCTGCCCACGGCGGACAACACCCACCAGGTCGCGCAGCGGAGCGCGCCGGAGGCGCGGATCGTCTACGTCGACAACGACCCGACGGTCCTCGCGCACGCCCGCGCGCTGCTGTACTCCGCCCCCGAAGGCGCCACCGCGTACGTCGACGCGAGCCTCTACGAGCCCGAGCGCATCCTCGCGGCCGCCGCCGGGACGCTGGACCTGTCCCGGCCGACGGCGCTGATCCTCAGCGGCATCCTGGGCCACGTCGCCGACTACGAGGAGGCCCGCGACATCGTCCGCCGTCTCCTGGCCGGCCTCCCCTCCGGCAGCTACCTCAACATCAACGAGGGCTCCCGGGGCACCGACCCCGACTACGAGCGCGCGCAGGACGCCTACAACGAGACCGGCGCGGTCCCGTACTTCCTGCGCCCCATCGACCAGATCACCGGCTACTTCGACGGTCTCGACCTGATCGAGCCCGGCGTCGTCTCCGTACCGCTGTGGCACCCGGACCCCGCGGCCGAGGGCGAGCCGCAGCCGAAGCCGAAGCCGATCGGGCAGCACGGCGGGGTGGGCCGGAAGCCGTAGCCCGCCGCGTGGGCGGGACGGGCGGCGCGGGCGGCCTCGGGTCTCAGCCGGGGCCGGTCCCATCCGCCCCGCCGTCCGCCCCGCCGTCCGCCGGGCCCGCCAGGTCGGCGACGACGGCGAGGTGGTCGGACGGCCACACGCCGCCCACGGGCCCCTCGCCCGCCCTGCGTACGGCGCGCACGTGCCCGAGCCCGCCGGGCCCCGGCGGTCCGACGTGGATGTAGTCGACCCGCACACTCGGCCCGAACGACCCGGCGACGTACGGGTTCGCCAGGTCCCAGGTGGCCGAGGGCGCGCCCGGCTCGGCGTACTCCCAGGCGTCGAAGAAACACTGTCCGGGCACGGCGGGCGCGGTCCTGTAGCCGCCGAACAGGCGGACCTCGTCGGAGTCGGGCCAGGCATTGAAGTCGCCGGTGATCACGGACGGGTGGGCGTGTCCGCCCCGGTGCCGGGCCACGAACCCGGCGAGCGCGGTGACCTGCCGGCAGCGCACCGCGGACGCGTCGGTCGCGGAGCTGAGGTGGGCGGTGAAGAAGGGCACGGGCGCGCCCGGCGCGTCGAGGAGGGCGTAGAGGGCGCCGCGTGTGCTGCCGCCGTCTCCGGCCGGAAGCGCGATGGCGTCCCGCTCCCGCACGGGCCACCGGCTGAGCACGGCGCCACCGATCCCGACGTCCGAGTCCCCGATCCGCCGCTGCCAGCGGCCAGCGTCCCCGTACTCGCCCCAGGCCCAGTGCATCCCCAGCTCCCCGGCGAGCCACCCGGCCAGATTGTCGCCGCCCCCGCCGTCCCGGCCGGTCCCGCCGCCGCGCTGCCAGACCTCCTGCAACCCGACCGCGTCGGGGCGCAGTTCACGCAGCACGGCCAGGATCGCCTTCTGCCGCTCCTGCCAGGGTCCGAACCGCCACCACAGGTTCCACGTCACGACCCGCACCGCCCGCCCACCGCCTTCGCCGCGTACCCGATCCTGTGACCAGTACCTGCCACCTTCCGAGGGGAACCACGCCCATGACGAGCCATACGAGCCCTGCGAGCCCTGCGAACGGCCCGGAACGCCCGGGCCCCAAGCAACGGGCCGTCACGGCCTTCCAGCGTCACGTCGCCAATCCGGTGCTGCGCCGGATCCCGCTCCAGACCCTCCTGGAGACGACCGGCCGCACCTCGGGCCTCCCCCGCCGCACCCCTGTCGGCGGCCGGCGCGTCGGCGACACGTTCTGGCTGGTCTCCGAGTACGGCGAGAGGTCCCACTACATCCGCAACATCAAGGCCGACCCGTCGGTGCGGGTACGCATCCGGGGCCGCTGGCACACCGGCACCGCCCACCTCCTCCCCGACGACGACCCGGTGGCCCGCCTGCGCACCCTGCCCCGTGTGAACAGCGCGGCGGTCCGGGTGCTGGGGTCGGGGCTGCTGACGGTGCGGGTCGATCTGGGCGGGGAGCGGCCTCCCGGTCAGTCGTCCTCGGGATCCGGCTCGAAAGTGAAGTAGACGCTCAGCACGTACGGTTCGTCCTCGTCGTACTCATAGTCCCAGGACACGTCCACCAGGAAGACGTCGTGTTCCCCCACCCACACGGACGCCTTCCGGAACGCCTCCGCGGCGTTCGTGGCCGGGAAGAGCTTCCGCGCCATGGGATGCACCTGGGTATCGGCGTCCGAGTCGTCGAAGCCCGCCGGAACGGCCAGGCAGAGATCGGGATCGAGTTGCATGGACTGCGCCCTCCTGTCGATGACGTCCCGTAAGACCTCGGCCCACGGTCAGGGGTTGAGAGGGGAACGGGTCAGTCCGCCGCCGGCCGGGCCGCCACGAACACGAACTCCCTGCCGGGGCGGTCGGGGGCGTCCCGTACGTCCTCCAGCACGTATCCGTGGGCGGCGAGATCCGCCTCGACCTCGGCCCGCTCGCGGAATCTGAGGGTGGAGTCCGACGTCAGCGTCACCTCGCCGTCACCGCCGTCGAGGACGTAGTGCCAACGGAAGGTCACCAGCGGTCCGGTGACCCGCGTCAGCTCCACCCAGCTCACGACCGCGCCGAACCCCGCTACCTCGGTGACCCGGTACGAGTCCTCGCGGTTCCACTCCTCCCAGGCCCGCGCGGCGGGGTCGCGGGTCTCGAAGACCAGTCCGCCGCCCGGCCGCAGCGCCTCGTACGCGCCCGCCAGCGTCCGCCGCCATGTCTCCGGTTCCACGATCGCCTGCGCCACGTTGGCCGTCATCGTGACGAGGTCGACCCGCAGCGGGGGAAGGGCCGTGACGTCGCCGTGGACCCACCGGACCCGGTCGGCCCCCGGTTTGGCCCGCGCGACGTCGAGGGAGGCACCGGCCGGGTCCAGCCCGACGACCTCCACCCCGCGCTCCGCGAGCAGCAGCGCGAAGACGCCCGTACCGCAGCCGATGTCCAGCACCCTCCGCGCGCCGGACTCCCGCGCGCACGCGAGGTAGGCGTCCAGGTCGCCGCGATCGGGGTCGAGCGGGTCGTACAGTTCGGCCAGCCACCGGTCCCGGAAGATCTCGTCAGCCATGCGGCCACCGTAGGGGACGGGGCGCACGCGTTACTCCAACGGGCTCCGCTCCTACGGCAATTCGGGCGACAGGGCGCGGCCCGCTCTGGAACGCTGGGCGTCGACCGCCGTTCCCCGACCCGTGACTCTTCGACGACTTCTCGACTCTTCGGCTCTCCGACTCTTCGACTCTCCGACTGAGGCTTCGCATCCATGACTTCTCGCCGCCCGGCCGTGTCCATCCAGGAGTTCCCCGTCTCCGACGTCGAGGCAGGGCCGTACGGAATCGCCGCCGGGCCGGACGGCGCGCTGTGGTTCACGCTGGTCCACGCCGGACGTGTCGGCAGGCTCACGCCCGACGGAGAGACCACGTCGTACGCCCTCCCCTCGGCGTCGGGCGGGCCCTCGGTCATCACGGCCGGGCCGGACGGCGCGCTGTGGTTCACGGAGTTCAAGGGGCATCGGATCGGTCGCATCACCACGGCCGGGGAGGTCACGTCCTTCGCCCTGCCGACGCCCGACGCCGGGCCGTTCGGGATCGCGGCCGGGCCCGACGACGCGCTGTGGTTCACGGAGGCGGGGGCAGGCCGGATCGGGCGGATCACGACCGAGGGGGAGGTCGTCGAGTTCCCGCTCCCGGTCGCCGGGGCGTTCCCGTCGGCCATCGCCGCCGGGCCGGACGGCAGGCTGTGGTTCACGATGAACCAGGCGAACGCGATCGGTGCCGTCACGCCGGAGGGTGAGGTGACCGTCCACCCGCTGCCGACGCCGGGCGCCGCCCCCGTGGGCATCGCCGCCGGTGGCGACGGGGCCCTGTGGTTCGTCGAGATCGGGGCCGGGCAGATCGGGCGGATCACTCCGGACGGGAAGACCGACGAGTTCCCCCTGCCGGACCGCGGGTCCCGCCCGCACGCCATCGTCGCCGACACCGACGGCGGTTGCTGGTTCACCGAGTGGGGCGCGAACCGCGTGGGCCGGATCACTTACGACGGCCACCACCACGAGATCCAGGAACACACACTGCCGACCCCCGCCTCGGAACCCCACGGCATCGCTCTCGGCCCGGACGGCTCGGTGTGGACGGCCCTGGAGACCGGCTCGGTGGCCCGCCTGCGGGCCGTCGCGGACGCGGGCTGACGTACGGTCGTCCGGCGCGGACCCGCACCCGTCGTCGGCGGGTCCGAGGTGGGGAGCGGGTGCCCGGCGCGTGGGCGCCGCCAACCTCAGATCATCCTCTGAACCCTCGCTTTCGCCTTGCTGCCGTGTTCGGCCCAGTGCCACGATCACCGCCTCGCCCGCCACCAACGGGCTGACAGACGGGGGCCGTTCATGTCACGCACTACACGTATGCCGCGCCGCGCACTCACCGCCCTGGCGCTGTTGTCGGGGGCCGTCCTCCTCGCCGCCACCGCTTGCTCGGCGGACGCCGAGACCGGTTCGCAGCGGCCGCCGGTACGGACGGCCGAGGCGAGCCCCGCGAGGACGACATCGGCGGCGGACTCCGGCGAGGGGGACGAGGCCGCCGTGTCCGAGGTGTCCGTGGACGCCGCCCCGGACCTGGAGATGGCCGACCGGATCGTCCTGCGGCGGGACGGCACCAGGGGCAGCGCGTCGATGGAGTTCGGCAAGGCGAAGAAGGGCGACGGCAAGGCGCTGTCCGTCGGGGCGCAGTGCGAGGGCAAGGGGGAGATCGAGGTCTCGCTGCGTCCCATGGGCGCCTCTTTCACGGTGGCCTGCCGCGACGGTGAAGTGAGCGGTGAGTACAACCAGTTCGCCGTCGAGGACGCCGACCGTGGGGGCACCGTCACCGTCGACGCCCCCTCCACCGTGCGCTGGTCCCTGTCCGTCGGCCGCGGCGAACCGGCCGAGCATGACCTCGACGACTAGGTCGTCACCCTCCTTCAGCCCGTCGTGCGGGCGAACGCCGCGAGCGTGGTGAAGTCCGGGTCCCGCAGGCCGAGGCGGGGGTCCACGCGGTGCAGCAGGGCGGAGCCGTGGTGGTGGGCGGCGACGAACTCCCGGTCGGCGGGGCCGATCTCGTCGTCGACCCAGGCGAAGGGGCGCCCGGCCGCGTGCTCGACGAGGCGCCGCGTCTTCCAGAAGATCCCGGGGTTCGCGGCCGTCCCGGACACCCGGGGCGGCCCGGACGGGCCCGGACCGGCGGGCCACTCCACCACGGGCAGTTCCGGCAGCCCGAGGACCGGCGCGATGCAGGTGTTCGCCTCGCCGGCCCATGTCGTCGCCCAGGTGACGTCGAACAGGGCTGCCAGCTGCAGGAGTTGCCGGCCGTGCTCGGGGTTGAGCCAGACCCGGAGCGGCTTGACGTACGCCTCGGGCTGTCCCGGGTGCTGGGCGAGCCAGCCCCGCGGTTTCATCCGGTGGGTGGTGTATCCGGCGGGCCGCCGCTCCGGCTTCGCGGCGTACGGGTTCAGCGGCCCGTCGACGTCGAGATAGAGGAGCGGCCGGTCCGTCCCCCGACGCTCACCCCGCTCGCCGCCCTCGTCCCGCTCACCCGGCTCGTCCGGCTCACGCAGCATGCGGACATCATCGCGTCCGGCAGGAACGGAGGGGAAGCCCTCACCCCGGCCAGACGATCGCCTGCGTCTCGCTGTACGCGTGCAGCGCGTACGACCCCACGTCGCGCCCCACCCCGCTCTTCCTGAACCCGCCGAACGGGGCCTCCATGTTGCGGCCGACGGTGTTCACGCCCACGCCTCCCGCCCGCAGGCACCGGGCCACCCGGAAGGCGCGGGCCACGTCCCCGGACCAGACGTAGTCGATGAGGCCGTAGTCGCTGTCGTCGGCGAGGGCGACGGCCTCGTCCTCGTCGTCGAAGGGGAGGACGACGACGACCGGGCCGAAGATCTCCTCCCGGACGACGCGCATGTCCGGGGTGCAGTCCGAGAGGACCGTGGGAGCGACGTAGAAACCCCGTTCGTACGGCGGCCGTTGCCCTCCGGTCACCACCCGGGCGCCCTCCTTGCGGCCCAGCTCGACATAGGTCTCGACGCGGTCCCGGTGGGCCGCCGAGATCACCGGGCCGACCACCGTGCCCGCCTCGCGCGGGTCCCCCACCGGCAACCGGGACGCGTACGCGGCCAGTTGGGTCACCAGGCGGTCGTAGACGCCCCGTTGGGCGATCACCCGTGTCGGTGCCGTGCAGATCTGCCCGCTGTAGAAGGTGAAGGTGGTCGCGATGCCGGCGACCGCCGCGCCCAGGTCGGCGTCGTCGAAGACGATCGCCGCGCCCTTCCCGCCCAGCTCCATCAGCTGGCGCTTCATCCCGCGCCCGCACACCTCCGCGATCCGCTGTCCGACCGCCGTCGAGCCGGTGAAACTCACCATGTCGACGTCCGGGGAGTCCACGGCGGCCTCGCCCGCCTCCGCGCCGGAGCCGCTCACCACGTTCACCACGCCCGGCGGGACACCGGCGGCCTCCAGGGCCTCCGCCATGCGGTAGACGGAGAGCGGGTCCTGCGGGGCCGGCTTCACGACCACCGTGTTGCCCATGGCGAGGGCGGGGGCGATCTTCCCGGCCGGGTTGGCCCAGGGGTTGTTGTACGAGGTGATGCAGGTGACCACGCCCACGGGGTGCCGTACGGCGAGGGCGCCCATCACGGCCGCCCGGCCGAAGGGACCCGCCTCGTTGATCTGCGGCGCGATGGGCTCCTCCACCGGCTCGACGCGGGAGTACCGCTGGAACCGGGCCGCCCCCACCCCGACCTGCATGGCTCGTGCCGTGCCGGTCGTCGCACCGCTCTCGGCCTGCGCGAGTTCGGCGTACGGGACGAGATGGCGCCGTATGTGGTCCGCCGTACGGGCGAGGATCGCGGCCCGCTCGGCGGCCGGCACCCGCGACCACGGCCCGAACGCCTCGCGGGCGGCGGCGGCCGCCGCGTGCACCTGCTCCCGCGACGCCTCCGGCGCCCACCCGACGACCTCCTCCGTCGCCGGGTCGACGACCTCGTGGTGCCCGCCGTCGGGCTCCACCCAGGAGCCGCCGACGAACAACCGCTGCCGCTGGGTGGACCCCGCGGACCCCGTCGGACTCACTTCGTACTCACCGTCCGGGTGTCCCGGCCGCTCCGCAGCACCTTGCCCGGCACGGCCCCGGTCACCACGTCGTCGCGGATCGCCTCGACGCCGTTGACCCAGACCGCCCGTACGCCGATCGCCCGGGAGTCGAGGCGGGGGCTGTCGCCCGGCAGGTCGTGCACCAGGGTGGCCTTGCCGGCGTCGACGCGCTCCGGGTCGAACAGGACGAGGTCCGCATGCCAGCCCTCCCGCACCTGCCCCCGTTCACGCAGCCCGAAGAGGCGCGCCGGGTCGTCGGTGAGCATCTTGACCGCCTGTTCCAGGCCGACCAGTCTCCGGCCGCGCAGACAGTCCCCGATGAACCGGGTGGTGTACGGGGCGCCGCACATCCGGTCCAGGTGGGCGCCCGCGTCCGAGCCGCCGAGCAGCACGTCCTCGTGCCGCCAGGTCTCGGCGCGCAGGGCCCAGGAGCCGGGGTCGTTGTCGGTGGGCATGGGCCACAGGACCGTACGGAGGTCGTCGGCGGCGCAGATCTCCACCAGGCACTCGAACGGTTCCTGGCCCCGCTCCGCCGCGATGTCCTTGACGACGCGGCCGGTCAGGCCCTCGTTCGCCTCGCTGTAGGTGTCGCCGATGACGTACCGCGCGAAGTGGGCGAGCCGGCGGAAGACGCCGGCCTCCTTGGAGTCCGCGCGCCGCAGCATCTCCGCCCGGACCTCGGGGTCGCGCAGGCGCGCGATCCGCTCGGGCACCGGGAGGCTCAGGACCGGGCCCCAGCCGGGGATCAGGTTGAGCGCGCAGAACGTGCCCAGGGACATGTTCATCGGGGTGAGGATGGGCATCGTCAGGGCCACCACCCGGCCGCCGGCCTTGCGCGCCCGTTCGCTGGCCTCCAGCTGGCGCGGCACGCGTTCGGGGATGGCGGCGTCGATGGTGAGGACGTTCCAGTTGAGGGGCCGCCCGGCCACCGCGCTCATCTCCACGAAGAGATCGATCTCGTCGTCGCTGAACTGGTCCAGGCAGCCCGCCACGATCGCCTCGATCTGGGTGCCCTCGTGCTCGCCCACGGCCCTCGACAGGGCGATCAGTTCGGCGGGCTTCGCGTGCCGCGAGGCGACCGGCCGGCCGTCGCCGTCGCTGTGCGTCGAGGACTGCGTGGTCGACAGCCCCCACGCCCCGGCGTCCATCGCCTCGTGGAACAGCCGGAGCATCGCGTCCAGTTGCCCGTCGGTCGGCTGTCCGCCGACGGCGTCCGGCCCCATCACGTAGCGCCGCAGCGCGCAGTGCCCGACCATGAAGCCCGCGTTGACGGCGATCCGCCCTTCTAGGGCGTCCAGGTACTCCCCGAAGCCGTTCCAGTTCCAGGGCGCGCCTTCCTCCAGCGCGACCAGGGACATCCCCTCGACCTTGGACATCATCCGCCGCGTGTAGTCCGCGTCCTCGGGGCGGGCGGGGTTCAGGGGCGCCAGCGTGAACCCGCAGTTGCCGCCCGCGACGGTCGTCACCCCGTGGTTGAGGGACGGCGTCGCGTACGGGTCCCAGAACAGCTGGGCGTCGTAGTGGGTGTGGGGGTCGACGAAGCCGGGGGCGAGGACGAGCCCGCGCGCGTCCTCCGAGGTACGGGACTCCTCCGTCACCTCCCCGATGACGGCGATACGGCCGTCGCGCATCCCGACGTCGGCGGTGTACGCGGGGGCGCCCGTTCCGTCCACGACGGTCGCGCCTCTGATCACATGGTCGAGCACGGCTACGCCCCTTCCACACAGGCGACAAGCACGGGAAACGAAGGCTGTGCTGCCGCGCCCCGAAGAGGCGCGGGGAACTGCGCGGGCCACCACGACGGGCCCGCAGCCGACGGACGAACGGCCGACCGCCGACGGGCCGACCGCCGACGCAAGACCTCGGCCTGCCGCCGAGGGCGCACCGCGGCCCGCCGGCGCCGGGCGCCCCTCAGCCGGCGCTCGCCGCGGAGCGGAACCGCGAGGTGCGGTGCACCGGATCCGTGTCGATCTTCGGGATCACGTGCTCCCCGACCAGCCGGATCGTCTGCAGCGTCGCCTCCTTGGGCACCCCCACCGGCAGTCCGAAGCTCAGCTGGTCGGCCCCGGCCTGCTCCCACCGCTTGCACTGCCGGAACACCTCGTCGGGGTCGCCGCAGATCAACAGCTCTTCCGCGATGAGGAGTTCGATGAACTCCTCGTTGTACTCGGGGAGCGTCTCCGGCCACACGGGGAAGCCGTCGGGCCGGGGGAAGGTGTCGTGGTACCGGAAGACGAGCGAGGGCAGATAGTGCAGCCCGCCGTTCACGGCGATCCGTACCGCCTCGTCGTGGGTGGGTGCGCAGATCGCGGTCGTCGTCACCATGACGTTGTCGTTGACGAAGTCACCGATGGGCTCGGCGTCGACGATCGCGCTCTTGTACTTCTCCAGCACCCACTCCATGTCGGAGACCTTCTGCACGCTGAAGCCGAGCACGCCGAGCCCCTTGCGCGCGGCCATGGAGTACGAGGGCGGCGACCCGGCGGCGTACCACATCGCGGGGTGCGACTTCCCGTACGGCTTGGGCAGGATCTTGCGCGGCGGCAGCGACCAGTGCTTGCCCTGGAAGCCGACGTACTCGTCCTGGAGCCACATCTTGGGGAACTCGGCGATGGTCTCTTCCCAGATCTCCTTGGTGTAGTTCATGTCGGTCACCCCGGGGATGAACCCGAGGATCTCGTGCGAGCCGGCCCCGCGTCCGCTGCCGAACTCGAAGCGGCCCTCGGTGAGGTGGTCGAGCATGGTGACCTTCTCGGCCACCTTCACGGGGTGGTTGACCTGGGCGAGCGGGTTGAAGATGCCGGAGCCGAGGTGGATGCGGTCGGTCGCGTGGGCCAGGTAGCCGAGAAAGACGTCGTTGGCGGAGAGATGCGAGTACTCCTCCAGGAAGTGGTGCTCGGACGCCCACGCGTACTTGAAGCCCGACCTGTCCGCCTGGATGACGTACTCGGTCTCCTCCATCAGCGCCTTGTGCTCGGCGAGGGGGTCCGTCTCGGCCCGCTTGCCCACGTATCCCTGTACAAAGAGCCCGAATTCCAAGGAGGTTCACCGTCCTCAGCGATACCCGGCGGCCTTATCTGACTGAACGTCAGATCTCGTCACGGCCGACTGTTCCACCGGCCCCGTGGAGCGTCAATAGCTGACGTGCCGTCAGATACGCCTCTGGAGCCCGCCGTCAGACCAGGCTGACCCCGGCCAGCCAGCCGCCGTCGATCACGAACGGCTGCCCGGTGATGTAGGACGAGTCCTCGCAGGAGAGGAACAGCGCCAGGCGGGCCACCTCGTCGGGGCGGCCGATCCGGCCGAGCGGGACGCGCTTGCGGTAGAGCCTGGCGACCGTCTCGGCGGACGCCTCGTCGCCCGGGTCGGTCATCGGGGTGTCGACGGACCCGGGGCAGACCGCGTTGACCCGGATGCCCTTGCGGGCCAGCTCCAGCGCGGCGACCCGCGTGAGACCGACGATCGCGTGCTTGGTCGCGGCGTACGCGCCGACGTACGCCATCCCTGTCAGCCCCGTGTACGAGGCGGTGTTGACGATCGTGCCGCCGCCGGCCGCCTCGATCTCGGGGGCCAGGGTCTTGATACCGAGGAAGACACCGACCTGGTTGACCCGTACGACCTGCATGAACTCGTCGAGCGGGGTGTCGACGAGGGAGTTGAAGCGCAGGACGCCGGCGTTGTTGACGAGGCCGTCGACACGGCCGTAGGCACTCTTGGTGGCGGCCACGGCCGCCGCCCAGTCGTCCTCGCGGCCGACGTCGAGGTGGGCGTAGAGCGCGCCGATCTCCTTGGCGAGGGCCTCCCCCCGGTCGTCGAGGACGTCGGCGACGACCACCTCGGCCCCCTCGGCCCGGAACAGCCGGGCCTCCTGCTCGCCCTGGCCGCGTGCGGCGCCTGTGACGAGGACGACACGTCCGTCGAGCTTGCCCATGTGGACTCCCTTCGCGGTGCGTTGGCCGAGGTCAGGGTATCGCGTGAGCTGACGTAGCGTCAGATACGTGCACGGCGCTTGCGTTTGCGATGCGAAGTGACCCGGGAGTAGGGACATTTGACTCTGTCCCCTGTCTGTATACGGCCCCAATAATCCTCCATCGGAAGGTAAAGCAACCCTCAAGGAGAGACAGCCATGGCAGCCAAGAGGCGCTTCAAGAACAAGAAGGTCCGGTACCTGGCGATCGGTGCCTCACTTGTGACCGGTACAGCTGTCGCGGCCGTTCTGCTGCCGTCGGCCAGCGCGGCCGAGGAGAAGACGCCGGACCAGATCATGCGAATGTGCGAGAGGACCGCCAAGCTCAACGGAAAGCAGCAGGAGACACGTGATTTCGGGGGCGGCCTCGGGGACGGCTTCGAATCCGACACCTGTGATTTCGTCGAGACGAACTTCGAGACCTTCGACGGTCCCACGGAGAAGGTCACCGTCGACTTCCCGAACTGCGAGCCGAACGCCACCGAACCGTCGAAGGTGACCACCACGTTCTCGAAGGCGGTGGGTCAGGGCGAGGGCAAGTACACCGCGACCCAGCAGGGCGCCCTCGGCGGCCTCTTCGGCGCGCTGAGCGGCGGCTGGGTGAAGCACAAGGGCACGCTGGACATGACGGTCAAGACGGCGACCGCCAGCGAGTCGGAACAGCGGGAGGTCCCCGTCGGCAAGGTGATGCACGTGACGTTCACGCCGAAGATGCAGCGCATGACCGGCGAGTGGCGCGTGCACCTGGACGCCGATCCCGGCAGCTTCGCCGTGAACCCCAGCCCCGAGCAGAACTTCGTCGCGCCGGAGGTCGTCGAGGGTCCGGTCATCCTGGAGAGCGCCGCGGGCACGCCCGGACTCGCGGACGGCACCAGCAAGGTCGTCCTGGAGGACTGCTGACCGGGGCCGGCCCCCGACGCACCCTGATCGACCCGCCTCCTCCCGCAGGCCGCTCCCCGCGCCGCACCCTCCCCACCCCTCCCGGGGCACCCCTCCCCTCCCGGGACACCTCTTCTCGGGGCAGCCCTCCAGGGCCCCCACCAGCACTCATCCCCCCTTCACCCTCGCAGGAGACCCACATGACACGCACCGGGCGCAGCGGCAACCACCGCAGCAAGAAGAAGCGCATCACCCTCATGCTGGCGCCGGTCGCCGCCCTCGGACTGGCCGGCACGCTGATGTACAGCGCGGGGGCCGCCACCCCGAACGAGGTGGCCGCGGACTGCCGTACGGACTCGGACAAGCTGGCGAACTGCGAGTTCGTCGACGTCCAGGCCAAGCGCGACAGCCTCGGCCCCAACGAGCGGGTCACCTCGGTGACCGACAACTGCGGGGTCACCACCGCGGCGACGAAGACCTTCAGCGGCACGGCGTCCGTGACCCGCGTCATCCAGCTGGAGGACGGCTTCAACACGGACGGCAGCACGAAGCTGGCCAGTTCCGTCTTCGAGATCGGCGTCAAGTTCGCCACCCAGGAGTTCAACATCAAGCGCGACGACACCACGTCGTCGTTCTCGTTCTCCCGTTCCGACACGGTGAAGGCCGACCACATCGCCTTCTTCATGTGGTCCCACAAGCGCACCGACGTGAGCGGCTTCCTCAAGGCCACCTACAAGGAGGCCCAGGACGGCCAGACGGTGTTCTTCTCGCCCAGTGAGGGGGCGACGAGCGTGCACGTCTTCTATCCGCAGCTGCTGGCCAGCGGAACTCCGGACGGCCGCCTCTGGCTGCGCAATGTGCAGTGCGGTACGCCTCAGGCCAATGGGATCATCAACAGCGAGGGAAGTGTGCGCGCCGAACCCGGATTCGAGCAGGGCGGCGAGAACGTGACCGACATCGAGATCCCGCTCTCCGAAGTGACCATTCAATAGCGTCCGGAGAAACCCGAGTAATCCCCCGTGCTCTGCGCGGGGGATTTTTTATGCGGTCTCCGATAAACGCGTCCGTACGTATCGAAGTCTTCTCCAGGACCCTCAGCCGAGTGTTCTCATACGCGAACTCCCGGTGCCGCTCCCAGCCATCTCAGCACGGCCTCCGTGCCCCCTCGGGCATCCAGCTTGGCGTAGATGTTGCTGAGGTTGTTGCGCACGGTCTTCTCGCTCAGCGACAGACGCAGGCCGATCTCCTGGGCGCCGAGGCCGGTGGAGAGCAGTTCCATGATCTGCCGCTCGCGGGGCGAGAGCAGGGAGCGCAGCCGCTCCCTCTCCTCCCCGTGCCCGGGCAGGTGCCGGGCCGCGTCCCGGATGGCGGCGCAGGCGACGGGCGAGAAGTACGTGTGGCCCACGGTGGCGGCCACGACCGCGGAGGAGAGCATGCAGGTGCAGTAGTCGCCGTCGACCAGATAGCCGGCCCCGCCCCGGAACACCTCCACGACCGTCTCGGCGTCCCGGCGGGGGCTGACGACGATCACCGGGGCGCTCATGGGCCCCATGGCCTTCAGCAGCACCGCGAAGGACTCCGCCGGGTCCTCGCAGCGCAGCACGACGACGTCGGCCCCGGTCCCGCGGAGTTCGCGGTAGGGGGGCGGGACGAGCAGCGCGCTGCTCACGTACCGGTCGTCGGGGGCCGGCCAGCCCTCGTGCGGCCACTGGCCCGGGGCACAGGCCAGGGCGACGGACAGGCCGGGGGGCGACGGTGCCGCCGGGCGGGGTGGGCGTGCCGGGACTCGGGTGGGTTGTGCGGGAACAGCCGAAACGGGGGTGCCTGCGTGCTGGGACGTTCTGACGTGCCGGGGGGATCGCACCTCGCGTGTCCTTCCGCCGAAGCCATGACTCCCCTACATACGTGACTCCGGGGTCAGTTGTTCGAAATTTCAAGAACGAAAAGCGAAGCTGTCTGACAGGTTCACCGGCCCCGCCAACGGGACGGCCGAAACCCCTCTGTCCTGAACTCCCCTGCTCAGCAGCCGAGTTCAGGTGCGGGGCGGTCTGGGTCGCGGGCAGGACGGGTTCGTGCGGAGCGGACGGGCGGTAGGGTCCGGGCGTGCGTTGATCCGCCGGGCGGCGGCCGAGTGCCGCCGCAGAGGACGCGGGCGACACCGGCGACTCCGGCGAGTCCCGTGGCCGCCCGGTTCGGCATACCCACACGACTGATGCGGCCACGGTAGGGGGGCCGGCGCGATGGCCGGAGCCGCACCCGGCCGGGCAGGTCCAGGCAGGCCCTTTGCCGCGCGGGCCGGGCGGCGCCGAGACCGCGAGGTCAGACCTTGACGATCTCGATGGCCTGCCCGCAGAGCAGACCGATGTCCTCGGGGTCGGAGGTGAGGACGGTGACCGGTCCCGGCACGGAGCGTGCGACGGCGGAGAGGACGGCATCGATGGCGTACTTGTGCCCACCGAGCCCGCGCTCGCGCAACAGTGCCGCAGCACGGTCGGTGACATCCTTGGTGACATCATGGACGTCGATCCGCGAGAGGACCCAGCGGATCCGGGCCGGATGGATGGGTTCGTAGTCCGCCTCAAGCGTTGTCATGGCAGTCGTGGCGACCCTGACACCTTCCTCCAGGGCCGCCTGGACAAGAGCCATGACCGTCCGGTCCTTGAGGTAGAGCTTGGACAAGCCCTCGCTGTCCAGAAGAAGCGTGCCGGGCATCAGGCGGCGGCACCGCCCGTGTCACGCCGATCATGGCGCAGCACAGCCCGAGCCGATTCGACTTCTTCCCGCGACAGCGGGTCATTGTCGGTCTCGAAGTCGGTGACGATGTCATGCAGCTTGTCCATGGCCACACGCTGCTCCAGCGCTTCGGCCACATAGGCCGAGAAGCCCCCGGGACCCACCTGTGCGCGCACAGCCTCGGCCAGACCCTCGGGAAGACTGACAGAATATTTCTTGCTACCACTCATACGCCACATGCTACCAGAGGTAGCAAGTTACCCCTGTCTCGCCGATCACCATCGGCAGACCTCACGAGGTCCTCGCAGAGTCCTCCTGTAGCAACGGCCCCACCTCGGCCCCGAACACCCCCACCTGGTCCACGAGTTCACTCACCCCCCGGCTCCGGAAGCGCACCTGGATCTGGTTCACCCCCATCGCCCCGTACGCGCGCAGGGAGTCGGCGAGGGCGGCCGGGCCGCCCGTGAGGGTGCGGCGGCCGACCTCCCAGGACGGGGTGCCCATGTACAGCGGCTCGGTGATCGCGCCGATGGTGAGCGGGGTGGTGACGCCGGCCTCCTCCCGCAGGCGGCGCAGGCGGGCGATCTGGGCCGGGAGGCGGTCGCGGGGGTCGCCCTGGGGGAGCCAGCCGTCGCCCCGTACGGCGGCCCGGCGGACGGCGGCGGGGGACGAACCGCCGACCCACACCGGGACGCGGGCCTGGGCGGGTCGCGGGCGCTGGCCCAGGTCCTCGAAGTCGTAGAGCTTGCCGTGGTGGGAGGGGAACTCGTCCGGGCCGAGGGCCGCGCGCAGGGCGTCCACGCACTCGTCCAGGACCGCGCCCCGGCGTTCGAAGTCCACTCCCAGCGCCTCGAACTCCTCGCGTACGTGACCGGCGCCCACGCCGAGGACCAGCCGGCCTCCGGAGAGGTGGTCGAGAGTGGCGTACTGCTTGGCCGTCAGGAGCGGGTGGCGCAGGCCGACCACCGCGACATGGCTGAGCAGCCGGACCCGTTCGGTGACGGCGGCCAGGTAGGCGAGCGTGGCGACGGGGTCGTACCAGACCGTGCTCATCGCGGGCGCGAGGCGGCGCGGTACGGCCACGTGGTCGCAGGCGGCGATGTACGCGAACCCGGCCCGGTCGGCGGCGCGCGCGATCTCCGCCAGGTCCTCCGGTCCGGCGTCCGCCTCCCAGGGCTCGGCGTAGAGGGTGCTCTGCGACTGGACCGGCAGCTGCAACCCGTAGGCGAGCCCGGCGCCGGACCCGTCCGGCCGCCCTTCCCCGGCGGCGCTCACCTCGCGCTCCCCGGCCCCGCCCACAGCCCCTCCTTCGTCAGGCCCAGCAGTTCGATCGCGTTCCGGCGCACGATGCGGTCCACGACGTCGGGGTCCAGGTGGCCCATCTGCGCCTCGCCGACCTGCCGCGACTCGGGCCAGGTGGAGTCGGAGTGGGGGTAGTCGGTCTCGTACAGCACGTTGCCGACGCCTATCGCGTCGATGTTCTTCAGCCCGAACGCGTCGTCGAAGAAGCAGCCGTAGACGTGGTCGGCGAAGAGTTCCGACGGCGGCCGGTGGACCTTGTCGGCCACCCCGCCCCAGCCCCGGTTCTCCTCCCACACCACGTCGGCGCGCTCCAGGATGTAGGGGATCCAGCCGATCTGGCCCTCGGCGTACATCACCCGGAGGTTGGGGAAGCGTTCGAACTTGCCGCTCATCAGCCAGTCGACCATCGAGAAGCAGCAGTTGGCGAAGGTGATCGTGGAGCCGACGGCGGGCGGCGCGTCGGCGGAGGTCGACGGCATCCGGCTCGACGAGCCGATGTGCATCGCCACGACCGTGCCGGTCTCGTCGCAGGCGGCGAGGAAGGGGTCCCAGTCGTCGGTGTGGACGGAGGGCAGACCGAGGTGCGGGGGTATCTCGGAGAAGGCCACGGCCCGCACGCCGCGCGCCGCGTTCCGGCGCACCTCCGCCGCCGCCAGCTCCGCGTCCCACAGCGGGATGAGGGTCAGCGGGATCAGCCGGCCCCGGGCGTCGGGGCCGCACCACTCCTCCACCATCCAGTCGTTGTAGGCCCGCACGCCCAGCAGCCCCAGTTCGCGGTCGGCCGCCTCGGTGAACGTCTGGCCGCAGAAGCGCGGGAAGGTCGGGAAGCAGAGGGCCGACTGGACGTGGTTGACGTCCATGTCCGCGAGGCGCTGCGGGACGTCGTACGAGCCGGGGCGCATCTGCTCGTAGGTGATGATCTCCAGCTTGATCTCGTCCCTGGAGTAGCCGACGGCGGTGTCGAGGCGGGTCAGCGGGCGGTGCAGGTCCTCGTAGACCCACCAGTCGCCGATCGGGCCGTCGTCTCCGGGAGCGCCCATCACGGGCTTGAAGCGGCCGCCGAGGAACGTCATCTCCTTCAGCGGCGCGCGGACGATCCGGGGGGCCGTGTCCAGGTACTTCTTCGGGAGCCTGTCCTGCCAGACGTTCGGCGGCTCCACCGTGTGGTCGTCGACGGAGATGATCTTCGGGAACGGGGCGGGGGCGGTGGCGGGATCCGTGGCGCTCGTCTCCAAGGTGTCCATGTCCGCCACGGTAGCGCTGATCTGACGACCCGTCAGTAACTCGTTCGCCCGCGTGGAGCTGGTGACACGCCGGTGGCTCCCTGTGATCGAGCCCTCCCACGGCTGACGGATCCGCCATGGGCAAGGCAAACTGGCTCGTGCACCAAGGAGGCTTGGGAGACGTCGATGGGTGGTGAACCGGGAGTGCCGCAGAGCGGTGTGCCGCGCGTGCCGGAGCAGAGGGCTGCCGTGGACGCAACGGTTCCGGAACCGGCCCCCCAGCCGCCGGCCGACCTGCGCTTCGCCGTGCTCGGACCCGTACGGGCCTGGCGCGGCACCGAATCCCTCGCCACCGGTTCGCCCCAGCAACGGGCCCTGCTGGCCGCACTGTTGCTGCGCGAGGGCCGCACGGCCACCGCGCACGAGCTGATCGACGCCCTGTGGGGCGACGACCCGCCCTCGCAGGCGCTGGCGGCGGTGCGGACGTACGCCTCGCGGCTGCGCAAGGTGCTGCCCGGGGTGCTGGTCAGCGAGTCCGGCGGCTACGCGGTCCGCGGGCTGCCCGGCGGCGCGCTGGACCTGGCCGCGGCCCAGGAACTGGCCGCCGACGCCGAGAAGGCCCGGAGCTCCGGCGATCTGCTCCGGGCCCGCGAGCTGCTGAACAGGGCGCTGGGACTGTGGGACGGCGAAGTCCTGGCGAGCGTGCCGGGACCGTACGCGGAGACCCAGCGCGCCCGTCTGGAGGAGTGGCGTCTCCAACTCGCCGAGTCCCGCCTCGACATGGACCTGGAGCAGGGCTGCCACGCGGAGGCGGTCTCCGAGCTGACCGCCCTCACCGCTGCCCATCCTTTGCGCGAGCGACTGCGCGAACTGCTGATGCTGGCGCTGTACCGCAGCGGACGGCAGGCCGAGGCCCTCGCGGTGTACGCCGACACCCGCCGCCTGCTCGCCGACGAACTGGGCGTGGACCCCCGCCCGGGTCTGCGGGAGCTGCAGCAGCGCATCCTCCAGGCGGACCCGGGCCTCGCGGAGCCCTCCGCGCCTCTCGCGGCCGAGACCTCCGCGACCCCGGTCCGGCCCGCCCAACTGCCCGCCACCGTGCCCGACTTCACCGGCCGCGCCGCGTTCGTGAAGGATCTGAGCGAGGTGCTGGCGGAGGCGTCCGGCGCCGAGGGCCAGGTGATGTCGGTGTCCGCGCTGGCGGGTATCGGCGGCGTCGGCAAGACGACACTCGCCGTGCACGTGGCCCACCAGGCCCGGTCGTCCTTCCCCGACGGGCAGCTGTACGTCGACCTCCAGGGCGCCGGCGCCCGGCCCGCCGAGCCGGAGACGGTCCTCGGCTCGTTCCTGCGCGCGCTCGGCACGGCCGACTCCGCGATCCCGGACTCCCTGGAGGAGCGGGCCGCGCTGTACCGGTCGGTCCTGGACGGCCGCCGGGTCCTGGTGCTGCTCGACAACGCGCGGGACGCGGCCCAGGTACGGCCGCTGCTGCCCGGCACGGCGGGCTGCGCGGCCCTGGTCACCGCCCGGGTGCGGATGGTGGACCTGGCCGGCGCCCACCTCGTCGACCTCGACGTGATGTCGCCGGACGAGGCCCTGCAGCTCTTCACGAGGATCGTCGGCGAGGAGCGCGTCGCGGCGGAGCGCAAGGCCGCGCTCGACGTCGTCGCGGCCTGCGGCTTCCTGCCGCTCGCCATCCGTATCGCCGCGTCACGGCTGGCGGCGCGCAGAACGTGGACGGTGTCCGTCCTCGCCGCCAAACTCGCCGACGAGCGGCGCCGGCTGGACGAGCTTCAGGCCGGTGACCTGGCGGTGAAGGCCACCTTCGAGCTGGGCTACGGCCAGCTGGAGCCCGCCCAGGCCCGCGCCTTCCGCCTCCTCGGCCTCGCGGACGGCCCGGACATCTCGCTGGCCGCGGCGGCCGCCGTGCTGGACCTGCCGCCGGAGGAGACCGAGGACCTGCTGGAGATCCTCGTCGACACGTCCCTCCTGGAATCCGCCGCCCCCGGCCGCTACCGCTTCCACGACCTCGTCCGCCTCTACGCGCGTGCATGCGCCGAACGCGACGAACAGCCGCCGAGCGTGGGGAGCGCGGCGATGTCCCGGCTGCTGGACTTCTATCTGGCGACGGCGACGCGGGTGTACGCGATCGAGCGGCCGGGGGACCGGACGGTGGACCACCTGGAGGCGACGGAGCGGGCGGGCCACGAGTTCAGTGACGACATGAAGGCACTCGACTGGCTGCATTCGGAAGCGGCCTCCATCCTGGCGTGCGTCCAGCAGTCGCTGGGCTCCGACACCCTGCGCCGCAGTGTCGATCTCCTTCTGGCGTCGAAGGATCTGGCGGAGTCGGGGGCGAGTTCGCTCCGCTACGAAACGGCGACCGTCGCCGCGCGGGACGCGGCGGCCGCGTTGGGGGACGCCCATGCGGAGGGGCGCGCCCGTACGACCCTGGCCCAGGTTCTCAGCCGCGCCGGGCGGTTCGACGAGGCGCATCCGGAAGCGGAGCGCGCGATCGAACTGGGACGGCGGACAGGTGACCCCTGGACGTGCGGCAACGCCCAGAACGAGCAGGGGATCATCGCCAACTGCCGTAATCAGCGCACCGTCAGCGAGGCGCATCTTCTCGAAGCGATCAAGGCGTTCCGTGCCGACGGCAACCGGCCGGGCGAGGCCAGCGCGCTGTGCAACCTCTCGCGCGTGCTCGTCTCGCTCGGCCGTACGGCCGTGGCCATCGACCTGGTCCGCCAGGGCATCGCCATCTACGACGAGCTGGGGCTCACCTTCCGGCTGGCCAACGCGCGGTACGCCCTCGGCATCGCGCTGAGTCATGCCGACCGCAAGGGCGAGGCCCTGGAGCAACTCGCACAGGCGCTCGGTATGTTCGTGCAGAATCGCCAGCGATTGTGGGAAGGCGCGACCCACTTCCGTATCGCCCAGGTACACCTCTCTGCCCGTAGGCCGGCCCAGGCCGCGCAGCACGCCGAGCAGGCGCTGACGACCGGGTGCATCGGCGGTGAATGGATGCGCGCCAACATCCTGACCCTGCTCGGCCGTTCACTCGACAGCCTCGGGCAGGCCGACCGCGCGCGAGCGTGCTGGCGGGAGGCTCTGGCGATCTACGAAGCGTCCCGTGCGCCCGAGGCTGCGGAACTGAGGGCGCTCCTGCGTCCGTTCGCGGCGGCCTGATCGTGATCGTCCGCGCGTTCATCGAACGTTTATGAGCAGCTGCCACTCTTCGATTCATCGATCCGTCGCGTCGGGGGGCAGGCGGGTCTCGTGGGCCTCACCCATAGGGTGAGCGCCCCGGGAACGCCCGTTCGGCGACCCTCGGGGGAGTTACCGAACGGGCGTTCCGCCCAATGCTTGACAATCTCATGGGGGTACCAGCAATGAGCACCAAGAAGACGAAGCAGGACGCGAGCACGGCGGGCACGGCGGCCGAGGAGATCAGGACCCTCGACAGCCACATGCCCGCCCCGCCGAAGGAGGGTGGCGGCCTCGCCACCCCGCAGGACAGCCACATGCCCGCCCCGCCCGCCGACGACACCATCACCACCAAGGACAGCCACATGCCCGCCCCGCCGGCTCTGGACCTGGGCGGCAAGTAGACCTTCTCCTGACGGGGGATCGGCCGCGGTGGCGCGGAGGGGGAGCCACCGCGGCCGAGGTGTGTCCGGGGGCGGTGCTCAGGGAGGGACGAGGATGATCACAGCGCCTGCCGGGCCGGGCACGCCCGTCGTGCCCCGGCCGGAGAGGACCCCGCCCGCGCTGCGCGCGGCCCTGGCGCGGGTCGCGCCGCACCGCCTGGGCGAGATGGACCGGCAGAAGGACGAGGCCATCACCCTGGCCGCCCGCACGGGCAGCCTGGGCCCGATCACGCGCTTCCTCGAAACCTGGGCCGTCACCGTCGAGATCGCCCGGCACCCCGCCACGGCCGCCCGCCTGCACACCGCGGAGCACACGGCCCGCACCGTCGGCCACGACGACCCTGCCTGGCGCGAGGCGATGCACGAGATCCGCGACCTGCACGCGACGGCCCTGAGATCGCTCGATCAGGAACCGCCCGGCCAGGAGCCGACCGAACGGACGGCGGCCGACCGGTAGCAGGCCGGCCGCGTACGGGCGCAGGCGCGGGCGCAGGCGGACGATCCCGCGCCGCCCACCCCTCACCGCCCCCGCAGCTCCCCCTTCACCACCTTCCCGCTCGCGTTCCGCGGCAGTTCCCTCATGAACTCCACCGATCTCGGCACCTTGTAGTTGGCCATCTCGCGCCGGGACCAGGCGATGAGGTCGTCGGCGGTGACGTGGGAGCCGGGGCGGCGTACGACGTAGGCCCTGCCGACCTCGCCGAGGCGGGTGTCGGGGACGCCGACGACCGCCACGTCGGCCACGTCCGGGTGGAGGCCGAGGAGCTGCTCGATCTCCGCCGGGTACGCGTTGAAGCCGCCGACGATGAACATGTCCTTGATGCGGTCGGTGATCCGGAGGTTGCCCGCCTCGTCGAGGACACCTACGTCACCGGTGCGGAGCCAGCCGTCGGAGGTGACCGCACGGGCGGTCTCGGCCGGGTCCTCGAAGTAGCCACGCATGACGTTGAAGCCGCGGACGAGCACCTCGCCCGGCGAGCCCGCGGGCAGGGCGGACCCCAGCGGGTCCACGACCCGCACCTCCGTCCCCGGTATCGCCCGCCCGGACGTCGAGGCGATCACCGACGGCTCGTCGCCACGCCGGCACATCGTGACGATGCCGGACGCCTCGGACAGGCCGTACGCCGTCAGGACGGTGTCCACGCGCAGCTCCGCCCGCAGCCGTTCGACCAGACGCAGCGGCACCACCGCGGCGCCGGTCACCACGAGGCGCAGGGAGCCGAGGTCGTAGTCGTCGCGGGCGGGGTGGTCCAGGAGGGACTGGTGGAGGGTGGGCGGGCCGGGCAGGACGGTGACGCGTTCCGCCGCCACGTTGGCCATCGCCGTCTCCACGTTGAACACCGGCTGCGGGATCATCGTCGCGCCCCGCATGAGGCAGGCGATCACGCCCGCCTTGTAGCCGAAGGTGTGGAAGAAGGGGTTCACGATGAGGTAGCGGTCGCCGCGGCGCAGCCCGGCCAGCTCGCTCCACACCTCGTACGCCCGCAGGGTCTGCGCGTGGCTGATCACCACGCCCTTGGACCGGCCCGTGGTGCCGGAGGTGAAGACGATGTCGGACGGGGAGTCCCCGGTCAGTGCCTCCGCCCGCTCCCGCACCGCCCGCTCCCCCACCCCGTCGCCGCTCGCGAGGAAGTCCTTCCAGGTGCGGAAGTCGGCGGGCGCGTCGTCGGCCAGCACCACCACCTGTTCCAGGTGCGGGAGTGCGGGCAGCGGTCCCGGCCGCTCGCACACGCTCCCGGCGCCCCGCGCCCGCAGCCGCCCGCCGTCCGCGCCGGCGGCCCGCCGCAGCGAGGCCACGTACGACGTCCCGAGGAACGTCCCGGTGACGAACAGCAGCCTTGCCCGGCTGCGCGCCAGCACGTCCGCCGCCTCGCCGCCCTTGAAGCGGGTGTTCAGCGGGACGAGCACCGCGCCCGCCGAGACCGCGCCGAGCGCGGAGACGATCCAGTCGAGGGAGTTCGGCGCCCAGAGGGCGACCCGGTCGCCGGTCCGGACGCCGTTCGCGACGCACGCGGCCGCCGCGCGTTCCACCCGCGCGCCGAGCTCCGCGTACGTCACCCGCGTACGCCCGTCGACGACGGCCTCGTCCCCGCCGAACCGCCGGGCCGCCGAGCGGACCAGCCCGGGGACGGTCCCCCACGCCTCCCGTCCCAGGTCCGCGCGTCCCTCCACCTCACCGATCACAGCAGCCTCCGTAGCGAGAAACCAGTGTCCAAGTGCTGCCCGGGCATGAGCTGACTACCCGTCAGATTAGCTGTACCCTGACGGACTGTCAGCAGCCGACAGCCCCTGTGCGGAGGTGTGCTCCGCAGCCTGTGCGGAGGTGTGCCCCATGGCTCCCATGGCCGTGCTCAAGGACGCGACGGCGATCGTCGGCATCGGCCAGACCGCCTTCGCCAGGCAACTGCCGGAGACGGAACGGACCTTGGCGTGCCGGGCGATCCTCGCCGCACTCGACGACGCGGGAATAGCCCCGGACGAGGTCGACGCGCTCGCCTCGTACACGATGGAGGAGACGGACGAGGTCGAGGTCGCCAAGGCGCTCGGTCTCGGTGACCTCACCTTCTTCAGCAAGGTCGGCTACGGGGGCGGCGGTTCGTGCGCCACGGTCGCGCATCTGGCCGCCGCGATCGCGACCGGCCAGGCCACGGTCGGCGTCGCCTGGCGGTCCCGCAAACGCGGCTCGGGCCCCCGCCCGTGGAAGAACACCACGGTCCAGCTCCCCACCCCCGCGCAGTGGACCCGCCCCTACGGTCTGCTCCGCCCCGCCGACGAGATCGCCATGCTCGCCCGCCGCCACATGCACGAGTACGGCACCACCCGCGACCACCTCTTCAACGTCGCCCTGGCCTGCCGCAACCGGGCGAACCAGAACCCGGCCGCGATCATGTACGAGCGCCCCCTGACCCGCGAGATGTACATGAACTCCCGCTGGATCAGCGAACCCCTCTGCCTCTTCGACAACTGCCTGGAGACGGACGGGGCGTTGGCCTGCGTCGTGGTCTCCGCCGAGCGCGCCCGAGACTGCCGCCGCACCCCCGTCTATGTCCACTCCGCCGCCCAGGGCCTGCCCGCCCAGCACCACGGCATGGTCAACTACTGGAACGACGACCCCCTGACCGGCCCCGCCTGGACCGCCGCCCGGCACCTGTGGAAACACGCGGACATCACCCCGGACGACATCGACGTGGCCCAGATCTACGACGCGTTCACCGCGCTGATCCCCCTCTCCCTGGAGGGCTACGGCTTCTGCGGCCGGGGCGAGGGCGGCGCGTTCACGGAGGGCGGCGCCCTGGAGAGCGGCGGCCGGCTGCCCCTCAACACCTCCGGGGGCGGCCTCAGCGAGGCGTACGTCCACGGGTTCAACCTGATCAACGAGGGCGTGCGGCAGCTGCGCGGCACGAGCACCGCCCAGGTACCGGGGGCGGCGGCCTGCCTGGTGACGGCGGGCGAGGGCGTCCCGACGTCGGCCCTGCTGCTGAGGAACTGAACACCGTTCGGAGTTGAAGGAGTTGAGCACATGCTGACCCCAGCCGTGGACGAGGACGGTGCCCCCTTCTGGGAGTACGCCGCCCGGGGCGAACTGCGCATCCAGGCGTGTGCCGACTGCGGCGAACTCCGCTTCCCGCCCCGGCCCTGCTGCCCCCACTGCCGCTCGTTCGCGACGACGTGGCGCCGGGTCGGCGGCCGGGGGCGCATCTGGTCGTACGTACTGCCCCACCCGCCCCTCCTCCCCGACTACGCCGAGCAGGCCCCGTACAACGTCGTCCTCGTCGAACTCGCCGACGCCCCCCGCATCCGCCTCGTCGGCAACCTGGTGAGCGCGCCGGGCGCCCGCCTCGACTCCGTCCCCGTCGACCGTCTGCGGATCGGCGCCCGGGTCCAGGTGGTCTTCACCGCCGACGGCCTCCCCCAGTGGGTACTGGAGCGGCCGTGACCCTGCGCACCACGACGGACAAGGACACGGGCGTCACCCTGCTCACCCTGGACCGCCCGGAGCGGCACAACGCCCTCGACCTGGCCACGGTCGGGCAACTGACCCTGACCTGGCAGGAGTTGCGGCACGACGACACCGTACGGGCGGTCGTCGTGACCGGCGCCGGCGACCGCGCCTTCTGCACGGGCCTCGACCGGGAGGCGGCGTCCTCCGTCCCCCAGCCGCACTCCCCCTTCACGATCGAGGACCCCCTCCTCCGGGTCGGCCCGAAATCCAACGACCTCTGGAAACCGGTGATCGCGGCGGTCAACGGCATGGCCTGCGGCGGCGCCTTCTACCTCCTCGGCGAAGCGGAGTTCCTCGTCGCGGACCCCGCGGCCACCTTCTTCGACCCCCACACCACGTACGGCATGGTCAGCGCCTTCGAGTCGATCCTCATGTCCCAGCGCATGCCGTACGGAGAGGCCACGCGCATGGCCCTGACGGGCACCGCCGAGCGGATGTCGGCCCGCAGGGCGTACGAGGTGGGCCTGGTCTCGGAGGTGACCGAACCCGGCGGATCCGTCACCGCCGCCCTCCGCTGCGCCGAGGTGATCGCCGGGTACCCGCCGGAGGCCGTCCAGGGCACGGTCCGCGCCTGCTGGGCCGCCCGGGAGACGGCACGGGCACACGCCCTCGCGTACGCCCCGCACCTCGTCTCGCTGGGCAACCTGCCGACGGACCGGCAGACGGAGCTGTTCACGGGCCGCCGGCCGGGTGGGTACCGGGTGCGGTGAACCCCGCACAGCGGTGGGGGACGTCAGCCCAGCCCGCGGGAGACCACCAGGCCGCAGGAGTCCATGGCGCTCTCGCACCCGGCGATGCCGGCGGCCAGGACGGCGCGCGTGCCGGGGACGCCCTCGATGTCGAAGACCGTGCTGCCCCAGCTCGTCGAGGTGAGTTCCGCCGGGAGCTCCTCGCCGGTCCAGGCGGTGCCGTCCCAGCGGGAGAACACGGTGTGGGGACCGCCCCCGGGCAGCCAGCCCGCGACCCACACGTTCCCCGAGGCGTCCACGCCCGACGCGTTCACCTCGTCGACGGTGGGAGTGGGCAGCTGACGCCACCCGCGGCCGTCCCAGCGGGCGGAGAGCAGGCCGCTCGGCACCTGGGGATCGTTGGTCTTGCCGAGCACGTGCACCGTTCCGCGCCGCGTCGACACGACGTGGTTGGCCACCCAGCCGGGGGCGTACGCGTACGGGGCGGGGACGGGCCGTACGGTCCAGCGGCGGCCGTCGTAGTGGAGGAGCAGGGGCTTGGCGACACCGTCCTTCTCGCTGTGCGCGCTGACCCACACGTCGTCCGGTCCCGTACCGGCGATGGACGAGGGTTCCACCGGGCCGCCGTCCGGCGCCTGGGGCAGTGCCGTACGGCTCCACGTGCGGCCGTTCCAGTGCTCCAGGTGCCCGGCGTACGCCTGGGCGGGATCCGTCGCCGTCGGGTTCCAGTCCAGGGTGGTCAGCCACACGGAGTTCGCGCCCAGCGACTTCATGTTCAGGACGAAGCGGATCGAGCCCTCGGCCGGCCCCGGACGCGACACCGGCTTCCAGCGGGTGCCGTCCCAGTGCTGGAGCACGATCGGACTGGCCGCGCCGGGGGGCTCGGCGCCCTCGCGCAGCCGGTTCGCCACGGCGTCGGGGAGCCGGTCCAGGAGGGCGTCGGGGAGCCGTTCGGCCTCGCGAGCGCCCTGTGCGGCGGCGACCTCGACGTCCGTGTAGGTACCGGCCGCCCAGACGTCCTCCGGCCCCGAGGCGGCCACCGCCTCCATCTGCGCGGGTCTGCCGCCGGTCCCGGCGAGCGGGACGTCGCTCCACGTGCGGCCGTCCCAGTGCTTGGCCGACGGAGCCCAGGCCCAGGAGTCGTCCAGGATGCGGCCGACCGCCCACGCGTCGTTCCGGCCCGTCGCGGCGACGTCGTAGAAGTCGGTCGACTCCGGCCCGGCCGGCCGTAGCGACAGCTTCCAGGGCGTCTTGGCGAGGGCGGCCCGCTGCTGGGCCGGTGCCTGCGGCTGCGGTCGCGGCTGCGCCTGCGCCTGCGCCTGCGCGGCGTACGGGGTGAGCGCGAGGGCGCAGACCGCGAGGACGGTGGCCACGCGGGTGGCCGGTAAGGCCGGGCGTCGTAAGGGAGTTGTCATCTTCTTCGGTGCTCCTGCTGTCCGTGGGTTCCGTGGGTTCCGTGGTCCTGTCACTGCCGCTCCTCCGTCGCCGGGTGCTTCGAAGGAGCGACCGCGGCCCCGCTCAGCGCCGGGCGTTCGCCGGCACCTCGATCTGGCTGTCGGACCAGCCCGTCCGGGTCGACGCCGTGTAGTTCACCGTCGTGCCGGCGTCGAGACCCGCCTCGCGGGCCCGGGCCGACGGTTCGACCAGCACGAGCAGTTCGGCGAGCAGCCCGCCGGTCGACGGGTCCACGACGACCCGCTGCTCCACACTCCCCAGCGATGTCGCGTACGTGCCCGGGAAGGCGATGCCGGTGCCCTTTCGCCCCAGCGGATCGGTGACCCGCCCGAGCCCGCGGACGCCCGGCTGTTCCGCCATCACCCGGTACGCGGCGGCCCGGACGGCGGGCTTCACCGGCATCGTGATCAGGTCGGCGGCCTGACGCAGGACGTAGGCCGTGCGGTCGCTGATCTCGGCGCCCTCGTCCTGCCCGTGCCGGCGCTCCAGCTCCCGCCGCAACTCCGCGGTGTCGGAGGGGAGTTCGAGCAGGTCCTGGTAGGAGGCGTTGCGCGGGCCGAGCGCGTAGATCTTCTCGTCGGCGTCCGTGCGCATGACCATCGGCGGCCGGGGCCCCATCGTGTACCCGAGCGTGCCGCCCGCCTCGTTGCCGGGGACCTCCGCCTGCATCGTCCGAGGGGAGCCGGCCGCCCGCCAGCGTGCCGCGTCCTCCTTGGTCCGGGGGGCGATCTCGGCGTCCAGACCGGAGACCAGCAGGCTCCGGGTCCCCGGACGCACCCCCACCGACCACTGGGAGGTCGCCGTGTCGCGCACGGCGAGGAACGGTCCCTCGCCTCCCTCCGCTCCGACGACGTTCACGTCCTGCGAGCGGGTGGTGGTCTGCCAGTACGTTCCCTCGCCGTCCGCCGTGCCGACCTTCCTGGCCGCGCTGAGCAGTTCGAGGCGGCCGTCCGGCGCGGACGCGTCCGGCCCCTCGGCGGAGGAGGAGTGCGGGGGCGCGCCCGGCCTCGTGCCGAGCGGGTCGCGGTCGAGGGTGCTCACGACCACCGCCGACGCGGCGACGGCCGCGAGGGCGGCCACGGTCCCGAACGGCCGGATGCCGCCCCGCAGTCGCTCCGGGAGGCGGAAACGTGCCGCGCGGCCGTCCGTCGACCGGGCGAGGATGCGGGCCAGGTCCGCGTGCTGCCGCGGGGAGTCCGCGAGCTTCGCCGGGTCCAGTTCCTCGGGGCGCGCGTCCGCGAGCACCTGCATGACGTCGGGCCGCCCGGACCGTCCGTGGGTGTCCTTCACGTGAGTGCTCCTCTGCGATCGGTGCGGCCAGGGGCCTGGGGCGCGTGGGGTGTGGGCGGTACGGGCGGTGTGGGGGATGCGGGTGGGACGGGCGGCGTGGAGTGCGCCTTCCGTACGGGGGCCGCCGGGGCCGGGTGCGCCGGGTGCGCCGGGTGCGCCGGGTGTGCCGGGTGTGCCGGATCCAGGGCCTTCTCCAGACGGCGGCGGGCCCGGTGCAGCCGGACGGTCAGCGTCGCGGTGGTGCAGCCCAGGACCCGGGCGGCCTGCCGGGCGCTCAGCCCGTGCCAGGCGATGAGTGTCAGCAGCTCACGGTCGGCCTCGGACAGGCTCGCCAGCGCCTGCAGCGCGGCGTCCCGTTCGGTCACGTCCGCCGCGACGTCACCGGTCTCGCCGCGGGCACCGCGGCCGATCTGCTGTGCCTCCGCGGCGGCGAGGGCGTACTGGTGGGCGTCGCGGCGGCGCAGTTCGCGCACCAGGTTGCGGGCGACCCCCAGGAGCCAGGGCAGCGGGGGGCGCGGGATGTCCCGTACCCGCCGCCAGGCCACGGTGAAGGTCTCGCTGGTGATGTCCTCCCCCACCTGCCGTCCCACCAGGCTGGTGGCGTAGGCGAGGACGCGTGGATAGCACTCCTCGTAGATGTCCCTGAAGCGTTGCGCATGAGTCACGCGCCATCCCCTCGTATCGGCTGTCTCACCGAGCAATGCGCGGGGCGGCCGACTTCTTACAGGAGGAGCGGAGATTCACGGCCTGTGGCCCACGTCACGTCCGGTGCGTGCGTGGGCCGGGGGGAGATGGCTTTGGCGGTGCTAGGAGGTCCGGGCCGTCCCCGTCCCCTTCTCCGCGTCCAGCGCGTACACGCACCGGTCCTTGCTGCACGCGTACACGACGCCGTCCTTGACGACGGGCGACCCGGTGATCTCCCCGCCCGTGGCGAGCTTCCACCGCAGGCGGCCGTCGTCGGCCTTCAGCGTGTACAGCAGGTGGTCCGTCGAACCGAAGTGGATGCGGCCCTCCGCCACCGACGGCGCGCCGACGATCTCGCCGCCCGCCTGGAAGCGCCACTTCGGTGTGCCCGTGACCGCGTCGAGGGTGTAGAGCCCCTTGCCGCTGCCGACGTGGACGTGTCCGGCGGCGACGAGGACCGGCTCCAGCGAGGAGCGGGACTCCGTGGCGATGCGCCAGCGGTCGCGGCCGTCGGTCGCGTCGAGGGCGTAGACCGTGCCGAGGTAGTCGGCGAGGTAGACGCCGCCGCCCGTGACGGCGGGGCCGGGCGCGAACGTGGGCGCCGAGAGGAACACGGCCGGTGCCTCGAAGTGCCAGCGGACATGACCGCTGGCGATGTCCACGGCGAGGACGCGGCTGCCGGCGGAGATGTACACATAGCCGTCGGCGGCCGGTGCGAGCCGGACCGGGACGCCGCCGCAGGAGGCCGCATCGCCGATGGGGTACGACCAGCGCTCGTCTCCGGTGCGGGCCTCCAGCGCGCGCAGCCGGGCGTCCTTCCAGACGTAGACCGTGCCGTCCTGGACGACCGGACCGGCCTCGGGGGTCTCGAAGTCGGTCTGGGCGCCGGTCAGCTCCCAGAGCTTCTGCCCGTTGGACGCCTCCCAGCCCTGGACGCCGCCGCCGCGGGTGGCGGTGACCACCGTGCCCCGGTCGGCCTTCAGGGAGTAGACCCAGGCGTCCGTCGACAGCCGCCACAGGTCCCCGCCCTCACGGGCGTCGAGCGCGAAGAGGGTGGGTCCGTCGGAGGCGTGGATACGGCCGTCCGCGACCGCCATCGACCAGGCGACGTCACGGGTCTTGAAGCGGCGCCGGCCGGTCGCCACGTCCAGGGCGTGCACCTCGAAGGAGGTGACGTAGACGAGGTCGTCGGCGACGGACGGGGTGCCCCACACATCGTTCGACATGCGGAAACGCCAGGGGCGCCAGCCGGAGGGCGCCGACTCGGGGGTGGCGGGCGGGGCGGCGACGGGCGCGGGGTCGGCGCCGTTCACGCCGGCGCGCGGCCGCGACCAGGACGCGGCCAGGCCCGCCTCGGGCGGGGGCGCCTTCACGGCGGCCGCACGGGCGTCCGCGACGCGGGGCCCGGGCCCGATGGGCACCTGGCCGCCGGCGAGCCGCACCGGCCCGGTGTCGGGGGCGCCGACGGGGACGGGCGCGGGGTCGTACGGCGGCGGGGGCGGGGGGGCCGGGGCGGTGGGGCGGCCGCCCCCGCTGCGGCCGGAGGAGGTCTGCGGCTTGGGCGCCGGGCGACCGCCCCGACGGGTCTCGATCATGGTGACGGCCTTCTCCGGCAGCCACGCCGACGCCGTACCGCTGTCGTCCGAGCCGGAGCCGAAGAGGTGCGGGGCGAGCTGGGCCTGGAGGTCGGCCGGGTTGGGGCGAGCGGTCGGGTCCATCTGCATACAGGACTCGATCAGCGGGCGCAGGTCATCCGGCAGTCCGGAGAGGTCGGGGCCCTCGCGCAGCAGCATGAAGACGGTCTCGACGGGGTTGGCGCCGTGGAACGGGGCGTGCCCGGTGGCGGCGAACACGAGCATCGAGCCGAGCGAGAAGACGTCGCTCGCGCCGGTCACGCTGCGCGAGTCCTTGGCCTGCTCGGGCGACATGTACGCGGGCGTCCCGACGGCGACGTTCGTCATCGCCAAACGCGTGTTCGAGACGCCGGACGCGATGCCGAAGTCGATCACGCGGGGCCCGTCCTCGACGACGAGCACGTTGGAGGGCTTCAGGTCGCGGTGGACGAGCCCGGCGCCGTGGATGGACTGCAGGGCCTCGGCCACGCCCGCGGCGAACCAGCGGACGGCCTGGACCGGCATGGGTCCGCAGTCGTTCACTATCTCTTCGAGGGAGGGCGCGGGAACGTACGCGGTCGCCAGCCACGGCACGGCGGCACGCGGGTCGGCGTCGACCACCGCCGCCGTGTAGAAGCCGGACACCGCGCGGGCCGCCTCGACCTCGCGCGTGAAACGGACCCGGAAGAGCTGGTCCTCGGCCAGTTCCGTCCGCACCGTCTTGATCGCCACACGCCGGCCCGACGCCGAGCGCGCCAGATAGACCAGCCCCATGCCGCCGGCACCCAGCCGTCCCAGCACCTCGAACGGCCCGATCCGCCGCGGATCGTGCTGCGTCAGCTGATCCACCACTTGCCCTGCCACCTCCCCGTACGGACCGCGTCACCCGTATTGTGCGCGCGACCCCGTGCAGCGTCTCACCACCGCACCGCCCTGGCGGCACGCACCCCGATTCTTCCTGTAGCGGGGGCAGGTTGCGAACCCGGGGGCGAGTCGGGGTGTCTCAGGACAAAACCACGTGGGTCCGCCTCTCGGGAAGCGGGAGCCCGGATGGTGGGACACCGGGGCGAGCCACGTACCACCGGCGCACAACCCCGGCCGTCTGCCCGCGCAGCGCCCCCGTCACGCCCCCGGAGCGCCCGCGCGCACCAGGCGCCGGGCACCCGTTCACACGCCTGCCGGTCGCCGTCTTCCCGCTGGTCAGCCGTCGTCCTCCGGGGCGTTCCCGTCGCGTGCGCCCCGCGCCGGGGGGTCGTCCGTGCGCCGGTCGTCGCCCTCCTGCCGCAGCTCGTCCGGATGCTGTTCGGTCTGGTCCGCCTCCTGCGGTGCCTCCCGCCAGGCGTTTCCGTTCTTCCGCTGCAGCAGCGCGAACGACGCGCCCTGGTTGTCCGTGACGACCGCCACATTCCCGTACGAGGTGTCGAACGGCGGCACCTGCACGCGCCCCCCGAGCCGGCCGACGGCCGCGACCGCCTCCTCGCAGTCCTTCGTCCCGAAGTGGACCAGGAAGTGCGGCGGCATCTCGGCCGGGAAGACGTCCGTGAGTGCGGCCCGGCCGAAGTCCGGGACCGCGTCCGGGCCGAAGAGGGCGTCGTGGAAGAGGTGCGCGTAGAAGGAGTTGGCCGCCTTGGTGTCCCGGGTGTACAGCTCGGCCCACGCGAACGTGCCGGGCTCGTGGCGCCGTCCGAAGCCGGTGTGCGTGCCGGGCTGCCAGAGGCCGAAGACGGCGCTCTCGGGGTCGGTGGCCAGCGCGGCGGCGCCGAGCGTGCCGACCGGGGTCGGCGGGGTGATCACCTGACCGCCGGCCGCGGTGATCCGGGCGGTGAGGGCGGCCGCGTCCGGCGTGGCGAAGTGCACGGTCCACACGGTGGGGAGGCGGCCGTCGGGCTTGGGGGCGAGGGCGGCCACGGGGGCGCCCTCGACGTACGCCCACACCTCGTGCGCGCCGTCCCCGGGGGCCACCGCGAAGGTCCACCCGAAGAGTTCGCCGTAGAACCGCTTGCCCGCTTCCACGTCGGGCAACTGGGCGTCCACCCAGCAGGGGACGCCCTCGGGGTACGGGGCGCCTCCCGCCCCGGCTTCGGCGGCTCCCGTCCCGGCGGCGGCTCCCGGCCCGGCGGCGCCTTCCGCTCCGGCAGCGGCTCCCGCTCCGGCAGCGGCTCCCGCTCCGGCAGCGGCTCCCGCTCCGGCGGCGGCTGACGCTCCGGCGGCGGCTCCCGTCTCATCGGCCATAGGGCCAAGCTAAGGGCGGCGCACACGGAGCGCGCGTCGGGCGCGTCCGTACCGGGGGAGCCGGGGGCCGCGCCCCGCGCGTCCCGGGCCCCGCGGAACCCTGTCGGCCGGGCCCCGCTCACCCGAAACAAACGCGCCACCACACTGCGTGATCAGCGCACGAACCCCTAGGTGACGCCCCTGCTCCCCATTTGCAGTCGGCCGAATCGCGCTCCGATCGCCCCTCGGTAAGCTGACGGCATGACAGGACAAGTGCGTACCGTCGACGGCCGCGTGGCCGGCCGGCGAGGGCAGGCGACCCGGCAGAAGCTGCTCGACTGCCTCAGCGAGATGCTCAGCTCGTCGCCCTACCGGGACGTCAAAGTCATTGATGTCGCCCGGAAGGCGGGGACTTCACCCGCGACCTTCTACCAGTACTTCCCGGACGTCGAGGGCGCCGTCCTGGAGATCGCCGAGCAAATGGCCGCCGAGGGCGCCACCTTGACGCGCCTGCTCGAAGGCCGCTCCTGGGTCGGCAAGGCCGGCTGGCAGACCGCACAGGAACTCGTCGACGGCTTCCTGGACTTCTGGCGCAAGAACGACGCCATCCTCCGCGTCGTCGACCTGGGCGCCGCCGAGGGCGACAAACGCTTCTACAAGATCCGCATGAAGATCCTGAACTCGGTCACCAACTCCCTGTCGGAGACGGTCTCCGAGCTGCAGGCCAAGGGCCGCGTCGACAAGGACGTGAACCCGGCGGCCCTCGCCGGTTCCCTCGTCGCGATGCTCGCCTCGGTCTCCGGGCACCAGAAGGGCTTCCAGACCTGGGGCGTCAAGCAGGCCGAACTGCGCCCCAACCTGGCGCTGCTGGTCCACCTGGGCATCACCGGCAAGAAACCCATGAAGTAACCAGGAGCACCCGGGCACGCCCCCGGACGCGATTCCTGTCACGCAGACGGCACCCTCGGCCGAGGAGTGCCGCCTGCCGCGTTCTGGGGACTGTTCAGGGGGCCGGTTCAGAGGGACTCGAGGACCGGGGAATGCGGGGAAACCGCCGGGGCACGCTTCACCGTCGTACGAGCCGGAACACCCGTATCTCGCGGTCCACCCGCGCCTGATACGTCGAGTACGGCGGCCAGAAGCGCAGCAACTCCTTCCAGACGGACGCCCGTTCCTCCCCCGCCAGCAGGTGCGCGGTGACGGGGATGTCCTGCCCCTTCCAGTTGATCACGGCGTCGGGATGGGCCAGCAGGTTCGCGCTCCAGGCCGGGTGGCCGGGGCGGCCGAAGTTCGACCCGATGAGCACCCAGCCGTCCCGCCCCTCCTCGGGCATGCAGGCCAGCGGCGTACGGCGCGGCTCCCCGCTGCGCGCACCCGTCGCGGTCAGGACGACACCGGGCAGCAGCTGCGCGCTGAGCAGCACCCGCCCCCGGGTGGCCCGGTGCACGGCCCGGTCCAGCGCCGGTATGACGTGCGGCGCTATCCGGGCGAACGCCGGGGCCGAGGAGACCTTCTGCACCAGCCGCACGCCCATGTCCTTCACGGCCGTCATGCCTTTCCCGCCCTTCGCCGCCCCTGCCGTCGACCCGGCCGCCCTCTTCGAAGTCATCAGCCCCGCACCACCCTTCGCTCGTCCGGCCCGTCGGCCGTGAGGACCCCCGTCCCGTCGGCCGTGAAGATACCCGCCCGGCCGGCCGGGAAGATCCCCGCCGTCTCGGCCGCCCGCCCCCGCAGCCGGTGCACCGGCCCGAAGAGCGCCTCGTCCCCCGCCGCCCGCTTGAAGTACAGCTGCGCCTCGTGTTCCCAGGTGAACCCGATGCCCCCGTGCAGCTGGATCGCTTCCCCCGCCGCCACCCGCAACGCCTCCAGCGCCTGCGCGAGCGCCAGCCCGCCGACCCGCTCCCCGCCGCCCGCTCCGCCCGGCCCGCCAGGCCGCGCGGCGGCGGCCCAGGCGGCGTAGTACGCCGCCGACCGGGCCGCCCGCACGCGCACGTACACATCGGCGAGCCGGTGCTTCACCGCCTGGAACGACCCGATCGGCCGCCCGAACTGCTCCCGCTGCCGCGCGTGGGCGACCGTCCGCTCCAGCGCCCGGTCGGCGGCTCCCACGGCCTCCGCCGCGAGCACGGCGGCGGCCGCGTCCCCGGCCCCGGCCAGGGCCGACAGCACGCGGACATCGGCGCCCGCACCGGCCCCGGCCTCCTCACCGAGCAACTCGGCCTGTACATCGCGCAGTTCGAGCCGGGCCACCGGCCGTGTCTCGTCGATGGAGGTCTGCCGCACCCGTACGAGACCCTCGCCGGATCCTGCCTCCCCCGTCTCACTGCGCGGCGCCCGCACGAGGAACAGCAGCGTCCGCGACCGGGCGTAGCCCCCGGTGTGCGCGGCCACGAGCAGCAGCCCCGCGCTGTGCCCGTCGAGGACCTGCCCGGCCTCCCCGTAGAGCCGCCACCCGTCCCCGACGCGTCGCGCCTGGATGCCGCCGGCCCGGCCGCCACCGGCCCACGATCCTCCGTTGTCGCAGGTCAGGGCCAGGGCGGCGGCGAGTGCGGTGCCCGGTACGGCGAGGGCCGCGGTGAGCCTGCCCGTGGCGAGGCGGGGCAGCAGTGCGGCGCGCTGCGGCTCCGTGCCGAGGGCGAGGATCAGGGGAGCGACGAGAACGGCGGTGGACAGCAGCGGGGAGGGCGCGAGGGCACGTCCCAACTCCTCGCTCGTCAGAGCGAGTTCGGTCGCGGAGCAGCCGACACCGCCGTACGCCTCGGGGAGTGCGAGCCCCGGCAGCCCGAGCTGTTCGGAGAAGGCGAGCCAGAGGCCGGGGTCGTACCCCTCTTCCGTCCGCACAGCGGACCGGACCTCCTCCGGGCCGCAGCGCTTGAGCAGCAACTCCCGTACCGTGCGCCGGATCTCCTCCTGCTCGGCGGTGAAGCGGGCGTCCATGGCGGTCCCCCTTCCACTCCCCCATCGTCAACCTGATCTGACGGTCCGTCATATTAGGGCGGAAGACCGCCGAAGCACAGGGTTGCCGACCCGCCCATCTGATGTACCGTCAGATCCATGACCGCTGCGCCCGCTCCTTCCGGATCCGGTGGCCCTCATGACACGGCACGGCGAGGCGGCGGCCGGAAGGTCGCGATCGTCGGTGCCGCGCTGTCCGACTGCGGCCGGGTGGACGACGCCACCCCGTACGCGCTCCACGCACAGGCCGCCCGCCGGGCCCTCGCCGACGCGGGACTGGAGCACACGGCCGTCGACGGCCTCGCCTCCGCCGGCCTCGGCACGCTGGCCCCGGTGGAGGTGGCCGAGTACCTGGGCCTGCGGCCCACCTGGGTGGACTCCACCTCGGTCGGCGGCGCGACCTGGGAGGTCATGGCCGCGCACGCGGCGGACGCGATCGCCGCCGGGCACGCGAACGTCGTCCTCCTCGTCTACGGCTCCACCGCCCGCGCGGACATCCGGGCGGGCCGCCGCACCGGCAACCTCTCCTTCGGGGCGCGCGGCCCCCTGCAGTTCGAGGTCCCGTACGGGCACACCCTGATCTCCAAGTACGCCATGGCCGCGCGCCGCCATATGCACGAGTACGGGACGACCCTGGAACAGCTGGCCTCCGTCGCCGTACAGGCCCGGTCGAACGCTGCGGCCAACCCCGAGGCCATGTTCCGCACGCCGATCACCGTCGACGACGTGCTGTCCTCCACCCCGATCGCGGACCCGTTCACCAAGCTCCACTGCTGCATACGTTCCGACGGCGGCGCGGCTGTCCTGCTGGCGGCCGAGGAGTACGTACGGGACTGCCGGCCGGCCACGCCCGTCTGGATCCTCGGCACCGGCGAGTACACCTCCCACACGACCATGTCCGAGTGGCCGGACTTCACGGTCTCCCCGGCGGCGGTCAGCGGCCGCCTCGCCTTCGAACGAGCGGGCGTGCGCCCCGCCGAGATCGACTTCGCCGAGATCTACGACGCCTTCACCTACATGACCCTCGTGACCCTGGAGGACCTCGGGTTCTGCGCGAAGGGCGAGGGCGGGGCCTTCGTGGAGAAGGGCCGCCTGACCCTGACCGGTGACCTGCCGGTCAACACCGACGGCGGCGGCCTCTCCGCCCAGCACCCCGGCATGCGCGGCCTGTTCCTGCTCGTGGAGGCCGTACGCCAGCTGCGCGGCGAGGCGGGCCCCCACCAGATCCCCACCTCCGACGGCACCCCGCCCCGCCTGGCCGTCGCGTCGGGGACGGGCGGCTGGTTCTGCTCGTCGGGGACGGTGGTGCTGGGGCGGGGGTGAGGGCGGGCCGGCGTTCCCGCCCGGTGCCACAGGTGAAGCCGCTGGGCGCGTAGGCGCGTGCGCCCCGGGTGACGGGTCTCATGCGCTCGGGGTGACGGGTCTCGTGCACCCCGGGTAACGGATCACGTCCGCCCCGCGCGACGGATCACGTCCGCCCCGGGTAACGGGTCTCGTCCGCCCCGCGCGACGGATCACGTCCGCCCCGCGCGACGGGTCTCGTCCGCCCCGCGCGACGGATCACGTGCACCCCGGGCGACGGGTCTCGTCCGCCCCGGGCACGGTGTGAGACCGTCCCACCCATGATCGAACCTCCCGCCCCGTCGGGGCCCGCGTCCCCGGCCCCCGCCCCGCCGTCCGATCTCGTCCAGGCCCTGCGGGGTCTGCGGGTCTGGGATCCGCAGGTCAGTGCGCTGCCGTTGTTCGACCCGGCGGCGGCCCCGGCCGAACCCGTGGCGCTCTTCGCCGCCTGGTTCGGCGAGGTCGTGGGGGCCGGGGAGGTGGAGCCGCACACGATGTCGCTGGCCACGGCGGACGCGGAGGGCCGACCGGACGTCCGTACGGTGATGCTGCACGACGTGGACGCGCACGGCTGGCACTTCGCCTCCCACGCCGGCAGCCGCAAGGGACGCCACCTCGCGGCCCGCCCGTACGCCTCCCTCGGCTTCTACTGGCCCCTCC
This sequence comes from Streptomyces scabiei 87.22, assembly GCF_000091305.1. Classification (GTDB taxonomy): domain Bacteria; phylum Actinomycetota; class Actinomycetes; order Streptomycetales; family Streptomycetaceae; genus Streptomyces; species Streptomyces scabiei. The sequence goes on along the minus strand of NC_013929.1, from coordinate 5,758,907 downwards.
TCGGCCGTCAGGTCCGGGTGCGGGGCGGCGTCACGGTCCAGCCCGCCGAGGTCGCCCACGCCGACCTGCACGCCCGCTCGACGGGCGCGCTGGCCGCCGCCCTCGTGGGCCACCAGAGCGAGGTGCTGCCCGCGTACGAGGAGCTGGAACGCGCCTCCCAGGCCGCCTGGGAACGCGCCGAGCGCGAGCCGGACGTCGCCGTGCCCTCCTGGACGGCGTACGTCGTGGAGCCGGACGAGGTGGAGTTCTTCCAGGGCGACGCCCGACGGCGGCACGTACGCCTGAACTACCGGCGGGAGGGCGACGGCTGGGTCACGGAGCTGCTCTGGCCGTGACGGACGGGGTGGCCGTGACGGACGGGGTGGCCGTGACGGACGGGGTGGCCGGGGTGGCCGTGACGGACGGGGTGGCCGGGGTGGCCGTGACGGACGGGGTGGCCGGGGTGGCCGTGACGGACGGGGTGGCCTTGGCGCAGTGGGCCGCGGGGGCGCGCGGAGGGCACCCCCGCGGACCGCTCAGACCTTCTCCCACACGGACACGTGCCCTGTGCTGTCGTTCGTGAACGGCTCGCCCTTCCATCCCTCCCAGCGGTTGCGCAGCCGCAGGCCGGCCAGCCGGGCCATCAGATCGAGTTCGGCCGGCCAGACGTACCGGAAGGGGATCGAGCGGTACACCGGCCGCCCCTCTACGACGACCATGTGGTGCGACCGCATCCCCTGCGTCGCCACGTCGTACGTGTCGAACCCCAGCCGCGTCGGCCCGACATGGAACGGCACCGCGTTCTGCCCGGGCGGCAGCCGCCGCAGGTCCGGCACCCCGACCTCGATCACGAAGCGGCCGCCGGGCAGGAGATGCGCGGCGGCGTTGCGGAAGCAGTCCACCTGGGCGTCCTGCGTGGTGAGGTTGTTGATCGTGTTGAAGACGAGGTAGGCGACGGTGAAGCCGGGACCGTCCACCCGGGTCGTGGCGAAGTCCCCGAGGGTGACGCCGATGTCCGCGCCGCCCGGCTTGGCCCGCATCCGCTCCACCATGGCCCGGGACAGGTCGATGCCGTGCACCGGCACACCGCGCCGGGCGAGCGGCAGCGCGATCCGCCCGGTGCCGATCCCGAACTCCAGCGCCCGCGCGTCCCCGCCGGGCCCGCCCGCGAGCCCGGCGATCAGCTCCACGGCCGGGTCGACCGCCTCCGCCCCGAACACGGGGGAGGACGGGTCGTCGTAGTGCGCGGCGACGGCCTCGCCGAAGTAGCCGTCGGGGTCGTCGATGTTCTCGTACGCCAACTCGTGGGCGGAGTGGTCGTCCGTGCTCATCACAGTCCTTCCGGTGCCGGGTCGGTGGCCAGCCGTGCGTGCAGATGGGCGTCCCGGAAGGCGTCGTGGCGCTCCTCTTCGAACGACGCCCCGCGCATGGTCCCCTCGTACGGGAACCCGCACAGCTCGGCGACCCGGCAGGACGCGGCATGGCCGACGACATGGTCGAGTTCGAGCCGGTGGATGCCGAAGTCGGTGAGGGTCCAGCGGGCGGCGAGGTCGAGGGCGCGGGTGGCGACCCGGCGGCCGCGGGCCTCGGGCAGCACCCAGTAGCCGACGACGGCCCTGCGCAGGGACATGTCGATCCCGCTCAACCCGACCTGCCCCAGCGTCACACCACTCTCCGCGTCCGCGACCCGGAAGGACACGGTCTTCCCCTCCGCGTCGGACTCGGTCCGCAGCCGGAGGGACTCCCGGGCGCCGTCGAGATCCTCGTCCAGCGCCAGGGGGGTGTTCCACCGCCGGAAGTCGGGGTCGGCCCGCCCGCGGAACCACGCCTCCACGTCCGCGTCGGACTCCGGGTCCCACGCGCACAGCCGCAGGCCGTGCCCGTGCGGCAGCTCGCCGGAGGACGGCGGGGGAGGGTCGGGGTACGGACCGGCGGATCGCTCATCAGTACGGCTCACGCACCCATTGAAACGCGCACCCCCTCACGGACGCGCGCGAAATACGGGCACCACGACACCCCCGCCCTCCCGGAAGACGACCTCCAACGCCATCCCCATCCGCAGCCCCCTTTCCGGAACCCCCTCCTCCGGCACCACCTCGGTCATCATCCGCGGCCCCTCGGCGAGTTCGACGACCGCGGGGACGTACGGCGTCCGCTCCCCGAAGGGCGGCAGGTCGTTCCGGTGCACGACGGACCAGGTGTAGAGCGTGGCGCGCCCGGACGCCTCCTCCCACCGCACGTCCTCGCTCCAGCAGTACGGGCAGAACTCCCGCGGATAGTGATGAGCGCGCCCGCACGCCGCCGCCCCGCAGCGCCGCAGCAGCAGGCGCCCGCCGGCAGCGGCGTCCCAGTACGTACGCGTGAAGCCGTCCACCTCGGGCAGATCGAACCGCGCGCCACCGCCCCCGCCCTCGCCGCTCCCACCGCCGCCACTCATCCGTCGCCCCTTCCCTCGCACCCCTCCCGGGAACTCAGAACAACCCCAGCGCGCTGTCGACCGACCACGTCTGCCAGGACATCCCGAACAGCCCCACCACCGAGATGAGCGCCATCATCGAGTTCTGCCCCTGCTCGGCCCAGTCGTGGATCATCAGCACGAGATAGAGGAGGTTGAGCAGCAGCCCGCCCACGAGCGCGACCGGCGTGAGGAACCCGAGGATCAGCCCCAGCCCGAGGGCGAGTTCGGCGTAGGCGACGACGTACGCCATCGCCTTGGCCCGCGGCTTGACGACCACGTCGAACCCGCCGCGCACCGCACCCCACCGGTGCTTCTCCGCCACCCCCGCGGCCCACTCGATCCCGGCGCCCTCGAACCACGTCTTCTTGTCCTTGTGCCGCCAGCTCTCCAGCCACCACAGCCCGAGCCCGATACGCAGCACGGCCAGCCACTCGGCACCGCCGAGCCAGATCGTCTCCACGCACATCGCCACCCTTCCGCGCCCGCGCGGGATTTCTGACGGTACGTCAGTTCAGCGGATGGGGGGAAAATACACAAGAGACTCGGGCGGACCGACGGCACCCTAGGGCAGGAACCCGATCGGCACGGCCCGTCCGTAGAGTTCATCGAGGCCGACCAGCAGCACGCCGCCTTCCTCGGCCTTGGTACGCAACGCGTCACTGAATCCGGCCGCGCTGAAGAAGGCCAGCCCGCAGCGACTCGTGTCGAAGCCCCTCTGGGCAAGCAGATGACGGGCCCGGTCCAGTCGCTCCAGATGGCCGACTCCGAGGACAGTGCCCCATTTCGCTTCTCCCAGAAGGCCGACCGAGGGCCGCCGCCCCCCGGAACCCGGCTCGACGACGGCCACATCGACCTGCAACTGCCGTCGCTCCGCAGAGTCGGTCACGACGCCGCTGCCGACCTCTCCCAGAGAAGTACTGAGCAACGACCGCCCCGGCCCGATCACATACTCACGACAGACCGCCTCGAAGTGCGGTCCGGCCACCTGCGCCGCGAACCGCTCGGCCGCCTGCTCCCACACCTCCGCCGCCTGGCCGCTCTCCAGCCGGGCCCAGGCAGGACGCATCACGGCTTCGTAGAAGTTGATCAGAGGTTCGGTGATGCGGTACTGCGATTTGCCCGCCCGGAAGATGTCGGACTCCCGCACCAGGAGATGGCTGTCTTCCAGGACGTTGAGCGGATGCGAGATGTCGACGGACTTACGGCCGATGTATCCCGCGATGCCGCCACGCGTCGAGTTGCCCTGCGCCACGGCGGCGAGGACCGAGTGATAGAGCGCCGTGTCCCTGATGTCGGCCTCCTCGGCGAGCAGATAACGCGCCTCACGGAAAAGGGGGCTGAACGGAGAGAGGACGGTACGGCAGACCCAGTCGTCGAAGGCGGGCAGGCCCTCGGGAACGTCGTCCGCCAGGAACTGGCGGCGATACGCGGGCGTACCGCCGACGACAGCGTGCAGTCGGGCTGCGAGGGCGGGGTCCTCGGCCACGCCCCAGAACTCCGCGGCGGCCCGATACCCGAAGGGCCTGACGACCAGTTCGAGCTGCGCCCGGCCCCGGAGGGGGGCCGTACTCGCCAGCAGCCCACCCATGACCGACATCGCCGAACCGCAAAGGAGTAGCCGCATTCGGCTCACCCGCGTCTGATGCCGATCGATCTCGCGCTGGATGAGAGAGGGAAGTTCGGGGGCGACCTTCACCAGATAGGGGAATTCGTCGATGACGACGAGACGCGGGCGCGCCTCGCCCTCTCCTTCTTCGCCCTCGGCCGCGAGCCCGAAGAGGTAGGAGATGGCGTCGTCCCACGTCGCGAAGGAGAAGGACGCGGGAGAACCCACGTGTTCGGCCAAGGCTGCGCTGAACTGGCGAAGCGACTCCGTGGCCGTACCCGCCGTGGCCCCGAAGTAGAAGCCCCCGTGCTGTTCGACCAGGGCCCTCAGCAGATACGTCTTGCCCATCCGGCGCCGACCGCTGACGACCCCGAGCATGGCCTGCGGCAGGGGGCGGTGCGCGAAGGCCACGAGCGCCTCCCACTCGGGCCCTCGGTCGAACACATGAGGAGGTTTGACCGACCTCGTCTGACGCCCCACACTTCCTCCTTAGGAGTACATCCCTAAGAAGTATACTCCTTACCGACTGGGTCCTGCGAGGAACACTCGGGCCGCGAGTCCCAGCGTTGCCAGGCCCAGGAACGCACCCCCTCCCGTCGTCAGAACCGTCACCATCTCGCCGCCGGCCGCCCGGACGACTACGGCGGCGAGGCCCGCGCACACCAGGGATCCCAGCAGGATGAGCGCCAGCCAGATCCCTCTGAACGCCCTGTCGTTCCCCTCCATGGGGCACACCTCTTCCACAGCACCGGATCGCGTCGAGCCGACCGCCGGTCAACGGCCGTACGAGTGAACAGCCTAGCCTAGGGAACGCTCCAACACTCTCCACTATTTACGACACTCTCGCGGTGATAACCTCAGCGTCAGATGCAATGCTGGACCGACCGGCCATGAATGCCCGTCCGTCCCAGAAGGAGGAAGGGCCATGTCGTCTCGCGTCGGCCTGCTCACGGACCTGCGGCGGATCAGGTCGGAGATCGCGCGCGATCTGACCACGCGCGCCCCCTCCGACCCCGCCACCGACAGGATGCGCGAGGAGTACAGGGCCGCCCGGGAGCAGATGCTGACCGCGTCGACGTGGCAGGCCTGGCTGGAGGAGCAGCTCTCGCAGATCGCGACCGGGTGGGTCCTGGCCACCGTGTTGGTCCGGTTCTGCGAGGACAACGGACTGCTCGACCTTTCCTTCGCCACGCGGCGGGCCGACGAGCCCGATGCCGAGCCGGGTGCCGCGCCTGGTGCCGACGATCCGATCAGCTCCGCCGTGAACCGTCTCTCTTCCCACCCCGCCATGGCGGCGGTCTTCAGCAGAAGCAGTCACCCCATGTGGCGGATGCGACCGAGCCACGAGGCGCGGCGGGCACTCGTCGACTTCTGGCGTCTTCGGACCCCGGACGGGCTCCTTGTCCACGATTTCGAGGACGCGTCACGGGACACGCGGTTCCTCGCCGATCTCTACGGGCACCTGAGTGACCAGGACCGGAAGTCTTCCGGGCAGGTCAGCACTCCGGACTTCGTGGTCGAGCTGATCCACGATCTGACCCTGGAGCCGGCACTGGAGGCCCACGGATCGACAGCCGGGCCGGCCGGATTCCGGATGATCGACCCCGCGTGTGGCTCCGGTGGGTTCCTGCTCGACGCGTACGCCCGCCTGTGCCGTCGCTGGTCCGACGCCCGCCCCGACATGAGCCCATGGCAGCGCGCCGCCCGGGCTCTCGCCTCGGTTCACGGGTGCGACATCGATCCCTGTGCCGTCAGCATCTCGCGCTTCCGGCTGCTGATGGCCGCGATGGACGTCGCCCGGGCACGGAGACTGGACGACGTTCCGGACATCCCCTTGCTGGTCGCGACCGGGGACGCGCTTCTGCACGACCGTGCCGGTGCCTCCCTCGGCCCCGAGTTCACCGACTTCCCCACCGGGCCGGGACTCACCGGCTCCGGATCTCCGGCCGACATCGACGAGTACGCGGAGCGCCACAGCCTTCTGCGCCCCTCCTCCTACCATGCGGTCACGAGCAATCCCCCGTACGTCACCGTCAAGGACAAGGCTCTCTTCGCGGCCTACCGCGACACGTACGAGAGCTGCGAGGGGCCCTACGCCCTGTCGGTGCCCTTCACGGAGCTCGCCTTCCGTCTGGCACTGCCGGGTGCCTCGGCCGGGCGGGTCGGCCTGCTGGTGGCCAACTCCTTCATGAAGCGCGATTTCGGCCGCAAGCTCATCGAGCGCGTCTTGCCACGCGTGCTGCTCTCGCACGTCATCGACACCTCCGGGGCCTACATCCCCGGTCACGGCACGCCCACCGTCATCCTCGTCGGTCAGAACCGCGTTCCCCCGCCCGAGGTTCCCATCCACGTCGTCGTCAGCCTCCGTGGCGAGACCCGCGGTGGTGAACTCCTGCCGGCGGTACCCGCTGACGCACCCGCCTGGCAGTCGCTGCGCCGACTGGCGTTCGCCCCCGGTGTCATGGACCACTGGGCCGAGTCCTACCTCCTGAAACGCGCACAGCTGAACGTGTTCCCCTGGAGCCTCACTCCCTCGGCCGCTCGTCATGTGCTGCGTCTCATGGAGAACGGGAAGCGCCTTCGCGAACGCGTCGCCCGCATCGGATACGCGGCCAACACCGGTTCCGACGACCTGTTCTGTTCCACCCCCGCCGCCTTCCGCCGCTACGGTGTCGAGGACGCTGCCACGGTCCCGGTACTGACGGGGTCCGAGGTCCGCGACTGGTCCTCGGACGCGCCCGGGAGGGCGTTCTTCCCTCGCACCGGGAACGGCAGAGAGGTCATCGACCTGGACCTCTTCCCACGGCATCGGCGACGGCTGTGGCCCTACCGCACCGTGCTGCGACAGCGCCGGGGGGCCAGCAAGTCGTCCCCCTGGTACGACTGGCACCAGTTCGCGCTGGACTGGGACGCTCACCCGTGGTCGATCGTCTTCCCCTGGGTCGCCACCCACCCCCACTTCACGGTTCTCCGCGGCGGTGCCGTACCCCTGAATTCGGCACCGGTGATCAAACTCCCGCCGAACGCGACGGAGTCGTCCCATCTGGGACTCCTCGGGGTGCTCAACAGTTCGGCCGTGTGCTTCTGGCTGAAGCAGGTGAGTCAGAGCAAGGGGCAGGCCCATATCGGCACGCTCCGAGGCGGCGAGGCCTGGGAGAAGATCTACGAGTTCACGGCCGGCCGTCTGCTCGACCTCCCGCTCCCTGGCACCCTCCCACCGGCGATGGCGGAGGAAATCGACGCGCTGGCCACCGAGTCGGCCGTCTGTCTGTCCGAAATCTCCGCCCCGGATGCGCCTCTCACCGCCCGGACGCTGGACTCGGCCAGGGAGCGCTGGTTCTCGCTCCGGGCGCGGATGATCGGGCTCCAGGAGGAGCTGGACTGGCAGGTGTACGCGGCGTACGGGATCGTCGACGACACCGAGGAACTGACTGCCGTGTTCGAGCCCCCTCCTCTGCAGGTCGGTGAGCGGGCGTTCGAGATCACGCTCGCCAGGAGGATCGCCGTAGGCGAGACGGGAACGTCGTGGTTCACCGACGATCCAGAGGGCAAGTGGTTCACACGCCATGAGGCCACCCCGGTGACCGAGATTCCCGAGCTATGGCCGTCCGAGTACAGGAATCTCGTACGGCGCCGAGCGGAGGCCATCTCCCGGAACGCGTTCCTGGCGCTGCTGGAGCGGCCCGAGTACAAGCACCGCTGGATCGCTCCCGACTGGGATGCCATCGTCCAGGACATCCTCCGGGAGCGTCTGCTCGACCACTGTGAAGCGGAACGGCTGTGGTTCGAGAGCACGCCGAACGGTCGGCGCCCGGTCGCTCGGACGGTGTGGGAGCTGAGTGACCTGCTCGCGGAGGACGAGGAGTTCATGTCCCTGCTCTCGCTCTACGCCGACCCGGCTCACGCGGTCGGCACAGGCATCCCGCGTGTGCTGTTGGACCTGCTCACCACCGAACACGTGCCGCAAGCGGCGCCGCTCCGGTATCGACCGTCGGGCCTCGCAAAGCGGCGCACGTGGGAAGAGCTGTGGCAGGCGCAGGCGAGGGAGGACGAGCGAGGTCTTGTCGACGCCCGGGACCTGCCGGAGCCGCCTCGGTTCACCACCGCGGACTTCCTCAAGTCCTCCTACTGGAAACAACGCGGGAAGTTCGACCTGCCGAACGAGCGTCTCGTCTCGTTCGGTTCCTCCATCGCCCCTCTGTCCTCCACGACCTTGCTCGGCTGGGCCGGCTGGGACGCCCGCGAGCGGGCGCAGGTACTGCTTGACACCCTGGAGACGGAGTCCCACGCCCACGCGCACCGGCCCGAGTCCGCCCTGCCGCTGCTTTCCGCACTCGCGGAGGTGCTGCCCTGGGTCACCGCCGTCGACCGGGGCCTCGGCCCGGTCACGGCATCCGACGGGGACGAGCAGTATCGGAGGAGCTACGAGCACCACCTCGACCGCCTGGGCCTGTCCGCCGAGGACGTGACGTCATGGCGGCCCGCCGCTCCCCGGCGGGGACGGCCGCGCAAAGGGGTGTAGGCGATGCGGCGGGGAGCACGGAACCGCGGCCGGACCGCGCGCCGTCACCCCGCACCCCGCCACCCCACCCCCACATTCCGAGAGACCTACGCCACAGACCCCACCCACTCCTCCCCCACCCGTGATCAATCCGCAACCAATTCCGGTCTTGACCGAGACCCAACAAATGAGGGCGTGAATACGCTCAGGCGCATGGCCGACTCCAGAGCTTCCGTGACTCCCGCCTCACCCGACCGCCCCGTCTACGTGATCGGCGGCGGCCCCGGTGGGCTGGCCGTCGCGTACGCGTTGCGGGCTCGGGGGATACGGGCCGTGGTGCTGGAGAAGGCCGACGGGGTCGGGGCGTCCTGGCGGCGGCACTACGACCGGCTGCATCTGCACACCACCCGCCGCCTGTCGGCGCTGCCCGGCCTGCCCATGCCGCGCCGGTTCGGGCGCTGGGTGTCGCGGGACAACGTGGTGCGCTACCTGGAGAAGTACACCGAGGTGCACCAGCTGGAGATCGTGACCGGCGTCGAGGTGTCCCGCGTCGAGCGGACCGCCGACGGCACCGGCTGGCTGCTGCACGCCACCGGGGGCCGTGAGCTGACCGGCGGCGCGGTCGTCGTCGCCACCGGCTACAACCACACGCCCCACGTCCCCGACTGGCCCGGCCGCGACACGTTCACCGGCGACCTCGTGCACGCCTCCGGGTACCGCAACCCCGAGTCCTACGCCGGCCGTGACGTCCTCGTCGTCGGCATCGGCAACACCGGCGCCGAGATCGCCGTCGACCTCGTCGAGGGCGGCGCACGGCGCGTACGGCTCGCGGTGCGCACGGCCCCGCACATCGTGCGCCGGTCGACCGCCGGATGGGCGGCCCAGTACACGGGCGTCCTCGTACGGCGGCTGCCCGTCGCCCTCGTGGACCGGCTCGCCAGGCCGATGGCGAAGCTGAGCGTCCCCGACCTGTCCGCGCACGGCCTGGCCCGGCCCGACACCGGTCTCTACTCCCGCGTGCAGGAGGGCGCCGTCCCCGTGCAGGACGTCGGACTCATCGACGCCGTGCGGAAGGGCAAGGTCGAGATCGTCGGCCCGGTCGAGGGGTTCGAGGACGGCAAGGTCGCCCTCGGCGACGGCACCCGGATCGAGACCGACGCCGTGATCGCCGCGACCGGCTACCGCCGCGGTCTCGAAGGACTCGTCGGACACCTCGACGTCCTCGACGGACGCGGGAAGCCGGTGGTGCACGGGGCCCGCTCCCCGGGCAACGCCCCCGGCCTCTACTTCACCGGCTTCACCAACCCCATCAGCGGCATGTTCCGCGAACTCGCCCTCGACGCCGAGAAGATCGCCAGGACGATCACGAAGACGGGCGGCGTCACCACGCGCGACGCGGTCACCGTACAGATCCGCACCACCAACTGACCGATCGTCGGGCCAACTGACCGACCGTCGGGCCGACCTCCGACCTCCGACCGCCGACCGCCGACCGCCGACCGCCACCGGAACGACTGCTCGGCGACAGCGGGGGTCGGGCGGCGCACGGACGACCAGACGCAGGACGAGCGCGTCCACCCCCGCACCCCCTCCCGCCCCAGACCCACCCCCTCCCCCACGTCTGACCGCCCCCTCGTACGGGTACAACCTCCTTACTGCCGCGTAGCTTTGCCCGCACAACCATTCCTGACGGAGCGTCAGTTCAGTAGTCTGATATCTGACGTGTCGTCAGAAACGTGAATGCGTCACGTCACTGAATTGGCTGTCACACAGGAGCGGGCGGACCGATGCTTGGATCAACCCACGGCACCCTCACCACCGACTCCCGCCGGGCCCGGGCCATCGCGTGCGGGGAGCACCCCGCGCAGGTCGTGCACGGCAGGCCCGCCGAGGCCGGCGACCTGGACGTCAGCGGGCGTCCGCTGTACGCCGACGTCCCCGATCTCGACCGGCTGTTCCGCCCGGAGTCCGTGGCCGTCGTCGGCGCCTCGGACACCGAAGGGCGACCGAACACCGGGATCACCCGGCAGCTGCTCGCCTGGTCCGAACGCGTCGGCGCCCGGCTGCACCCCGTGCACCCCACGCGGGAGTCGGTCTTCGGCATCCCCTGCGTCCCCTCCGTCGCCGACCTTCCCGAACAGGTCGACCTCGCCGCACTGCTCCTCTCCGACCCCCTCCCCGTGATCGGCGAACTGGCCGAGGCCAAGGTGAAGTTCGCCGTCGCCTTCGCCTCCGGTTTCGCCGAGACCGGCGCGGAGGGCGCCGCCGCGCAGGAGCGGCTGGCCGCGGCCGTGGCCCGCGCCGGCGGTCTGCGGCTGCTCGGCCCCAACACCAACCTCAACGCCTTCGAGCGCTTCCGGGACGACCTCGACGGCCCCGCGATCGCCCTGATCACCCAGTCCGGCCACCAGGGCCGCCCCGTCTTCTCCCTCCAGGAACTCGGCATCCGCCTCTCCCACTGGGCCCCCACCGGCAACGAGGCCGATCTGGAGACCGCCGACTTCATCTCCTACTTCGCCGAGCGCCCCGAGGTCGGCGCCATCGCCGCCTATGTCGAGGGCCTCAAGGACGGCCGCGCCTTCCTGCTCGCCGCCGACCGGGCCGCCCGGCGCGGTGTGCCCGTCGTCGCCGTCAAGGTCGGCCGCACGGAGACCGGCGCCCGCACCGCCGCCTCCCACACCGGCAAGCTGACCGGCGCGGACGCGGTGGTCGACGCGGCGATGCGGCAGTACGGCGTGATCCGCGTCGACGGTCTCGACGAACTGCAGGACACGGCCACCCTCCTGGCGCGGGCCCGGCGCCCGCGCGCCACCGGAGCGGCCGAACCCCGGCCCGAGGGTGTCGTCGTCTATTCGATCTCGGGCGGCACGGGCGCCCACTTCGCCGACCTGGCCACCGAGGCCGGACTCCCCCTCCCCACCCTCTCCGCCGCCAAGCAGGCCGAACTGCACCAGTGGATCCCGGACTATCTGAGCGTGGCCAACCCCGTCGACAACGGCGGCCACCCCGTGGGCGACTGGCGCGGGCCCCGCATCCTCGACGCGATCCTCGACGACCCCGCGGTGGGCGTGCTGATCTGTCCCATCACGGGCCCCTTCCCGCCGATGAGCGACAAGCTGGCCCAGGACCTGGTGGCCGCCGCCGAGCGGACGGACAAGCTGGTGTGCGTGGTGTGGGGGTCGCCGGTGGGCACCGAGGCCGCGTACCGCGAGACGCTGCTCGGCTCGTCCCGGGTGGCGACCTTCCGCACCTTCGCGAACTGCATCACGGCCGTCCGCGCCCATCTCGACCACTCCCGCTTCACCGGCGCCTACCGCTCCCCCTTCGACGAGGCCCCGCGCTCCCCCTCCCCCTCCTTCCGCAAGGCGAAGGCGCTGATGCGGCCGGGGCAGCAGCTGAGCGAGCACGCGGCCAAGCAGCTGCTGCGCGCGTACGGGATACGCGTGCCGCGCGAGCAGTTGGTGACCAGCGCGGCGGCGGCCGTACGCGCGGCGAGCCTCGTGGGCTACCCGGTGGTGATGAAGGCGTCCGGCGCCCGCATCGCCCACAAGACGGAACTCGGCCTGGTGAAGGTCGGGCTGACCTCCGCGAGCCAGATCCGGGACGCCTATCGCGAGCTGACCGACATCGCCCGCTACGAGGACGTCTCCCTCGACGGGGTGCTGGTGTGCCAGATGGTCGAGCGGGGTGTGGAGATGGTCGTGGGCGTCACCCACGACGACCTCTTCGGGCCCACCGTCACGGTCGGTCTCGGCGGTGTCCTCGTGGAGGTCCTGCGCGACTCCGCCGTACGCGTGCCCCCCTTCGCCGAGGACCAGGCGCACGCCATGCTCGCCGAACTGCGCGGGCGGGCTCTGCTGGACGGGGTGCGCGGGGCTCCCCCGGCCGACGTGGACGCCCTCGTGGAGGTCGTGCTCCGCGTGCAGCGCATGGCGCTGGAACTCGGGGACGAGATAGCGGAGCTGGACATCAACCCGCTGATGGTGCTGCCGAGGGGACAGGGGGCCGTGGCGCTCGACGCGCTGGCGGTGTGCCGCTGAGCGCCGGCGCGGGAGCACACCCGGGCGGGCCGGAACGGCCAGGACAGCCACGACAGCCGCGACAGCTGCGACAGTCCGGCCACCCACATCTGCCGCCACTCTGCGTAGGAACAGGAGCACCCACATGTCCGCTTCCCCCCAGGAACATCCCGAAAAATCCCGTGACTCATTGATACTGCACGCCACTGACAACGCCGTCTCGTGGATCACTCTCAACCGCCCCGAGGCGATGAACGCCCTCACTCCCGACCAGCGCGACCACCTCATCCGGCTCCTCTCCGACGCCTCCGCCGACCCCGCCGTGCGCGCGGTCGTCGTCACCGCGACGGGCCGGGGCTTCTGCACGGGGGCGGACCTGCGTGGCGCGTCGGCCGGCGGGGAACGGGTGGCCGGTGACGTGGCGCGCACCATCCGGCTCGGCGCACAGCGCCTCGTCGCGGCGGTCCTCGACTGCGAGAAGCCGGTGATCGCGGCGGTGAACGGCACCGCGGCCGGCCTCGGGGCGCATCTCGCCCTCGCCTGCGACCTGGTGCTGGCGGCCGAGGAGGCCCGCTTCATCGAGGTGTTCGTGCGGCGCGGCCTGGTTCCCGACGGGGGCGGCGCGTATCTGCTGCCCCGGCTCGTCGGGCTGCACCGGGCGAAGGAGCTGATGTTCTTCGGGGACGCCCTGTCCGCCGCCGACGCGGAACGCCTCGGTCTCGTCAACCGCGTCGTGCCCGCGGCGGACCTGGAGAAGACGGCCCGCGAGTGGGCCGAACGCCTCGCCGCAGGCCCGACCCGCGCCCTGGCGCTGACCAAACACCTGGTCAACATCTCCCTCGACGCCGACCGCGCCACCGCCTTCGCCGCCGAGGCCGCCGCACAGGAGATCAACATGACGTCGGCCGACGCCCGGGAGGGCGTGAAGAGCTTCGTGGAGCGACGGACGCCGCGCTACGAGGGCCGCTGAGCCCCCGCCACACCCCGCCACGCCACCGCCACGGAGGAACACCTCCGGAGGAACCGCCACCGAGGAACCGGTGCGGGACTTTACCCAACCCCCCTTCACTTCTGACGGACCGTCAGTTTCAATGAGGGAGTGATGGGACATGCGGGAATGGCGGCCGCCGCCGTCCGCTACCTGAGGGCGGACCCGGCGGACAGCAGGGGCGGGACGACGCGTCCGGAACCGGTCGTCGAGGCGCTGCCGCGCCCCGAGCTGCGCTGCGTGGGCGAGAACGAGCGCGCACCGGTCGACCAGACGCAGTTCCGCCGCGTCCTGGGCGCCTTCGCGACGGGCGTCACGGTGATCACCGCCCCGGCCCCCGGGCCGTCGGCGCAAGACGGTGCCCGGGCCCTCGCCGAGCCCCCCGCGGGCTTCGCCTGCCAGTCGTTCTCGTCCCTCTCGCTCGATCCGCCGCTGGTGGCGTTCATGGTCGGCCGTACGTCGACGACCTGGCCCCGCATCGCCCGCGCGGGCGTCTTCTGCGTGAACGTACTCGGCGCGGACCAGGGCGAGTTGTGCCGACGGTTCGCGGTCAGCGGGGCGGACAAGTTCGCCGGTGTCGCCCACACCCCGGCCCCCGTCACGGGCTCACCTCGCCTCGCCGGCGCCGCCGCCTGGATCGACTGCGTGATCCACGCCGTGCACACCGGCGGCGACCATCTGATCGTGGTGGGCCGGGTGGAGGCGCTGGACACGGACGACGGGACGCCGCCGCTACTGTTCCACCGGGGACGCTTCGGGCAGCTCAGGACCTGACGAACAGCATCGCGCCGACGGCCGCCACCCCCAGCACGACCAGCGTCCCCCATCCGAGGATCGCCGCGCAGGGCTGGACGGGGCGGCCCTCCTCGGCGCGTACGACGGTGTGGTGGGTGGTCAGGGCCGGGGGCAGGACCGCCGCGTAGAGGACGAAGCCGGTGAGCTGCCACGACGGCACGGCCAGGGCGGGGAGCACCCACAGCGTGCAGGCGGGCGGAATCCACCACCAGGCGATACGGCCGGTCAGCTGCCGTGCGGTCCAGTGGGCGAGCAGGACGGCCGGGAGCACGTACGCAACGGTCAGCACGGTCGCGGCGAACAGGACGAGCACGAGCAGCAGCGGGGCGACGGCGAACGCCGTACCGGCCCCGGGACCCGGCAGCGCGCCGACCCCCAGGACGAACAGCACAGCGCCCAGCAGCGCGCCCTCCACCCCCAGTACGGCCATGGACACCGCCGACGGCGCGGCCCCCTCGCGGACCGCGCCCTCCCCTGTCACCCCCGCCGCCGCCATGCGCGTCATCACCGGCCCCCCTCCCCGTCCGTAGGGAGTGTTCCCCGGCCGAAACGGTTGCCCCACCAGGGGCCCACGAACCCGTGGCCTAGAAGGTGAGCACCGCCCGCGCCACCCGCCCCTCCTCCGCGTCCTGCGCCGCCTTCGCGAACTCCTCCACCGGGTAGGTGGCCGTGACCAGTTCGTCCAGGAGCAGGCGACCCTCGCGGTAGAGGTCGGCGTAGAGCGCGATGTCCCGTTGCGGGCGGGAGGAGCCGTACCGGCAGCCGAGGATCGACTTGTCCAGGTAGAGGGAGGAGACGAGGAAGGACGCCTCGGCGGTCGCGGCCGGCACGCCGAGCAGGACGGCCTGGCCGTGCCGGTCCAGCAGGTCGATCGCCTGGCGGACGAGCTGCACGCGGCCGACGCACTCGAAGGCGTGGTCCGCGCCCGTGGGGAGGATGTCCCGCACGCCGGCCGTGGAGGTCAGGAAGTGCGTGGCCCCGAACAGCCGCGCCGCCGCCTCCTTCTCCGGGTTGGCGTCCACGGCGACGATCCGGGTCGCCCCCGCGATCCGCGCGCCCTGGACGACGTTGAGCCCGATGCCCCCGACGCCGATGACGACGACGGCGTCCCCGCGGTCGACGCGGGCCCGGTTGAGCACCGCGCCGACACCGGTCAGCACTCCGCAGCCGATCAGCGCGGCGGAGGTGAGCGGGATGTCGTCCGGTATCCGCACGGCCTGCACGGCCTTGACCACGGTCCGCTCGGCGAAGGCGGAGTTCGCGGCGAACTGGAACACGTCGCGCCCGGCGCGCGAGAACGGCCGGGTGGGCCGTCCGATCGCGCTGCGGCACATGGTGGGCCGCCCCCGGTCGCAGTCGGCGCAGGCCCCGCAGTTGGCGAGGGTGGACAGGGCCACGTGGTCCCCGGGCCGGACGTGCCGGACGCCCGCCCCCACCGCCTCGACGACCCCCGCCCCCTCGTGCCCCAGCACCACCGGGACCGGGAACGGGATCGTCCCGTCCACCACCGACAGATCGCTGTGGCAGAGCCCGGCGGCCGAGACGGCCACCAGCACCTCCCCGGGCCCCGGATCCCGCACGGCCAGATCGTCGACGACCTCGGCCCGCTTCCCGTCGAACACCACTCCGCGCATGGCCCTCACCCCTCAGCTCGGCCTCTCGGCTCCCTCGGCAGACCGAGCACCCGCTCGGCGATGATCGTGCGCTGCACCTCGTCCGAACCGCCGTAGACGGTGTCGGCCCGGCTGAACAGGAACAGGTACTGGAAGGGGTCCAGGGCGTACGGCTCCGGCGCCGACCAGTCCCGCGGCCCCAGGACCGCCCCCGCGCCCCGCACCTCCATCGCCAGCTCGCCGAGGCGCTGGTGCCACCGCCCCCACAGCAGCTTGGCCACACTCGGCGCGCCCGGCTCCGCGCCGCCCTCCGCGCCGCCGAGCGTGCGCAGGGCGTTCCACCGCATCACCCGCAACTCGGCCCACTGCCGCACCAGCCGGTCACGCACGACCGGATCGTCCGCCGCCCCGCTCGCCACGGCGGCCCGTACGACATCACCCAGCTCCCGCTCGAAGCCGATCTGCTGGGCGAGGGTGGACACCCCGCGCTCGAAGCCGAGGAGGCCCATGGCGACCCGCCAGCCGTTCCCCTCGCCCCCGACGACGTGTTCCGCGCGGGCGTGCGCCCCGTCGAAGAACACCTCGTTGAACTCGCTCGTCCCGGTCATCTGCCGGATGGGCCGCACCTCGATCCGGCCCGGCTGGTCCATGGGCACGAGCAGCAGCGACAGCCCGTGGTGGCGCTCGGAGCCGGGCTCGGTACGGGCCAGCACGAAGCACCAGTCGGCCTCGTGGGCGAGCGAGGTCCAGATCTTCTGCCCGGTGATCCGGTACGCCCCGTCGTCCGCGCGCTCCGCCCTGGTCCGCACCCCGGCGAGATCCGATCCGGCGCCCGGTTCGCTGTATCCCTGGCACCAGAGTTCCTCGCCGCGCGCGACCGGCGGCAGGAACCGCCGCTTCTGCTCCTCGCTGCCGAACGCGATCAGCGTCGGCGCGAGCAGCTTCTCCCCGATGTGCCCGGACCGGGCGGGCGCGTCGGCCCGCGCGTACTCCTCGGCCCACACCACCTGTTGGACGAGCGTGGCCGTCCGGTTCCCGAAGCCGCCCTCGCTCCAGCCGAGCCCGATCCACCCGGCGGCGCCCAGCGTCCGTTCCCAGGCCCGCCGGTCCTCGCCCGCTCCGGCGTGCGCCGCCAGCCAGGCCCGCACCTCCGCCCGGAACGCCTCGTCCTCGTCACTGAACCCGAAGTCCATGCCACCTCCCGTTCGCCGACTGCGGTGAGAGGGGCCGAACACCAAGGGCCCCGCCCCTCAGGCGCCTCTCAGGCGTTCGGCCGCTCCCCGGCAGCGGCCGCCCGGGCCATCGCCTCCACCCGCTCCAGCAGCGGCATCGGGTCCGTGCCCACCGTCCCCGGCAGCACCTCGGCGATCCGTTCGGGGGTCCATCCCTGCTCCGCGTACGCCGAGCGCAGCTCCCGCGGCTGTGCCCACACCGCGATCTTCGGCCCGGCGACCGTGTAGACCTGTCCGGTGATCCGTTCCTCCCGGGCCCGGTCCGACAGCAGGTACACCACGAACGCGGCCACGTCCTCGGGCTCACCGATCTCGGTCAGTTCCGTCGGCACACCCGCGGACATCCGCGTACGCGCCACCGGCGCCACCGCGTTGGCGGTCACCCCGTACCGGTGCAGGCCCAGGGCCGCGCTGCGGACCAGGGAGATGATCCCGCCCTTGGCCGCGCTGTAGTTGGCCTGCGACACGGACCCCTGGTGGTTGCCGCTCGTGAACCCGACGAGGGTGCCGGACCGTTGCTTGCGCATGACGGCGGACGCGGCCCGGAACACCGTGAACGTGCCCTTCAGATGGGTGGCGATCACCGGGTCCCACTCGTCCTCGGCCATGTTGAACAGCATCCGCTCGCGCAGGATCCCGGCGACGCAGACGACGCCGTCGATACGCCCGTACGTCCGCACCGCCGTGTCCACGAGGCGTTGTCCGCCGGCCATCGTGGAGATGTCGTCGGCGACGGCGACGGCCTCGCCGCCTGCCGCCTCGATCTCCTTGACGACCGTCTCGGCGACGGAGCTGGTGGGTTCGGAGCCGTCGACGGAGACGCCGTAGTCGTTGACGACGACCCGCGCGCCCTCGGCGGCGGCGCCGAGGGCGACCGCCCGGCCGATCCCCCGCCCCGCTCCGGTGACGGCGACGACCTTGCCTGCCAAGAAGTTTCCCACCCCGGCCCCTTCCCCTCATCGCGGTTCCTGACGGACCGTTACCTGACGCACCATTACCTGACGTGCCGTCAGATCTGCTCGTACGGCGATTCTACGGCCCGCCGGACACACCCACACAAGCCCCGGGGAGGGCCGATGTCATTGCCCGTGGAGTTCCACGACATCGCCAAGCGCGTGAACAACTGGGGGCGTTGGGGGGTGGACGACGAGATCGGCACTCTCAACCTGATCACCGACGAGGTGGTCCGGGCGGCCGCCGCCTCGGTCCGTTCCGGGCGCCGGGTGCCGCTCGCACTGCCCCTCCAGCAGGACGGGGTGCAGACGGGGATGATGCCGGGCCGCGTGAACCCGCTGCACGCGATGGTGCAGATCAACCAGGAGATCTTCGGGCCGGGCACGGTCGCCTGCAGCGACGACGCCGTGACCATGGGGCTCCAGGCGGCGACGCACTGGGACGCGCTCACCCATGTCTCGCACTCGGGCCGGATCTACAACGGCCGCCCGGCGGACACCATCACCCCGCACGGCGGCGCGGCCTTCGCCGGCATCGACAAGGCCCGGCACATCGTCTCGCGCGGGGTGCTCCTGGACGTCCCGCGCGCCCTCGGCCTGGGCGACGACCGGCTGCCCGGCAACCACGCGGTCACCCCCGAAGACCTGGACGCCGCCGAGGAGTTGGCGGGCACCCGGGTCCGCGCGGGGGACATCGTGCTGGTCCGCACCGGGCAGATCCGGGCCTACCTCGGCGGCGACAAGCACGCGTACGCGTTCCCCTCACCGGGGCTCTCCCTGCGTACTCCGGAGTGGTTCCACGCGCGTGATGTCGCCGCCGTCGCCAACGACACGCTGACGTTCGAGATCTTCCCGCCCGAGATCGAGGATCTGTGGCTGCCGGTGCACGCGCTCGACCTGGTGGAGATGGGCATGCCGCAGGGGCAGAACTGGAATCTGGAAGAGTTGTCCACAGCCTGTGGACAAGCTGAGCGGTACGCGTTCCTGCTCTCGGCGATGCCCGAGCCCTTCGTCGGCGCCACGGGTACGCCGGTGGCACCGATCGCCATCCTGTAGCCCTGTGGGCACACCGCGCACCGCGCCCGGAGACCGGGACCGAGGCCCGGAACCCGGGACCTCCAGGCCCCTGAGCCGGCTGGCGGCGCGCCGCTGCCCGCCCCGAGCACGGCACCGCGCGCCGCCATCCGGCTTCGGCGGGCCCGCTCCGCACCCAGACCCAGGACCTTGGGCACGATCGCGGGCGGGCGGACGGGTGGGTGGGTGGGTGGGCGGGCGGGCGGACGAGCGGACGAGCGGACGGGCGAGTGGATGGGTGTGCCGAGTCGGGGGTGCTGTGCGGGTGCGGGTGCGGGTGCGTCGTGGTTGCTCGCGCGGTTTCCCGCGCCCCTGAGGACCCGGGCCCGCCCCGGCGTCAGAGGTGTGCGGCCAGGCAGCCAGGAGTGGCCGACCGACCCCGGCCTAGGGCGTGTTGCGAAAGTCCCGTCGTTCGCCCGAAGGGCGGGCCTCGCGGCGTCAGGTGCGTGCTCTCGGCGTGCCGGGCGGAAGCCCTCGTACTGGATGTACTTGGGCTTTCGCCCGGTGCGGCGAGAGTGCGTGCATGGCGTCGCGAGGCAGGCGCGACTTTCGCAACACGCCCTAGACCGCCTCGTACGCCATTCCCTCGCGCGCCCGGCTCTCCCGGGTCACCGCCGCGACCCCGGTCACCGCACCGCACGCCGGATAGACCGCCGGCGCCAGGACGCCACCGCCCACCGCCGGCGCACCACCCGACGCACCCGACGCACCCGACGCACCCGAGAAGCCGACCGCCCCGGCGACCCCCGGCACCACCCGGTCCAGCTCGCACCAGATGCGTTTGCCGACACCCTCGTAGGACCAGCCCCAGCGGTCCGCGAGGACCTCGACGAGGGCGAGGCCGCGTCCGCCCGTCTCGTCGCCGTCGGCGCACCGCGGGGCCGGCGGACACGCGCTGGTGTCGGCGACCTCCAGGCGGACCTTGCCGACCGCGCCGTCACGCAGACCGGACAGCAGCAGCCGCAGCACGGCCGGACGGCCGGTGTGCACCACCGCGTTGGTGACCAGCTCGGAGACGAGGAGGATCAGCGTCTCGGCGAGCGGCTCGTCGTCCCCTATCCCGGACCCGGCGAGCCGTGAACGGGCCCATCTCCGTGCACGACCCACCTCTGCGGGGTCGGGCCGGATCTCCAGCTGCACTTGAAGCACCTGCACCGCTCACACCATCCGAACCGGCGGACACATCGCCGCACGCCCCTCAGGGGCCACGATCGTGGTCATCTGCTGCCTGGCCGACGCCACCGTCATCGACACCGTCGACACCGGGATCACGGAACGTGATCCCCTTACAGGACAGCATGGTTGACGTACAGTCACCCCAACAAGCGCTTCGGGCATATTCCAGCGCGAAGGAGTACGCGTACGGCATACTGTGCGACGCTCGTCGCGGGGAGTCGAACAGACCGGGGCCGCGAGACTGCGGCCCACTTCACGGGTACCGCGCACCGCCGGATCCGGGGCCGCCACAGGGGCAACACCGGCTCGGCTCGACCTCGGAACCACTCGCATCCACCAGAAGGTACCGGAGCGGGACTCCGACTCCAGGCCGTGACAAGTCACACCTAGGACACAACCCGGTATCAACGCTCGGTAATTCCGGTATGCCACGTTCCGCGACATTCGCGGATTACGGTGCCACACCTTTCCGCTCCGTGCCTGGTCAGCGCGGTTACACCGCCTCGCTCAGCAGTTCCTTCGCCAACAACTCCTCACTCTCCGTGATCAATCCACCACGTTCCGCCCGTACCCATGCCCGCTTCAGACACAGGTGTACGTCGGCCTCCCAGGTGAACCCCATGCCGCCGTGCACCTGGAGACAGTCGCGCGCACCGCGCACCGCGGCCTCGTCGGCCAGCAGCCGGGCCACCGCGACGTCCACCGGATCGGCGGTCACGGCCGCCGCGTACACCGCCGTCCGCGCCACCTCCACCCGCACCAGCAGTTCGGCGCAGAGATGCTTGACCGCCTGGAACGCCCCGACCGGCCGCCCGAACTGCTCCCGCGTCCGGGCGTGTTGCACGGCGGCCTCGCAGGCCCGGACCGCCGTCCCCACCTGCTCGGCGGCGGTGAGCAGGACGAACAGATCATCGGGGCGGGGGGCCGAACCGCCCCCCGGCACCCGGTGCAGCGGCGTCAACGGATCGACCGACCGCACCTCCACGGCCTCCCGCACCTCCCCGGCCCCGTGAAGACCCCCGGCCGCCCGAAGCACTCCGGCCTCCCGCGGGCCCTCGGCCTCCCGGCGCGCCGCGGTCTCCCGCGCATCTCCGGCTCCCCGCACGCGCCCCGCCGTGTCCACGACGGCGTCCGCCTCCGCCAGCCACTCCACCAGTCCTCCGCCCCCGACGGCGGTCACCACGGCCTCCCCGGTCGCCGCCCCCGGCACCGTGCCCGCCGCGAGGTGCGTGGCCACGAGGGGCCCCGGCAACAGGGCCCGCCCCGCCTCCTCGAACACCAACACGGCCTCCGGCAGCCCCAGACCGACCCCGCCCTCCGCCTCCGGCAGCCGCAACGCGAAGAACCCGGCCGCCCCCAGCTCCCGCCAGAGCCCCCGGTCCAGCCCGGGCCGCTCGACGGCCGCCCGGAGCGCCTCCTGTCCGAACCGCCGCGCCAGCAGCTCCCGAACGCCGTCGCGCAACGCCCGTTGATCCTCCGTGAGCCGAAACCGCACAGCCGACCGCCCCTCATCGACACCGAGTACGAGACCGAGTACGACACCGAGTACGAGACCGCATGCGCCCGTCATCCCTTGGGCAGCCCCAGGATCCGTTCGCCCACGATGTTCCGCTGGATCTCGGAGGTCCCCGCGGCGATGGTGTACGACAGCGAGCCGAGCCGGTCGAGGACCCACGGCCGCCCGAGGTCGACGGCCCCCGCCCCCAGCACCTCCCCCGCCGCGTCGAACAGCTCCTGCCGCGCGCGCGAGTACCTGAGTTTGAAGACCGACCCGCCCACCCCCGGCACCCCTCCGGACGCCTCCGCCGCGCTCACGTTCCACTGCGTGAGCCGCCACAGGGCCCGGAACTCCGCGTTCAGCCGTCCCAGCCGCCGCCGCACCGAGCAGTCGTCCCAGCGTCCGTTCTCCCGCGCCTCCCGCGCGATCTCCCCCAACACCCTCCGGCAGGCGACCACTTCGCCGACGAAGGCCGTTCCGCGCTCGAACGACAGCGTCACCATCGTCACGCGCCACCCGTCGTTCTCCTCGCCCACCCGGTTGGCGACCGGCACCCGTACCTCGTCGAGGAAGACCTCGGCGAACTCGGTGGAGCCGGCGAGGGTGCGCAGCGGCCGTACGGTCACCCCGGGCGCGTCCATGGGCATCGCCAGCCAGGTGATGCCCCGGTGCTTCGGCGCCCCGGGGTCCGTGCGCACCAACAGTTCGCACCAGTCGGCGACTTCGGCGTGCGAGGTCCAGATCTTCGACCCGCTCACCACGTAGTGGTCGCCGTCCCGGTGCGCGCGGGTGCGCAGGGCCGCGAGGTCGGACCCGGCGTCCGGTTCGCTGAACCCCTGGCACCAGACCTCCTCGCCGCGCAGGATCGGCGGCAGCCAGCGCGCCCGCTGCCCGGCCGTCCCCTCGGCGGCGATGGTGGGCCCGGCGTGCAGCAGCCCGACGAACCCCGCGCCCACGTACGGGGCGCCCGCCTTCTCCGTCTCCTCCAGGAAGATCAGCCGCGTGGTCGGCGAGGCGTCCCAGTGGACGTCGGCGTACCCGGCGTCGTACAGGGTCCGCTGCCAGCCGAGGTCGTAGGCGCGCCGCCCGGGCCAGTCGTCGGGGGACGGCTTCGGCGGCAGCGCGGGGAGCGTCTTGGCCAGCCACTCCCGCAGCCGTGCCCGGAACTCCTCCTCCGCCGGGCTGTACGCGAGATCCACGGCCCGAGCCCCTATGTACCCAGGCCGCGGTCGAAGTCGAGGCCGAGCATGCGGATCGCGTTGCCGCGCATGAGCTTGTAGACGGTCTCGTCGTCGAGGCCCTTCACATGGTCGAGGGCGACCTCCTTGGTGTGCGGGAAGGTCGAGTCGACGTGCGGGTAGTCGGTCTCGAAGGTGGCGTTGTCCCGTCCCACGACGTCCAGCGAGGCGACCCCGTGCTTGTCGCGGAAGAAGCAGCAGAACATCTGCCGGTAGTAGTACGTCGACGGCGGCTCGGGGATCAGGTCGCGTACGCCGCCCCAGGCGCGGTGTTCCTCCCAGACGTCGTCGGCGCGTTCCAGGGCGTAGGGGATCCAGCCCATCTGCCCCTCGCTGTAGGCGAGTTTGAGGGTCGGGAACTTCACCAGGACCCCGCTGAAGAGGAAGTCCATCATCGAGGCCATCGCGTTGTTGAAGGAGAGCGAGGCCTGGACGGCGGGGGGTGCGTCGGGTGAGGCGGCCGGCATCTGGGAGCTGGAGCCGATGTGCATGTTGACGACCGTGCCGGTCTCCTGGCAGGCCGCGAAGAAGGGGTCCCAGTAGCCGGAGTGGATGGAGGGCAGGCCGAGGTAGGTGGGGATCTCGGAGAAGGTGACGGCCCGGACGCCCCGGGCGGCGTTCCGCCGGATCTCCTCGACCGCGAGGCCGACGTCCCACAGGGGGATCAGGCAGAGCGGGATGAGCCGGCCGCCGCTGTCACCGCACCACTCCTCGACCATCCAGTCGTTGTAGGCGCGCACGCAGGCGAGGGCGACCTCCTTGTCGTGCGCCTCGGCGAAGGTCTGGCCGCAGAAGCGCGGGAAGGTCGGGAAGCAGAGGGATGCCTCGACGTGGTTGAGGTCCATGTCCGCCAGCCGGGCCTTCGGGTCCCAGCAGCCGCGCCGCATCTCCTCGCGGGTGATGCCCTCCAGGGTCATCTCGTCCCGGTCGAAGCCGACGGCCGCGATGTTCCGCTTGTACGGGAACTTCAGGTCCTCGTAGATCCACCAGTCCGTCGGCTGCCCCTCCGGGTCCATGGTGATCTGGTACTTGCCGGCGACGTACGCCAGCTCGCCGATCCCGGCGGTGAGGGGCTTCGGACCCCGGTCGCGGTACTTCTCCGGCAGCCAGGTGTCGAAGAGGTGCGCGGGCTCGATCACATGGTCGTCGACGCTGATGATGCGGGGCAGTTCGGTCATGGATCCCCCACTCAGTTATCTGATGGACCGTCAGATCCTGTGGAGCAGGTTAGTGGCACACCCCTGGACCGACAAGGCGCCCCGGCCTACGCTCTGGCCACGATCTGACAGTTCGTCAGCTTCTCTCGGCAGGGGGCCCGCGCTGTGAATGACACCGCCCACGCACTCGGCACGTCCCGCACCCTGTGGGAACTCCTCGACCGCCGCGCCGGCCTCACCCCCGACCGGCCCGTCCTGCTCCAGGACGACCGCACCCTGAGCTTCGGCGAACTGCGCGCCCGCGCCGAGCGGGTGGCGGCCGGGCTGTACGACAGGGGCGTACGCCCGGGCACCGTCGTCGCCTGGCAGCTGCCCACCCGGATCGAGACGGTCCTGCTCTCCCTGGCCCTGGCACGCCTCGGCGCCGTCCAGTCCCCGGTCATCCCCTTCTACCGCGACCGCGAGGTCGGCTTCGCGCTGCGGGAGTCGAAGGCGGAGTTCTTCGCGGTGCCGGGCGAGTGGCGGGGCTTCGACCACACGGAGATGGCCCGGCGGCTGGGGGCGCGCGGCGTCTTCGAGGCGTACGACCGGCTCCCGGAGGGCGACCCCTCGGCGCTCCCCGCCCCGCCGGCCGACGGCACCACCGTCCGCTGGATCTACTGGACCTCGGGCACCACCTCCGACCCCAAGGGCGTCCTGCACACGGACCGTTCACTGATCGCGGGCGGCTCCTGCCTCGCCCATGCGCTGCGCCTCACCCGGGACGACGTCGGCTCGGTCGCCTTCCCGTACGCGCACATAGGCGGCCCGGACTACCTGGTGATGCTGCTGCTGTACGGCTTCCCGGCGGTGCTGTTCGAGCACTTCGCGCTGCCGGACGCGCTGGAGGGCTACCGCAAGCACGGGGTGACCGTGGCGGGCGGCTCGACGGCGTTCTACTCGATGTTCCTGGCCGAGCAGCGCAAGCAGCCGGGCGTGCCCGTCGTGCCCACCCTGCGGCTGCTCGCGGGCGGCGGGGCGCCGAAGCCGCCCGAGGTCTACCACGCGGTCGTCCGGGAGATGGGCGTGCAGCTCACCCACGGGTACGGCATGACCGAGGTGCCGATGATCACGATGGGGGCGCCGGACGACTCGGCGGAGAACCTGGCGACGACGGAGGGACGGCCCCCGGCCGGGATGGAGATCCGGATCGCGGCGGACGGGGAGGTGCGGTTGCGGGGGGAGGCGGTCTGCCGGGGCTATCTGGACCCGGCGCAGTCGGCGGCGGCCTTCGACGCGGACGGGTTCTTCGTGACGGGCGACCTCGGGCACCTCACCGGCAGCGGCCATCTGGTGCTGACGGGCCGTGCGAAGGACGTCATCATCCGCAAGGGCGAGAACATCTCGGCCAAGGAGATCGAGGACCTGCTGCACGGCCACCCGGCGGTCCGGGACGTGGCGGTGATCGGACTCCCGGACGCCGAACGCGGCGAACGGGTCTGCGCGGTGCTGGAACAGCCGCCGTCGGCCGAGCCGCTGACGCTGGAGGCGGTGGTGGCGTACCTGCGCGCGGAAGGGCTGTCGGTCCACAAGCTGCCGGAGCAGGTGGAGGTGGTGGACACCCTTCCGCGCAACGAGACCCTGCGGAAGGTCCTCAAGTACAAGCTGCGGGAGCGTTACTCGGGGACGGTGAAGTAGCGGGCGAACGCGTTCACGACCTCCACCTCGTCCACCTTGCCGTCGGCGTCGGTGTCGAGCGTGGCGGCGGCCGCGGCGGCCACCTCCTCCGGGGCGCCGAGGGCCTTGAGGACGCGGGCGGCCTCCTCGACCGTCGCCCTGCCGTCCCCGTCGGCGTCCGCGACGGCCAGGGCCGCGTGCAGGAAGGGGCGGGCGATCTCGGCGAAGCGGTCGGGGTTGTCCCGCAGCCGCTTCACCGCGCCGTTCACGAACTCGTCCCGGGTGATGCGCTGGTCGCCGTCCCGGTCCGCTATGCCGGCCATGCCCTGCCAGAAGGCCTCGGCGCCGCCGTACAGGGCCTGGCCCTTGTCCGAACGGGCGGTGGTGCCGAACTCGTTGAGAACCGCCTTGCTCGCCGCGCTGAAGTCCTCGCGGTCGATCCAGCCGTTGCCGTCCTGGTCGAAGGTGGCGAACCGGGCGGCGATCCTGCGCTCGTACTCGCTGCTGACCATGTTTCCTCGGGCCCGCCTTACGTCAAGTGGGGTGCTTCTCGGACGGAGCGTACGACGTCAGAGGCCCTGACGGTGCGGGAAAGCGTCGCTTGTACCAAGACTGCGGGAATTCCGGGACATCTGTGTGGCCGCCGGGACACCACGTGTGCGAACGCCTCCTGCGCGCGTGCCGCTCCTCGGGAGGATGCGGGAGGTCAGGCCGACAGCGGGCCGGCCTCGTCGTCGGGCTCCGGGGCGACCGCCGAGGCGACGTCCGGGTGGACGTCGAAGAGGCGGCGGACGCCGAGGGCGGCGAGGACGCGGTTGACGTGCGCGCCCTCGGACGGGCCGCCGCCCGCGTGGCCGTCGGCGGGCAGGATCAGCCGCAGCCGTCCCCGGCACGACCGCATGAGCCGGCGGGTGGCGACGAGGACCCCGACACCGCTGGAGTCGCAGAAGACGACGTCGGTGAGGTCGAGGACGAGGCTGCGGCGGCCGTCGGCCACCGCCTCGTGCACGCGCTGGCGCAACTGGGGCGAGGTGAGCAGGTCCATCTCACCGGACACGTGCAGGACGGCCCACTCGCTCCGTACGCCTTCACCCCGTACGTCGTCGCCCGGTACGCCTTGCCCGTCCTGATCGCCGTCGGTCACCTGAAACGTCACCGCGATGCCTCTCAGTCGCCGAACCGGAAGCCACTGCACCGCTTCCTGCTGCGCGGCTGCCCCGCCGTCGCTCCATGAAACACCCCCCGCCCGCCGAAAGCGCGGGGTAAGCGAGCCAATTCAGGGGCCTTTCCGGTGCGATTTCTGTCGAGTACGGTCACATGCGATCGACTATTGCTCGTGAATGGATGCGGATCGGACATCCATCGGTCGAAGTCAGGCAGATCCGGCCGTACACCAGTCACATGGAGTCACACAGGCAGTCGTACAAGCATACGAAGAGTGGGCTGCCGCCCACGTGGGCGGCATGGAAACGGCTTGCGCCGGCGGTCATACCACCTCCGACCCCAGGAGGGGCGCACATTGCCATAAAGGGGCGTGCGCGGTCAGCGGTGCCGACTACATTCGGGACGGCAGTGCACGGAGGCTGGAAACAGGACCGGGGACGGGACGGGCGGACACCGGGTCCGCGGTCCCGCGGTCCGGCGGCCATCAGGAACGGCGCAGGTACGAGCAGGGTGAGGGGGCCGTATGGCGACGCAGGACGCACCGCCCCGCTGGGACCGCAGGATGCAGCAGCGGCTGGCCCGGGGCGAGGCGGCGGCGCTCGGTGAGCTGTACGACCGGTTCGCGTCCCTCGTGCACGGGCTCGCCCACCGCGTCCTCGGCGACGAGCGGGGCGCCGACGGCATCACCCGCGAGGTGTTCCTCCAGCTCTGGGAGAACCCCGAGGCGTACGACCCCCGGCACGGTCCCCTGCGCTCCTGGGTGGCGGCGCTGACCCACCGCCTGGCGGTGCAGCGGCTGCGCGCCACCGAGACCGCCGCGCTCGCCCGGGGTGACGGCGGCACCGCGGAGGACCTGGAGCGCAAGGTCCACCACGCCTCGGTCGCCGCCCGCGCCGACTACATAGTGCAGGCGATGCCCAGCCCCTTGCGGGCCGCCCTGGAGCTGGCGTACTTCCAGCGCCGCGACTACCGCCAGACCGCCGCCGACCTCGGCGTCACCGAGGACGAGGCCCGCCGCCGCCTCCGCCTCGGCCTCCAGCTCCTGTCCACCGCCCACGACACCCGCCCCTCCGGCACCCCGCCCGAACCCGGGGCCACGGCGTGACGGGCGGACCGACCCCGTTCGAGGGGCCCGGCGGCCGGGGGAACGGCTCCGGCGGACCGTCCGGACCCGACGGCCCCCGCGACGGCGACGGCAGCGAGCCGGTCGGACCGCCGCGCATACCGCTGCCGCGCTCCTCCGTGGAGGACACCGGGCTGCCACTGCCGGACCCCACCCCGCCGGCGGCGCCCCCGGCGGTCCTCGTGCTGGAGCACCACGTGCTCAAGGCCCTGCTCGGCGCCTGGGCGCTGGCCGCGTGCTCGGCGGAGGAGGCGCTGGCCGTCGAGGAGCACCTGGGTACGTGCGGGACGTGCGCGGACGAGGCCCGGCGGCTGCGGGAGGCCGTGGGCCTGCTGCATCCCCCGGAGAGCCTCGACCTGGACCCGGCGCTGCGCACCCAGGTGCTGGGCGTCTGTCTCGGCCGCCGCCCGCCGCGCATCCCCGTTCCGCGCTGGGCCGCCCCGTACGACGCGGAGACGGCCCGCCTCGACGCCCTGCTGCAGGACATCTGCACCGCCGACTGGCACGCGCCCGTACGGCTGCGCTGGTTCCAGGGCGCCGGGCCGGTGAGCCGGCGGACGACCGTCGCCGGGGTCATCGCGCATCTGCTCAGCGTCGACGGGCTGGTCGCGGCGGCGCTCGGGCTGGACGACCCGCTCGGCCGGCCGGCCGCCGAGGACGACGGGCCGGTCGACCGTACGCCCGCGGGGCGCACCGAGGCGTACTGGAAGGCGTCCCGCTTCCCGCCCGGCCGCGCCCTGCGCGCGCCCTGGCGGCAGCAGAGCCACGACATCGTCCGCACGACGTCGTTCACGGGCGACGGCGGACGGGACGGCTCCGACGCCTCGGGGCGCCTGGCGGTCTCGTACGGCGGCTTCGAACTGCCCCTGCGGGACGCGATGCTGGACCGGGCCTTCGAGTGCTGGATCCACGCGGAGGACATCGCGGAGGCCGTGGACTACCCGTACGAGCCGCCCTCCGGCCGCCATCTGCACGGCATGATCGACCTGGCGGCGCGCATGCTGCCGCTGTCCCTGGCCGAGCGCCGCCGGACCGGGCTGGCGTCCCCGCCCGCCGGCACGCCCGGCCGCAGCCTCCGCCTGGAGATCGAGGGCGCCGGCGGCGGCGAGTGGCTCATCCCGCTGGACTCCCCCGCGGCCGCCGCCTCCGCCGGCCACGAGGTCGCCCACGTGGCCCTGGACGGCGTCGAGTTCTGCCGCCTCGCCGCCGGCCACGTCCCCCCGGAGGAAGCGGCCGCGGGCCAGTCCGGCGACCGAGAGGCCATCAAGGACGTCCTGTTCGCAGCAGCGGCCCTGAGCCGCATGTAAAGGAAGACGAAGAAAGCCGGGCCGCGCCCCGTCAGGGGGGCGCCCCGTCAGGGGCGCGGGGAACTGCGCGAGCAACCCCACACAACCCGCACCCGAAGACAGCCTGAATCGGGCGCAGCCCATTCAGGGGCGCGGGGAACTGCGCGACCAGCCTCTACGCACCCGCACACGCACACGCAGAACCGCAGTCACCCCCGAGCGACAAGGCGCCCCCCGCCCGGCGGAGCCTCTACGCGAAGACGACCGTCCGCCGCCCGTTCATCAGGATCCGCCGCTCCGCGTGCCACTTGACCGCCCGCGCCAGCGCCTGGCACTCCACGTCCCGCCCGACCGCGACCAGTCCCTCGGGCGTCACCCCGTGCCCCACCCGCTCGACCTCCTGCTCGATGATCGGCCCCTCGTCGAGGTCGGCGGTGACATAGTGCGCCGTCGCCCCGATCAGCTTCACACCCCGCGCGTGCGCCTGGTGGTACGGCTTCGCGCCCTTGAAGCTCGGCAGGAAGGAGTGGTGGATGTTGATGATGCGGCCGCTGAGCTGCTTGCAGAGGTCGTCGGAGAGGACCTGCATGTAGCGGGCCAGCACGACCAGCTCGACGTTCTCCTCGCGCACGATCTCCAGTATCCGGGCCTCGGCCTGCGCCTTGGTGTCCTTGGTGACCGGAACGTGGTGGAACGGGATGTCGTACGACCTCACCAACTCGGCGAAGTCGGTGTGGTTGGAGACCACGGCCGCGATCTCCACCGGCAGCGCCCCGATGCTGGCCCGGAAGAGCAGGTCGTTCAGGCAGTGCCCGAACCTGCTGACCATCAGGACGACGCGCATCTTCTCGTCGGCCCGGTTGATCTGCCAGTCCATCCGGAAGGAGTCACCGATCGCCGCGAAGCTGGCCCGCAGCTTCTCCACGTTCACCGGCGCCTCCGCCGAGAAGTGGACGCGCATGAAGAACAGTCCCGTGTCGTGGTCGCCGAACTGCTGGCTGTCCTCGATGTTGCCGCCGGTCATGAAGAGGTAGCTCGACACGGCGTGCACGATGCCCGGCTTGTCGGGGCAGGCGAGGGTGAGGACGTACTGGTCGGCGGGGGCCGCGGCTCGGGTGGACTGCTCGTTCATGCCCGACAGGGTCCCATATGGCGTACCCGTACCGGCAACCGTCCCGAGGACCGGACCCCGCCCACGACACCCGCCCGCGAGACCCGTTCCGGCGCCCCGTTCGCGGCACCCGCCGACGACGTCCCGCCGGTCCTACGCCGCCCGCGTCATGATCCGCAGCACCTCGAGGGTGCGCGGCGCCGTGTCCGGGTCCTCGCCGTCGCTCGCCGAGAGGCGTACGTGGGCCTCACGGGCGGCCCGCACGGCCTCGGGCCAGGCGTCGTGGTCGAGGTAGGCGGAGACGGGCGCGTCCGGGCCGACCTGGTGCATGATCCGCAGCACGCGCAGCACGGCGGTGTCGACGAGGGCCGCCTCCTGGGCGTCACGGAAGATCGTGCCGACGTACTTCTCGGCGGACCAGTTGTCCAGCCAGGTGTCCTCCACCAGGCGGTACACGGCGTCGGTGACGTCCCCGTACCCGTCGACGCCGGCCAGCCAGACGTCTCGCTGGAACCCGGGGTCGGAGAGCATGTGCAGCGCGGAGCGCACATTGCTGCGCCAGCGCCACCACGGCATGTCGTTCAGTGGCATGTCGCCCATGGTGGATGAGCGACGCCCGCGACGGGAAGGGGTCTCCGAGCCTTGGACGGTCATCGATCCTGCGTTCCTCTCTGCGACCTCAGGAAAATACGATCGTAGCTCTTCGCAATTCACCTCCCGGTCACCTCATGTTGCCCCTCCGTGACGCCCGGGTTGGCGATGTGACGGAATCGTGCGGAGTCATGACTGGCTTCCGGGCACGACGGATCCCTCTGCTGACCCACCTCCCTCCAGGGCTCGCCACACTCCTGGTCAGGGCCACCACGCTGGCGGCGTGCGCGTCGCTCGTCGCCGGGTGCGGGGTCGTCCCTGGTACCACGGGGGGTACCGGGGACGGCCCCGTCACCGTCATGACCTGGGCCCCCGAGAAGACGGCCGCCACCAACAAGCCCGGCATGCCCGCGATGGCGAAGGCGTACGCCCGCTGGGTCAACGCCAACGGCGGCATCAACGGCCGCGAGCTGAGGGTCCTCACCTGCAACGACCACAACGAGACCGTGACCGCCGCGAAGTGCGCCCGCCGCGCCGCCGACGCGAACGTCGTCGCCGTCGTCGGGTCCTACAGCCAGCACGGCCGTTCCTACCTCGCCCCGCTGGAGTCCGCGGGCATCCCCTACATCGGCGGCTACGGCGTCACCGACGACGAGTTCGCCAGCGCGCTGTCCTACCCGGTCAACGGCGGCCAGGCCGCGCTGATGGCGGGCCTCGGCGAGCAGCTCGCCAAGACGTGCGGCCCGGTCGCCCTCGTACGCCCCGACTCGATCGCCGGTGACCAGCTGCCCCTGCTGCTGGACTCGGGGCTGCGCTCCGGGGGTCACAAGGGGTCCGAGGACCAGCTGGCGGCCGAGGACGCCACCGAGTACGGCGGGCACGCACGGGAGGCGCTGCGGCGGGCCGCCGCCGATCCGGCCGCGCGGGGGTGTGTGGTCCCGGCCCTCGGCGACCGCACCTTCACCTTCATGGACTCCTTCCGCCGGGACCGCGCGGACTACCCGTCCGTCCGCACCGGGACCGTGCTCGGCAGCGTCGACCAGACGGTGATCGACGCGACCGGTGGCAGGTCGGGGCCGTACGAGGGGGCGTACGTCACCGGCTGGTACCCGGTGGAGACCGACAAGCGGTGGGAACGGATGAAGCGCGTGATCCGGGAGCACGCCTTCGACGACAACCGGATCGACCCGGCGGACCCGGGCGTGCAGACCACGTGGATCGCGTACACCGTCCTGCGGACCGTCCTGGAGAAGATCGGCGACGGCGAGGTCACCGCCCAGACGGTCCGTCACGTCCTCGACGACGGTCTGGAGGTCGGCACGGGCGGTCTCACGCCGCCCCTGCGATGGCGCTTCGAGGACCTCATCGCCTCCGCCGGCTTCCCCCGCCTCGTCAACCCCGACGTCACCTTCCAGGTGGTCCGCAAGGGCCGGCTGGTCGCCGCCCGCCAGGACTTCGTGAACGTGGAGAAGACCCTGGTGGAGGCGGAGGGCTGAGCGGACCGGCCGGTTCGGGCCGGCGAACGGACCGCCGGCCGGCCGGGGCGCGTCGTTACAGCTGGACCGCCTGGCGCTGGGTCAGGCCGTACTTCGTGGCGATCGTGTTCCAGAGCTTCGCGGCCTTGGCCTTCTCCGCGCTGGCGGTACCGCTGGCCACGTTGCCGGCCTGGGTCTGGCCGGTGGGGCGGGCCTGGCCCTTGCGGCAGCCCTTCTTGCCGGCGGTCTGGTCGGCCCACGCGGCGTAGTGGTCGTCGGCGGAGGCGGACGCCTGCCATGCCTTGGTGAGCGAGGCGGTGAGGGCCTCGTGGTCGGGCAGCTTGTCGACGGACAGTTCGCCGAGCCGGGTGACCAGCTCGTTGCGCTGCCCGGCCGCGTCCCGCAGGTCGGTGGCGGCCTGCCCCAGGTTCGTGCAGGTCCTGATGTTCCCGACGGCCTTGATCACGCTGTTGCGGCTGTTGCCGCTGTCCGCCAGCAGCTTGTCCAGCGCGACCGCCTGTGCCTTCGCCGGGTCGGCCGGCGCCTTCGACTCCTCGGGCTCCCCGGTCGCCGCCACCGGCGTGTTGGCGCTCGGCGACTCCTTGTCCCCCGAGCCGGCCATCAGCGCGCCCGCGCCTATGCCGAGCACCGCGATCCCCACCCCGACGAGCGCGATGAGCGGCGCCCTGGACTTCGTCCGGCCGCCCCCCGCGCCGCCGCTCTCCCGTCTCGCGGAGGACGACCGCCCGGTGTGGCCGCCGTGGCCGCCGTGACCGCTCGGGCCCTGCGGCGGCTGCGCGGGGTCGATCTTCGGCAACTGCTGGGTGGCCCCGGAGACACCCGCGGTCCCCGCGTCGCTGCGGAAGAGACTGTCGAACACGTCGGGCTGCTGCGGGGGCTGCCGGCGCTGTTGCGCCCGCTGCTGCCCCGGCGCGCCGTACGACTGCGGCGGGGCGGGCGTCTGCGCGGCGACCGGCGGTATGAACTGCGTCGGCTGGGCGTCCGGATTCCCGCCGGGCATCGCGTGCGGGGGCTGTCCGGGGTGGCCGGCGGGCGGCATCGGCCCGGCGCCGTGGTCCGGGACCCGGCCGAGGTACGCCGTCGCGTCGGCCGACGCCTCCGGGGGCAGCGCGCCCGGCCCGACCGGGGGCAGGAACTGCGTGGCGGCCTCCGCGGCGGGCGGGTGCGCGGCCACCGGCGGTATGTACTGCGTGGCCCTCTCGTCCATCGGCACGGCGCCGGCGGCCGGCACGGGCGGCAGGTACTGGGTGGCCCCCTCGTCCATGGGTGCCTGCGGCATCGCCACCTCACCGGCGACCGGCGGCAGGGGCGCGCCCGAGCCCACTCCGTCGTACCCCCCGAGGCCGTACGCGTGCCCCTGGGGACCCTCGGGCGGCAGCGGCGTCCCGCCCTGGGTGCCGTACGCGGTCTGGGCCCCGTACGCGCCGTACGCGTCGTACGCGCTCTGGCTCCCCTGGCCGCCCCACTCCGGAGCGGCCGGCGCCGACGGCGCGCCGCTGTAGGGGTCGGCGGGCGCGGCGGGCTCCCCGGAGCCCCATGGCTCGCGCTGGTCCCATGGCTCGCGCTGGTCCCACGGCTCGCGGTGGTCCCACGGCCGGGGCGGGGACGGCGGCAGCGGCGCCGGTGGCAGATCGCTCGGATGGAGCGGGGCCCCACCGTCCGAGGGCAGCACGATGCCTTCGCGCGCGGTACGCGCCGAGGGCTCCTCGCCCTGTCCACTCTGCGTCACCGGGACTCCTACGAATGGGGGACTTGCGGAATCGTCGGCTCACGCTACCGGTTCCGGATGACAGCCCTTGCACCACCCGCGCCCCGACGAGGGGCCGCAGCCTCCGCCGGGGCGCGGTAAACCGCGCGAGCCGTCCCAGTACCCCGTCCGCGGCGCTCTACGCCGCCTGCAGGTCCATCCGCGCCCCGAACTCCCTGACCACCGCCTCCTCCCGGAACGGCTCCAGCCGCTGCTGGAACTCGTCCAGGTACTCCGCCCCGCGGTTCGAGCGCAGCGACCCCAGCAGTTCCACGGCCTTCATCCCCGTGTGACAGGCCTGTTCGATCTCCCGCTGCTGCACCTGCGCCGTGGCGAGGAGCACATAGCCGATCGCCCGCCGCCGGGCCCGTGACTCCGGATGTCTGGCCAACGACTCCTCGGCCCGCCGGGCGGCCGCCTCCGGCTGCCCCAGATCCCGGTGGCAGTGCGCCAACTCGTCGGCGAGATAAGCCTCGTCGAAGTGCCTGATCCACACCGGGTCGTCCCCGGCGGAGGGGTCCGCGCCCTCCAGTGCCTCGACGGCGCGCCCCGCCGCGGCCTGCGCGGCGCGCGCCTCGCCCATCAGCGCGTGCCCGCGCGCCTCCGCGGCGTGGAACATCGACTCCGCACGCGGAGTGGCCCGCCCCCGCGCCCCCTCCTGCGCCGCGCGCGCCAACTGCGCGATCTCCCGCGGGTTTCCGAGCTGCGCGGCGAGGTGGCTCATGGAGGCGGCCAGGACGTAACCGCCGTAGGCCCGGTCGCCGGCGGCCTGGGCGAGGCGGAGCGCCTGGATGTAGTACCGCTGGGCGAGGCCGGGTTGACCGGTGTCGACCGCCATGTACCCGGCGAGTTCGGTCAGTCGGGCGACCGCGGCGAACAGCTCCCGCCCCACCGCCTCCCGGTAGGAGCCGGCGAGCAACCCCGAGACGACGCTGTTCAGATAGTGCACGACGACCGGCCGTACGTGCCCGCTGCCGTACTGGTGGTCGAGGTCGACGAGCGCCTGTGTCATCGCGCGCACGGCGTCCACGTCGGCCGACCCCACGCGGGGGCCCGCCGTGCGGGCGACCTGGGCGTCCGGTGCGGAGATCAGCCAGTCCCGGCTGGGCTCGACGAGCGCGGAGGCGGCGACGGACGAGCCGGAGAGGAAGTCCCGCCGCCCCACGTCACTGCGCCACAACTCGCAGACCTGCTCGATCGCCCCGAGCACCGTCGGCGAGAACTGCAGACCGACCCCGGACGCGAGGTTCTTGCCGTTGGCCATGCCGATCTCGTCGATCGTGACCGTCCGGCCCAGTTTGCGGCCGAGGGCCTCGGCGATGATCGCGGGCGCCCGGCCCCTCGGCTGCTGTCCCCGCAGCCAGCGGGCCACGGACGTCTTGTCGTAACGGAGATCCAGGCCGTGCTCCGCGCCGCACATGTTGACCCGCCGGGCCAGTCCCGCGTTGGAACAGCCCGCTTCCTGGATGAGCGCCTGCAGTCGTTCGTTCGGCTGCCTGGCGACGAGCGGCCTTGCGGCCATGGCGTACCCCCTGTGGCTGTGGTGCCTTGCCCACGCACCGAGTTGACGTGTCCTCAGTGGCCGATTCCTCTCGCATACGTGTACCCATCTGGCGAAAGGATCCGGCCTCGAAGATCAATGCCCCGCCGACATACCGAAGATGCGAGACATACCAGGATTGCCGGGGTAAACACGGATGCTGTACCCCACACGTGGCTACCCGGCTCACTTCGTGATCCCGCCCGCGCGCCCCCGCCCGTGCGCCCATGCGCCCCGGGCCGATCGGCGATGCTCTCCCCCGCGCATGTGATTTCCGTAACCCCTGATGACCGCTAGAGTTGTGTTCATCGTGGAAGAGACCATCGCGGGCCCTGAAGCTGCCCACATCCCGAAGCAGCGCGGCGAATCGCTGCTGGACACCGCCGTTCGATACGCCGAAGAGCGCCACTGGGACGTGTTCCCCGGTACGTGGCTGGAAGCCGTCGACGGGGTGCAGCACTGCTCCTGCGGCAGCACGGTGTGCGCCGCCCCCGGCGCGCACCCGGCGCGCGAGGACTGGGCGACCCAGGCGACCGGCAGTGCGACCGTCGCACGCCGTCTGTGGTCGAAGCAGCCCACCGCGTCGATCCTGATGCCGACCGGCCACACGTTCGACACGATCGACGTGCCCGAGACGGCCGGTCTGCTGGCGCTGGCCCGCATGGAGCGCATGGAGCTGACGCTCGGCCCGGTGACCTGGACGCCGGACCGCCGGATGCACTTCTTCGTGCTGCCCGGCGCCTCCGTCAAGGTCCCCGATCTCGTACGGAAGTTGGGCTGGTCGCCGCTGGCGCTCGACCTCAAGGCGCTGGGCGAGGGCGAGTACGTGGCGGCTCCGCCGACGCGGTACGGGTCGCGGGGGGCCGTGCAGTGGGCCCGGCGCCCCACACCGGCGAACCGGTGGCTGCCGGACGCGGAGGAACTGATCTCGCCGCTCGCCTACGCGTGCGGCAGGGACGGACGTCGCTGACTCTCCACGCCGACGGTGAGATGCGGGGCGTGACGACCGCCTTCGGGATCGGCGCGGGGAGCAAGGGCACGCCCACCGCGGACAGTTGAGGCTTCCGGGAGCCATATGGCTTGCGTGAGAACCCTGTTGGGTCACCCGCTGGGTCACCTGTCGGGTCACCACTACGACGACGAGGAAGGGCCCCGGAGCGATGGCGAATTCCAGGGGTCGATGCAACACCGTGGTGAGTTGATCAAGCCGCGATCAGTTTAGACAGACGCTCGGCTGGGGTTTCCCAGCCGAGCGTCTTGCGTGGGCGGCTGTTGAGTTCGGCGGCGACGGCGTCCAGGTCCTCGCGGGTGTGCCGGGACAGGTCGGTGCCCTTGGGGAAGTACTGCCGCAGCAGGCCGTTGGTGTTCTCGTTCGAGCCGCGCTGCCAGGGGCTGGCCGGGTCACAGAAGTAGACCGGGATGTCAGTCGTGACGGTGAAGTGGCGGTGGTAGGCCATCTCTGTTCCCTGGTCCCAGGTCAGGGACCGCATCAGGTGTGGTGGAAGCGTCTGGACGGTCTGCGCGAGCGCGGCGTTGACGGCGGCGGCTCCGTGCCCTTGGGGTAGATGGACGAGCATCAGGTAGCGGGTGCTGCGTTCGACGAGGGTGGCGATGGCGGAGCGGGAGTTGCTGCCGACGATGAGGTCGCCTTCCCAGTGGCCGGGAACGGCTCGGTCGGCAGCTTCTGCGGGACGTTCGCTGATCATGACCATCGGGTGCGGGAACCGCTGCCTGCGGCTCGCTGCCTGCCGGTGCGGCCGGCGCATCGCGCGTCCCGTCCGCAGCGCGCGGGTCAGTTCCCGCTTCAGCTCACCGCGGCCCTGGACGTAGAGAGCCTGGTAGATCGTCTCGTGGACCACGTGCATCTCCGGCCGGTCGGGGAAGCGCCTGCGCAGAGCGTGGCAGATCTGCTCCGGGCTCCACCGCAGGGTCAGGTGGTCCTGGATGAAGTCACGCAGTTCTGGGTTCTGCCCGATCCTGCCGGGCTTGGGCCGCGGCTTGCGCTTGTTCGCGCGGCGCTGGGCGGCGTGCGGGCGGTAGGACCAGGTGCCGGCCGGGTGGACGGTGCGGTTGCGTCGGATCTCCCGGCTGATGGTGGAGGGGCTGCGGCCCAGCTCGGCCGCGATCGTCCGGATGGATGCCTTTTCCCGCAGCCGGTCGGCGATGTGGATGCGGTCTGACTCGCTCAGATACCGGGACGGGCCGACCGGTTCGAGCGCTTCCGCAGGCAGCGGCGGCACTACTTCACGGGGCTCCCACGGGAGTCCCGTGTCGACGATGGGCGCGTACGCCTTCTTCTTTCCGGATGCCTGCCGGCCGTAGCGCCATCGCGTTCCGGTGCGGCGGTTGATCCCGACGATCCGGCAGGCTTCCGTGTTGCTTTTCCCAAGATCCACGAGCCGAAGGTATTCCTCCCGCTCGCGGGCCAGAGGCTTGCGGCCGTAGTTACCCCGCTCTTCCCGAATCTCGAAGTCCATCGCACCCCTTGAGCTGGGGTGTTGCGACGACCACTAGAACGGAAGGATACGGGGCCATTTCACTTCGTCCGGGGTCAGTCCGCGAAGCCGTCCAGGAACGGCTCTATCGCCGCGCGCCACGCGTCCGGCTGGTCGTAGTGGACGAGATGGCCCGCGTCGGCGACCTCGGCGTACTGGCCGTGGGGCAGCACGCGGACCATCTCCTGGGACTCGGCGCGGCCCAGCTCGCCGTCGAGACCGCGGACGACGAGCGCGGGGCAGCGGACCTGGGTCAGCTCCTCCCAGTGCGCGTCGTACACCCACGTCTCACGGGTCTTCAGCATCTGCTCGGGGTCGAAGACGGGCCGCCAGCCGTCGGGGCCCTCGTGCATGACCTCGGCGTAGAACTCACCGCGGGACGGGCTCGGACGCTCCACCCAGGGGTCGTCCTCGCCGAACCACTTGCGGACGTCGGCGAGCGTGGCGAACGGCAACGGCCATGCCTTGAACCAGTTCTCCCACTCGCGCTGCGAGGCGGCGCCCAGCGCCGAGGCCCGCATGTCGCAGATGATCAGGCCGCGCACCAGGTCCGGGCGGCGGGCGGCCAGCTGCCAGGCGGTCAGGGCGCCCATGGCGTGGCCGATGAGGACGACCGGGCCGAGGCCCAGCTGCTCGACGGCGGCCTCGGCGTCCTCGACGTAGGCCTCCCTGGTGTAGGCGGCCTGTTCCGGCTTCGCGCTCCGGCCGTGGCCGCGCTGGTCCAGTGCGACGGCGCGGTGCCGTTCGGAGAGCCAGCGGGCGGTGGGGGCCCAGTGGGAGGCGCGGCCCATGAGGCCGTGCAGTAACAGCACCCCCGGCCGGGGCTCGTGTTCACCGGACTTGGGCGGTTCGTCGAACTCCCAGGCGGCGAGACTCACGCCGTCCGCTCCCGTCACGTCGATGCGCCGCACCATTGGCACCCCCCAGACTCCCGCCCGGACCGCTCGCTCCCGCCTCGTGTACCCATGTCGAGCCGGTCGGTCCACTCGTCCCACCTGCTGTCGTTCCGCTGTTCCGCTGCTGCCCTTACCGCTGCCCTTACTGCTTCCCCGCCGCATCCGCCGTCGCTCCCGCCGCTGTCACCCTGTGCGCGCCGCCCGGACGACGGGCACTTGTGTTACAGCGTGCATATCGGTTGACACGTTACGTGTGGGGTGTGCGCATCGGTTATGGCACGAGTCACGCGGCGCCACGCCGTACACGTTATCGAATACACGTTCGAGGATGCCGCTCCCGGCGCCAACACCCCTCATTCGAGTGACCTCCCTCAGGGATTGCCCGCCGTCGCCGAGGGGAGATCTTCAACGGGAGGCGGACCGCTCGGGGACAACGGTCCGAGGGGGATGACCCTGGGAGCTCGGGGCTCCGGGTCAGCACAGGGGAGGACAGGCCCCGGCGCCGAGTGGCGCCGGGGCCCTCCTCACGTCCACGGCACATCACGCCCTGCCCCCTCCCCTGCCACCGGAGATCCGCCGTCTCGGGCGGCCAAGAGCCCCTCAGGTCATATGCCTCACGCGCAAGCCTCGCATGCGAACGGGTTGCGCGCTGCGATTCCGCGCACTGAATCTTCGATTCCCCGGCATCCCGAACGCGGACCCCGCCCGTCCACAACTCCCCCTCCAGAAACGGGAGTTGGCAGGTGGCACGGACACCCGCCGACACACCCGGAACAACGACGACCAGAAGCCGCCAGAAACCGGCACCGACGACCGAACTCGGCCGGTACACGACGCCGACGGCCGGAATCCGCCGGTGCGGCACGCGTCGGCACGAGCCCCGGCCCGGCGGCGATCAGGACCAACCGATGAACGGCAGCGGGCACCCGGCGCCCCGGCACCCTCAGCGGCGAGGTCCGCGCGGCACGGCCCCCTCGGCGGCGAGGTCCGCGCGGCACGGCCCCGCGTGACGTGCCGACGGCATCGACCGCCACCGGCCCGGAACCCGCAGTGCACCACACCGGTCGGTACGGTCCCGGCACCGCCGTCGGCCAAGGCGGCGCCCGACGGTTGGGGACAGGCGGTGCACGGCGCCCGGCGGCGCGAGCCCGGCACCTTCGGCCGGCGAGGGCCAGCAGGGCACCGCCCCGCGTGACGTGCCGACGGCATCGGCCGCCACCGGCCCGGAACCCGCGGTACACCGCACCGGCCGGTACGGTCCCGGCACCGCCGTCGGCCAAGGCGGCGCCCGACGGTCGGGGACAGGCGGTGCACGGCGCCCGGCGGCGCGAGCCCGGCACCTTCGGGCGGCGAGGGCCAGCAGGGCGCCGCCAGGCGTGACGTGCCGACGGCATCGACCGCCACCGAGCCCGGAACCCGCGGTACACCGCACCGGCCGGTACGGCACCGCCGTCGGCCAAGGCGGCGCTCGACGCGGCACTCGACGGACGGGGACAGGCGATGCGCGGCGCAAACCCGGCGCCTTCGGCGGCGAGGGCCAGCAGGGCGCCGCCAGGCGTGACGTGGCGACGGCATCGACCGCCACCGGCCCGGAACCCGCAGTGCACCACACCGGTCGGTACGGGCCCGGCACCCCCGACGGCCATGGCGAAGGGCGGCCGGGCTTCGGCGCGGCGGGATCGGCCTACGTCGGCGGCCGGGATCGGTCGGTGCGGGGGACGGCCCTCGGAGGCGGGGCCGGAGGTCGGCGGCGCGCATCGGGTGGGCCGTGCGGCGGTGCGGGACGCGGCATCGGCCTGGGCCGGGGGCGGGATCCGCCGGCGCTCGGTACCGGTCCCGGCGCCCTCTTCCGCCGGGGAGGAAGGAAGCCTGACGGCGCGCGGCGGCGCGGGTCGGCGGCCGGAGGCGGGCAGGGTGTGTGGCGCGGGCGGCGCGGGGTCCCTGCCCCGGCACCCGTCGGCGGCGGGGCAGGGCGCCGCGCGTGCGCACCCGGTGGGGCAGACGGCCGCACCGGTACCGGTGCGGCCGGAGGGCGCCCCTACCGCCGCCGGGACGGTAGGGGCGAGGGCGGTTTCGGTTGGGGGGTCAGCGCTTGGCGACGAACACGTGGGAGGCCACGTCCGCCTCCAGCTCCGCCGCCTCGCCGCCGCTGCCCACGAGGACACCGCCGGCCGCCTCCGTCACGCTCACCACGGAACCGGGCTGCACGCCCGCGCGGCGCAGCGTGTACATCAGCTGGGCGTCCGTCTGGATCGGCTCTCCGATCCGGCGTACGACCACGGTCTTGCCCTCGGTGCCCGGGTCGAGGTCGGCCAGCGACACCATGCCCTCGTCCAGGAAGGGGTCGGCGCCGTCCTTCTCGCCCAGCTCCTCCAGACCCGGGATCGGGTTGCCGTACGGCGACTCGGTGGGGTGGCGCAGCAGCTCCAGGACGCGACGCTCGACCGCCTCGCTCATCACGTGCTCCCAGCGGCACGCCTCCGCGTGCACCTGCTCCCACTCCAGGCCGATCACGTCGACGAGCAGACACTCCGCGAGGCGGTGCTTGCGCATCACGCGCGTGGCCAGCCGACGGCCCTCCTCGGTCAGCTCCAGGTGACGGTCGGCGGCGACGCCCACCAGGCCGTCGCGCTCCATGCGCGCGACCGTCTGGCTCACCGTCGGGCCACTCTGGTCGAGCCGCTCGGCGATCCGGGCACGCATGGGGACCACACCTTCCTCCTCCAGCTCGAGGATGGTGCGGAGATACATCTCCGTCGTATCGATCAGTCCGGACATACGTGCCCCTCGATGAGATCCAGCCGGAGGCTTCGACGGCCATACCGGCTTGCTGCGGCTTGCTGCGCTGGCCCTGGACCCAATTCTTACGCATCCGACCGACAACCGGGTGGTGCCGGGGGAACGACGGCGGTATGACTCGTGCCGAGTGGCCGATTTATGACCTGACGCCCCTTTCCGGCGGACCTTCCGGTCCGAGGGCGAGCGGTTGCGGTCCAGGGGCGTCCGGTTCCGGTCCGGAGGCGGACGCGGATCGCGCACGACCGGTCGGCGGTACCGCTCACCCGCAGCCGTATTGACACCTCACTGGTCCAGACCTTTAACGTGATCCGCGACACCCGGGACCCGGGATCAGGGACTCGGGACTCAGGACTCGGCTGAAGGCGAAGGGGTCGGCGCATGGGGCTGGACGGCGGCACGGCGGGTGGGCGGTTCCTCGACGCGGCGATCGGGCTGCTGGAACGCGTACGGGACGAGGAGGCGGAGACGGTCGTCGCGGCCGGCGAACTGATCGCGGACACCGTCGCCGACGG
Organism: Streptomyces scabiei 87.22; assembly: GCF_000091305.1. Lineage (GTDB taxonomy): Bacteria > Actinomycetota > Actinomycetes > Streptomycetales > Streptomycetaceae > Streptomyces > Streptomyces scabiei. The sequence goes on along the minus strand of NC_013929.1, from coordinate 5,716,204 downwards.
CGGCCGCCTCTTCGCGTTCGGGGCCGGCCACTCCTCCCTCGCCGCCCAGGACCTCGTCTACCGGGCCGGCGGCCTCGCCCTGATGAACCTGCTGGCCGTCCCCGGCACGCTCGGCGTCGACGTACTGCCCGCGACGCTCGGCTCCGCACTGGAACGGGTCGACGGACTGGCGACCGCCGTCCTCGACAACAGCCCCCTGCGCGCCGGCGACCTGCTGATCGTGATCTCCCTCTCCGGCCGCAACGCCCTGCCCGTGGAGATGGCGGCCCACGCCCGGGAACGCGGGGTGAAGGTCATCGGCCTCACCTCCGTCGCATACGCCACGGCGACGACTTCACGCCACTCCTCCGGCACCTTCCTCAAGGACCACTGCGACCTCGTCCTCGACTCGAAGATCGCGGTCGGCGACGCCGAACTCACCCTCGACACCATCCCCGCCCCCTTCGCCCCGGCCTCCACCGTCGTCACCTCCGCCCTCCTCCAGTCGGTCATGGCCACCGCCGCCGCCTCCCTCGCGGACCGGGGCATCGAGCCGCCCCTCCTCCGCTCCGGGAACGTCGACGGCGGTCTCGACTGGAACGACCGCATCATGCGGGAATACGGAGATCGCATCTTCTACCTGCGCTGACTGAGCAACCGGGTTCGTGGGAACGTTGAGAAGGGTGAGGAGGAAATCCCGCGAACAACGATTTCGTCCAAATCTTGCGTGAACCAGATGTGGGCTGGGTCACGTTCGAGTTGAATGATGGCCAGTGAGCGAACCGACGCGCCGTACACGCCGTACACGCGGACGTAACGCAGCCTGCAGGGGGTTCAGGTGAGTGCTTCCCGGCGTCGTGGGACCACCGACGAGCTCGGACCCGACGAGCCCGAGCGGAACGGTCCCACGGACGAGAACGCGAAGGACGCCGTGGACACCGACGCCGACGGCACCGACGGCACGGTGGACGGCGAGGACACCGACGGCACCGGAAGGACGGACTCCGGTGGCTCGGACCTCCTCGCCGCCCTGCTGGACGGGATGGACGCCGCCCTCTGCGCCTTCGACGCCGACGGCGTCGTCACCCACTGGAACCGCGAGGCCGAACGCATCCTGGGCTGGAGCGCCGAGGAGGCGGTGGGCCGCCGCGGCTTCGCCGGATGGGCCGTACGGACCGCCGACGCCGAGGAGATCGAGGCGCGGCTGATGGCCGCCATGCACGCCGCCGGCCGGCAGGTCCACGAATTCGCCCTGGTCACCAAGGACGGCGGACGCGTCCTCGTCCGCACCCAGTCCGCCGCCGTACGCGGGCCCGACGGCAAGCCCGCCGGCCTGTACTGCGCCTTCAGCGAGGTCCACGCGCAGATCGACCTCGAACGGTCCATCGCCCTCAGCGAGGCCCTCTTCGAGGACGCGTCCTGGGGTGTCGTCCTCGTCGACGCCGACCTGCGCCCCGCCGTCGTCAACGCCCACGCGGCCCGCTCCCTCGGCATCGGCCGCACCTCCGTCCTCGGCCGTCCCCTCGGCGAACTCCTCGCCCAGGGCGTCGAGGAACTGGAGAGCGCCCTCACCCACGTCCTCGCCGAGGGCGCCCCGCCCGCACCCGCCGAGATCTGGGTGGGCGTGCGCACCCCCGAGGGCGAGAAGCGCCGGTGCTGGCGCAGCGGCTTCCTGCGGCTCGCCTCACCGCTGGCCGAGGAACCGGTTCCCCTCGGCGTCGGCTGGCTCTTCCAGGACATCACCGAGTCCAAACACGGCGAACAGGAAGCCGCGCAGCTCCGCTTCCGCGTCAACCAGCTGCACCGGGCCGCGCGCGCCGCCGCCGAGTGCGAGGACCCCGGCGAGGCCGCCACCGTCCACCTCGACTTCGCCCTCGCCGGCTTCGCCGACCACGCCCTCATCGACCGGGTCTCCGGCGGCTCCCTCACCGACGGCGAAGGCCCCGCCCGCCTCGTGCGCGCCGCCGCCACCCCCTCCGGCCGGCCCGGCCCCAGCCACCTCGCCGGCCACGCCGGCATCCCCGTCCGCTACAGCCCCGGCCACCCGGCCCTGCAAAGCGTCGACCGGGCCGGCTCCGTCCGCGCCAGCGCCGGCACGGCCGCCCCGGAAGCGGCCCGCGAGTGGGCCACCGGACGCCAGTGGCCCCCGGAGACCGTGCACGCCCTCTGCGCGGTCCTGCGCAGCCGGGGCCGCACCCTCGGCGTGGTCACCTTCCTGCGCACCGCCGGCCGCACCCCCTTCGAACGCTCCGACGCGACCTACGCCGAGGCAGTCGCCCTGCGCATCGCCTCCGCCCTGGACCTGGAAGCCCTGGAGAGGTCGTCGCAGTAGGAGCAGCAGCAGATGTGCGGGTCCCCGTCAGAAGAAGTAAGGGCTCGCGCCCGCTGATCGTCCCGGCGGAGAATCCCCGCATGGCTGTCATCCACCACACCACCCTGAAGCCCACCAAGCTCGAACTGCTGACCTCCTGGCTGCCCACCCGCCCCTGGTACACCGGCGGCCCGGACGCCCCGGTACTGTCCCGGGCCGGCGGCTTCCGGCTCGACGACCCCGAGGGCGAGGTCGGCATCGAGTTCATGGTCGCCACCGACACCTCCGGCCCGGCCCCGGTCCACTACCTGGTCCCCCTCACCTACCGCGGCGCCGAACTCCCCGACGCGGCCCACGCCCTCGTCGGCACCATGGACCACGGCGTCCTGGGCAAACGCTGGGCCTACGACGGCTGCCACGACCCGGTGCTGATCACCCAGCTCCTCGCCCTCTTCGAGGGCCGCACCGAACCCCAGGCCCAGAGCCTCACCGACACCCCTGACCACGAGGTCACGCGGTCCTGCGAGGGGGACGGCCCCCTGCCCGCGCCCGCCTCGTCGGCCACCGACACCGCCGAGGGCACCGAACTGAAGCTCGGCCCCGGCGCCCTCGTCCTGCATCTGAACCGCGTCCTCCAGGCGGGCCCTTCCGGCCTGCCGTCCTCCGTGAAGGGCCAGGTCACCGGCCATTGGACGCTGCCGGACGGCACCCGGGCACACGGGGTCTTCGCCGTCCTGCGGTAATTCCTCGGCAATCCCCTCGGAAAATCACTTGAGCGTCCTCGGAGCGCTTCCTAGGGTGTGCGGTACACGAGAGAGGAGGTGGTTCGGCAGATGTATTGCAACCGGACGCGTGAGGTGGCTGCGGGCTAGCGGCCCTGCACCACACACAGTGCGGTGCCGGACCAGCACGCGTCGAACGTGCAGCCGGCCCAATCTCAAGCAGTCACCCGACCCGCAGGCTCGCCGGTACGTCCGGCCGGCTTCTTCGCCCTTGGGCGGAGGGACCCAGAGTCTGCGGGTCGTCTGCGTTTCTTAGGGCGCAGTATGCTTTCACCATGCTTCCGATACTCGTTCGACGCCGGCACGTGGACTTCGTGCGCGTCACGAGCATGGGCTGTCGGCCTTCCGTCTGACCTCGGAACCCGGCCCCCAGCACGCTTCTCCCACCTCGGACGCATCTCATGACGAACTCAGCGACGGCATCGTCGTCCCTCCAGCTGCCCCTCATCGATCTCTCCGCCGCCGATCGCGGGCCCGAGGCGCGGGCGCTGCTGCACGCGCAGTTGCACAGTGCCGCGCACGACGTGGGGTTCTTCCAGCTCGTCGGCCATGGGGTGAGCGAGGAGGAGACCCGGCGGCTCACCGGCGCCATGCGGCGGTTCTTCGCCCTGCCCGAGGCCGAGCGGCTCGCCCTCGACAACGTCAACTCGCCGCATTTCCGAGGGTACACGCGCACCGGCGACGAGCGGACGGGCGGCAGCCGGGACTGGCGGGACCAGCTGGACATCGGGGCCGAGCGGGCCGCGCGTCCGCCGGGCGACGGCGAGCCCGCCTACTGGTGGCTGCAGGGGCCCAACCAGTGGCCCGCCGCCCTGCCGGAGCTGCGGGAGGCCGCTCTCGCGTGGATCGACCGGCTCGGTTCCGTGGCGCAGCGGCTGCTGCGTGAGCTGCTGGTGTCCATCGGGGCGCCCGCCGATTTCTACGACCCGGTCTTCGGGGAGCGGGCCCATCCGCATCTGAAGCTGGTGCGGTATCCGGGGAGCTCGGGGGACGGCGCCGGTCAGGGGGTGGGGACCCACAAGGACTACGGGTTCCTGACGCTGCTGCTGCAGGACCAGGTCGGCGGGCTGCAGGTGGAGCGTGCGGACGGGCTGTTCCACGACGTGCCGCCCGTTCCGGGGGCGTTCGTGGTGAACCTCGGGGAGTTGCTGGAGGTGGCGACGAACGGCTATCTGCTCGCCACCCGGCACCGGGTGGTGAGTCCGGCCGGGGCGACCGAGCGTTTCTCGGTGCCGTTCTTCTACAACCCGCGGCTCGACGCGCGGGTCGAGCCGCTGGTCTTCCCGTACGCGTCCGTCGCGCCCGGGGTGACCGACGATCCGGGCAATCCGCTGTTCGCGGAGTACGGGTTCAACGAGCTGAAGGGGAAGCTGCGGGCGCATCCGCTGGTCGCGGAGCGGCATCACGCGGGGCTGCTCAGCCCCGCGTGACGGTAGGGCCCGTGTTCTAGTGCGCGGCGATGTCGGCGTAGCCCGCGATCTCCTGGGGGCTGCGCGCGGGCGGGCCCACGTAGCGGGCGGAGGGGCGGACGAGGCGGCCGGTGCGCTTCTGTTCGAGGATGTGCGCGGACCAGCCGGCGGTGCGGGCGCAGGTGAACATCGAGGTGAACATGTGGGCCGGGACCTCGGCGAAGTCGAGGACGATCGCGGCCCAGAACTCGACGTTCGTGGCGAGGACCCGGTCGGGGCGGCGGGCGTGGAGTTCGGCGAGTGCGGCCTTCTCCAGGGCCTCGGCGACCTCGAAGCGGGGGGCGCCGAGGTCGCGGGCGGTGCGGCGCAGGACGCGGGCGCGGGGGTCCTCGGCGCGGTAGACGCGGTGGCCGAAGCCCATGAGGCGTTCGCCCTTGTCGAGGGCCTGTTTGACGTAGGCGTCGGCGTCGCCGGTGCGTTCGATCTCCTCGATCATGCCGAGGACGCGGGAGGGGGCGCCGCCGTGCAGGGGGCCGGACATGGCGCCCACGGCTCCGGAGAGGGCCGCCGCGACGTCGGCGCCGGTGGAGGCGATGACGCGGGCGGTGAAGGTGGAGGCGTTCATGCCGTGTTCGGCCGCGGAGGTCCAGTAGGCGTCGACCGCCGCGACGTGCTTGGGGTCGGGTTCGCCGCGCCAGCGGATCATGAAGCGTTCGACGACGGACTGGGCCTTGTCGATCTCGCGCTGCGGGACCATGGGGTGGCCCTGGCCGCGGGCGGACTGGGCGACGTAGGAGAGGGCCATGACGGCGGCGCGGGCGAGGTCGGCGCGGGCCTGCTCCTCGTCGATGTCCAGGAGGGGTTTGAGGCCCCAGACCGGGGCGAGCATGGCCAGTGCGGACTGGACGTCGACGCGGATGTCGCCCGAGTGCACGGGGATGGGGAACGGCTCGGCGGGCGGCAGGCCGGGGCGGAAGGCGCCGTCGACGAGCAGGCCCCAGACGTTGCCGAAGGAGACGTGGCCGACCAGGTCCTCGATGTCGACGCCGCGGTAGCGGAGCGCGCCGCCCTCCTTGTCCGGTTCGGCGATCTCCGTCTCGAACGCGACGACTCCTTCGAGCCCGGGTACGAAGTCGGACATCAGGCGGCTCCTCTTGATGTGTGCGACAGGGGGTTCCAAAACCATACGCCTGAGTGCCAGGTTTGGGGAGTGTCTGCGGCACTCAGTGCCACTTCTCTTCCGATGAACCGTCGATACGGCAGGATGACCATGTGAACGATCACGACCCCGCTGTCATGCGCAAGCAGTACCGCGCGGACGGTCTCGACGAGAGCGAGCTGGCCGGCGACCCGATGGAGCAGTTCGCGCGGTGGTTCGGGCAGGCCGCGCGGGAGGGCGCGGTGTTCGAGCCGAACGCCATGGTCGTGTCGACGGCGGACGCCGAGGGGCGCCCGAGTTCCCGTACGGTGCTGATGAAGGCGTACGACGCGCGGGGCTTCGTCTTCTACACGAACTACGGCTCCCGCAAGGCCCGTGACCTGGACGAGAACCCGTATGTCTCGCTGCTCTTCCCCTGGCACGGGATCGCCCGCCAGGTGATCGTGACGGGTACCGCGCAGCGGACCGGGCGGGACGAGACGGCGTCGTACTTCCGGACCCGGCCGCATGGTTCGCAGCTGGGGGCGTGGGCCAGCGCGCAGTCCTCGGTGATCTCCTCGCGGGCCGAGCTGGACGCCGCGTACGAGGAGTTGCACGCCCGCTATCCGGAGGGCGAGCAGGTTCCGGTGCCGCCGGACTGGGGCGGTTTCCGGGTGACGCCGCGGACGGTGGAGTTCTGGCAGGGGCGGGGGAACCGGCTGCACGACCGGCTGCGGTACGCGGCGCAGGCGGACGGGTCGTGGCGGGTGGAGCGGCTGAGTCCGTAGGACCCGGTCACGGGGGCGGCCCCGGGGTCCCTCGGCCCAGGGCGTCGTCCAGCAGGGCCGCCCACTGGGCCACCACCCTGTCCCGGCGGCCGGAGTCGTCGGTGAGGAGGTTGGCGAGGCCGAGGCCGCGGGCCATGTCGAGGAGGCCCTGCACGGTTTCGCGGACGCCGGGGACGGTCTCGTCGGCACGCAGCAGCTCGACGGCGATGCGGTGGGTCTCGCGGCCGACCCGGGCTTCGAGTTCGGTGACGCGGCAGCGGAGCTGCTCCTCGTCGGAGGCGGCGACCCAGAGGTGGAGGGCGGCCCGGAAGAGGGGGCCGGTGAAGAGGTCCACGACGGCGGCGACGACGGCCCGGCGGTCGGCGGTGCCCTCGGGGAAGAGGGCGCGCAGGGCGAGGGAGCGTTCCTCGGCGACGTATTCGACGGCGGCGGTGAACAGGTCCTCGCGGGTGCGGAAGTGGTGCTGGGCGGCGCCCCGGGAGACCCCGGCGCGTTCGGCGACGACGGAGACGGTGGAGCCGGCCCAGCCGTGTTCGGCGAGGCAGGACACGGCGGCTTCCAGCAGCCGCTTGCGGGTGACCCGGCTGCGGTCCTGCTTGGGTCCCCGGTCCGCCACCGGGCCGGCGTCGGTACCCGTGTCGGTCTCGGCGCCGGTCTCGGCGTCGAAGCCGGTGTCGGTCCCGGCGCCGGTCTCGGTCCCGCCGGACGCGCCCACCGCGTTCACAGCACCCATCCCGGTTCCCGTCTTTCGAGGAAGGCCGTCATGCCCTCGCGGGCGTCGGCGGAGGCGAACAGCCGGGACGAGAGCCGGGTCAGTTCGCCCGCGTCCTGGTCGAAGTTCTCCAGCACCTTAGCCGTGAGCAGGTGTTTCGTCTCCGCCAGGGCCCTGGGTGAGGCCCGGCGCAGTCCGTCGAGGACGGGTGCGAGCACGTCGTCGACCTCGGCGCCCGCGTCGGTGATCAGCCCGATGCGGGCGGCTTCGGCGGGGCCGAAGCGCTCGCCGGTGAGGTAGTAGCGCGCGAGGGCGCGCGGGTCGGTGCGGGGGCGCAGGGTGAGCGAGATGACGGCGGGCGCGACCCCGATGCGGACCTCGGTGAGGGCGAAGGTGGCCTCGGGTCCGGCGGCGGCGATGTCGCAGGCCCCGAGCAGGCCGAGGCCGCCCGCGCGGACGTGCCCGGTGACCCGGGCGACGACGGGCTTGGGCAGTTCCAGGAGCAGGCGCAGGAGAGCGACCAGGGCCGCCGGGTCGGGCGGGTCGCGCAGGTCGGCACCGGCGCAGAAGGTGCCGCCGGTGTGGGTGAGGACGACGGCTCGTACGGTGTCGTCCTTGCCGCACGCGTCGAGGGCGTCGCGGAATTCGGCGACGAGGGCGGCCGAGAGCGCGTTGCGGTTGGCCGGGGAGTCGAGGGTGAGGGTGGTGATGCCCCGGTGGTGCGCGGTGCGTACGAGGGGGTGGGGGTCCGTCACAGGCGCTCCCTGAGTTCGCGGCGGAGGATCTTCCCGGAGGTCGCGCGGGGCACGGTGTCGACGAAGGTGACGTGGCGGACGCGTTTGTAGGGGGCGACGCGTTCGGCGACGTACATCATGATCTCGCCCTCGGAGAGTTCGCGGTCCGCGGGGCGGCGGACGACGAAGGCGTGCGGGAGCTCGTTGCCGTTGTCGTCGTAGTGGCCGATGACGGCGGCGTCGGCGATGCCGGGGTGGGTGACGAGGAGTGCTTCGAGTTCGGCGGGGGCGACCTGGAAGCCCTTGTACTTGATCAGTTCCTTGACGCGGTCGACGACGTACAGCCAGCCGTCGGCGTCGGTGTGGCCGATGTCGCCGGTGGAGAGCCAGCCGTCGGCGTCGATCATGTCGGCGGTGGCCTCGGGGCGGCCCAGGTAGCCCTTCATCACCTGAGGGCCGCGGATGACGATCTCGCCGGGTTCGCCGGGGCCGAGGTCCTTGGCGGGATCGTCGAGGGAGACGATCCGCATCTCGGTGCCGGCGATGAGCTTGCCGACGGTGCCGGGGGGCGCCGAGGCGGCCCGGTCGAGGGGCACGATGTGGGAGCAGGGCGAGAGTTCGGTCATGCCGTAGCCCTGGACGACCGGCGGCAGACCGAGGCGGGCGGAGCAGGCGGTGGCCAGCGTCGCGTCCAGGGGCGCGGCGGCGGACAGGATGTGCCGGACCGAGGTGAGGTCGTGGCGTTCGGCCGCCGGGTGCTTGGCGAGGGCGAGGACGATCGGCGGGGCCACGTAGAGGTGGGTGATGCGGTGGCGGGCGATCGCCGCGAGGTAGGTCTCCAGGTCGAAGCGGGGCAGGACGACGACCGTGGCGCCGCGCCGCAGCGGGGCGTTCATCAGGGCCGTGAGGCCGTAGATGTGGAAGAACGGCAGGACGGCGAGGACGCGGTCGCCGGGGCCCACCGGTATCAGGGGTTCGAGCTGGGCGAGGTTGGTGGCGATGGACCGGTGGGTGAGCATGACGCCCTTGGGGACGCCGGTGGTGCCGGAGGAGTACGGCAGGGCCGCCACGTCCGTGGCCGGGTCGAGGGCGACGTCCGGTTCGGGGGCGGTGGAGGCGAGCAGGTCGATCAGCGAGCGGTGCCCGGGGGCACTGTCGCAGACGAAGATCTCCCGTATGCCGCCGACGCGTTCGGCGGCGGCGCGGGCGGTCTCCAGGAGCGGGGAGACGGTGACGATCCAGCTCGCCCCCGAGTCCCGGAGCTGGGTGGCCAGCTCGCCCGGGGTGGCCAGCGGGTGCACGGTGGTGACCGTGGCACCCGCGCGGGTGGCCGCGTAGAACGCCGTCGGGTAGGCGATCGTGTTGGGGCTGTGCAGGGCGAGTACGTCCCCCTTGCGGACGCCCGCCGCGGCGAAGGATGCGGCGAGACGGCGGTGGAAGCGGTCCACCTGCTCGTAGGTGAGGGTGGTGCCGTCGACGCCGTCGATCAGTGCGGGCAGCTCGCCGAACTCGGCGGCCCGGGCCAGTACGGCGTCGTGGATGGGGAGGTCGAGGGGCGGGACGTCTGCGTACTCGCTGCGGAACACGGTTCCTCCAGGGCGACCGGATGCGGGGCCCAGGCCGGTGCGGCCCAGGTCGTGTCCGCAAAGTCCCGTCGTCCGCCCGGAGGGCGGGCCCTGCGGCGTCTGGTGCGTGCTCTCGGCGTGCCGGGCGTAGGCCCTCGTACTGGACGTACTTGGGTCTGCGCCCGGTGCGGCGAGAGTGCGTGCCAGGCGTCGCGGGGCAGACGGGACTTTGCGGACACGGCCTAGTACGACTTGGGCAGGCCCAGGGTCTGGTGGGAGACGTAGTTGAGAATCATCTCCCGGCTCACCGGCGCGATACGGGACACGCGGGCGGCCGTTATCAGCGAGGCAAGACCGAACTCGGCCGTGAGGCCGTTGCCGCCGAGGGTGTGCACGGCCTGGTCGACGGCCCGCACGCACGCCTCGCCCGCCGCGTACTTGGCCATGTTGGCGGCCTCGCCGGCGGCCGCGTCGTCGCCGATGTCGTAGAGGTGGGCCGCCTTCTGCATCATCAGGCGGGCCAGTTCGAGTTCGATGTGGGACTGGGCGAGGGGGTGGGCGATCGCCTGGTGCGCGCCAATGGGCTCGCGCCACACGGTGCGGTCGCGGGCGTACTCGACGGCTTTCGCGAGGGCGTACCGGGCCATGCCGATCGCGAAGGCGGCCGTCATGATCCGCTCGGGGTTGAGGCCGGCGAAGAGCTGGAGCAGTCCGGCGTTCTCGTCGCCGACGAGGGCGTCGGCGGGAAGCCGGATGTCGTCGAAGGTCAGCTCGAACTGCTTCTCCGCGGCCCGGAGTTCCATGTCGATGGGGCGGTACTGGAAGCCCGGGGTGTCCGTGGGGACGATGAAGAGGCAGGGCTTGAGGGTGCCGGTGCGGGCGTCCTCGGTGCGGCCGACGACGAGGACGGCGTCCGCCCGGTCGACGCCGGAGATGAAGACCTTGCGGCCCGTGAGCAGCCAGTCCCCGGTCTCGTCGCGGCGGGCCGTGGTGGTGATGCGGTGGCTGTTGGAGCCGGCGTCGGGTTCGGTGATGCCGAAGGCCATGAGGCGGGTGCCGTTGGCCAGCGCGGGCAGCCAGGTCCGCCGCTGGGCGTCGGTGCCGAAGCGGGCGATGACGGTGCCGCAGATGGCCGGCGACACGATCATCATGAGCAGGGGGCAGCCCGCGGCGCCGAGTTCTTCCAGGACGATGGAGAGTTCGGCTATGCCGCCGCCTCCGCCGTCGTACTCCTCGGGGAGGTTGACGCCCAGGTAGCCGAGTTTGGCGGCCTCGGCCCAGAGTTCGTCGGGGTGGCGGCCTTCTTTGGTGGTCGTGGCGATGTAGTCGCGGCCGTAGCGCTTTCCGAGGGCGGAGACGGCGGCTCGGAGGGCTTTGTGTTCTTCGGTTTCGAGGACCGGGGACATCAAGGGCTCCTAAGGGGGGAAGTCCCATCGTTGTTTGGAGGGTGCGGGTGAGTTGTGGCTTGTCGCGCCCGCGCGGCGGAGCCGCATATCGATACAGCCCCGCGCCCCTTTTAGGTGGGCTGATGCTCGACCAATGCCAGAAGGGCGCCCACCTCTACTTGTTGGCCGGGTACAGCGTGCAGTGCCGTCAGGGTGCCCGTCGCCGGGGCGGTGATCTTGTGTTCCATCTTCATCGCCTCCAGCCAGAGGAGGGGTTGGCCCGCCTCCACCGTCGAGCCCTGCTTCAGGCCCTCGGCCACGCGGACGACCGTGCCCGGCATGGGGGCCAGGAGGGAGCCGGGGGCGTGTGCGGTGGTGGGGTCGGGGAAGCGCGGGAGGACGGTGAGGGTGGTGGCGTCGACGTGGACGCGGTCGCCGTACCGTGCCACCTCGAACGTCCGCCGTACGCCGTCCACTTCGAGGACGACGCGGCAGCCGTCGGCGTGGACGACCCGGACGCCGTCCGCCTCCGGGCCGGTCCGGGTGTGCCGGTAGCGGACCTCGTGCTCCTCCCCCGCCATGAGGTACCGCTTGACCTGCGGCCGGGAGGGCAGGTTGCGCCAGCCGCCGAAGCGGGGGTCGCCGGTGGCGGCGGCGTCGGCCAGGGCGGCGGCCAGCGGGGCGTACGGGTCGGGGGCGGGGTCCGTGAGGCCGGTGAGGTGGCGGTCGTAGAAGCCGGTGTCCATGCGGGCCGAGGTGAACTCCGGGTGGCGCAGGGAGTTCACCAGCAGGGCCCGGTTGGTGGCCGGGCCGTGGATCGTCGCCCGTTCCAGGGCGCCCGCCAGGGCGCGGACCGCCTCCGCGCGGGTGGGGGCGTGGACGACGGCCTTGGCGAGCATGGGGTCGTAGTGGACGCCGATCGTGTCGGCGTCCTCGTAGCCGGTGTCCAGGCGGACCCCGGGCACGGACAGGCGGTGCAGGGTGCCCGTCTGGGGGGCCCAGTCGCGGGCCGGGTCCTCGGCGTACAGGCGGGCCTCGATCGCGTGGCCGCGTGCGGGCGGGGGGTCGGCGGGGAGGGCGTGGCCCTCGGCGACACGGATCTGTTCGGCGACCAAGTCGAGGCCGAAGACGGCCTCCGTGACCGGGTGTTCGACCTGGAGGCGGGTGTTCATCTCCAGGAAGTGGGCGTGGCCGTCGGCGACGAGGAACTCGACCGTGCCCGCGCCGGTGTAGGAGACGGCCCGGGCGGCGCGTACGGCCAGGGTGTGGAGTTCCTCGGTGAGTTCGCCGGAGAGGGCGGGGGCCGGGGCCTCCTCGACGACCTTCTGGTGGCGGCGCTGGAGGGAGCAGTCGCGGGTGCCCAGCGGCCAGATCGTGCCGTGGGTGTCGGCGAGGATCTGGACCTCGACGTGGCGGCCGTTCTCGACGTAGGGCTCGACGAAGACCTCCCCGTCGCCGAAGGCGCTCGCCGCCTCGGCGCGGGCGCTCTCCAGCGCCGCGTCCAGGTCGTCGAGCCGGCGGACCACGCGCATGCCGCGTCCGCCGCCGCCCGCGGCGGCCTTCACCAGGACGGGCAGGTCGTCCTCGGTGACCTTGTGGAGGGGGGCCAGACCCATGAGTTCCTTGGCGCGGGTCTTGGAGGCCATGGCCTCGATCGCCTCGGGAGGCGGGCCGATCCAGGTGAGGCCCGCGTCGAGGACCCGGCGGGCGAAGCCGGGGTTCTCGGAGAGGAAGCCGTAGCCGGGGTGGACGGCGTCGGCGCCGGCCGCGAGGGCCGCCTTCACGACGAGGTCGCCCCGCAGATAGGTGTCGGCGGGGGCCGCGCCCGGCAGTCGTACGGCGGTGTCGGCCGTGCGCGTGTGCAGGGCGGTCCCGTCGGCGTCGGAGTGCACGGCGACCGTCCGGATGCCCAGGTCACGGCAGGTGCGGAAGATCCGGCAGGCGATCTCGCCCCGGTTGGCCACCAGGAGGGAAGTAATCATGGGCCTCACATCCGGAAGACGCCGAAGCCACCGCGCGCGCCCTCGTAGGGCGCGGTGTGGATCGCGGACAGGCACAGGCCGAGCACGGTACGGGTGTCGCGGGGGTCGATGACCCCGTCGTCGTACAGCCGCCCGGACAGGAACATCGGCAGGGACTCGGACTCGATCTGCTGCTCCACCATGGCGCGCAGCGCGGCGTCCGCGTCCTCGTCGTAGGGCTGCCCCTTGGCCGTGGCCGACTGGCGGGCCACGATCGACAGGACGCCGGCGAGCTGCTGCGGGCCCATCACCGCCGACTTGGCGCTGGGCCAGGCGAAGAGGAAGCGGGGGTCGTAGGCGCGCCCGCACATGCCGTAGTGGCCGGCGCCGTAGGAGGCGCCCATCAGGACGGACAGGTGGGGCACCCGGCTGTTGCTGACCGCGTTGATCATCATGGCGCCGTGCTTGATGATGCCGCCCTGTTCGTACTCCCTGCCGACCATGTAGCCGGTGGTGTTGTGCAGGAAGAGCAGCGGGATGTCGCGCTGGTTGGCGAGCTGGATGAACTGGGCCGCTTTCTGCGACTCCTCGCTGAAGAGGACGCCGCGGGCGTTGGCGAGGACACCGACCGGGTAGCCGTGGAGCGCGGCCCAGCCGGTGACGAGGCTGGTGCCGTAGAGGGGCTTGAACTCGTCGAAGTCGGAGGCGTCCACGATCCGGGCGATGACCTCGCGGGGGTCGAAGGGCGTCCGCAGGTCGCCGGGGACGATGCCCAGCAGTTCCTCCGGGTCGTACTTCGGCGGGGCGGCCGGGGCCGGATCGGCGTACGCCTTGCGGTGGTTGAGGCGGGCGACGACCCGGCGGGCCTGGCGCAGGGCGTCCTGCTCGTCGACGGCGAAGTGGTCGGCGAGGCCCGAGGTGCGGGCGTGCATCTCGGCGCCGCCCAGCGACTCGTCGTCGCTCTCCTCGCCGGTGGCCATCTTGACCAGCGGCGGGCCGCCGAGGAAGACCTTCGCCCGCTCCTTGACCATGATCACGTGGTCGGACATTCCGGGGACGTAGGCGCCGCCGGCGGTGGAGTTGCCGAAGACGACGGCGACGGTGGGGATGCCGGCGGCGGACAGCCGGGTGAGGTCGCGGAAGATCGCGCCCCCGGGGATGAAGATCTCCTTCTGGGAGGGGAGGTCGGCCCCGCCGGACTCCACCAGGCTGATGCAGGGCAGACGGTTGGCGAGGGCGATGTCGTTGGCCCGGAGGGCCTTCCTCAGGCTCCACGGGTTGCTCGCGCCGCCGCGCACGGTCGGGTCGTTGGCGGTGATCAGGCACTCGACGCCCTCGACGACGCCGATACCGGTGACGAGGGAGGCGCCGACCGCGTACTCGCTGCCCCAGGCGGCGAGCGGGGACAGCTCCAGGAAGGGGGTGTCCGGGTCGAGGAGCAGTTCGATGCGTTCGCGGGCGAGCAGTTTGCCGCGCCCGCGGTGCCGGGCGGTGTACTTCTCGCCGCCGCCCGCGAGGGCCTTGGCGTGCTCGGCGTCGAGGGCGGCGAGCCGGGCGAGCATGGCCTCGCGGTTCACGGCGTGCTCGGGGGCGCCCGGGTCGAGGGCGGAGCTGAGGACGGTCACGGGTGTACCTCCGCGGGGTCCGGGCGGTCGGCGGCGGGCGCTCGCAGGAGCGTCACCGGGATGTCCAGGTGGCGGGAGCGCAGCCATTCGCCGAGGGCCTTGGCCTGGGGGTCGAAGCGGGCCTGCGCGGCGACGCCCTCGCCGAGGATGCCCTCGACCACGAAGTTGAGGGCGCGGAGGTGCGGGAGGACGTGCCGGGTCACCTCCAGGGTGCCGCTCTCCGGGATCAGCTGCCGGAACCGGTCCACGGTCAGCTCATGGGCGAGCCAGCGCCAGGCCGCGTCCGTCCGGACCCACACGCCGACGTTGGCGTCCCCGCCCTTGTCCCCGCTGCGGGCCCCCGCGACCAGCCCCAGCGGGGCGCGCCGGGCGGGACCGGCGGGCAGCGGTTCCGGCAGGGGCGGCTCGGGCACGTCGTCGAGTACGGCGGTGTCGAGGGCCGGGGGTACGGGGATGCGGCGGCCGTCGTCGAGGACCGCCGTGTGGGCGGCCTCGCCCTGCGGGACGTACGCCGCCTCGAAGACGCCGTAGGGCGTGCCCTTGCCCGGTGGGGCGAGCACGTGGAAGCCGGGGTAGCTGGCGAGCGCCAGTTCCACGGCGGCCGCGCCGAGCGCCCGTCCGGCCTTCTCCGGGTCCTGGTCCCGGACGACCAGCCGCAGCAGCGCGCTCGCGGTCTCCTCGGTCGGGGCGTCGGGCCGGTCGGTGCGGACGAGACTCCAACGGGCCTCGGCGGGCGGGGACTTGGCGAGCGCGTCCGCCATCTGGCGGCGGACGAGGCCGGCCTTGGCGTCGATGTCCAGCCCGGTCAGCACGAAGACGATCTCGTTGCGGAAGCCGCCGAGCCGGTTGACGCCGACCTTGAGGGTGGGGGGCGGGGCCTCGCCGCGGACGCCGTGGACACGGACGCGGTCGGGCCCGTCCTGGGTGAGTCTGACCGTGTCGAGGCGGGCGGTGACGTCCGGTCCCGCGTAGCGCGCGCCGCCGGTCTCGTAGAGGAGCTGGGCGGTGACCGTGCCGACGTCGACGAGGCCGTCGGTGCCGGGGTGCTTGGTGATGACGGCCGAGCCGTCGGCGTGGATCTCGGCGAGCGGGAAGCCGGGGCGGGTGGCGCCGGCCTCGCCGAAGAAGGCGTAGTTGCCGCCGGTGGCCTGCGTGCCGCACTCCAGCACGTGCCCGGCGACGACCGCGCCCGCGAGACGGTCGTACTCGCCGGGGCCCCAGCCGAAGTGGGCGGCGGCGGGCCCGGTGACCAGGGCAGCGTCCGTCACCCGGCCGGTGACCACGATGTCGGCACCCTCGCGCAGACAGGCCGCGATGCCGAAGCCGCCGAGGTAGGCGTGGGCGGCGAGGCTGCCGGGGTGCAGGACGGTACGGTCGTCGCCCTCGACGTGCGCGACGCGGACGGGGACGCCGAGCCGGCCGGCCAGCTCCCGTACGGCGTCGGCGAGTCCGGCGGGGTTGAGCCCGCCGGCGTTGGCGACGATCCGGACGCCCCGCTCCCGCGCCAGGCCCAGGCACTCCTCCAGCTGGCGCAGGAACGTGCGGGCGTACCCGGCGGCGGGGTCCTTCAGGCGGTCGCGGCCGAGGATGAGCATGGTCAGTTCGGCGAGGTAGTCGCCGGTGAGGACATCGAGTTCGCCGCCGGTGAGCATCTCGCGCATGGCGTCGAAACGGTCGCCGTAGAAGCCGGAGGCGTTGCCGATGCGGAGGGGGGTGGCGGGGGTGGCGGGGGCGGCCGGGGTCCGCGCCACCGCCGTCGCTGTCGTCGCCGCCGTCGCTGCCTTCTCTTCTGTCACCTCCGCCACCTCCGTCGCCTCCGTCACCGGGTGGTCCCCTTCGGTTCGCGTCCCGCGCCCGGGGGGCCGGCGAACGCCTGGGCGATGTCCAGCCAGCGGTCGGCGTCGGCACCCTCGGTGTGCAGGGCGAGATCGCCGCGGTGGGCGCGCTGGGTGACCAGGAGGCAGAAGTCGAGGGCGGGACCGCCGACCCGGTCGGTCGCGTCCTCGGGGCCGTACGTCCACAGCTCGCCGCCGGGGCTGGTGAGTTCGACGCGGAACTCCTCGAACGGCGGGGTGAGCCCGTGCACGCCGAAGGCGAAGTCGCGGGTGCGGATGCCGAGCCGGGTGATGTGGCGGAGCCGGTCGCCGGGGGCGATCCGGGGGACTCCGAGCGCGTCGGCGACGTCCAGGCCGTGGGCCCAGGTCTCCATGAGGCGGGCGGTCGCCATGGAGGCGGTGGACATGGGCGGGCCGTACCAGGGGAAGCGCGCGCCCTCGGGTGCCGCGCGCAGGGCGTCCTCCAGGGCCGCGCGCCCGGCCCGCCAGTCCGCGACGAGCCGCTCGGACGGTTTTCCGGCCCCTTCCTCCGCGCCGCGGTCCACGAAGTCGCCGGGTGCCGTCAGCGCGCTCTCGACCTCACGGGCGAAGGCGGCCTGGTCGGTCACGGCCAGCACGGAGGAGTGGTCCGTCCAGGCGAGGTGGGCGATCTGGTGGGCGACGGTCCAGCCGGGTGCGGGCGTCGGGAGCGCCCACTGCTCTGGACTCAACTCGGCGACGAGCAGGTCGAGTTGGCTGCTCTCGGCATGGAGGTCGTCGATCACGGGCGTCGGGTCGGCCATGAGGGGGAGCATGACAGCGACGGAATAAACAATCAAGCATGCTTGCATTTTTGAGGCCAGAAGCGAGGGAAAAGCGAGGCTGGAGGCGCGGGCGTAAGCTGCAAAAACACTTACAGGCATGACTTAGTCCATTGCTTTGCACTCTCAAGTCACTCATACTGAACGAGACGACTTCCCCGGCCCACTCTCGACCCTCCGCTCCACACTCCCGCTCTTCTTGGACGGCCCCCGTGACACTCCCCCGCGCTGACCAGCCCGCGCCCGCCGCCACGCCTGCCGCCACGCCCTCGCCCTCGCCCTCGGCCGGCCTCGCCCCCGGCGACACCCGCGCCGCGCATGCTCCCGGCCGTCTGGGTGCCCTCGGGCCCGTCGGGCTGGTGCTGGCCGGCGGGATCTCCGTGCAGTTCGGCGGGGCGCTGGCGGTGACGCTGATGCCGCGGGCGGGGGCGCTCGGGGTGGTGACGCTGCGGCTCGCGGTGGCCGCGGTGGTGATGCTGGTGGTCTGCCGCCCCCGGCTGCGCGGGCACGCGCGCGCCGACTGGGGCACGGTGGTCGTCTTCGGCGCCACCATGGCCGCGATGAACGGCCTCTTCTACCAGTCCGTCGCCCGCATCCCCCTGGGCCCCGCCGTCACCCTGGAGGTGCTCGGCCCGCTGGCGCTCTCCGTCCTCGCCTCCCGCCGGGCCGTGAACCTCGTGTGGGCCGGGCTCGCCCTCTGCGGCGTCTTCCTCCTGGGCGGCGGAGGGAACTTCGGCGCCCTGGACCCCCTCGGCGTCGCCTTCGCCCTCGCCGCCGGGTTGATGTGGGCCCTGTACATCCTCTTCAGCGCGCGTACGGGCAGGCGGTTCCCGCAGGCCGACGGGCTGGCGCTGGCCATGGCCGTCGCGGCGGTGCTGTTCCTGCCGCTCGGCATCGTCGAGTCGGGGACACGGCTGCTGGACCCGACGACGCTCGCCCTCGGCTCCGCCGTCGCCGTGCTCTCCTCCGTCCTCCCCTACACCCTCGAACTCCTCGCCCTGCGCCGCCTCCCCGCGTCCACCTTCGCGGTCCTGATGAGCCTGGAGCCCGCGATCGCCGCCACCGCCGGCTTCCTGATCCTCGACCAGGCCCTCGCCGCCACCGAGGCCCTCGCGATCGCACTGGTCATCGGGGCGAGCATGGGGGCGGTGCGGACGCAGGTGGGGCGGGGGAAAGCGGGGGTCGTGGGGTGAGGCGGACGCGACCGCACGCCGCACAGGGCTGCCGCGCTGCCGGTTCGAGCCATGCGCGTTCGGGTCACTCGGGCGTGAACTCGTACTCCAGCTCGTAGAGATGTCCCGCCTTCACCATCACGGTCGCCTCGATCGGACGATCATCGTCGCTGAGGACGACCCTGAGGGTACGCAGCACCGGCAGACTGCTCGGCAGGTTCAAGGCCCGGTACTGGTCCTGGGTCGGAATCCTCGCGGAGACACGGTCGACGCTGCGGCGAGGCGGATGCCCCAGTGCCGCGAAAAGGGTGGAAGTACCTCCCTTGATCTTGCGTCGCCCCATCAACTCCGTGCCCTGCGCAATGTCCAACGGGTAGTAGGAACTGACGAGTTCCGCGGGCTCGTCGTCGATCACGAGCAGTTGGCTGCGGAACAGGGCGGGTTCGCCCTCCGCAAGACCGAGGACCGCCCGGACGTCGGCGGGTGGAAGACGCTCCGCGACATCCAAGAGGTCGCTGCGCGCTCTCGTACCGTGCTTGGCCGCCTCATCCAGCCAACGGTAGGGGCTCCCGGGCGCGGTCGGCGCCATGAGAACGGCGGGCCGCACGGCACGCTGCCGATGTTCGCGTACGGTGACCGCCGCTCCGGCCCGTCCCACCGCCAAGCCTTCGTCCTTGAGGAGTTGCAGTGCCTTCTGCACTGTGGCGTTGGAGGCGTCGAAGCGGGTCTTCAAGTGGGTGGTGGAGGGCAGTTTCGCTCCGGGCGGGAACTCACCGCTCATGATGTCGTCACGCAGGTCGGCGGCGATGCGCTCATGAAGGGAGCGGCGGTCGGTGGCGTCGGGTTCGGCCTTGGGCATCGTCAGCCGATTCCGTTGCCGATGGCGATTTCGTAGCGCAGTCGCTGGCTCAGCGCAGGCATGACCATGCGGTCGACCTGGAGCGGTCGGCCTTTCCGGTCGACGGTCACCCTGGTGAGTCGGAGCACCGGTTCGTCCGGTGCGGTCAGGAGTATTTCCCGCTCCTCGTCGTCCGGGTTGTCGGCGATCACGTCCTCGCGGACGACGGCGCCGACGTGGCCCAGCCGGGCGAGCAAGGTGACGGCTCCACCGGGGATCTTGGCTGTCCCGGCGAGACCGGTGCCGCGAGCGATGCCCACCGGATAGTAGGTGTCGGTGAGTTCGTTCGGCCGGTCGTCGAGGAGGATCAGACGGCGGCGTACGACGACCGCCTCACCCTCGGCCAGCCCGAGCAACCGCGCCACCTCGGCGGGCGCCGCAACCTCACCGGCGTGCAGAATCCGCTGGGTACCCCGCCGCCCCTGGGCCGCCGCGTCCGCGCCCCAGGCGTCACCCTGCCCCTCCTCCCGTGGCGTCAGATACGGCATAGATGTGCTGACCCACCTGTCGGTGCCCATCGCGTCCTCCGGATCGACTGACGTGTCACGGACCTTGCCGGTGTACACGGTAAGCGACTCGGTCTGTATGACTTACCGTCGAAACCTCTCTACTATTCCCGAATAGTGCTAAGGCTGTCCGCATGGATGCCCCAGAACAAAGGCAGTGCCCCACCGCCGCCCTGCAACGAAGTCGGGCAGCGACACCCCCCGACGGCACCTCACCGGAGTGCGTCTGCGAGGAACACCGACTGTGCTCCGGCAACCGCGACGTCAGACGTCCTGGCGCCGCCGACTGGGAACACCCCTTGCTGTCCCTGCGCTGTGGCTGCGACTGCCACGCAGGACGATCCGCTTCGGCACAGAAAGCCCCCGCGACGGGTGGAGCCGTCCGGGGGCGCGGTCATCGATGATCCGTGATGGGAGCCAATGACATAACCGACCTTATCGGACTCCTTCTCGCCTGGGCCGGCTTGCTCTCGAAGCCGAGCGGCAGACACCGTGCCGCTCCCGGCCCGCGTTCCCGGCCGATCGCCGCACCCCCCACCCTCGACACCTCACTGCCCACCCACCGCAGCCCCTACGGCCTCCACGAGATCCACGACGGCACCACCACCATCGCCGTACGCCCCTACGTCACCGCCCATGAGCAACGGCAGCGGCGCCGCGAACTCGCCATGGCGGCCATGGGGTTCGACATGCCCGGTCCGTACTGGATCCATGGGACGGAGGTCGCGTGAGGGAGCCGGGAGCGGAAGCCGACGCCGGAGCGTTCCAGCGATCTGAAGGCGAGGTACGACTGCTCCCCTGGACCGGCATCGAAGGCAAACCGTGCTGTCTCGTCGGTGACGGCCGCGGCGGACCGATCTCACGCCTCGCCGACGCCACCGAATCCATCCAGCTCGGCATGGCCTCGGAACTCCTCGCCCATGCGCGCGACATGCTGCCGAACGCCCTGCCCGGTGAACTGGCATTCCTGTCCGCGAGGCTGACCGAGGCTCTCGCCGACGCACTCCGAGTCGCCGAAAGCCGTGGCCACCGCTTGGGCCCTTGAACTCGGGCGACGCGTGCGGATCTGTCGAGTCCGGTGACTGCGGCGCTGTTCGTCCCGGTCACCGGGCACTGTTGTATAACCGCTCTGTGATCTACCACGTCGCCTCCCTCGATGCCTGGAACGCCCACCCCGACCGGCCCTACGCCCCCGCCTCGCTCCCGGAGGACGGGTTCGTGCACTGTTCCCCCGACGAGGCGACGACCCTCGCCGTCGTCAACGCCTTCTACCGGGACGCGCCGAAGCCGCTGCACGTGCTCGTCCTCGACGAGGAACGGCTGTCCGCCCGGGTGGAGTTCGAGGCGGCCGCGCCCGCTCCGCCACCGGGGGTCGGGGCGGACGTGCTGTTTCCCCATGTGTTCGGGCCCCTGGACCGGGACGCCGTCGCACGGGTTCTGGAGATCCAGTGGGACGAAGAGGGCCGGGCGGTGGGCCTCGGGGAAAACTGACGATGCGGGGATTCCAGCCTCACAGAAGCAGCTGAAGCCGAGCCGAACACGGCCGGCACCGGCTGAGCTACATTCCTGGCCATGACTCCTTCCACAAGCTCCTTGATCGTCGCTGTGGTCGGGGTCCTCGGTACCCTCCTGTCCGGCGTCCTGGCCTATCGCAGCGCCCTTCGCTCCACATCGATGGAACTCGACCACGCGGAACGACAGCGGCGTGACGAACAATCGGCGACGGATCGCCGTGCGGCAATGAGCGAGCGGAGGGCGTCCTACACGGCGTTCAACCAGCACTTGCGACAGTTTCACCAAGTGCTGTCGAGGCACTACCTGGCGCTTGAAGCGGGGCAAGCCGGTCCCGAACAGACACGGGAACGTGATGAGTCCAGGCGCGACCTGCGCAACGTGTATGCGGAGGCTCAGATGGTGGTTCCCGACGAAGTGCTCGCTGTCGGCGGCAAGCTCGTCCACCAGCTCCATCGCGTTCATGCTCTCCTCGCTCAGCATGAACTCGGGACAGCCGCTGCTGACGAGGCGCTGGAGGACATCAAGGCACGGCTGGAGAAGGCATCGGAGGGTCTGTACGAGGTGCGGCAGACGATGCGGAAGGATCTCGGCATCACTGAACTGCCGGTCCGCCGGCCTGACGGGTACGGCGCCACCTGACCTGTTCTCGCCCCCGAGCTGCGCGACATCTCCGGATCGCGTAGCGGATCATCAGGGCCTGGGTAGAGAGCTGTTGTCCACGCACCCGTGAAGTTCCAGTGATCGACGGAGAGCCGATGAGCGCAGCCCGATGGACCAGGTCGAGCTACTGCGACTCGGCCGGGCTCGACTGTGTCGAAGTCGCCCTGTGCACCGCCCCCGTGCCCTCGGTCCGGGTGCGGGACAGCAAGTTCCCGGTCGCTGCCACGCTCGCGGTGGCACCAGGAACATGGACGGGGTTCATCGACGGCATCCAGCGACTGCCGTCGGCCGACTCACCTCGATAGGGATACGGCAGTCCGACCCGGACCTCGTGAGCGGACACATGGATCGGCAGTGGGCCCAGCCCTCAGCTCGATGACGGACGCTGGGCAACGCAGCACAGGGCAGTACGAGTTCAGCAGTGCCGACGCCGTCTCACTCGTGTGATCCGTCCGTCCGGTCCAGCCCTCGCGCCAGCACCTCCGCCAGGTGCAGCCCCCGTCTGCCCGCCAGCTGTTCCAGCTGGGTCCGGCAGGAGTAGCCGTCCGCCAGGATCAGCGTGTCGGGGGTCGCGTTGCGTACCGCCGGGAGGAGCTGGTCCTCCGCGCAGGCGACCGAGACCTCGTAGTGGCCCTTCTCGAAGCCGAAGTTGCCGGCGAGGCCGCAGCAGCCTCCGCCGAGGTCGCCGGTGAGGCCGGCGGCGGTGCGCAGGCGGCGGTCGGGGGCGTCGCCCAGGACCGCGTGCTGGTGGCAGTGGGTCTGACCGGTCACCGGGCGGCCGATGACGGGCGGGGCCCAGTGCGGGGCGTGGCGTTCGAGCGCCTCCGCGAAGGTGAGGACCGAGGCGGCGAGCCGGTGGGCCCGGGGGTCGTCGGGGAGCAGTTGGGGCAGGTCGGTGCGGAGCGCCGCCGCGCAGCTCGGTTCGAGGACGACGACGGGCAGGTCGGCAGGCGTGGGTGGGGCGAGGCCCGGGTCCTCGTGCGGGGGCCGCTGCCCGGGCGTGTCGCTCATGGGCGCGTCCGGGGTCTCCAGCAGGTCGAGGGTGCGGCGCAGTACCGTGCGGGCCCGGTCGAGCTGGCCCGTCGAGACGTAGGTCAGGCCACAGCAGAGGCGGGCCCCGCCCGTCGCGAACGGCGCCCGGGGGAGCCGTGGCCGGGTGGGTCCCCGCCTCGCCCACGGCGTCGGCGGCACGATCACCCGCAGACCGGCCGCCTCCAGCACCTTCAGCGCCGCCTGCCCCACGGACGGCGAGAGGTGCTCCGTGAAGGTGTCCGGCCACAGGAACACGGTCGGGGGTGCCTCGTGGGCACCGGCCCGGCCCCCGGCCTCCACCCTCTCCCTCCGCTCCCTCCGCTCCCCTCGCTCTCCCCGCTCTCCCCGCTCTCCCCGCTCTCCCCGCTCTCCGAGCGACCGCGCGTACCACCGCGTGAACGGCACCCGCGCGAGCCGGGGCAGCTCCCGCTCCTCCGCGATCCCGCCCAGCCGTTTCGCGAGCGCGGCCGCGGGGCGGAACCCGGCGAGGAGGTTGACCAGCGCGGCCGTGCGCGTACGGGCGACCAGGCCCAGCCAGAGCGGCAGCCGGCCCATCGTGTGGTGGGCGGCCGGGCGGCGGCGGCCGGCGTAGTGGTGGTGGAGGAACTCCGCCTTGTACGTGGCCATGTCGACGCCGACCGGACAGTCGGAGCGGCAGCCCTTGCAGGACAGACAGAGGTCGAGGGCGTCCCGGACCTCCGGTGAGCGCCAGCCGTCGGTGACCACCTCACCGGCCAGCATCTCGTGCAGCAGGCGGGCCCGGCCCCGGGTGGAGTGCTCCTCCTCCCCCGTCGCGCGGAAGGAGGGGCACATGACGGCCCCGGACGCCGGACTCACCTCGGTGGTCCGGCACTTGGCGACGCCCACGCAGCGCCGGACCGCCGCCGAGAAGTCGCCGCCGTCGTCCGGGTAGGCGAACTCCACCGGCACGGGTGTGCGTGGCAGGACCGCGAAGCGCAGGTTGGCGTCGAGCGGGGCGGGGCGGACGAGCATGCCGGGGTTGAGGAGGTCGTCGGGGTCCCAGATCCCCTTCACCTTCTCGAACAGCCGGACCATCTCGGGCCCGTACATCGTCGGCAGGAGTTCGGCGCGGGCCTGTCCGTCGCCGTGTTCCCCGGAGAGGGAGCCGCCGTGCGAGGTGACCAGTTCGGCCATTTCCTCGGAGAAGCGGCGGAAGCGGGCGATGCCCGCCGGGGTCAGCAGATCGAAGTCGACCCGGACGTGGATGCAGCCGTCGCCGAAGTGGCCGTAGGGCGTGCCCCGCAGGTCGTGGGCGCGCAGCAGGCCCCGGAAGT
This sequence comes from Streptomyces scabiei 87.22, assembly GCF_000091305.1. Taxonomy (GTDB): domain Bacteria; phylum Actinomycetota; class Actinomycetes; order Streptomycetales; family Streptomycetaceae; genus Streptomyces; species Streptomyces scabiei. The sequence goes on along the minus strand of NC_013929.1, from coordinate 5,692,102 downwards.
CCTTCAGGTAGGCGCCGAGCCGGGCCGGTGGCACCGCGCAGTCCTCCCAGCCCGGCCACGCCTCGGTTCCGTCGGGCATCCGGGTCGCCGTACCGCTCGCGTCCTCGCGGACCCGCCACAGCGCGCGCTGGGCGGCGGGGTCGGTCACCACCAGGGAATCCACGAGCGCGCCGTCCGCCCGGGCCGCGCGGACCATCGTGCCGGCGTGCGCCCGCGCCTCGGCGGGCGTGGCACCGCCGGTCTCCACGAACAGCCAGGCCCCGCCCGCCGGGAGGCCGGCCGTCCCCGGCGGGACGAGGTCCGCGGCCATGCCCTCCACCGTGTACGGGCGGTGCGGCAGCAGGCCGGGGGCGGCCTCCGCCGCCGCGCTCTCGTCGGCGTACGCCAGGACGGCGAGGGCACGCGCGCGGGGTGCCTCGACGAGACGGACGACCGCTTCCGTGAGCACCCCGAGCGTGCCCTCGGAGCCGCAGAAGGAACGGGCCACGTCCGAGCCGTTCTCCGGGAGGAGGGCGTCGAGGGCGTAACCGGAGATACGGCGGGGGAGGTCGGGGAAGCCGGTGCGCAGGCGGGCCAGTTCTCGCTCCACGAGCGGGCGGAGGCCGTCCGGCGCGCCCGACCAGCCCGGCCCGAGCCGCCGTGCCTCGCCCCGGGCGTCGGTCACCGACAGTGCGCGCACGTTGTCGGCCGTGGTGCCCCAGGCGACCGAGTGCGCGCCGCAGGAGTTGTTGCCGATCATGCCGCCGAGCGTGCAGCGGCTGTGGGTGGAGGGGTCGGGGCCGAAGCGCAGGCCGTGCGGGGCGGCGGCCTCCTGGAGCCGGTCCAGGACCAGGCCCGGCTGGACGACCGCCGTGCGCGTCCCGGGGTCGAGGGAGACCAGCCGGTTCATGTGGCGGGTGAGGTCCAGCACCACGCCCGTGCCCGTGGCCTGCCCGGCGATCGAGGTGCCGCCGCCGCGTGCGACGACCGGGACGCCGTGCTCCCGGCACACGGACAGGACGGCCGCCACGTCGTCCGCGTCCCGGGGCGCGACCACGCCCAGCGGCACCCGCCGGTAGTTGGACGCGTCCATGGTCGTCAGCGCACGGGCCGTCACGTCGAAGGCCGCCTCGCCGCGCACACCGGCCGCCCGCAGCGCGGCCGGCAGCGCGGCCCGCAGCGCCGCCGCGTCCGCGTCACCTGCCGTGTCCCGCGCGGCCGCGCCTCCACCGCCCGTCGTGCCCCCGAGTTCCGTCATGCGTCCCAGGATGCACCCGACCACTGACAGTGACGACGAGGCGGCGGCGCGACGGGCGGAAAGGCGGCGCGCCGCTCACCGGGGACGTTGGCCTGATTCCGGAGAGCTAACCGGAAACCGGCCAACCCCCGTCACGAACTCCCATATAGTGACGCCCAATTGAGCACCAGACGTCGCTTCTCGTTCAGGGACCGACCGAGTTACCGAATTCAGGAACCGACTGAGTTACCGAGTTCAGAACCGACCGAGGACACCAGCCGATGACCGCGCCCAGCTCACCTCGCTCACCAGGCGAACGCCCCGCCCCGCGCTCAGTCCTTCCCCTTCCCCTGGTGACCGCCCTGCTCTCCGCGACCGCCGCCGGGGCCGCGGTCGCGGTGGCGCCGCAGTCCGTGCGGCTGCCCCTCGCCGGGGGCGCCGGCGCGGCGGCGTTGCTGCTCACGGCCGCCGTCGCGGTCGCCGTGCACGCGCGCGTGTCGGTGCGCCTGCTGCGCCTGCGGCTCGCCGCCGTCTCCCAGGAGGCTGGTCTGCTGCTGCGGGAGCGGGCGCGGACGGCCGAGGAGTACGCGCAGGAACGCGGTCGGCTGACCGAGGAGTTCGTCCAGGAGCGGGCCCGGATCGCGGCCGAGTTCGCCCGGGAACGGGTACGGCTGACGACGGAGTCCGAGCGCGAGCGCGCACGGCTGTCCGACGAACGGGACCGAACGGCGGAGGAGATCATCCAGGAGCGGGTCCTGCTCTCGGAACGCGCCAGACAGGCCGAGACCGAGCGGTCCGCCCTCCTCGCCGTCACCGCCAACGTGGCCGGCCGGATGCAGGCCCTCGCCACCGGCACGCTCGCCGACCTCCGCGCCATGGAGGAACGTCACGCCGACGAGGACGTCCTCGCCGACCTGCTCCACCTCGACCACCGCACCGCCCAGGCGGGCCGTCTCGCCGACTCCGTCGCCGTCCTCGCGGGCGCCCGCTCGGGCCGCCGCTGGGCGCGCCCGATCCCGATGGAGTCGATCCTGCGCGGCGCGATGGGCCGGATCGGCGCCTACCGCCGGGTCCGGCTGCACTCCTCCAGCGAGGCCGCCGTCGCCGGGCACGCCGCCGAGGGCGTCATGCACGCGCTCGCCGAACTCCTCGACAACGCGGCCAACTTCTCGCCGCCGACCGCCGAGGTCCATGTGTACGTCGAGGAGGTCCCGGCCGGCGCGATCATCTCCGTCGAGGACTCCGGCCTGGTCATGGGGGACGTCCAGCTCCGGCGCGCCGAACGGGCCGTGTCGGGCGAGGCGACCGATCTGGCGAGCCTGTCCGGCACCCGTCTCGGCCTCGCCGTCGTCGGCCGCCTCGCCCGCAAGCACGGCCTGCGCATCTCCTTCCGCCCGTCCGCGCGCGGCGGCACGGGCGTCCTGATGCTCATCCCGCAGGACGTCCTGGCGAGCACGGTCCCCACGGCACCGACTACGGCGTCTCCCGCACCGTCCGCGCCCCCGCCCCACGCGGGCGTGCGCGCCCCGCACGACCTGGACGCCGAGCCGACGCCCACGCATGAGTTCCCGGCGGAGGCCCCTGCCGCGCCCGTCGCCGACCCGGTGGCCGACGCCCTGATCGACTCCCTGTCCGGCTACAGGTACGGGACACCGGCGCCCGGTCCGGCCGGTCCCACCTCCGCTTACGACACCCCGGCCGGCCCACCGACGCCCGGTTCCGCGCCGGGGTCGTGGTCCGGTTCGTCGTTCACCTCGTCGCTCAGCTCCGAGTTCGGCACCGGGGAGTACGCGTTCGGCTCCGACGGCACGCCCGGGCCGGGCTCGGCGGACGAGACCCCGGCCCCCTCCGACGGCCTCCCCCGGCGCCGGCGCGGCCAGTCCCTCGCCGACGCGGAAGCCCGTACCCAGGCCGCCTCCGACGCGGCCGCCCGGCCGGGACGGGCCTCCCGGCCCGCCGAGGACGCCGGCAGCGGGGCGGTCCGCTTCAGCAGCTTCCGCCGCGCGGTGCGGGGCACGGGCGGCGGGCTGGACCAGGCGTTCGTCCAGGGAACCGCCGCGGGTGACGAGGGCTCCCCCGACCTGCCCGAGACCTCGGCCCGACCGGAACCGGGCACCGCCCTGGAACCCGTACGGGACACCACCCCGGCCGCCGAGACCGTGCGGCCGCCGGAGCTGGAGCCCGTACGGGAGCCCGAGTGGGGCGCGGTGGCCGGTGCGGCGTGGGAGCCCGGACCCGAACCCGTGGCGGAGGCGGCCTGGGAGCCCGGGCCGCCCGTGCGGGAGACCGGATGGGAGCCCGAGCCCTCGCGCGGACTCGCGTGGGAGCCGGAGGCGGTGAAGGAGGCGGCCTGGCAGGCGGAGGCCGCCGCCGAGCTGCCCTGGGCGCCGGACCCCGCAGCGGAGGCCAGATGGGAGCTGGATCCCGTACGGGAACCGGCCTGGGAACCCGCGCCCCTCCCCTCCCCGTCCTACCCCCACCCCGACCCGGACCCGGCCCCCGACCCGGCCGGGGAGCGGCTGCCCGCCCCGGACCCGCGCACGCACCCCCACCTGGAAGGCGACCACACCCCATGACCGGTACCGGTATCGGCACCACCGCCGACGACAGGCTCACCTGGCTCATGGAGGGACTGCTGGAACGCACGCCGGGTGCCCGGCACGCGCTCGTCCTCTCCCGGGACGGCCTGAGACTGTGCCGTACCCCCGAACTGTCCGTCGACCGGGCCGACCAGCTCTCCGCGATCGCCGCCGGCATCCAGTCGCTCTCCCACGGGGCGTCCATGGAGTTCGGCGACGGCAGCGGAGGCGTCCGGTCGGCGATGGCGGAGTTCCACGGCGGGGTCCTGTTCATCGTGGAGGCGGGCGAGGGCGCGCATCTGGCCCTGGTGACGGACGAGGACGCCGACCCCGGCCTCGTCGGCCACAACATGAGCGAGCTGATCGAACAGCTCGGCGAGCACCTGAGCGCGAAGCCGCGTCACCGGACCGGCGCGACCACCGGCGCGACCACCACCACGACGACGACCCCGACCGCGGCTACGGCTCTGGCGCCCCGTACGTCATGAGCCGGCCCGGCAGGGACGACCTGCCCGACCGGCTCTACACGCTCACCGGGGGACGCAGCCGTTCGGCTCCCGGAACGCCGTTCGACCTGATGACCCTGGTGGTGGCCGAGAGCCAGCCGCTGCCGGGCATGCAGTCGGAGCATGTGGCGATCCTGCGGCTGACGGAGCGGCCGACGGCGGTCGTGGAGATCGCCGCCGAGCTGCGGCTGCCGGTGAGCATCACGAAGGTGCTGCTCTCCGACCTCCTTTCGGCCGGCCGGGTCAGCGCCCGGCATCCGAACCAGGCCGCGTTGATCGATCCGGACATCCTGGAGCAGGTGCTAGTTGGACTTCGCAACCTCTGACGCCGACGGCGACCAGCCGTTCCCCACCTCCGCGCTCCCGCCGTCCGCGTCCGCCCCCGTCCCCCTCCTCGGCGCGCGCTTCCGGGGTGCGCCCGCCCCGCTCTACCGGGATCTGCGGCGGGAACACGGCGAGGTGGCGCCCGTACTCCTCGACGGGGGCGTACCGGCGTGGCTGGTGCTCGGCTACAGCGAGCTGCACCAGGTGACCAGCGATCCGGAGCTGTTCAGCCGGGACTCCGGGCTGTGGAACCAGTGGCGGAACATCCCGGCCGACTGGCCGCTGCTCCCCGTGATCAGTCCGCGGCAGCCCTCGGTGCTCGGCACGACCGGGGAACGGCACCGGCAGCGTGCCGCGCTGATCGAGGAGGCGCTGGAGGCGGTCGAACCGCTCGAACTGCGCGGCCAGGTCGAGCGGTTCGCGGACGAGCTGATCGACGAGGTGTGCGGGGTGGGCGCGGCCGATCTGGTGGGGCAGTTCGCGGCGCTCCTGCCCGTACGGGTGCTGGCGTGCCTCTTCGGTTTCCGCGAGGACCACGGCCCCGGTCTCGTGGCCGCGCTGAACGACATCCTCGACGGGCAGGACCGGGCGATGGCGGCGGAGGGGTTTCTGCGCACGGCGATGGACCGGCTGGTGTCGGAGCGACTGGCGCAGCCCGGTGACGACGTGGTCTCCCGGCTGCTGGCGAGGGCGCGCGCGTACGAGGTGACGGTCGAGGAGGTCACCCACGACGTGATGGTGATGCTGGCGGTGGGGCACCAGCCGACCGCCGACTGGATCGGCAACTCCCTGCACCTGATGCTGACGGACGAGCGTTTCGCGGCGTCGCTGTTCGGCGGGCGCAGCAGTGTGGCCGAGGCCATGAACGAGGTGCTGTGGGAGGACGCGCCCATCCAGAACGCGGCCGGGCGCTGGACCACCCGTGACACCCGGCTCGGCGGCCGGGTGCTGCGGGCGGGCGACCTCGTGCTGCTCGGCCTGCAGGGGGCCAACTCCGACCCGCGGGTGCGGACGCGGGGGGACGCGCTCACCGGCGGCAACAACGCGCACTTCTCCTTCGGCCACGGGGAGCACCGCTGCCCGTTCCCGGCCCAGGAGACCGCCGAGGTCATCGCCCGAACGGGTATAGAAGTGGTCCTGGACCGGCTCCCGGACATGGACCTGACGGTCCCGCCCACGTCCCTGCCCCGACGCGCGTCTCCGTGGCTGCGGGGTCTGGTGGAACTGCCGGTACGGTTCTCGCCCGGGCCCGTGCGGGGGGCTTGACTCCCTGGACGTCCGCCCGGTGGGGGTTGGTCGCGCAGTTCCCCGCGCCCCTGGAAAGCAGGGGCTGCGCCCACTGCCTTCCAGCCCCCGGCACCGGTCTCCTTTCAGGGCCACGGGGGCCTGGGCTTTCAGGGGCGCGGGAACTGCGCGAGAAGCCCCACTCGCCCGCACCCGACCTCGCAGCGCCCCGTCTCACCCGACGGACGACGTTTCGCCCGCGTTTCGTGGAGCCGCTAGGCTCCATGCCCGTGGCTGATATCCAGATCCCCGCTGACATCAAGCCCGCCGACGGACGTTTCGGCGCGGGCCCCTCCAAGGTGCGGACGGAGGCGCTGGACGCGCTGGCCGCGACCGGTACCTCTCTGCTCGGCACCTCCCACCGCCAGGCCCCGGTGAAGAACCTGGTCGGCCAGGTCCGTGAGGGCATCAGCGAGCTGTTCTCGCTGCCCGAGGGCTACGAGGTCGTCCTCGGCAACGGCGGCTCCACGGCCTTCTGGGACATCGCGACCCACGGCCTGATCGAGAACAAGAGCCAGCACCTGACCTTCGGCGAGTTCAGCTCGAAGTTCGCCAAGGCCGCCAAGCTAGCCCCCTGGCTCGCCGAGCCGACGGTCGTCTCCTCCGACCCCGGCACGCACCCGGAGCCGGCCGCCGAGGCGGGCGTCGACGTCTACGCCTTCACCCACAACGAGACGTCCACCGGTGTCGCCGCCCCGATCCAGCGGGTGGCCGGGGCCGACGAGGGCGCCCTCGTCCTGGTCGACGCCACCTCCGGCGCCGGCGGCCTGCCCGTCGACATCGCCGAGACCGACGTCTACTACTTCGCCCCGCAGAAGTCCTTCGCCTCCGACGGCGGTCTGTGGATCGGCGTCTTCTCCCCGGCCGCCGTCGAGCGCGCCGAGCGGATCCACGCCTCCGGCCGTCACATCCCGGAGTTCTTCAGCCTCCCCACGGCGATCGACAACTCCCGCAAGAACCAGACGTACAACACCCCGTCGCTGGCCACCCTCTTCCTGCTCGACCAGCAGCTGAAGTGGATCAACGGCCAGGGCGGTCTGAGCTGGTCCGCGGCCCGGACGAAGGACTCCTCGACCCGCCTGTACACCTGGGCGGAGGAGAGCAAGTACGCGAGCCCGTTCGTCACGGACGCGGCCAAGCGCTCCCAGGTCATCGGCACGATCGACTTCTCGGACGAGGTCGACGCCGCCGCCGTGGCCAAGGTCCTGCGCGCCAACGGGATCGTCGACACCGAGCCCTACCGCAAGCTCGGCCGCAACCAGCTGCGGGTGGCCATGTTCCCGGCCATCGCCCCGGACGACGTCGAGGCCCTCACGAAGTGCGTCGACCACGTGATCGAGAAGCTGTAACACCCCCTCGTACGACGCCGAAGGGCGCCCGGCACATGTGCCGGGCGCCCTTCTCGTTCGTCACCGCGCGGTCAGCCCCGGAAGCCGAGTATGCCGTGCAGGGTCTCGCCGCTCGTCGCGGCGTTCCCCGGTGCCGTGCTGAGCGTCGACTGCGCCGACTGCTCCGCGGCCGACGGCTTCGGGTCGGCCAGCTTCTTGCAGGTGGCGTCGGCCGTGCCCTTGCCGTGCGGCACCTTGCCGTTGGTCAGGTACGTGGCCAGGTACTTGTCGAGGCAGCTGTTGCCGCTCAGCGTGATGCCGTGGTTGCCGCCACCCTGCTCGACCACCAGGCTGGAGTTCTTGAGCAGCTTGTGGACGGTCACACCACCCTGGTACGGGGTGGCCGCGTCGTCCGTCGCCTGGAACAGCAGCGTCGGGGGCAGCTTGGAGTTGGCGATGTTCACCGGCTTCAGCGACTTGGTCGGCCAGAACGCGCACGGCGCGTTGTACCAGGCGTTGTTCCAGGCCATGAAGGGGGCCTTCTTGTAGACCGCCCAGTTGTCCTTGGTCCACTTCTTCCAGTCACGCGGCCAGGACGCGTCACGGCACTGCACCGAGGTGTAGACGCTGTAGCCGTTGTCACCGGAGGAGTCGACGGCGGCGAAGTTCTGGTACGCCTCGACCAGCGGGTCGGAGTTCTTGTCGCCCACGTAGGCGGCGAACGCCTCGGCGAGGAACGGCCAGTAGCCGTTGTAGTACCCGCCGGGGATGAAGGTGTCCTCCAGCTCCGAGGCACCCACCTTCACCGAGCCGCCCACCGGCTTCTTGGCGAGGGCGGCACGCATGGCGTACCACTTGGCCTCGATCTTCTTGGCGTCGGTACCGAGCTTGTAGGTGGCGTTGTTCTTGGCCACCCACTTCATGAAGGCCTTGTGGCGCTTGTCGAAGGCGTAGTCCTGGTCGAGGTTGTCCTGGTACCAGACACCCGTCGGGTCGACGATCGAGTCGAGCACCAGACGCCGCACCTTCGTCGGGTACAGCTTGGCGTAGACCGCGCCGAGGTAGGTGCCGTACGAGTAGCCGAAGTAGTTGATCTTCTTCGCGCCGAGGGACTTACGGATCGAGTCCAGGTCCTTCACGGCGCTGATCGTGTTGATGTACGGCAGGACGTCCTTGTACTTCGTGCCGCAGGCCTTGGCGAAGGACTGGGCGCGCTCGACGTTGGCCTTCTCGAGCGCGGAGGTGCTCGGCACGGAGTCCGGACGCACCGGGTCGAAGTAGCCCGGCTTGCAGTCCAGGGCGGGCTTGCTCGCGCCCACTCCACGCGGGTCGAAGCCGATGACGTCGTACTGCGCGGCCACCTTCTTCGGCAGCGAGGAGGCGACGAATCCGGCCAGCGTCAGACCGCTGCCGCCGGGGCCGCCGGGGTTGACCAGCAGCGGGCCCTGGAACGTCTTCGAGGTGTGCGGCACGCGGGACAGCGCCAGCGTGATCTTCTTCCCGCTCGGCTTCGCGTAGTCGAGCGGCACCTTCACCGAGCCGCACTGCAGCGTCGGGTAGTTGTCGGTGGCGCACTTCTTCCAGGCGACCTTCGCGACGGCGGCCTGGACGGTGTTCGCGGAGGGCGACCCGCTGGCGTTGGCGGGTACGGCGCTGAGCGTCCCGGCCAGAACAACGCCGGCGCCGCACAGCACGGCTGCGCTTCTTCTCATGAAGTTCTCTCTGAACGATGGGGGGTGCAGGTCCGCGAGGTTCGCGGCCCAGGCCGCATGGTTCCCGAAGAGGACACGCCGCGATAACTTATTCGACCAAGACTTGACCGAATTGAGTCATTGCTTACTCGCAAATGACTCACAGAAAGGGGCGGTTGCACCAATCCGGACAGTTCGCCGCGCCGCGCCGCGCCGCCGCTCCGACCCGCCCCGCCGCTCCGCCGGAGAAGGGCGCCCGGCGGCTGCACCGGGCGCCCCGTCACCCCCCGCTCGTCACGTGGCCGTACAGCTCACACTCGGCGCACCCCCGCCCCCGGGCGCGCCCCCGAAGCCGAAGCTCGCCGAACCGCCCGCCGCGACCGTGCCGTTGTGCGCGGCGTTGGCCGCGGTGACCGTCGCGCCGCTCTGGGTGTAGGACGCGTTCCACATGTTCGTCACCCGCTGGGAGCCGGGCCAGGTCCAGGTGACCTTCCAGGAGGAGAGGGCGGTGGTTCCGGTGTTGGTGACCTTCACCTCGGCGTTGAAGCCGCCGCCCCAGTCGCTGCTGACCGTGTACGCGGCCGTGCAGGCGGGCGTGCCGCCGCCCGGGCCGCCGGGATCTCCCGGCCCGCCGGGGCCGGTGCCCCCGCCCGGCGGGAAGCCCGGAGCCTTGACGCTCGCGAGATAGCCGTCCTTGACGGTGTCCACCGTCTGCCAGTCGTCCTTCAGGATGCCGCCGGTGTCACCGGAGTTGGGGTTCCAGGACCAGAAGGTCCAGTGGAAGGAGTCGTTGCCGTGGGCGGAGGTCGAGCGGAGGTAGGTCACCAGGGCGGCCAGCCACTTCTGGTCGGTGGTGGACTGGAGGGTCGTACCGAACTCGCCGACCCACACCGGGGCGATGTTCTGCTTGAAGATGTAGCCCCAGTACTTGTCCCAGATGCCCGGCATGTTGGCGGGGAAGGACGGATCGCTGAACCAGTCCTGCTGGGCGACGCTGGTGGCGTAGTCGTGGGCCGAGTACACCAGCCGGTTCGCCACGTCGAGTTGCACCGGGTACTGGGCCACCCCCATCAGGTTGCCGCCCCACCAGCCCGAGACGCCGTTGAAGGTCTGGACGCCCTCGACGAGGATCAGCAGGTCGGCGTTGACGGAGAGGACCGCGTTGCCGGCGCGCTGGGCGGCCAGGCGCCAGTCCTTGGCCGTGTCGCCGCAGCCCCAGCAGGCGGGGTCGTGGGGCTCGTTGTGGAGGTCGATGCCGACGACCGTCGGGTTCCCCTTGTAACGGGTCGCCAGCGCCTTGAGGTTGGTGATCCAGGTCGTCTCGGGGACGGCCGAGGTGTACCAGAGCGCCGACTGCCCGGCCGCGTCCGGACGGTGACGGTCGAGGATGACCTTCAGTCCGCTCTGACCGGCGTACGCGACGATCTTGTCCAGCACCTGCAGCGAGGTCAGGCCCTGGAGGTCGGCGTTCTTGCCGCCGGAGGTGTTGATGCTGTCGGGCAGGGTGCCGGGCTTGAGGATGTCGTCGCTGTAGGGCATCCGGAGGGTGTTGTAGCCCAGCGACTTCATCTGGTCGATCATGCTCTTGTAGTCGCGGGACCAGAGGCCGTGGGGGACGTGGTTGGCGGTCTCGAAACCGAACCAGTTGATGCCGGCGATCCGGACCGACTGGCCGTTCGCGTCCAGGATCTGCCGGCCGCTGGTGTGCCAGTAGCCGGCCCCGGCCTCGGCGGCGGCGTCCGGCGCGGTGGCCGCCGCGGCCGGGTGCGCGCCGCCGGCCAGGGGCAGCAGCAGGGCGGCGGCCGCGCACAGGGCGCCCAGGGTTCTCCGTAAGCTGCGGAACATGTCGCTGCTTCCTCCTCGGGAGGGTCGGGCCCGTAACCGATGGGAGCGCTCCCATCACCCGTGCCTCCCATTGGAAACAGATCGCATGAACACGTCAAGACGTCCGGCGTCACCTGATACGCCGGACGCCTCGACCGTGCTCCCCCGAGCCCCCGAGCCCCGCCCTCCGGGGCCCCGCCTCACCGGCTCAGGTTCCGGAACCTCCGCACCGCCAGCGGCAGGAAGACCGGCGTGAGCACCATCGGCCACACCCCGGCCATCAGCAGCGCGTGCTGTTCGATCCAGGAGTCACCGCCGCCGACCGGCGTGCCGAACAGGTCGCGGGTCGCGGCGGCCGTGGAGGAGACCGGGTTCCAGGCGGCGATCCAGCCCAGCCAGTCGGGCATGAGCTGCGGGGCGACGAAGATGCTGGAGATCATGGTCAGCGGGAACGCGACCGCGAAGAGTCCGCCCGCCGCCTCCGGGTGAGAACCCCGCCGACCTCGGCGACGGCGGCTGGCGCTCCGCCCTGGAGGCCCTGGGCCGCGCCACGCTGGCGCTCTACCGCCGCCACCCCTGGCTGCTGCAGGTCAACCAGTCCCGCGCCGTCCTCGGGCCGAGCGCGCTCGACGGCATGGAGAAGGTGCTCTCGCGCATCAAGTCCACGGGGCTGACCGACCCCGAACTGGTCAGCGCGATCATCGCCGTGGACAGCTACGTCGTCGGCGCCGCCCGTACCCGGCTCTACGAGCAGGAGGCGGAACACCGCACCGGTCTCACCGACGCGGAGTTCTGGCAGGCCCAGGCGCCGGTCCTCGAACAGCTCATGCTCTCCGGCCGCTACCCCCTTCTCGCCGGCCTCCCCGAGGACGCGTTCGGCGCGGAGTTCGACCACTTCGAGTTCGGGTTGCAGTGCGTCCTGGACGGGCTGGAGACGCTGGTGACCCGGCGGCGCGCGGGGGCGGGGGCAAAGGCAGGGGCGGAGACCGTGGAGTCCGCGGTGACCTCCGCGGACGGGTAGGTGACTCCGCGGACGGGTGGGTCTCCGCGGGCCGGGAGGCGCCCCCGGAGGATCCGCGGGCTCAGGAGGACGGGCGCCGCCGCAGTCGTCTGAAGCCCCAGAGGACGACGACCCCGCCGGCCACGGCGAGCGCGCCGACCTTGAAGGTGGAGCTGGTCCCTTCGCCGTCCGCCCCGGCGGTGCCGGAGTCCTTCCCGCCGGAGGACGACGAGCCGGAGCCACCGCTTCCGGAGCCGCCGCCGGGCACGTCCCTCGCGACGACCGAGCTGCCCGCCCCCTCGCTGCCGTACATGATCTTCGAGCCGTCGGTGTCGAAGGTGACGGACTCGCCCTGCCGTTGCAGGGGCACGTTCAGCCGCTCGGCCTTCTTGATCCTGCCGCCGTTCCAGTCGTAGAGGATGCCGCCGAAGTACGCGCGCAGGGCCAGCTGTTTGCCGTCCGGCGAGAACGCGCCGTCGGTGACCTCCAGGTCGGGGACGGCCGCGACCTTCTTGAACACGTTCGTGCCGGAGGGCGAGAGGTCGGCCGGACCCTCGTACAGCGATCCGCCCTCCTCGTTCTTGTCCGCGATGTAGACCCGCCCGGTCTTCGGATGCACCATCAGCGCCTCCGCGTCCCGCGCCCCGTCCTCGTACTTCACCACGTACTGCGTGGCCTTGATCGTCTGGTCCTTCAGCTCCTTCGGCTCCGGGAGTTCGTAGATCCAGACGTACGCCCAGGTGCCGCCGAGGTTGTCGCCGATGTCACCGACGTAGAGCTTGTCGCCCGGCCCGATGGAGATCGCCTCGACGTCACGCGGGGTGCCGACGCCCGTCATGGTCACCGTGGCGACCGTCTCGCCCGTCCTGCTGTCGACGGCGTAGAGGAACGCCCCGTCGTCGCTGTCGTTGTGGGTCCAGTAGACCCCCGGGTGCTGACGCGACGCGGCGAGACCGCTCGACTCGGTGATCCGCGAGTCCTTCATCGTGAACCCGTCGTCGTCGGCGGACGCGGGCGCGGCCGGGAGGGCGGCGAGCAGGACCGCGGCGAGACCGGCGAAGCCGGCGCGGGCCGCGCGGGGCGCGCGGAACCGGCGGAGGGGGTGAGGGTGGTTGAGGGGGCGACGGCGCATGGGCCCAAGCCTGCCATCTCGCTCCGCTGGGTGGGGTGGGGGAGCGCCGTGGGGGGTGGGTGAGTGGGCGGGTGCGGGTCGGTGGGGCTTCTCGCGCAGTTCCCCGCGCCCCTGGAGGAGGGGCCCACGTGGCGGGGTTCACAGGGGTGTTCTGCGTCGAGAGGTCGTACCGGTCGGTAGCGATCGTTCATGATGTGCGGATGCTCAGGTTCATGCCCGTAGGCGACTCCATGACGATCGGGAGCGCGGGCGAACACACGTGGCGTTACCGGCTCTGGCAGCACCTGCGCACGACGTACGACGGCCCCTTCAAGATCGTCGGACCGCGCGAGACGCTCCACGACAAGGCGACGGACGCCCCCACCTCCTACGAGTACGCCGGGATCGACCCCCGTTTCCCCCGCGCCCACCTCGCCGGCTGGGGCGAGGGCTGGCTGCACATGGCCCCGCTGATCGCCGACGCGGTCCGCTCCCACCGGGCGGACGTCCTGCTCGTCTCCCTCGGCCTCATCGACCTCGGCTTCTACACCAACGCCGAGCAGACCGCCGAGAACACCCGCCGTTTCGTCGAGGCCGCCCGCGAGGCGAACCCGCACGTCCGCATGGTCCTCCTCCCGGTCACCCCCAACGTCCGCGCCGAGTCCGACGCCCCCTTCGCCGCCCAGGTCGCCCGCTTCAACGAACTCCTCGCCAAGACGGCAGCCGACCTCGACGAACCCCGCTCCCCCCTCCTCCTGGCCTCCCCACCTCCGTCGTACGACATCCACTGGGACACCTACGACGGCACCCACCCCAACACCTCCGGCGAACACAAGATCGCGGCCACCTTCGCGAACGCGATGCACGAGGCGTGGGACCTGGGGGGACCGTACGAGGAGGTATAGCCTCCGCGTCCCTTTCATCGGTCGTGCCCTCGTCACCGTACGTATCGTTGTACTGCGCGGCCGTCCTCGATCGAGGGGCGGCCGGGGAGGAGCGCCACGATGACCGTCCTTGAAGACAGGATCGCGATGGCCGAGAGCGACAACACGCGACAGCTGGACGAGATGTTCGAGCGGCTCGAGAAGATGCCCGTCCCCGAGGGATACAAGGTCGAGATCGTCGAGGGGACCATCTACATGTCGCCGCAGCGGGACATCCACTGGCAGACGATTCGCAAGATCATCTGGGCGCTGGAGGATCACTTCGGGCGGGAGACGACGGTGTTCTCGGACGTCCGCATCGACTTCCCCGGCCAGCTGAACGGCCTCGCCCCCGACGTGGCGAAGCTGCGTGACGACGCCGAGAAGGACTCCCACGGCCGCTGGCGTCACGAGGACGTCGAGTTCATCGCCGAGGTCATCTCCAAGGACACCGCCAGGAACGACTACGGCCCCAAGAAGACCGCGTACGCACTGGCCGAGGTCCCCGTCTACCTGATCGCCGACCCGTACACGGGCACCTGCCGTCTGTTCACCCAGCCCAAGGACGGCGACTACATCAACGACCTGTCGGTCACCTACGGCGGCGACGTCGACATGACCACCACCCTCCTCGGCCTGGTCCTGCCGACCGCCGATCTCCCCCGGGGCTGACGCCCTCACCCGCGGTCTCCCGGCCCCGCCGTCCGCACTTGCCCGGCCGCGGCCCACTCGCTTGGATGTCCCGGTCGGAGGCGGCGACGGATGCGGGGCGGGTGGATGGCGCGGGGCGGCGGGCTGGGACGGGAGTTCCGGTGGTTGTGGACGGCGTACACGGTCAGCGCGTTCGGTACGCGGCTGTCGTTCGACGCGTTCCCCCTGATCGCGGTGCTGGTCCTGCACGTCGGCCCGGCGCAGGTGTCCGCGCTGGCGGCAGTCGGCCTCGCGGTGGGCGCGGCGGTGGCCGTGCCGCTCGGCCCCTGGGTGGAGTTCCGCCGCAAGCGCCCGGTGATGACGGCGATGGACCTGGTCCGCTGCGCGGCCCTGCTGACCGTCCCGGCCGCCTACGCCCTCGGCCTGCTCACCTTCTCCCAGCTCCTCCTGGTCTCCGTGGTCGTCGCCGTGGCCGACATCACCTTCACGGCGGCGAGCGGCGCCTTTCTGAAGTCCCTGGTCCCCGCGGAGCACCTCGTGGCCGCCAACGGCCGCTTCGAGGCCACGACCTGGACGACCACGATGCTCGGCCCGCCGCTCGGCGGCGCCGCGATGGGTCTCTTCGGCCCGGTCGTCACGCTGCTGATCGACGCCGGCAGCTATCTGCTCTCGGCGGCGGGCATCCGGGCGATCGGCGACGTCGGCGACGTAAGCGGCAGGGAACCGCGCCCGGCAGGCACCGCACAGCCCGCACACGCCGTCGCGCCCACGGCGCCCGCAGCGCCCGCACAGACCGTCGTATCCGCGGCACCCTCAGAACCCGCAGCGCCCTCGCAGACCGTCGTACCCCCGGCACCCGCAACACCCGCAGCGCCCGCGCAGGCGGTCGTGCCCGCCGAGGTCGCCGAGCCCACGGCGTCCGAGCCGCTCCGGGAGCCCGTCGCACCCACCCCGAAGCGCACCCCCGCCCCCCGTCTGCGCCCCACCGATCTCCTCGACGGCTGGCGGTTCCTCCTCGCCGATCCCGTCCTGCGCCCCCTGTTCACCAACACCGTCCTGGTCAACGCGCTGATCATGGCGCCCGCCCCGCTGCTGCTGATCCTCATGATCGGTGAACTCGGCTTCGCCCCCTGGCAGTACGGCCTCGCCTTCGCCGTCCCCTGCCTCGGTGGGCTGATCGGCTCCCGTCTCTCCCCCCGGCTGGTCGCCCGGCACGGCACCGACCGGGTCCTGCGGGTCGCCGGAACCCTGCGGGCATGCTGGCCGCTGGGCCTGGCCTTCGTCGGCAGCGGCCCGGCGGGTCTCGCCCTCGTCATGATCACCGAGTTCGGTCTGATCACCTGCATCAGCGTGTTCACCCCCGTGCTCGCCACCCAGCGCCTCACCCGGACCCCCTCGGACCGCGTCGCCCGCGTGCTGACCGCCTGGTCCGTCACCGGCAAACTCATCACCGCCGCCACGACCGCCCTCTGGGGCCTCCTCGCCGCCCTCACCGGCCCCCGCACCGCGATCGCCGTCGGCGGCCTCCTCCTCCTGGCGACCCCTCTGCTCCTGTTCGCCCCGGCACGTCCGCGACGGGCCTAGCGGGTCGTGGACCCCGTCCCGCACGTCCCCCTTGCCTAGAGCGCACTCCACCGTTTTGGCTGGACGGTCATGAAGTACACACAGCTCGGACGCACAGGTCTCAAGGTCAGCCGGCTGGTCCTCGGCACGATGAACTTCGGTCCGCAGACGGACGAAGCGGACAGTCACGCGATCATGGACGCCGCGCTGGACGCGGGCATCAACTTCTTCGACACGGCGAACGTGTACGGCTGGGGCGAGAACAAGGGCCGTACCGAGAGCATCATCGGCAACTGGTTCGCGAAGGGCGGCGACCGCCGCGACAAGGTCGTCCTCGCCACCAAGGTCTACGGCAACATGGCGGCCTCCGCCGACTCCTGGCCCAACCACGACAAGCTCTCCGCGCTGAACATCCGGCGGGCCGTCGACGCCAGCCTCAAGCGGCTGCGCACGGACCACATCGACGTCTACCAGTTCCACCACGTCGACCGGGCCACCCCGTTCGACGAGATCTGGCAGGCCGTCGACGTGCTCGTGCAGCAGGGCAAGATCCTGTACGCCGGCTCGTCCAACTTCCCCGGCTACAAGATCGCCCAGGCGAACGAGACGGCCGCCCGCCGCGGCGGCACGATCGGTCTCGTCAGCGAGCAGTGCCTCTACAACCTCGCCGAGCGCCGCGCCGAGATGGAGGTCATCCCGGCCGCCCAGGAGTACGGGCTCGGGGTCATCCCCTGGTCGCCGCTGCACGGCGGACTGCTCGGCGGGGTCATCAAGAAGGAGGCCACGCAGGGCCGCCGCACCTCCGGCCGCAGCGCCGACGCCCTCACCGACCCGGCCGTGCGCGGCCAGGTCCAGGCGTACGAGGACCTCCTCGACAAGCACGGCGTCGAACCCGGCGAGGCCGCCCTGGCCTGGCTGCTCACCCGGCCGGGCATCACGGGCCCGATCGTCGGTCCCCGTACGGCCGAGCAGCTCCGGTCGGCGATCCGCGCGAGCGAGCTGGAGCTGAGCGAGGAGCTGCTGGCGTCGCTGGACGAGATCTTCCCGGGCCCCGGCCCGTCCCCGGAGGCCTTCGCCTGGTGACCACCGGCCGCCGCCCGTAAGGGCACGGGGAACCGCGCGACCGGCCCGCACGACAGGGCAGGGGTGAGGACGGTCCGCGGTTCCCCGACGGCCACCGGAACCGACGGCCACCGAGTCGGGCGCCCACCACAAGAGAAGGCCGCGGAAACGGACCGTCACGGAACGGACGGTCACGGAACGGAACGTCACGGAACGGACCGTCACGGCACGGACCGTCAGCGAAGCCCGGCGCTCATCTGCCGAGCGCCGCCGCGAGAGCGACCACCGCGAACATCAGCACAAGCACACCGGCCATGATCCGGTTACGGGTCTTCGGGTCCACCCCCCGAGCCTAACCGGCGGCCCGAACGGTCATCCGGCCGCCCCGAGCGGCCAGCGCCCCACCGCCTCGTACCGGGGCTGCTCCCCCGGCAGCCCGGACGTCGGCAGGTTGCTGCGCACCAGGACGAGGTCGGCCACCGTCCACGTCCGCCCGGCGAAGGTGCCGAGGACGTCGACGTACGGGCGTACGTCGACGTCGCTCCGGCTGCGGGCCACGGTCAGATGGGGCGTGTACCGGCGGTGCTCCCCCATCGGCACCCCGGCCCTGCGCGCCGCCGCCTCCGCGCGGTCGGCCAGCAGCCGGAGCGCGTCGAGGTCCCCCTCGGCGCCCGCCCACAGCGCCCGCCCGTGCCCGAACTGCCCGCCGCCGCGCACCGCCAGCGCGAACGGCTCGCTCCGCCGCGCGGCCCGCTCCAGGCGGCGGGACAGCTCCTCCGCGACGTCCTCCTCGACCTCCCCGTAGAAGGCGAGGGTGTAGTGCCAGCCGGGCGGTTCGGTCCAGCGCAACCGGTCCGCCCCGGCGCGCCCCTTCAACTCCCCGACCAGAGATCCGAGTTCGTCGACGACGTCGGCGGGCGGCAGCACGGCGGCGAACAGCCGCACGGTACGCGTGGCACTCATGGGGGCCACCTTCGCAGGTCTACGCCGCCGTCGTCACGGGAACGGCCCGCTCCTTGGGGACGACCCGCATCCTCGGATGACCGCGGTTCCACCCCATCGACAGCCGCAGTCCGCCGGCCCTGACCAGGACCAGGCCCACGGCGACGGCGGCGACGGTGGAGACGGCACCTCCGGCGACGAAGCCCGCGCGGGCGCCGTACGCGTCGGTGGCCCAGCCGGCGACCGGCGCGCCCAGCGGGGTGCCGCCGAGGAAGACCATCATGTAGAGGGCCATGACACGGCCGCGCATGACGGGGTCGGTGTTCATCTGGATCGCCGTGTTGGTGGTGACGTTCACCGTCAGCCCGAACATCCCGATCGGCACCATGAGCAGCGCGAACATCCAGTACGCCGGTGCCAGCGCGGCCACGATCTCCAGCAGGCCGAAGGCGAGGGCGCCCCCGATCAGCACCCGCAGCCGGGCGGTGCCGCGGCGGGCGGCGAGCAGGGCGCCGGCGACCGAGCCGACCGCCATGAGGGTGTTGAAGAGGCTGTACGAGCCGGCGCCCGAGTGGAACACGTCGTCCGCGTACGCCGACAGCCAGACGGGGAAGTTGAAGCCGAAGGTGCCGATGAAGCCGACCAGCACGATGGGCCAGAGCAGCTCGGGGCGGCCGGCCACATAGCGCAGCCCCTCGCGGAGCTGGCCCTTGGCTCGGGGCGCACGGCGGACGGGGTGCAGCTCGCGGGTGCGCATCAGCAGCAGGCCGGCGATGGGGGCGACGAAGGAGAGGCCGTTGAAGAGGAAGGCCCATCCCGAGCCGACGGTGGTGATCATCACGCCGGCGACGGCGGGGCCGACCAGGCGGGCCGACTGGAAGTTCGCCGAGTTGAGGCTGACCGCGTTCTGCAGCTGGTCCGGTCCGACCAGCTCCGACACGAACGACTGCCGGGCCGGGTTGTCGACCACGGTGGCCATGCCCACGGCGAAGGCGGCCACGTACACGTGCCACACCTGGACCTGGCCGGACAGCGTCAGCGCGGCGAGCGCGAGTCCGGTGACCGCCATCGACGTCTGGGTCAGGAACAGCAGCCGCCGCTTGGGGAACCGGTCGACCAGCACACCGCCGTACAGCCCGAACAGCAGCATCGGCAGGAACTGCAGTGCCATCGTCACACCGACGGCCGTGGACGAGCCGGCCAGGCTCAGCACCAGCCAGTCCTGGGCGATCCGCTGCATCCAGGTGCCGACGTTCGAGACGACCTGTCCGACGAAGAACAGCCGGTAGTTGCGCACCCGCAGCGACCGGAACATGGACGCGCGCTCACGGGGAGCGGGGACCTGCGGGGCGGCCGGGGCGGTGGCGGGTGGGGAGGTCTGCGGGCCGGCGGTATCCGGCGGGGCTTCCCGCACCTCGTGCGGGGGCGGGGTGGTGTGGGGGGTCGGTGGCGCGGGGACGGAAGCTGCTCCGGGGCCCGTACTCAAAGGGTTCGCCTCCTTGGGGTGGAACGCGTGCGTGTCGTGCGGTTGCGTCGGCCTCACGACTCCTGTTCTGTCTGTTCTGTCTTCTTGCGCCCTCTTCCGGGTGGTTCCGTGCACTTCTGTCTCACTTGTGCCCGCTGGTTCCCTGGCCCGCCCATGCCCGCGCCCCGGAGGCGCGCGGGCTGTCGTCAGGGGCGCACCGGTGGCCGGGCGGGCGTGCGATCCCGGCCGAGGCGCGCCCGGTGGCCGGGCGGCGGGTCAGAGGTGGGCGAGCTTCTCCAGGACCGGCGCGGCCGCACGCAGCTTCTCCCATTCGTCCTCGTCGAGGCCCTCGACCAGGGAGGAGAGGAACGCGTTGCGCTTGCGGCGGCTCTCCTCCAGCATCGCCTCGGCCCGCTCGGTCTGGGTGACCACCTTCTGCCGCCGGTCCTCGGGGTGCGGCTCCAGCTTCACGAGGCCCTTGCTCTCCAGCAGGGCGACGATCCGGGTCATCGACGGCGGCTGCACATGCTCCTTGCGGGCCAGCTCACCGGGGGTGGCCGTGCCGCAGCGGGCGAGGGTGCCGAGTACCGACATCTCGGTCGGGCTCAGCGACTCGTCGACCCGCTGGTGCTTGAGCCGACGGGACAGGCGCATCACGGCGGAACGGAGGGCGTTCACAGCGGCCTCGTCGTCGCCATGGTTCAGGTCAGGCATGTTCTTTAGCGTAACTCATTACTCTCGCTAAAGACCACCGGAACTCCACAGCCGTGCCCGTGAGGCCCACCACTCATGCCCGTTCAGGGCCCAGCGTCACTCATATGAGTGACTAGTAAGCGGAACGTGACACCAGGGGCGATGGATACACGACTCTTGTACACATGGGGACCACTGTGCTCAGCCTGCGGATAGACGAGGAGCTGCTCGACCGGCTCCGGACCCACGCGGCGAAAAGGGGAATGAGCGTCCAGGACTATGTGATCGGGACGCTCATCCGGGACGACTTCGACGAGCGGTTCCAGACCGCCGTGGAGGAGACGGAGAAGTTCTACGGGGTGAGGTGAGGCGGCCGGGCACTGCTCACGTCAGCCCCAGCGCCGGCATCAGGTAGTAGAACCCGAAGACCGCCGCCACCACGTACATCGCCACCGGGACCTCGCGTCCACGGCCGGCGGCCAGGCGGAGTACGACGAAGGTGATGAAGCCCATGCCGATGCCGTTGGTGATCGAGTAGGTGAACGGCATCATCACCATCGTCACGAAGGCCGGGATCGCGATGGTGTAGTCGGCCCAGTCGATCTCGCGGACCGAGTTCGCGAGGATCAGGAACCCGACCGCGAGCAGCGCCGGGGTGGCCGCCTGGGAGGGCACCATCGTGGCGACGGGGGTCAGGAACAGCGCGGCGGCGAACAGCGCACCGGTGACCAGGTTCGCGAACCCGGTGCGCGCCCCCTCCCCCACACCGGCCGTCGACTCCACGAAACAGGTCGTGGCGGACGAGGAGCTGGCTCCACCGGCGGCCACGGCGATGCCGTCGACGAAGAGCACCTTGTTGATGCCGGGCAGCTGGCCGTCCGCGTCGGTCAGCCGGGCCTCGTCGCCGACGCCCATGATCGTGCCCATCGCGTCGAAGAAGCACGACAGCAGGACCGTGAAGACGAAGAGGACACCGGTCAGCACGCCGACCTTCGAGAACCCCCCGAAGAGGCTGACCTGGCCGATGAGTCCGAAGTCGGGGCTCGCGACCGGGTTGCCGGGCCACTTCGGCGTCGTCAGCCCCCAGGCGCCCTCGGGCAGGTCGGCGGCGGCCTGGACGACGACCGCGAGCAGCGTCATCGCGACGATCGAGATCAGGATCGCGCCCGGCACCTTGCGGACGATCAGCGCGAGCGTCAGCAGCGCGCCGAGGACGAAGACCAGCACCGGCCAGCCGTCGAGGTGCCCGGTGGCACCCAGCTGGAGCGGCACGGTCGTGTGGGCGGCGTCCGGGATACGGGTGACGAAACCGGAGTCGACCAGCCCGATCAGCATGATGAACAGACCGATACCGATGGAGATGCCCTTGCGCAGGCCCAGCGGCACGGCGTTCATGACCCGCTCCCGCAGCCCCGTCGCCACCAGCAGCATCACGACGAACCCGGCCAGGACGACCATGCCCATCGCGTCCGGCCACGACATGCGCGGCGCGAGCTGCAGCGCGACGACCGTGTTCACGCCGAGGCCCGCCGCCAGGGCGATCGGCACGTTGCCGATGACACCCATGAGGAGCGTGGTGAAGGCGGCGGTGACGGCGGTCGCGGTGACCAGCTGGCCGTAGTCCAGCTGATGGCCGTACATGTCCTTCGCGCTGCTCAGGATGATCGGGTTCAGCACGATGATGTACGCCATCGCGAAGAAGGTGGCGAAACCGCCCCGGATCTCGCGTGACAGCGTGCTGCCGCGCTCGGTGATCCGGAAATGGCGGTCGAACACGCCGAGGGTGCTGCTCTGCGGGGACATGCGGAACCTCATCCCCAACAGGCAGTCCAGCGCTGTTGGAGTTTTCTACGAACAGAAGCGGTCAGACAGAAACCGTTTCAGTATGAACATATAATTCAGCTCTCGCCATCTCCGCGCGTAGACCCGTCCGCCTCGTAAGCTGTGCCCCATGGCGAAGTGGACCCCCAAGCACGAGGCACCGGCGCCCCTGGAGGGGCCCATCGTGCCGACCATCATCGGCGGCACGATCCTGTGGCTCGTCCTCTTCGTCGTCCAGCTCCCCTTCTACGGCTGGCACGAGGACCACGGGCACACCTGGTGGATCTGGACATGCCTCGCGGGCGGCGGCCTGGGGTTCATCGGCATCTACTACGTCCGCCGACGGGACGCGGCGATCAAGCGGGACGCGGCGCGGACGGCCGAGGAGGAGACCGCCGGACCTGGGACGACCGCGCCCGGGGCGGCGGGACCCGAGACTGCGGGCCCCGAGACGGCGGGACCCGAGACGGCGGAGTCCACGAAGACCGGACCCGAGGCGGCCGGGAGCCGGGCGGCCGAGTCCGAGGACGACGACGTGACCGCGCGGCCCACCACCGGCTGAGCGACGGCGTGCCCGCACGGCCCACTACTGGCTGAGCAACGACGTGCCCGCACGTCCCACCACCGGCTGAGCAACGGCGCGACCGCGCGGCCCACTACTGGCTGAGCAACGACGTGCCCGCACGGCCCACCACCCGCTGAGCCGGGCCGGGGCCGGGGCCGGGGCGGCAGCCCCGGGGGCCGGCTGGTCGGCAGCCCCGGCGCGGCGCCCCGCGGCGGGAAACGTACGCCTCCGGCGGCCCGACAGACGCCCAAGCCACCCGAGCCGTCCGGGAGACGCTCCCGGGTGACGACAGCGGGGCCGAACACGACAGCCCTCGCACACCCGGCAGCCTCGCCCCCACGCACCCCACCCGACGGACGACACGCCGGCCCGGCAACACGACGGACGCGCCCGCCACCCCGAGCCGTCCGGGCCATACCCCCGGGTGACGACACCGGAGCCGAGAACCCCAGCCCCCTGGCACCCGGCGGCCCGCACCCCCACGCGGCCCCACCCCCACACCTCACGTACGACCCCGGCAGCACGGGGCGGCCGGCCCCTCCTCCCCAGGTCGGATCTTTGGCCCACTCGGCGGGTGAAGGCCCAAATCCGCACGTACCGTCGAAGGCATGACGCACATCGACGCGGGTACCGAACTCGATCCTGTGCACCCCACGCCCGTCCCGGCCCACCCGGGGCGGGCGCGTGGTCTGTCGGCCGCCGAGGTGGCCGGCCGGGTCGCCCGCGGCGAGGTGAACGACGTACCCGTGCGGAGCAGCCGCTCCCTGGTGGACATCGTCCGCGCGAACGTCTTCACCCGGTTCAACGCGATCATCGGCGTCCTCTGGGTGATCATGCTGTTCGTCGCGCCCATCCAGGACAGCCTGTTCGGCTTCGTGATCCTGGCCAACACCGGCATCGGCATCGTCCAGGAGTGGCGGGCGAAGAAGACCCTCGACTCCCTCGCGGTGATCGGCGAGGCGAAGCCCACGGTCCGGCGGGACGGGGTGGCCGCGCCGGTCGGGACCTCCGAGATCGTCCTCGGGGACCTCATCGAGATCGGCCCCGGCGACAAGATCGTCGTGGACGGCGAGTGCGTCGAGACCGACGGGCTGGAGATCGACGAGTCGCTGCTCACCGGAGAGGCCGACCCCGTCGTCAAGCACCCCGGCGACCCGGTGATGTCGGGCAGTTTCGTGGTCGCCGGCGGCGGGGCCTTCACCGCGACGAAGGTGGGCCGGGAGGCCTACGCCGCCCAGCTCGCGGAGGAGGCGAGCCGCTTCACCCTGGTCCACTCCGAACTGCGCTCCGGCATCTCCACCATCCTCAAGTACGTCACCTGGATGATGGTCCCGACCGCGATCGGCCTGGTCGTCAGCCAGCTGATCGTGAAGGAGAACGACTTCAAGGACTCCGTCGCCCGCACGGTCGGCGGCATCGTCCCGATGGTCCCCGAGGGCCTGGTGCTGCTGACCTCGGTCGCCTTCGCGATCGGGGTGATCCGTCTCGGCCGCAAGCAGTGCCTGGTGCAGGAACTGCCGGCGATAGAGGGCCTGGCCCGCGTCGACACCGTCTGCCTCGACAAGACCGGCACCCTCACCGAGGGCGGCATGGACGTCACGGAACTCCGCCCCCTGAACGGCGCCGACGAGGCGTACGTCCGCACGGTGCTCGGCGCGCTCGGGGAGTCCGACCCCCGCCCGAACGCCTCCCTCCGGGCCGTCATCGACGCCTGCCCGGACAGCGGCGGCTGGCGCTGCACCGAGTCCCTGCCGTTCTCCTCGGCCCGCAAGTACAGCGGCGCGTCCTTCGGCGAGAGCGACGGCGAGTCCAGCACCTGGCTGCTGGGCGCCCCCGACGTCCTGCTCCCCGACGGCGACCCGGCCCTCACCGAGACCGACCGGCTCAACGAGCAGGGGCTGCGTGTCCTGCTGCTGGCCCGGGTGACCCGCGAACTCGACGACCCCGAGGTCGCCCGGGACGCCCGCCCCACCGCCCTCGTCGTCCTCGAACAGCGGCTGCGCCCCGACGCCGCCGACACCCTGCGCTACTTCGAGGAGCAGAACGTACGGGCGAAGGTCATCTCCGGCGACAACGCGGTGTCGGTCGGCGCGGTGGCCGGGAAACTGGGCCTGACCGGCGAGGTCGTCGACGCCCGGCGGCTGCCCGGCGAACGCGACGGCATGGCGGACGCCCTCGACTCCGGCACAGTCTTCGGCCGGGTCACCCCGCAGCAGAAGCGGGACATGGTCGGCGCACTGCAGTCCCACGGCCACACGGTCGCGATGACCGGCGACGGCGTGAACGACGTGCTCGCCCTCAAGGACGCCGACATCGGTGTGGCGATGGGCTCCGGCTCGGAGGCGACCAGGGCCGTCGCCCAGATCGTCCTGCTGAACAACAGCTTCGCCACACTGCCGTCGGTGGTCGCGGAGGGCCGCCGGGTCATCGGCAACATCACCCGGGTGGCGACCCTGTTCCTCGTCAAGACGGTGTACTCGGTGCTCCTCGCCGTCCTCGTCGTCTGCTGGCAGGTGGAGTACCCCTTCCTCCCCCGCCATCTGACCCTGCTCTCGACCCTGACGATCGGCGTCCCGGCGTTCTTCCTCGCCCTGGCCCCCAACAAGGAGCGCGCTCAGCCCCACTTCGTGCGGCGGGTGATGCGGTACTCGATCCCCGGCGGTGTGCTGGCCGCCGTCGCCACCTTCGTCACGTACCTGATCGCCCGGCATCACTACACGGGCGAGGGCGCGTTGGAGGCGGAGACCAGCGCGGCCACCCTCACGCTCTTCCTGATCTCCATGTGGGTGCTGGCCATCATCGCCCGCCCGTACACCTGGTGGCGCCTGGGCCTGGTCGCCGCGATGGGCGGATGCTTCGTGGTGGTCCTCGTCGTGCCCTCGCTCCAGGACTTCTTCGCCCTGCGGCTGGTCGGGGCGGCCATGCCGTGGATCGCGGTCGCCGTCGCGGCCGGGGCGTCGGCCCTGCTGGAGTTGCTGTGGAGGCGGGTGGACCGCCGCTTCCCCGCGTAGGGCGCGATCAGGGCGTGATCAGGGGGCGCACCCGACCCGCAGGGCGCACGCGTGGGCAGGAAACCGGACGACTCCGCCCGGCGTCCTCTTCCTCCGACCGGCCTCGACGAGGCCGCGCCGTCGCGTCACCGGAACCCACGGCACCGGGAGGCGGCGCAGGGAGGGGAGCAGCAGCGCATGAACCCGTACCAGTCGGTGGAGTTCCACGCCCCGTGCGGACACCTGATCTCGGCCCCGGCCGACCGGGTCGGGCAGGACGTCCGCTGCCCGCACTGCCACCAGGTGGCCCGGGTCCCGGCGGCCGAAGTCCCCTACGCCTCGGCGGTGCCGCTGCCCGCCGGAGCCGCCGAACCGGCGGCGCTGACCGCGCTCTACGTCACCGCGCTGATCGGCGGCCTCCTCGGCGCGGGTCTCGTCTACTTCGTCATGTTCGACGAGTTCTCCGAGACCGAGCTGGTCTCGATCACCCCGCTGTGGTTCTTCCCCATCGTCTTCGGCCTGTACGGCTTCGCCTCCCAGCGGCTGCTGCGCCGCATCGCGACGGGCCGCGCCAGGGACCTCAAGGAGGCCGCCGGCATGTCGATCGACGTGGCCGGTTACTGGGCGGCCCTGGTGCTCTTCCCGTTCCTGGTGCTGAAGTGGCGCAGTTCCCTGCTGGTGTCGCTGGCGGCGGCGCTGTTCTGGGCCGTGCTGCTGTGGCTGTTCTTCATGCTGCTCTTCCCGAGCCTCTGACGGCGCGGGAAGTCGGCACGGCAGCCTGCGGCAGCACGGCCCGTCCCCTGTCATGTCACCGCGCGGGGCCTACTTCACGTCGACGTAGTCGGCCGTCGCGCCGACCGGCGCCGTCGTGGTCACGCCGGCGTAGCTGAAGCGCCAGTACCCGTCGTACGTGGCGGTGCCGGTGGCCTTCACGTTGCCGGAGGCGTCCGAGTACACGGTCCTGACGGTGGTGTACGTGCTGCTGCCCGCCTTGCGGAACTGCAGCTTGACCGGCTGCTTGGCGAAGGGCTTGTAGGTGTGGCTCTGCCAGTCGGCGCGGGTGAGCCGGCCCGTTGCGGTGACGGTCCCGCCCTTCTTCACGGGCTCCGGACCGGCGTTGACGGTGAGCTTCGCGAGCCGCTGCACGAGGGTGGAGGCCAGTCCGCCCTGCTCCTTGTAGCCGATCTTGCTGTAGTCGAGCTTGTCGTTCGAGGGGTCCTGGCCGTTGAAGGCGATGGCGTCGGCGCCCGCCTTCCAGGTCCCGGCCTGCGAGTTGAGCAGGTCGCCGGCGCCCGGCCGGATGGTGATGGTGCCCTTGCAGCTCGCCGTCGTCGACGTGGCGACCTTGCAGGTGGCGAAGTCGTCGCCGAACAGTTGCGGGGTGTCCTCGTCGCCGAAGGTGCCCCGGTAGAGGAAGGGTTCGGTGACGAAGTCCTTCGCGGTGATGTTCACGCCGGAGCCGTGCTTCAGGGTGAACGAGACCGGCGTGTCGACGGTGCCGCCGATGCCGACCTTGACGGACTTGGCGATCTTGAAGTTCGAGAAGCTGACGTCGAGGGTGTACGGCTTGCCGCTCATCGCCGTCGAACCGGCGGCGTGCGCGGCCGGTATCCCGAGGGCGGAAAGGGCCAGGGCGCCGACGACGGCGGCCACGGTGGCTCTGGTGCGCATGTGTTCCCCACGTGGAAAATGAGTGATCCAGGGCCTTTTGGCCCGGACGATCTGAACACGCGTTCTTGCACCCGCATTCGTCCCCGACGCGAATTTGCCCCGGCCATACGCACTCTTGGACGACGTATACGGATCGTTTGGTACGTCTCTTACGGAATTCCGCGGACTCTTACGGGAGTCGGGGTCATTCCTTACGGAAAGGAACTCCGGTACGGAGAAGGCCGGTCGCCCGGCGTGCGCCACGACGAGGGGGCGCCCCGGCGGAACCGGGACACCCCCTCGCTGTCGCTGTCTGCTCGACGTCGCCGCTTACTTGACGTCGATGGCGTCGGCCGCCGACGTCACGGCCGCCGTGCCCGAGCTGCCCGCGAAGGTGAAGCGGTACGCACCGTCGGCGGACGCCTTGACGGTGGTCTTCAGGGCGCCCGTGGAGGACGACTTGACCGTCTTGACGTCCGTGTAGGTGGACGTGCCGCTCTTCTTGAACTGCAGCTTCACGGACTGGCCGCCGTACGCCGGGAACTTCTCGGTGTCCCAGTTGGCGCGGGTCAGCTTGCTCGTGACCGTGATGGTGCTGCCCTTCTTGACCGGCTCCGGAGAGGCGTTGGCGCCGGTGAGCTTCGTCTGGCGCTGGATCTTGAAGGTCTTGGCCGGGTCCTTCTTGGCGTTGTCGTCGTCGTTGGCCCAGGCGAAGATCCAGGCCTTCCAGGTGCCGGCGACGGAGTTGATCAGGTTCTTCTGCGTCTCGACGGTGAAGCTCGCCTTGCAGGACGCCGTCGTCGCGCTGACCTCGGTGCAGGTGGCGCGGCTGTCGGAGTTGCCGTTGGCCACAGCACCGCTGTCGGAGGTGTCCAGGGTCGCACCGTGGTACAGGACGACGGTGACGTTGGCGAGGTCGATGCCCGCGTTGTCCGACGCCTTGAAGGTGACCGTGACGGTCTTCTTGCCGGTGCCGACGACGACCGGCTTGCCGCCGTTGACGACGACGTTGGAGATCGTCGTGTCGCCGGCGGTCGGAGCGGCCTGCGCGGCCGGGGCGACGAAGGCGGACAGGGCCAGGGCGCCGATGGCGGCACCCACGATCGCACGCTTGTGCAAGATATTCCCCACGTGGAAGGGGTCTCGCGGACGGTTCCGTCGCGCGAGGCCCGGTTCAGGTCTGTCGAGCCGGCCAGGATCCGGGAGTCGTGTGACTCCCGGGACTCCTGAGAAAGCCGTCGGCTCGGGTGATCAGATCCACGAGTCTGGGGAATGGTTGTACGAGTTTCGCGCATCCGGCGCGAATGTGCCCCAGGTCACAGTGAGCCCCGCACCAACCCCGGCGCAACCGGGCGAAACCGCTGGGCCGAAAGCTGGGGCCCTAGACGCGCTCCAGCGGTCGGTGCGGCCCGGCGGGAAGCTCCACGGCGATCCCGTCGCCGGGGCGGACGACACCACCCTGCCGGACGACCCCCATGATCCCGGACTTGAAGGTGAACTCCCCGGTCGAGGCGTCGAGTGCGAAGACCTCCTTCAGCAGCCCCTTGCGGAACGTGTTGATCTGGTCGCACGGGTTGCGCAGCCCCGTGACCTCGACGACCGCCTCGTCGCCGAGACGCAGCAGCGCGCCCGTCGGCAGCCCCAGCAGGTCGACCCCGCGCGTGGAGACGTTCTCACCGAGCTGTCCGGCCGCGACCGTGAAGCCCTTCGCGGCCAGCTCGTCGAACAGCTCCTCGTGCATGAGGTGCACCTGACGCAGATTGGGCGCGTCCGGCTCGTACGTCATACGGAACCGGTGCTTCACGGTCTTTCCCGCGTGGACGTCGCCCTCGACGCCGAGCCCGGTGAGCAGCGTGATGCTCGTCCGGTTCGGCTTGCTGAAGGAGTACGTCCCGTTCGCGCTCACTGCCGTGACCCGCGCCGTCATCGTGTGTCCGCCCTCATCGTGTGTGCGCCTCTCAACCGTGTCCGCCGCTCAACCGTGTGTCCGCCGCTCAGTCGAACCAGCGGTCCCGTGCCAGTTCCGCCGTCCTGGAGGGGTCTTCGAGCAGGGCGGCCACCTCGAAGCGGCGCGGCCACTGGCCCGCCGCCCAAGCGAGCCCGGCGGCGACGCCCTCCAGGGTGGCGGCGTGCAGGACGCCGTCGCGGGTGCGGCGCCAGTCCAGTTCCACGCCGTCGACGAGCAGTTCCTCGTGCTCCACGTACGAGGCGGGCGTCGCCGGTCCGAGCAGGACCCGCACCGCCTCCGGAACGTCGTGTTCCGTGCCCTCGGAGTCCACCTCGCCCGTCACCGACTCGCTGAGCCGCCGTACCTGGAACAGCTCGGCCAGCTCCCCGGCCCGCGACGGCCGTACGGGCAGCAGCGGCGTCCCGGCGGTGAAGGGCAGCAGGTCGGGGGAGTCGACGACGACGGCGTCGGCCGCGTCCACGACGGTCACCTCGCCGTCCAGCACCGCGCGCAGCTCGTCCGGCAGGGTCACCTGGTCGGGGTCGAGGTCCGCCAGCGCGCCGTACAGACCGTGGAGTTGGGCGGCGGACACCGGGAGGTCCGGGTCGGCCAGCCGGTCCAGCAGCTCGGCGGCGCCGCCCGGCTCGTCCAGCAGCGCGGCCACCGAGGTGCGCACGCCCAGCGCCCGCAGGACCTGCTCGTCCTCGAAGCCGGTGGCATCGGCCTCGTCGTACAGGCCGCGCAGCAGCGGGTCGCCGCCGGCCGCGAGGAGGCCGGCGGGGCGGCGGCCGTCGAGGACCGGGTGACCGCGCAGCCACCAGGCCGTGTAGGGGCGGACGACCTCGTGCGTGCCGTCCGGGAGCAGGACGCGGACCGGCTGGACGAGCGCGTCGCGCAGCGGCGGCTTCGCGAGCAGCGCGAGCGCCTCCGGCCAGCGGTCCTCGTCGACCAGGTCCAGGTCGCGCACGGCCACGATCTCCGTCGCCACCGGCGGCACGGGGCTGTCGGGGAAGCGGTCGAGGATGTCCTCGGACCACACGTCCACCGCGTCCAGCAGTCCGGCGTCGTCGGGTTCGGCGAAGTCCCCGTCGCGCGGCTCCAGTTCGTCCGGGTCGAGGACGACGTCGGTGGCGCGGACGAGGGCGAAGGTGGCGAGGACTCCGCAGGCCGCCAGGGGCTGTTCGCCCCAGCGGTCGGCCAGTTCGGCGTCCACGAGGGCGAGTTCGTCCTCGCGCATCACCCGGGCGAAGGGGCTTCCGGGGAGGACGAGTTCACCGGCGGGAGCCAGTTCGCCGTCCTCGTCGGGCAGGGCGAGCGCGCCGAGCCAGGGTTCGTCGCCAGGTTCGAGCGCGGCGTCCCGGGCCAGGGCGAGGACGAGGTCGGCGAGTTCGTCGGCGTCCGGCCGCCCGTCCTCCTCGTCCCAGACCCCGCCGTCGTCGTCCAGGGACGCGGCGACGGCGGCCCTGACCTGCGGGGTGGTGAGCACGGCGCGCGGGGTCGCGGGCAGGGCGCCCAGCTTCTCCAGCAGCGGATGCGCGGCGTCCGGGTGGGCGACCTTCAGCCCGAGACGGGCCAGGGTCTCGGGGCGGGCCGCCTGCGGGCCGTCGGGGGCCGGGAGGAGGATCTGCCGCGGCCCGATGGTGGTCCGCCCGTCCGCGAGCGGGACGGGAAGGCCGGACAGCCGGTCCGGGTCCACGCCCGCGAGGCTGTCGTAGAGCCGCCGCCACCAGTCGGGCGCCTTCTCCAGGCCCGCGAGCCGGTCGATGACGTCCCCCAGCGGCAGGCGCGCGACGCCCAGCGTGCGCAGCTCCGCGCGTCGTTCGAGCCCGGCGGGCAGCAGGCTCGGCAGGACGTCGGCGAGCACCCGCACGGTCTCCGCGCCGGCGCCCTCGACGACCTCGGCGTCCCGGGGGCGCAGGGCGGCGGGCAGGCCCTCCAGTTCGTCGTCGGGCTCCGGCGTCACCGCGCGCGGCAGGAACGCGGTGCGCGGCAGCCGCTCCAGGATCGCCCGGCGCAGTGCGCCGTCCAGCTCGCCCTTGCCCAGCGGGCCGGGCACCAGGCCGATGATCCCCTCGGCCACCGGCTCCCAGGCGGCCAGCAGCCCGGCGTACGCGTCCGCCGCCCGCTCCACCAGGAAGTCGGTGAGCGGACCGGGCGCCGCGTGCCGCCGGGTCGTGTCCAGGGGGAAGGAGGCGATGAGCAGCGCGGGCACACCGAGGGCCTCGTCGCTGGGGGTGGGCGCGTGCACGACGGGGCTGGTGCGCGGGCGTACCGGCGCACCGTCGGGCCCGGTCGGCACGGCCCAGGTGACGGACCAGTGCGGCCGCAGCCGCTCCTCGACGGGCCGGTCGGCGAGCAGCGCGGCGTCGAGCGCCCCGTGCTCGGCGGCCGTGCGCCAGCGCGTGACCCCGTCCCGCGAGTCCTCGACGACGACGTGCGCCCCCTCCACGCTCCGGCGCACCGTCCGCACCTCGTCGGCGCCGATCTCGATGACGACCTCGTCGAGGCCGGGCAGGGCGAGGAGCAGCGCGTCGTCGACCGCGTGCAGCAGCCGCTCGGCGAGGTCGGCGGCGGCGGTGTCGCGCAGCGGCAGGATGACGACGGTGTCGTACGACTCCGGGGCCGTCCCCTCGGCCGCGAACGGCAGCCGCAGCAGCGGCACATGGCCGTCCCGGCGGCGGATCTCGTCCCCGAGGCCGGGGCTGTGCCGGGCGGTCTCGGCGGCCAGCAGCCGCGCCTCGGCGAGCGACCAGCGGATACCGCCGTGCCGCCCGACGACGGCGGGCTCGTCGGTGACGGCGAGCACGGCGGCGAAACCGACGCCGAAGCGGCCCACGGCACCGTCGTGGCCCTGCGCGTCCCGCTTCGCGGACGCGCGGAGCGTGGACAGCGACTCGACGCCGCCCGCGTCGAGGGGGGCGCCGGTGTTGGCGGCGACGAGGACGCCGTCGCGGAGCGTCAGCCGCAGCCGGCCGGGCACCTTGGCCCGCGCGGCGGCGTCGGCGGCGTTCTGCGCCAACTCCACGACGAGGCGGTCGCGGTAGCCGCCGAGGACGAGATCCTCCTCGGCGTTGGCGTCCTCACGGAACCGGGCCGGACTGGTGGCCCAGGCGTCGAGCACGCCCCGGCGCAGCCGAGCCGTCCCGAACGGGTCCGCACCCTCGGCCGCCGGACGCACGAACTTGCTCACGGTTCACTTCTCCCTGTCGCCTGGTGTCCACGAAGGTACCGCGTCGCTGCGCTGCTCAGGCCGGGCGCCCAGAGGGGTGGGGGGTAGCGGGTGCGGGCGCGTGGGGGCTGGTCGCGCAGTTCCCCGCGCCCCTGAAGGCATCGGGCCCTCGCGGGCCCGAAAGCCCAGGCCCCGCGGGCCCGAAAGCCCAGGCCCCGCGTGCCGTAAGGCCCAGGCCCCGCGTGCCTGAAAAGCGACGGCCTGCGGGCCCGAAACGCGACGGCCTGCGGGCCTGAAAGCGACGGCCTGGGCCTGAAAAGCATGGGGCGCAGCCCCTGCTTTTCAGGGGCGCGGGGAACTGCGCGGGAAGCCCCACCGGAGCCGCACCCGCCGACGAGACCCGCACCCCCGAGCCATGAGGCGCGCCCCCGCGAACAGGCGCCGCGCCCTACGAATGCCCCAGATCCGCCTCGGACTCGGCCTCCTCCGAACCCACCGGCACCGACCCGGAATCCGGCGACGGCCGCAGCGGGAAGGGGTCCACGCGGGTCTCGTCGAGCCGCGGCGGCGCCGGGCGCGGCGGGGCGGGCATGACGGCCGCCTCCGAGTGCCCCCCGCAGCCGTACGTCAGGGACACCATGCGCCCGTCCGCCGGCGCGAACTCGTTCGCGCACACCCCGAAGGCCTGCCCCAGGGAGCCGCCGATCGCGACGAGGAACCCGCAGCTGACGCACGCAGCCGGCGCGGCCTGCGCCATCGCCGTCTTCGCCCCGAACCCTTCCTCCCAGCGGTCCGCGGCCGTGTGCAGCCCGTACCGGGACAGCACCCGGGCGCGCCGCATGCCCAGTTCCTCGGCGACCGCGGCGATCGATCCACGGGTCGGCGCGAGCGGCAGGTGCGCCGGAACCCCGGCGGTGACCTCGGCGTCCTCCGCCTCCACCAGTTCGGCCATGTCGTGCGAGACGGGCGAGTTCGGCAGGGGCTCGTCCTCGCCGGAGTACCCGGGCTCCAGGCGCAGGTCCTCGGCGTCCGTGGGCAGCAGGTCGCCGGGGCCCATGTCGCCGGGGCGGAGCCGCTCGCTCCACGGCACCCACTCCGGCGCGAGCAGCGCGTCGGGGCCCGGCAGCAGGACGACCTCGTCCAGCGTCACGAACTTCGCGCGTGAGGCACGGGCGACGGTGACGGCCCAGCGCCAGCCGCGGTAGCCCATCTCCTTGCACTCGAAGAAGTGCGTCACGACCCGGTCGCCCTCGGACACGAGCCCCGCGTGTTCGCCGACCACGCCTGGTGCGGCGGCCTCCTCGGCGGCGGAGCGGGCGAGGTCGACGGCCTCGGCACACAGACGGTCGGGGGTGCGGCTTCGCGTTGTCGCTGCGCTCACAGGTATCGCTTCTCTCCTACGCCGTCTCACGAGTGCGCCTCCCTCGGCGGGGGGTGCGGACGGAGCGGACCAGGGGGCCGCGTCGACGTCCGCGCCCGATCGCACTCGGGCGCACCTATGTCATCCATTCTGCGGGATGAACGAGAGGCGCGCGGCCGAGAACAACCGCCGCAGGCGCGCTATGCACGCTACCTTCTCCGAGGCTCTGCGCCCACACCGACGTAGCGGTTCCACGAATCCGCTGCGCCGGGCTTGGGCGGGGAGGGGGTGTGCGGGGGCTTCGCCGGCACCCCGGCAGTTGGCAGAAAACCACCGGGCAGGATGCGGATACACGGAGGTCGCAGCCCGTCCGCGCGTCCGTCGTGGCTGGTCGCGCAGTTCCCCGCGCCCCTAAAAGCATCAGACCCCTGCGGGCCTGAAAGCCCAGGGCCCCGCGGGCCCGGAAGGCGGCCGGGGCCGGCGCTGAAAAGCACGAGGCGCAGCCCCGGCTTCTCACGGCCGGAGCCGGCGCTGAAAAGCCAGGGGCGCAGCCCCGGCTTCTCAGGGGCGCGGGGAACTGCGCGAGAAGCCCCCACCGACCCGCAGACACACAACCCACCCCACCACCCCGACACCGGCCCGCCAAAAACGACGGGCCCACCCCCCAGGGGCGCGGGGAACTGCGCGAACCACCCCCACCGGCCCGCAGACGGACAACCCACCCCGTCGGGCCCCGTCGCCCCGGGGGCCGGCCGCCGTCGGGGCCATCCGAGCGGTAGGCGCACTACGGTCCCCCTTCTCGGGGCACTATGACGAGGTGACCGGCGCCGAGCGGAGCGGAGCGCGCGGATCGGGCCGGGTGACCGGCGCCGTCCGCTCGGTCGGCCGCGCCCTGCACCTGCCGTTCACCGGCCCCGCCCGCGGCATCCGCAAGGCCACCCACGCCCACGGCGCCGGCGAGTCCGGCCTCGGCAAACTCATCGAACTGCACGGAGTGAACGGCGCCGGCGACGTGATGATCACCGTCTCCCTCGCCTCCACCGTGTTCTTCTCCGTCCCCACCGACGAGGCCCGCGGCCGCGTCGCCCTCTACCTCGCCATCACCCTCGCCCCCTTCGCCCTCCTCGCCCCCGTCGTCGGCCCTCTGCTGGACCGCCTCCCGCACGGCCGCCGCGCCGCGATGGCCTGCGCCATGCTGGCCCGCGCCCTCCTCGCCCTCCTCCTCGTCGGCGCCGTCGAGACCGGCAGCCTCCAGCTCTACCCCGCGGCCCTGGGCGTCCTGGTCGCGTCGAAGGCGTACGGGGTGGTCCGCAGCGCGGTCGTCCCCCGCCTCCTCCCGCCCCGGTTCTCCCTGGTCAAGGCCAACTCCCGGGTCACCCTCTGCGGCCTGCTGGCCACCGGCGTCGCCGCGCCCATCGGCGCCGGACTGCAGGCGCTCGGCCCACGCTGGCCGCTCTACGGCGCCTTCGTGATCTTCGTCGCGGGTACGTTCCTCTCCTTCACGCTCCCCGCGAAGGTCGACTCGGCGAAGGGCGAGGACCGGGCCCTGCTCGCGGCGGACCCCGAGCACCTGCACGGCCCGCACCGCAGCGAGACACTGAAACGGCCGGGCCTCAGGACCGTCGGCCCGGCGGTCACCCACGCCCTGGCCGCCAACGCCGCACTGCGCGGCCTCTCCGGGTTCCTGATCTTCTTCCTGGCCTTCCTGCTGCGCATCCACCCCCTGCACGGACAGAGCGCCGCCGTCTCCCTCGGCATGGTGGCCGTGGCGGCCGGCACCGGAAACGCCCTGGGCACCGCCGTGGGAGCCTGGGCGAAACAGCGGTCGCCGGAACTGATCATCGTGACCGTCGTGGCCGTCGAACTCGGCGTGGCGATCACGGCGGCCCTGTTCTTCAGCGCGTTCTTCATCGCCTGCCTCGCCGCCGTCGCGGGTTTCTCGCAGGCCCTGTCGAAGCTGTGCCTGGACGCCCTGATCCAGCGCGACGTCCCCGAACTCGTCCGCACCTCCGCCTTCGCCCGCTCCGAGACCCTGCTGCAGATGGCCTGGGTGGTCGGCGGCGCCATCGGAATCGCCCTCCCCCTCAACGGCACCCTCGGCATGGCCGTGGCCGCCGCGATCGTCGCCGCGGGCTGGCTCACCACCGTGCGCGGCCTGCTCTCCTCCGCCCGTCACGGCGGCGCCCCCCGCGCCCGAGTGGCCTGACCGATTCCCCGGCCGGCCCGGCACGCCGTACCCCACGTAGGGGCACCCCCGGACGGGCCAGATAGCCTTCGCCCATGACCTTCCCGCGTTCCCGTCGCGCCGCAGCCACTCTCGGCGCCGTTTCCGCCGGACTTCTCGTCCTGTCGGCCTGCGATGAGCCGACGCCGATGGCCACCGTCACGATCGGCACGGAGTCGATCAGCGCCGAGGCCGAGTGCTACCGGACCCTCGACGTCGCCCAGGCCAAGGAGTGCGCGGAGGAGAAGCCCTCCAAGTCGATCGAGCTGCCGGACGGCAAGGCCCTGCGCATCGGCGTCGACCCGGAGGTGGCGAAGACGGGCTGGGCCCTGTGGATCAACGGGGAGCAGGCCACCAGCGACACGTTCGACAAGACGTACTGGTCCTTCGAGAACCCGGGCCTCTTCGCCACCCAGCCCGGCCAGCCCGCCCAGAAGTCGCTGACAATCAGCATCGTCGAGCAGAACGCCTCGGGCTCGGCCATCAAGGGCGTGTGGAACTTCAAGCTGAAGAACCCGGACGCCTGATCCCCTGCCGCCGCCGATGCGCATCCTCGTAGCCACCGCCGTCCCCGCCGAACGGGACGCGGTGGCTCGAGCGCTCCCGGGCCCCGCCACCGAGGTACGCCTCCCGGCGGGGACCCTCCACCGCTTCCACGGCACCCCGCACGAGCACGACCTCCTCGCCGCCGGTGTGGGCCCCGCCCTCGCCGCCGCCTCCACCGCCGCCGCGCTGACCGCGGCGGCCCTGGCGGGCAGGCCGTACGGGCTGGTCCTGTCCGCCGGTATCGCGGGCGGCTTCCCGCCCGAGGCGCCCCTCGGCTCCCTCGTCCTCGCCGACGAGATCACGGCGGCCGACCTGGGCGCCGAGACCCCGGACGGCTTCGTCCCGGTCACCGACCTCGGCTTCGGCACCGTCACCCACCACCCGCCGCGCGACCTCGTCCGCGCCGCCGCGACCGCCACCGGCGCCCGCACCGGCACCGTGCTCACCGTCTCCACGGTCACCGGCAGCGCCGAGCGCGCGGCCGCCCTGCGGGCCCGGCACCCGCGCGCGCTGGCCGAGGCGATGGAGGGCTTCGGAGTCGCCGAGGCCGCCGCCGCGCACACCACGCCCGTCCTCGAACTGCGCGCCGTCTCCAATCCCGTGGGCCCGCGCGACCGCGCCGCCTGGCGCATCGGCGACGCGCTGACCGCACTCACCGAGGCCTACGGGAAGCTCACGCCCGTACTGGAGAGTTGGGACCCCCATGAGCCCTACGCGTCACATGAGCCCCACGAGCACCACGCCCCCTCCGACGCCCACGAGCACTGAGGCGGCGCCCGTGAACCCCGCCACCACCCCCGCCGGGACCACCGCGCTGCGGATGGCGTACTCGCCCTGCCCCAACGACACCTTCGTCTTCGACGCCTGGGCGCACGGCCGGATTCCCGGCGCGCCCGCGCTCGACGTGACGTTCGCGGACATCGACATCACCAACGGCATGGCCGAGCGCGGTGAACTCGACGTGCTGAAGGTGTCCTACGCCGTGCTGCCGTACGTCCTCGACGAGTACGCGCTGCTGCCCTGCGGCGGGGCGCTCGGACGGGGCTGCGGCCCGCTGGTGCTCACCCGGGAGCCGGGCACGGACCTCACCGGCCGTACGGTGGCCGTGCCGAGCGAGCGGTCGACCGCGTACCTCCTCTTCCGCCTCTGGGCGGCGGACACCCTGCCCGGCGGGGTCGGCGAGATCGTCGTGCTGCCGTTCCACGAGATCATGCCCGCCGTGCGCGACGGCAGGGTCGACGCGGGACTCGTCATCCACGAGGCCCGCTTCACCTACCGGAACTACGGCCTCCACAAGCTGGCCGACATGGGCGAGCACTGGGAGGGGACGACCGGGCTGCCGATCCCGCTGGGCGCGATCATCGCGAAGCGCTCACTGGGCGCCGAGACCCTGACCGGGCTCGCCGACACCATCCGCGCCTCCGTCCGCGCCGCCTGGGACCACCCGGAGATCTCCCGCCCGTACGTCCTCGAACACGCCCAGGAGATGGACCCGGCCGTCGCCGACCAGCACATCGGCCTGTACGTCAACGAGTTCACGGCCGGCCTCGGCGAGGACGGCTACGCGGCCGTCAGAGGTCTGCTCACCCGTGCGGCGGCCGAGGGACTGGTACCGCCCCTCGGCCCGGACGCGCTCGAATTCCCTTGAGCCACCTCGGCAGTTACCGGTCTACACGTCCAACTGGTCGGCCACGGCGCGGAGAAGACCGGCGATCTTCCCGCCCGCGGCACGGTCGGGGTACCGGCCGCGCTCCAGCATGGGCGTGATGTTCTCCAGCAGCGTGGTCAGATCCTGCACGATCGAGGCCAGTTCGTCGGGCTTCTTGCGCTGGGCGGCGGCGACCGAGGGGGCTGGCTCCAGAATCGTCACGGAGAGCGCCTGGTCACCGCGCTGACCGGCGACGACCCCGAACTCGACCTTCTGGCCGGGCTTCAGGGTGTCGACACCGGCGGGCAGTACGGAGGAGTGGACGAAGACGTCACCGCCGTCGTCACGGGAGAGAAAGCCGAAGCCCTTCTCACTGTTGAACCATTTGACCTTGCCGGTAGGCACGTCTGTCCTCGTCCTCGTACTCGTCGGAAACTGCGTCTGAAAAGTGTTCTGAAGGTGTTCTCGGTGTGCGCAAACTGCTCTGGACAGCACTGCAGCGGGTCGCCGGACCCGCCGGTCCCCAGCCTATTGGTCCGGGGGCGGGTGACAAGACGTCGGCCGACTGTTCCCTCGCGCTGGGAACTACCCTGGTCGGGTGCGTGACAAAACCCAACCGAATTCCGCCGAACCCGGTGACCGGCTGATCCGTGCCGGGGCGATCGTGTTCTTCGTCGGCGCCGTGGCCACCCTGGTCACCGTGGCCCCGCTCTTCCTCGGGACGGAGCCGTTCCCGACCTACATGTTCGTCCTGAGCATGCTCATGGGCGTCGGATTCCTCATCGCCGGCGCGGGAGTGCTGCAGTCCGTCGCGGCGGGGCGCAGAAGGGCGCGCGAGGCACGTCCCTGATGCCCTGCTCCTGATGCTCTGCTCCTGATGCTCTAGGGGCGGTGGTGGCCCGTGAGCCACGCGGGGAACGCGGTCAGGTCGGCCAGGACGACGTCGGCACCGGCCTCGCGCAGCTCCCGCTCGTCGCAGGGACCGGTGGCCACGGCGACCGCGTACGCCCGGGCGGTGCGGGCGCCTCGTACGTCGCCGGTGTGGTCGCCGACGTAGACGCTCGCGCCGTGCTCGCGCAGCGCGGCCGCCTTGGCCTCGGCCCAGAGGTCGCCCACCACGACGTCGGGCTCGATGCCGAGGTGCTCCAGGTGCAGCTTGGCGTTGGGTTCGTACTTGGCGGTGACCACGATCGCCCGACCGCCGGCCGCCCGGACCGCCGCGATGGCCTCCGGCGCGCCCGGCATCGCGGGGGTCGCCGCGATCGCGATCGCGGGGTACATCGCGCGGTAGAGGTCCGCCATCGCCGGGATGTCCGCGGCCGGGAACCAGCACGCCAGCTCGTCCGCCAGCGGGGGGCCGAGGCGGGTGATCGCCAGGTCGGCGTCTATGTAGGTGCCCGTCCGCGCCGCCAGCGCCTCGTAGCAGGCGTGGATCCCCGGCCGCGAGTCGATCAAGGTCATGTCGAGATCGAACCCGACGGTGAGCGCGCGAGAAGTCATACCGCCCATTGTGGGGCGAGGGGTGCGCGGGGAAGCTCGGGGGTGCGTTGTCGGGTGCGGGTCCGGTGGGGGCTGGTCGCGCAGTTGCCCGCGCCGCTAAAGGCATCGGGCCCCTGCGGGCCTGAAAAGCGGGGCGCAGCCCTTGCTTTCAGGGGCGCGGGGAACTGCGCGAGAAGCCCCACGCACCCGCACCCGCCCACGAACCCGCACCCGCACCCGCACCCGCACCCGCACCCCGACTCACCGGGGGCGTTGCGAGCGCCAGAGCAGATACGCGGCCGAGGACACCGCCGCGATCCGGAGCATCCAGGGCCACGCCTCCGCCAGCGCCGCGTCCATGTGGCCCTCGGCGATCGGCTCGCCCCAGCGTCCGTCCGTACGCCCCCACAGCCACACGACCCCGCCCGCGGCCACCGCCCCGGGAATGCCCATGACCGCCCACTTCGACTCGGCGGGCGTCAGCCTCCGTGACAGATAGGCGATCAACCACCCGAGCCCCAGCGGCACCAGGCTCCCCATGACCGCTCCCGCGACCAGCAGCACGGCGGCCAGCAGCAGCAGCGGATTGCTCCACCCCGCGCCCGAGGCCCGCAGCCGAGGCAGCCGCAGCCGTCGCCGCCGTCCGCCGTCCTCCTCCGTGACGACCGCCGCGGCCGCCGCTTCCTTCTCCTTCTCGGCGGCCCCGCGGACCGCCTCCCCCTCGGCCTGCACCGGCGGCGGCTTCAGCAGCTCGGGAATCTCCACACCGCCGACGAACCCGGGAACGGAGTCCCCCAGCCCGAACCCGATGTCCGCGCCCGCGGGCCCCCCACCGCCGCCGACCCGCCACCAGTCGGGCTGTGCGTCGCCGTCGCCCAGCTCGTGCAGCGGGGCGAGATGCGGCGGGGCGGCACCGCCGGCCGGGGGCGGCGGGGTGCCGGCGTCGGCGGAGCGGGGGCGCGGGACGACCCTCCGCAGCCCCCGGGACAGCCCCTTGGCCTGCTCCCCGGCGTCGTCCGTGCCGTCGCCGTCCGCCCCGGTCGCCCGCTGCACCGGCACCGCGGCGGCCCGGGGCTCCGGTACGTCGCCGGGCGCCCCGGCCGCCTCGACGACCTCACCCGGCGTACCCAGCCGGGCGATGATGCGGCGCACGGCGGCCGGACTGTCGACGGGCGCCTTGGCCCGCCGCCGGTCGATCTCGTCCCGCAGCCCCGCCACCAGACGCATCCGCGTCGCCGACGGCAGCTGCCGCTGCTGAGCCAGATCACCGACCCGGCTCAGATACTCGTAGACGACCTGGTCGCTCTCAATCCCCACGAAGCCCCTCCGGGGTTGGCGCGCGTGCTTCCTCCCGACGGTATCGCTTCCGCATGCACGGGAACCGCGCCCGGAGGGCAGGGGCGCAGCCCCGCCTCTCAGGGGCGCGGGGAACTGCGCGAGAAGCCCCACCGGGCCGCACCCGCCGACGATCCGACCGCCCCCACCCCCTGAGGCGCCCCGGCCCGGCGGAGCCCAGGCGCTAACGTTGGCCGGATGAGCACCGAGGAGCACACCCCCACGGAGGCGGCGCCTGCCGGTGGAGCCCCCCGTTCGCTGGCGGAGGCGCTGCGCGGGCGGGACGACCGTTCGCTCGCCGTGCTGCTCCGGGCGCGGCCCGACCTCATCACGCCCGTGCCGACCGACCTGACCCAGCTGGCGACCCGCGCGGGGACCCGCGCCTCGGTGGTACGGGCCCTGGAGCGCCTGGACCGGTTCGCCCTGCAGACCGCGCAGGCCCTGGCCGTGGCGTCCGACCCGGCGTCGTACGGCGAACTCGCGGGGCTGCTGGCCGGTGACGAGGGTGACCCGGCCGTCGCCGCCGCGCTGCCCCACGCGCTCGGCACCCTGCGCGACCAGGCTCTCGTGTGGGGCCCCGAGGACCGGCTGCGTCTCGTGCGCACGGCCCGGGAGCTGCTCGCCCCCTCCCCGCAGCA
The DNA here is from genome assembly GCF_000091305.1 of Streptomyces scabiei 87.22. GTDB lineage: Bacteria > Actinomycetota > Actinomycetes > Streptomycetales > Streptomycetaceae > Streptomyces > Streptomyces scabiei. The sequence goes on along the minus strand of NC_013929.1, from coordinate 5,650,567 downwards.
CCCCTCGCCCACCGGTCTCGGCCCGACCGTCGCGGAGGCCACGGCGGGCATGTCGCCGGGGCGGGTGCAGGAGATCGTCGCGGAGGCGGGGCTGGCCAGCACCCACGACTCGGTGTCGGCCGTCGCCGCCCTCGCCGGGCTGTTCCGGGACCGCCGCCGCATGGCCGCGCTCCTCGCCGCCGCGCCCCCGGAGTCGCTCGACGTCCTGGCGCGGCTGGTGTGGGGGCCGCCGTACGGGCAGGTCACGGCCAGTCCGGCGGCCCATCTGCGCTGGTTGCTGGACCGGGGTCTGCTGCTGCCCACCGCCCCCGGCACGGTCGTCCTGCCGCGCGAGGTGGCTCTGCATCTGCGGGCGGGCCGGGCGCACCGGGAGGTGCGGCCGCTGCCGCCGCCGGTGGAGGCGTCGGGCGCGCACCGTCCGCAGGTGGTGGACGCGACGGCGGCCGGTCAGGCGTACACCGCGCTGGCGACCGTGGAGGAGCTGCTGAAGGACTGGGACGAGGGCGGGCCGGGCGTCCTGCGTGCGGGCGGGCTCAGTGTGCGGGACCTGAAACGCACCGCCGCGGCCCTGGACCTGTCGGAGCAGACCACCGCGTTCTGGGTCGAACTCGCTTATACGGCGGGGCTGTTGGCGTCGGACGGCGAGGCCGACGAACGGTACGCCGCGACCCCCGCGTACGACGAGTGGCTGGAGTCGCCCGCCGCCGAGCGCTGGGCGCGGCTGGCCACGGCGTGGCTGTCGGCGACCCGTACGGCCGGGGTGATCGGCGAGCGGGACGCCAAGGACCGGACGTTGTCGGCGCTGGGCCCGGGTCTGGACCGTTCGGCCGCGCCCGAGGTGCGCCACCGGGTCCTCGCGCTGCTGGCGGGGCTGCCGGAGGGCACGTCGGCCGCTCCTGACTCCGTGCTGGCCCGGCTGCACTGGGAACGCCCGACCCGTGGCGGCCAGCAGCCCCCGTCGTCGGCGTCGCAGGCCCGTCAGGGGGACGATCTGCGGGCCCGGATCGCCCGGTGGACCCTGTCGGAGGCCGAGTCGCTCGGGGTCACCGGGCGGGGCGCGCTGTCCTCGCACGGCCGCGCGCTCCTCGGTCTGCCGCACGAGGAGGCGGCCCCCGCCGACCTGCCGGAGACCCCCGGCGACCGGCTCCCCGCCCATCACGTCCCGCTGCCGCACCCTCCGGCGCCCTCCCCCGACCCGGTCGCCGAGCGGGCGGTGGCCGCCTCCCGGGCCGGGCGGCTGCTCGCGCCGCTGCTGCCCGAGCCGTTGGACCACGTGCTGCTGCAGGCGGACCTGACGGCGGTGGCTCCCGGTCCGCTGAAGCGGCCGCTGGCCGACGCGCTGGGTGTCCTGGCGGACGTGGAGTCGAAGGGTGGCGCGACGGTGTACCGGTTCACGCCGGGGTCGGTGCGCCGGGCGCTGGACGCGGGCCGGAGCGCCTCCGACCTGCACGACTTCCTGACCGCGCACTCCCGTACGCCGGTCCCGCAGCCGCTCGCGTATCTCATCGACGACGTGGCCCGGCGCCATGGGCAGCTGCGGATCGGCGCGGCGTCGGCGTACGTGCGCTGCGACGACGACGCGACGCTCAGCGAGATCCTCGCCGACAAGCGCTCGCAGGGGCTCGGGCTGCGGCGGCTGGCGCCGACGGTGCTCGCCGCGCAGGCGGACCCGGCGACGCTGCTCGACGGGCTGCGGGCGATGGGGTACGCGCCGGCCGCCGAGTCGGCGGAGGGGGATGTCCTGATCACCCGGGCCCATGCCCGTCGCACCCCGCCCCGCACGGCCCCGGAACCCGTCCCGGACGGGCCTCCGGCGCCGGACGACACGCTCCTGGGCGCCGCGATCCGTGCCATTCGCGCCGGTGACCTCGCCTCCACCGCGCCCCGCAGGACGACGGGGGAGCAGGAGCCGTCCGGCACTCTGCCCCGCACGGGTTCCGCCGAGACTCTCGCGACGATGCAGGCGGCCGTCCTCACCGGCGAGGCGCTGTGGATCGGCTACGTCAACGCCGAGGGCTCCGCCAGCCAGCGTGTGATCGCCCCGGTCCGTGTGGAGGGCGGCTTCGTGACGGCGTACGACCACACGGCGGACGAGGTGCGGACGTTCCCGCTGCACCGGATCACGGGCGTCGCGGAGCTGGCGGACGACGCGACCTGAGGGGCCGGGGCAGCCGTCCCGCCTCCGACCGTGTTGATCAAGCCGTTTCCCGCCCCTCACTCGGACGGGCGTACGCCGGAGTTCATGCAGGCCACCGGGTGATTTCCCCCGGACGGGCGGTCGGGCGGCGGTGTGCGCATCGGGGGGCGGGCGGCGGGGCAGCCACCCTGGGTCCGATCGAGATCGACTCCCTGCGCTCGAAAGGCCCACCCGTACGCATGCGCCCCCTCGCCACGCTCGTCTCCGCCCTGGCCGCCGCCCTGGCCGCCGTCGCCCTGGTGGGTGTGCTCGGCTCCCCGGCGGCGGCCAACCCGCCCCTGCCCCTCCCCGAACTCGGCACCCTGGTGGGCGAGGGCATCGGTGTGGAGGGGCCCCTGATCCAGAACGTCAGCCTGCTGAAGTAGCGCGGCCGACCCGGTAGCTGTCCCCTTCGAGGCGGACGATCTCGGCGTGGTGCGCGAGGCGGTCGACGACCGCGGGGGCGGCCCCGCCGAGGATCTCGTCCCAGCGGCCGAGCGGCCGGTCGCTGGTCACGACGAGCGAGGCGCGCTCGTAGCGGTGCGCGATCAGCTGGAAGACCAGTCGGGCGGTGTCCGTGTCGAAGGGAAGGTAGCCGACCTCGTCGACGATCAGCAGGGGGCAGGCGTCGAGCGCGGTCAGTTCCTCCGCGAGCCTGCCCTCGGCCCGTGCCCCGGCCAGCCGTGCGGCCCACTCGGTGGCGGTCGCGAACAGCACCCGGTGCCCGGCCTGGCAGGCGCGTACGCCGAGCCCGATCGCCAGGTGCGTCTTGCCGGTGCCGGGGGCGCCGACGAACACCACGTTCCGTCCGGCGGCCATGAAGTCCAGCGTCCCGAGCCGGGTCAGCACCCGGCGGTCGAAGGAGGACGGGTGGCCCGTGTCGAAGTCCTCCAGCAGCTTGCGCGCCGGGAAGCCGGCCGCCCGCACCCGCCCCTCGACCCCGCTCTCGGCCAGGGACGGCGTGGGCCGGGCCTCGTACGGCACGATGCGGGCCCCGCCCCGGGTGAACCGGGTCCCGGGGGCGGAGACCCGGCCGTCGTCGGTCAGGTGGTTCTCGTACGAGGCTGCCTGGGCCGGGATCGGCAGGGTTCCCCGGCGGAGGGCGGAGGCGGCCGGGCCCTTCGGCAGCTCCGGTCCCGCCGATGGCGTGGACTCGCCGGTCTCGTCCCGGAACTCCGTGGGCTCCGCCGGCACCCGCGGGCCCGGCACGAACGGCTTCGCGGTGCCGGACGGGCCGGGGTGGGAGCAGCCGTGGGCCTTGTCGTCGCGGAGCATCGGCCCCGACATGTACGCCAGGAGCACCGCGGAGGCGATGAAGGCCATGTGGATCACCGTGCCCCAGAGCAGGGCGTGGTGCGAGGTGTGGTGGACGTCCACGAACATCTGGAGGAGGTGGACGGAGGAGATGCCCACGATGGCGGTGGCGAGCTTGACCTTCAGCACGTTGGAGTTGACGTGCGAGAGCCATTCCGGCTGGTCACGGTGGCCCTGGAGGCCGATGCGGGAGACGAAGGTCTCGTAGCCGCCGACGATCGTCATGATCAGGAGGTTGGCGATCATGACGACGTCGACCAGTTTGAGCACGGCGAGCATCACGTAGGTCTCGGTGGCGCTGCCGCCCACGCACCTGACGATTAACGTCCACAGCTCGTTGAAGAACTTGTAGACGTAAACCCCCTGGGCCGCGACGAGGCCGAAGTACAGGGGTGCCTGGAGCCAGCGGGTGGCGAACAGGGCGTAGCCGAGCGTGGTGCCCTGCGGAGAGACGGACGGGGTGACCGGGTCTGCCGGGGTGGTTGGCTGCACGGTGCACATTCTTCGGAATCAATGCGGCAAATCTGAATTCCAGCCACTCATCGGAATGAATAGACATCTCATAAGATCGGGATCGGGAAATGACGGGACGGCCGCGGATGTTGATCACGTCATGACTCAAGGACCTTCGCCTCGCCCCCTGTCCGACGAAGCCCTCTCCGCCCTGCTCGGCACGCAGCAGTTCGGCACGCTCGCCACCGTCAAGCGCAGCGGCCATCCCCACCAGACCACCATGCTGTACAGCTGGGACTCCGAGGCCCGCATCGTGCGGTTCTCCACGACGGCCGACCGCGTCAAGGTCGGGCACCTTCGGCGCGACCCGCGTGCCTCACTGCATGTGCAGGGCGGCGACGTGTGGTCGTTGGCCGTGGCCGAGGGCGAGGCCGAGGTCTCCGAGATCACGACGGCTCCGGGCGACGCGGTGGGCCGGGAACTGCTCGGCATGGTCCCGCAGGCTGCGAAGCCCGAGAACGAGGACGCTTTTCTGGAGCAGCTGGTGGCCGAGCGCCGGCTGGTCATCCGGCTGAAGGTGGACCGGCTCTACGGCACGGCACTCGACATCAACGGCTAGGACGCGTCAGGCCCGTACCGGTCACGGCCGCTCGTCGGTGTCCGCGACCGGCACGGTCGCGTGCGGGCGGACGGCGGGTCCGCCTCCCTCGCGGCGACCGTGCCGCGTGTCGTGCGCCACGCTTCGCGCGCCGCGCGCCGGGATTCCGGCGAAGTCGTCTCGCCGGTTTCGCGCGATAGGCGAACATGGAGAGCGGCGCGCATCCCCGGCGCGCCGGCCGGGACGCCCTTCCGGCGTCGGGCGCGGGGCATAGCCCGTGCGGTGACAGGTGTTGCTTCTGTCATGAGACGACCTTATCTCCGGAGGTATGTGTGTCCTGCTTGATCGTCCAGTCCGACAAGACGCTGCTCCTGGAGGTCGACCACGAGCAGGCGGACGCGTGCCGCCGGGCCATCGCGCCGTTCGCCGAGCTTGAGCGGGCGCCCGAGCACATCCACACCTACCGGGTGACCCCGCTCGGCCTGTGGAACGCGCGGGCCGCCGGGCACGACGCCGAGCAGGTCGTCGACGCGCTGGTGCAGTACAGCCGCTACCCGGTGCCGCACGCGCTCCTCGTGGACGTCGCCGAGACCATGGACCGCTACGGCCGCCTCACCCTCTCCAAGCACCCGGTGCACGGTCTCGTCCTCACCACCACCGACCGTCCCGTGCTGGAGGAGATCCTGCGGTCGAAGCGGATCACTCCGCTCGTCGGCGCCCGGATCGACCCGGACACCGTCGCCGTGCACCCCTCCGAGCGCGGGCAGGTCAAGCAGACCCTGCTGAAGCTGGGCTGGCCCGCCGAGGACCTCGCCGGCTACGTGGACGGCGAGGCCCACCCGATCGAGCTGGCCGAGGACGGCTGGGCGCTGCGCCCCTACCAGAAGCAGGCCGTGGAGAACTTCTGGCACGGCGGCAGCGGCGTCGTCGTCCTGCCCTGCGGCGCCGGGAAGACGCTGGTCGGAGCCGGGGCCATGGCGCAGGCCAAGTCGACCACCCTCATCCTCGTCACCAACACCGTCTCCGCGCGGCAGTGGAAGCACGAGCTGATCAAGCGGACGTCGCTGACCGAGGAGGAGATCGGCGAGTACAGCGGGACGCGCAAGGAGATCCGGCCGGTCACCATCGCCACCTACCAGGTGCTGACGACCCGCCGGAAGGGCGTCTACCCGCACCTGGAGCTGTTCGACTCCCGTGACTGGGGGCTCGTCGTCTACGACGAGGTGCATCTCCTTCCCGCTCCGGTCTTCAAGTTCACCGCCGATCTGCAGGCACGCCGGCGGCTCGGGCTGACGGCGACGCTCGTCCGGGAGGACGGGCGGGAGTCCGACGTGTTCTCCCTCATCGGGCCCAAGCGGTTCGACGCCCCCTGGAAGGAGATCGAGGCGCAGGGCTACATCGCGCCCGCCGACTGCGTCGAGGTCCGGGTGAACCTGACCGACTCCGAGCGGCTCGCCTACGCCACCGCCGAGCAGGAGGAGAAGTACCGCTTCTGCTCCACGACCGCGACGAAGCGGAAGGTGGCCGAGGCGATCGTCCGCCGCTTCGCGGGGCAGCAGATCCTCGTCATCGGCCAGTACATCGACCAGCTCGACGAGCTGGGCGCCCATCTGGACGCGCCGGTGATCAAGGGCGAGACCAGCAACGCCCAGCGCGAGAAGCTGTTCGACGCGTTCCGGCAGGGCGAGATCAACGTACTGGTGGTGTCGAAGGTCGCGAACTTCTCCATCGACCTCCCGGAGGCCACGGTGGCCATCCAGGTCTCCGGCACCTTCGGCTCCCGCCAGGAGGAGGCCCAGCGTCTCGGCCGCGTCCTGCGCCCCAAGGCCGACGGCCACCAGGCGCACTTCTACTCGGTGGTCGCCCGGGACACCATCGACCAGGATTTCGCCGCCCACCGGCAGCGGTTCCTCGCCGAGCAGGGGTACGCCTACCGGATCATGGACGCGGACGAGCTGCTGACGGAGGGCTGAGGGCGCGGACGGGGCGGCCGCTGCTGCCGGGGCGCCGAGGACCGGGCCGCCTTGAGTGCGGGCAGCGGGAGCCGGGGTCGTCGGGCGGCACAGGCAGGAGCGATCGCCCCGTGCCGGGCGCGGGGCGCGGCGGGACGGGCGGGGTACGCGGGGTGAGGCCGGGCCTCACCGGCGGCGTATGCCCGCCTCCTCCGCGTACTCACCGAGCACGATCACGCCGAAGGCGGCGCTCGCGAAGACCTTGACGGCGCGCAGGGCGTCGGCGAGGCGGTGACGGTTGTGGTGGTCGTCGAGGCCGGTCGCGCCGGACGGCGGACCGGGTCGGCCGGAGGCCGAGGCGGGGATGAACGTCGCTGCACTCATGTCTCCATGGTGGAACGTCCGCCTGTGGATCGCGTCGGTCTGCGGAGTGAACCCGCTGAGTCCCCGGCTCACTCTCAGGTCTGGGCCGCCCCTCGTACCCGCGACGTACTCACCCCCTAGGGGTACCGCCGGGAAACGCGTTGGCCCTGGCCCCCCTCCCTCACCTACACTCTCCGCTCTTGCCCGCCTCCCTTCCGTGGAGCGCCGTCGCCCGGACGGAAACCGGTCGGCCACCGCCACAGGCAGAACACCGCCCTCAGGCACACCGCCCTCACGCACACCGCCGTCAGGCACGCCGTGCGGGCGGCACCCCTAGGTCCCGTAGGCCCCCGGAGGCACCCCCTTGTCCGCGCACCCCACCGCCGACCCGACCCACCCGGCCGACCCCCTCTCCCGAGAGCGCTCGCACCTCGCCGCGTCCCGTTCCGCACTGCGCGCCATGCGGGAGGACGCGGAGGCGCTGGACATCAAGGACGTCACCGCGAACTGGGTGAACGCGGAGGTGCTGGCCCGCCAGATCGCGGAGCGGATCAAGTCGCTGGCCGACCTGAGCCACACCCCGCTCTTCTTCGGCCGTCTCGACTACCTGCACGCCCCCGGCGCCGACCGGGCCGAGGGCGCGGCCGGGGAGCGGTTCTACATCGGGCGCCGTCATGTGCACGACGCGGACGGCGACCCGATGGTGATCGACTGGCGCGCCCCCGTCTCGCAGCCGTTCTACCGGGCCTCCAGGACCGATCCGCTGGACGTCGGCCTGCGGCGGCGTTTCGGGTACACCGGCGGCGACCTCACCGCCTACGAGGACGAGCACCTCTCCGACCCCGCCGAGGCGGCCACCACCAGCAAACTGCTGCAGCAGGAGATCGAGCGGCCGCGCGTCGGTCCGATGCGGGACATCGTGGCGACCATCCAGCCGGAGCAGGACGAGATCGTCCGGTCCGACCTCGCCGGCTCCCTCTGCGTCCAGGGCGGCCCCGGCACCGGAAAGACCGCCGTCGGCCTGCACCGCGTCGCCTACCTCCTCTACGCCCACCGCGAGCGCCTCGCCCGCACCGGCACCCTCGTCATCGGGCCGAACCGCTCCTTCCTGCACTACATCGAGCAGGTCCTGCCCGCGCTGGGCGAGCTGGAGGTCAAGCAGGCCACCGTCGACGACCTCGTCTCCCACGTCGAGGTGCGGGGCACGGACGAGGCACCCGCCGCCGTCGTCAAGGGCGACGCCCGCATGGCCGAGGTGCTCCGCCGGGCCGTCCGCTCGCACGTCACCCTGCCCGCCGAGCCCGTGATGGTCGTCCGGGGTTCCCGTCGCTGGCGCGTACCGGCGTACGAACTGGAGGACATCGTGCGGGAGTTGCTGGAGCGGGACATCCGCTACGGGGCCGCCCGCGAGGCCCTGCCGCAGCGGATCGCGCACGCCGTGCTGGTGCAGATGGAGCGGTCCGGGGAGGCGCCCGACGACCGGGTACAGGACGCGGTGGCCCGCAACACCGCCGTGAAGGCGGCGGTCAAGGCGATGTGGCCGCCCGTCGATCCCGCCAGACTCGTCCTGCGACTGCTCTCCGACGCGGACTTCCTCGCCGCGCACGCGGACGGGATCCTCACGGGCGACGAGCAGAAGACGATCCTGTGGGCGAAGCCGGCGCGGAGCGTGAAGGCGGCCAGGTGGTCCGCCGCCGACGCCGTGCTCGTCGACGAGGCCACCGACCTGGTGCAGCGCACGCACTCCCTCGGGCATGTCGTCCTCGACGAGGCGCAGGACCTCTCTCCGATGCAGTACCGGGCGGTGGGGCGCCGCTGCACGACCGGGTCCGCGACCGTCCTCGGCGACCTCGCGCAGGGCACGACCCCCTGGGCGACGCGCAGTTGGGAGGAGGCTCTGACGCACCTCGGCAAGGCGGAGGCCCATGTGGAGGAGCTGACGGCCGGTTTCCGCGTCCCGACCGACGTGATCACGTACGCCTCCCGGCTCCTTCCGCACATCGCGCCCGGTCTGACGCCGGTCGCGTCGGTCCGTGAGAACCCGGGCTTCTTCGACGTCCGTCCGAGCGCGGGCGACGCCCAGGTCGTCGCCGCCTGCGAGGAGTTGCTCCGCAACGAGGGGTCGACCGGGCTCATCGCCGCCGACGCCCGTGTCCCCGCGCTCGCCGAGGCGCTGACGGCGGCCGGGATCGGCTTTCTGGCGCCGGGCGAGGAGACGACGTACGAGACCCGGCTCACCCTGGTCCCGGCCTCACTCGCCAAGGGCCTCGAGTACGACTACGTCGTCCTGGACGAACCCCGGGCGGTCGTGGACGGCGAACCGGACGAGCGCACGGGCCTGCGCCGCCTGTACGTGGCGCTCACGCGAGCGGTGTCGGGCCTGATCGTGACCCACACGGGCCCGCTGCCGGAGCAGCTCGGCTAGCCGGCGACCGTACGTGCGCGCGGTGCGGGCACGCGCGCGGCGGCCCCCGGCGACCGAGGTCGCCGGGGGCCGTGGTGGGCGCGGCCGTGGTGGGCGCGGGCCGTGGTGGGCGCGGGCCTACTTGAACTTGTTGCTGGTCGCCAGGTAGACCTGCTTGGCGTTCTTCCCCAGGCGCGGGCCGGTGATGAACGTGGAGCGGTCGCTCAGGGAGTTGTTGGAGACCAGGTAGGTGCGGCCCTTGTGGCTCATGAACCAGGGGCCGCCGGAGGCACCGCCGTTCATGGTGCAGCCGACCATGTACTGGGCCGGGTAGTCGCTCGGGTAGCCGTAGCCGAGGACGAAGCGCTTGGTGGCGCCCTGGCAGTGGTACATCTTCGAGCCGTCGTACGGGGCCTCGGCCGGGTAGCCGCGGACCTTCATGTTCTTGACCTTGTTGGCGGCGGGGGCGTTGAACCACACCGGCAGGGCCGAACCGACGCGCTCCTCCAGGGACTTGGCGCCCTTCTCCGGCTTCATGTGCAGGACCGCGTAGTCGTACGCGGCGGCCACGGTGCCCTGGCTGGCGGCGCCGCCCTTGATCCAGGTGCCGGAGGTGGTGGCCCAGTCGGCCCAGGCGAGCCCGTACGGGGAGACGTTGGTGGCCCGGTAGTCACGGGACGCCTGGTTGATGTCCAGCCGGCCGGTGTCGTTGAAGGAGGGGACGAAGGCGATGTTGCGGTACCAGCCGCCGCCCTTGCCGGCGTGCACGCAGTGCCCGGCGGTCCACACGAGGTTGGACTTGCCGGGGTGCGCGGGGTCCTTCACGACCGCGGCGGAGCAGACGCTCGACCCCTGGGGCGTGGTGAAGAACAGCTTGCCGACCGGGGCGGCGTTCTTGTGGTAGGTCGCCTTGACCTTGGCGGCCTGCTGCCTCTTGACCTTGCCGTCGGGCAGCCAGACCTGGGTGGTCTTGCTCCCGCCGGCGGCCGTGTTGCCCGCCTCGGCGATCGTCGGCAGGTCCGGCAGGTTCTCCTCGGCCTCGGCGATGCGCTCGGGCGTCCAGAAGTCCTGGATGTACGGGTTGGCGAAGTCCTCGGCCCTGGAGGCCCAGTCACCGCCGAAGTCCTGCCAGCCGCCGTCCTTCCACTTCCGCAGCGCGTCACCGGTGAGGTCGGTCGGCACGCCCTTGGGGAGCTTGAAGCCGCCGACGGTGGTGTCACCGCCGCTCTCGTTCTCGCCGGTGTCGATGCCGTCGCCCGCGTCGGCTTGCGCGGTCGTCGAGCCGGAACTCTTGGCCCCGCTCTCGTCGGTCTTGCTGCAGGCGGTGCTGGTGACCATGATCGCGGCGATCACGGCGGCGGCGGCCGTGAGGCCGCGGCGGCGTATGAATGGCATGGAAGCCCGTCCCCGTGGTGTTGAAGCGCTTGTCATGCCCCGGCTTAAGCGGGGCGGAGACCACTATGCCCGCGGGCGGGGGCGGAACGATCTCCGAGCCGCTCTCCGCGGCGAGTTCGCACACAACAACTACGAGGCGGATATCTGCCCGTGATGTCCCCGCGCGGTGACGTCCGACGAACGGGGCGCGGCGGCGCAGGGGGCGCGGCGGCGTCCGGCGTACGAGGCGCGGTGAGGTCCCGCGTACGGTCGCGTCGGCGTCCGGCGTACGGGGCGCGGCTCACGGGTAACGCACAGGATCCGCCCGGTGATTGATTTTTCATCACTCCGACCCCGCCTGCCTCTTGCGCACTACCCACGAGTACGGCGAATCTGACCTGCGCATGCCACTTCGAGCAGGTCGGCATGCCCCCACCCCGGCTCCCGGCCGTTCACCCCCGCGCCGCGGTCCATCAGGAGGTCGCAGTGAAGACAGGTTCACGCACGCGTACTTCGCGTCGTTTCCGCAGATCCGCCGTCACGCTCGGAGCCACCGTCGCGCTGGTCGTCGGTGTGGCGGGCAGCGCGCACGCGGCGCCGCCCAGCGCGCTCCCCGCCAACGCCGAGGCGCTGGAGAAGACGTGGCAGCCCGCGTACGACTACGACACGGACGGCTGCTACTCGACCCCCGCGATCGGCCCCACGGGCACCGTCAACGGGGGCCTCAAGCCGTCCGGTTCACTCAGCGGGAGCTGCCGGGGCGCCTCCGCCCTGGACAACACCAACGGGTACTCGCGCTACAAGTGCAACAACGGCTGGTGCGCGATCATGTACGACCTCTACTTCGAGAAGGACCAGGCGGTCGCGGGCAGCGGTATCGGCGGCCACCGGCACGACTGGGAGCATGTCGTCGTCTGGGTGCAGAACGGCACGGCCCAGTACGTCTCGACCTCCAACCACGGCGGCTTCACGGTGCACGCCGCGTCGTCGGTGCGCTGGGACGGCACCCACGCGAAGATCGTCTATCACAAGGACGGCATCCGCACGCACTGCTTCCGTCTCGCCGGCTCCAACGACGAGCCGCCGGAGAACCACAAGGGCACCTGGCAGTACCCCCCGCTCGTCGGCTGGAACGGCTACCCGGCCGGCGTCCGCGACACCCTGGTCGCGTACGACTTCGGCAGCGCCAACTTCGGCCTCAAGGACGGCAGTTTCGCCTCCAACCTCAGCAAGGCGATGCCGTCGGGAATCGCGTTCGACCCGAACGCGTAGCGGACAGCGGAGTACGGGTCGGTGCCCTACAGCACCAGCGCGAGGAAGCCGACCCCGTAGGCGGCCACGAACAGGGGCGGCACCCCCTGTTCGAGGCGGGTCAGGGGCATGTATCTGCGCCAGTCCTCGCCCTCCCCCAGCTCCGCCCATTCCGCGCGGGAGTAGGCGTACGCGGGCAGCCGGCTCTCGAAGGCGCCGATCACCGCCCATTTCGCCGCGTTCAGCTGGCGGTACGAGCGGACCATCAGGTACCACGCCGCGCACTGCCCGACGAGGATAAGCAGACCGGCGAGGAGCAGCCACGCGGACACCCTGCCCGGACGCGGACCGAGGCCCGCGACCATGGCCGTGGCGATCGCGCTGTTGAGGGAGAGGAAGAAGGTGTTGGCGGCGCCGCGTCGCGCGCTGACCCGGTCGGCCGTCTCGACACAGAGCTTGTACTGCTCGAAGAGCATGCCCAGGTACGCGGCGTTGGCAGGCGCGTACCCGGCGGGGACCGTGTAACTGCCGGGTTCCACGTCCGAGTTCCACAGGGACTGGTTGAGGTCTGCCACCGGGTCATCATGGCCGCCGGGGAGCGGGCGGCGGCGAGGGCCGCCGGTACGTGCCACGAAAGAGCGAATCCGGGCCGGTATCGCCGGTCGACCGTGATCGTTCGATTGCGGGTGGCCAGGGCCCTCCGGTCTGGTGGCTTCCATGACTGATCACCACGGTCCGCCCGTACCACCCGTGCCGCCCGCGCCGCCCGCGCCGCCCGTCCCGCCCTCCCCGCTTCCGCACCCCGGCCTTCCGCCCCTCGGGATGCCCCGCCGACGCCAACGTCCGCTGCTCGGCTGCGGGTTGCGGCTCGTCGGGCTGGCCGGGACCCTCTGCGGCGTGCTGCTCGTCATCCCGGCGGCGAACCGGCTGAACACCGTCTTCGTCCCCGTCCCCGGCGAGCCCGTGCTGCGCAACGTCCTGATCGTCCTGGGCATCGGACTCTGGGGCGCGGTGTCGCTGACGGTGGGCCTGCGCCTGCGGCGTCAGGGGCGGCGCCATCACGTCCGGGTCGTCCGCACGCTCGACGAGGCCAGGAGCGAACCGTACGTCCTCTACCTGCGCCCCTTCGCGGAGGACGTCACCGGCACGGCGATGCGGCACGCGTTCAGCCGGTGGACGGGGACGGGCGGCGCGCTGGTGAGCGGCAGTTCGCTCACCCTGGAGGAGGGGGTGTGCCGGACCTTCCGCGGCTTCGGACGTCCCCTCGCCGTGGGAGAGCCCGACGAGGCGCTCCCGCTGCCCGGCTCGCGCCGCCTCTATCTCCCCCTCGGGGACTGGCAGCCCACGGTCACCTCGCTGATCACGGACGCCCGCCTCGTCCTGCTCGTGGCCGGCACCAGCGCGGGCACGCTGTGGGAACTCACCGAGGTGATGCGCCTGCGCCGCCCCGAGTCCGTGCTCGTGCTGCTCTACGGCGACCGCGAGGGGACGGACCTGCGGCAGGAGTACGACCACTTCCGGCTCGCCGCCGAGTACGAACTGATCGAACGGCAGGCGGAGTTGCGCGAGGTCCACGGCCCCGACTGGCAGCCGCCCGCCTTTCCTCCCCTGCCCGGCTTCCGGCACCCGGACCGGCTGAAGTGGGTCCCGCTCATGCAGGCCGTCATCCGCTTCCGCGCCGACTGGACGCCCGAGATCGTGCTCATCGACCCCACGGCGGTCAGCGCCTGGACGCACGAGGGACGCCTGCGCAAGATGACCCGCGGCCAACTCGTCCCTCTCCTGGCCCGGTTGCGGGAGGACCTCGGCGACACGGGACGCGGCCGGACCACACTGCCCTCGCACGGGCGGTGACCGGCGGCTCCGGCCGCCGTCACGTCACCCGCCGCGCGTGTCCAGGGCCGTACGCCACGTGCGTACGGCGTCGGCGGCGACCGGGGCGGCCCAGCCCTGCGGGCGGGCGGCGCCTCCGATGTGGAAGGCGTCCACGCGGGCGGCGCGCAGGCGCGGGAGGTGGTCGAGACGCAGACCCCCGCCGATCATCAGGCGCTGGGTGTAGCCGGGGTCGCCGCGCCGCGCGGCCTCGGCCAGCAGCACCGGGAGCCCGTCGTCGACCCCGTCCGCCGAGCCCGCCGTCAGGTACGTGTCCAGACCCGGCAGGTCCGCGAGCTGCTTGCGCAGGGCCTCCCGGTCGGCGGCGCGGTCGATCGCCCGGTGGAACGTCCACGCGCGCCCGTCCAGCTCGGCGACCACCCGCTCCACCGCGTCCAGATCGGGCCCGCCGTCCTCGCCCAGGAACCCGAGCACGAACTCCGCCGCCCCGGCCGCCCGCAGCTCGCACGCCACCCGCACCAGCGCGTCCACGCGGCCCGCCGCGAACCCGTCGGCGAGCCGCAGCATGACCCGTACGGGGACGTCGACGGCGGCCCGCACCTCCACGAAGGTCGCGACGGCCGGGGCGAGCCCGTCGGCCCCCATGTCCGCGACCAGCTCCAGCCGGTCGGCACCACCGGTCTGGGCGGCGACGGCGTCCTCGGCGTCGAGGGCGATCACCTCCAGAAGCGCGCGCGTGGTCATGGGGCCCCTTCCGTCGGGCTTCGGCTTCATGTGACGACTACAGGTCTGGTCCAACAGGTCTAGTCCAATTTACCAAGAAGGGGAAGCGAAGGACGAGGCCGTCTCGTCCGCCCCCCCGACGAGCCCCCCGTCCACACGGCCAGGCCCGCCCCCAGACCCGGCCACGACCACGGCACAATGCGTCCATGCCCGACCCCGAGAAGCCCGAGACCCCCGAGGCCCTCCGCGAGGCCCTCCGCCAGCGCTGGCTCCCCGTGCTGCTCGCCGCCCGCGGCGGGGCCCCCGGTCCCGCGCCGGAGCCGTACGCCGACAACCTGATCGAGCGGTGGGCGGAACCCCAGCGGAAGTACCACACCCTCGATCACCTCACGGCGGTACTGGACCGGGTCGAGGTGCTGGAGGAGTACGCGGCGGACCCGGATCTCGTACGGCTGGCGACCTGGTTCCACGACGCCGTGTACCTGCCCGACCGGTCGGAGAACGAGGAGCGGTCGGCCCGGCTCGCCGAGCGGGCGCTGACCGAGGCCGGGGTGCCGGCGGAGAAGGTGGCGGAGGTCGCCCGGCTGGTGCGGCTGACGATCACCCACGATCCGGCCGACGACGACGCCGACGGGCAGGTGCTGTGCGACGCGGATCTCGCGATCCTGGCGTCGCCGCCGGAGGCGTACGCCGCCTATGCCGCCGCCGTGCGCGAGGAGTACGGGTTCGTGCCGGACGAGGCGTTCCGGGAGGGCCGGGCGGCGGTGCTGCGCCAACTCCTGGACCTGCCCCGGCTGTTCAGGACGCCGTACGGGGAGCGGGAGTGGGAGGGCCGGGCGCGGAAGAACCTCCGCACCGAACTGGCGGCCCTGACGGAGCCGGCCGGGTAGGAACGGAAGGCGCGCGAACCTTCCCCGGACCGCCGGACAGGGAGGTACGAGGACCAGGCAGGCCGGCCGGACAGGCAGGCAGGCAGGCAGGCAGGCAGGCAGGCAGGCAGGGGGAATGCGGCCCGCCGGTCCTCGGTTCCCCCTGTATATGTCTTCTCCCGCCGCCGCTCCGGACCCCTCCGCCCGCTTCCGCATACCCCTGTCCGTCTACGTCCTCGGCCTCGCCGTCTTCGCGCTCGGCACCAGTGAGTTCATGCTCTCGGGGCTGCTGCCGCCCATCGCCGAGGACATGCACGTGTCCATCCCCCGGGCGGGGCTGCTGATCTCGGCCTTCGCGATCGGGATGGTGGTCGGGGCGCCGCTGCTGGCGGTGGCGACCCTGCGCCTGCCCCGGCGTACGACGCTCGTCGCGCTGATCACGATCTTCGGGTTCGGGCAGGTCGCGGGCGCCCTCGCCCCGAACTACGGCGTCCTCTTCGCCTCCCGCGTCGTGAGCGCGCTCGCCTGTGCCGGGTTCTGGGCGGTCGGGGCGGCCGTGGCCGTCGCGATGGTGCCGGTGAACGCGCGGGCGCGGGCGCTGGCCATCATGATCGGCGGGTTGTCGATCGCCAACGTGCTCGGGGTGCCGGCGGGGGCGTTCCTCGGGGAGCACTTCGGGTGGCGTTCGGCGTTCTGGGCGGTGGCGGTCGCCTCGGCGATCGCGCTCGTCGGGGTCGTGACCCTGGTTCCGGCCATTCCCCGGCCCGAGGAGCTGCCCCGGCTGGGGCAGGAGGTCCGGATCTACCGCGACCGCCAGGTCTGGCTGACGATCGCCGTCGTGGCACTCGCCGCCGGGGGTGTCTTCTGCGCCTTCAGCTATCTCGCGCCGCTGCTCACCGACGTGGCGGGGCTGGACGGCGGATGGGTGCCGACGGTTCTCGCGCTGTTCGGGATCGGCGCGCTGATCGGCACGGCCATCGGGGGCCGGATCGCGGACGCGCACCTCTTCGGGGTGCTGATCAGCGGCATCACCGCCTCCACCGTCTTCCTCGTCGCCCTGGCCCTGCTCGCCCAGTACGCCGTGGCCGCCGTCCTGCTCTCCTTCCTCCTCGGGGTGTCCTGCTTCTACACCGCCCCGGCGCTCAACGCCCGGCTGTTCAACGTCGCCGGTGCCGCCCCGACCCTGGCCGGCGCCACCACCACCGCCGCGTTCAACCTCGGCAACACCGGCGGCCCCTGGGTCGGCGGGGTGGTCATCGACGCGGGGTTCGGGTTCGCCTCCACGGCCTGGGCGGGCGGTGCCATCATGGCGGCCGCGATCGGCACCACCGCCGTGTCGCTGCGCCTGCACCGGCGCACGCGGGCCTCCCGGCTCGTGGCCGGGAGCGGTGACGGCGCCGTAAATCCAGTACGTACGGACGTCTGACGCCGCCTATCCTCGCCGCCATGCGACCAATGGGTGGGGATCAGGTGGGGGAAGCCGTCGAGCACTGTCTGGCGGTGCTGGGGACGGTGGCCGACCGGGACTGGGAGGGCGTCAAGGCCGGCCGGCTGGAGTGGAGCTGCCGGGGGACGGCCGACCACATCGCGTCGGACCTGATCGCGTACGCGGGGCAGCTGGCGGGGCGGCCCACGGCACGCTGGGTACCGTTCGAGATCGACATGTCGGAGTGCGAGAGCAACGCCGACGTCCTGGAGGTGATCCGGACGACCGGCGTGCTGCTGGCCGCCACCGTCACCGCCACTCCCCGCTCGGTCCGCGGCTTCCACCCGTATCCGTTCCGCGCGGCCGACCGTGAGGGCTTCGCGGCGATGGGGGTCGCCGAGGTGCTGCTGCACACGTTCGACATCGCCGAGGGCCTCGGGCTCCCCGCGTCCGCGCACGTACCGCCCGTCGGGCTGTGCGAGTCCGTGCTCGCGCGCCTCTTTCCGCATGTCAGGCCCGGTGACGACCCCTGGGCGACGCTGCTGTGGGCCACCGGCCGGGGCGAGCTGCCGGGGCGCGCGCCCGTCACGCGGTGGCAGTGGCGCAATCCGCTGCACATCGACGCCGCTCGGCTCGTCCTCCAGGGCGTCCACCCGGCCGCCGCGTCCGATCTCGCCGAGGGCGGCGCCGGGGGCTTCGACTGGGTCGTGGGCGGGCCCGTCGACGGGACGCGCGTCGGGGCGGGGCTGACGTTCCAGGGGTACGAGGCGGGGGTGCACCGCCCGGAGTGGGGCATGTTCGTGCTCGTGCGCAAGGAGGACGGGCTGGCCCTCGGCGCGCTCGGCTACCACGGCGCACCGGACGAGGAGGGCCGCGTCGAGGTCGGCTACGACCTGGTCGAGGGGGCGCGCGGGCGCGGCTACATGACCGAGGCGCTGGGCGCGCTGGCCGACTGGGCGCGGCAGAGGGCCCGGGAGGAGGGGGACGTGCGGACGCTGTTCGCGGTCGTCGAGAAGACCAACACGCCTTCTCAAGGCGTCGTCTCCCGGGCCGGTTTCGAGAAGGTCAGCGACGACTGGGGCGACGGCGAGCACGGGACGCAGTTCGCCTACGAACTCCGCCTCGACGCCTGACATCTGACATCTGACGCCCGCCGGGCCCGTCGGGTTCTCCTCGCACGGGCCCGGTCCACACGGGCCGGGACCGCTCAGGCCGTCGTGGCCCCGCGCCGCTTCGGTCTGCGCAGGCCCGCCTCCGTCAGCCTGCGCAGCAGTTCCTTCGAGCCCACCTGCACGGCCCCCGCCCGTACGACCTCCTCGTAGCGGTGGGACGGGATGTCGTAGTGGTCGCGCTCGAAGGCACGCTCGGGAATGCCCAACCGCCCTGCGAAGGCGTGCAGTTCGTCGAAGGAGGCGTCGCTCACGAGGTGGGACCACATGCGCCCGTGCCCCGGCCAGGTGGGCGGATCGATGTAGAGGCTCACGACGAGGACCCCTTCCCGAACCCCTCACCGGACTCGTCCGCGGACTCTCCTGCGAGCGCCGTCCCCAGCGCCCCCACCTCCGCGACCCGCACCCCCGCCTGGTGGCACACCCACCGCGGGTCGGGTCCCAGCTCCGGTTCCACGTCGAGCGCGTGCGGGTCGCCGTCCTCGCAGACCGGGCAGAGGGGCCAGCGGCCGTACCGTTCGAGCAGGGCGTCCTGGACGTCCTGGGCGACGAGCCCGGCGACGTACGGCACCCCGTCCGGCCACTGCTCGACCCACCAGCGGCGCTGGACGACCGATTCCTCCACCATGGACACGACATCGGCCTCGGCGACCCTCCCGGCCGCCAGATCGGCGAGAACGAGGGCGCGGGCCGCGTGCAGCGCCTGCTCAAGGGGGCTCACGGGGTCACTGCTGGGGCTCATGCATCCATTGTGCGGCCCTTGACCACAGGGCCGGACAGAAAATATCTTTCATTATGTGAGTGATGACGTGAAGGAAATTTTCGCAGCCGCGGCGGGACAGGGCGCGACCCGCCCCGCCGAGGGGCGGAGCGGGTCCCCCACCACGTCGTCCGCACCCCCCGCCCCCGCCGCCCTCGCGGCGAAGGTGCGGACGCTGGCCCCGTCCATGACCCGTTCCATGCAGCGCGTAGCGGAGGCCGTCGCGAACGACCCGGCGGCCTGCGCCGCCCTCACGGTCACCGGCCTCGCCGAGCTGACCGGCACCAGCGAGGCGACGGTCGTCCGCACGGCCCGCCTCCTCGGCTACCCCGGCTACCGCGACCTGCGGCTCGCCCTCGCCGGTCTCGCCGCCCACCAGCAGTCGGGCCGCGCCCCCTCGGTCACGGCCGACATCGCGGTCGACGACCCGCTGTCCGACGTGGTCGCCAAGCTCGCCTACGACGAGCAGCAGACCCTCGCGGACACGGCCGCCGGACTCGACATGGGCCAGCTCGGCGCGGCGGTCGGAGCGCTGGCCGGGGCCCGTCGCATAGACATCTACGGCGTCGGCGCGTCCGGGCTCGTCGCCCAGGACCTCACGCAGAAGCTGCTCCGCATAGGACTGATAGCCCACGCGCACAGCGACCCGCACCTCGCCGTCACCAACGCGGTGCAGCTCCGTGCGAAGGACGTGGCCGTGGCGATCACCCACTCCGGCTCGACGGGCGACGTCATCGAGCCGCTGCGGGTCGCCTTCGACCACGGGGCGACGACGATAGCGATCACCGGGCGGCCGGACGGACCGGTCTCCCAGTACGCCGACCACGTCCTGACGACGTCCACGGCCCGGGAGAGCGAGCTGAGACCGGCCGCGATGTCGTCCCGGACGAGTCAGCTGCTGGTGGTGGACTGCCTGTTCGTCGGGGTGGCACAGCGGACCTACGAGTCGGCGGCGCCCGCGCTGTCGGCGTCGTACGAGGCGTTGGCGCACCGGCACCGCACCGGGGGCCCGTCGCGGTAGGAAGCCCGGAGACGAGCGCCCCGCCGGGCCGTCCAGGTCAGCCACCACACACCTGCCCCGCCCACGCACCACGCACCACACAGCACCAACCAGGCCCGTAAGGCACCGCCGCCCCCGGTCGCCCGCGCAGCACCGGCGTACCACCGCACCGCCCCGTACGGAATGAGCCGCCATGCCCCCCACCCCGCCTCCCGCCTCCTCCGACACCACCGCCGATGCCGCCGATGCCACCGCCGACGCCCTCTCCAACCACCTCGCCGTGCGCGCCGAGCTGGAGTCGCTGACGACCGAGGCGTTCCGGCCGGAGCTGGCCGACATCGATCAGCTGCCGACGCTCGACATCGCGAAGCTGATGAACGCCGAGGACGCGACCGTGCCGGCGGCGGTCGCCGCGCAGCTGCCGCTGATCGCGGCGGCCATCGACGCGATCGCGGAGCGGATGGCGCGGGGCGGCCGGCTCGTCTACGCGGGAGCGGGTACGGCCGGGCGGCTGGGTGTCCTGGACGCGTCCGAGTGCCCACCGACGTTCAACACCGCGCCCTCGCAGGTCATGGGCCTGATCGCGGGCGGCCGGGAGGCGGTGGTCACCTCGATCGAGGGGGCGGAGGACTCGGCGGAACTGGCCCGCGCCGACCTCGACGCGCTGGGGCTGACGCCCGACGACACGGTGGTCGGTGTCTCCGCCTCGGGTCGCACCCCGTACGCGGTGGGCGCGGTGGAGCACGCGCGCGCGGCCGGCGCGCTCACGATCGGGCTGTCCTGCAACGCGGCCAGCGCACTCGCCGCGGCGGCCGACCACGGCATCGAGGTCGTCGCCGGGCCCGAGCTGGTCACCGGCTCGACCCGCCTCAAGGCGGGCACGGCCCAGAAGCTGGTTCTCAACATGCTCTCGACGATCACCATGATCCGTCTCGGCAAGACCTACGGGAACCTCATGGTCGACGTCCGCGCCACCAACGACAAGCTCCGCGCCCGCTCCCACCGCATCGTCGCCCTCGCCACGGGCGCGACGGACGCCGAGATCGAGACGGCCCTGACCGCCACGAACGGCCAGGTCAAGCACGCCATCCTCACCATCCTGAGCGGCGTGGACGCGACCACGGCGACCCGCCTGCTGACGGAGACCGGAGGGCACCTGCGCGCGGCCCTGGCAGCGGCGACGACGGGCTGACCTACAGGGGCCCTTGGTGAACGTTGAGCTGGCGCAGCTCGACCGCCAGACGGGCGGCCGTCACGAAGTCCCTGTCGTCGTGCAGGACGACCAGGCCATGGTGAGCGGCGGTGGCACAGATCTGCAGATCGACGGCGGAGAGTGCCTGGTGTTCACCTCGCTCCGCGGCCCTCAGCTGCAGACCGCCGATCCAGTGCGGAGCGTGCTTCGGTACGGAGACGTCGGCGTAGAGGTCCTCGAACATCGCGTGGTACGCCTCGTACTCCTTGAGATCACGAGCCGACCGGAGGAACTCCGCGCGCTGCGGATAGCACGACCGGAGGTCGCCGTCCATGACGACCGGGCGCCACGCGTCGTGAAGACGCCGGTCCCGGAGCAGGCGCCACAGGGCGGACGAGTCCAAGAGATAGCCGCTCACGCGCGGTGGGCCTCCTTGTCCGCGCGATGCGCGGCCTCGGCCCCCTCGATGTCCCACTCCTGGGCGAGTTCGAAGTACTTGTCATGCGCGGCGCCGCGCTGCAGCCGCAGGTTGTACTCCTCCAGCGCCTTCGCCACGGCCGCCGTCTTCGTCCGGTGCCCGCCCAGGCGCTTGGCGGTCTCCAGCGCCTCGTCGTCGATGTCGATGTGCGTCAGGGACATACGGCCCTCCGGCTCCCGCGATGTACAGAATCATCGGCGATCCCGTCATTCAGTGTACATAGCTGACCCTGCGAGGCCCGGCCCCGGAGGTGTTGTCAGTGGGGTGTGGCACGGTGGTGGGGATCGCCGATGTCCCGCATGCCCCTGCCCCCTCCCCCAGGGAAGGACCGAGCCCGTGAACCACGCCCAGCTCACCGCCCTCGGCCGCGCCCTGCGCCTCCTCGGCGAGCACGGCGACGCGCTGAACGCCGACACGCCGGACGCCCGGCTGCACGAGGTGAAGGACGACATCAAGCGCGCCCTGGAGCTGCTGGACGAGACGGTCACGTCGGCCAAGCCGACGACGCGCTGCGCCGAGCATCCGAACGGCCCGGTCGACGAGGAGGCCCCCGACCGCTGCCTCCTGTGCGAGACCCGCCGCCGCACCGCCCGCCGCACCCAGCTGAACGACAGCTACGGCCCTCCCCGCCCCACCGGCCCCACCGCCCAGGCCCCCTCGCGCTACGGCGTACGGGACGACCGCCCCGAACCCCAGCAGCGCTGGCTCCCCGAGGCGTGGAACGGCCAGGTCTGGCAGCTCTGCGGCACCCCCCGCCGCGACCGCCGCGAGGCCGAGCTGTTCCTCACCGCGCAGCGCCGGGGCCCCCGCCCGGCCATCGCGTACCGCCTGGTCCAGGAGTTCACGGACTACGACGTGACCCGTATCTGGGGCGAGCCGGTCCGGATGGACATCGAGCCGATGGGGAACGTCTGAGCGGTCGCCCGGCGGGAGCGTGCTTGAGCGTGCTGATCACCGGCCGCCGCCCGGCATCCGCTGATCGGACCAACGGCCGCTCCGGCACCGGGCCGCCTCCCCTCGCATCTGGCAGAGTCGACGGGGGTCCAGGGTCCGTGGCCGACGGCACCCGGCCTCAGTGACCTGGGGAGACACCATGGGCGCAGCGGCAGACGGCCCTCGATGACACAGCCCGGACAGCCACCACTGTCGGAACAGCCAGGACAGCACGCCGAGGGCGCCGGCCCGTTCACGACTCGGCTCACCTGGCAGCCGCCCGGCGGCGGTACCGCGGTCTGGGAGTCCCGGCTCGCCCGCCGCCGCGGACTCATCACCGTCCATCCGGCCGGGGCGGCCGCCCCTCACCACGCCCGCGCGGACGACACCGCCGTCGCCCGGCTGCGCACGCTCAACGCGATCGCCGCCACCGTCTTCGTCGTCGGCGGAGCGCTGTTCGCCGCGGGTGCCGCCGTCGCCCAGTTCGGCTCGGGCGACGCCACCACCGCCGCGTCGATCTACTTCGCCGGCGGCCTCTTCTTCAACGCCGGCGGCTATGTGTCCCTGCTCCAGGTGATCAACGCGCCTCGCCATGTGCCGGGCGGCGAGGGCGTCCTGGTCACCCGGCGCTGGCGATGGTGGAGCTACGAGCCGGGCCGGGCCGACTGGCTGAGCACGTTCGTCCTGTTCGCCGGCACCCTGGTCTTCGGCGTCAACCTGCTCGACTCCTTCCTCCAGGGCCTGAGCGTGCAGCAGGTCAACCGTCTGATCTGGACGCCCGACATGATCGGCTGCGCGCTCTTCCTGATCTCCGGGCACCTCGCCCTGGTGGAGATCTGCCACGGCCGGCCGCGCCTGCTGCCGCACGACCTCGGCTGGTGGATCGTCGCCGTGAACCAGCTCGGCTCGGTCCTCTTCATGGTCTCGGCGTTCGCCGCCTACACCCGCCCGGCCACCGGCAGCCTCATCAACGCCGACATCGCCAACTGGGGCACCCTCACCGGCGCCCTCTGCTTCTCCGTCGGCGGCATCCTCCAGCACCTCGAACGCCCGTAGCCGGCGGCACCGCGGTCAGCCCTGGGGCTCCTGCGGCTTGACGTCGACCTCGCGCAGGCCCTGCTCCGTGAGCCCGGCGCGGGCCTCGGTGCGATGCCCCCGGGCGATGTAGTCCCGCACGACCGCCTCGACGGCGTCCTGCGGCGATCCGACGCCCGCCAGGACCATCACCTCCACCACCAGTTCGGCATCGAGACTGATGTTGACCTTGGCCACGAGCTGCCCCCTTCGTCGGCCTCGGAGACTAACAGCCGCCCGGCAGAAGGGCTTCAGCCGACACCGGCCGGCAGCGTGGTCACGGAGGACACCCGCAGGCGTACGGGAAGGGCGCCCGTGTCCAGGTTGGCCGCCAGTTCCTCGGCCTCCTGGACGGTGAAGGAGCCGGAGATCTCGGCCGCGCCGCCGGTGATCGCGCTGGTCACGGCGGGGGCGGAGACGACCTCACCGTCGAGGACGATGGCGAACTGGTTCTGCGGCGAGGTCTGCCGGGCCAGCCTGCCCGTGACGTCGGCGAACTTCTTCGCGCCCGCCGAGGTGAACTTCAGCGTCACGAACCAGCCGCCCCCGCGTGCCGCGTCGACGTCCGCCGCCGCGTCGGACACATCCGTGCCGGGCAGGGCCACGGGGCCGAGTTCGTACGTGGACAGGACGTCCTGCTGCTCCCCGCACGCGGTCAGCGGCTGCGACGGGGAGGCGTCCACGTCCGCCCGGCACCGGCCCTTGTCCTCCGTCGGCGTCTGGGCCAGCACCGGCCGGAACGCCAGCTCGGCCGGCGCGCCCAGCGCCTTCAGCGACTCCTGGCTCTCGGCAGGACCGGCCACCGTGATCTGCCGCCGCTCCTCGACCGTCACCTCGACATCCGTCAGCTTGGCGGCCTGCACCCGCTCCCGCATCAGCCCGGCCGCCCGGTCCAACGCCTCCGCGGCGACGGGTTCTTCGGACGTGAACGTCACGTACGCCCGGCCCCCGCCCGAGGAACCCGAGGGGGAGGGCGAGGCCGTGGTGCGCGGCCGGTCCGACCCCGTCGCCTTCGAGTCGCCGCCCGGACCGTCACCCGCGCCGCCGCACCCGCACAGCAACCCCACCAGACACACCAGTCCGAGCATCCCTCGCCGCACAGCCGTCCCCCGCCCTCGATCCGTGGCCGTCCAGCCTGGCACGCCCGCGCCACAAAGGGGACAGCTTCCCTCCAAATGTCACCAAGCGCTCAACACGGCAGCCTCCCCTCGCCGTTGACCTGCCGCACCCGGGCCCGCAGCACCTCCCCCGGGGCGGCCTCGCGGAGCGTGTCCGGCGGACAGTCCCACTCCCGCCCGCCCCCGACCGGTCGCAACTGCACGTAGCCGCCCTCGCGGCCCATCACCTCGCCGAGACGGCCGCTGCGTACGTCCACGGCGTACGACCGGGTCACGCCTCGGCCGCGTTCCGCAGGACGGCGGCGAGGTCGGCGGCGACCTGAAGGTTGCAGCAGCCCAACTCGACCAGCGGATAAGGCAGTTCGCTGGCGCCGGTGATCGGGTCGACCCGCAGCGACGGCAGGATGATCCCGACACCGCGCAGCGCCGTGTCCAGTTGCTCGACGGCCTCCTCGGTCGTCCGCACCCGGTTACGCCCCGTCGCTGCCGCTCTGTTCTCCACGTTCGCCCTCCACGCTGGGTTGCCGATTCACGACACAGCGTGTCCGAAGGGCTCTAGCCTGGCCAGGTACGACGCCCCAACAGGGGTTCTGCTGGATGGGAGCTGTGGCCGTGCCAGGACCGAAGGATCTGGACCCGTCGTCGTCGCCCCGGGCGCTGTTGGGGGCGGAGTTGCGGCACGCGAGGGAGAGGGCGGGGCTCAGCCAGGAGGATCTGGGCCAGCGGTTGTTCGTGAGCGGGTCGTTCGTGGGCCAACTGGAATCAGCGGTGCGGCGCTTGCAGCCGGAGATCGCGCGGCTGATCGATGTGGCGCTGGAGACGGGGGACTTCTTCAGCCGGAACTGCAAGGCCGCGTCCAAGTCCCGCTACCCCGAACACTTCGCGGAACTGGCGGAGTCGGAAGCGTCAGCCACTGCGATCCGGGAGTACCAGCCTCTGCTGATCCCCGGCCTCCTCCAGACTCCGGCGTACGCACGTGCCGTGAACCGTGCCTTCGCTCCGACAGCACCGGAGGAGACCATCGAGGAATGGGTGGAGGGCCGCGTGGTCCGCACCCGCCTCCTCGACGATCCAACAAAGCCGCTGTTGTGGGCAGTGCTCGACGAAGCCGTACTACGCCGAGAGACCGGCGGACGTGCCGTGATGGCGGAGGCGCTGAACCACGTCGCGTCTCTGGCCCGACGAAGTCGTGTCATCTTGCAGGTGCTGCCGTTCAGCGCGGGCGGGCACACGGCCATGCAGGGCTCGCTGAGGTTGATGGACTTCGCGGACGCCCCTCCGCTGGCGTACTTCGAGAGCGTGCGCGTCGGGCGCCTGGAGGACGACCCGGCACTCGTCACGCAACTGAAGCTCACCTTCGAACTCCTCGCCGCCGCTGCGCTCCCATCCGAGAAGTCCCTGGTCATGGTCGAAGCGGTGGCGCAGGATTATGCCCATGAGCAGCGTCCCTGACTACGACCTGAGCACCGCCACCTGGCACAAGTCCAGCTACAGCGGCGGCGGCGGCGACAACTGCCTGGAGGTAGCCCGCTGGCGCAAGTCCACGTACAGCGACGGCGACGGCGGCAACTGCCTCGAAGTCGCCGAAGGCCACCCCACCCACATCCCCGTGCGGGACTCCAAGACCCCCCTCGGCCCGGCGCTCGTGTTCCGGGCCGAGGCGTGGTCCGCGTTCGTCGACGACCTGAGGCGGCACTAGCCGAACGGGTTGCCGTGACCCGGTGGCCGGCCGCCCGGCGGCAGATAGCGCAGGCGCCCGGCCCGGTCGGTCACCGGCGTGAACCCGGCGGCCTCCAGCCGGGCGGTGTACCTGACGTTGCGGCGACGGGTCGCGGTGAGCCCCAGGTACGCCAGCCCCATGAGCACGACCCAGCTGCCGACACCGACGGCGACAGCCACACCGACGGCAACGCCCTTGAACAGGTATCCGATGCCGAAGGCCAGCCCGGTGAGACCGATACCCGCGAGGCCCAACCGCTCCTTGTCCGTGTGCTGATGGCCGAGGTCGAACAGCATGCGGGCCCTGAGGAGTTCGATCTCCTCGGGCACGACGGGCGGCAACGGACCCCCGTTCCGTGCGTCGGGATACCGCGCACGGTTCCGCTCGGCACGCTCCCGGCCCTCGGGGCTCGGGTCGGGCACGAGACGCAGCGCCATCTTGTTGTCGCCGGTGATGTTCAGGTCCCCGTACTCGTACCCGAACTGCCCGGCGAGGAGGGCGAGTCGGGTGAGCCCCTTCATCGTCGTCATGCCGATGACGAGCTGCACGGGCTCACCGCTCTCCATCTTCCGCAACATCTTCCGCGCGCGTCTCGCACCCACCAGGCCCCCCGTCCGTCACCAACGCCTGCTACACCAACACCTATTGCTCGAACAGAATTTCACCGATGCCTCCCGCCGCGGCCCCCGAAGCTCAAGCCGTCAGCCCCGAGCCCTCTTTTCAAGGAACGGGAGGTGGGCCTCAACCCACCCTCCCACCCGGCAAGTTGACGGCATGCGGTCGACTTGCAACGCAACGTGACGTTGCTGATACGGTGCCCGCAGACGAAACAGCCCCCGCCAGGTGCTACCAACACCTGCGGGGGCTTGACCTCCGAGATCGAAACACAGGCGATCCCGTGGCTGCTGCCAACTTTAGTGCTGCACTCCGACCCGTGCACGCGGACCCTCACCCTCCGCATCGCCACCCCAGGGCCGCCCCGGGCTACGGCAAACGCGCCGCGCCCGGTCAACTCCCGCGCACCGCACACGACTTCGCGGACCTTCTCCCCCGCGAGGCGGCGATCGCCGCGTACCTCGACCGCCTCCCCGACGGCGCCGACATCAGCGTGAAGACGCTGGCCAAGGAGCTGCCGTACGGGCAGTGCGCCCTGCGGACCGCCCTCAACAGGCTGCAGGCGGCGGGGCACTTGCGCCGGGGGCGCGAACATCTGACCGCCGTGTCGGGCACCGCGCACTGGATCACCCGAACGTGGTTCTCTCGTACCGCGCGCGACGACGACTGGTGGGCGAGGTTCACCCGGGGTGACGTACCGGAGGAGTCGTACAAGCCACCGCCGACCCGCTCCCGCGCGCACATCCTCCTCGCGGCCCTGGGCCGGGAGACCCCCGCGCTCTCCCTCTCCCAGTCGGACTGCGCGGAACTGGCTCCACTGCTGCTGCCGTGGTTCGAGCGGGGCGCGACCGACGAGGTGATCCGCCGGGCCCTGGTCTCCGGCCTCCCGGCCCCCGTCCACAGCCCGGCCGCCCTCCTGCGCACCCGCCTCCTCGCCAAGCTGCCCCCGGAACCGGCGCCCGCACCCGACCCCGTACCCCCGCCGCCGCGCATGCTGGAGTGCGGCGAGTGCGGCACACCGGGTCCTCCGGAGGCCCTCCCGGGCGGAATGTGCGGCGCCTGCCGGGGCGAACGCGCCCCCGCCCGCCCCTACACGGCCCTCTCCGCAGCCGCGGTCCGCACCCACGCGTCCCGGATCCGAGCGGCGATGTCACCACAGCCCCGCGAAAGGACACCCGTATGACCGCTCCTACGGTCCGCCGCCATCACTCCGGGGCACGATGGGAGGAAGGAGGCGACACCATGACCCCTGACACCGCTGAGCGCCCGCAGATGTCCGTCGAGGACTTCGAGGAACTCGTCCGCAGGGCCCCCAGAGAGCTGCGGAACCGGCTGGAGTTCCTCGGCGGGAGGCTGTGTGTCCGGCACGGCCCGCTCGACGTCGACGAGTTCGAGGAGCTGGCCGCAGCGGCTCCCGAAACCGTGCGGCTTGAGTACATCAACGGAAAAGTAGAGGTCAAGGCAGTGCCGGACGGCAAGCACACGTCGATCTTCATGTGGTTGCTACGCCAGTGCATGCAGCAACGGCCCGATCTGGACCTCGCGCCCGAGCGTGGTGTGAAGGCAGAGGCCTACCGGAAGGGCCGCGCTCGCACCGACGGATTCCTGGCACCGGTCGATCACTTCGTGCATGACCGTGAGTGGTCCACCCCGGACGGCGCCCTCATGGCCGTGGAGATCACCTCCCACGACCGCGACACCGACCAGCGCGACCGCGTCGACAAGCCCCTCGGCTACGCGGCGGCCGAGATCCCCGTCTACCTCCTCATCGACCGCGACCACACCACCGTCACCGTGTTCAGCGAACCGAAGGACGGACGGTACCGGCGGACCGAGTCCTGCGCGTGGGGCGCGACCGTCGAGCTCCCGGCGCCCGTGAACATCACCTTGGACACCGAGAAGCTCAAGGACTACGCCGACTGACCCGCGGGCCCGGCCCCCGCCTCAGCTGAGCGAGGTCAGCGCCGCCGGCTGGAACGCCTTCAGTTCGTCGAAGCGGCCGTCGAGGACCTTCGCGGCCCACTGCGGGTCCTGGAGGAGCGCGCGGCCCACGGCGACGAGGTCGAACTCCTCGGCCTCCAGGCTGTTCAGCAGGTCGTCGATCCCCTTCGCCGACGCGCCCTCACCGGCGAACGCGGTGAGGAACTCGCCGTCCAGGCCGACCGAGCCGACCGTGATGGCGGGCTTGCCGGTGAGCTTCTTCGTCCAGCCCGCGAGGTTCAGCTCGGAGCCCTCGAACTCCGCCTGCCAGTAGCGGCGGGTGGACGCGTGGAAGGCGTCGACGCCGGCCGCGACGAGCGGGCTGAGCAGCGCCTCCAGCTCCTCGGGCGTGTCGGCGAGGCGCGCGTCGTACCCGTCCTGCTTCCACTGCGAGTAGCGGAAGATGACGGGGAAGCCGGCCGACACCGAGTCCCGCACGGCCGCCACGACCTCCGCCGCGAACTTCGTCCGGGCGACGAGATCACCGCCGTAGGCGTCCGTGCGGCGGTTGGTGCGCTCCCAGAGGAACTGGTCGATGAGATAGCCGTGGGCGCCGTGCAGCTCGACACCGTCCATGCCGATGCGCTCGGCCTCGGCGGCGGACTTGGCGAACGCCTCGACGACCTCGTCGATGTCGGCCTGCGTCATGGCCCGGCCGCCCTCGGCCTCGGTGCCGTCGACCCGCAGCCCGGACGGGCCGAGGACCGGCGCGTCGGGGAAGAGCTGTCCCTGCCGCCGGACGGCCCCGATGTGCCACAGCTGCGGGACGATCGTGCCGCCGTGGGCGTGCACCGCCTCCGCGACCTTCGCCCACCCCGCTAGCTGCTCCTCACCGGCGAACCTCGGCACGTTGTCCAGGTCACCGGCGGTCTCGTGCCCGATGTAGGTCCCCTCGGTCACGATCAGACCGACGCCCGCGGCGGCCCGCCGCCCGTAGTACGCGGCCACGTCCGGCCCCGGCACACCGCCGGGCGAGAACGTGCGCGTCATGGGCGCCATGGCGATCCGGTTCGGAACGGTCAGACCGTTGATCGTGACGGGCCGGGACAGTACCTCGGCGGCACGGGAGGTGGAGGCGGTGGTCACGTGAGGGCTCCTCGGGACGAACGGATGGAACAAGCGGGTGACTCGCATTACATGCGCGTGCATATAGCCACCCTCCGGACAACCGCCCCGCCCGCCCCGGCATTCCGCCCCCGCCCCCGCCTCCGATGTGACCCCGGACACGCCCGAGGGCGGCACCCCCTGTGTCCAGGGAGTGCCGCCCTCGGTACTGAAGGACGGTGATCGACCGGGGTCGATCAGAAGTCCATGTCACCGCCCGGCATGCCGCCGCCGGCGGGCGCGGCGGCCTTCTCCGGCTTGTCGGCGATGACGGCCTCGGTGGTGAGGAAGAGCGCGGCGATGGAGGCCGCGTTCTGCAGCGCGGAGCGCGTGACCTTCGCCGGGTCGATGATGCCCTCGGCGATCATGTCGACGTACTCACCGGTCGCGGCGTTCAGGCCGTGACCGACGGGGAGGTTGCGCACCTTCTCGACGATGACACCGCCCTCCAGGCCACCGTTGACGGCGATCTGCTTGAGCGGGGCCTCCAGGGCGAGCTTCACGGCGTTGGCGCCGGTCGCCTCGTCACCCGACAGCTCCAGCTTCTCGAAGACCGAGGATGCCTGCAGCAGGGCCACGCCACCACCGGCGACGATGCCCTCCTCGACGGCCGCCTTCGCGTTGCGAACGGCGTCCTCGATGCGGTGCTTGCGCTCCTTGAGCTCGACCTCGGTCGCGGCACCGGCCTTGATGACGGCCACGCCGCCCGCGAGCTTCGCCAGGCGCTCCTGGAGCTTCTCGCGGTCGTAGTCCGAGTCGCTGTTCTCGATCTCGGCGCGGATCTGGTTGACCCGGCCCTGGACCTGCTCCGAGGAGCCGGCCCCGTCGACGATCGTGGTCTCGTCCTTGGTGATGACGACCTTGCGGGCGCGGCCCAGCAGATCGATCGTGGTGTTCTCCAGCTTGAGGCCGACCTCCTCGGAGATCACCTCGCCGCCGGTGAGGATGGCGATGTCGTTCAGCATCGCCTTGCGGCGGTCGCCGAAGCCCGGGGCCTTGACGGCGACGGACTTGAAGGTGCCACGGATCTTGTTGACGACCAGGGTCGACAGGGCCTCGCCCTCGACGTCCTCGGCGATGATCAGCAGCGGCTTGCCCGACTGCATGACCTTCTCCAGGAGCGGGAGCAGGTCCTTGACGGAACCGATCTTGGAGTTGGCGATCAGGATGTACGGGTCGTCGAGCGACGCCTCCATCCGCTCCATGTCGGTGGCGAAGTACGCCGAGATGTAGCCCTTGTCGAAGCGCATACCCTCGGTGAGCTCCAGCTCCAGACCGAAGGTCTGGGACTCCTCGACGGTGATGACGCCTTCCTTGCCGACCTTGTCCATCGCCTCGGCGATGAGCTCGCCGATCTGGGTGTCGGCGGCGGAGATGGAGGCCGTGGAAGCGATCTGCTCCTTGGTCTCGACATCCTTCGCCTGCTCCAGCAGGGCGCCGGAGACGGCCTCGACGGCCTTCTCGATGCCGCGCTTGAGAGCCATCGGGTTGGCACCGGCGGCGACGTTGCGCAGGCCCTCGCGTACGAGCGCCTGGGCGAGAACGGTCGCGGTGGTCGTACCGTCACCGGCGACGTCGTCCGTCTTCTTGGCGACTTCCTTGACCAGCTCGGCGCCGATCTTCTCGTACGGGTCCTCGAGCTCGATCTCCTTGGCGATGGAGACACCATCGTTGGTGATCGTGGGGGCGCCCCACTTCTTCTCGAGGACGACGTTGCGGCCCTTGGGGCCGAGCGTCACCTTGACGGCGTCCGCGAGCTGGTTCATGCCGCGCTCGAGGCCGCGCCGTGCCTCCTCGTCGAACGCGATGATCTTGGCCATGTGAAGTGGTCCTCCCGGACAGGGGGTGGATTGCTCCGGACCGCGCTGGCGCCCGCGACGGACGGCCTGCCTGCCTCGTGGTTCCTTGCCCCACCCGGCTTGCGGGCCTCGCCGACCCGGTCCTCGTTGTCACTCTCACCTTCAGAGTGCTAACGCCAATGATTAGCACTCGCCCCCTGCGAGTGCAAGCGCCTCTCGATGATCCGCAGGTGAACGCGCCCCCCGCGCCCCGTGCGCGACCCCCGGTGCGCACCCCTGCCGGGGCCGGTTCGAGGGCCTGTGCGCACCCAGAGGGCCCGCGCACACAAGAGGGCTCGCACCCCGGAGCGGGGTGCGAGCCCTCCTATGAAGAACGAAGAACGTCGCTGCGTTGAAACCCGGCGCGTACTTCAGCCGGCCGCGAGCCGGACCATGTCCGCCTGCGGCCCCTTCTGACCCTGCGAGATCTCGAACTCGACCCGCTGGCCCTCTTCCAGGGTGCGGTAGCCGTCCATCTGAATCGCGCTGTAGTGGACGAATACATCCGCACCACCGTCGACCGCGATGAAGCCGTACCCCTTCTCCGCGTTGAACCACTTGACGGTGCCCTGAGCCATGCCTAACTCCCCTATTACTGGCCCTTGCACAGATCCACACTTCGCGGATCCGGGTCAGACCTCACCCCCCAACGGTTGGGGGTGTGCGCCGGAACGCGTCGACCGCGGCCGAATGTATCTGTCCAACTGCCCTCTGCAACAGGTCAATCGGACGAGAAATCTGGACACGACCGGTCGGGAATGTACGAACAATTCGCCCGAATTCAGGGCAAGTCGGGCCCCATAAAAGGAGCGAAACACGCAAATGCCCTGCACACTTTGGCTACTTCATATAGGGCGCGCGGCGGAATCACATATGCGTCCGGCATGGAATCACTACGGTGATCGCACCGGGTTCCCCAACTCTACAGTGCTCAACCATAGAGAATTGCCCCCTCCGCTTCTCTCACGGAGGGGGCAATTCGATGAACGCTCGGTAATCGAAGTTACCGACGGTTACTACCGACCGGTACGGACCGGGGGTCAGCCACCGGCGACGGCCGGAATGATCGACACGCCCGCGCCGTCCGGCGTCACCGTCTCCAGCCCCTGCTCGAACCGGACGTCGTCGTCGTTCACGTACACGTTCACGAACCGCCGCAGCTTGCCCTGGTCGTCGAGAACGCGGGCGGCGATCCCGTTGTGGTTCTTCTCCAGATCGGCGATGACCTCGGCGAGGGTGCCGCCCTCCGCGGCGACCTCGGCCTGTCCGCCGGTGTAGGTGCGAAGAATGGTGGGGATGCGGACGGAAACGCTCATGACGTGTGACCTCCGGTCAGTGCAGAAGAGTTAGGGGCGCGGGGCTGAGTCAGATGTGCGGCTACCGCCGCGTGGGCGCGACCAGCCCCCACAGGCCGCGGACGAACGACTACCAGTCCTTAGACAAGGCCGGCCTCACGGAACGAATCAAGGCTGGGCCGGATGGTGGCGGTGAGCCCCGTCCCCGCCACCGCGTCCAGCGTCTTGAGGCCGTCCCCCGTGTTGAGCACGACCGTGGTGAGCGTCGGGTCCAGCAGCCCGTCCTCGATCAGCTTCTTCGTCACGCCGACGGTCACACCACCGGCGGTCTCGGCGAAGATCCCCTCGGTCCGCGCGAGCAGCTTGATCGCCTCGACGACCTGCTCGTCCGTCACGTCCTCCACGGCCCCGCCGGTCCGCCGCGCGATGTCGAGCACGTACGGCCCGTCCGCCGGGTTGCCGATCGCCAGCGACTTCGCGATGGTGTTCGGCTTCTGCGGCCGCACCACGTCGTGCCCGGCCTTGAAGGCCACCGACACCGGCGAGCAGCCCTCGGCCTGCGCACCGAAGATCTTGTACGGCTTGTCCTCGACGAGCCCGAGCTTGATCAGCTCCTGCAGCCCCTTGTCGATCTTGGTGAGCTGCGACCCGGAGGCGATCGGCACGACCAGCTGGTCGGGGAGCTGCCAGCCGAGCTGCTCGCAGATCTCGTACGCCAGGGTCTTGGAGCCCTCCGCGTAGTACGGCCGCAGGTTGACGTTCACGAAGCCCCAGCCCTCGCCGGCCGGGTCGCCGATCAGCTCGGAGCAGAAGCGGTTCACGTCGTCGTAGTTGCCCTCGATGCCGACCAGCTCGCCGCCGTAGACCGCGGCCATGACGACCTTGCCCTGCTCCAGGTCGTGCGGGATGAACACGCAGGACCGGAAGCCGGCGCGGGCGGCGGCGGCGCCGACGGCACCGGCCAGGTTGCCCGTGGAGGAGCAGGACAGCGTGGTGAAGCCGAAGGCGCGGGCCGCCTCCAGCGCCTGGGCGACGACACGGTCCTTGAAGGAGTGCGTGGGGTTGCCGGAGTCGTCCTTGACGAAGAGCTTTCCGGCGTCGACGCCGAGCGCGGCGGCCAGGTTGTCGGCCTGCACGAGCTGGGTCCAGCCGGGATTGATGTTCGGCTTGGTCGCCACGTCGGCCGGGACGGGCAGCAGGGGCGCGTACCGCCAGATGTTCGCCGGCCCGGACTCGATCCGCTTGCGCAGCTCCTCCGTGTCGTACGCGGAGTAGTCGTACGCGATCTCCAGCGGCCCGAAACACTCCTCGCAGGCGAAGACCGGTCCGAGGGGGACGCGGTGACCGCACTCACGACAGCTCAGTGCGGCGGCCGGGCCGAGGTCTACTGTGGAGGGGGAGTCGGTGGTGCTTGCAACAGTCTGCGCAGCCATGGAGGCGAGGCCCTTTCTCCTCATCTTCCTCGCGGCGCACTTCGCCGCGAGACGGATTTGGCACCTTCCCGAGCCGGGAGCCTCACCACGACGACGTGGTCAGACCGGCTGGAGGGTTGCCGGGGCTTCATCGGGCCGTATCCCTCTGCCCCTCTGGATGAGCGGTATTTGGTTGTATGAGCCGACGGGCACCGACATGCGATGGTCACCAGCGTTGTCCAAGACTGTAACCGAAGGCCAGGACAGTTGAGAGAGCCGTCCGAACCGCGAGATGAACGCAGAGGAGCCGCGCACTGTGCTGAAGGAAGTCGAGCACTGGCTGAACACCCGCTCCTGGTCCACGGCCGACCGCCCGCTCCACAGGATCATGGCCGCGAAACGAGCGAGCGGCCAGTCGGTCAGCGTCGTCCTGCCCGCGCTGAACGAGGAGGAGACCGTCGGCGACATCGTCGCGATCATCCGCCACGACCTCATGCGGCAGGTCCCGCTCGTCGACGAGATCGTGGTCGTCGACTCCGGCTCCACCGACCGGACGTCCCAGGTCGCGGCGGCGGCCGGGGCGCGCGTCGTGCACCGCGACGACATCCTGCCCCGTATCCCGGCCGTGCCCGGCAAGGGCGAGGTGCTGTGGCGCTCGCTGCTCGTCACCCGGGGCGACATCGTCTGTTTCATCGACGCGGACCTCAGGGAGTTCTCGTCCGACTTCGTCTCCGGGATCGTGGGCCCGCTGCTCACGGACCCCGGGGTCGATCTCGTCAAGGCGATGTACGACCGCCCCCTCGGCTCCGCGGCCGGCCAGGGCGGCCGTGTGACGGAACTCATGGCCCGCCCTCTGCTCAACATGCACTGGCCCCAGCTGGCCGGCTTCGTCCAGCCGCTCGGCGGCGAGTACGCGGCGCGGCGCTCGCTGCTGGAGCGGCTGCCGTTCCCGGTGGGCTACGGCATCGAGCTGGGCATGCTGGTCGACGCGCTGCACCTCGTCGGCCTCGACGCGCTCGCCCAGGTCGACGTGGGCGTCCGCAAGCACCGGCACCAGGACGGGGCGGCGCTGGGCCGCATGTCCGCGGCGATCTACCGCACGGCCCAGCTCCGGCTGGCCCGCGGGCATCT
Organism: Streptomyces scabiei 87.22; assembly: GCF_000091305.1. Lineage (GTDB taxonomy): Bacteria > Actinomycetota > Actinomycetes > Streptomycetales > Streptomycetaceae > Streptomyces > Streptomyces scabiei. The sequence goes on along the minus strand of NC_013929.1, from coordinate 5,615,012 downwards.
CATCCGGCCGGTCCTGACGCAGTTCGAACGGGGCCGGGAGGGTTTCGAGCCGCGCACGTACTCGGTGGACCTGGAGGAACGGCCGCCGATGGTGGAGATCGCGGAGTACGCGCGGCGGCGGGCGGCGTAGGGGGCGGGCGTGCGGGTTTCGTCGCCGGGTGCGGGTGTGGGGGGCTTCTCGCGCAGTTCCCCGCGCCCCTAGACCCCCGAGCCCCGGAAGCCTCGAAGGCGGCCGGTGTGGACGCTGAAAAGCACGGGGCGCAGCCCCGGCTTTCAGGGGCGCGGGGAACTGCGCGACCAGCCCCCACACACCCGCACCCGCACCCCCCGTCCCCCCAGGCGCTCCTGTATACGGCCGAACCGCACGTTTGACCGCCGAACCCCCGGGCTAGGTTGAGCCGTATGGCATCAACGCACGGCGCGGCCCACGTACTCGTCGCGTCCAACCGGGGACCCGTCACCTACACGCTGGACGAGGAGACCGACACGCTCAGCGCGAAGCGCGGCGGCGGCGGTCTCGTCTCGGGTCTCTCCGCGATCGACCCGTCCTCCGGCGCCGTCTGGGTGTGCTCCGCCCTGGGCGACGGCGACCGCGAGGCCGTACGGCGCGGTGTCGCCGAACCGGGCGTGCGCATGCTGGACATCCCCGCCGACGTGCACCACGACGCGTACAACGGCGTGGCCAACTCCACGCTGTGGTTCGTGCACCACATGCTCTACCAGACCCCCCTGGAACCGGCCTTCGACGCGGAGTTCCGACGGCAGTGGGCGGCGTACGAGACGTACAACCGCGCCTTCGCCGAGGCGCTCGCCGACGAGGCGGCGGACGGCGCGGCCGTGCTGGTGCAGGACTACCACCTGGTCCTGGTCCCCCGGATGCTGCGCGACCTCCGCCCCGACCTGCGGATCGGCCACTTCTCGCACACCCCGTGGGCACCCGTCGACTACTTCCGGATGCTTCCCGACGACATCGCCGCGCAGGTGCTCGACGGCATCCTCGGCGCCGACCGGGCCGCGTTCCTCACCCAGCGGTGGGCGGACGCGTTCACCGCGTGCTGCCGGGCCGTCCTGGGCCCGGAGAGCCTGTCCGGCACCCGGATCGGCGTGCACGGCCTGGGCGCCGACGCGGACTTCCTGCGCTCCCGCGCCCACCAGGCGGACGTCGACGACCGCATCGCCCTGCTGCGGGAGCAGATCGGTACGGCCCCGGAGGGCACCCCGCGCCGCACGATCGTCCGCGTCGACCGCACCGAGCTGTCGAAGAACATCGTGCGCGGCCTGCACGCCTACCGGCAGCTCCTCGACGACCGGCCGACCTGGCGCGAACGCGTCGTGCACGTCGCCTTCGCGTACCCGTCGCGGCAGGACCTCGCGGTGTACCGGGACTACATGACCGAGGTCGAGCGGGTCGCGGACGACATCAACGAGCGCTACGGGACACCGGACTGGACCCCGGTCGTCCTCCACCTCAAGGACGACTTCGCCCGGTCCCTGGCGGCGTACCGCCTCGCGGACGTGGCCCTGGTGAACCCCATCCGCGACGGCATGAACCTCGTCGCCAAGGAGGTGCCGGTCGTCTCCGACGAGGGGTGTGTGCTGGTGCTGTCCCGGGAGGCCGGGGCCTTCGAGGAACTGGGCGACGACTCGGTGGTGGTGAACCCCTACGACGTGGTGGGTACGGCGGCCGCGCTGCACGAGGCGCTGAGCCTGCCCGCGGACGAGCGGGCGGAGCGGGGGAAGCGGCTGGTCGCGGCGGCCACCGCGCTGCCGCCGACCCGGTGGTTCCTGGACCAGTTGCGGGCGTTGGAGGAGGGCCGGTAGCCGGGGCCGCCGTTCAGGGCCCTCCTCGTCAGACGTGCGCGGCGACGGCCGCCAGGAGGTCGACGACTCCCTGTGGGCCGTCCACCACCAGGTCAGCCCGCTCGGACAGTTCGTTGACCTCCGCGCTGCCGCTGCAGACCAGGAGGCCGGGCGTGCCCTCGGTGCGGAGTTTCTCGACGGCGGCGAAGGCGGGGAGGTCGCCGAGGTCGTCACCGGCGTAGAGGACGGACGCGGCGCCGGATTCCGCCAGGTACTCGCGCAGGGCGACGCCCTTGTCCATCCCCGGGGGCCGCAGTTCGAGGACCATGCGGCCGGGTTCGACGATGAGGCCGTGGCGGGCGGCGAGGTCGGTGAGCGGGGCGCGCAGCGCGTCGAAGGCGGCCTGGGGGTCGGTGGCGCGGCGGGTGTGCACGGCGACCGCCCGGCCCTTCTCCTCGATCCAAGTGCCCTGCCAGGCGCCGACGCCGTCCAGGAGGCCGGGCAGTTCCGCGCGGACCGCCGCGACACCGGGGTGCGGGGCGGGGGCGCTGACGGTGCCGGTGACGGCGTCCCAGCGTTCGGCGCCGTAGTGGCCGAGGACGACGAGGCGTTCCAGTCCGGGGACACCGGCGAAGCCGCCGTGGCGGACGGCGACGGCCGCCGGGCGGCCGGTCACCACGGCGACGGAGGCGACCTTCGGGGCGAGGGCGGCGAGGGCGGCGACCGCGGCGGGGTGGGCGCGGGCCTGCTCGGGGTCGGGGACGATCGGGGCGAGCGTGCCGTCGAAGTCGAGTGCGATCACCGTGCCGCCCGGACGGTCGAGGATCGCGTCCAGCGCGTCCCGCCCGGCCTGGGTCGCGGGGGTCGGCAAGGTGGCCCTGGGGTTCTCTGCGTCCTTGTGGCTGCCCATGCCGTCGACCCTATCCGTCATCGCTCGGCCCGGCGTCCCTCCCGGACCCTTCGCAGCCGGTTGACGGTGACCGGGTCGTGGGCGAGGGCGCGGGGGTCGTCGAGCAGGGCGTTGAGCAGCTGGTAGTACCGCACGGGGGCGAGGCCGAGCCGCTCCCGGATGACCCGCTCCTTGGCCCCGGGCCCGTCCCACCCCTGCCGCTCCACGGCAAGAATCGCCTGCTCCCGCGCGTCCAGCTCGTCCATACGACGACGGTAACGGAGGGGTGCGACAGCGCGAGGGGGTGGGGCGGGGTGGGGTGGGGTGGGGTGCGTTGTCGGGTGCGGGTGGGTGGGGGCTGGTCGCGCAGTTCCCCGCGCCCCTGAAAAGCAGGGGCTGCGCCCCGAGCTTTTCAGGCCCGCAGGGCCGTCGGCTTTCAGGCCCGCAGGGCCGTTGGCTTTCAGGCCCGCAAGGCCTGGGCTTTCAGGGGCGCGGGGAACTGCGCGAGAAGCCCCACCGGACCCCCACCCGACCACGCACCGACCCCGACCCCCTGGCCCCCGGCCAAGAGCCCCCCTCACTCCCCCCGCTCGGCGACAGTGGCCGTCTGCTGCAGCTCGGTGAGCACGGCCCCCGGCTTCGCATCGCGCCGCACCGCCCGCCCCACCTGTTCCTTGACCGCCGCGCTGACATCCGACCAGGACGTCTTGCCCACCGGATACAGCTCCGCGCTGGGCAGCGCGTCGAGGAACGGTCCGAGCGCGGCCTCGTCCTTGTCCCCGGCCATCTCCTGGGACGCGGACGCGGTCACCGGGAGCAGGTCGTACTCCCGGGAGAAGTCGAGCACGTTCTCGTCGTTGTAGACGAAGTCGAGGAAGTCACCGATCTCCTCCCCGTGGCCGTTCTGCTTGAAGGCCATCATCCAGTCGGCGACCCCCATGGTCGCGTGCTCCCGCTCGTCGCGCCCCGGCATGGCGGCCGTGCCGTAGGCGATCCCCTTGTCGGCGGCCATCCGCATCAGGGTGGGGTGCCCGTTGAGCATGCCGACCTCGCCCCGCGCGAACGCCGCGAAGGCGTCGGCGCGGTCGAGTTCCGCGGGGGCGGTGGGCCCGGTGAGGCCCGGGTCGACGAGCTTGTCCTTGAGCCAGGTGAAGGTGCGGACGTTGTCCGGGGAGTCGATGCGGTAGGTGCCGACGTTGTCGGTGTAGCCGCCCCCGCCGCTGAGCAGCCACTGCATGGTCTCGGCCTGCGCCTCCTCGGACCCGAGCGGCAGCGCGTACGGGGTGGTGACTCCGGCGCGGTCGAGGGCGGCGGCATCGGCGGCCAGTTCGTCCCAGTCGCGCGGGGCGTGGTCGAGGCCCGCCTTCGCGAACAGCTTCTTGTTGTAGAAGAGGACGCGGGTGGAGGCCGCGAACGGCATGCCGTACGCGACCCGCCGTACCTTGCCCGCGTCGGCGAGCTGGGGCAGGAATCCGGCCTGGACGGGGATGGAGAGCAGGTCGTCGACCTCGTAGAGCCGGCCGGCCGAGGCGTAGTCGGCGTAGGTGCCGGCCTGCGCGAGATCGGGGGCCTCACCGGCGGCGACCATCTCCTTGATCCGGCGGTCGACGTCGTTCCAGGAGTAGACGCTGACGTCGACCTTCACGCCCGGCGTCTTCTTCTCGTACGCCTTCACGAGCGCGTCCCAGTACTTCTGGGAGCTGTTGGCCTTGGAGTCGCCGTAGTCGGCGGCGACCAGTCTCAGCGTGACGCCGGAGCCGTCGGCCGCGGAGCCGCCGCAGCCCGCGAGCGTCGCCGTCAGTCCCAGCACGGTGAGCGCCGCCACGGCACTGTTCCTGACTCCGCTGTTCCCGGCTCCGGTCTTCGTCCGCCGCTGCCTCTGCCGCTGTCGCACTCCCACTGCCCCAAACCTGTCGTACGAGCCCCGCGCACAACAGCCTGAATCACAGGCCCCGCACGCAAGGCCGTTGATCGCTCAACTTCCCAAACGCTCCATAAGGTCTACACCACAAGGTCTACACCACGACTCGGTAAGTGGACTAGACCTCTCGCGGGTCAAAGGGCCACACTGTCCCCGTGAGACATGTCATCGCCCTCGATGTGGGCGGCACCGGGATGAAGGCCGCACTGGTCGGGGCCGGCCCCGTGCCCGGCGCACCCCCCGTGCTGCTGCACCAGACGCGGCGCGCCACCGGACGCGAGCGCGGGGCGGAGGCGGTGGTCGGCTCGATCCTCGACTTCGCCGCCGAGCTGCGTGCCCACGGCGAGCGGCACTTCGGCGAGCCCGCGGCCGCCGCCGGGGTCGCCGTGCCGGGCATCGTCGACTCCGGCCGGGGCATCGCCGTCTACGCCGCCAATCTCGGCTGGCGCGACGTCCCGCTGCGCGCGCTCCTCGCCGAACGCCTCGGCGGCGTCCCGGTCGCCCTCGGCCACGACGTGCGCACCGGCGGGCTCGCGGAGGGGCGCGTGGGAGCGGGCCGGGGCGCCGACCGCTTTCTCTTCGTGGCACTCGGCACCGGGATCGCCGGCGCGATCGGCGTCGACGGCCGGGTGGAGGCCGGCGCCCACGGCTTCGCGGGCGAGATCGGCCACGTCGTCGTACGGCCCGGGGGCACCCCGTGCCCGTGCGGGCAGCGCGGCTGTCTGGAACGGTTCGCCTCCGCGGCGGCCGTCAGCGAGGCATGGGCGGCGGCCTGCGGCGACCCCGGGGCCGACGCGGCGGACTGCGCCAAGGCCGTCGAGTCGGGCGACCCGCGCGCCGTCGCCGTCTGGGGGCACGCGGTCGACGCCCTCGCCGACGGTCTCGTCACCGCCCTCACCCTGCTCGACCCCCGCACCCTCATCATCGGCGGCGGTCTGGCGGAGGCCGGTGACACCCTGTTCGGTCCTCTCCGCACCGCGGTGGAGAACCGGGTGACCTTCCAGAAGGTCCCCACCATCGTGCCCGCGGCCCTGGGCGACACCGCGGGCAGCCTGGGCGCGGGCCTGATGGCCTGGGACCTGATCGCCCCCGCGCACCCCGCCACCCCCACGGACCTCCCGGAGGTAACCCCCTGATGGCCCCCGCATTCTCCGACCAAGGGTCCGACGACAGCGCCCCCTCAGGGGCGCCGGGAACCACGCGACCGGCCCCCGCCCATCCGCGGTCGCGGAACACGGCGCATCCCTACGTCCTGGAAGGCGCCCACGTCGTCCTCCCCACCGGCACCGTGAAAAACGGCCGTCTCGCCGTCCAGGGCACCAGGATCGCCGCCGGCACCCCGGAGAACGCCCACACCGTCGACGTCCGCGGCCACTGGCTGGTCCCCGGCTTCGTCGACCTCCACAACCACGGTGGCGGCGGAGCCTCCTTCACCTCCGGCACCGTCGAGGACGTCCTGCACGGCATCCGCACCCACCACCTGCACGGCACCACCACCCTCGTCGCCTCCACCGTCACCGGCGACATGGACGGCCTCGCGCACCGCGCCGGCCTGCTGTCCGAACTCGCCGAGCAGGGCGATCTCGCCGGCATCCACTTCGAGGGCCCCTTCATCTCCCCGTGCCGCAAGGGCGCGCACGCGGAGTCGCTCCTGCGCGACCCCGACCCCGCCGAGGTCCGCAAACTGATCGACGCGGCACGTGGCAGGGCGGTGATGGTCACGCTGGCCACCGAACTCCCCGGCGGCCTCGACTCCGTACGCCTGCTCGCCGAACTCGGCGTCATCGCGGCGATCGGACACACGGACGCCACGTACGAGCAGACGGTCCGGGCCATCGACGCGGGCGCGACCGTGGCGACCCACCTGTTCAACGCGATGCCCCCGCTCGGCCACCGCGAGCCCGGGCCGATCGCCGCGCTCCTGGAGGACGACCGGATCACGGTCGAGCTGATCAACGACGGCACGCATCTGCACCCGGCCTCCCTGCAACTGGCGTTCCGTCACGCGGGCGCCGGCCGGGTCGCGTTCATCACCGACGCGATGGACGCCGCCGGCTTCGGCGACGGCCGCTACATGCTCGGCCCGCTGGAGGTCGAGGTCGCGGACGGTGTGGCCCGCCTGGTGGAGGGCGGCTCGATCGCGGGCTCCACCCTCACCCAGGACCGCGCCCTCAAACGTGCCGTCACCGTGGACCGCATCCCGGTCGAGGACGCCGTCGCCGCCCTGTCCGCCAACCCGGCCCGCCTGCTCGGCCTCTACGACCGCATCGGTTCCCTCGACCCGGGCAAGGACGCCGACCTCGTCCTCCTCGACGCGGACTTCGACCTCAAGGGCGTACTGCGCAAGGGCGAGTGGGTGGTCGATCCGTTCGGCGACGGGCCCGGACGAGCGGCCTGATCCGGCCGGGGGTGCGCGGCGGCGGACGGCCGGACGGACCGTCAGGCGGTCTGGGCCGACCGCCGCGCGTTTGGGATGATCGAGCGTCCGCCCAGTCGCAGTCGAGTCCCAAGGGGTGAGCCCAGGTGATCCTCACGGTCACGCTGAACACCGCTCTCGACATCACCTACCGCGTACGGGAACTCCGGCCGCACGCCACGCACCGGGTGACGGACGTGACCGAACGCCCCGGCGGCAAGGGCCTGAACGTGGCCCGCGTCCTGGCGGCACTCGGCCACGAGGTGACGGTCACCGGCTTCGCCGGCGGCGCGACCGGCCGGGCCCTGCGGGACCGGCTCACGCACACACCGGGGGTGGTGGACGCGCTGCTCCCGGTGGAGGGCGCCACCCGCCGTACGGTCGCCGTGGCCGACGCGAGCGGTGACACGACCCAGCTCAACGAACCGGGCCCGCTCATCTCCCCCGCCGAGTGGTCCGCCTTCCAGGAGGCGTACGTCGAACTGCTGCGCTCCGCCTCGGTGGTGGCCCTGTGCGGCAGCCTGCCGCCGGGAGTGCCGGTGGGCGCGTACGCGGGTCTGATCCGCACGGCCAGGACCCACTCCGTGCCCGTCCTGCTGGACACCAGCGGCGAGCCCCTGCGCCGGGGGGTGGCGGCCCGCCCCGACCTGCTGAAGCCCAACGCCGAGGAACTGGCCGAACTCACCGGCTCCCACGAGCCGTCCCGTGCGACCCGGGACGCCCGCCGCCGGGGCGCGCGGTCGGTCGTGGCCTCGCTGGGCCCCGAAGGTCTCCTCGCCCACACTCCCGAAGGCAGCTGGCGCGCCACGCCGCCCCGCCGCTTCCGCGGCAACCCGACCGGAGCGGGCGACTCTGCGGTGGCGGGCCTGCTCTCCGGCCTGACCGACCGGCTCCCCTGGCCCGACCGCCTGGCCCGGGCCGTGGCCCTGTCGGCGGCGACCGTACTGACCCCGGCGGCAGGCGAGTTCGACCGTCAGGCGTACGAGGAACTGGTGGGCCGGGTGACGGTGACGGGGGAGGTCACGGCGGCGTGAGGCATCAGCTCAAGGGAGCGAGCCTCAGGTCCTCCAGCCCTTCTTCAAGTACATCTGGTCGAAGTTGACGTCACAGGAATTGCCCTCTTCGCAGGAGATCTTGATCTCGTTGCTGCCCTTGTTGAGCTGGATGGACGCGAAGGTGTTCGTCCAGCCCTTCTCGTAGTCGCCCTCGGGGCCCTTCGAGAAGTTGGCCAGGTTGAGCGCACGGCCCTGGGCCGTGCCGTTCACCGTGAGAGTGGCGTCGGCGTCCTTGCCCGGGACGCCGTAGAGGACGTAGAGCGTGTACTTGCCGCTCTCCGGGACGTCGTCCGCCTTCCAGGTGATGGAGGACCCGACCGAGTTGAAGTTCCCCACATAGAAGCCCCCGTCCGACCTCGCGCCCGGCACGTCCGAGGCGATCGCCGCGTTGCCGCCGAGGAGGAGGGTCTTGGCCTCGGCCTTGGGGAGTTCGCCGGGCTCCGTCTTCTTCGACTTGCTGGGCGACGCGCTGGGGTCCTTGCTCTCCCCGGTGGTGGGGGTGGTGCCGGCGCCGGTGTCCTTGCCGGAGGCGTCGTCGTCGTCGCCGCCGAGCATGACGACGCCGATACCGATCACGACCGCGGCCACGACGGCGATCGCGCCGATGAGGAGGCCCTTGGTGTTGGGGCCACGGCCGCGGCCGCCCCCGCCGTTGCCGTACGCCTGCTGTCGGGTCGTCGGGGCGCCGCCGGAGAAGTTCTCGGCGGTCTGGTGGTGCCCGTTCGGCCGGGCGGGCGGCTGCTGGCCGTACCCCTGCTGCGGGACCTGTCCGTACTGCGCGGTGGCGGCCTGCGGAGCCTGCTGGGTCTGCTGCCCGTACTGGCGTTCCCCGACCGGCCGCGTCCGGTTGACCGCGTTCGGGTAGCCGTAGCTCGCGCTGGGCGGCTGGGCTCCTCGGGCCTGCCCGTCCTCGTAGAGGTAGCCGAACGGGTCGTCGTCCTCGGGCGTGCTCGCGCCGTTGTTGCCGGGCGTCATCCCTAGGTCTCCTCAGCGGTGCGGTACTTACACGTACGGGTGGCGGGTCATTGCTTCGGGGTGTAGGAGAGCGAGCCTACCCGCTCGTGGGGACCCAAACGGGTGACTCGGACCTCATCACCGGGCCCACCCACCGCCCACCGGCCGAATTCCCTCCGGTACACGCCTCTGACCTGCACCGATACACGCATGTATGCAGCGTCACTCCGGACGTTACCCGGCCCGCCTGTGCTGCCTGGGACGAGATCGTTTCTCGACGTACATCCGCTCGTCAGCTGATTTCAACACCTCGTCCGCCGTCATTCCGCAGTGCGCCCATCCGATGCCGAAACTGGCACCTACGCGCATCGCGCGGCCGTCGACCCGGATCGGCTGGATGATCTCGTTGCGCAGGCGTACGGCGAGGTCCTGGGCGTCCGCGCGGCCGAGGCCGTCGGCGAGGACGACGAACTCGTCGCCGCCGAGCCGGGCCACCGTGTCGCCGTCGCGCACCCCCCGGCTGAGCCGCCGGGCGACCTCGATGAGGACGGCGTCGCCCGAGTTGTGCCCGAACCGGTCGTTGATCGACTTGAACCCGTCGAGGTCGCAGAAGAGCACTGCGAGCCCCTTGGTCCCGTCGTCCCGCTCGTCCTCGGGCGCGACCGTGTGGACATGGTGGTCGAAGCTGTCGAAGGGGCCGCCGGCCCGGTGGAAGTCGAAGGCGTGCACGTGGTGTCCCGCGGCCTCGTAGTCGTCGAACGACGGGTGCGGCAGCCGCGCCGCGTGCTCGGCACCGCCGTGCTCACCGAACTCCCCGAACCCGCCGCCGAAGTCCCCCTGCTCCCCGAACTGCCCGAAGGCCGCGTTCATGGAGTCGGCCGCCGCACCGGCCGGGAGCGACTGGGGGCGCTGGCACAGGCGGGAGGACAGGCGCGAGCGCAGCTCCGCGGAGTTCGGCAGCCCGGTCAGGGCGTCGTGCGAGGCCCGGTGCGCGAGCTGCAGCTCACGCCGCTTGCGCTCCTCTATGTCCTCGACGTGGGTGAGCAGGAACCGGGGCCCGTCGGCGGCGTCGGCGACCACGCTGTTGCGCAGCGACACCCAGACGTACGTCCCGTCGCGCCGCCCGAGCCGCAGCTCCGCGCGCCCGCCCTCGGCGGAGGTCCGCAGGAGGGTGCCTATGTCCTCGGGGTGGACGAGGTCGGAGAAGGAGTAGCGCCGCATCGCGGAGGCGGGCCGCCCGAGCAGCCGACACAGCGCGTCGTTGGTCCGCAGGATCCGGCCGTGCTGGTCGCCGCCCATCTCGGCGATGGCCATACCGGAGGGGGCGTACTCGAAGGCCTGCCGGAAGGACTCCTCGCTGGCGCGCAGCGCCTGCTGCTCCCTTTCGAGCCTGACCAGTGCCCGCTGCATGTTGGCGCGCAGACGGGCGTTGCTGATCGCGATGGCGGCCTGGAAGGCGTACATCTGGAGCGCTTCGCGGCCCCATGCGCCCGGTCGCCGACCGTTTCGCGGCCGGTCCACCGAGACGACACCGAGCAGTTCGCCGCAGGAGGCGCCACTGGCGCCCGGGGTGTACATCGGGGCGAAGAGCCGGTCGGAGGGGTGCCATTCGTCCTCGAACCGGGGGGCGGGGCCGTCGGTGTACCACTGCGGTACGTCGTCCTCGTCGAGCACCCAGCCCTCGGTGTGGGGTATGAACCGCAGGTCGCCCCATGCCTCGCCCATGGTCAGCCGGCGGTCCCAGGCTTCGCGGGAGCCGACGCGGCCGGTGATCAGGGCCTCGGCCGCGCTGTTCCCGGCGAGGGCGGCGACGACCAGGTCGCCGTCGGGGCGGACGAGGTTCACGCAGGCCAGTTCGTAGCCCAGGCCGTTGACCACGCCGTCGGCGACGGTCTGCAGCGTGTCGGCCAGGCTGCGCGCGGTGTTCATGTCCGCCATCACCTGGTGCAACTGCCGCAGCGTCGTCAGCCGGACGTAGGGCTCCGAGTCGGTTTCCATTCGCCCTCCCCCCGAGATCTCGTGGCAGCTCCAGGCTCCAGGTAACCTGCTTAACTCGCGGGCTTACTACCGCTTACAGTTCCCGCTTACAGCTTGCAGCGTCCCCGCCACTGAATCACAGCGCGAAGCCCACTCGGTACACAGGGTCAACAAAATATGGCTCCTGTGACTCAAGTCACAACAGAACATGAGCAATTGAGTGGAGTTTATGCGTTTCTCTCGTGCGCTTCCTGAACAGAATTCAGAACTCTGTGTAGGCGCTGTGCACGGGGGCCGACCGGGGACGATCGCCTGCAGCGGGGCCGACCTGGGCTCCTAGCATGAGCCCATGGGCGACACCGTGGAGTACCTCCGCCTGACGGCGAACGAGTTGGAGCGGATCAAAAACGATCCCGACTGGGCGTGGAACCACATGGAGGACGTCCGCGAGGGCGAGGAGGCGTACGAGCCCGCGCCCCGCGACGCGCGCTACTACGCCATCGACTCCCGCAGACTCCAGGAGCTGCTGCTCCGGCGGGCCGGGTTCCCCGTGGACGTGATCAACGGCGAGCAGCCCGTCCGCTACCCCGACCCGTCCGCCGGGGACTACCACTACCTGACCGCCGGCCAGGTCGCCACGGCGGCGAACGCGCCGGCCGCGCTGGAGTGCGACCGGCTCGTCGCGCACACCGACCTGAGGGAACTGGTCGAGACGGGGTTCTACCCGGACGCGCCCACCGCGGCGCTGTACCTCGACGCGGTACGGCACCACCACGACGGACTGACGGAGTTCCTGGGCGCGGCGGCCCGGGAAGGCCGGGCCGTCCTGGTCTGGCAGCTCTGACGGCCGGGCCGGTGGGTGCGCTCGGCCGGGTCTACGGGGGGGGTGCCCGGCGGGCTGACGAGGGCTCTCGGCGGGGTCGGCGAGATGCGACGGCCTGGCCGGCGGATGCGCTCGGCCGACGGTGCGAGGCCGCCCTCCGGCGAGGACGCGTCTGGCCGGAGCGGCTAGGGCCTGTCGTTTGGATCATGCCGGCTTCGGGCCACGGTGTCTGATGACCGCCGGTGAGCGGGGCTTGGTGTGTGCAGATGCAAGGCGGAGGAAGGCGTCGACGCGATGGGGGTACCTCCCGCTCGAGCGAAGCCGAGAGTGGGGGAGTCGGCAACTGACGACAACGCCGCTGGGGGTCCCCCCACGCCCTTGAGGCAGTGGGGGAGTGCGTGCCAAGCCCCGCGGCCCAGGCGTGATCCAAACGACAGGCACTAGGTCGCAGGTCCGGGGAGGGATCGGGCGGGGGCCCGATGTGGCGGGCCACGGCCGCGGGCTAGCGTGCGGGCGTGCCGAAGAACTCGCTGTCAGCCTTTCCCCCGGCCGCGCCCGCCCCCGCCCCGGTTTCGCCCGCCGCTGCCCCCTCGGTCCATGCTGAGGGGGTGAGTGAAGACGAATTCCGCGCCGCGATGTCCCGGCTGGCGGCCGGTGTGGTCCTGGTGACCGCGCACGAGGCGGCGCTGGACCCGGACGGGCCGCGCGGCGAGGACGTAGGGATGACGGCCACCTCCTTCATGTCCGTGTCCCTCGACCCGCCCCTCGTCATGGTCAGCCTGCGCGAGGGCTCCCGGATGGACGACCTCCTCGCCGAGCAGCCGCTGTGGGCGGTCTCCGTGCTGTCCGAGCACCAGCGCACCGCGGCGGCCCGCTTCGCCATGAAGAACCGCGTCAGCGACCGCCTCCTCTTCGAGGACCTCGCGCACACCCGGGGCGGGACCAGCGGCGCCCTCCTGATCGACGGCTCCCTGGCCACCCTGGAGTGCCGCACCGAGCAACGGGTGACCGCCGGCGACCACACCCTGGTCATCGGACGGGTCCTCGCCGCGACGGCGGCGGGCACGACCACGGGCCCTCTCGGCTACTTCCGCGGCCGCTACCGGCAGCTGGCCCCCTAGGACACGCCCACCGCGTACGGCTCAGCCCCAGTCCCGCCCCGACCGTCCCCGCTTGGTGTCGGACCGCTGCTTCTTCTCCCGCAGCCGCCGTTCGTTGATCCCTCTCGGGATACGGGTCGCCCGCCGGGGCTTGGGCGGCGGCGCGGTCGCCTCCGCGAGCAGCGCGGCCAGACGTACGGCGGCGGTCTCCCGGTTGCGCCACTGGGAGCGGTGCTCGGAGGCCCGGACGCTGACGACCCCGTCGACGAGCCGGCTCGCGAGACGCTCCAGCGCACGCGCCTTCCACACCTCGGGCAGGGCCTCGGTGTTCGCCAGGTCGAAGCGCAGCTCGACCTGGGAGTCGCTGGTGTTGACGTGCTGGCCGCCAGGGCCGGAGGAGCGCGAGAAACGCCACTGGAGCTCGGCCTCGGGGAGCGAGACGGAGCCACGGATGACGTGAGGACCGGACATGCCCCCATGGTCGCGCGGATGTCCGGCCCACGTCACGCCCTTTTCACCGGGCCCCGGGATGGTGGGTAAAGAAAGTAAAAAGCGCTGGAACCTCTGGCGCCCCTCCCGACGTTCATAGGGGTACAGGTAGCTTCGTCCCCGGTACGAAGCCCGTACAGGCACGCAAGTGCCCGCACGCAACGAGGGAAGGACTCCCAACCATGGCTGTAAGCCTGTCCAAGGGTGGCAACGTCTCGCTCACCAAGGAGGCTCCGGGCCTGACCGCCGTCACCGTGGGCCTCGGCTGGGACGTCCGCACCACCACCGGCACGGACTTCGACCTCGACGCCTCCGCGATCGCGGTCAACACGCAGGGCAAGGTCTACTCGGACGGTCACTTCGTCTTCTTCAACAACAAGCAGACCCCGGACCAGACCATCGTCCACACCGGCGACAACCGCACGGGCGAGGGCCAGGGCGACGACGAGGCGATCAACGTCAACCTGGCGGGCCTCCCCGCCGACATCGACAAGATCGTCTTCCCGGTCTCCATCTACGACGCCGAGAACCGCTCGCAGAACTTCGGCCAGGTCCGCAACGCCTACATCCGCATCGTCAACCAGGCCGGCGGCGCCGAGATCGCCCGCTACGACCTCTCCGAGGACGCCGCCACCGAGACCGCCATGGTCTTCGGCGAGCTGTACCGCAACGGCGCCGAGTGGAAGTTCCGCGCGGTCGGCCAGGGTTACGCCTCGGGCCTCGTCGGCATCGCCCAGGACTTCGGCGTCAACGTCTGACGTCCGGCCCGCCGCCCGGGGCACCACCGCTCCCGGCGCACCGCACCACCGCACCACGCTGCCGAAGGCCCCGCCCCGACACCCCTGTCGGGGCGGGGTCTTCGGCCGTCCCGCCCGCGCCCGTGCCCCTGCCCGCGCCGGCTCGCCTCTGCCGCGCGACCCGGATCACACGCGCCACTCGGGGGAGTACTGGATGTGCAGCGAGGCGGGCACGCCCCGTCGGTTCTGCGGCCGCGACCAGGGCCCCGCGCCCAGTTCCACGCAGAAGTGCCGGGCCTGCGGATGCCGGTGCCCGTCCGACGGGGCCTCGTCGACGAGCCCGCGCAGGAGAGCGCCGCGCTCGCGGAACGCGGTGGGGCTGCCCACGACGAAGAGCGTGTGCGCGGCGATGTCGAAGGCGAGGTGGTCGCGGTAGGACCGGTGGTGCCACCGTTCGTACCGGACGGCGTCCTCCTCCGGGAAGTCCCGTTCCGGGGTGCCCGTCGTCTGCGGCCTGCCCGCGTCGAGCCGGGCGCGCACCTCTTTCCACGACGCCGTCGGAAACCGCAGGCTGTGGTGGAGCAGCACCAGGTCCAGCGAGACGGGTTCGCCCTCGCCGCCACCGTCGACACCACCCTCGCCATCGTCGACGCCGTCGACGCCCTCGGGAGCGCGGTGGGCACGGAGCGGCAGATGGACCAGCGAGCGGGCGGACCGGGCGGCCAGCGCCCACAGCGCGACCAGTTGCTCCGCGCCGGCCCGGTCGGCGTACATCGACAGCCAGTGCCGGTCGTCACGCAGCACCAGCCGCGCGGGGGACGGGACGGGCCGGATCACCCGTACCTCGTCGCCGCCCAGCCGGGCCCTGTGCACCCGGACCCTCTGCTCCACGCGCTCCCCCTCGCTCCTCGCTCCCCGAGAGAAACTGTAGGCGGGCACGTTGCAGGGCCGCTCCGAACCGATGCCCGGCTGTCGGACCCGGTCGATAGCGTGCGGCCATGCTGCTGCTCGCGCCCCTCCGCACCGCCGAGGACGGAACCGTCCCCGGCCCCCTCCTCGACGAACTCACCGCCCTGTACTCCTCCCAGCGCGACTTCTACTCGCTGAGCGGTGACTTCCCGGACGCGAACGACATCCGTCCCGAACAGGTCGCCGCGGCCCTGTCACTGGAGCTGGCCGACCCGGAGACGGAGATCCTGCTCGCCCGCACCGCCGGGGAGGGGCGGCTCGTCGGGGTCGCCATCACCCTCGCCCGCCATCCCGATCCGGCCGACCCGGACCCGTGGATCGGGCTGCTGCTCGTCGACGCCACCGCGCAACGACGTGGGTACGGCAGCCGGTTGGCGCACCTCGTCGAGGAACGCTTCCGGCGGGCCGGGCGTACCGCCGTACGACTGGCGGTACTCGACAACAACCCCGGCGGCCTCGCGTTCTGGACGTCCCTCGGCTACGAGGCGATCGAGCGGCGCCGGGACCGGCAACTGGGTCGCCCCTGCAGCGTGTTGCGCAGGACACTGCGTACACCGCGGCAGGCCGCGCGGGTCGCCGTACTCGATCCGGACGGAGCGGTCTTCCTGTTCCGGTACGACAACGAGGAGGTGGGCGTGCACTGGGCCCTGCCCGGCGGCGGTCTGGAGCCCGGTGAGACACCGCGCGAGGGCGCCCGGCGGGAGCTGCGCGAGGAGACGGGCTGGACGGACGTGGAACCGGGCGCGTTCCTCCGCACCTGGACCCATGACTTCACCCGCGTCGGCGTCCCGATCCGCCAGCACGACCACCTGTACGTCGCCCGGGGCCCCCGCCGCGAGCCGGCGGGCGGCCACCTCACCACGGCGCGCGCGGCGGAGGGCATCCTGGCCTGGCGCTGGTGGAGCCGCCGGGAACTCTCCGCGGCGGCGGAGTCCGTGTGGCCGCCCGAACTGCCCCGGCTGCTCACGGAGTACGAGGAGTCGGAGGACCCGTCGTGGCGCGGGACCGGCCGTCCCTGACGCCTCGACGTCCAGACGTCCGGCTCCTCAGGGCTTCGGCGGTCTGCCCTCCCCGTACAGCCAGTCCTCCCAGACCGGGGTCAGGTCCGCGTCCGGAGCCGCCTTCGCCGCGTACTTCTCCACGTACGCCGTGAAGTCGGCCGTGTCCGCGTTGCCGTGGCGGTGGGCGGTCGCCCAGCCCCGGATGAGCCCGAAGAAGGCGTCGTCGCCGACGGCCCCGCGGATCTTGTGCAGGACCATGGCACCGCGTTCGTACACGGGGCTGTCGGAGATGCGCGCGGCGCTCGGCGGCTTCGCGGGCGGGAAGTCCCAGACGGCCTCGTTCGCCTCGGCGTCCCGGAAGTGGTCGCCCGCGTACAGCGCGTCGAAGGTCTCCTGGGCAGTGTCACCGCCGTGGTCCTCCGTCCACAGCCACTCGGCGTAGGTGGCGAACCCCTCGTTCAGCCACATGTCCCGCCAGCTCCTGGGGGTGACGGAGTCGCCGTACCACTGGTGGGCCAGTTCGTGGACGAGGAGGGAGAGGTCGGGGGCGCCGGGGAAGACGGGCCGGTTCTGGGTCTCCAGCGCGTACGCCACGTCCTGCGGCCGCTCGACGATCGCGCCGGTGGAGGAGAAGGGGTACGGGCCGAAGCGGCCCTCCGCCCACGCGACGACCTCCGGGATCCGGCCCAGGACCGCACGGCTGTCCCCGGCCTGCGTGGGATCGACGGCCACGTACACCGGCAGCCGCCCTTTCCCGTCGCCCCTGCTCACCGCCGAGCGGTCGATCTCGTACCGCTCGATCTCGTACCGCCCGATCGCGAGCGTGGCCACGTAGCTCGCCATCGGCTCGGTGACGCGCCAGGAGTACGTCGTACGGCCGCCCTCGACGGTCTCGCTCCGCAACTCCCCGTTGGAGACGGCCCGCAGGCCCTCGGGGACGGTGACCGTGAGGGCGTAGGACGCCTTGTCGGAGGGGTGGTGGTTGCCGGGGAACCAGGTCATCGAGCCCGTCGGCTCGCCGAGCGCGAGGGCGCCGTCGGCGGTCGGCAGCCAGCCCTCCCGGGAGCCGTCCGGGTCGGTGACCGTCTCCGGGGTGCCCGAGTAACGCACCGTCGTACGGAACGACCGCCCCTCGTCGAGCCCCCTCCCGGGAGTGACGGTCAGCTCCTGGCCCGCCCGCTTCCACCGCGCCGCCGCCCCCTCGACGGCGACCGACGCGACGTCCATCCCCCGGAGGTCGAGGTGGAAGGAGGAGAGGTCCCGCGTCGCCCGCGCGGTGACGACCGCGGTGGCCCGCAGGAGGGCCGGCGCGTCGGGGTCGTAGTCAAGGGTGAGGGCGTAGTGGGTGACGTCGTACCCGCCGTTGCCGAGCCCGGGGAAGTACGGGTCCCGGAGGCCGGCGGAGCCCCTGGTCCTCTCGGCCCCAGCGCCGCCGTCGGTGCAGGACGTGAGTGAGAGGGCGAGTGCGACGGCGAGGAGGGCGGACGGGACAACTCGTGCGGATCGGGACACGTCGGGGATCCTATGAGGACATGACACCATCGCCTACGTGCTCGACATCGGCTACGCCCTCTCCAACCGCTTCCCCGACCCGCCGCAGACGGACTACCGCCGCGCCGACGTGTACGCGCTGCGGCACGACCTGTTCTGCGGTGACGTCTACCTCGCCGACGCCAAGGCGGACCGGGAGCTGTCCACAGCCTGGGGATGGGTGCCGGTGCTGGACTTCGCGTGGGCGCTGTGCGACATCGTGGAGCGGCTGGACCAGGACCCCGCCGGTTCCCGCGCCTCCCGTCCCCAGTACGCGGAACTCGACTTCACCGAGTCCACCGACCGCATGCTCTTCGAGCGGCGCTTCGGATGGGTGGACGTGGAGGCGGACTGGATGCCGGCGGAGGAGCCTCCGCTCACCTTCTCCCACACCGAACTCCGCCGCGAGGCCCGCGACTTCCTGCACGACGTGATCGCCGACCTCTGCGACCTCCACGAGGCCCTCGCCGAAAACCCGGCGATCTGGACCCTGCAGTCCCGCTTCCCGAGAATGCCGTAGTCCCGCCGGGGGGTGCGGTATTTCGTCTGCGGCCCGGTGGGGGCTGGCCGCGCAGTTCCCCGCGCCCCTAAAAAACCCAGGCCCACGTCGGCCCAGAAGATCAGCCCCGTTGCAGCCCTGGAAAACCAGACCCCCGTGGCCCTGAAAGGCCAGCTCTCGTGGGTCTGCAAGTCGGCCGGTGTCGGGCCTGGAAAGCAGTGGGCGCAGCCCCTGCTTTCCAGGGGCGCGGGGAACTGCGCGACCAGCCCCCACCGGGCGGACGTCTCGGGGTCGAAGGGGCGCAGCCCCTGATGGGGGCACCTCCCGCTCGAGCGAAGCCGAGAGTGGGGGAGGGACGGGTAGGGGCGGCGGGGGCGAAAACCAACCCGGCACCCCCGAACGTCACCCCTCCACCCGAATCCCCATCTCCCCCGCCAACACCGGCGCCAGATCCATCAACTGAGCCGCGCTGATCACCGCCCCCGACAACCGCTCCACCCCCCGCGCGATCTCCACCGAGGCAGCCCCCCGCAGATCCACATCCACCAAGGTCACCCCGGTCAGATCAACCCCCTTGAGCGCACACCCCTCGAACGCCACCCGCTCCAACCGCGCACCCCCGAAATCCGGCTCCACCAGCACACAGTCCTCGAAGACCACGTCCCTGAGCCGAGCGTCCCGCAGATTCAGGTAGTCGATCTTCCCCCCACGCACCACCACCCGCTCCAGCACGGCCCCGTGCAACCGCACCCCACCGAGCCGCGCGTCCACCAGCTCCACATCCCGCAAGGTCGCCTCGGCCAGATCCGTACCGACACCCCGTATCCCGGTGAGGACGGAGTCGAGCACCCGGGCCCGCCGCAGCCGCGTCTCGTCCAGCGCGCACCCCGTCAGCGCGCAGTCCATGAACCGGGCACCCCCGCCGTCCTGCCCCGCGAGGTCCCGCTCCCGGAACTCCAGCCCGTCATAGTCCCCGTCGGGCTCCAGCTCCCCGCCCGCGAACGCCTCCAGCACCGGCAGCCGCACCTCCGGCCGCCGCGCCGCCTTCACCACCGACCTCGCCCTCGCCATGCCCCCATCCTGCACCCCACCACCGACAATCCCCGTGACCTGCGCGAACACCCCGCCGTAACCCGGCCATGTCACATTCCGGCGCCCCCGACCCGTCGTACGCACCGACAGCCGCGTCACCAGCCGACCGGCAGAAGGCACCGACCCGAGGGAGCCCCCGCCATGCCCACCAGCCGAACCCGCACCCCCCTCACCGTCGTCGGCGGCGGCTTCGCCGGACTCACCGCGGCGATCACCGCCGCCGAGGCGGGCGCGCGGGTCACCGTGTACGAGGCGCACCACACGCTCGGCGGCCGGGCCCGGTCCGCGGAGGGGCCGTACCGGACCAACGAGGGACCGCACGCCCTCTACAGCGGCGGCCCGCACTGGACGTGGCTCACGCAGCGGGACCTGATCGGGCCGCTCGCCCCGCTCCCGCCCCTGGAGGCCGCCCGGCTGCGCCTGCACCACAAGGGCGTCCTGCGCCGGACACCGCCGTTCGCGATGCTCAAGCTCCTGCGCCCCCGCCGCACGGCCCCGCACGCGCCCGTGGACGTCGACTTCCTCACCTGGGCGACCGGGCAGGCCGGCGAGGAGGCCGCGCGTGCCGCGGCGCACTACGCGGCGGTGGCGCTGTTCCACCACGACCCGGGCTCCCTGTCCGCCGCGTTCGTGCAGGAACGGCTGCGCCGGGCCACGAAGCTGCCCCCTGAGGCGCACTACCCGCGCGGCGGCTGGGCGAGCGTCATCGACCGGATGGCGGCCCGTGCCTGGAACCTGGGCGTCCGCATGGAGACCCTCAGCCGCGTCGACAGCCTCGACGCCCTCGGCTGCAGGGGCACCGGCCCGGTCGTCGTCGCCACCTCCCTGGACGCGGCCCGCCGCCTGCTCAAGGACGACTCTCTGACGTGGCCGAGCGGCCGTACCGCCCTCGTGGACCTCGCCCTGCGCACCCGCCGCGGCGACGCGTTCGTCGTCTCCGACCTGGACGCGCCCGGCTGGATCGAGCGGTTCACCGCGCAGGACCGCACGCTGGCCCCCGCGGGCGAGCAGCTGCTCCAGGGACAGTTCCCGATCGGCCCGCACGCGGCACGGGCCGACGGAGTCGCCCGCGCCGAACACCTGCTCGACCTTGGGTTCCCCGGCTGGCGGGACCGGGTCACCTGGCGCCGCGAGGCCACGTCGAACGGCCGTACGGGCGCGGTCGACCTGCCCGGCACCACCTGGCGCGACCGCCCGGCCATGGACCGCGGCGACGGCGTCTACCTCGCGGGCGACCAGGTGGCGGCACCGGGCGTGCTGTCGGAGGTGTCGTTCAACAGCGCCCTGGCGGCGGTCTCCCTGGCCCTGGGCCGCAGGTCACGCCCCACCCAGCACCTGAAGCGCGCGTGAGCCGCCCCCGCCCCCATCAGCCCCGCGCCGCGGACCTGCCTCCACCGGCCCGCACCACGCACCCTCCCCCACCAACCCGCGCCGCGCACCCGCGCCCACCAGCCCGCGCCGCGCACCCGCGCCCTCAGTGCCGCCCCGCCACCCGGTCCGCCACCCGCGCCAACCGCGACGACTCCCCCTTGTGCGAAGCCGCCTCCCGCCGGTCGGCGGCGCGGTACGTGGCGTACATGCCCTGCACCCCCGCCCAGCGCAGCGGCTCCGGTTCCCACTTGCGCACCCGGTGGTTCACCCACGGCAGCGAGGTCAGCCCGGTGTCCCCGGCCTGCCCGGAGTCCCGCCGGACGAGGTCGCGCAGGGTGCGGGCGGCGAGGTTCGTGGTGGCCACACCGGAACCGACGTAGCCGCCGGCCCAGCCGAGCCCCGTCGAGGGGTCGAGGGTAACCGTGGCACACCAGTCGCGGGGCACCCCGAGCACGCCCGACCAGGCGTGGTCGACCCGCACCCCCGCCAGCGAGGGGAAGAACCGCACCAGGATCTCGTACAGCGCCTCGACCGTCGCCGCCTGCGTACGCCCGTCGTTGTCCGTCCGCGACCCGAAGCGGTACGGCACCCCGCGGCCGCCGAGCGCGATCCGATCGTCGGCGGTGCGCTGCGCGTACATGTACGCGTGCGCCATGTCGCCGAGCGTCTCGCGGCCCTCCCAGCCGATCGCCGCCCACTGTTCGCCCGTCAGCGGCGCGGTGGCGATCATCGAGGAGTTCATGGGCAGCCAGGTACGCCGCTGGCCCTTGAGGTTCGCCGTGAACCCCTCCGTGCAGCGCAGCACATAGGGCGCCCGGACCGTGCCGTACGGCGTGACCGCGTGCCCGGGCCGGATCTCGGTCACCGGCGTCAGCTCGTGCACGGTCACGCCCAGCCCCTCGACGACGGCGGCCAGCCCCGTCACCAGCTTCACCGGGTTCAGCCGTGCCCCGTGCGGTGTCCACGTCGACCCCACGGCGCCCGCGACCCTGATCCGCTCGGCCGTCTCCCGCGCGCCGTACAGCTCGCGGTCGTCCTCCCCGTAGGCCCTCTCGTGCTCGTGGAAGGCCCTGAGGCGGCTCAACTGGGCCGGGGTGTAGGCGACTTCGAGCACGCCGCCCCGGTGGATGTCCGCCTCGACGTCCTCCTCGGCCGCCACCCGCACGACCTCGTCGACGGTCTCGTTCATCGCCCGCTGCAACCGCACGGCGGCATCCCGCCCGTGCAGCCGGGCGTACCGGTCCCGCCCCGCGATCCCGTTGTAGAGCCAGCCGCCGTTGCGCCCCGAGGCCCCGTACCCGCAGAACTTCTGCTCCAGGACGACGATCCGCAGACCGGGCGCGGCCTTCTTCAGGTAGTAGGCCGTCCACAGCCCGGTGTACCCGCCCCCGACGATCGCCACGTCGGCGGCCGTGTCCCCGGCCAGCGGCTCCCTCGGGACGGGGATGCCCGCCTGCGCGTACCAGAAGGAGATCCCACCGTTGACGGTGCCGGCCATCGCGTCCGAGCTGCTCATGGCGGGACGCTAACCCCTGCCGAGGGGCCCTGTCTCCTACGGATTCCGTGGCCCACGAGCCGCCGCCGGGCCGGAAATCGAAGGCGTACCGGGCCGGTACGCCCGTAGGGTCGCCCCCATGACCGACACCGTCCCGGTACCGGCGGAACTGGCCGCCACGCTGGAGAAGTACTTCCAGGAGAAGGGCCGGTCCTTCGCCGCCGCCCTGCCGGGCCTGGCCACCCGGTTCCTGGACCACTGGGGGCTGCGCCCCGACGGACCGGCCATGCACGGCATGTGCGCCCTGGTCCTGCCCGTGGTCCGCACCGCCGACGGCACCCCGGCCGTGCTCAAGCTGCAGATCCTCGACGACGAGAGCGAGGGCGAGCCGGTCGCCCTGCGCGTCTGGAACGGCGACGGGGCGGTACGGCTGCTGGACCACGACCCCGCGACGGGCACCATGCTGCTCGAACGCCTCGACCCGGCCCGCATGCTCTCCCATGAGCCCGACACCCACGCGGCCGTCCTGGTCATCGCCGGCCTCCTGGCCCGTCTGACCGCCACCCCGGCCCCGCCGGCCCTGCGCCGCCTGGCCGACATCGCGGCGGACATGCTGGACCGCACGCCCCCGGTGCTGGCCCGCATCCCGGACACGTCCGACCGCCGTCTGATCGCCGACTGCGCGGCGGCGCTCCGCGAGGTCATGGCCGAACCCGGCGACCGCCTCCTCCACTGGGACCTGCACTTCGACAACGTCCTGGGCGCCGACCGCGCCCGCTGGCTCGCCATCGACCCCAAGCCCCTCGCCGGCGACCCCGCCTTCGACCTCTGGCCGGCCCTCAACAACCGCTTCGACCCGGACGATGTCGTCTGGCGCTTCGACGCGATCACCGAGGTCCTCTCCCTGGACCGCGACCGCGCCCTCGCCTGGACCCGCGCCCGTCTCCTCCAGAACGCCCTCTGGGAGATCGAGGAGGGCCGGCCCCTGGACCCGGAGGACCTGGAACTCGCCCGCCGCCTGCGCTGACCGGCCTCCAGGACGAGGGGGGAACCACCCCGGGCCCTCCCGTCCTCTCCCCTCATGAGGAGTCACCTTCATGAGGAGTCACCTTCATGAAGGGTGCCCGGGACGCCGTCCCGGGACGCGAGGCAGGAGGACCGGGTGCCGTCCCAGGACGAGGTGGAGGAGTTCGCGGCACTGCTGCGACACCTGAAGGGGCGCACGGACCTCAGCTACGCGGCCCTGGCCCGCCCCCTGCACATCAACGCCTCCACACTGCACCGGTACTGCGCGGGGGAGGCCGTACCGCTCGGCTTCACGGCCGTGGAACGGTTCGCCGCGCTGTGCGGGGCCGACCCGGCCGAACGCGTCGAGCTGCACCGGCGGTGGATCCTGGCGGTCGCGGCACGCCGACGCTCCCGGACGGCGCCCCCGCCCGCCCCGGACGCCACCGAGCCCCCCGACCTCCCTCCCCTTCCCGCGCCCGTGCCCGCCCCGCGAACGCCCTGGTACAGGGGCCGCGCAGCGCTCGCCGCGGCTGTAGTGACCGCGCTGGCAGCCACCCTGATCGGCCTGTCCGCGCTGACGTCCCCGACGACCGCGAAGACGGCGGACCCGCGGCACGGCTCCCCGACACCGCCCGCACCCGCCTCGGTCGGAAAGGCCACCCCGGAGACGACAGCCCCACCCCTCACCTGGACCGTGAACTCCCAGCTCTGGGGGACCGGTTGCGACCACGACTACGTCATCGACAAGGCACCCCGGCAGGTACCGCCGCCCCCGCTCCCGCAGGACGCCGCCCTCTGGGCGCGTTCGCAGGGCGCGGTGCACGGCGGCCGGACACTCGTGGACATCACCGTGCAGGGCCGGACGGACACGGCCGTCGTCCTGGAGGCCCTGCGCGTCCGCGTCGTGGAACGATCCGCCCCGCTGAAGGGCACCGTCTACTTCACGGGCCAGGGCTGCGGCGCCGACCTCGACCCCCGCACGTTCGCGGTGGACCTGGACGAGGACCGCCCGGTCGCCCGCCCGGCCCAGGGCATCGAGGGCGGCACGGGCACCCCGGCCAGGCGCATGCCCTACCGGGTCTCCGCGAAGGACCCCGAGGTCCTGATGATCGACGCCCGCACCGTCGACTGCGACTGCAGCTGGTACCTGGAACTCGCCTGGTCCTCCCAGGGCCGCACCGGCACCGCCCGCATCGACGACCACGGCACCCCGTTCCGCACCAGCAGCACCAAGGGCCTGCCGCAGTACTGGTACGCCAACGGCGGCTGGACCCCCACGACCTGAACCAGAAAAAACCCCAGGTCAGACAAATCCGACCCGGGGTTTCCGACAGAGCCCCCTGTCGGATTCGAACCGACGACCTACGCATTACAAGTGCGTTGCTCTGGCCAGCTGAGCTAAGGAGGCGGGGCCCCTCGCGGGGGCGCCCGTGCAGTGTACCCACGTCACAGGGTGTGCTCGTCGAAAATTTCCGCGAAGTTCACAGGGGTCCGGGTACTGACAGACCAGGTGAACGACAGGTACCGTCCTGACCCAGTCCACTGCCGTGGACTACACCACCGTGGAACCGTCCGCGGCGGATCACCACCTTTACTCGGATCGTCCGGCACGTTCCTGCCGGTGAAGGGGGCCTACGACCCATGGCCACAGTTACGTTCGACAAGGCGACCCGCATCTACCCGGGTTCCACCAAGCCCGCCGTCGACGGGCTCGAGATCGAGATCGAGGACGGCGAGTTCCTCGTCCTGGTCGGCCCGTCCGGTTGCGGCAAGTCCACCTCGCTCCGCATGCTCGCGGGGCTCGAGGACGTCAACGGCGGCGCCATCCGCATCGGTGACCGCGACGTCACGCACCTGCCGCCGAAGGACCGGGACATCGCCATGGTGTTCCAGAACTACGCGCTCTACCCGCACATGACCGTCGCCGACAACATGGGCTTCGCGCTCAAGATCGCCGGCGTCAACAAGGCGGAGATCCGGCAGAAGGTCGAGGAGGCCGCGAAGATCCTCGACCTCACCGAGTACCTGGACCGCAAGCCGAAGGCCCTCTCCGGCGGTCAGCGCCAGCGTGTCGCCATGGGCCGCGCCATCGTGCGTGAGCCCCAGGTGTTCCTCATGGACGAGCCGCTGTCGAACCTCGACGCCAAGCTCCGCGTCTCGACCCGTACGCAGATCGCCTCCCTGCAGCGCCGCCTCGGCATCACCACCGTCTACGTCACCCACGACCAGGTCGAGGCCATGACGATGGGCGACCGCGTGGCGGTCCTCAAGGACGGTCTGCTCCAGCAGGTCGACACCCCGCGCAACATGTACGACCGCCCGGCCAACCTCTTCGTCGCCGGCTTCATCGGCTCCCCGGCCATGAACCTGGTCGAGGTCCCGATCACCGACGGCGGTGTGAAGTTCGGCAACAGCGTCGTCCCGGTCAACCGTGACGCCCTCAAGGCCGCCTCCGACAAGGGTGACACCACCGTCACCGTCGGTGTCCGCCCCGAGCACTTCGACGTCGTGGAGCACGACGGCTCCGTCGCCTCCGCCCTGTCCAAGGACGCCGCGGACGCCCCGGCCGGCCTCGCCGTCACCGTCAACGTCGTCGAGGAACTCGGCGCCGACGGTTACGTCTACGGCACCGCCGAGGTCGGCGGCGAGACCAAGGACCTCGTGGTCCGCGTCAACGGCCGCCAGGTCCCCGAGAAGGGCGCGACGCTGCACGTCGTACCGCGTCCGGGCGAGAACCACGTGTTCTCGACCTCCACGGGCGAGCGTCTCTCCGACTGATCCGGGCACGGCCCGTCCGTGACCGTGCGCGAAACCTCCAGCCCGGGATAAATCACCCAGGTTGACGAAGAAGGCCCCGCAAACATCCGCGGGGCCTTTTTCGCTGCCGTCAACTACCCCGACAAACAGGATGATTTCGACCAGTGTGCGTCAACCCGCCACCCGGAGGGCGGCGCTTC
Organism: Streptomyces scabiei 87.22; assembly: GCF_000091305.1. Taxonomy (GTDB): domain Bacteria; phylum Actinomycetota; class Actinomycetes; order Streptomycetales; family Streptomycetaceae; genus Streptomyces; species Streptomyces scabiei. Next base: position 5,588,929 of record NC_013929.1, on the reverse strand, counting down.
GACATCCCCCGTATCGGTGACCTAATGTCGCCATATCACTACCCCGCGCTACCCTCACTCGCGTGAAGCACACCCACACCCACACGCAACGGACGCGCCACGGCCGCGGTCCCGCCCGCCGGATCGGCCGCTCCCTGGCCCTGGTCCTGCCCGTCGTCATGGTCCTCTCCGGCACCCTCGCGGTCACCCGGGTCAACTGGACGGGCACCGAGCCCGCGGAGTCGATGCTCGCCGCCTCGGAGGTCTCCCAGCGCGCCAAGACCCGTGCCCCGCACGAGGTGCTGCGCGACAAGCTCCTCGTCGAACTCCAGGAGGAGAACCCGGGCGTCGCCCTCACCCACCTCCAGCAGGCGGTGAACGGCCGCCCGGCACTGGCGAAGCACTGCACCTCCATCGCCCGCGCCCTCGGCCGCGCCGCGGTCCGCGCCTACGGCCCCACCCGGGCCCAGTCCTTCGCCCGCCCGGTCTGCGACACCTCCTTCGCGACGGGAGTGGCCGCCCAGTACAGCTGAGGACGGCGCAGCGCGGCGCCGATGAGCGCCCGTCGCGCCGCTGAGGGCCCCGCAGCGCCGTAGAGACCGCGGAGACGCATCCAGCGGCTCCCCAGGGGCTCTCAGAGGCTCCCAGAGGCTTTCCAAGGCCCCGCAGGATCTCCGGGCGCTCCCGGCGCCCGGCATCCCCGTACACCGATCCCAGGGCCGTGCTCCCGCGAACGGGGCGCCACGTACAGTTCGGGCATGACCGATCCGAACGCCGCGTCGCGCCCCGTTCAAGCCGTGGTCCTCGCCGGTGGCCAGGGCTCACGGCTGCGTCCGTACACCGACGACCGGCCCAAGCCCATGGTCGAGATCCCCGGTACGGGCACCCCGATCATCGGCCATCAGCTCACCTGGCTCGCCGAGGAGGGCGTGACCGACGTGGTCGTCTCCTGCGGCCACCTCGCCGACGTCCTGCAGAAGTGGCTGGACTCGGCCGACCTGCCGGTCCGCGTCACCACGGTCGTCGAGACGGAACCCCTGGGCCGGGGCGGCGGCCTCAAGTACGCCGCCTCCCACCTGCCCCACCCCGACCAGACCTGGTACGCCACCAACGGCGACATCTGGACCCGTTTCTCGCTGCGCGACATGGCGGACTTCCACGCCGAACGCGACGCCCTCGCCACCCTCGCGCTCGCCCGCCCCCGCATCCCCTGGGGCGCCGTGAAGACGGACGGTTTCGGCCGCGTGACGGACTTCATCGAGGCCCCGCCCACGACGTACGAGATCAACGCGGGCGTCTACGTCTTCTCCCCCGAGTTCACCGACCTGCTCCCCGTCCGCGGCGACCACGAGCGCACCACGTTCCCGCGGCTGGCCCGGGAGCGCCGGCTGGCCGGCTTCCCCATCCCCCAGGGCGCCTACTGGCGGGCCATCGACACGGCCAAGGACCTCACGGAGGCGGCCAAGGAACTGGCGGCCCTGAGCCGCTGAACGGCCGCCGCCTTCCTCATCTCCTCCCCGGACACGCCAGTGGGCCCCGCGCGAAGATCGCGCGGGGCCCACTCGCACATCGCCGGAACCGGCGGGACCTACCCCAGCAGGCCCCCCACCAGCCCGGGCTGCCCGCCCGAGGAACTACCCCCGCCGGACCCCCCGGTGGACCCGGTGGCACCCCCGGTCGCACCGCTGGAGGCGCCTCCGCTGGCGCTGGGACCGGCGGTGGTGCTCGGCGCCTGCTGGGCCGGCGCGGTCTGCTGCGGCGGCGCCTGTCCCGCCGTCCCCTGCGTCTGACTCGGCTGCCCCCCGGTGACCGCCCCCGTGGACGGCTGCGCGGCCCCGGGAGTCGTGGCCGCCTCCGACGGCGTCGCCGACGTCGCGCCCGCGCTGGGCGAGTTGGAGGCGGACGGGCTCTTCTCGCGGCGTGCGCTCGGCTCACCCGGCAGCGGCGATCCCGGCAGTTCGTTGCGCGGCGCCTCCCCGGGCCCGGGGACGACGATCCGGTCGGCGTCGCGCACCGCCCCGCCGAACAGGGACCCCACGAGCAGCGTCAGCCCGACGACGATCGCGGCGACGAGTGCGCCGCGCCGCAGCACGTAGCGCCGCAGCTCCCAGATGTCGGCGCGCGGCCCGAGCGTGCGCCAGGCGCCGCCCGCGAGCCGCCCGTCGACCGAGTACACCGGCGCACCCGCGATGATCAGCGGGGACCAGGCGGCGAGGTAGATGATGTCCGGCGTCTCGTAGACGGGGACGGTCTTCCAGCTGACGGTGACCAGCAGCGCGGCCGACAGCAGCGCCCCGACACCGGCGGCGACCCGCTGCCAGAGTCCGAACACGGTCAGCACGCCCACGATGACCTGGGCGAAGGCGATGACGAGCCCCGAGCCCACCGGGTGTTCCAGGGCGAACTGCCGCAGCGGCTCGGCGACTTCCCACGGGTGCAGCGTGTTCAGCCACTTCACCATGGAGCCGCGCTTGCCGCCGTCGAAGTAGTGCGGGTCGCAGAGCTTGCCCATGCCGGCGTAGACGGAGATGAAGCCGAGGAAGACGCGCAGCGGCAGCAGCACCACGCCGAGGTTCATCCGGCGGCCGGGGTAATAGGCGTGCCGGACGGGCTCGTTGCCGGTCCGGCGCCCGCCGCGCTCGTCCCCGTCGTCGTAGGAGTCCGCGAACTCCCCGTCGGCGTAGGCGTCCTGGCCGTACTCCGGTTCGTCGTACGCGCTGTCGACGGTCCGCATGGCGGGGAGCAGCCGGGTGCCGTCGGTGTGGTCGCCGTGCGTGCGCTGGCTGCCCACGATGGGCGTCTCGACGGTCTCGACGGTCAGGTCGGCGCCGTAGCGTCCGTCCTCGTCGCCGTAGCGCCCCCCGCCGCCCGCGTAGCCGCCGCGCGGCCCGTCCACGCGGGGGATGACCTGGGTCGAGCCGGTGTCGCCGAGCGGATCGGGAGCCCCGCGGCCGACGCCCGCGCCGCGTACCGCCTGGAGGAGCCGGTGGGCCCCGGTGTCGTCCGGCGCGGACCTCCCGCTCCAGACGACGGGCGCGCGCCGGCGCCCGGCGGCGGGCGCCCCGGAGCGCCCTGCCGCGCCCGCGGCCGGGATACGCGCGGTGTCCGCGCCGACGCTCAAGTGCCGTGCGATGCGCGGGGACGCCCGCGTGGAGGCGCCCAACTGCACGCGGAAACTCGCGTGGTTGACGATGACCTGCGCCGGATCGCTCGGCACCTTCACCATGCTCAGCGCGGGAGCGTCGTCGAATCCCGATTCGAATCCCGACGAACGGTCCCCCGTGGGTGTGCGGGGTGTTCTGGTGTCCACACTCATCTAACCGAGTGACGTGTCGTTAGGACACTGCTTTGACCGCCCTGATCTGTCCGGACCCCGTCAAGGTGATCCGGCGTTCCCGGAAACCCCAGTTGGGGCCCGGTCGCCCACCCGTCACACCGACGGAACTACGCCCGACGACGGGCCGCCTCGTACAGCACGACTCCCGCCGCGACACCGGCGTTCAACGACTCGGCCCCGCCCGGCATGGGGATCCGCACCCGGTAGTCGCACGTCTCGCCCACGAGGCGGGACAGGCCCTTGCCCTCGCTGCCGACGACGATGACGACCGGGCCGCCGAGGGCCTCCAGCTCACCGATCTCGGACTCCCCGTCGGCGGCGAGTCCGACCACCACGACACCGGCCTTCTTGTACGCCTCCAGCGCGCGCGTCAGGTTGGTGCAGCGGGCGACGGGCGTACGGGCGGCCGTGCCGGCGGACGTCTTCCACGCACCGGCGGTCATCCCGGCCGCACGCCGCTCGGGGACGAGGACACCGTGGCCGCCGAACGCGGAGACGGACCGGACCACGGCACCGAGGTTCCGCGGGTCGGTCACCCCGTCGAGGGCGACGATCAGCGGGTCCTCACCCTCGTCGTACGCGGCGTTCGCCAGGTCCTCGGGGTGCGCGTACTCGTACGGCGGGACCTGGAGGACGAGCCCCTGGTGGTTCAGCCCGTTGGTCATGCGGTCCAGCTCGGGCCGCGGCGCCTCCATGAGGTTGATGCCGCCGCGCTCGGCCGCGAGCTGCAGCGCCTCACGCACCCGCTCGTCGTTGTCGATGAACTGCTGGACGTACAGCGTCGAGGCGGGCACGCCCTCGCGCAGCGCCTCGACGACGGGGTTGCGCCCGACGACCATCTCGGACGTGCCCTTGCCGCCCCGGCCACGCGGCGCGGGACGGCGTGCGGCCTGCTTCGCCTTGGCGTTGGCGATGCGGTTGGCCTTGTGCTTCTTGCGCATCTCGGCGGGCGGCGTCGGGCCCTTGCCCTCGAGACCCTTGCGCCGCTGGCCGCCACTGCCGACCTGCGCGCCCTTCTTGCCGGACATGCGGCGGTTGTTAGCGGCCATGACCTACCCGTCTCTGAAGCGTGTGTGCGTACGCGTCGGGCGTACGTCGTCGTGTGTACGTAATGCAGTGTGCCGCCCGGAGGCCCGGGCGGCACAATCGATCAAGGTGACCGGAGTCCTGCTCAGCGCGGGCCGAGGGTCCAGCGCGGGCCGTCGGGGCCGTCCTCGATGGCCAGACCCGACTGGTTGAGCTGGTCGCGGATGGCGTCCGCGGTCGCCCAGTCCTTGCGGGCGCGGGCCGCCTCGCGCTGCTGGAGCACGAGCCCGACGAGCGTGTCGACGACCCCGTGGAGGTCCTCGCCGCGGTCGCCCTCGGCGCCGGCCCAGTGGGCGTCGAGCGGGTCGAGGCCCAGCACGCCGAGCATGGCCCGCACCTCGGCGAGCCGGGCCACGGCCTCTTCCTTGTCGTCGGCGGCCAGCGCGCTGTTGCCCTGCCGGACCGTGGTGTGCACGACGGCGAGCGCCTGCGGCACCCCCAGGTCGTCGTCCATCGCCTCGGCGAACGCCGGCGGCACCTCGGCCGCGGGCTCCACGACCCCGCCGGCCTTCTCGATGACCCGCTGGACGAACCCCTCGATCCGGGCGAACGCCGACTCCGCCTCGCGCAGGGCGGCCTCGCTGTACTCGATCATCGAGCGGTAGTGCGGGGTGCCCAGGTAGTACCGGAGCACGATGGGCCGCCAGTGCTTGACCATCTCGGAGACGAGGACGCTGTTCCCCAGCGACTTGGACATCTTCTCGCCGCTCATGGTGACCCAGGCGTTGTGCACCCAGTACGTGGCGAAGTCGTCGCCGAAGGCCTTGGCCTGCGCGATCTCGTTCTCGTGGTGCGGGAAGATCAGGTCGAGGCCGCCGCCGTGGATGTCGAACGCGGTGCCCAGGTACTTGTGCGCCATGGCCGAGCACTCCAGGTGCCAGCCCGGCCGCCCCCGCCCCCAGGGCGTCTCCCAGGTGGGCTCCCCCGGCTTCGCCGACTTCCACATGGCGAAGTCACGGGGGTCGCGCTTGCCGGTCTCGCCCTCGCCGGAGGGCTGGAGGAGGTTGTCGAGCTCCTGGTTGGACAGCTGCAGATACCCGGGGAACGACCGCACGTCGAAGTAGACGTTCCCGTCGGCCTCGTAGGCGTGACCGCGCTCGATCAGGCCGCGCATCATCTCGACCATCTCGGTCACGTGCCCGGTGGCCCGCGGCTCGTAGGTCGGCGGCAGGCAACCGAGCACGCCGTACCCGTCGTTGAACGCGCGCTCGTTCTCGTACCCGATCGACCACCACGGGCGGCCCTGGTCGGCCGCCTTCACGATGATCTTGTCGTCGATGTCCGTGACGTTCCGGACGAACGTCACGTCGTACCCGCGGTACTCGAACCACCGGCGCATGATGTCGAAGTTGAGCCCCGACCGGATGTGTCCGATGTGCGGGGCCGCCTGCACCGTGGCGCCACACAGGTAGATCGAGACACAACCCGGCGTGAGCGGGGCGAAGTCACGGATCTGCCGGGCGCTGGTGTCGTACAGGCGAATAGTCACGCCCCCAAGCGTAGTGGCCCACCAGCCGTGCCCCGAGCCCTTCACCCCGAGGACGGCAGATTCGTGACGTATGCGCGCCGGCCCCCACGCCCTTGATGGGCCGCAGGCCCGAACAGGGGCGCGGGGAACTGCGCGAGAACCCCCACCGGCCCGACACGTACCCACCCCACGCGAAGCGCGAGGGGGGTCAAAGGGGCGCAGCCCCTTGAGGACGGGACGGGTAGGGGCGGCGGGGGCGAAACCCGAGGCTCACCCCACCCGCACGACAAGCGCCGTGGCCACCGCCATCAGCCCCTCACCCCGCCCGGGGAACCCCAACCCGTCCGTAGTCGCCCCGGACACCGACACCGGCGCCCCCACCACCTCCGACAACACCTTCTGCGCCTCGTCCCGCCGCTTCCCGATCTTCGGCCGGTCCCCGACCACCTGCACGGCCACGTTCCCGATGACGAACCCCCCGGCCCGTACGATCCGCGCCGCCTCCGCGAGCAGCGTCACCCCGGACGCCCCCGACCACTCCGGCCGGCCCGTCCCGAAGTGCTGCCCGAGATCGCCCATCCCGGCCGCGGAGAACAGCGCGTTGCACGCGGCGTGCGCCACGACGTCCGCGTCGGAGTGCCCGGCGAGACCCGGCCCCTGGCCCTCCCATTTCAGCCCGGCGCACCACAGCTCCCGCCCCTCCTCGAAGGCGTGGATGTCGGTACCGATCCCGACCTGCGGCAGCACCAGGGAACTGGGCAGCGACACCGGCGCCGCTGCCCCGACGTTCTCAGAACCCATCGTTCAGCCTCCTGCGCGCCAGAACCGCCTCCGCGAGCACCAGGTCCAGCGGCCGCGTCACCTTGAACGCCTCCTCGTGCCCGGGCACGACCACGACGCCGAGCCCGAGTCGCTCGACCATGCTCGCGTCGTCGGTCACCTCCCCGGTGACCGTCTCGTGCGCCCGCAGCAGCGTCTCCCGGTCGAACCCCTGGGGCGTCTGCACGGCCCGCAGCCGCGCGCGCTCGGGCGTGGCGACGACCGGCTCCGGCTCACCCGGCGTGTCCGCCGGCCCGACCTCCTTGACGGTGTCGGCGAGCGGCAGCGCGGGCACCACGGCGACTGCCCCGTCCCGTACGGCCTCGATGACCGCGTCGACGGTGTCCACCGGCACGAGCGGACGGGCCGCGTCGTGGACGAGGACGACGTCGTAGCCGGGGGGCAGTGCGTCGAGCCCGAGCCTGACCGACTCCTGGCGCGACTCTCCGCCGGGGACGACGAGGAAGTCGGTCCGCTCGGGCAGGGCGTGCGCGTCGAGCAGGGTCTTGACCTCGGGGGCGCCGTCGGGCGGCGCCACGACGATCACCAGGGAGACCGCGCGGGAGGCCGCCATGGCCCGTACCGCGTGGATCAGCATCGGGGTGCCGTTCAGCGCGCGCAGCGCCTTGGGGGCGCCCGGGCCGAGGCGTACGCCCCGGCCCGCCGCCGGAATCACGGCCGCCGTGCGGGGTGCCGTACGGGGTGCCGCCCCGGCTGCGGAAGGCGAAGGGCGCGAATCGTCAGACATCGGTTCCTGTCAGGTTTGTGTGCTCGGCCTACGTGGGTATGGCCACAGCGTGCCGGGCGCGACACCTTGACCGGACCCTTCCGTGACATCTGGTCGAGCCAGCTGCCCGGGCCCGGCACGCCAAGTACGAGCCAGGAGTACGCGTACGACAGGTACGGGCATTCCGAACTCGCAGGAGCACCGGGGCACGCCAAGTATCGCCGAGTATCGGGGTTCCCCTTCAGGCGTTCGGCATCCGGGCACGAACATGCCGCAGCGCCCGGCGACATTACGTACGTCATCGGGCACCGCGGCATTTCGATGTGCTGCGCTGAACGGCTGAGCGGGCTGGCTGCCTGCCTCAGGCGTCAGTTCAGGACGCGAGAACCTCGTCGAGCAGGGCCTCGGCCTTGTCCTCGTTCGTGTTCTCCGCGAGGGCGAGCTCGCTCACCAGGATCTGGCGGGCCTTGGCGAGCATCCGCTTCTCGCCGGCGGAGAGTCCGCGCTCCCGCTCGCGACGCCACAGGTCACGCACGACTTCCGCGACCTTGATGACATCGCCGGAGGCGAGCTTCTCCAGATTTGCCTTGTAGCGACGCGACCAGTTCGTGGGCTCCTCGGCATACGGTGCGCGCAGCACCTCGAAGACCCGGTCCAGGCCGTCTTGACCGACCACATCACGTACACCGACGAACTCCGCATTGTCCGCCGGCACACGCACCGTCAGGTCGCCCTGAGCGACCTTGAGCACCAAGTAGGTCTTGTCCACGCCTTTGATCTGGCGAGTTTCGATGGCCTCAATCAGCGCGGCCCCGTGATGGGGATAGACCACGGTGTCGCCAACCTTGAACGTCATGTGACAGGTACCCCTTCCGTGGCTATCCAGGGTAACACGGAAACGGCGTGTTCTGAATGGCGTTTTCGCAGGTCAGGGCGCATCTCGGGGCTTGACAACTGCAACAGGAACGTGCTGCGAGGGCCGAACGGAAGAGGGTATCCGCAGGTCGGAGCCGCTCTCCGGGCGGAAGGAAACGCGTACGTTACACGCATCCGGAGGGCCGCACGAGCGCCCGAACGTCCCGCTTTGTCCGGCCCCATGTGTGCGACTTACGCTACTCCGTTCGATGAGCGGAGTCGGGTACGAGACGAATCCGGAATTGATCAAGGAGTTCGATCAACCCCCTCCGTTCCGCCGTTACCGGATCGTGTTCTGAAGCCGTTCCGGTGACGTTTCGAGGGCGGTTCCCGCGCGTGTTCTGCCCGGCGTCCGGCCGCTGTTCTGACGGCTGATCGATTTTCCGTACCGGCCGGCATTCCCCGGCGGAAATCCGCGGCACGGCCCCGGGGAAGTCCGAGGGGGTTTTGTGAATGCCGGACAGAGGTGCCGGAGACGGCCGCCCATTGCTTCCGGTGACTTGTCGGGGACTTGGGGAGGGTCGGGTGCGGCGGCGGAGGGACGGCTCGGTAACCTAAGGCCGCTACAGACCACGTACCGCCCACGTTCTAGGAGTTGCCGCCGCCGTGAGCAGCAGCCTTCGACGCGGCGCCCTCGCCGCCGCCGCCATCGCGTTCTCGATCGCCTCACTCGCCGCGTGCGCCGCCGGCAACAACGCCCAGACGCTGGAAGTCAAGCCGGACAACGCGGCCACCAGCGTCGGCGACATCAAGATCCAGAATGCGATCGTGGTCACCCAGCCCGGCACCGAGACCAAGGGTCCCGCCGTGGTCTCCGCGACCGTCTTCAACGGTGCCACGACCGACCAGACCCTGGAATCCGTCACCGTCGAGGGCGCCGGCACCGCCGAGCTGACCCCCGCCAAGGGCGAGGGCAAGGGCGGCAGGATCGTCGTCCCGGCCGGCGGCTCCGTCATCCTGGGCGGCGAGAACAACGCCTCCGCGGTCCTGACGGACCTCACCGAAGCCGTTCAGGACGGCAACGCCCAGAAGGTCACCTTCTCCTTCAGCGAGACCGGCGAGGTCGGCCTGCGCGCCTTCGTGATCCCCGCCGAGCACTACTTCGAGAAGTGGGGCCCGAGCGACATCCCCGAGGCCCCGCCCGCCAGCGCGTCCCCGTCCGAGAAGACCTCCGGCTCCCCGTCCGCGACCGTCTCGAGCTCCCCCGCCGACGGCGAGTCCGCCGCCGAGGAGGGCGCCGCCGCCGGCTCCACGGCCTCCCCGTCCACCTCGTCCTCCGAGGAGACCGGCGGCCACTGAGCCGCGCACCCACGCCGAAGGGCGGCACCCCCCGCGGGGGGTGCCGCCCTTCGGCGTTCGGTCACGTCGGCCTACGGCTCGAACTTGTATCCCAGCCCCCGCACCGTCACCAGGTACCGCGGCGCGCCCGGGTCCGGTTCGATCTTGGCTCTGAGGCGCTTGACGTGGACGTCGAGGGTCTTGGTGTCGCCGACGTAGTCGGCGCCCCAGACCCGGTCGATGAGCTGCATACGGGTCAGGACACGGCCCGCGTTGCGCAGCAGCATCTCGAGCAGGTCGAACTCCTTGAGGGGGAGGTCGACCTTGGAGCCCGAGACAGTGACCACGTGACGGTCGACGTCCATCCGGACGGGACCGGCCTCCAGCGCGGCCGGGGTGACTTCTTCGGGCTCGCCGCGGCGGCGCAGTACGGCCCGGATACGGGCGACGAGCTCGCGGGAGGAGAAGGGCTTGGTGACATAGTCATCGGCTCCTATTTCCAGGCCCACGACCTTGTCGATCTCGCTGTCCTTGGCGGTCACCATGATCACCGGGACGTTGGAGCGGCCGCGCAGCTGACGGCAGACCTCGGTGCCCGGCAGCCCGGGCAGCATCAGGTCGAGCAGGACGAGGTCGGCTCCGTTGCGCTCGAACTCGTCGAGGCCGTCGGGTCCGGTGGTCGCGATGGCGACCTCGAAGCCCTCTTTGCGGAGCATGTAGGACAGGGCGTCGGAAAAGGACTCCTCGTCCTCGACGACGAGCACTCGGGTCACGGAAGGACCTCCGGGGCGGGATGCGATGCGTACGGTCCGTACGGGGATGGGGCGGTGTGAGGCTGTCCGTCCTCGTCGTCGAGGTCGGGGTGCCGGTCCGCACGGACACGGGACGCGCCCGCCTCCGGCAGCTTGAGGGTGAACGTGGAGCCCTGTCCCTCCGAGCTCCACACCGTGACTTCCCCGCCGTGCGAGGCGGCCACGTGCTTGACGATCGCGAGACCGAGACCCGTGCCGCCGGTCTGGCGGGAGCGGGCCGGGTCCACGCGGTAGAAGCGCTCGAAGATGCGCTCCTTGTCCTTGTCCGAGATGCCGATGCCCTGGTCGGTCACGGCGATCTCGACATGGTCCCCGCCGGGCGCGGACACCTGGCGTGCGGCTATGCCGACGCGGGTGCGGGCCGGGGAGTAGTTGACGGCGTTCTCGACGAGGTTGCCGAGGGCGGCGGCGAGCTGCCCGCGGTTGCCCCACACGCGCAGCTCGGCGGTGCCGCCGGCGGCCATCGTGATCTGCTTGGTGCCCGCCTGGTGGCGGCAGCGGTCGACGGCCTCGGCGACCAGCTCGTCCACCCGGACGGGTTCGGCGTCCTCCAGCGGGTCGTCGTTCTGCACCCGGGAGAGGTCGATGAGTTCCTGGACGAGGTTGGTGAGCCGGGTGGCCTCGATCTGCATGCGCCCGGCGAACCGCTCCACCGCCTCGGGGTCGTCCGACGCGCCCATGACGGCCTCGCTCAGCAGCGACAGCGCGCCCACCGGCGTCTTCAGCTCGTGGCTGACGTTGGCGACGAAGTCCCGCCGCACGGCCTCGATCCGGCGGGCCTCGGTGAGGTCCTCGACCAGGAGCAGCACCAGCCGGGAGCCGAGCGGCGCGACGCGCGCGGAGACGGCGAGCGCCTCCCCGCGTCCCGTGCCGCGCCGGGGCAGGTCCAGCTCGACCTGTCGTATCTCGCCGTCCCGGCGGGTGTCGCGCGCCATCTTGAGCATCGGCTCGATGGAGAGCTTGCCGCCCCGCACGAGCCCGAGGGCGTACGCGGCGGAGCTGGCCTTGACGACGGCGTCGGCCTCGTCGAGCACGACGGCGGAGGAGCGGAGCACGGAGAGCACGGTGTCCACACCGGGCGGGAGCACCGGGTCCGTGTGCAGGGAGGTCCTGGTGGGACGCTTCTGCTCGCGTTCGCTGACACGGAACGCCAGCATGGCGATGACGCCGGTGAGTACTCCGGCGATCGCTGCCGCTGCGGCGACCGCCGCGTTCACGTCCATGCATCCAGGTTAGGCACGAGGTCGGACATCCCCACAGCGATCGGAGGGCGACCTCGAACACTCGTCGCCCAGAGTTCACCTTGGAGCCAGTATTGGTTCATTTGGGATGGCCGAAACGGACGCGTACGGGCCTGAACGTGGGAGCGTGGGGTTCGTCCGGGCCCCCGGTCACCGTTTCGCCGTCGCCGTTCATATGGGTCGTTCGGCCTTCCTGGCCTGGCGCAACGGTCTCCGGAACGGCTTTTCTGGTAACCCACGAGCTGACGTACGTAAGAGAGGGACACCCTGATGCGGGACGCGTACCACGAGGAACTTGACTCGATCGGTGAGGGCCTGGTCGAGATGGCCCGACTGGTCGGTTCGGCGATCGGTCGCGCCACGACGGCGATGCTCGACGCCGACCTGAAGCTGGCCGAGAGCGTGATCGAGGCGGACAAGAAGGTCGACGACCTCCAGCACGACCTGGAGGCCCGCGCGATAGCCCTGCTGGCCAGGCAGCAGCCGGTGGCGACGGATCTGCGGATCGTCGTGACGTCGCTGCGCATGTCGGCGGACCTGGAGCGCTCCGGCGACCTCGCCCAGCACGTGGCCAAGCTGACCCGGCTCCGCTTCCCCGAGAACACGGTCCCGCGTGACCTGCACGCGACGATCCTGGAGATGGGCCAGCTCGCCCAGCGCCTGATGGCGAAGGCCGCCGAGGTCATCATCACCAAGGACGTCGACCTCGCGCTCCAGCTGGAGAGCGACGACGACGCGATGGACCTCCTGCACCGCACCCTCTTCCAGCACCTCATGGACGACCGCTGGAAGCACGGCATCGAGACCGCCGTCGACGTCACCCTCCTCGGCCGCTACTACGAGCGCTTCGCCGACCACGCCGTGTCCGTCGCCAAGCGCGTGGTGTACCTGGTCACGGGTGAGCACGCGGACGAGCTGCAGGCGGACATCCAGCCGGTCACGGGGGTCGAGGGGGCCTAGTCCGGTCGAGGGGGCGTAGTCCCTCCTCGCGAGAGGGGAGCGTGGGGCTCCCGTTGCGGAGCCCCCGGCGCCCGCCCGCCCTGTGGGGCGTGCGGGCGCCTCCGTGCGCCGTTGATGCGCCCGGCCACAAGGCCCTGCAATGGGACCAACAATGGGTACGGGCAGGACGCGGGCGGGGCTCGGACCATCGATGCCCTGCGCGGGCCCGGTCGGCCGACCGCCGGCGGCCGCCCTGCCGCCCCAGCTGCCTCAGCTACCTCCGAGGAGGGACCATGGCCGACTCCCCATCACCCGCCAGCCCCAGCACTCCGGACCCGACACAGGTACGGGACACCCATCAGCCCGCGGACATCAGGATTCTGCCCCTCGTCGGCGCCTGCGGCTGCGGCTCCGGCTGCGGCTGCGGCTGCCAGTCCGGCAACCCGTGCCAGTGCGGCTGACCGGCACGGGCCGCTGTCGCCCGTAGGCGGGAGGAGGGGCCGCGGCCGCCCGTGGCGACGGCCCCTCCTCTTCCCTCGGACCCCGGCGCGGCCGGCGAGGGGTCGCACCCGTGGACGTACGGGCGCAGCATGTAGGGAGGACCGAAGCAGAGGCCGACCAGGAAGAGGGAGGTGCGGCCATGAGCAAGTTCATGGACGTCCACCACAACATGAAGGGCATCACGGCGGACCAGCTGCGCGAGGCGCACAACGCCGACCTGGCCATAGAGAAGGACGAGCAGGTCCACTTCGAACGCGCCTGGGCCGACCCCGAGTCCGGCACGGTGTACTGCCTCTCCGAGGCACCCTCCGCCGAGGCCGTGCAGCGCATCCACGAACGCGCCGGCCACATGGCGGACGAGATCCACCCGGTGCCCCTGGCGGTCTGAGCGCGCGGGGCCCTCGCCTGGCGCCGGTACGCCTCCGCACGCCCTGTCCGGCGGACCTCGCGGGATGGAACCATCCACTTGCCCACCGATTGCGGTGCGCACACGGTTGCGGTGCGAGCAAGGGGGATGCGATGGCTGTGGTGATGTCCATGCTCTGGGCGGACGTGACTCCGGAGCAGTACGACGTGGTGCGGGACGCGGTGGACTGGGAGGAGGTCCCGGCGGCCGGCGGCCACCTGCACGTGGCCTGGTTCGACGACCGGGGCCTTCATGTCACCGACGTCTGGGAATCCCAGGAGGCGTTCGAGACGTTCTTCGCCGAACGCCTCGCCCCCGCGATCCAGAAGGCCGGCCTCACGGGCACCCCGGAAACGACTCTGAGCCCCCTGCACCGCCGCTTCGTCGCACCGGACGTCACGGGCGCCGCGTGACATCCGGCGTCGGGGCCCCGTGACCCTGCCCCGACGGCGGATGCCGATGAAGCTGGGCCGATGCCCGGACAGCGCAGAAGGAGACGACGACAACAGGCCGAGGCCCGGCGCACCGCGGCGCGCTTCGCCTCGGACTCGGGCCGGTGGGAGGTGCTGTTCGAAACGCAGGACGCATCGGAATGGCACACGCATCTCCGCCGCCTCCGCGCGTCGGACGACCAGATCGACGGGACGGCGGCACGGCTGGACAGACTCTGCGGCCGCGACACCCACCCGACCACGTTCCGCCCGAGCGCCTTCGTGCGGAGGCGCGAGCCGAGCCGAGCTGAGCTGAGGTCTGACGGGGCCCCTGCGGGCCCCGGCCGATCAGAACGGCCCCTGCCTGTGCCGTGTGCGCGGGCGGGGGCTTGTGCGTGCGGGGTTACTGGGCAGGGGCGGCGGGCTCGTACGCCGGATGGTCGTCGTTGGTCGTCATTCCATGGCCGAGTCAAGCCGTCGACCATCTTGAAATCCGTCGTGGCGCAGGTCTCCGTGGTGCAATTCCCACACCCACCGCATTCCCGCGGCTTCCCGCACGATCGGGCACGGATGGGGCATGGAGCTTTGTTGTTGTGCCCTCATGGCTACCGGAGCTTCCATCAGGAGAGACCGCTGGCCCTTCGCAAGTGATCGGTGATCTCGTCTCGGATCCGCATCAACTGCCGGGCTGGTTCCACCAGGAGCGTGCCATCACCTGAGCGTTCGACCGCAACAAGCAGCCGGTAGAGAGGGGCGATCTGATCTTCCAACGACTTCACCGGGCCGAAGGCGCTACGCGGCCCTACGAGGCGGACCATCGTGCCGTGCCGTCGCACTTGGGCTATGTGGCTGTCTATCGCTGTGACAACCTCTTGCATCTCGACGCTGTGGCCCTCGCCGAACTGCTCGGCCGTCTGCCGGAGAGTACGTGCGATGTCCGTGACCGCCTGCAGGAGATCGGCGTACGCCTGAAGTGACCGAGCCTCTTGATCGGTATGCCGGGTCCGCTGCCACTTGCCTCGCTCCAAGTACGCGTTGCCCACGAGGGTCAGCGTGACTCCAGCAAGGGCGGATGCCACCGGGAGCACTTGCGTTGCCAGATCAGCCTGATCCGTAGCTCTGCTGGGCACTCCCGGCACACCTACTGCCGACCGGTATTAATCGAGTGTGCGAGTCCCGGCCCGGGTGATACAAGGTCTGCGTGACTGAGCATCCCTGCTTCCCCACCCTGCTGCGGATGATTGACGAGCGGTCCGCCGCGTTCCGCGCCGCCGTCGCAGCGGTCCCCAGCCTCGACGCCGACATCCCGTCCTGCCCGGGCTGGACGCTGTACGACCTGGCGAACCACCTCAGTGAGGGGGACCGGTTCTGGGCCTACATCGTGCTGAACACCGCGCCGGGAGACGAGCGGCCGAGCAAGGACGGGCTGGCGGCGCCCAGGGAGCGCGAGGCTCTCCTAGCCTGGCTGGCCGACTCGACGGAGCAGCTGCTTGCTGCTCTGCGCGAGGCCGGCCCGGACCGGGGCTGCTGGGCCTGGTGGGAGCCGCTGGCCTCGCCGCACAGGGCCGCCGCCGTGGCTCGCCGCCGCGTCCCGGAGTCCCTGATCCACACCTACGATGCCCAGCTGGCCTCCGGTACCCCGCAGGAGTTGCCGACGGCCGAGGCGGTCGACGCCATCGAGGAGTTCCTCGCCACCGTCTGCACCGTCACGGTCCCGTGGCCGGGCGAGCCCGCCACCATGGACTACCACGCAGCCGAGTCCGGCTCTTGGCGCCAGACGGTGGACACCGCCGGCTCCCGCTTCACCCGCCTCACCGCGGCGGAGGCCGCCGAGAGCAAGCCCACCGCCGCCATCTACGGCACGGCGAGCGAGCTGGCCCTGCTCATGTACATGCGCATCCCGGCCGACTCGCTGCGGATGGAGGGCGACGCCGACCTGCTCCAGCAGATGCAGGACTGGGGCTAACTGATCATTTCGGAATGAGGTTCGGAGCCGCCTCAAACAGATGATGCTGCAGGCGAGTCGGAGCAGTCCGAGGTGGAGGTCGGCTCGTGTCTCGTAGCGGATCCGCCAGCGTTTGAGCTGGTGAAGCCAGGTGAACGTTCGCTCGACGACCCACCTGGTCAGCGACACGACGAGAGGTGTTCCGTGGCGGTCAGGTGATCAGATGGTGCTTGCCGCCAGACCTCGCACGGTCGACCGGCGAAGGACCGGTGTGAGTCCCCTGATCCTCGGACGGACCACGACGGCCCAACTCTGCCGCACTCGCTTGACGGCCGGCACCCTCGATATACCCGTCCGAACCTCAGCCGACGACAGCCAGCCACGACCGTGGTTTTCCGCTCTTTCGGGCACGCTATGGGCACGACGCCGTGGAACGCCGGGTCGATGCGTAATTGAACCTGGGCCTGGGCACTTGACCTGCCGCAGAGGCGAAATTCGACTCTTTGACATGTACGTGGACGCTGCTCCATCCTGCTGTTACGCTCCCACAAGTGCGATGGAGATGAGCGTTTCAGCAGGTCGCAGGGGTGACCCCGCCACTGTCCGGGCTGACCGACACCTTGACGTCCGGACCGAGTAGGCGTCCACCACGTCCGGCGCATCCTGCGAAGGAGCCTGTCATGAAGGCCGACGAACTGCTCGCCCGCGCGGAGATCCTGGACGTACTCGCCCGCTACGCCCACGGATGCGACCGCCAGGACTCCGAACTGGTCCGAAGCACGTACCACCCCGACGCATACGACGACCACGCCAGCTACAAGGGCGGCATCGACGGTCTGATCGACTTCTTCACCCTCCTCGGCCCGAAGGTGGAGAGCACTTCGCACCAGCTCGGGCAGAGCCTCTTCGTCTTCGAGGGCGAGGACGTCGCCCATGTGGAGACGTACTGCATCTACCGGCTGAAGTTGAAGTCGTCCGCGCCCGACGACGCCGTTCTGCAGGGTCTGCGCTACTTCGACCGTTTCGAGCGCCGGGACGGCCGGTGGGCGGTCGCCGAGCGGACCGTGATCCTCGACTGGGAGCAGGCGTCGCAGCCTCCCACCACCCCCAGCGGGCCGGGCTGGGCCCGAGGGACGCGGGGGGAGACCGATCCGGCCGCCTCACTCACCGCCATGCTCCGTGCCGAGCGACAGTGAAAGTGAACAGGGCGCCGACGGTACGCATCGCGGGCCGGTGAGATGGTGCGCAGTGCGACGGCTGCCCAACTGTCGGCCTGGGGTGCCGTGTAGGCGTCGAAGGATGCTCGGAGTATCAACGGGCCCTCGTCGGTGAGGTCTTCGGTCCAGCACTCGCACCAGTCGCCCCGGCGAACTTCGTCCTTCAGCACAGGTGGTCTCCCGGTCGGGGGCCGGTGAACAGTTCCGCGGTGACCGCGTAGCCGCCCTCGGTGGCCGGGCGATTCCTACGCCGAGTCCCGCGAGAACGGCATGCACGCGCTCCGCCACTTCTACGCCTCGGTCCTCCTGGACGCCGGAGAGAACATCAAGGCTCTCGCCGAGTACCTGGGTCACTCCGACCCCGGTCTGACCCTCCGCGTGTACGCGCATCCCACGCCGTCCAGCCAGAAGCGCACGCGCAAGGCCGTGGCCGCCGTCTTCGACACGGCCCGGCCCGAGCCGTCCCGCACCTGACGGCCCACAGACGGCCCAGCCCCACCAAGAAGCCCCCTACCGGCGGAGAACTCGCAGGTAGGGGGCTTGTTCGGCGCTGCTTACTTCTTCTTGCCCTGATTCTTGACCGCCTCGATCGCCGCCGCCGCGGCGTCCGGGTCGAGGTAGGTGCCGCCGGGGTTGAGGGGCTTGAAGTCGGCGTCCAGTTCGTAGGAGAGCGGGATGCCGGTGGGGATGTTGAGGCCCGCGATGTCGGCGTCCGAGACGCCGTCGAGGTGCTTGACCAGGGCGCGCAGGGAGTTGCCGTGAGCGGCGACGAGGACCGTGCGGCCCGCGAGGAGGTCGGGGACGATGCCGTCGTACCAGTACGGAAGCATGCGGACCACGACGTCCTTCAGGCACTCCGTGCGGGGGCGGAGCTCCGGCGGGATGGTCGCGTAGCGCGCGTCCGAGGCCTGGGAGAACTCCGAGTCGTCCGCGAGCGGGGGCGGCGGGGTGTCGTACGAGCGGCGCCACAGCATGAACTGGTCCTCGCCGAACTCGGCGAGCGTCTGCGCCTTGTCCTTGCCCTGGAGGGCACCGTAGTGGCGCTCGTTCAGGCGCCACGAACGGTGTACCGGAATCCAGTGGCGGTCGGCGGACTCCAGGGCCAGCTGCGCGGTGCGGATGGCGCGCCTCTGGAGGGAGGTGTGGAGCACGTCCGGGAGCAGGCCGGCGTCCTTCAGCAGCTCACCGCCGCGCGTCGCCTCCTTCTCTCCCTTCGGCGTGAGGTTGACGTCCACCCAGCCGGTGAACAGGTTCTTCTCGTTCCACTCGCTCTCGCCGTGGCGGAGGAGAATCAGCTTGTACGGTGCGTCGGCCATGGCTCCGAGCGTAATCCACGGCCGGGAATCACCACCCACCTGGCCGACAGGCGGACAGGCCGTCGAGGGACGGGGTAATTCGGTGGCCCTGCCCCGAGCACGTTCGTAAGGTGTGTCCGCTGTCTTGGCCGCTTACGTCCGTGGGGGATCCGCATGCCACTCGTCGCCGTCAGGCGTGCCGTCCGGGAGTCGGTCTCCGGGCTGCCCCGGGAGTTCTGGTGGCTGTGGACCAGCACGCTGGTGAACCGGCTGGGCGCGTTCGTCGCCACCTTCATGGCGCTCTACCTGACGCTGGACCGCGGGTACTCCGCCTCCTACGCCGGCCTCGTCGCCTCACTGCACGGGCTCGGCGGGGTCGTCTCCTCGCTCGTCGGCGGCGTCATGGCCGACCGGCTCGGACGGCGGCCCACCCTGCTCGTCGCCCAGGCATCCACGGCCGGATCGGTCGCGCTCCTCGGCTTCGTCCAGGATCCCGTGGCCATCGCCGCCGTCGGCTTCCTCGTCGGGGCGGCCAGCAACGCCTCCCGCCCGGCCGTCCAGGCGATGATGGCGGACATCGTCCGGCCGGAGGACCGCGTCCGGGCGTTCTCCCTCAACTACTGGGCCATCAACCTCGGTTTCGCCGTCTCCTCCATGGGCGCCGGGTTCATCGCCGAGGTCAGCTACCGCGCCGGTTTCCTGGCCGAGGCGGGGATGACGCTGGTCTGCGCGATCGTCGTCTTCCTGAAGCTGCCGGAGTCCCGCCCCGAGCGGACGGCGGCGGAGAAGGCCGGGGCAGAGGACGTCGGACTGGGGACCGTGCTGCGCGACGGCCGGTTCATGGGTGTCGTCGGGCTCTCGTTCCTCGTCGCACTGATCTTCCAGCAGGGGTCGGTGGGTCTGCCGGTCGCGATGGGTGCGGCCGGTTTCACTCCCGCCGACTACGGGCTCGCCATCGCCGTCAACGGAGTGCTGATCGTGGCCCTGCAGATCCCGGTCACCCGGGTCATCGAGCACCGAGACCCCGGACGGCTTCTCATCGTCTCGTCCGTACTCGCGGGGTACGGCTTCGGCCTCACCGCCTTCGCCGGGTCGATCGGGGTCTTCGCCCTCACCGTCTGCGTCTGGACCCTGGCGGAGATCGTCAACGCGCCCACCCAGACCGGCCTCGTGGTCCGCCTCTCGCCCACGCAGGGGCGCGGCCGCTACCAGGGCATGTACACGACGTCCTGGTCCGTGGCCGCGCTCGTCGCGCCGCTGATGTCCGGTGTCGTCATCGACCGCTGGGGTGCCGGGTGGCTGTGGGGGCTGTGCGCCGTGATCGGGACCGTGGCGGGGGTGGGGTACTGGGCGTTGATGCGGCGGCTGCCGGGGGCGGAGGCGGAACTCGCCGAGACCCACCCCACCAGGGAGCCTCGCGTCGGGGTGTCGGGCGTTGGGGTGCCTGAGGTTGCTGAGGTTGGCCTGCCTGGTGAGGTGCGGGAGGCGGTGGAGCGGGAGGCGGTGGCGCCTGAGGTCGTAGTGCCTGCGGTAGTAGCGCCTGAGGTCGTGGTGCGCGCGGTCGCGGTGCCTGCGGTTGATGCGCCTGGCATCGGAGTGCCTGCCGTCCGGGAGCCCGGGGCCGGGGAGCCTGTCGGCGGAGGGTCTGGCTTCGGGAAGCCCGTCGCCGGGCGACCGGTGGGCGGAGGGCCCGGTGCCAGAGAGCCATTGGGCGGAGGGTCCAGCGCCGTAGAGCCCGTCGGCGGCCGGCCGGTCCACCTGAAGCCGGTCGACGGAGAGCACGTCGCCGGAGGGACGGTCGTCTGAGAGGGGCCGCCCGAGAGCCGTCCGAGAGATGGCCGTCCGAGAGGCGGCTGCCCGAGGACGCCACCTGAGCGGCGTCGGGAGGCCCGCCGGAGGACCGGCAGCGGGCACGGCCCGTAGAAGCGGCCCGCAAGGGCCGCCGACGGAGACAACGGCCGAGGCACCCCGCGGACACAACAGGCCGAGGCACCCCGCAGAGACTGGGGAGCGGCACCCGACGAAGACCGGCGGCGGCACCCGGCGGAGACCGGCGCCAAGCCGTCCGACGGAGACCAGCGACAAGCCATCCGGCGCAGACCGGCGCCAAGTCGTCCGACGGAGACCAGCGACAAGCCATCCGGCGCAGACCGGCGCCAAGCCGTCCGACGACGACCGGCGCCAAGCCATCCGGCGGAGACCGGCGGCCGAGGGCATCCGACGGACGCGGGAGGCAGCCCTGCGCCGGCGGCCGGACAGACCCCCAGCAGCCCCGAGGCGGAACCCCCGCCCGGTCGCGTCGGCCGAAGAGACCGGCGCACGCGGCTCGGCCCAAGCCGGCTACGGGTGCATCCGCGCCCCCTTCACCACCTTGTCCACCCCATTGCGCGGCCCGTACACCGCGAGCCCCACCAGGTCCAGCTCCCCCGCGCCCACGGCCCGTACGGCCGCGCGGTTGTCGCGGTCGTTGCCCGTGGTGAAGAGGTCGGACGTGAACAGGGCGCGGGGCAGCGCCCGCGCCAGCGCCCGGGTGTGGGCCGCCCTCAGCACCTCCTTCGTCCCCTCGAAGACCAGGACCGGCTGGCGGAACATCGGGAGGTACGCCGTACCGTCAGCGTCCTCGTACGGCTCGCCGACCACCTCCGGGATCATCGGGCCGATACCGCTGACCAGGAACGACGTGACGTTGAGGCGTTGCCAGGTCTCCAGGTCGTCGCGGAGGAGGACGGCGATCTTGGTGTCGAAGCGGATGGGGGGCGTACTCGCGGAGGTCTCACTGCTCATGGAACGAGACTGCCGACCGGCGCACGCCCCCGTCTTGTACGTTCTTTGCATGTGCCCTCAGCGGCAGCGATCCCCGCAATCGCAGCGGCGCCCTCAGCGCGAGGTGGCCGCCTGGCGGCCGCGCGTGCCCGGCATCGTCGAGGTGTTCCACGCGCACTACACCGAGTACGCCTACCCGATGCACGTGCACGAAGTCTGGACGCTGCTGATCGTCGACGACGGGGCCGTGCGGTACGAGCTGGACCGGCACGAGCACGGGACGCCGAACGACACCGTCTCGCTGCTGCCGCCGTACGTGCCGCACAACGGGGCGCCCGTGACGGAGCACGGATTCCGCAAGCGGGTGCTGTACCTGGACCTGGACGCGAGCCCGCTGGACGAGAGTCTGATCGGGGCGGCCGTGGACGGTCCCGACCTGCGGGATCCGCACCTGCGACGGCGGGTGGGGCAGTTGCACACGGCGCTCGCGCGGCCGGGGGACGAGCTGGAGGCGGAGAGCCGGCTGGCACTCGTCGGGGAGCGGCTGCGGCGGCATCTTCGCAGGCCACCGGCGCGCTCGGCAGCACGGCCGGACGGCAGCCGCACGGTCGCCCACCGGCTGCGGGAACTCCTCGACGAGCGGATCACCGACGGGGTGACCCTGGCGGAGGCCGCCGGGACGGTGCACGCCCACCCCGCCCATCTCGTACGGGCGTTCGGGGCGGCCTTCGGGATCGCGCCGCACCAGTACCTGATGTCCCGGCGGGTGGAGCGGGCCAGGCGGCTGCTGCTCGACGGGATGCCGCCGGGTGAGGCCGCGGCGGCGGCCGGGTTCTACGACCAGGCCCATCTGACGCGGCAGTTCGGACGGTGGGTGGGTGTCACCCCTGGCCGCTATCGGAGCGGCCGGCCGCCACGTCCCGGGTCAGATGGCTGAACGCGTCCAGGTTGCGGGTCGGTTCGCCCCGGGAGACGCGCCAGGCGTACTCCTTGCGGATCGCCGAGGCGAAACCCAGTTCGAGCAGGGTGTTGAAGGCTCCGTCGGCCGCTTCCAGGACCTGGCCGAGGAGCCCGTCGATGCCGTCGGGGGTGACGGCGGAGAGGGGCAGCCGGGCCGTGACGTAGACGTCGCCGAGCGGGTCGACGGCGTAACTCACGCCGTACAGCTTGAGGTTGCGCTCCAGGAGCCAGCGGTGGACGCCCGCCTCGTTCTCGTCGGGGTGCCGGATCACGAAGGCGTTGAGGGAGAGGGAGTGCCGGCCGACGATCAGGGAGACGGTCGTCGAGAGTTTGCGGGTGCCGGGGAGCTTCACGACGTACGTGCCGGGCGCCGGGCTCTCCCACTCCAGCTCGGCCTCGGTGAGGACCTGCTCGATGATCGACGCTTCGTCAGCCATGGGGCGAGCGTACCCGCCGGTACGAACCGGTCGGCCATGGAGCCACCGCGGGCCCCGGCGGCTCACCCGTAGTGGCCCCGCACCCGGTACCGGCGGTGGTCGTGCATGGCCGCCGTGTAGACCTCCGCGGTGGCGGCGGCCGAGGTGTCCCAGCCGAAGGACTCGGCGTGCGCGGCGGCGGCCGCGCCCATGCGGGCGGGCAGGTCCGGCGTGTCGGCGAAATCGCCGAGCACGCGCGCGTAGGCGGCGGGATCGTGGCCCTGGACCAGGAACCCGGTCCGCCCGTCCCGCACGGCGACCGGGAGTCCGCCGACCGAGGCCGCCAGCACCGGCGTACCGGCCGCCTGTGCCTCGATGGCGACGAGCCCGAAGGACTCGCTGTACGACGGCATGACCAGCACGGACGCCGCCCGGAACCAGTCCGCGAGCTGCTCCTGGCCGACGGGCGGCCGGAACCGTACGACGTCGGCTATGCCGAGCCGCGCGGCCAGCTTCTGCAGCCCCTCCGGCTTGGCGAGGCCGCTGCCGCTCGGCCCGCCGACCACCGGTACGACGATCCTGGACCGCAGCTCGGGACGCTCGTCGAGGAGGACGGCGACGGCGCGGAGCAGCACGTCGGGGGCCTTGAGGGGCTGGATGCGGCCGGCGAAGAGGGGGATCAGGGCGTCCTGGGGCAGGCCGAGACGGGCCCTCGCCGCCGCGCGGCCGTCGGCCGGACGGAAGCGGTCGAGGTTCACGCCCGGGTGGACGACGGCGACCTTGTCCGGGTCGGCCTCGTAGTGGCGTACGAGTTCACCGGCCTCCTCCGCCGTGTTGGCGATGAGACGGTCGGCGGCGCGGACGATCTGGGTCTCGCCGATGACCCGGGCGGCGGGCTCGGGGGTGTCGTCGTCGGCGAGCGCGGCGTTCTTGACCTTGGCCATGGTGTGCATGGCGTGCACCAGGGGGACGCCCCAGCGCTCGGCGGCGAGCCAGCCGACGTGGCCGGAGAGCCAGTAGTGCGAGTGGACGAGGTCGTAGTGGCCGGGCCGGTGACCCGCCCATGCCTGCATCACCCCGTGCGTGAAGGCACACAGCTGGGCCGGGAGCTCCTCCTTCGCCAGCCCTTCGTACGGTCCCGCGTCGACGTGTCGCACGAGGACGCCGGGGGCCAATTCGACCGTCGGGGGCAGGGCCCCGGTCGTGGCCCTGGTGAAGATCTCCACCTCGACGTTCTGGGCGGCCAGCCGCTGCGCCAGCTCCACGATGTAGACGTTCATCCCGCCCGCGTCGCCCGTGCCGGGCTGGTGCAGCGGTGACGTGTGCACCGACAGCATCGCGACCCGGCGGGGCTTCCGGTGCAGCCGAAGCCGCCCGGAGCCGGCCGGGGAGCGCCGTCCGAGCCTGCCGACGTAGTGGCTCACGTGGCGTCCTCCTCGCTCCGGGCATGCCGTTCGGAGGGTGTGGGGCCCTCTGGTCAGGCAGAACGCCGGAGGAGTCCGTTCCATTTCCTCTTTGCGGAATTATTACCGAACCTCGCTCAACCGTTCGAGGAATACGCTCACCGCATGGCACGACCAGTCGGCACCGTCACGCGCGGCACCACCAACCCCAACCGCCTGCGCCGCATGGACCGCTGGATCGCGGCGGCGCACGGCGCCGAACTCCGCCGCGCCGCCACCCCCCTCGCCGTCGACCTCGGCTACGGCGCCTCCCCCTGGACCGCCGTCGAACTCCTCCGCCGGCTGCGCGCGGTGGCACCCAGCACCGAGGTGGTCGGCATCGAGATCGACCCGGCGAGGGTCGCGGCGGCGGGGCCGTACGCGCGCGAGGGCCTGACCTTCCGGCACGGCGGGTTCGAGGTCCCGGTGCCCGGCAGCCCCACCCTCGTCCGGGCGGCGAACGTGCTGCGCCAGTACGACGAGGAGGAGGTCCGGGCCGTCTGGGAGCGCCTGTGCGCCCGTCTCGCACCGGCCACGCACTCCTCCGCCGGGGGCCTGCTCGTCGAAGGCACCTGCGACGAGATCGGCCGTCGGCACGTCTGGGTCGCGCTCGGCCCGGAAGGCCCGCGCACGGTCACCTTCGCCACCCGCCTCGGCTCCCTGGACCGCCCCTCCGACCTCGCCGAACGCCTCCCGAAGGCACTCATCCACCGCAATGTCCCCGGCGAGCCGGTGCACGCCTTCCTCCGCGACTTCGACCGCGCCTGGGCCGCCGCGGCGCCGTACGCCTCGTACGGCGCACGGCAGCGCTGGATCCGCACGGCCCGCGCCCTGAGCACGGACTGGCCGGTCCGGGACGGGGTGGCCCGATGGCGGCAGGGCGAGATCACGGTGGCGTGGGAGGCGCTGGCCCCGAAGTCGTGAGTGCCTGAGCCTTCGGACTGCCGATTACACAGAGCGACATTCTTGTGACTCACGGGAACGATCGCCCGGGGCCGATCGTCACACAGTCGGGAGCAACGATCCCCTCGGCTCATGAGTCACACAGAAGCGACGTGACACACGCAGGGGCGGACGGAAGAGGGGGCGGGGGCAGCAGGGCCGGGGGCGGCAGGGAACACGGGCGGCAGGCGACAGGGGCGGAGGCCGAGGGGTGGGGAACGGCATGACAGCGGCGGGGTGGGCCCGGGGGTGTCGCAAGGCGGAGCCGGGGGCGGGGAGTTCGTCGCCGCTCACCCCTTTTGGATCACGCGAGGCCGTGACACGATCACCGGGCACCGGCACGTTACTGACGGTTAACCAGTTTTCTCTCTTTCTGGCGAGGTTGGGGGCAAGGGGTATGGGAGCCGGCAGGCGGAACCTGACCATGGCGGCCGTGGCCGTGGTCTGCGCGATGACCGTGCTGGCCGCACCGGTCGACGCGTACGCGAGCCAGAAGAGTCCGACCGAGCCGACCCCCACCCCGTCGAGCACCGCGGGCGGTTCCGGTACGCCGCAGACGTACCCGACCCCGGTGACCAACGAGGATCTGGAAGCCGTGCGCGCGAAGCTGGAGGACCTCTACCACGAGGCGGCGGTCGCCACGGACGCGTACAACGCGGCCGAGGAGAAGGCCGACAAGCAGTCCGACGAGCTCGTCGATCTGGCGCACGAGGTCGACCAGGGCCACGCGAGGCTGGACAAGCTGCAGGACCTGATCGGCGCGGCGGCCCGTGCCCAGTACCGCGGCAGCGGCCTTCCGCCCGAGGTGCGGCTGTGGCTCACCGAGAACCCCCAGGACTTCCTGGAGGGCGCGGACCGCCTGCGCCAGGGCCAGCTCGCGACCAAGGGTCTGCTCGCCGAGATGACCCGGACCCAGGAGGACTTGGAGCAGTACTCCAAGGACGCCGCGGCGCGCTGGAAGAAGCTGGAGGCCAACCGCAAGGCCAAGGAGAAGGCCAAGAAGAAGATCAAGAAGCAGATCGCCGCCGCCCAGGAGCTGGAAGGCCAGCTGGAGGACGACGAGCGGGAGCGGCTGGCGCAGTTGGAGGAGGCCGCCGCCGAGCAGTCACAGGCCACCTGGCTGGGCTCCGGCATCCTCGACGAGATCAACGGCAAGGCGTCGCCGCAGGGCAAGCGGGCCGTGAAGTTCGCGACGGACCAGATAGGCAAGTGGTACGAGTGGGGTGCCGAGGGCCCCGACACCTACGACTGTTCCGGCCTCACCAGCCAGGCATGGGCCGCCGCCGGCCTGACCATCCCTCGCACGTCCCAGGAACAGTGGCGTCTCCTCAAGCACATCGACATCAAGGACATGCGTCCCGGCGACCTCATCATCTACAACGCCGACGCCAGCCACGTCGCCCTGTACCTGGGCAACGGCTCGATCGTCCACGCTCCTCGTCCGAACCGGAAGGTGTCGATCGCCGGGGCGGGGACGATGCAGATCCTGGGAGTCGTACGCCCGGACGCGTGAGCGGCCGGCCGTACCCCCGGTCGCGTGGGCGTGTCGCTCGGAGGCGGCGGGCCGGAGCCGAGCGCCGGCCCGCACCGCGGACTCCACCTCACGTGCCCGTCTCGCGCGCCCGCCCCACAGGCCCGCCTCGCGTAACCACCTCACAGGCCCGCCTCGCGTGACCACCTCACAGGCCCGTCTGGTGTGCCCACCTCGCCCGCCCGTCTCGCGTGACCCACCCCACGTGACTCTCACCACCTTGCCCATCCGGCTCAACCTTCGCCGCGTGACATACGTCATCCCAGAAGAAAGCCCTGCCATGTCCAAGTGCGGTACATGATGCGGCATATGACTCCGGCCGTTTGCCGCCCGGCGTCCCGCCGAGCATTCCGTTGCGGCGGCGCCTGGCGCTATGGTCCCCGTCGGTGGGTCGAGGTCCCTCGCCCCACCGTGCCCTCGGGGGGAGGGAAGGAACCGAAACACGATGCCCGTACCCGTACCGCGGCAGAGAGCGATCCCGGCCGTGGAGTGCGGTCAGGCGCACGCCGCGTCCGCGCCCAGCGGACCGTCCGGAGAGGGGGCGGCCTTGAACGCCTCGGCCCTGGCCCCTGCAGACAAGCCGAACACGCCCGGCCCGCACGGCGACCGCGCCACGGGCCCCGCGGGCCTGCCCGGCCCCGCCGCACAGCCCGGCGGCCCCACCAACCTCACGGTCCTGCTCATCGAGGACGACCCGGCGGGTTCCCTCAACGTGCCCGAGCTGCTCGACTCCACGGGCAAGCCGATCCGCGTCCGCACCGCCCGCAACCTCACCGAGGCCCAGCGGCTGCTGACCGACGACGTCAACTGCATCCTGCTGGACCTGGCCCTCCCGGCCCCGCCGCGCCCCCCGGACGCGGACCCCGAGGCGGCCGACCGGCCCGAGGACGAACTCTCCGTCCTCAAACACGTCCTGCAACTGGCCCCCCGCCACGCCGTCCTGGCCCTCACCGACTCCGGCGACACCGAACGCGGCACGGAGGCCGTGCGGGTCGGAGCACAGGACTACCTCTTCCGGGACGAACTGGACGGCCGACTGCTGAGCCGCGCCATCCGCTACGCGGTGGAACGCAAGCGGTCGGACACGGCCGAGCGCCGGCTCACCGAGTCCAAGCTGCGCGCCCAGGAGAACGCCCGCCTGGAGCGCGGCCTGCTGCCGACACCTCTCCTGGAGGGCTCGTCGCTGCGGTTCGCCGCCCGCTACCGGCCGGGCCGTTCCCGCGCCCTGCTCGGCGGCGACTTCTACGACACCGTCCGCACCCCCGACGGCACCGTGCACGTGATGATCGGTGACGTCTGCGGGCACGGCCCGGACGAGGCGGCGCTCGGCGTCGAGCTGCGGATCGCCTGGCGGGCGCTGACGTTCGCGGGGCTGTGCGGCGACGAGCTGCTGTCCACGCTGCAGCGCGTCCTGGAGCACGAACGCGAGAGCGACGAGATCTTCGCGACGCTCTGCACGGTCGACATCGCCCCCGACGGCCGCCGCGCCGGCCTCTGCCTCGCCGGCCACCCGGCCCCGCTGATCGCGCGCCACGGTCGCGGCATCCGCCCCACCCCGCCGGCCGAGTTGCTGCCGTACGACAACGGCGGTCCGGCGCTCGGCCTGCTGCCGAACGCCCGCTGGCCGCGTACGCAGATCGAGCTGGGCGCCGCCTGGAGCCTGATGCTGTACACGGACGGCCTCATCGAGGGCCGGATCGGCCAGGGCAAGGAGCGGCTGGGTCAGGACGGCATGGTCGAGATGGTCCGCCGCCAGCTCGCCGCGGGACTGCGCGGCGAGGATCTGCTGCGCGCGGCGGTGAACGAGGTCCGCGACCTCAACGGCGGCGAACTGACCGACGACGTGGCGGTCCTTCTGCTGGACCGGGAGGTCTGACCTCCCCGGAGGTCAGCGGCCGCCGTTGTACGGGCCGTACGGACCGTCGCTGCTGGAGCCCCGGCTGCCGCCCCGGCCACCGCCGCCGGAGATCTGGCGCACCGCGGGACGGACGTCGACGATGTACACGATGCTGGCGATGAGGCCGATGATCGGCAGGAACGACAGGATCGGGAACAGCAGGCTCACGACGAGCGCGATGCCGAGGATGATCAGCCAGAACACCTTGGTCTGCTTGTCCGTCGCGCGGAACGCGTCCTCCCGCCGGAACGCGGCATCGATCAGCGCGAATGCGGCGAGTGCGATCACAGCGAGCTGCAACAGCCCCATGAACCCCGCGAAGCCGCTCATCAGCATGGTGCCCACCACCGCCCGTTCCGTTCACGCATCCGCATACCGACTGTCTCTCCTACGCGGCCACCGTACCCGTAGAACGGGCCGGCCACCCCAAAGGTGCCCGGCCCGTTCTCCGTACCGCGAAGTACCGCGCGGGTACCTCCGAGATACCGCGCGGGTACCTCTCGCTCTGTCGCCGACCTCTCCGTCGGCTATGTCGCCCACCGGGCGGCGCGCCCTGCCGACTACTTCGCGGGCGGGGTGGTCTTCTTCGCGGCCGGCGCCTTGCGGACCGGAGCGGCCGGCTTCTTCGGGGCGGCCTTCTTCGCGGCGGGAGCGGGGGCGGCCTGGGCCGGAACGGGCTTGGCGGCGGCCGGCTCGTCCTTGACCTCGACCGGCTTGGACTTGGGCTCGACGGCGATCGCCAGCTCCTCGATCTCCTCCGCGGCCTCGCCACGCCAGGTCTTCACGGCCTGCTCACCGTGCTCGGCGACCTTCTCGTACGTCTCCCGGGCCTTCACGGCGTACTCGGCGGCGACGCCGACACCGCGCAGCGCGAGGTCCTGAGCGGACTCGCCGAGCTTCTTCAGGTCGGTGTCGAGGGTGCCGATCAGCTCGGTGACCTTGGTCTGCAGGGTCTCCTGGGTCTCCTTGACCCGCGCGGTCGCCTTCTCCTGGACGGCCTTCGGGTCCGTCTGGCGCACGGCGTCGATCCGGGCCGGCGCCTCGGCGCGCAGCTGCTCCACGATGCCGGGGACCTTCTTCGCCTTCTGCAGGGCGAGGTCGGCGGTGCCGGCGGCGAAGTAGAACGGCGTCGGGTCGGTGACGGCCTTGCGGATGTCGTCGGTGATGGCCATGGTGCTGGTCCTCCGGGTTGCTTGCAGCTGAGGGTGGGTGTGGTTCCGGTCCGCGGACGGTGACTCCGGCGTCGAAGCCGCCGACGTCGTCGGGGTCGTCGACGTCGTCGGGGTCGTCGACGTCGTCAACTCGCCGTCTGCCGTGGACCGGCATCGTCGCCGTCACCGGCCGCGTGCGGGGCACGGCCGGGGGCCGGGGGTGCTTCCGGGTCCGTCTCCGCGCCGGGGCCGAGGTCGATGTCGATCTCGAATCCGTTCTCCTTGCGGAAGGACTCGTAGATCTGGAGCAGCACCTGCTTCTGCCGCTCGTTCAGCGTGGGGTCGGCGAGGATGACGGCGCGCGTCTCCACCTCGTCACGATCCCGCTCGGCGTCGAGGATGCCGGCGCGCACGTACAGCGTCTCGGCGGAGATCCGCAGCGCCTTGGCGACCTGCTGCAGCACCTCCGCGCTCGGCTTGCGCAGCCCGCGCTCGATCTGGCTCAGATACGGATTGGACACCCCGGCGGCATCGGCGAGCTGCCTGAGCGACAGCTGCGCGTTCCGCCGCTGTTCACGCAGGTACTCACCGAGATTGCCGACGTTGAGCGATGCCATGCCTCCACCATGCCCCACCCCCGCTAACTATTGCAAGCACCCGCTTGCAAAAGTGCGCTAGACCACTCGCGAGGGCTCGTGACGGCTCTCGACGGGTGTCGGCCGCCGCTCGCGGCAGGCTTCGTCCAGCCCTGGACGGCAGCGCAGTGACGAGGGGGTACGTAAGGGTGAAGACGCTCTCGGAGATGACCGAACGCGAGTGCTTCGCCCGTGTCGGCCGGCGACCTGGCATGTTCGCCGGGAAGACCTCGGTCCCCATGCTGACCCTGGAGATGACCCACCGCTGGTCACGGCCTCGACGTGGTGCACCTTCACAGAGACCGGACAACGGGTGCCGGGCGCCCCGCGCTCCCATGGGTTTCCGTGGTTCCTGCCGCCCTCGTCGGCTCCCTCGGCCTCCCTCGCCCGCGTCGGCTCCCGTGGCCGGATAGTTCGGGGTGCCCCGGGGGGATGGGGAAGCATGAGGCATGCGTCCGAACGACTGGCACCTCACCGCCGACGTCCATGACTTTCACGCCCGGGCCGGGGACTTCCTGCGGTCGCGGCCCGCTCTGCACACCATGCCGCTGACCGTGACCGAGAAGTACAGAACCGAAGGGGTGGCGCCGCAGGACGGCTCCGCGGGCCCCGTTTTCGGCCGGCTGGAGAGCGCGGGCGAGGTCCGGGCGGCCTTCCTGCAGCGGACCCCGGCCGGTTCCCTGAGCGTCACGTCCCTCACCCACGAGCAGGCCGACGCGCTCGCCGTGCGTCTGGCCGAGCTGAAGCATCCGGTGCCCGGCGTCGTCGGGGACCATGACTCGTCCACCGCGTTCGCCGAGGCGTGGCAGCGGCGGACAGGTGCGCAGCCGGTGCCCGGCATACGGCTCCATCTCTACCGTCTGGGCACGCTCACCCCACCTGAGCCCTTTCCCGAGGGCCGGGGGCGGGCCGTGGGCGAGGAGGACCGGGAGCAGCTCATCCGCTTCTGCCGCGAGTTCTGCGTCGACGTCGGCGAGCAGACCTCCATCGACCTGATCGACGCCGGCTCCTGGGCCGACTCGCGCTTCGCCGACCGGCACTTCACGTTCTGGGAGACCCCGGACGGCACCCCCGTCTCGACGGCGGCCAGGACCTCGGTCGTCGGCGGGATGAGCAGGGTGGATCCCGTCTACACCCCGGCCCGTCTGCGGGGCCGGGGCTACGCGGGCGCCGTCACGGTCGAGGCGAGCCGCGCCGCGCTGGCCGCGGGCGCGAAGGAGGTCGTGCTGTTCACGGACCCCTGCAACCTCACCAGCAACGCCCTCTACCGGCGCCTCGGTTACGTCCGGCTCACCGACTTCACCGTGTACGAGTTCCCCTCCCGGGCATAGGAGACACGCGGCCGGTCGCCGACGGCGGTGGACAGGGGTCCCGCGAGCGGCAGACTTGCCTCATGACCGCCGCCGCGCCGAACGCCAAGGCTGACCTCCACTTCTACCTGCAGTCCGCCCGCGACGCCCTGCTGTGGAAGCTCGACGGGCTGTCGGAGTACGACATCCGACGCCCGCTGACGCCGACCGGCACCAACCTCCTGGGGCTGATCAAGCACACGGCCGGTGTCGAACTGGGCTACCTCGGCGACACCTTCGGGCGCCCCTCGGGCGAACCGTTGCCCTGGCTCGACGGAGACGCCGAGCCCAACGCGGACATGTGGGCCACCGCCGACGAGTCCCGCGCGGACGTCGTGGGGCTCTACCGGCGGGCCTGGGCGCACGCGGACGCGACCCTCGACGCACTGCCGCTGGACACCGTCGGCAGGGTGCCGTGGTGGCCCGACGGCAAGGACGAGGTGACGTTGCACCACGCCGTGGTCCGCGTGATCGCCGACACCCACCGGCACGCCGGCCACGCCGACATCGTCCGTGAACTCATCGACGGAGCCGTCGGGATGAACGAGGGCAACACGAGCATCCCGTCGAGCGATTCGGCAGGGTGGGAGGAGTACCGCGGCCGCCTGGAACACGCGGCCGCGGAAGCCGAGCGAAATGCCTGACCGGCCGGTGAGGCAGGTCATTCCTTTCCCGCACACCACTCCCTCTCCCAGAACCAGCCGCAATTCAGGCTGAATACACATTGCCCGGCCCCCGCCCCTCCCCTTATGGTGGGCACATGACTGCCGGGTCGGCCTTGCGCCGTGAGTGGATCGGTTGCCCGGCCTCCGAATGAGGCCGGGGCGGGCGAGGAGCCCGCCTGCTGAAGTCGCGCGCACCGAACACCGTTCTCCTTCGTACGAGTTCGCCTCGCCTTCGTACGAGTTCGTCGAGTTCCTCAGCGGCACGCCACTGATGCCTGCCCGTCGGCCTGTCTGCCTGCCGTACGCCGAGTTCCTTCGGCGTCGCCCGACATCGCTCGACATTCCTCGGCATTTCCTCGGTGTTCCACGACGTACCCCGGGCGCGCCCATCACGCCCTCGCGCGCGCCGAATCAACCGCACGCACCACGCATTCAACGCCGACACCCATTTCGGTCGGCCATTCGCGGACGCGCGCTGCGGCGATCACCCCTGCCCGAATTCCGTGCCCCTTCCCGTCGCACGGCCATCAACGGAAAGCAGAGAATGCCCAACCCTTTCAACCAGCAGATCATCGACGAGTTCCGCGCCCGCCACGGCGAGGTGGGCGGCCCCTTCGAGGGCGCCCGGCTGATCCTCCTCACCACCACCGGCGCCCGTACCGGCAACCGGCACACCACTCCCCTCGGCTACCTCCCCGACGGCGACGGCACGATCCTGGTCATCGCGTCGGCCGGAGGGTCGCCGAAGCACCCCGACTGGTACCGGAACATCACGGCCGAACCCCGTGTCACCGTGGAGAGCGGGGCGTTCACCTACGAGGCCGAGGCCGTCGTACTGGAGGGCGCGGAGCGGGACCGGGCGTTCGCGCGGGCGGTCGAGGACGAGCCGGGCTGGGCGGAGTACCAGGCGAAGACGGACCGTACGATCCCGGTCGTCGCCCTGCGCGAGGTCCCCGCGTCCGGTCCCCCGCACATCAACGCCGGTTCCATGGGCGAGGCCATCAAGGTCGTCCATGACGCCTTCCGCCGCGAACTCGCGCTGATCAAGAAGGAGTTGACCGCGAGCAACGGCCGGCCCGGCCTCGGTGCGCAGCTGCGCGTCAACTGCCTCACCTTCTGCCAGGGCCTCCACAACCATCACACCGGCGAGGACATCGGGCTCTTCCCCCACCTCTCCGAGCGCCACCCCGAGCTGGTCCCGGCCCTGCCCCGCCTCCACGAGGAACACGAGCGGATCGCCGCGCTCTGCGAGGAACTGCGCCGGGCCGTGACGGCCGAGAACGCCGCCCCCGACGCCGTACTCCGCGAGGTGGAGCGCCTCGTCGCCGAACTCGAAGCCCACCTCACGTACGAGGAGGAGCAGTTGATCCCGGTGCTGGACGCCATGGCGGTACCGACGGCGCCCTGAGCGGCGGAGCAGAGGAGGGGGAGGGGCGCGGCAGCGGGCGCGCGTGCCTTTCCGCACCGCCGGTGAGCGGCGCGCGAGCCCCCTGGGGGGAGGGAGAACGGACTCGCGTCCGCGCCGCTCACCGGCACCGCTCACCGTAGCCACGACGTCGATCACCAAGGTGCCGGTACGGTCATGACTCCGCCGCCTTCCGGTAACACGATCACCGGCCCCCTCCGCCGCCGGCCGACGCCCCCGCCCGCCGTCCGTGCCCCCACCCGGGGGAACCCGCTCACCAGGGCAGCGCCCGCGCGTGCACCACGTCCAGCCGGGACACGGCCCGTGTGAGCACGACGTACAGCCGGTGCAGTCCTCGCCGCTCCGCCGCGACGATCGCGGCCGGCTCGACGACCACGACATGGTCGTACTCCAGCCCCTTCGCCTCCCCGGCCCCCAGCACCGCCACCCGCGTACCGGGTTCACCCGGCCCGCCGACGGTGATCCCGGCCGCGCCCAGCGCCTCCCGCAGCCGTACGACGTCGGGCCCGTCGGCCGCGATGACCCCCAGGGACCCCTCGCGGGCGAGCGCGTCCCGCACGGCGGCGACGGTCTCGGAGACGGTTTCCGGAAGGATTCCGGATACGGCCCCGGCCTCGGCCTCGGTCCCCTCCACTCCCCTGATCCGCAGCTCCCCGTCCCTCCGCAGGGACCGAGCAGCGGGCACCTCGACTCCCAGGCGTCCCAGCAGCCCGTTCGCCAGCCCCACGACGGCCTGCGGCACCCGGAATCCGGTGGTGAGCGGAACGACGTGGGCGTCCGGCTTGCCCAGGTGGGCGAGGAGTCCGGGCCAGTCACGGGCGGCCCACGGGGTCGTCCCCTGGGCCAGGTCGCCGAGGACGGTCACCGAGCCGTAGGCCGCCCGGCGGGCGATCGCACGGCACTCCATCGGGGAGAGGTCCTGGGCCTCGTCGACGACGACGTGGCCGTAGCCCTCCGGGTGGGCGAGCAGGCCCGCGACCTCGTCGAGGAGGACGAGGTCGGCGGCCGACCAGCGGGCCGACCGCCACGTACGCGGTGGCTTCGCCCAGCGCAGGGCCTTCCGCTCCCCCGCGTCGAGAAGCCCCTCCGCCGCGCCGGCCGACGCGTCCGGGTCCCCGAGCAGCCCGGCCACCACCTCCTCCGGCCGCACCTTCGGCCACACGGCGTCGACGTACGCGCCGACCGGCCGCGACCACGAGATCCGGTACACCCAGGCGTTCGGCCGGGGCCCCGCCCGCCGCTCCGCCTGCAGCTGCAGCAGCCGCACGACCCGCGCCCGGACGCGCTCCCGCCCTACGTCGTAGGGCAGGTCCTGCGCCCGTACGTCCGCCACGATCCGCCGCAGCTCGTCCCCGGAGACCCGCCAGCGGTACGAGCCCTCCGCCAGGACCAGGGAGTCGAAGCGATGGCCGTCGCCCGCGACCCTCGCGTACAGGACCCGGCGGAGCATCTCCGCCATCCGGGCGTCGTGCTTCACCACCGCCGTGCGCTCGTCGTCCTCCGCCGTGACCGGGTGCCGGGCGATCTCGTCCGTGACCGTCGACTGCCGTACCCCCGTCTCGCCCAGGGCCGGCAGCACCTCCGCGATGTAGGAGAGGAAGGTGCGGTTGGGGCCGAGGATCAGCAGTCCGCCGCGGCGGATGCGCTGGGGGTACGTGTAGAGGAGGTACGCGGCGCGGTGCAGCCCGACGGCCGTCTTGCCGGTGCCGGGGGCGCCCTGGACGCAGACGGAGGTGCCGAGGTCCGCCCGCACGAGGTCGTCCTGCTCCGGCTGGATGGTGGCGGCGATGTCCCGCATGGGGCCGACGCGGGGCCGATCGATCTCGGCGGCGAGCAGGCTCCCTGGGTGGGCGGCGGCACGGTCGTGTCCGGGGCCGCGACGGTCCAGACGCTCGTCCTCCAGCCCCGTCAGGTCGGCCGAGCCGCCCCGGCTGCCCGGCGCCCAGCCGAAGCGGCGCCGGACGGCGACGCCCCGTGGATCCCGGGAACTCGCCTGGTAGAAGGCTCGCGACACCGGCGCCCGCCAGTCGACGACGAGCGGTGGCACGGCCGGGGCCTCGCTGATCCGCAGGCGTCCGATGTGGTAGCTCTGCCCGGCGTGATCGGCGTCCGTGTGGTCGTCGAAGTCGAGCCGCCCGAAGAACAACGGCCCGTCGGGCAGCTCCCGCATCTCCTTCGCCCGGCTGCGCAGCCGGTACCCGAGCACTTCGGCGTCCGCCCCCGACGCGGAGACGTCCTCCCCGACGACCACCTGCTCCCCCGCGCCGTCGACCATGGCGGCGAGGGCGGCACGGCAGGTGTCGTGGTAGGCGCGCTCGTCGGCGAGCGTGCGCCGGAGTGCGGGGTCGGGTCCGGGGTCGCAAGCGGGTCCGACGGCGGGTTCGAGAGACGTCATTCCACCCAGCGTACCGAAATAACGTAACCGAGTTACATTCTTTACCGAGCCTCACACGGAGCGAGGGCGTCCTGGGGCCACCCGAACTGCCTCCCGAGTGGCCTCCTCAGACCGCCGCGCCGCCGAGCGGAAGCGCCCCCTCCAGCCGTCCGAACACCCGCTCCGCGGCGGCGACGGCGTCGCGTTCGACCTCCTCCAGCGGCTCTCCCCGCTCGACCCGCCGCCGGTTCTCCTCCGCGAGCACCCGCCGTACGGCCACGATCTGCCCGGCGGCGACCCGCGCGTCGAGACCGCCCCCGAGCACCTCGGCGAGCGCGGCCTCGGCCCGCTCCAGATGGCCGTACGCCCGCGCGACCAGCGACGGTGTCCCGTAGAGCAGCCGGTGGAACGCGAGCACCTGCGGATGGTCGTTCAGCCCGGTCACCGGGTCCCGCCGCGCCAGCCCCGCCAGGAAATGCGCCCGCACGGCCCCCACGACCGACTCCCCCTCGGCCCGCCCGGCCACCACCCGCGCCGTCTCGTCCTCGTGATCGGCGATCCGGTGCAGCACGAGGTCCTCCTTGGCCGGGAAGTACCGGAAGAGCGTCGGCTTGGAGATCTCCGCCGCCGCGGCCACCTCGGCCACGGACACGGCGTCGAACCCCTTCTCCAGGAACAGCCGGATCGCGATCCCGGACACCCGCTCGTACATCCGCCGCTTCTTGCGCTCACGCAGGCCGGTCTCACTCATGCGGTCGAGCCTAAGCACCGCCGGCGTCGGACCGCAGCCACCGGGTGAGCGCCGCCTCGATCGCCGACACGCCGGGCACCTCCTCGACACCCAGCGGGTCCGCGCCTCTGCTCAGCACGTCCCAGACCGTCCAGCTCGCACGGCGGAGCAGGGCACGGTGGGCCGTGCGATCGGCAGGGACCGCGACACGGAGCTCCTGCGAGGTGCGGATGACGTCGGTGAACACCGACTGCGCCTTCTTGTAGCCGAGGAGCTTCGGCAGGTCCTCCCGCCAGCCCAGGGAGGTTCCCGACCGGGCCTTCTCCACGAGCGCACACCAGCGTTCCGTCAACCGCAGTTCCTGCTCCGGCGGATAGCGCATCAGGTAGAGATGGGTGGCCAGGTCGTACAGCGGGTCGCCGAACATCGCGAGTTCCCAGTCGATGACCCACAGGCGCCGGTCGCGGTCGACGATGAGGTTCTCCCGGTGGAGATCGGCATGGAGCAGGCAGAAGGGGCGATCACGCAGGCCGGACACGTGCTTTCTGAGCTGCTTGAAGGAGTCGGGGTCCAGGTTCAGGTCCTCGAACAGGCGGCCGTACTCCGGGAGGTTGTCCCGGTAGACCTTGTCCTCGGTGAAGCAGATGAGGCGGTCGAGGAAGCCCGCGCTGTCGCCTTCCCGCGCACGGTCCCGCCGCTCGCACCTCCGCTTCACCAGAAGGGACCGCGGTCTGACGTCGGCAAGTTGCCGGAACAGGGTGAGGATCTGCTCGAACTCCTTGTCGGGGACCGCCGTGCCGGACGGGTGCAGCGCCCCGAGCGTCTCGCCCTCGACGAACCGCTGGAGGACGGTCCCCTCGACCTCGATGAGGTCGGGGATGTTGTCGATGCGACCGTGGAGTTCGGTGAGCAGACGCTCCTCCGAGTCGAAGCAGCGCCGGTCGAACCACAGCAGACTCTCGCGCGGCTCGCGGCACTTCCAGCGTCCGCCTTCACCGACGCGGGCCTCCGGGGGCAGGCGGAAGACATAGGTCTCGTGGTGGTAGCCGCTGAGGGGTCCCTCCACCACACCCGGATCGGCGCTCATCTCACCGGCGCGGCGCCGCCCCGTGGAATCCGATTCAGCTGGCATGGCCCGTTCTCTCGCCGTGGTCGCACCCGTGCGGAAATCCAGAAAGTGGAGGCACGGTACTCCCTTGTGGGCGAGCATCGTGGCAGAAGCGGGGCTTTGGCACGTGGCGGTCCACCGGTTGAACGCACCCGCGCCCGGCCCCGTACCGCCACGCATCGCACGCCTGCCCGAGGTGCCCCACGCACGGGTGGCCGGCCGAGCCCCGGGGCGGGCGGACCTCGTGGTTCAGGTCCGGCCCGGAAGAAGCGTGCGCAGCACGTCCAGCACCGGCTTCAGGGAGTTCACCGTGCGGGACAGGGGGACGCCCGCCTCGCGGAGTGCCTTGAGTTTGCGGTCGTTCTGGGCGTAGCCGAGAAAGGGGACTCCGGCCTCCCGGGCCGCCTCGAAGTCCGTCGGGGCGTCGCCGACCATCAGGGAGCGGGACGGATCGGCGCCCATCGCGTTGAGCGCCTGGCGCAGGATGTGGGGGTGCGGCTTCATCAGGTCGAGGTCGCGCGTGCGGCCGTACATGTAGGGGAAGCACTCGGTGAGGCGACGGGTCTCGATGTAACGGGCCGCCGCGAGCGCCGAGTTGTTGGTCGTGATGGCGAACGTGGCCCGCCGGGACCAGGTCCGGATGAGCGGGTCGGCCCAGCTGGTGGGGAAGGCCTTCGGCGCGGCGGTCAGCTCCTGCTGGGTGAGCCACTGCTCCAGGTCGACGATGAGGTCGCTGCTGGGGTGGCGCCGGCCCAGACCCAGCAGGACGACCTGCGGGTCCGACGTGCCGCGCTCGCGTTCGGTCAGCAGGCCGCCCAGCCCGCGCCGGTCGATCAGCTCCACCAGATCGCGCGCCACCTGGTGCGCGGGATGCCCGGAGAACAGTCGGCAGATCGGTCCGTCCAGGTCCCAGAGCACATGGCGGACGGGAGTGATCAGTTCTCGGAGGGGCTCTGTCTCTGCTGTCACCGGTTCGGTCTGCGTATCAGGAGTCACTAGGAGAGTGTCAGGTCCGTCGTGATGGTTTCCCAGAGGGCGTCGAACCACTGCTGGGACTGTTCGACGAAGGCCGCGTCGCGGGGCCCCGTCTCCTTCTCGAAGGAGAAGAGGAGGGACTGCGTGCCGAAGGCGTCGTACATCTGCAGCGGGCCGTTCTCCATCTGCTCCTCGCGCTGCATGAGCATGTAGTAGGCGATCAGGGCCTCCTGGCCGTTGAGGAGGTACAGCTTCACGGGCGGGGTGAA
Organism: Streptomyces scabiei 87.22; assembly: GCF_000091305.1. GTDB lineage: Bacteria > Actinomycetota > Actinomycetes > Streptomycetales > Streptomycetaceae > Streptomyces > Streptomyces scabiei. The sequence continues at coordinate 5,549,900 of NC_013929.1, read as the reverse complement.
GGGCAGTGCGCGGAAGGCTACGCGGACGTCGAGCTGGTGGGAGGTGCGCAGGGCCTGGAGGTTGTGGCGCAGTACGCGGATCTGGGCGTTGCGCTGGTCGAGCCAGCGTTTGTGGACCGGGTCCTCGTCGTCGGCGCCCCGCCCCTCCACCGGCACCGGGAAGGCCAGGTTGATCTTCCGGGAGGGCAGGAGGATGCGTACGTCGACGGACTGGGGGCGGATCGTGCCCTCGTGGATGCGGCGGACCGGCTCGCCGAGGGCCAGCATCAGGGTCTCGGCGGTGAGGCAGGCCGCGTCGATCCGGACGTGCGGCGCGGAGAAGGCCGCGGCGAGGCGGGGGCCGAGGCCCACCATCGTCGGCTGCGGTTCGTCCCTCGCGGGGTGCACGGCCTCGGCGACCCGGGGCGGACTCCCCTTGCTCACGTTGCTCAGCAGTCCGTCGTCCTGGAGGGCGCGCAGCGCCTGACGGACGGTGCCGCGCTCCACACCGAACTCCTCCGCCAGTTCGGCCTGGGTGGGCAGGCGCTCGCCGGGCCTGAGTTCGCCGCCGCGGATGCGTTCCCGCAGGGTGTCGGCGATCTCCTGGGACGAGAGCTTTCTGCTGCCGTTCACTGCAACGTTCTCCTGAGTCACGACCAAACGGTACAACTCTCACCCATCTTTGGGGAGTTCACCGCAAGGTGGTTATAAACATTGACCAAATGGGAACCATTTAAACGAAGTTGGCTGCCAACTTGGTCAAGTTGGCAAAGGTCTTGATTCCCACCGGCCCCCGGTCACCGCCGCACGGCACCCAGCCCCTCGGAGGAGGTACCACCATGCCCGCTGCCCTCGCCCTCGCCTCCGCCCTCGTCGTCGTCGCCCTCCAGCGATTCGTCGAGTGGCGCTACGGCACCATGGGAGCCATCGGCCTGCTGTTCCTCACGATCGGGCTGAAGGCGAACAACCACACGTGCAGCTCGATCGGCGCGGTCATCCTCGCCCTGATGTTCGCCGGTCCCGCGATGTGATTCGCCGGTCCCGCGATGTGAGGAGCGAGCCCCTGCCGTCGGGGCACCGGCACCCGGCTCCTCAGGTCGTGAGCAGCAGGTCCGAGCTGATCGTCTCCCACAGCGCGTCGAACCACAGGCCGGACTGTTCGACGAAGGTCGTGTCCCGCGGCGCCGCGGCCGCGCCCCGCTCGAAGGCGAAGAGCGTCGACTGGGTGCCCTCGGCGTCGTACATCTCCAGCTGCTCACTGTCCACTTCGGCCTCCTTCCGCTGGACGGTGTAGTACGCGAACAGCGCCTCGCGGCCGTTGAGCAGGTACAGCTTCACGGGCGGGGTGAAGGGCAGCGCGCGGAAGGAGACGTGGACGTCGATGCGGTGCGTGGACCGCAGGGCCAGCAGATTGTGCTTCAGGACCTGCCCCTGGGCGTTGCGCTGGGCGAGCCAGCGGCGCTGCAGCCGGCCGTCGACCGAGGCGTCGACCGGGGCCGGGAAGGCCAGCGGGATGTCCCGGCTGGGCAGCATCACCCGGACGTCGACCCTGGCCGGATTCAAGCGCCCCGCGTGAATCTCGCGCAACGACTCGCCCACGGCGAGCGTGAGGGACACGGACGTCAGGCACAGGGCGTCGATCCGCACGTGCGGGGCCGCGAACGCCGCCGACACCCGGCGGGTGAGCTCCACCATCGTGGGCCGCGGGGCCGCTTCCGGCCCGCCGGCGGCCGCCGTCCCCGGGCCTGCGGCGACGGTGGCCGGACTGCCCTTGGAAACATTGGTCAGCAGGTGCTCGGACTGCAGGATGCGCAGGGCCTGCCGTACGGCCCCGCGCTCCACGCCGAACTCGTCGGCCAGCTTCGCCTGGGTGGGCATGCGCTGTCCCGGTCGCAGCTCGCCGGACCTGATCCGGCCGCGCAACACGTCGGCCACCTCGTGGTGTGACCTCTGGGGCCGCTGTGACGACTTCCGCCCATCGACGGCCGTGCGTTCCCGCTCCACGAACAAACACTACAACTTCTCGCCATCTTTGTGCAGTTCGTGGGAAGGTGGTTATGAGACGACTCCAAGAGGAGATAAGTAAGGTGGAGTTGGTCGCCAACTTTCACAACATGGTTGAAGCTGATGACTGTTGGTGACACCGAGACCGACCGTTCGCTCTCTCCTCCGGAGGGGAGCCGGGAGCCCGACCGGTCCGCACAGCCACAACTGAATGGATCAGCCACAACTGAATGCGCAGCCACAACCACAACTGAACAGCTACGGATTCCGCACCCATCACGAAAGGTCAGAAGATGTCCGGGCACCATGGGCGCCTGGACGTCCGCAGCAGGGCGTCGGCTACGGAGGCGGCGCCCTTCCGCTGTTCCCGGACCCGGCCGAGCGCGGCGAGCCGTACGGCCGACTCGTCGCCCAGCCACAGCGCCGCCAGGTCCGAGGCGTCCAGCACGAGGTCACCGTCCTCGCGCGAGGGCACGCAACTCGCCCCGTCCGGGCCCGCGTCCAGCCGGTAGCGCCCCTCCGCGAAGCCGCCCGCGTCGGCGATCTCCAGCACCAGCGTCCCGGTCCCGGCGTACGTACGCGCCTCCAGCGCCCGTACGACGTCGAGTATCCGCACCCACAGCCAGTCCGCGTGGGTGGTGACGCTCACCGCGCGCGGGTCGGGGAAGAAGTGCGGCAACAGGTCGTCGGGGGCCCGCCAGCCGGACTTGACCTTGGTGATCCAGTCGATCGAGCAGAGGTAGTGCCACAGGGCGCGCTCGGCGGCCGGGGTGGTCGCGATCAGCCAGTTGACGTCGGCCGTGTTCTGCGGCTGCTTCATCTGCCAGCTGTCGTCCGCCTCGTAGGAGACGAGGCCCTCGACCTCACCGGCGGCCGAGCGGTACACGGCGTAGAACGGATCGGTCCACGAGGAACTGGTCCGCAGATCACCGGTGTTGACGCGCCACCAGCGCTCGTCGCGGCTCACCGCCCCGGGCAGGGCGTGGCGGAGCCGGTCGTGGAGGGCGGGACCGAGCGCGCGGACGGCCGCCCCGTCGACGAGGTCGACCCGGCCGCCGTCCGCCGGGCCCGACCAGCGGGGGTCCAGGCCGGTGCGGGGCACGTCGACGGTGTACTCGGTGGTCCAGGTGGCCGGGCCGAAGCCGTAGCGGCCGTAGATCGGGTACTCGGCGGCGATCAGGGTGGCGACGACATCGCCCCGATCCTTCGCGGCGGCGAGGTCCTGGGCCATCATCCGGGTGAGGAGGCCCCGGCGGCGGTGGGTGGGGCTGACCGTGACGTTCGAGATGGCGTCGGCGGGGACGGTCCGCCCGCCGACGACCGTGAGTTCCTGGGGGAACGAGCGGAAGGTCGCGACCACCTGGGCGGTGTCGGCGGGGGTCAGGGGGGCGTGGACGCGGGCCTCGTCGAACGCGGCGAGGGTGCGGGACGGGTCGATGTGGAACGAGCGGTCCTTGAGCTCCTGCTCGGAGAGGGACTCCGGGGGGCGGAGGAAGCCGGTGTTCAGGGCGTTCAGCCAGGCCGGGATCTCGTCCTCGGTGACGGGGCGTACGGCTGTGTCGGGGGAGGCGCTCATGGGGTCACGCTAGGGGGCGCCCCGCGGTGTGTCGCGGGCTTTTCGCCGGCCCCGCCGGCCCCTGCCCGCCCCTGCCCGCCCCTGCGCAATGCTTGCCCGTCCTCCGCAGGGACCGCGCCCCTGAAAGCAGGGACCGCGCCCCTGCCTTCAGGCACCGGCCCTCCCTACGTCAGCAGGTCGTCCACCTGGGCCTCGCCCTCCCGGTAGCGGCGGGCGATCTCCGCGCTGCAGTCGTCGGCGGTGCGCTGGAGGCGCTGGCGGCGGCCGGAGATCTGTCGCTCGTGGTGCACGAGACGGGCGCGCCCGGCGGTGAGTTCGTCGTCGGTGCGGGCCTGGAGGTCGGAGAGTTCGACCTCGTCGAGCAGCTCGGCGGCGAGCCGGCGGTACTCCTCGCCGTACGGCGTGCCCACGGTGACGTGCCGGGCCGAGGAGCGGTGCCGGGCCGGGGCGTCCGTGAGGATCGCCGAGAGCCGGTCCACGAGCGCCGTGGGTTCGCCGGCGGCCGCGGGGTCCGTCGCGCCGCCCCGGCGGGCCAGCTCGGCGCACAGGATGTCGATCCGGCCCTGGAGCAGCCGCCGCAGATAGCTGAGGTCGGCCTCGTCCCGCTGGGCGTCCCGGCGCAGCGCGCGCAGTTCGGGCAGCCGCAGCCGGGACAGGTCGTGCTCGGCCTGGTCCGGCGGCGGCAGCGGTCCGCTGTCCGTGCGCTGGACCGGTGGCCTGCGGATACCGGGGCCGGGCCCCGGGGTCGTACGGGTAAACGTCGCAGTCCCCGGGGGCTGCCCGGTACTCGATGTGCTCATGCGCCTCAACCGTCCCCTCGACCGGTGTGTGTGAGCATGGTGCCACTCTCGGTGGCCGCTTTGTGACCGAGTCCCCGCGATCCACCCCAGATGGTCGGTATTGGATCAATGAGAAAGACCGGGCAAAGCGCACCTCAAACCCCGGTGATCACAAACCCCCCGTAAGAGGGACCCCTCACACACGGTTGATGGACGTCGGCGGCATGATGGTCGGCATGCGTGCGGTGGTGCAGAGAGTCGACGGGGCGAGTGTCGTCGTCGACGGTGAGACGGTCGGGGAGATCCGGGGCGAGGGGCTGTGCGTCCTGGTCGGGGTGACACACGACGACACCGAGGAGAAGGCGGCGCGGCTGGCCCGCAAACTGTGGTCCCTGCGGATGCTGCGCGACGAGAAGTCGTGCAGCGACGTGGATGCGCCCCTGCTGGTGATCAGCCAGTTCACGCTGTACGGCGACGCGCGCAAGGGGCGCCGGCCCACCTGGAACGCGGCGGCCCCCGGCGACGTCGCCGAGCCGCTGGTGGAGGAGGTCGTCGCGCGGTTGCGGGCCCTGGGGGCGACCGTGGCCACGGGGCGGTTCGGGGCGAGCATGCGGGTCGGGCTGACGAACGACGGCCCGTTCACGGTGCTGCTGGAGATGTAGCGCGCCCGCCCCAACAGCCCTCCCCTACGGCTCGACCACCGTCTCCTGCGCCGCGGCGGTCGTGTCCGCCATCAGCCTCGCGTCCACCGGCACGTTGCGCTTGATCAGTGCCAGGGCCACCGGGCCCAGTTCGTGGTGGCGTACGGACGTCGTGACGAAGCCGAGCTTGCGGCCGTCGGGGCCGTCGTCGGCGAGGCGGAGTTCCGCGCCGCGCGGCGGGAGGTGGACCTCGCTGCCGTCGAGGTGGAGGAAGACCAGACGGCGCGGGGGCTTGCCGAGGTTCTGCACGCGGGCGACGGTCTCCTGACCCCGGTAGCAGCCCTTCTGCAGATGCACCGCCGTACCGATCCAGCCCAGCTCGTGCGGGATCGTGCGGTGGTCGGTCTCGAAACCGAGGCGGGGACGGTGGTGCTCGACCCGCAGCGCCTCGTACGCGAGCAGCCCCACGGCCGGGCCCGCCTTCTCTGCGAACGACTCCAGGTCGGCGCGCGGCAGGAACAGATCACGGCCGTACGGCGTCTCGCGGACGACCGTGCCCGCGGGGATCTGCGTGATCGAGCCGGCCGGGAGGTGGACGACCGCGACGTCGTCCGTGCGGTCGGCCACGTCGACCCGGTAGAAGAACTTCATCGACTCCAGGTACGCGAGCAGCGCCTCCCGGGTGCCGGGCTCGGCATGGGCCCAGACGGTGGTGCCGTCGTCGACCAGGTACAGCGCGTGCTCGATGTGGCCGTTGGCGGAGAGGATCAGCGCCTCGGTGGCCTCGCCGACGGGGAGTTCGCTGACGTGCTGGGTGAGGAGCAGGTGCAGCCAGCTGAGCCGGTCCTCGCCGGACACGGCGATCACGCCGCGGTGGGAGAGGTCGACGAATCCGGTGCCGTCGGCGAGGGTGCGCTGTTCGCGGAACAGGTCGCCGTAGTGCGCGGCGACACCTTCATCCACCCCCTCGGCGGGGACGGCGCCGGGCAGGGACAGCAGAGGGCTCTTCATATGCCTAGCCTACGACTTGGCAGGTGACGCCTTGAGGGTGCAGCTCTCGCAGCGGCCGAAGATCGCGAAGTGCTTCAGGTCGGTGTCGAACCCGAAGGTCTCGCGCAGCTTCGCCGTGAAGTCCTGCGCCACCGACACATCGGCCTCGATGACGTTCTCGCAGTCCCGGCAGACCAGATGGATGTGGTGATGCCGGTCCGCCAGGTGGTACGTCGGCGCCCCGTGCCCCAGATGGGCATGGCTGACCAGCCCCAGCTCCTCCAGCAGCTCCAGGGTCCGGTAGACGGTGGAGATGTTGACCCCCGAGGCCGTCTTCCGCACTTCTACGAGGATGTCGTCGGGGGTCGCGTGCTCCAGGGTGTCCACGGCTTCGAGCACGAGTTGCCGCTGCGGCGTCAGCCGGTAGCCGCGCTGCCTGAGGTCACTCTTCCAGTCGGTGCTCACCACACCTCAGAGTCTAGGACTACTTGAAGAACGCGATGCCGTCGTCCGGCATGTCGTCCGGGAGGGCCTTCGCCCAGCGTTCGACGTCCTCGGGGGTGACGACCTTCTTCAGGTGCGCGGACATGTAGGGGCGCAGCTCCACGTCGGGTGTCGCCTTCTCGCCGACCCACATCAGGTCGCTGTGCACATAGCCGTACAGCCGCTTGCCGCCGCTGTACGGCCCCGAGGCCGCCGTCCGCGCGACCGCGTCGGTGACGACGTCGATCTGCGGCTTCTGCTTGGCCAGCTCGCCGTACCAGACCTCGACGACGCCGTCGTCACGGGTCATCACGATCTCGACCTTGCGGTCGGCGTCGATGCGCCAGAACCCGGACTCGGTCTCCAGCGGACGGACCTTGTTCCCGTCCTTGTCCAGCACCCAGGTGTGGGAGTGGTACTCCAGGAAGTCCCGGCCGTCGTGGGAGAAGGTGACCTCCTGGCCGAAGTTGCACTTCTCCGCACCGGGGAAGTCGTGGACGCCCGCGCCCGCCCAGTCGCCGAGCAGAAAGGCGAGGGGGACGAGGTCCTTGTGCAGGTCGGACGGGATCTCGATCATCGGTTCTTCCTAGGAGTGGGTCAGCGCTGGCCCTGGTACAGCTTCTTCACGGTCAGACCGGCGAAGGCGAGAACGCCGACGGCGACCAGGACCAGCAGGATTTCGAAGAAGAGTTCCACGGGGTGCTCCTCGGATGAGCGGGGGTTCGGTACTGCACAAGGCCGGACCCCAGCTTACGCGGCCGGGGTCCGGGGTTCGCCGCGAGGTGCGGTGATCACGGCGCGGACTACCATGCGGCCATGGCGAAGAAGCTCGTGATCAAGGTGACGGCCGGGGCGGACGCCCCCGAGCGGTGCTCCCAGGCGTTCACGGTGGCCGCCGTGGCCGTGGCCAGCGGGGTGGAGGTGTCCCTGTGGCTGACCGGCGAGTCCGCGTGGTTCGCGCTGCCGGGCCGGGCCGCCGAGTTCGAGCTGCCGCACGCCGCCCCGCTCCCCGATCTGCTCGACTCGGTCCTCGCGGGCGGCAGGCTCACCCTGTGCACCCAGTGCGCCGCCCGCCGCGACATCACCGAGAAGGACGTCATCGAGGGCGTCCGGATCGCGGGGGCGCAGGTGTTCGTGCAGGAGGCGCTGGCGGACGACGCCCGGGCGCTCGTCTACTGAGCGGCGGACCCGGTCTAGGGTCTCGGCCGTCTCCGGCCGTCCAGCTCGTCCCACCACTCGTCGGACTTCGGGTCGCCGGAGGGGTCGTCCCACCAGCGGTCGTCGGGACCGCGCCGGTTGGCGACGACCGCGGCCAGCGGCGGGATGACCATGGCGACCACGCACATGCCGACCGCGACCGGGACCGACCAGAGGCGTACGACGCCCCAGGCCAGGACGAAGAGCGCGAGGCACGTGCCCATCATGGCGAAGTAGGCGTGGCGCCGGCGGGCGTACATGTCTCCAGCGTAGGCCCGCGCACGGCCGAGGGCCGTACCCCCGGTCGGACACCAGGGGTACGGCCCTCGGCCGTTCGGGAACAACCGCCTCAGACGGCGATCGCGACCTCCGCCAGGCCGCCCTGCTCGGCGACGACGGTACGGTCGGCGGTGCCGCCGGGGACGAGCGCGCGGACGGTCCAGGTGCCCTCGGCCGCGTAGAAGCGGAACTGGCCCGTCGCGGAGGTCGGGACCTCCGCCGTGAACTCGCCGGTCGAGTCCAGCAGCCGGACGTAACCGACCACCGGCTCGCCGTCGCGGGTCACCTGGCCCTGGATCGTGGTCTCACCGGGCTTGATCGTCGAGGCGTCCGGGCCGCCGGCCTTCGCTCCACACATGTCTTTCTCCAGATTCAGATAGGGGTCTGACCGGAAGGAAGGCCGGTCGGGTGGGTACGCGGGGGTGTCTTACTTGTTGGCGCCGAGCTCGATCGGGACGCCGACGAGGCTGCCGTACTCGGTCCAGGAGCCGTCGTAGTTCTTGACGTTCTCCACACCGAGCAGCTCGTGCAGGACGAACCAGGTCAGCGCGGAACGCTCACCGATGCGGCAGTAGGCGATGGTGTCCTTCGCCAGGTCCACCTGCTCGTCGGCGTACAGCTCCTTGAGGGCGTCGTCCGACTTGAAGGTGCCGTCGTCGTTGGCGTTCTTCGACCACGGGATGTTGCGGGCGCTGGGTACGTGGCCCGGACGCTGGGACTGCTCCTGCGGCAGGTGGGCCGGGGCGAGCAGCTTGCCGGAGAACTCGTCGGGCGAGCGCACGTCGACCAGGTTCTGCGAGCCGATCGCGGCGACGACGTCGTCACGGAAGGCGCGGATCGCGGTGTTCTGCGGCTTGGCCTTGTACTCGGTGGCGGGGCGTACGGGCACCTCGTCGACCAGCTCGCGGGCGTCCAGCTCCCACTTCTTGCGGCCGCCGTCGAGCAGCTTGACGTTCTCGTGGCCGTACAGCTTGAAGTACCAGTAGGCGTACGAGGCGAACCAGTTGTTGTTGCCGCCGTAGAGGACGACGAGGGTGTCGTTGCCGATGCCCTTCTCCGACAGGAGCTTCTCGAAGCCCTCCTGGTCGACGAAGTCACGGCGGACCGGGTCCTGGAGGTCCTTCGTCCAGTCGATCCGGATGGCGTTCTTGATGTGGTTCTTCTCGTACGCCGTGGTGTCCTCGTCGACCTCGACGACGGCGATGTTCGGGTCGTCGAGGTTGGCCTCGACCCAGTCGGCGTCTACCAGGACGTCGCTGCGGCTCATGCTCTTACTCCTCCGGGGCAGTTACGGCGGGGCGGGTTGCGGGTGTCTCCGGCGGTTCGGCCGGGGCGCGCAGGGATGGGCCCTGGCTCGAACAGGGCAGGCATCGGGGACGCGGCGGCAGGACTCCGCCGCTCGCTCAGAAAGTGCGACAGAGCATGGCGGCGACGCGGCACAGGTCTACTGCCCGCCGCTTCGTGAGATCCGCCTGTCGCTTCATGACTGTCGATCGTAGGGACGGACAGGCGGACGTGTCACCGGTGTGTCGGATAATGAGACGCGATCGTCCGTAATGTGGGACCGGAAGGGCGTACGCGCTGCCGGCGGGGCGATTCCCGAGGGGTGTAGCGATCGTCACAGCTGCCCCGCGGACGTGAACGTCTCGCCACTCGGACAGCGCAGGTCCGTGCGTCGTGCGCCGGTCACCGTCCGTCGTCCGTCGTCCGTCGTCCGTCGTCCGTCGTTCGCCGCCCGCTCGATCCCGCCCCGGTCCTACCCGGCGAGCTTGACGTTCGAACCCCGGACCGTGATGTCCACGCCGTCCGGCGCGGCCTCGACCTTGTCGAGCTTGATGCCGCCGGGGAGGCCGTCGATCTTCTGCTCGAAGTCGGTGATCGAGCGGACCTGGCCCTCGGCGGCCTCGACGACGAGGTTCGGCAGGTTGTCGGCGTGCACCTTCACGGTGTCGCCGTCGACGGTGACCGTGCTGAGCACCGGGTAGGTCGTCGACTTGCCCAGGAAGGTGACCTTGATGTCGACCTTGACCTTGCCCTTGCCGCCGTCGGAGAGGCCGACGACCTGGGCGGTCGCGCCGGGGAGGATCCGGGTGGGCGCGGACTTGGCAGCCTTGAGGAGTTCGTCGTACGTGATGGTCGCGGTGCCGGTGGCGGTGGCGGCGGTGGCGGAGCTGTAGTCGCTGGAGAAGGCGACGCCGTGCATGTTCGCCTTCAGGTCGGCGATGCGGATGCTCTCGTCCGCCTTGCCGGTGGTCGCCTCGTAGTCCTCGATGCCGACCTCTACGTCGTCGAGTTCGCCGCTCGCGACCTGGGTGAGGAACGGAAAACCCTTGATGGAGACGTCGGGGGCGGTCGCGAGGCCCTCGCTGGTCTTCAGCTGCTGGGCCGCCTCGTCCTCGGCGAAGCCGACGGCCACGCGGTCGGCGATCACGAAGAGGCCGCCCAGGATCACGGCGACGATGACAAGTATTCGCAGTGCGCGCATGTCTCGGTGTTCCCCACGTAGTCCACTCGGCGTTCGGCCCGGCGATCAGTCCCGTTGTCCACGACCTGAGTGGCCGTTCTCCGCGAGAGTAATCGTGTGGGTGTGAAGGTGGGGCGGGCCGGGGTGCCTTGTTGATCAGCTGTGACAGGGGCGGCCGGGGTGGGCGTTCCGGGCGGGGCGTTCTGGGCGCCTGGGCGGGTGCGGGTCCGGTGGGGGCTGGTCGCGCAGTTCCCCGCGCCCCTGAAAGCCCGGGCCCAGCCGGACATGAAAGGCCCAGGCCCCGCACCCGGCGAACGTACGACGGCGGAGCCGTCAGGTCAGGGCGCGGCCGAGGAGGTACACCGCCGGTGCCGCGGCCGTCAGCGGCAGGGCCACCCCCGCGGTGAAGTGGACGAAGCGCGAGGGGTAGTCGTACGCCGCGACCCGGTGTCCGATCAGCGCGCAGACGCCCGCCCCGGCGCCGAGCAGAGCCCCGGAGGTGCCGAGGTCGGTCGCGCCGCCGACGGCGATGCCCGCGCCGGTCGCCGCCAGCAGGGCCACGACCACCGACGCCGGCGTGGGCAGCGGCAGGGCGCGGGCCACCACGGCCACCGCCACCGCGACCCCGCCCACCGTGACCGCGTCCGCCTCGGCCGCCAGATGACCGGTCGCGATGATCGACAGCGCCGCCGAGGCCACCGTCGCCATCAGGCCGTACATCCGCTCGTCCGGGTCCGCGTGGCTGCGCAGCCCGAGCACGAGGGCGAGCAGCACCCACACACCGAGCGTCCCGAGGATCGCGGCGGGCGCGTGCTCCCGTCCGGCCGCGAACAGGGCCGCGTCCGCCGCGAGCGCGCCCGCGAACGCCAGCACGATGCCCTGCCGGGCCGGCCACATGCCGTTCAGCCGGAACCAGCCCGCCGCGGTCACGGCCTGGAGGATCACCAGGGGCACGGCGAGGGCGTACTCGCCGATCGCCGCCGCACCGGCCAGCAGCAGGCCCAGCACGGCCGTGATCAGCGCAGGCTGCATCCCGGGCTCGATGATCGGCGACCGTCCCTCGGCCCGCGCCCGCTGGGCGTCGGTGACCCGGGTGTTGCCGGTGAGGGTGGGCGGTCCGTAACCGGGATCGGGCGTCGCGGCGGGGTCCGCCGGGGGCGGCACGGGCGCCTGCGCCGGGGTCGGCTGAGGAGCCTGGGGTGGCTGAGACGCCTGAGGCACCTGCTGCCCGTACGGGTCGTACGAGTTGTACGGGTCGTACGGAGTCGGCTGCCCCTGCTGCCCGTCCTGCCCCGGCTGCTGCCCGTACCGCGCGCTCGGGCCGTCCGGCTGCTGGGGCAGGTACGCCGTCTCCGTCGGATGGCCGGCGGGCGGGGTCTGGGGCTGGATCTGGGTCTCCCAGGTCTGGCCCTCCCACTGCTGGGTGTACTGCTGGGCCTGGGCGGCCCGGCCCTCGTCGTAGCCCTGCCACTCGGGCTGCGCCGCGGCCCCGTACTGCTGCGCCCGCTGGTACTCGTCGTAGCCCTGGTGGCCCTCGTACCCGTACGGCTGGTTGCTCATGATGTGGGGGTCACCCTCCTGCGAACGGCGGAAGCACCTCGACCGTGCCGCCCTCGGCCAGACGTACCGTCTCATGGGCGCGGGTGCCCACCGGGTTGCCGTCGACGAGGAACGAGCATCGCCGCAGGACGCGGACGAGTTCGCCGGGGTGCCGGTCGCGGGCCGCGTTCAGTGCCTCCGCGAGGGTGGCCGCGTCGTAGGGCTCCTCGGCGAGGCCGGCTGCGGACTTGGCCGCGGCCCAGTAGCGGACGGTGCCCTTTGGCATCTGCGTTCCTCTGTATTAGTCGTGACGGGGATCAGGCTACGGGGCGGGCGGCGCGACGGGGAAACCACGGCGGCATCCGTTCACCGCACCCTCCCGGACACGGTTCACCGCACCCTCCCCGCTACCCACTCCCCGACGCGGGCCAGCAGTTCCGCGCTCGCCGCGTTCTCCGCGTGCCCCATCCCCCGCTCCAGCCACAGCTCGCCGTTCTCCCCCGCCGCGGCCGCCAGCATGGCGGGATGGTCGGTCGGGAAGTAGCCGTCGCTGTCGCCGTGGACCACCAGGAGCGGGGTCGGGGCGATGAGGGGGACGGATTCCACCGGGGAGAGGGGGACGGGGTCCCAGTCCCGGTGGTGGATACGGGTGCGGAAGGCACAGCGGCCGAGCAGGCGGCCCTCGGGGCGGGTGATGAGCCAGTGGACCCGGCGCATGGAGGCCGTACCGCGGTAGTACCAGCGGGCGGGGGCGCTGACGGAGACCACCGCGTCGGGGCCGTCCGGCAGGGCCGCGTGGCGCAGGACGACCGAGCCGCCCATGGAGAACCCGACCGTGGCGACGCGCTCGTGCCCGAGGGCGCGGGCCCAGCGGACCGCCGCCGCGAGATCGAGCACCTCACGGTCGCCGACCGTGGAGCGGCCGCCGGACCGTCCGTGACCCCGGAAGGAGAAGGTGACGACGGACCCGTACCGCGTGAGCGCCTGCGCCACCCTCCGAACATGTGGACGATCAACGTGCCCGGTGAAGCCGTGCGCGACGATGAATGCGAGAGGGCCGGAAGATGGAGTTCCGGTGCCCGCCGCACCTTTGTATACAACGGCTTTCGGGTTGTATACGGCCTCGATATTCACCCCGTCGTCAGTGCGTAGAAACCTGCGCAAAGGGGTGCGGGGTGGCGCCGAACTCGTTCGACCGGCCGTCTCAGAGTTCGGAATGTCGGAAGATCGCGTCACATGGCCTGCCGGACCAGCACTCATGTGGGCTATTCTGCTGGACAGAGGACTCGGGCAATGTTGCCCCCGGGTCCTTTTGTGCTTTCGGAAGCGTTGTATACGAGCGGGAAACGCCAGATGACCGCAGGTGTACGGGCCCCGGGATCGCAGAGCAGAACACTGATCGGCGCCGCATTCGAAGATCGCGGTGGCGCACAGTGCCACACACGTCCTCGCAGGGACCGAGGAGGAACCAGACGTATGAGTTCTCTGCTGCTCCTGACCAATGCCCTCCAGCCTTCCACTGAGGTGCTTCCGGCCCTCGGCCTGCTGCTGCACAACGTGCGCGTGGCCCCGGCGGAAGGCCCCGCTCTTGTCGACACCCCCGGTGCGGACGTCATCCTGATCGACGGCCGCCGCGACCTCCCGCAGGTCCGCAGCCTGTGTCAGCTGCTCCGCTCCACGGGCCCCGGCTGCCCCCTCATCCTGGTCGTCACCGAGGGCGGCCTCGCCGCCGTCACCGCCGACTGGGGCATCGACGACGTCCTCCTCGACACCGCCGGCCCCGCCGAGGTGGAGGCCCGGCTGCGGCTCGCCATGGGCAGGCAGCAGATCGTCAACGACGACTCCCCCATGGAGATCCGCAACGGCGACCTCTCGGTGGACGAGGCGACCTACAGCGCCAAGCTCAAGGGCCGCGTCCTCGACCTCACGTTCAAGGAGTTCGAGCTCCTCAAGTACCTCGCCCAGCACCCGGGCCGCGTCTTCACCCGCGCCCAGCTGCTCCAGGAGGTCTGGGGCTACGACTACTTCGGCGGCACCCGGACGGTCGACGTCCACGTACGGCGGCTGCGCGCCAAGCTCGGCCCCGAGCACGAGTCCCTGATCGGGACGGTCCGCAACGTCGGTTATCGATTCGTTACGCCCGAGAAGGCGGAGCGCGCCGGTGACGACGCCAAGAGCAGGGCCGCCTCCTCAAAGGCGGCGGATGCGGACGAGACGGCGCCTCTGGAGGCCGTCGAGGTCGCGGCCGAGGCGTAGGGGCGGTGCCGCCGGGCTCCGTACGCGCCGGTAACCCATCGGTGTGCCGGCGTACGCCCTGCCCAGCGGCGATCCATCCGCGTAGACTCCGCGCGTGGCCAAGGTGACTCGGGATGACGTGGCACGACTGGCGGGTACATCGACCGCCGTCGTGAGCTACGTCATCAACAACGGACCCCGGCCGGTCGCCCCGGCCACGCGCGAGCGTGTCCTCGCCGCGATCAAGGAACTGTCGTACCGGCCCGACCGCGTCGCCCAGGCGATGGCCTCCCGGCGCACGGACCTCATAGGCATGATCGTGCCGGACGCGCGCCAGCCCTTCTTCGGCGAGATGACCCACGCCGTGGAGCAGGCCGCCGCCGAGCGCGGAAAGATGGTGCTCGTCGGCAACACCGACTACGTCGCCGAGCGCGAGGTCCACTATCTGCGGGCGTTCCTCGGGATGCGGGTCTCCGGACTGATCCTCGTCAGCCACGCCCTGAACGACAACGCGGCCGCCGAGATAGAGGCGTGGGACGCGCGGGTCGTGCTGCTGCACGAGCGGCCCGAGGCGATCGACGACGTGGCCGTGGTGACCGACGACATCGGCGGCGCGAAGCTCGCCGTGGATCACCTCCTGTCGCACGGGTACGCGTACGTCGCCTGTCTGGGCGGCATCGCCGAGACCCCGCTCGTCGGCGACCCCGTCTCCGACCACGTCGAGGGCTGGCGGCGCGCCATGGACGAGGCCGGGATCCCCACCGAGGGCCGGCTCTTCCAGGCCCCCTACAACCGGTACGACGCCTACCAGGTGGCGCTCAAGCTGCTGGCCGGGCCGGACCGGCCGCCGGCGATCTTCTGCTCCACCGACGACCAGGCGATCGGTGTGCTGCGGGCCGCGCGCGAGCTGCGCATCGAGGTGCCGAGCGAGCTGGCCGTCGTCGGGTTCGACGACGTCAAGGAGGCGGCGCTGACCGATCCGCCGCTGACGACGATCGCGACGGACCGTACGGGGATGGCACGGGCCGCGGTGGACCTGGTGCTGGACGACGGGATCCGGGTGGCCGGGTCCCGGCGCGAGCGGGTGAAGCTGTTCCCGTCGACGCTGGTGGCCCGGCGGTCCTGCGGCTGCCCGTAGCCCTGCGGGGCGTGGACCCGGCCGACCGCTGAACACCAGGTAGGTCACCGCTCCTCGCACGGTGCTTCCTTGCTTTCCCATGCCTGGCGGGCCCGGCGCCTTTATATGGGGCGAACGAGCTTCTGGTTCGGTTCTCAGGGAGCACTCAGGAACGTCTCATGGTCGGGCGGCAGGCTCTGAGTCATGACCGAGAGCTTCCGCCGCAGCGGCGAGTACGAGAACCCCTACCAGGGTGAGAACCCCTACCAGGGTCAGCAGCAGCACTCCGGGTACGCCCAGGGCGAGACCCAGCAGCAGCCCGCGTACCTCCGGCAGCAGCCCGCCTCCGCCCCGGTGAACCCGGAGTGGCCGCCTCCGCCGGCGTACGAGCCGGCCTCGGCGACGGCGTCGCCGGGAACGGGCGCGTCGCCGGGAACGGGCGCATCGGCGGGGACGGTGACGGCACCCGCGTCGAGAAGGCGGAGCCGGGGTCCGATCGCGCTGGTGGCGGCCGTGGCGTTCGTCGCGGCGGCGATCGGCGGCGGTACGGCCTACGGCATCCAGGAGCTGACCGGCACGAGCAGCGCGACCTCCAGCTCCACCAGCACGAGCGTGGTGCCGACCAGCCAGAAGGGCACCGTCGCCGGCGTCGCCTCGGCGGTCAGCCCGAGCATCGTGGAGATCAACGCCGCCTCGAACGCCGGGGAGTCCACCGGTTCCGGCGTGATCATCACCAGCGACGGCGAGATCGTCACCAACAACCACGTCATCGCCGGCGCCTCGCAGATCAAGGTGTCGACGAGCAACGGCAAGACCTACACCGCCGAGGTCGTGGGCACGGACAGCAAGAAGGACCTCGCCCTCATCAAACTGCGGAACGCCTCCGGGCTGAAGACCGCCACGCTCGGCGACTCCGCCGGCGTCAAGGTCGGCGACCAGGTCGTGGCGATCGGCTCCCCCGAGGGTCTGACCGGCACG
This sequence comes from Streptomyces scabiei 87.22, assembly GCF_000091305.1. Taxonomy (GTDB): domain Bacteria; phylum Actinomycetota; class Actinomycetes; order Streptomycetales; family Streptomycetaceae; genus Streptomyces; species Streptomyces scabiei. The sequence goes on along the minus strand of NC_013929.1, from coordinate 5,533,639 downwards.
GTCACCAGCGGCATCGTCTCCGCCCTCGACCGTGACGTGACGGTCTCGACGGACGAGAGCCAGGGCCAGCAGCAGGGCGGTGGCGGTGGCGGGCAGTGGCCGTTCGAGTTCGGCGGGCAGCAGTTCAACGGCGACACGGGTTCGTCGACGACCACGTACAAGGCCCTCCAGACGGACGCCTCGCTGAACCCCGGCAACTCCGGCGGCGCCCTCATCGACATGAACGGCAACATCATCGGCATCAACTCGGCGATGTACTCCGCCGCGGACGCCTCCTCGTCCAGCGCGGGCAGCGTGGGCCTCGGCTTCGCGATCCCGGTCAACACGGTCAAGGCCGACCTGAGCACGCTGCGCGCGGGCGGCTCGGACTGAGGTCCGGCCCACCCGCTGCCCACCCACCCCATCAGCCCCATCAGCCCCATCAACCTCTCCAGTCCCTCCAGTTCCTCCAGTCCCGCTGAGTCCAGGGAGTTCGACATGATCACGCAGATCTCGCACGACGTGGAGACCGTCGGCGACCCGGCCGGGCTGGGTCTCGCCCTCGCGGTGGCGGCCGAGCTGCACCCGGCGGTGACGAGGGCACCCGAGGTGGCGTCCGCCGTCCCCGCCCCGGCCCGCCGCGCCACGGCCGGCCGGCCCCGCCGCCGCCCGGTCCGCGGCTGATCAACCGCTGATCCGCAGCCGATCCGCACGCGCTACTGCGCGGCCCGGTGACGTGCAAGGCTAGGACGAGACCGTGCGACCAGCCCCTACGGCGCCCCGGCCCCGTACCCACCCCACACGAGGAACGACACCCACATGAGCCCCGCCGAAGGTGCCACCGAACCCCAGCGCATCCTCATCGTCGACGACGAGCCGGCGGTGCGCGACGCGCTCAGGCGCAGCCTCGCCTTCGAGGGCTACGGCACCGAGGTCGCCGTCGACGGGGCGGACGCGCTGGAGAAGGCGACCGCGTACCGGCCGGACCTGGTGATCCTCGACGTCCAGATGCCGCGGATGGACGGGCTGACCGCGGCCCGCCGTATCCGCGGCGCCGGCGACACCACCCCGATCCTGATGCTCACGGCCCGCGACACGGTCGGCGACCGCGTCACCGGTCTCGACGCCGGCGCGGACGACTACCTCGTCAAGCCGTTCGAACTGGACGAACTCTTCGCCCGGGTGCGGGCGTTGCTGCGCCGCAGCACCTACGCGACCGCCCTCGCCGACACCGCCGAGGCGGACGAGGCGCTCAGCTTCGCGGACCTGCGGATGGACCTGGCGACGCGCGAGGTCACGCGGGGGACGCGCCCGGTGGAGCTGACCCGTACGGAGTTCACCCTGCTGGAGATGTTCATGGCGCACCCGCGCCAGGTCCTCACACGGGAGCAGATCCTGAAGGCGGTCTGGGGCTTCGACTTCGAGCCGTCCTCCAACTCCCTCGACGTGTACGTCATGTACCTGCGCCGCAAGACCGAGGCGGGCGGCGAGCCGCGGCTCGTGCACACGGTGCGCGGTGTCGGGTACGTCCTGCGGCAGGGCGGCGCGGAGTGAGAAGGCTCCTGGGCCGCTACCGGTCCCTGCCGATCAGGGCCCGGCTGGCGATGCTGGTCGCGGCGGCGGTGGCCTTCGCGGTGGCGGCGGTGTCGGTGACCTGCTGGTTCATCGTGCAGGGGAAGCTGTACGACCAGCTCAACGACGACCTGAAGAAGTCCATGGGCATGATGCGGAACACGGCCGCGCAGGCGGTCAATTCCTGCACGCAGGTCCCGGCGAAGAACGACGGCCGCCAGGGCCCCCAGAACACCTACTTCCAGGTGGTCCTGGAGAACGGAACTCCCTGTGTTCTGCCCTTCTCCGCAGGCCTGGTCAACGTCAGCGAGGGCGACGAGGAGATCGTCAGCGGCACGGATCGTGATCTCGCCCTCTTCCGCAACGGCACCGACTCGGAAGGCGCCGACGTACGGATCATGACCGAGCCGGTGACCCTCACCGATCGGGCCACCGGGGAGACGTCCCACGCGGCGGTCGTCGTCGCGCTCCCGCTCAAGGGCACCCAGTCCACCCTCAACGACCTCGCCCTCATCCTCCTCCTCGTCTCCGGCATCGGGGTCGTCGGTGCCGGTGCGGCCGGTCTGGCCGTGGCGCGTGCGGGTCTGCGGCCGGTCGACAAGCTCACCGAGGCCGTCGAGCACGTGGCGCGCACCGAGGACCTGAGCATCCGCATTCCCGTGGAGGAGCGGAGCGAGGACGAGGTCGCCCGTCTCTCCCGCTCCTTCAACTCGATGACGAGCGCCCTAGCCAGCTCCCGCGAACTGCAGCAGCAGCTGATCGCCGACGCCGGCCACGAACTCCGTACGCCGCTGACGTCGCTACGCACCAACATCGAACTCCTCACTCGCAGCGAGGAGACGGGCCGCCCCATCCCCGCGGACGACCGCAAGGCCCTGCTCGCCTCGGTGAAGGCCCAGATGACCGAACTGGCCGCGCTGATAGGTGACTTGCAAGAGCTGTCGCGCTCGGAGTCGGGCCAGCAGGGCGGCCGGCACCTCCAGGTGGTCGACTTCCAGGAGACCGTGGAGGCGGCCCTGCGCCGGGCCCGGCTGCGCGGCCCCGAGCTGACGATCACGGCGGACCTCCAGCCCTGGTACGTGCGCTCCGAGCCGTCCGCGCTGGAGCGGGCCATCGTCAACATCCTCGACAACGCGGTGAAGTTCAGCCCCGAGGGCGGCTCGATCGAGGTCTCCCTCGACGGGGGTGTCCTCCGGGTCCGCGACCACGGCCCCGGCATCCCCGCCGACGAACTCCCCCACGTCTTCGACCGCTTCTGGCGCTCCCCCAGCGCGCGGGCCCTGCCGGGCTCGGGGCTGGGCCTGTCCATCGTGGCCCGCACGGTCGAACAGGCGGGCGGCGAGGTGTCCCTGTCCCGGGCGGACGGCGGCGGCACACGGGCGACGGTCCGGCTGCCGGGTGCGACGACTCCGCCACCGGGGGAGCCGGCGGGGGTGTGAGGCCCTCGACGAAGGCGGACCCCCGTCACCGTCGACCCCGTGGATCTTGCGTGACGTGTTCGTGACACATTTCTGAGAAGCGCCGGAGGAGGCTCTGACGCCGCTGTGAGGTCGGTCGTGTTCCCTACCGGGGAGTTCTTCGAGTTCCTCGTTCCCCGGACGACCGAACCGGTGGCTGCCGACGCCGGCGTACATCAGTAGGAGCGCACAACTATGCGAACCGCACTCAAGGTCAGGGCCTCCCTCAAGAAGGGCGCCCTCGTCGCCGCCTCCACCGCGCTGGCCGTGTCCGGCCTCCTCGCCGGCTCCGGCTCCGCGCAGGCGGCCGGCGGGCCCGGCGGCGCCACGAACATCCGGGGCGTGGACCCCGGCAACACCGACTCGATGATCGAGCGGCTCTGTGGCCAGAGGACGAGCCTGACGGGCGTGTACGGGGCCCTCAACGTCCGTACCGGCGAGTTCAAGACGCGGGACGAGTACCTGCGGGACGTCGTCGGCCTGTGGCTGCCGGCCGGCGACTGGGAGACCTTCCGCGGCTGGTGCGGCAACGCGCAGGCGTCGACCTGGTCCACCACGGGCACCGCCGTCCGCACCTCCCCCTGGATCGGCAACCGGGGCTCGAAGGACGACAAGGAGACCTTCGTCAGCAGCTACACCACGAAGACCTTCGCCAAGAAGAGCGTCGGCGCGCAGCTCAGCTTCTCCGTCGCCAAGAGCATCTTCTCCGCGGAGGCCGGCGGCAGCTTCTCGTACGAGTGGGGCTGGGAGAAGTCCTCCACCCGTGAGCGCCGCAGCGAGAAGACGATCCCGCCGTGCACGCAGATCGCCGTCACGTGGACGCCGTTCCAGCGTGTGGTCCGGGTGAACCCGATCTTCTACGTCGAGGACTACTCCTGGAACAAGGGCAACGGCGAGAAGACCGTCCACACCTGGCGCAACCGCTCCTACCGCACGATCTACTCGTACGGCTACTTCATCGACGGCACCTCCGACAAGCTCCTGCCCAACGGCGAGCCCGACGGCCGCGAGGACAAGTGGGAGCAGAAGCTGGACCCGAAGACCTGCGCCAAGTGAGGCTCCCGCCCGCCCGTACGCCGCGTCGGTGACGAAAAAGGTTCCCCGCACCCCCCAGGAGGGGAGCGGGGAACCTTTTCGTGAGCGGCCCGTGGGGCGGGTGGCTAGTTGATGATCGTGATCCGGTTGGCGGCCGGGGGCGCGATCGGGCTGCTCGCCGAGGAGTTGGCCAGCAGGTACTGCTCCAGCGCGCTGAGGTCGTCCGCGCCGACCAGGTCGTTCGTGCCCTGGCCCAGCGTCGGGTAGCCGTCGCCGCCGCCCGCGAGGAAGCTGTTGGTGGCGACACGGTAGGTGGCGTTCGGGTCGATGGCGGCACCGTTGAGCTTGATGGTGCCGACGACGACGCGGTCGGCGCCGGTCTTCGTGAGGTCGAGCGTGTACGTCAGACCGGACGACGGCAGCAGCACCTTCGGCGCGGCGGTGTTCGAACCGCTGACCTGCTCCTTGAGGACCTGGATGATCTGGGAGCCCTTGAAGTCCTGCAGGTTGACCGTGTTGGAGAACGGCTGGACGGTGAAGCCCTCGGCGTAGGTGACCACGCCGTCGCCCTCGGTGCCCTTGGCCGCGTAGGTGAGCGGCGCGCGCACACCGCCGGGGTTCATCAGCGCGAGGTCGACCTCGGGGTCCAGGGTCTTGCCGTACCAGTACTGCGCGTCGGCGATGAGGTCACCCATCGGGGTCTCCGTGCCGACGTTGGGCACGTCGGCGGAGATGTAGCCGATGGTGCGGTTGCCGATGGGGGCGGCGAGGGTGTTCCACCTGCTGATGAGGGCCGTCATGTCGGCGGCCTTCGGCACGGTCCGGGTGACCACGTGGTTCGCGGACTTCACGGCCGTACGGGCGATGTCGCCGGTCACACGGTCGTACGTCAGCGTCGTGTCGGTGTAGAGGCGGCCGAAGGACGCGGCCGAGGTGACCATGCGCGGCTTGCCCGCCGGGTCGTTGATCGTGCAGGCGTACGCGGCGTGCGTGTGGCCCGTGACCAGGGCGTCGACCTTCGGCGTGATGTTCTTGGCGATGTCGACGATCGGACCCGAGATGCCGTCACCGGCGCCGGGCGAGTCGCAGTCGTAGTTGTACGACTGGGAGGCGGGCAGGCCGCCCTCGTGGATCAGCGCGACGACCGACTTGACGCCCTGGCTCTCCAGCTCCTTGGCGTACTTGTTGATCGTCTCGACCTCGTCCTTGAACTTGAGGCCCTTGACGCCCTCGGCGGAGACGACGCCCGGGGTGTCCTCCAGGGTCACACCGATGAAGCCGATCTTGACGCCGTTCTTCTTCCACACCCAGTAGGGCTTCAGGAGCGGCTTGCCGGTCTTCTCCTCGATGACGTTCGCCGCGAGGTACGGGAAGTCGGCGCCCTTGAACTTCTTGCCGTCGACGTAGCAGCCGTCGACCTTGTGGCAGCCGCCCTTCTGCAGGCGGCGCAGCTCCTTGGCGCCCTCGTCGAACTCGTGGTTGCCGACGCTCGTCACGTCGAGGTCGAGCCCGTTCAGCGCCTCGATGGTGGGCTCGTCGTGGAACAGGCCCGAGATCAGCGGGGAGGCACCGACCATGTCGCCCGCGGCGGCCGTGATCGAGAACTTGCTGTTGGCCTTGCGGGCGTCCCGCAGGTGCGTGGCCAGGTACTCGACACCACCGGCGTTGATCGTCGTGGTCGTGCCGTCCTCGTGCAGCTCGGTCACCCGGCCCGAGGAACCGGCCGGCGGCTCCAGGTTGCCGTGCAGGTCGTTGAACGACAGCAGCTGCACGTCCTGGTAGCGCGGCTTGTTCTTGCCGGGCTTGTGCGACGGCGCCTCACCGGCGCTCGCCGGCATCGCGGCGGCCAGCGCCCCGACGGTCGCCAGGCCGGCCGCGGCGGCGAGGATCCGGTTGCGGCGGCGCCGCGCTTGGGGTGTGGCTGACATGTGCCCCCCTGGATTCGTGAGAAGTAAGGAAAACGTGAGAACAGGCCCCGTCGGCCCGAAGCGTAGGGTCAACGCGCGTAGCGCGACAGGGGGTTCATGGTTACGACCTGGTTGCCATCAAGGAGGACTGGTGACGAAAGAGGACGAACGGCGCGCCCCGAAGGGGCGCGGGGAACTGCGCGACCAGCCAGATTCAAGCCGCACCCGCAAAGACCACGGAACCGGCCGGGCTCATAGGCGCGCCCCCACCGCACCCCCGGTTAATCTCGAACCCATGACCAGCGACGACACGGCCCAGCCCAGCGGAGCGCGCCGCATCGAGACCCGCCCGGACCTGACCGCCGCCCAGAAGGACGCCGTACTCGCGCTGCTGGACGAGGCCGCCCAGGTGGACGGCCAGCAGGCGGTCTCCGAGCAGGGCCGCCTCCAGCTCCGCGGCGGCCCCCGGGAAGGCGTACGCCACCTCCTCCTCAGCGTCGGCGAGGATCTGGTCGGTTACGCCCAGCTGGAGGACAACGACCCCGTCGAGGCGCCCGCCGCCGAACTGGTCGTCCACCCCTCCCACCGGGGTCACGGCCACGGCCGGGCCCTCGGCTCCGCCCTGCTGGCCGAGTCGGGCAAGCGCCTGCGCGTCTGGGCGCACGGCGGCCACTCCGCCGCCCGCCATCTCGCCCAGGTCCTCGGCCTGACCCTCTTCCGCGAACTGCGCCAGATGCGCCGCTCCCTGACCGACTTCGACCCCGCCGAGCCCGTCCTGCCCGAGGGAGTCACCGTCCGCGCCTTCGTCCCCGGCGAGGACGACGCGGCCTGGCTCGCCGCCAACGCGGAGGCGTTCGCCCACCACCCCGAACAGGGCTCCCTGACCCAGCGCGACCTCGACGACCGCAAGGGCGAACCCTGGTTCGACCCCGCGGGGTTCTTCCTGGCCTTCCGGGGAGAGGAACTGGTCGGCTTCCACTGGACGAAGGCGCACGCCGCGGAACAGCTCGGCGAGGTCTACGTCGTCGGCGTGCGCCCCGGCGCGCAGGGCGGCGGCCTCGGCAAGGCCCTCACCACGATCGGCCTGCGCCACCTCGCCGCCCAGGGCCTGCCCACCGCGATGCTCTACGTGGACGCCGACAACAAGGCGGCGGTGACCGTGTACGAGCGACTGGGCTTCGTGACGTACGAGACGGATCTGATGTACCGCAGCGAAACCTGACGTACCCGGAGTTTTCCCCAGGCAGGGGGCGGTGTGGTTGACACCGCCCCCTCTCTTGCACCACCCTTTCACTACTCAATTAGTGAAAGGGTGGTTGTCGAGTGGTCGAGTACCGCATCGACCGGCGCAGCGGTGTCGCCACCTACGTCCAGATCGTCCAGCAGACCAAACAGGCCCTGCGGCTCGGCCTGTTGGAGCCCGGCGACAAGCTCCCCACGGCCCGCGAGGTCGTGGAAGCCACCGCGATCAACCCGAACACGGTGCTGAAGGCCTACCGCGAGCTGGAGCGCGAAGGGCTGGTCGAGGCCCGCCGCGGCCTCGGCACGTTTGTCCGGAAGTCGCTGGGCGCCACGCCCGTCGACTCCCCGCTGCGGGCCGAGCTGGACGCCTGGGCGGTACGGGCCCGGGAGACCGGGCTCGAACGGGACGACGTGGCGGCACTCTTCACGTCCGTACTGGACGAGCAGTTCAGCAGGGATCGGCGAGACCAGAGGGATCAGGGGGACGAGGCATGACGGGGACCGCGATGGAAGCGGCCGCGCTCGGCAAGAAGTTCGGGTGGCGACAGGGGGGCTGGGCACTGCGCGACTGCACGCTGCGGCTGCCCAGAGGACGGGTGTGCGCGGTCGTCGGACCGAACGGCGCGGGCAAGTCGACACTCCTGGCCCACGCGGCCGGGCTGCTCGGCCCCACCGAGGGCACCATCGGCGTACTGGGCACGACCCCGGCCGCGGCCCGCGAGCGCATCGGGTACGTGGCCCAGCACAAACCCCTGTACCCGCAGCTCACCGTCGCCGAGACCCTGCGGCTGGGCCACGAGCTGAACCCCGGGCGCTGGGACGCGGCCGTCGCCGGGCGGGTGGTGGACGAGGGCGGGCTGGACCGGGCCGCCAAGGTCCGCTCCCTCTCCGGCGGCCAGCGCACCCGGGTCGCGCTCGCCCTCGTGCTCGGCAAACGACCCGAACTGCTGCTCCTGGACGAGCCGATGGCCGACCTCGACCCGCTCGCCCGGCACCAGCTGATGGGCACCCTGCTCGCGGAAGCCGCCGAGCACGGCACCACGGTTGTCATGTCCTCGCACGTGGTGGCCGAACTGGAGGGTTCCTGCGACCACTTGTTCCTGCTGGGCGCCGGACGCGTCCGCCTCGCGGGCCCGCTGGACGACATCCTCGCCGCGCACACCCTGGTCACCGGCCCCGCCGGCGACCTCACCCCGCACACGGTCGTCGAGTCCCGCACGACGGGACGTCAGCTCACCGCGCTCATCCGCCCCCAGGGCCCCGTCGGCCCCGGCTGGCAGACCGCCGAGCCGACCCTGGAGGAGCTGGTCCTCGCCCACCTGAGGGCACCTCAGGCGCCGGCCCTCACGCTCGACGAGAGTGCCGGGCCCCAGGAGGCGGCCGTATGAGCACCACGACCACCGAGACCGCCGGAACCGCCCGCGCGCAGCGGCCGGCCCCGCCCCCTGCCATGTCCCCCACCCGCGGCCTGATCCGGGCCACGCTCCGCGTGCACCAGTCGGCGCTGTGGTTCTGGGGACTGCTGGTCGTCCTCATCGGCGGCGGGCTGCTGTGGGCCGCGGGACCCGGCGTCGACGCGGCCCTGGCCGAGCAGGTGAGGAACGGCTGTACGCCGGCCGACTACTGCGGCGATCAGGGCGCCGCCTACAACAAGTACGGCCTGATGGCCGGCCTCGGCCGCACCGTCCTCACCGTCGTCCCTGTCCTGATCGGCGCCTGGGCGGGCGGCGCCCTGATCGGCCGCGAACTGGAGACCGGCACGGCCCGGCTGTCCTGGACCCAGTCCGTCACGCCGGCCCGCTGGCTCGCCGCCAAGCTGGCGGTCCCGGCCGCCGTGATCGTCTCGGGGACGGTCCTGCTGACCCTGCTGAACCGCCTGGTGTGGTGGCGGGAGGAGCGGCTCCGCCAGTTGTCGGGGACGCGCGACTGGTGGGAGTCCTCCACCTTCATCGGCCACGGCACCCTCGCCACCGCGTACGCCCTGCTGGGACTGGCGGTCGGGGTTGTCGCGGGCCTGCTGGTCCGCCGCTCGCTTCCCGCGCTCGGCGTCGGCGTGGTGGGCACGACCGTCCTCACGGGCGTCATCCAGGCCAACCGCCACCTGCTGTGGCCGGCCGCGAGCCACGTATCCCAGTCCCCGGAGGGGGACTGGACGGGCGAGCTGGTCGACCGCGGCTTCATCACCCGGTCCGGCGAGCGCGTCTCGGAGCTGAAATGCGAGGGCGGGGCCTGCGACCGGGACGGCGTCGCCTTCTACGCCGACTACCACCCCTCCTCCCACTTCTGGCCCCTCCAGCTCGTCGAGACGGGCATCGCCCTCGCCGTCACCGCCCTGCTGGTCTGGGCCGCCTTCCGCCTGCTGCGCCGCCACACCGGAGACGTCATATGAGTACCGGAACCGTCACCGCGCGCGGCGGCATGGCCTGGACCGTGGGACGCGTGCACCGCCCCGCGCTGCTGGTGTGGGCCACATATGTGCTGGCCATGGCGGGATGGATGCTCTGGCTGCGGTTCGTCGCCCTGGACGACGTCCGGCGGGAGAGCGCCATGTGCGCGAGGCACGGCGGGTGCGTCGACATCGAGTCGGCGATGTCGTACAGCACGAGCATCAGCACGATCGGCACGCTCGTCTCGTACCTCTGCTTCGGCGTGGCCGCCTGGGCCGGGGCCTCTCTGACCGGCATCGAGCTGGAGCGGGGCACGGCCCAGCTGGCCTGGACCCAGTCCGTCACCCCGGTCCGCTGGCTCACCGTCAAGCTCGCGGTGCCCGCCGTCGCGCTGACCGCCGGTACCACGGTCCTGGTGCTGCTCTACCGCTGGACCTGGCCCTCGAACCGGGACCTGCGCGGTGACGAGTGGTACTACACCGACCCCTTCGTCAACCGAGGCCCGGCCCTCCTGGCGTACGCCCTGTGCGCACTGGCCGTCGGCGCCCTGGCCGGCCTCGCCCTCAGACGTGCGCTGCCCGCCCTCACCGTGGCCCTCGGCTTCATGGTCGCGTTCCGCACATGGTTCGACGCGCGGTACGACGAGCTGTGGCCGTCCACGACACTCACCGGCACCACCGCCAGTCGGCTGCCGATGACGGCGGACCAGCTGGAGCTGGGCTCGATCACCGCCTCCGGTGCCCGCGTCGAAGACCTCACCTGCTTCGACGCCGACGCCGACATCGACTACACCCGGTGCATGAGCGGGAAGGGCTTCACCGATCTGTACGCCGAGGTGCACCCGGCGTCCCACTTCTGGCCCCTGCACCTCGTGGCCACCGGCATCGTCCTCGCCGTCGCCGTCCTCGCCACCGCCGCCGCCTTCTGGGTGCTGCGCCGCCGCGCACGCTGACGGCCCGGCCCATCGACCCGGCACGCCCCTCCTACGGGGGGAGGGGCGTGCCGACGGCGTACAGAAGGTGAACGGCGTGCGACGGCGGAACAGCGTGCGCCGGGGCCCGGCGCAGGTCCGCGCGGAACCGGCGGGCCTCCCCGCGCTATCCCGCACGTAAGGTCTCCGTAACCGGCGATTAAGACGGCCTTGCGACGCTTCGGCAATGAACCCCGTCGTGCCCGAGCCCTCGCCTCCCCCACGCAACGGCCCAAGCAACGGGAAGAGCGCGGGGAACGGCCCCCGTGCGACCGTGCCCACAGCCCCGGACCACGCCGCCGGTGTCGTCGGCGTGGTCGACGTCGTCGCCCGTATCGACGCCGACATCGCCGAGAACGACGCCGCGAACGCCCTCGCGCCCGTCGCCGCACTCCCACCGGCCCTGTCCGACGCGCCTGTGATGCTCGCGGCGCGGAAGAATGGTGCCATGAGCCAGTCCCATGCCCAGGCAGACCAGGTCCAGCACGCACAGCCGACCGTCGGCTCCATAACGGGCCACCGCCCGCACACGGTGTCGGCCGCGGTCTCCGACCTGGAACCCGACATCGACGCCGACCTCGACGGATACGAGGAGGAGGACCACGGCGGCGAGAGGCTGCCGCAGGGCCGCTTCCTCGACCGGGAACGCAGCTGGCTCGCCTTCAACGAACGCGTCCTGGAACTGGCCGAGGACCCGAACACCCCCCTCCTGGAACGGGCGAACTTCCTGGCGATCTTCGCCAGCAACCTCGACGAGTTCTTCATGGTCCGCGTGGCCGGCCTGAAGCGCCGCATCGCCACCGGCGTCGCCACCAAGTCCGCCTCCGGCCTGCAGCCCCGCGAGGTGCTGGAGATGATCTGGGCCCGCTCCCGTGAGCTGATGGCCCGGCACGCCGCCTGCTTCCACGAGGACGTCGCCCCGGCACTGGCCGAGGAGGGCGTGCACCTGGTCCGCTGGAGCGAGCTGGCCGAGAAGGAGCAGGCCCGCCTCTTCACCCTCTTCCGCCACCAGATCTTCCCGGTCCTGACGCCGCTGGCCGTCGACCCGGCGCACCCCTTCCCGTACATCTCGGGTCTCTCCCTGAACCTGGCCGTACGCGTGCAGAACCCGGTCACCGGCACCTCGCACTTCGCCCGGGTCAAGGTCCCGCCGCTGCTGTCCCGCTTCCTGGAGGCCTCCCCGGGCCGGTTCGTCCCGCTGGAGGACGTGATCGGCGCCCATCTGGAGGAGCTGTTCCCGGGCATGGAGGTGCTGGAGCACCACGCCTTCCGGGTCACCCGCAACGAGGACCTGGAGGTCGAGGAGGACGACGCCGAGAACCTGCTCCAGGCCCTGGAGAAGGAACTGATGCGGCGCCGCTTCGGGCCGCCGGTGCGTCTGGAGGTCGAGGAGAACATCAACCAGGAGGTCCTGGACCTGCTGGTGCGCGAGCTGAAGATCAAGGAGTCCGAGGTCTACCCGCTGACCGGGCCCCTGGACCTCACCGGCCTCTTCCGCATCGCCTCCCTGGACCGGCCCGAGCTGAAGTACCGCAAGTTCGTCGCCGGCGTCCACCGCGACCTGGCCGAGGTCGAGTCGGCGTCCGCGCCGGACATCTTCGCCGCCCTGCGCAACCGGGACGTGCTGCTGCACCACCCCTACGACTCGTTCTCGACGTCGGTGCAGGCGTTCCTGGAGCAGGCCGCCGAGGACCCGGACGTCCTCGCGATCAAGCAGACCCTGTACCGGACGTCCGGCGACTCCCCCATAGTCAACGCGCTCATCGACGCCGCCGAGGCCGGCAAGCAGGTCCTCGTCCTGGTCGAGATCAAGGCGCGCTTCGACGAACACGCCAACATCAAGTGGGCCCGCAAGCTGGAGGAGGCCGGCTGCCACGTCGTCTACGGCCTGGTCGGTCTGAAGACCCACTGCAAGCTGTCCCTGGTGGTCCGTCAGGAGGGCGACACCCTCCGCCGCTACAGCCACGTCGGCACGGGCAACTACCACCCGAAGACGGCACGCCTCTACGAGGACCTCGGCGTGCTCACCTCGGACCCGCAGGTCGGCGCGGACCTCTCCGACCTGTTCAACCGGCTCTCCGGCTACTCCCGCCGCGAGACCTACCGCCGTCTGCTCGTCGCGCCCAAGTCCCTGCGCGACGGCCTGATCGCCCGCGTCAACAAGGAGGTCCAGCACCACCGTGCCGGACGTCCCGCACACGTCCGTATCAAGGTCAACTCGATCGTGGACGAGGCCCTCATCGACGCCCTCTACCGGGCCTCGCAGGCGGGTGTGCCGGTCGACGTGTGGGTGCGCGGCATATGCGCCATCCGGCCCGGCGTCCCGGGCCTGTCGGAGAACGTCCGGGTGCGCTCCGTCCTCGGCCGCTTCCTCGAACACTCCCGGATCTTCATCTTCGGCAACGGCGGCGAGCCCGAGGTGTGGTTCGGCAGCGCCGACATGATGCACCGCAACCTCGACCGCCGGATCGAGGCCCTGATCCGGATCACCGACCCGGCCCACCGGGCGGCCCTCAACCGCCTGCTGGAGACCGGCATGTCCGACCTGACCTCCTCCTGGCACCTCGGCCCCGACGGCGAGTGGACCCGGCACTCGTACGACACGGACGGCCAGCCCCTGCGCAACGTCCAGGAGATGCTCATTGACGCCCGGAGGCGCCGGCGTGGCACAGCAACACCTTGACCCCACGAACTCCACGGTCGTGCCCGCGGACGCCGTCGCCGGCTATCTGCGGGCCCGGGCCACGGAGTTCCTCCGCGCGCTGCGCACCCACCGGGAGACCGGTGGGGGCGCGGCCGCGGGAGCCGAGGAGTCCGCCGACGCGGCGCTCGCCCTGCGCCGCTCGGCCCGCCGCATCAGCGGCACCCTGCACACCTTCCGCCCGCTCCTGGACACGGACTGGTCGGAGTCGCTCCGCCCCGAACTGGCCTGGCTGGCCGGCACGCTGGGACGCGAGCACGCCTACGCGGCCCGCCTGGACCGCCTGGTGAGCGCCCTCAACCGCCTCTCGGGAGCGGCCCCGTTCCCGGCCCAGCAGGCGGTGCCGGCCCGCACCGCCACCACCGTCGCCGCGGGCGGCCGCACCGCAGCCCGTCCCGCCGCCTCCGCCGTCGGCAGCCGCCCCCCGGCCGCCCCGGACCGCGGCACCCTGACCGTCGGCGCGGCGAAGGCCGGCGCCCTGCTGGACCGCCAGCTCACCCTCGCCCGCACCCGGGCCCACTCCGCCGCCCTCCAGGCCCTCGGCTCCAGCCGCTTCCACGCCGTCGCCGACAACGTCGCCGTGCTCGCCAGCGAGGTCCCGCTCACCCCCGCCGCCCCGACCGCGGACCTGCGCCCCCTGGCCGCCGCCGCCCACGACCGCCTGTGCGACGCGGTCACCGGCCTGCCCCTGCACACCGCCGGCCACCCGTACAACGCCGAGGCCCTCATCCACGGCCTCTCCGCGGACACCGCGCCCCACCCGCAGGACGCCCCCTGGCACCAGGTACGGCTCCTGCTCCGCCTCCACCGCTACGCCCTGGAGGTCCTGTATCCCGAGGCGGTTCCCGTCGACGTACGCCTCCTCGCGGCCGGCGAGGCCCTCAACCGGCACCGCGACGCCTCCGAGGCGGGCTCGGCCGCGGCCGCGGCCGCCCGCACCCCCCGGATCGCCCCGGCCACGGCCTACGCCCTCGGCGTCCTGCACGCCGACCAGCGTCACGAGGTCGAGGCCGCCCGGTTCGCGTTCCAGCAGTCCTGGAAGAAGAAAGCGGTGAGCACGTCGTGACCGAGCACAGCGACACCGTCATCCAGGCGGCCGGCTGCGTCCTGTGGCGCCGCTCGCCGGAGGCCGGGGACCTGCGGATCTGCCTGGTCCACCGGCCCAAGTACGACGACTGGTCGCATCCCAAGGGAAAGCTGAAGCGCGACGAGGACGCCCTCACCGGCGCCCTGCGCGAGGTCGAGGAGGAGACCGGCCACCGCTGCGCGCCCGGCCCCCGGCTGCCCACCGCCCACTACCTCGTCAACGGCCGGGCCAAGCAGGTGAGTTACTGGGCGGCCGAGGCGACCGGCGGCCACTTCACCCCCAATGACGAGGTGGACCGGATCCTCTGGCTGGCCCCGGACGCCGCCCGCTCCCGCCTCACCCAGCCCCGCGACCGCGAACTGGTCGACGAGTTCCTGACGGCCCTGCGCCACGCCTGACGGCCCTGCGTCCCGCCCGGCGCCACGTCCACCCGGCCCGGCGCTCACACCCCGCCCGTGTGCCCCTCGGCGTCCGTCCGGGCCAGGCTCCTGGCCCGCCGGGCGGGCCCGCGCCAGCCGCAGCTGCATCTCGCCACACAGAACCGGCCCTGCTCGACGGTGGTCGTCCGATGCTGTTGCGGGAGTACCGGCTCGCCTTGATGCGCCACACCGACAACGTTACCCAGGGCGGGCGGCCACGATCCCTTCCGCTCCCGCCCGCTCCCGCCGACGGGCGCCCCCGCACCCCGGCCCGCGCGCTCCCGCGTGACGACCTCCCCGGCCTGTCGTTATCCGAGCGAGCGGAAGACCCGGTTCGGACCCGGCCAGGGGGTTGGCTAGCGATGGTGACGCGGCGGCACAGCAGAACGGGCGCGGCACTCGTCGCGGCGGGACTCCTCGTCGGCGCGACCGGCGTGACCGGCTGCCACACCGGCGGCCCCGAGGACGACCCCCTCCCCACCGACCCGGTGGACCTGCTGCACCGCGCCGCCCCGGCCCTCGTCCGCGCGGGCAGCTCCAAGGCCCGCACCGAGATGGAGATGGCCACCGGCGGCACCCGGGTCACCATCCAGGGCGAGGGCGTCTACGACTACGGCCGACGGCTCGGCCGGCTGAAGGTGCTGCTCCCGCACGACCCCGCCGGCCGCAGCGAGCACCGCCCGATCACCGAACTCCTCGCCCCCGGCGCCCTGTTCATGAAGAACCGGGGCGCGGGCGTGCCCGCCGACAAATGGGTCCGCGTCGACACGGGCACCCTCTCCGACGGCAATCTGGTCACCGGCGGCGCCACCGACCCGTTCGCCGCGGCCGAGGTGCTGCGCGGGACGCGGACGGCGCGGCTCGTCGGCGAGATCGAGGTGAACGGCACCCGGGTCCGGCACTACCGCGGCACCGCCGATCTGACCGCCGCCTCCCGCGCGGCCTCCGAGGGCAACCGGGCGGCCCTGCGGGCCGCCGCCCGGGGCTTCGCCACCGCCCGGGTGCCCTTCGACGCCTATCTCGACGACGAGGGCCGCGTCCGCAAGGTCCGCCACCGGTTCAGCTTCGTCAACGGCGGCAGGCAGGGCACGATCGCCGTCGCCTCGACGACCCTGCTGTACGACTTCGGCGTTCCCGTCACCGTCCGGCTGCCGCGGAACGAGGACATCTACGCCGGGAAGATCGCCGAGGAGTAGCGGAGAGTACGGGGCCGGAAATGGTCCGTTGGTGCCATGCGCGGGCCGTGGCCCGCTGCCTACCCTAGGGGTCGGTGGCGGCAGAGAAGAGGTGATGCGCGTGGCTCCGGCAGGCGGTACGGCGGTTCAGGACCACGTGGCCCTCGCCGAGATCGAACTCTGCGGCGACCTCATCATCGCGGCCTCGACCACCGACGGCGACCGCCTCAGCCCCGACCGCATCGACGAGGTCCTGCGCGTCCGGGAAGAGCGCGGCCACGAGGACGGGCCGCCCCGGTAGCGGGCGGCCGCACGCGACGGCATCACCCGGCGGGACACCGCCACCCCGCCCCGACGAACGCTCCCGTGGCCGAAAAGCGACCCCGGGTGACGCCTCTCCCGGCTCCCCCGGCACTCAGGTCCGCAGCAGCCGGCCGATCGCCTTCGTGGCCTCCTCGACCTTCGCGTCGATCTCGGCGCCGCCCTTGAGGGCCGCGTCGGCGACGCAGTGCCGCAGGTGCTCCTCCAGGAGCTGCAGCGCGAAGGACTGCAGGGCCTTGGTGGAGGCGGAGACCTGGGTCAGTATGTCGATGCAGTAGACGTCCTCGTCGACCATCCGCTGGAGCCCACGAATCTGTCCCTCGATGCGCCGCAGACGCTTCAGGTGTTCCGCCTTCTGATGGTGGTACCCGTGGATTCCACGGTCGTGGTCGGTCACGACACCCTGCTCCACACCGTCTACGGCCGAGGGCGCCCCCGCGCCGGCCCCTGTGGTCGTCATCGCAGCCTCCAGACATATACCCCTACCGGGTATATGGTAGCGAACTTTGGCGGGTATACGCCCTGCGGGCAGCCCCCGTGCCGACCGATCTGCCTGATGGGCGACACTGGTGGACGGCCCATTAGCCGTGGCCGGATGATGCACCTAGCATCAGCCTGACCGAAACCCATGCATACCGAGGACCCCACGTGCGCTTTCGTCTGACCCCCAGGGAGACGAGCTTCTACGACATGTTCGCCGCATCCGCGGACAACATCGTCACGGGCTCGAAGCTCCTCATGGAACTGCTCGGGGCGGACACCGCCGGCCGGGCCGAGATCGCAGAGCGTATGCGGGCCGCCGAACACGCCGGTGACGACGCCACACACGCGATCTTCCACCAGCTGAACTCCTCGTTCATCACGCCGTTCGACCGCGAGGACATCTACAACCTCGCGTCCTCCCTCGACGACATCATGGACTTCATGGAGGAGGCCGTCGACCTGGTCGTCCTCTACAACGTCGAGGACCTGCCCAAGGGCGTGGAGCAGCAGATCGAGGTGCTGGCGCGGGCCGCCGAGCTGACCGCGGAGGCGATGCCGAACCTGCGGACCATGGCCAACCTCACGGAGTACTGGATCGAGGTCAACCGCCTGGAGAACCAGGCCGACCAGATCCACCGCAAGCTGCTGGCCATGCTCTTCAACGGCAAGTACGAAGCCATCGAGGTGCTGAAACTCAAGCAGATCGTGGACGTGCTGGAGGAGGCGGCGGACGCGTTCGAGCACGTGGCGAACACGGTGGAGACCATCGCCGTCAAGGAGTCCTGAACCCTTCATGGACACCCTTGCTCTGGTCGTGACCATCGGGGTCGCGCTCTTCTTCACGTACACCAACGGCTTCCACGACTCCGCGAACGCGATCGCGACCTCGGTGTCGACCCGCGCGCTGACGCCCCGCGCGGCCCTCGCCATGGCCGCGGTGATGAACCTCGTCGGCGCGTTCCTCGGCAGCGGGGTCGCCAAGACGGTCAGCGAGGGCCTGATCTCCACGCCCGAGGGCTCCAAGGGGATGGGCATCCTCTTCGCGGCCCTGGTCGGCGCGATCACCTGGAACCTCGTCACCTGGTACTTCGGCCTGCCCTCGTCCTCCTCGCACGCCCTGTTCGGCGGCATGGTGGGCGCGGCACTCGCGGGCGGTACGACCGTCTACTGGTCCGGCGTCCTCGAAAAGGTCGTCATCCCGATGTTCATCTCACCGGTGGTCGGCCTGGTCGCCGGCTATCTGGTGATGGCGGCGATCATGTGGATCTTCCGCCGCGCCAACCCGCACAAGGCCAAGCGCGGCTTCCGGATCGCGCAGACCGTGTCGGCGGCCGGCATGGCCCTCGGCCACGGTCTGCAGGACGCCCAGAAGACGATGGGCATCGTCGTGATGGCACTGGTCATCGCGGACGTCGAGGACTACGGCGATCCCATCCCGGTCTGGGTGAAGATCGTCTGCGCGGTCATGCTCTCCCTCGGCACGTACGCGGGCGGCTGGCGCATCATGCGCACCCTGGGCCGCAAGATCATCGAGCTCGACCCGCCGCAGGGCTTCGCCGCCGAGACCACCGGCGCGTCGATCATGTTCGTCACGGCCTTCATCTTCAAGGCCCCCATCTCCACCACCCACATCATCACCTCGGCGATCATGGGTGTGGGCGCCACCAAGCGCATCAACGCCGTCCGCTGGGGCGTGGCCAAGAACATCATCCTCGGCTGGTTCATCACGATGCCGGCCGCGGCGCTGGTCGCCGCCGCGAGCTTCTGGATCGTGAACCTGGCGGTCCTGTAGGGCAGCACGCCCCCGAGAACGGCGCAGGGCCCGCCCCCGGTCTTCCCGGGGGCGGGCCCTTCACCTACCTCGCGGCGGCACCGCCATGCAGCACCGCGAGGGGTCCTTCGCGGGCGGCGGCCTAGCCGAAGCGCCCGGAGATGTAGTCCTCCGTGGCCTGCACGGACGGGTTGGAGAAGATCCGCTCCGTGTCGTCTATCTCGATCAGCTTGCCGGGCTGCCCGACCGCCGCGAGGTTGAAGAACGCCGTACGGTCGGAGACACGCGCCGCCTGCTGCATGTTGTGCGTCACGATGACGATCGTGAAGCGTTCCTTCAGCTCGCCGATGAGGTCCTCGATGGCGAGCGTCGAGATCGGGTCGAGCGCGGAGCACGGCTCGTCCATGAGCAGCACCTTCGGCTCGACCGCGATCGCGCGGGCGATGCACAGCCGCTGCTGCTGGCCGCCGGAGAGGCCGGAGCCCGGCTTGTTCAGCCGGTCCTTGACCTCGTTCCAGAGGTTCGCGCCCTTGAGGGACTTCTCGACGATCTCGTCCAGCTCGGACTTCTTCTTGCCGCCGACCAGCTTCAGGCCCGCCGCCACGTTGTCGTAGATCGACATCGTGGGGAACGGGTTCGGACGCTGGAAGACCATGCCGACCTCACGCCGCACGGAGACCGGGTCGACCCCGGCGCCGTACAGGTTCTCGTCGTCGAGCATGACCTTGCCCTCGACCCGGCCGCCCGGCGTGACCTCGTGCATCCGGTTCAGGGTGCGCAGGAACGTGGACTTGCCGCAGCCGGAGGGGCCGATGAAGGCCGTCACCGTGCGGGGCTCGATGGCCATCGAGATGTCCTCGATGGCGCGGAACGAGCTGTAGTAGGCGTTGAGGCCGCTGACGTCGATTCGCTTGGCCATGGAGATCACTGCTTCTTTCGCGGGGGAACTGGTCGCTGTGTGGCCGCGTCAGCGACCGGCCGCGCGGCACGGCCGCGCGTTGTCCTCGTCATCGTGGGGCCTTCCAGCGGGCGATGCCGCGGGCCGCCAGGTTCAGGATCATGATGAAGGCGATCAGCGTCAGCGACGCCGCCCAGGCACGGTCGTACGCCGCTCCGGAGCCGCCGCTCTGCTGGAACTGCAGATAGATGTACATCGGCAGCGACGCCTGCGGGTCGGTGAAGGGGTTCGCGTTGATGTAGTTCGAACCCCACACCAGCAGCAGGACCGGAGCGGTCTCACCGGCGATACGGGCGACCGCGAGCATCACACCTGTCGTGATACCACCGATGGCGGTCGGCAGCACGATTTTGAGGATGGTGCGCCACTTCGGCACGCCCAGTGCCAGCGACGCCTCGCGCAGCTCGTTCGGGACGAGCTTCAGCATCTCCTCGGTGGAGCGGACCACGACCGGCAGCATCAGGATGGTCAGCGCCATCGCGCCGGCGAAGCCGGAGGGGCCCATGCCGAGGATCAGGATCCAGGTGCTGAGGATGAACAGACCGGCGACGATCGACGGGATGCCCGTCATGACGTCGACGAAGAAGGTGACGGCCTTGGCGAGCCGGCCCCGGCCGTACTCGACCAGGTAGATCGCGGTCAGCACGCCGATCGGCACCGAGATGACGGCGGCGATGCCCACCTGCTCCAGGGTGCCGAGGATGGCGTGGTAGATACCGCCGCCGGGCTCCGTGGTGGCGACCACACCCATCGAGTGGGTGAGGAAGTAGACGTCGAGGACCTTCACACCGCGGCTGATGGTCTCCCAGATGAGGGAGACCAGCGGGATCACCGCGAGCAGGAAGGCGACCCAGACGAGGCTGGTCGCGACCCGGTCCTTGGCCTGCCGCTTGCCCTCGACGCGCGCGGCGATGCCGTACGAGCCGAGGACGAAGAGGATGCCCGCGATCAGGGCCCACTGGATGGAGCTTTCGAGGCCGGCCAGCGCGCTGATGGCGAGGCCCAGGGTGACGGAGCCCGCGGCGACCGCCCAGGCGAACCACTTGGGCAGCGACGCGGCCCGCAGCGTGCTCGGGCCCTTCGGGGTGAGAGTGGCGTTGCTCATGCGTTGGCCCCCGAGAACTCCTTGCGGCGGGCGATGATCAGCCGGGCCGCGCCGTTGACCAGCAGGGTGATGACGAACAGGACCAGACCGGAGGCGATCAGGGCGTCCCGGCCCATCTCGGTGGCCTCGCTGAACTTGCTGGCGATGTTCTGGGCGAAGGTGCCGCCGCCCGGGTCGAGCAGGCTGAGGTTGATCTCGAAGCTGGACGACAGGACCATCGCCACGGCCATGGTCTCGCCGAGCGCGCGGCCGAGGCCGAGCATCGAGGCGGAGATGACGCCGGAGCGGCCGAAGGGCAGCACCGCCATGCGGATGACCTCCCAGCGGGTGGCACCGAGGGCCAGCGCGGCCTCCTCGTGCATCCGCGGGACCTGGCGGAAGACCTCACGGCTCACGTTGGTGATGATCGGCAGGATCATGATCGCGAGCAGGATGCCGACGGTCAGCATCGAACGGGGGGCGCCGCCCTGCCATTCGAGGATGCCGGTCCAGCCGAGGTAGTCGTTCAGCCAGCCGTAGAGCCCGTCGAGCTGCGGGACGAGGACCAGGATGCCCCACAGGCCGTACACGATGGACGGCACGGCGGCGAGCAGGTCGATCACGTACGCGATCGGGCCGCCCAGCCTGCGCGGGGCGTAGTGCGTGATGAAGAGGGCGATGCCGACCGCGACCGGGACCGCGATGGCCATCGCGATGACCGACGAGACCACGGTGCCGAACGCCAGCACCGCGATGCCGAAGACCGGCGGGACCGCGGTGGGGTTCCACTCGAAGGTCGTGAAGAAGTTGGCCTCGTCCTTGCTGATCGCGAGCGCGGCCCGGTAGCTGAGGAACACGGCGATGGCCGCCATGAGCACCAGCAGGAAGACGCCGGACCCGCGGGACAGGCCGAGGAAGACCCGGTCACCGAGGCGGGTGACGCCACGCTCGGCGCGCTGCGGCTCGGCGGACGCGGAAGTCGGTGGGGTGGGGGGAGCGGGAGTGTCTTTGGTCGATATGTCCATCAGGTTCTCCGGTCTGCGGAGCCGGCGCGCTACGGGCGGCGGCTCGGGGCGGAGCCGCCCGCGCTGGCGGAGGACTCCTGGCGGCGGTGCACCGGACGGTGCGGTCCGGTCCCGTCGGGACCGGACCGCACTCGGGTCAGCTCAGTTCCGAGATGGTCGAACGGACCTTGGTGATGATCTCCTCGGGCATCGGGGCGTACCCGGCCTCGGAGAGCAGCGCCTGGCCGTCCTCGGACGCGACGTAGGTGAGGAAGGACTTCGTGGCGGTCAGGGTGTCCGCCTTGTTGCCCTTGTCGCAGACGATCTCGTACGTGACGAGGGTGATCGGGTAGGCGCCCTCGGCGGTCGGCGTGTAGTTCAGCTTCAGCGCGAGGTCCTTGCCGGTGCCCACGACCTGGGCCTCGGAGATGGCCTTCGTGGCGTTCTCCACGGTCGCCTTCACCGGGGTGGCGGCGCCGGTCTTGACGTCGACCGTGCTGATGCCGTCCTTGGCGTAGGAGAGCTCCATGTAGGAGATCGCGCCCTTGGTCTCCTTCACGCCCTGCGCGACGCCGGAGGAGCCCTGCGCGGACTGGCCGCCCTTGGCCTGCCAGGCCTTGCCGCCCTCGTACTTCCAGTTGTCGGGGGCCGCGGCGATCAGGTACTTGGTGAAGTTGTCCGTGGTGCCGGACTCGTCCGAGCGGTGGAAGGCCTGGATCTTGAGGTCGGGCAGCTCGGCGTCGGGGTTCAGCGCCTTGATGGCCTTGTCGTTCCAGTTGGTGATCTTGCTGTCGAAGATCAGGGCGAGGGTCTTGGCGTCCAGGATCAGGTTGTCGACACCCGGGACGTTGTAACCGACGGCGATCGGACCGCCGACCATCGGCAGGTCGATGCCCTGACCGCCCTTGCAGACCTCCTTGGAGGCCGTGACCTCTTCGGGCTTCAGCGCCGAGTCGGAGCCCGCGAAGGCGATCTGGCCCTGGGTGAACGCGGTGATGCCCGCGCCCGAGCCGCTGCCCTTGTAGTTGATCACGACGTCCTTGCAGGTGCTCTGGTACTGCTTCACCCAGGCGTCGATGGCGTTCTTCTGCGCGGAGGAGCCGTCGGCCAGCAGCTGGCCCTTGGCGTCGCCGCAGTCGATCTTGCCCGCGGCCGCCGGGGTGTCACCGCTACCGCTCGCGCCGCCACTGGTGTCGTCGGACCCGCATGCCGAGAGGGTCAGGACGCCGGTGAGGGCGACAGCACCGAGAGAAAGGGCGCGCAGCCGGTTCTTGCGCTGAAGCTTCACTTTCGGGAGTTCCTTCCAGGAGCCGCCGTCCACATGGCGGCGTGCGAAGTCGTCGTATCAGCCTCGGGGCCTGCCCGGTCGGTGCCGTCAGTCCCTCGAACTGCTGTCGTCACGGGGTGCACGGCCTGGTTTCGGCCCGCATCCCGCACCGGGTAAGGCCGAAATTAGGCAGATCAGGTGAAGCCGCCGATGGACGGAAGTGAACGGCGAGTGAACCCCTGCCGAAAGTGCGGTGAGGTCACGGAACGCTCACGGGAAGAGCACGCGAGGATCCCGATCCCGCGGCCCCGGCCCGCGCACCCCACAGAACCCAGGCGTTCCACACGGCCTCACCACTCCCCGACTCTGTGACTCTCCGAACGCATTCAACTACAGAGAGAAGCCATCCCCCATCCGGGGCCGCCCTACGCCCACTCGCGGCCCCCGGCCCGGTCACGGTCCCGACGCGCGACGGCCCGAAAGCCGCGGGAGACCCTCACGGAGCCCTCACACCGATGCTCCGGGACCCCGGCGGAACCCGCCGGGGACGGCGGCCGCAGAATCGTGGTCCGAAGGGCCACGGCCCGCGAGGACCGGAAAAGGCAGGGAGACACGGGAGACAGGGTGGATTCCGGGAACCCCGTCACCACCCACCCCGTCTCGTTCCACGACCCACCAAGCGGCGCACCGGGAGACGCACATGGAACGACGCATGTTCATAGGCGGCGGCGCGGCCGCGCTCACCACGCTGACGGCCTCCGCCTGCACCGGCACGGACCCCGCCCCCGGCCGCGCCACGGACACCTCCCTGCGCACGACCACCACCACCGGCACGGGCATCGTCTCCAGGACCTCCGCCGCCGACTGGTCCGCCCTCGCCCGCGACCTCGACGGCCCCCTCTACCGCCCCGGCGACAAGGCATGGTCCACGGCCCGGCAGCTCTACAACACCCGCTTCGACACCCTGAAGCCCACCGCCGTCGCCTACGTCGCCCACGCCGACGACATCCGTACGACCCTCGCCTACGCCCGGGCCCACGACATCAAGGTGTCGATACGCAACGGAGGCCACTCCTACGCGGGCTGGTCCTCCGGCAACGGACGCCTCGTCGTCGACGTCTCCAAGCTGAACAAGGTCCGCGCCTCCGGGGGCGAGGCCGTGGTGGGCGCAGGCTCCAAGCTGATCGACGTCTACCGCGCCCTGGCCGCGAAGGGGGTGACCATCCCCGCCGGCTCCTGCCCGACGGTCGGCGTCTCCGGCCTGACCCTCGGCGGCGGCCACGGCGTGACCTCCCGCGCCTACGGCCTGACCTGCGACAGCCTCACCCAGGCCACGCTGATCACGGCCGACGGCAAGCAGCTGACCGCGAACGCCACCACCAACAAGGACCTCTTCTGGGCCCTGCGCGGCGCGGGCAACGGCAACTTCGGCGTGGTCACCGAGCTCCGCTTCAAGACCCACCCCGCCCCCCAGGGCGTCACCGCGTACCTCACCTGGCCCTGGTCCAAGGCCGCCGCCGTGGTGCGGGCCTGGCAGGAGTGGGGCCCGACGCAGCCCGACGAGATCTGGTCCTCCTGCCACCTGGAGAACGGAGGCAGCCCGTCCGTCGCGGTCGCCGCCTTCTCCCTCGGCACCTACGGCGACCTGGAGAACGCCCTCGACCGGCTGGCCGACCGCGTCGGCACCCCGGCCCGCAGCGTCTCCCTGAGGCGCCGCTCGTACGAGGACGCCATGGAGGGGTACGCGGGCTGCGGCTCCTTCTCGGCCGACGCCAAGTGCCACCTGCCCGGCTCCACCCCCGGCCGCTCCCCGCAGGGCGCGCTGGGCCGCGAGACGTACGCGGCACGCTCGGACTTCTTCGACCGCTCGATCTCCTCGGCGGGCGTCCAGACCCTGCTGACCCAGATCACCGGCGTGAAGGGCGGAGCCGGCAGCATCGCCCTGACCGCGCTGGGCGGCCAGGTCAACCGCGTCTCGCCCACGGCCACGGCCTTCGTCCACCGCCGCTCCCGGATGCTGGCCCAGTACCTCGCCTCCTGGAAGTCCGGCACCTCCGGCGCGACGGCCCAGTCCTGGCTCGACAAGGCCCACAAGTCCATGGCCCGCCACGCCTCCGGCGCCGCGTACCAGAACTACACGGACCCCACCCTCACGGACTGGAAGAAGGCGTACTACGGGGACGCGGTCCCCCGGCTGACCACCCTGAAGAAGAAGTACGACCCGAACCGCTTCTTCACCTTCCCGCAGGCCCTGTAGGGCCCGGGAGGGTCCCGTCAGGGGCGCGGGGAACTGCGCGAGAAGCCCCCACCGGGCCGCACCCGCCGAACAAGCGCCCCCCGAGCGGTTGGAGCGCTCAGGGGGGTCGAAGGGGCGTCAGCCCCTTGGGGATGGGACGGGTAGGGGCGGCGGGGGCGAAGAACATCCCGGGCGCACCCGAGCCACACACGGAACCCGCACGCCGCCCTCAGGCAGCCAGGTCCCGCTCCTCCGCATCCGCGGAAGCCCCACCCACCCGGGCCCCGGGAATCACCGCACGCCGCCCGTCCCGCCCCCGGGCCCGCACGATCCATCCCACCCGGGGCGACCGCTCCACGGCCTTCATCAACGGCGTGAGCAGAGCCATCGCGAGCGGCGAGAGCAGCAGCACGACCGCGGTCCCCAGCGCGAACCCGCCGATCACGTCGGTCGGGTAGTGCACGCCCATGTACACGCGGATGAACCCGCCCAGCAGACCGATCACCAGCCCGACCATGCCGAACTTCCGGTTGGCGACGAACAGCCCCACCGCCATCGCCATGATCAGCGTCGCGTGATCGCTCACGAAGGAGTAGTCGGTCTTGCCGGAGACCAGCACCTCCAGCCCCTCGTGGTCGAGGAAGGGCCGGGGCCGCTCCACGAACCCGCGTATCGGCACGTTCACCAGCACGGCGACCCCGGCGGCGAGCGGCGCCCACATCAACGCGGCCACGGACGCGGCGGCATCCTCCCCGCCCCGCTTCCGCACACCCCACCAGCACCACAGGATCAGCAGCACCATCGCGAAGAGCAGCCCGTACTCGCCGACGAACTCCATCACCCGGTCGAGCCAGGTCGGCGCGTCCTTGGCGAGGCCGTTGATCTCGTAGAGCAGCTCGACGTCGGGATTCGATCCGGATTCAGCGGCAATTGCGGCATGCGCGGCGAGTCCAGCCATCGTGCTGCGGCCCTTTCGTCATCGTTCTCGCGACCGCACCCTTACGTGCGCCGCGCTCTGCCACCCCCGTGGTACGTAGTGCTTCCGCATGAGCGTCAACGGGCTACGTCAATCAGGAACGCACACTCCCCTTCAATGCGTTCCACCCTCCACCGAATGATCACGCAGACGTTATCGAAGAGAGACACGTCTCTGCAGCTCAGGGCAGGGGTTCACAGACAATTACGGCTCTGTCAGACCGTTGTGGGCAATGCTTTCGCGCCATCTTCGGTAACCCGGGTGGCACCGAAGTAGTCGGGGGTGTCAATCGGGTCGAAACGGATGACGGCTCCCGTGCGCGGAGCGTCGATCATATATCCGCCCCCGACATAGATACCGACATGCCGAATGGCGCGGGAGTTGGTGAGGTCGTCGGAGAAGAACACCAGATCCCCGGGCAGCAGCTCGTCCCTCGACGGATGCGGCCCTGCGTTGTACTGATCGTTCGCGACCCGCGGCAGCGTGATCCCCACGGTCTCGTACGCCGCCTGCGTCAGCCCCGAGCAGTCGAAGCGTCCGCCCTGCTCAGCGGTACCGGTGCCACCCCACAGATACGGCGTCCCCAGCTTCTTCTGCGCGTACGCGATGGCCCCGGCCGCCTGCTCGCTGGGATCGACCCGGGTCGTGGGCGCGGCGAAACTCTCCGACAGCGTGGTGATCGTCTTGACGTAGTTCTGCGTCTCCTTGTACGGCGGGACGCCCCCGTACTTGATGACGGCGTACGCCCCCGCGTTGTAGGAAGCGAGCATGTTCGCCGTCGGATCACCGGGCACGTCCTTCACGTACTTCGCGAGGGAGCAGTCGTACGAGGCGGCCGACGGAATCGCGTCATTCGGGTCCCAGACGTCACGATCCCCGTCCCCGTCCCCGTCGACCCCGTGCGCGGCCCAGGTCCCCGGGATGAACTGAGCGATCCCCTGCGCGGCGGCGGGGCTCTGCGCCTTCGGGTTGAACCCGCTCTCCTGGTACAGCTGTGCGGCCAGCAACGCCGGATTGATGGCGTCGCACAGATTGCCCCACTTCTGCACGAGGGTCTGGTAAGCGGCGGGCACGGCCCCCTTGGCCAGCGAGACGGACTTCCCGCCGATGCCGCCCGCGAGGTTCCCGGCGACCATGTAGACGCCCACGACCAGCAGCATCACGAAGCTGAGGCCGACGCTGCAGGCAGCGATCGCCACGATCCATGCCTTACGCACCGTCAACCGCCCCTCACCGCGCGCCAGTCCGCCGTCAGCAAGTGTAGAGGCGGCCACCCGCCGAGGGAATGATCACCAACGTCGTCACGGCGCAGACGACGGCGCAGGAGACGTGGAGGACCACAGGCGGCCGGCGCTCGGGCCGGCCGACGGCGGTGTCGGTCGGGCGTGCCACGATCTCGCCATGAAGGTCCACGTTTCGCTCCCTGCGCAACCGCACACCTCGACGGTGTACGTCGACTGGGTCAGAGCGCACGACCCCGCCGGCGAGCCCGTGGCACTCGACGCGCTGGCGGCGGTGCGGGCGCGGATCCCGGTGGCGTACGAGAAGCCGGGCCGTTTCCTGACCGGCATGGAGCAGTGGGCCAGGCGGCTGCCTCCGGCGCATCTGCCGTGGTTCTGGGACATGGTGGGCCATCGGCTGACCGGCTGGAGCGCCCGGTACGCGGGCAAGGCGTTCGCGCTGGCGCGCACGGCGGAGCGCGAGCACGGGCTGCCGGTGGACGAGGAGTGGTACCGGGCGAACGTCCTGCTCCTCGCCGGGTTCGGTGCCCTGCCGGTCACGGAGTTGACCGGCCATCAGCGGCGGCTGGCCGCGGTGCTCGGCGCGGACGAGGCGCACGCGGAGTACACACGGGTGCTCACGGCGTGGGCGGCGTCGCCGGGCGAGCTGCCGGCGACGCTGGCCGGGCGGGTCCGGGCGTCCGCGAAGGCGGCGGGGCTCGGCAGGGACGAGGACGCGCGGGTCCTCGCCGCGGTGGTCGGCGCGGCGAGGGAGAAGGCCGTACCGGACGCGCTGCTGGACGCGCTCGCCGTCCTGCTGGCGGAGTTCCCGCAGGACGACGAGGTGTACGCCGCGCTGGTGGACGTCTTCCCGGACTCGCGCGGCGACGCGGCGTCCTGGCTGCGGGTGCTGCTGCGCTCGGGCGCGGCACGGGCCGTGGTGGCCGGGCGGGTGACGCCGGAGGGCGGGGTCGCCGGCTGGCTGGGGCGGTACGCGCGGATGTACAAGCACGCGCGGGTGGCGGGCGGCGGTGTGACGTCACAGCAGGCGCCACCCGAACTGTTCGAACTGGTGGCCCTGTTCGCGCCCCGGCTCCGCGCGGCGGGGACGCCCGTCAGGCTGCACGAGGACCGCTACGGGCATCCGGAGCTGGACGCCGACCTGCTGGACGCCTGTCTCGCGGAGGGCACAGCGGTCGAGGACCCGGGTGACGCGATCCGGCTGCACTTCTGGGGCGGCCGGTCGCGGAGCGACCTGTCCGCCCTCGCGGCCGACCCGGTGTTCGGGCCCCGGCTGGAGGGCACGGTCCACGCCGGGCTGCGCGGCGGCGGCACGGCCATCACCCGCCTGCCGGAGAACGCGGCCATCGCGGCCGAGGTGCGCACCAGGATCGAGAAGCTGATCGACGAGCTGCGGCACGGCGGCATCGCGGCGGCCGACGAGGCGGTGGACGAACTGACCGGCCTCCTCGACCGCCCGACGGCCACCGCCCTGGACGGCGTCGAGGAGGCCCTGGCCACCCTGGACCTGACCGGTCCCCTGTCCCGCGCGCTGACCGCGGGCCTGCCGGAGGAACTGGGCTGGCCGGCCCTGGAGAAGGCCCTGACCGAACTCGCCGCCGACCCGACGGCCGACGAGGCCGGGTCCGCTGCCGGGTCCGGCGGAGTCGGGAGCACCGGGACGAACGGGGACGGGGCCGCCGACCGGAACGGCTTCGCCGGGAAAACCGTCCGCAACGGCCACGGCGAGGCCGCCGACCGGAACGGACGGGCGGAGGAGGCCGGCCGGAACCGCCGGACCGACCACCTCGTCCGGGGTGTGACCGCCACCTGGCCCGTGCTGACCGTCTACGGCGACGACCGGGCCGTGGCCGTGGACCACACGGGCCGGCGCGGCGCATGCGCCTTCACCCTCCCCGAGGGCACGACGAGCCACAGCGTGCACTACGCGGGCGGCCGCTTCCTGGTGAGCTGGACGGCCGAGAAGCGGGCCGGCTTCGGCAGTCACGCCTGCTGGGCCGACCGGCCCGAGGAGGTGTTCGAACCGGAGCAGCGCCTCGGGCTGCGCCCGTACGCCGGGCTCATCGACGGCGGCTTCGGCTTCCAGTTCGCCAGCCCCGACGGCGGCCGGCACGACGGCGACCGCGTGCTCCGGCCGGGCGACCGGTCCGGCATCGGCAGCCGTGAACTGCAGATGAGCGACGGCGAGCGGGTCTGGAGCGCCGACGTCTTCCGCGGCGACTGGCAGCGCGTCGACCCGTCGACGGGCGCCCGCACCGGCGACCCCGAGCTGCCCGGCTTCCACCGCGAGGTGGAAGTACCGCCCGGCCGGGCGGTGTTCGCGGACGCGCTCACCCTGGCCGCCCTGCCCGAGGACGCACCGCCGTCCCCGCTGGGCCAGGACGGACGCCTGACCGGCTGCCACGTCCAGTACCGCACGCCGTACGCGGGCCCCTCCCCGACCGACTTCCTGCTGCGGACCGTCGACGGCCGCGAGGGACGGTTCGTCAGCACCCGCCCCGGACTGCACCCCTGGGGCATCCTCCGGGCGCCCGGAGGCGGCGAGGACGCCGTCCTGGTCGAACCGCGGCACGTGCGCGTGCACGCCACCGCCGACGGCTCCCTGCTCTGGGAGTCCCACGGCTTCCCCGCCACCGAACGCCACCGGGGCCGCACCCCCTCACCCCACAGCGTCGGCCCCCTGCCCCCGCCCGCGTACTGGCACTTCCTCACCCCGCGCGACGACGCCTCCTCCAAGGCGCTCCGCGCGGTGCGCGACACCGACGCCCGCGCCCTGCTCGGCGCGGCGACCCTCGGGACACCGGGTGCGCCCACCGGCGCGGCCGAGGGAACCGGGGCCGCGGAGGCGGCCGTACGCGCCGTCCTGGGCCGGCTCCTGCCCGAGGTGACCGAACCGAGGATCGTGGACGGCGTGGTGCGGGTGACGCTGCTCGCCGCCGATGCGCTCCGGCGGCGCGCGACACTGTCCCGGCGCGTGCGCATCATGCGGTCGGGGCCGGTGGTGACCCTGCCGGCCGAGATCCCGGACACCGCCCTGTCCCCGGCCCTCCACGGCCTCCTCCCCGAACTCCGCGCCCACGACGCCCCGGTGCCCGGCCTCCGGCCCGCGACACTCACCTCGATCGCGGCGGACGGCCGGTATCTGCGGGGCGAGATCGACGACGAGACACGACGGCTGGCCCTGCCGGCCGAGCCACTGGACTGGCCCGCTCTGCTCGGCCGCATCGACGCGGTGGCCTGGCGTACCGCGGTGGAGACCACCTCCGCCGAGGAACGGACCTCCCTGGCCGCGCTGTTGCGCACCTGGAGCGGCCAGCCGTTCGCCGAACGGGGAGGCAGCTGGCGCACCGGCCGCGCACCGCTGCCGGCGCTCTCCGCGTCCCGCTCCGCCGGGGACCCGATCACCTCGGCCGGCGAACGCGGCGGCACCGCCCGCTTCGTCCAGCGGGCGGCGGCCCCGGCTCCGTCACCCGGCCCCGCCGACCCCGTGGCCTCCTCCCCCGCCGAGGGGGGCGACGGCCACGCCACGGTGACCGTCGAGCGGGACGACACCGCCCGGCTGTCCGAGCTGCTGGACCTGGTGGAGCGACGGGGCCCGCTGCCCCTGCCCGCGCGGGCCGTCGAGGTCTTCTCCCGGCGCACGGGGGCACGCGGCCCGATCGCCCTCCTGGTCCTGGCCGGTCTGCCCCGGCGCAAGGGGTCCGACGACGACACGAAGCTGCTGCGCTCGAAGCCGTACGGCGCCAACAGGCAGGTCATCGAGGAGTACCGCGCCCTGTGGCACCGCCTCGGCCCGGCCGGCCGCCGCGCGGTCCTCGCCGCGGGTGTACCGGACACCCCGGCCGACCTGTGGGAGGACGGCGGCACGGTCGCGGCCGCGGAGCGCATGGCC
This sequence comes from Streptomyces scabiei 87.22, assembly GCF_000091305.1. GTDB lineage: Bacteria > Actinomycetota > Actinomycetes > Streptomycetales > Streptomycetaceae > Streptomyces > Streptomyces scabiei. Next base: position 5,502,475 of record NC_013929.1, on the reverse strand, counting down.
GAGGCGTGGACCGCCCTGCTCGGCGCCACCCCGTACGTCGACGACGCCCTGGCCGACGCCGTGGAAACGGACCTGGGCCTCCCCGCCACCTGGGCGCACAGCCTCACCACCGGGCAGGTGCCCGCCGACCGGACCGCCTTCGGCGCACCGGGATTCGTCCTGGCCGGCAGTACCGGCGGCGGCCTCCAGCTGCACCGGGCGGAACCCGACGGCACGGCGGGCGCCCGCGTGGGCGGCTACGCGCTGCCGGACCGGGAACTCCTGGCCGTCGTGGCCTGGGCCCTCACCGAGCGCCCGGTCGGCGACCCCTCGGCGGGGCCCGCGGTCCGGCTGTTCGGCAGACTGCGGGCCCTGCTGGACACCCCCGGCACCCTCGTCCACCTGGGCCGCCACCCGTCGCTCGCCGCGACCGCGCCCGGCACCCCCGGCTTCGCGCCCCACACCGGCCCGGTACTGCCCTGCCCCCAGCCCCTGAGGGCGAACGCCACCGCACCGACCGCCGTGTACGACGACGGCCTCCTCGTGGTCTCCGCCCCCCACGGCGACGTCTTCCTGCACACCTCCGCCCTCGCCGGTCCGGCCGCCACGGCAGCGCTGGAGCGGACGGAGCGCCTGTGCGGCGACCTGGCCCTGTCCCGCCTCCTGGGCGAGGTCCACGCGCTCCAGGAGCTGCGCACGGGCGGGCTCGCCCGGATGACCGAGCGCGTCTCCACGACCCCGGTACCCCCGGGCGGCTACGAGCTGAACCCGGCCCTGAGCGTCCCGGGCCTGGTCACCGAGGCCGCGGGCACCCTGGGCGTCGGCCCCGAGGCCGCGACGCTGTACCTCCAGCTCCTGACCCTGGCCCGCCCCACCGACCAGAACATCCGCCGCTGGAACGACTGGACTCCCGCCCGCCACCGGGCCGCGGAGACGGAACTGCTGACCACGGGCGCGGTGGAACGGGCCAAGCGCCCCCGAGCTGGGCGCACCCTGTTCGTACCGGGCCCCTGGACCGACCTCAAGTCCCCCCACCTCCCCCTGGAAACCGCCAAACTGCCCCACCACAGAGCCGAAGCCCTAACCCCGACCGACCTCCGCGGCCCGTTCCCCCGCCTCCTGTGCCCGGTGCCCCCGCACGAACTGTTCACGAGGACGTGGACGACGGCACGGTGACCGGCTTCTCGTCGTCCTCCCGCCGCCGGGACAACGCCGCACACCCGCAGCGGTGTTGACATCGGCCCCGCCGGATCATCCGACCCCCACACACGACCCTTACGTCCACATCAGGCACACTCGGACTCCGGAGAACACCGGAGCGACCGCACACTCCCGACACCCCGTCAGAAGCGGGGCCGGGCAAGCACTCAGACGGCACGAAAGAGGAATAACGACGGAACCACACCACAGGTTCCGTTTCCTCCTCGTTGCCCGGCGTGACCTGCCGTGATACACAGAGTGACGATACGACCCTTCGTTTACCGTTCCGCGCCCCCCGTTAGGGGCCAGCACGGGCCGGCGGCAAGGGATCCGTACGAAAACCGCCAATCAATGACGCCAAGTCGACATACCTCGGCGTGATTGTCGGCGAGAATGGGCTCGACCTCTGCGCACCCGCGTGGAGGCGTGCGGAGCGGACGCCCCGGCGGACGCGCCGCACAGCCATCGAAGACAACAGAACGACCCACTAGGGGCGGTGACTTACATGTTCGTTGCGGCCGACAAGGGCGACATCACCACCATCATCGGCGGAATCGCCCCGGACTGGGGGCCTTTCGGCAGCCTGGGCAACGAGGCACGCGTGATGATCGAGGTCGTGATGGCGGTCGCCATCCTCCTGTGCCTCGGCATCGCGATCTGGGGCGCGGCCAAACAGCGCATCGGCGCGACCGCCCTGCGCGACACCTTCAGCGCCGAACAGGGCAAGGGCCTCATCATCGCCGGCCTCACCGGCGTCTTCATCATCGGCTCCCTGGGCACGCTCTTCACCATCGTGTACGGCATGGCCGTGTAGCGCGGCGGCCCGCCCACGTCCCGGCCGGGCCGCCGCCTCCGCCCGGTTCCCCCCTCCCACCCCACCCGTCCGTCGTGCCCACCGGCTGAGGTTGCGTTTCCCTGATGTCGAGTCTCCACACCGCGCCCGCGCGGGAACCAGCGCGGCTACCGTCGTACTGCTACGCCTTTCGGTACGACGTCGAAGTTGAAGGGGCGACTGCGGCATGAGTCTCGGCGACGAGCAGGGGTACGGCGACTCCTCACGCTCCGGTGACGACGCGTACGGGGGATACGCCGGCACCGGCCAGACCCGAACCCGCCTCCCCGAAGGCGGCGGCGCCCCCTACGGCGGCGCCCCCCGCCGCCCCCGCTCCTCCTCCAGAAGCCTCGTCACCGTCGTCGGCGTCGTCGTCCTCCTCATCGCCGCGATCGCCTTCGCGAACCGGGGCGGCGACGGCGACACCACGGACGGCGCCGACGGAGACCCGACGAAAACGGCCCCGACGGCGGCTTCGGGGGAACGACCGGTCACCACCAAAACCGGCGGCATCCCTTCCGGCTTCGCCCACGATCAGCAGGGCGCCGAATCGGCGGCCGCCAACTACTCCGTGGTGCTGGTCTCGGCCGACATCCTGAAGCCGTCCCGGCGAAGCGCGATCGTGCGGCAGGTCTTCGTGGCCGAGAAGGTCGACGATCTGGAGTCCAGCCTCAACAAGGCCTACGACGGGAACTTCCTGGCAGATGTCGGCCTGGACGAGAACGGCAACGCCCCGTCCGGCAGCACCTACGTCTCACGGACCATGCCGGTCGGCACCAAGGCCACGAGCTACTCGAACAGCACCGCGACCATTGAGGTGTGGTGCACCGGAGTCTTCGGCATGGCCTCGGAAGACACCACCAGCCCGGTGACCAGCGACTGGTTCACCATGACCCTGAAGCTTCGCTGGGCCGACTCCGACTGGAAGGTCGAGAGTTTCGCGCAGAAGGACGGCCCGGCGCCGGTCAACGGTGACAACAAGGTCTCGACGGCTGACGAAATCTCAAAGGCCGTCGAGGAGTACGGAGGGTTCAGTTATGCCCGGTAGGTCACACCACGTACTCAAGTCCGCCGCAGTTCTCACTGCCGTACAGACTGCGGTCGTTCTGCTGGCCACTCGCGCGGCCGCCGCGCCCACACCCTCGCCGTCTCCCTCGGCCTCGGACGACCGCTGCGACCTCATCGTCGGCCCCGCCAAGGACTACTGCGAACGCGGAGCCGGCGACAGAGGCAACACCCGCACCCTCCCCAACGACGTAGCCACCACCCTCGACCCCCTCTCCTCCCTGGCCCAAGGCTGCGCAGACGCCGCCTCCTGGACCATCGACAAACTCTCCTCCGCGGTCAACGACACCGCGAACGTCGACTTCACGAACCCCAAGTTCCTGCAGCAGTACGCCGTCGTGTTCGCGGCGTCGACGATCCTCACCCTCGTCCTGTGGCTGCTCGCGGTCGCGAAGCGGGCCGTGCGGGGCGTCCCGCTCACCACGGCCCTCTCGGAAGCCGTCGGCTTCCTCTGGCTGACCGTCCTCGCCTCCGCCTTCACCCCCCTGATCCTCTACACCGTCGTCTCGGCGACCGACGGCGTCACCGACGTCCTCGCCAAGGCCACCGGCGACCAGACGGACACCTTCTTCGGCACCTTCTCCGGCGCCCTGAAGAAGGGCGAGGACATCGGCGGCGGCCCGATCATGCTGATCGTCGTCTCCCTCGTCTCCATCCTCGCCGCCGGCGTCCTCTGGCTGGAGCTGGTCATCCGCGCCGCCCTGCTGTACGTCGGCGCACTCCTCGGCACGGTCGTCTACGCCGGCCTGGTCGACAAGAACCTGTGGGGCCACGTCCGCCGCTGGGCGGGCATCATGATCGCGGTCATCCTCATCAAACCCGTGATCGTGATCGTCCTGGGCCTCGCGGGAGCACTCTCCGCGGACGACGGCCCCAACGCCTTCTCCGCCGTCGTCTCCGGCCTCGCCATCATCCTCCTCGCCATCTTCGCCTCGGCGATGATCTACCGCTTCGTCCCCGGCTTCGGCGACGAGATCGCCGGCTCCCGCAACAACCGCATCATGCGCGGCGCCGAAGGCAAGGCCGCCGCCGTCATCAGCTCCCCGGCCAGCCTCGTCGCCCAGGGCATCAAGACCCACAGCTCCCGGGCCGACAACAACGGCGGCGGGAACACCACCCCCCGCCAGGCCAACCCCGCATCCGGCGGCGTGGCCGCCCACAGCTCGCGCCCCGCGAACGGAGGCGGCGGAACTGTCCCCTCCGCCGCACCCCCGCCCCGCACGAGCCCGGTCAACACCCCCCACGCCGGCAACACCCGCAACAGCAACCGCACGGGAGGTGAAGGGCGTTGACGACCGAGTCCCACCATCTGTCCCATCCGGTCACGCCCCGCCGTACATATCTGATCGGCCGCGCCCGGCCGAACGCGATCATCGGCCGGAACCGCGAGTCCGGCGAGATCGCGCTCATCATCGTGGGCGCGTTCCTCGGCATGATGTGCGGCCTCCTCGTCCCCGTTCTCGTCCCCCGCATCGCCCTGCTCACCGGGTTCCCGATGCTCGCGCTCGCCGCGGTCTACGTGCCGTACAAGCGCCGGACGTTCTACAAGTGGTTCGAGATCAACCGCAGTTACAAGCGCAGCCTGCGCCGCGGCACCACGTACCGCTCCGCCAACATGGAGGCCGGCACCCGCCTCGACGGCCGTGAGGTCGAGGTGGGCCCCCCGCCGGGCATCGGCCGCATCACCTGGCTGGCCGCGCCCTTCGGCCCCGACGAGATCGCCGTCCTCCTGCACGCCGACCGCCGGACCGTCACCGCCGCCATCGAGATCGAGGGCCCCGGCGTGGGCCTGCGCGACTCCGAGGACCAGGAAGCCCTCGTCGACCGCTTCGGCACCCTCCTCAAGCACGTGGCCAACGGCGACGGCTTCGTCACCCGCCTGCAGATGCTCGCGCGCACCCTCCCCGCCGACCCCGACGCCCACGCCAAGGACGTCGCGCAGCGCGGCGACGACCGTGCCCCGGGCTGGCTGCAGCAGTCGTACGACCAGCTCCAGTCCATGGTCTCCACCAGCAGCGAGCAGCACCGCGCGTACCTCGTCGCCTGCATGCACTACTCCCGCGAACTCGCCGCCGAGGGCCACGCCATGGCCCGCGCCGCCCGCCCCAAGGGCCGCAAGCTCGACAAGGACGCCGGTCTCGCCGTCGTCATGGCCCGCGAACTGACCGACATCTGCTCGCGCCTCCAGGAGGCCGACATCCGCGTACGGCAGCCGCTCGGCCAGGGCCGCCTCGCCTCCCTCATCCACTCCATGTACGACCCGGACCACCCCATCGACCACATCCAGGCCATGACCAAGCGCAACGCCTGGCCGGCCGAACTCGACGCGATGGAACCGGACTACCTCCAGGCCAAGACCCGCGAGTCGTCCACCCGCGCCCCCTGGTGCCACGCCACGGCCTGGGTCAAGGAGTGGCCGATGACCCCGGTCGGCGTCAACTTCCTGGCGCCCCTGCTGGTCCACACCCCGGACGTCATCCGCACGGTCGCCGTCACCATGGACCTCGAACCCACCGAGGTCGCCATCGAACGCATGCTCACGGAGAAGACGAACGACGAGGCGGAGGCGTCCCGCGCCGCCAAGATGAACCGCACCGTCGACCCCCGTGACGTGGCCTCCCACTCCCGCCTCGACCAGCGCGGCGAGGACCTCGCCAGCGGCGCGGCCGGCGTCAACCTCGTCGGCTGGATCACCGTCTCCTCCCGCTCCCCGGAGGCCCTGGCACGCGACAAGCGCACGATAAGGGCCTCGGCCGGCAAGTCGTACCTCAAGCTGGAGTGGTGCGACCGCGAACACCACCGGGCCTTCGTCAACACGCTCCCGTTCGCCACCGGAATCCGAAGGTAGGGCTGCCGCGATGCGGGATCACCCGAGGACCCCTGGAGCCCCACCGCACTTGGAGGTGAAGCACTGATGCGGGACCCGATGTCCGCCCTCACGGACGCCTTCACGTCCTTCCTCTTCGGCAAGGTCGAGACGACCCGCCTGCCCGTGCGCACCTCCACGGGCCAGGCCCAGGCCGTGTACCTCCCGACCGCCGCCCCCGGCCTCGGCGACTCCGGCGTGATCATCGGCCGCGAGGTCTACTCGGGGAAGGGCTACATCTACGACCCCTTCCAGCTCTACGGCCAGCAGCTCCCCGCCCCGCACTGGCTCGTCCTCGGCGAGTCCGGCAACGGCAAGTCGGCCCTGGAGAAGACGTACGTCCTGCGGCAGCTGCGGTTTCGCGACCGCCAGGTCGTCGTCCTCGACGCCCAGGGCGAGGACGGCGTCGGCGAATGGAACCTCATCGCGCAGGAGCTGGGGATAACCCCCATCCGCCTGGACCCGACGGCCGCCCTCGACATGGGCATCCGCCTCAACCCCCTCGACCCCTCGATCACCACGACGGGCCAGCTCGCGCTGCTCCGCACGATCATCGAGGTCGCGATGGGCCACGGCCTGGACGAACGCTCCGGCTTCGCCCTGAAGGTCGCGCACGCCTACGTCAACGAGACCATCGTCGAACGCCAGCCGGTCCTCACCGACATCGTCGAGCAGCTCCGCCACCCCGAGCCGGAGTCCGCCGAGGCGATGAACGTCGCCATAGACGACGTACGGGCCTGGGGACTGGACGTGGCGCTGGTCCTGGACCGCCTCGTCGACGGTGACCTGCGCGGCATGTTCGACGGCCCCACCACCGTGGGCATCGATCTCGACGCGCCCCTGATCGTCTTCGACCTGTCCCACATCGACCGCAACTCCATCGCCATGCCCATCCTGATGGCGATCGTCGGCGTGTGGCTGGAGCACACCTGGATCCGCCCCGACCGGAAGAAGCGCATCTTCCTGGTCGAGGAGGCCTGGCACATCATCAACAGCCCGTTCGTGGCCCAGCTCTTCCAGCGCCTGCTGAAGTTCGGCCGACGCCTCGGCCTGTCCTTCGTCGCGGTCGTCCACCACCTGTCGGACGTCGTCGACGGAGCGGCGGCCAAGGAGGCGTCCGCCATCCTCAAGATGGCCTCGACACGGACGATCTACGCCCAGAAGGCGGACGAGGCCAGAGCCACGGGCCGCGTCCTGGGCCTGCCCCGCTGGGCGGTGGAGATCATCCCCACCCTGACCCCCGGTATCGCCGTCTGGGACGTCAACGGCAACGTCCAGGTGGTCAAGCACCTGATCACCGAGACCGAACGTCCCCTCGTCTTCACCGACCGCGCGATGACCGAGTCCTCCGCCGACCATCTGGCGAACGAGGACGACGCCCTGCGCGCCGCCGAGCTGGAGGCGGAGGAAAGGGCGGCCGCGTTCGTCGAACACCGGCTGAGCGAGATCGACGGCTACGGCTCCTCCGAGTCGACGGTGGCCTGACCGGGACCACGGGTACGAACAGGGCGGTACGCGGGCCGGTACGGACATGCCGGTACGAGCGGAAACGGACAGGGCGGGCCAGGACAGGGTGACAGCGTGAACGGCGGCATGCGATGAGACCGGACGAGCGGCATCCCCGGCAGGGCGGGGGCGGCATCCCCGACGGGCTGCTGATCGCCCTCCTCGGCTTCCTGGTGGGCCTGACCGTCCTGATCTGGTCGGCCACCGGCCTGGCCGGCGTCTTCGCCCACGGTGCCTGGCCCGACGCCGTCACCTTCGGCCGCACCCCCCTCGCCGTACGCAACCTGGTCTCCGCCCCCCAGGACCTCGCCGCCGCCTGGCCGGACACCCCCGCCGACCAGCTCTCCGGCTACGGCCTCTTCTGGGGCCTCGTGATCAGCCAGCTCATGATCCTCCTCGTCCTGACCGTCTTCACCATGGGCACCCTGGCCCGCTGGAAGGCCGTACGGGCCCGGGAGAACGCCGCCCGGAGCCACCCACCGGCAGCCACGACGACAGCACCGCCCACCGCGTCCCCCGCCCACACCGAGCCCGCCACCGTGGAGAGCATCCCCCGCACCACCCCGGCGTCCGGCACCCAAGGGGCGTCGGCAGCCCCCCTCCCCCCACGCAGCGGCGGGCTCGCCCCGCCCGCGGGATTCCCCGCCACCCTCGCTCCACCGCTCCCCGAGCCACGGCACGGCACCCCCTCGACACCGCCCGCCCCACCGGCGGAGGCCGACGCACCGGCCGACCCGCACCCAGGCGGACCGGCCCGCCCGATCCCCTCGGTCCCTTTGATCCCCTCGGTTCCCCCGGTCGTCCTGGGACCCGCCGAGTCCCGCCGCCCCCTTGCCGTCCAGGCCGTACGGGAGGCCGAGGGCCCCGCCCTGGTGGTCACCTCCGACCCCACGGTCTGGTCGGAAACGAAGGACGCCCGCGCGAAGCTCGGCCCGGTCCTCCTCTACGACCCCGCGCACCGCTGCGACACCCCGGCCCGCCTGCACTGGTCCCCGGTCACCGGCTGCGAGGACAAGCCGACAGCGGTGGCCAGGGCAACCGCCCTGCTGGCCGCCATCCGCCCCAGCGCCAAGATCGACCAGGCCATGGCGGACACCGCCGAAACCCTCCTGCGCAGCTACCTCCACGCCGCCGCCATAAACAACCGCACGATTCGCCATCTGCACCGCTGGGCCCAGGGCGGCAACGTCCAGGAAGCGGTCCGGACCCTGCGCACGAACCCCAAGGCGGCCCCCGGCGCGGCGGGCGAACTGGAGTCGGCCCTCACCTCGCACCCCGAACGCCGCGACATCGCGCAGCAGTTGACGGCGCGGGCCCTCTCGGCCCTCTCCACGGTCAACATCAGGGAATCCTGCACCCCGAACCGCGCCGACTCCCTCGCCCTGGATTCCTTCGTACGCGAGGGGGGAACGCTCTATGTGGTCGGCGACCCCATCGAGGACCCCAAGGCGAACCCCTCCGCCATGCCCCTGCTGACGGCCCTCGCCTCAAGCGTGGTCGAGCGCGGCCGGCGCATGGCCGAACGGTCATCCTCCGGCCGCCTCGACCCACCACTCACGCTGGTCCTGGACGACGTGGCAGCCGTGGCCCCCCTCCCCCAGCTCCCCGCGCTCCTGACCGGGGGCGCCGGCCAGGGCCTCCCCACCCTGGCCCTCCTCCGCTCCCGCGAACAGGCCAGATCCCGCTGGCCGCACCAGGAACTCCCGCTGCCGTAGCGGCCGTGCACAGTCCCGGGGGACCGGTCACTCCGCCGACGGCTGCTCCTCCTCGGAGGGTACCGCGTACCCGGCGACGGACGGCCACCGCACGGTCAGCACCACCGACTCCTCCTCCGCGACCCAGGAGTGGTCCACCCCGCGCCCCCAGACGACGTAGTCGCCCTGGCGCTCCAGCACGACGCTACGGCCGGGGAAGTCGACCCGGAACCGACCGCTGATCAGGACCTGGAGGGCGGTACGTTCCTCACCCCGGACCCACTGCGCACGCGTGTCGCCCCGCGGATGGATCCCCCACTTGATCTCCACGGCCTCACTTCTCCGCGGATCCCCCTCCGCCTTGAAGTACCCGAGCAACCACCCGCGGTCCAGCGCCGCGTCCTTGCCCGCGTTGCCCACATACACGCTGTCGTCCATGCCGCCGAACGCTAACACCAGCCCGGCCCGGTCCCTCTACGCGGCCGTCAGCACGTACTCCAGCTCAAGCTCCAGCCCGGTATCCCCCTCGACCGTCACCCCACTGTCCACGAACCCGTTCCGTCGGTAGAACGCCGCTGCCCGCCCGTTCCCCGAGTGAACGAACAGCCGCACCCGGTCCACGCCGACGCCCCGGGCCCACTCCAGCGCGGCCGCGAACAGCTGCTCGCCCACGCCCCTGCCCCGGTACCCGTCCCGCAGGAACACGCCCACCAGATGCGTCTGGCGCCGCTCGACAGTCCCGCCGAAGAAGTCCCGCGTGCCGGCCTCTTCCACGAGCACGGTCACGGTCCCGACCCACCGGCCGTCCTCGCCCTCCGCCACGAACTGCTGACGCTCACGGGCCCCCTCCGCAGCGCCTTCGGTCCGCTCCTTCCAATAGGAGTCCGGCCTCGCCGAGGCGACCTCGTACGTCTCCAGGAACGCGAGATGCGCCACGGGATCCTGCAACGCCGCCAGACGCAGCTCTCGAACGTCCTGCCACTCATCACCCCGCACAGCCCTCACCAGCAGATTCATGCCGGCCACGGTAGTACCGGGGTGCCGCCGGGTTCATCTGGTTTCCGGACCGGAAAACACAGATGGACCGGAAACGCAGAAAGGCCCACACCATAAGGTGTGGGCCTTTCCCAATATTTGTTCGGCGGCGTCCTACTCTCCCACAGGGTCCCCCCTGCAGTACCATCGGCGCTGTAAGGCTTAGCTTCCGGGTTCGGAATGTAACCGGGCGTTTCCCTCACGCTATGACCACCGAAACACTATGAAACACTCAACCGCACCATCCCCCGTGACCAAACGGGAATGGGGTTGTTCGTGGTTTCAGAACCAACACAGTGGACGCGAGCAACTGAGGACAAGCCCTCGGCCTATTAGTACCAGTCAACTCCACCCATTACTGGGCTTCCATATCTGGCCTATCAACCCAGTCGTCTACTGGGAGCCTTACCCCATCAAGTGGGTGGGAATACTCATCTCGAAGCAGGCTTCCCGCTTAGATGCTTTCAGCGGTTATCCCTCCCGAACGTAGCCAACCAGCCATGCCCTTGGCAGAACAACTGGCACACCAGAGGTTCGTCCGTCCCGGTCCTCTCGTACTAGGGACAGCCCTTCTCAATATTCCTGCGCGCGCAGCGGATAGGGACCGAACTGTCTCACGACGTTCTAAACCCAGCTCGCGTACCGCTTTAATGGGCGAACAGCCCAACCCTTGGGACCGACTCCAGCCCCAGGATGCGACGAGCCGACATCGAGGTGCCAAACCATCCCGTCGATATGGACTCTTGGGGAAGATCAGCCTGTTATCCCCGGGGTACCTTTTATCCGTTGAGCGACGGCGCTTCCACAAGCCACCGCCGGATCACTAGTCCCGACTTTCGTCCCTGCTCGACCCGTCGGTCTCACAGTCAAGCTCCCTTGTGCACTTACACTCACCACCTGATTGCCAACCAGGCTGAGGGAACCTTTGGGCGCCTCCGTTACCCTTTGGGAGGCAACCGCCCCAGTTAAACTACCCATCAGACACTGTCCCTGATCCGGATCACGGACCCAGGTTAGACATCCAGCACGACCAGACTGGTATTTCAACGACGACTCCACCCGAACTGGCGTCCGAGCTTCACAGTCTCCCAGCTATCCTACACAAGCCGAACCGAACACCAATATCAAACTGTAGTAAAGGTCCCGGGGTCTTTCCGTCCTGCTGCGCGAAACGAGCATCTTTACTCGTAGTGCAATTTCACCGGGCCTATGGTTGAGACAGTCGAGAAGTCGTTACGCCATTCGTGCAGGTCGGAACTTACCCGACAAGGAATTTCGCTACCTTAGGATGGTTATAGTTACCACCGCCGTTTACTGGCGCTTAAGTTCTCAGCTTCGCCACCCCGAAGAGTGACTAACCGGTCCCCTTAACGTTCCAGCACCGGGCAGGCGTCAGTCCGTATACATCGCCTTACGGCTTCGCACGGACCTGTGTTTTTAGTAAACAGTCGCTTCTCGCTGGTCTCTGCGGCCACCCCCAGCTCAAGCAGCAAGTGCTATCACCGGTGATGGCCCCCCTTCTCCCGAAGTTACGGGGGCATTTTGCCGAGTTCCTTAACCATAGTTCACCCGAACGCCTCGGTATTCTCTACCTGACCACCTGAGTCGGTTTAGGGTACGGGCCGCCATGAAACTCGCTAGAGGCTTTTCTCGACAGCATAGGATCATCCACTTCACCACAATCGGCTCGGCATCAGGTCTCAGCCTTGTGTGATCCGGATTTACCTAGATCACGGCCTACACCCTTACCCCGGGACAACCACCGCCCGGGATGGACTACCTTCCTGCGTCACCCCATCACTCACCTACTGCAAGTCTGGTTCGTCGGCTCCACCACTCCCCTTTGCCCGAAGGCTCCGGGACGGCTTCACGGACTTAGCATCGCCTGGTTCGATGTTTGACGCTTCACAGCGGGTACCGGAATATCAACCGGTTATCCATCGACTACGCCTGTCGGCCTCGCCTTAGGTCCCGACTTACCCTGGGCAGATCAGCTTGACCCAGGAACCCTTGGTCAATCGGCGCAAACGTTTCTCACGTTTGTATCGCTACTCATGCCTGCATTCTCACTCGTGAACCGTCCACCACTGCCTTCCGGCGCGGCTTCACCCGGCACACGACGCTCCCCTACCCATCCCAGCAGGCGTTGGCCCTATACGCTGGAATGACACGACTTCGGCGGTACGCTTGAGCCCCGCTACATTGTCGGCGCGGAATCACTAGACCAGTGAGCTATTACGCACTCTTTCAAGGGTGGCTGCTTCTAAGCCAACCTCCTGGTTGTCTCTGCGACTCCACATCCTTTCCCACTTAGCGTACGCTTAGGGGCCTTAGTCGATGCTCTGGGCTGTTTCCCTCTCGACCATGGAGCTTATCCCCCACAGTCTCACTGCCGCGCTCTCACTTACCGGCATTCGGAGTTTGGCTAAGGTCAGTAACCCGGTAGGGCCCATCGCCTATCCAGTGCTCTACCTCCGGCAAGAAACACACGACGCTGCACCTAAATGCATTTCGGGGAGAACCAGCTATCACGGAGTTTGATTGGCCTTTCACCCCTAACCACAGGTCATCCCCCAGGTTTTCAACCCTGGTGGGTTCGGTCCTCCACGAAGTCTTACCTCCGCTTCAACCTGCCCATGGCTAGATCACTCCGCTTCGGGTCTTGAGCGTGCTACTGAAACGCCCTGTTCGGACTCGCTTTCGCTACGGCTACCCCACCCGGGTTAACCTCGCAACACACCGCAAACTCGCAGGCTCATTCTTCAAAAGGCACGCAGTCACGAGGCAAGCACAAGTGCTTGCCCGACGCTCCCACGGCTTGTAGGCACACGGTTTCAGGTACTATTTCACTCCGCTCCCGCGGTACTTTTCACCATTCCCTCACGGTACTATCCGCTATCGGTCACCAGGGAATATTTAGGCTTAGCGGGTGGTCCCGCCAGATTCACACGGGATTTCTCGGGCCCCGTGCTACTTGGGTGTCTCTCAAACGAGCCGCTGATGTTTCAGCTACGGGGGTCTTACCCTCTACGCCGGACCTTTCGCATGTCCTTCGCCTACATCAACGGTTTCTGACTCGTCTCACAGCCGGCAGACTGTGAAAGAGAGATCCCACAACCCCGTATACGCAACCCCTGCCGGGTCTCACACGCATACGGTTTGGCCTCATCCGGTTTCGCTCGCCACTACTCCCGGAATCACGGTTGTTTTCTCTTCCTGCGGGTACTGAGATGTTTCACTTCCCCGCGTTCCCTCCACTTGCCCTATGTGTTCAGGCAAGGGTGACAGCCCATGACGACTGCCGGGTTTCCCCATTCGGAAACCCCCGGATCAAAGCCTGGTTGACGACTCCCCGGGGACTATCGTGGCCTCCCACGTCCTTCATCGGTTCCTGGTGCCAAGGCATCCACCGTGCGCCCTTAAAAACTTGGCCACAGATGCTCGCGTCCACTGTGCAGTTCTCAAACAACGACCAACCACCCGTCACAACCCGCTTCACGCGAATTTTTACCGGGGTCGGCACTGAAGGCAGCCGTACGGCCATACCCTCAGACACCCAACAGCGTGCCCGACCGGTCTCTCGTCCGGAGATCATGCTTTCCACACCCACAAGGGGTAGTACTCACAGCCTCCGGCCCGACGAACCGGCCGAATAATCAACGTTCCACCCATGAGCAACCACCGTCGAACATTCGCCGACGTTGTGGCCCTGGCTGCCTTGCGGCAGCTAGATGCTCCTTAGAAAGGAGGTGATCCAGCCGCACCTTCCGGTACGGCTACCTTGTTACGACTTCGTCCCAATCGCCAGTCCCACCTTCGACAGCTCCCTCCCTTACGGGTTGGGCCACCGGCTTCGGGTGTTACCGACTTTCGTGACGTGACGGGCGGTGTGTACAAGGCCCGGGAACGTATTCACCGCAGCAATGCTGATCTGCGATTACTAGCAACTCCGACTTCATGGGGTCGAGTTGCAGACCCCAATCCGAACTGAGACAGGCTTTTTGAGATTCGCTCCGCCTCACGGCTTCGCAGCTCATTGTACCTGCCATTGTAGCACGTGTGCAGCCCAAGACATAAGGGGCATGATGACTTGACGTCGTCCCCACCTTCCTCCGAGTTGACCCCGGCAGTCTCCTGTGAGTCCCCATCACCCCGAAGGGCATGCTGGCAACACAGAACAAGGGTTGCGCTCGTTGCGGGACTTAACCCAACATCTCACGACACGAGCTGACGACAGCCATGCACCACCTGTACACCGACCACAAGGGGGCGACCATCTCTGGCCGTTTCCGGTGTATGTCAAGCCTTGGTAAGGTTCTTCGCGTTGCGTCGAATTAAGCCACATGCTCCGCTGCTTGTGCGGGCCCCCGTCAATTCCTTTGAGTTTTAGCCTTGCGGCCGTACTCCCCAGGCGGGGAACTTAATGCGTTAGCTGCGGCACCGACGACGTGGAATGTCGCCAACACCTAGTTCCCACCGTTTACGGCGTGGACTACCAGGGTATCTAATCCTGTTCGCTCCCCACGCTTTCGCTCCTCAGCGTCAGTAATGGCCCAGAGATCCGCCTTCGCCACCGGTGTTCCTCCTGATATCTGCGCATTTCACCGCTACACCAGGAATTCCGATCTCCCCTACCACACTCTAGTCTGCCCGTATCGAATGCAGACCCGGGGTTAAGCCCCGGGCTTTCACATCCGACGCGACAGACCGCCTACGAGCTCTTTACGCCCAATAATTCCGGACAACGCTCGCGCCCTACGTATTACCGCGGCTGCTGGCACGTAGTTAGCCGGCGCTTCTTCTGCAGGTACCGTCACTTTCGCTTCTTCCCTGCTGAAAGAGGTTTACAACCCGAAGGCCGTCATCCCTCACGCGGCGTCGCTGCATCAGGCTTTCGCCCATTGTGCAATATTCCCCACTGCTGCCTCCCGTAGGAGTCTGGGCCGTGTCTCAGTCCCAGTGTGGCCGGTCGCCCTCTCAGGCCGGCTACCCGTCGTCGCCTTGGTGAGCCGTTACCTCACCAACAAGCTGATAGGCCGCGGGCTCATCCTTCACCGCCGGAGCTTTCCACACTCATCGGATGCCCGAGAGTGTCGTATCCGGTATTAGACCCCGTTTCCAGGGCTTGTCCCAGAGTGAAGGGCAGATTGCCCACGTGTTACTCACCCGTTCGCCACTAATCCCCACCGAAGTGGTTCATCGTTCGACTTGCATGTGTTAAGCACGCCGCCAGCGTTCGTCCTGAGCCAGGATCAAACTCTCCGTGAATGTTTACCCGTAATCGGGTCGACACCACGAGAGCGGAACCACCGGAGGAATAGTCCGATGGTTCACAGCGTCCTCGCTGTGTTTTACTTCAAAGGAACCTCGTCCCAGCAGATGCTGGAGACGGGGTATCAACATATCTGGCGTTGATTTTTGGCACGCTGTTGAGTTCTCAAGGAACGGACGCTTCCTTTGTACTCACCCTCTCGGGCTTTCCTCCGGGCTTTTCCCTTCGGTCTTGCTGTCTTGCGTTTCCGACTCTATCAGACCGTTTCCGGTTCCGATTTCCTCGGCGCTTTCCAGGTTTCCGCTTTCGCGTTTCCCTTTCCGGCGAGTCCGACTCTACCAGATCCTTTCGGGCCTGATTCCCAGTCAGCGGGGTTTGTCTTCGCGGCTGTTGGGCCGTTCCGACGTTCCAAACCTTAGCGGATCTGCTCGGCAGTTCCCAATCGGGGCTGTCGAACCCAAATCGAATTGCATTCGGGCGCGCCGAATTCATCCCGACTGGGAGTCGCACTGGTTGGTTTGTGTGCCGCTCGAGGCGGCGGAGGTGCTGTCGCAGAACCGTTAAGGCTCCGTGGCAACCCGAAGAACTTTACGGATCGCGGGGTGGACTGTCAAGCCTCCCCCGGGTGACCGGCGACCAAACCTCGGGCCCTCTCGACCGTACCGCTCAGTCGAGGTCGGTGAGACGGCCGCCGGCGTCCGGCTGGGCGTGCTCGACGCGGCGGAGGAGCCGGGTCAGGACCTCGCCCAGCACGGTCCGCTCCACGGGCGAGAGGTCCTGGAGCAGATCCTCCTCGAAGACCGAGGCGAGGCGCATGACCTCCAGCCACTTCTCGCGGCCCTCGGAGGTGAGCTCGACGATGACGCGCACCCGGTTGCTCTCGTCGCGCTCCCGGGTCACCAGGCCCTCGGCGACCATGCGGTCGATGCGGTGGGTCATGGCGGCCGGAGTGAGGCCGAGCCGCTTGGCCAGCTCGCTCGGGCCCATCCGGTACGGGGCGCCGGAGAGGACGAGGGCCTTGAGGACCTCCCAGTCGGCGTTGCTGATGTCGAGCGCGGCGGTCTGGCGGCCGTAGGCGACGTTCATACGGCGGTTGAGGCGGGACAGCGCCGACACGATCTTCTCGACCTGGGGGTCGAGGCCCTGGAACTCGCGCTGGTAGGCGGCGATCTGCTCTTCGAGCGTCGGCTCGGCGCTGCCGGAGGTGTCGGGGGTGTCGCCCATGGGCGAAGTATGGCACGGCGCTGCTTGGCGTCGAAGTCCTTCGAAGTGTACTGTTTAGCTTCTAAGTTTTAGCTTCGAAGTCTTCAGTGCTCACCATTGAGCCGAGGGCTTCCCTTACCTAGGCAGGTGAACGTGACCAGGGGGACGGGCGCAGCGATGCGCCGGATTCACGTGGGCAACGCGCTCGGCGCGTTCGGACTCGGCTTCACCGTCCCGTATCTGTACGTCTATGTGGCGCAGGTGCGGGATCTCGGTGCGACGACGGCGGGGCTGGTGCTGGCGGTCTTCGCCGTGGCAGCACTGGTGGTGCTGCCCTTCGCGGGGCGGGCCATAGTCCGGCGCGGCCCGCTTCCCGTGCTGCTCACCGCCCTGGTCACCGCTGCAGCCGGTTCGCTCAGCCTGGGGCTGGCCTCCAGTGCGACGACCGTGCTGTTGTCCGCGGCGGCCCTCGGGGCCGGACAGGCCGTGACACAGCCCGCGCTCGCGACGTTGATCGTCGACTTCTCGCACGCGGAGAACCGGTCCCGGGCCTTCGCCACGCAGTTCTTCCTGCAGAACCTGGGACTCGGGGTCGGCGGGCTGATAGGCGGGCATCTGGTCGATGCCACGCGCGCGGGGTCGTTCGTCCTGCTGTTCTCCATACAGGCGGCGATGTTCCTGCTGCTCGTGGGCGTGATGGCGACCGTACGAGTGCCTCGCGCCGCCGAGAGCCCGGGAGTGCCCGTCACCGGGGCGGCGGCCAGGGGGAGCTGGAAGCAGCTGCTCGGCAACCGGGCCATGGTGCAGCTGTGCGTACTGGGCTTCGTGCTGTTCTTCGCCTGCTACGGGCAGTTCGAGTCGGGTCTGAGTGCGTACGGGGTCGAGGCCGCCGGGATATCGACGTCCGCCCTCGGCACGGCGCTCGCCGCCAACACCGCGGTGATCGTGATCGCGCAGTTCGCCGTGCTGCGGTTCGTGGAGCGGCGTCGGCGGTCCCGGGTGATCGCCGCCGTGGGGCTGATCTGGGCCGTCGCGTGGGGTGTGGCCGGGTTCGCCGGGCTGGGGCAGACCAGCGAGACGATGGCGACCGCCGCGTTCGTGTCGACCTACGCGCTGTTCGGTCTGGGCGAGTCCATGTTGTCGCCGACCGTCGCGCCGCTGGTGGCCGATCTGGCGCCGACGGGGATGGCGGGGCAGTACAACTCCGCGTTCGCGCTGGTGAAGCAGCTCGCGTTGGCCGTCGGGCCGGCGGTGGGCGGGCCCATGGGTGCCTCGCTGCACGCGCCGTACGTCGTGACGTTCCTGCTGTTCTCGTTGGGGATCACGGTGTTGGCGCTGCGGTTGGGGCAGCGGCTCAGTGCGGTGCAGGATCAGCCGGGGCTCGGGGCAAGTCGGGTGGTGGCCCGGGGCGCGGCGACGTCGGCGCCCCAGCCGGGGGTTGTATCGGCGTAGGGGTCTCGCCCCCGCCGCCCCTACCCGTCCCTCCCCCACTCTCGGCTTCGCTCGAGCGGGAGGTGCCCCCACGCGGGGCTGCGCCCCTTCGGCCCCCAGACGTCCGCCCGGTGGGGGCTGATCGCGCAGTTCCCCGCGCCCCTGAAAAGCAGGGGCTGCGCGACCAGCCCCACCCAGCCGCACCCGACCACGCACCCCTCCCCGACCGCCTCCTACGTCGTGCGGCCGGGGAGGGCGAACTCGCACCAGACCGCCTTGCCGCCGCCCGGCGTCCGGCGGCTGCCCCAGTCGGAGGCGATCGTGCCGATGATGGCGAGGCCGCGGCCGGACTCGTCCGCGGGGTCTGCTCTGCGGCGGCGGGGCAGGTGGTCGTCGCCGTCGGTGACCTCGACGATCAGACGGCGGTCGGTGCGGCGCAGCCGCAGTCGCATGGGCGGGGTGCCGTGCTGGAGGGAGTTGGCGACGAGTTCGCTGGCGGCCAGGACGCCCAGGTCGTGGAGTTCCGGCGGGAAGCGCCAGCTGGTCAGGACGCCGGAGGCGAAGGCGCGGGCGCGGGGGGCCGCTTCCACACCGCCGAGGAGTTCCAGGGCGGCGTTGCGGAAGAGCTCGCCGTCGGGGCCGACGCGGGCGGGGTGCTGGAGGACGAGGACAGCCACGTCGTCGTCGTGGTCGGCGGTGACGCCGGTCGCGCGGACGAGGCGGTCGCAGACGACCTGCGGAGTGCCCGTGGCGCCGGACAGGGCGCGTTCCAGGGCGGCGATCCCCTCGTCCAGGTCCTCGTTGCGGCGCTCCACGAGCCCGTCGGTGTAGAAGACGGCCGTGGAGCCGGGGCCGAGGGGGATGGAACCGGAGGTGTGGGTCCAGCCGCCGGTGCCGAGCGGGGGACCGGTCGGTTCGTCGGCGCGCAGGACCGTGCCGCTCTCGTCGCGGACGAGGATGGGCAGGTGGCCCGCCGAGGCGTAGACCAGGCGGCCCTCGTTGGGGTCGTGGACGGCGTAGGCGCAGGTGGCGATCTGGTTGGGGTCGATCTCGGTCGCGAGGCCGTCCAGCAGCTGGAGCACCTCGTGCGGGGGCAGGTCGAGGCGGGCGTAGGCGCGGACGGCCGTGCGCAGCTGGCCCATGACGGCGGCGGCGCGCACCCCGCGGCCCATGACGTCGCCGATGACGAGGGCCGTGCGGCCGCCGCCGAGGGTGATGACGTCGTACCAGTCGCCGCCGACGGCGGTCTCGGTGCCGCCCGGGTGGTAGACGGCGGCGATGCGCAGGTCGTCGGGTTCTTCCAGCTCCTGGGGGAGGAGGGAGCGTTGGAGGGTGACGGCGGTCTCGCGCTGGCGGCGTTCGCTCGCGCGGAGGCGTTCGGCGGCCTCGGCGTGGTCGGTGACGTCGGCGGCGAAGATCAGGACGCCGCCGTCGCTCCGGCCGGCTCCGCCGGGGACGGCGACCGGGGTGCAGGTGATCGTGTAGCTGCGGCCGCCGGCGGCCTTGCGGGACTTGACGGTGCGTGGCTTGGAGCTGCGCAGGACCTGGTCCAGGAGCGGGAGGAGGCCGAGGTCGTCCAGCTCCGGCAGGGCCTCGCGGGCCGGTTCGCCGAGCGGGCGGGCGCCGAAGGCGGCGGCGTAGGCGTCGTTGACGTAGGCCGTGCGGTGGTCGGAGCCGTGGACGAGGGCGACGAGGGCCGGGATGCGGTCGAGGATCTCGCGGGTGGGGAGGTCGTCGACGGCGGGTACGGCGGGGGTGCCGTCCGGGGGGTCGTCGGTCTGCCGTTCGGCGCGGGCGGCGGGTACGGATCCGTCCCCCCGCCGGTCCGGGGTGACCGTGTGTTCGGTCCGCGCTGCGGCGCGGCGCTGCGTACCGGGGAGCCGGGCGCTCCAGCGCGTGAAGTTCACCGAATCCTTGCCTCGTGCCTCGTGGTGTCGTCTGTGGCCGGCTCCGGATCCGGCCGTGGCCCGGGGTTGTCGTCCCGGGTGCGGCGGTGGGGGACGCCTGGTCGTGGGTACGTGTGGGCGAGGGGTGACCCCGCCCGGGAAATGGATCACGTCGCGGACCAGTCTGGCCGACCGGACCGACATCCGTCAGACGTCGGCCCGGGCGGTGGAGTTCCTGGATCGGGTCAGGACGACCCCTTCGGGTCCTCCGGGGGCTTTCCACCGGCCGCGAGTTCGAACTCCGCACGGGGATGTTCGAGTGAGCCGAGCGAGACGATCTCTCGTTTGAAGAGGCCGGAGAGGGTCCATTCGGCGAGGACGCGGGCCTTGCGGTTGAAGGTCGGCACCCGGCTCAGGTGGTACACGCGGTGCATGAACCAGGCGGGGTAGCCCTTGAGCTTCCGGCCGTAGACGTGGGCGACGCCCTTGTGCAGGCCCAGGGAGGCGACCGAGCCGACATACTTGTGCGCGTACTTCTCCAGGGGCTGTCCGCGCAGTGAGCGGGCGATGTTGTCGCCGAGGGCGCGGGCCTGGCGTACGGCGTGCTGGGCGTTGGGGGCGGTCTCCTTGCCGGGTTCGGCGGTGACGTCGGGGACGGCGGCCGCGTCGCCCGCTGCCCAGGCGTGCGCGACGCCCTCCACGGTCAGCTCGGCGGTGCACTTCAGCCGGCCGCGCTCGTTCAGCGGGAGGTCGGTGGCGGCGAGGACCGGGTGCGGCTTCACGCCGGCCGTCCAGACGACCGTACGGGTCGGGAAGCGGGCGCCGTCGCTGAGGACGGCGACCCGGTCGGCGCACGATTCCAGGCGGGTGTGCAGGCGTACGTCGATGTTGCGGCGGCGCAGTTCGGTGACCGTGTAGCGGCCCATCTCCTCGCCGACCTCCGGGAGGATGCGGTCGGAGGCCTCCACGAGGATCCACTTCATGTCCTCGGGCTTCACGTTGTGGTAGTACCGCGCGGTGTAGCGGGCCATGTCCTCCAGCTCGCCGAGCGCCTCCACGCCGGCGTAGCCGCCGCCCACGAAGACGAAGGTCAGGGCGGCGTCGCGGATCGCGGGGTCGCGGGTGGAGGAGGCGATGTCCATCTGTTCGATGACGTGGTTGCGCAGGCCGATGGCCTCTTCGACGGTCTTGAAGCCGATGGCGTAGTCCGCGAGCCCGGGGATGGGCAGGGTGCGTGAGACGGAGCCGGGGGCGAGGACGAGTTCGTCGTACGTCAGCTGCTCGGCCTCCGTGCCCTCCTCCTCGGTGGCGAGGGTGTCGAGGGTCGCGATGCGTTTGGCGTGGTTGATCGCGGTGGCCTCGCCGATCACGACCTTGCAGTGGTTCAGGACGCGGCGCAGCGGCACGACGACGTGGCGGGGCGAGATGGAGCCCGCCGCCGCCTCCGGAAGGAAGGGTTGATACGTCATATAGGGGTCGGGGGACACGACGACGATCTCGACGTCGCCCCGTCCGAGTTCCGGTTTCAGCTGTCGCTGCAAGCGCAGCGCTGTGTACAGCCCGACGTATCCGCCGCCGACGATGAGAATGCGCATCGGTTCCTTCACCATCCCATGACGCACCTTGCTCGCTGGTTTGTCCACAGGCCCGGCAATTTGTGTGACCGGTCTCCACAATCGTGCGGAGATGGCCGATTCACCGGCGTGTGGAGCAGGTGCGCAGGTCAGACGGTGTGAGTCGGCTGACGGGAGGGGGCGCAAAACGGACGTAAACCGCCCGTACTCCGACCGGGGGGCGCTCCGTGCGGAACGTGCCCCTTCTGAATTGACTCCCTCTCAACTATGTTCGTGTGTCGACGGGGTGTAGGGGGATGCGTTCAAGAGGTTCGGTCGAGTCCGGGGTCGAGGTCGTGGATCCAGGGTTCGGGTCCGTTTTCCGAGGGGTCCGCGACGGGCGGTCCGGCTCGGGGACCGGGTTGCCGGCGAAGGAAGTCGGCGACCACCGACGACCTTGGACGCTCGTTCCGCCGCTCCGGCTTCCGATGACGGGGAGAGTCTCCGGGGGGAGACGTCATTACCGGGGGAACACGTATGCATATTCAGGAGTCCCATTGGTCGTCCGCGTCCACCATCGCACCCGGTGGTGCGATGGGCTCGGCGGGCGGCAACGGACGCGGTGAGGGAGTGCGGTCCGCTCCGCTCCGCGTGGATGCACAGCGCAACCTCGAGCACGTGCTGCGCGCGGCGCGCGAGGTGTTCGGTGAGCTGGGGTACGGCGCGCCGATGGAGGACGTGGCCCGCCGTGCGCGGGTCGGTGTCGGCACGGTGTACCGGCGCTTCCCGAGCAAGGACGTCCTGGTCCGCCGGATAGCCGAGGAGGAGACGTCTCGGCTCACCGAACAGGCCAGGGTGGCGCTAGGCCAGGAGGAGGACCCGTGGCAGGCGCTGTCGCGGTTCCTGCGGACCTCCGTGGCCTCGGGTGCCGGGCGGCTGCTGCCGCCGCAGGTGCTGCGGGTCGGCGTCGCCGAGGACGGGTCCGAGGACATCGGCGCGATCGTCCCGGACGAGGCGCGGGTGCCGCAGCAGCGGGTCCAGCCGTCGGCCGAGCTCCGGCTGGTCCCGTCCGAGTCCGGCCCCGGTTCGGCCGTGGGCACCGCCGGTTCCGGTGGTCCCGTGGACGACGCCGGTGCTTCGGCACTGCTCGAGGTCGTGGGGCAGTTGGTGGAGCGGGCCCGGGGCGCGGGTGAGCTGCGCGAGGACGTGACCGTGGCGGACG
Organism: Streptomyces scabiei 87.22; assembly: GCF_000091305.1. Classification (GTDB taxonomy): domain Bacteria; phylum Actinomycetota; class Actinomycetes; order Streptomycetales; family Streptomycetaceae; genus Streptomyces; species Streptomyces scabiei. The sequence goes on along the minus strand of NC_013929.1, from coordinate 5,479,731 downwards.
TACTGCTGGTGATCGCCACGGGAGCGCCGGCGTTGCCGGACGCGGCACAGCAGGCCGCCGCGTCCGCTCGGCTGCTCGACATTCTGCTGGAGGGGTTGCGGTCCCGGCCTTCGTGACCGCGATCGGGTGACGTTCCGCCCCGGGGGCGGCACGGGGTGGTGTCCTCACCCCGCGCCGCCCTCGCCTGTTTCGCGGTCCTCTGCCCGTTCTCCCGCGCGTCCTCCGGGACGCGTGTTACTCGTACGGGTGAATCATCGCTCTGAGGTATGGGAAGCCCCCTCGGACGAGTGGTATGCCCGTAGTACCGGGGCTGAACAAAAGCCAATATGGCACTCTGCCCTGGTGTTGGGGACTGGGTCGGCCGGCGGCGGGGGCTTCCGCGATGGGTGTTGACGGGCGGGACGCGCCGGAGACGGCGGCGGCCGGAGCCGGGGCGGAGCCCCAGGTGCCCGAGCAGGGCGGGCGCGGGCTTCCGGCGCCGTGGGACCGCTTCGACTCCGGGGTGCTGCCCCCGCGGGCGCCCTCCGACGCCGACCTGATCGAGGGGATGCGGTCGGGGGACGACTCGGCGTACGAGGAGCTGTACCGGCGGCACGCGGAGGCCGTACGCCGGTACGCGCGCACGTGCTGCCGGGACGCCCACACCGCCGACGACCTGACGGCCGAGGTCTTCGCCCGCATGCTGCAGGCGGTCCGGGGCGGCGCCGGGCCGGAGCACGCCGTACGGGCCTATCTGCTGACCTCCGTGCGGCGGGTCGCCGCGACGTGGACGAGCTCCGCCCGGCGGGAGCAGCTGGTCGACGACTTCGCGGTGTTCGCGGCCCATGCCTCGCGCGGCGCCCGGGTGTCGGACACGGACACGCTCGACCTCGGCGCGGACGTGCGGGCGATGCACGAGGCCGAGCAGTCGATGGCGATGCGGGCGTTCCGCTCGCTTCCGGAGCGCTGGCAGGCCGTGCTGTGGCACACCGAGGTCGAGGACGAGTCGCCGAGCGAGGTCGCCACCCTCTTCGGGCTCGACGCCAACGGGACCCGGGTCCTGGCCAGCCGGGCACGGGAGGGACTCAAGCAGGCGTATCTGCAGGCCCATGTCAGCGCCACCCTCGCCGGCGACCCCGGGGAGTGCGGGCGCTACGCCGACCGGCTCGGCGCCTACGCCCGCGGCGGCCTGCGGACGCGGGCCGAGCGGGGGCTGCGCGCGCATCTGGAGGAGTGCGCGGCGTGCCGGCTGGCCGCCGGGCAGATCAAGGAGGTCGCGAGCGGCATCCCGGCGGTCGTCCCCGTGGCCGTCATCGGCTGGTTCGGCGCGGCCGGGTACGCGAAGGTGGCCGCGCTCGTCGCCGGGGGTGCCGGGGCCGGGGCCGTCGGAGCGGCGGCCGCGGCGGGCAAAGGTGCCGGCGGGGCCGCCGCGGAGGGACTCGGCGGACCCGCGAAGGCCGGGATCGCGGTGAGTGTGGCCGGGATGGTCGCCGCGGCTGTGGCGCTCGCGCTGACCGGCGACGACGTGCGGCCGCCCGAGGAGCCGTCGGACAGGCCGTCCGCCTCGCGGCCCGCCGTGGCCGCGCCACGGCCGGATCCGTCGACGCCCCGGGACACGCCCGCGCGGGGCGCCCCCGCCCGGGTGGTGCCGATGTCCCGGCCGTCACCGGCGCCGAAGCCGACGCCCGCGCCGTCGCGGTCCAGGACCCCGGCACCGGCCGTGAAGCCGACGCCGTCACCCACACCGGCCCCGCCCTCGGCCCCCGCTCCGAAGCCGTCGCCCACACCGACCGCGACCCCGCCCGCTCCCCCGGCCGTCTACCGGTGGAACGAACTGCGGTACGGCGTCCTCGGCGACGGCACCGCACCCGAGATGCGGCTCGCGGAGAGCAGCTGGGTCTGGCAGCGGTACGGGATGTCGATCGCCGGCAAGCGCTACGGCAACGGGGTGACCGTGCACGGCCGCTCCTCCGTGACCATCGACCTCAACCGCCGGTGCGACACGTACGACGCGCTGGTCGGCGTCGACGACCTGGCCCACGGCCTCGGCGAGGTCCGCTTCTCCGTCTACGGCGACGGGGTCCGGCTGTGGAGGTCCGGTCCGGTACGGGGCGGGGAACCGGCGGTACCGGTACGGGTGGGGCTCGGCGGGCGGGAGACGGTACGCCTGGTCGTGGAGCCGCACAGCCCCTACGACCTGCCGGTGCCGGCGGACTGGGCGGACTCGCGGTTCAGCTGCGGCTGAGCGGCCAAGCCGGCCGCCGACGGGCCCGCGTCGCGGCGGGTCGGACGTGGACCGGGCCCGCGTCGCGGCGGGTCAGACCTGGCGGGCCGTCGCTCCCGTGCCCAGGGCGCCTCTCTGGGGCGTGATGCCCGCGGGTACGGCGCGCTGTCTGGCGGGGGTGCCCGTCCAGCAGGTGCCGCGGCGGGCGAGGAGGCGGCGCAGCCAGAGTTCGAGGGCGACCAGGTCGGCGAGGCCGTCGAGCGGCAGGGGTTCGCCCTCGGCGGCGGCGCGGAGGGCCTTGCGCACGACCCTGGCCTCGACGATGCCCGCCTGCGCGAGCAGGGGCGTGTCGAAGAGGGTGATCAGGGTGTCGGCGGCCACGCGGAGGCCGGTGCGGGCGGCGGCCTGCGAGGTGGCGTGGGAGGGGGCGCCCCAGCCGGGCGGGAGGTCGCTGACGCCGGCGCCCTCCAGGACCGTACGGAGGATCGCGGCACGGGCGCCCGGCTGGACGCGGAGGGCCTCGGGGAGGGCGCGGCAGGCGCGGACGACCTGGTTGTCGAGGAAGGGGGTGTGCAGGCGCTGGGAGCGGATCTCCACCGCCTGTTCCAGGACCCGGAGGTCCGCCGCGTGCCGGGCCAGGGCCGCGCGGGCGCGGAAGTCGCCGGGGCGCTGGCCGGGGCCGACGGAGGAGCGGCCGGTCGTCGCACCCAGGCGAATCGATACTTCTGCCAGGGCCTCGCCGGTGAGCCAGCGGGCCGCCGGCCCCGGTCTCGCCCAGGTGAGGGCGGCCAGGGAGGCGCCCACCGCGCCGCCGGGCTCCTCGAAGCGGCGCTGCATCAGGCGGTCGGCGAGGACCTCGACGCCGGAGCGGTACGGGGTGCGGGCCAGCTTCCGCGCCGCGCCGTACACGCGTGCGGGGACCATCACCGAGCCGTCGGCCATGGCGAGGGCCGCGACCGGCCGGACCAGGTGGCGGCGCTTGCGGTCCATCAGCAGGTCGGCGAGGCGGGCGGGGTGGGCGTCCAGGACCTGGCGGGCGCCGTAGCCGGTGAAGTGGTCCGCGCTGCCGGAGGCGAGGCGGGCGCGGTGGCGGGCGGCCGTCACCAGCGAGGGGCCGGGCTCGTCGGTGAGGGGGACGTCGAGGTCGGCGTACGGGAGCACCTCCTCGCCGCCGGTCACGACCACGTGGTGGAGGCGGGGGTTGGCGGCGAGGGTGCCCGCGCGTTCGCGTTCGGTCTCGCGGCCGGAGGTGACCAGGTCGTTGAAGGTGACGGCGAGGAGGCGTTCGCCGGCGCCCGTGCCGTGGCCGAGGACCGTGCCGGGGGCGCCCGGCAGGCCGGCGGCGAGCAGGGCGAGCGTGCCGGAGGCGGGGCCGCCGGAGACGTCGGCGCCGATGCCGGGGACGGGCATGCCGCGGGCGGCGCGGCGCTCGGCGGGGCCCATGCCGGGCACCGGGCCGGGGTCGACGTCGGGCACGTGCCGGGGGGCGGAGAGACGGACCCGCACGGATTCCACGAGGGCGTCGCGGACCGCGTCCACGGCGCTGTCCGGGTCGGCGGAGGGCGCGGCGACGGCGAGGGAGGCGACCGGCTCGTAGCCGGCGACCTCACGCGCCCCGGCGCGCAGGATCAGTGCGTGCCCCGGAGGAATGCGGCGCACGCCGTCGTACGGAGTGGAGTCCTGGAGGGCGTCCGGCACGTCGGGGGCGGCCAGCAGGGCCGCCAGGTGCCCGAAGTCGAGGTTGGCCTCGACGAGGTCGGCGAGGGGCAGGGCGGCCGTCGCGTACGCCGTACCGCCCGCCCAGGGGGTGTGGAAGACCGGGCGGGCACCCGCGAGGTCGCCGCAGACGGTCACCCGGCGGCCGACCTGGACGACGGCGGTGTAGCTGCCGGGCCAGGCGGTGAGGTGGCGCAGGGCGCCGCCCCGGGCCGCGAACAGGCCCACGCGCAGCTGCTCGTCGGTGGCGCCGCAGATGCCGAGCACGGCGATCCTGGTCTGGACGTCGGCGCTCACGACCCGCACCTCGTCGGGCCGCCAGTCGCCGACGGCCCACAGCGGGTCGGGGTCGCCCCACAGGAGGTGGGAACCGACCGGGTGCACGCTCTCGCCGTCGGGTCCGGTCGCGCCGGCGGAACCGAAGGCGGGCGCGCCAGCGGCGGTACTGCTCCATCCCACCAACCACCGCATCGACGCCTCCACAGGCTGTGGACAACCGGTGCACCGTACGAACGGTCCCCATGCTGCCACGAAGGAGGCTTGCCGGAGGCGTGTGGTCCGGCTTGCGCACCGCCGAGTGCGCCCCCGGGGAGCCCTGAACGCTCCCCCGTCGTCCCCTCAAGTCGGCCTGGACGAGCGGTGGTCCACCTCCATGGACCCCGGCTCTGCGACGCGAATGCGCCCCCGGTACGCTCCCCCAAAACACCTAACGCGCCCTCAACAGACGTGGTCGGAGCGGTATTCACGCTCGACGACCACCGTCGATTTTCGGCCAAATCGTCCTCGAAGGGCGAAGTAGGCACGCCCTCCGTAATGCCCCCGATGACGACACAGCGTCAACGCACAGTCCGGGAGGCGGAGTTCGCCCCCCGGACCGGTCCGCCGCCCGCGGGGATGTAGGCGGCGGTGTCCCCCAGCCCACTGGATCCAGTACAGCGGGCCGACCCACGCACCACCATGGAAGCGCTCCCCCGGTGGCCGGAGTAGAGCGCACGGACAGGCGCACGGCCACACATCGGGAGCACATCACCACCCTCCGTGCTGCGCCCGCACTTTCGTACGGACCACAATCCCGCCAACCGGATTTACGCCCCTTAACGCTTGGGATGCGGCGAACTACGCTGGGTTTACGAATGCCGCGTGCCTATGCCGCCGCGGCAGCCGTCTGTTCGAGGGGTGGCGCAATGTCCAGGGAGCAACGCGGGCCGAACGAAAAGCTCGGCGCCGTTCTCGCCCTCGCGGGAATCAGCAACGCAGGACTCGCGCGTCGCGTCAACGACCTTGGCGCCCAACGCGGGCTGACACTTCGCTACGACAAGACCTCGGTGGCGCGGTGGGTCTCCAAGGGCATGGTCCCCCAGGGTGCCGCGCCGCATCTCATCGCGGCCGCGATCGGGCAGAAGCTCGGCCGTCCGGTGCCGCTGCACGAGATCGGCCTGGCGGACGCGGACCCCGCCCCCGAGGTGGGCCTCGCCTTCCCCCGTGACGTCGGACAGGCGGTGCGCGCGGCGACGGAGCTGTACCGCCTCGACCTCGCCGGCCGCCGCGCGGGCACCGGCGGCATCTGGCAGTCCCTCGCCGGATCGTTCGCGGTGAGCGCGTACGCCACACCCGCATCGCGCTGGCTGATAACCCCGGCCGACAGTTCGGTGGCGCGCGAGGCGGGCTCCGCGGAGGGCTCCGGGTCGCCGCTGAAGGTCGGCCACAGCGACGTGCAGAAACTGCGCGAGGCCGCCGAGGACGCCAGGCGCTGGGACTCCAAGTACGGGGGCGGCGACTGGCGTTCGTCCATGGTGCCCGAGTGCCTGCGGGTCGAGGCCGCGCCGCTGCTGCTCGGCTCGTACTCCGACGAGGTGGGCCGCGCGCTGTTCGGAGCGTCCGCGGAACTCACCCGCCTCGCAGGCTGGATGGCCTTTGACACGGGTCAGCAGGAGGCGGCGCAGCGGTACTACATCCAGGCCCTGCGGCTCGCGCGGGCCGCGGCCGACGTACCGCTCGGCGGATACGTGCTGGCGACGATGTCCCTGCAGGCCACCTACCGCGGCTTCGGCGACGAGGGAGTCGACCTCGCGCAGGCCGCGCTCGAACGCAACCGGGGCCTGGCCACCGCGCGCACGATGAGCTTCTTCCGGCTGGTCGAGGCGAGGGCCCACGCGCGCGCGGGCGACGCGGTGGCCGCCGGGGCGGCCCTCAAGGCCGCCGAGGGCTGGCTGGAGCGGGCCCGCGACGGCGACAACGACCCGAGCTGGCTCGGCTTCTACGGCTACGACCGGTTCGCCGCGGACGCGGCCGAGTGCTACCGGGACCTCAAGGCGCCGCGTCAGGTGCGCCGGTTCACGGAGCAGGCGCTGTCGCGGCCGACGGAGGAGTTCGTACGCTCGCACGGGCTGCGGCTGGTGGTGTCGGCGGTCGCCGAGCTGGAGTCCGGCAACCTCGACGCGGCGTGCGAGCAGGGCGTGCGGGCGGTGGAGGTCGCGGGGCGCATCTCCTCGGCGCGCACGACCGAGTATGTGAAGGATCTTCTGCATCGGCTGGAGCCGTACGGGGACGAGCCGCGGGTCATTGAGTTGCGGGAGAGGGCGCGGCCTCTGTTGATGACGCCGGCGTAGGTTCGGGGCGCGTTCTCGTCTGCCGGATGCGGGTTTCTTCGGCGGGCGCGGGTGCGTGGGGGTCTCTCGCGCAGTTCCCCGCGCCCCTGAAGGGGCGCGGCCCCGGGCGACCGGCATCGGAGAACGTGACCAGTGCCATGTGGGCGGCTTCCGGGTTTGAGGGCATTGTCAGTGGTGCAGTGCACTATCGGAGTCGGGAGGTGGGGCGCGTGGGGAGGCAGGGCGCATACGACTGCGATGTGCTCGTGGTCGGCGGCGGGATCGTCGGGCTGTCGACGGCGTATGCGATCACGCGGGCCGCGCCGGGCACGCGCGTCACCGTGCTGGAGAAGGAACCGGGCCCGGCCCGGCACCAGACCGGGCGGAACAGCGGCGTCATCCACAGCGGGATCTACTACCGGCCGGACTCGCTGAAGGCGCGGTACGCCGTCCGGGGCGCGGCCGAGATGGTCAAGTTCTGCGCCGAGTACGGCATCGACCACGCCGTCACCGGGAAGCTGATCGTGGCCACCGAGAAGTCGGAGCTGCCCCGGCTGCACGCCCTGGTCCAGCGCGGCCGGGAGAACGGGATCCCGGTGCGGGAGCTGGGCGCCGCCCAGATCGCCGAGTACGAGCCGGAGGTGCGCGGGCTCGCGGCCATACACGTCGGCACCACCGGGATCTGCGACTACGTCGGGGTCGCCCGGCAGTTCGCGCGGGCGTCCGGCGCCGAGATCCGCTACGGCGCCGAGGTCGAGCGGATCGACCGGCGGGCCTCGCTGGGGGTCGCCGTCCGGATCCGGGGCGGCGGCGTGGTCCGCGGCCGGGTGCTGGTGAACTGCGCCGGGCTGCACTGCGACGAGGTGGCCCGGATGACCGGGGACGACCCCGGGATGCGGATCGTGCCGTTCCGGGGGGAGTACTTCGAGCTGGCGCGGCCCGAGCTGGTCCGTGGACTGGTGTACCCGGTACCCGATCCGGCGTTCCCGTTCCTCGGGGTGCATCTGACCCGCGGGATCGACGGCGGCGTCCACGTCGGCCCCAACGCGGTGCCGGCGCTGGCCCGCGAGGGGTACGCCTGGGGAACCGTACGGATGCGTGAGCTGGGGGCGACGCTGGCGTGGCCCGGGTCCTGGCGGATAGCCCGGCGGCACTGGCGGTACGGGGCGGGGGAGCTGCGCCGGTCGGTGTCGAAGAAGGCGTTCACGGCGGCCGTGCGGCGGTTGCTGCCGGCGGTCTCCGAGGGGGACCTCGTGCCCACGGCCGCGGGCGTACGGGCCCAGGCCGTGCTCCGGGACGGGACGCTGGTGGACGACTTCATGATCCGGGAGGGAGCGCGCGCGGTGCATGTGCTGAACGCGCCCTCCCCCGCGGCGACCGCGTCCCTGCCGATCGGGCGGGAGGTCGGCAGGAGGGCCCTGGCCGCGCTGGCCGAGGCGTGACGGGGTCCCTGGCGGCGCCGGCCGAGGCGTGACGGGGCGCGCGGGAGTCGTAAAATCGGTGCACTGTGTCTGACTCCGCCGATGCCCCCGAGCCCCGCACCTCCGGTGCCTCCCTTCGGCACACCCGGGTCAAGGGTGAGCCGCGCTTCCCCGACGGGCCCAAGCCGGACCCCGCCGGGTCGCACTTCGAGCGGCGGATCAGGAGTTTCCAGCCACGGCGGAGCCGGGTGACCGCCGGGCAGGCGGAAGCCCTGCAGCGGCTGTGGCCCAAGTGGGGGCTCGACATCGACGGACGGCCGCTGGACCTCGTCGGACTCTTCGGCGACGAGAAGCCGGTCGTGATGGAGATCGGGTTCGGGATGGGCGAGGCGACCGCGGAGATGGCCGCCGCCGATCCGGACACCAACCTGCTCGCCGTGGACGTACACACCCCGGGCCAGGGGAACCTGCTGAACCTCGCGGACCAGTACGGCCTCACGAACGTCCGGGTCGCGAACGGCGACGCGATCATCCTCCTGCGGGAGATGCTCCCGCCCGCCTCGCTGCACGGGCTCCGGGTGTACTTCCCCGACCCCTGGCCGAAGAAGCGGCACCACAAGCGGCGGCTGATCCAGCCGGAGTTCCTCACGCTCGTCGCGTCACGGCTCGCGCCGGGGGCGGTCGTGCACTGTGCGACGGACTGGGAGCCGTACGCCGAGCAGATGCTGGAGGTGCTGACCGAGCACCCCGACTTCGAGAACACCCGGGCCGACGGCGGTTTCGCGCCACGTCCGGACTTCCGGCCGCTGACCCGTTTCGAGGGGCAGGGCCTGGACAAGGGCCATGTGGTGAACGATCTGCTCTTCCGTCGCGTACAGCAGCGTGAACAGCAGCAGGAGCGACAGCGGACGCGGCAGTCCGACCAACCCGAACATCCCCCCACAGGCGTCTGAAGGCCGTCGTTCGGACGGAACCCGGTGGCGGGCGCGGTCCGGCGGGCCGCCCCCGTGCGCCGTCGCGGGCGGGCCCCTCCCTCGTTAGGGTCAATGCAATGGCCACCAGTCCTCCCTACCCGACGCATCCCCGCGGCTCGGCCGACGGGTACGCGTTCAGGCCCACGCGCTGGTGGCAGCGGAAGAGCGTCAGATACGGCGCGCTGACCGCGCTGCTCGCCGTCTCCGGTCTCGTCATCCTCGCGCTCGTCCGCGAACAGACCGGCACCGAAGGGTTCCTCGTCGGACTGGGACTGGCCCTGCTGCCCCTGCCACTGCTCATGTCCGCCTTCCGGTGGCTGGACCGGGTGGAGCCGGGGCCCTGGCGGAACCTGGTCTTCGCGTTCGCCTGGGGGGCCTGTGCGGCGGCGCTGATAGCCATCGTGGCCAACAGCTTCGCGACGCGCTGGATAGCGACGGCCACGGCCGATCCCTCGCACGCCGACACCCTCGGCGCCACGGTCATAGCGCCCGTGGTCGAGGAGACCGCCAAGGCCGCGGCCGTCCTGCTCGTCTTCCTGTTCAGGCGACGCGACTTCACCTCGCTCGTGGACGGGGTGGTGATCGCGGGGTTCACCGCGACCGGCTTCGCGTTCACCGAGAACATCCTCTATCTGGGCACCGCCTTCGGAACGGACCAGCTCAGCGGGGGGACCGGGCTGGCGTCGGTCACCGCGGCCACCTTCTTCGTGCGGGTGATCATGTCGCCGTTCGCGCATCCGCTGTTCACCGTGCTGACGGGGATCGGCTTCGGGGTGGCGGCGGTCTCCGCGGACTGGCAGCGGGGGCGACGCGTCCTCGTGCCGCTGAGCGGGCTGCTGCTCGCCATGGCGATGCACTCGGTGTGGAACGGCTCGGCGACCTTCGGGGAGTACGGGTTCTTCGCGGTGTACGCGGGGTTCATGGTGCCGGCGTTCGGACTGCTGACGTGGTGGGCGATCTGGGCCCGGCAGCGGGAGCTGCGGGCCGTGCGGGAGGCGCTGCCGGCGTACGCGGCCGCGGGCTGGCTGACCCCGCCCGAGCCGTATGTGCTGGGCTCGATGCGGGCCAGGCGGGTGGCGCGGGAGTACGCGGCCCATCACTTCGGGAAGGCCGGGGCGCGGTCGGTCGCGGAGTACGAGACGTACGCGACGCGGCTGGCGTTCCTCCGGCACCGGGGCCTGCGGGGGCGCGCCGGGAGCGACTTCGCGCTGCGCGAGCGGGAGCTGCTGTTCGAGCTGTGGCGACGGCGGGAGGTGGCCCGCCCGGCGATGGCGTACGCCGGACGGGACGCCGAGCCCAGGTACGGCTACGGCTACGGCTACGGCTACGAGTACGGGGCGTACGCCGGATACGGGGGACACGGCGGGTACGGGCCCCATCCCCAGCCGGTGGCCTACGGGGTGGCCGCGTACCCCGGGTACAACCCGTACCGGTCCTAGGCCCGCCGCCGGGGCCGTGTGGGCTACGCCGAGGCGTCGGTCAGGCGCCGCAGCTCCTCGGGGGTGAGGGTGAGGTCGGCGACGGCCAGCAGGTCGGGGAGCTGGTCCAGGTTGCGCGCGGAGGCGATCGGCGCCGCGACCGTCGGCCGGGCCGCGAGCCAGGCGAGGGCGACGGTGGCGTGGGCGGCTCCACGGGCTTCGGCGATCTCGTCGAGGGCCGCGAGGACCCGGGTGCCGGCCGGGGTCGCGAGATAGGCGCCGGCGCCGGCCGCCCGGGGGCTGTCGACCGTCGTACCGGGGCGGTACTTCCCCGTCAGGAAGCCCTTGGCGAGGGCGAAGTACGGGACGGCGGAGAGGCCGGCGTCGGCGGCGACGGTCTGCAGCGGGCCCTCGTAGGTGTCCCGGGAGACCAGGTTGTAGTGCGGCTGGACGGCCACGTAGCGGGCCAGGCCCTCGGCGTCCGAGAAGTCCAGGGACGCCTTCAGGCGCTCGGGGGTGATGTTGGACGCGGCGATCGCCCGCACCTTGCCGGCCTTCACCAGGTCGTCGAGGGCGGTGACGATCTCCTCCACGGGCACCTCGGGCTTGTCGAAGTGCGTGTAGTAGAGGTCGATGTGGTCCGTGCCGAGGCGGGCGAGGGAGGCGTCGGCCGCGGCCTTGATGTTGGCCGCCGTCAGGCCCCGGTACTCGGGGTGCTGGCTCACCTTGGTCGCGATGACCACGTCGTCCCGGTTTCCCCGGGACCTGACCCACCTGCCGATGATGCCCTCGGACTCACCGCCCGTGTGGCCCTCCACCCACTCCGAGTAGGAGTCGGCGGTGTCGACGAAGTTGCCCCCGGCGGCCGCGTAGGCGTCGAGGACGGCGAAGGACTGTGCCTCGTCGGCCGTCCACCCGAAGACGTTGCCGCCGAGGGAGAGGGGGAAGACCTCGATGTCGGACGTGCCCAGCTTGCGAAGAGAAGTCATGTCATCCCTCAACCAGCCCGGCGGACGCCCGCATTCCGCCCTGGCGTGAACGCCGCGTGAAGCCGTGGGAGCGAGGCGTCCGAGCGTAGGCCGGTCCCGAGGACGACGAACGCCGCGCGGTCCTCACGGACCCACGCGGCGTCGTCGTTCGTCGTCCGACCGCTCTACGGGGTCACGCCCTTGCTGCGCAGCCACGCCGCCGGGTCGATGCCGCTGGCCGAGCCGCCGGGGTGGACCTCCATGTGGAGGTGGGCGCCGGTCACGTTGCCGGTGGCGCCCACGCGGCCGATGACGTCGCCGGTGGCGACCTTCTGGCCGACGCTGACGCCGATGGAGGACTGGTGGGCGAACCAGATCTCGGTGCCGTCATCGAGGGTGAGGACGGTCTTGTAGCCGTAGGAGCCCTCGTAGCCGGCCTGGGTGATCGTGCCGCTGCCGACGGCCTTGATCAGGGTGCCGGTCGGGGCGGCGAAGTCGAGGCCGGTGTGGTAGCCGGAGGACCAGTAGGGGCCGGCCTGGCCGAAGGTGGAGGTGAGGGTGTACGAGGAGGTGGGCAGCGTGAACTGCGTGGCGAGGGAGGCCAGACGCTCGGCCTCCTTCTTCGCCGCGGCCTCCTCCGCCGCCTTCTTCTTGGCGGCGGCCTCCTTGGCCTCTGCTTCCTTCTTCTCCTTGGCGGCCAGCTCGGCGGCCTTGTCCGCGGCGGCGGTCTGGGCGGCCTCGGCGGCGGCCTTGTCGAAGGCGTCCTGCTGGGACTCGGCCTGGGCGATGATGCGGGCGCGCAGGGCCTCACCGGCGTCCGCGGTGCCCTGCTGGGCCTCGGCGGGGGTCAGGCCGGCGCTGCTGAGCGGCGTCCTGGACGCCTCGGGCTCCGGCTCCTCCGCCTCGTCCTCGAAGACCGAGCCGACGTTCGGCATGTCGGGCATCGAGATGGACACCGGGGCCTTGCCGGACTGCGCGCTGGCCATGCCGGCGCCGCTGACGGCGGCTATGACACCGACGCCGAGAACGGTGGAGCTGCGGCCGAGACCGCCACGGGCGAGTACACCGGTCTTCTTGGCGACACGGTGCCGGCCGCGAGCGGGGCGCAGGGTGTCCTCGCTGGGATTCCACTCCTGCCAGGGGCCCTCGTCGTCGCTGTTGTAGCTGCCGTAGCCGAACGTCCGGCTCTCGCCTTCTCGTTGGCTCGGCACGAACGGGGCTTCGGTCGCGGACCGGTTCGACGCCACGTGGGCGCGCTCCTTCCTTCCTCCTCGCCTACCGGGTTAGCTGACGGGTTCGGAGCAGGAAGGTCTCCTACGCGCGTAAACCGGTCGTGCGGACTGCCACGACGGTTTCCGTGCGATTCACCCCAGGGTGGTGGTTCCCCGGTTCCCTTGCGGGATTCGGCGCGTGAGCACGGAGCCGTCTCTTGTGACGGCTGGGACGACCGCGCTGCGTTATCGAACGTTAATAGACGTGAGTACTCCATTCCAAGCTGTTCTGAATGATCGTTCCAGCCCCCCTGCTGGACTTTACGGGTCATGAGGGGTTTAAAACGGGCGAGTTGACTTGCCTCAGGAGTAACAAAAGTTCTGACGGGACATCAGCACGTCTACGGAGGACGGTCGAACAGCCACACTGGGTGATATAGAGGCGGTCACCGGCCTTCGCACCCGCCCCCGGTCACGGCCGGCGGACCGCCAGCAGGGCCATGTCGTCCGTCGTGCTGTCCCCCGTGTGCCGGCGCACCTCGTCCGCCAGGGTCGTCACCAGGGCGCGCGGGGCGGAGAAGACCCGACCGGACAGGCGTTCGATCGGATCGTAGAAGACACCGCACGCGTCCCGCGCCTCCGACAGACCGTCCGTGTGGAACAGGAGCGTGGCCCCCCGCGGAAACCCGGCCTCCTCCGCGCGGTCGGGCCAGGCGCCCAGGTCCTCCATGCCCAGCGGGAGGGCCGGACGCGGCGCGTCCAGGGAGCACAGGGTGCCGTCGGCGAGCAGCAGGAGGGGGGAAGGATGGCCCCGGTTGACGATCCGGGCGCGCCCGGCCCCGTGCGGGAACTCCGCCAGCACGGCCGTCACGAACCCCTCGTACTCCACCGCCGCGTCCCGCAGCGCGGCCTCCCGCCTGGTCGCCTCCCGGGCCAGCGCCCGCTCCAGCCGCTGGGCGACCGCCTCCAGCGTCGACTCCTGCTCGGCCGCCTCCCGGAACGCGCCGATCAGCACCGCCACCGCCGACACCGCGCCGAGCCCCTTGCCGCGCACGTCGCCCACGATCAGCCGTACGCCGTGGGGCGAGTCCTGCACCGCGTACAGATCGCCCCCGATCGACGCCCCCGCCTGCGCGGCCTCGTACCGCGCGGCGATCTCCAGCCCGCCGATCCGTTCCTGCGGCACCGGCAGGACCGCCCGCTGTGCCGCCTCGGCGATCTCCCGGGCGGTGGCGAGCCGGGCGTCGCTGCGGCGGACGAGACGGTTGATCAGTACGGCCAGCACGGCGACGGTGATCACCGTGGCGATCTCGGTGATCGCGTCCACCTGCCCCGTGTCGCCGTAGTAGCCGCGCACGGCGCTGACCCCGGAGATCGAGACGATCCCGGTGATCACCGTGCCGTGCAGCGAGAAGAGCGGGGCCGCCACCAGGGGCGCGGCGGTGAAGAAGGGGACGGCCGTGAACTCACGCGGGGTGAAGTGGTCGTAGAAGAGTCCGACGGTGATCAGCAGGGCCGGGACGGCGCGCGTGAGCGTACGGAGGAACGAGAACCGCCGCCCGACCGGCTCCCTCACACTCGCCATCCGTTCTCCGTGCCCACGGAAACAGGGTTTCCGTGGGCGGGGCGCGGGGCCAGCCGGCGGGGCCGAGTGGGCTAGGGCCGCGCCGGGCGGCAGGGCAAAGGAACCGGCGCCGGGGTCAGCCCGCCGTCACTCCTGCCAGTCCCGTCAGCTCCGGCAGGGGGAGCGTGTGCTGGGTCTGGAGGACCTTCGCGCGCAGGTAGCGGACGTTGTGGGCGGTGGTGAAGACACCGGTGGGGACGCGGTGGCGGACGCCCACGCCGAGGTCGCGGAGCTGCCGCGCCTTGTCGGGGTTGTTCGAGAGCAGGTCCAGCTCGTCGATGCCGAGGGCACCCAGCATCTGGGCCGCCGCCGTGTAGTCGCGGGCGTCCTCGGGCAGACCGAGGGCCGCGTTGGCCTCGTAGGTGTCGAGCCCCTGGTCCTGGAGGGCGTACGCGTCGAGCTTGTTGTAGAGGCCGATGCCCCGGCCCTCCTGGCGGAGGTAGAGGAGGACGCCACCGCGTTCGGCGATCCGCTCCACCGCCTCGCGCAGCTGGGGACCGCAGTCGCAGCGGGCGGAGCCGAAGACGTCGCCGGTCAGGCACTCGGAGTGCAGCCGGACCAGGGGGTCCGTGCCGGGGGCGGGGTCGCCGAGGACGATCGCCAGGTGCTCCTGGCCGTCGACGAGGCCGTGGAAGGTGACCAGTTCGGCGTCGACGGCGTAGCCGTCCTGGAAACGCAGCGGCACCCGGACGCGGGCACGCGGGGTGGCAGCGGGAATGTCGGGCATGCGGGTTCTCCGGTCCTGGTACGGGGTGTCGTTGTGCTTCAGTTTTGAAGCACAACGCTCGGAGTGACTCTAACCCCTGCTTCAAATTTCAAGCAACCGATTTGGGGATACGTCACATTCCCGTCATGCGCGGGGCCGTGTGACGGCGCCGCGCGTCCGGGCCGCGCGTCCGTCAGGCGCGGTCCCGCTCGTCCGACCCGCCCGACCCGCCCGACCCGCCCTGCTGGCCCTGCTGGCTCGACGGGCATGCGCGGCGGCGCCACGGGAGGTCGTCCGAGCCGGGGGCCGCGAGGGGGCTGCCACCCTGGATCGCCGCCGCGATGGCCCCGCAGATCTCCTCGAACTGGCTGATCTGCTCGGGGGCGAGATGGTCGAAGACGGCCCTGCGTACCGTCTCGACATGCCCCGGCGCCGTGCGCTCCAGCAGGGTCATGCCCTCGTCGGTGAGCACGGCCACGCTGCCGCGCTTGTCCCACTGACAGTCCTCTCGCCGCACCAGGCCGTCCTTCTCCAGCCTGGTCACGACATACGTCAGCCGGCTGCGCGTGATCTTCAGACGCTCGGCGAGTTCGGTCATCCGCATGCGGCGCTCCGGCGCCTCGGAGAGGGCGGCCAGCATGGAGTAGTAGAGGTGCGGCAGCCCGGCCTCCTGCTGGAGCTGGCGGTCGAGCGCGTCCTCCAGAAGGGAACTCGCGGCCACGTAGGCGCGCCAGGCACGCTGTTCGTCGGGGGTGAGCCAGCGGGTCGTCATACGTACAGTGTAGGTATTGTTTAAAACTTGAACCAAGGGAGCTCGTCCCATGCCCCAGCCCTACGTCCTGTTGTCCGCCGCCGTCTCCCTGGACGGCTTCCTGGACGACACCGGACCCGAGCGGCTGCTGCTGTCGAGCCCGGCCGACTTCGACCGGGTCGACGAGGTGCGCGCCTCCGTCGACGCCATCCTGATCGGCGCCGGCACCCTGCGCACCGACAACCCCCGGCTGCTGGTCAACTCCCCCGAGCGGCGCGCGGCCCGTGTCGCCGCCGGGCTGCCCGAGTACCCGCTGAAGGTCACGGTCAGCGCGTCCGGCGATCTCGACCCGGCGGCACGGTTCTGGCACACCGGCGGCGAGAAGGCCGTGTACACGACGGACAAGGGCGCCGACCGGCTGCACGGGCTGGGCCTGCCGACGGGACCGGACGGCGTGACCGTGGTCTCCGTAGGCCCCGAGCTGGCGTGGACGGCCGTCCTGGACCACCTCGCGGACGTGTGCGGCGTGCGGCGGCTCATGGTGGAGGGCGGCGGCCTCGTGCACACCCAGCTGCTCCGGCAGGACCTGGCGGACGAGATCCAGCTGGCCGTGGCACCGGTGTTCGTGGGCGAGGCGGACGCGCCGCGGCTCTTCGGGACGGGGGCGTACCCCGGGGGGCCGAGGAGCCGGCTCCGCCTGCTGGAGACCCGGCCGGTCGGCGACATCGTCCTCATCCGCTACGCCCCCAGCGTCCCCGGCACCGGACGGGACGTCTCCCCCGCCGACCGCCACTGGCTCGACCTGGCCTGCGAACTGGCCGCCGCGTGCCCTCCCTCGCGGACCGCGTTCAGCGTGGGGGCCGTGGTGGTCGCCGAGGACGGTACGGAACTGGCCCGGGGACACTCCCGCGAGGGCGGCGACCCCGTGGTCCACGCCGAGGAGGCCGCCCTCGCCAAGATCGACCCCGCCGACCCCCGCCTGGCCTCCGCCACGGTCTACAGCAGCCTGGAACCGTGCGCCCGCCGCGCCTCCCGCCCCGCGCCCTGTGCCCGGCTCGTCCTCGACGCGGGCATCCGCCGGGTCGTCACGGCCTGGCGGGAGCCGGACACGTTCGTCGAGGACGCGGCGGCCGGGAACGCGGTGCTGGCGGCGGAGGGGGCCGTGGTCGTGCTGATCGGGGACTTCGAGGAGCGGGCGCAGGCGCCCAACCGCCATCTGACCGGCTGAGCCCGGCCGCCGAATCCCCCACCCCTCGGCACCTTCTCCGCCGTCGCCCTCCCGCCCTTGATCAATGCGTGTGCGTGCGGTCCCGCGGATGGCGTACACTGGTTTCAACGACGCGGGGTGGAGCAGCTCGGTAGCTCGCTGGGCTCATAACCCAGAGGTCGCAGGTTCAAATCCTGTCCCCGCTACTGAAGGCCTGGGGCCGGAATCCGATCAAGGATTCCGGCCCCAGGTGTTTGTTCGTGTACGACATGCACTCACCCGCCCCTCCGGGGCTGACCACCGCGGACCGCCGCCACCGCAGCGGTGTACGACTCCCGGGTGAGATCCCCCGGGGCGATGCCCAGGTCGCGGAGCACCGCGCGGATGCCGTCGAGGGCCCCGGCGACCTCGTCCTCCTCCCGCACCAGGCTCTCGACCTCCAGGAACGTGCCGTCCAGCTCGGGGACCCGTACCAGGGTGGCGAGCATTCGCCGGCCGTACGCCTCGAAGGAGTGGCTGCGGCAGTGCTTCTCGAACACGATCGCCGGCACGTAGCCGAGGCGTCGCAGAATGGCGTGCGCGACCTGCGCGTCCTCGACCCGCGTCCCGTACTCGGGTTTCGAACCGGACTCCTCGTCCACGGCCGCCGCCTTGAAGGTGAGCAGGGCCCGCCGCTCCCCCGTCCCGTGGTCGGCCGTGCACCGCAGCCGCAGCTCCTCGTCCCGGCCGCGCAGACTGCCGTCCGGCAGGTCGTCATACGTGTCCCGGTACGTCTCGGCCCTGCCCTCACCCCACACCCCGAGCACCCGCGCGACCACCTCCGGCGCACGGACCCGGGCCTTCAACTCCGCCTCGATCACGAGCCACTCCTCTCGTCGCCGACCGCACTCCCCCTCGGCCCCCGCCGGGCCACTGTCCCCCGCCGACCGTCCGCCGAGGAAGGAGGAGCGGGTGTCCGCTCCTCAGCCGTGGGCCCGTGCCGTGAGGTAGGGGTCACGGCGCAGGACGTCACGGCTGCCGAGGAGGGTGCCGGTGGCCAGGCCCACGGCGGGCAGCAGCAGCGCGGCGGCGGCCCAGGCCGGCCCCGGCAGGGCGTCCGTGCGGGAGATGGGCAGCCCGAGGAGATCGCTGAGCGGACCGGCCAGCGCCACGGACACGCCCGCACCCACGAGGACGCCCACGACGCCGGCCGCCCCGCCCGAGAGGACGGCCTCACCGAGCAGGATCCTGCGGAGCTCCGAGCGCCCCGACCCGAGAATCCGCAGAACGGCGAACTGCCCGAGCCGGGCCCGCGTACTGTCCGCCGCGCGTACCGACCCGAGCCCGACGGCGCCGATCGCCAGCACCAGCACCCCCGCCCGCATCGCGAGGTCCGCCACCCCGAACAGACCGGGCAGGTCACGCACACGATCGGACACGGGCGACGCCGAGAACCCGTCCGCCTGGAGCGACTTGGTCACGGCGGCCACCTGCCTCTGGTGCCCGACCCGTACGACGGCGGACTGCGCACCCTCGTGCGCGCGGAAGGTGTGCGGGGTCTGTCCGGCGCGCGCCGCGGCCAGCAGCGCGGCCGTGTCCTCCGCGAGGTAGGCGACATCGGGGCCGTCGGCCTGCCAGGCGGGGTCATAAAGGGTGGTGACCCGCAGTCTGATGACCTGGGTGGTGCCGGACGCCGCACCCGTCGCCCGGGTGTATCCGAAGGCGACGGTACGGCCGAGGAGCGGAGCGAAGTCGGTCCCCTGCGCGGAGACCGGCAGAGCGATCTCGTCCCGCGCGAGCCCACCGGAGCCCGCCGGGTTCCGCCCCTTCACCACGGGCAGGTCGTCCCCCGGCGTCAGGGTGTGACCGGCCAGGTCGTACGTCCCTTCCTCCGCGGCGTACAGCACGGACGGGTAGTCGGCGACGACCTGCCGTACGCCCGGCACGGACGCGGCGTCCCGCAGGGCCGAGGTGGTGAGCGGCCGGACCGAGGTGTCGCCCTCGAACGAGGACAGCTCGATCTGGGTGAGCCCGCCCGAGCCGAGCACGTCCCGCTCGACGGCCTCGGCGGCACCGGCGGCCACCCCCGCGGACGTGGTCAGCAGCGCGGCCAGAACGGTGAGCGTCGGCAGTGCCCTGCGCAGCGAACGAGCGTCACGCGTCCAGGTGTACAGACTCCAGCGGCTCATCCGAGGCTCCCCTCCCGGGCGTCCCGCAGGCCGGCGGCCGGCTCTCGGGCTTCCTGCCTGCCGACGGCCGGCTCCCGGTCGTCCGACGAGTCGGCGGCCGACAGAACCCCTCCGTCGAGCACGTGCCGCCGGTCGCAGCTCGCGGCGACCGCCGGGTCGTGCGTGACGAGCAGGACGGCCGCACCCCGCTCCGCACACGAACGCAGCGCTGTCATCACCGAGTTCGCGGTCCGGGGGTCGAGGCCCGAGGTCGGCTCGTCGGCCAGGACGAGCACCGGCCGTTTCACGGCGGCTCGCGCGACGGCGATGCGCTGCCGCTGCCCGCCGGAGAGTTCGGTGACCCGGGCGTCGGCCAGTTCCGCCATGCCCAGATCGCCGAGGAGCGCCCGGGCCTCCGTACGATGCCGGGCGAGCCGGGGGCCGAAGGCGGCGGCCACGTTCTCCCAGGCGTTCAGGAACGGCAGCAGCCCCAGATCCTGCAGGACGATGCCGATCGACCGGCGCCGCAGCAGATCCCGTCCGGCCGTGGACAGGGATCCGGTGTCCGTGCCGGTGATGTGCAGCGAGCCCGCGGCCGGAGAGAGGATCAGCCCGAGGAGGGCGAGCAGTGTGCTCTTGCCCGAACCGGACGGGCCCTCGACGGCTGCCATGGTGCCCGCGTCGAGCGTGAGATCCGCACGGGTCAGACCTCCGCCGGACGCGTAGCCGAAGGCCAGGCCCTCGGCCACCACGGCGGGCGGGGCGGTGGGTGGGGCGGCTGTGTTCATGGGGCGGTGTCCTTCCGGGGTGGGAAGACGGACGGGGCCGGACGGGCGCGCGGCCGGGCGAGCGCGTCCTGTCGGCCCGCCGTCGGACAGGTCACGCGAGGAGGTAGTACGCCGCTCTGGTGGCGTCCGCCGAAGCCGCGTCGCCCGGCGAGGCGGCGTACAGGTCGGGGAACGCGGAGTCGCTGTAGCGCCGGAGAAGCCGGGGCAGGTCGTCCCAGAGACTCTGCGGAATGCTCTGGTCTGATGCGAGGGCTGCCTGCACCGCGTCCGAGGCGGTCATCAGGTCCCCCGCACGCAGCGCTCTTCGGGCCTGCTCCGCGAGATCGGTGCCCTCGGCGAGCCGTGCCGCCTGGGCCGTGCATCCGGCGTCCGCGAGCACGACCACGACGCGCAGCGAACGAGCGGGCAGTCCCCCGCCGCGCCCGCCGTCCGGCGCCCCCACGGCCGTACGCCCGCAGCCCAGTCCGAACTCCGCGCGTGCCGCCATGACGCCGTACCAGCGGAGCTCGTTGTCCCGCGTCAGACGCCTCGGCACCGTCAGCCGAGCCGCCTCCACCGCTCCCCTGGCGGCCTGTGGTCCACAGGTCAGGGCCAGCCGGTGGCATGTCATGGCGAGCAGCAGCCGATCGGACGGTTCGAGGCCGGCGTCCGCGCCCATCCGTGTCAGTCGCCGCGTCAGCCAGTACGGTGTGTGCTCCTGCTGAGCGCCGGCCGTCAAGGCCCGCGCGGCGTCGTAGGTGGCGGTCAGCGTGCCCAGTTGGGCCGGCGTCTTCGTGACGAGCCCGTCGGCCCGGACGTGCCCCACGGGCTCGGGCAGCGCGCCGGCGCCGGGGCCCGCCTCGGCGCCGTCGGTCATCAGGGCACGCCGGACCAGCCACCGGGTCTGTGTGTCGGAGTCCGACAGCACCGGCACCAGGCAGTCGTACGTCCGCCGGGTCAGCCGGTCCCGCAACAGGGTCAGGGCGGCCCGCTGGATGGGGTCGAGGGCGGCGCACCCCGCGGCCAGCCGGGCGTCGGCCCCGCGCACCGCACGTGTCGCTCGGGCCCGTACGCCGACGGCGCGCAGGGCCTCCGTGGCGTAGAGCACCGGTACGGCCTGCTCGGCACGGGCGGTGTCCGCCGCGAGGGTCTCCAGCCCGGCCCGGGGCACCTTGTCGTCCCGCCCCAGGCAGGTCAGCGTCTGCAGAAAGGCGGCTCTGGTGGCGAGCGAAGTGAGGGCGTCGTCCCCGGTGTCCGGCGCGGTCAGGTACCCGAGCGCCTCGCGGCCGGCCCGGTCCAGGAGGCCGGCCCGCTCCAGTACGGCGGTCGCCTCGCGGCTCTCGTCCGCTCCCCTCCCTCCGAGGGCGAGGCACACGTAGTGAGCCCGCCATGCCGGGGTGTCCAGGACGTCGGCACGGGCGAGTTCGGCGAGCCGGGCGGGCCGGACCTCGGGCACACCCCCGCCTCGGCCCGTACCGCCACTGCCCCGGGGCCCCTCGGCGAGGGCCGCCTCCAGGCGCCCGTACGCGGTCGGGTACAGCGCGGGATCGCGCCCGACGTCCACGCGGGTGGCGCGTACGAGATCGTTCGCTCCGCGCAGGGCGTCCAGTTGGGTGGCCAGGTCGGCGCCGGGTGGCGCGGGCCGTTCCACCGGCCCGCCGCCGAACACCGCGGCGCCGAGCGCTGCCGTGGCGGCCACCACACTCACCGACAGGAGCGCCCGGCGACGACGGTCCACGTGCTCCCTCACCGCTCAGTCGTTGGCACAGGCAGAAGCGAACGCCTTGACGCCGGACTTGAAGGCGCCGCCGTCGGAACAGGTGGTGATGCTCGTGTTGAGCGAGCCTCCCGGGTCGGCGATCCCGCTGATGTCGGCGATCCAGGTGTTCTGGTTGGTCCAGCTGACCTGCCGGGTGTTCTCGCTCACCGGCGTACCGCTCGGGCTCAGCGCGAGGGTCGCCTGCCAGCCGTTGGCCTTCACCGTCGCCGTGTTGCTGATCCTGCTGACCGGGTACCTCGCCCCGCCCCTCGTGGTCTTCGTCGACGTCTTGAAGGAGCACTTGTCGGCGTAGGCGTTGCACTGCCACGCGCTGACCTCGACCCTCGCGCCCGTCCCGGGCAAGGGCGTCGACCCGGCGTCCGAGATGGCCGCCGTCGGCACTGCGGACCCCGTCACCAGCATCCCGACGAGCCCCGACGTCAGCAGGATCCTCTTCATCCGCCCTCCCCGCGTTCATGGCACGCACATGCAGACATGTCGCCCCAACCAGGCCACGAACTGTATATGTTGCGCAAATACTGAAGAGTGACCGAAAAGCGACGCATGTATGCGTCCGCCATCTTGGCTCACCCTCGGAACAAACCAGAAGAAACCATCCAGCGCCGGGCACCCCGGTCACAGTCGTCCGCGGACCGAAGGACGAGTGACCGGTTTCAGCCATCCGCCAGTCGGGATTGTTCACACCTGAGCGTGACGGCGGCCGTCCGGTGCAAGCGCCCCGTCCCTCTCCTCCGTCACACGCACAGCCCCGGCCGGCGAGCCGCCCCCTGCCCGGCGTGTCAGGCTCGGGAGCGCGCGGAACGACGTCTGCACCCGCGAGGAGGCTGTGCGCATGCCGGTCGGTACGGACGCGTCCGGGGGCTCCCCGTCTCCGGACCCGAGGACGCTTCTGCGGAGCCGCGCCTACCTCGTGCTCCTGTTGACGGCCGCGCTGATCGGCGTACCGGTGTCCGCGGCGGCCTTCGGGTTCCTCGCGTTGGTCGGGGAGGTCCAGCCGCTGATCTACTCGGATCTGCCCAAGTCCCTGGGTCTCGGCGGAACTCCGTCCTGGTGGCCGCTGCCGCTGCTCGCCGTCGGGGGGATGCTGGTGGGTCTGACGGTCCGATACCTGCCGGGGCACGGCGGTCATGAACCGAGCGCCGGGTTCCAGCCCGGCGGTGTGCCCGCGCCCGTCGAGCTCCCCGGTATCTTCCTCGCCGCCTTGGCGACGCTCTGCTTCGCCGCCGTCCTCGGCCCCGAGGCACCCCTCCTGGCACTCGGCAGCGGGCTCGCCGCCGGTGCCGTGCGGCTGGTCAGACGTGATCCGCCGGAGCAGATGAGCGCGGTGCTGGGCGCGACGGGAAGTTTCGCGGCCGTCAGCTCCCTGCTGGGATCGCCTCTGCTGGGGGCGTTTCTGCTGATGGAGGCGTCGGGGCTGGGCGGGGTGATGATGACGACGGTGCTGGTACCCGGGCTGCTGGCCTCGGGCATCGGTGCGCTCGTCTTCGTCGGGCTCGGCTCCTGGACCGGGCTGGGCACGTACTCCCTGGTCCTGCGCGACGTACCCGAGGCCGTGCGCCCGACGGCGGCGGAGTTCGGCTGGGCCCTGCTCATCGGGCTGTCGGCCGCGCTGGTGGCCGCGGGCATCCGATGGCTCGCCGTCCGGCTCAGGACGCACGTCGAACGGCGCCGAGTGACGGCCACGGTCGTCATCGGCCTCGTCGTGGCGGGACTGGCGATCGGCTACGCGGAGGCCACGGACAAACCGGCGACGGACGTGCTCTATTCGGGACAGACGGCGCTGGACCCCTTCCTCACGCACAGTGCCACGTACTCCGTGGGCGCGCTGGCGCTGCTGGTGCTGTGCAAGGGCCTCGCCTACTGCGTGTCGCTCAGCGCCTTCCGGGGAGGCCCGATCTTCCCCGCGATGTTCGTGGGAGCCGCGGGCGGCATCCTCTGCTCCCACCTCCCGGGGCTGAGCCTGGTCGCGGGGTTCGCGATGGGTATCGGCGCGATGAGCGCCGCGATGCTGCGCCTCCCCCTGGTCTCCGTCCTGCTGGCCACGCTGCTGATCGGGCTCGAGGGGGTCACCGTCATGCCGCTGGTGATCGTCGCGGTCGTCGTCTCGTACGTGGCTACGGCGAGGTGGACGCCGGAGCCCGGATCGGCGGCGGGGCATCGGCAAAAGCCGGGGCCGGGGTCGGGGCGACCGCAGGTGTGAGTGGTTCGCCGCCGACGCTTTGCCTCCCCTCCGGCCGGCGGATACCGCGCCGACCGGACGGGAGGCGAACTGCGCCTACATCCCGCGTCCGCTCTCTTCGGTCGCTTCGGTCCCTTCGCCGTCGTCGGTGGCGTCGGTCTCCGGCACCGGCAGGCGCGAGCCTCTGGACTCGGCGACGCGCAAGGCATCCGCCAGGCACTCGGCGAGACGGATTCCCGCGTAGCGGACCTCGGTGTACGGCGAGGCCGGGTCCTCCAGCACCACGCGGGCGAGGTCGAGTACGTCAGTGCCGGTGGCGAGTTGGGTGGCCTCCAGTTCGTCGGCGAGGCGGGAGAGGTGGCCGCCGTGACGGTCGGTCACCAGATAGCAGGGCTTGCCGTCGGGCGACGGCCAGGGCAGCAGCCGGAGTTCCATCAGGCGGCCGCCTTCCGCGGGCCGACCAGGTGCTGATCGAGGTCGACCCCGAAGTCGGCGGCCAGGACGAGCGCGAGGCGGCGGTACTGCCGGAGGGCGTCCTCTTCGTCATGCGCGACGAGGTAGGGGCGGACCAGGGCGGAGGCGGAGCCGTCGATCGGGGCGTGCAGGCCGTAGGGGGAACGGTGGCGGGGAAGCCCGGAGGACACGGGGGCGGGAGCGGCGGTGTGGGGGTCCTGCCGTACGGCGGTGATGTGCAGGCATAGGTAGGGACGGTGACGGGTCAGTCGCCGTTTGCCGGTACCTGGGGCGAACAGGAGGCGCAGCCATTGGAGGGCGCGGGGGATAAGGTCGGTCATGTCGACGCTCCTTGGGTAAGCGTTGGCCATGCCCCGGGAGGTCTAGCCACCTCGCCGGGGTCTGCTGATTTCGACCATACCGGCAACTGCGTCCCCCTGCACCCCTCTACTTCTTTCCGCACCCCGCTGCGGCAGGACGCGTTCCACTCCTGCGGTACGCGGGAGGCTGCGGCACTGTGGAGGGATGACCGAGCTTCCGCGCTACGAGTACGTGAAACTCGCCGATGCCATCGCGGCGGACATCGCGTCCGGCAAGTTGCCGCAAGGGGCCGCGCTGCCGGGCGAGCGCGCGATGACCGATCTGTATCGCGTCAGCATCGGCACCGTGCGTCGGGCAGTCGTCGAGCTCCGGAAACGAGGACTCGTCGCCACCTTGCCCGCGAAGGGGACCTACGTCATCGCGATGCCGGAGGACGAGTCGGGCCGTGGCACGACTCGGTAGGAAGAGTCCTGGTTCCTGGCGACTAACGTGCCGTCATGGCTGAAGACCAGGAGTGGCGCCCCGATCCCGCGTCCCGGATCTACGTGTACGTGCAGATCGCCGAGCACATCGCCGACCAGATTCGCGCCGGAAGTCTGCCGGTAGGTGCGCGTCTGGCCTCGGAGCCCGATCTCGCCGCCCACTACGGCGTCGGTATCAACACCCTCCGGCGTGCGATCCGGGAGCTGCGGGAGCGAGGTGTCGCCGACACGGTGCCCGCGAAGGGGACGTATGTCATCGCGATGCCCGAGTCCTCCACGGGCGGGTGACCGGCCCTCAAACACCGCGGCGCCCGACCCGGCCGAAGCCGAATCGAGCGCCGCGCAGCAGGTCGGAGGGGATATCCCCCGCCCGCGAACCGTAGGCCCTGTGGGACTCGAACCCACAACCAATGGATTAAAAGTCCTGGCCAAAGCTTGCTGGGTCGTTCCGGACGCTGACTCGGTGTCCGGAATGACCTGGTCAGGACAGGTTCGCTATAGGGGACGGTCCACCCCGGGACAGCTCCTGCCACACCGTCCGCTCACGCATCGCTCACGCAGAGGGGGCTGATGACCAGTACGTTCGCGCCTTCTGACGCTGTTTCGCTTTCCGAGCAGTCTCGCCCGATCGGAGGAGGTTGAGCGGGCTTCAGCGCCGTAGGCGGCGGCGCAGTTCCGCGTACCACCAGGTCTCCGCGGCAGCCACCGCCGCCAGGACGGTGACCGCGCCGGCAAGAGCCGCGACCGGCGGTAGTACGGCCGCCGCAGGACTCCACCCGAGCAGCAGGAACAGGCCGCCCAGTCGGAACCGACTCCACTGGCGCAGCACGGTCCAGCCGAACAGGAGCAGCCCGGCCAGATACGTGGCGGCTCCGCCGCACAGAACCCAGGCGTAGAAGCTGCCCAGCGCTTCGCCGCCGCCCGCATGAGCCATGACCCCCTCGACGCCGAAGGCCGTCAGCACGATGCCGGCCATGATCGGGAAGTGGGCGTAACCGTAGGCGTCGACCGCAAGCCTGACCCGGTCACGTCCCTGCGTCCTGCTCAGCTGGTGCTCTCCCACCAGCGTGGCCACGTCGAAGTACAGCCACCACAGGCCCAGGGCGACGGCGACGCCCAGGACCGCCGCGGCCAGCAGCGGTGTGGAGATCGGGCGGTCGACAGCTCCCGCGCCCATGGCGAGGAGCGACTCCCCGATGGCGATGATCATGAACAGTTCGTGCCGTTCGGCGAAGTAGGAGGCGCTGCGGATGCGCCAGTTGCCCCGGCAGGAGGTGGCGTACACGCCACCCCAGTCCGTGGC
This sequence comes from Streptomyces scabiei 87.22, assembly GCF_000091305.1. Classification (GTDB taxonomy): domain Bacteria; phylum Actinomycetota; class Actinomycetes; order Streptomycetales; family Streptomycetaceae; genus Streptomyces; species Streptomyces scabiei. The sequence continues at coordinate 5,453,512 of NC_013929.1, read as the reverse complement.
GATCGCGGCCGCGAAGAGCGCCGTCTGCCACCGGCCTCCGATCACCGCACCGACGATCAGGAGGCAGGAGCCGCCCAGTACGGCGGGCCAGGAGACCGTGATCTGCCGCAACAGCCCGTGGTCACCGCGCGCGAGCACGCCGTAGAGGACGAGGTGCACACAGCGGACGAAGAGGTACGCGCAGGCCAGGACCACAGGCCCGTTGAGGCCGCCCGGCGCGTCGTGCCACGCCTCCGGGACGGTGAGGGCCACGACGAACACCCCGGCCATCGCCAGCGTCATGCCCGCGCGTACGACACCCGGATCGGCCTGGGCCTGGTTGCCGAGCCAGGCGTAGGCGGACCAGGAGATCCAGACCAGGGCCAGCAGGAGCACTCCGCGCAGGACACCGCTGCCACTGTGTTCGTGCGCCATGTAGGCGGTGACCTGGGTGAGGGTGAACACGTACACCAGATCGAAGAAGAGTTCGAAGGTGGTCACCCGGCTGCCCGCGAGTACGGCGTGAGCCGTGCCCGGTGGTCCGCCTTCCTGCCCGCTTTCGCTCTTGTCCACCACAGACCGCACTTTCTCCGGATCACGGCCGCCTCGCATCTCGGCGCGGCGGTGGCTCAGGCGGCCACGCCTGCGAAGGAGCGGCTGAATTGCTGGCCCGACTGGACCATGCTCCGCACGCTGCCGAGCCGCTCGTCCTCGTATCCGCGCAGAGCTTGCGGCATGGCCGGTCCGCGTACGCCGGCGGCGACGGCTGCGGCGACGGCCTCGGCGTCGTGGAGCGAGGCGCTGAAGCCCGAGCCCGTCATCGGGGTGGGTACGTGGGCGGCGTCTCCGACAAGGGCGAGGCGGCCGTTGACGAGCTGGTCGGGGACGTACTCGGCGATCGGGGTGCCGATGACGGCACGCCGCTCGATGCAGTCGAGGACGGCCTCGCGCCAGGGCGACGGCCACAGGTCCTCGGCCCTGTCGGCGAGCTCGCGGAAGGTCGTCTCCGGTATGTCGGCCGAAGTGAGCGACCGGCGTACGACGTTGCCGACGACAGCACCCGTTTCGCGCAACAGATCGTTGCGGCTCGCGTCGTACCAGGCCCAGCCCACCTGGCGGGAGCCCGGGGCGACGGAACCGTCGGGGCCGGGCAGCGGGTAGCCGAGGAGGTAGTCCTCTCCACCGGTGAGGATGTCGACGTCCCGCGGCAGGCGGCGCGAGGTCATGAGCGCGGACTCGCCGGTCAGACCGAGCCAGATCAGGTAGCCGGCAAACGTCGCGTCGGGCTTGTCGGGTGCGACGCCGCCGCGCACCACGCTTCCGTGGCCGTCCGCTCCGATCACGACATCGCCCCGGAACGTCCGCCCGTCCGAGGTGATCACCCACGCCGAGTCCGCGTCCTGGCCGACGCTTCGTACGGTCGTGTGAGGGCGGAGCTCAATACAGGGGTCTGCATCGACGGCCGCTCGGAGCCGGGCGTGGACCGCCGTCCAGCTCTGCACACCGGAGGCCACCGAACTCAGCGGCGCCGGGCTGCTCTTCGAGAGATCGGATCCCGTGATTCTGCTGAGCAGGCCCTCACTCACCCCGCCGAGAGCGGCCCCTCTGCGGGCCCGGGGGACCGCCCCGGATCGCTCCAGCATCGTCACGTCGATTCCATTCTGCGAGAGGGCCAGTCCGGTCATCAGACCCGCGAGGGAAGCACCGACGACGACGGCGGTGCCCTGGCGCCCGTTCCCGGAGCGGCTCATGTCGCGCGTTGCTGTGGTCATGCTGGTGTTCTCCGCATTCAATGTGAGAGCAGCGCGGCGAGGTTGATCTTCCCGATCTGCAGTTTCGCGTCGTGGGGTTCGTTCAGTCCGCCGTCGGTGATGTACAGCCGCTTCCCGCGCACCGCGGTGGCGGTGGGCGAGGCGAGGCCGTCCGAGGCGGTCAGCACGGTCTTGGTGGTGCCGTCCGGGAAGACCACCGCGACCTTGTTCTGCGTGTTCAGCGCGGCGAACACGACGTTGGAGCGCTCGCTGAGGAAGTTGAAGTCGTCGACGCCGGTGAGGCCGTCGGCGACCGTGTGGATCCGGCCCGGGGCTCCGGTGGCGGTGACGGGGATCCGCAGCAGGGTGCCCTTGCTGAGGTTAGAGACCCATACGGCGCCGTTGTGGAAGCGGAGTCCGTTCGCGCCGTACGGCACGGGCGCGGACGCCTTGATCGCGAGGGCGGGGCCGACCAGCCACGCGGTCGCGGGACCGCCGGAGACCGGGACGGCCCAGACGGTGCCCATCTGGCTGTCGGCGACGTACAAGGTGCGCCCGGCCGGATCGATGGCCAGACCGTTGGGGACTCCGCCGACGGGCAATGCCGCGATGCGGTGGGGGGTGCCGCCGGGCGGCAGCTTCCACACTCCGTTGCGGGAGGCGTCGGAGGACCACACGTTGTAGTAGACGGTGCCGTCGTGGCCGCGGGTGTTGCCGGTGATTCCGTCGCCCTTCTGCCCGGTGACCAGCACGGTGCGGTGCCCGGACGGTGCGATCCGCACCAGGGCCGGCCGTTCGCCCGCGGGCGTGCCCACCATCGAGACGGTCAGTGAGTTGTCCGGGGCGACGGTGATGTTCTCGGGCACGTCGCCGATGGCGAAGTCGAATGCGGCCACGGTCTTCACGTGGGTGACGGCGGGCTGCGCGTCCGCGTGCTCGGTCGCGGCGGACGCATACGGTGCCGAGACGACGACGGCGGCGGCCGTCGCGGAGATCACCGTGAAGGTGAATCGCTTCTTCATGGGCAGGGCTTTCGTGATCATTGCGCTCTTGAGTTCTTTCGTTCGTGGGCTTGTCGGAGAGGTACTTCAGGGCCCCTAGTCCGGGATCGAGAAGCCGGCGTTCTGCAGGTCGAGTGAGTCCGGGTCGGGTCCGCCGCGTACGCCGGTGTCGAGGGCGTCGATCGCGACCACCTCGTCGGATGTCAGGGCGAAGTCGAAGACGTCGAAGTTCTCGGCGATGCGATGGGCCTTCACGGACTTCGGGATCGCGCAGAAGCCGTGGTCGAGGTGCCAGCGCAGCACGATCTGCGCGGACGTCTTCGCGTACTTGTCGGCCAGGGCCGTGATGACGGGGTCCTCAAGAGGGTTCGTCTCGGCGCCTCGGTACACGTAGGAACCGCCGATGGGCGACCACGACTGGGTCAGGATGCCGTGGCTTTCGTTCGCCGCCCGCCACTCGGGCTGCGTGTAGTAGGGGTGCACCTGAATCTGGTTGACGGCCGGGACGACGCCGGTGCGGGAGATGAGTTCGTCGAGCTGCTTGGGCGTCTGGTTCGACACGCCGATCGCACGAACGCGCCCCTCCGCGAGCAGTTTCTCCGCCGCTTTGTACGCCGAGATCGTCTTCTCGAAGTCGGACGGCAACGGCTGGTGCAGCAGCCACAGGTCGAGCTGTTCGAGGCCCAGCTTGCGCAGACTCACGTCAAAGGCTCGCAGCGCGGAGTCGTAGCCGTAGTCGCTGATCCACACCTTGGTCGTCACGAAGATCTCGGAACGGTCCACGTCGGAGCGGGCGATCCCCTCGCCGACCTCCCGCTCGTTGAAGTAGGCGGCGGCGGTGTCGATCAGCCGGTAGCCGTCGTGCAGCGCGGTTACGACCGCGTCGGTGGTCTCCTCGGGGGCGCTCTGGTAGACGCCGAGTCCCAGGGCGGGAATCTGGACGCCGTTGTTCAGGGTGATGAGTGGGTTGGTTCCGGTCATGGTTCGCTCCAATCAGGGTGTGCGGACGTGGAGGGGTGCGCGGGCTCAGTCGGCAGAGACCGCTGTCGGCAGCTCGACCTCGGTGAGGTCGGCGCAGTAGGCCAGCAGGCGGTCCTGCACCTCGGGCGACTGCGTCGCCGGGTGTGGACGGCGGGGCTGCTGGTGGTGGAAGTAGCGGCCCGTAACCAGCGCCTCTGGGTCATCGCCGGCCGCCAGCCATGCCTGGGTCACCGGAGCCAGCCGCAGGTCGTCGGTGGCGCTGTTCCCGCCCATCTTTGTCGGCACCCAGCCCGGGTCGACGGCGTTGGAGAGCACCTCGGGCCATTTCCTCGCGACGGCGAGCATGAGAGCGGTGACGTGGAACTTCGACTCCGAGTACGCCTGGGAGCCCTGCCACGGCCGCGTCGCCCACTGCGGGTCCCGCAGGGTGGGGTCGCCGCTGTGGTGCATGCCGGAGCTGAGATAGACGAGCCGTCGGGGCGGGGTGATCAGCGCCGTGAGGAGGTAGGGCGCCAACACGTTGACCGCGAAGACATCCGAGAGGCCGTCCTCGGTCTCCACCCTGCCTCGCCCGTAGTAGCCGACGCCGGCGTTGTGGATGACCGCGTCGAAGGTGCCCAACTCGTTGACCTGAGCCGCCACATCACGGGTCTGGGCGATGCTGGAGAGGTCACCGACGACGACGCCCGCGTTGTCCGGGAGCGCGGCGTGTGCGTCACGGGCCCGGGTGTCGTTGCGAGCGTGGAGCGCCACCGTGTGGCCCTGCCGAAAAAGCAACTGAGCGGCCATCAGGCCGAGGCCGTCGGTGGAACCGGTGATGAAGATGCGAGCCATGGATCTTTCCTGACGGGTTCGGACCCCGACCAGTCGCTAGGCCGGGTCGCTGACCCGATTGCTGGTGGTGACCTTGAGGGGTACTTCGAGCAGCGGGAGCAACCGCTCCACGACCTTCGTCACGTTCGGGTGCTCGGCGTGTTCCGCGACGGCTTCGGCCGAAGCCCAGCCATCGACGATGTAGAAGGTGTCGGGCTCGTCCGACTGCTGGTAGAGGTCGTAGTAGAGGCATCCGGCCTCCGCCCGCGCGGGGCCCACGAGCTCCAGCAGGAGCTCCTCGACCCTGGCGCGGTGGGCCGCCTGGCCGCGTACCTCGCAGATGATGTGGCGCTCTGCCGACTTGACCGTGCTCATGTGGATTCCTTCGTCAGTTCTGGCCGGCGTAGACGCGGGTCATGCCGCCGTCCACGACGAGGTCGACGCCCGTGATATAGCGGCTGGTGTCCGAGGCGAGGAAGACGAGGGCGTCGCCGATGTCCTCGGCCGTCCCCACGCGTCCCGCCGGGATCTCCTTCGCGACGCGCTCGACATAGGCGGCGATGTCGTCATCGCTCAGCTTCTGTTCGTGGCTGTAGCCCTCGGTGGGCACCACTCCGGGGCTGATCGAGTTGACCCGGATCCCACGGTCCTTGAGGTCCGTCGTCCAGCTGCGGGCGAGGGAGCGTACGGCCGCCTTCGACGACGCGTAGACGGCGAACCCGGGCAGCCCCATGTCGGCGGTGATCGACGCGTTGAGGACGATGGACGCTCCGTCGCGCAGGACGTCCAGCATGCTCTGCACCGTGAGGACGACACCCTTGATGTTGATGCCGAGCTCGCTGTCGATCTGCTCCTCGGTCAGCTCGGCAAGGGGCGTGGCGTGTCCGCCACCCGCGTTGGCGAAGAGTATGTCGAGGTGGCCGTGCGCCGCCTTGATCGTTTCGGCGACGCGCAGCATGTCGCTCTTGCTCGTGACGTCGGCCCGGATCCCGGTGGCGGACGGGCCGAGCTTCTCCACGGCGGCGTCGAGCACGTCCTTGCGCCGGCCTGTGATGTAGACAGTGGCTCCCTCTTCGATCAGACGCTTGGCGGCGCCGAAGCCGAGTCCGGTCGTGCCACCGGTGACCAGGGCGATCCGCCCCTTGAGTGCCTGCGATTCCATGTGAACTTCTCCTGCTGGGCAGGGCGTTCCTGACGAAGCGCCTCGAACGAGGCTCCGGCGCTTCGTCAGGAACGGGCCGATGGGGGCCGGTGGCTTACCGGTTGATGGTCTTCTGCTGCGCTGCGGTGTACCGCTCGCCCTTGATCTGCACCTGGGCAACGGCCTCTTCGATGCGCTTGAGGTCCTCGGCGGTCAGTTCCACGTTGTCGGCGCCGATGTTCTCTTCGAGGCGGTGCAGCTTCGTCGTGCCCGGGATCGGTGCGATCCACGGCTTCTGCGCCAGCAGCCACGCGATGGCGGTCTGAGCCCGGGTCGCCTGCTTGGCGTCCGCGATCTCACCCAGCAGCGCGATCAGTGCGAGGTTGGCCTCACGCGCCTCTTCCTCGAAGCGCGGCAGCACGTTACGGATGTCGTTGGCCTCGAACTTCGTGTCCTGACTGATCGCGCCAGTCAGGAACCCCTTGCCGAGCGGGCTGAACGGCACGAAGCCGATGCCCAGTTCTTCCAGGGTCGGCAAGATGGTCTCCTCAGGCTCACGCCACCACAGCGAGTACTCGCTCTGCAGAGCCGTGACCGGCTGCACCGCGTGCGCCCTGCGGATGACGTCCACACCGGCCTCGGACAGGCCGAAGTGCTTGACCTTGCCCTCCTGGATGAGGTCCTTGACGGCTCCCGCGACCTCTTCGATCGGCACGTCGGGGTCCACCCGGTGCTGGTAGAACAGATCGATGCGGTCGGTCTGCAGGCGCTTGAGGGACTGCTCGGCGACGATCCTGATCCGCTCCGGCCGGCTGTCCAGTCCCGCCGTGGGGTTGCCGTCCTTGAACCCGAACTTCGTGGCGAGGACGACCTGGTCGCGCACCGGCGCGAGGGCCTCGCCCACCAGCCTCTCGTTCGCCTCCCCGTACCCCTCGGCGGTGTCGAAGAGGGTCACACCACGTTCGGCGGCCGTCCGGATCAGTTTGATGGCCTCACCGGTGTCCGCGGCCTGGCCGTAGCCGAAGGTCATGCCCATACAGCCGAGCCCGATCGAGGACACTTCGAGGCCGCTGCTTCCCAGTTCACGCTTCTTCATGGGTGGTTCTCCTTTCGAGTGGCCAAGGGCGACGGCGCCCTGGCCGGTGTAGGTCCTGATGGTGGTGAGGTGTGACAGGCGTCTGGTCAGGCCGCGTCGTCGTGGGCCAGATCCCAGCCCAGCGCGCGCGATGCCTCGACCTGCGCCAGCAGTTCCTCGGCCTTGGCCTCTACGGCGGTGATGGCGTCGGCGCCGGCCACGAACCGCACCGGCGGCTCGTCCTGTTCGGCGATCTTCAGCAGGGCGGCCGCGAGCTTGGCCGGGTCACCGGCCTGCCGGCCGTTCATGGACTTCCAGCCCTCGATCTGCGCGGCGGTGCTCTCGGCGTAGTCGTCGACGGTCCGCTCCGGCCAGGTGGTGGAGGCGTCCACCAACAGCTCGGTGCGGAAGAAGCCGGGTTCCACGGTCGTCGTGCGGATCCCGAAGGGGGCCACGTCCAGGCGCAGCGCCTCCATCCAGCCCTCCACGGCGAACTTGGACGTGGTGTAGGCGGCGCAGAACTCCTGGCCGACCAGTCCGGCCAGCGAGGAGATCGTCATGATGTGCCCGGCGCGCTGCTCGCGCATGACGGGCAGCACGGTTCGGGTGACGTTCATCGGGCCGAAGACGTTGGTCTCGATCTGCTGCCGCAGCTGCTGCTGGGAGACGACCTCGAAGTAGCCGGCGAAGAAGTTGGCGGCGTTGTTGACGAGGACGTCGATCTGGCCGAACCGCTCCACGGCCGCGCGGACGGCGGCCTCGGCCGTGTCGGGGTCAGTGAGGTCCAGGTCGGTGACCAGCAGGTTGTCCTGCTCGCCGTCGAGGGCCTTGACGACGTTCTCGGGGCGACGACCGGTGGCGACCACCTGGTGGCCGGCGTCCAAAGCCTGGCGGGCGATGTCCACGCCCAGCCCGCGGCCGGCGCCGGTGATGAAGAAGACCTTGCTCATGGGGTGTTGCTCCAGACGGGTCGGCGCGGGGTCAGCTCGCGTCGGCGCCCTCGACGATGTTCTTCAGCTGGGTGATCGCGGACATCGCGTTGGGCCAGCCGGCGTAGAACGCGATGTGGGTGATGGCCTCGACCAGCTCGTCCTTCGTCACCCCGTTCTCCAGGGCCTTGGGCAGGTGGAAGGCGAGCTGGTCGGCGCGGTAGAGGGCGACCAGGGTGGTGATGGTGATCAGGCTGCGGTCCCGCTGGGACAGGCCCTTACCCGCCCACACCTCACCGAAGAGGACGTCGTCGGTGAGCCGGACCAGTTCGGGGGCGAAGTCGCCGAGCAGCTTCTGTGCGGCGGTCTGTTCCTCGGCCATGACGTTTGATCCTTTGCGCGTGTTTGATCTGTTACGAAAAGTGATCGGCTGTGGTGGGAGCGGCGACGGGGAAACCCGCTCGCCACGGCGTCCCGAATGGGGACCGGTCGGCCCCAAGGCGGGGCACTGACCATGCAACCGGGAACGGGCACGATGAGGGAGTCTCCGCTGTGAGGGGTAATGGCAGGGACCCCCAGCGGTATATGCGCAGGCCAAGGCCCCACCCTTGCTGTCGGCGGCAGCCGGAGAGGGCAGGACTACGGAGGGTGGTTCAGTTCTCGGAGTCCGCCTCGGCAGCCTGAACATCCGCGTCCTCGGCCGTGGCGGACCAGCTCGCCAGCAGCTTCAGGCCGTCCTCGGCCTCGGAGCCGGGGGCCGCGTTGTACAACGCCACGACCAGCCCCGAGCCGTCCGGCAGGTTCATCGATTCGAAGTTGAGCTCCAGGTCGCCGACGACCGGGTGCCGGAGGCGTTTCGTCCCGTCATGGAAGACGTGTACGTCGTGGGCGCCCCACATCACGCGGAAGGCGTCGCTGCGGGTCGACAGCTCACCGATCAGGTTCGACAGCTCCCGGTCGTACGGATTCTTGCCCGCCTCGATCCGCAGCGCGCCCACGGCACCCTTGGCGATCCGCTCCCAGTCGACGTAGAAACGCCTGGCCGCAGGGCTGAGGAACACGAACCGTACGGTGTTCGCCCCGCAGGCCGGATCGGCGTACATCTCCGAGAACAGGGCGCGACCGAGCGGGTTGGCGATCAGAATGTCGAAGCGGTGGTTCTTCACGAACGCCGGCATGCCCGGCATCCCGTCCACGATGCGCTGCACGCTGGGCCGCACAGCCGGCCGGGCAGGGGCGGGCCGACGCCTGGCCCGCGCAGGCGTTGCGTTCGCCGCGCGGGCAAGGTCGTGCAGGTGCGTGCGCTCTGTGTCGTCGAGGCGTAGGGCCTGGGCCAGCGCGTCCAGGACACTGTCGGAGACACCGCTGAGGTTGCCCCGCTCCAGACGGGTGTAGTACTCGACGCTGACGCCCGCGAGCGTCGCGACCTCGTTCCTGCGCAGTCCAGCCACCCGGCGGTGGCCGTAGACGGGCAGACCGGCCTGCTCGGGCGTGATCTTGTCACGGCGAGACTTCAGAAAGGCACTGATTTCGGCGCGGTTGTCCATAAGGCCAGGGTAGGTTTGCCGGCCATTGGCTGAGGGTCCCTGCCATTACCCCCATCAGCAGTAACCCCCTCCCCGGGGATCGAGTCTGTACGGTCGTCGGCTGGACAGACCCTGGGGATCAGGACTGCTTCCAACCGTCAAGTGACACCTGTGGACCGTCGCCGAGATAACGGCGGAGGGCGCTGGCAGTCGTGTCCACGAACTCTTCGGGGATGGCGTCGGTATCGACCCAGCAGACCTGAGCGTGCTTGCGCGGCTCGCGGTTCTCGGGATCCCCCATCCATTCATGGGCAGCGAAGACGACGGTCAGGAAGCCGTTGGGGGCTTCGACGCCCCAGGCGCCGTGGATGATGTGCGCGACCTTCAGGGACTCTGGTTTCACGGTCAGCCCGGTCTCCTCATACAGCTCGCGTACTGCAGTCTCGGTCACAGGCTCGCCCTGCTCGCTCTTACCGACGGGAAGGTCCCACATGCCCTGGGCGAACTTGGCGTTCTGGCTGCGCTGGAGAAGGACGACGCGGTTGGTGGCCTTGTCGTGGACGATGACGGCGGCGACCAGCAAGGTCATGGATTCGAGAGCGGGCGGCAGGGCTTTGGGCTGGTCGTCGGTTGTCCGCTGAGCCACGGCTGGTGTCCCTTCGTCGGCCGGTTGGTGGGCAGTCAAGGGCGTGCGGATGACGGCGACACTCGGGCTCAACCCAAGCGTCGCCGGGACGCTGCAGAAACCCGTGAGAGCGGCGCACGGAGCAATCTATGATCGACCGTCATGGGCGTGTACATAAGCCGACATCGGACAGATGCGACACCGAAGCGAGCATCTGAGTCGGATGCCGAATTCTTCGAACGGATCGCAGGTCCGTTCTGGGACCAGGTTCGAGATGTGATCAACGAGTGGTGGTCACACCTGCCCCCCGATGCTCAGCCCGGCCTGCGCAGTCGGCTACGCGATCGCAATTCCGACGCGAACGTCTTCTCCGCGTTGTGGGAGCTGTACGTGCACGAGATGCTGCTCGGCTCCGGTTGTACCGTGGAGATCGAGCAGCAAATAGGCACAGGGGGAAAGTACCCAGACTTCCTGGTCACCCGTGGCGACGAGCACTTCGTTGTCGAGGCGATCTGGACGGCCGAGAATCTGGGCGCAACCGGGAGCAGCTCGCTCCCGCCTCAGGTGGTGGACGCGATTGACTGCGTTCCGAGCCCAAACTTCTACGTGGCGTACAAGGTTGACAGCGTTGGCTCGACCACGCCGCAGCAACGGCGGTTGAAGAACGAGCTGACACGATGGCTGGCAAGCTTGGACCCCGACCAGGTCACTGCCGAGTATGAGCAGAAGGTGCCGCTACCCAGGCATACCTGGCAGGAGGCAGGTTGGCGCCTCAGCTTCGAGGCGATCCCCCGCAGCCCCGGCAGGCGAGGCGAGCCGACGAGCAGGACAATCGGCTTCCATCCCTCGGTGTGGGTCGCCGATGACTCAGATCGGGTACTCAAAGCCGTGAGAAAGAAGGGAAGGAAGTACGGCGACCTGGCGCTGCCATTCATCGTGGCGGTTGGTAATTCGGCGGTCTTTCCCGAGGATGAGGACACCGAGAGCGCGTTGTACGGGACCTCGGTTGAGTACGCCCACCACACCGGATCGACCTTCGGCCGCAATACCGACGGCTACTGGACTGCTGCGCAATATCAGGCCCATAGCCGGGTCAGCGGCGTACTGACCGTCGATAACCCGGCCCCTTGGACATGGGCGAAGAAGGTCCCAGTCCTCTGGCAAAGCCCCGCACCTGACTCGCTCCCGGCCCCCGTTCTCCCCACCTGGGAAACAGCAAAATTGGTCGATATTCGCATCGAACGCCAGCCAGCGACTCGCCCCATCCACACGTCTCTTAGTCTGCCTGAGCACTGGCCGATCGGGGACGCTTTTCCCCGGCGTCGGCCAAGCACCGAAAGCTGAGGGCCCAACGCCAACGGGCGGATGCCGGTCAGGACAGGTTAGGTGCCATCCAGCCAACAGGCTCAGTTGAAGACAGATGCGCGGAAGGTGTTGCGGATGTCCGTCAGGGGTTGTCGGTCGCGGGTGTAGTAGAGCTTATTGGTCAGCAGGACCGCCCACCGTTGGAGCCGGGGGGAGATCCACATGCCGGTCCCCGTGAAGCCGTAGTGGACCCAGATGCCGTCGGAAGGATCGACGCTGGGTGCGGGGTGCCAGAAGAGACCGCGCGCGGGAGTCAGGGAGCCTGTCTGCGTGGTGAGTGACTCCGCCGTCCACGCGGACCCAAATCCTGCCCGCTCCTGGACGCTGTTCTGGTCCAGCATGTAACGCAGGAAGCGGGCGAGGTCGTCGAGGACCGTGAAGGCGCCGGCGATGCCGCATACGCCGCCGAGGAGGCGGGCCGAGAAGTCGTGGGCGATGCCCTTGAGGTGGGTGTTGGTGTCCGGGTCGAGTTCGGTGGGCGCGCATCGGGCGGCCGTCTCGGCGGGTAGGGGGCCGAAGCGGGTGGAGTTCATGCCCAGGGGCTGCCAGGTCCGTTCCGTGGCGAGCTGGTCGAGGGGCTGACCGGAGAGGTGTTCGGCGAGGTAGCCGAGGATGAGGGCGGCTCGGTCGGTGTACTCGACGGCCTCGCCCGGCGGGCGGTGCAGGGCTTCGTGCAGTACGCCGTCGCGGATGTCCTGGGGGTCGGTGCCGTACAGGTTCTTCAGTTGGGCCCGTAGCGGGACACCAGCGGTGTGGGTGAGGAGTTGGCGAGCAGTCACAGGCGCGAGCGGGTGGCCGTCGACCTCCGCCCAGAACTCGCCCAGTGGGGAGTCGAGGTCGAGTTTGCCTTCCTCCCACAGGGCTCCGACGGAGGACCAGACGGCGAGGATCTTGGTGAGGCTCGCGGCGTCGAAGACGGTGTCGGGCCGCATCGGAGCGTTCGGTTCGTCGGGGTCGAGAACTCCTGTGGTGCCTTGGGCCCGGATGCCCGAGGCGTCGCCGACGGCCCAGACGGCGCCGGGGTAGACCTTGTCGCGGACGCCTTCGTCGAGCAGGGTTTCGATGTGGTCGGTGCAGTACGTCATGGTCTCCCTGTTCGCCGTGGGCATCCCGCCGGTCAGCGTAGTGATGGGGGTGGGTGGGGCGGGGCAATGGCGTGTCGGACGGCAGTTGGCGCTGGTCGTTCTAGGTGAGCTGGCGGCTCAGGTCGGCCAGGGCCTGGGCGGTGGCGGAGAGCGGGTAGCGGGCGGCGTTCCCGTGGCCCGCCTGACGGAGGGCCGGGAGCAGGCCAGGTGTCGTGCGTAGCCGGTCCAGGTCGCGGGCGAGGGCGGCGGGGTTGGTGAAGTCGGTTGCCACGCCGGAGGCGGCGAGGGCTTCGCTGAGGCCGGGTACGGGTTGGTAGAGGACGGGGAGGCCGCAGGCTTGGGCCTCCAGTGCGACCAGGCCCATGGCCTCCAGGGTGGTGGAGGGCATGACCAGGAGGTCGTGCTCGGTGAAGGTTTTCCACAGCTGTGGGCGGCGGAGCCAGCCGAGGTAGCGGGCTCGTACGCCGGCTCGTTGCAGGAGCGGGGTCAGGGTGTGGAAGTGGGCTTGGGGTGCGGCGACGCTGAGTTCGATTCCCGGTACCGAGGCCAGGCTCTTCACCAGGGCCTCGACGCCCTTCTCGGCCGTGAGTCGACCCGCGTACAACAGCCGCAGATGGCTCGTCGGCGAGCGGGGAGGCCGGGCCGGTGGGTCGGTGATCAGGTGGTCGGGGATGCCCCAAGGGATGTGGGTGATCTTGCGGCGGTTGACCAGCGGGACCAGTTTGCGGAGTTGGTCGGCCATCGCGTTGGTGGGGACAACGATGGCGTCGGCGGCCTTCGTCGTCTCGTGCAGTACCTGGAGCTGGTCGCGGTGGGCCTCGGCATACAGCAGGTCGGTGCCGTGGACCAGCGCGATGCGGGGGTGTGCGGGGAGCGCGCGGATCAGGGCGGGGGTGGCGCCGAAGGTGAGGTGCTGCAGGTGCAGGACGTCGATCCGGGTCGGGTCGATCGCGGCCGTCAGTGCCGAGCGCAGGGCGGCTACGTATCGGCTGAAGGCTGGGCCCTCCAGGCACTTCCCGGGGACATGGAGGAGGTCGAGGCCGGCCCGGAGGGGAGGTCGGGGGCCGGTGGGGGCGAGCATGAACGCCCGCGCCGGGATGAGCGGTTGCTCGCCCGTGTAGAGGTCGAGGAAGAGTTCGACGCTGCCTCCCGGGCTTCCGACGGGCAGATCCAGCAGGGTGGCGGCCAGCGGCCCAGAGGTCGGTTGCGGGGTCATCGGACTCCTCCGGGGTTCTCTTCGTAGAGGCGGGAGATGTCGATGCCGTCCGTCGCCGCGTACTTGGCGCCCTGCAGCTGGTAGCTGGCCGGCGTGCCGAAGGCGCTGAGGAAGACGAGCTTGCCGAAGGTCATGCCCGCGTAGATGCGAACCGGCCGGGCGGCACGGATCTCCAGGGTCCAGCGGATGGCATGGCCTTGGTGGCCCAGCGGGGCGGAGACGTGGACCCAGATGCCGAGCGCACCGATGGTCCGATCGCCGTTGAGCATCTGCGCGTACAACTCGGAGCCCGTCCTCTCCAGCGTGACGCCGAGGTAGAGAACACCCGGCTTCAGAACCAGGCCCGCGGCGGGGATCGTCTGCTCGGCGCACTCGGTGGGGACGGCTGCGTCCAGGTCTCCGTCGCAAATACGGATGGTGTCGCCGAGTCGCCAGTCGTAGGCGTTCGGGGAGAGGCGGGCAGGGTCGTACGGGTCGATCGTGATCTCGCCTGCCTGGATGGCGGCGCTGATCGCGGGGCCGGTGAGGATCACGAGGCGACCGCCTTGAGCGGGGCCGTGTCGCGCCAGTAATCGGAGGGCTGCGGGCCGACGGCGTCCTGGTATTTGCCCTGGTAGGGGGCGATGGAGCCGGTGGAGACGAAGAACATGATCTGCCCGATGCGCATGCCCGCGTACACCCGTAGCGGGCGGATCGGGGAGAGCATCAGCGTCCACTGGCCGTGGAAGCCGATGTCGCCGATCGGTGCGGTGATCTCGACGAACAGCCCGAGCCTGCCGACGGAGGAGCGGCCGAAGAGCAGCGGTACGTAGGTGTTGGAGCCGACCTGTTCGACGGTGTGTCCGAGGTACAGCTCGCCGGGCCGGAGTACGTATCCGCTCTTCCCGATCGTGATCTCGTGGGTGGGGTTGGGGCGGTGGGCGTCGATCACGGTGTCGGTGTAGGTCAGCAAGGTGGGGCCGAGGCGGACGTTGTAGCTGTTGGGGTTGACCTGCTCCGGTTCGAAGGGGGCGATGGTCAGGCGTCCGTCGTGGGCAGCGGCGGTGATCTCGGGCCCGGTGAGGATCATCGCTCGCCTCCTGCGACGGTGGGGGCGGTGCCTGCCAGGGGTGTGGCCAGGACGCTTCGTACGGCTTGGCTGAGCCGTAGTCCGGCTTGATGTGTTCGTCCGCCGAGGTGGCTGTTGGCGAGGTAGTCAGTCGTCAACACGCTGCTCGTGGCCGGGGGCAGAGGAGTGGGAGCGGTGACCAGGGGGCCGACGCGTGCGGTGAGGTCGCTGAGCAGCTTCTCGTGGTCCTGGGCGTGGTCGTCGGAGAGGTGGGCGTGGACGAGTTGGTTGTCGAAGGGCTCGATGGTCAGCAGGTCGCCGAGGGTGAGCATTTCGCCGAGAGGCGTGGAACGCAGGGCGGTCTCGTTGAGGACGACCGCGTCCGCGCCGAGGCCCGAGTGCAGTCGGCCGGCGACCTCTGTCAGCAACTGGTGTCGGTCCAACGGGGTATTGCGGTAGGGCTCGTTCACGTTCCCGAGCGGACTCGCGAGCCTCCGGTCGATGAGTTCGATCTCGTCTCGCACCGTGGCGAGGCCCTCGGGCCACCCGTGCGAGCTGGGGAAGGTGCCCCTGCGGGCGGCCCAGCCGGTCCCGACGGGCTCTGCGACGGCGTACCCGATGCCGAGTTCGCGTCCTTTGACGACGAGGGTGTCGCCGACGGCTACGGGACCGTACGTGTCGCTGTGGCAGTGCCCAGCGAAGATGACGTCCGCGAAGGGGCAGGCGGCGGCCAGCTTCAGGTCCTCGTCGAAGCCGGAGTGGGACAGCACGATCCAGGTGTCGGCGCGGTGGTGGTGTTCGAGCATCACCTCGCGCAGGGCCTGGGCAGGATCGGTGACGTGGTGCCCGATGCGATCGCCGGCGGGAATCGCGTCGAACGCCTGGGCTCCGATCACTGCGGTGACGGCGACGCGTCGGCCGGCGATCTGCTCGATGCGTACGCGGTCGAAGAGGGGCTTGCCAGCGTCGTCAGTCGTGTTGGCGCACACGGTCATCTCGCGCAGCCCCGGCTCGAAATGATGCCGCCAACCGTGATTGCCGGGGGCCAGCAAGTCGTAGAGGCTGGTGAGGATCTCGTGCTCGATCTGGCCCTGGCCGAGGCGGTAGAAGCCGCTGCCTTCGAAGAAGTCGCCGCAGTCCACGATCAGGCTTGCGGCCCTGGCGGCGTGGAGGTGGGCGACCATCGGTGCGGGGGAAGCGAAGGCGGAGTGGACGTCGGTCGTGGCGATGACCTGCCGTAACTGTCGGTTCATGGCGTGACCTCGCAGATGTCGGCGCCGAGGGCGTACAGCTTGATGGGGAGGTCGGCGTGGCCCCGTCGGAGCTGGTCGAGGCCGCCCAGGGTGGTGACACCGTGCGCTGTCAGGCCGGCGATGAGCAGGGCGGAGCCCGTCCGGATGTCGGTGGCCTCGACTCCGGCCCCGGTCAACTGCTGCGGACCGGTGAGACGGCACTTGGTGGAGGACAGTTCCTGGATCACGGCACCGAGACGGGCCAGCTGCGGCAGCAGGTTGCCGTGGCGGCCGGGGTTGATGGTGTCGGAGAAGAGGTGGGTGCCGGAGCGGGTGAGGGCCAAGGCCATCAGGGAGGGTTCGAAGTCGGCGTCCAGACCACTGGGGGCGAGGGAAGCGACGGCTCGCAGTGACCGGCTGGTGGGACGGCTGTCTCGCGCTCGGACGGTGAGTACGTCGTCCTCCATGTCGGCGGGGACCCCGAGCCATCGCAGGGCCCTGACCAAGGGGACGACATCGTCAGCGCGTACGCCGCAGATGCGCGCGTCGCCGCCTGTGACCGCGACCGCGCACGCCAGAGTCCCGGCCTCGATCTTGTCGCCGGGCACCCGCCAGACGATGCTCTCCGGAGGAACGGACAAGGACGGCGCGAGGGCGAGAAGCGCCTCGCTCACTCGGCACTGCCAGCCAGCCGCCCGCAACGCTTCCACGACAGCGAGCACTTCCGGCGAGAGGTTGGGCATCCCCAGCCGCAGTGGCCGTCCGGCCACGACCGCGCGCAGGAGAGCGGCGATGGTCGCGCCTCGGGAGCGGAAGGGCAGTGTGATCGCAACGGTTCCGGCCCGGGGAGTGCCGGCTGCTTCCACGACGTAGCCGTGGTCGTCGACGGTCGTGCGGTCGCCGAAGCGTTCGTAGACCTTGAAGTGCTGCTCCATGCCGCGTTCCCCGATCCGGCAGCCGCCCGGCCAGGGGAGCCGGGCACGCCCGTACGTGCCGAGTAGGGCGGGGACGAGGTAGTACGAGGCCCGGATGCGGGCGGCGATGTCGAGGTCGGGCCCGGCCTCGGGCTTGTGACCCGGCAGGATCACCGCGGTCTGCGGGTCGCTGACGGGTCGAGTCGTGTGCCAGCCGGCCTGCTGGAGCAGGGCGAGCATCGTCTCGACGTCTGCGTTCGCGGGGACGTTGCCCAGGTGCACCGGGCGGTGCAGCGCCGCCGCGGCGGCCAGGAGCGGCAGGGCTGCGTTCTTGGACCCGTCGACCGTGACGGAGCCGGTGAGAGGGCTCCCGGGTCGGATGGCCACCACTTCGGCGGCGACTGGAGGGATCCGTACGGCTGTCAACCGTCAACTCCTTTGCAGAGGAACGTGTCGTGAGGGCTGGAGAGGACCGCCGACCTTGAACTCGGCCCAGCAGCGTTTGCCGGACGGCAGCGGGTCGACTCCGTGGCGATCGGCCAGAGCGGCGACGAGGAACAGGCCGCGCCCGCCCTCTGCCTCCATGTCCGGCAGTCCGGCTCGCGGGACCGTGTGGCTGGCATCGGTCACCTCGATCAGCAGACGCTCGCCGTCGAGGCGGGCGCCGGCCGAGATCGGGCCGTGGCCCGCGTGCCGTACCGCGTTCGTCAGCAGCTCGGCGGCGACCAGTTCTGCCGTGTTCAGCAGGTCCTGGTCGAGGGAGGCGTCCCAGCGTCGTATCCCGTTCGCGAGCTGCTGCCGCGCGGAGCGGGCGGCGGCAGCCGTGCCGTGAACGGAGAATCGGATCTGGTGCGCTTCCATGAGCTGCCTCCTGGATCGGTGCGGCTGCTCCACGCAACCGCTCCGGAGGCAAGCTGGACTACGCCGTGTGCTGGGGCTGCATCACTTATGCAGGAGCTGCATCGCGGTGAATCGCCGCTCGGTTACGCTCGGTTGAGCAGGCAGGATCGGCGACGGCAGGAGGGGCCGTGGCGCAGATGGCCGAAGAACAGAACGAGGCGAGACGGATCGGCGAAGTGATCCGTCAGGCACGTGCTTTACAGCGGCGCTCGCAGAAGGACGTGGCCGCCGCACTGGGGTATCACCAGTCGAAGGTGAGCCGTCTGGAAAGCGGCAGGGGCACGGAGGACGTGCGCACGCTGCGCGAAGTCGCGCAGGTGCTGGACATTCCGCCGCACCGTCTCGGCCTCGCAGCCGCTACTGACACCGGCCCCGCCGCCGAGCCCGGAGCAGAGGACATGCACCGCCGTACCTTCCTCGCCGCGAGCGTGGCCGCGCTCGCGGCCCCGCCGTCGCCGTCATCGTCGTCGACCACCGCGCATCACGACCTGATCCAGGTTCTGATGCCGGGCCCAAGCCCCGCCACCACCGGACAAGCCCTGGGCATCGACGAGCTGCGGGACCGGCTGCGGGCAGTACGCCGGATGTTCTACGTGTGCGACTACGCGGAACTGGAGCAGGCCCTGCCGGGGCTGATCGCCGACCTGCGCCTGGCCGCCGACGGTGGTTCCTCCGGCTCGGCGGAGGCGTCCGGGCTCCTCGCGACCGCCTACCAGACATCGGTGAGCCTGCTGCTGAAACGAGCCGACCAGGGCAACGCCTGGCTCGCGGCCGGTCGGGCCATGGCCGAGGCGGAACGATCCGGAGACCCGGTCGTCCTCGCCGCCAGCGTCCGCGTGCACGCCCACGTCCTCGTACGGGACAAGCACACCGCCCAGGCCGTGAACATGGTCCGCCACACCGCCGACCAGCTCACCGGCTCCTACGACCAGCGCTCCCCCCGCTACCTGGCGGCGGTCGGACTGCTCCTGCTGCGCGGGGCGACCGCCGCCAGCAGAAACGGCGACCGCGACACCACCCGGGACTTCCTCACCGAGGCCAGGGAAGTGGCCCGCTACGTCGCTTTCGACCAACCGGACGCCTGGGCGAACTTCAGCCCCACCAACGTCGCCCTGCACGAGGTCAGCGCGGCCGTCTCCTTCGGCGACGCCGGCATAGCCCTGCAGACCGCACGCCCCCTCATGCGCCGGCACATTCCCGTCCCCGAGCGCCGAGCCGCCCTCTGGGTGGAGACCGCCCGCGCCTACAGTCAGCAGGGCAGACTCGCCGACGGCTACCAGGCCCTGCGCATCGCCGAGAGCTGCGCGGCACAGGACATCCGTCGCCCGGCCGTACGCGAACTGGTCGCCGACATGGCAGCCCGCGACCGCCGCCGGGCCCTGCCCGAGCTGCACCATTTCAGCCGCCAACTGGGAGTGCCTGCGTGAGTGACCAGCCCGACAAGCCGTTCCTGCAGATCGTGGTCTGCGCGGCCGGAGTCGCCGGGGACGTCGGCAAGCTGATCACCGCAGCGCACGAGCGGCAGTGGGACGTCGGCGTCGTCGCCACACCACAAGGGCTCGGCTTCCTCGACGTGGAGGCGGTGGAGAACCAGATCGGGCGCCCCATCCGCTCCGCCTGGCGCTCGGCGGGCGAACCGCGCCCGACCCGGCCCGCCGACGCGATCGCCGTCGCCCCGGCAAGCTTCAACACCGTCAACAAATGGGCCGCCGGAATCTCCGACAACCTCGCCCTCGGCATCCTGTGCGAAGCACCCGCCATGGACGTCCCCATCGCCGTACTGCCGTACCTCAACTCCGCCCAGGCCGCCCACCCCGCATACCGCAGGAGCCTGGAGCAGCTGCGTGAGATGGGCGTCCTGATCGGCTCGTACGAACCCCACCGCCCCAAGGCCGGCGGCGGAGCCGACCGCTACCGCTGGGAGGAAGTACTGGAGCTGCTCGCCCCCAGGCTGTCCGGGCGGTCGTGATCAGGACTGCGCCGTGCGCCGTCACGCCTACGGGCCCGGCCATCAGTAGCCGGGCCCGTTCATGGCCTCTCAGTCGGAGTGCTTGTACCGGCTCAAAACCCGCCGTCGGCCCGCCCAAGTACCACGTCCACCACGTCAATGAGGGGTTCGGCCCGATCCTCCAGCGCCTCGCGAACACCGTGGTGCCGGTGCAGACTGAGCCCTGGTGCCGTGGTGTCGAGACAACAGGCAGAGCCACTTTCCGCTTCCAAGCCTGCTTTGGCCATGCCGGATAGGCACACTGCGCTGGGTGCCTACCGGCGCTGTCGGCGCTGCTGTTCGGTAGGCGATGGAGTCGCCGCTGGGAGCCGACCGTTTCCGGTCTGCTGAGTGGGGGTCGAGCCTGTCGTGGTCGTCTGCAGGCGGGCGGCTTCGGCTCGGCGGTTGGGTGCTGAGTTACGGCCGGTGTGTTGGATGCGGGTGATGAGGACGCGGGCGGGTTGGCGGGCTGTGGTCAGCTCGCGCTGGGCGGCGGCTTCCTTGAGGAGTTGGTGGGGTTGGTGGCCGCGGGCTTCGGCGTCGGCGAGGACGGTGGCGAGCGCGGGCCAGGCCGGGTCGGCGAGGATGCGCTCGGCGTGGTCGGGAACGGCTGCTCGTACGTCGCCGGCCAGAACGCGGCGGGCTGCCTCCTTGGGTGGCCGGGCTGTGAGTTCGGCGAGCGTCGAGGTGAGGGCGCGGTCGGCGGCTGTCTGGAGGTGCTGGACGGCCTGGCGGGCGGCGTCGGCCTGGTGGGCGTGGTGCTTCGCTTCGTGCCAGCGCCCGGCGACTATGACGGCCCAGACCAGGGCTGTGACCAGGGCGGCCAAGGCACTGCCGTCAGGGCCGGTGGCGGTATGCACGATGTCGCGTGCCGCGATGCGCAGAGCGTGGGCGGCACGGTCCTCCGCCCGTACCCGGGAACGCTGGGCGCGGGCGAACGCCTTGGAGGCGGCCCGGAGATCGGCGCGCATATGGGTGGGTGTCTTCTGGGCGGTGGCTTCGAGGAGTTCACCGAGGGCGGTGATGTGGGCCTGCGCGTGGATGTCGTCGGCGAGGTCGGTGTGGAGGGTGTCGAGGGCGTCGGTGGCTTGGTGCCAGGGGGTGTTGGGGTGGTTGCGGCGGGCGGTGGGGTGTTCTTCGGGTCGGCTGGATTCGAGGCGGGCCTTGATTTTGGGCAGGGAGAGGTCGGGGGAGATCTTGCTTCCGGGGTGGTAGATCTGCTTGCCGGCCTCGTTGACGTCGCCGGGGCGGCTGGCGGCGTAGCCGAGGAGGTCGCCTGACGGGCCGCGCCGGACCTGGACCTCGATGCCGCTGGCTTCGAGGTAGGCGATGAATTCCTCGGCACCGGTGACGTGGGGGATGGCGGCACGGATGCGGTCCTGGAGCCACTCGGCGCTGGTCTGGTCCCAGCCGAGGCGTTCGGCCTTGTGCATCTCGGCCTGGGTGGGACGGCGGGCGCCGGTGCGGTCCCCCTTCTTCAGGCGGCGCAGCCCGTAGTCCTTCTCGATCTCGCGGCAGGCGTCGCCGACGCGGATTCCGCTGTCGTGGAGTTTGGGGCGGCGTCCGTCTTCGCGGACGGTGGTGGCGAGGATGTGGATGTGGTCGTCGGCGTGGCGTACGGCGATCCAGCGGCAGGCCAGGTCGTCACCGGCCGGAGCGATGCCGGCGGCCTGGACGATGCGCTGGGCGATCTCGCCCCACTCGGCGTCGGAGAGGTAGCGGTCCTCGGGCGCGGTACGCACCGGGCAGTGCCAGACGTGGTCGGTGACAGGCTTGCCGAACTCGCTGTTGCGCAGCCGCACGGGCTCGTCGAGGTAGCGGGCGAGTTCGGTGAGGGTGGCGTTCTCGTCACGGCCGGGGTCGGGCATGCCGAGCATCGCGAAGCCGGCCACGATGTGCGGGTCGAAGTGCTCGTCGTGGGTTCCGCGGCCGTAGAGGTAGGCAAGCAGGCCACGGGTATTGGCCCCGGCGGGCTTGATGGCGGCGATCACGCGGATGCCTCCGTCTCCGGGTCGACGGGCTGGCGCAGGGCTTCGGCGATCAGCTCCAGCAGGTGGTGGAGTTCGGTCAGCCGTTGGCGTATGTCGGGTGGGATGTGGTCGCTGTTGAGGGCGCGGGCGATCTGGTTGACGTTGACGCCGATCCGGTTGAGCTGGCGCAGAACCTGAACACGGAAGTGGTGGGTGCGGCGTCGGTCCTCGGACAGGGGCAGGTTGGCGGTGAACCGGCCGGTGATGAAGGCGAGGACGATGTCGGCGGCGAAGCCGGAGTCGCCCTTATAGCCGTGCTCGGCAGCGGCCTGCTGGAGATGGGCTCGCTGGTCGCCGGTGAAACGCAGCGGGCCGACACGGTCGTTGCGCTTGGTGCCGGTGAAGCGGCGGATCGTGGGCTGCACGCTCTGCACGGCAGGCTCGCCGGCGGCGATGGCTGCGCTGTCTTCGGGGCGCAGGACGGCTTGCTGGACGGAGTGCAGCGTGTCCAGGTCGGAGCCGCCCTCGGCTCCGACCCCCTGGTCCGGCGCCCCCTGGCGCGGGGCCGTCTCCGCCACCCCCGGGGCGGAGATCCCCGAAGTCCGGCCGTGAGTCGGACTCGGGGTACTACTGGCTCCGCCAGGGGCAGCCCGTCCGAACGCGCGGCGCAAACGCCCCATCAGCGTAGGGGACTTCGCCAGCGGCAGCAGGTCGTCGGGAGTGCGGTCGGAGCGATGCGGGTCGTGCGTCACGGGCGGTTCTCCGGAAAGGGCGGTTGCGGGTCGGCGGGGAAGGGCTGGCGGAGTGGTGGTGGTCGGCGCGCCATCCACAGTTGTGGATGAGCGAGCGGTGCCGATAGGCGGCTGGCCGGGGTGACCGGAAGGGGTTCCGGTCACCCCGCTGGGTTTCCGGTCAGCCGCTGCTCGGAGCGGTCTTGGCGGCGGCTTCGATGTCGGGCCGGAGGGTCTCCATCACCTCGGTCTGCCGCCGACTGCTGATCGTCAGGTCCCTGTCCTTAACTGCCTTCCGGAGTAGGGACCGGCTGAGTGTGCCGTGCTCAGCGAGGGCTATCCGGCCGATCGCCACGAGCTCTGCGAGCGTGGCCTTTGGCGGACGGCCACCGCGCGGCTTGCTCTCCGAAACCTCGGGCGGTGGTTCCGTCGGCTGGACGGAACCGGCGGCCGGAGGCTCAGTAGGCCGTACGGGCTCAGTCGATGGCTCGGCGGCCCCGGTGACCGGTCGTACCGGCGCCTGGACGGAAGCAGCGTCCGGGTGGCCGGCCGGTTGGTCGACGAGCTGGTGGATCTGCCGCATCAGGACACCGAAGGCCAGCAACGCGGCGGTCGGAGGAACCGCAGCGACCACATAGTCGAGCAGGGGCACGGCGCTGGCCTTGCCTGTACCGCTGACCCCGGCCACGTTGAGTGCGATGGAGCCGACCGATCCGGTGGCGGTGAGGGCGATGGCCCAGCCGTCGGTCACCCGGCGCAGGCCCGCGCGGAGCATGAGCAGTTCGCCCGCGACGATGAACGCGTCCAGAGTCGCCGGCCAGGCCCACTGGCGGACCGGGGAGCTCTTGAGGCCGTGCTGTCCGGCGACCTCGGCGAGGTGCGCGTAGGACAGCCAGAACCCGCTGGCGGTGAGCGCCACGATGACGACTCCCGCCGCGATGAGCGCGTACCGCTCGGCCGCCTGCTTGGTCGTCATCGGCCGCCCTCCGTCAGGACGATGGTCCCGGTGGGTGGGTGTGGAGAGGGTGGTCAAGCGGGGTTCTCCTGAGGTGGTGGCGTGGTCCGTCTTTGCCGTCTTGGCCGTTGCATGCGCAGGTCAGGGCCGGTACGGCAGGAGGGCTGGTGTTCCGTCCTGGCGGCGCCGACGCGCCCTGGGGGCACACACGGGCGGCGGGTGCTGCGGTTCGGTGGCCGTGGACGGATCGGATCCGTCTTGCCGTCCCGGCCGACAGCGTCGTGACCTGCGGTGATACGGCGGGGACGCCCGGGACGGCACAAGACGGATCGGGGCAGCGTCAGGTTGGTGGCAGCACGCTCTTCATGATCGCGTTGCCGTCTTGCCCCTGGTTTCCGTCCCGGCCGCATGCCGTTTGACCTGCGGGATCACGGCAGGGACGGCAGGGACGGTCACTGGGGGAGGCGGGGTTCAGCCCGAGGCTGGGGTGGTGGGTTCGGCGTTCACTGAGTGAACGGTGGGGCAGTAGCGCCGCCACGCGTCGAGGAACTTGTTGCGCGTGTAGCCCTTGCGCTGGGTTCCGTCGGCGAGGCGGACGTTGCCGGGCCTGATGTCGAAGGCGCGCAGCAGCGACCCGAGCTCACGCGGGCCCAGCCCCTTGCGACCCCACTCCGCCCACGGGCCTTCCAGGTCCTGGCGCAGGTGGTGCAGGAGTTCGTCCGTGGAGAGGCTGTCGACCTCCCGCTGGGCTACGAAGACCCGGCGGATGTCGGCCAGGATCCGCGCTGAGCTGGGGTGGTCCTCCTCGGCCGCCACTTCGGCTGCCACCATCTCCTCGCACGCCGCGCGGGCGAGGCGTGGCCAAGGGCCGGCGGCGAGGTCGGCGACGATCACCAGGGGTTCCCAGGTATCGGCGGCTCGGTCCTCCACCGGCATCGCCGGTTCCAGGCCGGCGGCCTCGTCCAGCAGCGGCCGGGCCCAGGCGGCGAGGCGGTCGCGCAGGTCGTGCAGGGCTGGGGTGTCACGGCGGGAGCGGAAGGGCTTGACGCTCTCGCCCTCGGCCCGGCGGCGCATACGAATCACCACCGACCGGTCCATGATCGTGTCGGGCAGGTCGCCGATGCCCGCGAGCGCGGCCATGGCGAAGGTGGCGAACCGGTGCGGGGTGTGGTCGTTGCCTACGACGCGGGTGACGTACCGGTTGCGCTGGTGGCCGGCGTTGAGCAGACCACGCATCTCCTCATTCTTCTCCGCCTGCTTCGGCGTGCCGAAGATTGTGTCCGCCTCGTCCACCAGCAGGGTGGGCGGCTCCTCGGTGATGGACCGGAAGATGGCCGCGGGCGTGGTGTTGATGGTGAGCATCGGCTCGTGGACCGTCTCGGTCAGCACGTCCAGCAGCCGCGACTTGCCGCACCGCTTCGCCGGCCCGACCACCGCCAGGCGCGGTGCGTGCTGCCACGCGGGCTGCAGATGCGTCGCCGCCACCCACAGCGTGACCGCGTCCAGCGCCTCCGGCGAGGGCAGGATCACGAACCTGGCTATCTTCGCGCGCAGTTCGTCCAGCAGCGCCGAGCCCGGTGTCGGCTCCGGATCCAGGGGTGTGTCCGAGGGCGCGGCGGCTTCGACCGGCGCGGTGTCCTCGGGTTCGCGCTGGTCGGGGTTGGCCGGCACCGCGACCAGCGGCCAGGCGGCGGTACCGGGCGCGGAATAGGGCTCGGGTGTCGTAGGTTGCACAGGGCGGCTCCTCTTCTGCGCTGCCGGGCATGCAGGCCCGGTGCGCGCGGATCGTTCGTTGGATGCGGGCGGCGGGGTTTCCCGAGCCTCCGGCGTTACCGCGCCGGAGGCTCGCTGCGTTCAGAGACTGAACACTCGCTCTGTCCCGAGACGGGACGCTCGCGTTGTTCCCCGAGGGAACACGGACAGTACGTCCACGCCCGTCGACAGTCCAGCGTTTCTGTGTCAGCTCAGCGCAGAACCGTTTGCTACGCTGCCCCGCTTTCACGCCGCCAGCCCGAGCAGCTCCAGCAGGTCTGCGGTCACTACCCGGTAGGCGTTGCCGAGCCGCAGCACCTTGCACGGATACTCGCCCCGCTTCGCCAGCTCATATCCCTTGCTCCGCCCTAGCCCCAGTGCTCGGTTACTCGTATCCAGGTCAACAGCCACAGGCAGGGCGAGCAGCTCTTCCCGGCTCATCCCCTTCGAGCCCTTCGACCGTCCGTCCGTCGCGTCTTCGCGCATGCAGTGCGCCCCTTTCGGTACAGCCCTCGGCGAACATGCCCATCACATCCGGCTCCAGGCGGGTACCAACCATCATGCGCAAGCTACTGTGTCTTCATGACACAATGCCGTATGGATGCTGATGAGGACGACTTCCCGGAGTGGGCAGATCGGATCAAGGCCAACGTGGCCGGCGAAGTCCGGCGCAGAAGGAAGGAGATGGGATGGAGCGCACAGGACTTGGCGGACCGGTGCGAGCAACTCGGGCATCCCATCCCGCGCAACGTGATCGCCAACATGGAGTCTGGCCGTCGGGCCAATCTGCCGCTCGTGGACGTCATGGTCCTGGCAGCGGCCCTGGAGACGTACCCGGTCTGCCTGATCTTCCCGGTCGGTTACGTCGAGGAGACCCAGGAACTCCCCTTCCAGCACCTCATCCCCACCTGGGACGCGCTACGGCACTTCACCGGTGAAGAGGAGGTGCCGATGTACGACGCGGGCCTGGTCCCCGACTTCGAGCGCCACGCCAGCCTCGTACAAACCGCCCTCGCCGCCCTCGAAGAGGAAGAACAGGCCCGGTTCGCGGCCAAGACGGCAACCAGCCGCGCGCAGCAAGAAGAAGCCGAACGCAAGCGGACCAAGTACGCCGACCAGGCCATCTCCGCCAAGTACAGCCTCCGCCACCTCCGCCGCGAGCTCCGCGAGGAGGGCGCCACCCCACCCCGTCTGCCCCCCGCGCTGGGCGACGTCGACCCACCCAAAGAAGAACCCGACACCACCCCGGAGGAACGCCTTTGAAGGGCTCCACCCACCGCCGCTGCTACTGCCGCGATCCCAAGACCGGCAAACCGCTCGGCAAGAAGTGCTCCCAGCTCTCCAGCCGCAAGCACGGCGCATACTCCATACGCCAGGAGCTCCCGCCCCACGAGGACGGCACCCGCCGCTCCTTCAGCCGCGCCGGCTACGACTCCCTGAAGGCCGCCCAGGCGGACCTCGACCACGTCCGCTCCCTGCTCGCCCTGGCGGACAAGGACGACCCGGACAGCCTCCAGCGCCTCGTCGCAATGCTGGAGGAGGTCGCGGTCGAGAAGGCCCCGCTGCCAGCCATCGAGGAGACCCGACGCCGTCTGCGGGCCGGCCTGGCCCTCCGCGGCAGCCTCACCGTCGGCGAGTGGCTCGACCAGTGGTTCGCCGCGAAGAAGCGCCGCAAGACCACGCTCAACGGCTATGCCTCCCATATCCGCGTCCATCTGAAGCCCCGCATCGGGCACGTACGCCTCGACCGCCTCAACGTCGGCCACCTGGTGGAGATGTTCGACGCGATCGCCGACGAAAACGAGGTGATCGCGGCCGAGAACGAAGCCCGCCGTGAGCAGATCGCCCGCTGCAAGCCGAGCAAGCCCGGTCGCCCCGTCGGAGCCGAGCGGAAGCTGCTCGCGACCGAACGGGCCAAGCTGGCGGAGATGAAGCCGTTCCGGAAGACAACCGGCCCGGCCAGTCGTCAGGCGATTCGCCGTACTCTCCGCGCGGCCCTCAACTCCGCGATCGCCCAGCAGCTGATCACCTTCAACCCGGCCTCCCACGTCGAGTTGGAGTCCGGCAGGCGCCCGAAGCCCCTCTTGTGGACGGACGAGCGGGTCCGGCGGTGGCGCGAGACGGACGAGATGCCTGGCCCGGTCATGGTGTGGACCCCGCAGCAGTTCGGCGCCTTCCTCGACGCCGCCGACGGCGACCGCCTGTACGCGATCTTCCCCCTCATGGGCACGCGCGGCCTCCGGCGTGGCGAGGCGGTCGGCCAGGACTGGCACGAGATCGATCTCGACGCTGGCCTCATCACCCCCGCCAAGGAGATCGTGGTGGACGGCTGGGACCCCTACGAGTCCGAGCCGAAGACGGACGGCAGCGCGAACACGATCGCGCTCGACAGCGTGAACATCGCCGCCCTACGCGACCACAAGGCCCGTCAGGAGAAGGAGCGCGCCGAATGGGGCACCGCCTGGCAGAACACCGGCAAGGTGTTCACCAAGGAGGACGGCTCCTGGCTCCACCCGGAGACGGTCTCGGAAACGTTCCGCCGCATCCTCGCCACGACCGACCTGCCGCCCATCACCCTGCGGGACCTCCGTCACGTCGCCGCGACGCTCACGCACGGAGGCGGCGGCGACATCCACACGGTGAAGGAGACCCTGCGCCACTCCACCATCACGCTGACCTCGGACACATACACGAGCCTGCTCCCTGAGCTGGACCGCGACATCGCCGAGAAGGCAGCGAAGCTGATCCCGCGATCGCGTCCGGCAGCTGCTGATTCGTCCGCCCAAGCAGCGACCATTCCGCAGGCCACGAGCGCATCCGCTCACGCATCGCTCACGCAGTGGCTTCAAAACGAAGCAGCGCCCGACCCGACCGAAGCCGACTCAGGCGCTGCGTAGCAGGTCAGAGGGGGTCTCCCCTCCCCCGCACCGGTAGGCCCTGTGGGACTCGAACCCACAACCAATGGATTAAAAGTCTGGGGCGTCATTGGACCGGACCATTCCGGCGAATGTCAGCCTGTGCCGAGCTAGGTCGTTACGTGCTGGTCAACGGCCCTTTGTGTGAGCCCCGGCAGCGTCTCAAGTGCCGTCCTATGCCGTCTTCTGTCGGCCACTTCCGGGGCGTTCGGTTGAGCACTGGCTGAGCAGAAAGGCCCCGCCACCTGCGGTGACGGAGCCTCGTTCGTTCCCCTCAACTCTACGCCTCCTCCTCCGCGCTGTCAGTGGCCCCGTCTACCGTGGACGGATCATCAACCGCGTCTGCTGGCTGCGACGCATCGGGCCCCTGCTCCGGGACAGCGACCGGCGCGGGGGCCTCGTCGCGCGGCTTCCTCGCCCTCGGCACGGCCGCCGCCGCCTTCTCCGTCAGCTCGTCCTCGTACTCCTCGAACAGCTCCATGTACGTGTCTGAGGTCAGGACGACCGTGGAGTGCCGCAGCTTCACCTTGGCGTCGTGCAGGTCTCCCCCGCCGGCCTTCACCAAGGCCGCCGCGCCGTGACGGAGGTCGCGCAGGTTGATGGGCGGCAGGCCCGCCGACTCGACGATCCGGCGGAACGTCTTGCTCACGGTGTCCGGGTGCAGCCAGGAGCCGTCCTCCTGGACGAACATCTTCCCGGTGTCGGTCCAGTCCGCGGTGTCCTTGCCCAGCTCGCGCTCGACGGCGGCCCGCGCGTTCCACTCGGCCCGCTCGGTGCGCTGCCGCTCCCGGTGCTCCTCCAGCACGGCGACCGTGCCGGCGTCTACCTTCACGATGCCCACGGACCCGTCGGTCTTCGGTGCCGTCTCGATCGGCGTCCAGCCGTCCACCACGATCTCGGCGGACACCCGGATCTCCTTCCTCTCGGGCGAGAAGTCGGCCCATCCCTGGCCGACGCCCTCGCCGCGGCGCAGGCCGTGGTGGGCGATCAGGTGGAAGAACGCGTACAGCCGGTCGTCCTCGGCCTCGTCCAGGAACGCGCCGAGCTGGGCGGGGGTCCACACCATGACCGGGCCCGGCTTCACTCCGGTCTCCCGCCAGCGCGCGACCCGCTCCGCCGTCCACAGCAGGCCCTTGGGTCGGGCGGCCGGTTCGAGTTCGACGTGGGCGGCCGCGTTGAAGGTGATGAGCTGTCCGGCGATCGCCTTGTTCAGGGCCATGCGGAGGGTACGGCGGATGGCCTGCTTCGTGGCCGGGCCGGTGACCCGGCGGAACGGCGGCATCTCGGCGAGCTTCTCGCGCTCGGCGGCCAGCTGGGCCTTCTCGGCAGCCTTCGGAGCGCCCGGCTTGCCCCTCTTGCTGCGGGCGACCTGCTCGCGGCGGGCGGCGTTCTCTGCGCGGATGACGTCGTTGCGGTCGTCGATGGCGTTGAACATGTCCTGGCAGTGGCCGACGCTGAGCCGGTCCAGGCGCAGGTGCCCGATGGCTGGCTTCAGGTGCACGCGGATGTGGGACGCGTAGCCGTGGTTCGTGGTTGTCCGGGTCTTCTTGTTGGCCATGACGTGGTCGAGCCAGTCGCCGACGAGCATCTTCCCGTCGAGGGGGACGCCGACGCCGAGCTTCCTCGACACCTCGGTCGGCTCGGGAATCGGGCCGCGGGTCTTCTGCAGGTCGGCGAGCAGGTCGCCGACGCGGCGCAGGCCGTCCTCGTCGTCCCCGGCGAGGTCGAGGATGGCGCGGATGCGGTCGAGGTCCTTCTGCGCTTCCTTGACGTCGGCGTAGCCGGTGCGCTGGAACCGCCGGCGCCCGCCGTCCGCGTCCTCGGGGAGTTCCTGGGAGACGCGAGGCTTACCGTGGGACCGCTTCGACAGCTGCGGACACTTCGAGCCGAGGCGTTTGCCGTCCGGGCCGCGGCACTCACACCGTTTGCTGATGCCGCCAGCGCGGCGAGACGTGGGCATCATTCATCTCCGTCGTTCTCAGCTTGCTGATTCGCGGCGTTTCCTTTCACTGCCGACCGACCTAGCACCTCTGCTACTTCTCGCTGAGCCTGCAGGATCAGCTCGTCCGAGGCAGTCCCCTCAGTCGAGGAACGCCCCATCATCTCACCTTCGTATTGCCTAATGAGTGGCTCGGGACTGAGTCCGACCGCCTCGGCGAACCGCCTGATGGAAATCTTCATCCCTGCGTGTCGACGCTCAACGTTCTCGCGGCGCCGCTTGGAGCCAATCCCGAGACCAGATTTAACAATGCTGGCGTAGTCGGGGTCCTCAAGAGTCTGCACGACTGCCGGTTCCAATGAGGCGGCGACCGCTACGTCCTTGATACTCATACCGGCCTGTTTGCGAGCGGCCTGCAGACGCTTTCCGATCGAGAACTCAACAACACCATCGAGTGCCGAAATCGCTGGTTCAGCCTCATCAAGCATTGAATCCAACTGCGAGTTTCGCTTGGCGTGCACATCGGCAGCGGCGATCCTCCGGATATGTTCCTCCAGGTTAGCCAGGACAGACCTCGCATTCTCATAGTGCACTAGAAGCTCGCGCTCACGCATTTCTGCATCACGTGCATCAACTTGCGCCATTTCCATTGCAACCTTGGCGTGGAGGGCCCGATCACGCGCAGCTTCAAGCTCTTCTCGGACCAGCGCAAGGCGCCCCTCAATATCTTTCTTCTGCTCCTGCAATTCTGCAAGAGTGTGCGGATCCTGGAACGATTCTTCCGCATCAGCGGCAATGGCCGACGCCAACATCTCCTGTGGCGTCGTCCCCAGTGCGGCCGCAATGGAGATCCATTCATTCACGCGAATCGGGCGCTCCCCGCGCTCCATCTTCGCGATCTGAGTCTGATGGAAGCGGAAGCCATCTTTGATCATCCGAGCAGCAACGTCCTGTTGCGTGATCCCGAGTCGCTCGCGAAGCCTTCGCATCTCACGGCCAATGACCTGCTCGGCATCGGTGGGGGGCGCCCGATGAGGGTCGAGAATCTCCATGAGGTTGAACGATAGAAGCGCTCTCAGCATTAGGCAACACAAGGCGGCACGACCCGCCACAGGTTGACCCAACCCCTTGGAGGTTGCGACTCAACAACCCCAGAGAGCTTGCGGCGGCACTCGGCGGTGTGCATGATGTGACCTCACACCGGTTCCGGCAAGGGAGTCTGTGTGAGGTTACGCATCTCGGGCCACCTGGACCCGGTCAAGCAATGGGGAAACCTATGAGCACAAGCACCGCAGTCCGCCGCAAGGCGCTCTCCGTCGCGGAGGCCTTGGCCCTGCCGGTGATGTTCGACGTCTGGCCGACAGTCGGTCAGGCACTCGACATCGGCCGCACCGCCACCTACCAGCTCGCCCGCGAGGACGCCCTTCCGATCCCGTGCATCCGGGTCGGCAGGCAGCTCCGCGCGCGGCGCAGCGACCTCCTGAACTTCCTCGGTCTCCAGGACCAGGCCGCCGCCGAAGTCGAGTCGGCAGCGTCCGCAGAGGAAAACGACGACGCCCCGGGAGTCGAGCCCGGGGCGCCTGTCGAGCGAAGCACCCAGTCCACCAGCAAGTAGAAGAGAGCACGCTCATGACCAGCGTAATCCCCGAGGCGTCAATGGCGACGCCGAAACTGACGAGCAGCGCATCCCCCACTGCGCCCGGCACGGACCCCAACGGCGAGCAGGCGTTCGACGACTTCACCCAGCGCATCATCGCCGAGGCCGCCAAGACCGCCGACCCCCAGAACACCATCGCCAGGATCATCAGGACCCTCCCCGCGATCATGCCGACGGCCATCGCCACAGTCATTGGACGACGCCAGGCAGCCCCCGGCCACTACCCGTGGTGCCGACCCGACGGCTGCACCACCCACCGGTCCGACAACCACACCTGGACCGAACACGCCGGCAGCAGCTACACCACCGGCCTGGTCGAAGACCACGGCGGCAACGGCACCCTCGAACTCATCGCCCAACTCGCCCAGGACGACAGCTTCCACGGACCCACCCCCGTCGTCCACCTGTACGAGACGTGCGGAGACGGCGTCTTCCTCGACGGCCCCGCTCTCGACAACGCCATCGTCCGCCTCGACGGGCTCGCCGACCTCCTGCGGGTTCTCCGCGAACAGATGAGCATCGAGAAGGCGGAGGCACAGGCATGACGGCCACCGACCACGCCACCAGCGAGACCGCCGCCCTGGTCGCCGATGTCGAGGAAACCGCCGACCTCGAAGTACCCATGGTCCACAAGCGGTTCGGCAACCGCATCCGCGCCGCCTTCAACCCGCTGGCCATCACCCGCGCCAAGGTCGAGCACAAGCTGGCCCGCGCATACCCCGGATACCGGCCCGGCGCCGCACCCACCGCCGCGCAGCGCGGGCCCGCCTGGCAGGCCAAGTACCTGTGCTCCATGCCCGAGTGCGGCCTCGACCACGCCGGGAAGGACGGCGAACCCGGATGGCACGCCAGCGTCCCCATCGAGACCGAGTCCCAGGACATCAGCTCCGACCTCCCGGCCGACGGTCCCTGGCTCAGCGCTCAGATCGTCGTGATCGACGACAAGCCGCAGGCGTACGGACGTAAGACCGAGGTGTGGGTGCACTACGGGCCCGAGACCGGGGCGCTCTCCCCAGCCCAGACCCGACAGGTGGCCCGCGACGCCCGCGCGTTCGCCGAGCGGCTGGAGGCGCTGGCCAACCACGCGGAGCAGCTGGCGGCGGGTGACTTCGAGGGTGACCCGGAGATCGCCCGTCTCGACCGCGAGGCCGAAGACGCGCGCATCCGCCGGATCACCGAGGGCCGCCCGTGATCAGCCCGACGAACGCTGTGTCGGCCGCAGGGGGAGCCTGCGGCCGTCCGGCCCTCAACCAGCCCAAGGCACGGAGGGCAGCATGACGCGCACCCCGCTCGACACGTTCTTGTCCGACCAGGCCCTCGCCACCGCACGCGATGCCGCCGCCGACCCCAGCCTCGTACCGGTCGCCATCACCGCCGCCAACGGCGAGCAGTGCACCTGGTGCGACTGCCCCGACGGGCCCCGCTCGCCGCACAACCAGCGCGGCTACCGCTGCCCCGGCTGCCCGACCACGGCGAAGAACGTCGTCAGCACCTTCACCGGGCCCAACCTCCGCTACGACTTCCCCGCCTGCGACCGGCACACCACCGACATCGTGGCGTCCGTCGCCAAGCTCGTGGGAGGTTCCCGATGACGGACTACTCCACGGGCGAGTGCCCGGCAGACGAGCCCGTCGGCCTCATCCCCGAGGACCTGTACCTGAAGCGCGCGGCCGAACGCGGCCGTCACGAGATCGTCCTCGGATCGATCCGAGCGCACCTCGAAGAGCAGCCCACCCCGAGCGCGGTCGCCGCCGCCGTCCGGCACTGGATCAGTGACCTCACCGCCCTTGGTGACGAGGTCGCCAAGACCAAGCAGCGCCCCCCGAGCTGACCCGGGGACGCGCACTGCAGCCCCGGGCCACCCCCTTGGCCCGGGGCTGCACGCGCACTCACGAACCTCACTGGCCCCGCTCGTAGAAGAGAGCACGTTCGTGAACACCAGCACCGCCGTCCTCCAGTTGTTCAGGGAGGACACCGAGAAGGACGAGGCGGAGATCCAGCCGCCCCCGTCTTTCCTGGGCATGGCCGCCGCCACGGCCCGCCTCGTCGCCTACCGCGACACCCAGTACGAGGACGGCGAACAGCGTGCCCTGCTCGTCGTCGACTGCCCGTTCTGCGACCACCAGCACATCCATCCCGCCGGCCTCGCCTCGGCGCCGCGTGTCTGCCCTCGCACGTCGCGGTGCGTCGGCCGCTCGACCGGCGTCTACTACTTCCCGGCGGTGACGCAGTGACCCAGGCTCCACCCGTCGAACTCGTCGCAGACCAGCAGCTGGTGCACGCGTCCCTGGCCTATCACTTCCAGGACGTGCCCGGCCTGCTCAGCATCTGCTCAGACAAGGACGGCTGGGCCGGACGCCGGTTCACCACCGACGAGGCCGGCATCGAGGCCGCCACCCAGTACGCCCTGAAGCTGGACAGTCGGTCCGCGAAGGGCGTCTATGCGCAGGTGACCACCCTGCGCGAGCGGCCCGCCGAAGGACGTGGCGGCAAGGAGCTGGCCCACGGCCTGACGTTCCTCTGGGCCGACGGCGACTTCGGCGACGTCGGCCACAAGCCCGGCCTGGACGACCTGCCGCACCCGCTCGACGCCGACCACGTCCGCGAGATCGTGGCCGCGTCCGGGCTGCCCGAGCCGAGCGGGTGGTGGCTGTCCGGCGGCGGCTACAACCCCATCTGGGTCCTGGCCGAGCCGTACATCATCAGCAGCGACGACGACCGGGCCGCAGTCGAGCAGTTCACCATGGGCCTACAGGCTGTCCTCGGAGGGTCGGCGTACTCGCACGGCTGCTCGTGGGACACGCAGATCGGCAACCTCGACCGGCTCATGCGGATCCCCGGAACCGTCAACCGCAAGGCTGAGCCCCGGGCGACGGCGAGCCTTCCGGGCACTGGCGAGCCCATCGACTTGGCCGTGATCCGTGAAGCCGTCCAGCGGCTGGAGCCCGACGCGCGGGCCCTGCTGGAGAAGGCCGCAGCGGAGAAGCGGGACCGGCACGCCGCGCGAACCGGCCGCGCCACCGTGCCACCACCGTCCGCGCGCCGCTCCGCCTTCCCCCGCTCGGGCAGCGGCACCAGCGTCTTCGACATCCTCGCCACCGAACTCACGTTCCGGGACGTCCTGGAGCCCGAAGGCTGGACGTACCGTGGCACGGCCGCCGACGGCCGGGAGAAGTGGCTCCGGCCCGCCGGCGCCGAGGGAGCTGCCGACAGCGACTACAGCCTCGTCTGCGACGACCACGTCGCCGTCAACTGGTCCGAACGCTCGGACCTCCCCGTCGGCCAGCAGCCTGCCGGGCGGAAGCTCACCGTCCCCACCCTGTGGGCACACATCCACTACGGCGGCAACGAGCGCGAGGCCGCCCTCGACGTACTGCGTGCCGCGTTCGGCCAGGACGCGCAGGCCCCCGCACGGGCGCTGTCCGCCGCCGTGCTCGGTCGCGTCCGGCAGCACGGCCACCCGCCCGCGCAACGCCGGGACACTCCTCCCCCGCCGACCGACGACATCTGGGCCGACTTCGACGAGCACCCCGAACCGGACCCCGCCGAGGATGACGCGGTTGAAGGGCCCGCTACGCCCGCCGGGCTGATCCCGGAGGAGTTCTACGCGGCCCGCCCCGAGCTCCAGCACATCCGTCAGGCCGGGCACTCCCGTAGCCGATCCGGCGACGTCGCCCTGCTGTCGGTCCTCACCCGGCTCTCCTCCCTGGTGTCGCACCGCATCCGCGCGGACACCGGCATCGCCGGATACGCCTCACTGAACCTCTTCGGCGGGATCATCGGCCCGTCCGGCATCGGCAAGTCCACCGGCGTCGAGGTCGCCGACCGCCTCATGCCCGCACCCCCGAACCTGGACTTCCGCGACGGCCTCCCGCTCGGCTCCGGCGAAGGCCTCGCCGAGGTCTTCATGGGCATCGTCGAGGAGGAGACCGGCGAGGTACGCCGAGGGCGTGGCGGAACAGAGACACCCGTCACCGTCAACGTCCGCAAGCAGGTCCGGCACAACGCGTTCTTCTACGTCGACGAGGGTGCCACGATCACCCGGCTGATGAAAGAGCGCTCCGGCTCCACCCTCGGCGAGACCCTGCGCAGCGCGGCCGTCGGCCAGACCCTCGGGCAGACCAACGCCAGCAAGGACACCAGCCGGTACATCCCCAGCGGCTCATACAGCCTCGGCCTGCTGGTCGGCTTCCAGCCGGAGACCGTGGCCCCGCTGTTCGAGGAGGTCGCCGAGGGCACGCCGCAGCGGTTCGTCTGGGTGCAGGTCATCGACCCGTCGATCCCCGACGTCCAGCCGGCCTGGCCTGGAGAGTTGCACGCCTGGCGGGACGCGGCCGCCGCACCGTCCGGTGACGAGGCCAGCCGTTTCGTCCTCGTCTCCTTCGACGAGTCCATCAAGGCCGAGCTGCGCGCCGCCGACCTGGCCAAGGTCCGCGGCCTGGTGAACCCGGCCGAGATGAACCAGTTCGACTCACAGGCCCCGGTCATGCGGGTGAAGCTCGCCTCGCTGCTGGCCATCCTCGCCGGGCGGCGGCACGTGAACGTCGAGGACTGGCAGTTGGCCCTGATGCTCTGGCAGGCGTCGTGCGCCACGCGGGACGCGATCCTCGCCTACAGCGCGGCCCAGCGCCGTCTGGAGCAGGAGAAGCGCACCACGGCCCGCATCGAGGAGGAAGTGCGCGTCGACCACGCGAAGCAACTGGCGGAGGACGCACGGACCGACCGGGCCGTCGAGCGTCTCGCTCTCCGGCTGGCCGTGCGGGTGCGGGACAAAGGACCGCAGACGCGCCGGGAGATCCGCGACAGCACCGCCGGGCGGGACAAGCGCTACCTGCCCGACGCCTACGCCTACGCGGTGCTGCGCGAGTGGGTGGTCGAGGAGGAGAAGAGGTTCGTCCCCGGTCCTGTCCCCCCGTCGTGAGGGGGGACAGAGGGGGGGACATCCGGGAGGGGGGACACGATCTGTCCCCCCGTCTCTCCCGGGGGACAGCAAAAAACTCGTTCCGCTGCTCAACTATCTCAGCCGCAAGCAAGCCTCTGACCAGCACTAATAAAAGATCAAGATCAACTATTTCTTGACTCGCATGGCGCGCGAGGGAGGGGGGGACAAACAGCGTCCCCCCTGTCCCCCCTGTCCCCCTGATCGATCCCGAGGAGAGGCAATGCCCGACTTCATCCCCGCCGCCCCCGGCTGGTACGTGTCCGAGCACATCGACGGAGAGACCGACCTCGACCCCGTCATCGCATGGAAGCCCGCCACGACCTCCGCCGGCGAGGACACCCTGCTGCCCGTCGTGAACGGCGGCGTCTGCGTACCGCCGATCGTCCTCGACGAGGCCGCCTTCCAGCAGCACGGCCGGCACATCGTGTACCGGCCCTCACACGACCCCGCGAAGGAGACCCACTGATGTCCGGAGAGACCGTCATCACCGTCGTCGGCAACCTGGTCGACGACCCCGAACTCCGCTTCACCCCGGCCGGCGCCGCCGTCGCCAAGTTCCGCATCGCCTCCACCCCGCGCGTCTACGACAAGCAGACCAACGAGTGGAAGGACGGCGACCCGCTGTTCCTCACCTGCTCGGTGTGGAGGCAGGCCGCCGAGAACGTCGCCGAGTCTCTCGCCAAGGGCACGCGGGCCATCGTCCAGGGCCGGCTGAAGCAGCGGTCGTATGAGGACCGCGAGGGCGTGAAGCGGACTGTGTACGAGCTGGACGTCGACGAGGTCGGGCCGACGCTCGCCCGCGCTACGGCGAAGGTCGAGAAGAACCCGCCGGGCGGCGGCCAGCGGCAGGCAGGTGTTTCAAATGGAACACCCGACCCGTGGGCCACAGCCCAGCCCTCCAGCGGCCAGCAGGGTGGCGGATGGGGTGGCGCGCAACAGCAGCAGCCCGCGGCCCAGGGCGCCGGACCCTCCGACGAGCCCCCCTTCTAGGAGACGACCATGACCGACCACGAACTCCAGCTGTTGTTCATCGGCATCGCCGTGGGCATGGACCTGATGCTGCTCGTCCAGGTCGCCTTCGGGTTCCGCGACGACCGCCGCGACCGTAAGGCCGCGCGTGCCGCTTGGGCCCAGCTCGAAGCCACACGAGAGAAGGTCCGCGCGTGACGGCCAGCTGCGGACTGTGCGACCGCGACCTGGAGCACGGCTACCTGTGCCCCGGCGACACGCTCGCCCTCGCCGAACGCCTCGACCGAATGCCCCACCTGTACGAGGCCCTCGCCGCGTTCCTCCAGCCGTCCGGCCGCCGCCCGGAGTTCGGCCGGTCCCGGCCCGCCGAGGCGCCCCTGCCGATCGCCGAGCCCGCGTTCAACCTCCGCGGCCCCGGCGGCATGGTCGGCGTCCTGGAGGACTGGCGCTCGGCCATGCAGGCCGACCGCGGTTGGGGCGAGCCCGCCATCGAGGGCACCGTGGAGCGGCGGATCGCCGTCGCTGCCCGGGCCCTGTCCATGAACCTCGACTGGATCGCGGCGAGCTGGCCGATGGCGGGCGCGTTCGCGGAGGAGATCCGCGGCCTGGAGCGGGACGGCATCTCCATCGTCAACCCGCCGGAGCGGTCGTTGCGGCTGGGGAACTGTCCGGCCGTGTACGAGGACGGTGTCGTGTGTGGTGCGGTGCTGCGGGTGCCGGCGGGCACGGCGAAGGTGGAGTGCCGGTGGTGCGGGTGCGAGTACCCGCCCGAGTCCTGGTTGGAGCTGCATTCTCTCCAGCCGAGCGCGACTACTTCGGCGGCTCGGGGCGTGTGGGAAGCTCGTCCGTCTCATGCGTGAGCCAGCGGAGAAACGAGCGGATGGACTCGCCGCGGTTGCGGGGCCCGACCGCCTGGCCCGCCTTCTCCCACAGTTCCTTCTCTACGCGGACCGTCTGGCGGGGCGTCTTCTCGACGTTCGGCATCAGCTCTCCACTCTCGTCATGACACCCCGAGGTTAGCCCTTGCGGTGTCATGACACCAGGGTCTAACGTAGGTGTCATGACACCCGCCCCGGCGGTCCTGTCACCACAACTGAAGCGGCCCCCGCCGGTGCTACGAACACCGAACGAGGGCCTGACCGAACTCCACGCTCAAGACAAGGAGTCGGCTATGGCCGATCTTTCCGTGCGCCCCGACGCGCCCGCAAGTTCCCCGTCCACCCCCACGCAGAACCCGGGCGACGCCCGCGACCTCCGCAACCTGCTGGAAGCCGTCCTCGAAGCCGTCACCCTCCCCCACGACACCCCCGAGCACGCCCGCCGGATGGAGACCCGGGCCGACTGGGTCCGCGCCACCCTCAAGGGCGCCTTGGAGGAGGACCCGGACGGTATCGGCTGGAACGCGGACTTCCTCCGCGGCAGGCTCCGCGCCGAGGAGACCGAGGCCGCCGAGAGGGCCGCCTGCGCCTCCGTCGACCGCGCCTTCCCCGCCGTCGCCGCGTTCCTCGCCGACGAGCGCGCCCGGGAGGAAGGCCAGTGAGCACCGCGCCCCGTCTGATCACGCTGCCCACCCTCGACCACGGCCCGGTCACCCTGACCTGCCCGGCCTGGTGCGTCGGCCACCACGACCACCGGCCCGACACCCACCGCGCCGACATCCTCCACAAGGGCCCGGACGTCCGCTTCGACTTCCTCGGCGAGGAGGTCATCAGCGCGGGCCTCGCACAGTCCCCGTTCGCGACGCTCGTCACCCCGGGCCTCGGCGGCCGGACGGTCGGTGTCTCGATGTACCCGCCCGGCCGGACCCTGGACCCCGTCAGCCTGTACAGCCTCGCCGCAGCCCTCGACGGCTACGCCGACCGGCTGCGCGATCTCGCCGACCAGCTCACGGTGATCCTCGCCGGAGGTGACCGGTGACCACCCGCGAACTCACCAAGGGGCAGGCCGGAGTGCTCGGCACGGCCGCCGGCCTGATGGTCGTCGTCGGCGCGTTCGGCGCCTGGGGCACCTACTCCAACGCCGTCGCCGAATTCCACCGCCAGGCCACCGCGGCCGGTGTCGTCGCCGCCGGTGAAGGCCTCACCCTCATCCTCGCGATGGTGATGCTCGGCCGGACCATGCTCGGCCAGCCCTCCCCTGCCGTCGTCCGCGGCGGGATGTGGCTCGCCCCGCTGTCCGCCAGCGGCATCGGCATCACCATCGCCACCGACGTCCGCGAAGCCGCCGTGTACGCGGTCACCCCGCTCGCCATGTCCGGCGCCGCCGAGGGCCTCGGGTTCATTGCCCGCAGCATCGTCGTCTACCGCACCGGCGTCGACGCCGAGGTGATGCGCCGCAACGCCGACGCCGCCCGGCAACTGGCCTTCCAGCGCGCCGTCGCCGACGGGCACCCCGGCCAGTTCCGGCGCAAGCTCGCCGTCCGCCGGTACTGGCAGCTGGCGAAGTACGTCGGCGTCGGCGACACCGAACTCGGCGCCGGCCTGGTCGACGTCCAGCGCGTCCGCGTCCGCGAGGGAGCTGATGCGGCCCTCGCCACCATGTACGGCGGACAGCCCTCCCAGAAGGAGGCCAGTCCCGCCCCGACCCGGTCGGCGCAGGCCGTACTGCGGGAGAAGTTCGCCGAGATGGACCCCGCCGAGGTGATCCGGATCGCAGCGGATGCGCACCCTGATGCGCCCCCGCCCGAGCTGGCCTCCCTCCTCGTCTCCTACGGGGTCGTCGTCGACGCCGTGCAGGTCGCCGTCGTCCTCGGCCACCGGCCCGACGAATACGAAGTGGACCGGCCTGATACGCCCGCGCATCAGCAGGTCAGTGACCCTGTCGCCGCCCTGGAGCCGGTCACTATGGAGGCGGCCGTCGTCGAGGCCGCATCCTCTCTGGGCCCGGACGCATCCGCCCGCGAGATCGCCGAACGCGTCGCCCTCAACCGGCGCCTCGTCGTCACCGAGCCCTACGTCCGCACCGCCCTCTCGCGGGCCGCGAAGAAGCCCCAGCCGGAAGTCCCGGCCAAGCCGATGGAGGGCGGATACGCATGATGCGCATCGTCTTCGGCGCTCTCCTCGGGCTCCTCGTCACCTACCCGTCCCTCGCCTCCGTCGTCCTCGCCGTGGCCGTCGCGGTCGCGTCTCAGCCGGTCGTCCTGGCGTTCGCCGCCGGGGTCATCGCCTGGCCGCGCATCACCCGCCGCATCAGGGGGTGGACGGCATGAGCGACCTGGAGAAGGCCGCCCAGGACGCGGTGGAGGCCGCCGACAACACCGAGCTGGTGCGCGCGATCGCGGCCGTCATCGCCGCCCAGCAGATCCACCAGCCGCAGCAGCAGTGCCAGCACCAGGCGCGCCCGGAGTTCGACGCGAGGAAGTGGCTCGTGATCGGCGGGGTGGTCGTCGCCGGCGGCCTGGTCGCCTCGCTGTTCGCCGTCGCCGTTGCGGTCGGAGCCGTCTCGGTGGCGCTGCTTGCGCTCGTCCTGCGCTCGATGTGGGCCGACTTCAACAAGGCCCGCTGACCTGCCCGTCCGTCCTCCGGTGATCACTTTCGCGGCGCCTCGAAAGTGATCCCGGGGGTGCGGTGGGGCCGGACAGCCCGGCCCGTCCGAGGAGGACACCGTGAACCGTGAACAGCGACTGGCCATGGCCGACGCCGCCACCACCAGGGCGGCCGGACTCGCCCGCGAAGCCGAGGACGCCGCCCACGACTTCCACAACCACAACAAGGCCGCGCCCCTGGCCGCCGTCGGCGCCCTGTGGGCCGACATCGCCCGCTCCCACGCCGCCATCGCCGCCGCCCTGCCCGAGACGGAGGCCTGAACATGGCCGACAACCCCGACATCAGGTTCGCGGACTTCACCACCAGCGAGAAGCTCCGCGTCATCGCCCTGACCGCCCGTATGGCCAAGCGCGGAGCGGGCGGGGACGGCGTCGACATCTCCGACCTGCAGGCCCGCGTCGAGCGCATCGAGCGCCAGGCGCTCCGCCGCAAGAACAAGAAGTAGCCACGCCCCGGGGACGGCCGTCCAACTGTCCAGGCCGGCGAGCCGCCCCCGGGCCTCCCACCCCAGTAAGAGGCAGGAAGCCCCAGCATGAGCAACGTCGTCCGCCTCCACAAGGAAGCACCCGCCGACACCCCGGACCCCCTCACCGAGACCATCATCGACGTCATCCACGACGCCGAACCCCGCCCCGTCGACCCGCCCGCCGAGCAGGCCCCGGAGGGCACGTGGCTCGCCGAACGGCAGGCGTACCTCGCCGAGGCCCCGCCCGTCGTCCCCACCTTCCTCCGCCGCC
This sequence comes from Streptomyces scabiei 87.22, assembly GCF_000091305.1. GTDB lineage: Bacteria > Actinomycetota > Actinomycetes > Streptomycetales > Streptomycetaceae > Streptomyces > Streptomyces scabiei. The sequence goes on along the minus strand of NC_013929.1, from coordinate 5,411,832 downwards.
TGGACGCGTTCGCCAACGCCGCCCGCTGGACCGCCAGCTACTACGGGCACGTTGCCGCCTTCCACACCCTCCGCGCCCCCGTCTACCTAGCCCGCCTGCTGCTCCGCGCCCCCCGCGGTGCCGGCCGCCTCGTCATCCGGTGGGGCCGCTGGGTCGCCGACACCGAAGCCCGCCCCGTCGAGGCCAAGGCCGCCGCGGCCGCCGACGTCGAGGCGTGGCTCGCCCTCTCGCGCGAGCACTCCCGCCGCGTCCGCCCGCGCCGCATCGCCTCCCTCGCCGTCGCCACCACCACATCCATCACCAGCCTGGTCAGCGCCTTCCTCGTGCCCGGCTGGACGATCAGCGCAGCCGTCGCCGCGGCCGCGCTCGTCGGCGTTGCCGGGAAGAAAGGCGACAGGCCCCTGATCACCCGCTACGTCGCCACCAACGTGATGCGGCGCCTCGACTCCACCGAGGTCTTCGACGCGCTCGCCGCGATCGGCATCGAGGGCAAGAAGGGCCGCAAGGGCGTCGAGTTCGCCTCCGAGGTCATGCGCGACGGCCCCGGCTGGCGCGCCGAAGTCGACCTGCCCCCGGGCGTTGAGGCCACCGCGGTGCTGGAGAAGCGGTCCGCCCTCGCCGCCGCCATGCGCCGGCCCATCTCCACCGTGTGGCCCGAGGCGGACCGCACCGCCCACCCCGGCCGCCTCGTCCTGTGGGTCGCCCAGCGCGACCCTGCGAAGGCCGGCCGGAAGCTGTGGCCCCTCATGAAGGAGGGCCAGGCCGACGTCTACCAGCCCCTGCCCTACGGCTTCGACCCGCGCGGCAACCTCGTCGAGATCACTCTCATGTACTCGAACCTGCTGGTCGGAGGCATCCCCGGCTCCGGCAAGACCTCCTGCGCCCTCGCCATCGTCCTCGGCGTCGCCCTCGACCCCACCGCCGAACTGTGGATCTACGAGCTGAAGGGCTCGGGTGACCTCGACTCCGTCAAGCCGATCTGCCACCGGTACGTCTCCGGCGACGAAGACGAGGACCTGGAGGCCGGTCTCGCCGGGATGCGGTCGGGGATCGCCGAGTACCAGCGTCGCGCGAAGTTCATCAAGAGCCTGCCCGCATCGGAGGTCCCCGAGGGCCGCAAGGTCACCCGCGCGCTCGCCGAGAAGTACCCCGAGCAGGACCTCGGCCCGCGCGTCATCGTCATCGACGAGGTGCAGGAGCTGTTCACCCACGCCGAGTACAAGGAGGAGGCCGCCGCCCTCGCCACGCGCCTGATCAAGAAGGGCCGCGCCTACGGCATCATCCTCATCCTCCTCACCCAGAACCCCGACGCCCCGTCGCTGCCGTCTTCCGTCTCCAGCTCGGTCGGCACCCGCCTGTGCCTCGCCGTCATGGACTGGCGCGCCAACAACAACGTGCTGGGCACCGGCGCCTACGACCGCGGCCTCAGGGCCACCGACATCTCCGTCGACGAGCAGGGCACCGGCATCCTCGCCCGAGGCCGCGAAGGGATCACCGTCCGGGCCGCGTTCATCAAGCAGACCGAGGCCGAGGAGATCGGGAAGCGGGCTCTGGCGCTGCGGACGGCCGCCGGCACCCTGTCCGGGCAGTCCGTCGGCGCGACCGTCGAGGAGCTGGACGTCGAGACGGTCGTCGACCACGTCCGCGCCATCTGGCCCGACGGCGTCGAGTCAGTGCACTCCCACCGGCTCGTCGAAGCCCTCGCCGCCTACCGGCCCGACCTCTACCGGCCGTGGACGGAGATGGACGCCGCCGGGGCCTCCACCGCGCTCTCGGCGGCCCTGAAGCCGTTCAAGGTGTCCACCCGTCAGCTCACCATCCGGGAGTGCTGCGGCGGCGCCAAGGGCCTCCGCAGGGAGGACATCCCGGCTGCCGAGGACGGCGAGTAGAGGCCCTCAGACCGGTTTCGGATCAAGGCTGCGGTTTCACCTTGGTCCGAAACCGGTTTCGGCCCCGATATCGGCGCCCACCTGCGAAGTTTCGAGTTTCGGGGCCTCCCGCCCGGCCGCCGAATCGGCCCCGAATCCGTCTTCCGAAGAGGGGCCGCCCGCGACATCGCTACGAGAGGATGACCCCATGGACGACATGGTGCAGTGGCTCGGGCAGCAGCTCGACGAGGACGAACGGATCGCTCGGGTAGCGACGCCAGGCCCGTGGGAGCAGTCCGGTATCGGCGAGTACGGGTGGGCCGTCAGCTTCAGTCGGCCCGGCGCCGGGGTCGAAGTCGAGGACAGCGACCAGGGCCGCGCCGACGCCGACTTCATCGCGGCGCATGATCCGGCGCGTGTCCTGTGCGAGATTGACGCGAAGCGCCGCATCATCGCCGCCTACGAGAACTACGACCGCGAGGCGCCCGAGCTGGACGTGCCCGAGTCCGTGCTGCGCCTGCTCGCCCTGCCGTACGCGGACCGGCCTGGATACCGCGAGGAGTGGCGGCCGTAACGGGACACTGGATGCATGGAGTCGCAGATCATCCGGCCCGGCCACCTCACCGCCCACCAGACCGCCCGACAGCTCGGCATCACCCTCGGCGGCGTCCGCCAGCTCGTCCGCCGAGGCCGACTGAAGCGGTCCGGCGGCACCGTCGGACAACCCTGGTACGCCGTCGACGACGTCACCGCCCTCGTCCTCGAACGCCGCGCCAAACAGCCTCTGATCAAGTCCGCTTGACCGCAGGTCAGCCGCCTGTCACGCTTTCCGCGTACAGCCATGCCCGCACACGGGCCCCACACAGACACACGACGAGCCCCCAGGTGACCTGAACCCTGGGGGCTTCGTCGTGCCCGGCGGCGGCGCGGAAGGGCCCGGGCGAGGGGCAGCCCGACCGCGTCGCCGCCCACCCAACGGAGGCGCCATGGAGATCCCGAAGCGCGGCAGCCCGGAGTACAGATGGTGGACGGCTGGCGCCGAAGCCGAAGCGCAGGCACGGCTGGAAGGGCGCAGCAAGGCAGGCCGGGACGTCACATCCTTCGTGGACGCGCTGGCCGAGCATCATCACGAAATGGACTACGCAGACATCGCCGTCTACGTCTTCGGCGTCTTCGGGCTCACGGAACGACGCTTCCGAACGGTGCGGTCACGTGCACGACTGGCCCTGTGGGTGTTCAGGAAAGGCAAGGGCCGCACACCGATACGCCGCGCCCGCTGACAGGCAGGAGCCTCCGCGATGCCCACTCGGTCTGAGGCGCCCCGCAGCGCCGCCGAAGCCGCCCACCAACTCGCCCGGCAAGGCCGCCACGTCCACCTCGTCTCCGACGGGCACGGCACCTGCCTGAAAGGGACGTGCGCGACGCCCCCGCTCGACCTCCCCGACACCGTCCGCGAGCGGGCCCGCCTCACACGGATCCTCCTCGCCGCCGAGGAGCGTCAACGCGGTGTCACAGGACGGATATAACGCCCACGGCGGTCGCCGCCGGACGGCATCATGCCCTCCTCGGCATACGTCCTTGGGGAGAGCATGAGCAACTACAGAGACATCCAGAGCGCCGTCCGCGTCGAGAAGCTCCGCATCTGGTTCGCCTGGGCCTGCGGCAACTTCATCCTCCTGATGATCGCCACCGCCACCCAAGACATCGACATCGTCAGCACCATCACCCTGATCCTGCTCGGCGCCGGCTTCCTCGCCCTCACCATCGCCCTCTTCCGGATGACCGGCGCCCTCAACCGCAAGGCCCTCGCCGCCCGCCGCGAAGTCCTCGGCGACGACGCGTAGGAGGTGGCGCCCGTGGCCGGCAACCCCCGCAACGGGCGCCCCTACCGCCGCCTCTGCGCCGCACAGCGAGCCCTCGGCCTGCCCTGCTGGTGGTGCGGCAAGCCCATCCGCTACGACATCACCGGCCCCCTCGCAGGCCGCCACCGAGACGCCTTCACCCTCGACCACGCCGTCCCCCTCAGCCGCGGCGGTGACCTCCTCGATCCCGCCAACGCCCGCAGCGCACACCGCCGCTGCAACTCGGCACGCGGCAACCGCACCGACCACAAGCGGCAGCCCGTCCGCGCATCACGGAGATGGTGACCATGCGTCTGCCGCACTGGATCCACCGAGACTCACGCTGGCGGACGCACGGCATCTACGCCTACTACGAGTGCAGATGCGGTGCCCGACGGACCCGACGGCTCGCAGCGAACCTGGCTGGCCCTGTCGCTCCCGGATGGCCTGAGCCCCGCGACAAGCACGGCCGCATCCTCGATGACTCAGGGTGGATCAAGCCATGCTCTACGTCGTGACCGGCCCGCCAGCCGCAGGCAAGTCCTCGTGGATCGAAGCGCGCGCCCGGCCCAGCGACATCGTCATCGACCTCGACCGCATCACCCAAGCCCTCATGGGCCCCGGAGCACCCGCCTGGTCCCAGCACCCCATCGCCATGAAGGTCGCCCACCGCGCCCGCTACGCCGCCATCGACGAGGCCGTCAAGCACCTCGACGACGTCGACGTCTACCTGATCCACACCATGCCCAGCCCCAAGTGGCTGGCCCGCTACCGGCGGCACGGGGCCGAGGTGGTCGCCGTGGACCCGGGCAAGGACGTGGTGATGCAGCGGGTCAAGGACATGCGCGCGCCAGGACTACAGGCTGTGGCGACGCGCTGGTACGCACAGCGGGCCAAGCAGCGCAGCCAACACAAAGTCACGAAACAGGCGTCACGCACCTGGTGACCTGACACCCGATGGCGGCGGCCGACTGCACCCCGGACGCCCGGCGAGTCCCTCACCGAAGGGGCGCGGAGCAGCCGACGGACGACATTGCACAGGGTGATGGGCCTACGTCCGGGCAGGTGACAGGGCGCTCGGCGGGCGCTCGGACCTGGAGGGAGGGGGGCCCGAGTCCATCGTGAAATCCGCAGGTCCGGGCGACCCAAACGCCCTTCTCGCTCTGTTTTTTGCGCGGCCTTTTTTCAAGATCTATTCACGCGAACTCAGTTCGACCGACTTAGCAATCATCACCCTGAGTAACGTCACCGTGTGTGATCGCGGCTAATTCGTCGCTTCGCGGTTCAGCCCAATTAGCGCCCGCCGCTTGATCACGGTGGGAAGGAAGGCCCGAGTCTCCCGGCTCGGGCCTTCCGCATTCCCGGGAGACGCCATGGCCAGGAAGCCAGACACCCGCACCTACGCCGAGCGTAAGGCTCGGCGTCCGCTCGCAGCCTGCGACGCATGCGGTAGCCCGTACCGGCAGCTGCGGCCGACGCAGCGGTGGTGCTCGCGGCTCTGCGCGGCCTCCCACAAGCCGGGTTCCGGTCCGCGTGGCGGGCTCTCGCCTGAGGCGCGCGAGCGGCAGCGCCTGTACTGGCAGGCGAAGAATCGCCGCCGGAGGGCTGCGAAGCGTGGTGGGGTGTCAGAGCCGTACACGCTGGCGGAGATAGCTGCGCGCGACGGCGGCCGGTGTGGGCTGTGCGGTCGGCGGGTGTCGATGAAGTGGAAGGCGCCGCATCCGAAGTCGCCGACGATCGATCACCTCATGCCGGTGTCCGAGGGCGGGGATGACTCGCGGGCGAACGTGCAGCTGGCGCACTGGGGCTGTAACAGCGCGAAGTGCAACCGGGGTTCGCAGCAGCTCGCCTTGATCGGCTGAGGGGGCGGTGATGGGTGCGGTGAGTGACGCGGTCAATGCGGAGATCGAACAGCTTGGCGTCGAGCCGGTGTCGCCAGGCTTGGCCGAACTCGCCTCCAGCCTCGCTCAGTCGGTCGACGAGTCCGATGCCCCGACTGCGAAGGCGGTCGCGGCGCGTGAGCTACGGGCCGTGATGTCCGACCTGCGCAAGCTCGCGCCCGTGCAGTCGAAGGGGGACGCGGTCGATGACATTGCTGAGCAGCGAGCGAAGCGCCGGGCAGCCGCCCGTGAGCAGGCCAGCGGCTGACGGGGTGATTCTCGGCTGGCAGGAGCCGCCGATCCAGATCGCGCCGCCGTCGGTGTCGACGGCCGGTCAGGAGGCGATCGACCTGGCGCGGAAGGCCGGGCTGAAGCTGGACCCGTGGCAGCAGCATGTGCTGCGGGTCGGGATGGCGGAGAAGGCCGACGGGTCGTGGGCGGCGTTCGAGGTCGCGGTCAACGTCCCTCGCCAGAACGGCAAGGGCGGGATCATCGAGGCCCGGGAGCTGTGGGGCCTGTTCATCGGCGGTGAGGAGCTGATCCTCCACTCCGCGCACGAGTTCAAGACCGCGAAGAACGCGTTCCGCCGGATCGAGCGTCTCATCAGGGGATGCCCTGACCTGCATAAACGCGTGAAGCAGTACCGGCAGACCGTGGGTGAGGAATGGATCGAGCTGCACGACGGCGCGATGCTCCGCTTCATCGCCCGCTCCAAGGGGTCCGGGCGGGGGTTCAGCGGCCACAGCAACATGCTCGACGAGGACATGATCCTCGGGGACAACGAGATGGACGCGCTGCTGCCCACGATGGCCGCCATCGACGACCCGCAGATCTGGTACCTCGGCAGCGCGGGCATCGGCGCGCCCTCCGTCCAGCTGGCCCGTCTGCGCCGGCGGGCGCTGAAGGCGATCGAGGGCGGTGTTCCGGACCCGTCGCTGGCGTACATGGAGTGGTCGGCGGACCTGCACGTGAAGGAGTGCCCGAAGGACTGCACGGCGCATGACGACGCGGGCTCCGATGCGGCGGTGCTCAAGTCCAACCCGGCGGTCGGCTACCGGCTGTCGCTGGCGAAGGTGGCCAACGAGCGGGCCACCCTCAGCGCGGACGGCTACGCACGGGAGCGGCTCGGTGTGGGCGAGTACCCGTCGGATGAAGAGGACGCCTGGCAGGTCATCGGCAGGGACGTGTGGGAGGCGCTGGCGGACGAGGAGAGCCAGCCGGACGATCCGGTGGCCTTCGCGGTCGACGTGACTCCGGAGCGGTCGCACGCGTCGATCTGCGTGGCCGGCCGGTGCGGCGGCGGGGTGCATGTGGAGGTCGTCGACAACCGGCCGGGCACCGGGTGGGTGGCCGAGCGGCTGCGGGAGCTGGCTGAGCGGCACGGTCCGCGGTGCGTGGTCATCGACCCGGGCAGTCCGGCCGGCTCGCTCATCGCCGAGGTGACCGAGGCGCTGAAGGTCGACCCGGATGCGGAGGTCGCCGAGGACGAGGAGCCGCAGCTGCTCGTGCCGGTCGTGCAGATGAAGACGCGGGACGTCGTGCAGGCCACCGGCCAGTTCTACGACGCGGTGGCGGCCGCCCGTATCTCGCACCTCGACCAGGCGCCGCTGGCGACGGCTCTGGCGGGCGCCCGGAAGCGGGAGTTGGGCGAGGCGTGGGCGTGGGCTCGCAAGGGCGTGGGCGTGGACATCACGCCGCTGGTCGGCGTCACGGAGGCCCGCTGGGGCCTGTTCGTGGAGATCGAGGAGCCGGAGGAGGAGGTGGAACCGTGGGCCGAGTTCGGCTGACGCGCGCGGCTCGCGCGCGGGCGGGTGTGCTGACGGGCGGCGCCATGGCGGCCTCCGGCGCGGGTCTGGGGCTGGGCCTGGCGGTGGGCCTGGTGGTGGGCGGTGTGCTGCTGGTGACGTACTGCCTGCTCCTGGCTGATACGGGCGGGGGCGGCCCGTGACGAGTCTGTGGCAGCGCTCCCGGCGCTCCCGGTCGGCGTCCCGGGACATCACGAGCATCGAGGACTACGCGGCCGCCCTGCAGCAGTCGCTGGGCTACGGCGGATTCTCCGCGCTGGGGATCACGCAGACGCAGCCCGGGCAGGCCGCCGAGCGGGCGCCGACTGACCTTCCGGGCTACGCGCAGCTGTTCGCGACGAACCCGGTGATCTGGGCGTGCATGGTGGCCCGCATGTCGGTGTTCTCGGCGCCGCGGTTCACCTGGCAGCGGATGAACAACGGGACGCCGTCGGAGATGTTCGGCACGTCCGAGCTGCGGCTGCTGGAGACGCCCTGGCCGGGCGGGACGACGCAGGATCTGCTGAACCGGGTGCTGCAGGATGCGGACCTGGCGGGTAACAGCTACTGGACGCGGCAGGGCGACGAGGCCGTGCGGATGCGCCCCGACTGGGTGCAGATCGTCCTGGAGCGGCGCCGGCACCCTCACGGCGGTGATCTGGGGTGGCGGCGGTACGGCTACTGGTACCAGGAGCCCGGCTGTGAGCCGGTGTTCCTGTGGCCGGAGGAGGTGGCGCACTTCGCGCCCACCCCGGACCCGCTGGCCACTTTCCGCGGCATGTCGTGGCTGACCCCGGTGATCCGCGAGGTGCAGAACGACAACCTGATGGCCCGCCACAAGAGGCAGTACTTCGAGAACGCGGCCACCCCGAACCTGGTGGTGAGGCTCGCGCGCGAGGTCACCCCGGAGGCGTTCGCCAAGTTCAAGGCCAAGATGGAGTCCGGCCACCGCGGCGTGGAGAACGCCTACAAGACGCTGTACCTGGGCGGCGGTGCCGACGTGACCGTGGTCGGCTCCGACTTCCAGCAGATGGACTTCAGCAGCGTCCAGGGCGCCGGCGAGACCCGCATCGCGTCGGCGGGCGGGGTGCCGCCGATCATCGTGGGCCTGTCCGAAGGGCTGAAGGCCGCCACCTATTCGAACTACGGGCAGGCCCGCCGCCGGTTCGCCGACGGCACGATCCACCCGCTGTGGCAGAACGCCGCCGGCTCCTTCGCCCCGCTCGTCACCCCGCCCGGCGGAAGCACTTCCGGCCGGGTCCGCCTCTGGTACGACGCCCGCGGCGTGCCGTTCCTGCGGGAGGACGCCCGGGACGCCGCCGAGATCCAGGGCCTGGAATCCCGCACGATCCGCACGCTCGTCGACTCCGGGTACACGCCGGAGTCGGCGGTGGCCGCCGTGCGGTCCTCGGACTGGTCGCTGCTGGTCCACACCGGGCTGTTCTCCGTGCAGCTGCAGAAGCCCGGCTCGCTCGATGCACCCGAACCGCCCGCTCCGACCGAAGGGGGCCCGTGATGCCCGTCCTGTCCGCCGTGACGCGTGATCTGGAGAGGTCGGCGCCGTTCCAGCTGGTGCGCGCCGACGGTGACGAGGAGGGCGACGGGCGGACCCTGACCGGGTACGCGGCTCTCTTCGGCCAGCCCACCGAGATCAACTCGTGGGAAGGCACGTTCACCGAGACCATCCGCAAGGGTGCCTTCAAGAAGACGATCCGCGAGCAGACCCCGGTCATGCAGTTTGACCACGGCCGGCACCCGCTGATCGGGTCGATCCCGATCGGGTCCATCGCGGACCTGCGCGAGGACGACCAGGGCCTCTACGTCGAGGGCCGCATCACCGACAACTGGCTGATGCAGCCGGTCCGCGACGCGATCGCCGAGAAGTCGGTGAACGGCATGAGCTTCCGCTTCGACGTCGTCCGCGAGGAGTGGCGTGACGTCAATGGCAAGCTCGTCAAGCCAGAGGAGGTCTACGACCTGCTGTGGATGCCGGGCGACCGAGGGCCCCTGCAGCGCGAGCTGATCGAGCTGAAGTGCCGCGAACTCGGGCCCGTGGTCTTCCCGGCCTACGCGGGCACCAGCGTGTCGGTGCGGGCCCGGACCGTCGCCGACGGCCTGGCGCTCGACGACGAGATGACCCGCCGCATCCGCCACTCCCTCGCCCGCGACGCTGCCGCGCCGTCCGTCCCGGACGACCCGGAGCTTCGCCGCGAGGTCGCCACCGCGCTGCTCTACCAACGGCCGGGCCTCCCGGTCCTGCCGTCCGGCCAGCGCCCGACCCAGCCAGCCGCGCCGTCCGCCCCCGGGCACCCGGCCCCTGAACGATCCGCTGGCGCGCCGCCCACTCCCGGGCACCCGCCGACCCCTAGTACGACTGACGCGCCGCCCGCCGATGGGCACCCGTCGCCATCCGAGCGCACAGCACGCATGCGTCCCCAGCTCGCCGAGATCGGCGGCCTGATGGATGACGTCCTGGCGTCCATCGACACCCAGAAGGAGACCGGCTGATGCCTCAGCTTCAGCTTTCCCACGGCCAGGCGGTCATCCGCCTGCGAGAGATCCGCGCCCGGCTCGAAGAGCTGGAACAGCGCGACAACCTGACCGCCGAGGACGAGCGCGACTTCGACGAGCTGACCACGGAGTTCGCCGAGGTCGACGACCACCGTCGCCAGCTGGAGCGCCGCAGCGCCCTGGAGCGCGTCCGTGCCGCGACGCAGGCCACCGACCGGACCCCGCCCGCCCTGGGCATCGAGCGCGGCACGCCGACCGGGCGGGGCGGGTCCTACGACCTCGACCCGGTCCTGAACCCCGACAGCGTCGAGGATCGACGGTTCCGCAACCCGTGGGACCTCGGCGAGATGCGGACCTTCAACCGCTCCCCCGAAGACCTCGGGCAGGAGCTGAGGGCCCGCGCGCTGTGCGCGGTGGAGAAGATGGCCGGCGCCAACGACCGCATCAGGTCCGCGGCCACGGACATCATCGAGGCGTGGGACGACAAGCGGGGCACCATCTCCCGGATGTGCCTGGCGACGTCCTCGCCGGAGTACATGCGCGCCTGGTCCAAGCTGGCCCGCGGCAAGGGTCACATGGTGACCCCGGAGGAGCAGCAGGCCCTGGAGCGCGCGATGTCCCTCACGGACAGCGCGGGCGGCTACCTGGTGCCCTTCCAGCTCGACCCGACGATCATCATCACGGCGAACGGGTCGATCAACCAGATCCGTCAGGTGGCTCGGCAGGTTGTGGCCACCGGTGACATCTGGAACGGCGTCAGCTCCGGGTCCGTGTCCTGGCGGTGGGCGGCCGAGGCTTCGGAGGCGAGCGACAACGCGCCGACCCTCGCGCAGCCGACGGTGCCCGTCTACAAGGCGGACGGCTTCGTGCCCATCTCCATCGAGGCGATGGACGACGCCGAGAACGTCACCACCGAGGTCGGGCGGCTGCTCGCCTTCGGCAAGGACACCCTGGAGGCCGCGGCGCTCGCCACCGGCTCCGGCTCCGGCCAGCCGACGGGCATCGTCACCGCGCTCACCGGCACCTCGTCGATCGTCACCTCGACGACCACGGACACCTTCGCCTCCGGCGACGTGTACAAGGTGGACACCGCGCTGCCGGGCCGGTACCGGCCGAACGCGGCGTGGCTGGCGAACCGCGGTATCTACAACGCGGTCCGCCAGTTCGACTCCTCGGGTGGCACGAACCTGTGGGAGAGGATCGGCGCCGACGTCCCGCCGATGCTCCTGGGCCGCAAGGCCCTGGAGTCGGAGGACATGGACGGCGTGGTCACCGCTGCGGCGGAGAACTACGTCATGGTGTACGGCGACTTCGACAACTACGTCATCGCCGACCGCATCGGCATGAGCATCGAGTTCCTGCCGCACCTGGTGGGCGCCAACCGCCGGCCGACCGGTCAGCGCGGCTGGTACGCCTGGTACCGGGTCGGCGCCGACTCGGTGAACGACGGCGCGTTCCGGATGCTCAACGTCACCTGACCCAGCCCGCTCGACGGCCGGGAAGCCACCACGGTTTCCCGGCCGTCGGCGTTCCCCGAGAGGAAGTCACCATGAGGCAGAGCCTCTACAACGTGGCGCGGGCCAAGGCGACGCTGGCCATCGCGCTGCGCACGAACGGCACGGTCAACGGCACCACCGTGGACCTGCACGAGAACAAGGACGCGTCCCGCTCGGCGATGCTCGTCGTGCAGACGGGCACGATCACCGACGGCTCGCACGCGATCATCCTGCAGGAGTCCGACGACAACTCCGCGTGGGGCACCGTCGCCGCCGCAGACCTGCAGGGCTCCGCGCCGACCGTCGTCGCGGCCGACGACGACACCCTGTTCGAGCTGGGCTACAAGGGCTCGAAGCGCTACCTGCGCGCCTCGGTGACCACGTCCGGCGCCACCACGGGCGGCACGTTCGGTGCCGTCATCGTGCGCGCGTTCCCGCGCCGCGCCCCGATCGCGCACAGCTGAGGAGCCACACGTGAAGCGCTGCACCGAGTCGTTCACCATCTGGCGCGACGGCGCCCCCGTGGCGTTCGCCGTCGGCCAGCTGGTCGACGACAAGCACCCGATCCTCAAGACCCACAAGCACCTGTTCGCCGAGCCGACGGCCAGCACCGGGCAAGCGACGGCCGCAGCACTCCGGCCAGCCGAGCAGGCCACCAGCGAGCCCGGCGAGAAGCGGACCCTCACCCCGCCCGAGCAGACGGCCCGCCAGGCCGAGGACGGCCCGAAGCCGTTCGACCCGGGCGAGCACAAGGCGCCCGAGGTGCTCGCCTATCTGAGGGACGCCGACGAGGAGGAGCGCGCTCGCGTCCTGGCCGCCGAGGCCGCAGGGCAGAAGCGCAAGGGCATCCTCGGCGACGCCACCACCGCGTAGGAGGTCCGCGTGCCGTTCGACCTCGGCGCCACAGTGCGCCTGACCGCCGACTGCCTCGACCCGGCCGGCACGCGCGTCACGGCCACCACCGCGGCGGTGACCGTGACGCTGCCCGACGGCACCACCGCCAGCCCAGCAGCAGCGGAGACCGCCACCGACGGCCGGTACCAGGCCGACTACGTCACGGTGCAGGCCGGACGGCACACCGTCCGGTGGGTGTTCACCGGCCCGGCCCACGCCTACACGGACATGTTCGACGTCCGCGAGGCGGCCCCGCCCGCGATCATGTCGCTGGCCGACGGCCGCCGGCACCTGAAGAAGACCGACACGGCCGACGACGAGGAGATCCGGTCGTGGATCGGGGCGTGCACCCGGGCCGTGGAGATGTTCGTGGGCCCGGTCGTCCCCCGGACCGTCACGGAACGGGCGCGGTTCACCAGCGCCCGCTCCGTGGCGCTCGCGCTCACTCCCTGCCTGGAGCTGGTGTCGGCGACGTCGCCACGGCCGGGCGGGGTCTCCTACGAAGTCGATGACCTGGATCTGGACCTGGAGACGGGTGTGGTCGAAGCCGTGGCCGGGGGCCTGCTGTCGGGGCCGCTGGACTTCACGTACCGGGTCGGGCGGCTGGTCGTGGGCGACAACATCACGTCGGCCGCGCGGATCATCCTCCAGCATCTGTGGCGCACCCGGCAGGGCCCGGGGCGGCCGCAGCGCGGCACCGAGGACTTCGACGTCACCGAGCCTCTGCCCGGCCTGGGCTTCGCGATCCCCAACCGGGCCGTGCAGCTGCTCGAACCCGACCGACTCCCGCCGGCGGTGGGGTGAATGGCGACCTCGGCCCTGCCCGCAGCCCTCACCGCACTGGTCACCATCCTCCAGGCCGCCGGTTCGCTGGCGGATGTGCTGGTCACCGACGGGGAGCCGACCGGTGACATCGCCACGTGCGACTTCCTCGCCGTCGGCTGGTCCGGCGGTGAAGACCCCACCGCCGAGATCGCGCAGAACTTCAACGCTGCCGGGGCCCGGACCCGCGACGAGGACTTCAGCATCGTTTGCGTCGCCGACGCCTGGTCCGGCGACGACGGCTTCGCGACGGTACGGAACCGCGTCTTCGAGATCTTCGGTGCCGTGGAGACCGCGCTGCGGGCGACCGGCGCAAGCCCCGAGGCACCGACCTTGAACGGGACCGTCCTGTGGGCGCATCTGACGCGCGCGTCGCTGCGCCAGTACTTCACCGACCGGGGCTCTCGGGCAGCCCTGGGCTTCACGGTGTCCTGCCACGCCCGCATCTGAGGAGGAGTCCAGTCATGGCGCGAGTGCGCTACCTGGGGCCCGAGCAGGTCACCGTGCCCGAGCTGGGCCGGACCGTCGAGCCCGACGAGATCGTCGAGGTCCCCGACGCCAGGTTCGAGGGCTACGCGTGTCAGCCCTCGAACTGGGAGGTCGTCGAGGAGCCCGGCGCCACGAAGAAGAAGACCACCGCGGCCAAGACGCCGCAGAACCAGGAGGGCTGATCCATGGCGATCGGATCCGGTCTCGGCGCCCAGCTCGGCATCGCGGCCGAGACCACGTACGGCACGTTCGTCGCGCCGACGAAGTTCATCGAGTTCTCGAAGGAGTCACTCGCGCTCAAGAAGACGACGGCTCTCAGCTCCGGTATCGCTGCGGGGCGGCTGCTGGGACTGTCGGCCCGCCGGGTCCTGACCCGCCAGGAGGTGCAGGGCAACGTCGACTTCGAGGTCACGAACAAGGGCATGGGCATCCCGCACCAGGCGCTCATGGGCACGACCGTGACGCCGGTGCAGCAGGGCGTGACGACCGCCTACCTGCAGACCCACACCCTCGCCTCGGTCGCGGGCAAGAGCCTGACGATCCAGAAAGGGGTGCCGCTGACCAGCGGCACCGTGACCGACAAGTCCTTCGTGGGCTGCAAGGTCACCAGCGCGGAGTTCGCGTGCGCGGTCGGCGAGATGCTTACGTGCTCCATGGAGTTCGACGGAAAGAACTCCGACGAGAGCCAGACCCTGGCCACCGCCAGCTACCCGTCCATGACGCCGTTCCACTTCGGGCAGATGTCCCTGAAGACCGGCACCTTCGGTACGGAAACGGCGCTCGACGGCATCCGCAAGGTGTCGTGCAAGATCGAGCGCCCGCAGGACGTGGAGCGCTTCTACGCCGGGCAGGCCGGGCTGAAGAAGGAGCCCATCGAGAACGACCTGGTGAAGATCTCGGGCACGCTGGAGACGGACTACGTCTCGACCGCCCTCGACGACCTCCACACCTCCGACGGCGCGACCAGCATGGTGTGGGAGTTCGTCGGCCCCCTGATCGCCTCGACGTTCTACGAGACGTGGCGGCTGACGCTTCCCGCGATCCGTCTCGACGAGGGTCCCCCGGTCGTCGACGGCTTCGGCGTGGTCAAGCCCAGCTTCAACTTCGTCAGCCTCTACGACGGCACCAACCAGCCGAAGATCGAGATCATCTCGACGGACGTCACGCTGTGAGGTGAGCGCCCCATGGTGCAGAACGTCCGCATCACCGGCACCGGCCAGCTCCTGGAGCTGGCCCGCAAGCTGCGGGCCGCCGGCCACGAGAACATCCGGGCCAGCTACATCCGCCGGATCCGGCGGGCGGCCGAGCCCCTGCGCAGCGATCTGCAGGACGCGGTCCGGCGCCAGCCCCTGCAGTCCGGCGGGCGGGGCGCCGGGAAGCGGGGCGGGCCGTCGCCCACCACGCGGCCCTTCCGGGAGAGCATCGCTCAGGCCATCCGGCTCAGCGTGCGGACCGCCGGGAACCCCGGCGCCCGGGTCTGGCTCGACAAGGGCCTTCTGCCGCCGGACATCCCAGTCGGTGCGGTGAATCAGATGAACGACCTGGGGCGCCTGCGGCACCCGGTCTTCGGCAACAAGAAGCGCTGGTCTACGCAGACCGCGGAGCGCGGGTTCTGGGAGAAGACCATCCGCGCGCACCAGGGCCGCATCACGCGCGAGGTGGAGCGCGTCACGGACGACGTGCGCCGCCGACTCGAATAGGAGCAACCCCTTGATCGTCATCTACACCCCGGCCGGCGGCGAGCCGGAGCACTACGACGCGCGGGACCTCCGCGTGTCCGAGGCTTCGATCGTGCAGCGCACCGTCGACATGAAGTGGGACGAGATCCAGAAGGGCCTGGAGGGCGAGGATCTGGACGCGATGCGCGGCATCGTGTGGGTCATCAAGAAGCGGCAGACGCCAGAGCTGCGCTTCGGCGACTTCGACCCCCGGGTCAGCGAGATGGTCACCCGCATGTCCGAGCGCGAGGTCGCCGACTACGTGGAGAACGCGTTCTCGATGGTCGGCACCGACCCGGACCTCACCAGGGAGCGAGTCGCGGAGATCCTCTCCGAACTCCCCGACAGCGCGGCCGCGACCCCGGAGCACGCGCGAGCGCTGATCGCGCGGCTGGCCAAGGACCCAAAAGACCAGCCCGACCCGGAGCCCGGCGAGGCGGAGGAGAACGGCGAGTCGTCGAGCCCGACCCCGACATCGAGCGCGCCCGAGACTCCTACCTCCCCCTCTTCGGACACCTCCTCAACTACCCCCCAGACGTCGTCGACGGCCTGACCGTCAGCGACTTCTACAACCTCACCGCCTGGATCGACCTCCACAACCAGGCCCAGCAGGAAGGCGGTGAGTGATGCCCTCAATGACGTTCCTGCTGACCGGCCGCGACGAACTGAGCGACGTCTTCGACGACATCGGGGATGCGGCCAGGCGGCTCGGCCGCCGCATGACGGTCATGTCGATCGAGGGCGACCGGGCAGTGCGCCGGATCTCACGCAACGCCTCCCGCGACCTGGCCGCCCTGCGCCGCGACACTGACGCCGGCGGCAAGGCGATGGACCAGCTGAAGAAGGCGACGTTGCTGCTGGCGCCGGCCGCGATCCCGGCGGCCGCGTCGCTGGCACCGATCGCCGCCGGGGCCGGGACCGTCGCGGTCGCGGTCGGTGTGATGGGCGCGGCGATGATCGCGCAGGTCTCGCAGATCAGCGAAGCCTCCGAGGCCCACAAGGCGTACCGCGAGGCGGTCGACAAGTCGGGAGCCTCCTCGCAGGAAGCTGTCACGGCGCAGCTGGAGTACCAGCGGCTGATCGCGAAGATGCCGCCGGAGACCCGGCAGGCGGCGGCCGCGGTGTCCGTGCTGAAGGACGAGACCCGCGCCTGGTCGGACTCGCTGGCAGGCGACACGATGGCCCCGTTCGTCAAGGGCGTCGGCCTGGCCAACGCCCTGCTGCCCAAGACGAAAGAACTGGTCAAGGGAACGTCGGCCGAGACCGACCGTTTCATGACGATCATCGGCGGGCAGGTGGCCTCGCCGGGGTTCGACGCCCTGAACGACAAGTTCACGAACTTCTCGAACCGGACGTTGCGCAACATCAACAGCGAGCTGGTCGGCCTGATGCGGACGTCGGGCTCCGGCGAGGTCGGCCAGAACGCGCGCCGCTTCATGGACTTCGCCCGGGCCCAGGGCCCGACCGTGGCGAGCGTGCTGACGAACGTGGGCACGGCCGTGATGAACGTGCTGGAGGGTGGCAGCGACGTCGGGGTCGGACTGCTGCAGACCATCGACGTCATCTCCCGGCTGGTATCTGCGGTGCCGCCCGGCGCGATCGCGATCTTCCTTCAGCTGGCGATCGCGCTGAAGCTGACGAAAGCGGCGGCGCTCGGCCTGGTCGCCGCCCGCTCCGCCCTCGCCGCATTCGGCGGGGGGCTCGTCGCGATGAACGCGGCGGCGGCCGCCACGCCCGGCCGCCTGGCTGCGGTGCGGGCGAGCGTGCTGGCGCTCAGCCGCACCACGAAGATCGCCATGGCGGGCACCGGGCTCGGCCTCGCGATCCTCGCGATCTCCGAGCTGGCCGAGCGCAGCGGGAGCGCGCCGCCGGACGTCGACCGGCTCACCACGTCACTGCGTGAGCTGGGTTCCACCGGCAAGGTGACCGGCGAGGCGGCGAAGCTGTTCGGCAGCGACCTGGGTGCGCTGTACGGCCACGTGAAGGCGCTCACCGACCCGGGCACCGCCGACAAGGTCCAGCAGTTCCTCGTCGGCTGGACCGGCTGGGACTCCACACCCGTGAAGGAAGCCAAGGAGGAACTCGGCGCGGTCGACAAGTCCCTGGCCGGCATGGTGCGGGACGGCAACGCCGACCTGGCGGCGGCCGCGCTGCAGAAGCTGACCAAGGCGTACGGCAAGGGCGGCCGGGACACCAGCGGGTTCACCAAGAACCTGAAGGAGTACAAGACTGCGCTGAAGGACGCTGCGTTCGAGCAGGAGCTGGCCGCCGCGAGCCAGGGCCTGTTCGGTGCGCAGGCGCAGAAGACGCAGGCCGCGCTGGCCGCGCAGAAGGCGTCGGCGGACGGGTTGCGGCAGTCGCTGCAGGCGCTCAACGATGTGCAGCGCCAGGGCCTCGGCGGGATGATCGGGTTCGAGGCGAGCATCGACGCGGCGGCGAAGGCGGCCAAGGAGAACGCCGGCGCTCTCGACATGGTCAACGGCCGCCTCGACTTGAACAGCCCGAAGGCACAGGCCGCGGCCGGTGCCCTGAACGACCTCGCGTCGAAGACCGACGAGGCGGCGGCGTCGGCGCGGGAGTCGGGCGCCAGCTGGGAGACCGTCAGCGGCATCTACTCGCGGGGGCGCGGCGAGTTCATCAAGTCCGCGCGGGCGATGGGCCTGACCAAGAGGGAGGCGGGTCTCCTCGCCGACCAGATCCTGAAGATCCCGGACAAGAAGACCCGGATCAAGATGGACAAGGAGGATGCGCAGAAGGGTCTGGAGGCTTTCAACGCTGCGGTGAAGCGGTCGCCGGGTTCGAAGTCAGTGACGCTGAAGACGCTGTCCAAGGGCGCCGAGCAGATCCTGGAGAGCTTCGGGCTGAAGGTGCGGCGCCTGCCGAACGGCAAGGTCTCCGTGACCGCGGCGACCGGCGGCGCACTGAGCGGCATCCAGAACGTGTCAGGCGCGCTGAGCCGCCTCAACGGCCGCACCGCCAACACCTATGTGAACACCTTCTACTCCTACAAGGGGAAGAAGATCGCCGGGGTCTCGGCGGGCCGCATGGCGACCGGCGGGCCCGTCGGTTTCCCCGGCGGCGGTGCAGTGTCCGGGCCGGGCACGGGCACCTCGGACAGCATCCCGGCGATGCTGTCCAACGGCGAGTACGTCATCAACGCCCGCTCCACCGCGAAGCATCGCGCGCTCGTCGAGGCCATCAACGAGGACCGTCTCGGTTCTGGGGCCGGGGCTGGCGGCGCCGGTGCGGCGGTCGCGGCCGGGCTCGCCGGGGGCATGGGCTCCGGGCTGCCGATGGTGAAGGGGTCCGCCCGTCGGCTGGCCGCGGCCGTCATCGCAGGCATGCGCGAGGAGCTGCAGATCTCCTCGCCGTCGAAGAAGGCCAAGGCTCTGATGGCCGATCTCGGCAAGGGCCTGATCGCTGGTATGACCGGCTCCCGCGACAAGATCAAATCGACGGCGAAGGATCTGGCCAAGGACATCTGGGCCGCGTTCGACGGGAAGAAGGACAACCGCCTGGTCGCGATGGTCAACCGGCAGACCAAGCGGCTCCTCGACCTCGCGAGCAAGCGGGACAAGATCGCAGAGACGATCAAGCGGGCGAAGGAATTCTCCGAGTCGACCCGGGCCAAGGCCAAGCAGGACGCCTCGCTCGGCGGGATGTTCGGCGGCGAGGAGGAGGTGAGCGCGGGCGGCATCAAGGGCAAGCTCGCCTCCCGCCTGGAGAAGGTGAAGCAGTTCTCCCGGTACATCTCCGAGCTGGCGAAGCGCGGTCTGAACAAGACGATGCTGCGGGAGATCCTGGAGATGGGCCCGGAACAGGGCTACGCCTACGCGTCCGCTCTGGCTGGCGCGGACAAGGCCACGTTCAACCAGATCAACTCCACTCAGTACAAGATCAACGACGAGGCGAAGAAGCTCGGCCGCAAGGGCGCCGACGCCTTGTACGACTCCGGCAAGAATGCGGGCAAAGGGTTCCTCGCCGGGCTGGCGTCGCAGCAGAAGGGCATCGAGGCCCTGATGCTGAAGATCGCGAAGGGCATGCAGAAGGCCCTGCGCAAGGCGCTCGGCATCAGTTCGCCTGCCAGGGCGATGATCCCCGACGGCATCAACACCGCTCGCGGTGTCGAGGTCGGCGTGCTGCAGGGCCTGCCGTTCATCGACCGCGCCATGGACACCATGGCCGGCCGGATGACGGGGCGGGCGGCCCCCGGTCTCTCGGCGACGGCCGGACGTCCGACCGTCGCAGGCGGGTCCGGTGTGCAGCGGGTGCAGGTCGACATCAACGTGTCCGGCACGTCGGATCCGGTTGCGATCGCCCGCGAACTCCAGAAGCAGCTGCTGCAGCTGAAGCGCGCGCACGGCATCAACGTCTCTCTCGGAGTGGGGTGATCGGATGCCGCTGCTGGTGGAGATGGGGTGGGGCGGCCTGGTGCAGGCGCCCACCACCATCACGTGGACGGACATCACCACCCGGGTCGACGAAGTCCAGGGCGTCAGCATCACCCGCGGCGCGTCCGACGAGCTGAGCGAGACCCAGGTGGGCACAGCGACCCTGTTCCTGGACAACCAGGACGGGGCGCTCACCCCCGGCAACGCCGCCTCGCCGTACTACCCCTACGTCCGGAAGCTGGCCCCGATCCGGATCTCAGCTGCGGTCATGCCGACCCTGTCCGGTTCGGCCCCCTACCCGATGGCCATGCTGGGGGACACCTTCGACGACGGCCGCGTGAACTCCACGCTGTGGCCGACGAACACCGGGGGCGCCGGCGTCGAGACGGCGGAGGGCCGCCTGCGTATCACGCTCGCCCCCGGTGTGGACACGAACTTCACCAGCGTTCGGCAGTGGTCCCTCGCCTCCAGCAAGGTCACGGCGAAGCTCACGAAGGTGCCCGCGGCCAACGGCTCGTCGAACTGCGCGGCGTCCATGTGGGTGCTGTCCACCACGTCGGGCACCCGGATCGGCTGGCGGTACGACGCCCTCACCGGCGTCCTCGCCGCGATGTCGCAGACCGGGTTCTCGGACGGCACGCCGACGAACCTCACCTACTCGGCGATCGACCACGCCTGGCTTCGGGTACGGGAGTCGGCGGGCACCGTGTACTGGGAGACCAGCGGGGACGGCTTCATCTGGACGACCCGCCGCACCCTGGCCACCCCGGCCTGGGTCACTTCGCAGCAGCACGCGCTGGACTTCCCCACCACCCGCACGGGCGGCACCTCCGGGTACATCGAGTGGGACCTGATCGGCGCGGAGATCCGGCCCCGCTTCTGGGGCGTGGTCAACGAATGGCCGGTGCGGTGGAAGGGGCTCGGCTCGAAGGTGGTCATCACCTGCTCGGACATGCTCAAGCGCCTGGGCACCGCGCCCGCCCTGCGGTCGGCGCTGGCCGAGGAGATCCTGCACCAGGACGTCGCCGGAATCACCGACGTCGTCTCCGCCTACTACCCGCTCTCCGAGCCCGCCGACTCAGCTTCGGCGGGTGACATCTCCGGCGGCGGCTGCGGCGCCCTCGCCCTCACGCAGGTGGGCAGCGGCGGCACCCTGGAGTTCGGCGGCGAAGGGGTGCCCGCCACCGGTGAGGGCGCGGCCACTTTCGCCCCGGCGAGTGCGTCGGCGGGCAAGTACCTGACCGGGGATGTCGGGGCAGTGTTCCAGTCGAACGCCGACGCCTACGCCTCGCAGACCATCGAGTGCTGGTTCAGGACCACGACGCCAAGCCGCGTCATCTTCGGGCTGTTCGAGACGGGCCTGGACCATCAGATCGTGGTGGCCATCAACGCGTCCGGACAGCTGACGGTGGAGTACACAGCAGCGGGCGGCACTCTGGCCGTCGACACCGCGCCAGCCGTCACCGTCACCGACGGCGAGTGGCACCACGTCGCGCACGACATCGGGCTGAACCCCCGGTTCTACATCGACGGCGCCCCCTCCACCTTCACGAACAACGTCCCCGTCATGACCGGGATACGCAACCTGCATGTGGGCGGCTACCGCGGCGGCCGGCTGTTCGCCGGGGACATCGCCCATGTGGCCGTCACGCATGCGGCCTCATCGGTCGTCGACGACATCGCCCCGCTGCACTGGGAAGCGGGGACCGACGGCTTCGGCGGCGAGGACGCCGACGCCCGCGTCGAACGCCTGGCCCGGTACGGCGGCGTGCCCAGTGTGACGGTGTGGGGCAGCACCTTCGACCCGGTCGCCTCTCAGAGCCCGGCCGGATCCAACGCCCTGTCACGACTGCGGGAGGTGGAGGCGACCGAGTCGGCGAAGCTGTTCGCCGAACGCGACTACTACGGCCTCGCCTTCCAGTCCCGGGACATCCGCTACAACCCGAGCCCGGCCAGCGAGGTGTTCACGATCTCGTACGCCGACCTGGACACCGACGAGGTCGAGGCGTCCGACGACGACCAGAAGATGGTCAACATCGTCGAGGCGTCCCGGCCGGGCGGGGCCACGCAGCGGGTGACGGCCCCGGCCTCCGTCCTGGCCTACGGAGAGAAGACGCAGCAGCTGGCACTCCTGAAGACCACCGACAATTCCGTCCTCGACGCGGCCGCGTGGATGGTGTCCCGGTACGCGGACCCGCCGACGGAACTGCGGGAAGTACCGATCGAGGCGTACACGATGTCCACCTACCTGGACATCCTCGACGCGGACATCGGGTCGTACTTCTCCGTCACCGACCTGCCGTCGCAGGCGCCGGCCTCGTCGATGCGGAACACCGTCGAGGGCTACACCGAGGTCATCAAGGACACCAGCCACAAGATCCAGTTCCACACGAGCAAGAGCGCCACCGACTCGGTGTGGGTGCTGGACGACGCCGTGTACTCCGTTCTCGGGTCGACGACCCGCCTCGCCTACTAGGAGGTCACGTGGCCCTCGGCATTCCCGTCGTCCGGGCGGAGACGTTCTACCTGCCGTCTCACCCCCAGCGCCCGGACGCCTGGGCCCTGGTCGCCCCAGCCGAGCGCGTCTTCCGCTGGTACGAGGACCGCGTCCAGCGCCGGGTCCGGCTACCCGACGGCTTCGTGATCGGACAGAAGGCGTACGCCCGGATCAACCACAACCGGTGGGTGGCCGACTGCCCGTGCGGCTCCGCGCAGGTCGTCACCCCGGCCGACCCCCGGATGGCGTGCACGGAGTGCGGTTACGGCTGGCTCGCCCTCACCTTCCCCGAGGGCGTGGCAGCGGTCGAGGCGTCGGTCGCCGATGAGCTGCCGCACCTGCGGAACTGGTGGCACCCCGACGACCCGGTCTCCTGGGGGATCCCGCCGTCCGATGCTGTTGACCCACTGGGTGAGGAGGTCAGCCCGTGACGTTCGCCCCGAGGACGTGGGTGGTGGGTGAGGTCGTGACCGCGGCCCTGCTCAACCAGGAGATCCGCGACCAGTTCAACAGCTTCTTCGGCGCGTGGACCGACTACTCCGGCACGTTCGTGTGGGGGGCCGAGTCCGGCACAGCGCCCGCGATCGGCAACGGCACGATCGTCGCCCGCTACCTGAAGGTGGGCCGCACGGTCGACTACCTGCAGCGGCTCACCATGGGCAGCACCACGACCTACGGCAACGGCGGCTCGGCCGCCAACTACTACTTCTCCCTGCCCGCTGCACCCGCCGCCACCTGGTCCGGGCACCGCGGGCAGTGGGTCGTGTGGCGAGACGAGTCCGCCTCCCTCAACCAACAGGGGACAGCCCAGTGCTCCACGGCCAACCACGCCAACGGATCACTGCGGCAGCTGGCCACCCCGGGCACCGCCTCCGCACCGTTCTGGGACTCGGTCGCCCCGTTCGCGTCGCTCGCGGCCGACGACGTGATGTGGCATCAGGGCCGCTACGAAGCAGCCGCATAAGGAGGAACGTGGACTACCCGTTCATAGAGGTGCAGGCCCGGAACACCGACGGCTCCCGCGCCACCGTCACCTTCCAGCTGGCGGGCGGCGACCTGCCCGTCTCCGAGGCCGACATCGTCACCGCGCTGGCCGAACGGCTGGCGGCGGTGCCCGGCGTCACCGGCGTCACGGCCACCCGCCACCACGTCGTGCAGACCGACCTCTGACCGCACCACCCCTGCCCGCGCCCCGAGCCACCAGGCCGGGGCCTCTCTCATTCCTGGAGGTCTGTGTGCCCGGCGTCCGCGTCGTCTCGCTCAAGGTGGAGACCCCACAGTCCATCCCTGCTGATGGGCAGTACCACCTGCTGAAGTTCCCGTACGACACCGAGTCGTACGACCCGTGGGAGATGCACAACCCGCTGCAGCCCGACGCCTACCGGGTCCCGGCCAGCAGCTGGCAGACCCAGCCCCGCTCCGGTCTGGTGTGGCCGTGCTGGCCGGACGGCGTCCCCGGCTGGGGCACCGTGCACGGCCTCGTCTACTGGGAGGCCGGCGACTACACCGAGGTCCGCTCCCGCATCGTCCGCGACCCGCTCGGCCTGGCGGGCGCCGCCGACTCCACGTGCACCGAGGACCACGCCGCCACCCCGGGCGGGCAGTTCCGCGCGAAGACGTGGGGGCTGTTCGTCGACCCGCAGGTGCCACTCGGACTGATGGTCCGCCACAACGCGAGCACCGCGAAGTCCGTGACCCTCGCCGAGCTGAAGCTCGTGATCCACCCGGTCGAGGAGCCTCCCGCGTAGCTCCCCGATCGCCGCCACACACCACGCCCCGAGCCACCAGGCCGGGGCGTTCCTCATGCCCAGGAGGCACCCCATGAAGCTCGTCACTCGCGCCCAATGGGGGGCGCGCGCGTACCGCACACCGAACGGGGCGACGCCGTACAGCGGGGCCCGCCGGGGCGTGAAGCTGCACTACCTCGGCACCGCCTACGCGGACCGGACCCACGACCGGTGCGCGGCGTACGTACGCCTGCTCCAGGACCAGCACATGGACGGCAACGGCTGGTCCGACATCGGCTACTCGTTCCTGGTCTGCACGCACGGCTACGTGTACGAGGGCCGCGGCCTGAAGCGCCGCAACTCGGCGAACGGCAACACCGGCCTGAACGAGCAGGACTACGCCGTGTGCCTGCTCGTCGGTTCCTCGGATCTGGTGAAGCCGACGGACGCGCAGCTGCACGGCGCCCGGGACGCCATCGAGTACTGCCGGAAGGAGGGACCGGCCGGCGCGTGGCTCGGCGGCCACCGGGACGGCTACGCCACATCGTGCCCCGGCGACGCGGTCTACGCCTGGGTCAAGCAGGGCGCCCCGCGCCCGAAGACCAGCGAGGAAGCAGACATGGACAAGGTCCAGATACACGACGCCGTGTGGGAGCAGGACCGGGCGCCCGCCCCGTCCACCTCCCCGAACGCAGCGACGAACAAGACGTGGAAGCCGATCAGCTTCCTGCGGGAGATCTACGACGGGATCACCCGCCTGTCCAAGGACGTCGCCGCGCTGCGCGCCGAGGTGGCCGCACTGAAGAAGGGCAACTGACCATGAGGATCTCGAAGTACGCCAAGGCTGTCGTCGCCGCGCTCGCCGCCGGCGCCGGATCCCTGTCCGTCGCCGTCACCGACGACGTCGTGTCGGCGGCCGAAGGGTGGGCCGCACTGATCGCCGTGCTGGCCGCGCTCGGCTTCACCTGGGCGGTACCGAACCGGCAGGACGGCGAGGCCGACGGATGACCACGCCCGACCCGGGCGTGTACATCAGCACGGCCCAGATGTACCAAGAGGTGAGGGACCTGGCTCAGACGGTCGGCCGCATCGAGTCCAAGGTGGACAGCTTCCTCGACGAGACCAAGGACATCCGCGGGGACCTCCAGGACCACGAGATCAGGATCCGCACCCTGGAACGCGCCCGGTGGCCCATGCCCACGATCGGCGTTCTCGCCGGTGTGGCCGGAGCCGCCACGGGCGCAGTCGCCCTGTTCTCACGCTGAACGACTACGCCCCCTGCACGGCCCACGCGGCCGTGCAGGGGGCGTTTCGTCATGCCCGGGGTCAGTGCAGTGCCTCGATAGCCCTGAGGATCAGGGCCCGCGCCTCCGCCCCGTACACGGCCATCCCCCGCAGCTGCTCGAACGCCTTCACGTACAGGGCGACCTCGGAGGGCTGGGTGACCCGCACCTGGGCGGAGAGCAGCTCAACCGAGACGAGCGTGTCGTCGTACACGTGGAACAGCTCTTGCGGCCACGAAGTCCGATCTGCCGTCGCGCTGGGGATGATGCCCAGGGACACCGAGGGAAGCGCCCCGGCGGTAAGCAGGTAGCCGAGCTGTGCGGCCATCGCGTCCTCGTCCCCCAGCTGGTAGCGGAGGACGCTCTCCTCGATCACCATGACGAACCGGTGCCCCGGCTGGTGGATCACCTTGGAACGCTCAAGGCGGGCCACCGCAGCCTCGTCCGAGTCGTCGGGCAGATCGAGCAGCTGGGCGGCGTTGCGCAGCACGGCGCGCGCGTAGCCCTCGGTCTGGAGCAGGCCGGGGACGAGGGTGGGCGAGTAGACCCGGAACAACTGGGTGGACTGGTAGAGCTCCACGTAGCTGTCCTGGAGACGCTTCAGGCCAGAGCGGACTCTGCGGCGCCATTCGACGTACTGGGCTTCGGCGTCCCGCGACTGGGCAATGATGTCCGGGGCCTGGTCGTCGGCGCCGCAGGCTCGGCACCAGCGGCGAATGTCGTCGGGGGTGGGCGGTGTGCGGGCGTTCTCGATGCGGGAGGTCTTCGGATGCGTCCAACCGCAGCGCACGGCCAGCTCAGTCCCGGTGATCCCGGCATCGGCACGCAGGTCTCGCAGGCGCTGAGCGACCCGCTCACGGGCGGCCTGGGCCGAGGACGAAGGGGAGATGGGCATGAGCTGGCCTGTGCACCTTCCGCGCTAGCTGATCTTGTACTCGTCGTGCGGGACCGCCCGCGCCCACACCGCTTCGAATGCGTCAGCGCACAGTTTCGCGGCGGCCTGGTCCTCGCTGATCTCGCCACCGCCCGAGGCTCCGTCGCCGGTGAAGTGGTTCCAGCGGATCAGCCGGCCGTCGATGAGCCAGAAGTCGTTGCCCGGCAGGGCGATGTCCGAGGCCTGTCGGCGCGGTAGCCAGCGGACGAGTTCACCGGCCCCGATGTTGACGACGGTGGCGGCGTGTTCGTAGCGGATGTACTCGGTGACCGGCTCGGACACGATGCGGGCCCGGCGAACGACCACGCCGCGGGCCACGGTGCGGCGGATCAGGTCAACCCACGGCAGCCAGTAGGCCGATCCGGGGTCGATGTCCCGTTCTCCTGTGCGCTGCCATCGCGCGAAGTCGTCGGCTTCGCTTGCGACCCCGTAGGAGTCCCGCATTTCCAGGTGGATGGCGGAGCGCTGCGCGCCGTCCAGGAGTTCATCGAACGTCGGCACGCTCGACGGCATCGCACGCCTCCCTGATCATCGACACCATCCTGGCGGGGATACGGATCACGGCTTCATGGTCCGGGATGCCCCGGGCGTGGCCCGGTACCTCGAACGCGGCACACTCCGCTTCCAGTTCGGCTCCCGGCTTCCAGCCCTGGAAGACGAGTTCCTTCTTCTCTTCGTCGACCCACACGGTGGGGCTCTCGCCTTGGCCTGTGCTCGGGTCGATTCCGATGAACCGTAGTGTCATCGCCGCCTCCAACGCTGGTGGTGTGCATGGATGTACAGCACCGTCAGTCCTGCGAGCTCAGCGGTCAAGAGGGCGAACCCGCCAGGGACAGGAGAAACGGATCCTCGTGAACATCCGTGTACATCAATGGATGTGGCGCGGTTCACCTTCCTAGCGTCGGGAGGTACGAGAAGACCCCGGCGAGGTGTCAGCCTCCCGGGGCGCGGCCCACGCTGCTGAGGAGCGCCGACGTGACCACTTCTACCACCCGCCCGGTGCAACAGACCACGGTGGACCGGCCGATCACGCTCGGCCTCCCCCTCGACGATCCGGAACCGCCGGCCGACTGCGGAGTCTGCGCCGCACTGGCCGTACAGCGCACCGACGCCCGGGGCCGCGGCGACCTGTCGAAGGTGTCGGACCTCAACGTCGAGATCCGGAACCACCACCAGCCCCGCCCGAAGCGGAGGCGGTGACCATGGCAACGCAGCTTCCGGACGCCGAGGCCGGCACCTCGATCGCCTGGTGCTCGTGGCATGAGGACTTCAGCCGCAGCGCCCGCCTCGTACGCCTGCCCGCAGACCAGGGCTCGGGCCGCGGCGCCCCCGGACTGTTCGCGTGCGCCTCGTGCCGCCACGCCTACGACTTGGCCCCGCTCGCGGACCAGCCGCTGTGAAGGCCGCCGAGAAGACCCCGGAGTGCGAGGCTCTGCTGCACCGTCTGTGCGAGGGCCCCGGCGACATCCGCCGCGAAGGCGCCCCGTCGTGGGAGGCGCCCATCATGACAATCCGCTGCGGATGCTCCTGCCACACGCGGAGGCGCTGAAGACTCCCGCCCGTCCCTGCACCCCGTGAGATCTGGGGGCGGGCGGGACCAGGCCCCGACCGGTGATGTGCGTCCCGGCCGGGGCCGCTCCATGTCAGTGGGGGCTGAGAAAGTGGGGGGCATGCCCCGGAACCTGCACCCCGCACGCGATATCTCCGCTCGGGTCCGCCGCGAAGTGCTGGACGCCTGCTGCGCGTACTGCGGCGACCCGTTCCCCACGGAGGTCGACCACATCGTCCCCGTGGCCCAGGGCGGCACGTCGGACCGCGAGAACCTCGCTCCCGCGCGCAGTCCGTGCAACGGAGAGAAGCTCGACTTCACGCCGGAGGAATGGAAGGCGTGGCGGCTGGAGATGGGCTGGTGCTGGCCGCCGAAGTCCCGCGCGGCGCGGATCCAGGAACTCGTCGAGCAGTACATGGCGAGCGCATGATCTCTGCGCTTCGGTTGAGCTTCGACTGAGCTATCGATCACTGAGCCCCTGAAAACGCCGTGAGCCCCAGCTCAGATGCGCTCTGAACTGGGGCTCAGCGGTAGGCCCTGTGGGACTCGAACCCACAACCAATGGATTAAAAGTCCACTGCTCTGCCAATTGAGCTAAGGGCCCAGGCGATGTTGCCTCCCCGAGCATAGCCGGACGTGGCCGGGAGTCCGATCGGGTATCGGTGACCCGGCCGCGTCGGAGTGCCGCAAAAAGGTCCGCCGCAGAACAGAACGGACGGAAGATCGCCGGAAGCAGGGCGAGTTGGCCGTTGCCGGGCCCGGCAACCGGTCGCCGCCCTGTCGCCCCGTCACCGGGTCATGGATCCATCGGCTCCGGCACCCCCTTGCGCGCCGCCGCCCGCGCCACGCTGCGCGCGTGCCCGGGGTTGAGGAACCAGTGGCGGGCGGAGGCGGCCCACCAGATCGCCGCGAAGCCCAGCACCACCAGGACGGCGACGGGCGCGTAGTTGAAGTTCTCCCAGGTGACCGGGGACAGCTGCGGGAGCATGAACAGGACGGTGATGAAGAGCACCCAGACCACCGCAATGACGCCGATCACCCGCGACCAGCGGCCCAGGTGCCAGGGGCCGCGCTCGAACGCGTCGCCCTTGCGCAGCCGCAACAGCGTCGGGATGACGTACGCGATGTAGAGGCCGATCACCGCGATGGAGGTGACGGCGGCGTACGCCGTGACATTGATCAGGTAGGGGAGGCCGAGGAGCAGCGCGCCGCCCGCCGCCAGCCAGACCGCCGCCACGGGGGTGCGGGTGCGCGGGCTGACGGTGTGCCAGACGTGCGAGAACGGGAGCGCGCCGTCGCGCGAGAAGGCGTAGATCATGCGGCTGTTGGCCGTGACGGACGCCATGCCGCAGAACAGCTGTGCGCCGATGACGACGAGCAGGAGCAGTTTGCCGCCGGTCGCGCCGAGCGCGTCGAGCAGGATCTGCGCGGGCGGCACCCCGGTCGTCGACTCGCGGGCGCCGTCGTAGGACTGGATGGCGAAGGTGAAGCCGAGGAGGAGGACCAGGCCCGCCACCCAGGACGTCCAGATGGACTGGACGATGCCCTTGGGGCCGGCCGTCGAGGCGTCGTGCGTCTCCTCGGTCATATGGGCGGAGGCGTCGTACCCGGTGAAGGTGTACTGCGCCATCAGCAGGCCCAGCAGCACCACGTACAGCCCGCTGCCCCAGCCCGTGTGGTTGACGAACTCCGTGAACACGAACGACGCCGACTGATGGCTGTCGGGGACGACGACGAGCGCGCCGACGATGACGATCACGCCCACCACGTGCCACCACACGCTGATGCTGTTCAGCAGACCGACGATCCGGACGCCGAAGGTGTTCAGCAGGCCGTGCAGCAGCAGGATCGCGGCGAAGAGGAGGATCGTGCGGCCCGGGGTCACCTCGAAGCCGAACTCCAGGTTCAGATAGGCCGCCAGGAAGGACGCCGCGCCGAAGTCGATGCCGGCGGTCACGGCGACCTGGCCGAGCACGTTGAACCAGCCCGTGAACCACGCCCAGGCGGCCGCGCTGCGCTCCGGCGCCAGTCGGTGGGCCCAGAAGTACAGGCCGGCGGAGGTCGGGTAGGCCGAGCAGATCTCGGCCATGGCGAGGCCCACGAAGAGCGTCATCAGGCCGACCGCGACCCAGCCCCAGGTGATCACCGCGGGCCCGCCGGTGTTCATGCCGAAGAGGTAGAGCGTCATACAGCCGGAGAGGACCGAGATGATCGTGAAGGAGACCGCGTAGTTGGAGAACGCGGACATACGGCGGGCGAGGACCTGCGTGTAGCCCAACTGGGCCAACCGCTCCTCGTCGGACACCGAGACCGACACAGAGTCCGGAGCCGAAGCCCCGGCCGCCCCACGGGCTATGTCGTCATCTGTCATGCCCCCAGCAATTCCCTCTCCGGGGACGTGACATGCGCCACACGGTGGCCGAAAATCGGCGGGGACCGGCCGGCACGGGACCGGGGCGGAACCTGTGGGGCGGAACACACGCGAAGGGCCCGTACGACCGGAGTCGTACGGGCCCTTCAGCGGAACTCAGCGAGTGGATCAGCCGTTGCGCTTCCAGCGCGGCTTGTCGTCACGGCGTCCGAAGGACGAGCCGGTGCCGGTGCCGGTGCCGGTGCCGGAGCCGGAGCCGGAGCCGCGGTGGTCGTCACGACGGCCGTACGGACGCTCGTGGCCGCCGGAGCGGAAGCCCGGACGGTCGCCGCCCTGGCGGTCGCGGTTGAACGGACGGTCGCTGCCCCGGTGGCCGCCACGCTCGTCGCGACGCTCGAAGGAGCGGCCGCCACGGTCGTTGTCGCGGCGGAAGCCGCTGCCGCTGCCGCTGCCGCTGCCGCCACGGTCGTCACGACGCTCGAACGAACGCCCACCGCGCTCGCCGTCCCGACGCTCGAACCCACCACGGTCGTTGTCCCGGCGGAAGCCGCTGCCGCCACGGTCGTCACGACGCTCGAAGGTACGGCCACCACGGTCGCCGTCCCGACGGTCGTTGTCGCGGCGGAAGCCGCTGCCGCTGCCGCTGCCGCTGCCGCCACGGTCGTCACGACGCTCGAACGAACGCCCACCGCGCTCGCCGTCCCGACGCTCGAACCCACCACGGTCGTTGTCCCGGCGGAAGCCGCTGCCACCGCGGTCGTCACGACGCTCGAAGGAACGGCCACCACGGTCACCGTCCCGACGGTCGTCACGGCGGTCGAACCCGCCGCGCTCGCCGTCGCGGCGGAACCCGCCACGGTCGTTGTCCCGGCGGAAGCCGCTGCCGCCACGGTCGTCACGACGCTCGTACGCCGGACGCTCGTACGCGGGACGCTCGGCCGGCTGCTCGGCGATCGCGGCCGGAGCCTCGGCCGCCGGGGCGTCCGCCTCGACGGCGGCGACGGCGGTGCCCTCCGCGGCGGCGGCGACGGCCGCCTCCGGGTCCTCGCCCCGCTCCCGCGCGGCACGCGCGGTCAGCCGGGTGGCCTCGTCACGCAGCTCGGCGGCGCGGCGCGTGACCCGCTCCAGCTCCTTGGTGAGCTGGGCGACCTCGCGCTCGGCCTGCTGCGCGGCGTTGTCGACCGACTCGGCCTGGACCTCGGTCATCGACCGGGCGCCGGTGATGTCGGCCACCTCGGTGTCGAAGGCCGTACCGCCCTGGATGATGTGGCGCGAGGCGTCGACGCCCGCGTCCTCCATCAGGCGGAAGATCTGCCGGCGCTGGTGCGGCAGGGAGAGCGACACGACCGTGCCGCTGCGGCCCGCACGGGCCGTACGGCCGGAGCGGTGCAGGTAGTCCTTGTGGTCGCCGGCCGGGTCCACGTTCAGGACCAGGTCGATGCCGTCGACGTGGATGCCGCGGGCGGCCACGTCGGTCGCGACCAGCGCGTTGACGTAACCGTCCTTGAAGTCGGCCAGCGTCCGGGTACGGGCGCCCTGGGTCATGCCGCCGTGCAGCGCGTCGGCCTTCACACCGGAGTCGCGCAGCTGCTCGGCGATGCGGTCGGCGCCCAGCTGGGTGCGGACGAAGATGATCGTGCGGCCCTTGCGGGAGGCGATCGCGGCGGTGACCGGCGCCTTGTCCTTGGGCTTCACGATGAGGATGTGGTGCGACATGGTCGTGACGTTGCCCTGGGCGCTGTCGACCTCGTGCGTCACCGGGTTGCTCAGGTAGCGCTTGACCAGCGTGGAGATCTCGTTCTCCATCGTGGCGGAGAACAGCATCCGCTGGCCGCCGGCCGGGACCTGGTCGAGCAGCTCGGTGACCTCGGGCAGGAAGCCCAGGTCCGACATCTGGTCGGCCTCGTCGAGGACGGCGATCTGGGTGTTCTCCAGCGAGCAGGCGCCGCGGTTGATGATGTCGCGCAGGCGGCCCGGGGTGGCGACGAGGATGTCGACGCCGCGCTCCAGGGCGTAGATCTGGTTGCCCATCGACGTACCGCCGCAGACGACCTTCATCTTCAGGCCGAGGACGTCGCCGTACGGCTGGAGGGCGTCCGCGACCTGCATCGCGAGCTCACGGGTCGGGGTCAGGATGACACCGCGCGGCTTCTTGCGCTCGGTGTGGCCGCCGGCCAGCTGCGCGAGCAGCGGCAGACCGAACGACAGCGTCTTGCCGGAGCCGGTGCGGCCGCGGCCGAGGATGTCCTTGCCGGCCAGGGCGTCCGGGATGGTCGCGGCCTGGATCGGGAAGGGGGTGGTCACGCCGTTCTGCGCGAGCTTGCGCACGACGCCCTCGGGAAGACCGAGCGTCGCGAAGGTCACCTCGGGAGCCTTCTCGGCGGAGCCGTTCTCGACGCTCGCGAGGGTGTCGACGTCTTCGCCGTTCTCGGGCACGACGACGTGATCAGTACTGGAAATGGACATGCGTATGCGAAACCTTCCGGAGTCTCGTCGGCACGCGCCCGTCAACTCCGTGATTCGCACACGACCGCCTCTATGCGGTCCGCCACGGCAAGGGAGAGTACGCGCCACACGGCGCGCTTCTGTGATGGCGCCGGGCAATGGGGCAATGGGATCAAACGATCTGCCACCATACGCACCCGCCACCCCTCTAGGCAAACCGGGCGGATGTCCGCAGGTCCGGGCCCGATCGATTCGGGCGGGGGTGAGGGCCGACGTCAAACGGCGGCAGATACATCATCGTACAGCATCCGGGGGCAGCTCTCCGACACACTTCTGCGGAGCGGCCCTACACCGCGTCCCCCGCCTGCGGCGCCGGCTCCCGTTCCATCAGCTGCGCGCCCTGCTCGTGCGCCGACGACGACGGCTCGGCCGAGGGCTCGGGCGGGGGCGACGGCGACTCCGCCGGCCTGGTCGGCTCCGGTTCGGGCTCCACCACCGGCGGCGGGGACGGTTCCCCCTCCGGCGGCTCGGGCTTCTCCGGCCGCTCCCCCTTCCCCTCGTCCCCGTCCCCCTTCGGCGGCGTCGCCCTGCCGGAGGGCCTGGCCTTCCCGGAGGCCGACGCGGACGCGGAGGGGGACGGGGAGGAGGACGGGCCCGGCGAGGCGGAGCGGGACCGCTTCCCCTGCCCGGACCGGTGTCCCGTGCCGCCCGCGTCCGTCACCGCCGTACCGCCGTCCGGCTTCTCGCCGCCCCGCTGCCCCGCCGTCGGCGACGGCCCGGGCGTCCGCGCCTCGTCCCCCACGCTCATACAGCCGGCCGCCGCCGCTACGGCCATGACCGTGGCGGCCAGACGGACGGATACGTTCAAGGCGCGCACGGCGGCCACCTCCGAGGGGGGCGTGAAGGGGAGTCCCCCTGCCCAACTCCCGCCGCCCGCAAGAGGACACGCGACCCTCCGGCGCCCGCGGCTCCTAGCCGTACCCCAGCGCGTGCAGCCGCGCGTCGTCGATCCCGAAGTGATGCGCGATCTCGTGCACCACGGTCACCTCGGTCTCCGCGACCACGTCCTCCCGCGACGCGCACATCCGCAGCGTCGGCCCCCGGTAGATCGTGATCCGGTCCGGCAGCACCCCCGCGTACCACTCCCCGCGATCCGTGAGCGGAGTCCCCTCGTACAGCCCGAGCAACTCCGGGTCGTCGGCGGGCGGCTCGTCCTCGACGAACACCGCCACGTTGTCCATCAGCCGTGTCAGCTCCGGCGGAATCCGGTCCAACGCCTCGGCGACCAGTTCCTCGAACTCCTCGCGCGTCATCTCCAGCACACGGCCATTGTCATGCA
Organism: Streptomyces scabiei 87.22; assembly: GCF_000091305.1. Taxonomy (GTDB): domain Bacteria; phylum Actinomycetota; class Actinomycetes; order Streptomycetales; family Streptomycetaceae; genus Streptomyces; species Streptomyces scabiei. Next base: position 5,377,993 of record NC_013929.1, on the reverse strand, counting down.
CGACTCGCGGGTACGAGAGTCGCGGGCGGCACCCGGGCCCCGCCGGACACGGCCAACCCGGCACACCCCGTACGACGGCAGGGCCGCGACCACACCCCGTACGACGGCCGGACCGCGACCGCACCGTGCGACGACCGGGCGAAACCCCCGGCCCCCGCCCGCCCCCTCCGCATATCCGCCCCCACCCCTGGGCATACGCGACCAATGGCACGCGTCCCCGCCGACCCCTCCGCCGCCGACACCCCGCGCACGCCCCTGCGCCGGCTCCGCCGCGCCCTGGCCCGCCCCCACCGGTCCCGCCGCGCGCACCCGACCGCCGAGCTCGCCCAGCGCCCCCACCCCTGGAAACGGGCGCTCGGTCTGGTCGCGGTCGTCCTCGTCGGCGCCTGGCTGGGTCTGCTGGTCGTGGGGAACGTCCGCACTCCTGTCGGCCCCATGAACACGACGATGACGCTGCGCCCCTCCCTCACCGGCGGCACGAAGATCAACGTCTCGCCGCTGGGCGCCCTGGAACTGAACAGCCACCACGCCCCCGTACGCCTGGACGTCAACGTCGACCAGCTCGACCCGGAGCGCGCCCAGGCCCTGGTCGACCACCCCGAGCGGATCTCCGGGCTGCAGGAGGAGATCGCGGGCGACGTGCGGCACGGCACCATCGACCTGGCCGTACGCTCCGGCGTCGCCGTCGTCTCGGGGGCCACCGCGCTCGGGCTCGCCGTGTACCGCCGCCCCCGCCGCGCCCTCGCCGCCGGCGGCCTGGCCCTCGTGCTGCTGGCCGGCGCCGGAGGCACCGCCGCCGCCACCTGGAACCCCAACTCCGTCCTGGAGCCGAAGTTCTCCGGCCTGCTCTCCTTCGCGCCGTCGCTGGTCGGGAACGCGCGCAGCATCGTCACCGAATTCGACGTGTACCAGAAGGAGTTGGCCCGCCTGGTGACGAACGTGACCAAGCTGTACGACGTCACGTCCACGCTCCCCGCGTACCAGCCGGACCCGACGACCATCCGCGTCCTGCACGTGTCCGACATCCATCTGAACCCCGCGAGCTGGAAGATCATCGCCTCGCTGGTCGAGCAGTACGAGATCAACGTCATCGTCGACTCCGGCGACACCATGGACCACGGCAGCGCCGCCGAGAACGGGTTCCTCGACCCGATCGCCGACCTCGGGGCCCCGTACGTCTGGGTGCGCGGCAACCACGACTCGCTGCTGACCCAGCGCTACATGGAGGGCATCGACCACACCCACGTCCTCGACGAGGGGAAGGCGGTGACCGTGGGCGGGCTGCGGTTCGCGGGAACGGGGGACCCGCAGTTCACCCCGGACCGCTCGACCGGGAAGGCGGGCCTGCCGTCGGAGGAGGAGGCCGGGCAACGGCTGGCGGACGCCCTGCGCGCCCAGAAGGCGGCGGGCACCCCCGTGGACATCGCGGTCGCGCACAACCCGGACGCCGCCCGGGAGACGGACGGCCAGGTCCCGCTGGTGCTCGCCGGGCACCTGCACCACCAGGAGATGGAGATGCTGGGCCAGGGGACCCGGCTGCGCATCGAGGGCTCGACCGGCGGCAGCGGCCTGCGGGCCGTTGAAGGCAGGAACCCCGATCCGATCGAGGCGTCCGTCCTCTACCTCGACCGTGACACGCGCCGCCTCCAGGCGTGGGACGAGATCAGGCTGGGGGGTCTGGGGCTGACGACGGCGGAGGTCAGCCGTCATCTGCCGAAGGAGAACCAGCCGGGGGCCCGGCCGGGGGACGAGCGGTCCCCGTCGCCCTCCGGAAGGACGTCCACGGGCGGGTCCCCGAGCGGGTCACCCGGTGGCCCGTAAACCGTTTTGGCGATACCTCCTGCCATCCCATATGCTTCTCACGTCCCCGACGCGCTGACAAGGCGCCCAGGCGGGCCGATAGCCCTCATCGTCTAGCGGCCTAGGACGCCGCCCTTTCAAGGCGGTAGCACGGGTTCGAATCCCGTTGGGGGCACGCAAGATCGTGTGCGAGACTAGTCCCGCACAAGCTTGGTCCTGTGGAGCAGTTTGGAGTGCTCGCCACCCTGTCAAGGTGGAGGCCGCGGGTTCAAATCCCGTCAGGACCGCTGGTGTTTCTCACGAAGCACCGCGGCTGGGTAGCTCAGTTGGTACGAGCGATCGCCTGAAAAGCGATAGGTCGCCGGTTCGACCCCGGCCCCAGCCACATCGCGCGAAAACCCCCTCCGGGTAACCGGAGGGGGTTTTCTTCGCTCACAGTGAGGCCGCCGCGGAGCCGCGGCCCACCGAGAACCATGGGGGGTTCTTGAGACACATCACCAGGGGGCTCGTGACGGCCGGTGCCGTCCTGCTCTCCACCTTCGCGATACCGGGCACGGCCCACGCGGCCGCTCCGGTCGTCCAGGAGGCGTCCAGCGACTCGGCGGACTGGTCGGTCATCGACGTACGCCTCGGCCACGGCAGCGCGGCCGGCGAGGACGTCAAGAAGATCACCGCGAAGCTGCGTCCGCTCGGCAGCGCCGACACGGACACCCCGGTGGCCACGGTCACCGAGTTCACGCAGACGTACTTCGCGAGTCCCTGGGCGGGCACCTGGTCCTCCCCGCCCGTCCACCTGGACACCCTCGGCGAGTACACGATCGACGTCGAGGCCACCACCAGCGGCGGCGAGACCACCGTCCAGCAGAACGCGGGCGTGCTGCGGTACCAGAAGCAGCCCGTGATCTCGGGCTTCTCCGTCACACCGACCGAGCCGACCATCGACGACAAGCTCGTCACGGCCACCGGCGATCTGCTCCTGCGCGATCCCGCCACGCGGGCGACCGAGGCCATGCCCGACGCCTCCGTCGACATCGACCTGGGCAGTTCGGTCGAACAGACCGTCACCACCGACGACCAGGGCCACTTCTCGCTCGCGCGCGAGGTGAGCCAGGGCGGCTGGGCCCGCGCCGAGTACCGCAGCGACCTGGGCTACGCCACGGTCCCCTGGGTCAGCATCACGCCCAAGGCCGCGGCGACCCGCCTGCTCCTCGACAAGAGCAGCTTCCATGTCGTGGCGAACGCCGAGATGAAGGTCACCGGACGGCTGGAGTACCGCAGCGGCACCGAGTGGAAGCCGCTGGCGGGCATCCCGCTGGAGCTGGACTACAAGAACAGCAGCATCACGGACGCGACCGAGGCGACCAGCGACCCCGCCGGCCGCTTCACCTTCGTCAGGCGCGTGTACGGCGACACCACCTTCGAGGTCGGCTTCCCGCCCTACCCGTACAACCCCTGGATCCAGCGGACCGCGACCGCCGACGTGAAGGCCAAGGTCACCTCCACGAGCAGGTTCACCGAGTTCACGGCGGCGCAGGACGAGCGGGCCCAGCTCGACATCACCGGCAGCGTCGACCTGTCCGGCAACTACTACAGCGGCCGGATCAAGGTCGGCATCCAGTACTCCGCCGACGGAAAGACCGGCTGGACGACCAAGAAGACGGTCACGACCGGCTTCGGCTCGCAGTTCATCGTCGAGGGCCTCAAGGGCAACCCGGACGGCTACTGGCGACTGCGGTACGCCGGTGACACGAAGCGGGACTTCAAGGGCACCACCAGCAAGGCGATGCGCAAGGTGAAGGCCCTCACCCGGATCAAGGGCGCGGGCGCCTCGCCCGAGCCGGTCCGCAAGAACCACACCCTCACCGTGAAGGGCGTCCTCCAGGAGGCGAAGCCCGCGAGCACGGTGGGCTGGACGAGCTGGAAGGCGTACGGCGGCAAGCAGGTCCAGATCCTCTTCCGGCCCCGGGGCGAGAAGGACTGGTACCTGATGGGCACCGTCAAGACCAAGGCGAACGGTTCCTTCGCCAAGGGCATCAAGGCCCCGATGGACGGCACCTGGGTGCCCGTCCACCTGGAGCCCGACGGCAAGCACTTCGCGGGCGCCGGCGCGGAGGACTACGTCGACGTGCGGTAACGCGCATCACAGGCACACGGCGAGGGGCGGACGCAAAAGCGTTCGCCCCTCGTTTCGTCGAGGTGAGATCCTGGGTTCCGTATGTCTACGCCACCTGCCCCCGCCTTCGGCGCCCTCGCCCCCCGCCTGGCCGAGCTGTCCCTGCGCGACGCGCACCGGCTCGGACGCAGGCTCGAAGGCGCGCGCAAGATCCGCAAGCCCGAGGCCCGGGCCGCCGTGCTCGCCGAGATCGAGGCGGAGGTGGCCAAGGGCGAGACCCGCATGGCCGAGCGCGCCGCGCGCGTGCCGGCCGTCTCGTACCCCGAGCAGCTGCCCGTCAGCCAGAAGAAGGACGACATCGCGGCCGCGATCCGCGATCACCAGGTCGTCATCGTCGCCGGTGAGACCGGCTCCGGGAAGACCACGCAGATCCCCAAGATCTGTATGGAGCTGGGGCGTGGCGTACGCGGCATGATCGGGCACACCCAGCCCCGCCGTATCGCCGCCCGCACGGTCGCCGAGCGCGTGGCGGAGGAGCTGCGGACGCCGCTCGGCGAGGCCGTCGGCTGGAAGGTGCGGTTCACCGACCAGGTGAACCCGGACGCCACCTTCGTCAAGCTGATGACGGACGGCATCCTGCTCGCCGAGATCCAGACGGACCGCGAGCTGCGCGCCTACGACACGATCATCATCGACGAGGCCCACGAGCGGTCCCTCAACATCGACTTCCTGCTGGGCTACCTCGCCCAGCTGCTGCCCAAGCGCCCCGATCTCAAGGTCGTCATCACCTCGGCGACCATCGACCCCGAGCGCTTCTCCCGCCACTTCGGCGACGCGCCGATCGTCGAGGTCAGCGGCCGTACGTATCCGGTGGAGGTGCGCTACCGCCCCCTGCTGGAGGAGGACGGCGACGACGCCGACCGGGACCAGATCACCGCGATCTGCGACGCCGTCGAGGAGCTGCAGGGCGAGGGGAAGGGCGACATTCTCGTCTTCCTCTCCGGGGAGCGGGAGATCCGTGACACCGCCGACGCGCTGATCAAGAAGAACTACCGGTTCACCGAGGTCCTCCCCCTCTACGCCCGGCTCTCGCACGCCGAGCAGCACCGGGTCTTCCAGCCGCACACCGGCCGCAGGATCGTGCTGGCCACGAACGTCGCCGAGACCTCGCTCACGGTCCCCGGCATCAAGTACGTCATCGATCCGGGCTTCGCCCGCATCAGCCGCTACAGCCACCGCACCAAGGTCCAGCGGCTCCCCATCGAGGCCATCTCCCAGGCCAGCGCCAACCAGCGCAAGGGCCGCTGCGGCCGTACGTCGGACGGTGTCTGCATCCGCCTGTACAGCGAGGACGACTTCGAGACGCGGCCCGAGTTCACGGACGCGGAGATCCTGCGGACGAACCTCGCCTCCGTCATCCTGCAGATGACCGCCGCCGGTCTCGGCGACATCGAGAAGTTCCCCTTCATCGATCCGCCGGACCACCGCAACATCCGTGACGGCGTCCAGCTCCTCCAGGAGCTCGGCGCGCTCGATCCGGCGCAGAAGGACGCACGCAAGCGGCTGACCCCGATGGGCCGCAAGCTCTCGCAGCTGCCCGTCGACCCGCGGCTGGCCCGGATGGTCGTCGAGGCCGACAAGAACGGCTGTGCCCGCGAGGTCATGGTGATCGCCGCCGCGCTGTCCATCCAGGACCCGCGCGAGCGCCCCGCCGAGAAACAGGCGCAGGCCGACCAGCAGCACGCCCGCTTCAAGGACGAGACGAGCGACTTCCTCGCCTATCTCAACCTCTGGCGGTACGTCCGCGAGCAGCAGAAGGAACGCGGTTCGTCGTCCTTTCGCCGGATGTGCAAGCAGGAGTACCTGAACTTCCTGCGGATCCGCGAGTGGCAGGACATCTACAGCCAGCTGCGCACGGTCGCCCGGCAGATGGACATCCACCTCAACGAGGACGACGCCCCCGAGCAGCACGTCCACCTCTCCCTCCTGGCCGGTCTGCTCTCCCACATCGGCATGAAGGACGTGAAGGAGACCGGGGGCGAGAGCGGGCGGAGCACGGGCAAGAACGAGTACCTGGGCGCCCGGAACGCCAAGTTCGCGATCTTCCCGGGCTCGGCCCTCTTCAAGAAGCCCCCGCGCTTCGTGATGTCCGCGGAGCTGGTGGAGACGAGTCGCCTCTGGGCCCGCGTCAACGCGAGGATCGAGCCCGAATGGGTCGAGCCGCTCGCCGAACACCTCCTGAAGCGCACGTACAGCGAGCCGCACTGGGAGAAGGACCAGGCGGCCGTGATGGCGTACGAGAAGGTCACGCTGTACGGCGTGCCGATCGTCGTCCAGCGGAAGATCAACTACGGGCGGATCGACGCGGAGGCCAGCCGTGAGCTGTTCATCCGCAACGCGCTGGTCGAGGGCGACTGGCGTACGCACCACAAGTTCTTCGCCGACAACCGCCGGCTGCTCAGCGAGGTCGAGGAGCTGGAGCACCGGGCCCGGCGCCGGGACATCGTGGTCGACGACGACACCCTCTTCGACTTCTACGACCAGCGGGTCCCCGAGCATGTGGTCTCCGGCGCCCACTTCGACTCCTGGTGGAAGCACAAGCGCCATGAGCAGCCGGACTTCCTGGACTTCGAGCGCGCGATGCTCATCCGGGAGTCGGCGGAGGCGGTCACCAAGGCCGACTACCCGGACTCCTGGCGGCAGGGGCAGCTGAAGTTCCGGGTCACCTACCAGTTCGAGCCGGGTGCCGACGCGGACGGTGTGACGGTCCACGTCCCCCTCCAGGTCCTCAACCAGGTCACCGACGAGGGCTTCGACTGGCAGATCCCGGGGCTGCGGGAGGAGGTGGTGACGGAGCTGATCCGTTCCCTGCCCAAGCCGATCCGCCGCAACTACGTGCCGGCGCCCAACTTCGCGCGCCGCTTCCTCGACCAGGCGGTACCCCTCCAGGAGCCGCTGCCGGTGACGATGGCCCGCGAGCTGAAGCGCATGGTGGGTGTCCCGGTGACGCCCGAGGACTTCGACTGGTCCCGGGTCCCCGACCACCTGAAGATCTCCTTCCGGATCGTCGACGAGCGGCGCCGGAAGCTGGCCGAGGACAAGGACCTGGAGTCGCTGCGGCTGCGGCTGAAGCCGAAGGCCCGTCAGGCCCTCTCCCAGGCCGCCGCCGCGACCGCCGAACGCGAGGGCGGCGAGTCCCTGGAGCGCAAGGGCCTCACCGACTGGACGATCGGCTCGCTCACCCGTGTCTTCGAGACCCGCCGCGCCGGGCAGCCGGTGAAGGCGTACCCCGCTCTCGTCGACGACGGTCCGGCGGCCGGCACGGTCTCCGTCCGCCTCTTCGACACCGAGGCGGAACAGACCGAAGCGATGTGGAAGGGCACCCGGAGGCTCATTCTCCGCAACATTCCGGTCAACCCTGCGAAGTTCGCGAGCGAAAAGCTCACCAACGCTCAGAAGCTGGCACTGTCCGCGAATCCGCACGGTTCGATCCAGGCACTGTTCGACGACTGCGCGATGGCTGCGGCCGACAAACTGATCGCCGACTTCGGAGGACCCGCCTGGGACGAGTCGTCGTACCGCAAGCTGTACGACAAGGTGCGCGCGGAGATCGTCGACACGACGGTCCGTACGGTCGGGCAGGTGCAGCAGGTGCTGGCCGCCTGGCAGGCCTGTGAGCGCCGTCTGAAGTCCACGCGCAGCCCCGCCCTCCTCGCCAACCTGGCGGACGTACGGGGGCAGCTGGACGCCCTCGTGAAGCCGGGGTTCGTCACGGAGGCGGGCCTGCGCCGGCTGCCGGACCTGATGCGCTATCTGGTGGCGGCCGACCGGCGGCTGCAGCAGATGCCGACCGGCGTCCAGCGGGACACGTCCCGGATGGAGAAGGTCCACGAGATGCGCGACGAGTACGCCTGGCTGCTGGAACAGCTGCCCCAGGGACGGCCCGTGCCCTCGTCGGTCCTGGAGATCCGCTGGATGATCGAGGAGCTGCGCGTGAGCTATTTCGCGCACGCCCTGGGCACGGCCTACCCTGTCTCCGACAAGCGGATCGTGAAGGCGATCGACGCGGCGGTGCCGTAACCGCCCCCGCACGGAAAGTGAGTTCGCGCGGGGGCACCCGCTCCTGTACAGTCTCTTCTCGCAGGCCAGCGCGGCAACAAGGCGCGGACTGCGAAACCTGGTCCTGTGGAGCAGTTTGGAGTGCTCGCCACCCTGTCAAGGTGGAGGCCGCGGGTTCAAATCCCGTCAGGACCGCACGAAGAAGAAGGCCCGCATCCGAACGGATGCGGGCCTTCTCGCTGTTCGGCCCCAAACGCGACCCCGCCGACCGAGGGCCGGGCGCACGCCGGCTCCCCCTTCACCCTCGTGGAGGCGGACGGGGGCGTGCGGGGCGCCTGTGCCGGATCGTGCGACTCCCGCGCCCGCAGGAGGGGCCCAAGGCCCTCCCTCCGGCCCGGCGGGGTTGACGGCGTCACATTCCGCCGGTACCTCAGACTCAGGGCCCCGAGACCCCGGAGGTGGCGTATGACGACGTCCGCTCGGCACGAGACCCGCGCACTGCTCCGCGCTCACCTGTCGGCCGCATCGTCGTACCGCCACCTCACCCGCCACTGCCCGATCTGCCACCGCCTGCTGCGGCTGGCCACGGAGCACGGGACGGGCGGCGAGGACGGCGCGGAGGGCGCCACGGAGGACGGGGCGCCCTCCAAGGCGTGAGACGCGCCCCGGAGGGAACGTACTCGGCTGGGGCGCGCGACGGGCAACTCCCGCCCCCTTTACCGCAGATGCCGATCGGGCAACAAGCACCCCGCCATGTGACGGGTGTCACTGTATGAGTTTTCGGAACGCGGGTTCTTACCGGTCTCCTACAACTGGTCAATTTAATATGTGCAATTGCACCACTCTCCCGGGGCCTGCACAGGAGATCCGACAGGCCTCCCCAGAGTCCGACAAGCCCGCGCACAACCTGTCGCTTCCGGACCGGAAAACCGCGGTTCGGCGCACAAAAAAGATCGCGCTGGACCCGGCGGAGTCCAGCGCGATCTACGACGCACCCTTGGTGCTTGCCTGACCGATACCCGGGGGACCTGGGGCCTCCCGGAAAGTTCTGTGTGGCTGGGGCGTGGGATCTGTTGGGGCAGAACCCGCGTCGTTCAAAGCAGTTCGAGCGGTGGTGCTTCCGGGCGCCCGGCCGATGGGGGACCAGCCGAAATGCCCTGTCGGGCGAGGTTTCAGGCCTCGCTGCGCTGCTGCGGGATACCCGCGAGCAGTGCGCGGACCTCAGCCTCGCGGTAACGGCGGTGTCCGCCGAGCGTGCGGATGGACGTGAGCTTGCCGGCCTTCGCCCACCGCGTGACCGTCTTGGGGTCGACGCGGAACATGGTGGCGACCTCAGCCGGGGTCAGCAGCGGCTCGGCATCAGGGGTGCGAGCGGTCATGAGCGGCCTCCTCGGGAGAACCGAACCTTCTCGGTTCTTTCCTCTAAATTCTGCACCTTGACCCGCGTTGCCCGAAATGGCGGACGCGAGTCGAGTCGGTTATAGGACGAACGGCTTGTCCTCGGCACTACAACTACACCATCCGTCCAGCCGCGTCGGCCAAACCGATGGAATTGCCCTCCCAGGTGTTCATCAGCGACGGATGCCGATGGACCATGCCATAGCGGACAGTCACGCCACTGTGACGATCAGTCACAGTGGCGTGCAGGAGTCTCAAGACCCCCCAATAGCGTGCAATGCTGAGATTCCACCCATACGCGGGCAGAGGGAGCCTCCCCCGGGCTCCTTGTCCTATTTTGACACGAGGAGGTGCGTAAGAGGCAAGGCCCGCGTAAGTGCAATCCGTCACGCTTGGCGGCTTCTTGACGCAAAAGCCCGGATCGGGACCTACGTCCCTCCTGTGACGCCTCGCAGATAACTGCGCGGTGTCAAGCCTTGGTCAAGGATGGACAGTTCACCATGGTTCGGCCTCCATGGAAAGCCTTTGCCCACCGCCCCCACACGTCACAAGTACGGCTGCGGGGTTGAGTCGGTTCAACCGGATCAGTCCGGTTCTGCTCGCCGAGTGCTCGAATCTGATCGCCGAGGAACGGTCTCAGTTGGCCGAGCGCCTGTCCCGCACCGCCCGCCAGCGCTCCACCAGCCGCCCGTACGCCGCTCCGGCGGCGGCCCCGTCCCCCTCGCGCAGGGCCTCGATGCCCTCGGCGACATCGGCGGCCGAGTGGTCGCCGTCCAGCTCGGCGGCGGGCAGGACGTGCACGAGGCCGCCGTAGTCCAGCTCGACGAGCGAGCGCGGATGGAACTCCTCCAGCCAGCGGCCCACGTCGACCAGACCCTCGACGAGCGGCCCCTCGTCGACGGTGTCCCGCAGCGTCCGCAGCCCCCGCGCCACCCGTCGCCGGGCCTGCACCATGGGCGTGCGATAGCGAAGCACCGGCGAATTCTCGCCGGATCCCTTCTCGTACGTGCGCTCCTCGTCCGAGACGAGCACGAACCAGTTCAGCGGCACCTGCCAGGTCGCCGTGCGGATCCACGGGCGGGCGTCGGGGTTGCCGGCCATCCACCGCTCGTAGTCCAGGCTCGCCTGGCGGCGCACCAGCGGCGGCAGCACCGCGTCCAGGACCGGGGCGGGCAGTTCCTCGGCCAGGTCACCGAGCGCCTGCCAGCCGCGCAGCCGGGTCCGCCAGGGGCAGACACAGACCACCCCGTCGGCCTCCAGCACGAAGGCGTCCCCGCTCTCGTGCACCGGCACCGGGACGGGCGGGGTCGGCAGCAGGTCCGCCAGCGAGCGGCGCAGCTCGTCCTGGTACGAGGGCCGGTCGGTGCGCTGGGCGTAACGGGTCCAGTGGCCGCGCTCCGGCTCGGGGAAGGCCGCCAGCGGCTCGTACACGCGGAGGTAGGACGCGTACGGGACGATCACCGAGGACACCTTGGGCACGCCTGCTCCCTCCCCCGGCTGCCACCGGGGAAACCTGCCGAACCCGCCCACCGGCGGGCCGGAAAACTGTGCGGATCACACACCTGCGTACTCCACCCGTGGGGTGATCCTGAAGCTGCGCCGCTGTACGGCGGACGCAGGCTCTACTCTCATGCCCACAGACCCCGCCACCCGTACGGGAGCCTGTACCCCACCGCCGCTTCTTACCCAGGAGTCACCACAGTGACCGAAGTATCTGACGGCGTCCTGCACACCCTGTTCCAGTCGGACCAGGGCGGTCACGAGCAAGTCGTGCTCTGCCAGGACCGGGCCAGCGGCCTCAAGGCCGTCATCGCCATCCACTCCACCGCGCTCGGCCCCGCTCTCGGTGGCACGCGCTTCTACCCGTACGCGACCGAGGCGGAGGCCGTCGCCGACGCGCTCAACCTCGCGCGCGGGATGTCGTACAAGAACGCCATGGCCGGCCTCGACCACGGTGGCGGCAAGGCCGTGATCATCGGCGACCCCGAGCGGCTCAGGAGCGAGGAGCTGCTGCTCGCCTACGGCCGGTTCGTGGCCTCGCTGGGCGGCCGGTACGTCACCGCCTGCGACGTCGGCACGTACGTCGCCGACATGGACGTCGTGGCCCGCGAGTGCCGCTGGACGACGGGCCGTTCCCCCGAGAACGGCGGCGCGGGCGACTCGTCCGTGCTCACCGCCTTCGGCGTCTACCAGGGCATGCGGGCCTCCGCCCAGCACGTCTGGGGCGATCCCTCGCTCCGCGGCCGCCGCGTCGGTATCGCGGGCGTCGGCAAGGTCGGTCACCACCTCGTGGCCCATCTGCTGGCCGAGGGCGCCGAGATCGTGATCACGGACGTGCGCGAGGACGCCGTACGGCGGATCCTCGACCGGCACCCCGAAGGCGTCACCGCGGTCGCCGGCACCGACGCGCTCATCCGGACCGAGGGGCTCGACATCTACGCCCCCTGTGCGCTCGGCGGGGCCCTCGACGACGACTCCGTGCCCGTCCTCACCGCCAAGGTGGTGTGCGGCGCGGCCAACAACCAGCTCGCGCACCCCGGCGTCGAGAAGGACCTCGCCGACCGCGGGATCCTCTACGCGCCGGACTACGTGGTGAACGCGGGCGGGGTCATCCAGGTCGCCGACGAGCTCCACGGGTTCGACTTCGAGCGGTGCAGGGCGAAGGCCGCGAAGATCTACGACACCACCCTGGCGATCTTCGCACGTGCGAAGACAGATGGGATTCCGCCGGCCGCCGCGGCCGACCGGATCGCCGAACAGCGGATGCACGAGGCGGCCTTGCGCCGCGGCCACTGAGTCCGGACGGCCGGCGCCGCGGGGTCTTCGCGCGGCGCCGGCCGGTACCCGTCGGCGGCTTTAGAGAGAACTCTCACTTCCGTCGGCGGGTCGCCCGCCCAGAAACGGTTAAAATCACCTTTGACCAGCGGGGAAAGGGCTCCTCGCAGGTTCTGGGTACGGGCACGTCCTGCGGGCGACGTACCGTATGGGCGTGGGCTCAGGTACCGTGGAAGCCCTACGGACCGGTCTCTCCATGGAGAGTCCGTTCCAGATCATGAACGCGTGTCAAGACTCTGGGGCCACCGAGCCCCGTATCCGAGGGGGTCGAGCCATGGGGCGCGGCCGGGCAAAGGCCAAGCAGACGAAGGTCGCCCGCCAGCTGAAGTACAGCAGCGGCGGGACTGATTTGTCGCGTCTGGCCAATGAGCTGGGCGCTTCGACTTCGAGCCAGCCGCCGAATGGCGAGCCGTTCGAGGATGACGAAGACGACGACGACCCGTACTCCCAGTACGCGGATCTCTACAACGACGACGATGAGGACGAGGACGACGAGTCCGGTCCCGCGTCGCATCGCCGCGGGGCTTGACGCCGTAACGCCGCGCTTACCCGGTCCGGGTGGGTTTCCACCGCCGGACCGGGTTTTGTGCGGTCTCGCTCCGCTCAGGGCGGGGGGCGCCTCATAGCTCGGGGGTGACTGTGTTCTGGCGACTGCGGGTTGTTCGTGGTTGCTCGCGCAGTTCCCCGCGCCCCTGATGGCGCCGCCTTCGGCTGCCATCAGGGGCTTGGTGCTGTTCAGCCGCGCGCGTAGTCGCCCACCAGTTCCGCGCCGGTCGTGTGGTCGGCTCGGTCGGTGATCTCGCCTGCCACCCAGGCGTCGACACCCCGGTCCGCCAGGGCCGTCAGGGCCACGTCCGCGGACTCCTGGGGGACGATGGCGATCATGCCCACGCCCATGTTCAGGGTCTTCTCCAGCTCCAGGCGCTCGACCTGGCCGGTCCTGCCGACGAGGTCGAAGATCGGGGCCGGGGTCCAGGTGGAGCGGTCGACCGTGGCGTGCAGGGCGTCGGGGATCACCCGGGCCAGGTTGGCCGCCAGACCACCGCCGGTGACATGGCTGAAGGCGTGGACCTCGGTGGTGCGGGTGAGGGCCAGACAGTCCAGCGAGTAGATCTTGGTGGGCTCCAGCAGCTCCGCGCCGAGGGTGCGGCCCAGCTCCGCGATCTCGGCATCCAGGGAGAGACCCGCCTGCTTCAGCAGGACATGCCGGACGAGCGAGTACCCGTTCGAGTGAAGGCCGGAGGCCGCCATGGCGATCACCGCGTCACCCGTACGGATACGATCCGGGCCGAGCAGGTGCTCCGCCTCGACCACGCCCGTGCCGGCACCGGCCACGTCGAAGTCGTCCGGGCCGAGCAGACCGGGGTGCTCGGCGGTCTCGCCGCCGACGAGGGCGCAGCCGGCGAGCACACAGCCCTCGGCGATGCCCTTGACGATGGCGGCGACCCGCTCCGGGTGGACCTTGCCGACGCAGATGTAGTCGGTCATGAACAGCGGTTCGGCGCCGCAGACCACGATGTCGTCCATCACCATCGCGACCAGGTCGTGGCCGATGGTGTCGTACACGCCGAGCTGCCGGGCGATGTCGACCTTCGTGCCGACGCCGTCCGTGGCGGAGGCGAGCAGCGGGCGCTCGTAGCGCTTGAGGGCCGAGGCGTCGAAGAGGCCGGCGAAGCCGCCGAGGCCACCGAGGACCTCGGGGCGCTGCGTCTTCTTCACCCACTCCTTCATCAGCTCGACGGCGCGGTCGCCCGCCTCGATGTCGACGCCCGCGGCTGCGTAGCTGGCACCAGTTGTCTCAGACATGACGGTGAGAACTTTCGTGTCGTACTGCAGGTGGGACGGGCTTACGGGCGACGGATCGCGTCGGTCGCGGCCGTGGCGGCCGGTCCGGCGGCCAGCTCGGTCTCCAGGAGCCGCTTGCCGAGCAGTTCCGGGTCCGGCAGCTCCATCGGGTACTCGCCGTCGAAGCAGGCACGGCAGAGGTTCGGCTTGGCGATGGTGGTCGCCTCGATCATGCCGTCGAGGGAGATGTACGCCAGGGAGTCGGCGCCGAGCGAGGTGCCGATCTCGTCGATCGTCATGCCGTTGGCGATGAGTTCGGCGCGGGTCGCGAAGTCGATGCCGAAGAAGCAGGGCCACTTCACGGGCGGCGAGGAGATCCGGATGTGGACCTCGGCCGCGCCCGCCTCGCGGAGCATCCGGACCAGCGCGCGCTGGGTGTTGCCGCGGACGATCGAGTCGTCGACGACCACCAGGCGCTTGCCCTTGATGACTTCCTTCAGCGGGTTCAGCTTCAGACGGATGCCGAGCTGGCGGATCGTCTGCGAGGGCTGGATGAACGTACGTCCGACGTAGGCGTTCTTCACCAGACCCGCACCGAACGGGATGCCCGAGGCCTCCGCGTAGCCGATGGCGGCCGGGGTGCCGGACTCCGGGGTCGCTATGACCAGGTCGGCCTCGACGGGCGCTTCCTTGGCCAGCTTGCGGCCCATCTCCACGCGGGAGAGGTACACGTTCCGGCCGGCGATGTCGGTGTCCGGGCGGGCCAGGTAGACGTACTCGAAGACACAGCCCTTGGGCTTCGCTTCCGCGAACCGGGAGCTGCGCAGGCCGTTCTCGTCGATGGCGATGAACTCGCCCGGCTCGATCTCGCGGACGAAGCTCGCGCCGCAGATGTCGAGGGCGGCACCCTCGGAGGCGACGACCCAGCCGCGCTCCAGCCGGCCGAGGACCAGCGGGCGGATGCCCTGCGGGTCACGGGCGGCGTACAGGGTGTGCTCGTTCATGAAGACCAGGGAGAAGGCACCGCGGACCTGCGGGAGGACCTTCGGGGCGGCCTCCTCGACGGTCAGCGCCTTGCCGTCCTCGTCGACCTGGGCCGCGAGGAGCGCGGTGAGCAGGTCGGTGTCGTTGGTGGCCGCGACGCGGGGCGTACGGCCCTCCTGCTTGGGCAGGTCGGCGACCATCTCGGCGAGCTGGGCCGTGTTGACCAGGTTGCCGTTGTGGCCGAGCGCGATGGAACCGTGCGCGGTGGCACGGAACGTCGGCTGGGCGTTCTCCCACACCGAGGCACCGGTGGTCGAGTAGCGGGCGTGACCGACCGCGATGTGACCCTGGAGAGAACCGAGCGAGGTCTCGTCGAAGACCTGGGAAACGAGGCCCATGTCCTTGAAGACGAGGATCTGGGAGCCGTTGCTGACCGCGATACCCGCGGATTCCTGGCCCCGATGCTGGAGGGCGTAGAGCCCGAAGTAAGTGAGCTTCGCGACCTCTTCACCGGGAGCCCAGACACCGAAGACGCCACACGCGTCCTGGGGGCCTTTCTCGCCGGGGAGAAGGTCGTGGTTGAGTCGTCCGTCACCACGTGGCACGCCACCGAGTGTAGGCGAGATCGCGCACCGGTCCGAATCCGGTGATCCCGCCCGCCCTCGCCCCCGACTACGGCCCTTCGCACGTCACTTGTCGGCGACGGCACCGATGCCCGCGTCGTTTTCGCTGGTCAGCGTGATACTGCGGTGATCGATCCGATACTTCACCGTGCCCTTGAAGAGCTCCAGGAAGCTCCGCTCGGCGGCCATGAGTGAGTCGGAGCACATCTTGCGGGTGGTCCGCGGACTGCCGAGAGTGATGCGGTCCTCGCTCACCGTGGCCTTCGCGGAGATGTCGTTGCAGCCGACGCTCGCGCTGAGGGTCCCGGCCTCCTTGTCGAGGGTGAACCACGCCTTGCCCCGGGCCGCCTCGGGGAGGGAGGTGGCGACGTCGTGGTCCATGAGGGAGTCGACCCGCCACTTCGTGCCGTACAGCGCGGCGGGCTTCTCCTTCGTCAGCTTCAGGGTGTCGCCGTCACCCGTGGTGAGGGTGAGACCGCCGTCGGTGGTCTGGGGCGTGAACGTTCCGGCATCGAGGGTGCGCGCGAAGGTGTTCTCGAACTTCATGAGCGCGTCGCCGCAGGCCATCTCGGTGGACCGGGCGTTCTCGAAGTCGATGCCGTCCTTCTTGAACGCGGCGGTCGAGCCGAAGGTGTTGCAGCCGTAGTTGCCGTCGACCTTGCCGTTGTCGGCGATCGTCAGGTAGGCGCCGTCGGGGGCCTGCTCGGTCTTCCCGCCCACGGTGAGGCTGTCCACCTTCCAGCGGACGCCGGTGACCGAGGACTTCTTGGTGCTCGCGTCGACGGCGCCGCTGCCGGGGTCGCCGGCGGACTCGGAGCCACAGGCCGCGAGCAGGGGCAGCGGAAGCACGGCCAGGGCGGTGAGGGTCAGTCGCAGTCGCTTGTCCATGGCGGTGGGACGGGTGGGATGCGTGGGTGGTTCCACCGGGTTCCGTGGCCCGGATCAGCGCATGAGGGGCAGGAGCGTGCTCAGGTCGGCCCGCTCGCCGCTCGCGCCGACCTTGGCCTCGTCCAGGGCGCCGGTCCAGTCCAGGCGGCCGGTGGCCAGCCGGATCCACGTCAGCGGGTCGGTCTCGACGACGTTCGGCGGGGTGCCCCGGGTGTGCCGCGGCCCCTCCAGGCACTGCACCACGGCGTACGGCGGGATCCGCACCTCCGTCGAGCCGCCGGGCGCCCGCGCGGCCAGGGTGTCGGCGAGCAGCCGGACGCAGGTGCCGAGGGCGGTCCGGTCGTACGGAACGTCGAGGCCGGGGACGGCGGCGTTCAGGTCGTCGGTGTGGACGACCAGCTCGATCGTGCGGGTGACCAGGTAGTCGTCGAGCAGCATGCCGCCGGCCCGGGTGTCGATGATCCGGCCCGGCGGGGCGGCGGCGAGCGCCTCGGTGATCCGGCGCTCCACGTCCGCGTAGAGGGCGGCGAGGTCAGGGGTGGCCGCGGCCAGGCCCCGGCTGCCCTCGTCGATCGCCTCGGCGTGGGCGGCGGTCGCGGAAGCGTAGTCGAGGGGGTTCAGCTCGGCCTTCGGCGGCGAGGGCCGCTCCAGGGCCCGGCTGACGCTCTCCACGGCCATGGTGAGGTGCGCGGCCAGGTCCCGGACCGTCCACGCGCCGAGCCGGGTCGGCGCCGCGAGCTGCTCGCCGCCGAGGGCGCCCACCGCCTCCCGTACGTTCCCGAACTGGGCCAGCACGGCCTTGCGGGTCTTGGCGGGGTCGTACGTGCGGGGGCGTTTCCTGGCGGGGGGCATGGGACGAGCGTATGTGGCCGCGCCTGCGGGGACTCCCGGTCACTCGACAGTGTGGTCGACGGCGAAGTGCCCCCGGCGGCGTCCGGACCCCGGTGACACTGACCCTCACCTGGAAGGGGGCGCCATGAGGGCCGGAGCCGAGCGCACGTCCCAGATGTCGGTGGAGGAGTTCGAGGCGATCGCCTCCGCCGCTCCCGAGACCGTCACGCTGGAGTTCATCGACGGACGGCTCGGCGTGAAGAGGGCGGCGGACGGGAGCCGGGGCACCGTCGTGGCCTGGCTGGCCCGGCGCTGTATGCGGTCGAGGCCCGATCTGGACCTGTACCGGGGCCAGAGGCTCCGGGTCGACGTGTCCGGGGAGGGCAGGGCGAGACCGGACGCGGTGCTCGTGCCCGAGGCGCACTTCGCGGGGCACGGCGAGTGGGCCGACCCCGACGGGGTGCTCATGGTCGTCGAGGTCACCCCCTACGACGCAGACACCGACCGGTGGGACCGGCAGGAGAAGCCGGCCGTCTACGGGCGGTCCGGGATCCCGCTGTACCTGCTGATCGACCGGGGCTCCCGCACGGTCGTCGTGCACAGCCGCCCCGACCCGCTGGTCGGCGGGTACCGCGAGGTGCGCACGGCGGCGTTCGGCGAGAGGGTGTCCCTCCCCGAACCGGTCGGTACCGAACTCGACACGGAGATCCTCGGGGCCTACGTCCGCTGACCCGCCCGAACGCGGGGAAGCCCCGCCCGGACGTACCGATCCGGGCGGGGCTCCGTCGTGCGGGGGACTACGCCAGCAGCGCCGGGATCGTGCCCTCGTGGGCCGTGCGCAGCTCTTCCAGGGAGAGCGTGAACTCGCCCTGGAGCTCCACCGCGTCGCCGTCGACGACGCCGATGCGGGTGGCCGGGAGGCCGCGCGCGCCGCACATGTCGGTGAAGCGGAGTTCCTCGGAGCGGGGGACGGCCACGACGGCGCGGCCGGCCGACTCCGAGAGGAGGAAGGTGAAGGCGTCCAGACCGTCCGGGACGATCAGGCGGGCGCCCTTGCCGCCGAGCAGCGCCGACTCCACGACCGCCTGGACCAGGCCGCCGTCGGAGAGGTCGTGCGCGGAGTCGATCATGCCGTCGCGGGAGGCGGAGATCAGGATCTCGGCCAGCAGGCGCTCGCGCTCCAGGTCGACCTGCGGGGGCAGGCCGCCGAGGTGGTCGTGGACGACCTGGGACCAGGCCGAGCCGCCGAACTCCTCACGGGTGTCGCCGAGCAGGTAGAGGAGCTGGCCCTCTTCCTGGAAGGCGACGGGGGTGCGGCGGGCGACGTCGTCGATGACGCCCAGGACCGCGACGACGGGGGTGGGGTGGATGGCCACCTCGCCCGTCTGGTTGTAGAGCGAGACGTTGCCGCCGGTCACCGGGGTGCCCAGCTGCAGGCAGCCGTCCGCGAGACCCCGTACGGCCTCGGCGAACTGCCACATGACCGCCGGGTCCTCCGGGGAGCCGAAGTTGAGGCAGTCGGAGACGGCCAGCGGCTTGGCGCCGGTGGTGGCGACGTTGCGGTACGCCTCCGCCAGGGCCAGCTGGGCGCCGTGGTACGGGTCCAGCTTGGCGTAGCGGCCGTTGCCGTCGGTCGCGATGGCGACGCCCAGGCCGCTCTCCTCGTCGACGCGGATCATGCCGGAGTCCTCGGGCTGCGCGAGCACCGTGTTGCCCTGCACGAAGTGGTCGTACTGCGAGGTGATCCAGGACTTCGACGCCTGGTTCGGGGACGCCACCAGCTTCAGGACCTGGTCCTTCAGCTCCTCGGACGTCTCAGGGCGCGGGAGCTTGTTCGCGTCGTCCGCCTGGAGGGCGTCCTGCCACTCGGGGCGGGCGTAGGGGCGCTCGTACACCGGGCCGTCGTGCGCGACCGTGCGCGGGTCGACGTCGACGATCTTGCCGCCGTGCCAGAAGATCTCCAGCCGGTCACCGTCGGTGACCTCACCGATGACGGTGGCGATGACGTCCCACTTGTCGCAGATCTCCAGGAACCGGTCGACCTTCTCCGGCTCCACGACCGCGCACATGCGTTCCTGCGACTCGCTCATGAGGATTTCCTCGGGCGAGAGCGTGGAGTCGCGCAGGGGGACGTCGTCGAGGGTGACGCGCATGCCGCCGGAGCCGTTGGACGCCAGCTCGGACGTGGCGCAGGACAGGCCCGCCGCGCCGAGGTCCTGGATGCCGACGACCAGCTTCTCCTTGAACGCCTCCAGGGTGCACTCGATGAGGAGCTTCTCCTGGAAGGGGTCGCCGACCTGCACCGCGGGGCGCTTGGAGGGCTTGGCGTCGTCGAAGGTCTCGGAGGCCAGGATGGAGGCGCCGCCGATGCCGTCGCCGCCGGTGCGGGCCCCGTAGAGGATGACCTTGTTGCCCGAGCCGGAGGCCTTCGCGAGGTGGATGTCCTCGTGCCGCATGACGCCGATGGCGCCGGCGTTGACCAGCGGGTTGCCCTGGTAGCAGGCGTCGAAGACGACCTCGCCGCCGATGTTGGGCAGGCCGAGGCAGTTGCCGTAGCCGCCGATGCCCGCGACGACGCCCGGCAGGACGCGCTTGGTGTCGGGGTGATCGGCCGCGCCGAAGCGCAGCGGGTCGACGACCGCGACCGGGCGGGCGCCCATCGCGATGATGTCGCGGACGATGCCGCCGACGCCCGTGGCCGCGCCCTGGTAGGGCTCGACGTAGGAGGGGTGGTTGTGCGACTCGACCTTGAAGGTGACCGCGTAGCCCTGGCCGACGTCGACGACGCCGGCGTTCTCGCCGATGCCGACGAGGAGGGCGTCCGACTGGGGCGCCTTCTCACCGAACTGGCGCAGGTGCACCTTGGACGACTTGTACGAGCAGTGCTCGGACCACATGACGGAGTACATGGCCAGCTCCGCGCCGGTGGGGCGGCGGCCGAGGATCTCCACGACCCTCTCGTACTCGTCCTTCTTCAGGCCCAGTTCGGCCCAGGGCAGCTCGACGTCGGGGGTCGCGGCCGCGTGCTCGACCGTGTCCAGAGGCGTCCGGCTCATGCGTTGACCAGCTTCTTGAGGATCGAGGTGAAGAAGGGGAGGCCGTCGGTGCGGCCGGTGCCGATCAGCGGCTCCACGGCGTGCTCCGGGTGCGGCATGAGGCCCACCACGTTGCCGGCCTCGTTGGTGACGCCGGCGATGTCCCGCTGGGAGCCGTTGGGGTTGAAGTCGAGGTACCGGAAGGCCACACGGCCCTCGGCCTCCAGCTTGTCGAGCGTGTACGCGTCGGCGACGTACTGCCCGTCGTTGTTCTTCAGCGGGATGTGGATCTCCTGGCCGGCCGTGTAGTCGGTGGTCCAGGAGGTCTCGGCGTTCTCCACCCGCAGCTTCTGGTCGCGGCAGATGAAGTGCAGGTGGTCGTTGCGCAGCATCGTGCCCGGCAGGAGGTGGGCCTCGGTGAGGATCTGGAAGCCGTTGCAGATGCCGAGGACCGGCAGTCCGGCCTTCGCCTGCTCGATGAGCGTCCCCATCACCGGCGAGAAGCGCGCGATGGCGCCGGCGCGCAGGTAGTCGCCGTAGGAAAAACCGCCGCACAGCACCACGGCGTCGACCTGGTGGAGGTCCTTGTCCTTGTGCCAGAGAGCGACGGGTTCGGCACCGGCGAGCCTGATCGCACGCTGGGTGTCCCGGTCGTCGAGGCTGCCGGGAAAGGTGACGACGCCAATACGAGCGGTCACTTTCCGGCCTCCGCGACTTCCTCGACCTTGACGGTGAAGTCCTCGATCACGGTGTTGGCGAGGAAGGATTCCGCCAGCTCGTGGATGCGGGCGAGCGCGGCGTCGTCCACCGGTCCGTCAACTTCCAGTTCGAATCGCTTTCCCTGACGTACGTCGGAGACGCCCTCGAAACCGAGACGCGGCAGCGCGCGCTGCACCGCCTGGCCCTGGGGGTCGAGGATCTCCGGCTTGAGCATGACGTCGACTACGACGCGTGCCACTGGCACTCCCGGTGTGTGGTGCTGAGCAGGTTCCTTCAGACTACCCGTACAAAATTTCTACGCGGGTAGATTCGTAGGAAACTACAGGGATTCCGGGTGACGGCGGTCACGATCCGGTATCGGGTGATCACCCTCATGAAAACTTCTGGGAAAGATCCAGGATCCCTATTGCGCGAGGGACACGCGGGCGGATTAAGTCTGTCCTCACATTGCAATGCCGGGCACTGTACAAATGAATTGGCAATAGCGATAATTTGCCCAAATAACAGCCGGACAACCGACATCTTGCTGACGTCTGGGCACGTCAACGACGGAGATGTCGCACGAAGGGACCGATATTCGTGGCGCAGCGTGTCGTGGTCACTCTCTCCGACGACATCGACGGCTCGGAAGCGGCGGAAACGATCGCCTTCGGACTCGACGGCAAGTCGTACGAGATCGACCTGAACGAAGCCAATGCCAGGAAACTGCGTAAGGCGCTCGCGCCCTACGTGGACGCCGGCCGCAAGCGGTCGAGGTCGGGCAAGGCCTACAAGCAGACCCAGGTCGCCCCGGACCCCGCGGCCGTCCGCGCCTGGGCCCAGGCCAACAAGCTGGAGGTCCCCGCGCGCGGCCGGATCCCCAAGCGGGTCTACGAGGCGTTCGCCGAGGCGCAGTAGGCGCCGCTCCCGGCACGGCCGCCCTCAGGACCCGTCAGCGGGCCCCGGAGGCGGCCGACTTGGCCCCCGGGGGCAACCGACTTGCGTTGCCCCCCGGCGGATCGGCTAGAGTCTGGAGCACGCCGAGGGGCAAGGCCGAAAGGCCCGGCTCACCGGAGTCACGCGGGTGTAGTTCAGTAGTAGAACATCCCCCTTCCAGGGGGAAGGCGCAGTGTGCAATTCCTGTCACCCGCTCTGGATCGCTTGACCGACCACTCTTGTGGATCAGGTAAAGTGGTCCTCGCGCCGATCGGTGGGAGCCGATCGGAGGCAATGCGGACGTAGCTCAGTTGGTAGAGCGCAACCTTGCCAAGGTTGAGGTCGCCAGTTCGAACCTGGTCGTCCGCTCGTGAAAGAAGGCCCCGGTCCACTGGACCGGGGCCTTCTTCGTGTTCCCTCGTGTTCCGTCGTGTTCCTCGCGTTCCTCGTGTTCTTCATGGCCGTCCTCCGCTCTTCCTCGTATCCCGGTCCCGCGTCTGACATTTGTCATGCCGAGTGATGACACCGCGCACTGCTCCGCGGCCCGTGCCACCGCGACGCTTGAGGACATGAAGACGAACGGGCACGACGACGTGAACACTCACGATCACGAGAACGTGATCGAGGTCACCGACCTGCGCCGTGTGTACGGGGGCGGCTTCGAAGCCGTACGGGGAATCACCTTCTCCGTCGGCCGGGGCGAACTCTTCGCGCTCCTGGGCACCAACGGCGCCGGCAAGACATCGACGGTCGAGATCCTGGAAGGGCTCGCCCCGCCGTCCGGCGGCCGGGTACGGGTCCTCGGGCGCGACCCCTACGGGGAGCGCGCGGCCGTGCGCCCCCGGATCGGGGTGATGCTCCAGGAAGGCGGCTTCCCCTCCGAGCTGACCGTCGCGGAGACGGTACGGATGTGGGCCGGCTGCACCAGCGGGGCGCGGCCCGTCGGGGAGGCGCTGGAGATCGTCGGCCTCGGACGGCGGGCCGGCGTCCGGGTCAAGCAGTTGTCCGGGGGCGAGAAGCGGCGCCTGGACCTGGCGCTCGCGCTCCTCGGGCGCCCCGAGGTGCTCTTCCTGGACGAGCCGACGACCGGGCTCGACGCGGAGGGCCGCCAGGACACCTGGGAACTGGTGCGGGAGCTGCGGGACGGGGGAACGACCGTCCTGCTCACCACGCACTACCTGGAGGAGGCCGAGGACCTGGCCGACCGGCTCGCCATCCTCCACGAGGGCACCGTCGCCGTCACCGGCACCCCGGCCGAGGTGACCGCCTCGCAGCCGTCCCGCATCTCCTTCGAACTGCCCGCCGGGTACTTCCTCGGCGACCTGCCGCCGCTCGGCGAACTGGGCGTCACCGGGCACGAGGAGCACGACCGCGTGGTGGTGCTGCGCACGAACGAACTCCAGCGGGCGGCCACCGGGCTGCTGCTGTGGGCCGAACGGTCGCGGATCGAACTGCGCCGGCTGGAGGTGCGGTCGGCCTCGCTGGAGGAGGCGTTCCTGCGGATCGCGCGGGAGACGGCGGAGGCGGCGCGGGCGGGCGCCGGGGCACGTACGGACATGGGATCGCCCGCGGGCGAGGGAACGCACAAGGGCGGGGTGGCGGTATGAGAACGACGACGGGTACGAACAACGGTACGGGTACGGGTACGGGGACGGCCGGTACGGGCGCGGGCGCGGCGCCGGTCGGCACGGCCGGGACGACGACCCTCAAGGGGCGGATGACCGCGCTCGCCCGCGCCGAGCTGACGCTGCTGGGGCGGAGCCGGGCCACGCTGTTCACGGCGCTGTTCGTACCGCTGCTGATGCCGCTCAGCGTGCGCACGGCGACGGACCAGATGGACCTCGGCGAGGCGGGACTGGACGTCGGAACGGTCATGCTCACCGCCGCCGTCGGCTTCTCGCTGCTCTTCGCGGTCTACACCGCACTGACCAGCATCTTCGTCGTACGCCGCGAGGAACTCGTCCTGAAGCGGCTGCGGACCGGCGAACTGCGCGACCCGGAGATCCTGGTGGGGGCCGCACTGCCCGCCGCCGGCATCGCGCTCGCGCAGTGCGTGGTTGTCGCGATCGGATGCACGGTCCTGCTGGACATGAAGGCCCCTGCCGCGCCGCACCTGGCCGTGCTGGGGGTGCTGCTGGGTGTCGTGCTCTGCGTGGCGCTGGCGGCGGTCACCGCGAGCTTCAGCCGGACCGCCGAGAGCGCGCAGGTCACCAGCCTGCCGCTGCTGTTCGTGTCGCTGCTCGGGTCCGGCATCACCGTGCCGCTCGAAGTGCTGCCGGACCGCCTGGCCTCCTTCCTCGAACTGCTGCCGCTCACCCCGGTCATCACGCTGGTGCGCGGCGGCTGGACCGGTGACCTGTCCGCGTACGACGCCCTGGGCGCCGTCGCCACCGCGCTGGCCTGGACCGTGATCGCGGTGTTTGCTGTACGACGGTGGTTCCGCTGGGAACCGCGCCGATGAGGGGAGTTGAGCCATGCGGGGGCCGGGGACCTGGTGGCGGGTGAAGAGCACACCGGCGAAGGTGGAGACGTACACACGGTGGTCGTTCCACATGTTCGCGGGGATCGAGCTCCTCGCGGCCGGACTGCCCGCCTTCGCCGAGGTGGGGCCGGGGCGGCCGGCCGGCTGGCTGCTGCTGCTCCTGGTGAGCGCGCACGCCGCGACCTGTGCGGTGACCGCGTCCCGGGCGCTCGACTGGACGCGCGGCCGACGGGCCCAGCCCGTACGGCTGCTGTGGGTCCTCACCGGCGTGACCGCGCTGATCGCCGTCCTCACCTTCGTGATCGCCGACCACGGCGTGACGGGGGACGTCGCCGACAATGCCGGCATCTTCGGCATCGTGGTGGTCTTCGGCGTCGGTAACGTGACGCTCGGCATCCGCGGCCGGAGGCAGGTCCTGGGAATCGTCGGCGGCTTCGCGGCCGGTTCCGCGCTGCTGCTCCTCCTGCTGCGTGCCCCGGTGGCCGACGCGCTGATCGCGTCGATGGTCGTGGTGATCAGCGGTGGGGCCCTCGCCTTCACGGCCGTCTTCTCCGTCTGGCTCCTCGACGCCGTCTACGAGCTCGCCGACGCCCGAGAGACCCGCGCCCGGCTCGCCGTCGCCGAGGAGCGCCTCCGCTTCGGGCGCGACCTGCACGACGTGATCGGCCGCAACCTCGCGGTCATCGCCCTCAAGAGCGAGCTGGCCGTCCAGCTGGCCCGCCGGGAACGGCCCGAGGCCGTCGAGCAGATGATCGAGGTCCAGCGGATCGCGCACGACTCGCAGCGCGAGGTGCGGGAGGTCGTCCGGGGATACCGGGAGGCCGACCTCGGGGTCGAACTGGCCGGGGCGCAGGGTGTGCTGGCGGCGGCCGGCATCGACTGCACGGTGGACGGTGCCGAGGCCGCCGGGCTGCCCGGCGAGGTGCAGTCCGCGCTCGCCTGGGTGGTGCGGGAAGGAACGACGAACGTGCTCCGGCACGGGAACGCCGTGCGGTGCGCGGTGATGCTGAAGGTGACCGAGGGGCAGGTGGTACTGACCGTGGAGAACGACGGAATGCGGACGGCGAGTGCGCAGGCGGACGCCGGCCGTCCCGTCGGCGCCGGGTCCGGGCTCGCGGGGCTGCGGGAGCGGCTGGCGGTCGTGGACGGGACGCTGGAGGCGGGGCCGGTGGGCGGGGAGGCGTTCCGCGTGGTGGCGCGGGTGCCGCTGGGCCCGGCCGGTCCGTGGGCCCCCTCGGCCCCGGGGGCGGAGTCGGCCGCGGTGTCCGGCACGGCCGCCCGGGGTTCGTCCGCCGCGGCCGTGGCCGGGGGCGCGTCATGACCGGCGCCGCCGGAGCACCGGCGGGCGCGGGGCGGCCTGTGCGGCTGCTGCTGGCCGACGACGAGCATCTGATCCGTGGTGCGCTGGCCGCGCTGCTGTCGCTGGAGGACGACCTGACCGTGATCGCGGAGGCGGCGAGCGGGCCGGAGGCGCTGGCCATGGCCCGGGCGCACGAGCCCGACGTCGCCGTGCTCGACCTGCAGATGCCGGGGGCGGACGGTGTGAGGGTCGCCACATCGCTGCGGGCCGAACTGCCGGACTGCCGGGTGCTGATCGTCACCGGGCACGGACGGCCGGGGCATCTGAAGCGGGCACTCGCCGCGGGTGTGCGCGGGTTCGTCCCCAAGACCGTCAGCGCGCAGCGGCTCGCGGAGATCATCCGGACCGTGCACGCGGGGAACCGCTACGTGGACCCGGAGTTGGCCGCGGACGCCATCTCCTCCGGCGATTCCCCGCTGACGGCGCGGGAGGCCGAGGTGCTCGAACTCGCGGCCGACGGGGCGCCCGTCGCGGAGATCGCCGAGCGGGCCGCGCTGTCCCAGGGCACGGTCCGGAACTATCTGTCGTCGGCGGTGTCCAAGCTGGGGGTGGAGAACCGGCACGCGGCAGTGCGTCTCGCACGGGAGCGAGGTTGGGTATAGTGGTGCTCGCGCCACGGCGCAACGCGGACGTAGCTCAGTTGGTAGAGCGCAACCTTGCCAAGGTTGAGGTCGCCAGTTCGAACCTGGTCGTCCGCTCGTGACAGAAGACCCCGGTCCAGTGGACCGGGGTCTTCTTCGTTCCGCCCACGCCACGGCCGTGGGCGAGGCCGAGGCGGGTGGCCTCGGCCTCGCGGATCAGCTCCAGGTGACGCCCGTCAGCCGCTCGTACGCCTCCACGTACTTGGCGCGGGTCGCGGCGACGATCTCCTCGGGCAGCGGCGGCGGGGGCTGCTCGCTCCTGCGGTCCCAGCCGGAGGCGTCCGAGGTCAGCCAGTCGCGGACGAACTGCTTGTCGAAGGACGGCTGGGCGTGGCCCGGCTCCCACAGGTCGGCCGGCCAGAAGCGGGACGAGTCCGGGGTGAGAACCTCGTCGGCGAGGACGAGGGTGTCGCCCTCGTAGCCGAACTCGAACTTGGTGTCGGCCAGGATGATGCCCCGGTCCCGGGCGATGTCCCGGGCGCGGCCGTACACGGCGAGGGTCGTCTGGCGCAGCTGGGCGGCGGTCTCGGCGCCGACCTGGCGGGCGACCTCCTCGTACGACACGTTCTCGTCGTGCTCGCCGACGGCGGCCTTGGTGGCCGGGGTGAAGATCGGCGCCGGCAGCTCCGAGCCGTCGACCAGGCCCTCGGGGAGGGCGAGGCCGCAGACCGTGCGGGAGTCGTTGTACTCCAGCAGGCCCGAGCCGGTGAGGTAGCCACGGGCCACCGCCTCCACCGGGACCATCTTCAGCGACTTGCAGACGAGCGTGCGGCCCGCCCAGTCGGCGGGGGCGCCCGGCGGGAGTTCGGTGCTCAGGACGTGGTTGGGGACCAGGTCGGCGAGCTGGTCGAACCACCAGAGGGACAGCTCCGTCAGGACGCGCCCCTTGTCGGGGATCTCCGTCGGCAGCACCCAGTCGAACGCGGACGTTCGGTCGCTGGCGACCATCACGAGGTCGCCCGCCTCGTTCTGGTACAGCTCGCGCACCTTGCCGGTGTGCAGGTGCACCAGGCCCGGAACCTGGATCGGCTCGGGCTTTTCTACGAATCCGGACACGGTTCCTCCCCGTGGTGATGTCCAAGTGGCTCGATTCTCCCGTACGCGGGCGACCGATCTTGGCCAGGGGCTGTGTGCGATGCCCTCAGTCGCGTTTGCAGATGCGGTCCAGGAGGTTCGCCGTGGCGCGCTGGACCCTGGTGTCGACGTGGCCGGGACGGTCCAGGGCCGGGGACCACGCGAACGTCCCGGACGCGAAGACCCAGGCTCCGGACGGGGCCCGGTACAGGGAGGTCTCCTGGTGCCGGACGGTCTGGTCCTTGTCCCGGTAGGGGGAGTGCGCGAGGAGGATGCGGCCCCGGTGCTCCGGGAGCGGGGTGCGCGGGAAGTAGCGGTCGGCCTCCCCGGCGACCATGCCCGGCAGCTCGTCGTTCTCGTGGGCGCCGGTCGCGTCCCAGAGCCAGTGGTCGGCGTTGCGCACGACCAGGGGGTGCGGTTCGGGGACCCGGCCCTCGTACTGGATGCCCATCAACTGCTGCTCGGGGCGGTCGATTTCGCGCCACAGTGCGGGTTTGCCGGGGCCCCGGCGTTTTCGGCAGGTGAGGAGACGGTCGGGGACACCGGACGGGGACGGGCTCAGCTCCACCTGCCAGTACATGGTGTTGGAGGAGAGGAAGACCAGCGAGGTGCCGCCGTCCCGGGCGAGTTCGGTGGTGCGGCGCATCTGCGGCGACCAGTACTCGTCGTGCCCCGGGAAGACCAGTCCCCGGTAGCGGCCGGGGTCGACCCGGCCGGAGTGCAGGTCGCGGGCGTCGGCGTAGGCGAGGTCGTAGCCGTACCGCTCGGCCCAGCGGATGAAGTCGTAGGCGTGGCCCACGTGGAGGGGGAGGCCGGCGCCGGCGTACGGGCGGTCGAAGGAGACCGTCGTCGCGGCTTCGGACTCGCCGAGCAGACGGCCGTCCTCGTCCCAGGCGTGGTAGAGGCTGGCGCCGGTGCGACCGTCCTCCGGGTACAGGTTGTACGCCTGCCAGGTGATGTCCGGGAGCAGGAGCAGCAGGTCGGCCCGGCGGTCGTCGCGGACGGTGAACGGGACGTGGGAGCGGTAGCCGTCGGCGGTGGTCAGGACCGCCACGTACGCGCCGACGTTCCAGTAGACGGGGATCTGCAGCCGCCACGAGAGCCACCAGTGGTGGCAGGAGACCGTGCGGTCGGCGGCCAGGGGCGGGGGCTGGACGATGCCGGAGAGACGGGGGCTGGTGGTGATCTTCGCCGCGCCGTCGCCGCTGTAGTGGCCGATGCGGTAGATGTCGACGGCGAATTCCTGGGGCGGGTCCACCGTGACGTGGAAGTCGATGGACTGGCCGGGGGCGGCGGCGCCGGTCGCCGTGAACCCCTTGATCTGCCGGCGCACGTCGTCGGCGGAGCGGGGGCCCGGCGGGGTGCGAGGGGCGGGGACACGGGCGCGGGTGCCCCGGTCGGACGCGGGGGGCTCGGGCGGGCCCGGCTCCACGTACCAGGGGACCACCTGGCCGGTGTCGTCGAAGTACGTCACATTGCCCCGGAGCCAGGGCACCGGGCCCTGGCCGAAGGGGTCCGTCACGGCATGGGCGAGGGCGCCCGATTCCCAGCGGCGGATGTGGTGGTGCTCCGAGCTCATGAGTTCTCCCCTCCCTCGCCCCCGTGAGCTGTCGCAAGCACATGCTCCGTACACGATCGGTTCCAGCACATCACATGACGCACGCGGTTCGTCACCGTTCGTCGCTAATCGGTGAGAGTGGAACAGCCGGGTCCGGACGGGGAGTTGGGCTCCCCTTTCCGACCGGCCACACCCCCCTCGGGACCACCTCGGTCACCGCGCGTCCGGCCGCCCGGCCCGCGTCGCGCTCAGACCAGACGGACCGGCTTCTCCGGGCGGACGCCCAGGCGCAGGAGCCAGTCGCGGAGGGGGGCCGGGTCGCCCTCCTCCACGAGGGTGAGGACGCGCGGCGCGAGATCGGCCGCCCGTACGCCGTCGACGAGGAGCGAGGGGCCGTCCAGCCAGTCCAGGCCCGGGGTCGCGCCCGCCGTGTCCATCGCCGCGCAGCACACCATCGCGGCCACGTGCTCCGTGAGCAGATCGCGGCCCGTGCGGGGCGGCTGCATCGGGAACAGCGGCAGCAGGCCGTCGTCCCACAGCGCCCGGTCCGGTCCCGGCGCCTCGACCGCGCCGGCGGCGGGGTGCCCGCCGGCCGGGACCGCGGCCTCCTCCCGCGCCAGCTCGGCGGTGAGGGCGGCGGCGAGAGCGGCGGACCGGACGTTGGCCAAGCCGGGTTCGTCGTCGGAGTCGAGGTCGGGGCCGGGATCGCCGTCGGGGTGGGCCTCGGGGCCGGCGTCGGCGTGGGGCGGGGATATGTGGTGGCTGTCCGGCTCCAGGCCCGGGTTGTGCTCGTGTGCGTGGTCGTGGGGGGCCGGGGGTGCGCCGGGGAGGGTCTCCTCCTCGGCGGCGGAGGCGTCGGAGGCGGTGGCGGCGTCGGAGGCGGTGGCGGCAGTGGCGAGCGGGTGGTGCTCGGAGGCGGTGGAGGCGAGCGGGTCGTGCCCGGGGGCTGCGGGGGTGGCGGGCCGCCCGGTGAGGGGGTGGGGGGAGGGCCGGTCGTGCGGTGCGGTCGTCGTGGCGACGCCCGGATCGGAGGCCCCGGTGGTGGCCGACGGGTGCGTGGCGCCTGCCGTGAGGGTGGTCAGGTGGGTCAGTACGCGGGAGAGCGTGGGGCCGCCGGGGGCCGGGCCGCCGGGGTCGTCCGCCGGGAGGCGCGCGCCCAGGGTGTCGAGGACGCGGTGGAGACGGGCCGCGTCGGTGCGCCACTTCCGGTCCACGACCTCGTCCGGGTACTCGTGCCAGTCGACCGGGGACCAGTCGGGGCCGGCCTCGGCGGGACCGCCGTGGAAGAGGCGGGCGGCGAGCAGGGACGCGGCCTCGTCGACCACGCCGGGCTCTTCGAGCAGGTCGCAGGCGGGGCGCTCGCCCAGCCGGGAGGTGAAGCCCTCGGCGAGACGGTCACGGCGCGACAGCTCCGTGAGCGCGGCGACGACACCCGCGTCCAGGCGGGACGGCCATCGGCCCATCCGCCACGCGGGCAGCGCGACCCGGGTGAGGAGCCGGTCCCAGCCCGCGTAGGCGAGCCCGACCTGCTCCTGGGCGACGATCCGCAGACCGTAGTCCACAGCCTGTGCACGCTCGGCCGCCGCCGCGGCGACCCCGCGCTCCATCTCGGCCGCGTGCCCCCGGCAGCCGCGCAGGAGCAGCCGGGTCACCCAGCCGACCCCGGCCAGCGCCGGACGGACGAGCACACCGCGCGACGGGGCCGAGGCGACGGCCACGGCCGCGTCCAGTCCGCGGACGAAACGGCGTGCCGCGGCTATGTCCGGGTGCGCCGACGGCCCCGTGCCCGCGACGACCGGCGCGAGCACCGCCCGAAGCTCGCCCACCCGCATCCACCACAGGAACGGCGAGCCGATGACGAGCACCGGAGCGGTGGGCGGGCGGTGCCGCCGGGGGGACGGCAGGCCCGCGGACGAGCCGCGTCCGTCCGCCATCTCGTCGGCGCGCGGGCCGCCTCGGCCGCCGGTGGCGGTCCTTGCGCCGGCCATGTCGACCGTGTCGCTCCCGGCGGCCCCTGGGGCCCCTTCGGCACCATCGGCGCCTTCGGCCCCGTCGGCCGAGGAGTGGTGGGGTTCGGCGGGCGGCTTGTGGGACGGGTGCGTGCGGTCCTCCAGCCAGCTGTCGCAGTCCGGGGTGAGCGCTATCGCGGAGGGGGGCGGGACGTCCAGGCGGTCGGCCAGGTCCCGGACCAGGCGGTAGAGATCGGGCGCGGCCTCCTCGGTGACCGCGACCGTGGGGCTCACGGCGGGCCGGGCCCGGGCGACGACGAGGGCGATGCCCGCGGCGGCGAGGAGCACGACGAGGGCGAGGCCGGACACGACACGGCTCGCCAGGGACCAGCCGGAGCCGGTCAGCCGGCCGGTCGCCCCGCCGACCAGCAGCACGACGGCCACGGCCGCGGGCAGCACCGCCACGGCCAGCGCCCTGCTGCGGACCCGCAGCACGGCGAGGGCCCGGGCGCGCGCGGCCTGTGCGCCCGCCTCCTCACCACCTGCCATACCGGTCACGACCCGACGTCACCCCCTGCTGTCCCGAACGGCGCACCCCGCGACGACTGCCACCGCGGCGACTGCTCGTCACCGTGGTCGCCGCCGAATGCCCTGACGTTGCTCACTCCCCCACTGTGGCACCGACCACCGACATCGCAATGCCGGTGGGCCAAGTGCCGGAACGCTTGCGCCGCACCCTAGTTGGGGCCCAGGCCGTCGTCAGCCGGATGGGCCATCGCTCACTCGATGGAATGGCTTTGGGGAGAGGTGAAGGACGCCGGGCAAGGATCGGGCCCCGGATTCCGGCGGATTTCCCAGGGGTTCCTGGGAGCTCCGAGGGATTCCGGGGCCAGGGTTTCGTACCCGTTGGCGGTGCTTCGCATGCAGATGTCGCGAAGGGGATGGGTGTGGACGGATACGGAGGGGGCGTGAGGGGGCCGGCGAGGGCCGCCGGGGCGGACGACCGTCAGGCGGTCACGCCTCGGCCGCCGCCTTCGCCGCGATGTCCGACCGGTGCTGGGAGCCGTCGAGGCCGATGCGGGCCACGGCGGTGTAGGCGCGGTCACGGGCCTGGGTGAGGTCCTTGCCGGTGGCCGTGACGGAGAGGACGCGGCCGCCGGCGCTGACGACCTCGTCCCCGGCGAGCTTGGTGCCGGCGTGCAGGACGTACGCGTGCGGGGCGTCCACGGCGGCGACCTCGTCGAGGCCGGTGACGGGGTCACCGGTGCGCGGTGAGCCGGGGTAGTTGTGCGAGGCCACGACCACGGTGACGGCCGCGTCGGCGCTCCAGCGCAGGGGTTCGAGGTCGCCGAGCGTGCCGTTGGCGGCGGCGAGCAGCACACCGGCCAGCGGGGTCTTCAGACGGGCGAGGACGACCTGGGTCTCCGGGTCGCCGAACCGCGCGTTGAACTCGATCACCCGTACGCCTCGGCCGGTGATCGCCAGGCCCGCGTAGAGGAGGCCGGAGAAGGGGGTGCCGCGGCGCCGCATCTCGTCGACGGTCGGCTGCAGCACGCTCTGCAGCACCTCGTCGACCAGCTTCGGGTCGGCCCACGGGAGCGGCGAGTACGCGCCCATGCCACCGGTGTTGGGGCCCTCGTCGCCGTCGAGCGCGCGCTTGAAGTCCTGCGCGGGCTGCAGCGGGACGACGGTCACGCCGTCGGTGATGGCGAAGAGGGAGACCTCGGGGCCGTCCAGGAACTCCTCGATGACGACCCGACCGCAGGCGAGCGCGTGCTCGCGGGCCTGGGCGAGGTCCGCCGTCACGACGACGCCCTTGCCGGCCGCGAGCCCGTCGTCCTTGACGACGTACGGCGCGCCGAACGCGTCCAGCGCCTCGTCGATCTCCTCGGCCGTGGTGCAGACGTACGACCGCGCGGTCGGCACGCCGGCTCCGGCCATGACCTCCTTGGCGAAGGCCTTGGAGCCCTCCAGCTGAGCGGCCTCGCCGGACGGGCCGAACACCGGGATGCCCGCCGCGCGCACGGCGTCGGCAACGCCCGCGACCAGCGGGGCCTCCGGGCCGACGACGACCAGGTCGGCCTCCAGCCGGGTGGCCAGCGCGGTCACGGCGGCGCCGTCCAGCGCGTCGACCGGGTGCGACTCGGCGACCTCCGCCGTGCCCGCGTTGCCGGGTGCGCAGTGGAGTGCGGTGACATCGGGATCGAGGGACAGCGAACGGCACAGCGCGTGCTCACGGGCACCGCTACCAATGACGAGGACCTTCACGGTGCCAGCCTAGCCGGAGGGGGCGGGGGGACTTGTGGGGGCTTCCGAAGAGTGGGACGCGGCGGGTTCGTAGGATCGCACCAGAGACGGGCGGGATCCCGCCTGTCCCCGCCCCTGCGCGCCCCCTACTCGTTCGTGATCTCCTCCACCACGGTCGCCCCCAGCTCGCGCACGATGAGGTCGTGGCCGGAGAGGGCGGACTCGTCGAGGTCGGGGTCGTCGTCCTCGGGGATGTCGTCCTCGGGGGAGACGGGCGGCGGCTCGGGGGGCGGGGGCGGAGCCGCGACGGGCCGGGCGGCCGTGGCCGACGCGTGGGGCGCCGCAGAGCCGGGGGAAGCCGGGCGGGAGGCCGCCGCGGGCTGGGGCGCGGCGGGGCGTGCCGCGGGGGCCGGGGAGCCGCCGTAACCGCCACCGCCGTAGCCTCCGCCACCGCCACCGCCCGTGCCGCCACCGCCGTAGCCACCGGCGGCCGGCGCCGGAGACCCGTAGCCGCCGGGGGCGCCCGGTCCCGCGGAGCCGCCCGAGGTGTCGATGACCGCCTCGATCTTCCAGTGCACGTTGAACTGCTCGGCCAGGGCCGCACGCAGGACGTCCTCGCTGCCGCTGCTCGCGAAGTTGTCCCGGGCGCCCGCGTTGACGAAGCCGATCTGCAGGGTGGTGCCGTCGAAGCCGGCGACGTGTGCGTTCTGGCTGAGCAGGATCCAGGTGAAGCGGCGGCGGTTCTTCACCGTCTCCAGGATGTTCGGCCAGAGCGTGCGGGGGTCGGGGCCGCCGGGGGCCGGGTTGTAGGCGGCGGGGGCCTGGGGGGCCGACGGGGCGCCGGGCTGGGCGTACGCGGCGGGCGGGCCCGAGGCGGGGGGCGCGGCCGGGGGCACGGGCGCGGGGCCGCCGCCTGCGGGAGCGGCCGTCGGCCAGCCGCCCGGACGGCGCCCGCCTCCCGCGGAGGCGGGGGTGGGCCAGGAGCCGGGGGCGGAGGCCGGAGCGTCGGCGGGGGCGGTGGGGGGCGGAGGCGGTGTGGGCGCCGAGGCGGGCGGCGGGGCCTCCTGGGGGACCGGCGGGGCCGCCGCGGCCGGGGCGGGCTGTCCGGCCACGGGGGCAGGGACCCCGTACGCGTCCGGGCCCGGCGTGCCTGCCCCGGAGGCGCTC
Organism: Streptomyces scabiei 87.22; assembly: GCF_000091305.1. GTDB lineage: Bacteria > Actinomycetota > Actinomycetes > Streptomycetales > Streptomycetaceae > Streptomyces > Streptomyces scabiei. The sequence continues at coordinate 5,343,529 of NC_013929.1, read as the reverse complement.
CCGGTCCCGGCCGCTGGGCCGCCACGGACCGCGGCACGAGCGGCTGCGGGCCCGCCACCGGGCGGGACCTGGGCGGCCGGCGGAACATGAGGGGCCCCTCCGGCCTGCGGAGTCATACCCGTGGGCGGGGCCGCCGCTCCCCCATGTGCCTCGGGGCCGGGCACATAGCCCATGGCGGGTGCGGCGCCGCCGCCCGAGAAGTTGACCCCGCGCTCCAGACGGTCCAGGCGGGCCATGACGGAGCGTTCGTCGCCGTAGGTGGCCGGGAGGAGCACGCGGGCACAGATCAGTTCGAGCTGAAGGCGGGGCGAATTGGCGCCGCGCATCTCGGTGAGGCCCTCGTTGACGAGGTCGGCGGCGCGGCTGAGCTCCGCGGCGCCGAAGACTCCGGCCTGGGCCTGCATCCGCTCCAGGACCTCGACGGGGGCGTCGATCAGGCCCTTCTCGACGGCGTCCGGCACGGCGGCCAGGATCACCAGGTCGCGCAGCCGCTCCAGCAGGTCGGCGACGAACCTCCGCGGGTCGTTGCCCTCCTCGATGACGTGGTCGACGACGTCGAACGCCGCGGCCCCGTCCCCGGCGGCGAAGGACTCGACGACCGCGTCGAGCAACGAGCCGTCCGTGTATCCGAGCAGCGACGTGGCCATGGCGTACGTCACGCCCTCGTCCGTGGAGCCCGCCAGCAGCTGGTCCATGACGGACATCGAGTCACGCACGGAGCCCGCCCCGGCGCGCACGACGAGCGGGAGGACCGCCTCGTCGACCGGGATCTTCTCCTTGCCGCAGACCTCGGCGAGGTACTCCCGGAGCGTGCCGGGGGGCACCAGCCGGAACGGGTAGTGGTGCGTACGCGAACGGATCGTGCCGATGACCTTCTCGGGCTCGGTGGTCGCGAAGATGAACTTGAGGTGCTCCGGCGGCTCCTCGACGACCTTCAGCAGCGCGTTGAAACCGGCCGACGTGACCATGTGGGCCTCGTCGATGATGTAGATCTTGTACCGGCTGCTCGCGGGGCCGAAGAACGCCTTCTCGCGCAGCTCACGGGCGTCGTCCACACCACCGTGAGAGGCCGCGTCGATCTCGATGACGTCGATCGAACCCGGTCCGTTCCGCGCCAGGTCCTGGCAGGACTGACACTCCCCGCACGGTGTCGGGGTGGGCCCCTGCTCGCAGTTCAGACAGCGGGCCAGGATCCGCGCACTGGTCGTCTTCCCGCAGCCGCGCGGCCCGCTGAACAGGTACGCGTGATTGACCCGGTTGTTCCGCAGCGCCTGCTGCAGCGGGTCGGTGACATGCTCCTGCCCGATGACCTCGGCGAACGACTCCGGGCGATAGCGGCGGTACAGCGCGAGAGACGACACGCATACGAGGTTATAGGCGCCCACTGACAACCCGGACCGGCGGACGGCCGGGCATCGCCGTCGGCCGGGGCGGGCACCCCACGCCCTCGGGGCACGGGCCCGGACTGTCCAGAACGCACAAGACCCCTCACGCACCCGCCAGAGCCAACCTACCCTTGCTGCCTTCCGGCCCTGGGGGAGTTCAGTCAGATAGCGCCGCGTGAGGGGCTGCCCCCACCCTACCCGATCCCCGGCGGCCGCCGTCCCGCCTCCCCGCCCCTCCCTCCGCGTCGATCACCCGCCCCCGAACGAGTTCGCAACCACCCTCCGACGTCATGTAATGTTCCCGGCGGAGGATTCGCCTAGAGGCCTAGGGCGCACGCTTGGAAAGCGTGTTGGGGGCAACCCCTCACGAGTTCGAATCTCGTATCCTCCGCCAGTGCCTCACCGGGCACGATGTCGAAGGGCCCCACCGTTCGCGGTGGGGCCCTTCGACGTTGTCCGTCTCGGTTTCCGTCTCAGTATCGGCTACGACGCCCACGCCCGGCGGCACGGCGGCCCCGGACTCGACGGCTGGCGTGACTGGCTGGTGGCCAGGCGCGGCCGGGAATGCAGCCACGCTTGGATGGGTCTGGTCCGCCACATCGCCCTCCCTGAGGAACAGTGGAGTCACTGGGAGCTCTCACACGAGCAGGAAGAGCGTGTCATCACGACCCTTTTCGCCCTACTCGACGGCTTCCTCTCGGAGCGGGAAGAGGAGACCCGCTCGCTCTGACCTCTCCGCATCGAGCTTCAGCCCGCTCGATGCGGCTCCCAGAGTGCGTCTCCGACTGGTGCTGCCGCAGGATCTTGACGGAGGATTCCACAGGGTGCGTGTCTCACGGAGTGACAACGCCAGCGAAGAAGCGCGGACGTCAGCGGGCCATCGGCGCAGCTGAACAGCGCACCAGCTCAAAGCCGGACGCCCACCCAAGTCACTTCGGGACGAAGAGGTCCTCACGCAGGGTCTCACCGCCACACGTCCGCCGACGCGGCTTGCCCTGGTTGACGCCATGGCAGCGTGGCAGACGCGTGCGTGATTCGGTCGGCTCGCCTGCCGTCGTGGCAGGCTGTCGTCGGCTGAGGTACGAGCACCGACGGAACCCCGGAGTCGGTCAGTTCGAAGGTGTGAAGCCGGCGGACTGGTCGAGGTGGAACGCGGAGCCCGGAGCCGTCGGAGTCCAACCCTCACGCAGAGCAAGCCGGACAGCCGCAGCAACACCGGACGGCAGTACAGGCTCAGCCTCTCGATCGAACCAGTTGCTCGCATGCGGCTGGTCCGTGGTGACCACGAGCGTCATGCCCGGGGTGTCCGCATGCTCGACCGCGAACGTGCCCGGCGACCAGGCCATGCCCTGAAAATACGTCGGTCTGCCTCGCAGCCGCCAGCGGTAGGCCATGCCGTCGACAACGATCCGTCGTGATCCCTTGCGGACCAGTGCCATGGCATCTCCCTCTGACAGCGAGGATGCTAGCGAGCCCCGCCCCGCCGTCCGACTCGTTTTCCGTCTCATCCAGCACGGCTGGAAAGCGTGTCGTGCTCGGCAGGGGGGTCGGTCACTCCGGCTGTGCGGTGGCGGCTCGTAGTTCGGTCTGGCGGCGGCGTGTGTATGCCGGTAGGTCGTTCTTGATGGTCATGACCTCCTCCACCGGTATCCGGACCGGTGCGCAGTGCTGGGCGTCGCACGAGCGTGGGAAGGTGCCGTCGATCAGGGAGATGCCGCTCAGGACGACCCAGCCGTCGTCGTCGATTTCGGTGCACAGGACCGGGTGGAAGGAACAGTCCTCGTAGATGTCTCCCACGCGGATGCCCGCGGGGTTGCGGGGGTCGGTGGCGTCGTTCATGCGGTCCAACATGCCATGCGCGCTGTTCAGTCGTGGTGGGTGATGTCCGTCCAGTGCCAGGAGCGTAAGGACGGGTCCCTGAAGATGTGGTCCAGGGTGTGGGTCAGGTCGGGGGCCGGGGTCGTTCCGGCGGGGGGAGCCAGGCGGACGGTGAAGTGGTCGTCGCCGAGATCCGGTTCGTAGTGCCAGTCCTCCGGGAGCAGGGCCAGGAACCGTACCGCCGCCGGTGCGGGGGCGCCGGCGCTCGCGGTGGGGCGGGGGGCGATCAGGACCACGTGGTCGCCCCTCATGACGGGCGGTGGGGGGTCGGAAGGAACGGCAGGCCCCTGCCCGTGCCGAGGACCTCGTCCAGGGCGAGCAGGACGCCCGCCGTGCCGGTGGCGAGGTCCGTCGACAGGCGCAGTGTCTGGTCGCCGAGGAAGGCGGGGTGGCCGCCGTGCGGGACGGCGTGCCAGCCGAACGCCGCCAGGTGGCGGGGCAGGGTCGGCTCCGGGTGCGTGTGCAGGTGGCGCAGGGCCAGGGTGGCTCCCGCGCGGCCCTGGAACAGGCCCGCCTGGGCCTGGTAGAGCGAGGCCAGCGAGGTGCGGAGGAGGGTGAGGGAGCCGGTCAGGTCCGGTGCGGGGGAGGTCAGGTGCGGGAGCAGGTCGCTGAGGACCATCGCCGTTCCCGCCCCGCCCACCGCCAGGTACGGCATCCGGCCGATGCCCGGCCCGTTCGCCAGCTCGGTGAGGTCGTGGCGCAGCCCCTCCACCGCCACGTGCAGCGGTTTCGGGTCGCCCGTCCTCTCGTACAGCCGCAGCAGGAACAGGGCCGCGCCCGTCGCGCCGTGGAGCAGGCCCGGGCGGGGGCGGGCCGCGTAGCCGCCCGGGGTGCGGTCCGCGACCAGGTCCGCCAGGCGTTCGGCCGCGTCGAGGTGGCCGAAGTGGAGCAGGGAGAGGCCGATGCCGGGGAGGCCGGCGAAGAGGGAGCCGTCGACGTCGTCCAGCGGCAGGGCGAGGGCCCGGTCCAGGACTTCGCGCGCCTCGGCGGTCCGGCCCAGGGCGTCGAGGGCGTACGCGATGCCGTGCAGGCCGTCGTAGAAGCCGGGGCGGGGGTCGGTCCAGCGGCGTACGCGCTCGGTCAGCCAGTCCACGTGCGCCGACGGGATCTCCGTGCCCGCGCCGGCGAGTGCCCACAGGACACCGGCGGCGCCGTGGGCGAGCGCGAGGCCGCCGCCCGGGGCGGTGAACTGGGCGATGTCGCCGGGGAAGAGCCGGTCGTCGCGGTCCGGGGTCGCGGTGGCCAGGATTCCGGCCGCGAGCGTGTCGCGCAGGGAGGGCCAGTCGGTGGGGGTGAGGTTCTCGGTCCCGGGCCAGACCGGGGCCGTCGCCGCCGCTTCTTCGCCGGCGGGGGGCTCGCCGCCTGCGGCGGCCCCGGTGCCCATGGCGGCCCCGGTGCCCATGGCGGGCTCCGCGGCCGTCAGATCCGCTTCCACCCGCTCCGCGAAGTCCGCCGGTACCGGGAAGTTCTCCGTCACCAGGGTGATCAGTTGCCGTGTCTTGTCCGGGCCCCAGCCCAGCACCACCGTCAGCGGCAGGAACACCGCCAGGCGCAGGCAGCCGAGGGCGTACCGGTCGACCGCCGGGCCCGTGCAGCCCGCCGGGGCGCGGAAGCCGGGCGCACCGATCGCCTGGGAGGCCGCGGCCTCGACCGGGGTCGCCGTCTCCAGGTCGATGAAGGCGACCGAGTCGTCCGGGCGGACCATGACGTTGTTGGGGTGCAGGTCGCCGAAGACCACACCCCGGGCATGCAGGTCCCGCACGCCCGCGTCGATCCGGTCGAGGACGGACAGGGCCCAGGAGGTGTACGCCGCGAACGACTCGGGGGAGCTGTCGGCGTCCGGGTTCAGCAGCGGGTTGGCCTCGTGGATGCGGGCGTGCAGCGAGGACCCGGGCACGAACTCCCGGGCCAGGAAGTAGTGTTCGCGGCCCTTGCGGTAGTCGATCAGCGGCGGTACGCAGTCCAGGCCCGCCAGCCGCTCCAGCGCCCAGCGCTCCCGCTCCAGCCGGGCCACCGCGTCCTCGCCCTCCTCGTCGAGGCCGGCCAGCGGGCGGGCCTCCTTGAGGAGCACCGTGGCGTCGCCTCCGGCACCCTGGCGCAGGTCGCGGGCCTCGTAGACGCCGCCTCCGTTGGAGAAGTGCAGCGCCCTGACCGCGCGGAACGGGAAGTCGCCCATCGTGCTCGCGTTACGGGCCGCGAGGGACTCGGCGAGGCAGTCCGGAAGGGTGACCCACGCGGGGGGACGGAAGCCGGGGCCGCGTACGTCGGGGACGAGACGGCCCTCGGGGTCCTCGATGCAGTGCACCGGATCGCCCTTCGCGTCGCGGCCGAGCCGGGCGACGAACCCGCCGTAGCGCACGTAGAGCGGGCCGGAGCGCCAGCGCAGGTCGCTGAGGATGTACGGGCCGGGCTCGCCGCCGATCTCGTCGTCCAGTGCGACGAGCACCCGCTCCAACTGCGCCTCGTCCAGCGGGTAGAGGGTGATGAACTTGCCGCTCGCGCCGCGGTCGCCGTACTTGCTGTTGCGCCGGTTCAGGACCTCGGCGCTGCGGATGTACTTGAAGGTGAGCCTCTCGCGCACGCAGTAGGCGCGTACGGCGTCGAGGACGCGGTCGGCGTTGTCCTGGGTCGCCGAGACGTGGATCTTCCAGCCCTGGCCGGGGAGTTCGGTGTCCGGCGGGGTCAGCACCACCCAGTCGCCGTTGACGGTCCGGGTCCAGCCGGCGGGCGGTTCCGCCACGGCGTCGGCGGGCTCGGTGGCCGTGGCGGCGACGGCCGGGTCCTCGTAGAACGCGGTGCCCGCCTGGCAGTAGGTCACGTACCGGAGATCCATGGTGGTCGGTCTCCCTCTCCCTCTTCGACTCGCTGCTCGGATTCGTCTCGGCTGCTCGAATGCGTCTCGGCTGCTCGAACGGCCGGCTTCCCGGCCGGCGGTCACCAGCGCCAGGCCGGTGCGACGTACTTGGTGTAGAGCCACTCCCAGCCCGGCCGGCTGCCGGCGTCCAGCTGGGCCGCGCCCGAGCGGTCGGCGGGGGTCCGGTCCCGCCCGTCGCGGATCTCCAGCGGAAGGCCGAGTGCCGGGGTCGGCAGGGCCTCGCTGCGGACCGGGATCAGCGCCGACAGCGGGGCCATGGCGTCCGTGCCGTCGGCCCCGTCGACGGCGACCGTCGCGGTGCCGGTCTGCGCGCGGGTCGCGATGCCCGCGCGGTAGAGGCGTACCGGGGCGCCGGAGGTGATCAGCGCGCGGTCGGTGGACAGGGGCAGGAGCAGCGTGATGCGGCCGTCCTCGGCCGTCGTGTAGCCGCCGTTGACGGTGTACGGGACCTGGACCAGCTGCCCGAGGACGGCGACGGCGGCCGCGGCGAGGGTGAGCACCGCGCCGAGGCGCAGGGGGCGGCCGCCCGCCGTGCGGGCCTCGCGGGCGAAGCGGCGTACGCCGCGCGCCAGGTGGTGCAGGAAGTAGCCGATGCCGCACAGGACGAGGAGCGCGCCCAGGGCGCCGAGGCGCTGGAGGCTGTCCGACCAGAGGGTGATCGCGCCCGCCACGATGTAGAGCGGGAACGTCATGCAGAGCAGGCCGAACGGGACCGCCCAGCGCACACCGGGCAGTTCGCGGCGGTAGCCGGTGCCGCCGGCCAGCAGACGGGCCAGCCACCGGCGGGCGTCGGTCATCGCCCGGTCGCGCAGGTGCGGGATGTCGAGGTGGCTCATCAGCGCGATGTAGCCGTCCAGCTTCACGAACGGCAGGAGGTTAAGGACACCGGAGAGATAGGTGACGACGGCGTACACGAGGATCCCGTCGCGCGCCGCCGAGTCCCCCAGGAAGAGGGTGGCGAGGGCGGCGGCCCCGGCGATGACGGTCTGGGTGGCGATGCCGGCGAGGGCAACCCCCACCCGCTGCTCCTTGCGGGGCAGCCGCCAGCCGTCGGACACGTCGCAGAAGAAGGCCGGCGACATGTAGAAGAGCATCATGCCCATCCGGGTCGGCCGTCCGCCGTGGTACGTGAGGACCGCGCCGTGGCCGATCTCGTGGACGGCGGTGGTGGCGAGCACCGCGCCGATCACGCACAGGTAGAGCAGGGGCTCGAAGGGCCGCCCCAGCGCGCTCTGGAGACCGTCCGCCCGGAACGCGAGGGCGAGCAGTCCGCCGATCGCGACGGCCGAGGCGGCCACGGCGGCCCCGCGGTGTGCGGCGGCCGCCACCAGCGGGGCGAGGCGGGCCAGCATCCGGTCCGGCTTGAGAAGGGTGAACTGCAGGGTGAGCGGCGGGACGAACCGGAACCAGGACCCGCGGTTCTTCTTCGGTACGCCGTCGTCCAGCACCTTCGCCCCGGCGAGCGTCCGTACGGCCGAGCCGACGTCGGCCCGGGTCCAGGGCGCGCCCAGGGCCTCGGCCAGGTCGTCGTGGCCGCGTACGCCGTCGACGGCCCGGACCAGGCGGGCCAGGTCCTCCTGGAGGCGGAAGTACTGGTGGCTGCCGCGCTGCACCACCCAGGGCGCGCCCGGCTCGGCCGGCTCGTGGACCACCACGTCGGGGGCGAGGCGGGGACGGGCCAGCCGCTCGGGGGCCAGTAGTACGGCACCGGCGGGTGAGCTGGACATGCCTGGTTCTCTCCTCGGGACGGCGGGACGGCGGGGTGGTGGACGGCGGGGTGGGGCGCGGGACGGCATGCCGCAGGGCGACGTCGCGGTGGTGTCTGACGCGACGTCGGACGGCGGGCGAAGGTGTGGTCAGGTGGGAGTGGGGGTGGGGGTGCAGGCCGTCGGGGGCCGACGGCCGGCGGGTCGTCAGACGACGTCGCGGGAGGTGAACAGCTTCCGGGCGAGCAGCGCGGCGACGGTCAGCCAGCCCGTGATCACCAGCAGCGCGAGCGGCGTGGACAGCAGGTCGGGCTTCTGGTCCCGGTAGACGGAGCTCTGGGCGATCGTCATCAGGTACTTGCCGACCTCCGGCACCAGCCGCTGGAGCGCCGGGTCGACGACCAGGGTCAGCGCGACGACGGTCACGACGGCACCCACCTGGTGCCTCACGATCCAGCCGACGAGCGCGCCCCAGGGAGCGGCGAGCGTGTTGACGGCGAAGACGCCCAGCATGATCAGCCGGGTCTCGCCGTGCCACGCGGGCCCGGTCCCGTTCGCCGCGAGCGTCCCCCAGGCGGAGGCGAGCGACAGCCCGGCGGTGAGCAGCGCGGCGAGGGCGCCCACGGCGGTGGCGGTCAGCACCTTGGCGGCGAGCAGGCGGGTACGGCCGCCGCTCATCAGGACGGAGCGGCCGATGGCACCCGAGGTGTATTCGCGGGACACGAAGACCGCGCCGAAGAGGGAGGTGAAGAGCGACATCATGAACCAGGAGCGGACGATGTCGTCGGTCACGGCGGCCCGGTCCAGGGCGCCCTTCTCGATGGCCGCGGCCCCCTCGGAGGCGTACCCGAGCGAACCGAGGACGGACATCAGGACGCCGCACCCGGCCAGGATCAGCCAGCCGCGGCCGGTCCACGCCTTGGTCCATTCGCCGGCGAGCAGGTTACGCATGGTTCTGTCCTCCTCCGACAGCGGATGAGACGGCCGAGGTGGCCGAGGGGACCGAAGGGGCCTGCGGGGCCGTCGCCGGGTCCACCAGGGCGAAGAACCGGTCCTCCAGGCGTTCCCCCTCGCCCGGGCCGACCAGTTCGTCGAGCGGACCGGCGTACCGCAGCGAGCTCTGGATGATCACCACGTCGTCCACGGTCTGCTCCACCTCGGCGAGCAGATGGCTGGAGACCAGGACGGTCCGGCCCTCGTCGGCCAGACCGCGCAGCAGGCCGCGCAGCCAGCGGATGCCGTCCGGGTCGAGGCCGTTGGCGGGCTCGTCCAGGACGAGGAGTTCGGGGTCGGGGAGCAGGGCCGTGGCCAGCGCGAGGCGCTGCTTCATGCCGGTCGAGTAGCCCTTGACCGGGCGGGAGGCCGTGGTGCCGTCGGCCAGGCCGACCAGGTCGAGGACCTCCTCGACGCGCCGCCCGGGCAGGCCCAGGGTCCGGGCCCAGATGGTGAGTTCGCGCCGGGCGCTCGCTCCGGGCAGGGGCCCCACGGCGTCCATGCTGACGCCCACCCGGCGGGCGGCGTGGGGCAGTTCGGCGTACGGACGGCCGAAGACGGTCGCCTCGCCGGAGGTCGGCCGGCACAGGCCGAGGAGCATCCGCAGCGAGGTGGTCTTGCCGGCTCCGTTGCGGCCGAGAAGGCCGACGATCCGGCCGGGCCGCACCTCGAACGTCAGGTCGTCGACCGCCGTGACCTCGCCGAAGCGCTTGGTCAGGCCGCGCAGGGCGACGACGGGGGCGCCGGCGGTGCTCGACGCGTTCGCGGTGCTCAACGGCGTTCCTTACGGAGGTTGGCGCCGATCCGGACCAGGCAGCTCAGCATGACGGCACCGAGGCCGGCCATGACGAAGATCTCCAGGCCGCCCGTCAGTTGCGTGGTGGCGACCGCCATGCCGAGCGGGATGAGAGCGCAGGCGAAGGCGAGGTTCTTGTTCTCGGCCGCTGCCTTGTCTCGGCTGTTGGCCATGCTGGACTCCTTGGTCGGACGGGGTGGGTCTGGGGTGGGGGGAGGGGACGGGAAGCGAAGCGCGGATTCCGCGGTGGCGGCCCGGGGCCCTGTGCGGGCCCGGGACGCCGCCGCGGAAATCCGTATGCGGTTCGCTACCGCTGCCGGCCGATCGGCCGGATCAGGCGAGGTGCCGGATCAGGTGGCGATGACCGCGCTGGCGACGGTGCTGATCACGACACCGGTCTTGAAGCCGCTCCAGAAGCCCGGGGCCTCCATGGCCTCCAGCTCCTGCATGCCCAGCTCCAGCGACGCGTCGAAGCCGGTGGGCTCCTGCGTGACGTTGTCCTTCATATCTGTTTCCCTCCCGTTGAGTTGATACTGGATCAGGTCGAGTGGCAGTCGAGCGTGGCCCGAATGCCGTCGAGTGAATGTCGGGTGATCTCGGGTGATCTCGGGTGATCTCGAGTGGATCAGGTGATGATCGAGACCGCGACGCCCGTCGAGACACCGACGGCCGACACGACCGTCGCGCCGACGACGACGCCACCGGCGGTCCACCAGCCCGGGGCCTCCATCGCCTCGAGCTCCTGCATGCCGAGCTCCAGGGCGGAGGTGAAGTTGTCGTGTCCGAAGTTCTCCTGCATGGGAACTCCCCCTTTTCTCATGGGTGTCGAGAGCTGTGGCTCTCTTGTTCGCCCGCTCCCGGGACCGGGAGCGGAAGTCTCAGACGCGCGCGGTGAGCGCGCCGGGCACGGTCTGCGCGGTGGTCGCGCTCCGTGTGGTGGCCGGGCCGAGCGCCGCGTCCAGCAGGCGGCGTACGTCCTCCGCCCGGAGCCCGCCGAGCATCGGCAGCCCGGCGCCCCAGGCCCGTACCGTCCGCTCGGCCAGGGCCTCGATCCGTCCCGGGCCGTCGGCGGTGAGCCGCCGGCCCACCCGCCAGTCGTCCATCAGGGCGGCGATCCCGTCGGCCGGGTCCTCCGGCAGGGCCCGTGCCCGGTCCGGCGGCGCGGCGTCGCGCAGTCCGGCCCACATCCGGCGCAGCCGGGGCGCGGAGCCCAGCCGGGGCTCCCCGTCGAGCACGGCCCGCCACAGGTGCGGCAGCAGCGCGGCGACGGCGGTCATCTTCCGTACACCGAGGGCCGACGACATCTCGTTGGCGATGAGCCAGCCCTTGACCGCGTACGGGTCGCGGCCCTGGTGCAGCCATTCGCCGTGCGTGAGCCCGCTGAGCTTCGCGATGTCGAGGCGGAGCGCGTCGCCGGGCTCCTCCTCCCGCGCCGCCTCGTAGCCCAGCTGGACGAGCCGCCGGGCGACCGTCTCGGTGAGCCGGTCCTCGGTGCGGTGGTCCTCCCGGTGGTCACCGGCGTACGGACTGACCGCCCGGAACAGCGCCTCCAGGACGCCCTCCACGACCAGTTCGCGGGGCAGCGTGGCGGTGGCCGACGGGTCGAGCAGGGCCGCCTCCGGCCGCAGCACGCCGCCGAGGATCAGCCGCTTGCCCTGCGGGTACGCCATGCAGGCGACCGCGCTCAGCTCGCTGCCGGTGCCGAGGGTGGTGGGTACGGCGAGCAGCGGGACGGTCCGGGTGACCTCGCCCGGCAGGCCCATCAGGCCGCCGCGCTGGGGCACCGTGAGGCGGGTGTACGCGACCGGGTTGGCCCGCAGCAGAGCCGCGATCTTCGCCAGGTCGAGCACCGATCCGCCGCCGACGGCGACCACCAGTCCGACACCGGCCGACTCGTCGGCCAGTCCTTCGGCGAGGGCGGCGGCCGTGGCGAGATCACCGGGGCCGGCGGTCAGGGCGGTCTGTGCCGTCCGCCAGTGGGCGCGGCCGAGGCGGTCGCGTACCAGGGCCGTGATCCCCGCCGTCGCGACAGCGGTGTCCACGAGGAGGGCGGCCGTGCGGCCCGCCCCGTCGGGGAGCCATGCCGTGAGGGCGTCGGGACCGATCAGCGCCCGGGTCGGTCCGCCGCGGCCGTGGCTCATACCGCCGCCTCCGCCGGTATCGGCCCGCGGGTGAAGAGGGCGAGTCCGGCGCGGATGCGGTCCATCAGCTCGGTCAGTTCGGCGTCGGTGCAGGTCAGTGCGGGGAAGAGCTGGATGCCGTGCACGCCGGGGTGCACGAGGGCGCCCGCCGTACGGATCGCGGCGACCAGCTCGGGCACGCGGGCCTGCGGCAGCGGTTCCCCGTCCGGGGTGGTCAGCCGCAGCGACCGGAAACAGCCCACGCCGGTGGTGCCCGTCACCCAGGGGTGCTCGTCGACCAGCCGGGACAGCTCCGTGTCCAGCCGTTCGCCGAGGGCCCGGCCGAGGGCGACCGCGTCCAGCCGGCGCATCTCGGCGATCGTGGCCAGGACGGCGGCGCAGGTGACGGGCGTGCCGGCCTGCGTCTCGCCGTGGGTCAGCATGGCGCCCGCCGCGTCGAAGGCGTCCGCGACCGTGTGCGCGGCGACGACGGCGGCGGCCGCGCTCGTCCCGTTGGTGAGCCCCTTGGAGGTCACCAGCAGGTCGGGCCGGGCGGACCAGCGCTGGGAGGCGAAGAAGTCCCCGGTCCGGCCGAAGCCGGTGGCCACTTCGTCGGCGACCAGCAGGAAGCCGTACTCCTCGCGCAGCCGCAGCAGTTCGTCGACGTACTCCTCCGTGAGCGGCACCGCCCCCGAGCCGAGCACCGGCTCGACGACGACGGCCGCGACCATCGCGCCCTGACGTTCCATCAGGGCGCGGATGCCGACCGGGTCGTTGGGGTCGACATGGCGGATGAGGCGCTGGTCGACGCCGTACACCTGCTGGCCGAGGTCCTCGCCGGTCAGCGCGAAACTGCCGTACGTCAGACCGTGGTAGCTGCCGCGCAGCCCGACCACGAGTTTGCGGCGGTCCTCGCCGCGCAGGGCGTGGTAGTGGCGGGCGAGCTTCATGACGAGGTCGTTGGCGGCGCCGCCGGAGGTCGAGAAGAGGACCCGGCCGTAGGTGTCGGTGCCGCACAGCTCGACGAGGGCGGCGGCAGCGGCCCGGGCGTAGGTGTTCTCGTAGCGGAAGACGCTCAGGTAGGAGGCGTCGCGCAGTGCGTCGGCGGCGGCCCGGGCGATGGCCTCGTTGCCGTAGCCGAGGTTGGTGTTCCACAACCCGCTGGAGGCGTCGAGGAGTTCGCTGCCGTCGGCGTACCGGACCCGTACCCCGTGCGCGGAGACCGCGCAGAGCGCGTCCGAGCCGTGCAGGGCCGGGGCCAGCAGGGACGGCCACAGCGCGTTCTTCGTGGTGCCGGGACTCATGGGGTGACCTCCGTTTCGAGCAGTACGTCGTGGTGGCGGGAGCCGACGGCCGGCAGCGGGTGCCGGGCGCGGACGGTGAATCCGGCGGCGCCCAGCTCGGCTTCGAGGAGAGCGGCGGGCAGGACGCCGACGCTGGTCGTGGTGACCTGGACGGGGCTGTCGTCGTCCGGGATCCGGGCGGGGAAGACGGTGACCGTGCGGGCGCTGTCGCCGACCGCCCAGTGCTCGTACATCCGGTAGGCGCGGCCGCCTTCGGCCTCCACCACCAGCTCGGCCTCGGCGGGTTCGCCGGAGTCCGTGTCCATGCCGACGGTCGACAGCAGGAACCGTCCGCCGGGCGCCAGGTGCCGGCGCACGGCCCGGTAGAGACCGGTCCGGCCGCGCTCGTCGAGGAGCGAGACGGAGGTGGTGCCGAGGACGATCACCGGGAAGGTGCGGTGCAGCGCGAAGTCGCTCATGTCGGCCTCGACGACCGTGCAGCGCTCGCGCAGGGCGGCGGGCGCGGCGGCCAGCCGGTCCTCCAGGAGCCGCAGCATGTACGGCGAGAGGTCGAGGGCGGTGACCCGGCGGCCCAGCGCGAGCAGCGGCATGGTCAGCCGCCCGGAGCCGGCCGCGAGGTCGAGGACGTCGCCGGGCAGGGTCCGTACGAGACCGGTCAGTTCGCGTACCTCGTGGGTGCTGCGGCCGGCCACGTCGTGGTAGACCTGCGCGCCCGCTTCGGCGTAGAGGTCGCCGGTGACCGCGCGGGAGCCGAGCCGGGCGAGCAGTTCCCCGGCCCTTCCGGGGACGGCCGCGGGTGCGGACGGGGATGGTGATGTCACGGTGGTCGCAGCGGTGGTGCTGGTCATGGTGGTGGTGCTGGTCATGGTGGTGGTGCTGGTCATGGTGGTGGTCACGCTCCGGCCCGGGCGAGGAACCGCTCGATGCGGACGGTGTGGTCAGGGTCGGCGTACTCCGCCGCCGCTTCGGCCGAACCGCAGGCCAGCAGCGCCTCGACCGGCGTGGCCGCCGCCCGTTCCACGCTGAAGGTGCGGCCGGGGGCAGGGGCGTGCACGAACACGTCCTGGTCGGTCCAGAGCAGGAGCGGCGCGTCCGCGTCCCTCAGGTCGGCGTCGGCCCCGGCGGCCAGCGTCTCGGTGATCCGCCCGCCGAAGCCGGAGACCCGGATGTCGCCGTCCACGCCCCGGGCCCGCAGGGAGCGGATCGCGCCGAGGGCGGCCAGGTAGCGCCCGAGCCAGGGCCGGGCGGCCAGGGCGGTCTCCCGCAGGCCGGGGTCCACGACCGCGCCCAGGCACACCCCGCAGGTCGTGCCCGTGCCGCCGTTGAGCCGCTGCCACTGCGCGTCGAGGAGGTCGGGGCCGTCGCCCGCCGTGCCGAGACGGGTCCCGCCCGGCGCGGTGGAGACCGCGCCGTCCGCGTCGACGTACAGCCGGTGCCGGGGTCCGGCGGCCGGGGTGCGGCCGGCGCCGAGGCCCGGGAGGTCGGCGAGCTGGATGGCGGGGTGGGTGAGGAAGTCGGGGAAGGTGCCGTCGAGCAGGGCCCGGTCGGCGTCGGCGAGGAAGACGTCGAAGTCCGTGTCGTCGGCGATCCGGACGAGCGTCGGTCCGGCGACGGACATGTACTCGCTGATGCCGTAGCCCTGGATCTGGAGGTAGAAGCCCGCGCCCGGGGAGAACTCCCCGCCGGCGCCGGCCAGCGACCCCTCGTACCCGACGACGCGGTGGCCGTCCGCCGCCGGCTCCTCGCCGGGCGCACCCGGCACGAGGACCAGCGTGTCCGCTCCGACGACTCCGGAACGCAGCACCGCGGCGAGATGGTCCCGGTTCTCCAGCACGACGGTTTTCGCGCCGTCGTACGTGAATTCGGGCGCACTTTCTGCGGCGGTGCCGGACTCACCGGTCCCCCAGTGAATGAGCCGCTCTTTCAGATCAGCCATTGTTTCGTCTTCCCCCACGGTCAGGCGGCCAGGGCGGCCAGAATTCGCTTCGTTTCGTCCAGGGCCGCTTGTGGGCCGTACAGATTGCAGACGCCGGTCAGATTCAGGACGACCTCGTCCACTCCCGCGTCCCGGAACGCGCCCAGTTTCGCGACGAGTTCGTCCGGGTCCCCGCTGAGGAACGCGCCGCCGTCGACGAGCGCCTTGGCGTTCGCCGCCGGATCGTCTCCGGCGACATCCGTGCCGGACCGGCGCAGCATGTCGATGTAGTGGGCGCCCTGGAGATGCGCGGCGTTGCTCGCGAGTGCCAGTTCGGCGGGTTCGCGGTCGGGCCGGGCGAGGGTGAGCGGCACGATGGCGGTGAGCCTCGGGGTTCCGCGCCCGTTGTCTCCCGCGCCCTCGCGCATCGCCGGGAGGACGGTGTCCCGCAGGTAGTGCGCCGGAGTCAGCCAGGTCACGGCCACGTCGGCGACCTCACCCGCGAGCCGCGCCATGCCGGGCCGCAGCACCCCGAGCCCGATCTCCACGTTCGGCGCCGGGTAGCGCGGCATCTCGGCCCGGCAGCTGAAGTACTCGCCCCGGACATCGACGCCGTCCCCCGCCAGCAGGCCGCGGACGATCGAGAGGTACTCGCGCGCCGCCGTGAGCGGACTGCGGTACGGCTCGCCCAGCAGCGACCGCTGCAACGGCCGGCCGCCGGGCCCGAATCCGGCGGTCACCGGCTGCCCGGTGGCCATCGCCAGCGAGCGGGCCT
This sequence comes from Streptomyces scabiei 87.22, assembly GCF_000091305.1. Lineage (GTDB taxonomy): Bacteria > Actinomycetota > Actinomycetes > Streptomycetales > Streptomycetaceae > Streptomyces > Streptomyces scabiei. The sequence continues at coordinate 5,327,782 of NC_013929.1, read as the reverse complement.
GGAGAGCGGCCTCGTAGGGGTGGCGGAGCGGCATGAGCGTGACGCCGAGTCCGGTCGGTACGCGGAACCCCGCTCCCGCCGCCGCGACGAAGCCCTGGTGCGGTTCGATCATCACGGACTGCCCCTGCCAGAGGCGGCTCGCGTTGCTCCAGTGCACCAGTCCGGCGTACGGAAGGATCTGCTCCGGCCGACGCGGAAGAAAAGGCAGGAGTACGGAATAAGAAGTCATGCCCGTGTCCCCCGTTTCTCGTCTCTCGTCGCCATTTCGTCGATGCCGCTCGACATCGGGTGTGCAGCTTTTCTTTTTCATCTGCTGCTCTGTTTTTGCTTCTGCTTCTGCTTCTTCTTCTGCTGCTTCTGTCGGCGTTCGTTCGTTCCGACACAGAGAACAATGCCAAACCGGAGCACCCCATCGGGCAGTTCAGTAGCGCTACTTGCTGCCAGTGACCGTGCAGCTTGTTGCAGGTACTCTCATCGGTGATCAAACGGAGGCACCATGGGGGAATTGTCCGTACTCGGACTCACCGATACGGAAGAGGGCATCTACCGGCACTTTCTGCGGAACCCCGGCACGACGGCCGAGGACATCCAGTTGCTGCTGCACGTCCCGTTGGACGAGATCGCGGGAGCACTGGAGCGTCTGACCGAACTCGGCCTGCTGCACGGCGCGGAAGGCACCGGAACCGGAGCGGACGGCGGGCCCGAGGTGATCTCCGCCGCCGATCCCGAGACCGCCGTGGACCGGCTCACCGACCTGCGGCTGCGCGAACTCCACCAGCAGCTCCAGCAGGTCACCCAGTCCCGGCACCTGATAGCCGGCCTGCGCGCCGAGCAGAGTGTGAAGGAGCGGCCCGACTCCGGGCCGATCGAGCGCCTGGAGGATCTCGGCCAGATCCGGGGGCGGATCGACGACCTGGCGTTCTTCGCCCGCGAGGAGATCCTTTCGGTCGAGCCGTACACCGAGCTGACCCCGGCGAACATCGCGCACGCCCGGCCGCTCGACACCCGCTGTCTGCGGCGCGGGGTACGGATACGCAACGTCGTCCTGCGCGAGGCCCTGGACCACGCGCCGACCGTCGGCTACCTGCGCGACCTCACCTCGCTCGGGGCCCAGATCCGGGTCGCGGACACCATCGCCGAACGGCTCCTGGTCTACGACCGCCGCACGGCGCTCGTCCCGGTCGACCCCGCCGACACCCGGCGCGGCGCCCTGCTCGCCCGGGAGGCGGGGCTGGTCGCGAACATCCTGGCGCTGTTCGAGAAGATCTGGGACCAGGCCACCGATCTCACCGTGCTCATCGACGCGGGGGCGGGCGCGGAGGACGGCGGGCTCACGGAGATGGAGCAGCAGGTCCTGGAAGCGATGTGCCACGTCGGCAAGGACGAGTCGGGGGCGCGCTCGCTGGGTGTGTCGGTACGGACGTACCGCCGCCATGTCGCCGACGTCCTGCGCATCCTGGGCGCAAGCAGCAGGGCGCACGCGGCGCTCCTCGCGCGGGAGCGCGGCTGGGTGTGAGGCCCGGGGCCGCCGGGGGAGGCCGCCGGACGGAAGCAGCGGAAAAGGGGGTGCCCCCGGCGACTGATCGCCGGGGGCACCCCCTGTCCGCTGCCATGCTGTCGCGCTGTCGCGCTGCCGTACTTCTGTACTCGCGCGGTACGGCCGGCCGTACGGTTACTGCTTCGGCTTCTCGACCTGCCAGCCGTTGACGGGCTTGTCGGTGCCGGCGCCCGGCTCGCCGCAGAGCGGCAGCCGGATGGGCAGCGGGGTCGCGCACACCCGCTCGACGATCGGATCGACGACGGGTCCGAACACGTTCGCCCTCTGCACCTGCGTCAGAATCCGTACCTGGGTCTGCGCCTGGGCCTGAGCGGGCGCCTGCGCCTGCGCCGAGCCCTGTCCCCCCACCACGGCGAGCGCGAGCGCCGCACCCGCCACCACCGCCGCCTTCTTGAACCCGGCGAACCCGGCGAGACCGCCGGCCCCGGTGAACTCGGCGAACCCGGTGCATCCCTTGAACCCCACGACGTACCCCCGTTTGTTGTCCCCCGCGCGTTCCGGGCCGGTCGTGCCCCCGCGGTGACTCCCACTCTGCCAACGGAAAACCGCAGGCAGGACGGCGATTCGTGTCAGCTTGCTGCACGCGTTCGCTCAGCTTCATGCCACGACCGGTCAGCGGGCCGGGGGCCGGTCCCAGAAGTCGGGCACGGGCGGGGGCGGCTGGGCCGTGGTGAGGCGGCGGTAGGCGGCGCGGGCCTGGAGGAGGCGGGCGAGGGCGGTGCCGGTGAGGGCCGCGGTGAGCAGACAGACCAGCCAGAAGGTGTCGCGCGGGTTCGTCCAGGTCAGAACGCCTGCGGGCGGGATGGCGAACCCGTTGAGGAACAGCCAGCACAGGGCGGCGGTGCCGGGGGCCGCCGTGAAGCGGGCGTATCCGCCGAGGAGCGCGGAGAGCAGCGACAGCCCGGCCAGGGCCAGGCCGGGCTGGTCCGTGCCGACCAGCGCGTTCAGGAGCGCCACCAGCGCCATCGCGCCCGCGAAGGCCGTGGCCCACACGAGCGGGGTCGCCACGGGCTGGGGGACGGGACGGGGGCCGGTCCCCAGGGACACCCACTGAATCACGGGCACGCTCCGGAGGTCCTGGTGGCGCGTGCTCCGGCAGCGCCCAGAATCCCCACGGCCCCGAAGTCTCTGAAGCCCCCGGAGGCGATGGGTATCCCCTCGGCGTAGGGCGGGAGCAGGCCCGCGCCGTGTGTCGTGGGGCCGCCGGCGATCGGTCCGGCGGTCACCGGGGCGCCATACGCGCGGGGCCGGCGGGCGGCCGCCGCGGGGGTTGTGGGGGCACCCGTGACGATCATGGCGGGGGTTCCTTTCGGTCAGCCCCCGAAGCCGCGCCGGGGGCGGTCCGGGGTTGAAGGGGGATTGTTCCACCGGGGAGCCGGCCCCGGAGTCGGCCGCCGGTTTTCCGGGTCTCGTTAGGGTGGCACCGACGGTTGTCCGATGACATATCCGAATCAGACAGGGGGCCGGCCGTGGGTGCTCCGCGACTCAGCAGTACGCCGTTGCCGGGGATCGGGGTCCGCTACGACCTCACGACCAGGGAGCGGCGGCGGATCTCGGTGGTCGCCCACAGGGACGGGGCCCGGACGCTGAGCGCGTACCGGCAGGACGATCCGGACGCGTGCGCGCTGTCGCTGCGGCTGTCGCCGGGGGAGGCGACCGCCCTCGTCGACGCGCTGATGCCGGACCACCACAGCCCCAGCCTGCTGTCCACCACGGAGCTGGGGCTGGTCGCGGAACGGATCGAGGTGGCCTCGACGTCCCACTGGAACGGGCGCGTGCTGGGCGACACCCGGATGCGGACCGAGACGGGCGCGTCCGTCGTGGCCGTCCTGCGCCGGGCCGAGGCGATCCCGTCGCCGGCACCGGACTTCCGGCTGGCCGGCGGGGACACGCTCATCGTGATCGGCACCCGCGAGGGCGTGGAGACGGCCGCCACCATCCTCGGGCGGGAGTGACCCTCCGGCAGGCCCCTACGGCCCTGGGCTAGTCGTTCTTCCCTGCCCCCTCGGCCTCCCCTTCCCCAACGCCACCCCCACCCCCATCCCTATTCCCTTCTCCCTCGCCGAAGCTGGCGAAGTACGCGGCCGCCATGTCCTCATCGGCGTGGCCCTGGGCCGCGGCGCGGGTGAGGCGGGCGGCGCCGGCGGCGGCGATGTCGAGGCGTACGCCGTGTCGCCGGCCGGCCTCGACGATCAGACGGGCGTCCTTCGCGGCGGTCGAGACGGCGAAGGAGGCCGGGGAGAGGCGGTCGTCGAGGATGAGCGCGGACTTGGCGTGCAGATAGCCCATGTCGAGCGGGCCGCCCTCGATGATCTCGAAGAAGGACCGCGGGTCGACGCCGAGGGCCTGGGACAGGGCCAGCACCTCCCCGGCCGCGTTGGTCGCGGCGAGCACCCAGCTGTTGGCCACCAGCTTCAGCCGGGTCGCGGTGCCCGCCGCACCGTCCTCGCCGGTCCAGACGGTACGGGCGCCCACGGCGTCGAAGACGGGGGTCACCGCCGCCCGCCCCTCGACCGGCCCCGCGGCCAGCACCGTCAGCTGCCCCGCCTCCGCGGGCTGCCGGGTGCCGAGGACCGGGGCGTCGTAGAAGACCAGCCCCAGCTCACCGGCGAGCGCGGCCAGTTCGGCGACGCCCTCCACCCCGGCGGTCGTGGACTGGACCCAGGCGGTTCCGGGGCTCAGCGCGGGCGCCGCCTCGCGCATCACGGCCAGGGCGGCGGGCCCGTCGTACAGGATCGTGAGGACCACGTCGGCCCCGCGCACGGCCTCGGCCGGGCTGTCGACGACCCGCGCTCCGTCGGCGGTGAGCGGCTCGGCCTTCTCCCGGGTGCGGTTCCACGCCCGTACGGTGTGCCCCGCACGGAGGAGGCTGCGGGCCATCGCGGCGCCCATGATGCCGGTACCCAGGACGCTTACGGTGAGCTTGTCGGTCATGACGTCAACTTCCTGCCGCGTACAGTGCGTTGGCAGTTTCGCAGTCCGGGGCGGCGCCGGGAGCGGTACGACACCGGCCGCGAACCCACTTGGCGGTCGCGTTCGTCGCGTGGCTCGGCGGCCGTCCGATCAGGACACTTTCCCGGCCGCACCGCATGCACGGGCGCCCCCGGGGGAAGACCGGGCCTACGACCTGCGTCGAAGGGCGAGCGAGCGATGAGCACCGACACGACCACGTCCTCCGGGGGACCGGAGGACACCCTCGACGTGCGCCCCGCCTCCGGGCACATCGGCGCCGACATCCACGGCGTGGACCTCGCCGGCCCGCTCGACGACACCACCGTCGCCGGGATCCGGGCCGCGCTGCTGCGCTGGAAGGTGGTGTTCTTCCGGGGGCAGCGGCTGGACCACGCCGGCCAGATCGCGTTCGCGCACCGACTCGGCGAACCGGTCAGGCTGCGCGCGAGGGGCTCGGTGTCACCGGCCGCGTACCCCGAGATCGAGACGACGGCCGACCGTCAGGAGCTGGGCCGCAAGCACGGGATGGACCAGGCCGAGTGGCTGGAGCGCCGCCGCCACTCCACCCTCCGCGGCTGGCACGCCGACCACACCGCCCGCATCGACCCGCCCGCCCTGACCCTGCTCCGCGCCGAGCGCGTACCCCCGTACGGCGGCGACACCACCTGGGCCAACCTCGCCACCGCCTACGCGGGACTGTCGGAGCCGGTGCGCCGGTTCGCCGACGGGCTGCGCGCCGAACACCGGCTGGGCGTCGGCTATCTCGCCCGCTCGGGCCCCGACCCGTACCTCCGCCACCTCCAGGACCACCAGGTCGCGTCCGTCCACCCGGTCGTCCGCGTCCACCCCGAGACCGGCGAACGGATCCTGTACGTCAACCCGTACTACGTCGAGCACATCGTCGACGTCAGCCGGGCCGAGAGCCGGCTCCTCCTGGAGATGTTCGTCGAGCAGATCACGCGTCCCGAGTACACGGTCCGCTTCCGCTGGGAGCCCGGTTCCGTGGCCCTCTGGGACAACCGGGCCACCGTCCATCTGGCCCCGAGCGATGCCGCCCACCTGGACTTCCCGCGCATCATGCACCGCGTGATGATCGCCGGGGACCGGCCCGTCGGCGTCGACGGCACGCCCTCGAAGTCGCTCTGCGGCGGGCCGCTGCACGAGCGGAGCGAGTAGCGGCCCCGGCGAAGGCGGGCACCGGCGACCCGAAGCGGGTGGCCGGGTCGTCGATTGCGGGTAACCGGCACCCCATGGGTGACGTACTCGTCGGGACCTGCTCGTGGACGGACCGGGCGCTGCTGGCCAGCGGCTGGTACCCGCGCGGACACCGCGACGCCGGGCCCCGACTCCGTTACTACGCCGAGCGGTTCCCGGTCGTCGAGGTGGACTCCAGCTACTACGCGCTGCCCAGCCGCCGCAACAGCCTCCTGTGGGCCGAGCGGACACCCCCCGCATTCCGCTTCGACGTCAAGGCGTTCTCCCTCCTCACCGGCCACCCCACCCGCCCGGCGGCCCTCCCCGAGGACCTCCGGGAGTTGTTCGGGCCGGAGCCGCGCCGGGGCACAGCCGCCCTGCGGGACCGGGTGTGGGAGCGGTTCGCCGACGCCGTCGAGCCGTTGCGGGCGGCCGGGCGGCTGGGCGCGGTGCTGTTCCAGTTCCCGCCGTGGTTCGCGCCGGGGCGGCGGGCGCAGGAGCTGCTGGAGGAGTGCGCGGGGCGTACGGCCGGCCGGCCCGTCTCGGTCGAGTTCCGGCACCCCGCGTGGTGGCGGGGCGACCGGGCCGGCCGCACGGCGGAGTCGCTGTCCCGGCTCGGTCTGGTCGCCGTGGGAGTCGACATGGCCCAGGGCCTGGACACCTCCCAGCCGCCGCTCGTCCCCGTCACCTCGCCCGAGCTGGCCGTCGTACGGTTCCACGGCCGCAGCCCCGCCTGGGGCACCGGCAGCAAGGAGGACCGGTTCCGGTACACCTACTCCGCGGCCGAACTCGCCGCCTGGGCACCCCGGTTGCGGTCCGCGGCCGCACAGGTCGACGAGCTGCACGTCCTGTTCAACAACTGCTGCGCCGACGCGGCCGTACGCGCGGCGGAGACGATGCGGCGGATACTCGACACCGGATGAGCCCCGCGTCAAGAGGCATCGCGGGCGTTCGAGAGAAATCGGATGCAGCCGCGTGGTGGGGCTGCGAGCATGCGTCGCTGTGGAGATCAACGATCTAGAGGATCCAGAGGTCCGACGCGCGGTCGCCGCGGACGCTGCCGCGGTGGCTGATGTGTGGCTGCGTTCCTTCGCCGCGGCGCTCCCGGGTGTGCGCCGGGCGCACACGGACGACGAGGTACGGGCCTGGTTCCGCGAGGTGGTCGTGCCCGGCGAGGAGACGTGGGTGGCCACGGCCGACGGGTCGGTGGTCGGCATGATGGTGCTGGACGACGAAGACCTGGATCAGCTCTATCTCGATCCCGCCTGGCAGGGCCGGGGCATCGGCGGCCGCCTCGTGAACCTGGCGAAGCAGCGCCGCCCGGCCGGGTTGGCGCTGTGGACGTTCCAGGTCAACGAGCCGGCTCGGCGCTTCTACGAGCGGCACGGCTTCGTCGCCGCCGAGACCACCGACGGGCACCGCAACGAGGAACGCGAGCCGGATGTCCGGTACGTGTGGCGCCCTGCGGAGCGATAGAGGCGTTGCCCTCGGTGGTCGAGGCGGCCGAGGTGGTCGAGGTGGTCGCGCTAGCTCACCCGGACCGACTTCTCCACGGTGACCTGGTCGATCTCCGTCGTACGGACCGTGAGCCTCATCGTCCACTTGCCCGGCAGGGGGAGCTGCAGCTCGTCGGTGACCCAGTAGCCGCCCCGGTCGGTGATCTTCGCGTCGATCGGGCCGATCTTCTGGGCCTTGAGGGTGAAGGTGAGCCGTAGTTCGGGGACGGTGGCGATACCGCCGTCGGGGCCGAAGACGACGGCCTGCACGGAGTTCTTGCCGACGCGCCCCGGGCCGAGGTCGATCTGGACCTTGCCGTGCCCGTTCGGGGTGCCGACGTCGAAGGGGATCGTCGTCGAGGAGGCCGTGACCCCGCCGGCCGCCTCGTTCGCGCTCTCCTGCGCGATCTCCGCCGCCGCCCGGCCCGGGAGGGTGCCCGTCAGCACGGTCGTGATCACCAGCACCACGACCGCGACGGTGAACTCCGCGAGCACGGACTGCCGAAGACGCCGGCGCGGCGCGTCCTCCGCCGGGGATTCCTCGGCCGACGGGCCTGCGCGGTCGAGGGAGGGTGTGCCGACGTCGGCTCCGCCCGTGGGCACATCGGCGTCACCGTCCGGAACCTCGCCGCCGTCCGAAACCGCGTCACCGTCCGGAACCTCGCCGCTGGAGCCGCCGGCCACTCCGACGCGCTCGGACACACGCGTCGCCACCGCCACGGCCGCCCGCTCGGTGACCTGGGCCCGCTCGTCGGCGTTCACCGGCTCGGGAACCTCCGCCGGAGCCTCCCCCAGCCGCCCCGTCCAGCGTCGTGAGAACGCCGCCGCCACCAGCAGGAGCAGCACGGCCACCAGCTTGGCGACCAGGACCTCCCCGTACGCCGTGGAAGTGAGGGCCGACCAGGAGCCCAGGCCGCGCCAGGACTGGTAGACGCCGGTGACGACGAGGACGACCACCGAGGCGAAGGCGAGCCTGGAGAAACGATTGACCACAGCGGCCGACAGTGTCTCGGGCGCCCGGTACAGCACCGTGAGCAGCGCGGTGAGCCCGCCCAGCCAGACGGCCATGGCGAGCAGGTGCAGCACCGAGGAGGTCATCGCGACCGGCACCTGGATACCGGCGGAGGCGTGCTCGGCGGCCGCCCAGGTCCCGGCGAGTCCCACGGACAGCAGCGCACCTCCGGCCAGCGCGCCCCTGCCCCAGACGTTCCCCTGCCGGCGTACGCGCACGAGCAGAAGGGCCCCCGCCGCGAGCAGCGCCAGCCGGGCCAGCAGGGCGAGTCCCGGCCGGCTCACCAGGGTCTCGCGCAGCACGGAGAGGTCGAGGGCGGCCCCGACCCCGGTACCCCGCTCGTACGGCCCGCGGAGCAGCAGCAGGACCGCCGAGGCGAGCAGCAGGGCCAGCCAGCCGGCCGGAAGCAGCCTGCGCAGCGCCTCGCTCGGGCCCCCGAGCACGACCGCGAGGAAGAAGGCCACGCCGATGAGCAGGGCGAGGGCGCCGTACGCGAAGTAGCGGGTGATGTCGTAGAGGGAGGAGGTGAGCGGGTCCTCGGTGAGGTCGGCGGGGAGGACCGCGGTGGTCGCGGAGGGCTCGCCGACCGAGAAGAGCAGGGCACCCGAGATGGGGTGGCTGTCGGCCGAGACCACCCGCCACGCGATCGTGTACGTGCCGTCGTCGAGGCCGGTGGGCAGGGTGACGCTCGCCGTGTCCGACCGGCCGCCCGCGCGCCCCGGCTTGCCCGTGTCGACCGCCCGGTTCTCCGGGTCGACGACGCGGATGGAGTCCTGCAGCAGGCTCACGGACTCGGTGAAGCGGAGGGTGATGTCCTTGGGGGCGACGTCGAGGACGCTGCCGTCGGCGGGATCGCTCCCCTTGAGGGCGGCATGCGCGGACGCGTTGCCCGCGCCCGCGAGGAGGAACAGGATCAGCGCGGTGCCCAGCAGCACGAGGCGTCGCACCCCGCCGCCCGGGCGGCCTCTTCGTTCCACGGACCGGGCTGTGCGCCTGCCGCTCCTGCCGACCCCGTCCTCGACGGGGTCGCTGTACCTGCGTCGGTCCACGTAGTGCTCCGGATCCACGGTCGCCGGCTGTCGGACTCCTCGAACAGGTACGGACGCCACGAACGCCGCGTTCAACGCGATCCGCACCGGCCCGGCCCGTCCCCGGGCCGCCGGCCGCCCTCAACCTACGCCCGCCCCAGCTCCCCGATCTCGGCGGCCCGGTCCGGGTACAGCAGCGCCAGCTCCGCCGTGTCGCCGTGCTCGTACCCCTCGAAGGTGAAGCCCGGCGCCATGGTGCACCCGAACAACGTCCAGCCGTCGCCGCCCCCGCCCCCGCCCCCGTCGCCGTCGCCGTCGCCGCCCCCGCCCCCGTCGCCGTCGCCGTCGCCGTCGCCGTCGAGGACCCTCGCCCCCATCCAGGTCCCCGCGGGCACGACGTACTGCACGTGCTGCCCGTCGAGCACCCGCGGCCCGAGGACGACGACCCGGGAGGAGCCGTCCGGGGCGAGGAGCAGCATCCGGAGCGGGTCGCCGAGGTGGTAGTGCCAGATCTCGTCGCCGGGCAGCCGGTGCAGCGCGGAGTAGTCGCCGGGTTCGGTGGTGAGCAGGGCGACGATCGCGGTTCCCTCCGGCCGCCCGTCGTCCCGCTCGGGCCCCGCCCACGTCTGCCGGAAACGGCCGCCCTCACGGGGGATGGGCTGCAACGCGTAGTGCGCGATGAGGTCTTCGGGAGTCATCCGACCGAGGCTACGCCGCCGGGCCTCCCTACCGGCCTCACCCGGCCACCTCTGCCTTCTCCTGTCCACCTCGGCCTTCTCGCTGCCTTCCCTCGGCCTTCTCTCGGCCTTCTCGCTGCCTTCCCTCGGCCCTCCCTCGGCCGAGAACACACCGCTCGGAGCGCCCCCTCGCGCCTACCGGCCGAACACGCTCTCCCTCCGCAGGAACGCCAGCCGGGCCCGCTTCTCGGGCAGATACACCTCCGGCAGATCGACCTCCGGCAGGACGACGACCGGCCCGCGCTCGAACCCCTGCCGGGCGAACCGCGCGATCGCCCGCTCGTTCCGCTCGTCCGGATCGACGACGACCCGTGGCCGGTCCAGCCCGACCAGCACGTACGACGCGAAGACCGCCAGCACCGAGGACGACCACCCCGGCCGCCCTCCGCCGTCCCCGGCGGGCGCCAGCAGCACATGGACGCCGATGTCCCCGGGCTCGACCTCGTAGCACTCGCCGACCCGGTCGGCCTCCGGCTCGTACGTCTGCAGCAGCCCGACCGGCTCGCCGTCGTGCACGGCGAGGTAGGCGTGGTGTGTGTCGAACGCCTCCAACCCCTCGTACACCTCCCGGACCTGCTGCTCCGTGAGCCCGTTCATGCCCCAGAACTCGGCCCTCGGCTCACTCACCCAGCCATGGACCACCCCGGCATCGGCCTTCGCGTCCAGCGGCAGGAGCCGCACGGTCCCGAAGCCGTCGACCACCTGTTCGTGCACGGCCACCCGGTCGCCGTACGCCTCACCGCTCATCGTGTCTCTCCTCGCTGTCCCGTTTCCTGCCTGGTGTCGTCCGGTGCCGAGCCGTCCCCGTCCTCCCGGATGAGGCGGCCCCAGTCGGTGACGACCGGGACCAGTTCTCCCGTGAGCCACAGCGGGAACTGGTCACGGTGGTGGGCCGACCCGCTCACCCCGGACGCCCCGAACGGCACCACCCAGAGGCTGTCCTCACGCCGGGCCAGGTCCCAGACGTAGCGGGCGGCGGGGCCGCGCGCGCTGAGGTCGGTGATGCCGGGGACGGCGCTGGTGCACAGGACGCAGTCGTGGTCCCCGGCGAGCCCCGGCCCGCCGGGAGCGTCCGGGCCGTCGCTCGGGCCGCCGTCAGGTCCGCCGTCAGGTCCGTCGTCCGGGCCGTCGTCAGGGAGCGCGCGCCAGGGCACGAGCCGGTGGCTGTCGCCCCAGCGCCCGGCCGTCCCGCCCGCGACCTCCTCCAGCGCCTGCCGCACCACCGCGTCCCGGTCGATCCCGTACAACTCCTCCGACCTGAGCAGATGTTCGAGCGCGAACCCGATCCTGACGGTGAGCGACAGCCACGGCCGGAAGACCTCGGGGTACGCCGGCGGTACCGCCAGCGCCGCGAACGCGGGCTCCGCCGCGAGCCGCCGTACGACCGCTCCGCGCAACGCCGCGTACGCCGCCGCGTCGACGCTGTCGGCCTCCATCCGCCGGTCCCAGCGCAGGAGCCGGTCACGGAGCGCGGCCGCTGCCGGGGAGAGCCCCACGGCGGTGTTCCCCGTGGCCGGCGAGCCGTGGGCGGCCCCGTCGAGGGCGGCCAGACGGTCCACCAGGGGCCCGGCGGAGGACAGATGGGTGTCCATGTGGAGCGCGGGCATCTCCGCGGCGGACCACACCCGCTTCCGGTCCAGCAGCGCGCGGATGCGGTCGGCTCGGTGCGGCGGCGCGAACTCCACGCCCAACGGGGTCGCCGGCCCCCGCTGGTTGGCCATCACCGCCACGCCGTCCTCGACCGTGCCGTACGGCATCTCGTGCCACCCCCGCCACTCGTGCCCCGGCTCCCAGGCCGCGACCAGGCGAGTCCGGTTGTCCCGGCCCCGCAGCGGCACCCGCCCCGCCACCCGGTGCAGCACCCCGCCCCGCGTGTCCGCCGCCAGCACGACGTTCACCGGCTCGGCCCACGCGTCGAACGCCCGGTCCACATCGGCGACCACCCGCGCCCGGAGAAGGGGCAGCAGCGCGCTCAGCCCTAGGTCCCCGGTGACCCGCGGCGGACAGCGCAGAGCGAGGGGACCGACCGTGTCGAGGGCACCGGAATCCGGGCCGCCGGCGACGACCGGCCCCCGGGCGGTCTCGATCACCTCCACCTCCACGGGCTCCCCGCCCGCGACCTCGACGACCTCCACGTGCCGGTGCGCGGGCCGCCACACCCCGTCGGGATCGAGAGCCTCCACGCCACCCTCGCCGCCGCCTTCGTTCCCGCCTTCGTTCCCGCCCTCGTCCCCGCTCCCGTTCGCGCGCCGGAGCCGCTCCCGGTACAGGTCCTGGTAGTCGGCCATGGCGTTGGTGATGGCCCAGGCCACGTCGCCGGTGTGGCCGAAGTGGGCGATGCCGGGCAGGCCGGGGACGGCGAGGCCGACCACGTCGAACTCCGGGCAGGAGAGGTGGATCTGCTGGTAGACGCCGGGTTCCTCGATGAACCGGTGCGGATCCCCGGCGATGACGGCCCGCCCGGTGGCCGTACGGGAGCCGTCGACGAGCCACCCGTTGCTGCCGGAGGTGGCGGGCCCGTCGGTGGCGAAGAGCCCGACGGCATCGGCACCGAGATGCCGTACGGCCTCCTCCCGCCACAGCTTGGCGGGGAACCCGGCGAACAGGATGTGCGTGGCGAGCCACACGCCGAGCGGATGCCAGACGTCCCAGCGCCCGGGCGCGAGCCCGGCGCGCCCGAACTCGGGCGCGCGCCGCCCGCCCTCGGCGAGCCCGTCGTTCACGCCCTCGACGTACGCCCGGACCCAGTCGGCGGTCTCCGGGTCCGTTCTCTCCAGCCGGTCGAAGCATCTTCGGGCCGTGTCGGCGAGCCGGGCCCGTCTCGCGAACAGGTCCCAGCCGAGGGAGCCGGCGCCGAGGAAGGCGGCCGAGGTGCCCTGGACGCGGTGGCGTTCGACCTCCAGCTGCCAGGCACGGTCGAGAGCGGTGACCCGGCCCTGGGCGTGGGCGAGGGCGCGGACGCCGGCGGCGCGGAGATGCGGGATGCCCCAGGCGTCGCGGTACGTCCCGTGGGGCTCGCCGGCCGATTCCTGGGATTCCGGGGATCCCTGGCTCACCACGTTCTCCCGGACATGCTCCTGTCCGCCGCCGTCCCGCATTTTCCTCACCCTCCCGATCCCCCACCCTGTTCGCGTTTAGGTTAGCCTCACCTAATCATCAGTGATCAAAGCGTACGCGAAGGGTGCAGAAGCCATGGGGCAGGGGCACGGTTGGGAGGGGGCGGTCCTCAAGCTGCTCCGCGGGAAGGACTTCGTCCTCACGGTCACCGGTGCGGAACAGGTCACCGAGCACTACCGCCGGGTCCACCTCACCGACGGCGGCATGCTCGCGGCGACCGGGGTCCACCCCACGATGTGGGTACGCCTGTGGTTCGAGGCCGGCGGCAAGCCGCACCAGCGGGCGTACACCCTGGTCGACCCCGACCCGGCCGCCGGCACCTTCAGCCTGGAGTTCGCCCTCCACGACGGCCGTGCCGCCGACTGGGCCCGCACGGCCGAGCCCGGCGACACCGTCGAGGCCACGGTCCAGGGCACCGCCTTCACCGATCCCGACCCCGCCCCCTCCCGCATCCTCGCCATCGGCGACCCGGCCTCCCTCCCGGCCGTCAACTCCCTTCTCCACGCGCTCCCGTCGACCCCGGCGACGATCTGGTTCGAGATGGCGAAGGAGTTCGGGGAGCCCGGCCCCGACGCGGGCGGGCTCCCGGTCCGCCTCGATCCCGGCCGCCACGACTTCCGCCCGGTCCCCCGCGAGGACGCCGGCGCCCGTCTCCTCGCCCAGGTCCGGGCCGAGGCCCCCGCCCTGCTGGCGGACACCCCCGCGCCGTACGTCTGGATCGCCTGCGACACCACGACGACCCGCTCCCTGACGGCGTACTTCCGCAAGGAGCTGGGCGTACCGAAGCAGCGGATCCACGCCCTGGGCTACTGGCGCCCGTAGGGGGAACGGCGCTCTCGTCCGCCCGGGGCCGGGCTGCGGCGGGCCGTCCGGCGCGCGATCATCGGGGCATGAACGTGACCCTGCACCTCGCCCAGGACCCCGAGGCGGACGAGCTCCTCGGGCGCAGTCCGCTCGCCGCGCTGGTCGGCATGCTGCTGGACCAGCAGGTGCCGATGGAGTGGGCGTTCAAGGGCCCGTGGACCATCGCCCGGCGGCTCGACGCGGACGACCTGGACGCTCATGAGATCGCGGCGGCCGACCCGGAGTCGTTCGTCGCGCTGCTGTCGGCCAAACCGGCGGTCCACCGTTACCCCGGCTCCATGGCCAAGCGGATCCAGCAGCTGTGCCAGTACCTCGTCGACCACTACGACGGCGACGCGAGCGCGGTCTGGCGGGACGCGGCGACCGGCGGGGAACTCCTCTCCCGCCTCGAATCCCTCCCCGGCTTCGGCCGGCAGAAGGCCCAGATCTTCCTGGCCCTCCTCGGCAAACAACTCGGCGTCCACCCCGCCGGCTGGCGCGAAGCCGCCGGCTCCTACGGCGAGGCCGACTCCTTCCGCTCCGTGGCCGACATCAAAGGACCCGACTCGCTGGCCAAGGTCCGTGCCCACAAGCAGGAGATGAAGGCGGCGGCCAAGGCGGCGAAGTCGTCCGGCACGTAACCGCACCGGCACCGGGCCGCTCCGTGCACGGCCGGGTCCCCCTCACGCACCCGTCCAGTCGCACGCCCGCGCATCCGTGCGGGCATGCACGTGGGGCGCCCCGCAGGCGCAAGCCCACACACCAGACGCTCCGCAGGCGCCTGCCCGCACGCCGGAGGCCGCACACCCCTGTCGGCACGCTGGCCCCCCGCACGCACCAGGCCACAGTCGCACGCCCGCGCATCCGTGCGGCCATGCACATGGGGCGCCCCGCAGGCGCAAGCCCACACACCAGACGCTCCGCAGGCGCCTGCCCGCACGCCGGAGGCCGCACACCCCTGTCGGCACGCCGGCCCCCCGCACGCACCAGGCCACAGTCGCACGCCCGCGCATCCGTGCGGGCATGCACGTGGGGCGCCCCGCAGGCGCAAGCCCACACACCAGACGCTCCGCAGGCGCCTGCCCGCACTCCCGGCCCCCCACACGCGTACGCCCGGACGCCCTCCCCTGCCCGTACGCCGATCGAGCGGATCCCCCGCCCCACCCGGCGCGCCCGCCCCTCGCCCGGGAATCCCTCCCCCGTGCACCCCACCCTCACGGAAGCCCTCCGTGCCCGAGCGAGGAAGAGAGCCCGGCGCGGAGCCTGGCTGCGGGTGCTCGCCCTGACCGTCGCCCTTCTCCTCCCCACCACCCCGGCCGCCGGCGTCCCCTCGCTCGCGCCCGCCCTGGCGAGCGAACTCCCGGCCGCCGAGCACGACCCCCTCGAAAGCGCCGCCCGCCCCATCTCTCGTCCCGCGCCCCCGCTCCGCCCGGCGCCGGCCGTCCCCGGACGCCACCACGGCCCCCGGCCCGCCCTCGCCTCACCGTCGCCCCACCCCGCGTACGCACCGCACCCCCTGCGCTCCGTTGTCCTGCGCTGCTGAGAGAGCCCCGCTCACTCGCCCACCACCTCAGCACCGCCGAACCAGCCACAGCACAGGACAGGACGGACACCCCCATGCCCGCTGACCCCTACACGGTCCTCCGCGCCCTCCTCCGGGCCGAGGCCCTGCGCAGCACCCCCGAGCCGACCCCCCGACCCCTCGAACGGACCGGCGAGCGGAGGGGAGAGCGGACGGGAGAGCACTCCGCCGCGGACCGTCAGACCCCCGTCACGGACAAGCACCCCTCACACCGCCGGCCCGCCGGCTGACCCCGTCGCACCCCCACCGCGAACGCCCCGGAGCCGCCGGCCCCGGGGCGTTCGCCGTCCCCCGTGCCGGACCCACGCCTTCCGCGAAAGGCCCACGCCGGGCACCGACGACCGCCACCGCCCCCACGGAATCACCGCTTTGCCCCACTTCGCTCACCCTTTTCCGCGCTCACACTCCGCCGCCATGGCTGCGCCCGGAACGTCTCGACCGGTAGGCTTTCCGTGTGATCTTCAAGCGCATCGGAAACGGCCGGCCGTACCCCGACCACGGCCGGGAAAGCACCCGGCAGTGGGCGGACGTCGCACCGCGCCCGGTCCGCCTCGATCAGCTCGTGACGACCAAGGGGCAGCTGGACCTGGAGACCCTCCTCGCCGAGGACTCCACGTTCTACGGCGACCTCTTCGCGCACGTGGTGAAGTGGCAGGGCGATCTGTACCTGGAGGACGGCCTCCACCGCGCCGTCCGCGCGGCCCTCCAGCAACGCCAGGTGCTCCACGCCCGCGTCCTCGAACTGGACTAGCCCGCACCGCCCCCTGCCCTCAGCCCCCTGCCCCTGCCTCCGAACAGGTGGCCGGTTGGCCCTTTCGGGTTGGACTGCAGCGCGGTGAATGATCATCTAGTAGGCATCGCCGTCCAACGGCACTACGCTGCGCCCATGAGCATGCTGACGCCTCCCGGCATGGGCGGCCAGTACCGGATCACGGGGGACAAGTACCCGAAGCTGCGCCGGCCCAGGAGGCGTCGCAGGCTGGTCCTCGCGGTCGTCGCGTCCGTGACCGCCCTGGGCCTCGCCGGCTGGGGAACCCTGCAGCTCATCGACGTCTTCACCGGCGACGGGGACCAGGCCGCCGCGGCCGGCCCCAAGGCCGACTGCGCGTCCCGGGTGAGCCCGTCCCCGAAGAAGAGCGGGCCGGCCGGGAAGCCGGCGGCACCCTCTAAGGGCTATCCCGCACCCGGCAGGATCACCGTCAACGTCCTCAACGCCACGCCCCGTGCCGGTCTCGCCAAGGAGACCGCCGCCGCCCTGAAGAAGCGCGGCTTCCGCATCGGAAACGTGGGCAACGCGACCGAGGAGTACGACAAGAAGGTCAAGGGGACCGCGATACTGCTCGGCGCGAAGGCCGCCGAGAGCGCGGCGCTCCCCGTACTCAACACCCAGCTCGGCGGCGCGCAGCTGAAGACCGACGCCCGGAAGAAGGCCACCGAGGTGGACCTCGTCATCGGTACCGGCTTCAAGGCCCTCAGCAAGCAGAAGGACGCCGACAAGGCCCTGGCCGATCTGACCAGGCCCGAGCCGACGCCCTCCGCCGCGAAACCCTGCTGACGTACGAGTCCGAGGAGCTACTCGGCGGCGCCGTAGAGGCGGTCGCCCGCGTCTCCCAGGCCCGGCACGATGTAGCCGTGCTCGTTCAGGCGCTCGTCGACGGCGGCGGTCACGACCGTGACCGGTGAGCCGGCCAGCTCCCGCTCCATGACCTCGACACCCTCGGGGGCGGCGAGGAGCACCACGGCGGTCACGTCGTCGGCGCCGCGCGCGATGAGCTCGCGGATCGCGGCGACCAGGGTGCCGCCGGTGGCGAGCATGGGGTCGAGGACGTACACCTGACGCCCGGAGAGGTCCTCCGGCATGCGGGTGGCGTACGTGGACGCCTCGAGCGTCTCCTCGTTGCGGATCATGCCCAGGAAACCCACCTCGGCGGTCGGCAGCAGCCGGACCATGCCGTCGAGCATGCCGAGGCCCGCCCGGAGGATGGGCACGACGAGCGGGCGCGGGTGGGAGAGCTTGACGCCCGTGGTCGAGGCGACCGGCGTCGTGATGTCGACCAGCTCGGTGCGCACGTCCCGCGTGGCCTCGTAGGCGAGCAGGGTGACCAGTTCGTCGGCGAGGCGACGGAAGGTCGGGGAGTCGGTGCGCCGGTCGCGCAGCGTGGTGAGCTTGTGGGCGACCAGAGGGTGGTCGACGACGTGGAGACGCATGTCCACAACAGTAACCGGGGCAACACCTCCGAGCGCCCCCTCACCCTCCACCACCCACCGCTCCCTCCGATGGCATCAAACCCGCCATCGGAGGGAAAGTGGGATGAACGGAGCGGCGACGGAACGACCGACGCCTGACGGTGGTGAGCCCATGCCAGACCCGAACAACGTTTCCCCACGTCCGCCGGGGCGGACGACCCGCGGCGCGACCGGTACCGCCGACGGAGCGGAACGACAGAGCCGTCGAGCGCCCCGGACATCCGCCGGGACGGCCGAGCGCGGGACGCGGCGGGGAGCACCGCCTCGATCGCCCGCCGGAACGGCGCGCAGGGCCGGTGCGCCGGCGCGAGCGGACGACCGGGCGGAACGCACCGGCGGCGGACCGGCGCGAAGCGCCGGGCGGACGAGACCCCCGACGGCCGGGACGGCGCGCGGAACCGGAGGCGCGGCGCGGGTGACCGAGGACGAAGCCGTGGACAGGACCGTGGACGAAGCCGTGGACGGAACCGTGGAAGGGGTGCGGGTGGCGGTGCGACGGGCCGAAGAGGTGGCAGGCATGGCTGACGGGGCGGCGCAGGCAAGCGGGCGGGAGAACGAGGCCGCGCGCCGACGGCGGCGGGCGCAGTTCCTGCGGGAGCTGACCGAGGCCCGGGAGCTGCGCGACCGGGTCCAGCCGCGCCGCGCCAAGGCCGCCCGGCTCCGCCACGCCATGCGCATGCGCACCTTCCGCTGGTGACCTGACACCGACCCTCCCGCGCCTCTCCCCGCCCGTCCCTCTCCCCCTCGTCCCCTCTCCGTGAGGGCCATGTGCCGGGTTCATGGGGTATGTGGGGGCGTTCACGGGGTGGCCGCGCATATGCTGCCGGGAACTCCGCGTACGATCCGCTGGTGGCGGCAGCAGGTGCGCAGGTGAACGGCGGACCCACCGGCGATCAAAAGAGCCGGACACAGGGAGCCGAAGACGTCCCCTGAGCGCTCTGTTTCTGCCACGATTCCGAGTGGGTGGGGCTCGGACCGCAAGCCTCCCCACCCACAGCCTCCGCCGGGGGGACCCCCAACCGGCACACCTATGACAGTGGGAGAGTCACGGTGTACTTCGCCGCACTGCTCGCGCGCACCGAAGACGGGTGGGAAGCGAGCGACACAGAGCTCGACGATGTGGAAACCCTGTCGGATCTGGCCGACCTGGCCCGTGAAGCCTCGCCCGGCGACGACACGGTGCTGGTGCTCATCGAGCAGGAGGACGCCTGGTTCGGCGTCGTCCGCATCGATGGCGAGGACGACCCTCGTATCTACGTGTCGGACGCCGCCGCCGCTGCCCGCAGCAGCTACGGCGAGATCCTGCTCACCGACGAACTGCTCGGAAGGGAGCCCGGCGACGACGCCGCCGACCTGGAGTCCCTCGACCTCGACGGCACCGAGGACGGCGAGTCCGACGACGACGATGACGACACGTCCGCCGAGGCCGTGCCGCACAGCCCCGTCGGCGACACCGAGATCCTCGACGACCTGGGGGTGGGCGAGAAGGAGCTGCGCGCCCTCGACGCCGACGACGCCCTCGGTTCGATCGCCGAGGCCCTCGGGGCGTCGGAGGTCCTGGAGACGGTCCGCTGAGTCCCTCGGCTGAGGTCCCCCGGTGACCGACGCGACCGACGCGCCGGCACCGGGCGGACCCGATCCCGTACGTGATCCCTGGCGGGCCGCGATGCGACTCGCCCTGGCCGAGGCCGGGAGGGCCGCCGAGGGCGGTGACGTCCCCGTGGGCGCGGTCGTCCTGTCCCCGGACGGCACGACCGTGCTGGCCACCGGGCACAACGAGCGCGAGGCCACCGGCGACCCCACCGCCCACGCCGAGGTACTGGCCCTGCGCCGGGCGGCCGCCGCACTGCGGGCCACCGGGGCTCGCGGCTCCTCCGCCGAGGAAGGCGGGCGGCGGACGGGCGAGTGGCGGCTGACCGACTGCACGCTGGTCGTGACCCTGGAACCCTGCACGATGTGCGCGGGCGCCCTCGTGCAGTCCCGGATCGACCGGGTCGTCTACGGCGCCCGCGACGAGAAGGCCGGCGCCACCGGCTCCCTCTGGGACGTCGTCCGCGACCGGCGCCTCAACCACCGTCCCGAGGTCGTCGAAGGCGTCCTCGCCGACGACTGCGCCAGGCTCCTCACGGAGTTCTTCCGCACCCGCTGAGCCCCCGGCGATACCAATTTCAAAGCACGCCCCACCTTGCTGTAAGGTCTCCCTCGGTAGCGTGTCCGAGCGGCCGAAGGAGCTCGCCTCGAAAGCGAGTGTGGCGCAAGTCACCGAGGGTTCAAATCCCTCCGCTACCGCTGTAGAAGGGCCCGGTCCATTGGACCGGGCCCTTCGTGCTGAAGCAGCACCCCGGAGGGTCGGCAGCGTGCGCGGACCGCTAAAGGCCGAGGTCCGGCGTCTCTCCTGCGAACGGATGATCGGGTTACACTCGCCGCCGACAAAGAGGGACCGACAGGGCCCATGGGGCGCAAGAGGCGGGGGAGGCCGCGGTGGCGGTGCAGGGGAAGAAGATCGCGCTGTACGTGCTCGTGGTCTTCGTGCTCTACGTGATCATCACGGACCCGGCCAAGGCCGCCGACTACGTCCAGATAGGGTTCGAGGGCGTCTCCAACGCCGCCCAGTCCATCGGCGACTTCTTCACCTGGCTCGCCGACGGGGCCCAGTAGCCTCCGGCCCCGCACCCCGCCCCGTACGACCTTCTCGGAGCACCCATGATCCGCCACCTGGTCCTCTTCAAGCTCAACGAGGGTGTCGAGCGCGACGACCCGCGGGTCGTGCGAGGCGAGAGCGCCTTCCGCGCCCTGGACGGCACCATCGCGGAGATCCGCTCCTGGGAACTGGGGTGGAACCTCAGCGACCGCCCCATCGCCTACGACTTCGCGATCAACTCCGCGTTCGACGACCTGGACGGCCTGCGCGCCTACGCCGAACACCCGGACCACCAGGCGGGCGTGGCGCTGTGGCGCGAGTTCGCCACCTGGGTCGTCGCCGACTACGAGTTCTGAGCCGCAGCGACCCGCAGCAGCCTCAGCCGTCACAGTCGTAGCGGCCGCGGCAG
Organism: Streptomyces scabiei 87.22; assembly: GCF_000091305.1. GTDB lineage: Bacteria > Actinomycetota > Actinomycetes > Streptomycetales > Streptomycetaceae > Streptomyces > Streptomyces scabiei. The sequence goes on along the minus strand of NC_013929.1, from coordinate 5,306,966 downwards.
TCGTCCGTACGCCCCGGCCCTTCCGCCCCGCACTCGAACAGTGCGGGGTTTTTTACACCCACTTGCTCCTCTCGCTCTCCAGTCTTGTTCAACACGGCGCTATGCGGTGCTTGATCACAGTGCACATGTCTTGTGATGCTATGACCGCTTTTGACGGTTGAGTTGATGGATGAAGAGGTGGCGTTGACCGTGTCGGCCAGTACTGCGCCTCCCCAGGAAGAAGTCCCGGCTCCCGAGCCGACGTCGGCCCAGGTCACCGCCCAGGCCACCGCGCCCGCCCCGGAGAAGCGCCGCGGCGCCGACACCCGGGCCCTCACCCAGGTGCTGTTCGGCGAGCTGAAGCATCTGGCGCCGGGCACCCCGGAGCACAACCGCGTGCGGGGGGCGCTCATCGAGGCGAACCTCCCGCTCGTGCGCTACGCGGCCGCCCGCTTCCGCTCCCGCAACGAGCCCATGGAGGACGTCGTCCAGGTCGGGACCATCGGGCTGATCAACGCCATCGACCGGTTCGACCCGGACCGCGGCGTGCAGTTCCCGACCTTCGCGATGCCGACCGTCATCGGGGAGATCAAGCGGTACTTCCGCGACAACGTCCGCACGGTCCACGTCCCCCGCCGGCTGCACGAGTTGTGGGTCCAGGTGAACAGCGCGACCGAGGACCTCACCACCGCGTTCGGGCGCACCCCCTCCACCGCCGAGATCGCCGAACGGCTGCGCATCACCGAGGAGGAGGTCCTGTCCTGCATCGAGGCGGGCCGCTCCTACCACGCGACCTCGCTGGAGGCCGCCCAGGAGGGCGACGGAATGCCGGGACTGCTCGACCGCCTCGGCTACGAGGACCCGGAGCTGGACGGGGTCGAACACCGCGACCTCGTACGGCATCTCCTCGTCCAGCTGCCCGAGCGCGAGCAGCGGATCCTGCTGCTGCGCTACTACAGCAATCTGACGCAGTCGCAGATCAGCGCCGAGCTGGGAGTCTCCCAGATGCATGTGTCCCGGCTGCTGGCCCGGAGCTTCGCACGGCTGCGCTCGGCCAACCGGATCGAGGCGTAGGCGCTCCGCTTCGACGCCGGGCGCCTGAGCGTCCGGCGGGCACCCGGGTGCCCGGGTGCCCGCCGGGTGCGTGCGGGTCGACGGAGAGGGCGCCGCCCGGTGAGCGAACCGGGCGGGCGGGCCGGGTGACCGTCGGTAACCAGAAAGCCTCCATGGATTCCCGGATGGACCGTGGGGCACGCGGGGCGCACGAGGGCAGGCGGGGCGCACAGAATCGGCCAGCGATGCGCGTGCGCAGGCCATGGGCGTGACCGAATGCGCTGTCGAAGGATCACCGGAGAGAGCGAATCGCTCATCGCGTCTCCTTCTGCCCGAACTGCTCTGAAATCCCGTCAGACCGCCCTTTTCCAGGGCTTATTCACCCTCTCCATGTCGACATGTCACTACATCGCGTTGCCGACGTGTGACATTCTCTCCCCAGCGCGTTTGCCGTGGCCTCGCCGCCGGTATTCAGGTGGAGGCTGCGTTCCTTACGACGGAGCGTCCGCCGCGACCGTCCGCGACCCAAAGGGGGTGGCATGTCCGCAGACCAGGGCAGCTCGAAGGTGCTCACGCTCGACAAGAGCGAAACCGCGCCCGACGCTATCCAGGCCCCTCAGGACCTTCAGGCGCTTGAGGACCTTCCCGGTCCCCAGGCTCCGCCGGTGACTGACCTTCCGGCCGTGTCGGCCTCGGCGAACATCGACACCCGCACCCTGTCCCGCTCCCTGTTCCTGCGGCTGGCCGCACTGGACGAGAACAGCCCCGAGCGTGCCTATGTCCGGGACACCCTCATCGAGCTCAACCTCCCGCTGGTGCGTTACGCCGCCGCCCGTTTCCGGTCGCGCAACGAGCCGATGGAGGACATCGTCCAGGTCGGCACAATCGGCCTGATCAAGGCGATCGACCGCTTCGACTGCGAACGGGGCGTGGAGTTCCCGACGTTCGCGATGCCGACGGTCGTGGGCGAGATCAAGCGGTTCTTCCGCGACACCTCGTGGTCGGTGCGGGTTCCGCGCCGGCTGCAGGAGCTGCGCCTGGCCCTCACCAAGGCCAGCGACGAGCTGTCGCAGAAGCTCGACCGCTCCCCGACGGTCACCGAACTCGCCGCCGTACTGGGCGTGTCGGAGGAGGACGTCGTCGACGGCCTCGCGGTCGGCAACGCCTACACGGCGTCGTCACTGGACTCGCCGGCCCCCGAGGACGACGGCGGCGAGGGCTCCCTCGCGGACCGTCTCGGCTACGAGGACACGGCGCTGGAGGGCGTGGAGTACCGCGAGTCCCTCAAGCCGCTGCTGGCCAAGCTGCCGCCGCGCGAGCGCCGGATCATCATGCTCCGGTTCTTCGCGAACATGACGCAGTCCCAGATCGGCGAGGAGGTCGGCATCTCCCAGATGCACGTCTCCCGCCTCCTCACCCGGACCCTGGCCCAGCTCCGCGAGGGCCTGATCTCCGACTGAGCCGGCGTCAGCCACGCGTTGACACGTGACCCGCCGGGGGGCCGATTGCAGCATGGCACCCCGGCGGTAGGCGTGTGCGCGGGACGTGTGCGGGTGCGGGTGCGTTGTCGGGTGCGGGTGAGTGGGGCTTCTCGCACAGTTCCCCGCGCCCCTCACAGCATCAGGCCCCTGCGGGCCTGAAAAGCCAACGGTCCTGCGGGCCTGAAAAGCAGCGGGCGCAGCCCGGCTTTTCAGGGGCGCGGGGAACTGCGCGAGCAACCACGACGCACCCGGGCCCGCCCGATCACAGGCGGCGGCACATGAGTAGGCGCGCCCCGCACCCCGGGGGGCTACAGCGCCAGCCACACCACCGCGGCGACCACGGCCACCGCCGCGAGAACACCGACGATCACACCGACCCGCGGCCCGGCGGAGCCCCTCGCGGCGGGCTGACGGCCCCCCGAAGGCGTCTCGTCGACGAAGGCGCGGAACATCTGCGTGCTCCCCGCGGGGTCGTAGTTGCCCTGGGTGTGGGGGTTCTGGTTGTCGGCCATGGCCCGAGACCTTAGCGAATCCCGGAGGACGCCCCCAAGCGGGGTCGTCCGCCACCCGACCGCGCACTGTTCTCCTTTGCCAAGACTTGGGCCGCACGGACCTCATTTCATTTGCCTGCAGCAACCATCCAGTCTTATGGTTGCCCTAAGCAACAAACACGGGAGGGACTCCATGGCCGGGCAGGCGCACTACGAGGAGCTGGTCCGCCAGCTCAGTGCCATCGGGGCCGTGAAGCGGGAGCTCACCAGGATGCTGCCGCACGAGTGCCCCGGCGGATCGGCGGGCGTCCTGACCCTGCTCGGCCGGCACGGCGAGATGCGGATGAGCAGGCTCGCCGAGCTGCTCTCGGTGGACATGTCGGTGACCAGCCGCCATGTCGCCCACGTCGCCGAGCGGGGGTGGATCGAACGCCTCCCCGACCCGGTGGACAGGCGCTCACGCATCCTGCGCCTGACCCCCGCGGGCCGGGCCGTGCTCGCGGAGCTGGACCGGCGCAGCACCCGGCTGATGGCCGACCGGCTCAGCGACTGGTCCGACGACGAGATCGTCGAACTCGCCCGGCTGCTGGCCCGGCTCCGCGAGAGCTTCGACGCCACCACGACCCGTACCCCCGCCTGACGGCCGACGCGACGACGCGCGGGCCCCGCCCGGCGGCCCACACCGCGGCCCCACGATCCGTACCCCGTTCCGTACGCCCGTACAGCGGCGTTCCCCCCGACCCGTACACCCGCAAAGACCCGTAGGAAAAGGAAGCCCCATGGCAACGACCACACCAGCCGGTGTGCGGGCTCACGCCAAGCACGGAGGAGGCACCGCCAAGGGTGCTCCCCACAGCGGTGGCGACCACGCCCCGATGACGCACCGGCAGATCATGGAAGCGCTGACCGGACTGCTGCTCGGCATGTTCGTGGCGATCCTGTCGTCGACGATCGTGTCGAACGCGCTGCCGGACATCATCAAGGACCTGGGCGGCGGACAGAGCGCCTACACCTGGGTGGTGACCGCGTCGCTCCTCGCGATGACCGCGTCCACCCCGCTGTGGGGCAAGCTCGCCGACCTGTTCTCCAAGAAGCTGCTGATCCAGCTCGCGCTCGTGATCTTCGTGCTCGGGTCGGCCGCCGCCGGTCTGTCGCAGAACGCCGGGATGCTCATCACCTTCCGGGCGGTCCAGGGCGTCGGCATGGGCGGGCTCTCCGCCCTGGCCCAGATCATCCTCGCGGCGATGATCTCCCCGCGCGAACGCGGCCGGTACAACGGCTACCTCGGCGCCACCTTCGCGACCGCCATGGTCGGCGGCCCGCTGGTCGGCGGTGTCATCACCGACACCAGCTGGCTCGGCTGGCGCTGGTGCTTCTACGTCGGCGTGCCCTTCGCCGTCATCGCCCTGGTCGTGCTGCAGCGGACCCTGCACCTGCCGGTCGTCAAGCGCAAGGTGAAGGTCGACTGGGCCGGCGCGCTCCTCATCACCGCCGCGGTCTGCCTGCTGCTGATCTGGGTCACCTTCGCCGGTGACAAGTACGACTGGGTGTCGTGGCAGACGTACACGATGGTCGGCGGCACGGTGGCGCTGCTCGCGCTGTTCCTGCTGGTCGAGTCGAAGGCGAGCGAGCCGATCATGCCGTTGCGGCTGTTCCGCAACCGGACGATCGCGCTGGCGTCGCTGGCCTCGCTCTTCGTCGGTGTCGCGATGTTCGCGGGCACGATCTTCTTCAGCCAGTACTTCCAGCTGGCCCGCGACAAGTCGCCGACCATGTCCGGCGTCATGACGATTCCGATGATCGCCGGTCTGTTCGTCTCCTCGACCGTCTCCGGCCAGGTCATCACCCGTACCGGCCGCTGGAAGGCCTGGCTGCTCGCCGGCGGTGTGCTGGTGACCTCGGGGCTCGCCCTGCTGGGCACGCTCCGGTACGACACCGCGTACTGGCACGTGGCGATCTTCATGGCGCTGCTCGGGCTCGGCGTCGGCATGATGATGCAGAACCTGGTGCTGTGCACCCAGAACCAGGTGGCCCCCGGCGACCTCGGTGCCGCCAGCTCGGTCGTCACCTTCTTCCGCTCCCTCGGCGGCGCGATCGGCGTCTCGGCGCTGGGTGCGGTCCTGAGCCACCGGATCTCGCACTACGCCCAGGAGGGCCTCGCCAAGCTGGGCGTGTCCGGTTCGGCCACGGGCCACGGCGAGATCCCCGACCTGGACGCCCTGCCCACGCCGATCCGCTCGGTCATCGAGAGCGCCTACGGCCACGGCATCGGCGACGTCTTCCTCTACGCGGCCCCCTTCGCCGTCCTCGCGCTCGTCTTCTCCCTCTTCATCAAGGAGGTCCCGCTGCGGACCACCGGGGCGCTCGCCCAGGCGGCCCAGTCGACCGAGACCCTCCCGGCCGCGACACCGGCCGCGACACCGGCCACGGTGTCCGAGGAGACCACCGCGTCCGCCGACTCCGCCGCGACCGCCGAGCACCGGGCGGCGGTCACGGCTCCGGCTCAGGTGCCGGGCGGCGGCGGGACTCCCGTACGGGGTCACGTCCGCGGGGCCGAGGGCGTGCCCGTGCCGCGGGCCGTCGTCACCCTGATCTCGCTCGGCGGACGGCAGCTCGGCCGTTCGGTCGCGGGGGCCGACGGAATTTACACGGTCGACGCGCCCGCCCCCGGGTCGTACGTCCTGATCGCGGCCGCCGACGGCTTCCAGCCGCAGGCGTCCACGGTGGTCGTGGGCGGCGAGCCGGTCGCGTACGACATCCTGCTCAGCGGCACGAGCGGGCTCAGCGGTGTGGTGCGGGCCGCCGGGGCCGGGTCGGCCGTCCAGGACGCCATGGTCGTGGTGACCGATGTGCGCGGCGACGTGCTGGCCAGTGGAGTCACCGGCGAGCAGGGCGAGTTCGGCTTCGGCGAACTGGTGCCGGGCGGGGTGACCGTCGCGGTGAACGCCGCCGGGTTCCGGCCGCGCGCGCTGCCCGTCGAGGTCGGTGGCACCGGGGTCACCCGGATCGAGATCGACCTGGAGGCCGGGGCACGGCTCCAGGGGGTCGTCCGGGCGCCGGGCGGAGCGCTGGCCGACGCCCGGGTGACCCTCGTCGACGCGGCGGGCAACGTGGTCGGCACGGCCACCACCGGCACGGACGGGGCGTACGCCTTCACCGATCTGGACAGCGGCGAGTACACGGTCATCGCGACCGGCTACCCGCCCGTGGCCACGGCCCTGACGGTCGCCGGACCCGGCGTCGACGGCCACGACATCGAACTCGCCCACCCCGGCGAGTAGTTCAGAAGTCGAACCACCGGCCGGTGGAGCCACCCCGCTCCACCGGCCGGCCGCATCGCTGAGGAGTGGGACGGACATGGAACCGACCGGACCGACCGGACCGACCGGACTGACCGGACTGACCGCGAGGATCCAGACCCGGGACGGCTGGGCCGTGTCGCACGCGGTCGTCACGGTGACCGACATGACCGGTACGCAGGTGCTGCGGGCCGGGGCGGACGCCGAAGGGCGCGTGCACGACCCGACGGCTCTCGCGCCGGGCGCGTACACGGTGATCGTCACGGCGGTCGGCTACAGTCCCGTCGCCGCCGGAGCCCTGGTGACGGCGAGCGGCCGCGCGGAGGTCGGCACGGTCACCCTCGCCCGGCTCGGCGGCGCGGAACTGCCGCCGCCCGGCCCCTGGAGCGTCGACCCCGCCCACTCCTCCGTCGCCGCCCTGGCCCAGCATCTCGGCATCTCCAGCGTCCACGGCCGCTTCACCGACTTCTCGGCCTCGATCGAGATCGCCCCGGCACCGGACGAGGGCACCAAGTCCCGGGTGGAGGCGGTGATCCGGGCCGCCTCGATCGACACCGGGAACGCGACGCGGGACCGGCATCTGCGGTCGCCGGACTTCCTGGACGCCGAACGGTACCCGGAGATCACCTACGTCTCGACGGGCCTGGCCCCGGCCGGCCCGGACCGCTGGACGGTCCACGGCGAGCTGGGCATGCGCGGGGTCGTACGGCCCGTGGACCTGGACCTGACGTACCTGGGCACCGGCGCGGACCCCTGGGGCGGCACCCGCGCCGCCTTCCGCGCCACCACCGAACTCCACCGTGCGGACTTCGCCATGAACTACAACCAGGTGGTGCAGGCGGGGATCGCGGCGATCGGTACGACGCTCAAGGTCGAGCTGGACATCCAGGCCGTGCAGGGCGAGGCCCCTCCGCGGGGATGAGGGACGCGAGTATGAGGGACGGGGGCACTGGGCCGGGCACGTGGGTACGCACGCCAGGGACAGGCTCGTGAGGCGGGCGCGGCCTACGCTGGGCGCCATGGCAAGGAACATCGCGACCAACACCTCGGTCTCCCGCGAAGAGCTGCTCGACTTCGTCCGCCCCCGGCACCGGGCGCTCCTGCTCACCCGGCGGGCCGACGGCAGCCCCCAGGCATCCCCGCTGACCTGCGGCGTCGACGACGCGGGCCGGATCGTGGTCTCCACGTATCCCGAGCGGGCCAAGACGCGCAACGCCAAGCGGGACGAGCGCGTGAGCGTCGTCGTGCTGAGCGACGACTGGGACGGCCCCTGGGTCCAGATCGACGGCACGGCGGAGGTCCTCGACTCGCCGGACTCGGTCGAGCCCCTGGTGGAGTACTTCCGCAACATCTCGGGCGAGCACCCGGACTGGGACGAGTACCGGGAGGCGATGGTCAAGCAGGGCAAGTCGATCATCCGGGTCACCCCGGTGAAGTGGGGGCCGGTGGCCACCGGGGGCTTCCCGGCACGGCTGGCGCAGTAGGGCTGAGGGGCCGGGGCCTGTCGTTCGGATCACGCCGGGGCCCGCGGGCGGGTGGTTCAGCCCCTCGTCGCCATCACCTCGATGCCGGCGACGAGGGTCTCCAGGGCGTAGACGAAGTCCCGTTCGCGCATCTCCTCGACGGTGTCACCGCCGCGGGCCTCCATGAGGTCCGCGGAGTGCCGGATGACCTCGTGCGGGGCGAGGGAGTCGGACACCGCGCTCATGGCCTGGCGGAAGTACTCCTCCTGGGTCACCCCCGCGGCGGCGCAGCGCTGCACGAAGTGGCCCTCGATGGTGCCGAAGCCGTAGACGAACTGGAAGACCGCGGCGATCGCGCCGGCCTGGCCGCGCGGGGGCAGCCCGGTCAGGCCGATCACGCGCTGCACGGCGAGCGAGAAGTCGAGCGAGCGCGGGCCGATGTTGAGGAAGGTACCGGCCAGGGGTGACACCCAGGGGTGGCGGACCAGGACCGCCCGGTACTCCCCGGCCAGCGTGCGCAGTTGGCTCCGCCAGTCCTCGTCGGAGACCTCCGGGGGCAGCCGCATCTCGGCGAACGCCTGGTCGAGCGCCAGTTCCAGCAGTTCGTCCTTGGTGTCCACGTACCAGTAGACCGACATCGCCGTCACGTTCAGCTCGGCGGCCAGCCGGCGCATCGAGAACCCGCCCAGCCCCTCGGCGTCGAGCAGCCGTACGGACGCCGCGGTGATCCGCTCACGGTCCAGCCCCGACGGCTGCCCGCCCCGGCGTGCCCTGGCCGTCCCCTCCAGCCAGACACTGGCCCGCGCGGCACCTTCGGGCCGACCGGCTCCCTTCACCATGACGCACCTTCCAAGACGTTCCTCCAGTGGTGACGATGCTAGGGCCCCAAGGAACGGGGCTGTCGCGATGCGCGGCTCCGCCCCGGGGGCGCGTACGACCACGCCGGGCGCGGCGGCCGCCAGACGACGTGACTCCCCGGGCTATGCGGCGCCCACCGATCCCACCGCCCCCTTCTCCGCCCGGCGCAGCAACCCCGCCGCCACCAGCCCTCCGAGCAGCACGGCCACCGCCCCCACCAGCAGACTCGTCTCCAGCCCGGAGGAGAACGCGGCCATCACCCGGGCCCGTTCCGCGGCCGTGTCGGCCGCCCCGAGCGCGGCCGGCAGCGACACCGCGGCCACCGGGATCAGCGCCACGAAGCGGGAGTTGAGCACCGCCCCCAGTACCGCCACCCCCAGCCCGGTGCCGAACTCCGCCAGCGTGCCGTTGATCCCGGCCCCGACCCCCGCCTTGGCCGGCGGGATCGCGCTCATGATCGCGTGCGCCATCGCGGGGTTGGCCATCGCGCAGCCCACCCCGATCAGCACCAGCCCGAGCAGTGTCCAGGCGTAGCCGCCGGAGGCCGTCGTCGCGATGGAGACCAGTCCGCCGGACATCAGCACCATGCCGAGCAGGATCGACACCGGCATCCCCAGTCGGGCCGTCCACTTCGCGGACAGTCCGGAGAAGTTGAGCACGACGACGACCAGGGCGAGGGGCGCGGTCCGCAGCCCCGCCTCCCACGCGTCGTAGCCGAGCACGAACTGCAGATGCTGGGTGAGGAGGAAGAGCGCGCCGCCCATGCCGAACGTGATCAGGACCGCCCCGGCGACGGCACCCGTGAAGCGCCGGTCGCGGAAGAAGTGCGGGTCGAGCATGGGGAACGGGATGCGGCTCTCCCAGTACGCGAAGGCCGCGAGGACGAGGACGGCCACGGCGGCCGTGGCGAGCACGAGACCCGACGTCCAGCCGTGCTCGGGGCCCGAGATGATCGCGTAGACGAGAGCGGTCATCCCGATCGTCGAGAGCACCGCCCCCAGCAGGTCCGGCCGGTCCCCCAGCGGGTTCTTCGACTCCGGGACCAGGGCGATCACGGCCACCACGCCCAGCGCGGCGACCGGCAGGTTGATCAGGAAGATGGCGCCCCACCAGAAGTGGGCGAGCACGAAGCCGCCGAGGAGGGGTCCGGCGGCGAAGCCGAGGGCGTTGACCGCGGCCCAGACGCCGATCGCCCGGGGCTGCTCCTCCGGGGCGAAGATCTGCATCGCGACGGCGAGGGTCGTGGTGAGCAGCAGCGCGCCGCCGACGCCCATCCCGGCCCGCGCGGCGATCAACTGCCCGGCGGACTGGGCGAGTCCGGCCACCAGCGAACCGATACCGAACAGCACCAGCCCGGTGACCAGCATCTTCTTGCGGCCGTAGCGGTCGGCCATGCTGCCCGCGGTGAGCAGCAGTCCCGACTGCACCAGCGAGTACGCGTTGATCATCCACTGGATGTCCGAGGTGGCCGCGCCCAGTTCCTCGGTGAGGGAGGGGACCGCCACGTTCAGCACGGTGTTGTCCAGCAGCACGGTGAGCTGGGCGAGACAGATGACCCCGAGGATCAGCCAGCGCCGGGGGTGGCCTCGGGTGCCGGAGGCGGGGGCAGGGACGGTGGTGGCGGTCGGCATGCGGTACACCGTAGATCAGCTCTTATACAGCGTACAACGCGGTGTACGACGCACGCGCGCATGCGGCGGGTGGTGCTTGTTGCGGTTGCGCGGGAAGGGGCGGTGGCCCGGGGGTTCGTCCGCGCCCCCGGGCCACCGCCACGCTCACGTCACTTCTGTCTACGCCACCTCTCTACGCCACCTCTCTCCTCCGTCGCTGTCCTCACTTCACCTGCGTCAGGTCGTAGAACGTCGTGCCGTCGACCGTCACCGCCTCGAAGTTCTCCTGGACCCAGGAGCTGATCTGCGAGGAGGTGCCGTCGCCGCCGCCCATGCCGCCGCCGGAGCCGCCGCCGATGAAGTAGTGGATCCTGCCGTCCTCCACGTACTGCTTGAACTCCGCGAGGGTCGGGGACGGGTCGCTGCCGTTGAAGCCGCCGATCGCCATGACCGGGTCGCCGGTGGCGAGCTGGTAACTCGCCGCGTTCTGGGCCCCGATGGCCGCGGCGGCCCAGGTGTAGTCACCCACGTTCTTCTCCAGCAGTTCCTTGGCCTCGTCGCTGACGGAGGCGCCGTTGAGCAGGCCGCCCATGCCGCCACCGCCGCCACCGCCCGCACGGCCGCCGTCGCCGTTCCGGGTCTGGCCGTTGCCCTGGCCCTGCTGCCCGCCGCCGAAGCCGCCGGTCGGGGGTTGGCCCATCTGACCGTTGCCGTTCTGACCGCCTTGCTGGTTCTGGTTGCCCTGCTGGTTCTGGTTGCCCTGCTGGTTCTGGTTGTTCTGGCCCGGCATGCCGCCACCGCCGCCGGGACCGCCGCCCATGCCACCGCCGGGGCCGCCGCCCCGTCCGCCCTGGACGGACGGCCCGGCCGTGACGATCGACCCGGTGTGCCCCTCGCCCAGCGTGGTGAGCGTGTACGCCGTCGGCCCCGCGAGCGCGGTGACGAGGCTCAGCCCCACGACCGCCGACGCCAGCCGCCGGCCGAGCCGGCCCGCGAAGACCAGGCCGAGCGCGGCGGTCAGGCCGCCGACGAGCACGACCCACTTGAGCCAGGGCAGGTAGTCGGGGGAGCGGTTGAGCAGGACGTAACCCCAGGCCGCGGTGGCCGTCATGGCCGCCGCCATCGTGAGCGACGCCCACAGGGCGGTCCGCCGCTCCCAGAGGAGAGCCGCGCCCATACCGGTCAGCGGCGCGATGTAGGGGGCGAGGGCCACGGTGTAGTACTCGTGGAAGATGCCCTGCATGAAGCTGAAGACCACCATGGTGATCAGCAGCGCGCCGCCCCAGAGAAGGAAGGCCGCGCGCGTGGTGTCGGTGCGCTTCAGCTTCCGGGTGGCCCAGATCGCGGCGCAGAACAGGATCAGCGCGGCCGGGATCAGCCAGGAGATCTGGCCGCCGATGGAGGAGCTGAACATCCGGTCCCAGCCGGTCTCGCCCCAGTTGCCGCCACCGCCTCCGCCACCACCGCCGCCGACGCTGCCGGTCTCCTCGCCGTTGAGACGGCCGAGACCGTTGTAGCCGAAGGTGAGTTCGAGGAAGGAGTTGTTCTGCGAGCCACCGACGTACGGGCGGGAGGACGCGGGCCACAGCTCCACGATCGCGACCCACCAGCCGCCGGCGACGACCATCGCGAGCCCGGCGAGCAGCACCTGGCCGATCCGCTTCCTCAGCGGGGCGGGCGCGAGAGCGACGTACACGATCGCCAGCGGCGGCAGGATCAGGAACGCCTGCAGCGTCTTGACCAGGAAGGCGAGGCCGATGGCCACGCCCGCCCAGACCAGCCACTTCGTCCGGGCCTTCTCCAGGGCGCGCTGGGTGCAGTGGACCGCGGCGGCCATCAGCAGGGCGAGGGCCGCGTCCGGGTTGTTGAAGCGGAACATCAGCGCGGCGACCGGCGTGAGCGCGAACACCGCCATGGTGAGGAAGCCGGCCGTGGCGCCGAAGCGGCGGCGTACGGCCGCCCACAGCACTCCGGCGGTGGCGACGGCCATCAGGACCTGCGGGAACAGGATCGCGAAGGAGTTGAGGCCGAACAGCCGCACCGACAGCGCCATCGGCCAGAGCGAGGCCGGGGGCTTGTCGACGGTGATGGCGTTGCCGGAGTCCAGCGAGCCGAAGAAGAACGCCTTCCAGGACTGGCTGCCCGCCTGCACGGCCGCCGAGTAGAAGGAGTTGGCGTAGCCGGAGGCCGTGAGGTTCCAGGTGTAGAGGCCGCCGATCAGCAGCAGCGCGAGCAGGAAACCGGGGCGTGTCCAGCGGTTGTCCTCCGGCCGTCCCCGCCACAGCCGCCGGGCGAAGGGCGGCGCGGGCTCACCGGCCCCGGGGGCCGAGGGCTCACCGGCCCCGGGGGCCGAGGGCTCGGCGGGCGCCTGCGCCGCCACCGGTCCCTGCGGGGCCGTGGCCGAGGGCTCCCCGTCGGCGCCGGGATCCCCCGGCCGGCTCGTGGTCTCGAACTCCGTGGTCATCGTGCGTTCCTCGAATCCTGATCGTGCGGGCGCACCGGCCGCATCGGCATGGTCGGCTCCCCCCAGGTGGGGTCCGCGGCTTCTCCGGCGCGGAACGGGGTGGTGGTGTACGTCGGCCGGAACCGGTCCTGGCGGCCGTACGGCCCCGGCTGTCCCGGCCGTACCGTCGCCGCGGCCGCGGGGACCGGCGGGGAGGTGGGGTGAGGGACGGAGAGGGAGTGCTGTGCGGGACGGTGCGCGGCGACGACGGCCGAACCCTCCGTGGGGGCGCCGTCGCGCCGGTCCGGGAACACCCACGCCCGGAACAGCAGGAACCGCAGCACCGTCGCCGCGAGGTTCGCGGCGACCAGGACCGCCAGCTCCGTGGAGTGCGCGGGGTCGGAGGTGGCCGCGTTCAGCGCGGCGAGCGAGCCGCTGGTGAGGGCCAGTCCGATGCCGAACACCACCAGCCCCTGCGCCTGGTGCCTGATGACCCCGCCGCGGCCGCGGACGCCGAAGGTCAGCCGTCGGTTGGCGGCCGTGTTGGCGACCGCCGAGACCAGCAGGGCCAGCGCGTTGGCGGTCTGCGACCCCGAGAAGGTCCGGAAGCCGCTGTAGAGGAGCAGATAGAAGAGGGTGGAGAGGCCGCCGACGACACAGAAGCCGAGGAGCTGGCGGGCCAGGCCGCGCGGTACGTCCTGGATCTCACGGTCTCGGGGGTCGTCCCCGAAGGGCCGGGCGAGCCGGTCCAGGGCGAGGGACCCGGTGGCCAGCGCCTTCCCGACCCGCCACACCCCCAAGAGATCGTCGGTGGCGGTCCGCACGATGTGGACGGTCGAGTCCGGGTCGTCCACCCAGTCCACCGGCACCTCGTGGATCCTGAGACCGGCCCGCTCCGCGAGCACCAGCATCTCGGTGTCGAAGAACCACCCGGTGTCCTCGATCAGCGGCAGCAGCACCTGGGCGACATCCCGGCGTATCGCCTTGAACCCGCACTGCGCGTCCGAGAAGCGGGCCTGCAGCGAGCCGCGCAGGATCAGGTTGTAGGCCCGGCTGATGAACTCGCGCTTGGTGCCGCGCACCACCCGCGAGGAGCGGGCGAGCCGGGAGCCGATGGCCAGGTCGGAGTGACCGGAGATCAGCGGGGCCACCAGCGGCAGCAGCGCGTTCAGGTCGGTGGACAGATCCACGTCCATGTAGGCGAGGACCGGCGCGTCGGACGCGGACCACACCGTCCGCAGGGCCCTCCCGCGCCCCTTCTGCTCCAGCCGGAAGGACCGGACCTCCGCGAGTTCCGCCTCCAGCCGCCGCGCCACCCGCGGGGTGCCGTCCGTGGAGGCGTTGTCCGCGATCGTGATGCGGAACGCGTAGGGGAACGTGCGCGCGAGGTGCTCGTGCAGTCTGAGCACACACGGCCGGAGGTCCTTCTCCTCGTTGTAGACGGGGATCACTACGTCCAGGACAGGCGTACCGGCGTTTCCGGCCGGGAGGTGCTCCCGCGCCGGCAGGGTGCCGGGAGAAGAGTCGGTTCGCATGACCACCACATTCGCGAGCCGCTCTGTTATGCCCGTGTGCTCACACTGTGGTGCGCCTGTGAGTCCGGCTCCCGGCGTGCGGCACCGGTCAGCAGGTCGTCTCCGTCGGACTCCCCGTCGTAGCGGGCCTCGTCGAGCTGCCAGTTCGCGGCGTCGTCGAGGAGCGGCACGTCCCGGCCGAGGGCCGGCAGATGCACCGTGAACACGGTCCTGCCGGGCACGCTGTCGACGGTCACCGCGCCGCCGTGCGCGTCGGCGACGGCCTGCACGATGGCGAGGCCGAGCCCGGTGGACCCGGAGGCCCGGGACCGCGACGAGTCGCCGCGCGCGAACCGCTCGAACACGTGGGGCAGCAACTCCTCCGGAATGCCCTGTCCGTCGTCCTCGACGTCGACGCACATCCACGGCCCACGCCGCTGCACGCGCGCGGTGACGGTGGTGCCGGGGGGCGTGTGCGTACGGGCGTTCGCCAGCAGGTTGACGAGCACCTGCTGCAACCGCGCGGCGTCCGCCGACACGAGGGCGGGCACGTCCGGCAGGTCGAGCCGCCAGCTGTGGCTCCGTCCGGCGACGCGCGCGTCGCTGACGGTGTCCACGACGAGGGGGATGAGGTCGGTCTGCTCGAACTGCAGCGGCCGGCCGGCGTCGAGCCGTGCGAGCAGCAGCAGATCCTCGACCAGCATGGTCATCCGCCCGGACTCGGACTCGATCCGCCCGAGCGCGTGCCGGGTGTCGGGCCCGATCTCCTCCCGGCCGCGCCGGGTCAGCTCGGCGTAGCCGCGGATCGACGCGAGGGGCGTCCGCAGCTCGTGACTGGCGTCGGCGACGAACTGCCGTACGCGCGTCTCGCTCTCCTGGCGTGAGTGCAGGGCACCGTGGATGTGGTCGAGCATGCGGTTGAGCGCGGCGCCGACCTGGCCGACCTCGGTGTGCGGGTCGGTCTCGGAGGCGGGGACGCGTTCGTTGAGGGTGACCTCGCCGGTGTGCAGCGGCAGTTCGGAGACCCGGGTCGCGGTGGCCGCCACCTTGCGCAGCGGCCGCAGGGCGACCCCGACGAGCACGGACCCGGCGATCCCGGCGGCGACGAGCCCGGCGCCGGTGACGCTGAGTTCGACGGCGATGAGGGTGTTGAGGGTGTTGGTGACGGACTCGGTGGGCAGGCCCACGTAGAACGCGTCACCGTCGCGGTTGGTCTCGTACCGGACCAGGTAGTCGCCCCGGTCCGGGAGGCTCACGCGGTGGGCCCTGCGGTCCGTCGGGACTCCGGCGAGTGCGGCGAGGTCGGCCTTGCTCAACGTGACGGCCGTCATTTCCTGCTGGCCGGTGGTGCTGGAGCTGGCCAGCTTGCCGACGACGCCCTTGACCACGGTCCCGTCCTCCACGACGGCACCGATCGTGTACTGCGGCGAACCGCCCTTCGTGACGAACTGGAGTTTCTCGTCCGTCGTCAGGGTGAGGGTGTCGGAGTCGCCCAGCGCCCCGCCCCGCAGGGAAGCGCCCGGCCCCGGCCCCCGGGGCCCGTCGGTGCGCTTGGCGATGTCCTGGACGTTGGCCGCCAGCTGGTCGTACAGATGCTCACTCAGCGCGAACGTCGTCACCGTCCCGATGACCGAGGCCACCACCGCGATCAACGCCACCGCGGAGACGACGAGCCGCGTACGCAGCGTGCGCGGCTGCCGTCCCCGCCCTCGCCGCAGCCGCAGCCTCGGCCACGACCGCGTACGCGTCCGCCGTCGCCCGCTCACGACACCGCGGGCTTGATCAGATAGCCGGCCCCACGCCGGGTGTGGATCATCGGCTCCCGCCCGGCGTCGATCTTCCGCCGCAGGTACGAGATGTACAGCTCGACCACGTTGGCCTGGCCGCCGAAGTCGTACGACCACACCCGGTCGAGGATCTGCGCCTTGCTGAGCACACGCCGCGGATTCCGCATCAGGAACCGCAGCAGCTCGAACTCGGTGGCGGTGAGGTGGATGTTCGCCCCGGCCCTCGACACCTCGTGGCTGTCCTCGTCGAGCATGAGGTCACCGACCACGAGCACGGAGTCGGAGCGGCGGTCGGCGGCACCGGAGCGGCGGATGAGCCCGCGCAGCCGGGCGACGACCTCTTCCAGGCTGAACGGCTTGGTGACGTAGTCGTCGCCGCCGGCGGTCAGCCCGGCGATCCGGTCCTCGACCGCGTCCTTCGCCGTCAGGAAGAGCACCGGCACATCGGGCAGCTCGCGCCGCAGCCGCCCGAGAACGGTCAGCCCGTCCATGTCGGGCAGCATCATGTCGAGGACGACGGCGTCGGGCCGGAAGTCCCGGGCGGTCTGCAGGGCGCCCGTGCCGTCCCCGGCACTCCGGATCTGCCAGCCCTCGTAGCGCAGGGCCATGGACAGCAGTTCGGTGATCGACAGCTCGTCGTCCACCACAAGCACGCGGACGGGGCTCCCGTCCGGCCTCAGCAGTTCGGTGCGCCCCTGGGGCGAGGTCGTGGTCATGCTGGACACCTTGTCGGTGCCCCCTGAGAACGCCCTTTCCGGAACCTGTGATTTTTCTGAGAAACGCACAGGTACCTCTCAGGCAACCCCTGGGAAGATCCCCGGCCTCTCGGACACCGCCCCCGCCGACCAGCGCTTTCGCGATCGTCCCCACGGCGTTCTCCCGGCCGCCGCACCGCGGGCCCACAGCTCCGCGAGCGCGGGGACGCGCCCCCGCGCCCCCGCCTTGACCCCGCTCCTACGCAAGCGCCGTCATGCTTCGCGCCCCTCCGCGCCGCTGCCCCTGCCTTCGCCCCCGCGCCTGCCCTCGCCCCGGTCGGCCCCTCGCACGAAGCTGTGACTCCGCTCGACCTTGGCGACGTGCAGGGTGTAGTTCTCGTACCACTCGGCCCTCCCCCGTTCCTGCGCCGCCAGGTGCTCGACGTCGGTCCGCCACCGCTCGATGGCTTCGGCGTCCCGGAAGTACCCCACCGTGATCGCCGGCCCGCCGGGCCGCCACGCCTGGTCCATCCCGAGGAACCCGGGCACCCCCTTCACCAGCTCCTCCATCCGCTCGGCGGTCTCCGCGTACCCGCTCTGGTCCCGGGTCCGTGTGGAGGTGAAGACAACCGCGTAGTAGGGGGGTTCATGGGCAGGGACCGGCGCGACGACGGACGGGTCGCGGAGCGCGTCGCCAGGTACGTCGTCGAGTGTGTTCTCGGCCGTGCCGGCAGGTGTGCCGGCCGAGGCGTCGGCAGGTACATCGGCAGGTACGTCGGCAGGTGCTGTCCGCTGATCATCCATGGCCTCACTGTCGGGCCGGGCCACGAGCGACGTCCACTCACTTTCCGAACGGGATCCAAAGGGGATCACACTCTTTGCCCTCACCGCCGCGAGCCGAGCCGCCGCGTTCAGAACAGCCCGTCCTGAACGCCGCCCCCGTCCCTCCCGCTGCCCGACTCCCTCACGGGCACGGTGACGGCGTCACGGGCCTCGTGGCCGCCCGGCGCGGTCAGTTCCCACCCCGTCATGAGCCGGGTGTCGAGGACGACGACGCCCCGGCCGGTGGCCAGATGCAGATCGGGCCCGGCGACGGCGAGCACCCCGCCGCCCACGACCCCGCCCGCGACCAGCTCCCTCACCACACCGTCCGCGGCCGGCAGCCCGTCGAGCCCGAACACCCCGAAGTGATCGACCGCCCGGAACGGCACGGGCTCCAGCGACTCGGGCCACCCCGCGAGCCCCAGCGCGCGCCCGTGCAGCACGGCCAACTCGCGGACGCGCTCCCCGGCGCCCGGCAGACGTGCCCGTACGACCCTCTTCTCGGCGTACGGAATCCGGTCCGGCACCCCGAGCGCGGCCCGCAGCACCTCCTCCGCCCGCCGCGCGGCCATCAGCGGCCCCCGCCCGAGCCATGCGAAGGAGACCGCGCCCTGCTCCAGCAGCCGGGCCGAGCCCCGCTCGACGGCGGTGATCCCGACCTTCACCCTGCCGGGCCCGAACCACGCGAGGTACACGTGATACGGCCGCGGATCATCGGCGATCGTGTCGGCGGCCACGGAATGCGCCCGGTCGAGCCGCGCGCACTCCTCGCACCGGGCCCCGGTACTGCGCCCGGAGACCCCGGCCCGCAGCGGACACGGGTTTCCCCTGGCCCCGACGCACGTCCGCCGCCCCTCGGCCACGACGGCGAAGGCCATCGCCTTCCCTTGCGGCAGGGGACTCACGCGCCCGCCGGTCCACGCCAGCAGCGGCCCGTCCGCGCCCCACCGCAGACCCGTACATCTCCACACGCGTGCCATCCCTCACGACCCTAGAGGGCACCACTGACAGCGCCTCCGCCCGGCCGGGCGGGACGGGGACGGACAGCGTGGTGAGGCAGAACGGCACGGCGGGACGCGCTCCCCACGGAGCGCAACCTGCCGCCGCTTCAGAGCCCGGCCCCGACCCGGGCCCGGCCCTGGTTTCCGTCTGTGTCTCGGACTACAGCTTGCTCATCTTGGTGTACGGGCTGAGGATCCGCTGTCGCGCGGACCCGAAATCGACGAGTGCGGCGATGCCGTCCTCGATGCCGATCACCCGGCCGAGGCCGTACATGTCGTGTGTGACCTGGTCGCCCACCGCGAAGTGCTTGGGCGGCGGGGCGACCGGGGCCTTGAAGGGACTGGTGGGCAAATAGCGCTTCGGTGCACCTGGCTTTGTCATCTCGACCAGTATGCGCCCACGCGTATCCGCCAGTCCGCTCTCTTCCGCCTCCGGCCCCTCTCCCGACACGCTCCACCAGTGGTCTCGTGGTGATCGCCGCCGCACGAACCCGGTGGTCAGGGCCTGGTGGCCAGAACCCGGTGGTCAGAATCACGCGGTCGGAACCCGGCGGTCAGAACTTCAGCACCTCACGGTCGAGCGGATACCGCGCACGGTGCGGGCCGTCGTACGGCGAGGGCGTGATCGGCAGGACGCCGGTCGGCTGCAGACCGAGGTTGTCGTCCCAGATCCGGGGCTCGACCTGCCCGACGACGCGGAACTGCCGGAACGTGAACGGCGGGCTGTCGGTCGGGAAGAACTCGGGGGTGGTCATCACCTGGAAGTGCAGGTGCGGGGTGGTCGAGTTGCCGCTGTTGCCGATCAGCCCGAGGACCTGGCCGGATGTGACCCGGTCGCCCTCCCGGACCCGGAGCGAGCCGGGTGTCAGGTGGGCGTAGAGCAGATAGCGGCCCGGCGCGACCTCCACGGTGACGTGGTTGCCGACCGTGTCCCCGATCGGCGGGATGGGCGGTGTCTCGGGCGGCGTGTTGTCCGGGATTCCGTCCTGGACCTCCACCACGGTGCCGCCGAGCGAGGCCACGACCGGCTGACGGTAGCTCAGGTAACTGGAGAGCCGCGCGGGGTCGCCCTCCCAGGTCTGCCCCTGCCTGCCGACCCGGTACCAGTCGATCGCGAAGCGCTGCGGCACGTAGAAGCGGCCGTTGATCGGAGCGAGGCCGCGCCGGTGGTGGGTGTTGCCGCAGCAGGACTCGCTGGAGTACCAGGTGCCGGGGCGGACCGGCGGTCCCAGGTTCAACGGCGGTCTGTGGGCGGTCCGGGTGAGCTGCACCGTCTCCTCGAAGGCGAAGGTGCCGGAGGGCGCCAGGACGGCACCCTCAAGATGGTGTTCGAGGACCTTGGGCACCCGCTCACCGCGGTCGAGGACCAGGTCGAGCCAGATGATCCACTGCTGGGAGCCCTGGATGACGGTCGGCGTCGGCCCCGGAGGCGCCGGGGTGTACGCGTCGGCACCCGGCAGCGGGTCGCCCACCGGGTTGGCGGCGTCGGCCAGCGCCTGACCGCTCAGCGAGCCGACGACCCGGTGCGTGCGGGCGTCGCGGACCTCGACGCGGTCGAGCCGCAGCGGCGTGCTGCTGGGCAGGGAACTCGTGGTGAGCAGTTCGTACGAGAGGTGCGTCCTGTCGTCCGTGGCGACGAACGGCGCCGGTTCGGTCAGCACCGCCGCCGTCAACGGCGTGAACTGTGCGCCGGGCGCCGCGGTGGCCGCAGCGCTTCCGTGCCCCTGTCCCGTCGAGGCCACCAGCAGGCCGGCCGTGAGCACGGCGGCGGCGAGCCCGCGCAGAAGCGGGCGGCGGCCGGTGCGGTTGCGAGGGTCGCGCTCTGACATCGCGCTCTCTCATTCGTCGGACCCGGGGCCGCGAACGACACCGGCACGCCCCACGCCGAGGCACGGGCCCATGTAATCCGCCGCTGCGCCGCTCCGGGCGGAGGCCGCCGGGGTCAGGCGCCGAACTGCACCCGTCCAGCCGCATCGCCCACCGCGTACGCGCATCCCGGCAGCTTCGTGAGGTCCGCTGCTGCCGCACGTCCGGACAACGCAAGAGGCCCCGGATCTCTCCGGGGCCTCTCACCTGTGTGCACTCGGCAGGATTCGAACCTGCAACCTTCTGATCCGTAGTCAGATGCTCTATCCGTTAAGCTACGAGTGCTTGTTCTGTTTTCTGCCGTTCCTGGTCCTTTCGGCCCGCTCGCGGCGACAGGAAGAACATTACATGACTGCCGTCGCCATGTGAAATCCGTTTCCCCTACCCCTTGCGACCTGGGAAAACGACCTGTTCGGCGGTCTTGGGCCGAGGGCGGGAACGACGAAGCCCCGGTCCGATGGACCGGGGCTTCGTGATCAAGCGCGGAGGCGGAGGGATTTGAACCCTCGATGGGATTGAAGTCCCAAACCGCATTAGCAGTGCGGCGCCATAGACCGGACTAGGCGACGCCTCCAGCACAACCGCCCGCGCGAGCGCGAATGGTGCGTGCAGATGATGACACAGCCTGGTGGGCTGTCACCAATCGCCTCCCACGGTACTAGGCGGAGAGGCCGCAGGGCAAAGCAGTAGGGCACGTCGGGAGTGGTGCGGAGGGCCGGCCGCGACGGGTGGGGACGAGGGGTGGCACCGCACGCAACCGTGGGGCGGGCGTGGCGTTAGTCAGGTCATGTCGCAGAGTCCTCCCGCCGTCGCCCGCCCGCTCCCTCCCACCGCGTCGCCCAGCCGCCCCGCCCGCCCCGCCACACTGGGCCGACTGCTCCTCGGCGCCGCCGCCTCGCTGGCCGCGGCGGCCGCCGGCACCCTCGCGCCGGTGGCGCCGGACGCGTACGCCGCCGAGTCGGTGTCGCGAACGCCGCTGCCCCTGCCCTCGCTCACCGGCGCCCTCGACTCCGCGGACCGGTTGACCGTCACCGTCCGGGAGGCCGGCGGCAGGGCGGACGGAACGTTCGTCCTGCGGTGTCATCCGCAGGGCGGCAGTCACCCGGACGCGAGCGGGGCGTGCGGACGACTCGACCGGCGCACGGTGTGGGGGACGGATCCCTTCGCGCCGGCGGGGTCCCAGGGCATGTGCACGATGCAGTACGGCGGGCCAGCCACCGCCCATGTCACCGGGACCTGGGCCGGACGCCGCGTCGACGCGACGTTCGACCGCAGGAACGGCTGCGAGATCGCCCGCTGGGACGCGCTCGTGCCCGTACTGCCGGACCTCCGCGCCTAGGGAGACGCGAGGAAGACGGAGAAGGAAGAGAGAGGAGAGGGCGGAGAGAAGGGGAGAAGGGGAGAAGGGAATCGGCCACCCGGTGGGCGGGGGCGGCGGGCCGTTCGACAGCCGCGCGCAGCCCGTACATATGTGCCGCCGACAAGGTCCCCCGGCAAAACACACGGTCACGGCATCCCCGTCCGCACAGTCACCGCATCTCCAGATGTTCGGTGTGCGACCTCCCTCTCATCCGGCGTCGCGAGCGCAACCTCTGCCCGTAGACTCCCTCGCGTGACACGTTGCGGGCCGGTTGGCAAGATGGCCACGGGCCCAGCGGTCGGCAAGATGCGGTAACAGGGAGGAAGCGTCTCGTGAGCAGCAGGCCATCCCGAGGCGCTGCTCGCCTCGCAGCCATACTGGACGCGCTGCCCGACGCGTTGGTGCTGGTCAACGCCAATGGGACCGTCGTCAACGCCAACACGATCGCGCTCGAGGCCTTCGAGACCCCCGGGACCGCGTTGGTCGGACGCGGTCTGCTGGACCTGCTCCCCGAGTTCGACTCCCGGCTCATCCCGGGCTCCATGCGGCGCCCCGACACCATGGACCCGACCGGGCGGACCAAGCCGACCCGGATGACCGCCCGCCGGACCGACGGCAGCGAGTTCCCGGTCGAGGTCACATCCGCGAATCTGGAGAACGGCCAGCAGGCGTACGACGGTTACGGCTACACCAACGACGAGCTGCTCATGCTGGTCGTACGGGATCTTTCGGGCACCGTCGACACCGAGGCCGAACTCGCGCGTTCGCAACGGCAGACCGAGATGATCCTGCGGGCCGCGTCCGAGGGCGTGGTCGGGACGGACACGGACGGGCGGATCGTTCTCGTCAATCCGGCCGCCGCGCAGATACTGGGTTACCGGGCCAGTGACCTCGGCGGACGCGAGCTGCACACGCTCGTGCTGCACTCCCGCGAGGACGGCGCCCCCTTCCCGTACGGCGAGTCGCCGCTCGCGGACACCCTGCGGTCCGGGCGCAAGCACCGGGTGCGCGGGCAGGTGCTGTGGTCGAAGAACGGCGAGAAGGTGTCGGTCGACCTGACGACCGCGCCGGTGCGTGACGGGGACCAGCTCGTCGGCGCGGTGATGACGTTCACCGACCGGCGGCCGTACGACAAGCTCGCCGAGGAGAAGGACTCCGAGGCCGAGACGCACGCGGAGGAGCTGGAGCGGCTCGCCAAGGAGCACGCCGAGGAACTGGCGGGCGTCCGGGAGGAGCACGCCGCCGAACTGGCCGAGCTGAGCGAGCAGCACGCCGAGGAACTCGCCGCCGGCGACGAGCGGTACGCGGCGCTCGGCGAGCGTGAGAAGGACCGCTACGAGGCGCTGGCCGCGCGGCACGAGCAGCTGCTCGCCGTGCTGGGCACCTCGCTGCGCGGTCCGCTGGACCAGCTCCGCAGCGAGCTGGGCACACTCGCCGCCGACGACGCCGGGCAGCTGTGGCCCGAGGCCAACCAGGTGCTGCACCACCTGACCGCCGGGTACTCGCGGATCACGACCCTCATCGACAACGTGCTCGGCTACCAGCGGATCGACGCGGGCGAGGACGGCCTCGTCCGTACGGCCGTGATGCTGGACGCGGTCGTCGCGGCCGGTGTCGACGGGGCCGTGGAGCTGATCGGGCCGGGGCGGGTGCAGTTCGCCGTGCACGCGCCGCCCATCGAGGCCGAGGTGGACCAGGTGCGGCTCGCGACCGCGCTCGCGCACCTCGTCGCCGATGTGGCCGGTGTGGACGCGACGGGCAACACGCCCGTGTCCGCCGGCGGGTACATGGACAACACCGTGGTGGTCGCGGCCGCGCAGCGCGGTGAGGTCGTCCGTATCGAGGTGCGCGGGCCGTACGCCGGGGGAGACCCGGTGCACCAGCCGATCGTCCGGGGAATCGTCCGGGCGCACGGCGGTGTGCTGCAGACGGTCGAGGTGCCGGGGATGAGCGGCAGCGCGTATGTGCTGGAGGTGCCGCTCGGGGGCGGCGCCGGGGCCGTGCCCGCCGCCCCGTTGCCCGCGGTGGTGGGCGCCGAGGTCGCTTCCGGTGCCCCCGCGGGCGGCGCCGAGGTCGCCCTGCCCGAGCAGGCCGCCGCCGGTGGCGGGCGCAGGCGGGCGCGGCGGTCGTCGGTGGACGCCTTCCTGGAGAGCGAGGACGCCCCCGAGGCCGGAGGGCCCGAGGCCGCCGTCGCCCCCACCGGGCGGCGCAGGCGCAGGGCCGAGGACGCGGCGGTCGCGATCGCCGCGGCCGGTGCGGCTGACGGGGGCGCTGAGGGGCTCGGTGTCACCGCACAACCCGTGGCCGCCGAGGGCGCGGTCGTCACGGCGGCCGAGCACGCGGCGGGAGCCGCTGCCGCCGCCAGCGGACTGGGGGGAACGGTGCCGCCGCAGGGTGTGCCCGCGCCCGGCGGGCGGCGCGCGCGCCGGGAGCCCGCCGCCGCGCAGAACGCCCTGCCGCCGGCCGCGCTGCCCGCGGGGCAGAGCACCGGCAGTGAGGTGAGCGTCGCCGACGCGGGTTCCCGTCCCGGTACCGCCGGCTCCGATGCCGCTGACGCGGGGGGCGCTCAGCAGCCCACCGGGCGCCGGCGTCGGGCTCTGGCCAGTGCGGAGGAGCGTGCCGCCGCGCCCGAGCCGGGCGCGCGTGCCGTCTTCGCGCTGCCGCCGGCCGAGGCCGACCGGGGACCCGAGTACGCGCAGGCGGCCGGGCTCGGTCCGGTACCTCTGCCCGCCGGGGCGGGTGCGCCCGGCGCGCCGATGCCCATGCCGATGCCGCTGCCGCTGCCCGCCGGCACCACCGCGCCCGTGCAGGGCGAGGGTGCTCCGGGCGTGGGCGTCGCGGGCGGCCAGGCGACCCCGGCCGCTGCGGGGCAGCCTGCGCCCGGTGGACAGCCGGTTCCCGCCGCCGGACTCGTACCGGCGGGCGTGCCCGTACAGGCCGGGGGAGTCGCGGGGCCGGGTGTGGGTCAGGTCCCGGGTATGGGTCAGGTCCCGGGTACGCCCGGCGTGGCGCAGGTACCCGGCGTGGCACAGGGCCCCGTCGCGGGTCAGGGCGCGGGCGTGCCCGCCGGTGGTGTCGACGACGGCCGTCATGACGCCGCCCCGCACCAGGCGGCCGACGACCACACCCCGCCGCAACCGCACCCGATCCCCACACCGACCGGCCGTCGCCGAGCGGTCCGGCAGGCCGCTCCCCAGCAGGGTGACGGCGTGGCCATGACGGCTCCCGCACCCGGGGTGCCGGTCCAGGGTGCCCCGGCGCAGGGGATTCCTCCGCAGAGCGGCCCGGCGCAGCAGGTGCCCGCCCAGGGCGTGGCGCCGGTCGTCGCGCAGCCTGTCGCCGCGCAGCCCGCCCTCGCCCAGAACATCCCGAACGTCCCGAACATCCAGGGCGCCCCGCAGCCCGTACCCCTGCAGGGCGTGCAGGCCGTCCCGCAGCAGGTGCCCGGTCAGGGCGTCGCCGCTGCTCCCGGACAGCCCGTCGCTCCGCAGGGCGTACCGGGGAGCGCGGCCCAGGCGGCCGTGGGACAGGCTCTCGCCGCCCGGGCGGTCGGCGGTCAGGCCCCTGCCGGCCAGGCCGCCCCCGGACAACCGGGCGTCGGACAGCCCGCCCCCGCGCAGGGCACCGTCCCGCCGCGGCAAGAGGTCCCCGGGGCGCAGCCGGCTCAGGGCGTCGCCCAGCCCGTGCCCGCGGCAGGCGTGCCCGGCGCCCAGCAGGCCGTCCCCGCTCAGGGCGCGGCTCCCGGCACGCCCCAGCCGCAGTCCTGGCCCGACGCCCGCCACGAGACCTCCGGCGTCGGCATCCCCGTCGCCGCTCCGCAGGCGCCGCTGCCCCCGCAGTCCACCCCCTCCTCGGGCACCCCGCTGCCGCCGGAGGTGGCCGTACAACAGCCGCGCGCCGCACAGCCGTTGCCCGCCGAAGCCATGGCCCCGGCTCCGGCTCCGGCTCCGGCTCCGACTCCAGCTCAGGCGCAGCGACAGGCACAGGCCCAAGCCCCGGCCCCGGCCACTCCGGCGGCACCGGCACCGGCCCCTGCCGCCGCTCCCCTCGACTCCAACTCCACCCATGGACGGGCGATCAGCGTACGGACGCTCGGCCAAGGCGTCCCGTTCTCCCGCCAGGGCGGCCCGCAGGCACAGGCGCAGGCGCAGGGCGGAGCCACGCCCACTCCCCACCAGCCCGGTGGGTCGGGCCGTCGCCGCAAGCTGGGGACCCCACCGCAGCCGACCGGCGACCGCCCCGAGACCGCCGCGCGCCCGCACCCGCAGTCCAGCCCGACGAACGGCACCGGTTTCCGCATCGGCACCGGCCAGGCGCCGCCCCCGGCCCAGCCGCAGCAGGCCGCCGCACAGGTGTCCCAGCCGTCGCTCGCCGGGCAGGTCCCGCTGCCCCCGCAGCCCTCCCTCGCCGGCCAGGTCCCGCTGCCGCAGCAGCCGTCCCTCGCCGGGCAGTCCCGGCTGACGGGCCGTACGGAGGGTGCCGGACGGTCGTACGCCATAGGGGCGCCCGACGAGAACGCGGACGAAGGTCCCGAGCCGCTCGACGGGCCCGGCGGTGCGGTGGAGGTCCCCGACCGTCCGCATCCGCAGCCGATGGACGACGAGTTGCCGCCGGAGCCGCTGGACAACCCACGGCGGCTGCTGGTGTGGCCCGCGCCGGACGCGGCGACCCACCAGGCACTGAGCGACCGCGGCTACCGGCCCGTGATCGTGAACTCCCGCGAGGACGTGGACGCCCAGATCGCCGCCTACCCGGCCGCCCTGTTCGTCGACCCGCTGACCGGGCCCATCACGCGCACGGCACTGCAGTCCCTGCGCCAGGCCGCCGTGGCCGCCGAGGTCCCCGTACTCGTGACGGCGGGGCTCGGCCAGGCGACACGGGAGGCGGCGTACGGTGCCGACCCGGCCGTACTGCTGAAGGCGCTGGCGCCACGCGACTCCGAGCAGCATCCGCCGCGCGTCCTGCTCATCGAGGAGCACGCGGAGATCGCGCTCGCCCTCACCGCGACGCTGGAGCGGCGTGGCATGCAGGTCGCGCGGGCCGCGTCCGACGCGGATGCCGTCACGCTGGCCGCGCAGATGCGACCCAACCTGGTGGTGATGGACCTGCTGCAGGTGCACCGCCGCCAGGCCGGAATCATCGACTGGCTGCGGACGAACGGCCAGCTGAACCGCACGCCGCTCGTCGTCTACACCGCCGCCGTCGACCCGTCCGAACTCCCGCGCCTGGCCTCGGGGGAGACGGTCCTGTTCCTCGCGGAACGCTCGACGAGCACGGACGTGCAGACCCGGATCGTGGACCTGCTGGCACGAGTCGGCACGAACTGAGCCCGTGTACGGCGGTGGGGCGGTGTTTCACGTGAAACACCGCCCCACCGCCGTTTAGGTCCCTCAGATCCGTCGAGGTCTAGATCTGGGTCACGTCCAGCGAGCCCTCCGCGTACTGCCTGCGCAGCACCTTCTTGTCGAACTTGCCGACGCTCGTCTTCGGCACCGACTCGATGATCGTCCAGCGCTCCGGCAGCTGCCACTTGGCGATGTGGCCCTCGTCGGCGAGGAAGGCGCGGAGGGCGGCGAAGTCGGTGGTGGAGCCTTCCTTCAGCACGACCGTGGCGAGGGGGCGTTCACCCCACTTGTCGTCCGGTACGGCGACGACGGCGGCCTCGGCGACGTCCGGGTGGGCCATGAGGGCGTTCTCCAGCTCGACGGAGGAGATCCACTCGCCGCCGGACTTGATGACGTCCTTGGCCCGGTCGGTGAGGGTGAGGAAGCCGTCGGGGCTGATCGTGCCGACGTCACCCGTCTTCAGCCAGCCGTCCTCGCTGAACTTGTCGTCGGGACGGACGGGCTCGGCGCCCTGGCCGCCGTAGTACGCGCCCGCGATCCAGGGGCCGCGCACCTCCAGCTCACCGGCGGACTCCCCGTCCCAGGGCAGGCGTTCGCCGTCGGGGCCGGTGAGACGGGCCTCGACGGAGGCGGGGAAGCGGCCCTGGGTGAGGCGGTACGCGAGCTCCTCCTCCGAGTCGGCCTCGACGTGGGCCGGCGGCCGGGCGATCGTGCCGAGCGGCGAGGTCTCCGTCATGCCCCAGGCGTGGCAGACGCGCATGCCCAGCTTGTCGAAGGCTTCCATGAGGGCGGGCGGGCAGGCCGAGCCGCCGATGGTGACCTGGTTGAGCGAGGAGACCTCGCGCGGGCGGGCGGTCAGCTCCGCGAGCAGGCCCTGCCAGATGGTGGGGACGGCGGCGGCGTGCGACGGCTTCAGCGTCTCGATCATCTCGGCGAGCGGACCGGGCTGCAGGAACCGGTCCGGCATCAGCAGGTTGACGCCCGTCATGAAGGTCGCGTGCGGCAGGCCCCAGGCGTTCACATGGAACTGCGGGACGACGACGAGCGAGAGGTCCGCGTCCGTGAGCCCCATGGACTGGGCCATGTTGACCTGCATGGAGTGCAGGTAGATCGAACGGTGGGAGTAGACGACGCCCTTGGGGTCGCCGGTGGTGCCGGAGGTGTAGCACATGGCGGCGGCCGAGCGCTCGTCCAGCTCGGGCCAGTCGTACGTGGTCGGCTTGCCGGCGATCAGGTCCTCGTACTCGTGGACCTGGACGCTCGCTCCGGCGAGCAGCGACCGGTCGCCGGGACCGGCGACGACGACGTGCTCCACCGGCTTGAGGTGCGGGAGGAGCGGCGCGAGCAGGGGCAGCAGCGAACCGTTGGCGATGATCACGCGGTCGGCGGCGTGGTTGACGATCCAGGCGAGCTGCTCGGGGGGCAGCCGCAGGTTGAGGGTGTGGAGCACCGCGCCCATGGAGGGGATCGCGAAGTACGCCTCCACGTGTTCCGAGTTGTTCCACATCAGGGTCGCGACCCGCTCGTCGCCCTCGACTCCGAGGTCCTCGCGCAGGGCGTGGGCCAACTGCGCGGTGCGGGCGCCGATCTCGGCGTAGGAGCGGCGTTCCGGCTCCCCCTCACCGGTCCATGTGATCACCTGCGACGTCCCGTGGATGACCTGCCCGTGGGTCAGGATCCTGGAGATCAACAGCGGTACGTCCTGCATGGTGCTCAGCACGGCGTCCTCCCGGGGCGGCTCTGCCTACGCGGTGGTAACGGTTGCGCTGATTCTGCTCACATACCGAGCGGTATGTCACTAGGGGGCAAGATGATCGATCAGACGGAGTGACCCGTCGAGCCCGAGTTCGAGCCCGGTGCGGGACCGGGTCGGGCCCGGATGCGCGTCGAGCCGTCCAGGTCCACAGCCATAGCCATAGCCACCGCCACCGCCACCAGGCGTCCGGCTTCGGGCCGGTACCCGACAGGACCAACGAACGACTCAGCGCACGGGTTCCAGTTCGGGATCCTCACGCAGCTTGCCCAGCGCGCGCGAGACCGCCGACTTCACCGTACCGACCGAGACACCGAGGACCTCGGCCGTCTGTACCTCGCTCAGGTCCTCGTAGTACCTGAGGACGACCATGGCCCGCTGCCGCACCGGCAGCTTCATGATCGCCCGCCACATCGCGTCGTGCAGGGCCTGCTGCTCGGCCGGGTCGGCGGCCTGGGTCCCCTCCGGCTCCGGCAGTTCGTCGCACGCGAACTCGTCCACTTTCCGCTTGCGCCACTGGGAGGTGCGCGTGTTCAGCAGCGCCCGGCGCACATAGCCGTCGAGGGCCCGGTGGTCCTCGATGCGCTCCCAGGCGACGTACGTCTTGGCCAGCGCGGTCTGCAGCAGGTCCTCGGCGTCGCACGGGTTCGCGGTGAGCGAGCGTGCGGTCCGCAGGAGCACCGGCTGGCGGGCCTTCACGTACGCCGAGAACGACGGGTAGGACGCGTACGACGGCGAGTGCGGCAGGTTCGTCAGGCCAGGCAGGGCCGACCGCGCCGACGCCGACCGGACGGCCCCGGCGGACCGGCCCGCGGCCGGACGGGCCGCCGTCGCCGGGCGGGGGGCCGCTGACGAGCGGGGGGCCGCCGTCGGCCGGGCTGCCGCAGTCGATCGGGCCGGGGTCGACAGGGTCCGCGGCCCTGGTACGGCGGCCGTCGAAGCGCTGGTGCAGACGGGTATGGTCATGGCTCCACGCTAGGAGCGGGCCACGCCCGGCGGATCGGCCGCAGGTCCCGAAGCCGAATCCCTCTCAGGTTGTAGAAGTGGGGCAGACCTCACCTACTGGAGGTGGATGAGCAGCCCCCAGGTACTGAGGGTGTACCCCCGAGAACCGCCTGCCGGGGGTGTACTGCACCGGCCCCAGGGCACCCGAAAGCCGCCTCATCCGTCACATCCCTCCCCCTCACCCGTCCGTCCCCAGGACCAACCCCGAGGTCGGCACCCCGGTCCCGGCGGTGACGAGGACCCGCTCGGCGCCGGGAACCTGGTTCACGGCGGTGCCCCGCACCTGCCGTACCGCCTCCGCGATGCCGTTCATCCCGTGCAGATACGCCTCGCCGAGCTGCCCCCCATGGGTGTTGATCGGCAGCCGCTCCTCCGCGACGAAGTCCCCCGCCTCCCCCGGCCCGCAGAATCCGAACTCCTCCAGCTGCATCAGCACGAACGGCGTGAAGTGGTCGTACAGGATGCCCACGTCGATGTCGTCCGGACCGAGCCCCGAGGTCCGCAGAAGCCGACGGGCGACCACGCCCATCTCCGGCAGCCCGGTGAGATCCCCGTCGTAGAAGCCGGTCATCTGCTGCTGCGCCCGGCCCGCGCCCTGCGCCGCCGCCACGACCACGGCGGGCGGCTTCGGCAGGTCCCGCGCGCGCTCCACCGAGGTCACGACGAGCGCCTGACCGCCGTCCGTCTCCTGGCAGCAGTCCAGCAGCCGCAGCGGCTCGACGATCCAGCGCGAGGCCGCGTGCTCGTCCAGCGTGATGGGGCGGCCGTGGAAGTACGCCGCCGGGTTCGTCGCCGCGTACTTCCGGTCGACCACGGCCACGTGCCCGAACACCTCGGGGGTCAGCCCGTACGCGTACAGGTAGCGCTGCGCCGCCATCGCGACCCAGGAGGCGGGCGTGAGCAGCCCGAACGGGAGCGTCCAGCCCAGCGCCACGCCCTCCGCCGACGGCTCGCGGTGCCGTACGCCCGATCCGAACCGCCGGCCCGAGCGCTCGTTGAACGCCCGGTAGCAGACCACGACCTCCGCCACACCCGTCGCCACCGCGAGCGCCGCCTGCAGCACGGTCGCGCACGCGGCACCGCCGCCGTAGTGGACGCGTGAGAAGAAGGACAGCTCACCGATGCCGGCCGCCTGCGCGACCGTGATCTCCGGGCTGGT
The DNA here is from genome assembly GCF_000091305.1 of Streptomyces scabiei 87.22. Classification (GTDB taxonomy): domain Bacteria; phylum Actinomycetota; class Actinomycetes; order Streptomycetales; family Streptomycetaceae; genus Streptomyces; species Streptomyces scabiei. The sequence goes on along the minus strand of NC_013929.1, from coordinate 5,275,982 downwards.
GTCCATCGTGAACGTCACCATCCCGTCCACGTCCGCCGGCGTCAGCCCCGCGTCGTCGAGCGCCGCCCGCACCGCCTCCACGGCCAGGCGCAGTTCACTGCGTCCCGAGTCCTTGGAGAACTCGGTCGCCCCGATGCCGACGATCGCGGCGCGCCCTCCGAGCCGGTCGCTGGTTCGTACGCTCATGCCCGGCCCCCTGCGTCGGTGCCGGAGGGGGAACCGAGGTCGTCCGCGCGGGCCTCCGGCAGGGGCAGCGTGACGGTGACCGTGCCGGTGACGTGTCTGCCGATGCCGTTCTCGCCGATGATCCTGACCGTGGCGGTGCGACCGTCGGTCGTCTCGACCCTGCCGGTCAACACCATGGTGTCCCCGGGGTAGTTGGGCGCACCGAGCCGGATGGCCACCTTGCGGAGCGCCGCGTCCGCACCGAAGTGATCGGTGACATAGCGGCCCACCAGCCCGTTCGTCGTCAGGATGTTCATGAAGACGTCCGGTGATCCGCGCCGCCGCGCCAACTCGGGGTCGTGGTGCACGTCCTGGTAGTCGCGCGAGGCGATCGCCCCCGCGACGACGAGCGTGCGGGTGATCTCGATCTCCAGCGGCGGCAGCGCGTCGCCGACCCGGACCCTCATATCCGCTCCACCTCCTCCCCCGCCTCGTCCGACCCGACCGTCCCGTCCGACCCGACCGTCCCGTCCGGCCTGGCCGCGCCGTCCGACCTGCTCGTCCCGTCCGACCCGCTCGTCCCGTCCGCGTGGAACACCGGCAGCTCCAACTCCTCGTCGTAGCGCACGAATGCGAGCCGTACGGGCATCCCGATCCGCACCCTGTCGTACGGCACCCCGATGACGTTGCTGACGATCCGGACCCCTTCCGCCAGCTCGATCAGCCCGACGGCGTACGGCGGGTCGAAGGCCGGAAACGGCGGATGATGCATGACGACGTACGAGTACACCGTGCCCTCGCCGCTCGCCTCGACCGTGTCCCACCCCGGGGAGCCGCACGCGTTGCAGCCCGGGAGCCAGGGGAGGCGGAGCGTGCCGCAGTCGGCGCAGCGCTGGATGAGCAGGCGATGGCGGGCGACGCCTTCCCAGAACCCGGCGTTGTCGCGATTGACGACGGGGCGGGGGCGCCGCGGGCGCGGTTCCGGCGGTCGCTGCTTCCGGTCCTGCCCGTCTTGCTGGTCCTGCTCGTCCTGCCGGTCCTGCCCGTCCTGGCGGGCCTGCCCGTCCTGCCGGTCCTGGCGGGCCTGGCGGTCCTGCCGGTCCTGGCGGGCCTGGCGGTCGCGCTGTCGCCCGTCGTCCGGGGCGGGCGTCCCGGACGTCCTCGCCGGTGCGTACTTGAGGATCCGGAAGCGGTGGGTGCCGACGAGTTCGCCGCCTCCCTCACCGGCCCGGACGTCCATGCGGGTCGTGACGAAGTGCCCCGTGCCGAGCCGGGTCGTCTTCCGCTCGGACACCGACTCGACGACCGAGTCGAACGTGATCTCGTCCCCCGGGCGCAGCGCCCGCAGATACTCCTGCTCGCAGTCGGTGGCGACGACGGAGGTGTACCCGGCGTCGTCGAGCAGCGCGAGGAGTTCGTCGTACGCCGCCGAGCGGGTCTCGTGCCCGCTCAGTCCGCCCATCGTCCACACCTGGAGCATGGTGGGCGGGGCGATGGCATCGGGGCCGGCGTACGCCGGGTTGGAGTCCCCCAGAGCCTCGCACCAGTGCCTGATCATGGGCGCGTTGACGGGATCCTTGCCCCGGCCGCCGCGGACGGCCGCGCGCCCCTCGTATGCCTTGAGCCGTACGGACAGGTCCTCGGGCACCGCCACGGCCCCACCGCCCCTTCCGCGGACAACCGATTCTGACTACCCGTCAGATTGAAGGAACTGGCGCCGGAACTGTCAAGGTCGCCGGGGCATCCCCGGCTCACGGGCCACCCCGGCGGGAACCCGGAAAACGTCTGTGCGGCGGCGCTTCGGCGCCGCCGCACAGACGAGTCACACCCCACGAGCATGTCCCACACGCTCTCCACGTCCGGTGCATTCGCACCCGAGGGCCGGAACGGGACCTCAGGGCCGGGGCGACCTCATCCACCTGCCCCCGGGACCCCGGTCCGCCCTCGACGGGCTCACCAGAGGTCGGCGAAGTTGACGACGGCGTTCTTCTGGTCGATGGCGGTGAGACCGAAGCCGTTGACCTGGGCGGTGTTGTTCTGGTTCGAGGCGCCCGAGCCGATCGCCTGCTGCTGCGAGGTCGACGAGTTGCCGCTGTTGTCGCGGCCGACCCCGCTGCCGACGAGGTTCGCCACGCCGGCGTTCGATCCGTTGTCCGCGAACGAGCCGTTGTCGGCCGCTGCCACACCGGCGAAGAGGGCGGCGGCGAGCGGAATTGCCGAGACGGCGGCGAGTACGCGGGCGGTACGGATGCTTGCCATGTGCATTTCCTCCAGGGCCTTTCACACAAGTACGGGTTGCCCCGGGGCAGTTGGCCGACCGCCTCGGTGCTGGTCTTCGACGTCGCACCTCCAGAGTTGCCCACCGAACCCAGGCGAACCACCCCGGAAGCCCTCATTCCCCCTGAAGCGTGAGGACAAGTCGATAAACCCCCTTGGATCAAGGAACTCCCAGCTCAGTCGCAGTCACCCCGCCGCATTCCGCCAGGACGGGCCGGGACAAGGGGCGAAGCGTTCCGCCACACACCCGACCGCCCCGCGAACAGCCCACGAACAGCCCACACAGCCCCACAGCGACCGAAAGGGGCCCGCCGAACCCTCTTCCCATTATCGAACGTGCGTACGAAAATAGAAGCATGGCCATCACAGACCGGCACACCGGAACCCTGGCCCTGGCACACGCCCTCTCCGCCGCCGAACGCGGACTGGCGGTCATCCCGCTCTCCCGCTCGAAACTCCCGGCCCTGCGCTCCCCGCACCGCGACGACCCCCACCCCCGCCCCTGCCACGGCGAGTGCGGCCGCTTCGGCCACGGCGTCCACGACGCCTCCACCGACCCCCGCCGCGTCCGCGAACTCTTCTCCGCCGCCCCCTGGGCCACCGGTTACGGCATCGCCTGCGGCCTCCACCCCCACCACCTGATCGGCGTCGACCTCGACACGAAGTCCGGTACGGACTCCTCGGCGGCCCTGCGCGAACTGGCCCTGCGGCACCTCTTCACGATCCCCGAGACGGTCGTCGTGCTGACCCCCAGCGGCGGCCGCCACATCTGGCTCACCGGCCCGCCCGACGTCGTCGTCCCCAACTCCGCGAGCCGGCTGGCCCCGGGCATCGACATCCGCGGCGCCGGCGGCTACCTCGTCGGCCCCGGCTCCCGTACGGACCACGGTGTCTACGGCACCGCCCCCGGAACCTCCCACCTCTCCCCGGCCCCCTGCCCACCGGCCCTGCTCCGCCTGCTGTCCCCACCGCCGCGCACGAACCCCGCCGGCCCCGCCGGCCCCGTCGGCGCCCACGGTCACGGCCTGATCCACTTCGTCCTGACCGCCCAGGAGGGCCAGCGCAACACCCGGCTCTTCTGGGCCGCCTGCCGCGCCTACGAGAACGGCCTCGGCCCGGACCTCACGAACGCCCTGGTCGAGGCGGCCGTACGCACGGGCCTCACGGAACGGGAGGCCCGCTCGACGGTGGCGTCGGCGGCGCGGATGTCGGGCCGGAGGCCGTAGACCAACGCGGCCGACGAGAGCCGGTCGGACAGGGGTGAGCCCAGGTCCCGACCGGTTCTCGCTCCCGTCGGCCGCCCGGCGCTCCTACCGGGGCGGTTCCTCGCGACCGGTGTCGCCCTGCCCCGTCTGCTCCGAACCCAGCTGCTGCCGGAGCCGCTCCTGCGCGGAGTCGACCTGCCCGCTGTACTTCCCCTGCGTCCTGCCGTCGACGTAGTCACCGGCCTTGTCGATGCCCTGCCCGGCCTGCTCCTCGTGCCCCTTGAGCATCTGCTTGAGCTTGTCCATCACAGACATGGCGTCTCCTTCCACCGCGTACACGGTCCCCACCAGCATCAGCGCCCCGCCCACAGCCCGCATCTCGTGCCCACGGCGGCCGGGCGGCCCCGGCCAAGGCTGCTGGGGAGTGAGAGCCGTCCGTCGGACGGGCCGGATGGAGAAGCCCCGGCTCAGCGTCAGGCCCCGCCCCGCCCCTCATCCAGATCCCGCGCCTCATCCAGATCCCGCGCCTCATCCAGATCCTGCCCCTGACCGGTCGGCACGGGTGCGACCGGGCGGACCGCGGTGAAGTCCTGACTCTCGCAGCGGGTGGCGGAGAGCAGCAGCACCCACTCGTCGCAGCCCTGCCACGGAAAGAGGTCGCCGCCGCCCCCGCGCGCCACCCGCGGTCCGTCACCGGTACGGGGTCGCGCGTCCACCGGCGCATCCGTGAAGTGCGGGATCCACACATCGGCACAGATCTCGTTCGACGACCCCATCGCCGCCAGCCCGAAGGCGTTCTCGGCCGCGGCGGTACGTTCTTCGTCGCCGAAGTCGTCGAGCACGTGGTCCTCGTCCGGCCTCCCGTCCCCGCGGAAGGTCAGCGTGGTCGTACCGGCACGGGCCGCGTACTCCCACTCCGCCTCGCTGGGCAGCCGGAAGGGCAGCGTCCCGAGCAGGTCGTCCAGGTCGTCCTCGAAGCGGGCCGTGCACGCATCCGATGCGGCGAAGCCGTCCTCGTACTCGGGCAGCCAGTGCCGCGCCTGCGCCACCGTCAGCGGATGCCGGGCGATCAGGAACGGCTCGACCCGCACCTCCCGCACCGGCCGGGCCTGGCCGGCCTCGGCGAAGAACGGTTCGAGGTCCTCATCGGCGCCGCCGGCCCGCTCTATCGCACGCAGCGCGTCCAGTTCCCCGTCGGACAGCCCCATCAGGAACGTCCCCCCGGGAACGGCCCGGAAGACCACACCGGAAGAAACATGCCGCCAAGCCGGTCGACCGGCCACGATCTCTTGAGCCCACATGGCGCCGGACGCTAGCAGCCGGGTATTCCCGGAGGACGCCCGAGTAGGGACTGCGTCCGCACCGGACCGAGCGGGGAGATCACGAGGGACCTCAGGCCAGGCCGGCACGGCCCAGCGAACGGCGAACGACCCCTGACCGTATGACCTGATCAGGGGCCGTTCACGCACGCGGTGGGTGTGGGATTTGAACCCACGGTGACTTGCGCCACGACGATGTTTCAAGACCGGTGGGTCTGCGCCGCCCAATGCGGCTCACCTGCGCATACGTCTACTGGCTGAGCGCCACCTACGCCTCGTTGACCGGACGTTGGCCGCGCCGCAGACCCGTGCTGGCGCAGCCAGACAATCAGGCGAGTGGCGCCATGCCCCGGTGGGAAAGCTCCGCGGTGACGTCGGCCAATTCGAGGTCATGGTTGCCGAGCCCCACGGCCACCGAGCACAGGCACGGCTCCTGCCCGTCTGCTGAAGGTCCGAGAGTTGCTGAGCGTCCGCCCATGCCTGAGCCAAAATCAGCTGCTCTCGCCCTCCGTTGCTGCCGAGGCGGTGACCTGAAGTCGTACGACCACGCGAAGCTCGTCGCCGCGTGGAAGTGCCCTACTTCCTGCGCCACGCGGACGTTTCCCTCTAGCAACTCCGGCAGCCTGATCGCCCGCGTGCTCGATGAGGTTTGAACGTTCGGCGCTCGACCGCAGCGCCGCCGGCGCACTTGCCCGCTACGCCGAGCAGCCCTGGACTTGAGCACGACGAAGGGGCATTGAAATACGTCGTCTTCGCTCTCTGATCCCGCTGCACCACCGGGGTCCGCTACGCGGGTTCCGACTCTCGGGATGCCCGCTCAGTGTGCGGGGACGATCCGTCAGGAGGAGAATGGCACGGAGGGAGCTGAGGCATCATGACGTTCCCCATAGTCTCCGATTACCAGTCATATCTCGGTACCTCAAAAGCAAGGCACCCGAACGAACGAGCAAGGCTCGTAGTTGCCGTTGGATTCGTGTGGATCGTGTTCGGCATCTTCGCGGTCGGCGCCATCTCGACGGGAGGCAGCGGCCTTCTGTACATCTTCTTGGCCATCCTCTTCGTCGTGGTGGTCGAGTGGCTCTACCACAGGCTGCGGAAAGCCCACCTTCTCGGCCGCGCCGTCAAGGTGACGCCTGACAGCTTTCCGGAGATCTACGCGGAGATTTCCGAACTCCAACGAAAACTCGATTACCACCGGCCGGTCGACGTCTACGTACTCGACGAGGTCGACGGGAAGGTGACAGTGACCAGCCTGCTCGGAACTCGGGTACTCCTCATCCAGGGTGGATTCGCAGCGGACCTGCAGGAGGACGGACCTGCGGCTCTGCGCTTCATGCTGGGCAACTTCATCTGCTGGCTCAAGGCCCGGCACGGGCGGCTGACCCTCTCCGTGATCATTCTCGATCACCTGAAGATTCTGGCGTACGTTGCCCCTTGGATGCTTCCTTACTGGCGTTGCACTGCATACACGTGCGACCAGTACGGGTATCTGTGCGCAGAAGACCTTCACGCGTCCCTCGGCGTCATAGCCCGGCTCGCCGTGGGGAAGGAATTGGGTCCCAATGTTTCCCCCACGGGCGTTCTGGAACAGGCCTACCAGGTATCCCGGCGTCCTCTTTCGCGCTACGCCGAATTGGTCCAGTCGGAGCCGCACCTGGTGAACCGCTACGTTAACCTCGTCGCCTTCGCGGGGTCCCTGATGCCCGCCGACTACGAGAGGTTCCGTGCCGGCTTGGACGAAAAGGGCCGCCGCCTCCTCAGGGACCTCATGGTACAAACCCCTCACCACCAGTCGTCCGGCCCGATCCCCGCGTCGGCATCCGGACCCAGGTGAGCGGTAAAGGTGGCACAGGCCTCGGGCGGGACCCGGGGGAGCCGTCCGATACTGGTGGTATCACCAGAACGGGCCCATCCGTGACGCGCCCGTACACATGCAAGTCAGGGTGGGACAAGGTGCACGCAGAAGGGGTGCCGCTCCGGAGAGTGGCACCCCTTCTGACCTGCACAGCGTCTGACCTGCAAGCGGTGGGTGTGGGATTTGAACCCACGGTGACATCGCTGCCACGACGGTTTTCAAGACCTTTCGGCGATCATGGACGCCTGCCCCTCCGCCGCAGGTCAGACGGGTACGAGTACCCCGGCGGAACCGTTCTCGTGTCCGCCGTGCCCTCTACGTGCCCCAGGCGCTCGGTCGTGCCCGCTCAGCCGCCAGTCACGGCGGGAACGATCACGGCGGCGACAGCCGACAGCAGCCCTCCCACAGCGAGAGCGCCATTGAACTTCTCCTTGGCCGTGGGAAACACGGAGCGACTCACGTTCCCGATCTTGCTGCGCAGAACGATCATCTTGATCTTCTGCCACCTGTGCTGACGTTTCGAGCACCCCATCAACACGCCATAAGCGTTGTTGCGGCAGTAGGTCTGCCCGTCCCGGTTAACCGCTCCACACCAGACCGGCACCTGGAAGGCGGCATAGGTCGAGACGCCGAGCGACAGAGCCACGATCACAGGCAAGGACCATTGCTGGCTCCAGGCCACGACCAAGGCAGCAGCCACCATGTATCCCCAGTACAGACGCACCACTTTCCCCATGAGCACGCAGAGTATCGGCGCATATGCGCAGCGCATAGACGTGAATTGGACACTGCGGCATAGCACAACGCCCCTGACCGTGGTTCTGGCCAGGGGCGTCACAGGTGCAGGGTGTCTCAGAGGCGTTCTTGAACTTCGGGAGAGCCGATTCCTTCTTGCCCTCCAAACCACGCATCGGCCGCTTCGGCGACCTGGTCGTCACGACCGGCGACAGGCCGAGCGTAGTGCCGAGTCGTGACGCTCGCGTTCGAGTGGCCGAGCCGGTGAGCGGCGGTCATGACGCCGTAGCGGTCGGCGACCCACGTCCCATGTGAGGCCCGAAGGTCGTGCGGGGTCACGTCGGTGAGCCCGGCCGCCGAGACGGCGGGGTCGAAGTACGCCTTGCGCCACTGGTTGTAGCGCAGCGGCTTCCCGCCGGGTGTCGTGAACAGGAGTGCGTCATCCCCGCCGGACAGGGTCTCCAGGTGCCGGCCGAGTCGTTTCGCGAGGGCCGGGCCGACGCGGAGGAGCCGCTTCTGATGCGACTTCGGTGTGTCGAAGACCAAGGCCCCGTTGGCTTCGGCAAGGTTCTCGTCGACCAGGACGAAGCCGCCGGACACGTCGATGTCAACGCGCCGGAGGGCGAACGCCTCCCCCACCCGCAGACCCGCGTAGGCGAGGAGAGCGATCAGCACGTCATGAGGCTTGGCGGCACTCCTGACGATCCGGGAGGCTTCGAGCGGGGTCAGGATGTGCGGCTCGGTCTGCGGCATGCGCGGCAACTTCACGCCCCTGCACGGCGTCTGCGGGATCATGTCGTTGTCGACAGCGGCCCGCATGATCTGCGACAGGACCCGATACGCCTGCCGTATGCGCGAGGCGCTGAGCCCCCGCGTGTTCATGCTGGCCACCCACTCAGTGACCGTGATCGGCCGGAGGCCCGACAGCTCACGATCGCCGAGCGTCGGATTGATCAACGAGTTGATCAACGACCGGTACGACGCTTGGGTCTTGTGCTTGAGCTGAGGAGAAACGGCAGCGAGCCAGCGAGCCGCCCAGTCACGCACGGTCGTCTGCCCCTCGGCAGGGTCGAGCCAACGCCCGTCCTCGATCTCGATGCGCTTCTTGGCCAGCCACCGGTCAGCGTCCGTCGACGTGGCGAACGTACGATCCGCAGGCCGCAGTACGCCGTCAGGCCCCGGGTATCGGGCTTGGAAGCGGCCTGAGGGGAGCTTGCGGACACGGCCGAAGTTCCGGCGGGACTTGCGCTTGCCAGCCATCAGGCAGCCCTCCGGAGGCCCGCAGGCCGCAGAACGATCGGCTCCACGGTGTTGGCGGCGATGAACTCCCGAACGGCGCTCTCCGGGATACGAACGTGCCGACCGACCTTCACGAACCGGATGCGCCGCTCCTCGACCAGACGCCGAGGAAAGCGAATGGTCGTCCCCAGCAGCTCGGCGACCTGATCCACGGACATGTAGCGGTCGTTCATGCGGTCGGCTCTCCTTCCGTTCCGGGGGCGGGTTCGAGGGATGCGGCAAGCCAGGCTTCGGTGTCGGAGAGTCCGGTTCCGGCGAAGACCCAGTGCGCGAGGACGTACGTCGTGTCGGTCGCTCGCTCAGGTGCTGCGGCCGCGGCTTGGGTTCGGCGCCATTCGGCGCGGGCGTCGCGGAGGGCGCCGAGGGTGGTGGAGTAGCGGCGGGACTTGGTGGAGAAGTGGCCGCGGAAGCCGAGCATGTGGGCCCAGGCGCGTAGGCGAAGGTGTTCGAGGTCCTTGCGTGCGCCGAGGAACCAGGCGGTTCGGATGAGACGGCGGGCGTGGTCGCTGATGTCGAGCTGGGCCAGCTCGGCGGCGAACTTCAACGGCCGGTCGAGAGCTCCCGTGGCAGTCTCGGCGCCCTTGGTGGCGTACTTGGCGATGTACGCGGCGACGGCGCGTTCGGTCAGTTCCTGGCCGTCGTTGAAGTCGGCGGATCGGATGGTGCGGACGTCGAGTTGGCGGCCGAAGGTGAAGGTGTGGGTGCGTCCGTCGATGGCCGGGCCGTCGACACGGACCTTGGTTGCTGCTGTCTTGATGGCGTCGGTGAGGAGTTCGGCGGTGGCCCAGGCCGGGGGTGGGGTGTCGCCGCCGGTGGGGCCGTCGATGCGGATGACGGCGTGGAAGTGGACGGCGCCGCGCTTTTGGTACTCGGCGACCTTGGCGAAGGAGACGCGGGCGTGGTCGCGGAACCGGCGTTGTGACAGGCCCGCGCGCTTGGCGACTTCCCGGCGCAGGTAGGTGGAGAAGCGTTGCCAGAGCGGTCCGGCGTGGGCGTTCCAGAGGACGGCCGCTTCGTAGTCGTAGGTGTCCGGGTCGAGGGCGGTGCCGAGTTCGGCGTCGTCCTGGTCGTGTCGGGTGCCGCAGCGGCAGGGGCGTCCGCTGGAGGGGCGGTTGTGGACCGGGCCGAAGCTCGGGGCGGTGAAGGTGGCGAAGACGCGGGGGTGGGTGGCGACGTGTTCGGGGGTGCCCTTGCCGCCGCGCAGGCCGGAGGTGATCAGGTGGAAGGTGTCGCGGCGGTAGACCTCGGAGCAGGCCGCGCAGCGGGTCGTACGGCGGTTGTTGCAGCGGACGAGGAGGTTGCCGGCCGGGAGGTCGGTGGAGTCGAGGTGGTGAAGGACGCGGCCGATCTCGCCGGTCGTGGTGTCGACGTCGTGCTCGGTGCGGTGGCCGTCGAGGCGGATCGGGTTGGTGCAGCCGCCGAGGCCGGAGAGTTGGCGGAGGATACCGGGCAGGGTGCCGTGCTCCGCGAGCTTCGCGAGTTCCGGGAGCGGGGGCGGTGTGGTGCGGGTGAAGATGGCGGTTCTCCTTCTGACTGGCTCGGTCAGGAGTGATGGCCCCGGGGCGGCGGATGCTTGGTCGTGTGCGCCGCCCCGGGTGTTGTGCGCGTTCAGCGCCGGTTCTGCTCGCGGATCAGGGAGCTCAGGACCACGGCCGTGATGGCGACGGAGATGGCCGAGACGGCGACGGCGGCCAGAAGCGCGGTGAGGACGACACCGCCGACGACCACGGCCGCCACGACTCCGGGGCTGATGGCGACCGCCGGAAGCGAGGGCCGTACGGGCGCCGGATCGGCCGGGGTGTGGGTGTGTGCGGGCGGCGGGGTGGGGCTGTCGGGGTACTTGGGCAGGAACACGGAAGGACTCCCCTTACCTACTCGTCTAGGTGTGTGAGCCGTTTATGACGTCCACGCCGGAGCGCGTACCGGATTCGATGGCGGGGGCGAGGAAGGTCTGCGAGAGGTAGAAGCCGAAGAGGGCGATCAGTACGACGACCCAGGTGCGGACGCCGAGGAACTTGACCGCACCCCAGGCGAAGAAGCCGAGGACGACGACGAGCGGCAGACTGACGGTCACGGTGTACGGGGTCCCTTCGGAGGATCAGCGGACGGGGCAGCGGTGGGTGCGGGCGGCCAGCTCGGCGGCGGCGCGGCTGTCGTAGTCGGCGGAGAAGCCGCAGCGCGGGGCCGTGCAGGCGGCGGTGTGCTTCTCGCGGCCCCGGCCGTCGTAGGAGGTGGCGACCTGGACGGGGCCGATGCGGGTGACGTTGCGGAAGCGGCGGGACATCAGAGGTCGTCCTCTCCTGTGAAGTCGTGGGCGTGGTCGGTGAGCCACTGCTCGATCTCTCGGTGTTCGTTGGGGGTGGCCCGCTTGATTGCGGCTTCGGCGAGGGCCACGGCGTCGACGAGCCGGTTGTCGCGGGTCAGCTCGGCGGAGCGCTCCAGGGCCGACTGGATAAAGGGGCGCATGGTGTTGGTCTCCTCGTCTGTCAGGTGAGGTGGGCGGCGATGGCTTCGGCCATGGGCGCGGGGACGCCGAGGCGGGCGCGGAGGGTGGGGGTGTCGATCGGGGCGCCGGTGCGGTTGTGGTGTTCGGCGGCGACCTTGCGGGCGTGTTCGACGAGGGCGGCCGGGACGGGGACAGCGGGCCGCTCGGGTGGCGATGGCTCGATGGCCGATGGTGTCGGCGGCGGTTCCTCGGGGGCGAGTTCGGGCGCGTGCTCCTGGTCCACGGTGTCGTCCGTGTCCTCGGGGCCCTTGTGGTCTTGGTCGGTTGTGGCGGGGGTGGTGTGGGCGAGGAGGGTTCCGCCGAGGAAGGCGACGGCGGGCCAGCCCGCGACGAGGATGCGTAGCCAGGCCGGGACGTTGTTGAGGTCGAGGAGGCCGGCGGTGGCGACGTTCGCTCCGAGGGAGGCGGCGAGGGCGATGACGAACCAGCACCACCCGGCCGCTTTCGCCTCACCCGAGCGCAGTCGGCGCCAGGCGGCGACGAGCAGCAGGTCGACCGAGACCGGGTAGGCCCACGCCTTCCAGCCGTCCTGTCCGGCCGCCGAGGCGATGTCGTGCAGGTGGGCGAAGGACAGCGCGGCGGCGATGAGTGCCTGGACGAGCACCGCGTCGACACGGGCCAGTTGGGCGCGCATGAGCGGCTCCTCTTCGGATTCAGGCATGGCAGGGGTAGGGAGTTGGCGCGAGGCGGTCACGCCGACCGGGGTAAGGGGTGGGCGAAGGTCAGTCGGTCACCGGATGCGGCTGCACCGCCGGGGCCGAGGACTCCACGGGCCGTACGGGGGTGTCGGGCCGGAAGGGCTTGAGCGCGGGCAGGTCGGGCACCAGGTGGGACGTGTCCCGGCAGATCTCGGCGGCGGCGCCGAGGGACAGGTACGGGGTGCGGATGCGGGACCAGCCGCCGGAGGTGTCACCGGCCACGGCTAGGCCGGGCAGTTCGGGAGCGATGGCGCAGGCGGCGGATACGGCTTCGGGGGCGATGTCGCCGAGGGCCATCTTTGCGGAGGCTTCGTCGTTGACGCGGTGGCAGACCCGGCCGGTGAGCTGGGCCCGGAGCATGGTGGCGCCCTTGCCCAGCTCGGCGCCGAAGCGCTGCCCGCACACCTCCAGATAGATGCCGGCGGCGCGGCCGAGCTGGGCGAGCCGGATGAGCTGGGTGACCATCTCGTCCCGGCGTTCCTCGTCCTTCTTCGTGGCGACGAGGAAGAGTTCGGCCACCTCATCGACGAACAGCACGATCGGCACCGGGCGTTCGCTGTCGGGCAGGCCCCAGATGTCGGAGGTGATCTCCTCGTCGGGGGTGCCGGGGGCGATGCCCTGCCGGGCCTTGATCAGGTCGTAGCGGTCCTCCATTTCCTTGATGAGCACGGGCAGCAGCTCGGCGGCTTCGTCGGGGTCGGTGGCGAGGGCGGAGAGCCGGGAGGCGAACGGCGCCAGCTCCACACCGCGCTTGCAGTCGATGCCGACCAGGGCGACGGGTTGCCAGGCGAGTCCGGTGATGAGGTGGCGCAGGTACATGGACTTGCCAGACAGCGTGGCGCCGAGGGTGAGCTGATGCGGAATGGTGCGGTAGTCGCGTACGAAGGGGGTCGCGTCCTCCCTCAGTGCCACAGGCACCTTGAGGAGTTCGGCGGTGGCCTTTCGCGGCATCCGCACGTTCCGCAGCACGTCGAAGCCGACGAGCCGCAGTTCGACCACGCCCGGCTTGACCGTCGTCACGTACACGGCGTGGACGCCCCAGGCGTGCCGCAGCCGTTCGGCCGAGGCGGCGACGTCGGCCGGTTCCTGGCCCGGAGCGAGCCGGAGGCGGAGCCGCAGCCCGGTCGAGGTGGGCCGGATGATGCCCCGCCGAGGCGGTACCGGCCGGACCTCCCGCCGAGTGGTGGCCTTGACGGCGAGGACCCGCAGCCGGGACGGCGCCACGGTCAGCCCGCACGCCTCCATGACCGAGCCGTAGGAGCCAAGGAGTCGGGCGGTGGATATCGGCAGGCCGACCGTGGGCCAGTACACGCGGGGGTGCTTGGCCCGGGTGTAGGCGGCCCCGCCACCGAGTGCGGCGAGGGGACCACCCACCTCCAGAAGTGTCACCAGATCGGACATCAGGCGGTGGCCCCCATGGCGGCCGGGAAGGCGGCCGGAGTCACGGCGGCGGCGCGGAAGGCGATGCCGTGCCGCTGCTGGCCGTTGAACACCGACTCCCACGGCCGTGCCACAAGCCCCGGCAGCGAGACCGGCGCCCCCAGCGTCAGCCCCTCGGCCACACCGCCCTCCGGCACGGTGACCTTGAACAGCGACGACTCCCCGTCCTCGATGTAGACGACGCCGATCGTCATCAGCGCTTCCCCGCTGACGGCGTCCTTGGCGATCTCGCCCGTCTGCCGGTCCCGGACCTTGGGCTCAGGAGCCTCGGTCAGCAGGATCGTGGCGGCCGAGGTCTCAACACGAATGGTGCGCAAGGCAGTTCACACATCTACTCGTCTATACATGATGCGGTCTACGAACCCGATCTCCGGGCTCATGCGGACCACCCTGCCACACCACTTGCCCACTCGTCTATACGAGTATGCCTGTTGGGGTGTACGAGTCGGAGAAGCGTCCCCCGCGCACCACCGCAAATCACCTCATCACGTCGCCGGAAGCTGATACGACAGCACGTAAGCGTCCGCCGCCATGACCGTGTCACAGACCTCCACGGCCCGCCCTTCGGCATCGAAGGCGGTACGGATCAGGTGGATCACCGGCACACCGGAGGCCAGCCGAAGCGTCTTCACCTCGGCGGGCGAAGGCATCCGCGCACGAATCTCCTCCTCGAAGTGGTCGAGACGATGCCCCAGCTCCTCAAGCCGGGCGTAGATCCCGCCGGGCCCGGGGTTCGGCTCAGCGATCGGCGTACCGCGCGCGATGTCGAGCGGCAGATACGAGGTGGCGAACTCGACCGGCCGCCCGTCGAGGAGATACCGGCGCCGACGAGCCAGCACCCGCCGCACGGACCCGAGCCGTGTCGAGACGTCCTGACTGGCCTTTTCTTCCTTCACCTCAAGACTGTCGACCTGGGGGTGACCGCCGGCGGCGTTGGCTTCGACGATGAAGGCCGCCTTGCCCTGCTCGCGGTGGCGCCGGGCGAACCGGTCGGAGGCGAGTCGCCGAACGGGCGGCCGGGGCCGGACGAAGACGCCCTTGCCGTGCTCGGCGTGCACGAGCCCTTCGCCCTGGAGGACGGAGAAGGAGTTGCGGACCGTCATCCGGGATACCCCGTAGTGGTCAACAAGCTCGGCTTCCGAGGGCAGTTTTTCACCCTCCTTGAACCGCCCGCGGTCGATGGCCTCGCGCAACTGGTCGGCGATCTGCCGAAAGACCGCACGATCACTCGTGGGGTCGAGATCACCGAGGAAGCCGGAAGGAAGAGAGGGCACGTGTACTCCTTTAGATATCTAGACGAGTGGGCGATTGTTGTTGCTACGGTGGAGAGCCTAGCCAGCCGAGAGGGCCGAGGAACGTGAGCACTGACCGTCCGCACTCCGTGAGCGTCGCCGGAGTAATCGTCGACGACCAGGGCCGGGCCCTCTTGATCAAACGCCGTGACAACGGCAAGTGGGAACCCCCGGGCGGAGTCCTCGAACGCGAGGAAACCCTCCCCGAAGCCCTCCAGCGCGAAGTACTCGAAGAGACCGGAATCAAGATCGCACTTCCCGCGACCCTGACCGGCGTCTACAAGAACATGACAGGCCTGATCGTCTCGCTGGTCTTCCGCTGCGAGGCGGCCGACGGCACGCCCACCACCGGCGACGAGACCCGCGCACTGCGCTGGGCCACCCGCGAAGAAGTCACCGAGCTTGCCGACGAGGCATACGCGATCCGCGTCCTGGACGCACTCGACGCGACATCCCCGCCGGCCATCCGCGCCCACGACGGCGTGAAACTCGTCTAGCCCGAACCCGCTGCACATGGCGGCCTACCAGCACGAAGGAACTTGTATGCACGAGTATACGAGCACCGCCCGGGTCTGGGGAATCACTTGCCCAGGATTTCCGGAAGAGGTGAGCCGGGCCCGCCGCTGGACCCGCGACATCCTGCGCGGATCACCCCTGGCCGACGACGCCGAACTGATCGTGAGCGAGCTGAGCGCGAACGCGATCCTCCACACGGCCAGCGGCACGGAATCCGGCAGCTTCCACCTGGCCCTCGCGGTCACCCGGCAGGTGATCGCCCTGTCGGTGACGGACAGCGGAGGAACCGGCACGGCCCCCAAGGCCGAGCACCAGGACGACCAGGCCGAACATGGCCGCGGCCTGGGCATGGTCACCGCACTCGCCCACCGGGTCGTCGTCCACGGCAGCGAGGGCGGCTACACAGTCACCGCGGAACTGTTCACCGGCACCCGACCGGGAGACCCCCTGTGCTGAAGGACGGAGCCCGCCGGGGCTACTGGTGCGAGTGCTGGACCGAAGACCTCACCGACAAGGGCCCGTTGACACTCCGAGCATCCTTCGACGCCTACACCGCACCCCAGGCCGACCGATGGGTTGCCGTCGCACTCCGCACCATCTCACCGGCATTCGACCCGGAAGCATCCGAACAGGCATGGCAATGGCTGTACGACGGCCGCATAGACACACGCCGAGCCCTCCTGCGCTCCGAACCCTGCACCGTGTCGGTCACCATCGACTCGACCCGCATCACCTGGACGATCCGGCCAGTGATCTTCCTGCCCCTCGCACACCGCCAAGTCACCGAACTGCCTTCCTGCGCATACGACTTCAAGCCGCGCCACGACAGCCATCAGCGGTGACGCCCTCCATTAGCGTGACCCCATGACAGACACGGGGAAGCCCACACGGAGGCCCAGACAGCTGCACGAGCTGACAGATCTGTACGACTTCCTGGACGAAGTCAGGTTGCGTCCTGGCATGTGGGTGCGAGGCCGGTCGCTCCTGCACCTGGAGTCCATACTGATCGGCTACACAGCGGCCCTTGGCGTCCACGGCATCGACGAGGACTGCGACCTTCAGCCGAGGAGTCTGGGGCCGTTCGCTCAGTGGCTTTGGCGTCGCCTGGGAATGACGTACCCCAGCTCACTGGGGTGGGCGGTCGAAATCGAGCGCAAGGCAGAGCAGACCGACGTGCCTGCCATGGAGTTGTTCTTCGAGCTTCTGGATGAGTTCCGCGCCGCAGGCCACGAAGCCCACCAGGTGCAGCCAGCCGGTCAAGCATCGGCCGAGGGCGGACAGTCACAGCAGTCCGTGTCGGATCCCAGCTGATGCCTGACGTTCTGGTCCCAGCTGTTGTTTGACGGTGGGCCTAGACAACTTGGGAAGCCCCGTGGGGCTTGTTCGCTTTCACGTTACGGACCGGGACGTCGGTCGTGCGCCGGATGACCCGGATCTGCCCGTCCAGTTCGACGGTGATCGTTGTGTCCGACACGTGCACGGTCACCGTCCGACCTGCGTAGGGGCGGCCGAGGGAGACGGTCTGGCGGCAGACCATGACCGTGCCCACCGCGCTGACCCGCCGCTGCACGCGGACCGGCTCCACCCGGGGCCGGGGCGGCGGGCCCGCGGGCCGCAGGCCGTGCAACCGCTGCACCTTCTCGCTGGTGAGCGGGTTGGGCCGCACCCGCAGCAGCTCCCGCGACGACGGATCGAAGAACGACAGCGTCTCCTCGTCGATCCGGATGCCGACCTGGCGGCCGCCGAGGATCTCCGCAGCCAGCACCTGGCGCCCGCCCAGGTTCACCAGCCCGCTGTTGTTCACCACCCGGTCCACCTCGAACGCGGCCCCGTCCCCGGCAGGCAGTGGAGACGGACCCGCCGCGCGACCTCCCCGGGCGGCAAGCTGCACGAGATCCGCCACGGACAGGTGCGACCGCACGCTCTTGATCCGCGCCCCCGCGACCAGCAGATGGATCACCGCAGTGTCCGCCCAGAACGTCACCGTCAGCCCCGAACGGGACGGCCCCAGCCAGAACTGCTTGCCCGCGACCTGCAGATTCCCACTCGCAGGCACCACCCGCTCGAACTCCACCGGCCCACCAGGCTCCACCGGCACCACCACCTCGGGAAGGGATGCAGGAGCCGACGCCGTTTCGACCGGATCCGGCACCCCAGAGGAAGTCCGCTGCTGCGGCACCAGCGCCAGCACCCCAGGAACGCGCAGCCCGAGCACATCCCGCTCATCCTGGGGAACCGGCGTGAACCGATCGCCCGGGGACTGCATGTCCAGCGCCTGATGCGGACGCAGGCAGTTGTATTCCTGCACCCACGCGTCCAGCGCCGTCTGAGCTGCCTGGATGCTCTCGAACGCGCCGCAGTCGTCGAGGAGTTCACGCCTCAGCGTCTGATGGAACCGCTCGACCTCGCCCGTCGTGGTCGGGGAGGCCGGCTGGGTGAGGCGGTGCGCGATCCCGTTCTCCCGGCAGATCCGGTCGAACAGCACCTCACCACCGTGACCGAACCGGTCGGTGAACTGCTTGCCGTTGTCGGTCAGCACCTCCTCCGGCACCCCGAACCTCTGCAGAGCCCCGGCGAACGCCGAGCAGACCGCCCGGCCGGTCGCCCGCTCGACCACCGAAGCGATCACACAGAACCGGGAATGGTCATCCACCCCGGTCACGACCTTCGCCTCGGTCAGCTCACCGGTCACCGTGTCGACGAGCATCACGCCGCCGACGATGTCCATCTGCCACAACTGCATCGCACGGTCCCGCTGCCAGCGCTTGTAATCCGACCGCTTCCGGCGCCGCGCCCCCGGCTCCACCAGACCGTGACGGACCAGGATCCGATACACGGTCATCCGGGACGGCACCGGCGCCACCGCCCCGGACCGCTCCAGCGCATGAGCGATCCGCCGCGGACCCCAGCGAGGGTGCTTGCGCCGCAGCTCGCACACCGCCGTCTCCACCTCGGCGGATGCCTGATGCGGACACGAGGCCGGCCTGCGTGACCGGTCCGCCAGCCCCGCCAGCCCCTCGGCTTCATACCGGGACTTCCACCCGCTGACCGTCTGCCGCGACACCCCCAGCGACGCGGCGACCTCGGTCACCGTCGCACCCGCCAGCACTGCCAGCACAGCCCGGTATCTCTGCTCGACAACCGACAACTCCACCAGAGCCAATCCCGGCCTCCCGCCACACGCCGCAACGACGTGCACAGAAAAGCCGATCACGGCCACCGTCAACCATCAGCTGGGATCGAACGGTCAAGCATCTACCGGGACCGGACACACCCCACCAGACCGACTGAGTTACAACTTTCTCTACTGGTTTTCAAGGCGGCTCGCTCCGCTCCCCGCGCGCGGCCCGGCCCCCGGCCGGGCCTGCGCTCCTGTCTCCGCCCCGCTCCAGCCCGGCCAGCGCCCGTGCCGCGCTCAAAGTATGCAGCCGTCTGATGCCAGAGAAGGGGTACATCGTGGCTGGGGCGGTCGGCTCCACGGCTTTACGGAGGCCACTTTGGCGCGAGCCTCGAAGATCATGGCCCCAACGTCGTGCTTTACCGGGCAGGTCCACAGACTGCCCGACGCGCCGGAAGCTTACGGGGCCATGATCACTCGCGCCAAAGCAGCGCCACCCCAAAGCCGCTCCACCGACCTACACAGTGAGCGCATCCGCCATATATCGGGCTGCCGTAGACAGGTCAAGTTCATCAACCTCATAACCAGACCGAAAAAGCACCGGCCTTTTCTCCATGGGCCGGAGAACGATCTCGTCCGGGAAAGTCCCACCCGCTTGAAACGGCCTGTACGGATGAATACTAGTGGGATCATCGTCTCGAATAGATGTAAAAATCGACGGATAGCGGAGGTCATCGCCACTCAAGTCTTGCATTCTTTGACTCGTAAATCCGTACCAGAGTAGCCAACGCGGAGCCCTATCTCGATCGAGAACCTTCGCAAACCAGGAATTCCCCTCCGAATCTTTTTCCTCTAGGAGCGCAAAGGATTCTAGATCCGGGTACCCCTGAAGAAGTAGGGACCATCCACGCCCCTTCAGCTCACTAGAAAGTGCACCGAAGTACCTTTCCGGGAGAGCTTTCCACAACCCGTACCTATTCTGAGACGTCGTAAGAAGTCTGTCCTTGATAATGTCCCGAACATAGTCAGGCTTAGACATGATGCGAACGGTTCTATTCAAGACGCTAACAAAGAGGTCATAGAGCGGCAGAAGATCCCCTTCGTCACTTTCTGCAAGCACGTCATAGTATTGACCTCGGTCAACTCTGGATTGCACGAGCAACGGCGGGAATCCATTACGAGCTAGCGCCAGATTGGCAAGAATTCGAGCCATCCTGCCATTGCCATCCTCAAAGGGGTGGATATGCGTGAGCCAGGCATGAATGATGGTGGCCTCAAGTGCCGGATTAACCGAGCAATCCTGCCACCAGTCGGACAACTCGCGCATCTTTAGTCCGACGTCCCAAGGGGCGGCGGTACGAAGAGATGTCCCCCCAATTTCATTCCCCTGAGCCTTGTATTTCCCCGCATAAGGCTCTCCGCTTGCGATCAGAGCATGCAGAGATCGAATCTCATACTCGTGAGGACGAGCCGACGCTCTTGCCCATTCATCGGCGACCTCATGCGCCTTGTAAAGACCCAATGCTTGATATACGCGCGGATCCTGTCGCACGGCTTGCATGAGAGAGCCAATAGGCGCTTGGAGGAGTTCTTTATACATTAGCGCCACTTCAGTAACTTGAGAGTGCGACCATTCATATCCCTCAATGCGGTTGCTTTCCGCAACGAGGCGACTCCGGATGGCCCGCTGATAAGGCTCGAATAGCTCTTGACCCTCGGTGGCAATTCTCGATTGAACGGCGATGGACTTTTCTCTCGACCGGACCGCTTTCTCCTGTACGGTCGAAAACCGCGTCAGGGAGTAAGTGTCCGACGCGATTAGATACGGCGTGCCCGCGAACTCTTCTTCAACGTGCCTCATACCAAGGCACGATATAGACAGAAGCAGCTTTCTGCAGGCACATCGGCGAAACGGTAGTACTGAGTGCTACCGTCAATGAAAGATCATGCGACTTATCGAGCGTCGCCGCCGCTCCACAGCAGGTCAGGAACGTTCTCACCGTTGAAGCACCCACGCTGCCCAACCTGATGTTCGCAGCACCGGAGGAGAGGCAGACGGCCTCGGCGGCAGGCAGTTACTTGGGCGGGGAACAGCGGGGAATCACGGTGAAGGCAGCCGGGCCCGCGGAGCTCTTGCCTCGACCGTTCGCCCAGGCCAGCGACCGAATCGCCCGCGAATGCCCGCAGCTTCCCAAGCTGAGGGCCCCCCTCGGCCAAAGACGTGCCTCCGGCGGGGGCGCTCAGGCTCCGAGATGGCAGGGGGCCCGGTGCGCGGGTGCTGGCCGTGCGTGGCTGGTGCGGGGGCTCCCATCCCGTCTGCCGTCGACCCAGGCAGAGCCGAGCAGACGCGGCCCAGGGCGTCAAGGTCGTTCGTACAGTGGCGCGCTCCACCTTGACGCCCTGAACCACGCCCGCTCCACGGTGTGTGGGTCGACGGCAGACGGGATGGGAGCTCGGGCAGGTGGTGGGTGAGGATAGGGACGACGCTTCCTCAGCCAAGCTTGCCGAAGCTACCCAAAACAGCGAGGCAGAAGATCAAGAGAGCGCCGATAGAGACCAACCCGCGCTTGATGTAGAGACGGCGTTCCTCAGCTCTACGATCCTCCCGGTACTGATGCAGGCCCTGCGTCAGTGCTCGCGCCATCTCATCTTCGTTCATTCTGCCCCTCACTCTCGTGCCCCTTACGTGCCCGATCTGGCGGGAACCCACGGGGAATCAAAGTGTTCTGCGGTACCTGAACGTGAACGAGCCCCCGACCTCAGTCCCAGGTCAGGGGCCGTTCAACCGCGGTGGGTGTGGGATTTGAACCCACGGTGACTTGCGCCACGACGGTTTTCAAGACCGTTCCCTTAGGCCGCTCGGGCAACCCACCTCGCCCGGCCCACCTGGGGCGGAGCGGGTACAGCGTACCCGGCGTGGGCGGTGCTCGGGGGTTTGGTCCATGGGAGGGGTGGTGGTGCGGGGGATCGTGGGGTTCGGCCGGTTCTCGGTTGTCGCGTGGGACGCGTCGGACCGGTACAACCATGGGGGGAGGGCCATGAAACCGGAGATCGTCATCTCGGTGTCGGCGACCGTCATAGCGCTGGCGTCGCTGTGGGTGAGTTTCACCGAGTCCAGGAGCACTCGCGCCCACAACCGTCAGTCGGTGCGGCCGCTCCTGCAGATCAGGCGGGTGAAGAATGCCGAAGGCGGGCGCACCGGCATCCAGGTGCTCAACGCAGGTCTGGGCCCTGCCCTGGTCACCGGGACCACGGTGTGGCTGGACGGTGCCGAGATCGGTGGCTGGGGCCACGAGAGCCACCGGCTGATCACCGCCGGGCTGTCGGTGGAGCCCAGGCATTCCACGCTGCCCCGAGGACTGCCGCTGCTCACCGGCAAGGAGCTGCCGCTGCTGGTCCTGGACGACTTCGATCCGGTCGCGCACGAGCCGTTCTGGCGCCTCGTCACCGAACGGCTCCGGATCGAGATCCGCTACGAGTCGCTGTACGGCGGCGAGGAGTTCAGGGCTGTGAAGGGCCCCCGGCAGCAGTAGGGGGCGGGGAGGTCACGGTGCCGGGGGCGCCGCACACGCCCGCGCGCCCCGGGGCCGAACCACCCCGCCGATCAAGGGTGTTCCGGCGCCGGGGCGCGCGGGTGTCGCGGTCGGGGTGTGGGTCAGCTGTCGCCCTCGCGTTCGCCGAGGGTGACGTCCGCCGTGCGGGTCTTGCCGTCGCGGGTGTACGTGAGGGTGACCTTGTCGCCGGGGCGGTGGGTCCAGATCTCGCCGATGAGGGTGGGGCCGCTGTCGATGACGTGGTCGTCGAGCTTGGTGATGACGTCACCGGGCTTGAGGCCGGCCTTGTCGGCGGGACCGTTCGCGGTGATGGACTCGGAGCCCCCTCCACCGGAGTTGGTGATCTTCGCTCCGCCCGTGCCCTCCTCCAGGGAGACCGAGGCGCCGATCACCGGGTACACCGGCTTGCCCGTCCTGATCAGCTGCTGGGCCACGTTCTTGGCCTGGTTGATCGGGATGGCGAAGCCGAGGCCGATGGAGCCCGCCTGGCCGGAGCCGAAGCTGCCGCCGCTGCTGGCGGACTGGATGGCCGAGTTGATGCCGATGACGTTGCCGCGGGCGTCGAGGAGAGGGCCGCCGGAGTTGCCGGGGTTGATGGACGCGTCGGTCTGCAGGGCGCTCATGTAGGAGGCCTTGCTGCCGGAGGAACCGTCGCTGGAGGCCACCGGACGGTTCTTGGCGCTGATGATGCCCGTCGTGACCGTGTTGGAGAGGCCGAAGGGCGCGCCGATCGCGATCGTCGAGTCGCCCACCGCGACCTTGTCGGAGTCGCCGAGCGTCAGGGGCTGCAGGTTCGACGGGGCGTTCTTGAGCTTGATGACCGCCACGTCGTAGCCCTGCGCGTGGCCGACGACCTCCGCGGCGTACTTCTTGCCGTCCGGGAAAGTGGCCGACACCTTGCCGCCGTCGACGGCCTCCGCCACCACGTGGTTGTTGGTGACGATGTGGCCTTCCCTGTCGAACACGAAGCCGGTGCCCGTGCCGCCGTCGCCGTCGCTGTTCGACGCCTCGATGGTCACCGTGCTCGGCAGCGCGGAGGAGGCCACGGCGGCGACCGTACCGGCGGCGCGCTTGACGTCCCCGCCGTTCTGGGAGGCCGAAACGGTCGTGGAACCCGTGGAGTTGTCGTTGCGGTCGGCCAGGGTGTAGCCGATGCCGCCGCCGACACCGCCCGCGACCAGCGCGGCCACGAGAACCGCGGCGATCAGACCGCCCCGCTTCCTGCCCGCCGGCTTGGGGGCCGGCTGCTGCGTGTGCTGCCACGAGGAGCCCCAGCCGCCGTCACCGGGCCCGCCGGTGCCACCGGCTCCCCCGGCCGCGCCCGTGTCCGCGTACGCGCCACCGCCGTTGTCCGCGTACGACGGGACCGCGGGCGGTACCGGAGGGGGCCAGGAGGCGTCGGGCGCGGAGGACCCGGTTCCCCCGGGAGCGTGTCCGTAACCACCGCCGGACGCCTGGCCCATGCCGTGTCCCTGACCGGGGGCCGCGGCGTACGCCGGTGCCCCGGCGGACACCAGCTCCGGGTGCGGCTGATGCGCCATCGGCTGCTGATCAGTCGGGTACTGAGCGGTCGGGTACTGCGCCGTCGGATGCTGTCCGGTCGGGTGCTGCATCACCGGCTGCTCGGCCGTCGGGTGCGGCGCCACCGGCCGCTCCGCCTGCGGCACGTGCGGCACCTGTGGCTGCACCGCGGTCGCAGCCGGCTCCGGGGCCGTTGGCGGGACCGGCGGGAGCTGGGTCGTCGGCGCGTTGTCGGCGCTCGTTCCGCCCGCGGGCTCGGCGGGGGACTCCGCCGGGGCCTCGCTCGGCTCGTGCGCCGGGGTCTGCGCGGAGGCAGCGGCAGTGTCCACCGGCACGGGAGGTGCGGACGGGGCCGGGGGTACCGGGGTGCCCTCGTTCTCGGTGCTCACAGCTTTTCTCCTCGATCCACGGCTTCACCTTGTCGGCGGTCGACTGTTCGTTGGTCGCGCACCGGACTGTGCGCATTTTTGTATGGGGTCAGCTTTTCCCACGAGCCGTCAGGGCACCATAAGCGGTGCCTGTGGGTCCGGGACCATCCTTTATATAGGATCTATCGGACTATTGACGTGTACTGTGCGTACGAACCCGGTCGTCCACCGTCACCGCCCCCACGCGTACCCCGTCCCGGTGGCACCATGACGCGGTGACCCACGTACGACAGCTCCCGATTCAGGTCGTCGCCCACCGGGGGGCGTCCGAGGCGGCCCCCGAGCACACCCTGGCCGCGTACAAGAAAGCGATCGAGGACGGTGCCGACGCCCTCGAATGCGATGTGCGGCTGACGGCGGACGGCCACCTCGTCTGCGTCCACGACCGGCGCGTCAACCGTACGTCGAACGGCCGGGGCGCGGTCTCCGCACTGGAGCTGGCCGATCTGGCGGCCCTGGACTTCGGCTCCTGGAAGAACGGGGACGAGGCCCCCGACTGGGAGGTCACCCCCGAGGACCGGGCCGACACCTCCGTCCTCACTCTCGAACGCCTGCTCGAACTCGTGGCCGACGCGGGACGCCGGGTGGAACTGGCCATCGAGACCAAGCACCCCACCCGCTGGGCGGGCCAGGTCGAGGAACGGCTACTGGTCCTGCTGAAGCGGTTCGGGCTGGACGCACCGGAGGCGGCCGCCGAGTCGCCGGTACGGATCATGAGCTTCTCGGCGCGCTCGCTGCAGCGCGTCCGCGTCGCGTCCCCGACCCTGCCGACGGTCTACCTGATGCAGTTCGTCTCCCCCCGGCTGCGCGACGGACGGCTGCCGCACGGTGTCCGGATCGCGGGCCCCTCCATCCGGATCGTGCGCAACCACCCCGCCTACATCGAGCGCCTGAAGAGCGCCGGCCACCAGGTGCACGTGTGGACCGTGAACGAGCCCGAGGACGTCGACCTCTGCGTCGGACTGGGTGTCGACGCCATCATCACCAACCGCCCCCGCGCGGTGCTCCACCAGCTCAGCCGCTGACCGCGCGTCGCCCGCCCGAGCCCGTCGGCCGCCCTCCCGGACGCCGGGCCCCTCGCCTCCACCGGGACGCGTCCGGATCCGCCGACCGCACGGCCTCCCACAACCTCGAACACACGATTCCGACAGCTTCCGACACCACGGCGGGGAACCGTTCCGAACACGCCGCTGTTCACAGCCGCGACCACCGCCCCGACCCCTTCACCACCCCCTGCGCGGCACTTGACGGAGGTAAGAATTCCGCCAAGGCGTCCGGTCGACGACCGGGGACAAGTCGGCATATCGGGGACGAAATTCAGCCAGTCGGCTACCAGGAGTGCTCCGGCGCGTTCGGTGCGTGTTCGACCGTCGCGAGTGCGCCAGAGCACGTCTTCCGGCCGGTTTCCGGTCCAGCCCCATGGGGCATTCACACCGTGGCGTGGGGCGAAGGAGGTCTCGGGGGTGGCGTTGGTGGTGGCACAGGAGGTGCCCACGTCGTCGAGCATGGCCGTACCCCATGGCCCTGCGGGCGTGGGGCAGGCGAGGCACCGCATGCGCGATCAGTTGCGCGACGGCGGTGTGGCGGACACGGTCATCGACGATGCCCTGCTGATCCTTTCCGAACTGCTCAGCAATGCGTGCAAACACGGCAGGCCGCTGGGCGACGCCCTGGCCGGGGACGGTGACGTGCGCTGCGCCTGGCGCATGGATCCCACCGGACGCCTCACGGTCGAGGTGACGGACGGCGGTGGTCCGACCCGTCCGGTTCCGTCCACGCCCTCGGTCACCGCGCACGGCGGCCGCGGGCTGAACATCGTCACGGCACTGGCGGACGACTGGGGCGTGCGCGACGACGACCGCGGCGAGGTCACCGTGTGGGTCGTCGTCCAGGACGACATCTACCGTGCCCACCGCAGGGAGGACTTCGCGAGCCGCGTCGTCGCCCCGTCGGTCTCGACCGTCCCCGACCTGGACTTCGCGGACGCGTTCGACGACCTGGACTGACCGGGCGACCTGCGGCCGGGCGTACGCAACCCGGCCCGAACCACCGCTTCCGGGACGACTCGGTGCGTTGTCCACAGGGTCCCGTCGGTCGTCGGACGAACGGCTAGGCTCGCGCCAGTACGAGACGAGCCGTGATCGGGAGACACCCACGATGGCCAAGAAGCGACCCCACACGAAGGCCAAGCGCCCGCAGGACACCGGCGGAGTCGGCGCCGGAGCCGCCGATGGGCAGGTCCCGGTGGTCGGCGCGCGCGAGCAATGCCCCTGCGGCAGCGGCCGCCGCTACAAGGCCTGCCACGGCCGGGCCGCCGCCCAGGCGGTGACCGAGCTGGTGCAGCGCCCCTTCGAGGGCCTGCCGGGTGAGTGCGACTGGATCGCGCTGCGCGAGCTGGTGCCCGCAGCCACCGTCGAGCTGAAGCTGAAGGACGCGCTCCCGGAGGGCGTCCCGTCGGTGACGCTCGCCACCGTCCTGCCCATGGCGTGGCCCGCGCTGCGCCGCGACGACGGCTCGGTGCTGCTCGGTCTGCAGAACGACACGTCGTCCGGCGACATCAGCCGCGACCTCGCCGACACCCTCCGGCGCGCCCTCGAGGCCGCCCCGGGCACCCCGGTCCAGGGCCGGCGGGCCCCCGCCGACGGACCACGTCTGCAGGATCTGCTGGACCCCGAAGGAAAGTTCGAGCCAGTTGTGCACACCGGCTTCGAGTTCTGGGTCCCGGACACGGAGAACACGACCCCGGAGGTGACCGCCTCCCTGGAGCGCGCCAACTCCGCGGCGATCCCGACTGTGAAGCTCGCGGGCGTGGACGCGGCGTACTGGTGCGAGACCCCCGAGAAGAACCATTTGCGATGGGTCATGCCGCACGCCGAGGAGCGGCTTCTGGACGCCCTCGCCCGGCTGCACGCGGCGGGGCGCTCCAGCCTCGGCGAGGGCACCCGTCTGGTCGGTTCCTTCCGTGCTCACGGCCTCACCGTGCCGGTCTGGGACCTCCCCAGCGGGGTCGGCGCGGACGACGTCGAGAAGCCGGCGGCCGAGTTCGCCGAGCGGCTCGCCGCGGCCCTGGCCGACGAGTCCCCGCTCACCCCGGACGAGCGCCGTGCGCGCGGCGGGCTCACCAACCGCCAGGTGACGCTGAGTTGACGGTGCGCGCCGGTACCGACCGTACGGGCGGCCGGCCACGTGCGTTCGGGATGTGGTGACTCCTGTCACAACTCCCCTACGTGACAAGCGCATTCGTGTCCGAATAGCCAAGACCGAATTTGCGAAGCGCCGATCTCTTGTTACGGTTTCATTAGCCCGGTTGCTGGTGCATCCCCCGTCGCCAGCAACCGGGTCTTCTCATGCCCGGGGTCCTGGACGCTTCCGCCGCGTCGGCCCCGCTCGGCCTCAACGCCCTTACGAACGCCCTGAGTTGCTCCCTGAGCGCAGCAACAGCGGTCCCTCGCCGTCCGGGGCCGCGAACTCCGCCACGGCCGTGTACGCCCCCAACACGCCCCGCGTGCGCTCCCTGGGCGTCTCGCACGCCCCCGGCTCGTCGTGCGCGCCCACGGCGCAGTGCATCCGTACGGTGTGACCGCCGGGCGCCATCATGCTGAGGACCGAACTCAGCTCACGCCCGGTGGCGTTGCGGTAGTACGTGCGGGCCCAGGTCTGCTCGCCCTGTGTGAGGACACAGGTCTGCGCCTCGATGCCGTCGGGGGAGGTGAGTTCGGGACCGCAGCGGGTGGCCGTGGCGATGCCGATGCCCAGCAGGCGCCGCGAGGACCCCGCGGCGTCGTCCGCGGCCTCGTCGCCGCCGCCTGTCGCCGGCCCGTCCGGTCCGCCCGCCTTCGGATCGACGTGCCCGGAGGACTTCTCGGCGGACCGTGGCAGCGCGTCGCCGGCCCGGGCCGGGCCGGCGGCCGGGGCCCGCTCGGGAGCGAGGGCACGGTCGGAGGTGCGGGCGGGCTCGGACACGGGCACCTCGTCGAGGGGGCCCGCGGAGGCGGCGAGGGGCAGACCGAGCGCGACCGCCACGGCGGCGGTCAGGCCCGCCAGGCGGAGCCGGCGTGGATCGGGCCCGCCGCGCGCCGGCTCGGGGGCTCTACGGCTCCAGGGCGGGGGAGCGCTGTGGCGACCGCGCGGAGGGGCCCCGCGGCCCCCGGGAAGACGCTGCATGTGCGGAAGATAACGACCGACCGGGGGCGCCCGGCCCCGTGCGCGCCGGGCGCGCTCAGAACTCGGGCGCGCTCACACCCGTACGAGTGAGGGCGTCGACCACCGCGTCCACGACCGCCTCCACATCGGGCACCCAGGGCGCGGCCGAACCGGGCAGCGGGGCCCGCTCCCAGCGGATCAGTCCGTGGCCGGTCTCGGAGGGAGGAAGGGCCAGATAGCCGCCCTCGCTGTGGAAGCGGAGCGAGCCGGGCACGAAGTCCTTGGCGTAGAGCAGTTCGCCCAACTGCTCCATGGAGTACGGCGCGACGAGGATCGCCCAGCGGTGCGGGGCCGCGACCACGGGGCCGAGGCGCATGCCGGTGCGGTCCAGCGCCGCCAGGGCGCGGGAGGCGGCCAGGGCGGGCAGGCTCACCGCGCAGGGGGCGGTGCCACCGGTGGCCAGCACGATCGGCGCGGTCGGGCGGTTGCCCCACCACCAGCGGACCATGCGCTCGTCGGTGGTGGCGGCCAGCAGGCCGGGATCGAAGGGGTGAGCGCCGGGCACCACGCACTCCGGGTCCGGGCAGCCGCAGCGGGCACGCCCCTGCGGGTCCGGCGCCACACCCGGGAGTACGGGCCACTGCCATTCCGTCGCGAACGTCAGGGCCTGCTCAAGAAGCTCGGGCCTCCCGCCGCTGCGCCTGGACAGGAGCCTGCGTCGCTTTCCGGGGATCTCGCGCATGAGCGCTCGTCCTTTCCGTTGCACGCATGGCAACACCGTGGGTCACATCACAACATGTGTCGTTCACTGCACTGTGCGTACCTGCTGGCGCATCACACCCCTGTCGCGGACAAGGGGAACCCCTGCGGGCCGGGCTCGGTTACGTCCGCGTCCATCGCTTGCGTCGACGTGCGTCTGTCAAAAGCATGGGCATGGCGTAGGGGTGGCGGCGCCTGGCGTTTTGCCGTCTCGCATGTGCTCGCCGCCTCCGCCACGGGAGGATGGGGCTCGGTCGTCGGTGGATAGGACGCCCGGGTCCGCCGCCAGGTTCCGGGCGACCTCCGCCACCCCTGGCCTTCACCGAGTACGTACCCATCACGACCGCTGTGACGCTCTGTTGAACAAGGCCAGTCGACCTCAATACACCGTTCACCACAACACTTTTCGGCCAACTTTCCTTTACCCGTAGGAATGGACAAGGGGTTGACAGGTGTCCAACAGCGCCTCACGGACACCAGATGTCCCAGCAGGACAATGCTGGACATCCCCTCACGAGTGCGTGTACATGTGGAGAGACTGCTAGCGGCGCAGAATGACATGGGGGTTTGCGATGCTTTTGAGCAATACGCACCGGTCGGAAAGCCGGACACCATGAACGCCCCTCACCCTCCGAAAGTGGCTGGAATCGATTCAACGGTTCCCTCCCCCGCACACACTGTCGCGCCCGCGCCCGCCGCCCCTGATTCCCCACCGGCCCCTTCCGCCACAGGACCGGCCACCGCTCCCGGGGCCGTTCTGCAGGACAGACTCGCGGGCTGGGTCTCGGATCTCACGACGCTGCACGAACTCACCGAACGCCTGACCCGCACGGACTCACTCGACAGCGCGCTGGAGGAGACCCTGCGCGCCGGAGCCGCCCTGGTCGGCGCCCGGCGCGGCCTCCTCGTCCTGGAACCGGCCGGCGGACTCGGTCCGGACACCACCGTCGGGCTCGGTCTCGGCCGCGCCGACCTCGGGCACATCGAGACCGTGCCGCGCAGTTCCCTGGCGTACGGCCGCATCCTCGACGGACTGCCGGGCGGTGACGGCGAGATCGCCCAGCCCGACCTGTTCGCCGAGGACGGACTCGACCCCCGCCACCGCGAGGTCGCCGCCCGGCTCGGCTACGCGGCGAGCTACGCGCTCCCCCTGTCCGCCGAACGCGCCGGCCGGCTCGGCGCCGCCGTCTGGCTGTACGACGAGCCCGCGGAGCCGGTCGAGCGGCAGCGGCACCTCGTCGGGCTCTACACGCGCTACGCCGCCGAGCACCTGGCCCGGCTCGCCGAGGTCGAACGCACCCGCGCAACCATGGCGACCATCGCCGAGGAACTGCTGCCCTCCCGGCTGCCCCGGGTCGCCGGCGTCCAGCTCGCCGCCCGGCACCGCACCGGACCGCGCGGCGGCGGCGACTGGTACGACGCGCTGCCGCTGCCCGACGCCGCGCTCGGCCTCGCGGTCGGCTCGGTCACGGGGTCGGGGCCCAGCGCGATCGCCGCGATGGGGCGGCTGCGGGCCTCGTTGCGGGCGTACGCCGTGATGGAGGGCGAGGATCCCGTCGCCGTCCTGTCCGACCTGGAGCTGCTGCTGCGTCTGACGGAGCCCGCCCGCTCCGCCACCGCGCTCTTCGCCTACGTGGAGCCCGCGCTGCGCAAGATCACGCTCGCCGGGGCGGGGCACAGCCCGCCGCTGGTGATCGGCGAACGGCGCACCGAGTTCGTGGAGACCTCCCTGTCGGCACCGCTCGGCATGCTCGCCTGCTGGGAGGCGCCGAGCGTGGAGCTGACCGCTCATTCAGGAGAAACCGTCCTGCTGTACACCGACGGACTGCTCCAGCGGACCGGCGAACCCGTCGACCGCGCCTTCGCCCGGCTGCACGCGGCTGCGGCCGGCGTCCCCCGGGCCCTGCGCACCGACCCGGGCGCCATCGCCGACCACGTCCTGCGCACCGTGCTGCCGGAGCGGCTCGACGCGGCCGACGGCACCGAGGACGTGGTGCTGCTGGCGGCACGGTTCGAGTAGACCCGGCGGCCCCCTTTCGGTGCGGCTCACCGGCCCCTCCCGGCTGCTTGCCGTGAGGGGCCGGTGACCCCTGGTGAGAGGTGTCCCGACCGCCCCGGGTCCCCGGCGGTGCGACCGTACGATGGACGCGGTCCAGTGCCGTACCTAGGAGGATGACCGTGGCGGACGAGCTCGAGCCGGCGACCCCGGAGACCGAGGCGACCGAAGCCGAGGAGCCCATCAAGCAGCGCAAGAACGGCCTGTACCCGGGCGTGTCCGACGAGCTGGCCGAGAACATGAAGTCGGGCTGGGCCGACACCGAGCTGCACGGCCTGGAGCCGATCGCCCAGGCCGCGGAGACTGCCGCCCGCCGCGCCGCGCTCTCCGCGCGCTTCCCCGGCGACCGTCTGGTGATCCCGTCGGGCAACCTCAAGACCCGCTCGAACGACACCGAGTACCCCTTCCGGGCATCGGTCGAGTACGCCTACCTCACCGGCAACCAGACGGAGGACGGCGTCCTCGTGCTGGAGCCCACGGGCGCCGAGGGCCATGAGGCGACGATCTACCTCCTGCCCCGCTCCGACCGGGAGAACGGCGAGTTCTGGCTCTCCGGCCAGGGCGAGCTGTGGGTCGGGCGGCGGCACTCGCTGACCGAGTCGGCCGAGCTGTACGGCATCCCCGCGGGCGACGTGCGTGAACTCGCCGGCACGCTGCGCGAGGCCACCGGCCCGGTGCGGGTCGTCCGCGGGTACGACGCCGGCATCGAGGCGGCGCTCCACGACAAGGTCACCGCCGAGCGCGACGACGAGCTGCGGGTCTTCCTCTCCGAGGCCCGGCTGGTCAAGGACGCGTTCGAGATCGGCGAGCTGCAGAAGGCGGTCGACTCGACCGTGCGCGGCTTCGAGGACGTCGTCCGGGTGCTGGACAAGGCCGAGGCCACCTCGGAGCGGTACATCGAGGGCACCTTCTTCCTGCGCGCCCGCGTCGAGGGCAACGATGTCGGCTACGGCTCCATCTGCGCCGCCGGGCCGCACGCCACGACGCTGCACTGGGTCCGCAACGACGGCCCGGTGCGCTCCGGCGACCTGCTCCTCCTGGACGCGGGCGTCGAGACGCACACGTACTACACGGCCGACGTGACCCGGACCCTGCCGGTCAGCGGCACGTTCAGCGAGATCCAGAAGAAGATCTACGACGCCGTGTACGACGCACAGGAGGCCGGTATCGCCGCCGTGCGGCCGGGCGGCAAGTACCGCGACTTCCATGACGCCGCGCAGCACGTGCTGGCCGAGCGGCTGGTCGCGTGGGGGCTCGTCGAGGGGCCCGTGGAGCGGGTCCTGGAGCTGGGTCTCCAGCGCCGCTGGACCCTGCACGGCACGGGTCACATGCTCGGCATGGACGTCCACGACTGTGCCGCCGCGCGCGTCGAGTCCTATGTCGACGGGACGCTGGAGCCGGGGATGGTGCTCACGGTCGAGCCCGGCCTGTACTTCCAGGCGGACGACCTCACCGTGCCCGAGGAGTACCGGGGCATCGGCGTCCGGATCGAGGACGACATCCTGGTGACGGAGGAGGGCAACCGCAACCTCAGCGCCGGTCTGCCTCGCCGCTCCGCTGAGGTCGAACAGTGGATGGCCTCGCTGCGGGGTGCGCGGGACTGAACTGAGGGGGCGGGTGGTCGTCTCGTTTCGTCCGCGGGTGAGTGTGGGCTGCTCGCGCAGTTCCCCGCGCCCCTGAAAGGCCCAGGCCCCGCGGGCCCGGAAGACCAGCCCCCCGTGGCCCTGAAAGCCGGCCGGTGTCGGGCCTGAAAAGCAGTGGGCGCAGCCCCTGCTTTTCAGGGGCGCGGGGAACTGCGCGGCCCGCCCCCACCGACCCGCGGACAGAGGCGGGGACGAGGACCCTACGCGGTCACCCTCGCGGCAGCGACGGGCAGCGCGTCCACGAACAGTGCGCCCGCCAGCAGGGAGGCGCTGCCACGAGGGCTCCACCCCTGCTCCCGGAGGTCCGTGTCGAGCGTGGTGAGCGCATCCCGCCCCGCGGCCGTCGCCGTACCCCCCGCCTCGATCACCGCCCGCGCCCCGGCCTGCACCCGCCGCAGCCCGTGCGGCCCGGCGGTGTACAGCAGTTCGGTGTCCTGGAGCGTGGACATCACCGTGAGGAGCGCGTCGAGGCGGGCGTCCCCCTCCGGCGTTCCCGCGCGGCGGGCCGCGGCCAGGACGTCCGACGCCCGCCGCACATGGGGGAATCCGGCGCGGGCCTCGCCCCGGGCGCCGGGCGCGCCGTACTGGGCGGAGACCGAGGAGCCACGGGAGGGGCGCCGGGGCGCGCGCCGGTCGGGGTGCGCGGCGATCTGCTGGGCGGCGGCGGTGAGTTCACGCCCGCGCGCGCCCGGCTCCATGGCCGCCGCGGCGACCAGCAGCCCCAGCACCCAGGTGGCGCCGCGGTGCCCGCCGCCGGCGAGGCGTGTCGAGTGTTCGGTACCGCGTCCGATCGCACCGAGTTCGGCCCGGAGCCCCGGGGTCGGGGCACCGTTGCGGCGGGCACAGGCCGCCATTGCGGTGAGACCGGGCAGCAGCGCCTTCGCCGACCAGCGCAGGGCGCGATGGTCCTGGCGGGTCACGCGGACACCGAGGTCGCGCGCGTCGGGCAGACCGGGCTTGGGTGTCAGTTCCAGCTGCCGGGTGAGGGCGGCCACCGCGGCCCGGGCCAGCGTCTCGTCCTCGCGGCTGCTCACGCGCGTCCCTACGAGGCCGGCTCGGAGCCGGTGGCCCCGTCCGCCGGGGGCTCGCCGGACGGAGGCGCGCCCCCTTCGCCGCCCCCGGCACCGCCGCCGGCGCCGGTGTTCTCGGCGTCGGGGTCGATGCCGAGGGTGAGGAAGCCCTTGTAACCGCGGGCGGGGTTCGCCTTCTTCACCGCTTCGAGGGTGAGCAGGCCGCCGGCGGCGCCGCTTCCGTCGTAGACCATGTCGTCGTCGAGGGTGGTGTAGCTGCCGCTGTGCCGGGAGTACGGCTCCAGGGTGAAGACCTGCCGGGCGATCTCGTCGTCGAAGAAGAACTGGCCCGTGTGGTTGACCTTGCCGCCCTCGTAGGTGCCGTCCTCCTTCTCGCCGCCGGTGTGCACCTTCACATGGATGTGGCAGGTGCGCGGGGTGTACCAACCGGGGAAGATCGTCTCGAACTTGACGACCCCGTTCGCGTTGGCGATCTGATAGCCGCGCAGATACGTGGCGTCGTCGGCGGTCGAACCGTCCTCGCTCTCGGCCGGTGCCGAGCCTCCGGGATTCGCGGTGGTGTAGCCGGAGTAGTAGCCCCAGGCGTCGCAGTGCCAGATCTCCACGGCCGCGCCGGGGACCGGGGTGCAGCCGTCGGTGGCGTCCACCACCGTGAGGCGCAGCGTCAGGGGAACACCGCTCTTGCCTTCGGTGATGTCCTTGCGGACGAGGGCGCCGTCCAGGTAGTAGGGGCCCTCGGTGACGCTGGACATCAGCGTCATGCACGTACTGTCTGCGGCGGTCGTGGACGCCGTGGCGGTCGCTCCGGTGCCGCTCGTGTTCTCGTCCGCGAACGCCGAGCGGTAGCCGGTCGCCACCAGCCCTCCGGCGGCGACCGTGCCTCCGGTGACCGCGAGGGCGCGGCGCCGGGTGATCGTCCTGCGTGTGTGGTTTCCCGTCATGGCGGTGACGTTAGGGACGCGCCCCGTCAACGGGCTGAGGTCCGGCTGTGCGCGGGCTGAGAGTGCTCGGAGGCCCGTGGCGCGCCCCGGAACGAGACCGTCCGGCCGCCCCGCCCGCGCCGGATCCGGCGGATGAGACGGTTCTCACGTTTGCCGTCCCTCATACGGACGAGGCTTGTGTTGCCGTTCGAAGCACTCCTCGGCGTCGGCTATGTTCTGGTCGCGACCAGCAGCCGACCGGATATTCGGCGCCGCCGGTCCGACCGGACGCCAACTTCTTCTGCTGCCGACGTTCGAGTGAGAAATTCCTGTCGGCAACCGCTTCATCGAGCCGCAAGACCGCAACCCGTCGGTTTCCACGCACAGATTGATGAGGTCTTCATGAACGCATCCCTCGACCCCACGGCCGAAGAGTCGGGATCCACGGCCGCCGTCGGTCCGGAGCGGGTGTCCTTGGTGCAGTTGGCGGCGCGGAGCAAGGGCGCGCAGTCGCCCGCTCTGACCCGTGCCGTGTCGAACGGCGTCGAACGGACAGGTCCGGGACGGGTCGCGGTGGCGGCCTTCCAGTCCTCCGTCTGACACCGCCCGTACCGGCCGCACCCCTGTGACCGTCATGGACCGACCGCCCCTGCCTCTGCGCCAGTTCGTGCTGAAGATGCACAGTCGCTGCGATCTCGCGTGCGACCACTGCTACGTCTACGAGCACGCGGACCAGAGCTGGCGCGGTCGGCCCCGGGTGACGTCGGGCCGCGTCCTGCGCGCCACGGCGGAACGCGTCGCCGAGCACGCGAAGACCCATGGGCTCACCGCCGTCCACGTCGTACTGCACGGCGGCGAACCCCTCCTCGCGGGGCGCGCCCGGCTGCGCGCGGCCGCCACGGAACTGCGCGCCGCGCTCGACGGTGTGTGCGCACTGGATCTGCGGATCCACACCAACGCCGTCACGCTCGACGAGCGGTTCCTGGAGCTGTTCGACGAGTTCGGCATCAAGGTCGGCGTCTCGCTGGACGGCGACCGGGCCGCGAACGACCTGCACCGGCGCTACGCCGACGGCCGCAGCAGCCACGACCGGGTCCTCCGGGCCGTCGAACTCCTCGGCCGGCCCCGCCACCGGCACCTCTTCGCCGGCATCCTCTGCACCGTCGACCTGCGCAACGACCCGGTCGCCGTCCACGACGCGCTCGCCGAACTCGCCCCGCCCCGCGTCGACTTCCTGCTCCCGCACGCCACCTGGGAGGACCCTCCGCCGCGGCCCGCGGACGACGTCGACGGAACCGCGTACGCGCGCTGGCTGCTGGCCGTCCACGACCGCTGGACCGCGACCGGACGGACCATGGAGGTCCGGGTCTTCGACTCGGTCCTGCGGACCCTGCGCGGCGGGAGCAGCCTCACCGAGTCGCTGGGCCTGGACCCGGCCGACCTCGCCGTGATCGAGACCGACGGGACCTTCGAACAGGCCGACTCCCTGAAGACCGCCCACGACGGGGCCCCCGCGACCGGCCTGGACGTGTTCTCCCACACCCTGGACGAGGTCGCCGCGCATCCCGGGATCGTGGCCCGGCAGCAGGGCCTCGACGGGCTGGCGGAGCAATGCCGTTCCTGCCCGGTGGTGCGCTCGTGCGGCGGCGGCCTCTACGCCCATCGCTACCGGGCCGACGGCAGCGGGTTCCGCAACCCCTCCGTGTACTGCTCCGACCTGCTGTCCCTCATCACCGACCTCCGGGACCGTCACATGAGCGACCAGTGCGCACCACCCGTGCTCGGCGAGGCCGTCCTGGACGAGCTGGCCGCGGGCGGCGGCACGGACACGACCGTGGACCTGCTGGCCCGTCACCAGCTGGCCCTGGGCCGCGAACTGCTGGGCCGCGTACGGCACGCGTCGGCACACGCACCGGCGGCCGAGGACACCGAGGGCGCGGAGGAGGCGTGGGACACCCTGGCCGCCCTCGACGGCGAAGCACCCGAGGCCGTGGACACGGTCCTCGCCCACCCCTACGTACGGCCCTGGGCGCTCGGCTCCCTCGGCGCCGGTCCGGAGCCGGCCGCGACGGCCGTCCGCGGCATCGCGGAGATCGCCGCCGCCGCGGCGGTGCGCGCCGGGCGTCCGGCGGCGGTCGTCGTCCCGGTCCGCGACGGGCTGCTGCGGCTGCCCTCGCTCGGGACGCTGACGGTGGAACCGGGCGCCGGGAGTGCCGTGGTGCGCACGGACGCCGACGGCTTCACGGTCCACGCGGCCGGGCGGACGTACACCGTGGCCGGCAACGGGCCGGAGGAACCGGCCTGGCAGGGGAGCCGGCGGTTCGAGCTGGACGGCTGGTCGGTGGCCCTGGAGGACACCGACCCCTGGCGGGCCTGCCACGGGCATCCGGCGCACCCCCGGCTCGGCGAGGGGGAGGCCGAGGCGTGGCGGGACGGCCTGGCCCGGGCCTGGGCCTGGATCCGCCGCGAACTGCCCCTCTACGCACCGGGGATCGCCGCCGGGCTCCGAGTGGTCACCCCGCTGATGCCCTCCTCCGGGGGCGCCGACCTCAGCTCGGCGGCCCGCGACGCCTTCGGGGCCGTGGCCATCGCGCGGCCCGCCGCGCCGGAGACCCTGGCGCTGCTCCTCGTCCACGAGTTCCAGCATGTGAAGCTGGGCGCGGTCCTGGACCTGACGGATCTGTACGACCCGGCGTGCGAGGAGTTGTTCTACGCGCCCTGGCGCCCCGACCCGCGCCCCTTGGAGGGGCTGCTGCAGGGGACGTACGCCCATCTCGCCGTGGTCGACTTCTGGCTGGCCCGGTGGCGGAGCGGAGCCGGGCGCCCGGCCGAGACCCGGTTCTCCCGGTGGCGGGACCAGACGGCGGAGGCGGTGGACACCCTCGCGGCGTCGGGGGCGCTGACGAGGACCGGGGAACGGTTCGTCGCGGGGCTGGGTCGGGCGCTGGCGGAGGACGAGGTGAGCGCGGACGCGCGGCGTGCGGCCCGGCGGGTGGCGCAGGAGCACCGGCGGACCGTTCTGCCGTAGGGGGGTGGAGTGTCTCCTGCTCCGACCGCGTGTTCGAGCATCCGTCAATTCCCGTCCAAGGTGGGGGCATTGGGCCCGTTCGGCATATTCCACGTGCCCCTGCCCGCTTCCTACACTGAGGAAAGTCACCGGGCATCGGGGGTCACGGGTGCGAGGAGATGTGGCAGGCGGCGGGGGAAGCCCGTATTTCTTCCTGAGTTACGCGCACACCCCGCGCAACGACGCCGGTGACACCGATCCGAACGTCTGGGTGAAGAAGCTGTACGACGGACTGTGCGCGCACATCATGCAGATGACCGATCTGCCGCGCGGCGCACGGGCCGGGTTCCTCGACCAGGGCATGGCGGTCGGCACCCGCTGGACGGACGAACTGTCGGAGAACCTCGCGCGCTGCAAGGTGTTCGTGCCGCTGTACTCGCCGCGCTACTTCATCAGCGAACAGTGCGGGCGGGAGTGGTGGGCCTTCTCCCAGCGCCAGATCAGTCACCGGGCACGCGGCGGGGCCGCCCGGGAGCACGCGATCATCCCCGCGTTATGGGTGCCCGTGGAACCCGTGCAACTGCCGTACGCGGCCAGGGACCTGCAGTTCAACCACGTGTCCTTCGGCCAGGACTACGCGGAGGAGGGGTTCTACGGGCTGACCAAACTCCGGTACCTGCGGGACGAGTACGAGCGGGCCCTGTACCGGCTGGCCAAGCAGATCGTGCACGTGGCCCGGGTGACCGAGCTGGACGAGGGGCGGACGTACGACGAGTACGAGTCGCTGCCCAGCGCCTTCGGCGCCTTGGGCCACCCCCCGGAGTTCGACATCACGGTCCTGGCGTGCACCCGCTCCGACCTGCCCCCGGGCCGTGAACCCGACTGCTACGGCCCGCTGCCGCGCGACTGGAACCCGTACCACCCGGCATCGGCCAGGCCGCTCGGCGAACACGCCGCCGACCTGGTGCGCACCATGGACTACAAGGTCAACATCGGGGACTTCGAGAAGGACGCCGACCGGCTGCTCGGACCCGGCCCGCCCCGGGCCCCCGGACTGCTGCTGCTCGACCGGTGGGCGCTGGGCTCCGCCAGGGGCCGGGAGTTGCTGGAACGGCTGTGCGAGGAACAGCGGCCGTGGATCAGCGTGATGATCCCCAGGTGCGAGGACGACGCCGGTCCGGCCCGGGAGAAGAGACTGACGGCGCTCACCGAGCGGGCCCTGGCCGCCCGTATGACGGAGGGCAGCGGGCACCGCACCCTCAACGGCGGCATCCGCACCCTGGACGCCTTCGGCAACGAACTGCAGACGGCCGTGAAGCAGGCCGTCGCCTCCTACGAGGCGCACGCGCGGACCTATCCGCCGGCGGGACCCCGCATGGCACCCCCGCGGCTGCGGGGCCCGGGGGACCTGTGCGGCTAGCGCGGCCGGTGTCACGGGGACGCACGGAAACACGGGAGCACGGGAGCACGGGAGCACGGCAAAAGGCGGGTCGGACAGGGCGGGTCGGACAGGGCGGAGGACGGCGGCCATGACGGAGAACCGCAACGGCACGGTGATCACGTTCTACTCGTACAAGGGCGGCACCGGGCGGACGATGACGCTCGCGAACGTGGCGTGGATCCTGGCCGCCGGCGGACACCGCGTCCTGGCCGTCGACTGGGACCTGGAGGCCCCCGGCCTGCACAAGTTCTTCCACCCCTTCCTGAACCCCGCGATGCTCCGGGCGACCCCCGGGCTGAGCAATCTCATCGGCGACTACCGCCGCGAGGCGCTGCGCGACCTGCCCGGCCGCGCCCCGGACTGGCACCGTCGGTACGCCCGCGTCCGCCCGCACGCCCTGACCCTCGACTGGTCGTTCCCCGACGGCGGCAGCCTGGACTTCCTGTCCGCCGGCCGCCGCCACGACGACTACCCGATGATCGGCAACATGGACTGGGACCTCTTCTACGCCAGTTACGGCGGGGGCCGGTTCTTCGAGGCGATGCGCGCGGACATGCGGCGCCACTACGACTACACGCTGATCGACAGCCGTACCGGTCTCAGCGACCTCGCCGACGTCTGCACCGTGCAGATGCCCAACACCCTGGTCGTCTGCTACACCCTCAGCGGCCAGAGCATCGAGGGCGCCGCGGCCGTCGCGCAGAGCGTCAGGGAGCGGTTCGGCCACAAGGGCATCCGCATCATGCCCCTCGCCATGCGCATCGACCTCGGCGAGAAGGACAAGCTCGACGCGGGACGCGCCCTGGCCCGGGAGCGCTTCGCCGGACTGCCGGCCGGCCTGGACGGCGAGCGGCTCACCGACTACTGGTCGTCGATGGAGGTCCTCTACCAGCCGTACTACGCCTACGAGGAGATCCTCGCGGCCTTCGGCGACCCGCCGAAGACGGCCAACTCCATGCTGAGCGCCTGCGAACGGGTCACCGCCGTCGTCTCCGAGGGCAGGGTCACCCGGCTGCCCGTGATCGGCGAGGAGAAACGGGCCCGGTACAAGGCCGCGTACACCCGCAGGCGGCCGCTGCCCGTCTCCCGGCTGGTGCTATACCACGTCTCCGAGGACCGGATGTGGGTGGACTGGCTGGAGTCGGTGCTGCGCGGCGCGGGCTTCGAGGTGGTGCCGACGGACGTCCGGGAGCTGACGCAGCACGCCGACGGGCTGCCCGGCGGCGACGGCCGCCCCGGCAACGGCTCCGGCGCCGAGGAGACGGACACCGACGACGACTCCGAACGGCTGCTCGCCGTGGTCTCCCCCGCGTTCCTCAACTCCCGGCGGGCCCGCCGGGCCTGGGACGGCGCCGTGCGCGCCGGGGGGCGCAAACCCCGGAACCGGCCGGTGGCGGTGCGCGTCGACGACGTCCGGCTCAGCCTGCCGCACTCCGGCCGGGGCGCCATCGACCTGACCCGGCTGGACGAGGAGCGGGCGTACACCACGCTGCTGGCCGGCCTCGACCACCCGGACATCCGGCCCGCGCCGCCCGGCGGCACCGCGCGCTTCCCCCGCACCGGCACCCGGATCTCCAACGTCCAGCCCCGCTACCCGTGGTTCACCGGCCGCTCGCCGATCCTGGACCGGCTGCGGGAGCGCCTGGTCAGCGGCCGCTCCGGACAGCGGCTGCCGCAGGTGCTGCACGGCCTGGGCGGGGTGGGCAAGTCACAGCTGGCCCGGGAGTACGCGCACCGGTTCAAGGCGGACTACGACCTCGTGTGGTGGATCGACGCCGAGCAGCCGGACCTGGTCCTGCCGAAGGTGGCCGCGCTCGCCCAGGAGCTGGACCTGCCCGTCGGCGACGACGTCGCCGAGGCGGCCGAGGCGGCCATGGCGGCGCTGCGGCAGGGGGACCCGTGCGAGCGCTGGCTGCTGATCTTCGACAACGTCCCCGACCTGGACAAGGCGCTGCACCTCTTCCCGGAACGCTCCGCGCCGCTGCCCGGCCATGTCTACGGCCACGTCCTGGTCACCACCCGCGCCCGGCCCGCCTCGACCGCGGTCCAGTCCCTGGAGATGGAGGTCTTCACCCGCGAGGAGAGCGTGGAGCACCTGTGCCGCCGGGTGCCGGGACTGCGTGAGGGCGACGCGGACCGGGTCGCGGACGCGCTGGGCGACCTGCCGCTCGCGGTGGAGGTCGCGGCGGCCTGGCTGGAGACGACGGCCACCCCGGTGGAGGAGTACATCGAGCAGCTGAGGGAGCAGTCGACGCGGGTGCTGTCCGTGCAGGAGGCCGTGGACGCGGTCGAGTACCCGTCCTCCGTGGGCGCCACCTGGAACATCTCCATCGCCCGGCTGCGCGAGGAGTCACCGGCCGCCGCCCGGCTCCTCGAACTGTGCGCCTTCTTCGCCGCCGAGCCCATCTCGATGTCCCTGATCAGCAGCGACGCGATGATCGACGCGCTTCTCCCGTACGACCGTGACCTGCGGGCGCGTTACATGCTCGGCCGGGTCACCCAGGCCCTGAACCGCCTCGCGCTCGCCAAGGTCGACTCGGCCGACAACTCGATCCAGGTGCACCGGCTGGTGCAGGCGGCGGTGCGCGACAGCCTGGACGAGCAGCGGCACCTGGAGACCATGCACCAGGTGCACCGCATCCTCGCCGCCGCGCGGCCCAGCGAGGGCGCCGTGGACGATCCGGCGCAGTGGCCCGGTCTGGAGGTGATCTGGCCCCACCTGACCCCGTCGAACATCCGTTCCTGCACCCAGGACGAACCCCGCCAGCTGATGGTGGACCGCGTCCGCTACCTGAACAGGCGGGGAGAACTGCAGGCCGCGCGGACCCAGGCCATCCAGCTGCACGAGCTGTGGACCGACGCGTTCGGGGACCGGGACGACGAGCAGATCCTCAACCTGCGGTTCCAGCTCGCGAACGTGCTGCGGGCCCAGGGCGACTACCAGGCCGCCGTCGCCATGGACGAGAGCACCAGGGACGGCAGGCGGAGGCTGTTCGGCGAGGCCCATCCGACCGTCCTCATCGCCTCCGGCAGCGTCGCCGCCGACTACCGGGCGCTGGGCCGCTTCAAGGAGGCCCTGGAGCTGGACACCCGGATCCACCAGGGCTTCGCGGCCGTCTTCGGCGAGGACCATCCGCGGACCCTGTCCGCCGCCAACAACCTCGCCATCGACTTCCGGCTGGCCGGCGACAGCGAGGCCGCCCGCCGGCTCGACGAGGACACGGTCCGCCGCCGCACCGCGCTGCTGGGCCCCACGCACCCGTACACCCTCGCCACCAAGGGGCTCCACGCACGCGATCTGCGCGACCTCGGCGACTACCGGACCTCAGCCGAGTTCCTGCGCGAGGTCCGCGAGGGGTTCGAACAAGTGTTCAATCCGGGGGTGCCGGAGGTCCTCCAGGCCGACAAGAGCCTCGCCGTCTCCCTGCGCAAGGCGGGCCGCACCGCCGAGGCGCTGCGGATCACGGAGGAGACCTGGAAGACGTACGCCCGCTACCACGACCGCTACGGCAGCACGATCCCCGAGGTCCTCGCCTGCGGGCTCAACCTCGCCGCGGACTACTACGCCACGGACGCCGAGGACGGTCCCGCGCGGGCGGTCCGGCAGGTCGAGGAGGTGCTCGGCGGATACCGGGACTCGTTCGGCGCCGAGCACCCGTTCACCATGTACTGCTTCAACAAC
Source organism: Streptomyces scabiei 87.22 (assembly GCF_000091305.1). Taxonomy (GTDB): domain Bacteria; phylum Actinomycetota; class Actinomycetes; order Streptomycetales; family Streptomycetaceae; genus Streptomyces; species Streptomyces scabiei. Next base: position 5,233,372 of record NC_013929.1, on the reverse strand, counting down.
CTCGCCATGTACCACCGGGCCCTCGGCAACACGGAGACGGCCGAGGAGCTGAGCCGCCACGCCCGCGACTGTCTGGCCGCCACCCTCGGGGACGACCACCCGTCCGTCCTGTCCGCCGGCCTCAACCTGGCCAACACCTACGGGGACCGCGGGCTGCACGACCGGGCCGAGCACTGGGAGCGCCGGGCCGTGGACGGACTGCGCCGACGGTTCGGCCCGGACCATCCCGATGTGCTGGTCGGCATGGGCAACCTGGCGGTCACCCTCCGGGAGACCGGCAGCGAGGAGGCCGTACAGCTTCAGGAGAGGGCGGTGGCCCGGCTGACCCATCTGCTGGGCCGAGCCCATCCGGTCACCACGCTGGTCCGGTCCTGGCAGCGCGTCGGACGGGACCTGGAGCCGCACCAGATCTGACGGCCGCGGGGAGTGCGTGTGCGCTACACCGCCACCAGCGGGGCGTCCTCGCGCCACTTCAGGATCTTGTCGAAGCTGACGACCGCGCCGCCGTGATCCGGTTTGTTGCCGATGTGGACGTGGTCGGCCAGTTCGCGGATGAGACACAGTCCGCGGCCGTTCTCGGCGTCGGCGTGCGCCTGGACCGGGCGGACCGGCGGGCGGTGCGGGAAGCCGGGGCCGGAGTCCGCGACCTCGATACGGCACTTCTCGCCGTCGAGGTAGGCGGTGACCCGGTACGCCTCGGTGGAGGCGCCGGCCGAGAGCCCGCCGCCGTGCTCGACGGCGTTGGCGCAGGCCTCGCTGAGGGCGACGGAGAGGTCGTAGGAGACGTCCGGGTCGACACCCGCCGTCTCCATCGTGCCGATCAGCAGCCGCCGGGCGAGCGGCACGCTCGCAGCCTCACGCCGCAGATGGAGTGACCACCAGATGCTCATGCTCCAGCCTCCCGGCCGCGGCTCGACATACCGTTACGTATTGCCGCCGAGAGCACCGCGCAATCGCCCGGACGCGGTCTGTCCGCCCATACGGCGGATGCGCACCTCGCACATCCGGTGTATGCGGACGAATCCCTTCCGAATCACCTGCCACTCCGCACACACCAGGCCATGGCTCGGCGTGTACGGAGTGCTTGGTGCTCTGGTGCCGGGAGCCCTTGGATCTCTGGTGCCGGGAGCCCTTGGTGCTCTGGTGGCGGGAGCCCTTGGTGCTCTGGTGGCGGGAGCCCTTGGATCTCCGGCGCCGGGAAGATCGGCTCTCTGGTGCCGGGAGGCTTGGATCGCGGCCGCCAAGGAGGCTCGGTTCTCCGGGGCCGGGCCGGGGCACTTGGCGCCGACGCGGGAAGGCTTGGTGCTCGGGCGCCGGGAGACTTGGTACTCCGGCGCCGGGAGGCTTGAATTGCGGCCGCCAAGGAGGCTTGGTTCTCCGGGGCCGGGCCGGGAGCTTGGCGCTCGGGCGCCGGGAGCTTGGTACTCCGGCGCCGGAGACTTGGCACGTGGACGCCGGGAGGCTGGGCACTCCGGTGCCGAAAGGTTGAGCGCCGGAGGCTTGGTGCTGGTGCCGGGGAGCTTGGCCCTCGGACGCCGGAGGCTAAGAGGTCCTAACAGAAGTTGTTGATCAAGTGACTTTCGGCTTGGGTGGTCGTTGGTCTGGCCGTGGGGAAACGTCAGTCGCGGCCGTGGATCGTGTCGGACGAACTGTGGTCGCTCATCGAGCCGTTACTGCCCGAGCCGGGGCCGAAGCTGGTGGCGGGCCGGCCGCGGGTGCCGGACCGACAGGCCCTGTGCGGGATCCTGTTTGTGCTGCACACGGGCATCCAGTGGGAGTACCTGCCCCAGGAGCTGGGCTTCGGCTCGGGCATGACCTGCTGGCGGCGCCTGGCCGCCTGGAACGAGGCCGGTGTGTGGGAGAAGCTGCACGTGGTGCTGCTGAAGAAGCTGCGGTCGGCGAAGCAGCTGGACTGGTCGAGGGCGGTGATCGACTCCTCCCACGTGCGGGCGGCCCGACGGGGCCCAAAAGCGGTCCCAGCCCGGTCGACCGCGCACGGCCGGGCAGCAAGCACCACGTCCTTGTCGACGGGCAGGGCATCCCGCTCGCGGTGTCGCTGACCGGCGGCAATCGCAATGACGTCACTCAGCTGATCCCGCTGCTGGACAAGATTCCACCCGTGGCCGGCACGGTCGGGCGGCCGCGGAGACGGCCGGACATGCTCTTCGCGGACCGCGGCTACGACCATGACAAGTACCGGCGACTGTTGCGGAAACGCGGCATCCGGCCCGCGATCGCCGAACGGGGCCAGCCACACGGCTCCGGCCTGGGCATCTTCCGCTGGGTCGTCGAGCGCACCCTCTCCTGGCTCCACGGCTTCCGCCGCCTGCGCATCCGCTGGGAACGACGCGACGACATCCATGAAGCCTTCCTCGGCCTCGCCACCTGTCTCATCACCCACCGACACGTCCAACGCCTTTGTTAGGACCTCTAAGTGCTCTGGTGCCGGGAGGCTGGGCACTCCGATGCCGGGAGCTTGGTACTCGGACGCCGGAGGCTTGGCGCTCGGGCGCCGGGAGGCCTTGGCTCTCCGGCGCGGGGACCGTGGCGCTCGGGCGCCGGGAGGCCTTGGCTCTCCGCTGCCGGAAGGCTTGGCATGTCAGGGGCACGGAGGCGGCACTGTCCCAGGGACGCGAGCCCTGCCGTGGCCGCCGGGCACCTTCCAAGGCCACCGGACAACCCAACCCCCCAGGGGCGCGGGGAACTGCGCGACCAGCCCCACCCGACCCGCACCCGCCGACCACCCGCCCGCCGCCCCCCTCACGCAGCGCGCCCGACCACCGACCAACCGAGCCCGCCCGACCGCCGAGCAACCCCCACACACCAGCCCGCCCGACCGCCGACCAACCCCACACCCAACCCGCCCCACCACCGACCACGCCCCCACATGAACACCGCCCCCCTCACCCCCGTACCTCCCGCCATGAACCCGCCGAACCCAGCGGAGCGCCCCGGTGCGATGATGGGCCCGCCATGACTGCCCCCCGCCCCCAGCGGCCGACCACGCCGCGCCCCGCGCGCGCCGGAGGTGACCTCCGGGTCCTTCGGGCCGCGGTGTTCGCCGCGGTCTGTGTCGCGCTGGCCGCGGCCGGCCACGCGCTCGCCTCGTGCGCGGCGATCCCGCTGTGGACCCTGGGCGTGGGTTTCGTCGGCGTCTTCTCCGTCGCGGCCGCCCTGGCCGGACGGGAACGCTCCCTGCCGGGCATCGCGGCGACGCTGGCGGTGGGCCAGACCCTGCTGCACAGTCTGTTCGGACTGGGCCAGCACGGCCCGGCCGCCGCCTCACGCACCGCGGAGGCCATGGACGCTGCCCTCGTGGAGCGCGCCGCCCGCTTCGTGTGCGGCACGACCGCGGCGGCCCTGAGCCCCGCCCAGGCACAGCGGATCCTGGTCGACGCCGGAGTCGGCGGCGCGCACGCGGGGCACATGCCCGCGGACACCATGACGACCGCGACCGGCTCCTCCGCCACCCTGCTGCCGTCGCTGCCCATGATGCTCGGCCACGCGCTCGCGGCGGTCGCCGCCGGCTGGCTGCTCCGCCACGGCGACCTGGCGCTGCTGCGCCTGGCCCGCCTGTCGGCCCAGGAGCCGCTCGTACGGTCCCTGCGCGGCGCGCTCGCGCTGGCGCGGGTCCTGCGGGCCGGGCTGCCGAGTGCCCCCGAGGCCGCTCCCCGCGCCCCGCGCGCCGGGTTCGTGGCGCCCGCGACCCTGCGGACGACCGCCCTCCAGCACACGCTCGTCCGGCGCGGCCCCCCGCCCGCTGCACCCTCCTGCGCCCTCGCCGCCTGACCCGACGCCCGCTCACTCCACACCGGAGAGGGAGTCCGTCGTACGGCGTCGACGCACGCGCGCATCCGCCACGGCCCCGGGCTCGGTCCCGGCCGCCGTCCACGGCACGCGCACCCCTCGTCCTCTCCTCTTCCTCACTCACTGTGGAGTGTCACCAGTCATGAAGGCTTCTCGTGTCGCCGCCGTCGGCGCCCTCGCCGGTTCCGCCGTCCTGCTCCTGTCCGGCCCCGCGTTCGCGCACGTCAGCGTCGCGGCGGAAGGCACCGCGGCCAAGGGCGGATACGCGACCGTCAACTTCAAGGTCCCCAACGAGCGCGACGACGCCACGACCACCAAGCTCGAGGTGAACTTCCCGACCGACCACCCGCTCGCCTCGGCCCAGCCGGAGGCCATCCCGGGCTGGAAGATCAAGGTCACCAAGGCCAAGCTCGACAAGCCCCTCGAACTGCACGGCGAACAGATCGACGAGGCCGTCTCCAAGATCACGTGGACCGCCGACGGAGCCGGCATCAAGGCCGGCTTCTTCCAGAAGTTCCCGGTCTCCATCGGCCAGCTCCCCGAGAACACCGACGAACTGGTCTTCAAGGCGATCCAGACGTACTCCAACAAGGAGGTCGTCCGCTGGATCGAGGTGCCCAAGGACGGCGAGGAGGAGCCCGACAACCCGGCGCCCGTGCTCGCGCTGTCGGCCGCCACCGGAGACCACCACGGCTCGTCCGCCTCCACCGCCTCCGACGAGTCCGAGGACGCCGACGACGCCAAGGCCGCGTCCAAGGAGACCGCCGCCGAGCCCGCCGCCACGAACGACACCACTGCCCGTGTCCTCGGCGTCGTCGGCATCGTCGTCGGCGCCGCGGGTGTCGCCTACGGCGTCCTGGCCGGCCGCCGGCGCACGAACGCCTGAGTCTCCGGCTCCCCGGCCCTTCCCCCCCGGCGCGCACGGGCACGTCCCCGTGCGCGCCGGGGCTCGAACCGACTGGACATCCTCCATGCGCACGAACACGAAGAAGAAGGGGTTCGCGGCCGGCGCCCTCCTGGTCGCGGCCGTCCTCGGCCTCTCGGCCTGCGGCACGGGCGGCGCCTCCACGACCTCGGTCGCCGAGGTCTCCGACACCGGCCCCCAGAGGCACTCCACGGTCCTCGACCAGCCGTTCACCAAGCCGGACCTGCTCCTCACCGACACCCACGGCAAGCCGTACGACCTCCGTAAGGAGACCGCGGGCAAGCCGACACTGATCTACTTCGGGTACACCAACTGCCCCGACGTCTGCCCGCTGACCATGAACAACCTGGCGGTCGCGAAGAAGGAGGTGGCGAAGAAGGTCTCGAAGTCCGAGCTGGCGAACCTCCGGCTGGTCTTCGTCACCACCGACCCCGAACGGGACACCCCGGCGGAACTCGGCAAGTGGCTCAAGGGCATCGACCCCGAGATCGTCGGCCTGACCGGCGACTTCGACGACATCCAGCAGGGCGCCCTCCGCCTCGGCATCTCGATCAACCCGCCCACCAAGAAGAACGGCAAGATCGTCTCCGAGCACGGCACCCAGGTCATCGCGTTCTCGCCGAAGACCGACGCGGGCTACGTGCTGTACGACGAGGACGCCACCGTGCAGGACTACGAGAAGGACCTGCCGAAGCTGCTCAAGGGCGAGAACCCGTGAGGCCACGGCTCGCCGGCCCCGTCCTGGTCACCACCGCCGCACTCGTCCTCGCCGGGTGCGGTTCCGACGGCGACTCCACCGCCGCCGCGAGGCTGTCCGTGAAGTCCGCCTACATGCCTCAGCCCGTCACGGACTCCCTGGCCGCCGGCTATCTCGTCATCGAGAACGACGGCGGCAAGGCGGACGAGCTGACCTCCGTCACCAGCGACATCGCCCGCGACGTCACCGTGCACGAGACCACCGGGCAGTCGATGCAGGAGGTCACGGGCCTGAAGGTCCCCGCCGAGGGCGAACTCGTGCTCAAGAGCGGCGGAAACCATCTGATGTTCGAGAACCTGAAGCGCAAGCCGAAGGAGGGCGAGACGGTGTCCCTGCGGTTGCACTTCACCAAGTCCAAGGCCATCACGGTCGAGATGCCCGTGAAGTCGGCGACGTACCAGCCGACCAGCGGGCGCTGAGGGAGGGAGCACGGTGAGCCGGTTGAGGCCGTTGCTGTTGCTGTTGTTCGCCGCTGTCGGGGTGCTGCTCGCCGGCGCCGTGCCCGTCTCCGCGCACGCCGCGCTGACCGGCAGCGACCCTCAGCAGGGGTCGGTGGTCCAGGACGCGCCCGACCAGGTGTCGCTCACCTTCTCCGAGCAGGTCGCGATGTCCGACGGCGCGGTGCGCGTGTACGACCCCAAGGGCAAGGAGGCCGACACCGGCAAGGTCACCGAACTGGGCGGCAACAGCTACTCGGTCGGTCTGCACTCGGGCCTGCCGAACGGCACCTTCACCGTCACCTACCAGGTCGTCTCGGCGGACAGCCACCCCGTCTCCGGAGCCTTCACCTTCTCCGTGGGGGCACCCTCCAAGACGACGGTCGCGGTACCCGAGCAGCAGGCCGGCGGCGGGGTCGTCGGCGGTCTGTACGGGTTCGCGCGCTACCTGTCGTACGCCGGTTTCATCGTGCTGGTCGGCGGGGCGGCCTTCGTGCTGGCCTGCTGGCAGCGCGGTGCCGGCGTACGGCCCGTGCAGCGGCTCGTGGTCACCGGCTGGCTCACCCTGACCACCGCCACCCTCGCCATGCTGATGCTGCGCGGCTCGTACACCGGCTCCGGCAAGCCGGGCGACGTCTTCGACCTCGGCCTCCTGAGCCAGGTACTCCAGACGAAGACGGGCGCCGCCCTCGTCTCCCGCCTGCTGCTGCTCGCCGCGGCGGCCCTGTTCATCGCGGTGCTGTTCGGCGCGTACGCACGACGGGACGAGGAGGCCGAGCAGGTCGAAGAGGGCGAGCAGGTCGAAGAGGGCGAGGCCGAAGGCGGGGACGACGGCGAGGACGAAGGTGCCGACGAGGGCTCCTTCCGGCGGGACCTCACCCTCGGGCTGGCCATCGGCGGAGGCGTGGTCTCCACCGGTCTCGCCGCGAGCTGGGCGATGGCCGAGCATGCATCGACGGGCATCCAGACCGGCATCTCAATGCCCGTCGACATCCTGCACCTGCTGGCGGTCGCCGCCTGGCTGGGCGGTCTGGCGACCCTGCTCGTGGCACTTTTCCGGGCACCGGCGGACGCGCAGATCGAGACCGAGGCCGTACGACGGTTCTCACGGGTCGCCTTCGCGAGCGTGCTCGTCCTGACCGCGACCGGCGTCTACCAGTCGTGGCGCCAGGTCGGCACCTGGTCCGCGCTGACTGGCACCTCGTACGGGCAGTTGCTGCTCGTGAAGATCGGCCTGGTCGCCGTGCTGGTCGGGATCGCGTGGATCTCCCGCCGGTGGACCGCACAGCTGGCGGAAGCACCGGAGGCGGCGGAGACGGATGCCTCCGAGGCCGCCGTGGCGATGCGCGCCGCCGATGGATCCGCGGGGAGCACCGGCGGTGGTTCCGGAGAAGCCGCCGACGAGGGGTCGGACGAGGGGCCCGAGCGGGCCGCCCAGCTCGCCCGGCAGCGGGCGGCGGTGGCGAGCACGCGCGAGAAGCGCCTGCGGAACGCCGATCCCGGCCGCAGGGGGCTGCGCCGGTCGGTACTGGCGGAGGCGGGCGTCGCCGTCGTCCTGCTCGCCGTCACGACGGCGCTGACCGCCGCGGAACCCGGCCGCACCGTGGAGGAGGCCAAGGCGGCCAACGCCGCCGTGCGGCAGGAGAACGAGACGTCGGGAGCCCTGGCGCTGGACATGTCGTTCGACACGGGCGGCAAGAACGGCAAGGGAGTGGCCCGGCTGCAGATCGACCCCGCACGCGTGGGCGCCAACGAGATGCACGTCTACGTCCAGGGCCCGGACGGCACACCCTTCGACGTCCCGGAAGTGAAGGTGGCCTTCACCCTGAAGGCCAAGGAGATCGGCCCCCTGCCCGTCGTCCCCGAGCGCGTCACCACCGGTCACTGGACGGCGAACGGCGTGCAGATCCCCATGGCGGGCGACTGGAACATCGAGATCACCGTACGGACATCTGAGATCGACCAGGTGACCGTCAGCAAGAACGCGAAGATCGGCTGAAACACACCATGGCTGACCAGGACCTTGTCGAAGGCGACGCCGTCACGCCGGACGGCGGGCGCGGCGGTGACGGGAGTACGGCCCGGGCCGGCGCCGGTGACGGCACCGGCACCGGGCACGTGGCCGGTGCCGGGCGCGCGGCCGGCGGCGCCATCTCGCGTCGACTGCTGCTGGGTACCGCCGGCGCGACCGGACTCGCGCTGGGCACGGCAGGCGGCGCCGCCGGCTATGCGGCCGGGTCCTCCTCGTCCTCCTCAGCCCCGGGCGAGAAGGTCACGCCGCTCTCCTCCCTCGGCGCGGGGGAGGAGAGGTTTCACGTGAAACATCAGCCGGGGATCACCACGCCCCTTCAGGCCCGTGGCCACCTCATCGCGTTCGACCTGACCGCCGGGGCGGGGCGCAAGGAGGCGGCCGCTCTGCTGCGCCGCTGGTCGGACACGGCCCGGCGGCTGATGGCGGGCAAGCCCGCGGCGCAGGACGACACCGATATCGCCCGTGACGCGGGACCGTCGTCGCTGACGGTCACCTTCGGGTTCGGCCACAGCTTCTTCGCCCGTACCGGTCTGGAGAAGCAACGCCCGGAGTCCCTGGACCCGCTGCCCGACTTCTCCTCGGACCAGCTCGACAAGGCACGCAGCAACGGCGACCTGTGGGTACAGATCGGGGCCGACGACGCACTCGTCGCCTTCCACGCCCTGCGCGCGATCCAGAAGGACGCGGGCGGCGCGGCCCGGGTGCGCTGGCAGATGAACGGCTTCAACCGTTCGCCGGGCGCCACGGCCCACCCCATGACGGCACGCAACCTGATGGGCCAGATCGACGGCACCCGCAACCCGAAGCCGGCCGAGTCCGACTTCGACGAGCGGATCTTCGTGCCCGCGTCCGCCTCCCCGTCCACCTCCGGCGATCCGGCGTGGATGGCGAACGGCTCCTACGCCGTCGTACGCCGTATCCGCATGCTCCTCGACGACTGGGAACAGCTCTCGGTCAAGGCGCAGGAGGAGGTCATCGGGCGGCGCAAGTCCGACGGCGCACCCCTGAGCGGCGGTGAGAAGGCGACCGAGACGACTGCGATGGACCTGGAGAAGACCGACGCCCAGGGCAATCTGCTCGTGCCGATCAACGCGCACGCCCGCATCAGCCGCCCCGACCAGAACGGCGGCGCGGCCATGCTCCGCCGCCCGTTCTCCTTCCACGACGGCATCGACGCGAAGGGTGTCCCCGACGCCGGCCTTCTCTTCGTCTGCTGGCAGGCGGATCCCCTCCGCGGCTTCGTCACCGTCCAGCGCAAACTCGACCGCGGCGACGCCCTCTCGAAGTTCATCCGCCACGAGTCGAGCGGCCTCTTCGCGGTGCCGGGCGGCGCTGCGGAGGGGGAGTACGTGGGGCAGCGACTGCTGGAGGGCTGATCCGGCCGGTGGGTGGTGTCGCGGCCGAAGGCTGGTGGCCCGGCCGGTGGGCGCGATCGGCCTGACCCGGCGGCTGGGGGCCCGACGACGGCCCCAGCAGGCGTACGGGTGTCTCCCCGAGCCCCGCGTCGCCCGCAGGGGTGGTGGGACGGCATGCGTGCGCCGGGCCCCGCGAGGCCCATTAGGGTGAGCCCATGCCAGCCAGCTACGTCTACCTCGGCCCCGAGGGCACCTTCACCGAGGTCGCCCTGCGCACGCTGCCGGAGGCCGCGACCCGCGAGCTCGTCCCGATGGTGTCCGTCCCAGCGGCGCTCGACGCCGTCCGCAACGGCGAGGCCGAGGCAGCGTTCGTCCCGATCGAGAACTCCGTCGAGGGCGGCATCACCACCACCCTCGACGAGCTGGTCGCCGGCGCTCCGCTGATGATCTACCGCGAGGTGCTCCTCTCGATCACGTTCGCCCTGCTGGTCCGGCCGGGCACCAAGCTGTCGGAGATCAAGACCGTCACCGCGCATCCGGCCGCCCAGCCGCAGGTCCGCAACTGGATGAAGGCCAACCTCTCCCCGGACGTCGTCTGGGAATCCGCCGCCTCGAACGCCGACGGCGCCCGCCTCGTCCAGGAGGGCCGTTACGACGCCGCCTTCGCCGGCGAGTTCGCGGCCGCGCGGTACGGCCTGGAGGCGCTGCAGACCGAGATCCACGACGCGGAGAACGCCCAGACCCGGTTCGTCCTGGTCGGCCGCCCCGCCCGGCCCGCCGCACCGACGGGCTCCGACAAGACGTCCGTCGTCATCTGGCAGCGCGACGACCACCCCGGCGGGCTGCGCGACCTCCTCGGTGAGTTCGCCGTCCGCGGCGTCAACCTCATGCTGCTGCAGTCCCGCCCCACCGGCGAGGGCATCGGCAACTACTGCTTCGCCATCGACGCCGAGGGCCACATCTCCGACCGCCGGGTGGCCGAGGCCCTGATGGGGCTCAAGCGGATCTGCCTCCAGGTCCGCTTCCTCGGTTCGTACCCGCGCGCGGACGCCGCGACCGCGAAGATCCGCCCCACGCTGCCGGGCACCTCGGAAGCCGAGTTCGTGGCGGCGGCGGACTGGGTGGCGCGCTGCCAGGACGGCCGGTTCTAGCGGCGGGCATCGGACGCCCCGACCGTCACCTTCCCCCTCACCCCCACCGACGGCGACCGCGAACGCGACGGCAGATCCAGGGGCAGCCTCTTCCCGGGGCGATACCTTGCGCGTGGGTCGGCCGCCGGTCCTACCTGCCTATTTTCTTCGTCCACAGAAGTTATCCACAGGGCGGCTTCTCGACCTGGGGACAAGTCGACAACACATCGCCACACAGTCGACAAATCCCCTTGATGGCATGTGGTGCGTCCACAACCGCGTGGGTCACCCTTCGCCCATGCGTTTCCCCCCGTCAATCCTTTAGGGCGACCCATTTACCCGCGAATCCACTCGAAAGTGGGCGTGAAGGCGGTTTGAGCCGGGAATCCTCAAGTCGGCCCCCGATCCCCCTGACCGCCCGCCCCGTAGTCCACAGATCTTTCACACAGCCTGTGGATAACTCTGCGGCACGGCGTCCCGCTGTGGACGGCGCAGCCTCAAGTCCCCTTCGGAACAAGGGAGTCGAGTCAACCAGGCACCGCGACCGCCCCCTCTTTCAGGGGGCCGCGCTCCCCTCATTGACGTTCACCGTCCCCGGCACCCGGTTTCCCTCGACACCGGCTCCCCTCCGCTGCCTCCCTCGACATTCGACGCGAAAGCCCATAGAAGGGTCACGTGGTGAATTCGATTCGTGGGCCGGAACCACGCACCGGTAGCCTTGGAGGGTGATTGACCTTCGCCTGCTCCGTGAGGACCCCGACCGTGTGCGCGCGTCCCAGCGCGCCCGTGGAGAGGACGTCGCGCTCGTCGACTCCCTCCTGTCCGCCGACGAGCGGCGCAGGTCCTCCGGCGTCCGCTTCGACGAGCTCCGCGCCGAGCAGAAGTCGCTCGGCAAGCTGATCCCCAAGGCGTCCGCCGAGGAGAAGGCCGAGCTGCTCAAGCGCGCGGAACAACTCAAGGCCGACGTCAAGGCCGCCGACGCCGAGCGCGACGCGGCCGACACCGAGACCCAGGAGCTCCTCCTGCAACTCGGCAACCTCGTCCACCCCGACGTTCCCGTCGGCGGCGAGGAGGACTTCGTCACGCTGGAGACGCACGGCGAGATCCGTGACTTCACGGCCGAGGGCTTCGCGCCCAAGGACCACCTCGAACTCGGCACGATCCTCGGCGCCATCGACACCGAGCGCGGAGCCAAGGTCTCCGGCTCGCGCTTCTACTTCCTGACCGGCGTCGGGGCCCTCCTCGAACTCGCGCTGGTCAACGCGGCGATCGCCCAGGCCACCGCCGCCGGCTTCACCCCGATGCTGACCCCGGCGCTGGTCCGCCCGCAGTCGATGGCAGGCACCGGCTTCCTCGGCCAGGCCGCCCAGGACGTGTACCACCTCGACAGGGACGACCTCTACCTGGTCGGCACCTCCGAGGTCGCGCTGGCGGCGTACCACATGGACGAGATCATCGACGCCGACCGCCTCCCCCTGCGCTACGCCGGTTTCTCCCCCTGCTTCCGCCGCGAGGCCGGTTCGCACGGCAAGGACACCCGGGGCATCTTCCGCGTCCACCAGTTCGACAAGGTCGAGATGTTCTCGTACGTCGCGCCGGAGGACTCCCAGGCCGAGCACCAGCGTCTGCTGGACTGGGAGAAGCAGTGGCTGACGTCGCTGGAACTGCCCTTCCGCGTCATCGACGTCGCCTCCGCCGACCTGGGCTCCTCGGCCTCGCGCAAGTTCGACTGCGAGGCGTGGATCCCGACCCAGGGCAAGTACCGCGAGCTGACCTCGACCTCCGACTGCACCGAGTTCCAGTCGCGCCGTCTGCAGATCCGTGTCCGTGACGGCAAGCAGGTCAAGCCGCTGGCCACGCTCAACGGCACGCTCTGCGCCGTCCCGCGCACGATCGTGGCCATCCTGGAGAACCACCAGCAGGCCGACGGCTCCGTCCGCGTCCCCGAGGTCCTGCGTCCGTACCTGGGCGGCCGCGAGGTGCTGGAGCCGGTGGCCAAGTGAACGAGGCGGCTGCCGCCGGGGGTATCACGGACTCCGGGACGACCGCGGCGTCCGGAACGACCGAGGCGCCCGAGGTCCGCACACCTTCCGTGCGGCCCTCGGGCTTCCCGTACAAGCTGATCGCCACCGACCTCGACGGAACGCTCCTGCGCTCCGACGACTCCATCTCCCGACGCACCCGTGAGGCGCTCACCGCGGCCACCGACGCGGGCGCCGCCCACATCGTCGTGACGGGCTGGGCCGTCCCGTGGACCCGCCACGTCCTCGACGACCTCGGCTACACCGGCCTGGCCGTCTGCGGCCAGGGCGCCCAGGTCTACGACGCCGGAGAGCACCGACTGCTCACGGCCGTCACCCTGGACCGGCAGCTCGCGGCCGTGGCCCTCGCCAAGATCGAGGCGGCGGTCGGCCCTCTGCACCTGGCGGCCGGCCGGGCGGGACTGGAAGGCGAGGTACTCGTCGGGCCCGGTTACGCCCTGCACGGTTCCCTCCCCACCACCCCGCTCACGGACGTGTCCGACCTCTGGGCGGCCCCGCTGAACAAGATCTACATACAGCACCCCACCCTGACCACCGACGAGCTCGCCGAAGCCTCCCGCCAGGCCGCCGGCGGCTTCGTCACGGTCGCCATGGCCGGCGAGGGCATCCTCGAACTCCTCCCTCTCGGCCTCACCAAGGCCACCGGTCTCTCCCTCGCCGCCCGCCGCCTCGGCGCGAAGCGCACCGACACCATCGCCTTCGGCGACATGCCGAACGACATCCCCATGTTCACCTGGTCCGCCCACGGCGTGGCCATGGCCAACGCCCACGCCGATCTCAAGGCCGTCGCCGACGAGGTGACCGCGTCCAACGACGACGACGGCATCGCCGAGGTACTGGACCGACTGCTCGGCTAGCCACCGTGCCCCGCGGGAAACACCGCAGACGCGGGCCGGCAGCAAGGGCGTCACCGCCGTACAGGGGAACGGGGTGCGCTCGCCCTGAGAGTCACGAGCGCGCCGGCAGGTCGAAGGGCCACCGGCCGGCCGGTAGCCGCTGGAGCGCACACCGGGTGAGACCGCGCGGCAGCGGACGACGAAGCGAGCGCGTGCCGCGGGACGTGGCCGACACTTCCGGGGGCCGCATGTACACGGTGGCGGTGCGGGCCGGCCCTCCGGTCGGACGCGGTGGCGGTGGCTGGCGAGCCTTCCGGTCGGACGCGGCTGCCGGAGCCGGCAGTGTCTCTGCGCGGTGGCACCAGCGGGCTGCACCGGCGCGCTCCCTGCTGTGGCGCCACGAGCCCGCCCGCGCGCACCCTGGCCCCAGCTCGGTCGGAGTGCCCGGCCCATAGACCCCGACCCAGCAGTACGGCCAGGTCACAGCGACAGCGAAACGGCGGAGGATGCACGGATCGAACGTGCGCGGGCAGAACCCGACCACGGCTTAGCAAGCCGGTGCCTTACCACTCGGCCAATCCTCCGGGTGGGCGGCCCGCGCGAAGCGATTCGCGCGCTCGAAGCGGCCGCCCCGGGCAACCCCCCGCTGGGGGCGCGGACTCGACGGAGGGGTAACTACTCCGGAACCCGCCGTGGGTTGCCCTGCCGGGAACTCGACGTACTGCGCCTGAAGGACAGCATCGCCGGGCTCCTCTCCCAGAACGTGACGCCGGCTCGATCCGGCGACCTCGACATCAACCACTCTGCCCGGCAGCCGAGTTGTCCGCCACCGAATATCCTTCGCCCGGGCCGCCGCCCGCGGGGCCGGTCACCGTCGGCGCCACCTACGACGTCGCGCCTTGCTGAAGAACCATCCGGCGGGCGGCTCGTCCGAACGCCAGGGCTGGGGATCAGGTGCCTCCTGCCGCCAACGCGCCGCAAGCATCCGGGCCCGCGCCGACGGCTCGGCGGTCTCGGCGTCCCGTACGAAGTCCGCGTCCAGCACGACGTCGTCCCACGCGCCCTGCCCCGCACCCGCCGGGGCTCCGCCTTCGGATCTCCCTGCGGACGAGAAGCCCGCGCGGTCCTCGCCCGCGCCGTCGGTCGTCGTCCTCGGTGCGTCGCCGCCCTCGGGCGCCACCTCTGTTGCCATCCCCGTGCCTCCTGCCTCCGGGCCGCCCCTTCCGGCCGCGCATGCCCCGTGTCTCCCCTCGCCCAGTCTGCCCGGACGAGCGTGAAGCCCCGGTCAAGATCAGAGAGGCGGGCCTCCGGGGCGAAGCGCCCCGGAGGGCGCCGTCACTCCTCGCCGGCCAGCTTCAGTGTCCGCAGCTTCTGTCCCGCGTACCAGGTCGCTCCCGCCGTGACCACCGTCAGCAGAACCACCGCGGTCGGCAGGCCCACATCGGACGTCACCGGGCCGCCGTCGGTGACCTTCTGGGCGACGGCGAGTGCCCACTGCTGAACGCTGAGCGTGCGGGCGCCCTCCACCAGGGATCCGAAGAGCGTCTCCCAGACGAGTGCGTACACCAGCCCGAAGACGACCGCGTGCCGGGTGACCGTACCCAGCAGCAGGAACATCGCCGCGTACGCGATCGAGGCGACCAGCGCCGCCACCGTGTAGGCGACCGCGATCTGTTGTCCGTTGCCGTTCAGGATCAGGCCCGCGACGAGCGTCGGGACGGCCGAGAACACCATGGTCACGGCGATGGCCACGATCAGCTTGGTGAAGATGATCGTCGGGCGCTTCACCGGCTTCGCCAGCAGGTACACCACGGAGCCGTCGTCGATCTCCGGTCCGATCGCACCGGTCCCGGCGATGACGCCGATGATCGGCACCATCGTGGCGAGGGCGAACCCGCCGAGCAGGTCCGCTGCCACCTGGTCGTCGGCTCCGCTCAGGCCGCGTACGGCCACCGAGAGCACGATCAGCAGGGCGGGAAGCGCGCTGAGGATGAGGGCCCGACGGCGGCCGAGCAGAGCCCGGTAGGTGAGCCGGGCGACTGTGGGGTCGTACATCTTCGGCCTCCTACGCCGCGACGAGATACGAGAAGACGGACTCGAGCGACTCGTCCGACGGCGACACCGTGAGCAGACGGATGCCGTGGTCCCGGGCCACCCTCGGCAACAGCGTCGTGAACCTGCCGAAGTCGACGGCCTGGATACGCAACGCACCCTCGGCCAGGTCCACTTCGATCCCGGCGGTCGACGGATCGGCGATCAGTGCGGCGGCCAGCGCACGGTCGTCGCTGGAGCGCACCAGGTAGCGGTGCGGGCGGTCGGTCATCAGACGGCGGATGCGCCGGAAGTCACCGCTCGCCGCGTGCCGCCCGGCGACGATCACCTCGATATGGGCCGCCAACTGCTCGACCTCTTCGAGGATGTGCGACGAGAACAGCACCGTGCGTCCCTCGTCGCCCATGCGCCGCAGCAGATCCATGAGCTGCATGCGCTGGCGGGGGTCCATGCCGTTGAACGGCTCGTCCAGCAGGAGCAGGGACGGCTCGTGGACCAGTGCGGACGCCATCTTCACGCGCTGGCGCATGCCCTTGGAGTAGGTCGAGATCTTGCGGTCCTGCGCGTACTCCATCTCCACCGTGGCGAGCGCCCGCTGGGCGGCCTTGGCCCCCAGACCGTGCAACTCGGCGTTGGCGACGACGAATTCGCGGCCGGTGAGGAAGTCGTACATCGCCTCGCGCTCGGGGACGATGCCGATGTGCTTGTAGATCTGCTCATTGCGCCACACCGGCGTCCCGTCGAGGGTGACGGAGCCCGTGGAGGGGGCGAGGAAGCCGCCCATCATGTTGATGAGGGTGGACTTGCCGGCGCCGTTCGGACCGAGCAGGCCGGTGACACCGGGGCCGATCGTCATCGTGACGTCGTTGACCGCCACCACGTTGCCGAACCAGCGTGAGACGTGGTCGATGTTGAGGGTGGTCACAGCCCGACCTTTCGGTAGCGGCGCATCAGCAGGCCGTAGCAGCCGGCGATGAGACCCAGGACGACGAGGAGATAGAGGACTCCCTGCCCGGTGGAGGGCCCGTGCCCGCCGGGGAAGGCGGAGGTGGCGCCCAGGAAGGCGGTCTGTACGCCGTCGATCAGGGTGATGGGCGAGAAGAAGCCGAGCCAGGGCACCATGTCCGAGCTGTTCTGCTCGTCGGCGATGGCCTGGATGACGGACACGGCCCCGTAGGAGATGGTCAGGACGGCGATGACGGCCGCGATACCGAAGCCGCGGCGCGGGGTGACCGCCGAGATCACCAGGCCGATGCCGGCGAAGAGGAGCGACAGCAGTGCCACGGCCACCAGTCCCTGTGCCAGTCCCTTGGTCTGGTCGGTGAAGTCGAACTCGGCCAGCAGCGCGCCCACATAGAGCACGAGCAGGGGCACCGCGGTCAGGATGAAGAGCGCCGAGGTCAGCGCCGCGAACTTCGCGCGGACGTAGTCGGCGGTCTCGATCGGGCGCGAGAAGTACAGCGGGACGGTCTTGAAGCGCAGGTCGCGCGAGACGGCCTGAGGTGCCTGGGAGGCGACGTACAGGCCGATGACGGCCTGCATGATGACCGCGTACTCCGTGTACTTGACGGGCAGGTCCTTGATGGGCAGGCCCTGGGACTGGGTGGCGATGGCCACCGCCACCATGATGGCCGCCGGCACGCACATCACCGCGAACAGCAGCATCGGCAGCACCTTGGACTTGGCCGAGCGGCCCAGTCCGTAGGCCCCGCGCAGGGACTGCGAGTACAGCGAACGGCGGGCGTAGGCGCGGCCGAGGCGCGGACCGTCGTACGAGCGGTATCCGATGTTGTGGATGCGGCTCTGCTCGCCCGTGCCGGCGGGCTGTCCACCGGCGAGGGCCGGTGCTTGCGCACCGTGCTGCTCAACCGCCATGGCCGACCGCCTCCTTCCCTGCGTCCTGGGCGTTGCGGGTGCCCGTCTGCTCGTCGTTGTCCTGGAAGACCTCGGCGATCTGGTGCCTGCGCTGCTCCATGCGGACGAGGCCGAGACCCAGGTCGGCGACGGCGTCGCGGACCAGGTCGTAGGTCTCGTCGCCCTGGGCGGTGATCAGCAGGATGTGCCCGGCGCCGGGAAGGCCGCTTCCTTCGGACACGGTCACCCCGCGCGCGTGGAGCGCCTCGCGCAGGGCATCGGTGCCGTCGGGATGCTCGTCGCTGTCGGTGACCTCGATCGCGAGGGTCGCCGTGCTCTGGGTGAAGTCCCTGGTGGAGCTGGACCGCAGAAGCTTGCCGCCGTCGACCACGACGACGTGGTCGCAGGTGCGCTCCAGTTCGCCGAGCAGGTGCGAGGTGACGAGCACCGAGATGCCGAAGTCGGTGTGGATGCGGCGGATCAGGCCGAGCATCTCGTCCCGGCCGACCGGGTCCAGGCCGTTGGTCGGCTCGTCCAGGAAGACCAGCTGCGGGTCGTGGACCAGGGCCTGGGCGAGCTTCACCCGCTGTTTCATGCCCGTGGAGTAACCGCCTATGGGCCGATACCGCTCCTCGTAGAGGCCGACGTGGCGCAGGGTGTCCGCGGTGCGCTCGCGCGCGGCCGTCGGAGGGAGTCCGGACATGCGGGCCATGTGCACGACGAACTCGGTGGCCGAGACGTCGGGCGGCAGGCAGTCGTGCTCCGGCATGTACCCCACGCGCTCGCGGATGGTGCCGCCCTTGGTGGCGACGTCCAGCCCGAGCACCTCGGCACGGCCCTCCGAGGCGGGGGACAGGCCCAGCAGGATTTTGATCAGTGTGGACTTGCCGGCGCCATTGGCACCGACGAGTCCCGTCACACCGGGTCCGATGTCCACGGAGAGCCGGTCAAGAGCGGTCACCCTCGGGAACCGCTTGCTCAGGCTTTCGGTCGCGATCACAGTCACGATCTAGACATTAGGACCACGGGCCGACGCCGTCGTCACCCCGCAGAGCTGTCTCCGCATCACCCTCGAGTCGTACGGGCCCGTAGGGGGCATCCACCGCCGGGTCCCCCAGGGGTCCCCCTGAGGTCGAACCGGCCGGACGGGACGTGCCCCGTGGCAGTGGCCGTCAAATGGTGAACGGCCGGGGTGGCCGTTACGTGCCCGGGGGGCGCGGTTTCGTGCCCGACGCCGCATGTCGTCGTTCCCGCCCACGGTCCGGGCGTCCCGTCCTCGTCGGTTCTCCACGGCCGCCGCCCTACCCCCATTGACGCAGCCGCCGATCACTGTCACATTCATTGATGTCACATGACGAACACGGACCGTAGTCGACGAGGACGGGTGAGGGCAGTGCGTGACACGACCTCGGCACCGAACGGCGGACTCACCGCGCAGCTGCGGGGTTTCCGGCAGGTCCAGACGCTCGCGTACGAGTGCGCCGAAGCGGTCGCGGCCCAGCTGAGGCCCGGCGTGACCGAGCGCGAGGCGGCACGGATGCAGCGTCGCTGGCTGGGCGAGCGGGGTGTGCGGGACTGGTTCCATCTGCCGTTCGCATGGTTCGGGGACCGCACGGCGTTCGTGAACTTCCGTGTGCCGCTGCAGTTCTTCCCCACCGACCGCCGCCTCGAAGCCGGAATGCCTTTCATCCTCGACATGGCCCCCATATACAAGGGCTACACGGCGGACATCGGCTACTCGGGCTGCCTCGGGCCGAGTCCACTGCACCACAGGCTGATGACGGACCTTCGAACACACCGCGAGCTGATCCTGCGCGAGGTGCGCGAACGCCGGTCGCTGCGCGAGATCTACGAGGACGTGGACCGGCTCCTGGTCCGTCAGGGATATGCCAACCGGCATCGGGCCTACCCCTTCGGCGTCATCGCGCACAAGGTGGACCGGGTCAGGGAGCGCCGTTGGTCACTGCATGTGTTCGGGTTCGGCACGCAGGCGTTGAAGGGGCTCGCGTCCGACGCGCTGCGCGGACACCGCGAGGGCTGGTCCCCGCTGTGGTCGCCCCACCGCTTCTCCGATCACCCGCCTCGGCCGGGGTTGTGGGCGGTCGAGCCCCACATCGGCTTCCGGGGCACGGGCGCGAAGTTCGAGGAGATCCTCGTCGTCACCGACTCCCGGAACTTCGAGGAGAGCGCGTTCTGGCTCGACGACGACCTCCCGCACGTCCGGCGGTGGGCGGAGGAGACCTGCCGATGACCGAAGGGGGAGACATGGAAGACGCGGAATCGCTCGGAGGAGCGCGGGTGCGCCGGGTGCGGGCGGACGGGGTCGAGCTGTGCGTGGCCGAGCTGGGCGATCCCGAGCAGCCGACCGTGCTGCTCGTGCACGGTTATCCCGACACCAAGGAGGTCTGGTCCGAGGTCGCCCCACGACTGGCGGAACGCTTCCACGTGGTGCTGTACGACGTGCGCGGGCACGGCGGGTCGACGGCCCCCGAGCCGTTGCGCGGCGGGTTCACCCTGGAGAAGCTGACGGACGACTTCCTGGCGGTGGCGGACGCGGTCAGCCCGGGCCGCCCCGTCCACCTCGTGGGGCACGACTGGGGCTCGGTGCAGGGCTGGGAGTTCGTGACGGTCGAGCGGACCGAGGGCCGCATCGCGTCCTTCACCTCGATGTCGGGTCCCTCCCTCGACCACATGGGGCACTGGATCAAGCGGCGGGTGAAGCGCCCGACCCCGCGCCGGATCGGCCAGCTCCTCGGCCAGGGCGCCAGATCCTGGTACGTCTACGTACTGCACACGCCTGTGCTGCCCGAGCTCGCCTGGCGCGGGCCTCTCGGCAGGCACTGGCCCGGCCTGGTCCGACGGGCCGAGAGGCTGCCCCGGGGCGACTACCCCAGTCCCTCGCTGCCCACGGACGCAGCGCACGGGGCGTGGCTGTACCGGGACAACATGCGGACCCGGCTGTCCCGCCCCCGTGACGACGCGTACGCCCACGCGCCCGTGCAGCTCATCACGCCCCTGGGCGACCAGTTCCTCTCCGAGCAGCTCCACGACGACCTGGAATCGTGGGCTCCGCAGCTCACCCGCCGCACCCTGCCCGCCAAGCACTGGATCCCGCGTACGCGCCCCGATCAACTCGCGTCGTGGATCACCGAGTTCGTCTCGGCGACCGAGGGCGGCCGACCCGCACCGGTGGCGACCGGAACGTACACGGAGCGGTTCGGTGGGCAATTGGTGCTGGTGACGGGCGCGGCCGCCGGTATCGGCCGGGCCACGGCCTTCACGTTCGCCGAGGCGGGGGCACGTGTGATCGCCGTCGACCTCGACGCCGAAGGAGCGTCCCGCACGGCCGAGTTGTCCCGGCTGATCGGCGCGCCCGAAGCCTGGGCCGAGGTGGTCGACGTCTCGGACGAGCAGGCCATGGTGAAGCTCGCCGAGAAGGTCGCCGCCGAGTACGGCGTGGTCGACGTGTTGGTGAACAACGCGGGGATCGGGCTGTCGGGTTCCTTCCTCGACACCACCGCGGAGGACTGGCGGAAGGCCCTCGACGTGAACCTGTGGGGCGTGATCCACGGCTGCCGGCTGTTCGGCCGACAGATGGTGGAGCGGGGCCAGGGCGGTCACATCGTCAACACCGCCTCGGCCGCCGCGTATCTGCCCTCCAGGTCCCTCCCCGCGTACAGCACCTCCAAGGCGGCCGTCCTGATGTTGAGCGAGTGCCTGCGCGCGGAGCTGGCCGGCCGGGGCATCGGGGTGTCGGCGATCTGCCCCGGCATCGTCAACACCGGCATCACCTCGACCGCGCGCTTCGCCGGCGTCGCACCCGAGGAGGAGCAGCGTCGGCAGCGGAGGGCAGCGAAGCTGTACGGACTGCGCAACTACCCGCCGGAGAAGGTCGCACAGGCCGTTCTGCGCGCGGTCGTCCACGATCAGGCGGTCGTGCCCGTCACCCCGGAGGCCCACGGGGGACGCTTCCTGTCCCGGTTCGCCCCGCGGGCGCTGCGCGCACTCGCCCGTCTGGAGCCACCGTTGTGAGTCCCGGGACGGCAGGAGAGAGCGGAAACAGGCGTC
The DNA here is from genome assembly GCF_000091305.1 of Streptomyces scabiei 87.22. Taxonomy (GTDB): domain Bacteria; phylum Actinomycetota; class Actinomycetes; order Streptomycetales; family Streptomycetaceae; genus Streptomyces; species Streptomyces scabiei. The sequence continues at coordinate 5,212,077 of NC_013929.1, read as the reverse complement.
CCAGGGGCAGCCCGCACCACGGCTTCCTCGGCGGCCGGGGGAGGAAGGAACGCGGCGCCGCCGTCATTCGCCGCCCGCGCGCTGACGCGCCCCGGCAGGAAGAGGCACGCAGATGGTGAACGACGAACCGGCCGGGGCCGCTTACCGCATCGAGGACCTGGCGCACCGCAGCGGTGCCACGGTCAGGACGATCCGCGCCTACCAGGACCGAGGACTGCTCCCCCGCCCCGAGCGGCACGGCCGGGCCAACGTGTACGCGGACGCGCATCTGACCAGACTGCGCCAGATCGCCGACCTCCTCGACCGCGGCTACACCTTGGCCTCCATCAAGGAACTCCTGGATGCCTGGGACACGGGCCGCGGCCTCGGCGGGGTCCTGGGTCTGGCCGCGGAGGTCGACGGACCGTGGACCGACGAGAAGGCGGTACGGATGTCACGCGGCGAGTTGGCCGAGCGGTTCGGCGGCGTACCGGACGAGGCCGCGGTGGCGGACGCCCTGCGGCTGGGCGTGCTGGAGCGGGTGCCCGGCGCGGAGGATCTCTTTCTCGTACCGAGCCCCCAGGAGCTGTCCGTGGCCGCGGAGTTGCACGCTGCGGGGGTGCCTTTGTCCGCGATCGCGGGTCATCTGCGGGAGTTGAGGGAACAGGTCGAACACATCGCCACCCGTTTCCTGGAGTTCACCACCGAGCACGTCTTCGCCCGCTACATCGGGACGCACCAGCCACCGACCGAGGTCGACGCGGTCGAGGCGGCGGCGCTCGTCCGCCGACTGCGGCCGCTCGCCCAGCAGACGGTGGACGTCGAACTCGCGCGCGCGATGCGGAGGTTCGCCACACGGCAGCTGCGCCGACATCTGGACCCCGAAGGCGCCGCCGAGCCCGTCGACAAGACGTGTTCCGTGCGCATACCGGCCTCGACAATGCGGGCCGTCGAGAAGCTGGTTGGGCCCGCACGAGCTGGGGCCTTCATCACCGCCGCAGCCGAACGGGAAGTACAGTCACGCGCCTTGGATGCTCTGGCATCAAATATGCCCGAAAGTAACAAACATGACTAATTACCCTATATTCGACGGCGAGTTGTCCACAGAATCTGCAATTCCCCTGTGGATAACCGCACTTCGCTGTGGATCAAACATCGGGATCAAAATCACGTGCGTGACGCGGGTCTCGCCAGGCACGCTGGCGGCATGGATGAACGACGTACCGTGAGAGTGTCCAAGTACCTCTCCAAACACCTGCGACACCAGCCGGAGCGGATCGGGCTCACCCTCGACGAAGGTGGCTGGATCGGGATCGACACGCTCATCGAGGCGGCCGCCGCCCATAACTTTCCCTTCACCAGGGCGGAACTCGACCACGTGGTCGCGGCCAACGACAAGCAGCGCTTCGCCGTCCAGGGCGACCGGATCCGCGCCAGCCAGGGTCACACCGTCGACGTGGACCTGGGCCTCACGCCCGCGACCCCGCCGCCGTACCTCTACCACGGGACCGTGCCGGCCTTCCTCGGTGCGATCCGCGACGAGGGGCTGCGCCCCATGAACCGGCACGACGTGCATCTCTCACCCGATCGTGAGACCGCCACCCGCGTCGGCGCCCGTCGCGGCCGCCCCGTCGTGCTCTCGGTGGACGCGGGGGCCATGCACCGGGACGGTCACGTCTTCCGCGTCAGTGCCAACGGGGTGTGGCTGGCCGAGGCGGTTCCGCCCCGGTACCTGCGGTTTCCCGAGGCGCGCTGAGCGGAACCTTCCGACGGCCGGCCTTAGGCTCGTCCCATGAGTCTGCGCCTGAGCACCGTGATCCTCCCCCACCTCCGCTGGCACGAGGGAGGCCGCGACAACTGGCAGCGGGCCGAGCAGCTCGGGTTCCACACCGCGTTCACCTACGACCACCTGTCGTGGCGCACCTTCCGGGACGGACCCTGGTTCGGCGCCGTACCCACCCTGACCGCGGCAGCCGCCGTCACCGAACGCATCCGCCTCGGCACGCTCGTCACCTCGCCGAACTTCCGGCACCCGGTGACCCTCGCCAAGGACCTGATCTCCCTCGACGACATCTCGGGCGGCCGGATGACTCTCGGGGTCGGCGCGGGCGGCACCGGCTTCGACGCCACCGCGCTCGGCCAGGAGCCGTGGACACCGCGTGAGCGCGCCGACCGACTGGCCGAGTTCGTTCCCCTGCTCGACCGCCTGCTCACCGAGGACTCCGTCTCCTACGAGGGCGACCACTACTCCGCCCACGAGGCCCGCAACATCCCCGGCTGTGTGCAGCGCCCCCGGCTGCCCTTCGCGGTGGCCGCCAACGGCCCGCGCGGCATGCGGCTGGCCGCACGGTACGGGCAGGCGTGGGTGACCACGGGAGACCCGAAGCTGTTCGAGTCGGGAACTCCCGAGCAGTCGGTCCAGGCCATTCGCGGGCAGATCGAGAGGCTGGCCGACACGGCCGCCGCGCTCGGCCGGGACGCCGCCCGGCTCGACAAGATCCTCCTCACGGGCTTCACCCCGGACCGCGGCAGGCCGCTGGAGTCACTGGACGCGTTCGTGGACTTCGCCGGGCGCCACGCGGAACTGGGCATCACGGACATCGTGGTCCACTGGCCGATCCCGGACTCGGACTTCGCCGCGGACGAGAAGGTCTTCGAGCGGATCGCCATGGAGGCACCGGCGCAGCTGTCCTGAAAGCGGCACGCAGCGGACGCGGAGGAGGTGTGCCGTACCGGTCGCTGCCGCTCGTGGTGGCCTGCGGTGGGCTCCCGCAACGGCGCGGGCGACGGGCGTACCGGACCGGCGATCACTCACCTGTGCGGCCACCCGCACGACCGTGCGCGCATATGCGCGACAATGGGGCCCGTGACCTCAGCGACGCGACAGCCCGAGACCCCGGCCCCGACCGTCCCGCTCCGGCTGATAGCCACGGACCTCGACGGCACCCTGCTCCGTGACGACAAGTCGGTCTCACCCCGCACCGTCGCCGCCCTCGCGGCCGCGGAGGAGGCAGGCGTCGAGGTCTTCTTCGTGACCGGCCGGCCCGCCCGCTGGATGGACGTCGTCAGCGAACACGTGCACGGCCACGGCCTGGCGATCTGCGGAAACGGCGCCGCGGTGGTCGATCTGCACGGCGGCCCCGGCGCCCATCGCTTCGTCAAGGTCCGCGCGTTGGCGAGGGAGAACGCGCTCGACGCCGTACGGCTGCTGCGCGAGGCCGCGCCGGGCACGGTCTACGCGGTCGAGCAGACGTTCGGGTTCAATCAGGAGCCCGAGTACCCGAAGCTGCACATGGAGATCCCCGACATTCTCGCGCCCGCGGAGAAACTGCTGGCCCCTGGGGGTGTGGCCGACGACGAGCCGGTGCTGAAGATCCTCGCTTACCACCCGTCGATCGACCCCGACGACTTCCTCGCCACCGCCCGGATCGCCGTCGGCGACCGCGCCACCATCACCCGCTCCAGCCCGAGCGCGCTGCTGGAGATCAGCGGCCCCGACGTCTCGAAGGCCAGCACCCTCGCCCTGTGCTGCGCCGAGCGCGGCATCTCCCACGAGGAGGTCGTCGCCTTCGGCGACATGCCGAACGACGTCGAGATGCTCACCTGGGCCGGCCGGTCGTACGCCATGGGCAACGCACACCCGGACGTCCTCGCCGCGGCCTCGGGCCGGACCGTGGCGAACAACGAGGACGGGGTGGCGGTCGTCATCGAGCGGCTGCTGGCGGAACGCCTGTAGCCGACGACCGACCCGGCCGGCACCCACGGCTGCCGGCCGCCGACCGGCAGATGCCGTGGCTACAACTCCACCCCGTGGTCCCGCAGCCACGGCGCCGGATCCACTCCCGACCCCAGCTCCGGGGTGACGCGTACCTCGAAGTGCAGATGGGGCCCGGTGGAGTTTCCGGTGGTGCCCGACTGCCCGATCCACTGCCCCGCCGTCACCCGATCGCCCTGGTCGACGGTGACGGCGGCAAGGTGCGCGTACTGCGTGTAGTAGCCGTCGGCGTGCTCGACGACGACCTGGATGCCGAAGGCGCCCCCGCAGGAGACCGTGACCACGCGTCCCGCCCCGACGGCCCGCACGGGTGTGCCGATCGGCACCGCGAAGTCCTGTCCGGTGTGCCGACTGACCCAGCGCTCACCACCGCTGCCGTACCCCGCGGAGAGCTCGTACCGGTCCACGGGCGTGACCCACGCGCTCGCGGTCCCGCGGTCCGGCTGGTCGAGCCGGACGGCCCCCCGGCAGGCACCGGCCGCGACCGCCGCGTCGGCCTCTCCCTGCAGCGTCCACTGGGCCTCTTCGAGCTTCTGGTGGATCGCCTGCTTGATCTCGGCGAGTCCGGTCCTCCGCGCCTCCAGCGCCCGCCAGGCCGCGGCCGCCTTCGCCTCGTCCCTGACGAGCCTCGCCTCCGCGCGACGATTCCGGCTCACGGCGTTGTTGACCGCCAGGTCGGCCTGCCAGACGGCCCGTCGGCCGCGCATCAGCTCCTCGGGGTTCTCCGCGAACAGCATCTGCGCGGTGTACGGCACGCCGCCCCCCTCCCGATACTGGGCGCGCGCGATCCGGCCCAGATCGGCGTTCAGCACCGCGATGTGCTTCCGCTCCCGCGCGAGCAGCTTCTCCAGCCGCCGCACCTTCGTCCTCTGGCCCTCGGCGACCCGTCGTCCCGCCTCGTACCGCTGTGTCGCCACCGCCGCCTCGTCGAACAGTCGCGCCACTCGGGCACTGGTCCCTGCCTCGCCCGTCGGGCCCGCGGCCTCGCCACCGTCGCTGTCGGCCGCCGTCGGCCCGGCCCCAAGGACCGCCGCCGCGCACAGCAGCACCACGGCGAACAGCGGGTTCCGGCGAGACAAGCGCATGTCAGCGATCGTGACCCGCCCTGGCGCCGCAGTCCTGTTCGAGTCGTACGCCTGGGGGACACGGTGCCTCGGACGGGTCAAAGGCCTGGGCCGAACAGGGTCCCGGATGCGACCCGTTCGGCGCGGGGGCTTGCGGACGGCCCCGGCGCCCCGGCAGGCCGAACAGGTCCTCCGCACTGTCCTCCCGGGCGGTGGCCAGGACTTCGGCGACGCGCTCAGGCCCGTGCCAACAGCTCTCCCGCGGCCTCCCGCTCCGCCATCGCCCGCAAGGGCCCCTCCACCACGACCAGTTCCGCGTAGGACCCGCGTTGCACGACGCGCCCTTCCGCCAGCACGACGACCTCGTCCACGGCATCCAGCCCGGCCAGCCGATGGGTGATCAGCACCGTCGTACGACCCTCGGTCGCGGCCAGGAGGTCAGCGGTGAGCGCGTCGGCGGTCGGCAGGTCCAGGTGTTCCGCGGGCTCGTCGAGGACGAGGACGGGAAAGTCGGCCAACAGCGCGCGGGCGAGGGCGAGTCGCTGACGCTGACCGCCGGACAGCCGAGCCCCGTGTTCACCGGTCAGGGTGTCCAGCCCGTCCGGCAGTCCGTCGACCCAGTCGAGCAGGCGGGCCCGCGCGAGCGCGTCCCGCAGCTCCGCCTCGCTGGCGCCCTTCCGAGCGAGCAGCAGGTTCTCCCGCACCGAACTGTCGAAGAGGTGCGCGTCCTGGGCGCAGAGCCCCACGAACCGCCGTACGACGTCCCCTTCGAGCGTGTGCGCGTCCACTCCACCCAACGTGTACGTCCCTGCCCGCGCGTCCAGGAAACGCAACAGCACCTGTGCGAGCGTGGTCTTGCCGGCTCCCGAGACACCGACCACGGCGACCCTGCGCCCCTGTTCCAGGGTGAGGTCCAGGTCGGCGAGCGCGTCCCGGTCCTGCCCGGCGTACCGCGCGCCGAGCCCTGCCAGCCGCAGCGGGAACGGCGACACCGGCGCCCCGGCCGGCTCCACCGGCTCGCGTACGGGTTCGGGGGCGTCCAGCACCTCGTACACCCGCTCCGCGCTCCTGCGCACCCGCTGGCGGAACTGCACCGCCAACGGCATCCCGAGCACCGCCTCGAAGGAGGCCAGCGGGGTGAGCACGACCACGGCCATGGCCACACCGCTCAGCCGCCCGGCGGCGACAGCCTGTGCCCCGAAGAATGCGGTGACGGCGACGGTGAGACCGGAGACGAGCGCCGTGAGACCGTCGCCGAGCGCGGTGGCGGTGGCGGCCCGGGACGCGATCCGGGTGAGCACCTGGTCGGCCTTCCGTGCCGCGGCCGTGCGCGCAGGCAGGGCACCCGCGACCGTCAACTCGGCGGTACCGGTGAGCAGATCGGCCACCCGGGTGGCGAGGACCCCGCGCGACGGAGCCAGCCGGTGCTCCGCCCGCCGGGCCACGGCCCCCGTGACGAGGGGCACTCCGGCCCCGGCTGCGAGGAGCCCGACGGCGAGTGCGGCTCCGGCCTCGGGCAGCAGCCAGGCCGTGAACCCGACCGACGCCGCGGAGACCACCGCCGCGGCCCCCGCCGGAAGCAGCCAGCGCACCCAGTAGTCCTGCAGGGCGTCCACATCGGCGACCAGTCGCGAGAGCAGGTCGCCCCGCCGGGTCGTCCGCAACCCGGCGGGCGCCAGCCGCTCCAGGCGGCGGTAGACGGCCACCCTGGTGTCGGCCAGCATCCGCAGCACGGTGTCGTGCGACACCAGCCGCTCCGCGTACCGGAACACCGCCCGTCCGATCCCGAACGCCCGCGTCGCCGTCACCGCGACCATCAGGTACAGCACCGGAGGCTGCTGAGAGGCCCGTGAGATCAGCCACCCCGACGTCGCCATCAGACCCACGGCACTGCCCAGCGCGAGGCTGCCGAGCAGCAGGGCCAGGGCGAGCCGGCCACGGCGCGGCCCGGCCATGGCGCGGACACGGCCGAGTACGGACAGCGAGGAGGCCCCGGACGTCACTCCGGAGCGAGCCTCGGCGCTCCCGGCCCCCGGCCCGGCCCCGGCGGCCCCCGCCCCAGCCCCGGTTCCTGCCCTCGGTCCGGCCCCGGTCCCCGCAGCGTCCACGGAGTCACGTGCGGCGGTCGCTGTCCCGCCCGCCCCCGTGCCGACGGCCCGCACGACCGTGCCACCGGAGACGCCGGACTCGGACGCCCTCTCGGCCGCCCGCCCCTCCAGCCGCACCACGCGGTCCGCCACGTCCAGCAGAGCCGGCCGGTGGACCACCAACAGCACGGTCCGTCCCGCCGACAAACGCCGTACCGCCTCCACGACCTCGGCCTCGGTCTCTCCGTCCAGCGAGGCCGTCGGTTCGTCGAGCAGCAGCACAGGCCGGTCGGCGAGGAACGCACGGGCGAGGGCGAGCCGTTGCCGCTGCCCGGCGGAGAGACCGGCGCCGTCCTCACCGAGGACCGTCCCGGCCCCGGCAGGCAGCGCGTCCACGAACCCCAACGCCCCCGCGTCGCCGAGCGCCCGCCGCACGGCAGCGTCGTCCGCGTCAGGACGGGCCAGCCGTACGTTCTCGGCGATCGACCCGGCGAACAGATGAGGCCGCTGCGGCACCCAGGCGATACGCGAACGCCATGTGTCCAGGTCGAGCGAGGAGAGGTCGCTCCCCCCGACCCGAACCCCACCCGACGCGACCTGCGTGAACCCCAGCAGCACGTTCAGCAGCGTCGACTTCCCCGCGCCACTCGGCCCTACGAGGGCCACCGTCTCACCTGAGCCCACGGTGAAGGACACGTCCGAGACGGCGTCGTACGGCCGCCCGGAGTAGCGGACGGTCACCCGGTCGAAGTGGAGGTCACCGGCGGACGGCACCGCCCCGGTCCCGGACGACGGCACCGACGTCTCCAGGACCTCGAAGATCTCCTCGGCCGCCGCGAGCCCCTCGGCCGCCGCATGGAACTGGGCACCCACCTGCCGGACCGGCAGATACGCCTCCGGGGCCAGCACGAGGACGACCAGCCCGATGTAGAGGTCCATCTCGCCGTGCACGAGCCGCATGCCGATGGTGACCGCGACCAGCGCGACCGAGATCGTCGCGAGCAGTTCCAGGGCGAAGGACGAGAGAAAGGCGATCCGCAGCGTCCGCATGGTCGTCTGGCGGTACTCGCCGGTGATCCGTTTGATCGACTCGGCCTGGGCCTTGGCCCGACCGAACACCTTCAGTGTCGGCAGCCCGGCGACGACGTCCAGGAAGTGTCCCGACAGCTGTGACAGCAGCCGCCACTGGCGGTCCATCTGCGCACGGGTGGCCCAGCCGATGAGCACCATGAAGACCGGGATCAGTGGCAGGGTGCCGACGATGATCGCCGCCGACACCCAGTCCTCGGTGACGATCCGCGCGAGGACCGCGACGGGAACGACGACCGCGAGGCCCAACTGCGGCAGATAGCGCGAGAAGTAGTCGTCGAGCGCGTCGACCCCACGAGTGGCGAGGGCGACGAGCGAGCCGGTGCGCTGCCCACTCAGCCAACCGGGCCCCAGCGCGGCGGCCCGCTCCAACAGCCGCCCCCGCAGCTCCGACTTCACCGCCGCACTCGCGCGATGAGCCGCCAGCTCGGTGAGCCAGGAGACCAGGGCCCGCCCCAGAGCGACCGCCGCCAGGAGCAGCAAGGGGGTGCGAAGCGCGCTGACCGGCATCCCGTGCTGGAAGGCGCCGACCACCACTTCCGCGATGAGCATGGCCTGTGCGATGACCAGCGCCGCCCCGACGACACCCAGGCCGACGACCACCATCAGGAATCCGCGAGTGGCGCGCGCGTACCGCAACAGTCGTGGGTCGATCGGTTTCACGTGAAACACCCTCTTCTTCGCAGGCATGTTTCACGTGAAACATGCCCCTTCAGCCAGAAGGGGGTGTGTTTCACGTGAAACATCACCGAACACACCCCGCCCGTGACGCAGTACGCCTCGTCTCAGCGCACCGGCTCAGTGCGCCGACTCGGCGATGTGCTGCGTACCGATCCGCTTGCGGAACACCCAGTACGTCCACCCCTGGTAGAGCATCACGACCGGTGTGGCGATGGCCGCACACCACGTCATGATCCTCAGCGTGTACGGGCTGGACGAAGCGTTGGTGACCGTGAGGCTCCAGTCCGCGTTCAGCGAGGACGGCATGACGTTCGGGAAGAGTGTCAGGAAGAGCATCGCGACGGCAGCGACGATCGTGATCCCCGACAGGGCGAAGGCCCAGCCCTCCCGTCCGGATCGCACCGCCGCCAGCGCGGCCAGAAGGGCCGCGACCGCCACGGCCGCCGCGACCAGAGACCCACCGTCACCCTTTTCGATCTGGGTCCAGAGCAGGAAGACCAGGGCGAGCCCCGCCGTCACCGCTCCGACGCGCAGCGCCAGTTTCCGCGCCCGATGCCGGATGTCCCCCACGGTCTTGAGGCCGACGAACACTGTCCCGTGGAAGGTGAACAGCGTCAGTGTGACGAGACCGCCCAGCAGGGCGTACGAGTTCAGCAGATCGGTGAGACCGCCCACGTACTCGAAGTCCCGGTCGATCTTCACCCCCCGCACGATGTTGGCGAAGGCCACACCCCACAGGAACGCCGGGAGCAGCGAGGTCCAGAAGATCGCCGTCTCCCAGTTGCGCTGCCAGTTCTCCTCGGGGCGCTTCACCCGGTACTCGAAGGCGACACCCCGCACGATCAGGCAGACCAGGATGAGCAGAAGCGGGAGGTAGAAGCCGGAGAAGAGCGTGGCGTACCACTCGGGAAAGGCCGCGAAGGTCGCGCCGCCCGCCGACAGCAGCCATACCTCGTTGCCGTCCCAGACGGGTCCGATGGTGTTGATGAGGACCCGCTTCTCCGGACGGTCGCGGGCCAGCAGTTTGGTGAGGACACCGACCCCGAAGTCGAAGCCCTCCAGGAAGAAGTAGCCGATCCACAGGACGGCGATGAGGACGAACCAGACGTCGTGAAGTTCCATGACTGTGCTCCCTTGGCCCGGTGCGGCCTAGTACGAGAAGGCCATCGGCTTGTCGGCGTCACGGGAGTCGCCGCCGATCTTCGTGGGCGGGTTGAGGTCGGCTTCCGTCAGCTCCGGCGGCCCCGCCTTGACGTACTTCACGAGCAGCTTCACCTCGACGACGGCGAGGACGGCGTACAGGGCGGTGAAGACGAGCATCGAGGTGATGATCTCGCCCTGGGAGACACCGGGGGAGACCGCGTCCTCGGTGCGCAGCACGCCGTAGACGACCCACGGCTGGCGCCCCATCTCGGTGAAGATCCAGCCCCAGGAGCTGGCGATCAGCGGGAAGCCCAGGGTCAGGACCGCGATGCGCCAGTACCACTTGGTGAGGGTCGGGCCGAGGGCCTTGCCCGGCAGCAGCACCAGGTGGGGGACCTCGTCGTCGCCGACCCGCAGGTGCTGAGGCAGCAGGAACTTGCGACGGGTGAGCCAGAGGCCGGCCGCGCCGATCGCGACGGACGCCATGCCGAAGCCGATCATCCAGCGGAAGCCCCAGTAGGCGACGGGAATGTTGGGCCGGTAGTCGCCGGGACCGAACTTCTCCTGCTCGGACTTGTTGACGTCGTTGATGCCGGGGACGTACGAGTCGAAGTCGTCGTTGGCGAGGAAGGACAGCAGACCGGGGATCTCGATGGCGACCTTGTTGTGTCCCTCGTCGACGTCCCCGTAGGCGAAGACGGAGAAGGGTGCGGGCGACTCGCCGTCCCACAGGGCCTCGGCGGCGGCCATCTTCATGGGCTGCTGCTTGAACATGACCTTTCCGAGCAGGTCACCGCTGATCGCGGTGAGCATGCCGGCGACCACCACGGTGACCAGGCCGAGTCGCAGCGAGGTCTTCATCACCGGGATGTGCTTCTTGCGGGCCAGATGGAAGGCGGCGATACCGACCATGAAGGCACCACCGGCGAGGAAGGCCGCCGAGAGGGTGTGGAAGACCTGGGTGAGCGTGGTGTTCTGGGTCAGGACGAGCCAGAAGTCGGTCAGCTCGGCCCGGCCCTTGGCCTCGTTGATCCGGTAGCCGACGGGGTGCTGCATCCAGGAGTTGGCCGCGAGGATGAAGTACGCCGACAGAATCGTGCCGATGGAGACCATCCAGATGCAGGCCAGATGGATCTTCTGCGGCAGCTTGTCCCAGCCGAAGATCCACAGACCGATGAAGGTGGACTCGAAGAAGAAGGCGATCAGTGCCTCGAAGGCGAGCGGGGCCCCGAAGACATCGCCGACGAAGCGGGAGTAGTCCGACCAGTTCATGCCGAACTGGAACTCCTGCACGATGCCGGTGACGACACCCATCGCGATGTTGATCAGGAAGAGCTTGCCCCAGAACTTGGTGGCCTTGAGGTACTTCTCGTTCCCCGAGCGCACCCAGGCGGTCTGCAGGCCGGCGGTGAGCGCGGCGAGCGAGATCGTGAGGGGGACGAAGAGGAAGTGGTAGACGGTCGTGATACCGAACTGCCAGCGCGCCAGGGTCTCCGGCGCCAGAGCGAGGTCCACGTCTTCTCCTTCCATGCCGTGGCACTGCCTCAGCCCGTCCCGCCTGTCACGTGCATCTCAGGACAACCAGGACGCGCTTGTGAATGCATTCACATTCACAAGCAAGTATGACGCATGCCCGTTCGAGGCCGGAGCGGGGGGTCCCCATAAGCAGGGGGTCCGGAGATGAATCTCCGAACCCCCTGGTCAGAAGCTCCTGAACGCTCAGAGCTCCTTGCGGAACTCCTCCGTCACCTTCAGGAAGATGTCGTTCGCCTCGGTCTCGCCGATCGTCACGCGCACACCCTCTCCGGGGAAGGGCCGCACGACGACACCGGCCCGCTCACACGCACCCGCGAACGCGACCGTGCGCTCCCCCAGCCGCAGCCACACGAAATTGGCCTCGGTCTCCGGCACCGTCCATCCCTGGCCGCGCAGTGCCTCGACGACCCGCTTCCGCTCGCAGACCAGCGAGCCGACCCGGCCGATCAGCTCGTCCTCCGCGCGCAGCGAGGCGACCGCGGCGTCCTGTGCGAGCTGACTCACACCGAACGGCACGGCCGTCTTGCGCAGGGCGGCCGCCACCGGCTCATGAGCGATCGCGAAGCCCACGCGGAGACCCGCGAGGCCGTACGCCTTGGAGAAGGTGCGCAGCACACAGACGTTCGGCCGCTCGCGGTAGAACTCGACACCGTCCGGCACCTCGACGTCCCTGACGAACTCGCGGTACGCCTCGTCCAGCACCACCAGCACATCGCCGGGCACCCGGTCGAGGAAACGCTCCAGCTCGGCACGCCGGACCGCCGTACCCGTCGGGTTGTTCGGGTTGCAGACGAAAATCAGTCGGGTCCGGTCGGTGATCGCGTCCGCCATCGCGTCCAGGTCGTGCACATCACCCGGCGTCAGCGGCACCTGCACGGCCGTGGCCCCGCTGATCTGCGTGATGATCGGGTACGCCTCGAACGACCGCCAGGCGTAGATCACCTCGTCGCCCGGCCCCGAGGTCGCCTGCAGCAGTTGCTGGGCGACGCCGACCGAGCCGGTGCCCGTCGCCAGGTCCGTGACCGGCACACCGAAGCGGTCCGCGAGCTCGCTCACGAGCCCTGTGCACGCCATGTCCGGGTACCGGTTGAAGGACGCGGCCGACCCCGTCACGGTCTCCAGCACGCCCGGCAGCGGCGGGTAGGGGTTCTCGTTGGAGGACAGCTTGTACGCCACCGGGCCGCCCGCCGCGGCCGGCTTGCCGGGCTTGTAGGTGGGGATACCCTCCAGCTCGGCTCGCAGCTTGGGGCTCGTCTCGCTCACCGCAGTCCTCCTCGTCGACGTAATGCTTCTCACCTTATGAGGATTCGGCGCCGCTGCGAATGGCCTGTGGACAACCGCGTGTGCCCGGTCTCCACGTCCCTGTCGCCGTCCCTGTCGCCCCGTCCGCCCCACGGGCATCACCGTACGAAGGTGCACGAAACAGGGGGCGCATCGCGTCCGAGCGCACGCGCCGGTGGCTCACGCCGTAGCGCGCGTCACCCGTGCAGGTGAGTTGAGACCTCTTCGAGACATGAGCTACTTGGCAGGCCCATGCGCGTCGACAAGTCACGTACTGGCATTGGATCGTTCAACTCCCTTGCAATGCAAGGAATTTACCCCCAATCGACCATGCAGAAACGTGCCTGTCAACGACTGCATATGCGTCCGCACTACCCCACCGCATGAGCCCTACTATCGGCTCGCCATGACAGCAGCAGGGAAGCACCAGGTGAGCCGCGCGGAAACTCCCCGCCGAGGCAACCGGTCGGGCCGGGCGGGCATCCGGGACGTGGCCGCCGCCGCCGGAGTCTCCATCACGACCGTTTCCGACGCCCTCAACGGCAAGGGCCGGCTCCCGGACGCCACCCGACGCCATGTACGCGAGGTCGCCGACCGACTTGGCTACCGCCCCTCGGCGGCCGCCCGAACCCTCAGAACCGGCAAGTCCGGCCTCATCGGCCTGACCGTGACCACGTACGGGGATGAACCTTTCACCTTCACCGAGTTCGCGTACTTCGCGGAGATGGCGCGGGCCGCCACGTCGGCCGCGCTGGCCAGGGGCTACGCCCTGGTCATCCTCCCCGCCACCTCGCGGCACGACGTGTGGTCGAACGTCGCCCTGGACGGCACGGTGGTCATCGACCCCTCCGACCACGACCCGGTCGTCAGCGATCTGGTCCGCCAGGGCTTACCCGTGGTCTCCGACGGCCGTCCGGGCGGCACCCTGCCGGTCACCGCGTGGGTCGACAACGACCACGAGGCCGCCGTCCTCGGCATCCTCGACCACCTGGCCGACGCGGGCGCCCGCCGGATCGGACTCCTCACGGGCACGACGACCGACACGTACACGCATCTGTCCACCAGCGCGTACCTGCGCTGGTGCGAGCGCGTGGGCCAGGATCCCGTGTACGAGTCCTATCCGGCGCACGATCCGTGCGCGGGGGCCGTGGCCGCCGACCGGCTGCTGGCCCGCCCCGACCGCCCGGACGCGGTCTACGGACTCTTCGACCCGAACGGCACCGATCTGCTGGCCGCCGCCCGACGGTACGGTCTGCGGGTCCCCGACGACCTGCTGCTCGTCTGCTGCAGCGAGTCCGCCGTGTACGCGACCACGGAACCCCCGATCACCACGCTCTCGCTCAAGCCGCGCAGGATCGGCACCGCCGTGGTCCAGCTCCTCATCGACGCCATCGAAGGGGTCGAATCGGACCAACCGGTGGAACAGGTGATACCGACGGAACTGATCGTGCGGACCTCGTCCGAGCGGCGCCCACCGCGTACGACGGTCAGTCCACCACGGTCACCCGAAGCGGATTGACGCCCCGACCGAGGATCCGAACGGGATTTGGGCGGGGAGAGCCCCGCCCAATTCGGGAGAAAACCGCGGTGAACCGGGGCGCTGCGCCATTTCACCACCCCTGGGTCATCACATGGCGCGATCCGCATTCCTATGATGGGCGCACACACCGGCGGGCCGCTGCGACCAGGCAGTCCGATGCGGTGCAGATGCGGGCGATGGTGGTGGAGGGGTCGATGACTCAGGGGGCCGGTCAGGGACCCGAGGTGCGGACGCCGACGGTGCGCGATTTCCGTGTGCCCGCGTACGTCCACGAGGCCGGTCCGTACGGACAGACCGCAGAGCCGGGCGAGGTCTCCGGGCCCGCCGAGGAAACCGAGGGTTACCCCGACGGGTACACCCCGACTCAGCGCGACCTGCCGGTGATCAACCGGGGTGACACGCTGCAGGTCGTGATCGACCCGGAGGCCGCACCGGCCGAGCCGTCCTCCGCCCGGCCGAGCCCCCTCTTCGTCGTCGGGGACGTCCACGGCTATCTGGACGAGCTTCTCGCCGCGCTCCACGAGAAGGGGCTCGTCGACGAGGCGGGCAACTGGTCGGCGGGCACCGCCCGGCTCTGGTTCCTCGGTGACTTCACCGACCGGGGCCCGGACGGCATCGGCGTCATCGATCTCGTGATGCGCCTGTCCGCCGAGGCGGCCGCGGCCGGTGGCTACTGCAAGGCCCTGATGGGCAACCACGAGCTGCTGCTGCTCGGCGCCAAGCGCTTCGGCGACACCCCCGTCAACTCCGGCGCGGGCACCGCCACCTTCCAGGCCGCCTGGCTGCTCAACGGCGGCCAGAAGACCGACATGGACCGCCTACAGGACCACCACCTCCAGTGGATGGCCCGCCTGGACGCGATGGAGGAGGTCGACGGCCACCTCCTGGTGCACTCCGACACCACCGCCTACCGGGACTACGGCGACTCCATCGAGGCCGTCAACGACACCGTCCGCGAGACGATCACGCGCAACGACCCGGACGAGGTCTGGGACCTCTTCCGCAAGTTCACCCGGCGCTTCTCCTTCCGCGACGAGGGCGGCGCCGATGCGGTGCGCTCGCTGCTGGGGACCTACGGCGGTACCCGCATCGTGCACGGTCACAGCCCCATCCCGTACCTGCTGGGCGAGGTCGGCTCGGAGGACGGCGAGGACGGCACGGGTCCCTCGGTCGACGGCCCGTACACCTATGCGGACGGTCTGGCCGTCGCCATGGACGGCGGCGTGACCATGGCAGGAAAGCTGCTGGTCCAGGAACTCCCGCTGCGCGGCTGAGCCGGCGGCGGGCAGGCGTGGGACGTCGGAAAGACTTCGTCGGCCGGGGGCCGAATTCTTCAAACCCCCTGTCACCGCCTGCCGTCACCGCTCTACCATCGGCTTATCCGTAGCAGGCTCCCCTCCGTTTCTGCCCGACGGCTCGTCAGCATGCCGAGCCACAAGCCCTACGGAGCATCGGGGGATGCACATGAACAGCGTTCCGCAGCACCTGCTCAGTGAGGACCGCCAGGAGTTCGAGCGGATCCTCGGCGAGGTGCTGCGCTCCGCACCACACCGCCCGGAATTCGCCGCCGGCCTCCAGCGGCTCAACACCGAACAGCTGCGCACCATGGCGCTCAACGCCACGGCGATCATCACGGCCGCCGCGGCGACCGAGTACCAGTACTACGTGAAGGTCCGCGACGAGTTCCGCAGCCCGTCCTCGGCCACCGCGTCCGACCACGAGCGGTCGGCGTCCGGCACCGGCGAACCGGACGGCACCGCCGTGAATCTCGCGGCCGCGGTCGGCGAGGTCACCGAGGCGGCCGGCGCGGGCGCCGGTGCCATCGCCGCGGTTCTCGCTCCCGTCCTGGCCGGGACCGCCGCCGTGCTCTTCCTGCTCGTGGGATACGTCATGAAGGCGCTCGACCCGGAGCGCGCGATAGCCGAGACCCTGCTCACCACCGGGTGGGTCTTCGGCGCGGTCACCGCGGCCGCCATCCTGGTGGCCGCCGTCGGCCTCCTGCTCACCGCCCTGCGCAACAACGCGACCGCACTCCTGGACGACGGAGTCCGCAGCGAACTGAACGAGGAAGTGGCCCGGGCCAGGGAAGCCTGGCGCGACACGCTTCTGGAGCGGGGCATCCTGCCGTTCCTGCGCGACGCCCTCGCCAACCCGAGCCAGGCCCTGCCGGACGAACCGGAACGGCCGGCTCCGCCCAGCCGTATGCCGCACCTCGGCTACAACCGCCCGAGCTTCAGCAGCAGCCCTGACAGCGGTAGCTCACGCTCCCGCCCCAGCTTCAGCAGCCCGGACTTCACCAGCCCGGACTTCGGCGGGCCGGAACACCAGCCCGAGTAGGGCTCGGCGCTCCGGCCGCCGTTCCGGACGCCTGAGGGTCGCTCGGGAGGTCGCCGCCTGAACCGGACCTGTCGCCACCGTCGCCGCTCGACCCGATCTGTCGGGGCGGACCGTGCGGCACCCGCACGGCAGGCGGCGGGTGCTTCCGCTGGGCAGCCCCGGCCTGATCGCGCCCCGGGATCATCGGATCAGATGATGCCCGCCCGGCCGGCAGCGGTCACCCAGGCCGGGAACTCGGACAGGAGACGGTCGTACAGCTCCTGGTCGGGGACGGTACCGATGTCGTCCACCGCGAAGAAGCCGACGTTGTCCACGCGACGGCCGGGCAGCGTGTCGAAGCGCTCCAGTACGCCGTAGTTGGCCCGCCCCAGCCCCACGAACTGCCAGAAGATCGGCTCCTCGACGGCGTCCCGCAACTCTCGCTCGATGAGGGCGTCCCGGTAGACACCTCCGTCGGAGAAGAACAGGACCAACGTGGGGGCATCGGCCGGATTCTCCCGGACGTACGTACGAATCTGGGTGATCGCCTTCTGCTCCTCGTTCTGGATGCCGACCGTCCGCATGTCGATCTGGCCTTCCACCAGCCCTCTGGCCGGCTTCTTGCCACGGCGGAAGAGACTGATCTGTCCTACCCGCACATGCAGCTGCAGCCAGGCCGGGAGATCCCCGATGCGCAGGTCGGGCAGCCGCGCCGCGTTCGAAGCGAAGGTCCAGGCCTGCATCTGACCGTCGTCGTCCAACTGCGCGGCAACCGCTGCCATGCGCTCCACGACATCGGCGACGATGCCCTTGGAGTAGAGGAAGGACATCGACCCGGAGGCATCCAGGACCAGGATGACGCGGGCGGTGACTCCTTCCGCACCGTGCTTTCTGAGGCTGACGGCCACCTGTTCCTTGCGCAGTGACAGACGCTTGCGCATGTCGACGGGCAGGCGCTCCTCGTCCTTGTCGAGACGCGGGGGGCCTGCCGGCGACGGCCCCGCTGCCGGTCCCGGTCCTGGGGCCGGCGCTGCAGGAGGTGGCGCGGCGGCCGGAACAGCCGGTGCCGTGGGCGGAACAGGTGGCGCGGAGGTAGGGGAGACCACGGGCGGGTCCGAGGGAGCGTCGTCGACGGTGATACCGAAGTCGGAGGCCAGCCCCGCGAGCCCGGAGGCGTACCCCTGTCCGACCGCGCGGAACTTCCACCGCCCCGCCCGCAGATACAGCTCGCCGCCGATGAACGCGGTCTCCGTCCCCGCCTCCATGGCGAACCGCGCGATCTCGGTCCCGGTCCCCGCGTCCCACAACCGCAAGGTCAGTCCGGGCACCTGTCCGAACGTTCCGCCGTCGGCCGAGGCGCACAGCAGGACCCGCTCGACCGCCGGTTCGAGCGCACGCAGGTCCACCTCGACGGTGTCGGTCAGGACACCGCCGGCGCTCCGCTTCCCCCGGTGAGTCACGGCGTTCGACACGTGCCGAGGCTGGTTGTAGAAGACGAAGTCACCGTCGTCGCGAACGCGTCCGATGCCGGTGAGCAGCAGTGCCGAGGCATCGACATCGGGTACACCGGGGCCTTCGGACCACGTCAGCTCGACCCGTACCGAGGATGAATCGACGGAAAGGTTGGCACCTTTGCTCAGTGCTCTCGCTGTCATGGAGGCAGTCTGCCCGCCGAAGGCACGGGAGGGCAGACCTGCCTCGGTCCGCAAGGGTGCGATGCCCCGAGCACCGGGGCATCGCACGCCGGATCTCACTCCGCCAGCGGCAGATACACCCGGTTCCCGCCCTGTGCGAACTCCTTGGACTTCTGGAGCATCCCCTCGGCGATCTCCTCCCGGGACGCTCCCTCGGCCGCCGCACCGCCGAACCGCTCCGTGATGCTGCGACTGATCTTCATCGAGCAGAACTTCGGCCCGCACATGGAGCAGAAGTGGGCCGTCTTGGCCGGCTCCGCCGGGAGCGTCTCGTCGTGGAACGCACGAGCCGTGTCGGGATCGAGGGCCAGATTGAACTGGTCCTCCCAGCGGAACTCGAAGCGGGCGTCCGACAACGCGTCGTCCCACTCCTGTGCGCCGGGATGCCCCTTGGCCAGGTCCGCCGCATGGGCCGCGATCTTGTAGGTGATGACGCCGGTCTTCACGTCGTCACGATCGGGCAGCCCCAGGTGCTCCTTGGGGGTGACATAGCAGAGCATCGCCGTGCCCCACCAGGCGATCATCGCGGCACCGATGCCCGAGGTGATGTGGTCGTACGCCGGGGCGACGTCCGTGGTCAGCGGGCCGAGCGTATAGAACGGAGCCTCATCGCAGATCTCCTGCTGCAGATCGATGTTCTCCTTGATCTTGTGCATCGGGACATGTCCCGGGCCCTCGATCATCGTCTGTACGTGGAAACTCTTGGCGATCGTGTTGAGTTCCCCGAGTGTGCGCAACTCCGCGAACTGCGCCTCGTCGTTGGCGTCCGCGATCGACCCCGGCCGCAGGCCGTCGCCGAGCGAGTACGTCACGTCGTAGGCGGCGAGGATCTCGCACAGTTCCGCGAAGTTCTCGTAGAGGAACGACTCCTTGTGGTGGGCCAGGCACCAGGCCGCCATGATCGAGCCACCGCGCGAGACGATGCCGGTCTTTCGGTTCGCGGTGAGCGGCACATACGCCAGGCGCACACCCGCGTGGACCGTCATGTAGTCGACGCCCTGCTCGGCCTGCTCGATGACCGTGTCCTTGTAGATCTCCCAGGTCAGCTCCTCGGCCTTGCCATCGACCTTCTCCAGCGCCTGGTAGAGCGGCACGGTGCCGATGGGGACGGGGGAGTTGCGCAGCACCCACTCGCGGGTGGTGTGGATGTTCCGGCCCGTGGAGAGGTCCATGACCGTGTCGGCGCCCCAGCGGGTCGCCCAGGTCATCTTCTCGACCTCCTCCTCGATGGAGGAAGTGACCGCGGAGTTGCCGATGTTGGCGTTGACCTTCACGAGGAACCGCTTGCCGATGATCATCGGCTCGATCTCCGGGTGGTTCACGTTCGCGGGCAGTACGGCCCTGCCCGCGGCGATCTCCTCACGGACGACCTCGGGCGAGACGTTCTCCCGTACGGCCACGTACTCCATCTCGGGCGTGATCTCCCCGCGCCGTGCGTACGCGAGCTGCGTCACCGCCCCTCCGTCGCGGCTCCGGCGTGGTTGACGCGGGCGCCCCGGGAACACCGCGTCGAGGTTGCGCAGTCCGCCACGCGGCGAGGTGTGCTTGATCCCGTCGTCCTCGGGACGCACGGGCCGGCCCGCGTACTCCTCGGTGTCGCCCCGGGCGATGATCCAGTTCTCGCGCACGGGAAGCAGTCCCCGCCGCACATCGGTCTCCACCGCCGGATCGGTGTACGGGCCGGAGGTGTCGTACAAGGTGACGGACTGTCCGTTGGTCAGGTGCACCTGGCGGACCGGCACCCGCAGATCGGGGCGGGAGCCCTCGATGTACGCCTTGTGCCAGCCGATGGACTTCCCGTCCTCCCGGGGCTGTTGGCCCACGGATGCTTCGCCCTCGGGCGAGGTGGATGCCCCGCCCGTCTGGCTGGAGGCAGGCGTGCGTGTGTCCTCGATGGTCATGAGACCTACTCCCTACGCCGGCATTACCCGGTAACAGGTTCAGCGGTCGACGCAGCGATTTCCGCCCGGCGATGTTCCACGTGAAACATCGCGTCTGCGGAGGTCAACGCCCTCTCAGCCCGGTGCTCCGAGCTCCCGCGTGTGCAAAGGTGCCTCCACGCTAGCGGCAGATGTGGCGCGGTGAACAGTGGGCATCGCTCGTTCTTGCGATGATCGGTCGGTGACCACGACGCAGCAGCCTCCGCCTCCGCCCCCCGAGCCGCCCCACGGCCATGGCCCCGGAAACGGTCATGGGCATGGATCCGACGGCGGCCACGGCTACGGTCCAGGGGGCGGCCGCGGCTCCGGCGGCGGCCCCGGCGACGGGCACGGCCCGTCCTCCGGCGGCCACGGCCACTCCCACAGTCACGGCCCTGCCGCTCCTGTCTCGCAGCACCTGCGCAAGGTCATCGCGGCGGTGCTGATCCCCTTCGCGACCGCGGTCGTCGTGGGCCTCGTCGTGCTCTGGCCCGGCGGCGCCCCCGCGCACGAACGCACCGGCGTGGGCTTCGACCGGCAGACGCAGCAGGCCACGGTCACGAAGGTCGACGAGGTCGACTGCTCGTCGGTGAACGCATCCGGCGACTCCCCGACCGGCGACACCTCCACGGCCGAGGGCTCGTCCGCCCAGCAGCAGGCCAACGGCACCTGCAAGAAAGCCACGATCCGCGTCGACACCGGCGACGACAAGGGCCGCACGTTCACGGAGATCGTGCAGCCGGACCAGTCGCGCCAGTTGGAGCAGGGCCAGGAGGTCGTGGTCGCGTACGAGCCCGCCGCGCCCAAGGACCTGCAGTACTCGGTCACCGATGTGAACCGGAAGCTCCCGATGGCCCTGCTCGCCGGGATCTTCGCTCTCGCCGTCGTGGTGGTGGGCCGGATGCGGGGTGTCATGGCCCTGGTGGCGCTGGCCATCAGCTTCATGGTGCTGACCCTCTTCATCCTGCCGGCCATCCTCCAGGGCTCGAACCCCCTGCTGGTGGCGGTGATCGGGGCCAGCGCCATCATGCTGATCGCCCTGTACATGTGTCATGGGCTCTCGGCCCGGACATCCGTGGCGGTGATCGGCACCCTGATCTCGCTGCTTCTGATCGGCCTGCTGGGGTCGGGGTTCATCGGCTGGGCCTATCTGACCGGCAACACCGACGACAACACCGGTCTGATCCACGGGCTGTACCCGACGATCGACATGAGCGGCCTGCTGCTGGCGGGCGTCATCATCGGCTCGCTCGGCGTACTCGACGACGTGACGGTCACCCAGACCTCGGCGGTCTGGGAACTGCACGAGGCCAATCCGGCGATGGGCTGGCGGGGGCTGTACCGCGCCGGCATCCGCATCGGCAGGGACCACATCGCTTCGGTGGTCAACACCCTCGTCCTCGCCTACGCCGGTGCCGCACTGCCCCTGCTGCTGCTCTTCTCGATCGCGCAGAGCAGCGTCGGCACGGTCGCCAACAGCGAACTCGTCGCGGAGGAGATCGTGCGCACCCTCGTCGGCTCGATCGGCCTGGTGGCGTCGGTGCCGGTGACCACCGCGCTGGCCGCCCTGGTCGTCTCGGCCGACCGCCCGGGTACCCCCGAAGCGGCCGCCGTGCCCGCTCCGGCGCGTGGGGGACGAGGCCGCCGCCGCAAGCGCTGAAGCGTTACGGCACCCGGGCGCCGTAACGGTTCATCCCGCGCTCTGTTCCTCCGCCAGGATGCGGTCCAGAGCCTCGTCGAGCAGCGTGTCGAAGTCGGCGAGGGAACGCTCCTGCCCCAGCGGCACGAGCTTGTCCGTACGGTCCAGGAAGGCCACCAGCGGCGCCGTGCCGACCCGGAACATGGCCTGGTCGGTGCCCACCTGAAGCCGGATCAGGACCTCGCCGAACGTCTCCGGGTCGGCGGGCGCGATGTGCACGTCCCCGTCCCCGCACGGCCGCCCGACACCGTCGATGAGCAGCTCCCGCCCGAAGGCCCAGGTCACCGGGGCGTCACCGGGCAGGTGGAAGGTCAGGCGCACCGCATAGGGATCGCAGGTCTCGTAACGGAGCTCCACAGGGATGCGGAAGGAGAGCTCCTCCGAGACGAGGAAGCTCATCATGACCTCTGCCTGTACCGACTCGCGCATCGCCTACCCCGCCGTGTTCGTCGACTGGCCAGGAATCATCCGCCTGACACCTCTGGAAGTTTGCTGAAAGTACACGAGAGATCACAAGGAGTGATTTTTCAGATGCTGATAGAGATCGCGAGTGTCCCTAGCAGGTTTCCGATCTCGGTCTGCAACTGACGGGCGAGGGGCAGCAGTCGGTCCGCCTGGTGCGAGGGCAGCGAGATGGCGAGTGTCCCGGCGGTGGGCCCCACGGTGACCGGAAGAGCGGCGCAGACCGTGCCCAGGGCGTACTCCTGCCGCTCCACGACCGGTTCCATCCGTCCCATGCGGCCCAGGCGCCGTAGCAGCGTCTCGTCGTCGCGGACGGTGTACGGAGTGAGGGACCGCACCGGATAGCGGTCCAGGTGATCGCGGCGGGCATCGTCGCTCAGCTGGGACAGCAGACACTGCCCGATGGCGTGGGCGTGAGCGGTCTCGCGGAAGTCGGCCCACTCCTCGACCGCCGGGGTGTTCGGGCTGTCGGCGACGCACTTGACCTCGATCTCGCCGTCCCGGTAGATCGCGAAGTACACCGGCACGCCCAGGGTGTCCCGCCAGTGCGCCAGCGCCTCCCCCACCGTGCTGCGACGTTTCTGCTGCGCTCCGCTGCTGCTCAGCCGCTCGGCAGCCTCCCCCAGGAAGAACAGCCCCTTCTCGCGGCGCAGATAACCCTCATGCACCAGGGTGCGGAGCAGGTGGTACGCCGTGGGCAACGCGAGCCCGGCGTCCCGCGCCAACTGCTTTGCGGGCGCTCCGTGTTCTCGCTCGGCCACCGCCTCCAGCAGCCGCATCGCGCGCTGCACGGAGCCGATCAGGGTGCCGGAGTTCGCCTCCGCCGCCGCGGGCTGCGCGGGGGACGGGATACGGGCTCCGCGCCCCGGACCGTAGCCGGGCCGCGCCCCGGAACGTACGGGCCCTGCCGGCGGCCGGGTCCTGGTCGGCGGCGCCAGTGGCTGTGCCTGCGCCAGGGCCGTCGGAGCAGACGACTGCAGCCGCGGCTGTGTCCGTGTCCGCGGCTCTGTCTCGGTCTGTGTCCGCGGCTGCGTACGCGCCTGAGGGGCCGAAGGGTCGGGGCGTCGCGCCTTCTCCTCGCCCGGCGACGTACGCGGCTGGGTGGGGGGAGCCGGAGTCTTCGGCCTCGTACGCGGCGAGGGCTGCGGGAGCAGTGCGTCGGCCTCCCGGACGCGCGCGTGCTCGGCGGCGATCGCCGGTGTCGACCGAGGGCCAGGCTGTGTGGGCGGAACCGTGCTCTGTGCCGACCGGGAGCGAGGCCGGGCGGGGACGGAAAGGGGTTCTGCGGATGCCGTGTCAGCCATGGCCGAGGGTCACTCCCGAAGCGCGAGGGGGGCCGCCCGTGCGGGGGACACGGGAGGAAGATGCGCCGCCCGCGGGGTCGAACCCGCGACGAGTTCCCGGACTCTAGCCGCCCGTCACCGCTCGTCGGCGGCCTCGCCGGGAAACTTCCCCCTGGGGAGGGAACCCCACGTTCCTGTTACCGCCGTGCAGTGACCGGGCTCACCCACTCACGCCTCACCCGTTGCGCTCCGCTGACGCCTCACCAGTCGCCGCGCGAGGAGGAGCCCGCCGTGAACTTCTTGACGACGTAGATCAGTCCGCCGACCAGCGCCACGAAGACCAGCAGCTTGAACAACAGGCCCACCACGACCTGGACGATGCTGACTATCAGCCCTCCGAACACCACCAGGGCGATGACCGGCACCGCGATCCACTTCACCCACCACGGCATCCCCGCGAAGATCTCCCGCATCGCCCCTGCTCCTTGTGTCTCCACCCGTCGCCCCGCCACCGGGGCACTCGTTCCGGGCCTTCTGCTGTCCTGACGTCGATGCTAGGGCCACGCGAGGGCCGTCCGGGGGCTTCGCACCCCTTGTCCGTCCCTGATCGTCCCCCTAGGGAACACCGTCGCGGACGTCAGCCCTCCGGCGGAGAGAACACCACCATGACCCTCAGGTCCTCGGTGATGTGGTGGAACTTGTGGGCGACCCCGGCAGGTACGTACACGACACTGCCGCGCGCGACCTGGGTGGTCTCCAGGCCCACCGTGATCGCCGCTCGACCGCTCACCACGAGGTACACCTCGTCCTGGCCGTGCGGCTTCTGCGGATCGAGTGCGCCGGCATCGAGCGCGTACAGACCGACCGACATGTTCCGCTCGCGCAGGAACTGCAGATAGGCGCCGTCGTTGGCGGCACGTTCCGCCTCCAGCTCGTCCAACCGGAATGCCTTCATCGAGTTAGTCGCCCCTGCCCGGTGCTCGTACCGATCGCTTCTGCCACGATCAGACACATGATGAATTTCCTAGTCAAGACGATCGCCAACGCGGGCGCCCTGGCGGTCGCCGTCTGGCTGCTCGACAAGATCACACTGACCGGTGACAACACGGGCAAGGAGATCGCCACCCTGCTGCTGGTCGCGCTCGTGTTCGGCCTGGTCAACGCCCTGGTCAAGCCGCTCGTGCAGGTGCTGACCCTTCCGCTGTTCATAGTGACGCTCGGGCTCTTCACCCTGGTGGTGAACGCCCTGATGCTGCTGCTCACCTCCTGGCTGGCCGACGTCCTCGACCTGAGCTTCCACGTGGAGGGCTTCTGGACCGCCGTCCTCGGTGGACTGATCATCTCGATCGTCTCCTGGGCACTCTCGCTCGTCCTGCCCGACGGGGACTGAGGTCGGCATGACCTATCGAGTCTGTTTCGTCTGCACCGGCAACATCTGCCGCTCCCCGATGGCCGAGTCCGTCTTCCGCGCCCGGCTGGAGGAGGCCGGGCTGGACGGCCTGGTCGAGGCCGACAGCGCGGGCACCGGAGGCTGGCACGAGGGCGCCGCCGCCGATCCACGGACCGTCGCCGTCCTGGAGGCGAACGGATACGCGGGTGCCCACACGGCACGGCAGTTCCAGGTCTCCTGGTTCTCCCGCCTCGACCTCGTCATCGCCCTCGACGAAGGCCATCTCAAGGCGCTGCGGCGCCTCGCGCCGACCGCGGCGGACGCGGACAAGGTCCGGCTGCTGCGTTCCTACGACCCCGCCGCCGGCGACGACCTCGACGTCCCGGATCCCTATTACGGGGGCACGGACGGCTTCGAGGAGTGCCTGGAGCTGGTGGAGGCGGCGAGCCCCGGCCTGCTGGCCGCCGTACGCGACGCGATGGAGGGACGGGCCGCATGAACGCGGAGAACCCCGCCGAGGGCCCCGGAGACGGCACCCGCGCGGTGAGGGCGGGCCTGCCCGAGCCCGTCAAGCACGAACCGACCCTGCCGGGGCCGGTCTTCGCCGCCCACTACCACCTGCCGGGTGAACCCACCGGCCCGTACGCCTACGGGCGCGACCAGAACCCCACCTGGACGCTCCTGGAACGGGCCATCGGAGAACTGGAGGCACCCGGACAGGACGACGCCGAGACGCTCACCTTCTCCTCCGGCATGGCCGCCATCTCGGCAGTCCTCTTCTCCCAGCTGCGCTCCGGAGACGTCCTCGTCCTGCCGAGCGACGGCTACAACGTGCTGCCGTTGGCGGGAGAGCAGCTGCGGTCGTACGGCATCGAGGTGCGCAGCGCGCCGACGGGCGCCGACGCCCAGCTCGACGCGCTGGACGGTGCCGGGCTGCTCTGGCTGGAGACGCCGTCGAACCCGGGGCTGGACGTCTGTGACGTACGCCGGCTCACCGAGGCGGCACACGCGCGCGGCTGTCTCGTGGCCGTCGACAACACCCTGGCGACCCCGCTCGGGCAGCGGCCGCTGGAGCTGGGCGCCGACTTCGCCGTGGCCAGCGGCACCAAGCAGCTGACCGGGCACGGGGATGTCCTCCTCGGGTACGTCGTCGGGCGTGACGCCTCGCTGATGGCCTCGGTGCGACGCTGGCGCAAGATCGTCGGCGCGATCCCGGGTCCGATGGAGGCATGGCTCGCGCATCGCTCGCTGGCCACGCTCCAGTTGCGCGCCGACCGGCAGAGCGCCAACGCCCTCGCCGTGGCCGAGGCGCTCAGGGAACGGCCGGAGGTGACCGGGCTGCGTTACCCCGGGCTCCCCGACGATCCCTCGCACAAGATCGCCTCGCAGCAGATGAGGCGCTACGGCTGCGTGGTGTCGTTCACCTTGCCCACACGCGCGCGTGCCGATCGTTTCCTCGACGCGCTCCGCCTGGTGGACGACGCCACGAGCTTCGGGGGAGTGCGTT
The DNA here is from genome assembly GCF_000091305.1 of Streptomyces scabiei 87.22. GTDB lineage: Bacteria > Actinomycetota > Actinomycetes > Streptomycetales > Streptomycetaceae > Streptomyces > Streptomyces scabiei. The sequence goes on along the minus strand of NC_013929.1, from coordinate 5,185,632 downwards.
CCACCGCTGAACGGCGCGGCCGTTGGGGAGGCGACGCGGTTCCGGAGGGTTTCATCCGCTTGTCGGCCGGGGCGGAGGACACGGCCGATCTGGTGGCCGACGTCCTGCGGGCGCTGTCGGTGACCGCCGGCTAGCGCGTCGCGCCGCACGACGGACGGTCCGAGCCTCCCCCCTCGTGGCTCGGACCGTCCCCGGTTCCGCGCACGAAGAACCGCGCGAACAAGGCTAGTTGACTCTGTGTCAGTGTCCAATCACAGTAGCGACAGGGGGCTATCGGCTTATTTATGGTTGGTCACTCCGGGCGGCGAAGGGAGGACAAGCATGGATCTGGCCTTACTGCGCACGTTCGTGACCGTGCACCGGGCCGGTTCCTTCACCCGTGCCGCCGCGCTGCTCGGCCTTTCACAGCCGGCCGTCACCTCGCAGATACGCACCCTGGAGCGGCAGCTGGGCCGCCCTCTCTTCCTTCGCCAGGCCCGCGGTGTGACCCCGACGACCATCGGCGACGAGCTGGCCCACAAGGCGGCTCCGCATCTCGACGCGCTGGTGGAGATCGCCGAGACCGGCCTCGACGACGACTCCTCCTTACGGACCCTGCACCTCGCCGGACCGCCGGAGTTCACCGCCGAGCGGGCCCTGCCCGCCCTCACCGAGCTGACCGGGGACGACGGCCAGGGCTTCGCACTGCGGGTGTCCTTCGCCGACTCCGACAAGGCGCTGGAGGGCCTCGCCGCCGGGCACCACGACCTGGCGATCACCACGGCCCAGCCCCGCGGCGCGCTGCTGACGGCGAACCCTCTCTGCGACGAGGAACACGTCCTGATCGCCGCCCCCCGCTGGGCGGACGAGATCGGGCCCGAGAGACTGCGCCGCGCAGGAACACATGCGCTGCGGGGCCTTCCCGTCGTCGAGGTACACGAGTCAATGCCGTTCGTCGCCCGCTACTGGGCGACCGTCTTCGACACCCGGCCCGCCGCCTCCGGCACCGTCGTGGTGCCCGACCTGCGGGCGGTTCTCGCCTGTGCCGTCTCGGGCGCCGGTCTCGCCGTACTGCCGCGCTATCTGTGCGCCGCCGCACTGGACCGCGGTGACCTCGTCGCGCTGCTCGACCCTGCGGTGCCTCCGCTGCGCACCTACTTCCTGGTCATCCGGACCGGCACCCTGGCCATGCCGCACATCGCGCGGGCGCACGAGTGGCTGCTGGCGGCCGCTGCGAGCTGGTCCTGAGACTGCGCCGCGGGACTCGGCCGGCACGAGCCGCCCACCCACGGGCCGCCCGTCGGCTCCGGGAGCCACTCTTCCCCGCCGGCGATGTTTCACGTGGAACATGCAGGGCCACATTTCTCCCATGACCGTACGACCCGTGGTCAAGCGCACCGCACGCGCCGTTCTGCTCGACGGCGACGACCTGATTCTGATCAAGCGGACCAAGCCGGGCATGGATCCCTACTGGCTCACGCCCGGTGGCGGTGTCGAGCCGGAAGACACCACCGTCGTCGACGCGCTCCACCGCGAGGTGCACGAGGAACTCGGCGCGAAGATCACCGATGTGGTGCCCTGTTTCGTGGACACCGTCGAGCACATCGGGGAGGACGGCGGCGCCACCGGTGTGAAGGTGCAGCACTTCTTCGTCTGCCGTCTGGAGTCCATGGACCCCTCCAAACGGCACGGTCCGGAGATGGACGAGCCGCTGGGCGAGTACGAGATCGTGCGCATCCCCTTCACCCGGGTCGGCATTGCCTCCGTGCACCTCGTCCCGCTCTCCCTGCGGCACTACCTGGACGGGAACATCGAGGGCGTGCGGGCGATGCACGCTCCGGACCTGGGCTGAGAGGGCGCCCGGGGCATTCGGCACAGCGCCCGGCAGTCAGTCGCCGGCCGCCACCAGTTCCTCGACCGAGTCGTGCCGTATGCGGTCCGGGGGGATGCCCGCGTCCTTCAACGCGTCGACACCGCTGCGGATCATGCCGGGCGGACCGGACAGATAGGCGTCGTACCCGTTCCAGGGCCCGTGGTCACGTATCGCGTCGGGCAGCTGCAGCAGCCCGTGCCGGTCGACGACCGGGCGGACCTCCAGCCACGAGTTGCTCTGCTGCAGCCGCAGCAGAGTGTCGAGATCGTAGAGGTCCTGGCCGGTGCGGGCCCCGTAGAAGACCTCCACCGGACGGTTCCGGCCGTGCTCGGCGACGTCCTCAACCATGGCCTTGATGGGTGCGATTCCGGTGCCGCCGCCCAGACAGAGCAGCCCGCTGTCGCTGGTGTGGTCGACCGTCATCGCGCCGGCCGGCGGCCCCAGTCGCAGAACATCGCCCGGCCGGGCCCGGTGCACGAGCGCGTTGGAGACCCAGCCCGCGGCGATCGCCTTCACATGGAACGTCAGCAGCCCGTCCGAGCGGGGAGCCGAGGCGAACGAGTAGTGCCGCCAGATCCGCGGCCACCAGGGAGTCTCCAGGCTCGTGTACTGCCCCGCGAGGAAGGGATACGGCTGGTTGGGACGGACGGTGATCACCGCAATGTCCGGAGTCTTCGGCTCGTGCGAGACGACCTCGGCCAGCCACCAGGGCGGGGCCCGCAGTTCGTCCGCCGCCGCCGCGTCGATCATCACCTGGGAGATGGTCGTGTACGTCCGGACCCAGGCCGCCTCGGTCTCGTCGTTCCAACTCTCCTTGGCGTACCGGCTCAGCGCGCCGATCAGGCACTCGCCGACGGCCGGATAGTGATCGGCCTGGGTGCCGTACTTGCGGTGACCGCGACCGAGGTTCTGCAGGTAGTCGACGAGGACCGGAGTGTTGTCGATGTGCTCGGCGGCGGTCAGCAGCGCCTTGAGCAGGCGGTCGCGCTGGGCGTCCATCGCCGGAGGGAACATCGAGCGCAGATCCGGATGCTGCACGAAGAGCAGCGCGTAGAAGTACGAGGTGACCTTGTCCGCGACGGGCCCGACCTCGGCCATCGTCCGCCGGATGAGAACGGCGTCGGGGGAGGCCGTGGGGCCACCCGGCGGGGCGGGCACACGGGTGCCGAAGACGGAACGCTCGGCGGCCTGCTCCTCGGGCCGGGCGGGAGGGGAGTGCGGCGGGACAAAGGAGGGAAGGTCCGCGGAGCTCTGTATTCGCTCCCGCAGCGCGCCTGCCCGGTCCTGTTCGGCGCCGCTCGGCGGCTCCAGGGAACGGCCCACGGGCCGCAGACCGGCGAGGCGGTACCCCTCGGGCTCCTGGTCCTCACCGGGGGACGGCGGAGAGGTGCGCGGTGTGAACCAGCCGCCTCCGTCGCTGCCCCCCGAAGTACCGTTGCCGGCCGACGCGGTGGTCGGAGCGTCCATGGTCTGCCTCGCCTCGAACATCTTTCGGTCGATCTACGTACGCCCCCGCTCGGAAGTCGCACGCTTTCCCCCGCGGACGGCCTTGCTTTTCCCCGTTCGTTCCTTGTCGGCCAATGCGGCCACATTCAATCCGGTCCCACTCCGGACAGACACGCAGGCGAGAGTGTGACGTATGCCGCAGTGCTCACCGCAGCGTTCCACAGCGCGCGAACGCCCCCGGCTCGTAACGGCAAACGCGGATCCCTGATCTCTCTGTCCGGTTAGGCTGCATTGAGCTGCGTTCGCACCCCCGTCATGAGACGGCTGCATCTCGCTTCGGACACGAACCGGACTCGACCCTACCGGCAGGACCGCCACACACAAGTCCCCCCATCGCGTGCCGGGAATTCCACGGGGGCGAATCAGCGATTCCTTCAATTGGCGGGCGTGGCACACCAATTCACAGATATCCCACAGATCCCGCCTGCGGACGAGTGGGTGTCCGGCCTCAGTCCCGGCGCTCGTGTCCCAAATGATGCGCGGACACGGCAAGCCGGCCCCTCCTTGCCCGGAGACGGGATGTTTCACGTGAAACATCGGCCCACTCGCCGTCCGGCGGCGCACTGCATGGCCAAAAGGGTGTACGTCCGCCCGCAAACCGGTGGACGCCGAGGGCCCATGTCGGACAGCCTGACCTGCGTGCCGACACCTTCCCCCGCCGTTCTGCCCATCCGCCGTCTGACGCCTCGTGACCGCGCCGCCTGCGCCGATCTGTCCGAGGACCGAGGCTGGCCCCGGGAGGAGCACAAGTGGGGGCTCCTCCTCGCGGCCGGTACCGGCTATGGCATCGACGCTCCCGAGGGCGGCCTCGTCACCGCGTGCGTGGTGACCGAGTACGGCCCCCCGGGCCGCCCTGAACTCGGGGCGATCGGCATGGTTCTGGTAGCCGAGCGGTACGCCCGCCAGGGCGTCGGCCGCCGTTTGATGCGCCATGTGCTCGCGAAGATGGGAACGACTCCCCTGACCCTGCACGCGACCCCGTATGGACGACCGCTCTACGAGGAGCTGGGTTTCAAGGTCACCGGGCAGGCCGAGATGATTCGCGGGCACTTCACCCCCGCAGAAGCTGACACCGGCGTCCGCACGCGTCCAGCCACGGCCGAGGACCTCAGCACCATCCTGGGACTCGACGGCGAGGTCTTCGGCACGGACCGCACCCACGTCCTCACCCGGCTTCCCGCCTTCGCCGATCAGCTGCGAGTGGCCGAGAAGAACGGCAGGATCATCGGATACGCAGCTGCCTGGCCCAACATGGACGACCACGTCGTCGGCCCGCTGATCGCCCGTGACACTCGTACGGCGAAGGCGCTCATCGCCTCCCTCGCCGCCCACACCGACCGCCAGTTGCGCACCGACATCGACGTACGCCACGAGGAGCTGTTGGCGTGGGCCAAGGAACGCGGCCTGGCATCGATCGCCTTCAACTCGGTGATGACCTACGGGCTCTCCGAGCTGCCGGGCGACTGGACCCGGCGGTACGCCCCGCTGACCGTGGCTGCAGGCTGAGGCACGACCCCGGCGGCCCTGCCGGCGGTCAGTGGTGAACGACAGCCCTCCGTGCGCCCGCTCCGGCGCCCTCGACAGTGGTGCCGGTGGCGTTCTCCCCGCGTTCCAGCATCGACGCGATGAGCGCCAGAACGAGCGCGCTTCCGGCGAGGGCAGCGCCGACCCAGTTGGGTGCCGTGTAGCCGAGACCGGCGTCGATGACGAGCCCGCCCAGCCAGGCAGCGAGGGCGTTGCCGAGGTTGAAGGCACCGATGTTCACCGCCGAGGCCAGCGTCGGGGCTCCTTGCGCCTGGTCGAGGACCCTCTTCTGCAGCGGCGGCACGGTCGCGAAGCCCAGCGCGCCGACCAGCGTGACGGTCACCGCCGCGGCGATCTTGTCGTGGGCGGTGAACGAGAACAGGGCGAGGACGACGGCCAGGGCGCCCAGTGAGACGTACAGCATGGGCATCAGCGCGCGGTCGGCATACTTGCCGCCCATGAGGTTCCCGCCGACCATGCCCACGCCGAAGAGGACGAGAAGCCAGGTGACGGAGGAGTCGGCGTAGCCGGCGACGTGCGTCATCATCGGCGCGATGTAGGTGATGGCCGCGAAGACGCCTCCGAAGCCCAGCACCGTCATCGCCATGGCCAGCAGAACCTGGATGTTCCTGAAGGCGGCCAGTTCGTCCCGGAGGCGGACGTCCTGCGGCCTCGGCAGGTCGGGGACCAACCGGGCGATGCCCAGCAGGCCGACCACACCGAGCGCGGCGACCCCGGCGAACGTGACCCGCCAGCCCACGGACTGCCCGATCAGGGTGCCCAGCGGCACTCCGACGACGTTCGCGACGGTCAGTCCGCTGAACATGGTCGCGAGGGCTCCGGCCTTCCGGTCCGGGGCGACGAGTTCGACCGCGACCACCGCACCGATGCCGAAGAAGGCACCGTGCGCCAGTGACGCGACAACACGGCCGAGCAGCATGACGGAGAAGGTCGGGGCGAGCGTGGAGAGCAGGTTGCCCACGATGAAGAGCCCCATCAGGAGCATGAGCATCCGTTTGCGGGACACCTTGGTCCCCAGTGCGGTCATGAACGGCGCTCCGAACACGACGCCGAGTGCGTAGCCGGTCACGAGAAACCCTGCGGCGGGGATGGACACCCCGAACTCGCCCGCGACCTCGGGCAGCACCCCCATGATCACGAATTCTGTCGTACCGATGCCGAAGGCGCCGATCGCCAGTGCCAGGAGCGCGAGAGACATGAGGACAGGAACCTTCCAGAAGAGTGCAGGTGCGCTTATGCAGCGTACACAATACTTGCAGACGCCTACTATCTGCGCATGCTCACTATTGCGCGCGTGGCCTACCCTGAAGGTGTGCGGCTTCGGACGGAGGAACACCGATGACAGCGACTGATCCCGCGCTCACCGCCCTCGCCCAGGGCTGGTGCGCTCTCTCCCTGTTGCACGGGCGGATCGAGACCCGCATCGAGCGCGCGCTGCAGTCCGGGCACGGCCTGAGCGTGCGGGAGTACTCCCTGCTCGACGTGCTGAGCCGCCAGCACGACGGCGAGGGCGGGCACCTGCAGATGAAGCAGGTCGCCGACGCGGTCGTCCTCAGCCAGAGCGCCACCACCCGACTGGTCACCCGTCTCGAGGACCGTGGTCTGCTCGCGCGCTATCTGTGCCCGACCGACCGCCGGGGCATCTACACCGATGTCTCCGAGGCGGGCCTGCTGCTCCTCGCCGAGGCCCGTCCCACCAATGACGCGGCCCTGCGCGAAGCATTGGACGAGGCGGCCAAGGACCCCGAACTGGCCCCGCTGGTCCGTGTCGTGGAGTCCCGGAGCATGTCCGCCTAGGGTGTGCGCATGGGAGATCTCGACATCCGTCCGGCAACCGAAGACGACATCCCGGAGATCGTCGCGATGCTGGCCGACGACCCCTTGGGGGCCCAGCGTGAATCGCCGGACGACCTCACCCCGTATCTCTCGGCGCTGAAGCGCCTCAGCGGCGACCCCCATCAGCATGTGGTGGTCGCCGTCCGCGATCAACGCGTCGTCGGCACGCTCCAGTTGACGATCATCCCCGGCCTGTCCCGGCGCGGCTCCACCCGTTCGGTCATCGAAGGAGTACGGGTGCACGCCGACGAGCGCGGCAGCGGTCTCGGCACGCAGCTCATCGAGTGGGCCGTCGACTCCTCGCGGCGTCTGGGCTGCCAGTTGGTGCAGTTGACGTCCGACGCCACGCGGGCCGACGCCCACCGCTTCTACGAACGGCTCGGCTTCGAAGCGACCCACGTGGGCTTCAAACTGCCGCTCTGAGCAGTGAGATGGGCGAGGGCGGGCTCACGTTTCACGTGAAACACCGCGAGCGGCCCCCTGGCCCCTCGCCCGAGCCTCGCCTACGGGATGCCGCGCCACCCCTCGGGATCCACTCCGCCGGGCACCGGAGCCCCTTCCTCGTACGGCTGACGCGTGAACACGAACGACCCGAGGTCCAGGTGGCTCACGGTCCCGTCCGGCCTTCGTAGGGCCCGCAGGAGCTCTCCGGCGAAGTAGCCGTTGAGTCCGGTCCAGCTGCCGTCGTCATTGGCACGGAAGCGTGCGCCGCGCAGTGTGGCGGAGAGAGGGTCCAGCGAGAGCCCGCCGTCGCCCGCGAGGCGCAGGACGAAGCTGTAGGTCCCCCAGTACCAGGGCCCGGCCAGCTCCAGGACCGAGGCGTCCACGGCGGGCAGCGGCCGCCACGGTTCAGGGATCCGCGGCTCGGCTTCCGCCACGATGCGTACGAGGTCGGCGGCCACCTCGGACACCACGGGCCCCGAGGTGCAGTTGGTCAGCACCACGGCTGCCACGTCGTCCTCGACACTGAGGGTGAGCTGCGCGAGGAAGCCGGGCACCGAACCGCCGTGACCGACGAGGAACCGGCCGCCCCGGTGCTGCAGCTGCATGCCGAGCCCGTACGCCACACCGGCCGACACATCGGCGGCTTCCCCCGGCGCGGCCGGCGTGCGCATCTCCCGGACGGATGCGGCGCACAGCACCCGGTCGTCCCCCCTGGCCAGGAAGACCGCGAAACGCGCCAGGTCGGCCGCAGTCGACCAGAGCTGGCCGGCGGGCCCCATACGGCCCAGGTCCTCGACCTTCTCCGGCAGCATCACGTCCGCCCAGGGATGGACGGCCCAGCCGCCGGCGTGCGGAGCCTCCGGGTGCCACGACGTACGGCGCAGCCCGAGCGGTTCGAGCACCTCGCGTCGCAGGACGTCCTCCCAGGCCGCGCCCCGCACCTGCTCGACCAGCGCGCCGAGGAGGGTGAAACCCGGGTTGGAGTAGTGGAAGCGGCGGCCGACGGGGTGCCGGTGGGGCTGCTCTCCGAGGACGTCGGCGAGTTCCGGCCGCAGGGCACCCGGGGTGCGTTCCCACCAGGGCGACGGCGACTCGGCGGCCAGTCCGCCCGTGTGCGCGAGCAGTTCGGCGATGGTCGCCTCCCCCGCGCCGGTGCCCGGAAGGTGCTTCTCCAGCGGATCGCCGAGGTCCAGCAGACCCTCGTCGCGCAGCCGCAGGACCAGGACCGCGGTGAAGGTCTTGGTGATCGAACCGATCCTGTACTGCACGTTCTCGTCCGGCGCGTGCCCCTCCACCGAGGTCCGCGCCCCGTTCCACACCGTCTCCCCGCCCCTGACCACCGCCGCGACCAGCGACGGCGTGCGCCCCTCGGCCTGGGCGACGGCGATGCGGTGCAGCAGAGCCCGGCGTGTGGCGGGGAGCAGCTCTTCCTGAGGTGTTGTCATGCGCCCAGTCCATCGGGCCGGACACCGCGCGTCGAGCTCATTTCCCCGTCAGGTCTGTGCCATGTCCACGAATCGCGAGTAGTGGCCCTGGAAGGCGACCGTGATCGTCGCCGTCGGGCCGTTACGGTGCTTGCCCACGATGATGTCGGCCTCGCCCGCGCGCGGCGATTCCTTCTCGTAGGCGTCCTCGCGGTGCAGCAGGATCACCATGTCCGCGTCCTGCTCGATCGATCCCGACTCACGCAGGTCGGACACCATGGGCTTCTTGTCCGTACGCTGCTCAGGTCCACGGTTGAGCTGCGACAGCGCGATCACCGGCAGCTCCAGCTCCTTGGCCAGCAGCTTCAGGTTTCGCGACATGTCGGAGACCTCCTGCTGGCGGCTCTCGGACCGTTTTCCACCGGACTGCATGAGCTGCAGATAGTCGATGATGACGAGCTTCAGGTCGTTGCGCTGCTTCAGGCGCCGGCACTTGGCGCGGATCTCCATCATCGACAGGTTCGGGGAGTCGTCGATGTAGAGCGGTGCGGCCGAGACGTCGGGCATGCGGCGGGCCAGGCGCGTCCAGTCCTCGTCCGTCATCGTGCCGGAGCGCATGTGGTGCAGGGCGACACGTGCCTCGGCCGACAGCAGACGCATCGCGATCTCGTTGCGCCCCATCTCGAGCGAGAAGATCACGCTCGGCATGTTGTGCTTGATCGAACAGGCGCGCGCGAAGTCCAGCGCCAGGGTCGACTTACCCATGGCGGGACGGGCCGCGATGATGATCATCTGGCCGGGATGCAGACCGTTCGTGAGCTGGTCGAGGTCGGTGAAACCCGTCGGCACGCCGGTCATCTCGCCCGACCGCGAACCGATCGCCTCGATCTCGTCGAGAGCCCCCTCCATGATGTCGCCGAGCGGCAGGTAGTCCTCGGTGGTGCGCTGCTCGGTGACCGCGAAGATCTCGGCCTGCGCCCTGTTGACGATCTCGTCGACGTCGTCGTCGGCCGCGTATCCCATCTGGGTGATGCGGGTGCCGGCCTCGACCAGACGTCGCAGGACGGCCCGCTCGTGGACGATCTCCGCGTAGTACTCGGCGTTCGCCGCCGTCGGCACCGTCTGGACGAGGGTGTGCAGATAGGAGGCGCCGCCGACCTTGGTGATCTCGCCGCGTTTGGTCAGCTCGGCGGCGATGGTGATGGGGTCGGCCGGCTCACCCTTGGCGTAGATGTCGAGAATCGCCTGGTAGATGGTCTCGTGAGCCGGCTTGTAGAAGTCGGGGCCCTTGAGGATCTCGACCACGTCGGCGATGGCGTCCTTGGACAGCAGCATGCCGCCGAGGACGGACTGTTCGGCGTCGAGGTCCTGCGGGGGGACACGCTCGAAGGCCGAACCCCCGCCGTCCCATTCCCCGTTGTCCCTGCCGCGGTCGTGCCGCTCCTCCCTGCCGCGGCCCCCGTCGTCCGGACGTCGTCGGGAAGGCGGCAGACGATCACCGGGTCCGCTGTCGGCCCACGGGTCGTCCAAGGGCTCGGAAATGCTCACCGAGCGACCTCCTCCCGTCCGCCGAGCGGACCTCGCCGTGCTTCTCATTTCTACGGCACGACACTGACAAATGAGAGGCCCAACTCCGGTTCTGGCGCGTCGGTATTGCGAGGTTCTCGTGATCTGCCGAGGAGCGGGCGCCGCACCACCGTAGGCCCGTCGGCACCGTCAGCCAATCTGGTTATCCACAGGCCATGTGGACGACGGCCCAGATGCTGTGGAGAACCCCGCGAAACCTGTGCACGACTCGGTGGACAGCCCTGTGAACAAGACCTCGTCCCTCCCTAGGAAAACGCTCTGAGCTGCGCCTTTACCGTCCACCGGCTGTGCAGGAGAAAAACTTTCCCGACCGGATCAAGATCATCACGATCTTCACGCGAGACCGTGTCCGACCAGGCGGATGGTAATAGTCACTAGCGCGTTGCATCTCTTACCTGTGGAAGATTAGATTGGTGCTCATGACACAGGCTTCCGCGCCCCCCAAGGCCACCCGGCGTCGGCACGATCGCGAGATCATCACGCTGGCCGTCCCGGCCTTCGGCGCGCTCGTCGCCGAGCCGCTCTTCCTGATGGTCGACACCGCCGTCGTCGGCCATCTGGGCACCGCACAACTGGCCGGTCTCGGTGTCGCTTCGGCCCTGCTCGTCACCGCGGTGAGCGTCTTCGTCTTTCTCGCGTACGCCACCACGGCCGCAGTCGCCCGACGCGTCGGAGCCGGAGATCTCCGGGCAGCCATCCGGCAAGGCATCGACGGCATCTGGCTCTCCCTGCTGCTGGGCATCGCGGTCGTGGCCGTCGTCATGCCCACGGCGCCCGCACTCGTCGCCCTCTTCGGTTCCTCGGACACTGCGGCTCCCTATGCCACGACCTATCTGCGGATCTCGGCGCTCGGCATCCCCGCCATGCTCGTCGTGCTCGCCGCCACCGGTGTGCTGCGCGGCCTCCAGGACACGAAGACCCCTCTGTACGTCGCCGTGGCGGGCTTCGTGGCCAACGGGGCGCTCAACGCGTTCCTCGTCTACGGCGCCGATCTCGGCATCGCAGGATCGGCCTGGGGAACGGTCATCGCGCAACTCGGCATGGCAGTCGCCTACCTCTGGGTCGTGATCCGCGGCGCCCGCAGACACGGCGCCTCTCTACGGCCGGACGTCGACGGAATACGCGCCTCGGCTCAGGCAGGGATGCCTTTGCTGGTCCGCACGCTCTCCCTCCGCGCCGTCCTCATCATCGCCACCGCCGTTGCCGCGCGACTCGGGGACGAGGACATCGCCGCGCACCAGATCATCCTCTCGCTCTGGAGCCTGCTCGCCTTCGCCCTGGACGCGATCGCCATCGCCGGGCAGGCCATCATCGGCCGATACCTCGGCGCGGACGACGCCCAGGGAGCCCGCGAAGCCTGCCGCCGGATGGTGCAGTGGGGCATCGCCACAGGCTCGGTGCTCGGCACGCTGGTGCTGCTCGCCCGGCCAGTGTTCATCCCCCTGTTCACGGACGACCCGGCCGTGCAGAGAGCCGCACTCCCCGCTCTGATCGTGGTGGCGCTGGCCCAGCCGGTCTCCGGCATCGTCTTCGTGCTGGACGGCGTACTCATGGGCGCGGGAGACGGCCCCTACCTCGCCCGGGCCATGCTGCTGACCCTGGTGGTCTTCGTCCCGGCCGCTCTGCTCGTCCCCGCCCTCGGCGCGGGTCTGACCGCTCTCTGGGGCGCCATGACGCTGATGATGGCGACGCGCATGCTGACCCTCTGGCTCCGTTCCCGCTCCGGCCTCTGGATCGTCACCGGAGCGACCCGCTGACAGAGCAGGACATGGGCCAGAGGATGTTTCACGTGAAACATGGGCCACTTCGCCCTGCGTCCCGTGAACGGCCACTCCGTCGACAGCCCTGAACCCACGGGCCGGCTGACTGATGTTCGCTGGGCACTGGGCGCCGGCAGAACGTCCGGGCACGCGTATGGGGCCGCACCCTTTGCAGGATGCGGCCCCATACGTCGCTTGAGCGAGAACGGCCCTTAGGCCGCGATGACCTCGATGTTGACCTTGGCGGCAACCTCGGGGTGCAGACGCACGGACGTCTCGTGGGCGCCCAGCGTCTTGATCGGAGAGGTCAGCTCGATGCGGCGCTTGTCGACCTCGGGGCCACCGGAAGCCTTGATCGCGGAAGCGATGTCGGCCGGGGTGACGGAACCGAAGAGCCGACCGGCGTCGCCGGAGCGGACAGCCAGACGAACCTTGACGGCCTCGAGCTGGCCCTTGACCTGGTTGGCCTGCTCGATGGTCTGGATCTCGTGGATCTTGCGAGCACGACGGATCTGCTCGACGTCCTTCTCGCCGCCCTTGGTCCAGCGGATCGCGAACTTCCGCGGGATCAGGTAGTTGCGAGCGTAGCCGTCCTTGACGTCGACGACGTCGCCGGCAGCGCCGAGGCCGGAGACCTCGTGGGTAAGGATGATCTTCATTGGTCGGTCACCCTTTCCTTAGCGCGCGGTGGACGTGTAGGGCAGCAGCGCCATCTCACGGCTGTTCTTGACGGCCGTGGCGACGTCACGCTGGTGCTGCGTGCAGTTGCCGGTCACGCGGCGGGCACGGATCTTGCCGCGGTCGGAAATGAACTTCCGCAGCATGTTCGTGTCCTTGTAGTCCACGTACGTGACCTTGTCCTTGCAGAATGCGCAGACCTTCTTCTTAGGCTTGCGCACAGGCGGCTTCGCCATGGTGTTTCTCCTGTGTGATCAAGAAGTTTGGGGGTGCGCCCCCGCCTTCGCCCTCCGAGGCCGGTGATCCGGCCCGGGATGCCTTAGAAGGGGGGCTCGTCCGAGTAGCCGCCACCGCCGCCGGAGCTACCGCCCCAGCCGCCACCGCCGCCGCCCTGGTTGCCACCGGCGGGTGCGCCGCTGGCCCACGGGTCGTCGGCGGGAGCGCCACCGGCCTGCTGACCGCCGCCGGAGCCTCCGCCCCAGCCGCCGCCACCCTGGCCACCGCGGCCACCGCCGGCGGTCTTGGTGACCTTGGCCGTGGCACTGCGCAGGCTGGCGCCGACTTCCTCGACGTCCAGCTCGTAGACCGTGCGCTTGACGCCCTCACGGTCCTCGTAGGACCGCTGCTTCAGCCGGCCCTGCACGATGACGCGCATGCCTCGCTGGAGCGACTCGGCGACGTTCTCCGCCGCCTGACGCCAGACCGAGCAGGTCAGGAACAGGCTCTCGCCGTCCTTCCACTCGTTGGTCTGACGGTCGAAGGTGCGGGGGGTGGACGCGACACGGAACTTCGCGACCGCCGCACCGGAAGGGGTGAAGCGCAGCTCGGGGTCATCGACAAGATTGCCGACGACCGTGATGACGGTCTCGCCTGCCATGGGGGTACCTCTCGGCGGGTTTGCTGCTGGCTGCTTGTGCTGCTACTCGAATCCCGGGACCAGCTGAGCGGAAGCTCAGTGGGTCTCGGGGCGGAGGACCTTGGTCCGGAGGACCGACTCGTTCAGGTTCATCTGGCGGTCGAGCTCCTTGACGACCGCAGGCTCGGCCTGCAGGTCGATGACCGAGTAGATGCCCTCAGGCTTCTTCTTGATCTCGTACGAGAGACGACGACGGCCCCAGGTGTCGACCTTCTCGACCTTTCCGTTGCCCTCACGGACGACGGAGAGGAAGTTCTCGATCAGGGGGGCGACAGCGCGCTCCTCCAGATCGGGGTCGAGGATGACCATCACCTCGTAGTGACGCATGTGGAACCCACCTCCTTCGGACTCAGCGGCCACGGTCGTTCCGTGGCAGGAGGGTTGTGATGCGTACGCAACGGTATCGGCCACCACTGACAATCGAGTTCCCGCGAGGGGCTCTGTCATGGCCTGGGCAGACACCGGTGCAGACGGTACAGACTACCTGCACCCCCGCTTCCGGTTGAAATTGGGGGGCGGTGACCGTCAATCTGTACACATCGGGTGTGTATGGCGCTACGATGCGCCGCCTTCCGCAGGAGGTGCCCTATGGCACAGACATTGCGACCCAACATCGCCGGCTCCCTGTTCGCCACCGACGACAAGCCCCACCCCGTGCAGGACACCCTGCTCGCCGTGACGCTCGTACTCGGGGCGGTCTCCTTCATCACGGCGATGTTCCACCATCTGCATCTGCTCAGCTCCTGGACGGGGCTGGTGGGCATTCTGACCGGCGCGTACGGGCAGTTCATCTCGGAGACGACCCGTGAGCGCTTCGGCCTGATCGTGGGTCTCGGTGCCTCAGCGGTCGGTTTCTTCCTCGGTATGGCCCACGGAGGCCTCTTCGGTGGGTTGATCGGCTGACGTCGCCCACTCGGCCGCTCGGGCGGCGGGCCGTGTTCCTCGCTGTCCGCCGCCCTATATCGGACCAAGCGACCCAATAACATCGCCTGGCGTCCCGGCCGCGTACCGGCCGGGCCCCAGGTTCCATACGGCCATTCGAGGCGCCCGCAGGGCGCAGTAGGCTTCGGCGCGAGAGCCGGAGCCCCTGTACCCATGGGGACACACCAGCCCGAGGAGCGCCCTGAATGAGCCTGACCCTGAGGACGATCAGCCGTGAGCAGCATCTGGCATACATCCAGAGCCTGCCCTCGGCTAGCCACATGCAGGTCCCGGCCTGGGCCGACGTGAAGGCCGAGTGGCGCTCCGAGAACCTCGGGTGGTTCGACGACAGGACCGGCGAGATGGTGGGCGCCGGCTTGGTGCTGTACCGCCAGCTGCCCAAGATCAAGCGCTACCTCGCCTACCTGCCCGAGGGCCCGGTCATCAACTGGTTCGCTCCGAACCTCACCGACTGGCTGGAGCCGATGCTCGCCCATCTGAAGCAGCAGGGCGCCTTCTCGGTGAAGATGGGCCCGCCGGTGATCATCCGGCGCTGGGAGGCCACCTCCATCAAGGCGGGTATCCAGAACCCCGACGTCAAGCGCCTGCGCGACATCGAGGCCGACTTCATCGAGCCGCGGGCCTTCGAGGTCGCCGACAAACTGCGTCGTATGGGCTGGCAGCAGGGCGAGGACGGCGGGGCCGGCTTCGGCGACGTACAGCCTCGCTACGTCTACCAGGTGCCGCTGGCCAACCGCTCCCTGGAAGAGGTCCACAAGAACTTCAACCAGCTGTGGCGCCGCAACATCAAGAAGGCCGAGAAGGCCGGTGTCGAGGTCGTCCAGGGCGGTTACCAGGACCTGGAGGAGTGGCAGCGGCTGTACGAGATCACTGCCGTGCGCGACCGCTTCCGGCCGCGCCCGCTGTCGTACTTCCAGCGCATGTGGACGGCCCTCAACACCGAGGACCCCAACCGCATGCGGCTCTACTTCGCCCGCCACAACGGCGTGAACCTGTCCGCCGCCACCATGCTGGTCGTCGGCGGGCACGTCTGGTACTCCTACGGAGCCTCGGACAACATCGGCCGTGAGGTCCGGCCCTCGAACGCGATGCAGTGGCGCATGCTGCGCGACTCCTACGCGCTCGGCGCGACCGTCTACGACCTGCGCGGGATCTCCGACTCGCTGGACGAGACGGATCACCTGTTCGGCCTGATCCAGTTCAAGGTGGGTACGGGCGGACAGGCCGCCGAGTACCTCGGGGAATGGGACTTCCCGTTGAACAAGCTGCTCCACAAGGCGCTCGACATCTACATGTCGCGCCGCTGACGCCCCCGTTTTTGTTTCCATACCTCTGATACACCGCAGCCACCAGAAAGGTTCCGGGACCGTCCATGGCGCTCACGCTGTACGTCGACACCGCGCGCTGGCGGGCACACCACAAGCATGTTCAGGAGCAGTTCCCGGGACTCGTGCCCGTCTGCAAGGGCAACGGCTACGGCTTCGGTCACGAGAAGCTGGCGGAAGAGGCCACCCGCCTCGGGTCGGACATCCTCGCCGTCGGCACCACGTACGAGGCGGCCCGGATCAAGGACTGGTTCAGCGGCGACCTGCTGGTGCTGACGCCCTACAGACGCGCTGAGGAGCCCGTCCCCCTGCCCGACCGCGTCATCCGCTCCGTGTCGTCGGTCGACGGCGTGTACGGCCTCGTGGGCGCCCGTGTCGTCATCGAGGTCATGTCCTCGATGAAGCGGCACGGAGTCAGCGAGCAGGAGCTGCCCCAGCTCCACGCGGCCATAGAGAACGTGCGCCTGGAGGGCTTCGCCATCCACCTGCCGCTGGACCGCACCGACGGCTCCGACGCCGTCGAGGAGGTCATCGGCTGGATGGACCGCCTGCGCGCTGCCCGCCTGCCGTTGCACACCATGTTCGTGAGCCACCTCAAGTCCGAGGACCTCATCCGTCTGCAGCAGCAGTTCCCGCAGACCCGTTTCCGGGCCCGTATCGGCACGCGGCTGTGGCTGGGCGACCACGAGGCGACCGAGTACCGCGGAGCGGTGCTGGACGTCACCCGCGTCGCCAAGGGCGACCGCTTCGGTTACCGGCAGCAGAAGGCCGCCTCCGACGGCTTCCTGGTGGTGGTGGCCGGCGGTACCTCGCACGGGGTGGGTCTGGAGGCGCCGAAGGCGCTGCACGGCGTCATGCCGCGCGCCAAGGGAGTGGCCCGGGCGGGGCTCGCCACGGTCAACCGGAACCTTTCTCCGTTCGTCTGGGCCGGCAAACAGCGCTGGTTCGCCGAACCGCCGCACATGCAGGTGTCGATCCTCTTCGTCCCGTCGGACGCCCCCGAGCCGAAGGTCGGCGAGGAACTGGTGGCCCATCTGCGGCACACCACCACGCAGTTCGACCGGTCGGTCGACCGCTGAAGGCTCTGCCCCCAGCGGGCAGGACCCTCAGGGGCAGGGCGAACGAATCGCCGAACGGATCACCCACGGCATCAAGCGGAGGGCCGTACACGACAGCTCGTGTACGGCCCTCCGCGTCATCCGCCCCCACCTTGTTCGCTCAGAGCGAACTGGCCTCTTGGTCTCGGTTCCCCCAGTCCACCGGTGGTCCTTCGAAGTGCATCGCGTGCCGCGGAGGCCGGGCCGCCGCGCCGTACACGTGAACGTCCTCCGCGCCGTCGAGCACTCCGCCGGAGGGATCGTCGTCACCCGCCCGGCGCACCGGGTCCCGATCGGGCATCAGGATGTCCCGGACGACGATGGCGCACAGGTACAGCGTCCCCAGCAGGTGGGCCATGATCGCGAGGTGATAGCCCTCGGCGGGCAGGCCCTTGTGGGCGTCTCCACTGGTCGTGTAGGCGAGGTACATCCAGATGCCCAGGAAATACGCCACTTCGCACGCCTGCCAGATGAGGAAGTCCCGCCAGCGGGGCCGCGCCAGCGCGGCGAGGGGGACCAGCCAGAGCACGTACTGCGGTGAGTAGACCTTGTTGGTGAGGATGAAGGCCGCGACGATCAGGAAGGCGAGCTGCGCGAAGCGCGGGCGACGCGGTGCGGTCAGCGCGAGCACGGCGATACCCGCACACACGAGCACCATCGAGACCATCGCGTACGCGTTCGCCGTCTCGGCGGTGATCTGAATGTTCAGCCGCTGTGAGATGACCAGGAAGAAGGAGCCGAAGTCGACGCCGCGTTCCTGACTGAAGCGGTAGAACTTCGCCCATCCGTCGGGGGCCAGGAGCATCACCGGCAGGTTGACCGCGAGCCAGGCCCCGACGGCCCCGAGCAGCGCGGTCACGAACGCACGCCACTTGCCCGCCCGCCAGCACAGCACGAAGAGCGGCCCGAGCAGTAGGAACGGATAGAACTTGGCGGCTGTGGCGAGTCCGAGCAGCACACCGAAGGCGAGCGGCCGACCACGCGACCACATCAGCGTGGCGGCGGCCAGCATGGCCACGGCGAGCAGATCCCAGTTGATGGTGGCCGTCAGCGCGAAGGCGGGCGCCAGCGCCATCAGAAGGCCGTCCCAGGGACGTCGGCGGTGGATACGGGCGCAACAGACGGCGATGACGGCCGCGCACACCATCAGCATCCCGGCATTGACCATCCAGTACCACTGTTCTTGGTCCTGGATGGTGCCGCTGCCCGGGGTGAGCCAGGCGGCGACCTCCATGAACACCCCCGTCAGCACCGGGTACTCGAGGTACTCCATGTCGCCGGGGATCTTGTCGAAGTACGGTACGAGCCCGTCGGCGAAGCCACGCCCCTGGTAGAGGTGCGGGATGTCCGAGTAGCAGGCATGCGTGTACTGCGAGCTGGCACCGAAGAACCAGGCGCCGTCGTAGCAGGGCAGCTTCTGGACCATGCCCAGCGCGAACATGCCGATCGCCACGAGCGCGACGACTCGTACCGGCGTCCACCAGGACGTGCCGAGCAGCGCCCGCCGGCCGATCGGGCCGCCGATCAGCTCACTGCCGGTCGCGGCGACCTCGTCCTCCCTGGTCGGCTGTACGGGCTCCGGCTCGTCCACGCTCACTCGCGTCGTCTCTGCACTGGGCATGCCGCACATCCTGCCGTACGCGCCTGGGAATCCACCCAGGGCCGCCGCAGCCCGCCGCGGGCCAGGACCGATGTTTCACGTGAAACAGAGCCCGTCACCGCTCTCCGGATCCCCGAAGACGCTCAAGGGCCACCGCACCTGATCGGTGCGGTGGCCCTTGTTTCACGTGAAACGCCTTCTGCCGGTCGAGGCGCTACCCGTTGGGGCCTCCGAAGAGTCCTCCCCCGTTCTGGTTGCCTCTCGAATCGTCCTCCGACTCCGTCGGTGTGGGAGTCACCCCGCCATCGGCTCCCCCGACATCCGTACCGCCCGCGTCGGTATCACCCGGGTCCTCACAGCTGGGATCGAAGGGGTTGTCGCAAACGTCGCTGGGCGTCGGCGACGGCTCGGGGTCGCTCTCGGAAGGCGTCGGGCTGGGCTCGGGGGGCTCCTCCTCCGACTCGGTCGGGGTCGGAGTCGGAGTCGGGTCCGGATCGTCGTTCACGATCACACCGATCGGCTGGGGCTCCGGGAAGTCCACAGCCGGCTGCCCCTGGAGGGCGTCCTCCATGTAGTCGTGCCAGATCTCGGCCGGGAACGAGGCACCGTGGATCGTCTCCTGACCACCCGTGCCGTACATCTCCAGGAACTTCCGGTTCTTGTTGGACTCGTCGTCGTCCATGCGGTACATGCTGATCGCGGTCGACAACTGCGGGGTGTATCCGACGAACCAGGCCGACTTGTTGCCGTCGGTGGTACCGGTCTTGCCCGCCACCTCACGGCCGGTCAGCCGGGCCGACGTACCGGTCCCCTCGTCCACGACGGTCTTGAGCACGTCGGTGACGTTGTCGGCGACCTTCGCCGTGAAGGCCCGCTTGGGCTCGGCGATGTCGTCGTGGTCGAACATGGTCAGACCCTCGTGCTCCACCGTCTTCACGGAGAACGGGTCGTTCTGCTTGCCGCTGGCGGCGAACGTCGCGTACGAGCCCGCCATACGGATCGCACTGGGATCGGAGATACCGATCGAGAAGGACGGGAAGCTGGTGCCGGTCAGGCTGTTCTCCTTGAGGCCTGCCGCGACGGCGGCCTCCTTCACCCGATCCAGACCGACGTCCATGCCGAGCTGCACGAAGGCCGAGTTCGCCGAGACCCGCATCGCCTCGCGGAGGTCGATCTGGTACTTCGGCGCGCGGCCGTACGACGCGTCATCGTCGTTGGCCTGCAGCCACTCCTCGCCCTTCTCGTTGGTCCAGACCTGTCCGTCGTAGTCCTTGATCTTGAGGTTGTTCTTGCCGCTGTAGAGGCTCTTCGGCGAGACGATGGTGCGCTCGTCCTGCGCCTGGTCCCCGTCGGCGAGGTCGGGATCGCGCTTGCCCCAGGTCATGGCTGCCGCGAGCACGTACGTCTTGAACGTCGAACCGACCTGCGCACCGGTGACGTCGGCGTTGTTGGTGAAGTGCTTGGTGGCGTCCTCACCGCCGTAGATCGCCTCGATGGCGCCCGACTTCGGATTCACGGACGCGCCGCCGAACTGCACATGGGTGTCGGTGTCCGGGCGCTGGCCGGGCTTGATGTTCTCCTTGCGGACCTTGACCACGGCCTTCTCGAGTTCCTTGACCTTCTTCTTGTCGAAGGTCGTGTGGATCTCGTAACCACCCTGCTCCAGCTGCTTCTGGGTGATGTCCGTGTTGTTGAGGATGTAGCCCTTGGCGGTGTCGACGAGGTAGCCGATCTGACCGCCCAGCTGGGCGTTGGACCGAGGGCTCTGGATCTTGGGGAAATCGTTGTACTTGTTGCGCTCGGCCGCGGGCAGGTGCTTGTCCTTGACCATCTCGTTGAGGATCCAGCGCCAGCGGTACGTGGCCCGCTTACGGTTGTTCTCCGGCGAGGCCTCCGGGTCGATCGACGGCGCGCCGGCCGGGTCGTAGTACGTCGCGCCCTTGAGGACCGCGGCCAGGAAGGCGCACTGGCTCGGGTTGAGCTTCTCGGCGTCCTTGCCGAAGTACGTGCGGGCGGCGGCCTGGATGCCGTACGCACCGCGTCCGTAGTACGCGGTGTTCAGGTATCCCGACATGATCTCTTCCTTCTCGACCGAGGTTCCCACCTTGACCGAGATGAAGAGCTCCTTGACCTTCCGCGACAAGGTCTGCGACTGGTCGTCCAGCATGGCGTTCTTCACGTACTGCTGGGTGATGGTCGAGCCACCCTGTGTCTGACCACCCTTGGCCATGTTGACGACGGCTCGCGCGATACCCATCGGGTCGACGCCGCTGTCGGTCTCGAACGTCTTGTTCTCGGCCGACATGACGGCGTAGCGCATCGCCTTGGGGATCTTCTCGTACGCGATGATCTGGCGGTTGACCTCACCACCCGTGGCGACCATCTGCGAGCCGTCCGACCAGTAGTAGACGTTGTTCTGTGCCGTCGCGGCCTGGGCCGGGTCGGGTACCGCCACGACCGCGTATCCGATGCCGGCCGCCGCCACCAGGCTCCCGAAGAAACCGATGAGCAGGCCGGTCGCCTGACGCCACGAAGGCACCCAGCGCATCACCCCGTACTTGCCGGCACGTGGGTAGTCGATGAAGCGCTGCTTGCCAGGCGGATCCGCGCGCCCGCGGCCGCGCCCCGGTCCACGCCCTGCGGGCTCGGCGGCTCTGCGACGGCTCCCGCCGATGCCACTGTCGGCGCTTCTCTGCGACGCCCGACGCGTGGCGGCACGGCCCTCGTACTGGTTCTCCTCACCTCCCGGGCCATAGGTCTCGGAAAGTGACCCGGTGGCGCCCCGCGGTGCCGCGCGGCGGCCGGAGGACGCCGACTGGCCGCGTCGGGCCGCGGCACGTCCGCCTCCCTGCGGCTGCGGCGGTTTGCGACGGTGCTCGCTCATCGAACGACTACTCCTCGGGCAGGCGCACCCGTGCGCGCCTGGAAACGGCGGCTGGTTTCCGGTCCCCCCGAAGTACGGATGCGGTCGTGCTGGCATTCATCCGTACCGCACCCAGGACGGCGACGTGCTCAAACGTCACTCGGTTCCCAGTGGTGTGCATGCCGCACAGACTACGCACCGCCAAAACCCACTGAGCACCGAACTTCACCCCAAATCAGGCAACTTGCTTCCTACCAATCGGTGATGTGACCCCGTTCACCGAATCCCCACTTGTCGCATCCGTAGGGGCGTTCTATCGTCTGGATGTATCGAGTCGATACATCAGCTCGGCATAAACCGTGTCGACGGGGCCAACGGGAGAGGGGAGGCGACGATGAGCCGGCGCTCCGGGATACTCGAGTTCGCCGTCCTCGGTCTGCTCCGCGAAGCCCCGATGCACGGCTACGAGCTGCGCAAACGACTCAACACGTCGTTGGGTGTGTTCCGTGCGTTCAGCTACGGGACCCTGTACCCCTGCCTCAAGACGCTGGTCGCGAACGGCTGGTTGATCGAGGAACCGGGTGGTACCCCGGAAGATGCTGCCGCCGTCCCGCTCACGGGCCGCCGCGCCAAGATCGTCTACCGGTTGACGGCGGAAGGTAAGGAGCACTTCGAGGAGCTGCTCTCGCAGACGGGTCCCGATGCCTACGAGGACGAGCACTTCGCTGCTCGCTTCGCGTTCTTCGGGCAGACCTCCCGTGATGTGCGTATGCGCGTCCTGGAGGGCCGTCGCAGCCGTTTGGAGGAACGGCTGGAGAAGATGCGGGCCTCGCTGGCGCGCACCCGAGAACGCCTCGACGACTACACGCTCGAGCTCCAGCGCCACGGGATGGAGTCCGTGGAGCGCGAAGTGCGCTGGCTGAACGAGCTCATCGAGAGCGAGCGGGCAGGCCGGGACCTGAAGGGTCCCGGCGACGCAGAGCCCGCTCGCGACACCACAGAGGGAGCGCCGGGCGCCCTGCCCCGGCCCGGGGATCTCCCCGGGCCGGATGCGCCCGGCGACACCACCACGTGAGGTCCCTGCCAGGACCTCACTCGTACACACAGGGAGCAGCCGGAATGGGTTCGGTTCGCGTAGCCGTCGTCGGTGTGGGCAACTGCGCCGCGTCGCTGGTGCAGGGAGTCGAGTACTACAAGGACGCCGACCCGGCGTCGAAGGTCCCGGGGCTCATGCACGTGCAGTTCGGCGACTACCACGTGCGTGACGTGGAGTTCGTCGCCGCCTTCGACGTCGACGCCAAGAAGGTCGGCCTCGACCTCGCGGACGCCATCGGCGCCTCCGAGAACAACACGATCAAAATCTGTGACGTGCCCGCCAGCGGAGTGACCGTGCAGCGCGGCCACACCCTCGACGGTCTCGGCAAGTACTACCGCGAGACCATCGAGGAGTCCGCCGAGGCCCCGGTGGACGTGGTCCAGGTGCTGAAGGACAGGCAGGTCGACGTTCTCGTCTGCTACCTGCCCGTCGGTTCCGAGGCCGCGGCGAAGTTCTACGCCCAGTGCGCCATCGACGCCAAGGTCGCCTTCGTCAACGCCCTTCCGGTCTTCATCGCCGGTACCAAGGAGTGGGCGGACAAGTTCGTCGAGGCGGGCGTCCCGATCGTCGGTGACGACATCAAGTCGCAGGTGGGTGCCACCATCACGCACCGCGTCATGGCGAAGCTGTTCGAGGACCGGGGTGTCGTCCTGGACCGCACGATGCAGCTGAACGTCGGCGGCAACATGGACTTCAAGAACATGCTCGAGCGTGAGCGCCTGGAGTCCAAGAAGATCTCCAAGACGCAGGCTGTCACCTCGCAGATCCCTGACCGGGAGCTCGGCGAGAAGAACGTCCACATCGGCCCGTCCGACTACGTCGCCTGGCTCGACGACCGCAAGTGGGCGTATGTCCGCCTCGAGGGCCGTGCGTTCGGAGACGTCCCGCTGAACCTGGAGTACAAGCTCGAGGTCTGGGACTCCCCGAACTCCGCCGGCGTCATCATCGACGCTCTCCGCGCCGCGAAGATCGCCAAGGACCGCGGCATCGGTGGCCCGATCCTGTCGGCGTCCTCGTACTTCATGAAGTCCCCGCCGGTGCAGTACTTCGACGACGAGGCCCGCGAGAGCGTCGAGAAGTTCATCAAGGGCGAGGTCGAGCGCTGATCCAAGCGCTCGTAGTGGGCTGTTGAGGGTCTCCGGGTCATGCGCCCGGGGGCCCTCCCCTATAGGTGAGGTTGGGCCCCATGTCCGTCGTGCGCGACCTGCGCGTCCTGCTCCGCCTCCGCGACTTCCGGCGCCTGCTGGCCGTGCGTCTGCTGTCCCAGGGAGCCGACGGGGTCTTCCAGGTCGCCCTCGCCACCTATGTCGTCTTCTCTCCCGAGAAGCAGACGTCAGCGGCGGCCATCGCCTCCGCCATGGCGGTTCTGCTCCTTCCGTACTCCCTCGTCGGCCCATTCGCGGGCGTGCTGCTGGATCGCTGGCGGCGCCGTCAGGTACTGCTGTACGGAAACCTGCTGCGTGCCCTCCTGGCCTCCGTGACGGCCCTCCTGATCCTGAGCCATGTACCCGACTGGCTCTTCTACGTCTCCGCCCTGAGCGTCACCGCGGTCAATCGCTTCGTGCTGGCGGGGCTCTCCGCCACGTTGCCCCGGGTGGTGGACCCCGACCGCCTGGTGGTAGCCAACTCGCTCTCCCCGACAGCCGGAACGCTGGCCGCGACCGCCGGCGGCGGACTCGCCTTCGTCGTCCGGCTCGTGGGCCCGGACTCCGACGCGACGGTGGTGCTGTTCGGGTCGGCCCTCTACCTGTGTGCGGCCCTCGCCTCAGTGCGTATGGCCCGCGACCTGCTGGGCCCGGAGCCGGATTCGGTGCAGCTTCAGTTGCGTTCCGCGCTCGCCGGGACCGCACGGGGCCTGGCGGCGGGGCTGCGGCATCTCACCGAGCCCGGGCGGCGGACGGCGGCCTGGGCACTGGCATCGATGACGCTGATGCGCTTCTGCTACGGCGCCCTGACGGTCATGGTCCTCATGCTCTGCCGGTACGCCTGGCCGTCCGGCAGTTCCGACGCGTCCGGCTCCGAGGAGGGACTTGCCCTGCTGGGGCTCGCCGTGGGGATCTCGGGGGTGGGATTCTTCACCGCGGCAGTGATCACGCCCTGGGCTGCCGGAAGGCTGGGGCCGAGCCGCTGGATCGTCAGCTGCTCCGTCGCCGCAGCCCTGCTTGCTCCGCCCCTCAGCCTGCCCTTCACGCAAGCGCCCCTGCTGATCGCGGCGTTCGTTCTGGGGCTGATCACCCAGGGAGCCAAGATCGCCACGGACACGATCGTGCAGTCCTCCGTGGAGGACGGCTACCGAGGGCGGATTTTCTCGCTCTACGACGTCCTGTTCAACGTCGCCTTCGTCGGTGCCGCCGCCGTGGCCGCCCTGATGCTCCCTCCGGATGGCCGCTCGGCCCCTCTGGTGATCTCCGTGGCCGTGCTCTACGGGCTGGTCGCTGTCGCCATGGTCCGCTTCGGCATGGTCGAACAACGGCGAGCCGCAGGCGTCGATGTTTCACGTGAAACATCACCCCCTCAGTAACGGCGGCCCCGTAGGTACGGACAGCGGCGCGGTGCGATGTTTCACGTGAAACATCGCACCGCGCCGCTGTCCGTACCTCACATCGGACCATCCGCCGTCAGGAAACCCCCGGCGTCCGAGCCCACCATTCCTTGAGCGCCGTCACGGCCTCGTCCTGCGGCATCGGCCCGTTCTCCAGGCGCAGCTCCAGAAGGAACTTGTAGGCCTGCCCGATCGCCGGACCGGGCCCGACACCCAGGATCTCCATGATCTGGTTGCCGTCGAGGTCCGGGCGGATGGCGTCCAGCTCCTCCTGCTCCTGGAGCTGGGCGATCCGGTCCTCCAGACCGTCGTACGCGCGGGACAGAGCGTTCGCCTTGCGCTTGTTCCGTGTCGTGCAGTCGGAACGGGTCAGCTTGTGGAGCCGGTCCAGCAGCGGGCCGGCGTCCCGTACATAGCGGCGGACGGCGGAGTCCGTCCATTCACCCATGCCGTAGCCGTGGAAGCGCAGGTGGAGTTCGACCAGACGCGAGACGTCCCTGACGAGTTCGTTGGAGTACTTGAGGGCGGTCATGCGCTTCTTGGTCATCTTGGCGCCGACCACCTCGTGGTGGTGGAAGGAGACCCGGCCGTCCTGCTCGAACCGGCGGGTACGGGGCTTGCCGATGTCGTGCAGCAGGGCGGCGAGCCGCAGAGTGAGGTCCGGTCCGGCGTCCTCGAGCGCGATCGCCTGCTCCAGGACGATCAGCGTGTGGTCGTAGACGTCCTTGTGCCGATGGTGCTCGTCCCGTTCCAGTCGCAGCGCCGGCAGCTCGGGCAGCACATGCTCGGCGAGGCCCGTCTCGACCAGCAGGCTCAGGCCCTCGCGGGGGTGAGCGGAGAGGATCAGTTTGTTCAGTTCGTCCCGTACCCGTTCCGTCGAGACGATCTCAAGACGCCCGGCCATGGCCGTCATGGCCGAGACGACCTCGGGGGCCACCTCGAAGCCCAGCTGGGCGGCGAAACGCGCGGCCCGCATCATGCGCAGCGGGTCGTCGGAGAAGGAGTCCTCGGGGGTGCCCGGAGTGCGCAGCACGCGTGCCGAGAGGTCCTCGAGCCCGCCATGAGGGTCGATGAACTCCTTCTCGGGAAGCGCCACCGCCATCGCGTTCACGGTGAAGTCCCGGCGCACGAGGTCTTCCTCGATCGAGTCGCCGTAGGACACCTCGGGCTTGCGCGAGGTCCGGTCGTACGCCTCGGAACGGTAGGTGGTGACCTCGATCTGGTAACCGTCCTTCTGCGCCCCCACCGTGCCGAAGGCGATCCCGACCTCCCAGAGGGCGTCCGCCCAGGGACGCACGATCTTCAGCACGTCCTCCGGGCGGGCGTCCGTGGTGAAGTCGAGGTCGTTGCCGAGGCGGCCGAGCAGCGCGTCCCTGACCGAGCCCCCGACCAGGGCGAGCGAGAATCCCGCCTGCTGGAAACGGCGTGCAAGGTCGTCGGCGACGGGGGACACCCGCAGCAGTTCACTCACCGCGCGGCGCTGCACCTGGCTCAGGGCACTGATGTCTTCGTTGGCGTTCGGCACAACAGAAAAGGGTACGTGGCGCCGGTGGCCGCGGTCGCCTCCATTGAACGTGCGCAAGGCAACGCTCAGGTGCACCCTGCACCGACCCGATCGATACGTACGCATACAGGGACAGCCCGACCTTGGGCCTGATCTTGTGGAGCGGACCGCGGCACTTCCCCTCGGCGCACATCGTTACCATGCGTGGACGCACATTCCGACGACCACTGACGACGACGAGGGACGGGCGAGCGCGTGGCCGAGGCGGCAGACTTCCAGGGGACCAGTCCCTCACCTGCCCGCCGGTGGCTGCTGCGCACCGGAGCACTGTTCGCCGGGGCGCCCCTGCTCGCCGGCCTGTTCCAGGTGCCCGCGGCCCCGGCCGCGCAGGCGTCGCCGAAGGCGTCCCTGGCCGAGGCCACGGGATCGAGAACCGTCGAGGTCTCCGTCGACTCGCTCAGCCCCAGTGTGCCCACCGACGGCGACACCGTCACCGTCTCCGGCACGGTCACCAACAAGGGCAAGCAGACGGTCACGGAGGCCCACGTGGGCCTCCGGGTGGCATCGACGGCCGTGACGGGCCGCTCGGCCATCGACGAGGCAGCCAGGCGCAGTGGCTTCGACCAGTTCACCGATGGCACGGAGGTCGGCGGGAAGTACGAGGAGAAGTTCCCCGCACTCGCCTCCGGTGTGGCCCAGCCCTTCACCATCTCGGTGCCCGTCAAGGAACTCGATCTTGGTTCCGACGGGGTCTATCAGCTGGGCGTCTCGCTCTCGGGCCGGACCGCGTCCGCTCAGTACGACCAGGTTCTCGGCATCCAGCGCACGTTCCTGCCGTGGCAGCCCGACGAGGCGGGCAGCAGGACGAAGACGACGTACCTCTGGCCGCTGATCTCCACCACCCATCTGACGGCCGAGACGGGCCCCGGTGAGCAGCAGACGCCCGTCTTCCTGAACGACGACCTCGCCAAGGAGATCTCGGCGGGCGGACGCCTGGAGCAGATGCTGACGCTGGGCAAGGACCTGGACATCACCTGGGTGATCGATCCTGATCTCCTGGCGTCGGTGGTGGCGATGACGGGGAACTACCGGGTCCAGAGCCGGGGCACCACCGTCGCCGGCAGGAACCAGGCCGCCGCCAAGGCCTGGCTGGCGGAGCTGGAGACCGCGGTCCAGGGCGAGGAGGTGGTCGCTCTCCCCTTCGCCGATCCCGACCTGGCCGCGCTGGCCCACAACGGCAGGACGGTCGCCGGCTCCCTGAGCCGGCTGAAGGGCGCCACCGATGTGGCCTCGGACACAGTCGAGAACATCCTCCGGGTGGTTCCGGAGACGGACTTCGCGTGGCCGGTCAACGGCGCCGTCGACCCGTCGGTCGTCAAGGTCGCCATCTCCGGCGGTGCCGACAAGGTGATCGCCCGCAGCGACAGCCTGCAGGAGAGCAGCGGCCTCTCCTACACGCCCAACGCGGCCCGGCCCATCGGTGGCGGCACCACGGCGGTGGTCGCGGACGCCCGGCTGTCGACAGCCTTCCAGGGCGACATGACGAAGGCCGAGAGTTCGACGCTGGCGGTGCAGAGGTTCCTGGCCCAGAGCCTGGTGACCGACCTCCAGAACAACAAGCAGCGCAGCATCGTGATCGCCCCCCAGCGGATGCCGACGGCGAGTCAGGCCCAGACGATGGCCCAGGCCCTGACGGCACTCCAAGGGGGCAACTGGTCGCAGCCACAGGGACTGTCCGAGGCCGCCGCGGCGAAGCCCGACCCGCGCGCCAGCACCAGGATTCCGTCCGCCTCGGCCTACCCCAGGTCGCTGCGGAAGCAGGCCCTGCCCAAGTCGGCGTTCGAGGAGATCCAGGGCACTCAGGCCGACCTCGACCGCTTCAAGGTGATCCTCACCGACCCGTCCCGTGTGGTGACGCCGTTCGGCAGGACCATGGACCGGGAGATGTCCACCTCCTGGCGGGGCCGCTCCATGGACGCGGCGGTCTACCGCAACAGCGTGCAGTCGTACCTCAACTCGCTCACCGGCCAGGTCCGGCTGATCGAGAAGTCGGAGACGAAGCTCTCCGGCCGCAGCGCCACGATCCCCGTGACCGTGCAGAACAACCTCGTGCAGAGCGTCGACCTGACACTACGGCTCGAGTCGATGGCACCGAAGCGCCTGAAGATCGGTGACAAGGCCTCCGGGGAGCAGTCCGTCGACATCTCCGGCGGCCACAGCGAGTCCGTGAAGTTCACCACCAACGCCGAAGCCAACGGCAAGGCCGACGTCGTGGCCCAGCTCTACACCGCGGACGGCGAGAAGTATGGTGACGAGGTCAGATTCACGGTGAACGTCACCGAGATCACGCCCACGGTCATGCTGGTCATCGCCGGTGGTGTCCTGCTCCTGGTCCTCGCCGGCTTCCGGATGTACACACAGCGTAAGCGTGCGGCCGCCCGGCTGGAGGGGGAGGAAGCCCCGACGGACGACGACTCACCGGAAGAGGCTCCGACGGACGAGGAAGCGAACACCGAAGCGGCCTCAGTCGTACACACTGCCGAGGAGGATTCCCCGGCGAAGTCCGGGACGGATGAGCCGGAGCACGCGAGTGACCCGGCACCGGACACCGCTCCGGAAAGCGCCGACCCGTCCGGCACGGGTGAGAGAGTGGACCGTTGAGCGATTGTCGTGGCCGGTTGGCCCGGGGACGATGAGGTGGGGTAAGCATGAACGCGCCGTACGACGGTGACCGCGGCCAGGGCGCGGCCGACTCGGGGTATCCCGACGGCCCGCTGCCCGGGCCGGGCCAGGTGCCGCCGCAGCCTCCCGCGGACATGTACCTCCAGGACGCCTACGACCAGGACCCCTACCGCGCGCGTGATCTCTCCGCCCAGGATCCGGTGGCCGAGGCGCTCTACGACCGTGCCGCACACCCCCCGCCCGCTCCCGGCACCTATCAGCCGCAGCAGCCTCTCTACGCGCAGCCGTCGTCACCGCAGTACGCGCCCGACCCGCGCGTGTGGGCCCAGACACCGGCTCCCGAGCCCGAAGGACCGACCCGGCATCTGCCGTACGGCGACGATGCCCGTACGACGCAGTTCGTCGGCGTGGACGACCTGGTGACCCAGGCCGGCGAGGAGCGCCACGAGCCGGACGCGTTCGCGCATCTCTTCCGCGACCAGCAGCAGAGCGGCCCCACGCCCGTGGGCCAGCCTTCCGTGCCCGGGCCGGCCCCCGCCCCTTCGCCCGGCCCTGGCCGTCCTGCGTACCAGAAACCCGCTCCTGCGCCCACGCCCGCATCCACACCGGCGCCTGCGCCGAAGAAGGGCGGGCGGGCGTCGGGCCTGCTGAAGTCGAGCGCCGTGATGGCGGCGGGCACCATGGTGTCGCGCCTCACCGGGTTCATCCGGTCGGCGATGATCGTCTCTGCTCTGGGTCTCGCCCTGCTGGGCGACGCCTTCCAGGTGGCTTATCAGCTGCCGACGATGATCTACATCCTGACCGTCGGTGGCGGCCTCAACTCCGTCTTCGTTCCGCAGCTCGTGCGCGCCATGAAGGACGACGACGATGGCGGCGAGGCCTACGCCAACCGCCTGCTGACCCTCGTCATGGTGGTCCTCGGGCTTCTCACGGCACTCGCGATGTTCGCTGCTCCGCTCCTGGTCCGAGCCCTGTCGGTGGGGGTCGCCGACAACGCCGCCGCCAACGAGACGGCGGTCACCTTCACCCGTTACTTCCTCCCCTCCATCTTCTTCATGGGTGTCCACGTGGTGATGGGGCAGATCCTCAACGCACGCGGCCGGTTCGGCGCCATGATGTGGACCCCGGTCCTCAACAACGTGGTCATCATCGTCACCCTCGGCGCATTCCTCTGGGTCTACGGCAGCGCCGCCGACTCCCACATGAACGTGGACAACATCCCTGCCGAGGGAGTGCGGCTCCTGGGCGTCGGCATTCTGCTCGGGCTCGTGGTCCAGGCTCTCGCGATGATCCCGTACCTGCGGGAGACCGGGTTCCGGCTGCGGCTTCGCTTCGACTGGAAGGGCCACGGCCTCGGCAAGGCCGCGATGCTGGCCAAGTGGACGATCTTGTTCGTCCTGGCCAACCAGGCGGGCGCGCTCGTGGTCACCCAGCTGGCCACGGCAGCAGGCATCGGCTCCCCCTCAAAGGGCACAGGATTCGCCTCGTACGCCAACGCCCAGCTCATCTGGGGCCTGCCCCAGGCCATCATCACCGTCTCGCTCATGGCCGCCCTCCTGCCGCGCATCTCCCGCTCGGCCGCCGAGGACGACACGGGCGCCGTCCGGGACGACATCTCGCAGGGCCTGCGCACCACCGCGGTCGCCATCGTGCCGATCGCCTTCGGCTTCCTCGCCCTCGGCATCCCGATGTGCACGCTGATCTTCGGCTCCTCCGGCACCGGCGCGGCCACCAACATGGGCTTCATGCTGATGGCCTTCGGGCTCGGCCTGATCCCCTACTCCGTGCAGTACGTGGTCCTGCGCGCCTTCTACGCGTACGAGGACACCCGGACCCCGTTCTACAACACGGTCATCGTGGCAGCCGTCAACGCGAGCGCCTCCGCGGTCTGCTTCTTCGTGATCCCGGCGCGCTGGGCCGTGGTCGGTATGGCGGCCTCGTACGGTCTGGCCTACATGATCGGTGTCGGTATCGCCTGGCGCCGGCTCAAGAAGCGGCTGGGTGGCGATCTGGACGGATCCAGGGTCATGCGGACGTACGCGCGGCTGTCCATCGCCTCGCTGCCCGCGGCGCTGCTCAGCGGAGCCGCCTGCTACGGCATCAGCCGGACCCTGGGACAGGGCGTCGGCGGCTCGATGCTCGCGCTCGCAGGGGGAGGAATCGTCTTGCTCGGCGTGTTCTACGTGGCCGCGCGACGCATGCGCATCGAAGAGCTCAACTCGATGGTCGGCATGGTCCGCGGACGGCTGGGGCGCTGAGGTCGGGGTACGCGCACAACCATCGTCCGCCGCCGCGTGTCGCTCATAGCGGCGGACTGTGGGCACAATTGGCTTTGGCGTGTCAGAGCGCTCAACGGATGGGGAGGCAGGAACGACGGTGGCGGAACGGAGCACGGCTGCCGTCGACGTGGCAGACAACAGCGGCGACGAGCCGCTGACCGCACAAGCGGACCAGTCCACGGCCGACGGGGAGGCCCAGAACCGGGAGCGGGACACGGAGAGCTCGGCGAGCGAAGAGGCACAGGGACACGGCGATACCGGCAACCCTTCGCAGACGACACCGCCCGAATTGCACAGCGGCCACAAACTCGCCAGACGATACCGCCTGGAGGAGTGCGTCACCCGTCTGGACGGTTTCAGCAGTTGGCGTGCCGTGGACGAGAAACTGCGTCGCGCCGTCGGCGTGCACGTACTGCCCGCCGACCACGCGCGCGCCCGCTCCGTGCTGGCGGCGGCCCGGTCCTCGGCGTTGCTCGGGGACCCCCGCTTCGTCCAGGTCCTCGACGCCGTCGAGGAGAACGACCTCGTCTACGTGGTGCACGAATGGCTGCCCGACGCCACGGAGTTGACGGCGCTGCTGGCTTCCGGGCCGCTGGAGCCGCACGACGCGTACCAGATGGTCACGCAGGTCTCGCACGCCATGGCCGCCGCACACCGCGAGGGCCTCGCACACCTGCGGCTCAATCCGAGCGCCGTGCTGCGTTCCGCCTCCGGGCAGTGGCGCATCCGCGGTCTCGCGGTGAACGCCGCGCTGCGCGGCATCAGCTCGGACACCCCGCAGCGGACGGACACGGAGGCGATCGGCGCGCTGCTGTACGCCGCCCTCACCCAGCGCTGGCCGTACGAGAACGACGCGCACGGCCTCTCCGGGCTCCCCAAGGGTGTCGGGCTCATCGCGCCCGACCAGGTCCGTGCGGGCGTCCACAGGGGGCTGTCGGAGCTTTCCATGCGCGCCCTCGTCAACGACGGCGCCACCGCCTCCCGCCACGAGGCTCCGTGCACGACGCCGGAGGAACTGGTGAAGGCGGTCGGGGAGATGCCGCGCATCCGCCCGCCGGAGCCCGCGTTCACCGCGCCGCCCGACTACCAGCACACGACGTACCAGCAGGGGACCTACGGCCGGCAGGCACCGCACCCGGGTCTCACCCAGCCGATCCAGACCCCGCCGCCTCCGTTGCAGAGCCGAACCGGCAAGGTTCTGAAGTGGGCCGTCTCGGCGCTGCTGATCGCCGCGCTCGGTCTCGGCAGCTGGCAGCTGGCCGACACCCTCATGAACAGCAGGGGCCAGTCCGGCGAACCGGACACCAGCCAGTCGACCGACGGCAACGACAAGGGCACCGACAAGGCCAAGCCCGTCACCACGCTCGGCATCAAGGGCGCCGCGGAGTACTACCCGGACGGCAAGCCGCAGCACGCAGGCGACGCGAGGCTGACGTACGACAACAGCTCGTCGACGTACTGGCGGACGTACTCCTACAACGACGGTCCTACCCTGGCGCCGTTCAAGCAGGGTGTCGGCATCGTCTACGACCTGGGCTCGGTCAAGGAGGTGTCAGCCGCCTCGATAGGGCTTTACTACACCGGCGACCACACGACGGCCACGCTGTACGCGGCCGACTCCCTGTCGTCGTCCGCCCCCCTCAGCTCCATGACGAAGATCGCCACGAACAGGACGAGCGGCACGGACCTGAAGATCTCCGCCAAGAAGGCGGTGAAGACCCGGTACGTTCTCGTCTGGCTCACGGACGTGCCCTACGCGAACCGTGACCAGTTCAGTGGTTCCGGTTACAAGCAGGCGATCACCGACGTGAAGTTCATGGGCTGAGAGCTCACCGGTGGAGGGGGGTCCGATGGCGCACAGCGCTGATCACAGCGACGTAAGCGATCAGGATCTCCTGGCCCGGCATGTGGCGGGCGACCCCGATGCCTTCGGTGAGCTCGTACGACGGCACCGGGACCGGTTGTGGGCGGTGGCCCTGCGGACGCTGGGCGACCGCGAGGAGGCCGCCGACGCCGTCCAGGACGCGCTGGTGTCCGCCTATCGGGCCGCCCATACCTTTCGGGGCCAGGCCGCCGTCACGACGTGGCTGCACCGCATCACGGTGAACGCCTGCCTGGACCGGGCCCGCAAGGCCGCCTCGCGCAAGACGTCGCCCGTCGACGACACCGAGCGCCTGGAGCAGCTCCTGGAGCCGCACGAGTCCGCTTCCGCTCCGGCCGAGCGCAATGATCTGCACCGTCAGCTACTGGAAGCCCTCGGCACCCTGCCGAAGGATCAGCGGGCGGCGCTCGTCCTGGTGGACATGCAGGGCTATCCGGTCGCCGAGGCCGCACGCATTCTCGACGTGCCGACCGGCACGGTGAAGAGCCGCTGTGCCCGAGGCAGAGCCAGACTCCTGCCGCTGCTGACCCATCTACGTGCGGATGCCGAGGGCGGCGGCAGAAAGTCGGACCGCGGAAGGAACCGGACGCAGGGGACATCCGTCCCACCCGCAGCGGGACCACATGATGCAGGACCAAGCGATTCAGCTGCTGTGAAGGGCGGAGGTGGGCGAGCGTGACATCCACGACCGACACGGCCGGACACCCCGACGTCGCGGAGATCTCCGACCTCAGCGAAGGTCTGCTCCCCGCGTCACGGACGACTCACCTACGGCAGCATCTGGACGAGTGCTCCCTCTGCGCCGATGTCTATGACTCGCTCGAGGAGATCCGTGGTCTCCTCGGCACCCTGCCGGGCCCTCCCCGTATGCCTGACGACGTGGCAGGGAGGATCGACGCGGCCCTGGCCGCCGAGGCCCTTCTGAACGCCGGGGCCCAGAGGCAGGAGGCCACCGCGGAGCCTGCCTCCGCTGGCGTCTCCCGCACGGGACGGGAAGAGGACACCACGCATGTTTCACGTGAAACATCGCCGACGGTGGATCGACCTGCCGGTCATCCACGCGCGTCCACCGGCCCCGGACGCACCGGTAAGAGGCGCCCCAAGCGTCGTACGACTGTCATCGGTGCCGTCTTCGCGATCGTGGCCCTGGGCTTCGGGGCAGTCCTCGTCCAGTCGGGCGGTAAGAGCGATGGTCCCGGGCCGGAGACTGCGACAGCGGCCTCTACGACCTTCTCCGGCGTGAAGCTGGAGAAGCGGGTCCAGGCGCTCCTGGGCGAGAACAACAGCAACGGGACCAAGCGCTCGCCCAGCAAGGAGTCCTTCGGGACCGCGACGGCGCCCGACAAGAACAGGAACACGGTCCTCAAGGCCGAGGTCCCCGGCTGTATCGCCAAGGGCATCGGCGACGTCACTGGTGCGATCGCTTCCGAGCCCGGTACCTACCGGGGAGCGGACGCCTATCTCGTGCTGCTGCCCGACGGTGCCGACGACTCACGCGTCACCGCGTATGTCGTCGACGCCTCCTGTGTGGGCAGGGCCACGGAATCCTCCGGTGACGTTCTCTTGAAGCAGTCCTACCCTCGCTCCTGAGGGCTGCCTCGCTCGTTGTGTCTGTCCGGGCTCCCCGGGCGGTGCGCTGTCTCCGTGTGCCCGGACACAGTGGGAATGCGCGCCCCTTAGGATCCGTTGGGTGGGGTGAGAGTTCCGAGAGCAGCTCCCACCGGCAGGTACGCAGCAGTCTCCAGAGACGAGGAATCAAGCCGTGAGCGACGTCCGTAACGTGATCATCATCGGCTCCGGGCCCGCCGGCTACACGGCGGCGCTCTACACCGCGCGCGCGTCGCTGAGGCCGCTGGTGTTCGAGGGCGCCGTCACCGCAGGCGGCGCGCTGATGAACACCACCGAGGTGGAGAACTTCCCCGGCTTCCGGGACGGCATCATGGGTCCCGACCTCATGGACAACATGCGTGGCCAGGCCGAACGATTCGGTGCCGAGCTCATTCCGGACGACATCGTCGCCGTGGACCTCAGCGGCGAGATCAAGACCGTCACGGACACGGGCGGCACCGTGCACCGCGCCAAGGCCGTCATCGTCACCACGGGCTCCCAGCACCGCAAGCTCGGGCTGCCCAACGAGGACGCGCTCTCCGGCCGCGGTGTCTCCTGGTGTGCCACCTGTGACGGGTTCTTCTTCAAGGACCAGGACATCGCCGTGATCGGCGGCGGGGACACGGCGATGGAAGAGGCCACCTTCCTCTCCCGGTTCGCCAAGTCCGTGACCGTCGTGCACCGCCGGGACACGCTGCGCGCCTCCAAGGCGATGCAGGATCGCGCGATCGCCGACCCGAAGATCTCCTTCGTGTGGGACAGCGAGGTCGCCGAGATCCAGGGCGACCAGAAGCTCGCCGGACTGAAGCTGCGCAACCTCAAGACGGGCGAGACGTCCGAGCTGCCGGTGACGGGCCTATTCATCGCGATCGGCCACGACCCGCGCACGGAACTCTTCAAGGGTCAGCTCGATCTGGACGACGAGGGCTATCTGAAGGTGGCCTCCCCGTCGACCCGGACGAACCTGACCGGCGTCTTCGGCGCTGGTGACGTCGTGGACCACACGTACCGTCAGGCGATCACCGCGGCCGGCACCGGCTGTGCCGCGGCCCTGGACGCCGAGCGGTACCTCGCTGCTCTCGCCGATGGCGACCAGACCGCCGAGCCCGAGAAGACCACTGTCTGACCCCCGTCCGCCCCACCGCACCAACCAGTTAGGAGCCCTCAGTGGCCGGCACTCTGAAGAACGTGACCGACGACTCCTTCGAGCAGGATGTCCTCAAGAACGACAAGCCCGTCCTGGTGGACTTCTGGGCCGCCTGGTGCGGCCCGTGCCGCCAGATCGCGCCCTCCCTCGAAGCGATCGCCCAGGAGTACGGCGACAAGATCGAGATCGTCAAGCTCAACATCGACGAGAACCCGGCCACGGCGGCCAAGTACGGCGTCATGTCCATCCCGACGCTGAACGTCTACCAGGCCGGTGAGGTCGCCAAGACGATCGTCGGTGCCAAGCCCAAGGCAGCGATCGTGCGCGATCTCGAGGACTTCATCGCCGAGTGATGTTTCACGTGAAACATGAAGAGGCCGACCCGAGCGGGTCGGCCTCTTCGTTTTACAACGGCCGCAACGCCGGCTCCTTCTGCACGGCACCGAGAAGTCGGTCCAGCGCCAACTCGACGTCCTCCTTCCAGGAGAGCGTCGTCCTCAGCTCCAACCGCAGGCGCGGATAAGTAGGGTGAGGGCGAACCGTCTTGAAGCCCACCGCCGTCAGGTGATCAGCCGGGAGGACGCAGGCGGGCTCCTTCCACCGGGCGTCCCCGAAGGCCTCGATCGCCTTGAAGCCCCGCCGCAGTAGATCCTTGGCGACCGTCTGCACCATCACACGACCGAGCCCCTGGCCCTGATAGCCCTGTGTAATGAAGGCGGTCATCAACTGAACCGCGTCCGGAGACACCGGACTTGTAGGGAACGCCAGAGCACGGGGCACATAGGCCGGAGGCGCGTACAGCACGAACCCCACCGGTACCTCGTCCACGTAGACGACCCGGCCGCACGACCCCCAGTCCAGTAGGACAGCGGAGATCCACGCCTCTTTCTCCAGAGCGGGAGTGCCTGCTCTTACCGCGGCCTCGCCGCTGACTGGGTCGAGTTCCCAGAAGACACACGAGCGACAGCGCTTGGGGATGTCCTGAAGGTTGTCCAGCGTGAGCGGTACGAGCCGACGCCCCATAAAGGCTGTTCCTCGCTTCCTTCGCCCGCAGCGCCGCGAGCGGCTGTCAGAGCGCTCCGCTCCCGGAGCAGACTGCCGATGAATCCGCCGACCGCCCCCAGTCCCAGACCTGCCGTCACCAGTCCGGAACGGCTCACGGTTCGCATGGCTCCGCCTCTCCACAGAAGACCCGCCAGTCGATGCGCCCTACCCGAACGCATCGTATCCACGATGTGATTGCCTCGATACCGCCTCAAAGCAAAGAGCGGGCTGTGTCCGGTATACATCGGACACAGCCCGCTCAGGCGGTCGACGGGCCGAAGGCGGGCCCCTCCCTCAGGAGACTCAGACCTCCGTCTCCTCCGAGTCGTCGTCCAGCAGACTCCTCTGCAGTGCCAGCTTCTCGCCCGGGGCGAGCGTGCTCAGAATCCGCTCCAGATCCTCCGTGGAAGCGAACTCCACAGTGATCTTGCCCTTCTTCTGGCCAAGATCGATCTTCACCCGGGTCTCGAAACGATCCGAGAGGCGGGTCGCGAGTTCACCCAGCGCCGGAGAGGGCACCGAGCCGGCACGTGGGCCCTTGGACCGCGTGGAAGCCTTCGGGTGCGATCCCATGAGGGTGACGATCTCTTCCACGGCTCGCACCGAGAGTCCCTCGGCCACGATCCGGTGAGCCAGCTTGTCCTGCTCCTCCGAGTCCTCGACGGAGAGCAGTGCCCGAGCGTGCCCCGCGGAGAGAACACCGGCGGCCACCCGACGTTGGACCGCCGGCGAGAGCTTCAGCAGACGCAGCGTGTTGGAGACCTGCGGGCGGGACCGACCGATACGGTCCGCCAGCTGATCGTGCGTGCAGTTGAAGTCCTTGAGCAACTGGTCGTAGGCGAACGCTTCTTCCAGCGGGTTCAGCTGGGCACGGTGGAGGTTCTCCAGAAGCGCGTCCAGCAGCAGCTTCTCGTCGTCCGTCGCTCGCACGATCGCCGGGATCGCTTCCAGCTGGGCCTCGTGGCAGGCACGCCAGCGCCGCTCACCCATGATCAGCTCGTAGCGAGCCGGACCCACCTGACGAACGACGATGGGCTGGAGCAGACCCACCTCTTTGATGGAGGTGACGAGTTCCTGAAGAAGGTCCTCGTCGAACACCTCGCGCGGCTGACGCGGGTTCGGGGTGATGGAGTCGAGAGGCAGCTCGGCGAAGTAGGCGCCGACGGGAGCGGCCGGCCGCTCCGCCGCACCGTTCGGAGACGCT
Organism: Streptomyces scabiei 87.22; assembly: GCF_000091305.1. Lineage (GTDB taxonomy): Bacteria > Actinomycetota > Actinomycetes > Streptomycetales > Streptomycetaceae > Streptomyces > Streptomyces scabiei. The sequence continues at coordinate 5,147,269 of NC_013929.1, read as the reverse complement.
TCCTCTGTTTCACGTGAAACAGGCGAGAGGGTGGCCACCTTCGAGGCTCCCACCCCACGCTCCGGGGTGAAGACAGATGGCACCGCCGATGGCGCGGTTGCGGATGCTCCCGCCGCGGGAGAATCCTTCTCTCCTGTCGCCGCCGCTGGGATCAGTGCGGCGAGACCACGGCCCAACCCCCTCCGTCGATCACTCACTGGACGCCCTCCACCACACTCGGATTGTTCTGAGCACCGATGTGGGCCTGCGTCGGGTCGTACCCCACGCCCACGCCCTTCAGTGCGATTTCTCGTGCCGCCTCAAGATAGGAGAGGGCACCGCTCGATCCTGGATCGTAGGTCAGCACCGTCTGCCCATAGCTCGGCGCCTCGGAGATGCGGACCGAGCGGGGAATGCTCGTCCGCAGCACCTCCTCGCCGAAGTGGGTGCGCACCTCGTCGGCGACCTGGGACGCCAGACGTGTCCGGCCGTCGTACATGGTGAGCAGGATGGTCGACACGTGAAGAATGGGGTTGAGGTGCCCCCGTACCAGGTCGACGTTGCGGAGCAGTTGACCGAGGCCCTCCAGCGCGTAGTACTCGCACTGGATCGGGATGAGTACCTCCTGGCCGGCGACCATGGCGTTCACCGTCAGCAGGCCGAGCGAGGGCGGGCAGTCGATGAGGATGTAGTCCAAGGGCTGCTCGTACGCCTGAATCGCTCGTTGCAGCCGGCTCTCTCGTGCCACGAGGGACACCAGCTCGATCTCCGCACCGGCGAGATCGATCGTGGCCGGAGCACAGAAGAGACCCTCTACGTCGGCAACGGGCTTGACGACTTCCGCCAGAGGCTTGCTGTCGATCAGCACGTCGTAGATGGAGGGCACCTCGGCGTGATGGTCGATCCCCAGCGCGGTGGATGCGTTGCCCTGAGGGTCGAGGTCGATCACCAGGACACGGGCGCCGTGCAGAGCCAGCGAAGCGGCGAGGTTGACCGTCGTCGTGGTCTTGCCCACCCCGCCCTTCTGGTTGGCGACGACCATGACTCTGGTCTGCTCGGGCCGGGGCAGACCTTCGCCGGCCCGGCCCAGAGCCTCTACCGCCAGCTGGGCAGCACGGCCGATGGGAGTGTCGTCCATCGGGGGCGGTGTTTCACGTGAAACATCGTCCCCCATCGACTCGGTACGGGGACCGGGGACCGGATCGGTCATCGGTCCCGCGATGTTGGCGTCGGACCGCAAGGATTCACTCTCCTCGACTTCAGGCTCGCAATGAACAGAGCCTCCCATGCCTTCGGGGTCGTGAACCAGTGAGGCCTGGTCTTCTGTGGAGAATTCCACCTCTGTGGAAAACTCCGTTACCTCTCCGAGTGACCCGAGAGGCTTCCGGTCGCGCGGTTCGGCCGCGGCGCGGCCACGGCTGATGATGCCGTGCAGCAATGAGCGACGTTTCACGTGAAACACGATGCCCAGCGTCACAGGCCACGCTGACGCGACACTCCGGAACACGGAGGTTTGGCACCTTGTGTGGAGTAGGGGCGCGTCGTCAGGACGGATCAGCGAAGGTCCGGGACCAGCACCTAGCGGCGTCGGCGGGCGCGACCCGTCCGGGCCGCCTTGGCCCTCTTCGCGGCAAAGCGCACGCCACCCGGGCTCTCCCCGACCTCGACCCGCACGACCGTGGACAGGGGGTCGACCACGCCCTCGCCGACATGAAGGACCGAGGTCTCCACCGCGCCGAGCTTACTGAGAGCCGAGGCCGCGCTCTTCAGCTCCTCCTCCGCGGTGTCTCCCTTGAGGGCGAGCATCTCTCCGTAGGGGCGCAGCAGAGGAATGCCCCAGGCGGCCAGTCGGTCCAGCGGGGCCACTGCGCGGGCCGTCACCACGTGGACGGGCTGCAGGGTCCCGAGGACCTCCTCGGCCCGGCCACGGACGACGGTCACATGATCGAGACCCAGGAGCTCGACGACTTCGGTCAGGAAGTTCGTGCGCCTCAGCAGCGGCTCCAGCAGCGTGATCTTCAGGTCCTGCCGGACGAGGGCCAGCGGAATACCGGGAAGGCCGGCGCCGGACCCGACATCGCACACCGTGACGCCCTCGGGGACGACCTCGGAGAGCACCGCACAGTTCAGCAGATGCCTCTCCCACAGGCGGGGCACCTCACGCGGGCCGATGAGCCCTCGCTGCACTCCCGCCTCGGCCAGCAGCTCGGCGTACCGGACCGCGTCCTCGTAGCGATCACCGAATACGTCGCGTGCCTGCTCGGGCGCAGGGGGGAGCTCCGCTGACTCCGTCACGGGGACCGTCCTTCCGTACAGCAAGGGCGCACTGGGCGCTGACATCAGAACAACAGGCTGACAAAGTTCGGCCCCGCCTGCGGGCAGACGGGGCCGGAGAAACTACGTACCGAATCAGGCGGGCAGCACGACGACGAAGCGCTGCGGCTCCTCGCCCTCGGACTCGCTGCGCAGGCCGGCCGACTTGACCGCGTCGTGCACGACCTTGCGCTCGAACGGCGTCATCGGCTTCAGCTTCACGGGCTCGCCGCTGCTCTTCGCCTCGGCGGCCGCCTTGGCACCCAGCTCGGAGAGCTCGGTGCGCTTCTGGGCGCGGTAACCCGCGATGTCCAGCATCAGACGGCTGCGGTCACCGGTCTCGCGGTGCACGGCCAGGCGCGTCAGCTCCTGGAGCGCCTCGAGCACCTCACCCTCACGGCCGACGAGCTTGTTCAGGTCGCGGCCACCGGAGTCGCTGATGATCGAGACAGAGGCACGGTCGGCCTCGACGTCCATGTCGATGTCGCCGTCGAGGTCTGCGATGTCCAGCAGACCTTCCAGGTAGTCCGCCGCGATCTCACCCTCCTGCTCCAGGCGGGTCAGGGTGTCGCCACCCTCGGAGGCGGTGGAGGTGGTGCCTTCCGTCACGGGAGGAACTCCTTCTTACTTCTTGGACGGGGACTTGGGGCGCTGCTGGCCCTTGCGCTGACCGGACTGGGCCTTGCTGCGGCCACCGTTGCCGGGCTTGGCCGCGGCCGCCGGCTTGGCGTCCTCCGGCTGGTCGGACTTGCTCAGCGACGTGGGCTCGTTCTTCGGCTCGTCGTCGTCGACGCTCCTCGCGCCGCCGGACTGACGCTGGGCCTTGCTCTGGCGCTTGGGCTGCTGACGCTTGGGCGTACCGGGGGTCGGTGTGCCGTCCTCGGCCGTGGCGACGGCGACCTCGCTCTTGATCACCGTGCCGTCGCTCTGGGCCGCGAGGCCCTCCTTGCCCAGGCCGGTGATGAACTTCCGCTCGTGCTCGTTGCGGTCGCGGCCCTTGACGACAATGGCCTTGACGATGGCCCGCTCGCGGCGGTTGCGGGTCTTGCCGTGCCGCGTGACGTGCTTGAAGAGACGCTCCAGATAGGCGGCCTGCGCCTTGGAACCCGGGGTCGGGTTGTTGTGGATGACGTACATCTGCTGGCCCATGGTCCACACGTTGGTGGTCAGCCAGTAGACGAGGACACCGACCGGGAAGTTGATGCCGAAGACCGCGAACATGACGGGGAAGACGTACATCAGCATCTTCTGCTGCTGCATGAACGGCGTCTTCACCGTGGTGTCGACGTTCTTCGTCATCAGCTGGCGCTGCGTGTAGAACTGCGACGCGGACATCAGGACGATCATGACCGCGGTGACGATACGGACCGTGGTCAGCGAGGCGTCGAGCGCGACGACGTCGGCGGTGCTGTCGGTGAACTTCGCCGCGAGCGGGGCTCCGAAGATGTGCGCCTTCTGCGCGCTCTCCAGCAGGCTCTGGTTGATGACACCGATGGTGTCGTTGTTCGCGATGCTGTTGAGCACGTGGTACAGGGCGAAGAAGAACGGGGACTGCGCCAGGATGGGAAGGCACGAGGAGAGCGGGTTGGTACCCGTCTCCTTATACAGCTTCATCATCTCTTCGGACTGGCGCTGCTTGTCGTTCTTGTAGCGCTCCTGGATCTTCTTCATCTCGGGCTGAAGCGTCTGCATCGCCCGGGTCGCCTTGATCTGCTTCACGAAGAGCGGGATCAGGCAGATACGGATGAGGATCACCAGGGACACGATGGACAGGCCCCAGGCCCATCCGGTGTCAGGGCCGAAGACGGCGCCGTACACCGTGTGGAACTGGACGATGACCCAGGAGACAGGTGTCGTGATGAAGCTGAAGAGGCTGGCAATCGTGTCCACTAATCATGCTCCTTGGGCATGGGACGGGCTCTCGGCGGCCGGGCTCGAAGGAACGTGCCCTTCGGTGGCCGGTTCGGCGGCGGAGGACCCGCCCTTGCGTGCGCGCCACGTGCCACGCACCATCTCGTGCCACCGTGGGCGCTTGCGCGGCGGGACATGGTCCACACCGCCGAGCGACCACGGATTGCACCGCAGGATGCGCCAGGCTGTGAGTGCCGTTCCCTTGATCGCACCGTGACGGTCGATGGCCGTGTAGCCGTAGTGGGAGCACGACGGGTAGTACTTGCACACCGGCCCGAGCAGCGGACTGATCGTCCACTGGTACAGCTTGATCAGTGCCAGCAGCGGGTACTTCATCGTGCGCCCCCTCCCAGCAGCCGCCCCAGGGCGGCGTCCAGGTCTTGGGCCAGTTGTACGTGGTCGGCGTCACCCGCTCCGGGCAGCGCTCGTACTACTACCAGGCTACCGGGGGGCAACAGGGCGACTCGATCGCGCATCAGATGGCGAAGCCTGCGCTTCACCTTGTTACGGACGACCGAGCCACCGACGGCTTTGCTCACGACGAAACCCGCACGCGTCGGGGGAGCGCTCTCCCCAGGCGCGTGCGGGTCCGTGGCACCGCTACGTAGGTGAACGACGAGGAGTGGGCGGCCTGCCCGGCGTCCTCGTCGTACCGCGGTCGCGAAGTCCTCGCGCCGCCTCAGCCGATGCTCGGTAGGCAGCACGACGTCATGACCTGATCAGGATCAGGCGGACAGGCTGGCGCGACCCTTGCTGCGACGGTTCGCGAGAATCGCGCGACCGGCACGGGTACGCATCCGCAGGCGGAAGCCGTGGGTCTTCGCGCGACGACGGTTGTTCGGCTGGAAGGTGCGCTTGCTCACTCGGGGGCTCCAGAAGAAATCGGTGTTTGGCGGGTGCCGTCCTGGCTGTCACCGTGCGCCCACGAGTAGCTCGTATAAACGCCCGAGTGCACCGCTGTCCGATCACCTGACGCGATCTGTGCCCATCGGAGGCAGGCGGCAGCAGCCATCGACAACTCGACCTGGTTACGGTACGCGCGGCTACGCCATCCGGTCAAACCGGAGGTCACAGCGAGACACTGTCCACAGGCTGGGGACAACAACTTGAACCGTACCCGTCGCCGTGACTACCGTGACTGAACTCCGATCCGTTCCTCTTCCCTTGGCTGCCGGGGCCCGACCCGCCCACCAGCCCCGCGTTCGGAGTGCCCCACCCGAGTTCCGAAACCGACCCGTCCCAGAACCACACGTTCGTGGGACCTGTGAGAGAGCGTGCCCTGTGGCTGACGTACCTGCCGATCTTGCCGCAGTGTGGCCACGCGTACTGGAGAAGCTCCTCGGTGAGGGCCACGGTCAAGGCGTCGAGGTGAAGGACGAGCGCTGGATCAAGCGCTGCCAGCCTCTGGCACTGGTCGCGGACACGGCTCTGCTCGCCGTTCCGAACGAGTTCGCCAAGGGCGTACTGGAGGGTCGTCTCGCGCCGATCGTCAGCGAGACCCTGAGCCGGGAGTGCGGCCGCCCGATCCGTATCGCGATCACCGTCGACAGCTCCGTAGGCGAGCAGCCGCCCCCGCCGGTCCAGCGCCGTTTCGAGGAGCCGGAGCTGCCCTCCGTCCCGGCCCAGAGCCGGGACGGCTACGACAGCAGGGCCCCGTACGACGGGCAGGGGCGCGACGCGCGCGGTGGATACGAGAACCAGAACGCCTACGAGAACAAGAACACGTACGAGCCGCAGAACGGATACGACGGCCAGGCCCGCGACCCCTACGACGGATACGGCCGTCACCGTGCCGAGGACCGCGGCCCGGGACGCGGCGAGCAGCTGGGCGGCGGGGCCGGCGAGCAGTTGCCGCCTCCTCGCTCGGAACACCCCGCCGGCCGTTCCGACCAGCTTCCGACCGCGCGCCCCGCGTATCCGTCCGAGTACCAGCGGCCCGAACCGGGCGCCTGGCCGCGGCCCTCGCAGGACGACTACGGCTGGCAGCAGCAGCGGCTCGGTTTCCCGGAGCGGGATCCCTACGCCTCGCCGTCGTCGGACTACCGCTCGCAGTCGAGGGACCGGTCGCCCTACGACCAGCAGCGTTCCGAGTACGACCAGCACCGCGGCGACTACGACCGGCCGGGTGCCGACTCCGACTATCCGCGCCAGGACCGGCGCGAGCTTCCCGAGCCGCCACCCGGCTCCGGGCACGTGCACCGGGGCGGCCCGGCGAGCAGCGCTCCCGGCCCGCTGGCGGCGCAGCCCGCGCCGGCGTCCGGCCCGGGGGAGCCGACGGCACGCCTGAACCCGAAGTACCTCTTCGACACCTTCGTCATCGGCGCCTCGAACCGTTTCGCGCACGCGGCCGCGGTGGCCGTCGCCGAGGCTCCCGCCAAGGCGTACAACCCCCTCTTCATCTACGGGGAGTCCGGACTCGGCAAGACGCACCTGCTGCACGCGATCGGGCACTACGCGCGCAGTCTCTATCCGGGCACGCGTGTGCGGTACGTGAGCTCGGAGGAGTTCACCAACGAGTTCATCAACTCCATCCGCGACGGCAAGGGCGACAGCTTCCGCAAGCGGTACCGGGAGATGGACATCCTGCTCGTGGACGACATCCAGTTCCTTGCGGACAAGGAGTCGACGCAGGAGGAGTTCTTCCACACCTTCAACACGCTCCACAACGCGAACAAGCAGATCGTGCTCTCCAGCGACCGGCCGCCGAAGCAGCTGGTGACACTGGAGGACCGGCTGCGGAACCGTTTCGAGTGGGGTCTGATCACCGACGTCCAGCCGCCCGAGCTGGAGACGCGGATCGCGATCCTGCGCAAGAAGGCGGTGCAGGAGCAGCTCAACGCCCCGCCGGAGGTGCTGGAGTTCATCGCGTCCCGCATCTCCCGCAACATCCGCGAGCTGGAGGGCGCCCTGATCCGGGTGACGGCGTTCGCGTCGCTCAACCGGCAGCCGGTGGACCTCGGTCTGACCGAGATCGTCCTCAAGGACCTGATCCCTGGCGGCGAGAACGCGTCCCCCGAGATCACGGCCACCGCGATCATGGGCGCGACGGCCGACTACTTCGGCCTCACGGTCGAGGACCTCTGCGGGACCTCTCGCGGCCGCGCCCTCGTGACCGCCCGGCAGATCGCCATGTACCTGTGCCGGGAACTGACCGACCTGTCGCTGCCCAAGATCGGCGCACAGTTCGGCAACCGTGACCACACCACCGTCATGCACGCCGACCGCAAGATCCGCGCGCTCATGGCCGAGCGGCGCTCCATCTACAACCAGGTGACGGAGCTGACGAACCGCATCAAGAACGGCTGACGAAGGGCCGTCGTACGCCGCCGAAGGCGCCCCGGGACGCGTTCCCGAGGGCGCCTTCGGCGTTCTCGGGGCCGGCCTCCGGACGCCGCCGGGCCTGCTTCGGACGCCGTCGCGCCGGCCGTCGGACACCGTCGAGGCGGCTTCCGGACCTCGTCGAGCCGGCTTCGGACGTCGTCGAGCCGGCTTCGGACGTCGTCGAGCCGGCTTCGGACGTCGTCGAGCCGGCTTCGGACGTCGTCGGATTGACATCAGGTGTTCGAATACCAGCCGGGTTACGGCCTCCCTCCACAGATTCGGGGACTTTCTTCCGTCCACACCCTGGGGACCGGGAAGTTATGCAGATCGTGTCCACAGGGGCGCTTGCTGAGGGATCATCAGGCCAGGTCAGTCCCCTGTGGATTCGTGGACGAAAGATCTCCACAGGCTGTGGACGAAGCGATGATCCACAGACTGTGGACGAGGTTGTCCACCGACGGCCCACAGGTCACGCCCGGTTGTCCCCAGTGATCGACGGCTTCTCCACATGCCTGTCCACTGTTCGGCAAGCCAACGCGCTTCCTCACTGTGTCGAGTGAAAGGCGTCACACGAAGTTGCCTGGTTGGGCTGTGGGAAAGACGGGTAAACCTGGGGACGCCGTTGGGGAGAAGTACCCCCGGGCTGTGCACGGTGTGTGCAGAACTTTCCGTTCTCCACAGAGACACCCGGTTGTCCACCGCCTCCACCCACAGGCCCGGTGGACAAAATTTGCCGCCTGAGCTGCGAAAACGAGGTTATCCACGGTTTCCACAGGCCCTACTACTACTCCCAACTAGAGAGAGCTGGGAATCCGTTTCGAAGTGGGTCCTGTGCACAACTCGCTCTTGGCCGCTCGACCGCGCCTCGTCACGACTTGACCCCGAGAGGCTCCGAGTGTCAGTGGTGTGCGTCAGACTGGTCCCCGGTGTCCTTCCCGTCACAGGGACCACCGACACCGAGACAGACGACGAAGCCAGGCAGGGCGAGAAGCGCCGGCAGCAGCAGGAGGCGGCAACAGTGAAGATCCGGGTGGAACGCGACGTACTCGCGGAGGCCGTGGCCTGGGCGGCGCGCAGCCTCCCGGCACGGCCGCCGGCGCCTGTCCTCGCCGGCCTCCTTCTGAAGGCCGAGGAAGGCCAGCTGAGCCTCTCCAGCTTCGACTACGAGGTCTCCGCCCGGGTCTCCGTGGAGGCGGAGGTCGACGAGGAAGGCACGGTGCTCGTCTCCGGCCGCCTGCTCGCCGACATCTGCCGCGCCCTGCCCAACCGGCCGGTGGAGATCTCCACGGACGGTGTACGGGCCACGGTGGTCTGCGGCTCCTCGCGGTTCACCCTCCACACACTGCCTGTGGAGGAATACCCGTCCCTGCCGCAGATGCCGAACGCCACGGGCACCGTCCCCGGCGAGGTCTTCGCCTCCGCCGCCGCCCAGGTCGCCATCGCGGCCGGGCGGGACGACACGCTGCCCGTCCTCACCGGTGTGCGCATCGAGATCGAGGGCGACACGGTCACGCTGGCCTCCACCGACCGCTACCGCTTCGCGGTCCGCGAGTTCCTGTGGAAGCCGGAGAACCCCGAGGCGTCCGCGGTCGCCCTGGTCCCCGCCAAGACGCTCCTGGACACCGCCAAGGCCCTCACTAGCGGCGACAGCGTCATCCTGGCGCTCTCCGGATCGGGCTCGGGCGAAGGGCTGATCGGTTTCGAGGGCGCGGGCCGTCGTACGACCACGCGGCTGCTGGAGGGCGACCTCCCGAAGTACCGCACCCTGTTCCCGACCGAGTTCAACAGCGTGGCCGTCATCGAGACCGCGCCCTTCGTCGAGGCCGTCAAGCGCGTGGCCCTGGTCGCCGAGCGGAACACCCCGGTGCGGCTCAGCTTCGAGCAGGGCGTGCTGATCCTGGAGGCCGGCTCCAGCGACGACGCACAGGCTGTGGAAAGGGTCGACGCGCAGCTGGAGGGCGACGACATCTCGATCGCCTTCAACCCCACGTTCCTGCTGGACGGCCTGAGCGCCATCGACTCCCCGGTCGCCCAGCTGTCGTTCACCACGTCCACCAAGCCCGCGCTGCTCAGCGGCAAGCCGGCTCTCGACGCCGAGGCGGACGAGGCCTACAAGTACCTGATCATGCCGGTGCGGCTCAGCGGCTGACCGGCCGGACACCGCCGCGGCTCGGCCGCGGCGGTGTCCACAGGGCTGTGGGTTCCGGTGGAGGGCCCTCGGTACGAAGCCGCAGGTCGGGGGCTACTTATGAGCGGGTATGCCCACAGGTGTGCGTGAGCGTCCGGGTCTAGGCTCGTGGGTGGGTACGCAAGTGCCCACACGCACACGTCGCAACCTAAGGAACCACTGATGGAGCTCGGTCTCGTCGGCCTCGGCAAGATGGGCGGGAACATGCGCGAGCGCATCCGCCGCGCAGGCCACACCGTCATCGGATACGACCGGAACCCGGATCTCGCCGATGTCCACAGCCTGGAAGAGCTTGTGGGCAAGCTCCACGGCCCGCGGGTCGTGTGGGTGATGGTCCCGGCCGGTGCCGCCACCCAGTCGACCGTCGACGAGCTGGCCGAACTGCTGCAGCCCGGGGACGTCGTCGTGGACGGCGGGAACTCCCGGTGGACCGACGACGAGAAGCACGCCGAGCAGCTGGCCGCCAAGGGCATAGGCTTCGTCGACTGCGGTGTCTCCGGCGGCGTCTGGGGACTGGAGAACGGCTACGCGCTGATGTACGGCGGTGACGCGGAGAACGTCGCCAAGGTGCAGCCGGTGCTCGACGCGCTGAAGCCCGAGGGCGACCTCGGGGCGGTGCACGCCGGCAAGGTCGGCGCCGGGCACTTCGCGAAGATGGTCCACAACGGCATCGAGTACGCGATGATGCAGGCGTACGCCGAGGGCTGGGAGCTCCTGGAGAAGGCCGACTCGGTGACGGACGTCCGCGAGGTCTTCCGTTCCTGGCAGGACGGCACGGTCATCCGCTCCTGGCTGCTCGACCTGGCGGTGAACGCCCTCGACGAGGACGAGCACCTGGACCGGCTGAAGGGGTACGCGCAGGACTCCGGCGAGGGCCGGTGGACCGTGGAGGCCGCCATCGACCACGCCGTGCCGCTGCCCGCGATCACGGCCTCGCTCTTCGCGCGGTTCGCGTCGCGCCAGGAGGACTCTCCACAGATGAAGATGATCGCGGCGCTGCGGAACCAGTTCGGCGGCCACGCGGTCGAGACGAAGTAGCCCGCGCGACCGGCGCGACCGACGGCAGGACGAACACGCCAAGGTCGACACGCGGTCGTCCACAGGGCCGCACGGCGGTCCACAACCCTGGGGGAGGTCGGCACCCGACCATGCACGTCACGCATCTGTCGCTGGCCGACTTCCGCTCGTACGCCCGGGTCGAGGTCCCGCTCGACCCGGGCGTCACCGCGTTCGTGGGGCCCAACGGGCAGGGCAAGACGAACCTGGTCGAGGCGGTCGGCTACCTCGCGACCCTCGGCAGCCACCGGGTCTCGTCGGACGCTCCGCTGGTCCGCATGGGCGCCGACCGCGCGGTCGTCCGGGCGCAGGTGCGGCAGGGCGAGCGGCAGCAGCTGGTCGAACTGGAGCTGAACCCGGGCAAGGCGAACCGGGCCCGCATCAACAGGTCGTCGCAGGTCAGACCGCGTGACGTGCTCGGCATCGTACGGACGGTGCTGTTCGCGCCGGAGGACCTCGCCCTGGTCAAGGGCGACCCCGGCGAACGACGGCGCTTCCTCGACGAGCTGATCACCGCGCGCTCCCCGCGCATGGCGGGTGTGCGCTCCGACTACGAGCGGGTCCTCAAGCAGCGCAACACGCTCCTGAAGTCGGCAGCCCTGGCCCGCCGGCACGGCGGCCGCACCATGGACCTGTCCACGCTCGACGTGTGGGACCAGCACCTCGCGCGCGTGGGCGCCGACCTGCTCGCCCAGCGCCTGGACCTGGTCGCAGCGATCCAGCCGCTCGCCGACAAGGCGTACGAGCAACTGGCACCCGGGGGCGGTCCGGTGGGCCTGGAGTACAGACCCTCGTCCCCCGGGCTGGTCGGGCACGCGCGCGAGGAGCTGTACGAGCAGCTGACGGCCGCCCTCACGGAGAGCCGCAAGCAGGAGATCGAGCGGGGCGTCACCCTGGTGGGACCCCACCGGGACGATGTGACGCTCAAGCTGGGTCAGCTGCCCGCCAAGGGCTACGCCTCCCACGGCGAGTCCTGGTCCTACGCCCTGGCCCTCAGGCTGGCCTCCTACGACCTGCTGCGGGCCGAGGGGAACGAGCCGGTGCTGATCCTCGACGACGTCTTCGCCGAGCTGGACAGCCGCCGGCGGGAGCGGCTGGCGGAACTGGTCGCGCCGGGCGAGCAGGTCCTGGTGACCGCCGCGGTCGACGACGACGTACCGGACGTACTGACGGGGGCGCGCTACGTCGTGTCCGACGGGACGGTGGAGCGCGTATGAGCGGATCCGGGGCGACCCCGACACCTCACGAGCCCTCCGGCGTGGACCTCGCGCGCGTGGCACTGCGTGCGGCGAAGGAGGCCGCACGCGCGCGTGGTGAGGCCACACAGCAGAAGAAGCAGGCCAGGCGCGGTGGCGGGCTGCGGTCCGGCGCCCGTGCCGACGGCCGCGATCCCATGCCGCTGGGCCCCGCGATCAACCGCCTGATCACCGAGCGGGGCTGGGAGACCCCGGCGGCCGTCGGCGGGGTCATGGGCCGGTGGCCGCAGATCGTCGGCGAGGACCTGGCCAGACGGTGCGTGCCGGAGCGGTACGACGAGGACGAGCGGGTCCTGCACGTGCGGTGCGACTCGACGGCGTGGGCGACGAACGTGCGGCTGCTGGCTCCGCAACTGGTCGCCCGGCTCAACGAGGATCTGGGGCACGGCACCGTACGGCTGCTGAAGGTGCACGGTCCCGCGGGTTCCGCCCGTCGCTACGGGCCCCTGCGGGCCCCGGGAAGCACGGGTCCCGGCGATACCTACGGGTGACCGTAGTCACATTTCCGGGTGCTGTCGCGCCTGTCACCGGGGGGTCCGCGCGGCCCCGTCCACAGCTGTGCGCTCCGGCGCATGCCAAGGCGTGCGGTTGCGAACACGGACGTGACCCGGGAGTAGCAAAGGGTTGACACCCGGAAGCGCTGAGTGCCGCTGTGAGCCTCTTGGAGCCCCGCTCCCCATATGGGGAGTCGGGAGAGACCGGTTCAGGGCGGCACATGCGGACTCAGGTACCGGCAAACCCCCATCACTGTCGGCGCTACCGGTAGACTGGAGAAGAATCCCGCCCGTTTCGCGGGGATCGCTTCGGAAACACCGTTCACCCCAGACAAAGGCTTCCACCGCAACGCCGCAGCCGGCCCGGCAAACCCGCCGGGAGCCTGGCTTGTGCTGTGCCAGAAAGGGCGCTTCGTGGCCGATTCCGGCAACCCCAACGAGAACATCCTGTCCACCGAGGCCCCGGCCGGAGTCGCCGAGGCCTCGGCCACGGCGTACGACGCCAGCGCCATCACCGTCCTCGAAGGCCTGGACGCGGTCCGCAAGCGGCCCGGTATGTACATCGGTTCCACCGGTGAGCGCGGACTGCACCACCTGGTGCAAGAGGTCGTCGACAACTCGGTCGACGAGGCACTGGCCGGCCACGCGGACACCATCGACGTCACGATCCTCGCCGACGGCGGCGTGCGGGTCGTCGACAACGGCCGTGGCATCCCGGTCGGCATCGTCCCCTCCGAGGGCAAGCCGGCCGTCGAGGTCGTGCTGACGGTCCTGCACGCGGGCGGCAAGTTCGGGGGCGGCGGCTACGCGGTCTCCGGCGGTCTGCACGGTGTGGGTGTCTCCGTCGTGAACGCCCTGTCGACCAGGGTCTCCGTCGAGATCAAGACCGACGGCCACCGCTGGACCCAGGACTACAAGTTGGGCGTCCCGACGGCCCCGCTTGCCCAGCACGAGGCCACGGACGAGCACGGCACCACGGTCACCTTCTGGGCCGACCCGGACATCTTCGAGACCACGGAGTACTCCTTCGAGACGCTCTCGCGGCGTTTCCAGGAGATGGCGTTCCTCAACAAGGGTCTGCGGATCAACCTCGCCGACGAGCGCGAGTCGGCGAAGGCCACGGCCGGGGCGGACGAGGCGGGCGAGGACGAGAAGCACGAGGTCAAGAGCGTCTCGTACCACTACGAGGGCGGCATCGTCGACTTCGTGAAGTACCTCAACTCCCGCAAGGGCGACGTGGTGCACCCCACCGTGATCGACCTGGAGGCCGAGGACAAGGACAGGAGCCTGTCCCTCGAACTCGCGATGCAGTGGAACAGCGGTTACACCGAGGGTGTCTACTCCTTCGCGAACATCATCCACACGCACGAGGGCGGTACGCACGAGGAGGGCTTCCGCGCGGCGCTGACGAACCTGGTCAACAAGTACGCGCGCGAGAAGAAGCTTCTGCGGGAGAAGGACGACAACCTCACGGGCGACGACATCCGCGAGGGCCTGACGGCGATCATCTCGGTGAAGCTGAGCGAACCGCAGTTCGAGGGCCAGACCAAGACCAAGCTGGGCAACACCGAGGTGAAGACCTTCGTCCAGAAGGTCGTCTACGAGCACCTGAACGACTGGCTGGACCGCAACCCGGTCGAGGCGGCGGACATCGTCCGCAAGGGCATCCAGGCGGCCACCGCGCGCGTGGCGGCCCGCAAGGCCCGGGACCTCACCCGCCGCAAGGGCCTCCTGGAGACGGCGTCGCTGCCGGGCAAGCTCTCCGACTGCCAGTCGAACGACCCCATCAAGTGCGAGATCTTCATCGTCGAGGGTGACTCCGCCGGCGGTTCGGCCAAGTCCGGCCGGAACCCCGAGTACCAGGCGATCCTCCCGATCCGCGGCAAGATCCTCAACGTGGAGAAGGCCCGGATCGACAAGATCCTGCAGAACCAGGAGATCCAGGCGCTGATCTCGGCCTTCGGCACCGGAGTCCACGAGGACTTCGACATCGAGAAGCTGCGCTATCACAAGATCATCCTGATGGCGGACGCCGACGTCGACGGCCAGCACATCAACACCCTGCTGCTGACCTTCCTGTTCCGCTTCATGCGGCCCCTGGTCGAGGCCGGGCACGTGTTCCTGTCCCGCCCGCCGCTCTACAAGATCAAGTGGGGGCGCGAGGACATCGAGTACGCGTACTCCGACCGCGAGCGCGACGCGCTCATCGAGATGGGCCGGCAGCGCGGCAAGCGCATCCGGGAGGACTCGATCCAGCGCTTCAAGGGCCTCGGCGAGATGAACGCCGAGGAACTGCGCATCACGACGATGGACCAGGAGCACCGCGTCCTCGGCCAGGTCACGCTCGACGACGCAGCCCAGGCCGACGACCTGTTCTCGGTTCTGATGGGTGAGGACGTCGAGGCCCGTCGCGCGTTCATCCAGCGCAACGCCAAGGACGTCCGCTTCCTCGACATCTGAGTCGGTCTCAGCTGACCGCACCAGGAAGGATCTTCACCGGCCATGGCCGACCAGAACACTCCAGTGACGCCCGAAGAGAGCGGCGAGACCGTCCAGCGCGTCGAGCCCGTCGGGCTCGAGACCGAGATGCAGCGCTCGTACCTCGACTACGCGATGTCCGTCATCGTGTCCCGCGCGCTGCCCGACGTACGCGACGGTCTCAAGCCCGTCCACCGCCGCGTCCTGTACGCGATGTACGACGGCGGCTACCGGCCCGAGAAGGGCTTCTACAAATGTGCCCGTGTCGTCGGCGACGTCATGGGCAACTACCACCCGCACGGTGACTCCTCGATCTACGACGCGCTGGTCCGCCTCGCGCAGCCGTGGTCGATGCGGATGCCGCTGGTGGACTCCAACGGCAACTTCGGTTCACCGGGCAACGACCCGGCGGCGGCCATGCGCTACACCGAGTGCAAGATGGCGCCGCTGTCGATGGAGATGGTCCGTGACATCGACGAGGACACCGTCGACTTCACGGACAACTACGACGGCCGCTCCCAGGAGCCGACCGTCCTGCCCGCCCGCTTCCCGAACCTGCTGATCAACGGCTCGGCCGGTATCGCGGTCGGCATGGCGACCAACATCCCGCCGCACAACCTCCGCGAGGTCGCGGCCGGCGCCCAGTGGTACCTGGAGAACCCCGAGGCCTCCCACGAGGACCTCCTGGACGCGCTGATCGAGCGCATCAAGGGCCCCGACTTCCCGACCGGCGCCCTGGTGGTCGGCCGCAAGGGCATCGAGGAGGCGTACCGCACGGGCCGTGGCTCCATCACGATGCGCGCGGTCGTCGAGGTCGAGGAGATCCAGAACCGCCAGTGTCTGGTGGTCACGGAGCTGCCCTACCAGACCAACCCCGACAACCTCGCGCAGAAGATCGCCGACCTCGTGAAGGACGGCAAGATCGGCGGCATCGCGGACGTCCGTGACGAGACGTCGTCCCGCACGGGACAGCGTCTGGTCATCGTCCTGAAGCGCGACGCGGTCGCCAAGGTCGTGCTGAACAACCTGTACAAGCACACGGACCTGCAGACCAACTTCGGCGCCAACATGCTGGCGCTGGTCGACGGTGTGCCGCGCACCCTCTCCCTGGACGCGTTCATCCGCCACTGGGTGACGCACCAGATCGAGGTCATCGTCCGCCGTACGAAGTTCCGGCTGCGCAAGGCCGAGGAGCGGGCGCACATCCTGCGCGGCCTGCTGAAGGCCCTGGACGCCATCGACGAGGTCATCGCGCTCATCCGGCGCAGCGACACCGTCGATATCGCGCGCACGGGCCTGATGGACCTCCTGGAGATCGACGAGATCCAGGCGAACGCCATCCTCGAGATGCAGCTGCGCCGCCTCGCCGCCCTGGAGCGCCAGAAGATCATCCAGGAGCACGACGAACTTCAGGCCAAGATCCGCGAGTACAACGAGATCCTCGCCTCCCCGGTCCGCCAGCGCGGCATCGTCAGCGCGGAACTCGCCGCGATCGTGGAGAAGTTCGGCGACGACCGCAAGACGATGCTGGTCCCCTACGACGGTGACATGTCCATCGAGGACCTCATCGCCGAGGAGGACATCGTCGTCACCGTCTCGCGCGGTGGTTACGTCAAGCGGACCAAGACGGTGGACTACCGCGCGCAGAAGCGCGGCGGCAAGGGCGTGCGCGGTACGAAGCTCAAGGAAGACGACATCGTCGACCACTTCTTCGTGTCCACGACCCACCACTGGCTGCTGTTCTTCACCAACAAGGGCCGTGTCTACCGGGCCAAGGCCTACGAGCTGCCGGACGCCGGACGTGACGCGCGTGGACAGCACGTCGCCAACCTGTTGGCCTTCCAGCCGGACGAGGCGATCGCGGAGATCCTCGCGATCCGCGACTACGAGGCAACGCCCTACCTGGTGCTCGCCACCAAGGGCGGACTGGTGAAGAAGACGCCTCTGAAAGATTACGATTCGCCCCGTTCCGGCGGTGTCATCGCCATCAACCTCCGTGAAAAGGAGGACGGTTCCGACGACGAACTGATCGGAGCCGAACTCGTATCGCCAAACGATGACATCCTTCTGATCAGCAAGAAGGCACAATCGATCCGCTTCACCGCGACGGACGAGGCACTGCGGCCCATGGGCCGTGCCACCTCGGGTGTCAAGGGCATGAGTTTCCGCGAGGGCGACGAGCTGCTCTCGATGAATGTTGTTCGACCCGGTACGTTCGTGTTCACTGCCACAGACGGCGGGTACGCGAAGCGGACCAACGTCGACGAGTACCGCGTCCAGGGTCGCGGCGGCCTCGGTATCAAGGCCGCCAAGATCGTCGAGGACCGCGGCTCGCTCGTCGGCGCGCTGGTGGTCGAGGAGACCGACGAGATCCTCGCCATCACGCTGTCGGGCGGTGTGATTCGTACGCGAGTCAACGAGATCAGGGAAACCGGCCGTGACACCATGGGCGTCCAACTGATCAACCTGGGCAAGCGCGATGCCGTCGTCGGCATCGCTCGTAACGCCGAGGCGGGGCGGGAGGCGGAGGAGGTCGACGGCGACGAGGCCGTGGACGAGACCGCCGAGGGTGCCGCGACGACCGGTACGGACGAGGGTGAGGCGCCCTCGTCCGAGTAGCACGAGGAGTGAGTCAGCGTGAGCGGAGCCACGGGCGCGGGATCGTCCGGTACTTCGGCCGGCACTTCGACCGGGTCGGAGGCGGACGGCGGCGGCCGTGGCTCCGCCGCGCGTGCGATGGACACGCACACGACCCAACTGAAAGCGATCAAGGGCGCGACCGACTCGGCTCCGCCCGCGCCGTCGCTCGACAAGGCCGGACCCCAGGGGGGAACCGTGACGGAGACCCGTGGTGCGCAGGCCCAGCAGCCCGCGCCGGGCGGCACGGCCGCGGGCGGGTCGAGCCGCCCGGCTCCCCCGCAGGCCACCGCCCAGGCGCAGGCCGGCGGCTCCGCACTGCCCGGTGAGCGGCAGTCGCAGCAGCAGGCCGGCCCGTACCACCCGCCGCAGGCGTACCCGTCGGCTCCGGACGGTTCGCGCCAGCCGCGCCCGGCAGCGCGCACGGCACCTCGGACGCGCAAGGCGCGGCTGAGAGTGGCCAAGGCCGACCCGTGGTCCGTGATGAAGGTCAGCTTCCTGCTCTCCATCGCCCTCGGTATCTGCACGGTCGTCGCGGCCGCGGTGCTGTGGATGGTCATGAACGCGATGGGCGTGTTCTCCACGGTCGGCGCCACCATCTCCGAGGCGACCGGCTCGAACGAGTCCAACGGCTTCGACCTGCAGTCGTTCCTGTCCCTGCCCAACGTGCTCGTGTTCACCACGATCATCGCGGTCATCGACGTCGTCCTCGCGACCGCACTCGCCACGCTCGGCGCCTTCATCTACAACATCTCCGCGGCCTTCGTCGGCGGCATCGAGCTGACGCTCGCCGAGGACGAGTGAGCACGGCGACCACTTAGGAACGGCCCCCGGGGACGGCGTCGAACGCCGTCCCCGTCAGGGTGCCCGACCGCCCCGCGGCTCCCCTCCGGGTATCGATTTTGGGACTCCCCACGTCGTGCGCTAATCTTCAGGAGTCAGCGCGCGGGACACACACCGCACAGCGCGGCGGGGCTATAGCTCAGTTGGTTAGAGCGCATCCCTGATAAGGATGAGGCCACAGGTTCAAATCCTGTTAGCCCCACCAGCATGAAGACCCTCAACCGATGACGGTTGGGGGTCTTCGTCGTTCCCGGCCTCGACCGGTGATCGATGGGTGGTGACGCAGGAACCCCCGGCCATTCCGGCCGGGGGTTCCTGGTGTTCTGCGTCTGTTCGGCGGGGCGTCGTACGCAAGATCGCCACGGGGGTCGTGCGGGTCTGCTGCCTGAGTGGATCAGCGCTGGAGGGGTGGGGCGGGCCGTTCGGCCTGCGGGAAGCCGGACCGCAGGGCGGTGGTGTTCGCGGCGTCCGTGGCATTCCTGGCTTCCGATTCCAGGAGCGCGCGATGGCGGCAGGAGGGCGAGGAGCCGTGGGCCTCGGCGCGGATGCGTTGCTTCATCGTGGGGGGCAGGGCGCGATCGTGGGGCCGGACCGGCAAGACCGTCGCCGGCAGCGTCGTGGGGGCCGCGCAGTTGCGGGTGGTGCCGGTCTGCGGTACCGCGGCCGATGCCGTGGTCGTGATCAGGCCGAGTGCCGTGCACAGCGCCAGGACGGCGGTGACGACCGCGGTCCACAGCTTCATGACCTTGTTCTGGGCCATGGCCCCTCACTTTCGGGTTGGGCGATTTGCGTACTTTCCTCATGATGTGTATGTGGGCTCTGGAATCGTGTACCGACGCCCGTGGCGTGTGGATCGTCGGATCAACACCACTCGGATGGCCGCAAGGGGCTCGGGAAGCTCCAGGAAGCCTGTGCGGGGGCGTAGGGGTGGCGCGGGGCCGCGGCGGCCGTGCGGGCCCCGGACGCCGCGGGGGCCGCGAAGGTGGCAGGGCGGGGGCGTGGGCGTCGGAGGTGCGGCGGGGTGGATGTCCTGCGGGTTCGCGCCGAGTGTGGGAGAGGTGGGGGACCTGTGTGATGAACCTGCGATCGGAACGGTCGCATCCGGTTCTACTGCGGTCCTCCCGGCGGCAGTTGAGGGGCGGGACGCAGGTCACCGATCGGTATCGGTCGGTGTGTATAGTCGGGCGCCAGAGGTCCCCTACGTCAAGGAAAGACGAGGTCGCGCGGTGAAGAAGCTTCTCCTGGTCGCACTGGCCGCCATCGGCGGGCTCCTCGTGTACCGCCAGATCCAGGCGGATCGCGCCGAGCAGGACCTGTGGACGGAGGCTACTGACTCCGTGCCCACGGGTTCGTGAACATCGACATCAGTCTCAGAGCAGACCCCGGCCGCGCTCGCGGTCGGGGTTTTGTGTCGTTCGGGCGCTTCGCCCGCGTCCCCTCGGTCCTCCACGAGTGTGTCGCCGACACCGGATTCGCCTTGGCGAACGATGTGCTTGCCGAAGCAAAGCGAGGGGCCGGGTAGCGGCTGTTTTCGGCCGCTCCTTGCCCTGAACGAGGGCACCGGCGGGCACGGCCCGGCAGGATGGGCGCATTCACTCCAGGCTTTCTTCCACGCTTTCTTCCGGATGGCTCTTCCGGACGGCTCTTCTGGGCGGTTCTTCCGGGCTTTCCCGCGGGCTTCGACTCCGGAGCCGCGACTTCGGACTACGACGAGGGGTGGCGCTAGATGGGGCGGCGCACGGTCGGGTGGCGAACTGTGGCGGCCGTGGGGGCGGCTCTGTGCGCGACGATCACGACGGCCGGGCCCGCGGCCGGCGCCGACGACCTCACGCCGTACGCCTATGCGGAGGGCGCGAAAACGGTTGAGGGCGCCACGAGCAGCACGGGTGCCGCGCGGCTGGCGGCCGGCGGGACCTACCGCAGTTCCATAGGTCCGGGCGGCAAGCTCTACTACCGCCTCGACCTCGATGCCGCCGCGAACGCGTACGTCTCGGCCACCGTCGTACCCGCCGCCGGAGCCGCGGTCGCTTCGGCAGACGGCATCAGGGTGTCCCTGCAGGACGCCGACGCGCATCGCTGCTCGTACGAGACCGCCCGCTTCGGTCCGACCCGCAGCGCGCACCCCGTGACTGCCTGGGCCTCGCGCGAGATCGGCAGCGACGAGTACATGTGTCAGGAGGCGGGGACCTACTACGTCGTCGTGGAACGGGTCGGTGCCGGAGGGGGCGCGGGAGCGGGAACGGGGGTGGGAACCGGTACGGGAGGCGGTACGGGGACGAGTGCGGACTCGGGTTCCGGGACGGCTGCCGGATCGGTGTCGGGCTCGTCCTCGGAGGGCTCGACTGAGAAGTGGGGGCTGGAGCTCGGCTTCGTGTCGGAGCCCGCCGTGACGAAGGGGGGCCCGACGAGTGCCCCCGAGAACTTCGACTCCGCACCGCCGGAAGAACTGTCCGGCGACCCCGAGCGTCGGCGCGGCGGGAGCGGTTTCGCCACGGCGAGTCCTGTGGGGCAGGGCGTTTGGCGGGACGCGGTCGGGATCAGGACCGGGGAGACGCTGTTCTACAAGGTGCCCGTGGGCTGGGGACAGCAGCTCCACGTCACCGCCGATCTGGGCAGCGCGACAGGCGGCGACGGGTACGTGGGCAACGCGTTCGTCATGTCGCTCTACAACCCCGTACGTGGCCTCGTGGACGACAGGACCGCCAACTACGGAGGTGAACAACGGTCCACCTCCCTCGACCCGCTCCCGCCCGTGGCGTACGAGAACCGTTTCTCCCTCGACGGCGAAGTGGGCGGGATGCGGTTCGCGGGCTGGTACTACGTGGCCCTGCATCTCGGGGCCTCGGTCGCGGACCGGTACGGCGAGGAGCCTCTCGGACTGACCCTGAGGGTGCGGCTGGAGGGCCGGGCCGGGACCGGGCCGGGATATCTCGGTACCTCGGAGCCGCGCGGAGTCTTCGAGGTCACCGCGTACGACCAGGAGGCCGCGGAGAAGGGGACCACGGGGGAGACGCTGGACGGTGCGGGGGGCGGTGGCGACGACGTGGACGCTGCAGGCGGCGGCAAGGGTTCCGGCGACTCCTCCGGCGGGGACCGGCGCCTTGCCATGACGGTCGTCGCGGCGGGTGGCATCGGTACGGGGAGCCTCCTGGTGTTCGGCCTCGTGGTGTGGACCCTCGTGGCGCGCAGGCGGGCATCCGCCGAGGTGAGGGGGAGGACGAAGCCGACGGCGGGGGCGGATGCCCAGGCCGGGCGGCCTCAGGCGGGCGCGGTGGCTCGGGGGCGGCACGGGGCATCCCGGGGGCGGTGAGGCGTGGCCCGGCTCTTCGAACGGTGCTGGGCAGGGGCGGGCTCAGAGTTGGCCCAGAGCCCAGAACCCCACCGCGAAGCAGGCCAGCGCCAGCAGCAGGACCGGGAGAGCCACCTTGAGGGAAGGGCCCGTGCGGCGTCGGGGAAGCGCCCGGGATCGCCGTGGAACCTCGGACGGCCGAGCGGTGTATGAACCAGTAGAGGCGTAAGCGTGCTGCTGCACCGCCGCGGTCGGGGCCTGAGCGAGGCCCAGAGGCGAGCGGGTCTGGGGGGAGGGGACATGCGCGGGTTCGGCGTACTGCGCCGGGACGGCTTGTACGGGCGTCGCGCCGGGGGGAGTGGCCTGCTGCTCGGGTTGGTGCTCTGGGCGGCCCGGGTCGTGGCCGCGCTGCTGTTCCGTCCGGAGCGCCGAGGTGTGGGCGGCGAGTACCTGGGGCGGCGGCAGATGGAAGCTGCCGGTGTCCGACATCGTGGACGGCTGCGCGGGCGCGGGGTCGCGCTCGGGCAGCGGAGGTACGGGGGCGGGGGGCGTCCCGGGTGCTATGTGACCGGTGTGCGGCGAAGACGCCGAAGATGCCGCTGACGAGGAGGCTTCGCCCTGCGGTCGATGTCCGGGGCTGGTGCCGGCATCGGGGCCGGGAGCGGACGTGGTGGGTCCGGCCGGGGGCGGAGCGGTCGTGGGCATGGGAGGGGGCGTGGGCGGGGGCGGTATGAGGCCCATGTGCTGGGGCTGCGGTCCGGAGGCTGCGGACGGTGTGGGTGGTGCGGTGCCCGTGCCGGGCCGAGGTGGCAGGCCCTGAAAGGCCGGGTTGTGGACGGGCGGGCGGTGAGGTGGCGGAGGTGTGGCTTCAGCACCCGACGGTGAGGCGCCCCCCATGACCGGTCCTGAGGGCGAGGACGAGGCCGAGGGCGACGACGGAGATGAGGTCGACGACGGGAGCGAGGACGGAAGCGGGGCCGGAGACGAAGCCGCGGAAGAAGGCCCGGAAGAAGGCCCGGACAGAGGGGGTGGTGCGGCTGCCGGGGGGAGGGGGCCGGGAGCGGCCGAGGACATGCCGCTGTCCGTCCCCGTGCCGCCGGTGTGTGCGCCTGTTCCGGTCTTGTCCAGACCGGATGCCCTCTGCAGGGGGCCTTGGGGGGCGAACCCCGACGGGAGCGGGCCGAGTTGGTCGAAGACCTCCACCAACTCGTCGTCGGGCCCGGGTTCGGGGAGGAGCTCCGTGGCGGCGGCGAGGGCCTTTCGGGCGCCCGTGGCGGTGCGGAAGCGGGAGTCGGGGTCGGGCTGGAGCAGCGTGGCGATGACCTGCCACAGCGGCTCGGGGATGCCTCGCGGGGCCTTCGGGGTGCCGTGGGCGGCGAAGTGCTCGATGAGGGCCTTGGAGTCGGGTTTCGCGCCTTCCAGGAGGTACAGGGCGACGAGACCCACCGCGAAGAGATCGGCCGGGAAGTCCGGATCGGCTCCCAGCATCTGCTCGGGAGCGAAGTAACCCGGCGTTCCCACCACGTAGTTGGTCTCGGTCAGACGGGGCTCGCCCAGGCGCATGGCGATGCCGAAGTCGGACAGGCGCAGACGGGGCCGGGCCGTGCCGGTGGCCTCCAGCAGCACGTTGGCGGGCTTGATGTCGCGGTGGATGATGCCCTCGGCGTGCACGGCGGCGAGGCCGGACAGCAGCTGATCGAGCAGGCCGCACACGTAGACGGGCGGGAGGGGGCCGTAGTCGTTGATGAGGTTGACCAGGGAGCCTCCGGCCACCAGGTCCATGGTGAACAGGACCTTGTCGTCGTCGGCGGCCCAGCTGGCGGGCGCGAGCACATGGGGATGGTCGATCCGCACGGCCTGCTCGCGGACGAAGCGCAGCAGGGCGTGCGCGTCGCGCTGCTGCAGGACCTTGGCGGCCACATAGCGGCGGCGGCGGTGGTCCCAGGTGCGCCAGACCGCGCCGACTCCCCCGCGTCCGATCGGGTCGACCAGTTCGTACCGGCCGGCGAAGACCTCACCCATGGCTGTGCGTCGTTCCCCCTTCGGCTCCCCCGTGGCTGCCCGCCGACGGAGGACACGGAGTTTCTGCCGCCCCTTGCGGAGCCGGCTCGCACGTGCCCGGCTTCCCCGCAGCTCGATGTCCCGCCTCTGCGCCCCTTGTCTTCCCGTCGCCTTCCGCTTGTGTCCATGGGCTTTCCTGGAGCCTACGTCCACGTCTCCAGGGCTCAAGAGGGCCCTACAGAACCCTCGTTCCCTTTTCGGCCTCGGCCCGGCCGCCGAACCCCCTTCCGAGGACCGGGCCTTGGGCTCAGCTCTGGTGGGACTGGTAGTGCGCCACCGCGTCCGAGGTGCGGCCCGCGCCGTACACCCGGAGGAACTCTGCCAGTTCCGGGTGGGTCGGGGCGAGGGTGTCCGCCGCCTCGATGATGTCGCCCGCGGCAGCCACCGAGCGAAGCAGTGACTGGATCTCGCGGACCACCCGCTTGACCGTGGGCGCCCCCGAACTCGTCGTCGACTGCGTGGTGTTGCTGAGCACCGATCCCCCCTGTGACTTCTTGATCTCGTCCATGCGCTCGGTCGCCTCGGCGGCGCTCACGCTGCCGTCCGCGACCTGGCCCGCCAGATCCTGCAGCAGCTGCACCCGCTGGACCACGGCCGGATTGCCGATCTTGGCACGCTGACCGCTCATCAGCTGCGACAGCATCGGTGCGGACAGGCCCAGCACTCCCGCGAGACGGGCCTGGTTGAGCCCCAGGTCCTCGATGAGCCTACGGAAGAGCGCCCCCAGCGGCTCTCCGTACCAGTTCCGCTGCAGCTCCCGGGCTCTTGCGGTCGCTTCCTGCTGTGCGGCGTCCATTGCGTCTCCCCATCGCTTCCCCAAATACCGTGGTTCGCTGTAGCGAACCACGACGAGCATCTTACGGAGAGTGGTCGTTCACGGGGACCCCCAATCTTTTTGCGAGATCCCGGGGGTGACCCGGTACTCTGGTCTGCGAAGCCCCCCGGTGGTCGGTTCTTCCGGGTGGATGCTTCGCCTCCGGGGCCTTAGCTCAGTTGGTAGAGCGCTGTCTTTGCATGGCAGATGTCAGGGGTTCGACTCCCCTAGGCTCCACAGCGGATCGGCCGGGCCGGATGTCGTACGACATCCGGCCCGGCCTTTTTCGTGTTCCCGGCGCCGATTCGCGGGAGCGGCTGCGGACGGGGTTCGTCGCGATCGCTACGTGTGCACTCCGGAGAGAATGGGCCGTTGGAACGGGGTGACGTGCGTCGGCGTCTGCCGGTGTGCGCATATGCGAAAACGGTGTTCTGCGTCACAGGTGAGGGTGGCGGAATGTATGCCTCACTCTTCGCAACCGGACCAATACATTCCGGTCGCCCCGTGGACGGTGCCCGAAGTCGGCCGCCGTTTCACGTGAAACAGCCCGGTGGGGCAGAAGACCAGCAAGTCTTCTGCCCCACCGGGCTGTTGGAGAATGTCCCGTCGAACGGGCTCTCGGGCACGGCCGAGCCGCATGACCGGGCCGCAGACGACATCTTCCGCTTCCGCGGGCCGACTGCAGTCGTGCGGAAGAAGGGCCGGGCCTGGACCTCAGCGGTGGTTGTCGCGGTCGGCGGCTTCGTCCTCCGCCTGCTTGGCCTCAACCTCCGGATCGAGGACGGACTGACCGCTGCCGTCGACGGAGGACAGCCGGCCGGAGTCGGAGACCTCGGTGGCGGCGGGCGGCTCGACCAGCCAGTCGGGGTTGGCCTGCTTGTCCCACCACTTCCAGGCGGCGAACGCGCCTCCGGCCAGGACGCCGATCACGGCCAGTCCCTTGACGGCGCGGCCGAGCTTCGCGCGGCGCTGCTGCCTGCGGACCAGCCTCTGGATCTGCTGCGGTGAGACCTGCCCACGCAGTGCGGCCAGTGCCGCGACGCTGCGGGCGGTGGCCTCCTCGCGCACCGGGCCGGCGGCGGCCACGGCCTGCTCGATGCGGGGGCGGGAGTAGTCGGCGGCCTGACGGGCCGCCTTGCGGGTGCGGACGGCGGCTTCATGGGCCGCGTGGTCGACCTTGGGCGGCACATGCGTGCGGGCCTGCTCCAGGCGCGGGACGACAAGGGCGCCGTACTGGACGCGGGCCTGCTCCGCGGCCTGCGACACCTTCGGCGCGATCAGCACGCGTGCTTCGTGCGCGTAGTGCGAAGCCTTGTCCTTGGCCGTGTCGGCGTAGGGCGCCACCACTTCCGCGGCGTGCAGCACGCTGTCCTTTGCCGAGCCGGTCGCGGCGCGCACGCTCTCGATGCGGGTCACGGGATCCTCCTCCTCGGTGGCGTACGTAATTCGACTTTCCACCCTTTTGGGGATCATGCCTCTCGGAGCGATCCGGGGCATGTGCGGGCGGGCATCCGGGTCATGGGCGCCGGCTCCGGCCGATCGTCGAGCAGGAGCCGTGCCGGACCGGCCCATGCAATGGTCCGTGCGTTGGTCCGGGCGATTGGTTCCGTGCAATAGAGGATGAATACGGGACAACGGGAACTTGTCCGCGACAGTGCCGACAATGCCACGGATCGTCGCGAAGCGCGCCGCTACGGGGGGTACTCGGCCGGTTTTTGCGTGCTCTCCCGGGACGAGAGCGAGGGCGTCGCGGGACGCACGGCGTCGGCCGTGCGAGGATCGGGGGAGTCACAGAGGACAACGGAAGGCAGATCGTGGCAGAGCAGCTGTACGCCACCCTGAAGACCAACCATGGCGACATCGAGGTGCGGCTGCTGCCGAACCACGCGCCCAAGACGGTCCGTAACTTCGTCGAGCTCGCCCAGGGCGAGCGTGAGTGGACCAATCCGGCCACCGGCCAGAAGTCCACGGACAAGCTCTACGACGGCACGGTCTTCCACCGGGTGATCAGTGGATTCATGATCCAGGGCGGTGACCCGCTGGGCAACGGCACGGGCGGCCCCGGCTACCAGTTCGAGGACGAGTTCCACCCGGACCTTGCCTTCGACAAGCCCTACCTGCTGGCCATGGCCAACGCGGGTCCGGGCACCAACGGCTCGCAGTTCTTCATCACCGTCTCCCCGACGGCGTGGCTGACCCGCAAGCACACCATCTTCGGTGAGGTGGTCGACGCGTCCAGCCAGAAGATCGTGGACGCCATCGCCGGGGCCCAGACCAACCCGCGCACCGACCGCCCGGTCAACGACGTCGTCATCGAGTCGGTCGTCGTGGAGACCCGTCAGGGCTGACCCTCGTCGGCATGCGCCGCCAGGGCCGAGGACGCAGGGCTCCCCAAGAGGCCGGAACCGAAAGGTTCACAAGGCCCTGAAGGGAACCAATCGCCCCGCTCATCCGTAGGGATGGGCGGGGCGTCGCGCTCCACACACGAGACGGAGGGGACCCGATGGACCAGGTGCCGAGCAGTCCGCAGGACGCACAGAGCCTGCCCACCTGCTACCGGCACCCGGATCGCGAGACGGGCATCCGCTGCACCCGCTGTGAGCGCCCCATCTGCCCGGAGTGCATGGTGAGCGCGTCCGTGGGCTTCCAGTGCCCCGAATGCGTCCGCGGCGGCTCCGGCACGGGCCACGCACCCGCCGCCTCCGTCCCGCGCACCCTCGCGGGCGGTACCATCGCCGCCGACCCCCGGCTCCTCACCAAGATCCTGATCGGCGTGAACCTGCTGCTCTTCCTGGTGCAGCAGATCCTGGGCGACACCTTCACCGACCGGTTCGACCTCATCGGGCGGGCGTGGGTCCCGGAACTGGGCACCTCGCTCCAGGGCGTCGCCGAAGGGCAGTGGTACCGGCTGGTGACGTCGATGTTCCTGCACGGCAGCGTCACCCACATCCTGTTCAACATGCTCAGCCTGTGGTGGATCGGCGGCCCTCTGGAGGCGGCTCTCGGCCGGGCCCGCTATCTGACCCTCTACTTCGCCTCGGGCCTCGCCGGCAGCGCGCTCACCTACCTGCTCGCGGCGCCGAACCAGCCGTCGCTCGGTGCGTCCGGCGCCATCTTCGGCCTCTTCGGTGCGACCGGCGTGCTGATGCGCCGTCTGCGGTACGACATGCGTCCGTTGATCATCCTGCTGGTGATCAACCTGATCTTCACCTTCAGCCCGATGTTCAACATCGCCTGGGAAGCCCACGTCGGCGGCCTCGTGGGCGGCGTGCTGATCGGCTACGCCATGGTGCACGCCCCGCGCGAGCGGCGGGCACTGATCCAGTACGGCATGTGCGCCCTGGTCCTCGCCGCCGTGGTGATCATGACAGTGATCCGGACGGCCCAGCTGACCTGAGGTGATGGCACACCGTCACCGTTTCGGAGCCCCTTCGGCACTGTCCGGCACCGTTGTCCACAGAACGTGGCGGATCTTGTGCATAGGGTGCGGGTACAAGTGCGCCCCCTGTCGCTCACCTGCGTTCTCGCAGGTCAGGCAGGGGGCGAACGTGTTTGCGGGTGCCGGTAGGTCAGTCATACCGGCGTCAACGTCCAGTGAGTTATCCACAGATCGTCGTTCTTTTTCCCCACTGTGGAAAACGCCTGTGGATAACTCGGTGGATAGCTCTGGGGAGAGCTACTTCCGCCGGGCGGGGACCGCTATTTCCACTGGGTGGAGACGCCGAATCCCGCGGCGATGAAGCCGAAGCCGACCACGATGTTCCAGTTGCCGAGCGCGTCGATCGGCAACGAGCCGTCGGTCACGTAGAAAACCACGATCCAGGCCAGCCCGATGAGGAACATGGCCAGCATGACCGGAGCCACCCAGCCTCGGCTGTTCAGCTTGATGTTCGTGGCCTGCTTGGACGGCGGCGGCGTGTAGTCGGCCTTCTTGCGGATACGTGACTTCGGCACGAGGGTCTCTCCTGTCGATGCGCTGCGTGGCCGCGCAGGGAACTGTGGCGGGCTCCGGGGCAGAGTACAAGGGGACGCGGAATGCTCCCCCGGGCGTCCGTTAGCGTAGTGCTTCCGTGGCGCCTAAGGAGATAAGGGTACGTTGAGCAATTCGGCCGACTCCCCCGAGGCCGGTTCCGGCACCTCCCCGGAGGCCGGGTCCGGCGGCTCCACCGGGACGGGCTCCGCTCCCGCCGACCGGAGCGAGGACAGTTCGTCCCGCGGAGGCATCCGCCCCGTGCGGGTGCTCACCGTGGGCGTCTTCGCCCTCGCCGGGCTGATCTTCTTCACCAGCTTCGACACCGCCAAAGGCACCAACATCCGCACCGACGCCTCGTTGCTGAAGCTCTCCGACCTGATCCAGGAGCGCAGCCACAAGAACGGGCAACTCGACGAGACCAACGCGGTGCTCCGGGACGACGTCGAGGCCCTCGCCGAGCGGGACGACGGCAGCACCGAGGCCGAGGACGCCCGGCTCAAGGCCCTGGAGAAGAACGCCGGCACCCAGAAACTCAGGGGCGAGGCCCTCACGGTCACCCTGAACGACGCCCCGCCGAACGCCACCGCCAAGCTCCCCGGCTATCCCGAGCCGCAGCCCGACTATCTGGTCATCCACCAGCAGGACCTGCAGGCCGTGGTGAACGCCCTGTGGCTCGGCGGCGCCGAGGGCATCAAGGTCATGGACCAGCGGCTGATCTCCACCAGCGCCGTCCGCTGTGTCGGCAACACCCTGATCCTCCAGGGCCGCGTCTACTCACCGCCGTACAAGATCCAGGCGGTCGGCGACCCGGAGAAGCTGCGGAAGGCGCTCGCCGAGAGCAAGGCGATCCAGAACTACATGGTGTACGTCAACGTCTACGGGCTGGGCTGGAAAGTCACCGAGGACGGGCCGGTGACTCTGCCCGGGTACTCGGGCACAGTGGATCTGAAGTACGCGAAGCCCGTGGAGTGACGGCAGCCGGGGGACCTGTGTCGGTGCGCGTGATCGTGAGGACCGTCAGCGAACTCTGCATCACCGTCGGCACCCTGATCGTCCTGTTCGTCGTCTACGTGTTGTTCTGGACGGGCGTGAAGGCCGACACCGAGATGGACCACCAGGTCGACCTGCTCCGGGACCGGTGGGCGAAGCAGCCCGCGGGGCCGGCGCCAGGACAGGGCGCCCCGGCCGCTCCGCAGCGGCCCGCCCCGTACCGGGACGCCGAGCCCTTCGCCCTCATGTACATCCCCCGCCTCGGTTCCACGTGGAACAAGCCCGTCCTGGAGGGCACGAAGACGGACACTCTCAAGAAAGGGCTCGGGCACTACGCGAACACCACGCAGCTGGGACAGAAGGGGAACTTCGCGGTCGCCGGCCATCGCCGCACCTACGGTGATCCCTTGAAAGATTTTCCCAAGCTGCGCCCCGGCGACGCGGTCGTCCTGTCCGACGGCGCCGACTGGTTCACGTACGTCGTCGACAAGGGGCCCTATCGGACATTGCCCACGGATGTCCAGGTCATCGACCCCCTGCCGAGGAAGTCCGGGTACACGCGCGCGGGACGCTATCTGACACTGACGACGTGCGACCCGGAGTGGGGGCACAGCCACCGGCTCGTCGTCTGGGGCCATCTGGAATCCACCCAGCCCGTGGAGTCAGGGAAACCGGAGGCTCTCCGCCGTTAGTCTGGTGGCGGTACGGCGTGATTCCGGTGCCGTGGTGTGAAGGAAGGGACGGCATGTACGGCTGGATCTGGCGGCATCTGCCGGGCAACGCGTGGCTGAAGGCCCTGATCTCCCTCGTGCTGACCCTGGCCGTCGTCTATGTCCTCTTCCAGTACGTCTTTCCCTGGGCGGAGCCCCTGCTCCCCTTCAACGATGTGACGGTGAACGACCAGTGACTGCCGCCCGACCCGCCCGGGTCCTCGTCGTCGACAACTACGACAGCTTCGTCTTCAACCTGGTCCAGTACCTCTACCAGCTCGGCGCCCAGTGCGAGGTGCTGCGCAACGACGAGGTGGCGACCGCCCACGCCCAGGACGGCTTCGACGGCGTCCTCCTGTCCCCCGGACCGGGTACCCCCGAGGAAGCCGGCGTCTGCGTCGACATGGTCCGTCACTGCGCGGCGACCGGCGTCCCGGTCTTCGGCGTCTGCCTCGGCATGCAGTCCATGCAGGTGGCGTACGGCGGTGTCGTGAACCGTGCCCCCGAGCTGCTGCACGGCAAGACCTCGCTGGTGGAGCACGAGGGCGAGGGCGTCTTCGCGGGCCTGCCCACCCCCTTCACGGCGACCCGGTACCACTCCCTGGCCGCCGAGCCGACGACCGTACCGGCCGAGCTGCGGGTCACGGCGCGTACCCACGACGGGATCATCATGGGCCTCAGGCACCGCGAACTGCCCGTCGAGGGCGTGCAGTTCCACCCCGAATCCGTGCTCACCGAGCACGGCCACCGCATGCTCGCCAACTGGCTTGCGGAGTGCGGCGACCAAGGGGCCGTGGCGCGGTCGACGGGGCTCGCCCCCGTGGTGGGCAGGGCCACGGCGTGACGGCACTGCGCCCCGAGCGCGAGAGTGCCCCCTACGGCGGCGAGGCCGCGTACGGGGGCGCCGAGGCGTTCGAGGCGGAGACCACCTTCGAGCCCGGGGTGCCCTTCCGTGACCCGGCCGAGCCCCAGCAGTGGGCCGCGCCGCAGGCATCTCCCTACGCCCAGGGCGACTGGCACGGACAGCAGCCCTACGCCGAGCCCGCGTTCGGGTCCTACGAGACCTACGGGCAGCGCCCCCAGGCCCCGTACGAGGGCCGTCCCCCCGCCTCGTACGACCTCTATGCGGCGGCGGGCGTCCAGGCGGGCTTGCCTGCGGACACGGCCCAGGAGCACCCTCCGATCGACGAGGAGACCGTGGCGCTCCGGGTGGAGGAGGCGCGACGGGCGGCGGCGCGGGCCGAGTCCATACCCCCCTCCGCCGTTACGGCGGGCCGTGCGGCCCGCCGTAAGGCCGCGAGACGGCACGGGAGGCACGGAGGCTCCCCGGCGGCCCACGCGGCCTCCAGAGCCGCTCAGGGGCCCGGTCAGCCCTTAGGTGCGGCTCCGTCGGCGTCGGCACCGCTGTCCCGGATCGAGGCGCGTCGGGCGGCGCGGGCGCAGAAGCCCGGTGTGGGGGTGATCGCGAGCCGCGTGATCGGCGAGGTGTTCATCACCACCGGTGTGGTGATGCTGCTCTTCGTCACGTACCAGCTGTGGTGGTCGAACATCCGGGCCCACCAGCAGGCGGGCCGGGAGGCGACGAGCCTCCAGGAGGAGTGGAAGAGCGGGAAGCGCGCGCCGGGAGCGTTCGAGCCGGGGCAGGGCTTCGCCATCCTGCACATCCCGAAGCTGGACGTCGTCGTGCCGATCGCCGAGGGCATCAGCAAGTCGAAGGTCCTGGACCGCGGGATGGTCGGCCACTACGACGCGAACAGCATCAAGACGGCCATGCCCGAGGACAAGACGGGCAACTTCGGCGTCGCCGGCCACCGCAACACCCATGGCGAACCGTTCCGCTACATCAACCGGCTGAAGCCGGGCGACCCGATCGTCGTGGAGACGCAGGACAAGTACTACGTCTACGACATGTCCTCGATCCTGCCGGTGACACCACCGTCGAACGTCAGTGTCCTCAACGCCGTGCCCCCGGGCTCCGGTTTCACGAAGCCCGGCCGCTACATCACCCTCACCACGTGCACGCCCGAGTTCACGAGCAAGTACCGCATGATCGTGTGGGGCAAGATGGTGGAGGAACGGCCGCGCAGCGAGGGTAAGCCCGACGCGCTCGTCCAGTAGGGGCTCGACCGAGGGCGGAAGAAGAACTGTGGCAGTGACCACCGACGGCACCGAAGAGAAGACGAGCGACACCGAAGAGAAGACGGGCGCGCCCGAGGTCGCTAAACGGCGTCGCGGGATGACCCGGCTCGCCATGGCGGTCAGTGTCTTCGGTGAACTCCTCATCACGGCGGGCCTGGTGCTCGGGCTGTTCGTCGTCTACTCGCTGTGGTGGACGAACGTCCTCGCCGACCGCGAGGCGGACAAGGAAGCGAGCAAGGTCCGCGACAACTGGGCCGCCGACAGCGGTCCGGGTGCCCTGGACACCAAGGACGGCATCGGCTTCCTGCACGTGCCCGCCATGAACAACGGCGAGGTCCTGGTGAAGAAGGGCACCTCCTCCAAGATCCTCAACGGTGGTGTCGCCGGCTACTACACCGACCCGGTCAAGGCGACCCTTCCCGGCTCGGACAAGGACGGTAACTTCACCCTTGCCGCCCACCGGGACGGCCACGGCGCGAAGTTCCACAACATCGACAAGCTCGGCAAGGGCGACTCGATCGTGTTCGAGACCCGCGACAACTGGTACGTCTACAAGGTCTACGACACCCTCACCGAGACCTCGAAGTACAACGTCAAGGTGCTGTCGAACATCCCCAACGAGTCCGGCAGGAAGAAGGCCGGCAAGTACATCACCCTCACCACCTGCACGCCCGTCTACACGTCCCGGTACCGGTACATCGTCTGGGGCGAGCTGGAGCGCGTGGAGCGGGTGAACGCGGAGCGCACGCTGCCGAAGGAACTGCGGTAGCCGTCGCACCCCTTGGCAGGGCGCCTTCGCATTCCTGCCTGCGGGGGTGGATGTTTCACGTGAAACATCCGGTTTCACGTGAAACATCGCGACAACGACAGAGTCCCGGTCACCTCTCGGTGACCGGGACTCTGTCGTTGCGGGAACGGTGGCGCTATCCGAAGAAGCCGCCGCCGTCGCCCCCGCCATTGTTGTTGTTGCCGTTGTTCCCGCCGAAGCCGACCGACGCCAGGGTGATGGTCGTCTGGGTCGGGTCGGCGTCGTTGCCGCCGTCCGGGTCCTGGTCGGTGACCAGCGCGGTGTCGCTCTGGTCGCTGCCGTTCGCGAACTGGATGTTGGTGAAGCCGGCTGCCTGCAGGATCTGCTTGGCCTGGCCCACGGTCCGTCCCACGACGTTCGGGACCTTGGACTCCGGCTTCTCCTCCTCGGCCTTCTTGCCGATCTGGATCGTGACCGTGTCGCCCTTGTTCAGCTCGGAACCCGCCTCGGGGCTGGTCGCGACGACCTTGCCGTCGAGACCGTCGTCGTCGGTCTCGACCTCGGTGCAGGTGCCGACGAGGTTGTTGGCCGCCATCTGGTTCTTGGCGGCTTCACAGCTCTGCCGGGCGACGTCCGGGACGGTTTCCTTGTCCGGGGCCTTGGCCACCGTCAGCGTGACCGTGGAGCCCTTCTCGATCTTGCCGCCTTCCGGGTCCTGACCGATCACGACTCCTGCAGTGCGGTCCGACTCCTCGTTCTTCCTCTCGACCTCGAAGCCCTTCTCCTTGAGCTGGTCCCTGGCCTCGTTGAACGGCACGCCCTTGACGTCGGGGACCGTGACCTTCGGGGCACCCGTCGAGATCGTCAGGGCGATGGTGTCGCCCTTCTTGACCTTGAGGCCGGCCTTCGGGTTCTGGGAGCAGACGTTTCCGGTCTTCTCCTTCTCGCACTCGGCCTTGGTGGTCGTCACCTCGAGGTCGACGTTCTCGGCCGACGCTCTCGCCTCCGCCTCCGTCTGGCCCACGAAGTTCGGTGCCTTGAGGGTGTCGTTGCCCGCGTCGTTCCCGGAGAACATCCACTGCCCGATGAGGACCGCGCCGATCAGCACCAGGACACCCGCGACGACCAGGAGGATCGTCGAGGTGTTGTTCTTCTTCTGCTGGCGGCGACGGCCCTGGCGGTCGTCGTAACCGCCGTAGCCGTCGTCCGGACCGACCGGGGGCAGCATCGTCGTGGCGCCGGCGTCGGAGCGCAGGGCGGTGGTCGGCTGATCGTCGGGGTAGCCGCCGTAGCCGACCGAGCCCATCGCCGCCGTGGCCGCGACGGGCTGGCCGTCGAGGCAGGCCTCGATGTCGGCGCGCATCTCGTCGGCGGACTGGTAGCGGTAGTCCGGGTCCTTGACCAGGGCACGCAGAACGATGGCGTCCATCTCCGGCGTGATCTCCGGGTCGAAGACGCTCGGCGGCTGGGGCTCCTCCCGCACGTGCTGATAGGCGACCGCCACGGGGGAGTCACCGATGAACGGCGGGCGGACCGTCAGCAGCTCGTAGAGCAGACAGCCCGTCGAGTACAGGTCGGAACGGGCGTCCACCTGCTCGCCCTTGGCCTGCTCCGGTGAGAGGTACTGGGCGGTGCCGATGACCGCGGACGTCTGCGTCATCGTCATGCCGGAGTCGCCCATGGCGCGGGCGATGCCGAAGTCCATGACCTTGACCTGGCCGTTCCGCGTCAGCATGACGTTGGCCGGCTTGATGTCGCGGTGGACGATCTGGTTGCGGTGCGCGTACTCCAGGCCCTGGAGGATGCCGATGGTCATCTCCATGGCCCGCTCCGGCAGCAGCTTGCGGCCGCTGTGGAGAAGCTCACGGAGAGTGGAACCCTCGACGTACTCCATGACGATGTACGGGATCGAGACCCCGTCGATGTAGTCCTCGCCCGTGTCGTAGACCGCCACGATCGCGGGGTGGTTGAGCGAGGCGGCCGACTGGGCCTCCCGGCGGAACCTGGCCTGGAAGGTGGGGTCGCGCGCGAGGTCCGCTCGCAGCGTCTTCACCGCCACGGTGCGGCCGAGGCGGGTGTCCATCGCGAGGTAGACCTCCGCCATGCCACCACGGCCGAGCACCTGGCCCAGCTCGTACCGGCCGCCGAGGCGACGCGGCTCTTCCATAGCTTCCTACCAGCCCTCTCCGTCGGATCCCGACCGCACCGATGTGTGGTCCGGCGGCTGTGCTCCGGGCATACGGTACCCGGCTCGCCTTCTGTGACCTGGCCGACCGCGTCACCCGATACAGGACCGGTATCGCAACGTGCACCGATGTGAAGGCGACGTGAGCGGGGTCACTTCTTGCTGTTGATCACTGCCTGCATCACGCTCTTCGCGATCGGGCCGGCCAGACCGCCACCCGAGATTTCAGCGCGATCGGCCGCACCGTCCTCGACGACCACGGCCACGGCGACCGGCGAGCTGCCGTCGCTGAGCTTGGCGTAGGAGATGAACCAGGCGTACGGCTTCTCCTTGTTGTTCACGCCGTGCTGCGCGGTTCCGGTCTTGCCGCCGACGGTGACGCCGTCGATCTTCGCCTTGCCACCGGTGCCCTGCGGGTCGTTGACGACGGTCTCCATCATGTCCTGGAGCTTCTGCGCGGTCTCCGAGGACATCGGCTGGGACAGCGTCTCCGGGTCGTGCGTCTCGATGACGTCGAGGTTGGAGGCGCGCAGCTGGTCGACCATGTACGGCTTCATCAGCTCGCCGTCGTTGGCGACGGCGGAGGCGACCATGGCCATCTGCAGCGGGGTGGCGCGGTTGGAGGCCTGCCCGATGCCGTCCATGGCGTTCTGCGGATCGTTGTCCTCGGGGTAGACGCTCTCGGCGGCGCGCACGGGGACGTCCAGCTCGGCCTCGTTGAAGCCGAACTTCGAGGCCTGCTCCCGCATCCCCTCGTTGCCGACGTTGTGCGACATCTTCGCGAAGACGGTGTTGCACGAGACCATGAGCGCATAGCGCAGGCTGGCGTTCTTGCACTCGCCGTGCTCGTTGGTGAGGTCGGTGCTCGTGCCGGGCAGCTGGTACGGGTCGGGCGTCTTCGTCTTGTCGTCGATACCCGAGACGATGCCCTTCTCCAGCGCCGCGGCGGCCGTGACGACCTTGAACGTGGAGCCCGGCGGGTAGGTCTCGCGCAGCGCGCGGTTCAGCATCGGCTTGTCGGCGTCCTTCTCCAGCTTCGAGAAGGTCTTGCTGTCCTGGGTGCTGATACCGGCGAAGGTCGACGGGTCGTACGACGGCGTGGAGGCCAGGGCGAGGATCGCGCCGGTCTTGGGGTCGAGCGCGGCTACGGCACCCTTCTTGTCGCCGAGGCCCTGGAAGGCGGCCTTCTGCGCGGCGGCGTTCAGGGTGGTGACGACGCTGCCACCCGCCTTCTTCTTGCCGGTGACCATGTCGAGCGTGTTGCGGAAGAAGAGCCGGTCGTCGTTGCCGGTGAGGATGCCGTCCTCGAGGTTCTCCAGCTGTGAGGCGCCGACGATCTGGGAGGCGTATCCGGTCACCGGAGCCCACATCTCGCCGTTCTTCCAGGTCCGCTTGTATTCGAAGTCCGTTCCCTTCGACGCGACAGACCCGGTGATCGCCTTGCCGTCGACGATGATGTTGCCGCGTGGGGTGGCGTAGCGCTCGATGGAGACTCGACGGTTGTACTTGTTGTCCTGGAGGGCATTCGCATCGACGTACTGAAGCCAGTTGTCGCGGATGAGCAGGGCCATGATGAGTAGGCCGCAGAAGATCGCGATCCGGCGCAATGGCTTGTTCACATCAGCCCTTTCCATGAGCCAACAGGTGCGCCTGTTGCTTCGGTCTCTGGGTTTTCTCGGTGCCGATGACGCTGGTGCTCATCCTTGGCCGCCCACAGTCTAGGGGCAGCGGCTGTGTCCCCTGGGAGGGGCGGTCCCGACGACTGATGAAGAGACGCATCAGGAGCGTTGTGGGTTCCCTAAGCCGTCCGTCAGGAACGCGTCCGAGGGGCTGCTCAACACTTCGGCTGTCTGCCCGCTGGCCACGTTGAAGAGGTGGTCAAAGGTGTAGCCCCAGGTGCTGCTGAGGTTGCCGCTCTTCGCGTACCCCCCTGTCGTTGCGGATCTCGTAGTCGTTCGCGGTGCAGTTGTCCCGTACAGCGGAGCGGCCTATCAGAGCCTGTCAGATGGCTGGCAACTCTGAGGCCATTACTGGTGGCCGTGTTGTCCGTCCAGCCTGACCATGACGTGAGACGTCGTCCCACCACTACGTCCTGTGCGTGACCTGCGCAAAGACGGGGGAGTAAGTACAGAGATCGGTTGGTGTCCGACTCGGTCTCCTAGGTGCTGAGCTCGGGCTGCCGGCGACGCAGGCTCCCGCGCGAACTGATGCACGGGCACGCGGCGCACCGCAGTGCACCACGTGGCGCCGCGACGGCACCTGAGACTGCGTTCCACTGTGAGCTCCACCGCCTGGTCCGGATCTGGGCCGGACGTGATCCCGAGATGTCAGCCGCTGTGATCGAAGTCCAGTCGATCAAGACCAGTGAGAGTGGCGAGATTCGTGGATTCGACGCGGGCAAGCGAACGGGGCACGTGGAAGATGCACATGATCGTCGACACGATGGGCCTTCTGTAGGCCGCCGTCACCTCCGAGTCCGTGCAGGACCCCGCCGTAGGCCGCATCGGCGTGGCCCGGCTCGCCGCTGGGCTTCCGTACGGGCAGTCTGGGCAGGGCCGACGGCGGATACGTCACCCCGCTGATTACCCGCTGCTCAGTGAGCCCACGATGCTCTGTGCATCGTCGTCGGGATCGTGAAGCGGACCGACGACGTCAAGGGCTTCGAGATCCTGCTCCGTCGCTGGGGGTGGAGCGGAGTTTCGGTCGGCTGGCCCGGCCGACGCCTCGCCCGCCTACGAGCGATTGACCGCCCCATCCAAGGCCATGATCAAGATAGCGATGATCCGACTGATGCTCGTCCAGCTCGTCGGGCGGCCATCGTCGTGGAGCTGTGAAACCCATCGCAAGGCCATCCGAACCGGAGACCGCCGAGGGCCTCATCGCAGTGTGATCAACCAGCCACCCGGCTGATCCCGAACGCATTGCGCCAACCCCTGCAGAGCCTCTGCAGGATGATTTGCTCGGAATCGAGACGATGACGTCCAACGAGCGGGAGTCATACATTCACTTAATGGATCTTTTGTCTACCTATTCACGCGGTAGGTGAGCGTGGCTGATATAGATCATTTGTTCGATAAGTTGCTTGTTGGCGCTCAAGTGCCTGAGTGAACATTTGATGTCGATCACCGGGAGGCCCCGTCCGGGGAGATATGGGGCCACTACTAGGTAGGGGGAACAACATGCGCACGCGCACAGCCGCCGTCTGCACTGCTGCAGCTATGGCCACGCTCACGTTCACTGGTCAGGCGTCGGCCACTCCGCAGAGCGCCGACCCCCGGGCGGGGTCCGTAACTTCCGTCTTCCAGCCCACAGTCGCAGGTGGCACCGCGAGTTGCTCGACGACCGGGGCACGAGGCAGCATGGGCACGACTCGACCCTCAGGGGACCTTTGGCCCTACCAGGAGTTCAAGGTCGCTCTGTCGGTTACAGATACGGCCGGTGATGGTCACCATGTTCGGGTCCGTTTCCTCAGCAAGGGGGTCGGGAGCGAGGCGGTTTCCAAGTGGCCGTGGCGCTCCCTCACCTCGGGCAGAGGCGACACTCTCACGGTCAGTACTACCGCACGGTCCGACTACGGCATCGCTGAGACTGGCGTCGAGGTGGCGCGCTTCGAAGGCAGTCGAAAGCTCAACTCCTGCACCGATTGGACCTGACCGGCGGCCATGTGGCCCCCAGGGAGCGGCCTGTCCGTGAGGTGGCGGTTCACGGGCTCTGCCTCGCGCGGACCGGGCGACATCACATCTGA
Organism: Streptomyces scabiei 87.22; assembly: GCF_000091305.1. Classification (GTDB taxonomy): domain Bacteria; phylum Actinomycetota; class Actinomycetes; order Streptomycetales; family Streptomycetaceae; genus Streptomyces; species Streptomyces scabiei. Next base: position 5,108,139 of record NC_013929.1, on the reverse strand, counting down.
GTAGCGCTGCTGTCTGCCGCGGCGCCCTGCCTCAACAGGCATCCATCAGATCGCTGATGATTCTCGGCGAATCCGGTCGACGGTGTACGGACGCGATCTACATGGAGCTGCGGTGCAGAGTACGTGGGACTAGCGGGCCGACGGGCTGCGGGGTGGTGACCATTTCGGAGGGTCGTCAGGTCGGCGTGGTGTGTGAAGTACACGCACTGTGGTCTTAGGGAACGTCGTGGCGTGAGTCTCTGTGGGCTCAGATCCCACACCCGTCGCTTGGCAGGTCCGACGTTGTGCAGATCAGACGGGTGTCACTCTCCAGAGTGGCACCCTTCTGCGTTCACTCCTTCCCACCCCTATCTGACCTTGGTCAGTGCGTATGGGTCACCTGTGGGACAGGATCAAGGTCGGCCGTCTCGTCGAGCGCGAGGGCGATAAGGCTGGTGGTCTGCTGCCGGCAGCCCTGAGGATCTTCGCGCAAATCCGGTACTACGCGGCGATGACGTGGTCGGCGCGGGATGAGCTCCGCTGAGTAGCTGTTGTCGTTCCGATCTTGAGGGGGACGTCGATCTATCGGTTGATTGCAGTGGCTGCCAGCATGAGAACACGGCCTCTTGGTAGCTCGGGCTTGCGAAGCCAATTCGCGATTCAGGAGACCCTGTTGCCGCAGTTCCACGACGGCGTCAGGTCCGTTTCTGGTAGGGGCCGCGTGGTTGTTCGAGGGTCTGTGGCGGGAGCGGGTGACGTTGATCTAGGGCTCGTCGGTGGGCAGGCCGAGGTGCTCATGTGGTCGCAGATGCGGAACACCATGGTGCTCATTGAATGTGGTCACGATGCACCGGTCTCCGCAGGGGCCGCTGCGTGGCCGGCAGGGATGAGGCCGTGGATGACCTTGCGGGTGGTGGCGGGCTTCGGCCTGGGCGAGGTCGGTGGTGGACTGGTGGGGCTACCTCTACGGCCGCGGGCACCACCGCACGGCGGCGAGCGTCAACGGCGTGCAGTTGGCCTTCGCGCGGCCTCGGTTATCGTTCTGCCGCGGCACCACGCTCGCCCGCTTCTCGGCGATCGTGATGTCGGCGTGCCGCAGGCTCAAGGTTTCGCGATACGGACCCCCGCGTCCAGCGGCAGGGCGAACACCAGCACGTCCTCACCGTCCGCAACTGCGGTGGGTGACCTGAAGAGTAGTGATGTTGATGGAAGTGATCGGCATCATGCGACAGGACCGGCGCTGCCGGGGCGAACTACCTGGGTCATTTCGGCGTCGGGGTTCGGAGCGGGCGTCGGAGCCGGGCGCCGGGCTGTGTCGCTGATCCGCAGCAGGATGCCGATCAGGGCCCAGTTGGCGATCACGGAGGAACCACCCGCCGCGAGGAACGGCATGGTCATGCCCGTCAGCGGGATGAGCCCCATCACACCGCCCGCTACCACGAAGATCTGCAGGGCGAAGGCGCCGGAGAGCCCGACCGCGAAGAGTTTGCCGAAGGGATCGCGGGCGGCGAGGGCGGTACGGATGCCCCGCTCGATGATCAGCGCGTACATCAGCAGGATGGCCATGACGCCGGCCAGCCCGAGTTCCTCGCCGAATGTGGAAAAGATGAAGTCCGAGTTGGCTGCGAAGCCGATCAGGTCGGAGTTGCCCTGGCCCAGGCCGGTGCCCATGACACCGCCGGAGCCGAAGGACATGATCGACTGACCGATCTGCTCGCAGGCCCCCGAGGTCTCGTAGCAGCCGAACGGGTCGAGCCAGGCATCGACGCGGGCCTGTACATGGCTGGCGAACGAAGCCACGCCCACGGCACCGCCCACGGACATCAGCAGACCGATCACGATCCAACTGGTTCGCTCGGTGGCGACGTACAGCATGATCACGAACATGCCGAAGAACAGGAGCGACGTACCCAGGTCGTTCTCGAAGACGAGAATGAGCAGGCTGATGGCCCAGATGGTGATGATGGGACCGAGGTCGCGGCCACGCGGCAGGTAAAGGCCCATGAAACGGCGGCTGGCCAGCGCAAGCGCGTCCCGCTTCACCATGAGGTAGCCGGAGAAGAAGATCGCGAGGAGGATCTTCGCGAACTCGCCCGGCTGGATGGAGAATCCGGCAACGCTGATCCAGATCTTTGCGCCGAACACGTCGGCACCAAGGCCGGGGACAATCGGCAGGATGAGCAGGACCAGTGCGCCCACCATCGAGATGTAGGTGTAGCGCTGCAGGATGCGATGGTCCTTGAGGAAGACGAGCACCGCAGAGAACAGGGCGAGGCCGATGCCCGAGTACATCAGCTGGTTCGGTGCCGATGCGCTGAAGACGCCGAACTGGGCCTTTGCGAGTTGCTGTAGCCGCTCGGACTGGTCCAGCCGCCAGATGACCACCAACCCCAACCCGTTCAGCAGCGTCGCCAGAGGCAGCAGCAGCGGGTCGGCGTAGGCCGCGAACTTCCGTACGACAAGGTGGCCGGCACCGGCCAGAAGGCCGAGGCCTAGGCCGTAGCCCAGCAGACCGGTGGGCACCTGCCCATTGATGGCGAGACCCACGTTGGCGTAGGCGAACACCGGGATGACGACCGCGAACGCCAGCAGGGCCAGCTCGGTGTTGCGTCGGCTAGGGGTGCCGATCGCGCCGATCGTGGACGTGTGCTGCGTCGACGGGTTGGTAGTACTGCTCATCGTGTGACTGGGCCCCTCGCGGCTTGCCTACTGCTCACCGCACCGTGAGACCAGTTCCTGCTCCTCCTCCGAGAGGCTGGGGCCGGTCGACGGTGTGGGTGCGGTCTGGGACGGGGTCGGGGACGCCGAGCCTGTCGGCGTCGGGGTCGGGGTCGGTGTGGCCTTGGACGTGAGAGAGGTCTTCGTGGTTCCCGTGACCCCGCCGGCCTCGCCCTCGCCGGTCTTGGCGTTGTTGTCCGCCGCCTCGCGGCGCTCGGCGTTCTTCTTGCACGCCGACGCCTGGGTGGACAGCTCCGTGATCTTCTTCTCGGCGTCTCCCAGACCGCCCTCGGCGATCGTGGCCTCGACCAGCTTCTGCTGGTAGGGCGGGAGGTACTTGAGTTCGATCTCGGGGTGGTCCTTCTGCACCTTCGAGAGCGAGATCCAGGCCAGGTCCTGGCTGATGCCCCGGTACAGCGCCACGTGGTCGTCGTTGGCGCCGACGTAGTACTGCGTCTGGGTCCAGCGGTAACCGCCGTACATCCCCCCGCCGACGACGGCGAGGGCGAGGACGCCGAAGAAGGATCTCTTCAGCCACCTGCGCTTCTTGCGGGGCTTGACGAAGTCGTCGTCCGAGTAGTCGTCGAAGCTGCCCGCGGCCGGCATGTACCCGGTGGCGTCGCCGGAGCCGGGCGGGCCGAACGCGCCGCCGCCCTGGCCGTGGCCCTGGCGGCCGAGGCCGGAGGCGCGGCCGGCCGGGGTCTGCATGATGCCGTTGTCCTGCAGGTGGAGCTGGTTCTCGGCGACCGCGCCGACCACGACCGGGGTGTCGGAGAGCTGCCCGGCGAGGGTGTCCCCGGTGTCGAGGTCGAGGACGTCGGCGATGATGACCGTGATGTTGTCCGGGCCGCCGCCGCGCAGCGCGAGCTGGATCAGCTCCTGCACGGTCTCCTGCGGGCCCTGGTAGCTGGCGAGGGTGTCCTCCATCGTCTGGTGGGACACGACGCCGGACAGTCCGTCGGAGCAGATCAGGTACCGGTCCCCGGCGCGGACCTCACGGATGGAGAGGTCGGGCTCGACGTGGTCGCCGCTGCCCAGGGCGCGCATCAGCAGGGAGCGCTGCGGGTGGGTGGTGGCCTCCTCCTCGGTGATGCGGCCCTCGTCGACCAGACGCTGCACCCAGGTGTGGTCCTGGGTGATCTGGGTGAGGACGCCGTCCCTGAGGAGGTAGGCGCGGGAGTCGCCGACATGCACGAGGCCGAGTCGCTGACCGGTCCACAGCAGGGCGGTGAGCGTGGTGCCCATGCCCTCCAGCTGGGGGTCCTCCTCGACCATGGCACGCAGCTGGTCGTTGGCGCGCTGCACGGCGGTGCCGAGCGAGGTGAGGATGTCGGAGCCCGGGACGTCGTCGTCGAGCGTGACGAGGGTGGAGATCACCTCGGAGGAGGCGACCTCACCGGCCGCCTGGCCACCCATGCCGTCGGCGATCGCGAGCAGCCGGGGACCGGCGTAGCCCGAGTCCTCGTTGCCCTCGCGGATCATGCCTTTGTGCGATCCGGCGGCGAAGCGCAGTGACAGACTCATGCGCACCTCGCCCGTCGGCTCCGGGTACATCCGCACGGTGCCCACCCTCCGGTCGGGAGCGCGCCGGGGCCCCTGGTGGGGGACTCCGCTGCGTGCTCGCTCCGCTCGCGCCTATTCATGATGTAGCACTACTTCCGCAGCTCGATGACGGTCTTGCCGATGCGGATCGGCGCGCCGAGCGGAATCGGCGTGGGGGTCGTCAGTCGGTTCCGGTCGAGATACGTGCCGTTGGTGGATCCCAGGTCCTCGACGATCCACTGGCCGTCGCGGTCCGGGTAGATCCGGGCGTGCCGGCTGGAGGCGTAGTCGTCGTCCAGCACGATCGTGGAGTCGTGCGCGCGGCCCAGGGTGATGGTCTGGCCCTGAAGCGCCACGGTGGTGCCCGTCAGCGTGCCCTCGCTGACGACGAGTTTGGTCGGGGCGTTGCGCCCGCGGCGACCGCCGCCGCCGGTGGCGGCCGCGGGCTGCTGGCCGCGCTGCTGCGGGGGCGCGGCCTGGCGGGCGGCCGCCTGCGGCCGCTCCCGGCGCGACCCCCGCTGGGTGACGCGCGTACCGAACAGGTCGCTGCGGATGACCTGCACGGCCACGATCACGAACAGCCACAGTACGGCCAGGAAACCCAGCCGCATGACCGTGAGGGTCAGCTCTGACATTGCCCCCGCTTCACCCTTCGGCTTGCCGGTAAATGATGGTGCTGCTGCCCACGACGATCCGCGAGCCGTCGCGGAGCGTAGCGCGGGTGGTGTGCTGCCCGTCCACCACGATGCCGTTGGTGGATCCGAGATCCTGGATCGTCGAGGGCGTTCCGGTCCGGATCTCGCAGTGCCGGCGGGAGACGCCGGGGTCGTCGATCCGCACGTCGGCTTCGGTGCTGCGTCCCAGCACCAGCGTCGGGCGGGAGATCTGATGGCGGGTGCCGTTGATCTCGATCCAGTAGCGCGTGCGTCCGCCGGCCGCCGGACCGCCGGGCGGTCGCTGGCCGAGCGAAACGCCGGGGCGGCCGCCGCCCGGTGGTGGTGCCGCCGGCATGGGCGGGGCACCCGCGGGAGCCGCGGTGGGCGGGTAGCCGTAGCCGCCGGGGCGGCCGGCGGCCGGGCTGGCCGGGGCGCCCGAGGGCGCCTGCTGGTCCGTGGATCCGGCGAGCGTACGGCTGCGCACCCGGTACAGACCGGTGTCGAGATCGTCGGCCTTCTCCAGATGGACCTTGATGGGTCCCATGAAGGTGTAGCGCTGCTGCTTCGCGTAGTCGCGCACCATGCCGGCGAGCTCGTCGCCGAGCTGGCCGGAGTAGGGGCTGAGCCGCTCGAAGTCGGGTGTGCTCAGCTCCACGATGAAGTCGTTGGGGACGACCGTGCGGTCGCGGTTCCAGATGGTCGCGTTGTTGTCGCACTCCCGCTGGAGCGCTCCCGCGATCTCCACGGGCTGGACCTCGGACTTGAACACCTTGGCGAAGGTGCCGTTGACCAGACCTTCGAGACGTTGCTCGAACTTCTTCAGGACTCCCATGGGGCACCTCCTCCGTCGTCACCGCTCTGCGTACCGAGTCGGTACTGCTTACTGATCGTATCCACGCGCCAGGAAATCGGCTGGTTCCCCCGGTCGGCCCGGTCGACCGGTGTCATCCGGTGTCGGTGCCCACTGAGGTCCCTCTGCCGGATTCCCGCCGGAGCTCGTCTTCGAACTACCTCGTCCGAACTCTGCCAAGGATCGTAGAGGCGGTGCGTGACCAGTGTCCCGCACCGGACTGTGCGCCCCGTCCCTCTCCTGTGGAGATGGCCGGGACCGGTACGAGGTTGATACGTGAACCAGCACTCGTTGATACGTGGCCCGAGGGCCCGTGTGTTCGGTCCGTGCTGGTCGCTGCCGTCGCGTCGCCGTGCGGCCGGGCCGGCGGGGAACAAGTGATGTGAAGCCACCCTCTCCACCGTGCTAATCTTCTGCATGTCGGAAGGCGCCGACACCGCAAGGAACGGGGCCTGAGGACACACCCAATGCGCGGGTGGCGGAATAGGCAGACGCGCTGGATTCAGGTTCCAGTGCCCGCAAGGGCGTGGGGGTTCAACTCCCCCCTCGCGCACAGCGAAGCGGTCTCATCGTAGTCACGATGGGACCGCTTCTTTTTGTGTGCTCGCGATCTGCTCGACCGTGTGGAATACGGCGAGCCGTGGCCCTGAAGTGTGAGGAGTCTCTCAGGGGCCCGGGTAAGGGCTTTCGTCTTTTGGGGGCGCGGAACGTCGTGGGGGCGTGCCGGGTCTCCTGCGCGCGGTGCGGGACGCATTCCGGTCAGCCTCATGTGAATCGCCGCACATAGGGATGTGGGCGATGTTTCACGTGAAACGGTCCAACAGGGCCGGAGGGTCGCATCGGCGGCGGCGACCTCCGGGCGGAGGTCGCGAAACCCGTCACCACCGTTGACGCCCGTCTGTCACCCACCTATCTTCTGGTCGGCAATTCGCACAACGTTCGTATTTTCGAACGGACTTTGCCTTCTCCTGCCCCCCGCACCTGTCAGAGACGAGGCGCACATGGCACCGCCGCTCTCCCGCCGTTTCCTCCTTCAGTCCGCCTTGCTCACCGCGGCCGCACCGGCGGTCTCCCTCGCGGCGGGGAGCGGCCGTGCGGTCGCCGCCACGGTCCCGACACCTTCCGCCTGGTCGGTGCGGCCGTTCGAACTGAAGGACGTGACGCTCGGCCAGGGCCTGTTCGCCGAGAAGCGCCGGCTGATGCTCGACCACGGCCGTGGCTATGACGTCGACCGTCTGTTGCAGGTGTTCCGGGCGAACGCGGGCCTGTCCACCAAGGGCGCGGTCGCGCCCGGCGGCTGGGAGGGACTGGACGGCGAGGCCAACGGCAACCTCCGCGGCCACTACACCGGGCACTTCCTGACGATGCTCGCCCAGGCCCACGCCGGCACCCGGGACACGGTCTACTCCGACAGGATCCGCTACATGATCGGAGCCCTGGCCGAGGTGCGCGAGGCGCTGCGCACCGGTCCGCGCATGCTCGCCGTGACCGGCAGGTTCGGCACCGCGCACGAGAACGTCCGGGGCTCCCACCAGTACGTCGACCTGCCGAACAGCGTGCTCGGCGGTGCCTCCGCGATCACTCTGTCGGCCTGGGTGAAACCCACGCACCACGCCGACTGGGCGCGGATCTTCGACTTCGGCGACAACACCACCCGCTATCTGTATCTGGCGGCGCGCAACGCGAGCGGTGTACCCCGCTTCGCCGTCACCACCAACGGGCCGGGCGGGGAGCAGGGGCTCAACGGCACCGCCGCCCTGCCGCTCGACAGGTGGAGCCACCTCGCGGTGACGATCGGCGGCGGCACCGGCACGCTCTACGTCAACGGCACGGCCGTCGCGCGGAACACGTCGATGTCCCTCACCCCGGCGGCCCTCGGCGCCCTGACGAACAACTGGCTCGGCCGGTCCAACTTCCGGACCGATCCCGTCTTCGCGGGGGCGTTCGACGAGTTCAACGTCTGGTCCCGGGTGCTGACGGCCGCCGAGATCACCTCGCTCCAGGGCAGCCGGGCCCCGGACTCGTCGGCGGGCCGGGGCGACCTGGCCTCGTACGACTTCTCCGAGACCGGCGGCGGCACCTTCGCGGACGGTTCCGGGCGTGGCCTGACCGCCACCCTGCGCCGCACCTGGGGCGCGCCCAGCCACGACGGGTTCCTGGCGGCGTACCCGGAGACGCAGTTCATCGAGCTGGAGTCGATGACCAGCGGCGACTACACGCGCGTGTGGGCGCCGTACTACACCGCGCACAAGATCCTGCGGGGTCTGCTGGACGCCTATCTCCACGTCGACGACGAGCGGGCGCTCGACCTGGCGTCGGGCCTGTGCGACTGGATGTACTCCAGGCTGTCGAAACTGCCGGACGCCACTCTGCAGCGCATGTGGGGCATCTTCTCCAGCGGGGAGTACGGGGGCCTGGTCGAGGCGATCGTCGACCTTTACGCGATCACCGGCAAGGCGGACCATCTCGCCCTGGCCAGGCTGTTCGACCTGGACAAGCTCATCGACGCCTGCGCCGCGAACACGGACACGCTCGACGGTCTGCACGCCAACCAGCACATCCCGATCTTCACCGGTCTCGTCCGGCTGTACGACGTGACGGGCGAGGCGCGCTACCTGAGCGCCGCGAAGAACTTCTGGGGCATGGTGATCCCTCAGCGGATGTACGGGATCGGCGGCACCAGCACGGCGGAGTTCTGGAAGGCGCGCGGGGCCGTCGCCGGGACGATCAGCGACACCAACGCCGAGACCTGCTGCGCCTACAACCTGCTCAAGCTGAGCCGGAGCCTGTTCTTCCACGAGCAGGACCCCAAGTACATGGACTACTACGAGCGGGCGCTGCTCAACCAGGTCCTCGGGTCCAAGCAGGACAAGGCCGACGCCGAGAAGCCCCTGGTCACGTACTTCATCGGGCTGGAGCCCGGGCACGTGCGCGACTACACCCCCAAGCAGGGCACCACCTGCTGCGAGGGCACGGGCATGGAGAGCGCGACCAAGTACCAGGACTCGGTGTACTTCGCCCGGGCCGACGGCAGCGCGCTGTACGTCAACCTGTACAGCGCCGCGACGCTGGACTGGTCCGCGAAGGGGGTGACCATCGCCCAGAGCACCGACTACCCCCGTGAGCAGGGCACCACGATCACCGTCGGAGGCGGCGGCGCGGCCTTCGCGATGCGGCTGCGGGTGCCGTCCTGGGCGACGGCGGGCTTCCGGGTGACCGTCAACGGCGGCGTGGTGGACGGCACTCCGGACCCGGGGAGCTACTTCACGATCCCCTCCCGCACCTGGGACGACGGGGACGTCGTACGGGTGTCGATCCCGTTCCGCCTGCGGACGGAGAAGGCCCTCGACGACCAGTCGCTCCAGACGCTGTTCTACGGACCGGTCAACCTGGTCGGCAGGAACAGAGCCACGAGCTATCTGCCGGTCGGGCTCTACCGCAACGCCGGGCTCTCCGGCGACCTGCTGCCCTCCCTCACCGCGGTGAGCGGAAAGCCGCTGCACTACACGCTGGACGGCACCGAGTTCGCCCCCTTCCACGAAGGGAGCGAGGACCCGACCCACGCCTACGTCAGGCGGGCGGAACCGAAAGTGGTCCTCGGCGGCACGGACTCGGGCGTCGCCAATCCGGCGAAGCGCGACGGCACGACCCTGCTCGACGAGATCTGGGCCGGGGCACCGTTCGCCGACAAGAGCGCGCTGGTGGCGCGGGTGCAGTCGACCGTCACCTCCTGGGTGTCGGCCGGGCTGCTGAGCCAGGCCGACGGGCAGCGGGTGGTGACCACCGCAAGGAACGCGACCTACGCGGCCTGACGGCACGGGCGGCCGCTCCCGGGGACGGGAGAGGCCGCCCCGCGCGTGCCGGCGCGCGCGGGCTACGCGGCGAGCCGCGCGGCCAGGTTCTTGGCCTTGACGACCGCGTCGTCGAAGGCCTTCGCGCGGGACGCCTCCGAGAGGGGGATCAGCTCGCTCATCGCGGGGTTGTGCGGGGCCATCGTGAGCTCCGGGACGATGAAGTCGACCTCCAGCCCGAGGGCTTCGGACAGGACCGCCGTCAGGTAGTTCTGCACGTACTCCAGAGGTTCGCGAGGGGTGCCCGGAGCGTAGGAACCGCCCCGGCTGGCGACGACCGTGACCGGGGTGCCCTTGATCTTCGAGTCCTCGGTCATGGCGGTGCGGCCGATGAGGACGACGTTGTCCAGCCACGCCTTGAGGGTCGACGGGATCGAGAAGTTGTACATGGGCGCGCCGATCAGGACCGCGTCCGCCTGCTCCAGCTCCACGATGAGCTTCTCCCGCTCGGCGAAGGCGGCGGCCTGCTCGGGGGTGTGCGTGGCCGGGTCGGCGAAACCGGCGGTGTGCGCGTCGGCGCCGATGTGCGGAACGGGATCGGCGTGCAGGTCGCGATAGACGACCGTGCCGTCCGGATGCTGGTCCTGCCATGCCGTGCGGAAGGCCTCCGTCACCGCACGCGATGACGAGGCGCCGACGGGAAACACGGACGAATCCAGGTGCAGCAGCGTGGCCATGGGGAGCTCCCGAAGAAGTGGCTTCGTTTTCGTACTCAACTATGAATAACACAGTCACTTACTTTTTTTCATCCCCGAACTCCGGACCAGTACTCTTGTTCTCATGGCGGAGCAGCAGGGCATCCATGGCGCCGGGCCGTGCCAGCAGGTCGACGAAGGCATCACCCGTGTGTTCGCCCTGCTCGGAAAACGCTGGACGGGTTTGATCGTGGCCGTCCTGATGCCGCATCCCGCGCACTTCGCCGACCTGCGCAGGGCGATTCCCGGCATCAGCGAGCGGATGCTCTCCGACCGGCTCACCGAACTCGGCGCGGCCGGGCTGGTGGTGCGCGAGGTCGACGACGGCCCGCCCCTGCGCGTCACGTACCGGCTGACCGAGGCCGGGGCGGCACTGGATCCGGCGCTGCGGGAACTCAGGAACTGGTCCAAGAGCCATCTGTCCCCGAGTTGGCCCTGTGCGGGGGCGGAACAGCCCTAGGCCGGACCGCCCGGCAGCGGGTGGGGCGCTCGGCTTTCCGCTGGTGCGGGCGGGTGGGACGCAGAGTTTTCCACAGGCTCTGACGCGTTTCGGCCACCGGCTGTAACGTCAGCACGAGTTGATGTTCGCGTCTGGACGTGTACGGGGGAGGCGGTCGTGATGACCGAGGCCGGGACGACGGCAGGGGCAGTGCCGGTGGCCGACGCGGGGGCGGCGTCGCCGTCGGCCGCCGCACGGGTGCCGGGAGTCGCGGGGTTCGCTCGGTGGCCCTCGGTGGGGTCGCCCAAGGACGAGGGCAAGGCGCTGCGCACGCGGGTGCCCCGCAGCGCGCACGCCGACCTGACGCTCACCACCGACCGGCCGGACGCGGTGTCCGCGGTGGAGGAGTCCAACCGCGGCCGGATCGCCGGCCTCACCCCGATAAGGGTCGGCAGGATGGCGGCCACCCCCTTCGCGTTCCTGCGCGGCTCCGCCGGCCTCATGGCGTACGACCTCGCCCGTACGCCCATGACCGGCATCGGCGCCCAGCTCTGCGGCGACGCCCATGCGGCCAACTTCGGTCTGTACGGGGACGCCCGCGGCGGTCTGGTCATGGACCTCAACGACTTCGACGAGACCGTGCACGGTCCCTGGGAGTGGGACCTCAAACGCCTCGCCGCCTCCCTGGTGCTCGCCGGCCGTGAGGCGGGCGCCGACGAGGACATCTGCCGCAAGGCGGCGTACGACGCGACGGGTGCCTACCGGCGCACGATGAGGCTGCTCGCCAAGCTCCCGGCGCTCGACGCGTGGAACGCCATCGCCGACGAGGAACTGGTCTCGCACGCCGACGCGCACGACCTGCTGGGCACGCTGGAGCGGGTCTCGGAGAAGGCGCGCGCCAACACCAGCGGACGTTTCGCGGCCAAGGCGACCCGGGCGGTGGAGGGCGGCGGCCGCCACTTCGTGGACGCCCCGCCGGTGCTGCGCCGCGTGCAGGACGAGGAGGCGGTCGCCGTGGCCACGTCCTTGGAGCAGTACCTGACCACGCTGTCGGAGGACCGCCATCCGCTGCTGGCCCGGTACGCGGTCCAGGACGTGGCGTTCCGGGTGGTCGGCACCGGCAGTGTGGGCACCCGCTCCTACGTCGTGCTGCTCCTGGACCACCGGGGGGAGCCGCTCGTCCTCCAGGTGAAGGAGGCCCGCCCCTCGGCGCTGGAGCCGCACCTGGCCACGGCCGGTTTCGAGGTGCCGGAGGTGGACCACGAGGGCCGTCGGGTGGTCTGCGGCCAGAAGCGCATGCAGGTCGTCAGCGACATGCTGCTGGGCTGGACGACGGTCGACGGACTGCCCTTCCAGGTACGCCAGTTCCGCAACCGCAAGGGCAGTGTCGACCCCGCCGCGCTGGCCGCCGACCAGGTCGACGACTACGGCCGTATGACCGGCGCCCTTCTCGCCCGCGCCCACTCCCACAGCGCCGACCCCCGCCTCGTCTCCGGCTACTGCGGCAAGAACGACGAACTCGACGAGGCCGTGGCCACGTTCGCCGTGACCTACGCGGACAGAACGGAGGCGGACCACGCGGACCTGGTGACGGCGGTGCGGGCGGGACGGGTCGCGGCCGAGATGGGGGTCTGAGGGGAGGCCGGCGAGGGGCCTCCGGGCATCCCGGGCCACGCCGAGCGGGCGGCTGGACGACGCGAGGTCGTCCCTCCGCCGCCGGTCTCCGGCGGCTTTCGCCAGGGGTCGGAACCGTGGCCTAGGCTGGGTCGGGTGACGACCCCGGAAGCCGAGCAGACACCGTCCGAGCGCCCCACCGAGCCCGGGCGGCCCGATGAGGCCACCGAGCCCGTCGAAGGCGCGGTACCGACCGAGGGAACCGAGGGCACGGCGTCCGGCGGGAGTGGTGGCTCGGGGCGGCCCGAGGAGCGGTTGGAGCGGGCCGTGCGGGCGGCCGAGCAGGCGCTGATCGAGTACGAGATCGCCGTCGAGACCTTCCGGGTCGAGGTCGAGAACTTCTCCCGGCTGCACCACCAGAAGCTCGGCCCCGTGTACGCGCGGCTCGACGAGCTGGACGCCCGGATCGCGGAGGCGAAGGCCGCGCGCACCGGCGACCCCGAGGACCTGCGCAAGGCCCAGGAGGCTCGGGCCCGGGTCATGCCCATGCCGGGTGTGGAGGAGCTGTTCCACGGCTGGATGGACTCGGAGGGCATCTTCCCCGAGGCCGCGGCCATGCTCACCGATCAGCCCGTACGGTCCCCGGAGCGGGTGCGCCCGAGCGACGAGGCTCGCCGGCTCTACCGGGAGCTGGTCCGCAAGGCCCACCCGGATCTGGCCCAGGACGACAAGGAGCGGGCGCGGCGGGACGAGTTCATCGCCCGTGTGAACGCGGCGTACGGGCGCGGTGACGAGGTGCTGCTGCGGGAGCTGTCCGAGGAGTGGGCGACCGGGCCCGTGCCGGAGGAGCGCAGGCCGAGCCGGGCCGAGGAGCTGTACGCCCGGCTCGAATGGCTCGCCCAGCGCAAGGAGATGCTCTCCTTCGTCGCCCGGGAGCTGGAGGAGGGTGCCATCGGGTCGATGCTCCGCCTCGCGCCGCAGGACCCCGACCGGCTGCTCGACGAGATCGCCGACCAGTTGCTGGCGGAGGTCGAACAGCGGGAGAGCGAGCTGGCGGGGCTGCTCGCCCGGGACGAGTAGCCCGGGGCCCGGTCGGGTAGCGTCGTACGCATGCATCTCGGAGCTGGTGTGCCCACGGTCGAGGTCGGAGACCTCAAGGACGACGACTTCCTGCTGGACGTGCGGGAGGACGACGAATGGCAGGCGGGTCATGCCGAAGGGGCACTGCACGTCCCCATCAGTGAGTTCGTGGCGCGCTACGGCGAGGTGACCGAGGCGGCTCCGCAGGATGGCAGGGTCCATGTGATCTGCCGCTCGGGCGGTCGTTCGGCGCAGGTCACCATGTATCTCGTCCAGCAGGGCATCGATGCCGTGAACGTGGACGGCGGCATGCAGCTCTGGGCGGCCGCGGGCCGTCCGGTGGTGGACGGCAAGGGCGGGGCGGGGTTCGTTCTGTAGGGAACCCGTTCCCTACAGGTGCCGGAGCCGGGGAAGGCGGCGGCGCCGGGTGCGGGTGGGGCGCGCGGAGGAGCGTGCGCGCCCCGGGGCGTGGCGTGCGCGGGTACTCAGCCCAGCGGGTGCGCCGCCAGAAGGTCCCCCAGCGCCTCTTCGTGGGCCGCCGCGGGACCGAGCGAGAGTTCCAGGTGCTTGGCCCAGGCGTGATAGCGGTGCAGGGGGTAGTCGACGTCCGCGCCGAAGCCCCCGTGCAGATGCTGTGCGGTCTGCACGACCCGTCGCACGCCCTCCGCGGCCCAGATCTTGGCCACCGAGACGTCTCCGGCGGCGGGCAGCGCGCCTGCCGCTCCGGAGGTGATCCGCCAGGCGGCCTGCCACAGCGTCGCCTCCATCGCGCGCAGGTCGATGAAGCGGTCGGCGGCCTGTACGGCGACGGCCTGGAACGTGGCGATCGGGAAGCCGAACTGCTCGCGTTTTCCGGCGTATTCGCTGGTCATGCCGAGGACGGCCTCGCCCAGGCCGAGTGCCAGCGCGCACGTCCCGGTGGTCAGCAGCTCCCGCAGCCGTTCCCACGCCCCCTCCGCGTCGATGACGTCCCGCGCGGGGATCCGGACGGACTCCAGGCGCAGTTCCGCCAGCCGTTCGCCGTGCGTGGAGATCTGCTCGGCGAGCGTCACCCCCGCGTGGGCGCGGGGAACGAGGGCGAGTACGGCCCGGCCGTCCGCGGCGGCAGGACCCCGGCCGGTCTCATGGGCAGTCCCGTCGGAGGTCTCGTCGCAGATCCCGTCCGAGGTCTCGTCGGTGGAGAGGCCGATGACCGACTCCGGCGAGGGCGTCGCGGGGACGACGACGAAGTCCGCCTGCTGTGCCCAGGGCACCGCCGTCTGCACGCCGTCCAGGATCCAGGAGCCATCGGGGTCCCGCCGTGCGGTCACGGCGAGTTCGGCGGGGTCGTGACCGGTCAGGCCGTGCGCGGCGACGGTGAGGACGACCTCCCCGCGGCCGACGCGGGCGAGCAGATCCGCCTTCAGCTCCTGGCTCCCGTGTGCCTGCACGGCCACGGCGGCGGCACTGCTCTCCAGCAGCGGCCCCCTGGCCAGCACCTTCGCCGATTCGCGCAGCACCAGGCAGAGCGCGACGGGATCGAGGCCCGACCCGCCGTACGCGGGGTCGAGCAACAGGCTGAGGAGGTCCGCGTCGGCGAGCTTCGCCCACAGGGCCCGGTCGAAGTCGTCGGCCACGGCTCCCGGAACGAGCGACGGACTCGGTACGGCGTCCGGTGCGACCCCGGAGAACACCGCCCTCGCCGCCTCGGCCGCCGCCTGCTGCTCCTCGGTGAAGGTGAAGTCCACGGTTCCGCCCTTCCGTGCCGCCGATGACAGGGCGTCAAGATAGAACAGGTTCTAGAAGAGGGGAATGGCGTGGGGCCGGGGGATGGCCGGGCCTCGGGCACGGCACGCACCGCGCCGTAAGGTGTCCCCCGCTGTGGATAACCTCGGGGTGCCGTGCGAGCGGTGTGACGATGTGACTGTTGTGACCATCGGGGTGTGCCGGACGGGCGTGGCTGAGTAAGTTCCGGTGGGGAAGTGGACCGGGTCGTGGGAATCGGGGAGCGGGGCGCAATGGACGCGAACGACGAGGTCTCGAACGCCCGGCGGGGGCCGGACGAGCCCGAGGGCTCCGACTCCGCGAGCGAAAAGGGACCGCGTGTCCCGCGGGATGCGCGGCAGGCCCCGGACCCGGCGCCGTCCAGCGCCGGGGAGCCTGCCCCGCCGCTGACCCCGGACCCTGAGCCGACGGCGGACCCTGCCCCGACGGCGGACCCCGCGCCGCCGTTGGCCGCGGACCCCGCCCCGCCTATGGCCGCGGACCCCGCGCCGCCGTTGGCCTCGGACCCCGCCGCGCCCAGGAGCGCGGAGCTTGCCGGGCCCGTGGCCGCGAACCCCGGGCGGGCCTCTTCTCCGGGTTCGGCCGCGTCGGCGGACGCGACGGCCGACCCGGTGACCCCCCTGGCCGAGGACCCGGCGCTCGGTTCGGCGGCGGGCTCCTCGCCGGACGCGTCGGGGGTTTCCTCGCCCTGGCCGCGCCCCGAGCGGACGGGCGGGCCGGCGCGGCCCGCGGCCGGTATCGCCGCGCTGACCCTGCCGTACCAGATAGCCGTGGCGCTGGTGCTCGCGGTCGTGGGGGTGGTGACCTGCGTCCATCTCGGGCTGGTGTTCCTCCATATCGCGCCCTCGAACACGTTGACGAAGCAGCACGGTCGGGCGGTGGACGAATGGGTGTATCCGGAGTTCGAGCAGAACTGGAAGCTGTTCGCGCCGAACCCGCTGCAGCAGAACATCGCCGTGCAGGCGCGCGCGGAGGTCCGTACCGCCGATGGTGAGAGACGTCAGACCGGCTGGTTCGACCTGTCCGCGCTGGACGGCGCCGCGATCGACGGGAACCCGGTGCCGAGCCACACCCAGCAGAACGAACTGCGCCGGGCCTGGGACTTCTACGTCTCCACGCACGACGCCGAGAACCGCGCGACCACCTCGCGCGGCGATCTCTCCCAGCGCTATGTGCGCCGGATCGTGGTGATGCGCCTCGACCGCGAGGGGGCCGGCGAGCCCGGCGCCGTGATCGAGCGGATCCAGCTCCGGTCCCGTACGACCAACGTGCCGGCGCCCGAATGGAGCGAGGAAAAGGTGTCCGACAAGCCAGTCGTCCGCGAGCTGCCCTGGTGGCAGGTGACCGACGACGACCGGGCGGACGCCGCCGCCGACGCGGGGGGTGCCGGCCGGGCCGCCACCGGCCGGACGGAGGCGAGCGCCGAATGAGCGGCTCCGTGCGTCCGACCACCGGCCCGGTCCGCCAGGGGAGCCCCCTGGTGCGGCTCACCGCCCCGATAGGCAACGGGATCACCCGTGTCACGGATCGCGCGCTGGGCCCGTACCAGAGCGCGATCATCCGTATCGGCTTCTCCGCGACGTGGCTGCTGTTCCTGCTGCGCGAGTTCCCGCACCGGCGCGAGCTCTACGGCCCGAACGGGCCCTGGAGCTGGGAGCTGGCCCAGCAGCTGACCGCGAGCAACGAAGCGTTCACGGTGCTGATGTGGTCCGACAGCATGGTGTGGTTCGAGATCGTCTACGCCGTCGCCGTCCTGTCCGGCCTCCTTCTGCTGCTCGGCTGGCACACCCGTGCCATGAGCGTGCTCTTCATGGTCGGTGTGCTCTCGCTGCAGAACCGCAGCGTCTTCATGGGCGACGGCGGCGACAACGTCCTCCATCTCATGGCGATCTATCTCGTCTTCGTCCGCTGCGCCCAGGTCTGGTCACTGGACGCGCGGCGCGCCCGGCGTGGGCGCGAGCGCCTGGAGCCGGACGGCAGGGCACCGGAGGACCGGGGTGGTGTCGCGCTGTGGTGCGCGCTCGGGTTCGCGCTGCTGCTGGCGACCTTCGGCGGTCTGGTCCCCGGCGGTCTGCTGGGCGGCTGGCTGACGTTCTTCTGGGGGTTGTGGGCGGTGCACGCCCTGTGGTGGGCCGTAGGGCGCATCGAGTCGGACACCAAGCCGCGTGCGCTGCTCGACATCGTGGGCAACCTCGTGCACAACGCCGCGCTCGTCGTGATCATGGCCGAGGCGTGTCTGATCTACGCGGCGGCCGGCTGGTACAAGATCCAGGGCGGGCGCTGGCAGGACGGCACGGCGGCCTACTACCCGTTCCACCTGGACTACTTCTCGCCCTGGGCCTCGCTCTCGGACCTGCTGTCGTCGAGCGGCACGATGGTGATGCTGGTGACGTACGGGACGGTGATCGTGCAGGTCGCCTTCCCGTTCACGCTCTTCAACCGGCGCGTCAAGAACGTGCTGCTGGCGGTCATGATGACCGAGCACGCCGTGATCGCCGTCGTGCTGGGCCTGCCGTTCTTCTCGCTCGCGATGATCGCCGCCGACGCGGTCTTCCTGCCCACGCCCTTCCTGAAGCGTCTGGGCGGGCTGGTGGCGCGCGTGCGCGACCGCGTCGGGCGCCGGCTCCTGCAGGGGCGCGCCCTCACGATCCCCGGCCCGCGCCGCCCCGGCGCCCCCGACGAGGGGGAGGCGGCCGAGCAGCCCCGCGTAGGCTTCACCGCATGAACGATCCGCTGAGCGAGCCCGGGGGCGTCCCGACGGCGGGGCCCGCGGAGGCTCAGGTGCCGGGACGTCCTGCCGCTTCGGCGCCGGGACCCGCAGGGGTTCAGGGGGCCGCGCGGTCTGCTGGTTCGGCGGCGGGATCCGCAGGTGGTCCGGCGGCAGAGGCCATGGGCGGGCCGGGAGGTCTGAGGGGAGCCTGCGGCCCGGGGGTGGCTTCGGGTGCGTCGGGCCGGCGGCCGGAAGGCGATCCGCTGCGGGTCTGGCGGCGTCTCGTCGACACCGCCGTCCTGCTCGACGGTTTCCACGCGCTCAAGCACGCCGTCCGTTTCGGCGCCGAGGTGTCGGTGGCCGTGACGGCCGACCGTGCGGCGGCCCTCGCCCTCGCCGACGAGCTGGCCCCGGACGTACGGGACCGGCTCGGGGACCTCCTCCAGGAGGTCCCGGAGGAGACGTACCGGGCGCTCGTACCGCGCCCGCACCCCACCGCCGTCGCCGCGCTGGCCGTACGCCCCGCGCGCGCGGACCATCTGGCGGCGCTCGCCCGCACCCCGCGCGCCGCCCCCGTCGTCGTCCTCGACAACCCGCGCAACCTGGGCAACGCGGGCGCGGTGATCCGGCTGGCGGCCGGGTTCGGGGCGACCGGTGTGGTCACGACGGGCACCCTGGACCCCTGGCACCCCACGGTCGTGCGGGGCGGGGCGGGGCTGCACTTCGCCACCGCCGTCGAGCGCCTGGAGGTGGCCGACCTGCCTCCCGGCCCGCTCTTCGCGCTGGACCCCGAGGGCGACGACATCCGGGGGCTGAAGCTCCCGGACGACGCCGTCCTCGCGTTCGGCTCCGAGCGCAGCGGCCTGTCGGCCGGGCTGCGCGCCCGTGCCGACCACCTGCTGTCGCTCCCGATGCGCCCCCAGGTCTCCAGCTACAACCTGGCGACCAGCGTGGCGATGACGCTGTACCACTGGAGCGCGGGCTCCTTCTGAGGAGCGCGCCCAGCCTCCTGCAACACGCTTTAGCGGAGCGTCTCGCTGCGGACCTCGACCACCCGGAACCGGTTGGCGACGAAGGCTCCGTCGCACAGGGCCGCGTTCGCCGCCGGGTTGCCGCCGGACCCGTGGAAGTCCGAGAAGGCCGCCGTCTGGTTCACGTACACCCCGCCCGTGAGGTTGAGTGACAGCTGCGCGCACTCCTCCAGGCAGACCTCCTCGACGGCCTGGGCCACCTCCTCGGAGGTCGTGTACGCGCCGACGGTCATCGCACCCTTGTCGCCGATGGTCCGGCGCAGCAGCTCCAGCCCTTCCGCGGCCGAGTCGACGGCGACGGCGAACGACACCGGCCCGAAGCACTCGCTGAGGTAGGCGGCCTCGTCCTCCGCGCCCTCCCAGTACTTCCGCGCGCCGTCGAGCTTCACGATCACCGGCGTCCGGACGACCGCGTCCGGGAACTCGGGGTTGGTGATCTCCCGTGAGGGGAGTGCGACCTCGCCGAGCGCGGCGGCCGCTTCGAGGCGGGCCTTGACGTCGGGGTTCACGAGCGCGCCCAGCAGCGCGTTCGCGCGCGCGTCGTCGCCCAGCAGACCGCCGACCGACCGGGCGAGGTCGGCCACGACCTCGTCGTAGGACTTGGGGCCCTGGTCGGTGGTGATGCCGTCGCGGGGGACGAGCAGGTTCTGCGGGGTGGTGCACATCTGGCCGCTGTACAGGGACAGGGAGAAGGCCAGGTTGGAGAGCATGCCCTTGTAGTCGGCGGTGGAGTCGATCAGCACGGTGTTGACACCGGCCTTCTCCGTGTAGACCTCCGCCTGGCGGGCGTTGGCCTCCAGCCAGTCGCCGAACGACGTCGAGCCGGTGTAGTCGATGATGCGGATCTCGGGGCGGGTGGCCAGGTCCTTGGCGATGCCCTCGCCGGGACGCTCGGCGGCGAGCGCGACCAGGTTGGGGTCGAAGCCGGTCTCGGCGAGCACCTCGCGGGCGGCCTGGACGGTGAGGGCGAGCGGCAGCACCGCGCGCGGGTGGGGCTTCACCAGGACCGCGTTGCCGGTGGCGAGGGAGGCGAACAGGCCCGGGTAGCCGTTCCACGTCGGGAAGGTGTTGCAGCCGATGACGAGCGCGGTGCCACGGGGGACCGGCGTGAACTTCTTGGTGAGCGCGAGCGGGTCCCGCTTGCCCTGGGGCTTGCTCCACTCGGCCGCGTCGGGGGTGCGGACCTGCTCCGCGTACGCGTACGCCACCGCCTCCAGGCCCCGGTCCTGGGCGTGCGGCCCGCCCGCCTGGAAGGCCATCATGAAAGCCTGGCCGCTGGTGTGCATGACGGCGTGGGCGAACTCGTGGGTGCGGTCGCTGATCCGCTTCAGGATCTCCAGGCACACCGCCGCGCGCGCCTCGGCGCCAGCGTCGCGCCACGCGCGCTGTCCGGCCTTCATGGCGGGCAGCAGCACGTCGAGGTCGGCGTGCGGATAGGTGACGCCCAGCTCGATGCCGTACGGGGAGATCTCGCCGCCCACCCAGTCGTCGGTGCCGGGCTGGCCGAGGTCGAGCCGGCTGCCGAGGAGGGCGTCGAAGGCCGCCTTGCCCTCGGCCATGCCCAGGCTGCCGTTCTCGCCGTACGCCTTGGGGTGCTCGGGGTGGGGCGACCAGTACGCGCGGGTGCGGATCGCTTCCAGCGCCTGGTCGAGGACGGGCCGGTGCTTGGCGATCAGGGCGTGCGCGGACGGTTCGGCGGCCATGCTGGACCAACTCCTCACGTCAAGGACTCTTCTCAGAGCTCTGACCTGGGCAGGAATGGATTCGAGAGGTGTGCGGGGGGTGCTCTCGGGGGACGGGGCGAAATGCCTTGTTCCACGGAGTGCTGGGCGACGGGTGGGCGGACAGAGTTAGAGTAACCGAACGATCGGTCGGGACAAGGGGGTCCGCCGTATCTGTGGACAACCCCGTGCGGGAGGATCGCGCACATGACAGGACTCGACCCCGGCAGCCCCGTGGCCGTCGTAGGGACCGGCACCATGGGCCAGGGCATCGCCCAGGTCGCACTGACCGCGGGCCACTCCGTACTGCTGTTCGACACTGCGCCCGGACGGGCGCGGGAGGCCGTCGAGGCGATCGGCGGCCGGCTCGACCGGCTCGTCGCCAAGGACCGCATGAGCGGCGCCGACCGGGACGCCGCGCGTGCCCGGCTGCACGCCGCCGAACGGCTCGCCGACCTCGCGGACTGCGGATTGGTCGTCGAGGCCGTCCTGGAGCGGCTGGACGTCAAGCAGGAACTGTTCCGTGCGCTGGAGGACGTCGTCGGCGAGGACTGCCTGCTCGCCACCAACACCTCCTCCCTCTCCGTCACGGCCATCGGCGGCGCCCTGCGCAACCCGGGCCGTTTCGTGGGCCTGCACTTCTTCAACCCCGCGCCGCTGCTGCCCCTGGTGGAGGTCGTCTCCGGCTTCGCCACCGACGTCACCTCGGCCACGCGCGCGTACGAGACGGCCCGCGCCTGGGGCAAGACGCCTGTGGCCTGCGCCGACACCCCCGGATTCATCGTCAACCGCATCGCACGGCCGTTCTACGCCGAAGCCTTCGCGGTGTACGAGTCGCAGGCCGCCGAACCCGTCACCATCGACGCGATCCTGCGCGAGTGCGGCGGGTTCAGGATGGGCGCCTTCGAACTGACCGACCTGATCGGGCAGGACGTCAACGAGTCCGTCACCCACTCCGTGTGGCGGGCCTTCTTCCAGGACGTGCGCTTCACGCCCTCGCTGGCCCAGCGCCGGCTCGTCGAGTCCGGCCGGCTGGGCCGCAAGACGGGGCAGGGCTGGTACGACCACGGCGAGGACGCCGAGCGTCCCGAGCCGCACACCGCGGACCCGGTCCCCGCGCCCGCGTACGTGGTCGTCGAGGGTGACCTCGGCCCCGCCGCGGACCTGCTCACGCTGATCCGCGAGGCGGGCATCTCCGTCCGCGAGGACGAGGAGGACCACGGCACCCGGCTCGTCCTGCCGAGCGGCGGCCAGCTGGCCCTCGCCGACGGCCAGACCTCCGTGGAGTTCCGGGACGTCGTCTACTTCGACCTCGCGCTCGACTACCGCAGGGCCACCCGGATCGCCCTGTCCGCCTCCCAGGACACCTCGCCGCAGACCCTCGCGGAGGCGACGGGCCTCTTCCAGGCGCTCGGCAAGGACGTCAGCGTCATCGGGGACGCCCCCGGCATGATCGTCGCGCGCACGGTGGCGCGGATCATCGACCTCGCGCACGACGCCGTCGCCAAGGGCGTGGCCACCCAGGAGGACATCGACACGGCGATGCGGCTGGGCGTCAACTACCCGCTGGGGCCCTTCGAGTGGAGCCGCAGACTGGGCCGAAACTGGGCGTACGCCCTCCTGGACGACCTGCACCTGCGCGACCCCTCCGGGCGCTACGCGCCCTCGCTGGCGCTCTACCGCCACGCCTACGCCTCGGACAAGCGGGAGGGCACCTCCTCATGACGACCGCCAAGCGCGACACGTACACCCCGGAGACGCTGCTGTCCGTCGCGGTCCGGGTCTTCAACGAACGCGGTTACGACGGGACCTCCATGGAGCATCTCTCCAAGGCGGCCGGAATCTCCAAATCGTCGATATACCACCACGTCACGGGCAAGGAGGAGTTGCTGCGCCGGGCCGTCAGCCGGGCGCTGGACGGTCTCTTCGCCATCCTCGACGAGGAGCCCGCGCGCGGGGGGCGTGCGGTGGAGCGCCTGGAGCACGTCGTGCGGCGCATGGTCGAGGTACTCATGGGCGAGCTGCCCTATGTGACCCTGCTGCTGCGGGTGCGCGGCAACACCGACACCGAGCGCTGGGCGCTGGAGCGGCGCCGCGACTTCGACCACCGGGTCGCCGACCTGCTGAAGGCCGCGGCGGCCGAGGGTGACGTGCGGCGCGACGTGGAGGTGCGGCTCGCCACCCGGCTGGTGTTCGGGATGATCAACTCGATCGTGGAGTGGTACCGGCCGGACGGGCGGGGCATGGGCGAGCGGGAAGTGTCCGAAGCGGTGACGCACCTGGTCTTCACGGGGTTGCGCGCCCCGGAGTGAGCGCGCCCCCCGGAGTGAGCGCGTGCGGGGAGGCCGCGCGCCGTCGGCGGGTCCACGCGCCCGCCGGGAGGTCCGGGTGCCGGGGGCGGCCGCGGCCGGTCACCCCTCCGGTTCCACGTCCTCCTCCTCGAACACCAGCAGGGTCCGGGTGCTGAGCACCTCCGGGATGGCCTGGAGCTTGGTGAGGACGACCTCGCGCAGGGCCCGGTTGTCCGAGGTGTGCACCAGGAGCAGGACGTCGTAGTCGCCGCCGACCAGGGCGATGTGGGCGGCGCCCGAGAGCTGGCGCAGCTGGTCGCGGACGGTGCGCCAGGAGTTCTGCACGATCTTGAGGGTGATGTAGGCCGAGGTGCCCTTTCCGGCGCGCTCGTGGTTCACGCGCGCCCCGAAGCCACGGATCACGCCGTCCTCGATGAGGCGGTTGATGCGCGCGTAGGCGTTGGCGCGGGAGACGTGGACGCGTTCGGCGACGGACCGTATCGAGGCACGGCCGTCGGCCTGCAGCATGCGCAGGATGTCCTGGTCTATGGCGTCCAGCGGGCGAGGGGGCGGCAGGGCCGGGCCGTGCTCCGGCGGCTCGGCCATTTGTTCAGGTGCCATGTGCCCCTGCCTCCCTGCCATGGACGGACTGCGTTCATTCCAGGCTGTGCAGAACCGTTTGTCCACAGCCTGTGGGTGCGTGTAGCCAAAATGCGTCAACGACCGAACAATCGGTAGGTGAGACGCGTCACAACCGTGCCGCGTCCCTGAGCCACTCCCACGAGGAGGTGCCGTATGACGGTCATGGAGCAGCGGGGCGCGTACCGCCCGACACCGCCGCCCGCCTGGCAGCCCCGCACGGACCCCGCGCCGCTGCTGCCCGACGCCCTGCCCCACCGCGTGCTCGGCACGGACGCGGCGGCCGACGCCGACCCCGCGCTGCTGCGCCGGCTCTACGCCGAGCTGGTGCGCGGCCGCCGCTACAACACGCAGGCGACCGCCCTGACCAAGCAGGGCAGGCTCGCCGTCTACCCCTCCAGCACCGGCCAGGAGGCCTGCGAGGTCGCCGCCGCGCTCGTCCTGGAGGAGCGGGACTGGCTCTTCCCCAGCTACCGCGACACGCTCGCCGCCGTCGCCCGCGGCCTCGACCCCGTGCAGGCGCTCACCCTGCTGCGCGGGGACTGGCACACCGGCTACGACCCGCACGAGCACCGCGTCGCGCCGCTGTGCACCCCCCTCGCCACCCAGCTCCCGCACGCCGTGGGCCTCGCGCACGCCGCCCGCCTCAAGGGCGACGACGTGGTGGCGCTGGCCCTGGTCGGCGACGGCGGCACCAGCGAGGGCGACTTCCACGAGGCGCTCAACTTCGCCGCCGTCTGGCAGGCACCGGTGGTCTTCCTCGTCCAGAACAACGGCTTCGCGATCTCCGTCCCGCTCGCCAAGCAGACCGCCGCCCCGTCGCTGGCCCACAAGGCCGTCGGCTACGGGATGCCGGGCCGCCTGGTCGACGGCAACGACGCGGCGGCCGTGCACCAGGTGCTCGCCGAAGCGGTGGCCCACGCGCGCGCCGGCGGCGGTCCCACGCTGGTCGAGGCGGTCACCTACCGCATCGACGCCCACACCAACGCCGACGACGCGACCCGCTACCGGGGCGACGCCGAGGTCGAGACCTGGCGGGCGCACGACCCGGTCGCGCTCCTGGAGCACGAGCTGACCGAGCGCGGCCTCCTCGACGAGGACGGCATCCGGGCCGCCCGTGACGCCGCCGAGGCGATGGCGGCCGACCTGCGCGACCGCATGAACCAGGACCCGGCGCTCGACCCCATGGACCTCTTCGCCCACGTCTACGCCGAGCCCACCCCGCAACTGCGCGAACAGCAGGCCCTGCTCCAGGCCGAGCTGGCGGCGGAGAACGAAGGGGCGCAGCCGTGACCACCGTCGCCCTCAAGCCCGCCACCATGGCGCAGGCGCTCAACCGCGCGCTGCGCGACGCCATGACCGCCGACCCCACCGTGCACGTCATGGGCGAGGACGTCGGCGCCCTCGGCGGTGTCTTCCGCGTCACCGACGGGCTCGCCAAGGAGTTCGGCGAGGACCGGGTCACCGACACCCCGCTCGCCGAGGCGGGCATCCTCGGCACCGCCGTCGGCATGGCCATGTACGGCCTGCGGCCGGTCGTCGAGATGCAGTTCGACGCGTTCGCCTACCCGGCGTTCGAGCAGCTCATCAGCCATGTCGCCCGCATGCGCAACCGCACGCGCGGAGCGATGCCCCTGCCGATCACCATCCGCGTCCCCTACGGCGGCGGCATCGGCGGAGTCGAACACCACAGCGACTCCTCCGAGGCGTACTACATGGCGACTCCGGGCCTCCATGTCGTCACCCCCGCCACCGTCGCCGACGCCTACGGGCTGCTGCGCGCCGCCATCGCCTCCGACGACCCGGTCGTCCTCCTGGAGCCCAAGCGCCTGTACTGGTCGAAGGACGCCTGGAACCCCGAGGAACCGCCGGCCGTCGAGCCGATCGGCCGCGCGGTCGTACGCCGCGCCGGCCGCAGCGCCACCCTCATCACCTACGGCCCGTCGGTGCCCGTCTGCCTGGAGGCCGCCGAGGCGGCCACGGCCGAGGGCTGGGACCTCGAAGTCGTCGACCTGCGCTCCCTGGTCCCCTTCGACGACGAGACGGTCGCCGCGTCGGTGCGCCGGACCGGCCGCGCGGTCGTCGTGCACGAGTCCGGCTCCTACGGCGGTCCGGGCGGCGAGATCGCCGCCCGTGTCACCGAGCGCTGCTTCCACCACCTGGAGGCGCCCGTGCTGCGCGTCGCCGGGTTCGACATCCCGTACCCGCCGCCCATGCTGGAGCGGCACCACCTCCCCGGCGTCGACCGGATCCTGGACGCCGTGGGCCGTCTGCAGTGGGAGGCGGGGAACTGATGGCCCAGGTGCTGGAGTTCAAGCTGCCCGACCTCGGGGAGGGGCTGACCGAGGCCGAGATCGTGCGCTGGCTGGTCCAGGTCGGGGACGTCGTCGCGATCGACCAGCCGGTCGTCGAGGTCGAGACGGCCAAGGCCATGGTCGAGGTTCCCTGCCCCTACGGCGGTGTCGTCACCGCCCGCTTCGGCGAGGAGGGCACGGAACTGCCCGTCGGTGCTCCCCTGTTGACGGTGGCGGTGGGGGCACCCGCCGCGGACGCCACCGCCGGTGAGGGCTCCGGCAACGTGCTGGTCGGCTACGGCACCGGTGCGCCGCCGGCGCGCCGCAGGCGGGTGCGGCCCGGGGAACCGGTCCGGTCCACCCCGTCGGCCGGGCCGGCGGCCCGGCGCACCGTCGTCGACACGACACCGGTCCCGGTCGCCGCTCCCGCGTGCCCGGACGGACCCGTGCCGGTCATCTCCCCGCTCGTCCGCCGTCTCGCCCGCGAGAACGGCCTGGACCTGCGGACCCTGCACGGTTCGGGCCCCGAGGGGCTGATCCTGCGGGCCGACGTGGAGCACGCGCTGCGGGCCGCCACGGCCCCCGCCACCGCTCCCGCCTCGGTTCCGGAGCCGAGTGCCGTCGCCGCGCGGCCCGCGCCCGCCGAGGCGCCCTCCGCCACCCGCATCCCCCTGCGGGGCGTCCGGGGCGCCGTCGCCGACAAGCTCTCCCGGAGCCGGCGCGAGATCCCCGACGCCACCTGCTGGGTGGACGCCGACGCGACGGAACTGATGCGCGCCCGTACGGCGATGAACGCGGCCGGTGGTCCGAAGATCTCCGTCCTCGCGCTGCTCGCCCGGATCTGCACGGCCGCGCTGGCCCGTTTCCCGGAGCTGAACTCGACGGTCGACATGGAGGCCCGGGAGATCGTCCGGCTCGACCGGGTGCACCTCGGGTTCGCCGCGCAGACCGAGCGAGGGCTGGTCGTGCCCGTCGTCCGGGACGCGCACACCAGGAACACGGAATCGCTCACCGCCGAGTTCGCCGGCCTGACCGAGGCGGCCCGGACCGGGACCCTGACACCCGGCCAGCTGACCGGCGGGACCTTCACCCTGAACAACTACGGCGTGTTCGGTGTCGACGGCTCCACGCCGATCATCAACCACCCCGAGGCCGCCATGCTTGGCGTCGGCCGTATCGTCCCCAAGCCGTGGGTGCACGAGGGCGAGCTGGCCGTACGGCAGGTCGTGCAGCTCTCGCTCACCTTCGACCACCGGGTGTGCGACGGCGGCACGGCGGGCGGCTTCCTGCGCTTCGTGGCCGACTGTGTCGAACAGCCGGCGATGCTGCTGCGCACGCTCTGAGCAGCGGATCCACCCGGCCGGGACCGACCGCCCACCGCGTCGGGCCCCGGCCGGGCCCTGATCACGCGGTCTCCCCCACGTTCCCTGTGATCGTCGGGGCCCGCATACTCGGAGGGTGACCGCGTACGAGCCCCCGGGCGACCCCGGTACCGAGCCGTTCGACGCCGTCGTGCTCGCCGGAGGAGCCGCCCGGCGGCTCGGCGGCGCCGACAAGCCCGCCGTGCGCGTGGGGGGCCGGGCGCTGCTCGACCGGGTGCTGACCGCCTGCGCCGGGGCCGGGACGACCGTCGTCGTCGCCGAACCCCGGCCCACCGCGCGGCCCGTGCGGTGGGCCCGCGAGGAACCCCCGGGCGGCGGCCCGCTCGCCGCGCTGGGCGCCGGCCTCCGGCACACCACCGCTCCCCGCGTCCTCCTTCTCTCCGCCGACCTGCCGTTCCTGGGGGAGGAAACGGCGGGATGTCTGCTCCGCGCCCTCTCGGACAGCGCGGGCTCCGCCGACGGCGTGCTGGTCACCGACGCCGACGGCCGTGACCAGCCCCTCGTCGCCGTCTACCGGGCCGAGGCCCTGCGCCGGGAACTGGCGCGGCTCGCCGCCGAGCACGACGGCCTCACCGGGCTCCCCCTGCGGCGGCTGACCGCCGCGCTGCGCCTCACCCGTATCACCGACCCGGTCGCGTCCTTCGACTGCGACACCTGGGACGACATCGCCGCCGCCCGCGCACGGATCAGGGAGCATGGCCACGTGTTGGATGAATGGATTTCCGCAGTCAAGGACGAGCTGGGGATCGACCTCGATGTCGACATCACCGAGTTGCTCGACCTCGCCCGTGACGCCGCCCACAGCGTGGCCCGGCCCGCCGCCCCGCTGACCACCTTCCTGATCGGCTACGCCGCCGCCCGGGCCGGGGGTGGCCCGGAGGCGGTCACCGAGGCGGCCCGCAAGGCGTCCGCCCTGGCCCTGCGCTGGGCCGAGGAGGACTCACCCGGCGCCGGACCGGACGCCGGATGACCGCCCAGGACGCCGAAGAGTTCGACGTGGAGGAGGCGCTGGCCGTGGCCAACGACAGGGCCGTCCAGGGACCGAAGGAGCCCCTCCCCTCCCACGAGGCCGCTGCGCCGGGGCAATCCGACGCGCACCGGGCCAAGGGCGAATCCCCCCACCGGGCCACCTCCTGGCCCGAGGCCCGGGCCGTCGCCGAACGTGCCGCCCGCACGACCGGACGCCGGGCCCCCGTGTCGGTCCCCGTCGACCGGGCGCTCGGACTCGTTCTCGCCGCGCCCCTGACCGCCCTCACCGATCTGCCCTCCTTCGACACCTCCGCCATGGACGGCTGGGCGGTGGCCGGTCCCGGCCCCTGGGCCGTGCGGGAGGAGGGCGTGCTCGCGGGGCACGCCGATCCCGGGCGGCTCACGGACGGCGAGGCGGTCCGGATCGCCACCGGCGCCCGTATCCCGCCCGACACCACCGCCGTCCTGCGCAGCGAGCACGGCCGCACCGACGACAAGGGCCGGCTGCATCCGACCCGGGACCTCCTCCACGGGCAGGACATCCGCCCCCGGGGCCAGGAGTGCCGCCACGGCGACCAACTGCTGCCGCTCGGCACCCAGATCACCCCGGCCGCGCTCGGGCTCGCGGCCGCCGCCGGGTACGACACGGTGAGCGTGCTCCCCCGCCCGCGCGTCGAACTCCTCGTCCTGGGCGACGAACTGCTCACCGACGGGCTTCCGCGCGAGGGCCTCATCCGCGATGCCCTCGGCCCCATGCTGCCGTCCTGGCTGCGGGCGCTCGGCGCCGAGGTCACCGCCGTGCGCCGCCTGGGGGACGACGCCGACGCCCTGCACCGGGCCGTGAAGAAATCCTCCGCCGACCTCATCGTCACCACGGGGGGCACGGCCGCCGGGCCCGTCGACCACGTCCACCCCATCCTGCGCCGCGTGGGGGCCGAACTCCTCGTCGACGGCGTGAAGGTGCGCCCCGGGCACCCCATGCTGCTGGCCCGCACCCGGCAGGACCAGCATCTCGTCGGGCTGCCCGGAAACCCGCTGGCCGCCGTCTCGGGGCTGTTCACCCTCGCCGAGCCGCTGCTGCGGACACTCGCCGGGCGCCCGGCCCCGGAGCCGTACACGGTGCCGCTGCGCGAGGGGGTGCACGGGCATCCGCACGACACCCGCCTCGTTCCCGTCGGTCTGCGCGGTGACGACGCCGTGCCATTGCACTACAACGGTCCCGCTATGCTCCGCGGAATCGCCACCGCCGATGCCCTTGCCGTCGTACCACCCGGCGGCGCCCGCCCGGGTCAGGAGCTGGAACTGCTCGACCTGCCCTGGGCGACCGCGGGGATCCAGGTGTGTTTCACGTGAAACATCGGTACGGCCGACCGGCCGTAGGACCAACGGTGTTTCACGTGAAACGACGGGCCGTCGGGGGCGGAGCACAGCCAGGGGACGTACGTCGAAACGGGGAGTGTTTCACGTGAAACTGCCGGGCCAGGACGCGATCGCCCGCAATGCGGACGAGCGTCTGGTGACCCACCAGGTGAGGCTGCCGAGACAGGAGGTCGAGCGGCCCATCCGACAGGTCGGCAAGCGGCTGGCGATGGCCCTGTTCGTGCTGGTCGCGACTGCGTTCATCGTCTACGCCGACCACGAGGGGTACAACGACAGCTCCGACGGCTCGGTGGATCTGCTCGACGCGTTCTACTACGCCACCGTCACCCTCTCCACCACCGGATACGGCGACATCACCCCGGTCAGTGACGCCGCGCGGTTCACCAACATCTTCGTGATCACACCGCTGCGTGTGCTGTTCCTGATCATCCTGGTCGGGACCACGCTGGAGGTCCTCACGGAACGCACCCGTGAGGAATGGCGACACAACCGCTGGAGGGCGGCCTTGAGGGACCACACCGTTGTCGTCGGCTGGGGGACGAAGGGACGGTCGGCGATCCAGACCGTCTGCGCGACCGGGCTGAAGAAGGAACAGGTCGTCGTCGTGGACCCCAGCTCCAAGGTCATCGAGGCCGCGAACGCCGAGGGGTACACGGGGGTCGTCGGTGACGCCACCCGCAGCGATGTGCTGCTCCGGGCCGAGGCGCAGAAGGCGCGGCAGATCATCATCTCCACCGCGCGGGACGACACCGCCGTCCTGGTCACGCTGACCGCCCGCCAGCTCAACCGCCAGGCGAAGATCGTGGCCGCCGTGCGGGAGGAGGAGAACGCGCCGCTGCTGAAGCAGTCCGGGGCGGACGTCGTCATCACCAGTGCCAGCGCGGCCGGAAGGCTGCTCGGGCTCTCCGTGCTCAGCCCGGCGGCCGGCATGGTGATGGAGGACCTCATCCAGCAGGGCAGCGGGCTCGACATCGCCGAACGGCCGGTCATAAAGGCCGAGGTGGGGCGCGGGGTACGGGAGACGGAGGACCTGGTGGTCAGCGTGCTGCGCGGACATCGGGTGCTCGGCTACGACGATCCCTCCATCGGCCGACTCCAGCTGACGGACCGGCTCATCACCATCGTCCGTGCCACCCCGAGCACGAAGATCACCCCCGAGACCAAGCACCTGCCGTAGCGGAAGCGAGAGGGTGGCCCCGGGGTTCCGCACCCCGGGGCCACCCTCTTGGCGTGCACGTCTACTTGCGGTTGTACAGCCGCATCGTGATCGGCCCGAAGACCAGCACGAACAGGGCGGACCAGCCCAGCGTCCAGGCGATCTCCGCGGCGGGCCACTCGCCCGCCATCAACGCGCGGACCGCCGAGGCGAGATGGGTGACCGGGCTGTTGTTGACGAACGCCTGGAGCCAGCCGGGCATCGTGCTCGGGTCGACGAAGACGTTGGACAGGAAGGTCAGCGGGAAGATCACCATCATGCTGACGCCCATCACGGACTTCTCGGTGCGCAGCATCAGGCCGAACATCGTCCAGATCCACGAGAACGCGAACGAGAAGACGATGAGCAGCGCGACCCCGGCGACCACGCCCAGCACCCCGCCGTCCGGGCGGTAGCCGAGGATCATGCCGACGGTGAGCATCACCACGGACGCGATCGCGTAGCGCAGGGCGTCGCCCAGCAGATAGCCGACCATCGTCGACGGCCGCCAGATCGGCAGCGAGCGGAAGCGGTCGAAGACGCCCTTCTCGATGTCCGTGTTGACGGAGACCCCGGTGTACATCGTGATCATCACGACCGACATCACCAGGATGCCCGGCAGCAGGAACTGGATGTACTGCTCCGGCGAGCCGGCCAGCGCACCGCCGAAGAGGTACGTGTACATCAGCACCATCATGATCGGGAAGGCGGTGACGTCGAAGAGCTGCTCCGGCACGTGCTTGATCTTGAGCATGGCCCGCCAGCCGAAGGTCAGCGAGGCCGACAACGCGCTGGGCCGCGGTGGCCGGTCCTTGGAGATGAGCAGCGCGGCGAGCGAATCGGCGCTGACGGGGGCGAGTTCCTTGTTGTCGGTGGTGGTCGCGGTGCTCATACCGCCGCCTCGTCCTTCGTCTCGGGGGCGTCGTCGGCCTGCGCGGCCGCTGCCTGGGTGTCGTGTCCGGTGAGGGCGAGGAAGACCTCGTCCAGGCTGGGCTGTCCCAGCGAGAAGTTGTCGACGGTGATGCCGGTGCGGGCCAGTTCGGCCAGGGCCCGGGCGGCCGCCTCGGCGGCTCCCTGTCCGTTGGCCGATCCCGCGCCCACGCGGGCGGTCAGCGCCACCGGGTCCGGTTCCCGCTGCACGTCGGCGTCGAGGGCCAGCCGCAGCACCTCCTCCGCCTGCGGCCGCTGGGCCGCGTCGCGCAGCCGCAGATGGACGGAACCGGCGCCCACGGACGCCTTCAGCTCGCCCTTCGTGCCCTCCGCGATCACCTTGCCCTGGTCGATGACCGCGATCCGGGACGCCAACTGGTCCGCCTCGTCCAGATACTGCGTGGTGAGCAGCACGGTCGTGCCCTGGGCGACCACCGCGCGCACGATGTCCCACACCTGGTTGCGGCTGCGCGGGTCGAGTCCGGTGGTGGGCTCGTCGAGGAAGAGCAGGTCGGGTGTGTTCAGGATGGACGCGGCGATGTCGATACGGCGCCGCATGCCGCCCGAGTAGTGCTTGACCTGCTTCGCGGCGGCCTCGCTCAGCCCGAACGCCTCCAACAGCTGCCCGGCGCGCAGCCGTGCGGCCGCTTTGCCGTGGCCGAGGAGCCGGGCCAGCAGCACCAGGTTCTCGGTGCCGGTCAGGTCCTCGTCCACGGAGGCGTACTGCCCGGTCAGGCTCACCCGGCCGCGGACCTCGTCGGCCTCCCGGACCACGTCGTGACCGAAGACGTGCGCCTCACCCCCGTCGGGGCGCAGCAGGGTGGCGAGCATTTTCACCGTGGTCGTCTTGCCGGCGCCGTTCGGGCCGAGGACGCCGTAGACCGTGCCGGCCGGCACGGCCAGGTCGACGCCGTCGACGGCCCGGGTCTCGCCGAAGGTCTTCACCAGACCCGCGGTCTCGATCGCGAGGCCGGACGTCTGTGCGCTCATGTCTGAGATCCTTCCGCGTACGGGGCCCGTGTCCTGGGCTACGCAAAGGGAGACCACGGGGACCGCCGAAACTCATCGGTCGCCGCGCGAAAAGTCGGGGACCGCGTTTCGCACTCGGTGTCGAAGCGGTTCTCGTGTCCCGTCCGCACGGCACTGCAACCTTCACGGTCTCGCCGATGGCCCGGGGACGCATCCCTATTTCCGACGGCGGGTCTCGGAGACCGGGCCGGGGAGCCAGGCCGGCGGGGCGGGCGCGGGTGTGGGCCGCGCGAGTTCGGCCTGGATGAGGGCGCGGGTCGGCGGGGATGGACTGGCGTCGGCCGGGCCGGCGGTGGCCCCGGGGCCGTCGGCCGACCGCCCGGCGAGGAGCGGGCCGGGGCCGAGGCGTGAAGGAGTGGGTGCCGGGGGCGAGGCGTGAAGGAGTGGGTGCCGGGGGCGTGACGTGGGGGTCGGGGAGTAGCGTCCCCCTCATGCATGCGATCACGATTCCCGAACCCGGTGGACCCGAGGCCCTGGTGTGGGACGAGGTCCCCGACCCCGTACCCGGCGAGGGCGAAGTGCTGATCGAGGTGGCGGCGAGCGCGGTGAACCGTGCCGACCTGCTCCAGCGACAGGGTTTCTACGACCCTCCGCCCGGCGCCTCCCCCCACCCCGGCCTGGAATGTTCCGGGCGGGTCGCGGAGATCGGGCCCGGGGTGGCCGGATGGAACGTCGGCGACGAGGTGTGCGCGCTGCTCTCCGGCGGCGGTTACGCGGAGAAGGTCGTCGCCCCGGCCGCCCAGCTGCTGCCCGTGCCCGCCGGCGTCGGCCTGACCGCGGCGGCCGCCCTGCCCGAGGTGACCTGCACGGTCTGGTCGAACGTCTTCATGATCGCCCATCTGCGGCCGGGCGAGACCCTGCTCGTGCACGGCGGCTCCAGCGGCATCGGCACCATGGCCGTCCAGCTCGCCAAGGCCGTCGGCGCGAAGGTCGCGGTCACGGCGGGCACCGAGGAGAAGCTGGCCCGGTGCGCCGCCCTGGGGGCTGACATCCTGATCAACTACCGCGAGCAGGACTTCGTCGAGGAGGTCCG